>OY969808.1:0-4540669 GCA_963703305.1 Vulcanimicrobiota bacterium
GCACTCTGTACGAACGGTTTCTGACCGTTCTGAGGGAACCTTTGGGCGCCTCCGTTACTCTTTAGGAGGCGACCGCCCCAGTCAAACTGCCCACCTGACCATGTCCTACCACCGGATTACGGCGGCTAGTTAGAATTCCAAGACTATTAGGGTGGTATCCCAACGTTGTCTCCCCAACGACTAGCGCCGCTGGATCATCGACTCCCACCTATCCTGTACGAACAGTCTCAGAACCCAAGATCAGGATACAGTAAAGCTTCACGGGGTCTTTCCGTCCTGCTGCGGGTAACCAGCATCTTCACTGGTACTGCAATTTCGCCGAGTTCCCCATTGAGACAGTGTCCAAGTCGTTACTCCATTCGTGCAGGTCGGAACTTACCCGACAAGGAATTTCGCTACCTTAGGACGGTTATAGTTACCGCCGCCGTTTACTGGGGCTTCAATTCGCAGCTTCGCTTGCGCTAACCACTCCTTTTAACCTTCCAGCACCGGGCAGGAGTCAGCCCCTATACGTCCGCTTTCGCGTTCGCAGAGACCTGTGTTTTTGTTAAACAGTCGCTTGGACCTATTCTGTGCCGCCTTCCTCAGCTTTCGATGTAAAATCTAGACCAAAGAAGGCACCCCTTCTCCCTAAGTTACGGGGTCAATTTGCCGAGTTCCTTAACAGGGATTCTCTCGTCGCCTTAGCATGCTCTGCCAGTCTACCTGTGTCGGTGTACGGTACGGGCACCTACGATCCTATTTAGGGGCTTTTCTTGGCAGCGTGGAGTCAGTCACTTCGGTACCGAAGTACCTCGTATTCGCTTCTCGGAGTTGATATGTCGCGGATTTACCTACGACACCCCCTACCTGCTTAAACGCACGCATCCATCGGTGCGCTGACTTATCCTCCTGCGTGACCCCCTCAAATTCATAGTCTTTCGGAGGCGGTATTAGACGTCGCGGATCTTTTGTCCGATCGCTTCGTCACTCCTCAGTCACGGTCAGTTAGACCGCTCCTTCGTCGTTCCTCACGCTCGAACAAAATCTCTCGCGAGACGCTGGCATAACGCCGGCGACTCCGAGACGATCTGTTGATGTTTAACACTGTCTTCGAAAGACTAAACGGTCGTCGGTGGTAGCAGAATATGAACTGCTTGTGCATCGTCTACGCTTCTCAGCCTCGACTTAGCTCCCGACTCACCCTGAGACGATTGACGTTGCTCAGGAAACCTTAGACTTCCGGCGTGCGGGGTTCTCACCCGCATTTATCGCTACTTATACCTGCATTCGCACTTGTAGTTCGTCCATGCGTCCTCACGGTCGCACTTCAGCCTACGCTACAACGCTCCCCTACCGATTAATTAGATTAATCCCAAAGCTTCGGTTCGATGCTTGAGCCCCGTTACATTTTCGGCGCCCCATCACTCGACTAGTGAGCTATTACGCACTCTTTCAAGGGTGGCTGCTTCTAAGCCAACCTCCTAGTTGTCTATGCGACGAGACTTCCTTTCCCACTGAGCATCGATTAGGGACCTTAGCTGTTGATCTGGGCTGTTTCCCTTTTGACCATGGAGCTTATCCCCCACAGTCTGACTGCTACGCAGTACGCCGCGGTATTCGGAGTTTGATGGGGTTCGGTAGTCTGGTAAGACCCCTAGCCCTGTCAGTGCTCTACCCCCGCGGGTTAACACGTAACGCTAGACCTCAATCTATTTCGGGGAGAACCAGCTATCTCCGAGCTCGATTGGCTTTTCACCCCTATCCACAAGTCATCCAATGTTTTTTCAACAACAACAGGTTCGGGCCTCCACGTGAGGTTAATCACGCTTCACCCTGCTCATGGATAGATCGCTCGGTTTCGGGTCTACTGCAACGGACAAAACGCCCTATTCAGACTCGCTTTCGCTACGGCTCCGGCTCAACACCTTAACCAAGCCCGTTACAAGTAACTCGCAGGTTCATTCTTCAATAGGCACGCGATTAGCCTTGCTTGCGCATTGGCCTTTCACGGTTTGTAGGCATACGGTTTCATGTTCTATTTCACTCCCCTTCAGGGGTTCTTTTCACCTTTCCCTCACGGTACTAGTGCGCTATCGGTTTCCACAGAATATTTAGCCTTGGAAGATGGTCCTCCCAGTTTCAAACAGGGTTTCTCGTGCCCCGCCCTACTCACGAACAGCTCCGCAAGATCGATTGCTTTTGTCTACAGGACTATCACCCTCTATGGTGCGGCTTTCCAGCCGGCTTCTACTAGCGATCGATTTTGTAACTCGCGCTCAGAGATTCAGCTCTGAGATGGCTGTCGTACAACCCCGCTCATGCAACGCCTGAATGCTTGCACATGAACGGTTTAGGCTGTTCCCAGTTCGCTCGCCACTACTACGGGAATCTCGGTTGATGTCTATTCCTCCGGCTACTTAGATGTTTCAGTTCACCGGGTATGCTCGATCACGACTATTGAATTCATCGTGACGTTAGTGCCCATGACGGCACTAGGGTTGCCCCATTCGGATATCTCCGGATCATCGCTTCTTAGCAGCTCCCCGAAGCTTTTCGCAGCTTGGCACGTCCTTCATCGCCTGTGGAACCAAGGTATCCACCTGTATGCCCTAATTAATTTCGACTAACGCGAAAATTGCACCATCTGATCCAGTTTACAAATCAAATGGCCGCTCTCATATGTTTGTGACACATGAAAGTTCTTCTCTATACAGTTTTCAAAGATCGCGCATCGCGCCGGCACCCGACTTAACGGAGTACGAGCGAAATGCGCCAGAGGAATCGGACTTCATCGATCGAGTCGAACGCAGAGCGTCGAACTCGGGATGAGGTTCATTCCCTCAAAGCTGAACAGTGCAGTACCTGGCGTCCGGCTTACCGGACCCGTTGGTAGACCCCCATTGCGGGAGCCGCGCTAAACGAATGGTGTCGATAACCATTCTCGCTATGACCTCCGGCCCTACACTCGAGATGAATGTAGAAGACCCCTTGGCCCCGCCATCGCATAGTTCAGGATTTGTCATCCTGAGCTTGTCGAAGGAGGGTTTTCGATAGCTTCGTCTGTGGTCGACTTAGTTGTATACGCAGTTGCGTCCGTGGAGACCACGAAACCAACTGCATGTACTCCTTAGAAAGGAGGTGATCCAGCCGCACCTTCCGATACGGCTACCTTGTTACGACTTCGTCCCCCTTACCTAGCATACCTTAGACGCCTTGCTCCTTGCGGTTGCACGGGCGGCTTCGGGTACACTAAACTCAGGTGACGTGACGGGCGGTGTGTACAAGGCCCGGGAACGTATTCACCGCAGCGTAGCTGATCTGCGGTTACTAGCGATTCCGACTTCATGGAGGCGAGTTGCAGCCTCCAATCCGAACTGAGAAACGGTTTATGAGATTAGCATGCCCTCGCGGGTTAGCGACTCGTTGTCCGTTCCATTGTAGCACGTGTGTAGCCCAGGACGTAAGGGCCATGCTGACTTGACGTCATCCCCACCTTCCTCCGGCTTGTCACCGGCGGTCCCGCGTGAGAGATCTTGCGACCAACACACGGCAAGGGTTGCGCTCGTTGCGGGACTTAACCCAACACCTCACGGCACGAGCTGACGACAGCCATGCAGCACCTGTCTCTGCGTTCTATTGCTAGAAAACCTAGTCTCCTAGGATGTCACAGGATGTCAAGCCCTGGTAAGGTTCTTCGCGTTGCGTCGAATTAAACCACATGCTCCACCGCTTGTGCGGGCCCCCGTCAATTCCTTTGAGTTTTAACCTTGCGGCCGTACTCCCCAGGCGGGATACTTATTGTGTTAACTGCGGCACAGATGGAGTCGATACCACCTACACCTAGTATCCATCGTTTACGGCTAGGACTACCGGGGTATCTAATCCCGTTTGCTCCCCTAGCTTTCGCTCCTCAGTGTCAGAACAACCCCAGATGATCGCCTTCGCCACTGGTGTTCCTCCCGATATCTACGCATTTCACCGCTACACCGGGAATTCCATCATCCTCTGATTGCCTCAAGATTAGTAGTATCCACACCGTTCCCCGAGTTGAGCCCGGGTATTTCTTTGCAGACTTACTAATCCACCTACGAGCGCTTTACGCCCAATAATTCCGGACAACGCTTGCCCCCTACGTCTTACCGCGGCTGCTGGCACGTAGTTAGCCGGGGCTTCCTCCAAGGGTACCGTCAATATCGTCCCCTTCGACAGTGGTTTACGACCCGAAGGCCTTCTTCCCACACGCGGCGTCGCTCCGTCAGGGTTTCCCCCATTGCGGAAAATTCCTCACTGCTGCCTCCCGTAGGAGTCTGGACCGTGTCTCAGTTCCAGTGTGGCTGGTCGCTCTCTCAAGCCAGCTACCCATCGAAGTCTTGGTAGGCCATTACCCCACCAACTAACTAATGGGACGCAGTCCCGTCTCTCAGCGGATTGCTCCTTTCATCGTCAAGTGATGCCACTCGACGATCGTATGCGGTATTAGCTAACCTTTCGGCTAGTTATCCCCCACTTAGAGGTAGGTTGACTACGTGTTACTCACCCGTCTGCCACTAATGCATTGCTGCACTCGTTCGACTTGCATGTGTTAGGCACGCCGCCAGCGTTAGTCCTGAGCCAGGATCAAACTCTCCATAATAATTTTTATGGAGCCTTGAAAGTGGCTCTCAAAATCACATTCGCTATTTCAGGATCGGGCGTGAGCCGATCCACAATCGTCTTGCGACGACGTGTTAGCAGAATTGTACGTTCTCGCGATTCTCAAAAGACATTGCCGATTATGACCTTGTCTTAGAGGTCGGAGACCCACAGACTTATGCGCTGCTGCACTGTTCAGTTTTCAAGGAGCGAACCCCCGGAGACAAGGACATCCGAGCGCGGATCATTTGACCGCGCTACGGTGACCGGCCCCTGGAGTCACAACGGCTATAGTATCGCCGTGGACTAGGTCTGTCAAGGACGCATCGAACTTATTTTCGGTGCTAAGACAGAGGTCGCCGGGCCTCCCTGCGACGAGCGCTGAAACCCTTGGCGGGCGCGCTTTTTCGCTAATTTCTGAGATGGAAGGCCGGTTTGATATTATGAACGCTTCCGGCCGGCAAATGGTTGCACTCGGCCTGATCTTTGGACTGCTTTCTTGTTCGAGCGCCTCGATCGGTGGCCCGGCTGCGCCGTCGCCGGCCCCTACGCCCCCTCCGGGGAGCCGGGCGGTGACGCTCTATGTGGCAGCGGCCCAGGTGCCCGGAAGCCTGGCCGGGCTGCCGGCAAGAGCTTCCGGCCCGGTAAAGCCGCGGACCCAGATCTTGGGTCCTCGAACCCAGCTCGCCTACAACTACTTCGCTTGGGCCGACCGCGCGGCCGGCCTTCTGTGGAGCACGAACTGCCTCGGCCTCGAGGGAGCGCATGGCCCGGTGGTCGCCTTCCGGCTGGGTGCCGACGGCGACCCCGCGCCGGCGGTTTCGATCGGCGGTGCCGCGACCGGTCTTAGCGGATGCCAGACCGGCGTGACCGTCGACGAGCAGGGCAACATCCTCATCGCCGACGCGACGAACACGAACCGCGAACCCGGCGGCCACCTTGCAGTATTCAAACCCGGCCGCGACGGCAACGTCGCGCCGGAGCGCCGGATCGGCGGCGCAGCCGCGAACTTCCACTCGCCCACCGGCATCGCGGTCGACTCGAGCGGGAATCTCTACGTCGCCGATTCGTGCCGGGGCTATCCGTGTGCCGGCGACGTGCAAGTCTTCGCAGCCGGTTCGAACGGCAACGTGGCCTCAATTCGAAGAATCGCGGGGACCTCAACCGGTCTCGCGGCGCCGGAAGGCGTCGCGCTCGACGCGGCCGGAAATCTTTACGTCGCGAACGTCAGCACGAACGCGATCACCGTCTATGCCGCCGGCGCATCGGGAAACGCTGCACCCATTCGTACGATTCGTGGGGCGAACACGCTGCTAGACTATCCGATGGGTCTCGCCGTCGACGGCGCGGGGTATCTGTACGTCGGAACCGGCGACAGCGACGAAGATCCGGGAACGCACATTCCCGTGCTGGTTTTCGCACCGAACGCCAGCGGCGACGCGGCGCCGCGCGCCGCGATCAAGCTGCGCGGTGACGGCCTGGCGGTGCCCTCCGGCGTTGCGATACAATAGCGCCCTATGCTGCATCACATCGACGTCCACGTTCGTAATATCCAAGCCACGAAGCGCTTCTTCGACGCGCTCGCGCCGGCCGTCGGCTACCGCATCCGCGCCGACTACGACGAGTTCGTCGGATACGAACCGGAACGGGGCGGATGCCCGCGCATCGGTTTCATTCTCGATACGCAACACGGTTCGGGATTGATGCGCTTAGCGTTCGGCGTGGAATCGCGCGAAGCCGTCGATGCCGCCGCCAACATCGCGCGCGAGAGCGGCGCGAAAAAGGTGGACGGCCCGTCGCTCCATCCGGAATACGGCGACGACTACTACGCCGCGTTTTTCGAAGATGCCGACGGTAATCTTTACGAAATCGCGGCAGAACCCGAAGCTGCTCGATCGGCTGCAGCACTCGGGTAAGCGTTTAGCTCGGAGAGCCGGGCATCAATTGCTTGGCGATCGATGCGGGGACGCCGTTGGCTTCAAGATCTTTAGCCGCGAATGCGCCGCCGCCGTGCATGAAACGTTTCCAGGTTCCGCTCGCGTCGCGATGATAGGCCGCCATTCCCCCGCTCTCGCCGTTATCCCATTCGAGAACCGCATAGTCGCCGACGACGCGTACGTTGCTGATTTTTAGCGCCAAGCTCGGCCGTGCGAACGGCGGACACGTCGGCGGGCGAGCCCGAATCCGCGGCGAGCGCGGGTGCAGCCGAAAGCGACATGACAAAAGCTGCCGCGAACGCGGCGTGTCCCGACACGCTACGTGCCCGGCGCCGCGCTCGCGCCGGCGGTTACCGGCGATTTGAAGCGCAGGACGACGAGCGAACCGGCCGGCACCGCGACGTCCGTTTTTAACGTCTGCGAAAGTGCGTAGCCGCCGACCGCTCCGGTGAGCGCGCCGTGTCTCTTTCCGGTGCCGGCGGCGATCGCGTGCCCCGCCACGGCGCCGCCGATCATCAGACCGATCGTGCGAAGTTTGTGCGACTTCGGATCGAACTGCTTCGTCGAAAGGAGCACGACGTTAACCGGCTCTTTCGTTCCGTCGGCTAAGCGTATGTCGTCAAAGACGATGGTCATCGCGGGATTCTTCATCGGTCCGGCGGCGACCACGCCGTCGACGTGTCCGTCGATAACGGCGCCGTGCAGCGCCGGCGACTTGTGAAACATCGTATCCGTTTGCGTTAGCGTGAACGCATCGCCATTGTGCGAGGTCTTCGTGCCGATCGGCACGTTGAGTTTCCCGTAGAACTCCGAGTTCGAGGGCGCGATGACGGCGCCGCCGGCATTGGTCGACTGCGTCGCGCCGGAGCTTTGCGTCGTTACGGCTTTATGACCGCAAGCAGTTAGGGTAAAGGCGAGCGCCGCGCACGCGCCCGCGATGCGGACCGCGACGGCGAACGAAGGATGCTTCATGAGACTCCCCCTTAGACTTTGCGCGAGATGGTCTTTGCCTGCATGAAAAGCAATAAGTAATCGCGGCCGCCGGCTTTGCTGTCGGTGCCCGACATATTGAAGCCGCCGAAGGGATGCGCGCCGACGTACGCGCCGGTGCTCTTGCGGTTGAAGTAGAGGTTACCGACGAAGAACTCATCGCGCGCGCGCTCGATCTTCTTCTCGTCCGACGTGTACAGCGACCCGGTGAGGCCGAACTCGGTATTGTTCGCGATCTCCATCGCGTCGTCGAAGTTCTTGGCTTTGATCACGGCGAGCACCGGGCCGAAGATCTCTTCTTGCGAGATCGTTGCGTCGGGAGCGACGTCCGCAATCACGGTCGGCTCGAGGAAGTAGCCTTTGTCCCCGACGCGATTGCCGCCGTTGAGCACGCGGCCTTCTTTCTTGCCGGTCTCGATATACTTCGAAATCGACTTCAGTGCGGCTTCGTTGACGACCGGGCCCATGTAGTTCGTCGGATCGGTGGGATCACCGACCTTGATCTTCGCAACGCGCTTCTGCAGTTTGTCGACGAACTCGTCGTAGATCTTTTCGTCGACGATCGCGCGCGAACACGCCGAACACTTCTGGCCTTGGAAGCCGAACGCGGACACGGTAACGCCTTCCACCGCAGCGTCGACGTCAGCATCGGCGGCGACGACGATCGAATCCTTACCGCCCATCTCGGCGACGACGCGTTTGATCCACTTCTGGCCGGGCGCCGTCTTCGCCGCGAGCTCGTTGATATGCAAGCCGACTTCTTTTGAGCCGGTGAACGAGATGTAGCGAATCTTCGGATGCCCGACGATCAGGTCGCCGATTTCACTGCCGGAGCCCGGAACGAAATTGACCACGCCCGGCGGCAATCCGGCTTCCGTAAGCAGATCGACGAACCAGGCGGCGATCACGGCCGAGTCGCTCGACGGCTTGAGCAGGACGGTATTGCCGGTGACGATCGAGGCAGCGGTCATACCGATCATGATCGCGCCTGCAAAGTTCCACGGCGGAATCACGGCGCCGACGCCGAGCGGAATGTAGACCATCTCGTTGCGCTCGCCTTCCATCGGAACGATGGGGTGCGGCTCCGCGTAGCGCACCGCCTCGCGCGCGTAAAACTCTAGGAAATCGATCGCCTCGGCGGTGTCGCCGTCGGCTTCGGGCCACGACTTGCCGACTTCGAGCGTGAGCAGCGCGTCGTAGTCAAAACGGCGCTGACGCAGCAGTTCGGCGGCCTTGAAGAGGTATTGGGCTCGCTCCGTCATTGGAACGCGCTTCCAGCTTTCGAACGCGGTGGTCGCGGCCTCGATGGCCTCCAGCGCCTGCGCCTTCGACGCCGAGGAGATCATGCCGACGACCTCATCCGGATTGGCCGGATTGATCGAGCGGATCTTCTTCTCGGTTTCGATTTTCTTTCCACCGATGACCAGCGGGTAGCTCTCGCCGAACCGAGCTTTCACTCGTTTGAGCGCGGCCTGCATGGCTGCGGCGTCGGCCGGATCGGTGAAGTTCTTGATGGCCTCGTTCTTAAACGGGGCGATGCGTTCGAGCGTCGTCGTCACGTGCTTCAAAACCTCAGCGGCGGGGGTTGGGTTCCATAGTACCAGGTTCGAGCGTCTGAGTCCCTGCCACTATTCCGCTAGCGGGCCCCCGCCGCCCATGCGAGAATTACCGCGCATATGACGTACGACATCGCGATCGTCGGGGGCGGCATCGTCGGCCTGGCGACCGGGCGCGAGCTCCTCGCCCGGCACCCCCACCTCAAGCTGATCGTCCTCGAGAAAGAGGACATCCTGGCCTCGCACCAGACCGGCCACAACTCCGGCGTGATCCACTCGGGAATCTACTATAAGCCGGGGTCGCTCAAAGCTCAGCTCTGCACCGAAGGCCGGAAATCGCTCTGGGAATACTGCGACGCGAAGCAGATTCCGTACAAGAACGTCGGCAAGCTCATCGTCGCTACCGAAGAGAGCGAGCTGAAAAACCTCGACGAGCTGCATCAGCGCGGCATCGCGAACGGCATCCAAGGCCTTGAAATCGTCGATGAAGCCGGGATCCGCGAACGCGAACCGTACTGCCGCGGCATCAAGGCGATCTTCTCGCCGGTGACCGGCATCGTCGATTACGGCATCGTGGCGCGCAGTTACGGTGAGGACATCAAGGCTGCCGGCGGCGACGTCGAGACCGGCCGCGAGGTTACCGGGATGGATCGCAAGGGCGGCGTCTCGATTCTCCACACCAAGAAGGGCGACGTCGAAGCCAAGTACGTCATCGCGTGCGGCGGCTTGATGGCCGATCGCCTCGCGAAGATGAGCGGCGCGTCGCCCGACCCAAAGATCGTGCCGTTCCGCGGCGACTACCTGATTCTCAAACCGGAAAAGCGTTATCTGGTCAAGGGCAACATCTATCCGGTGCCGGATCCGAGCTTCCCGTTCCTCGGCGTCCATTTCACGCCGCGCATGAACGGCGACATTTGGCTCGGTCCGAATGCCGTGCTCGCCTTCGCGCGTGAAGGCTACAACTTCACGACCATCAACTTCGGCGATCTCTTCGAAACGCTGACGTATTCGGGCTTTATCAAAATGGCCGGCAAGTATTTTTCGACCGGCATGGGTGAGATGTATCGCGACGTGCTGCGCTCGGCATACGTAAAAGCGCTCCAGCGCTACATTCCGGAACTGCAAGTCGAAGACACGCTTACCGGCCCCTCCGGCGTTCGCGCGCAAGCGATGATGTCCGACGGATCCATGGTCGACGATTTCGTTTTCGACGGCGACAACGGCGTCGTCAACGTGCGCAACGCGCCGTCGCCCGCGGCGACGTCGTCGCTGGCGATCGGACGTTACGTTTCGGATGAAGTCGACAAGCGCTTCGGCTTGGGAACCACGGCAGCAGTCGTCTGATCACGGTCCGAACCGCGACTGCCGGCGACTTCGACGCACTGCTGGCGCTGTTCGATGAGGTCGCGGCCGAACGCGTCTATATCGGCACCGAACCCGGATTCGACCACGAACAATACCGGCGCGGCTGGACGGAGATGCTCGGCGATCCGAACCGTCTGCTGCTGGTTGCCGTCGAAGGCGATCGGATCACGGGCATGCTCGGCACGTGGGGTCCGTCGGGCCACGGCATAAGCTTCGGAATGCTCGTTTCGGCCGCGAATCGCCGGCGCGGCGCGGGCCGGGCGCTGCTCGAAGCGGCGACCGCCTGGGGACGTAGGATCGGCGCCCCCGCGCTCACTCTCGCAGTCTTTACGCACAACGAAGCCGCCATCGCGCTCTATCGATCCGCCGGTTTCGTGGAATTCGAACGGCGCGAACGGGATGTCCCGCGGCAGAACGGCGAAGTGTGGGATACGATCCACATGCGCAAGGAGCTGTGAGCACTACTCGATGACGCAGATGCGAGCGGCCGCAATCGCGGCATTCTTTCTCGGAATCGGTCTGGCGGGCGAACCGCTGCAACCGATTCACGCGCTCGTCGCGGCGTTGATCGTCGCCATTCTGTGTCTCGCTCTGGAGCGCAACGGAACGCCGCTGCGCGGCTTCATCGTCGCCTTCTTCGGCACGATGATCACCACGGCGCTGCAGCACGCCAACGTCAACCCGCTCACGGCGCCCGTCGACTACAGCGGTCAAGTCTATTACGGAATCTACCCCGGAAGCGCGGTCGTCGCGCTCGGACTCGGCCTTCTGGTCGCGGCCTCGTACGGCCGCCGCACCGCGCCGGAAGTGATCAGCGGCCTGGGCGCCGTGGTCGGCACCAGCCTGTTCTTTTTGCTGTAGCGGCCGGCATGAACTGGCTCGCGGTCTTTCCCGACTGGTTCACCCTGCTGCTCTTCATCGCCGTTCCGGCGGCGGCGGTCGCGCTGTTCCACGTCTTCTTGCGCCGGTTCGTAAAACCGGAACATTTGGCGCCGCACCACGAGGTCGCCGGCTTTCTCGTCGCCATCGTCGGTGTGCTCTATGCCGTCGTGCTCGGTTTCGTCGTCGTCACCGTGTGGTCGAGTTTCGACGAAGTGCAGCGCACCGCCGATGTAGAAGCGGGGGCGGTCGCCGACACCTACGCGTTCGCGACGCTGCTGCCCGATCCGCCGCGCGCGCGCGTACAAGCAATGCTCGCGAGCTACGCGCTGGAAGTGCGGGATCACGAATGGGCGTCGCTGGCGAACGGGCATCCGGATCCGGCTGCGCGCCTCTATCTGATCGGAGCGCTTCAAGCCATCGCCGCCACGCCGGAGAAGCCTACCAAAGATTTGAGCGAAGCGTTGCGCAACGAGTCAATCCGCCAAGCGGTGATCTCCAATATGCGCGACGTCGCGGACAACCGGCGCCTGCGGCTGATCCAGGCCAAGAACAAACTGCCGACGCCGCTGTATCTCGCGCTGATCATCGGCGCGGTCATGGTACTGGCGTTCGTCTTTTTGTTCGGCGTCGAGAATCAGGCACTGCAGATTACGATGACCGCGATCGTCGCGGGGTGCATCGGCTTGCTGCTCGGCGTGATCGTCGAGTTCAACTCTCCGTTCCAGGGCGCAATTCGCGTTTCGCCCGAGGCGTGGAGTTCTTTGATCGACTCCTACCACTTCGATAACTCGAAGGCGATGTACTCAACGCCGTCGTCGGTGAAGTAACCGCGCGGCCCGGCGCCGGATTTGGCACCCTTTTGGCACCTTCGGGCGCCTGGGGGAGAGCCGTTAACGTCGTATTAACCCGGCAATGGATAGCACGCAAAAACGTAATCTCTCAATGCTGGCGCTCTGCGCTCTACTTCAGGCCGGCTGTTCGGGCCAAGGTGCGATTCCGGCCGCTCAAGGACAACTTCCGGCTTCCGGGCCGGCCGCCGCTGCGGCCGTTGCCGATGCTACCGTCGCGAGCGCCGCGCCGCTGGCGGGCCTTCACCTGCGGGATGCCGGCCAAGCGGACGCCCGAACGACGCTGGCGCTCGCGCTGACATTGCGTTATCGCAATGCGGACCGGCTCGACCGCCTGGTCGCCGAGCAAAGCAACCCCCGTTCTGCAGAATATCGTCACTGGCTCAGCGACGAGCAGTTTGCTGCGACCTACGCGCCCTCTGCCGCGGACTATCGCAAAGTTGCCGCGTCCCTTCAGGCCGCCGGGTTCCATATCGACTCGACGTACGCCAACCGGACGATCGTCGATGCATCGGCGCCCGTGCAAACGATCGAGCGCTACTTTCAAACGTCGATTCATCGCGTGCGGCCGTCGGGCGGCGGCGACGCGTACGCAAACGTCCGCCCGGCCTTTGCGCCGCGCGAGTTGAACGGACTGCTGCTTGCCGTCGACGGACTTACCACCGTCGCGATCGCAACGCCGTATCACGACACCGTGAAGCGCGGTGATGCATCGCACGCGCCAAAGGCTGCGAACGCGTCGCTCTTTGGCCCGATCAGTTCCGCGACCAACGCGCGGGGTTACGCGCCGCTCGCGTTTTCGGCCGGTTACGACTTGCCGGTAATGCACGCCAACGGCACGACGCACTACAACGGGTCGGGACGCACGTCCGGCATTGTGATCGATGCCGACTTTGCCGAAAGCGACCTCACCACGTATCTTTCGTACTTCAAGATCAATCGCACCGGACCGAAGACGAAACGCAACCTGATCAATGGCGGCCCCCCCAAAGGCGACGCCGCAGGGGATTCCGTCGAAGCTGCGCTGGATGCCGAGGCGATCGTCGGAAACGCACCGGGCACTGCGCTGTGGATGTACGAAATTCCGACGCTCTCCGGAAAGAATATTACCGACGCGTACAACGCGATCGTTTCGGACAATAAGGTCGATACCGCGAACTCGAGTTTTGGCGGCTGCGAAGCCCTCGACGGCAAAACGGTCAAGGCGTGGAGCGCGATCGCCGAGCAGGGCGCGGCGAAAGGCATCACGTTTCACGCGGCCACCGGCGATTCGGGCGCGAGCCTGTGCGCGAGCGCTCCCGCATCTTCACCGTACATGGTTGCCGTCGGCGGTACCGCATTGACCGTCGGGACTGCTGGAGCATGGGCGCAAGAAGTCGCGTGGACCGGCAGCGGAGGCGGAATCTCGACGCTATTCGCCCAGCCTTCGTGGCAGACGGGCGTTGCCGGCGCGGTCAATCGCGGGCGCAACCTCCCCGACGTCGCGATGGACGCCGATCCGTACAGCGGCATCGCGTTCTATTTCACCGCCTCGTGGAACACGCAATACAACCCCATCGGCGGCACCTCGCTGTCGTCGCCGCTTTTCGGCGCGGCGGTCACTGAGATCGATCAAGTTAAAAATGGGCGCACCGGTTTAACCGCAGGTACGCTCTACGCCACGCTCGCCGCACACGGGTACGGTTCCGGCGCGAGCGCCTACTTTCACGACATCGTGCAGGGCAGTAACGGTGTCTTTTATGCCGGCTCCGGCTACGATCTCGTAACCGGTATCGGATCCATCGACGCTTGGAACATCGCGGAGGTATTACCATGAATTATTCCGTTTTTATAAAGACGCCCATCGCGCTGCTCGCGGCAGCGCTCGCATTTAGCGCGTGCGGCGGCGGCTCGACCGCAACGCTTCCGTCGGCAGCAACGCCGTTTGCGCCGATGGCGAAGTCCAGCGGCCCGGCGCCGTGCACCGGCCAGAGCACGACGTCGTTGTTCGCGACGTCCGCCTCGACGACGCTCGAATCGAAATCGAAGCTGCAGTGCATTCCGGCGTTCGACGACTTTGGCGGCACGATCGCACTTCCACCGTCCAGGCCGACGGTAACCGCCACGTTCATAAGCAGCACGACGAACTACAACCAGCAACTGCCCGCGCTCGCGAAAAACGGCAAGCCGCTCTTCTACCTGCAGTTCCAGACCTCGGCCGGCAATACGTTCGGAAAATCGGTCCGCGGCGGAGACGGTCTTGTCGGGAAAAAGCTGATCGCCGGTCATAAGTATACGATCTACGGCCAAGCCACCACGGGCAGCGGCGGCGTTCTGCATTTGATCATCAACCTCGGACCGTGCTCGACGACGGCCGCTTCCGGAAAAGACGGCGGCACGATCCCGGGGATCGGCAAGCTGCTGAAGGGCCAAAAACTTACCAACGGTCCTTCGTCGATCATCTACGAAATCTACACCGGAGCGCGAGCGGCGCAGCCGTGTTAGCCGCGAACCGCCGCCCTCGTTTTCACCGTTCTCTTCTATCGCTCGGCTTCATCGTCGCGGCCGGCTGTTCGACCGGTGCGCCGGCAGTCGCGCCCCTTCCGGCGAACGATGTCACGAGGTCCGCGGCGGCGCGGGACTCACTTCCGCCGGCCGGCGCATCGCTGACCTACACCGGAACGTTCACGCAAACGCAGAGCCATGGCGGGACGACCACGCTCCGCGTGACGCAGCACGTGACGACGAGCGACGCAACGATCGGCGGCCGCGCGGTCGTCGACTATCACGGCGTTCAAACCGAGAGCGGAACCGGCGCCACTACGACGACATACGACGCGTACGTCGCCCAAGTACCGAGTTCGACGCGTTCCGGCTCGAACGTCGAGCTCGTCAAGGAATCTTCCAGCGGCTCCGGTATCAGCGAAACCACCGCGTACGGGCCAGGCAACGGCGTCGTCGATCAAATCCCCGAAGTACCGCAAGCGCGATGGACGAATACTGCGACGCGCACGCAGTCCGTGGCAAACTCGGTGCAAGGATCGTCGGCTCGCGATTCGTATCGCGCCGACGGCTCCTACGACGAAGACGCCGTGCCGGTCGAAGGGCTGCATGCGACGATGCAAAGCTATCCCGACGGCAACGGCGCCTATCAGTTCCCGTTCCAGGGCGGATCGACCAACTCGAGCATCAACCTCGCCCCGCCGAACCACGGAAAAATCGACCTGCTGTTCGTTAATGCGACCCAGCACGTCACCGGGTACGGAAAGATCGGCGTGTGGTACCCCTCGGTGCCGCCGCCGCTTGCCGCCGATTCGTTCCTCGATGCGGGAAGCGTTGCCGTTCCGAAGGCGTGCGGCGTTCCGGCAAAATACGGACGCAGCGCGTCGGAAATCGTCGAGCAATCGACGCGGCTCGACATCGTCTTCGGCCAATATGAAACAATGCAACGCACCGTCTACGTCGCATCGCCGTACGGAATGGTCTGCACGGTCGTCAGCGACGACCTCAAGACCTATTACGACTACAACGCGTTTGCGCTCGAAAGCAAGCCGCTGACCGAGACGATGGTGAACGAGACGCTCGGCCTGCAACAGGCTAAGGTTCCGAAGCAAGCCGCGCCGGCGGCGACGAGCCCGGCGGTGCCGCTGGACGTTCGCATCCGTATTTCGACGGCTGCAGCGCACCTGGCGGCCGAACGCGCCATCTACCACGCACTTACCCACGCAAGGAGCATCAAATGAACCGCGCGACGTGGACGGGTTTAACGACCGCAGCGCTGCTGTACGGGTGTTCGAGTTCGCTGCCCGCGACGGTGCCGGGAACGACGGGCTCCTCACCTTCCTCGGGGAGCACGCCCGTAACGTTCGTCGTGTCCATCCCCGCGGGAACGGCCGCGAACGCACGCTTCTCTCACGCGCGCGGGCCGCGATATATTTCGCCGAGCACGCAGTCGATCCAGATCACGCTCGGCGGAACGAAGCTGTTGACTGCGAATGTGGCTGCCGGTTCGAAAGCGTGTAAGGCGGCCGACGGCAAATCGCGCACGTGCCTGGCGCGCACGACGGCCCCGACCGGAAGCCAGACGTTCGTGGTCACCGCGTACGATGGTGCCGCTGGTACCGGCAACGTGTTGGCCACCGGGGACGTGCCGGCTACGCTGCAGCCCGGCAGCGCGCAGCGCGTGCACGTTTCCTTAACCGGCAAACCTGCAAGTATCGCACTTTCGCTGTCGCCGGCGTATCCGCTCGCGGGCAAACCCTCGACGAGTTCCGTTATCGTTTCGGCGCTCGACGCCGATGGGAATACGATCGTCGGCGCATACGCTGCGACGATCGCACTGAAAGATATTGATTCCAGTGGCGCGACGAAGTTGTCGGCATCGTCGGTTGCCGACTCGTCGACCGGCGTCACCCTCTCGTACGACGGCTCGTCGGTCTATCGCGCCATCGTTTCGGCCGATGCACCGCGCCTTGGTAAAGCGACCGCCGTCTTCGCGCCGGCTCCGACCAATATCGCGCAATATGTCGCGCCGTGGCTCAAAACCAAGAACGGATTGTTCCCCATGGGTCTCTCCGACGTCTGCTTGGGCCCGGACGGCAACATGTGGATCACGGGCGCATCGTCCGGTTCAATCGAGAAGGTGGACGAATCCGGCAAGTTCACGACCTATAAAATTCTGGGCAGCGGTCCGGTCGGCATCACCGTCGGCGCGGACAAAAATCTGTGGTTCGCTGAAAGCCAAAGCGGTAAGATCGCGTCGATTACGACAAGCGGAAAGATCACCGAGTATGCGCTGCCGGTGCCGAGCGGCGGCTTCTCGCAACCGAACGACACGACCCTCGGGCCCGACGGAAACATTTGGTACGTCGATGAGGGCAGTACGGCCACGAGCCCGGCTGGAAGCGCCGGCAAGATCACGCCGGGCGGCAAGCTCACGTCGTATCTGCTACCGCCAAACTCTGGGCCACAGTCGATCACGGCCGGACCCGACGGAAACCTCTGGATCAGCGACGGCGGGCTCAACGCGATTCTCGTGCTCTCGACGTCCGGTAAAGTTATCGCCACGCATCGGTTGACGACTCCTGACGCTGCACCTTGGGGCATCACGACCGGCCCGGACAAAAATATCTGGTTCACCGAATACGGCGCAAATCAGATCGGGCGCATGACGCCGTCGGGTCAGTTGAAAGAGCTTCCGGTACCGAGCGCCAACTCGGGGCCGCTCTATATCACTCCCGGTCCCGACGGCAACTTGTGGTTCACGGAAACCGGCGGCGGCTTCTGGAATTTCGGCGGGCGAGTAGGCTACGTTACGACCGATATGCAGACCATCCGCGAGTTCGCGGGAACGACCACAACGCACGTTCACAATCTCGCCTTCGACGCGAATCGTAACCTGTGGTACACGTCGTTTGCGCTATCGTTCAGCAACGTCAGCAAGATGACGTACTAGGGCGTCACGCTTTATCTCGTGCGCGAAGCAGCCACCAGCGGGGCCGTAAACTCGCGCAGCGCCGACGCAGCACCGTCGCCGGTCTTTCCGGCGTAGGCACCGATCAGCGCGCTGCCGACGATGAAAGCGTCGGCTAAACTCGCGACTTCGCGGACGTGTTCGGGGCGGCTTACGCCGAAGCCGACGGCGAGCGGTTTATCGGTGATCTCGCGCAGCATCGCCATCTGCGCGTGCAGCGGTGCGAAGTTCGGCGCGCTGCCTGCACCGGTGACGCCGAGGCGCGACACGACGTAGACGAAGCCGCCGGAGGCTTCGGCAATGCGCTTCGCGCGTTCGCGCGGCGTCGAGGGCGCGACGAGCAGCGGCATATCCAGGCCATGCGCGGCAAGCGCTACACGCAGCTCCTCCGATTCTTCCAGCGCGATATCCGGAACGATCGCTCCCGCCACCCCCGCGGCGGCCGCGTCGCGCGCAAACTTCTCGATACCGTATTGATACACGGGGTTGAAGTATGTGAATAAGATCACGGGCGCGCCGCCCGCTTTGCGGCTGCGCGCGGCGAGCGCGATGACGTCCGCAATCCCCGTTCCGCCGGAAAGCGCGCGCTGGCCGGCGGCCGCGATGGATGGGCCGTCCGCAAGCGGATCGCCGTAGGGGATACCGAGCTCGATCGCATCGGCGCCGGCCGTCGTGAGCGCCGCCATCATCGCTTCAGTGGTGGCGGTATCCGGATCGCCGGCCATCAAGTACGGGATGAACGCGGCACGTTTTTCGGAACGCGCTTTTTCAAACATCGGTGCGAGCGCCATCAGCCGTTTCGCATCGCTCGGATCTGCGCGAGATCTTTGTCGCCGCGACCGCTAAGATTCACAAGGATCAGATCGTCCTTGCCGCGCTCGCCCGCGAGTTCGCGTGCGAAGGCGATCGCGTGCGCGCTCTCGAGCGCCGGCAAGATGCCTTCGCTGCGCGCGAACGCACCGAACGCTTCGAGCGCCTGCGCATCGGTGACGCTCGGATACGATGCGCGCCCGCTCTCCTTCAAGAACGCGTGCTCGGGGCCGACGCCCGGATAGTCGAGACCCGCGCTGATCGAGTGGGTGTCGCGCACCTGCCCTTCGCGCGTCTGCAAGAGATACGACCGCGAACCGTGCAGCACGCCGATGCTTCCCGCTCCGAGCGAGGCAGCCGTACGCGACGTTTCGATGCCGTCGCCGCCAGCTTCGACGCCCCAGAGCTTTACCTCCGGATCGTCGACGAACCCTGCGAAGATACCCATCGCGTTGCTGCCGCCGCCCACGCACGCCACCACATCGCTTGGCAAACGTCCATAACGTTCGAGGCACTGGCCGCGCGCTTCGACGCCGATTACTTTTTGGAACTCGCGTACCATATACGGATACGGGTGCGCGCCGACGACGCTGCCGATCACGTAGAACGTGTCCTCGACACGCTCGGCCCAAACCCGAAACGCTTCGTTGGTTGCGTCCTTGAGCGTCTGCGTGCCGCCGGTCACCGGGTGTACGTTCGTCCCGAGCAGTTCCATGATGAACACGTTGAGCGCCTGGCGCTCGACGTCGACGGCGCCCATGTACACGTCGGCCGGAAAACCAAACTTGGCCGCCACCGTCGCGGTCGCAACGCCGTGCTGTCCGGCGCCGGTCTCGGCGATCAAACGCTTCTTGCCCATGCGTCGCGCCAGGAGCGCCTGACCCACGGTATTGTTGATCTTGTGCGCGCCGGTGTGGTTCGTATCTTCCCGCTTAACCGCCAGCGGTACGTTCGACACGTCGCGCAGGTAACGCTCGGCAGCGTAGAGCGGCGACGGCCGCCCGACGAAATCGCGCAGGATGGCGTGGTACTCGCTCCAGAACGCAGCGTCCGCAAATGCGGCCGTTACTTCGCGGTTTACCTCGTCGAGCGCCGCGATCAACACTTCGGGAACGAAGCGGCCGCCGAATGCGCCGAAGTAGCCGCGCGCGTCAGGCTGCATCGGCGGCCCGAACGGCGTTAAAGAAGGCGAGCATTTTCTGCGCGTCCTTGCGGCCGTCGCTTTCGATGCCGGTACGAACGTCGACCCCGAACGGCCGCGCCGCGCGCACGCACGCATCGACGTTTTCCGGGTTCAAGCCGCCGGCGATGACGATCTTGCGCGTACGCGCGATCTCGGCAACGCGCTCCCACTCGAACGTCCGGCCGGTGCCGCCGGCCAGCCCGTCGCCGTAGGTGTCGAACAGCGCGCGCGCCTGCGGGTAGAGCGCACACGCCGCTTCGAGCCGCTCCGTACCCGAGCGCGCATCCACGTGAATGGCTTTGATCGCGCGATCGCCGAGACGCGCCACGAGTTCGGGGTTTTCGGAACCCGAGAATTGCACCGTCATTTGCGGACACACGGCCAGCATGGCATCGAGTTCTTCGTGCGACGGGTTCACGACGACCGCGACCGGCTCCACGCGATCCGGCAGCCGCCGCACGATCTCGCGCACGACGTCCATGCCGACCCGTCGCGGCGAATGCGCGAGGATCATTCCCACCGCGTCCGCACCGGCTGCGACCGCCATCTCGGCGTCCGCCCAGCTCGTGCAGCCGCAGAATTTGATCCAAGTCATGCCGCGTTATCGTGCGTGCGCGGGAACGGCGCCGCCGCGCAGCGCCGCGATCAGCGCTTTGGGATCTTCCGACCGCATCAGCGCCTCGCCGATCAGGAACGCATGCGCCCCGGCGGCGCGCAGGCGAACGATGTCGGAGACCTCACGCATGCCGCTCTCGCTAATCGCGAGAATGCCGGGCGGGACCTTCGGCAGCAGATGTTCGCTTACGGCGAGATCGGTGACGAGGGTTCGCAGATCGCGATTGTTGATGCCGATGAACGTTCCGCCGAGCGCGACGGCGCGCCGCAATTCGTCTTCGTCGTGGGCTTCCAGCAGCACGTCGAGCGAGTACTCTCGGGCTTCTTCCATACACTCGGCGATCGTCGCATCTTCCATACCGCTCACGATCAGCAGCATGCAGTCGGCGCCGTAAGCCGCCGATTGCGCCACCTGATAACGCGTCCAGAGAAAATCCTTGCGCAGCAGCGGGCGGGTCGTGACCGCGCGGACGGCGTCGAGATACTCGAGCTCGCCGAGGAAATGGTCGCGCTCGGTCAACACGCTGATGGCGTCGGCACCGGCGGCTTCGTAGATTCGCGCGATCGCCAGCGGGTCGAAGTTGCGCGAGATCAATCCCGCGGACGGCGACGCACGCTTGATCTCGGTAACGATCGCAGCGCCGCCCGCGCCGCGCAGGGCCGCCACAAACGGACGGCGCTCGCGGATCCGACCCAGCGCGCGTTCCCGCAGCGCCTCGTATGGTTCGCGCTTCTGCTCCTCTTCGAGCAGCGCCGCTTTGGCAGCGTAGATCTTTTGCAGAGTGTTAGCCATGAGCGAACTCCTTCGCGCGTTGGAAAGTATCGAGAGGCGCACCGGAACCCAGGACCGAGCGAGCGCGCTCGAGGGCGTCCTCGAGCCGCGCTTCGAAGCCGGCTGCGTACAGCGCAACCGCGGCGTTGAGTGCGACGACGTCGGAACGTCGCGAACGTTCTCCGCCGAGAATGGAGAAAAATGCTTCCTTGCATCCGTCGACCGAATCGGCGACGATCTCGGCCAGCGGGGTTGCGATTCCGAATGTCGCCGGGTCGAGCAGCCACCGTCGCGCCCCCTCCTCATCGAAGGAGTACACGTGCGTCGGCGCGTCGCCGGCAACCTCGTCGAGTCCGTTGCTCGCATGAACCACGGCACCGCGGCGAACCCCCAGCGCCCGCAGCACGTCGCCAACGGGCACCAACAGCTCTTGGCGCGACACGCCGACGATCTGATGCGTGGCTCGAGCCGGATTGGCAAGCGGCCCGAGAACGTTGAAAATCGTCCGCACGCCGAGTTCGCGGCGAACCGGCGCGACGTTTTTCATCGCTGGGTGATACCGCGGCGCGAACATGAACGTGAAACCGGCGCCGCGCAGCATGGCGGCGGCGACGTCGGGCGAGACGTCGAGATTCAACCCGGCGGCTTCGAGCACGTCGGCGCTGCCGCACACGCTCGAAGCGGCGCGATTTCCGTGCTTGGCAACCGGAATGCCGGCGGCGGCGACGCAAAGTGCCGCCATGGTTGAGATGTTGATGGTGTTGGCGCCGTCGCCGCCCGTCCCGACGATGTCGAGGACGACGTCGAGACCGTGCTCGACATGCAGGCTGCGTTCGCGCATCGCGCGCGCGGCACCGACGATTTCGGCGACCGCCTCGCCTTTGACGGCGATTGCGACTAAAATTCCGGCGACTTGAACTTGAGTGAAACTGCCGTCCATCGCCGCGCCGACCAAACCGGCGGCCTCTGGCTCCGAGAGGTCGTCACCGGCGATCGCACGCCGCAGCAGCGGCACGTACGCCGTCATGGGGCCTCGCCGGCTCCCGGAGATGAAAAGACCCCGGTACGCTCTCGCATACCGGGGCCGCGACTATTGCCTTTACTTGACAAGTTCTATCAGCGAAAGTTCGGCGGCGTCGCCTTGACGGATGCGCGTCTTCGTAATGCGCGTGTATCCGCCGTTGCGGCCCTTGAGCGCGGGGGCGATTTGCTCGACGAGCTTCTTCACGACCGCCGGTTCCGTGATGAACTCGGCAATCAAGCGGCGCGCCGCGAGATCCCCCGGCATCGCCGTCGTGATCAGACGTTCGACGATCTTGCTGATCTCTTTAGCCTTGGTCGTGGTCGTTTCCATCTTCTCGTGTTTGAAGAACGACGTCGCGAGATTGCGCAGAAGCGCCTTGCGATGACCGTCCGTGCGCGAAAGACGCTTATAGGCGATTTGATGCGGCATTGTGCGAACTCGCTACGTAAGACGCAGCGACAGCCCCCTATCTTCGAGTACCTGTTTGATTTCGTCGAGCGACTTCTTGCCGAAGTTGCGCATCTTCATGATCTCGTCTTCCGTGAGGTCGAGGAGTTCGGAGACCTTCGAGATGCCCGCGCGCTTGAGGCAGTTGAACGAACGCACCGAGAGGTTGAGCGTTTCGACCGGGATGTCCCACTCGTTCGGCGGGGCTTCCGGCAGCGGCTCGGAGCGGTTCGTGAACGACACGAACAGGTCGAGCTGCTCTTGCATGATCGCCGCGGCGGTCGAAAGCGCCTCGTCCGGCGTGATCGAACCGTTGGTCTCGAGTTCCAGCGTGAGACGATCGAAGTCCACGCTCTGTCCGACGCGCGTGTCGTCGACCGAGAAGTTCACCTTGCGCAGCGGCGAGAAGATCGAATCGAGCGGGATGAGCCCGATCATGTGCTCCACGTTGCGCTGTTTGTCGGCCATCACGTAGCCACGGCCTTTTTCGACGCCGATTTCCATCGAGAGCTTCGCATCCTTCGCGGAGAGCGTCGCGATGCGATAGTTCGGGTCGAGGATCTCCACGTCGGCATCCGGCGTGATGTCCGCCGCGGTGACGTCGCGCGAACCGCTCGCCGAGAGCGTCAGCACTTTGGGTTCGTCGGTGTTGAGCTTGACCGGCAAACCTTTCAGGTTGAGCATCAGCGCGATCGTATCTTCGACCATCCCCGGGATGGTTGAGAACTCGTGCAGCACGCCGTCGATCTTCATGTACGTGACGGCAGCGCCCGGAATCGAGCTGAGGAGAATGCGCCGCAGCGCGTTGCCCAGGGTAATACCGAAGCCGCGCTCGAGCGGCTCGATCACGAACTTGGCATAGTTATCGCGACGCTCGCGAACTTCGATGGTTGCGCCCGCAGGCGTTTCCAGCATGGTCATGGTGTAGTCGTTGTTCCTTCGTTACCGCTTACGTTATCCGGCCGATCCCGGGGAGGTCTCCCCGGCGTATCGTCCGATCCTACGCCTAGCGGCGGGTTGTGGTAGTTGTTTCGATTAGCGTGAGTAGAATTCTACGATTAATTGTTCGTCGACGGGCGTGTCGATTTGCTCGCGCGACGGGAGTTGAACGACCTTGCCGCTCTTCTCTTGCGCGTTCCACTCGAGCCAGTCCGGAGGGCGGCGCGAGTCGGCTACTTCGAGATTCGCCTGGAAGACGGGAGCCTTGAGGCTGCGCTCGCCGATCGAGATCACGTCGCCGGGCTTGACGATGAACGACGGGATGTTGACGAGCTTGCCGTTCACGCGGAAGTGGCGGTGCGTGACGAGCTGGCGCGCCTGCGCGCGGCTGGTCGCCAAGCTCAAGCGATACACGACGTTGTCGAGACGGCGTTCGAGCAGCTGGAGGAACGTGCGGCCGGTCTGACCCGGAACGCGCGCCGCCTCGCGGAAGTAGTTCTCGAACTGCGTCTCGTGCACGCCGTAATAGCGGCGCATCTTCTGCTTCTCGCGGAGCTGGCGGCCGTACTCGGAGATCTTCTGGCGCTGCTTACCGCTGGTCTTCTGCCCCGGCGCGGTGCCGCGGCGCTCGACCGCGCACTTGCGCGAAAGGCAGCGGTCGCCTTTAAGGAAGAGCTTTACTTTTTCGCCGGTCTTGCTTGCAGCGGTTTCGCGGCGGCACAGACGGCAAACGGGTCCGGTGTAACGTGACATTCTTCTTGTTCTCTCTTGCCTTTATACGCGGCGGCGCTTCGGCGGGCGGCAGCCGTTGTGCGGAATGGGGGTGACGTCTTTGATCATCGTGATCTCGAGACCGGCGGCCTGAAGCGAGCGGATCGCGGCTTCGCGACCGGCGCCCGGTCCTTTGACCAGCACTTCGGTCGACTTCATTCCATGCTCCATCGCTTTACGCGCGGCCGCCTCCGCGGCCATCTGCGCGGCGAACGGCGTCGACTTCTTCGAGCCCTTGAAGCCCAAGTTGCCGGCGGACGCCCACGACACCACGTTGCCGTGCGGGTCGCTGATCGTCACGATGGTGTTGTTGAACGATGCATGGACGTGCGTAACGCCCGACGATACGTTCTTGATCTCGCGTTTTTTGCGCGATTTCGCTTGCTTCTTCGCAGCCAAAATATACTCCGATAATCGGTAAGACGGTTTATCTTTCCTCGAACGACGAGGTGTCGTCGCCTCGACCGGCAGCTGCGAGGGTTCGCTGCTCCGATCTCACCACGAACGCTCGGCGAGGGCGTTCGTTCCTGGCACGAGGCCAGGGCGGGCATAGCCGCGTGCGCCTCAAGAGAGAAGAGAGGCGCCAAGGAGTTAGTCTACAGGGGACCCGGGTCCAGGTCAAGGGCAAAAGCCGTGTCATCCTGAGCGTAGGCGCGTAGCGCCGGAGTCGAAGGACCGCGGCAAGGTCCCCGGCCACAGGACAAGGGGCCCGACTTTCGTCGGACCCCTCCGCCCATCTAGCTAGCTCTAACCTATCGCGATCCTTCGACTACGGCACTTCGTGCCTACGCTCAGGATGACAAAGTCTAGAACTTGACGCCGAGACCCACGAACGGGCCGTTGTAGCTGCGGTTGACCGGAGCACCGGCGTGCACCGACCAGCTGTCTCCCATCCAGCCGCCTTCGATGAAGATCGGGCTGGATCCGAAGACGTAGTTCACGCCGGCCTGGTATTTCAGGATGTTGTAACCGAGGCCATCCGACGTCGAGAACGGCGGCAGTATGGCGTTGTTGGTGTACGTCCCGTGGATGTTCGGGTAGTACCAGATGCTGCCCATGAACGACAAGTTGTGGTCGAGGTCCGGGAGCTTTTCAGCGCCGAATCCGAAGCCTTGCATGTTCGGGTAGCCGTAGTTGCTGGAGAGGAACATGTAGCCGACGCCAACGTAGACGCGCGGATTGACGACGCGCACGCCGAGGCGTACGTCGAAGTTCTGGTCCGCCGGCGGGTTGGACGTGAGTACCGGGGTCGCGAAACCGCCGCCGATCGCAGTGACGTAGCACTCCGGCTCGTACGTGCGGGTTCCGGGGATGAACCCGTTACAGTTGTGCGGATACTGATACCGCTCGTAGGTGCCTTCGATCATCCAGGGGATGTTGAAAGCATCGAACTCGAACGCGCCGCGCGCCGCAAACGAGCTGTTGCCGGTGTTGCCCGGGCTGAACTCGTTATAGACCTTCGGCGAGATGATGTAATCGCCGGCCAGGAACAAGTCCTTATAGGCCGGTTTCGGCGTCGGCGTCGGTGACGGCGTCGCCGGGGGTGGGGTCGGCGCCATCGTAGGAGCCGGGGTGGGCGGCGGAGTCGCCGGAATATAACGAACGACGACGACGTGCTGTTCCGGCACCCACTGCACGTAGGCTCCCATGCCTTCCGAAATTACGCGGACCGGCACGAGGATGTTGCCTTGATAGATCATTGGCGCGACGTCCAGCGGACGCGATTCGCCATTGATAACGACTTCCGGTTTGCCGACCGTCACTTGGACCTGCGCGCCGGGTTTGCTGACGGTCGCGGTCTTGCTGCCGGCATCGTAGGATACCGTCGCACCCATCTGCTCGAACATCGAACGCAGCGGGATCAAAAGCGTGCCGCCTTTCACGAGCGCTGCAAGAACGCGTCCCTGTTTGAGGACGTCAGGTTTGCTGTACACGTGATGGTCGTTAAAGAGAATCGGGATCTGTCCCGACGGTGGGGTTCCGAAGTCTGCCGGCGGAGTCTGGCCCGCTCCCTGCGCTACTGCACTGTTTCCGGTGTTTCCAGCTGCCGACGCATTCGACGGAGCAGCTACCGCATTGAGTCCACTGATTGCTAAGAACAACGCAATCAGTAGTCCGGTGCTAGCTCTTTTCACTATTGCCTCCTTAGGAACTAGTTTACGGCACGCGCGGACGTCTTGCCGCGCGGCCATTCCGTACAAGGCGCTCGGAGCCGGTAGGGTTCCGCGTGCACCCGCATACGTTACCGACTATTCCCCGGTTGGGCTAGCCGGTAAACGTAGCAGCCAGGCGATCCCCACCAGAGTCTCACAAACGGCTAGTCCAAAAGCCTCACGCGGGGCTTGCGCAGAAGCGACTGGGAAACGCGTCAGAACCCACGTCGTGAGCGCCGGCGCCGCGATCTGCGGCAGGACCAATGCCAGATTCCAAACGCCCATCGTTGAAGCGGCCGAGCCGGCCGGCATGATGCGGCATGCAAGCGCCCAGTCGGCTACCAAAAACACACCCCAGCCGATACCCGCAATACACGTCGCGACGGCGGCCGCCGCCGCGCCGTGCGAAGCGATGAACACAGTCAACGCCGCGATCATGACGCCGCCTCCCGCGATCGCGACGTACCGCTTGTCGAAGCGATCGCTGGGCTTTGCGGCGATGGCCGCGCCGGCCGCGCCGACGACGGTGAACGCCAAGATCAGATAGCCGGTAAACTTCGTCGACTCGGCAACGCTGAAACCGAGCACGCCGCTTACGTAGAAAAACAGATACCCCACCATCGTGAAAAAACCGACGTATACCAGCGCGCGCGAGACGAATAAGTCGGCGAACGTCCGCGTTAAGTGCATCGGCTCGCGTTCCGGCTCTTCCCGGATTGCTAACATCCGGACGTGCGCTACCGTCGCCGCGCACGTGCCGACCAGGAGCGCGTCGATGACGCCGGCGACGACGCGCGCGTTTGCGATCTGGCTTGCCACGATCGCGCCGATCGCATTGCCGATGCTCTGCAGCGCGGCCAGCCACGACGACGCGACGCCCAGCCGCCGCTTCTCGATAAAATCCGGCAGGATCGCCTGATACGGGCCGATCGCCAGGTTAAGCGTGAGTTGGAGGGCGACGTATGCGAGCGTGAGCATGACGAACGTCGTCGCCCCGTAGAATGCCGCGATGGCGACGGCGCCTCCGATCGTTCCGGCGACGTAAAACTCGACGCGCCGGCTGCCGCGCCTGCGGCGCGCGTCGGACCAGAATCCAACCGCGATTTGCGTGACGGCCGCAACGGTCGCGCCGAGCGCTGCCAGGTGTCCGTAGGCGATCAGAGGATCGCCTCCCGCGAGCTGCGAACTGCGCGCCTGCAACGAGATGCCCAGCAGCGCACCCCACACGGTCTGCAGGCCGAGCCAGAACAATGCGAGGCGAAACGGCTTAGGCGTGCGCGTTTGCATACTCGTACTCTGCTGCGTTATCGGCATCGTAGCCGAGTTCGGGCGCGCAGTTGCGCACGGCAGTCGCCGGAAGCCCGCCGATGCGCGATGCTTCTACCTCGAGGCGTGCGATCGAGAGGCGCCCGAATGCGAAGCGCAGCGCGGCTGCCGGATTAATCAGACGGACCATCCGCCACGGCTGCTTGCGTGCGTCGAAGAACTGCGCCGCGAGTCCCGCCAAGCTTTCGCCGGTGCCGGCCGGAATCGCGAACAGCCCGCCGTTGACCACGCGTTCCCCCGCGAGTTTGATGCCGAATCCCGACGGCGCCTCGGGAAAGCGCTCGACGAAAGCGTTGAACGCACAAAGCGACATTGCAAAGTGCCCTTCGGGCGAGCGTACGATGAAGTCCGCAACCGCCTCGACGCCGACGTAGGGCATATCGCTGGTCGCATAGATGAGCGGCTCGCGATGGTCGGGCCACGCGCGCAACGCGGCGATGATGTTTTCGCTTCCGCGCGGCTTCTCGGGGATAACCTCGTCTACGGAGGCTTCGCAGGCGCGCCGCACGCCCTCGCCGCCGACGACCGCGATCCGCTTTACGCCGGCACCGCGCAGCGCCGCAATCGTCCGCGCGAGCATCGTCTGACCGCGCACGACGGCCAGCGCCTTAACGTCGGTCCCGGCCGCGCGCGCGTATTCACCGTCGACACGCCCGCCGGCGGTAATCACGGCGTTCACGCATCACCGTCTTCGGCGAACGCAAAGGGCGTTTGCGCCGGCGATCCGCCGGCTGCGTGCGCGACCGCTTCTTCCGCCAGCGGACCGTAGCGATCGTCGAGTAAGGCTTCGAGCATCTCGGCGTTTTGGGCGGCGCGGCCGCTCGCGTGATTGTTGAAAAAGACGTAGGTGTCGTCGACTTGCTCTTCGACCTCGGCGATTCGGTCGGTCCACGGGACCAGCTCTTGCGCGGTGTAGATGTAGTCGTAGCGCGTGACGTTGCTGCCGGTCCACCACTTTTTGGCGTTACGGCCGTGAAAGCGCACGTAGCCGACGGGACCGAGCGCGTCGGATGACGGCGCGAGTAGACCGTCGAGCTGCGGCATATCGACGTTGCAATAGCCGGCGCCGATCTCACGCAGCATCGCGAACGTCTCGGGCCGTTGCCACTTTGCGTTGCGGAACTCGACGATCACCGAAACGCCGGCGAATGCATCGACCACCGCGCGCAAGTATTCCTCACGGTTCCCTTCGGGTTTGAATCCGTTCGGAAACTGCGCCAGCACGCACGCGAGTTTGTTCGCTCGCCGCACGGGTTCGAGGCTTTCGAGCAGCAGCCGCGCGTCGTCGTGTATCCGAAGACTCGATGGATCGGCCGGATGCGTCACCGTTTGCGGGAGTTTGAAGCTGAAGCGAAAGTCCCGCGGCGTGCGCGCCGCCATCGATGCGACCGTTTGCGGCTTGGGTACGCCGTAGTAGCTTGAATCGACTTCGACGGCGCGGAAGCGCCGCGCGTAGGCCGGCAGCATCTCCGGCTGCTTGGTCTTCGGGGCGTAGAACGGTCCGATCCAGTCCTTGTACGCGTAGCCGCAGGTCCCGACGTAGATCACCGGACGACGGCTCGCGACAGGATCGCGGCGATCGTCTCCGACTTGGCTTCTGCATAGTCGTTGCGCGACGGCCACTCGGCCGTCGCCAGCTCGCGCTTCACGCGTTCGTACAGCGCGCGGTCCTGGGGCGACGCGCGCAGCCGATCGCGAAAGAGCAGATGGCGTTCGAACTCGGCCTGCAGCGACCACGCGTGGACGTGCACGTTGTGCACGGCGTTGCGGAACATGCGGTGGCCGAACTCGCTCAGGCGCAGCGCGTAGCCGCCCATTTCGATCGCCGGGACGCGCGCGTCCAGCGCGTCGAGGTCCGTGACCAGCACGCCCACGTCGATGATCGGCTTGGCCGCCAGCCCGGGTACCGCGGTGGAGCCGATGTGTGCGATCGAGAGGGCGAGCGACCCGAACAGCGGCGCTAGGCGCTCGCGCTCCGCATTGAAGCGGAGGGCCCACTCGCTCTTGTACTCGACCAATTCGATCGGGCCCGGGTCGGGCGGACCGAATAAAGAAAACGAGCCCGGCATGTTGCCGAGCCCGTTTCGCACTACTTCTTGGTGGCGACCTTCTTCTTGCCGGCCACCGTGCGCTTGGGACCCTTTCGAGTGCGCGCGTTGGTCTTCGTTCGCTGGCCGCGAACCGGTAGGCCGCGACGGTGACGGATGCCGCGGTAGCAGCCGATGTCCATCAGACGCTTGATGTTGCCCTGGACCTCGCGGCGCAGGTCGCCTTCGACGCGCAACTGCAGCGTATCGATCGCGTCGCGCAGGCGCTTCTCGTCGTCTTCGGTCATCGCCTTGACGCGAACGTCGGGGTTGATGCCGGACTGAACGATCAGCTTCTTCGCGGTCGTCGGACCGATGCCGTAGATATACGTAAGGGCGATCTCGATGCGCTTCTCGCGCGGAAGATCGATACCAGCGATACGAGCCATTCTCTACTATCCCCTAACCCTGCACTTGCTTGTGCTTGGCGTTGACGTCGCAAATAATCCGCACCTTGCCGTGGCGGCGGATGACTTTGCATTTTTCGCAAATCTTCTTAACTGAGGGTCTAACTTTCATTTTGAAGCGCTCCGCCCTGGGCTCCGCGCCCCCACTTCGTGGGGCCCCAGGCCATGGGCGCCTTTCTGACTTTGGCTGGCTTGAGTCTCCCCTAGGGGCGCCCAAACCATCCTGGTGGCTGTAACTGTGCTGGTATCGGTACCACGTCGAGCATTTTTGCTGCTGCCATTACACAATCGCTTCTTGGGCCGGTCTATACCGGTCCGCGGTTTTGTGCTCGGCGTGGTCGCGGAGGGTGAGGATCTTGGGTCCGTCCTCGGTTACCGCGATGGTGTGCTCGAAGTGCGCTGCGAGTTTACCATCTGCGGTGACGACTGTCCAGCCGTCCTTGAGGATCTCGACCCCATACGCCCCCTGGGTGATCATCGGCTCGATGGCCAGAACCAACCCGGGACGAAGCTTCAAACCGGTGCCCGGCTTCCCGTAATTAGGCACCTGGGGCTCCTCGTGCATCTCGCGGCCGACCCCGTGGCCGACCAGCTCGCGGACCACTCCGTAGCCGTTTTTCTCGGCGTGGACTTGAACCGCGTGACCGATATCCCCGACCGTGTTGCCCGCCTGCATCGCCTCGATCCCGGCCATCAGGCACTCCTGCGTCACATCGAGCAGCCGTTGGGCCTCCGCCGAAATCGTTCCGACTCCGACCGTCGCCGCGCTGTCGCTCACGTAGCCGTCGAGCGTCGTTCCGATATCGATCGAGAGCAGGTCGCCGTCGTTCAGCACGCGCGCACCGGGAATGCCGTGCACCACTTCGTCGTTGACCGACGCACAAATCGAACCCGTGAATCCGTGATACCCCTTGAAGGTCGGGATGCCGCCGAGTCCGCGAATGCCGTCTTCGGCCATGCGGTCGAGTTCGCCGGTGGTCATGCCGGGACGCGCAGCTTTCATCAGATCGCTGAGCACCTTCGCGGTGATCTTCCCGCTGCGCCGCATGATCTCGATCTCGCGCGCCGACTTTAAAGCAACCATGGGATTAGCGCGCGTTCTCCAGCTTGATCGCTTGGAGCAAGGCGCTCGCTACCGCCTCGACCGCCAGCAAACCGTCGACCGACACGAGCGCGCCCGTGCGCCGGTAATACTCGACCAGCGGCTTCGTTTCGCTCTCGAACACGTCGAGGCGTTTGGCAACGGTCTCGGCCTTATCGTCCTCGCGCTGCATCAACGGCCCACCGTCTTCGTCGTCGATCCCGGCCGTCTTCGGCGGATTCGACGCCGAGTTGTACGTGCGTCCGTTGCGCGGGTTGGTCCAACGCGACGTCAAACGCTCGAGCAGCGTCTCGCGATCGGTGTCGAACAGCACGACCGCATCCAGATGCCAGCCCTTGGCCGCGAGCAGCGCGTCGAAGGCCTGCGCCTGCGCGACGTTGCGCGGGAACCCGTCCATGATGAATCCTGACGGGTGCTTCTTCAGTTCGCCTTCGATCATCTTGATGATCAAATCGTCGGGAACCAGTTCGCCGCGCTTCATGTAGCCCTCGGCTTGTTTGCCGAGTTCCGTGCCGGCGACGCGGTTTTCGCGCAGGATGTCGCCGGTCGAAATCTGCTTCGCGCCAAAGCGCTGCTCCAGAATTCGCGCCTGCGTTCCTTTGCCCGCTCCCGGTGGTCCGAGGAAGATGAGGCGCATGCTATCGCTTGATGAACCCGCGGTAGTCGCGCATCGCGAGACGCGCTTCGATCTGCGTGATCGTATCGAGCGCGACGCCGACGACGATCAGCAGCGACGTCGAACCGAGGTAGAACGTCGTGACCGACAGGCCCTTTTGAACCGCTCCCGGAAGAACCGCGAGCAGTCCAAGATAGATGGCCGATGCCGTCGTGATGCGGATCAGGATCTTGTTGAGATAGTCGACCGTCGGCTGCCCCGGACGGATGCCCGGGATGAACGCGCCGGTCTTCTTCAAGTTATCCGCCACGTCGCGCGTGTTCAGGACGATCGAGCTGTAGAAGAACGTGAAGATCACGACCAGCAGGAAGTAGACGACGTTGTAGAGCCAGCCGTTCGGCGTGAAATAGATGTTGAGCCAGGTCGAGAAATTCGCCAGCCCGTGCTGGAGCATCCCGGTGAAGCCGGTCGCGGTGATCGAGCCGGCGCCCTTGTTGAACCACGACAGCGCCTGCTGCGGCAGCAGCAGGATCGAGATGGCAAAGATGATCGAGATGACGCCGGCGTTGTTGAGGCGTAGCGGAATATAGGTCGAACGGCCAGCGAACATCTTGCGGCCGACCACGCGGCGGGCTTGCTGCACTGGAACGCGGCGCTGGCCTTGATACAGGAAGATGATCGAGACGATGATGATCAGCGCGACCACGATGTAGAGCACGATGTTCAGGATCGACTCGGCGCCCTGGCTGGTCGACGAGACCGTCTGCGAGACGTACGTCGGGAAGCGCAGCACGATGCCGATGAAGATGATCAGCGAGACGCCGTTGCCGATGCCCTTGTCCGTGATCTGTTCGCCCAGCCACATCAAGAACAGGGTTCCGGCGACCATCGCGACGATCGCATAGATCAAAAAGAACGTGCTGTTGTCGTAGAACACGCCGTTGGCGCGCATGCTGATGGCCATGAAGCTGGCCTGCATCGTTCCGAGAACGATGGTGAGCCAACGCGTGTACTGGCTGATCTTCTTGCGGCCTTCCTCGCCGCCTTTCTTGGCCAGCTCTTCGAGCTGCGGCAGCACGACGGTCATAAGCTGCATGATGATCGACGCGTTGATGTAGGGCGTGATGCCCATCGCGATGATCGACAGCTTCTGGAGCGCGCCGCCCGAGAGGAAGCCCAGCAGGTTATAAAACGTTCCGCCCTGCAGAACCGACTGCCATTTCGCTTCGTTGACTCCCGGCAGCTGCACGTGGATCATAAACACGAACCACGCGAACGCAAAGAAGACGAAGCCGAGCCGCTTGCGGATATCGGGTACCAGCAGTGCGGCGCGTAAATTATCAAACACTAGATATTCTCGATGATCGTTCCGCCGGCGGCTTCAACGGCCGCACGGGCTGCGCTGGAGAACACGACGTCGCGGAACTTCAGCCCCGACGGCAGCGCCTTGCCGACCTTCGAAGCACCGAGGACCTTGACGCCGTCGAGCAGTGACTTGACGATGCCCTTGGCTTTGAGCGCTTCCGGCGTCACTTCGACTGCCGTGTCCCACTCCGCAAGTTGATGCAGGTTGATCACCGCATAGGTCGTTCCGAAGTGGCCGGTGTCGCGGCCCTTCTGCGAATAACCGCGTCCGTGCGGCAAGCGACGCGCCCACGGCGTCTGTCCACCTTCGAACGCAGGACCCTTACCGCCGCCCGAACGCACGGTCTGACCTTTGCCGCCTTCGCCGCCGGTCTTGACCATGCCGGAACCGTGACCGCGACCGATGCGCTGGCGTTTCGGCCAACTGCCTTCGGCGGGTTTGAGGTTCCCTAACTTCAAGATGCTGCCGGACGCACTCGCGATCGAGGCGCTGGAAGCGCTCGGAGCTTTCGAAGCGGCCTTCGTGCTGGACTTTGCGCTAGCCGCTTTCTTCGGGGCCGCTTTCTTAGCGGCCGTTTTCTTCTCTGCCATGTCTATCTTTCTTAAAACTACGCTGCGTAGATTTCTTTGACGGTCTTGCCGCGGAGCGCCGCGACCTGCTCGGCCGTCTTGAGCGTGCGCAGACCTTCGATCGTCGCCATCACCACGTTGATCGGGTTGTTCGTCCCGAGCGACTTGGTCAGGATGTCGTGAATGCCGGCCAGTTCCAGAACGGCGCGCATCGAGCCGCCGGCGATAACGCCGGTTCCCGGGGCGGCCGGTTTCATCAGGACGCTCGCCGCGCCGATCTTCAGACGCACTTCGTGCGGAATGGTCTTCTCGACCATCGGCACGGTGACGAGGCTCTTCTTCGCCTGTTCGACGGCTTTGCGAATCGCTTCGGGAACTTCGCCGGCTTTGCCGATGGCAAAACCAACTTTACCCTTGCGATCGCCGACGACGACGAGCGCGCTAAAGCTGAAGCGCTTGCCGCCCTTGACGACCTTCGCCACGCGATTGACGCGCACGACGGTTTCTTCGAATCCGCTGTTGTCGCGATCGCGACCACCACCACGATACTGCATTAGAAGTTTAGCCCCGCCTCTCGCGCCGCATCAGCCAGCGCCTGGACACGTCCGTGATATTGGAACCCGCCGCGATCGAAGACCACGTCGGAGACACCGGCAGCTTTCGCCTTCGCCGCGATCGCCGAACCGACGGCCTTGGCCGCGTCGACGTTCGTGTGCGACTTCAGTCCCTCTGCCAAGGACTTCTCGACCGTCGAGGCCGCCGCGATGGTATGACCCTTCGCGTCGTCGACGATGGTGGCGTAGATGTGGTGCAGCGTGCGGCGCACCATCAGGCGCGGCCGATCGGCCGTCCCGGCGACTTTCTTGCGCAGGCGAGTCTGACGCGCTTTGCGTGCGTCGTTTTTGGAGCGCGCCATTACTTCTTGCCTGCCTTTCCGGCCTTACCGAGCTTCTTGCGGATGACTTCGCCTTCGTAGCGAATGCCTTTGCCCTTGTACGGCTCGGGCGGACGCAACCCGCGAATCTCCGCTGCGACCTGGCCGACGCTTTGCTTGTCGATGCCGTCGACGTGCACTTTGTTGGTGCCTTCGACCGAGATCGTAATGCCCTTCGGCGGATCGAACACGACGGGATGCGAATAGCCGAGCGTTAAGTTCAGCTTTTCGCCCGCCTTAGCGGCGCGATAGCCGACGCCTTGAATCTCGAGGCTCTTGCGGAACCCCTTGCTGACGCCTTCGATCATGTTCGAGATCAGCGTGCGCGTGAGACCGTGCGCGGAACGATGCGGCTTCCCGTCGCCCTTGCGCGCGACGATAACCTTGCCGTCCTCGAGTTTCACTTCGACGACGTCGGAAAGGATGTGCTGCTGCAGCTCGCCCTTCGGGCCTTTGACGCGAACTTCGCTCGTCTCGACCTTGACGTCGACGCCGCTCGGAATCGCGACCGGTAGTTTTCCTATACGTGACATATCATTCTAACTTTCAATTTTAGTCCTGAGCCATGTCGAAGGATCTGATTACCACACGTACGCGAGGACTTCGCCGCCGACGCCGGCCTTTTTGGCCTTCTTGCCGGACATGATGCCCTGCGGAGTGGACATGATCACCAGCCCGAGGCCGCCGAGCAGGCGCGGGATGTCGGTCTTGCCCGTGTAGACGCGCAAGCCCGGACGCGAAATGCGGCGCAGGTTGGTGATGACTTTTTCTTTTTCCGGACCGTACTTGAGCGCGATGCGGATGACGCCTTGCGGGCCTTCCTCGACGCGTTCGAAGTTCTCGATGAAGCCTTCGTCCTTGAGGATCTTGGCGATCGCCGCTTTGGTCCGCGATGCGGGAATATCGACCACCTTGTGGTTGGCCGTATTCGCGTTGCGGATACGCGTGAGCATATCGGCGATGGGATCGGTTACTGCTGCCATGTTATTTCAAACGCTCCCTTACCACGACGCCTTGGTCACGCCCGGAACGACGCCTTTATGCGCGTTCTCGCGAAAACAGATGCGGCACATCGCAAACTTCCGCAGGTAGCCGCGCGGGCGACCACAGACTTTGCAGCGATGGTAGCCGCGAACCGCGAACTTCGGTTTGCGCTCCGACTTGACGATCAAACTCGTCTTAGCCATTACTTGGACTCCTCTTTTTCGTTCTTCGGGGCGCCGATCAGGCCCGAGTTGGACGCCTGGCTCTCGCGCAACGGAAGACCCATTGCGACGAGGAAAGCGGTGGCTTCTTCGTCGTTCTTGGCGGTGGTCACGATCGTGATGTCCATGCCGCGCGCCTTGTCGACCTTATCGAAGTTGATCTCCGGGAACACGAGCTGATCGCGCAGCCCCATGTTGTAGTTCCCGCGGCCGTCGAACGACTTGGCCGGCAGTCCGCGGAAGTCGCGGATACGCGGCAGGACGACGTTGAACAGCTTGTCGAGGAAGACCCACATGCGCTCGCCGCGCAGCGTGACCTTCGCGCCGATGTTCATGCCTTCGCGCAGCTTGAACGCTGCGATCGACTTCTTCGCCTTGGTCACGACCGGCTTTTGACCGCTGATCGCGACGAGCTCGTTGAGCGCCAAGTCCAACGCCTTCGCGTTGACGATGGCTTCGCCGACGCTCATGTTCAGCACGACTTTTTCAAGTCGCGGAACTTCGTTCACGTTGGCATAGCCGAAGCGATCCTGCAGCGTTTTGCGGACTTCGGTCTGATATTTTTCTTTCAAACGTGCGGCCATTTTGCCTTACGCTCCCTTTGCCGATTCACGGGCCGGCTCGCCGCACTTCACGCAAACGCGATGCGGGGCGCCGTCCTTGGTCTTGCCGCGACGCAGACGCGTGGGCAACTTGCACTTTTCGCAGACGTACATCAGCGCGGAGATCGGAAGCGGCGCTTCCTTCTCGACGATGCCGCCGCTCTGTCCGGCGGCGCCCATGTTGCTCTGCTGTTGGGCGCCGGGCTTCGTGTGGCGCTTGACGATATTGAGCCCCTCAACGATGGCGCTGCCGCCTTCGTGACTGACCGTCTTGAGCGTTCCGCGCTTGCCTTTTTCCTTGCCGCGGCGAATCATCACGGTATCGCCTTTGATCAGGTTCGGTTTCGCAGCCATTACAGCACCTCCGGCGCGAGCGAAGCGATCTTAAGGAAACCGCGGTCGCGCAGTTCGCGCATGACGGGACCGAACACGCGCGTGCCGCGCGGGTCCAAGTTATCTTTTTCGCCTTTGATGATCACGCAGGCGTTGTCGTCGCTGCGAACGACCGAGCCGTCGGCGCGACGAACCGGCGCGCTGGTGCGCACGATTACGGCCTTGACGACTTGACCCTTCTTCACGGCGGCGCCGGGAATGGCGCTCTTGACCGCGCCGACGATGATGTCGCCGACGTGGGCTACTTTGTGACGGCTGCCGCCCGAGACGTGAATCACGAGCAGTTCGCGCGCTCCGCTGTTGTCGGCTACCTTGAGCCGGCTTTCTTGCTGAATCATTGTCCTACTTCGCTCGCTCGACGATTTCCACCAAACGCCAGCGCTTGTCGCGCGACATCGGGCGGCATTCCATGATGCGAACGACGTCGCCGATATTCGCCTCATTCGCTTCGTCGTGCGCCTTGAAGCGCGTCGACTTGCGCACGATCTTGCCGTACGTCGGGTGCGGTACGCGGGTCTCCGATACGACGACGATCGTCTTGTCCATCTTGTTCGAAGCGACGCGCCCTTGCTTGACGCGGCGTCCCGTCGCTCTATGCTGCTCCATGTTGCTCCTGCGCCATACGCTTCTCGGAAATAACGGTCTGAATCTGGGCGTAAGCGCGGCGCATCTCGCGAACTTTGCTGAAGTCCGTCAGATGGCCGGTGCGAAGCGCGAACCGCAGGTTGAAAAGCTCCGCCTTGGTATCGCGAGCCTTCTGCTGCAGTTCCGCCACGGTAAGCCCGCGCAGTTCTTTAAATTCGTTCTTCTTCATACTAGTGTTCCTCGCGCGCCACGAACTTGGTTCCGATCGGCAGCTTTGCAGCGGCCAAACGGAGCGCTTCTTTTGCGACGCTGGTCTCGACGCCCGAAAGCTCGAAGAGAATGCGTCCCGGGCGCACGACGGCGACCCAGAACTCCGGGTTACCCTTACCGGAACCCATGCGCACTTCGGCCGGCTTCTTGGTGGCCGGCTTGTCCGGGAACACCTTGATCCACACTTTGCCGCCGCGCTTGATATGGCGGGTCATCGCGATACGAGCGGCCTCGATCTGACGTGCCGTCATCCAGCACGGTTCGAGCGCTTGCAGTCCGTAGTCGCCGAAGGTGAGCGTGCTGCCGCGCACGGCACGCCCGGTCATGCGACCGCGCTGTACTTTGCGCCACTTTACGCGTTTTGGAGTCAACATTACTCAACAACCTCCCCTTCCGGGAACAGGACTTCGGCATTGGAACCCGGCGCGGTTTCCGCCACGACTTCACCGCTCGGCGTCTCGATCGGCGCCGGTTCGATGGTTGCCGGATTTTCCGCCGGCGCCGCGTTGTGCGCCAGCACCTGCGTTTCTTCCGGAACTGCAGCTTCGCTCAGCGATTGCGCTTCGCTTTCGTGAACGGGCGACGGAACGATGAGTTCGGCACCGGGTTCGCCCGATTCGCCGGCCGGAATCGCACGCGGTGCTCCGACCGGTGCGCCCGGCGCTCCGCCGGGAGCGCGTCCGCGACCGCGTCCGCCGCGCTCGCGACGTTGGAAACCGCCGCGGTCGCCGCCGCGATTGTCCGCGCGGTTTTCGCCGCGGGGCTGATCCGGCAGCACTTCGCCGCGATAGATCCACACTTTGACGCCGATGCGTCCGAAGGTGGTGAACGCTTCGACGGCCGCGTAGTCGATGTCGGCGCGCAGCGTGTGCAGCGGCACCTTGCCGTCTTTGTTACGCTCGGTACGTGCGATTTCCGCGCCGCCGAGACGTCCCGAGACTTGGACCTTTACGCCGAGGGCGCCGGCTTTCATCGTGCGCATGATCGCTTGTTTCATGGCGCGACGGAAGGCGATGCGCTTCTCGAGCTGGTCGACGATGTTCTGCGCGACGAGGCGGGCGTCGATCTCCGGATGCTTGATCTCCATCACGTTGACCTGGACCGTCTTGCCGGTGAGCTTTTCGAGGTTCTTGCGAATCTCTTCGATGCCCACGCCGCGCTTGCCGATGATGATGCCCGGCTTCGCGGTGTTGACGATCACGCGCGCCTGATTGGCACGACGCTCGATCTCGATGCGGCTAATCGCAGCCGAGCGCATCCACTTGTTGAAAAACTTGCGGATGGCGACGTCTTCGTGAAGCCAATCGATGTAGTGCTTCTTCTCGAACCAGCGGCTGTCCCAAGTACGCGTGATACCGAGGCGAAGACCGACCGGGTGAATCTTTTGACCCATATTTACTCCGCAGCCCCCGCGCCTGCTTTGGCTGCTTTAGCGGTCCGCTTACGCGGCGTGCTCTTTTTGCTCGAGGATGCCGCAGCGGCGGCCGGCGCGCGGCGCGTACGCGCTGCGACGTTGACCGAAGCTCCGGGGCGCTTCTTGCGCGGCTTGGCCGGCGGCTGTTCGCTCACGACCACGGTCACGTGCGAGAGACGCTTGCGCTTGAAGTACGCGCGGCCTTGCGCGCGCGGATCGAGACGCTTGGTGAAACGGCCGCCCGGGCCGCCATCGACGGTGATCCGTGCGATGTACAGCTCGTCGGTGTTCATGTCGTGGTTGTTGCCGGCGTTGGCGACGGCGCTCTTGAGCAGCTTCTCGATCGGCTCGGCGGCAAACACGCCGGCGAACTTGAGCTGAACCAGAGCCTCGCGCACGCTCTTACCGCGAATCGCATCGGCGACGCGGCGGAGCTTGCGCGGGCCGACGCGGACGAAACGCAGATGCGCGACGGCCTGCTGAGCCTGTTCGACGTGTTCGGCCATTACTTCACACCAGCCTTATCGCCGCCGTGCCCCTTGAAGTGGCGCGTCGGTGAAAACTCGCCGAGCTTGTGCCCGACCATGTTCTCGGTAACGTAGACCGGAATGTGCGTCTTGCCGTTATGCACGCCGATGGTATGTCCAACCATCGCCGGCACGATCGTCGACGCGCGGCTCCAGGTCTTGATGACGCGCTTCTCGCGCGTCTCGTTCATCTTCTCGACTTTTTTCACGAGATGGTCCGCAACGAACGGACCCTTTTTCAGACTGCGTCCCATTTACTTGGCACTCCGCTTGCGAACGATCATCTTGGTCGTGCGCTTGTTCCGGCGCGTTTTCTTACCCATCGTCATTTGGCCCCAAGGCGTCGTGGGCGGACGTCCCGAGGTGGAGCGGGCTTCGCCGCCGCCGTGCGGATGGTCGACCGGATTCATCGCGATACCGCGAACGCTCGGACGCTTGCCCATGTGGCGGATGCGGCCGGCTTTTCCGATGACCTGGTTCTCGTGCTCGATGTTGCCGAGCTGCCCGATGGTCGCGCGGCAGTTGATGTGAATCTTGCGAACTTCGCCCGAGGGCATGCGCACCTGCGAGTACTCGTCTTCTTTAGCCATCAGCTGCGCCGAAACGCCGGCCGAACGCACGAGCTTGCCGCCTTGACCCGGGCGCAGCTCGATGTTGTGGATGACGGTACCGACCGGGATGTTCTTGATCGGCAGGCAGTTGCCGACTTTGATGTCGGCCGCGGCACCGGACTCGATCACGTCGCCGACCTTGAGGCCGAGCGGCGCGAGGATGTAGCGCTTCTCGCCGTCCTTGTAGTTGACGAGCGCGATACGGCACGAACGGTTCGGATCGTACTCAACCGTCGCGACCTTCGCCGGGATGGCGTCCTTCGTGCGCTTGAAGTCGATGATGCGGTACTGCTTGCGCGTGCCGCCGCCCTTATGGCGAACCGTGATGTGACCGTTGTTGTTGCGGCCGGAATGCTTCTTCTTGACCTGAAGCAGCGACTTCTCGGGATCGACCTTCGAAAGGTCCGAGAAATCCATCGTGGTGATGAAGCGGCGTGCCGGCGATGTCGGACGATATTTTTTTACTGGCATCTTATTGCTCGAAGTAGTTCACGCCGCCCAGTTCGATCTTCTGGCCCGGCTTGAGGGTGACGATGGCTTTCTTGTGGTCGCTCTGTTTACCGGACGTCTTCACGCCTTTGCGCGCGAAGTTGCGCGCCTTGCCGCGAACGTTGACCGTATTGATCTTGACCACGTTGACCTTGAAGATATCTTCGATCGCGTGGCGGATCTGGGTCTTCGTCGCGTGCGGGTTCACGGTGAAGGTGTACTGGTTGTTGAGCGCCTCGGCCATCGACTTTTCGGTGATGCGCGGAGCGATGATGACGTCGCGTACGTCCATCTTATTTCTCTCCCTTTGCGAGGAGAGCGCTGACGGCGTCGTACGCGTCGGTGGTGAAGACGAGGCGCTCGTAGCGCAGCACGTCCTTCACGTCGAGAGCGCCCGAGTTGGTCACGTCGACCTTGCGCAGATTGCGGGACACGAGTTCGATCGCGTCGCCGTGCTTTTCGTTCTGGCCGCAGACGATCAGCGTCTTCGGGCCGGTCTTGGCTTCTTTCGCGCCGCCGAAGATCAGCTTGGCGAAATCGGCGGTCTTAGAGATCGAGAAGTCCGAGGCGTCGAGCACGGTCACGGCGCCGCTCTTAAAGCGGTCGGCGAGCGCGGCTACGAACGCAACGCGGCGCTCTTTCTTGTTGAGGTCGCTGACGAAGCTGCGCGGCTGCGGGCCGAAGGTCACGCCGCCATGACGCCATTGCGGAGAGCGGATGGAACCCTGGCGCGCGCGCCCGGTACCCTTCTGCTTCCACGGCTTGCGGCCGCCGCCGCGGACTTCGTCGCGCTTCTTGGTGGAAGCGGTTCCGGCGCGCGGGCTGGCCATTTCGCGATAGACGGCGCGGAAGACGGTGTGCATCTTCTCGCTGAAATCGCCTTCGAGGGCTTTGGGCGTCTGGACTTCGCGAACGACTTTGCCGGTCGTGTCGATTACGTTCGGCATTATTTCGCTCCCTGTGCCTTCGACTTGACGCTCTTGCGCACGATCACGAGCGCGTTCTTCGACCCGGGAACCGGACCGCGAACGAGCAGCAGATTGCGCTCCGCGTCGGCGCGAACGACTTCTAAGTTTTGAAAGGTCGTCCGGTCGACACCGTAGTGTCCCGGACGGCGGCTGCCTTTAACCGTGCGTCCGGCATTGGTATCGCCGTTCGACGCCGGTTGACGATGGATCATCGAGCCGTGGCTCGCACCGCCGCCGCTGAAGTTGTGACGCTTGATGCCGCCGGCAAAGCCGTGGCCTTTCGAAATGCCGGTCACGTCGACGCGGTCGCCCGGAGCGAACTCCGAAACGCTGATCGTCTGACCGGCTTCGACGCCGTCGATGTCGTTGCGGAACTCGCGCACGTAGCGCGCGGGTTCGGCGTTGGCCTTCTTAAAATGTCCGGCAAGGGCACGCGTGACGCGTTGTTTCTTTACGGTACCGAAAGATAGAGCAACGGCTTCGTAGCCATGCTTCTCTTTCGTCCGACGCTCCACGACCGTGCAGGGACCGGCTTCGATCACCGTGACCGGCACATACTGGCCATCGTCGGTGAATACGCTCGTCATCCCAACCTTGCGGCCAAGGATGTTCTTCATATCCTCGTCCTATTTGGATTGGTAAGTGTTGATCCAGCACACGGGTCCACGCGTACTGCTCTTTGCTCTTCGCCGGCGCGCGCAATAAAGCGGCGGCCGGCTGGACCACAACCCACGCATCCTATCAGGAGGCGCAAACCCCGTCAAGGGCCGGAGTCGCCACCACCGAAGCTGGGGTAAACGATGCCTTCTCTGCGCGGCCTAGCGGGTGGGCTCCTCGCAGGCGTCCTTTTGGCCGCCTGCTCGCGAACGCCCGCCGCCGGCCCCTTGGTGATCGTTCAGACGCAGCCGATCACGCTGGCGGTCCCCGGGAGCGAGAACGGAGCCGTGGCCGAGGAGACGGCGGCCCTCCTGCACCGCTCGCTCGTAACGATCGACCGGAACGGCGGCCTGGTGCCCGATGCTGGAAGCCAATCCTTGGTACGCGCCGGCGCCGCAGACCCCGTCGATCGTAATTCGCACCGTCCCCTCGGCGGAGACGGCTCGCGTGCAGCTGCAATCCGGCGAAGCCAACGGCTACGTCATGGCCGATCCCGCCCTCGCAGCGACGCTTGCCGACGTCCCAGGTATCCGCACCGACGCGGCAGCGGTCGACGGCATCGGCGGCCTCATCTTCAACACGGGCGCACGCCCGGTGAAAAGTCCGCTGACGCGCTTAGCGATCGTCGAGGCTCTCGACATCGCCGGGAGCGTGCGCCGTGTCTTTCACGGCGGTGTCTCGACGCACGACGCTTCCGCCGGGCTGTTTCTTTGGGCGTACGATCCGCGCGCTTTCCCGCCGCCGGTCTACTCACCCCAAAAGGCGGCCGCGCTGTTCGACGCTCAGGGGTGGCGCACCGGCACCGATGGAAAACGCTCGCAACGGCGTGCCGCTCGACGTCACGCTGATCGTCCGCGGCGACCAGCCGAGCAGCTCCGCACTGGCGGCGACCTTCGCCCAGAAGCTGCGCGGCATCGGCGTCGGCGTCGAAACGCGCCAGTATGCGATCGAAGAGTGGGGCTCGCCCGACGGGCCGCTCTATCGCGGGCGGTTCGATCTCGCGATCGCGCAGTTCATCACAGGACCGGATCCGGACCTCACCGATCAGTTCGCCTGCAACCGCATCCCGCCGCGCGGCTATAACAAACCGCACTATTGCAATCCCGAACTCGACGATATCTTGATGCGCGCATCGATGACCTACGTTACGCGGCAGCGCATCGACCTGTACCGCAAAGCCCAGCGCATTCTGGCTCGCGATATCCCGATGGTGCCGCTCTACCGGCTCGTCGCGTTCAGCGCGCTGCCGTCGACCCTCGTGGGGTTCGCTTCACCCGAAGGTTACGCGAACGCGTCGAGGCCAGTGACTTCCTTGCCGATGATGAGCGTGTGCATTTCGCTGGTGCCTTCGTAGGTGAGCACCGATTCGAGATTGTTCATGTGACGGATAACGGGATACTCGAGCGTGACGCCGTTGGCACCGAGAATCGTGCGCGCCTCGCGGCAGATCCTTAGGGCTTCGCGCACGTTATTGAGCTTGCCGAAGCTGACCTGGCTCGGGTGTAACGAGCCGGCGTCTTTCATGCGGCCGAGATGCAGCGCGAGCAGCGTACCCTTGTTGAGTTCGAGCAGCATGTTGACGAGCTTTTCTTGCGTCAGTTGGAAGGCGCCGATCGGCTTGTCGAACTGGACGCGCGTCTTCGCATACTCGAGTGCCGTCTCGTAGCAGGTGCGCGCCGCACCCATGGAGCCCCAGATGATGCCGAACCGTGCCTCGCTCAGGCTGCCGAGCGGCCCGCGCAACCCTTGCGCCTCCGGCAGCAGCGCATCGGCGGGTAAGCGACAATCTTGTAGTACGAGTTCGCTCGTCACCGACGCGCGCAGCGAGAGTTTCTTGTGAATGTCGCTCGCGGAGAACCCCTTGGTGGTCTTCGGCACGATGAATCCGCGGATGCCCGACGCGTCGCCGTCTTCGCGGGTTTGCGCCCAGACGATCGCGACGTCCGCGATCGATCCGTTGGTGATCCACATCTTGGTGCCGTTGAGGATCCAGTCGTCGCCGTCGCGTCGCGCGAACGTGCGCATTCCGCCGGGATTGCTTCCGAAATCCGGTTCGGTAAGGCCGAAGCATCCGATCGTTTCACCGCGGGCCATGGACGGCAGCCACTGGTTCTTCTGTTCTTCGCTGCCCCAGCGATGAATCGAAAACATCGAGAGCGAACCCTGAACCGAGCAGACGCTGCGCACGCCCGCATCGCCGGCTTCCAGCTCCATACACGCGATGCCGTACGCCACCGCACTGGCACCGGGGCAGCCGTAACCGTGCAAGTGCATCCCGAGCAAACCCAGATCGCCCATCTGGCGCGCCAACTCGCGCGGGAGAATTCCTTGCTCGAACCATTCGGCGACGTCGGGCAGAATGCGGTCGCGTACGAAGCCGCGCACGGTGTCGCGGATCATGCGCTCTTCGTCGGTCAGCAGCGCGGAGACGTCGATAAAATCGACGGCATCGGGCGTCGCAGCTTTGGTCCTGGTGGCGGTCATCGGTTTACAAAGCTCATGTCGGGATAACGCTCGCCGCTGGCGGCGCCGGGTGGAAAGATCGAATCGAGTTCGGCGCGCTCGTCGGCCGAGAGTTCGACCTTGAGCGCGGCGACGTTCTCCTCGACGTACTTCACACGTTTCGTTCCGGGAATTGGAACGACGTCTTCGCCTTGCGCGAGCAGCCACGCGAGCGCGACTTGTGCGGCGGTGCAGCCCTTGCGGCCAGCGAGCGCTTCGACCATCGCGACGAGTTCGAGGTTCTTGCCGAAGTTTTCGGCGGAAAAGCGCGGCGAATGCCGCCGGAAGTCGTCTTCGGCAAAATCGTCCCGCGTTTTCAGAGCGCCGGTAAGAAAGCCGCGACCGATCGGGCTGTAAGCGACGATAGCGATGCCGAGTTCGCGCGCCGTCTCGAGCTGGCCGTTGGATTCCAAATCGCGCGACCAGAGCGACCATTCGTTTTGCAGCGCGGCGATCGAATGGACCGCTTGCGCCCGGCGCACGGTCGCGGCGCTGGCTTCGGAGAGCCCCAGAAAGCGCACTTTGCCGGCGCGAATCAGATCGCTCATCGCGCCGACCGTTTCTTCGATCGGGACGTCGAGATCGACGCGGTGCTGATAGTACAGATCGATGTGGTCGATATTCAGGCGCTTGAGCGACGCGTCGCACGCGGACTTGACGTACGCCGGGCGCCCGTTGATGCTGCGCTGCGTCGGATCGTCGGCTTGACGAACGATGCCGAACTTGGTCGCGACGAATGCCCGGTCGCGATGCTTGGCGATCGCCTTACCGACCAGCACTTCGTTGTCGCCGATGCCGTACGTATCGGCCGTGTCGAGCATCGTGATGCCGAGTTCGAGCGCGCGATGGATCGTCCGGATCGATTCGGCGTCGTCGCGCGCTCCGTAGAACTCCGACATGCCCATGCATCCGAGGCCGAGCGCCGAAACGGCCGGGCCGCCGGCGCCGAGTTTGCGTTGATGCACCGCGGCCTAGCGCCTCAGAACGCGTGCGAGCTTGTCGAAGAGCGCCTCCGACGAACGGTCGAACGAGTCTTCGAACCGGCGCCACAGCAAGCGGCCATCGCTTTCGGTCAGCATCGCATCGAACCGCAGCGTCAGAACCGTCTCCTTGCCCTCGCTCTCCAGATAGAACCCGTGCACGCCGTCGACGCCGTCGTTTTGGATGCGCCAAACGATCTTCTCTTCCGGGGTGACCTCGTCGAGGATCGCGTGAATCCCCAGATGCCATTCTTCGGTCTTCCCGAGCGTGAGCGGTCCGGGCGAGCGCATGAAGGGCTGCGATGCGAACGGCCAAATCTGGTCGCCCGACGTGCCCATCTCCTCGAGTAAATGGAAGATCCGGCGCTTCGTGCCGTGAAAGGTTCGCGACCGGGACTCGTGGAGCTCGATAGGCATCCCGAGCGGTTCGCTTCGCCGCCGCCTACCTCATTGTCGCAGTAGGACCATCCCCAGCACGCCCGAGATGCCGATCAGCAGCGGCGCGGAAAGCTTCGTCCGCAGCGTTGCGACCACCACCAGGGCCGTGATCGCGTACGGAATCGGCCCGTGGGCCGTTCCCTTGGAGATGGAATAGACGCTAGCCCAGACGAGACCGACGATGGCCGGCGCGAGGCCGTGGGAGACCATCGCGCGCCATGGACTCGCTTTGAACTTGTCCCAGATGATGTCCGAGCCGACCATCATCATGCTCGAGGGAACGAACATTCCGATCGTCGCGATCAGGGCGCCGAGGACCGGGGCCTGCGGCATCGCCGTGTAGCCGATCAGCGCTGCGAAGATGGTGGTCGGGCCCGGCACGAGTTTGCCGATGGTGTAAAACTGCGTGAACTGATCGTTCGTGACCCATTGATAGCCGTCCACGACCTCGACGTGCATCTGCGGAATGATGCCCTTGCCGCCGCCGAAGCCGAGCACGGAGAGCTGCCCGAACACCCAAAGCATGTGCAGGATCTGATGCAGCGTGTCTTGGTTCACGCCGAATCCTTTTTCTTGATGTTTTGTGACCTAATGTATTCGTGCACGATGCCGACGCCGCCGAAGATCACGAGGACCAGGAGCAGCGGCATCTTGATCCATGCGACGACGATCGCGGTCAGCACGAGCAGGGAGATCTTGATCCAGTCGTTGCGTTCATCCCAGCTCAACTCGAGCGCGTTGCCGATCGTCAATCCGAGCGCGCCGACCGCGCAGCCGCGCAAGGCTCCGTGCACGTACGGATTGGTCGCATATTTGAAATAGAGCGCACCGGCGAGAAGCACGATGAGAAACGGCGGAACGCTCGCACCCAGAAACGCGGCGATCGCGCCGGGAAGTTTGCGCGTGCGCTGGCCGCAGTAGATGGCGAGATTGAGAATGTTCGGGCCTGGAAGCACTTGTGCGAGTTCGAGGCCATCCATGAACTCGTCACTGTCCATCCAGCCTTTGGTCGTGACCTGATGGCGTATGCTGGCCTTCTGCCCACCGCCGAACGCGGTGGAACTGATCGCAGCGAACGTCAGCGCGATGTTGAGAAGTGAAGGCGGTTTTTGCGGTTCGGCCGGGGCCGCCGCGTCAACTGACATCGGGCATCGGCCCGTCGATGTGCACCATATTCTTATGTTTGCCCGAGAGGATGTGAATGTGCACGTGCTCGGTGTGCTGGTACGGCGGCAGCACGCCCATGCGAATCATGAAGCCCTTTTCGTAGAGGCCCTTGATGATCGCAACCTTTTGAATGCCCGCGAGCAGCTTATTCCACAACTGCGCGTCGCCGAGGCCGAAGTCGAGCAGCGTCGGCACCCATTTCTTGGGGATGACCACGACGTGGATTTCCCACCACGTCGCCCGTGTCTTATCGACGTTATGCAGAAATGCGAACACGTCGTCGTCTTCGTACACGATCTCGTCGGCCTTCGCGCGCGTGCCGTCGAGACGGCCGCGGAAGGTGTGGTCCGGATCGGGCTTATCGTACTTAAGCTGCTCCGGGGTGCAAACTAGTTCGGAAACCCATTGCATCGCGCATCACTCCGATAAGGCTGAGTGTGGACTTTCGCCCCCCATTCCTCGCCATCCAGGATTTTCCCGGCGAGCTTCTAAGGGATGCTCGTTCCACGTTGCAACCCTTGAGGAGCCGACCCGAATGGCTATAGATAAATCCGACGCATTGCCCATTAAGGCTGTCGTTACACCCGCCGACGTGCTTGGCGGAATGCCCGCGTGGCCGAAGGAAGAGCGCCCGTGGGGCAAGGTCGTCGGCGACAACGACATCGTCTTCGAAGACAAGAAGGTCGTCGTCTTCCACGATCCCGTCGATGAGGAGCACGAGTCGGAGCGTGTCGAGGGCGAAATACGCCTGACGCTGCTTTCAAAACAACACGCGCACAGCATCATGGATCTGGGCGTTTCGGACGAGGGCCTCGGTGCCGCGATCCTGCACGGGATTCAGCAGGCGGCGTACCGGCTAGGCCTCGAGCGGAAAGGCTTCGAAGTGCGCGCGCACGTCTATCCGCCGCTTCAGCACCGTCCGGAGATCGCGTTCAAAATCCGCGCCGGGAAAATGGCGGAGAGCAAAGCCGCCGACGACCCCGTCGGATAAGTTACGGCGGCGGAGCGTCGCCCGGCTTTTTGCGCAGCTTGTTGAACATCGCCTCCGGCCCGAAGTCGGCTTCTTTCTGCGCGAGTTTTCCGAGCGCTTGCACGATCGTAATCGCGAGGATGGTCACCAGGACCGCGTAGACGAGTTCCGCCAGCACGCCTTTACCTTGCGTGATCGGCAGCAGCGCGATCGCATCCGTGATGACCTTGTTCCACGCGCCGGCTGCGATCAGACCGAACGCGACGGTGGCCAGGGCAATCATCGTTCCAAGATACGTCGGTTTGACTTCCACGTTTCCTCCAGTGCGCCGAGACGGCGCGAGCAGGCTTTGCGACGGTCTACGGGTCACTTCCCTCGAACGCCTTTCCAAGCAAGCGAGGGACGCAACAAAAAGGCCCGGAGCGTTTGCTCCGGGCCGAAATGTTGACGTGGTTGAAAACCTTAGGCTTTGAGTTCGATGTCGACGCCGGCCGGAAGATCGAGGTGCATCAGCGCATCCATCGTCTTGGGCGACGCTTGGAGAATATCGATGAGCCGCTTGTGCGTGCGCATCTCGAAGTGCTCGCGCGACTTCTTGTCGTTATTGGTCGAGCGCTGTACGCAAAACCGGTTGATTTCGGTCGGCAACGGCACGGGGCCGCTGACGAACGCGCCGGTGCGCTTCGCGGTCTCGACGATCCGCTCGGCGGACTGATCGAGCACCTTATGGTCGTACGCTTTCAAACGAATACGAATCTTCTGCTTTGACATCTTGTTCTTTCTAACTCAAGCCTTCAGTTTTCAAAGTACATTTTTTTACTGGTATTGCCCGCCGAAGCGGACAAGGATTTTCGTTCACAGTGAGGAGCGAAGGGCCGAAGCGTACTTTGGTACGTGAGGTCCTTCGCGACGAAGCTGTGGGCGAAAAGACTAGTCCGGCAGAACCGTGGTAACAACCCCGGCACCGACGGTGCGACCGCCCTCCCGTATCGCGAAACGCAAGCCTTCTTCGCATGCGATCGGCGTGATGAGCTCGACGTCCATTTGAACGTTGTCGCCCGGCATGACCATCTCGACGCCTTCCGGCAGTTTGATGGTGCCGGTCACGTCGGTCGTGCGGAAGTAGAACTGCGGACGGTAGTTCCCGAAGAACGGCGTGTGACGGCCGCCTTCGTCCTTCGAAAGGACGTAAACTTCGGCTTTGAACTTCTTATGCGGCTTTACCGAACCCGGCTTGGCCAACACTTGTCCGCGCTCGATCTCGTTGCGATCGACGCCGCGCAGAAGCACGCCGACGTTATCGCCGGCGATGCCCATGTCGAGCAGCTTGCGGAACATCTCGATGCCCGTGACGACGGTCTTCTTGGTTTCTTCCTTGAGACCGACGATTTCGATTTCTTCGCCGACCTTTACCTGACCGCGTTCGACGCGGCCCGTGCCGACCGTACCGCGGCCGGTGATCGTGAAGACGTCTTCGACCGGCATTAGGAACGGCTTGTCGACTTGACGGACCGGCTCCGGAATGTACTCGTCGACGGTGTCCATTAGCTTGAAGATCGCATCGGCTTCGGGGTCGCCCTTCTTGCCGCTCGATTGGAGCGCCTTGAGAGCGGAACCGCGGATGATCGGCGTGTTGTCGCCGTCGAACTCGTACTTCGAAAGCAGCTCGCGCACTTCCATCTCGACTAGTTCGAGCAGTTCTTCGTCGTCGACTAGGTCGACCTTATTGAGGAACACGACGATACGCGGGACGCCGACTTGGCGCATGAGCAAAATGTGCTCGCGCGTTTGCGGCATCGGCCCGTCGGTGGCGGCGACCACGAGGATCGCTCCGTCCATCTGCGCGGCGCCGGTGATCATGTTCTTGATGTAGTCGGCGTGCCCCGGGCAGTCGACGTGGGCGTAATGGCGCTTCGTCGTCTCGTACTCTTGGTGCGAGATCGCGATGGTAATGCCGCGCTCTTTCTCTTCGGGCGCGTTGTCGATCTCGTCGACGCCGCGCGCAGCCGCAAGACCCTCGGTTGAGAGACAATGCGTGATCGCGGCGGTCAACGTGGTCTTGCCGTGGTCGACGTGACCCGTCGTGCCGATGTTAACGTGCGGCTTATTGCGCTCGAATTTTGCTTTGGCCATTTCTTTCCTTGCGCTAAAACGCGAAGTGGGCGGTACTGAGAGCGGTGCGCGACGCGGGTAGATGCCCAGGTCCTCGGACCCTGGCGTTTACTCCCCTGCCCCGCACGCTACGTTGTAAACGCCCCCGCGAGGAGGGCGCTATGACCACGGAAATATATCAGGCGGGCTGGCTCCCTGTCAACGCCGATTCCCCACGCTGCTCCGGCCGCCCGCTTGCATAGTACTGGCCCCGGAGCAGGATGGAGACCAGGAAACCCATCGTGGCGACCCCGCAGACGACAAAGATCGTAGGGGTGAGGCCCCATCCGGCTTGCATGACCGGCATTAAGAAGATGCCTACCGACGCCCCGATCTTCCCGACGGCCGTCGCCAGGCCGCTCCCGGTGGCCCGCAGGTTGGTCGGGAACTCGACGGCGGCGATAATGTAGGTGGTGCCGTTTGGCCCGGCGTTGACGCTGAGGTTGAAGACCGCGAACCCGGCGAAGATGAGGGCGCCCTGGTTCTGGGCCGTCCCCAGGACGACCAGCAGCAGGCCGGCGACCATTCCGGCAAATCCCCAAATCTGTAAGCGCAGAACGCCCGCCCGATTCACCAGCGCGATCCCGACGATAAACCCGACCACCAGAATCACGTCGAGCCAAAGCGCTCCGCGCAGCGCGTGGATGTCGCGCGACCAGAACGTGTTCTTCGCGTCGCCAAAGCCGCTTGAGGCCAGAATGATCGGCGTGAAGAGCGCCATGCCGTAAAGCGCGACGTCCATGCAGAACCACGGCACCGTTGCAAAGATCGTGCGTCCGATGAACCGTTTGCCGAACAGCGCCGAGACCGGCAGCGCGGGCAGTGCCGGCGGTTCCTCTATCGCCAGTTCCACCGGCTCCTGAAAAAGCCGTTCGAGAACTTCGCGCGCTTGCTCCGGCTTGCCGTCGTTGTAGAGCCAGCGCGGACTCTCCGGCAGCTGCCCGCGCAAGAAGAGGATGAGCAGCGCGGGCACGACGCCCATGACGAACAGCGCTCGCCACGCGTCGAGATTGTGCGTGTGCACCAACAACAACCCGATGAGCGCGCCGGCCACCGCACCGACGGCTTGAAAACTCAAGCTCGCGAAGAGCATGCGCGGGCGATCGCGCAGCGGCATGAACTCGGCAACGAAGGCCGCGCCGGTCGGATAATCCGCGCCGATGGCAACGCCGAGTGCGAAGCGAATGGCGATCAGCGCAACGATGCTCCAGGCGAACCCGCTGATGACCGAGATAACGGCAAAGAGCACCATGGTGATCATCGCCATCTTGCGACGTCCCCACAGGTCCGCGTACCGCCCGAGAACGCGCCGCCGAAGACCGCGCCCACCGTCGCCGCCGCGCCGACGAGGCCGAGCAGCGCCGGCGCCGGATGCCAGTACTGCTCGATCAACGGCAAGGCCGCGGCCACGATAAAGAAATCGTAGCCGTCCATGAAGATGCCGAGCGCCGCAAAGATAAAAATCTTCCAATGTAGCGGGCCCATGCGGCAGGCATCCATCGATTGGGCGAACGATGTGACCTTGAGCGCCACGCAAACCTCCGGGAATGCGAACGGGACGACCGTTTAGTCGTCCCGCTATTTCCGCATGACCGTTGCCGCTCCTAGGAGCTTGCCTTAGGCGGGCGTGGCTTTCTTGCCCGTCGACTTGGCGACGATCTCTTCTTCGACCATGCGCGGCGCCTTCTCGTAGTGCGCGAACTCCATCGTGTACGTCGCGCGGCCTTGCGTTGCGGAACGCATGTCGGTCGCGTAGCCGAACATTTCGGACAGGGGCACGTTGGCCGTAATCACCTTGGCGCCGCCCGGCGCTTCTTCGGTGCCCTGAATCATGCCGCGGCGACGATTCAAGTCTCCGGTGATCGCACCGAGGTAATCGTTGGGCGTCGTGACTTCGACCTTCATGATCGGCTCCAGCAGAATCGGTCCCGCGGCGCGGTTGGCTTCCTTCCAGCCCATCGACGCGGCGATCTTAAAGGCCATTTCCGACGAGTCGACGTCGTGGTACGAACCGTCGAACGCCGTGACTTTGAAGTCGAGCACGGGGAATCCGGCGAGCACGCCGCTCTGCGACGACTCCTCAATGCCCTGCTGCACGGCCTTGGCGTATTCCTTAGGAACCTTGCCGCCGACGATCTTCCATTCGAAGACGAAGCCGGTGCCGGGCTCTTGCGGTTCGACCTTGAGCCAGATGTCGCCGTATTGGCCTTTACCGCCGGACTGACGAACGAACTTGCCCTGTTTTTCGACCGTCTTCGTGATCGCTTCTTTGTACGCGACCTGCGGTTTGCCGACGTTGGCTTCGACTTTGAACTCGCGGCGCAGCCGGTCGAGAATGATCTCGAGATGCAGTTCGCCCATGCCGGCGATGATCGTCTGCTGCGTCTCTTCGTCGGTGCGCATGCGGAACGTGGGGTCCTCTTGCGCCAAGCGCGCGAGGCCTTTGCCGAGCTGATCCTGGTCCGCCTTCGTCTTCGGCTCGATGGCCTGCGAGATGACGGGCTCCGGGAACACGATGTTCTCGAGCATGATCGGATTTTTTTCGTCGCACAGCGTGTCGCCGGTGCGCGTGTCGTTCAAACCGACCGCCGCCGCGATGTCGCCCGCTCCAATCGAATCGATGTCTTCGCGGTGGTTGGCGTGCATGCGCAGAATACGGCCGATACGTTCTTTTCTTCCCGAACGGGCGTTATAGACGTACGAGCCTTTTTGCAGCGTGCCCGAGTAGACGCGGAAATACGTGAGGTTGCCGTACGGGTCGGTCGCGATTTTGAACGCGAGCGCCGCAAACGGCTGATCGTCGTCGGGCAGGCGCGAGATCTCATCGCCCGATTTCGGATCGACGCCGGTGATCGCTTTGGCATCGAGCGGCGACGGCATATAGTCGACGACCGCGTCGAGCAGCGGCTGAACGCCCTTGTTCTTGAACGCCGAACCGCACAGCATCGGAAGCACGGTGCCTTCGATGGTGGCTTTACGCAGCGCGGCTTTCATACGATCGATCGGCAGTTCTTTGCCTTCGAAGAACATTTCCAGCAGTTCGTCGTCCTGCTCGGCGATGGCTTCGACGAGCTCCTTGCGCCACTTCATCGCGACTTCTTTGAGGTCGCCTTCCACATCCGACGACGTCGAGACCGAGCCCAGGTCGTCGGTATAGACGATCTTCTGCATCGAGAAGAGATCGACGACGCCGAGAAACTGGTCTTCCGCGCCGATCGGCACCTGAATCGGTACCGCGCGGGCGCCGAGACGCTCGCGAACCTTGTCGACGACGTTAAAGAAGTCCGCACCCATGCGGTCCATCTTGTTGACGAAGATGATACGAGGAACTTTGTATTTGTTGGCTTGGCGCCACACGGTTTCCGACTGCGGCTGCACGGCGGCGACCGAATCGAAGAGCGCTACGAGACCGTCGAGCACGCGCAGCGAGCGTTCGACTTCGACCGTGAAGTCGACGTGGCCTGGAGTATCGATAATGTTGATACGGGTATCGCGCCACGTCGTCGCGGTTGCGGCGGACGTGATCGTGATGCCGCGTTCCTGTTCCTGGACCATCCAGTCCATCGTCGCCGCACCGTCGTGCACTTCGCCGATCTTGTGCACGCGGCCGGTGTAAAACAGAATGCGCTCGGTGCAGGTTGTTTTTCCCGCATCGATGTGCGCGGCAATACCGATGTTCCGAGTCCGCTCGAGCGGATACTCTCTTGCAGCCATGTCCTTCTCTAGTCTCTATGCTTAGGTGATTGCACTACCAACGGTAGTGCGCGAATGCCTTGTTAGCCTCGGCCATCTTATGTGTGTCTTCGCGCTTTTTGATGGTCGCACCGGTGTTGTTCGAAGCGTCGAGCAATTCGCCGGCGAGTTTCTCTTCCATCGAACGGCCGCCGCGCGCGCGGGCGAAATTGATCAGCCAGCGCATGGCCATCGCCTGACGGCGATCCGGGCGAACTTCCATCGGCACCTGATAGGTGGCACCGCCGACGCGGCGCGGACGAACTTCGACCAGCGGCATCGCGTTGGAGAGCGCTTGCGAGAAAATGTCCATCGGGTCGCGGCCGGTCTTCTCGGCGATGATTTCGAGCGCGCCGTAGGTGATGTTTTCGGCGGTCGACTTCTTGCCGCAGAGCATCACCTTATTGATGAAGCGCGCGAGCACTTTCGAGTTGAACTTGCCGTCGGGGAGAATTTGCCGCTTGGGTGCGGGACCTTTTCTGGGCATTACTTCTTCTTATCTCGCTTTGCGCCGTATTTCGATCGGCCTTGTTTGCGGTTGGCCGTGCCCGCGGTGTCGAGCGTGCCGCGAATGATGTGATAGCGGACGCCCGGAAGATCTTTGACGCGGCCGCCGCGCACGAGCACGACCGAGTGCTCCTGCAGGTTGTGGCCGATGCCGGGGATGTAGGCGGTCACTTCCTCACCGTTGGTGAGGCGGACGCGCGCCACTTTACGCAGGGCCGAGTTCGGCTTCTTCGGCGTGACCGTCTTCACTTGAGTGCAGACGCCGCGACGCTGCGGATTGCCCGCGACCTCAAAGGTACGGGTGGGCAGATCGGGATGACCCGGCTTCGGGCCGGTCAGGATCACGCGGAACGCACGGGTCTTGACCTTCTTCTCGGTCTTAACACGACCCCGGCGGACCAGTTGGTTGATGGTCGGCAAACTTAGCTCCCTAACACAGTAAAATACGGTCGCCACCCCTAGGCCGAGTGCCTCGGGGACCCTCGGGAGCACCCCCGGCACGCTGCCGGGATCCCGAGTGGGACCGAACCTGCGCAGTATACCAGGGGGTCAGGTCGCCGTCAAACGCCTTCTCGGCATGTATCGGAGCTCCTTAGAGATGTCCCCTTTTTAACTCAGTAGAGGTGTCCCCATCGAGAAGCCCCTCCCATGGAGCTCCTTCCGATGTCGACAACCGAACTAACCCGCCTTCAGGCGATGCACGGCCTAGAGTCTCGTACCGTCACCCAACAACAGGTGGCCTTGCAGCTCGGGCTCTCCGTGCGTCAAGTCAAACGCCTCTGGCGTCGATTCCGTTTGGAAGCCGAGGCCGGCTTGATCTCCCGCCGAAGAGGCAAGCCGAGCAACCGGCGGACCGATCCGGTGTTGATGGAACGAGCCCTCGAGCTGGTTCGAACCCTGTACCCGGACTTCGGCCCAACCTTGGCTGCCGAGAAGCTCGATGAACTCCACGGCATTCGAATCGACCATGAAACGCTGCGACGAGCGCTGGTAGCCTGCGGGCTTCGCAAACTCAAGCGACGCAAGCGGCTACGCGTTCATCCATCACGCGATCGCCGGCCGTGCCGCGGCGAACTTGCCCAGATCGATGGCTCGCATCACCCCTGGTTCGAAAATCGCGCTCCAGGCTGCACGCTCTACGTCGATGTCGACGATGCGACGAGCCAGCTTCTGGCCTTGCATTTTGGCGTTGGCGAAACGACCGCCGGTTACTTCGAACTCGCCCGGCAGCATATTCTCAATCACGGCGTGCCGCTAGCCTTCTATGCGGACAAATACAGCGTATTTCGTATCAACAACGTCGGTGATGCTGCGGAGTTACGCACGCAATTCGGCAGGGCTATGGACGATTTGGATGTCGAGCTCATCTGTGCGCATTCCCCGCAAGCCAAAGGCCGCGTCGAGCGAGCAACTCGACCCTGCAAGACCGCCTGGTCAAGGAACTGCGACTGCGCAATATCTCGACAATCGACCGAGCTAACGACTACCTCCCAGCGTTCATCGAGCAGTACAATCGGCGCTTTGCCGTACCGCCCGAAAGCCAACACGAAGCCCATCGCCCGAAACCGACTGATGCATTGCTCGAGGACGCCAAGGAACTTGCTGAAGCGGGGCGCATCGAAGGCAAACCGCATCCGTACAACCCACCACCCATGAGCCATCCCTGGAAAGCAGCATCATTTCAGCGCCGCCTCGCTCGCGGGGGACGCATCTAATGAGTTCGTCGGGGACATCAGGAGCGAGTCGGAACAACGCCTTCTCGGCACGGCTGGTTGCCTGCTTTGCGAGGCACCCTCGATAAAACATCTCGGCCTGTGGTTAGCGTTTGGTGAGTTCGAAGCGCTCGTCTACTTTCGGCCCGCGACCGTCCGGGTAAGAGTTCTCTTAACGGAGGATCGCCCACGATGACCAAACGCTCGCCTCTCTCGCTCGTCCTCGCGCTGGCCTTCGCCGGCTCGCTCGCGCTGGCCGCGTCGCCGCCGGCTGACGCGCAGGTTTTTGTGTCCGCAGCATTCGGAACGGGTCCGGCGTGTGGCTGGTCCGCGTGCCCGCTGGCGATCGGCGCGGCTTTCGACGAACCGAACTACTATGCGCCATACCCGGCGTTCTACGCGGCAGCGCCGGCGTATTACGCCAATAGTTACACGCCCGCGTACTATGCGCCCACGTACACTGCGCCGGCATACGCAGCCGCATATTATCCGCCGTCATACTACTCGACCGCCTACTACGCGCCGTCGTATTATGCGCCGTCGTACTACGCCCCGTCGTACTACGCACCGCCGGTCTACGGCGCTTCGCTCGGCTACGTGAGCCCCGGTGGCGTCGCTCTCGGCGTCGGGCTCGGTTCGTTCGGGTTAGGATTCGCGTCGCCGTCGTACGCGTACGCGCCGTATCCGTCGTACGGCTACGCCTATAGCGCGCCCTACGCCTATCCCGCGTCAACGCGCGTCGTGAATAACTACTATCGCGCGCGCTATTCGCGAACCGTCTTGCATCGCCCGGTCGTCGTGCGACACGGAGCGATCGTTCATCACTCGACGATCGTGCACCATTCGACGATCGCGCACCACACCACCGTGGTGCATCACTCGACCGTCGTCGCGCATCACCCGGCGGCCCGCCCGGCCCGCGCGCCATTCGCGGTAGCGCACAACGCACCCGCTCGCGGGGCGCCGGCACGATTCGCACCGGCTCGCGGCCCGGTTCGTGCCGCTCCCGTGCGCGCGGCGCCGCCGATGATGCGTGCTCCGGCCGGCCGCCCCGAGGGCGCGCGACCCGGCGGCAGACCGCCGCAGCGCTAAACGCTTAGGAGAGCTCCGCCATCAGTGCGCGGAGCTCTTCTTCTATGTTGGTGCGATTCGCGGCAAAAATCGAATCCCAGATTTCGTGATTTGAATTGCCGATGCGCAAAAGTTCTCGTGCGACCGCGCCGCACATTGGCTCGGCCGCAACGCCGAGCGCGTGGACGCGGCGTGCAAAAGCAAAAGCGAGCAGCTGCGGCAGATGCGAGGTAAGTGCGACGATGCGGTCGTGTTCGTGCGCATCGACGGCATTCGGACGAGCACCCATCGATTCTATAAACGCGCGCGCGCGCGTCTCGACCGCGGCATTGCCCGGCGTCACGTACAGCCACGCCTTTCCGTCGAATAGATCCGCTCGCGCTGCGGCGGCGCCGCTCCGCTCCGAACCCGCCATCGGATGCGTGCCGACGAAATTTGCGAGGCCGTGAGCGGCCGCGGCAATCGGCGCCTTTACGGAGGCTACGTCGATCACGAGCGCGGCGCGAATCTCCGGAGACTCGCGCATTGTCCCGATCTCGCCGACGGTCGCATCGACCGGTACGGCGATCACGACAATATCCGCACTCGCCAACAGCGCTCCCCGCGAAACGACTGCATCGATAGCGCCGGCGGTAAGCGCCGCCTCAAGCGCCGCGCCGTTTTCGTCATACCCTACGACGTGCGAGCCGTTTCGACGTGCGCGAAAACCGATCGACGAGCCGATCAATCCGGTTCCGATAACGCCGACGGTGCCGCGGCTCATGACTTGGAACGCACCAGATCCGGGCGAAGGTTCGCGGCTTCTCCGAGATACACGTGCTCCACGTCGCCCATGCTGCGCGCCGTATTGACGTGCATCAGCACCCGGATGCAGCGCGCGATCGCGCCGGGCACGTCGACCTCGACCGCGTGGAGCATCGGCACGTGCGTCCACCCCATGTCCCGCGCCGCCAGTGCGGGGAACGCGGCGCGAACGTCCGGCGTCAGCGTGAAGAGCACCGACGCGATGTCGTCGATGGCGATTTCGTTGCGTGCGACGATTTCAAGCAGCAGCTCGCGCGTCGCGGCGTGGATCGCTTCCGGTTCGTCCGCAGGAACCGTCACCGCTCCGCGGACGCCGCGCATCATCGTCGCGCTCATATGCGTGCCACCCCGTTCGCGCGCGCCGGATGCGAGGACACGGGGATGCTCTCCAGCTCCGACATGACGTCGGCAAAATCATCGAACGTCAGCGCTTGCTCCTTGTCGCTCTTGGCCTCGGGCGGGTTTGGATGGACTTCAACCAACAGGCCGTGCGCGCCGACGGCCTTGGCCGCGCGGCACAACGGTGCGATCCAGCGGCGCACGCCGACCCCGTGGCTCGGATCGACGAACACCGGCAGGTGCGAGCGCTCGCGCAATACCGGCACGGCCGAGAGATCGAGCGTGTTGCGCGTCGCCGGCTCGAACGTACGGATCCCGCGTTCGCACAGGATCACGTTGGGGTTGCCTTCCGCTAAGATGTACTCCGCGGCGGCGAGCAGTTCGTCGATCGTCGCCGAGAGACCGCGCTTGAGCAGCACCGGGCGTCCGGCGCGGCCGACGGCTTTGAGCAGATCGAAGTTCTGCATGTTGCGCGCGCCGATCTGCAGCACGTCGATGCGTTCGGCCATGCGCTCGACCTGATCGATCGTCATTACTTCGCTCACCGTCGGCAGCCCCGACGCACGCCCAGCCTCCGCCAACAAATCGACGCCTTCCCACCCGAGACCCTGAAACGCGTACGGACTCGTGCGCGGTTTGAAGGCACCGCCGCGCAGCATCATCGCGCCCCGAGCACGCACCGCCTCCGCCGTTTCGAGAATCTGCTCGCGCGATTCCACCGAACACGGGCCGGCGACGATCACGAACTCGCCGTCGGCGATGCGAACGCCGCCGATCTGCAGCGCGCTGCCCTGCGGCCTCGAGACCCGCGAGACGCGTGGAAAGGGCGTCTCTGCCACGAGTGCGATCGGCTCGGCCGGGCGGGCGTCGCGCACGCCGCTGCCCGCCGCTTTGGGTGCGCGTTCGTTCGCGCCGATCGGCGCGCCCACGTGCGCGTCGTAACTTCCGAGCACGATCAGCTTCGGACACGCGGCTTTCAGTTCCGTTAGGGCGTCGGCAACGTTTGCGTCCGTGACGTCGCCGTCGAAGTCGATGTAGAACATGCGCTCGGTGCCGTGCCCGAGGAACGGCTTCGACTCGAGCTTGTCGCCGTTGACGTTGCGTTCCGCAAGGATACCAAGACAGCGCGCGAGCGAACCGGGCCGCTCCTCAACCGCGAAGATCAACGACGTTTTGCGCTTACCGCTCGGCGCGATCGCCGCAACCGGATTATTCGCGCCGGCGTGGCGCGGCCGCACGACGAGAAAGCGCGAGTAGGTGCGCGGATCGTCGGTGCAGTTCTCGGCCAGTTCGGCCAGATCGTAAATCGCCGCCGCAGCCGGCGGCGCGAGCGCCGCGATCGACGGGTTGCCGCCGCGTGCGACTTCACGCGCCGCGATGCCGGTGTCTTCACACGGAATTGCTCGCGCATGCTCCAAGCCGGCCAAGAAGCGCCCGCACTCGGCGATAACCAGAGGGTGCGCCAGCACTTCGCGAACGTCGCGCACCTCGGCCCCGCGCACGCCGAGCAGGCGGTGGTCGGTTCGCCAATGCACCTCTGCGACCGGGGCGACGTCGAACTCGGCCAGCAGATCGTAACCTTCGCGAACGGTGCCCCCGATGGCGTTCTCGATCGGCACCACGCCTACTTCGGCCCGCAGGCCGGCGACGCTGGTTGCCAGTTCGCGATAGCTGGGCACACCCAGCGTGCTCGCCTCGATGCCGCGCTCGCGCAGGTAGTGCGCGATAACGAGTTGAGAGTAGGCCCCGTCGACCCCCTGGTAGACTGCGATCGTCATGTACAACTCCGTATAAAAATAAACGAGCCCCCACATCTTGCGGAGGCTCGCTTCACTCGCTTACTAGCTCGTCGCTGTGCTGCTAGCGCGTAAAACGTAACCCCCGACGGATGTATCCGCCGGTGTAATACCAATACGCGTAGCTCGTAAGGACTTGCATCGTGCCGCTATACAAACACGCGGACCGGGCCTCCGTCAAGGCCGTTCGAGGTTCGCGACCCCCGGGGGGCGGAAACATTACCGTCGCCATACCGTAGCTAGACTTGGAGGGACTCCGCATGATCGACACCTCGACGACCCGCGCTCGCTCGTCGCCGCTCTTTGACTGGCTCATGGGCTTTCTGAGCGTCTTGCTGATGGGCGGCCTGCTGCTGGACGGCTGGGCGCACTCCCACGGCGAGGTGGACCAGAGCTTCATGACGCCCTGGCACGCGCTGCTCTACGGTTCGATGGGGGTCAACGGCCTGGTCCTGCTCTACGCTGGAATCAACGGGCTGTTAAAGGGGCACCGGTTTCGCGATGCGCTGCCGGTGGGGTACTGGGGTGCCGCGATCGGCGTCGTGATCTTCGTGGTCGGCGGCGGCTTCGATGGCTGGTGGCACACCCGTTTCGGTATCGAGAATGGGATCGTACTGCTGGTCAGCCCCCCTCACCTGATCCTGGCGCTCGCGGCCGCGCTGATTTTTAGCGGGCCGCTCTTCTCGATCGCGGCGCAATACGGGCGCGAGGCCGGCGGTTGGAAACGTATCGGCCCGGCCGTGCTGTCGACGTGGGCGTTGATAACGCTCGTCGGCTTCTTCCTCGCGTACGCGCAGCCGATCGAAGACGGGCTCACGGCGGCGACCATCGGCCCGAGCGCCGGCGACGCAGTCTATCCGATGGCGTACGTCACCGACCTGAAGGGCACGCTGACGCGCATCGCGATGCCGCCCAAGGCCGACCTCGCACTCGTCGAGGCCTCGCCCGACGGCAAACGTTTGGTGTACCGCGTCAATCGCTACCAGGACGAGAATTCGACGCCGCCGAGCGACGTGTTCGTGTCGAATCTGGACGGAACCAATCCCGTGCGTCTGACCAATTCAGGCAATCACGACACGCAGCCGCAGTGGTCGCCGGACGGCAAGTGGATTGCTTACGTTGCCATCCCGGCCGAAACGTCAGGGAAGTTTGCGATTCACGTGATGCACCCGAACGGCACGAGCGACGCGACCCTGCTTTCGCAGGACACGACGATCAGCGATCTCTCGTGGTCGCCCGACGGCCGTTCCATCGCGTACGGCTCGCGCAACGGCACGACCGGAATGATCGGCGTCATCGACGTGGCAAGCCGTCAGACGCACTGGCTTGCGTTTACGGCGAACGGCAACAGCCCGGTATGGACGGCGAACGATCTCTATTTCCTGGCGGGCGACAACTCGATCCATACGGCATCCCTTGACGGCAGCAACGCGCGCAAGATTCCGCGCACGAGCAATCAGACGCCCGCGCTCTCGCGCGACGGGCGACAGCTAGCCTACGTCGCCGCCGATCTCGGCAGCGACCAGCTCTTCGTCAGCAATGCCGACGGATCGCAGCCGCGCGATCTTTCGCAGCTCTCCGGGCTGAACGTTGAAAGCGTCGCCTGGACGCCCGACGGACGCATCGTTTTTACCGCGCTCGGCCGCAGCTCGCAGGTTCATTCAGGCTCGGGTCCGATCGTCGCGCTCACGGCAATCATGCTTCAAGGCATCCTTATTGCGGGCGGGGTGCTGCTGTTGGTACGTCGTTGGAACGTTCCGATCGGTGCGTTGACAATGATGCTCACGTTCTTCGCGCTGTCGATGGCCGTGCAGACCGATCTCTATATCTATGCAATCGCCGGATTCGTCACGGGGCTGGCCGCGGATATCGCCGTCGCCCTGCTGCACGATCGCATCCGCGCCGGACGTTTGTTTTACGTCTTGGGATTCGCAGTGCCGGCGTTGTTTACGTCGCTGTACCTCATCATCACGGTGCAGGCGGCCGGCGGACAGAGCGGTTGGGTTTGGAACCTACTGCTCGGGGCGCCGATGCTTGCCGGTACGGCGGGACTGTTCTTAGCCTACTGCTTCGACTCTCCGCTCCAGGTTGCGAGCGTATCCGGCTCGGGTGCATGACCTGAACGCCAAGCCCTATTTGCGCGAGATTCGTCTCGATCGGGACAACGTCGCCGGGTTTGACGCCTATCCATTCAATATCCCGGCCGTCCGTGAACTTCGCACGCTGAAGTTGCATCCGGACGTCACGTTTTTCAGCGGCGAGAACGGCAGCGGTAAATCGACCCTGCTTGAAGCGATCGCTCTCGCGATGGGTTTTAGTCAAGAGGGCGGCACTCGCAACATGCGCGGCCATACCGCCGATACCGTCTCACGATTACAAGATTTCATCCTGCCGGTACGCGGTGTCCGGCAGCCTCGAGATTTCTTCTTCCTGCGCGCGGAAAGTTTCTACAATCTGGCGACTCGGTCGGATGAAATCGGCTACCTTGGAGGTTATGGGGGCAAATCGCTGCACGCCCGCTCTCATGGCGAGGCATTTCTAGCGGTGCTAAATCACAAGTTGCGCGGGAAGGGCCTCTACATACTCGACGAACCGGAGGCCGCACTATCGGCGACCAGCCTCATGAGCGCGCTCGCATCTATTCACCGCCTCGTTCTGGACGGTTCGCAATTCATCATTGCAACGCACTCGCCGATTCTGCTTGCGTATCCGCGCAGCAAAATTGTTTTGTTTGACGATAACGGATTGAGCGAGGTTCGTTACGAGGAAACCGACAGTTTCGCGATCACCCGTCGATTCGTAAACGACCATAAACGAGCGATCGAGGAGCTGCTTTAGGCCGACTGAGCCTCCTCGGTTCTCGGCGCCGTCGACATCGATTCCGTCTCCGCGATGTTGGCAAGCTCGCGAGCGATCTCCACGGCGGTAAATCCGCGGTGGCGCAACGTCTCGACGAAACGATCGATCGACTCACGCAGGCCGCGCGCGCGTTCGCCGCGATTGATGGCCGGCGTTTTGGCGGCAACGCGCGTTCCGCGGCGCCCTTCGCTCGTGAGCCAGCCTTCGCTCTGCAGCTCGGTGTATGCGCGCGCCACCGTGTTGGGTGCGATGCCAAGATCGCCGGCCAACTGCCGCACCGTCGGGAGAGGCATTTCCGGCTGCAGTTCGCCGCGTTCGATCGCACTGCGAATCTGTTCCGCGATCTGCCGGTACGGCGGCGTCTCGAGCGTCTCATCGACGACGAGAAACGAATCGCTCACGTTCGGGCGGGCGTTCCGTTGCCGAATCGCACGGGAAAGCGGCGTACCACGGTCGCGCACATCACCATCGCGACCGCAAACGATGCGTAGGTCACGATTTCCGCTACGTTGCCGAAGTATTCGTAATTTGCGGGAACCGTGATGACCGACCAGCCGACGAGAATCACGGCGGGAGCGCACGCGAGCGCTACCGTTCCGGTCGCGCGGCTGACCCGAAGGCGCTCGTCGACGGCGTATTCGAGCTGGGGATCTTCTCCGAACATCACCGCCTGGCTGCTCGCTACGCGCCACGCGATCCACGCAAGGATGAGCATCGAAACGGCGACCGCAATTGAGGCGGCTCGGTTGGGCTGAATCGCGATGATCGCGAGAACGCCGAGAAAGCATCCGAGGAACGCGCCGATCAGGATGGGCGGCAATGCGTCGAACGGCGAGCGGCGCACGAGTGGCGCGGTGCGCCGTTCGGTCGCACGGCGAACGCGCAGGTACGACGCGAGGATCGTCAGCGCGCCGATCAGGCAATAGAGAGCGTACGGTATGACGTACGGCATACCGGGCACGAACTCGAGCGCGGCCATTGCGATGCCGAGAAATCCCGTGTAGCGCGTGGGTAAGAGCGAGATTCCTTCAGCATCGCAACGCGCGTCGAGCACTCGGCGCAGACGCTCGGATTGTTCCGGCGTCAGGTTGCCGAATCCACGTCTGAAAAACATATTCGCGCCGCAAAACCGTTTTGGAAAAGCGATTTGCCAGATTCCAAGCCCGGCAAGGATAAACGCGGTCAAGAGCCGGCCCCAAAGTTCGACGTTGTGCATGTCAGCCGCCCAACACGCGGATAATATCGGCGTCGGGGCCGATCTCGGCGCCGGTGAGCGGGATTGCGACCGCCGCACAGATTATCGCTACAAGAAAGGCTGTCATCATGACCTCGAATCGACTGGCTTTGTACCAATAGTTTAATACAAAGCTTTGTTTTGTGTCAATGGCTTGATACAAATAGCTCCGGGTGCCCTTTGACAGGCTCAGGGTGACAAGGTCTAGGCTGGCTAATAGGCGGGGCGATGGCTGCTAGCGGGGCGCTTCATGAGGAGAGCCGGCTCGACGTTTTGGATGGGTTGCGCGGCGTCGCCGTGCTTCTCGTCCTGTGGTACCACGTCTGGGAAATCTCGTGGCTGCCGGCGCCGCTGCCGTGGCTGCAGTTCGTGCCGGAGACCGGCTTCGTCGGCGTTCATCTCTTCTTCTTTCTGAGCGGATTCGTCATCGTCTATCCGTTCGTGCGCGCCGCCGCAACCGGCCGGCCGCAACCCGGATGGGCGCACTTTGCATGGCGGCGTTTCATCAAGATCTTTCCGTCGTACGCGCTGTCGATCGGCGTCGCGTTCGCGGTCGGGTACGCGCAGACGCAGCCGGTCGCAAACGGCACCGCGATCCTGACGCACCTGCTCTTCGTCCATACGTGGTTCCCCGACAGTTACGGCGCGATCAACGGTGTGCTTTGGACGCTCGCGGTCGAAGTCGAGTTCTACTGCTGCTTTCCGCTGATTTGGTTCGCATTCAAACGCTGGCCGTACGTCACCGCAGGCGCGATGGTTGCGATCGCATGGGCATGGCGCGCGTATCTCGCGCACTGCTGCTATCCGCAGCCGTTCGCACAGTGGGCCGAGAACCTCCCCGGCTATCTCGACATCTTCGCGTTCGGGATGATTTCCGCATACCTTTTCACGCGGTACGCGCATACGATCAAGTCGACCGTCGCGCGCTTCGCCGGCCCGGCGATCGCGATCGCCGGGACGGTGCTGCTGATCGCACTTCTGCAGAGCCTGTTCGCCTATCGCACCTACGACGAATGGCAAGGCGTGTGGCAAATCGACAAGCGTCCGCTGCTCGGGCTCGCCTTTGCGTCCATCGCCCTCGGATTTCTGATAAGTCCCCGCCCGCTGCAGTTCGTGCTGGCCAACCCGCCGCTGAAGTTCCTGGCGGCCATTTCATACAATCTCTATCTCTACCATCAGATCGTCGCGCGCCAACTGCTGGTGTGGCATTTCCCGTCGTACGCGGGCGATCCGCACGAAGACCCGGCATGGCAAGTGAACTACACCCTCGCCGCTTTCGCCGCGGCGATCGGCGAGGCGACGGTCGTAACGTACCTGTTCGAACGTCCGCTGCTGCGCATCGAGCCCGCGGGTCTGCGCCCGGCGCGAAACGGGCACTCACCGGCGCGTGAACCTGCTCGAAGCGACGGTCGCAACGGCAATCGCAGCGACCGTAACCGGCGCGACGCTCGGGGCGGTCGTTGACGCCGCTCACGCCGCCGCCGGCGATCCCGTCCGCGACGCGCTGCGATCGACTGCTGCGCGGGAAGCGCGCGTCGCAGTGGACGTGCTGAAGTACGACGGCGCAAGCATCGTGCCGCGCGCGATCGCGACGACCATTCCGCTTCCTGCCGGAACGCCGCTGCCCGCCGAACTTTCGATTGCGATCGCATCGCAGCCGAACGGCGCGACGGGCGTCACCGTTACGGCAACCTCGCTCGCAAGCGGGGGCGAGCGCGCTGCCGTCACCGAATCGCTGGATTCGCGATCGCCGCTACCCGGCGCGCGCGCGAAAGCGCCGGGCCTGGCGCCGGCGCCGACCGGCGCGCCGTAGTGCTGCTGCGGACGCTCTTTATCATCGCGCTCTTTGCGGTCGTCGCGGAGACGATCGTTCACGGCGTGCACGCCCTCGCGCAGGTCGCACTGCGCCGCAGTGCCGCAAGCGGCGTACAGCGGCAGTTTGAATCCGCTACGACGGCGGCGCGGCAATCGCTCGCAGCTGCCGTCGAAGCGGGCGGGGATCCGCAAAATCTCACTCCGCCCGCGCCGGCCCCGGCCGCAACCTGCGTCCTAGCCGCCGCGAACGGTTGCGCCGTGGAAGGCCGCGCGACGATATCGTTTACTACGGCCGCCTTGCCATCCGCAACGCCGTGTCCGTCGGACGCGTGCACGATCTACGTTCAGGATAACGATGCGGTGGATGAGGGCCGGGTTCGCGCGACGATCGCGGCGCAAGCGTTGGCTCCCAACGGGGCGGTGCTCGCTTCGCGCAGCGAGAGCGTGACGTTTCGCACGTTTCGCGTCGCGCCGTATGCGGCGCTCGCCGGATCGCTGGACGGATCCTTGGGACGACTCGCCGGGTCGGGTGACGGAGATGACGGAGGGGCGGTGCCTAACGGCACCGCCCCCGGGAGTCTCATCGACGTGATTTACGAGAATCGAGCGACGAAGAAGTCAATGCCGGCGAACGTCTGGCATTCGCAAGTTGAGCGCATCGACGCCGTGCGCGAACCATGGTCGCCCTGACGGCGATTTAGCCAATAACCGACTTGAATAGGCTTTCGGTGATTCCGGCAACGACCGGGAACTTCACTTCCTTGCCCTGGAATCCGGTGATCATGCCCCAAACCCAGCACACGAAAACCAAGATATACAGCAAGAAGATGATCGGCCCCAGAACGTACATGTGGGTGAGCGCGATGATGAATCCGATCGCGATCTGCGCCACGATGTAGAGCACCCAAAGCACGATCGACTGCGCGGCTGACCATTTTACGAACTTGTTCGTTCCGCCGCCGACCAGCATGATGATGCCACCGAGAGGCCCTAGCAGGTACGCTAGCCCCGCGGCGACATTAGGTTGGAGTCCGAAGGGAGCGTCCGAGGTAGGTTGGGTAGCCATTGCACGCCCTTTCTGGCAGGGTGACTTTAGGACGGCTGGTTAGCTCCCGGAGGGAAGCGGTCCTACTAAAATCGCAGAATGGCCGCGGCGATTTCTGCGGGAGCTTCAATCGGAAGATTGTGCCCGCAGCCCCGCAGGACCACCATCAGGCTGCCGGCGATTGCCGACGCGACGTCCCGTTTGACCCGGGCAGGCGGCGCCAGCGGGTCTTTTTCGCCGGCGATTGCGAGCACCGGTATGTCGATGGCGGCGAGCCGCGCGGCAAAATCACCGGCCTTCTCAAAAACGTCCATCCAGTGTTCGAACTGGCACAGCAGCGCGTCGTCGACGATACGCAGCATCGCCTCGGGAGGTACGGTCTTGGCCATGGCCGCACGCTGGAATCGTTCGATGCGCACCCGCGAGCCGTACGCTGCCAGCGCCAGCTCGCGGCGCTTCGGCGCGACACGGATCGGCTTGGCGCTGCCCGGCGCGACCAAGATCGCGCGCGTGAGGTTGGGCGGAGTGTCGGCGGCGACGTACTGCGCCACGCGACCGCCCATCGAATGCCCGACAAGCGTCACCGGAGCGTCAATGGCCGCGAGGGCGACGCGAATATCCGATGCGTACCCTTCGATATCGTGCCCCTCGATCGGGCGATCCGAGAGTCCGCAACCGCGAAAATCCAGCAAGTGCACGGTCGTGGCGGCGAGATCGATATGGTCGACGACGTCGTACCACATGCGCCGCGAACTAATCCAGCCGTGCGCGAACAACACGTGCCGCGCGCCCGTACCGCGCCGCTCGAGGCAGAGACGTATGTCGCCGTTGTCGATAAACCGAAGCCCGGAGTCTTGCATCTTGCGTCGAAACTGCGGCACATCGTGCCTCCTCGCCTCTTGGTCTACCTCGGGCTCCTCTACGTTGTGGCCTGTTGGGGTCTCAACGTCGTCCTCGTCAAGAGTGCGATCGCCCACCTCGACCCGCTCGCGTTCACGGCCCTGCGTTTCATCGCGATGACTCCGCTAGCGTTCGCCCTCGTGTACGCGAGCGGCGAGCGCATTCGCATCGAACGGCGCGACATTCTGCCGCTCGTGCTCTGTGCGGCCTTCGGTTACGGCGCGTATCAATACGTTTGGATCATCGGGCTCGCGAACACGACCGCGTTCGCATCGTCGCTGCTCGGCGCGACCGCGCCGATCTTCACGCTCGCGTTCGTGGCGATCGCCGGCCACGAGAAGATTCGCAGCGGCCGCTGGATCGGAGCCGGGTTGGCGCTGCTCGGTATCGCCATCTTCGAAGGCGCCTTTGCCGGTCACGCCACGTTCCGGATCGGCGACGCGCTCACCGTCGTATCGTCGATCCTCTTCGCCGCCTACAACGTTTCGACGTCGCGCCTGCTGGATCGCTATTCGCCGATCGTGCTGGTGGCGATCACTATGACGATCGGCATGCTGATGATTTTGCCGGTCGGAATTCCGCGCTTAATGCACAGCGACATCACGCATCTGGGCTGGAACGTCTGGGGGCCGTTTGCGTTCGCAGTCGTGTTTCCAATCGTGCTCACGTGGCCGGTGTGGAACTACGGTATCGGGAAGATCGGCGCCGCGCGCGCCGGTCTCTTCGGCTTTCTCGTCCCGATCGTCGCTGGATTTGCGAGCATTCCGGTCCTCGGCACGCGCTTCGAAGTGCATCAGCTCGTGGGCGCGGCAATCTGCATCGCCGGCATGATGCTGGCCAGCATGCTCGGCAAATTCTCCGTTACCGCCATCTGGGCGGAACGCTCCCTGCCGTTGGAACGTTGACGTGAAACGCAAATCACTCTGGTATCTGATCCTCATCCTTCCCTTCATCGGAACGCTCTTTCCGGCGTTCTACAATCGCGCCGAGCCATCGATGTTCGGGCTGCCCTTCTTTTATTGGTATCAGGGGCTGTGGGTACTGCTAACGCCGGTCGTGATGGGGATCGTCGTCTTCGCGACGCGGGAGCGCGAGGATGTCTAGCGGCGCGATCATCCTCCTATCGCTGGTCGTCGCCGTTACGGTGATGGGGTTTTTGGCCGCACGCTGGGGCGGCCACGACCTCGGTCATCTCGACGAGTGGGCGCTGGGCGGCCGGCGCTTCGGCACGTTCGTCTCGTGGTTTCTGTTGGGCGGCGATCTGTATACCGCGTATACGTTCATCGCCGTGCCCGCGCTGGTCTACGGCGCCGGAGCGCTCGGATTCTTCGCGGTGCCTTATACCTCGATCGCCTACCCGATCGCTTTCGTCGTGCTCGTGCGCTTTTGGGCGATCGCGCGGAAGCGCGGCTACGTCACCGCGGCCGACTTCGTCCGCGACCGGTTCGGTTGCCGCGTGCTCGAGGTATGCGTCGCGGTGACCGGCGTGGTTGCGGCCGTGCCGTATATCGCGCTGCAGCTCGTCGGCATGAAGGCGGTGATCGTGCAGCTCGGCGGATCGTTTGCCTGGCAGAACGGACTGCTCGCCCTCACCGTCGCCTTCGTCGTGCTGGCGGCGTATACGTATACGAGCGGGTTACGCGCGCCGGCGCTGATCGCATTCGTGAAAGATGCGCTGATCTATATCACCGTCATCGCGGCCGCGATCGTGATCCCGGCAAAGCTGGGCGGCTGGGCGCATATCTTCTCGGTTTCGGCGGCCACGCTCGCCGCGCGCCCGAAACCCGTATCGCTCTATCTGCAGCCGTCGCAATACTTCGCATACGCGACGATGGCGCTCGGGTCGGCGATGTCGCTCTTCATCTACCCGCACTCGATCACCAGCGTTTTGGCGGCCAAAAGCAAGGAAGTGATCCGGCGCAACGCGGCCTTGCTGCCGATCTATTCGATCTTACTCGCCGTTCTGGCGCTGCTGGGGTATTGCGCGGTCGCGGCCGGCATCGTCACCAAGGACAGCACCGCGATCGTTCCGCTGCTTTTTGCGCGCTTCTTCCCGGATTGGTTTACCGGCGTTGCCGATGCGGCGATCGTCATCGGCGCGCTGGTGCCGGCGGCGATCATGTCGATCGGCTCGGCGAATCTGTTCGTGAGCAACGTCTTCAAAGAGTTTTCTGCGGAACGCTCCCACAGCGATGCCCGCCTCGCGAAGCTCCTCACCTTGGCGATGTGCGTCAGCGGTCTGCTGATCATCTTCTTCGTCCCGGTACCGTACGCGATCGATTTCCAGCTCCTCGGCGGAGCGCTGATGCTGCAGATATTCCCCGCGTTCGTCTTCGGACTATGGACGCGGTGGTTCCATCCGAAGGCATTGATTCTCGGATGGGGTTGCGGAATCGCACTGAGCTGCGTGATGATGGTGGCGGCGGGCTTTACCTCGAACTACACGATCCATCTCTTCGGGGGGTCGCTCACCGGATTCATCGCACTGTACGCTTTGGCTCTGAACCTCGCGGTCGCTTCGCTAACGACGTTGGCGCTGCGGCGAGCGAACCTGGACCCCGGTATCGACCGCACTTCCCCCGGAGACTACGCATGAGTGAATCGATCAACCCCGAAGGCTGGCCCCGCCCGAGCGGTTACTCCAACGGATCGCTCGCCGAAGGACGGTTCCTCGCGATCGCCGGTCAAATCGGCTGGAACGAACGCGGCGAACTCGTCGGCACGTCGCTGCTCGCGCAGGCGGCGCAAGCGCTGCACAACATCGTCACGATCTTGCGTGCGGCCGGCGGCATGCCCGAAGATCTGGTGCGTATGACGTGGTACGTCACCGACAAGAGCGCGTATCGCGAAGCGTCGAGGGAACTCGGCGCGCTTTACAAGGAGATCGTCGGCAACGTGTACCCGGCGATGACGCTCGTCCAAGTCGCGGACCTGCTCGAAGAAGGCGCCGTCGTCGAGATCGAGGCGACTGCCGTTCTGCCCTGGACGTGATTATTTGATCAGACGCAGCGAGAATCGATACTTGTACGGCTGACCGTTATGTGCGGCGATGGATGCCTGCGTCACGAACGTAATCCAGACGGCGACCACCGCGAGCCACCCGAGGATTTCGACGCCTCCGATGAACACCGCGAGAATCGCGCCGGCGTCTTTCGGCAGAAAAACCGTGAAGAGCGTCAAAACGATCGACGCGACCCAGAGCCCGATGGATACTGCCGACATCGTAATCTGAAAGTTCATCGCTTCCTTGGCGTTGACGTCGACTTCGGGGATCTCTTCGCGCTTGCTCAGCCAGATGATCAGCGGGCCAAGAATGTTTCCGAACGGGAACACCAAACCGCCGAGCGCCGACAGATGACTCCACATAGCCCATGCTTTGACGTCGGTAACGGCGACCGCAGCTGGGCGCGCCACGGCAACCGGCGCCGTGACCGCGGCACCGCAGGCGCCGCAGAAAGCGGTATTCGGCTGCAGTTCCGCACCGCAAGAAGCACAAGTCGGCATCGTTATCCCTCGTCACTTTCGGTTTTGCGCAGTTTATATCGCTGAAGCTTGCCGGTTTCCGTGCGCGGCAACGCGGCGACGAACTCGATCTCGCGCGGCGCTTTGAACGGGGCGATCTGCGCCTTGCAGAACGCGCGCAGCTCGTCCGCTTTCGCATCGCCGGCCTGCGCGGCGTCGGCGAGGACGACGAACGCCTTCACGATGTGCGTATCGTGCGCCGGATCCGGCTTGGAAACGACCGCGCACTCGACCACGCTCGGATGCAGCAGCAGCGTCTGCTCGACTTCGGGACCGGAGATGTTGTAGCCGGCCGAGACGATCATGTCGTCGCTGCGCGCGACATACCAAAAATAGCCGTCGCCGTCGCGACGGTAGGTGTCGCCGGGATAGTTCCAGCCATCGCGCACGTATTGGCTTTGGCGCGGCTCGTCGAGATACTTGCAGCCCGTCGGTCCCTTAACCGCAAGGCGCCCGATGGTGCCGTCACGCACCGGCCGTCCGTCGTCGTCGTGAATTTCGGCAACGTAGCCGGGCACGGGGCGGCCGGTCGAGCCCGGACGAACTTCGGCTTCGGGCGAACCGATGAAGATGTGCAGCATTTCCGTGCTGCCGATTCCATCGAGGATCTTCAATCCGGTCGCGGCGTACCAGGCGTCCCATACGCTGCGCGGAAGCGTCTCTCCGGCCGACACGCACGTCCTCAACGTTGCAATGTTGAAGCGCCCGACGATTCCGCTCATCGTTCGGTAAGCGATCGGTGCCGTGAAGATGGTGGTGATGCCGAACCGCTCGACCGCTCGCAGCAGATCTTCCGGGCCGGCCTTCTCCAGCAGCACGGTAGCGGCGCCGGAGTAGAGCGGAAAGAGCAGCAGGCCGCCGAGTCCAAACGTAAACGCGAGGGGCGGGCTTCCGCAGAAGACGTCGTCGCGCTGCGGCCGAAGAATGAAACGCCCGTACGTCGCGCACGTCGCGAGGATGTCGCGATGAAAGTGCATCGCCGCTTTCGGCTTGCCGGTCGTTCCCGACGTAAATGCGATCATCGCAACGTCTTCCGCAGCGGTGGCGGCATTCTCAAACTCGACGGACTTGGCGTCCATACGGACGTCGAGGCTCCCGTCTCTTTCGTCACCGAAGAATAGCGTCCGCACGCGACCGCCGTCGGCCGCAGCCAACTCGTCGCGGAGGCGGATGTCGCAGAGCGCGTGCGTTACTCGTGCTTTTTCGACGATCGCGCCGAGCTCGGTCGCGCGGTACAGCGGCATGGTGGTCACGGCAACGCCGCCGGCCTTTAAGACCGCAAGCCAGCACGCAGCCAGCATCGGCGAGTTCGGCGCTCGCAGCAACACCCGGTTCCCGGGAACGAGGCCTAGGTCTTCGACCAGCACGCGCGCGATTCGATTGGCGCGGCCGAGCAGCTTTTCGTACGACCACTCGACGCCGGGCGCGAGGATGGCGCGACGTTTGCCGTCGCCGGCGGCAACGTGGCGGTCGAGCAGTTCGGCAGCTGCGTTGAGACGCTCCGGAAATACCAGCTCCGGCAAATCGAGCAGGACGTGCGGCAGTTCGCCGGCCGCGGGCAAGCCGGCGTTCGCGAATCCGTCTACGTGAGCGGAAGCGGCCATCAGCGCGCCTCGAGCGTTTGGCGGGCGATGACCACCTGCTGGATTTCGCTGGCGCCTTCGTAGATGCGCAGCGCGCGTACGTCGCGATACAGCCGCTCGACGACCTCGCCGTGGGTGACGCCGCGGCCGCCGAAGAGCTGCACCGCGCGGTCGCATACGCGCCCGGCAGCTTCGGTAGCGAACCACTTAGCCATTGCCGCCTCGCGCGTGATGCGCGCGGCGCCGGCATCCTTGGTCCACGCCGCGCGATAGACGAGCAGCGCGGCGGCGTCGACGTCGGTCGCCATTTCGGCGATGGAGGCTTGCGTGAGCTGCAGTGCGGCGAGCGGCGCACCGAAGAGCATGCGCGATTTCGCATGCGCGATCGACTCGTCCAGCGCCCGGCGCGCGAAGCCGAGCGCGGCCGCGCCGACCGTACTGCGAAACACGTCCAGCGTCGCCATCGCAACTTTAAAGCCGTCGCCTTCCGCGCCGATGCGAGCGCCGGCCGGAATTCGCACACCGGAAAAGCGCACGACGCCCAGCGGGTGCGGTGAAATCGTCTCGATTCGCTCGGGGACGCTCACCCCCGGCGTCGCCGCATCGACGGCAAAGGCTGAAAGGCCTCTGGCACCACCGTCGCTCGTCCGCGCAAAAACGACGTACAGATCGGCGATTCCGGCGTTGGATATCCACGTTTTCTCGCCGTCGAGCACGTAGCCGTCGCCGTCGCGACGCGCGGCGCAGACCAGCGCGGCGACGTCCGATCCGGCCTCACGCTCGGAGAGCGCGAAGGCGGCGATACACCGGCCATCGACGACCTTAGGCAGATAGCGTTCGCGGAGAGCGTCACTGCCGAACAGGGTGATCGCTCCGCTTCCCAAGCCCTGCATCGCGAATGCAAAATCGCCCAGGGCGGAACGATACGCCAGCGTTTCTCGCGTCAGACACAGACGCCGCACGTCGAGGTCGACGCACGCCTTGAGCCACCCGCCTGCCGCTAGTTCGCGCACCCAAGCGCGGCAGCTTCCGTCGGCATCGCGCTCGTCGTCGAGCACGGTCGCGGCATCCAGCCACGATCGCAAAGCCGGAACGTAGGCGCGATGAGCGTCATCGAAAAATGGCCAAGCCAGGTGTTCGTCCATCAGTTCCCTTCGAACGCCGGGGTCGTCTTGCTCACGAAGGCTTCGTAGGCCCGCCGGAAGTCGGCGGTCTCCATGCAAAAGGCCTGCGCGCGCGCTTCCGCATCGATGGCGAGATCCAGCGGCATGTCCCACTCGGCGTGCAGCATACGTTTGGTCATCGCATGCGCGGCCGTCGGTCCGTGCGCGATCTCGCGCGCGATCGCCTGTGCCCGTTCGAGCACGCCGCCCGGTTCGCACAACTCGGTATAGAAACCCCAGTCGAGCGCCTGCGTTCCCGGCATCGAGCGGCCGGTGTACAGCAGTTCCGAAGCGCGTCCGAGCCCGATGATACGCGGCAGCATCGCGCACGCGCCCATATCGCAGCCGGCCAAGCCGACGCGCACGAACAGGAACGCCACCTTCGAACGCGCCGTTCCGTACCGTAAATCGGAAGCCATCGCCAAGATCGCACCCGCGCCCGCGCAAATACCGTCGATCGCCGCGACGATCGGCTGCGGCGCGGCGCGCATCGCCTTCACCAAATCGCCGGTCATCTGGGTGAACTCCAGCAGTTCGGTCGGGGTGCGTTTGGTGAGCGGTCCGATGATCTCGTGCACGTCGCCGCCCGAGCAAAAGTTATCGCCTGCGCCGGTAAGGACCACGGCTTTAACGGCGTCGTTCTCGCCGAGCTTGCGGAACCAATCGCGTAGTTCGGCGTAGAGCTCGAACGTGAGTGGATTCTTACGCTCGGGTCCCTCCAGCGTAATCGTCGCGACGCGGTCGGCGATATCGTATCGGGCTTGCGTCATCGAATTTCAAACGGAAGATCTTCTTCCGCCTCCTGGCCGGCACTGTTGCGGGCGATCACGCGCAGCCGATAGGGGCGAACGAAAATCGGCGGCGTGTCGAAGATCTCGGCCTGGAACGCGAATCGCCCGAACGACGTTCGCGGAACGTCGATCGAAAACAGGTTCGTGCGCACTTCCAGGCTCGCGGTGTTGGTGCCGGTGACGAAGGTTCCACTCCACGATTCGCCGCGCTTGACGTCGAGCGACGAAAAGTGCGCCGCGACGATTGCCGGCGGCGCGCCGTTGCTCGCATTCGGCGGCGCGGGCCAGCCGGCCGGCAGCGCGGCGCCGACGCTTGCGTTCGGCGGCATCGGCGGCGCGTGCGTCGCGCAGCCGCCGAGGGCGAGCGCGACCGCGACGGACGCGGCAACCGGCCCCAAGCGTGAAAATACGAAAGGCATCGCCGCGGTGGTCGGCAGCGCGGGCGGGGTTTTCCTGCCGGGCGGCCCAGAGGGGCACGAGCATCCGTGCGTTAAGGGCTCGGGGTGCAAGGGCCCGTGCAGCGTTCGCTTGCCTTCGACTACGCGATCGCGCTCTGCAGCGTCTGGATCGCGGGAGGCTTTTTCCTCGACGCGTGGGCGCACGGCCACGTGCCGATCGAAAGCTTCTTTACGCCGTATCATGCCGTGTTCTACTCGGGGATGCTCGCGGGAGCGGCCACGGTCGCAATATTCGCCTTGCGGAATCGCGCGCGGGGCTACGCCTGGGCCGATTGCATTCCGCGACCCTACCGGCTGCCGCTGCTCGGCATCCCGATCTTCATCGTTGCGGGTTTCGGCGATTTGCTCTGGCATCAGCTCCTAGGTGTCGAGGAAGGTGTCGACGCGCTGCTCAGCCCGTCCCACCAAGCTCTCGGCCTCGGCATCTTCTTCGTCGCGAGCGGCCCGATTCGCTCGGTGCTGGACGACCGCTCCTCGACGAAGCTCATCCGCCAGCTTCCGCTGGTGCTCGGCTTAGCAGCGTGGCTGATCCTAGTACACTTTGGTACCGCCTACGCGTTCGATGCGGCAGCTGGACGCACCAACGCTCCGCCGCCGATCGCGCCGTTCAACGCCCGCTACTTTACGGCACTATCGATCGGCTACTACAAAATTTCAATCGGCGTGCTGATCGTCATCTTTCAGAGCGCAGTGATGGCCGGCTTCGCCCTCTGGGCGGTTTCGAAGATTCGCCTGCGTTTCGGCGCGCTGACGCTCTTCTATCTGATCGGCAACGTACCGGCGGCGGCGGCGTTTACCAACTTCTCGCCGATGCTGGCCGTCACGGTGCTGCAATCGCTCGTCGCGGGGCTCGTCGCAGATTTTTGCATCGGACGGTTCGACCCGCAGCCGGAGCGCTTACGCGCGTTCCGCTGGTTTGCGTTCGCAGTGCCGATGACGTACATCGGCGTCTATTTGCTCGCGACGTTGGCGTTCGACGGAATGTGGTGGGACTGGAATGAGGCGCTCGGCGCGTGGCTGTGGGCGGGGATCGTGGGCTTCGGCTTGAGTTTGGTCGCGACGGCGCGGCGCACGGCGTGATCGGATACGTTCTTGGTGCACTGACGGCGCTGCTGCACGGCGGCACCGCCTGGCGGTACGGATACTTTCGCGACGAGCTGTACTTTATCGCCTGCGCGAAGCATCTTGCGTGGGGGTACGTGGACCAGCCCCCGCTCGTCGCATTTGCGGCATGGCTCTCGGGTCCGTTCGGCTACTCGCTGGTCGCGCTGCGTTTCTTGCCGGTGCTTTCCTCCGGGCTTACCGTCTACGTTGCGGTCTTGCTCGCGCGCGAACTCGGCGGAAAGCGGTTCGCACAGTGGCTTACCGGAGTCGCGGTCGGTTTAACGCCGGCCTATTTGCTACTCGGAAACACGCTGACGACGACGTCGTTCGAGTCCCTCTCGTGGACGCTCGCGATCTATGCGTGCGTGAAGATCGCGCGCCATGCGGGCGACCGCTGGTGGATCGTGCTCGCGCTGTCGGTGGCGTTCGGCGGATACGGCAAGTATTCGATCGCACTACTCGTCATCGCCTTGTCAATTGGGTTGTTGGCGACGCGCGAGCGAAGGACGTTGTGGACGCCCTGGCTTGGCGGTTCGATTCTGATTGCGCTCGGGCTGCTGCTGCCCAACCTGTGGTGGCAGGCCGCAGCATGGCTGGCCGATCTTCGAAGTACTGCAAGGCGACGCCGCACATCGCCCATCCTTCCAAAGCGGAATCGCGCTCGAATATCACAACCTCGCGACGAACGCGCTCGCGTTCTCGCTCGAGCAGCTGCTCTATACGTCGCCGCTTGCGGTCCCGGTCTGGCTGCTCGGTGCGATCGCGCCGTTCCGAATGACGGTGCTGCGCGACGTCCGATTCGTGTCGGTCGCCTACCTCGTGCTCTTCGTGGTCGCGGCGGCGCTTGGAGCGAAAGGCTACTACATCGTCGGCGTGTACGCCTCGCTGCTTGCGATTGGTGCGGTCGCGCTCGAGTGCACGCCCGCGTGGATCGGAAATACGGCGTTCGCGCTGCTGGCTGCGGTTGGAATCGTGATGATGCCGATCTCGATTCCGGTGCTGCCGATCCAGGGGTTTATCGCGTACACGAAGCTGCTCGGTTTAACCGGGCGCGACGGGACGCCTGCGCGTTTGATGCAGCCGGTCTTCGCGGAGGAGTTCGGGTGGGGGCGTCTGGCACGCGACGTCGCGTCCGTATACCAATCGCTTCCGCAGGCCGACCGCGAGCGTGCGGCGATCTACGCCGACACGTACGGCGACGCGGGCGCGCTCGATTTCTTCGGCCCGAAGTACGGTTTGCCGCCGGCGATCTCGAGCCAGAACACGTATTATCTTTGGGGTCCGGGCACGGCGACGGGCGACGTGATGATCGCCATCGGCGCGAGCCGCATCGACCTTCTCAAGAAGTACTATCGCAGCGTCACGCTGGTGCGCACGTCTACCGAGCCGTATAAGTGGATCGTCGAAGGCCCGGCACCGATCTATCTCTGCCGCGACCCCGTCGCACCGCTCAAAGACATTTGGCCGAACCTGCGCTGGTACGGAGCGTAGCCGAACGTTCACGTTGCCTGCGGTGAAGGCGATGCGCTTGGGGAGGGGCTCGCCGACGGCGACGGCGATGGTGTGGGTGTCGGCGGATAGGTAAGGCCGTAAAGAACGATGAGCCACATCTGCGCGCTCCTTACCGTCGTCTTCGGAATCGAAAACGTGAAGCTGAGCATCGCGTCGTCTGGATCGACGACCGGCTTCGCAGACCCCATCAGAAACGTGTCGGTTCGTTTCGCTCCGCTTATCGTTCGCGGAAAACTCTCGTTATAGAGCTGCAATGCGAAACGCCGGTTGACGAACTGCCCGTGCGGCAGCGTATATACGGCAATCGCCGTCCCGTTCATCTCGAAACTGGTGTCGCTCTGAAATCGAATCGCGAGAACTGGTGCGATTCGAAGCGCCTTCGGATCGGGCTGCGTCATGCTCGGTACGTCCGACGGCATCGCCTCGGCCTGCAGCGTAATCGTGCCGGGCGGCGTCGGCGTCGGCGACGGAGTCGGCGCGCTCGATGCATTGCCGGCGGGTGAGCCTGAAGGCGACGGCGACGGGCTGGCCGGAACGTTAAAGCTAAACCCGCACGCATACGTTTGCCCCTGCACGACGATTTGTGGGCACTTCAATCCGCTCGGACCGTTGGCGACTGGGTACTGCGCTTGATTTGGAGCGAGCGTCGACCCGGGATTCGTCAGTTCGGCGACGCCGTTCGGTCCCGCCGTCGGTCCGCCGCTGTTCGCGCCGGCCGTCTGCTGCTCGCCGAGCGCGCTTTGCGCGTTGATGGGAGCCGCGATTCCGCCGCCGGAATCGAGGCCGCCCATCGACGAACACGCTGCGACCGCCAAGACCATCAGTGCGCCAAAGCCGGCGCGTTGAAGCGTGAAAACCATCATTTATGGCAATACGATCGTTTCGGTCGATGCAAAGGGGTCTTTACAGACGGCGACGGTCGTATAGAACCGTTCGGAAGCGGTCGCGCACACTTGTCCGAACGCCGGCAGATTGTTAAACGAGACCGCGCCGCTCGGTCCGGTAATCTTCGAACCGTAGATCGTTCCGGTCGGCTGGTTGTTGTCGTCGACCGACGTCGAGATGGTTACTTGTGCGAGCGCTAGCGGTTTGTTCTGACTGTTTTCAACGGTAATCGTGGTCGAGCCCGGGTTCCGCGGGTCCGCCGTGGCCGTCGGCGACGCAGCCGGCGTCGTTTTCGTACCTTGGCATCCGAAAAGCGTAGCGACGACCAGCGAGTAGATCACGATTCTCGCGGAAACCCTAACGAGCATGTAGTCCATATTCTTTCACCTCTTCGTCTTGTTCGATTACTTGATATCGGGAGCGAGATCGGAGCCGATGACCAGCGTGTCCGCGCTGCCCGGCCGGATCGCCGTCGCAAACGTGCGCGACAGCAGCCGCGCCGCCGGCGACGAGCCGATGGTGATGCTGTCGTGTCGCGGAGCTTGATCGATGGACGACGGCACGTTCCAACCGCCGCCGCGCAACGCGCCGACGATCGTCCGGTCCAACTCGGGAGATCCGGTCGCATTTGCCACGAGCACCGCATCTTGCGGCGGTTCGGATCGCGAAAACAACAGGCGCCCGATCAGTTTGGACCAGCGCTCGTCGACGAAGACTACGGACGCGTCGCCCACCCAACCGGCTTTGGCGGGCAGCGTGAACGTACGAATGTTCTCGCTCGGCACGTTCCGGTAGATCGTCAACAGCGCCATCAATCGCCGGTCGGAGATCGAGGTCGCGACGTTCTTTCGCGCGACGTTCAACAGATGGGGCAGCTTCGACCAGTTCTGAGGCTGACCGAGTTGATCCATCATCAGCTTCAGGATCTGCTGCTGCCGCCGCACGCGACCGAAATCCGACTCCGCGTCGTGGCGGAAGCGGATATACCCGAGAACCTGATCGCCGTTTAGCGATTGCTCGCCTTTCTTCAGGTGGATGTGCAGGCTGCCGTTGTTGTCGTCGTAGTCCATGTCGTTGCGGACGTCGACGCGCAAACCGCCCATCGCATCGACGATCTGAGCTGCGCCGTCGGGCTGAAGCGCGATCGTCGCATCGATCGGTACGCCGCCCAGGAGTCGCGCGACCGCCTTCGCGCTGCTCGGTGCGCCGCCGTAGGCGTACGCCGCATTGATTTTCGTCGCGTCGTGGCCGGGCAATTGCACCCAGGTGTCCCGCGGAATCGATACCAGCGTGGCCATGCGACGATCCACGTCCAGATGGGCCAGGATAATCGTATCCGTCGTCGCCTCATCGTCTTGGTATCCGAGAATGAGGATGTTGAGCTTTTCGCGACCGAAAGCCGTTTGAGCCGTTTGCATCGCGATGCGGTGCTGAACCGCACTTTTAATAGAAACGATGGCGATCACGATTGCGACGATTGCAACCGCGAGGACGCCGGCAAAATGGGTAAGCCGAAATTGCACTCGAGGAAACTCCTAAACGGCGATCGCGCGCGGCGCCGAAGGCGTCGCGGATCACCAGCCGTAGTGAAAAACTAGGCGGTTAGGAGCGGTGGAGCGCGTTCTCCGACGTTACAGAGAACGAAGAACGAGATCGGCGAGCAGCACGCCGATGGGCGGCCGAGCTCGGTGGGAGAAACGCCGCGCGCGGGGCGCGCAGCCATGGCGAGCAATATGCGGACGGCGAACACCACGGATCGCGTGAGCGCACGAAGCACCTTCGAAGCCGCATAGGCAACCAGCACGCACGCGATCGCGTGCACGGCGAGACTCACCAGAACGGGACCGCCAAGCCAGACCATGCCGCCGAGCGGATGACCGGTGACGGCAACTTGTTCGACGGTCTCCATGCAATAGAGTGCCAGAATCTGAACCGCGAACGTCGGCGGCAGCAGGCGCATGACGCGTCCGCTAAGCGCCGCACGGGATGCTCGCAAAAGGTCGTGCGTTGGATTCGACGTTAGTGCGCGCCGCACGCGCAGCAGCAAGTGGGTGACGACGAACAACGCGCCCACGAGAAGGGCCGGCACGACGTCTGCGCTGCTATGGTCGGTGAAGTTGCCCGGGCCGAAGCGCCCCGCGTTCGACGCCCACTCGACCAATGGATCCGCAATCGCGGCCGAGATGGCCGCGACGGCGAGGCAAAACCAGATTTGAATGGACGAACGTGACAACTCTTGTGCCTTACCGATGGCCGGAGCCATCCCCCTCCCGATCCCCGCAAAAACGATAAGAATCGGATGAGAGAATGCCGCGCGCGCGGCCGTAAAGACGCGCGCGCGGCACGGGTACCCGTTTTACATCTTCGTTCCTTGAACGCGGCCGCTCGGCGGTTTGCCGTTGTAGCCCCACGTGCCGGTGAACGATAGACCGTCCTTGCTGAACGTCAGGTCAATGGGTCCGGAACCGGTCTTGGTTTGCCACGTTCCGCGAACGCTCTTTGCGCCCGCCGGCAACGTTCCGGTGATGTGGCCGTTCGGCCACGTTCCGACAAAGCTGCTGCCGGTTTGCGAAATCGACAGAACCACGGTATGCGCCTCGAGCCCGACCAGCGTAACGTCCCACCTGCCGGCCGTGCTTACTTGATTGTAAAATCGCTTCGCGACGAACGTCCCTTCCGGCTGACGGCCCGGAGCGCCCCACTTGCCGGAGAAGGTCATCCAGTCGGAACTGAAGATGAGCGTGGCCCACCCATCGGTGTTGTTGGTCGCATCCTGCCACGTTGCATCGACTTGCAGCGGATTGTCTTTATTGATTTCCCCGCGTAAGGTGTAGCCTTTGCCGTACGTGCCGACGACGATTTGGCCTTTTTGATGCAGTTCGATCTGGTTGGCGTTCATCGGACTGCCGGCGTAGCGAATTTTGTAGGTTCCGGTTGCATTCGTTGGAGTCTTCTGAGCTTGCACCACGCCAAGCGCGCTCGCAAACAGCGCGAACGCGACGGCCAGTGCGAATGTCGATCTACGAATCAATTCGTTCTCTCCTGTAGAAGCAGCGGCCGCGATTCGGACTGCGCGCCTCGCGCCGGTGCGGCCGGATGGTTGGTCGGGGCTCTAGTGCCCGGCTCATAACGCTCCCCCGGCCAACCTTGTCCACCATGCAAGCGCAGGCCTGGCGCCGGGCCGGTTTCGCCGGGTACTTTCTCGCGTGTGAGAGAAACCGAGCGCGGATTTACGCTCGTCGAGACCGTCGTCACCATGGGGATCGTGGCCGTCCTCCTCGCCGCGGGCGGCGAGTGGCTCCTGGCGATGCACCCCGGCGCGTTGACCCACGCGACCGGCGATTACGACGCCGCCCTCGCCAGCGCTCGCGGCATCGCCACTACCAGCGGCAACGGCGCCACCCTCGTCTTCTCTCCCCGCAGCGACGGCGTGCCGGGTTTCGCGCTTCGCGTCTACAGCGGCCGGCCGGCGACCGCGGGTGCCGTGCAAGTGACGACGGCGATGCCGGTCGAAAGCGACGCGACGGTTTCGGAAGCAACGCTCGGCAAACCGCCGTACGCGATCTTTATCGGTGCGTCCGGGCATGCCAGCGGAAAAGCATCGTATCCATCGATCGATGCGCGCGGGAACGCAACGTTCGCGGTCGTAGCGACCGAGCCCGCGTGTCCGGCCGCCGGCTTCATTTTCACGTTCACCGGTCCACAAGGTGCGATAGCGAAACGCACGCTGCCCTGCACGCCCGACGCTTCGAACGCGCCGGGCGGTCCCGGTTTACCAAACCCGTCGCCGACGCCGAACGCGCCGCTGATGACGCCCGCGTTTCTGGTGTACCACTGGCCGGCAGACGTGGAGCAAACGTTCGTTGCAACCGAATGGGGATACACGCATTGGTTCGCCTCGACCAGCGGGCTCACGTGCGGCGCGAGCGTCGCGTCGTATCCCGACATTCTGCCGAAGCCGTATTCGGCGGCGTATACCAAAGCCGAAGGCCGCGCTTCGCCGGCGCCGCCGCAGAACGAGCCCTTCTCTTATCCGAACTCCGGCGGCGCTTCCATGAACGATGCGCCCGCGCTCTTCCGGCTCGATCCGAGTAATGAGGGATTGTGCACGCCGGCGGTCGCCGACGACTACGGACAAGTCGCGCAAGGCGCGGTTCAAGTGATGGGCTGGCTGACGGTTGCGTACGGCGGAAAGACGTACACGCACTTGTCGACGCCTTCGCTAGCGCTTCCGGCCTCGACGCTGCAGACGAAGGGCGCGGCGGTGACGCTTGCCGTTTCAAAGACGTACGACGCGGAGCCGCTGCAGCCGGCGGTCGCGCTCGACGCGGCGTGTTCGCCGTACGTGACGGTAGACGCGGCGACGGGAACGACGCCGGGCAATCCATCGACGCGCGCGGCGAAGGCGAGCATCACGCTTACGCTCGTTACGCTGCCCAAGTCGAAGATCGCGTGCGGCGGCGTGATCTACGACCAGTATACGAACTCACAAACGGGCGAAGGCGTGCCGTTCAACGCGGTCATCGGACCGCTCGACGATCTCGACGTCGAGCCCGGCGGACTCGTCTACCCGAGTCCCGGAACGAAGTTCGTCAGCGGCGAGACCGTGACGCTACCCGACTCAACGACGATCCAAGTCAACGGCTGTCCGCGCATCAACGAACCCATCGCCTTCCCCTGGCTCAGTCAAAGCGACGGAACGGTAAACTGGAAAACCCCGATGACCAGCGCCCCAACCGGCTCCGGCCTAACCATCAACGCAAACGGCTGCGACAACGGAAGCGGTCCGTACACGACTGACTACCGGTCCTGGCGATCCAAGTCAGGGACAGAGCATTTCCGAATGCGATCAGCGCCGCCGAGTCGACTCAGACCACCGGTTCATTTGGATTCAATAACTTTTGCGGTTCATCCATATCTACGCCGGGCTGGTCTGCGCGGCTCGAATTCTCTTCTGTCAGCGCCTGATCATCTCGAAGCTATTTTCCGAGAACCGCGTCGCGGCATGTCGATCGAGTGTATTCGACCAGGGTACCGGAGGCGGCCGGCAAGAGCACACAGTCACGGTTGAGTGTCAGGCGGAATGCAATCCTGGTGCAAACTTGCTATTTAGAATACACGTCGAGCTGGACAACGTGGGTGTCATGCGTTGGTGGCGATCCAGGCGAGCAGTGCCCCGTTCTTGCACATACGCGGAAGACCTTTACAAGATCAACCGACGGCGGAGCTAGCTGGCTTTTCTACTTCCAAGTGTTGATTGTTGGGCCCAGATAAGACATGCATTGCTGCACCCGATACGCCCAACGTCACAATCGCCTACTTCGACAGCGTCCGGAACGATCACGCCGGCGGATCCGACCGATCGGCACGACGGGCCTACCAGTCTCCGGCGCAACAGGCGATCCGCCGCAGTCCGACGCCGCCGAATTGCGCCGTTGGACCCGCGAAGCGCTCGTTAGACGGTTCTACAAGGCTTCCGGCGGGCCGGTCACCGGCGAAGGCCAAACTTGGGGCGAGCGAGCGAGGATCGATAAACCACTCCTCGATTTGCAATGAATCGTCCCGCGTTCCCGCCTTGGATCTGCTTCAGAGCCCATCAGCCGCGCCAAACCACAAGCGTCTTTGCGCCCAGCTTTCTTGGGCATTGATTGCTTGACCAAGCACAATGAACGCGCACGTTGAGCCACCCGCAGTACTGGACTGCGGCCTTCTTGAAGGCTCGCCGATCGCGGCCCAGCGCAAAGCCGTCCCACAGAAGGTTATCGATCACTTGGGCTTTGTGCATCGCTCGAGTATTTTCCATTAGCCATTCATCTGGGACAATGGGTCGCGGTGGAGTTGGTGTCGGCGAATCTGTTCGGCGGCAAGGCATTCCGCTTCGATTCTTGAGAGTTGGGTGATGCGATAGTTTCTTGTTTGCTCGATTGCCGGTACTCGCACATATTTGTATGGGCCGCCGGCTTTGCCGGCATAGGCTTGTTTTGGAAGTACGGATGCTTTGACTTGCTGGTGGCCTCCGCTGAGGACGATCGTGTCGTGTACGGTTGCGAGCCAGTGCATGTTGGGGAGGCCGGGATCGTCGCCGACTGAGGTGAGCGGGTCGGGGGTTTGATAGTCCGGGCGGCGGCGTGTAGGCTTCGTCGCTGCCGATCGTTAGGAGATACTTGCCGTTGGGCGCGGTGAATGCGAACCGGCCCGCGGCGTTGGTTCGCGCGACTTGATGGGATGGCTGGAGTTTGCCGTGGACCGGCGCCCACGCGGCGATTTCCACGCGGACGTTGGCGAGTGGTTTGCCTTCTGGGTCGGAGTAGACAGTAGCCCCAGGCTTGCGTCGTCCCCGCGCGATCGGATCGAGCAGCGTTCGCAACGAATGACGGAACGGTCGCGGAGGTTTGGCATGCGGCTAATGCAGCGGCACATGCTAGTGAGAGAAACAACACCCGATGTTTCATAGCCTCTTAAAGTTTACCAAAGGGGCTCGCGGCAAGCAATAGGTTGTGGTCCTTCGGCTGCGCTCTGGACCCTCGATGCTGTCCTTCGACTACGCGCTTCGCGCTACGCTCAGGATGACACGGGTTTTAGACGACTTCTCCGCCGGGAATGACGACGGCGCCGCCGGTGAGGTCGCCGGTGACGAGATCGATTGCTGCCTCGGCGACCTCTTCGACCGTTGCGATGCGGCCGCCGGGGTTTGATTGGGCCAAGTAGTCGCGCGCTTGGGTTTCGTCCGCGCCGGTGTGCTTGACGATGTTCGCCATCGCTTTGCGCATCATGTCGGTTTCGGTGTATCCGGGACAGATCGCGTTTGCGGTGATGCCGGTGTCCCTGAACTCTTCGGCCAGCGCGCGCGTGAGGCCGATCACGCCGTGCTTGCTGGAACAATACGCGGTCAGGTACGCGCTGCCGCCCAGGCCTGCGATCGACGCGATGTTGACGATGCGGCCCCACTTGGCGATGAGCATGTCTTGGATTGCCGCTTGCGTGCAGAGAAACGGGCCGGTGAGGTTGGTCGCGAGGATATTGTCCCACATCGCGCGGCCGGTACGCGCGAGCGGAGCGGATTCGGCGATGCCCGAGTTGTTGACGAGAATGGCAATCGGTCCGTTCGCGGCGCGACACGCCTCGAACGCCGCGGCGATCTGCGCTTCGTCGGTAACGTCGGCCTCGGCGCGAAAGAACTGGCCGGCGTTTTCCGCTGCGAGTGCCGAGCGGCTTACCACGCTGACCTTCGCGCCGGCTGCGGCGAGCGCCGTTGCAATCGCCAAGCCGATGCCGCGTGCGCCGCCGGTGACCACGGCGTGCTTGCCGGCAATATCGAATCGTTCGGACATGCTACCCTTCTTTCGCTCGCGCGATCAGGCGTTCGAGCTGCTGTTTTCCGGGAACGTACTGCACCGGCCACTCCGCGTCGGCATATCCGAGCTGCGCTGCGGCGTGCAGCGTCCAGCTTGGGTCGGCGAGGTGCGGCCGCCCGAGCGCAACCAGGTCGGCCCGGCCGGCGGCCAAGATGGCGTTGACTTGATCGCCCTCGGTCACGTTGCCGACCGCCATCGTCGCGATGCCGATCTCGTTGCGAATCTTATCCGCGTACGGCGTCTGGAACATGCGGCCGTACACGGGCTTCGCATCCGGTGAGGTTTGGCCGGTGGAAACGTCGATAAGATCGGCCCCTGCGGCCTTAAACGCGCGGGCGATCTCCACGGCGTCGTCGCCGGTGATCCCGGCTTCGTGCCAATCGGTCGCGGAAATTCGCACCGACATCGGTCGGTCGTCCGGCCACACCGCGCGCATCGCGCCGAATACTTCCAACGGATAACGCAGACGGTTTTCGAGCGACCCGCCGTACTCGTCGGTGCGGTGGTTGAGCAGCGGAGTGATGAACGACGACAGCAGGTATCCATGCGCGCAGTGCAACTCGATCATATCGAAGCCGGCGTCGATTCCCATCTCGGTTGCACGGACGAACGCGTCGCGAATCTCGTCCATCTCGGCGCGCGACAGCTCGCGCGGGGTTTGGTTGGCCGGCGCGTACGGCACCGCCGATGGACCAACCACCGGCCAGTTTCCGTCGGCGAGCGGTTCGTCCATGCCCTCCCACATGAGCTTGGTCGAGCCTTTGGGCCCGGAATGCCCGAGCTGCAAGCAGATCTTGGCGCCGCTGCGCTCGTGCACGAAGTCGACGATGCGCTTCCACGCGGCGACGTGCTCCGGCTCGTACATGCCGGTGCACCCCGGCGAGATGCGGCCGTCGCGCGTCACGCAGGTCATCTCGGTGAACACCAGACCGGCGCCGCCCAGCGCCCGGCTGCCCAAATGGACCAGGTGAAAGTCGTTGGGCATGCCGTCGACCGCGCTGTACATATCCATGGGAGAGACGACAACGCGGTTGCGCAATTCGAGATTGCGCAAGCGGATCGGCGTAAACATGGGCGGAACCGCTGTCCCGCCGGCAAACCAACGCTCGACCCGCTCGACATACGTTGTATCGCGCAGGCGGAGGTTTTCGTGACCGATTCGCTGGCTGCGCGTGAGCAGACTGTAGGCAAACTGCTCCGGCGGCAGGCTCGCGTAGCGCGCCACGTTCTCGAACCACTCCGTCGAGTTGCGTGCCGCGTTCTGGATTTTGAGCACTTCAAGCGACCGAACGTCCTCATACTCCTGAAGTGCGACCGGAAGCGAGGCATGCTTGGTCAGGGCGTCGGCAAGACCGATCGCATCCTCCATCGCCAGCTTCGTGCCGGAACCAACCGAGAAATGCGCGGTGTGCGCCGCGTCGCCCATCAGCACGACGTTCTCGTGAACCCACGTGCGGTTGCTGACGCGCGGAAAGTTCAACCAGTCGCGGCCGCGCAGATGCGCCGAATTCGCCATCAGCCGGTGTCCCTGAAGGTACGCCCCGAACAGGTCCTCACAGAATGCGATCGTCTCTTGGGTGCCCGCTTTATCGAGGCCGTGCGCGAGCCAGGTCTCCTCACGGCACTCGACGATGAACGTGCTCGTGTTCTCATCAAATCGGTAGGCGTGAACCGTGAACCACCCGTGTTCGGTCTTTTCGAAGATAAACGTAAACGCATCGAGCGGCAGCGTCGTACCCAGCCAAACGAAACGGCAGAGGCGTACGTCGATGCTGGGGCCGAAGGCGTCGGCGTACGTCGAGCGGACGCGGCTGTTGAGGCCGTCGGCGCCGACCAGCAGGTCGGCGTCGCGGTAGGCATCGATATCGGCGACGTCGGTCTCGAACTGCATCTCCACGCCGACCTCGGCCGCGCGTTCCTGTAGAATTTGCAGCAGGCGCTTGCGGGCTATGCCGCTGAAACCGTGGCCGCCGGAAGTGATCGTGTGCCCTTTGAAGTGCACGTCGATGTCGTCCCAGTGTGCGAACGAGTCGGTGATCGCGCGCTGCGTGGGTTCGTCGGCCGCGCGCAGATTGTCCAGCGTGGCATCCGAAAAGACGACGCCCCAGCCGAACGTGTCGAGCGGGCGGTTCCGTTCGACGACGCGAATCGACCAATCGGGGAAGCGGCGTTTCGCCAAAATCGAAAAATACAGGCCCGCGGGTCCGCCGCCGATGGTCGTGATGCGCATGAGAGGAGAGGCTTTGGGATTCAGGCACGTCATCCTTGTTTGCGCACTCGCACTGGGAACCGGCGGCCCGGCGCTTGCGCAGAATGCGCCGATCGTATTGAGCGCCGGGACCGATCACGCACGGACCACGATCCCCGTGAGTATCAACGGCGTGCAAGTGCAATGCGTCCTGGATACCGGCGCATCGACGATGCTCCTATCCCAGGAAGTCGCATCGATTGCCGGGATCGCGCCGGGGCGCAGCGTCGATGAGATTTCACCGGACGGGTTGCGCTACACCGGGCACGCGTCGAGCATCGCGCAGCTCGGCGTCGGCGGCGTCACGCTGCACGATCTGCCGGTCCTTATTTCGTCGAATCAGTCCAACGCGCAGGCGCTCTGCGGGTACGGCTTCTTCCTCCACTTTCCAACGCTGATCGACCGAGATCGCTCGTTGGTAACGCTCTTTCCGCCCGAATACAGCTTGAATAACATGCGCTGTTTGCGCGTCGATCTGACCACGCACGTTCCAGTTTCGACCGTGCTGATCAACGGCACGCCGCTGTCGAACGTCGTTCTCGATTCCGGAATGTCCGGGGGCGGAATATTGTGGAACGGTGCGCTGACCAAGCTCGCTCACCCGCTCGTGCCGCAAATAAGCGTGGGGTCCCAGGCGGGGCAGAGCGTTCTTTCTTGCGGGAAGAGTGCGATGGCCGCGTTCTTTGACGACGTCCCGGCGGCATTCGTGCAGCTCTGCTCGTCGGCGACGCCGCCGGCCGGTTTCGACGGCATGCTCCAGACGAATCTGAGCACGGTCCATCAGCTGGGCATCGACTACGCAGGCCGACGGGTCTGTTTTTCCTAAGCGCGAAGGGGGACGCGTGAAGCACCCAGAGCTTACAACGAAAGAGATTGCTCTCGATGGCGCGACCGTCAGCGTTACCGTTGGCGGCCACGGACCGGTGATCGTGCTCCTGCACGGCTATGCCGAAGATTCGCGGATGTGGAAGCCGCTTGCGGCCAAACTCGCCTCGCGTTTCACCGTCGTCGTACCGGATCTTCCCGGAATCGGCAACTCGTCGATTCCGGCAGACGGCATCGACATGGTTTCGTCCGCCAAACGGATTCGCGACGCCGTACGCGCTCTCGGCTTCAGCAAGGTCACGGTCGTCGGCCACGACATCGGCCTTATGGTCGCGTACGCATACGCCGCAACGTACCGCGACGAAGTGCAGAAACTCGCACTTATGGATGCGTTCCTGCCGGGTATCGCCGGCTGGGAGCCGATCTACAACGACGCTGCCGCGTGGCACTTCCGCTTCTATGGTCCGACGCCGGTAGCGCTGGTCACGGGGCGCGAGCGACTGTACTTCGAGCATTTTTGGAACGACTTTGCGGCCGATCCGAAGCACTCGATTCCAGAGAAAGAACGGAAGGCGTACGCTGCGGCGTACGCGCGGCCCGGGCGCATGGCCGCCGGGTTCGCGTACTTCGAAGCTTTTCTCACGACGGCGAAAGAATTCGCCGTGCTCGGCGCTACGCAGCTCGGAATACCGGTGCTCGCAATCGGCGGCGACCACGCGAACGGGGTCGCGCTCGGCGAACAGGTCCGCACGATCGCGCCGGACGTGACCGTGGTCATTGTGAAGAACAGCGGCCATTGGCTCATGGAAGAACAGCCCGAGCAAACGATGTCGGCGTTACTACAGTTTCTCGAAAGCGCGCCGAGGACTAGCGCCGGGCGATGAGGACACCGCCGTTTGGATAACAGACTATTCCGTGCGCGTAGACCGGTGCGTTGGAAGCCAGCCACAGGGCAACGTTCGTACTCGTGTTGACGAGCGTGTCGGGTCCCATGGCACCTGCATCACTGGCGTTTGTATTTTCGTAATCGTCGACGGCCCATTCGCTGGGTACCGCGTTGTGACTCGTTAAGGTCCTTACGAATCTCTCGGTGTCTTCGGTGAAGCTGCCGCGTCCTGAGTATGGAGATACCAAGACGGTGGTTCGCATGCCGTGGGCGTTTCCCCATCGGATTGTTTGCTCGATAAACCCTTGGTAGCCGGGCCCGCTTCCGCCGGTTAGAAAGAACCTTGGCGGAGAGTCCAACGCAATTCCGCCGCCGTACGACGCTTCAAACCGGGACAATCTATAGAACGTACTGTTCAGGTCGTAGTACTCGCCGCGCGTGGGCGGTAAGAGTGGGTCGCCTCGCTCCCACTTGGCGTTTGGCGCGACGATCGGGGCCATGGTTGCGATACCCGCCGACTTCCCTGCACGCACCCACATCTTCCAGGCGCGTACGTTCGCCGGACTAAAAGTTATTGCCGATGGCGGCTTGAACGGAACGTTGACGTTGGCTGCGTTGGGATTGAGACCGCTCTTCAGGTACTGATATCGATAGTATTGCGGATAGATGCGGGCCGGAAGCGTGAAGTAATTCGAGCCGACCAACCCCAGCTCGGCCTCACCCCGTCCGGTTCCGCTAAACACCGCTTCAATCGCATTGAGTATGGAATACGGATTCGAGGGCGGGCTGTCTGCAATCGCGGACGCGACCGCCACGCCGTGTTCGTAGAGCCGCACGTGACCCGCCGCAAGAAGAGCCGTGGTGAAACCAGGGTTAACGAGTGCGTTGAAGCCTGCGGTACCCCCGACGGAAACGTAGCGGCCTAAATCCGCGCACCCTTTCGGCGCTTCCGTTGAAACAGCTGAAACAGCCGGCGGTTCTACTCGACCGCTGCAACCAGCAACCGACGTTGCCAAAATCGAACCCAGAAGTACGGCGTATGCTCGCCGGTTTCGTAGCGCTCGATCGAATGCGGTCAACGTTTGCGGGCGATGAGGATTCCGTCGCCGACCGATAACAGCGCAACGTCGACGCGTTCATCCCTGCCGGCTTTCGCGTTGAGCGCGCGCAACGCGTCGGTGTCTTCATCGTGCTCGTTTTTGTGGACCACACGGCCGCTCCACAGCATGTTGTCGCAGAGGATCAGGCCGCCGGTCCGCACGAGCTGCAAGCAGCGCTCGTAGTACGCGTCGTAGTTCGCTTTATCCGCGTCGATGAATGCGATGTCGAACGGCTCGACCTTGTCCGCGATCATCTTGTCGAGGGTGGCGACGGCAGGTCCTAATCGCAAATCCATCTTCTTCTCGACGCCGGCTTTCTGCCAGTAGCGCTTGGCGACCGACGTGTACTCCTCGCTGACGTCGCAGGCGACGACGCGGCCGTCGTCCGGCAGCGCGAGAGCCATCGCGAGCGAGCTGTACCCGGTGAAGACGCCGATCTCGAGATAGCGTTTCGCGCCGATGGCGCGTGCGAGCAACCCCATGAACTGGCCCTGATCGGAGCCGATCTGCATGCCGGCACCCGGCATCGTCGCCGTTTCGGCGTGCAGTTCCGCGAGCACCGGATTCTCGCGAACGGTCGTATTGACGATGTACTGCTCGACGCCGTCGGCTAATAATTCATTGCGCATTCGGCCGCCTTTCGCGGCCGATGGGCTTACTCCGCCCGCTCCGCAGCGAGGTCTTTTTGAATCGCGAACGCCGCTCGCTTGCCGGGAAATCCAGTCACGCAGCCGCCCGGGTGCGCGCCCGAACCACACAGGTACATGCGATCGACCGGCGTGCGCGTCGCGAAACGATCCTCGTAGATTTGGCCCGGCAGCAGCTCGCCATGAAAGATGTGTCCGCCGACAAGCCCGAAGCGGTTTTCCAAATCGGGCGCGGCGAGCACTTGGCGATGCTCGATCGCGTTCGGAAGATTCGGTGCCAAGCGACCGAGAATCGCGACGATCTTATCGGCAGCGGCCTCGCGTTTTGCCTCGCTCCAACCGCCCGGCCGGTCGAACGGGAAGTATTGCGCGAAAACGGAGAGGATGTGTTTGCCCGGCGGAGCCAGCGACGGATCCGTCGGCGTTTGCAAAAAGCACTCTACGAGCGGTGCCTCGCTCTCGCCGCCGTCCGCCGCGTCCTGGTACGCTTTTTGCAGGTAGTCGATCGACGTGGCGACGTGGATCGTCGCCCGATGATGCGGTTGCGGGTTCGTGCCGGGACGGCTGGTGAAGTTGGGCAGCTCGCCGAGCGCGAGATTGAGTTTCAGCGACGGACCGTTGGTTTTCCACTCGAGCACTTTGCGGACGAACGCCGGCTCGAGCGTCCCCGCATCCAGCAAATCGATGAACGTCGTGCGCGGGTGTGCGTTGGAGGCGACCGCTTGCGCGCTAATTTCGCGACCGTCGTCCAGCATCACGCCGATCGCCCGGCCGCCGAACGTGAGGACGCGTTCCACGCGCGCGTCGGCGAAGATTTGCGCGCCGTACTGGCGCGCGGCCGCAGCAATCGCCCCCGAAACCGCGCCCATACCGCCGCGCACGAATGCCCAGGCGCCCTGCACGCCAAGCACGCGTCCGGCGAGATGGTGCGCGAGCACGTACCCGGTACCGGCATCGCGCGGGCCCAAGTTGGTTCCGATCAGCCCGTCATTGACCAGTTCGGCTTGAATGACCGGGGTACGCACGTACTTTTCGACCAGTTCGGCCGCCGAGCCACGCAGCAGCGCCTGCGTATCGAGGTCGAAGCGATCGAAACTCGGCTCTTCATCCGAGAACGAATCGAAGAGTGCGCGTCCGGCGCGTTCGGTCCGCTCGCCATAGGCGGCGAAACCCTCGACGTCTCGCGGATCGAACTTCTCGATCTCGCGAGCGTTGGCCGCTGCATCGCTGCCGAACAGCAGCGAACGTCCGTCTTCGAGCGGCGTGAACGCGTACGGGTCTTTGCGATAGAAATCGAAACCGTGCGCGCATAACTCCAGTTCGTCGACGAGCCAGGGGTCGAGCAAACTGCAGACGTACGACGCGGCCGAAAGCGTATAGCCGGGCCAGACGTCCGTAACGCTGACGGTGGCCCCGCCGATCCGGTCGGCTCGTTCGAAGACGGCGACCGAATAGCCGGCCTTGGCTAGGAGCGCCGCGCACGCCAGGCCATTGTGGCCGGCACCGATGATGACTGCGTCGTAGGTTTCCACCCGAGCCATATACTACTAAGGGGCGATGGCCTCATTGCGGTTCGTGCTGGCTGGCATTCCCATCGCGGCGCTGACGATTGCCGTGCCGTTCGTGAACCGCGTCGACCCGCGCGTGCTGGGCCTGCCGTTCATCCTGTTTTGGCTGACGGCGTGGGTCGTGCTGACGCCGGCATTTCTTTGGGGCATCGGCCGGGTGGAGAAGCGCTGGTGAGCGCCCCGGCCGTCGCCCTTACCATCGTCGCGGTAATACTTTTCGGCACCATCGCCTTTGCGCTGCTGAGCATCCGGCGCCTGAAGATGGACCCCCAGCAGTATTTGGTGGGAGGCCGATCTTTCGGCACGTTCTTTCTGTGGGTGCTGCTCGCGGGCGAGATCTACACCAGCTTCACATTTCTCGGTGCCGCCGGATGGGCGTACGGATTCGGTGCGCCGGCTTACTATATTTTGGCGTACGGCACGTGCGGATACGTCATCGCGTACTTTTTGCTGCCGGCGATCTGGAAGATCGCGACCGAACGCGGGCTGTTGACCGCGCCCGACTTCTTCGTCGACCGCTTCAAGAGCCGCGCGCTGGGCGTGGCCGTCGGGGTGCTGCAGTTTTTCCTTCTCGTCCCGTACGTCACGCTGCAGCTTTCGGGTCTCCAACATCTGCTCACGATCGCCGGATACGGCGTCGTGAATGCGACGTGGGCAGTCGGTGTCGCCTTCATCGCCATCGCACTGTTCGTCTTTACCGCCGGGCTGCGCGGCACGGCCTGGGCGAGCATCGCGAAAGATGCGTTGGTTCTCGGCGCCGTAATCTTCGCCGGGATTGCAATCCCGATCGCGTTCTTCGGTTCGCATGCGGCGATGTTCGATCAACTGCTCAAGGCGCATCCGAACATGCTCACGCTCGTACCCGGAAGCGCGCCGAAGGGCACGATTTGGTACGTTTCTACGGTGCTCTTAACGGCAATCGGGTTTTACATGAGCCCGGCGTCGTTCAACGCCATTTATAGCGCCCGCAGCGGAGACGTGCTGCGCCGTAACGCGATGCTGCTGCCGTTCTACAGCTTGGTGTTGTTGTTGGTTTTCTTCGCCGGATTCTCGGCGCTGCTGATCGTGCCGGGCCTCAAGGGGACCGCCGTCGACGATTCGTTCTTGTTGGTGGTGCAGCACTACTATCCGCCGTGGGTGATGGGTGCGGTCGCGGGCGCGGGAACGCTGGCTGCGCTTATCCCCTCCTCCGCACTTCTGCTCGCCGCGGCCGGCGTGTTTTCGAAGAACGTGTTGGGCGATGGATTCGGGATTGCGACGAGCGACCGCGCCCGGACGTGGGCTACGCGCATCCTGGTGATCGTCGTTGCGGCCTTGGCGCTAATTCTGTGGATCGAAGAACCGAAGACGATCGGCGAACTGCTGCTGATCTACTACAACGGCATCACCCAGTTCGCGCCGGGCGTGTTCGCGGCGCTGATCTGGCCGAAGGCCAACGTTTGGGGTGTCGCCGCGGGACTGCTCGTCGGGCTTTCCATCGCGGTGTATCTCGCAAACGCGCAGCTTTCACTCGGCGGCGTCAACACCGGCTTCATCGCATTGATCGCAAACGCCGCAGTGATGGTCGTGGTCTCGCTCGCGACCCAGAAGAAGCCGCTGTCATCCTGAGTGTAGCGAACGCAGTGAGCGTAGTCGAAGGACCGCTACTAAACTTCAGCCGGTCATCACGTTTTCCTAAAGACGAAAGCGGCTCGCCTTGGCGAGCCGCTTTCTTTTGGTTTCCCCTAGCGGGACTTGGGTAGCGGTCCTTCGACTTGCCTGTCCTGAGCTTGTCGAAGGGCTCAGGATGACAAAGGCAGCGCCGTTCCTGAGAACTACCGATAGCTTGGTCTCGAGGCGAAGCAATCGCGGCAGTAGACTGGTTTGTCGCCGCGAGGATTGAACGGAACCTCGGCGGTCCCGCCGCAGTTGCTGCAGGTTGCGGTGAACATTTCGCGCGGACGTCCGCCGCGATCGCCGCCCGCCCCCGCCCCCGCCGCCATTGGCGCCGCTTCCAGAACGCATGGCCTTGCGCGCTTGGCGGCAATCGGGACACCGGTTCGGTTTGTTTTGGAAGCCCTTTTGTGCGTAGAATTCTTGTTCGCCCGAGCTAAAGACGAACTGCCGGCCGCAGTCGACACAGTTGAGCATTTCATCGGCGTACACGAGCCTAGAGATCTCCTTCAATAAGTGCGGTTATTGGTTGACGTGTTTCGGACGGACGATAGCTCCGAGAACTTCTTCGAAGATATAGAGCGGTCCGATCAAAAGATAGATCAGATTCTCTAAAAACTTCGGCTTGGTGCCTTCGAAACGGTGGCCGATGAGCTGAAAGACCCAGCCTAGGACGAATGCGCCTAAGTTGACTTCCCACGTAAGCCGTACCGCCACTAGATAAAGGACGATGAAGACGACGAGCGAGATTACGGCGCCGCGCACGTCGATCGCGGCGTAGTAGATGAGGGTTGCCACGGCGGCGACCATCGCGAGGTCCACGGGCCCGAGTCGAACCATCGACATGAGACCGAGGATGCCCAAGACGATCAGCGGGATCCCGATAACATGGCAAATCCGATTGCGGCGATCCGAGTGATACGACGCGTACTCAGTAAAGAGCTCGGTTTTTGTCATGGCGGCCTACCCCGTGGCGTGGTCTGCCCGCTCATGCGACCAACTCTGAATGAGTCCCTCCCAAAATCCGCGAGTTTAAGCCCACCAAGCGGGGAGCGGAACGGGGCGCGCGGCGAACAAGGGGGACTTCAATGCCGCCTACTATTGAAATCCCCGAACGTCTCGCCGACGAGGTCATCTTGATCCGGCGCGACCTGCATATGCACCCCGAGCTGGGCTTCGAAGAGCATCGCACCGCGTCGGTCGTTGCCGCGCGCCTGCGCCATCTCGGGTACGACGTCCACGAATCCATCGGCCGCACCGGCGTCGTCGGCGTTTTACGCGGCAGCAAGCCCGGGCGTACGATCATGCTGCGCGCCGATATGGACGCATTGCCGATCCTGGAAGAGGGCGACCATACCTATCGCTCGCAGTTCGACGGACGCATGCACGCGTGCGGGCACGACGGCCACGTCGCGATTCTGCTCGGTGCCGCCGCGCTGATCGCCGACCGAAAGGACGAGCTTGCCGGCACGCTCTGCTTGGTTTTCCAACCGGCCGAGGAGGGGCAAGGCGGCGCTCTGGCCATGATCGAGGACGGTCTTTTCGAGCGCTTTGGGATCGAACGCGCCTACGGATTGCACCTTTCTTCGAAATATCCGACCGGCGTACTTGGCTTTCGCGAAGGTCCGATGTACGCATCGAGCGACTCGATCGAGATCGACGTGATCGGCGTCGGCGGACACGGTTCGGCCCCGCACGACGCCATCGACCCGATCTACACGGCGGCGAGCTTTATCACGTCGCTGCAGCAGATCGTCTCGCGGCAGATCGATCCGCTCGAGCCGGCGGTCGTATCGATCGGCTCGATTCACGGCGGAACCATTCATAACGTGATCCCGCGCACGTGCCGCATGCTTGGAACCGTTCGCGCGTTCAACGAGGACGTACGCACGCAGATGCCGCAGCGCATCGAGCGCGTGCTCGGCGCTTGCTGCGACGCGGCCGGCGCCACCTACGACTTCACGTACCTTCACCGCTATCCGGTGACGGCGAACGATCCGGCGCAGACCGCCTATGCGAGCGCGCTCGCTCGGACCGTCGTCGGTGACGAGCGCGTTATCGAGGTCGCGAAGCTCATGGGGGCCGAGGACTTCTCGTATTACGCCCAGCGCGTTCCGGCGTGTTTCTATACGCTCGGCGTGCAGGGCGGTCCGTCGTCGGCGCATCCACACCATTCGAGTCTTTTCGACATCGACGAGAGCGCGCTGCCGAACGGCGTCGCGATGATGACGGCAATCGCCCTCGACGCAACGCGCAACGCGCCGTGATTCCGGAGGTCGCCGAGCCGAAGGATTTGGCCGGCTACTTCGAGGTGATGACGCGCGCCGTATTTCAGGCGGGCGTCGCGTGGAAGCAAATCGCGTCGAATTGGGACGCATACCGCGAGGCTTTTGCGGGATTCGATCCGGTTACGGTTGCGCAGTTCAACGAGTTTGACGTCGAGCGCGTGCTCGAGACGCCGGGAATTCTGCGCATGCAGCGCAAGGTCCGAGCGACGATCGCGAATGCGGGGACGCTCGTCGAAACCGAGCGCGAATTTGGGACGCTGCGAGCATACCTGCGATCGTTCGAAAGTTATCCGGTGCTCGCGAAGGACATGAAGAAACGTTTCGCCTTCATGGGCGACATGAACGTCTGGTACTTCCTCTTTCGCACCGGCGAACCGGTTCCGCGCTTCGAGCCCTGGGTCGCCACGATACCGGGCGACCATCCGCGCATGCGTGAGATGGTCGACCTCGCGCGGTCACAGGGCCGCGCCCAGGAGTACTAGGAACGAGAGTTAGTAGCTCCGGCGCTCGTTTTCGCGGCGTTCGCCTTTACGGCGTTCCTCCGAAAGCATCCATCCCAAATGTACCTTTTGGCCGGCGGTAAGCACGCGGCGGCGGTCTTCCGAACGGCGATCGCCTGAGCGATTCTCAAGATGCGTTTTCATAGCCCTAGATTACAGGCTTGCCTTGCTCATACGTGCGAGGCTTTATTAAGGAGAAATAAGCTTTCCGTAAGCGGTATCGTAAGGATGGGTCCGCTTTGTTGCTTGCCCACAATTTTATGTGCCAATTGGCCTACGGTGGAGGAGTCGGACCCGCGTTGCCGCCCCGGCCGTTGCCTTGGCCCGGCGAGCGGGCCGGTCGCAGGAAGTACAGCCCGAGAGGGGCTGCATAGTTCATTTCCGGAACCGGCTTACCGTCGAAACCGCGCTTCGCGAGGTCGTCGGTCGTCGCGGTTGCGACCCGCCCGCATTGCAACAAAGCGCCGATGACCGACGGATCGCCGGGATCGAGTTCGTACCACGTGCCTCCGGCCGACGTATGCGGCGTGATCGTGAAACTCGGCGCTTTCGTCGATCCTACAACCGGCGCGGCGAAGTATGCGCGCAGCTCGGTGAGCGCTTGCGTAGCGATATTCTTTGCGTCGCCAACGCACGTCGTCGCCGTACGCACTTCGAACGGATCCTTCGGCGGCGCACTCGGGAGTGCGTAGACGCGGAACTGTTCCTGACCGGCCGCCGCTTGGCGAGCGACGAAATACAATCCGACCGACGGCGTGAAGATTATTTGCGGAACGAAGAACAGCGTGCTCGCCGGAGCGTAAAGCTTGCGCGCGGTTACGTCGTCGGCGCGCGCGATGTGCAGTGCGAAACAGCCCGCGAGCGCGCGCATCCGGTTCGTACCCTTCGGTACGATCGTGAGGGCATAGGTATCGCCCAGTCCGTGATAGGTGACCGTCGCATCCGCCAACACCGGCGAAGACACGGTCGCGGGATAGCCGGCCGCCGTCTTCGCCGCTTCGATCTGCGCGACGAACGCTTTCAGCTCGGACGAAAGCGACTGCGCTTGCGCGGCATTCTCGGTGCTGCACCGCTGCGCGTCCGTCGAAACGTCGAGCGGATTCGCCGGCGGCGACGTCGGGAGCGGCGAGAACGCGTTGCGGAAACCGCCGCCGCCCTGCGTGTTGCCGCCGGATGGAGCGTTCGCATCGCTGCCGCGGCCCTCACCGCCGCGGCCGCCGCCGGCGCCGCGCGGGACGTTAAACGCCGAGCCGGTTTGCGTCGAGGGGACGCCTTGACCGAACTTCACGCCGTAGGTCACCGAGAACGTGCGCGGCGTGAGCGGGCGCGCGACCGTCGGAACCGTTGCGCCGCCCAGCGTCATATACGGCACCGCGTAAATCGGGCTCGCGAAGATCCCGGCGTACGTATTTGTGATGTTGCTAGCCGCAAACGTCAGCGTGCCGCGCGCGAGCGTCGCGGTCACGCCCGCATCGAACGTCGTGTAGGCGGGAAGATTGTTGGGGTTGTTTCCTGCGGTGTACTGCGCATCGGCGAGGTACTCGAGGATGGAGCGCGGCGCTTTATAGTCGAAGACGACGCCGGCTTTCTGCAACGGCACGTTGGGGAGCTGGTTGCCCGAGATCGTGATCGAGAGCGGATTGGTGAAGTAGGGCGAATCCGAAATCGCTTTCGACACGGTGACGTTGTAGTACGGCTGCACGACGAGATCGCCGAACGTCGCGTATCCGGTCAGCTCGCCGCCTTGATAGATGCGCTTGACGCCGCTGATCGGCGTCGAGAAGTAGAGCTGCTCCGCCGAAAACGGCGTACCCGGTGCCTGCCCGCAACCCGCCGGCGAGTTATAGATCGCCGCAACTTGCGCGAGATATCCCTCGGGGTAAATGCCGGGCGGGAGTGCCGAACCGTTGACCTGAATCGGCAGCAGAACGCCGGCTTGGATCTGATCGTAGAGCTGCAGCGACATGCTGCCGCCGTGAATTGCGTGCGTATATCCCACGCGATACGAGATCGACGAACTCGGTCCGGGTTCGTCACCTGGCGCGTTACCGTATGCGGCGTCGTCCGACGGCTTGATGGTGCCGTTGCAGTTGAAGCGCAGCGAGGCGGGATCGGTTAGGATCGTGGAGTGTCCCGCGGTGGCCGCGACGCCCCCGACGGAATAGGATGCGTTATACGTGTCCTTGGAGTCCGGACGCCACGTTGCCGCGAGGCTTCCGAGAGCGGTCGGTCCGCCCGAACCGGTAGCAGCGCTGATGCCGAACGATTCGGCAAGTGTGAGCTTATCGCTGGAATGGATCGTATCCGTGAGCGTGAGCGCCTCATAACTCGTGTTAAACGATCCCGTATAATACGGAATGGCTTCCGGTACAAGCGGCGTCGACTCGCTCTGCGCGGCGGTTGCGTATGCCTGAATCGAGAGCGTGTGTTTTTCCTTAGCGGGAAGCGTCGCGTTGATCGTAAAGCCACGGCTCTTCGACGTTCCGCCGAATCCCGTGGGATCCGGAACGAGATAGACCAAACGATCTTCTTCATCCAGCAGATTCGTGGTAGTCGACGAATAGATCGACGCTTGGACCTCCGTAGCGCCGAGCAGCGCGTTGTCGGTGAGCGAGTAGAGTTGGACGCTGCCGTCGTTGGTATTGTTGGGGCCGACGCCGCACGGGAGCGCCGGAGGCCCTTCGTAACGCAGGCAGGCGACGTCCGTATTGCGGATTGAGTTCAAGAACGAGGCCGTGAGCGTCTGCGAATCGCTGAACTGGTAGCGCAGTTTAACGAGATTTCCTTGCGTCTCGCTGTCGCCGTCGTGATCGTATGCGAGACCGCTCGCATCTTGGAAATACATGCCGTCTATCAGGCTTGGAACGGCGCGATAGACGGTCTGCACCGCCATGCCGAGCTTGCCGAACGAGCCGGTTTCGGCGAGCGAATAGTTGTAACGGCCGTTGCTGCCGACCGTAGCGGCCACCTGCGAGATGAAGCTCAGCGTCGGCTGCAGCGTCGAGAAGTTGACCGAACCGCCGAGTCCGCCGATCGTCGCGCCTTGGTGCACGCTCGCGCCCGAGAAGAGGTCGGTTGCGAAGCCGCGCAAGTTGCCCGCAGTGCCGGGAGCGTTGAGCGGAATGCCGTCCAGCGTCAGCGCGGTTTGACTCGCGTCGTGGCCTTCGAGCGAAATCGTCTGGGTCGCATCGGTCGAATCGTCGGAGGTCGAGACGCTGACGCCGGAGAGTTTGTTGAGGGCGCCCGCGAGGTCGTCCGATAGGCGGCGCTGCGGCGAGTTCTCGCTGATGCTGGTCGAGGAGATCGTTGCCGACGCCTTCACGGCCACGCTGCCGATGACTTTCAGACCGCCGTTGTCCGCGACCAGCGAGAAGCTGACGTTCACGAGCCGTCCGTCGAGCACCTCAAACGATGCCGACGTGAGGCTCGTGTACCCGCGCTTCACGATCCGCGCGCGATAGATTCCGTCCGGTACGTCGGTGAAATGAACTTCGCCCGCGCTGCTGGTCTGTTCCGAAATAATGACGGCGCCATCGAGTAAAACGCGCGCGAGCGCGATCGGCGCCTTGGTCGTTGCGTCGACGACGGTGATCGCGATCTCGCCCGAGTCGGACTGCGAAAACGCCGCCTGCGGAAGGACGGCGAAAAAGATCGTTGCAGCGAGAATCGTCGCTATACTTCGGCGCATAGTTCGTTGAAACAAATCAGCCTTAGACTAGAGTGTGATTACGACGGCGGTACCCTGCCCAGGAGCGCTGTCGATGGCGATTTCACCGCCGGCGCGTTCCACGACGCGCTTTGCGATCGCTAAGCCGAGGCCGGCGCCGGTGATCTCGCCGCGCTGATCGCCGCGATAGAATCGCTCGAAAGCATGCAGCCGCTCGGGTTCGGTCATGCCGGGGCCTTCGTCACGCACGCTGATGACGGTGTGACCGTTATTGCGGATAGCACGTAAGTGGATGGGTGCCTCCGGTGCGTACTTGAGCGCGTTCTCAACGATGTTCCAGAGGGCTTCACCAATTTCGCTGCGATCCGCAACGATCGTGTTCGCGCCTTCGACGCTGTAGTCGACGACGCGCCGGTCGTCGAGGCGGCGCGCGGCATCGACCTGATTGCGCAGCAGTTCGGCGACGTCGATCTCTTCGGCGGCGGGCTGCGTTTCTGCATCCATGCGCGCCAAGCGCATCAGCCGGTCGATCAGACCACGCATGTGCTCTTTCTCGATCGACATGGTCGCGAGAATCTGGCGCGCGATCTTCGGTTCCTCGACCGCTCCGCGGCGCAGAACGTCGATATAGCCGCCGATGACCGTCAGGGGCGTCCGCAGTTCGTGCCCGGCGTCGGCCGCGAATTGGCGCATACGCTCCTCGGCGCGTTTACGCTCTTCCATAGCGATCGCGACGCCGCTGACCGCGTCGTTGTACGCTTCGGTGAGCGAGGCGACTTCGTCACCGCTCTCCATGATGAAGCGGCGCTGCGTGTAGTCGCCGCCGGCGAGGGCCCGTAAGGATTCCGTTACTTCGTTGATCGGCTGCAAGGCCTGGCCGGCGAAGAGACGGCCCATGAACCACGACAGCAGAATGGCGATGATCGCGATCGTGATGACGATACGCCAGTACGGCCCAAGCGAGACGAGCAGCAGCGCCGGAGAAGCCGCAAATGCAACGAAGCCGCCGTGGACCTGCGTGAGCGGCGGCACCTCGTGACCGGTGTCGGGCAGGCTTTTTAAGAAGTCCGCCGTGGGCGGCACGCGCGGCGGCAGCGGCCCTTCTTCTATGATGCGGTCCAGCGTTCGCGGGCGCAGCGTCCGGTCGCCCGAGAGGAAGTGTCCCTTCTCATCGAAGACCGTTACGCGCAAACCGATGCCGGAGAGTTGCGAGACGATTTGCGGCGCGGCTTGCGCGAATGCTTGGCCTTGACGCTGATAGAAATCTGCCAGAAAGCGTGCTTCGGCGTGTTTGGCTACCATGATATCCGAGCTGTACGAATAGAGCTGAAGCACCAACGCAATCGACGAGGCAAGGATAACGAGGACGATCGTGATTCCGAGCAGGGTCACGTACAGCGCGGATAAACGCGTTGCAAGTGAGTTCTGCTTTTGCTTCGGCTTCTTCGGCTCCGCGCCGGCCAGATTATTGCGAGAGCCCGTAACCAACGCCACGAACCGTGCGAATGAACGAGCCAGGTTCGCCGGGGCGGTCGATCTTGGCTCGTAAGTACGAGATGTACGTTTCGACGATGTTCGGGCCGCCTTCGAAATCGTGGCCCCAGACGATTTCTAGCAAATGGTCCTTGCTGAATACGCGACGGGGATCGCGCATGAATACTTGAAGCAGGTCGAATTCACGCTGCGTGAACTCGAGGCTGTCGCGGCCGCGCCACGCTTCGCGCGTCGCGGGATTAATCGAGACGTCGCGCCAGCGAAGGACGCTTTCTTCGATTAACTGTGGCCGGCGCAGCTTGGCGTGTAAACGCGCGATCAGCTCTTCGAAGACGAACGGTTTAACCAGGTAGTCGTCGGCTCCGGCGCTGAGCGTCTTGACCTTGTCGTCGGTCCCGCCTTTTGCCGTGAGCATCAGAATCGGTGCCTGCGTGATCTCGCGGAGCATCGGCAACAGCGTGATGCCGTCGATCCGCGGCATCATGATGTCGAGGACGATCACTTCGGGATCGAAAGCGCGGATCAGATCGAGCGCGGCATGGCCATCGCTTGCGGTTCTGACCTCATATCCTTCGCGGGAAAGCCCGAGCTCGAGCATCTCGCGGACCATACGGTCGTCGTCGATGACGGCAACCCGGGAGTTCGGCATAGTGTACATCACTACGGTGAATCCTGGGCTCTCACCCTTGGAGGGGGCTGAATCAGGCGGCCCGCAGCGCAGATTTCCATCGGGCGAACCGCTGACCGGTGACCAGCGCGGCCTGATCGATCGTCTCTAGCGGGTGCGCGACGAGGCCGACGCCACGCCGGCGCAGGTCCTCCGCCATGGCGGCGCCGGGCAGCCACCGAGCAAACAGATGGACCTCGGATTCTCCGGTCGCGCTCGCCAGGGCAGCGATCACGTCGGCCAGCGAGCACTCGCGCCGGTTGGTAAGCGGTTGGATGACCTCGGCATCGAAGCGGGCGCGCCGCCAGCCCGTGGCCATGATGACGATCCGGGAGAGCTCCCGCGCATCGGCTGCTTCAAAGTCGACCAGGGCGGCTCGAACCTGGCCGGCCAGCAGCGCGTCGGTCTGCGCGTGAAGGGTTGCTCCCGCGATCGAGGATTCCGGACCCGCCGTCAGGAGCGCCCCTGCCCCGATCAGATACTCGTTCATGCTGCGAGTCTGCCACCTTAAAGTGCCATATGGGTGGCCTTGTATTTCTGAGCCCGGAAAAAACCGAAGAGGCGCCGCATTGAAGCGGCGCCTCTGCCCACACCCGGGATGCTTTCCTGCGCTCAGACGGTTAAGCGGAGGAAACTGTTTGCCGGACCGGCTCGGGGCGGGCGTGGTGGAACATGGCGTGGAGGGCGTCGACGATCGACGGGTCCCATTGGGTCCCGCGGCCGCCGGCCACGATGTCCAGTGCGACACGCGGAGCGATCGGAACGCGCTGCGGGCGCTCGCTGATCATTGCGTGAAATCCGTCGGCGACGGCGATAATGCGTGCCTCGACCGGTACGTTCGTGCCGGAGATGCCGTCCGGATAACCGGCGCCGTCCCAGCGTTCGTGGTGCGAACGAACGACGTCGGCGCAGCGGTCGAGTTCGGGAATACCCCGCAAGATGCGCTCGCCGGCCGCTGCGTGATCGCGAACGATCGCAGTTTCGACTCCGCTCAGGGCACCGCGGCAATTGAGAATGGCTTCGGGGGTCGAGATCGTGCCGATGTCGTGCAGCAGCGCGCACAGAGATACGAACTCGGTCGCTTCAACGGAGAGCTCGATCTGGGCGCAGAGACGCCGGCTCCAGCTCGCTACCGCTCGGGCGTGCGCGACGGCCTGGGGATCGCGGGCGGCCAGCATCGCGAGGAGCACCTCCGCGGTTTTCGCGGCCGGATTCTCGTCTGCAGGGCCAGGTTCGAGGCCGCAGCGCGAGACTTCCGCATCGACCCCGCGCAAAAAGGCGTGGAGGCGCGGCAGATCTACATCGTAGGCCGCTGCGGTGAACGCGATTGCCCGCGACACCGCGGCGGCTAGGTCGAGCGCGCCTACTCGCCCGAACTCGCAGGCATAACGCTGCGCCCAGGCCGCCACTCCGGTGAGCCGGCCTAGCGTCAGCGAAAGGGTATATGCGTCGACCAGAATTTCGACGGCTTCGGCGAGCTCGCGGGTCGGGAACGCATCTCCGTCGCGAACGTCAAGCGTCGCGGTTCGAATAATCGACTCGCGGTCGCACGAGAGCTGGCTGCCAAGAACCAGAAAAGCCGCAGTTTGGTGGTCTTGCATTGAAGTTGCCCTACCCGATTGGGATTGGAGGGAGAATCAAGGCGAGAATCGCTACGAATACCGCTACAGTCAGCATTTTCGACCTTCCAAAGCGAGCTGGAGACCTGAATCTAGCCTACTTGGAAGTGACCTGCGGCACCCTAGTTAAAACTAACTAGGCTATTCTAACCCAATAGACCTCTTCGCTGGGCAAGTGCGACCGCTTCGTGTCGGCCGTGGCACCCAAGTTTTGCGATCGAATTCGCAATATGGGCCTGGATCGTATATATGCTACGGCCGCCGGCCGCGGCAATCTCTTTCGGTGTCGAGCCTGCCGCAAGACGGCGAAGGACGTCCTGCTCGGCGCGGGTTAACGGCCCTGAAGGATCGCCGGTAAAGAGATCGTGAAGCCCAGCGGCCGACGCTTCGAGAAGTTTCGCTATCTCGACGTAACCGAGGGCAGAGAACTCGGAAGCGGCACTCGACAATTGTGCCGCGCCATCCGAGAAAACCCGTCGGCGACCCGCGATAAAGGCATCCGCCGTTTCCCCGCATAGGGTCGTAACTTCATCAACGCGACGCTCGATTCGCCGCGCGATCTTTCCCGCGTGCGTGGTACGTCCCGCGATCGCCGCGGCGATCGAGCAGATCATCCGCGCGACTGCAATCACGCGAAGGCGATAAACGCCTCGTGGTTCGACGCGCTCGACGAGGTCGAGCGCCTCGCGCACGAGTGGCGCGGATTCGCCGCTACGTCCTAGCAAAGCGAGGAAAATCGCGCAATGAGCCGCGCAAAACAAGCGATCCACATCGTAGTGAATACGCTCCAGGACAGAAAACAGCGCTCGATGAGCTTCTTCGAAGCGGCCGTGCCATCCAGCACGAATCGCCCGATTCGCGAGCATATAGGTTGCAAGCGTTGAGTCGTCGGTGCCAAGGCGCGAAAGCTCTGCTTCTATCTCGACGCATCGATCCGCATTACCTCGGCGCATCTCTCCACCGAGCGTTTGCAGCAGCGACATCTGCAGGTCGAAAACGTCGCCCGCTTTTGTCGCGCCAACTGACGCCTGGTGCGCGTATCGCAGCTGCTTCGCAATGTCGTCTTCCTCGAGCAAGGCGATATTAGACAACGCCGCACATGCCCGGCTTGCCAGGCTGAATAAGTGCAGCTCGTTTGCAAGCTCAGCCGCCTCCACGAAAGCCGAAACGGCGCGTTCAACATTCCCAAGCTTGTGTAGGACGACTCCTATTCTGTGAAGCACTTTGGCGCGCGTTTGGTCGGAGTCGACGTCGACCAGTAACGATTCGATTTGCTGGATTCCCTCGGCGGCGCGTTCGAGATCGCCCGCGCTGGCGCGCTGGGCGGTGAGAACAGACAACGCTTCGGCTCGATGGTTGTGCGATTGGGTTTCGTCGGCGACGAGCGCTTCGAGTATGGCTTCGGTGTCGCGACCGAGGTTCGCGAGGAGAATTGCAAGCCGTAGACTGGCGATCGCCACGAGTTCGCGGTCGTCGCCGGCGCGGGCGATTGCACGGGTGAAGAGGGCTTCGGCGCGCGCGTTCTTTCCGGCGGTGGCTTGGAGCATGCCGCGAACGGCGAGGATTCGAGCATTTTGGCGACGCGCCGGCTCAGCGAGGGCATCGACGGCGCGCGCGACCAGGTCGCCGCGCGCGCGTTCGAGCAAGTCGAAGCCGTGCGCTTCGAGCACGCGGCGCACGTCGTCGCGCGCACCGGCGATCACGTAGGCGCCGAGGGCGCGTTCGAGATCTCCGGTCGATTCGAGCGCGCGAGCGGCACGGTCGTGGACCGCTTCGAAGCGCCGGTATCCCTCGCGTTCGATCTCGCGTCGAATGAACTCGCGAAACAGGTCGTGGCAGCGAAAATTGCGCGGCGATTCGGCGAAGATAAACGCGGTGCGTTCGCGCAACCTTTCCACGATCGCGAGCGCCCGATCGAACCCGGCAGCTTGCAGGACGCCGACGTCGATCGAGGGCAATGCCGTTGCGACCGCGAGCAGGTCGCGCTCCTCTTCGTCGAACTCCGCGTAGACCTGCTCGGCGAAGTAGCGATAGATCATCTCGCGCGTCGTTGCGGCGATGCTGCGCAGATCGGCGGAACGGGTCGAGCTTCGCAAGGCAAAACTCAGCGCCGTCGGCCAGCCGTCCGTTAACTCCAGCAGCTCGCCTAACTCTTCGCCGCGAATCGCCAGCCGAAACCCGCGCGCAGCAGTGCGAGCTTCGTCCAGCGTGAACCGCAGGTCGCGTTCGTCGATGGCAAGGTCCGTATCGCCGTAGGCGAGCCACGTGCCGATAGGTAAGCCGGCGGTCGAGCGCGATGCGATAACCCAGCCGATCGCGTCTTTGCTGCGCTCGATCAAGGCCGCGACGAACTCGGCGACCGTGCGATCCGTCTCGGCGGCGTGCAGGTCGTCGATGGCCACGACGCCCCCGAATCCGCGCAGATGGGATTCCATCCAGAGCGCGAGGTCGGCACTCGGCGTCGTCGATGCGCGGCTGCGATCGTAAGCACCGGCCAACGTTGTGGCGGCGTGCGGCGCGTGCGAGGCGATCGCGTCGCATAGCCCGCGTAAAAAGCCCAGCAGCGTCGCGTGCTCGGAGCCACAATCGAAGCGAATGCACGGGGCGCTCAACGTGGCGAGGTACTGGCGCAAGGCTACGGATTTGCCGTAGCCGGCGGGCGCGGCGATGAGCACGATCGGCTGACGGCCGGCGGCCTGCAGGCGCTCGACGACACGCGGGCGTGCGATCGGCACAAAGGCGCCGCCCGTCTCAATGGTACCATCGGAGCTTACGGGTCGAATCAATCTTTCGAGATTATGGCCTGCCCAAGGCCGCTATGCAAGAGCGTCGAGCGGGGGCTGATACTCGTCGTCGCCTTCGTAATACCCCAAAAGGAGCTCTTCGAGTTTGAGCATCGCGAGCTGCGCATCGAGCCGTCGATACTCTTCGGCGTTCTCGGAGCGAAAGCGATCGTAGGCCTCCTTCGACTCCCACACGTCGATCGTCACATAGACGTGCGCGTCGGCTTTCTGGCGAAACAGCCGGGTGCGAATGAAGCCTGCTTCTCGCTTGAAAAGCGCGACCCACGGTCCGCCTGCCCCGTAGGCGTGTTCGAACGCGCGCGCCTGCGCCGGATGCACCGTATAGCGATAGAAAACTTCGATCATGCCTTGGTCCCCGGGGATGGTTCTATGGCGCTACATAGGCGCCTGGGTCCGGGACGTTGCCCTTGCCGGTGCGTTGCGACAGAAAGTAAGCGAGCAACGCACCCTCCCATTGCAGACGCGGTTCGAGCCACGCGTGCTGCGCCGGGCAGCTGATCTCGCCGAGTTCGAGGACCATGCTCGCGTCGGTCACGTCGACTTGCTTGTAGGCGTAGTAATCGCGCAATCCAACCGTGAAATCGTCGGGTTCCCAGCGGAATGGAAAGTACCCGGCATAGAGGTGATGCCAGGCTTTCGCGCCCGCCTCGCTGGACGAGGTGTGAAAGCCGATCGACGCACCGCTGGTACATGCCGGATCGGCGCCGTCGAAATGCAAGAACACGGCATCGCCGACGTCGTACGTGCCGTCGAAGTCTGCCGGGAGGCGAGCGACCGTAACGCCGTGCGCTCGCAGAATCTTCGTCGCGGCGTCGGCAACGACCGGCGTCCAGTCGCGCTCGCCGGCCGCGCCGAGATTGCACTTGTGCTGCGGATAGTGCGGGCAACTCGCCGGCCGGCCTTCGTGTCCGGCGGAGATCAGCACGTCGTAGTGCAGCGCGGCGGCTAGCAGAAACGCGATCATGAGAATCTCCCGGTCACGAGTACAAGATCTTGGTGAGGTGCGGAGACGGTTCGGATTGGAGTTCGGTCTGGAGCATCTCGCGGTACTGCCGGTAGATGCGCATCGCAGCAGCGCGATCGTCCATTGCAAGGTGCGCGCGAATCGCCATCTCGCGCGCGGGCTCGTCAAACGGATCGCGCGCGAGAATCTCGTTCGCACACGCTAACGCCGCATACACGTCGCCGCGCTCCAGCGCGTCTGCTCCGAGACGATGCGTCACGTCGACGCGCAGCGCGTCGACGCGGCGGCCTTGCGGCCCGAACCACTCCCAGCGCTCCATACGTGCCGGCACCGGAGCGTTGAGGTGCGCCGAAAAGCGCGTCAGCGCGGCGCGAGCGCCGTCGTCGAGCCAACCGCGCGAGCGCATCGCACCCAGATCGCGCTCGATCTCCCAAATGTCGACGCGCGCGCCGTCACAGAGGCGATAGCCTTCGCCTTCGCGCACGATCGCGCCGGCTCCGACGCTGCGCCGCAACCGATGCAGACACACGGAGAGCGCGTTGCGCCCCGAGTCTTCATCGAGTTCGGGCCAAAGCAGCGCGGCGAGATGCGTGCGCGCTACCGGTTCGCGCCGCAATGCCAGTGCGAAGAGCAGTTCGGCTTCGCGACCGGCGAGGTGCGCCTCGCGGCCGCTCGCGCGCACGATACCGGAGGCAAACTCGACGTCGACGGGCGCCGCCTTCTCCAGCCGCGCTTGCGTAAGGCGCTCCACAAATGAGGTTAGAAAACCGCCCGAACCGTCGCGACGCGCGATCGCTTCGACGGCGTCGCGCAGCGGCGCGGAATCGCAGCGCATTGCCGCCGAGCGCGCGCGGGCGATCGCTTCGACGAACTCCCCGGGCTCGCAGAATGCGAGGGTCAGCTCGGCCAAACACTCGACGAACGGCTCGCGATAGGCGCGGGCTGCGTTCGTCGCGGCCTGCGCGTTGCGCACCGCTTCCGCATCGTCCGGCGCCAGCGCCGCCGCGACGATATGCCGGTACGCGACGTGACGCAACGAGTCCACCGCTTCTGCCGATAGGTGTTCGAGTGCCGCCTCGTCGCCGCCGAGCCATGCGCCGAACGCGGCTTCGGCCAGGACCAGCGCAACGGCATTCTCGAGCGTCGAGTGGCGTGCGAGTTCTTCCGCACGATCCAGAAACTGACGCTCCAAAGCGCGGTCCCCGCGTACGCGCGCCACGTGAGCCAGCGCGAGGAACGTTATCATCGCCGGCAGATCCATGCTTGCGACCAGCGGCAGCGCTGCGATAAGGATCGGCTCGGCTTCGCTCAGGCGCCCCGAGCGCGCGCTGACGAGCGCCCGGAGGAAGACGAACCAGGAATCCACCGGTAACTCGGTCGCGACGTTCGCAAGCAGCGCGGCGCATTCGTCGATGGCCGCGAATGCCTCATCGAAGCGTCCGGCTTCGGTCATCATCACGACGCGCAGAGATGCGATGTAACAGCGATCGAGGGCCGGGGCCGTCGCCGGCATCATGCGCCACACGGACTCCCCTTCGGCCAGGAGCGACACCATGTCGACGCGATACATGCGCCGCAAACACATGGCCGTCCACAGGCGCGGATACTGCAAGATTCGCACGCGGTCGAGCGCGTAGAGCACGCGCGCGTACGACGGCGTGAGACTGCGCTCGAGGCGCACTCGGTCGCGGCCCAGCGCATCGGCAGCGGCATCCCGATCCCCGCGCGCGAGGTGAAGTTCGGCAGCCCGTTCGAATGCGCCGGATTCCTCATGCCGCCGTGCGACCGTCTCGAGTAATTCGATACGCCGGTCGCTATCGCGCGAGACGAGCGCCGTAGCGAGAATCGGATGCAGCGAAAACGTTCCGTCGGCCGTGCGGCTCGCGAACGGCGATTCTCGCACGAACTGCTCGAGTTCGTCGACGCAGGTTTCATCGCCCAGCGCGGCCGTAACGTCCGCGGGGGTCGCGTGCGGAATGGCCGCACACGCGAATACGGCGGCCGAAAGACGTTCGCCCAGCGACGCGAGTACTTCGTCGACGAGGTAGTCGTGCAGCTCCTCGAATGCAGGATCGCCCAATCGATGCAGCAGCGTCGCGAACCGGCCTTCCGCGACGAACCGGCGCAGCAGTAGAACGGCAATCGGCCAGCCGCGCGATGCAAAGAGCACCCCTTCGACCGTTTCGGTGTCGAGGGCGTCCGGTGAAAAGATCTCGCGCACTTCGGCCGCATCGAAAGCGAGGTCGGCGGCGCGCAATGCCACGATCTCATGCGGGGCAGCGAAACGCGTCAGGTGAGTGCGCAGCGGTTCGCGGGTGCAAATGACCACCGAGCGCTCCGGCGGCATCGACGCGAGCACCTGCGCGAACAGCGCATGGACGGCGGGCGACGAGCGTAAGTTCTCGGCGTTTTCGAAGAGGATCTTTTCGGGTCCCGGCTCGCGCCACGCGTCGAGGACGGCGCGAATGCGATCGGCTACGCTCGCACGTCCATCCGCCAGGAGTTGCTCGCAGGCGACGAGGGCGCCTCGCCGCTCGGGGGACGCCGCGGACAGCGCGGCTAGGAGCCGGCGACCGAGTTCAATGTCGCTTCGGACGCCCCCGCAGTCGCAGATGCCGGTCGATTCCTGCCCCTCGAGGTACTGGCCGGCGACGGTCGATTTCCCAAATCCGGCCGGGGCGACCAAAACCACGATTTTCGGGCGAACGCGCTCGAGCCGCGCGAGAATTCGCTCTCGGCGGACTTCCAGGGACCCGGCGACATCCCGATCTCGCATCCCATCGCCTATATACGACACGAGGGACCGTAAGCACTTTGTAATCAGTCTGTAAGTGGGCCGTAAGGCCTACGAAAGGGCCGCCTGGTAAGACTAACGAGAGCCAGCCGAGCCATTCCATGATGAAGGGTAGCTAACCATGATCCGAGAGACCCCCGCGAGCCAGGCGCTTCAAATCGCGCGTGATCGCGAGATCCTCGACACCGTCGGGCGGGCACTCGCCGCCGATCCCGCGCTCCAGTTCGTCGGTGAGAACCCCCTGCTCGAAGGTCTGCGTGAAATTACGGTCGGAGAGTTTATCGATGCGGCCCGCTACGCAAGCGGTTCGGCGCGGCAACGTCACCTGGCACCGTTGCCCGCGACGACCGAGGGCATTGAAATGCGCGCATCGCTTTCCCAGCGTGAGCTCGGTGTGGTTCGCCTCATCGTAGAGGGCCTCTCGAACAAAGAAATTAGTTCGCGACTCGCCCTGAGCGACAAAACGGTGAAGAATCACATCTCGCATATCCTCGCCAAACTTAAACTCCGCGCGCGGACGCAAGTCGCCGTCATGGCACTCCGCGGCGGGATTTTCTAACTCTTTTCGTTCGGCCGAAAACCTCGAGGCCTCGCCGTTTCAAACGGTGAGGTTTCCCTTTACGCCGCCGATAGTTCGACGGTGCGGCCGGCGCAGCGAAGCGTGCGGACGGTTCCGGCCCCGAAATCGTAGATGAGCACGCCGCGCAGAGGCTCGCCGGCGCGCAGGCGCTCCGCGGCGTGCCGGATCCTTCGCATGGTGTCGAGCCGGCGACCGTCGCTGGGGAGCCGGCGAAAGACGACGCCGTAGACGCCTCCGCGACGCCCGCGAACGACGGCGTCGAACGGCGCTGCGGCGCGGCCGACCGCGGCGACGTCGCGTTTACGAAGCGCGAAGAGCCGCGCGGCTAAGCGCCCGTCGCAGAACGTGCGCAGTTCTCGTACGATTCGATCGCGTTCCGCAAACAGCAGCGCCGGGCGGATGCCGCCGCTGGCCGCGCGCTGCACGCTGCGTTCGAAACGAATCAGCGCATCGTTGACCAGCGAGCGATGCGTCACCGCTCGGAACTGACTCCCGGCCGGCCTCAGCGCGGCGGCGACGATGGCTCCGCGCATGGCGCGGGCGGCGAGTTTGGGAAGGCGCTCGGCAGCGAGAATCGGATCCATGTGGCGAGAGTAGGCCGCTCGGATGCCAAATGGGTGGCATTCCTAGAATCGTGATTTTGCCGCGCACGTAACTGCCAGGCATATGGCACCTCAACGCCTTATCCTTGGGAACGTGCAGCGACGGAACGGAACCCTGATCTACTCGGCGTCGGACCTCAACGACTATCTGGAATGTCCGCATCTTACCGGATTGCGCCGCCGCCTCGTGCTCGGCGAGATTGCCGCACCGGCCGCAGACGCCGATCAGCGACAGCGCGAGTTGCTTTCGCGCAAGGGCGACGAGCACGAGCAGCGCTACTTAGCGAAGTTGATAGCGAACGGCGCATCCGTTGAAGAACTGCCGGCGCGCGTCGGAAACGACGAGTCGTTCGCGGCGGCGCAAGATCGCACCCTGGCGGCGATCGAGCGCGGGCCGGCGTACATTTTCCAGCCGACCTTCTTCGACGGCACGTTTCTGGGCCGCGCGGACTTCTTGCGACGTATCGACCGCCCGTGCGCGGCGCGCGGCTGGAGCTACGAGGTGATCGACACCAAGCTCGCCCGCTCGACTAAAGCCTACTTCTTAGTGCAGCTCTCCTCGTATTCGGAACACTTGGCCGGGTTGCAGGGCGGCACGATGCCCGAACGCATGCACGTCGCGCTCGGCAGCGGCGAGGAGCGCAGCTTTTTTACCCGCGACTACCTCGCATACTACCGCCGCTTGCGGGCGAGCTTTCTTGCGCGCGCCGGCGCGAACGGGACCTATCCGAACGAATGCGGCCACTGCAAGGTCTGCGACTGGGAACGCACGTGCGACCGGCAACGGCGCGACGACGATCACTTGTCGCTGGTGGCGTGGATGCGGCGCGATCAGGTGGAGAAGCTCACGAGCGGCGGCGTCGCAACGCTCACGCAGCTTGCAAGCGCCGTGGACGATGCGCGGCCGTTCGGATTCAACCCCGATACGTTCGCGAGCCTGCGCCTTCAGGCGTCGCTGCAAGTCGCGGGCCGCACGGCGCGCAAGCATCACCTTTTGCCGTACGAAGCGCGCGGCGGCCTCGCCTTGCTGCCCGAACCGAATGCCGGCGACGTCTATTTCGACATGGAGGGGGATCCGTATTTCGCGCCCGACACCGGGCTCGAATATCTGTTCGGCGCGTACCTTCCGAACGAGGATCGCTACGTTCCGTTCTGGGCCGCTTCGGCCGCGCTCGAAAAGCGGGCGATGACGGATTTTTTGGATTTCGTCATCGAGCGGCGCACGCGCTTCCCCAACCTCCACGTCTACCACTACGCCAACTACGAAAAGGCTGCGCTCGGCCGGCTAACGATGCGTTACGCCGCTCGTCGCGAAGAATTCGACGAGCTGCTGCGCGCCGGCGTCTTCGTGGACCTCTTTACGGTCGTTCGGCAAGGCATCCGCGTTTCGGCGGAGAGCTACTCCATCAAGAAGCTCGAGCCGTTCTACGGATTCAAGCGCAAGGCGGCCGTGGCACGCGGTGACGATTCGATCGTCGCCTTCGAGCAATACCTCGACAACGGCGACGAGTCGATTCTGGCCGATATCCAGGAATACAACGACGAAGACTGCCGCTCGACGTACGACCTGCATTGCTGGCTCATGGGATTGCGCGCCGACCTCGGGGCGGCATCAGGCACGGCGATTCCATGGTACGCACCGGAACCGCCCGCCGATCCGGTACCGGAGCTGCGCGATCGCCGGCGTGCGATGGTCGAGGTGCGCGACGCCGTACTCGACGGCTTAGAACCGCCGTTCGATGGAGCGGCGGCCTGCGCACTCGGCGATCCCGAACGGCTGCGCTGGTTTCTCGCCAACACGGTCGACTATCACTGGAACGAATCGAAACCGGAGTGGTGGCGTTTCCACTATCGCAAAGAGAACGTCGACGAGCTAACCGAGTTCGACCACGACTCCTTGGGCGGCTTGCGCGTGCGCGACGATATCGAACCGCGCAAAGAAAAGAAAAGCCTCGTGTACACGTTCGCGTTTCCGCCGCAACAGCACAAGTTCCGCGCCGGCGATTCGGCAGTCGATCCCGATACCGGAAAGGGCGCCGGCACGATCATGGGCGTGAACGATGAGGAGCGGCTCATCGAGCTAAAATGCTCCGGCAGCATGCGGCCATCGGACCTGCGCGCGCTGATTCCATCCCGGCCGATGTCGACGCAGACCCTTGAGGCGGCGCTGCTCGACATCGGCAACCTGTACCTCAAAGGCGCGCTCGAACGCGAGCGACCGGCGATCGTCGACGTGCTGCTTGCACGGGTGCCGCGGCTGCGCGATCGGCCGCTCGGCGCGGCGATTCAGCCGACGGTTGTGGACGGCGCATCGCTCGCGCAGACGATCCTCGCGCTCGACCGCAGTTATCTGGTCGTTCAAGGGCCACCGGGCAGCGGCAAGAGTACGACCGGGGGTGAAGCGATCGTCGAGCTGTTAGCTGCAGGGAAGCGCATTGGTATCACGTCGCGTAGCCACAAGGCCGCACACAATCTGGTGCACGCCGTCGAGCGCGCGGCGAAGGCGCGTGGCCTGATCTTTGCGGGCGCGCACAAGGACAACAAAGATGACGACGATCCATACGTCTCCAAGCTCGGCGATGCGGCGCGCGTCGTCAGCGTCACGAGCAACGAGGGAGCGCTCGATGAGCGCAACCGTCTCGTTTCGGGAACGCCGTGGCTTTTCAGCCGCCCGGAGGCGCAGGGCGCCTTCGACGTCCTCGTGGTCGACGAAGCCGGGCAGCTCGCGCTCGCCGATGCCATCGCGTGTGCGCGCGCGGCGGATAATCTGGTCTTGCTCGGCGATCCGCTCCAACTCGCGCAGGTATCGCAGGGCTCGCATCCGCCCGGTATCGGGCGTTCGGTCCTGGAGCATCTGCTCGGGGATCATCTGACGATTCCGCCGGAGCGCGGGATCTTTCTTCCGCAGTCGTACCGCATGCATCCGGCGATCTGCGAGTTCATCTCGAACGCCATGTACGAAGGGCGCCTCGATAGCGTCGCCGGCAACGAGGTGAACGCGGTGACGTCACCCGGTCTGCACGGCAGCGGGCTGCGATGCATTGCGGTCGAGCACGCGGCGAACCGGCGTGAGAGTGTGGAGGAAGCCGACGCGATCGTCACGGCCGTCACCTCGCTGCGCGAAGGAAGCTTTGTGGTTCGCGGCGCGCCGGAACGGCCGCTTCGCGATGAAGACATCCTCGTCGTCTCGCCGTACAATGCCCAGCGTGCGCTGCTGCAAAAAAAGCTCGCAGCGGCTGGATTTCCGGATGTCCCCGTCGGCACGGTCGACAAGTTCCAGGGCCAGCAGGCGCCGGTATTAATCTACTCGATGGCGACGTCCAGCGGCGAGGACGTGCCACGCGACATGGAGTTTCTCTTCGAAAAGAATCGCTTCAATGTCGCGATCTCCCGCGCGCAATGTTTGAGCGTGCTCGTGTGCTCGCCGCGCCTGTTAGAAATCCGCTGCCGCACCCCCGAACAAATGGCGCTGGTCAACCTGCTCTGCGATTTTTGCGAAAGGGCAGCCGGCTAGTTTCCGTAACGAATCTTCACTTCGACTGCGAATATCCGATCGTTACGTCGCCGCGTTCGGCGTACAGCCAAACGGGCGGTCCGCTCGCGGTCGTCGCGGCCTGCGGAAGAACGTTGTGCACCGATCCATTTTGGCTGCTCGCATCGACGCGCGCCTTAAAGTTCTGCGGTACCGTCAAGATAAGGTTCCCGGCTGCGGCTTCCATGCGGATCGCTCGCGGCAGCCATGCGGAGTCGAGATCGGCCGTGACGTTGCCGGTATCGGCGGCGAGATCGAGCGCCGCAACGGCCTTATGGATGGTCACGTTTCCGGATTGATTGTCGACGGAGACCGGGCCGCGCGGGCTTTCGATCAAAACGTCGCCGCTGGCCTCGCTGACGACGACGGCGCTGGTCGGATTCATGATGTTGATATCGCCGCCGAATGCGTGAACGATCAGCTTCATCCGTGCCGGGTAGACGATCTCGTACGCGACCGAGCTCTTGGCGACGAATGGAAGCTGCGACGATCCGCTGCCGCGACCCAGCGTGATAATGACCCGTTTGCCGCTGCGTGTCGACTGCACGGGTAGCGAGGTCGATGCCGGACCCGTTGCGGTCGAGCGGACGACGACGCCGGTCTCCTCGGTCGTCGCGACGATCGGAACGAAGCGCGCACCGCCGTTATCGACGTCGACCTCTACCGTCGTATCGCCGAAAAGCGGGATGGTTTGCGACGCGGTTTGCTCCTGCGCCGGCGCCGGCGCGCTCATGACCAAGCACAGAATGAACGCGACGCCGCACAAACTCGAAAGCCGCCGAATGTTCATGGCTGCCACGTTCGGCGGATTCAACGAAAAAACCCGGCGATTTCTCGCCGGGCCCCTTCGACTACGGTGCTTCGCACCTACGCTCAGGAGTGCGCCCCTACGGGGCTTCCCGATAAGGAAGTTCTACAGGTCTTCGGGGTTGATGCCTTTGATTCGGTCGTACTGGGTTTTCTTGGCGGGAGCTTGTACGGCGGCGTGGTCTTCGTATTCGCCTTCGTACTGAACGGTGAGCGGCTCGCGATTGCGTTCGTACGCCGTCACGAGGCGGCTCATGCCGTCGCCGTTGGAACCGCCGCCCATGACTTCTGCGAGGGCCGCGTCATCGGCGGTCATCGCATAGGCATTGGCCATCTCGTACTCGTGCTTCGGGCGACCGTCGTCGTCGACGTCCTGGCCCTCGGGCACGATTTCGATGTTGCGGTACCGCGACATCCCCGTGCCGGCCGGGATCAGTTTGCCGATGATGACGTTCTCCTTCAGACCGAGCAGCGGATCGTACTTGCCCTTGATCGCCGCATCGGTGAGAACGCGCGTGGTTTCCTGGAAGCTGGCCGCCGAGAGGAACGACTCGGTCGCGAGCGACGCCTTGGTGACGCCGAGCAGAACCGAACCGGCCGTGGCGATTTGCTTGCCGTCGGCTTTGGCCCGATCGTTGTTCTCGGCGAACGTCGCGTGCTCGACCAACTGGCCCGGCAGCATCAGCGTGTCGCCGCCGTCGATGATCTTCACCTTCCGCATCATCGAACGCACGATCACTTCGATGTGCTTGTCGTTGATGTCGACGCCCTGCGAGCGATAGACCTTCTGCACTTCCTGAACCAGGTAGTTTTGCAGCGCGGTCTCGCCCTTGATGCGCAGGATGTCGTGCGGATTGAGCGAGCCTTCGTTGAGACGGTCGCCCGGCTTGACTTCCGAACCCTCTTGGACCGAAAGATGCGTGCCGTGCGGAACGTCGTACTCGTGCTCTTCGCCCGTCGCGTCCGTCACGATGATGATGCGCTTGTTGCGATCTTCACCGAACTTCACCGTACCGGCAACTTCCGTGATCTTGGCCTCGCCCTTGGGCTTGCGCGCTTCGAAGATTTCTTCGACACGCGGAAGACCGGTGATGATGTCTTCGGTCGCGACGCCGCCGGTGTGGAAGGTACGCAGCGTGAGCTGCGTGCCCGGTTCGCCGATGGACTGGGCCGCGATGATGCCGACCGCCGTACCGATGTCCGCCTTGTTGCCGGTCGCGAGATCGCGGCCATAGCACATCGAGCAGACGCCGTACTTCGATTGGCACGTGAGCACCGAACGGATCTTCACCGTCTCGGTTCCCGCATCGATCAACGCCTTAGCGATCTCTTCGTCGATCTCCGCATCGCGCGTGACGATGGCGGTGGTCGGACGCTTCGGTTCGACGCGGACTTCCTCGGCCGCGCGCCGGCCGATGATCCGGTCGGTGAGCGGTTCGATGATTTCCTTGCCGACGCGAATGTCGCTGACGGTGATGCCGTTGCTGGTGCCGCAATCTTCCTCGCGGATGATCACGTCCTGCGCGACGTCGACGAGACGGCGCGTGAGGTAACCGGAGTCGGCGGTGCGCAGCGCGGTATCGGCCAGACCTTTACGCGCGCCGTGCGTCGAGATGAAGTACTCGAGAACGGTGAGGCCTTCTTTGAGGGACGCCTTGACCGGGATCTCGAGGATTCGGCCCGATGGGTCGGACATGAGTCCGCGCATACCGCCGAGCTGCTTGACCTGAGCGATCGAGCCGCGAGCGCCCGAAGTTGCCATCATGAACACCGGATTGAGCGGGTTCTGCGCCGCTTGCATGGCGCCGGTGACGTCTTCGGAAGCCTTCGACCAGAGTTCGATCGTCTTGTTGTAGCGTTCGTCGTCCGAGATGAAGCCCTGATCGTAGAGGCGATGCAGTTCGTCGACGGCGCTCTGCGCTTTTTCGACGATGTCGTGCTTGCTCTGCGGAACCACGATGTCGCTGATCGAGACGGTCGTGCCCGATAGGGTGGCGTAGTGGAAGCCCAGCTCCTTGATTGCATCGAGGAAGCGCGCGGTCTCGGCGTTTCCATACTTGCGATAGCAGTCGGTGATGGTCTTCTTCAGCGAACCCTTGTCGATGATCTTGTTGACGAACGGATGCTTCCAACGATCCGGGAACGCGAGGTTGAAGATCGTGCGGCCGACGGTCGTGCGAATCAGTTCGCCGTTCGTCCAGCGCACGAAAATCCACTCATGCAGCGTGATGTTGTCGGTGTCGTACGCCATCCGCGCTTCTTTGGGGCTGAAGAACGTCGGGATGCTGCCCGGGACGTCCGCGCCTGCCGGAGCGTTTTTGTTCGGAATACGTTCGATGAGGTCGAACTCTTCGGTGATCGCGGCGCGCGCGGGACCGACGTATTCGCTCTTTTGGAACGTGAGGTAGTACAGGCCCAGAACCATGTCCTGGGTCGGGATCGACACCGGATTGCCGTACGCCGGCAACAAGATGTTGTTCGACGAGAGCATCAGGATGCGCGCTTCGGCTTGCGCCCCAGCGGACAGCGGAAGATGCACGGCCATCTGGTCGCCGTCGAAGTCCGCGTTGTACGGCGTGCAGACGAGCGGATGCAGATGGATGGCTTTACCTTCGACCAGCACCGGCTCGAAGGCCTGAATGCCGAGACGATGGAGCGTGGGTGCGCGGTTGAGCAGTACCGGATGCTCCTTGATGACCTCTTCGAGAACGTCCCAAACTTCCGGACGCACGCGCTCGACCATACGCTTCGCACTCTTGATGTTGTGTGCGAGCGCGCGATCGACGAGCTTCTTCATCACGAACGGCTTGAAGAGTTCGAGCGCCATCTCTTTGGGCAGGCCGCACTGGTGCAGCTTGAGCGACGGACCGACCACGATGACCGAACGGCCGGAGTAGTCGACGCGCTTGCCCAGGAGGTTCTGACGGAAGCGACCCTGCTTACCTTTCAGAATGTCCGAGAGCGATTTGAGCGGGCGATTGTTCGGGCCCGTCACCGGACGGCCGCGACGGCCGTTGTCGATCAGCGCGTCGACTGCTTCTTGCAGCATGCGCTTTTCGTTCTTGATGATGATCTCGGGCGCGTTCAACTCCAGCAAACGCTTCAAGCGGTTGTTGCGGTTGATGACGCGGCGATAGAGATCATTGAGGTCCGACGTGGCGAACCGGCCGCCGTCGAGCTGCACCATCGGGCGCAGTTCGGGCGCGATCACCGGAACGGCAGCGAGAACCATCCACTCCGGCTTGTTGCCGCTGGAGAGGAAGGCTTCGACGACTTCGAGGCGCTTGATCGCCTTGAGTTTCTTTTGGCCCGATGCGACTTTGAACTCCGAGCGAAGTTCTTCCTGAATCTTCTTCAGGTTGAGGTCGCGCAGCAGCTCGCGGATGGCTTCCGCGCCCATGCCGGCTTTGAACTTTTGGCCGAACTTGTCGCGGGCTTCGCGATACTTCTGCTCCGAAAGCACCTCGCGCTTGCCGAGCGTGGTGTCGCCGGCGTCGATAACGACGTACGCGGCGAAGTAGATCACCTTCTCGAGTTGGCGGGGCGACATGTCGAGCAGAATGCCGATGCGGCTCGGAACGCCTTTGAGATACCAAATGTGGCTGACGGGCGTGGCGAGCTCGATGTGGCCCATGCGCTCGCGGCGCACTTTCGCGCGGGTGATCTCGACGCCGCAGCGGTCGCAGATCATGCCCTTAAAACGGATGCGCTTGTACTTGCCGCAGTGGCACTCCCAGTCTTTGGTCGGGCCGAAGATCTTTTCGCAGAACAGTCCGTCGCGCTCGGGCTTGAGCGTGCGGTAGTTGATGGTCTCGGGTTTCTTGACTTCGCCGAACGACCACGCACGAATCTGCTCCGGTGATGCCAAGCCGATACGCATGGCGTCGAAGTTGTTGACGTCGATGAGATTCAAGGGGTAGGTTCCTCAGTGGGCCCGCGGGCGGAGGGCTTACGCAGGGACGCTCAATTCTCACGGGGTCACGTAAGGAGGTCCCACCGTCGCCGGTGGCTGGGGCACAGACGGATATTTTACCACGGCTACCCCATCGAACTCAAGGGGGTCGGGCGCCTAAAAAGGGCGATCCTGCAGCAAGCCCAAGCTTGCGATCCAGCGGGTAAGAGCCTGCTATGAAGATAGCTGTGATTGGTGCCGGCCCCAGAGCGACCGGAATCTGCCAACTCCTGACCGTCGGCGGTTACGACGTCACCCGGGCCGGCCTTGAAGATGGCGCTGCCTACGACGCCTCCACCGGCAGCGAGCTCGTGATTTTCGCGGGGCCGCGAAGCGAGATGGACACGATGATCGCCAAGGTCGGCCGGATTCTGCCGGAAACCATCGTGGTCGACGCGATGGAGGGCAAAGCACCGCCCGATGGCGAGAGCGGGGCCGAACTGCTGGCCAAGCGCCTGGATTCGCGCCGCGTCGTCCGCGCCTCCATCGAGCGCCCGGAGCCCAACGCCAACATTCTGCTGGCGAGCGACGACAAAGACGCGATGACGATCGTCGAGGAGATCTTCCGAAAGAGCGGCTGCGTGACGACCGACCGCGGGACGCTGGTTCACGCCGGTGAGATCGAGGCGCCCGCGCGCGCTCAGGTCGACACGCCGGCCCGCACCGGGGTTAGCGCCTAGGCATCGAAGATGGCGGGGCGATGCTGCCCCGCCAGGTGCTATGAAGACGCCGCTTACGCCGCTCAAGTTCATGGGGCGTGCGCGGCGTCTATATGCGCAGCGCGAGGCGGTGATCGACGGCGACCTACGGCTGACGTACGAGCAGTTCTTCGACCGCTGCGATCGGTGGGGCGCGAGGCTGCAAGGCTTGGGCATCGCTCGCGGGGATCGCGTTGCCTACATAGCGCCCAACACGCACGCGCAGCTCGAGTCTTTTTACGCGGTGCCGGCGATCGGCGCCGTGCTCGTGCCGGTGAACTACCGGCTCTCCGTTTCGGAATTCGCATACATCCTGAACCATAGCGGCGCACGAATGGTGTGCGTACATTCGGACTACGTCGCGGCGGTCGAATCGATTCGCGCGCAAATTCCGGACGTCGAGTTCTTCGTCGCACTCGACGGCCAGGCTCCGCCCGGCTGGATCGACTACGAGGCATCGATCGCTTCTGCTTCCGCCGATCTGGTCCGCGCCGACGTCAGCGAAGACGATCTGCTGACGATCAACTACACGAGCGGAACGACGGCTAATCCCAAGGGTGTGATGATCACGCACCGTAACGCGTACATGAACGTTATCGGAACGCTTATCCACATGCATATGACGCCCGACGACCGGTATCTGTGGACGCTGCCGATGTTCCACGCCAACGGCTGGACGTTCGTCTGGACGGTGACCGCGTGCGGCGGCGCGCACATCTGCTTGGACAGGGTCGAGCCTTCGCGGATTTTTTCGCTGATCGACGTCGAGCGCGTCACATTTCTCTGCGCGGCCCCGACCGTGCTGATCATGATCGCGAACGCTCCCGAGGAGCTGCGGCGCGGCGTTCGTCGCGGCCTACGCTTGTTGACGGCCGGCGCGCCGCCGGCAGCCGCGACGATCGAGCGGATCGAGGACGAGTTCGGCTGGGAAGTCACACAAATCTATGGATTGACCGAGACGTCCCCGTTCATCACGATTTGCGAGCCGCTCGTGCGCCACGGCAAACTCTCTCGGCGCGAACGTTCGGATATCAAAGCGCGCACCGGCGTCGAGATGGCGACGTCCGGCGAGCTGCGGGTCGTCGACGACGACGGCAACGAGGTTCCGCACGACGGCGAAACCGTCGGCGAGATCGTCGTCCGCGGCAACGTGGTGATGGAAGGGTACTACCGCGACCCTGAGGCGACGGCGATCGCGTTTCGCGGCGGATACTTTCACACCGGCGACGCAGCGGTGGTACACCAGGACGGATACATCCAAATTCGCGACCGCATCAAAGACGTGATCATCAGCGGCGGTGAGAATATCTCGTCGATCGAGATCGAGAGCGTGCTGCTAAGGCACCCGGCGGTCCGCGAGGTCGCCGTGGTCGGTTTGCCGGATGAAAAATGGGGCGAGTCGCCGCACGCGTTCGTGGTGCTCGCGGAGGGTGCCTCGGCCGAACCCGAAGCGCTGCGCGATTTCGTGCGTCAGAACATCGCCCGCTTTAAAGTCCCAAAGACAATACATTTCGTCGACGAGCTGCCGAAGACGGCGACCGGCAAGATTCAGAAGTTCGTGCTTCGCAAGGGAGCGGCTGCGATTTCTGCTCAGTAACGGTTACGCGAGAGCTTTTTCGATTGCCTCGGATGGGGTGAGGGCGGCCCCGGTCGATTGATGAGCCGCGCGTTCGGCTTCGGTGAGGTTTTTGCGAAGCAACGCGGTGAGGCGGTCGTGAGTGACGATCTCAGTGTATTCGCGCTCGAAGCCGGCGGCCTCGGTCGCGCGCTCCGTGAAACCAAGCAGTTCGGCGGCGCGTACGAAGTTGCCGTCGAGAGCGTCCGCCAAAGCTAGGTGCTCGATGAGGCTGCACACGGTCGCGCCGTTCGGATCCTGTTTCGCTGTGTCCCTCAGCACGTCATTGCCGACGACGCGTGCGGCATCGCCGTCATCAACGGCCAAGAGATATGCGGCGAGATTCATCTTGATAATCATCGTGCTGTCATCCTGCGCCCGCTCGGCAGTTGCGACCCCGTCGCGCGCGAGCCGTATCGCTCGCTGCGTGTCGCCGAACTGGTGCGCTACCTCGGCCGCATTGATAATCGCAATCGATTGACCCCGGAAGTTGCCCAACGCTCGGTGCGCCGCGAGGTACTCGTCCCAAGCTCGCGCTGCCCGTTCGGCGTCGCCCAGCGAACCGGCTATCCGTGCCTCCGTCGCCAAGAACGACAATCGCTGTCTGGGGGTCAGCCGAAACGATGACAGCTCGGCGTGCAGGGAAGTCGCTAGTTCGATGTCGCCGGCGGAGTCCGCCGCGTTGGTACAGCGACTGAGCGCTTCGATCAGCAGGCGCTCGTCGCCGGCGACCCGGGCGTACGACAAGCCGCGCTCGCCCGCGCTGAGTCCTCGCCTGGAATCGTATCGGCTGGCGGCTGAAAACCCGATGAACGTCCAGAGCCGCGCGAGCATGGCCGCATCGCTTTGCGCCAATATTTCCAGAAAGACCTCGGCGCGCGCCAATGCTTCCGTTCCGAGATTGAGATCGGCGAACAGCGTCGTCTCAGTCAGCAGTTCTGCACCGCGAACGGGGTCTGCGGTCACCGCCCAATCCAGTGCCGACCGCAGATCGTCGAGTTGCGGGATCAACCCGAGAAGCGACGATTCGCGCGGGCTCAAGTCGTACGCAACTCGCGCGCCGATAAACAGGTCGTGCACGTAGGTGAAATGTCGCTCCGCAATCGTCTCGCGTTCGCCGGCTGCGTCGAGCTTTTCAAGCGCGTAGGCGCGGGCGGATTCCAGCAGGCGATATCGGGTCGTTGCGTCCGATAATTCGGCGGCGACGAGCGATTTATCGACGAGTGACGCCAGGACGTCCAATACATCGAGATCGTCGAGCGTGTCGTCGGCCGCAACGGCCGTCGCGCCCTCGAGCGTGAACCCGTCGACGAAGATCCCGACTCTCTGAAAGAGCGCGCGTTCGCGTTCGTCCAAGAGGTCGAAACTCCAATCGATGAGCGCGCGCAAGGTCTGTTGCCGCGGCAAGCGATCGCGACCGCCGCCGGTGAGGACGCGAAAGCGCTGATCGAGCCGGGCGCGAAGTTCGGCCGGCTTGAGAATGTTGACGCGCGCTGCCGCGAGTTCGATTGCTAGCGCGATACCGTCTAGCCTCCGGCAAATATCCGCGACGATGGGCGCTTCTTCATCCGTAAAGGTAAAGCGAGCATCGGCAGCTTCCGCGCGGGCAACGAAGAGCGCTATCGAGTCAGGCACACCGAGCGTCGGCATTCGATACGTCGCCTCACCGTTGACGCCCAAGCCTTGCCGGCTGGTAGCCAAGATGGTGACGTTCGGGCACCGCCGCACGATCCCCGATGCCGCAGCGGCGACCGCGGAAACCAGATGCTCGCAGTTGTCGAAAATCAGCAGCGCGCGTTTAGTCTTCAGCTGCGCGACCAGGCTTTCGACCGGATCGCCATCCGTCTCGATGCTGACGTTTGCGGCGCTTCCGATCGTCGTCGGGACGAGAATTTCATCGCTCAAGGGTGCAAACTCAACGAACCACGTGCCGTCCGGATTGCTTTCCAGAAGGTTGGCGGCGACTTGCAGCGAGACGCGCGTCTTCCCGACGCCGCCGGAACCGATTAGCGTCAGCAACCGGTGCTTTGCCAGAAGGGCGGTGATCTCGGCGACCTCTCCGTCGCGTCCGACGAAGGAGGTTAACTGCTGCGGCAGGTTATTTGGAATGGCGCTCAGCGTACGCAACGGCGCGAACGTCGCGTCGAGGTCCGGCGCGAGGAGTTGATGGATTTGTTCGGGGCGAGAGAGATCTTTGAGACGATGCGCGCCGAGGTCGCCGAGAGTGGCCTGCGCCGGCATCTGACCGTGTACGAGGTCGCTCGTGACGCCGGAGAGCAGGACTTGTCCGCCGTTGCCGGCGGCCAGGAGCCGCGCGACGCGGTTGACTGCGGGGCCGAAATAGTCGCCGTCGCGTTCGTCGGCGTTGCCGGTGTGAAGCGCCATGCGGACACGCAAGCCAAGTTCGCCGAAATCTTCCGCGTTGAGCTTTTGCTGAGCTTCGAGCGCGGCGGCCACCGCATCCGGCGCGAGCGCGAATGCCGCGCAGAATGCATCGCCGATGGTTTTGAAGACGTAGCCGGCGTGCGATTCGATCGCCGCGCGGACGATGGCATCGTGGCGGCGCACGTTCGCCTGCATCGCCGCGCGATCGCGTTCCCAGCGCTGCGTGCTGCCTTCGATGTCCGTAAAGAGGAACGTGACGGTTCCGCTTGGAGGCAATTGCCTGGGATGTCATCTTGGCATGGCAGGGTTCGGGCACACCCTTGCCGCGGTCCTTCGACTACGCGCTTCGCGCTACGCTCAGGATGACAATGCTATGTTCGCGCGAGGAAGTCGTCGAAGTGTTTGACCAGCGTCTCGAAGTTGGTGCGGTGGAGGTTGTGGCCGCCGGGGACGGTTTCGATTTCGACGGACGGCGCGTGGTTCGCCTGAATTTCTTCCAGCGTTGCGGTTTCGTTTATCCCTTCGCCGGGTTGGGCCATTGCGAGCCACAGCGGCTTGTCGTAGTTGGCGATGAAGTGGCGCAGATCCCAGGCTTCGGGCGGGTTCTCGTTCATGAGCGCCTCGATCGGAGAAATCGTCATCGCGTGGACGGCGTGAACTTTAGCTTCGACGTCGACCGGCGACCAATCCGCGTACTGTTGTCGCACGCGAGCGTCGCGAGCTCTGCCCTGGTGCGAGAAATCCTCGCGCAGCTCGTCGAGGTATTCGTGGTACCACTGCTCGTCGACTTGGCGGATCATCGGATCGACCGCCGCCACGCGCCACACGGGAATACGCAGGCCGGCGTCGATGGCAATCGCGCCGCCCCACGAGTGACCTACGAGCACGTCGATCGGTTCGCCGAGTTCTTGCACCACGTTCTCCAAGTCGCGGATGCCGCGCGCCAGCGCCATCGGGCCTTGGACGTCGTGGCTGTCGCCGTGGCCGCGCTGATCGTACGCGACTACGCGGAAACGGCCCGCCAAATGGTTGGCGAGCCGCTCCCAGCTGCGACGGGAACTGGTCATCCCATGAACGGCGAGCACGAACGGGCCGCGCTCGCCCCACGTTTGCACCATCGTGTGCGCCCCGTCATCCAGGACGACGCGGTGCTCCTTGCTAGTGATGATGCAGGCTCTTCTGCAACTCGTCGAGATCGTCGACCAGGTTCAAACGCACCGCATCTTTTACGTTGTGGTCCTTGATGCCGGAGGACGCGCGCATTTTGCCGCCGGTTTCATCGCTGTGGTGGTAGCCGCGGACGGCTTTGTTGTGGGCCTCGATCTTCGCATGGTCCACTTTACCGCCGTTTTGTTCGACGACCCACTCTTCGAACTTCATATACGATGGGTGGTTCTTACGGATGAATTCGATCGTCTTGGCTTTGTCGAGATTGAGCGCGGCGAGCGTCATTCCGTCGAAGCCGTCGCCGCACTCGTCGTAGCCTTCCGGCAGTGCGTCGTGCGCGGCGAGCGTGAGCTTGGTCCAGAGGCGCGGAAGATGAACGGCGCCGAGCGGGCCGGCAGTATCGGAGCTGATCGTGGGGACGATTTTCGCCATTGAGTGGTCTCCTTAATTACGAGTGCTATTTAGACGTGAGTGGATTGGCGCTGGCCGTGGCGCGAAACGAAGGTGAGTTCCGAGACGCCGGACTTATCGAGCTCTCCGAGGCCCAGCTCCTTCATCAGTTCGAACTGATCGTAGGTTGCGCGTGCGAGGGGAAGATTGAGGTCGACGTCGCGGGCCAGCCCGAGCGCGATGCCGGAATCCTTAGCGGCGTGGTCCGCAGAGAAATAGACGTCGTGCTCGCGAGCCTGCATGTCGCCGCCGTCGGTTTCCAGCACGCGCGAGTTTGCGCCGGTGTGCGAGAACACTTCGCGCAGCACGTCGAGATCGAGGCCGAGCGCGTCGCCGAGACCCAGACCTTCGGCCAAACCGGCGGTATTGATGTTCATCACCATGTTGACCAGCGCTTTGACTTGCGCGGCGCGGCCGGCTTCGCCGATGTACCGCAGCGACGTGCTCATCTGCTCGAGCATCGGTTTGACGCTTTCGTATACTTCGCGGCGGCCGCCGGTCATGAGATAGAGTTTGCCTTCGCGCGCCTGCGGGATGGAGCTGGCCATGCACGCTTCGAGCGAGTGGCCGCCGCGCGACTCGGCTAGGGTTTGAACGTCGACGTGCACCTTCGGCGTAAGCGTCGCGCAGTTTACAAACGTCTTGCCTTTGCAATTTTCGAGCAAGGAATCGCCCTGCTCGGCAAAGATGCGGTACATCGCGGCATCGTCGCTCACGACGGTGATGATCACATCGGAGAGTTCCGTAACGCGAGCGAGCGACGTCGTCGCTTGGCCGCCGGTTTCCGCAGCGGTCTGCTTGGCGGCGTCGGGATGGATGTCGTAGAGTGCCGCAATCGTGTAGCCCACGTCCTTCAGACGCTTGGCCATGTTCGCGCCCATGCGGCCCGTACCGACGACCCCGATGCGCGGTTTATCGCTCATGTCTTACATTCTCCGGTTAAGGTGGAAGGCAGAGGTTCAAAAGCGCGCACGCCCCTCCTGCCGTCCCATTCGGCCTCGCGCAAAACTCCGAATGAATCAACGTTGGGGGACTAGCTAGCGACGGATTCTACGACCATTCGTTCGAAGAGGTCGGCGGGGACGGGGTGGCCGAGGGCGTAGCCTTGGGCGTATTCGCAGCCGATTTCGATCATGGCTTCGATTTGGAGCGAGTTTTCTACACCTTCCGCGACCACGTCCATGCCTAACTCCGTTCCGAGGCGAACGACGGCGTTGGCGACGGCGCGCGCCTTGGCGTCGACTTCGCAGCGCGTGACGAAGGAGCGATCGATCTTCAGGACTTGGGCGGGTACGTCGCGGACGCGGCCGAGGGACGAACCGCCGGTGCCGAAATCGTCGATGGCGGTCGTGACGCCGAGCGCCCGCAGTTCCGAAACCAGTGCGCTGATGTCGCGCTCTTCGCTGACGACGATGCGCTCGTTGATCTCGACGGCCAGGGCTTGCGGCACCGATTGCGTCGCCTCGATCGTTTCGCGAATGCGTTGGACGCACTTCGGATCGAGCGCCTGACGAGCGAATAGGTTGACCCAGACGCGAAAATCGGGAACGGTCAAGCGCCAGTGATTGGCAAGCAACAGGCTCTGCTCCATCACGTTCCATCCCACGCGCACGCCGATCGAAAGCCGCTCTAGCAGGTCGATGAAATCGGCGGGCGTCACGACGCCGCGCTGCGGGTGGATCCATCGCAGCAGCGCTTCGGCGCCGGCCAAGCGCCATACCCCGGTCTTCTGGTCGTAGCGATAGATCGGCTGGAAAAATGGAACGAACTCGTTCTGTTCCAGCGCGCGATGCAGTTCGACTACGAGCAGCGGAACGCCGGCACCCTGAAGGTCCGGCGTATAGACCACGGCGCGGCTCGGCGAACTTTTCGCCCGATGGAGCGCCAGGTCGGCGCGCCGCAGGAGATCGTCGACGTCGCCGGCGCGCACCATGCGAACGGCTCCGGCGGAGGCTTCGATGAAAATGCGCGAACCGTCGATATCGAACGGCACTTCTAGGAGCTGGCGGATCTCGGCGATGACGGCGTGCGGGCTGCGATCGTCGACGATCGCGACGCCGAACTCGTCGGAGCTGACGCGCGCGACGAAGAAGGCGGGCGGCAGGCTCGTCCGCAAGCGCGATGCGAACTCTTGCAGGACGCGGTCGGCTGCGAGCCGGCCGACGCCTTCGTTGAGTAAGCGCATATCGTCGATGTCGAGCATGACCAGAACGAGCGCTTTATCGCGATTCCGGCGAATCCACGACACGAGGCGGTCGCGATTCGGCAAGTTCGTTAAATCGTCAACGTACGCGCGACGCTCCAGACGCGCCAGCAACGCGTTGCGATCGCCGGTCGCGGCACCGAGCAGCAGCGCCATCAGCGAGCTGGCTACAAGATAGCCTTGATACTCGACCTGCGAATCCAGGGGAATCGCCAGGATCACGTGCATGACCGTAGCGGTCGCGTCGGCGATCAAGACGCCGAGTACGGCTCCGCGCATACCGTGCCGGATCGCCAGCCATGCCAGCGGAACGAACGAAAGCTCGACGACCGGCCGGCCGTAGTGCGTTCCGACGGCATATTCGAGAACCACGATGAGGAACGTCGCGCCGAGCCCGAACATGAAATCCATGCTCGTACGCTCGGCGGCGTCCTCAGGTTCTCGCTTGGGAGTATCGCGCCACGCAAGCAGCTGCATCGTGGCGGGAACGACGACGATAATCGCGCTCGACTCTGCCGCCAGCAACCGAGAGTACTGTGTGAGGAACTCGGACGCCGGATACGTATGGGTCAGTAAGAAAATCGCGCAGGAGACGAACCCGGCGAAGATGGGCGTCGCAAAAACGAGAATTCCCGCGAAATACGATACGTCGCGAAGCGTGCGCAGAGGAAACGATACTTTGGCCTTATCGACGGTCAGCATCACCGCCCATGCGAAAATCATTTCGTAAATGATCGCGTCGCCGATGTTCGTGGATATGTTCGCGCGCAGGCCCGCGGGCAGGAGCAGCGCGTGCGCCGTCATCAAGACGACCGGCAGCGGCCACCACTTCCAGCCCAACACCAAAAACAGCACGATGTCGAGCGCCGTACCGAGGAACCAGGGGCTAAAGCCGGTGCCGGCCGCGTACCGCGTGCTCGCCACGTCGGCGAGGAAGCGCACGACCACATAGACCGCCAGAAAAGCGGCTACTCTCTTGCGATCCGTCGCCAAGAGCAGGTTCGAGGGCACGCTGTCCATCTTCATCCCGGCGGGTCAGTCGCCTGCCTGGGGAACGACCTTGGCCATCGCCGTGTACTCGGGCTCGTAGCCCAACCCCTCATAAAAGGCGCGCGCGTGGGCGTTTTCGCGGAGGACGTTGAGCATGATGATGGTACAGCCGCGGTCGCGCGCCCAGACTTCGCACGCATTCATCAGCGCCGCACCCGCGCCGGTGCCGTCGCGGGCGGTCGCAATCTCGCTGATCTTGCAGTAATCTGCGCCGGTGAAAAAATCTTCCAGCAGCAACACCCAAGCGAAACCGAGGCGCGTTCCATCGTCGTCTTCAGCCACCACAATTTCCGAACGCGGACCGGGCGACGCGAGCGCGGTTTCGAGTTGGCGCGCCGTACCGGAGATAATCATGTTCGCAGGGCGCCACGGCGGCAGGGGAGATTCCGCGAAGCGCGCGCTGAGCCCGACGATGAACTCGCGATCCTCCAATGTAAACGGCCGAACCCGCATACCGGCTCGTTTAGTGGATTACCAACGAATCCTTCGTTTTCGCTGCGACTACGGTTGCGGCGTCGCCCCGGAGCATTGTGCCGCGACTTGGCGGATCGTCGTAGCGGCTTTGTTTTCCAACACTTGCGTGGCCTGCTGTTCGCCGGCCATTTCCCCGGCGAGCGAGCCGTAATACGTCGTGCCGATGAGGCTGCCGGCGACGAGCGTGCGCGTCTCCGTCGTATTTTTATCGTTCGGCAATCCCGCGGCCGCGATCGAGTCGGGCGCGGGCGTGGTAGTGAGGGGTTTTTCGGGCGCTCTTGGTATCGAACCCGAAACGACGACCTGGTTCGCCGGCATGTCGTGCTGCATCGTGTTCATATTGTCGGTGTCGATGGTGCCGTAAATGGCGTTGAGCTGACGCTTCTGTGCGTCCTCGATCGCTTGGAGCTGGGCCTTGACTTGCACGGCGAGTCGCTCGTCGTCGGTCTTCGGATCGGCGGGAAAGCGCTGCGGATCGTTGAGCTTTTGATCGATGAGCACGAGATTGTGCACGATCGACCCGACGACGTTCTCGCCGACGAGCGCGTCCATCTGGCCGGCTTTCGAGCCTTTGATCTGATCGGCGGCCATCTTCATCATCGCTTTGCGGCCGACGTCGATGTTGGCATCGTTGGAGATCAGACCCGCCAGCGAAATCGCAACGTTATCGCGCAGTGCCGTACACAGCGCACGCGACTTCACGTCGATGATCTCCTTGAGGGGAGACGGCGACGGTTGCGGCGGGGCTTGGCCAGTCAGCGCAAGTTGGGCGGCGAGGCCTGCAGCGAGAATGATTGCACCCTTCATGTTGCAATATTCCCCCCTCGTGCTTAGGCGAACCTGGGAGCCGGTCGCTCAGCGGCACACCAGCTTTACCGATTATCGTCTGGGCCATGGTGTGCCATTCGGGTTTTATTCGGGTCTTCGTTGCGGCTGCGCTGCTTTTTGGCGATACGTGTGCCGGCGCGAGTGCACAAGCGGCACCCCTCGCGACGCCTTCGCCCTCGCCAAACCAGATTTTCCTTCGCGCGTTTCAACGTATGGAATCGTATCCGATGCCTGCGTACGTGATTTCGATCGACTCGTGGCACGTGCGCACGGCAGCCAAAGAATACGTGTACCGCTGGCGGTATGCGACACGAACGTCGGACGGGATGATCAACTCCACCCGCTATCCGGTGGAAGGGAATGCGCTTCCGGCGAACGCGTTCATCTCGGCGGAAATTCTTGGGCCGTTCGCGTGGGCACTGCGGCCGGCGCCGCCAGCCGAGCACCAGCCGCAACCTGCGGCACTTCCCGACGTGCCGAACCTGAAGACCATCGCTTCCGTGGTCGCTTATCGCCCTGACTATGCAATCGATCTGCTCGGCATCGAGTCGATCGACGGCCATCCAAGTTACCACTTGCGTCTGCGGCCATACGGCGATCCCGTGAAGCACAACTTGCGCGAACTGTGGGTCGACGAGCAGACGTTCGATCTTTGGCGAGCGCACTATCTGGGGCAATGCGGACCGTGCAACGGACCAAACGACATCACCGTATCGTTCCAGCCGGCGGCCGGCACGTGGATCGTGACGAACGAGGCGTTCGTCTCGCGTTGCAGCTCATCGCGCTCGGATATGTGCCGCTTCGACCTGGCCACGGACGACGTCGCATTCGTCTCGGGTATGCCCGACTGGCTCTTCGATCTCGCAGCGTATCGCGAACACGCAAAAGCCGGAGAACAAGACTACCTTGCGGGCTTGCTTAGCGAATCGAAATAAACGAGGAGCTCGCGTAGCGAGCTCAACGTTGGTAGCGGTCCTTCGACTACGGTGCTTCGCACCTACGCTCAGGATGACAATGCGGTATAAAAAGAAATCGGCCCGCGTTAGCGGGCCGATAACCTTTTCGAGTTTAGTACTCTTCTTCGGCGACGTTGGCCGGTTCGGGGAAGGCCGGGTCTGGCTCTTCGTCCTCGGCGTATGAGGGACGATCTTCCTCGTAGACTTCTTCCTCTTCTTCCTCGAGTTCGTAGCCTTGCGGGCCCTCGAGGTCGTCGTCAACGGCGGCTTCTTCGTCCACCACCGCAGTGAAGATGTCTTCCGGTTCGGCGCCGCGCGGGAGCGGCGGAACCACCGGGATCGGAACCGAGGCGTCGAGCGGTTTGCTGTCGTCCAGCTCTTCCTCTTCTTCCTCTTCCGGTTCGAGTTCGACGTCGGCAACGGCGCCTTCGATCGCGCCTTCCGCAACCGCTTCGGCGACGGCTTCGCGAGCCGCGACTTGCGTTTGCGAAACGGCGTTCGATTCGTCGCCCATCAGCAGGCCGAACTCGCGACGTTCGGATTCACCCATCTCGTCGTCGGCCGTCTTGATCTCGACTTCTTCGCGGCTCTCGGTGAGAACCTTGACGTCGAGCGCCAGCGACTGCAGCTCCTTGATGAGCACCTTGAACGATTCCGGAACGCCCGGTTCCATCACGTTCTCGCCCTTGACGATGGCTTCGTACGTCTTCACGCGGCCGATGACGTCGTCGGATTTGACGGTCAGCAGCTCTTGCAGGGTGTACGCAGCACCGTAGGCTTCCAACGCCCAGACTTCCATTTCGCCGAAACGCTGTCCGCCGAACTGTGCCTTACCGCCCAGCGGCTGCTGGGTGATCATCGAGTATGGGCCCGTCGAACGCGCGTGGATCTTGTCGTCGACAAGATGGGCGAGTTTGAGCATGTAGATCATGCCGACCGTGATCGGACGCGAGAAGCGATCGCCGGTGCGACCGTCGCGCAGCCACGTCTTGCCGTCGGGCGCCAAACCGGCGTCCTGCAGCCATTCGGCGATGTCTTCCGAGTGCGCGCCGTCGAAGACGGGCGTCGCAACGCGCAATCCAAGCACGCGAGCGGCCAAGCCGAGGTGGGTTTCCATGATCTGACCCAGGTTCATACGCGACGGAACGCCCAGCGGGTTGAGCACGATGTCGACCGGCGTACCGTCCTGCAGATACGGCATGTCTTCTTCGGGCAGAACCTTGGCGATGACGCCCTTGTTGCCGTGGCGTCCGGCCATCTTGTCGCCTTGCAGAATCTTACGTTTCTGCGCGACGTAGACGCGTACGAGATGGTTGACGCCGGGTGAGAGCTCGTCGCCGTTTTCGCGCGAGAACACCTTGACGTCGATGATCTTGCCTTTTTCGCCGTGCGGCACTTTCAGCGAGGTGTCGCGCACTTCGCGCGACTTCTCACCGAAGATGGCGCGCAGCAGGCGCTCTTCAGCCGTCAGCTCGGTTTCGCCCTTAGGCGTGACCTTGCCGACGAGGATGTCTTCCGGACGAACTTCCGCACCGACGCGGATGATGCCGCGCTCGTCGAGATCCTTGAGCGCGTCCTCACCGACGTTGGGAATGTCGCGCGTGATCTCTTCGGGCCCGAGCTTCGTGTCGCGGGCTTCGCACTCGTACTCCTCGATGTGAATCGAGGTGAACCGATCTTCCTTGACCATGCGTTCGCTGATCAGGATAGCGTCTTCGTAGTTGTAGCCTTCCCACGGCATGAACGCGACCATGACGTTCTGACCGAGCGCGAGCTCGCCGTCCTCGGAGCTGGGACCGTCGGCGAGCACTTGGCCGGCCGAGATCTTGTCGCCGAGGGCGATGATCGGACGCTGGTTGATGCACGTGCCGGCATTCGAGCGCACGAACTTGAGCAGCTCGTACGTCTTCTCGACGCCGTCGGCGTTCTTGACGACGATACCCTTGGCATCGACGGCGACGACCGTTCCCGCTTCGTCCGCGACGATGAGCGAGCCCGAGTCCTTGGCAGCGCGATACTCCATACCGGTGCCGACGATCGGCGCGTCCGGACGAAGCAGCGGCACGGCCTGCCGTTGCATGTTGGCACCCATGAGTGCGCGGTTCGCGTCGTCGTGCTCGAGGAACGGAATCAGCGCCGTCGCGATCGAGACGATCTGCTTGGGCGAGACGTCCATGAGCTGCACGCGGCTCGCGGGCTCTTCGATGTACTCTTCGGCGTACCGGCAGACGACGAGGTCGCCGCCGATCTTGCCGTCCGGACCAACTTCGGTGTTGGCCTGGGCGATGATGTACTCGTCTTCGCGATCGGCCGTGAGGTACACGATCTCATCCGTCACGACGCCGTCGGTGACGACGCGGTACGGCGTTTCGATGAAGCCGAAGCGATTGACGCGCGCATACGTCGCGAGCGAACCGATCAGACCGATGTTCGGACCTTCCGGCGTTTCGATCGGGCAGATGCGTCCGTAGTGCGAGTGATGGACGTCGCGAACTTCGAAACCGGCACGTTCGCGCGACAGACCGCCGGGCCCGAGGGCCGACAGACGACGCTTGTGCGTGAGTTCCGCAAGCGAGTTCGTTTGGTCCATGAACTGCGAGAGCTGCGAGGAGCCGAAGAACTCTTTGATCGCCGCGACGACCGGGCGGATGTTGATCAGCGCCTGCGGCGTGACCGTTTCGATATCTTGCACCGTCATGCGCTCGCGCACGACGCGCTCGAGACGCAGCAGTCCGACGCGGAACTGGTTCTGCAGCAGTTCGCCCACCGAACGCACGCGGCGGTTGCCGAGGTGATCGATGTCGTCCTTGCTGATGACGCCGGTCGCGACTTTGATCAAGCGGCGAATGACGCCGATCATGTCGGCACGGGTCAGGCAGCGCGTGCCGTTAGGCGGTTCTTCCAGGCCCGCATATTCGTTGACCAGGACGGTCGGCACCGTAAGACGGGCCTCGACGTCCGGGTTCTCCATGCGGTAATGGAACTTGCCGTTGAGTTTGTAGCGGCCGACGCCGGCGAGGTCGTAACGCTTCTCGTCGAAGAACAGCGACTCGAGCAGCTTCTCGGCGTTGTCCGCATTTTCGGGCTCGCCGGGACGAAGCTTCTTATAGATCTCTTTCAGGGCGTCTTCGCGGGTCTTGACGTCCTTATCTTTGTCGATCGAGTTGCGCACGAGCGGGCTGCCGTCGAACAGCGCCAGAATCGCTTCGTCGGATTCCCAGTTGAGGCCGAGGTCCGGACGCGACAGGGCGCGGATGAACGTCGAAACGTAGATCTTGCGGTTCTTGTCGATGCGAACGCCGATGGTGCCTTCGGTCTCGTCGTTCTTGGTGCCGTTGTCGCTCTCGAACTCGATCCACGCACCGCGGTTCGGAATGATGGTCGCGTTGAACGTGGGACGCGCGTTCGTGTCAACGTCCTGGCTGTAATAAACGCCCGGCGAACGGACGAGCTGGCTCACGATCACGCGCTCGGCGCCGTTGATCATGAACGTTCCCTTGTCCGTCATGAGCGGGAAATCGCCCATGAAGATCTCTTGGTCCGGAATGCCCTTGATTTCGCCCGACTCGGCGGTGATCAAGCGGACGCGGACGCGCAGCGGGGCACTGTACGTCATGTCGCGTTCGCGGCACTCTTCAATTGTATACTTCGGATCGCCGAGCGAATGCTCGCCGAATTCCAGGATCAAGTTCCCGGTGAAGTCCTTGATCGGGCTAATCGAATTGAACGCCTCGGCCAGACCCTCGGTCTTGAACCACGCGAAGCTGGCCTTCTGCAGTTCGATGAGATTCGGGATTTCGAGGACGTGCGGGATCTTCGCGAACGTGTACCGATCGCGCTTGGGACCCGGATCTGGGGGCTGATCGACCGTAAAGGCTCCCGTGGGCATCGGGAACGTGGTCGGCATGACTTTGGAGGCGCCGTTCTGCGCCGTCGTTGCCGACGCGCGTTTCGACTTGCCCTTCGCACCTGCGGAGCTCTTCGCAGGGGACTTCGGAGCCGTCGTTTTCGCCATTAATTCTCTTTCTCTCGCAACTATTATAGGGAAGCGCGCTGATGCGCGAGGCCATGGGCACACCAAAAAGACGAGCACGGCTCCCTTTGCGGGAGGTGACTCGCCCTCTTTAACGGTGGCTCAGGAGCCCCGGGGCATAGGAGAGGATTCTAACACCACGTCGCCAGGAGCGTCAAGGAACCCTGCCATCGCCGGCCGGTTTCTGCGACTTTTGTCCCTGGACGGGGCGATCGCCTAGTCCGCCGCGGGGGCGAAGCGGGCGCTGACGGCCTCGTGCGAGCTGCCCGGCTTCGAAGACCGGCCGTGCTTGCGCTTGTGAGCTTCCCACGCGGCCCCGATCATCAGACCGAGTACCGAAATTGCAAGCAGCGCCGAGAAGCCGTAGGCCACCAGTTGTCCGAGAAGGCCGTGCGAATGGTGACCCATACCGAGCTACTATAGCACAGCGTGCAAGCTATCGCGAGATGGTTGCAACGCGCGTTTGCGAATTACTTTTCAGCGTACGTCGAGAAGAGAACTTTACTTACATTCGCTGTGTCAACGGTTGGCAGTGCCGATGACTTTGCATTCGGGCTCTGCACCGCGTTCCTGCCGCCGTAAAGTTTCGGTATGCCGTTATGGTACGACGGCAATTCACATTGGCGTAGTGAGCGACGAACTCGATTCCTACAAGTACACGCTTCGCGCTTCGCTCAGTATGATACGGGGTTATGGCGCGAAGAGGCGGTCGATTTCTTGGAGGTCGAGGTTGGCCCATGTGGCTTCGCTCGTTTCGCTGAAGAGGCTTTCGGCGAGTTCGGCTTTGCGGGCTTGCATCTCGAGGATGCGTTCTTCGACGGTGCCGACGGTGATGAGTTTGTAGACGAAGACGGTTTGCTGTTGGCCAATGCGGTGGGCTCGGTCGGTGGCTTGGCGTTCGACGGCGGGATTCCACCATGGATCGTAGTGGATCACGGTGTCGGCGGCGGTGAGGTTGAGGCCGGTGCCGCCGGCTTTCAAGCTGATCAGGAAGAGCGGGATTTCGCCGTTTTGGAAACGGGTGACCGGCGTCTCGCGATCGCGGGTCGCGCCGCGTAGTTGCACGTACGGGATCTTGAGCTTGTCGATCTCGGGTGCGATCAGATCGAGCATCGAGGTGAACTGCGAGAACAGCAAGATGCGCCGGCCGTCGTCGACGAGGTCGGGCAGCATGTCGAGCAGCGCTTCAAGTTTGGCCGAACCATCCGGAACGCGCTCGCTCGGGAGTTTGAGCAAGCGTGGGTCGCAGCAAACTTGGCGCAGTTTAAGCAGCGCGTCGAGCACGACGATACGGCTGCGCTCGATGCCGCGGCGGCCCACTTCTTCGCGCACGCGGCGGTGCATGGTGAGCCGGATCGTTTCGTAAAGGTCGCGCTGCGCGCCGTCGAGCTCGACGCGATGGACGATCTCGCTCTTGGGCGGCAGATCGGCGGCGACGTTTTCTTTGGTGCGGCGTAAGAGGAACGGACGCGTCCGCAGCGCGAGCGCATCGCGGCGGCGTACGTCGGTGTGCTTTTCGATCGGCGTTCGAAACACGCGCGTGAACGCGGAGCGCTCGCCGAGCAGATCCGGCACCGCGAAAGCGAAGATCGACCAGAGTTCGTCGAGATGATTTTCGACCGGCGTTCCGGTAAGGGCGATGCGCTGCTTGGCGCGCAGGCGGCGAGCCAGCTGCGCCCCCTTCGAGCGGGGGTTCTTGACGAACTGCGCCTCGTCCAGAACGGCGAGCGACCATTCGCGTTCGAGCAGTTCTTCGGCATCGCGCTGCAGCAAGGCGTAGGTGGTGAGCACGAAGTCGGCGCCGTCGATTTCGCTGTACCGCTCCGCGCGATCCGGGCCGGTCAGCACGACGGTACGCAGGTGCGGGAGAAAGCGTGCGATTTCCGCGCGCCAGTTCGGGACGACGCTGGTCGGGGCGACGACGAGCACGGGCTGCTTCAACCGGCCGGCGGCGCGTTCGATCGCTGCATGGGCGAGCAGTTGAACGGTCTTGCCCAAGCCCATATCGTCGGCAAGGACGGCACCGAAACCGAAACCGCGCAGCGCTTGCAGCCACGCGACGCCGCGGCGCTGATATTCGCGCAGCGTTCCTTCAAACTCCGGCGGCGGCTCGCACGGCGACGCGTCGATCGCCGCATCCAGGCCCTTGGCCAGCGCCTGCAAACGTTCGGCGCCGAGCCAACGCGCTTCCGCGACGGAATCGAGACCCGCCAGAAGGCCGGCTCGCGTCTTGGACAGACGCAGTTTGCCTTCTTTCGTTAGCGGATCATTGTCGAAGAGTTCGACGAGCAGGTCCAGCAGCCGGTTCAGGCGCTCGGCTGGGAGCGCGACGAATCGTTTGCCGCCGGGCAGCGGAACGTAGACGGGCTCGGCGGTGGCCGATCGTTCGCCGGCGCGCAGCGTACGCGTCTGCAGCGCCTCGAGCAGAATCGGCAGCAGCGGAATGCGTTCGCCTTCGACGACGATGCCGAGGTCGAGTTCGAACCAATCGTTTTCGTTCTCGCCGGTGACGTCGGCGCTCCACTCGTCGCCTGCGTCGACGACGGCAAACGGAAAATCGTCGTCGATTTCGATGCGCCAGCCTTTGGAGGCCAATTTCGGCGCTTCGCGGTCGATGAAGTGCATCCAGCGATCGTCGTCGCCGGTGGCGAAGCGATAAGCGTTGCGCATGCGCGAATCGCTTTCGCTCCACGGCCAGCCGACCGCCATGAAGCCCGAGGCGGCGAGCGCGCCTTCGGCCTCGATCTCGATATCGCGGCGACGAAAATCGCGCATCGGATCGCGCAGCGTGATCTCGCGCGAGCCATAAGCAAACGAAAGACGCACGTACGGAAACTCGTCGGCCTTGAGACGCAAAATCGGGATCGGCGGCGGCTCGACGCCTTCGGGAACGCGCACGGCCGGCGGGTCGACGTCGGGAATGGCTTTACGCCAAACCGCGTGCACGCGCGCCGCTTGGCGCTCCGTGAGCGCCGGTGCCGAAGCCAGCAGCGTCGCGAGTTCCGGATCGAGGCCGAGGTCGAGCGGTCCCGCGACACCGGACGCGGCGTCGACGTACCACAATGGGCGCGAAGGAAGCAGCGTCACGGCGGGTCGTTCGTGCAGAATCAAACGCTGGCGCCCATCCGGATCGGTGTGCCACGTCAACCGAGTGCCGGAAAGCGCGCGTTCGCGCAGCGGCGGGTTCGATCGGGATTCCCAATGCAGGCGGCCGGTTTCAATTGCAAGGTGCAGCACGACGCCGAGCATCGTCGGCGAGGATGCGTGCAGTGCCGGCCACGTCGAGCCGCTGACGGAGAGGAGACGGCCGATCGTGCGATCGGCCGGCGCGACGTTCGTGCCGCTCGCACTTCCGAGCGCCGACGGCTCGATCGGACGCGCTTTGCCGAGCGTTCCATCGCGTAGGGTCGGAGCGAGATAAGCCGCGATCGAGACGCGCGGAACGTAGTACGTTTCGCGCGCGGACAACACGTAGTGCACCTGCGTGCCGGCGGCCTTGGTTCGCGGCACCGCGGCGGCGCTTAGACGCTCGACCCAACTGTCGACGGCGCCGTCGGCCGCATCCCGGCGTGAACCCGCATCGGACGGCCGTTGATCTCGATCTGGGGAAAACACAACCCGCTCCGATACGACGTCGCGGCCGGAAAGCCCCCCATGCGACGTCTTTGTGCTTGGGAGGCTAGCCGATACCTAACACAACGCTAATGCTACGGAGAGGCAGGCGTTGTCGCGGCGATCGCGTCGGTGGCGGTGCGGGTGCCGGTTTGCCAGTCCATCAATGCCGCTTCGGCGCGCGTGACGTGCATCTGCGGCCGAAAGACTGTGACCTTTCCCCAGACGCGGCCGACCGTATCCGTGGTCGCATCCCCGCACGAAGCCAGAATCGGCGCGTACGCTTTTGAAACCGTCGTCTTATCTTTCCACGGCGGCAAGAAAATGTACGCCTCTTGCGGCTCTTTGCTCCAGTTGCCGTCGTAACTGCAATCGACGCCGAGCGAAAGCGCGACGGCTTGTTCGCGCGTGATCGGAATGTCGGGCTGGAACGTTTTGTCGGGGAAGCCGACGGAGATACCGGCGTCCTGCATGCCCTGAATGGCGGCAAAGTCTTTGTCGGTGCTCGGAATATCGGTGAAATACGGCGTTGTGCCGGCCGGCGCGGGGTGGATCTTCTTGGTGTCGTCGCTTTGAATCGCGTTATTGGCAGCAAAGAGCCAGCGGATAAACTCGCGACGCATAACCGGCGCGTTCGGCTGGAACGACGGAGGGCTGAAGTCGAATACATGCAGCTGCGCAACTTGAGCGATCTTATCGGCCCCGTAGACCCCGGTTAAATCCGTGAATTGCGGTGCCGCGGGTGCGGCGGCTGCTGCGGAAGTGGGTGCCGTCGTCGCGGGCGCGCCGCTCGGCGCGTCGGTTGCGGGCACGGTGCTGGGCACGGCGGTCGCAACCGTCGCCGGAGCCGCGGAGGCTTCGGCCGCCGCATTTGAGACGGAGTTCGTCGCGACGCTGGACGCGGCGTTTCCGGAGCAGCCGGCGGCAAACAGGGCCGCGGCAAGAACGATCGTCGTTGGCTTCATCCGGTCGCACGTTGCACGGCGCCCTTGGATGACCTGGAGAAACCCAGGAGGGGTTGGCAATCGCGGGCGAGGATGGAGGGCCGGATGCGCCGCTTCTTCGCCTTTCCGCTCGTGCGTATGGTCGCGATCCTCGCGATCTTCATCGCCATCGTCTTTGCCTTCAACGTAGCCCACCTGCACTTGAACCGCGCCGTAGAGGGATGGATTCTGCTTGCGATCCTGGCAGCGATCGTCCTGGCCGTCGAGCGCCTTGCGGTTCGGCGCGGAGCCTCCGAGATCGGCCTCGATCCGCGGAACATCGGCCGCGATACGCTGCTTGGGCTCGCACTTGGCACGGTGTTGTTTTCGCTGGTGATCGTCGAGTTGATCGCAACGCACGCGTATCGAGTTGACGGCGTGCAGTGGACGAACGCCGTGCTGTACGCCGCGCTTTGGCTCTTGCCCGGGGCTGCGCTCGAGGAATTGCTCTTCCGCGGCGTGCTATTTCGTTTGCTCGCCGAGTGGTCGGGTACGTGGATTGCCTTAGGCGTATCCGCGGCGCTGTTCGGCGCCTCCCATTTGTTGAATCCCGGTGCCACGTGGTTTTCTACGGCCGCAATCGCGATCGAGGCCGGGGTTTTGCTCGGAGCTGCGTTCATCGCCACGCGTAGCTTGTGGTTTCCCATCGCGCTGCATTTCGCGTGGAACTTCTGCGAAGGCCCGGTGTACGGAACGCAGCTGTCAGGGATGACGATCGGGCATTCCCTCGTTCGCGGTCAGGTGAGCGGGCCGGTGTGGCTGACGGGCGGAACGTTCGGCCCCGAGGCGAGCGTACCGGCGCTCTTAACCTGCCTCGTCGCAGCCGTTGCGCTGCTCGTTTACGCTTCTCGCACCGGCTCGATCGTGCCGAGTCCGTGGTTTAAAAAAGGAGTCTCGAATTGACCGACGCGCAGTACCCTTTGCTGGATAATGCGATCGATATCTATTGCGGACAGTTGAAAGCGATGGGGTTAGCACCCGATACGGATAAGTCCGATATGGAGACCAACATCGGGTTTCGGTACGACGATGAGGACTTTTACTTGGAGCTCGACAACGACGATCTGCAGAACGTGCGGTTTACGCTGGCGTATGCACTCTCGGACAAGCAGAAGGCGGATCGGGTGAGACTTCTTGAGACCGCCCTAGAGATCACCACGGAATGTACCGCGGTCGCGACGCTCATCGACGAGGAAAGCGATGTCGTGTTTCGCTACGATTCGTTCGTTGGACCGGAGCTGGATATCTCGCCGGTGCTGACGCGCATCCTCGATTCACTGCAGGTCGCACAGGGGCTGTTTTTTTCGAAGCTCACTTAACGCGGCCGACGATCGTGATCGTTCCGGTTAACGCGGCGGTGGCGTCGTAGTGGACGAGCGTCATCGTGCCGGATCCCGAATCGTCGTTCTTTATCTTCAACTGGAGATTCTTGACCGCGCCGAAATCGTGAGGAAGCGTCGCGCCTTTTGGTGGAATGCGCGGCTGCGCGGTGATTGCAGCATTGCCTTTCGCGTCGATCGGCTCGCCGCTAACGCTGGTTACCAGATAGAAACATCCCGTCGTTCCATCGTTCACCGTGTACGTTCCATAGTAGATGTAGTAGGGCTGCGCGCTGCGCGGCAAAGCCGCCGGCGCATCGGAGCGATGCTTATCGGGCGGAAGCGTGCTGAGCCACTGGACTTCCATCCAGCTCGACGGCTGCGCCAATGAGAACCTGCGACGGGCCACGTTTCCGTACGCGGCGACCGACGTCACCGTCGACCCCGATTTCACCTTGGGAGCCGTGCACACCGGCGGAAACGGGCCGCTCGTGGGGCGCGCCTCTTGCACGACGCCCACCATTGCGGGGACGCTCGATCCGGGTGATCCGCATCCCGCCAACACCGCAGCGATCAATATCGCGATCATTACTCGCATTTGAACAATACCTTTCCGGCGCGGCCGGGTTGTTCGGCGGCCGTTAGGGCGGCTTTCGCTTCGTTCAACGGGTACGTCCCGGCGACCGGAAGCGGGAGTTCGCCGGACATCGCGAGCGCGAAGACGCGCATCGTGGCGTTGGTGCGCTGTTCGTTCGTCGCGCGCTGCATCCAGGCCACCATCCAGAAACCGCGGACGATGGTTTCACCAAAGATGAGCGCGCCGGGGTCGATCTTTAACGGCGAACCGCCGAGCGCACCGAAGACCACGTGTTCGCCGTCGCGCCCGAGCAGGCGGTTGAGCGTGGTCGAATGGGCGTCGCAAACCGAATCGACGATGCGCGCGATCGGGGCCCTGCCGGCGATCTCGCGAATGCGATCGGCCCAGTTCTCGTCCTCGGTAGCGATGACGTGTTTCGCGCCATATCGTTTCACTTCTTCAATCGCCGCCGCACGACGCACGACGTTGATGACGTTGACGCCGGCTTTCTGCGCGAGCACGGAAAGAATTCGGGCGACTGCTCCACCGGCAGCGTTTTGCACGATCCAGTCGCCGGACTTGACGTGCAGTTCGTCGAGAAGAACGAGCGCGGAAAGCGGCATCGCCAGCAGTTGCGCAGCCGCGCCGTCTTCGATTCCATCCGGGATGGGTACGAGCATGGCCGCCGGTGCAGCCGAATACTCGGCCCACGCGGCCGGCACCATTCCCGCGACACGTTGGCCGATTTTCAGTGCCGTGACGCCGTCACCCAGCGCGTCGACCGTAGCGACGAGTTCCGACCCGCCGATGGCCGGCAGCGGCGGCTTCACGCCGTACATACCCCGGATCGTCGCCAAGTCGTGATTGTGAATCGGCGAACAGCGCATGCGCAAGCGAACGTCGCCGGGCTTCGGTTCGGGTTTCGCGACGTCAGCTGGAGCCACTACGCCGGCGGGGTCGCCGTTCTGCGCGTACTGCAATGCTTTCATCCGCGTTCCTTCGATAAGGTACTTGTAAAATGCTTCGTGGCGGGCTTGAGCGTTCCGCGGTCCTTCGACTACGCTCAGGATGACAAAGGGGGGTGAACGTGAACAAGAACGCGTTCGCCGAAATCAACTACGGGACCGGGCGGGACGTGAGCGGTGAGGATATTCACGACGCCTCGGTTCCCTTGGTGGTTCGCTGGTTGACGAGCAGCTATATCGACGTTCGCGAATCGCCGGTGACCTCGGAGATGGAACTGCCGACGGTTGGAAAGTAGTTCGTAAACCAGAGCTCGCCGTTCGCGACGGCGATGCCGATCGGGTCGGTATCGACGGCGTGCGCCGAATGCTCTCCAGCCGTCGTGACGTGGTAGATCGCGCCGTTGACTTGGAACACGTCACCGCCGCTGACCCAGAGCGATGTGCCGTCGGTCGCGATGCCGCTCGGATAAACGGGATACGTATAGCGCCGGAACCGGTACACCTTGATGCCGCTCGACGCGAGCGTTACGACGGCGTTGGTCGGTCCTGTCGTCGAGGAGTAGTAGAGCGTCGTGAACCATGGGCGGCCATCGGGGCCGACGACCAGACGCTTCAGCGCTTCGTTTGGGCAGCAGGGTTCGCCGCCGCCGACAAATCCGGTCGGAAATGTTTTGAACGCGCCGGAAGCGAGGCGCTCCACGAGAACGACGTTTCGATCGTCGAATGCCGTCACCCATAGGTTTCCGGCGCCGTCGGCGGCGATCGCACCGTCCGCGGAAAGGCCTTTGGGAAGCGCGACGACGCTGACTTTACCGTGCATCGATACGCGCGCGAGAGACGATGAGGGCGGAGGTCCCAACTCGACGGCCCACACGTCGTGGCCGCTTGCGGCGATCCCGACGGCACTAAACGTCGCGAGCCGCGGGTTCGCATATTCGGTGATTGCGCCCGTCGGCGTTATTCTGCCGACGTCGCCGTTGCCGGAATCGCTAAACCAGAAATTCCCGTCAGAGGCGGGGACGATGCTAATCGGCGCCGCGTTCGGCGCTAGACCTCTTTTAAATTCTTTGACGCTGCCTTTGCCGCGCGGATCCAGGCGACCGATTGCTAGGGTTCCGTAATCCGTGAACCAGATCGTGCCATTCGCTCCAGCGGTGAGATCCTCCGCGACCGCTTCAGTCGAGAAGCCCGGCGTTTTCCCGGCGGTAAACGTCTTTAGCGTAAACGCGGTTGCATTGACCGATGAGTCGGAAGCGTTCGCAGCAGTTGGGATTTGATGTGGCGAGCCGGTGCATCCGGCGAATAGCAACGCGGCGGCGAACGCACGTGCGTTCGAGATTTTCATCCGCGGTGTTTCGGTTTACCGTTGCGACATCCTCGAGATGTGGTGTATCTTGCGACGCTTTCGGTCTTGATATTTTTTGATTTTATTACGAAGAGGTCGCGTAGTGAGTTCAACTTTAGTAGCGGACCTTCGCCCTTCGACTTTATTCGCTTCGCTCATTACGCTCAGGATGACATTACTACGCGCTTCGCGCTACGCTCAGGATGACAATTTTAAATTGTAAACGGGGCGACCGGTGCGATGTCGGGGCGGTCGCCGCCGATTTGGTTGGTGCCGACGACCCAGATGGTTGCGCCGTGGCGTAGGAATGCGTCGACGACGGTGTTGAAGGCGAGGCGCGGGAGAATGCTGCGCCAACTGCCGAGGGCGGAGGTGAAGTTTTGAATCGGCGCGTCTTCCGCCGTGCCGCCGAGGTTGTACTCGTTTTGGCTCCAATCTTGACGAGGAGAACCGAACGGCTGCAGTTGTTTGCGTAGATCGCGCATCAGGGCGATAAGCCCGTCGTACCGATCCACTTGGTCTGGATTTTCGAGCAGCCATTGTTCGCGCGCCGGATGCGCCTTGACGAACTCGTCGATGGCGCGCAACGTTCCGAAGAGCGCGCGGTTGGAATCCTGCGCGCAGTTGTTCGCGGCGGAGACGAACGTGCCGCCGGTTCCGTCGCCGATGCGGTAGCGCGCGGCCATCGCCTCGAGTTGAAGCATGAATGCATCCAGCGCGCTCGCGCGCCGATCGTTGCCGACGTCGAACTGGGCGCCGAACCCATCGAGCCGTACGATCGCCTCGCAGACCGGGCGGATACCGCTCCAGCCGTATTGGCGATCGCCCATGTACCGCGACCAGTGGAGTTTTCCCGCGATCAAACCGTCCGTATTTTGCGTGTAGACTTGATAGTAGGTGATCTCGAAGCGCAACTCGCCCGAAAGCCGATCCTCGACGGCTTCGACCAGGCCATACGCAAAATGCCCGAAATAGAACGGGCCGACCACGCTGCTCTCCGGCTTCGCGCCGCCGATCCCGCCGTACGTGTGCGCGAGCAGGCCGCGATCGCCGGACTTCCACGACGCCGATCCCGCGGCGATGATGTCGCCTTTCGCAGCGACCAGGTCGCGCCACGACTGCCTGTTGGCGTAACGGCGCGACTCGCGCGCGTTCTCGAGCGGGCGGCGCGCTCGGGCGCGAAGCAGCGCGCGCGGTGCGAGTGACTGCACGAGGAAGACGCCGCGAGCGTCGAGCGCGCCGTAGGCGTACCAGCCCTCGGCGTTGAGCGGGGAGCGTTCGATGCCCGATGCTTCCGAGTTCGCGTGACCTTCGGCATCGGGAATCACCGCCGGCATCCGGACGATCTCTTCGGTTCCCGAGAACGCACCGGACGCGCGATCGTAGTGCGCGACGCGATACTCGCCGGCCGTCTCCGCCGCGCCGAGGAACGTGACCAGTCCGTAGTACTCGCCGCTGATTTGCACCGGCTCGACCAGAATACGCAGCGTCGCGTCCGCACCGCGGCCTTCGACGGCTATGACACCGTCCAACTTCACGATGACGTCGTCGTTCGGATGCGCGCCGGCCAACGATTCGAGCGGGTCGACCAGGCGCCACCGGTTGAGACGGTCGGGCATCACCAGCCCGCCGTAGATCGATGCGTGCGTCGCTTCTGCGCTGAAGTTTACGTCGCGCGTGACGGCGCGCAGCCGATCCTTGAGACGCGGATCGTCCGCCCAGCGCAGCTTGACGGTCTTACCGACGAGATCGGCTTGTTCCGCCGGCGCGTGATGCACTTCAAAGAACACGCCGCCGAACCGCGCTTCGCGCTGCGGGAGAACGATACGGCCGATCCAGTCCGCGACCGGCAGATAGCGCGCCGGATCCGGCGGGTCGATGCTCCACACCGGTGCCGCGGCCGCGTAGCGTGCGTAGTTGCTCGTCTCCTTCGCAATCGCCGGCTGCGGATCGATGCGGCCTTCGACGATGCCTTCGATATAATCCAGGGTCTGCCGCAGGTTGGTGCGTCCGTCGGGTAACTTGGCTACGGGATCGAGCATGCCGCCGGGAACCTGATGCCCGACCGGGCCGAGCGAGGTTTCGGTGAGCGAACCCAATCGTTTGGCGCGATTCCAATACGACAGCGCAGCGATCTTCCACCGCGACGAGAACATGACCGGCCCGATTCGCTCGATGTTGTCTTTGTCGCCGACGAAATGGAAGAGATGCTCGAGATCGAGGATCGGATCGTTGCCGCTGATCACGCCGCCTAGCGAGATCACGTCGACGGGTGCGTCGAGCGCGCGTTTTAAGTACGTCGCCGAGCCGCACGCCATCTGGCCACCGCCGCTATACCCGATCAGCGTCACGGGTACGCCGCTCTTCTTCTTATAGCCGTTGGCGATGAGCGATTTGTACATTACGCGCGCGATGCCGAAATTGTACATCGGCCCGTACCGCGGATCGGCCGAGACGGCCACGATCAGCACGTTGCGCAGGTTGATGATCATGCCGAGAATGGAGTTGAGATTGCGCGACCGGCTTTGCTCGATGAACTTCCACATTCCCGCGAAGATCGGATCCTCGTCGAGCGGCTTATTGAGCACCGAGTACGCCATCACGCCGCGCACCAGGCGCACGTTGGCGGGGAGCTCCGGCGCGAGCGCGTCGAGAAACGTCTCGATATCCGGCGTGTACTTTCCGCTGGATTGGGCGATGCCGTCGAGATACAGCAGATAGCGTGCGACTCCAGAATCCGCCTTTTTGCCACTGGGCGGATTGGCTTCGTCGCTCGTATCGATCTTGTCGCCGAACCAGCCGGCCCACCAGCCGAGCGTCTCGAAGGGGGCCATAAACGCCGAGACGATCACCGCAATCAGCACCAGCCACAAAAGGTCGAACGGCAGCTGCAAGATCCTCGGCAAATGCTCTTGCCACCCGAACACGCTCTCGCGCACGGGATCGAGCGCGAGCGCGACGATCACCGTAAACACGGCGAGCCCGCCCAGGCCGACGAGCGTGAGCCAGCGTCGCGGATGCTGCGCGCCTTTGGGTTGCACCGCCACGCGCTCGGGATGCGCGCGATTGCTGCCGCCGACTGAAACGATGCCGATCTCGATATCCCCGTCGTCGACCATGCGGACCCCGGCGACGGCATCGAGCAGCCTGACGCCCAGATCCGTGATGGGCTTCCCAAACGATCGCTGCGCGAACGTCATCACGAACCAGCCCAGCAGCACGTACGTGGCCGCCCTGAATACGTCGACGCTGCCGACTGCGGCGACGCCGACCACCATCGCCAACAGATGCCACACGCGAAGGATTCGCAGCAGCGACGAGCCCAGATACGGAAGCGCACCGAGGAATGAAAAGAGCAGCGGTGCGTAGCTCAGCCCAAAGACGAGGGCCAGCGTGCGAAAGCTGAAATGCGGCGTTCCCGGAAGACGGCACACGACCCAGGTGCTGAGCACCAGGAATGCGTAGCCGAACGTAAACAGCACCGCATCGACGAGCAAGCTGAAGAAAAACCGCCCGGGCTTCACGCGATTGGCAAAGAGCACGATGCTCTGCCCGACCGCTCCGCTGAAGCCGGCAATCAAAACGATCAGAACGGCGACCAAGCCGTCGTGATAGGCTACACCGGCGATGAACGCGTTGCCGTCAAGCGCAAAGACGCCCGCAAGCGTCTGCCCTAACTCCGGACCGAGCAGATTCAGCGTCACGCCGCACGTTTTCACGCGGCAGGCCTCCCGAACCTACGTCGCGCAAAGCCGGTCCATGCACCGCGTTGCCGCCCTCTTCGTTCGCGTCTTCGAGTATGCGGTTCCGGATCCGTACGTCTTTGCCGTCGCGCTGACGCTGCTGACGGCGGCCCTGGCCCTTTTCCTGGCGCCGCACCACGGCGCGGTGGAGATCCTCGGCGCGTGGTATAAGGGAATCTTCGACATTCTCGCGTTCGCGCTCGAGATGGTGCTCGTACTGGTCACCGGCTACGCGCTGGCTTCGAGCGGCCCCGTACGGAAAGCGTTGCGCGCCGTCGCATCGTTGGCGACGACACCGCGGCGCGCGGTCGTCGTGACGTTCTTGGTCTCGGCGATTGCGTGCTGGCTGAACTGGGGTTTCGGGCTGGTCGTCGCGGGGCTGCTCGCGCGCGAGGTTGCGCGGCGCATTCGGATCGACTTCGGATGGCTGGTCGCGTCGGCGTACGCGGGGTTTGTGATCTGGGCAAGCGGACCGTCGAGTTCCATTGCCCTGGCGCAAGCAACGGCGGGCAGCAAACTCAACATCGTTCAGCAGTTGACCGGACACGTGCTGCCGATGGGGCAAACCGTCTTCGCAGCGTTCAACGTGGTGCCGGTCATCGTGCTGCTGATCGTGATTCCGTTTGTGTTTCTTGCAATGGAGCCGAAGGGAAACGACGTCGTCGTGGGCGACGTGCGCGGCCTGGCGGACGAGGATGCGCCCGCCGATGCACCTCGCGCCGGACTCGCCGGCGCGCTGGAGCGCGCGTGGGCGCTGAATCTCGTGCTGGTTATCGCTGGTTTTGCTTATTTGGGGGTCGCGTGGGTGACGAGCGGCTTTTCACTCGACATCAACAGCGTGATCTTTATCTTCTTCTTACTCGGCTTATTGATGCATTGGACGCCGATTGCGTACGTGAAGTCCGTCGACGGCGCCGCGCGCGTGACCGGACCGCTGCTGATTCAATACCCCTTGTATGGGGGAATCATGGGGATTATGACGGCCACCGGACTCGCGGGCGTTATCGCGGCGTGGTTCCTGACGTTTTCCACGGCGGCGACGCTGCCGTTCTGGAGTTTCGTATCGAGCATCGTGATCTCACTCTTCGTGCCGAGCGGCGGCGGCCATTGGGCCGTGCAGGGACCGTTCGCCGTTCCCGCCGCGATGAAGCTTGGCGCCTCGCAGGCAGCAACGGCGATGGGCGTCGCCATCGGCGAGCAGGTCGCCAACATGATTCAACCGTTCTGGTGTTTGCCCGTCCTCGCGATCGCGGGCATCGGGCTTCAGCGCGTGATGGCGTTTACAGTCGCGATCTTCGTGGTCGCATTCGCGGTATTCGGCGCAAGCTTGCTCACGCTCGCGGTTCGGTAACATGAAGCCCCTGCTGACCGAGAAGGACGTTGCGGCGCGCGGCTGGCCGCAGTTTGCGATCGAGCAGTTTTTGGGCGAGCCGGATTCGATCACGAACGGGCGGCGCTATCACAACGCGCAGAAGGTTGTCGCGGCCGAAGCGGAGCCGGCAGTGGCCGATGCGATTCGACGGAACAAACCGATCACGCAGGCGGCACTGCGTAAACGCGGGTGGACGCGTTCGGATATCAAGGCACTGCTCGGCGAGCCGGATTTAACGGTACCGAATCCGGAGTTCGGCGTTGAGGCACCGGTGAAGCTGTATCGCGTCGGACGCATCGAGGATGCCGAGGGACGCCGCGCCGACTCCAAAGCGAGGTTCCTTCCGTGCGAGCGCGTGATCCACGTCGGGCCGGCGGCGATTACGCTGCGTGGATCGATTCGACTTGAGGATGGCGTCGACGCATCGGACGAGGCGGACGCCATCGCTTCGGGTTTAGAGTCTCGCCTCAACGCGGTCGTCGAGCGGGAGTTCGGCGACGATGCCGTCGTCGCGATGGAGGACGCGACGTACGTGTCGCATTCGCTCGCACACGCGGCCGATCGCGCGTTCTTCGAACTCGAGCCCGCCTATCGCAAGCTCGCAGCGGCACAGCGGCGCGCCGAGGCCGAAGCGGTGATGGCCTTCTACCTCGAGTCGTTTCCAAAGGAAGGGCGGGGATTCGAGTACTTCTGCGGCCCGACGAACTCCGGGAAGACGCACGCCGCGATGGAGGAGTTGCGGGCGGCAAAATCCGGCGCGTATCTCGCGCCGCTGCGCTTATTGGCACTCGAAGTGTACGAGCGAATGAACGAGATGGGCGTCCCGACGTCGCTGCTGACGGGCGAAGAGCGCACGGACGTCCCCGGCGCGGCACACGTGAGCTCGACGGTGGAGATGGCGGACCTTCGCGCGTCGTACGACGTTGCCGTGATCGACGAAGCGCAGATGCTCGAGGACAGCCAGCGTGGATGGGCGTGGACGCTCGCGGCGCTGGGCGTACGCGCATCGCGAATAATTCTTTGCGGTTCGGTCGAGGGGCTGCGCGCCGCCAGGCGACTAGCGGAACGCATGGACCTGGAGGTGTCGGTCCGGCGATTCGAACGCAAGAACCCGCTGGAGGTGGATCCGGCGATCGAGTTTCGCTCGATCCGCCCCGGCGATGCGGTGATCGTGTTTTCGCGGCGCGAGGTGATCGAGACGCAGCGTGCCGTCGGCGAACTGGGGTTTTCGACGGCGGTCGTGTATGGATCGCTCTCGCCGTCGGTGCGTCGCGAAGAGGCGGCACGATTTCGAAACGGAGACGCCGAGGTGCTGGTAGCGACCGACGCGATTGCGATGGGACTCAATCTGCCCATCCAGCGCGTCATCTTCTCCACGACGAGCAAGTGGAATGGGAAAGCGGAGCGCTGGCTCGGCGCGATGGAGACGCGGCAGATTGCCGGCCGAGCCGGCCGGTACGGGCTCCATGAAACCGGCAAGGTCGCGGCGTTCACCGAGCGCGACCTCGAACGGGTTCGCGACGCCGTCTGCAACGATCGCCCCGAGGATGCGCCGGACGTGATCTGGGTTGCCCCGACGACCGAGCATCTCGAGCGTCTGGCGGCGATCAACGGCGAACATGCCATCTCGCGGCTGCTGCGATTCTTCCAGCAAAACATCTTACGCGCCGACCGTTTCGTAAAGCTGGCCGACTTGAGTGAGATGATCGAAGCGGTGGAGTACGTGGAGCGAAACGCGTCCGCATTCGAGCAGTTGCCGATCGAGATACGATACGCGTATGCGCGCGCGCCGGTGAACCGGAACGGTCTCGCGCTTCCGTTCTTGGCGCGATGGGCGCAGCTACACGCGCGCGGGCTCCACGTTTCCGGCGAAGAGACGGCCGGTGTGGCGGATGGGGACCGGCTCTTGACGCTCGAGGAAACGTCGCGCCTGGCGACGCTCTACATGTGGCTATCGCAGCGTTTTCCACGAACGTATTTCAACGCGCGCGGGATCGAACGCGTGCGCGAATCCGCCGACGAACAAATACGTCAGGCGCTACTCAATCGCGGGCGCGCGAGCAATCGCCGCAAAGTACAACGACGCCACCGAACGAAGGTCGACCTTGCCTAAACGTTTACTCGTTCTTTTCAATCCCAACGCTCACTCGGGGAGCGATCCGGCGACGCACTCGGGGTTTGAGGCCAAGCTGCGCGCCGCCGGATTCGACGTCGTGATGAAGCAACTCGACAAGAAGGGCGGCGTCGAGGCGGCTATGGTACAAGCCGGCGGCGGATTCGACTGCGTGGTCGTCGGCGGCGGCGACGGAACGATGGGGTCGGCGCTGCCGCCGATCTTGAAGGCCGATCTGGCGATGGGCGTGTGGCCGCTCGGGACGGCGAACGACTTTGCACGCTCGCTCGGTATCGAAAATGAGGACGCGACGGTAGCGTCGCTGGTCGCCGGGCACGAACGCTGCATCGATGTCGCGGATGTCAACGGGCACTATTTCATCAACAACGTGACGATCGGGCTTCCGGCGGAAGCCGCCGCGGGGTTGACGCGCGAGTTGAAAGCGCGGCTCGGCGTCTTAGCCACGGTCGCGCTCGTGCCGACGCTTTGGCGGCACGCGAAACCATTCGACGTTGAGATTGAGGCGGATGGCCGGATCGTGCATCGCCGCATCGTTGCCGCGCTGGTCGGCAGCGGCGAATACGAAGGCGGCTTTCCCGTCAAGTACTCCGGGCTCGCCGACGGAAAGCTGCATCTCGGCGTCTGCCGCGCGAATTCGCGATGGGCGATCGTTCCGATTCTCTTCGACGTCGCTCTGAAGCGTGCTGCGCAATCGCGACGCATCGACCTCTTTTCGGCAGAACACGTGATTCTTCGGTGTTCTACGAAGCAGCAGCGGATCGGGGCGGACGGTGACATCGTGACGGAAACGCCGGCGGAGATTACCCTGCATCCGGCCGCGTTACGCGTGCTCGCCCCGACCCCCTCACCCTCGACGTGATGCTTTAGTTATGGGGAAGTCCGGCGAACGCCTGACGCGTGCAGAATTCGAACGAGTGATCGACGAAGTTCTGGAATCACTTCCGAAGCGCTTCGCCGGTCTTATTGAGAACGTCGTGATTGCGGTTGAGGACGAGCCGACCGACGAAGATCTCGAAAACATCGACGACGACGATGATGATGATGGCGCTTCCGAACTGCTCGGCATCTTCCGGGGCGTCGCACTCACCGAACGGTCGCGCGACATGCCGTTACTGCCCGACGAGATCGCGGTGTTCCTTGGCCCGATCAACCGCGTCAGCCGGTCGCGCGACGACGCCGTTCGGGAAATACGTGAGACGCTGATTCACGAACTCGGGCACTACTTCGGCCTCGACCACGGCGAGATGCCGTATTGAACGCTGCCGGTCGTTACGGCTTAAGCGAAATGACGGTGCCGAAGCCGGACGTGTTGCCGCCCTGGCGCGTCGTACCGTACAACAAACCCTTCAACGACGTCAGCGACGCCCATGGATATGCACCGTTCTTCGCCGCCCCGCCGAAGTTCGCCAAGACTTTCTCGGTGCCGCTGGTCGTTATTCTAAAGACGGTCCCCGCGCCGTGGGACCCGCCGTTGACGGTCGTACCGTAAAGCTTGCCGCTCACGACGATGAGACCGGCGTATGGTGCGGCTCCGTCGACGCCGGCACCGAAACTGTGCAGCGCGACCTCCGCGCCCTTCTTATTCACTTTGAAAACGGCACCGGTGCCGTTCGCGCCGCCTGCGAACGTCGTGCCGTACAGCGTGCTGCTCACGTGGGTGAGGTTCGCATACGGATTGCCGCCGTCCGCACCCCCGGTAAAGTTGTAGAGCACCTTCTCCGCGCCCGACGTGGTCACGCTGAAGACGGTTCCCTTCCCCTTCTTGCCGCCCGCGTACGTCGTTCCGTAGAGCGTTCCGCTCATGTTGGTCAAACTCGCTTGCGGCTGCGTGCCGTCTTTCTTTTGCGTACCGAAGTTGTAGAGGACGCGCTCCGTGCCCGCCGTCGTCACGCTGAAGACGACGCCTTTGCCCTTCGTGCCGCCGGCCGGAGTCGTGCCGTACAGCAGACCCTTCACAGCGATCAACCCCGCGTTCGGCGTCGCGCCGTCTTTCTTGTTGCCGAACGCGTACAGCACGCTTTCCACACCTTTGGTCGTTACGCTGAAGACGGTGCCTTTGCCGTAGGTGCCGCCGTTTTGCGTCGTGCCGTAGAGCACGCCGTTGACGGCGATTAGACTCGCGAGCGGAAAGCTTCCGTCGGAACCGCCGAGAAAGTTATAAACCACACGTTCCGTTCCCGTGGTCGTGATGCTGAAAACGGTACCCCTGCCCGTCGAGCCGCCGAACGGTGTCGTTCCGTAAAGCACGCCGTTCGCTGTAGTCAGCCGCGCGACCGGATAAAAACCATCTGCGCCTTTGCCGAAAACGTGCAGGACCTTAGGCGCGGCCGCGGATGCACGCTCGTCAGGAAATGCGCCGAACTCGGCGCCGGCCGGGAGGACGCTCGGGCCGAACGCACGCGAACATCCGGCGACCGCGACGGCGCAGAACAGCATCGCGACGGCGACGAAGGGTTTCACGGTCAGAAGTTTACCGTCGTAAGGACGGTGTCGCTGTAGCTATCGACGCTCACGTCCTGCGGGGCGGCGGGGATCTGTCCGAAGAGGCTAATGCCGGACGGTGTCGTGACGCCTCCGGTGATCGTCTGCGCGACCGCGGTCGTTGGGAAGCGCGTCGCGTAGGCGGCCGTCTCGAAGATATCGTACGAGATGAAGTTGCCATGCACCGCGCCGATCATCGCGCGCGTCGAAGGAGCTGTCGCGTTGGCCGCGTGGCCTCCGGCGCCAACGGTCAGCGTGATCCCGCTATTGCCGCGCGTGCACGTGACCGTCACCACGCCGGTGTTGTCCGTCACGCCGCTGACGGTCAATGGGTCGTACGCTCCAAAAGCAATATTGGTCTTCGTACTGATGGTGCAGAACTGTATCACGGTAGCCGTCGTCGCTATGGCGTTTGAGGTGCTCGCCGTTCCCGCAGTCGTCGGCGTGGCCGTAGCCTTGAGATTCGTATCGCTATAGCTGCCGATTTGTGAATCGTTGAGCGACGTCGCGGCAACCGGCTGAAGAATTTGCCCCACGAAGTTCAGGCTGTACGTACCGTTACCGTTGCCCGTGCAAGACGTCGTACAACTGACGGTGACCCCGCCCGCTGGGAACACGATCGCCCCGCCGCTCTCGAAGAGTTGATACTGAAGCAAGAAAAACGGCGTCGGGCCGGCACATGCCGTGCATTTCATTGCGCGATTGCCGCCGACGGCATTCGCACCGGTGCTGAACGTGATGGTCAGCGAGTTTGCAGTGTCGTTCTTGCAGGTGCCGCTCACGGTCCCCACGATCTGAGTACCGGCCACCAGCGCGGGAGGCTCGAACGTCGTCCCGAGAGCGAGCGCCGTGACGGTAGGTTTGGCGCACGAGGCTGCCGCGGCCGTGGCGTTGCCGTGGAACAACAGCATCAGCACAGTCAGGAACGCGATGCCGTAGAGCCAAGCACGGAGACTCGTTACATCCGGCATTGCAGCGTCCCAACTTTATCGAGCACTTTGTCCGTCGTGGGCGAGACGAACTCGAAGTCGCATTCGCCTCCGGTCAGGAGCACGCGCGCGGTATATGTTCCCGCTGGGACGTTCTCGAGGTAGAACTCGCCGTTTTCGCCGAGCGCGGATTCCGCGTGAAATCCTTTTCCCTCGAGCGTCAGTTGACCGTACGCGGGAATGACCACCGTTCCGGCGCGGTCGACCACGATCGTCCCGGTAATCGCGTGAAGCCGGACGGCCGCAAACGTCACCACCGCGCCGGCCGTGACCGGAGGTGCGATCAGCTTCTCGAGCGTTTGGATGCTGGTGTTGAACGGCAGATCTTTGTCGTCGATGCGAATCGGGTTACCATAATTCGGCAGCAGATCGGGGACGAGCAGCCTCCCCTGTTGGTCCGTCTTCCCCACGTACTGATTCTCAAGATACACGGCGACGCCCGGCGTGTTTGGAACCTCAACCAGTGCGTACGACTGGGTGACCGGCGGGCTTAAAAAGACGCCGTGGTCGATGAATGCAACACCACCGGCGAGCCGCAGCGCGGTGCTCGATGCGGACCCGGAAACCGCGCCGTAATCCAGTTCCGCGTTGCCGTAAGGGCTGCGATAGAGCACCGACGCGTTCAGCGAATTGCCGTAGGCGGGATCGTACGAAGCGTTGTACCCCAAACCGTAGCGGTTTTCGGGCGTCTCTTGAATCGAGATGCTCTGGTCTTTCGTGGTTCCAACCTGTCCGGTTACCGTCGCGCTCGCACGGCCGACCTGGAAGTTGAGGCTTGCCGAAATGCCGCTCTCGGGCGCCGCCGTCGTGCTGGTATCCCGCTCGGCCGTCACGCCGAGCGTCGCACCATGCAGCACCGGTACGCTCCCGGTGAGCGAGAGTTGATTGTCGGTTCCGCTGTCGCGCATCTTGCGCCACGCGTACTCGAGGGAAACGGTCGAGCCTTTTCCGACGGGCGCTCCTGCGAAAGCCGCGATCGACGACGTCGTGCGATCCAGCGATGGTGCCTGGCTGATGGTACTGTAGTACGGTCCTTGCGCGAGCAGCGATAGGCCGGCATTGAAGCGCGCGGAGTTATAACTGTACCCGAAGGATGCCGCGATCCCGCCGAATCCCATATCATCGCTCGCCGAAACGGCCGTGTGGATGAGACCAAACGGAAGCTCGAAATCGGCCTCGGGACCGGCGCTGATCAGCTGCGGCGTCGCCTCGATACGCCCTCCCAGCGTGAACGTGTTCGTTACGCCGGCGCGATAGCGGCCGACGGCCGCTGCGGGACCGTATGAATCGCCGTTCTCGAACGCATTTTGGCGCAGCAGTCCGGCTGCATATTGGAAATCGCTCGTTCCGGGAGCGAGGATCTCGACGGCGGCGTAATACTGCTGCGAATACGTTTGCGATTGTCCGAAGGCGTTCGTCACGACCACTTGCGTGTTGCCGCTGCCGCTGGTAATGGGAAGCTGATTGAGGTTAAACGTTCCCGGCGGCAGGTCGATCTTCTGAACCAGCTGGCCGTTGACGTACACACTGGCCACCGACGGCGTAGCAACGACGCCCGAAAGATTCGGCAGCGGATAGTGGATGGCGTAGGGATCTAAGCTGAAATCTCGCGACTCGTAGTAGCCGCCGATGTACGACGAACCGCCCAGATCGCCGCTCGACACGTTCGCGTCGCCAACCACGCGGCTGATCTCCGAGTCGCGGTTATCCATGAGGTAGTAGATGAGGCCGCGGCGCAGCGCTTCGCTGCTCTGGGCGGTGAACGACAGGTGGAACGAATCCTGGTCGTGGACGAAGCCGCCCTCGACGAACGCGCTCGAGCCGCCGGCGCCGCTGCCGGTTACGGCGTAGTTGACGTAGGAGCTCGATCCGGCCGTGTAGTCGATGCCCTTGGGCCGATTGTTCAGCACGTTGTAGGCTTCGCTGCCCAGATGGCTGGGCGCGACGGTGATGTTGAGGTCGAGCGCGTCGACGTCCAGCTTGAACGTCACGTCGGGAGCGAGCGATTGGAGCGAGACGTAGACTACGCCGCGCACCGTCTCGCGCTTTCCTTGCGGCAAGCCCCGCACGCCGGCTTGCGCGAAGATCGAGACGGGAACGAGTACGTCTTCACCTCGGAGAATCGCAACGGTCTCATCTTGCTCGATCGTGTTGACGTGCAGCGTGACGAAAGTCCGGACGTCGCTCGAAGATCCCGTTTGCGCGAGCGCCGGCCCAGCAGTCACGCCCGAGAATGCGACCGCCATCGTCACGCTCATCGTCGCGAGACGGAACCACATTGTTTGCCGAGGTCTACGAACGAGCCGTCGAACGTAACGGTGTCGGCTCGAACCTGCACTGCGAGCGACTGGAGCGCGCTGCAGGACCCCTTAGGCAATGGGACCGTGAAGTGGCGCGTACCGCCCGGAAGCACGTACCAGCCGGTCAACTCGTTCGAGAGCACGTTGGCTCCGGCGGCGCTCTTGCCGGCGACGTTCACCTTCTGAATTGCGAAGTGCGTGTTGCCTGTATTCACCACGTCGAACGCGAGCGCGTTCTCGTGCACCGTCACGTTGCGGACCGCGCCGCTCACGACCGGTGCAACGTTCGGGCTCACGAAGACGGGGACGCCGACCTTCATCCGGATCGTGATGGCGGCGGATTTCGGCGCTACGACGCTTTCGAGGGAAGGCAATTCTTCCATGAAGACGCGGAACGTCTTCTCGACGGCGCCTTGCTCGGTGTTCACGCCGATTCGAATCCGGCGGGTCTCGCCGGGATCGAGCGTGACGAGCTGCGGGAAGAACACCAGATCGTCGGTGGGCTGCAGCTGCATCTCACCCTCGGCATTCTGCTGCCACGCGAACCCCGTGATTTGCAAACGCAGTTTCGACGGGCTTTGGTTGGTGATCGCAACCGATGCACTCGAATTGCCCTTGCCCAGCGTGACGATGATCGGGTCGACGGAGAAGGTCGCCGCCCGCGCCGGCGCGACCATCGCGAGCACCGCCGCGAGCGCGACGGCAAACGCGAGCTTAGAAGTCGATGGTTGCCACATCAGTACCTTTTTCGACCGGGTCGGGGTTGATGGTGAGGCGCACGGCTTGCGCCTCGCCGGCCTCCCAGCCGGATAGGAACGAGTTGACCGATACGATGGGACGGCCTGCGGCGTCGAGACGAACGCTCGCCGGCGCTTGCACGGTAGCGGCCTTTGAAACGCTGAGGATCACATGGATTTTGGCGGTCGTCGTCTTGGCCCAAGCGGCGCCTGCGAGGAGCGCGGTCCCGGCGACGAAGAGTGCGACTGCGATAAGGCCGCGCATCTAGAAGTTCACCGTCGCCGTCAACGTATCCGAATACTGTCCAGGCGGCGGATTTTGACCGCCCGGCACTTTGCTGTAGAGGGCGATCGTCGTGGCGGCACTGCTCGTTGGCGCGTAGCCGACGGTATTCGCGGAATTCCAAACGGTCGTGAGGTTATTGGTGGTGTAGATCTGGTACGCTACTTTATTGCTTTTCGGCCCGAGCACGTGACGCTTCGAGTTCGAAAAGTGCGTGCCGTTGTTGAGCGCGATACGAACGCCGGGAGTGCCTCTGGTACAGGCGATTGAAAGCACGCGGCCTTTGCCGAGGAGCGCCTTGCCGTTGACGTTCTTCGCGCCGTACGTTCCGAGATCGAGCGCCAGCGGCGAGTTCACGAGACAGTTCGCCGAGACTTTGGCGCTAACGCTTACGGACGTCGTGCGCGTCTTGGCCGAGACGCCGCCGGAGCAAACCGCAAGTGAAAGCACGGCCAAGAGCGCTGCTCTCGGCACGTGCTTCCAATCTCGCAGTACGCGCTCTCCGTTCAGGACGCTACCTTCATTCCGACGGTTAGAAGTTGACCGTGGCCTGCACCGTGTCGGTGTACGTGTCGACGCTGACGTCCTGTGCGGCCGCCTTGATTTGACCGAAGAGGCTGACCGTCGTCGGCGCGGTGATTCCGCCGGCCACGGTCTCGGCTACCGGCGTGGTCGGGAAGCGCGTCGCGAACGCTCCGGTTTCGAAAATGTCATACGAAAGGAAGTTCCCGTTCGTCGCACCCTTCATAGCGCGCGTGTCGGGGGCGGTCGGCGTTCCGGTGCCGGCGTTGAGCGTCAGCGTGATGCCGGTCGCGGCTTTGGTGCATGTGAGCTTCACGGCGCCGGTCGCGTTCGTTACGGCGCTTACCGTCACCGGATCGTACGCCCCGAAGGCGATGTTGGTGGTGGTGCTGATCGTGCAGTTCTGCGTCACCGTCGCGCTGACGTTGACGTTCGAGTTGGCGGATCCGGCGGCGCTAGCCGCTCCCGGGAGAAGCGTCGCGCACAGGCCGAAGGCCGCCGCCAATCCAGAAAGGCGCACTGAAAGAGGAAACTTCATGTAGTCAGATACTCCAAAATGATGTGAAAAGGCAGCCCATAGCCTAAGACCCCGGGCACCCTTTTCTTAAGCGTACCAACCGTGCGGCCCGGCCGTCTATCCCAAAAGCGAGAAGTTCTCGTCAAGACGCCCTCGCCAATGCCCCTTCTCTTTGGCTTGCTTGCTGTAGCTGCGTTCTAACTACCGCCCGGCGGCGCGGTGGAATCGGCAGCGATTTCATCGAGTCGTGCGACCGACTCGGGCGTGAGTTTTAGATCCGCGGCTTTGACGTTTTCGTGCAGGTGTTCGACCGAAGAAGTTCCGGCGATGACGAGAACGTTGGGCGAGCGCTGCAGCAGCCATGCTAACGCGACTTGTCGCGGCGTCGCGCCGAGTGACGAAGCTGCCTCATCCAGGATCGTCGACGTGAGCTGCCTGAAGCCGCCGAGCGGAAAGAACGGAACGTAGGCAATGCCCACGTCTGCGAGGTGGTCGATAAATGCGTCGTCGCTCCGAAAGGCGACGTTGTAGTAGTTCTGCACGCAGACAATGTTCGCCATCGCGCGGCCTTCTTCGAATTGGCGCCGCGTAACGTTGCTCAAGCCGATGTGTTTGACAAGGCCTTGCGCTTGAAGTTCCACCAACGCGCTCAGCGGTTCCGCAACCGACCTTTCGTCGGGCCCGAAGGCACCGCCGAGACGCAGGTTGACGATGTCGAGCGCATCGAGGCGCAGGTTGCGCAAGTTGTCGTGGACGGCGCTGGTGAGTTCTTTGGGAGCGAGCGCGGGAACCCAGGACTTGTCGGCTTCCCGCCGCGCGCCGACTTTGGTGACGATCGTTAGATCGCTCGGATACGGATAAATCGCCTCGCGGATGATCTCATTTGCGACGTGGGGGCCGTAATAGTCGCTGGTGTCGATGTGATTGATACCGATGCGAACGGCCTCGCGGACGACGGCGAGCGCCGCGTCGCGATCGCGCGGCGGTCCCCAGACCATCGGCCCCGGGATTTGCATCGCGCCGAAGCCGACGCGCTTTAGCGCGAGCGTGGTACCGGCTGGTGTGAAACTGATCATAAACTCCTGGAGTTAAGGTTCAGGCGCTGTAACGTGACCGCTTCTCCCGTCAGCGTCACTTCCGAAATAGATCCCGGGTCGATGGCGAAGCGGCGGTAGTCACTGAGCGGCATCTGCAGCAGCTGTAACAGTAGAATCCGGATCACCGTGTCGTGCGTAACGAGCACGACGGTTTGATTGATGTGGGTTTCGCGGACGTGCCGCAGGGCGTCGGCGGTGCGGACGGCCACGTCTTGGAGCGAGTCGCCGGCGGGGATGCGCACCAGGTCCGGGCGAGCTCGCCATTGTTCGAGTAGGTGCGGCCAGCGAGCGGCGACTTCATCCGGTGTTTTCCATTGCCAGGAGCCATAGCTGATATCGGTGAGCGTTTCGAGGATTTTGGCGCTGACGCCGGTCGTGCGCGCGATCGCTGCACCGGTCACGATACACCGTCGCAGCGGGCTAGTATAGATGATGACCGGCCGCCACATCGCCGCGATGCGCCTGCCCGCCGCCTCCGCTTGCTCGACTCCCTTACCGGTCAGTTCGAGATCCGTCCGGCCGCGAAAGCGCTCGGGTTCGATGCCCTCAACGTGACCATGACGCACGATAACGATCCGCGTGATGGAGTCCATTGGGCCTACGTTTCGGGGGGCGAACCCCTCGCCCCCCACGAACGTTTCCCTGCCGTGAAGAGCCAGCGGTACTGGGCCGTCGCTGCCCTGGCGTTGATCGCCGGATGTAGCGGCCAAGGATCTTCGTCGTTTTCCGCAATGCCGCCGGCGGCTGGTCCGCCGGGCTTAGGTGTTGGGGGGAACGGGGTTCGCTTCGTCGTGAAACTTCCGCGGAGCGCCGCGAAAGCCGGCCTAGCCGGTCCCGTAGGCGGGGCGCCGCTAGCGAACCCAAATGCCTTCGTGACGCCGACTCCGCTGACGACGCCGACACCCATGCCCACGATGACGCCGGCACCCGGTTCGCCGGCCCTAGGGGGGACGAGCACGCCGACCATCGGCGGAATCGCGAGCATCAAGTTCGTCGTCACGCCGGTCGGACAGCGCTCGTTGCCGCCGACGGTCCTGCCGATCGGAAGCGGTCAGAACTGCGCCTCGGCCGGAGTCACGATGCAGTGCACGCTGATCGAGCCGCTTTCCCCCGGGAATTACACGACGACGGTCGCGGTCTACGGCGGCGCGAACGGCGCCGGTCCGGTGCTCGGACCCGTGCAGACCATCGCCTTTAGCGTAGGCGCGCAAAAGCAGAATACGCTACCGATGGCGATCGGGGGCATTCCCGCCGCGATATCGGTCGCCGGCGCATCCTTCGCCGTGCACCCCGCGGCGAATAACGGCTTTACCATTTACAGCCAGAACGCGCAGCCGTTCATCGCAATGGTGCAAGACGCGACGGGGGATACGATCGTCGGACCGGGTTCGCCGACGTTCGCCATCACATCGGGCGCATCGACCGGCGGCTCCTGGCAAGTGACGGGGCCGTCGCCGCAGGCGCCGAGTACGCTTTCGATCGATCCGCCGGCAACGCTATCGACGTCGAGCATCACCGTTACGGCGCAGTACGTGGATCAAACGTGCTCCCAAGCGGGTGCGACATGCAGCACGACGTTCCCGGTTGCAAACGACCTGCAGATGCTGTTCGTCGCGAACTGCACGGGCAGCTGCAACAGCAAATCGTCCGGCGGCGTCCCGGGCAGCGTGACGATGTACGCACCGCCGTATACGGGCGCGCCGACGGCGACGATTCTAAGCGGCGTCGTGCAACCGATCGCGCTGTTGACCGACGCATCGCTCAATCTGTACGTCGCCAATGCGTTCGGCGGTAACTCTAATGCCGGCAGCGTTACCGTCTACGCGCCGCCGTATACCGCCCAGCCGACGACGGTCACCGCGGGGATCAATAACCCCGGCGCGATCGCGCTCGATCCGACCGGTAACCTGTGGGTGGCGAACCAGGCCGGTAACGGCTTGAACGGAACCGTTTCCGAGTATACGCCCCCGTTCTTGAGCGGACCGGCGCGTACGATCTCCAATTTCACCGGCGTTCCGACGGGGCTGCAGTTCGATCCGCAGGGCAACTTGTTCGTCGCCAACGGCAGCGCGCTGCTCGAGTATGCGGCGCCGTACAACGGTGCGCCGTCGATCATCATCAGCGGGCTCTCCGTCGCCAACGGGTTCTCGTTCGACGCGTCGAGCAATCTCTATTACGTGGATTCGAACGGCGCCGTGTCGTTGTATACCCCGCCCTACACGGAGCCGCCGATGCAGCTGCAGCGCGTGAGCGGGACGCTCGGGCTGCTCGCGACGTTCCAGACGGGCGGCATGCTCTTCGTACCCGATGCTGCCGGCAGCGTGCAGCAGTACGTGGCACCGTTCACCGGGCCGCCGCAGGGCATCGCGCAGAGCAGCTCTACGGCGCGCGGGATCGCGGTCGACGGCGCGGGCAACGTGTTCGTGGGTTACTGCGGTTCGGGCTGCGGCAACGCCGGTACCGATTCGGTCACGATCTATTCCCCGCCGTACGCCGGCGGCCAGGCGGCAATCATGAGCGGCATTTCAGCGCCCTCGGCAATCACGCTTTCCCGGTAGAACCAGACGTGTCGGCTGAATGGGTTACGGCGATGGCCACATTAGGAACCTTCGTCGTGATTACGGCTTCGGCAATTGCTGCTCTGTTGCAACTTCGCCATACGCGGGGCAGCAATCAGATCCTGGCACTGACCGAATGCCGCGAGAGGCTGGAGTCCGACGAGTTTCAAAACGCTCGGCGCTTCGTGTCCCAAGAATTACCCGAGCTTATGAAGGACCCCGAGATTCTGAAAAAGCTGGAAGGGCCGTTTTTCCCGGACGAGCTCCGGCCCGCAGGCAACGTCGCAAATTTCTTCGAGTCGATGGGTGCGTTCGTGCGGTTCAAGATCATCGATCGCACCATCGCGTGCGACCTTTGGTGCGGCGTCGTTCTCGCGTCTTGGGAAGGCGTTCTTCCGATTACGCGCGCCAGGCGCCGGCACGATCCCGGAGTTTGGGAGAACTTCGAATATCTCGCGGTACTCTCGAAACAGTTCGTCGAGCAGTCCCCGAGTTCGTATCCCCGCCGTATGGCTCGCATGCCGCTCGGGAAAGACTACTAGGGTAGTTGGGCGGAATCGTTTTCCTTCAGCCTTAGCGCTGCGGCGTATCGTTCATCCGCTTCTCGCCATTTGTATGGAACGTCAATTCGGCGCGTGCCCCGCGGATAGTCGCCTCCGCGATGCGTCGCATCATAGTCCTGCGCGAGCACGACGAGGTATTCGAAGTTTTCCCATAGGACGGACCCGTAGTGCGCCCGCAAGATGGCCGTGACGTCGATAAGGGCATTCCATGCGTCTAAGATCACGAGAGAATGGATATCCAATAAGAGTTTGCGATCTACCAGGCGCGTCTTCGCCATCACGCCGATGTTCTCGTATGAGTCGCCAACGGCTTCGGCGTTGGAGATCATCTCGTTGAATTCGATCGTCCTAGCCGACCTATGTCCTAATTGATAGCGAAACACCGGATCGTTCAGCTTCTGCGGCAACTCGCTGTAGACGAAATGCAGCGCGTGCATGAAGCGTGGCGTCGCTTGACTCGCGCGAAGCTCGGTGAGTACGGCGATTTGATTGCTTCCCCGCATGTGGCGTAACTGAACGATGGCGGCAATGGCCGTTGCCGAAATGACGAAGAACGTTCCAAACGTCCAAACCGAATTCCACAACTCGAGCGTCATGCCCGGACTCTCCGAAGCGTACTCATTTAGTGACCCGGCACGGTTTGGACGGTTGGAAGCGTCAGGACTTCAAAGTCCGACAAGTGCATCTTCCCAAGTGAAGCGAGATCGCTTTTCGACCACGGCCCCGAATCGAAGTAGACGGCATTTTCGCTGGCGCCGGTATCGGCAACGTAGACGCCGTAGCGCTTCATCGTCTCCGCAACGAATGCGGCTTGCGGTCCCCAGCCGTCCGTCGAGAACGATGCCTTCAGCCGTAAGCGCGCGCCGTAGGGAAGGCAGATGCCGGTTCCTTTGAACGGGAGTTGGTCGGTGTCGCTGGCCGGCCACACGAACTTGTACTGACACGCCGTTCCCGCGATGACCGCGATGTTAAGCGGGTGCATGAACCGGCGAGTGTAGTCACTGTACTGCACCATCCCGGCATACAGAGAAAGGCCGGAGGCCATCGCACTCGGGTTGCCGGGCGCTAATGCCTTGAAGTTTGCCGTCGTGTCCCAGTCGGCGCCGGAGTACGCGGAGAGCACGCCGGCGCTGAACGTCGTCTGGTAGGATTCGAACAAGTGGCATTGGGGGTCCAGCACCATCGCATGAGCATCGCTCAGGGGCTCGATGAGGAATCCCGCTCGCCACGGGTACGGAACCGGAAAACCATGATATGCAACCTTTGGCCTCAGGGTGAGGCGCGGCGTGCTGTTGGTAGCGATGTTGACGTTCTCCACTCCGGTTGAGGCGTAGAAGTCGGCAGTATCACCCGCCTGCTGGAGCGACGTAATGTATGCTTCGCTATTCGGATCGACTGCTGCGGTTGCTACCGAGGCCGCGAACGGGTCGCCGGCCGGGAAGTAGCAGGCGGTCCAAGAGGTAGAAGAGGATGGCGGTGCCGGCGCGGTCTGGTGCGTCTCGTCGACTCGCAAAACGATAGCGACGATGGGCGCGAGCACGAGTACGGCACCTATAACAATGACGTGCACCTTCATTCCCCGGCTCTTCCACCAAGCCGCGGTTCACTCATGCGCAACCGTTTCGGATCGTCGTTCGACTCACAGTTACCGCACCGCAACACCCTCCGGTTGGGAAAATCCCGAGCCGAGCGTGATGATGGTAGGCGATGCCGGGATGCTGCCGCCGATCGCTACGATCTCCTTCACTGCATTGTTCAATGAATCTGCAACGTAGACGTTGCCGGACCCATCGACCGCGACACCCTCCGGAGCGCTAAATCCCGAGCCGAGTGTATTGACCGTAGGGGATGCCGGGATGCTGCCGTCGACCGCCACGATCTCTTTCACCGCATTGTTCAGCGTGTCGGCCACATAGACGTTGCCGGCACCATCGACGGCGACACCCTGAGGATGGTTGAATATCGGGGAAAGCTTCCTGATCGCTGGCGATGCGGGGATGCTGCCGTTGACGGCCAGAATCTCACTCACCGAGTCGTTGCCGTAGTCGGCCACGAAAACGTTGCCGGACCCGTCGATCGCGAGGCCCTGCGGAAAGAGAAATACTCCCGAGCTGAGCGTTCTTATAATAGGCGATGCCGGGACCGTTCCGGCGACCGCCAGAATCTCGTTCACTATGGTGTTTTCCGAATTGCTCAGGTAGACGTTGCCGGACCCATCGACCGCGACACCAAACGGGAAAGAAAACCCCGAGGCGAGCGTATTTACAACCGGCGACGGCGGGACGCTGCCGTCGACCGCGAGGATCTCCTGCACCGCACCCTCTCCGAAGCCGGCAACGTAGACGTTGCCCGCCGCATCGACGGCGACACCCGCCGCATTGATCGCCCCGTCTAACGTATCGATGGTGGGCGATGCCGGGACGCTGCCGCCGGCCGGCAGTATCTCTTTCACTGCATTGTTGCCGTAGTCGGCCACATAGACGCCGCAGACGTCGCCGAACGTTACGTTGACGGCGGTCGTTACCGGCAAAGCGCCACTGCCGCCCAAGGGCGTCGCGCCAATGGTCAATTGTACAACTTTGTTTGCGGCGGCTTTTGTCGGCGGCGTTAGTGTAAACCGGTTTGGAGAAGACGGCGACGGCCCCGCCGTTACCGGCAAATCAGCTGCATCGTTCGAAATCATCGAGGGAGTGGGCGCGCCCGCGCCCAGGATGTAGTTGTGGTCGGCATCGACGGCGACCACGTCGACGTGCTGCGCCGGAGCGTCGCATTTCTCTAGCGAAAAGCCCGATGCCATATTGCCGAACAGCGTTGCATCCGCTTCCGGTAGGAGCGCTACCGAAGTTGGAACGCCGTCCAACGTTACGTCGATCTTATTTTCGCGTGCCCTCGCAATTGCGAACGGGACGCTCTGATTACCCGAGAGTTCGTGCGCCGTTTTAGGGATCGTGCATGCGGATGGGCATCCCGCGACTGCATCGTAGGTTGCGATCGTCGCTACGTAGCAACTCGCCGAAGACGGACAAGGCTTTAGGCCAAGAACCGTCACCGCACAAACGCCTTGCGAACAGCCGGGGGCGTCGGGTGTGAGCGCTGCGGTTTTACTCACGTCGGCTGGACCGCTGATTGAGATCGTTATCGCCTTTGTCGCCGGCGAGATGTAACGTGGCGTTGCAGCGTTCCTCTTCTTTTTTCTTGGTATGCGGATCCGCAGTACCAGCCGGCCTTTGGCGTCGTGGATCGCGCCGTTTGCAAGCCCGAGTGTGGGCGCTTCAGGCGCGGGCGCGACGCCTGGTGAGGAACACGCCGCAAGAGTAGCGGCGGCGAGAAAAGCACTCAGCGATCGGGCGATGTTTGCCATTGGCGACGCTCCAAATCCGCACACGTGGTCTTAAACGGCGCCTTCTGGTTGTCGCTTGGGCGCCCTGCGGTAATCCCGTCATTCGTAGGTCGCCTGGAAGGCAGCTAAGGAGGCCCTACTTTGGGGCTGGTCCGCGGGTCAGCAGGGCGTCTGGGATTGTTGGTTCGGATAAATCTCGAAGAGCAGGGTGTAGCTGCCGGCATAGCTTTGGCCTTCGAGCAGCGAGCCGAGGCCCGCGAGTTGGCCACCGTGTTTTCCATGCTTCGCAACCGCGTAACACGACGACCCGGCGTACCAAAACGTGTTTGAGTAGTTCGAGAAGATCGTGTAATCGGTCTTCGCCTTGAGTGCCTTCCCGCTGAGCCCTCCGCCCGTACGCAATTTCGACGCAAACTGCGTTGCGGCTGGAAGCACAATCGTCACATACAGCACCGCCGTCCCAGAGCCGGGAGTCGGGAAACCGCTATCGACCGTCGTCGACGTTACCACGACTTTGCCGGATGGCTTCGCGGCTGGATACTCGAGCGAACCTCCCAACCCGTGGAACGATGGAATACAGAGAGAGCCGCCCTTGTTCGAGAGCGTTTCGTTCGCCGTCGCGGAGGTCTTCGTGGTCTTCTGCCCTTTGCACGCCGGTGGTGCCGCCTGCGGCATAACGACTAAGCTCGGAGCGTTTCCCGGTGGAACGGTGTCATTCGATTGCGACGCGCAGCCGGCCACGATACCTGCGACGATCGCTGCGACGAGAAGGTTGCGTGTGCGAATGGAAGACCTCATGCTATTTCTATCATCCTAAAGCGTGACGCTGTACGCCGTTGACAGGGTTGTCAAGTTTCCGCTGATGGTACGCACCGGCTTCACCGATCCCGCAGAGCCGGCCGCGTACTCAAGTATCGAATCCGTGAACGAAACGTACAGGTTGTCGCTCGAATCGAGTGCGATGCCGTAACACCCTGGGACCGAGAGCGTACTCGCGGGCGCTACGTTTCCTCGGGCTTTAGGAGCGAACGTGATCAGCTGTGGTACGCGGTGATAGTTGCTGCAAGCGACAAGCCTTCCCTGAGAGTCGTATCCGATTCCACCGTACCCGTACGCGCGGTAGTTGTCGCCGCCCAGCATGGTTTTGTAACCGCCTAACCTTGAGAGCGGCGCAACGTTGCCGTTTGCTGTGGCCGCAAACGTAAGAATCAAGCTCGGCTGGTTCGCGGCGCGGAAATCCTGCACCGATACGTGGCCGTTCGCATCGAGTGCGATTGAGTTAATGCGTTGCATGCCGGTCTTCAGCCCGACAATTTCGCGAATCGGGTTGACCTGAATTTGCCCAGTTGCGCCGGCGCCGATCGGTGGGTACTCCAGAATATGGCCGCTTTGAGATGGCGGGCCGTGATTTCTTCTTACCGCCATCCCGTCAGAAGCTTTGCAGGCAACCCAAAGATTGCCGGTTCCATCCAATACAAAACTGACGGGTTCGTCGCTGAATGTGTCGCAGTCGACATAGAAGGACGCCGTCGGCTTCACGTCCCCATTGCTGCCGGCCGGCCACACGCTGATGGCATTGAAATCCGGGCCGGATACGTAAATGCGTCCACTCTGGTCGACGGCTGCGCTCGTCGTGAAGTAGCTGAGCCCGGTATTCGTTCCGGCGATCTTGACTTTGGGCCGTACGTTGCCGCTCGCGTCACCGGAAAAACCCAGGACTGAACCATATACAACTCCCTGTCGCGTCGATGTGTTTGCGACGTACAACAGTGGTCCGCTGTTTCCAACCGATGAGTGTTGCGCTTCGAACGACGCCGGTACAACCGGTGCAGATCCTTGCGTGCCGCATGCGGTCACCGATGCTAAAGAGACGAACGCCAGCGCGATGCGCCCAAAGAAGCTGCCTGTCATTCATCGACCGTTCGTTGCCGCGCAGTCGCGCCCCTGAGACCAACTTAGTCCATTCTTCCCTAATCTACAGCAACCCGAGACTTTGTACCCAAGGACCTTCGCCCAGCCGGCTAACCCATTGGCTTCCAAGGTACGCGCCGTACGATATCGATGGAGGTTCGACAGCATGAAACTATTCGGAATCCTAGCCGCAGCGATTCTCGCGCTGAGCGCGCAGACGCCCGCGCCAGTGCCCGCGGCCGCGGTGCGACATCTAGAGTACGCATTCTCGCCATACCCCGTATCGCGAGTTGCCGATACCGGCACGGTTGGTCCGATAAGCGGCCCGGGAACCGGCACGATGAGTATCGATATTGCCGGCCCAGCAAGCGACGGCGGCCTAGTGATCTCCGCTACCGAGGATTGGTGGTACTCGGTTCGACCGCGGCAGACGCACACGTGCGAAGTCTATCCGAACGGCGGACTCAGTTGCGACTACATCCCCTCCCCAAGCGCGTCCGAGCTCGTGCTGCTTCCGCTCCTCGCGCGCGACTACTTTTCGGGAGTCGGCGGCAGCTCTGGGTGGCAGCAAGCGTATAAACTGTCGTTCGGCGACGGTTACGTGGTTACGGCCGTGAAGAACGACTTGCACGTCACCGGATCGAGCGATGCCGGGCGCATCGTCAACGTCGCGTTAAACGGCACGCTCACTCAGCTCGATCGGCGCTACTTCAAGGCGGGCGAGACTGGAACGATCGCCTACGATACGAAGACGTCGGTCCCCGTGACGGTGCATATGGTGCGGCAGTGGGTTCCGACCGACAGCGCCTTCAGTTCGAACGGCGTCGACTTCAAACTCCTCAAGGACTCCGCCGAATGAGCCAGCGCTGCACGGCTTCCGCCGAGTCCGAGGGATTTGTGTTAAAACAGATCTTCGATTGGGGCGCGCCTTTGTGGATCGTGTTGATCAGCTTTTCGAATAACAACAGATTCGCTGGTGGGATTCTAACGCCGCCACCGACGAGGATGCAGTTGTAGGTGTTCTTCCTTAGTGCTTCGGCGACGACGGCCGCCGCGGTCTTGCCGAGGTCGGTGTAGCATTCCGTAACGCTGAATCCAAGGGCAGTCATACGCGCGACGTCCGCCTGGAGTGCCGCGCGAACTTTCGCAGCATTTAAGCCGGGAGGCAATGCGGGGTCGGTAAAATCGACCAGCTCGGGATCGATACCGACAAGCAGCACGCTTTCTTTCATCATCGGCGCGCCTTTCGGAGGAAACGGGGGAACTACTTTATCGACCAGCGATAGGCGTCCCAGGTTTCCACGAAGGGGTTCGGGTCAAAGTTTTGCAGGCGATCGCTGACGATGTGGACGTCGCGCGGCCACCACAGCGGGATTTGCGGGAGGTCGGTTTCGAGAAGCGCTTCGATCTGCGCGTAGGCGCGGCGACGCGTTTCGCGATCGTAGGATGTGGTCGCGATGCGCTGGAGGCGTTCCATCTCTTTCGAACAGTAGCGGGCAAAGTTGTAACCTTTGGGTGAGACGGCAGCGCAGCCGTATTCGGCGGAGTTGTCCGGTTCGGGTCCGTTCAGGATGCGCGCGAGAAGTACGTCGAAGCGGCCGCCTTCTTCTACGCCGCCGGTGGATTCCGGGCCGGTGAGCATTTCATTCGGATAGCCCTTGGGCTCGAGCGCGATGCCGGTTGCGGCGAGGGCGCTTTGAATCACGACGATGGCTTTGCGCGCGGTTTGATCGCTCGTGTTGTAGGCGATCCCCAAATGCAGCGGACGCGCCGGAGTGAAGCCGGCGAAAGCCATGAGCGATCGCGCTTTCGCGGGATTATAGGGTGACGGCGGCAGATTCGGCGACGCCCAGAGGAATGACGGCAGATCTTGCGTTGCCGGGAGTGCGGTACCGTAGGTGAGATTTTGTGCGAGCGCTTTCTTGTCGATGCTGAGTTCGATTGCTCGCCGAATGCGAGGATCTCGTACGACGCCGCGTTCCATGTTGAAGCTGATGCCATACCAGCGGTTCTGCGGAACGAGCACGACGTGATAGCCGGGAATGTCGCGGGCTTGTACCGCAGTGGCGGGACTCAGTTCCGCAGCCCAATCGATTTCGTGCGAGCGCGCGAGCGTGACGAGGGTTTGTTCGTTGCGCGAGAAGACGATAGTGATATGGGCGAGGCCGGGCTTTCCTTGGAAGTAGTTTGGGTTGGCGTCGAGTTCGATCCGGTCGCCGCGACGCCAGGAAGTGACGCGGAACGGGCCCGTGCCGATGGGCAAGGCGTTGAATGGGATCTCTTCGAGCGAAGCGTAGCCGTGTAAAACGTGCTGCGGAAGGATGCCGTATGGAGTGTTGGCGTCGCCGAAGAATGTCGTGACGATCGGTGCGAAGGGGTGGAGCAAATGCAGGCGCACGGTGTAGGCGTCGGGAGTGTCGAGCGATTTGACGTCGTCGTAGCCGAAGCGGCTGACGACGTTGTTGTGCGGATTCATGACCTGCGCGAACGTGAAAGCGACGTCGGCGCTGGTGAACGGCGCGCCGTCTTGCCATTTCACTCCGCGGCGCAAGTGGTAGACGATGGTTTTGCCGTCGGGGGAGACGTCGCCGTTGGCGCGAGTTGGAACGCGGGCGGCGAGAATCGGTTTGGTGACGTTGCCGGTGGGGTCAAATGAGGTGAGGGTATCGCTGAACAGGCGGTCGATGACGAGTTCTTGCCCGTTTTGCTGCTGGATCGGGTTGAGCGAATGCGGTTCGGTGCTGAAGCCGGCTCGCAGCGTGTCGGGGCTCGATGCGTTGTTCGACGTGCAGGCTGCCAATGTTACGACGAGGGTGACTTGTGCCAAGCAGTTTATTACCGCGGTCCTTCGACTGCGCTCACTGCGTTCGCTACGCTCAGGATGACAGGGGGCGCGCTGGCTCCTTTTTTGTTTTACCATCCTCAGATCGCACGTCCAGCGCGAGCTCCGTCGGCGATTGCGACTCGAAGGTGTCTTGGCGCGAAAGCGTCGCCGATGAGGTAGGCGTTGTCCTCACCACGCGACGCAACGTAGCTTTCGTATAGAGCGTCGTTCGCTTTGCCGCCCGATGCAAACACCACCGTGTCGGCGAGGATTCGGCGTTCGGTGCCGGTGAGGACGTTGCGCAGCACGACGCCGTCCGGCTCTATCCGAACCGGCGCATGCAGAGCGGTGATGGTGACGCCTTTATCGATGAGACGGCCGATCAGCGTAGCCCGGACGGTGGTGCCGATCGTTTCGCCGAGACTGTATTGGCGCGTGACGATTTCGACGTCGTGTCCTGCGTCGGCGAGGTAGTCGGCGGTCTTTGGACCGGGGGTGTAACCGGTTTCGTCCAGGATCACGCAGCGGCCGGTTGCGGCGAAGCGGCCGGCCAGAATATCGGCGACGGTGGCCGTGTTGGTTCCGCCGGCACCTTCGAGATACGGGCGGCGCGGGGACGCGCCGGTAGCAAAGACGATAGCATCCGCTTGGAGATTCGCGAGGTCTCCTGCGTCTAGCGGGCTGTTGAGGCGAACCTCGACACCGCGCCGCTCGAGTTCTTTGGATAGCCAATCGATGACCAGTCGATAACGCTCCCACGCGGGCGCGCGGCTGGCGATGCGGATTGCACCGCCGAGTTCTGCTTCTCGTTCGTAGAGCGTCACCGCGTGGCCGCGTTCGGCGGCGATGCGGGCGGCTTCCATGCCGGCGGGGCCGCCGCCGATCACGGCGACGCGCTTGGTCGCACTCGCGGGAACGAGTTTGCTCCATTCGAGTTCGCGGCCGATCGTTGCGTTTTGCACGCACGTTACCGGCAAACCAAAGTACAGGCGATCGATGCAGCCTTCGCTGGAGCCCATGCAGTAGCGAATCTCATCTTCGCGGCCCTCCAACGCCTTGCGCGGCAGCTCGGGGTCGGCGATCATCGCGCGGGTCATGCCGATCATGTCGGCGACGCCGCTCGCGAGGACGGTTTCGGCGTCCTCCGGCTTGGTAATGCGGCCCGTCACGATCACGGCGGCCTTTACGCGTTTGCGGACGAGTGCGGCGAGATCGACGAAGGTCTTATCCGGGAAATAGGCCGAGGGGATGTTGTAAGCGCGCGCCGCGTAACCTTCGATCGTTCCGCCGGTGACGGTGAAATAGTCCAACATTGCGGTGCGATCGAGGCGCCCGATGATTTCGAGCAGCTCTTCTTGCGAAATACCCGGCGTTTGGCGGTCGTCCGCGGAGACGCGCGCGCCGACGATAAAATCCTTGCCGACGGCTTCGCGCACCGCTGCGAGCACGTCGAGCGAGAAGCGCATGCGGTTCTCGAGCGATCCGCCGTAGCGATCGGTGCGCTTATTGATGGCAGGATTCCACATCTGATCCGGAAGCTGATCGTCGTAAAATGCGAGATCGGCGCCGTCGAAGCCGCAGTCTTTCAAACGTTTCGCCGCAGCGGCATAGTCGCGCGCGATGCGTTCGATTTCGCGCACCGTCAGCACGTGGCAGATCTCCGGCGCGATTTCGCTGGACGTGTCGGATGGGCCGCGACCGGTGAGATCGACGTGCACGTACGTCCGGCGCCCCATCGACGTTATCTGCGAGAGCGCGAGCGCGCCGTGCGCGTGCACCGCAACGGCTGCGTCGCGCAGACCTGGTTCGCAATCGGCGCGCCAGAGATTGACGTGATTGGACGGAATCGGCGTCAACTCGCTCACAGCGGCACTGCCGAACATCATCACCGTGCCGCAGCCGCCCGCTGCTTTCGCGGCGTGGTAAGCGATCAAAGCGGGCGAGGGAGCGCCGTTTACAGCGAGATTGGTGCCGTGAGGAGTCGAGACGATTCGATTCTTTGCCTCGCGCGGGCCGAGCTGGAACGGGGAGAATAGACGCTCGTACTTCACACGGAGAAAGTGGGTTCGCCGGGGGCGAGCTTCCTGCGGAGGCTCCATTTATTGCCCTGACGCCCTCAATTGGGTTAGAGGCTTTCCCACCAAGAGAGCGAACGATATCTTTACAATGGACCAGGGGAGTTTATCACTCACCCTCGACGACGTTTCGGCTTTGTTCGAGAGACCCGCCAGCAGTGAAGAACACTGCCGGCGTTTTGCTATGCCCATGATCGATAAACTGGGCGCGGCGCTCTGCACCGTGGTGCTCGGTTCGCGCAAATCGGCATGGATGCTCTACGCCTGCGATCCGGCGGGCCCGATCTCGACGCAAGCGGCTTTGGATACCGGTTCGCCGGCGCTCGACCCCGTCTACCTTGGAGAGCCGGTCGTCTACGGCCCCGAGGACGCGTGGCCCGACGGGCTGCCGTTCGGCCCGGACGACGACGAGCTGCCGACGCGCGGCCACGCAATCATACTGCCGCTCTACGACGGCACCGGAATCAGCGGGTTCGTCGCCCTCCAGGGGATCCCGCGGCCGATCGACGAGGCACAGCTGCGGACGCTGAAGGCGCTGACCCGCGTCTTCTCCCTCTCCTTGACCAACGTACAGCTCGGAACCGAGGCGGAGCGGCTGGCCGAATCATCGCCCCACGATGCGCTGACCGACACGCTCAATCGCGGAGCCTTCTACGAACGCTTGCGCGCCGAATGGCGCCGCTCGGCGCGCGAGCTGACGTCGATGGCAATCGCACTGCTCGACGTCGACTATTTTTCGCGCTTCAACGATCTCTACGGCCAACGGTCCGGCGACCGCACGCTGCAGGCGATCGCAGCAACCATTGCGGCCGCAGGCCTGCGCTCGTCCGATTTCGTCGCGCGGTACGACGGCGACGTCTTTGCGGTCGTGCTCCCCGGCACGAACGAGGAAGGCGCGCTCGCGCTGTGCGACCGGATTCGCTCGATGATTGCAGAGCGCGGCATGGAGCACTCGGTCTCGCCGTTCGGCGTCGTAACGGCCAGCATCGGCGTCGCTTCAATGCGGCCGAACTCGCGCCGCGTTCCGGCCGCGCTTTTATACGAAGCCGACGCGGCGCTGCATCGCGCGAAACAGGCGGGGCGCAATCGCGTCGCCGGCCGCGAAGAAATTCGAACGTCGGCGCCGCTCGCGGCGCGATCGATGCTGCCCGAGCACGCGCAGCCGTTCGACGGGCGCGAGCGCGAACTCGCCGAACTTGCCGCAGCGACCGATTCGATCGTGACGATTCTCGGTGCACCGGGCGCCGGCAAGAGCGCGCTGGCGCTCGAGTACGCGCGGCGCGTTCCCGAGCGCGCGGTTTTCGTAGACCTCGAACACGCGGTTGCCAGCGGCGTCGTCGCGCGCGTGGCGCGCGCGCTGGAAATTGTCGCGTATTCGAGCGGGCAGCTGGCGACGGCCCTGCGCGATCGGACGATACACGAACCGCTCCTGATCGTGCTCGACGGCTGCGACGACGCGCTCGACGGCGCGATTAGCTTTGTGGAGGCCGTGCACGGCGTGGAAGGCTTGCGAACGATCGTAACGAGCCGGACGCCGTTGCGTCTGCGAGGCGAACGCGTTTTTCACATCGTCGAACCATCGTGACGAGATGCTGATGCGGCCCTTACGCGACATTCTTCGACTCGACGAAGTAACCGCGCTCTTCGAGCAGCCCGAAAGCGCGACCGAGTTCGGTCGCGCGTTTTGCGATTTGCTGCTCGCGCGGCTTCCGATATCGCTGTGCGCGCTGGTGCTCGGGCCGCGCCACGCCGCGAGCGTTGCGGTAGCCGTCACCGCGACCGAATCCGTCACGCCGCCCGCGGCAGCGCTCACGGACTCGCCGGAGCTCGACGCGATTTATCGCGGCACGCCCGTGGAGGTCCACGACGGCGAACCATGGCCTTCCGGCCTGCCGTACGGTCCGTGGCACGAAGTGCTTCCGACGCGAGGCCCGGCGCTCTTCTTGCCGATCCACGCGGACGGCCAGGTGATCGGATTCCTCTGCCTGGAAGGGGCCGACGACGATTTCGAGGACGACGAAATCGACGATTTGCGTTCGTTCGTGCGCGTCTTCGCGTTGGCGATTTCGAAGGCGCAGATGCGCGCGGAGATCGACCGGCTCTCCGAACGTTCGTCGATCGACGCGATGACGGGCGTTCTGAACCGGCGGGCATTCGACGAGCGGCTGCGCGTAGAATGGCGGCGCGCGACGCGCGAAGGAACGTCGCTCGCAATCGCTCTGCTCGACGTCGATCAGTTTCGCATGTACTACGATACGTACGGCCAAGCGCGAGGCGACAACGTGCTGCGTCAAGTCGCCCAGGCCATCGCCGGGACGAACTTACGGCCGGGTGATTTCGTCGCCCGCTACGGTGCGGAAGAGTTCGCGATCGTCATGCCGGATTCGGACGAAGACGGTGCGCTGGCCCTGTGCGATCGCGTGCGTCTGACCATCGCCGAGAGTGCGGTACGCCACGAGCACTCTATGCACGGCGTGATTACCGTGAGCATCGGCGTCGCGGCGACGCGGCCGGACGCGGATCGCGCGCCGCCGGCGCTGTTGTACGAAGCCGATACGGCGCTCCATCGTGCCAAGCAGGCCGGGCGCAATCGCGTCGCCGGCGAACAAACCATTCACACCAGCCCGCTCGGCATCGCGCGCTCGCTGCTGCCGCCGCTCACGCTCGGTTTCATCGGCCGTTCGACGGAAGCCGACGAACTGGTGCGCGAGAACAACCGCTTCGCGACGATCGTCGGCGCAGGCGGCATCGGCAAGACGGCGCTCGCCTTGGAGCTGGCGCACCGGACCGCGGAAAGCGCCGTATTCGTCGATCTGTCGCACGTCGAACGCGGCGATGCGGTCGCGGCCAAGATCGCCGCGGCGCTGGGTATCGAACATATCTCGCCCGAACGGACGGTTGCGGCGCTGCGCGACCGCACGCGGCACGACCGGCTGCTGCTGGTGCTCGACCGGTGCGAGCACCTGCTCTCGAGCGTAGCGCAGTTCGTGCTCTCGTTGAACGATATCGACGGCGTACGCGTACTGGCAACGAGCCGGGAGCCGATGCACGTCGAAGGCGAGCGCGTCTACCGCCTCGGGCCGCTGGCGCGCGAGGATGCTTTGGTGTTTTTCGAGCGCTACGCACGCGCTGCTAATCGCGAGATCGCCTTCGACCGCGCCGATCGCGAGATCGCCGAGCGGCTGGTGGCGCGCTTAGACGCCGTTCCGCTTGCAATCGAAGTGGCCGCCCGCGCGCTGCGCAACTATACGCTGGCCGAACTCGAGGCCAACTTCGAACACGTCAACTCGCGGGATTCCACCAACGCTATCGACGCCGCGCTCGCATCGAGCTATCTCCTTCTCTCGACGGAGGAGAAGCACGTGTTCGCGCGCCTTTCCATTTTTCCGCAAGAGTGTTCGGTCGAGGCGGCGCGCATCATCTGCGGCGACCGCGGCGGAGAGATCTTGCGCCGCCTGGCTCACAAATCGCTCGTCGCAATCGACGGTGACGGCCGCGTGCGGATGCTCGCGGCAACGCGCGCCTTCGCCGCGGCACGCTTGCGCGGGCTCGGCGAATACGACGAAACGGCGCGCGCCCACGCACGCTTCTTCATCAACCTCCTGCCGGACGAATCGCTTAGCGCCTCGCCCGAGCGGTTGGATATCGTTCGCGCCGAACGCACGAACTTCGACGCCGCGCTGAGCCGCGCGATGGCCGGGCAGCACTACGAACTTGCGGGCGAACTCGTGGCGCGACTCAACGTTACGTACTTGCGTCAGCTCGACGAAGACGCCGTCCGGCGCTTCATCGAGATGGGGCGGCGAATCGGTGAGAGCGCCGCGCCGCGCGAATTGCGGCTTCGGGTCTTATCGGTGGCGGCTTACGCAGCGTATGCGATCGGCGATCTTCCGCTCATGCGGCGGCTCGCCGACGATCTGGTCTCACGCGCAACCGGGATCGCGGATCCATATACGCTGTACGCGATCACGGCGATGAAATACATTGCGAAGGTCGCGCTCGGCGACGCGGACGCGCTGCTTGCCGATGCGGATGCGATGATCGAGATTGCAGAACGCACCGAATCGGCGCGCCTGTGCGCGACCACGTTCTACAATCTCGCAGCCTGCGGCGCCGAGGCCGGCACGGACTTCGACGCCGCCGAGCAGTGGGCGCTGCGGGGTATCGAGTACGCGCGCCGCGGCGCACAGGAAATGGAACGCGATCTCACGCTGGCCCGCGCGACGATCGCCTGGCGCAAGGGCGACGAAACCGAAGCGGCGGAGGCCTTTGCCGGCGTGCTGCGCGCGGTTCACGCCGGCTCGCAACCCCATCTCGCCGATGTTGCGTCGATCAAGGCGGCGACCTTCGAACTCTGGCGCGGCAACGTCGACGCGGCCCTGGCGCTGTTGCTGGACGCGCTTCGATTGATTCGCCGGGTACCGCAGAAGCGCCAGACCGTGGGCGCGATCGACGCGTACGTCCACGCGGCATGCCGGCGTGAGAAATTCGACGTGGCGCTTCGTTTACACGCATTCGTGACGGCCTACCGTCGCGAGAGCGGCCTGCGGCGATCGCCGTTCGCCGAATCCAACTATGCGGCGGTCATCGCACGCTGCGGCCTTCCCTCCGACCCTCCAACGCCTGACCTCGCCGACGCCGACCAGGCTTTTGCGCTCGCACTGACAATCTGAGCTTAGTACCGATGATGGAAGCCATACGGGAGAGGCTGACTTTCGAGGACGTAACCGAGCTGTTCGAACGGCCCGGTACGGCCATGGACTACTGCCGCCGCTTTGCGGGTCTGATGCTCGACCGGCTGCCGATTTCGCTATGCGCCGTTGCCTTTGGCCCCCGCCGGAGCCCCGAAGTCGTTTTTGCTCTCGGCCGCGACGCCGGAGCCGATACCACCCGCGACGGGATCGTTCCCGATGAAATCGTGCTCGACGCGTTGTATCGCGGCGAACCGCTCACCACCGGAACGAACCTGTTTCTGCCGCTCACGAGCGTGAACGGACCGGGAGGCTTTACCGCTCTGCTGGGATCCGCATCCGATTTCGACCGGGACGACGTTGCCAAGCTCTACTCGTTCGGCCGCGTGTTTTCGCTCGCGATGGACGTCGCGCACCTCAGTGCCGAAGTCGAACGCCTCAGCGAGCGATCCACGAACGACGCGCTGACCAGTGTGCTGAATCGCCGCGGCTTTGACGAACGCATGCGTCTCGAGTGGCGTCGTTCGGTGCGCGAGCGCGCGCCGATCTCGGTCGCGTTGCTGGATATCGACTATTTCCGCGGCTACAACGAAGCGTGCGGACGCGATCGCGGCGACGACTGCCTCAAACACATCGCGCGCGCCATCGTGCAGGCGGGTTTGCGCGCGGGCGATTTCGTGGCGCGCTACAGCGGCGAAGAGTTTGCGGTCGTTATGCCCAACGCCGACGAAGCCGGAGCACTCGCCTTATGCGATCGCATCCGCACGTTCGTCGCGCTGCGTTCGATCGAGCATCCGGCTTCACCGCATCGCATCGTCACGATCAGCGCGGGCGTCGCGGCGGTCGTGCCGGAGCCCGGGGTCGCACTCTCCACGCTGCTCTATCGCGCGGATACGAACTTGTATCGCGCGAAATCGGCCGGACGCAACCGCGTCGCGGGCGATCATACGATTCGCTCGAGCCCGCTGCGCGCCGTACGCCTGCAGCTTCCGGTGGCCGCGCACGGCTTCGTCGGCCGCAATGACGAGCTCGAAACGCTTGCGACTGCGGTCCGTCCAGTCGTTACCATCACCGGGCATGCCGGAATCGGCAAGAGCGCGCTCGCGCTTGAATTCGCACGGCGCTCGCAAATCCACGCGTTGTTCGTCGACCTCTCGGATTGCCGGGCCGATGACGAAGTCGGCGCAAACGTCGCCCGCGCTCTCACCGCCGATCCGTCCGGCGCGGCGCAGCTTTTGCTCGTGCTGGATGGCTGCGATGCGGTCAGTTCCGGCGTTGCGGCCTACGTTCGCGGGGCTTCGAACGCGGCCGGCATGCACATCGTTGCGACGTGCCGCGAACCACTGGGCGTCGAGGACGAGTTTATTCTGAACCTCGGCCCTTTCTCGACCGAAGACGCCGTAAAGTTCTACGCGGGCTGCGTGCTCGAGTATGCCGGGGGCGACGAAGTCGACCACGAGGAGGCGGATACCATCCGGCGCCGCGTCGAGGAACTGCACGCGATCCCGGGCGAGATCGAGCTGGACGTGTTCTCCCGCCGCTTCCGCTCCCTCTCCGCGCAAGAACAGCGCGTACTCATACGGATGTCGGTCTTCCATAGCGATTGCTCGTGGGAAGCCGCGCGGGCGGTCTGCGGGGACGGTTCGGGCGAATCGTTACAGCGTTTGGCCGACGCTTCGCTCCTGCTAATCGAACCGGGCGATCCGCCGCGGCTGCGCGTTCCGGAAATGCTGCGTGAGTTCTTGCGCGATCAGCTGCGGCGTTCCGGCGATCGCGACGCCGCGCTGCGCGATTTCGCGCGGTACTTTGCTTCGCCGGCGGGATCCGTGCAGCGAAGCAACGTCGCGGCCGCGCTCGATTGGGCGATGAACGAAAACGAGTTCGGGCTGGTCGCCGATCTGCTCGCCCGCCAAGGCATGAGCTACGTGCGCGGGCAGACGACCGAAGCCGCGATTCGCCGCATCTCGGAGTCCGCGGCCCGTGCCGCCGATAGCGACGCGGCGCCGGCAAAACAGCTTCACGCGCTGGCGATTGCCGCGCATGCGGCGTTTGTGGTCGGGGACTTTCCCTCATTCAAGATGCTGGCCGACCGGTTGGAAGGGCGTTCTGGGGCGACGCGCGACGCGTACGTGTGGTACGTACTGGCTAAACGCGCGATCGAGGAGGAAGGGCAGCTCAATCGGGCATCGGACTTCGTGCGTAGCGGATTAGCACTGGCCAGCGCCGGCGACGACGATCAGCTCCTATGCGCGCTGCGCGTCATTCAAGCCAACGTCTCGTGGCGACGCGGCGACGAAGATGAAGCCGCAGCACAGTTCGGGCGCATCGTCCGCGCGCTGCGCGCCGGCGATTTCCACTACGGCTTCGAAAGCGTCATGCTGCGCTCGGCGCGGTTCGAGCTGTCGCGTAACAACGTCGACGACGCGCTCGCGCGGCTGCTCGACGTCCTGCGCGCTCTCCGGCGGCAGCCGAAGATCGGTGCGACGGCCGGCGTGCTGGATGCCTACGTCGAAGCGGCCTGCCGCCGCGACAAGCGCGAAATCGGAATTCGCTTGCACGCGTTTACCGAAGGCTTTCACGCGAAGCACGGGCGCTTGCGCTCGCCTTCGGCTCAAACCGCGTACACGACGATGGCGACTCATTACGACCTGCCCATGCCCGCGCCGCATGCAGACTTGGGCAGCGTCGAAGAAGCCTTCGAACTCGCACTGACGATTTAGCCGGCGTGATCGAGAGTCTCAGCCCTCGTATGCTGCTGGGTGCGGCGCTCGTCGTGCTGCCGGTCGTTGGTTTCATCTTCTACGCAATCGTCGGCCGGCGGCAATCGCCGTGGATCGTCAGGTTCAACGCTCTAATGAAGTCCAAGTCGCCGCTTGAGCGCACCATCGCCAACACCGCGATGACCTTCGCGTGCACCACGCTGGTCTTCACGTTTTTCGCGGGCTTGCAGCTGCTGGGTGTGCCGGTCCCCGCGTACTTCCGTTACTCACCCTGGTTTTGGCTGCCGATGGTCGGCAGCGCGGTTTTTTCGATCGTCTTTGTTGCGCTGTTCGATGCGAAGGGGCCGTCGATTTCGGAAGATTGGCTCGACCGGATAGTTCGAGACGATGGTACGAAGGAATCGAGCGAACTGTAGATTTCCGCGGTCCTTCGCCCTTCGACTACGTTCGCTTCGCTCACTACGCTCGGATGACATTACTACGGCGTTGCGCGCCTACGCTCAGGAGAGTATTGCCCCGATTTCGTGGACAAGTAGTTAAGCGACAAGCCGGCTCTCCTCGTACTGTGCCGGGCTGAGATAGCCGATCGTCGAATGCCGGCGGCGAGTATTATACCAGGCCTCGATAAATTCAAAGACCGCTGCGCGAGCCTGCTGTCGAGTCCTCCACTCTCCGGGCCTTGCTTCGGCTTTGAGAGTAGCGAAGAAACTTTCAGCGACTGCGTTTTGCCAGCACTTGCCTTTTTCGCTCATGCTGGGTCTTATATTGTGCAGCTTAAGATAAGCGCGGTATTCCCGGCATGCATATTGGCTGCCGCGATCCGTGTGAACGATTAGTCCCCGTGAAGGCTTCCTTAGATTTACTGCAGCGTTGAGCGCATCGATCACCAGTGCGGCATTAATCCGCCGGCTCATTGACCAGCCAACTACACGTCGCGAGTAAAGGTCCAGCACTGTTGCAAGGTACAGAAAGCCTTCGCCTGTCGAAAGATAGGTGATATCCGCGACCCATTTCCGATCTAGCAGAGCCGAATCGAAGTCTCCGTCCAGGAGGTTCGGAGCAACGGCGTAGGTTGGTGAGGTTGCCGTTATTCTGCGCGAAAGGCGACGCTTTTTACCAACGATTCCCTCTTCTTGCATCAGTCTCGCGACGCGGTTGTGCCCTACGCGCATCCCTGCGTCGTGAAGATCGGCACGAATCTTCGGCATTCCGTACCTACGCCCACTTCTCTCGTAAAATGTGCGAATGTCCGTACGCAGCTGCTCCTCTTGGGCAGCGCGTGCGCTCGGTTTGCGGTTGCGCCATGAATAGTAACCGGCCTTCGACACCTCGAGATTTCGCCACAACGCCACGATCGAATACTGGAACCGATAGGCGTGCACGAATACGAATCTCAACGAGATTCTTTGGCGAAGAAGGCCGTCGCTTTTTTTAGGATTTCGTTGTCTTCTTTGAGTTGCGCGTTCTCGCGCCGCAACTTGGCGATTTCGGCATCTGCGGCCGTACGATGGCCTTTGCCAGGAAACGTATCGGCGTCGCTGGCTCCCGCCTGTTCCTCGGTTAAGCGAGTCCAGGTATGCAGCATCTGCCTTGACACCCCGAGCTCCCGCGCGATCTGCGTTACCGTCTTTTTGCCGGCCTGAACCATCCTCACGGCTTCCAGCTTGAACTCCCTGGAATGCGTGGCACGCTTTGGTGATTTCATGGACCCCTTTCTTCGCGCCTAGTGGCGCTTTTCTTGGAGTCCACGAAATCGGGTCAAGTCTCGGATGACAAAGGGGCTTAGATGTCGTCCGGCGGGCGGCCTGACGGCGGGCGATGCATGAAGTAGTTGTAGTTTTCGGGCACGGGGAACGGTTTGAATTTATTCGGTTTTTGTGTGAAGTCGAAGGCGCCGGTTAGGCTGGTGGACGATGCATCACGCGCGCCGAGGGAGGCGAGACCGAAGACGTCTTCCGCGAAGTGCAGGATGCTGCCGAATTGGTATTGCGTGTGCAAGATTTTTCCGTGCTGCGCATAGGGCGAAATAATGAGCGCCGGAACCCGAATGCCGAGGCCGTCGTAATCAAGTTGCCGCGGTGGGATGTGATCGTACCAGCCTCCCCAATCGTCCCACACGATGATAATAGCGGTGTCATTCCAATACTTACTTTCACCGATCTCGTTAACGACAGTTGCAACCCATGAAGGGCCTTTGTTCGAGTCGCCCGATGGGTGGTCCGAATCGAGCATGTCGGGAATCACCCACGACATCGAAGGGAGTTTGCCACTTCTGATATCCTTCAATACCGTGGTTTGGGGTGTGATCACGTTCGCCCAATCCGGTCCATAACGCACCTTCTTGATCGCGCCAAACTCGGACCAAATTGCAGCGCCAGCGTCTGGAATCCCGTGAACAACGCCGGGCGCGTAGTATCGCCACGACACGTTCTTGGCATCTAGCGTATCGGCCATTGTGGCGAACTGAGTGAAGCACGGCGGTATTGGCTGGAAGTAGTGCGGCACGAGATAGCCCGGAGCGTTTAATGCCACGCGATCGACGGTTACCGTAGGGTTTTGACTTCCCGAGTCACAGGACCAGGGCTCCTGTTCCGGCGTATCGATCTCTGCTTTGCTTGAGCTTATCGCGGTCGTTCCGGCAATGAGCGAGAGATGGGCAGTGAAGCTGGGGCCGAACATATCTGGGAACATTCGGTCAAGTAGCGTGTATTGCTTGGCCATGTCCCAATATGGCTTCACTTCGGAGCGGACCACGTACGCGTAGGCGAAGTTGCCGATCGCGCTTCCCCCGCCTGCAGCTCCCCAGGTGCTCTTTGCGAAGCCGTCCATCTTCCCAAGATCCCAATTCAGGATTGCTGTCGACCAATCGTGATCGAAGTCACCACACAGGTCGTATTTGATCTTATAGGGGGTGTTGCAGTTGTCGAAGTGATGAGGCTTAAGTGTAACCGTCAACACCACCGGCTTACCCTGCGGGTCGGTCGTGGCCATCGGTGCGGTGGTGATACACTCTTCGCCCGGGAAGCAATCGAACAAATTGTCGAAGCTGCGGTTCTCTTGGACGATCACCACGATGTGCTTGATGTAGTTGCCCGGACCGAATCCCGTGCTTGGCGCAGTGACCGGTACGGCGCCCGACGTGTTCAACGTCGACGAGCAAGCGGCGAGGACTGCGGCTAGTGCCAGCGTCCCAAAAGCAAGATAGCGACCCATGATGCTTCGTCCTGCGCAACCCCGGTCGTCTCCTCCAGCAGCCCGAGCGCGGACCGAGTTTAATGACATTCTCATACGCCGGACCCGCACTGGGGGGCCGGACCGGCCGCGGCACCCCGGGTAAAAATCGCTTCCGCGGCGAACGTTTGCCTACGCATGCATTACCATCGCCTTTGGTCTATGACGTTGTTTGCCGCCTTTGCGGGACTTGTCGGCTGTTCGATTCCGGGTCAATCGGGAAGTGCGGGCGTAGGCTTCAGTTCGCTTCCCGCGCAGGCCAAGCGAGCCGCAGCGACGCGCAAGATAAAGCACGTCATCATCATCATTCAGGAGAATCGTTCGTTCGACAACCTCTTCGCAACGTTCCCCGGAGCCGACGGAACGAAGACGGGCATCGGTAAGTGCGCGGTCTCGCCGAAGTGTCCGAACGGCACGACGACGATTAAGCTTACGGTTGCAAACCTCGACGGATGGGATCTTCCGCATGGCCATCACGATTTCCTGACTGAATACGACGGCGGCAAGATGGACGGATTCAACCAGGTGAACAAAGGCGGCGAGGGACAGTATGGTCTGGCTCACAACATTCCGTACCAATACATCAATCCCACCCAAGTCAAACCGTACTGGACCATGGCGAAGCAATACGGGTTGGCGGACCACATGTTTCAAACGCAAGGAAGCGGCAGTTTCGTCGGACACCAGGATCTCATTGCCGGCTCGACGTCCCTCAACGCGGACGAATCGATTACCGACGAACCCAACTCGCCAAATGGTATCTGGGGCTGCGACTCAACCCCGGGCCGCTCGGGCGGCCGCTCCATCACTACGACGAGCCTCATATCGAAGACGAAAGGGTATGATCCGGGTAAGGGCCCGTTTCCGTGCCTCACTTACGCAACGCTGCGCGACTCGCTCGATGGGGCGCACCTTTCCTGGAAATACTACGAACCGAACTTTCCGGCAGCAGGCGGCAAAGGTACGAGCGCGTGGCTTTGGTCCGCTTTCGATGCGATTAAAGCGGTGCGGTACGGGCCCGAGTGGGGCGCGAACGTCAACGGTCCGACATCGACGCCCGAGACCACGATTTTCGCGGACATCACAAACGGGACGCTTCCGGCCGTCTCCTGGCTGATCCCCGATTGGCAAAACTCGGATCATCCCAACGATCCGCGGAACTCGCAACCCGATACCGGTCCGTCGTGGGTCGCGTCGGTCGTCAACGCGGTCGGCGAGAGTCCCGAATGGAACAGCACGGCGATCGTCGTCATCTGGGACGATTGGGGCGGATTCTACGATCACGAAGCGCCCCCGCAGCTCGACTATCAAGGTCTGGGTTTCCGCGTTCCGATGCTCCTGATCTCACCGTACGCACGCGCCGGTTACATTTCGCACACGCAGTACGAGCCCGCCAGCATTCTCAGATTCATCGAGAACAATTGGGGGCTGGCGCGAATCGGGGCCAACGACGTGCGCGCCACCGATATCGGCGGCATGTTCGATTTCACCAAACCGCCGCGCAAGTTCGCGAAGATTCCCGCAAAGTATTCGAAGGACTTCTTCCTTCATCAGAAGCCCTCGGGGCAACCGCTGGACGACGAGTAGGGTAAGCCTCGGCTCGGATAACACGAATTTAACGGAGGTTCAAGGAGAACTCTATTGCCGATCGCCGTCGCCGCTCCGCCGCAGCCGGTCCAAATTTTCAGCGGATTCGATTACGTTACCATCGATGAAGCGCGCCATCGCGCGTACGCAGCACATACCGCCAGCAAACGGCTACTGATCGTCGACACGACGACCGGCAACGTGACCGGGCAAGTCGACGTCGGCCCAATGCACGGCAGCGCCGTCGATCCCGCAACCGGCAACGTCTTCACCGGTAACGGAACGGATCGAACGATTTCCAAGGTCGATCCAGTCGCGATGAAGGTGCTCGCATCGGTCGACGTACCCGGTGATATCGACGCGATTACCTACAACCCGTCGAACGGGCGTATCTACGCGGATCAGGGCGGCGGCGGCAACGTCTATGTAATCGACGGCAAGAACATGAAGCTGATCGCGACGATCGCCATGCCGGCCGACGATCTCGAGTCGCCGGCCGTCGATCCGAAGAGCGGGCGCCTCTACCAGAACCTCGCTAACGGCGGCGGCTTTGCGATCCTCGATCCGACGACATCGAGCGTGATCTCGACGATCAAGACGCCGCAAATCGAAAACAATCACCCGCTTGTCTTCGCACCGGGCGCGAATCAAGTCATCGTCGGCGGCGTCAACGGCGTGCTCTCGGCGTACACGCCGGGCGGCGAACTCGTCGGCAGCACGAACGTTCAGCCGCACATCGACCAATGCAGCACCGGCTCCAAAGGCAATCTCGTCGTCTGTGCCGGGCGCGGTATCGTCACGGTCGTCGCCGTTGCGACCGGCGCCGGCCCGCAAGTCGTCGGGCGGCTCGACACCGGGCACGCGGGCGCGCACACCGTGGGCATTGACGAATCGACGGGCGACGTCTGGCTCGTCTGGGGCGACACCAAGGGCGATTGGGTTCAACGCCTGAAGTTCACGCCGTAAAACCTGCCGCCTCTATTCGTAGTCGGGCGCTCTTCCGTCGTGCGGCTGGCGCATGAAGAACGCCGCGTTCTTGGGGGCTTCGATCGGCACGAAGTCGAGCGGAGCTTGTGCGAAATCAAAGCAGTCGGTTACGGGAGAGTTCGCACGCGTATCGGCAACGCCGAGGCGCGCAAGCCCAAAGGTGTCCTCGGTAAATTTCAAGATGCTCGTGCTTTCATACTGAACGTGCGAGACGCGGCCGCGCCGTGCGTAGGGGGAAATGACGAGCAGCGGTACGCGGAAACCCAGACCGTCGTACCCCACGTGCGGCGGCGGCACGTGATCGTAAAGGCCGCCCCAATCGTCCCAAATCACGAAGATCGCCGTCGAGTTCCAAAACTCGCTCTTTCCTACCGAGTTCACGAGTGCGCTGACCCATGACGGCCCAAACCCTCCGCCGCAATTGACGTGGTCGGAGTTCACGCAAATCGGCGTGATCCAGGTTACGTTTGCGAGCTTTCCGGCGGCGACGTCCGTGATAAATTGCTTTTGTGGAATTATGACGTTGGTTTTCCACTCGGCACTGCGATAGATGTGCTCCACGGCCTGAAAAGCCGACCAAACCCCGCCGACGGAGTTCGACGGCGAATCGATCACGCTCGTGTAAAAGCGCCACGACAGCCCGGCGCGATCGAGTTCGTCGGCGAGCGTTCGATAGTTGAAGCACGGGCGTTGGAACTTTCCAAACGTGCGCCTCTGCGTGATCGTTCCGACGACGTCGCCGGGGTCGTTCCGGCACCCCCAGAACCCCATTGGAAGGTCGACGCTCGACTGCGCTTGCGCGGCAATGAGGTACTGATGCGCTACAAAGCTCTCATCGATTTGCGATTGGAACGTTCGATCTGCGAGAACGCCTTCGCGCGCTATGTCGAAATAGGGTTTCGACTCTGCGTGCGGCACGAACACGTACTCGGGATAGCGAATCGTCGTGCCGCTGGAGCTCTCGCGGTCAAAACCATCGTTCCGGCAATCGGTGCCGGCAAGTACGCCTCGGCCGTTACAAGCCGCGAACATCGCCGCGGCCGAGTGGTCGATCACGTATTGCGTCGCGAGGCTTACCGGGCGAAGAGGCACGATTTGACCGGTGGACGTTTTTCCACGATCGACGGTATCGGCGCCGGGGTAGCCCTGGAAAAGATTATCGAGACTGCGGTTTTCTTGCACGATGATGACGACGTGCTTGATCTTCACCCCTTCGTGCGGCACGGCTGAAGGCGCCGTCGGAGCCGAACAACGAGCGCAAGCGACGAGTGCCCATACCATGACCGCGGCGCGAGCGGACCTCATATTAGCCTAGGCTCCGATAAGCGCGTGGCTGATCGCGAGCCACCAGGGTGGGGCGGTCGCGAACAGCACCGTCGTGACGGTTTGTCCGGCAACGAGTGCCGGAAGTGCGTAGCGGTAGACCGGATGGACGCGCTTATCGACGATCCAGTCTCGGGCTACGCCGCAGAGAACGAGCAGGTCGACGCAAGCGTAAGCGATGGCCAGCGCGAGCGCCGGGTGATTGTCCCGAAAGGCAGGGAAACGGTCGAAGGCGGCGTCCGTCAACACGCACGTGGCTACGAACATGAGCCGGCGGTGCAGTTCGGGCTTTGTACGGTTGATCGCGGCCAGTCCGAACAATATGACGAACGCCGTCATGTCATTGATATGCACGATGAAGAACGGTACGAAAAAGTCGATCTGCTCGCCATGCGCGATGTGCAGCCGGTCCATAATCACGGCCGTTGCGATCGCGACGATCGGCAACAGCGTGCCAATGACGAGGCCAAACACGCCGATTCTTCGATGAAGACTGACGTTTCGGCTTCGAACGAGCGCCGTCTGCGTTAAGAAGAGTAGAACCCACAGCGGAAAGAGCGTCGCATGAACGTACAGAATCCAAGGGCGCGGGTACGGCGGATACAACAGATCGTTCGCGAACGTCCGGCTGAAGCCGTAGATGACGACGGCGACGATCACCAAGGCCATCGCGAAGAAAAAGTTCCTGCGCAGCCATCCAGCTAGGCCGACGCCCCGGGACGCAGCCTTCATAAAAGCACCTTGAACTCGATCCTCGCCGGCCATATCGCGGAGTCTCGCTATCTTTGCCTTGCGGCTTCAGGCGCCCCCTAAGGTTGACCGGCGTGACAGTGGCTCTTCGTCAGGGCCTCAGAACCATGAGTGCAACGATGACCACGGTCAGGATGGAACAGGCAATACTGCCGCCGAGCACCCGACCGTACGCTCGTGGATCGGAGGCGATACGATCCGCCGCCGGGTGTACGAAGAACGCAAAGAGCGCGCCGAGCACGACGAACAATGCGAAGGACACGATCAGCCACATCGGATGGATGGCGCCGAGTGCGAGCCACAGGGCAATTCCAGTCACCAAGATCGCTATGGCTGAAAAGCGCAAGAACTTCAGTACGGTGAGCATCGCCGGCGATCGCGCCAGGAACGGCATCATCAGCGTAGGTCCAACCGAGACGGCGGCGAGGACGTGGAGGAGGTAAAATGCGACGAACATCTTTTATAATTGCCCAAGCTTCGCCGGAATCTACCATCGCCGGCATCAGCGAGCGTGGCATAGCTCGCTGGACTCCGTGCTAGTGCAGCACGACGACGGCGGTTGGAACGTCCGGGACGTCCTGTTTGCCGGTCAACGTTCGCATGAAACGGCCGCCGGGCGAATACTCGTACACCTTCCCGGTGGGGTGAACGAACGCAGTCTGGCAATCGGCGACGTAGGCGTCGCCGAGGGCGTCGACTGCAAGCGACGGATTCGCACCACAGACCGACGGCGCGTTGTCCGTCACTAACTCGTTCAGTACGCGAGCCTCCCCTCTGGGTGAGAATTCCTGAAGCCGCCCTCGATTTTGTCGGGTGGAGCTAAAGATGTACACTCTGCCGTTCGGCCCGACGACGATCGAACTCGACGAACCCGCCGCGCCGAATGCGCGCGGGGCCTTCGACGCCCCGGCCGGGAAAACGTCGATGTTTTGGTATCGGTAGTTCACCTGCACGACGGCATAGATGAGAGAGCGTGCCGGATCGACCGCAAACTTTGTGAGGTACGCCGGCTTCACGGGAAAACCAAGCACCAGCGACGCCGTCGAGCCGCCGGGCGCGTACTCTGAAATCGAAGCCGGCATTTTTTTTGGATTTGGCGGAATCGACGAGACGTAGAGGCGTCCATGGTCGTCAATGGCGACCTCGGTAAGATTCGTCCCCGTTGCAGCGGTTCGCGTCGGTGCGGTGGTGTTCGGCGCGAACTCGAGGACGGTCGTGCCCGAGTCGATGACGTAGAGATTTCCGTGCGAATCGGTTGCCATCGCGCCGGGGGAGGTTAGGCCGCCGAGCGTGCGCGTGACTTTGCCGCTCGCCGAGTATTCGACGACGTACATGCCCTTAATACCGTTAAAGCGCGCGAAGTAGCCGCCAAGGGGATCGGCCAGCAGTGCGTATGGCCACGGCGCCGCGATGGTTTGGAGTTGTGCATTGCCCGTCGATCCAAAGATGAGCATGCCGGACCGCTTACCGGAATCCGGATCTTGGAAGTAGCCCACAACGACGGCGGGGCTGGGTGCAGCATGCGGCGAGCGAGTGAAAGGGGAAGCGCCATTGGGGAGATTGCCGCTGGTCGACCCGGCGCACGACGCCAGCGCTATGGCGAGGACCGCGCTCCAAGTGTACACCCGATATTTCATTTTGCGGCCTTCGGATGGCGTAGCGAGCCGTCCTTTGTCGCGGTCCTTCGACTACGCGCTTCGCGCTACGCTCAGGATGACAAAGCTACGCCGGAGCCTTTGCTGAAGTATTGGGTTACTCGGGCGGCGATGGCGTCGGCGTTGAGGCCGAAGAGGTTGCGCTGTTTGTCTTGCGAGTCGTGGTGGACCAGCGTGTTCGATACGCCGATGCGCTCGACGTGCATGTTGAGGTCGCGATCCATCACGAACTCCAGCACCGCCGAACCGAAGCCGCCGGCCAGCGAATGCTCTTCCAGCGTGATGACGTGCGAATGGTCGCGTGCGAGTTCGATGAGCAGCGCTTCGTCGAGCGGTTTGCAGAAGCGCGCGTTGACGACCGTGGGCAGCTCGCCCTTCTCCTTTGCACCTTCGACCGCGCTGAGCGCATCGTAGGCGTCGAGCGCAAGATCGACCGTGTTGCCGTAGCCGAGGATCGCGATGCCGCGCCCGCGCCGCAGCACTTCGGCTTTGCCTTGAACCATCGGCGCGAGTTCGTCGCGATGCTTGCCGTTGGTCGAACCGCGCGGGTAGCGAATCGCGACCGGCGCGTTGAGCGCGAGCGCGTGCTCGAGCATCGGGAGCATCTCTTCTTCGTTGCGCGGTGCCATCAGAGTAACGTTCGGCAGCGTGCGTAAATAGGCGATGTCGTACAGGCCCATGTGCGTCGGACCGTCGTCGCCGACGAATCCGGACCGATCCATACAGAACACGACCGGGAGATTCTGAACGACGACGTCGTGAACGATTTGGTCGTAGGCACGCTGCAGGAAGGTCGAGTAGATCGCGCAGACGGGGCGCAGTCCGTTGGTTGCCATACCGGCCGCGAAGCAGACGGCGTGCGCCTCGGCGATACCGACGTCGAAGTAGCGATCCGGGAAACGTTTTCCGAACTTCGCAAGGCCGGTGCCGTCCGGCATGGCGGCGGTAATGCCGACGATGCGCGGATCCTTTTCGGCCAGCGAAATGAGCGCGTCGGCAAAGACGTCTTGGAATTTCGGCGGCGCGCCCGGATTGGATTTCTTGCTGCCGTCGTTAGGCTCGTACGAGTTGGCGCCTACGCCGTGAAACGTGCGCGCGTCGCGCTCGGCCGGCTCGAAGCCCTTGCCTTTAACGGTGCGCACGTGTACCAGCACGGGGCCGTGGAATTCTTTGGCCGTCTTGAGCACGTCGACGACGGCGTCGTAGTTGTGGCCGTCGATCGGGCCCATATAGCGGAAGCCGAGCTCTTCGAAGATGACGGCGGTTTTTTCCGCGGGAGCGATGAAGTGCATCGCACCGATCTCGGTTGCTTCGATGGCTTTCTTGGCGGCGCCGCCGAGCGGAATACGGTCCAGCACGGCTTTGCCGGTGCGGCGTGCGAAGTTGGCGAGCGGCTTGGTGCGCAAAACCGAAAGGTATGAGGCCATCGAGCCGACGTTGGGCGCGATCGACATCTCGTTGTCGTTCAGAATGACGATGAAGTTCGACTTCATGCTGCCGGCGTTGTTGAGGGCTTCGTACGCGAGGCCGCCGGTGAGCGCGCCGTCACCGATCACCGCAACGACGGTTTCATCACCGCCGGCGAGATCGCGGGCGGTCGCCATGCCGAGTGCGGAGCTGACCGACGTGCTGGCGTGACCGGCGCCGAACGGATCGTATTCGGATTCGCTGCGCATGGCGAAGCCGGAGAGGCCGCCGCCTTTGCGGATCGTCGAGAAACGATCGCGGCGTCCGGTAAGAATCTTGTGGACGTAGACTTGGTGCGATACGTCCCACACGAGTTTGTCGTGCGGAAGATCGAGCACGCGGTGCAGCGCGAGCGTCAGTTCGACTACGCCGAGGTTCGGAGCTAAGTGGCCGCCGTTGGTCGCGCACGTCTCGACCAGCATGCGGCGAATTTCGCTCGCAAGCGTATCAATTTCGTTGCGCGCCAGCTTTTTAACGTCGGCCGGCGAGTCGATCCGTTCGATAACCATAGCGGCCTACAATACGGCCAAGCGGCCGAAATTCCCCGCTACCAAGCAGGTGTTCCCTGCTTCATCGTGCTGCGGCGATAACGCGGGCGGCAAGACGAGCGCAGCGTGGCGCCTCACGACCCAGCCAGATTGCCTGCGGCCAGTTCCACGGTTTGAGCATCGCCAGCGCCGGGTTGAGCCAATCGGGCGAAAGTTCGCGCAGCGGCGTGTCAAGGATGACGCGCACGGCCGCGACGCGTCCGGTGAGGAGACCTGTCTCCATATCGGCAGCAGCGTAGCCTTCGTTCGCCCAGCGTTTGCGTTCAGCGCCGACGACGACCGTGGCGGCGGTAATGATGTTTTCGACGACGGGTTCTACGCCGAGGCTGCGTGCGGCGGCGACGAGCGCGCTCGTGAGTTCGTCGTCGCAGTGCAGAATCGTGCCGTCGGGTCGGCGTACGTCGCGCGGGATAACGACGGTTCCGGTTGCGAGGTCGTCGCGTAATCCGCCGGCGAGACCACACGAGATGTAGGTACTACGTTCGGGATGACGACGCGTTAATGCGATGCCGGCTTCGATGACATCAGCGTTGGGGAGTTCGCGCCGGGCGGCTTTAGACTCCAGCGATGTGGCGGTGACGACGGTGAAGGGTGAGATCAACTGCACGGCATTTCCTTCCACCGAAAACTTCGAAGGCCTCGATGCGCGATTGCGGTCGAGGCCTTCGTGTTGCGACGTTCGACTATGTTATCGACAGGCGAACCCGATGACCGTGAACGTGCGGGATTTGAAGACGGCTTTCCCGGGGAATCCCGGGATCGATACCGTCCGGCCGACCGGCTTTGCGTTGCCGGCGGGTAGAAACCATCCTACCAAGTTCCCGTTCGCGTAAGCCATCTGAATATAGCCGCACGATTTCGTGCCGGGGAACGCGCCCGTAGTCGTGATGCTCTCGCTTGGGAGTGCCGACGGAAACGTTACCTTCTTTGGAGAGGCGTTGGCAAAGAAAAGATAGAGAAACGGCTTGCCCGTGCATTTCGACTTTTTGCCCTGATACGTGTAGCATGGAAGCGACCCATAGTCCGGGAACGCCGCACCGCTGAGCGTGCCCGTGATGTCCTTTGAGCTCGTGCCGACGCCAAGGATGAACTCCCCGTTGTTAGCATTGCTCTTCGGAAAGTTTATCGTCAATGCGTACGTCTTGTACGCTTTCAAGGTAACCTTGTTTGGGGAACTCTTGATGTCCGCTGCAACGCAGGACCCGGTGAAATACCAGATGCCGACATCACACGGCGACTTCGCGTCCGGCGAGATCGCGTCACCGAACGGCACTGCATGCATAATGAGTTGGGCCGTCGACACCATTCCGTCGCTTGGCGCTTGCGGCGCCGCCGACGGAACCGTGGATTGACCGGAGCACGCGGCGAGACCGAGCGCGACGAGCGCGGCTATGCCGACCCGTGGGAATTTCAAATTCATCCAGATAGGCCTTTTCTTTTGTAGCGAAGGGAATGGGTTTCCCGACCTTTATGGCAGGCAAAGATGCAGTCCTGGGAAGCTTCTGAAAGTCGATTACAGGCGTCGCTCGCTCGTGTCGGCAGGCCCGGCAGCCGATTGGCCGCGGTTGGCGAGAGGCCTTGGGCGGTAAGAGTTGAACGACCGGCATTCGCCGCCGCGCGGAGAGGGAAGCTATGCAACCTGACGATGAGATCGTTTTTGGCCGGTCGCTCGACGAGAGCCGCGCTTGTGCCGAGCGAATCGAGGCGCCGGATCGCGAACGGACGAGCGATCTCGCCTCCACGCGAGCCGAGTTGGAGCTGCACGGCGCGACGCTGAAAAGCTTGGCGAAGTGGTATCCGGACGAGCCGCGCGTGCAGCGCGCCGTTACGGAATGGGAGACCCTCGCCGCCAGGGTCTAGACGCTTCCAGCCGCCCGTCTGTTGACAATGCTTGGTTGGGGTTCAAGATGATCCTACTCGCTGCTACGAGGAGAGAGCAACCATGTTCCGACGCTTTTCCGCCCTTTGGATCTCGGTTTTGGTGATCGTCGGCGCCGCGGCCATCGCGCGTGCGGCGGACGCACCGACCATCGTGCTTCCCGGTCAGGGAACGTACGCCCAAGCGCCCAATCCATACCCGGCCGGCGTCATGGCCGCCGTTCTCGTGGGGGACCCGATGAAGGCCGGGTCGCTGTATACCGTTCGCCTGAAATTACCGGCGAACGCGAAGATCCCGCCGCACACCCACGGAGATACCGAGAACGTGACGGTCATCAGTGGTACGGTTCTGGTAGGCCTCGGGACGAAATTTGACGCGTCGAAAATGATGCCGCTGCCGGCCGGCTCCTTCGTGTCGATTCCGGCCAACACGCCGCACTATGCGATGGCGAAAGATGACGTGGTCCTTCAGGTCAGCGGTATGGGCCCCGGCTCGATGACGCTCGTACAATAGGACCCGCCCGGACTGCATCCTCTTCCCTCGACCGGCGTGTTAAACGGGGGAGATGAATCAGCTCAGCATGTTCGGCGGGGGCGACCTCGCGCTGGATGAATCTTTTGCTTCGGCGCAGCGTCGGGATCTCGATGCGACGTCGTGGGTGGAGTACGTGCCGGGCTGGATCTCCGGCAACGAAAAGCTCATGGAGAGCATCGTCGCCAACACGGCGTTCACGCAGCACAAGCGGTGGATGTTCACGCGCTACGTCGACGAGCCGCGCCTGACCGGCGAGTGCCTCGATATCGCCGCGCACGCCGAACCGTTCCTAACGGCGATAGTGCAGGCGCTTTCCGCTCGTTACGGCGTAACGTACGACGGCATTTGGATGAACCTCTACCGCGACGAGCGCGACGGCACGAGCTGGCACGGCGATCCCTCGCTGCAGCACGGCACGGCGATCGTGCCGGTGCTCAGTCTTGGCGCAACGCGGCGCTTCTTGCTTCGATCGCGTGCCGGGGGGCGGAGCGTGGTGATTGCGCCTTCGGGCGGTGATCTGGTGGTAATGGGCGGGCGCTGCCAGGTGGATTGGCAGCATTGCGTCCCCAAACAATCGCGCGGAGCCGGCATGCGCGTTAGCCTCAACTTCCAGAGCTCGTCGCAGATGGAAACCCGAGTGCGCTAAGGTCTCACGTTTGCCTCGATGGCGATGCTCGTGCCGTCGAACGAGCCGAGCCACAGATCGTTGCCGACTTGCAGCGCGACGCTGACGTGGCCGAACCCCGACGCGTTTTGGGTGAGCTCCGAGGTTGAACGCATAGTGCCGGGATCGACGCCGAGCGCGGTCCAATGTGTGTCGCAGCGAACGTCCGTGGCGGATTTCATCGAGCACGTCGTTACGCTTGCGGGCGTGGAATAAACGCCCGCAGCCAGAAGCCGGCCTGCGTCGGACCAGCGAAGGTTATCCGGCATGAAGGCGACGTTCAGATAGCGCGCCTTTTAGATCGCGCGGCTGCGAAAGCGAGGAGTTGCATCGCTTCCACTCTTCGGCGCGCGCGATGGGAGAAACTCCGGCAACCATGAAGTACACCTGATGCGGACGACCGTCTTCTTCGTTGTGCTGACGGTGTGTTGCGGAGCGCCCGGGCTGGCCGACGCACCGGTCGCCGTACCCATCGCGAGTCCGACGCCGGCGCCCGATCCGTGCGGCGGCGCGGGGCGACTGCTTGCGACCGCGAACCGGCCGACCATCGGCTTCAGCGCGTGCGCGGTGAAACGCAATACGGCCTTCTTCGAACTCGGCTATCAGAATCAGACCGGCACGCAAAGCGCCGGCAGCGTTCAAACGCAGGTACCGCAAAACTTCTTGCGCCTCGGCGTCGCGCAGCGATTCGAACTCGACGTGATCGGGCCGAACTACGAGCGGACGCGCTCGTACGGTGCGGGTTCTCCCGGCATGGTGACCAACGGCGTGACGGATTCCGGTCTGGGCTTTAAGTACGAGTTTGTGCCGACCGGTAAGTGGACGCTGGGCATCGACGGGCTGTACACGGGGCCGAACGGCTCCACGTTTCTTACGGCTGGGAACCCAACCTATACCGGGAATCTCGATGCTTCGTATGCACTGAGCCCGACGATGGCGATCGGAACGACCATCGCGCTAACGTCGACCGGCGGTTTCGCAAACGGCTTTCACGGACGATACGGCGTGACGGAGCCTTCGTTCGTGCTCTCAACGCAGATCCCGCACTTCTATCAGTTTTACGCCGAATACGTGCTCGTCTCGAAGATCGGGCTCACCGACGGAGCGCGCGCGTTCACCGACTTCGGCGTTCAAAAGCTCCTAGGAGAGACCACCGAAATCGACGTCGAGTACGGGCACGCGTTCACCGGAATCCCCCAGCTGAAGTTCGACTATATCGGTGCCGGGCTCGTCATCGAGCTTCGGTAGTTCCGTGATTGTGCGCTAAGATGCGAAGAAGAATTTTGCCGCCGATCGCGTCGGGTCGCGAGAAGTTCAGTTCGCTGCTGACCTTCGCGCCGTAGGCAGCGGGGCCGTTTCGAGCCGTTAAACTCACCTTGGGGGCGATCGAATCGAACGGGCGCATGCGCGGCTGCGACGTAAAGGCCGCGTAGAGCGGAACGGCCGTCGCATCGTATACCGAAAGCGGCTTCAATCCAAGAATGAGCTCCATGGTGCGCACGATGCTTACCGTTGAATAGTGATCGTGTTCGAGACCGCCGCGCGAATAAGGGGAAACTAAGAAGCAGGTCGTACGCTGATCGCTCACGTGATCCGAGCCGCCTTGCGCGTCATCTTCGGTGATGAAGATCGCCGACGAGTTCCAGACGGCGGAATGTGAAATGATGTCGACGAGGCGACCGACGGCATAGTCGTTTTGTGCCGCCAGCGATACTGGAGTGAGCTTGCCGACACGGCTTCCATAGGTGTGGTCGTTGGGGAGCCAGACGTACTCGATCTGCGGTACGTTGCCTTGCCGAACGAAACCGTCGAACTCTCGCTGCCACTCTTTCACGCGATCGAGATCGCTGTAGTCGAGGTCGAAGCCGCGATAGTGCGGGTCGGACATCTTTTCGAGATTCTTATCCGGATCGTTTGCCGGGCCGAACGGAATCGGAACGGCCGACATCTCACCGTAGTTGCGGAAGTAAATGTGTGCGGCGGCCGCGGCTCGCCAGATGTACCCGTTCTTGGCCATGAACGTACCCATGCCGGACAAGGCGTCATCCACGTCGTCACGATTGGCATAGTTCGAAGGCCAGGTACGCTCGGTGTAGTCGTTGGCAAAGGCCATGTCCGCCCAGAAATGACCGGCTTCACTTACTTCGCCGCTTGCATACGTGTTGTCGAACAGTCCGTACTGCGCCGCGATTGCGTGCTGATTCGGGGTCACCTTCGCGCCGAACCACGCGAGCTTCGCGTCGCCGTTGCCTTCGGCCATATCACCGAGCACCTGATCGTACGTGCGATTCTCTTTTAGGATGAAGAACACGTGTTTGATCGGGCCGCCGGCACGGACCACCGGGTCGGAGGTGTGCTCGCGCCACCCGAGCGCACCTTGAGGATTCGGTAACCGGCTTGCAGCGTGCAGATCGCTCGTTCGGATGGAGCCGTATTCAAGCGTCGCTATATAATCGAAGTCGCCCTTCCGCTGCGGCTGGAAATACGGGTTCGGAGGCGAGCCCTCGCCTTTGCCATCTATTATATAGAGACGTTCTCCGACCGGCACGACGTCGGTTGGATACCAGCCGGCCGCGAGGCGCTCGACGACGGCGTGACCGCGGACGACCGCGATCGCGTTCGCCGCTCCTAGACTGACGAAAACGGCGTCGCCGTGCTGTGCGAGGGCGTTCGGGGATACCCCGTCGAGCATCATTGCGGCCGGCAGATCGCCGACGTAGATACTCGCGACGCGGCGCTGCGTTGAAGGATCGTAGACGCCGACGGTATCAGCATCGGTTTCAGCAACGTAGACCGCATCCTTGAGTGCCAAGATAGCGGTGGGGTGCAGGCCTGTTGGTAGCCGGCGCGCGGCTAGAGTTTGCGTATCTATAGCGACGATGTGGCTGCTTGAGGAGTTCGATGCGTAGAGCGTCCCGCTCGATGAGAATGCGAGGCCGCCTATGTGGCCGCCAATATGGACGGGCTTCGCGGCATGGACGTCGTCGAGCGACCCGACGCGCACGGACGTATCGCCATCCGTTGCAACGGCGAACGTATCGCCGAATTTTGCGACTGCGACGGGATAGGAATGTGCCGGCATCGGAATCGAGCGAACTTCTTGGCGGGATACGTCAACATCCAATAGCGCGTCCGCGTTTGCGCCGGCAATGAGGACGTGGTTGCCGTCCAGCCACAGCGGGCGTCCAAACGCGCCCGGCAAAGGAATTGAAGCAATTTGATCGAGGGCCGGGACGCTATAGAGGCGGAGCGTCGGCTGATTGTATCCCGCGTTTACGACTGCCAGCGTCTTGCCATCCGGCGACGCGGCGGCACCTTGCGGCATCGTATCCGTCTGCGTCATCGTTCCCGTCGGTTGCTGGATAAGCCAGCCGTTCGGAAGCACGATCTGGTCCCGTCCCGACATTGTGCCGGTCGTTGTAGCCGCGGCGAACGCGAGAACGGACGCAATAGCCAGGCGTCGGAGGCCACGTGACATGCAACTCGCTTCGTCGCAATCGCGAAAGCTCCCGGCGTTATTTCAATATGACACTTTTGCTCACGCTCACAGGTCAGGATGACACTTTTGTGGCGTTGTCGGTGAGGAGGGCACCGGAAATTGCACGAGGCCCTGCGGCGCAAATGTATGAGGCTGCAGCGCCGGCTGTGACCGCGCGGGCAGCGGCCAGTAATTTCGGCTTCATGCCCGAGAGGCACGCGTCGCTACGCGCGAACACGCGGGCCTCGCTTGGTGTAAAGGTGTCAATTGCGGAATTTGGGTCGTTGACGTCGCGGAGAACGCGGCGCACGTTGGTGATGGCAACGAACGCTTGGGCGTTCATCGCACCGGAGAGTGCGGCGGCGGCAAGGTCCGCGTTCACGTTGTATGCCGTCGTGGCGTCGCTCGATCGCGCGATTGGCGCGATGACCGGTAAGAAACCGGCGTCGAGCAACGTGCGTACCAAGCGCGGGTCGCTTTTGACGATATCGCCGACGTAGCCCAGATCTGCGCCGTTCGCCGTCCGCATCGCCCGCGCGATAAGCATTCCGCCGTCTTGGCCGCTGGTGCCGACGGCGGGTACCCCGAGTGCGCTGAGTGCGCGAACGATGCGTTTGTTCAGCGTCGCACACAGCACCGCTTCGGTTACGGCGAGCGTTTCTGCGCTAGTGACGCGCATGCCGTCGATGCGTTCGGTCGCGATTTCACGTTGCGCGAGCGCGGCGTCGATCTCGGGACCGCCGCCGTGCACGAGGACGATCGACCAACCACTGCGCCACAGTTCGGCGACTTCGAGGAGGGTCGGGTCGGCGGAGCCCGCCGTTGGATCGGGCATCGCGTTACCGCCGTACTTAATGACGACTGGCCCTTTAGCCAAGGGTATTGCATAATCATGCTGCATATGCATAAATATACACCATGCCAGCTAGAGCGACGGCGGCCGCTCGAGAATTTCTCTTAGGCCGCAGCCTCCTACGGGTCACCGACCTTTCCGCGGCGGAGCTGCGCGAGGTGCTGGCGCTCGCGCGGGTTTTGAAGTCGAGCGGCATCGGCGAAGGGAGGCTGCTCGAAGGGCGCACCCTGGCGCTACTCTTTGAAAAGCCGAGCCTACGGACGCGTGTTTCTTTTGAAGTGGCGATGACGCAGCTCGGGGGCGAAACGCTGTTCGCGCAGGGCGGAGAGTTTTTAATCGGCTCGCGCGAGACGCCGGAGGATGCGGCGCGGGTGCTCTCGCGGTATGTGGATGCGATCGTCGTGCGGACCCACGCGCACGAGCCGCTCGAGCGGTTTGCGGCCGCCGCGAGCGTGCCGGTGATCAACGGGTTGTCGGCGGCAGCGCATCCGTGCCAGGCCTTGGCCGATATGCTCACCCTTCAGGAACGGTTTGGAGAGATTCGCGGGTTGCGCATCGCGTATGTGGGCGATGCACGCAACAACGTAGCCGCCTCGCTTGCGGAGGCGGCGGTGGTGAGCGGCGCGCACGTCCATTTTGGCGCGCCGCCCACACACCGGCCCAGCGAAGCGTTTCTGACGCATCTCAACCGGCTCGGCGCGGCGGCTGGCGGCACAGCACGTGCGTTTTCCGCGGCGGTACGTGCGGTCCGCGGCGTCGACGTGGTGTATACCGACGTCTGGACGTCTATGGGCGCGGAGAACATGCGCGAACGTAACGAAGCGATGCTCCGGCCCTTTGCAGTGACCGCCGAGCTGCTCGCATACGCGGCACCGCACGCGATCTTCTTACACTGTCTCCCGGCTCACCGCGGCGAGGAAGTCGCTGCCAGCGTCATCGACGGAACCCGCAGCGCGGTCTTCGAACAGGCCGAGAATCGGCTGCACGCGCAGAAAGCGCTGCTGGTCGCCTTGATGACCGACCGGAAGGGGTTCCCCGTATGAAAGACCGCCGCCAACGCGCCATTCTTACGCTTGTCGCCACGCGCCCGATGCACTCGCAGGACGAACTCGTCACGCAGCTCGAGCGGCAAGGATTCGAGGTGACGCAAGCGACCGTGTCGCGCGATATCCGCGAACTCGGTTTGGCCAAAGTCCCGATCAAATCGGAAGCAGGCGATGAAATCTTCAAGTACGTCGTCCCCGGTGCGGCCGTGAACTACGTGAGCCGTTTACACCGCGCCGTAGCCGAGCTGGTGAAGTCGATCGACGGCAGCGTGAACTTGATCGTTCTGCGAACGCCGCCGGGCAGCGCGATGATCGTCGCAATGGCGATCGACGAAGCCGCCTGGCCTGAAATCCTCGGCTGCATCGGCGGCGACGACACCATCTTGGTGATCGTGCGCTCGCCCGAAGAGATGCCGCACGTCAAACAACGCTTCTTCGACTTGAAAGGGGATGGGAGTTCGTGAGCCGCATCGTTCTAGCGTATTCCGGCGGTCTCGATACATCGGTACTGGTAAAACGTTTGATTCTCGAAGGTCACGACGTCGTTGCGATGACGGCGAACCTGGGCGAGAGCGACGCATCGACGCTTTTGAGCACCGGCGGCTCGAGCGGCGACCCGGCAGCCGAGTTAGAAAACGTTCGCGTCAAGGCGCTGGCCATCGGCGCCGTCGACGCCGTCGTGATCGACGCGCGCGAGCGCTTCTTTGCCGATTACGTCGCGCCGGCGCTTCGCGCGAACGCCGCATACCAAGGAGTTTATCCACTTTCGGCCGCACTTTCGCGACCCTTGATCGGCGCGCTGCTCGTCGAAACGGCGCAGCGCTACGGCGCCGATATCGTGGCGCACGGGTGCACCGGCAAAGGCAACGATCAAGTGCGCATCGAGTTGGCGGTGCGCGCGCTGAGTTCCGACCTTACGGTGCGTGCGCCGCTTCGCGAGCGGCCGCTGTCGCGCCCGGATGCAATCGCCTTTGCGCGCGAACACGATATTCCGGTCGCGCATTCGCTGGCCAAACCATATTCGATCGATGCGAATTTGTGGGGCCGTTCCATCGAGGCGGGCGTGCTGGAAGATCCGTGGAACGAGCCGCCGGCCGACGCCTTTGCTTGGACCCTGGAACCCGGCGTGCGCGAGGCGCAGTCGATCATCGTACAGTTCGAACGGGGAACGCCGGTTTGGAGCGGGATGCGCGGCGTGGAATTGGTCGCCCATCTGAACGTGCTTGCGGGCTCGAGCGGAGTTGGCCGTATCGATATGATCGAGGATCGCGTCGTCGGGTTGAAGTCGCGCGAAGTGTACGAGGCTCCCGCGGCGGTCGTACTGCTGGCGGCGCATCGCGCGCTGGAGCGGCTGGTGCTCACGCGCGACGAACTGCGCTTCAAAGCCACGTGCGATCAGAAGTATGCCGAGCTGACGTATGACGGACTATGGATGTCGCCGCTGCGCGAGTCGCTGGATGCGTTCAACGCCGCACATGCGGCACGCGTTACCGGTGAGGTTCGGCTGCGCCTCTTCGCCGGGAGCGTAACGGTGACCGGCGTCCGCTCGCCGTTTGCCCTCTATGACGAACTGCTCGCGACGTATGGGCATCAAGATGCGTTCGATCACCGCGCCGCCGACGGTTTTATCCGGTTGCACGGGCTGCCGTTCGATCTATTGAGCCGTCAGGGCGCCAAAATCCCGGCTGCCGCTCGATGACCGCGCACGCTCGCCAATGGGGCGGCCGCTTCGCGGAACCGCCGGACCCCGCTTTGCACGCCTACGGGTCGTCGCTTGAAGACGATCTGATCCTCGCACCGTTCGACGTCCGCTGTTCGCACGCGCATGTGGAGGCGCTGTTCGGCGGCGGCATCATCGACCACGCGTGCGCGGCGGAGCTGCATGCGGCGCTGGCCGCGGTTCAGGACGAGATCGCGAGCGGGTCATTTGCGTCGATGGCGCGGGCGATGGACGCGGAGGATGTTCACGGTGCGATCGACGCGCGGGTGCGCGAACTCTGTGCCGGCGACTGCGGACGGCGGCTGCACTCGGGGCGCAGCCGCAACGATCAGGTCGCGACGACGCTGGCGCTGTACGCGCGCGATCGCGCGGCCGCCGGCGTGGCGCGCTCGCGCTCCATCGCAACGCATTTGCTCGAACGCGCGCAGAGCGGGCTGCAGGCGGGGACGCTGTTGGCCGGCAGCACGCACTGGCAGCCGGCGCAGCCCGTGCTGCTGGCATTTTGGCTGGCCGCCGCGGCTGAATCGTTCGTTCGCGCGGCGGAGCGTTTTGAACGCGTGCAGCTTGAGTCGCAGCGCTTCTGCCCGCTCGGTTCTGCGGCGATTGCCGGATCAAGTTTGCCGTTGGATCGCGAGGCGGCGGCGCACGCACTCGGCTTCGAGGCTCCGTCGACGAATGCGATGACCAGCGTCGGCTCGCGCGATACGCTGCTCGACGTGTCGGATGCGTTCGTTCGTGCGGCGATCGACGCGTCGCGCGTCGCGAGCGAGTTGGTTATTTGGTGCACGCCCGCATTCGGCTACGCGCGTGCGGGGGACCGCTCGTCGACCGGTTCGAGCGCGATGCCGCAAAAGCGCAACCCCGATCCGTTCGAACTTGTACGCGGCGGCGCGTCCGAACTGCTCGGGTACCAAACCGGCGCGTTGTCTTCACTCTGCGGGCTCGCGCTGTCGTACCATCGCGATCTGCAGCAGACCAAACGCCTCGCGCTGCAGACGATCGAGCGTGGGATTGCTCTGCTCGGCGCGTTCGAACTTTCGCTGCGCGATCTTTCCTTCGACCATGCGCGGATGAGCGCGGCGGCCGGTACCGGCTACACGGTTGCGACGGACGTTGCAGACATGCTCGTGAGCGCGGGCGTCGATACGCGACGCGCACATTCTCTGGTTGGGGCATCGGTCGCAGCGGCTGAGGCGGAGGGACGCGATTTGAACGACGTCGATTTTGCCGATCTCGCGGCGCGTGCCGGCATCGCGCCGTTCGCCGGTCCGCTCGACCCGCGCGATGCCATTGCGATGAAGCGCACGACGGGCTCCACGTCGCCGGCTGCGGTTCGCGATTCGCTCGACGTGCTCGAACGGCGGCTGGCCGCGGTGAGCGCGTCGTGACGCGCGTTCACGTCTGGGGTGCGGCCGGATATGCGGCTTCGGAAGCCATCCGCCTGGTGACGGTGCATCCGGAACTTTCGCTCGGCGTCCTTGAGAGCCGTAGCCACGCGGGCGAGGGCGTCGCTGCCACGTTTCCGATGCTGCGCCGCGTCGATCGCCGGTTCGATCCAGCGGGCAGCCTGCTGGCGAGCGCACGCAACGGCGACATCGTGATTGCGGCCGGCGCCGACGGTGAGGCGCTGGAGTTGGCGCCACAGCTGTTACGGCAAGGTGTGCGAGTGGTCGATCTTTCGGCGGACCATCGCTTTGCCGAAGCGGCCGTGTACGGATTGACGGAGTGGAACGCCTACGCCATCGCGCGGGCGGCGCTCGTTGCTAATCCCGGATGTTACCCGACGGCGGCGCTGCTCGCGCTCCTTCCTTTAGCGACCGTCGGCGAGGCGATTGAGATCGTGATCGATGCGAAGAGCGGGATCACGGGAGCGGGGCGCAATCCAAAAACCGGCTCGCTCTTCGCCGAGGTGAGCGGAGAGATTCGTGCATATGGACTGAAGGGCCATCGTCACCTGCCCGAAATCGAAGCGCGGTTGCGCGTCGCCGGGATCTCCGCGCCGGTGACTTTTACCCCGCACGTCGTTCCGCTCGCGCGCGGCATGCTTGTGGACGTCTACGCGATCTTTGGCGGACCGCTTGAAGCGCGAGACGTGCACGCGGCGTATGTGCGCGCATACGCGAGCGCACCGTTCGTGCGGATGCTGGACGGCATGGCACCCAGCGTCGCCGCAGTCGCCGGGACGAACGACGCGGAGATCTGCGTCAGCGTGCACGGACGTGTGGTCCGCGCGATATGCGCCATCGACAACTTGGGCAAGGGCGCGGCGGGACAGGCGATCGCAAACATCAACCTCATGTGCGGTTTTTCGGAGGAGTTAGGATTTCATGATCGCGCCGTCGTCGCTTGAATCCCTCGTCGCCTTACGCGGCGGCCTCGGATGCGTGCCGGGCGTTCGCATGGCCGGCGTACATGCCGGCATCAAACCGCGCAAGCGCGACCTCGCCCTGATCGTATTCGATGAGCCGCAGGTGTGCGCGTCGGTCGTAACCACGAACGAGATCAAAGCGGCGCCGGTGATCGTGAGCGCGGAGCACATCGGCGCGGCGGGCGATCGCATGCGGGCGGTCGTGTGCAACTCCGGCTGTGCGAACGCATGTACCGGCGATCGCGGCGACCGGGACGCCCGCGCGACGGCCAGACAGGCGGCGGCGCTGCTCGAGATCCATCCCGCGCAGGTCGTCGTCGCGTCGACCGGCGTGATTGGCGTTACGCTGGTGATGGACCGCATCTACCGCGGCCTCGAGCGCTGCGTCTCGCAACTCGAAGACGGCGGCAAAGCCGCGCAGGATGCGGCAGAGGCGCTCATGACGACCGATCGCGTTCCGAAGCTTTCGGCGTACGCCTTCTACGACGGGGATCGCAAATACGTCGTCGGCGGGATCGCCAAAGGCTCGGGAATGATTGCGCCCAATATGGCGACGATGCTGGCGTTCATCGCGAGCGATTATCCGATTGCGCAGTCCGGATTGGACGGCGCGTTGTTCGATGCGTGCGACGGCAGCTTCAATATGATTTCAGTGGACGGGGACATGTCGACCAACGATGCGGTGTACGCGTTCGCTCCACCCGGCCGGAACGCTGCGTCGCCCGGGTTCCGCGCGGCGCTCGATCGCGTCGCGGGAGATCTCGCGCGCGCGATGGTGGCCGACGGTGAGGGCGCGACGAAGATGGTTTGCGTTCGAGTCACGTCGGCCGTCGACGTCGCGCAAGCGCGAGCGGTCGCCCGAGCGATCGTCAACAGCAATCTGGTAAAGACGGCGCTGTACGGCGAGGATCCCAACTGGGGACGGATCGTTGCGGCGGCGGGTTCGGCGCGGGCGGGCATCCATCCGGATCGCTGGTCGATTTCGCTCAACCGTCGCGCGTGGGTAGCGAAGGGCGGCATCGAACTGCTCACCGAAGCGGAAGCGCATCGCGAGTTGGCGCACGCCTCGATCGACATCGACCTTGCCCTCGGCATCGGCGAGTACGAAGCGACGGCCTGGGGCTGCGACCTCTCACGCGACTATGTGCGCATCAACGCGAGCTACCGGACGTGATCGCGAGCGTCGAGAGCGCACTGCTGCCGGCGTACGCGCGCGCGCCGGTCACCTTCGTTGCCGGCGAAGGCTGCGAGCTGATCGACGACGCGGGGCGGCGCTACTTGGACTTCATCGCGGGGGTCGCGGTATGCGCGCTCGGCCACGCGCATCCCGCAATCACCGCGGCGGTGAGCGCGCAGGCGGCGCGGCTGGTGCATGCCAGCAACTTGTACCATCACGAACCGTCGGGCGAGCTCGCGCGCGAGCTGGTACGGCGGTCCGGAATGCGCGGCGTCTTCTTCTGCAACTCGGGCGCGGAGGCGAACGAGGCGGCGTTCAAGCTCGCCCGCAAGCGTGCGTTTCGCAACGGTGAGCCGCAGCGGACGACCATCATTGCATGCAGTGGCTCGTTTCACGGCCGTACGCTCGGCGCACTCGCGGCCACGGCGAATCCGCACTATCGCGAGGGTTTCGGACCACTGCCGAGTGATTTCGAGTTCGTGCCGTTCAACGATGTTGCGGCGTTGGAAGCGCGCATGGACGCGACGATCGCGGCGGTGATTATCGAACCGGTGCAAGGCGAGAGTGGCGTTCACGTTGCGAGCGATGCGTTTCTGCGGACGGCGCGCCGGTTGTGCGACGAGCACGATGCGTTGCTGATCTTCGATGAGGTGCAATGCGGGGCCGGGCGCATCGGTCCCCTGTTTGCGTTCGAGTCGTTCGGGATCGTACCGGACGTGGTGACGCTTGCAAAAGCGTTGGCGAACGGCGTACCGATCGGTACCCTCCTAGCGGGCGCCCGAGCCGCCGGCGGGTTCGAACCGGGTGACCACGGTTCGACCTTCGGCGGCTCACCACTCGCGGCGGCCGCGGCGCTAGCGCACCTGCGCGTTCGCGACGCAATGGATCTTGGAGCGCACGTGGCCCGCCGGTCGTCGCAGTTGTTCGCGGCGCTCGGCGACCTGGTATCGCGCGTACCGGCGATATTCGGACCGCCGCGCGGCAAAGGGTTGCTCGTTGGCCTGCCCGTGCTGGAGCCGTATCAGAGCACCGAATTGGTGACTCATGCGCGCGACCGCGGCTTGCTGCTAGGCACAGCAGGCGGCAACACGATCCGCTTCGCCCCGCCGCTTATCGTCTCGCCGAACGAAATCGAACGAGCAGTTGCGATCTTGGAAACCGCTACTCTTTCTCGTTCAGGGCGACGCGGGAATCGCGAGGGTCGAAATGTCGATCCACCGGAGGGAGTTCCCAGAGTTGAAGTAGAGCGTCCGGTTGTCCGGTGAGAGTCGCGCCTCGATCGTACTGCCCGTCGGGTTGACCGAAGGGCTTATATCGGTCGCCGCGGTCCACGTGCCGTCGCGATGGTACGTGATGAAAACGTCACTCGTACCGGGCTTCGCCGGCGGGCGGTTCGAGCTGAAGATCACGAACGAGCCGTCGCTTGCGACGGTCGGATCGAAGCTCGAATAGTGGCTGTCGTCGAACGGCGCGACCGCACTCGATGCATAGCTGCTGCCTTCGGGCTTGGCGGCGAACAGATGAAAATGGCCGTCGGCCTGCGTGGTCATGTAGTACAGCGTTCCGTCGGGCGCGAGGGCGGGACTGAACATGTTGGTGTTCGCGTTGATCGAATCCGGCAGCCGCTCGGGAGTCGTCCAACCGTCCGCGGTGCGTCGCACGCGCCAGAGGTTGCCGCCGAGTCCGGGGCGGGGTTTGCCGCCGTACGTTCCGGAGATTGCTTGCCCGCCGGTTTCGGCGGGGCGGTTGGAGGCAAATACCATCGTCTGGCCGTCGGGAGAAAGTATTTCTTCGAGGTCGCGCCAGTGTCCGGAAAATGGCACGACGCTTGGCGTGGCCCACCCGTCGCTCTGCAGCGTCGACGTCACAATGGTGTACGTGCCGTCGGAATTGCCTTGCGTAAGATAGAGGGTCTTTCCGTCGGGCGTGAACGTCGGATCTTGAAGATGCGAACCAGCTGGGATGGGAAACGGCGCGAAAGCGACGGCACCCGGGGCGGCGGCAAGGAGAGCAACTGCGAGAGTCATGCAGAGGTGTTTGCGGACGATTTGAATTGCCGTCGTGTTTGTCATATCCGATTTCGTATCAGGAGAGAGGTCGGCGAGCAATCAGGGAGCTATCAAAGTCTGACCGCTGATGCGCTTTTCTGACAAGGGAAGCCTCCGGCCGCGCTTTAAGAACGCATCGATGGAGGAGCAGCCTCGCAAAGTTCGCGTCATCGAAGATCGATGGTCGACGGTTCGACACGCCGTCGAATCCATTGCGATCGTTGCAGCCGGTCTGTGGGCCGCTTATGTGTTCATTTACTTCGTCGTGTGTGCCTAGGCCGCGCATCGTGCGCGACCACCGGCCTCCTCGGCTGGGTATGGCTCACTCATGAGCACCGACTGTGCTCGCCCCCGGATCACCAATGCGGCGTTCACATCGGCATGACAGCAGTAACCGCATCCGATGCAAACGAAACGTCTTCTCCGGCGGCTTTGCGCCGCTCTCAGCCCGCATCGCGAGCATTCCTGCGACGTAAACTTTGGATCGATCCACCTGACGATGCGCGCAGCTTCTTCCGCTTTCGCGACGATCAACTTTCCTAGCAGCCCGAACCCCGCGTCTAAGATATCACGCGGTTTAGCCCGGCCTTGGCTGCGACATTGCGGCCGGGTTTCTCCACCGTGCCTTTCGCGCTCCGGGTCATATTCCGAAGAGCCAGGGCCTCCAACGCCACCACCGACGTTTGGTGAACCAACCGATACGCGACCTTGAACAGATGGTCCAGCCGAGCATTTGACTCGTGTTCACGGCTGCGCGCGAGGCGGAGCACCGCAGCCCGTCGTTTGGGGTCTTGCCGATTGAGCACGAAGCCACGCTTGTCGCGCACCGTAACACGCTCGAGTTCGCGCTGGAGGCGTGCGGTCGCGACCTTGCGGCGCTTACCGATGGCAGCGTTGCGAATCAGTTCACCCTCGCTCGTTGCCGCTAAGACGTGCGTGCCCCGATCCACGCCGCAGACGCGCCGTATGTCGATCGGACCCTGCTGCGGCAAACGCTCACATTCGAAACACGCGTACCACCGTTCGTTGCGCTCCACGAGCCATGCGCGGCCGAAAGCCGGCACCGTGCGACCCTTGCGCAACCGTACCCTCCCGACTCCGGGTATCGTTATGCGAGGCGTCGGGTACAGACGGACTTTCTCGACGCGCTTCATCAGGGGGAAGCGTAGCAAGGCTAAGCGCCATACGGGTGGCACACACTGTTTCAAATGTTCCGCCATTCGTGCCAATCGCTGCGCCGCTTCGCTTCGCACGGCACCATCGGCTCGGCAAAAACCGAATTCGAGCCTTGCAAGGGCGTCGCTCACATCCTGTTCGCTACCCAGGAACGGATCAAGCCACGCTAGAGGCGCCGTCATTGCAGCTCACCGTGACGTTTCAGCCCAGGGAAGGCCGTGAGCGGGACTCGGATCGCCGAACTTCACATTTGTGCTAGCAAATACCGGGCACGTGGATACGGATGTATACGCCGACACGGCTTCGGTCTTCGGCGATTGTTTCGTGATCGGGCGCCGACGCCGTTCCCGAGCTACAGTCCGGCCGACGCGTCGGTGAATCGGATGGTTCAGACCAGCAAGAAAGAGCTGGTCTACTCATGCGCAGCATTGCGCGATGCCGCCGTGGGCGGCTCGGAGCGCATCTCCGTGTCGCCGGATCAACATTATGAGTTCGTGCCTATTGTGAAGAGCGGGCGATTCGACGAACTCCACGCGGACGTTACCATCGTTTTTGGGCGCTACCGGCCCGATCTGCACCACTTTTCACATGTCGCGATCGTGCGCGGTGAAGACGGGCCCAGGTTACCGCCAAAAGGAGCCGGTGAGGAGGGCTTCTCGGACAACGTACAGGTGCAGACCACGCTGTAGAATGGGGCTCGTGTGGTAATCCTACTTTTGCCGCGGTCCTTCGACTACGTGGGGAACATGCGGCGGTCGTCGGCTTCGATGATTTCGAACAGCGTCACCAGCCCGGGATGCTCCGCTAAGGTCTCTTTGTAGAAATTGCGGACGAAATCTTGATCGCTGGCGTGCTGGATTTCGATTCGGCGGAGCATGGCGTTGAGTTTCGGGTACAGGCTCGTGTCGACGCGGGTTCGGAGCCACTTGGCGACGGCTTCGTCGTTCGGGGCCTCTTCTACGGCTTGGCGGAAGTCGGCTTCGGTGATGCCGAGGCGCTCGAGCAGGAAACCGGAGATGCCGGTCACGTGCGCGTTGATGATGTATTCGCCCTTCTTCCCGCCGTCCAGCATCGCACGGATCTTGTCGATCGTGCGCGGCATGAACATCAGGCCGTCGAGTTCTTCGTAGCAGCCGCGCGGGGGCCTTGCGGTGAGGTCCAGGGGCTCCATGATTTCCTTATCTGCCAAGCAGCATTGAAAGTTTTGAGGTCAGAAGCTTCCAGACAAATCCCGCTGGGTACATTGCGGAGCTTGGAATATCCGTCGGGATTTCGGCACTCTCGTGCTTGAATTTCGTACAGATACGCCATTGCAGTGGAGGTAGGTCGCCGTGAAATCGCGCTCGATACACGGGTACCCAGTGCTTCGCATCATCAAATCGCATTACCATGGCCGAATTGCAGCAGGTAGCGACGACTCGGCTCGTGGTCGATTTCTCCTCGATCTTGTAGCCTTTCAGAAGCTCCGCACCTTTCGAGTAGTTTATGCGATCTTTACGATAGAGAATGTAGGCAGTTCCACCATCTGGACCTAGAATTGGATCCGCGTTAGCCAAGGCCTCAATCTGGCGGGAGCCTTCTTGGCAAGAATCGCAGTAGCAGACGGCACTCGTAATGGGGGTACCAAGAGCTTCGATTTCCACGCTTCCGCACGAGCAACGAGCGATTCGCATATGTTAGATGTCGTCGAGTTCCGCGTTGGTTAGACCGTGGCCGCCGAGGCCCCAGCCGCCGTCCACGGTATTTGAAATCGTAACCCATGTGCGTTGCGAATCGTGACCTCCGACCGAGAGCGCACTGACGATATCGGTAGCATCGGCGATGAATCCTCTGCGGCGTTCGATAGTCGACAACACGACTTCGGGAACCTTCACGTCGATGCGCACGTACGCTGCGGGTTTCCCGCCGGCGGTGACGTGCGCGGCGGGAAGCGCGTGCAGGTATGCCATCGTGTTGTCACGCGCAATTGGGATTTCGGTTGCGTCCGTCCATTTTAAGAGCGCGTCGGTGAGCTGCTTGAGAACTTTGCCGTGGTTTTCGGTTGGGATTGTTTCTTCGGGGATGTAAACGTCGATCATCTTGCTCTCTTTTCGCGTAAATTTTTTCACGAGGAGCTCGCGTAGCGAGCTCGACCTAGGTAGCGGTCCTTCGACTACGGGCTTCGCCCTACGCTCAGGATGACAGGGTTTTCCAAATAAAATAGATGGGGACTGCGCTTAGGAGGATTGCGATGCCGATTAGGCCGTCGATGGGGTATTTGATGTAGGAATCGATGGCTACGGCCCAGGACACGATCATGACGATGATGGTTGAGACGGGATGGCCCGGCATTCTGAACTTGCCGGCAGGGGTGGCGTCGGCGTGGCGATCTTGTTTGCGGATGATCAGCAGCGCGAGGGCGAACAGACCGGCGAAGAGGTACGACGTCGAGACGACGTAGTTGAGGATGTGTTCGTAAGTTCCCGATAGCGTGATGGCGATGGCGCACACACCTTGAAGCAGGACCGCGGCAACCGGGACTTGCGTCTTTGGATTGATGCGTGCGATCTGTTTGAAGAATAAACCGTCGTCCGCCATGGCGTGGTAGAGGCGCGGGGTGGTGAGCATCCGGTTGCTGATAAATCCGAGCGTTGAAATCGCAATGATGGCGGCGACGATGCGGGCGCCGAGCGAACCGGTTGCGGCGAACAGGACGTCGGATGCCGGCGTTGCGGTTTTCGACAAGCCGTCGGCGCCGAGGACGTGGATGCAAGCGGCGTTGACGAGCAGATAGAGGATGATCACGCCTAGCATGCCGCCCCACAGGCCAATCGGCAGGGCGCGGGCCGGCGACTTCGTTTCCTGGGTCATGAAACCGGCCAGAGCGGCGCCGTTATACGCGAAGAGCACCGGGATCATCGCAACACCAAAGTCGATGAACGGGTTCGCGCCTAAGGCCGCTAGCGGCGGCGAAGTTTGCAGAACGGGATGCACGAAAAGGGCGGCGATCACGATCCCCGCCAGTGCGGCGATCTTCAACAGCGTCAGGACGTTCTGTACGTTTCCGCTTTCGCGTACGCCGATGCACGTGATTGCGCTGAGCACGACGATCGTGACGATGGCGATCGCGAGCGGTGCGACGTGCAGGCCGGTGAGCGGCTCGAAGTAGGCGCCGAAGAGCACCGCTGCAGCCGCGATGCCGCCGGTGAATGAGAGCAGCAGCGCGGTCCAGCCGAATGCGAACGCAACCACCGGATGGAACGCGTCGCGCAGGTACGCGTAGACGCCGCAGCCGTCGGAGCGCCGCGCGGCGAGCTCCGCGAGAACGAATGCGCCGAAGAGTGCGACCAAACCGCCGGCCGCCCAGGCCAGCAGAATCGAGGTGGGCGTATGTATGCGTTGCGCGACCACCGACGGCGTGCGAAAAATGCCCGATCCGATGATGCTGCCCATCACGATGAGCAGCATGTCGGCCGTTCCTAGACGACGCGCGAGCCGGGGTGCGGCCGTTTCGCTCAAACGGGGCGGTCGCCCAGGATAGTAGCGCGACGGACGATGCGGCGCTGCGGGAAATAGTCGGCGAGGGCGCAGTGCTGTGCCCAGCGGTTGTCCCACATGGCGACCGTGTTCGGCTGCCAGCGCCAGCGCACCTGAAACTCGGGCTGTGCCATGTGGTCGAACAGGAAGCGCATGAGCGCCTCGCTCTCGCGCGGGGTGACGCCCTCGATGCGCGTCGTGAAGTCTTGATTGATGAACAGCGCTTTGCGGCCCGTTGCGGGGTTGGTTCGCGCGACCGGGTGCGAGACCGGTGGATGCTGGGCATAGATTTCGTCGCGGCGATCGCCCATTCCGAGTTCGTCGAAACGCTGCGGCGTGAAATTCTTGGCGAACGAATGCTCGGCGCGAAGGGTGGAGACGAAATCTTTCATCGGCTGCGACAGCGCCTCGTAGGCGGCGTACATGCTCGCCCAGAGCGTATCGCCGCCCACGGGCGGAATCACTTCGGTGTACAGCACGGCGGCTTGCGGCGGTTTCTCGAGGTAGGTGACGTCGTTGTGCCAGCGATCGCTATTAGCGCGGTGGTTCTCGTCGTGCGCGAGCATCATCACTTCGTTGGCGTCGGGATGGCCCGCGTAAAACGGGTGTTCGTAGAGTTGGCCGAAACGGGCGGCGAAGTCGCGCTGCTGCAGCGGCGTAAGATTTTGGTGTTCGAAGAACAAGACGAGATGCCGGTCGAGTGCTTCGCGAATTGCCGCAACTATTTCGCCGGAGACGACGGATAGGTCGAGACCTCCCACGACGGCCCCGATCGCCGGCGTCAGGATCTTCATCTTCAGCCGCATGACGGGATGGGCTTTCCGCACCGGAGGGGTTCTCCTTCTGCGCCCACGAACTGCGCCCCACCGCCAGGAGAATCGCAATTGCTGCCGTCGTATTTGGAATGTTCCGTCGAACCGTCGCATCGGTTTCCCGCCGACACGCTGGCGACGTATTGTCTGGATCACAACGCACCGCTGTTCGTACGATATCCGCAAAACCGGCTCGACCGCGCAGCGCTCGTGGGCCTGAGTTGGACGATGTGGCGCTATCGCGAGATGATGTCGATCGCGGACGGCGAGGAACCGGTCTCACTCGGCGAAGGCGGTACGCCGCTGCTCGCTTTAACGCGGCTGCGTGAATCGCTGGGCGGCGCCGAGATTTTCGTAAAAGACGAGGCACAAAACCCGACCGGCTCGTTCAAGTCGCGCGGAATGTCGGCTGCCGTGACGGCGGCAAAACGCGCCGGTGCGAAGGCGTTCGTCGCGCCGAGCGCGGGAAATGCCGGCGGTGCTCTGGCGGCCTATGCGGCGCGCGCGGGGATTCCCGTTCGGTTGTACGTTCCTAAAGATACGCCGCAGATTCTCATCGACGAAATGAACGGCTACGGCGCCGGCGTCGTCCTCGTCGACGGACTGATCGATATGGCCGGGCGTCAAGCGGCGGAGTTTGCGAAAGAGACGGGCGCGTTCAACGTCGCAACGTTTCGCGAGCCGTATCGCGTCGAAGGCAAGAAAACGATGGGATACGAGCTGGTGGAACAGCTCGGTGACGTGCCGGGAACGATCGTGTACCCGACGGGCGGGGGAACCGGGTTGGCCGCGATGTGGAAAGCGTTCGGCGAACTCCAGGATGCGGGATGGATCGGCGCGGAGCGCCCGGTGATGGTCTGCGTGCAGGCCGAGGGATGCGCCCCGATCGCGAACGCATTCAATCGCGGCGAGACGAGCGCCGCGCCGGTCGCCGACGCGCAGACGGCGTTGTGGGGGCTGCGCGTTCCGGGCGGGATCGGCGACCGCATCTGCTTGACCGCGCTGCGCGAATCCGGCGGACACGCGGTAACGGTAAGCGACGCGCAAGCGGCAGCGTCGATGTTGGAACTGCATCGCAGCGAGGGGATCGATGCGGTGATCGAGGGCGGCGCGACGCTTGCGGCGCTGCGCGTGTTGCAATCTCGTGGGGTCGAACTGCCGGGGCCGGTCGTGCTCTTCAATACGGCGACGTCGCTGAAGTACGCGCCGCTTCGCTTCTAATGCCTAACGGTCGTTGAGTTTGGCGATGAGGCGCAGCTTACGCTGCGCCTGCGTTTGCAGGATCGCTTCGAACTCGTCTTGCGTGTAAAGCCGTTTCGGGTCTAAGAATGACGGGGCGCGGCCGATCGGTTTGCAAACGACGGCATCTCCCTTTTTGGCGATCAACGCCGTAACGAGCAGGCTCGGGACCTGCAGCGTGCGTGGGTCGCGCAGATTCTCTTCGTTGAGAGACCGGTGCGTGGCATCGATGCCTTGCATGCCGGTCTGCCGTACGCCTAGCAATGGGTTCGGCAGCGCGGCCCGATCCAGCGCGAGCGTGAGCAACGGAGCCACGGACTGCCCCTTCATCGTGCTCGAGGCGGCAGAAAGATACGCATACAGGTCGCTCGACTCCGCCGGCGTTGGAGGCGGCCCGCTTTCGGCGTTGACGAGGCGATCGATCAGGTACGTATCGGTCCATACGCCGACGCTTTTGTACGCCCGCGCGAAGTCGTCGTACGCGATACTGCTCGTGCGATACCACGGATCGGCAACGTGGAGCATGCTCGTCGTCGGTTCGATCGCGGTGATCGCGACGAAATGTCCGGAACCGTCGAAGTTGCCGTTGCCGTCCGTCCATCCGATTCGCGCTTCGATAGCCGTGCCGATCGAGAGTGCGTCGCCAATTGCCGCCGCTGAAATTGCCTGTCCGACGTGACGGAAGTGACAGCCGGCAGCGCTGAGCGCGTCTTCGAGATAGTACGGCTGGTTGCACTCTTCGGAGCCGCCGTGCGAGCAGCACGAGTTGCGGCCAAGTTCGTCGTTGACGAGCGCACACTGCGAAAGCGGCTTGCGCCCGAGATATCGTGCGGCGCTGACGGCGTTTGCGGCCCAACCCCACTCATCTTGTTCCTGGTGCTGCATCTTGAACGGAATCGAGATGACCGTGCTCTGGTTAAGCGGTTGTATGGGTGCGAACACTGAGGCTTCCATTCCATTCCCCCTTACGCCGCAACGAAGGGCAAGGCTGGTTCCTTTGCACCATTCCCCCTTTGGCCCTGCCTCGCCAATAAATATGCCTCTTCGGGACACCCTGCCTAGTTATTTTCCACTAGATTTTGCCCTTGGGAATAGTGATTTTCCATTAGCTAAGCGGTAGGCTGTCTGTACGGTCCTAAGGCCGTGGCTGCCCGGCTCTTTTCTCGGCGGCCTCCCTCTACCGGAAAGGTCCCTCACAATGATCTCGTTCCTCTTGGCCCTGCTCCTATCGGTGCTTTCCTACGGCGGGCACGTGTATCACCCCGCGGACACCGGCGGCATCACGCCTATGAACCACGGATCGGCAGCACATCCGGCAGATACGGGCGGCATAACTCCGATGAAATAGTCATAATTCACTAGTCTGCGGGCCAGGACGGGAGCGCGGTCAGGCGAAGCGTGGAGGATGGCAAGAATCCCCCTGCTTGATGTCGACGCCGCGCTCCGGTCGGGGCACTTCGCTGAGGCCGGCGCAGCGCTCGCAACGCAGAACGACGCAAAGAGCCTGATTTACCGCGCCCGCCTGGCCTTCTATGGCGGCGATTTTGACGAGGCCGCACGCACCTCGACCCAGGCGGCGGCCGGCAGCGACGCGGATCGCAGCACGCGGCTCCTCGCCGAGGCACTGCGATCGTGCGCCCTCGTCGCGCTCGGCCGGCCTTACCAGCCCATCGGCGCCGCTGATGTGAGCGCCGGGCTGCGCGACGTATCGTCGATCGGGTACTACGCGGCGACGGCGGCGTTCTGGAACCACGACTACGACACGGCGCGCGAATGGCTCGGACGCTTCCCTCCGAAAGCGCCGGAACTGCGCGCGCGGTACCTGGTGCTCCAAGGGCTGCTCGCGGCCGCGGCCGGCCAAATGAAGACGCAGTTGAAGTTTACCGAGACCGCGCTCGACTTGCTCGAAGCCGACGCGCCGAAAGAGACGTTTCTGATTGCGGTCTGCGCGCACATCGTAGCGCTGCTGCTGCGCGAGTTGGCACAGCGCGGCGCGTTAGCGCGGCTCGAGCGTCTGGAAAAACGCTTGGAATGGACTGCCGGCCTCGAAACGATGCATTTTCAGGTGTTGCGCACCATCGGATGGTCGTATGCGCTCAACAGCGAGTTCGTGCCGGCGTTGACGAACATTGCGCGCGCGGCGATGCTGCTGGCCGACCCGGTTTCCCGGCTGTACGCGCATTTGGACCGGGCGACGGTGAGCATCTTTGCTCTCGAGCGCACCGGCGCGCAGGCCGATTTTGCGACGGCCCAAGCGTTGGTAAAGGCCGTGGATTGGAAGTCGCTGCGGACGGAAGGGCTTGCCGTGATTCCGCTGGCGGCCGCGACGGCAGCCGAGCTTCAGCTGACGCGCGAGGCGCGGGCGTTACTCGCGCTCGCGGAGGAGACGCGCGGACAGATGGCGCCCTACTACGCGCTGGCGCACGGCCCGCGCATGCGTGGCTTCATCGCCGAGTCGAAAGCGCTGACCGAAGCCGGGCACAATCACAAGGCTGCGATCGACAGTGCCCGGCGCGCGTTTGCGATCTTCGACGATATCGGCTATCAGTGGCGAGCCGGCCGGATGGCAACGCTTCTTCTCACGCTCACGGGCGAGAAAACGTGGCGAGCCGAGGCCGAACGCGCGCTTGCGACCTATTCGCGCAGCCCGTTTGCTTCGGCGCTGGTCGAGCAGACGCGCAGCGGCCTGACCGTGCGCCAGCAAGAGGTGTTGCGCCTCACGCTGGAAGGCAAGAGCGGCGCCGAAATCGCCGAGGAACTGGAGATCAGCATCTACACCGTCTACAACCACCAGGCGGAGATCAAACGCGTCAAGGGTGCGCGAACGGTCACAGCGCTCGTCGCCAGCGATGGCGGCCTCAAGAGAAAGCGCGCGCGCAAGGTTTCGTAGTTCGTTCCCCCGAGCGCGGTCGAACTACGTCGTTTGACCGACTTCGATTAGGTAGCCGTCGGGATCCCGAATGTAGCAACGGATTTCGGATTCATGGACTTTCGGTTCCGTCAAGAACTCCGTCCCGCGGGACTTCCAAAGTTTGTAGCAGGCGTGGATATCGGCGACACGCAGGTTCAGAGCGATACTCAGGCGATCGGGCTGTGCGGGTGGGGCCGCCGTTACCGTAGGTTTATCATCCGTCGGGCCGCCGCCGCTGTTGATGAGGAGCCACGTATTGACCAGACGGAGTACCGCCGGATCGTCGTGCTCGACCACTTTCGCATCGAAGACTCGTTCGTAAACTTTTCGCGCGCGAGCAACGTCCTTCACGATGAGCAGTGTAGTGACAACGAAGCCGCTCGCCGGAAGCGGTTCGTTCTCCGCGAGCAGCGGTGGGGTTTCGACGATAAACATGAGCGAATTATAACTCCGAGCGGTACCGCGCGCCAGCAGCTTGGCTGCTTATCGATCCAAATAATGGGTAAGAGACCGTATGGTCGTATTCTTCAAGAACCGCCGAGGACTGCAGTGACACGCTTCAACGTGCGCGTCTTCAGGATGGCTTTTGATAGCCCCGAAGGTCCATGTTACTACCGAAACGTGGGGCCGTGGCCAATCGATCTCCCGCGGTTCTTGATTCGATTGAACTAGTGCGTTTGCCTTAGCAGCGTTTGGAGGTCGGCGATCGTTACGGCGGAAGTGGTACCGCTTTCAGCGTCACAGAGTCTAGCCGCCAGATTCCGCTCGACTTCGTCAATACCCACGTGCCGGCGTAGCTCTTCATGTCGCGCGGCGTTGCCGCGTCGGACGAATAGATTGTCACGTGAACGCGGCCCGAAGCTCCGCCAGATGTCGCCTGCGCACTAATGCTCGCCGTCGAGGCATGATCGGCGAGCCAGCCTGCGTACGGATGCGCCGAGCGATAAGATGGCGAGAGCATCGCGTACATCTCTGAGTATCCGCGTTGGTTCCAGAGCGCGTAGTATTTCTCGACTACCTGCACCGGGTCCGAGAGATCGTAGTGTGCCGGGTTTTGCGGTGGCATCCCGATCGCAATAGCTTCGCTAAGCGTTAAGCCGGAACACTGACTGACGGCCATCTCCGCATAGAGCACGTCGTCGCCGTGGCCGCAGACGATCGTCCATCGCCCGTTCGCGTAGTGAGCGATGGAGTTCGAGCCGACTGGGGCGCCGTGGCAAGTGTGCATGAACGACGCCCACGATCCGCGCTGGATCAGGTCGTCGATGTCCTGCACGCACGGACGGTTGCCGTAGTGGGGCGAGATAGCTGCCGCTTGCGACGACGTCAGCGTCGGGGCTGTTTGTGAATACGCCGCCGAGGTCGTAATAGAGAGTACCGCGACGATGAACAGGCCGATAGTCCCACTTCGCATGAAGGCAAGCTGCTTCCACAAACGTAACCGACCCTCCCACCCTTGGCCTCGTCATCCACACCGTCTACAACCGTCAAGCCGAGATCAAGCGCGTCAAGGGTGCGCGAAAGGTCACGGCTCTTGTCGCCAGCGACGGCGGTATCAAGAGAAAACGTGCGCGTAAGGCTTCGTAGTTTAAACGGCGGATAGCTAAAGCAATCTCGTGGTTGATCATCGCGGCGGTTGCTACCTGCCGGCTGCTGCGCTGGTAACGAACGCCGCATTGGGCGTACCGTATCCCGTTACGTTGTCCCAGCCCTTAGTGACGGTCAGCGTGTAATCCAGACCGAACGCGATGCCGAACGTGGCGAGGCCGAAGGTAGGAGTTTGCACCGGCCACCGTGCTGCGACGAACACCGGGTTGGGCGGATCCAGCAGTCCAAAAATCGCCACGGCAGAATAATCCGTCGTCCCGTTCTCGGTGGTTATCGATCCGCTCAGGCTGTTAGCATTACTGAGCGGCACTACGTCCGTCAGCCCGGTTTTCATGCGGGAGAGCGTCGGCGCAGCCTGACCGAGCGCACCGTTCGCTTTTTGTTGGGCAACGGCCCAGATCGCGGTGAAGATCGGACTGGCCAGACTCGTGCCGCCGACACCTCGAAGGAGCTGCAATTTTCCCCCGTTGGTCAGTACGACCGGGAATCCGGTGTACGGATCGCCGAGTGCCGACACGTCGGGCGTCTGCCGGCCAGAACCGGGAAGCGCGGCCTGCCATTTTGGCTTTGGCCAGTAGACGCTCTCACCGCCGCCTCCGCCGCCAAAGAAATTCCCGGAGGGCGGTACCTCCGGGCCGTATTTGCCGACGTTGAGCAGGGCGAGTCCGTCGCCCCAGCCGACCGAGGTGAACCCCGAGCCTCCGACGTTGTTCAGAATGGCGGTGCCGCCAACGGCTGTGGCATGGGGAGAATCAGCGGGCACGCTTGGCGCACCGACCGGGGTGCCGAATCCGATGTCGCCGCCGTCGCCGGTCGCGAACTGAAACGACACGCCCTTCGCGGCTGCCCTAATTAGGATGTTTTCGAAGGACTTCAGCTCCTCTGGACCAGCTTCGTAATCGATATCTTCGCCCCAGCTATCCGATACGGCGTATCCCAACTTGTTGTCGATGATGTATTGCATTGAGTACTGCATACCTTCGCTGTCTTGGCCATTGGTTGCGACGACCAAGATTTTTGCGTCTGGGGCAACCGCATGCGCCGACTGGATGTCAAGCGCGATTTCGAGGTTCCAGCCGGTCGTGATGCCAAGATTCGGATTGGGTTTACCCTCCGGGTAAACGATTTGTAAGTTGGCTGAAGTGAGCTTCGGCAAGCCCATCAGTTTCGCGGACTCGTTCGCGTCACTTTCCATCTGTGGATAGTCGAAGGCTTCGAGCAGCACCACCGTCTGACCGGCACCGCGCAGATCCCTGGGCAAGCCATAGGCGTCTTGCAGATCTTTTGCGCTGAAATCGGGAGTCTGCTTGGAGTTCGCATAGTAGACGATGCCGCTATACTTCGCCTTTGGATATTTAGCATGGGGAGTGGTGAATTTCACCGTTACGCTCGGGCTCAAGCTCTGATCGGTGATCACCGAATTCAGAAAACCGCCCGCCGCTTCAACATCCGCTACGCTGACGGCTGAATAGGGCTGCATGGTCTGCGGGTCAAGGGCGCGCGCTAAGTAGGGCCGCGCGACGTGACTCTCTAGGCCGGCCACCGTATCGACGAAGGCGCCGGAGGCGCCGGAAAGGCGCGGTGCGGTAAGCGGTGCGCGAAAGGTTAGGCCGTCGCGGGTGAACTCATGGATTTGAGTCCCGAAGGCGCTCGCTACGCGACCAATCGTCCCGCGAGCACGGATCGAAAACCCGTCGCGATCGGTCGAAAGGACGGTCAGGCCCTGTTTGGCGAGTGCTTCTCGCACCGCGGTCATCTGCGATCGCGGTGCCGCGTAAAGCTCCAAATCAGCATCGGTCAGCCAGTGCCGGAACGTAGGCGAGTTCGGCTCGTAGAGAGCGTCGACTCGTTTAGAAAAGTCCGCCGCGTTTCTAAGTTTTAGGTAGACCGTCACATTGATAACTTGAGAATAATCGGCTTTCCCCGCGTCATGGCCACGCACACGCATCGGGGTTTGGCCGCCACCCGTCGGTGTTGACGGGAGGATCGAGCCGTTGTGGCCGCCGCACGCGGTAAGAACGAACGTCAGCCCCAACACCGACGCGATAACGCGAGACAATCTGCGCATTTGTCTAGAACCTCCCAGCTGCTGCGCTGGTAACGAACGCCGCATCGGGTGTACCGTATCCGGTTACGTTGTCCCAGCCGTTAGTGACGGTCAGCGAGCTATCCGCACCGAAAGCGAAGCCGGCCGTGGTGTCGTCGTAGTTGGGGAAGACATACCGTGCTGCGATAAACACCGGGTTTGGCAAATCCATCGGTGAAAAAATCCGCACGGTAGAATAAGCCGTCGTCCCGTTCTTGTCGGTTATCGATCCGCTCAGATTGTTGGCATTACCGAGCGGCAGTACGTCCGTCAGTCCGGTCTTCATGCGGGCTAGTAGTGGCGCGGCCAGGCCTAGCCGATGGCCTGCCTTCTCTTGGGCTATGACCCACATTGCGGTGAAGATCGGGCTGGCTAAGCTGGTGCCGCCCCAACCCTCCTCAAGCACGTGGTTCTTCTTTCCATACACCCGATCGGACTGCACGACCGGGAATCCGGTGTACGGATCGGCCAGTGCCGACACGTCGGGCGTCTGCCGGCCAGAACCGGGAAGCGCGGCCTGCCATTTTGGCTTGGGCCAATAGATGCTCTCGCCGCCGCCTCCGCCGCCTAAGAACCTTGAGGTGGGCGGATCAACCGGGCCGTTTTGGCCCGTGTAGAGTAGGGCGAATCCGTCGCCCCAACCAACCGAGGTGAACCCCGAGCCTCCAACGTTGTTCAGAATGGCGGTGCCGCCAACGGCTGTGGCATGAGGTGAATCCGCCGGCACACTTGGCGCACCGACCGGGGTGCCGAGCCCGGCATCGCCGTCGTCGCCGGTCGCGAACTGGAATGACACGCCCTTCGCGGCTGCCCTAATCAGGATGCTTTCGTAAGACTTAAACTCTTCTGGGCTCGTTTCGTAATCTTCATCTGAGCCCCAGCTATCCGATATGGCGTCTCCCAAGTTGTTGTCGATGATGTATTGCATCGAATACTGCATATCTTCGCTGTCCTGGCCATTGCTTGCGACGACCAAGATTTTTGCGTCTGGGGCAATTGCATGTGCCGACTGGACGTCGAGCGCGATTTCGGTATTCCAGCCGGTGAGGATGCCAAGATTCGGATTGGGTTTACCCTCCGGGTAAACGATTTGGAAGTTGGCTGAAGTGAGCCTTGGCAAGCCCATCAGTTGCGCGGCCTCGTTCGCGTCATCTTCCATCTGTGGATAGTCGAAGGCATCGAGCAGCACCACCGTCTGACCGGCACCACGCAGATCCTTGGGTAGTCCATAGACGTCTTGCAGATCTTTCGCGCTGAAATCGGGAATCAATCGACTCGCATTATAGACGATGCCGCTATACGTCGCCTTTGGATATTTGGCATTGGGAGTCGTGTATTTCACCGTTACGGTCGGGCTCAAGCTCCGATCGGTGATCACCGAATTCAGACCGCCGGCCGCTTCGACATCCGACACGCTGACGGCTGGATAAGGCTGCATGGTCTGCGGGTTCAGGGCGCGCGCTAAGTAGGGCCGCGCGACATGACTCTCTAGGCCGGCCACCGTATCGACGAAGGCGCCGGAGGCGCCGGTAAGGCGCGGTGTGGTAAGTGGTGCGCGGAACGTTACGCCGTCGCGGGTGAACTCATGGATTTGAGTCCCGAAAGCGCTCGCCATGCGCGCAATCGTCCCGCGGGCACGGATCGAAAATCCGTCGCGGTCGGTCGAAAGGATGGTCAGGCCCCGTTTGGCGAGTGCCTCTCGCACGGCGGTCATCTGCGATCGCGGCGCCGCGTAACGCTGCAGATCCGCATCGGTCAGCCAGTGCCGGAACGTGGGCGAGTTCGGCTCGTAGAGAGCGTCGACTCGTTTAGAAAAGTCCGCCGCGTTCCTGAGCTTTAGGTAGACCGTCACATTGATAACCTGGGAATAATCGGCCTTGCCAGCATCATGGCCACGCACGCTCATCGGGGTTTGGCCGCCACCCGTCGGTGTTGATGGGAGGAGCGAGCCGCTGTGGCCGCCGCACGCGGTAAGAGCCAACGTCAGCCCCAACACCGACGCGATAACGCGGGACGATCTGCGCATGTTTCTCCAACTTTCCAGCACCCGTGTGCCCGAGGGGGCCACAGACGTTTCATACCACGATAGCACCCGCGCTGGGCACCCCGCCATCAGTGTTTATACGTAGTGGCCTCGAACACGGCCCCGTTGGCCACCAGCATCGCAATCTCAACGCGCGAGCGAACACCGAGCTTATGGCGGATATTGTCGACGTGCTGGTCGACGGTGCGCTTCGAGATCGTGAGCGCGCTTGCGATCTCGGCGTTCGTCTTTCCCGACGAGACCATGAGCGCTACGGTGCGCTCGCGATCGCTCAATCCACCCGCGCGGTTCTTTTGATCGATGGCGAGGCCTATCTCGCCCGCGAGCCGCAGCACGCGTTCGACCATGTACTCGATACCGAGTGATTGAAATCGTTCGATCGCCTCCAACACGTCCTCCGATTGACGTGTGACGGTCGCGATCTCGAACTGAATGCGGGCCTTTTCCAAGGCGGTCAGCGGTGCCCGCATGCCATCGCGCAAGAGCAACAAAGCCGCGGCGCTCTCCCCACGCAACAGGTGGCCATAAGCTTCGCCCCAGCCGACGCAGGCGTCGGTCAAGGCATCGTGGCCGGAGAGCGTTCGTAGTTTTCGCAAAGTCCGTTCCATCAGCGCAGCGTCGCGCGTCCTGACTGCGATGCGCGCGAGCGAGGTGAGCGCGTACCGCAAATTGTGTGGGTGAGCTCGGAAGGGGCTTTCGAAATCGCCTTCGAGCAGAGACCTTGCGGTTTCCGGATCGCCGTGTTGCTCGTGGAAGTACCCGATCGCGAGATCGGCAAGGGTGCCCTTCGCGCCAACCGCCGTGCATTCGTCGATCAGTGTTTGGGCTTGCTCGACCAAGCCGAGCTGCGCCGCGAGCATGATCTCGGTCACGTACGTGATCTCGCGCGACCGTGCGGGAAGTTCACCCTCCAGTGCTCGGGCGGCCGTCGCGATGGAAAGTGCCTCCGGCAGACGAGTGGAGAACGTTAGGAGATCGGAGTAACGCCGTGCCACCCTAGCTTTTTCGACCGGACTGCCACCCTCTAATCCATGCGCAAAGCGCCCGAGCGCCAAGCCCTCGTCGAGTCGCATCATCTCCAGCAGTAAGACGAGCATTTCACTGGTGGCCTGCAACACGGCGTCGAGCGCCCCGGCGGAGACGCCTTCGCGAATCGCGTCGTGAAAAAGTGCGACCCCACGCTCCAAATCGTCGTAGATTGCATGATAGGCAGCGCTGCGCGCGATCGCCCGATAACGGGCTTCGCAATGCCCGAGCATCGGAATGAGGTTGCGCAGTTTGGCCATAAATGCGCGGGCGGCTTCATGCTCCAAGTGAAGGCGCGATATCCGAGCCAGCTGGTAGAGCAGGTCTGCCGCAATCTCTGCCTCGATCTCTTCTTCGGTGAGCGCTGCGATCCGCGCGAGATCGTCCGCGGTCAGGGCGTGCCGCGCATAGATGAACGCAACCGTCGACGCGAGCTCGAGCCGCGCGCGAGTGACTGCGGGAAGGCCTTCCCATCGTCGTGCAAGCTCGCGCGGCTGATCGACTTGCTCGACGTCGAGAATGCGCTGCGTCAAGTGCAGACCGGCCGCAACACACTCCGGCTCTGCTAGCGGCGATTCGCCCGGCCAGGTAATGGGGATGGCTTGCGCTTCTAAAAAATATCGTGCGGCGCGATTCCAATCTTCGTTCGCCATGGCGCCCCACGCGAGCTTTGCGAAGATAGCGCGAGACTCGTCGCCGAAGTTCGCAGCCAGCAGGTGGCGTGCGCGTCTTTCGTCATCACGCGTTAGGCGAGACGCCGCGAGATGCAAATCGGAAAGTGCCTCCTTTGGCATGACGCTCGCGATGGCGTCAACGAGAACGTCATGGCGAATTGCGGCGCGTGTATCACGCAGTTCGACGATTCCGCGAGCCAGCAGGGCGGTGGTGGATTTGCGAACGGCGGCTGGAGAGAGACGGGCCAGCTCCGAAATGCTCACTTCGTCGAGCGGCTCCTCGACGATCGCCAATGCTGCGGCAATGCGCAATTCGACGTCGGAGAGATCGCTTACGTGATCGCGCGCTACGAGCGCAATTGCCCGCTCGCTGGATGCGGTCGAGAGTAGTTGCGCGTAGAGCGGATTCCCCCCGGCCTGCGCAACGATGGCTCGGCGCTGCTTTTCATCGAGGCGAGGAGCGGCGTCCTCCACGATCGTTAAAATGTCGTCGTCGGGAAGCCGCGCTAACGAGATCGTGATTGCGAGATTGCTGCGATGGAGCCGGTGCAGCATCTCGGTAACCGAGTCGTAACCGTTGCGCGCTCCAAAGTGCCAGCGAACCGGAAAGTCCTGAAGGCGCTCGACGAGATACGGTAACGCCGCAAGCGTTGCCTCATCGGCCCAGTGAAGGTCGTCGACTTGAACGAGCGGGTTCGCATCCTTGGTCGTACGTTCTAGCGCGATCCGGAACGTGAGGATCGAGTCGCTCTCAACTTCCGTTCCGAACGGGCTGGACCAACCGAGTTGCCGAGTAACCCCCTGCAAGAGCGAGACCAGCGGGTCCAATCGCAAGTCGCGCGCGATGCGCTGGCACGTAACGCGAAAGACGGGACCATCATGCTGCTTCGCCGCAGTGCGCAGCAGCATCGTTTTCCCGATACCGGCTTCGCCCAGGACGACGGCCGCTGGGCTCGCCTTCGAAAGCGCATAAAGCTCTTCTTCACGCATCGCGATCGGATGCTCGGTTGGCCTCACGAAGGCGGATTACCTATGCAGAACCGCCTCCAATGCCTTATCAAGCCGGCCTTCGAGCGCGCGGCGAGCGGGCAGCATAGATGAATTGGCCGGCAAGGCGAGCTTGAGCACTTTGTCGCTGATGACGTTATGCGAGGATAGGCATCTGCCAAACGTGCAATAAGTACCTATGACGTCAGGTCCCCCCGCGCTCTTCCTCTTTGGCGAGGCAGGTATCGGAAAATCGACCGCGATGCGCGCCGCCGCCGAGAAGCACGATGGTCCGGTTTTCCGCGTCGCCTGCCAGCGCGTCGCCCGCGAAATCCCGTTCGACCCGTTGTTGGCGCTGCTGCAGCGCGTGGCTCGGCACAACGATTCTAGCGCCTTGCTGCGGCGCACGATCGAGAAAGAAGCCATTCTTGAGTTGCAGCTTGCACTCGCGGGCTCTACCATGGCCGCCGCGCCGCTCGTCCAGGTCGACGATCTTCATTGGGCGGATGACGCCACGCTCGAAGCGATTCCTTATCTCGTCGAACGTCTCCAAGACTTTCCCGTGCGATGGCAGCTGGCCGCTCGCGTGGGGTACGACGGCGTCACCGCGGTGTACCATCGTCTGCGTCAAGCCGGGCTCGCCGCCGCTGACACGCTCGGTCCACTTTCGGATAAGGCCATCGCGGCGATTATCGATGCGGGAAGCGACCATCTTGACCCGGAGGAACGTACCGCGGTCATAGCCCTAGCGGCTGGTAATCCGCTGTACGCTCAACTATTGACGCGAGCGTCGTCGCTTCGCGCTTCGAGCGTTGCCCGTGCGGCGCGCGATCATGTCGTCGATTTACCTGAGGCGGCGCTTGCGGTCGCCTCGGCTCTGGCCGTTCTCGAAAGACCGCTCGATACCGAGACGTTGTCTGAGCTCACCGCGATGGCACCGCGCGCCGTCAGTATTGCCGTCGACGTACTGCTCGCCCGTGGGCTCGTAGAGATCCGCGAGGGCGTCGCCACCATACGGCACCAACTGCTTGGCGATGCGATTCTCGATCAGTCGTCTCCTGATGTAATCAAGCGCGTGCATGCCGGCGCTGCCCGAATCGTCACGGACCCAGAGCAGCGCGCGCGACACCTTTTGGCCGCGGGCGAAAGCAGCGAGTCTCGGGCGACCTTTGCGCGCCTCGGATGGACCGCTCTCGACGATGAGGAGTGGGAGACGGCGGCCCGATGTTTTGCCGAAGCGATCGCCCTCGAAGCTCCGGACTGCCCGCTGCCGCTGGAACGTACCGAAACCCTCGGAGCGGCGTTGAGGTTGACGCGTCGCATTGCCGGGAACGAACCCGCTCAATCGATCGTTTCCGACGAAACCTGGTCTCGGTTTTCCCCAGCCGCGCGCGCTCGCTTGGAACTGGCTCGCATCAAGGCTCGGCTCTTTGAGTCGCCCAGCTTCGATGCCGCCGAACGCGAGAGAATCGCCTCACTCGCCGACTCAGACATCGAACCAGCGATCGCGGCGGAGCTCTTGTACCAATGCTTTCGTGAGGCGCGGTATCGGCTGGAACACGATGCGGCCAGGGTACTGATTCAAAGGCTGCGCGCATTGGTTCCGTCGCTGACGGCGACGGCGCCGCGCATCAAAGCACTCGCGCGTTGCGCGATGGTCACGGCGATCTACGACGACTGGGCACGCGGGATCGCGGAGTTCGAAGATACAATTCGAGCCGGCGCCGCGGCACATGCCTACGACGCCGTTTTAGAAGTCGTACTGCCGGTTATGAACACAACGGCCGGCGCCGGCCGATTCGACGAAGCGATCGCGCTCGGCCGATTCGCGCTGGAGTTGCCGGGTGGAAGTTTACGGAATAAGGCGGCGCTTGCGCCCGATTACGCTCAGGCGCTCTATGCCGGCGGTCGAGCGAAAGAGGCTCTTTCCGTGATAACGGCGGCCGCCGGCGCCGTGCCCTCGCTGGGCCTGCACGCACGCGAAATATTCGTCGCTCAGCAGATAACGCTCGATACAAAGCTTGGCCTGGTGGAGCACGCTCGTTCTCTGATCGCCGAACTAGCTGATGCGAAGGAGATGGGCGCGTTCCTGCAGCTCGCTATCGGCCAGTTCCACGAGCAGCACGGCGACCCGGAGCTGGCACGGCATGCACTCGAAGCCGACTTCGAGAGCCCGGTGCGAGCCCATCCGGTGAACCTTCGATACGTTTCGTTAGCGCTCGCGCGAATCGCCTTGCGGGCGAACGATACCGCGTTGATGGAGCGGACATTGCGGCGCCTTCGGAAGATTCGAGGTACGGGCGAGGTGAACGATGCATGCGTAGCATGGGGCGAGGCGTACGCAATGATCATGGGAGGCGAGACGGATCCCGCGCTGTCACTTTTGCGAGAGGCCGCAATCGCGCCGCAGCCGGTCATCGAGATCGCGCGCGTCTATTTTGAGATCGCGAAGATTACGGCGCGCCGTGAGGACTTTACGGAAGCGTTGGAGCGATTCAAGTCCGTCGATTGCGAGTATATGATCGAGCGCGTGCAGGCAACCGCGAAGGCGATGGGTGTGACGTTCGGCAAACCGCGAACTACCTCAAATAGCGCCACGAAGCTCACCGAACACCAACGGACCATCGCCCTGATGATCTCGTCTGGGAAGACCAATGCCGAAATCGCAACTGCCTTGTCGATCTCCAAGCGGACGGCCGACCATCACGTCGACCATATTCGCGACAAGCTAGGCGTGCGCTCGCGCGTCGAGATCGCAGTAGCGGTAGCCAACGGCGCCGCTTTCGATTAAGCGTTAGAACGCTCCGAGCCCCCACGGCGTACCGTTACCGGTTGGTCCGTCCCAGCCCGGCATCGCGGTGCAGATCGCGACCGGCGTGCAGCTCTGGTTAGCGCCGTTGACGCCGCCGACGATCCCGTTCTTGCCGATTACCACGTCGGTCAACGCACCGCGCGCCTTGTAGAGCAGCGACCCGAACTTCTGCGAAGCAGCGTTTCCGGCCAGCGCATAGACGCTCGCGATGATCGGTGAGGATACGCTAGTACCGCCGGTTACGTAGAAGTAGCCCTTCGTATTTGGATAGGTCTCATACGTCAGGACGCCTGTATACGGATCGGCAACGGCTGAGACGTCGGCACTCGGGCGCTTCTTGCCTGGGCAACCGATCGATGCGGGGATCCAGCTCGGGTTGGCCACGAATTTCGAGCAGCTGCTCCCGGCCCCGCTCCATGCTACTTCGAGCCAGCCGCGATTGTTGCTGTAGGGATAGAGCGACGTGCCGCCAACCGCGACGACGGTGCCGAAATCGGCCGGCATTTGTGGGCCGTCGAACCACGAGTAGTCGCCGCTGCTGACCGTGATGATGGTATTCGGGATATTGTAGAACTTGGAGTCCGACCTCGGATCAATACACGAGACCTTGCCCGTGGGGAGGGGGGAGCACTCAGCACTGCCGTACGAGTTGCTGATCTGACCGGCACCCGCAGCTGCGGCCGTTCTTACGGAAGCACCGAGATCTCCGTTCCTGGCAGAGTTCGCTTCGACGAGCACGATATGGCAGTTCGGGCAGATCGCCGACGCCATATCGAGATCGAGCGCCATCTCCCCGGACCAACCCGGATCAGGCGGGGGAAGTGGCGAGGCTTTGCCGGCTTGGTTGAGGATCTGCAGGCATCCGTTCTTAATCGTGCAGGGCGGCAGCTTGAACTGCTTGCGATACGTTCCAAGATCCGACTCAGCGGTCGGATAGCTGTAGGCGTCGACGATGCCGACGGTCTGCCCCTTACCGGCTGTTGCGGAGGGCAACTTGTAAGCCTGCTGCAGTTCCGCCGGTCCGAGCGGACCGTAATACGCGCTCGCCGCTGCCATTGCCAAGTCGCCCTGCGAAATGCCGAGAGCAGCGTGATAATCCGGCGGAGTCTCGAACCGCAGATCGGTACGAACCAGGGCAAAACAACGGGCAAATCCGGGTCCCACCGGGCCGCAGAGGGAGCGTACGCTGGCACGGGCGATACGCGCCGAAGGCGCGGCTCCGTTCGGCAGCACGGCACCGGCCGGGTTATGTACCGAACACGACACAGCCGCAACGACACCGACGCACGCAAGTATTGCGCGCTTTACCTGTTCTATCACGAGCATTCTCCAGGGAAGCATCTTCGTTATTGTGGGGGCGTCATGGCGTAGACGGTCCCAAAGCCATTTGTGCCGCCGTGTGTAGTAACTCCATAGAGCGTGCCGTTCACGTCGAGAAATGCGGCCTGAGGATCGGTCCCATCGGTACCCTTCCCGAAGCTATGCAACACCAGCTCGGTTCCCGTTAGACTGATGGAAAATATGGTCCCTTGGTTGTACTTCCCGCCCGTGTTAGTCGTTCCATAAAGGGTACCGTTGACGTTGTTTAAACCAGCTATCGGCTCAGTACCATCGGGGTTAGCCCCACTGCTGCCGAAGCTGTGCAACACCTGTTCGGTTCCCGTCAGACTCATGCTAAAGACGGTCCCCTGGTTGTATTTCCCGCCAAACTCAGTCGTTCCATATAGAGTCCCGTTCACGTCGATCAAGCCGGAGGCATCGTAGGGACTCGCTCCATCGGTGCTATTAAAGTCGTGCAGCACCCGCTCGGTCCCGGTCGGGCTGATGCTAAAGACGGTCCCGTAGCCGCCGCTGCTTTTCCCCTGACTGCCGCCCTCAAGCGTTACCCCATACAAGATGCCGTTCACGTCGAGCAACGTACACCAGAGAATGCGTCCATCGCGGCCTTGGCCGAAGCTGTGCAATACCTGCGTAGCTCCGGTCTTCCGGTTGAGGCTGAAAACGGTACCCCCGTGTTCTCCGGTCGAGTCGTCGTATTTGCCGCCCGACCATGTTGTTCCATACAGCGTGCCCTTCACGTCGACCAACGCACCCTGGGGAAAGTGCGCTCCGTGATCGCTCTTGTCGAAGCTATACACGACTTTTTCGGTACCGGTCGGACTGATGCGGTAGACGGTCCCGGCGCCCTGGAAGGGGGGGTTCGCGGTTTTGCCACCATACAGGGTCGTTCCGTAGAGGGTGCCGTTCACGTCGAGCAATCGCGAGGCGGGCGAAGGCTCCGACGCATCGTAGCTGCCGGATGCGCCAAAGCTGTACACCACTTTCTCGGTCCCGGTCGGGCTGATGCTGAAGACGGTCCCGTAGCCGCCGGTAGGTAGACCATAGCTGCCACCCTGGCCGGCCACGCCATAGAGGGTGCCGTTCACGTTAACTAAGCCGGGCCCGGGCCACACACCGTCGCCCTTCTTGCTGCCGAAGTTGTACAAGATCCGGTACGTAGACGCTTGAGGTGTAGCATTCAGGGCGTGCGAGGCCATCTTCGCCGGCAACTGTCCGCCGGCTGCGAGGGGTGGCACTGTGTGGCCACCCGAGCATCCCGCCACCAGAATTGCCGCCAGCAGGGTGGTCCCGACCATACGATGGTTTATCATGTTCTATTTCCTCTTTAGAGGGTCGAGGCAGGCAACTGCGTGCTCGGGACCACATGGGGATAGGCATCGCCAGACGTGCGCGAAGTGCACCCCTACGCTTGCACCAGTTCCGAACACTTTCATTTCACGGCCAGCCTACCAGGCCGGCGCCGGTCTGACATCGGTATAAATGCCTACGAGGTCAGATTCCGCGCCGGAGCGCCCGGCACTCTTCGTTTACTGCTCAACTTATGATCGTCGCGTCGGCGGCGAAGAGCGCCGATCTTATCGCGCCGGGGGCGGCGGCACAGATATCGGAGGCAGCCGCGCCCGCGGTGACGGCCCGAGCGGCGGCCAGCAATTTAGGTTTCATACCGCAGTGGCATTCGTCGCTGCATGCGAACGCGCGCGCTTCTGCAGCCGTCAGGGCATCAATTGCGGATTTCGGATCGGTGACGTCACCAAGAACGCGGCGCACGTTGGTGTCAGCACGAACGCTTCCGCGCTCAGCGCCTCGCCAATAGATGCCATAGGCGAGACTGCGCGCGTTACCGACTTCAACAAGGCCGTCTGGAAAGTCCAACTGTAGATTAGCGTGCACAGCGCAATTGGAGGTCTCACGAGAAGCGGCGGACGCGTTCCCCCACTTTGAGAGGCACGAGGGCCCGTTTCGGGCACAAGACGTCCGATCGCCATTCTGACGCGACTCAAGTTTATCGACGGAGCCACGGCGGCAAATCGTATGGCAATCACACATCTCGCAGCACGATGAGTGCAGATTTAGATGTGTCGCTCCAAGCGGCTAAGCCGGTTGCCGGGTTGCTCAGGAGTTCGAATGCGAGGCTGACATCATCGCGCGTGCAGGCTTGAGTGCTGCCGACCTACTGCGCCTCTCGGTCGGGATCGAGAGCCTAGACGATCTGATCAACGATCTCGGCACGATTCTCGACGCAACGCTTGGCGACCACGAACCCGCGCGGGCGTTCGAGTGGCGGTGAGCAGGAGTCGTCAATCAGCTACTCGCGGGGATCGTGCCATACAATGCGCGGCCGATGATGCATGAGTCGATGTTTGGGTGTGCGATTTGAGCGAGGCCGGCTGCGTCTTCTAGGGATCGGGCGCCCCCGCTAGCGGTGATTCGGCACGGCGTGACGTTTGCGAACTGGTTCAAGGCCTTAACGTCGAAGCCGGTTGCCGTTCCATCGCGAGCGATTTCGGTATAGATAATTCGCGCGATCCCGAGTTCACATGCGCGCCTGGCTAGGATGTCGCGATCGACACTGGGATCGGCTTGCCAGCCGCGCGTGGCGACGCGGCTACCGCGAGCATCGATGCCGGCGATAACGCAGCCGTCAAGACGCTCGACGATGCGCGCCGCCATTGCTTCTTCCTCGGCTAGCACGGTACCGAGGACGACGTTGCTCGCACCAGCGTCGCGGAATCGCAGCGCCCGTTCTACGTTGCGGATTCCTCCGCCGGCTTGGATCGGGACGTCGACGGCGCGGCAGATGCGCGCGATGACGGCGAGGTTGTCGCCAATGCCAAAGGCTGCGTCTATGTCGACGACGTGGAGACGCTTCGCCCCGTTCGCGACGAATGCAACGGCACGTCGTACCGGATCGTCGTCCCAGACGACGGCCGTCGAGAGATCGCCCTGGCGCATGCGAACGCATTTGCCGTCGTGGAGATCGAGCGCCGGGATTACGAGCATAGCGCGAGGGTCTCCGCCGAACGGGCGAGCGCGGAGCGGCGGTGGGCGTCGAGACCCTCGGCTCTCGCGAGCAACGCCGTGCTCGCAACGATTTCAGGGTCGACCGGGGCGATCGAACGCAGCGTCGTCCGGATTGCCAGAAATGTGAAGACCGAGAGGCCAGCGGAGAAGCGCGCGGTGCCGCCGGTCGGCAGGATGTGGTTCGGACCGATTCCGTAGTCGCCGAAGACCTCGGCGGCGCCCGCGCCGACGAAGAGCGCACCGAAGCAGCGAGCCTGTGGCGCCAATGCCTCGGCACGCGGGCCTTGGAGTTCCAGATGCTCCGGAGCAAGCGCGTTGGCGAGATCGATCGCTTCTTGAAGCGGTAGGATGACGCAGCGGCCGTTGCGCTCGATTGACGCGCGAGCGACGGCTTCGGTTGAGAGTAACGGGAGCTGCCGTTCGAGTTCGCTATCGACGACTTCAGCGAACTCAGGATCGTCCGTGAGCAGCGCGACGCAAGCGTCTTCATCGTGCTCGGCTTGTGCGAGCAGATCCGCTGCGACAAGTTGCGCGCTCGCGTCGCCCGACGCGACGATCGCGACTTCCGAGGGACCGGCGAGTGCATCGATGCCGCAGATTCCCGTGACCGCGCGCTTGGCGGCGGCGACGTAACGATTGCCGGGCCCGGCGATTACGTCGACGTTCGGTACGGACTCCGTGCCGTACGCCATGGCTGCAATTGCTTGTGCGCCCCCGATTTGAAAAACTTCGTCGGCCCCGGCAATCGACGCTGCGGCGAGAATCGAGTCATTCGCCCCGGGCGTGCAGACGATGACGCGCTCGACGCCCGCGACCCGGGCGGGAATGACGCCCATTAATAGGGACGATACCAGCGGATAGCGTCCGGCGGGGACGTAGATCCCGACGGCGCGGACGGGGAAGGCGCAATGCGAGAGTTCGAAACCGCCGGAGCGTGCCGTAACGTCGCTCAGCGACGCGCGCTGCAGTTCAGCGAACGCCTCGATTCGCTTCGCGGCGCTTTCGAGCGCGAGCAATAGGCGCGGCTCGATCCGCTCTCGCGCGCCGCACATGGCGGCACGGTCGAGCGCACGCGGCGGTTTATCGCCGAAGCGCGCCGCAGCGCGAGCAACGGCGGCATCGCCCGCCCGGCGCACGTCGTACATCGTATCCGAGACGTCCGGAAGATCGTCCGGCCAGGTTCCGGTCATGGCCGACCGGTCAACGCGACGCAGCATCACTTCGCTCGCGCTTCGAGTTGAGCCATGACGTCGCCGATTCGGATGCCTGCCGCGTGCATACGCACGGTCATGAAATAGAGCAAGTCGGCGCATTCCCACGCGATTTCGGCTTTCGTTCGAGCGAGCGTGACCTCCAGCGCTTCCTCGAGGATCTTGGCGTCCAGCAGAGCGGGGTCGCCGAGGAGCTTGCGCGTGTATGACGCCGCCCCGCCGGCGGTGGCGCGTTGCGATACCCGTGCGGCGAGCGTTCCCCAGGTGAACGGCTCGCCTGGGAAACAGCGTTCGGCGCCGGTGTGACACGTCGGGCCCTGCTGGTCGACGTAGAAGATGAGCGCATCGGCGTCGCAGTCGGTCTCGATGCGGACGAGATGCTGCGTGTTTCCCGAGGTTTCGCCTTTGCGCCACAAGCGTCGCCGGCTTCGGCTCCAGTAGACTCCGCTTTGCTCGCGTACCGCCGCTTCCAGCGATTCGGGGCTTGAATATGCGAGCATGCGTGGACGGCCGTCCGCCGCGTCACAGACGACGGTCGGTACTAAGCCTCCGCATTTTTCGAAGTTAATCACGGTCGAATCACCAATCCTTGCTCGAGACAAACGCGTTTTACGTCCGAGATGCGGCAGTCACCGTCATGGAAAAGTGAGGCACCGAGCGCGGCGTCGGCGCCGGCGCGCAATGCATCGGCAAAGCACGCAGGCCCGCGCGCGCCGCCGGAGGCGACAAACGGCACGCGAAGTGCGTAGGCGAACAACTCGATCAAATCGAGATCGAAGCCACCGCGCGTTCCATCGCGATCGATCGACGTAAGCAAGACCTCGCCGGCGCCGCGCTTCTCGCCTTCGAGCGCCCAGTCGAGTGCGTCGCGCCGGTGGGGTTGGGAGCCGCCGTGCGTTGCGATGCGGTGACCTTCTTCTACGCGTATCGCATCGATCGAGAGAACGATACATTGTGCGCCGAAGCGCTGGGAGCAGCGGTCGATCAGCGACGGTTCGGCGAGTACGGCGGAGTTGATGGCGACGCGGTCGGCACCGGCTTCGAGATAGCGAGCGACGTCGTCGCCGCTACGCACGCCGCCACCGACGGTCAGCGGCACGTCGATGGCTTCCGCCATGCGCGCGACCGTCTCAAGTGAGGCGCTGCGCGCTTCTTGGGTCGCGGAGACGTCCAGCATGACGAGCTCGTCGACACCGTCGCGGCAATAGCGCAGGGCATTAAGAACGGGGTCGCCGGCATCGCGCAGATTCTTGAAGCGAATTCCTTTGACGACACGGCCGGCGGCGACGTCTAGGCAAGCGACGATGCGTTTCGCTACCATGTCTCGATCCTTCGCACGAACGAGTCCAGCACCGAAGCGCCGTACGCACCGCTGCGCTCCGGGTGGAACTGCACGCCGAGCAGGTTCGCGTTCATCGCGGCGCTGGCGAAGGGCCCGTCGTGATCGGTGACGGCAATCGCATCGCGCGCGGAGGCCGACGCGGCGAACGAATGAGCGAAATACGCCCAGCCGCTAGGCAATTGCGAGGCGTTCGAGGCTACCCAGTTCCACCCCATGTGCGGCAGTTTGCGCGCCGGCAAGCTGCGCACGCGCCCGGGAAGGATCCCGAGGCAACGTTCGTGCGGCGCCTCGTCGGTCATGTCGAAGCAGAGTTGGAAGCCCGCACAGATGCCGAGCGTTGGGATTCCGGCGCGAATCGCAGTTACGAGAGCGGAACGCAGCGCGGCTGCGTCGAGCGCTTCGATGAGGAATTTTACGTTCGCAACGCCGGGGATGACTAACGCCTGCGCCCCTTCCAAATCGCGCGCGCTTCGGATCGCGAACGGATCGCTACCGGCGCGACGAAAGCCGGTGGCTACGTTGGCCGCGTTGGATGCGCCGAGGGCGAGGATGCCGATGCGAGGTTTTTTCAAAACACACCTTTCGTCGTAAGGACGCGAACGCGATGGTAAGGGCGGCACGCGGCCGCGAGGGCGCGCGCGACGGCCTTGAAGGCGGCCTCGATGCAGTGGTGCGGATCTTCTCCCGCGAGCAGATCGACGTGGAGTGTGATGAGGGCGTTGGAAGCGAGGCTGCGGAAGAAATGCGCGACCATCGCGACTTCGAGGCCTTCGACGAGCTCGGCGGCGATAGGGAGGTTGATGCGCGCGAAGCTGCGGCCGCCGACGTCGATGACGGCTCGCACGAGCGCGTCGTCCATGGGAAGGACGGCGCTTCCATACCGCGAGATGCCGGTTCGATCGTCAAGGGCGTCGGCGAGCGCGCGGCCGACGGCGATGCCGGTATCTTCGATCAGGTGATGCTCGATGCCATCCAGGGAACGCGCCTCCACGCTCAATCCGAGTCCTGAGTGCAGCGCGAGCTGAGCGAGGAGATGATCGAACATGCGGAGGCCGGTTGATATCGCGGGCGACTCTCCGGCGAGGTCGATCGCGACGGCGACCACGGTTTCGCCGCTAACGCGTTCGTAGAACCCTTTACGCATCGAGAGCTTCCAGCAGTTGCGCGGTCGAATCGTCGTCAAGGGCGCAGAAACGCAGGCAGCCTCGCAGATCCGGATCGGCGAACGAACGAACCGCGATGCCCCGGACGGCGAGGCCGCGTTCGATCGACTCGGCGCCGTCGCCGAAGTCGCCGAGGACAAAGTTGGAGTTGCCGCGCCAGAGCGATCGCGCTCTTGGACGAATGGCTGCGACGATAGCGTCGAGGCTGCGCTCGACTTGCTTGGCGAGTTCGGCTTCGAATCGGTCGGTGGCTGCACCGCCGCGGGCGTAGGCTTCGGCGGCGACGAGCGATGCCACGCCGACGGGGAACGGCGGCATCACGCGACGGATCGCAGCGGCGTTGAGGCGATTTGCGACGGCATAACCAATGCGCAGACCCGCAAGCGCTCCGACTTTCGAGAGGGAACCGACGACCGCGACGTTCGTAATGGCGTGCGCGGCTCCGACGAGGGAGCGTTCGGAAAATGAAAGGTAGACTTCATCGACGATGACGAGCGCTTGCGGCAGGCAGCGTGAGATATGCTCGAGCGTGATGACGTCAAGCGGTTCGTTGGTCGGATTGTTCGGATGGCCCAATATGACTAAGCGCGTTCTTTCATCGGCTTTCGCGATCAAAGCATCTGCGTCGAGCGTCCATCGCTCCCGGTAGCGGAGCGTACGCAGTTCGCCGCCGGCAACAGCCACGGCGCGGGCGTACGTGCCGAAGGTGGGCGTCGCCGTGAGGACGTTGTCGCCCGCGCGAACGAAAGCATTGGCAATAGCGCAGAGCACGTCGTCGGCGCCGTTTCCGAGCACGATGCCGCTTGGATCGGTCCGCAAACGAGAGGCGAGGGCGGCGATCGCGCGGCGCTGCAGCGCATCGGGATAGCGGCTCAGGAGCACGGCATCGATCGACCGAATCGCAGTGACGACGTGCGGCGGCGGCGGTACGGGCGCTTCGTTGCGATGGGCGCGGATCAGCACGCCGTCGTCGCTGAGTTCGCGTTCGGTGTAGTCGGCAATGGCTGATGCGCTCATCGCGCCTCCAGAACGGCAAGATCGCTCGTCGAGATCACGCGCCGTACGACCAACCCGGCTTGCGCCAGCGTCTTGCCGGTGACGACGATGTCGATCGCTAGGTCGGCGGCGCCATTTGCGACGAAGGTTTCGACGGCACCGCTCACGATGACGGACTCGAGGGCGATGCCGTCGCGCGCCATCATGCGGATGAAACGGTCGGCGAGAGTTTTGTAGCGGCCGCAGACGGCGACGCGACGCGTCGGCGCGCCCGGCGCGAGCGGACCGTCCGGCGGCCCGATCAGGCTAAGTGCCGGTGCCCCGTACAGGGCGTGCGGATCGTTCCAGGCGATGCGGTCGCGTTCGAGCCTTTCGCTGATCACGTTGCCGAGGGCGAGCCATTCGTCGAGCAGATCGTCGCCCGTGAACGCGAGCACGCTGCGACCGGCGCGTGCCATTTGATCCGCCAGCATCGGCACGTCTTCGCCTCGAACGCGCACGCGCTCGCCGCCTTCCGGCAACGGGTTTGCGTGTAGCCAGCGATCGACGCGTTCGATCAAACCGCGGTTTTTCGGCAAGAGCACTACGATCGGGCCAGTTAGCGCGGCCGGGGGTTCGAGCGTCGTCATCCGGTATTTCCTTGGCTAAAGAGTGCAAAAAAGAACACGGGGCCCGCGATCTTCGCGAGCCCCGTGTTCGATGTAATACGACGAAAAACGTCAAGCCATCATAACACGGTGCCTCGCGGCATGTGATGATGATGGTGCTTCAGCGACGGATAATTATTCATCAGTTCACCGATTTATACATGATGCGGCGGTTCGTGTCAAGCGATCTTAATGCCGCATTCGGTTATTAATTCGAGAGCGGTTTCAAAGCCGCGCCCTTGATCGGCGGGCGCATGCGCATCGGAGCCGAGCACGACTCGTACGCCGCCGGCCTTTGCTTTGCGGAGAAGGCGTCGGTGAGCGCTGAGATAGGTACTTCGCGCTCGCTCCGAGGGCTCGCGATAGAGCAGGCGTGTGTTGAACTCGACGGCGGCATTGCGTCGCCGGCATACGTCGAGGAAGCGGTCTTCGTAGTCGTCGAGTCTTACCGATGCGGGCCAGTGACCGAACTTCGCAGGCACATAGAAGTGACCGGCGACGTCGCATCGCTGCGTTTCAATTTCAGCGATCAGCTTGGCTATGTAGAGCTCCCAAGTCGCTTCGGCGCCGATGAGTTCGAAGACGTGCGCGAACTCGGGGTTGTCAAAGGGCCATTGCCAAGGTTCGCCCGTTTCCGGGTGTTCGATCGGGAGAAAGTGAACGGATCGAATGACCAGTTCCGGCTGCATCGCGGCGAGAATCGCAGGGGCCTCAACGCTGGTTCGCGGGTCGTCATCGGCTTCGAGACCGATCCCGAACTGCATGCCGGCTTGAAGGGCACGACCGAGCGTCGCAGCTTGGCTGGTGGTGATGCCACCGGTCTGTGCGGCTTCGTTCACATCCCCTTCGCGCGCACGATCGAGCGCGCGACGTGCGGTTTCAACGGCGGCGGGATCGGCAGGGGTAAGGTAATTGGCGTGGTCGGTCGCCGTCATGCGTTTCGGATACTCGCGCACTGCAGCATGCCAAAACCACAGCAGTAGCATACGCGGAGTGTAAGCGATGGGACTTTCGCGTTCGAATAGCGGGTGCTCGCCCTTTGCGTGACCGTGTACGTCGGTAAGTGCGCGCACCCTGGGCGCGATTCGCTAGTTCGCTCGAGTGCCCTCCGCATTACGTAGACGCCGACGAAACCGTTTCTTGAGTCGGAAGCCAGAAGAAGATTGCGCGTTCCTTGGCGTACCCGTACCCGACGAATCTACGCGGGCTGCTGGGTCTTTTAGCCTGTTCGGGTGGGTGCCGGGCGACGTCGAGGCGTATTGGGCTAAACCACCCTTGGCTTCCGCCTGAGGAGCGTTTTATATGAAGAATAGCGTCGCGAACAGGCTCTTGAGCGCGGGCGCCGTGCTGTCGAGTTTAGCGCTCCTTTCTGCGTGCGCGAACTCATCCACGCTGCCGCTGTCATCGAACGCGCAGCCCCTTGAGATGGCTCAGCGTTCGAACCCGGATGCGAGCCATAGCCCGACGAAAATTGGCAAGGGATTTGAACAACCCGAAGCAGTGGCTGTCGATGCGCGCGGTAACGTCTATGTCGTCGACGGCGCGCTTGGAGCGTTTAAGATAACGCCGCAAAACAAAACGATGCCCTTCGGGCCGACCGTGGAGGGAGCAGAGAGCGTCGCAGTCGACACAAAAGGCAACGTTTACATTGCCGATACGGGCCTTCACATGGTGCAGATGGTAGCGACGGACGGCACGGTAAGCACGGTCGTCACGACCGGCGGCGGCTATCCTTTTGGCGTCGCGGTCGACAAAGACGGCAACGTCTACGTCTCCATCCAGCAGGAGGACTTTCTCTTAAAGATGACGCCCGCGAGCGGAGGCTGGACGGAGGGTTGCCTCACGGGCACTTACCCGAACTGCACCGGCTCGTTCAGCGACGCATTGGATCTTGCCACGGACAACAAGGGGAACCTCTATGTGGTCGATGCGGGTCACCACAGAATCGCCAAAGTAAAACCCAATGCGAAAACGGCAACGACGGTCGTTAAGGGGTTAACGAATCCGCAGGGAGTTGCGGTCGACAATAAGGGCGACTTGTTTTACACCTCAAACGGAAACGTCTACGAGCTCAAGAGGGGTAAGACCGTGATGCTCACGCCGCCGGCGAAGGGTTGGGCGCCGAATGACGTCGCCGTAGATGCTAAAGGCAAAACTGTGTACGTTGCCGACTTTAACAAGACCGTCTGGAAAATCCAGCTGTAGGCTAGCGCACCGAAAGAACCGGGCCGAGTTTGAGCACGGTAAAGTCGCTCACTTTTATTTTCGACAACGACGAAAGATCGTTCTGATCCCATGGGTTGGTCCCGTCGGGGGCATTTGAGAAATAGAGCGCGTTGAAGCTGCTGCCCGTGTCGGCCAAGTAGACTCCGTATGTCTGCATTGCGATCACAACCATACGCGCCTGCGGACCCCACCCGGTGGTGTTGAAGTTCGGTCGCAACCGCAGGTGAGCTCCGTAGGGCAGGTGGTAAGAGCTGTTGCCGTAAAATGGCAACCGGCCCGTGGTGCTCGCCGGGCGCACGTAGCCATACTCCGATAATGTGTGCGCGATACCGTCCCAGTTCAGTGCATGCCGGATCGAACCGGATTGATAATCCTCCCATCGCACCATGCCGGCGAATAACGAAAGACCGGATGCCATCGCTGAGGCTTTGCCGGCGGCCACGGGAGTGAATCCAATCTTCAAATTCCAATTTGCGCCGGAGCGCGCACTCAGTATGCCCGCTACGTATGTCGTAAGATACGACTCGTAGAGATGGCACGTCTGCGTCTGTACGATTATAGCGTGCCTGTCGCCGAGCGGCTCGATAAAGAAATTGCTCGCCCACGGGTAGGGCAATGGAAAGTGATTGTAATCGACTAGGGGGAGCACCTTAAGCAGCGGTGTGGAATCGGTTGCAATGTTCACGCGCTCAACGCCGGTCGATGCGTCGAATCCAAAGCCGTCTCCGGCTTGGATGACCGAGCTAATGTAGTTCGCGCTGTTGGGATCGGCGGCGGCGGTCGTTATTACTTGGTTGTAATAGCTGTTGGCCGTGAATACTGGGCACCCGTGGAACGTGGCCGTCGTCGTCCTGCGGGAAAGGCCACCGTCACTTGGTGCGAACCCCTGGGGGCTGAGGGACGGCGGTCCAGCGCAAGCCGCCAGCAGCGATAGGGCCGCCCACACTGCCAGCCCTCGGATTGAATCGCTTGGGTTTTTCACCTTCATTGAAGCCCCCGTACGGTGCTCTTCCTGTTTTCGGCGAACCGAGGCCCAAATCTAGCCTGTACGAGAGCATCCTCAGGGGTTTTTCGGACGGAAAGCGCACAGGGTATAGCATCCGGCGTAGATCGTTCCATCCAGGATCACGGGCGCTGCCGGCGCGCCGCCGTTGCCGATCGATCCGCTCGTCCAGACGACCTTCCCGTTGTTTTCGTTAAAGGCCGTAATCGCCACGTTGCCGTTGTTTCCGCCGCCGCCATCGCTATACACCAGACCGTTCGCAATCGACAAAGTGCCTCCCAAGAACAAATTTGCGTTCGCCGTATAGTTCCACCGCAGCTTCCCGTTGGTTGGGGACAGCGCGTAGACGCCGATGTTCCCGTCCAAAACAATAAGCCGCGTACTGTCGGCAGCCATCGTGGAAAAGTATCCCGACGGCAGCTTCGCCTGCCAAACCTGCGCGCCGGAAGCCGGGTTAAACGCGAGAACCAGAAGGTCGTTATCCGAACCTTGCAGCGTGACGTAGAACAGGCCGTTAGCGGCGATGGTCTCTTCGACGTAGACGTTTGGCGATTGATAGCACCAGGTCTCCGCGCCGGATGACGCCGATAGCGCGCAAATCTCGGTACCGCCGGCGGTGCCTTGACATCCCAGCACGGCAAGGACCTCGCCGTTCACGGCCGGGAGCGGATTATCGCTCGCGAGGCCGGCGTCCGGGCAGTGGTAAACGCCGGGAACGGCCCACGCGACCTTGCCGGTCTGGGGGTTTATGGCTTGGACGTCCGGCTGCTCGTTGACGCCTTGGACGCTCTCGACGTAGATCAAGCTCCCATAGTACGCCGGCGACGTTCCGTTGTTGACGAGGCCGCTGCACGGATTTCCTTGGTACTGCGTGCAGAACGTTTTCCAGAGGATCTTGCCGCTGTTGGCGTCGACGCCGCAAAGGCCCGTCAAAAACATGGTGGTAGAACCGTTGCTGCACGGCGATACGACGACGTTGCCGGCGACCGCCGCAACGGCGTGATAGAAGCTGCCCCAATTGCCGTTGAGGTGCATATTCGCACGCCACTTTTCCTTGCCGGTGGTGACGTTGATGGCATAGAGCCCTTGTCCCGTTTGCCCCATGTCGTCGACGTACGCGACGTTACGATCGACGACGATTCCTCCCGGCTGAATGATCTTCTTGTCGTTCCAAGCGATCTGCAGCTTCGAAACGTTTTTTGCCGAGATTTTTTGCTCGAACAAATTGTAGCCGCTGTGGCCGGCGTCGTACCCGAACTGCGACCATTCCGCCGCCGCCGCATTTGCTTGGAGCGACGGCTGCATCGGCGCGATTGGCGGGGCCGGCGTGCCGTTCGATCCCGGCGAACAGCCGGTAACGGCTGCCAGCGGGAATCCGAAGAGGACGATCGTGGTCACGACCTTATGCAGAAATCGCATCGGAATGAAGCTCCCTTGCTAAAGCGTTGCCGGCCGCGGCGCCGGCGCCGGGTTGTCAGGGAAATCGTACGCGAGCGGCTTGCTGCCGTGAATGGGTGGGCGCCCCTACCTTTTTACGTGAACGAACGCAGGGCTCGGCGCGAGGTGATGCCGAGCTTTTGGTAGGCGGCGCCGAGATGCTTTTCCACGGTCTTGTGACTGATCGAGAGGTGGCGCGCGATCTCCAGGTTCGATTGACCGCGCGAGGCCAGGGCGACGATTTCGCGTTCCCGTCTCGTCAGGATCGAGCGCTCGCCAGAGGCGGTCTCCTCGTCGCGCCGGTCTTCCGCAGGGCGCTCGCCCGTGAGGCGCGCGACGTGGTATGTCGCGCCGCACCGGCGGTACAACGCGAGTGCCCGTTCGACGTCGCCCGCCGTTTCGTGCGCGGCCGCCTCGAGTAGCGGAGCACGAAAGGCGTGAAAGCCATCAGCCGCCTCGCGCGCCAAGCACTTCGAAATTCTCGGGGTCTTCTTCGCGTTGACAGATCGCATCGAACAGCGCGAGGGCGGGGCGCTCGAGCGTGTCCTGGCTCTTGGCTGCGCGCTCCAAATATTCGCGTGCGCGCACGCGGTCTTCCGCGGCCCCATACCGAGCGACCGCGAGCAGCGTCGGGACCTCGCCGCGTATGAGCTCGCACTCCGGCAGGATACGATGCAGAAGTTTTTGCGCGTCCGAGAGGCGGCCGCGGCGAACCAGCACTTCGGCGAAGCCGAAACCGCACTCGATCTCTGGAGCATCCAATATCGTTTGCTCGAACCCGTCGAACCATTTGGTCCGCAGATACTCGTCGCCCAGATACGTGCTCAGCGCCGATCCCGCGGCAGTAGCGAAGATCGTGTTGACGCGGTTGTCCGTCGTGGTCGGTACGCGCTCGACCGCGTCGCGTGCCGCTTGCAAATCCCCGCTCAAGACGTAACAGAGGGCGGCCGTTGCGTAGGCACATTCTTCGGCGTGCCGGTTTCGGGACTCGCGCGCGATGCGAAGGGCGTGGCCAATGCTTTCGCGTGCCTCCTCGTGGAGACCGAAGCACGCAAAATATTTAGCTCCATTGTAGTAGACGCCCGCCACGGCGCCCTCGCCGTGGGCGCGCGCGGCATCCAGCCACGCCGCGTGTTCGGACCGAAAGCGCGCGGCGTCGCCCAATGCCGTCGCGACGCCCGCCGAGACGTTATGGTAGCGAACGCTGACGTCGGTGGCACCGGCCGCCGCACGCGGATCGACCAAGGAAAGGTGCGCCTGCGATCGCGACGGGAACCGTAGTGCCGCCGCGATCCAGGCAATCCCGAGATGAATTCTCGCGCGGGCGAGATACGCGTCGGCGTCGATCCGTTCCAGCATTTCCTGCAAGTCTGCGCTGGTGTCGGAAAGCGACATATTATACGCGGTCATGGCGGAGCGCACGCGGCAAATGGCTTCGCGCTCGTATGCGTTGGCCGCCCGGAAAGCGTCGGCCGCGGCGTCGTACGTCGCTTTGCTTTCTTGGCGTTCGCCCTTCACTAGACGCAGATTCGCGATCTTTTCAAGCAACATTCCGGCAGCAAACGTGTCGATGCCGTCGGGCTCGAGCGCGCGATCGTAAAACGCGATGGCGTCGTCGTAGGCGTGCACTTTTCGAGCCAAATCTCCCGCGCGTTCGTTATATCGCGTGGATAGTTCGGCCTCGCCGGCGGCCCAGGAGTGATACGCAAGCGCTTCAATGGATCGTTCGCCGGCAGGCGCGTTTTCTAACGTCAAGGCGATCCGGCGATGCAGCGGGCGAAGCTCGGTGCGAAGGAAGTCGCCGCAAATGGCTTCGCGCGTTAGGCCGTGGCGAAAGCGGAACAGATTCGGCTCGAGTTCTTCGATCAACTGAAAATCACGACCGCGCCGCAGTATCGGAACGAGGCTCTCGGGCTCCGCGTCGGTTACGGCAGCCAAGAGATCGAGCGTAAACGTGCGACCGATGACGGCCGCTTGCGAGATGATCCGGCGATCGTCGCCTTCAAATGGGCGCAACCGCTCGAGTAAGGTGGTCCGGACGCTAAGAGGCATAAGTCCGTCGTCGCGACCGCGGGGCTCCGTGTTTTCCTGCACCGCATTTTTCAGCAGCTCTTCAGTGAAGAACGGATTGCCTTCGCCGGCTAGCGCAACGGCGCGTCGCTTCTCGTCGCTGAGATTCAACCCGGATAGCGCAGCGTCGATGAACGCTTGCAGCTCGAGTCCTTCGAGCGGTGCGAGGTCGATGCGCCCCCCTTGCGACGCGTGCCCAACCTTTGCGATGCCGGCAGCTGCGGGGTGCTTGGCCGGCAGTGCATCGGGGCGGAACGACGCGAGGATGAGAATGCGCATGCGCTGCACGCGAGACCCGAAATGGGCCAACAAGTCGAGGGTCGCTGCGTCGGCCCAATGCAGATCCTCGATAACGACGACCAGCGCTTGACGGGACGCGATCGTTGCAAAGCGCTCGACGATCGCCTCAAAATATTGCAGCTTCGATTCGGCGGTGAGTTGCGGCGCGCTCGAGTCGACGCTCGAAAGTGCATCGAGGAGTGGCCCGTACGGCCGGCCCCCGAACTCCCTGCACGCGGCCTGCGCCGTGCGCCAACGCGAGTAGGCTATGGATTGGCAAAACTCCGAGATGAGCCGCGATTTCCCGAGGCCTGCGTCCCCTGCGATGAACATCAAGCTGCCCTGCGAGGCGCCGGCCTTAAGCCGAGCCTCGCGAAGGTATGCTAGCTCGGCCGCACGTCCAATGAATGGTCGGCAGAGCACCGGTCGAACGATCACGTCGCCGTTTTTATTGGCGTTCGTGCCCCCGGCGGCCTGGGCGCTACTCGTCTTTGAGCCCGGTGATTTTGCGCGTCAAGCGCCGGTATCGCGCGGAGTTCGATCCTGCGAACTCACGTGCACGGTCGTAGTAAACCTGCGCTTCATGCGTAGCAAAGGCCGCGGCAGCCCGGTCGCCCGCGTATTCGTTGTATCTCACGCAACGGTCCGCGTCGCGCGCAGCCCACCAGTGATATGCGAGATCATCGAGCGACGACTCGCTCGTCTGCGCGCGTTCGATGGCCCGGGCGATGAGCCGGTGAGTCGGCCTCAGCAGAGTTGCGATGAATTCATCGTATGCGATGTCCCTGATCAGCGCGTGGCGGAACGCGTACCAGTCGCCGTCCGGGCTTTCCCGCACGACGAGCTGCATCAAGCAAGCCAACTCGAGAATCTCCCGGACGCGGTTTTCCGCCATGCCCGCTGCGGCAGCCAGTAACGCGAGCGCAAACCGCCCTCCGATCACCGAGGCGCGCATAAGAACCGTTCGTTCCGCACGGTTGAAGCCTCGCAAACGCTGCAGCACGACCGTGGCGAACGCATTTGACACCGGCACGCGACTAGCATATCGCCCCACCGAGGCGCACGGTATGGGGAGGCGCCCCTACGTCGCGCAAGCCCGGGATCCGCGCGGCACCTTGACGCGCCGGATAACGTGTGCTACCTTCTCGTGAAGATGTTCTTCAAAGCTTGTTGTCTCCAGAGCATGATGTGTCCGGCGATTCTTCGTCGGTCGAGGATGGCTTTGGCGTAGCGGCTTTCAAGAGAAACCGAATCGCAGCCCCTCGCCGATGGCGAGGGGCTGTTTTTTTTCTGCTGTGTAATGAGAGAGGACAAGGATCGTGTTGGATCCACGACCTCCGAGTATCGCGTTGGCCATCGAAAACGCCGCGCGCACTTTGGAGAATGCCACGCCTGAAGAAATCGTACGCTGGGCGCTTCGAACGTACGCTCCGAGGATCGTACTCGCATGTTCGTTCGGCGGCCCGACCGGCATAGCGCTTCTCGACGTCGCTCTAAAGGTCGATCGAACAACCCCCGTTTACTATCTCGATACCGGCTTGCTCTTCCCCGAGACCTATGCCCTAGTGGATCGCATAGCCGGAAAATACGACATCGTCCCGATTCCGGTACGCCCCGCTCTCGGCATTGCTGAACAACGTGCGGCCTTCGGCCCGGCGCTTTGGGAGCGTGACCCGGATGCGTGCTGCTCGCTGCGCAAGCTCGAACCGCAGAGCGATTTTTTAGCGGGTTACGACGCCTGGATCAGCGGCATCCGGCGCGATCAAACGAGCACTCGTCGCGAGGTTCCGGTAGTGCAATGGGACGCGCAGTTCGGGTTGGTAAAAATCAATCCGTTCGCTCGCTTAGACGAGGCGATGATCTGGGCATACGTTCGCTTTCACGATCTGCCGTACAATGCGCTAAACGACGGCGGTTTCCCAAGCGTCGGATGTACGCCGTGCACGCGAGCCGTGGCGCCGGGCGAAGATGCGCGTGCCGGGCGCTGGCCCGGCTTTGGTAAGACCGAATGCGGGCTGCACCGATGAGCGACAATCTACTCTCACTCGGCAACGGTGCGGGCAGCGTCAACGAAGAAATCAAGCTGCGCGCGGATCATTTGCGTGGAACCATCGCCGCAGAGCTGGCGAACCCCGACGACTCGTTCGGCGAAGATAACGTACAACTGCTCAAGTTCCACGGAAGCTATCAGCAAGACGATCGCGACCAGCGGCGCACGCGCAAAGCTGAGGGAATTGGGAAAGCTCATCAGTTTATGGTGCGTTCCCGCATTCCCGGCGGCATCCTCAGCGCCGCGCAATACCTGCTACACGATGAGCTGGCGAGTCATTATGGGAACTCGACGCTGCGATTGACCACGCGGCAGGGCATCCAGCTTCACGGCGTACTCAAGACCGATTTACGAGCTACGATCCGAGCGATCAGCGATGCCCTGCTGTCAACGCTAGCTGCGTGCGGGGACGTCAACCGCAACGTGATGGCGTGCCCGGCTCCGGCCGCAGACACCGGCTACGCGCGCGCTGCGGAGTATGCGCGGCGACTTGCCGAGCACCTCGCACCGCGGGGGCGTGCCTATCACGAGATCTGGCTCGACGATGAAAAAGTCGAAGGGCCGGATGAAGAGCCTCTCTACGGGCCGACGTATCTGCCTCGAAAATTCAAGATGGGCGTAGCGTCTCCGAGCGACAACTGCGTCGACGCGTATACCCAAGACATCGGTTTCGTCGCTGAGATGGTTGGACGCGAGCTGGCGGGCTTTACCGTTTTGATCGGCGGCGGGATGGGATCGACGCACGGCAAGCAAGAGACGTATCCGCGACTGGGCACGCCGCTTTGCTTCGCTCGGCCTGACGACGTTCTGCCGATCGCCGAGACGATCCTGATGGTGTATCGCGATTACGGGGACCGCCGGAACCGCAAACACGCGCGCATGAAATATGTCGTAGAAGAATGCGGAATCGACTGGTTTCGGCATGAGGTCGAGCAGCGATTGGGCGTCTCGCTCGAAGCGCCCCATCCGGTCAGATTCGAAGAGGCGCACGACCACTTAGGCTGGCATCGGCAAGCCGACGATGACTGGTATCTTGGCGTCTACGTCGAGAACGGGCGCGTCGTGGACCGGCCGGCGTCGCTGCTTCGCAGTGCTTTGAGAAGCGCGATGCTTCGGTTTTCTCCGGGCGTCCGCATCACCGGTCAGCAGAATTTGCTGCTCACCAACATCGCCGGCTCGGCGCGCGCAGACGTCGACGCGCTCTTTGCCGCGCACGGCGTCGTGACCGATCCTGAGGCGTTAGGATTGCGCCGGCGCGCGATGGCGTGCCCGGCATTGCCGACGTGCGGACTTGCGGTTGCCGAAGCCGAGCGCGCACTCCCTGACCTGGTCCGTTCGATCGAGCACGAACTCAGGGAATTCGGCCTCGAGACCGAGCCGATCGACATTCGCATGACGGGTTGCCCGAACGGCTGTGCGCGACCGCGTATGGCTGAGATTGGTATCGTTGGGCGATCGCTGGGACTCTACGATGTCTTTCTGGGCGGCGATCCGACCAACAGCCGGCTGAACCAGCTCTTCGCACAAGGCGTTCAGAGCGAAAACATCGTCTCGACACTACGACCCGCCTTTAGCCGATGGCGCTCGGAACGTCGCGCCGGGGAGCGGCTCGGGGATTTCGCAACGCGCTACGGCCTCGATGCTCTTGCGAAACCAATCGGCGAGCTCGTAGAGGCGGGTGGGCAGTGATGCAGCCGAACGTTGGAATCGGTTTGCTCGGCTGCGGAACCGTCGGCCAGAACGTCGCCGTCCGCCTGGTCGGCGATCGTAAGGCTATCGAGCGGCGCGGGGGCGTGAACTACGAGTTGCGTTCCATCGCCGTGCGCAGCGAAGGCAAAGCGCGCGCGGGGTCGCTGCATCCGGGCCTGTTCACGTGCGATCCGCTCACCGTCGTCGAGGATCCAAACGTCGATCTCGTGATCGAATGCATCGGCGGGACATACGATGCCGGCGATCTGGTCGAGCGCGCTCTCGACCGCCGGCGGCACGTCATCACCGCGAACAAGGAGCTGCTTGCGACGCAAGGGCCGCGGCTGCAGGCGATCGCGGCAGCCCGCGGCGTGACGCTGCGCTATGAGGCGGCGGTCGGCGGTGCGATCCCCATCATCCGACTGCTCGACGACGCCCTCGCCGGTGACGAGGTTCGCGCGATCGCGGGAGTGTTTAACGGCACCTGTACGTCCATTCTTTCTTCGATGGAAGACGGGACGAGTTATTCCAGTGCTCTCGCTCGCGCCCAAGAACTTGGCTACGCGGAGGCCGACCCAACTGAAGATGTCGACGGCATCGACGCGGCTCACAAGCTGGCCGTGCTGGTCCAGCTGGCCTTCGGTCTCGCGGTAGCGTCGCCACGCATTCGCCGCCAGGGAATTGCGAAGGTCACGCATCAAGACATCGCTCTCGCGAGACGGGCCGGACTTCGGGTTCGACTGATTGCTGCCGCCGCACGTCTCGGCAACGCGGTGTTTGCCGATGTCGCGCCGCTGCTCGTTCCCGAGCAACATCCGTTCGCCCGGGTTCGCGGGGCCGAGAATATTGCGCGAATTATCGCGCGTGACGCCGGCACGCTCGAGCTGAATGGAACGGGGGCGGGCGGTCCGGCGACCGCTTCGGCCGTGCTGGGCGACGTCGTCAGCACGCTGCGCGCGATCGGCGAACGACACGACTTCTCGCTAGGCGGGCGCAGCCGCTCGCTCGAGAGCGCGCACCAAGTGACGCACCTCTTCGACACCCTGCCGAGACACCCGGACGTACCGCATCTGCGCGTTTGGTTTGACGAGCAGCTCTCCCCTGTGATTTTCGCTCCGTACGGACGCGAGCGAATTCCCGTCGGCCTCACCTGAGGCAGACTCGAACCACCAACAGCTCCGGCCTCGCAGGCAGCACCTGCGGTCTCATGGCCGGGAAAAGGACGAACCACATGACCACTACTCTGGACCAGCAACAAACGCATCACTTCGATACCATCGCGCTGCACGGCGGCTTTGCGGGCGATCCCACCACCAAAGCCCGCGCGGTTCCTATTTATCAGACCACATCGTACTTGTTCGACTCGACCGACCACGCAAGCAAACTCTTCGCGCTCGAAGAGTTCGGCAACATCTATACGCGGATTAACAATCCCACCACCGATATTCTGGAACGGCGTCTAGCCGAACTCGAAGGCGGCGCCGGCGCCCTTGCAGTCGCGAGCGGACAAGCCGCGGTCATCTACTCGATCCTCAATCTCGCCCGAGCCGGCGACCACATCGTCAGCTCTTCTTCCCTCTATGGTGGAACCTACAACGCCTTCGCTCACACGCTTCCCCGCTTCGGCATCGACGTTAGTTTGGTGGACTTCGCGAAACCGGATGCGATCGAGTCGGCCATCAAGCCGAACACCAAGGCCGTCTTCGCCGAGACGATCGGTAACCCGAAGATCGACGTGCTGGACATCGAGCGTGTCGCCGAGATCGCGCATGCACACGGGCTCCCGCTTATTGTAGACAACACGCTTGCAACGCCGTTCCAGTTGCGGCCAATCGAGTGGGGCGCGGACATCGTGGTGCATTCCGCAACCAAGTTCATCGGCGGACACGGTACGGCGATCGGTGGAGTGATCGTCGACGGCGGACGCTTCGATTGGGTTGCGAGCGGCCGCTTCGCTGAGTTCTCCGATCCCGATCCCTCCTACCACGGCCTGTGTTACGTGCCAGTCTTTGGAAACCTCGCCTATATTATCAAGGCTCGCGTCCAACTGCTGCGCGACGTCGGCGCCGCCTTGTCGCCGTTCAACGCGTGGCTGTTATTACAAGGCCTCGAGACGCTCGGCATACGCATCGAACGGCACACGGCTAACGCTCAAGCCGTAGCCGAGTATCTGCAAGCGCACCCGCAAGTGGAGTCGGTATCGTATCCGGGCTTGCCGAGCGATCCGGCGCACGGCGCCGCGAAGAAGTACTTGCCGAACGGTGCGGGGTCGATCCTTACGTTTCGCGTTCGGGGAACCGGCGAAGACGCCAAGGCGGTGATCGATCGCCTGAAGTTGTTCTCGTTGCTGGCCAACGTGGGCGACGCCAAGTCGCTCGTGATTCATCCGGCTTCGACGACGCATCAGCAACTCAGCGTTGGGGAACGTCGCGAGAGTGCGGTCGACGAATCGACGATTCGTCTTTCCATCGGCATTGAAGACAAGCGCGATATTATCGCCGACCTCGCGCAAGCGCTCGGGTAGGCCCTCCGCCGATGCGCGACGTCACGGTCGCGATCGGGGCGCTCGAACTCGACGGCGGGGAAACGCTCCCCGCCGTCGATCAGCGCGTCACGATCTACGGCGACCCTCGTAACCCCGCCGTGCTGGTTGCTCACGCACTCACCGGTTCAAGCCGGGCCGCGGAGTGGTGGCCGGGCATAGCCGGCGAGGGCGGCTTGTTCGACCCGCGCGCGTGGTGCGTCATCGGCATCAACACACTTGGGGGTTGCTACGGCTCAACCGGTCCGGCGTCGTACGGCCGGATCTTTCCGCGCATCACCGTGCGGGACATCGTGCGTGCGCAAGCGCGCGCGCTCGATGAACTCGGGCTTTTGCGGCTCCAGTTCGTCGTGGGCGGTTCGCTCGGGGGAATGCAAGCGCTGCAGTGGGCGCTCGACTTCCCCGAGCGAGTCTCCGAGTCGATCGTCATCGGCGCTCACGATCACCACACCGCCATGGGGATTGCATTCAACGCCGTCCAACGTGATTGTCTCGAGCTCGATCCGGTACGCGGTCTGCGCACGGCTCGAAAACTTGCGATGCTTACCTATAAGAGCGACGCCTTGTTACGCGAGCGTCACGGCCGCCGACGCGATCGTTCGCCTACCTATCGAAACGGCGTCGCGCGCTTCGACGTCGAGGGGTACCTCGAATACCAGGCCGATCTTTTCGAATCACGCATGGACGCCGCAACTTATGCGACGCTTTCCCATGCCATGGATTCCTTCGACGCGCGCGAGGCTGCGGGGCTCGCGCCGCCGGCGGCGCCAAGGGTACGCTTCGTCAGCATCTCTTCCGACTGGCTCTTCCGCCCCGAGGATATTCGCGCGGCAGCAGCACGGTTCGCGCAGCTCAACTACAGAACGGCCTACTCCGTCTTGTGCAGCGCTCACGGACACGACGCATTCCTCGCCGAGGATGCGGCGCTCGCCGATCTGTTGCGGGGCCAGTTAGGCGGCGCTCCGACCGAGGCCCTGACCTAACATATGTCATGACCGCTCGGCGACAGGGGACCTCAATCGCCTCGCCGCTCGACACCTCGCGCCAGGTGCCTCGATCTGAAAGGCGTTAGCTCCCCAAATCGACTCGCACCGGGCGGAGGGCAGGGAGAAAATGCACGGACGTGGCGAACGAGGTACTCCCGTGCCGGTGATTTCCGAGGTTATACCAGATGTCGCTTTCTGAATGGGTAGCCACAACCGTTCCACTAATTACTTTGCTTGTGGTTGCCGTTACCGCGTATGCAGCACTGCGTCAGATCGGCCACCTGCGCGCTGCGAACGAAACGCTCGCGCTTTTGGAGTTAAACAAAGCCGCGAATACACTTCAGTTTGAAAAATCTCGCCACTACGTTCACTGGCAACTGAGCAAGGACATAGCGGATGAGGCGCTGCGGCAACAGTATCTTCAGCCGCGCGATGGTGATCGCGGTCCAATCGCGCAGGCCGCACCTTATTGCGATTTCTTCGAAGAAGTCGGTGGTCTCGTGTTCACCGATGCTGTCAATCTTGAAATCGTCATGCGCTCGTTCGATTTCGAATACGCATGGAAGGACGGGCGTGCCTTGGCTTCGCTTGAGCGACAGCATAGGGGAAACGACATCCGTATTTACGAGATGTTCGAAGCCCTCGCCATGACCCAACGCTCACATCGTGAACGGCGCGGCACTGGCTCATTTTACCCCGTGGGGCTGCCACGGGATCCGGCAGTGACGGAAATCGTCGTCCGGTGAGTTGGCTGGGCGTCGCAATAGTGAGCGTAGATGCTCATCGCCCAGAGCCCTAGCTCCACGGCTAGGGGTGACCGTCCCGGGATAGGAGCTAAGGCTTCGCAAAACGAGGCCCCTTCCGCAATGCGAAACGCGATGGAAGCGCGAGGCAGCGGAGAGCCGCCACGCCTGCGATGCGCCACGCAATGACGCTTCGAGCAAAGCGCGAGGCGATACACGCGTGCTGTAGTAGCCGCGTCACGGCGTGAGCTCGAAAACCGCACCCTTGTCGTTCGCACCACCCCTCTGTGTTGTGCTGTACAGGTTACCGTTCACGAGGGTTAGGCGGCCTACTGGACCTCTGCCGTCGGCGCCGTTGAAACTATAGACGACGCGTTCCCCGCCGAACGCGCCGAGCTCGAAAACGGAGCCCTTCTCGTTTGCACCGCCGCCACCGGTCGTGCCGTACAATTTGTTGTTCACAAGGGTCGGTCCGGCGTACGGTCTTTCGCCGTCGGCGCCATTGAAACTATAGACCACGCGTTCCACGCCGCTGGACAAGTCCACCTCGAAGACGGTGCCCTTGTCATGCGCACCACCGTAGCTGGTTGTGCCGTACAATTTAGCGTTCACAAGGGTCAGTCCGGCGTACGGACGCCTGCCATCGGCGCCGCTGAAACTGTAGACGACGCGTTCCCCACCGAACGCACCGAGCTCGAAGATGGTGCCCTTCTCGTTTGCACCACCGCTAGCGGTCGTGCCGTACAGTTTATCATTCACAGCGGTTAGTCCAGCGAACGGGAATGCGCCGTCGGCGCCGTTGAAACTGTGGACGACGCGTTCCTTGCCGCTGGACAAATCCAACTCGAAAACGTTGCCCATGCCATGCGCACCACCGCTATTAGTCGTGCCGTACAGTTCACCATTCACAACGGTCAGTCCGGAGTACGGGTATAGGCCGTCGGCGCCGTTGAAACTGTGAACGACGCGTTCCCCGCCCAACGTGCCGAGCTCGAAGACGGTGCCCATATCGTTTGCACCGCCACCGACGGTCGTGCCGTACAGTTTACCGTTCACAGGGGTCAGTTCGGCCCACGGCTTTTCGCCGTCGGCGCCGTTGAAACTGTAGACGACGCGTTCCTTGCCGAACGCACCCATCTCGAAGACGGTGCCCTTGTCGTGCGCACCACCATCGTAGGTCGTCCCGTACAATTTGCCGTTCACAAGAGTCAGTCCAGCGTGCGGCTGGTTTCCGTCGGCGCCGTTAAAACTGAAAAGAGTCTTGAGAGCCGCGTGCGGTTTTCGACCGATCGAAGACTCGGGCTGAAACAAAGACGCCGCCGCGTTGCGCAGTGCAGGAGGTGGCGGGGAGGTAGTTCGCTCCGAGCAGCCCGCTGCGATCGCGATGACCGCGAGGGCGAAGAATATGACGAAAAGTCGCATTTTAAAACCCCTGCCCCAAAAAGGTTGATGAGCGGTCCCGCGCACGTACATCCCAGCCGAATTCTCAAATTCTTGCATAAGCACCTTTCGAATATTTCACGCGGCCTGCACGCCCAAGAAGAGACAAGGCCGCGCAGAACGAGGCCCCCCTGCACGTGGCGGCGGGGCGCGAGGCGGGCCGCTCACATGAATTAGCCCGTATGCACCGGATGAAATGGCTGAAAAGACATCTAAACCTATATCAACCCGCCAGAGTACGACTCACTAATTGCGTAAACGAACTGGTCTCATTCAGGTTGACAAGTTCCGGGCTGACCACAAAAAGAATCGACCTGGTAAGCAGTTCAACGCGTCAGTACGACATGGGTGGCACGCTTAGTCGGCACGTGCTCTGTCGTGCGATATCCGAGCGCGCGGAGATCGATCCCCTCGAATAATGCCTCGCCTCGACCAAGCACTACGGGCGCCACCGCCAGATGAATTTCGTCGACGTGACCCGCGCTGATATATTGCCTCGCGGTTTGGACACCTCCGCCGATCTTGATGTCCAGTTTTCCGGCGACGTCCCTGGCGCGCTGCAGCGCCGCCTCGATACCGTCGGTGATGAAGTGAAAGGTCGTGCCTCCTTCCATCTCGACGGACGCACGTGGGTAGTGCGTGAGCACGAAAGTCGGCGCGTGGTAGGGCGGATTCTCGCCCCACCATCCCTTCCATTGATCATCTTTCCATTCACCCCGCACAGGGCCGAACATATTCCGCCCAATGATGAAGGCGCCGAATCCCGCCATCCCATGCCGCCCGAAATCGTCGTCCACTCCCATTTCGCCTCTAATATCGCCATGCATTTCGCGAAACGCGCGAGTCGGAAAAAACCACTGAAACAGCTCTTCTCCCCCCTTGCCGAGTGGGGATTCGAGGCTCTGCTCCGTTCCCGCTGCGAAGCCATCAAGCGAGACTGAGAAGCCCCCGATCCGAACCTTAGTCATTGTGGTTCGACGCCCTCTCCGGCACATTTCCGGCAACGGCTTTCGGTTAACGACACGGGCTCGTGAGCGTCCCACGAGTGCGCGCAGTCTCGGCGGGGGCAGCTGGACTTCGACATACCCATAGTTTACCACGTGCAAGAATAATCCGACCGGGTTGACGTGAGAACGGCTTGCTGATGCCAAGGGGTTCAAGTACCCTCTGAGAAGATCTTCGAGCTCTGGTGTCATCGCGGGAAGAGACGGCTCCAAGGCGCCCGACAGATCATTGATGCTATAAACATGACGAAACTGTGCTTGGCCTCAAACCCACAATCCTGACGATCTGCGCCAGCGCGGGCCGGGTTGTTGTGATGTGTTCGACGCTTAAACATCAGTTCGTTGTCCGTGCCGTTTCGACGTCAGCAGCTTCGTAAGCCGTCTGGAATCCGACGGACTTCACGATTACGTTCCAAAACTAGTCGCGAGCGGAGCCCTTACTGCGCGAGAATCGTGACTTTTCCGGCCGGCGAAATCTTCTTGATGGCGTTGTGTCCGGTGTCCGAAACGTACACGTTGCGAGCTGCGTCTACTGCCACGCCGCCCGGATGTGAAAATCCCTTACCGAGTACGGTGATCTTTCCGTCGGTGGCTACTTTCTTGATCGCATTGTGGCTGGTGTCGGCGACGTAGAGGTTACCGCCGGCGTCCACCGCGACGTCGTACGGCGCGAGAAAACCCTTTCCGACCGTCGACACCGCGCCGCCGGGCGCGATCTTCGCAATGACGTTGCTGCCGGCTTCGGCGACGTACACGTTCCCCTTGGTGTCGACGGCGACGCCGGTCGGACCCGGGATCGTCGGGCCAACCTGCGACACGGCTCCTGTCGTTGAGATCTCCATGACCGTGTTGGCGAGATTGTTTCCGACGAAAATGTTACCTTTTTTGTCGATCGCAAGGCCGATCGGAAAACTAAACCCCGGAACCGTCGATCCGTGCGCACCGCTTGGAGAAACCTCGAGGACGGTGCCGGAGCCATACTGGCTTACGTGAAGCGTTCCCGTCTTGTCCACCACAATACCAGGAAGTTGTACGTTAAAGGCGGCGCCGATCCGCGAGACGACACCGCGCGGTGAAATTTTCTTTATATTCAGCCCACCGGTGTTCGCAACGTACACGTTGCCGGATGAGTCGACGGCAAGGCCGAGCGGCGAGTTAAACGTCGTACTGGGTGCACTCGCGCGAACCAGGTTTTCCGAAATGCCATAGACCGGTGACGCCGGCGCCCCCGTCGATTGACATGCCGCTAGTCCGAGCGAGGCCGCCGCGACAAGCGAAGCAGCGCACGTGCGTACGATTGCGGCAAGCATAGGGCGCGTTAGATGCATGGGTGTCGTTCTCCTCAGGTATCCAAGCGGGCATGCGATGGACGCTCGTTTGGGCTTTCGCCGAGCGGGGCCGTCACCTCCGCTGCGAATGTGAAAAGTCGCTTAAAAAAAATCATAGATACCAGGATAAAGCTCCGTCGCCGCCAATTTGCGGTCGGGCGCGTTAGGCCAAACGCCCGAAGCACGTTTGCCTATGGTCGCGGGAGGGGTGTTCCGAATGTTGAAGTTGCCACGGGGAGCGGCGCGATACGGTGGAATCGCGCTAGCTTTGTTATTTGCCGCCTGTTCCGCCTCAACGGGATCGAACGGGTTCGTTACCGGCCAAGCCTCGTCGTCCCATGCCGCCAGCGCAAAGAAGCCGCATGGGTATCTCTATGTAGCGAATTATGCGGCCAACACGATCACGGTGTACGCGCCGGGAGCGAGCAGCGTGCTCCGCACTATTTCGAGCGGGATACAGTCGCCGTATCGGATCATCTTCGATACGGCCGGCAACCTTTACGTAGCGAACAACTCGACTCAGTTCGGTAGTTCGATCGTGGTGTACGCGCCGGGTTCGGCAACCGTTGCGCGCAAGATCACGGCCGGCATCCATTCGCCCGGATCGCTCGCATTCGACGCTTCCGGGAACCTGTACGTAGCGAACTTTTCCGGCGGCCCGGGTTCGAAGGGATCGATTTCGGTGTACGCTCGCGGGAAAAATACGGTTCTGCGAACGATCGCGAGCGGAATCTCGCATCCGAAGGACATCGGCTTCGATCCTAAGGGTAACCTCTACGTTGCAAATAGCGGATTGCCGGGCTCGGTGACCGTCTACGCGCCGGGTGCGTCGACCGTGTTGCGGAGTATCACCGACAAAATCGACAATCCCTTTACGCTGATCTTCGACGTAAAAGGAAATCTCTACGTCGGCAATGCGGGGGTAATCGGCTCGACGATTCCGCACGGTTCGATTTCTACGTACGCACTGGGTCAAACCACGGCCCAATATTCCACCACGATCGGCGTCTACCAGCCCGAGGAATTCGCGTTCGACAATAACCGCAATCTGTATGTAACGGACACGGGCTACCAAAGCGAAGCCGGTACGATCACCGCGTACTCGACGCCGCAGCTGCGGCGCCTGCGGACGTTAGTGGACGGCCTCGATCAGCCCGACGCGATCGCGTGCGACACCGGAGGGAACATGGTTTCAGGCAACGCCGCGGGGGCGCCCAGCGGCTACCTGCTGTTTTTTGCTCCGTACGAGATTTCGCCGTTACGGTCGGTCAGCGCGGGGATCGACGTCCCGATCGATCTAAAGTTCAACGCCCATGGATAACCGGAGTGCGGGGCGGGGTACGGCCGCGCTCGCGTTCGGGGCGGCGTTCGCCTTAGTCGCATGTTCGCAGCAGAGCCATGTTGGCCCAACAAACACGCTTCCGTTCGCCTATGGTTCGCGCGCGCGTCCGCTTGGCGCCGGGACGTACATTAAGCACGTCGTCTTGATCATTCAAGAGAATCGCACGTTCAACAATCTCTTCGAAGGGTACCCAGGCGCCGATACGGCCAAATTTGGTTACAACTCGCACGCGCAGAAGGTCGTGCTCAAAGCGATTCCGTTCATCCACGAGCAAGACATGATTCACAACTTCACTCAGGCAGTCAACGCTTGGGACAAGAGGAGAATGGACGGCTTCGATAAGACGCCGCTCGACGACGGCGCGCCGGCCGGGAATTATCCGTACGCCTATCTCGCGCACAGCCAGGTCGCGCCCTATTGGGCCATGGCGAAAGAGTTTACGCTGGCGGACCACATGTTTCCCACGGAATTCGGGCCGAGCTTCACGAGCCATTTGGCGCTGATCGCCGGAACGATGAACCTCTCCCCGACGCTGGCCGAGGCTAACTATCCTACCTCCCAGCCGTGGGGCTGCGACGCGCCGCCAAACACGTCGACCAACACCGTCAATGTGAAGCGGAAGGTCAGCGACTTCGGACCTCAGCCGTGTTTTTCGAAATTCAGGACGATGGCGGATACGCTGGACGAGAAAAACGTTTCGTGGAAGTACTACGCCCCGCAGCTCGATTCGGATGCAGGCGGCGAGCTGTGGACGGCCTTCGATGCGATCCACAGCGTACGCTATGGACCGGACTGGAATCGCAACATCGTTTCGCCCCCAACGACGGTTCTCACCGATGCTGCAGCCGGGACGCTGCCGGCGATGTCGTGGGTGATTCCGGACTGGTTGAACTCAGATCACCCCGAAGCGTCGAGCGACACCGGCCCGTCGTGGGTGTCGAGTGTCGTCAACGCCATCGGCAACGGACCGGATTGGAACTCCACCGCCATCGTCATAGTGTGGGACGATTGGGGCGGTTGGTTCGACAACGTACCGCCACCGCAGCGCGACTTTCGGGGGAACGGCATTCGCGTCGGTTGCCTGGTCGTCTCGCCCTACGCACGCGCGGGTTATGTCTCGCACACGGTGTACGAGTTCGGAAGTATTCTGCGATTCGTCGAGCAGGCGTTCAATTTAGCGCCGCTCGGCAAAACGGCGGCCGGTTACACGGACTCGCGCGCTACGAGCATCCTCGACAGCTTCGATTTCTCGAAGCCGCCCCGTCCGTTCAAGCCGATCCCTGCGAAATACCCCGGTGCGTTCTTCCTGCACCAAGCGCCGTCGCTTCGCGCACCGGACACTGAATAAGGCGCGCTTCGGTTGGTGCACCTCCCGTCACGAACTGTCGTTGTTTAGGGGGTAAGAAGGCTACGCAAGGCTCGCGATCTCATGTCCGCCTCGTCACGGCAAGAGCACGCTCCTGCAAGCACTTCGCAGCGTGGTTTATGGGTCGAAACTCAAAGCGGCGCGTCCTGGCGATCTCCGCAAACGAGAAGCTAGCGAAGCGCAACAGCCTTCAACGGCCTCAAAGTAGTGTTGGTAATCGATTCCAACGCGCGTGGTTCGTTCAGCGGTATTCCGGCGGCTTATCTCGAACGCTCGCGCCACGCAGCCCGGCGCAGGGTGCCTCGTTTTGCGAAGCTTAACCCCGTACGATCGCATAGCGCCTCGCGCAGTTTCTGCGGCCACGAGGGCTGGGGCGGTAAATGTTATTAGAAGCGCACTTTACGACGTCAGAGAGAGTATGCTGGATGTTCGACCTTTGATCACTTAACCGAGGAGCGCAAGATGAGTACTTTCACGACCAAAGACGGCACTCAGATCTACTATAAGGACTGGGGAAGCGGCCAGCCGGTTGTCTTCAGTCATGGTTGGCCGCTCAGTGTGGACGCCTTTGAAGACCAGATGTTCTTCCTCGCGTCGCGCGGATACCGTTGCGTTGCGCACGACCGTCGCGGGCACGGCCGTTCCGACCAACCTTGGACCGGCAACGATATGGACACCTACGCCGACGATCTTTCCGAACTGGTACAAGAACTGGATCTCAGAGATGCGGTCCACGTCGGACACTCTACGGGGGGCGGTGAGGTGGTTCGCTACATCTTCCGTCACGGTTCGAGTCGCGTTGCCAAGGCCGTCCTCATTTCTTCAGTCCCGCCGATCATGCTGAAGACGCCGGCCAACCCCGGCGGTTTACCAATATCGGCGTTCGACCAGATCCGGGCAGGCGTACAGGCAGACCGCGCGCAGTTTTTTAAGGATTTGAGCGCGCCCTTCTACGGCGCCAACCGCGCCGGCTCTAACGTCTCGCAGGGACTGCGCGACTCGTTCTGGATGCAAGGCATGCTCGCCGGGCTCCCGGCTGCGTACGATTGCGTTAAGGCCTTTTCCGAAACCGACTTCACCGAAGATCTCAAGAAACTGGACGTTCCCACCCTGATCATCGCGGGAGACGACGACCAGATCGTTCCGATCGCCGACGCGGCCCTTTTGCAAGCGAAACTCATCAAAGGCGCGGAGCTGAAAGTCTACAAGGGTGCGCCGCACGGCCTCTGTTCCACGCGCAAGGATGACGTTAATGCCGACTTGCTCGCGTTCATCTCGGCACCGGTGACCGCCCGCGTCTAAATGCGATGCGCGGGTCAACCCGATCGACAATAAATTTGTCGATCGGGTGACCCCCGTAGTCTATCGAGACATTTCGTAGTCGACGTGCTCGCGCAGGGTGTCGAGCGTCATTGATCCACTGTCGATGATCCACGAGTCGAAGGTGCGGATGTCGTACTTGGAGCCGAGTTTCTTGCGCGCGTTCTCGCGAATTGCGAGCATCGCGAGTTCGCCGGTCTTGTACGCCAGGGCTTGGCCGGGGATGTCGGTCGAGTAGCGCAACGACTCGCTTTTGATTTGCGCGTCGTTGATGGTGAGGTTGTCGCGCATATATTGCATCGCGCGTTCGCGGCTCCAGCCCAGGGCGTTCATGCCGGTGTCGACGACCAGACGGGTCGAGACCATCAGATCCTGCATGATGCGGCCGGCTTTATCGTAGGGGGTGGTGTAGACGCCCATATCCCAGCAGAGCTGCGAAGCGTACTCGCCCCAGCCTTCGAGATAGCCGGTCTCGGTGAAGTCGTAGTGGCGCACGTTGGGCAGCGCGGTATCTTCCTGCTGCAGTGCGATCTGGAAGTGGTGCCCGGGAAGCAATTCGTGGCAGATAAGCGCGCCGGCTCCGAGCGCTGACGTGGTCTCCGGATGCCAGGCGTTGTAGAGATAGAGGCCTTTTGGACGGGCGGGCGTCGGCCAACTGTAGTAACCGAAGGTTTGCGCGCCCGCAAGTTCCTTCGGAAGCGTGTCGACGCCGTACGGCGTGTTCGGCAGATGCACGAAGTAGTTCGGCGCGGCGGCCGCCGCGCGCTTCACATACATCTCCAGCCGGTCGCCGAACTGTTGCGTCGTCTTCACGAAGAACTGCGGATCGGTGGCGAGGAAATGTTTGAACGCGGCGAGGTTCCCGTGAAAGCCGACCTCGCGACGGATGCCGTCGAGTTTTTCGTTGAGTTGCGCGACGGCGTCGATGCCCATCGCATGCAGCTTCTCGGGCGTGATGGTCAACGTCGTGTTTTCAACGACCAGATACCGGTAGTAGTCCGGGCCGCCGGGATATTGCGCGAGACCGACGCCGCTGGGCGCGCCGGTGCGATACGGGCCGCTGATGTAGGCCGCGAGCGATTGAAACGCGGGCACGACGTCGGACGTAACGATCGCTTTGGCGGCGGCTTGCAACGCGGTGCGGTCGCCGGGTGAGAGTGCTTGCAAGCGCGTGTCGGCCGGAACGAGAGAGTCGCTTTGCGCCGGCTGGGCGTAGCCGGTGTAGATGGCGGCCATCGCGTCGGACTCGACGTTGGGCAGGATGATGCCGCGCTCGTGCTGGCCGGTCAGCAGGTCTTGCAGCGAACGGACGAATGCGGCGTATTGCTTGAGCAGCGCTTCGTAGCGCGTCGCGTCGTCGGCGGTCGCAAAGGTGACGTTCCCGAGCACGGTGGCGATACCGGAGATTTGAAGTCCGCCGGCATAGGGCGTGGCTTGCTGGCGCAGCCAGTAGTACTTGCGGGTTGCGACGTCGTTCGTTGCGAGATACTGTAGCGTGCGATAGGTGAGCCAGTGCGCGTGATCGAGCGTCTTCTCGTCGACTTGGGCCAGGCCGTCGAGGATGCGCTGGCCGAACTGCGCGTCTTCATCGACGTTCGCGTAGGTGACGGCGCGAATCGTTTCGATCGGCTTGCCGAGCTGCGCGCGCAATGCGTAGTCGTACTGGACCTCGCGCTGCCAGTATTTTTCCCCCAGCGCGTCGATCGCGCTTGCCCCGTTTGCCGCGTTTGGCACGGGTGTCGCGGCGACCAGCAGACCGACCAGCAGCAGTGCGGGCCAGCGTTTCGCGAGATGCATCGACGTCACCGTACCTTTCGTAGCGCTTCCGTATAGAGGAGGTCCAGCTGTGTTTCGGCGCTGACGACGACGTTTGCCTGGTTCGCAAGATCCAAAGTTTCGACGAAGTAGTTGTCCGTCGGCGATTGGCGGATCGTGAGCAACGAATTGCCGTAGCGCTGCTCCGCCTCGTAAAAAGCGATTTGCCAGGCGGTATCCAGTGGTGCGTTAATTCCCAACGCGCTGCGGGCGTGCAGCATCTTAAAAAGATCGACGAGCGAGATGAATTTATTGCCCCTACTCTTCTGCAACAACGACTCGAGGGCGTGCAGGTCATCGCATGATGGGCACTCACTTCGCGCAAGTTGTCGCGGTTCGATTCGACCTAGCTGACGATGCTGCTGAGCGTCGCACGCTGCAGCACTTCCTGGTTGTGTCGGGTTTCCCACGAGTTGACGGCGAACCCGCAGATGACGCCGAGGGCGACGGCGACGATTTGTACGAGGACGTCGCCCAGGTCCAGCCGGGCGCAACATGTTCGGGACGCTTCTTCAGGGCATCGACCTGCCGAAACTTGGCTACGTCTGCGACGACGTCGTACCGTCGGAAAACGCGACGCACGTTGTTATGAACAGACTTTCGACCCAGGGACCTCGGAAGGGGGAAGCGCCCGTCGTCGATGAATTCCTAGGTTGATTTTTTACGGTCGTTGGAGGAGAGAGTATGTCGCGTTCTTCATTATTCGTGCGAGGCGCTCTTGTCGTTGGATCGGCGCTGCTCGCTGCCTGCGCTTCCCAATCCGGCATGAACTTCGTTCCTGCGCCGGGTGTGCCCACAGCGAACTTCGGCGAGCTTGCGGTTCCGAAGCCGTGCGCTGGTCAAAAGACGACTGCGAAAAGCGCGTCCCTAACCCAAACGCTCAGCACGAAGGGCGGCTCGTTCTGCATTCCCGCCTTCAAGGGGTTTGGAGGAACGATCTTCTATCCGGCCGCCAATCCGACGGTCAAGCTCGCCGTTACCAGCAGCACGACGGACTACAACCACAAAATGCAGCCACTCGGGAGCGGAACGGTGCTGTTCTACTTGCAGATCGCAACGAAAGGCGGGACGACGTTCTCTCCAAGCGTGCCGGCCGGCGGCGGCCTGACTGGAAAGGCCATTAAGTCTGGTCAAAAGTACACCGCTTTCGGTCAAGCAGTGGTCGCGGGCTTCCCCGTTACCCTAACGCCGTGTTATACGACTGCGACGAAGGGCAAGTACGGCGGCGTCATCGGGGGCGTCGGCAATCTTCTTAAAGGTAAATCTATTCCAGTGGCCGCCAGCGGCTTCATCGAAATCTATCCCGGGAAACAAGCGTCAGGTAAGTGCTAGCGTTTCCGAAATCGTTTCTCACCCTTGCGGATTAGGTCGAAGGCATCGCTTCTAGAGGCGGTGCCTTCGAACGTAATCTTGTTACCTTCTTCCTCAGAATAGTCGACGAGAAATCGCTCTATTCCGGACATCATGTCCTTTGGCACGTCGCTCAACTTGTCGAAGGCATCGGTCCTCAGGGTGACGCCCTTATGGCGTTTCGGACACGCGACCAGCCGATTGTTCTCGACGCCGTTCTTCTTCAACAGAATGGCGCCGAGCATCCGCACTTGTAAGAGGCAGCCCGAGAAGGTCGGCGCATCGTTGAGAACGAGTACGTCGACCGGATCCCCGTCGTCCCCCAAGGTTTGCGGAATGAAGCCGTAGTCGTACGGCCACGCTAGGCCTTCGGCCAGCGTCATTTTAAGCAGCATGATGCCGTACTTCGGTTCGAACGCGTACTTGTGGCGCGTTTGCGCCGGCGTCTCGATCACGGCGAACGCCAGATCCCTTTCATCCGGCACGAAGGCTGGAATCATATCGTAATTAGTCGGATTCACTGCGTTCTTCGACACGGCGTCGTTCTACCCAGAAAACGCCTGAATCGCACACCAGGCTGCCGCCTGCCCGGTTTCTACAGCGCTCCGTTTGGAGAGCATATTCTTCATGCGCCCGACACTTTGGCAGCGGCTCATGGCGGAGGCCGCCGGAACGTTCATGCTGACGGTCGTCGCAATCGGCGTCGATATTCTCTACTTCACCGGCCACCACGTCGACGACGTTTCGCGGTGGCTGGCGCGGGGCTTCATCGCTGCAGCCGCTATCTTCGCGTTCTCGGCGGTCTCGGGCGCGCACCTCAATCCCGCCGTGACCTTCGGCTTTGCGTTGCGCGGCGTGTTTCCGTGGCCGCGCGCGGCAGCATACGTCGTGGCGCAGTTCGTTGGAGCCTTCGCTGCCGCCGGCCTGACGTTCGCATTGTACGGTCCGTTGCTCGGACTCGGCGCGAGCCATCCCGGCCCCGGCTTTAGCGCAGGCGTCGCCGTTGCGTGCGAATGCGTGCTGACGGCAATGACGATGTACGTGATTCTGGCGACGGCACGGGAGGAGGCCGTCGTCGGCAAGGACGCCGCGTTGGCGATCGGCTTTACCATCGCCGCATGCGGATTCTGCGCAGGCGCGATCAGCGGCGCGTCGATGAATCCGGCACGTACGATCGCGCCACAATTGCTCGCGGGGCAATTCTCGCTCGTCTGGATTTATCTCGCCGGACCGATTGCCGGGGCAGCCGCCGGCGTCGGCGTGCACTGGTTGACCTTCGGCGCCCCCAAGAAAGCCGAGCGTAAAACCGCTCGTGGTGGAAGCTGAGTTTGATACGCCGTCCGACGGCAATAAGGTCGGTATTATGACGGCAACCGAAAAGACATCGACGCTTCCTGCGCAACATCAGAATCATCAACCGGGCGTTCAGTCCGAGATGCAGCCGCAGCCGCTCAGCGACCGTGCCGAGCACCGCGGGTCCGACAAGCTGAAGAATCGGGCTGTTCTGATCACCGGCGGAGATAGTGGTATCGGGCGCGCAGTAGCGATCGGAGCTGCGAAGGAGCGCGCCCGCGTTGCGATCGCTTACCTCGAGGAAGAGAACGACGCGCGCGAGACCAAGCGCCTGGTCGAAGACCTGGGCGGCGAACTCATTGCTTTCCGCGCCGACGTCGGTGACGAGAACGAGTGCCGGCGGGTGGTCGACGAGACGGTGCGTGCTTTCGGACGGCTCGACGTTCTGGTGAACGACGCGGGCGAACAGCATCCGCAAGAAAGACCCGAAGATATTACGGCTGCGCAGATCGAAAAGACGTTTCGCACCAACGTGTTCTCACAGTTTTTCATGACGATTGCCGCCCTTCCGCATATGAACAGCGGCGCTTCGATCGTGAATATCGCCTCGATCACTGCTTATGAGGGCAATCCGCAGTTGATCGACTACTCTTCGACCAAGGGTGCGATCGTCTCGTTCACGCGCGCGCTTTCGAATTCGATCGTCGGCCGCGGCATTCGCGTGAATGCGGTCGCGCCCGGTCCGATTTGGACGCCGCTGATCCCCGCGTCGTACCCGGCCGAGAAGGTTGAGACGTTCGGGAGCGATACGCCGATGAAGCGCCCCGGGCAACCCGACGAGGTTGCGGCCGCGGTGGTTTTTCTCGCGTGCGATGACGCCTCGTATATTTCGGGGCAAACGCTGCACGTCAACGGCGGAACCGTCGTCAACGGGTGAGTGTTCTGCCGAGCAGAGACGTTTCTCAGAAGGGCGCTCTACAATAAAATCCTCACTAGAACCGTCCACAGCGTCAGGGAGGCGAAATGGGCGCAGTCGTAGCCGTGTTCGTCGGAGAATACGACATCTCGCACAAGGCAACGTTCCGTCTGGAACTCAGCCTGCTTCGCGATGAACCACACCTCGTGCTCGACATGAGCGCGGTTAGCTATATCGATTCGACTTGCGTAACCCAGTTGGTTATGCTTGCGGACGGCAGAGGAAGGCTCGGTCTGCCGCCTGCCGCCATCGTCGTGCATTCGCCGTCCGTGCGGCGGCTCTTCGACATCCTCCAGCTTGGAAAACTCTTCCGCGTTGAGAGCGCGATCGACGAAGTGCTGCCGAAGGATGGGACTCCCGTGCGGATACAGTATCCGGCACCCGGAGATGAGTCGACGATTTCACAATCGGACATTCCAATCGTGACGGAGGACGTCGTTGCGCCCGCGCTAGAGCTCTGCTATGTGGAGAGCCCCAAGAGCTCTCGTTTCACCACAACGTAGCCCCGTCGGTGGAGGACGATTTCGAATATCTCGATGAGCATTCTCCAGAAGCTGTCGTCCCCGACGACCTCAGGCATGAGAGCCTTCACGTAAGAACGCGACTTTGACTCGATCTTGAGATCGCCGGCAATCTCGCTGATTTCCTTTGAAAGTAGCATGGCACCCTATTCCCGGCCGATGCGTCTTTCAGCCTTAATATTCGTAAAAAGGCGGTCGCGTTCGCTCGACCGAGGCGTCGACGCCTCGAGCGACGAGCTCCGCGCCGGCGTCGCCCTGTAAGAACCGGTGGGCCGCTTCGAGCCCTTTCAAGTAAGCGTCGAAGTGACTTACAGTCAGCGCTTTTACAAAGATATGAGCTTCATCGGTCGAGCAAAGTTCGGAAAACGGGCGCATTTCATCTTTGATCCATGCGAGTTCCGGAGGAAAAGCCATCGCGCGAACGGTTTCGTGTTGTCGCTCGGCGTCATCGATGAAATGTAAGTGATCCGCTCGGCGCAGGACTGCCATTTGCTTCGTCGACGGGGTTCGCTCCAGCAGTTCGCGCATTCCGGCTAGCGGCAGCGAAATGTCGTCCTCCGCTACGAGATAGAGCACCGGTACGTCGCGATTCCAATCGAATTCGAGCGTCAGTGGGAGAATACCAGGCTTTGGATTCGAAGCACCGCCCGGTGCCAGCGCGACGACCCTCCGATACGCGGGTCTTCCGCGACGGCGCCGAGCGCGGTCCATCCCCCGAAGCTGTGCCCGACGGCACCGATCGCTTCGGGGTCGACTCGAACGCCGGGCGGTTGAACGCTGCCGTCAAGCATGCGATCGAGGAGCAGGCGAAGGTCGGGAACGCGATTGGCAATCCACGCTTGCCCTCGGACTCGCTTTTGATCCGGTGTCTCGTCCGGCTGTGGTAGCAGTTCGGGGGCGACGACCTCGGAATGGTCAAGCGCGGCGACGACGTATCCGTGGCTGCCGAGATGCGTGCAGAGATACGATGCCGCGCGGCGGTTACCGCCGCTCGAATGCGAGTATAGGACGAGCGGGCAGCTGCCGGGATTCGCATCGGGATACCAGACGTCGCATGGGAACGTTCGCAAGCGATCGTCGTCGAACAGGTCGACCGCACAGACGGCGACGGCGTGTTCTCCCGGCTCGAAAGGATCGTATTCCAACGGTCAGACGATACCCAAAATGACTCGCGCTAAACCTCTTGCTTCTCGTGTTTTAAGCTAGCGCATTCGGGTAACGTGTTGACGAACAACAACAGTCTTTTCAGAAAGAGAACACATGCGCGAATACGACGATTATGAAACCGCACTCTATACCGACAGAGAGCCGGCTGCAGCTGCGGTCGACCGTCTGCACGGCCTCGGCTACGGCCGCGATGACATCAGCGTGATGATGGAAGACAAGACGCGCGAGAAGGCGTTCTCCGCGATTACCAATGCTAAGGGCAGCGAAGGCATCGCCGCGGGCGCGACGATCGGCGGCGTACTCGGCGCAATCGTCGCCGGGATGACGGCGACGGGCAGCGTCGTGGCAGTCGTTGGGACGGGTGGGCTTGCAGCTCCACTCGTCGCCGGTCCGCTTGCCGCTGCGCTTGCGGGTCTGGGCGCGGGCGCTGTGGCCGGCGGGATCGTCGGCGGCTTCGTAGGCGCCGGCATCGGCGAACATCGCGCGAAAGAGATAGAAAAGGGCCTGCGCGACGGCGGTATTCTCGTAGCCGTCAAGCCGAAATCGCACGAACATCGCGAACACGTTCGCAAAGCGTTCGGCGAGGAGTCGGATACCTACGCGCGCGCCGAACGCGGTGAACTCGACCCGACGGTCGACTATGCCGGCGACGCGAGCGAACGCGTCCGCTAAGAGATTATCCCTCGATAGCGGCAATCACCACCGCCGGTGCTTATGTAGCGCCGGCGGTGGTACGCGTCGCCGCTCAAGCGTTGGTAAGCGATCTTGCCTTCGAGAGTCGGAGGATGCTCGATCGTGTTCCAGTTGCGTGCGTCGCGGAAACGTGACCCGAAGAGCGAGTCGATCTTACCGAGATACGAAGATCGTCGTCAATGTCGCGGAACGGTTGCGGGTCTTTTTTGTAGAGCATGGTGATGCCGTAGAACGTACCGCGGCGACCGCGCAAGCGCGATCCGACGAAAAGGTTGGCGAACATCGCCATGCTGGCGGCTTTTCCGGAGACGCCCATGAACCCGTAACCGACGACGTTGCCGCCGCGGCGCGCCGCGCTGATGCAGGGGCCGGTGTTGGCCCCGCCGATCGCATCGAAGACGTGATCGACGCCGCCCGGTTCGAGTTCGCGCACCAACGTATCGAGCGCGCCTGCGCGGTAGTCGATCGGGATAGCGCCGAGGCGACGAACGATATCGTGTTTTTGCAGCGACGCGGCGCCGTAGGTTATTCACGCCGGAGAGTTTGAGCAGCTGTAATGCGGCGGTGCCCACGCCGCCGGCAGCACCGGTGACGAGTGCCGTATCTCCGGCTCGTACGTTCGCGACGCGGTGGATCATTTGCCAGGCAGTAACGTAGTTCAAGATCACCGCCGCAGCGTCGTTGTCCGGGACGTCGTCGGGGATGGAGAGAAAGTGCTTCGCGTCGCGCACGAGCAGTTCGCCTTACCCGCCGTAGACCGTAAGGGCGTCGAACCGCGGCCGGCCTTGAAATCAGTAATGCTTGGACGGAATCGACTAGAGCAGCGATTTCGTTTCGGGCACGAAAGGGCTTTCGCGCATTTCTACTTGGACATGAGCAGGTCTATCCGACGCCCGCTCAACAGAGCATCGCTACGCTGTCGGATGGGAGGTCGCGCAAGAATCGACCCGCTGCAATACTTCGAGGCCGCCCTTCTTCGCGCGCAAAGCGGCTTGCGATCGTCCGGGTTTGCGCACGACGAAGGTGCCTGCAGCGCCGACGTTCACGACGTCGTAGTCGTGCAGCTCCTTTGCGAGGAGGCTTGGACGGAATGTCCGATGTCCTCCGACGTTCACGCCTCGCAGAAAGACGACGACGGCCATGCGCTTCGACTTCGCTCAGCGCTCTCGTCGCGTCCTTCGACTACGCGCTCGCCTACTCGCCGAAAGCACCGGCACGAAGCCGCTCGATGAGTTTGTCGAGGATTTCACCGCGATACACCCGGAGCTTCTGAAGCTCGGGAGCGATTCCCAGGCGGCGCTCTGACGTAGACAACAGCATCGCCTCGTAACGACCGATCTCCACCTCAACCGTATGCAGCGCACATTTCAGATCGCGGAAGCGCGCGCCGGCTGCGATTGGGTCGCGGAGCTTCGCGGCACGGTCGATCATGAGCATGGCGTAACGTTACCCGAACATCTTGCGACCCAACACCTATAAAATAGCGTACCTTGTGTTAAACAAGTGCCGCACCCCGGTTGTGGTTTGCTTGTCTTGGTCGTGTGCATTGTCAATTGCCACAGGCGAACCGTTCCTGGGTAAGCTTCGCGCTTTCGAACTAACGCGAACCGCCAAACGCGACTGGTACGAGGCGCCGCATGACTCGCGCTGCGAGCACTTCTCTTGGCCTTTCAGGATTCTAGATGCCCAAACTGTTCCGTTGCGCTCGTCGGCGGTGCGCCGAAGAGTGGTCGATCTTGCCAGATACGAGATCGCTTCATGTGGCGCGATACGTTCCGAAGACGAAGTTGGTACTTTCGCGCGATGAGTCTGACGAACCATCACCGTCACTGCGGTAAGTTACCGGTAGGGCGAATGACCGCGCCGGCACTTCGACAGAATGCTTACGAATCGAACGAGATCAGAGCTCGTTCGGGCCGAAAGGTATCCGCTAGTCGGACCGATTGCGCCGTCACAGAGGACCTAATGGATGCGGGCTGGCGCAAAGCCGCGCGCAAGGGTCGACGACCGATTTGTACGCCATAACGCTGCGGGGCGAATTAGAGTCGAAGTCGTGCACCTGCAAAGAGGTGGAAGGAACGGCCATGCCACCGCCGTTCACGGCCCCTGACATAGGCGAGGGATGCACCTTCTAATGCCCTCCACGCGTCCCTCTGCGCAGTATGCTTCGCGAGCTGCGTGAAGCCATCACGTCCTGTAGACGTGCTTGATCCAGTCCGCGGTCTCCTCCGGCTGGGTGACCATCAGCATGTGGCCGGCGCCGGGGATGAGAGTCAGTTTGGCTTGCCGGACCTGCGCGACGAAGCCTTCGCCGAAAACCTTGTAATTCAAGATCGCGTCTTCGGTTCCGAAGAGGACGCTGATGGGGAGCTCGAGCTGCGGGTAACGTGCCACGAGCTCGGCCATGCCGAGATGGACTTCGATCATGTCGCTCGACGATGCGTAGAAGCCTTCGGAGCGCATGCCGAGTAGGCCGCCGCCCGTGGTCGCAAAATCGGCGGGAACCGCTTCGGGTTTGAAGATCGCGCGCACGACGTCTTTGCCGGTCTTCATCGCGATCGGCGTTGCGACGGTGTTTGCAACCAGTGCGCGCACCATTGGCGAATGGATGTCGAGGCCGCGGAATGCCTTCGGAACTTGAGGGCGGACTTGAGTGAGCGGCGCGATGAGCGCTAGAGCTCCGACGCTCTCCGGGTGGTTGAGGGCGAGCGCGAGCGAGACGGCCCCGCCGAGCGAGTGACCGACGACGAGTGGGCGTTCGAGGCCGAGAGTTTGGATAAACCGCGCGATGGTTTCGGATTGTGCGGTTAGTGACGCTGGGGTTTTGTGGCTTCGCGGAGAGTAGCCGGAGCCCGGGCGATCGACAGCGATCACGCGGAAGTCGTTGGTGAGGCGGTCGACGAGCGCGTAGGTGTAGTTGCGCAGATTGCCGGCGAGGCCGTGGATCATTACGATCGGCGGACCGCTGCCGCGGTCGACGTAATGCATACGCTCGCCATCGACGTCGATGATGGTGCCGAGCGGCGGGACTGCCCGCTCGATCTTTGATGTGAAGAGGAAGCTCATGCTTTTGTTACTTCGGCCTTAGGCGGCGGATGAGTTTGCCGTGGGCGACGGGGGCAATGCGTTCGAGGGCGGCGGCGATTTTGGCGTCGTTGCCGACTAGGATGCGGGGGGAGCGGCGCTCGACGCCCTTGACGATGATCTCGCCCGCTTCTTCCGGCGGCATGCGCAGCGTTTTGCTGAAGCTCTTCAGGTTACGCTCCAGTTGCTCGCGGGTTGCGCCGGCCGGCGGGCGCGCGTTTTTCGCGATCGACGTTGCGACGCCGCCGGGGTGGACGACGGTGACGCCGACCGTGGAGCCTTCGAGTTCGTGTCTCAGTGATTGACTGAATCCGCGTATCGCGAACTTTGCGGCCGAATACGCCGCTTGCCCGGGCGGCGCGATGATGCCGAAGATGCTCGAGAGATTGACGAGGTGGCCGTCGTCGCTGGCGTGGAGCAGCGGGAGGAACGCTCGCGTCATGCGCACGACACCCCAAAAGTTGATTTCGAAGAGCCACTCGAAGTCGACCTCGCTGACCTGTTCGAAGGTGCCGCCGAGTGCGACGCCGGCGTTGTTGACGAGAATGTCGACGCCGGGATGTTCTTGGAGCACGACGTTTGGAAACGCCGCCACGGCTTCGCGATTGGCGACGTCGAGGTGATGCAGTGAAATGCGCAGGCCGGGTGAGGCGATCGCGCGCGCCGTTTCCTGGAGGCCGGCGTCGTTCGCGTCCGCGAGGGCGAGGTGCGTACCCCGGCGCGCGAGCGACGCGGCGATCGCGCGGCCGATACCGCCGGCGGCGCCGGTAATCACGGCCGTGCGCCCGTTTAAGCGAAGGAGTGGCACGGGCGGTCAATTCGACTCAGGAAGCGCTCAGCCTCGTTCGCGCAGGGCACTTTACAATTTCCTACCCCGTACGGCGCTAGGTTTTGCACGGCGTGAGAAGAAATCACCGGCGACTGCAGGAGAACACTATGAACCAGCTCGCTCGCGTGCTCGTCCCCGATCCGGAGACGGAAATCATCATTTGCGACGAAGCGGACCCTTCGAAGCCGTGGATGCCCCGCAAGTATTCGGTCGTCGTAACGCTGCAGCCGCGAGAGGGCCAAGACAAGCCCGTCGTGAAGCGCGCGTCGTTTCGCGCGGAAGACGATATGTTCGAGGCGTTTAACGAGCTTCAGCTCAAGACGCTGCGCGAGTGGAAGAGCATCCGCACCAGCCTGATCGCCCAGTTTAACGAGAGTTTGCGGCAAGCCAGGCGCAAAGAGATCTCGCACTCTAGCGAGGTCCAACGGATCTACGGAACACACATCAGCGAACTGGACAACCTGCGCAAGAGCGGCGGGAGTTAAACCACCGCTCTCAGGCTGGTTTTGCCGGGGCTAAAAGCCTTGTAGGGTGATTGTGGCCTTCGTTGGTTTGCGCGAGACGGTGAACGAGCTTCCGCCGCAGTTGTCGTCGTTACCGAGCGCGTAGGCGAGCCCGTCGATGGCGTTGTCGTGCACGACCTTAGCGTACCAGTTCGTGATGCCTTTCCACGGCGTGTAGCTGTTCTTCAGCGTCGAGTTGCAAGCGTTGGTTCCGGTGATGACGCCGAGGTGGCTTTGCGTAAGCAGAACGGTACGGTTGATTGCCGGCGCGAGCGCACCCTGGATCTCGGAACCGTGTACGCCGCCGCCGAGCGCGTTGATTTGGTTGGCGAGCACTTGAAAAGTGGTCGGCTTTGCGAAGACCGCATCCTTGGCTCCGGTCATCGTAAAGACGAACTTGCCGGCCGCGTTGACCTGGCCTTGAAAGTAAACTCCGGCTTGGACTTCGGCTTGCAGCATATTCTTGCCGGTTGCCGCGTAGTTCGCCCAGACCGCAGCGACGTACGAGTCGAAGTAGGTGCTGTCGAACGTGCCGTTTTCGATGCCGTGAAACGGGGCGATGGCGACCACGTCCTGGCCGCCCTTTTCGACGACGAGATTTTCCCAGCCCTTGGTCTTCTTGAGCGTCGCCAATATCTTGGAACGTGCGCCGGACTTAAAGCCGGTGGTGTTTCCGCCGGCGGGCGTATCGGCTCCGAATGCGGTGAGCGACATCGGGATACCGACCATGTCGACTTGCGTGAGGTTCGCGTTGAAGCCGACGGTCGCAACCGTCGGCTGGTTGACGAACTCCCACCAATCGAATTGCGTACCGAAGTTATCGCCGCCGGTGCTCCATCCGTTGGGGGTCGTATTGTTGTTGTACGGGGAGCCTTGGCCGATCGCGGCGAGCTGCATCTTCAACCTGTTCTTGACGGAAAAGTACATGCGCGCGCCGCCGTCCAGGGCCGGCAGCATTAACTTGCCGCCCTCGGTGTCCGTCCCTAGGTTGAGGCTATAGTCCAGGCCACCGTTCTTCACGTCGGTCGGTAGGATCTGGGCGAGCGTGCCCTTCGAATCGGTCATGTGATACCAGGGATAGAATTTCTTGTTGCCCGGCATGTCCGGCTGGAGTTGCCCGGTGGTGACGAACCAAATCTGATTGTCGGGGATGCCCGTTTTGTTAATGATCTGAACCGGAAGTAGCCCCGCGCTGCCCTTCCCCGAGGGATGCCAGAGCCGGCTCGATTCCGAGACCGCGGAGCCTGCGCCCGAAAGGACGTTCCCGCCGCTGCAAGCGGCCAGGGCACCGGCGGCGCCGAGCGAGGCAAGAAACGAGCGACGGTCACTTTGCATGGACGACTCCCTTTCGAACGAACAAAAAACACGCTGCGGCGTGCAAACGGTTGCTTGCCGCGACGTGTTGGGCTTCTCCTTCTATTATTTGTTACGCGGTTGCGCGGAAGCAGAGCAAGCGATCGCGGTTACGTCGTGAACGAGCTCGCGGTGAGCGGTCCAATGCACGGCCGGCGTTTCGTCGGGTAGAGCAGACGATACGTGATTCCGGCTCGCAGTCTCGGGATTGTGGCGCGCACGAAGATGCTGCTTGGAGGCGGCGGTGCGCTTCCCGGCGGCGGTGTCGCGCGCGTCATTGTGTACGGGCCCCCGCTAACAACAGATTCATCCGAGCCGACGAGACGCGCGTAGAACTGATGGATGTACGGACGCATCGGATCGCCGGATGGTTCGGAGACGTAAACGACGCCGACGTTCGTGGCGACGTGGGTTGCGCCGGAACGCGGGTACAGTTGGCCAAACTCCGGGGTCGGCGGACCGCAGGCTTGCTGATTCACGGACATCGCGGTGGTTGCGCCACCTGCATCGCGGACGGTGACGATCGAGGTTCCACTTGCCGCGGGAAGGACGGTGAATACCCAGGATCGCCCGGCTCGATGCGGCTGCGAGACGTCGGCGATGTTCGCATTCGATTGCTTTGTCGAGTACGGCGGCGTGCCGCCGGTGACGACTACGAGTTTATTGCGAGCCGTGGATAGTCCGAAACCGAGGCTCGCAGGTTTAAGCACGATCGTTTCGGCGGCTGCGCGGGAGTTTGCGAGCGGCAACGCCGAGAGCGGCTGTTGCACCGCGTTCGATCCGGCGCATCCGGCGAGCAAGGCAAGCGAGGCGAACGCGATCGACGCCGGCAGTCTCATCGCGTCGATTATATCACGCTACGTTGCGTTCGTGGGTTCGGCTGTGTAACCGTTCTGTCGGTACCAGGTGACGGCGCGTTCGAGTGCGGCGCGGACTGGGGATGGCGAGTGTCCAAGTTCGGCGCGGGCTTTTGCATCGTTGGCGAACATCTTGTCGCGGGACATGCGCACGCCTTCCAGTGGGGCGAACGGTGTCGCGTGCGGCGTGACGGTGCAGCGGATGCGATCGGCGTAGGCGACGGCGAGCGCAAGGCCGTACGGAGCGCGGCGCTCCGGCGCTGGGATGCCGGTGATGGTTGCGAGCGTTTCCCAGATCGCGTCCATGGTGAGGTTTTCGCCGCCGATGACGTAGCGTTCGTTGATTCTTCCGCGGGTGAGCGCGGCAATGTGGGCGCGAGCGACGTCTTCTACTGCTACCAAGTTCATGCCGCCGTGGCCGGGGGGTTTAGCGAACATTTTGCCGCGAACGTATTCGAGGATCATGTTGCCGGTGGGCGTGGGTTTCCAATCGTTCGCGCCGATCGGCGCGGTGGGGAGAATTGCGACGACTGGGAGGCGGCTGGCGAATGCGGCGCGTTCTTGGAGCAACTTTGAATGGTGGTAGGCGTCGCTTGGGTCTTCCAGGGCGTAGTCGCGTTCGTCGGCGGGGCGGTCGCCGTGCGAGTGGCCCAGGGTCGCGCTGCTCGAGGTGAGGATACAGCGTTCGACGCCCGCGAGGTACGCAGCTTCGAGCAGCCCTGCAGTGCCGGTGACGTTAACTTGATAACTCGCGGCGCGATCTCTTGGGTTGAACGAATACAACGCGGCGCAGTGGATGAGGTAGCGGCAGTCTTTTAGCGCTTCGACGAGGTCGCCTGGACGCGTGAGATCGCCTGGGATGTAATCTACGGCTGGGTTGTTTTCAATCCGCGCGGCAGCGTGCCCATTTCCACTTAGCGCGTAAGCGCTTTCCTTTTTGTCTTCCTCGCCCTCGATGCCTGATGCTGTTTTTGTTGCGTCAGGGGTGGGCTCGTGCGGTTCCTGGCTAGCGTTCCTTCGACTACGTTCGCTGTGCTCACTACGCTCAGGATGACAATTGCGTGCTAAAGCGCGGACCGTAAAGCCCGTTTCGACCAGCGCTTTTAGGATGTGGGAGCCGACGAAGCCGGTCGCGCCGGTTAGGAAAACTCGGTCGCGACCTGGGCTGTCGTGGGAGACTCCGTTAGTTGTCAAAGGCGGCGCGGAGCGACTCTTTGATCGATCCCGTCGTCTTGAGAACGGCGGTCGGCTCGTAGCCGCAATGCGCCATACAGTTGTTGCACTTCTCGTGCTTGCCGCGGCCGTATTTCTCCCACTCGGTTTCGTCGAGCAGTTCTTGGTACGTTTTCGCGTAGCCGTCGTCGCTCATCAGGTAACACGGACGCTGCCAACCGAACACCGTGTAGCACGGAATGCCCCACGGCGTGCAGTCGAAATCGGTCTTGCCTTCGAGGAAGTCCAGATAGAGCGGGCTGTGATTGAGGCGCCACTTCTTGCGCTTGCCGTCGGCGAAGGCTTGGCGGAAGATTTCGCGCGTGCGCTCGACGCCGAGGAAGTGCTCCTGATCGGGCGCTTTTTCGTAGGCGTACGCGGGCGAGATCTGCATCATGTCGACTTTGAGATCGTCGTTGAGATAGTCGAGCACGGCGCGGATCGACTCGGGGCCGTCCTTGTCGAAGAACGTCGTGTTGGTGAACACGCGGAAGCCGGCGGCCTTCGCGACCTTGATCGCTTCGACGGCTTTGTCGAACGTGCCGTCGCGGCACACCGACTCGTCGTGACGCTCTTGCATGCCGTCGATGTGGATCATCCACGCGAAGTAGATCGACGGCTTGAAGAGATGGATCTTCTTCTCGAGCAGAATCGCGTTGGTGCACAGAAAGACGAACTTCTTGCGCTTTACGAGCTCTTCGACGATCTGCGGCATTTGATCGTGGATCAGCGGCTCGCCGCCGGCGATCGAGACCATTGGGGCGCCGCACTCTTCCACGGCCGCGATGCACTCTTCAACCGAGAGACGCTTCCGCAGAATGTCGGTAGGGTGCTGAATTTTTCCGCAGCCGGCGCACGCAAGGTTGCATTGCAGCAGCGGCTCGAGTTCGAGCACCAGCGGGTACTTCGACTGACGCTTCAACGTCTTGCCGGCGATGTATTTCGCGACGGCAATCTTCTGCTGGACCGGCATGTTGCTCATGGGGTGGTTAACTGCTCCTTAGTGGGAAAGGTTTCCTCGGTAAGTGCGACATCTGTCGCAAGGGCCATCATGGGGAAAACGTGCCGGTACAGGTGGTAATTGATGTAAAAATCGCGCGGGAAGCCGGTACCCGTGAAGGCTTCCTCGTCCCACGTGCCGTCCGGACGCTGGCGGTCGCGCAAAAAGTCGAATTCCGCGCTGGGCGGCGGGATGGCGGCCGAGGCCGGCGATCTGAAGGGCGTTGACGGCCCATGCGGTTTGCGATGGCGTGCTCGGGCCGATGCCGGCGAACGATTCGTCGACGTACGAGTGGCACGTTTCGCCCCAGCCGCCGTCGGCGTTCTCCATCGAGAGCAGCCAGTTCGCGCCGCGTTCTATCATGTCGCCGCCGGTTTTCAACACGCCGAGTGCGGAGATGACGCACCAGGTTCCATACACGTGGTTGACGCCCCAGCGTCCGAACCACGAACCACCCGGTTTTTGCGTTTCGCGGAGATATTTGAGGCCGCCCGCGACATATGGATCGTTGACGTCGTAGTTGAGCGCGGCGAGCATTTCGAGGACGTGGGCGGTGACGTCTTCGGTCGGCGGGTCGATCATCGCGCCGAAATCCGAGAACGGCATGCGGTAAAGCATCTCGCGCGTGTTGTCGCGATCGAATGCCGCCCACGCGCCGTTTTTGGAGCGCATCGCGAGCGTCCATTTGGTCGCGCGCTCGATGGAGCTTGCGATCTTTTCGCGATCGCCGCCTTCGAGGAGCGCGAGCACGACGATGGTGGTGTCGTCGATGTCCGGATAGGCGTCGTTGTCGAACTCGAACGCCCAGCCGTTGCCGACGTCGCCCTTGCATTTCTCGCGCCAATCGCCCGGCGCGTCGTCGGGGATCTGTTCGGCGAGCAGCCAGTCGACGGCGCGGATCATTGCGGGATGCGTTTTCGGCAAGCCGGCCCAGGCGAGCGCGCGCACGGCCCAGGCCGTATCCCACACCGGCGACATGCACGCGAGGAAACGCCAGCCTTGGTTCGCGTCTTGCATGGTGAAGCGCGCGAAGCCGTCGATGCCCTTCTTCATTACCGGATGATCGAGGTCGTAGCCCATCAGGTTGAGGGCGATCAGCGAGTAGACCCACGGCGGCTGGATACCGCCCCAACTGCCGTCGTTTTCTTGGCGTTCGATCACCCAGTGCGCGATACGGTGCTGGGCGTCCCAGCGCAGCGGCTGCCATGGGAGGGCTTCGTAGAACTTTTGCAGTTTTTCAACCCACATCAGCCAGCCTTTGCCGCGCACGCGGGTGAGTTCGGGTTCGCTGCCGGGGACGATGATTTCGCTGATGTCGACGCCGAGTTCGCGCACCGGCTTCTTTGATACGACGATGGTGAGCGGCGCGACGGTTCCGCGCGCCCAGCACGCGAAGTCGTATAGATTGAATGGGACCCACTTGGGGAAGTAGACGAGTTCCGGTGGGAGCGATGGCACGCCCGACCACGGGTATTTGCCGAAAAGCGCGAGCCAGATCTTGGTGAAGACGCGCGCGGCGACGACGCCTCCCCCGCGGTAGATCGAGGCCAGCGCTTTTTGCATTTCCGGCGTTGCGGGGGAGACGCCGAGGACCTTGAGCGCAACGTACGATTCGATGGTGGTGCTGACGTCGGCGGGGCCGTCGTAGTAAAGCGCCCACGAGCCGTCGCTGCGCTGGTTCTTGAGGATGTGTTCGATCGCGCCGTTGCGCGCGTTCGTCAGGTCTAAGCCGAGGAAGCGGTAGAGCAACACTTGCTCCGCGGTCATCGTGACGTTGGTCTCGAGTTCGGCGCTCCACCAGCCTTGTTCGTCCTGCGTGTCGAGCAGCCACTTAGCGGCGCGATCGAGGGTTTCTTTGCTGGTCATGCGCTTACTTCGCTTGCTGTTTCAATGGAAGCACGCGAAGCGTGCTGTCCTTGGTCAGCTGGTGATTTCCGCGGTTCTGCGACTACGTTCGCTTCGCTCCCTACGCTCAGGATGACGCAAGCGTTTATCCCACTCCTTACCGCGGATTCCATGGTGTCGGGCCAGCCGGTGTTGGTCCAGCTGCCCGCGATTGCGACGCGGGGGTCGGTGGTTTTGTTGGGGGCGCGGACGACGCCGGGTTTAGGCAACCAGGTCGCTTCGGGGTTGCGGGTGACGGCGCTGCGGATGAGTTTTGCAGATTTCATCGATGGGACGTAGGTTTGGACTTCACTCCAGGCGAGGGCTTCGAGTTCGGCGGTGGGCAGGCGCATGTATTCCTCGGCGGCGCTGAAGCTGCAGCTCAGATAGCCGGGGGCTTTTTCGAAGATCCACTGCAACGGCGATTCGAGCGCGGCGGCAAAATCGAAACCGATCTCGCCGCGATCGTGCCACAGATGAACGTCGAGAATTTGGGAACGGTCGATAGCCGTCGAGATCGTGTACGCCGAAACGTTCCGGGTCGCCGAGAATCTTGGCGACGGCGCGCGGCGGCACGGCCAGGACGACGGCGTCAAACGACAGCGCGGCGTTATCGGGCAAGTGCAGCGTCACGCCGTTCGCGTCGCTTTCGATGCCCATCACGGCGGTCGATAGATGCACCGCGTCCAATTGTTTCGCGGCTGCGGCGGCCAGGTGCGCGAGCGGGACGGTTGAGAAGCCAAAGCGCGAGGCGCGAGGGTTGGAGAGGAATGCGGTTTTGATCGTGAACATCGCGTCGTCCAGCGAGACTTGGTCGAACGGCGCGTTGAGCGCGGGGATGAAGAACGGATCCCAGAACGCGCGGCGCGTTTCCGGCGTTTGACGGCGCAGAACGAGCCACGATTCGAAGGTCGTCGCATCGTCGGTGGTGCGGAACATGGCGCTTGCAAGCGCACGGGCGATGCGCAGCTTTGCGCCGGTGCTCAAGTGCGCGTAAGTTGCGAACGACGCGAGCAAGTGGAACGGCGCCGGTAACGATGCGGCGCGCAAACGGCCTTGCGTGCCGTCGCGTGCGAGCACGAGCGCCTCAAAACGCGGCTGCAGTTTGAGCTTGTCGGCAAAGCCGGCACGCCGGGCGAATTCGACGAACGCGGTGCAGCACGCGAGGAACACGTGTTGACCGTTGTCGACTTCGATGCCGTCGATTTCGAACGACGTCGCACGTCCCCCGAGCAGGCGGCTGCGTTCGAAGAGCTCGACGTGCGCGCCGAGCTCTTTGAGTTCTACCGCGGCGGCGAGGCCGGCGAGGCCTGCTCCGACGACGGCTATGCGCTGGAAAGCCACGATTTCACCATGACGCGCAGTTTTTCGGTCGGCGCGAGGGCGGCTCGTTGATGCAGCGGCAGCCAGGGGTCACGCGCGATTTTATTGAGGATGCCTTCGTAGATGCCGGCCATCGTGCGCACGCACGCACCGGGGCGGCGCGGGATGTAGCGCGTGACTTCGTAGCCGGACGCGAACAGTTTGCGGGCGCGCTCGGTTTGCATTGCGATGAAGGTTTGCCAGCCGGGGCCAGGCTCGCCGCGCAGCAGCGCTTCTTCTTCGATGCCGAACTGTGCAAGCTCGTTTTGGGGCAGGTAGATGCGCCCGAGGCCGCCGTCTTCCGTGATGTCGCGCAGGATGTTGGTGAGCTGGAGCGCGAGACCGAGATCGTCGGCGCGTTCGAGTGCGACGGGATCGCTGAAGCCGAAGATGCGCACGCACATGCGCCCGACGACGGATGCGACCAGGTAGCAGTAGCCCCGCAGGTCCTCCCAGTTAGCATACCGCTTCTTATCGTTGTCCATTTCGACGCCGTCGATCAGCATCGCAAGCTCGCGTTCGGGAATGGAGTAGCGCTGCGTAGCCGCGCCGAGGATCTGCATGATCGGATCGTCGTCTCCGTAGAGGCCGGCGACGGCTTTTTTCACGCGTTCGCGATAGGGCTGCAAACGAGCGGGCAAATCGGAAGACGTCGAATCGTCGGCTTCATCGTCGAGGATGCGGCCGTAGTTGTAGAGCGCGTAGATCGCCATACGTTGTTCGTGCGGCAGCGAGATGAAACCCCAGTAGAAGTTCTTGGCTTCGCGTTTGGCCATCTCGCGGTTGAAGCGTTCGGCGGCCTCGCGGTCCGTTTCGGTCAAAGTGCTGCCGGAGATGGCGCTGCGCAAGCGCGCGATCACGTGTTGGCCGCCACGGGAGCATCGTGTTTCGCGCCGCGGGCGAGCATGAACGGCACGCGCAGGGCCAGGCCGAGTTTCGTTGCGGTCGACACGCTCGGGCGCGTGCGGTCGGTGCGATAGCCGATTTTTTCGATGGCGTCGCAGATGGCGAGACCGCCGAGTCGATACAGCGCGAGCTGCAGGCGCAGCGCGCCGGGGGCCATCGGTTCGAGGCGCTTGCCGGAGTCGAGCAGGTGGCGTGCGCGCATGACCAGACCTTTGACGGCGTTGGCCGGGTCGCCCGCCCGGATTTCGGATTGCAGCAGATAGCTGCGCCCGATCGCGGCATCGCGCGAAACGTCCTGCGCGTGGTTGGCGAGTTGCAGACCGATGCAGACGTCGTCCGAGAGCGCCTGCGCTTGGGCGTTGTCGATGCCGAAAACGCCGAGCACCATGCGGCCGACGGGCGCGGCAGAGAGCATGCAGTAGGCTTCGAGTTGCGGCCAGTCCGCGTATGTTTTGACGCTTTGGTCCTGGACGTTGGCGGCGATCAGGTCGAGGAACGGTTGCGAGGGCAGGTTGTAGTGCTCGATCGTTTCGCGTAGAGCCATGAGGACCGGGTGGATAGGCTGGTTGCCCTGGAAGAGCGCGGCCAGGTCGGCGCGCCAGCGCTCCAGGCGGCCGATCGGGTCCGAGCCGGGGTGCTCGTCGCCGAGGTCGTCGGTGGTGCGGCAGAAGGCGTAAACGCGCATGAGGTCGAGCCGTTTGCGCCCGCCCACGAAGGCCGATGCGACGGAGAAATTCTCATAGTGGCCGGTCGTAAGGGCTCGGCAATAGGCATCGGCGGCCTCGATTTCGAGGGTCGCCGGCTTCGCGCGGATCGTGGGCATGACCGTTTTGACTTTACCCGTTCGGTTGAAGTGACCTTCACAGGCGACCAAGCGAGCCGTCAACGCGCCGGCCGCCGCAGCTCCAGTTCGCGAATCCGTTGCTGCCAGGCGGCAACCTGCGAAGCGATCCGCTCGTGGTCTTCCGGATGATCCGGAAGCGCGTCGATCAAGCGGTCCATCTGCCGAAAGGCGTCCTCGACCTGACGAAGGCGCTGCTCATCGTTCATCGGCGAACCTCCACGGCGTACTGCGATACCCTCTGACGCTATACCCCGCGAGGATCATACCGATGCGAGCGCGGGCTTCCTTCTTTGTGTGAGCCGAAAGAACGCCTCGAGAAAAGTCTAAGAAGAGGTCCATGTGCCGTATCGCTTTCATCGCTTGCACGTTGCTATGCCTATTCGGAGGCAGTGGGATCGCCGCGCCTTCGGACGTGGACGATCTGGCGGTGATACCGGCAGGGCATTTCATGATGGGATCCACTCCTGCGGATGCGACGCGCGATAAAGTGGCGCCGGAGTTCGCCGCGCTGCAGTATCCGCCGCACGCGGTTTCGGTTCCGTCGTTCTTGCTAGCAAAGCGCGACGTTACGCGAGCCGAATTTGCCGCGTTTGTTTCGGCGACGGCGTATGTTTCCACGGGTTGTAACGTCTGGGACGGATTTACGTGGGCGATGGTCGCGACGGCGAGTTGGCAGAGCCCGGGATTCGATCAGACCGATCGGGACCCGGTCGTCTGCGTGAGTCTCGCGGACGTGGATGCCTACGCTCGATGGTATTCGCAGAAAATGGGCCGGACGTTTCGCCTGCCGTCCGAAGCCGAGTGGGAATATGCGGCGCGTGCGGGGACGACGACGTCGCGATACTGGGGCGACGATTCGGCGCAGCAGTGCACGTATGCGAATGGGTCTTCTCTGACCTACGGTAAGAAGTTTCCACAAGAGCCCGATATCAACCGCGCTTGCGCGGATGGGTATGTGTATACGTCGCCGGTTGGCTCGTTCCAACCCAATGCGTGGGGGTTGTACGACATGCTGGGGGACGTATGGCAGTGGACGTCGGATTGCGCGCACAAGGGCTACGACGGCGCACCGGCCGACGGGAGTGCGTGGATGACGGGGAAATGCACGTCGCACTTCTATCGCGGCGGATCGTGGTACGACGGGCCGTGGCTTTTGCGAGCGGCGACACGCAACGGCGGCAAGACCGGCGATCGTTACAACGGCGTCGGGTTTCGGTTAGCCGCTTCAGTACCGTAGTTCGGCTTATGGCGTGGGCGGCGGGTCGTCGTTCCCCATGTCGGCGATCCAGCGCCACGTTCCGTCGGGTTGGCGGCGCCAGACGTCCATGTATTTTCCGTATGTCGTGATGAGCTTGCCGGTTTTGTTGTGAAACGTCGCGACGTACGTGCCCCACGTGAAGCCGAGTTCTCCACTGTCGGCGACGATGGCTTCTTGCGGAGTCCAATCGAGGATGAGATCCGGCGGGTACTTTGCCATGACTGCTAGGATGGCTCGACTGCCGATCGCCGGCATCGTTTGCTCGTCGAATTTGCGCGCGTCCGGTGCCATTGCTTTTGAATACGCGGCGACGAATCCGATTGCGTGGCTTTGTGCCGCGAGGGCTCGATCAGCGTTCAGGAGCGAATCGGAGGTTTGCGACGCAGCGGCCGGCGCGGTGCAAAGGGTGACGGCGGTTAACATCGCCATCGAAAGCAGTCGCATCGCATAGGTTCCTTTTCGCTAGCGCGTAGCGTGTAAGCGGTTGTAAATCGCTACGCCGAGTCCGGCAAGGATTTGTGCTGCCTCGGCACCGGGATCGCCGTAGACTTCGAAGCGGGTTAGGCTGGAGGTCGTCAACAGTTGCGGCACGAGTTCTTGGACCACGGGGCCTTTCAGGTGCGCCAGCACAGCTTCGGCATCGGTGTAGGCTTCGAGGAGCCGGCAGCGCTTGCGGTCGTCGCTGACGTAGAAATCGTATTCGAGTGCACCCGGTTCGGCCTTCGTGCGGTCGGCCATCGTTTGTGCGATGCGCTCGAAGTCGTGGAGCTTGCCGTCGGCGATGTCGAGCTCGACGGTGAATCGTACCGTTGGTTTCATTCGGCGCAGTTCGGTGAAACGCGGCCGAAACCATGGGCACCCGCCGGTGACATCTCGGTCAAGCCGGACAGCCCGTTTGCGAACGCGCACAACGTTTCCGTCAGTGGGGGCGTGAGCAGCCACCACGTAACGCTGATCATCAGGAACGTCACGTTCAAAGGAGCGATGAACGGTCAGAAGATGAGCGGCAGCGCGACGATCCGCGGCGCAATCTGCCAGTTTGAAGCGCATCCGGGATCGCCGGGCAGTGCAAAATAGATAAAGCATAGGGGCGCTCAGTTGCTTGCCTGTAATCGCAGCGGCGTCTTGAGATTGTAAAAGCGCCTTGCTCGGCGCTAGAATCAGCGTATGAAGCTTCTTGCGATCGTCGCCATCGCGGGTACTTTCGGTTTGGTATCCGCGCCTGCACGTGCCACTGGAACCGCCACGATCGAACGGAGTGACGGTACGATGAAAATCTACAAGGACGTCTTCATCCGCATACGCGACGAGGAAATGGCGCTGACGTCGAGTGACGGTGTGGGCACGCTGGTTATCGGCAAGGCCGCGTGCTCCAAGGTCGGCGAGCTCATTCGGTGTCTTCCCTACGATGCGACGCTCTATCAGAACGGCAAGACGGTTCACTTCCCGCTGTCTTCCGGTACGGTGTGGCTCAACCCGACTAAGGCGGAGCAACCCATGTCGGACACGTCTGCACATATACCGCCGCACGGCGTGTTAATGGCGGTGTCGACCAAGAACGGACAAACCGTTTCGCTTACAGGCACTGTTGACGAGGCGGCAAAATGAACGGTCGGCAATTCGCCGCGATCGCACTCGCGATAGCATTCTCCCCTCAGATTGCTGCCGCTCAAAGAGCACACGCGAGCGCACCGCGCCAGACCGGCGGTTTTCAGATGCAGGGCGGCAGTACGGCGACCCGGCAAGCGCCCCAGAGCGGCAGCCACTCGAGCACGGGTCCCAACGGCACGAATCGTACGACGACCGTAAACAGCACCGCCAATGGATACAATCGGACGACGACTGCAACGAACGGTGCCTACAACCGAACCAGCTCCGGTGGGCAAAATTTCAACACCGGCAACGCGTATCACAGTACGAGCGCTTCGGGGCCAAACGCGAGCCGCAGCGGAAGCACTACGGGTAACGTAAATTCAGGGAATTACAATCATAGCGGCAGCGGGCAAGGGCCGTACGGCTCGTATAATACGTCGGGTTCCGGTAACGCGTATAACCGCACATACAATGGTTCGACCACGGCAACCAACGCGTGGGGGCAGACATATCACGCGTCGACGTCCGCGAGCAACGGCTACGTTTATCGGGGGGCAGTCGTCACCAACCCCGTGTATTACCGCGGCCCCGCATGGGGCTGGAATGGCGGGGTCGTTTGGTACCCTGCCCCGACGTACTACGGCGGCGGCTTCTGGGGAGCGTTTGCGCTTGGAGCGGCGTCCGCGGCCGCGTATGGCTCGGTGACGGCAAATAACGCGACGGTATCGTCGTACGAAGTGCAGCAAAGCAGTCCCGGCGCGAAGCTGCTGCAAAGCTATCAGCTCACTCAGACGCCTTGTGGTCAGCCGAACCTGGTGGTGATTTACGGGCCCAACGAGAGCGTCATCTGCGCGCGCCCCAATAATCTAGTGGCTGCCGGGAACTACAGCGTCAACCCGCAGACGCTGACGATTACGTCGGAGAAGCCGGCGTAACCATCTCGCGCGTCATTGCTTGGCCGCATCCACTACGACGATCGCGCGGCTGTTCGTTGATTTTACCTCGTCATACGCGGTGAGCGCTGCGCCGAGCGGCGACGCCGGATCGAGCGCTTCACTGCCGCTGATGCCGATGCGCTGCTTCAGTTGCCCGTCGATGGGGCCTTTCAGGGCGTCCGGCAGCGAACGGAACTTCTCGATCATGGCGATAGTCGGGCCGAGTTTGGCATTGAGCGTTGAGGGATCCATCGCTATCACGATGTAGCCGTGTTTCTTGCCGTTCTCATCTTTGACGAACGGTACGAAATCAATGCCATACTTCTTGGCCTGTTCGCGTGCGGCGGCGACTTGCGCGCCGCCGGCCGGGATGGTGAAGCCCTGCGGCGGCGTCGTCTGTGCAGCCGTCAGCCACTTTGCAAGATCGTCGAGCGACGCATTGGTTTCGGCAACGACTTCGTGCCCGGCATACGTGCCCGAGCCCTGCGATAGCGCCCCGCCGGCCATCTTCACCGATGACGCGTCCACTTTCTGACTGAAATCATTCGAGGAAATAACCGTCGCGCCCTGATACAGCGGAAAATCGGATGAGTTGGTAGGGGCTGCGGCCGGACTGCCACCCCGCGCCGCTGAGTCTCCGGAAGCCCCCGAGGACTTGCTTCCCGAGCACGCGGTAACGGCGAGTAAAGCGGCGAGCGCCGCAAAAGTCCAACGTTGCATGGGTGCTCCTTGTGCGCCGAAACCGGCGAATCGGATACCATCTTAGCACCCGAAGTGACGTTAGGCGACCCCGCGAGTTCGGTCGTTACGGCGGGAGTCGCGTCGTGACGAAATCGGCGATGTCTTGAGCGGCGGGGGGATCCACGTTTGCTAGGACGATTACCGTGTAGCCTGGTCCCGGGCAAATCTGCAGAGCACCATTCATTCCCGGAGCGCCGCCGTCGTGGCCGAAACAGCGCACGCCATTCTGTTGCTGGTCGAAGAAACCGTAAGCGTAGCGTACATTGTCATCGGGCAGCGCGCCGGGAACGTCCACTTTACCTTCGGTCAACTGCTGCGTATGTGCCGCGTCGAGGAGCGCGTTGCTCTCCAGTGCGTTGGCAAACCGTAAGAGGTCTTCCACCGTGGTATAGCCACCGCCGGCCGAAGTTCCGCGATAGGGAAGAGAATCCACGTTGGGCCGCCACACGCCCTTGTCATCGGTGTAGCCGATGCTTGTGTTGGGAACGTGCTGGTCTTCGGGGTCCGATCCGGATGCCGTCATCCCCGCCGGTTGGTAGATGTGCTCGCGCACATAATCGTAATAGCTCTCGCCGCTCACGTTCGCGACGACGACGCCGAGCAGAATAAAACCGTAGTTGCTGTATTCCCATTGGCTGCCCGGTGCAAATTTGAGGCCGCGCTTACCATAAAGGCTTACGTAGTCGTTCAGGGTACGGAGTTCGAGCCGATGCTTCGTGAAGTCTGGACCGAAGATATCGCCGGTGCCGCCGGTGTGCGTAAGGAGGTCGTGTATGGTTACTCTTGTGGCGACGTCTTTGTTGGGGTAATCGGGGATGTAGTTTCCGACAGGATCGTCGAGATTTATTTTGCCCGCCTGCGCGAGCTGCAGCACCGCAACGGCAGTAAACATCTTGTTCATCGATCCTATGCGGAAGCGCGTGTTAAGCGTGTTCGGAATGTGCTTCGCACGATCGGCGAGTCCGTACGCTTGTGCGAACACCGTCTTTCCGTCTCTGGCCAGCAACGCCGCTCCGGCAAATCGTCCGGCCTTCGCATCGCCTTGCAGCCGCGCTTGCAGAGCGGGTATGAGTTGCTGCTCGCTCAAAGGCACGGCATAAGGTGCAAACAGCATTCCGGCAACCTTGCCTTCGCGATCGAAGGCGACCCACCAGCGAATCTTATCCTTCTGGAACGTGGCCAGAAACGTGTAGTACGTGTAACGCTTATGAGTCATCGGGCCGATCGCGATTCGCGACCGCAGGAGTGAGAAACCGGTGAGCTTCCCAAGCCCTGCGAGGCTCTTGGCCGCTCCCTGAATCACGTCCGGCGTCAACTGGAGGTTGGTGCGTTTGCTGAGCATCGTCCGGTCGACGTCGCCGCGTTGACTGCCCAAGAGCAATCCCTTTGCAGCCGCCATAACATGCGGGTCGATGTTTGCCGTGACGGCCGGAGCCGGCGAGGCAGTTGGTTGCGTCGCAACCTGATTTGGGCGCGCACAAGCGCTTCCGAGTATCGACAACATGACGATAGCGGCGAGTCGTACGTTTACCATTGCTTACCTAAAAATCCATTCTCATCACGATCATGTCGAACGACGCTCCCGGAGCGCCGATCGGCACGATCCGGTGAAAGGTCGTGTTCCACACGTATTCGCCGGGCTTAGGCATGCACTTCGAGTAGACCGAGTATCCGTTTGCGGCGTTCCACGCCAGCGTGGCATTGCTCGGACGAACGGGTTTAAATCCCGTGCTTTCGGCGAGCGGATAGCTCGCGGTTCGCGCGGCTTGGAGCAGCGCATTGTCGAATGCCGGCCGATCAGTCGATACAAGGATCGTCGCATTCGTCACCCGCCCCGAGGCGTCGACCGTGACGCGAGCCGATGTCTTGGCCTTCGCCGTGACCGAGAAATCGGTGACGGAGCTGGGGAATGCGGGCACGCCGGTGTGGAGCAAGTTGGGAACCTTACATGCCGTTGGGTGCGCGGCGCTCCAGCCATCCGGGTACGAGGGCGCAACGATTGTGAGCGAATCTGCTTGCGGCTTCTCAATGCGAAGGGCGGTCCGGACGGTCGACGCGATGGCGACGCAGTTCTGCAGCGCGGGCTCGTACTTGTCACGCATAAAGACGTTCTTCACGAAATCGGCCATGCCGGGATATGGCGGCGTCGAAACGACTGCGACGTGCGGCGTTCCGGACGCATCCGTCGTGAGATCGACGACCGCGACGTTTGCCGATGTGAAGCGCGCGACGATCTTGGCGGCGTCTTCCGCCGGATACCATCGCGGCGGCGGCCCGGCGCCCATTCGAAAGCCCATGCTGGATGAAAGTTGGATCGGGCGACTTGGGACGGGGCACGTGCCCGCTACCTGCACGCTGCCGGAGTTCGCGGCTGTTGCGATGCTCCGCGGCGCATACGCGAACACCGGTGAAACCGATTGCAGAACGAAGGCGGCGATCGCGATGAACGCCAGCACGCCGCCGAGTGCGGAGAGCGACGGGCGCAGACGACGCGGGCCGGCGTCGAGGAGGCGCTCGATGCGCTCAACGACGGCGTGGCGGGAGCCGAGCGCGCTTGGTGCGGCGAGCGGGGTGCGGGCGCACGTGCGGCCGGCGAGCGTTGCCAACGTACGGGCGAACGTTTCGCCACCGCCGGACTTCGCGACGACCCAGTCGTCGCACGCAATTTCGCGCTCGATTGAGAGCCGGCGGACGACGAACCACGCGAGCGGGTTGAGGATGGTGAAGATTTCGATGACGCGTGCGAAGGCGTTCGTCCACACATCGAAGCGGCGAAGATGTGCGACTTCGTGCGCGACAACCGCGTCGACGGCCTTCTGCGAAAGTTCGTCGGTGAGCGGTGCCGGCAGAATCACGGCGGGATGGAGAAAGCCGACGGCGAGCGGAACGCGGATCGTCTTCGAAACCAGGATGGGATAGCCGTCCGCGCTCGACCAGCGCTCGGCGCTGCGGCGCAGTGCGGCCAGTTCGCGCAGGTCTTGTAAGAGTAAGAGTGCGCGCATGCACGCTGCGAGTATCCAGACGATTGCGACGGCGATCGCGAGGCCTTGCGGGATGTCGATGCGACCGGCGGCAGCGGGTACCGGTTGCGACGCGGGAAGCGGCGGGAGCGCGGTTTCCTCTGCGGGCGGTTGGTGCGCGACGGCGATAACGTGGTTCGCTCTTGCTTGCGGTGCCGGCTCCGTATGGGTAGACGTTGCGTCAACTTGCATGATTTCGAGGGTTGTTGCGGCGCTGCGGGGCGCGGTCGCCCAAACGGTGAGCGCTGGGACGATGAGTAGCGCAGCGAACGCGCAAAGCCAGACGGCGTAACGCGTTGCGGCTCCCAGATTCGGAAGGAAACGCAAGGCCAGCCAGACGGCGGCGACGATCGGGACGCCTTCCCAGAGACTGCCGAACGCTGCAGCGCAGATTGCGAGGGCGGCATGTGCGAAGACGGCCATCATTTGCGGCCTTTCGTTTTGCGCTCGAGAAGGGCCCGAACGCGTTCGCGATCAGGGTCGCTTAATGGGACGTCGTCGAGAAGGGTGACGGCGAGGGCGTTGGGTGAGTTTTGAAAGAAGCGCTCCATCACGTGCCGCACGGCGGACTTGGCCGCGGCGCCGCGCTCGACCAACGGGCGGTAGGTGAAGGCGCGTCCGGTCTCCTCATGCGCGACGTAGCCTTTTTGTTCGAGCGTCCGCATGGTCGAGAGCACCGTATTGTATGCGAGCTGCGGCGGCGCGAGCGCCGCGGTGACCTCGGAGACGGTGGCGTGCTTCTTCTCCCATAGCACTTCCATCAGGCGCAGTTCGTGGTCGGTAAGGACGAGCGATTTCTTCCGGGGCATCTCATCTCCTAGAATACTAGTTGATACTACACCTGCGGGGCGATCGTGTCAACTAGTATTCTAGGAGATGACGCAGATGTATATGCTACGGTTTTTTTGGTCTACTGAATTTTGCCGACTTTGCCTTGAGCAAACTCGGTAAACCAAATGGCACCGTCCGGACCGGTTGTGATGCCGGTGGGTTCAGCAGAAGCCGTCGGCACCGCGAATTCCAGCAGTGTCCCGTCGGTTGCGATGCGCCCGATCTTGCCACCGCTGACCTCGGCGAACCAAATCGCTCCGTCGGGCCCAAGCACCGTTTGGTATGGTTCCGCCGTTCCCGTGCTAAACTCTGTGATTTGCGGCGTAGTAGTTGCGCCTAACGGTACGCTCGCCACTTTACGGCCGGCGAGCTCGGAAACGATCATCGAACCGGCGGTCCCAGGCGCGATTCCTAAGGGCGTACTACCCGCCGTAGGCATCGTAATCGATGTGATCTGCGACGGGAGGGTCGCACCGACGGGCATTCGGGCAACGCTGTTGGCATTGGATTCGGTAAACCAAATGGTGCCGTCCGCCGCTGTGCTCATGGCGAAAGGCGTCGAGCCGACTCCTGGCACCGTGATCTCGGTAATGGCCGACGTGCTGGTGGCGTCCGTCGGAATGCGCCCGACTCGCCCGGGTTGCTCCGTGAAATACAACGCGTTGTCCGAGCCGGCGGTGATGCCGGTCGGTACGCTGCCAGCGGTCGGGAGAGCGATCTCGGAGATGTCCGATCCACTCGTCGCCGTCACCGGAATGTGGCCGATCTTATTACCGGCTTCCTCCGTAAACCACACCTGGCCGTCCGGGCCGCTCGTGATGCCAAACGGCTGAGCAGCGGCCGTCGGGATCGCAAACTCGGTAATCTGTGTACCGCTGGTCGCATTGGTCGGAATCCGTCCGATCTTGCCGACGCTGATTTCCGTGAACCAGATCGCACCGTCGCTGCCCGGCGTGATGATGATCGGCTCACTACCCCCGGTCGGCGTAGTGAACTCGGTGACGTGGGGCGCTAATGCCGCGAACGTTGCGGTGCCGACCGTTGCGCCATTGTTGGCCGTCGCAGTTAGCACGGTCGAAAAGCCGTTCTGCACCTGCGCACCCGTGACGCCTGAAGGCTTGTAGTTTACGGTTACCGCGAGCCCTTTAGCCGCGGAGGAGAAGTTATTCGGGCTGAATCGAAATGACGGGTTGCCGCTCGAGCCGAGGGTGATTTTGACGTGGGTTCCCGTCGCGCTTTCATACGAGTCGGTGACGATCGCGTTTCCATCGGCGTCGCGGGGCACCACGATCGCCGAGAATTTCGTTGCGTCTATGCTTGAGACCGCACCTTGCGACAGGAAGAGCGACGTGCTCGCAACTACGCCGCCGACGACGGCGGTGATCGTCTTTCCATTCTTGCCGATCTTCTTCACGTCGACGCCCGCACCGAGCTGTTTCGCCGTGGCGGGGATCACGTTGCCGGTAGGTGACTGGTCGTAGGTCGTAATGACGAAGTCGTCTTTGCCGGCCGCCTGCACCGACAGCGCAAGCGCACAGACGCGCGCAGCACCTGACGTGCATATCGACGAGTTGGCGGCGACGTTAGCCACCACGCTTCCCAGCGGCGTCGTTCGGTCGCCGTGCGCGAAGGCAACGACTTTGGCGCCTTTGGTTCCGAGCGCCACGAAGAACGGGCTGCGTTCGCCCAGCGCGCGACGCAATGCCGCCTTACCGGTCGGCACGACCAGGTTCACCGTTACCGGAATCCCCGCATGCGGCTTTGCTGCATGCGTGGCTGACAACGCAGAATCGGACATGCTTTGGGCGGCCGGTGGCAGCGACGTCCCGCCACGGCAGGCGGCAAGCACAAGGCACGCACTTGCAACCAACGACGAACGAGCGACTAGCGAACGAATATAAGCGAATCGGATCAACACCATTATATCTCCAATTAGAAAGCGACTCCGGGAAGGTGGACGCTATTGAATCTTGCCGATCTTGCCTTGGCTTTCTTCGGTGAACCAAATGGCACCATCGGGACCGGTCGTAATGCCGGTAACGAGCGCTGCCGTCGGAGGTGTGAATTCGAGCAGCGTGCCGTCGGTCGCGATGCGCCCGACCTTGCCGGTATTGAATTCCGCGAACCAAATGGCTCCGTCAGGACCAAGCACGCATTGATATGGTTCGCTCGCTCCCACACTGAACTCCGTGATTTGTGCCGTGCCGGTCGCTCCCTGCGGTATGCTGCCTACCTTTTTGGCGGTCTGCTCGGAAACGATCATTGAATCGGCGGCCCCCGGCGCGATCCAAAACGGTCCACCAGCGGCGGTGGGAATTGGGAACGCGGTGATCTGCGATGGCAACGTCGCACCAACGGGCATGTGGGCAACGCTGTTGACCGCACCAGCTTGTTCGGTAAACCAGATCGTGCCGTCCGCGGCCGTGCCCATGCCGGCCGGGAATGAACCGGCGACCGGCAGCGTGATCTCCGTAATGGCCGACGTGCTGGTCGCGTTCGTTGGAATGCGCCCAACGCGATTTCCAATTTCCTCCGAAAAATACAGGGCGTTGTCCGATCCGGCCGTGATGCCAATCGGAAAACTACTGCCGGTCGGAAGAGCGATCTCGGAGATATCCGAACCGCTGGTCGCCGTGACCGGAATGTGACCGATCTTGTTGCCGTTGACCTCCACGAACCACACCTGACCGTCGGGACCGCTCGTGAGGGCATACGGCTCAGATCCGGCCGTTGGGACGGCAAACTCGGTAATCTGCGTGCCGCTGGTTGCGTTAGTCGGAATCCGGGCGATCTTGTTGGCGCCGAGCTCCGTAAACCAGATCGCACCGTCGCTGCCGGGAGTCATGAAGACTGGGCCACTAAGCGCGGTCGGCGTAGCAAATTCGGTGATCTTCAGCCCTAATGCCGCGAAGGTGGCAGTGCCGACCGTTGCGCCGTTGCTAGCCGTCGCACTGAGAACCGTGGAGAAGCCGTTCTGCACCTGGGCGCCAGTGACGCCTGACGGCTTGTAGTTTACGGTTACCTTCAGCCCTTTCGCCGCGGTTGAGAAATTGTTCGGATTGAATCGAAACGACGTACCGCCGCCGCTCGATCCGAGTGCGATTTTGACCGGCGTTCCCGTCGCGCTTTCGTACCGATCGGTCACGATCGCGTTTCCATCCGCATCGCGAGCGACCACGATCGCCGAAAACTGCGTCGCGTCGATGCTCGAGACCGCACCTTGCGATAGGAACAGCGACGTGCTCGCAACTACGCCGCCGACGACGGCGGTGATCGTCTTGCCATTCTTGCCGATCTTCTTCACGTCGACGCCTGCGCCGAGCTGTTTGGCCGTGGCGGGAATCACGTTCCCGGAGGGGGACTGGTCGTAGGTCGTAATGACGAAGTCGTCTTTGCCGGCGGCTTGCACCGACAGCGCGAGCGCACAGACGCGCGCAGCACCTGACGTGCATATCGACGAGTTGGCGGCGACGTTGGCCACGACGCTCCCGAGCGGCGTCGTTCGATCGCCGTGCGCGAAGGCAACGACCTTGGCGCCTTTGGTTCCTAGCGCCACGAAGAACGGGCTGCGTTCGCCGAGCGCGCGCCGCAATGCCGCTTTACCAGTCGGCACGACGAGATTCACCGTTACCGGAATGCTTGCATGCGGCGATGTTCCGCGCGCAGCCGATCCGGCAGCGGGAATTCCTTGAGCGGAGGACGGCAACGACGACCCACCGCGACAAGCCGCTAGCACCAAGCACGCGCCGGCAATCAGTGACGAACGTGCGAATAATCGAGCGCTGAAAGATTGAATTGACACCATCATATCTCCAATTAGAAGGTGGTAATTCGGCTCAGAGATAGGCGTTATCAGGAGAGGCAAGCAGCTCCTCTAATCGTGGCAGGTTATGCCTCCAGAGCCGCTCCAGGGCTAGCTAGCGAGCGGTCGCTAGAATGGATCGACGCCGTAGTGAAGAGAGGTAACCCTAGGGCTAGCGCCTACTTAAAATAGGATTGATCCCTAACGACAACCGTGTCCGGATCGAATCGGATCATCAGGTCTAGCCTGTCGATTACGTCTTCCCGGAAGCGCTGATTCCATTGATCTCGATCGGGACCCAGATAGCGCCTGAGCAGCCGATACAGACGTTCCGGATCCAGGACAACAACCACCGCGATTCCTCGCATCCCGACATGTTGCAAGAAGCCTGCGTTTAAATTAAAGTCTACGAACCCAAGCGCGCAGCGCCGATCGGCCTCGATTCGTTTCGGAAAGCTATCGTGCGATGAACCAATAAGCCAAATCGCGTCATCCTCCCACAAGAACCATACAGGCGACGCGCAAGGGCCGTTCGGTGACACTGTGGAGAGATTCGCGATAGTCGGACGCTTCAAAAACTCATCAAGGTCAATTCGAGAACCGCTTTGCTCAACTTTCATGTTGGGTCGAAGATTTCTCTCTGAAGCGACCGGGTCCGCTCGAGCCTCCACGCGCGGACTTCCGGCGCCGGGCGTCAAAGTTGAACGGATGCGGGTTTTGATGTTTGCGCTAGCGACGCTCGTGCTGCTCTCGACCACCGGGGCGGCAGGTGGCGCGGTCGAACCGAAGCTCGGATTATCGGTGAAGCCGTGCATCCTCGGAAAAATGAACGTTCCTGCGCTCTGCGGTACGTTCGGCGTGTACGAAAATCGCGCCGCCCGTTCGGGGCGCATCATCGAGCTCGGCGTCGCGGTGTTGAAAGCGCCGCATCCGCGCGGCGACGCGATCGCGTTCATCGAAGGCGGCCCCGGCCAGCCGACCGTGGTCGACGCGGCGTGGATTGCCGACGATCACGATCTCGTTTTGAAGGCGTTCCGAAAGAACTACGATGTGGTCTTCGTCGACAATCGCGGCATGGGCGTTTCGAATCCGACGCACTGCAACATTTCGCCGTATAGCGACATGCCGGCATACTTTTTGCAGATTTGGAGCGACGGTATCATCTCCGGCTGCTACCACCGATACGCACGAACCAGCAACCCCAGTCAGTACAACACGAATAACGCGGTCGACGATCTGGACGCCGTGCGCGAGGCGCTCGGCTATCGAAAGCTCGTGTTGTACGGGGGATCGTACGGTTCGTTCTTTTCGTTCATCTATATTCGCCGGCACGAAGCACACGTACGCAGCGCGGTTCTCGAAGGGATCGTGCCTCCGCATTTCGAGCCTCTTCCCGGTGCGCCCGACGGCGCACAGACCGCGCTCGACGATCTGGTTGCGAAATGTTTGGCCAATGTGAAATGCCGCGAGCGCTTTCCGAAGTTCCGCATGGAGTTCGACGCCGTGCTTCATCGATTCGACGCAGGCCCCGTGAGGATGCAGGTGCGCAACCCAAAAACGAAACGCCTCGAGACGGTGTCCCTTTCGAAAGAAGTGTTCGTCGATCGCGTCCGCGAGAACTTGTACGCCCCCGAAACCGCTGCGTTCTTGCCGTACATCATTCAGCAAGCCTACCGGGGCAATTATGTGCCGCTCGGTCAAATGGTCGATCTATGGTCGCAGTTCCTCGCGCTGGGACAAGATGCCGGATCGAACCTGGCGTATCGCTGCGCCGAGTTCGACCCGTTTCTTTCCGACACCAATGTGCAGCAACAGGCAGCCAACTCGTTCACCGGCGATTTGCGCATACGCGCCGAGCGGCACGCATGCGCGATCTGGAAGGTCGATCCGATGCCAGCAGCCTTCAACGATCCTCTGCGCAGCAGCGTTCCGATTCTCATGGTCAACGGTTCCGACGATCCGGTTACGCCGCCGCGCTACGCGCAGCGCGCGCTCGCGACCCTTCCGAACGCCAAGCTCGTGATTGTCCGGGGAGCGGGCCACGGGGTCGACACGACGTGCACCGAGCGGTTAATGATCGCCTTCATTGAGGCCGACTCCGCGAAGAACATCGCATCGGATTCGTGCGGCACGGCATTCAAAGTACCGCCGTTCGAAACGTCGATGGAGAACTGGTAGCGGCTTCAGCCGTCGCGACGAACTCAAGGATATCTTCGAGCAGACGGGCCTTGTCCGTGATTGGCAGCGCGTGGGCGGCGCGTTCGTAGACTTTTAGGATCGAGCCGGGGATGGCGTTTGCCGTTTTGATTGCGGTGAGTTCCAGCGGCGTTGCGTCCTTTTCACCTTGAACGATCAGCGTCGGCATTGTGAAGGCCGGCATGTCGGGGCGGAAGTCTTCAGTCGCTAAGGCTCGAGTGATTCCGACCGTCGAGATTAGTGGGATGCCGATTGCCATCGCGAGCATATGCGCTTCTACTTCTGGGCTGACGGGCTTGCCGAAGAACGAGTCGACGAAGGTGCGGTAGAACGTGGGGCGATCGGCGATCGTTGCGTCGATCAGCGATTCCCAATACTGGTCGTCGAAACCGTCGGGATTATCCGGCAGGCGCACGATGCATGGCGTCGTAGGCGCGATCAGGACGGTCTTGGCGATGCGGCCCGCACCGTGGCGCGAGAGATAGCGCGCCACCACTCCGGCGCCGTTCGAGTAACCGACTAGGGTGACGTCGCGTAGATTTAGCCGGTCGATCAAGCTTGCGAGGTCGTCGGCGAGCCAGTCGAATTCGAAGCCGTGGCCCGGCTGGTCGGAGCGGCCATGGCCGCGCTGATCGTACGCGATTGCGCGCAAGCCGCGGTCGGCGAGTTGCACCATGTGGCTTTCCCAGAAGTCGGAGTGGATGTTTGAGCCGTTCACGAACAGCACCGTCTGGGATCCGGTGCCCCAATCTTTGTAAAAGAGCTTCGTGTCGTCGTGTGATGTAATGTATGGCATGCCGGTATCATGCCGCATCGCGCGGGCCTTGGCGATTACGTCCGAGGTAGTCGCTGGGGATACGCCGCAGATACTAAAATGGCGCCATGACTCCTATCGGCGGCCTTTTACGCGAGTGGCGCGAGCGCCGGCGCTTCAGCCAAATGGGGCTCGCGCTGCAAGCCGGCATCTCCCCACGGCATCTGAGTTTTATTGAGACCGGGCGGTCGCTCCCAAGCCGCGACGTGATCGCGCAGCTTGCCGAGGAACTGCAAGTGCCGCTGCGCGAGCAGAACCGGTTACTCTTGGCGGCGGGGTATGCGCCGCCGTACGAACAAACGCCGCTCGAATCGGAGCGTATGACGCAGATCCAGGGTGCCTTGCAGGAGCTGCTGGTCGCGCACGAGCCGTTTCCGGCGATCGCAATCGATCGCGAGTGGAATGTCGTCGGGGCCAATCGCGGACTCCAGCTACTCACGGCGGACTTGCCGGAAGATTTGCTCGCGCCGCCGGTTAATGCGTTGCGCTTGGGATTGCATCCACGCGGCTTAGCGTCGCGCATCGTGAACCTCGACGAGTGGCGCGCGCACCTGCTCGGACGACTGAAGCGTGAGATCGAGCTGACGCAGAATCAGAAACTTATCGAGCTGAACCGCGAACTACTGGCGTTCACGTACGAAGGCCATTCGGATGACGCTTACGATCGGGACGAGTTTTCGCTCTTCGTCCCGTTGCGCGTCCGGGTCGGCGATCGTGTGTTGACCTTCCTCAGCACGGTGACAACGTTCGGAACGGCGCGCGATATCACCATAGAAGAGCTTTCGGTCGAGACGTTCTTTCCGGCCGACGACGTCACGTCCGCAGCGCTGGCAAGCGCTCGCTAGCAAGCTCGCTTTTGCGCGAGCGGCACGCCTTAGGCACGGGCGTTTGTTACCTTCAGGCAATGAGAAACAAATCGCTAGTTCTTCTGCTTGCTCTTGCCGCCGTTTTCGCGGCCGGCGCGCAATCGCCGGCTGCTGCCGCGGCGAGTTTTGCGGACTTTCCCATCTACCCGCACGCGACGACGATTTCATCCGGCAGCGCGACTGTACCCGGGTACGTCGGTGAATCCAGCGACTCCATGTCGACGATCGATCGCTGGTATCGATCTAAGCTTCCCGCTGCGTGCCGGCGTTCCGTGCTCACATCCGGATCACAGACCGCCATCGAGTACATCTGCAGCACACCGCGCGCCATGGTGGATATCGTGCCCGACGGCGGCAAAGTCGTTATCCACGCACAGCCAATATAGCAAACGTGATGCATAAACATATTCTTCCGTTACTCGTTGTTGCCGCGCTGTTGGGCGGTTGCGCCAAAGCGACCTCAAACAATACTGGCCAGGCGTCGGTTGTTGCGACCGATGCGCCCGCTGCGGTCGCAAGCACCGCCGTCTCGAACCCGCTCACGGTATATCCCGGCGCTACCAAAAACCCGGGTCAGAGCACATCTCTTCACGATGGCAGCAAAACAACGAACGTGGAATATTACGACACCAAAGATGACGGCCCCACGGTCGCCGCCTGGTACACGGCGCACCTGCCGGCTGACTGGGAACGCGACATGGGTGCGCCAGGCAAAAAAATTGCCGGCGTCTTCTCGTCACCAGACCAGAGTCAAATGGTGACGATAACGGGCGGCGGGAATATTACGGAAATTATGGTCGCAACGGAGGTCGCGCGGTAGTCAGACTTGGAGGCCGGGCGGAGTCGCCTACCCTCGACTGCAACCAAGGCGGACATTCGAGCGATTTGGAAGGGCGTTATGAGCGTTCACGTTTATGGAATCAACCACATTGCGATCGAGGTCGACAACATCGAGAATGCGGTCGCGTTTTACGAAGACGTCTTCGGGCTGCAGAAGTTGGACGAAGGTGAGGGTGATGCGTTCTTCAAGCTGGGCGAGCATCAGTTTCTCGCGATCTTTGAAGTCGACGAAGTTCGTCCGGATCGGGTGAGACACTTCGGGCTGATGGTGCGTGACGAAGCGCAGATCGCCGAAGTCCGTGAGAAGTTGACGTCGAAATACAATATCAAACTCGGGACCCGATTCCGCTGCGACTTCCGCGACCCGTGGGGCAACCGCATTCAAGTCGTCGACTTACACGACGAGTCGCTGGTCTGGCTGCTCCCGTATCAAGAAGTTCAAAAAGCCGGAATCAAGTTTCGGAAATAATGCGATCGCAGGGTCCGGCGGCGTCTGAGGTTCTAGACTATTGAATCTTGCCGACCTTGCCCTGGTTCGTTTCGGCAAACCAAATGGCGCCATCCGGACCGGTCGTGATACCGTTAAGCGTCGCCCCGATCGTCGGCACCGTAAATTCGAGTAGCGTGCCGTCGGTTGCGATTCGTCCGACTTTGTTGGCGTTGGTCTCGGCGAACCAAATCGCTCCGTCTGGGCCAAGGACCACTTGTTCCGGATTCGCCGTTCCCGCACTGAACTCCGAAATTTGCGCGCTGCTGGTTGCTCCCAACGGTACGCTCGCAATTTTGTGGCCGGTTAGCTCTGAAACGATCATCGTCCCGGCGGTCCCCGGCGCGATTCCTAGCGGAGCACTAAGTGCAGTTGGCAGGGCAATCGACGTGATCTGCGACGCCATCGTCGCGCCTACGGGCATGTGGGCGACGCTGCTTGCCGCACCACCTGTCTCTGTAAACCATATGGTACCGTCCGCGGCCGTATTCATGGCAAACGGTGCCGAAGGCGGCAACGTGATCTCCGTGATGGCCGATGTGCTGGTGGCGTTCGTCGGTATACGCCCAATTCGGTTTCCGCTTTGCTCCGTAAAATACAAAGCATTGTCCGATCCGGCCGTAATGCCGGTTGGGAAGCTGCCCCCGGTCGGAAGAGTGATCTCGGAGATATCCGCACCGCTCGTCGCGGTCACCGGAATGTGACCGATCTTGTTGCCGTTCTGCTCCGTAAACCACAATTGACCGTCCGGACCGCTCACGATGCCAAACGGAAAGCTTGTGGCCGAGGACGTAGCAAACTCCGTGATTTGCGTACCGCTCGTCGCATTGGTCGGAATCCGCGCGATCTTGCCGACGGAGTACTCCGTGAACCAGATCGCGCCATCGCTTCCCCGGGTCATTTCTTGCGGCTCACTGGCTGCGGTTGGCGTTGTAAACTCGGTGATGTGGGGAGCCAGTGCCGCAAAGGTCGCGGTTCCCGGAGTCGCGCCGTTGTTTGCAGTTGCACTAAGGGCGGTGGTGAATCCATTCTGCACTTCTGCGCCGGTGACGCCGGACGGCTTATAGTTTACTGTCACCGCGAGCCCTCTTGCAGCCGATGAGAAACTGGCTGGATTGAAACTAAATGACGTGCCGCCGGCGGCGCTGGAGCCGAGCGTTACGTCGACCGGCGCTCCCGTCGCGCTTTTGTACAAGCCGGTGACGATCGCGTTTCCGTCTACGTCGCGAGCCACAACATTCGCCGAAAACGTCGTCGCGTCGATGCTTGAGACTGCACCTTGCGAGAGGTAAAGCGACGTGCTGGCAACGACACCACCGACTACGGCCGTGAACGTCTTGCCTTTCGGACCGATTTTCTTGACCTCGAGGCCGGCAGCCAGCTGCTTCGCCGTCGCCGGGATCACGCCGCCGGAGGGTGATTGGTCGTAGGTAGTGATGACGAAGTCGTCTTTACCGGTGGCTTTTAGCGACAGTGTGAGCGAGCAGACGCGCGCCGCACCTTTCGTGCAGACCGGCGAGCTGCCTAGGACACTCGCAACCACGGCCGCCAACGGTTTCGTTCGATCGCCGTGCGCGTAGGCGACGACCTTCGCGCCCTTCGTCCCGAACACCACGAAGAACGGGTTTCGTTCGCCGAGCCTTCGCAGCGACGACGCCCTGCTGGTCGGCACGAGCAGATTCAGCGTCACCGGAATTCTCGTGTGCGCCGCGGGCGAGCGTGCGATCGAGCTGTCCGAATCCGGCGCGCCAGGCGGCGCAGTCGCCGGTAGCGGTGATCCTCCGCGACAAGCGGCGAGCGCGATGCATGCACCGGCGATCAGCGACGCACGAGAAAGCAACGACCAACCTTCCGCGCGGACGATCATATCAACCTCCAGCCTGCGGTGATTCTTCCTAGGCGTGTTCGATTGGGGCGCGGCTTCCTCATCCCGTCGTTTTGCCTCCGCTTTGAAGCACGCCGCGGTCGCAGCAGAAAGCGCGAGCGGGCGCTCGACTCCTGCTGCGCACCTTATCGGGTTTTAGACCTTTAGTGCTTCTTCGTCCGCCCGATCTTCCGGACAACGCTGCGCCCTCGGCCCGCGATTTCGTTGCGACTTCCGCGACCTATAGGGCAATCACATTCAAGTCGTCGACTTACACGACGAGTCGTCGATCTGGCTGCTCCCGTATCAATGAGGTTCAAAAAGCCGGAGTCACGTTTCGGGATTGACTCGATCTCCGAGTCACTCATATAACGAGGTAGGGGCTCTCCCGTCGTTGCCAAGCAGCGCGCGCGAGCCGCGGTCGTAAATCTAGCGGTTGACCGCGAAATTGCGTGCTTGATGTGCGGGCATCTGCACGAACGGAAGTCGCGCTTCACGTACGCCGTATGGGTGCGCGACGATGCGATAAGCGAACGGAATCGACGAACGGCCTCCGGCGCTTTCGCGAACGGTAAACCCGCCCGGTCCGCGATGCTCGACGAACAAATTGTGCGCGTCGCCTTCCGGAGTGATCAGAACGACATATCTTTGGCTAAAATCGATCGCATTTCCAAAAGCCGGATCGATCCGTACGTATGCCGACCCTCCGGCGAGCTGCGATTCTCCGGCATCTTCTATAGTCGGCGTCGCGGCAGTGGTCCCGTAGGATTGCAGCCGGCGATGTTTGACGCATCCGACGCTGCACGAACCGGACGTCGTGACTAAGCCCGTGAGCGAAAGATTGCCTGCGCCGTCGATATAGAATGATCCCGTCGCACCGTCGCCGCCGATTAGTAGAGCACCATTGGGGGCGGACGCATAAATCGCATCCGATCCATCGGTTGTCGCGTTGTCGATCCCCTCGATAGCAAAGTCGCCGCTTTCCGTCGCGCCTCCAACTCCTAGACCCCGTTTCGATATCCCGATCGTGCCGTATCCGCCGTTGGACGTGCCCAACACCCCGACCGTGTTTTGTGTGGGGCCTCTGTCAATTCCGGTAACGCCGGCGCTCAGATTAGACGCGATACTCGACCGGACGCCCGTCGTGCCGAGAACCCCTGTTCCGTTCTTGGAGAACGCCTCGATACCAGGCCCGTCGGCGGTATTATGGGCGACGATGCACGCGTTCGTCGTCGAACACGTAGTTGCGGAGAGTTGCTCCATTGCGACGGCGATCGGGTGGAACGACGCCAACCCAAGTGAGAATGCGACAAGGAGAGCGAGAGCGAGTGTAAGGCGCGGTTTCATGGTCTGCTCCTAGAGGCTCGGGTGGCACACTGCACACCGTCCCCCAGTGTTCGTTGCGACGAGAAGCCGCGCCCTGAGACCTCTATGGGCCGTTTTTCCCCAATTTAATCATACCGTAGACCTCGTCATTGGGGGCCGGTGGCGCGAGGGGGCTGATGCTAGGGAGCAACGCGATCCAGCAACAAAGCTTCCAAGGAGCTAAGCCTTACGGAGGGCCTCATGTCTACAGAACTTGTGAACACCTTCGCGACTCTTGGAACGTTCGTCGTCATCGCGGCCACGGCAATCGCGGCGATCGTCCAACTGCGCCACATGCGCGGCAGCAATCAAATTGTAGCGCTGAACGAGTTGCGGGAAGCGAGAGAGACGCCTGAATTTCAAGCGGCGCTGCAATTTGTTGCAGAGTTGCCGGCAATAATGCGTGACCCGGCCTTCCGCTATCAACTCGCGAACAGGTCTGCCGTGACCGGCGAGAACGGACCGCTAATCACGAAGATAGGTCGGGTGGGCAACTATTATGAAGCCGTAGGTATTCTCGTGAAAACGGGCCTCGTCGAGAAAAGTTTGGTCCTGGACTTCTGGTGGGCCAACGCGGTGACCGATTGGGAACGTCTCGCTCCGGCTGCGGCAATTTTGCGTCGTCAAGGGGGTCAGGGCGTGTGGGAAAACTTCGAGTACTTGGTCGTCTTGGCGCGAGCTTGGGGCGCTGCGCATCCTAAGGGCACGTGCCCCGCCGGCGTACCTCGGCTTACGCACAAAGACGAATGGCTCGAAGCCGACCAGCAGTACGCTGCCTCGTTAGCGGCGACGTAGCGGGAGCTAAGGCTCGGCGTAATAAAGGCGCGTTTCAGAGGGCATGGCGTGGCGGGCGACCCCCGTGTGGCTGAGGTCGCCCTCGAAGAATAAACGTATCCCGAAAGCGAAAAGTTCGCGCATGGAACAGACACCGTTTGAGACCCGCAAAGAAGTCGTGGACGCGATCCTCGAAGCGCGCCGCGCTCAGGGCCAAAAGCTTCAAGCCTGGTTCGACGCCGCCCCGGATAACGAAGCCCAGGATGCCGGATTCCGCGAATACAGCGCAGCAAACGACGAAGTCAACCGTCTGATCTCGATTTACAACGACTTGCGTGAGAAGTAGACGCACCGACCGCTACGATCGAACTCCATACCTCATTTTATCTTCAGGCTGAAGATCGTTCCCGCGCCTTTGCCGCCGCCGGCCGTCGAGCCGTACAACGTGCCGCGAACGTTGATGAGCCCGGCTCGTATCGACTCGGTTCCGCTAAAGCTGTAAACGAAGCGTTCCGTTCCGGATCTGTTTATCGCAAACACCGTTCCGGTGTTATGCGTTCCGCCCTGGGAACTCGTACCATAAAAGACGCCGTTCACTTCGACCAGACTGCCGTTCGGATTCGAGGCGTCTCCGCTCGCACCGAACTGATGCAGGATGGTAGCTTTTCCGCGGAGCGTGACCGCAAACATCGTTCCGCTGTCGTTCTTACCTTGATACTCGGTCGTTCCGTAGAGAACGCCACCGGATTGGTACAGTTTGCCGGTTGGTTGCGCACCGTCCGTCTTGGGATTGAAGCTAAAGAGTACTCGATGTGCTCCGGATGGCGTTACGCTGAAAACCGTCCCGGCGTTGTGCTTCCCGCCGTACAGCGTCGTGCCGTACAACGCGCCCTTAACCAAGATCAACCCGCCGCTGGGTTCCCCGCCATCGGCACCGCCGCGAAACGTATACAGTGGCTGCGTGGCGCCGGTTGGAGTTGCAACAAACACGGAACCACAGTCGTCCGTGCACCCTTTGCCTGCGACGCCGCCGAAACGCTCGACGCCGTACACATGACCTTTTGCGCCGGCGAGCGGTCCTTCGGCAGAGGAAGAGTTAAAGGTATAAAGCGTGCTGAACGATGCACCGGACGGCGCGAGCGAGTAGAGTTGGGCGCTCGACACGCCGTACAGTTTTCCATGCGCCAGCACCAATCCGGAGTTCGGTGTATTGGCGTTGGAGCCGCCGGTGAACCGGTGGACGACATGCTCGCTGCCTTGCGGCGTTACGGCGAACACCGTGCCCAAGTCTCCGGTGCCCCCACTCGCGGTCGTGCCGTACAGGGACTTGCCCACCACGATCAGATCACCGGTGGGACTATTGCCGTCGGTACCGCCTTTGAACGCGTACAACGTGGTGACGTGCGCGGTGGCCCCGCCGCCGCGCGCGGCCGCCTGGTCCGGCGACATCGGCGCCGCGAAGGGAAGGCTCTGATGCGAACATGCCGCAAGAGCTGCGCAGAGCGAAACGGTCGCGAGACGAGTAATGCTGTTCATACAGGCAGTATAGCGTTGTCTCCGTGCCGGAAACGTGCTTCAACCGAATGGATAACGTTTCGTTTAACCGGACCACGTTTCGTTCGATCGGAGAACATACACCAACAGTCAGATAGGCCTTTTGGCCCGGCGCCGTGCGGGCGAGAAGTGGAGGAGCGAAGTGTTATGTGGGGTTCGGCAGGGGCTTGCTCGAAAAGAGACCGATGAAGATAGCTCGCCTCGCAAGACTTGCGGTCAGATGCGGCTTCGCTTTTGGAAGCCTGCTTTTTGCTACCGCGCTTTCCGCGTGTTCCGGCGCGCCGGCGTCGTATTCACCGCCCGCGGCGCCTTCGAATCCGTCGATTACGCGCCGGCCGGTGGCCGACGTCGCGGTGCGCGCGTGGAGCCGAAGCATGATCCGGGTTCCGCTTCCGAACGCCGGCTGCTTCAAGGCTTCGTATCCTGCACTCGGGTGGTCACGCGTCGCATGCGCGAAGGCCGCACCACCGCGCCCGATTCCTCCGCCAATCGGCAACGTGACTGCCGCCGTTGTGGGCGACGGGCGCGACATCGCGTTATCGGTAAGCCCGCAGCTTATCTCTACGGCCATCGGGTCGTTTCCTGACGTGAGCGGCGTCAAGCGCGTTCGGACCGTCGGCGTGCGTGCGTTCGGCAAGGGGTGCGTCTGCGGAAACGCCTACACGCTGCAGCTCAACTCAAATACGTATTTGACCACCGACTGTGGCAAGAACCCGCAGTGCACGGGTTGGGAGCAGTTCGTCTACGCAAGTCCGGTTAACACGGGCGTGACTACCGCCGAGGTCTTCATTCAAGATTGGCGCATCAGAACCACGACAAATTTGCTCAAGTGCCCTCCGAAGCACTCAGGTTGGGCGGCGAGCGGCGGCGACTGCTATTTCAGCAGCCCGGGGATTGAGGTTCCCGAAATTCCGATTAGCGAGCTGGGCGAGATGAGCTTGTCCGGCAGTGCCGCATCGAGCGGGGATAGCGCCTTTCTTACCGTCGGCACGACCGTATACGGAACGAAAAACATGCAGGGCGACCTGATGGATCTAAGCCAAAATTGGACCGGAGCGGAGTTTAACATCGTCGGCGACTGCTGCGGCAGCCGCGCGGATTTCAATGGCGGCTCGAAGATCACCGTCAGCATCGAAGCCGATGATGGGACCACGGCGGCGCCGTTCTGTCTAACGAATAAGGGCACGACCGCTGAGTCAAACTCGCTATCATTTGTCGCCGCTCCATCGAACGCGCCCGAGCAGCAGTACCCGTCGATTTTGTTCACGGAAGCCGGTAAGCCAAGCGGCGCGGCGCCATCGTGCGACACCATCGCGGGTCTTTAGACGTTCTTCAAACTCAGCGAATTAATCGACGTAATCGACTCGCACCGTTGCAACGCCGGCTACGCGGCCGATGATCCTGACGCTTTGCCCGGGGCCGAAGTTCGACACTCTGTCGCCGACTAGCGTGAGCAATGCTTGATCGCCGAGTCCCCGGTTGTATTCTTTGGTCGCGGCCCTAGACGGGTAATTTTCGAGCGATGCGACGACGCCTCGCCCGCACCTCGCATCGGCGGCGGCCCTGCCGGGGCCGCGAGACACCTTGATGATCTCGCAGCTCAGACGCACGTAAGAGCCGGTCCATTTTCCAGGATTTGCGTCGATCTGCACGGCGGTTGGACCGTTCGGTTTTGAATGTGCGGGTGAGGCGGCAGGAGCGGCGACGTGTTCTTGGCCGGCCACAACGTGTGAGCAAGCTGCGAGGGCAAGAATAAGACCGGCTGCGAAAGCGATTTTCATGCGTGCATCCTTGCCTCGATCTTATCACATTCGCCGTTCCGGCTGACGCTCGCCAGCACTCGCTGGCCCACGACGAGCGCGGTGACGGTGATTGTAAGCAGCAGATTCGTTGCGCCGAGCGCGAAAAGCGCGGTCATCAATAACCAGCAGCACCCAACGCACAACGTGCCCTGCTTCAATCCGAGGACGAACGCGTTGCGGCCGCCCGAGTCGCTCATGCCGTCCGTACAGGCTCGCAAGAAAAAGCGTTTGAGCGGAGTGCGTTCATAGAACAACGCAGCGACGGCAATGGCCGCGACCGCGGTCGGAGCGATGGTTCCGACGTGCCACTGGATGACGGCGGCCGCCACACCGAAGGCGATCCAGACCAGGCCGTAGCCGGCGGCAAAGCCGGTTCCGGCGACGACGATCCAGGGAATCGCCGCGGGGAGCATCATCGCGATCATCATGATGCTCCCCATTGCGATGAGTGAACGAAGATCTCCGGGGGAACCCATTTCCATGGACGACGTCGACGAATGTGCGACCGTGTACCACCACGCTAGCGCCGTAACGGCCAGCGGGAGTGCCAGCCTTTTAGCGATCGTACTCGTCACGGCGGCGCAGCCAAGACATGGCACCCGCGGCTTCGTCGCGGCCCTTCGGCGTGAGGTCCATATAGTTGTACGCGCCGTTCATCAGGTCGATTCCGCGCGAGTACGTCGAATACGCACGATAGATCGCGCCGTCGTCGCCCTTGACGAAGACGCTGATGCCGGGTAGATCGGCGTCGTCGTCGAGCTCGATCGGGTTGAAATTGTACTCTGCGCGTGCGGCCGCGATCTCGCTCGGTGTGAACGACACATGATAGTCGTAGTTGAAGTCGTTGCCGGCCGTTGAGAACCATGGGAAGCTCCACCCCATGCGCTTCTTGTACGCCTCGAGCTGGCCGATCGGCGCGCGCGAGATGGCCATGAAGCTGATGTCGTGGGCGCGCAGGTGGGGCGCGATCAGGTTGAAGTTGTCGGCCCAGAACGAGCAGCTCTTGCAACCGGCCTCCCACTCGGGGGCGTACATGAAATGATAGATGACGAGCTGTTTGCTGTCGCCGAACAACTGCGCGAGCGAACGGCTGCCGTCGGGACCTTCGAAGACGTAGTCTTTGTCGACGCGTTCCCATGGTAGGTCGCGGCGTTGGGCGGCGAGCTCGTCGCGCAGGCGCGTGAACTCTTTTTCCTTCTTCATGAAGGCTTTGCGTGCTTCGATCCACTCGTCGTGCGAGACGACGGGATGATTCGCAATGTCTTTTGCGGGCGTTTGAGTTGACATCGATTCTCCTAGCGTTGGTATTGCTGAATTTTGGAAGCCCATGGATCTGGACCGAGCGGACAGCCCTCGGCTGCGGCGGCGATGCGCGGCAGATAGTGATCCCAGCCGACGCTGTGGTCTTCGCGCCATTCGGGATCGGCGATGCCCGAGTGTGTCAGGCTCAGCCGCGTTCCCGTGGGGACCTCTTCGAGCGATATTTCGACCAGCGTCGAACCGGCCGGCAGTTCGTGGCCTTCGCCTTCGAAGCCCCAACTGAATGCGACTTTCGAGTGCGGCGTCGTTTCAACGTATTCGCCTCGAACGACGTCGACGCGGTTGGGTGAAAGGCGAAAGATGCCGCCACGTTTCGGCTCGACCTCGGCATCGAAGCCCATCCACTGAACGATCTTATCGGCTTGCGTGAGATATCCGTAGACGATCTCGCGTGGGGCGTGAATGATGATTTCTTTGGTGACCGGCGCGCTAGCGCTTCGGCCGCTTGACTCGTGCATCGTTTTCTACCACTTGCTTTAGGCGAGCGAGACGCGTGTCCCAGAAGCTATCGAGGAAGCTGCGGAGTTCCGCAAACGTTTCCGGCCGAACGCGATACAACCGCCGCGTCCCCTCGCGACGTTCCGCGAGGAGCTTGGCGTCCACGAGGACGCGGAGATGTTGCGAAATCGCGGGACGCGTCAGTTTGAAATGCTCGGCGATCTCGCCGGCCGGCGTTTCGCCCGACCCGATCACCTTCAGAATCTCAACCCGTCGCGGCTCGGCGAGAGCCCTCAATGCCAGTTCCATAGCTCACCCATACGTTAGCACAGGCTTTCGTAAGTGTCAACTTACATATGGGGTGGCGCACGGCGGGGGACCTTCTCGACGCCGGTAAGGTTGCCGCCATCATCAAAGTCGAGGACGACCGCCTCAGAAGGCGTCAGAAGCTGGACGCATTCGCATGCGCCGTCCCCGAATGAGAAGGTCCAGCACGTGGGTTCGCCGCACGGGCACGCCCTTGTAACCGAGACCTCCGGAAGTTGCACGAGCGCGCGTAGGAGCTTGGCTTCGTCAACGCCGTCATGCTCGTCGGCTTTCAGATCCTGGGTTATAGCGCTCCTGAAAAATTCGAATTCCAGGGGGTGGCTGTAACGAAACAAGCTCATTTCATTAGCGCTTCAGGTGGAGTCTCGCTCGAACAGCAGGGCTTAAAAGGGACTTAGCCGCCTCTCGGCGCTACGGTAACGCCTCGAGTTTATCGAGGATTTCAGACCGATACGTGCGGAGCTTCCGCAGCTCGGGAGCGATTCCCAAGCGCCGCTCCGACGTAGACATCAGGACCGCCTCGTAACGCCCGATCTCCACTTCAACCGTATGCAGGGCGCATTGCAGGTCTCGGGAGCGGAGGCCAACCGCAATTGGGTCGTGGACCGTCGCGGCACGGTCCTTCATGGTGAGCATGGCGTAACGATACCCGAACACCTCGCGACAAAACACCTATAAAATGGCGTATATCGCCTCTTGCGGCTCCCCGAAGCCGATTGGAGCAGGTGTCCCAACCTCGTTCATTGGGCTCTAAGACTTAGATAGCGGCTTCGCCGCCGGGAGCCTGTTTCTGGGAAGAGACCGTGAAAAATGTCACAAAGAAGCCGTCCCGAGCACTTTCGTGAGTGAGGCTGGCCGATACCCTACCGGGGTCGCTTCCGGGAACGTCACAGCCGCCTCGCGTGGAGGCCGCCAAGCGCATGAATTGCCGAAATGCGGTGTTCTTACTCGCCGGCGTTGCGTGCGCCACGACTGTCGCGCGCGCAGAGCCGACGCCCGCTCCGACGGCCTCTCCGTTGAAGGTCATCATCGAGGTTCGTTCGCGCGCACTGTGTACCGCATTAACGTCGAGGATCGGCCCTGCGATTGCAGGTATCATAAAAAACGACCAAATCATCGATCAGGGCCGCAAAGGAATGTTGGTGGTGTTCAGTAGCGCTCGGCAAGGAAGGCAGCAGGCAGACTATGATTTGAAATATGTCGTTAGCGCATTGGTGCACAATATCAAGGCGTTAGATGATGTTTTGAACGCGCCGTTAGTTTTCAAGGAAACGCCGACAACCGATGATGCTCGACGTGCCGCCGCCCTCAAGGCGCAAGTGCAGGCTATCGAGGATAAACAGAAGGCGGCACTCAACGCGATCAGCGGTTTGGTCGACACGGAGGCAATGGGAGACGCGCGGTACGAAGGCATTTGGGGCGCGCCAAATTCGCAAGACGAACTGGGTTCGATGTACAAAGACACGTCATTGGCGCCCGCCGGAGCGGGGGCGGCTGCAGCGAACGTGACGCACGATCCCAACCAACGGGACGTAGCCGGAGGACCGGGCGATCTAATGCGGCAGATCGAGCTGGCTCAAACCGAAATTGCTGCTCTCGAGTCGATAGCCGCGCCCGACATAACGCAAGTCGCGACGGAATGCGGCGCGACGGCGAAGCCATCAAGTACGCCTCAACCGCGGTAGCGGTCTGATGGTATCCGGCGGCTAGGTCTTGGGGGCCATCGAGTCGGTTTGCAGGCTCAGTACGGTTTCGGTTTTGATGGTGACGTACTGCTCGCCGACTTCGCTGCGCTCGATCGCGTATTCGGTGATCGTAATCGGAATTTGGCGCTTGAAATCGTAACCGATGGTCGCGTCGATCGTGCTCGTTTCGGCTTTCGTCGGGCGGACGATGCGATCTTCGGAGATGGTCAGCGCTCCGTCAACGTTCTTAGCGATCGTGTAGTCGGCCGATATGGAATACGCACCGTTGCTTTCGCCGACTTTCCAGTGTTGCTTTGCGTCGATCTGGCCGGGATCGACAAAGTTCGCGCCGAGGAAGCGCAGCAGCGTCAGTTCTTCGTAATTGATCTTGGCGTTTGGGTCGCAGACGACGTCGGTATTCCCGAATACGACGCACGTCGCGGCAACGGCCGATCGAGTATCTTGTGCGCGTTCGCTGACGGTAACGACGAGGCCGTGGTCGTTCGGCTGTTCGCGCAAAACGTCGACGGTGATCGAGCCTTTGTCGCTGTTCGATGCGCTGAAGCTGGAAATGCCGCTCGGGTTGCCGACTTGATTCGGCGTATTCGCCGATACCGGCGAGCCATTGCCCAGGCCGGAAACGTGAACCTCGGTGCTGTTCGACGTTCCCCACGTGAATGTGTAGACGAGATGGCGGAGCGGGGATGGGGCTGGAGCCGGTACGGCGGTCACTCCCACAAGCGCCGCAGCGGCGATGGCTGCAAGCATACACTTCTCCTCCGCAGGCATTCCGTTGCGGCCTTGCGTGGAGCAGAATACCTGAGTCGAAGCGAGCACTCCTTTGTCGCCTCTGCGCGATTTGCTTGCGGCGAGTTTGATGTAATTTTAGAAAGCCCGGAGTGGCTTACGCCTCCTCGTCGTCGAAGGAGCCGGTTCGCAAATCCCCGCTGGGCCTGTACGTACTGATGACGACGCCCGACAACGCTGCCTTCGTGCCGACGAGCGCGAGTTCGCGTGCAGGGGCTGCATCCGAAAAAAAACGTTTGTCCTCGACCGGCCCCCACTCGAGACTCTGCGGCCTGTGGGTCGCGACATATTTCGTCGCTGCGTTGATACTGTCGGCCATCGGACTGCTCTCGGCTTTCGGCCAATAGGCACTCCAGATATCGTAGGTTCGGCGGCCCAGGAGCAGATCGAAAGCATCGCCGTGCGCTGCGACAATGGCCTCTCCCAGCGCCTCGTCGGAATGCGGGACCGCCCATCCGCCATAAGGGTAGTCGCCATCTTCGTTCGGGCCGCCGGGGGCCTGGATCACCCCGTCCAGCGAGATATGCTCGATGATCCTGATCTTTCTCATGGCGTCTCCTTTACCGTCTATCGATTCGGCGCTTTATCTTATTTTGGCCAGCGCGTCGGCGGTGGTCGTGACTTCGGCGATGCGCGGGTAGACGGCGTTGATGGCGTGTTGGTGGTTGTCGGCGCTCATGTCGGACATCGCGTCTTCGACGATGACGACGTTGAAACCGCGATCGTAAGCTTCGCGGGCCGTGGCTTCGACGCCGGCGGTCGTTGCGACTCCGGTGAGGAAGATTTGGGTGACGCCGGCCCGGCGCAGGATGCGTTCGAGTGCCGTTCCGTAGAACGCGCCGATTTGAAATTTCGTGACGGTGTAGTCGCTTGGCCGGCGATCGAGTTCGGGAACGAGTTCGGCCCAATCGGCGGGCGGACTGAAGTTGAACGTAGCGTCGACGCGACCCGGTGCGCGGCCTTCGACGTTGACGAGGATAACGGGCAGCTCGCGTTTGCGGAAGGCTTTTGCGAGTTCTGCGGTGCGTTTGACGACGTCGGCGGTGGTGTGCGGCCCGCATTGAAAGCCGACGATGCCTTTTTGTAAGTCGATGACGACGAGGGCGGCGACCGGGTCGAGTTGCGTGAGCGGCATCTATGTATTCCTTTGTTAAACGCGACCGCGCGGGAGCGTGCGGTCAAAGATGGTGAAAATGAAGAGCGCCGCGCTTATGGCGGCCATGATGAGGGCGAGCGTGAGGAAAGCGCCGTTGGTGGCATTCTTGCCGTAAACGAGTGCAAGAACGCTGGCGGCGATGATGGCGCCGAGGTAAAACGCGGTGCGCTGGAGCCCCGAGGCCGAACCGATTTCGCTGGCGGGCGCCTGAATGTAGACGGCGGCTTGCGTGCTGACGCTGAACATGCCTTGCGCACCGCCAAAGAGTACGGCAGCCGCGGCGATTAGCCACATGGGCGAGCCGAACGTCACCGCGCCGAGTGCGATGCAGCCCAGGACCATCACGCCCATGCTCGCGATAAACGGCATGCGAATACCTTTCGTGCGGCCGCCGTAGATCGACGAGATGCCGGCCGCGACCGACATCGGCAGCATGATCGCGCCCGCGACCGTGCTCGAGAAACCGGCGCCGGTTTCGAGCCACTGTGAGAAGCCGTAGAGCATGCAGTAGATGATCGTTGCGAGGGCGCACGCGCGCAGGTACGTGACGACGAGTGGGGTGTTGCGTGCGAGCATGCGTACGTCAAGGAACGGCGTCGCGTGGCGTCGCGAATAGGCCACGAGGCCGGCGCCGAGTGCAACGGTGACCGCCAGGAGCCACCAAATCGGATGCGCGAGCCGCATGAGGAAACTCATGAGTGCGAAGAGCGTTGCGGCGAAGAGCCCGAGGCCGGGGAGGTCGATGCCTTTGATTACGGCTCGCGTTGACAGCGTTTGCGCCGGGTCTTTCGGCGTCCAGAGGATGACGAGGATTGCGGTGAGGAGCGAAAGCGGAAGGTTGACGGTGAAGATCGAGTGCCATCCGAATGCGCCCGTGAGGATGCCGCCGAGAAGCGGACCGATCGCCATCGTGCTGATCGCGGCGAGCGAGAGAAAACTCATGGCTTTTCGCGGCGGCGGCATGTGGAGCCGATCGGCTTGTACGCGGAACATGCGCATCGCTGCCGGGTAGGCGCCTGACGTGCCGACCCCGAGGATGATGCGCGCGACGATGAGCATGTTTAGCGATGTCGCGAACCAGCCGACGATGCCGGAGAGAGCGACGAGGGTGAGAGCGCACAAGAGGACGCGGCGCGGCCCGAAAAGATCGGCCAGGCGGCCCATCGTTGGTTGCGCAATCGCGCTTGCGAGGTACAACGCCGCGATCAACCATCCCGCTTCGGCGGCGCTCACATGCAGGCTGCGTGAGATCGGGACGAGCGCGGTCGCGATCATCGTCGAGTTGATGGGGTTCAAGCACGAGCCGAGTGCGAGCGGGGCGACGAACGTGAAGCCGAAGCCGCTATGCTTGCTCTTTATTTCCGCGGCGGCGCGGGCGGCGACGGTCACGAATTCGCCAGACGCTTCATCGGTTCGGCGGCGGCGAGGAGCGCGCGCAGTTCGGCCGGCGAGAGTTGTGCGATCGCGCTCGAGAGCCACTTGCGTTTGAGGCGCGAGCGCGTCTCGCGCGTTGCGAGGCCCGCGCGCGTCAACGCGAAGAGAATTTGGCGGCCGTCGGTGGGGTGTTGGCGGCGTTCGACGAGGCCCAGTTCTTCGAGGACGCCGAGGGTTGCGCTCATCGATTGCGGCTTTACGGCTTCGGTGCGCGCGAGGTCGGCGGTGGTGCTTGGGCCGTATTTCGAGAGCTGGCCGAGGACGACGGTTTGCGACCAGGTGAGGTTATCGCCGCTTGCTTCGGTGCGGAGGCGGCGGAGCAACTGTCCGGTGGCTTGTAAAAGTTCTTCGACGGCCGCCTCGACGGGGGCTTGGGGATCTGCGGTCTTGGCCATGAGCCCTAGGATAGCAGATCATCAGGTAAACTTGCAAGTTTACCTGTTTAAATGGGTGAACTGCACGCTGCTCGCACACAGCGACCAGTCCTTCATTTCCAAGTTCACGATAATCTGCGAGCCGTCGGTGGCATTGATTGCCGAAGACATCGCACACGGGTAGTTTTCTTTCTTCGCGATGAGGCCGTAGACTGACGGTTTTAGCTCGGGGAATTCGTAGCGGCCGTCGACTCCGGTTTTCGTCTCGGCGATCTTCGCTCCGAAGGCGGATTGAAGGGTTACTACGGCGTTCTCCACCGGTTTGCCGGCGGCGGCGGTGACCGTGCCGGAGATGCGCGCGGCGGCTGTGGGTTGGCCGGTTGCCGCGCAAGTTAGCGCGAGTAGTAATGCGGCGACGGCGGCCTTGACGTGACTTCGAGCTTCAGATTGCATCGTTGACACCCCTTCGCGTTTACGACGTTACTTTTTATATCGGGGCGCGGGTTGGGCCTTGTATCGGTTTTAAAGAGGGCTCGCGGAGCGAGCCCTCCTTTGTAGCGCTCCTTCGACTACGTTCGCTTCACTCACTACGCTCAGGCTGACAGTTTTCAGATGACGGTTTTTCTTTAAACGAGGGTGTTGCGTAGTTCGGGAAGTGTTCGCGCGGCGAGGGAAAACATCGCGACGCGCAGCACTTCCGTCAGTTCGCGAGCGAGATCGGCGGCGCGGTCTTCGCTTGTGTTTGCGGCGCGGAGGAATGGGCCGGCGAGGCCGACGAGGTTGGCGCCGAGGGCGAGGGCTTTGGTGACGTCGAGGCCGTTGCGGATGCCGCCGCTGGCGAACAGGATCGCGTTCGGTGCGACGGCGCGGGCTTCGCGTAAGCATTGTGCGGTGGGGATGCCCCAGCCGGCGAACTCGGCAGCGACGTCGGCGCGCCACGATTCGGCTATGCGATAGCGTTCGACTTCACTCCACGACGTGCCGCCGGCGCCGGCAACGTCGACGGCGGCGACGCCAACTTCGAGAAGCGAAACGACGTCTTGCGCGGCGATGCCCCAGCCGACTTCTTTTACGACGACGGGCGCTTGCAGGTTCGCGCAGACGTCGGCAATTTTGTCGAGCAGGCCGGCGAAGTTCGTGTCGCCTTCGGGTTGCAGCGCTTCTTGCAGCGGATTGAGGTGCAGCACGAGCGCGTCGGCTTGCAGCATGTCCAGGAGGCGGCGGCAATCTTTCACGGTGTAGCCCTTGTTGAGCTGCACGGCGCCGAGGTTGGCGAACAGCAGTACGTCCGGCGCGTCTTTGCGAACGTCGAACGTGTCGAACTGCGTGGCGTCTTCGAGCAGCGCGCGAGCGGAACCGGTGCCCATCGCGAGGCCTTGGGCTTGTGCTACTCGCGCGAGGCGGCGGTTGAGTTTGCGCGCTTCGGGTGCACCTCCGGTCATGCACGAGATTAGGATCGGCGCCTTCAGCGTCTTACCGAAGAGTTCGACGTGCGTGTCGACGTCGGCGAGATCGATGTTGGGGAGCGCGCGGTGGGTGAAGCGATACGCGTCGAACCCGTTGTCGACCCCTTTGGCGCTGACGTCGCGGTCGATGTTGATGCGAATGTGTTCGGCTTTGCGCGACGGCGTTGCGCCCGGTTTAGGCGGCTTCGGAGGCAACGTACCGGGCAACTTCTGCAAACGCGGGAACGTGTTTGCGATCGATGCCGCTGGCTTCAACCGCGGCGATGGCTTTTTCGGCATAGCTGCTGCGATTCTCACGAGTCGCGGCTGCGGCCAGGAGGCGCCCCGCGCGGCGCAGGCGGCGCGCGACTTTTTCGGGGGCGCCGCCGAGTACGGCACCGGCTTCGAGACCGGCCCAGAGAATCGCGCCGTTGCGGCGCTCGATGCCTTCTACGAACGCGGTGGTGACGATCATGCTCGAGCGCAGGCGGCGTTGCGAATCGCCGTCGCCCTCGACCAGGGCTTTGTAGGCGACGGCGTTGAGCGCGTCGCCGGCATTAAGGCATTGACCGAGGCCGTAGGGCGGATCGCCGCCGAGGAGTTCGTCGCGGAGGGTTTCGCTGCGATAAAAAAGCTCGATCGCGGCGGCGGTTGGCACGGCCACTTCGCTGTCACCGCCGCAGGCTTCGCAGGCCCAGAGCACCAGGCTCGCGCGCAGCAGATCGCGTTCACGCTCGAGGTGGCGTGCGATGATTTCACCCGCCAGCGAGGTGTAGGGCATCTCGAGTTCGCGCAGATATTTGTCGACGCGGTTGCGGTGGGGTGCGAGCGGCAGCGCTCCAGGGGCGGTCATAAGCCGGGGCGTTTCGCGCGCTCCCGGCTCGGCTCCGCCCGGCTTTTGCGGGAAATTGGCGGCTGGGGCGTCAAGTGAGCCCGACCATGCGTGTTGGAACCGAAGAGCATAAGCTTCTTTTCTGCAACGACTTCATCAAGTCGTATCTGCCGTTCGAGCCGGAGAATCTGCCATGGCCGGAGTTGGACGAGGTGTCGCTCGCGCGGCTGCGCGCCATTCCGGTTTGGACGATGGCGCTCGAGGTGGAGCTTAGCGCCGGACAAATGCTGTACGGCTTTGCCGCCACGGAACCCGATCCGCTCGTGCGCAAAGCCCTCGAGCTGCAGGCTTTCGAGGAAGACCGTCACGGGCGGCTGCTCTCGTACATGATCGAGCGCTATGGCTTGACCGCAACGCCGGGTGAGGCGAAGGATCCGCCGACGCGCGAAGCGTTCATCGACTTCGGGTACAACGAGTGCGTCGATTCGTTTGCGGGGTTCGGCATTTTTAAGCTCGCGTGCGATGCCAAGATCTTGCCGGAATCGCTGACGTCGATTTTTTCGCGCGTGCTCGTTGAAGAAGCGCGGCATATCGTCTTCTTCATCAATTGGATTGCGTGGGACCGGACGCGCCGCGGGTACGGTGCGCCGCTGGTGCAATGGCTGCCGGCGCTGCTCGGGTACGCGGGCGCGATCGTGCGGCGCGTGCAGGGCGGTGCGGCGATGGCCGGCGGCGGCGAGCAGCCGGCCGACGGCAACCTCAACTTGTTCGGCGACGTGATGGAAGGGTTAACGCCGGCAAAGTTTATCCTTACCTGCATAACGGAAAACGAGCGGTATATGCGCGATATGGATCCGCGCTTGCTGCGCCCGCGCGTGATTCCCGCGATGGCGAGGTTCGCGCTCGCAGTGATCGAGTTTATCGAGAAGGTTCGCGCGTGGCTCGCGGGACCACAGGCGCCTGAGGCGCAAGCTGAGGCCTAATGAAGAGGCGGCGCTTTTGCGCCGCCTCGTTCGAATCTAGTCTGGGTCTGCGTCGGTTTCGTCGTCTTCGTCGTCGTCGTCGACGTTGTCGTCGTCGTCGTCGTCCGGCGTGACTTCCGCAACGACGGTTTCGTCGATTTCTGTAACGTCGGCTTCTTGGACGTCCGTTTCAGTTTGCATGGGAACCTTCTTCTTGTAAGCCGCTGGTGATTTCGTTCAAGCGTACGAGTAGCGGGCTTAAGAACTCCCTAACGGCACCTTATCGGAAGGCGATTTTCGCTGCAACCTCGAAGGTAGTTAGTAGGTTAAGTACTTTTAGCATATGGCCAATCCGTTCCGGCATCGCGAGGAAGCGCCCGTCGGCCTGATCACCGTTACGGTGATGTTAGGGCTGATCATGGCGATCATCGACTCGACGATCGTCAACGTCGCCCTCAACACGATCGGCGGTAACCTCGGCGCCTCGACTGACGAAGTCGCGTGGGTTGCGACGGGTTATATCCTGGCCAACGTCATCGTGATGCCGCTTAACGGGTGGCTCACGGCGCTCCTCGGACGCAAGCGCTTCTACGCTATCTCACTTGCGGTCTTTACCATTACGTCACTGCTGTGCGGCACCGCGCATACCATCGGCATGCTGATCTTCTATCGCGTGCTGCAAGGACTCGGCGGCGGCGCGCTGCAGCCGACGGCGCAAGCGATCATGTTCGAGACGTATCCGGCTGAGAAACGCGGTCAGGCGATGGCGATCTTCGGCATCGGCGCGATGGTCGGGCCGGCGGTCGGGCCAACGCTGGGCGGATGGATCGTCGATAACGCGACGTGGCCGCTCATCTTCTACATCAACATTCCTATTGGGATCGTCGCGTTCATAATGACGCTGGCGTACGTGCCGACGCCGAAGTTTATCGTGCGGCTCAAGGGCGGCATCGACTGGATCGGACTCGGGCTGCTTTCGACCGGCCTTGCGTCGCTGCAGTACGTGCTCGAGCGTGGCGAACACGACGACTGGTTCTCATCGGATACGATCGTGATCCTCTCGATCGTCGCGGCAGTGACGCTTACGTGGTTCATCTGGAAGACGCTCAAAGACAAGGCGCCGCTGGTGGATTTGAACGTGTTTAAGTTTCGCTCGTTTACCATCGGGTCCATCATTGGGGTCATCATGGGCTTTGGTCTGTTTGGGACTGCACTGATTTTGCCGCTGTTCTTTCAAACGATGCTGAACTTTACGGCGTTCGACACCGGGATGGCGCTGCTGCCGGGTGCGCTGGCGACGGCGGTTTCGATGATGATCGTCGGGCGGTTGGCGAATCGCATCGACGGGCGGATGTCGATTGCGGCCGGGTTGATCGTCTTTGCCATATCTACGTGGATGCTTGGGGATCTCAACGCGCAGGCGGGGTATTGGGACGTCTTTTGGCCGCGGCTGATTCAAGGCTTCGGGCTGGGCGCGCTGTTCGTGCCGCTGACGACGATGTCGCTCGGCGACGTCCCGGTGCACGAACTCGCTAGCGCAACCGGCGTGTTCACGCTGATCCGGCAGCTCGGCGGCAGTTTCGGTATTGCGATTCTTACGACGCTCGTCGCGCACGAATCTGCCGTGGCATGGAACGTGCTGGCGTCGGGCGTCACGCAGACGCAAGGCTTTTCGGTCGGAACGCTCACTGGAATGGTGGCCCAGCAGTCGACGATGATCGCCTACGACTACGTGTTCCGCATCTGCGCGATCGTGTTCTTGCTCGCCTCGCCGCTGGTCTTCTTCATGCACAAACCCAAGCCCGATCCGAAGGTCGCGGAGCTGGCGCTCGCGGGGGAGTAAAGCGCGCTCGTACCGAGTTAACTCGGCCAACCGCGAAGAGGTGATACGAAGTAATGCGTCAGCCGCTCTACGCGGGAAACACAACGCTGGGATAGGAGATAAGCGATCCAAAACGGACCCCCCTGCGCCAGGCGCGCAGCTGCGCGATCCAAGCCGCTGCGAGGTGCTGTGATCTAAGCTGCGAGGTGCCGCGATCTAAGCTGCGAGGTGCTGCGGTCTAAGCTGCGAGGCGCTGTGATCTAGGGTGCGCGGCTTCGAATGAGCCGCCCAAAACGAGGCCCCCCTGCGCGAGGTGCTATGCGAGCGCGGTGCGAGACGTTGGAGTAAGCCGCCGAAAAGTGCGCCCCCCTGCGCCGGGCGCCTCGCGATCCAGGTGCGAGGTGTCGGATGAGCCGCGCAAAACGAGACCACCCCTGCGCGAGGTGCTAAGCGATCGAGGTGCGAGTCGCTAGACGAATCGAGATCAGCGGCTCGAAAAGTTTGCTCCCGCGAGGCGCCGAGGGGCGCGGTCGCCAGGCTTGGTGATGAACTTGCCTGCGCGCCCGAGTAGCAAGTGCGAGGGTGCACGCTTATCGCTCAAGAATACTAGCTGAACTGTGGTTACGCACGTAGTCCCGACGCTCTTCGGTGCGATTGCTTTTTCCCTAGGTATTTGGATGATTGCTATTCCAGGTGCGTATATTCGCGGTTATTTGAGAACGGCGACGTCTAAGTGGGCGAACTTCTTCCGCATAGAGGATTCGAACGGATGGCGGCTCTTGTTCCGTATCTTAGGTTGCTTGGTGCTCGTCTTCGCTGGGTTCTATCTTTACGCGGTCGCTCATCAGCGCTAGCCAACGGATCTAAGCGGCTCCGTTCAGGCGAATGCGGCTACCAGAAAACCGCAAGAGCTCGGCGCCGGGCGAGGCCCCGATTGATACCGGCTAATACGGTCTAGTGGGAGTGTCTGACTTGATTGAAGAGTCTGAACGAATTGCCGGCCGATGGGACATTAGAGCAGGACTAACCGCAGCTGTCATCTGCCTCGTTTGTGCAGAGCTGGCCATTGCCGGAGCAACGCGCGATTGCTTGTCAGCCTTCAGCCTCGAAGGCATTTACAACTTCACACTCCTTTGGAACATGCTCGGCGTTCCCGAGATCATGGCACTCCTCTCTGGCGCGCCGGCATTCATGGTCGCCGCAGTACCGCGACTCCCGCAGGCCGCAAGGTGGATGGCTTATGTCTTCGGTTCGATCGTCCTTATCGTCGGCCTCCTGTTCGGAACGTACAAATCTACGCCCGGATTCGTGATCGTATTTGCCATCACGCTAATCCCTGCCGGAGCGGTGATCGGATACTGGATAAGAACCGTTGGCTTGATCCGCCGTTTGTGGTTCCCGTTTGGTATCGTCTTGGCGATTACGCTTGGAAGCGTCATTTTTGCTACCGGACAATATGGGCCAGTCCCGTGCGTTCCGTAGATATACAACCAAGTGTTCTTGTTTCGACGACCGTTTCGACCGGCCGGCTCGGCGGCCGCTGAGGCTCCGCAAATGTGCGCCACCCTGCGCGAGGTGCTATGCGATCGAGGTGCGAGGCGGTGGAGAGCCGCGCGAAACGAGGGACCCTCTGCGCGAGGTTCGTGGCGCTAGGATCTCAGCGATCTGGCTAAGGCTTCGCGAAAAGTGGTCCCCGCGTCTGGAGACAACATTCTCACCCGCCACATGATCTACGAGTAGAAGCCTTCCACGTGAATGTGTTTCTTATTGAGTCCGTGTTGAGCTGGGAGACGCTCTGCGGCACCTCGCAATCGAAGATTTTACTCTCGCGAATCAAACATCACCTTAGCACTGCAGGCTAGTCGACGGGTAGGCTACAGCCAAGTGCACCTGATTGAGAATGCGACAAAAAGAAAGTAGATTGGTATTTCGCAGGCAAGGGAGAAAAGGCGCGGGGCGTTTGCGTGAAGTCAAAACTGTCGATCAGACTGTTAGCGCGGTCGTCCGTCGCGTGAAGCGACGGTAAAGCATTTGCTTGCTCAATAAACTTGAGAATGCTGCCGTATTCATATTGAGTATGTGAGACGTAGCCCCGTCTCGCATAGGGAGACACGATGATAAGCGGCACTCGAATGCCGAGGCCAACATAGTCTAATTGCGGCGGCGAGACATTGTCGTACCAGCCGCCCCAGTCATCCCAGAGCACAATAATCGCAGTCGAGTTCCAGTACTTGCTCTTTCCTATACTATTTACGATGTCAGCGACCCATGATGGACCCGCGTCGTAAGTGTAGGCTGGGTAGTCCGCCCAGCGCAGGTCTGGAATCACCCATGAAACATCGGGCAACTGTCCCCGACCTGGATCGGTGAGAACGCGTGTGTCGGGGCTGATGATATCCTTCGTCCAATCCGGCCCGTGGCGAACGTTGCTGATCGCGTCGAACGCGTTCCAGATGCACCCTGCCCACAAGCTACGATTTTGAGTGTAGTACTTCCACGGCACCTTTGCCGCGTCGAGCGTATCGGCTATCGTCGGGTACTGTGTAAAGCACGGGAAGGGGCCGTCCGTGGTTACTTTCCGTTTTTCGTCCACAAGGTCAGTAGTCGTTCCGAGAGGCGCGTCACAGCCCCACGGGACGCTGTCCGGAGTGTCTACGAGAGATTTAGCGGCGTTGATCCGCGTTGTTCCGGCAATGAGGTCTTGGTGCGCCGTAAAGCTTGTGCCGAACTCCGTCGGAAACATATGGTCTGCCAGTACGTATTGCTTAGCCATCGCGCGATACGGCGCGATGTCAGCATGAGCGAGGTATGAATAGGGATAGCTCCCGGCCAGCGGCGACCCGGTTTGGCAAAACGTACCCAACGTATTGCGATCGAAGCGGTCCATCTTCCCGCGATTCCATGCGAGCAACGCTGCATCAAAAGTATGACAAATGTCCTGATCGTCTGCGAATCGAATCTCACGCAGCGCAACGCGCTTCCCGGTGTGAAGATAGCCATACATTGGCGCGTCGGCACCAGGCCACCCGGCGAAGAGGTTTTCAAAAGTCCGGTTTTCCTGAACGATGATTACCACATGCTTGATGTAGTTACCGACCGGCGGTCCCCCTGGCGCCGCTGGAGCCCGCGTTGCCGCTGCACGAACAAAGCGCAGCAGCCAGGAGAAACAATGGAACAAGCGGCCTGAGAGACATAGCGCTTTAGCGTTTAGCCTGCCACGCGGTGTTCCCCTCCGATGTGGCTTGGCAGCGATTCCTTAGCCAGGCTGCGGGGGCTCTAAGCGTATCGGTTTAAAGTCGCGCAAAACGGGGCCCCCTTGCGCGTGGCGGCGGGGCGTGGGGGTCTTAGGCTGAGCGATCTACTTAGAGCGCCACGTTTCTGATCTGGTGGGTGTCTATGCAAGTGATATGGCGACGTTCCGAGCCGGCATCCGCAGGAAGCCGAAGAGTTCTAAGGTAGAGCGACTTGTTTTCAACAAGGGCAACACCATCTGTAATCTTTGCCGGTCGAAGAAGAATCTCACGAAGGATCACGTTCCGCCGCAGTGCTGCGGCAACAGCATGCGGGTAATCGCTCGACGTATTTACGCCGACGAAATGCTGGCAAGGCAGGTCGATGCTTTGTCCCAGAACGGGCTGAAGTTCAAGACGCTCTGCGGCGATTGTAACAGTATGATCGGTGGCTGGGACGGAGCGCTGGGGGAGTTCTGGGAGCATGTAAAGGATGTGGTAACGTCCCACCTCGTTCTACCGAACTCGATAACGATTCGGATCCGTCCGGGCGCCGTCGCCCGTTCGGTACTTGGCCACATCGTGGCGGCAAAGACCCAAGACGACGACGTTACGACTGACGCAAAAATTCGCGACTACCTACTGGGTCGCGCGAACCTTGATCCGTCGATCAAGGTTTACTGCTGGAACTACCCATTCGAGCCGACGATCATCTCACGTGATTTCACTTTTGTCGTTGTGGAGGGACAGGGGACGCAGAGTCCGGGCACGCTCTCATCGCTGAAGTTTTTCCCGCTAGCCTTCTGCGTGTTGGACGGTAATGGCGTTTTGAACATCCCAAACGCGGTCGATCTACAAGGATTCGCGTCCCTCGATCCGTCGGAGGAGCGAGAGATAACCATTTCCCGCGTTCCCGCGGTGGAGGAATGGTGGCCAGAACGTCCGCGCGGCAACCACGTCGTCCTCGGTGGTCGCTCGTACATCGACTCTATTACGACAGTCGCGCCGTCGAGCGTGCCGAATCTCGCGCGACCCGGGCGGCAAATACAAGCCGAACGCTGGGAAGGCGGCGATAACGCTATTCTGAAACAAGTTCATGCTTTTGCCGAGATCGGCGATCCAACGACGCCTTCTAAGCAGTAGTTGTCACCCCAGATTGGTCCGCAGCAGCGCGTGGGCAAATCGTTCGCGATTTTTCGGATGGGGTGAACGTCCTCGCCTCCAGGCCTTCAGCGTCGTCAGCGAAATACCGGTCTTTACCTCAAGCTCGCGCAGTTGGCTCTTCGTCATCGCCTCGAGTCTCGCGACCGCAGCAATCCATTCGTCGCGTCGCGGATCGGGATACTCAGTATAAACATCAGTGGCGCTTGGAACGCTTTGTTCCTCGACCTCTTCTAGCTTATTCGACTCTTTGCCGATGAAATGCAACCTTTGTACTCGGACAAGGCGGCGTTTTAGCAGTCCGACGGTCTGCTCGATGCACGGCGCGCCGGTTGCATCGGCGCACTTGGCCTCTTCGTGGAACTCATAGCTTCGCAACACGTCGCCGTAATTTTGAACTCGTGCCAGGAATCGGGTTGGGCTCGCAAGCGATGCGCTGATTCGATACCGCTTCTCCGAGTATTGATCGATCCATTGTAGTTTTGACCATCTACGGGCGTCGCGCTCGTATGGTGCGATCAAGTGAAAGTGCTCCGGATCGGCACCGACCGGATGTCCATATTTTGCCACGTGGCAGTTAAGGATAAAATTGAACGGTTTGATCTGGTTCGCGTAGGATTTCCCAGCGTTGAACGTTGCCAGTGGCTTTAGCACTTCAGGACTGCTGACGGTCGTTTGTCCGACAGCGACGACTTTCTCGAAGTCGAGCGGCTGCGCTTCCAGCCCCAGCAATCGTCGCACGATTGCTAGCCATGCCTGCGCAATCCAGGCGCGATCGTCGCTCTGCGGATCCGTGGGATTTAGCAGATGACCCAACCCGTGTTGGGACCAGCCGTCCTCGCCGTCGCCATTGTTGACACCTTTGCGCAGCAGCTCGGGCTCCCCGTCGGTATCGTGCAAGAATAGGGCATAACGCTTCGCGGAAATCGCCACGCACCACAACTGCCGCTGCTCCTTAGTCCTCGGATCGAAGTTGTCGTCCTCGATCTTGAGGATCTCCCCTTTTACTGCGTCGCGGTCGTAGGGATTGAGCCGATCGAGCAGTTCCACGATCTCGTCCACCTGCGCCCACGAGAGCGCACGAATCGCCTCGCGGCCGTCCTCGGTACGGTGCGGACCACCTGGACATGCGACGAGTCCACCCTGTCGCGAGGCGACGATCGCCATAGAGTCAGTATCCTCCATCGCGTACGTGCCGCCGCGATCGGTAACCAGCCGTTCCAGCAGCGCGAGCAGTAGATGACTACCGCCCGTAATGAGCGACGCCAGCGGCGGAAAGCAGAACTCGCCGGGCGACTCGGGATGCTTGACGGTGCAAGGGTACGGCTCGGGATCGATACCGTAGCACGTCAGCGTGACGCTCTTGTCACTCTCCTTTCGGTCCATTTGCGCGAAAATGCCATAACTCGTCGCACTTCCAAAGGTCTTGAGCGATCGCTTCAGGCGGTCACGCTCACTCTTCTCCAGATCGGCGCGGGCTGCGAGGCGATTACGCTCCTCGATGACCGTCTTGAAGAAGTCCTGCGAGTGTGGGTCGATCGGGACCTGCCCGCGGAACTCGACCGCCTTGAGCGTCTCTGCCTTGCCGATCGGTTCGATCTTAAATGCCCCGATAATGCGGGGCTGCCTCCCGGATAAGAGTACAGACGCAACGAGGTCCGGCCACGAATACCACAACGCATCGCCGGGATCGTCGCTCTTCGCATACACGTAGTTGACGCCGATCTGCCAATCGCTGCCGCCGTATTCCGCTCGTAGCGGCAGCACGTCGCCATCAGGGATGACGCGAGCAAAACCCGCGAGGCGTTTCCAGTTGCGTTGATCCAGCAACCAGGCCGGTGTAACCTCTCGCAATATCTCTGTAAGGTCCTCGCGGGCGTCTTCGATCACACGTATATCGCTTGCAGTCACGAAATCCCAAAGTCCCATCAAGACGTTCACGGTAGAATACTGGCTCAGGAAATCTGTGTAGACCACGGGGACCGGAACCTTACGCACGTGCGCGCTCGCTCGTCCACCGAAGAAGGCCGATTGAGCGTAGCCGAGATACCGCTTCGGGAAATCGGGCATACGTGCGAGCAGCGGCGTGATTCCCATGGCTTCAAGATACGCCTTCCCGATCGACGCCGCCGAGTAGGCCTTGGTCACCTGTAGCTGTATCGGATGAAGCGCGTATTCCGCGAGCAGCTTTTCGGTCAGCTCGTACGTCGCAAGCACGTCGCGCCGGTTGTAGTCGATGTACTCAGCGGTGATGACGCCGTGCCGCTCGACCTTCTGCTTTCCATGCTCGACGCCGAAGAGCTCGCACGCCTTTTCGAGACTTAGGTTTTGATCGGTAAGCGCAAATGCCAGCGTCTTAGCGTCGAGCATATGCCCGCGGAAGATATAGCGATCGTCCGCCCTCGGCGTGTCGGCGCCCTCGGGAATTCGGTCTTCCTTGTCGCGGTCGATCGCGGCCGTAAAGCGCTTGAACGATCGCTTATTATCCATGTGCTTCACGGTGATCGCTGGGCGGTAGGGACTCGCGCGCATCGCGCCGGCCGCGTCTTCATACTGGAAGAACGTAAAACTGAAACCACCGAGGAAGCGGCCCTGCGATTCCGCATAGCTCAGGGCCAAGCGCGAAATGTCAAAAGGAAAGTTGAAAGCGACGAGCAGCCCGCGGCCCTTGTACGCTACGCGGTAGAGCAGCTTGCGAAACTCGGCAAGCGGCAACAGCTGTAGTTTCGGGTCGCTCGGAATATTGCGCTCGGGAATACCTCGCAGATCGGTCTCGGCGGCGTGGCTTGCAACGTAGCGTTCTAGCACCACCTTTTCCCGCGGCAGCAGATCGTCGCCGTAAAACAGACCCTCTTGAACGCAGCGGCCCGCTACCAGGAAGCGGTAGCTGCCGAACGTTAGCGCTTGCGCTTTGTCGGTGCGGGTCTCGCAGTCGAAGACCAGCATCGCGTCGATCGGCGGCATCGTCCCGCGCTCAGTACGTGAAGACGCCAGATCGGGATAGACGCGAACCGCGATCGGTAACTCACTCCTCACGCCTTCCTCTAGCCTTCGCGGTCCCGCCTTTCCTTGTCGCCCGCTTTGCCGCAGCCTCCAGCGCCGGGAGCCATTGCGGCCCGTAGACGGTGGTCAGAAGCTGATCAACGTGCACGAGTCCGGCGGTAAACTCGCGATTGTCGCCCAGGATGTGCTCGACGTTGTCATAGGCCCCTTGCATCCGCGCGACGCCAGCCATCAGCACGCTCCCGTGCGGATTCTCCACCGCTCCGGGTGGCCAGCGATATTGCGCCACGCTAAGCACCGCCCGGTGATCGTTGATCGGATAGCGGATCGTCAGATCGCTGTTGCGACGCCCGAAGACGTGATTGTCCTCGTAGGGCTCGCGGCCTTGAGCGATACGCTCGCAGCGGTAGCACAGCGGCGGGGTGCGACCGGAAATGAGCGCAACCGGCCGGCGCTCGACGCCGCATGACGCACACACCGCACCGGGCCCGACGCGGCGCTGGGCGCGAACGTTGCGCAGCCATGCGCCGATCGGATCTGGGTCGCGCATCAGGCACGCCGGGCGTAGATGCTTTGAAACGACAGGAGGCCTAGGTTGCCGAGGCGTTCCAGCTCATCCAAGTCGGTAAGGAAGGGAACCTCGCGTCCGGAGGCGTCGAGAATCGTGGTTCCTTTCAGCGCCAGCAGCTTCGAGTCGTCACCTGTTTCGGCAAAGTACCGCTGGGCGTGCAGTCGCTCGGAGACCGCGGTAGCCGCGCGCGAGCCTCGCACCGCGACCTCCACGCTACCGCCATGGACCGGCACGTTCAGGACCCGTAACAGGTTGTCGCTAACTTTCGCCGCGTGGCGGCCCCTGCCGTCCTTACGCAACGCGGAGCCGCCGAAGCGAAGCACAGTACGAGGATCGACACCATATTCCGCGGAGGCGCTTTTTAGCGAAACACCTTCGCGTACGCGCGTAACGACGTGCGCCACGTTTTCGATAGCGATTTGCGATCTCCGCGGCAGAGCGTCGTATTGGGCGAGATTCTTGGGCATCGGCGCGCGTTGACCGATGCGGCGTCGTTTTGGTATCTTAGGCATAGCTCATCTGGAAAATAAGGGTCGAGACCGGCAAGTCTCGACCCTTAATCGTTCTTACCGCCCTCCGCTGGTGAAGTAGTATGCGTTCTTGACGCGGCGGAGCCGCGCGTTCTTTATCGAACCGCCGCGCTCGAGATGCGCCTGCGCCTCACGCAGTTGCTCATTCCGCTTCGCATTGGCACCGAGGGTCATAACCTCGCAGTCGCGATCCGAAACCTTGACTGTGATTGCCCACCGATCGCCACCTTCATAGCCGCGCCCGGGTTCGAATGCGATCGCGAGGATGTCAAAGGCAAGATCCTTGCTCACGAACTCGTCGTTGTCAGCAAAACTGCCTGTGGATCCGAACGAAAAGCCGCCGTTACTGGTCGGTTCTTCCTGTCCCGTTACTTTTCGAGTTGGTCTTTTCACGATGTTCCTCTCTTAGGTAGATGTCTGCTACAGATTAGGGTGAGAACGGCCGGCCATAAGGTCGGCCTACGGTGACCGTGAGCCGCGCGAGCCAATCCAAATCACGCCAGCCAAAAAAGCCGTGACGCCCGCGACGATACCCCAGCCGAGAGGACTGATCGGCTCCACGCTCTCGCTGGGAGACGGCCTTTGCTTCATGGGGCGTTGGACGCCGTCGGACTCGCGCGCGATCGCGCGTACACTCCAGTCGGAGCAACCTACTTGCCGTGCAATCTCCCGAAAGCTGAGTGACGGATCGGTGAGCAGTCTCTCGACGAGGTCGCGATCAACGGGGGAGCTCACGATGTGGGCCCGGCAGCGTCGAGGCGAGCGTTCAAGTCTGCCAACAGGGCCGCTCCGTCCGATCCGAAGGCCGCAACGATATCGGCGGCCTCCAGCAGTCGCTCGCCTTCAGAGCCGAAGGCGCTGCGGAAGCGAGCCCGATGCTGCTCAGTCGGCTGCAGCAGCCCCTGCTCGAGGTAGCGGAGAATTATGTCCGGGATCCGCAGCTTCGCGGCTAGGGTCTCCCTAGGAATCTTCCTAGCCGTGCGCCACAGGTATAATTTGGTCATAACATCCCCCCTTCCAGATCACTATACCAAGCGGGATTAGGCGCTGTCCTGGCACAATATAATGAGTTGTAATGTTCAGGGGTAATGAGTCACGATCGCCGCGTAAGGCGCCGAGGGTCGCTACATGGCTTGAGTCAGCCGAGGAGCGTTTAGCGTTTTCGGCTTGGCTGGAAGAGCGTCGGCGAGACAGCAAGCTGTCTAAGGTCGCCCTAGCCGCGGCGCTAGGCGAGGGTTACCTTGCCGGCGGCGGATCGTCTAGCGTGAACCGCTATCTCGAAAGGGGGTATGTTCCGAGACCGGCCGTGATGCGTAAGTTGAGCACGGCCCTTGGCATCCCGTGGTTAGAAGTGATCGCTCGCGCGGGATACTATCGGGAGTTAGTTGACACTCTCGACGATCTCATTTGGCTCGGCGGTAAATGGCTCGAGGACGACGACGCTCGCGGCACAGCGTCAATCACAAACAATCGAGAATGGACCTATCTTCGTTCAATTGAGCAAGGTGGAGTCTTACGTTTTGGCGATCGACGGGTCTGGGTCGCCCACGATGAGCAGTGGTTTAAGTCGCGTTACCACGTCGCATGCTGGATCGAACCGGAGCACGATGTTGAGTGCGTAACGTACCCGATGATTGAACAGGAGGGTGGCATCTTTGTCCCCGACATGACACGCAAGCCGGATAGCGTCGAGATTCGGCACGAAGAGGAGCGCCGTGTTTATACGGTCTTACCAAAGCCTATGGCACTCGCAATCTGGTTGCTCATATTGATCTTTCCGCGACGTGGCGACATTTTCCGCGACGGCTCAGACCAGTATGCCCAGCAACTTTGGAGCGCCTCCGCGGATCTCGTCGAAGAGATGAAACGGCAGCGAGGAGAAAGTAAGATCGTTGGTCGTCCTAAGAAACCTGATCCACTACTACAATCCATCGCCAACGCGCTTGATGATCGCAACATGGCATTTAAGGCGCGACGCACGATTGCCGCGGAATACGCGCAAACCTGGGCGGATCAGATTTGCAATCCTTACACCCACATCGCTCGACTCGCCGCCTTCGCTCAGTGGGGAGAAGCCGGTTCCTCCGTGTCTACACGGACAGCGTTCACTATCGTCCCGCAGCACCGAATAGCCGATCTCCCAGATCCGAAAGAGTTCTCGTATCCCGGCTCTTGAATCTAACTCAACAATAGGTGCCCCCGGCCCGCAGTAACGGACCGAGGGCGTCGCACCCGGAGGTACTAGCTCCAGATGCCAAACGACAATACCACATGGCCAAGCGCCGTGCCCATTCGCAATGGGATCATCATGCTCGGCGGTTACGGGATCCGCGTCTCCATCGATCGGCGCCACTTGCTCTTAGCCGATGGCGTCGGCCGGCAGCGGCGCGAGGGACGGTTCGCCAAGGCGCCTAGCCGGATCAAGCGACTTCTTGTCATGGCGGAGACCGGGTTCGTCTCATTCGAAGCCCTGCGTTGGCTGCGAGACATAAAGGCTGCATTCATTCACCTCGACCATGACGCTTCGATTGTCACGGCATCAGTTGCCGCGCTTGACGATGCCAGGCTTCGCCGTGCTCAAGCCCTATTGCCGAATACGGAGCATCGCCTCGCAATAGGGCGCGAGCTCCTGAAGGCTAAGATTGAGGGTCAATTGGCGGCAATTGATTCATTTGGCCTCGCGGGCTCTAATGACATTCGATTGGCCATTCAATCATTAGATCGCAGTCAATCGGTCGGTGAGGCAATGGTCGCTGAAGCGAAGGCAGCCGAAGCCTATTGGAATGGGTGGGCGCCTGTCGCAATCGAGTTTGCGAGGCGAGATCGTGTCCCCGACCATTGGCGCACGTTTGGCAATCGACGATCGCAATTGACGTTGCGACCTCGCAATGCTTCTAATCCAATCAATGCGATCCTCAACTACCTGTATACGCTGCTTGAGATTGAGACACGAATCGCGCTTGTTTCGAGAGGTCTCGATATCGGCCTCGCACTCTTCCATGCTGACGAGGCGAATCGTCAATCCCTCGCAGCCGATGTTATGGAACCGGTACGTCCCCACGTCGATGCATTCGTTTTGAACCTCGCACGAACGCGAACGTTCTCAGCGCGGGACTTCGCGGAAACGCGCGAGGGTGCGTGCCGGCTCACCTCCGCGCTGACCCAAGAGCTCGCGCCAACCATGGTGATGTGGGCTCGGCTTGTTGCGCCACATGCCGAGACCCATGCGAGGCACATCGCACGTCTTGCTAAGTCTGGCTTGGGCGTAGTCGCGCCGATCGGCTCGATGTCGAGCACCGATCGCAGCCGAATCAAGGTTCGAGTGCGCCCAGTGGTCGAGGCCATGAAACCTCGCGCTGCGCGGTCGGTCCCGATGAGCACAGCCTCGAACGCGTGCCGCGATTGCGGTGCCAAGCTCACGATCCGGAAGCGGGTCTACTGCGATCAGTGCCTGCCGGCTCATCGCGAGGCGACACAGCGCGCAAACGGCGATCGATTCCGAGCCGCCGGACCCGCGAAGCTCGCGGCGATGCGCGCTCAGGGATCGGACCCAGCCCAGAGTCCAGAGGCCGCGCGGCGCCGGGCCGCATCTGCCTCGAAACAGCGCGAGGCGGTAACGTCTTGGAAAGATGATGGCTCTTTAGCCGGCGTGGACTTTAGGCGTGATATCCTGTCGAAGCTTCAGGCGTTGCCGGTGCGCACAATCGCGGAGGCAATGGGCGCGAGCCAATCCCACGGCTCGAAGGTTCGCAATGGGCATTTAGTTCCACATAAGCGGCATTGGAAAGCGCTGGCGAAGCTCGTCGATGGCTAAAGGATGTCACCGCGCGGAGTCTAACTCGCACGATGCGTCCGCCACACTGAATCAGCGCGCCCAAGCGCCTTGTTCATTAGTGAATCGCTGGGCGTTCGTGGCTCAGTTCACGGGCCTTGTCCGTGGATGCCAGGTAAGCTTCCAACAGCGAACCCTATACCCGCCATCAAGGCGGCAAGGATGAGCCAGGTCACAAAGCCGGACCGCACATTGAAGGCGGAAAACGCGACGAAGACTACTACCCCGGTTGCTATAATTGCGACGGGTGCAAAGATGACCCCTCCAATTGCGCCATAAGGGATGTAGCTGAAGCACGCGGGGGACAGGCCGCACCACGCGCCTTCCGCCATGCCAGTCCAACCCGCGATGGAACCTATCGCGATCGTGATGACCCAATCCCAGGTGGTGCGCGGGATAGATCCGATGTCATCGGCCATAATTTGCTTCCAGACCTTCGGTGTAATGGGCTTCGAAGCTTTCCCCCAGGATGAATGACGACGGATCTTTAGCTGGTGACCCGTCAACTTGCGTCATGTCGCCACCAAGTTGTGAAAGCGGGCGCTACGGCAAGCGTCGTTTGTGCAAGATAATGAGATTCGCTCTTTGCAGCGATACTCCGTACGTGCCGCTTGTCAGGAGATGCTGGATCGGCGCGCTAGCGTACTCGGTCGCATCTTGCGGCAGATCAAAGATCAAATATTCCTGACCGTTGTTGTTGACGGATGCATTCGGATCCATGCTGAGATGCGCGAAGATCGGGTCGTGGCTCCAGACACTCGCGTTTTTTGGGAGGGCGTTCAGCAGGCGATCGCGTTCGTGGTCCTGCTCGTTCGGACTTCGGTAGAGTGCGTATCCCGGCGCGATCGGACTTTGATACGCGGACGTCCACATCGACATCGCGAATGCTATGGCCACAAGACCAACTAGTGCGGCATGCGATCGCCGGCCAATCGTCGACGCGCCGTCGACGTAGGCACAAAGTAAATAGCCGCACCACGTCGCGGCGTATTGCGTGCCCAGGACCATTGTGATGGCTTCATGCGAAAGCAATACCTCGGCAAACCCGGGTAGTGCGAAGAGAATGTAACGCGAGGCGAGGGGCATGAAGGCTAGCGGTGCGAGCACCGCGAGAAGGTAGAGCGGTCGAACCATCGAGTCCCATGAAACGAAGCCGACGGCGGCCGTTGGCGGAAACCACCACCACTGGTAATAGTGCAGCGACCAGTATGGGAAAGCAGGGTCGATCGCTTTGCGTATGACCCCGAAGTACAGCAATGCCATTCCAACGGCGATTGCCGTCATCCACCAGCCGCAGCGTCGCTGCGCACGATCGCCTCCGGCTAACAGGACGACGAAAACACCCACGCCCGCGCAGCCGACGAACTGGTCCTCTTTGACGCAGACCAGCGCGATCGTGATGGCAATGGCCCAACGCCACGCGCGCCGGTCGATCGCGAGCACGAGACATGCCGTCAAAAGCGGCGCGAACGCCAACTCGTGAAAGTCGCCAACGCCTTGAGCGCTAAGCGGCGGATAACACGCAGCAATGATCGTAACGGCGAACGCGACCGGCTTTGAAAAACGCGTCCTCGCCATCGCCCAAACAGGGAAGATTACTGCGGCTACGAGGAGCGCTTGAAGAATCGCGAGACCCTTAGTGCCGCCAAGTTGTAAAAAAGGTGCTGCGAGGACGAGGATGGGGGACCAATGGACAAGGAGGTGATTTGCACCGGCTTCTACCGTGCTCGAGAATCCGTGAAAAACGCTGTGAACGACTTGCGTAAAAGCGCCGTCATCGTACCCGGCACGAAAGATATCATACCGCCAAAAGGCGAGCCAGAGATACGTCGCGGCGAGAACCAGATAGAGCATCGAGACCGCGGCCCACCACGCCATGCCAACGCGATTCGAATATACCCCCGCCATATACGTCCGCTTCCCGACGAATCGGACGGATGCCTAGGCGTCCGCCGGTCAAAGCCGAGGCGAAGACAACCGACTAATCAGCCCATGAAAGCGAGCGCGCGTAGCGCTTCGCGCAGGGCGCCCCTTTTTTGCGCGACTTAACCCCATTGCTTACTGCGTCGCGCAGGGGGCGCACTTTCCGGCGGCTTATCCGCAGCCTCGCGCCTCGACCGCATGGCAAAGTGCGCGGGCTGGTTCGTTTTGCCTAGAGATTAGGAACGTGGCACGACAATGGGGTCGCAGTTGAGCATCGTGTCCGATCCGCTAATGATTCGCGACGGCGTGTTCGAACCGGCTTGAAAGTATTCGAGCGCGTAGTTCGGCCCGTTCGTGCCGACGCAGGCGTAAATATCGCCGGCATCATCGACAGCAAAGTTTTGTGGGTTCGTTCCTACAAGCAACTGCGTTCCGGTAGTTGTTCCTGGAGCAAATAGTAGAAGCTGCCAGTTTCCAGTAACGTTCTCGTTAAAGGTGAGCACGTACACATTGCCTACCGCGTCAGTGTCTAACCCGACCGGTTGATAGGCAGTCGATGTCACCGGTATCGCGCGCGTTGGCGAGATCGTACCGCTGCCCGTCGGGGGATACTCGTTGATGGCCGGTGACGCGACCGGTAAGGAGGTGAAGACGTCTCCTGCGCGGTCGACTGCGATCGTTATATCCCCGCCTGGACATGAGCCGAGATTGATTTGCCGCAGCAGCTTGACCAGGCCGTCAACGCCGGGCTGGTATTCATTCAGCGTGCATTGAGGATCCGCGCTCACCGCGTACAAGTGGCCCTTGGTATCGACAAAAACCGGCTTGTAACCCGGAGCGACTGCTACCGTCCCCAGGGTTATCCCACGATTCGAAAGATGCGTGGCGCCTACCCAGAAATTACCCTTCGAGTCCTCGCCGTAAGACGGAGCAAAATTCGGCAGAAAAGTTCGCGATGGCGCGACATTCCCGTTTGCGTCAAGCTGGAATTCGCTGATGAACCTGAGAGTTTTGGGTTGCCCTCCAATCGTGCCCCGCGTTAGAAGTGGGGCGACGATTGACGTGCCGGGCACGACTTTGGCGCTTTCTATCGCGTCCGGGAAGCCCTTCGTGCTTACGGTGATCGTCTCGGTTCCGCTCTGAAGACCATCATAGACAAAAGAATCGACGTAGCCCCAGCTCCGGCATTCCTTCGCCCGCCGATCGCACTTATGCTCGCGCTTAGGCACGTTAACCGGCCCGGAGAACCCGATTTCAAAGGTCTTCTCAACGGCTCCATCCGCGTTTACGATCGAGTTGCTCGGAATCGGGTGATCAGCCGCATCGACGCCGTAAATCGCCAAACGATCGTTGACGACGAAGCCTTGGGTGAGCGTGCGTTGCTGGGCGCTGACGCCGAAGCTGCGGGCGATGCCGACCATCGCGGGCTTTACGGCGTTACTCTGTCCCCTGAATATCGACTGCGTTACCGTTCCGGTCGCAAGCTGGTCGTTCGCGCCCGTTTTCTTTCCATAGGTGGCGACGTCGATGACAACGTCGCCACCCGAAGCTGCAGGAACGGTGACGGTGCAGACGAGGCCCGCGTTTGATGTCTGGCAGTTCGATTGCGACGATGACAAGGCGATCGGGCCGAACGGCTTCTTCCCAATCGTTCCGGAAACGGATTCGGTGGCGCTTGATAGCGAGTTCGGGAGTGAGACCCAATCGATCGCGACGCCCTTCGGCTGAATCGGCGGGAGCGTAATCGCAAGTGTGGTCGCTCCATTGGAATGTCGCGCTCCCGGGAGCGCTGAGATCGTAGCACCGCTTTCGCCGACGGGCACAGCGTTTAGTGCCTGGCTACCGGCGCATGCGCTCAGTCCAAATGCGAAAAGCACTGCGCCGACACGCACCGTCCCTTGATTCCTCATGCGTTTAGCTTAACGGAACGACGCTTCCAGACCTCACGTTGGCCTGCCCTCGCAGATTAGATTCTGCTGAGAGGCAGTTTCGGAGGATTCTCGGACCTCGAAGGACCAGACCGATCGCCTCGCGCTAAGGGCGCACTTTTACGCAGCTTGCTCCGCTGCCTCGCACTTCGATCGCGCAGGGCCCGGCGCAGGGGGGCGCACTTTTCGGCGGCTTACTCCAACGTCTCGCACCGCGCTCGCATAGCACCTCGCGCAGGGGGGCCTCGTTTTGGGCGGCTCATTCGAAGCCGCGCACCCTAGATCACAGCGCCTCGCAGCTTAGACCGCAGCACCTCGCAGCTTAGATCGCGGCACCTCGCAGCTTAGATCACAGCACCTCGCAGCGGCTTGGATCGCGCAGCTGCGCGCCTGGCGGAGGGGGGTCCGTTTTGGATCGCTCAACTCCTATCCCGGAAACACAACGCTGGGATAGAGCTAAGGCTTCGCAAAACGAGGCCCCCCTGCGCGGGGCGGCGGGGTGCGGGTCAGACCTTGAGTGCTTCTTCGGCCGCTCGATCTTCCGACCACGCCGCACCTTCGGCCGCGAGCGTTTCTATCTCGACTTCATTCAACTGGTCGCGCAGTGCGGCCATGAGTTTATCGTAGCCCCACTTCTCCGTGGTCTCACGTTCATTCCCGAGTTCTTTGAATTGCAGATTGACGTAGCCGATGAGCCTGGCCGCATCATTCAGGTCACCGCGCAGCGCCAAGAGCAACGCGCCATGCTGCAGCACGATCGCAATGCAAAACACAGCTTGCGCTTGCCGGGCCAAGCGTAGCGCCTCTCGGGCAGCTTCACGCGCTCCATCCACTTCTCCCAGCGCAATGCGATAGGCCGCGGTGTTGCAATGACAAACCGCCAAGCTCGTCGCGTTCTTGCCACGCGATTCGATCTCCAGGCCCTCGCACGCCAAGCGTAGTGCCAGCTCGATTTGACCATCCGCGAACTCCAGCTCCGCGAGATTTCCCAGCACCAAAGCTACCCCCGCCTCGTTTCCCAGGACCTTGTGCGCCGCTAATGCCTGTGCATATGACTCCCGCGCTGCAGCTACTTCGCCGCGATTCGTCTGGATCAGCGCTTGTGAACCCAGGCAGCCGGCCACGCCGTGATTATTACCTAACGTGCGCATCGCCGCAAGCGCGCGTGCGTTCACGTCACTGGCCTCTTCAAAGCGGCCCATTTGACTAAGGCTATGCGCAAGACTACTGCGAGACCAGGCCTGCCCGCTCTCGTCTCCCACCGATTGGTAGAGTGCGATGGCGCGTTGCGCATAGTCGTGCGCGCGCTTACCGGAGGAAAACCCACTAAGCGCACGCCAAAGCCTCGCTGCCACCCGCGGGTGCATCGACTCGTCAAGGCTCGCTTGTGCCAAGCCGATCCAATAGCGCCCCTCCACAGTAAGTCCGCCACCAAGCCATAGCCCCAACAGCGCTCCAGCCACGGCGCCACCCAGCGCCACATCGTGTCCGTCCTTGAGCGACCACTCCAACACGGCGCGGTAGTTGTCCAGTTCCCGTTCCACGCTGGCCAGCCACGCCGCGGTCGAGCCTGTGCCAAAGCGTTTGTCGGCCTCTTGCGCCTGGTCGCGAAAGTATTCCGCGTGACGGCGAGACAGCTGTTCGCGTGCGCCTGCTGCCGTCAGCTTCTCCAGCGCATAGGCGCGCGTGGATTCGAGCAAATGGTAGCGTTCTTGTTCGCCTGCGGTGTCGGCCACGACCAACGACTTGTCGGTCAGCGATGAGAGCAGGTCTAAAATGTCGATCTCATCGAGGTCCTCGCCGCTGCACACGGCGGTGGTCGCATCCAGACTGAAGCCACCGGCGAAGATTCCCACTCGGCTGAACAACATCTGTTCCGGCGGGGTGAGCAGGTCGTAGCTCCAGTCGATGAGCGCGCCCAGCGTCTTCTGGCGCGGGAGTGCGGTGCGGCTACCGCCGGTGAGGATCTTGAAGCGTTCGTTGAGCCGTTGGGCGAGGTTGGGAATGCTCAGGATCTTCACCCGAGCAGCGGCCAGTTCAAGGGCGAGCGGAATGCCATCCAGGCGGCGGCAGATCTCGGCAACGATTGGCGCGTTGTCATCGGTCAGCGCAAAGGACTTGTCGACTGATCGCGCCCGATCGACAAACAGAGCCACCGCGCCAAATTCCATGACCGCTGCCGGCGTGAGATCGGCAATCTTGTGCGGCACGTCGAGGGAGGGAAGGCGCAAGACCTCTTCACCGCTCACCCCGAGCGCCTGGCGCGATGTGGCAAGCATTCGCACATCGGGGCAACTACGTATGATTGCGTTGGCGATCGCTGCGACCGCTTCCAAGACGTGCTCGCAGTTATCCAAGATCAGCAGCAGTTTCTTGCGGCGCAGCCACTGCGGAATGGAGTCGTCAATTCTGCGGCCCTCGACCTGGGGCATGGCAATCTCTTTGGCGATAACGCTTGAGACCAGCTCGGGGTCGGTAATGGGCGAAAAGTCGGCCAGCCAGACGCCATCGGGATTTTGGTCGAGGATCTCTGCTCCCACTTGCAGCGCTAGCCGCGTCTTACCGACACCGCCGGAACCAAAAAGTGTCAGCAGCTTATGCTGACCGAGCAGCGACTTCACTTCTTCAAGATCGTGCTCGCGACCGCGAAAGCTCGTCGGCTGAATGGGGAGGTTGTTCGGAATTGTATCGAGTGACTTGAGCGGCGGGAACTCGGCGGGAAGTCCGGCGATGGTGAGCTGCCAGACTTGCTCAGGTTCAGTGAGATCCTTGAGCCGGTGCGAGCCGAGATCGACGAGCGATGTGCCGGCGGGAAGATCGCTATGGGCCAGTTCGCGAGTGGAACCTGATAGGAGTATCTGGCCGCCATGGCCGATGGACATGAGTCGCGCCACGCGGTTGACGGCCGGTCCGAAGTAATCGCCGTTACGCTCCGAAGCCTCGCCGGCATGCAGCCCGATGCGAATACGCAATCCACCAACTGAAGAAAAATCCTCCGCGCTCAACGCCCTTTGCGCTTCAAACGCGGTTGTGACGGCATCCGAGACGCGCGCAAACGCAACGCAAAACGCATCGCCGATGGCCTTGAACACATACCCGTTATGCCGATCGATCGCATCGCGTAAGAGCGCATCATGGCGCTTCACCGCTTCATCCATGGCCTCGCGGTACGACTCCCACCGCTGCGTGGAGCCCTCGATGTCGGTAAAGAGAAACGTGACCGTACCGGTCGGACGCGCCGAGACCGCCGGTCCCGAATCGGGCTGGGTCGCCATGCAGGCGCGTTTTCGTGTTCAGCGGTGTTCCCCTCTGGCGAAAAGTCTACGGTTAGAGTGAAATGGGGAACAACGGCCCATGGAGGTCTCAGGGCACGACTTCTCGTCGCCACGAACCCCAGGGCATGACAGGCAGCTTCGTTCGGCGCCTCGCGCTGGCGTTTATCTCCCTCGCGGTAACTGGGTGCGGTTTGCAAGGACCCTCTACCGGTGTACCAGCGATGCTACAACAAACGCAACGTTCATCGGCAGCGACAAGTAGCTCAATGATTTACGTCACCAACCCGGCAACGCAATACCCCGGCGCTGGTTCTATTCTCGGTTTTTCCGCAGACGCCAGCGGCAATGTGAGCCCAACGGTGAACATTCAGGGACCGAAGACCGGCCTGGGTTACGGTTCAGCGAGCGTAGTCATCGATAAACTTGGCCGCCTGTACACGGCCGGAAGCGCGGATAACCTAGGGTTTGTATACATATGGGCGGCCAGCAGCAATGGAGACACGACTCCAACGGCGTCCCTTCATGTCGGCGGTAATGTTAGCGGCTATCCTATGGTCCTCACTTTCGATCGATCTGGCGATCTCTGGGTGGCTTCTAGCAATGAGGGTGGAGGCTTTATCAACGAGTACGCACCAATTCCCGCTGATGCCAATGGTGATCTTACTAACCGCTTACGTCCGTTGCGCACAATCGATGGCCCGAGGCCGTTCGGCATCAATAATATTATATCAATCGCGCTCAACCGAGGTGGCCGCGTATCCATCGCGGAGCAATTCGCCCACGGTGTCCTCACGTTTGGTCACGAAGGAGCTGGTAACTTTCCGCCGCTGCTCAAGTTACTTGGTGACAAAACTAAACTCGACGGAAATGGTGGGATAACTTACGATTCACAAGGACGCCTGGTCGCTTGTACTAACCGCCGCCACCAGCCACGCATCCTCACGTTTGCCGCCAGCGCCACAGGAAACGTCGCGCCTTTGAGCACCCTCAGAGTCACGGGGTGCAAGGGCGTTACACTCGATTCTGACGACAACGTTTACGTTGCGTTCGGCTCTTCTATTACGGAGTATGCCGCCGGCGCCACGGGGTCCGTGCAGGCGATACGCGTAATCAGCGGCAACCTTACCGGCTTAACAAATGCCAGCGGTATTGCGTTTTAAACAGAAGGAAGCCGGTTTCGGCCGCCTGCCGTTTGCCGGCATCATCGTGGACCGCGCACGGGCACAACCTGAAAAGGCGATCGATGCAATCGCAAGCGCTAAGGCCGGTATATCTCATTTCGCCCCTCTGAACAGCGTCGTTGTGCGCCCGCACAGAGCAACGCCGAAGGTTATCCCGTTGGGCATACCGATGCCGCTGGCGTTATCGTAACCGACTGCCGCTGAATATCCTTGGCCAAGGTTGCCGGCGAAGCCGCCGTTGAAGCCTTGGGTGACGTCGATGAACGACGTGGTTTTGGGGTGCGCGGCGTAGACCGCGTAGAATGCGGGGTTGACCCAGCCGAGATTTCCGCAGAACTGCACGCTGCTGGCGAGCAATGCGGTGGCGATGGAGCTCGACCACGACGTGCCTTCTACTTGCTCGTTCGTTCCCTCGATGAAGAGATCGTCTTGGACGGCTGGGAGCGCCATATCCGGAACGTTGCGCTTCGTCGTCGATGCCGGCGAACCGCCTAAACCTTGCTGATACGACGGTATGGGCCAACTCGTCGATACGCCGCCGCCGCCGATGCCGACGCCGGTGCCGCTCGTGCGATCGTTCCAGACCGCTTTGTTTGTAACGGGTCCGCTTACCAGCGATTGATTTCCGCCGACGGCCAGGAAGTGCGGGCCGCTGGCCGGCGCGTTCACGCCGATCACGTTGGTAGTGCCGTTGTAACACGCGGAACCTTCATCGCCGGCCGCCGCAACGAACGTCATGCCCATCGCGGCGCCCGCGGTGGCGAGCTGGTCGGTCGTCATAGTGAAACTCGGGTCTTCGACTTCGCATTCGCCGAACGACGATTCAAGAATCTGCACTTTGCCTTGCGACAGCGCCTTGTTGTAGGCGTTCAGGACGGATTCGTTGCTCAAGTCGAACGTTTCGTACACGATGACGTGCGCGCCGGGCGCGAGCCCGGTGACGGCTTCGATGTCGAGCGTCGCTTCGGTGGGATCGTTGGTTTTCGGCGTTGCGATACCGATGGGATTGTACGAGACCGTGGGCGGTGGAACGATCTTGTTGTACGTGTAGAACGCGGAGAGGTCGGGGCCCGCCGCTTTTTGGTCGGCGACGATGCCGACGAACACGCCGTCACCGGCGTAGCCGTGCTGCACGGGGAAATCGAATCCGTCGGCGACGCCGCGAGGCGCCCAGCCGTTCGACGGGCCGAACGTCGGACCGGTAAGCGGCGCGTCGGGGCCGGGCGTAACCGGGCCGGTGGGGCGCGGACTCGGCGTCGGGGATGCGGTTGTCGTAGGCGTCGGTGACGGAGAGGGGGTCGGCGTGGCCGGGAGCGTGCCGGTGAGGCTTACCGTGTCGACGTACTGCGTGTCGTAGAATTTCTTTTGGCCCGTGCCGCGCACACCGAAGAACACGTACACCGTGCGGCCTGCATACGTCGAAAGATTGAATGCCCGTCGGACCCACTTATTGTCGTCTTTAAGCGTCTTACGAAGGAACGTGACTTTGCCGCCGGGTTTGTTCATGAGGCCGACGGCCTGAAACGAATTCTCGATCGACGGGTTGTTCGTGGAATCGTACAAGTACGCGACGAGCTTAGCGTTCTTCGGAATCGTGACGCGCTGGCAAATGGACGACCAGCCTTTTACGTCGCCGTCGGTGGTCTTGCGCGATCCGGTAAGGGCGTCGAAGCTGCCCGCTTGCGGATGATGGCCGCTGATCTTCGGATCGACCGTTCCGCACGACTGCCAGCCCTTCATATGCTGCTCGAACCCGCCGTTAACGATGACGTCGGTTTTCGCATCCGGAACGTCGCCGCTATCGGCGTCGCCGTCTTCTTCCTCCGGTTGGCCGGCGGCGCGCGCGTACACGATCGAGTTCAATTCTACCGAAGCCACCAGCGAGGCGATCGACGCGGGAATGCGCGGCGGCGTCACGTTGGAAAAGCGCCGGCCGTTTCTGCCTTGGTCGAAATCGTGGATGCGCGTTTGGAAGAAACGCTCGACGGTTCTGCTCGGCGCGCTCGCATCGATCAGCGCACGGTTTGAAAACGTACCGTCGATCGTGAATCCGGCGGCGCGCAATTCGTTGACGACGCGCGCGTGCTGCGCGACCGTCGGTGAGAAACGCGATGCGAACTCGGATGGTTTGAGAAAATGACGGAACCGCGCGGAGTTCGGGTTGGAGACGTCATCGGCCAGGCGGCCGAGTTCGGCTCCGTTGTTGAAACGCAGTGCGATAACGACGTCGACGGGGTTTCGGGATGCGCGCTCGCCCAAATCGCGGGCTGGAATCATAGCGGCCGCTCGCTTGCCGGCGGGTTCGAGGCCCGCCGGGCCGGCGGGCAGCGGACCGCTCCGGCCCGCACACGCGACGATGGCGGCGGTCGCGGCAATCGACAACAGGGCATAGCTAAGGGTGCGGGCTGTGCGCATATACTCTCTATACGCTACCGGGCCGCCCCTCGTCCCGGGGAGCTGGTCGAGGTTTTTGTTAAGATTGCTGCCAGCCGAGAAAATTGGCGCCCGCGCCAGCGCAATTCGTAGTTGGCCCGTCGGATGGCATTTTTGGTGGCGACTGCAGGGGGCTGCCCACGAACGATGCGATCGGTGAGCGCGTGGAACCGGCTCAGCTGCGGTCTCAAGGCTTCGAGCGTTGCGTTCGCCGCGGGCGGATGTTCGGCTCGGAACCGCAGCAAGCGCGGATATTCCGGCGCGAAGTACTCGGCGACGTCGAAGTCGTCGAGTTGATCTTCGCGCAGCACTCCGCCGGGCGCGCCGAGCGACGAATAGTGGCGGCCCTTTTCCGCATGACGGCGCGGCGCGAGCGTGTGCCCGTAGTGGGCGTACACGTACGGCAGCGCGATGCGTTTGCCGTCGAGTCCGATCAGGCGCTCGTGCACCGCACCTTCCCATCGAATGCCCGGTTTGTAGCGAAAAAACATCATGCGGCGTTCGATCGACGTGTAGTAGTCGAACGACTGAAAGAAATGCCACGTGTAGCCGTCGACGAAATCGTAGTCTTCCGGGAGTTTTTCCAAGTTCGCTGCGATGGTCGTGAAGGCCGGCCCGTGCACCTCGTCGGCATCGACGAATGCGATCCAATCCCCGGCGTTCTCAGCTTCGTGGATCCGCATGCAGACGTTGCGGGCGTCGGCGAAACCGGTGAACGGCGTTCGGTCCACGATGAGGCGGCCCGCACGCCCGAAGGGACTGCTTTCCAGCGCGCCTTGATGGGGCGATGGGCCCGGCGAGTTGTCGTTGACGATGAGGGTCTGGACCGCGCCGCCGATCGACGTGAGGAGCGCTCCGAGGAACGGCTCTTCCCGCGGGCCGAGAATCAAATGCGCGGCGATCTTCGCGGTCACGGCGGGTGGGTTCGAGCGGCCGCCGAATTCCTCCGTTATGAAGGGCAACCGCGAAGCGATCGAACAGCTCAATAAGATGCTCTATAACGAGCTCACCGCCATCAACCAGTATTTCTTGCACGCCAGGATGCACCGGAACTGGGGCTATTACCGGCTCGGCGAGGCGATCTATAAAGAGTCGCTCGGCGAGATGCGGCACGCGGATTGGCTGGTGGAACGGATCCTGTTCCTCGACGGCCTACCGAACCTGCAGAATCTCGGCAAGCTGCATATCGGCGAAGACGGCGTCGAAGCGCTGGAGTGCGATTTAAAGCTCGAGATGGTCGCGCGCGACGATACGGCGACGGCGATTGCGCTTTTCGAAAAAGAAGAGGACTACGTTAGCCGAGATATTGCGACGAGAATTCTCGTAGACTCCGAAGAGCACGTCGATTTTTTGGAAACTCAGCTCGCTTTGGTCAAGTCGGTCGGCCGGGAGAACTACCTGCAGTCGGCGATGGGCGAGATTCCGGAGCCCTCGTAGCCAGCTCCACGATCGCATCGATCTCGGACGCGCAGGCGTAGCACTGCGCTGTGCAGTCGCACGCCGCATAAACTTCTTCATGCGAACGGGCGCCTTCGTCGATCGCCGCGAGGATGCGGCGCTCCGTCAGGCCGTTGCAAATGCACACGAACACGACAAGAGGCTTCGCGGCCGCCGGTGAATATCGCTCTATGCCGCTGCGACTAGCCGTCGACGCCCGCGTCGTCGTGGAAGATACCCGCGGCATCGGCCGCTACGCGCGCGCCATCCTGCGACGTTTGGCGGCGCGCGACGACGTCGACCTGACGCTGCTCGCCCACGGCCCCTTCGTTTTCCGGCACCGCACCGCATACGAGCGGGCGCTTGGGTCGCGCCGCTTTGCCTTACGATCGAGCGCGGGTAACGCATCGCTGGTTTGGCATCCGGCCAACGGCACGTTCTTTCCGTCGCCGCTGCCGAGCGTCGTGACGATTCACGATGCGGTGCCGTTCCGCTATCCCGACGCGGATGTGAAGCGCCGGCTGCACGCCCAGGAGCCATTCCTTCATTCGGCACGTACCGCGGCGCGCGTCATCGCGGTCTCGGAGTTCGGGCGCGGTGAAGTGCACGACGTGTTCGGCGTTCCGCTCGAGCGGATATCGACGATCTACCACGGCGTTGAGCCGTCGTTTTCGCCCGGGGATGCAACGCCGTTGCCGGCTGCGATTTTGCCGGGGCGGTATTTCTTATTCGTCGGCGATCCGATCGGCGAGCCGCGGAAGAATTTTCCGCTGCTGTACGAGGCATTTCGCGCGGCGTGGCCGGCGTTTGACGGCCCGGCACTGGTGGTGGCGGGAGCGCGCGCGCCTTCGCTGCCGGGCGTCGTGCATGCAGGGAACTTGGGCGACGATTTGACGTCGCGGACGAACGAAGCGCTGCGCGCGCTGTATCGCGGTGCGATCGCGCTCGCGATGGCGTCGTATCACGAAACGTTCGGCATGCCGATGGTTGAGGCGATGGCGTGCGGGACGCCGGTGCTCGCGAGCGCCGCCAGCTGTTTGCCGGAGATCGCCTCCGCCGCAGCGTTGTATGCACCGCCGGACGATTCTTTGGCATGGGCTGCGAACTTGCGCACGATCTCGGGCGATGCTTCTTTACGAGACCGGTTGCGAATTGCGGGGCTCGACCGCGCGACCCACTTCAACTGGGACGAGAGCGCGGAGCGGCATTTTGAATTGTTTGCCGAGGTTTCCGCGACGTGAAAATTCTCGTGCTGTGCGAGCGGGTCGACGCGGAGGGCGGTACCGAGAGTTATCTTCGAACGCTGCTGCCGGCGTTGGCGGCACGCGGTGACGACGTTCGCGTGCTGGCGCGAACCGTCGGCGATCCAAAGGCCTACGGCGTCGCGTGCGAGCGGGTTCCGTGGAGCGACGAACACGACGCGCCGTCGCCCGAAGCGTCGTCCCGGGTTGCGGTGTTTGCGCGCACGTTCGAGCCCGACGTGTCGGTGGCGCATAACGTGCTCGATGCCGGCGTCCTTGCAGCAGCGCGCACGAACACGCCGCGGTTCGTCTACCATCTACACGATCACCGGCCTTTTTGCCCGAACGGTGACCGCGTGTATCCGCGCGACGGCACGATTTGCAGCGTGCCGATGGGCGCTTCGGCGTGCGGGTTCCACGCACTTACGCACGGGTGCGCGTACGGGCCGCGTCCGCGAACCTTCGGGTTGATCGGCATTCGCGAAGACGTGCGGCTCGCCGTCGTCGGCGCGCATGCGGTGATTTCGCTGTCGTCGTTCATGCGCGCGACGGCGTCGCACAATGGAGTTCTTACAGCGACGCAGTTTGTCGTGGCGCCGCCGCTCGACGATGCGGCGTTTGCGGATGAAGTTGCGCCGCAACCGGCAGCGGATTCGATACTGTTTGCGGGGCGCGTCATGCCGTCGAAAGGCGCGCGTTCGCTGGTGCGCGCGCTCGCGCTGATCGAGGAGGAACGCAAGCCGGTGCTCCGGATCGCGGGCGATGGCCCGGATCTCGACGCGACGCTCGGCGAAGCGGAGCATCGCGGCGTGCGCGTCGAGGCGCTCGGGCGACTCTCGACGACGAAGATGCGCACGGCATACGACGCGGCGTCGCTGGTCGCGGTGCCGTCGTTATGGGCCGAACCGTACGGGTTGGTCGGTATCGAGGCGTTTGCGCGGGGAAGGCCGGTCGTTGCGTACGGCGTCGGCGGCATTCCGGAGTGGATCGGGGCGAGCGACGGCGGCGGGATTGCGGTGGCGCGCGAAGATGAGGCGGCGCTAGCGCGGGCGATTGTTTCGATGCTCGATCGATCGCGCTGGACGGCGGCTTCCCAGGGCGCGTTTTCTTCCGCGCAAGGGTATCGATTAGACGCACACGTGGATGCGCTGCGCGCGATTTATCGCGGCGGCGCAACGTGATTCACGTGCATCTCGCGACGGGCTTGGCGGAACGCAGCGGTCGCGTTCTCTTGGTTGCGTCGCGATACGAGAACCATGCATCGCCGCTTTGGAACCTTCCCGGCGGGCGGCAGCGGCCGGGTGAGCTGCTCGCGGCGACGGCGATTCGCGAGATCCGCGAAGAGACCGGGCTGCGCGCGCGCATCGTCGAGCTTGCGTACGTGAGCGAGAGTTACGACGGCGACACGCACTACATCAACGCAGCGTTTCGCGTAGATGTCGAGGGTGCGCTGCGCATTCCGGCGGACGGCGATCACGTGACGGATGCGGCCTGGGTGCCGATTGCGGAGCTTCCGGCGCGCATTGCGGTCGGCGTGGTGCGCGAACCGCTGGTTGCGTATCTGCGCGGCGTGATGCCGCAGCGGTACGCCGGCTACGAGGACGCCGGGGTTACGATCCGATGGCCGAGGGATTCCGAAGCTTAAGCGCTTCCCAGCGATCGCGTTCCAGGACGTGAGCGAGAACGTCGACCGCATGGCCGCTGACGGTTGCACCGTGCGGCATCACGCCGTCGCTTTCGAAGCCCGCGCGCCTTAGTACGGCGAGCGACGAGCGATTCTCCGGCACGCAGTACGCGCGCATGCGGCGCAACAGCAGACGTTCGAAGCCTTCGTCGACCAGCGCCTCGACGGCTTCGGTGGCGATGCCGCGGTCGCGAAATTCCGCGACGACGCTATAACCGATCTCGGCGGTCGACGGGCTCTTTTCACCGATGCGCAGCGAGACCCAGCCGAGCGCCGTGCGCTCGTCGCCTTCGAAAAAGATCAGCCATTCGAACCGGCCGCTGGCGCCGGGTTCGAGGAGGTTGGGGCGCGTTGCGACGGTGCGCGAAAACTGCGTAAGGCCGATATCCGGCAGGTCTTGATAGTCGCGCAAATCCGGCGCCTGTAAGACGTTCCAGAGCACGTTTGCGTTAGCCGGGGTTACCGGCACCAGTCGCAGTCGTTCCGTGTAGATGTTTCTCATGGCAGGTCGCGGATGCGTTCCTTTCGCGACCGCCGCCGCGCCCTCTTGTCGCGGCCGGATTCCGCGTGAAAGGGGAGCGATGGACTTCTCAACCGCTTACGCCTCCCGGAGCTCGGCCCACGTCGATTTCACGGCCACGGTGACCTCGCCGCCGCGCTTCTTCCACAGCTCGCGCTCCAACTACACGCACGAAGCGTTCGACGCGACCAGCGAGTCCGGACCGCTCGAAGTGGTGGACAACGTCGATATCGCGCCGCCCTGCCCGGTACGGCCCGGTGACCAAGTGGAGGTGGCCGGCGAGATGGTTCACGACCGCGGCAAGCCGCCGATCGTTCATTGGACGCATCACGATCCTAGCAACCGGCACGCCAGCGGCTTTATACGCCTGCACGGGAAACTGTACGCGTGACCGGGCGGTCGAGGCGCAGCAATTCCGGAATCGTCACGAACCGGTACCCTTGGCGTTTCAGTGCTTCGACGATCAGCCGCGTCGCTTCCACGTCCGCGCCGCGGTCGCAGACGTGCGGCGCGAGGTGCGCGGTGTCGCAAAGCAAGCCTTGGTTCCCGTCGTGAAGGTCGATGATCGAACCGTCGCCGGCGTAACGCAGCACGCGCTCGGCGATGACCGACGGCGTCGGATACTCCCAGTCGTTCGCGAGCGGGACGGACCACATAACCGGGGTGTACCCAAGTTTTCGAACTTCGTCCAGCACGAGCCAGTCCCGGCCGCCGTACGGCGGGCGCATGATGTGCGAGCGGCGCCCGGTGGCGGCAAAGATCGCGTCGTCGGTCCGCTCCAGCGTGTCGCGCAGGCGGGATTGATCGTAGAGCACCAAGTGCGCGTGGTCCCACGTGTGATTCCCAACCGCGTGACCATCGTTCATTTCCTCGCGCACGACGTTCGGGTAAGCCGCAACGGCCCGGCCGACGACGAAAAACGTGGCGTGGACGTGCTCCTTGCGCAGCACGTCGAGTATGCGGTCGGTGTACGGCGGGTTCGGGCCGTCGTCGTAGGTCAACGCGACCACGCGCTCGTCGCTTGGACCGCGAACGAGCGTTTTTCCGAAAAGCTGGTTGCCCGGACTCTCGAGCACTTCGTAGGTGCCGAAGATCAACGCTGCGAGGATGACGGTCGCAATCGCGATCCGAATCGCAAGCGCGCTCCCTCGCATGAGTTCAGCGGCCGCCCTTCACTTGAGCCTGCGCACGCGCGACGTTGCGCCGGAACTCGTCCGGCCCGAACGCCCGGAACCCGTTGACGATGGTTTCGTAGCGGGGATCCGCCAGGACGGTGCTCTGCATTTTGAGTAAATCTTTCGGGTTTTGCTTCGAAAGGTCGATTTGATATTGATGACCTGCTTCGATCGCCCAATAATGCGGATTCGTGAACGTTACCGTTCTTTCGCCCTGCTTGTAGTCGGCCAGCTGTTTGACGTAGATCGTGTAGTGCGCGTCGGCATCTTGGAGCGGAGGCTTGTCGACGATCTGCCACACGCCGATCTGATCGAGGCGCTGGAAGAAAAAGCTCACGTCGTAGACTGCCGCCGGCGGCGCGGTCACCGTGATCTGACGCCCGTTGTACCCGCGTACGCGATACGTAAAGCTCGAGACGCCCTCGACGTCCTGCATGCGATATTCTTCGTCATAGAGCGGCGGCTTATCGTAGCGGATGAGCAGACGCGCGTATAGTTCACTCGGCGCCTTTCCGACGTGCGAGACCTCGTGCATGCGGCGCAGCTCGCCCGCAGTGTAGAAAAAGTACCCCCAAATCGCCATCGCGATACCGAAGACGAAGATGGCCCAGCCCATCGGAAAACGACGCATGCGTTCTATCCAAGCCTGCGCAAGTCGGCTTCTCGATCGAGCACCGAGTTAACCAGGCTATCGGCGAGTTTGTTGAGTTTTCGCGGCACGTGTTTGATATCGACGTGTTCGAATTTCCGCAACAGCGTCATGGCTTTGCGGTGCAGCGGCTGCAGGGACTCGTGCTTCACCTTGTACTCGCCGCGGACTTGCTTGACGACGAGTTCGGAGTCCATGCGGATGGCCAAGCGGCGGATTCCGCGGTCCGCCGCGGCTTCCAGGCCGATTACCAGGGCGGTCCATTCGGCGACGTTGTTGGTTGCCACGCCGAGAAACTGCCCTGCTTCGGCAACCACCTCGCCCGCCGGATCGACGATAACCGCGCCGCTTGCGGCCGGTCCTGGATTTCCCCGCGATCCGCCATCGGCAAAGAGCGTCGCCTCAGCCGGGACGTCGTCGAAAAGCGTTGCCATTCGGGGCCGTTTCGGCACACGGGATGAATGAACCGCCCGACCGCTGGGTAAGAGACGGACATGAAGCACGCTTTCGTTCGCATCCTTAGCGCCGCCGCCGCGGTGGCCGTCCTGGCGCTCCCGCAAGCGACCCTTGCGGCCAATACCTTCTACGGTATTACCGTGCACGTTTCGTCCAACAGCATCAAGGTGCAGAACCCGAAGACCCAGCAGACCCTGAGCTTCGAGATCGTTCCGAAGTTCGATCAAGTCTTCTCCGCCGACGGCAAGACCACGTACCAAATGAGCAGCATCAAGGCCGGCCAGTACGTCGGGATCATCTACGATCAGAAAGCGCTCGGCGTGCGCCACGCGGATAAGATCTACAAGCTGAACAACGCGAACGAGACGATCGGCACGCAGTAGAAGTTCCTTCACACCATGTAAACGAAGAGCCCGAACGTCGCTGTGACGCTCGGGCTCTTATGTGGTCGGGCTGACACGATTCGAACGTGCGATCTCCTGCCCCCCAGGCAGGCGCGATAACCAAGCTTCGCTACAGCCCGTTCTACGGCTCGTGCAAATGCGCGAAATGGGGGCCTTTTTCCTGTTGTGAAGCGAGGTCTAGCGGCGGGACTTCTTCTTCGCAGCGGCTTTCTTTACGCCGCCGACGGCCTCTTTGAGGGCTTTGCCGGAGACGAAGGCGGGGACTTTGCGCGCGGGGATTTTGATCTTCTCGCCGGTTTTCGGATTGCGGCCTTCGCGCGCTTTACGCGCGCGGACGACGAAACTGCCGAACGGCGTAAGCGCGACGCGATCGCCTTTCTTCAACGCGCCCGAGATCTCGTCGAGAATCAGGTCGACGATCTCCCCCGCATGGCGCTTCGTGAGCTCCGCTTCATTGGCAACGCGATCGATCAAATCGGCTTTCGTCAACGTCGTGTCTCCTCTGCAAAAACGGGAAGAAGTGCGCGGTGGGCAGGGGAGGGGATATACGCAGGCGGCGTGGCCCCTCCTCCCCCAGGGCCGCGCGGTGGGCCCTATTTCTCCAGTATTTTCGCTACGGCTTGGAGCGCGAGTACGTACGATAGGGGGCCGAACCCGCCGATGGTGCCCCGGCACGCCGCGGCCGTAACGCTCGTGCGGCGAAACTCGTCCCGCGCGTAAATATTGGAAAGATGCACTTCGATCGTTGGAATACCGATCGATCTGATTGCATCGGCGATCGCGTACGAATAGTGCGCGTACGCTCCCGGATTGATGACGATCGCGTCCGCGGTCGCGCGGGCTGCGTGCAGAGCATCGACGATCTGTCCCTCGCCGTTGTATTGCTCGCAGCGCACTTGCAAACCCAGATCGGCGGCCCACGTCGTAATGAGTTCGTTGACGTCGTCCAGCGATTGCGTTCCGTAGATCTCGGGTTCTCGATCTCCCAGTAAGTTGAGGTTTGGCCCGTGAATAACCAAGACGCGCATTCCGCTCCATTCTTGAAGGAAAACGCCGCGCCTTTGAGCGAGACGCGTTCATGCCCGATCTCTTGCTCGCCGCGTCGGCCCCCGAGGCCGGCATCGCTTTCGTCGCCGCCGTAACGACGGAGTTGACCCGGGAAATCCAGCAGCGCCACGATCTTTGGCCGACGGCAACCGCTGCAACGGGCCGTCTGACGACGGGCGCGGTGCTGTTCGGCGCGAGCTTGAAAGGCCGCGAGCGCATTTCGCTCCAGATCAGCGGCGACGGCCCGATTGGCTCGATAACCGCGGACGCTTGGCTCCTGGAGTCGGGCGCGATCGGAGCGCGGGGCTACGCTCGCAACCCGCAGGTTGACCTTCCGGTCGATTCGCGCGGAAAATTCGACGTCGCCGGCGCGGTGGGCGCCGGTTCGCTGCAGGTGACCAAATCGTACGAAGTCGGCCAGCCGTACGTCGGCATCACGGCGCTGCAGTCCGGCGAAATTGCGGAAGACCTGGCGGCGTATCTTGCCCAGTCGGAACAGATCCCGAGCGTCGTCGCGCTCGGCGTCTTAGCGGGTCCGAAGGGCGTGATCGCCGCGGGCGGCGTGCTCGCGCAAGTGCTGCCGGACGCGAACGAAGCGGCGATCGACGAGCTAGAGAAACGTGCGCTCGCGATGCCGTCGGTCACTTCGCTCGTCTCCGGCGGCGCGGATGCGCAGACGCTGCTGCAGGCGCTCGCCGGCAATCTCGACCTGCGCGCACAGCGCAGCGCGGCGATCGCCTTCACGTGTCTTTGCACCCGCGCGAAGGTCGAAGTGGCGTTGCTGGGGCTGGGAAGTGACGAACTTCGCAGCATGGCCGACGAGCGCGAAGATACCGAAGCAAGCTGCGAATTCTGCCGAAAACACTATACGTTTTCGTCGCAAGAACTTCGCTCCCTCACACAACGGCTCTCTTAGGCGGTTAGGTTTAGTCAGATTGAGGAGCCGCAGCCCGAAGTTTACTGCCTAACCTAACCGCGGAAGAGGCGGTGGTAGTCGCCGGGGTTGCGATAGGGTTCGATGCGCTGCTGGTAACTTTCGCGTATCGACACGCCGTCGTTGTAGTACCACCAGCCGCACTCGCAGCGGATGGGTCGCGCGCCGGCCTCCGGATAGGGGTATTCGCGTTTGCAGCGCTTGCAGACGAACTTCTTGCCTTCGATCGGGGGCGTTCCCGTATACGTTACTGGGGTGTCTGCCATGGCTACCTTTCCTTTGTCGGAAGCACGCGTACGAATTTTCGAGCGCCGACGGATAGCACGGCCGGCGCCGCAGCGGACCATGCCGCCTTGGGATCGCTCACGACTATACCATCCACCTTCACCCCGCCGCCCGAGATAAGTCGCTCCGCGGCGCGCTTGCTCTCGGCGAAGCCCGACTTCACCAGCAAGTCGACCACGCGGCTCGCGTCGCCGGATACGATTTCGGGCAACTCGCCGGCCGGAATCTCCTTGCGCTGGACCGTGGCCTCGAAGCGTTCGCGAGCGAGACGCGCGGCTTCGGGTCCGTGATAGCGCGCGACGATCTCTTCGGCCAGTCGCTTCTTTTCGTCCATCGGATTCGCCCGGCCGCTTGCTAGTGCGGCGGCGAGTTCGTCGCTCTCGGCCTTCGACTGGAAGGCCGCAAGCCGCGCGTAGGTCGGCATAATTTCGTCGGCGATTTTCATCAGCTTGCCGAACTGTTCGCTCGCCGGCTCGTCGATGCCGACGTAATTCCCGAGCGACTTACTCATCTTCTTTTCGCCGTCCAGACCGACCAGCAGCGGAACGGTCGCGCAGATCTGCGGAAGCTGTCCGTACTCGCGCTGATAGTGACGCCCGAGCAGCAGATTGAATAGCTGATCGCTCCCGCCGAGTTCCACGTCGGCTTTCACCGCGATCGAATCGTAGGCTTGCCCGACCGGGTACAAGAATTCGTGAAGCGAGATCGCCGCGCCGTTCGAGTAACGGTTGTGAAAATCGTTGCGCTCGAGCATCTGAGCGACGGTCGTTTTCGAGAGCAGCTTCACCAGGTCCGCGAAGCCGAGCTTGTCGAGCCATTCGGAGTTGTAGCGAAGCGTGACGCGCTCCAAATCCAGCACTTTGCCCGCCTGCTCGCGGTACGTGTGCATGTTGGCTTCGATTTCCTCAGACGTCAGCTGCGGGCGCGTAACGTTCTTCCCGCTCGGATCGCCGATGCGCGCCGTGAAGTCGCCGATGATCAGCGTGACGTTGTGGCCCGCTTCCGCAAAGCGCTGAAGCTTGTGCAGCACGACCATGAAGCCGAGGTGCAAATCGGGGCTCGTCGGATCGATTCCGAGCTTAACGTTGAGCGGACGGCCGAGCTTCAAACGCGATTCGAACTCGGCGGTCGTTTCGACGTGGTCGAATCCGTCGAGTAAATACGCGGCGTCGGCAAAATGAGGGTTCATGGCGGTCTGCTAGCTACGCGCTTTCGGGGCGCGGCTCCCTCCTACGAGGGCTGCGACTTCGTCGACCGCGCGGCCGATTTCGGCGTCCGTGTTGTAGTAATGCGGCGAGAGGCGCACGATTGCAGCCGCGCCCTTCTCGTCCAGATCGATGGTCGCGCTCGTTCGCGGCGTCCACGATGCGTTGATCCCGCGCTCGTGCAGCCGTTTCACCACGTCGGCCGGGTCTGCCGTCCCGGGTTCAAACGACACGATTGCGGCGAGCTCCCGGCCCCGATCGAGCACGCGAACGCCTGGGATCGCCGCGAGACCATTCCGCAAATCCGCCGCCAGCGAACGCGCTCGCGCACTAGTTCGCTCCTGGCCGGCCGCCATAGCGTAGTCGGCTGCCGCCCCCATCCCGAGGACCAGCGCGTAAGCGAACTCCCAGTTCTCGAAGCGGCGAGCGTCCGGTTTGAGCTCGAACGCATCGACGTGCGTCCAATCCGCCCCGCGCATATCCGCAAACAACGGGTGATACCCCGCATTCAGCATCCGGTCTGCGGCATACAAAAACCCAATGCCGCGCGGACCGCGCAAGAACTTACGCGCGCTCGCCGTTAAATAATCGCACCGCAGAGCGGCGACGTCGATCGGGAGCTGCCCGGCCGCCTGGCATGCATCGATCGCATATGGAATTCCCGCGGCGGCGCAGCGAGCACCGAGTTCCGCCACCGGCTGGATCAAGCCCGAGTTCGTCGGAACCCACGTGACGAGCGCGAGCTTGACCCGGTTGCTCTCGAGCAGCCGCGCGAAATCGTCAGGATCGGCGCCGCCTTCGTCGAGGTCGCGCGCGCGCAGAATCTCGACGCCGTAGCGCTGCGCCAAACTCAACATCATGATCTGATTCGACGCGTAGTCGTTGCGAGTCGTCACGATGCGGTCGCCGGGTTTCCATGCGAACGTACTCAGGATCAGCGCGACACCGGTGGTCGCGTTCTCGATGAATGCGACGTTATGCGTCTGCGCGCCGCACAGTCGCGCGACGGAGTCGTAAGCCGCGTCGATTCGCGAAGCGTTGTCTTGGGCCGCCTCGTAGCCGCCGTCCAGCGCTTCGGCGTCGAGATGCGCCTTCATCACGTCGAGCACGGTCTGCGTCATCAAGCCCGCGCCGGCATTGTTGAGATGTACGTGGCGCTTGGACCCGGGCGTATCCGCGCGCCACCGTGCAACCTCGGCGTCAGTCGCGAAGTTCGACAATGGTCACTCCCCCTGCGCCCTCATTTTCGTTGCCGTAGCGAAAGCTCTTAACCGACGGATGCGTTCGCAGATATTCCTGTAGACCGCGGCCGAGCATTCCCGTGCCTTTCCCGTGAATCAGCCGAACCGGCGAGTTGCCTGCCAGCACGGCTTCGTCGAGCCAGCGCTCGACCAGCGGCTCCGCGTCGACGAACCGTTTGCCGCGCACGTCGAGCTCCGCCTGGGAACGCGTCGCGGCTTCGAGTCGCGCGGCGGCGGCCTTGACCGGCGCAGGCTTTTTGTCGGCAGCCGACCGGCCGCGACGCTGCACGTCGCTCTTCGGAACGACGGTCTTCATCACGCCGATCGACACCAGGAGCGTGTCGCCGTAGTCCTCGACCACGGTTCCATCCTGTGCGAGCGAGAGGACGCGCACCCGATCCGCCGGCTGATACTCGCGGTCGTCCGTCGCCGTCTGCTCCTCGGGGCGAATGCCGAGATCGCGATGGATATCCGCAATCGTCGAGGAGAGCAATCCGGCCTGCGACGACGTCACCTTAGGCCGCACTCGCTCTACGGATTCGGCTCGCCGCGACAGTTCGGCTACGAAATCGCGCAGCGCTTGCTGCATACGCGACTCGGCCTTCTCGCCGAACGCCCGGCGTTCGGCATCGAGCGCGCCGCGTTCGCGCTGCAGCCCGGCCCGTTCCCCACGCGCCGCTAGACGCTCGTTTTCGAGACCCTCGCGTTCGCGCTGCAGTTCGGCGTTGCGCAGGGAAAGCTCGGAAAGCGCCGATTCGTAGTCGCGTTCGCGGCTGTCGAGCAGGCGTTGCGCCCGCTCGACGATCTCGTCGGCGATCCCGATCGACTTCGCGAGCGGAAAGGCCAACGATTGACCGGGCGCGCCGGTATCCAGATGGAAGGTGGGCACGAACGTTGCGGGGTCGAAGCGCACGCTCGCGTTCGCGACGTGCGGCACGGCGTGCGCGAAAAGCTTCAGCTCGGTTGCATGGGTCGTCACGATCGCGGCCGATCCCGCAGCCAGTAAACGCTCCAGCATCGCGATCGCCAGCGCCGCCCCGGCGGTCGGTTCCGTGCCGCCGCCGATTTCGTCGATCAGCGCCAACGTCCGCTCGTTGGCTCCGGCCAGGAGTTCGCGCATGCGCGCGAGGTGCGCAGAGAACGTCGACGTGTTGGCGGCGATCGACTGCTCGTCGCCGATATCGGCCATCACGTTCTCGAAACGGCCGACCCGGGTGCCGATACCGGCCGGCAGCTGCATACCGCAATACGTCATCGCAACGAACAAGCCCACCATCTTCAAAGCGACGCTCTTGCCGCCCATATTCGGTCCGCTGATGACGACGATGCGCGTATCGGAATCGAGTGAGAGCGATTGCGGGACGGCCCGTTCGCCAAGGAGCGGGTGGCGTCCGCGTTCGACCCGGATTTCCGGCGCATCCGAGAGTTCCGGTTGGGACGCATCCATCGATCGCGCCACGTTGGCCTTGGCCACGAGCAAATCGATCTCGGCGAGCATCGTCACGTTCGCTTCGATCTGCCCGGAGCTGCTGCCGACGCTGCGCGAAAGCTCTTCGAGAATTCTCTGGACTTCGCGCTCCTCTTCGATCCGCAGCGTGCGCAGCCGGTTGTTCAGATCGAGCGCCGCCAGCGGTTCGACGAACAGCGTCTGACCGCTCGAGCTGGTGTCGTGGACGATGCCTTGCACGGCGCCGGAAAACTCCGCTTTGATCGGGATCACGAAACGGCCTTCACGAATCGTGACGATGTGATCTTGAATCGCCTTCGCATATTTCTCCGAGCGGAGAATCGCGGCGACGCGATCGCGCGCGTCGACGTTGGCCTGGCTCAAGTTGCGACGGATACGCCCGAGCGCGGGGGACGCGCGATCCAACACGACGCCGCGTTCGTCGATCGCACCGGTCAGGGCGCGATGCAGCTCTCGTAACGGCAAATACCCGGCGAGCAGCGGACGAAGTTCTTCACTCTCGTGCGTCGCGTTATAGGCGGCAGCCGCGGCGGCGATTGCGTCGCCGATGGCGCGCAGTTCGCTCGTGCCGAGCGTGCGCGTCAATGCCGCAGCCTGCGTGAGATCGGCCGTATCGATGGCGTTCATCACGTGCAGGTCGGAACCGGCCACGAGCTCGCGCGTCGCCGCCGTCCTTGCCTGCTCGACGCGCACGCGGTCGAAATCGGTATGCGGCGTCATTTCGAGAGCAAAGTCCTTGCCGCGCTGCGTCCGCGTCGCCGAAACGACACGATTCTGCACGCTTGCAAAATCGAGCGCTTCGAGCGTGCGCGCGTCGCAGAGCTCTACGCCGGCCACGAACGCATCCACCGCAGCAGCACGTCGGGCTGCTTTTCCTCATTGTCGCCGTCGGTCTGCCCGATCTCGCGAAAGCCGCGTTTCGTATAAAACGCCCGTGCCGCGCCGTTGCGCGCAAACGTCCAGAGCTGCAGCTCCTCGTTCGCGTCCATCGCCGCGCCTAGAAGCGTGCTGCCTATACCGTTGCCATGATACGACGGATGCACGAACAAGTGACGCACCCATCCCGGCTGACGCCAGCAGTAGCCAACCACCTCGCCCGCGTCCGCGACCCACACGTCGCCTTCCGGGAAGACGACGTTTGCAAAAAAACCGAGATCGTCTTGCGGCGTGTGCAGCTCCGGAAGGTAGGGAAGACACGTTCGAACCACGAGGCGGTGCAGCCGCGCGACGCTTGCGGAATCGCTTTCGCGCGCCGCACGCACCACGTAGACGGCGGGAGATTGATCCACGGCGACCGCGCTATTCTAGCTTCTTCTTGAGCAGTTCTTGCACGAGCGCCGGGTCCGCTTTTCCACGCGACGCCTTCATGATGAGTCCGACCAGGAAGCCGGCGACGTTCGTCTTGCCGGCTTTGTAGTCGGCCACCGACTTTTCGTTGGCCGCCAGCACCTCGTCGACGAATTTTTCGACGGCGGCGGGATCGCTGGTTTGGGCCAAGCCTTCGCTTGCGACCGTGCTCTTGGGCGAGCCCGAGCCGTCCCACATGCGCGCGAGCAGTTCCTTGGCGATCTTCGAGTTGATCGTTTTCCCATCGACCAGTGCGATGAGCTCGGCGAGATGGTCGGGCGTGACTTTAGAATCCGCCACCACGACGTCGTGCTCGTTGGCGAGGCGCGAAAGGTCCCCGAGAACGAAGTTGACGGACTGCTGCGCGTTACCGCTCGCGGAGACGACTTTATCGAAGTACGTCGCGAGCGGCAGATTGTCGATGAGCTGTGTGGCCTGCTTGACGTTGATGCCGTACTGCGCCGTGTACCGTTCGAATCGCTGCCACGGGCGCTCCGGGAGCGCGGCACGGATCCCGTCGATCAGATCGCGCGAAACCTCCATCGGAACCAAGTCCGGATCCGGGAAATACCGGTAATCGTGCGCTTCTTCTTTACTGCGCATCGAAACCGAGACGCCGTTGGCTTCGTCCCAGCCGCGCGTCTCCTGCATCACGCGGCCGCCGGATTCGATGATTTCGATCTGGCGCGCGACTTCGCTTTCGATCGCGCGATGGACCGAGCGGAACGAGTTCATGTTCTTGATTTCGGCCTTCGTACCGAACTCCGACGTCCCGTCAAGTCGCACGGAAACGTTGGCATCGCAGCGCAGCGAGCCTTCCTCCATCTTCACGTCACTCACGCCGAGCTGCTGCAGCGTACGCCGTAAGGCTTCCAGATAGGCAACGGCGTCGTCCGCGCTGTGAATTTCCGGTTCCGAGACGCACTCCATGAGCGGAACCCCGGCGCGATTGAAGTCGACCAGGGAATACGAGCTGCCCGCGATGCGTCCGTCGCTCGATCCGGCGTGCGTCGACTTTCCGGTGTCTTCTTCCAAGTGAATGCGCGTCAAGCGGCACTCCTTGATCGCACCGTCTTCGCCCCAATACTTCACGACGCCGCCGTGCGTGAGCGCCATGTCGTACTGCGAGATCTGATAGTCCTTCGGCATGTCGGGATAGAAGTAGTTCTTGCGGTCCCACTTCGAAAACGCTGGAATTTCGGCGTCGAAGGCGAGACCGGCGGCGATGGTGTGCTCGATCGCCGTCGCGTTGGGGACGGGCAGCGCGCCGGGCATGCCCAAGCAAACCGGACAGACTTTCGTGTTCGGCTCGCCGCCGAACTCGTTCGCGCAGCCGCAGAACATCTTGGTCGCAGTCTTCAGTTCGACGTGACATTCGATGCCGATCACGGCCTGATACTTAGCCATGTGCCGGCACCTCGTCGAGGTTCGGACGATGCGCGCGCTCGTGACGCGTCAGCGTTTCGTATGCGTGCGCCGCACCCAGCAGAAGCTTCTCCTGGAAGAGCGGCGCGCAGAGTTGCAAACCCATCGGCATCGGGAACGCGCCCCCATCGGGTGTGATCCAACCGCACGGCACCGAGAGCGCGGGCAGACCCGCGAGCGACATCGGAATCGTGTAGTAATCCATCAAATACATGCTGTAGGGGTCGGTCTTCGCGTTGAAGCGGAACGCCGGCGAACTCGCCGCCGGACACGCGATCAGATCGCAATCCGCAAAGGCCTTCGCGAAATCGCGAGCGATCAGCGTCCGGGCCTTCTGCGCGCGAACGTAGTAGGCATCGTAGTATCCGCTCGAGAGCGCGTGCGTACCGATCAGGATGCGCCGCTTGACCTCCGGGCCGAAACCGGCGGCGCGCGTGTTGTCGTACATCTCGCGCACGTCGGCGCCGTCGACGCGCAATCCGTAGCGCACGCCGTCGAAACGCGCCAGGTTCGACGAGCACTCCGCCGGGGCGATCAGATAGTACGTCGCCAGGCCGTAATCGGCGGTCGGAAGCGATACCTCGACGAGTTCGGCTCCGAGTGCCTGCAGATCGTGATACGCGCGATCGTACAGCTGGTCGATTGCTTCACCGAGACCCTTCGTATCGAACTCGCGGACGATGCCGATCTTCAACCCCGAGAGATCCGCGCGCAGGCTGCCGGCGGCCGGCTCGACCGGACGGTCGATCGACGTCGAATCCATCGGATCGAAACCGGCCATCACGTCGTACGCGAGCGCCGAATCTTCAACCGTCCGCGAAAGCGGACCGATCTGGTCCAGACTCGACGCGAAGGCGATCAAACCGTAGCGAGAAACGCGGCCGTACGTCGGCTTGAAACCGACGACGTTGCAGAACGCACCCGGTTCGCGAATCGAACCGCCGGTGTCGCTGCCGAAACCGATCGCGGCTTCGCGTGCGCCGACCGCGGCCGCCGAGCCGCCCGTCGATCCGCCCGGAACGCGCGATAGATCGAATGGATTGCGCGTAACGCCGAGCGCGGAATTTTCGCACGAGCTGCCCATTGCGAATTCATCCATATTCGTCTTTCCGATCGGCACCGCGCCGGCTTCGAGCAAGCGCGCGAGCGCCGTCGACGTGTACGGCGAAATCCAGTGCTCGAGAATCTTGCTGCCGCACGTGGTACGCGTGCCGGTCAGGCACATGTTGTCTTTGACGGCGATCGGCACGCCGGCCAGCGGGAGGTTCTCGCCGGCTTTCACGCGCGCGTCGACGCGGTCGGCCGTCGCGAGCGCGAGATCGTGCAGGCGCGTGAGATACGCGCCGACGCGATCGTCGACCGCGTCGACCTGCGCGAGGTGTGCCTGTGTGACTTCGCGCGCCGAGGCCGTGCCGGATGTGACGTCGTGCGCGATCTGCGCGCCGCTGCGTTCGATGATGTCGGCCATATTCTACTGCGCGATGATGCGGGGAACGCGAAAGAAACCGCCCTGGCGCTGGGGAGCTTGTTCCAAGACGACCTCGCGATCGAGGCACGGCCGCACCGTATCCTGCCGCCACACGTTGCGCGACTCCACGACCTGCGCGGTCGCCGGTACGGCATTCGTGTCGAGTTCGGCAAGTGCGTTCACGTGCGCGAGCAGGTCGCCGAGCTGCGCGCCGAAGCGATCGACCTCTTCGTCGGTCAATGCGATTCGCGCGAGTTTGGCGACGTAGCGTACGTCAATCTTATCGGATGACAAAATCCGGATACTCCCGTTGGTCTTGCGCAAAGCGGTCGTCGGCAGGCCACGCACCTGGTGGAGGAGTGTCCGCAAATGCCTCCTCGACCGTGGTCCGCGCGACGCCCGATTCGCTGTAGAGCGTAACCAGGGTCTCGACGTGGCCCGTCTGCGGGAACATGTCGAATGGCTGCACGACGCCGAAGCGGTATCCTTTGGCCGCCAAGAACTTCAAATCCCGGGCGAGCGTGGCCGGATCGCAGGACAGATACCACACGTTCGGGACGCCCGCGGCCGCGATCGCCCCGAGCGTCGCCTCGTCGGAGCCCTTGCGCGGCGGGTCGAGAAAGACGATCTGCGCTTCCCGCAGCGCCTGCCCGACGATACCGCCGGGAGCTTCCTCCTCGACGCGGCCCGTCCGAAACGAAACGCGGTCTTCGAAGCCGTTGAGCACCGCGTTGTCGCGCGCCTCGGCGACCGCCTGCGGGTTCTCTTCGATTCCCAGCACTTCGCAGCCGTGCTTTGCGAAGAACAGCGAAAACGTTCCGGCGCCGCAATAGAGATCGACGATCTTGCGCGGCTTGCTCAGCCCGGATTTCATAAATGCAAAAATGCGCGCGACGATCTCCACGTTGACCTGGAAAAACGAGCCGGCCGAGACGCGGTACTTCACGCCGTGAATCGACTCTTCGATTTCGCCGCTTCCCGCGAGAAGGCGATGCCGGCGGCCCATGATCGAGTTCGCGCTCGACAGATCGAACGAGTTGGTGATGCCGACCGCACCGGGAAGCTGTGCCAACAGGGGCTCGGCGGCTTTCTGCGCCGCTTCCGAGGCGTGGCGGGTCGTGATCGTTACGACCGACTGGCTCGTCGCGCGCGCGCTGCGCGCGACGAGATGCTGCGCGTCCTGCAGCGCCGCGGACGTTTCGCCGTTCGTACGTGCCAAATTGAACCGCGATATATAGTCGCTGAGCTGCGGCACCACGATCGGACAGCTATCGATGGCGACGACGTCGTGCGTGCGCTGCTGATAGAATCCGATCGTCGGCGTCCGATAGCGGTGCTCGACGACGAGCGACATCTTGTTGCGGTAGTTTCGCGGAGTACCCATGCCGATCGCATCCTTGACCTCGACGTCCGCGAAGCCGCCGATGCGGCGCAGCGCGTTGCGCACGATGTCGGTCTTCCACGCGAGTTGGCCGGGATACGTCATATGCTGAACCTGGCAGCCGCCGCACGCGCCGAAGACCGGACAAAACGGCTGCGTGCGCAACGGCGAACCCGTCAGCAGACGCAGCAGTTTAGCAACGGCGTACTTGGGCTTAACGCTCTCGATGACGACGTGGGCGCGCTCTTGCGGCAACGGACCAAAGCAAAAAATAACGACGCCGCCCGCCCGGCCGACGGCTTGGCCGTTGGCGAGCAGGTCGGTGAAATCGACGTCGACTTCGGTGCCGGCTGGAAGTGCCGGGGCGGGGGCTACCCGCTTACGCGCTATTCCTCTGCTCGTCAAGGGTTTTGAGCAACGAGTTCGCCTCGTCGATGAGCTGCTGAATGCGCTGGCTCGTCGGGTCGTCGGGCGGGCGGCGCGAGAGCGCGAAGACTTTTGCCACGCCGAAAGCAAGGCCCGCCGTAAGACCGGCGACACCGATCCACAACAGCGTGCGCACTAGCCGGTTGTCCTCACGGTCCTCGGAACGTCTCGAGTCGGGCGTCTGGTCGGGCGGTTGCAACGGGGTCTCCTCTCTAGCTTGCACGGAATCTTCGCGTTCCGTCTGGTAGTCTACTACTCGCAAATGATCTCCGAGGAACAAGAAGAGCCGAGTACCAGGCGTTCCCGGCAGTGGGCGTGGGCGATTCCGCTATCCGCCCTGCTGCATGCCGTCCTCTTGCCTTTGGCGCTGGCCGTCTTTGCATCCAAGCTGGTTTTCGCTCCGCAAGCGCACCAGGAGCCCGAGCGCGTGGTCGCTACGACCTCGATCCGGTTGGAGCGGCGGCCGGTGCCGCGTCAGGAAGGCGCGCCGTCCCGGGGCGCCGGCCAGGTCGCGCCCCAGCCGCAGCCGCGCCCGCGCAAGCCACAGCCGCAAGCCCTTCCAGATGAGACGCCAACGCCGCAGCCGACCCCCACACCCAATCCGTCCCTGAAACCATCCCCGGTTCCGAAGAAAGAACAATCGATGCCGCTGCAGATGCAGATCGCCGCGGAGCAGCAGACGTTTCAAAAAGCCGCGGCGCAGCTGAGCAAGCAGAACGAGCCGCTCAGCGTCGCGACGATCGCGCCGAAGCAGCCGTCGTCGTATCATCGTTCCGCGTTCGACGTGCCGGGCAAACTCATGCGCGACGACGCGCAAGCGCTGCTGTTTCCCCAAGAGCATTGGATGGAGAACGGCTTGCGCTGTTACTACATGCGGTACGCCGCGCAATTTTCCAACGGCTCTTCGGAAGAAGGCGTCGTTCCGTGGCCGGTCTGCTATCAGCCTAATGAAGACCGGTTCGTAAAGTATCCATTTCCGGGCGTTCCGCTGCCGATTCCATACCCGCAGCCGGGCTACGTACTCCCGCCCGGCACCTACCTCTCTCCGTTTCTGGAACGCGTCTATCGACGAGGCGGCGTTCCCGCGAGCCCGGCCTAATCTAACTCACACTTGTTCTGGCAGGCTCTCCAGGACGGCCCTGCGAACGAAGCGGCGCTCATGCGCCTAGGGTTCCTCTCGAGAGTCGGCGCTGCGGTTAGTCTTGCCGCCGCCATCGTTCTGTCGTGTCTGCCGGCCGGTTCGGCTCCATACGGTCCCGCTCAACTCAGCGGCGTCGCGGTGGTGCCCGCTCGCGCGGGTGCCGTTCGCGTCGCGCTGACCTTCGTTCAGGGCGTACCGCGCGGTTGGACGATCACCGGGTCGGGCACTCAGACGCCGACGGTGATCCTTCCGGGAACGACCCAGGCCCCAACCCTGAATCAGCTCGCATACGCGGGCGCGGGCGGCGTCTCGTCGGTCTCGCTTTCGAGCACGGGGACCGGCCTCGCGGTAACGCTGCACTTGACGAGCCAACTCCCGGTTACCTCGACGGCCAACGGCTCGACCATCTTGATCGACGTGGCGGCCTCGGCCGGCCCATCGGTTTCCCCGGCTCCGGATAGCACGTTGACGGGCGGCAACGGCCCGCAAAACTTTGAAGTCGTCCAGCTGAAGTACGCCGACGTCGGCGAGGTCGTGGACCTGCTGGTTCAGGGTCAGACCGTCACCAGCGACGTCTTCCAGCCCGAGGGGTCGATCTTCAGCCTTCCGACGTCCTCGAACGGGATCCCGACGCAATCGAGCTCGCCGTTCTCGCCGTCGCTCACGTCGCAGCCAACGGCGCTCGGCGAGCGCGTGAACGACAACGTCGGCTACGACCGGCGCCTCAACGCAATTATTCTGTACGGAACGCCCGAGCAAATCGCTCAGTACAAGACCTTTATCGCCGCCGTCGACATTCCGGTTCCCAGCGTCATGCTCGAGTGCGCCGTCCTCGAACTCGACGAAACGGCCGCTAAAAACCTCGGCATCGATTACACCAATCCGGCAGGCGCGCTCGCATCCGGAAATGCGGCGCTCGGGCCGACCGGAAACTCCTCGCTCGGCGGCTTTTCCGCACCAAACCTCACCGCAACGCTGCAAGCCAACCTCTATCTGACGATCACCCACGGCGGCGGGAAGATTCTCGCTACGCCGCGCGTCCTGGCGCTCAACGGCGTTCCGGCGCAGATCTTGTCCGGCGACGCGCTGCCGATCGCACAAACGACGACGATTCCCTCGGGCAACAGCTACCTGACGCAATCGACGATCAACTACATCGCGGTCGGCATCAACATGCAAATTCAGCCGCGGATCGATCCGAACGGGTTCGTGACGTCGCACATCTTTGCGGAAGCCTCGAGCGTCACGCAGTACGTCAACACCGGCGGCCAGTCCGTACCGCAAGTCAGCCTTCGCCAAGTGACGACGGAAGCGACCGTCAAAGACGGCCAGCCGTACATTCTCGGCGGCCTGCTTTTGGACGAAGAAATCGATAGCCTTTCGAAGATCCCCGGCATCGGGGATCTTCCCCTAATCGGCGGATTCTTCCGCGTGCGTCACACGACCACACAGCGTACGAACCTCTATATCATCATCACTCCGCACATCATCCATCAGGTCGGCACGTCGGACGAGTCCATCCCCAAACTGCCTCCGATGGAAGTCCCCGGACCCACGCCCAGCTACCCGCCGCCCAGCCCGAACCCGTAGCGTCCAAACCCTCTTTCCGATTGATTTCGTGCTCGCCAGGGCTAAATCGAGAACAAAGGTCCCTCCTTTGGGGGCCTTTCGCTTGACGATGGTGTATAGTGGTTTGGTAACAGGCTTCGAAGTCCGCATGGTTTACGTTCCACGTACTGGCGAGTCGAATCCGAACAACTAATCCCGAGTAGGAGACTCGTACATTGTACCAAGACGAAACCCTGGCATGCGTCGATTGCAGCCGTTCCTTCACCTTCACCTCCGGCGAACAGGAGTTCTTCGCACAGAAGGGCTTCACCAATAAGCCGAACCGTTGCACCGATTGCCGCGCGGCCCGCAAAGCCGGCCGTGGTGGTAACTCCGGCGGCGGCGGCGGCAACCGCGAAATGTTCAAGGCGACCTGTAGCCAATGCGGCGGCGTAGCGGAAGTTCCGTTCCAGCCCCGCGGCGACAAGCCGGTCTACTGCCGCGACTGCTTCGCGTCACGCCCGAGCTACCGCTAAACCGTATTCCGGTCTAGAGTTTAAAGGGGAGCGGCATCGCCGCTCCTCTTTGCTTTTTCTACAGCTCTTTGCGGCGAACGAGCCGTCGAAGCAATTTGGTTAGTTCTCTTCGGTACGCAAGCCGGTGGCGGTGCCAGCGGCTGGGGTACGTCACTGCGTTGCATTCCGTCGAGATCCCGGCGCGAGCTACCGCGCGCCTCACGTTCACGTCGATTCCTTTGAGCACGACGATGACGGCAGCCGGCCGCAGTTCGGCCAGCGTCGCTGCCAAACGAACTTCACCGCAACGGCGGGCTCGCAGGCGCTTCGACCAACTGCCATCGGCCCGGTCGATGAGCTGATTCACGGGGTCGAGCGAGAGATCGACAAGGTAGCAGCCGCTTTCGGCGAAAGCTTTCAAGAACGTATCGACGTTGCGGAAGCGTGGCAGCGCCGCTTCGAACGCATCGCGCGTCGCGCGATAGAGTTCCGAATCCGCCGCATAGAAAAACGATCCGGCCGAAGGCGGCGACTCGCCGACGAAGAGCACGCGCACGCGCTCGGGAAGAAAGCGGCGTCGAAGCTGCTCGCGCGCGGCGCGGGTCACGTCGCGTAAGGCAGCGTCGTCCGGCAGCCGCTGCAGCGAACGACGATCTGGTTCGGCCCTGGCTTCAAATCGAACGTGACGACGACGCCGGCGCGACCCGCGACGACGGCGCCCGGGTTCGACACGCGCAGTACCGCGGGATCGCTCCAAATTGCGATGCCGTAGTGCAGCGCGACCGGCGCTTCAAACGAAAGTGCGAGCGTTCCGTCTTCGGCAGAAGCTGCCGTCAACTGCGGCGTCTCGGACTCGGGGATGACGGGCAACGGCACGTCGAACGAGGAGTGCGGATAGTCGGCGTAACGAAACACGCGGGTCGGAATTGTGTGACCGGCGAGAAACGTCATGCCGGACTGAGCGTCGTGGTAATCGATCGTTGCCGGGTAGAGCTTCTGTCCGCCGAGGATCGACGAACGGATTTCGACACCACCCGGAATGTACGGAAAAGCAATCGCTCGCGGTGCGGCCGAAAAGGTGCGCGCGTCGACCGCCGCGCGAGCGAGCGTTTCGATCTTCATTCCGTCGGCGGCGGCCTGCCCGTAGAGCGCATCGAGAATGCCCTCGTCGCCCGGGTTGAGATTCTCGGCGCTTTCCTGCTGCGACATCATCACCATCGGCTGCGTCTCGCCGGCGGCCGCATAAGCGTCGACGATCGCTCGAACGTACGTCTGCGCGCCGCCCGGCGTGAACCGGGCGCGCAGCAGCAGGTCGTCCGGATCGGTTGAAAAGTATTCTTCGCGTCCGCTGGCATACGCGCGCGTGAGATCGCGCGCGGTCCATTCGAATGCGAGCAGGCTGCAGCCGCCGTCGGGCTGCGGACGTTTGTACGATGCCGGATCCGCACAGTAGCTTCCCCACGGCGCGCCGTAATCGGACGTTCCATCGACACCGTGGCTATTCCACGCGATGCCCCAAAACGCGGTCTCGCCGAGTGCCTGCAGTCCGGCGATATCGCGTTCGCGGCCCGCGCCCTCGACGCTGACGACCGGCACGAACCACCGCGGAAAGTTTCGCCGGAGCGAGCGCACGAGTGAGACGGCGTTCCCCGATTGGACGTCGTCGCCGTTCGCAAAGTGATACGTGCGGTACAAATTCGCCAGCTTCATCCACTCGAACGCACCGATCATCCAGGTCATGGGGACGTCGTGCGCGACCGCAATGCGATGGATGCTCTTCATACCGTCGGGAAAATATGCGACCTGATACGACGTCGCTACGAAACGCGTCTGAGTCGCGCCGCGCGGGACCGCCCACCTCGGCCGTGGCGGCGACATGTTCGCGCTCAGTGCGGCGCCCTGGCACGTCGTTTGCCGTTCGTCGATCGGCGAAAACGCGCCGGCCGGCAGCGCATACCAAAGCAGGCCGTCATACGAAACGGAACACGCCTGCGTGCTTGCGTCGACGACGGACGCGCGCGCGGCGGCGGTTCCGCAGGCCGCGAGCGCGAGGAACGCGACGAGCGTTGCGACGCGCGCGCGCACGTTACTCTTCGATACGATGTTTGGACACATTGCGATCCGGCCGCGCGATCGCTTCGTACGCGGCGCCGAACCCGACGATGATCGCCATGACGAGCAGCGTCACCCAGCCGTAGTTGAACACGGCGCGCCCGCTGTCGAGTGCGCTCGGCCAAACGATATTCAGCAGCATCAGCAGCAGATACGAAGCCCCGGCGATCGTCACCGGCACGCCCCACCTGCCGAGCGTGAACGAGCCGCTCGGCTTCCATCCACGCATCCGCGCGATCAACGCGCCGAAAACGGTAAGGAAAAATGCGAGATAGATGCCCGACGTTGCAAACGAGACCAGAGCGTACAGCGCGTTGACGTTGGCCGGATAGTCGAACCAGAGAATGTGCACGGGCTTGCTCGGGTTGACCAGAACGAGAAGCAGAAACAGAAACGGAACGACCGTTCCGATCAGAATCGCGTTGGCCGGCGTGTGGTGGCGTTCCGAGATCTTCTTCACCTTATCGCTGAACGGCAGCGCGCCGTCGCGAGCCAGCGCGTACGCCACCCGCGCGCCGGCGCCTTGGACGGCGGTGCCGCAGCTGAAGAATGCGACGATGACCATCACGAGAAAGAAATCCTGGAGCCACGGCGGCAGCACGGCGAGAACGTTCGTGACGCCGCCCGACACCACACCCGCAATACCGGAAGCCGGCGTCGCGAGCAGCAGTCCGAGAACCAGCACGAACGATGCGATACCGCCGTAGAGCAGGGCGTTGCGCATGGCTTTCGGGACTTGGCGTTGCGCGTCGATCGTCTCTTCCGAGATATCGCCGGCGGACTCAAATCCGAAGAAAATGTAGACGTTGGCGAGCACCGCAACGAGCGCGGCGCCGGTCCACCAGTTACCGCCGAAGTTGATTCCGAGCGGATTGTGCGCCGCAAACTCCACGTTCTGCGTCGTAAAGATGAAACCGAACCCTTGATGGAAGCCGTAAATTGCGAGCGCGATGAAGACGCCGAACGTACCGATCGTCTCGACGTAGACGCCGAACCGTGCGACCTGCCCCATGATCTTCGCACCGACCGAGTTGAGGATCGCCGAAAGGACGATGATCCCACCCGTAATGACGAAGATCGTCAGGTGGCTTGCCGGATCGAACTTCGTTCCGAAGACCGCGTTCGAAAGCGACGTTACGTAGACGACGGCGCCCGAGTCGACGGACGCGACGGTCGCCAGCAACGCGAATCCGTAGATCCAGCCGATGAACCATCCATAGCGCGCGCCGACGTTGTACTTTCCGTACTGGTAGAGCGCCCCGGAGAGCGGATACTCGCTCGAGAGTTCGCCGAACACGAGCGCCACGAGCATCATGAGTCCGACGACCACCGGAATCGTCCAGATATAGCGCGGGCCGCCGGTGCCGAGGCCGAGCGTATACAGGGAGTAGATCCCGACCATCGGGCTCAGATAGCTAAAGGCGACCGAAAAGTTATCGAAAAGCGAGAGTACTCTCGACAACTCCTGACGGTAGCCAAGCGCGGCGAGACGATCGCCGTCGGTGTCGGTTGCCTTCTTTAGTGCTTCGACCACGCCCAGCCCGTGATGCGCCACCCGGCCGGAAGTTTCTGCAGCGCGATGGTAATGACCGCGCCCGTTTCCGTTACGGGTTTGCCATGCTGCTTATACGCGTAGGTCGCCGGAATGACCGCGTACGCGCGTTCCCCCGTGACGTCGACCCGCCACGGCGTTGCCAGCGTAACGATACCGTCGGTGATGCCCTGCTTATCGGCGTCCGCACCGTAGGCCGCCACCCAGGTAGCGCACGCGCCGGCACCCGACCACTCATGCGGCGAAAAATCGTCGATGATGATCGCGCTCGGCGCGCAGGCCGCCAACGCCGACTTCACATCGCCCTTGTTGAATCCGTCGACGAACTGATTTATCGTCGCCATGACGTCGGACTGCGCGGATGCTTTCGCCTGGCCGGCGGTGCCCGCGAGTAGGATTGCGCCCGCAAATGCGATGGCGCTGAGTCGTTTGAAAACTTCCATATCAGTGAATCGTAAAGTTCTGCATCATGCCGGTATCTTCATGGCTTAGGAAGTGACAGTGGTGGACGCTCTTGCCGGTAAATTCTTTAAAGCGCAGCCGAATGGTAATGCTGCCGTAGTCTTCGCCTTCCGTGCTCGATTTCGGCGGGACGTAGAACGTGTCCCAAATCTCACCGGGTTTAGGAACGCCGTTGATCGCGACGAGCTGAAACGAGTTCACGTGAATGTGGAACGGATGGATGGATCCGGTCGCGTTCTTGATCGTCCACTCTTCTTCGCCGTTGAGCTGCACGTTCGTCGGCACGGACATCTCGTCGTACAGTGTGTCGTTCACGAGGAATTCGAATCCGGTCAGTACCCTGGTATTGTTCGCTTTGAAACTCAAGGTGAACTCGCGCGGCTTTGCGTTCGGGCCGATCGGGGGTTCCTCCCGCGGCGTGTCGGGCAGCTTCTTCGGGATCGCCATATCCATTTTCTGGCCGCTCACGACGAACTGCAGGAAGTCGATGTTTTCGTCCTCCCCATGCAGCGCGTCGGCCTTCAGCGACGAGAACGTATACGTGCCGGCCCTATCCGGCGCCTTAATCTCGCACGTCCGTATTGGTGGATGTTCAACCGCGAAGGGACCATGGCCCTCGATTCTTCGCCACGTCATTGTGACGGCGCCGGTGCGTTCTTGACCCAACGGTCGAGCCAGTCGACCATCTCGGCGAGAACCGTGGCAATCGATTCGCGACCGAGATAGCCGTGCGCTTCATTCGGCAGCATGACGAGACGAGCGGTACCGCCATTGCCTTCGATTGCCGCGAACAGCCGCTGCGATTGGATCGGAAACGTGCCGGTGTTGTCGTCGGCCATGCCGTGAATCAGCAGCAGCGGGTCCTTGATGTCGTTCGCATACGTAAACGGCGACATCTTGGTGTAAAGATCCGTCGCTTCCCAGTAGGTGCGCCGCTCGTTCTGAAAGCCGAACGGGGTGAGCGTGCGATTGTATGCGCCGCTGCGGGCGATACCCGCCCGGAAGAGGCGTGTGTGCGCGAGCAGATTGGCGGTCATGAACGCGCCGTAACTGTGGCCGCCGACGCCGACGCGATTCGGATCGGTCACGCCGATTGCAACGGCTTCGTCTATCGCAGCCTTGGCGCTCGCGACGAGTTGTTCGACGTACGTGTCGTTCACGGTTTGAGGATTCGCGCCGACGATCGGAACGGTCGCGTTATCGAGTACCGCATAGCCCGCCAACGCCATGAACAGTTCGGATGCGCCGCCCAGCGTAACGAAGTTCTGCGCGCTGTTGGTGTTTTGCGAAGCGACGCTCGCGTCGTTGAATTCCAGCGGATATGCCCACAAAAACGTCGGCAGGCGCGTCCCTTCTTTGTAGCCGGGCGGCAGATAGAGCGTGAACGAGAGCTTCACGCCGTCGGGGCGCGTATAGTTTACGACGCGGCGCTGGATCTGACGGACGATCGGCGTTGGATCGACGACGTTGGTCAACTGCTGGAACGTGTCGGATAGCCGGAGGTACACATTGGGCGGCAGCGTTGGCGATTGACGCAGGATCATGAGCGCTTGAGCGCGGGAGTCCAGTACGGAGAGCACGCTTTCGAGCGGCTCGAGTGCCGATTGAAAGACGCGGACCGTGGCAATATTCGCAACGTCGACGCGGTCGAGGAACGGGCGGCGGCCGTCTGCTTCGAATCCGTTTCCACGGAAATACACCCCGTCGCCGAAGTGTTGGACGGCGATCTGGTCGTTTGGCGCTTGAACCGTCGTCGGGCTGCCGGGATCGTGATAGACGTCGCCATCGCGCAGCGGCGGCCCGAAGGCCTTCGGCGTGCCGGGAGATCGCATGTCGCTCAGCCACACTTGGTGCAGCCGGGTGTTGCGATCGTACTCGGTAACGAACGCGCGCGGGTCCCCGGCGAACCATTCTACGCCGACGATGCGTTGTTTCGTACGCAGGAGCTCCACCGGCTCGCCGGCCGGCATCGCGCGCATCACGATCCGATCGCGTTGCACGGCCTCGACCCGCGGGTCGCCTTTATCCAAGGCTTCGGTCCATTCGACCGTCGCCGGCGCACCGAGCGTCCACCCGACGTCGCGCGGTCCCGTGACGACGCCGCCCGACGGAAGGCCCTGTTGCAGCGCGCGGTCGGCGACGCCGGCGACGACGCTGCCGCTACGATCGAGGACGGCGATCGTCGTCGGAAAGTTATCGAATGGAAAGAGATACGTGTACGGCCGGTGCAGGCGTTCGATCAGGACGTAACGCCCGTCCGGAGAGGCAGTTGCGTCGGTGTAGATGCCGCGCGCCCCAAACCGCTGAGCCGCGCGCGCGTGCACGTCGACGGTGGCCAACTGCGACGTCGCATAGTAGTCGAACAGATCTTCGTCATGCGCGTTCGCAAGCAGATCTTCGTAGGTAACGACTTCACCGGCTTTGCCGGAACTGTCTTGCGTGACCGGCCCGAGCGGCACGGCCGGTTCGGCCGGCGCGGCACCTTGCCGCGCGAGCGCGAGGACGAGCACGTGCCCGCCGTCCGGCATCCACGAAATCGGATCGCCGAAGATCGCGTTGAGTTCGACGCTGGGAACGCGGGCCGGGGCTGACGCGAGCGAATCGGCGACGTAGAGATCGGTACCGTGCGCGGTGGCATTAGCGAATGCGTAGCGTTTGCCGTCCGGACTAAAGCGGAACGACGTGATCCGTGCGCCCGCCGGCAGGACGACGTGAATCGGTTTCGCCGGTAACGCAAGATTGTTCGCGCGTCCGTGCAGGCTCTGGATGTCGAGCGAGGTGTACGCGTAGGCGTGATGGATGCCGTTGGTCTGCGGATCGATGCGCAGCCCGGCAATCCGCAGCATCGGGCGCGCGAGATCGGCGACCGGAGGGTAGCGTAGAGGCGTCACCATCGCGAAGCCGTCGCCGGCCGGATTCACGATGAAGACGGGCAGCCGCGGCGCGTTGAGCACGTCCGCAATCGCCTTCGGCGGCATGCGATACGGCGTGTCCGCGATGGCGGTGTCGCGGAGCAGGGGCAGACACGTCAGCGCGATGAGAATTGCCGCGATCGAAACTCGTGAAATCAGCATCGCCGTGTTTTTGGCACCGGCGCTGAGAATTTCAGCTTTCGATTTCCGCTTCGCCTTCCAAATAGAAGACGCACGCGCCCTCCAGCTCGACGCGATCGCCGGCCAGCCGGCACGCGACCTCTCCGCCGCGGCGCGAGGCCTGAAACGCACGGAACGCGCTCTTGTCCAGACGTTTGCCCCAATAGGGCGCCAGCATGCAGTGTGCGGCGCCGGTCACCGGATCTTCCGGGATGCCTTTGGCCGGTGCGAAATACCGGCTGACGAAATCGTAGCCGTCATCTCCCGGCGCGGTCACGATCGCTCCTAGGCGATCCAGGCGCGCGATTGCGGCCATATCCGGCGCAAGGTCGCGCACGATCTGCGCGTTTTCAAATACCGCCATGTAATTGAATTCGTTGAGCAGCACCTCGATGGGCACGGCCCCCAGCGCTTGCGCGAACCCGGATGGTATCGCGACCGGCGCCGACGGACGCGCCGGGAAGTTCAGCCGGTATCCGATTTCCGTGCGATTCACCGGCAATGGACCGCTCGCGGAGTGAAAGACGACGCTCTTGCGCTCCGGTTCCAAACGTTCCATCACGACGGCGGCGCTCGCCAACGTCGCGTGACCGCAAAGCGGCACTTCGAGCGCGGGGGTGAACCAGCGCAAACGATACTCGCCGCCGTCGGGCACGAGAAACGCCGTTTCCGCAAGATTGTTCTCGGCAGCGATGGATTGCAGCACCGCATCCTCGGGAAAACGTTCGAGCCGCACCACCGCGGCGGGGTTTCCCGCAAAGAGCCGCGAGGTGAAAGCATCCACTTGAAAAATCGGTACGCGCATGACGAGTGCAATCGTCGCACATAGGGTCAATAGAGACGTGATCGTTAGTGAAAGTTATGCGCGCGAACGCCGGCGGTGACGCCTTCGCCGTCGAAAGCCCAGACGCGCTGCGCGAGCAGATCGACGCAGCCGGACTCTTTCTGCAGCCGCCCTTCGATGATGAGCGTCGATGACGTACGGATCGTGCGGCGGTAGCGTTCGTAGACGTCGGGGCGCACGATGACGTTAACCAGCCCCGTTTCGTCCTCAAGCGTGAGAAAGACGAAGCCCTTCGCGGTGCCGGGGCGCTGCCGCGTGATCACCAGGCCGCCGGCGCGACAGATGGCGTGATTGGCGAGCTTTGCGAGCCGCGCTGCGGGGATCACGCGCTGCGAATCGAGCAGCGTGCGGAAGTGCTCCATCGCTTGACCGCGCGGGGTGACGCCGGTCGACCATAGATCGAAAGCCGTCTCCGCTTTCGGCGCGAGCGGAGCGAAGCGTACGACCGGCTCCTCCACGTCCATCAGCTTGCCAAGTTCGCCGCGAGCTTCGCGTTCGTCGATCGCGCGCAGCGCCCACATCGCTTCGCGCCGCGATGCGAACCAGGGAGCGAACGCGCCGGAGACCGCCAGATTCTCCAGCGCTTCTTTTTCCAAGCCGGTTCGCTGCGCGAAGGAGAGCATATCCGCAAAGACGCCGCCGGCGAGCGCGTCTTCCAGCCGCTTCTTCTGTACTTCGCCGAGTCCGCGCACGAGATGAAACCCCAAGCGAAGCGCGCCGCTCGTATCGACGTACGACCAATACTCGCTGGCGTTGACTTCCACCGGTTTCACGACGACGCCGTGCCGCCGGGCGTCGTTGACCAGCACTTCGGTAGAATAGAACCCCATCGGCTGCACGTTGAGAATCGCCGCTCCGAAGATCGCCGGAAAATGACACTTTACGTAGGCCGAGGCGTACGCCAGCAGCGCAAAACTTGCGGCGTGCGATTCGGGGAATCCGTAATCCGCAAACCCTTCGAGCATGTGGAACAGCCCCTCGGCTGCGGATCGATCGATTCCGTTGGCAACCATGCCGTCCACCAGCCGCGGATAAATTTCGAGCATTCGGTCGCGCGAGCGTTTGTGCCCCATCGCCCGCCGCAGCTGATCCGCTTCGCCCGCCGAAAAACCCGCGGCTTCGATCGCCAGCCGCATGCCTTGCTCCTGAAAAAGCGGCACGCCCATCGTTCGTTCGAGCACCGGTTTGAGCTTCGGATGCGGATACGTCACCGGCTCGAGACCGGCACGGCGCCGCAGAAACGGGTGGATCATCTGCCCTTGAATCGGGCCCGGCCGGATGATCGCCACCTGCATCACGATGTCGTAAAAGCACGTCGGCTTCATGCGCGGCAGCATCGACTGCTGCGCGCGCGATTCGATCTGAAAAACGCCGACCGTATCGGCTTTCGTGATCATCGCATACGTCTTCTTATCGTCGGCCGGTATCGTATGCAACGCCAATTCCGTATCGAAGCAGCGTTTATGCAGCGTGAAGGCTTCGCGCAGCAGCGAGAGCATGCCCAGGCCCAGCAGATCGATCTTGATCAGACCCAGCTCTTGCAAGTCGTCCTTATCCCACTGGATGATGGTACGGTCGCGCATCGTCGCCCACTCCACCGGTGCGACGCGCACCAGAGGATCGCGCGTGATCACCATGCCGCCGGAATGGATCCCCATATGCCGCGGAAAGCCGTCGATGCGGCGGCACAACGCGTAGAGCCGCTCGCCGAGCTCGCCTTGCACGGGTGACGGCGCTCCGGGTTCCGGATCGGCGGCATCCTTGCTGTGAAAACCGTACGCATAGCCGTTGTTGCTGCGCTCGCGCGAAACGCGGACGTTGGAGCCGGTATCCAAGTCGCGCCGCTTTTTCACCGAGTCGGGCGCGGCGCTTTTTTGTTCTTCGCTGACGCCGGTCGCGCCGGCGAGCGATTCGCGTGCGTCGAACTCGATGGCGACGGCTTCGACTTGCGCGAGGCTCAGGCCGAGCGCTTTGCCGGCATCGCGCAGCGCCGAGCGCGTGCGATAGCTGATCACTTCCGCCGCCATCGCCGCATTGCTGCGCCCGTACCGGTTGTAGATATACTGAATGATCTTCTCGCGGTCTTGATGGGCGAAATCGATATCGATATCGGGGATCTCTTGCCGCTCTTCGGACATGAAGCGTTCGAAGAGCAGGTTCATGCCGATCGGATCGACCGCAGTGATGCCGAGCGCGTAGCAAACCGCCGAGTTGGCGGCCGAGCCGCGCCCTTGACAGAGCACGCCGATTGCAGCCGCTTCGCGCACGATGTCCCAGACGATCAGAAAGTATCCGGCCAGGTCCATCTTGGCGATAATGCCGAGTTCGTATTCGAGCTGGCGTTCTACGTTGGCGGCAAACGGCACCGGATAGCGCTCCGCCGCGCCCTTATAGACGAGCTCGCGCAGATACGTTTGACGCGTCTTTCCTTCGTCGACGGGGAAGAGCGGAAACTGCCCGGTCAGGCGTTCCAAACGAAAACTGCAGCGCTGCGCGATGGCGATGGTGCGTTCGATCGCTTCGGGATGCTCGGCGAAGAGCCGCCGCATCGCAGCCGGTGCTTTGAGATGATACTCCGCATTCGGGCGAAGCAGATACTCGGCGTGCGCGCGTTCGAGGGTCGTGCGGTGTTTCACGCAGCAGAGCAGGTCGGAAACCTCGGCGTGTTCCCGAACGGCATACGCTACGGCGTTGGTCGCGACGCAGGCGACGTGCTGCTCGCGGGCGAGGTGAACCAGACGCAAGTTGCGCTGCGTCTCTTCGAGCGTCAGATGCTGCTGCAGTTCGAGATGAAAACGCTCGCCGAAAAGCGAGCGCAGGCGGTCCGCTTCTTCGGCCGCCGCGCGCGGGTCGTCGCGCGCGAGCGCCCGTTCTACCCGTCCGAAGCGACCGCCCGACAGCGCGATCAACCCGTCCGTACGGCCGTCGAAATCCTCGAGCTGCAAGCGCGCGTCGCCTTTGCTGCCGCGCATTTGGGCGGCAGAGATCAGCTCGCAGAGATTCGCGTAACCGCAAGCGTCTTCGACCAGCAGTACGATATGCGCCCCGTCTTCGAAGGTAAGCTCGCAGCCCACGATCGCATCGACCTCACGCTGCCGCGCCCGGCTTGCAAAGCGCACCGTTCCATATAGGCCGTCGCGGTCGGTCAGGGCGATCGCCGCCAGTTCTAATTCGGCGGCGCGATCGATCAGTTCTTCGGGATGCGACCCGCCTTCGAGAAACGTGAAGTTCGACCAGGCATGCAGTTCGGCGTAGGCGATGCGCCGGTCAGTCGTACGCACCTCGAAGATACCAGCGCGCTCCTTGGCGATAGATCCGGTAGAGCGCGCCGTCTTCGAGCAGCACGTCGTACTCGTCGCGCACGACCGCTTCCGGCGTTCGCAGCGGGGTCGACGGCCGTTCCTCGACGCGCCACGGACCGGCACATTCGAGGACCGCTTGCGCCGGTTCGCCGACGTACGCCGGCTCGCCGCCGCGCAGGCGCACGTCGATCTCGCGAACCGCCAACAAGCGCAGCTGCGGAACGATCTCCCCGCCCGCGGGCAGCGCCGCCTCGGCGAACATCTCGCGCTTGGGCGGCACGAATCGTTCGTAGACGAAACGTTCTTCCAACGCGTGGGCGGGCTGCGTTCGCGCGCGCTGCATCCGTTCTCCGAGCACCGCTTCCAACCGCGCGATGGCAACTGCGATGCGCTGCGGGTCGAGATCGTCGGCGACGAAGAGCGTTTGGCTCTCGCCCCCTTCTTCCAACTGCAGCCCGCGCACGCGTAGACCGACGATCGCCGCCGCAAACGTCGCACCTTCCAGCTTGGCGCGCATGACGTCGAGCATCGCGCGTTCGTCCGCAGTCGGCGTGGCCAGCGGCACGTCGATGCCGTGCACCGTGCCGTCTTCCAGCTCGAGATCGAGATGCAGCGTCCCCGCACGTTTGCCGCACCGTTCGAGATCCGCGGCGATCCGCGCCAACAGCACGCGCAGCGCGAAGATCACCTGCGCTTCATCGTCGGCACGGCCTTCGCCGAACATCGCCGCTTCGATCGCAACGGCATGGCCGCGCGGCACGAACGGCGTGCGGTCGACCCCGCGGGCGAGCGCATGCCAATTCGCCGCGGCGGCACCGAAACGACGTACGAACGGCCCGTGCGGCAGCCGTGCCAGATCGCCCAACCGCTCGATACCCAAGAGACGAAGCCGTTCGCGCGTCGGATCGTCGACGTCGAGCAGCGCGACCGGCAGCGGCGCGAGCAGCGCGCGCTCGCCGCCGTCCGGGCAAATGCCGTCGCCTTGCGCGTAGGAAGCGGCACGCGCGCAAATTTTATTGGCGCCGACGCCGAAACGAAACGGCAGCCCGAACGCCAGCAGCGCCGCGTGCGCGCGCACCATCCACGTTTGTGCGGACCCGTCGATGCCGCGCATATCTAGAAAGGCCAGCCCCGGACGCACGTCGTCGACGAGCGGCGAAACGGCGTCGAGCGCGTCGAGAACGTCCTCCCACAAAACGCGTCCGCGCACGGCATCGTACACGGCAACCCGTGCGCGCGACGCGGCGACCGCTTGCGTGACCGTTTGTCCGGCTCGCGCCCCGGCTTCGCCCGCGCGCCGGTCGACCGCCAGCACGTGTCCGCGATCGAAACGATCCGCCACGATCAGCGGCACGTCGCCGGTTTCGCGTTCTTCGTGACGCACGACGGCTAGCGGATAGTCCGAGACGTTAACGCAGAGCAGCACGACGGTTCACCTCCGGGACCAGTTTGAGAGTGCGTTCGCGTACGGGCACGCCGTCGAGCGAATCGACTGCGCGCAATCGCGCGCTCGCGCCGTGGGCCGCGCGTTTATGTTTGCGCAGCTCGGCGCGCAGTTCGAACCCCGAAAACGAACACCACAGCCCGCGCGTCCCGTGGATTGCGACCCGTTCCAAAGCGCAATGTAATCGCAGTCCCGATGCGGCGGTCAGCGACGCGCCCGCGCGCGCATCCCGGCATTCCGCGCCGGGGATTGCGATCAGCAGCACGCCGGTGCGATGCGCCAGCCCCGCCAGCCGCGTCCACACCGCGTCGCGCAGCGAGACGGCCGGCAGCAAGATCAAACCCGCGGCGCGGGAGCGCAAGAGAATGTCGGCGGCCCGAGCGACGCCCAGCGGCGTCCGGGCCGGCACGACCAGCACCCGGTCGAGCCGCGCGCCGGCCGAGGCCAAGCTTGGGGGGTACAGTCCGCCGTCGTCCACGATCGCCGCAACCCCGCGGCGAGTCACGTTTGCCACCAGCCGGGCGGCGATGGACCAACGCCCGGCGTTTCCCTCGAGGGTCACCAGGGTACCGCGCGGGAATCCGCCGCCGAGCAGGTCGTCTAGGGCCGGTATTTCGCTCGGGATGAGGTTCTCGAGGGAGACCCGAGCAGATGGTCCCGCGGCGCCGCTCAGCCCCGCCCGAAGCGCGGCAAACGCTTCCCGACGGGATTCGCTGGACTCCGGCAGCGATGCAAGCGGCGCCATGGGAGACTCATACTATCGAACAGGTGTTCGTATGTCAAGGCTCCAAAGTTGAAGAGCCGCCCGGGCTTCCCCGCGGCGGCTCTTCGTGGACTCGCGTATCTTATTTGTGCTTGTGAATGATGAACGCGTTGCCCTCGGGATCCTCGCCGAAAGCCATGTGACACATCGGCGTCTCCGTCGGATGTTCTTCGAACTTCACGCCGATTGCTTTACAAGCTTCGAGCGAAGCGTCGAAGTCGGTCACGGCGAAAAGTACGCCCCCGCTGGGATGCCAATCGGCGGCATTCTCCGGTTGATAGAGACCGAACGTTTCGCCGCTTGGGAAGGACCACTCCGAGACCATGCTTGGAACGTGCATCGTCGGTTCGAACCCGAGAAGCGTCGAATAGAACTTGCTTGCGGCGTCGAGATCTTTGGTGAGGTAGTAGCTGGCGTCGATGCCGGTGATGCCAACTTGGGCTGCAGTCGTCATCGGATACTCTCCTATTACAAGATGGGTCCTCGCGCTTCCACGCAACCTCAGACCGCACCTTGATCCAACGAACGATTTTACGATGCGTCTAAAGCGCAAAAGCGCTTCAAGCCGTCTATCCGCTGTTGCGTTTCGCGATGGAAGAGACGCAGTACGAACGGCATCAGAAATCCAAACGGGCGATGCAGATCCAGGAAGTATTTAAAGCTGACGTGCGTCGCGTTGCCTTCGTCGGAGAATCGCCACGAAGCGGCAAACGTCTTGATGAAGAACGGGCCGCGCGTCATGCGTACGGCGGCCACGCTCGGCGGTTCGAAACTGACGTACTCGGTTTCCATGCCGAAGCCGCCCCTCGATACGCACCACGCTTTTGCACCGAGCGCGGCGGCCGAAGCGCCACCGACGAGCCGAGCTTCTTTTAGAAACGGATCCCAGAGAAGACGGCGCGTATAATCTTGCGAAAGCGCGAAGATGCGCTCGCGAGCGCCGTCGATCGTCGCGAAGACTTCGAAGGTCTGACCGCTATGCGTAGTAGTCGTAGACGCTGTCGGGGCCGGCGATATCGACGTTGTCCGGATTGCCGGCCGGCACGGCGCCGGGGCGATAGTCGCGTTCGGCGCGTTCGACGTTCCACGTCTTTATCGGAATAAACGCAGCCGTCAGCTTCGTCTTATCGGCTTGCGTACCGTTTGCGATGCTGAAGAGTTGCAGGACATCCATGTCGCTACTCCTTCGGAGCTTTTTACGTTGCGTGCGGAGCGGGTGAAGCGGCGGGAGCCGGGGCCCCGGCGCCGCACTCTTGTGCCGCTCCCATAATTGCTGCGCCGGCATCGTTCTCGTTTGCAGCCGTTTGCTGCAGCGTCCAGTTGACGGCCTCGAGCATACGGGTGACCGGATTGGCCCCGAGCGTCAAGCCGGGGATGTTCGCGGGATCGATAGCGTACGGATTGGCCGGGAGTCCGGCTTGGTTCGGATCTGCCAGCAGCGGATTGGCCGTCGCGGGCGTCGTGATCGCGGCCTTGCCGGTGACGTCGGTTTGCTGCGTGGCGTTGAGATACTCGTCGCCCTGATGCTGCAAGTCACCCATTTGCTGCGTCTGCACGAAACCGTTGATGATGTCCAGCGTCGCACTCTGATCCGCGATCGCTTTCAAGAGCTTCTGGCGAATCGCTGCAAGCTTCTTATCGTCGTCGGGGTTGCCGGTGCCGTGCATCAACGCCGGCGTATCGAGCATCTTCTGCATCGCGATGATATTGTTCGCGATCGGGCTGACCATGTTTTCCATCTTGAGGATGGTCATGTTTTGCGCGGCGTTCATCGTTCCGCTATCCTGCATCACGGTGCCGCCGTTCGGCCCGGACGAGTTGCTGACCGAGTTGTCGACGCCGTACAGCGCATCTTTGTTGTAGTCGCTGAAGAGTTTGGGGCTGCTCTTCATCACCCGGTCGTTTTCCAACATCATACCGACCGTCGGTGCGATGTGCTTGTGGAGTTCGGCGCACAATGGCCGCGTGACGAGATGGATGATCGTCGGAGGCGCAGTGGCGGCGGGTGCCGCAGCGGCGGTGTCGGCGGCTTGGATCGGGAGAGCCGGTGCCAGTGCGGCGAGCGCCGCGATGACTACCAATGAGAAGGCCTTTTTCATTGCCTTCATTGTACTCCCCCGATCCCCAAACAGGCCTGCTTGGTAAGCCGCAGTTTTACCCTTATAAGCTCGAAACCGCAGCCGGGAGCGTCATCGTGCCGGCTTGCGCTACGTCGTCCGGCGGAGCCGGGGTTCCGTCGTGCGACCAAACGAGCTCTTGACCATTCGCTCCGATCGAGCGGACGAGTTGGACGTTCCATGGGCCGCTGCCCGAGACGCCGTGAAGCCCCGCCAGCGGGATCTTCATCGTCACGGCATATCCGCCGTCAAAGGTGGTACCGGAAGCTTCCCACGAGGGCGCTGCGGCGGCAGCAGCGGTATTAGCATCCTTCGTTCCGTTGGGGCTTGCAGCGAAACGATAGAGGCTCCCGCCGGAACCGCTTGGCCAGAGATCGATGCCGACGTAATCGCCGGTGCCGATCTTTTCTTTTTGCGAAGCGTCGAAACGGACGTAGAGAAATTTTCCGTCGGTCGAGATATGCGTGTCGGTGCCTTCAGACGACTTCGTTCCCGAGCTGGTATACGAGAGCTGCGCGAATGCGGCGGGACTGAAGCTCGTTTCGTCGGCGGCTGGGTCCATCGACGGTGCGGTCGAAGCGATCGGAACGTCGAGGGTCGGTGCCGCTGCGAGTGCGGGCGTTGCACTTGCCGCGACGAGCGCTGCTGCCAGCGCGATGCTTGAAATTTTCACGGTAGCGTTTCTCCTGACGAGTTTTGGCAAACTCAGGTGTAGATACGGTGTTGCCCTCAATTTGTTTCGGGTTAGGTTCCTTTCTCGGCTCCGCCGTAGAAGATCACTTTGAAAATCGTTTGCGGGACGGTGATAAGCGCGTTCGGGTCGCCGTACGCTAAGTAGATTTCCGTGTGTCGAAAGCGCTGGTGATATGCGACGGAGATATTTGAACACGTGCCGATGCAGTCGCCCCCGCCGTTCGGAATGGGCGGAGTGCCAACAACGCGGCGCAGTCCGAACGAAAACGAGGCATCGCGATTGAGCTGATACGTATAGCTCGCGCTCTCAAACCACTGAATGTTGCTTGAGTCCGGCAGGTACTGTGCCGTATCGTTGACCGTGAGTGCCAGCGTTCCGCGCACGCCCACCCGAATCGTCGAGCTGCGGAACCACGAATCGAGGATGCCGTCGCCGTAGTGGCCGGTATTGAATGCCAGCGACGTCGGCGTCGCCGACGAGCCGTGGTTCGGGAAATTCCCAGGGTTGTTCGTTTGCAGTCCGCTGTGATACGTGAGCTGAAAGCCGGCGTTCTGGGACACCGGGGTCAGTACGTCGCCGAAGCGCCAGTAGTTCGACCCTGAGAAAAGCTGCAAGTCCCACGCGCTCTTCGTTAAGACGTCGAACAGCAGCGAGTTGTCGCTCTGCGCGCTGCCCTGCGTGGGACCTTGATAGCGGTCCACGAAGCCCGAGACGCCCATCGACTCGATCTTGCTGTTCCCGGAGAAGTCGAAGATCTTTCCCATGTAGAGCGCGTAGCCGGCGATCCCCGGATGCGATATGAACCCATCGGCGGGATCGTAGTATTCGCCGACCTTGCGCACCGAACCGAAGAGGCCGAACGTCGTATTAGCCCAGCCGCCGCCGAAGTCGTAGCGCTGCGCCTGATCCGGAATCAGGACGTTCGTTCCCGAATCGCTGCCGTAGTTGAAATACGTACTGATATGCTTATTGTCGCTCCAAGCCACGCCCGTCGTAACGGTGTCGTCGACGAACGTTCCGGTGTTCACTTGGATGCGCTGAACGGTCGTGAACATTTCGTGATCGCTCGTCTGGTAGGTTAATGCGCTCGCGATGTCGCTGCGATCGTCGCCGAGCGAATCGAACGTCGCGAAGGAGAGCGGACCCTGCTTACCTTCGACCGCGTAGCCTTCGCGCGGAGTCGGGATAGCCGGCGTGTACAACTCTTGAATCGCCGGACATGCATCGCAGTTGAACTGATTGTAAAAGCTCGCACCCTGCGTGAAGAACGGCCGTACTTCGGATTGGTAGCGCGCGGTGACGGTCGGGGCGATCGACTGCTGGTCGAGCTCGACGTTCGAGTAGTCCGGATGAAAGGTCGCGTAGAACGACGCGGTCGGCGTAATGGGAATCGAGATGTCGGCGCCGACACGCGACGTCGAGCCGCCGACGGTCTTGGGCGCAGCCTCTCCGAGAGCGTACACGGCCGCGCGCGGCTTCGGTCGCGCCGGCGTTACCGAAAGAACCGCAAGTTTCATCGTTCCGGCGCGCGTCGAATCGTCCGGCGACGTTTGCGTCGTATCGTACGACCACACCTGATATTCGCCGGTCGCGTGAATGTAGCGGACGAATTGCACCTTCCACGGACGGCCCGGCGCCGCGCCGCGAATCACGTCGAGCGGAATCCGCATCGTTACCGTGTAGCCGCCGGCGTGCATCGCGCCGTGCGATTCCCAGGTCGGCGAAAAGCTGGTGTTTTCCGAGGAATATTCGTAGTGCGTTCCATTGGGCGTCGCTTGAAACTGGTAGTAATATCCGCTCGTACCGCCCGGCCACAGATCGACCCATACGGCATCGTCGCTGCCTTGCCCAACGTCGTTGGTCTGCTGGGCGGCGGCGACGGCTTCGCGCTGCGCGACCTCGAAACGTACGTACAATGCGCGTCCGTCGGTCGAAACCCACGCGCTCGACGGCTCGGTCGTGATGCGCCCATGGGTCGTGTCCCACGTCAGCTTCACGCTCGTAGCGGATTGCCACGCCGGCGCCGCAGCCGGATCCAACGGCGGCGCGAGGTTCGGCACGTCGATCGCCGGATAGGCGAGCGCGCGCGCAGCCATCGTCAGAACGATGGCCGGCGCGAACGACAGCGCCCCGAGCTTACGAATCAAGGCAGCGTGGCTCCATCTAAGCTCGAACGGCTGTGGGAGCGCAGCGTGGCCGCGTCGACGGGGCGGCACGTACGGCTGCCGGCGCTATCCTCGTTGCAGATCAGGGCGCCGCGAAAATCCGCGCCGCGAACGTCCGCGCCGCTGAAGTCGCCGCAGTCGATGCCGTCGTTGTAGCGCGTGGTCTGTATACGGCTCCCTTGGCTGCACAGACGTACGTCTCGAAAGCTCGCATCGCGCAAGGACGCTCCGGCCAGATCGATTCCGCGAAGATCCGATCCCTGAAAGTTGGTGCGGTTTGCGCGCGCGTTTTTGAAGTCGGCGCCGACGACCGAGATTCCGGTCAGGTTGCGTCCGTCGAGCACGGCGTCTTTGACGTCGCAGCCCATGCACTCGTGGAGTATTCCACGCACGTCCGCGTCGGCGGCACCGACGAACACCCCGCGCAGATCCGCGCCCATCAGCTTCGCCCCGCCGAATCGCGCGCCGCCGATCTTCGCACCTTGCAAATCGACGCCGGAAAGCTCGGCGCCGTCGAAATCGGCGCCGCGAAGATCTGCATCCTTAAAGTCGACGCCCATCAAATGCGCGTTTCGCAGGTTGGCGTCGCGCAGGTCGACTCGCGAAAAATCGGCGCCGGTGTATTTGGCGTTCGAAAGATCCGCGCCGTGGAGGTCGCGCCCTTCGAACGAACAGCCGGTGCAGTCGGCGGGCAGGCCCGGCGATAAGCTGCGCGCGGGTGCGGCGGTTACGGCGACGCACGCCGCGATGGCCGCCGCCGCGAGGATCGAGATCGAGAGGATCTTGTTCATCAGAGGCTCCTAGAGGGCGCAGCAAACCAAGCCTCACGCGCGAGGCATCGATTCCGGTGGGGTTAGGTTTTACTTATGCGTGTGGTTCGAAAGGTCGACGCCGATGAGATGCGCTTTGGATAGATCGACGTGGGTCAGATCGACGCCGCCGAGGTCGGTGCCGTTGAACGTGGTGCCGTTGAGCACCGCGCCGTCCAACTGCGCACCGCTAAGATCGACGCCGGTGAGGGTCGTCCCGCTAAGGTTGACGTTACGAAGGTTGGCGTGCGAGAAGTCGTCGCCGTTGATCGTGATGTTCGAGAGATCCATTCCCGCAAGCGAGGCGCGCGAGAAATCGCAGCCGACGCACGTTGCCAGAACCGAGCGCGCCGCAGCCGATCCGAGTTCCGTTTTGGTGAAGTCGCCGCCGCTGAGTTTCGCGCCGGTGAAGTCCACGCCGGTCAAGTCGGCGCCGCTGAAATCGACCCCGGTCAGGGAAGCGTTGCGGAACGAGGCACCGTGCAGGTCGGCGTGCGAGAAATCTACGCCGTTGAACGTTCCGCCGGAGAAGTTCGTGCCGCGCAATTTCGCGCTGCTCAAGTCCGTTCCGGTGTAGTCGACTCCGTGCATGTCGCGGCCAGACCAGTCGACGCCGCGGAAGTTGCACCCCATGCAGTTCGTGGCGTTTTGGGCGAGCGTCAACGGGGCCAGCCCGGTGCGCAAACTGTTCGAGACGGCTTGCGCGACCGTCGGACCGACGTTTGCACTGGCGATGCCGGCGCGGGCGGCGGCGGCCGCCGAAGTGGCGATCGCCTGCTGCGTCTTTGCGTTGGCGAGCGCCGCTTTCGTGCGAATCATGATTTCCGCCGTGGACGGCGTCGGCGGAATCGCGATGTCGCGCCCCGGAATGTCGATGTTCATCTCCGGAATTACGATCGTTTGTTTTGGCCGGTGAAAGTGGGTCGCCGGAATATGCACGACCGAGGGAACCGGTGACGGCGAGGGGGACGCGGTCGACTGCTGCGCGACTCGCTGCACGGTACGCTGCGACGGTGCGGCAGCGCGGATAGCGGGTTTGGCGACGGCAGGCGCTGGGGACGCTGCCACCGTTGACGCCGTGACGGGCGAAGCCGGCGCGGCAATCGACGGTGCGACGATGGCGATAACGAAGGCGAGCGCTCCGACGATGGCGACCGCGGCAGCCGCCGGTCCGATGGCGAGGTTGGTCGCGACGTTGCGGCCGGCGCCGAGCAGACGCTCGATACGCAGCGAGATATGCTTGCGCGTCGCGAACACGCCCGGTGCGGGAATCGGCGCGCGCGGCCAGCTCGAGGTTTCCGCCATCTTCGTAAGACAGAGCGCGTAGGGGCGCACCGCACCCGTGAGCGAGAGAACCCAATCGTCGCAGGCAACCTCGCGCTCGAGATCGAGCTGTTGGCCGATAAAGCGGGCGGCGGGATTCCATGCAAGCAGAGCGAGAAACACGCGCTGCAGTCCGTTCGTCCAGTCGTCGCCGCGACGCAAATGGGCGAGCTCGTGCAAGCTGATCTGGTCGACTTCGGCTTGCGAAAGCTGATTGAGCAGCACGCGCGGGATCAGAATCATCGAGTCGAACAAGCCGACCGCAACCGGAACGTCGGTATTGTCGCTGACGCACAAGCGCACGTCGCGAGAACCCTTGTTGGCCGAGGTCCAGCGCGCCATCGCGTCCCGGTATTCCACGGACAGCGGCAGCGCGTCGCGCTTGAGCGCCTCGAGTTTAGCGATGCCGATTGCCAGGCGAAACAGGGCCAACGCGGCGAGGATCGCCCACGCCGCGGCGATGCCGATTACGACCGGTAAAGGCAAGGTCAGCCGGAAGCGTTCGGGGAAGCGAAGCGATGAGACGCGCGGTAGCGTTTCACTCGCGACACCGCCGCCGGCACCGTGCGCCACTGAGGGCTCAACGTGGCGAGCGGCGACCGTTTCCGGGATCAGGATGGGCGTCCTCGATTCCCGGATGGCTCCTGTATTCGAGGAGACCGGCGGCGGCGGCGCGGCGAGGAAGGGCACCGTAGTCGCGACCGGGACTAGTACTGCCGCAACCAGCGTTGCACTCCACACCGTGTAGCGGGTCGAAGCATTCAGGTGCGGCCAGGCCCGCAGCAACCCCCACACTCCGAGAACGAGCAGCGCGTCCTGCCACAACGCGTTGATGGCGATCGCAGCGACGGCGCTCGCGGCGGTTACGAGTTCTTGCGAAATCGGGGCGTTCACTTCGCACCCTCCTCGTATTGGTCGATCAGGGCCCGCAGCCGGCGAAGTTCGTCGGACGACGGGCGCTCGTTCTCGATCAAGCGTAGCGCAAGCGAACTCGCGCTGTTGTCAAAGAAACGTGAAAGCACGTGCCCGACTGCCGATTTTGCGGCATCGTCGCGCTGGACGATCGTCCGATAGACGAACGCGCGCCCTTGCTCCTCGTGCTCCACGTAGCCCTTCTGCTCCAGAATGCGCATCGTCGTCAGCACGCTGTTGTAGGCGATCGGCGGCGGCGGCAGGGCGGCGGTGATCTCACCGACGGTCGAAGGGCCGCGCTCCCAGAGCACGGCCATGAGCCGGAGTTCGGCTTCGGTCAAGGTCGTCGATGGTTTCCGCGCCACGGGCAGCCCTCCTGAGTAAGTCCTAAATCTTTAGTAGATAGTAGCCCGTCCGGGCCGCCTTGTCAACTAATAGTTTAAGAGGGGCCGCCAAAAGTATCCTAGGCGGCCTCGGTTTAGTCAGATTGAGGAGCCGAGGGTCGAAGTCTACTATGGTAGATGAGACCCAAGGCGACGAAGAGCTGGCTAAAGCGAGGCCGCCTAGGTTGCTACGGCGGCTTGCGAGTCTATCGTGTCGAGCGCTTGTTTCTCTTCGCTCGTGATGACCATCGTCAGGTCGAGCATGATGATGAGGCGTTCGCCCAGCTTTCCGACGCCTTGGATGTACTCGGTGCCGACGCCCGCGATCATCTCCGGGGCGTCCTCCACGTTTTCGATCGGGATGTTCAGCACTTCCGAAACCGAATCGACGACGATGCCGACGCGTTTGGTGCCGATTTCCGTAACCACGATGCGGCTGCTCTTGGTCTTCTCGATGCGCGGCATGCCGAAACGCGTGCGCAGGTCGATGATTGGAATCAGCTGGCCGCGCAGGTTGATCACGCCTTCCATAAAGTGCGGCGCGCGCGGGACGCGCGTGATCTCGACCATGCGGATGATTTCTTGAACCTGCGAGATATCGACGCCGTACTCTTCGCCGCCTAAGCGAAACGAGACGACTTGCACGACCTCGCCCGAAAGCTGTTTCACTTCTTCTCTGCCATCGGCCATCATGTGTCTCATACTCCAGAAAACTCCGCGCGCGCCGAGCGCCCGCCCACGTATGCGTCGCTGACCAGTGAATGTACGTCGATGATCAGCGAAATCGAACCGTTGCCCAAGATGGTCGCGCCCGAAATGCCCGGAATCCGGCCGACCACGTCGGAAAGCGGTTTAATGACGATCTCTTGCTCGCCTTCAAACGAATCGACGACCAAGCCGACCTGACGCCCCTGCAGCCCGACGATCACGATCATCACCTTGTCCGGGTCGCGCACTCCGCCGAGCTCGAAGAAGTCGGCGATGCGCAACAGAGGCACGACCTGTCCGCGCAGCGTGATCACTTCGTTGCCGTGAACGCTGCGCACGTCCGGCATCTCAACGCGCTGCGACTCGATGACCGAGTCGAGCGGAATCGCGTACAGTTCTTCTACCACGCGCACGAGCAGCGCTTGAATGATCGCCAAGGTTAGCGGCAGCTTGATCGTAAAGCGCGTGCCCTGCCCGGCGACCGAGTCGACGTCGAAGATCCCTTTCAGGCGCGTGATGTTCTTCTTCACCACGTCCATGCCGACGCCGCGGCCGCTCACGTCCGAAACCACCTCAGCGGTCGAGAAACCCGGCGTGAAGATCAGCTCGATCAGTTCGCGATCGGCCAGGCGGTCGTCGGCAGAAATCAAGCCTTGCTTGACGCCGCGCGCGCGCACTTTTTCCAGATCGATGCCGCCGCCGTCATCCGAAACTTCGATGATGATCTGATTGCCTTCGTGGTAGGCGTTGAGCTGAATCGTCCCGATGCGGGGTTTGCCCTTGGCTTCGCGGGCGTCCGGCATCTCGAGCCCATGATCGACGCAGTTGCGCAGCAAGTGCATGAGCGGTTCGCCGACTTCGTCGACGATGGTCTTGTCCAAATCGGTCTCGGCGCCCGAGATCACCAGCTGAACCTCTTTGCCGCGCGCCTTGGCAACGTCGCGGACCAAGCGCGGGAAGCGGTCGAACACTTGTCCGATCGGAACCATGCGCACTTTCATGATCGATTCTTGAATCTCATTGGTCGTGCGTGCGAGCAGCGCCGCCGAGTCGGCGAGGTCTTTGGCGAGCGGCGCGATGATGCCGTTCGACGCGCCGCCGTTATTGGACGCCTTGTCGCCCATGAGGCGTTCCAGCGTGTTGGCGATGTCCGAGATGCGCGTGCGGTTGATGACGAGTTCGCCGACGAGATTGAGCAGCGCGTCGAGACGCTCGATGTCGACGCGAATGGTCTGGTGCAGCGACGCCCGTTTGCCCTCGGGCTTGGCTTCTTTTGCGCCGGCGGCTATCTCGACGGCCGGGGCCGGAGTCGCCACGGCAGCCGGAGTGGCCGCTATGGGCTCCGGAGTTTCGTCCGCGGGTTCGGACGCGGGTGCCTGCGCGGCTGGTGATGCGCCGGCCATTCCGCCGCGCTCCGCCTCCGCTTCTTTGAGCAGTCGCTCGATCTCGGCTTCGAACGCCTCGACTTCGGCTGCAGGTTTCGCGTTGCCGACGGCTTCGTCGAAGGATTGCGCCGGACCGGTACGCCCTTCGATAACGTTGGCCGTCTCTTCGTACACGGCGACGAACTGATCGAGGCGATTCATGTACTCGGCCAAACCGCCCGGCGCGGCGGCGTCTTCGCCGCCGACGGCGATTGCTACCAGATCGGTAAGAAAATCGCGCCCCGAAAACAGGATGTCGACGCAGCTCTCCGAGAGCGGCATCTGATCCTTACGCAAGAGGTCGCAAAGATTTTCGAGTTTGTGCGCCAGGCCTTGAACGTCCGTAAAGCCGAGCATGCCGCCACTGCCCTTGATCGTGTGCAGCGCGCGGAAGAGCGAGTTGATGATCTCGGGATCGGACTCTTTGGAGGTTGCAAACTCTTCGAGCTTGAGCAGATCGCCGTCGATCTGCTGCAATAGCTCTTCGGCTTCGTCCCGAAAATACGAGACGAACTCTTCCCGATTAAAGAGTTCGTCAGACACGCGCGATTACTCCACGCCGAAGACGGACAGCAGCGGGCCGAGCGACCCAGTCTCCGGTATCAAGATGAATTGACCGGCGACTTCTTTTTCTTTATCGAGGAAGCTCGACTCGATGAGGAATACGTCTTGGTCCGGGAGGATCGACATCAGCGTGCGGAACGCGGCCTGCACGGTTCCGTACGAGAGCGTCGGAACGGACGGAAGCAGGTTGCTGCCGGTAAGTTGAATGATTGCGGTGAGATACGAGCCGGCGATGATGTTGCCGAGCTCTTTGAGTGTCGAGTCCGCGATCGAATCGAAGATTTGAATATCGCCGATCACGCGGTGCAGGAACTGGCTAACGAAGTCGAGCGCTTGTTCGCGATCGAACAGGACGACCATCTGCCCCGGCGCTTCGCCGCGCACGTACATGTGCAGCGCCGCCACGGTACGGTTCTCGTGGCCGACGCGCGATGCGAGATCGCGGAACTTGATAACGTCGATGCGCGGTTCGCTGAGGTTGATCTTCGCGTTTAGGAGCTGCGACAACGCCGTTGCGGCGTGTCCGGCGCCGATGTTGCCGACTTCCTTCAGCGCATCTTTCTGAAGGTCGGTGAGGTTCATCGACTGGCTCATGAGAGAACCTTGTTGATCGTTTCGAGAATCTTGGGCGGTTGGAACGGCTTCGTGATGAACGACTTCGCACCGGCTTGAATCGCCTCGACGACGAGCGCCTGCTGACCCATCGACGTGCACATGATGATCTTCGCATTGGGGTCGCCGGCGATGATCTGCTTGACTGCGGTGATTCCGTCCATCTCGGGCATCACCATGTCCATCGTAACCAAGTCGGGCATGAGCTGCTTGTACTTGTCGACCGCCTCGACGCCGTTCTGGGCTTCGCCCACGACTTCGAATCCGTTCTTGCTCAAAATCCCCTTGATCATCATTCGCATGACGACAGCGTCGTCGACGATGAGGACCCTCTTGCTCATGCTTGCTCCCAAGACGAAGATGCGCTACCTCGGACGAAAAGACGCCCGGGTGCTAATGCCTATAATTCTTCTTCGGCCAAACCAAGCGGTTTCTTTCCTACGCCAACCCCCGGTTGCGCAGTTCGGCCTGTTTGCGGTTGATAAAATCGACGATGGCGTGATCCTCCTCCGGCGTTACGCCGTGGAAGCGGAGGCCGTGGGAGTGCTTTCCGGAGGCCTTAATCTCTTCGTGGCGCACCACCTCGCCGAGCAGGGTGATGGGCGGGAAGTCCGGTTTGAGCGGAATCCGCACCTCGACGGTCGTGCCGCCCTTGACGGGCCGGTCCACGATCAGGGAACAGCCGCCGCGGCTGATATCCCGGACGGTCGCGCGGGCGAACTCGCCGCTGCCTTTTCCACCCGGCGCGAACCGCCAATGCCCCTGAACCAGGGTGTCGAGGCGAACGCTGGAGCGCTTCTGGCTGCCCGACGTCGAGCCGACCAGCTCGATCCGCTTCGGCGTGTCGAAATGCGTGCTGGTCGCGTTGACGCCTACGATCTTGGTGGCCGCCCGATACCGCCCGCCGCTGGTGCTGTAGAGGATGACGGCGGTTTCGCCGGGCCGGCCGAGGACGTCGCGCGTGACGACGCCGCGCGGACCAACCGACTCGACCGTAACCGAGCGGGATTGGCGGCCGCCGACGACTACGTCGACGAAGCTGTTCGGCTGGGGCAGCTTCGCCGCCGGGATGGACGGCTTGCCGCCGAAAAGCGTCTTGAACATCTACTCTATAGCTTTTCGGTCAGCGCGCCGGAGTTCCGGCCGGTGCGGCGTCTTCCGTGGTCGAGATCTGGCCGATGGACTCGACTTTGAGTCCCGGCGGGATCTCCGAGTACGAAAGGACGACGAGCTGCGGAGCGGCCCGCTCGGTGAGGCGCTTGAGCGCCAAACGTACCGACGGCGAGCAGAGCACGATCGGCTGCAGGCCGGCGTTCTGCGCGACGGCGATCTGCTTGGTGAGCGACCCGTAGACCCGGGCGACCGTCGTTGGATCCAGCAGCGCGTACGCGTCCTCACCGCGACGCACCGCTTCGGCCAAGAGCGCTTCGAGCCGCGGGTCGACGGTAATCACGGACAGCAAGCCATTCTCCGCATATTCGGCGGAGATATGACGCGCGAGCGCGCCGCGCACTTTTTCGGTGAGGTAGTCGATGTCTTTGCTGACGCGCGCCGAGTCGGCCAGCGTTTCCAAGATAAGAATGAGGTTGCGAATCGGAATGCGTTCGCGCAGCAGGCTTTGGAGCACGCGCTGGATCTCACCGATCGTGAGCATACCCGGAACGAGCTCTTCGACGACGACCGGATAGTGGGACTTGACGTTGTCGAGCAGCGCCGAAGTCTCTTGACGGCCGAGCAGATCGGGCGCGTGCGACTTAATGATCTCGGTCAGATGCGTCGCGATGACGCTGGTCGGATCGATGACCGTGTAGCCGGCCATCTCCGCTTCGGAGCGCGCCGAGTCGGGGATCCACAGCGCCGGCAAACCGAACGCGGGCTCCGTGGTCGGAATGCCGTCGAGCGGCGCCGTTGCGGTTCCCGGATTCATCGCGAGCAGGCGGCTCACCATCACTTCGGCTTGCGCGACTTCGAGACCGTAAATCTTCACGACGTACGCGTTCGGACGCAGCTGCAAGTTGTCGCGGACGCGGATCGGCGGCACGACGATGCCGAGGTCGCGTGCGGAGTGGCGGCGGATCAGCGTGATTCGCTCGAGCAGATCGCCGCCCTGGTTCACGTCGACCAGCGGGATCAAGCCGAAGCCGATCTCGAGTTCCATCGGATCGTACGACAGCAGCGGAACGACGCTCTCGGCCGGTTTGGCCGGAGCTGCGGCCGCAGCGGCGGCGGCGCGCTGCTGCGCAAGCGGGCTTCCCGGCGTTTCGGCGGCGAGTTGGCGGCGGCGAAGAACGTAAGCAAAGAACAGCAGCGCGGACAACGGCAGCATGAGCCAGCGCGCGAGTCCGGCGATGCCGAAGAGCAGGCCCACGATTGCAGCGATGAGCAGCGCATTCGGCTGCGCCGTCAGCTGCTTGGTGATGTCGCGGCCGAAATCCGACTCGTTGGCGGCGCGCGTGACGATAATACCGGTGGCCGTTGAGATCAACAGCGCCGGAACCTGCGTGACGATACCCTCGCCGACCGTCAGCAACGTAAAGCGCTGGAGCGCGACGTCGATCGGCAAGTGAAGCTGGGCGACGCCGACGATGAACCCGCCGATCGTGTTGATGGCCACGATGATCAGCGCGGCGATCGCGTCGCCGCGAACGAACTTGCTGGCACCGTCCATCGCACCATAGAAGTCGGCGGCCCGCTGGATGTCTTTGCGGCGTTGACGGGCCTCGGCTTCGGTAATCAATCCGGCGTTCAGGTCGCCGTCGATGGCGAGCTGCTTGCCGGGCATCGCGTCGAGGGTGAATCGAGCGGCGACTTCCGCGACGCGGCCGGCACCGTTCGTGATGACCACGAATTGAATGACGACGAGAATAAGGAAGATGACGAAGCCGACGGCGTAGTTTCCGCCGACGACGATGTTCCCGAAGAATTCGAATGACTTCGCCGGCGTAGCCGTTGAGCAGAATCTGGCGCGTTGCGGTGATGTTCAGCGATAACCGGAAGAGCGTGATGACGAGCAGCAGCGTTGGGAAGACTGAGAACTGCAGCGCGCTTTCGGTGTAGAGAGCCGTGCCGATGATGACGAGCGCGATGAGAATGTTGACCGACAGTAAGAAGTCCAACAGCCACGGCGGGACGGGGACGATCATCAGCAGGACGAGCATGACCGACGCCAGCGCGACCCAAATCGGCGTCGTCTGCGCGAGGCGCTGGAGAACCGTCTGTTTGCCGGGCGTCGTTTGCGCGGCCATTACGTGCTCACCTTACGCAATGATCTTCCGCTTCAATTTGAAGACGAACGCGATGACCTGCGCGACGGCCGCGTACAGATTTGGGGGAATGGCCTGATCCAGTTCCACTCGCTCGTAGAGCGTACGCGCGAGCGGCGGGTTCTCCATAATCGGTACGTCGTTCTCCTCGGCGATTTGGCGGATGCGTTTGGCAACCAGGTCCGCTCCCTTCGCAGTTACGACGGGCGCATCCATTTTCACCTCGTCCCATTCGAGCGCGACTGCATAGTGGGTCGGGTTCGTAACGACGACCGTGGCCCGCGGAACCGACGACATCATACGGCGCCGGGCGAATTCGCGCTGCTTGCGTTTGAGCGCGCCCTTGGCCTCGGGGTTGCCCTCGCTCTGACGCATTTCGTCCTTGACCTCGGTCTTGCTCATCTTCAGGTTGTCCTCGAACTGCCAGCGCATATACGCGTAGTCCAGGAGTCCGACGATCACGAGCATCAACCCGAACTTCCAGCCGATTGCGAAAATGAGACTAGCCAGCATGAAGACGAAGGTCGCCGGCGTCGACTGCCCGGCCGCGGCGAACAGATCCAGGTTCGAGCCGACGGACATAAAGAGGATGAAGCCGACCGCCGCGAGCTTCAGGAGCTGCTTGGCGAGATTGACGGCGATCTGCTTTGAGAACAGCCGTCCAAAGCCGGCGATGGGGTTGAGCTTTGCGAAGCTCGGCGTTATCGCTTTAAGCGAGAAGAGCAGTCCGAACTGCGCCACGTTGGCCAGCACCCCCACCAGGAACGAGACGGCAAAGATGATCCCGAGGAAAGCGAACACCGGCGTAATCGACTGCGCGATAAGGATCCACGCGGTTCGCACCGTGAAGTCGTGGTGGGTAGCTGCTCGGGAAAAGGCATTTTCGACCATGCCGAAGATCGTCGGCAGCGCCATATTGAGCAGGCCGTACAACACGAAAACGATGACGAAAAATATGGTCGATCCCGCCAGCTCTTGGCTGCGCGGAACCTGACCCTTCTTTCGGGCGTCGGAACGCCGTTTCGGGGTGGCCTTTTCGGTTTGTTCCGGTTTAGCCAATGATGGCGTCCGGGCGGAACAGGATCATCTTCCCCCTTGTTTTCGGCGGGGGCCGTGCGGGAAAGTAGGGGCGGTCCTCCAATAAGGGAGACTGACCCACATTCCCAAGGAGATCATTTTGCTACGAACGGTACGCTTTGCGGCCGGAACGCTTCTTGCGGCCGGGCTCCTGGCCTTGGCTGCCTGCGGAAAAGGTACCCCCATCACCTCCGGAACCGCGACGCCGTCCCCTACCAGCCCGCCGCGTGTGAGCGGTGAATACACCATCCCGGGGTCAAACAACGTGCCGGCCGGTCTCGTTGCCGAACTATCAACCGCCACGATTTGGTTCACGGAGAGCCGTTCGAGCCGAATTGGAACCCTCAACACGACGCCGGCCATCGTCTCCACGCCGACCCCGACCAATAACGCGAATCCCCAAGGAATCGCCTCGGGTCCGAATGGGCTGCTGTGGTTCACCGAAGCCGGGTCTGCCCGCATCGGGCAAATCGCGCTGACCACGACCGGCTTCACGGAGTTCACGCTCGGCAACAAGAGCGCGACTCCGACCGGCATTACTCTTGGGTCCGACGGCAATATGTGGGTGACCGATCCCGGGACCGACTCCATCTGGCGTATCAACCAGGTGGGTGCGGCGAACCAATACCCGATTGCTTCCGGCGCGAAGCCCCTGGGAATCAGCAATGGGCCGGACGGCGCTTTGTGGTTCACGGAGCCGGGCCGCAACCGTATCGGGCGCCTGACAATCAACGGCACGAGCTACACCGAGTACGCCGTTAAGTCTCCGAACTCGGGTCTCGCGCAGATCGTCGAAGGCAGCGACAACGCGCTCTGGTTCACCGAACAAACGGCGGTAAAACTCGGGCGCATGGAAGTGAGCGGCCAGATAACCAACGAGTTTCCGCTCGCGCCGGCCAAGTCGGCCGATGGGATCGTACAAGGGATCGACGGGAACTTCTACTTTACCGATCCGGTCGGCAGCAACATCGGACAGTTCATCCTGTCCAGCAACGTCGTGAAGACGTTCCCAACGAAAACGCCCAACGCAAAACCGACGGCCCTTGCGGTCGGCTACGAGGCCGCACCGTTTGAAGCGCTGTACTTCACGGAAGCCAACGTGAACCAGATCGGCAAATTCAGCTACTAACGTTCCTCACACTAAAAAAAGAGCGCCGCATTCGTGCGGCGCTCTTTTTTTAGACGCGTAACCCGCGCATGACCGAGTCCATCTCGCGCGCCACGCCGTGGAAGATGTCCGGACCGACGATCCCCAGCAGCGGAATGCTGAAAGCCAGTACCAGCAGCCCGATGCCGATTTGAAACGGGAAGCCGACGACGAAGACGTTCATTTGAGGGGCGACGCGGGCCATGAGCGAGAGCGCAACGTTGGTGAGGAAGAGCGCGCCCGCAGCGGGAGCGGCGATTTTGAAGACGTCGAGCAGCGACTGGCTCAAGAACGAGACAGCGTTGGACATCACGCTCGGATCGAGGTGAATGAACGGCAGCGGGACGAGCGTGAACGAGCCGGCTAGACCCTGGATGAGCAGATGGTGCGAATCCGTGATCAGGAAGATCAGCGTCGCGATTGCAAGTTCGAGCTCGCCGATAATCGTGATGTTCTGCTGAGTCGAGGGGTTGATGACGTTGGCGACCGCAAAGCCGATCTGCAGATCGATGAGCTCGCCCGCAAATTGGATGCCGACGAAAACCAGCGACGCAACGTAGCCGACGATCGCCCCGAGCACGACCTGCGCCAGCACCGAAATCGCGAGATCGCCGTAGTTGTTGAGCATCGGCATCGGCGCAACGACGTGAAAGAGAATGAACGAGACGACCAGCCCAAGTCCGAGCCGCACGTGTTGCGGAATCTGCGGGGCCGAGAAAATCGGAAAGACCGCGAACATCGTGACGACCCGGATGAGGATCAGCAGAAAGGTTTCGAACTGCTGTGCGGTGAGGCCAAAGAGATCGGTCACCCCGGGCGGCTCACTTAATAGGGATGTGCGAGATGTGCGTAAAGATGCGCGCGGCGAAGTCCGTCAGCATCGCGAGCATAAAAGGCCCGAAAAAGAGCAGCGCGATGCCGGCTACCATGATCTTCGGGATGAACGCCAGGGTCGGCTCTTGGATCTGCGTGACGGCCTGAAAGACCGAGATCACCAACCCGACGGCCATGCTTAGCAGCAGAACCGGCGCGGCGACCAGGAGCGTTACGAAGATGGCTTCGCGGCCGAGACCGATTGCGTCTGCGAAACTCATGGGTTCCCGAAGCTCTGGAAGAGCGCCGCCACGGTGAGATTCCACCCGTCGACGAGGATGAAGATCAGAATCTTGAACGGAAGCGAAATTAGGATCGGCGGGATCATCATCATGCCCATCGAGAGCAGGATGCTCGCCGTCACCATGTCGATAACGATGAACGGTACGTAGAGCGCGAAGCCGATCTCGAAAGCCGTCTTCAGCTCGGAGATGACGAACGCCGGAATGAGAATGAACGTCGGCACGTCCTTTTGCTCGGCCGGACGCGGCTCTTTGGAGATCGAGTAAAAGAGCTGCAGATCCTTCTCACGGGTCTGCCGGAACATGAACTTGCGCAGCGGCGCCGCGCCACGATCGAGGGCGACCGGCTGGCTGATCGAACCCTTCAAATAGGGCTGGACGGCGTTGGCGTTGACGTCCTTGATCACCGGCGCCATGACGAAAAACGTCAGCAGCAGCGCGAGGCCGCTCAGCACCTGGTTGGGCGGCGACTGACTGCGTGCCGATGGCCGTACGGACGAATGAGAGCACGATGATGATGCGCGTAAATGAGGTCACCATGACGAGCAGCGTCGGCGCGATCGAAAGCACCGTGAGCAGCAGCATGATCTGCAGCGCGCCGACGACGTCGTGCGGCGACTTCGCTTGCCCGACGCCGATGTTGATGTTCGGAATGGGAATCGTCGGCGACGACGGGCCGGTCGGCGGAGTCTGCGCGAACGCCAGCGACGGCAGCACGAACAACGCCAAGAACGTCAGGCCGCCGGCGATGAGAACGAGACCGTGGCGCTTCCACAGCAGTGCTGGCAGACTGCGCAGCACGTTCATAGGCGCGGACGCATCGCGCCGATGAAGTTTTGCCAGCTCGCTTTACCGAGCGTCTCGCGCTGGGCCGCAAGCCATGCGTCGACTTCGTCGGGCGGAAGTTCGGCCAAGAGCGAGAGCGTGCCGTTGTTACCGCCGCCGATGAGCAGGTAGCGTTCGCCGACTTTGACGACGTGAACCGCTACGTGCTGTGCGAGCGCCGTCGATTCGAGCACGGTCACCATCCGCTTGCTGGCCGAGGCGAAGATGCGGCCGCGCGAAAGGCCGCGCACCAGCACCCAGAGCCCAAGCAGCATGAGCCCGATGACGAAGAGCGCGAGAAAGTAGTTGAGCCAGAAGCCGCCGGACATATCAGCGCGCGGCGCTAGCCGACCTGCGGATTGAGCTCGCTGATCTTCACGGCGTACTTATCGTCGACCACGACCACCTCGCCGCGAGCGATGAGGATGTTGTTGACGTAGAGATCGATCGGTTCGGCGGCGAGCTTGTCGAGCTCGAACACATGTCCCGGATTGCAGCGAGACGACCTCGCGCAACGGCATGACCGTCTTGCCGAGGACCGCACTGATCTGCAGCGGCACGTCGTGAACCAGATCGAGGTTCGCCTGGCCGGGTTGAGCCGCGCGAACCGCGGTGGGCTGCATCGGCGTGTAGGTAACGCTTTGCGCGTCGGGCGCCGAACCGGCGGCAGCCTTCGGCTTGCGAGCGGCGGATTTTTCTTCGGTCGCATCGGCCTGCGCGGCTTCGACCTTATCGATACCGAGTTTGGAACGGGTGATCGCCGCAAAGTCGATGGACACGTGCGGTACCAGGTCTTCGCCGACTTGAATCTTGCCGTCGTACGATTCGAACGGCGGGGGCGGAAGCACGCCGGCGTCGGTGCAGAGTTCGGCGCGGACGCCGTCGGCAGAAACGTTGAGTTCGCGCGCCAGCTGTTCGGCCATCGCGACTGCAATCTGCGAAACGGTTTCCGAAGCGATCGAAAGCTGCATCGGGCCCATCTCGCCCAAATCGCTCGCACCGCCGAGCATGATGCCCACGACCGCCTGCATGTCGGCGCGCGGAAAACGAACGACGATCTTGGCGCCGAGCGACGGTACTTCAGCTAGGGTTACCAATTCGCTGCCGTCGGTGCGGATCGAGCCTTCGTGATCGTTTCGCGTCGATCCGGTGGCGGCTGCCGGCTGCTCGACCAGCCGCCCGAGTACCGTACTCGCCGCGGCCAGCATCGAGTCGGCAAGATGCTCCAAATCGGACATGTATACTATGCTCTCCCGTCGTCAGTCGTCATTGTGTTCGATCGTGTGTGCGACCTGACACGTCAGGTGATCTTTGTTTAGGCCCGGAAACACCCGGAATTTCTCGCGGTCGTTCACCTTGGCGAGTAACGGCTCTTTGGTTGGTTTATCGAAGACGACCACGTCGCCTTCGCTGAGTGCGACGAGATCGCGCAGCGACACCATCGTGCGGCCAAGCTCGACTTCGATCTCGACCCCGGCGCGCTCGACGTTTCGGGTCAGTTGCTGGATATCTTCTTCGGTCATGCCGCGCCCGGCGATGACGGTCGGCGACCACTGAAAGTCGGTAAGCTGCTGCCCGATCGACTGGAGGACAAGGTAAGGAAGGCAGAAGTTCATCACGCCCGCCATGTCGCCGACTTTCAGTTCCATCGAGATGTAGGCCACGATTTGGTCGAGCGGGATGATGCGCGGAATGAACTGCGGGTTCGAGTCGAGCGCTTCGATCTTTAGCGAGAGCGTCAGCAGGTAGTTCCACGACTCGCGATAGCTGTTGAGCATGCGCGCCATGAAGCGCTGCATGAGCGTCCGCTCGATATCGGTGAGGTCGCGCAGCTTGTTCGGGAACCAGCCGGGACCGCCCAGGAGCCGGTCGATGATCGAGAAGACCAGGTTCAGGTCGACCTGCACGATGCCGCTGCCGGGCAGCGGGTCCATCGAAAAGATCGCCAGGATCGACGGGATGCCGATCGAGGCAATGAAGTCGCCGTAGCTGATCTGCTCGATCGAGACGATGGTCGCCTCGACGCGCGTCCGCAGGTAGACGGACAGCGAGTTGTTCAGCAGGCGCGTGAAGTTCTCGTGCAGCGTCCGCAGCGTCTGCAGCTGGTTGTTGGTAAACTTGTCGAGGCGCTTGTTGAAACGGAAGTCGAACGACTTGACGCGGCGTCCGTCGATCGCCTCTTTTACCGGGGCTTTGCCCTCAGAGCCCGAGAGTTGATTGATGAGGGCATCGATTTCTTCTTGAGAAAGACTCGACACTATTTCTCCTCGCCCACGTTTGTCGCGTTTAGCAGCACGATATCGACGCGTCGGTTTTGTTGGCGGTTCTCATCCGTGTCGTTCGGCTTACGCGGCCGAAACTCTCCATAGCCGGCCGGGGAAACGCGCGTTGGGTCGAGGCCGTCGTGCTCCACCAGGTATCGCACGACGCCGACGGCTCGGGCCATCGACAGCTCCCAGTTCGTCGGGTACTCAGCCGTATTGATCGGTTGATTGTCGGTGTTCCCCTCGACGCGAATCAGTTGCTTGTTCTTCTTCAGAAACTGGTCGATGTTATCGAGGATCTTCTGGGTATCCGGACGCAGCTCGGCGCTGCCGCTGTCGTAATACGACTTGTCCGACAGCAAGGTGATTACCAGCCCGCGGCGGTCCATGTGCACCTGCACCTGCTTCTGCAGGTTGTGCTTCTGGACGTATTCTTGGAGCTGCTTCTCAATGGCCGGGACGTTGGAGCTGGCATCGAAGGATTGGCTGTCGTTCGTGCCGCCGTTGGGCGGCTGGTTGACCGACCACGTATTGTCGAAGCCCGCCGAAACGAGCTTCGCGAACTCTTGAACCTTCACGCGGCTGATCGTCGACATCGCGAAGAGGATGATGAAGAGCGCCAACATGAGGGTGATCATGTCGGCGTACGTCAGCAGCCATCGCATCATGCCGGCCGTCTCGAGCGTCTGTTCCTTTTGACGGTTACGGAACTTCGACTCGGCGGATCGAGCCGCGGTTTTTACCGGTTGGGCCATTGTGCCGTTCGGCTACGCCCCCGACCCGGAGAAACCCGGCTCGGCAGCAACGTGTCCGCCCTCTTCGATGTCCGTCCCGCGGTCGCGCGGATCGAGGAAGGCGAGCAGCTTCTCCTCGAGCAGGCGCGGGTTGTCGCCGGCCTGGATCGCAAGGATGCCTTCGATCATGATCTCGCGCATCAGCAGCAGTTGACCGTTGCGCTCCTTGATCTTCGTGGCGATCGGCAGCCAGAGTAAGTTTGCAAACATGATGCCGAAGAACGTCGCGACGAACGCCTGGGCGGTCGCGACGCCGATCGTCCCGGCGACGTTGGTGCTGGAGCCCATCGTCGAGAGGCCCTTGAGCATCCCGATCAGGCCGAGCACGGTTCCGATGATGCCCAGAGTCGGCGAGTAGCCGCCGAGACACGTGAAGACCGCCTCGGCCTTCCCGCCCTTCTCCTGGGTGTTGCTGACCTCGGTCTCCAGGACTTTGCGGATGATTTCGGTGTCGCGGCCGTCGATGACCAGCTGGATGCCCTTGCGCATGAACTCGTCGTCCAGCGCCGCGGCCTCGTTCTCAAGCGCCAGCAGGCCCTCGCGGCGGGCCTTCTCGGCAAACGAGACAAGCGTCGAGATGACGTCCCGCTCGTGGTAGTCGACCTCGACGAACGCGGTCTTGAAGCCCCCGAAGAAGCCCCGTATGAAGATGCGCATCGGGAACGAGGTCAAGGTAGCGCCGAGCGTCCCGAAGAGAATCAGGATGATCGCTTCGTAGCGTCCGAAAACGATGCTCGGGTCGGTACCGCCGATGTACCCGGCAAAGAAAATAGCTCCGAAGCCGATGAGCAGGCCAATAATGGTCGCGAAGTCCAACGATCAATCTCCGAGGGAAAAGTCTCTCTTGAGTATCGGCCGGGGGGCTAGTATTATGAAGTTTTCGTTCAGGCGGGGGGCTATTTAGCCGGACGGGGGGCTCTTTAGCCCTCCTGAGGGCCGTAGATCGCACGCTTAAAAGCCACGATCTTGCGCTGAACGTCGGCCATTGTGTCCCGGACGATCAGCTTGTTGCCGGACGTCAGGGTCACGACGGTATCGGGAGTCTCCTCGAGAGACTCGATGAGGTCGCTGTTTACCATTACCGGATGGCCGTTGAGCCGGGTCAGAGCGATCACGAGGCTCCCTTATCGCGCGCATATCGCGCGCCCCTCCCGCGTTAGCGAGAAATCGAAACGGGCAGCGGCTTTCGCCGCTGCCCGTGCGCGTGGTGTCGCGAGAACTAGTTTTCGCTGGCTCTCAGATTGATGACCGTTTCGAGATTTTGGTCGGCCGTCGTGATGCCGCGCGTGTTCGCTTCGAACGCGCGTTGCGCGACGATGAGGTTGGTAAATTCGGTCGCGAGATTGACGTTCGATTGCTCGAGCGCTCCGGACTGAATCGAACCGTAGACGCCGCTGGCCGGCGCTCCGATTTGTGCCAAGCCGGAGTTGTTCGTCGCGGCGAACTGGTTGTCGCCGATCCGCGCAAGGCCGCCTTCGTTTGAAAAGCGCGCCATCGCGACTTGAGCGATCGTCTTGATCTGGCCGTTCGAGAACGAACCGCTGACCGTACCATCGTCGCCGATGGTGAAGTTGGTCAGCGTTCCGGCCGCAAAGCCGTTCTGCGTGATGACGTTGGCGCCGTACGCGCCTTCCAAGCTGGAGTTCTGCCAGAAGCCGAGTGCGATGGCGCCGGGCGCCGCGGCTTGTGCGTTGTTGCCGGCGCTTTGGCCCCACTGCGTTACCGCGAGCAGGTTGCCTTGGAACGTGGTGGCTGCGGAGCCGGCGGTGTGGAAGTCCGGAACGCCACCGGTGGTCGAGTTACCGTTGATGACGTAGGCGCCGCCGCCGGCCGGTCCGCTTTCGATCGACGAGCTGTTGATGAACTGGCCCTTTTGATCGAAGTAGACGTAGCCGACGTTACCCGACGTTGCATTGCCTTGCGTCGGAGCGGTGGTGACGGTTCCGGCCGCGTTGACTTGGCCGCCGCTGTTGAGGGTGTTGAACGTCGTGCCGTCGGCAAACGAAACGCTCACCGTCCAACGCGTGGCCGGCGTAACCGCTACACCGGAAGCGTTTTGGACGCTCGTGGGCAGCCCGTTGACTGCCGGGACGATCGAGAAGTTCTGCGTCGCCGCCGCGACCGCCGGGTTGACGAGATTGAGGGTCGCACCGTCAAACTGCGCCGTCTGTCCCACGGGGACGGTAACCGAATTGCCCAGCGTATCCGTGAGCGTATACGTTCCGACTCCGGGGCCGCCGGCCGTGGCGGTTGCCACGGTGATGGTCGTCGCTGCGGTGTTGTCGGACGCACTGATCACCGAGCCCGGACCGATCGTCGTTCCGGCGGTGATCGCTAGACCGGCACCGCCGGCCGTGATGTTCGCCGCAACCGCACCGGTGGTGTCCGGCGTGTAGGTGACGGTGGCTTCGTGCGCGTTGCCGAGCGAGTCGTACATCGTCGTGCTGACGGTGAACGCTCCGCCGTTGGTGGCCGATGCGCCGACCGAGTGGAGGAACGATTGCTGCCATTGCGTTTGATCGAGATTGCCGCCGAGCGCGACGTCGAAGACGTTGTCGCCGGTGGGCCCGGTCTTCGCGCCGGTTCCGGTGGCTTGCGCCTGTTCGGTGAGCCCGACCGGAATCGTGATCTTGCCGGTCGTGCCGCTCGCCGTAACGTTACCGTTCGCGTCCGCCTGCCAGCCCTGCACTGCAAGACCGGTGGCCGGATCGTAGAGTACGCCGTTCTCGTTGGTCGAGAACGCACCGTCGCGGGTGTACGTCGGTATGCCGGTGCCCGCGGTATTGTTCAGAATGAAGAACCCGTCGCCGTTGATGGCGAGGTCGGACTGCAGGCCGGTCGTTTGAAAACCGCCCTGCTGGAACTCGGTGTCGACGGTATTGACCTTAACGCCGAATCCAAGCTGCTGTCCGTCGACGCCGCCATTGGTGTTGGTCGGCGCCGATGGGAAGGTCTGATTCTGATAGAACAGATCGGCGAACGTCATGCGCTGGCCTTTGAAGCCGGTCGTATCGACGTTGGCGATGTTGTTCGAGATCATATCGATCCAGCTCTGATACGAGTTCAGGCCGGTGATCCCGGTGTAGAGGGAGTCGAATCCCGCCATAAATGTTTTTTTGACCTCGAGGTGGCTCCGCGACGCGTCGTTCGATCGGCGTCACGGCCGAGGCTCCTTTCGGTCCGCCCCGGATGAGTGAAATTAAATGATCGCTGCGGAATCGATGTTGGTGAAGACGTTCTCTTTCATCGAATCCTGGTCTACCGCCGTGATGACGGTCCGGTTCTTGATGCTCACCACCATTGCGGCGTCGCGGACGATGAAGAGCGAGTTTTTGGCGCCTTTGGCTGCGGCTTTGTCCGCCATATCGTTCATCCGCGAAATGTCTTCGCTGGTGAGCGTGATGTTGCGAGACTGAAGCCGTTGCATGGCATGCGCCGAGAACCGCAGCGGTTCGCTGCCGGACGACGCTGGTGACGCCTGCGTCTGCTCGAGGATCGAACGAAAGCTCGAACTCGATGTAGACGGTGGGATGTCGACCGGCGTGCCGGCAGGACGCGGTGCGGGACCGGGCAGGATGCCCGGCGTTTGTTGGATGCTGCTGATGTCGTTTGGATCCATCGATCTACTAACTTCCGCCGCCAGGACCAGGGGAGCTTCCCGTATTTCCCGTTCCGCCGCTCGTCGGCGTCGTACCGGTGGCCGCCGAAGCAGCGCCGATGCCGATGATTTGCGTGAGCGAGAATAGGAGTGGGTTCCCGTTGTTGTCGGTGATCGTCTGTCCGTTCGAACCGGTCATCGTGAAGTACGGCGTACCGTTCTCCACGGCGATCGTTTGAATGGTTCCGGTCTGCGACGACTGTCCGGTCGCGCTGGTAACTTCGACGGTAGCTTGTTTACCGACGAGCGAGGCAGCTTGAAGGACGCCGAAGTTCGACTGAAACGATGCGAACGAGTCGGACAGCTGTTGCTGGTACTGCAGGGCGGAGAATTGCGCCAGCTGCGTCACCGACTGCGTCGGATCGGACGGGCTGGTCGGGTCCTGATTCTGGAGCTCCGTGGTGAGGAGTTGCAGAAACGAGTTCGGACCCAGGCTGTTCGAGTTCGCATTCGCGGTACCCGGCAGCTGCGATGCAGCGGTCGGGGTCGACTCGAGTTGACTAATCGGTGGAACCGATCCAGTCGCGGCCATATGTTCTCCTATGCTAAGTAACTGAGTAGGCCGAGCGTCGAACTCGGCAGCAGTGCCGGGCCGGTGCTCGAACTTTCTGCGGAATCGCCGTCGGCAGCGGCCATTTCGTGGACCGTGTACCGGCGTCCGAATCCCGAGGTGCGATCGCGCATTTGATCTTGCGCCTGACCGCCCGACAGATCGACCGTGAAACTCGTGAGTTTCAAGCCGGAGTCGGCCAGCGAGCGCGCGAGGTGGTGTTGCTGGGCCAGCAGCGCGGTGCGGGCTTCGCCGTTTTGTGCGACGACGTTCGCCGACACGTTGTTGCCGTCGACGGTCAGCTTGAGCGTGACCGTTCCCAGCGACTCCGGTTGGAGACGCAGACGCATTTCCGACGTTCCGTCGGAACCGGTACGCATCGCCATGCTCTTGACGAGCTGCTCGATGGCAGCGGACGGATCGGCCGGCCCTGCGTTGGCAGTCGTCGTCGCTTGGCTTTGCGCTTGTGCCGCCGTAATCGGCGACGATGGGGTTGGCAACGAGAACGACGATAGATCGGTACGCGCCGTCGTTTTCGACGGAGCGGCCGAACTAGCCGAACCCGTATCTTGATCCCGCAGTGCATCGTCTTGCGCCGCCCCACGCTGCTGCGCTCCTTCCGCAGCCTCGTTGATGGCTTGCGTGAGGAGTGCGGTCATCTTCGCCGCCGTCGCCGCAGGCGACGCCGTTCCAGTTGACCCGGCCGTGCCGCGCGCGATTTGTGCGGAAGGCGCCGCCGATTGTACCGTGGGTAGATTGACGTTGTGCACCGCGTCGACGCCGGCCGCGCGAGCGATCATGCGTGCGACCAGATCGGCGGGCGTTCCCGACGAGGCGGTCGCCGCGTTTTGCGCGGTCGTCGATGCGCTCGCTGAAGGATCCGGTGCGGGCGCAGGTGCGAGCGCGCCGGTCGTTGCGGAGGTCGCCGCGGCCGAAGCCGCTGCGGTTGCCGCATTTGCCAGTGCGCTTGCATCCGCCGTTCCGGCGGATGGCTTGTTGGTTGAAGACGGGTCGCCCTTTAAGGCGGCCGCCAGGGACTTCAAAAGCGAATTCGCAAGCGAAGCCGCATCGGTCGCAACCGATGTGGATTTCGAACCTTGCGTCTGGGCCGGGAGTTCTCTCGCCGAGTTGGCGTCCAAGATCTTACCCGAGATATCGCTCTGCTGCCCTGTTTGCTGGCCCGCTCCCCCCGACAACCCTTCCAGCCACCGCTGCAACCGTTGTTCGAGGGCCGCTACTTGATTCGCGGCTGTACCCGGTGGTGCGTTTGACGGTGGTGAGAGCGCTGACTTGATGGAACTGACGAGCGCCGTTCGTGACGCTCCCGATGAAAGTTGCGATGCCGGCAAACGTTTTGCGACGGCGTCCGCAATTTGATTCGAGAGTTGGTCGACGATGGTTGACATCGGCATTCCGCCGTTTACCAGTGCCGCAAGCTGCGCGAGCGGATCGGTCGCGCCATTCGTCATCTGTCCGTTGAGTACGCCGCTGAAGCTTGCTGCGTGCGAAGCGTTCGTCGTCGCGTTTGCGGACTTCGATCCGGGATGGCTTACCGCTCCGGAGAGCAGATTGAGTAACTGGCCGGGGAGGCCGAGACTCGATAATGCTGAGATAGCTGTCATTCTTCTTATTGTCACCCCCTTTCCGAATGCTACGAACAGGCCCGAATCCTCGGGCCCCTCGTTCTTATTTCTTCGGTCTGGGTAGGCGGGGACCTTAGCCCTGGCCTCTGGGCTTTCTGGGGGTTTTGGCGAGGCCGGGGCTGGGAATGTCCTCGGCCGCCGGAGGCCAGGGCTCAGGTGTTGATGAGCGCTAGGAAGTTGTGGACGAGGTGGTCGCCGTGCTCGCTTAGGACGGATTCGGGGTGGAATTGGACGGCGTGGACCGGCAGGCTCTTGTGGGCGATCGCTTGGACGACGCCGTCGGGGCTGGTGGCGGTTACGGTTAGCTCGTCGGGGATGGTGTCGGGGTCTAGGCATAGGGAGTGGTAGCGGGTTGCGGATAGGGGGGAGTCGAGACCGGCGAAGATGCCGGTTCCGTCGTGAGTGATTTGGGAGACTTTGCCGTGCATGAGTTGGGGGGCGTGGGTGACGGTGGCTCCGAGGGCTTCGCCGATGGCTTGTTGTCCCAGGCAAACGCCAAGTACGGGTACCTGGCTTTTTATGGCGGCTTTCAAGACTTCCATCATTCTTTGGAAATCTGCGGGTCGGCCGGGTCCGGGGCCTACGACGACGGCGGCGTAGTTTTTTAGGATTTCCGGCGTTAGCTTTTCGTCGTCGTTTAGCATGACGTCGATTTTTGCGCCTTGCGATGCTAAGAGGTGGACGACGTTGTAGGTGAAGCTGTCGTAGTTGTCTATGAAGAGGACGTTCATAGGGTTATGCCTAGGACTTCGCGGGCGATTTTGGTTTTGTGGAGGACTTCTTCGTACTCGGACTGCGGAATGGAATCGGCGACGATGCCGGCGGAGGCTTGCCAGTAGGCGTGGTTGTTTTGGACGTGGATGCTCCGCAGGGTGATGCACGAATCGAAATCGCCGGTGTAGGACCAGCGGCCGATGCTGCCGGCGTAGAAGCTGCGGGCGACCGGCTCGAGTTCGTCGATGAGCTGCATTGCCCGAACCTTGGGCGTACCGGTGACGGTGCCTGCCGGGAAGCCCGCGCGAAAGAGATCGAGACCGTCGCATCCGTCACGCAGCGTACCCGTAACGTTGGAAACGATGTGCATGACGTGGCTGTAGCGCTCGATCTGCAAGAGCTCGTCGACCGCGACGCTGCCGTACTCGCACACCGTGCCGAGGTCGTTACGGCCGAGATCCACCAGCATCACGTGTTCGGCGCGCTCTTTCTCATCGGCCAGCAGCCCGCCGGCGATCGCGGCATCCTCGGCGTCGTCCGCGCCGCGCGAACGCGTACCGGCGAGTGGGCGAATGCGTGCCTTGCGGCCGTCGAGACGCACCAGAAATTCCGGCGACGCGCCGAGCAGTTGTCCGAACGGCGTGTCGACGTAGAACATATAGGGTGAGGGGTTTCTCCGCCGGAGTGCGCGATAAAGATCGAACGCCGTGCCGTCGAGTTTCGCTCCGAAGCGAATACCGAGCTGCAGTTGATAGACGTCGCCTTCATAGATGCGGCGTTGCACGCCGGAGGCGAGATCGAGGTAGCGGTCGCGTTCGATCGACTGCGTCATCGGCGACACGGCGCGCACCAGCCGCGCTGGAACCGGCGGCGCAGCGTAGAGGCGCTCGATGCACCCGTCGATGCGCCGCTCGATCGCGTCGTCGCTGCTGCCGCACGCCCACACCGTCAGCGAATGGGTGAAATGATCGAAGACGAGCCACGTTGCCGGCACCGCGACGTAGGCAGCGGGCATTGCCGGAACGCCGGCGTCGCGCGGCCGCAGTCGCGCCGCGGGGCGCGCTGCGTCGTACGCAAACGCGAGCAGCGCGCCGCCGTTCGGCGCGGCCGCATTGTCGATCCGGTGCGACGCGACGAACGCGCGCACGCGATCGTAGAGCGTTTCGTCGGCGTCGAAGTCGGCGGCGTCGAGATAGTCGAGGCCGATGAACGAGTAGCGCGAAAGACGGCCGCCGGCTTCGACGCTCTCGAGCAAACAGGATGCGCCCGGTTTTGCGAGCGCGAGATAGGCACCGATCGGCGTTAGAACGTCGGCCGGAATCGTCCGCGCCGACGCGTGCAGAGCACGGACCACGGCTTAATGCTGAATTTCCGGGTTTTCTTGCGTCAGCTTGGCCGCATAGGGGGCGGGCAGCGCGTCAAGGATCGCCCCGACGTCGTTTGGTGACATTTGCGCGAAGACGCGAGCAACGTACGACGTCGGCAGACGCTGAGCGATCTTAGCCGCATTCTCCGGTTCCATCGACGCCCAATAGGCCCCGGTGCGGCGGATATCGGCGGTGGCGCCGGCTGATAGATCGCCGGCGACGTAACCGCCCTGGGCGGTGTCGCTGCTGAACGTTCCGCCTGGAACTCCCGCAGCGGTCTGGCCTGCGGGACGCGCCGGATTCGGGCTGGCGGCGCTGCGCGAAGACGCGGCCTGCGTCTGCAGTTGATCGATCTGCTGCTGGAGCGACGCGACCTGCTTAGCCTTATCCGCGGCTTCACTCTGGGCTTGCGTCAATTGCGCCTGCAGCGCCTCGATTTGCCGGTTGCGATCCGTGATGACTTGGTTCTGCGCGGCGAAGTGGAAAGGCTGGGCCGCGTTATCGTAGGCGGATCCGACGGCGCGGGCAGCCGGGGCGGCCGGCCCGTTGAGAATGATGTTGCGCGACGGCGGCCAGATGAACGCGAAAACGATCAGCGCAATGGCGACCAGGGGCAGCAAGAGCCGCTTGAATGGGAATGGCTTGCGCCGCTGGCGCGTGACGATCACTAGGTGCCTCCGATCCGCTGCACTCGCCCGTATGCCCGGGCGTTTGCGTCTTCGAGTTCGCCCTGTTCGATGCGCATCTCCTCGGCCGCATAGGCGGCTTTGCGCCGATCCTTGAGCTTATCGACGACCTTTCGATCCTTTTGCGCCGCCGTCAGGTCTTGCCGGGCGCGCTCCAGGGCGGCTCGCCGCTCGGCCAAGACTCGAATCTGCGCATCGATGACGCGATCGAGAAAGTGTAGGTGGCCGTAGTGCGCCCGCAGGGTCTCCGCGTCGAATGCCTGATGTCGCGTCCGAACCAACGTCGAGTGTTCGCGAAACTCCGTGTTGAGGCGATCGAGCTCGGCTTGGGCATCGTCGCACGCCCGCTGGCGAAGCGCCACGGTCTGCTTCTTTTCATCCTCGATGCGCTGGCGGTGGTCGAGCACCGGCTGCAGGCGAAATACGAATCGTCTCGACATCCGGCGCCTACGCGATGCTCAGCATTTGGCGCACGGTCTGCTCGTACGAGCTGGTCTCGTAGATGCCCTGGCGCAAGAAGTGACGGATCCCTTCGATCTTCGAAAGCGCGAGATCGACGCGCGGATTGCTCCCGGGAACGTAGGCCCCGATATTGATGAGATCTTCCGCATCGCGATACGTTGCGAGCACGTCGCGCAGCGCCGACGCCGCCGAGTACTGATTTGCGTCCACGACGTCCGGCATGACGCGGCTGACGCTCTGCAAGATGTCGATCGCCGGATAGTGATTCCCCGAAGCCAGCGCGCGCGAAAGCACGATGTGCCCGTCGAGAATCGAACGGACGGCGTCCGCGATCGGTTCGTTCATATCGTCGCCGTCGACGAGCACGGAGAACAGACCGGTGATCGTTCCCTTCTCGCTCGTGCCCGCGCGCTCCAAAAGTTTTGGCAGCAGCGCGAAGACCGAAGGCGTGTAGCCGCGGGTGGTGGTCGGCTCTCCGATCGCAAGACCGACTTCGCGTTGGGCCATCGCGAAGCGCGTCACCGAATCCATCATAAACATGACGTCGAGGCCTTGATCGCGGAAGTACTCCGCGATCGTCATCGCAACGAACGCCGCTTTGATGCGTACGAGTGCCGGCTGGTCGCTGGTGGAAACGATGACGACGCTGCGGCGCAGCCCTTCCTCACCCAGATCGCGATCGATGAAGTCGCGAACCTCTTTGCCGCGCTCGCCGACGAGGGCGATGACGTTGACGTCTGCGGCCGTGTTGCGGGCGATCATACCGAGAATCGTCGACTTCCCGACGCCCGATCCCGCGAACACGCCGACGCGCTGGCCCTTCCCGGTCGTGAGCGTTCCATCGATCGCACGAATGCCGAGCGACAACGGTTCGGCGATCCGCGCGCGCAGCAGCGGGTGCGGCGGTGCGGCCGTGACGTACGCGCGACGATCGACCGACAGCGGTCCCTTTCCATCGATCGGGCGGCCCAAGCCGTCGAGCACGCGACCGAGCAAGTGATCGCTCACGCCGATCGAAAGCGGAGCGCCGAGCGCGACCACGTCGCTGCCGACCGCAATGCCGGCCAAATCGCCCAGCGGCATGATGAGCACTTTGTTATCGCGGAAGCCGACGACTTCGGCCAGGACCGGTTCGGTATTGCGTTTGTAAACGATTTCGCACGTCTCGCCGACGGCCATGTTCGGACCGCGGCTCTCGATTACGACGCCGATGACCTGTCGCACCTTACCGTATTGACGAACCAAGTCCGCGCCGTGGATCGCGTCCACGTACCGGTCGGCGGAGAATGCGCTCGTATCCACGCGGTTAGCTCGCTTGCGCGGGCGAGAATACCGACGGCTCGGCGAGCAGCGTGCGACGCGCTTCGCGGATCTGCGTCGAAACTTTTGCGTCGATGGTCCCGGCGTCGGTCTCGACGATAACGCCGCCGCGGTCGACGCGCTGGTCTTCCACGACGCGGAGGTGTTCGACGTCGTTCGCATTGGCGATGGTGTCGCGGTGCGCGCGAATGGTATCGAGGTCCGCCGGGTTAACCCGCAACGTCACGACTTCGCGGCCGACCAGGCGCGTCAGCGCTTGACGAACGTTTTCCACCACGACGTTCGAATCGACGGTAATCTGTTCGTGCACGATGCGTTCGGCGATCGACATCGCCAGCCTTACGAGTTCCGGTTCGGCGCTTTCGATAACGATCTGCCGCTGCGCGCGAGCTTCGTCGATGAGGCTTTGCAGGCTCGAAACGGTTTGCGTCAGTTGCGCCTCGATCTCGGTCCGCCCGGCTGCGACGCCTTCTTCGTGGCCCGCAGCGCGCGACGCGGCACGAATGTTCTCGGCCTCGGCTTGCGCCTGCGCGACGAGCGCCTGGGCGCGTGACGCGGCATCGCGCAGCATCGCCTCGCCGCCCTCGACGGCGCGGTCGACGATCTCGCGAGCTTCGGCACGCACGGCTTCCCAGTCGATTTTGGGTACGAGAACCGGCTCGGCGAACTCAGGTGCATCGTCGAACGACGTTTCGTCTCCGGTGAATGCGAGCGAACCATCCGGCGATGCAAACCGCTCGTCTAGTTCACCGTTGACGTGTTGCGCCTCTTCGAGCTCGACTTCCGGGACGGTTAAAAAATACAGGTCGCGAGCAACCCGCGCACCTTTTACAACTTTACCCATGCGAACTCTGCGGGCATGGGGCGCCCCCCGATAGCATTTCTATACCAGCCGCTCGTCTTTCGCTCCGCGAGCGATGACGATTTGACCGTTCTCTTCGAGCGTGCGGATGACGTCGACGATCTGTTGCTGCGCTTTGCCGACTTCGCGCATGCGGGTCGGGCCGAGGATCTCGATTTCCTCACGCAGCATCTGGGATGCGCGCGTCGACATGTTCTTGTACACGCGCGCGAGCAGGTCTTCGTTGGCGACCTTGAGCGAGAGCGCCAGGTCCTTCGGATCGACCTCTTTGAGGATCCGCTGGATCGAGCGGTCGTCGAGGTTGATGATGTCTTCGAAGACGAACAGCAGGTTCTTGACTTCTTGCGCGAGCTCGGGGTCGCGTTTGGCCAAGCCGTCGAGAATATTCTTTTCCGTTTCGCGATCGACGAAGCTCATCACGTTCGCCAGCGACTGCACGCCGCCGGCCTTTGCGAAGTCGGCGCCGCTGACCAGTAGTCGGCGGCCCAGCAGTTCGTCCAGCTGCTCCAGCACTTCCGGTGCGGTCTTCTGAAGAATCGCGATACGCATTGCGACTTCGGCCTGCAGTTCGGGAGGCAGCGCCGACAGCACGGCGCCGGCCTGTTCCGGCTGCATGTAGACGAGAATCAGCGCGATCGTCTGCGGGTGTTCGTCTTGAATGAACTGCAGCAGCTGCGCGGGTTCGGTTTTCTTGATGAGCTCCAGCGGATTGCCGTGCTTGAGCGCGGCAAACAGCCGGCTCGTCATGTCGTCGGCTTGACCCGCACCGAAGCTGCGCTCCAGAATCTCCTTGGCGTACTCGATGCCGCCTTCGTTGATGTACTTGAGCGCGATGGCGCGCTGGTACGCCTCTTGGATAACGGCGTCGCGCTTCTCCAACGGAACGGTCGTGATCTTGGCGATCTCGAGAACGATGCGCTCGACTTCGTCTTGGCGCAAAAACTTGAAGATCGTCGACGACAGTTCGAGCCCGAGCGTAATGATGAGAATCGCGGCCTTCTCGGGCCCCGATATCTCGATCTGCGGAATGTCCGGCAACATCCCAAGCGGCGGCTCCGGGAGCCCGATGCTCGAGAGATTGACGATGGGGGAATCCATCAATTGTTTACTCCGCTAACCATAGTTTTACGAGTTTGGCAATGCTGTCGGGGTTTTCTTGGGCGACCGTCGTGACGTATTCGATCATCTGCTCGCGCGTTAGGTCGGCAGCAGAACGTATGGGTGCGGCCATGCCGGGCGCGCCTTCGAGAATCGGATGCTCTTCGAACGACGGCAGCTCTTCGGCGAGCGACGTATCGAAGGCCGGCAGTTCCGAACCGGGGGCGAAGCGCGAGCGGCGCGCGCGCGTCGCGAGCAGTCCGACCAGCGCGAGGACGCCGAGGCCGCCGATGACGGCGAGCACCCAAACCGGGATGCCGAAGACGGTCGTCGTCGTGCCGGACGCCGTGCCGTTGGCTTCGAGCGACGGATTGAACGGAATCGCTTCGACCGATACTAGATCGCCTTGCGCGAGGTTCAGGCCCGCCGCCGCGATCACCGCGTTGCGTAACTGCTGAACGTTGGCCGGCGTGAGTGCGTATGCGGTCGCCGCGGCAGCACCCGGAGCGGATTGCGTACCCGTCGGAACCGAAGAGTTGACCAGCACCGAGACGGCCGTTTGCGTGACTTTACCCGGGGCGTCGATGTGCTTGATGTTCTGTTCGCTTACGTCGAAGTTCTGAGTCGACTTCGAACCGTTGTAGCGGCCGCTCTGCGCGTTGTTCTGAATGCCCTGATACGTACCGATGTTGCTGGTCGTGCCGGGTACGCCGATCGCCTGGCGGTTCGGCGTGCTTCCCGTGTACGATTCGCGCTGGTTTTGCGCCGACAGCACGGTGCCTTGCGGCGCGTAGATCTTGCTTTCGGATTGATTTGCGTCGAAGTTCATCTTGGTCGAGACCCGCGCGACCGCGTGCTTCGGTCCGAGCGTATCGTCCAGCATCGATTGCACGCTCTGCTGCAGAGCCGATTCGTAGCGCTCTTTTGCCAACAGCTGTTCCTGGGTTAGACGCAGCGCGTCCACGCCGGAGTCGCTGCCCCCGCTGCCGTTCGGTCCGCCGGGGCCGGGGAGCAAGATCTGTCCGTTGGAGTCGACGATCGTTACGTTTTCCGGCTTGAGGCCTTCGACCGAGTTGGCAACCAGCGAGGTGATGCCTTTGACTTCTTGCGGAGAAAGCGCTTGGCCGGGCTTCGTCTTAATGGCGATGGAGGCGGTCGTCGGTTCTTGCTGCGACGAGTACAGCGATTGATCCGGCGTCGCGATGGCGACGCGCGACGAATCGACCGGATCGAGCCCGTTGATCGTACGCTGCAATTCGCCTTCGACCGCGCGCGTCTTATCGAGCTTTTCTTGGAACTCGGTCATGCCGAAGTTGACCTTATCGAAAAGTTCGTAGCCCGAACCGCCGCCCTTGAGCATGCCCGAACCGGCGATCGCTACGCGTTCGTCGCTCACGTTGGCGGCGGGCACGCTGATCGTTTTACCGTCGCTCGAAATTTGATACGGGATCTTGTCGTCTTTCAGGCGCGATGTTACGGCCGCGGCGTCTTCGTTGGAAAGGTTCGTAAAGAGCGTCTGATACGCGGGACCGTGCCCGAACGCAAACGTAGCGAGCATGATCAAACCAATTACAACGACCGCACCGCCTACGCCGGCGATGATTTGCGTCTGACGATTCTGTGCTTGCCACAGACCCGTAACGCGGTCGCGAAGGTCACTTAAGGTCGAAACGAAGCGATCCACGCGCTACCCACTCACTATCGTTGCCGGCCCTGGCACATACGTCGGAAATCCGTTTCCAACGGCACTGCCCCTCGACGCCCGGACGTCGAGGGAGACTAAATCGGGTATCGGACGCTTATCCACACTCTTTTACTCTTTGGCCAATTGTTGACGTTCTCGACCGACCGAGACCAGATCGATCGGAACCCCAAGAAGTTCCCTGATGCGGCCGACGTAGTGCCGGGCGGCCGCCGGCAAGTCGCCGATCCGCCGGACGTCGGCGATCGATTCTTGCCAGCCGGGAAGCTCCTCGATCTCGAGCTCGAGACCGGTTGCCCCGGCGCAAGAAAACCCGACGCTCTTCCCATTCAGCCGGTATCCGGTCACGATTCCGAGGCGTTCGATGCCCGAGAGCACGTCGAGTTTGGTGATCGCCGCGCTCGTGAGGCCGTTGAGCCGCACGCCGTATCGGCCTGCGACGGCATCGAACCAGCCGCACCGCCGCGGCCTTCCGGTAACGGTTCCGAACTCGCCGCCTTGGCGGCGTAGGCGCTCGCCCGTCTCGTCGAGCAGCTCCGAGGGAAGCGGGCCGGCGCCGACGCGCGTGCAGTACGCCTTCACCACGCCGATGACACGGCCGATCGCCGTCGGTCCCAAGCCGAGTCCGGTGCACGCTCCGCCGGCGATGGTGTGCGAGCTCGTTACGTATGGATAGGTGCCGTAACCGACGTCGAGCAGCGATCCTTGCGCGCCTTCGATCAGCACGCGCCGCCCCGACTCCAGGCGTTGGTGCAGATATTCGACCCCGTCGACGACGTGCGGGAGCAGCCGTTGCGCGGCGTCGAGCGTCTCGGCGACGATATCCGCTTCGCTCGGCAGCGTCTCTCCTTCGAGCGCGCCCGCACGGTTCGTAAGATTGATGCGAATCTTTTCGGCTAGCGCTTCGCGGCGCGCGAGATCGCCGAAGAGAATTCCGGAGCGCGCGACTTTATCGACGTAGGCCGGACCTATGCCGCGCCCGGTGGTACCGATCGCCTGCGCGCCGCGCGCCCGTTCGCTCGCGCGATCGGCGGCGGCGTGGTACGGCAGCACGACGTGCGCTCGGTCGGAGATCTTGACGCGCGAGACATCGACGCCGATCGCCGCCAATCGCTCGAGCTCGCCGAGCAGGCCGCTGAGGCTGACGACGGTGCCGCCGCCGATAAAGAGCTCGACGCGTTCGTTGAGCACGCCCGACGGCACGATGCGCAGCGCGATCTCGGTATCGCCGACGACGATCTGATGCCCGGCATTATCTCCGCCGCCAAATCGGGCGACGACATCATAGTCGGCCGCATACAGATCGACGATGCGGCCCTTGCCTTCGTCACCCCATTGAATACCCACGATTACGTCGGCTTTGCCGACGTAATCGTGGGACCCCAAGGGTTTAAAAGGCACTACGCAAGCTCCGTGCCCCCCACGCTACGCGCGGGGCCCCCGATAACGTCTGCGCGAGAAGCCATCGTTACTCCGAGCGGAATTCGAGGTCTTCCGTGTTGCCCATCGGGATCGGTGCGACGCCTTGCAGCTGCGTCATCACGAACTCCGAGAAGAGGGCGTTGGGCCAGCCGAAATCCTGCCGGGTAAACTGTTTCGGGTCGTCCGGATTGAACGACTCGTGCAACAGATGATCGCCCGGATCGCTTGCGAGCAGCTGCGTGAGGACATCCTGTTTCTCGTTGCTCGACTGAGCGGTCATTCCTTGCACGATCAGCGCCAGCGGCCAGACCCAATGGTCCGGCGTGTGGAAGCTGCCGATTCCGCGTGCGACCTGTCCCTGATAGAACGACGGGTTGTCCTGGGAAAGTAAGAAGCGCCGCGTATTGTCGTAGTAGTGATCGCTGGGCGTCGTGTAACCGATGTACGGCGCCGAAAGCAGGCTCGGAATGTTCGCGTCGTCGGTGAGGATCGCGTGGCCCTGTCCGTCGACTTCGTAAGCATAGATGTAGCCGTATTTCGGAACGAGGACGAGACCGTACGTTTGAATGCCGCGCTGGACTTCGTCGCGAAGCGACTTGGCGGCGCGAGCTTTGACGACGTTGTGGTAGACGTCGCGTTCGATTTCCGCCATGTCGCCGAGCGCCACGACGGCAAACATCTCCGACGGAATCAGGAAATTGTAGTAGCAGGCATCGTCGGACGGACGGAAGCCCGTCCAGATCATCCCGGTGTAGCCGACCGGCCGGCCCTTGCCGTCGTTGGGGAGCTCTTTGTGCGTGTAGCTCGAGTTGCGCGGATGATCCTGCTCGCGCTGCATCGTCGCTAGCGTCGAATCCAGCATCTTTCCGAAATCGTCGTTGAAGACGCTCGTATCGCCGGTCGTCTTCCAATAGCTCCAGGCGAGCGTCACCGGATAGGCCAGCGAGTCGAGCTCGAACTTTTGCTCCCACACGCGGTAGTCGAGGGTGTACGCGTTCGCGTAGGGATCGATCTGCACGTACTTGGCCATGCGCGAGACGATGCCGCGCAGCAGCGTGCGAACGTCGGGATCTTCCTTGGCGAAAAACAAATACGGGCGCGCTTGCGCGCTGGCGTCGCGCAGCCACTCGGCCGGAATGTCGCCAGTTTTGATGTACGCCGTCCCGTCCGGCGTCATGACCGCGAGCTTGCTCGTGTCGAGCAGCGCGGCGCGGAACATATCTTGCAAATGGGCGTTCGGATTTCGATAGTCGGCGGCGGCCTGCTCGATCGAGTGCAATTCCAACGCCGGGGCTTTCGCCGGAGAGAAAGCGATCGCGGCCGCGCAAAGCAGCGCGAGCGTTCGCAAAAAGCTACGCGTCATGCGGGCCACGTTCCGTGTGCATAAAGTGCAGGCAGCTCCCTGTATCTCCCTAGATAATCGAGGCCATATCCGACGACGTAGACGTCGGGTGCCTCAAAAGCGCGGTACCTGATCTCTATATCGGCTATTCTGCGGTGAGGACGATCCAATAAGGTACAAACCTCCAGGGAAGCCGGTCCCCTGGCGGTCAGGGTCTTTACGACGTACTGGAGCGTCATTCCGGTGTCGACCGTATCGTCCACCAGAACCACGTGGCGGCCCTCGACCGGGGTGGCGGTGTCCTTCCTTAGATGGATGGGGCCGGTATCGCCGGCGTGATTGACCGCGATCACGTCCATCTCGCAAGGAATCGAGAGAGCGCGCGATAGGTCGGCCAGGAAGGGAGCGGCGGCCGTCAGGAGGCCGATCAGGAGGGGGTTACGCCCGGCGTAGTCTCTCGAAATGGCCGCGCCGAGCTCTCTGACGCGGCCGGCTATGGCCCCGGCGTCGAAAAGCGGCTCCCCGATCACGCTAGCTCGCCTTGGCCAGCCGCGAAAACACGCGCTCGACGTCACGCCGCGTGAAGAGCTTGACGTTCACGTGCGGATGATGTGAACGAAGCAGACGAAGCTTGCGATTCTTGCGCGTGTTGTGCGCCGGCTTCTGCATCGTGAGTTCGATGAAGAGATCGTATTCCGGCAGATAAAAGTCGGGAGTAAAGAACTCGACCGGCCGTCCCGCATCGTCGAAGGAAATCGGAAACATCCGAGGTTCATATTGCCAGTTTATTCGATAGAAGTCGAACAACCGCGCAAGCTCGGCTTCGCTTGCATGAGCGAATGTTTCCCGGGACGACGTCACGGACACACTTCTACGCCATACGCTCGCTCAATTCCGCTTTCGCGAGCGAGGAGTGCGTGCGGTCATACGCTTGGATGCGTGGGTAGTTGGGCGATAAAGCGCGCGCCGCCGAGCGGCGACGTGCAAGCCGATACGTTTCCGCCGGATCGATCGACGAGCGCTTTGACGACCGCGAGGCCGATGCCGCTGCCGGGCCGCTCGTTCGCACCGCGTACGCCAAGCCGGAAGATCGCTTCTTCGCGTCCCGCGGGGACGCCCGGACCGTCGTCGTCGACCGTGATCGTTATGCGATCGTCTTTGAGGTCACACCCGATCGCGACGCTTCCGTCGTCGCGCCCGTACTTCACGGCGTTCTCCAGGAGGTTGAGGAGCGCGTGCATGCACGCGTCGCCGTCGATCGCGGCATACGCACGCGCCGGCAGACGCGCGCGAATCGTCATTCCGCGGCGGCGTGCGAGCGGCAGCAGAGCATCGACCGCCGCGCCGATCGTTTCGACCACGTCGCAGCCGGTGAGGATATCGGGCGGCGACAGATCCATGAGCGAGAATTCGAGCATGCCGTCGACCAGCCGTCCCAGGCGCACCGCTTCACGCCGAGCCGTCTCGAGAAAACGCCGGCTGGTGGGAGGATCGGGCGCTTCGTCCAGCAGCGTTTCAAGATACCCTCGAATCGACGTCAGCGGCGTGCGCAGTTCGTGCCCGACGGTCGCCAGCATCTCGGCGCGCTCGCGTTCGCGGCGCCCGCGCTCGAGCGCGGTCTCGAAGGTCTGCGCGAAGCGTTCGATCTCCGCTCGTTCGCGGATCGGCCACCAGCCGGTTTCGATGCGGCGTCCCGTCGATAGCGACATCTCCGCCGCGATCCGCTCGAGTGCGCAGCGCAGATCCGCGACGCCGGGCGGCCTTCCCGCGCGCGCGGGCGCTAACATGGCGACCGCGAAGCAGTCGGTTCCGCTCGCATGCGCGAGCGCATCCCCATCGCGGACGATCCGGCAGGCCGCGGCGCGAAATGCGGCCGCGGTTTGGCGTTCGACGAGGCGCGCGCTGCGCTTTCCGTCACGCCATGCAACCTGCGCGAACTCCGGCAGGCGCAGCGCTAACAACGGCACCACCGCGCCGCGTTCGAGCGCGCGGCCGATCGCCGCGGTGAGATCCTCGAAATCGAGCACCCGATGCTACCCTCGCACGAACTTGTAGCCGTAGCCGTGGACGGTGAGCAGCGTACCGCGAAGTTTCCACGGCTCCTCGATCGCGGCGCGCAGGCGCCGGATGTGAACGTCCACGGTGCGCTCGTCGCCGGCGTAGTCGAAGCCCCACACCTTCTGCAGCAGCTTGGTGCGCGAGAACGCCACCCCCGGGTTACTCGCGAGCTCGCGCAGCAATGCGAACTCGCGCGGCGTGAGTTTCACCGCGACGCCGTCGACGCGAGCCTCGCGGGCGCGGTCGTCGATTTCCAATCGGCCAAACTGCAGCGTCGCACCCGCCTCGGCAAACGGCGCCGACGTTCGCCGGAGCACCGCTTTCACGCGTGCGACGACCTCGCGCGGTGAGAACGGCTTGGTCACGTAGTCGTCCGCACCAAGTTCGAAGCCGACGACGCGATCGATTTCATCCGTGCGCGCCGTGAGCATGACGATCGGCACCGCGATCTTCTCGCGCCGAATGGCTCGGGCAACGTCGAAGCCGTCGATCCCAGGCAATCCGACGTCGAGAACCAGCAGATCGGCGATTTCGCGCGCTCCGCGCAGCGCCGCGTGACCGTCGGCGGCGCCGACGACCTGGAATCCCTCGCGTTCCAAGTGATGCGAAAGCAAATCGCGAATGGCGCCGTCGTCTTCGGCGACCACGATCGTTCGTACGGGCATGCCGAAGCTAGTGCCCGAGCGGCGCGAGCGGCGGACCCGGCGGTATATTACGAGTCGAGCGAGCTGAGATCGATGCCGGCGAGCGGACCGAACTTGGCGGCGTGCTCGCGGAGGATGCGGTAAATCGTCGGCGCCGGGAAACCTAAGCGTTCCAAGCGACGCGCTGCCGATGGATATTCGATCCCGGGCTTCTGACGCGCGAGCGTTTCGAATGCCCCGGCACAGCGCGTGCGCTCGTCGTCCTCGAGTTGGCCGACGGCTTCGCGCGCGGCGTCGCGATCGATGCCCTTTCGAACGAGTTCGCCGACGAGCCGCCGGTCGCCGACGGCTTTGCGCTTGCCCTCGACGTACAGGCGTGCGTAGAGCCGGTCATCGACGAAGCCGTCGCGCTTGCAGCGCGCGACGGCTTCGCGAATCTCCTCATCTTCAAACCCCTTGCGTTCGAGGCGCTGCCAGAGCTGCGCCTCGGTGAGCCGTTGCCGCGCCAACATATTCAACGCGGTCGTATAGATTGCCATCGTTAATCGGGTTCGGCGAGCGCGACCTCGGTGGTATGACCGTTCGTCGAAGCGGTGACGACCGCGCCGAGCGCTTCGCGAATCTTGAGTTCGATTTCGCCGGCGAGATCAGTCCGCTCTTCGAGGAACGCCTTAGCGTTTTCGCGGCCTTGACCGATACGCTGGTCGCCGTAGGTATACCACGAGCCGCTCTTGCCGACGATGTTGCGCTCGAGCGCGACGTCGAGGATCGAGCCCATCTTCGAGATACCGCGGCCGTAGGTGATGTCGAACTCGGCCATCCGGAACGGCGGCGCGACCTTGTTCTTGACCACTTTGACGCGCGTCCGCGTGCCGACGACGTCGGTGCCGATCTTGATCTGTTCGAGCTTGCGCACGTCGAGACGAATCGAAGAGTAGAACTTCAGCGCGCGCCCGCCCGAGGTCGTTTCGGGGCTGCCGAACATCACGCCGATCTTTTCGCGCAGCTGGTTGATGAAGATCATCACGGCCTTGCTGCGGGAAATCGCGGCCGTGAGTTTGCGCAGCGCCTGTGACATCAAGCGCGCTTGCAGGCCGACGTGCGTGTCGCCCATATCGCCTTCGAGTTCGGCCTTGGTGACGAGTGCGGCGACCGAGTCGACGACGATCACGTCGACCGCGTTGCTGCGCGTCAGCATTTCGGCGATCTCGAGCGCCTGTTCGCCGGTATCGGGCTGCGAGATCAGCAGGTTATCGAGATCGATGCCGAGCGCGGCCGCATAGTTCGGATCGAGCGCGTGCTCGACGTCGATGAAGGCCGCGGTGCCGCCGAGCTTCTGCGATTCGGCGATCGCGTGAAGCGCGAGCGTCGTTTTACCGCTGGATTCCGGACCGTAGATCTCGACGATGCGTCCGCGGGGGAACCCGCCGATGCCGAGGGCGAGGTCGAGCGCGATCGAGCCGCTCGGAATCACCTCAAAGGACAGGCGTTCTTGGAAATCGCCCAACCGCATGATCGAGCCTTTGCCGAACTGCCGCTCGATCTGCGCGAGAGCGTTGCTAAGGGCGACCTGCCGTTCATCTTGCGCTGCCATGCTCTTCCTCATTTCTCTTTCTGTGGTTTGCCGTGGTTTTTGTTTCTGCTCTATCACGCGCTCATGGTTTCATGCCAAGGTGCCAGGTGGGTGGCATTGCTCTTTAGGAGCTTGTCGGGCTTGGGCCGTTTTCGGATTCGGTGCCGAATTTTGTTCGAAGACGAGGCGCGAAGAGGGAGCGAAGCCGTAGCTTCGTGACCGATGAGCAACGAAGTATTCGGACAAAAGGCGGCCCGAAGACGAAAATGTGCCCAAGTCCGACAAGCTCCTAGGCATCGTCGAAAAGTGCCTGGACGAATTCGGCCGCGACGAAAGGGCGCAGGGAGTCCGCCGTTTCTCCCAGGCCGACGAACTTGATGGGAACTTCGAGGGCGTCGACGATCGCGAGCAGCACGCCGCCCTTGGCCGTCGAGTCGAGTTTGGTGACGACCACGCCGCTGAGCTGCGTGGCGGCGTTGAAGAGCGTCGCCTGCGAGATCGCGTTCTGCCCGGTCGTGCCGTCGAGCACGAGCAGCGTTTCCGCCGGCGGTCCGCCGGCTTCGCGCTCGATCACGCGGCGCATCTTCTTCAGTTCTTCCATTAGGTTGGTCTTATTCTGCAGCCGGCCCGCCGTATCGATCAAGACCACGTCGGCACCGCGCGCTACGCCGGCGCGAACGCCGTCGAACACGACCGACGACGGATCGGCGCCCTCGGCGCCGCGAATCAGTTCGCTGCCGCTGCGCTCCGCCCAAATCCCGAGCTGCTCGGCAGCGGCGGCGCGGAACGTGTCACCGGCGACGAGCGTCACGCGTTTGCCTTCGCCGCGAAGTTTCGTGGCAAGCTTTCCGATGGTGGTCGTTTTGCCGCTGCCGTTCACGCCGACGACCAGCACGATCGACGGTTTTGCGGCGACGTTGAGTTCGGGATCCGGCAGGGTGAGAAAACGTTCGACATCCTTGCGGAAGCGCGCGACGGCCTGATCGGTGGTCTTCCAAGCCTCTTGTTTGGCGACGGTCTGCAGCCCGGTCAAAATCTTCTGCGACGTTGGAACGCCGACGTCGGCCAGGATCAGCGCTTCTTCGAGCTCGTCCCAAAACTCGCCGTCCAAGGGCCGGCCCGGTTTCCCGAGGCGCTGGACCCCCGCGAAGGTCTCGCGGGCCTTCCCGAGGGAGGCGCGCAGCCGGTCAAACCACTTCACGGACCTTCTACTTCCGCTAAAAATAGCGAACTCCTGTTCGCCCCTTCCCCGATTCGAGCTACCTCGCTCGGGTTTGGTTGTCCACCCGAAAGACATAGGCCAGGATCTCGGCGACCACCGCGTAGAGCTCGCGCGGGATGTGGTCGCTCACGTCCAGGCGCGCGAGCGCCTCGACCAAGCCGGCGTCTTCGTGCATCGGAATGCCGTGCAGTTTGGCGACGCGCACGATCTCGTCGGCCATGAGTCCGCGTCCGACGGCCAAGACCTCCGGCGGGTCCGGCTTGAGCGGATCGTAGTGCAGCGCGGCGGCGGCCGGCATTGTGGCCTTCTGTCCGCGACGGAAGTTGAAGAACTTGCTCACGCGCGCATGTCCAGTACCGACGACGTACGCGATTCCGGTGCCGTCTCGACGCCCGGCTTCGCCGGCGCATCCGCCGCGGGCGCGACGCGATGCGGCGCGACGCCCGCCGTCATGCTCGCAACGTTGTAGCGCAACTGCGCGAGGCGTCCGCGTAAATCGTCGAGCGTCGAGCGGAATCGCGATGCCGCGGGGGCGCCTTCGGTTTTCACCGAGACGCTCACGGTGCGTCCCGCCGTTTGCACGTCGATCGCTACGGTTCCCAGACTCTTGGTGTCGAGCACGAACGCGATGGAAAAGTTATCCGCGTCGAGTTTCCCGCCTTTCGGCGCGTCCTTCGAAACGTGCATTTGCACGGGCGCGCCTTGATCGCGAAAGAAGACGGGTAACGGTATCGCGATCGTATTTGGATTCGCGCTTTGCGCGTTGAGCACGTTGATCTGCATCGCGGTAATCGCCGTCAGCGTATCGTTGAGCGCGGCAACGAGTTCCGGCGTCGCACCGCGCGGCGGCGCTTCGAGCATCGCGGCTATCGTGGCCTTCGCATCGTACTGCAGCGCGACGGCACGTTCGGCCACGCGCGCCGCGACCGCCGGCTGGACGGCCGCTTGTGCGTTCTGCGCGGCGAGAGCCGGTGCGCTCGGCGCGGGCGCGCGTACGCCCGGCGGGGTGGATGCGGCGGAAGACGAATCCGCCGGCGCACGGGGCGACGCCGGCGACGGGTTCGCATCCTCCGCGACGGGCGCTTCCGATTCGAGAAACGCGCGAATCATGACGGCAAGTTTGGATTCGGGGCCGCCGACGAAGTTATTGACGAACGCCGCAAGCTGCTCCGGAAGCGCGCGCGCGTTCGACGGATCGAGACGCCCGGCGAAGTTCAGTAACGTGCGCAGCGACGCGGCGCGTCCGTCCTCCGTGGCGACGCCGGCGAGGAGCGTTTCGAGACGCGCCAGCACGCGCGGCAAAATGGTCCCCGCGTTTCCCGCGATCTTCGCTGCGGCGAGCGTCAGCGGTAAGATTGGAATGCGAAGCCGATCCAGCAACGCGGCGTCCGCCGATGGAGCGACGAGCGGTCGCGCGCCGGCCGCGATCGGCAGCGGCACCGCCGGCTGCGGCCGCGCGGTTACGAGGGGCGGAGCCGCCGGGAGCTGCGCTCGGGCGGTGCCCGGCGGTGGCGCCGCCGGAGCAGACGCACCGGGCGTCGCCGGCCGCACGAATTCGGCGATATCGATGGAAGCCGCGCGCGTCGCGGCAATGCGCGCCTCAAGGCCAAGCTGCGCGATCTGATCGGCGACTTCTTCGTTGGCGAGCGGAGCGGCGAGCTGTCCCGATCGCGCGGGGACCGCCGGAGGCGCAGGAGCTTGCGCAACAGGTTCTTGCGGCGCGGCCCCGCGCGACACGGCGGACGGTGCGATCGACGCGGCGACGAACACCGCGCGCGGCGGAGCGACGCTTCCGGACGGCGTCGCGGGCGCCGGTGCGGATGGAGGCGTCACGGCGGTTTGTGCGGCCGCCGGAAGAATCGTCGTCACGACGGCTTGCGTCACCGCACCTTGCGCGACGTCGGGCAGCACGACGGAAACGGTACTCGGCGGATTTTCCGGATCGACGACGCCTAAGTTTTGAACGAGGATCTGGTTATCTTGAAAGCCGGTCACTTGCAGCAGCAGTGATTGACCGGGATTGACGCCCGTCGGAAGCTGCGCGGCGACGGTCGTGCTGAAGATCGACAGCAAATCGATACCGCCTTGCGACGGTAAAACGGTTGCGGTGAGCAGATCGCCTATGGAAAGCTGCTGCTGGAGAATTTCGGCGGCAACGCCGAGATCGATGGCTTGGACCTGCGCCTGCGTGAGCGCCGTTTCTGCGGCGAGGGCCGCGAGCGGGTCGAGACCCGACATCAGCGGATCGCCTCGCGCTTACGCGGTCGTATCGATGAAATGTTGCTCGCCCGGCTCGGCTGCCGGCGCCTCTTCCACCAAGCCGTTCGAGCCCTCGTAGACGTCCACGCCGCGCTTGCGTTTGCGCGGCGGCGAATACGTTCCGGCGTTCCCGCCGTCGCGGTCCGCGCGGATGATAGCGCCTTCGGCTTTGGCCGTCTCGGTGACCGTCTCTTCGCGCTGCTCCACCTCTGCGGCGAACGCAGCCTGTTGCGCCTGCGCCGCGATCGCGGGAGCCGTCTCGGAGTTACTCGCTATGGCTGCGGAAGCTGGGGCTGCCAGGTAAGCCAGCTGCAGATCCACCGGTTGGATCGCCATGGGTGGTTACTTCGCCTCGGGAGGTCCTCTCTACTCTCGTTTCGGGGACGGGGGGCGGCGGCTTCCTCAAATACTTCTGCTTGATGGTCGGGTCGTCTTCACGGTATCCGAGGTCGTTGCGCAGTTCGCGCAGCCGCGTGCGCAAATGAATGACGGCCTGGGCATGGATCTGTGAAACCCGCGATTCCGAGACGCCCAAAGCGCCTTTGATTTCCTTCAGCGTCTGGCCCTCAAAGTAGTACAGACGGATGACGGTGCGCTCTTGCGGCGACAGCGCGTCGACCGCTCCGACGAGCTCGGCCCGGACTTCGCGGGACTCGACCTCGCTGGTGACGTCGCTGCCGTCGTCTTTGAGCGTGTCGACGAGTGGAATCTCGTAGCCGCGCTCGTTGGGCAAAAACTCCTCGAGCGAGAGGACGGCGGTACCGCGAACGCGCTGCACCAGCTGATCGAACTCACGCATTGTCAAGCCGAGCCGGCCTGCGACCTCCTCTTCGGTCGGCGCGCGACCCGTTTCGATTTCGAGCTCTTGATAGGTCCGCTCGAGCTCGCGAGCGCGTTGACGCACGGCGCGCGGAACCCAATCCAGCGAACGCAGGGCATCGAGGATAGCACCGTTGATACGGGTGATCGCGTACGTTTCGAACTTGACTCCGCGAGCGTCGTCGTACTTCTCGATCGCGTCGATCAAACCGAGAATCCCGTCGTTGATCAAATCGTTGATCTCGACGTTCGGGGGCAGGTTCACCGAAATTCGACCTGCGACGTACTTGACGAGATGCAAGTACTTGTGCACGATCTCTTCCCGTGAGAGCTCGGCGCCGCCGATAATGTAGCGCCGATGCTCGCGGCCAGCCTTCATGCATTCCCCGCGGCGCGAAAGCAGGCGCGCCGTGGCCCATTATTCACAGTCTGCGCACAGCCTCCTTGCGAACGAGTCGGAACCGGGCAAAGGCTGGTTATCAATATATTGTTAAGCTTTCGCGCCGGACGTCAGCGAAGCCAGAATGCCGGAGATTTCGTCGAGCGGCGCGACGCGATCGACCAGCCCGGCGACAGCGGCGGCTCGCGGCATTCCGTAGACGACGCACGTCTTCTCGTCTTGCCCGACCACGTAACCGCCCCGCGCCTTGAGACGCTTGAGCCCTTTAACGCCATCCTGCCCCATGCCGGTCAAGATCACGCCGACCGAAAGCGGGCCGTACATATTGGCAACCTGCTCCGTCATGACGTCTACGCTCGGAACGTGCAGCGACGAGCCGTCGTCGGGGTGCAGTTCGACTTCGACCTCACCCAGCGAACGAATGAGTCGAACCTGCTTGCCCGACGGGATGACCAGGGCCGTGCCTCTTTCGAGAATCATTCCGTTGGTGGCTTCCAAAACGCGCAGCTTACTTTGCGCGTTCAAACGATCCGCCAGCGGGCGCGTGAAACCGAGCGGCATGTGCTGAACGATGACGATCGGCGTCGGGAAGTCCTGCGGTAAGTACGGGATGACGTGCGAGAGCGCGACCGGGCCGCCGGTCGACGTTCCGATCGCGACGCACTCGAAGTTTCCGCGAGCGGACGTATGCATCGGCGCGAACTGCTTGGCCGGCCGCGCGGTGCCTTCGGCCGCGCGTTCCGCAGCGCGCTCGCCGGCTTCGCGCGCTGCGAGAGGCCGCGCGCCGCGCCGGGCGAACGTGCGGACTTTGGCCACCAAGTCGCGGGCCACTTCGTTGATGTTCGTATATGCGGCGTCCGGTTTCGCGATGAAGTCGACCGCGCCGAGTTCGAGCGCGCGGAACGTCGTGTCGGCGCCTTCGCGCGTCAGCGAACTGCACATGATGATCGGCACGCGGTGGTGAGCGACGATATTGCGAACGGCCTCGAGGCCGCCCATCCCCGGCATCTCGACGTCCATGGTGATGACGTCGGGATTGGTCTGCTGGACTTTCGTGATCGCCTCTTCACCGGTGCGCGCCGTCGCGGTCACCCGAATGTCCGGCTCGTTCTCGAGAATTTTCGTGATGGCCCGGCGCATGAACGCCGAGTCGTCGACCACCAAGACGCTGGTGAATTCCATTCTAGAAAACTAGGCCTTCCGTCGATAGTAGATGGCTTTGGGCGTGATCACCGCTTGGTATAGGTCGGTCAAGCGCATGATCGATTCCGCGTGACCCAGGAACAGGAAGCCGCCCGGCCGCAGCGCCGCAGCGAATGCCTCGACGACGCGCTTTTGCGTAGGCTTGTCAAAATAGATGAGGACGTTCCGGCAGAAGATCGCGTCGAACGTCCCCGTCGCGGCGACGGCCGGCGCGTCGAGGAGGTTGATGCGAAAAAAGTCCACCATCCTCTTGACGTCGTCGTTGACGAAGAAACCTTGTTGGAAAGGATGGAAGTACCGTTGCACCATCTCCGGAGGCGTCGCACGAAAGGAGAGTTCGCGGTAGAAGCCGGTCCTCGCCTTGTCCAGCGCCCGCGGCGAGAGGTCGCCCGCCCGCAGGATTATATTGGAGGGGGCGATGCGCCGGCCTTCCAATAGCATCATCCCAATCGTATAGGGCTCTTCCCCGGTCGAACATGCCGACGACCAGATGCGCAACCGGCCGCCCGCCCTGAGCGATTCGTCGACGACGTCGCTCAACAATACGTCGAGCTGCGCGCGCTCGCGGAAGAAATACGTTTCGTTGTTGCACAGGACCGACGCGAGTTCGTCCCACTCTTCTTCTCGCTGCGGCGACGACGTGAGGAACTTGTAATACCCCTCGAAGCTCCTGCAGCTGCGCTTGAGGAGCCGCGTTTGCAATCGGCTTTGCAGCAGAAACTGCTTCGTGTCGTCGTAAAATATACCAAAGCGGTCGCGAATCGCATCGCGCAGCGCGGTGAACTCCGGCTCGGTGATGAGAATGGTAGACATACTCGGGGCCTACGTATCGCAGGCGTGGAGGGTCACGAATCGCGTCACGAAAACGTCGTTAGGCTCGAGCGGCGCGCAACGCGAATCGCAGGGCTTGCACGTAAAGTTGCCAGCGGTCGCCCATCGTGCGTTCGTGATCTTCCTTCTGCAAAGCGTCGGAGAAATGACGCGAACTGGCGAGCTGTTCGAACAGCAGGCCGTAGCGCATCGGGCGTCGTTCGAGGAAGCGCATCAACTTTACTCGGTGCGAAAGCCGGCGTGCGAATCGAGCCGCGAGCTGGCGCGCGTAGCGGGCCGTGGCTCGGGCCGGAAATCCGCGATCGGCAACGATCGCGGCCGCCGCCATGCGACCGCTCATCGCCGCTTCGAAGATCCCTTCGCCGTTGGTCGCATCGACCAACCCGGCAGCGGTTCCGCCGATCATCGAGCCCGCGCTTCCGGCGCCGGGGAGCGGCCAGCCGCCGTACAATAGATGGCCTTCGGTGATCACGTCGACGACGCGCGCGTCCGGATAGAGGCGTTTGCGCACGCGTTCCGTGAACTCGTCGAGCTCGATGCGCAGCTCGGCGCCGGAAAGTTTGCCGAGCAGCCCGAGCCCGATCGCCAGATGGTCGCGTTTCGGAAACATCCACGCGACCAGAACGCGACCGTCGCGCGACGGATAATAGTGGAGTTCGAGCGTGCGGTACGCGATCTCGGCGGCCGGCCGATCGAGATACACGCGATACTGCAGCGTCGTCATCAGCCCTTCGGACCAGCTGTCGCTAGCGAGTGCCGTCGCTCCGCGCGCGAAAAACACGTGACGCGCCGAAATCAAGCGCCGCTCGCCGGCGTCGCGATCGGCGTACTCGACGATCGAGCGATCGCCGTCGCGTTCGATCGAACGGAACAGCGCGTGCGTTCGGATCTGCGCGCCTTCGGCCTGCGCGAGCCTCGCCATCGTTCCGTCGAGCTCTTCGCGCGTGCTCGTGTGACCCGGACTGCCAAAAACGATCTCGTGTTCCGTTCCATCGATGTCGAAGAGCGCGAGCCGCGGCGTGTCGCAATGAATCACGCTTCGAGGCAGGTCGAACGTCTCGCAGAAGCCCGGGCGCAGACCAGCCGCGCAGACGCGCTTCGCGCCGACGACTGCGTCCTTTTCTAGGACTACCGTTTCCAGCCCGGCCCGCGCGGCCTCACGGGCCGCGGTGGCTCCCGCCGGCCCGCACCCGACCACGAGAAAGTCGACCGACTCCATAGGAGGTCCATTCGACGGACCGCGCCCGCCTCCTGACGAACAGCCGGGTTTATGCCGGCACCCGACCCTCGTAACTATCTGCACCTGCCGCTGGGGGATCATCAGCCGGACGAAATCAACGTCGTGGTCGAGATACCCGAAGGCTCGCGCAACAAGTACGAATACGACAAGACGCTCGACATCTTCCGGCTGGATCGGGCACTGCACTCATCCATTCACTACCCAGGCGACTACGGCTTTTGCCCGCGCACCCTGGCGCTCGACGACGACCCGCTCGACGTGCTCGTCCTCGCGATTCAGCCGACGTTCACGGGCTGCTTGCTTGTGGCAAGGCCCATCGGCTTGCTCGGCATGGTTGACGAGGGTAAAGAGGACGACAAGATCCTGGCCGTCCCGGTGGGCGAGCCCGCCTTCGACGAGATCTACAATTACACGCAGATCTTCCCGCACACGCTGCGTAAGGTTTCACACTTTTTTGAAACCTATAAAGCGCTCGAAGGCAAGCACACTAAGGTTCTGGATTGGCATGACGCGGCTTACGCGCGGCGCATCATCTCGGAGGCGCACCAACGGTTTTTAGAAACCGAGGCATAATATTGGAATCGGCAGCCGAAATCGAGGCGCTCGCAGACAGCTGGGTCGCGATGGCCCAAGCGGCGACGCACGACGATATCGAAGCTGTAACGCTCGCGGGCATTCTGCGGCTCACCGAAGCTGACGCTGCCTATGCCGCGCGCTACGAAGACGGGAGCTGGAGGATTAGCTCGCACGTCGGACTCACCGGCGACGTTGCCGGATTCTCGATCCCTGAGGAACACGTTCCGTATAACGGCGCGCTCCTAGCGGGCGAGACGATTTGCTACGAGAACGCGGTTCAAATGGGTCCCGAGCTGGCGACGGCGCTGGCGGCCATCGGTATGGGCTCGCTATACGCGGTTCCGATCATGAGCGACGGCGCTTGCGCCGGCAGCATCGGCATTGCCGGGCACCACGCGTTCGCGTTCGGCCAGCGGGATCGCGCCATGGTGCGACTCTTCGCGTCGCGCATGACCGTCCTCATCAGTAACCGGCGACTGACGCAGTCGCTCGAAACGCTCGCCGAAGCAGTGCCGGCCATCGTGCTTCGGACCGACGCGACCGGCTGGATCAACTGGTACAACCACCGCTGGTACTCGTTTACCGGTCAGACCTGCGAAGAAGCCGCCGGCTGGGGCTGGCAAACGGCGCACCACCCGGAAGATTTTCTCCGCGTCATGGAAGAGTGGCCGCAGGCGTTAGCGACGGGACAACCGATCGAGATCGAGTTTCGCCTGCGCCGGTACGATGGCGTCTACCATTGGCACCTCGCACGCGTCGAGCCGTTGAAAGACGATCAAGGACGCGTCATCAGCTGGTACGGAACCGTCGTCGACATCGAAGCGCAAAAACAGGCGCTCGAGCGGACGAAGCGCGTGGCCGAAGTCCTGCAGTATGCTTTTCTGCCGCGCGCGCTGCCGCAACGCAGCGACTTGCGTATAGATGCGTTGTACGAGTCGCCGGAAGAGGATGCGTTCGTCGGCGGCGACTGGTACGACGCGTTCGAGCTGCCCGACGGCCGGATCGGTTTCTCGGTCGGCGACGTCGCAGGCCACGGAATCGAAGCGTCGATCGCCGTCGGAAAGCTGCGCCAAACGATCTTTACCCTCGCGCTTCGTATCGACGATCCCGCAGAGATACTCGCCGAGACCAATCGCATCTTGCGAATGCAAGATTCGGGGACGTTCGTCACGGCCATTGCTGGATTCGTCGATGTGGAAAAAATGACGATCCGCTACGCCTGCGCCGGCCATCCGCCGCCGATAGTGGCGTACCGAAAGAATGTCGTCGAAGAAGCGCAGCCGACCGGCGGCGCGCTGCTGGGAGCGGTCGACGAACCGAGTCTGCGTACCAACACGATAGCCATCGAACCGGACGCCGTCGTGGCGATTTACACCGATGGCATGACCGAGTTCGCCCGCGACTCGATCGCCGGCGAGGCGACCCTGATGCGAGCGGTCGCATCGCTCGTTGGGAACGTTACGCTCGCCCGGCCCGCGCGCACACTGCGCAACGCGGTGCTCGGCGAGGCTCCGGCGCGCGACGACGTTGCGGTACTCGTTTTCCAATTCTCGCCGGTCGACGCGTCGAAATTCGTCGACGAACGTCCGCCGACGACGTCAAAACGATGGCGGTTCCATGCAAGCGACGCGCGCGCGGCCCACGTGGCGCGCCTCGAAGTCGCATCCTACTTGCGGCGCGTTTGCGGCGAAACGGAGGAAACGTTCGCCAGCGAACTGATCGTCGGCGAGCTCTTGGCCAACACCGTCGCGCACGCTCCGGGGCTGGTCGAGCTGACGGTCGAGTTCGACGACGATAGCTCGGTCTTGACCGTCCGCGATAGCGGCCCTGGGCTTCAGAGGGTGCGGACGTCGCTGCCCGAAGATCCGCTCGACGAGCGTAGCCGCGGCTTATTCCTGGTGCACGAAATGTCCGCCGGCGTCTCGGTCGTGCCGTCCGCTTCGGGCGGCGCGGAACTGCGCGTCCTTCTCCCACTGCGGCCGCGGCTGAACGGCCGGCCCTAGCCGGGCAGCCGGGCGGTTCCCGGGGAGAGGACTCGCCCGAGCCCCCATAGTATCCCAGCCGGTCGGCCCCTCCGGGGGCCTTATTTCTGTGTGACTTCCTCGAGAACTTGTCGCGCCTTCGGCGCGACCTCAGCTGCCGGCGCGGCTGAGAAGCTTTATAAGGATTGCAAGTGACGGCACAAACAGCGATTGTGGCCGGATTGGTCGGCGGCGCCCTCGCCGTGGTCTATGGGATCATTCTCACCTTCTGGGTGTTGAAGCAGCCTGCAGGCAACGAGCGGATGAAAGAGATCGCCGCGGCCATCCAAGAAGGCGCTATGGCGTTCCTTCAGCGCCAATATTTCACCATTGGGATCGTCGCGGTCGTACTCGCGATTTTGATCTTCATCGCCCCCTCCCTCGGCTGGGAGTCGGCGGTCGGCTTCTTGATCGGCGCGATCCTCTCGGGCGCAGCCGGCTTCATCGGCATGATCGTCTCGGTTCGCGCGAACGTCCGGACGGCGGAAGCCGCTCGCGGCGGACTTTCGCCCGCGCTCAACGTCGCGTTCCGCGGCGGCGCGGTCACGGGTATGCTCGTGGTCGGCCTCGGACTGCTCGCGGTTTCCGGCTACTATTGGTTCTTACTTCAAGTCAACGGCGGAGACGCGTCCAAATCGCTCGATGCGATGGTGGGCTTGGCGTTCGGCTGTTCGCTGATCTCCGTCTTCGCTCGTTTGGGCGGCGGCATATATACGAAGGCGGCCGACGTCGGCGCCGACTTGGTCGGGAAAGTCGAAGCCGGTATTCCGGAAGACGATCCGCGCAACCCGGCGGTTATCGCCGACAACGTCGGCGACAACGTCGGCGATTGTGCCGGTATGGCCGCCGACCTGTTCGAGACGTACTGCGTCACGACGGTCGCCGCCATGCTGCTCGGCAATCTGATCTTCGGCGACAAATTGCCCGGCGCGACCACCTTCCCGTTGATCCTGGGCGCCCTCTCGATCGTCGCTTCGATCGTCGGTACGCTCTTCGTCGGAGTCGGTAAGGTCACGAAGACGTCGATCATGACGGCGCTCTATCGCGGCATGATCATCGCGAGCGTGCTCGCGCTGGTCGCATTCTGGTTTGCTGCGAATCAAACGTTTGCCAATGCAACCGGCGTCACGTCATTTGCAATCTTCATCTGCGCCCTCGTCGGCATCGCGATTACGGGCCTGATCACGTTCATCACCGAATACTACACCGGAACCCAATACGGCCCGGTGCAGCGTATTGCAAAGGCGTCGATTACGGGTCACGCTACCAACATGATCGCCGGCCTTGCCGTCTCGATGCAGGGTACGGCGCTCCCGGCGATCGTGCTCGTCGTCGGCATCCTCGTCAGCTACGGCTTCGCCGGCGTCTACGGCGTCGGCATCGCCGTCATGTCGATGCTCTCGATGGCCGGCATCATCGTCGCGATCGACTCGTTCGGCCCGATCACGGACAACGCCGGCGGTATCGCCGAAATGGCCGATATGCCGGAAGACGTCCGCAACGTCACCGATCCGCTCGACGCGGTCGGCAACACGACGAAGGCCGTCACGAAGGGCTACGCCATCGGTTCTGCCGCGCTCGCCGCGGTCGTGCTCTTCGCTTCGTTCGTTCAAGAGTTAATCAAGCACAAGTGCCCGGGCGCCGATGCCGGCGCGTGCGTCGAAGGTGTGAAGAATCTCTTCGCGATCGGCAATCCCTACGTACTGTGCGGTTTGTTCATCGGCGGATTGCTGCCGTATCTGTTCGCATCGCTTTCGATGGAAGCGGTCGGCCGCACCGGCGGCGCGGTCGTCGAAGAAGTGCGTCGCCAGTTCCGCGAGATTCCCGGCATCATGGCGGGAACGGCTAAGCCGGACTACGGCACGACGGTCGACATCGTGACGCGCGCAGCGCTCAAAGAGATGATCGTCCCTGCACTGATTCCGGTCGGCGTTCCGGTGGTCGTCGTTGCGCTCTCGTACTTCCATATACTCCCCGGCGATACGGGCGCCCAGATGATGGGCGGCATTCTCGTGGGTTCCATCGTGACCGGTCTCTTCGTCGCCATCTCGATGACGACGGGCGGTGGCGCGTGGGACAACGCCAAGAAGTACATCGAAGACGGACACCATGGCGGCAAGGGCTCGATCGCTCACCAAGCTGCCGTCACGGGCGACACCGTCGGCGACCCATATAAGGATACGGCCGGTCCCGCGATCAACCCGATGATCAAAGTGCTCAACATCGTCGCGCTCTTGCTCGTCGGCTTCTTGGTTCACTAAGACCAATCGCGGTCTTAAGCAAGGAGGCGCCGGCAACGGCGCCTCCTTCTTCATTGTTTCCTCATCGCAGCGTCACGCGTTTCTAATCGCATCCCGCGGCGAGACTGGGACAATCGAAGGCGTGAAAGCCCGCTCTCTCGCGCGCCTTGTTTCCGTCATCGCGACGGTTGCGCTTGCCATTCCCGCCGCCGCGCCGGCCGCCGATTCGATTCCGCAAGCGCAGGCGCAGTGGGAGATGCAAATCGGGCAGCAAGAATACCAGCAGCTCATGCAAAAAGGCGAGATCGTTCAATCGTCGCCGTACTACGCCGTCCTGCAGCCGATCGCCGATAAGATCGCTGCGGTCGCGGATCCGCAATACTTCGTGCCGTTTCATTTCATTCTCGTTCGCGAGCGATCGCCCAACGCGTTTTCGGTTCCCGGCGGAAACGTGTACGTCACGACGTCGATGATGAAGTTCGCGGCAAATCAGGACGAACTCGCGGGCGTGTTGTGCCACGAGGTGCAGCATGACATTCACCACGACGTTTACGACGAGCACCAAAAGAACCAGCGCCTGCAAACGATCTCCAGCGTGCTCGGCGGCCTGGTGGGCGTGCTCGCTTCGCCGTACGGTTACCCAACCATCGGCGGAGCGCTCGGTCAAACGGCAATCAGTTTCGGCGCGGGCGCGCAGTCGATGAGCTACTCGCGTGCGGCCGAGACCAACGCCGATCATGCCGGCGCCTATACGTGCGCGCAGGCCGGCTACAATCCGTGGGGCATGGTCTGGCTCTTCGAAAAATACGCGACGCTCCAAGCGACAGGACAGGCGAGCGGACAAAAGATGGAAGCGCTCTCCGACCATCCGAAGGACGATCATCGCATCGCCGATCTCGAGACCACGTTCAACGCCGACCCGAAAACCTTCGGTCAATTTAAGAACGACATTGCTACGGCTACGCCGCTGGAACATCCGTCTGACTGCTACGCGCAGCAGTCTCAAGGGTATCCGCAGCAAGGCTTTCCCCAACAGCCGCAACAAGGCTATCCGCAGCAGCCGCAAGGCTATCCGCAACAAGGCTATCCGCAGCAGCCGCAAGGCTATCCGCAACAAGGCTACCCGCAGCAGCCGCCGCAAGGCTATCCGCCGCAAGGCTATCCGCAGCAGGGCTATCCGCAGCAGCCGCCGCAAGGCTACTCGCAGCAGCCTCAGTACCAGCCGCCTTGCGCGGCGCCGGTAGGAGCGAACGCCACCCGGTCGTAACTCCGGGGATGAAGTTTTCGATTTCGCTTGCCATTCGGCTCGCGGCCGTTGCGTTCGTTGCGCTCTTCGCCGTTCATAGCGGAGGCCTCGGAGCGGCGGCGCAACAGCTTACCAGCGGAATCGACCTCGCGTCGCTCGATCGAACGTGCAAGCCGTGCGACGATTTCTATCAGTTTGCAAACGGCGGATGGATCAAGAATCATCCGATTCCGCCGGCGTATCCGCAGTTCGGTACGTCGAACGTTCTGGTCGATAAAAATCGTCAGGTGACGCACGAGATTCTTGAGGCAGCTGCGAAGAGCAACGCCGCCGCGGGAACCGACGAACAGAAGATCGGCGACTACTACGCGAGCTGCATGGACACCGCGGCGATCCAGAAGGCCGGAACGGCCCCGCTCGACCCGCTGCTCACCCAGATCGGCGGCATCGTCGATGCGAAGGGCGTGGCACCGGTGGTTGCCGCGCTGCAGATCGACGGCGTCGATGCGTTCTTCGGATTCGGCTCGGGCCCCGACGCCAAGGACAGTACCACCAACATCGCTCAGCTCGATCAAGGCGGCCTCGGACTGCCCAACCGCGATTACTATACGAACACCGACGACAAGAGCGTCGCGCTGCGGGCCGCGTACGTCGCACACGTGGGCAAAATGCTCGCGCTTATCGGCGAGACGCAAATGCAAGCCGATGCCGACGCACAGACGGTCATGGCGATCGAGACCGCTCTTGCCAAGAACTCCCTGACCGAAGTTCAACAGCGCGATCCGCAAGCGACGTATCACAAGATGGATGCTGCCGCCGTCGCGAAGCTTTCGCCGAACTTCGATTGGGACGGATTCTTCAGCGCATCCGGCGTTTCGCCGGCGGCGGTCAACGTGAGCGAGCCCGACTTCTTCAGCGGCTTTTCGACGATGCTCGGCCAGTGGACGCCGGCCCAAATCAAGACTTACCTGCGGTGGCACACGATCACGACCTACGCACCGATGTTGCCGCAAGCATTCGCCGACGAGAACTTCGCATTCTATTCCACGGCCTTGAACGGAACCACGGCGCAGTTGCCCCAGTGGCGCCGTTGTACCCGTTTCACCGACGGCGCGCTCGGCTACGCGCTCGGGCGCGAGTACGTAGCCAAAGTCTTCCCGCCGGCCGCGAAAGCCCGCGCGCTCGAGCTGGTCAAGTACGTCAAAGAGACGCTGCGCGCCGATATCGCGTCGCTGGATTGGATGACCCCGCAGACCAAGTCCCGGGCGATCGAAAAACTCGACGCGTTCTCCCTGAAGATCGGATACCCGGATACTTGGCGCGACTACACCGATCTCACGATCGTCAAAGGACCCTTCGTCGTCGACCAAATGGCATCGTATGCCTACGAGAGTAAGCGCGACTACGCAAAGATCGGCAAACCCGTCGATCGCAGCGAATGGGGGATGACGCCGCCGACGGTTAATGCGTACTACAACCCGACCGTCAATGAGATCGTTTTCCCAGCCGGCATTTTGCAACCGCCGTTCTTCAACCAAGACGCCGACATGGCCGTCAACTTCGGAGCGATCGGCGCAGTTATCGGCCACGAATCCACGCACGGCTTCGACGATGAAGGGCGCCAGTTCGATAAGAACGGCAACCTCAGCGACTGGTGGACGCCGCAAGACGCGACGGCGTTCAACGCCAAGGCGAAATGCATCGTCGACCAGTTTAACGCGCTTTCCCCCGAGCCCGGCGTGAAAGAAAACGGCCAGCTCGTGCAAGGCGAGGCGATCGCGGACCTCGGCGGCCTCACCATCGCCTACAAGGCGTTCCAGCGCTGGCAGGCGGCCAACCCTCGCCGCACGATCGACGGCTTCACGCCGGAGCAGCGCTTCTTCCTCGGTTTCGCCGGAGTTTGGGGCAGTTCGTCGCGCCCCGAGTTCATTCGCTTGATCGCCAACAGCGACGTGCATCCGTACGATAAGTTTCGCGTAAACGCTACGCTCTCCAACATGCCGGCCTTCGCAGAGGCGTGGGGCTGCAAGACCGGCACCGCAATGGTGCGCCCGGCGTCCCAACGCTGCGCGATCTGGTAGTGCGCGTAGCGGCCGCGCTGCTGGCCCTCCTCTGTGCGTTGATGCCGTCGGCCGCGCTGCCGGCCAACGCACCGAACGTCGCATCGTGGCTCGCCGACTTCACCGAACTTCAGAGCGAGCTCTCTTCGAACTACGCGAACCTCGAATGGGTCGCGACCGAACGTCGCGTCGACCTGCCGCGACTCGTCGCCGTCACGGAACGGCAGCTGCGCGCCGCATCCTCCGAAGTGGAAGCTCGCGCCTACATCGAGCTGTTTCTCGCCGATTTCGGCGACGGCCATCTCGAAGTCGACTGGCCGACCGCGTTCGAGCAGGGCGGCACGCCGGCGCACCTTCCGCCGCTCTGCGCGCGGCTCGGCTACGCCGAAGCGACGCTAAGTCCCGGGATCGCCTTCGACCACGGCGCACCTTACCAAGCGATCGCGACGCCCGGTTCCCGCTATTTTCCGACCGGATTGCTGCAGTTTCCTAACGGCGACGTCGTCGGCGTTCTTCGCCTTCCAATCTTCAGCGCCGACCCGTATCCGGAACTCTGCGAAGCCGCACGAACCGCGATGGGCCTGTCCGAAAGCGCCTCGTGTGACGATGTATGCGAGGACGCAATCCAACTGCGGGCGGAGAATTCGTTGACCGCCGCCCTCGAACAAGCGTTGGCGGTACTGCAAACCGTCGGCCACCTGCGCGGCCTTGTCGTCGACATCACGCGCAACGGCGGCGGCTCGGATTGGCTCGAACCCGCGGCGCGCGAGCTCACGCCCAGACGCCTGCGTTCGCCGAACCTTGGCTTCGTAAAGAGCGAGCATTGGACGAACATCCTGAACCGGCGGTTGCGTGCGATCGAGGCGGCACTTCCGTCGGCAAGCCCTGCGCTGCGGCAGCCGTTGATGGACGCACAGCGAATTTACGGCGATGCGATTGCCGCGTCGCACGACCGTTGCGACCGGCACGGATACTTTGCCGGAATCGCCGTGACGTGCTCGCAGATCGTCAAAGGAACGCTTTACACGAGCGGAACGCTCGCATACGCAGCGCCCGGTTCGCTGCCGGAGAGCCCGGCACGGCAGTTTCTTTTCGCGCCCAGCCGCTTCAGCTATCGCGAGGGAACGTGGACTGAGCCGCTGATCGTGCTCGTCGATAACGATACCGCCTCCGCCGCGGAACGCTTCGCAGCGATGCTGCAGGATGCCGGCGCGGCCACCATCGTCGGCGTGCCGACGGACGGCGCCGGCTGCGGCTTCACCGACGGTGGGATTCCGAACGTGCTCGATCGCAGCGGCGCCGTGATACGCATGCCGGACTGCGTTCAATATCGAGCCGACGGTACCGATGCCGTCGCCGGTATCACGCCGGACGTGCTCGTTCCGTGGCGCGCAAACGACAGCGCCTATCAGCGAGTCGTCCGCGCCTTCGCGATGCTGAGCGCACTCGAGGCCCGTCGGCGTTAGGTCTGTTCGACCGGCTCGGGCGGTGACGGAATCGCGCCCGCCACCTCGGCTTGGTATTTCTTGTAGATAGCCAAGTAGCTGGTGCACACGTAAGCGACCGCGAACGCGAGCAGTGCGTCACCGATGACGGTCGAGAGCGCGCCGCGATGCGGCATCACGAGGCGAACGACGAAACGAAACCCGAACGCAGCGGCGAAGATCAAGCCCGTCGCCCACGACGCGCCGAGATACATCACGCCGGGCCGGTCGGTCAGACGCACGTCGGTGTGCCGGCCGCGCAGCATCCCGAATGGAACGCCCAACACTGCGCCGGCCGCGAGGCCGAGGACGATCTCGAGCGGGGGCGCCGGATTGAGCTGCTCGGTTCCGTAGATCGAAACCGCGGCAATCGCACCGAGAATGATCGGCGAGAGCCACATACGCGTTACGCTGATGCGCTGCGGCCGCACCATGCGCACGATCACCAAGATCAGGACGGCGATGAGGGGAAGGAACTGGGCCCACGGGGGCGCACCCGGACTGGCTTGCATCGAGACTCCTTCAGCGCGCAATAAAAAAGACGGGAGCGTTTCCGCTCCCGCCTAGATTTCGCGACGTGCGAACGAGATTACTTGATTTCGACCTTCGCGCCGGCTTCTTCGAGCTTGGCTTTGACGGCCGCAGCTTCGTCCTTGGTGACGCCTTCTTTGACGGCCTTGGGCGCGCTTTCGACGAAGGACTTGGCTTCGGTAAGTCCGAGGTTCGTGATCTCGCGGACGGCCTTAATGACCTTGATCTTCTCAGGTCCGGCTTCGGCGAGGATCACGTCGAACTCGGTCTGTTCCGCAGCCGGAGCTGCGGCGGCGCCGCCGCCGGCTGCCATCATTGCGACCGGCGCTGCCGCCGAGACGCCGTACTTCTCTTCGAGCTGCTTGACGATGTCCGCGAGCTCGAGAACGGTGAGCTTATCGATTTGATCGATGATATCTGCAACTGCCATGGTATTTCTAAAATCTCCCTTATGCGTTCGTTCCCGCGGCTTCTTTTTGCTCGCGGATCTGGTTGAGGACGCGGACGAGGCCGCTCTGGTTGCCCTGCAGCACGGTCACGAGACCGCGCAGCGGATTGGCGAGCGTGCCGACGAGCTTCGCGAGAAGTTCGATCTTGGGCGGCAACGAAGCCAGCACTGCGACTTGCTTGGCGTCGACGAGTTGACCGTCGATGTAAGCAGCCTTGATGCTAAGCTTTTTGCGTTCGTCGGTGAACTGCTTGAGCGCCTTCGCCGGCGCGACTGGGTCGACACCGCTGAAAACGATTCCGGTCGGCCCGGCGAGAAACTGGTCCAGCTTTGAAGCCAGTTCGTCACCCGCGGCGCGGCGGAAAAGCGTGTTCTTGACGACGGAGTAGGTGTTGCCGTCTTTACGAAGCTCGCCACGAAGTTTCGTGATCTCTTCAACGGTCAATCCTTGGAAATCCGTCAAGAACAGGTTCTTCGACTCGGCGAGCCGATCGCGAAGTTGTTGTACCGCGGCCTCTTTTTTTGCGGTTGGCATAGACGTGTGTTCGCTTTCTCGGAACTAAAAAAGCGCTCCATCCGTCCGGAGGGCGCTTCTGTGGAACCAACGCAAAACGAGCGCGGGATCACTCTACGCGTCCTCGGTAGGTGTCGGTTCGTCTCCTCGCGGAGGTTCGAGCCGCCATTATCCCCAAAACGGGGGCCTACGGTCTTCGGAGCCTCTGGTACCCTACCACAGGGGCAGTCCGAGCGCAACCGCCTTGGAGAGCACCCGGCCTTCGCGGCCGAGAAAGGGAGCCTCATGAACGAGAGTTTCGATGGATCGGGCCGCCGCGGCCCCGACCGTGCCCTGTTTCTGAAGCTTGCCGGGCTGGGTCTCGGCGCGGCCTGCGTAGCGTCACCGGGCCGGGTTGGGGCGGCGGCCGAAGGGGGGCCCGCTCGCGCCGCATCGACGCCGGCTGAAGCCCTGTCCCTTCTGAAGGCGGGGGCCACCCGCTTTTCCGCCGGTACGCCTGCAAACTGCCACTCGCAGACGGCGCGCATGGCGCTGCTCGGCGCCGGCCAAAACCCGGACGCCATCGTTCTGGGCTGTTCCGATTCGCGCGTTCCACTCGACACGATCTTCGATCAGGAACCTGGGAACATTTTCGGCGTTCGCGTGGCCGGCAACTACGCTAACAACGACGGCCTAGGATCGATGGAGTATGGCGTCGCCGTTCTAAAAGCGCTCGTCATCGTCGTGCTCGGTCACTCGGGTTGCGGCGCCGTTCATGCTGCGCTCGATTTCGTAAAGAGCGGAACGACACAACCGGGCCACATCCAAGACGTCGTAGCGGCCGTCGCGCCGGCGGCAAAGGCGACGATGGGACAGCCGGGCGATTGGCTGGACAACGCCATCGCCGAGAACGTCCGCATGAACGTCAAGGCACTGACCGCTCGTTCGGAAATATTGAGCGGTGCGCAAAAGAACGGAACGATCAAAATCGTGGGCGGCGTCTATAACATCGGTGCTGCCCAGGTTACGTTCTTCCAGTAGTGCCCGCGCCGTTGCCAGCTGCTTCGACGGCGGAACAATCGCTGCAGTTGCTCAAGGAGGGCAACGCACGGTTCGTCGCCGGGGAGTCACACTACGAAGGCATCACCGCCCGGCGGCTCGAGCTCGTCGCCGGGCAAAGCCCGTTCGCGATCGTATTAGGGTGCTCCGACTCTCGCGTTCCGATCGAAACCGTCTTCGATCAAATTCCCGGCAACCTGTTCGTCGTACGGCTCGCCGGCAATTTTCTCGATGACAACGGTTTAGCCTCGATCGAATACTCCGTTGCCGTTCTCGGTTCGTCGCTAATCGTCGTGCTTGGGCACAGCGGTTGCGGCGCCGTCGATGCCACGCTGCAATATTTGCGAAACGGGACCGTGCAGCCGGGGCACATCCAACGCTTGGTAGCCGCAATCGAGCCCGCCGCCGCTGCGGTGCGCGATGAAGACGGCGACTGGTGGGATAACGCCGTCGCCGAGAACGTCCGCCTCAACGTCGAAGTGATGACCGCACGTTCGGCGATCGTTGCCGGCGCCGTCGCCGCCGGTGCGGTTCGCGTGGTTGGCGGCGTGTACGATCTCCACGGCGGTAAGGTCACGTTCCAGTAGAGACGTCGTGAGGACATTCGTCGAGTTCGTCTGCCGGCGGCTTTCGCTCGCCGTCGTGGCGATCGGCAGCGTCTTCATGTTGCTCGTGTTCTTTACCGTCGAATACACCGCGCCGCAGCTCGGCGATTACGGGATCACCTTTCGCGGTAACACCAACGTCGTCGATCTCGATACGGGCGTCAAGCAGGGCGATTTGCGCAGCGGCGATCGAATCGATCTTTCGCTCCTAACGCCCCAGCAGCGTTTCACCTTCGAACAAGTGCGCTCGGAAGAGCGGCTCGCCGTTACCGCGATTCGCGGCGAGGTGCGCTTTCCCGTCACCCTGTCGGCCGAGCCGCCGGGCTTTTCAACGGCCAGCATGCTCGCGCGCCTGATCGGAATTCCGATTTGCTTCTTTCTCTCGCTCGGCTTAGCATCCGCGCTCTTTCTCGTGCGGCCGCGACCGGCGACGCTCGCGTTCTATCTCTACGCTATCCTCATGCTGCTCAAGGTGTACCAAACGCCGCTGCAGCTTGCAGTGTGGCCGGTCAATCTGCTGAGCTATCTGCTATTGCAGGTCGTGTATCCCGGCACGCAGATCGCCGCGCTGCTCGTGGCGCAACGCCTCTATGGGACGCCGGGATTCGTCGGAACGTGGTTTTTGCGCGCGGCGCTCGCAGTGTCGGTTCTGGTCTTCTTCGTTTGGCTCGATCCCGTATTGTGGCTGACGTTCCAGCACGCCGGACTACCCGGACCGGTGCGGCTGTACCAGGATCTCTCCGACGTCGTGCTGCTGGTGATCGTGCTGTGCGGTATGGCCTACTCGGCATCCGGTACGCAAGAACTGGATCGCCGCCGGGTCACCTGGATCGTGGCCGGCATTGCGATCGCGCCGATTCTCGATCTTGCGTGGGCCTTTGCCGACATCGTCGGCGCGCTGGTCCGAGACTCTTCGTACGAACTCCTGACGATCGAGCGCTGGACCGACGCGCTCTTGCCGTGGTGCGGACTTGTGGGCATCGTCGCTGTGTTCTACGGCTTCCTCTCGCAGCGCGTGATCGACTTCCGCGTCGCAATCGGCAGAGCCGCGCTCTACGGCGCTACCACCTTGGTGATCGTTCTGATCTTCGGTGCGGTGGAGTGGTTCGCCGAACAGATCTTCGAATCGACCAGGCCCGCCGTTTACGCAAGCCTGGTGGTAGCGCTGGCGATCGGCTTTGCCATGAAAGCCGTGCACGCACGCATCGAACTCTTTCTGGACAACCTCTTCTTCCGCGAACAGCGCAAAGCCGAAGCCTCGCTGCGCCGCGCGGCGCGCGCGCTCGCAAACACGACCTCCGAGAAGACGATCGTCGAGTTTCTCGTGGACGAGCCGGTCGCCGTGCTCGAACTGATGGCGGGCGCACTCTTTTTGTCGCGCGGCGAGAACCGCAGCTTCATCCGCGTCGCCGCCCGCGGCTGGGGATCCGATCGGGCCGAAGCATTCGATGCCGAGGACGCCCTCGTCGTCACGCTTCGCGCCGAGCTCGGGCCCATACAGCTCGAGCCGCGCATGCTCGAGGGGATGCGTCTCCCGGGCGGCGATCGTCTGCACGCGCTCGCCGTGCCGCTCGTCATGCGCGGCGGCGTCTTCGGCTTCGCGTTCTACGGCGAACGCAAAGACGGCGCGCCGTTCACGAAGGAGGAGCGAGATCTGCTCGCCGCAATCGCCGCTAACGCCGCCGCGGCCTACGATCACATCGACGCCGAGCGCGCTCACGAACGAATCGGCGAACTGGAAGGTCAACTTCAACAATTGAGAGGAACCGCATGAAACCTTCGCCGAGCCCCGCGCCGGCCAAATAAAAAGCCCGCCGGAATACGACGGGCTTTTTGCGAGACGAGCGGTTTGCGCTTAGGCGGTGGCCTTGACGCGGTTCGGATCGACCTTGACGCCCGGGCCCATCGTGCTGGTCAGCGTGACGCTGCGCAGATAGGTGCCCTTGGCGGCGGCGGGTTTCGCGCGCACGATCGCGTCGAGCAGGGTCGCGACGTTCTCGAGAAGCTGCTTCTCATCGAACTGCGCCTTACCGACGATCGTGTGAATGATGCCCGTCTTGTCCAGGCGGAACTCGACCTTACCGGCCTTGATGTCGCGAATCGCGGCACCGATGTTCGGGGAAACCGTACCGGCCTTCGGGTTCGGCATCTTCTGCGCGAGCACGCGGCCCAGTTCCTTACCGACGGCGGCCATCATGTCCGGCGTTGCAACGGCGACGTCGAACTCGGTGAAACCGGCCTTCACTTTATCGATCAGATCCTGATCGCCGACGATGTCGGCACCGGCCTCGGTCGCGGCCTTGGCGTTGTCGCCCTTCGCGAATGCGATCACGCGAACCGTACGGCCCGTGCCGTGCGGCAACAGCACCGTGCCGCGCACGTTCTGATCGCTCTTCTTGGGGTCGACGCCGAGACGGATGTGCGCCTCGACCGTTTCGTTGAACTTGGTGTTCGCGTTCTTCTTCACGAGCGCGATCGCTTCGGGCGTCGAGAAGAGCGCCTTCTGATCGTACTCGGCAATGAGCTTCTTGAAGCGTTTTCCGTGATGTTGCGCCATTATGCGTCCACCTCGACGCCCATCGAACGGGCGGTACCGGCGATGATCTTCTTGGCGGCATCGATGTCGTTGGCGTTGATGTCGGGCATCTTGATCTTTGCAATGTCTTCGAGCTGCTTCTGGGTGAGCTTACCGACCTTATTGCGGTTCGGCTCTTTGCTGCCCGATTCGATCTTGAGCGCCTGCTTGATCAGGAACGACGCCGGCGGCGTCTTCGTGATGAACGTGAACGTGCGGTCTTCATAAACCGTGATCTCGACCGGAATGATCATGCCCGCCTGCGATTGCGTACGTTCGTTGTACTGCTTGCAGAAGTCCATGATATTGAGCGAGTAGGGGCCGAGTGCCGGCCCGATCGGCGGCGCAGGCGTTGCCTTGCCGGCCGGAATCTGTAGGCCGATCTTGCCTACAACTTTCTTAGCCATGTTTTCTCCTTAGCGACGCACCGTCACCGGTGCCTCTGCCCCTCAGCAATCTCACAAGTCGGGGTCGCTCCCGTGAGAAACTTGTTTTCCGAAGCGCGTTCGGATTTTTGTTCGTAGCTAGGAGGCGAGTGGCTGAAGTGGACTTCGGTCCACGAACCCCGAGCCGACGACGCTACGGGCAAAAAGACGTCGCGATTAGACCTTTTCCACTTGGAAGAACTCGAGTTCGACCGGCGTTTCGCGGCCGAAGATCGAGATGAGCGCGCGCAGGCGTTCTTTTTCCGGCTGGATCTCGTCGACGACGCCGGTGAAATCGAAGAACGGGCCCGACGTGACCTTGACGCGATCGCCCTTCTTGAAGTCGATCTTGAGCTTGGGGGCTTCGATGCCCATCTGCTTCAGAATCGTCTTGACTTCTTTATCTTGCAGCGGCACGGGCTTCTCGCCCGGTCCCGGGCTGCCGACGAATCCGGTGACGCCCTGCGTGTTGCGCACGACGTACCACGACTGGTCGTCCATGATCATCTCGACCAGGACGTATCCCGGAAACACTTTTTTCGGCGTGATCTTGCGCTTGCCGTCTTTGAACTCGACTTCGTCTTCCATCGGAACGAGCACGCGGAAGATTTTGTCCGCCATGCCCATCGAATGAATGCGGCGCTCGAGATTCGCCTTAACCTTGTTCTCGTACCCCGAATACGTATGCACGACGAACCAGTTGCGATCGTCTTTCGGCTTCGCGGGCGCCTTTACGGGACGCTCGCCTTCCGGCGCGACGGCAGGTTCGTCGGATCCGAATACCTCTTCGGCCGTGATCTCGGTGCGTTCCGGCGTGGAACCGTCGAGATCGGCCATTTCGGTATCGTCGATGACGGGGGTCTCGCCGAGCGCCTCGGCTTCGCCGATTCGCTCGCGATCGATTTCAAACATAAGGTTCAGTAGTTACCCAACGGCCGGATGGATCCACGCGAACAGATAGCCGAACGCCTGATCGAGTGCGAAGGTGAACAATCCAATGCCGATGACCAGCGCAATCGTCAGCACGGTCGCCGAAACCCACTCATCGCGAGTCGGCCATGTGACGCGCTTCATCTCGGCGATGACTCCGCGAACGAAGTTTCCACCGGACATCGATTGTGCAGTCTTCTTTTGCTGCTCGTTCACCTAAAGGTTATCTCCCGAGAAAACTTTGGCAGGGCGGACAGGACTCGAACCTGCAACCGGCGATTTTGGAGACCGCTGCGCTACCAATTGCGCCACCGCCCTCCGGCTTGTGCTGGATCCGGCGCTACTTCGTCTCGCGATGCGAGCGGTGGCAGCGGCAGAAGCGGCAATACTTGCTCAGCTCGAGCCGGTCCGTCGTCTTCGATTTGTTTTTCTGCGTGTTATAGTTGCGGCGTTTGCACTCGGTGCAAGCCATCACGACCATCACGCGCGTTTCTTTCTTAGCCATAATCCCTAAGCAGCTCCGCCGAACATAAAATAAACGGACCGGCGGTCCGTTCGACATCCAACACTATCATATGGAAAGGGGGCGCGCAAGCGCCTTCGGACGGGCTCCTGAAGCGGTTTCGCGGGCGCATTGGGAGGCCCCTCCTGCTCGCCTGCCAAGGGGCAAGCGACCGTCTGCCGGAATACGCGTCCGCGAGGTGCATACCAACGTGAATCGACGACTAGCGGCCTTCGGAGCCGCGCTATTTTGCCTGTCCATCCTTCCGGCGGCGGGCCGCGCTGACGATCAGGCAACCGCGCTGCTCGCTAAGCACCGCGCGTTCGCCGGTTGGCAGTTCGGGGACGGCTCGCTGCACACGTTCCGAATCACGGGCAGCATCACCAACGAAAGGGGCAAGCGTACCGACGACCTCGCGATCCTGCGGGCCGGCCTCGTCTTTAATGACGCGGATACGGACGTCAAACGCGGCGGCGTGACCGAGCACGTCGGGTTCACCGGCAATCTCTTCTGGCGAAGCGACGCAAGCGGCTTCACGATTCCGGTGTACGGCAACCTCGCCAAGTACGAAGCCTCACTTAGTGTCCTATGGGATGAAGGCACGACGGAGCTTCCGGCGACGTACCAGCGGGCCGCGACGATCGACGGCCAGGCCGTCGGCGTCGTCCGGGTGACCCTCGCGAGCGCCGACCCGATCGACCTGTACGTCAACCAGGAGACCGGAGCGTACGTCCAGGCCGTCGTCGATCCGGACGGCGCGTACGAGACGACCATTCACATCCTTAAATATGCTGAGGCGCTGCCGGGTAAGAAGATCATCTCCTCGTATCGAGTCGATGACAGCAAGGACGTCACCACCTACGACAAGATCGACGCCAACGCGACGATCGACCCCGGCGAACTGCACCCGCCGGCCGCCGGCGCGTACTGGTCGTTTACGAATCAGGATCCGGTCCCGATCAAGCTCACGCACGATCGCATCCTGATCGACTTGTCGATTAACGGCGTGAACGGCCGCTTCATCCTCGACACCGGCGCCGACGGCATCTATCTCAACGACAAATTCGCGGACCGCGCCAAGACCGTAGCGCTGCAGGGCGGTTCGACGGCCGCATCGATCTACGAAGAAGTCCCGATTCGCATGCGCAAGGTGGACACGCTCACCTTCGGCGGAGCGACGCTGCACAACGTCATTGCCGCATCGCAGAATTTCGACCGCGACGACTCGCGTGGACTCGACTGGGAAGGCTACGACGGCCTGATCGGATTCGACTTTTTCGCAGGCGCGATCGTGAAGCTCGATACGTACGCTTCGAAAGTGACCGTCCTCGACCCGTCGACTGATGTTTCAACGGCGCAGGGCGTGCCGGTGATCGTCGATCTCTCGGCTGGAACGCCGGCCGTACCGATGATGCTCAACAAGACCATCGACGTGAATGCGCTGCTCGATACCGGCAATCCGGGTTTGGTGCTCTTCGGGCCGGACCTCCGTAAGAAGCGCCACCTGAACATCTATGGCTGCGGCAACTTCGATCGCTTGGAGTTAGGCCCGATCGTCTATGCGAGCCAAGCTGCGTGCGAGTGGGGTTTCGCCGGCAACTACATCTTGCTCGGCTACGACTTCCTCAAGCACTTCGACATCCTCTTCGACTACCCGCACGGCCGGATGCTCCTCACCCCAAACAAGAACTAGAACTTGCGCCCGGCCCGACTCGAACGGGCAACCTTGGGCTTAGGAGTCCCCTGCTCTATCCATATTTGAGCTACGGGCGCGCAAGTGGTCTATTGATTCTACAAGGGCTCTACCGCATCCGACCGGTTTTTGGTTTTCATCTCGGTCGGCTCCGTTGCATTTTGGTTGCACCCGGTACGGGCCATGGCTAATCAGGCCGGTCGATTCTCCCCCCGGTCTGCGTGCCTGCGCTTGGCTGACGTGCCCGCCGTAGCAGAGTGGCGACCGACCGAACGTCGAATGTCTATCGCATCGACCGCAGCCATTTTGGTTTAGGAGTAAGGCACAGCAGTGAAAGTTGGCACGATTCTCTCCCTTGTCGCGCTATGTTCCTGCTCTTCCGACGGTCTACTGCGCGATGGGCCGAGCGCCGGCTCCCCCACATTTGTGCACTCCGCGGCCACCCCGATCGTGCGTTCTTTCAGGCTTCCGGGGGCGATCGGAAGCAGCTTTGTCAACCAGCAACACCTTGTTGCGGACCGTCACGGCGGCGCATGGGTACTCTCCACTTCCCCTGAAAGCGGGCACGTCTTCATCACCCATGCAACCGCGAGCGGCATCGTCACCAACACCGCCCTCCCTCATTCAATGACGGATATTGGAAACATTGCCATAGGACCGGATGGGCGGATATATTTTCCGTTGGAGAACGCCTCGGCGATCGGCGTACTGGATGGCGGCGGAAAACTTCACACGTATGCGACTCCGACGAAGAACATCGTACCGAGCGACGTCGTTCCGGCGCCCGACGGGCTTTGGTTTGCCGAAGGATTCTTCGCTGGTCGCGAGGGGATCGGCAAGATCGATAGGGGCGGACACATTGTTGAATTTCGTTTCGCTTTGCCTGAGAATGGTCTAGCGGGTCAGGGAGCCGCCTTCTTGCAAGACGACGGTAATGGGGGCGTCTGGTTTGTTGCGACGCGGCACCTTCTAATCTGCGTTCCCGTCGCGTGCCCGCCTTGGATCGGTCATCTTGGGAAAAACGGGACGTTAACGAAATACTCCTTTACTTATGCGAACTCGGGGCGAGTTTGGAACGTCGCAATGGGATCGGGAGCGTATTGGTTTGGCGCAAACTTTTTTAAAGCGGGAGTTTCATTCGCGGCGGCTGGAAAGAACACAACGCAATACACGATGCCGGGGCTCGATGCCTTGCCAATCGGCGCTATTGGCGACACGATGTGGCTACAATCGAAGTGGCCATTTTCTTTAAGTACGGCGACCATCGAAGCAGAGCCGTCGCGCATCGACCTGAAACTGCCCCGTGCGAACGACGGGGACGAGGGGAATGTTAGCGCCACCGTTGCGAACGGGTTTATCTGGCTCGTCGTACAGGCATCCGGCGATGCCTACCGATATAATCCAGCGAACGGCGAGCTCAAGAGCGCTCATTTCGGAAAGGGTGAGTCCGGAGAATATACTCCCGTCGTTTCGAATAATCGACTCTGGTTCACGGGAAAGCGTCTTTGGTCGATCGATTTCTAAGCAGGCCGTGTCGCGTCGAATACCTCCGCACACTTCGAGGGTGGCTCCAGCCACACCGGGTGGCCCTCACGTTCCTGGCTCGGTGATGAGTCTAAGGTTGTAGTGAAATGGGGAGCAACGACCCATGGAGGTCTCAGGGCGCGACTTCTCGTCGCAACGAACGCTGAGGGATGGTGTGCAGCTTGGTTAAGCGCCTAGGATTGGCGCTCATCTCCCTCGCGGTAACTGGGTGCGGATCGCAAGGATCCTCAACCGGCGTACCAGCTATGCTACAACAAACGCAACATTCATCGGCGGCTACAAGTGCCCCGCTTATTTACGTCGCTAACACGCACGTAAAGGGCGGACGTTGGCATCATGCCTCGCTCTTAGCTTTCGCCAGCGACGCTAATGGTAACGTCCCGCCCCTATTCGAGATCCGCGGAAACGCTACCGACCAGGCCAGATGGGGCGCGAGCAGTGCGAGTGTCGCTATTGATAAGAGCGGGCGCCTGTACGGAATCGGGAAGAATGAATGTGAAATCGGTGTATGGCCGGCGGGCAGCAACGGGGACGTGCCGCAAACTACGCAATTCGGCATATATTGCGATGGTTTTGACTCGCCGCCCATCAACTTCGCGCTGGATGGCAGAGGCGATACCTGGGTTGCGGCCTACATTGGGCCATTGCCAACGGATGGACCGAAGAGCTCAATTTCCGAGTATCCACCCGTTCCCGCAGGCGCGACAGATGATATTGCGCCGTCGCCCATTCGGTTAATCCGCGGGCCAAAATCGCGCCTTTGGGGCTACGTCCTTTCAATCGCGCTTAACGGGAAAGGCCAAGTGTCGGTCCAGCAGACCAATGCGAAGACGTACAAAATAAGGATACTCACGTTTGCAGAGACTGCAAACGGCGACGTCGCGCCCCTCTCAACGTTGGGTGGCGACAAGACCCAACTTAGCGGACCGAGCGACGATTCGGGCTTCGGCGCCGGCAGCGGAATAAAATACGATTCTAAAGGACGGCTCATCGCATGTACTAACCGCAAGGACGAACCAAGACTACTCACGTTCGCACCCGGAGCCCACGGTAACGTCGCGCCCATAAGTACCCTCGTTGTCCCCGGGTGCTCAAGTATCACTCTCGATCCCAAAGACAACATCTATATTGCGTTCAAGGACTCGATATTGGTGTACGCGGCTGGCTCTGCGGGAACGGCACAGCCAATGCGGACGATCACCGGGCCGCTCACGACCCTATCGAGCACCACCAGCGTATCGTTTTAGTTGAAATGACGCACAGTATTGTTAAGCGCCTCGCGCTGGCGCTCATCTCTCTCGCGGTAACTGGGTGCGGTTCGCAGGGATCTTCACCTGCCGTACCAGCGATGCTACAACAAACTCAGCATTCATCGGCGGCTACAAGTGTCCGGCTTATTTACGTCACAGACACTACCGCGAACGACAGTGGTTCTGTTCTTGGTTTTCGGGCTGATGCCCACGGTAATGTGCGGCCGGCGGTGCGCCTTTGGGGGTCAAGGACTGGACTAGGGCCCAATTCAAGGAGCCTAGCCATCGATAGCCTTGGGCGTCTATACGCGACCGGTAGCGACAATAATTCAGGAAAAATATACATTTGGCCCCCTGGTAGCAATGGGAACGCGAGGGCAACTGCGTTCTTTACAGTTTGCCGTAATGACGCTCCATACTGGATAGTCCTTGCTGTCGATCCATCGGACCATCTATGGGCAGCATGCAATGATCGAGGGCGAGCAGCGCTTCTAGAATTTCCGCAGATTCGCGCAGACGCCACGGGCGATATTGGTCGCGATTACCCCCCGTTACGTGATATCGAGGGCGAGAAAACCGGCCTTCGTTGGATTCGTACGATCGCCTTCGACCCGAAAGGCCAAGTAACGGTCAATACCGGACGGAGAATGATCTCCACTTTTGCGCAAGATCAAAATGGCAACGTTGCGCCTATCGCATCGTTAGGTGGGCATAAGAGTCTGGTTGATGGGTTTGGTGCGATCGGTTACGACTCTCAGGGGCACCTCGTCGCTTGTACTTATAAGGGAGAGCGGCCTCCGCTCGTACTTACGTTTGCGCGAGGTGCCAGCGGAAACGTTCAGCCCATTAATATACGATACGGCATCGGCTTTTGCATGAACTTCGCCTTCGATCCTAGAGGCGGCAACATGTATACTGTAACGCCGAGCACTATAACGGAGTATGCGCACACACCGCCGCGGTGGGCCCGACCGATTCGAGTAATTCACGGTAATTTCACTCACCTAACAGATGCCAGCAGCATCGCGTTTGGGGGCACGCCATGAAGCGTTTTAAGATCCTACTACTGTGCATCGCTTTGCTCGTCATCGCGACGGCGTGCAGCTCCGGCCGAGTGTACGAACTCCCGACAGCAACGTCCCAAGCGCAACATCGATCGGCGGCGACAATCGGCCCGATGCTTTACGTCGCCAATTTGGTCTTATGTAGCTGGTGGGAGTTCGATTCTTGGCTTTGCCGCCAACGCCAACGGCAATGTGAGCCCGACGGTGCTCATTGCCGGAGAGAGCACGGGTCTGAGCAGCGCATCATCGCGCATAGCTGTTGATAAGCTAGGGCGTATTTACGTATCCGGCCCCTATCCCAATACGATTACAGTGTGGAGCGCGGGCAGCAACGGCGACGCGAAGCCGAGTGGGTTCTTTTATAATGGTTGCGGCAACTTAGGGGATTCTTCCATCGCTAGATTTGACGGACGCGGCGATCTCTGGGTAGCGTGCGGCGATGAAGGGCCGACATGGGACCTTTCCGAGTTTGCACCGATCCCCCCGAACGCTGGGGGTAAGATGAATGTAACCAAGATTCGAGATATAGGTGGGATCACATATCCGTCGTCGGTTGCGCTCGCTCCGAATAACCAAGTGTCGGTCGTGCATGGAATAGTGTACACCTTTAATCGCACAAACCGCCACGATCTGCCGCGCTCACAGTTGGGCGGAGATAAGACGTTCATAGATGGCGGCGCGATAAGTTACGACTCTCACGGACGCCTAGTCGCTTGTAGTAACAGACATCATGGGCCACATCTGCTCACATTCGCCCGCGGAGCAAAAGGAAACGTCGCTCCGATACGCATCCTGTCGGTCGCGGGATGCGGGGGCATTGCCATAGATCCACAAGACAACATCTACATTTTGGCCGCCACATCAATTACGGAATATGCCGCCGGTGCCACGGGGTCCGCCCAGCCGATACGGGTAATCAGCGGCAATCTTACTGGCCTAACGAATGCCGGTGACATCGTATTTAAGACATGACACACACTATTGTTAAGCGCCTGGTGCTGGCGTCCGTGTTCACAACTTCGGTGACCGGGTGCGGATCGCAAGTATCCGCCCCTGGTGTACCGGCGATGCTACAACAAACACAGCGATCGACGGCCGCAAGCGTGCCGACACTTGGCTGGGCCGGGCGATCCGCAGCGGAAGCGCAGAGTATCTATTACGAACATTGCCACTACAAATTTTGCGCGATAGCTCAATATCCCGTGGACCATTTCGATCCCACGAAACCAACGCAGAGTTTTCCGGTTTCGGCTGCGAATCGAAATTATTGGCTTGTCTTTGATAAGTTGGGGCGCCGCTACCAGCCGTCCGCGTTGGGCGGTTCTATAGAGGTCTACTTGCCTGGCGGGAAGACACCGCAAGCAATCCTGACGGTTGGCAAACAGCAAGCCGCCGATGGTATTGCGATTGACAAATACGACAACATATGGACTGCCGCGAAAAAATCTATTGACGAGTACCCGCGCCTTCCTGCGAACGCGCAAGGCAGCATTACGCTTGCTCCGGTCAAAACTATTGGTGGCCCTAAAACTCGCCTAAAAGCGCCCTGGGGCCTTGTGTTCGACAGAACGTCCGGGTATCTCTACACCTTGAATAGTCCCGACATCCTCGCATTCAACCCGAACGACGCTGGCAACGTTAAACCCGTTATAAACATTACTGGCAGCCACACCCATTTAGCGATCGACAGCGCAAACACGTTCACGGTCGATCTCAAAGGTCGTGTGCTTGTGGGCTCGGCCGGGAGTGTCTGGATATTCGCACCTTTAGCCACCGGAAACGTGGCGCCCGTTGCAGTGATAAGGAGACCCTACTGGAGCCTCGCTACGGATGCGCAGGACAACATCTATGCTATTGGGGCTGTCGGGCAGAGCGCCGAACTAGTAGAGTTTTCACCGTCTTCATCGGGGTTCGGCCACGTGATTCGTCAACTCTGGCTCCCCCAAACGCTGCCTAAAGGACCGTGGGATTGGCAATACGCGTTTGCCGTTCATTGAGTTCAGTGACCGTGCGAATAAACGAGCGAGGCGTGGAGCGCGTGGCAAGGTGGCAAGAATGAAAAGGGGCGGCGTTCCCGCCGACCCCTTCTCTATAGCTCAGTGATTAGCTCGTAAGGGGTATTTCTCGCTGCGAGACGTATGACTTGTTCTATGCGAAATACATTGTCCGCGGCGGGTGCGGCTGTGTGTCTCATGACGCTAGCGCTCCCAGCATGCTCCAGCGGGTCGAGCGTCGCCCCGCCCACGAACACCGAACACGGATTCACCACTTCAGCGGCCGGCCAGCCCTCGCTTGGCCCTCTTCCTGTTGGCCACGCGTACTTCTCCAACTCAGCGGGCGTTAGAGAGTATCCGATTGTTAACGGCATTGCCGCATCTAACCCTGACAAGATCCTTCTCTTACCACCGGTGGCGAGCGGCGAGACGTTCCAGCTCACGGACATCGCGATAGATCCGAAAGGGAATCTAGCGGTCCTAACGGCGACGCAGAAGACTTGGAACGTATATACGAACAAGCTGTTGCTTTACGCTCCGGGCTCGCGCGGAAACGACCCACCATCGAGTGTGCTGAATTTGCCCGGAGGAAAGGGCGTTTATGCGTTTACCATTTCGTTCGATCCGAAGGCGAATGCGTATGTCGGTATAGAGTTCGCGTCCGGCAAGGACGGTTACAACGTGTACGCCAGCGGCTCCGCCGGCTCGGCTGCGCCCCGAGCGAGGTTTTATTTGAGCGGTGGAGCTGTGCCCATCGCATTCTCGGGTGACACTATGTACGCGGCGGGCGGGGACATATCATCGATCACGGCGTATGCGAACGCAGCGACCCATCCGGTCGCTGTCAACTCCTGGTGTCTGACCGACGGGGGCTGGACCCTGGGCGGATATTTCGGAGTTGACCCAACATCCAAGCACTTGTTCGTCTCGGAGTGGAAAGTAGTGTCGCACAAAGACGCGTCGCGCATTGCAATCTTCCCACTAAACACAAGTGCTTGCCCGCGCGCCCCAATCGATACGAACGCCGAGCACGTTTCGCCGACGCCGAACGGCCTCTTCAATCCGGCAGCTGTCTCGTACAACGACAACTATATTTTCGTTGGCGATGCGGCAAACAAAGTCACTTACGAAGTCCCGGCGAAAGCCGGCGCCCACGCGCCGATCGTCACGCTCCCCGGCACCGGTGCAATGGCATTCGGCCCGTAGCGGCCTAACGTGGCAGCGGGGCCGCGCGAAGCAGCCCCTAACCATGCGAACAGACGAGCGAAGGCGTAGAGCGCGCGGATCACTTAACCGCGCCGCCGTTCAGTCGTTCATTTGGCGTATTGCTTTTTCGCGTAGGCTGCGAGCGTCATTCAGTTCGTTTTGCTTGCGCTCTTCGATTTCAGCGAGTAACCAGCGTTCCTTAGCATCCCACAAATCTTCGCCGATAAACTCCGCATCCTCTGGGGCCAAGTCCTCCAGCTTACGAAAAGTACCATATGCGATGTGGGAATTGCCGGTTAGAAACGGGTTTCCCAAAATGCGGGCCTGCTCTTGCTCAATGACGCGTATGGTTGCCAACCTCAACGCCGCCTCTCGGTCGTCTTTCGGATTTTCGGTCCAATCGATTTCGATTGACGCGTCTCGAGCATCGGAAGCGATTTTGACGGCTTGGGCTAGTGGATCTCGCGGGACATCGTCTTCCGCTCCAAACGACGCACCCGTCGTGGTACCTTGTGCTGACGCTGATGCCCAGTAGGATGTCGCTGCTATGCGCTGCAGGCGTTCAACTCTTGCGAACAGAGCACGCGAAGTTGTAGCCTTTCGGCGAGAGAGCGGCGCAGCCGTATTCGGCGGAGTCCGAGCGCGCGTTCGGGGGAACGAGTCGAAGCATAATTGCCTTAGTTTTGCGATGGATCTGAGGCCTTAGGCGCGGTACGCGTGGGAGGAACGCGTCCAAGCGTTCTCGTAAGCCTTCTCGTTGCACCACGTTTCTCCTGACGTGGCTTCTCGTTTTTGAATGGGTGAAGCAAATGCAGGTGTCGTGTTGGCGTCGTGAGTTCACACTCGTGAAAAGGCTCGTGACCATTGTCACGACTGGCGCGCTCCTTACGGCCTGCGCGGGCGCGGGAGGCGGAAGCGTCCCAAGCCTGCGAACGCCGGCAGACACCACGACGCTTGCCAACAAACACACAGGCACGGTCGTCATCCGTATCACGATTCCCAAGCGCAAACACCATCGCCATCGCGTTGGCGCAAAGTATCTTTCACCGTCGACCCAAGCCATGATCATTCTCATCGGCGGTCCGAAGACGCGTCACCAGACGATCGGTTTGACGCCGAACTCGCCCGGCTGCTCGGCCGGTGCAAGCGGTACCGTTTGTACCACGGCCATTGCATTGAAAGCATGTCCTTCGACAGCGAACTGCTACAGCGGCACCATCGCGACGTACGACAAGGTCTTGTGTGCCGGACTGACGTGCGTCGTTCCACCCGGTGCGGAGGAGCTTTCGGCAAACCAAGACATCGCGTTTTCGATTGCCGTGGGGAAGACGAACACGATTCCGATCACGCTCGACGGGATCCCCACCTCGGTTTTGTTCGCGCCGCTTCCACCATCGACGCTGTCGGGAAGCGTGAGCGGCGGATTCACGCTCTCCAAATGCGTCACGACGCGGCAGAGCGTCAGTGTGGTTGGCGTCGATGCCGACGGCAATCGGATCCTCGGTCCGGGTGCGCCGGTGCCGGCGCTAAGTTCCAACGACGCGACGCATCTTAAGGCTATCGCGCCGGCCCCTGCGTCGCCGAACACATTTGAACTCGCGCCGCCCGCTGCGCTCGCGTCGGCGACGATTCCGAACGCCGGCAGCGCGGTGCAGTTGACGGCCGGCGTAACACCGTTGACCGGCAGCGGCGGCTCGGCGCAGAGTTTGCCGATCAATGTAACGTTTAACCACGATATCTGCGGCGTGATTACCGAAACGTCGATCCCGACGAGCGGAAGCCAGCCGTTTGGCATCACGTCTGGTTCCGATGGGGCGCTGTGGTTTACGGAGTCTCTCGGTAATAACATCGGGCGCATCACGACCGGCGGAACGATTACCGAAACGTCGATTCCAACCGTCGGAAGCGAACCGAGTAACATCACGCCTGGTCCGGACGGAGCGCTGTGGTTTACTGAGTCTGGAGGCAACAAGATCGGGCGCATCACGACCGGCGGAACGATCACCGAAACACCGGTCACAACCGGCGCTAGCCTCCCGTTCGGCATCACGTCTGGTCCGGACCGTGCGCTGTGGTTTGCAGAATACACTGGCAACAATATCGGGCGTATCACGACCGGTGGAACCATTACCGAAACGGCGCTTCCAACGAGCGGAAGCCAACCATATGGCATCACGTCCGGTCCGGACGGGGAGCTATGGTTTACGGAGATTAATGGCAACAAGATCGGGCGAATTACGACCGGTGGAACGATCACCGAAACCTCGATTCAGACCGGCTCGAGCTACCCGAGCGCCATCACGTCCGGTCCGGACGGAGCGCTATGGTTCACTGAGTCTACAGCCAACAAGATCGGGCGCATCACGACCGATGGAACGATTACCGAAACGTCGAGTCCAACGGCCGCGAGCGAACCGTATGGCATCACGCCTGGTCAGGACGGGGCGCTGTGGTTTACGGAATGTGTCGGCAGCAAGATCGGGCGCATTACGACCGGTGGAACGATTACCGAACCGTCGATTCTAACCAGCGGCGTCCAGCCGCTTGTCATCACGTCTGGTCCGGATGGCGCGCTGTGGTTTACGGAGCTCAGTGGTAACAAGATCGGGCGCTTGCAATAAAAGCGCAACCCTAGTGGACCCCCTGCTCTATCCATATTTGAGCTACGGGCGCGCAGGTGTGTTCTCAATTCTGACCCGGCAACCGCCTTGCCTTCGCCTGGACGCGCAACGAGAGCTCTGATTCCCTCGGCAAGGGAGAGCAGCGAATGCCATTGCTTACAGCGAAAGCCATGAGATGACCCTAGGCGGAGCAGTGCGCTCGTTCATCCTTATGGCGAGTAGTTGCATCGCCTGCGTCTCAACGCCACGTGCTTCGGTCTCGCTGTCGCTGCCTTCTCCCTCCCACCCTGCGACGATCGGATCCGTATCGCTACATCTGATCGACAGCGCGCGATGGGACCCGTTCGCGCCGACGCGCATCCACCGATCGCTTATGGTCACGCTGTGGTATCCGGCACGGAAGTCGACTGCTCCAGCAGCTGAGTATCTTGACCGCGGCGTAGCGCACGTCGTCGATGGTGAGCTGGACGTGCCAGGCGGAACGTTTGAGTCGGCCCACTCACATGCACGTAACGCCGTTGCAATTGCAGTCCGCGGAGGCCGGGGATACCCAGTAGTAATCTATTCACCTGGGTTCGGTTCGTGGCGGAACGCGAGCACGGCACTCACGGAAGAACTCGTCAGTCACGGCTTCGTCGTCGTCACCATCGACCATCCGTACGATGCCGCCGCCGTCGAGTTTCCGAACCACGCGATTGTAAAGGCAAGACCGCCCGTGGTGCCCGCCAATACGAAGGTCCTCACCTACGACACGTGGTTCGCGATCGTTAAGCCGCTGCTCGCCGTCAGGATCGCCGATGTGCGCTTCGTCATCGACCAGCTGGCGGCACTCAATGCGGGACGTAATCCCGACGTCGAACGACACCCCTTGCCGGCGCACCTCGCCGGTGCGCTCGATCTCAATAGGATCGGAATGTTCGGCCATTCGCTTGGAGGCACTACCACGGTGCAAGTCACGCGTGCCGAAACAAGGATTCGCGCCGGGTTGTCTCTCGACGGCCCGATGCCTGCGGCGAACGGATCTGCGTGCAGCGAGAAACCGATTATGCTCGTACGCTCAGTCGATCCAGCGATCGAGCCGTTCACCATCCCGAGTTGGAAATCCGCAGCGCCCACCCTGTGCGGCTGGCACCGCGCGGTGGCGCTGCCCGATTCGGGGCATAACGACTTCACGGACCTCACGATTTTTGCACGTCAGCTCGGGCTCGGCCAGCGGCAGCGAGCTACCTGGTCCCTCGGTTCGATCGATGCCGCCAAAGCGGTCGATGTCGAGCGAACCTACGTTGTGACCTTCTTCGAACGATGGCTCAGCTGACGGACTGTATCCTTCGGCGAGACCTCCGGAAAGCGGCTAGGAAGAACCCAACCGAGGTTACCGTGTGGCGGTTCCTTCGGTCACTTCCTTCCGTGCCAATTGAAGTATCGGATCGAAAACCTTAAGGCTTAGACATTTTTCGACCCGCATTGCTAAGCAAAAGCAAAAGGTCGGTTCACTTGCCTTTACAAAAGGCAACGAACTCGCTCGTCGAGCACTTCGGTCAACTTTCCGGGCCTTCGTCTTAGCAGCGACGGGCTTTCAGGGACCCGGCGACGTTAGCAGGTCAATAGCGTCTTGCAATTCCTTTTGCTGAGCACGTCTGACGGAAAGAGAGGCTTTGAGATCCGGACGCTCGTTTGTGTTTTCCGAGATCATCCGTTCGTACGTCTCAATGTCGTGAAGAGCCCGCTCCGACTTCGTGCGAAAGTCTTTGACCAATAAATCGCGCACATCGTCGGCTTTCCCGCCATCCGCTAGAATGCGGACGATCCTCTTGATGTTTCCGAGAATCATGCTGGACATTCCGAGGCCATTCCCGACTGAGGATTGACTATCCGCCATCCCTGAGTCTTTAGTCGCCCGCCCTGAGTCTTAGGTCCCCCCGGAGCTCCTTTCTCTGCGGGCCCGGCTCAGACAGCGCGACACAGAGCGAGGGCGCCTGCGATGTGTGGCCGCGCGGCGCCCTCTACGTGTTAGATACCCGACTAGACTGAGAATTAGACGGTCGTAAAATAAGAAAACGTATAGATTTTCGCTTGGAAATGTAAAGGCGAACGAACGAACTGCGGACGGACGACGAGGGCGACACGGTCCTACGGAAATCTCACCGTAGCGTGAATGTTTCTTGACAAGACTAGGCGCTTCAAGTGGCACTGAGCGGCCGAATTATTATGTAACAGAACTCAAACGCAACCATAAGGTCAAGGATGATGCAAACGATTCTTTCAGGAACCCTGGCTTCTAGCGGATACAGCTACGTACTTCAAATGAGCGCACTTCAAGGCGGCAAGTACGAAGTCGTCGTGGGCGACAAGGGAAAGCCGATGTTCTGCCGGCAGTTCGAGCCGACCAAGAGCGGATACGTCGAGGGACGCAAATGGCTCCATATGCTGCAAGATATGGGGCCCTTTGAGATCGCGCGGCTCGCGGAACCCTCACCGCACGAATCCCAGGCGGCAGCCTTCGGTTAAGCGACGCTAGCCGGCGTCGGTTTCGTCCAAGGGCGGACAGAACAGCGTATCGGTCGGCTTGCCGTCGAGCAACGACATCTGCTTTTGATCGAAGTTAAAGCGGATACTGCGCGGCCAGCCCGTCGACCCCGGCCAGAGCGGAACCAGACTTACATATTGATATCCGTGATCCGGCGTCTGCAAACGCAGCGCCAGCAGCGGCGTGGCAACCGTCGTGGGAATCTCTTCGATGGTCGCGTAGTATGCGTCGCCTTGGTGCTCGAACGATACGCGCGTCGGTAACGGGTTCACCACTTCGCGACGGCACGCTACGTCGTCACCATCCAGAAAGACGAACTCCGGCTTCGCGTCGTGAAACGACTTCGGCCCGGTTCCGAAGAGCAATACCGGCGTGACTACCGGCGCCGGGCCCTCCCGCAGCGTTTCGGCGATCGTTCGATCGTGCTTCGGCTGGATAACGACGTAGTCCACCACGTTGCAATCGTGAGCCGGCACCGACGCCTCTAATCGGTAGACACCCCAGGGAGCGTCGAACTCCACCGTGGCTTCACCGCCCGTCCCGCGGGTCGTCTCAAAGGCCCGGTCCAGAATCGCCCGATCCGTTTTATCGGAGAGGCGTACGCGAATCTCCACGGGCGTCTCCGCGGGAAGGCTAGAGACCGCCCCGCAAAGACCAAGGTGCAACAGTACGTGCAGCAACATCCCTGCGTTCAAAGATACGCGGCCTAGTATAAACGAGACTGGGAGCCTAGCGGGAGGCCCGAGGACGCCATGCCCCAACGTGGAAATGTTCCCCCGGTTCTACCCGCAGAGTTCGATTGAAAGGACCCTGGGTAATGGCGGCATGGACGAGGCACAGCCCACCTATCGAATCGAACGCTTTCTAACCGCGAGCGCCGCAGAACTAGCGACGCCGTCACCACAGAGCCACTAAACTAGTGGAAGCGTTTAGTAATATCGAACTGCTTGCTTATGTCAGGTTACACAAACTAGCCGTCATCGCAACCATTGGCGAAGACGGTGCCCCGCAGTCCGCTCTCGTGGGCGTCGGATCGACCGCCGAACTCGAGATCGTCTTCGACACGCTGTCGACGACGCGAAAGCACCGCAACCTCCAGCGCGATCCGCGAATAGCCGTGACCTTCAGCGGACCCGGCGAAAAGACCGCGCAGATCGAGGGGATCGCGCATCCCGTTTCGCCCGGCGACGCGGCGGACGCCGCGTGTTTAGACGCCTACTATGCGGCTTGGCCTGACGGGCGCGAGCGCGCGTTATGGCCAAACCTGGTTTACTGGCGCATCGTTCCCCGTTGGGCCCGCTATTCCGATTTCGATCGCGGTCGGCTCATTGCGGAGCTCCACTGGCCCGAGCGTTAGGTCTCTGGGAGTCGGCCGCCGACGGGACGAAGATTGAGCGCATGGATCCGTTCGAGCTCATCTTCTCACCCGTCGACGAAGAGGCATTTACCCGCGACTACTACGCGCGCGCGGCACTACACGTCAGCCGGAACGATCCCGCTCGCTTCGCCGCCATCTACGGCGTCGACGACGTCGAGGAGGCGCTCGCGATCGGTTCGCGCGAGACGAGCAACTTTGCAATCGTTAAAACCGGTTCGCCGCAGCTTCCGCTCGAGCACTACGCGCCGCTGCGGGCTACGGTTCGCGCAAACTACACAAAGCAGGCGCCCGTCCCGACGATCGACGCTCGCAAGGTCGCAGAGTTTTTCGGGCAAGGCTGGACGCTCGTCATCAAGGATGCTGCGTTGTTTAGCGCGCGCATGCAGCAATTTTGCAACGCGTTCCAATCCGAGACCGGATGGTACGTTCAGCCGAACGTCTACCTGACGCCCGCGTCGGCGCAGGGCTTCGGCATTCACTACGATACGCACGATACGACGATCGTCCAAATCGAAGGCGAGAAAACGTGGCGCGTCTACGAACCGGTCGTCCAGCTGCCGATCGAATCCCAACCGTTTTCCGGCGAGCAGCATCGCGACAAGCTGCGGCTGCACCGCGAAGTAACCATGCAGCCGGGCGATACGCTCTACATTCCGGGCGGGTTTCCGCACGAAGCGGTTTCGCTCGGAACGCGCACGCTGCACGTCACCTTCGCCGCGCTGACGACGCGGGCGATCGACTTGCTCGAGCAGATGCTCGCGCTTGCGGCCACGCAAGACGTGGAGCTGCGCCGCACGCTTCCGCCCGGCTGGCATCGCGATCCCGCCTTCCCGCAGCGATTCTTGGAGTCGCTCGCGCAGCACCTGAGCGGCGCGTTTTCGCCGGCACGCGTCGCTCCCGCAGGCGAACGCCTGTTGCTCGAATATTTGGGCGCTTCGCGCATCGACGCGCGCAACGCATTCGAACGCGTTGAAGCGACGGCGCGCATCGACGCAAGTACCAAGCTGCGTATGCGAACCGAGGTCCCGCACGCAATCGTGCAAGGCGAGCCGAACTTCTCGCTCATGATCCCCGGCCGCTCGCTGCTCATTCCGGACCAGTGCCTCGACGCCGTACGCCGGCTCGAGCAAGGCCCGGCCGCCGTCGCAGAGCTTCCCAACCTCGCCGACGTCAATCAGCTCTGGCTGGCACGGCTTCTTCTTACCTACGGCGTCATCGAGATCGTCTAGACCCTACTTGGACCAGATTCCCGCGAGCGGCGCCGTCTTACATTCGTCGGCGATGCACGGCAGGTTGAAAACCCACTCGATAGTGTGCATCAGATTGTAGAGGTTGACGTTCGCGCCGTTCTTACCGGGCGCGAGCATCGGTCCAACCAGCACGGTCGGGATTCGATTGAGGCCGTCGGGATCGGGATCGGCTTCATCCCACGTTACGATCAGCAGCCCATCGTTCTTCGCGTTCCATGCGATGATCGGCGGCAGGTTCTTCGCGAGCCAATCGTCCCCCGTACGCGTGCTGCAATCGTGCATGTCGTGACACATGTTCGGAACGATCCATGCGAGCGACGGCATCGGTGACGGCATCGTTCCTCTATAAATCATGCTTTCCGACGCGGGGACGTTGCTGAAGTTCGGCCAGGGAATGTGTTTGCGCGCGTAGAGTCCGCCGCTGCCGCGACAGCCCTCAAAGCCCGGAGACGGCATCGACTCGGCGTACCCGCCGAACGTAAGGCCGGCGGCCGCTAACTCGGACGCCAGATTCGCCGTCGGATACGTGTGGGGGCACGAGTCGTCCGTCACGCCATGCGTCGAACCGGAGAACAGCGCGAGGTAATTCGGTTCGCTAGGGTGCCGGATCGCGTGCATGTTCGTTAAGAGAACGCCTTGCGCTATCAACGTCTCATTAAAGTACGGGGCGTCGGAGTTTCCGACGACCAGCGGATAGTTTCGATTCTCCATCATCACGATGGTGACGTGCGCAACCTTCGGCGCCGGTGTTGCAGCGATGCAGCCCGCTGAGAGCAGCAGCAGAACGGGAATAGAACGCCAATCGATCATGACGGCGACGGTTGGCTCCGCGGTTCGCGCCTCCCTGCGGGGCCGGGCGTCAGCCCGTCGAACGAATCAGCATGCTTGTGGTTATTGCGTTGCTTTTCGGTTTCATCGCCGGCCTGAGAACGATGACGGCGCCGGCTGCCTACTTTCTGCACCGCGGCGGCCTCGCCGGCTACGTGCTCGCCTTCGCGGCAATCGGCGAATACATCTACGACGCTAGTCCGACCGCCGGGTCACGAACGCAGCCCTTTGGACTATCGGCCCGAGTTCTCAGCGGCGGCATCACGGGTTGGTTCGTTGCCGGAATCGGCGGTGCCGCGGCGGGTGCCGCCGGCGCGGTCGCGGGCTGCTATGGTGGAAGCGCGGTGCGCACCAAACTCATCGCACTTACCGGCGACCTGCCGGCCGCACTCATCGAAGACGCCATCGCCATCGGACTCGCTTTTCTGGCGGTCAGTCGTCTATAAGAATGAACCGCACTTCGTTCGCGGCCGGTCGAACAGCACGGCGATCCCGCACTTCGACAAGAACATGCCATCGTGGTCGTGCCCGACGCCCGGAACGATTGCGACGGTCTGCGCGGTTCCTTGCGAATGCCGGTTACGGATGTACGTCACATAGTTTTCACCGCGCGCCAAACGAAACGGCCCCTGCGCTTCGGCTTCGCAGCTCGTATCGATCGACTCCTCATGTGGATCGGTATCGGCGCCGCCGAGCAGATAGGTAACGTTGCGATTCACGTAGCGCGCTTCGTAAGCGGCCGGTGTATCGCTGACGAAGCGCGGGTGATCGATGAAACCGTACCGCCAGTTGTTGAATCCGGGGCAGCCGGCCGTCGAAGCCGGACGCGTAGCGTTGAAATACAAGTATGAGGACGGATTGGCGACGATGAACCGGACGCGGACGCCGGATTTTGCGACGATCTCGGGCGAACGAGCGGCGATGGCATAACGCTGTGCGAGTTGACCGCCGGCCGAATGCCCCGCAACGACGATCTCGCGCATCGCTGGGAAGCGGGTGCGATCGGCGAGACGTTCGACGATCGCATCCAGAACCGCAAACGTGCTGATCTTCACCGGAGACACGGAATCGTCGCCGCCGCTCCACTTGTTGCCGATCCATCGAATCGTTTCGGCGGGCAGACGATGCTTTTTTACGTCGCCGCTATTGAGAAACTGCGGAGTAATGACGATCGTTCCGGCCGCGGCAGCGCCCCCGGTATCGACTGCGGTTTCGCCGCTTCGCTCGTAATCGTCGCCGTTTCGAAGCACGCCGTGAAGCACGATCAGCGCGCGCGTCGCGCGCGCGTCGCCGTCGAGCGACGCCGTTCCGAAATAGTGCTGCACGCCGCTTCCCGACGGCGTAACGATCGTAAAAGCGCCGTCCCCTACCGCGCCGACGGCGTCGTCAGCGGCAGACGCCGTTTTTTGCACCGCTAGAATACTGGACAACGCAAGTGCGAGCGCGACGAACGCGCGCCCTGCATTGGGAACGAATCGCTGCATCATGCCCCGCCTTTCGGCGATTTAACGCTCGCGCCCCTTGGCGCCGAAGGCAAGCCTTCGAGACGAGCGGAAGCCTGAGCGGGTGAAGCATCCGCACGCAGATGGGTATGTCGGCCGCCGAGAAGAGCTCGCGCTGCTGCACGACGAGTTCACGGCGGCGTGCGACGGCCGGGCCCGCTTCGTTTCCATCGAAGGCGAAGCCGGCATCGGAAAGTCGCGTCTGGTCTCGGAGTTCCTATCATCGGTGGAGACCGAGGCGTCGGTGCTCTCGGGACACTGCAGCGAACACGTGCGCAGCCCGTATCTTCCGCTGCTTTCCGTGCTTCCCGATCTCGATACGAGCGCGAAGCGTGCCACGCTCTTCGAGGCCGCCGCGCGGACGCTCGAACGCTCCGGCCGGCGCCGGCCGGTCGTCGCCGTGATCGAAGACCTGCAGTGGGCCGACTCCGCCAGCCTGGAAATGCTGCGCTACCTGCTGGCGCATCTGCAAGACGCGCGCGTGCTCGTACTGGTCACGCTTCGCGTCGACGATGCCGCGCGTAACCCCGCGCTCGCGGCGTTCCGGCTGGCAGCAGCGCGCACGCGCATCGAGGTCTGCCGCCTTCATGGCCTGCGCCGCAACGAAATCCGCCGGCTGATCCAACAATCCGTGCACGCGAATGCGATGCATCTGGCACCCGAAACGATTTCTCAGATCGAACAGCTCTCGGAAGGCAACCCGCTTTTCGCCGAAGAGCTCTCGCGAATCGCGATCGAGAGCGGTTCGCTGAGCTTAGCCACGCACGTTCCGCTCTCGGCTCAAGCGATGTTGAGCGAACGCTTGGCGCCGCTCTCGAGCGAAGATCGCGAAACCCTCACCCGAGCCGCGATCCTCGGGCAGCGTTTCGAAGTCGGCTTCCTCGCAAAGATCGCCGCGCGCTCGCTCGACGATATCCTCGGCACGATGCAGCGCGCGACGACCGCCGGGTTGGTGGTCGCCGAACCTGGATCGCTCACCGGCTTCGCCTTCCGTCACGCGTTGATCCGGCAGGCGCTCGCCGATCAGCTGATTCTCGGGCTGGCCGCGCCGCTGCACGTGCGAATCGCGCAAGAGCTCGAATCGCTGCCGGATGCCGCCGAACGCGCGGCCGAGCTGGCTTATCATTGGTCGGCGGCCCGCGTTCCGGAGAAGGCGCGATTCTACTGCGAACGTGCGGCCGAAGCGGCGTGGAACGTGTACGCGTATCGCGACGCCATGGGTTTTTACAGCGACGCGCTGCGCTGGGAATATCCGCCCGGACCCGCGCGTGCCGCCGTCTACGAGCGGCTCGGAACGCTGTTGTATATCGACGGCTGCGGCGAAATCCCGGGGGAGTGGTTCGAGCGTGCGCGCGCCGAGCACGCCACGCTTGGAAACGTCGCCGAGTCCGCGCGCGCGCTCCTGATGCTGGCCGACCAGCACTGGGTCGACGGACGCACGACCGAGAGTCTCGAAGCCGCAGCCCGTGCCGCGGAGCTCGTCCCGGCCGGCTGCGAGCATCTCGCCGCGAGCGCACAGCTCTCGCTTGCGCGTTTCTACGTGACGCTGGGTGACTGGGCTCGCGCGCACGAGCATCTCGACGCCGCCTCCCGGCTGCGCGCGTTCTTCGACGTTTCGATGGAAACGAATTTTCACGAAGTGCGCGGAGAAGCGCACGCCGCCGCCGGGAATTCGGCGCGGGCCCTCGCGGATTGCGGCACCGCCTCGCGTTTGGCGCACGAGAGCGGTGTAAGCGAACTCATCACGCAGATCGAAAACAACTTTGCGATGGTCGCGGCCGACTTGGGCGAGATCGAGCTCGCGCTCGGGCGCCACGAGATTTCGCTGGCTGAGGCGCGGCGCACCAGCATGACGTGGCGCGTCGCGTACTCGGCACTCAACTACGCCGGTACGCTTACCACCGCCGGGCGGCTCGCCCGCGCGCGCGATCTCGTCTGGGAGGCGCTCGAAAGCGGCGTGACGACCGCAACCTTTCAAACCAAAGCTGCGACCGTCGGCATTCCACTGGCGCTGCTGCTCAACGATCGTTCGCTTTTGGAGGCGTGTGCGACCGACGCTGCGCTCGCATTCGCGTTTCGCTCGGGTGAGGCGCAACGCATCGGCTCGGTAACCGTGGCTTTCGCGCAGCTTCGATCCGCGCAGGGCGCACCGGCCGAAGCCCGTGCGCTGCTGACGCAGGCCTTGGACGCGATGCCTCGCGCACACCGCAACTGGAGCCTGTTCGCGCATACGGCGCGTCAAAGCGACGAAACCTTGCGCGGGCGCGCCCTGCAGCTGCTCGCGCGTTCCTCCGGCCGGTCCCGCATGCGCCGCGCCCATCGTCTGCTCTTCGTTGCCCCGCATCTTGCGGCGCGCGCCTTTCACGAGCTCGAGTGTCCCCTCTACGAGGCGTTTGCGCTGGAAGCCGCGGGCCGGGAATCCGACGCGCTCGACCTCTATCGCGATATCGGCGACGTCCGCGACACCGAGCGTTTGCGAACGGCAGCCCCGGCGGCCAAGGCTCCGCTGTCGGCACGTCAGCTCGACGTGGCGCGGCTGGTCGCCACCGGCGAAACCAATAAATCGATCGCGCAGCGCCTGCACATCAGCGTGCACACCGTCGAGCATCACCTCACCGGGATTTTTGCCCGTCTCGGCATCCGCTCGCGGTCGCAGCTCGCAGCCCGAATCGGCGACCTCGCGATGGCGGAAATCCAGGATACCCCCAGGGAACGCGACTCCGTATAATCAGCCCAAAGCTTCCCCGACAGGAGAGCGCTAATGGCTGTATGGTTTCGTTCGTCGGCTCGACGACTGGTTGTCTTTGTTTGCATCCTCTCGCTGGTGGCCGGATGGTCTCCGGTCATGGCCGGCACGACCGGCGCGCTGATCGGAACGATCACCGACACGACGAGCGGCGCACCGCTCGCCGGCGCGAAGGTCACGCTGACCAGCCCATCCCAGGTCGCGTCGACGCAAACCGACGCAAAAGGCAACTTCGTCTTCGCCTCGATGGCGCCGGACACGTATACCATCACCATCGCAAAGGACGGATACGATACCAACTCGACCAGCGGTATCAGTATCCTCGCCGACCAAACGCTGCGACTGCCCTTTAAATTGCAGCATAGCCTCAAGAACATCGCAAACGTCACGTCGCGGTCGTCGATGAACCTGGTTCGCTCAGGCACGACGACCGACGTCTATTCGGTCAGTCCGGCGGTTACGAAGGCGGCCGCACCGATCGGCGGCGGCGGCGGCTTGAATAACGCGTACTCCGCGATCGCAGCCATGCCGGGCGCTTTCGTGCCGAACGGCCAGATGGGCGTCAATCAAACCGTCTACATCCGCGGCGGCTACTACGACCAAATCGGTTACGAATACGACGGCGTCCCCGTCAACCGGGCGTTCGATAACTACCCCGCGCACTCGGCATCGACGCTCGGCCAGCAAGAACTGCAGATCTACGCCGGCGGCGGCGGCGCGAACTCCAACGCCACCGGCCTTGCCGGCTTCATCAACCAGGTGACCAAGACGGGCACCTTCCCCGGATACGGGACGGGCGTGTTGGGAATCGGCGCTCCGACGTTCTATCACCAAGCCGAGTTCGAAGCCGGCGGCGCGACGCCGGATCGCCTATTCTCCTACTACGTTGGAATTAGCGGCGCCGATCAAGATTACCGGTATCTCGACAACGACAACGGCTCGGATCTGGTCAACATCTTCCCCTACAACGTCGGTCCGAGCAACCGCACGACCTACACCGATTTTTACCCGGCCATGTATCCGAACTGCAGCGCGGTCAACGCGAAGTACAAGAACCCGGTCAAGAATATCGTGACCCAAGATCCGGGCTGCTACTCCACGTTCTACAACGTCGCGTACAGCAACCCGTCGTACATTGCGGACCGGGAAGCGGTTGCGAACATCCACATCGGCATTCCGCATAAGAACGATGCCGGCAAGGACGACGTTCAACTGCTCTATACGAACTCGTCGGAGTTTCGCCAGTACTATAGCAGCGTCGACGACGCCGGCCTTCCCCTGACCGAAGGTCTCGTGCAACAGGGGCGGCTCGACCCGCCGCATTGGCCCGATTACTACACGTACCCCGGCGGTACGCCGTTTCTCGCTCCCGCGCAGTCGACCAAGAAGATCGCGTACCTGTTCCCGGGTTCGCCGACGAACCGGTGCGCGAACATTGCGGCCATTCCCGGCGCATCGTGTGCGCCGGGACAAGAGGTCCCGCTTCCCGACGACTATCGCGACGGACGCTGGGATACGGCGAGCATCGTGAAGCTGCAATACCAAAAGAACTTCGGCAGCAACGCGTACCTGCGGGTCTTCGGGTACACGTTCTACTCGAACACCAACCGCAGCGGCGCGACCCGGCGGGGTATCGGCAGCGGCTACGGCGCGCAGAACTTCGACTACGAGGTCGATGGCCACACGCGCGGCCTTCAGGCGGACTTCGCCGACCAGATCAACAGCACGAATCAGATCAACGCGAGCGTCAACTACGTGAAGTCCGGGGCGTACCGCATCAACAACTACAACTACGATAACGGCCCTTACCAACAGGTCAGCAACCTGACCGACGGCACCGACTGCTACAATGCGTTCGGCGGCAAGGGCGTCGCCGGATTCCGCGGCCCCTGTAACTCCATCCAGACGCAGGGCACGTTTCTCTATCCGACGGCGGGAAGGCCCGAGGACCCTTGTTCCCTAGCGAACTTCGCGGGATCTCCGGCCTGCGCGACCGGCGCGACGTTTCGCCTAACCTATACGGGGAATCAGGCTCTCGTTAATGCCGTCACCCCGGCCTTCACGAACGTCGCCTTGGGCGACGAGTGGCGGCCCAACGATAAGCTGGACATCAACGTCGCACTGAAATACGCAAACGACAACTTCTACCTTCAAAACACCAACGATCCCGGGAAAAATTTCTGGTTCGCAGCCGCCCAGCAAGAGTTTTGCTACAACCCCCAGACCGATCAACCCGTACTCGTCCCGCAACCACCTCAGGATGCGTCGACGGTCGAGCCTTACGTGAGCTTCACGTGCCCCATCGACAAATCGTCCGGCAAACCCGTTCAAACCGTTCACCCCGATGGAAAAGACGGCCATCTGTTCCTTTCGAACACCTATCCCCTCACCTACGTGCAGAACTACTGGCAACCGCGCATCGGCATGACGTTCACGGCCAACCCGGATACGGTCTTCCGCATCTCGGCCGGCCGCTACGCGCAAGAGCCGCAAAACTACGAGATACAGTACAACAGCTTAGAGGAGAACCTCGCGTCGGAACTCATCGGTTTCCTGCCCTACGGATTCACGACGCCGTTCCATAACGCGCAAGCGCAGTTCTCCGACAACTACGACTTCTCGTACGAGCGTCATTTCAAGGGTACGGACATGTCGATAAAGATTACGCCGTACTACCGGTACGCAACCCAGCAGCTCGACGAGAACATCTACATCCCAACACTGCTGGCCTCGCCGGCGCTCAACGCCGGAACCGAGAGCAGCAGCGGCGTCGAGCTCGAATTCACGAAGGGCGACTTCAACAAGAACGGCCTTGCGGCGGTCTTCTCGTACACGTACCTGAACTCAGTCGAGAAGTGGAACAACTTCCAGGGCATCACCCAAAATGCCGTCGACCCGTATAACCAATATATCCAAGCGTACAACGCGCTCACGAAGGCCGGGGGCGGATCGAAATGCTACAAGCCGTCTGCCGATGCGACTCCGGCGCCCGCGTGCGGACCCACGTCGATCCTTAACCCATACTACAACTCCGCGCCGCAGCCGCTGCTGGACAAGAATGCATGGTACGTAACCGGGCTGGATTACCCGTACACGTCGCCGAACGTGTTCTCGCTAATCCTGAACTACAAGCACAACCGGTTCGCGGTTACCCCGGCGTTCACGCTCAACGAAGGTGCCACCTACGGATCGTCCGCCGATGTCATCGGCATCGATCCCCGCACGTGCAGCGCCAATCAAGGGAGCATCGGCCTTCCGGGGGGCGTCCCGCGTAACGCAGACTACACGTCGTGCGGTTTCGCTGCAACGCCGACGGGCAATCTCTACATCCCGAATCCGCAGACCGGCACGTTCGACAGCTTCGGGCAGTTCCGCCAGCCGTGGCAGTTCAACATGGGCCTGTCGCTGCACTACGACATCTCGCCGCGTGTTTCGGCGACTGCGATCGTAGCGAACCTGGTAAACGCCTGTTTCGGCGGATCCGCGACGCCGTGGTCGGCCGCGAACCCGCCCAGCCAATACGTCTGCGGTTATTCGCCGAATCCGTTCTACATCGCCAACTTCTACAACGGAACGAGTCCGAACGACCGGACGGCCAACGGCGTGCCGCTCAACCCCTACTTCGCGCAGTCGTTCGCGCCGTCGTACGGCGATAACAACTCGTATAACTATCCGCTGCCGCTGAACGTGTATATAACGGTGCAGGTGAAGCTGTAGTGGTACTGGCCATCGCGTTGAGCGCTGCCTTCTCGCTCGACGCGATGGCCCGAGTCGTCGATGTGAGCGACGCGGCTATCTCCCCCGACGGTACCAAGGTCGCGTTCGTCGCCGAACGCTCGGTGCTCGAGCGCAACGCGTACGACGACGAACTCTGGACCTACGACATTCGTGCCGGACGGCTTCGCCGCGTGGCACCGGCCCATCGCTCCTTCTCGTCTCCACAATGGTCGCCCGATTCGAAGCGTCTGGCCGTCGTCTCGGACGACCGCGCGACCGGGAACGACCAGCTCTTCGCAATCGATCCGTCGTCGGGTGCCTTGCGGCGTTTGACCGACGGAACCGACGTCGATGCTTTTGCTTGGCGGCCGGACGGCACGGAAATCGCGCTGAGCCGGCGCGACCCGGCCGTGGTCAAGCACGGAGCAGACGCCTATCGAGATGGTTTTGCGGTCACCGACGAAGCTTATCTCTCGACGCAAACGCCGCGGCCCATTCATCTCTGGCAAGTCGACCTCGCGGGCCGCACCCGGCGTCTGACGAGCGGCACGTGGAGCGTCGCCGACGCGCCGCTCTCGTGGACCCCCGACGCGTCGCGCCTGCTCTACATGCGCGCTCCGAACGCGATCCATTCATTGCAAGTGTACGCTGCGGCCTATACGCTCGATATGCGCACGCGGTCGTCGCATGCGCTGACCTCGCACAAGGGACTGGAAGACCAGGCCTTGTGGTCGCCGGATGGTTCGCAGGCGCTCTACCGCTACTCGCGCGACGGCGTTCCCGCGAATACCACCGACGTGATGACCGTCGCCGCCGATGGAACCGGCGAGACCGACATCTCGAAATCGCTCGACCGTCACGTCGAGATTGCGGCGTGGATGCCGGACGGGCGCACGCTTCTCAAGGTCTACGACGAAACGTCCGGTCCGCTCTACTTCGCGCGCGCCGGCAGCGCCGCGCAGCGCGTTCCGCTCGGCCCCGTCGTCGACGCGCAGATCGACACGATGCAGGCGGCCTCACGCCGCGGCGCCATCGTCTTCACCGGCACCGAAGCCGGACGCCCGTCGGAAGTCTACTATTTGGCACCCGGCGCGAGCGCACCGCGAAGGCTCACCGACTTCAATCACGCTATCGCGCGGTTGCGCCTGGGGCGCGTCGATACGGTTCGGTGGCACAACGGCGGGTTCGACGAAAGCGGTGTCCTAACGTACCCGCCCAACTTCGACGCAACGCGCAAGGCCGATCCGTCGCACGTCTTTCCGATGGTGCTGCGTATCCACGGCGGCCCGACCCTCACATCCGAGGCGATGTTCGATCCGTTCTACCAGTTGGCGGCTTCGCACGGTTACGTGGTTTTCGCACCGAACTATCGCGGCAGCAGCAACCTGGGCAACGCATTCGAGCACGCGGTCTACGACGATGCCAGCGTCGGTCCGGGCACCGACATTGCTGCGGGCATCGATGCGGTGGAAAAACTCGGCTTCGTCGACGCGAATCGGCTCGGCGTCTCCGGATGGTCCTACGGCGGACAGCTTACGTCGTGGATGATCGGCCATTACCAAATCTGGAAATGCGCGGTGACCGGCGCGGCGGTCAACGACCTGGTCGTCGACTACACGATCGCCGACGACATCGACGCGGATCGCGTCTCCTTTTCCTCGTCGCCGTTCGTCGGCGACGAACTCGCCGCATGGCGGGCTCAATCACCGATCACGTTCTTTAAGGATATTCACACGCCGCTGATGATGTTCGGCAACGTCTACGACGTGCGCGTTCCGATCGTCGAGCAGTACGAGATGTATCACGCGCTGCGCGATAACGGCGTACCGGTCCAGTTTTACGCCTATCCGAGCGGCGGTCACTTGCCGAGCGGGCCGGTCCGCCTGGCCGACGTGTACGGCCGGTGGCTTTCATGGTTCGACCGGTACCTGAAATGAAACGTTCGCTCGCCGCCGCAATCTTCGCGTTGTTCTTCGCGGCAGCCGCCGCGCCGGCCGCAGCCGACCCATGTACGCCGGTCGTCTATCCGCTGTTCGGGAAATACGTCGCGAGCGGCACCCTGCACGGCCCGGGGTTACTCCTCGACGGCGGCGGTGCGATGGAGGCCCCCAATTCCTCGCTGCAGTGGGCGCACAATCTTCTAGCCGGAACGGTCGGGGTAACGCCGCGCTTCGGAAACATCATCGTGCTGCGCGCGTTCGATGCCAACATCTACGACAAGATGTTCTACCAGTACGGGCTGTTCTCGTCGGTGCAGACGATCCGCATCCCGCCGTGCGCGACCAACGGCGCGATCGACGCGCTCGTTCCGTTGATCGATCGGGCCGACGCGGTCTACTTCGCGGGCGGCGATCAGGCCAACTACGTCCGCTGGAAAACCACGAAGCTGATTCCGGCCGTCCGGCGCGTCTACGCGCGCGGGGGGCTGGTCGGGGGCGGGAGCGCCGGGCTAGCCGTGCAGGGCGCCGTCGTCTTCGATTCCGTTTCCGGCGACAAACTCGACGAAATCGTCACCACGCTGAACGCCGTGAAGAATCCGTTCGAAAAGAGTATCAGCTTTACCACGGACTTCTTCGCCTGGCCCCCGCTCGCCGATACGATTACCGACACGCACTTCGTCGTCCGGAACCGGTTCGGCCGCACGGTCGTCTTCATCGCCCGAATCATCCACGATGCGCTGCTGCCCAGCGTCGCAAACGTCTACGGCCTGGGTATCGATCAAGCCAGCGCCGTCGGCGTCGGGCCGGACGGCATTGGAACGCTCTTCAACGCGCCGGGCGGAAAGGGTGCCTACCTCGTTCACGGCACCCCGCCCGATCCGCTCACCAGCAACGGTCCGATCGACTATACGGTTCAGGTGTCACACGTCGCTCGCAACGGCGAACGTTTCGATCTGCTTCACAAGAAGACGAACGACGGCTGGTACCCGATTACCGTCGACGGCGCGCACGTGCCCTTCTACAGCAGCGACCCGTACAAATGACCGCGCGCCCGCTCGAAGGAGTGCCGTTCGTCGCCGTCGATCGCGGCGGCTTGGTAGAGTCCGTTCACAACGTCGCGGGCTGCGCCGTCGACCGCGACGGAAAGACGATCTTCTCACTCGGCGAGATCGACGTTCCGGTACTGCTGCGTTCCACGGCGAAACCGTTTATCGCCGCGGCGGCCGTGCGCGAAGGCGTGGTCGAACGCTTCGGCCTCGAACCGCATGAAATCGCCATCATGGCCGCGTCGCATAACGGCGAACCGTTTCATGCCGACGCCGTTCGTTCGATCCTGCGCAAGATCGGCGAACCCGAGCAGGCGCTCTTGTGCGGGCCGCATCCGCCGTACGACGAGCGCGCGGCGACCGCGCTTCGACAATCGGGCGAAGCCTTCTCCGCCGTGCACAACAACTGTTCGGGAAAGCATGCCGGGATTCTGGCGTTGACCGCGCTGCTCGGCGCAAGCGAAGCCAACTATCTCGACCCCGGCCATGCGGCGCAGCGTTTGATTTTGGCACTCTGCGCGCGGCTCTCGGACGCACGCGTCGAAGATCTCCCGCTCGCAATCGACGGGTGCGGCATCCCCGTCTATGCCGTTCCGCTGCGCAGCGCGGCACTTTCGTACGCGCGCTTGGCGACGCTCGAAGGAATCGACGAACGCGACGCGCGCGCGCTGCGGGTGGTGCGCGACGCGATGATCGCCTATCCGGCCTACGTGGCGGGAACCGGAGATTTCGACACGGTGCTGATGCAATCGGGCAACGGCAATCTGGTCGCGAAGTCGGGCGCGGAAGGACTGCATGGAACGGCTGCGCTGCGCCAGGGGACCGGCGTCGTGCTCAAAGTCGCCGATGGGAACGCACGCGCGGTGGCACCTGCGATGCTCGCGATCCTGGACTCACTTGGGCTCCTGGACGGCGCGGACGCGCAGGCACTCGAACCCTTCGCCAATCCCCCCGTATACAATCGAGCCGGCCGGCTGGTCGGGGAAATCTCGCCGCTCTCGCGCCACGCAACGAAGCCCTCGGCGTAACTGCGGCGAAGTGCCGGGCATGCCGGTTTCCTACGACCTCCTCGAACGCCAGGTTCGCGAACTCTTACGGGGTGAGAGCGACTTTATCGCCAACGCCGCGAACTTCGCGTCCTTCGTATATCACGAGCTGCCATCGCTGAACTGGGCGGGCTTCTACTTTGTGGATGCCGGCAGCGGCGAACTCGTTCTGGGTCCCTTCAACGGCAGGCCTGCCTGTACGCGGCTGCCGGCGGGGCGCGGCGTGTGCGGAGCCGCCGTGACGCGCCGCGAGACGGTCGTGGTCGACGACGTCGACGCATTCGGCGATCACATCGTCTGCGACACTGCCTCGCGCTCGGAGATCGTGGTGCCGCTGTTTGCCGGCGACGAGATCGCCGGGGTCTTCGATATCGATAGCCCGGCGATGGCCCGCTTTACCGAAGTCGACCGCGCCGGTATCACGGCGCTGGTCCGCGCGTTCAGCGAGTTGGTGCCGTTTCCGGCAGCACTCGCGGCACGCTGAACGCCACCCAGGCGAGATTCACTAGCGTCAACGCCCCAATCGTCAAGAAGACCGCTGGAAAGCCGAACCGGGCGGCCACGGAGCCGCCGATCAGCGGCCCGAGCGACATCCCCAGGAACGTCGCGCTGGACGTGATTCCGTAGACCTGGCCGCGCCGTTCGGCGGGGAAAAGGCGCCCGATCAACGCGTTTGCGGTGGGCAGCACGCCGCCCAAGAAGAGCCCGACGCCGAAACGCATCGCCAGAAACGCCCCGACGCTCCACGCGAAAGCTTGCGGCACCGTGAACGCCGCGACGCCCGCGAGCGAGATGAGCAGGACGCGCCGGTACCCGATCTTGTCGCTGCGTTTGCCGAGAAACGGCGAAGCGAGCAGATCGGCGACGCCCATCACCGCGAACGCCGCGCCGGCGGCGATCGGCAGCCACGGAACGTCGCCCGCCATCGCACGCACGTAGAGCGGCACGATCGGCTGCACGCCGAACGCAACGATTTGCGCGACCAGCACGACCACGAACATCGGCAGCAATTGCGGATGCCGAACGACCTCCAGGAATCCGGCGACGAACGAAACGCGCTTCGCCGTTGCCGACGGCTTGGCGAACTGCTCGCGCACGAAGAACGATGCGGTCAGCACCGCTACAAAAGCAAAACCGCTGGTCCAGAAAAAAACCGTACGATAGCCATGGAAGTGCGCGGCGAGCAGGCCGCCGATCAGCGGGCCGATGAGCGCGCCGGCGAGTTGGCCGGTGGCCATCCAGCCGAGGGAAAAGCCGAGTTGTTCTTCCGGCACGCTCGTAGCGACCATCGCGGTCGCCGCGGCCGAAAATCCGCTGAAGACGCCCATCGCGGCGCGCGCGCCGATCAACTGCCAAACGTTCTGCACCAGCCCCATCAGCGCCGTGAAGATGCAGATGGCGATGCACGATCGCACGACCATCGCCTTGCGCCCGACGCGATCGGCCAGGGAACCCCAGATCGGCGAAAAGATCGCGGCAAAAAAGAAGTTCGACGAGGCGATCACGCCGGCCCAAAGATCGACCTTTTCGATCGGATGCACGCCCAGCTGTATCACGTAGAGCGGCAGAAACGGCCCGGAAATGGAGAACGCGCACGCCATCAAGGCTTGCACGCCAACCATCAGCCACAGCGTGCGCCGCCATCCTTGCGATGGCGGCGCCGAAAAGGAACGCACCGCGGAGTCATCACTCCACGGCGCGTTTTCTCCTTTCGAGTTGAGAGGTTAGCGCTGGGGCGGCTGGCCCATCGGCGGACCCATCGGTAACATACCGCCGTGCATGCCGTGGCCTTCTTCGCCGGTCAGCGTGCGCAGCAGGATCTCGCCAGGGTCGTTGATCTGCGTGTGGGTCTTGCCGTTCATTGAGTGCATCTTGTGGCCCATGCCCTGCGATGCGCCGGCCGGGAGATACTTCTGCATCTCTTGCATGGCTTGCTCGTGCAGTTTTTTGCTCTGGACCACGTAGTTGTTGTGGGCGTTCAGGATCGCGTTGCGTTCCGCACCGCTCAGAAGAACGTCGATCTGCTTGGCGGTCACGCTCTTATCCGGGTTGGCCGAAATGGCGAGCTGGCCGATCAAGTTGGCCACCGTCTGACGGTGGATCGGGGTAAGCGAGTTCAGGACCTGCGCGCGGTACTGCTTGTGCAGGGCCTCGGCTTGGGTGTGGATGGCTTTGAATTCGTTGAACATTGCCTGACGCTGCTGATCCGTCATGGCGGGAGGCGCGTCCGTGGTTACCGACGGAGCGCTTTGAGCGATTGCCGCGGCGGGCAGGATGGAGAGCGCTAGAACCAGCGCGAGGAAGCCTTTATTCATGACCCCATTCAAACGCCGAACCCGGACAACTACCTGAGATTTTCCCGATGATGGGGGGCCATGAGGTCCTGGGCCGGCCCGATGGGCACGATTCGGGTCGGGTTGATGTCGTCGTGGGTGTAGTAATAGTGCCGCTTGATATGGTCGAAATTGACCGTCTCGGCCACGCCGTCGATCTGGTAGAGATCGCGCAGATAGCCGGACAGATTCGGGTAGTCCGCGATCCGGCGGAGGTTGCACTTGAAATGCCCGACGTAGACCGCATCGAAGCGGATCAGCGTCACGAAGAAGCGCCAATCGGTCTCGACGGGTTTCGGCCCGAAGAGGTATCGCCGCTTGGCTAGCCGCTCGTCCATGGCGTCCAGCGTTTTGAAGAGTTCGCGCGCGGCGTATTCGTAGGAAGCCTGCGACGTTGCGAACCCTGCCTTATAGACGCCGTTGTTGACGTGCTGATACAGCCGCTCGTTGAGTTCCTCGATCTCCGCGCGCAGCTCGACCGGATAGTAGTCGAGCGAGGCGTTTCCGATCGCATCGAACTCTTTTTCGAACATGCGCAGAATGTCGTCGTCGTCGTTGCTGACGATTCGCTTGGTCTTCGTATCCCACAGCACCGGGACGGTCACGCGGCCGCGATATGCCGGGTCGCTCGCAAAATACGCCTCGCTCAGATAGGCCCATCCGTTGACCGGATCCGGTTCGAAGAAGCGCCAGCCGAGTTCGTCGCGGATCGGATCGACGATCGTCATCCCGATCGCGCTCTCGAGGCCCTTGAGCTTGCGCATGATGATCGTCCGGTGCGCCCACGGGCACGCCAGCGACACGTACAGATGGTATCGTCCCGCTTCAGCGGGATAATCCGAGCTGCCGTCCGCGCGAACCCAGTCCTTGAATGCGTCGCCCTGCCGGACGAAACTGCCGTCGGCGTCCTGCTCGTCGGGGAACTGTGCTTTTGCCGTCATGGGAAGCCCCTTCGACGCCGGCGGCGAAGCTCACCCGCGTATGACGGAGCCACTCGACGTCGTCTTCGACCGCGCGCTCGCCTTGCACGTGCGCGGAGCGGACGAGGCCGCCAAGGCCGCATACCTTGCGGTGCTGTTTCGCGACACCACGCACCTCGGCGCGTTGACCAATCTGGGAACCTTGCTGCACGCGACCGGCTATCGTACCGCCGCACGCACCGCCTACAAGCAGGCCGTCGACCATCACCCCGAGGACGTGACGGCACGTATCAACTACGGCAACGCGCTCTATCAGAACGACGAACTCGACGCGGCCCGCGAGCAGTATGAGGCCACGGTCGCGCTCGATCCCGACTGCGCGCAAGCGCATCAGGGGCTGGCCTACGTGTTCGACAAGCTGGGCGATCCGGCGCGCGCGGCCCAGCATCGCGACCTCGGCTATCGCGGCCACGAGATCGTGCATCTGCCCTACCGCGGCGATGGGCGCGCGACGATGGTGCTGCTGCTGGTTTCGGCGCTCGGCGGAAACGTGCGCACCGACGAGTATCTTCCGGATACGCGCTTCTTCGTGACGAAGCTCTTCGCCGAGTACTACGACGCGCAGACGCCGCTGCCGTTCCACTCATTCGTCTTCAACTCCATCGGGGATGCCGAACTCTGCGCGACGGCCCTCGTAAAGGCTCGCGAGGCGCTCGCTCGCACGAACGCGACGGTGATCAACGATCCGCGCGCCGTCGAGGCCACGTCCCGCGAGGCGAATGCTGCGCGCCTGAACGCCTTGCTGGGTGTCGTGGCTCCGCGAACGGTGTCGTTTCCGCGCGCCGCGTTGGCCGGGGATGACGGCGCACGCCGCCTTACGGATGCCGGGTTTGCGTTTCCCCTTCTTCTGCGCACGCCCGGATTTCACACCGGGCAGTACTTCACGCGCGTCGATTCCGGTGACGAGCTCGCTGCCGCGGCGGCCGATCTGCCGGGTGAAGAACTGCTGGCGATCGAGCTGCTCGATGCGCGCGGCGCCGACGGGCAGTGGCGAAAATATCGCGTGATGATCGTGGACGGCGAACTCTATCCGCTGCACCTGGCAGTCGCCTCACAGTGGAAGGTGCATTATTTCTCCGCCGACATGGCCACCAACGATTCGTATCGCATCGAGGAAGCCGTCTTTCTCGACGACATGCGCCGCGTGATCGGCGCCCGCGCCGTCGACGCCCTCGAAGCGATTCGAGAAGAACTCGCCCTCGATTACGGCGGCATCGATTTCGGTATCGATCGCGACGGCAACGTCCTGCTCTTTGAGGCGAACGCAACGATGATGGTCCCGCCGCCGGACGCGAATCCGGTCTTCGCTTACCGTCACCCGGCGACCGAACGAATCTTCAGCGCCGTCGAAGCGATGCTGCTCGATCGGGCGAATCGCTAGCGGACCTCAATCTACGGCCGGACGTCGATGTCCGCGAACGTCGCGACAAAGGCATGATTCGGATCCGGTTTTGCTCCGTCTTCAGGTCGAACGAGCTGCACCGTTTGCATACCGGTATCGCGCGCGGCATCGAGTTCTCGTGTGTTGTCCGAAAAGAACGCAACGCTGCCGGGCGCGAAACCGAGCGCCTTTGCAATGCGCGCGTACGAGCCGCTTTCGAGCTTTGGGCCGGTCGTCGTATCGTAGAATCCCGCGAACATCTCGAGAAGATCGCCCGCTACGCTATGCCCGAACAGCAAACGTTGGGCGGCGACCGAACCGGAGGAATAGATCGCGAGCAGCACGCCGTTTCTCCGATAACGGCGCAGCGCCTCGATCGCATCCGGATAGAGATGGCCGACGATGCCGCCGGATTCAAACCCCTCGCGCCAGATCATCCCCTGGATCGTTTTCAGCGGCGTCATCTTGACGTCGCCGGCCGACCACTCGTGCAGCGCCGCGAGAATGCCGCGCAGATCGGCCGAGTCGACGTTCGCTTCGCGCGCCGCAAGATCGAGCACGGCCCGCACGTCGGGTTCGCTGCCGTGCACTGCCGCGAACTCATCCATCCGCGCGTCGGCGTACGGAAAGAGCACGTCGCGGACGAAGGCGATCGACCCGAGCGTCCCTTCGATGTCGAGAAGGGCGACGGCCGCGCGAAATTCGATCAATCGAGCTTTGGGAAACGCGAGGCGATGCCGTCGCCGGTGAACTGGGCGACCCACCCGTCCGGATTGACGAACAGCCGCACCGCCGCGAACTCCGGTTCGGCACCCATGTCGAACCAATGTTTCGTGCCCGCCGGAACCGAGATGAGATCGCCACGCACGCAGATCGTTTGATAGACGCGATCGTTGGCATGCAGATAGAACGAGCCGCGGCCTTCCACGAAGAAGCGCACTTCATCTTCGGCATGCCGGTGCTCGTCGAGGAACTTCGCGCGCATGGCTTCCACGTTTGCCGCGCCGCGTTCGACGCGAACGACGTCCACCGACCGATAGCCGCACTCGGCTTTCAACCGCTCGATCTCGTGTTTGTACGCTTCCATAACTTGCTCCGGGGTCGCGCCCGGCGGGAGTTCCGCGCCGGCCGTCCAGCGTTCGAAGCGCACGCCGATGCCGGCGAGCTCGGCGGCGATCTTTTCGCCGTCGCTCGTCTCGACGATCGGTTCGTCCGGGTGGTCGTCCCGGTAGACGCGCAGCAGCGACGTCGCCGTCAAAGTCACGTTCGTATCCTCCGCTCCTCGAGCGCACATTCCAATAAAAACTGTAACCCCTCGACGTGGCGGCGGGCTTCAGCCAGCGTCTCGCCCCACGCGTACATGCCATGGCCGGCCAGCAGATAGCCGGGAACGGCGCTGCCCGCCCCGATTCGCTCGCGCACGCGCTGTGCGAGCGCGTGCGTGTCCTGCGCGTTATCGAACACCGGCAACTCCGCCACACCTTCGTGGGTAACGAACCCGTCCAGGGCCTTCTGCATTTCGAAGCCCTCGATCCGTACCGAACCGCGCTTTGCGTCCTGGCGAGAGAGCACGGTGGCGGCGACCGAGTGGATGTGCAGCACGGCGCCGATCGCCGGATCGCTGCGATATCGCTCGACATGGAGCGGCGCTTCGGCTGAGATGCCGGGCGGCAGCGCGCCTTCGAGCGGCACCGGGATAAAATCGTCGGGACCGAGGTTTCCCTTATCTAAGCCCGAGCGGGTGACCAGGCACATGCCGGTCCCGGCACGGAGCGAGAAATTTCCGCTGGTCGCCGGCACCCAGCCGCGCTCGGCGGCTTGGCGGCCGAAGGCGATAAGTGTGGCCAGGGTCTCTGGAGCGACGCGGTCTTCAAGCATGGAGCCTTACTCTATCACAGGCCGGGCGGCCGTCGCGAGGGAGAATCGCGCGCCTTAACCGCGAAGGCGGAGGACTTAGCATGACCCGCCTGCTTCTTTAGGAGATCCTATTAGATGAGAATCGCAACGGCCGGGCTTTTGCTCGCCGCATTGATCATGACGAGCGCGTGCTCGAACAAGGCCGCGACGTCGACCAACGACGCCGCATCATCGGCCGACGCGGCTAACACTGCCGCCGAAACGACCGCGAACGCGGCCGTCGCATCTCCGGGGGAGGCAACGGCGACGACGCCGCCCGACAACTCGGCGGCCTCGCCCGCTCCGGCGTCGTCCGGGTACACCGTCACGACGAAGAACGGAACCGCAACCGTCGGCGGCGGCGTCGACGCGAGCAAACTCGGAGCGCCGGTTTACCCGGGCGCCCAGCCGAATCCGGATTCGAACGGCAGCTTGAGCGCGGAAACGCCCGATGGATCGACCACGATGGCGACCTTCAAGACGGCCGACGGTTTCGACAAAGTCTACGATTACTACAAGGCGCAGATGCCCGCCGGTACGGAGGGCATGAAGCTCTCGATGGGCGGCGCGTCCAGCGCGACGTGGGAAGTCGGGAAGGACGGCTCGGCCGATCAAGTCATGGTGCAAGTCAACTCGGACAAAACGGGCGAAGTCACGATCCTGATCACGCACATAATCAAGAACAACGTCAGCCCCGCACCTTCGCCGACCTAAGACGCGATGCGGCGGTGGAACGGCTGGGGTGATGAAAACGTTCGCGTCGAGATCCCGCAAGGGGCGCTCGAGTATTTACGCGAGCTCATCGGCCCCGGCGATCCTCCGACGGAAGCATCGTTTGAATCGGTAACCACCACCGTTCCGGCCAGCCGCCTTCCCCAACATCCGCTCGTCGACGTCTCGCCGGCGACACGCGTCCTGCACGCGCGCGGGCAAAGTCTTCCCGATTGGTTCGCGCTGCGCTTCGGCCGGCTTGGGCGAATTCCGGACGGCGTGGCGTTTCCCGAATCGTCGGAAGACGTCCGCGATCTGCTGGAGTTTGCGCGCGCGTGCGATGCGCGTTTGATCCCATACGGCGGCGGCACGAGCGTCGCGGGTCATCTGGACGTTCCCGACGGCGAAGACCCGGTTCTGACGGTTTCGCTCGCACGCATGCGCGGTCTGCTGAATCTAGATCCGGTCGCGCGTCTCGCAACCTTTGCGGCCGGCGTCGCCGGTCCGGATCTCGAAGCGCAGCTGCGGCCGCACGGCTTTACGCTCGGCCATTTTCCGCAATCGTTCGAATACTCCACGCTCGGCGGCTGGATCGTCACGCGATCGTCCGGCCAGCAATCGCTGTACTACGGCCGCATCGAGGCGATGCTTGCCGGCGCTCGCGTCGAAACGCCCGTCGGAACGCTGCAGATTCCAACCGTTCCGGCATCCGCCGCCGGCATCGATCTGCGCGAAATGGTGATGGGCTCGGAGGGCCGGCTCGGCTTCGTAACGGAGGCCAGCGTTCGCGTCCGCGCGCTGCCCGAGCACGAATCCTTTCACGGCATCTTCTTTCCCGATTGGACGCGCGCGGAGAAGGCGGTGCGAACGATGGCGCAAGCCGGTCTCGGGCTCTCGATGCTCCGCTTGTCGAATGCGATGGAAACGCTCACGACGCTGAAGCTCGCGGGCGACGGCAGTTCCGTCCGCTGGCTCGAGCGTTACCTCGAAATGCGCGGCATTCGCGACGAAAAGTGCCTCCTGATGGCGGGCGTAACCGGCGAGCGCACTGCCTGCGCCGGCGCATTACGCGCCGCGCGTGAGATCGCAAGACGGAACGGCGGCGCGTACATCGGACGTCGTTTGGGCGACCGCTGGCAGCGCAATCGGTTTGCGGGCGTCTATTTTCGCAACGCGATGTGGGAACACGGCTATGCGATCGACACGGCCGAAACCGCGGTCGATTGGCCGCGCGTCGGCGCGATGGTGCGCGGTCTCGAAGCGGCCGCCCGCGGTGCGTTCGGCGACGTGCCGATTCACGCGTACACCCATCTGTCGCACGTCTATGCCGAAGGCTCCAGCGTGTACTCGACGTTCATCTTCCCGATCGCCGCCACGTACGAGGACAACATGGCGCGCTGGACGCGCCTCAAGTGCGCGCTGAGCGAGACGATCGTCGCCAACGGCGGCACGATCAGCCACCAGCACGGCGTCGGGCTCGACCACAAGCCGTATCTCGCGGCCGAAAAAGGCGAACTCGGCATCGACGCGATGCGGGCGCTCTTCGCGAGCTTCGATCCGAGCGGCAACATGAACCCGGGAAAGCTCGTTTGACCGCCACGTGTTAGCACGCGAGGCAGCTTGGCGGCGTTTGCAGGAACCGCACGACCTGCTCGTGATCGGCGGCGGAATAACCGGGGCCGCCGTCTTGTGGGAGGCCGCGCGCCGCGGTCTTCGCGCGGTTCTCGTCGAGCGCAGCGACTTCGCATCCGGCACGTCGAGCCGTTCGTCGAAACTCGTGCACGGCGGACTGCGCTACCTCAAAGAGGGCAAGATCGGGCTGACGCGCGAGTCCGTCCGCGAACGCGAAGAACTCTTGCGCGATGCGCCGGGGCTGGTCGATCCGCTGCCGTTCCTCATGCCGCACTATCGCAAGCGCAAGCCGAGCCGGGCGACGCTCGCGGCCGGCCTGGCGATCTACGACGTGCTCGCGGGATCGTGGCAGCACCGCTATATCGGGCGCGACGAGGCCCTCGCGCTCGTCCCGTCGCTCGATACCGACGAGTTGGAAGGCGCGCACTGCTATGTTGATGCGACCACGGATGACGCGCGTCTCGTCATGCGGCTGATTCACGAAGCGTGTCTCGCGGGTGCGACGGCGATCAACTACGTCGAGGCGCTGGTCACGGCTGCGGATGGTGCGATGTCGGGTGCGCTCCTGCGCGACAAAGCCGGCGGAGGCGAGGTGCACATGCGCGCCAAGGCGACGATCGCGGCGGCCGGGGTCTTCGCCGACCGCTTACGCGGTGCACTCGGCGCGGCGCCGCGGCTGCGTCCGCTGCGCGGCAGCCATCTGATCTTGCCGGATTGGCGGCTGCCGCTCGCGCAGTCGGTGGCGTTCGAACACCCGCACGACGGCCGTCCGGTCTTCGCCTATCCATGGCAGGGACGCACGCTGGTCGGAACCACCGATATCGATCACGATCGCAGCTTGGACGAAGAGCCGGCCATAACGCCGGCCGAAGTCGCGTATCTCGTCGCTGCGGTTCGGTATCAGTTTCCGTCGCCGCGAATCGACAGCGTCGACACGATCGCAACCTATGCCGGCGTGCGGCCGGTGATCGATGGCGGCTCGGCCGATCCTTCGCGTGCCAGTCGCGATCACGCGGTGTGGAACGAGCGCGGTCTGGTGACCGTGACCGGCGGAAAGCTGACGACGTTTCGCCCGATGGCGATGGATGCGCTTGCCGCAGCGGCCACGCATTTGCCCGACTTCGACCGAACGCTGCGCCCCGTGTTCTCGCAAGCGCCGTTGCCGCGGAGTTCGCGACTGGACACGACCGCTCGGACGCGCTTGGCGGGACGCTACGGCGGACACGCAAGTGCGATCGTCGATGGCGCCAAGACCGGCGAACTCGACGCGATCGACGGCACCGCTATTCTGTGGGCGGAATTGCGCTGGGCCGCGGAGCACGAAGCGGTCGTGCATCTCGACGATCTGCTGCTGCGCCGGACGCGTCTTGGCTTGCTGACTGCCGACGGCGGCGCGCGGCACTTCGAACGCATCGCGAGGATCTGCCGTCCAACGCTCGGATGGAGCGATTCGCGCTGGGATGCCGAGCTCGAAGCCTATCGGTTGCGCTGGAACGAGAGTTATCGCGTGCCGGATGTCGCGCGGATTCCGGATTGGCGGGAATACCTTTGAGCAAAGATCTTCTTCTTGCGATCGACAACGGAACGCAAAGCGTACGCGCGCTGCTCTTCGATGCCGGCGGCGAGTTGGTCGCCAAGAGCCGCGTCGTCTTAGACGACTACATCGTCGACCAGCCGGGCCGGCACGAACACGACGCCGAGGGATTCTGGAACCAGGCAGCCTCGGCGTGCGCGAAGCTCTGGATCGATCGCGCCGATCTTCGCGACCGCGTCGCCGGCATCGTCGTGACGACGCAGCGTGGAACGGTCGTCAACGTCGACGGCAACGGGCAGCCGCTGCGGCCGGCGATTACGTGGCTCGATCAGCGCAAGAACTCCACCCTTCCGCCGATCTCGGCGCTGTGGCGCACGGCCTTTCGCCTAGCCGGCGCCGCCGAAACCGTGCGCTATTTTCAACGCGAAGCCGAAGCCAACTGGATCGCCGCGAACCAGCCGGAGATCTGGAAAGCAACGCACAAGTTTCTGCTGCTCTCCGGCTATTTGAATTACCGGTTGACCGGCCGATTCGTCGATTCCACCGGCTCGCAAGTTGGATACGTGCCGTTTGATTTCAAGAAACTCGCGTGGGCGGCGAAGAACGATTGGAAGTGGCAAGCGCTGCGCGTCGAACCGCAGATGCTCCCCGAACTCTTCCCGCCGGGAGCGATCTTGGGTGAAGTCACCGCCGAAGCGGCGGCCGCGACCGGCGTGCCTGCGGGAACGCCCGTCGTGGCCGGTGCGTCCGACAAGGCGTGCGAGGTGCTCGGCGCCGGCAGTATCGATCCCACGACCGCATGCCTGAGCTACGGCACGACCGCGACCATCAACGTGGCTGCGGCGCGCTACGTCGAAGCAACGCCGCTCGTTCCGCCGTATCCGTCGGCAATCCCCGGATGGTACGATATCGAGGTCCAAATCTTCCGCGGCTATTGGATGGTGAGCTGGTTCAGAGAACAGTTCGGGCATATCGAGGAGGCTGCCGCGCTGCGCGGCGGGATTCCACCTGAAACGCTGTTCGACGAACTCGTCAATTCGGTGCCGGCCGGCGCGATGGGATTGATGGTACAGCCGTACTGGTCGCCCGGACTGCGCATGCCGGAAGCAAAGGGTGCGATCGTGGGATTCGGCGACGTTCACACCCGCGCGCATTTGTATCGAGCGATCCTCGAAGGGCTCGCCTATGCGCTGCGCGAGGGCAAGGAACGGATCGAAAAACGCAGCGGCGCCACGGTGCGCGAGCTGCGCGTCTGCGGCGGCGGCTCGCAAAGCGATGCAGCGCTTCAGCTCACGAGCGATATTTTCGGGCTGCCCGCATCGCGCCCTCACGTGTACGAGGCATCGGGTTTGGGCGCGGCGATCGACGGCGCCGTCGGTCTCAAACTGCATCCGGATTTCGCGACGGCCGTGCGCGCGATGACGCGAACGGCGCGCACGTTCGAACCCGACCGAGCGAACCGTGCGCTCTACGACGCACTCTACACGCGCGTCTACACGAAACTCTACGATCGCCTCAAACCGCTATACGAATCGATCCGCGAAATCACGGGATACCCGCCCTTGTCATCCTGAGCGTAGCGCGAAGCGCGTAGTCGAAGGACCGCTGCGAAGGGCACAGAGCGAAGCGAAGTGCCATAAGGCGCTACCAGATCATGCGAATCGCTAAAGCGGGCGATGCTTCGACTGCGCTCACTGCGTTCGCTTCGCTCAGCATATTCGTCGCGTCCTTCGACTACGCTCTGGATGACACTGGGGTGTCAGTTGACGTACTTTAGGCCGTCTCTTTCGAGGATTTCGCGGCCCTGGCCCTTGAGGATGAAATCGGCGAATGCTTGGGCTTGCGCGGGATGTGCGGCGTCCTTCATGATCGCGAGCGTATACTGGATCTGGTCGCTCATCGAGCTTTCGCCGGGAAACGGCATAAACTCGAACGAGCGATCTCGGGCTTCGCTGGCATACATGAACCCCGCGTCGAGTTCGCCGCCTTCAATGCGCGCCACCAGTTCTTGCTCCGGGTAGATTTGCGCCGGATTGTTGTCGACGCCCAAGATCCGTTTTTCGTTCGGCGCACCGAGCAGCAGCGTGAGCGCGTCGATCGTCCATTGCCCCTTCGGATCCTTGGCAGGGTTGGTGCGGCCGATCCGCAAGCCCGGCTGCGCGAGCGCTACGAGCAGCGGCATTTCGCCTTTTCCGGCGGCTTCGAACGCGTACGCATAGTTCGACTTAGCCGCCCAGCCCATTCCGAGTTCGGTGGTCGCGAACGTCGTCGAGGATGCGACTTTGTCGCCAAGCTTCGCAACCAAACCGGAATCGACGCTGATGAAGACGTCGGGCGTACGCTGCCCCGACGCGATCCAGCCTTCGAGCTGCGTGCTTCCGCCGGCTTCACCGCGAAACTCGATCCCTTGGGCGGCCAACGCCGGTTTGATTGACTCGGACATCGGCCACACGAGGGAGCCGGCGTACAGCACCGATACGACACCGGGCGTATCGGCGCGTACCGGCAGCGCCGCGCAAACGAACGCAAGCAGCAGCGCCGCCAACGACTTCACGATGCTGCGTTGGCTTTCTTGAAATCGAGCGAGAGCGAGTTGATGCAATATCGCGTGCCTTCCGGTCCAGGGCCGTCGTCGAAAACGTGACCGAGGTGCGAGTCGCAACGTTTGCAGCGGACCTCGGTCCGGTGCATCCCGTGCGTATCGTCGTCCAGAAGCCGCACGTTCTCTCGTTCGTCCGGGTGCGTGAAACTGGGCCAACCGCAGTGCGAATCGTACTTCGAGTCGGCCTTGAAGAGTGCGGCGCCGCAGGCGCCGCACGTATATGTACCGTCGTCCTTGACACCGAGAAGGCTGCCGGTTCCGGGCCGTTCCGTCCCGGCTTCTCGCAGAATGTGGTAGCGCTCGGGGCCGAGCTGCTGCTTCCACTCCTCCTCGGTTTTGGCGATTTCAGGGGTGACGTCGTGCTTCATAAGGAGGGACCGATTCGGTGGCGAAAGCGCTCGTCCCCGGTAATAGGAGGGTTCATGAGATTAGTCACCCGTGCGGACCTCGACGGCCTTACCTCGGCGATCTTACTCCAGGAAGTCGAAGCGATCGATCGGGTCGACTTCGTCCATCCGAAAGACGTCCAAGACGGCAAGATCGAGCTATCCGGCAACGACATCCTCGCGAACCTGCCGTACGACGACCGCGTGGCCCTCTGGTTCGATCATCATCTGAGCCAGGTCGACGACGGAACGCGCCCGGATATCAAAGGTGCGTTCGGTCTGGCGCCGAGTGCGGCGCGCGTTATCGCCGGGCACTACAAGTCTCCGAAGTTCGACCGTTACGCCGAACTGCTCGAGGCGACCGACCGGCTCGACTCCGCGAAACTCACGCGCGAGGATATCGTCGACCCGCAGGGTTGGGTTCTGATCGGTTACACGATCGATCCGCGCACCGGGCTCGGCGCGTTCAACGATTATTTTCGTCACGTGATGGAGCTCGCAAAAACCAAAAGCGCCGATGAGATTCTGGCGGACCCTCGCGTAAAAGAGCACGTCGACAAGATGCGCGCCGAGAACGAAGCGTTCAAAGCGCATTTGCTCGAGGCGAGCAAACGCGACGGCAACGTGGTCGTGACGGACCTCCGCGGATTAAAGAACCTGCCGTCCGGCAATCGCTTCCTGATCTACGATCTCTTCCCTGAAGCCGACGTGTCGGTGCGCATCGCCGACGGACACGACGGTTCGTACGTCTCGATTCAAGTCGGGCACAGCATTCTCAACCGCACCTGCCGCACCAACGTCGGCGATCTGATGGCGCGTTACGGCGGCGGCGGACACGAAGGCGCGGGGACGTGTCAACCGAAGACGCTCGAAACCAAACGCGTGCTGCGCGAAATCCTCGCAACGCTGAAGAATAACGGTTAGACGCCGCTTAACCGACGCGAATCGAGCGCATCGATAGCGATCCGGCTTCCATTCCCTCGACGACGGTGGTCACCGGCTCGTCGTGCGTTCGCAGCGCGCACGCATAGAGCAGCGGCAGGTAGTGATCCGGCGTCGGCACGGCGAGCGCACCGTCGGGATGCGCTTCCGGATGCACCAGCGCGTCCCGATCGTTGCGATCGATCGCGGTGCGAACGTGCTCGTCGAAACGCTGGGCCCAATCGAATGGTCCCGAATACGGATCCATCACCTTCAAGTTGTGGACGACGTTGCCGCTGCCCAGCACCAGCACGCCGTCGTCGCGCAAGGGCGCGAGTGCCGCGCCGATGGCCCAGTGGAAATCTGGTGCGCGCGTCGCGTCCAGCGCGAGCTGCAGAACCGGAATGTCGGCGTCGGGATACATGTGCACCAGCACGGACCACGCGCCGTGATCGAGCCCCCACGAATCGTCGAGCGCAACGTCGAGCGTGCCCAGCATCTCGGCGAGCCGGCCGGCAAGCTGGGGATCGCCGGGCGCGTCGTAGCGAATGGCGTAGAGGTCCCGTGGAAACCCGTAGAAATCGTGAATGGTCCGGGGCCGCTCGCCGGCCGTCACCGCGACGCCGCGTACGTACCAGTGCGCCGAGACGACGAGAATTGCGCGGGGAAGCGGCAGCTCGGCGCCGAGCGCGCTCCACGCATCCGAGTAGCGGTTGCGCTCGAGTGCGTTCACAGGGCTCCCGTGCCCGATAAAGACTGCCGGCATGCGCGCGTTGGACATCGCTTCAGGTATTCGGCGAAGGACGCGCGAATACTGTGCCCATGAAGCTGCTGCTCGAAGTTCTGCTCTCGATATTCTTGCACCCGATCGCGATGATTCTGATGTGGATCAGCTTGATCGCGCGCGGCGACATGTCGACGATCAAGAAGGTCGTGTGGTTCATCGTGAGCATCGTCTGGGGACTCGGCCCGATCCTCTACGTGCTCGTCGCCGACGGATCGCTCTGGTAGTGGAGGAAACGCTCGCAGCGTTCGAGCGCGTCGACGTTCGCACCGGCACGATCACCGCCGTCGAGCCGTTCCCGGAAGCGCGCAAACCGGCGTATAAACTCACGGTCGATTTTGGGGAAGCCATCGGACGGCGTCGTTCCAGCGCCCAAATCGTGGCACTTTACCGGCCCGCCGAGCTGATCGGAACGCAGGTCCTGGCCGTCATCAATTTTCCTAAAAAACGAATCGCAGGTTTCGAAAGCGAAGTGCTCGTACTCGGCGTTCCGGACGAGAGCGGGAACGTGGTGCTGCTGCGGCCCGAACGCGGCGTTGCTAATGGCGTAAGGATGTATTAACGGTGAAACTCTTTCGTATTCTGGTCCTGGCCGTCGCGTGCGCGGCTGCCTCGAACGCGGCGGCACTCGCCGCGACCGTGCAGGCCGAAGACCTCTACAAGTTGACGCTGCTCGGCAGCGCGGAAATCTCGCCCGACGGCACGCACGTCCTCGTCGAAGCGTCGAAGATGAACGGCCCCAAAGACAAGTACGATCGCACGATCGACTTAATCGACGTGAAGAGCGGTAACCTTTCGCCGAACGTCACCGGCCGCGTCGGCGACGGCGATTACGACTGGATGCCGGACGGCGCGAGCTTCGTCTTCGTCCGCACGCTCGACAAGGCCAAACCGCAGCTTTTCCGATACACGCTCGCCACGAAGGCGATCGTCCAGCTTACGCATTTCAAGCAGGGCGTTTCCAGCCCGGTCGTCTCGCACGACGGCAAACGCATCGCGCTCACCGTCACCGATAAAGATGCCGTCGACGGCGCCTACATCGATTTTTCCAAGGCCGGCTTCACGCCGACGGACGCGCAAAAGAAAACCGACATCCATAAGATCACCACCCTCTTCTTCGAGGCCAACGGTCAAGGATACGTCTACCAAGATCATCCGCACATCTGGACGATCGCGGCCGACGGCTCCAACGCGGTCCAAGTTACGTCCGGGAAGTGGGGCGAAGGCATGGTGGGCTGGTCGCCCGACGATCGCACGATCGCATTCAATTCCACTCGCTACGAGAATATCGATAGCGGCGCCGGCGACGTGTACGTCGTCGCATCCTCGGGCGGCGAAGGTGTAAAAATGACGTCGTCCGATCCGTCGAACAACGGCGCGTTCTTCAGCTCAGACGGGGTAATTTTATACACGCTTCGAGGCGGCGTCAAAGACTCGGCCGAATTTCCCGGACTCGTGGCGTCGAAGCCCGACGGCAGCGATTCGCGTATCGTCGTCGCGAAAGACGAGATTTCGTGGGGCGATTCGCTACTTGCCGACATGAAGGAAGGCGGCGGATTGTGCGGGGCGCCGCTTCCGGACGGAACGCAGGCGCTGCTCAACATCGACGGACCCGGCTATTCGAATCTTCGCCTTCTCAACCTGACGAACGGATCGCTCGCGGATCTCACGCCCCCCAAGGGCGAGGCCTGGTCGTGTACCGTTTCGCGAGACGGGAAACTCGCTGCCTACCTGTACAGCGATGCGACGCACCCGGCCGACGTGTACGTTGCGAGCATTCCTTCCGGTTCGTCGCGTCAGCTGACCAACGTCAATCAAGCGTACCTTGCATCGGTAACGCTTTCGGTTCCGCAGCCGCTTGCCGTCAAGGATCCCTCTGGAAATACCGTGCAGGCGTGGTTCATGCCGGCGATCGCCGGCAAGCCGGGCGACAAGCATGCGACGCTGCTCGACATTCACGGCGGTCCGGAAACGCAGTTCGGCGACACGTTCTTTCAGGAATTCCAGTATCTCGCGGGGCTCGGCTACAACGTCGTCTTCTCCGATCCGGCCGGAAGCACGGGGCACGGCTACGCGTTCGAAGAATCGCTCGAGACCAACTACGGCAATGCGATGTTTCAAGACGTGGAAGCTGCGATGGACGCTGCTGCAAAACGTGATGACGTGGACGGCACGCGGCTCGGAGTCCTCGGCGGTTCGTACGGCGGCTACGCGACGCTGTGGGTCGTCTCGCATACTAATCGGTATAAAGCTGCCGTCGCGGAACGCGTGGTGAGCTTCATGCAAAGCGAAAACCTCACCGCGGACTTTGCCGGGAAAGGCGGGCTCGCGGGCGGCACGTACGCGATGGGACCGGCGTGGGATCCGGCCAGCACGTCGTACGCGAAATTTTCACCGCTCACGTACGTCGCCGAAGTGCAGACGCCGTTGCTGATCCTTCACTCGGACATGGATACGCGAACGCCGATCGACCAAACGCTGCAGGAGTTCACGGCGCTGAAGATTCTAGGACGGACGGTCGAATACGTCGCCGTCCCGAACGAAACGCACGATCTATCGCGAACCGGTTCCCCGCTGCACCGCGTCGAGCGGCTGCACATCATCTCGGATTGGATGGGGAAGTATCTAAACCCCTAACCTTCAACGAGCGCCGCGGCCGCGAGACTTCTGACGAGTTCGAAGTTCTTGCGGTCGTCACTCAGATCGGTCACCGCATACCACAACGCCTGTAGATACGCCTGTTGCCGCGGATCGAGCTCGAAGAGTTCGCCCTGGCGAAACGCCGCGAGATGCAGCAGCGATCTGCCGGAAAACGCAAGCAGCGCGTCGTTCGAACCTGGTACCGTCCGTTCGGAGGTCTCGCGCAGCGCGGCCATTAGGTGCTCCTTCGCCACGGCTACGTTCGCGGCGCTAAAACTCTGGCGCGGAATCGGGCAATACCGGCAGTACAAGTATCGCTGCGAATCCCGGCGGAGCCAATACTTCGCACCCCAATAAAAGAGCTCTTCCGAATTCTTTGGTCCCGTCAGCGCGATATCGACGTCGGGGTCTTCGTTCATCGGCTCGACGAAGTCGCGACGCCGGTCGAGAGGCCGCCAGAACGGATCGCGATCTTTCGGGGGCTTGCGCGACGCGATGAACGCGCGTTGGGCGGAATACAGGCTCAAGCGGTTTGCGCCGCCCGCCATCAACGGAAACCGCAGTTGAACGGCGTCGTCTTTCCAGCCGCAAATTCCGCAGGTTTCGTTCGAGCCGGGCGCTTCCGTGAAGCTCGACGAGCCGCAAGATGGGCAAGGGAAAGCCATGCGCTTCTATTGCCGCCTGGCGGGGCTGCGGCCTTCAGCGACGGGGGTCGCGCCGGCCGGCGCCTAACCACGCGCTATGGCAGCGGCTCGCGCGATTCGCGCCCTCGTTCTCATTGCGGTGTCGGTCGCGGTCTTGTCGACGGCGGCCGCTGCCGCGACGTTTTCTCCGCCGCCGACGCCGGCTCACTACGTCGTCGACGCCGCCGGCGCACTCAACGACACGACGACGACGGCGATCGAGAGCGAACTGCGCGCCTTCGAGAAGGCGACCGGACATCAAATCGTCGTCTATATCGGCCAGACGACCGGCGACGTTCCGCTGGAAACCTATACCGCCGAAACGGCGCATACGTGGCGGATCGGACGCAAGGGCAAGGACGACGGCGCGATCCTGTTCTTGTTCATGCAAGATCATAAGGTGCGGATCGAAGTCGGCTACGGGCTTGAGGGATCGCTTACCGATGCCGCGGCGAGCAGCATCATTCAAGACGAGATCGTGCCGCGCATGCGCGATGGGGATGTCAATGCGGCAGTCACCGCGGGTGTCGTGAAGATGCTGGCGGCCATCGATCCCTCGTTCACGCCGACCGCAACGGCCGCTCCGCGGGAGTCCGACGACATTTCGAGCAACGCCGCCGGCCGATGGTTTCTCGCGATCTTTTTTACGATCTTCTGCATCCCGTGGATTTTCGTCATCTGGCGTATCGTCGTCGCGGCGCGGCGGGGCGAATTGATTACAAGTAAGGGAACGTCGAGCGGAGATCATAGCAGCTGGTTCAGCAGCAGTTCGAGCAGCGACGACTCGAGCAGTTCCAGCGACGACGACTTCGATGCGGGCGGAGGAGACTTCGGCGGTGGCGGCGCGTCCGGAGGCTGGTAAAGCCTTTCGCCGCGAGTAAGCGTTTCCGGCCCGGCGTCGAAGGACCGGGTATGAACGACGCTCTCGTCCTCGACCCTAAGGCCGTGACCTCCGTGATGCTCGGGGGAGTTTGGAACGACGTCATCCGCGAGACGTTCCGCCTACTCCCGATCGAAATCGCAGGTGAGAGCGGAACGCTCTGGACCTCCGGCTTCGCTTTCAAAACGAACGCCTCGAGCGAACACACTTACTCAACGGTGGTCGTGACGACGTCGGGCCCGATCGAATCGATCCAGGCCCTCCGGTCGACATAAGAACGTTGCGGAAACTAACTCACTCGAAATACAGGGACGTTTGCGTCGTTTGCGAGCCAGCGCCGCACGTCACTTTTCCGGTAAACACGGCGCTTCCCGAGTACTTTGGCCGTTTCCGATTGTAATCGAAGAAATAGAAGCCCCCGGCTGTTTTTATCGTCGTCTTGTACGTGAATGAATCGAGTACTTTCTTGCCGGCGGCGATCGACCACGACAGCTTGCAGTTGCCGGTGAATGTAAGATCGCTGAACGTCATACCGTATTGCCAGTACGACGTGTCTGCCGGCACGAAGTTATTCGTCTCGGGCAAGAGTAAACCGTCCGGAGCGTTCTGTACGCAATCGAAGCACGGAAGTTTGGGTATGGCGGGCCCCGCGTATACGAAGTTGATGATGAACGGCGGTTCTTTCGCGTCGGGCCGGAACGCCGCAATGCGACGGCTGATCGCGCGGGTCGGCGCGCCCGCGTCAGGCGCTGAATCTAGCGCAGCCAGCGCCGTCTTTGTTGAGAGCGCTTCGGTTTCTGCGGCGCTCAAGTTCGGAGCGTTGTCAGCGACCGGCTGAGCAGGCGTAGCGACGCTTCCGCCCGAGCACGCGGAGACAAGCAAAGCAAGGCAGATCGGAACGACCCGTAGGCGAGTGGGTCCAGACATCGCGACACCTCCAGAAGTGGCAATGATAGTTGTGATAGTTTCGTCGCCCGTGTGGCATGCAGCCTTGGCATGCGAAGATATCCGTAGTTTTTCAGGGGGTATGCGGTGAAGCGCTACGGAGTCAGTTCGAAGACCGTCCCGTTACCATTCGCTCCGCCGCCGTAGGTCGTACCGTAAAGTTTGCCTTTTAGTTCGATCAGACCGGCCTGCGGATTTGCCCCGTCGGTCTGGCCGCCCCTGAAGTTGTAGAGAATTTTTTCTTTGCCGGCCGCATTGATTTCGAAGATCGTTCCGGCTCCGGTGGCGCCGCCGTTCTCCGTCGTACCGTAGAACTCGGTGCCGGCGGCGAGCAATCCGCCGACGGGCACTTGGCCGTCCTTTCGGTTCAGTCCGAAACTATGAAGCACGCGCTCCGTTCCGCTCGGCGTTAGCGAAAAGACCGTCCCGCAGCCGCTGCTTGACGTACTCGGACAGCCGCTGCTCGCGCCGCCGCTCGACGTGGTGCCGTAGAACGTGCCGCCTCGATCGATCAACGCTGCCGTCGGAAGCGCACCGTCTTTCTGGCCGGTCCCGAGGAAATTGTAAATCACGCTTTCGGTTCCAGCCGCGTTCACTGCAAAGACCGCTCCAATATTGCTCGAACCGCCGAAGTACGCGGTTCCAAAAAACTGACCGCTAGCGGGTAGGAGCGACGCTTCCGGGTTATACGCGTCCGTGCCAGTGTTGACGAAGTCGAAGCTGTACAGCACCTGTTCGAAGCCCGAAGTGCCGATTTTGAAGACGACGCCTTCGGCCTCCGTACCGCCGCTCGTAGTGGTTCCGAACAGCGCTCCATTCGATAGCACCAAACCAGCGGCGGGATTGGCGCCATCCGTGCCTCCGGCGAAGGGGTATACCCACGCCTCTTTGCCTGCGGCCGACATTCTGAATGCGGTTCCCTCGCCGTTTGCACCGCCGTTGTTGGTCGTACCGTAGAGAAACCCGTTTACGGCGACGAGACTAGCGGATGGGTTCGCTCCGTCCGTCCCAGTTCCGAAGCTATGAATCACCTTCTCTTTTCCGGCGGTCGACACTTCGAACACGGCGCCGTGACCGCTCGCGCCGCCGAAATAGCTGGTGCCGTACAGCTTGCCGCCGAGCGCCACGAGATTCGCTTGCGGCCCGATCGCGTCGGTGCCGTTCTTAAAGCTATACAGAGATGTGTAGGCAACCTTGTGTGACGGCTGCAACGATCGAACCGCGGAAGCCGTACCGCCCTGCGGTTGCGTGGGAATGGATGAAGACATCGACTGCTGCGAACACCCGGCGAGAGCAATGAGGCCGAGCGCAAAGATCGTTCTGAGGAAAGGCGCCATCATAAGGTCCTTTCAAGAGAGTAAGGTCCACGGATATGGCACAGGCTACGTTCCCGCCGTGTCTCGCCGCGCCTTCAGGCAATTGAGACGACGAGATCGTCGGCCGCCTCGCCTTCACGCTCGCCTGCACCAGAAGCAAGCGATACGAAAAACGCATGCGGCGTGGCGCCGTGGGGATGGTACGATGCGTAATGCGTCGACATCCCAAAGCAAAGGGAAAACTATGAGGGTTCACACATCGAGATTCTTTCTGCTTGTGGTAATAGTTCTATTCGTCTTCGCATCAAGTTTAGTCAGTGCAGACGAACCCTCGGGCACGGCGGACGCCGTGAAGCTAATACCCCCGGAAGCAGTCAGCTGGATGCCGTCACCGATTCTTCCACGTGTGCAGGTAGCGGTGATGGAAGGCGATCCAAAAGAGCAAGGCTCACCTTACACGTTGCGACTCAAATTACTAGACGCGTACACAATACCGTTGCACTGGCACCCCGATACCGAGCGTCTTACGGTATTGACCGGCGTCGTATTGTTTGGGGCCGGCGATACAATGGACCCAACCAAGACCACCGCGCTCGGACCGGGCTCGTATATCGTGATTCCTGCGACCGTCAAACACTGGGTAACGGCGCGGGGACCCACGATCTTTCAGGTCAGCGGCACGGGGCCATTCAAGGTGAACTTCGTCAAATGAAAAGCCTCCTCAGATTGTCATTTTCAGGATCGCGGACGCGATGTCGTCGACGTTCGTTTCAAGAGCAAAGTGGCCGGCGTCCAAAAACTGGACATCCGCATTGAGCACATCGCGCTTGAACGCCTCGGCTCCCGGCGGAATGAAAAACGTGTCGTTCTTTCCCCATATCGCCAGCAGCGGCGGCCGGTGCGTTCGGAGGAACTGCTGATACAGAGGATAGCGCTCGATGTTCGATTTGTAATCGAGCTTAAGGTCGGCCTGAAGATCCATCATTCCAGGCCGGGCAAGCAGAGCCGCATCGAGCCAATACGCCTCGGGCTCGATCCCGTCGGGATTAGGCACCCCCTGAAAATATGACTCCCGAACGCCGTCGAGCGACATGCGTTCTTTAATTTTCTCACGAATTGCCGGTGAAGGTTGCGCCCAATAGGCACGCAACGGAGCCCAAGGAGCGTCACCCAAGCCTTCCTCGTATGCATTGCCGTTCTGCGAGATGATCGCGGTGATGCTATCCGGATTGGCCACCGCCAGATTGAAGCCGACGGGTGCGCCGTAATCGAACACGTACATCGCAAAGCGCCGTAGCGAAAGTTCGTTCACAAAGCCCTGAATCGTCTTCGTCAAACCGGCAAAGGTACATTGATAGTCCGCTCCCTCTTCGATCGTCGTGAATCCGAAGGAGGGCAAATCTGGTGCAAACAGGTGGAAACGGTCTGCCAGCTTCGGCATCAAGTGCCTGAAATAGTGTGACGAGTTCGCAAAGCCGTGAAGCAGCAACAGAACCGGAAGTCCTTGCGCACCGGCTTCCCGATAGAAAACGTTCGCTGGCCCTACTCGGACGGTGGAATGACGAATGTGCGACATGCAGATGTTCTCTCCCGACTGACGTCCAGCATAACGAAAGCGCCCCATTTTCACGAGGCGCTTCTTGAAAAAAATCTGGAGCCGTTGGCGGGGATTGAACCCGCGACCTCTTCATTACCAATGAAGTGCTCTACCACTGAGCTACAACGGCGTTTCCGTTTTATGGTGTCGAACCTTGCGAGTGCTCCGTTCTTTCTACCTTCTTCATTAGCGGGCGGCGGGAATCGAACCCGCGCTTTCTGCTTGGAAGGCAGAAGCACTACCATTATGCAACGCCCGCGGAGAAGATTTGGGCAGGGCTGGATTCGAACCAGCGTAGCGCTTTCGCGCGCCGAATTTACAGTCCGGTGCCTTTAACCACTCGACCACCTACCCACGATCAACCACGAATCGGCAGACCATCGTACGATGGCGGGCCTGCCGAGTCCTACGCACGCACTCACGAGGCTCTCATGTTTGCTTAGGATTGCCTGGGTATAGTGAAGGTACCGGAACTGCTGAAATTTGGGGAGGACTTCCTTTTTATGGCCTATCGCAGAATCGCCGCTCTCGCAGCCGTGCTGGGGCTTTCCCTGGCCGGATGCAGCGGTATGCAGGGGAACGGGATCACGCCCAGCGCGCCGCAAGCCCCCGCACAAGCTGACGACGCCGCACCCGCTGCAGAACCGATGACCGCTTCTCCCATGGCGGAGACCTCGGTTAACGAGAAGCCGGGCGCCCAGTCGGTGTCCGCCGGCCAACCCGCCGCCGTACCGGCTGGTAAGCATCAAAACCCCGTTAACGCCAACGCAATCAACGCAGTGAACGCGCTAAGCGCACCGCTCAAGACCTACAACGACGAGACCTCGAACGAACCCGGCTCCAACGCGCGCCGGAAGGACGACATCCAACCGGCTTCGCGCTCCGGCAAAGGCAACTGCCACCGCGGCATCGAGTTCTTCTCGCCCGACAAAGCCGGCGACCCGAATTCGAGCGAAGCTCTCAACTTCTTCGATCCGCGCTGCACGCAGCTCGCACGCGACGCCGTCCGCAAGTGGACGCCCGGTGCGACCACCGGCAGCGAGACGGTCGCAAAAACCGTAACCAGCTACGCGCAGGGCAGCGCTACGCCGATTGCGGTGAAGACCGAAAACACGACCTTCACGAACGCGACCTTTGGAAAGTTCGGCTTTCCGGTCGTCGCGAGCGGATTCCGACGCGAAACCTCGGGACAACTTTCGGTCGGCACGCACAAGACCGTACTCTCGAACAGCGAGAGCGTGATGGCCGCCAGCACGACCAACGTCAACAGCTACTGCACCGACGCAGCCGGCTACAACGCTCTGGGGATCGCGAAACTCGGCCTGACCTTCGGATGGCAGGGCGGCGCGTTCACCGGCGGTACGCGCACGCTTAATTCCGACGGTTCGGTCACGTGGTCGGCAACGCACGCCGGCCAAACCGAATCGGCGCCGATCGGCGGGTTGAGCATCGCTACCGGAACGCTCAATGCGGCGTGCCCCATCGCGACGCCGGCGTACACGCTTACGGGCGGCACGACGAAGGGCAACTACTCGATTCCGATTACCGTCACGTTCTTCCACGGCGTCATCCGGAATCTCAGCGTCGTCAACGCGTCGCTCGCCAGCGGGTACACGCTGAACGTCAAAACCAACACCGCAAAGTGGCCGGCTAGCCCGAGCTTCATCAACGGTACGGTTAGCAGCGGTACCAAGACGATTGCGATCTTCAACGTGAGCGCCTTCGGTAACGGGACGCTGACGGTCGCTTCCACCGGCAACCAGTTCCCGATCGCCGATTGGAACGTCGTCCGCTAGTCGCTAGCGACTCGACTCCGCGAAACCAACGGCAGCGCGCCGGTCTGAACGTCAGGCCGGCGCGTTGTATTTATAGAACCGGCCTTCGCGGGTCCATCCCGCGCGCTCGTAGACGCGCTGCGCGGTACGGTTATCCATCGCGGTTTCTAAGAACATGCCGACGGCAGAGGTTTCGTGCGAGTACGTAAGCGCTCGCTCGAGCAGCTTCGTCGCGATCCCGGCGCCGCGCGCCGACGGAAGGACGAAGAGATCTTCGAGGATCAGCGACGGCCCGAGCCAGACGGTGCTGAAGGTTTGAAAGAGTTGAACGAAGCCAACGGCGTCCCCGTCGCAACGAGCGACGAAGATCGTCGACGTACCAGTGTTGAGATGCCGTGCGATGAGGGCGCGCTCGCGAACCGCGTCCGCGCGCTGCTCGTAAAATTCGCGATATGCCGTGACCAGCGGGAGCAGCGCCTCGAGATCGCCTGCGGTTGCGCGCTCGATGGTAAGATTCATCTCCGCGGCGTTGGCATCGCCGTTCCAAGGAACCTCCTGGAGGCCGTGGAACCGTTGGAACCGCAATTCCCTAGCGTGCCGACGTGCCTCAGCGGCTACAGGGTGGCTTTTGTAAAGCCATAATCGTGGGTTCGAGTCCCACCGTCGGCTCCACTCAATTCGGAAAGAACATGCAACCCGTCAAACCCAAATGGCTCGCCCAAGGTCTCGTGCTCGTCTGCGAACGCTGCACGAAGGAGCGCATCCCCGAAGAAGACCCCGACATCGCGGAAAAGATCGGCGATTTTCACCTGCGCGACTGGCTCAAGGCAAAACTGAAAGAGGACGGGCGCTGGGGACCGATCCGCGTCATTTCGACGAGCTGCATGGACGTCTGCGCGCGCGGCCGCATCACAACGGCAATCGTGCCCGAAGACGGTGAGACCGAAGTGATGGTCGTCGATCCGCTTACCGAAAAGGACGCTTTTTACGGTAAGATCGTCGACGCGTTCGACGAGCCGGCCTGACGCCCGACATTCGAATAAGAAAAGCCCGCCGAAATCCGGCGGGCTTTTCTTTTGAAGCGGTCCTTCGACTTGCCTGTCCTGAGCTTGTCGAAGGGCTCAGGATGACGCTGCCGGTTTTTACTGGAACTCGAACTCCGCGAGGTTCTTTTCGATCTTCCGCTTTACGCGTTGGAGCGCGTTGTCGATCGATTTGACGTGGCGGCCGAGATCGCGCGCCATCTCTTGGTAGCTCTTGCCCTCGAGGTACGATTCGAGTACCTGGGACTCCAGTTCCGAGAGATTTTGCCGGATCCGCTGACGGATGTCGTCAGAGACTTCCTGCGTAACGACCAGTTCCTCGGGATCCGAGGTCTTCTGCGAAGCCATTACGTCGAGCAGCGTACGTTCGCTGTCTTCGTCGTAGATCGGCTTGTTCAGCGAGATGTACTGGTTGAGCGGAATGTGCTTCTGGCGCGTCGCCGTCTTGATCGCCGTAATGATCTGACGCGTTATGCACAGCTCCGCGAACGCACGGAAGCTCGAGAGCTTATCGGCCTTGAAGTCGCGCACGGCTTTGTAGAGGCCGATCATACCTTCTTGGATGATGTCCTCGCGGTCCGCGCCGATCAGGAAGTAGCTCTTGGCTTTGATGCGCACGAAGTTTTTGTATTTGTTCAGGAGATACTCCATCGCGAGATTGTCGCCAGTCTTCGCGATCGCAACGAGCTCTTCGTCAGCCCGTTCGTGGTACTCCAGTCCATCCGTCACTGGATGGGTCATTGCCATAATCGTCTTTGCCTCGTGGGGTCGTGTGCCGCAAAACGCAGGCCGGGGCCCGTCCGGGCGCGGCACATCCCGGTAAGTATAGGAGGGCGCCCCTCCCTCGTCAAGGACGAATCTCGCCCGGAAGGGCCTCCCGGACTTTTATGAGCGTCAAGAACCCGCAAAATGGGTTTTAAGATGGGTTTACACCTGTAATCCGCTGTGGTATGTTACCCGTGCCATGAATACAAGAGATCCTCAAATTCCCGCCGGTCATGGCGGACATCGATGCCCACACCCACGCAATGTCGCTCGACATCCAGAGCGTCGTCGAGCAGTTGGTCGATCTCCTGGGCCTAACCATGGTCGCCGCAATCGGGGGCGTCGGCGAGACGCGCGCGGTCCAGCAATGGATCGCCGGGCGCGAGCCTCAACGGCCGAACGTGCTGCGATTCGCCCTTCAAGTGGCGATGATGATTTCGACGGCGGAAGATCGCAACGTCGCCCGAGCGTGGTTTCAAGGAAGCAACCCGCAGCTCGGCGATCGCATCCCCCTGATGATGCTGCGCATCGAACCGCTCGAGGACGTTCAAGGTCCACTGATGGCGGCTGCGCGGTCCTTCGCTTCACGATAGACAGTCCAGGTCGGAATCCAGACCCTAATCTGCCACAGGGTTTGCTCAGCCGGCTCGATTTTTCGAAAATTCGCGCCCGACCGTCCCAACTTGAATGCTTGCTCGCGAGCGTTTAGCATCGAAATTAAGAAACGAGGCGAACATGCCAGCATATCCCCAAGAGGACCGTAACGTTCGGGATCTCGACACGCTTCCGGTAAACGGAAAGCATCACGACGTGGCGCAGAACGCCATCATTCTCGAGAGCCGGCCCGAAGGAGAGATCCTGCACGTGTTCGGTGAGGTCGATCTCACCAGCGTCGACGAACTGCGTTCCGCGATCGACAGCGCCGCGGCCGGCGGTCCTCACGTGATCGTCGACCTCGAGCCGTGCACCTACATCGACTCAACGATCCTGAGCGTACTGATGCGCGCGAGCGATACGTATGCCGGGCGCTTTCAGATCGTCGTCCCGCCCAGCGGCATCGTGCGCCGCGTCTTTACCATCACCTCGTTGATCGGGCAACTCCCGGTCATCGAAAAAATCGGCGGCCTCGACTCTTAGAAACCGGCGGCCGTCAAGTACCGCGCTGGCGCAGCGCTTCGTAGATCAGGACTCCTGCGGCGACCGACGCGTTGAGCGAGGCGATCTCGCCCAGCATCGGAATCTTCACGAGATAGTCGCACTCGCGCTTGACGAGTTGCGAAAGGCCCTCACCCTCCGCGCCGATCACGATCGCAAGATCGCGGTCGAAGTCCGCTTGCGTCATCGCGACGGCGGCATCGCTCGCGTCGGCGCCTGCAACCCAGACGCCGGATTTCTTCAGCGTGCGAATTGAGTCGGTGACGTTACCGACGCGCGCGATCGGCAGATGCGCGGCCGCACCGGCCGCCGATTTGCGAACCGTGGCGTTGATGCCCGCGGAACGCCGGTCCGGCAGAATCATGCCATCGGCGCCCGCCGTCTCGGCGGTGCGAACGATCGCGCCGACGTTGTGGGGATCGGTCAGGTGGTCGAGGACGATGAAGAGGCGATGCTTGCCGATGCGGCGCCCGCCGATGATGTCGTGCAGCGCGGCGTATTCGAACGGCGGGGCGATTGCGACCACGCCTTGATGCGTTTTGAACGGGAGCTTTGCGAAGAACGGCCGCTGCTCGAACCGGACCGGAACGTCGAGCTCTTTCGCTCGCGCCAACAAGACGCGCAGGACGGTGTCCTTCTTCCGATCGTCGGCGACGTGAATGGCGCGCAGGCGTTCGCCCGCGAGCAGCGCTTCCTCGATCGAATGAATGCCGTAGATAACGTCGTCGAAATCGAACGCCGGGCGCGAGCGCTCGCCCCCCGGGCCCGAGCGCGAACCGTGCGCCGGCTTGCGGCCGCTTACGCGCCGACGATGCTCCATGTGGTCCCCTCTTTCGAATCTTTCACTTCGACGCCGCAAGCCAGCAGCGCGTCGCGCAAGCGGTCCGACTTCGCGAAGTCCTTCATCGCGCGCGCGCTCGTGCGCAAGGCGATGACGCGATCGATCGCCTGCTCCGCGCCGGAAACGCCGTTGAGTTCTTCCCGCATTTGGGCGGCGAGCCGCTCGACGAAATCGTCGGGCAGCCGCGGCGCTTCCAGCCACGGCTCCTTCGGTTCTAGGCCGAGAATCGTCAAGAGGTACGTGTATTCGAAAAGCGCCGCGCCCGCACCGGCGCGCTCGCGCACGCTCGCGGCGTTGCTCGCAAAGTCGAGCATCGCGGCAAGGGCCGCTGCGGTGTTCATGTTGTCGTTGAGGTCGCGTTCGATTCGCGCGACGTAACCGGTTGCGTGCAGATCCGAAGCTGGGGAGTCGACGCCGGCTCGCAGTATCCGATACGCGGCTTTGAGCCGCGCGAGTGCGGCGAGCGCTGCGCCCAGCGACTCTTCGGTGAAGTTCTTGACCTTCGAATAGCTCGTCTGCAAGAACAGCAGGCGAACCGCCTGCGGGTCGTGGCGTTTCAGCAAATCGCTCATCGGCTCGAAATTCCCGAGCGATTTGCTCATCTTGCGATTGTCGAACAGCAGCAGCCCGCCGTGCAGCCAGTATCGCGCCATGGGCGGGTGTTGCATCACCGGCTCGCTCTGAGCGATCTCGTTTTCGTGGTGCGGGAAGATGAGGTCGGCTCCGCCGCCGTGGATGTCGAAGCCGACGCCTTCTTGGTCGAGCAGTTCGCGCGACATCGCGGAACACTCGATATGCCAGCCGGGGCGTCCGTCGCCGTATGGTTCGAACGGCCACTTCGGTTCGCCGGGTTTGGCGAACTTCCACAGCGCAAAGTCGAGCGGATCTTCCTTCCGCTCGTCGACTTCGATGCGCGCGCCGGACTCGAGCTCCTCGATGTTGCGGTTGGCGAGCTTTCCGTAGTTTGAAAACGTCTTGACTCGAAAGTAGATGCCGTCGGCCGTCGCGTACGCGTGGCCCTTCTCCATCAACTCGAGAATCATCGTCTGAATCTGCGGGATGTACTGCGTGGCGTACGGTTCCTCATCGTAGGGAAGCACGCCGAGCTTCTCCATCGAACCTTTGAAATCGGCGTAGTACCCGGCGACGATTTCGCGCCAGTCTTCACCCGTCTCCATGCCGCGCGCGATGCTGCGATCGTCGATGTCGGTTACGTTTTGCACGTAGGTGACGCGATACCCGAGATGCTTCAGGTAGCGGCGCAGGACGTCGAAAAATAGGAACGACCGCGCGTGACCCAGGTGCGCCTGGGCGCTCGGCGTCATGCCGCAGACGTAGATCTTTACTTCGCCGTCGCGCTGCGGTTTGAACTCTTCGACGGCGCGGGTGCGCGTGTTGTACAACCGTAAACTCATATCACCCAGGACCAAGACTCATCGAGCGTTTGTTCGGGCTCGATGTCGTTCAAGCGAAGTTCCAGCCGCTCGATCTGACGTTGCAGTTTCACGACCGCATCGTCGCCGGCATCGGCCTTCGGACGCTCGGGGAGCACCAGGATCGGCTTACCGTCTTGCGCGACGATGCGCGCCGGCACGCCGACGACGGTCGCGTGCGCCGGCACGTCCTTCACCACCACCGAACCGCTGCCCACTTTCACGCCATCGCCGAGCGTGATCGCGCCGAGCACCACTCCGTTCGCGCCGACGGTCACGTCGCGGCCCAAGGTCGGATGCCGTTTTCCGCCCGCCAGGCTCGTTCCGCCAAGCGTGACTCCCTGGTAAAGCGTGCAGCCGTCGCCGACTTCGGCCGTCTCGCCGATCACGACGCCCATTCCGTGATCGATGAAGACCCCGGTTCCGATCTTCGCGCCCGGATGGATTTCTATGCCGGTGAAAAAACGCATGACGCTCGAAAGAAAGCGCGGGAGAAGCGGAATTCCGATGCGGTACAGCGGGTGGATGAACCGGTGCGCCGCGAGCGCGTGAAATCCGGGGTACGACAGCACGACGTCGAGCCATCCGCGAACGGCGGGATCGCGGTCGACCGGCGCGCGCAAATCGGCTCCGAGGGTTTTAAGAAGGCCGGGCATACTCGATATAGGATAACCCGCCCGGTCAACCGGCGGGTTCATCGGGCGCGGCATCGGGCCGTTGGCCGCGGAGCGGTTCGAACGGCGCTCCGTCCGGACCGAACGCGATCGGTTTGAGACCTCGGCCGTGCAGCAGTTTCGAACTGACCGCGCCGGCGCGAATCAAGATGCGATCGTGTCCGAGGAGCGGGAAGAGCAAATTGAGAGGCGGGCCCTCTGCTTTGCCGGTCAGCGCCATGCGCACCGCGGCGAGCGCATCTTCGCGGCCGATGCCGAATTCCGCAGCGATCGCCGGCAGGTCGGCGGCGAGCGGAAGATCGCGCAGTTCCGGCTGATCGTCGACATACTGTCCGACCGCGTCGATGAAGAATACCGCGTCGCGCGAACGCAGACGCTCCAGTTCCAGTGCCGGAATCGTACAAGCCTCGGCGCGTAACGCTTCGACCAGCGCAAATGCGTCGTCGACGACCGCGACGTTTTCGCCGTACGCTTCGAGAAACGTTGCGATCCACCGTAACGCGGCATCCGGCGCCGGCGTTTCGAGGAACCCCCACCGCTGCATTGCCGTCGCCAGCTCGTCGACGGTCACGCTCACGACGCCGCCTCCGTTGCGATCAGCACCACCGCGTACGCCGCAATGCCGGTTCCGTCGCCGGTGTATCCCAACCCCTCGCTGCTCTTGGCTTTCACGCTCACTGCCGTCTTCTCGATGCCGAGCCGCGCCGCGACGTTGTCCCGCATACGAGCGACGTGAGTAGAGAGTTTCGGGCGATCGACGACGATCGTCGCGTCGACGTTGCCGATCGCGTAGCCTGCGGCGCGTACGTCGGCGGCGCACGACGCGAGGAGTTCCATCGAGTCGGCCCCCTTCCAGCGCGGATCGCCGTCGGGAAAACGGCCGCCGATATCGCCGAGGGCTGCGGCGCCGAGCAGCGCATCGGCGATCGCATGCGCGAGCACGTCGGCGTCGGAGTGTCCCATCGCGCCCCGAGCGAACGGTACGGTAACGCCCCCGAGCACCAAGAGGCGTCCGTGTGCGAGCGGGTGCGCGTCGAAGCCGTGGCCGATCCGCATCATGGCGCGTTCTCGAAGCGCACGCGCAGCAGCGCCTCGGCACGAATCAAGTCTTCCGGCTGCGTCACTTTGAAATTCTCCGTCGAACTCGGTACGGCTATCACTTCAATGCCGATGCGTTCCAGCAGCGCGGTATCGTCGGTCATCTCGACGCCGGCTTTATTTGCATCGTCATGAGCGCGGCGCAAGTCGTTCGCCATCGCGAGTTGCGGCGTCTGGGCGCCCCACAGCGTCCCGCGATCGAGGGTCTGCGTCACGACCATCGACTCAGGGTCGACGACCTTGATCGTGTCGACCACGGGTGCGGCGAGCACGGCGCCGCGGCCGGGGCGCACTTCGCGCATCCCCGTGCGTACGTCCTCGGCCCGAACCAGCGGCCGGGCTCCGTCGTGCACCAGCACCGCTTCGCAGCGCTCCGGCAGCACGCACAATCCGGCAAACACGCTCTGTTGGCGCGACGGGCCGCCGGCCACGACTTGCCAGGCGACGCGGGGTGCCAGCTGCGCAATCACGTCTTGCATCGCTTCGATCCACTTGACTTCGGTAACCACGACGAGATCGTCGATCTCGGACATATCGGCGAAGGTGCGAATCGACCAGGCCGCCAGCGGGAGCCCGGATAGCGGCAACAACTGTTTTGGCCGGCCAAATCGCGTTCCGCGGCCGGCTGCGACAACGATCGCTCCCCACGAGCGTGCTGCGATCAATGTGCCGCCCCGTCACGTTTTGGGCGCGCGAAGATCATTCTCCCCGCAACCGTTTGCAGCACGCTGGTCACGACGACGTCGGTCTCTTCACCGATCAGACGCCGGCCGTGTTCGACGACGATCATCGTTCCGTCATCGAGATAGCCGACGCCTTGATGCGTCTCTTTGCCTTCGCGCGTCACTTGGACGTGCAGTTCCTCGCCCGGAAGCACCACCGGCTTCACGGCGTTGGCCAGCTCGTTGACGTTGAGGACCGGAATGCCTTCGACGTGCGCCACGCGATTGAGGTTGTAGTCGTTGGTGATCAGTTTGCCGCCGAGTTCCTGCGCGAGCCGGACCAATCGCGCGTCGACGTTGCCGGGAGCCATATCCGCAAAGTCGCGTTCGCTGATCTCGACGACCGCAAGCTCTTGCAGTTTGCTCAGCACGTCGAAACCGCGGCGTCCACGGGTGCGTTTGAGCGAATCCATCGAGTCGGCGATGCTCTGCAGTTCGCGGACGACGAACCGCGGTACGACCAGCACGCCTTCTAAGAACCCGCACTCGACGATCTGGACGATCCGTCCGTCGACGATGGCCGACGTATCGACGATTTTCGCACCGCCGCCGGTCGAAGTCGCGTTGCTCTTCGCTACGGGGACGACGCGAATGCGCGCGCCGACTCGAGCACCCAGATACGCAGCGAAGATCGCGACCAAAAGGTAGAGTACGATCGCGACGTAGATTCCCGCCTTGCCCGCGCCGGAGATGATCTCAAAGACGATGCTCTTGATCAAGAACGCGATCACGAGGCCGACGATCAGTCCGACGGCGCCCCCCGCGATTTCGGCCGGCGAGAGACGTTCCATCGCGCCTTCGACCCGCTCGAGTTCCACTTCGAATATCGATTGCGCCAGCGGTGCGAGCAGGGCGCCGACGATCGCCCCGATCGCGGGCGAAAGGATGAGAAATGCCAACTGCACGCCTTCGCCCGCAAAGTGCAGCGAGAACAGATTGAAGTACGCTTCGCGCCCCAGAAGGAACCCGGTCACGCCGAAGACGAGCATGAACGCGCCGCGCAGCACGGCTCCCGAGAGATTGGTCGCTAGTCGAATGTTACAAAGGCCCCGCAGACATCGTTGGCAAGAAACCGGCCGCGCTCGGTCAGCCGGAGAACATCGTCGCTCCGTTCGAGAAGGCCCGCCTCGGAAAAGCGGCCGACGACGGGCGCGTAATGCTCGAGTAGATCGACGCCGTACCGATTCTTGAAATCGCCGAGCCGGACCCCTTGGGACGTCCGTAAAGCCAGCATGATCGCCTCGCCGCCGCGCCGGAAGCCTTCCAGGCGCTCGCTCTCGGAGGGAATCGGCCCGCCCGCTAGGGCGGCGGTGACGTACGCTTCGAGCGCGCGTACGTGGACCGCGCGCACGCCCCCGCGATACGATGCGGCGCCGACGCCGAGGCCGGCGTACTCGCCGTTGGCCCAGTAGTTCTCGTTATGCCGGCAGCGATGCCCAGGCCGCGCGAAGTTGCTGATCTCATAGTGTTCGTACCCCGCTCCGCGCAGCGCATCGATGGCCATCGCATACAGCTCGGCCTCGCGCGTATCGTCGAAGAACGCTCCTGGTTCGCGTGCCTGCCACTGCGCGTACGGCGTTCCTTCTTCAACCGTCAATCCGTACGTCGAAACGTGATCGACGTCGAGTGCGATCGCGGCATCCAGCGTTTGCTTCCACGTCGTCGCCGTCTGACCGGGCACGCCGAAGATCAGATCGAGCGAAATCGAGTCCAGTCCGGCCGCGCGCCCGAATGCGACCACGTCGCGCACCATCTCCGGCGTATGTTTGCGGCCGAGGGTCGCGATTTCGCCCGGTTCGAACGACTGCACGCCGATCGAGACGCGCGTGATCCCGGCTTCCCGATACGCGGGAAAGTCGTCCGCGCCGACGAGTTCGGGATTACATTCGATCGTCGTCTCTCGCCGCTGCTGCCCGGACGGCGCTGCGAAGTGTTCGTGCAGCCGCGTTACGAGCCGCGCGATCGATTGCGCATCGTACGCATTGGGTGTCCCGCCGCCCAGGAAGAACGTTGCAGCCGGCGTTTGCGGCTCGCGGCCAAGCTCGCCATAGAGCGCATCTAAATACCGGCCGGTCGCCGACGCGCGCGCGGGCCATTTTGCGAAATCGCAGTACGGGCAGATATACGGGCAAAACGGCAGGTGAACGTAGACGCCGAGCATGCTGTCGATTACGGCCTTACATGCCGGCGGTGAAAAACACGGCCACACTCCCGGGGCCGCCGTTGACCGCAATCGTGGGACCGCCTTCGATGAAGTTAAACGACTTCGGTGGAAAATCGAGCTTGCTTTTCAGCGTCGTTGCAATGCTCTCGGCAAGTTCGGGCGCGTGGGTGTGGCCGACGACGAAGCGCGTCCTCGTAACGTCGGGCGTGTTGCGCGCGGCCATATCGACGAGCACTTCCTGCGCCTTCTCCCACGATCGCGCCTGCGCCGCGGATTCGACGACGCCATTCCTGATTTCCAGGATCGGGCAGACTTTCATCATGGTGCCGAGCGCAACGATCGCCTTGCTCACGCGGCCGCTTCTTCCGAGATACGTCAAGTCCGGCGATATCACATAGCCGTGCTGGACGCCGCGGCCATGTTCGAGCATGACGATGATGTCCGCTGCGCTCGCACCGGCCTTGGCCATGTCGCCGGCGACCATCGCCTGAAGGAAGAGACCGCCGGAAACCGTCTTGCTGTCCCATACGCGCACTTTCGAGCCGAACTTCGCGGCCGCCGCAGCGGCGTTTTTAAACGTTTCCGATAGCGCCATCGAAACGACGAGTGCCACGACCTCGTTGCCCGCGTCGACGGCTTTAGCAAACGCGGCTTCGAACGCAGCCGTGTCCGGCGGCTCGGTCCGCGGCAAGTCCTTGGCCGTCGCCAGCCGCTCGTAGAAGTTCGTTCGCGTAACGTCGATTCCGTCGCGCAGCCGTTCGGACCCAAAGAGGATCCAGATCGGAACGACCTCGACGCCGTGCTCGCGCGCTTGTGACGAAGACATGTCGCAGGTGCTGTCGGTCATGATGGTTACGCCCATGAAGGCCTCCCTTGCCTATTCTCTCTCTTACCCTTGCGCGACGAAGACTCCAACCGCGCCCTCACCCCCGTGGGTCGCGATCACCGGGCCGGCCTCCCAAATGTCCAAGGACGCCGGTTCGACGCCTGCGAGACGCGCGCGAAGCTTTTCCGCCGCAGTTTCGGCGAGCGCGGGCGCCTTCGTATGCGTGACCAGAAAGCGAGCCTTGGACGGTTCCGTAACCACCTTCATCACCAAGTCGAGCATCGTCTCTTGCGCGCGCGAAAACGTACGAACGGTCGCTTCGGCACCGACTTCGCCGTTTTTCAATGCGAGAACCGGCACGATCTTCATAAGCGACCCGAGCATTGCTTTGGCTTTACCGATGCGGCCGGTTCGCTGCAAATGCGACAGGTCGGAGAAGCATGCGTAGAGCCGTTGAGTGGCGCGTTCGCGGTCCAGCTGCGCGACGATGTCGTCGATGGAAGAACCGCGCGACGCCATCTCCTGCGCTTGCAGAGCCATCATACCCAGACCGCCGGCGACGGTTTCCGAATCGTAGATGACGATGCGCGCGCTCGGAAACTCCTTTTCGATTTCGCCGGCCGCGGCACGCGCCGCGTTGATCGTCCCCGAAAGATGCGATGAAATCACCAAGCAAAAAATTTCACTGCCGGCGGCGGCGAGCGGTCGAAATGCCGCTTCGAACATGGCTGCCGTCGGCTGCGACGTGATCGGCAGCACCTTCTCGGTTTCGAGTTTATGATAAAAATCCGCGCGCGAAAGCTCGACGTAATCCTGATAGCTCTTGTCTCCGAAGACCACGAACAGCGGAACGACGACGATTCCGGAACGGCTCGCGCGCTCTGGTGAGATGTCCGACGTCGAGTCGGTGACGACCGCGATCGACACTAGACTTTCGCGAGATGCGGGGCGATCATCTCGGTGATCTTGCCGACGACGTCCTCCTGCGTTTCCTTGATCGCAACGTAAATCGCGTAACGAATCGCGTTGCGGGTGGCGCGGCCGTGGGTGACGATGCAGTTTCCGCGCAAGCCGAGCAGCGGCGCTCCGCCGATCGATTCATAGTCGAAGCGTTTACGCAGGCGGCGCAGCGCCGGCGCTAGTAACGCCGTGCCGATCTTCGTGACGAGGTTGCCGCCGAGAAGCGTCTCTTTGATGACGGTCGAGAGATCCGTGATGATGCCTTCGCCGGCCTTCAGCACGACGTTACCGACAAACCCGTCGCAAACGACCACGTCGGCGACGTTGTGAAACAGATCTTTGCCTTCGACGTTACCGATGAAATTCAAACCGGTCGCATCGAGCAGTTTCGCGGCTTCGAGCGACTGCTGGTTGCCTTTGGTATGTTCTTCGCCGTTCGAAAGGACGGCGACGCGCGGATTCTCGACTTTTAGGACGGCTTTCGCGTAGGCGGCGCCCATCGTGCCGAACTGTTCGAGCCATTCGGGACGACAGTCGACGTTGGCGCCGGAGTCCAGCAGCACCGTCGACCCGCCCAATCCCGGCCAAATCGTCGCGATGGCGGGCCGGGCGATGCCCTCGATCGTCCGCAGTTTGATCAAGGCGATTGCGAGGAAGGCCCCGGTGTTGCCGGCCGATACCACGGCGTCGGCCTGCCCGGTTTTCACGAGGTTGACCGCGATCCCGAGCGAGGTCCGGTCTGCCGACCTGAGCGCCTGAGCGGCGTGCTGATCCATCGGCACGGTTTCGGGCGCGTGGACGACCGTTATGAGATCTGCGCCGGCGCCGGTCAGGAGCGGCCGGACCCGCGCCTCGTCACCCGTAAGGATGATCTGTGCGTCCAACTCGCGCGCGGCTAAGAGCGCCCCGGCAACGATCTCCTCAGGGGCGCGGTCGCCGCCCATAGCGTCCACCGCGATACGCGGTCTACTCATCGTACGACAGCCAAAATTCTGCGTTTTTCATACCGCCGTAGTAGTATTCGACGTCGGCACCCGGAAAAGCCGCTTCCAGCTCGGCACTGAGGCGCTGTGCATCCTTTTCTTTTTGAACGCCTCCGTAATAGAGCGTAATCAGGCCGCCGGACGGCGCTCCTATTTCCGTTAGAACCGCCCTCGCGGCCTCGTCTAAGGTCTCGCCGCCGATCAGCTTGCCGGCATACGCGGCCGCCGGTTTTCCGGCCGCGACGCTCGTGCCTCCGAGGGTCGCATCCTTGCCGGCAAAAAACACCTGCGCGCTATGCCCGCGTTCGCACGCGGCCCGAATCTCGTCCTCGCTCGGCGCGGATTGCGCCGTGGTTCGAAACGCAAACAATCCGGCGATCCCGGCGACGATGTCGCGCGACGGAATGACGTGTACGTGTTTTTCGGTGAGTTTCACCACTTCGGCGGCCGCCAGTGCGACGTTCTTATCGTTGACGAACAGGTAGATCTCGTTCGAGAGACACTTGTTGATGGCGAGGAGCAAGTCCCGAACGCTCGGATTCTTCACTCCCGAAACGACGACTTCGGTGCCGAGTTCGCGAACGATCCGCTCGAAACCGGGGCCCGGCACGACCGAAACGATCGAATAGGCGACTTCCGGTTTCTCGACGACCAGCACGTTGTGCTGCTGTTCCATATTGTCCACCTTGAGGCGCGTGAGCGACCCGTGCCGGCCCGCAATCTCTTTCACGCGTTCGGGGTCGTCCGTGTGGATATGGACTTTGATGGTGGGTTTGTCGCCGATCACGAGCAGCGATTCGCCGCGCGGTTCGAGCAGGCGCCGCAGATCCACGACGCTGCACTTCGCGCCTTCGAGTACGAACTCGGTACAATACTTGTTCTCACCGACGACCTGCGCCGGCGTAAACGCGGTTTGGCGCGACGGACGACGCGGAAACGCGGTCGCGCGCACTTTCACATCGGGAAGAAACGCAAGAATGCCCTCCAGGAAATACACGAAACCCGCTCCGCCGGAATCGACGACGCCGGCTTCTTTGAGGACGGGAAGCTGATCCGGCGTCCGGTCGAGCGCCTCGTTCGCTGCCCGAAGCACGGCGGTCACGAAGCGGTAGAAATCCCGCTCTTTCAGCGCAGCCGTATAAGCGGCTTCGGCAGCAGCCTCCGCAACGGAGATGATCGTGCCATCGACCGGCCGCAAGAGCGCCTGCTTGGCCGCAGCAACGGCCTCTTTCATAGCGGTGGCGACCGCGAAGGTATCGACCTCGCGCTTATGGCGCAGATGGTGGGCGAAGCCGCGGAGCATCTGGGAGATGATCACGCCGGAGTTGCCCCGGGCCCCCATCAAGCTGCCGTGGGCGGCCATGGCGGCGACCTCCGAGATCGGCTCGCCCCCATGGAGCTTGTTCGACTCGAGCATGGCAGCCCGCAGGGTCAGGTACATATTCGTCCCAGTGTCGCCATCGGGAACCGGGAAAACGTTGAGGTCGTTGAGGACCTGACGATACTTCCTGAGGAAGTACGTCCCGGCCGCGAGAAACTTCGAATAGCCTCGGCCGTCTAAGGCAATCACGTCCACGGTTGGGGCTCGTTCGCGAACGCGATACCAATCCTTGCTATGGCCTAGGGATGCGTGGTACCATTCCTGGGTTGTCCCGCCCTCATAACAGGGTGCGACGTTTGTCTGAATAAGGATCTGAGAGGAACACCCACATGGCGAAGCGCTGTGAAGTCTGCTGCAAGGGCCCGCGTACGGGCAACAACGTCAGCCACGCTATGAACAAGACGCGCCGCCGCTGGCTGCCGAATCTTCAGTCCGTTCGTGTCGACGAGAACGGTACGCACCGTACCGCCAAGGTCTGCACCCAGTGCCTGCGTTCCAAGAAGGTAACGCGCCGGGCGTAGTTCCGCGTTGCAAAAAGAAAAGAGCCGTCGCATGCGACGGCTCTTTTTCCATTCCACCCGCGTCCCGTTCAGAGGGAGAGCCGGGCTAAGTTCGCGAGCGCGCGGCCGATGTCGAGCGGCTCCAGCGTGATCATGAACTCCAGCCGCACGTGTGACGTGTCGATGCTCTTCAGCAAGACGGCGCAAAGCACCGGCCCCCGCCGGCTGGGGGCGAACGAGAGATTGAAGAGCCCGTTCGCAAGCGCGTGCGACGCGGGGGGGCCGTTCCCCGAGTTGATTTCGGCGAGATAGCCGCGCAAGTCGATCAACTCGACCACCCGCAGCGAAAAGACGAACTCGCCGCTGACGGGTGCTGCGGCGGCGTGAACGCGGCATTCGAGCAAATCGAGACCGTGCGGCTCGGCGACCTCGGGATGTTCGTAGCCCAAGACCTCGATTCGAACGTGCGCGTCGCTCGCATTGCCCAGTGTGAAATCGATCTGCCGCGGTTCCACTTCAAACGTCTACCCGTAAATGATTTTGTGTTTGGGCGGAGCAAACTTCAATCGCGCGCCGTCTTGCGACGTCGGCTTGATCGCGATCGCTTCGACGTTCGAACGTTTGCAGAAGCGGATCGTGCGGTCGTCGTCGATCTGATAGCCGGCCGGGCTCCACTTCGCCAGCGCCGCAACCGGGTCGACGGTCGCGCCGCCGTAGGGCGTCGTATTCGCGACGGCCCGGGCCGTCAGCGCGGTCGAGAGCAGGGCCGCGGCAAACGGCGATCCGCCCAACCCGGCGAACGTCGCCACGCCGGCGGCGAAGACGTCGCCGGCGCCGTGCGCGGGATATGCCGGGAACAGCGGTCCCCAGATGCGGTAGTAGCTGTACCCGTTCGTGAACAGCAGCTTGACGCGGTGCTTTTCCGGATCGCGTTCGAAGGAGGTGACGATCACCGCCTCCGGACCCAGGTCGAAGAGTCCGTTTAAGTACGCGTGCTCCGTCATCGTGCGATCGCCGCTGCCCAGCAGCACTTCCGCCTCAAATCGGTTGGGCGTGATGATTTGGGCCAACGGCAGCAATTTCTCGCGAATCGCGCGTGCCGTTTCCTGACTGACGTAGAGTCCCTTTTGATAGTCGCCGATGACCGGATCGAGCAGCACGACGCCTTTGTACTCTTGCAGCTGCGTGGCGACGATGCTGACGTGATCGCGTTTTGGCAGGTAGCCGATCTGGATGATACCCGGGCGCTGGCTAATGACGAACGCAACGTCGCGGCGGAACTGCTGGGGGTCTGCAATCGCGCTGGAACGTCCGCCGAAACCGCCGTGCGCGGTCGCCATCATCGATTGCGCGTGGATCAGGCGCGCGCCGAGGCCGTTCGCGATCGCGAACGTCGCCTGATTGCCGATAAATCCCATGCCGACGCTATTTTGAATGCTGCCGATCAACGGATAGGATTGTGCGTCCTCATCCATCCGCTTCATGCGAGCGCCTCCGCGGGCGCGAAGTGATCCCATCCCGTTGCGGCGATCGGTTCCTCGACGCCGTCGCGCGCTAACGCGAGGCCGCCGCCGGCGCGCAACGTTCCGATACGATGCAGCGGGCGGCCGAATTGCGCCGCAAAGCGGCGCGCCAGGTGCTCGAAAGCGCGCGGCCGTACGGCGACGAGCAGTTCGAAATCCTCGCCGCCGGCGAGCGCGAAGCGTTCGGGGTCCTCTCCCCGTTCCAGCGCTATGGCGTGCGCGGCTTCCGCCACCGGCACCGCCGAAAGCAGCGCACCGCAACCGCTCGCGACGCAAAGCCGCGCAAGATCCGTCGACAGCCCGTCGGAGAGATCCATCATGGCTCCCACGTTTCGGCTTGCCGCAAGGAACCGCCCTTCGGCGCAGCGCGCCTGAGGCCGGCGGAAAGCCGTCAGCGCGGCGATCGCAGCGGGGCCGCCGAGTTTAGAATCGCCCGCGCGCGCGAGGGCCAATCCGGCGCGCGCCGCGCCGAGCGTTCCGGTCACTGCCAACACGTAGCCGGGCCGTCCGCCCGAACGTGTTTTCACGTTGGACGGGCGCACCTCACCAACGGCGGCTATCGCAATCGTGAGCACGGGCGCGCGCGTCAAGTCGCCGCCGGCAATCGTCATGCCCGCCGCCGATGCGGCGGCTGCGATTCCCCGATAGAGTTCGACGATGGATGCCTCGTCCGTTCCGACGGGAACGCCGAGCGCGACGGTTGCGAGGACCGGGCGCGCACCCATTGCAGCGAGGTCGCTCGCGTTCGCGGCGATGGCTCGCCAGCCGGCGTCGGCGAGCGTCATCAAATCGCGTGAGAAGTGAACGCCTTCAACCAGCGCGTCGGTCGTGATCGCGCTGCGGTTCGAACGCGACGGCTGCCAGATCGCGGCGTCGTCTCCGATGCCCAGCAGCACGGACGTCGCGCCGCCGGGTTCGACGATCGCACGAATAGCCGCAACGACGTCGTCTTCACGCACTAGGAGCCTGCAGGACGAAGGGCGTTTCCGAATCCGCGCCGAATTTTCTTCGAAGACGAGGCGCGAAGAGGGAGCGAAGCCGTAGCTTCGTGACCGATGAGCAACGACGTATTCGGAGAAAAGGCGGCGCGGAGGCGGAAACGCCCATCGTCCTGCAGGCTCCTTTCTACTCTAGGGAAACGTCGCGCGTATGCGTTGCAGTTCGGCTCCGGGATCGGCTGCGCCGAAGATGGCCGAGCCCATCACGAGAACGCCGGCGCCCGCTTCGATCAGCTCGCGCGCGTTTTGCTCGCCGACGCCGCCGTCGACTTCGATGAGGCACGATGGATTGCGCAGCGCGATCATCGCGCGGGCTTCGCGCACTTTTTCCAGCGACCGCGGGATGAACTGCTGGCCGCCGAACCCCGGATTCACGCTCATCACGAGCACGGTGTCGCAATCCTCGATGATGTCCTGCAGCATCCCGACCGGCGTTTGCGGGCAGATCGCGATGCCGGCTTTCGCGCCGAGCGAGCGAATGTGAGTCAGCAGGCGCTGGGCGTGCGACGTCGCTTCGAGGTGAAACGTGATGCGGTCGCACCCGGCCTCGCGGAAATCGTCGACGTACCGCTCCGGCTCGACGATCATCAGGTGCGCGTCGAAAATGAGCGGCGACAGCCAGCGCAGATCGCCGATAATTTTCGGGCCCCACGTGATGTTTGGAACGAAACGCCCGTCCATGACGTCGAGGTGCAGATACTCCGCACCGGCTTTTTCGACGACGGCGATTTGCTCGGCGATGCGCGCGAAGTCGGCGGAGAGCAGCGACGGGGCGATGAGCGCCGGCACTACGGGCCTCCCGGCGACGCTGACGGCTTCGGTTTCATATCGTAGATCGCTGGAGGTTCGGCACCCAGCCGCGTTTCCCCGACCAAGACGTCGTTAACGTACATGTCGACGACGGACGTTCCGACCGCGGTCACCGTCAGGTCGAGCTTCTGGCCCGGTTCGGCAAACGCATGGTACAGATCGTATTTCCCGGTTGCGTCGGTCATCGCCAAACGCACTTCGAGCTGCTTGCCGTTGGGCAAGTTCTCGGGTACCGGCACGGAGACGAGCAGACGCGCTTGGCGAATGATGTATCCCGACTCGTATGGGCCCGAACTCACTTGAAGCGAGACCTGCTCGTACGGCGCCACTCTCGTGCCCGACTTGGGCGTCTGCATCGTCACCTGGCCGTGTGCCGGACCGTTGCGCCCGAGCGGCGTCCACACGATCTGACCGAGCTTGATGTTGTCCTTGTCGGCGAGCGCCCTCGCCGCGTCGACGTTCATGCCGACGAAGTTCGGAACGTGAAGCTGCGACGAACCGCCGCGGCTGACCGTCAGATTGACGATGTCGCCCTCCAAGACGTTGGAGAGCGGGGACGGATCCTGCGAAATTACGTGCCCGTCCGGAATGACGTCGCTCTTGACGTACGTCACCTTGCCGAGCTGCAGCTTGGAACGCGAGAGATCCAGATTCACCTCGCGCATCGACTGATAGCGCAGGTCCGGCATCAAACGCGCGACGATGCCGTCGCTGATCACGAACGAGACTTGCCGCCCCTCGCGCACCGCGGTGCCGGCATCCGGCCGCTGCATGATCACGACGTTCTTTGGATAACGGTCGCTGGTCGTATGATCGATGACTGCACCGGTTAGCTTCAGACGTTCGACCTCGGCATTGGCGTCGGTCAACGTTTGGCCGACGAACGACGGCACCGTCACGGTATCGGACGGCGGCAGCAGAAAGTCGTGAATCGACCGGCCGAACCAGACGAGTGCGGCGACGAAAATCGCCAGCACGATCGGGAAGACCCAATCGCGCGGCAGGTATTGCCGGACCGTCTCGGTCACGCCGGATCCGTCCGGATTCGTCGCCGGCAGTTTCAGACGAGTGCCTCCAGCGCGACGTCGCTCACGTGCAGGTTGCTGAAAACTCGCTGCACGTCCTCGTGCTCCTCGAGCATATCGAGAAATGCCAGCGCCGCCGAGAGTTCCGCACCGGCCAGCTCCAGCTTGTTCTTCGCGCGAACGCCGAGATAGGCGTCGGTAATCTTCATACCGGTCGCACGCAGTGCGTCGCGCGCGCTTGCGAGCATTGCCGGAGCGGTGTAGATGGTACAGCCGTCCGCATCGTACTCGACGTCGTCGACGCCGTCCACCAGCGCACTCTCCGTGAACGCGTCCTCGGAGAGTCCGGCGGGATCGGCCTCGATCATCCCGACCGGATCGAACATCCACGCCACGCTTCCCGACTCGCCAAGCTGCCCGCCGTGCTTCTGAAACTGGAAGCGCAGATCGCCCGCAGTACGGTTCCGGTTGTCCGTCGCAAGGTCGGCGACGACCGCCAGGGTGTGCGGGCCGTAGCCTTCGTAGCGCAGCTCCTCGATTTCGCGCTCGCCGGTCGTCCCGGATCCCCGAGCGATCGCGCGCTTGATATTATCTTGGGGCACGTTGAATTCACGCGCCTTCTCGACCGCCATCTTCAGCCGGTAGTTGGCCTCGGGATCGGGCGAGCCGCCCTTGGCGGCGAGGATGATCTCTTTGCTCAGCTTCGTAAAGAGCGCGCCGCGCTGTGCGTCGACTTTGCCCTTTTTCAGCTTGATGTTATGCCACTTCGAATGTCCAGACATGCTCTATCCTCTGGTGTTTCCGCTTCGCTATCCGGGGCCCAGGACCCATTTGTCGATCCACATTCGCTGGTGCCAGTCGTGCCACGAGATCGGGTACGCGGCCAGGATGGGGTAGAAAAAGATAAACGCCCCCACCACCGCCAGCACGTAGGCGCCGACCGCGATGCCGCCCAGCCACTTTCCGCCGTCGTCGTCGCGCTGCGACGACCATTTCCAGACGTGCTGAAGCACGATTGCGTTGCAGAGGCAGATCAACGGTATGTCGACGTAAAAGTGGTAGGCGAAGACGAGCCGCGGCGAGAGCGCCCACGGCAGCCACTGCATCAGATAGGTCAGGACGAGCAGGGCGTACCCTTTGTTGCGCTGCCTCCACGCCAATACACCGACCCAGGGTACCGTCAGGAGCCCGAACCACAAGATAAATGGATTCGGCATCGACGTGATCTCGTACACGCAGCAGCCGTTCTCGTCGCTTTGATTCTTGCGATGATCCTGGTAGTAATACGCGACCGGCACGTAGTCCAGCGGCCACTCCCACCACTTTGAAGAGTACGGGTGCGTCGCCACCAAGTTGTGGTGGTATTCGTACATCGTATACTGACGGTTGACCACGTCGTTGAAGTTTGCGATCTCGTCTTTCCCGTGGCGAACCAAATCCGGCACCCAGACGAGCCCGTAAACCGTCGCGCTCACGAAGATGATCGTCATCAGGGCCCCGTCGATCCGGAACCCGCGCGGATTGCCCCACAAAACCGGGCGGCGGCGCCTGAAGTAGCGTTGCAAGAAGAGAAACGTCAGCACGAGGAAGCTCACGCCGAATCCCATGACGCCGTACCACTTGCTGCTTACCAGGCATCCGAGGGCCACGGTAAAGAGAATCAGCCACAGTTTCGACGAGCGTCCGCTTTCGGAACCGTTGTCGGCGGTGACCGTATCCTTCGCGTACGTCGCGTCGCCCACCGGCGTTGCGTAGGTCACGCTCGCATCGCGCGCGTACTCGATCGTCAAATCGCCGTCGTGGTAGGCGAGCGTACCCTTTTCATTTTGCGAGCGCGCGCCGCGTTGAATCTTACCGCGATCGTCGATCGTGCCGCCGTCGGCGGCGTAGAGCAGCGTCGTACCCTCGCCGACGAGCGCGCGCGAGCCTTCGGCGAACGTCAGCTCGTGTTTATCGTCGCCCCAGAAGCGCGGCATCAGAACGTAACGCGCGAGCAAGTAGAACCCGCTCGTAAAGTATGCCGTAGCGACGATCGTCGACGGTACGTCGAACCCCCAGAGCTTTCGCATGATCAGCGCCACGATGCAGCCGGCCACCAGCGAGCCCGAAGCTGCGGTCGCGAAGCCCCATTCCGGAACGTCGACGTGCCGGCGCTCCCCGACCTGCGACGAAATCCAGAAACGATAGAACGCGTACACCGCCGCCGTCGCAAAAAAGATGACGATGCCTTCGGGCGTCGCGATGCGCGATTGGACGAAGTGCATGCCGTCCGCCGTCAGAAACAGCGCCGTAATCGCGGCGAAGAGCGTCGATCCCGTAATGCGCTTTGCAAACGCAAACAGCAGCATCACGACCAGCGAACTAAAGATGATGTCGATGAAGCGCCAGCCGTACGAATTGTCGCCGTCCGGCATGTGGCCGACGATCGCATTCAAACCCTGCCACCCGCCGAGGCCGTGCCCGTGGGGCATACCGCCGAAGAGCATAATCGAGAAGGTTACCAGCAGCTTGGTCAGGGGCGGATGCGTGTTCTCGTAGATCCGCAAGTTCTGCAGATACTCTTCGCCGGCGCGCGCGAAGTAGATCTCGTCGAAAACCTTGTCCGGCGGCCACCAGTAGCCGACGAACGACAGCACGAAGTTCCCGATGCCGAACGCCGCCATGATGATGTAATCCAGCGGCGCCTTCAATCCGTTGAGCCCTTCGCGCGGATCGAACCAGCCTCGCGCCCGCGTTGCGCCCGAGACGTCGACGCCGGCGACCTTCTTCAGGGCCGGCGCGTCCGTTTCGGCCACACCGTCCTCCGCTTTTTCCTCGGCCGGCGCGTAGCCCAAGTACATGTAGCCTAAGGCGAAAAACGTCACGACGGCGGTCAAGGCCAGCGCGGTCGTCCCGTATCCCCACAGGTTCATCGTATCCAGGCCGGGCGTGTGGTTCGTGGCCGCGTAAAAATACTCAATCGCGTACTGTAGATTCGCGAAGAGCACGATCGACAGGGCGATTGCGCCCCAGAGGTAGCGCTTCGCCAGCGGGACGCAAGCGATCGCAAAGAGCACGCCGTCGAAAATATATCGCTCGTGCATGCGCGTTGAGAGGATGAAAAATGCCAGCGTCGCAATGGCACACGATTCCAAGAACGCACGCTCCGAACGATCTTGCACGTACCGCCAAATAACCAACGCGAGCGCGGCGAGCAGGAGCCCGACGCCCCACGCCCATTGCGGGAGGAACCCGATGAAGTTGCTGTCGCTCACCCAGAATTGGCCGGGCGCGAAGAACCCGGGGCCGGATCCCTTGATCGCCCACAAGTTAAACGCATTGACCGAGTTGAACGCGTACACCGACGAGCCGTACTGATAGCGTTCGAAGAGCCAGACGAGCACCGCCACGGGGTTGCCCGAATGGAACGGTTCGGTCAGCACGATCGCGAGCACAAAGCTTGCGAGAATGCCGATACCGGTGGCGATGAGGCGCGGACGCCGCCGCGAAGGATCGGCAACTGCAAACGCGATGAAGAGCGGGATCAGCACCGCGGCCTGCGGTTTGATCAGGAGCGAATATGCCAGCGCGAGCCACGCGAAGACGACGTACCAGTTAAGACGGCCGGCTTTGTCGTCGTCGCTTCTGAAGAGCAGGTAGACGGCCAGCAGCGCGAAGCCCGCGGGGATCGAATCGACTTGGCCGTAGATCGCCGAGTTAAAGATGATGGCGGGATTGAGCAGGTAGAGTGCGGCCGTGCCGAGAGCGATCCAGGCATTAGCGAAACGTCGCGCGACTGCATACAGCAGAACGCCAACGCCGAGGTCGGCGATGATGGCGGGAAGCTTGACCATGGCCCGTAGGATCTGCTCGCTGGTGTCGCTCGTTTTGAAAAGCGCTTCCCAGATCCATCCGACGAATCCGAGAATATAGAAATAGCCCGGCGGATAGTCGGCGAAGTGTCCGTTTGCATAGAAATTGCGGAACCCGCCTTCGACGAGTTCGGTCGCCCACGCTTGAAACGTAGAGACATCGGTCTCGAAGCCCTTGCTCTGAATAAAGACGCAGCGGATTATGAAGCCGAGCACCACGAGCACGGGGAGCGCCCAGGCGACGGAGATTCCCCGCTCCGGACGGGCGGGCGCAGTAGCGTTCAGGGTCCGATCCTCCGATGGTTAGCGGGCGGCGGCCAAATCGAACGTGCCCAAGAGAAACTCGCGGAGTTCCCGGTTGGGATGGCGCTCGACGACCGCCAGTTGTTCTGCGAGCGCACGCCGCGCCGCCTCTCTTGCGCCCAGGCGTTCCAGCGCTTCGATGACTCGCTCGACCTCTCGACGTTCGAGCGGACGACCTTGGGCGTACGCGTGCGCGACCGCGTCGCGGGACGGCGATTGCGCCTGTGCGATCGCCCAGGCAATCGGGAACGTCCATTTGCGGCGCGCGATGTCGACGCCGGCGATCTTCCCCGTTGCATCCGCCGACGACCAGACACCGTGCACGTCATCCTGGATTTGAAACGCCATACCATATGCGCGGCCGAGATCGCCGTACGAGGCGATCGCCGCGTCGCCGCATCCGGCGGCGTGTGCGCCGAGCCGGCACGACGCAGAGAAAAGCTCCGCGGTCTTACACGCGATCATCCGGTGATACGCGGTTAGGTCGACGTGGCGCTCCGATTCGAACCGCAAATCCAGCGACTGGCCCTCGCACATGATCGCGTGCGCTTCGTGCAGCACCATCAGCATCGCGAGCACCCGTTCGCCGTCGAGAACGGTGGACGCCGAGGTCAGGCTTGCGAACGAGAGCGCGCACATCGCGTCGCCCGCGTTGATCGCATGCGGCACGCCGTACGCGCTCCACAGCGTGGGGCGTCCGTGGCGCAAGCGATCGCCGTCTTCGATATCGTCGTGAACCAGCGAGTAGTTGTGAAAAATCTCGACCGCAACGGCGGCATCCAGCGCGCGTTCGAGCGGTGCTCCTTCGCCGAGCGCGACGCGCATGACCATCTGCGGGCGTAACCGTTTGCCGCGGCGCGCCGGCCCGTGCTCGCCATAACCGAAGTGGCACAAAAGCATATCGGAGATCTCACTCGATCCCCGATATCCGGAAATGCGCTCTTCGAGGTGCCGCTCGAATCGTTCAGACGGGCTGACGGCTCAGCTCCTCCATCCGTTCTTCGACTTTGTCGACCAGCCAGCCGGGGGTGGACGCGCCGGACATGAGCCCGGCAATCTTGACGCCGTCGAACCACGCGGGCTGCAGTTCGTCCGGGCCTTCGATGTGATACGCGCGCGCGCCGCACGATTCGGAAAGCTCGGCGAGATGCTTGGTGTTGGCCGAGGTCTTGCCGCCGACGACGACCATCACTTCGACCTCTTTCGCCAAACGCGAGGCTTCGTTCTGGCGATTATGCGTATCGGTGCAGATCGTATTGACCGCACGCACGTCGTAGTACTTCGCCGAGAGCGCCTTCACGATATTGGTAAAGCGCTCGCCCGAATACGTCGATTGCACGACCACGCCGACGCGACTCGAGCGCGGCAGTTTCGCGACGTCGTCGACGTCTTCGATGCACCACGCACCCGGGACGTGGCTCAGCGTTCCCTTGACCTCGGGATGATTGGGATCGCCGATGACGACGATCTTGTATCCGTCGGCTTTGAGCTTCTTGGCCTGCACGTGAATCTTCGTGACCATCGGACAAGTCGCATCGATGATCGTCAGCTTCTTCTCGGCCGCCTTCTCGAAGACGTCGACCGGCAAACCGTGCGCGCGAACGAAGAGCGCGCCCGAATCGACGTCGTCGATCGAATCTGCGTTGCGCAGGCCCTTGGCCTCGAGCTGTTCCACCATCTGCGGGTTATGAACGACGTGCCCGAGCGTTGTGACGTCGTCACGCGCTGCGATCGCTTCTTCCGCCTTCTTTACGGTAATGGCGACGCCGAAGCAGAACCCTTGGACGCCGGCCTTCTTGATTTGCATGGTTAAACAGTACTCGATTTCTCCGACAAAGCGCGGATTGCGCTCATGATCTCGCCTGTAAACTTCGACAAATCGTCGTGGGTTGCTTTCCGGTCCTCCGGGAGGCGCAGCGGCGGGCCGAATGCGACTTTAATCTTAGGGAATTTCATGGCCCGGTCGCTTCCGACGATGCACGCGGGCACGACCGGCGCCTTCGAGAGCGAGGCGAGCAGCGCGGCGCCGACCTGCGGCTCCACCTCGCCGCTGAGATTGCGCGTCCCCTCGGGGAAGATTCCGACGGCGCCGCCGGCTTTGAGGACCTCGAGGGACTTCTTGATGGCCGACCGGGCGCTGCCCTTACGGTCGACCGGATAAGCGCCGACGCCCGCAATCGCTGCCCCGAGAATCGGAATATCGAAGAGCTCTTTCTTGGCCATAAAGCTGATCCGGCGCGGGACGAAACAGCCCATGCCGGGCGGGTCGAGATAGGACATGTGATTGCACGCGATGATCAGCGGTCCGGTCTTCGGCACGTTCTCGACGCCGGTCGCGCGCGCGCGCCAAATCGTCGTCATCATCACCTTGATGGTGCCCGAGGCCGCATCGTAGAGCCACGGGATCACGCGTGCAGCCGCTTCCGGGTGTTTTCTACGATGCGGCAGATCTCGGCGGTTACTTCTTCGGCCGTCATATGGCTCGAGTCGACCTCGTGCGCGTCGGGCGCGGCCTGCAGCGGCGAAACGGCGCGGTTCTCGTCGAGATAATCACGCTCTTCAATCTCTTCGGCGAGCTTGTGCGCGTCGACGTCTGCACCGGCGGCTTCGAGCTGCGCGCGCCGGCGTTCGACGCGCGCGGCAACCGATGCGTTGAGATAAATCTTCACCGCGGCATCCGGCAGCACGACCGTACCGATATCGCGCCCCGCCATCACGACCGAGCCGCCGCGTGCGACCTCGCGCTGCAAGCGCACCATCAGTTCGCGCACTTCCGGCTGCGCAGCCACCGTGGAGACGACCGCCGTCACCTGGTTCGACTGCAGCTCGCCCTCGGTGAGTTCGCGCTCGCCGGTCGTAATGCGAAATCCGAGCGACGCGGCGTCGTCGAGCACGACGCTGATCGGATGCGTTTCGCACAGCCGAACCAGCGCCGCGCCGTTGTCCGCATCGGTACGCGTTTGCAGCGCCAGGAACGCGACCGCGCGGTACATCGCGCCGGTGTCGAGGTACAGGAAATGCAGGCGATGGGCGACCATTCGCGCGACGGTGGTTTTTCCGGATGCAGCGGGGCCGTCGATCGCCACCTGAAGGGGTTTCGGAGCGGAACTCACCGGCCGCCGCTTCTCCCAGGCGAACCGCGGGCCCCGCAGAATCGGCAACTCTCCTATGGCAAAGGCTCGTTCGGTCTATTTTTGCTCGGCGTGCGGATCCGAGTCGCCGCGCTGGCTCGGGCGCTGCCCGCAGTGCCAAGCCTGGAACTCGTTCGACGAGCGTCCCTTCGCCGTTGCGCCGGCGCGCGGCGCAAAGACGATGCCCAAGCCCGGCGCGCCCGTGCCGGTGCCGTTGCACGAGATCGACGGCGCGAAGCTCGCGCGGCTTCGCGTCGACATGCCCGAATTCGATGCCGTCCTCGGCGGCGGTCTCGTTCCCGGCAGCCTGACGCTGGTCGGCGGACCGCCGGGCGCGGGAAAATCGACGCTCCTGCTGCAGATCGCGGCGCGGCTGGCCGGCTCGGGTGAAGTCGTCTACGTATGCGGTGAGGAATCGGCCGCCCAGGTAAAACTGCGCTCGGAACGACTTCACGATCTCGCACGGGGCGACAACGAACGGCTGCTCGTGCTCGCCGAGACAAATCTGCGCGCCGTTCTCGACGTCCTCGAGCGGCGCACACCGGTCGCAGTCGTCATCGACTCGATTCAAACGGTGTGGCTGCCGGAATCGGAATCGTATGCCGGCAGCGTGACGCAGGTACGCGACTGTACGCAGGCGCTCGTCGAGTTTTCGAAACGCACCGGCTGCGCGACGTTCATCGTCGGACACGTCACCAAAGACGGCGCGATCGCCGGACCCCGCCTCCTCGAACATCTGGTCGACACCGTGCTCTACTTCGAAGGCGAATCCAACGGCGAGTACCGCATTCTGCGCGCCTATAAGAACCGCTTCGGCTCCATCGACGAAATCTGCGTCTTAGCAATGCACGACTCGGGGCTGCGCGAGGTCAGCAATCCGTCGGAGCTCTTCTTGGGCGCACGCGGCGATCGCCCGAGCGGATCATGCGTCACCGCATCCATCGTCGGCTCGCGCCCGCTACTGATCGAAGTGCAGGCCCTCGTCGGGGAAACGAGCTACGGCACGCCGCGACGCCTCGCCAACAATCTCGATCAAGCCCGGCTCTCGATGATCCTCGCCGTGCTCGAACGCCGCGCCGGCATGAATCTCGGGACGCAAGACGTCTACGCGTCGGTCGCCGGCGGGTTGCGCGTCAACGAGCCCGCAATCGATCTCGGCATAGCGCTCGCCATCGCATCGTCGTTTCGCAACCGCCCGCTGCCCTCGGACCTCGCGGCGTTCGGCGAACTCGGACTCTCCGGCGAACTTCGCAACGTCGGCAGCGGCGACCGCCGCGAAGCCGAAGCGCGCAAACTCGGCTACCGCCGCGTCATCTCCCCAGCCAACGCCCGTGACATCGGCGAAGCAATCCACGAAGCATTGGGATGATTACTGTCATCCTGAGCGTAGGCGCGCACCGCCGTAGTCGAAGGATCGCTTCCCAAGAACCGCCTGCATCCGACGGGTCCTTCCTTCGTAGCGGTCCTTCGACTTCGCTCACTGCGTTCGCTACGCTCAGGATGACACGTAGTGTCATTTGAAATCGTTCCCAATCTTTCTGAGGGGCGCGACGATGCGACGATCGATGCGGCGATCGAAGCGGTCGATCGGACCGGCGCGCGGGTGCTGCACCGCACGAGCGATGCGGCTCATAATCGATCCGTCCTCACGATCGCCGGCAGTGGCGATGAGGTCGTTGCCGCCGCGGTCGCGCTGGCGGGCGTGGCCGTCGAGCGCATCGACCTGCGGGTGCATCGCGGCGAACATCCGCGTATTGGCGCGCTCGACGTGCTGCCGTTCGTTCCGCTGGGGGAGGCGACGCTTGAAGACGCCACGGAGCTGGCGCACCGTGCCGGCGCCGCGATCTGGCAACGTTACGGTATTCCATCCTTTTACTATGGGGCTGCGGCGCGCAGTCCGGAAAACCGGCTGCTTCCATCCGTGCGGCGCGGCCAGTTCGAGGGGCTCGACGCGCGCTTCACGCAAGCGGAACGCCGGCCGGACGAAGGCGGCGTCGCTAAACATGAGACGGCGGGCGCGATCGCAATCGGCGCGCGGGACGTGTTGATTGCTTTTAACGTGGAGCTGGCAACCGGCGACCTGCACGCTGCGAAGGCTATCGCCCATATGCTCCGCGAACGGGATGGCGGGCTGCGAACGCTCCGCGCGCTCGCCTTCCGCCTCGGCGAGAACCGGGTACAGGTCTCGCTCAATGTCACGGACTACCGCGCGACGCCGCTACACCGGGTTGTCGAGACGATCCGGAGACTCGCGGCGGAACGCGATATCGAGGTCGTCCGCGGCGAACTGATCGGCCTTCTGCCGCGCGCCGCCGTCGAATCGGCGGCAGCATATTACCTGGGAGTTACATCGCTTTGAGAACCCTTCTCGTCTCGGTCTTGTCGCTGGCCCTGTTGATCGGCGCCACCGCTTCCGCCCGATCGCAAGTCAACGGCCCCGGCGACGCCGGCATCTATACGACGACGCTGAAAAATGGGTTGCGCGTCGTGGTTGCCGAGGACCATTCGGCACCCGTCGTCCAGACCGCGATTTGGTACGGTTTCGGCTCGCTCGACGAAACGCCGGGCAAGACCGGGCTCGCGCACGCACTCGAGCACATGTCGTTTCGCGGAACGCCCGAGATTTCGTCCGGCGGCTTGGACGACATCGTCGCGCGCATGGGCGCGCGGATGAACGGCGAGACGACCTACGATTATACTCAACTCTATTTCACGATGCCGTCGGACAAACTCGACGTCGGGCTCGGCGTCGAATCGGATCGCATGGCGCACCTCGCGCTGCGCGCGCAGGATTGGGCCGTCGAACGCGGGGCGGTTCTCAACGAACTCGACGGCGACGCGAGCTCGCCGTTCTTCGACCTTCTCTCGCGCGTGCGCGCGGCCGCGTATCCGAATCAGCCCACCGGCCGAACGCCGGTCGGAGAGCGCAACGACGTTGCGAATGCGACCGTCGCCGATATCGGCAAATATTATCGCGAATGGTACGCGCCGAACAACGCCACGCTCGTGATCGCCGGCGACGTCAACCACACCACCGCGTTTGCGAAGGCGAAGCAGTACTTCGGCGACATTCCGTCGCGTCCGCTCCCGCCGAAACCGACGACGTCGCCGGTTGCCGCAACCGGCAAGACGGTCGAGGCCGCCTTCCCCTTTCCGTTCGAGGTCCTGGACCTCGCCTACGCGATTCCCGGCGATACCGAAGCCGGGGAACCGGCGGTCAGCACGCTTGCGACGCTGATCGAAAACCAGCGTTCGCCCTTCTACCAATCGCTGGTGCAGACGAACATCGCGCTCGGGATTGAAGCCAACGCCGACACGCAGGTGCGCGGCGGCCTGCTCAACGTCTTCATCATCCTCAACCCGGGTCATACGAGCGACGAGGCTCAGCGCGTCTTTCAAAATACGATGGATCAGGTGCTCTTGAACGGATTCGATCCGGACCTCGTTACCGCCGCAAAGCGTCTGACGATTGCGGAGCGCATCTACTCGGCCGATTCGGTCGAAGGCCTCGGCTCGCTCGCGGGCTACACCTACGGCATCATCAACGAGAAGGTGCAGAGCGAAGACGATCGCCTCGCGGCGCTAACGCCGGCCGATCTGCTCGCGACTGCGAAAAGGTACCTGGCGAAGCCGAACGTGATCGGACACTTGCGTCCAAACGACGCGCCGCCGAAGGGCAGTTCGCAGAAAAGCGATGCCAGCGCCAGCGATGACTTCTCCAAGCGCGTTCCCAACGGACCCGTCGTCGTTCCGGCCTGGATTGCCAGCGCCGTTCGCGTTCCCAGCACGGCGCGGAGTCCGCTCGCGCCGGTCTCCTTTACGCTTTCGAACGGCCTGCGCGTTCTGGTGCAGCAGAAAACCGATCGTCCGACGTTCGTTATCAGTGGCCAAATCGATTCCTCGCCGGCGTTCGCGCCGCCCGGAAAAGAAGGGATCGTACGTTTGGGCTCGAGCGTTGCCGATTACGGAAGCGACGCGTATCCATTCGCGCTGCGGCGCAAGACGACGGACGAACTCGGCGCGTTCGTCACGACCGGGGAAAGTTTCTCGGCCCACGGACAGATCGCCGACTTCGAAAAGATCGTCGCCGTCGTGGCCGACGGCGAGGCGCATCCCTCGTTTGCGGAACCGTGGTTTTCGATCGAACGCGGCCAGCTCGCAAACAGCCTGCAGACCGAGGAAAGCGTCTCCGGCGTGATGATCGATCGCGCCTACAAAGAACTGCTGCTCGCGTCGGACGATCCGAGCTTGAGAAAGGCGACGCCGCAGAGCGTCAACAGCATCACGCGCGAAGATCTGCGCGCGTACGCTGCGAAATATTGGCGTCCGGATCTCACCAGCATCGCCGTCGTCGGCAACCTGTCGCCCGAGCGGGTCCGCGCAGCCCTCGAAGCGGCCTTCGGAAGATGGCAGGCAGTGGGGCCGAAACCGGACGCGCATCTAATGGCGATGCCGCCGGCGTCCAAAGGGCACGACTTCATCGGAACCGATTCCAATCAAGTCTACGTGCGCCTCGGGCAGCCCGCCGTGTCCCGTTCGAACGCCGACTACGATACGTTCCAAGTCCTCAACCAAATCCTCGGCGGCTCGGGATCGTTCGAGTCGCGGCTATGGCAAGAACTGCGTCAGAAGCGCGGCTTGGTGTATAGCGTCGACAGCGCTCTCGATGCCAACGACGATCGCGGCGATTTCCGCGTGGAGCTCAATGCCAGCCCCCAGCGTATGGTGCAAGCGGTGAAACTCGTCCGTCAGGAGCTCACGCGCATGCAGAACGAACCCGTGACGCAAACCGAGCTGGACGAAGCTAAAGGGCGGCTCGTCAGCGACGCCTTGCTCGACGAAGCGTCTACCGAAGGGCAGGCCGAGCAGCTCCTCGACATCGCGACCTACGGTCTCTCGCTCGACTACTACCGGACGCTCAACGAGCGCTTCGCGAGGATCACGGTCGCCGACGTCCAGCGGGTAGCAAAGACCTACATCAAACCCGACCGTCTGGTTCAAGTCTATGCAGGTCCGAGCGGCCCGTGGTCGCAGAGCGGCTTATGATCTGCACTATCGACCCGACGAACGGCGCGGCGCTCGAGCGTCTGCCCTATATGGATGCGCGCGAAGTCGACGCGAAGCTCGCCGCCTCGGAAACCGCCGCGCGCGTGTGGGCGAAGACCAGCGTCGACGATCGCGCCGCGCTGCTGACGGCAACCGCCGCGAAACTTCGCGAACTGCGCGAGGAGCTGGCGATGACCGCGGTGCGCGAGATGGGCAAACCCATCGTTCAGGCGCGTGCCGAAATTGACAAGTGCGCCTGGTGCTGCGAGTTCTTCTGCGAGAAAGGTCCGGCCATGCTCGCCGACGTCGACGCGCCGTCGAGCGCCTCGCGCAGTTACGTCGCGTTCCGTCCGCTCGGAACCTTGCTCGCGATCATGCCGTGGAACTATCCATACTGGCAGGTCTTTCGCGCCGCGGCGCCCGCGATTCTCGCCGGCAACGCCGTGCTGCTGAAGCACTCCGACAACACCACGCGATGCGCGCTCGAAATCGAGCGCGTCTTCCACGAGGCCGGGGCGCCCGCGGGCCTCTTTACCGCGCTGCTGGTAAGCAATGAAGAGATCGACGAACGCATCGCCGATCCGCGTATCTCGGCCGTGACGCTCACCGGCAGCGAACGCGCCGGCGTCGCCGTCGCGTCGGCCGCGGGTGCGGCCCTCAAGAAATGCGTACTCGAACTCGGCGGCTCCGACGCATTCGTGGTCCTCGCCGACGCCGACATCGAACGCGCGGCACAAACCGCCGTCACGGCGCGCTTTCAAAACAACGGCCAAAGCTGCATCGCCGCCAAGCGCTTCATCGTCGAGAACTCCGTCTACGACGCATTTCTCGACCGCTTCGTCGAGCTGACCCGCGCACAAAAAATCGGCGATCCCACGGATGAAACGACGCAAATCGGCCCGGTCGCGCGCGGCGACTTGCTGAAAACGCTGCACGAGCAGATCCGGCAGAGCGTCGACGCCGGCGCAAAGATCGCACTCGGCGGACGACCCATCGACCGGCCCGGAAACTACTACGAACCAACGATCGTCGGCGACGTCGTCCCCGGCATGCGCCTCTTCGACGAAGAAACGTTCGGGCCGGCGGCTGCGGTTATCCGCGCGAAGAACGCAGACGATGCGGTCGCGCTAGCCAACAAATCTAGCTACGGCTTAGGCTTCAGCATTTGGACGCGCGACACCGCAGCGGCCGAAGCCCTGGCACCGAAAGTCGAAGCGGGCGCCGTGTTTATCAACGGCATGGTGGCTAGCGATCCGCGTCTGCCGTTCGGTGGCATTAAGAAGAGTGGCTACGGGCGCGAGCTTTCGCTGTATGGCGTGCATGAGTTTGTGAACGTGCAAACCGTTTGGGTGGGCTTGTAAAGACCTCGATGTTTCGAGGGCGGTGCATCGTGCGTCCGGGCGACCGCTCGAAAAAGCAATCCATGGCTTTTTCTACTTAACCGTTTTTTCAAAACTTCAAAGGAAGTACGCCCTCCGGGCTTTTTTGAAAAAATCAGAAATCGCCCGGACGCACGATGCACCGCCCTCGAAACGCAAAGGTTTTTACGCTTCGGGTCGCTGCAAAGTCTTTAGGTTAGCAATTTGAAGGCGTGGTGCCAGGTTCCGGTTTTCATTCCGTAGGCTAGCCAGGCGAAGCACATTGGTTCGAGATAGCGGGATGCGTGGATGCCGCCGAGGTCGGCGGTTTCCCAGCCGAAGTCGCGCAGAATTGTTGTTACTTGGGCTTTTGCGGCGTCGTTTTCGCCCGCGATGAACATTGTTGGGGGCCCGCCGGCGAATTTTGGATCGACCATTTCTGCGGACCCGACCGTGTTGAAGGCTTTGACGACGTGTGCGCGGCGTATTTCGTTTTGGATGCGCTCGCCGAGGGAGTCGTCGAAGCCGATGGCGAGGTAGGGGCCTTCGTCGCCTATGCGAATTGGGTTGGTTGCGTCGATGACGATCTTGTCGGCGAAGGCGCCTTCGCCGGCTGCTTCGATGACCTCGAGGGTTGCCAAGCCGTTTGTTGCGAGGACGATGATTTCGCCGAACTCGGCGGTTTGTGCGGTCGAGCCGACGCTTGCGTTCGCTCCGGCGGTTGCTTTCCACGCTGCGAGCTTTTCGGGTTCGCGCGTTCCGAGCATGACGGTATCTCCGCGCTGCAGAAAACCGGCGGCGAGGGCTTTGGCGACATCGCCGCTTCCTAGAATTCCAATATTCATGCCGTCAGTAATCTCCGTCGGAGTGCGTGGGGTTGCACGTTATTTGTGCAGCGGACTCCAGCGCTTGCCGCCGTCTGGGACTTCCCAGCTTGTAGCGTCGCCTTTGCGGCTGCGGTAGGTTCCGCCGCCGCCGGCGCAGCCGCCGCCGGCTCCGAGGGCTTGGGCGCACATGTCGACGACGACGTACTTGCCGTCGTACTTGATGCTTTCCGACGTGCAGCCGGTCATCCACTTGGGATAACTGCTTTGGCCCCAATCCGAGGCCAGGACGACGTCCCACCCGACGATGTCGTCGTGTGCCGTCTTGGCCTTGTAGACGATGCAGTCGTTCATCCCGAAGATCATCGGGTCGTGGCCCGGAACGTCGACGCGCAGCACATTCTCTTGAAAGCGTGACTTGTCGTCGTTCGAGAGCGCGAAGGGCACGTGCGGAGCGCAGGCGACGAGGATCGCGGCGATGCAGCTCGCAGCAAAGATGCGATGCACGCTAGCGCGCACAATAGGCCTCGATGCGTGAGATGCCTTCGCGTACGCGGTCGACCGGCGCGACCCAGCTCAAACGCAGCCACGATTCGAACGTTGGGCCGAACGCCGCGCCGGGGATCGCCAATACGTCGTAGTTTTCGATCAGCTCCATGGCTGCGTCGAGCGAGCCCATACCGTCGGGCAAGCGAACGCAGGCGTAGAAGCTGCCGTCGATGGGCAGTGCGCGCAGGCGGCTCTCGCGCAGGGCAGCGGCGACCGCCGTTCGCTGCTCGATATACCACGGAGCGTGTTCGCGCACACCCTCGAGCGTCGTAAAGACGTGCAGCGCGACGTTCTGCGCGAAACTATCGGCGCACGACGTCACCCAGGCGTGGGCTTTGATGGCCTGCTCGACGAACGCGTGCGGCGCCAGGATCCACCCAAGGCGCAGACCGGTAAGCGCGTTGCTCTTGCTGAGCGAGTTGGTGACGATCGTGTAGGGATAGACCTCGGCCAAATATGCGGCATCGGTCGTGAAGGTCTGCTCGCGATAGATCTCGTCGTGAATCAGCCATATCGGTGCGCCGCCGCGCTTGGCGAGCCCGCGAACCAGCAGTTCCGCTTGGCCCCGCGATAGGATGCGACCCGTCGGATTGGACGGCGAGCAAATCACGATCGCGCGGGTCTTGTCGCCGATCGCAGCGAGGATGCGGTCCGCGTCTATCCCGAAATCGTCGTCTTCGAGCATCGGCACCGAACGCACCGCGACGTTTTCGAGCGTCGCCATTTTTACGTAGGACGGAAACGCCGGCTCGACCACCAGCAGTTCATCTTTGGCCGGGTCGAGCAGCGTCTTGAGGGTGACGTACATCGCTTCTTGCGACCCGGTCGTCACGCAAACGTTGCCGGCGCTATGCATGTCTGGATAGTGGTAGTAGCGCGCGATCGATTCGCGCAGATCGTGATTGCCCGCGTTGGCGCTGTACTTGATGCCGTGCTTGGCGACCGCTTCCATCGCGAACGTGAAGTGTTCCAAATTCGGCGCGAGCGACGGTTCGCCCAGCCCGAGATCGATCGAGGTCGGCTTCTTCTTCGCGGCGACCGCCCGGATGAGAGAACTCGGAATCTCGAGCACGCGTGGATTCATACGGCAACCTCGAAATCACGCAGCGCCGCGTTCAGCGACGTTTTTTTGTCGGTCGATTCGGAGCGTTCGCCGACGATCAGCGCGCAGGGCGTCCCGAACTCGCCCGCGGGAAATCGCTTTGGCAGCGTGCCGGGAATAACCACCGCGCGCGCGGGAATGGTTCCTTTCGTCGTCGCGGGTTCGCTTCCGCGCACGTCGACGATGGGCGTGCTGGCGGTCAGCACGACGCCCGCCCCCAGTACGGCTTCGCGCTCGACGCGAACGCCTTCGACCACGATGCAGCGCGAGCCGACGAACGCACCGTCTTCGACGATCACCGGCATCGCCTGCGGCGGCTCGAGAACGCCGCCGATGCCGACGCCGCCGGAGAGATGCACGCCCTTGCCGATCTGCGCGCACGATCCGACCGTCGCCCACGTGTCGATCATCGTGCCTTCGTCGACGTAGGCGCCGATATTCACGAAGCTGGGCATCAGGATTACGCCGCGGCCAAGAAAGCTGCCGTATCGCGCAACGCCGGGCGGGACGCAGCGAACGCCGAGCTTTTTGTAGTTCTTCTTTACCGGAAGCTTATCGAAGTATACCAGCGCGTCGCGCTCGCGGTCGCCCATCCACTGCGCATCCCAGCGTGCAAACGACAGCAAGATCGCCTGTTTGACCCAGACGTTCGTCACCCACTGCCCGTCGATCGGTTCGCAGACGCGCAGGACGCCTTCGTCGAGCAGTGCGATCGCATCGTCGACGACGCGACCCTCGCGCGCACGAACGTTTCCTTCGCCGCGTACCAGCGCTTCGATCCGGGACTGCAGTTCCTCGATACTCATCGGCCCTACGGTACGTCGCACCGACGGGGAGACCATGCCGAAAGGCGAAGGCGCGGGCATGAAAGCCTTTCGCATCTTCCCCGACGGTATGAGACTCGATGACGTACCGATGCCCGAGCCGCGAGAGGGTGAGCTCCTTTTACGCGTTGCGGGTGCCGGTGCGTGCCACTCGGATCTGCTGGTGGAGTCGCTGGCGACGGCCGGCAAACTGATGTGGCCCCTCCCGTTTACCCTCGGCCATGAAATCACCGGATGGGTCGAGGCACTCGGCAAGGGCGTTTCGGGTATCGCGCCGGGCGATTCCGTGGCCGTTTACTGTGCGTGGGGCTGCGGAGCGTGCGACAACTGCCGCCGCGGAAGCGAGAACTACTGCAGTTCCGCCGGCATGCGCGGACCGGGACTTGGGCTCGAGGGCGCGATGGCCTCCCACGTGATCGTGCCGAACGCGCGCTACTTGGTGCCGATCGGCGACCTCGATCCGCACGACGTTGCCCCGCTGGCCGATGCCGGCATTACCGCTTACCACGCGATCGCGCGGGCGCGCGACCTGCTGGTTCCGAGCGCAACGGCGCTCGTTATCGGCGCCGGCGGCTTAGGACACTTGGCGATTCAAATCGTCAAGGCGATCTCCGCATCGCGCGTGATCGTCGTCGAATCGAATCCCGCAAAACTCGAAAGCGCGCGATCGCTGGGAGCCGATGAGGTCGTCCTCGCCGGCGACGACGCGATAAAGGCCGTGCGCGCGCTGAACGATCGCCGCGGCGTGGACGCCGTATTCGATTTCGTCGGCGTACAGAGCACGATGGATCTGGCTCGTAAAGTCGTGCGGCCCGATGGCGCGATCACCATCGTCGGACTCGGCGGCGGAACGATGCCGGTACGTCAGGAAGCGATCCCCTACGGAGTTCGCGTTATGATGACGTTCTACGGCACCCTGTCCGATCTACGCGAAACGATCGCGCTGGCGAAGGCGAGCAAGATCAAAGCGCACGTCACGCGTTACCCGCTCGATCGGGCGGCCGACGCATTCACCGCAATGCGCCAAGGCACGCTCGACGGCCGCGCGGTCATCTGCCCGAATCTCTAGCGGCGGCCGCCTGGGGGAATCCGCTCGAAGCAGCGAGCGAGCGGCAACCGGAAGCCGGGCATCGATGCGTGCTCGATCGCGCCATCGTTGGCCAATTCCCGCGAGCCGGCAGCATCGACGAGCCAGGCGACTTCCCTGCGCGGATCGAGCAGGACGATCAGTTTCGCGCCGCACGCGAGAAAAATCGAGATCCGCCGTTCCGAGTTCTCAAGCGTTTGACCTTGCGATAAAATCTCGATCGCCACATCGGGCGCGACGATCGGAACCTGCGCTGCGGCCTCATCCTCGTACGGAACGCGATCGTATGAAAGAAACGCAACGTCGGGCACCAAGCGATTCGTTCGCCCGCCGGTAGGCGTTAAATCAAAGTCCCATTCCGTGCCGACGCGTCCGCGTCCGCGCTCGTCCGACCAGTCGCCGAGCGCTGCCGCGACGACGCGCTGCACGCGCGCATGAAGCCCGAACGGGCTCATCTTTTGCGCCAAACGGCCGTCGATGAACTCGGTCGCGGGCTTCGTCTGGGGAATCGGCAAAGGCGTCGTCGGCATGCTGTCCTCACACGGAACCTATCACGCGCTCGGCCAGGTTATCAAGAGCGTGGATTGTGGTAAGGAAAACCCACCGGAGAGCGAAGTCCCCTCATCCCTCCAACCGGGGGCAGCGTTCTCTATTCGAACCCGACCGTTAAGGAGAGATTGTGCCGAATTCCCCGGCCGACGAGCAACGCATCAACGCGATTCGTTTTCTAGCAGTCGACGCCGTCCAGAAAGCCAACTCCGGTCACCCTGGGCTGCCGATGGGGTGCGCTGCGCTTGCCTACACCCTCTTTACCCGCCACCTCCGGTTCAACCCGACGGACCCGCACTGGTTCAACCGCGACCGTTTCGTGCTGTCCGCCGGCCACGGCTCGATGCTGCTCTACGCGCTCCTCTATCTCACGGGATACGACGTGAGCCTCGACGACCTCAAGAACTTCCGGCAATTCGATTCGAAGACGCCCGGACATCCGGAGTTCGGCCGGACGCCCGGCGTGGAAGCGACCACCGGGCCGCTGGGCCAGGGAGTCGGCAATGCAGTCGGCATGGCGATCGCCGAAGCGCACCTCGCGGCCGTCTACAATACTCCCGACCAGGCGATCGTCGATCATTACACCTACTGCCTCTGCGGCGACGGGGACCTAATGGAAGGCATCAGCCAGGAATCGATCTCGCTGGCCGGCCACCTCAAGCTCGGCAAACTGATCTTCTTCTATGACGACAATCACGTCTCGCTCGCCGGCCCAACCGACGTCACCCTGACCGACGACCCGATCGTCCGGTTCGACTCGGCCGGCTGGCACACGCAGTACGTCGACGTCGACCACAGCAACGACGTCGCGACCATCGATCAGGCGATCCAAGTGGCGAAGAATGTCACCGACCGCCCATCGATCATCGCCGTGCGTACGCATATCGGGTTCGGCTCGCCGCGCCAAGATTCGTATCTCGCGCACGGCGAACCGCTCGGCCCCGAGAACGTAAAGAAATCTAAGGAAGAACTGGGCTGGCCGCTCGAGCCGGACTTCTTCGTTCCCGACGACGTGCTGAAGTTCTATCGCGAAGCGATCGGCAAAGGTAAGGACCTCGAAGCGGCGTGGCAGAGGCTCTACGATGCATGGAAAGCCGCGAATGCGACCGAGGCCGCGCAACTCGAGCGCATGATTGCGGGGAAGCGTCCGGCGGATCTGCCGTGGCCGTCGTTCGACGAATCGAACGGAGCGCTGGCAACGCGCGACGCCGGCGGTATCGTGATGAACGCAATCGCGCAGAGCCTGCCGGAACTCGTGGGCGGTTCCGCCGATCTCGATCCATCGACGAAGACGTATATGAAAGGGTGCGGCGACTTCGAACCCAACAACTATGAGGGCCGCAACATTCACTTCGGCGTGCGCGAACACGGCATGGCCGCCGTCAACAACGGCATCGCCTATCACGGCGCGCTGCTGCCGTTCGGAGCGACCTTCTTCAACTTCCTCGACTATTGCAAGCCGGCGTTTCGGCTCGCGGCACTCTCGGAAATCCACACGCTGTTCGTCTTTACGCACGATTCGTTCTTCCTCGGCGAAGACGGGCCGACGCATCAGCCGATCGAGCAGCTTGCGATGCTGCGCGCGACGCCGCACTGCGTCGTGGTGCGTCCGGCGGACTCGCTCGAGGTTCTCGAGGCGTGGAAGCTGATGATCGCCGCGGAGCACGCGCCGTGGGCCTTGGTGCTCACGCGTCAGAAACTGCCGTTCCTCGGCAAACGGGATGCCGCCGTCTCGAAAGGTGCGTACGTCATTGCCGAGGCGGACGGCGGGAAACCCGACCTCATTCTCATCGCGACCGGTTCCGAAGTCTCGCTCGCGATCGATGCGAAAAAGCTCCTCGACGCGAAGGGGCGGCGCGTACGCGTCGTGTCGATGCCTTCGTGGGAACTCTTCGACGCGCAAACGCAGGCCTATAAGGACTTGGTTTTGCCGCCGACGGTGACGGCACGTATGTCGATCGAAGCCGGAGCGACGCTCGGGTGGTCGCGCTACGTAGGCGACCGCGGCATCGCTTTCGGCATCGACCACTTCGGCGCATCGGCGCCGGCCGCGGTTCTGGCAAAGACGTTCGGGTTCACGCCCGACAACATCGCACAACTCGCTATCGATACGTTCGCACTCGCAACCCGCTAGGAGAGATTCGTGAGTAACCAACTGCAAGAGCTTCTCGCCGCCGGCCAAAGCGTTTGGCTCGACAACGTGAGGCGCAGCATGTTTGCGTCGGGCGAACTCAAGCGCCTGATCGAAAAAGGGCTGCGGGGAATGACCAGCAATCCGACGATCTTCGAAAAGGCGATCGGCGCTAGCGACGACTACGACGCCCAGCTTCGCAGCCTCGTGGGCTCGGAGAAAAGCGCCGACGCGCTATTCTGGGATCTGGCGATCCAAGACATTCAGAGCGCCTGCGACGAGTTCCGAGTCGTCTTCGATTCTGCCGGCGGAAACGACGGCTTCGTGAGTCTCGAGGTCTCACCGCTGCTCGCGCATGACACGCAGGGCACGATCGCGATGGCCAAGGAGCTGTGGGCTCGCGTCGCGCGCCCGAACTTGATGGTGAAGATCCCGGGCACGAAAGAAGGCCTTCCGGCAATCGAAGAGTGCATCTACGAAGGCATCAACATCAACGTTACGCTGATCTTCTCGACCGACATGTACGAGAAGGCGGCGCGCGCTTATGCGAAAGGTCTGCAGCGGCGGGTGGCCGAGAACAAGCCGGTCGACAAGGTCCGCTCGGTTAACTCGGTGTTCGTCAGCCGCATCGATACGGCCGTCGACGCCATCATCAACGAACACATCGCCAAAGGCGAGAAGCTGCAGGGGCTCCTCGGCAAAGCCGGCGTTGCCGGTTTGAAGATGACGTATCAAAAGTTCCGCGAGATTTTCGAAGGGGACGAGTTCGCTCCCATTCGCAAATTAGGCGGCGTCGCGCAGCGCCCATTGTGGGCTTCGACCTCGACGAAGAACCCTGCGTACCCCGACCTCATGTACGTCGAGACGGTCGTCGGCCCGGAGACCGTCAACACGATGCCGCCCAATACGATGGACGCGCTGCTCGATCACGGGAAGGTCGTCCCCGACACCGTCGAGAGCGGGCTCGATGCGGCACGCGCCGATCTACAAGCACTCGCCGACGCGAAGATTTCGCTCTTCGACGTCTGCGTCAAACTGCAAACCGAGGGCGTCTCGTCGTTCTGCGATTCGTTCGCGGCGCTGCTCGGCGCGATCGTGTACAAGCAGAAGCTGCTCGAGTCCGGCCATGAGCGCGTCGCGCTCTCGATGAACTCGGCACAGGCGCACTACGATGCCGCGCTCGATACGCTGGCCAAAGCCGACTTTCTCAAGCGGCTGTGGGCGCACGATCCGACGCTGTGGTCGGCCGACCCGGCCGTGGCCGCGATCGTGAAGAAGTCGCTCGGATGGCTGGACATCGCGCAGCACATGCTCGAATCGGTGCCGAATCTCACGGCCTTCGGCAACGAGATGGGGCAGAAGTTCGAATCCGCCGTCGTGTGCGGCATGGGCGGCAGTTCGCTCGCGCCGGACGTGATGAGTGAGATCTTCGGCCAGGAAGGCGAAGACCTGCCCGACCTGTACGTGCTCGATTCGACGTGCCCGCAGCAGATCAAAGAACTCGAAGAGAAGATCCACATTCCTCAAACGCTCTTCATCATCTCGAGCAAGAGCGGCACGACCACCGAGCCGAATGCGTTCCTGGACTACTTCCAAGACAAAGTCGTAAAGTCGCTCGGCGCGACGGTTGCGGGCCGCAACTTCATCGCGATCACGGATCCGGGATCGCCGCTCGAAGCCGAATCCAAAGAAGCCGGCTTCGTTGCCTGCTACGACAACGATCCGAACATCGGCGGACGCTATTCGGCGCTGTCGTACGTCGGTACCGTGCCGGCGGCGATCGCCGGCTACGACGTGAACCTGCTGCTCGATCGGGCGCTCGGCGCCATGCATGCCAACGACCGCACCGTCGATCCGCGCACGGCGCCCGGCGTGCGCTTCGGTGCGGCGATGGGCGGCCTGGCCGTCAACGGCCGAAACAAGGTGACGATCGTTACGCACCCGGACGTTCGTACGTTCGGCGACTGGGCGGAGCAGCTCATCGCTGAATCAACGGGCAAAAACGGCAAGGGTATCGTTCCGGTCGCCGGCGAGCCGCTCGGCGATCCCAGCGTCTACTCGAACGACCGTCTCTTCGTCTATGTGGGCGCGAATATGCCGGAGCCGGAACCGGGCGTCGACGAGAAACTCAAAGCGCTCGAGGCGGCGGGCCATCCGGTCATTCGCCTGGCGATGAACGACGAGTACGATCTTGGCGAGCAGTTCTACCTGTGGGAGATTGCAGTCGCCGCTGCAGGGTCGATCCTGCAGATCGATGCGTTCGATCAGCCCAACGTTCAAGAGTCCAAAGACAATACGGTCGCGCTGCTCGAGCAATATGCCAAAAACGGGAAGTTCTCGGAGCCGGCGGCCGACGTTTCGGGCGAACGCTTCGATCTGACGTATCTCTCCGGCAGCAAGCTGATTGCCGCCAAGACTCCCGTGCAAGCGTTGGCCGCGCTCCTCGGCGAGCTCAAAGAGGGCGACTACAACGCAATCACGGCGTATATCGCGCGGAACAAAACGCACGAGGATCTCTTGCGCGATCTGCGCGTGAAGGTCCGCGACGCGCGCAAGGTCGCGACCACGGTCGGTTTCGGACCTCGCTTCCTCCACTCGACCGGCCAGCTGCACAAAGGCGGCCCGGACCAAGTCGTCATCATGCAGATCACCTTCGACGATCCGGACGATCCGCAGATCCCGGGTATGAACGCGGGCTTCCGCACGCTGCTGGCGGCGCAAGCGTTGGGCGACTGGCAGTCGCTCGACAAGCGCAACCGCCGCGGCGTACGCGTTCACCTCAAGGGCGATCTGGAACCGGCGTTGCGGGCACTGATCGCCGCGGTCGACGAAGCGCTGGCGGTTCGCGCATGACCGCCTCGGTCACGGTCGGCGCCAACGGGCAATCCAATCCGCTGCGCGACGGCCTCCCGAGCGAGCGCATCACGACCCCGTGCACGATCGTCTTCTTCGGAGCCAGCGGCGACCTGTTCAAACGAATGCTGCTGCCGGCCATCTACTCGATGCGCTTGAACGGCACGCTGCCGGCCGATTTTGCGCTGATCGGTTTTTCGCGCTCCGCATACGACGACGACGCGTTCCGCAAGTACTGCTTCGATCAGCTGATGCAGTTCTCGCCGCCCGATCAAAAGCCGAGCGGCGGAATGTGGGACGACTTTTCCAAGCGAATTTCGTATATCACGGCGGATTTCAGCGACACGAAGCACTTCATCCAGCTCAAGGAAAAACTCGCGCAGAACGACGCCGATCTCAAGACCGGCGGCAACCACCTCTTCTACTTGTCGACGCCGCCGCCGGTCTTTCCCGAAATCGTCAAGCATTTGAAAGCCGCAAACCTGGACCCGGCAAATAATACGGTCGGGTACACGCGCATCATCGTCGAGAAGCCGTTCGGCACCGACCTCGATACGGCGCGCGCGCTGCAGACGGCGATCGAGAAGGTGTTCCCGGAGAAATCGATCTACCGCATCGATCACTACCTCGGCAAAGAGCCGGTGCAGGACATCATGGCACTGCGCTTTGCTAATACGATCTTCGAACCGATCTGGAATCGCAACTACGTACAAAGCGTCCAGATCACCGCGGCGGAAACCCTTGGTGTGGAAGAGCGCGGGGGATACTACGACAACGCGGGCGCGCTGCGCGACATGATTCAAAACCACGTCATCAACCTGCTCGCCCTAGTCGCAATGGAGCCGCCGATCAGCGCGGATGCGGATGCGATTCGCAACGAGAAGTACAAGGTGCTCTCGGCGATCGAGCCGCCGACGCACGACAAAGTCGCCGGCATGTCGGTACGCGGCCAGTACGGCCCGGGCAGCGTGGCAGGTCAAGCCGTGCGCGGCTATCGCGAGGAAGACGACGTCAAGCCCGATTCGAATACCGAGACGTTCGCCGCCGTGAAGTTCTTCATCAACAACTGGCGGTGGGCCGGCGTTCCCTTCTGCCTTCGCTCCGGAAAGCGGCTCGCCCGCAAAGTCTCGGAGATCGCCGTTACGTTCAATCCGATTCCGCACCGCTTCTACGGAGAAGCGACCGATTCGATCGAACCCAACGTCCTGGTGCTCAAGATTCAGCCTGACGAAGGCATCGCGATGCGCTTTGAGGCGAAGGTGCCGGGAGCCAAGGATCACGTTCGCAGCGTGTATATGGACTTCAACTACGGCACGGGCTTCGGCGTCGAGTCGCCGCCTGCGTACGAGCGTCTGATCGGCGACGCGATGCGAGGCGATCAAACGCTCTTCACCCGCTGGGACGCGGTCGAGCGGGCGTGGGAGCTGGTCATGCCGATACTCGACGTGTGGCGCGGCAGCAAAGACTTCGATTTCCCGAACTATCCGTCGGGAAGTCAAGGCCCCGACGCGGAGAACTCACTCTTCTCAGGTTGGCGCACGTTGTGAGAGCGGCCCGGTGAACGTCGACTTACGCGCCGTGATCGGCGAGTTGAGGGAACGACGCCGGAACAGCCCCGATATGAAGGTCGCGACCATGACGGTGGTCGCGTTCTTCGATGAAGAGGTCGTCGGCGGGTGGGTTTGCGACCGCGTTCACATGCTGGCGGTGAAACATCCATCGCGCGTGATCATCCTAGACGGAACCAAAGACGACGATCAGCGGATGGTCGGTTCGTCATGTCCGGAGCACGATGTGTGCGTACGCAACGGCGACTGGGTCGAACTGGGCGTCCGGGGTATCGATCCCGAGCTGCTTCCTTCGGCGATCGGAGCGCTCGCGCTGCCCGAGGCGCCGCGCGTCCTGATCTGGGTGGCCACCGGCGTCACGACCGACGCTCGCTTTGAAAAGCTTGCGCCGATCGTCGGGACGATCGTCTTCAACACGTCGGTGCTTACCTACGACGACGACGCACTGCGCGAGCTCGCCGCGTTCGCGCGCGAGCGGGGTACCGCGACGATCACGGACCTTGCCTATCTGCGGCTCTATCCATGGCAAGAAGCGATCGCACAGTTTTTCGATCATAGCGCCACGTTCCACGATCTCTTCGCGCTGAACCGCGTCGAGATTACATGCGGATCCGATCCGGAAGCCGTCTACATGTTCGGATGGCTGGCCAGCCGCCTCGGCTGGAAAGCCGCCGGGCGGAACCTTTACACGAGCGCGATGGGAGAGCCGATCGAGATCGGAATCGTTCGCAAGGGTTTACCGCGGCGCATCCTCAAGATCGAACTAGCATCGGAGAACACGATGTTCGTTGCCGAGGTCGACGACGAGCGGGCCGAAGCGATCATGCTCAGCGTAACCGGCGAAAAGACGCACCCCGGTCGCGCCCGGCCGATCAACAACATCGACCTCGCCGCGTTGGTGGAACGCGCGATCCTGACCGGCCACACCGACACCGTTTTTCAAGAATCGCTGCTCGCCGCCGGCGAGCTGATCGAAAAGAGAAGGGACTCCTAGCGCATGCCTCGTGGTGAACTGCAGCTCTGTCGCGATGCGGCGGGCGTCGCGCAAGCCGTGGCGGAACTGTTTATCGCAGTCGGACAAACCGCTATGGAAGATCGCGGCTCGTTCAATGTCGCGCTCTCCGGTGGAAACACGCCGCGCGCCGCGTTCACGCTGCTCGGCCAAGAACCCGCTCGCAGCTCGCTCTCTTGGGCCGACGTCCACGTCTATTTCGGCGACGAACGCTGCGTGCCGCCGGACGACGAGCAATCCAACTATCGAATGGCCGACAAGACGTTTCTCCAGTCGGTCGCGATCCCGCCGGCCAACGTGCATCGCATGCGCGGCGAGATCGACCCTGCGGAAGCCGCCGCCGAATACGCCGCGCTGCTGCGTGCCAACTTGGGCGACTCTCCGCGCTTCGATCTCATCCTGCTCGGACTCGGCCCCGACGGCCACACCGCATCGCTGTTCCCCGGGACTCCGCCGGATACCGACAACGACGAGCTCGTGCGCGCCGTCTACGCGCAGTCGCAAGACATGTGGCGCATTACGTTGACGCCGAAGGTGCTCAACGGCGGCCGCGTGGTCGCGTTCGCACTCGATGGCGTCGAGAAGGCCGCGGTCTTCTGCGCGGTATACGAAGATCCGATCGACCCCATCAAGTACCCGGCGCAGATCGTCAATCCGCCGGACGGCCGGCTCATCTGGATCGCCGACGATCTTGCCTGCGGCATTATCGAGAAGGATCCACACTGAGACAACTCATCATTACCGGCGACGATTTCGGAATCTCGCCGGAAGTCAACGAAGCCATCGAACGAGCCCACCGCCAGGGCGTGCTCCGCGCGGCGAGTCTCATGGTCGCAGCCCCCGCATTCGAAGACGCCGTAGAACGGGCGCTCCGCCTTCCCGAACTCGGCGTCGGCCTGCACGTGGTGCTGGTCAACGGCCGGCCGGCGCTGCCGCCGGACCGTGTTCCCGATCTGGTCGGCGGACGCGGCGAGTTCCAAACGGATCTCGTTGCCGCCGGCTTCAAGTTCTTCTTCCATCCTCGCATTCGCAAGCAGCTCGAGGCCGAGATTCGCGCGCAATTCGAGCGCTTTGCATCGACCGGCTTGCGCCTGGACCACGTCGACGCGCAGTGCCACATGCACGTGCATCCGACCATCTTTGCGATGCTGCTGCGAATCGGCAAAGAGTACGGGATGCCGGGAATTCGGATTCCGCGCGAGCCGTTTCTACTGTCGTACCGCGCCGCCGGAAACGACGGCTTTCGCAAGCGGCTTGGGAACTCGATGCTGACCCAGCCGTGGCTCGCGCTGATGCGCGTGCGCGCGCGCGCGGCCGGCATCGCGTGCAACGACTACGCGTTCGGCGTAAACGATCCCGGCGCCATGACCGAAGACCGGGTCGTGCGGATGATCGACGCACTCCCCGACGGCGTGACCGAAATGCTCTTCCACCCGGCGACCGGTCCGTTTGCCGGTGCGGATGCCGGGACCGAACACTTCGAATGGGCTGCGGAACTCGCCGCGCTTACCGGGTCGCGCGTTCGCGACGCCATCGCGCGGCGCGGCGCGGGCCAAGTCACCTATCGCGAGCTGGCCGTTTGATCGTTCTCCTGGTCGCGAGCGTGGCCGGAGCCGCGTATCTTTCGCTCGCGCTTTACCAGCTGGCGCGTTTCACGCGGCGCCGCATAGCCAATCGATCCGAAACGCCGCGCATCTCCGTTCTCAAGCCGCTCTACGGCGCCGATCCCGGTTTGTACGAAAGCCTGGCTTCGTTTTGCGACCAGGAGTACCCCGATTTCGAGGTCGTCTTCTGCCTGCACGACGAGCGGGATGCCGCCGCACCGATCGTCGCGCGGATCGCCCGCGACTTCGCGCACGTGCCGATCCGAATCGTTTACGGCGAGAATCCTGGGATCGCGAACCCAAAGATCGCAAACCTCGCAAAACCCGGCGCCGAACCTCACGGCGATCTGGTCGTCATCGCCGACAGCGATATTTGGGTCGGGCGCGACTATCTGCGCGCGATCGCTGCTTCGTTCTCGAGCGAACGGACCGGGACAGTCACCTGCCTCTACGGCGGGATCCCGAATGACACGTTCGCCGCTCGACTTGGTGCCATGCGTTCGGAAGAAGAGTTTTCACCATCGGTGCTCGTTGCCGTCGCACTGGCAAAGATGGAGTTCTGCCTCGGAGCGACGATGGCCGTTCGCCGCAACGTCCTCGATGCGATCGGCGGCCTCGAAGCGCTCGGCGGGGATTTAGCCGACGACTACAACCTCGGCAAGCTCGTCGCCGATCGCGGATTCGACGTCGAACTCTCCCGCTACGTCGTTCGCACGACCATCGCCGAAACGACCCTGCGCGCGCTGTGGCTGCGCGAGGTACGCTGGGCTCGAACGAACTTCAGACTAGCCCCCGCCGGCCACGTCTTCTCGTTCCTGATGTTCGCACTGCCGTTTGCCTTTGCATACGCCGTCCTCGCGCACGATGCCCTCGCCTACGGCCTTCTTCTTGTGGTCGCGACGCTGCGTTTGGCGCTGCACGAGGCGGCACGCTACGTCTTTGGAAACGGACGGCGAGACGAGCCGTGGCTCATCCCGCCGCGCGATCTCTTCAGCTTGGCAGTCTGGGCCGCCAGCTTGGTCACCCGCACGGTCCGGTGGCGCGGTACGCGCCACCGGATGTAACCGTGACTCGCTAAGCCCGCAGGTTCCACCGCTCGAGTTCGCGTGCGTACAGGATCGCATTGCGCTCTTGCAGTTTGCGGTGCACGCTTCTGGAGATGCGTATGCGTCGCGTCATTTCCCCGGACTCGGCGTCGACAGCGCTTGCGTACCCAACGTGTTCAGGTCGACGCCGTTCTGGGTGAGGATCGTGCCTTCGACGCGAGTCAGTTCGACGATGGATTTGTTCAAGTCGGTTTGAGCTTGCAGCTCTCGCAAGCGGTTTTGATTGAGTTCGACTTGGCGTTGCACGACGAGGAACGTAGTCGAGGCGCCGTTTTTGAACTTGCGGAGTTCGCTTGCGTAGACTTGTTCTGAGGCGTCGCGCGCTTGGCGGGCGGCATGGAGGCGCGAAAGAGACGATTCATACGACTGCAGTGCGTTGCGAGCCTCGAAGCCGATCCGCTCGGCGACGGCTTGCATGAGAATCTGAGATTGACGCTCTTCCTCTCTCGCCACGCCTTTGAGGCCCTTGCCGAGATCGTTTCCTAGCGGTTGGCTGACGACGATACCGATGTTGAAGGTCGGATACGAGAAATTCCACAAATTGTGATAGGCGTACGCCTGCGTGCCCTGCGTCGTCGGCGGAGGTGTCGGGCACGCCTGAGCGATGCCGTTCTGCATACAAATCTCGGTCAAAAAAGGCGGAGCCGGAGCAAGGAGGCCGGCGAACCCGTTACTCTCGTACGTGACTTGAAGGTCCGCTCGGGGCAGCGATTGATTCTTCGCATAGGCCAGGTCGATATGGGCCTGCGCGTTCTTGTCGAGGGCCTGGCGCACTTCCGGGCGGTTTTGCAGGCCGAGCGCGACGATCTGCTCGAGGCCCGGCACCGACGGCAACTCGAGCACCGACGACGTGGGCACCAGGTTCGCGCGCCAAATCGGATCGCCCGGATCGGAGACGATGAGGCCCTTGATCTGGTTTTGCAGTTCCGATACCGACTGCAGCGCCGAAAAGACGTTGTCTTGGAAGATCGCAACCTGCGTCGAGGACTCGACCGCGTCGATCGGTGCGGCCGCGCCGTGTTTGGCCAGGCGCACGTTGCTTTGCTGCTGGGCGATGGATTCTTTGAGCGCATCTTCTTGAATCGCGACGTTCCGCCAGGCAGCCACGAGGCTCCAATACGCGTCTTCCACCTGCGAGATCGTCGTCGACGTGTCGACCAGCGCTTGGGCCGCGTTCGCGTCCGTGTTGACGACGGCCAACTTCAGCTGCCGTTTATTCTCGTTCATCCCGAAGTTCTTCAGCAGCGGCTGCGTCACCGAAAGGTTCAACGAGGCCAGATAGTATGGATCGAACGTGTTGAGCGACGTGTTATTGTACGTGCGGTTTTGCTGGATGCCGGCCGTGTAGGTGGTGCCGTTTACCGTCTGGCCCCCGAGGCCGTACTGAAACGTATACTGATGCTGGATGACGTTGCCGGGGCCGGCTCCATTCGGCCCGGGGGTGCCGGCTGGAGGAGGACCCCCAGCAAAGAGACTGAGCGGCGGCGTTACTGAGAAGCTCGACTCCGGCTCGACGAGAAAGCGAACGTCGAAAGCGCCCTTTGCTTCGACGACTTGATAGTGCGCGACCCTGACGTTCGAAGCCGAAACGGCGAGATTCGGATTCCGCAGGAGCGCCATGCCGATTGCGTCCGAGAGAGCGAGACCGACGAACGGCTGCTGCGTGACGCCGACGACTTCTGCCCCGGTCGGTCGCGTATCCGGCGCTTCATAGCCGGGAGCGACGCTCGGCGTCACGGGAAGAATCGGCGATGGCACCGGTGTGGGCACCGTCGCGTGCGCCGGAAGCGCGGTCTGTGCGCCGGCCGGCGTAAGCGGCACGAGCCCTCCCAGCATGGCGAGCAATGCCAGAAAACTGAAGATGATGCGTTGCTGTGCGTTCACGATACTTCCCTTATTCGACCGCGACCGCGCCGAGGCGCGGCTTGTTGAGCAATAGGACGAGCGGAGCGAGCAGAATCGTAATCACCGCCACGGCTCGCGACGTGTCGGCATAGGATTGAACCAGCGCTTGGCCGGCGACGATTCCTTCGAGATTGGCAAGCGCGGTTGTCGACCGGGCGCCGCCGTTTTCCTGCAGATAGATGGCGGTCGGCTCGTGCTGTAGGGTCTGGACGGAGGCCAACTGCGTCTGATGGGCCGTTTGCCCGCGCACGAGCAGCGTTACCAACACGGCGGTTGCGATGCTTCCGCCGACTTGCCGCGACAGGTTAAAGAAGGCCGACGTGGAGGGTACTTCCTTATCGGGGACGCCCCCCAGTACGGCGATCGAAAGCGGCACGAAGATCTGCGAAAGGCCGATGCCGCTAATTATCAAGCAGACGATAAAGGTTCCGAAGTCCGATTGCGGGGTCGTAATGCCTGCGAGAATCCAATTCGACACCGCCAGTAACACGAAGCCGATCGCCGTCGAGACGCGCACATCGATCGTGCCGCGCCCGGCGAGCATCGCGGTGATCGGCGTGAAGAGCATCACCGCCGCCGCGCGTACCAGAATCGTTAAGCCGGAAAGCGTCGCCGTGAAGCCGAGCGAGTTCTGCAGGTACTGGGGTAAGACGAGAATCGATCCGTAGAGGCTCACCCCCAGCACCCCGCCGAGCAAACTTCCCGCCCACACTTGCCGCAGCCGCAGCACGTGCAGATCGACGACCGGCTTAGCCGACTTCAATGTCCACCAGACGAAGCCGCCGAGCCCGGCCACCGCGAGCGCGGTGAATAGTCGAATATTCCCGTCGTCGAACCAATCGTATTGCTGTCCCTGATCGAGCACGTACTGCATCGCTCCGAGGCCAATCGCCAGCATCCCGAGGCCGATCCAATCGAGTTTGCGATCGTGCTGCGGCTCCGACGGATTGCGCAAATACATCCAGATCAACGTTGCGGCGGCGATGCCCACGGGAATGTTGATATAGAATGCCCAGCGCCACGTGAAGTTGTCGGTGATCCAGCCGCCCAGTACGGGTCCGAGCGCCGGTCCGACGATGACGCCCATCGCGAAGATGCCTTGCGCTTGGCCCTGCTCTTGCAGCGTGTAGGTGTCGCGCAGGATGGCCTGCGACGTCGATATCAACCCGCCGCCGCCAAGACCTTGCACGATGCGCCAGAAGACGAGTGAGCCGAAGGTGGGCGCGAGGCCGCACATCAGCGATGCGATCGTGAAAATGACGATCGATGCAATAAAGTACTGTCGCCGCCCGAAGCGCGCGGCCAGCCACGGCGTGATCGGGATCACGATCACGTTGGCAATGATGTACCCCGTGACGATCCACGCACCTTGATCGACCGCTACGCCGAAATTGCCCTGAATGTTCGGCAGCGCGACGTTGACGATCGTCGTGTCGATGATCTCGAGCAGGGTCGCGGCGATCACGGCAACGCTCACGATGACCCTGCGCAGGCCGTGCTCGACGACCACGCTTTGCATCATTGGGGTGGCGTCCTACTTGACTTTCACGTTCGCTTCGACCGACATACCCGGGCGCAGCGGCAAGTCCGCGCTCTGGTCGTCGACCGAGATGCGCACGGGAATACGCTGCGTGACCTTCACGAAGTTTCCGGTCGCGTTCTGCGCCGGAACCAGCGCATAGGTGTTCTGCGACGCCGGATTGATCGAGGTCACGTGCCCGTGGAAGGTGTGACCCTTGTACGCGTCCACGCTAATGTCGGCGGTCGCGCCGACCTTGATACCGCCCATCTGCGTTTCTTTGAAGTTCGCCGTAATGTAGACGTTGTGCGGAATGAGCGTCATCACGTTCGTTCCGGCGGAGACGACTTGACCGATCTCGGCGTTCTTCTCACCGACGTAACCGTCGATCGCCGAATAGATGTGCGTGTACGCGAGATTCTGCTTCGCTAAATCGAGCTGCGCTTTGGCCGACTCAACCTGGCTCGGATCGCTGGCTTGGTCGAGCTTGCCTTGCGCGGTGGTCGCGCCGCCCTGCGCCGCGAGGACGCCGGCGCTCGACGCTCCGACGCGAGCCCGCGCCGCGTCGTAGTTTGCCTCGGCGACGTTGATTTGGTTTTGTGCGTCGTGAAGCTGCGCGATCGCCGTGGCCTGCTCGGAACGAATCGCGTCGAGCTGCTGCGCCGGTTCGTCGCCGGTCGAGACCAGCGACTGCGTGCGCGAATAGTCGGCCTGCGCCTTCTGAAACGATGCCTCCGCTGCCGGGAGCAGCGCCTGTGCCGAACGCACCTGCGCGTCGGCTTGGGCGACACCTGCGACGGCGACGGGGACCTGCGCTTGGGCGTTGGCGATATTGCCGGAGGCTTGGGTCACGCCGCCTTGATTCTGCAGCGTGTTCGTCCGCTGATTGGCGACCGCGAGATCGTACTGCGCCTGCGCTTGCTGGAGCCTGGCGCGTTCGTCCTTGTCGTCCAAAACGACCAACAGCTGGCCTTTGTGGACCTGCTGGTTGGTATCGACGAGAATCTGATTGATTCGCTCCGGGATTTTGCTGGTGACTGCAACGACGTCCGCGTCGACGCGCGCATCGTCGGTCCCCTGGTGCGAAAGTGCGTAGAGCACCCACGGGATGCCCCAAATCAGCGCGACGATCAGCACCACGACGCCGAGGGCGCCGAAGATGACGCGCTTCGGGGGACCCTTGCGCTGCGTTACGTCGTCGTCTACCGCAACGCTGGGCCCGCTCGGCGGGGGCGGCGGGGTCGACGGAACGACGATCTTCCGATCGTCCTCGCGCGTTTCCATGTTATTGCTTTCTCCTTACGCCGTTTAAGAACACGTCGATGTAAAATCGCAGCGCGTCGCCCGCGTCACCGTGATGCAGATCTGAGGCTGGGAACTTGTCTTGCGCGATGACGTGCATGAACGTAAGACCCATGAACATCATCGCCAGTTTCTGGGGGTCGCCGACGAGCTCGCCGGATGCGACCCGCGCGCTCAAGAACTCGCTCATCACTTCGAGGATCGCGAGCTGCGGACGCCAGGTGGTCTCGGCCAGGATGTCGGCTTCGTAATCGCGCTCGACGAGCGACCAGCGGATCATATCCTTGTTCGAGGCCATGCTTTCGAGCATCACTTTGCCGATGGCGAAGAGATCGTCTTCGATTCTTCCATGGAGCTGTGCGGTCGTTTCGCGGAGTTCGGCGACGCCGCAAAAGCGCTGGGCGCAGGCGATCATCAACGCGCCCTTGCTGCCGAAATGCCGGAAGACGGTGGCTTCGTTCACGCCCGCAACCTCGGCGATTTCTCGCGTCGTCGCGCCGCGCTTGCCCTTGCGAGCGATTACTTCGCGGGTCGCTGCAAGGATGCGGCCGCGCGTTTCTTCCGGAGCCGCTACCGGGGGCTTACGCGTTTCGATCATGGCGTCGGCGAAACGTCCACGGTTACGTTGGTTTGATAGGCGCCGTACGACGCATCGGCAACCGCGTGGACGTGCGGGATGTTGATCGTCGCGTGCTGGCTCGCGAGGACGGTATAGCCCTCTTCCGACCGGTAGTTCTGCACCATCGTGATCTTGCCGCCGCTGGTATAGTCCCATTCCATCTGGTCCAGCGCGTACGTCTGCGGATCGACGAACGCGAGCGTGTGATCCAGGATGTCGCTGTGGATCTTCTTCGTCAAACGCAGGACCAGCATCGTGCGTCCATCGACGGTCTGCGTGCCGTCGTACGTAACGTTTTGGTCCTTTTGCCATCTTGTGGGGTCCGCAACGTCATTGAATAGGCGCGAAAAGCCTTTCGCATAGCCGGGAACCCGGTCGAACACGACTTCGTTGACGTCGGGACGTTTGAAATAGGACGTGCCGTCGAGCTTCGGCGCCAGGAACGGAAAGTTCAGCATGCGCACGTCGACGTGGACGCGCGAGCGGTACGACTCGAGGGACGGATTGCGCGCGACCATCTTCGCAATGATGGATTGCGCGTCGGCAGGCGCTCCGCTTTCGGCATTGACCGGCGCTCCGGCGACGATCGACGCGCCGAGAACGAGCGCCGTATAAAGAAGATAAAAACGTTTCATGCGGCCTCCTCGCCGAGCACTGGAAAGAGCCGGTCGAGCGCGGTGACCGCGAGCATCTTGCGAATCTCCGGTTCGTTCGCGCGCAACGCAAACTCGCCGCCGATGGCGCGGCAGCGTCGAAGGAGCGCGATCAACTCGCGAACGCTGGCAACGTCGAGCGTTCCAAGCGCGTCGAGATCGAGTTCTACGCGGGTACCGGCCTCGAGCGCCGCCAAAACGGCGGCTTCGAGCTGGGCGTATGCACCGGGACGATACTGGATAACGAGAGCTTCCATTGGGGAACGGCCTTCCTTCATTTCTCTGCAAGTGGGTACTTGCACGCAGAGTCTACCACGCTCGATTGAGTGAATGCAAGTACTTACACGCATGACCGGCCACGACCGGGCAAGAACGCCCGTTCCGATGCGCCTGGATGCCGACGCTCTCGCGGCCGCCGCCGCCGATGCCGGCCTCGAGGCGGCTTCGATGGTCGTCCTGCCGCTGGCCGCCGGGGCGGCGGCTGAGTTGAACCCCACCCGGCCGTTATACCCAGCCAGCATGATCAAGGTGCCGCTGGTGGCCGCGGCCCTGTTCGAGATTGCCGGCGGACGCCTGGCCGGGAGCGACGCGGTCGTGGTCGATTCAGCGAATATGACGGCCAACGACGCCGCTTCCCCGCTGGTACCGGGGTATCGAAGCTCGCTCGACGAGCTGATGAGCCTCGCGATTTCGCGCTCGGACAACGTCGCGACCAACATGCTCTTCGACGTCACCGGGCGAGATCGCGCGACCGCGATCGTCAGCGAGCGCTTCGGCTTGCGCGGTACCGTCTTCGCCCGCAAGCTTTCGGGGAGCGATCCGCTAATCGCCGACCCCGCGTGGGACGGGAGCACCCGCAACGCGCACCCTGCGGCGGATGCCGCCCGCCTCTTTGCTGCGATCGCACGCGACGAGATTCCGTTGGCCGGCCGCCTGCGCGAGATGCTGGCCGAGCAGACGTGGAACGAAAAGCTCAACCCCGGCCTTCTTCCCGGCGACTGCTTCCTTCACAAAACCGGGGACACGAGCGAAGTCACTCACGACGGCGGTATCCTGATCGACGCGCGAGGGGAGCGCTGGGTCGTGGTCGCGTACACGGGCTTAGCTTCGACCGACGAGCACAACGCGCGTTTCGAGCCATTTATGCGGAGGATCCGGCCGCTCTTATGAACCCCCAAGCCTTTGCGCTCGAGCGTTACTTCGCACGGTATGAGTTCGACACGCGCTATCTCCTCTGTTCGAGCGATCCCGAATCGATGCCGGTCCGGGAGCTGCTCGCGCTCGAGCCCGGTACCACCGATGCACTGCTCGACGTCTGGCTCGGTTACACCGAATCGCGCGGCAGCCCGGAACTGCGCCGGGCGATCGCGGCGCTGTACGAGCTGCCCGGCGCCGACGGCGTTTTAGTGCATGCCGGAGCGCAAGAACCGATCTTCGCCTTTATGAACGTCGCGCTCGCACCGGGCGACCACGTCGTCGTGCAAGTTCCCGCGTATCAATCGCACTATTCGATCGCCGAAGCTGCCGGCGCCGAGGTTACGCGCTGGGAATCGAACCTAGCCGCCGACGGCGCGCCGGATCCGGATGACCTCGCACGCGCCATTCGCCCAAACACGCGCGCGATCGTCATAACGAGTCCGAACAACCCGACCGGCTACGTCTTCGACCGGGAACGGCTGGACGGAACCATCGCGATCGCGCGTAAGCACGGACTCTGGCTCTTCGCCGACGAGGTCTATCGTGGAACCGAGCGCGACCCGGCCGATCGCGTACCGGCCGTCTGCGATCTCTACGAACGCGGCATTTCGCTCGGTGCGATGGCGAAAGCCTACGGACTCGCCGGACTGCGCATCGGCTGGATCGCGACCCAAGACTCGTCGCTCTACGATCGAATCGCGGGGTTCAAGGATTATCTGACGATCTGCAATCCGTCGCCGAGCGAATACCTGGCGACCTTGGCACTGTACCATCACGACGCACTGACCGAACGCGTCCGCCGGATTACCAGCGAAAATCTGGATCGCCTCGACGCGTATTTCCGGCGGCACACGCAGCGCTGGGAGTGGCGGCGTCCGCGGGCCGGAACCACCGCGTTCCCACGCTACCTTGCGGGCAGCACCGAGCGCCTCTGCGCGGAACTCGTCGAACGCGCCGGCGTGCTGCTGCTCCCAAGCGTTGCCTTCGACGCAGGAGACGACCGCGTGCGAATCGGCTACGGGCGAAAGAATCTTCCCGAAGCGCTTGCCGCGATGGACGACTACCTCGCAGCCGTCGTTTAAAACGCGTTCTATCTAAAGAGGGAAACGACGCGCCCGGAACGCGCGTGCGTCGAGCTTTCCGGGAGCGTTTTTACGAGCTGCGCGAAGTGCTCTTGCGAGAGCGGCCGGCTGAAATAGAATCCCTGCGCCGACGGGGCGTGGACGGTTAAGAGGAAATCGCGCTGAGCGGCGGTTTCTACGCCTTCCGCAACGACGCCGATGCCGAGGCTCTCGGCCAGCGTCGTGATGGCTTTGACGATCGCCTGATCGTGTTTGTTCGCGACGAGATCCGCAACGAACGATTTGTCGATCTTGATCGCACCGACCGGCAACCGCTTGATGTAATCCAGCGAGCTGTACCCGATGCCGAAATCGTCGACCACCACGCGAACGCCGCTCCGCTGAATTTGCGTGATCGCTTTGATCGCGACGTCGTTGAGCGTGATCCCCTCGGTGATCTCGAGATCGAGCGCGTCGGGCGTCAAGCCGGCGCTTTGCAGCGCGGCTCGAACGCGTTCGTGAATCTCTTGCTCGCAGAGGTCGCGGGCCGAAAGGTTGACGCTGATTCGAAAGTTGGGGAGTCCGAGGACGCGCATCGCAGCGGCGTGAGCGCAGGCTTGATGGAGCACCCACTCCGTGATGTCGAGAATCGACCCGATCTCCTCCGCGATTCCGATGAAACGGTCCGGCTCGACGACGCCGAGCAGCGGATGGTTCCAGCGCAACAGTGCCTCGGCGGCAATCACCCGGCCGGTTTCAAGATCGACGATCGGCTGATAGAAAACGGCGAACTCGCCCCGCGCCAGCGCCTGCCGCAAATCCAGCTCGAGACCCATCCGTTCGAGGATGCGCGCGTGCATCGCATCGCTGTAAAACTTTGCATTCTGCCGGCCCGCATCTTTCGCGCGATACATCGCCGAGTCGGCTTGTTTGATGAGTTCAGGGCCGTCGGTCGCGTTCTCCGGAAACAGACTCGCGCCGACGCTCGCCGAAACCGAGAGCTCGCGCCCTTCGAACGGAATCGGCTCATCGAACGAGCCTAAAATCTGCGCCGCCATCTCGGCGACGTCGGCCGATTTCATTCCTCCTTCGGTGAGGATGACGAACTCGTCACCGCCGGGGCGAAAGACGCGCGCGCGGCCTTTGAGCAGATCGACGAGCCGCCGCGAGACGGTGCGGAGCACTTCATCCCCCGCACGGTGCCCGAGCGAATCGTTGATCACCTTGAAGCGGTCGAGATCCAGAAACATCACCGCCAGGCTGTGGTCGGCGATCTTTGCTTCGGAGAGCATCGCGTTCAGCTGCTCCTCAAGCGCCAAACGGTTCGGCAGCGCCGTGAGCGCGTCGACGCGAGCTTGATGCGCGAGCTGCTGCGAGCTTTGCTTCATCTCCGAGACGTCGACCGCCGCGCCGATCGCTCCCACGATCGTTCCATCGTTCCCGCGCAGCGGCTCGATTTCGTGTTGAAGCCAGCGCCCGTTTCGATAGGTCTCGTAGCGCAGCGATTCTCCCCACAGGACCCGTTTGAGCACCGCGACCAGCTCCGCCGCTTTGTCGGGATAGGTGAAGACGCCGTCGACGGACTTGCCGATCACGTCGGCTTCGCGCAGCCCATAGTCGGCCAGGGTCGTCCCGGAGGCGGACGTCAAGCGCATGCGCAAGTCGGCGGTCCACAGTACGGCCGGAACTTGCTGCAGCAGCAGGCGCAGCCGCCGTTCGCCCTCGCGCAGCCGCCGCTCGGCGCTGCGCCGTTCCGTCACGTCGCGCAAGTGAACCAGCATCTCCGTAGCCGACGGCTGCAAACGCACCTCGACCACACGCCCGGTTGACTCGAACGTCTGGACGAACTCGAACGGGACGCCGGATTCGCGCGCTCGCATCATTTCGGGCAGCAGCTCCGACGCGAGCGGATCCAAAATCTGATCGACTCGCCGTCCGACGAGATCCTCGGCGCTTCGGCGCAGAAGCGTCTGCGCGCCGTTGTTGACGTGTGTAAATTTCCAGGACTTATCGACGATGAACAGCGCGTCCGGAAGGCTTTCGAGCAGCGCGAACCGCCGTTCGTCCGAGGATCGCCGGCGATCCGAACGGCCGACCAAAAACATCATCGTCACCATCGCACAAAGTGCGACGATGCCCACAACGGTAATAGCAAGCGTCGTCAAAGCGAAACTCCAGATGTCGTACTGAGGTGTCGCGCCGGTACCACCCGCGATACCGGCGACCCGATAAGAATGCTTAGTGCGCCTTCACCGAACCTGCCCCGAGCGATGATAACCGTCCTTCTTGGCGGTCGCGGGGCACATGTACTGGCCGTGCTTGGTCTTGCCGTAATACGGATCGCTCGGTTCGTGATACACCTTGCTGGACGTATTCACCCAGACGGGCCTCACCGCGCCGCAGTTCAAGCTCGCCGGGACTGGGGCCGCAGCGCCGGACTCGCCCATCGCGCCGCCGGCATCGGAGGCTGCCGGCGCCGTCGATGCGGCCGTCATGGCTCCGCCGGACGCGGCGTTCGCAGCCGAGTTATCGCTGCTATTGCTGGAACTCGAGCCGCCGCCGCAAGCGGTCAGGGCTAGGAAGAGCGCGACCGAGGCCGCGACTGAAAAACGCTTCATGGCTAACGGTTCCTCCCTCTTGAAGCTCAGTCGCCCAGACGTTCGGCGATGCGCGTGGTCGATTCCCGTGCGGAGCGAGCAAGCGGCGAGGGCTCGCCTGCGAAAACTCTCCTCCCGCCCGTAAAAGCGGCCTGCACCCACGCGTCCTGCCCGCGGTAGATCAGTGCCTGCAGCGGCGGACTCCACGGATCGATAGCGGTGGCATCGAGGACGACATAATCGGCGAAGCTGCCCGGAACGAAGTCGCCCGCCGGCACCCCGAGCGCGCGAGCACCCTGGGCCGTCCCAAGGGCGAATCCCAATCGCGCACCGCCCGCGCTGCCGTCGAAGCGCGCGACTTTTTGAAGCAGCGATGTGGCGCGCATCTCGTCGATCAGCGACGGTTTGACGTCGGCATCGGTTCCTAAACCCATCGTGACGCCGCGTTCTTGGAGTCCGGTCACGTCGCAAATGCCGTCGCCAAGATACAGGTTGGTCATCGGATTGTGAATCACGCGCGCCCCGCGCGCTGCGATCAGCGACTTCTCCTCTTCCGTGATATGGATCGCGTGGATCGCGACGGTGCGCTCGTCGAGGGCGTCCAAACGGTCGAGCAGCTGGATCGGCGTGGCGCCGAATCGTTCGAGCGTCTGCGCTCCCTCGTAGTGGGCCTCGGCGACGTGCACGTGCATCATCACGCCGCGATCGCGCGCGAATGCGGCGGCGGCGCGAATCATCTCCTGCGATGCGGCGTGCAGCGAATGCGGCGCGACGCAGACGTTGGCCTCCGGATAGCGCTCCATCAGCTCGACGGTTCGTTCGGCCGCCTCGTCGATCGTCTCTCGAAAGGCGGCCGGAGCGTAATCCGCATCCATCCAAGTTCGCGCAAACACGAGGCGGATGCCGGTATCGTGCGCGGCGCGGATCGCGGCTTCGGCGTGCGCGTTGCCCGCGCCGTTCAGATAGAAGAACTCGGCAACGGTCGTGATCCCCGCCGATAACATTTCGGAAAACGCCGACACGAATACCCAGTAGACGTCGTCCGGGCTCAAGTGCGGAACGACTTTGTAGAGCGCGTCGCTGCGCCACTTGGCAAACGTCCAGTCGTCGGCCCAGCCGCGCAGCAAGATCTGATACGCGTGACTGTGTCCGTTGACGAACCCGGGGACGATCAGGCGGTCTTTGGGAAACGAACGCTCGTGGATACCGTCACCGGCCGCCCGCACGTCGCGATAGTCGCCCGCCTGCACGATGACGCCCTCGCGAACCAGAAAAGCAAAGTTGTCGCGCAGCTCCCCGCCGGCAATAGCCCGCGCGCAGCGCACGAGTTCATTTACCATGCAGCCCCCTTCGCAACCTGGCGCGCGCGAGCTTGCAACTCCTGTCATCCTGAGCGTAGGCTCCTGAGCGTAGCGCGAAGCGCGTAGTCGAAGGGGCCACTGCGTACGCTACGCTCAGGATGACACTACCCCGCTTTTCACGACGGCGCGCGCCAGGTTACCGCCGAACTGCCAGCCGAACTCGTCCGGCGACGCGATCTGCAGTGCGACGAAATCGGCGTTCCCGCCAACCTTCAAGCGACCGGCATCGACTCGCAGCGAATGCGCCGCGGCGCGCGTCACGCCGTAGAGCGCTTCGGCCGCCGAAAGCCCAAAAAACTTGCGCCCGAAGTACGCTACCGTCTGCAGGTTGAAACACGGCGACGTTCCCGGGTTATAGTCGCTCGCGAGGGCCACGGCCCCTCCGGCTTCGAGCAGCGCGCGTACCGGCGCAGCTTTCGGCAGTTCCAAATACGCAATCGTAGCCGGACACGCGACGGTCACGATTCCCGCGGCGGCGATCGCACGCACGTCCTCATCGCGGATGTAGTTGCAGTGGTCTACCGCATCGACGCCGGCGCGCACCGCCATCTCAGCCGCACCACCGAACGCCATCTCGTCGCAGTGCACCCGCAGGCGCATGCCGCACTGCCGCGCCGCATCCAAGTAGCGCCGCGTCTGCTCCGGCGAAAAGAATCCCGGTTCGCAGAATGCGTCGGCGTAGACGGCGCCGTGCGCGGCGGCGAGCGGCATGACCTGATCGATCAAGTAGTCCACGAACGCATCCTTGCCTTCGCGTACGAACTCCGGCGGCAACGCGTGCGCGCCGAGAAACGTCGCGATCAGCCGGGGCACGCCCGCGTCGCTGCGGTGCGCGGCGATGATGTCGAGCAGCTCTGCTTCGCCCGGTTTGTGCAGGGCGTAACCGGTCTTCGTTTCCAGCGTGGTCGTGCCGTGTGCGAGCACGAGTTCGAGCCGCGGGCGAATGGTCGACTCGTAGAACACCGCCGGATCCAGAAGCGCTTGACGCGTTTGCTCGACCGTGTAGAGCATGCCCAAGGGCGCCTTCTCGCCGCGCAGCCGCGCGGCGAAATCGGGTTCCCGATCGCCGGCAAACAGCGGATGGGCGTGCGCATCGACAAAGCCCGGCACGATCGTACAATCCGGCAGGTCGAGTTCCTCGACGTCGCGGCCGAGCGCCATTGCCTCGACCTCAGCGCGGCCGCCGACTGCAGCGATCGTTCCGTTTTTGACCAGCAGCGCCGCATCGTCGACGCGGCCCAGACCATCAAAATCGACGCCGCATTGCGCGGCGCCGGTATCGCACGTGACGATCGTTCGGGCGCGAACGATCAGAGCCGCCAATCGATGCCTTTCTCGTCGGCGGTTTCGATCGCGATCTCGTAGCCGGCATCCGCGTGACGCACGACACCCATCCCGCAATCGGTGGTGAGCACGCAGCCGAGACGCTCTGCTGCATCCTCGGTTCCGTCCGCAACGACAACCATACCCGCGTGCAGACTGTAGCCGATGCCGACGCCGCCGCCGTGATGGTAGCTGATCCAGGTCGCCCCCGCGGCGGTATTGAGAAGCGCGTTGAGAATCGGCCAATCGGCAATTGCGTCGCTGCCGTCCTTCATCGATTCCGTTTCACGATAAGGCGAGGCAACGCTGCCCGTGTCGAGATGGTCGCGGCCGATGACGATCGGCGCGTTCACCGCGCCGCTGCGCACCAGTTCGTTGATCGCCAAGCCTGCCTTCGCGCGATCGCCGTATCCAAGCCAGCAGATCCGCGCCGGCAGTCCCTGGTACGAGATGCGTTCCCGGGCGAGGCGGATCCAGCGTGCGAGCGATGCGTTCTGCGGGAACAGTTCGAGGAGTTTTTCATCGCAGCGCGCGATGTCGTCCGCGTCGCCCGAAAGCGCGGCGAATCGAAACGGGCCGGAGCCGCGGCAGAACAACGGCCGGATGAACGCCGGCACGAAGCCCGGAAAGGCGAACGCGCGCGCGAAGCCGGCGCGCTCGGCTTGCGCGCGAATGTTGTTGCCGTAATCGAAGACGACGGCTCCTGCATCCAGGAAACGCACCATCGCTTCGACGTGCGTGCGACAGCTCGCGAGCGCGCGACGCTCGTATTCTTTCGGATCGTTCTCGCGCACCGCCGCCGCTTCGTCGAGCGAGAGGCCCGCCGGCACGTAGCCGTTGAGCAGGTCGTGCGCCGAGGTTTGGTCGGTGACGGCGTCCGGCCGGAAACCCAGCTCGAAGAGCGCCGGAAACTCGACGGCTGCGTTGCCTTCGTATCCGATCGAAATCGCTTCGCCGGCGGCCTTGGCACGTGCGACTTCGCGCAGGGCTTCCTCGCGCGAATCGACGACGCGATCGAGATAGCGCAGATCGCGGCGGCGATCCAGCCGCGCCCGATCGACGTCGACGACCAGCGCGACGCCTTCGTTCATCGTGATCGCGAGGGGCTGTGCGCCGCCCATGCCGCCGATACCGGCCGTAAGCGAAACGCGCCCTTTGAGCGAAGCGCCGAAGTGCTGGCGCGCCAGCTCGGCAAACGTCTCGTACGTGCCTTGGACGATGCCTTGCGTTCCAATGTAGATCCACGAACCCGCCGTCATCTGGCCGTACATGGTCAAGCCCTTAGCCTCGAGGTCGCGAAAGACGCCCCAGTTCGCCCACTCCGGTACCAGATTCGAGTTGGCGATCAGCACGCGCGGCGCGCGAGCGTGGGTCTTCCACACCGCGACCGGCTTGCCGCTTTGAACGATCAGCGTCTCGTCGTTCTTCAATCGCCGCAGCGTGCGCACGATCGCGTCGAACGCCTCCCACGAACGCGCGGCGCGCCCGTTCCCACCGTACACGACAAGGTCGTCCGGCCGTTCGGCCACCTCCGGATCGAGGTTGTTCATCAGCATCCGCAGAGCGGCTTCTTGCTGCCAGCCGAGACAGGTCAGCTCGGTGCCGCGCGCTGCGCGCACCATCCGGGGGCCGGAAATCGTCGTCGTCATAGCGAGGCATTTTAGCCGTCCTACGCGAGGTCCCTTGACACTTGCCGATATATCGAGTAACTTACTCGATAGTGACTAGATACTTACTCAATACGACCCAGGAGACCGGAATGCTTTACGACATTTTGGCCACGCTCTGGGAGGAGCCGGCACCCGCCGAGCAGCTCCACCAAGCGGTCACTTTTCGCACCGGAACCCCGACCAGTGCCCAGTCGCTCGAACGCTACCTGCAGTTGCTCGCCGAGTGCGGGTATCTCAACGCCCTCGAACGCGGCGGAGCGCGGGTCTACACCCTCGCGGAGCGCGGTTCGCTCCTCCTCGCCGATTTCGCGAAATCACGCGAGACGGCACACACACCCACATACTTGGAGGCTTAACACCTTGTTTTCCCAAGAATTCCACGGCGAAATGCGCCACTTCAAACACTTCATGCACGGCCGCGGACGCGGATTCGGCGGACGCGGCTTCGGCGGCGGGCGCGGATTCGGCGGACGCGGACGCGGCGAGATGAAATTCGAAATCCTGGCCGTCCTCGCGGCCGGCCCGCGTCACGGATACGACATCATGCTGGAGATCGAATCGAAAACCGGTACCCGGCCGAGCGCCGGATCGATCTATCCGGCGCTTCAAATGCTCGAAGACGGCGATTTCGTTCGCGGGCAAGAGCGCGACGGCAAGCGCATTTACACCATCACGGACAAAGGCACCGACCTGCTTAAGGAACGTCCGCAGGATACCGAGGCGGACGCCGACGCGAACGGATTGCATGCCGTGATGCACGACGCGATGCGCTGCGTGCACGCGATCAAAGACGCTGCCCGGCACATCGCCAAGAGCGGCGACATCGAAGTGTTCCGCAAAGCGTTGGCCGTGCTCGAACGCACGCGTCGCGACCTCTACGCGATCCTTGCCGAAGAGGATCCGTCCTAGACGCGCGCTAGAGCGCGGGCGGTTCCCACAACTCGACGCGGTTGCCGTCGAGGTCGCGAATCCACGCGAACCGTCCGTACTCGTGATCTTCCCGGCGCTCGTCGATCCAGACGCCCTCACTCGCCAAGCGAGCGAGCAGACCGTCGATATCGTCGACGCGGAAGTTGATCATGAACGGCGCCGAGGTCGGTTCGAAGTAGTCCGATCCCGCATCGAAAACCGCCCACACGTTGTAGGCGTCGCGTCCGCCGTCGAACCCGCGCAGTTCGGCGGCTTCGCCATTGATGGGCAACCGGAGATGCTTGCGATACCACGCCGCTAGCTCGGCCGGCCGTTCAGATTTGAAAAAGATTCCGCCGAGTCCAAGCACACGCCCCATGCTATTCGACTTCCATTCCCCGGTCCGGCACCGCTTTGTATTCGTTCGGGAACAATGCCGGTCACAATAACCGGTTGTTTAGCCGTTTTTCTTCCCAGGGGCGCATTTCCCTAGAAGCGAACGCCAGCCTCGCGCGCATGTTCGCGACATTCCGTTCTGGGAGTAGTTCATGCATCGATTTGCCGGCCGTTGGATCACCGTCGCTGCCGTGGCAGCCGCGCTTCTCTTGCAGACGCTCCCGGCGACGGCCGGCACGACCGGTTCGATCGGCGGAACGGTCCTTTCGACCGAGAACGGCTCGCCGGTCGCGGGCGCGACCGTAGTCGCGACGAGCCCGTCGCAAACCTCGACCACGACGACCGATGCCTCCGGCCGATTCACGATACTTTCGTTAGCGCCGGACACGTACACGATCGCGATAACCAAGGCCGGATTCAGTCCGAATTCCACCACCGGCGTTTCAATCTTCGCCGACCAGATTCAGAACATTCGCATCGGTTTGCAGCCGGCGTTGAAGAACATTGCAACGGTCACCTCGCGCTCGTCCATGGATTTGGTCAAACAAGGTACCACGACCGACGTCTATTCGGTCAACGCCACGGTGACAAAAGCCGCACAAGGCTTGGGCGGCGGCGGAAACCTCAACAACGCATACTCCGCCATTGCGACGGTTCCGGGTGCGTTCGTACCGCCGAACCAGCAGGGCTGGGATCAAGTCGTCTACATTCGGGGCGGCAACTACGATCAAGTCGGCTACGAATTCGACGGCGTCCCGGTGAACCGGTCGTTCGACAACTACCCCGGCGGCACGGCCGGCACGCTCGGACAGCAGCAGCTGCAGGTCTATGCGGGCGGCGGCACCGCGGGCGAGAGCGCAAGCGGACTCGCCGGGTTCATCAATCAAGTCACCAAGACGGGAACGTATCCCGGGTATGCGGACGCAAACTTCGGTATGGGCACGCCGACGTTCTATCACAACTTCAACATCGAAGCCGGCGGCTCAACGCCCGACCGCCTCTTCTCCTACTACGTCGGGATCGGCGGGTACAACCAAGATTTCCGCTATCTCGATCAGTTCAACGGCTCGTCGTTCGGCGACGTCTGGGGCTTCCCGGTCATCGCGTACAACACGACCTACGAGTACAATTACGCCGGCGTGTACCCGACGTGCGTGACCACTTCCCCGGAAAACGCGCGTGGTAAGCCGCTGTACTACAACGGCCCGAACGCGTCGCCGGTGTACGATCCATATCAGCTGCAGCCCGGCCAGCCGGGGTACATAACACCGCCGCCGGGCAACGATCCGGGCTGTTACCAAACGATCTCGCCCGCGTACGCGAGCTACTCGAACCTCACCGATCGCGAGACCGTCGTCAACCTGCACGTCGGCATCCCGCATAAACGCGATGCTGGCCGCGACGATATCCAGATGCTGTACACCAACGACATGCTCTTGAGCCAGTATTACAGCTCGGCCAACGATCTCGGCCCGAACTTGGTGCGCCAGCTCAACCAGCTCGACGGCAACAACGCGCCTGAAGCGTGGGGAGACTTTGCAACGTGGACGCCGGGAACGGCGTTCGCCTCGCCCGCCGGCAACGCGCACGCCATCCCCTACATGGCTCCCGCTTCGCCGACGAACCGCTGCGCGAACACGCCCGCGGCCACCGTTACGGATACCAACGGGCTGAGCAACGGCGTCACGCTCAACGTTCCCGGCGCGTGCCCAGCCGGCACGTACTCCGCGATTCCCGCAGATACGCGCGACGGATTTTGGAACAATGCATCGATCGTGAAGCTCCAATATCAGCACAATATGGGATCGACGGCATACATTCGCGTTTACGGCTACACGTTCTACTCCGATTGGCTGCAGAACGGGCCGCTCAGCTACGGCACCGACCTCTTCGGGCTCGGCGTCCTTTCGTACGACTACGAGCTGGAATCGCACACGCGCGGTCTCGCATTTTCGTTTGCAGACCAGCTGTCGTCCACCAATCAGATCACGCTCGACGCGAACTATACTACGGCATCGACGAATCGCTATAATAATAATAACTTCAACAACTCGCTAACCGCGCCGGCGACCAATCTCGTGAGCGGTTTTGGGCGCTGCGTGGCGCTCTACTCGGCCACATATCTGCATGTGAAGTACGCCGCGGGCCAGCCGGCGCCGTGCAACAGCCCATTGACCAGCGGCAGCTTCATCGATCCGAGGGACCAAATACTCTGTCAGCAAAACGCGCTCTTTCCGACGCAGGATCCGCAGTGTTTGAGCAAGGTGCCGGCGGGCAGCGCGTGGCAGGTGACGTACACCGGTCAGTCCGGATTCCTCAATAACGTGGAGCCGAACTTTACGTCGGTCGCGCTCGAGGACCGCTGGCGCCCGAGCGACCGGCTGGACATCAATATCGGCTTGCGCGACGAAGTCTACCAATACGATCTAAGCAACACGTCCAACAACGGGCAGAACTTTTGGTTTGCAGCCGGACAAGACGAATTCTGTTACAACCCGGTGACGCTCGCGCCGTACGTCATCCCCGCACGACCCGCCAGCTTCCTGCCGTCGACGCCGTTCGTCGGGCTCACCTGCCCGGTCGATCGCTCGATTCCCGCCAGTCCCGTTCAGACGGTTCATCCGGACGGCAAGAGCGGACATCTGCTCTTGAGCAACTCGTACACGCCGACGCTCTCGCAAAACGCGTTCACGCCGTCTATCGGCGCGACGTATACGCTCAACAACGATACGGTGCTTCGAGTTTCCGCCGGCCGGTACGCCCAAGAGCCCGAGACGTATCAAGTACAATACAACGCCAAGGACAACAACCTCGCATACGATCTCTTCCAGGCCTTCTGGCAATACGGATACACGACACCGAAGCACGATCCGCTGGTTCAGTACTCGAACAACTACGACGCGTCGCTCGAGAGCCGCATCAAGGGCACCGACATGTCGTTCAAGCTCACGCCCTACTATCGCTATGCGACCAACCAAATCTACAGCATCGCTTTGCCGTTCGGACTCTCCGGCGGACTCAACAGCGGCATCGAACGCGTCGACGGCGTGGAGTTCGCCTTCACCAAAGGTGACTTCAACAAGAACGGTCTCTCCTTCTTGCTCTCGTACACGTATACCAACGCCGCCGAGCAGTGGGCGAACTTCCCCAACACGACCATCAATCCAATCGATCCGTACAATCAAGATATCGCGAACTTCAACGGCCTCACCAAAGCCGGCGGCGGTGCGCAGTGCTACATCAACAACTCGATCACCGGCAAAATCACGGCCGATCCCAGCTGCGCCGGCAACGGCAATCCTAATAAGGGCATCAGCCCTGCGATTTGGAACCCCTATTACGCGATGGCCAAGCAGCCGTTGCTGGATCGCAACGCGTGGTATCCGGTCGGCCTCGACTACGCCTATCTTTCGCCCAACACGGTGACGGCACTCGTGAACTACAAGCACAACAAGTTCACGATCACGCCCGGCGTCACGTTCAACGAAGGGCAGCTCTACGGCAATCCGGCCAGCGTCGTTGGCCTCGACCCGCGCACGTGTACCGCAAACTCGGCCGTCTTCCTTAAAGCCTCGCCGAAAACGAATCCGCATCAAGCCGACTACACGACCTGCGGCGCCGCGAACACGCAAAACGGATCGTCGCCCGGAACGCTGTTCATCCCCGATCCGAGCACGGGCACGTTCGACTCCTTCGGCCAGTTCCGCCAGCCGTCGCAGCTGAACCTCAGCGTCAACTTCTCGTATCAGATCAATCCCCGCATCTCGGTAACGGCCGTGCTCTCGAACCTGCTCAACGCCTGCTTCGGCGGCACCGCGACGTCGTGGAGCAAGCAGTACCCGCCGAACGGCTACACTTGCGGCTACATCCCCAACTACTACTACATCGCAAACTTCTACAACGGCACGTCGCCGAACGACGTCAAAGCCAACGGCGTCCCGCTCAACCCGGCATTCTCGCAGCCCTACATTCCGTCATACGCCGATACGAACTCGTTCGTTCTGCCGGGACCGTTCAATATGGTCGTCCAGATGAACGTCAAGATTTAGGTTGGGTGGCGGAAGAACTCAGCGGGTCCTCGGGCACGGCCCCCTCGGGCGACCGCTCGAAAAACACATCCATGTGTTTTTCTACTTATCCGTTTTTTCAAAATTTTAAAGGAAGTACGCCCTCCGGGCTTTTTTGAAAAAATCAGAAATCGCCCGAGGGGACCGTGCCCGAGGACCCGCTGAGTTCTTCTGCAATGGGTTAGGCGGGCTAGCGTTTCAACGTGTCGACGATATCTCGGAGTAGCACGCGCTCGCGAACGAGCATGGCGTTTTCGGCGCGTAGCGTGGTCGATTCGGTGAGAAGCGCTCTTGCGTGGATGTGTTCGTAGGCTGAGGCGGCGGCGTGCGCGAGATTTACGAGCGTTTTTTGCTCGTCGGGGTCGATGGCTTCGCCGGTTTTGTGGCCGCCGTAGAGGACGAAAGCGATGAGATCGTGGCGCACGACGAGGGGTATGGCGAGGATTGGTTGCGCTAGTGCGGGCGGCACGTTTGTTTGGGGCCATCTGACGGTGAGCAAGTCGATTGGTTCTAGTTCGGCGCGAAGATTGACGATGAGGTGATCGTCAGTCGGGAGCTCGGTGGCGTTGGTTGGGCTCCAGCCTTCGTCGAGGATGCGGGCGAACGATCCGTCGCGATTGCGGAAAAGTGCCGCTGAGGCGAGATCGAGGGCGTCGCAGGCTTCGATGATGAGGGCTTCGTCGACGAAGGTTTCGCTGTCGGCGTATGCGAGCGTTTTCGCGGTACGCAAAAGCCGGGCTTCGGCCGAATGTCTGGTACGGAAGAGGGTGCGGTCGACGAAGGCTTCGACGCGAGTGTGGAGCGCCTTGAGCCAGATGCCGAAGGCGAGCGCGGCGAGCGCTTCGAGGAGCAGTGCGATCTGGAGATGTTCGAGCAGTTTGGCCGAGGCGAAGTCGATGAGCGCGAACGTCCCGACGAGGATCGACGTCAGCACGGTGTACACGAGGGTGCGGCTTATTGCAAACGAGAGATCGATCACGCGATTGCGAACCACACCGTGCACGACGGCGATCGCCACGAGAACCTGCGCAGCGGCGATTACGAAGTTGACGAGATACGATGCGAAGCCGCCGGTAAAATTAAAGCGGTACAGCGCGAGCATCGTCGTAGCGACGGCAAGCAGCGCGAAAGAGGCGAGCACGGGAAGGATGCGCTGACGATCTTCTCCTGCCGCATGGCTATAGGAGACGACCAGCGCGGCGAGGACGACGCAGGTGATGAGCGGCGTCAACAGTTCGGTCAGGAGAAAAAGCAGCCACGTCGGCGGCGCCGTCGACGAGAAGACGACGATGACGTCGAGCGCGAGCCACGACACGGTAACGAGCGCTCCGATCGGCACGGCTAGACGGTCCAGATAGACGAGCACTCCGCGCGGATCGTCTTTCGGAAAGCGGCTGATAAACATCAAGAGCCCGGCTACCGCAAGACCGGTGAGGAACGCGACGAAGCCGTTCAAGATCAAAAATTGCGTCGCGTCGCTCTTTGCGAACACCTGGACGGGCCAGCCCAACCATGCGAGCAAAAAGCCCCAGGTCATGCGTGAGGGGCGAAGCCGAACGAGCGCGATCCCGATGCCGATAAGAAAGATTTGCGCGACGAGCCCCACCCGCGTTGCCGTCAGTACGAGTCCGCTCCAGGCTACCGACTCGATACGTACGGTGCGAGACGTGCCGGCGCGGCTAACGTTCAACGTCAGGATTGAGTCCGGCGGCACGACTTGATCTTCTCCAAGGTTCGCGCGGCCGAGTAGCGGCAGCGAAGCCCAGTCAACTTGGTCTCCCGCCTGAATGCCGGCCTGCGCCGCCGGGAAGCCGGGCGTAACGTATCGCAGCGAGGTTCCGTCGGATGCGAGATTCCATCCAAAAACGCTTCCGCGAAGCGTGTTCCAATTCGTCGCCGCCATCACGACCCAAAAGATCGTCAGCGCGACGATGCATACGAGCGCGAGCGTACCGATGAAGGGGCGCGCCCTTAGAGGTTGCTCTGACACGCAGAAGCGCTTCGAAGCGCCCGATCGATTGTCCCGTAGTTAGACGAGCGAAATTCCGGCAGCTTCTTCCGCCGCGCGTGCCAGGGCGCCGGATGAGATCAGTTCGCGGGCGGCTTCGATGTCCGGGGCCGGCGAGCGATCGTCGGTCCACGGAGCGATACAGATGCGTGCGACGTCATAGGCGGCCTGCGTGCCTTTTCCGGATTTCAGCGGGCGTCTAAAGTCCGTTGCGGTGAGCGCGCCGAGCAATTCGCAGGCGAGCGCGCCTTCGACGTTGTCGAGGACGCGAATCAAGTTATTGGCCGACGTCATGCCCATGCTGACGTGGTCTTCTTGACCGGCCGACGTCGGAATCGAATCGCAGCTCGACGGCCATGCGAGGCCCTTGTTGTCGTTGACTAGAGCGGCTGCAGCGTATTGCACGATCATCAAGCCTGACTGCAAGCCCGAGCGGCCGGTCAAGAAAAGCGGCAGGTCGCGATCTTCGGCGTTAAGCAGCAGGTAGAGCCGGCGTTCGCCGATGGAGGCGAACTCGCCGATCGCCATCTTCAAGAAATCGATGGCGAGTGCGATCGGCTCGCCGTGGAAGTTTCCGCCGGAGAGGAACTCGCCGTCTTCCGGAAAGACGAGCGGGTTGTCGGTGACGGAGTTCGCTTCGGTTTCGGTGACGCGCCGAACGTGCGCCAGCGAGTCGCGCACGGCGCCGTGCACGACCGGAATGCAGCGGAACGAGTACGGATCTTGGACGCGGCCGCATTCGCGATGCGACTGCACGATCTCCGAGCCGGCAAGCAGCGCGCGCAGATTGTCGGCGACGCGCGATTGTCCGGGATGGGGACGCAGATCGTTAAGGCGGCGATCGAAAACGCGCTCGGTGCCCAGGAACGCTTCTAGCGACATCGCGCCGATGACGTCGGCCGCTGCCGCCAAGCGCTCGGCTCGCAATACGCCGAGCGCCGCGATTCCGGTCATCACTTGCGTGCCGTTGATGAGAGCGAGGCCTTCCTTCGCGCCCAGCGTTACCGGCTTCAGACCCGCCCGTTCGAGTGCGGCGGCGCTGGTCATGCGCTCGTCGCCGAAGTACGCTTCGCCTTCGCCGATGAGCGAAAGCGACATATGCGCGAGCGGTGCGAGATCGCCGCTGGCTCCGACGGAACCTTGGCACGGGACGACCGGCGTGACGCCGCGATTCAGCAGTTCGACGATGAGATCGAGCGTCTCGAGTTTGACTCCTGAGTGGCCGGCCGAAAGCGAGTTCGCGCGCAGCGCGCCCGCAGCGCGCACCGAGCGGCGATCGAGCGGTGCGCCGGTTCCCGACGCGTGGCTGCGCACCAGGTTGAGTTGCAGTTGCCCCGCATCCTTCGGATCGATGTGCACGTTCGCTAACCGCCCGAAGCCCGTGGTGACGCCGTAAATGGCTTCACCGCTGGCAAATCGCGATTCGACGAAGTCGCGCGCTTTAACGACGCGGTCGCGCGCCTCGGCACCGATAGAAGCGCGCGCGCCGTCCGCGATCGCTTCGATCGATTCCAACGTTAGGTGGCAGCCGTCCAACACGACGTGCGACGAGGGAGAGCCGGTCATTAGAGCTTCGACCAATCCGCGGCGACCGGCGTCGCGAATGGCGGCCCGTTCTGAATGACGATCGTTTCATGGTCGGCGAGGACGATGGAACGCGGATCCTTGCCGCTCCATTTCTTACCGTTCACCCAAATCGACAAGGTCTTGCCGGATGGCGCCTTCACGGATGCAGCCTGCTTCCAACTCAAATCTCCGCCCCACAAATCGAAGAACTCGCCGAGCGTAAACGCTTGTCTGACGGGCGACTCGATATGGATGTAGCCGTCGTCGGTATGCGTGTGCACCCAGTAGAGACATCCGGCGGTCTGCGAGATTCCGATGTTCGCTGGAATTTTGACGGCGTGCCCCTTGTCGAAGAGCTGGAGCTGGGCGTGGATGTGCTCGACGGCTCCCTCGCTCTGATCGCACCGAATGCCGTCGATCGGCAGGCTGCCGAAGCCCTGTGCGACGAGAATGGTAAGCAACGCAAGGATATGCATGCACCAAATCTTCGTCGCCTCGGGTGGATAACTCTACTTCCCCCGGTGCATAAGATTACAAAATTGTGGACAGCTTGTGTATGGCGCGGATCGGCCGTTGTCCTGCGACCTTTCCCGTGCTACGATGCGTGAACTTCGGAATTCATCCGGAGGGCGATATACGTATCGGTCGCGATCGAGCTGAAATTCGTGAAACGTCGCGATGGCGGCGCTCCGGGTCCTCGATCAAACCGCCGATCGACGTCAGTGGGGCTCTCCCACCCGGGAGTCAAACAGGCGAGATCCGGTGAGTGAATACGTCGGAGCCCGTCTTGCTCACGCACGGCGGGCTTCGTTAATTCATCAATTCATTTGAGGCGGAGGTTGCGAGCGAAGCGGCGCACGCGCGCGGTGCCCTCGGGCGACCGCTCGAAAAACACATCCATGTGTTTTTCTACTTATCCGTTTTCCCAAAACGTTCAAAGGAAGTTCGCCCTCCGGGCTTTTTTGGGAAAATCGGAAATCGCCCGAGGACACCGCGCGCGTGCGCCGCTTCGCTCGCAGACTCGGCGATGATTAGTACTTGCCGGCTATGTCTTTGGCGAGTTGTGCAATGCGGTCTCGAGCTGTGGGAGGGCGCAGGATTTCGGCTTGGGAGCCCCAGCCGAGCACCCAGCGTACGAGCTCGTTGACGTCGGCGACGCGGTAGCGAATTTCTACGGAGCCGTCGGGTCCGTGGATTACTTGGCGATCGGCGACGATGCGTGCGGCCTCTGCGGCTTTTGCGACTCTCGCGTCGAATTTTACGGCTACTTCGGTGGATTCGGTGCTGGTGAGGACGCCGCTGATGGAGCCGGCGGCATATTCTTCGACGTTGAAGTCGCCGGGTTTGGTGAAGGTGCGGCCGAGGACGGTCACGTCGGTCATGGAGTCGACGGCGAAGGTGCGCTTGTCTTTTCTTGCGTGGTCGAACGCGATGCAGTAGATTCTTCCGCCGTTGACGACGAAGCCGTACGGGTCGGCGCTACGCGTCGTTGCGGTGCCCTCTTTGTCGCGGTAGGCGAACTGGACGCTGCGCGAGCTGCGTTCGGCCGACGACAGTAACGCGAATGCCCGCTCGCCGTTTTCGTCGAGAGCGATTTCGGCCAGGCGAAATGCGACGGGCGATGGGCGATCGACGCGGGCCTTCACGCTGCGGCCGGCGGTGCCGACCAGCCGTTCGGTGACTTCGTCGATCGACGAACCGATAGTGCCCCCGATGCTGGCGCCGAGCGATCGCAGCGCGACCAGTCCGAAGAGTTCGCCGTTCGAGAGATCGAGTCGCTTCAAACTATAGCCGCCGGCAAAGCGATAGGCGTTAGTCGAGCGATCGAAGTGCCACGGAAAACCGGCTTCCGACAAGATCGCTAAGTAACGGCGCAAGCTGCGGGTACTCGGCCGGTGTCCGCCCTCGGCGATTCGTTCTTTCAAACCTTCGAACGAGTGGTTCCCTTCGTCGATCGCGTTGAGCAACCGCACGAGCAGCACGATCTTCGGTTCGTTCGAGGCTTCCAACACGGCGCTCACGATTATCCGAGCACCTCGCGAAGGGAAAACTTGTCGGCCATGATCCGTCCTTTCGGTGAACCGTGCTAGCTTACGGGCATCTACGCGCTCGCGCTGCCGAAGGTTTCACCTTAGGACGAGCTCCTAGGGCGGAGAAGGCGAGGTATCCGGCGAGGGCGGTGGCGTTTCAGCTCCACCCGGCTTCGGGAAGCAACCGTCCGGCCCGAAGATGGGCGGCGCACCCGGCTGCGGCGGCGTCGCGGTCACCCCGATCTCGACGGGGTAGAATGAGCCGCCGTCGGTCATCGTATCCAGGTGCACTTGCTGGCTGGCACCGGCGGCCAAGGGGATCGCCGCAATTTGATACGGCTGGGGGACTCGGACGCACCCGATCTCGACCAGAGCCCCATCGACGAGAAAGCTCGAACGCGCGATGCCGACGAGCGGTTTAAAGTACAAATACGCGGTTGCTGGGCCGGGCGAGGGGTTGCTGAGGGCGATCGCGATGGAATGCCACACGCCGTAGTCGCCGTAGTCGTGACCGGGAGCCGTTGGATCCGCGTTCGGAGCGGTGGGCTGGCGGTCGCCGATGGCAACCTTCGCGTCCGGTCCGCCTGCGCTGTACGTCAGCGTGTCGCTGCCGAAACCAGCGAGCTGAAAAACACCGGTGCGGTGGTGGCCGTCATCCGGGAGCGGTGCCGCGGTCAGCAGCGTCTGCGGGTCGACGCCCGGCGAAACCGCCAGCACCGTCACCGTGACCGGACCGCCGCTCAGCACGCGGATATCCAGGTTGCCGGCTGCACCTTGGCGCGAGGTCATAGCGACGTCTTTGAGCACGTACGGTGCGTCGCCGCTCAGATCGAGGATCGTGCCCTGGTTTTTTGGTTTCGTCAACAAGAAGTTGCGCGTCACCGCATGGCCGACGCTCATCACGTCGGCGTTCGGCCCGGCGGACGCATCGATCAGTTGAACGGACGTCGGGTCCTGCGACGCACTCGAAAGCACGACTACGATCCGGCGCGGATCGCCGGCATTGTCGTGATAGTAATATAACCGCGACGCTTGCGCGCTCGTCACCGTGCCGCGAAACAGCACGCCGTCGGCACTCACGTGCTCCGGATCGTCGTCGTAGAACAAGAGCAGCGGTGCGAACGCATCGGCGGGTACGTTCTGCACGTTGACAACAGTGCTGCCGGATTGATCGAAATACTGGCCGTCGGTGCTCGCGATCTGAACCGGTACGCTGAACTGCATCGATGCGCCGGTCGGCAGCGGCGTCGGAACGGGCGGGACCGGGCTTCCGAACGTGATTTGCGCCCCGGGCATCGCCTGCGTCAATCGAGCGACCAGGCCTTTCACTTGCGCGACCAGCCAGGAACCGTCGGCCGGCGATCCAGTGACTTTTAAGCTCGCCGTTGCCGCGATCGTCCCGGCGTTGAACGCAACGCGAATCGGAATGTCGGCGCGCGCGCCGTTGGCATCGACCAAGTGCAGGACGTCGCTGCCGGTCTGCTGCGTGGCGGTGATCGTCGCGCCGGTCGCATTGTCGTTAACCGCGACTTGAACGAGTTTGCCGTCGAGCGTCGCGGTGAGCGGCGGCGACCCGCCGCTTACCAGAATGGTACGCTGCTGCGCCGGGTTGAGGTCGACGTTGACCGGCGACACCGTGAGTCGCGGCCCGGACGGGGTCGGCGTCGATGACGGGCTGGGGCTCGGCGACGGCGACGGCGATTCGGGGACCTCGTCCGGAGCCGGCGTCGGCGTTGCGATCGGCGCGAGCGACGGCGGCGGCGGCGGCGGCGTGACCGCGGCAAGCGATATCGAGAGCAACAAAACGTGCAACATCGGCAAATGCTTCGCCGCGCGGCAGCGAGAACGCTGGCACGATGGCGCGATATCTTGACGAATTCGTCATCGGCGACACATTCGAAAGCGACGCGTATGCAATCTCACGCGAAGAAAGCCTCGCGTTCGCGAAGGCGTACGATCCGCAGCCCTTTCACCTGGACGAGGAAGCGGCCGCACGAAGCATGTTCCGCGGGCTTGCTTCGAGCGGCTGGCACACCGCCGCCATAACGATGCGGCTGATCGTCGACTCCGGCGTACTGAGAGAAACCGGCATCATCGGCACCGGCATCGACGAGCTGCGCTGGCTGGCGCCCGTGAAGCCAGGCGACATACTGCACGTCCGCGGCGAAATCGTCGAAAAGGCGCCGTGGCCGGGCAGTGCGAGCCGCGGAACGTTGCGCGTGAAGCTCGCGACGATTAACGGCGACGGCGTGGTCGTGATGACGCAGTTCGCCAATCTGATCGTGCCGCTGCGGCCCGCCGGCTAGGGCTTACGCGCGGCGGCGCAGCAGCGTTTGCGAAGCGGCGATGAGTGCGACCGCGACGATCGCGTCCAGCGCGATCGCGGTCGAACTGACGCCCCACAAGCCCGCGTAGTCGATTGGCGGAACGTCGTTGAAAGCTACGACGTACCACCATAACGCTACGACGCCAAGTCCCAGCAGTTCGGCGCGGAAAACCCAAGTGATCGCCGTCAGCCAGGCGATCTCTGCGAGCAAGCCCGCCGTCGCCGCGACCCAAACCATCGGGTCGCCGGGGTTCCCGATCAGGAGTCCCGCCAGCGGCAGCACGCACAACAGCGATAGCGTCACGGCTTTCGCGGCCCAGTCACCGGCGAGGCCGCCGCGCAGCGAACCTAGTACCTCGTCCAGCGAGCGCGGCCGCAACGCGTCGTCGAACGCCCGAATCCAAAAAAGCGGTAGGAGAATAGCTCCCGCAACAACCCAGTGGTGCGCGCGGTGCGCGCCGACGATCGCCAGCACGAACAATCCCGCGCTCGCGATCGTCAGCACCGGATTCTTCCGTATGCGGAAGAGCAACTCGATCGCGACGCGCCCCACAAATCCACGCGCTCGCGCAACGGGCGCCGCAATTGCCGCAAACGCATACCTACCAGCACGCTGCGGTTCAATCGCCTGCGCGCCCTTGATTTTCGTTCCAGCACGACGCCGGTACAACGCGGCGGCGAGAAGGCCGAGCAGCGCGGCGTCGCCAAGCACGATCGCTCGCTGCAATACCGTCGTCGGCGTGGGCGCAAGTCCGCGCCAGTAGATCGGCTTGCCCGGATGATCCTCGATCTCCAGTCCGCCGCTCAGTTGTGCATTGGATCCGAACGCAGCGTTAAACTCCGTCTGCACGGACCGTATGCCGCTCAGATCGACCTCGATCGCGCGAGGATGCCCCGACGCGACGCCGCTGTCGGTCCAGCTCAAAAGAAAGATATAGCCGAAGATACCGGCCGCAACCAGCGCTCCGCGCCACTTCCCGACAAAGATGTCGAGCAGCACGGCAAGGCTCGCGATGACGAACATGGCGGGCAGTGCGAGCAGCACGAAGTTGCGCGCATAAGCGATGGGATCGAACGCGGCTCCCTCACGGAAGACGAGCGTGAATCCGAGCAGCAGCATCGCGCCGATCGCCAGAATCGCACCCAGCACCCATGACGAAAGCACGCGTCCGAGAACGAGAGAGAGCGTACTCAAGGGCTGCGCGCGCAGCAACTCGCTCAGCCGCGTGCGATCGTCTCGCGCAAACCCGCTGGCGAGCGCAAAAACACAAAAGAACCCGGCAAAGACCGAGAAGTCCATCCCCGACGTCGTGCCGGCTAGCGCCGACCCGCCATAAACGCCGCTGCGCCCCACCGACAGCGTCGAATACGGCGAACCCGCCGCCGGCGCCAGATACGTTGCAAGCGCCGCAAGCGCGACGAGCAGCAGCAAAAACCACGGCTCGCGCAGCCGCTGCCGAATCTCACCCCACGCGACCGCAACCATTCTCACGAAGCCATCTCAAGTTCGAAGACATTCGCATAAACGCGCTGCAGATCGTCGCGCAAGCCATCCTCGATAATCTTCCCGGCCCGCAGCGCAATCACCCGCTCGGCCAATGTCTCTAAATCCTCCAGAATATGCGTGCAAAGAATCGCGATCCGATCGTTCGCATGCTGACGAATCGACTCACAAAACAAACGCCGCGCCCCCGGATCAAGCCCAGCAGTCGGCTCATCCAGCAACACGACCTTCGCGTCAGTCTGAAGTGTATACGCAATCGCCAATCGCTGCAGCATCCCCGGCGTAAATGCTCCGAGCCGACGCTTGCGATCGTCCCCAAGCCCAACGATACCGAGCACGTCCTTCGCGGTTTTCCGAGCTGCGCCCAAACCTACGCCACGTAATTGCGCGAGGTATTCGAGGAACTCTTGGGCGCTGAGATTCGGATAACCGGTGAAGTTTTGCGGAACGTACAGCAAATCACGACGCAGCAAATCGGGCTTGCGCGCAGCATCGCCGCCATCCCAGAGAATCGACCCACTCGTCGGCGCAAGCGTGGTCGCTAGCAACCGCAGCATCGTCGTCTTGCCCGATCCATTGGGACCGACAAGCCCAGTAACGCCGGTGCGAAATGTAACGTCGACGCCATCCAGGCCAACTTTGCCGCCGCCATAGACCTTTGTCAAAGCACGAAGTTCCAGCTCCATGCCACCACTACGGCACGCTAGCGTGCTTTGTTTCGTGACATTTGCCGAGACTTGGTCGTGAGAGGGGTTGGGGTTGTTTGGGGTCCGTCCGGCAGTGTCTGATTTTTTCAAAAAAGCCCGGAGGGCGTACTTCCTTTGAACGTTTTGAAAAAACAGGCAAGTAGAAAACCCCATGGATGGGGTTTTCGAGCGTCTGCCGGACGGACCCCAAACAACCCCAACCCCTCTCACGATCGCCTCTAAGCTATTGCGAGCCTAAGTAAAGACCTCAGTGCACCGCCGCACGTAGAATCTGATCAGGCACGACGTGGTCGATGAGGTTTTTCCAGCCGTGGAGATAGTCGCCGTATTGGCCGCCGGTTAGTAGAACCGTCATATCGAGTTCTGGGAAAATGAAGAGTAGTTGGCCGCCGTTGCCGCCGGCGTTGATGGCGTGAATCGATCGGCCTTTTACGTGGAACGTGTAGAGGTGCCATGCGTAGCCGTAGTCGCCGAGTTCGCCTTTTACCGTGGTGCGTTTCTTTGAGACGGTTTCTAGCCAGGCGTTATCGATGATTTTGGTTCCGTTCCACGTTCCTTTGTTGAGGAAGAGTTGGCCGAATTTTAGGAAGTCGCGGGGGAGGAAGTAGTCGCCTCCGCCCATGTAGGCGGTGTTGAGCGGCGGCGGCGTTAGCAGCATGTCGTAGTAGCGGAACTGCATTGGGTTTGCAAACTTGTCATAGAAGTAGTCGACCAGCGGTTCGCGCGTGGCATGCGCGATGATTCCGCCCAGAAGATTGATGCCGGCGGTGCAGTAGATCGCTTTCTTTCCTGGGTCGTTTGCCATTGGTAAATCGAGCGTGAACTTATACCAATTGGGTTGTTTGGTTTGGGATTGCATCGTGTCTTCGTTGCCGGGGCTGTCGTCGTCGTCATCGTCGCAGGCGTAGCCGGAGGACATCGTCATGAGATCGGCGATCGTCATTTGCGCTTTGCGCGGGTCGGGGTTGGCGAAGGGCGCGTAGCGTTGAAACAGCGGGTAAACCTTCGACTGCGGCGTTAGCGGGGCGCCGGCTTCGATGGCGCGGCCGAGCATGAGGGTGGTGACGCTCTTTCCGGCGGAGCGGACGTCGTGTGGGCGGTTTGCGTCGAATCCGAAGAAGTATTCGTCGAAGACGAGTTTGCCGTGACGCGCGATCGAGATGCTTTGGATCGACGGAGCGTGGCGAGTCGTCGGCCTTTCACGAAGGATCCCGTCGACCAGGGCGAGCAGCGGTGCGGGATTGAGGCCGACGGATGCAAGCGTTGCGGTGCGCCAGCCGTCGCCGAGATCCGTAGGGACCGCGTACGCATAAGGTGCGGTTCCGCGACGCGCGACGTAGCCGACGGCGCTTTCGGCATTGGTTCGCGTGAAGACGAACGGACCCGCGAAGCCATCCAGCACATTTCCGAAGTAGATTACGAGACGCGCACCCTTTGAATCGATCCAGCCGTGCGCGATTCCACGCCTGCCGTAGTGGAGGGTTATGCTGTCGCCGTCGACGGTCAGGCGTGCGTCTCCGCCGCGGTTGAACTCGGGATTGCGGAGAATCGCCGCGTAGCTTCCATCCGGCTGCGCCCGAATGGCTAAAAAGAAGCTCGCGCGGTCGGCAAGCGGGTGCAGCACACCCCTCCAGCTGCCGGCGCCGGCGGACTGGAACGTTACGGGAGATGCATAGGCGGTGCCGTTTACGACCGTCGGTGGCTGGAACCATTGACCGACCGGGATATTTCGGATCAAGCGAACCCGCAGCGTGGCACCGCCGGCGAAATGAAACACCAGCGGCTCGGTCCGGCTAGATTGACCGAGCCGTCCGCCTGCCATAGCCCTCCAACCGGCGGGCGGCTCGGTTAGCGTAACGCTCGCCGGCGGGGGCGGCCCGTACGTCGCCGAGTTCTGCCAGATGCCGGAAAGGTTGACGGCGGCAAACACGAGAGAAATCATCGTTCCAGCTTCGCAGGGAGGGCGCATCGCGTCCTCAAGAAACCCTCAATCCCCTCCTGGAGAGAAGTCATGAAGCAGTCGCGGTGCCGGTTCGGTGATTTCACGCTCGACGCGGCGCGCAGCGTTCTCTACCACCGCGGCGCCGCGGTCGCGCTCGGTCCGAAGCCGGTTGCGCTGCTCGCACTGTTGGCCGAACGCGCCGGTTCGCTCGCGAGCAAGGACGAGCTGATGGATGCGCTCTGGCCGGACGGCTTCGTTGAGGAGGGCAACCTCACGCAGTACGTCTACCTCTTACGCGGGACGCTGCGCGACGGCGGTTTTCCGAATGCGATCGAAACCGTTCCGCGCCGCGGCTACCGGCTCGCCATTCCGGTAGAGTCCGTCTCCGATGCAGCCCATCATAAGGCACCGGTTCGGTCGTGGCCCAGGACCGTCGCGCTTTCGATCGGTCTTCTCCTGCTGTCGGCGCAGGCCGTTGCGGCGCCGCCGGCGTTCGCGCGTTTGACACCCGAATCGCAGCGCCTGTACGCGCTTGGGCGCTTTCATTGGAATATGCGCGGCGACGGCCTCCAACATAGTTTGGACGAAAGCGTGCGCGACTTTCAAGCCGTCGTTGCGCGCGATCCGCGCAATCCGTTAGGGTACGCCGGACTTGCGGATGCGTACCTCAGCATCTACGACTACCCATGTGACGAACGCGGCTGCACGCGGGTCGCAGCACGAGCGCTCGCAAGCGCTAAGCGGGCCGTCGCATTGGGCCCCGACTCCGCCGAAGCCCACACCTCGCTCGCAATGGTACTGCACGCGCTGGCAGCCGACGACGCCGGCGCCGCGCGGGAGTTCCGTCGCGCGATCGACATCGATCCAAACTATGCAACGGCGCACGCATGGTACGGAACGATGCTGACGCTGCACGGCGACTTCGACGAAGCGCGTCGCCAGCTCACGGCGGCGATACGGCTCGATCCGATCTCGCCGGCGAGTTACGCGTGGCTCGCTCGGGCATCGTACTACGCGCATCGCTACGACGATGCGATCGAATACGCGCGCGAAGCGCTCGCACTCGAACCGCGGCGTTTCGAGACGCATATCGTGCTCGGCCTCGCCCTCGCGGCATCGGGAGATTCGGCGCAAGCGATCCGGACGTTCGAGCGCCTTTCCAGCATGGGAGGGGATTCGACGCAGGTTCGCGCGTTAATCGCGACCGCTCTCGCCCGTTCCGGGGACCCGGAACGCGCGCGAACGATGCTCGCCGCGTCGAATCGACCGCGAACCGGCGCCGACTACCTTCCGGACGTCGCGATGGCCTGGATCGCAGCGGGTGACGAGCGCCGCGGGCTAGCGTTCTTCAACGCGACGCCTCCGCTCGATGCGATGCACCGGCGCCTGCTGGCGCAAGACCCTCGCCTCGACGGGATACGCCGCGACCCGCGTTTTCGCGCCTGGACGCAAAGCGAAGCAACCCAAAGAGGGTAGCCTGGGGGCCGCTAAGGCATGGCGGGTCCGGCATCCCGGCGAACGGGACGGGCATGAGCGCTTTCGTGGGGTCGAATCGAGCGCTCCCGACCGGCAACGTGACCTTTTTGTTTAGTGACATTGAGGGCAGCACGCGCCTTTGGGAGCGTGCGGGCGGAGCGATGCGACGGGCTCTGGTCCGCCACGACGAGCTCCTTCGCAAATCGGTCGAACGGAATGCCGGCGTCGTTTTTAAGACCGTCGGCGACTCGTTCTTCTGCGCCTTCGATCGCCCCGAGAATGCCCTGCGTGCGGCGGTCGCCGCGCAGGTCGCGCTGGCCAGCGAACCATGGCCGGCCGCCATCGGCGAACTGATCGTCCGCATCGGCTTGCACACCGGGGTCGCCGTCCTTCGCCGCGGCGACTACTTCGGGCCAACCCTCAATCGCGTCGCCCGTCTGACGGCATCCGCCCACGGCGGACAGATCCTGATGTCTGCGACGACGGCGGCTATGGTTTCCCGGAAACTCGGTCACCTAAAATTGCGCGACCTAGGGACGCATCGCCTCAAAGACCTCGGCGAACCCGAGGTCATTTTCCAAGTCGTCGCCCCCGGGCTTCGAACCGAGTTTCTGCCGCCGGCTTCGCTCGATGCGACCGCAAACAACCTCCCGTCGCAGATATCGTCCTTCGTCGGGCGCAAACGCGATCTGGAACAGCTGCGAACGCTCACCGATCAGCATCCGCTCGTTACGATCGCGGGGTTGGGCGGCATCGGCAAGACGCGGCTGGCCCTGCAGTTGGGCGCCGAGATGATTTCCGAGTTCAAAGACGGATGCTGGTTCGTCGCGCTCAAGGACGCAGACGACCCGTCGCAGATCCCGCAAATGACCGCCGATGCCTTGCGCCTGCGCAGTGTTCCGGGCGAGCCGGTCGAGGCACAGCTGCTCGAGCATCTGTTCAAGCTGCGGGCGCTGATCGTCATCGACAACGCGGAGCACATGCTCGACGGCGTCGCGGCATTCACGCGCCGTCTCCTTGAGACGGCATCGGAAATTCGCGTGATCGTTACGAGCCGGGAGCCGCTGCATATCCCGGGCGAACACGTGCTTCGCCTGGGCGGGATCGACGAAAGCGAGCGGCTGTTCATCGATCGCGCCCGCGCCCTTCGCGCGGATCTCATCGTTTCCGAAGACACGTCGCGATTCGTCTCCAGTATTTGCAGCAAACTCGAAGGAATACCGCTCGCGATTGAACTCGCTGCGGCGCGCGTAGCCACGCTCTCGGTCGCTCAGCTCGACGAGCTGCTCGCCTTCAAACTTCCGTCATCCGAAACGCCGCTCGGAGCGATGCTCGATTGGAGCTATCGCTTGCTGAAGCAGAACGAAAAACGCTTCTTCATGCGCCTTGCAATATTCGAAGGAGCGTTCTCGCTGGAGGCAGCGCGCGACGTCGCCTACGAGTCGGGCTTGGGCGACAATCCCATCGACCTGCTGGGGTCGCTAGCCGATAAGTCGATCGTCACGCACGTTATTGAAGAGGACCTGTCCCGCTACCAGCTCCTCGATATCGTTCGCGAGTTTGCCTCCGAGCGCTTGCGCGACTCCGGCGACCTGCCGGCGCTTTCTAAGCGCTACTGCACGCACTATCTGGACATGGTTAACACGCTTCCCGCTTCCAGCGGCAGCGACGAAGGTACGATCGTGGCGCTCGCCGCCGAATGGAGCAATATCCGCAGCGCGCTGCGCTTCGCGTTCGAGGAGCACGTCGACGTCGAAGCCGGGCGCGTTGCCGTGCGCAATCTCTGGGACTTCTGGCACGCCACCGGACGCACCACCGAAGGATGGTACTGGATCAACCGCGCGCTGGAAGATGCCAATCTACCCGCGCATTTGCGTACCGATCTTTTGCTGCGTGCGGCGCAAATCGCCTCGAACCGCCGCGATTTTGCGGCATTGGACCCGCTTGCCAAGCTTCTGGTCGAGATACACGAGCGTTCGGGTGACGCAGCCGGCCTCGGCAACGCCCTTCAACTATTGACGAACTCGAAGCTCGGACTCGGCAACGGGGCGGAGGCGGAAACCTATCAGCGCCGGGCGCTGGAGCAGTTCCAGGCCGCCGGCGACCGTCGAGGGGTAGCGAGCGCCCTCGGCAATCTGGGGGTCATCGCCGAGCAGCACCATATGAACTACGATGCGGCGCGGCAACTGCTGCTTCACAGCCTTCAGATCATGCAAGAGCTGGGTCTGGTTCTCAACTGCGCCGAAACGCTGGCCAATCTGGGCTGCGTCTGCATGCGCGCCGGTGATTTCGTGCAGGGGCTGGCCTTTGCGAAACAAGGACTGGCCATTTTTCGCCGGCTCGGGAATGAAGCCGATGCCGGGTTTGCGCACATCAACATTGCCGAGATCTATATCGAATGGCGGAGGCCTGCCGAGGCGCTGCCCGAGCTTCGCGCCGCGCGGCGCGCTCTTGGCGACCATGCCAATCGTCTCTATTTAACCTGCTATTTCGAAGCCGCTTTCAAAGCGGCTGTGGAGTTGAAGGCATACGAGCAGGCGGCCAAAATCTACGGGTTCGCGGAGCGGCATCGTCGCGTGACGAAGGCGCCATTGCAGCCATCCGAACGCGCGGCAATCGAATCGCGACGCGCGATTCTCGCGCGAACGCTCACACCGCTGGATCTCAATACCTTCGCGCGTGCGGGAGCAAAGATGGACGGAGCCACGGCGCATGGGCTGATCGAGCAACTCGCATCGGCCACCAGTGAGCCGTCTCCCCTTTCGCTAAGCGATTTTCGATAGCTGCTTCGGGATCTCTCCGAATTCCACGAGCATGAACGTTTCGAGAAACGCTTGAAGCTCGGAATTGAGATCGTGCTTGGGATCGGCTTGCTTGGCACCAGGGGTGAAAGACATGGTCGGCATGGAGAATCTCCTACGGATAAGTAATGTGGTCGTACGAACCGGGAACTGACTATGCGGTCTTCGACAGCTCTTTAGGAACCGAGCCGAACTCGACGAGCATGAAGGTTTCGAGGAATGCCTGAAGCTCGGAATTGAGATCGTGCTTGGGATCGGCTTGCTTGGCACCGGGCGTGAAAGACATCGTCGGCATTATGAATCTCCTACAGATAAAGTGATGTGTGTTTTTATGCGGTCTTCGAGAGCGATTTTGGAACCGAACCGAACTCGACGAGCATGAAGGTTTCGAGGAACGCCTGGAGTTCCGAGTTGAGATCGTGATTCGGTTCGGCTTGCTTGGCACCGGGCGTGAAAGACATCGTCGGCATTGTGAATCTCCTACAGATAAAGTGATGTGTGCTTTTATGCGGTCTTCGAGAGCGATTTTGGAACCGAACCGAACTCGACGAGCATGAAGGTTTCGAGGAAGGCTTGGAGCTCGGAGTTGAGGTCGTGATTGGGTTCGGCTTGCTTGGTGCCAGGGGTGAAGGACATCGTCGGCATAGCGTAACTCCTACTTTAGAAAGTTTTGTAAAGATGCCGTAATGGGCTCGGCCCAGACCAACGTTCACACTGGCCCAAAAGCCTCCTTCTCAGACCACACGGCCGAGCGCATGTTTATTGAAAAAACAATTTTGCCCCAACCCCGGCATCTTAAGCCTCTGAAAAGTAGGCGTTTACGAAGCATTAAGTGCCCCCGCGCATCCCGCGCCGGGACAAGAAAAAGAGCGCCCGCTTGCGGGAGCGCCCTTTTCTTCGTGCGTTTGCCCTGCCGCTAGGTGACGGCGGCCTCTTCCGCCGGGGCCGCCGGCGGTTCGACCGAGGGGATCTTGGAATATTTGAGCTTTTCCGGATCGTCGGGGTCGACGTCCCCGAGGATGTGATCGCCGGCGTTGAGATTGCCTTTGAGCATCTCCTCCGCAAGCTCGTCTTCGACCATCCGCTGGATGGCACGCCGCAGCGGCCGGGCGCCAAACTGCGGATCCCAGCCTTTTTTGGCCAGCAGATCCTTGGCCGCGTCGGTCATCTTCAGTTCCATCTCTTGAGCCTGAACCTCGCGCACGACCTTTTTGAGTTCGAGCGAGACGATCTGCGCGATCTCTTCGCGCGTCAGCTGATGGAAGACGACGACTTCGTCGACGCGATTGAGGAACTCGGGACGGAACGTCTGTTTGACTTCTTCCATCACCTTATTCTTCATGCGCTCGTACGCTTTGATTTCGTCTTCCGCCGTGCTCTTTTGCGGGCGGAAACCGATATCGGAGGTCGTTTGCATCCCGGTCGCGCCGACGTTGCTCGTCATCACGATGACCGTGTTCTTGAAGTCGACCTGGCGGCCCTGAGAGTCGGTCAGGCGGCCGTCGTCGAGCACCTGCAGCAGCAGGTTGAAGACGTCCGGATGCGCCTTTTCGATTTCGTCGAGCAGCACGACCGAATACGGACGGCGGCGAACCGCTTCGGTCAGCTGACCGCCTTCTTCATAACCGACGTATCCCGGCGGCGCGCCGACCAGCCGGCTGACCGAGTATTTCTCCATGTACTCGGACATGTCGATTCGTATCATCGACTCTTCGTCGTCGAAGAGGAAGGCCGCGACGCTGCGCGCGACTTCCGTCTTGCCGACGCCGGTCGGGCCGAGGAAGATGAACGACCCGATCGGGCGCGTCGGCGCTTTGAGGCCGGCGCGCGAGCGGCGAATCGCCCGGGTGATGACTTCGATCGACTCTTCCTGGCCGATGATCCGCTCGTGAAGCAGCTCCTTCATCTTTAGGAGCTTCTCAGTTTCGGCTTGCGCGAGCTTGCTCACCGGAATACGCGTCCACGCCGAAACGATCTCCGCGATGCTCTCTGCGGTGACCTTGAGAACTTTGTCTTGCGCGGCCTTCTTCTCTTGCCACTCGGTTTCGAGGCGCGACTTCTCGAGGCGCAGTTTTTCCTCGCGATCCCGAATCGCGGCGGCCTTATCGAACTCTTGCGTCTTGACGACCGATTCTTTTTCAGAGATCACGCGGCGCAGCTGCGTTTCGATGTCGCGAATCGACTGGGGCGGCAGCGTCGCCTGAAGACGAACGCGCGAGCTGGCTTCGTCGATCAAATCGACGGCCTTATCCGGCAAAAACCGATCGGTAATATAGCGATCCGAAAGCTTGGCTGCGGCGGCTAGGGCTTCGTCGGTGATCTCGACCTTATGGTGGGCTTCGTAGCGATCGCGCAGGCCTTTGAGGATTTCGACCGTCTCTTCGACGGTCGGCTCGCCGACCAGCACCGGCTGGAAACGGCGCTCGAGCGCCGAGTCCTTCTCGATGTGCTTGCGAAACTCGTTGAGCGTGGTCGCGCCGATACATTGCAGTTCGCCGCGGGCCAGCGCCGGTTTGATGATGTTGCTCGCATCGATCGCGCCTTCGGCCGCTCCCGCGCCGACCAGGGTATGCAGCTCGTCGATGAACAGGACGATCTCGCCCGCGGCGGCGCGGATCTCGTCCATGACGCGCTTCATGCGCTCTTCAAACTCGCCGCGATACTTGGTTCCCGCGACTAGACCGGCTAGATCCAGCGTGATCACGCGCTTGTCGCGCAGCGGCTCGGGAATGTCGCCTTTGATGACGCGCTGCGCCAAGCCTTCGGCGATGGCGGTCTTGCCGACGCCCGGTTCGCCGATGAGCGCGGGATTGTTTTTCGTGCGGCGGGCGAGAATTTGAATGACCCGCTCGATCTCGGTGCTGCGTCCGATGACGGGATCGAGCTTGTTGTCGCGCGCTAGCTGCGTCAGGTCGCGGCCGTACGCATCGAGCGTCGGCGTCTTGCTCTTGCCCTTCGGGGCCGGCGGCTGGCCTTCGGCTCCGAGCAGCGACGTCGTTTGCACGCGAACCTTCGCCGGGTCGACGCCCAAGTTCGTAAGCACGCGCGCGGCGACGCCTTCGCCTTCGCGAATGAGTCCGAGCAGCAAATGCTCAGTACCGATGTAGTTGTGATTGAGCTGGCGCGCTTCTTCAAATGCGAGTTCGATGACGCGCTTCGCGCGCGGCGTAAAGACCATCTCCTGCTGTACGGTTTGCCCGCCGCGGCCGACGATCGCTTCGACTTCCTGTCGCACTTTCGCTAAGTTGACGCCGAGCGACTCCAGCACTTTCGCCGCCAGACTCTCGCCTTCGGAGATAATGCCGAGCAGAATGTGTTCGGTTCCGATGTAGTTGTTCCCGAGTCGCTGCGCCTCTTCTTGAGCGAGGACGATGCTGCGTCTCGCGCGCTCGGTGAACGGTTCCCACATTGACATGCTCTTAGGTTCTTCCTTTTATCGACCAGTGCGCCCGCATATATTTCTATCGACGCTTGCGCCCTAGGTTTCGTGACCGCACGAACGGCGTATCGGTTGCCGATTCACGAACCGCGCCGCCCTTGCTTGCATTACCCCTCAGGCTAGACCACTACACCCCACTACTCAGGGGGTTTGCTCTCGGGGCCGCGGAATCCCGGAGGCTCCCGCACCGATACAAGAGGACCCCCCATGCCGACGGTCGATCAAGTCCGCGAAGCCCTCGTCGAAGTCCAAGACCCAGAGCTCAATCTCGGCATCCTCGAACTTGGCCTGGTCTACGACGTCGCGGTTCAAGGCGAAGGCGGCGAGCACGTTATCGTAACGATGACGCTCACCTCGCCGATGTGCCCGGTCGGGCCGATGTTCAAGAAATCGGTCGAAGACCGCGTGCTGGCAGTCGAGGGTGTGAAGACCGCCCAGGTCGATATCACGTTTACGCCGCCCTGGGATCCGAAAACGATGGCCAGCGACGACGTAAAGGTCCTGCTTGGCATCTGGTAGGCTGAACTAGCCCTCGCGTTTGGCCATTCGTGCCGCCATCGTCGCGTTGTCGATGATGGCCAGCGTTGCCGTACCGTGTGCGACGAGCTTCCCGGCGGCGTTGTGCACGCGCGCTTCGGCCGTACCGATCGTCGACCCGACGTGCACGGCTTTCCCTTCCGCCACGACCTTCTCGCCGGTCGGCAGAATCGGACGAATGTAGTGCACGTTCATGTCGATCGTTTGCGCGGACGATCCCGCCGGAATCTTCGACATAACGGCGAGCGTCAACACCGTATCGAGCAGCGTAGCCGTCATACCCCCGTGAATCACGCCGGCCGGATTGCACATCCATTCTTCGGCGCGCATCGAAAAGGCGACGACTCCATCTTCCACGCTTTCGACATCCATTCCAAGTGCGGAGACGACCGGCGGCGGCGGAAGCTCGTGCGCTTTCATCGCGCGCAGCCACGCAAGGCCTTCGACGCTAAAGAGCTGTTTGGCGAGTTCGAGCGGGTCCGTCCAGGTAAACGTTTTTTCGCGCACGATCTGTTTCACGCAGCTTCCTCCATCAATCCCAAGTGGGCGGCCACGACGGGCCAAAGCGCCTCGCCGTTGCTCGAGCGGAAAAATCCCATGTGTCCGATTCGCTCGAGGCCGAACGCGTGGGGGTCAAGCGTGCGCCGCTCGACCGGGGCGTGCGTGTAGTGGCGCGTCAGTGCTTCGATCGCGGCGGGCGTCGCCCAGACGTCGTCGCTGAGGCCGATCGCCAAGGTCGGCGCCGTATAGCGCAGACCGTTAGCGAGCACCGGCTCCATCGTCGGATCGTCGTAGAAATAATCCGGCACGTTGCACCACCGGCGCCACTCGAACATGATGCCTTTGGCAAAGTCCTCACCCAAGCCAATCTTCGAGCCGGGAACGTAGCCGTTCATCCGGATGGCGAACGGCGCGACTAGATTGATCAGCGCCCAGACCTTGAAGCGTTCGCCGGGCGACATGAGGCGCCAGTAGCCGGATTGCGCTGCTACGAGCACCGTCCGGGCGATCTCGCCGCAGTTCGGGGCCATCAGCAGCGCGTGACCGCCGAACGAATGCCCGACGACGTTCGGCTGCAGATGCGGAAATCGCAACCGCATCCAGGCAATCACGCCGGGAAAATCCAGCGCCCCCCAATCGCGCATGCGCGCGTTCGAACGGCGCAGTTCTTCTGCCGTCCCGCCCGTGCCGCGGTAGTCGTACGTCACGACGGCGGCGCCGCGCGACGCGAGCCACGAAGCAAAGGCCCGGTAGAACCCACGCGGGGTCGCGGTTGCGCAACTCACGATGATCGCGTGCGACGGATCGGCCGGCTCGAATAGCGTCGCCGAAAGCGGCAATCCGTCACCGGCGGGAACGTCTAGATCGAGTTCAGCCACGTCCGCAACACTCCCAGCACGCGTCCCAGGCTCGCGCGCGATCCCATCCCGCGCGCCAGCACGATCGCGCCGTCGAGGCACGCGATCGTAAAATCCGTCACCGCATCGACGTCGGTTTCCGCGCGAAAGTGTCCCTTTTCAACTCCGCGCTGCACTTGATGGCGCACGAACGAGCGCATCTCGCGAAAGGCGGCGCGAACGCGCTCCAACAGAAACGGGAGGGCGTCGTCGGCCTCGAGCGCCGAGTTGACGAGCGGGCAGCCGCCGAGGACCACCGGACGCTTGACGTATTGTTCGAACGCGTCGACGTACGCTCGCAACCGCGGGCTGCCGGAGTCGATTCCATGGAGCGTGCGCGCAAAATATGCGTTGACTTCCTGCCAAGCGTACTCGAACGACGCGACGGCGAGTTCTTCCTTACTCGAGAAATGGTTGTAGAGGCCGCCCTTCTCAAGCGACGTGGCTTCGAGGATCTCCGCGATCGACGTCCCCGCGTATCCTCGCTGGTTGAACATCGGGGCGGTGGAAGCCAGGATCGCGGCGCGGCGTTTCGAACCTTTCACAAAACAGACCGTTCGGTCTGTTTTGTGGGGGTCCTTTATTAGCCGATGATCAACCATCCAGACAGCCCCTTGGTCGAATTCGGCCTCCGCCGATGGCTGATCGTCGTCGGCGTGATGTCGGCAACGCTGCTTCAGGTGCTGGACGCGACCATCGTCAACGTGGCGCTGCCCACGATTCAGGGCAATATGGGCGCCAACTTCGACGAAGGTGCGTGGGTTGTAACCGCCTACATCATTGCTGCGGTCATCGTCATCCCGCTCACGCCGTGGCTGCAGCAAATTTTCGGCCGGCGCAACTACTACGTCGCGGCAATCATCGGCTTCACGATCACGTCGATGTTGTGCGGTATCTCGACCTCCCTCGACGAGCTGGTATTCTTCCGCGTTTTACAGGGCCTGTGCGGCGGCGGCCTGATCGCCACCGGTCAAGCGATCATGCGCGACACGTTTCCAGCCAAGCAGCTCGGCTTGAGTCAGGCGCTCACCTCGATCGGCGCGATCATCGGACCGTCGATCGGCCCGACGCTCGGCGGCATCCTCACCGACCAGCTCTCCTGGAACTGGATCTTCTATATCAATATCCTTCCGGGCATCGGCGCGGCCATTCTCTGCGCGCTGCTGCTCAAAGATCCGGAGCGCAAAGGCCGCCCGAGCGTCGACGGCGTCGGCCTGGCCTTCATGGCCATCGGCCTCGGCTGCCTCCAGTACGTCCTCGACGAAGGCGAACGCTACGATTGGTTCGGCGACTCGAACATCACGATCACGGCCGTCATTGCGGTATTGTCGCTCGCGGCGTTTGCCTATTGGGAGCTTCGAGTCGTCAAGAATCCAATCGTCGATCTGCGCATCTTGCTGAACAATCGCATCGTTGCCGCCGGTTGTCTGATGGCCGCGACGCTGGGGTTTAGTTTGTTCGGCAGTGTAATTCTCACGCCGCAATTTCAGCAGTCGCTGCTAAACTTCACCGCGACGCTTTCGGGCCTCTCGATTCTGACGCGCGCGCTCGGCATCATGGTGATGACGCCGGTAACGCTGATTCTTCTGGGACGCTTTAAGCTAAAGCCGCCGATTCTGTTGGGTATCGGATTTTTGATCATCACGATCGCCAACTTTCAAACCGCGGGCGTGATCACGACGGACAGCACGTTCGGAACGTTCGTGTTCCCACTCGTCTTCGGCGGCCTCGGGTTCGGAATGCTCTTCGTGCCGCTCTCGGTCGCCGTGCTCTCATCGGTCAAGGGTCCGGATACGCAGAAGGCGACGTCGCTCATCAGTCTCTGCCAGCAGCTCGGCGGTTCCATCGCGACCGCGCTGCTCGTGACGCTCCTCGACCGCCGCGGAGCGCTGCATCTCGATTCGCTAGCAGGGACCATCACGCAGCAGAGTCTCCCCGTTGAAGGCGCGCTTCAACATAACGGAGCGCTCAACGTGCTTTCCGGACTGGTGAATCAGCAAGCCGCCACGATGGCTTTTGCCGACGCGTTCTTTTTTCTCGGGATCGTCGCCGCGGTCATCATCCCGCTCGTATTCTTGTTGCGCGCGCCCCGCGGCACCGCACCCGCCCCGGCAGCCGCCCACATCGCGATGGAGTAGCGCCCGTGTCATCCTGAGCGTAGGCGCGCAGCGCCGTAGTCGAAGGACCGCGGCAAGAGTTCGCAAGCTACCCGGGTGAAAAGCCATGCTTAACCGCGGTCCTTCGACTACGCTCACTGCGTTCGCTACGCTCAGGATGACAGGTCCAGTCTTCGCTCGCTGCGACATCGTTCGGGGCATTCCGCTCAGGGTGAGAAGTGGGCTTAGGGAACGATCTCTTCGAGCACGATCGTTGCCTCGCGCGTCTTGCCTTCGCGTGTCATCGTGAGACGCAGCGTTGCGCCGGGCGATTCGGCCGCCACGATGTCGTCCGCGCCGAAATTGTCTCCGGCGACCGACTCCGCTCGCACGATGACGTCTCCCGCTTCGATTCCCGCCTTCGCGGCCGGCGAGCCCGGATTGACGTAGGAGACGGTCAGCGCACCTGCATCGGACTCATACAGCGACATGCCGTCTAAGCTCCCCACAAACGGTTTGTCGAAGTTCGCATTCGACTTCATATAGATCGTACCGTGCGCGTAGTCGAGGGCGATATCGAAGCGCGAAATAATCGACTGCGAAAGGTTTCCGGCAAATGCCGTTCCCGCGAGCGCGCCCTTCGACGTATTCGTGACGGCGAAGATGGGACGGTCGACCCGATACGGGCCGATCTGAACCTGCTTTGCGCGAGTCAGCCAGGGGCGCAGCGCGCCGCCGAGATTCCCGCTGCTTTGCACGAGCACCGTGCCCGGTGCCGCCGGCGCAAGGCCGTGCGCGTCTAAGAACGTCTGAGAAACGGTGTTGTAAAACGCATTTCCGGTGTCGAACATAAACTGTCCCGGAACGCCGTCGTAGATCGCCGGAATCACCGGAACGGTCGCAGACGCAAAGCGGATCGCCGTCCCGGCATTTGCCGCATCGAACGCGGGCGGATCGGTGAGGGTCAGCGTTTTCTTGACGTAGTCGATGCTCACGACGAAGTTTTCTAAAACCTCGTAACCGATGACGCCGTCGACCCGGTAGCGCGACGTCATATGGACGAGCGAGCGTGGAAGAGGAAAAATCCCGAACGGTTGGTTCGTCAGCGTCGCATTGCCGAGTTGCAAGGTTGCGCCGGAAAGCGTCTGTACGGTGATCTGGGCTTCGCCGGCGCCGCCCGCAGTCGTCGAACCGGTTCCCTTTAAACCGATTTCGCGCGCGACGTCGGTGGAGACGACGTTGCTGCCGCCGGTATCGAAAATCACGTGCAGCGCACGCGAACCGCTTACCCGTACGAGCACGATGATGTGGCCTTTGTCCGCGTTGTCCATATCGAACGGTATGGTTGTCGACGTTCCGCCGGCGATGCTCCCCGTCCGTTTATTCTGCGGGCGCGCGAAATCGGATGCCGCAAGGCTGCCGGCGAACGTGACGCCCGTCACGTGGAGTGACTGATCGTTTTTCTTCTCGCCGGTCGAGACGACCGTCGAATACGGGTATTTGACGCCGTCGACCGTACGGTAGTCGCTCAAGTACGTCGTCGTGGTCACGTTTGAGGCGTTGCGCTCGACTAGCTCGGCGATCAAATGCGTTCGGACGTCGAGCCACACGTCGACAACGTCGCCGCCCTTCGGGACGACGCGCACGACGTCGAACTCTCCCGCATCGACCGTCCGATGGCCGGTGTAGGAAAACGTCGCAGGATCCGTGCCGGGATTCCACCAGCCGTTGCGTGCGACGTACGCTGCCGTGAGCGACGATGCGATCGTGGCTGCGTCTTCGACCGGCTGGACTAATCCATCCGCGGCCTGCCACGATCCCGCGGCGTCGTATCCTTGCTGCGTCCCGCCGTCTTGCCCGAGGGCGAACTTCGAGAACCCGTTGCGCGTATCGACATACGAACGTACGGTACTCCGGGCGTGCCGGCGGCGGTGTACGTTCCGCGCTCGGTGATTTGAACGATCCCGTCCCAGGCGCTGCCGACGGCGGCGCGTTCCTGTGCGAAGAGTGCGGCGGGCGACAGTGCGGCGGCGAGCAGCAATGCGTGAATCATCGAGAACCTTCTCCTCTTTTGGTCAATCGGTCGTAGAGTGGCGCGCGGCCCGGCGGATCGGCACGGACGATTCCATCCAGCGTTTGCAGGGCATCGGCGAGGGAAATCTCGGGGCGGCGAACCGCGAGTTCGGCCAAGTGCGTGAGTCCCGTTTCGGAGGCCGCACCGCAGTACAGCACCCACGCCATGTAGGCGCTCTGCGTCCACGTTCCGACCGTTCGTTCGTCATCGAGGACGTAGGCGTTGAGCGCCTCGGAAGCATCGGCACTTACGTTGAGCCAAACGCCCGGCCAACGCGCGCGCACCTCGGCCCCGCGCGGCGCCTCGATCACGCGCACGCCGTTCAGTTGATGCGGCGCGTAAGCGTGCACGATCGCGTCTACGCCGCGCGCGGCGGCCGCTTCGATTGATGCGCGAAGTTCTTCGAGCGCCGGAGGGAACGCGTCGATCAGCAGAAAGCCTTCGGTGCGATCGATCATCGCCCGCGCGCGTTCGTACACTTGAGCGGGACGAGTGAGCCGGTACACGCGTTCGTCACCCGCATCGCGGCCGACCGTGGCCAACATCCGCTCGGCGCGCTGGGTCCGTTGCGCGAACTCCGACGACAGCATTGCGGCGAGCTCCGGAAACGGAACGGCCCGGTAGAGACGCGTCTCCCCATCCTCACAGACGACGGCGCCGCGGGCTTCCAACGCCTCGAGCGCCTTGTAGGTGTTGGCACCGGCTTTCCCGATCGATTGCGCGACGCGGTATCCGCTCTGCGCCCCGGCGCCGAGCAGTTCGACATAAATTGACGATTCGAGCGGAGTAAAGCCGAGGGGCTCGAGTGAGGCGGCAGCTTCGTTTGGCTTTTTCATAGTAGTATCTGCTACTACGCCCTGGAGGTAGGGATTGTTTCGCCCGGCCCTGCCCCAGGATGCGCTCGGCCGCCCGTGCAACGCGGTACGCCGTGAGAACCCACCACGAGAAGTACGAGGAGCTGCGCCGGAAGAGCGAGCTCGCCTTGGCCCCGGCGGGCGCCGAAGCAATCGCCAAGCAGCACGAGCGCGGCAAGCGGACCGCGCGGGAGCGCATCGAGGCGCTGGTCGACGAGGGGTCCTTTACCGAACTCGACCGCTTCGTCGTGCACCGCACGAGCGCGTTCGGGATGGACGAAAAAGAGTTCCTCGGTGACGGGGTCATCACGGGCCGGGCGGCAATCGACGGACGCCAGGTGTTTCTTTTTTCTCAAGACTTCACCGTGCTCGGCGGATCGCTGGGTGAAGCGTACGCCGAGAAGATCTGCAAGGTGATGGATCTGGCGATTCGCACCGGCGCGCCGATGATCGGCATCAACGACTCGGGCGGCGCGCGCATTCAAGAGGGCGTGGTTTCGCTGGGCGGCTACGCGGAGATCTTTTGGCGCAACGTCCAAGCCAGCGGCGTTATTCCGCAAATCAGCTTGATCGCGGGTCCGTGCGCGGGCGGCGCGGTGTATTCGCCGGCCATCACCGACTTTATCATCATGACCGAGAAGATCTCGCAGATGTTCATCACCGGCCCCGAGATCATCAAGACGGTGACCGGTGAAGACGTCACGTTCGAGCAGCTCGGGGGCGCGATGACCCACGCCACCAAGAGTGGCGTCGCCCACCTCGTCGCTGCCGACGAATCGGATCTGGTCGACGTCACCCGCTCGCTCTTTTCGTTCGTTCCGCAGAACAATCTCGAGGATCCGCCGCGCGCCGCTTGCGACGACGACGCGCATCGCACCACCGAAGCGCTCGACGACGTCGTGCCCGACTCCCCGAACAAGCCGTACGACATGCATCAGGTCGTCGAAGCCGTACTCGACTACGGCGACTTCTTCGAGATCCACCAGCACTTTGCGCAGAACATCCTCTGCGGGTTCGGCCGCGTCGACGGTCGCCCAATCGGCGTCGTAGCGAATCAGCCGAGCGTTCTGGCGGGCGTTCTCGACATCGATTCCTCGACCAAAGCGGCGCGCTTCGTACGCTTTTGCGACGCGTTCAACATCCCGCTGGTCACGTTCGTCGACGTCCCCGGGTTCTTACCCGGGACCGAACAGGAGTACGGCGGCATTATCCTGCACGGCGCAAAACTTCTCTACGCGTTCGCGGAAGCGACGGTGCCGAAGATCACCATCATCACGCGCAAAGCCTACGGCGGCGCGTATGACGTGATGGCCAGCAAACACATCCGCGCCGACTACAACGTCGCGTGGCCGACGGCCGAAATTGCGGTCATGGGCGCGGAAGGCGCCGTGAAGACGATCTTCCGGCGGGAGCTCGCAGCCGCAAAAGATCCGCAAGCAAAGATGAAAGAACTGGTCGACGACTACGTGGAGCGGTTCGCAAATCCGTACGCCGCCGCGCAGCGCGGATACGTCGACGACGTCATCGAGGCCCGGAACACGCGCGGCGCGATCGCCGACGCGCTGGAAATGCTTGCAAACAAGCGGGTGGAACGCCCGCGCCGCAAACACGGCAACATCCCTCTATAACGCTGGAGATCCATGAGCACGAGAAAGACCTTCCTCGCATCGAGCGCCGCACTCGCCGCTTTCGCCCCGTCGGCAGTCGCTGCCGCGCCGCCCTCGCCTTCACCATCTCCGTCACCCGCACCGGCGATGGCTCCGCTCAACTTCGAGATCGCGGCGTTCGACTTGGCGCTCGCGACGGCGGCCCTGCACAAGCATCTGTTCACGTCGGTGAAAATCGACGGCGGCGAAGTGTTCGGCGCGATGCGCGGAACCCTCGACGCGTACGCGGGGATGGGCGTCTCACTTAAGGACGTCAAACCCGTCGCCGTGCTCTATCACGGTTACGCGATTGCGCTGGGCTTCGACGACCTGGTTTGGAACCAGTTCTTTTTACCGCTCCTGGCGATGAATGCGAACGACGAACGCTCCATCGACGCGAAGAAAGAATTCGACACCGTCGTGGATCCCAAGAAAAAAGGGAACCCGTGCCTGCACAAACAGGGCGGTGACTTCGACACCTCGATCGAGTCCCTAGTCGCCGATGCCGGCGCTCGCATCTTCATGTGCAATCACGCGACCGAGGGCGTCGCGTCGGGCGTCGCACGCAAGCTTGGAAAGAACCCCGCGGACGTTTACAAAACGATGAGCACGCATCTCGTTCCGAACGCGATGCTCGTTCCCGCCGGCGTCTGGGCCGTGCATGCCGTCCAAGAACGACACTACACGTTCCTTCCAACGTCGCTGTAGGCGTGTGAATAGGCTGCGGGTGCCCGCGCGCGTTTGCTCGCTCGTTTGGGCGCTTGCAACGTGCGCCGGATGTGCGTCGGCCGGCCACGCGGACGTACCGAGCCAAGTGCCGTCCGTCCGATTGCCGTCGTCCGTTCTCAGCAGCCGTATCAAGCACATCGTCGTCATCGTTCAGGAGAACCGGACCTTCGATAATATCTTCCTCGGCTTCCCGGGAGCGGAGTCGAAGGCGTTCGGCTACACCAGCAGAGGAAAGAAGCTCGCGCTGCGTCCGATAAGTTTTGCGCAATCGAACATCAACCACGATTGGACCGGCTCCATTAAGAGCTGGGATCACGGAAAGATGGACGGATTCGACACGAATGCGCTCGACACGGGAGCGCCTGCGGGTAACTTCCCCTACTCGTACCTGGCGCCCGCGTACGTCGCGCCGTACTGGTCGATGGCGAAGGGGTACACGCTCGCGGATCACTTCTTCCCGACGATGTTCGGCGGCAGCTTCACCGCGCACTTGGATCTTATCGGCGGTACGGCCGATCTGACCCCGATACTCTCAGAGGTCGACTACCCGACTGCCGAGCCGTGGGGTTGTGACGCGCCGGGCGGAACGACGACGTTCACGCTGAGTCAGCAAACGCGCATACCTGCGGCAAACGGCCCGCGTCCGTGCTTCACGCAGTTTCGCACGATGGCCGATACGATGGACGCCGCGCGCGTAACCTGGAAGTACTACGCGCCGGCGGTGAACGGCGGCAACGGCGATATCGGGGGCGCGCTCTGGACGGAGTTTGGTGCGATTCAGAGCGTACGGTACGGACCGGATTGGGCCACGAACTTTCCGGCCCCGACCGAGGTGCTCGCCGACGCAAAGGCCGGAAAACTTCCGAACGTTGCCTGGGTCATCCCGGACTTTCTCGACTCGGATCACGCCGCGAGCGACACGGGGCCATCGTGGGTCGCAGCCGTCGTCAATGCGATCGGACAAGGGCCGCAGTGGAAATCGACCGCCATCGTGGTGCTATGGGACGATTGGGGCGGATTTTACGACGACCTTCCGCCGCCGCACAGAGACTTTCGAGGCTTGGGCATTCGCGTGCCGGCGATCGTCATCTCGCCGTATTCGAGGAAAGGCGTGGCGCACTCGACCTACGAGTTCGGCAGCATCCTCAAACTCATCGAGCAAGCGTACGATCTCCCGACGCTCGGGACGAGGGCGGCAGGCTATACCGACGGCCGCGCGACGAGCTTGATCGATGCGTTCGATTTCACCCAAGCGCCGATAAAGTTCGTGAAGATTCCCGCAAAATACCCGCCATCGCACTTTATCAAACGGCCGCCATCGATGATGCCGCCCGACGACGATTAGTGCGCCTTTCACGAATCGATCCTTGGGCGTACGCACTCGGATCGCTGTTTGCAGCGTCCTGTGCCGTCTACACGTACCTGCTGTTTTGGCGATACGATATCTTTCGCTCGGGCGTCGATGACGGAATTTTTACACAAATAGCTAACGGCGCGTTCTCCGGTTTTTCGAGCACCGTCGAAGGCGGCGCCAACCACCTGCTCGTTCACTTCTCGCCGGTCCTGATTCTCACGATCCCATTCGTGCACTTCTTCAACGGCGTGCGCGGCCTCGATATCCTGCAAGCGCTGCTCATTTCTGCCGTCGTGTTTCCCGTCTGGGCGATGGCGGCGACCCGCTTCTCCAAACCCGTAGCGTTCGCAGTAACGCTTATTGCGGCGTGCTATCCGCCGCTCAGCTCGGAGGCCGTCGCCGATTTCCACGAGCTCGCGTTCGCGCCGGTATTGACGGCGTGCCTCGTCTTGGCGCTCGATCGGCGCGCCTTTCGCTACGTCATCGCGGTCGCGGTGCTCTTGCTGTGCGTTAAAGAAGACCAGTTCGTTAGTCTTGCATTCATTGGAATTCTCGTTTCGGTGACGTCCAAGGGTGATGAAGAGCGCCGGCGGTGCGGATGGTGGCTTGCGGGGCTCGCAGTAGGCGCCGCGCTCCTCTATTTCGGCGTGGTGCGCCGCTTGATCGACCCGAACTTTCCCTATTGGTCGTTCCACTACTATCAGTGGTGGTGGTCCCCGCCCACTCCGAATGGATTCGTCGGCTTGGATTCACTAGCACGACCGCTCTATCTCCTTGCTGCGCTCGCGCCGCTCGCTTTTCTGCCACTTGGATCGCGCTACATATGGTTTGCGCTGCCCGGGTTTGCCGAGGTTCTGCTCTCGCACGAGGGCGTGACGATGTCGATCTCAACGCACTACACCGCGACGTGGAGCGGCTACCTCTTGTGCGCGTTCGTCGACGGTGCGTACTTTTTACGCACGCGCTCGCCGAAGGCTGCGACGGTGATGCTCGCGATCGCGCTGGCGATATCGATATGGACCACGGCGTACAACAGCCCATTGCTCCCGGGCTATTCGCTCTATCGAAGCCCGACGGTCGAAGACCGCGATCGCGAGCGTTTGTTACAGTCGCTTCCAAAAGACGCGAGCGTCTGGAGTCACGACCCGTTCTTCGCGCATCTCGGCATGAATCCGCGAGCGTCTACGACGCTGAACGGACAAGACTACCTCGTCTTCGACCTGGCGCAGGATGGGCCGGAGTACGCGAGCGGACCGATCCGCCGGCTCGTCTCGACCGGCGAATACTCATTGGAACGGCAAGAGTTCGGAATCGCAGTACTGCAGCGAGCGCATCGTTAGTACGGATTAGAGCCCGAGTGCGGCGAATGCCTCGCTTTGGCGGGTCGGCGTAAACTCGACGATCTCGCACTCGGCGATCCCCTCTCGCTGGAAGGGATCCTCGCGCAAAAGCATTTCCAGCTCTTCGCGGCTCGCCGCGTTTGCGAGCGTCACGCCGCCGGTTCGCGGCACGAGCCGGCCCGAAACGATGAAGACGCCGCGGGCGTACATCTCGTCTTGAAAGAGGAGGTGTTCGGGCAGTACGCGGTCGACTTCTTCCAGGGGACGTACGTAGCGGTTGAGCAGGATAAACATCGCGCCGCCTTCGTGAGCAGGACGCCGGGGCCCTCGATGGTATGTATCCCGGCGTGAAGCTCTTACAAGGAAAGCGCGCCCTCGTCACGGGCGTCGCCAATCGTTGGTCGATCGCCACCGGTATCGCTCGCAAGTTCCACGAATACGGCGCCGAGCTGGTGCTGACGTATCAAGGCGAGCGCGTCAAGGATGAGGTCGAAAAACTCGCTGCCGAGCTCGGCGGCGCCCAGGTCATCGAGTGCGACGTCGCTAGCGACGCATCTCTGGAAGCGATGCGCGCCGAGGTCGCGCGCATCGGCAAGCTCGACGTACTCGTGCACTGCATGGCGTTTGCGAACAAAGCGGATCTCGCCGGTAAAGTGTACGACACCAGCCGTGATGGTTTCTCACTTTCGCTCGATATCTCGGCCTTCTCGCTGATCGCGCTGGTACAAACGCTGCGCGAACAGCTCAACGACGGCGCGTCGGTGATGGCGCTCACGTATCTCGGCGCGACGCAGATCGTTCCGAACTACAACCTCATGGGCATCGCGAAAGCCGCGCTCGAATCCTCGATGCGTTACCTCGCCTTCGACCTCGGCGACCGCGGCATCCGCGTCAACGCGATTTCGGCCGGACCGATCAAGACCGCCAGCATGCGTCAAGTCGGCGGTGCGACGAAGATGCTCGACGTCGTTCCGAAAGTCGCTCCGCTGCGGCGCAACGTTACGGCGGAAGACGTCGGCAATACGGCGGTGTATCTCGCATCGGATCTCTCCAGCGCGATCACCGCGGACGTCCACTTCGTCGACGCCGGCTACCACATGATGGGCTTTTATCCGCCGGACTTCGATAAGTGATCGTTTTCACCGGCGCGCAGCCCTCGGACGATGAAGTTGCTGCGATCGTGGCGGCATTGGCCGCGGTCGAACCTCCCACGCACGTCGCAGCGCCGGCACCGGCATCATCGCCGTGGAAGATGGCGGGCAGAGAATACGAGCCTGCGAGCCTGCCCCGACCGTGCCAATCGGATGACCGGTGTTTAGCAAGATTCTAATCGCCAACCGCGGCGAGATCGCGGTCCGTATCATTCGAACCGCACGCGAGATGGACATTGCAACCGTTGCGGTCTACTCCGAAGCCGATCGCGACGCGCTCCACGTGCGCATGGCCGACGAAGCCTACTTGATCGGGCCGGCTTCGCCGTCGCTCAGTTACCTTAACGTCGACAAACTCATCGAGGTCGCGCGGCGCGCCGGCGCCGAGGCGATTCACCCCGGGTACGGCTTCCTCGCCGAGAACGCGCCGTTCGCGCGACGCGTGATCGAAGCCGGGCTGACGTGGATCGGGCCGCACGCCGACGCGATCGATGCGATGGGGGACAAGCTGCGTGCGCGGGCCGCGATGCAGAAAGCCAACGTGCCGGTCGTTCCCGGCGGCCTCGCGCCGATCGAAAATCTCGAAGACGCGCGCCGCGCGGCAAGAAGTTACGGCTACCCGCTCGCGCTTAAGGCTTCGGGCGGCGGCGGCGGCAAGGGACTGAAGATCGCGCACGACGACGCCGAGCTTGAATCGGCGTTCGAAACGGCGCGCCGCGAAGCGGAAGCATACTTCAAGAACCCGACGATCTACGCCGAGCGCTACCTGGATAATCCGAAGCACATCGAACTGCAAATTCTCGCCGACAAGCACGGCACCGTACTCCACGTCGGAGAGCGCGATTGTTCGCTCCAGCGCCGCCACCAGAAACTCTGGGAGGAAGCACCGGCACGGCTCACCGCCGACTTGCGCCGGGAAATGCGCGCCGCGGCCGTGCGAGCGGCGCAAGCGATCGGCTACGATTCGGTCGGCACGATCGAGTGTCTCGTCGCCGATTCGCGCTTCTTCTTCCTTGAAATGAACACGCGCATTCAAGTCGAGCACACCGTCACCGAAATGGTGACGGGAATGGATTTGATCCGCCAGCAGATTCGGGTTGCCGCCGGCGAACCGCTCGGTTTCCTTCAAGACGATATCCGGATCGATGGATTCGCCATCGAAGGGCGGGTTAACGCCGAGGATCCGTCGCAGGATTTCCGGCCTGCGCCGGGGACGATCGGCACCTATCGCGAGCCCGGCGGCCCGGGCGTTCGCGTCGATTCGGCCGCATACCGCGGCATGACGATCTCCGCCGATTACGATTCGATGATCGCCAAACTCATCGTCTGGGCGCCGACCCGTGCGCAGAGCATCGCGCGCTTCAAGCGCGCCATCGACGAGTTCGTCATCGACGGCGTGCCGACGACTCTGCCGTTGCTGCGCGCACTATGCGACGACCCGGACGTCATCGAAGGCGACTACGGCACCGCGACGCTCGAGGCGTTCGCAGCGCTCCATCGCGAGAGCTTGGGTTCCAACGTAACGGCCGGCACGCCCGTCGTATCCGCGCCGAGCGACGAGATTCGCGTCGAAGTCAACGACCGGATGTATCGCGTCCGTTTAGTCGACCGGCCGGCGATTGCGCTGCCTCAAAACGGCGCGAACGGCCGGCGGATCGCACCGCGCACCGCAAAGCGTGCGAACGCGGCGGCAAGCGGCAACGATGCCGTCTCGCCGATGCACGGCGTCGTGATCGAGGTGAAGGTCGGCGAAGGCGACACCGTGAGCCAGGGACAGGTCCTGGCGGTCGTCGAGGCCATGAAGATGATGAACGAGATCCGCGCGCATCGCGCCGGAACGGTGGCAACGATTCACGCTGCAGCCGGCGCGACGGTCGAAGCCGGTACGCCGTTGGTTACCATCGCCTAGAGAGGGACGGATGCAGAACGCAGCGATCGATCGCAACCGCATCGCCTGGTCGGTGGTGCTCTATCTGGCGATCACTTTCGTTGCGACGTACGCGCTGTTCACGTACGTCGTCGCAGTCCCGCAGAGCGCGTGGGCGATCCAAATCGGATTTTTCTTTCCGACGCTCGCTGCGATCGCCACCCTGATCTCGCTCAAACTTCCGTTCAACGAAATGGGCCTTCGCCTGCCCGCCGCGCGGTGGATCCTGATCGCATGGCTCGTACCGATCGTTTGGGGTCTTGCGGCGTACGCACCGGTTTGGCTCACGCCATCGTTGGGCGGCGTCGCAAACACGCTGCGTCACTCACCGAACCCGTGGGCGATTGCACTATCCAGCGCCGGGCTGGCGATCACGCTTGGAGCGCTCGAAGGGCTGCCCGCGACGGCCGGCGAGGAGTTCGGCTGGAACGGATTTCTGCTGCCCAACCTCGCGAAGCTGTTCGGGGCGCGCCGGGCGCTGGTGCTCGTCGGCGTCATTTGGACGGCGTGTCACTACCCGCTGATCCTCGGGCCGTTTCGCGGGTTCGGACCGATCTGGTATCAGCTAGTCTTCTTCACGCTGCTGTCGATCAACACGAACGTCGTTTACGGTTACTTCCGTTTGAAATCGGGAAGTACGTGGCCTAGCGTCGTCGGTGCGTCCGTGAACGGCGTATTCATCGCGATGTTCGCCGATCGCATCACCGGAACGACGTCAATCACGCCGTGGCTGAGCGGAGACTTCGGGATTTTCATGGTTGTCGCCACCGGCATCGCCGCCGTGTGGTGCTGGAAAGCGTCTGCGACCGTTACTGAATGATGATGACGCCCTGCGTTACCGTGAACGGCACGCTCTTCGTACCGCCGTGATCGTCTGAAACGGAAATCTTCCCCGATCCGGCATGCTGCGCGGTGACCGTCAGTTTCGCGTTCGGACCCTTCGGGGACTTCGATGAAATACCGATCAGATGCTTCGGCGAGATGGAGATCTTGAATTTGCCGGTATACTTCGATTCGCTCACGGTCAGCTTCATCGTCAGAGCGGTCGTGAAGTTCAGCTTCTTCGGCGAGGCCTTTAGCGGCCCGGGCGAGGACGTCTTCAACGGAGAGTTTGCGGCATTCTGGACTATGCCGCCCGCGCCGGGCAGGGCGCTCGGCTGCGATCCGCCGCAGGCGCTCAAAGCAAGCGCCAGCATGCTTGCACAGGCCGGCACGATAAGCGAAAGGGTAGGTTTGCGCATCGAGTGACCTCCGCTAAGGATAGGTGGGGTGAGGTTTCCCCTCACGTTAGTAAGCGACCTTCGCTAGATCGCCGGTGGCCGTTGCCGTACTGGAATCGTCCGCGAAATAGAGATCTCCGTCCGGCCCGAGTACGACGTCGAATTCGGAACCAGCCGCGCCCCCCGGCGTTGGCAAGAGCAGGTCGAACTGGGACGGCGGCGCCGGATAGACGCCCGGCGTAATCCGCGCGGCTCCAGCATAGGCATTATCGGGCGCCCACAGCGAGCCGTCGGGCAACGCGGTGAGATAGTACGGACGCGAGCAGCCGAACGTCGTGAACACGTCGGCGACCGACGCGGCGAAGGTCGATGCCGTGTGCAGGCGGATGAACGCCGACGGCGCGCAGCTGCCGGTCGTCGCCCAAATGTCGCCGTCTGCGCTCTGCGCGATGCCGACCAAACCGAGATTCGAAACGCTCGCGATATCGTGGACGCTCGACGAAACGATCGCGCCGCCCGAAACCACCGCCTGGGCGATGCCCGCGTCGGTGTTGCCGCCGACCTGGCCCGCAACGTAGAGATTCCCGTCGCGCCCGACAACCAGGCCTTTCGGCGAGACGAAACCGGGAAGCGTGTAGAACGTCATGGTTCCGCTCGTCGCAACGTGAACGATCTGGCTGTTCGTGGCGCACTGCAGCGTTGCCCAAACGCCGCCGTAAGACGCAGGCGCCGCGACGAGTCGCATACCGCTTGGGCCGGGACAAACACCCCCGCTCCTGAGCGGGAAATCCGTGACGGCGCCCGAGCTCGATGAGATGAAGCCGATATCGGAGTTATCGACGTACCAGACGTTTCCGTCGGATGTCGCGGCCAGGCCGGTTATCGCAACCGGCGGCAGGTTCACACTCGGGCTCATCCCAGCTTCGTAGAACGTCTGGACTCCCGACGTCGATACGCGAACCAGGCCGAACTTCGTATTCGAAACCGCCACCCACATGTTGCCGTCGGCGCCGCTCGCAACCGCAGTTGGCTGCTGGAGCGTGCCTGAAAACGGCTGCAGGTGCGGGGCGCGGATAGCGGCGGGAGTCAAAATGGAGAAGTCGGCGATGACCGCGGGCTTGGGCGCGAAGGTCGCACCGGTTATATTCTGTGCCGCAACGCCGGCGGAACTCGCAGCGATCTCGACGCTCTCGACGGAGCGTCCGTTGTAAGAAAGCGTAACGGTTTGATTTGGAGCGGTCACCGTGGACGGGGCTACCGCGACCGTTCCTTGCGTGTCGTTGGTAACGATTGCGATCGGATTGCGATACGACCCCGCGCCGACGATCACGTTGCCGTCGGCGTCTTTCGCCATAACGTTCAACTGCTCGGTTCCGGCAGTCCCCGCCGACAATTGCGCACCTTGGAGCGCGAGTTCGATGGAATGCGGTACGCCGGCGAGCGTCACCGCCAGCACGTTGAGTGCGCCGCGCCGGATTCGCTTCGTGATTCTGCCCGTCGATAGGATCTTTCCGTGACCGTGTTTCAGGTCATAGGTATTAATGACGAACACTTCTTTGGGCCCGCTCAGCACGCCGATGTGAAAGACGCACAACGTGCCGGCGCTTTGCACCGAGCAGCTGCGTGAAGGAGTAACCGTGTTCACGGGACGCAGCCGCTTTTTCCCCTCGATAACGACGATCGATTGCGTGCTGCGAGAGATGTAATCGGCGCGCGAGTGTCCGCGCGGAATGAGGACCCTCAGGTCGAGCTTCGCATCGCCCGGCTGTTCGGCCGGCGCATCGGATGTATCCGCGGAGCCGGCGGACACGGCTTGTGCCGGCAAGAGTACCGGAGAAGAGCCGCCGCAGGCGCAGAGGAGCGACGCCAGCAGGGCGCTCGCAAAAAGGGCCTTGCTTGAAGCGCGGCCCCGGATGAGGGGAACTCGGGAATGCACTAATACTCCTCCTGCCTAAGAGGTCTTGCGGTGCCTTTTTCAAGGGCGTCCGGGTAACGCCTCTCGTATTAGGCACGCATGCCCCGCTCCGACAACGCTTCAGGCATCCCGCTGCGTTCCCACTACGACCAACCAGCCGGAATCCCGCACGATCTGGGAGAGCCCGGGGCGTTCCCGTACGGGCGCGGCATTCGTAAAGATATGTACCGCGGCCGCCTTTGGACGATGCGGCAATACGCGGGCTTCGCGACGGCGGCCGAGTCGAACGAACGCTACCGGTACCTCCTGGAGCGCGGGCAGACCGGACTTTCCGTCGCGTTCGACTTGCCGACGCAGCTCGGCTACGACTCCGACGCCGCCGCGGCGAGGGGAGAAGTCGGGAAGGTCGGAGTCGCGATCGACACGATCGACGACATGGAGACCCTTCTCGCCGGCATTCCGCTCGACCGCGTGACCGTTTCGATGACGATCAACGCGCCGGCATCGATTCTGCTGGCAATGCTGTTGGCCACGGCCCGGCGCCGCGGGGTCCCGTTCGATAAGCTCGGCGGTACGATACAGAACGACGTGCTCAAAGAGTACGCGGCACGCGGTACGTACATCTATCCGCCGGTGCCGTCGATGCGTCTGGTGACCGACGTGATGCAGTATTGCGCGCGCGAAGTTCCGCAGTGGAATACGATCTCGATCTCCGGTTATCACATTCGCGAAGCCGGCTCGACCGCGGTCGAAGAGATCGCGTTTGCGCTGGCCAACGGCAAAGCGTACCTGCAGGCGGCTCGCGACGCGGGAATCGATTTGGACGAGATCGCGCCGCGATTGTCGTTCTTCTGGAACGCGCACAACGATTTCTTCGAAGAGGTCGCGAAGTTTCGAGCGGCGCGTTACATTTGGGCGCACATCACGCGCGACGAATTCGGATGCAAGGATCCGCGTTCGCATATGCTGCGCTTCCACACGCAGACCGGGGGCTCGACGCTTACCGCACAGGAACCGGAGAACAACGTCGTCCGGGTCACGCTGCAAGCCCTCGCGGCGGTGCTCGGCGGCACTCAGTCGCTGCACACCAACGGCAAGGACGAAGCGCTGGCGCTGCCCACCGAGCAAAGCGCGAAACTCGCGTTGCGCACGCAGCAGATCATCGGCTACGAATCCGGCGTCGCCGACGTCGTCGATCCGCTGGCTGGATCGTACTACGTGGAATCGCTCACCAACGAACTGATCGAACGCGCCCTGGCGCTGATCGGCGAGATCGATGCGCTGGGCGGAAGCGTCGCCACTATCGAGAGCGGATGGATGCAGGCGCGAATCGGCGATTCCGCGTACGCGGCGCAGCAATCGATCGAGCGCGGCGAGACGGTCGTCGTCGGCGTCAATAAGTTTGCCGAGGCGGCCGGCAACGAGGTCGCGATTCCGCTTCAGCGGGTCGACGCGCACATCGAAACGGATCAGGTCGAACGCCTTCGCGCGTTTCGCGCGGCACGCGACGGTGCCGAGGTCGAGCGCCACCTCGAGGCGATCCGCCGGGCCGCCCGCGGCACGGAGAATCTCGTGCCGCGGTTCGTCGATGCCGTCGACGCCGGCGCTACGCTGGGCGAGATCTGCAACGTTCTGCGCGACGTCTTCGGGACGTATCGCGCAAAGGAGGGCGTGGCGTGAAGATCGATCACGTCGCCATCGTCGTGAAGGATTTGGAAGCGACCCTCCGGCTCTACACGCAAACGCTCGGCTTCAAAGAACTCTATCGCGAGGTCGTGTACGATCAAGGCGTCGAGGCCGTCGGGCTCGTCGCCGGCGACTCGGTCATCGAACTGCTGCTGCCGCTCGACGAAGCGTCGCCGATCGCCCGCTTTCGCGGCGATGCGGCAACGAAGCTGCATCACACGGCGTATCGCGTCGACGACATCGTAGCGAAGCTCGCCGAGTACCAGGCGAAAGGCGTTCGCCTTATCGACGAACGCCCGCGCAAAGGCGCGCACGGTAATCTCATCGCTTTCCTGCACCCGAAGTCGACGGACGGCGTCCTGATCGAGCTGTGCCAGCCGGCGGCGCAATGAACCTGGATCCGAACGGCGGTTATTCGACCGCGCTGGCGCTCAGCAACGCGGTCGGGCTGCGGCCGTTTCTTACGCTGGCTCTGACCGCGCTTGCGGTGCATCTGCACTGGCTCCATCCAAGCACGACGTATGCATGGATGGGCGAACAGAACGTGTGTATCGTGCTCGGCGTGCTGGCCGTGCTCGAGTTTCTCGGCGATAAGATTCCCGTCGTCGACCACGCGCTGCACGCCGTCCACTTCGCGACCAAACCGATCGCCGCCGTGCTCGTTTCCGGCGGAGCCCTAGCGTCATCCGATCCAAGCGCTGCCGCCTGGGCCACGATGGCGGGCAGCGTCCTCAACTCGCTCGGGATCCACGGCCTGGTGGCGACGACCCGCGCCGCGTCGACGTCGTTTACGGTCGGCGCCGCGAACCCGTTCGTCAGCCTGTTCGAGGACGTTCTTACGGTCGCGGCGGTCGCGATAGCCGCCTTCCTTCCTTTTGTCGGAGCGGTTATCGCCGTTCTCGCGATAATCTTGGCGGCGGTCATGCTCCCTCGGATCGTCGCCGCTTTGCGACGGCGAAGGGCGGGAGCGGCTTAATTTCAGAGAACTCTCAGGGCGGGCCCCTAGACTCCGCCCGGAGGATCCCCCAGGAATGATCTCAGGCACCCCGGACCGTCGCTGGCGCAGGCTGGCGTTGTCTGTGATTGCCGCCGCTATTCTCAACGTGTCAATCTTGATCGCGGTGTTTCAAGTCGCCCCAAAGCTCTGGGGCCCAAAAAAAGGCGAGGAGCAAATCCGGTCGACGACATTCCTGAGCCTCGAGAAACGCCAGCCGCCGACGCCCGAGCCGCAGGCGCCGGTACCGCAACAACACCCCAAGCCGGTCGTCGCTCAAGTTATTCCGGCACCGGCACCGCCGCGGCACGAACTTTCGCGCGACGATAAGAACGCGCCGCCGCAGCCGCCTCCGCCGCCGCATCAAACGACGCTGCAGTCGCGTATCAACACCGACATGCGCGGGTTTACAAATACCGTCGCGAAGCTGAACGCACAAAACGGCGCGCATGCGATTCCGACCATCGATCCCGGAACGCAGGGACCACCGATGAAGAGTTACGGATTCCGAGCCCCCGCCGGCCAGCACGTGGCGACCGAAGGAAACGGCATCATCACGCCGTCGCAGAGCTGGCACGAACGCGGCGAAGACTGCTACTACGCGCACTACGAGTACACGTATCCCGACGGCGCGGAGGAGACCGGCAATATCGTCTGGCCGGTTTGCTTCGACCCGGGGGCCGATCCGTTTCGAGAAGGCCGCCACGAGATGCCGTTCCCGCTGCCGCTTGCCGGCTACCGGCTTCCTGCGGGAACGGACCTCCCGCCGATCGAGAGGGACGTCTATTCGCACTGGATCAGCGAGCAGTAAAGCGGCGCCCTTACTCCTCTTCGTCTACTAGATCGACTCCGCCGGACGTTCCGAGAATCTCCACCTCGGCGGTTTGCAGGTCGAGCGCTCGCTGCATGCGCCGCATCACCGTATTGTCGATCTCACCCGTATCCCGCAAACGTATGAGTTCTTTTCGCTGTACCTCGAGAAGTTCGCACTGAGTCTTTCGATAAGCTGCGGTCAACAGCGCCGCTTTTTCGTTCTGCGCGTCGCCGCCGAACTGATCCCAGCGCGCGGCGAATCTGGCCCGCAAGACGTCCAGCAGCGCGGGGTCGACGGTGCCGCTTTGACATAAAGCGTCGATGCGCTCGAGCGCGAGGTGCGCAGTTTTAGCAAGCGCGATGCGCTCTTCCATATTGTCGGCGCCGTCGTCTTTGACGCGCATCCACTTGATAAGATACGGCAGCGACCCGCCTTGGCCGACGAGCGTCACGAGCAGCACGACGAACGTGATGAAGATGAGAAGGTCGCGATGCGGAAATGGGCCGCTCGCCGTCTCGAGCGGGATGGCCAGCGCCGCCGCGAGAGAGACGCCGCCGCGCATGCCGGTCCATCCAAGGATGGCCACGTGCGACCAATCCGCTTTTCCATCCGTGTGTTCGGGCTCGTTGGTGGCGGGAAGCAAGCCTTGCGCGAACGTCCACACGAGCCGCACGATGACGCACGTAAACGCGACCGCCAGCGCATACCACGCGAGTTGGAGCGGCGAAAACACTTCGTGCAAGTTGTTGAGGATCTGGTGGAAGTCCATCCCGACCACGACGAAGATGAAAGCGTTGAGCAAAAATACGACCGTCACCCAAAAACCGGTTATGACTTCACGCGCCTGCGGCAAAAGCACCGTAGGCGTGTAGCGGCCCGCGAATATTCCGCAAACCACCGTCGCGAGCACGCCGGATTCACCGAGGTAATAGGCCGGCAGATACGCGAGGAACGGAACGACGACCGAGATCGCGCCTTGAAGCGTCGGATCTTGCACGTATCGCCAGGCGACGACGGCGAGGCCGCCGGCCGCGAGCCCGAGGGCGATCGAAACGACGATCACGAGCACGAGGCTGCCCGCGGCGTGCGCGAACGAGAACGACGCACCGACGACCGCAGCAATCCCCACGGCATAGAGAATCAGCGACGTCGCGTCGTTGACCAAGCTCTCGCCCTCGATCGTGCCGATCACGTGCCGCGGTACCTTGAGTTTGTCGGCGATCGCGCTGAACGCAACTTCGTCCGTGGACGAGACGATCGCGCCGAGCACGAACGCAACGCCCCAGCTCATTCCGGGCACGATGGCGTGCGAAACGGCCGCTACCGCAAACGTCGTGATGATGACGAGGCCGAACGCTAGTTGGAAAATCCACCACGCACCCGCCTTGAACTCGCTCGTCGGCGCCGTGATGCTTTCCCAGTAGAGCAACGGCGGCAAGAAGATCACGAGCACGAGGTCCGGATTGAGCGGCACGACCGGCATGTGCGGAACGAAGCCGAGCACCATGCCGCCGAGGACCAGCACGATCGGGTATGCTACGCCGATGCGATTTGCCACCGCGACCAGCACGATGATTGCGAGGAACGCAACTACGATCGCCAACGCCATGGAAGCGGTCGTTCGCCGGAACTCGCCTACTTCTTCCGAGCAACCGCCCCTCTCGTTTTGCGGTCGGACTCACAGGGTAATTTGCGTGACATGAACATCACGACACGAACCGCAATCGCGAGCCTAGCGCTCGCCGCCCTTATCGCACCCCTTTCACGTGCCGCGCCGGCTGTCGCGCAAGCCGCTCCCGATCAAACCGTCACGGTTTACACTACATGGCAGCCGGATTGGGATGCAAATAAATTCGATAAAGCGCACGTCATGCTCGGCGAAGTCGCCAACTTTACGCCATACCGCCTCACGATCCAACGCCACAACGGAGCGCAGCAGACCGTCGACCTGAAGAACGGAACGCTGATCTACCCGACCGGTGCAACGCCGACCCAAGGCGAACGCGCCGCACTCGTCGGCTACTACAGCAACGGCACCTTCATCGCCAACCGCGTCATCCTTCGACCGTAATTGTCACCCTGAGCGTAGCTCCTGAGCGTAGCGCGAAGCGCGAAGTTGAAGGGGCGTAGTCGAAGGGCCGCTTCCCGGGTTTAGCTTGAGTAGCGGTCCTTCGACTACGTTCGCTGCGCTCACTACGCTCAGGATGACAATGGCAGTGCTTCCCCTCGGCTTTAAAGATCCGGAGCTATTCCGACGCTGACTTTCGTTTCGAAGGTGCGGCTCCACGGCAATTCGATTTGTAGGGCGGCGATGTGATAACCGGGATAGAGCCGCGCTAAGATGCTCGCCGCATCGTTCCATAAAAGCGCGCGATTGCGTTGCGCGATGGGCCCGGCGACGGCTGGATCCAAGAGCGTGCGATCGATTCCGCGACTTTGCAGTTCGGCGTTGAGGCCGGGGCGTACGTCGACGTGAAACGCGTAGTCGTCGACGAAACGCATGAAGGTAAACGTTCGATGCGCGAGTTCGTCGTACGTGCCGCGCCGGCGTCCCGCGCCTGCCGCGATCGCCTCGGAAAGCGCGGTGCCGACGGTGTTGGCGTTGGTGTTCCACGAGGCGTACGCGTCGAGATGCGATGCGATTTTCGAATCGAGCAGCTGATTGGCAAAGCCTCCCTGGGCGGCGTAGGATTCCAAGAAACTCAGGTCGGCGAGCGCGACCGAGCGGTGCGCTGCGACGTCGCGCGACAGCGATTCCAGAAACGCCGCGTTCGCCGAGGACGTCGTTCCGGGCACGCGCACCGCCAGCACGACGTCCGGCGTTGCATCGTCGCGTACGCCGCCGCAGAGGCGAATTAAGCTGTCGATCGCCGCGGCGATGGGTGCGAACTCCAGCGGATCCTGAACCGCGGCGCCGCCTTCCATCGAATATCGTACGGCGACGCGCGGCGTCCAGCCGGCCGAACGCGCGAGCGCGTGGGCGACCAGCGCCATCCCCAACTCATCCGCCCCCGGTTCGATCGAAGCGCGCTCGCCGGCTCCGCTCGCCGCGACGGCCGCCTGCAGCCCTCGAACGTCTTTGACGTGCAGGCCGACCGGGCCGGCATCGTCTTGTCCGATCGCGAGCCGGTCGATGGCGCCCTGCGCGGTCATCGCGACGAGCGAGGAATCGACGGCAGCGTTCCGCGCGCGGACGCCGAGATATTCGTCCAACAGCGGTTCGCCGATCGACGCGCGCAAACGCTGGGCTTCCGCTTCTTCCTGCGGCAGCGGCGGATCGTGCAGGTTCGCATATTGCTGCACGTACGTCCACGCCGGATACGCCGCAAAAAATTCGCTGTTCGCCGGAACGCCGGTTGGAGCGAGACGAACGATCGTCGCAAATGCGGCGATCCACGCGCGCGGATGCCGCTCCCGCAAATGTACGAACTCGCGCAAACGTTGCACGGCATCCGCATACGACGGGCCGGGAACGCGCGATCCTATCAGCCCGCCGTATGCCAGCATGTCGGTCGAAACGACGTAGGCGTCGCGCGGGGGTGCCGGTGCGTTGAGCCACGCGATAATGTCGTCGGGCCGGCCGGCTTGCAAATATCGCCCGAGCATCGCGGTTGGCGGCGTGTCGATGCGCTCGCCGGCGATCGCACCCAGCATCACGGGCAGCTGAAGCGTTACCGGCCGGTCGTCGAGCGGAACGAACGCGATGCTCGCAGCCAGCAGGGCCGAAAAGATCACAAGAGCGGCCGCAGAAACCCGCGCGTGCCGGCAAGCAGCGCGGCCGCCCGCTCGGCATCGACGCCCCGGCGCTGCATAACGGCCGCGACCTTCACGCTTCCGCCGGCCGATGCGAGCAGCGTCTGCGCTTCCTCTTCGCTCAGCCCCGTTAGCGTGCAGACGAGGCGCACCGCGCGGCCGCGCAGCTTGCGATTGGTCGCGACGACGTCTACCATCAAGTTTCCGTGGACTTTGCCCAGCCGCACCATCGCAGCCGTCGAGATCGCATTCAGCGCGATCTTTTGTGCGGTGCCGGCTTTAAGGCGCGTCGAACCGGTGAGCGGTTCTGGGCCAGTCTCGAGAACGATCGCCGTTTGCGCGGCAGCCGCGAGCGCCGTACTTCGGCTGTTGACGATCGCCGCGGTGTACGCGCCGAGCGCACGCGCGCGTTCGATCGCGGATATCACGAACTTCGCCCCGCCGCTAGCCGATAGACCGACGACTGCATCGTCCGGTCCGACGGCGTCCATCGCCGCCGCCCCCGCCGTCGCATCGTCCTCCGCGCCTTCGACGGCCTTCAGCAGCGCATCGGGGCCGCCCGCGACGTGCGCGCGCACCAGCGACGCGTCCGTGCCGAACGTCGGCGGCATCTCGGCGGCATCGAGCGCGGCGATGCGACCGCTGGTTCCGGCGCCGACGTAGTGCAATCTTCCGCCCCGCTCCAGCCGCTCGACGATCGCGTCGACGATTCCCGCGATCGCAGCGGCGTGCATCGCGACCGCGTCGACCGCGCGATGCTGTTCGCCGGCCAACAGTTCGACCAGCTCCGGCGTAGCGAGCAGATCGAGTCCCGCGCTGCGCGAGTTGGAGGCCTCGGTGTCGGGCAGTTCGTCGCTCACGATCGCTCCGCCAAGCGCCGCGCGGATGCCAGTGCGCCCTCGTGCGGTTCGGGGCCGCCTTTCAGCACGCGCACGTGTGGAAACTCGTTGCCGATGCGCGTTTCGAGCAGATACGTCAGCATGCTGTTCTCACGCAGCAGTCCGCCGGCAAACACGAGCGGCAATTCGCGACCGCCCGCGCCGGACGCGCGAGCCAGCGCGCGGACCAGCTCGAACAGATCCAGCGCCGCCGCTTGCACGATTTTGGTCGCGCTGCGGTCGCCGGCATCGGCGTGTTCGATGGCGATCGACGCGACCGACGCAATGGCCGCCGGCCCCGTCGCGGCGTCCGCAACCACGGCGACGAGTTCCTGCGCATCCAAGACGCCGAGCTTTGCTGCGACGGCATCGAGCATTGAGTCGCGCAGCGCACGCCCGTCGAACGCCTTGCCGAGCAAACGCAGCGTGGCCGCTCCGATCGCGTATCCCGAGCCTTCGTCACCGATCGCATGTCCGAGACCGCCGCTGCGAAAGCGCTTCTCGCCGATCTCGGCGTAGGCAATCGATCCCGTTCCGGCGACCAGCAGCATTCCGTCGCCGTCCGGCACGACCGCTCGCAGCGCGATCGCCATGTCGTGCGTCACATCGACGCGAGCCGGCGCGAGGCGCGCCGCGAGCGCGTCGCGCAGCGCTGCGGCGACCGCATCGTTCCACGCGCCGGCCGCGCCGACGAACACCGCATCGGCCTTGTGCGGTCCCAGCGCGCCGGCGACGGCGTTTGCAATCGTGACGGCCGCGCGCTCGACGCCGCCGCTGCGCGGATTGGCCGGTCCTGCAACAAACGGTTCTTGTTCCGCTTCACCAACGGCGGCGATCGCAACGGTACGGCTTCCGCCCGCGTCGACGCCTACGACGATGCGTTCCGGCATTCTCCATCCATCCGTTCGAGCAGTTCGCTCAGATCGTAGGGTGCGATCGCACCGAGCGGCACCGCGCGCGGCGCACCGGTCGCTGCCGGCACGTTCGACGGCCGTCCGCGCAGCGTTTCGTAGCCGAGAATCGCAAAAGCGATCGCCTCCTTCGCGTCGACCGGAACTCCCACAGCGTCGGTCGTTTCGACGCGGGCGTTCGGAAGACGTGCTGCAATCCGCCGCATCAGCGTTGAATTGCGGGCGCCGCCGCCGCCCGCGAGCACGCGCGGCGCTTCGAGTTTGGCCGAGGCAATCGCCGCAGCGACGGTAGCGGCCGTCAGTTCGGTGAGCGTCGCCGCACCGTCCTCGACCGACAAGCGCGATAGCTCCGGCTCGAAGCGAAGCAAAAACGGCGCACCGAAGTACTCGCGCCCGGTCGTTTTGGGCGGCGCCAGGGCGAAGTAGCGGTCGGCGAGCATGGATTCGAGCAGCCCTTCGTCGATGCGTCCGCGAGCGGCCAGCGCGCCATCTTCGTCGCAGCGCAGCGACCCATTCGTCCGCCCGGCGACGAACGCGTCGATATTGATGTTCGCCGGTCCGGTATCGAACGCCCAAACGCGGCCACCCGCAGGCAAGAGCGTCGCGTTGGCGATTCCTCCGAGATTGAGCGCGACGCGATCCTCGCGTTCGTCGGCGAAGAGCAGCGCGTCGACGTACGGAACGAGCGGTGCGCCGTGTCCGCCGGCCGCACAGTCCGCGCTGCGAAAATCGTAGCAGACGGTCGCGCGCATCGCTTCGCGGATGGCGAATGCATCGCCAAGCTGCAGCGTCACGTGCCGCGGCCCGTCGTGCCAGACCGTTTGGCCGTGCGACGCGACGAAATCGACGTGGACCGAACCCGCAACCGTGCGCGCCGCGGCGGCAAACGCGCGACCGAGCGTCACGTGCAGGTTCGCAGCGCGCTCCACGCTGCCCGCGTTGGGCGGCAGCGCGTCGAAGAGCGACCGCGCAAGCTCGCGGTCGAACGGGAACGTTTCGAACCGCAGCAGTTCGATCGCATACCCGCGTGCCTGTGGCTCGAGGCGCACGAGCGCGGCATCGATTCCGTCGAGCGACGTGCCGCTCATCAACCCAACGACAATCACGCGCGCAACTCCTCGAGATCGAGGATCGCCGCTTCGTAAAACGCGGCCCGCAACTCGCGCGTATCGCCGCGGCCGAAGTAGACCGAGTTGGTCAGCAGCACGCCGCTCACGTCGCGCGCGGGATCGGCCCAGACGCACGTGCCTACGAATCCGGTATGTCCGAAACTCTGCGGCCCGAAGAGACGTCCGCACGAATTCTCGTCGGTGGTTTTCAACGCCCAGCCGAGACCACGGCGCAACACCGGATCGAAGGCCTGCTCCGCGAGCGCTTCGCGCGCGAGCTGCGCCGGCAGCAGCGACTGCGGCCGCCCGTTAGCCGCTGCGAGGTACTGCTCGGTCAGCCACGCAACATCCGCCGCCGTACCGAACAAGCCCGCGTGCCCGGCGACGCCGCCCATGAGGTAGGCCTTCTCGTCGTGGACGTATCCTTGCGCGCGTCCGCGCCATCCGTCGTCTTCCGTGGCAGGGATCTCGGCGCGCGCGGCGCCTTGCGGCGTATACTCGAGCGTCGGTCGCGGGAACGCCTCGGCGGAAACGGCCGAAAGGCTGCGGCCGGAGACGCGCTCGATGGCCGCGCCGAGCGTAATGAAACCGAGATCGCTATAGATGACCGATTCTCCTGGGACGCCCGCAAGCGGCCGCGTCAGCGCGAAACGCTCGAGGTTCTCCCCGAGAATCGTGCGGTAGTCCGCGCCCGAGTTCATCCCCGACGTATGTGCCAAGAGCCTGCGCAGCGTGACCTGCGCGTGGGGCGTGCCCCTCCACTCGGGAAAGATACGTTCGAGCGAACCGTCGAGTTCGAACGCTCCGGCGGCAACCAGCTGCAGCGCGAGCGTTGCGACGAAGATTTTCGTGATTGATGCCAGATCGAAACGCGAGTCGACGTACACCGCACGCCCCGGGCCGTCCATGCGCGTCGTCCCGTAAGCCGCCTCAAATGCGAGCTCGCCGCCGCGCTCGATGCGCGCGACGGCGCCCGTAAAGCGGCGTCCGCACGCCGCACGAAGTACGCGTTCGACGCGCGGAAAACGTTCAGACACGTGCGAGCGCCACGGGCATCGTACCGCCGGGGATGCTGCTGCCGAACAGCACGTCGGCAACTCCGCCGATGCTCGCCGCATCGTCGCCATAGGCTGCCAGCACGTGACGCGCGCGACCGAAGAGCGGAATGTCGAACGGTTCGCGCATCGAGACGACCAGGGCATCCCGGTCCAGCTCGATCGCGCGATCGATCGCTTGGGCTTGCGAAGGATACACGTGCGCGCGCCGGCTTAGCACGATCGGGCGCCGGCCGTTGGCGCGTACGCGCGCGAGCGCGCCTTCAATCTCCGGCGGCGACGGTTCGAGCGGAAGCGTCACTTCCTCGAGTACCGGCGCCTCGCGCCGCAGCGAAGGATGCACCGCGTGCGCGCCTTGAGCACCTTCTTCCGTCGCACTTTCGAACGATACGACGATCGAGGTGAGCGGATCGGCGTGCGGGACGCCTCGTACCAGCGTGATACCGCGCCGCGCGATCTCGCGGCCGACACCGGGATGCGGCGCAAAAGAAGAAAGGTCGAGCGGTGCCGCGCCGGCGCGGCGCAGCGCCGACACGCGCGCGTTCGCCTCTTCTAAACGCGCGATCGGCAGGCTCCCGCTCGCAACGGCGGCGACGATACGTTCGACCGCCTCGTGCGCCATGTCGATGCTGTGGCTGATCAGCAGCAGATCCGCTCCCGCAGCGAGCGCGTCGACCGCTGCGCTCACGGTGCCGTTCCCCTGCACGGCCGCCCCCATATGCAGGCAATCCGTCACGTAAGCGCCGGTAAAGCCCATCTCGCCTCGAAGCATATCGATCAGAATGCGCGATCGCGTCGCCGGATGTGCCGCATCGAAGGCGGACGCGATCAGATGTGCGCCCATGATTGCGACGGCGGCGGGCGCGACCGCCGCAAACGGCACGAGATCGCGCGCGCGCAGCGCCGGCGCACCGGCATCGACGACGGGCACGCGATCGTGCGAATCCACAGCCGTCGAACCGTGACCCGGGAAATGCTTGTAGCACGGCAACACGCCGCCCCGCTGCAAACCGTTGGCCAAAGCAGCGCCCAATGCTGCGACGCGCTCCGGATCCGCACCGAAGGAGCGCGTGCCGATCACGGTATTTTCCGGATCGAGAGCGAGATCGAGAACCGGCGCAAAATCCATCGTCGCGCCGGCGCGGCGCACGTCGAACGCCATCTGCTCGCCGGCGCGCAATGCTAACTCGAGCGTGTCTGCCGCCCCGAGCGCCATCATCGACGGCATCGTTTCGATCCCAGCCTGCAGACGTGCGACGCGTCCGCCCTCTTGGTCGATCGCGATCAGCGGCGCGGCGTCGGCGGCGTAGGCGGCTCGAATCGCGTCCGTCACCGCACGGGCTGCCGTTACGTCGGTTCCGTTGCGCGCGAAGAGAACGTATCCGGCAAATTGCGGCAACGCATCCGGCGGCCGCACGCCGCCAAAGCCGGCGAGAATTACCCCGCGCGCGAGCGACGCTGCGTCGCTCATGCGATCGCCACGCCGGTCGCGACGTCGAAACGCCGAACGTGCTGCGGTGGAAACGCCAGTGCGATCGGCTCACCAACGCGCGCGTCGCTTCCTAGTGGAAGACGTACGCTCACCTCGCCAAGATTCGTGTCGACGCGAACGTAGACGTCGGGGCCGGTCGATTCGCGACGAAGGATCGCTCCTCGCACGTCGCCTTCCGCCGCGACGCAAACGTGTTCCGGACGAATTCCCACGATCGCGCCGTTCGTCGTCAGCAGATTCATCGCCCGCTCGCCGAGCGCGCGCGCGACCGCAACCGTACGCGGCCGGTCGAAGACGCGTTGCGGGTCGCCGCAGTCTTCGATGCGTCCGTCGATCAGGACCGCGAGCTCGTCGCCGGCAGCCATCGCTTCGCCGTGGTCGTGCGTCACGTAGAGGATCGGACCGGCGAAGCGCGTGCGGACGCCGAGGATCTCGTCGCGCACCTGGGTCCGAAGCGACGGGTCCAGATGCGCGAGCGGCTCGTCCAGCAGCAGCGCCTGCGGATCCGAGAGCAGCGCGCGGGCTACCGCGACGCGTTGCCGCTCGCCGCCGGAAAGTGCGCCGGGACGCCGGTCGAGCAGCGGCTCGACGTGCATCGCTGCAGCAGCAGCCGCGATGCGCGCATCGCCGTCGCGCGACTGCCGAAGTGCGAAACGTAAATTCGCGCGAACGGTCATTCGCGCGAACAGCGCGTCGTCTTGAAAAACGACGGCGACGAATCGCTGCTGCGGCGCAAGCTCGAGGAGCGATCGCGTGCCGAGGCGGATTCGCCCGGATTGCGGCGCGACGAGCCCGGCGATCGCGCGCAGCAGCGTGGACTTCCCCGCTCCCGACGGCCCGACGATCGCGAGCGTACGGCCGGTCTCGACGCGAAGCGAAATGCCGTCGACGGCGCGCCGGCCGCTCCCCGGATAGGCGACGGACAGGTTCTCAACGTCGAGCGCGCCGCCGCCGCCCTCCGGTTCACTCACCGTCGAAATAGTCGAGCCGGTCTTCGCGCATCATCAGCCGGCGACGGGACGCAAGCACCTTGCGCGAATCGGGATAATAGACGACTTCGTCGTCCTCGTCCAGGCCAAGTAAAAGCACCAGCGCGTCCGCGTCACTCTCGTTGAGCAGCTGATGCGCGCCGCGGTCGCCGACGGGGAATGCCATGAAATCGCCCGGGCGCATCTGCAGGTCGCCGCGCGGCGTGCGGACGGTCGGCCGTCCCTCGATCACGTAAAACAATTCCTCTTCTTTATCGTGCGAGTGCATCGGACAGAAGCGCGCGCCCGCCGGCAGACGCACCATTTGATAACCCAGCCGGCGCGCGCCAATTTGCCAGCCGATCTCCGCATCATGGCTCGCGTATTTTCCATCCGCTCCGTCCGAGAACTCGTATTCCAGCTCGTCCACGTTCACGCGATTGGCCGCCGGTCCGCCCCGCGTTTCGATCAGCTCCGCGAGCACATCGTAGGCGCCGCTGAATATCGAAGCGCCGTCGCCCAAAAGGAGTGTCCGAACCCACGGCGACCACAACGCGCGTAACGAAAGCGCAAGCGCGACCGGATCGGACAGCTTCTTATAGGGCAAGAACGTAAGCGCGCCCGCCGGCACCCCGAGGATCGCGTCACCGACGATCGCCGTCGCTCGATCTTCGGTTAAGAACGCGACTTCGCCGGGCGTCTTCGCACCGTCGAGCGGAATCGCAATCAGGCCGGGCAGCGCTTGGCGATCGAACGTCCCATCGACGCGAAGGTCGAAGAGTTCGGCTTCGCGACGGCTCGAGAGAACGCGCGCACCGAAACGTTCGCGCAGGGCAGCGGCCCCGCGCTCGTGATCGCGGTTGGTTAGCAAGATCGTCGTCACGCCCCCGAGCGCGTCGACGGCGCGCGCATCGTCGTCAGAAAGCGGCAGCGGATCGAATGCGACGTTTCCGCCTTCACGAACCCAGAGGAAACTCGAGAAGAACATCCCGCGATCGGGCTGCCACAGCGACCACGTATGGAAGCCCGGAAGGGCTAAGGCCTGCAACTTAGTCTGTCTCCGTCGGAAACTCGACACGATACTCGGAGCGCGCTTCGAGGTCGCCGCGGCGCGCGCGCTCGACGATGCCGCGCAGGTGCACGACCGAGGCATCCTGGGCCTTCTTCCCGGCGAGTACGAGGCGAAGTGCGATCAGCGACAGCTCGGGCGTCCGCGGCCCAAGCAGGCGCATGCCGTCGTAAAAGGGCTGCGCCGAGGGTCCGCCCTCCCGCGCTTCGAGGAGCGCGCGAACGACTTCTGCCTTTTCGGGTGATCCGTCGAGGAGATACCGATCGAGTAACTCGAAAATCGCCATATGCAGCCCTTCGCCGCGCGCATCGCCCTGCTCTGCGCGCTCGTGCCGGCCACGCTCGGTGCGACCGGAGGGGGCCTCGCACATCTGTTGGACCGGATGCGGGCCGCCGCCGGGCCGGTGTGGAGCACGCATTTCGTTTCGATCTCACGTCTGAGCAGCAATGGCGCGAGCGCCGTCGTGGAGACGGACGGCCAAGGGTTGCGTTTCAACCTGCATCGCTGTAACGGGGAGCTATGCGACGGAACGTACTTTGACGGCATGCGGCTCTTCACGGTCAACATCAACGGTACGGCGTTGCCCGAATCGAAAGACCCGCAGCCGTACCTTCGAGCCCTGCGGTGGCTCTCGTCGCTCGGATTTCTCGGGCCGGATTTTCAAGGTTCCGGCCGGCACGTCGACGACGGCGGCAGCGCGACGATCGGGGGCACGCGCTACCGTTCGATCTTCATCGTCGACAGCGATGCCGTGCCGATGCAGCTTTTCGTCGATCCCCAAACCGCGCTCGTTCGATTCGCGCGCGACGTCAACGGCGACGATACGTTCGAATACCGCGACTATCGCAAGGTCGACGGCTTCACGATCCCGTTCGAGATCCGGCACAACGGCAACGTACTCGAGAAGTACGACGACCGCACGCCCGTCGCGCCGCCGTTCGATCCGCCGCACGGCCCTCGTCCGGTCTTTGCCGGTCCCGCGCGGCCCGTCCCGATCGATCCCAATCACGTTACGCCGGTTTTCTCATGCCAAATCGGCGGCATCACCGTGCGCTGCCTGCTCGATACCGGAAACTCCGGCCTCTCGATGAGTTCCGAACTCGCCAGCGAACTCGACGTCCCCGTCGTCGGCACGTTCGACGTGCGCGGCTTGGGCGGCTACTCGACGCAAGTCGTGCATGCCGGCGCGCTCCAAATCGGGAACGCGACCTATCCGCCGGCCTACTATTTGGTGCTCAGCGACATACGCAAATACGGGTACGACGTCGTCGTCGGCGCCGACGTGCTCGGCTCGACCCAAATCGAGATCGATCCGGCCGCACACGCCCTGCTTCTCGATGCGAAAACGCCCGCGAGCGGCGTCAGCGTGCCGCTAACGTTCCAAAATTTCGTCCCGGTCGTAACCGTAAGTCTCGGCGCCGTCGACGCGCAGCTTGCCGTGGACACGGGCGACGAGTCTACCATCAACCTCGGGTACGAGTTTTACTCCAAACATACCGATCTGTTCAGCGTCACGGATCGCCGCGAAGTCGGCGGCGTCGGCGGGAACAGCTACGAATTGCTCGGACATATCCCCGAGGTCACGATCGGCGAGCTGCGCACCGGCCCGCAGTTGATCGGCGCGACGCAAACGCTGCACGGTACCGCCTTCGGCCACCTCGGCGCCGGCTTTCTCTTCCAGTACAACGTTCTGCTCGACTATGCCGGCGGCATGCTGCGCCTGACGCCGCGCGGGTGAGTCGCTAGAAGCCTGGTAGGGCGAGGTCCATCCCCGTGGGCGACCGCTCGAAAAACACATCCATGTGTTTTTCTACTTATCCGTTTTTTCAAAACTTCAAAGGAAGTTCGCCCTCCGGGCTTTTTTGAAAAAATCGGAAATCGCCCACGGGGACGGACCTCGCCCTACCAGGCTTCTAGCGACTCACGACCGGACGCGTGCAACGTGCACGTCAGCGACGTAACGTAGTGCACCTTCGACCGGTGTTGGTTCGCCTAGGAAGAAACCTTGGACTTCGTCGGCGCCGATGTTGCGGATTTGTTCGAGGGTTACGCGTGATTCGATGCCTTCGGCGATTGAGGTGAGGCCCAGGTTGGAGGCGAGCGTTACGATCGCTTTTACGATGGCTTCGTCTTGCGAGCCGGGCAGCATGTCGCGTAAGAAGGCCTTGTCGATTTTCAACACGTCGATGGGGAAGCGGCGGAGGTAGCTCAGGCTGGTGTAGCCGGTTCCGAAATCGTCGACCGAGAGACGCACGCCGAGCGACTTCAGCTCGTGCAGCATTGCGATGCCGCCGGTGATGTCGCGCATGATCGACGATTCCGTCAGCTCCAGCTCGATTCGCGGCGGACTGATTCCCGTTTCGCGCAGGGTGCCGGCGATCGATTCTTTGAGCCCCGGCCGTTCGAACTGCCGTGCGGAAATATTGACGCAGATGCGCGGGACGCGCGCGCCGCACGCATCCCACTCGCCGAGCTGACGGCAGACGTCCTTGAACACGTACGCGCCCAACTCGTCGATCGCGCCCGTTTCTTCGGCCAATCCGATGAAGTGGTCGGGCGGCAGCAGGCCAAAGATCGGATGCTGCCATCGCACCAGCGCTTCGAAGCCGGCAAAGACGAGGTCGTCCGATCGGAAGATCGGTTGATAGTGCAACACGAACTGCCCCGCTGCGGCGGCGACGCGAAGGTCGCGTTTGAGTGCGAGCCGTTCCGATGACGAGGCGATCATGCTCGGCAAAAAATTGCGATAGGTATTCCCGCCCGTGGCTTTGGCGGCAAGCATCGCCGCTTCCGACGAACGGATGAGCGCGTAGCCGTCGTGCCCGTCGTCGGGATACGCGCAGACACCGCTGCTGATCGTCAGGTAGATCTCCAGGTCGCCCAAAACGAACGGCGCCTCGAACGACGCGTGCAGCCGCTCGACGAAACCCACCGCTTCCTGCTGGGTTGGGACGTCCACGAGGAGAATCGCGAACTGATCGTCGCCGATGCGCGAAACCGTTGCGCCGCCGTCGACGAGCCGGCGCATCCGGCTCGCGATCAGACGCAGTACTTCGTCACCGTTGCCGGTGCCGTAGAGATCGTTGACTTCCTTGAAGCGGTCGATGTCGACGGTGACGAGCGCGACGCCGCCGCCGTGACGCTGTGCCATCGAGATGGCTTGCATCATGCGGTCCTCGAGCAGCGCACGGTTCGGAAGGTCCGTGAGCGGATCGTATTGCGCGAAATACGCCAGCCGCTGCTCGGCGATCTTGCGCTCGGTGATGTCGAAGGCGACCGCGATGGTGCCGACGATGCGGCTGTCGACGTCGCGCAACGGCTCGACGTGGCCGCGGAACGTCTTGCCGGCCCAGATCATCTCGTACTCGGCCGACCCCCCTTGCAGCGCTTGCAAGTGCGCGTGCCGGATCGGAAAGCGCGATTCGTCGGCCAGCAGCGGCGAGCTGGCTACGTGACTGCCGATGAGTGCCGCCGGGGCGTCGGGCACCTGCGAAAGCTGCGCGCCTTCGACCGACGTCACCGTCAAGGTCGTGTCGCACGAGATGACGAGCGCCGGCAGTTGTTCGAAGAGCAAACGCAAACGCGTCTCGCGCTCGCGCAGCTGCCCTTCCATGAGCACGCGGGCGCGGCGAAGTTCGGCATCGCGCAGCGCGCGCTCGACGGCGGGACCGAGGCGCTTCAGGTTGTTCTTGAAGACGTAGTCGTACGCGCCCATGCGAATGGTCTCGACCGCGGCTTCTTCGCCGACGGCGCCGCTGACGATCAAGCACGGGATGTCCGCGCCGAGTTCTTTGATGAGCTCGAGCATCGCGATCGCGCTGAAGGCCGGCATCGAATAATCGCACAGGATCAGGTCCCACTCTTGCGCAAGGGCAACCTGTGCGTCGTCGCGCCGGTCGACGCGCTTCGCAACGAGGTCGAATCCGTGGCGCTGCAGCGCAAGAACGTTCAGTTCTGCATCGTCGGCCGAGTCGTCTACGCAGAGCACCCGAAGCTCGGCCAAAGTTACAAACCTCCACCCATCGCGGGCGGCGCTTCGTTGAGCACGAGCCAATACAGCCCGACTTGGCGCACGGCTTCGACGAACTCGTTAAAGTCGACCGGCTTGCGAACGTAACTGTTCACTCCCAAGCGGTAGCCTTCGAGCAGATCTTCTTCTTGCTTGCTGGACGTGAGGATGACCGTCGGAATCAGAGCGGTGCCGGCGTTCGCACGAATCTTTTCCAGGACCTCAAGTCCCGAGATTTTCGGCAGCTTGAGGTCCAGCAAGATCACCTGCGGAAGCGACCGCCCAGCCCGATTGCTGTCGAACAGGAACTCGCACGCTTCGGCGCCGTCGCGCAGCACGACGACCTCGTTGATAATGTGATTTTTGGCGAAGGCGCGCTGAGTGAGTTCGATGTCGTCCGGGTTGTCTTCGACGAGCAGAATGTACGGCTTCATTTAGACGGCTCCATCCGGATGGGGCGGAAGCTTAAAATAGAACGTCGCGCCGGCTCCAAGCGCGCCCTCGGCGCGGATGCTTCCTCGATGCCGGTGGATGATGCGTGCGACGGTCGCCAGGCCAATTCCCGTCCCTTCATACTCCTCGATTGCGTGAAGTCTTTGAAAAGCCCCGAACAGCTTGTTCGAGTAGGCCATGTCGAAGCCGGCGCCATTGTCCCGCACGAAGAACTCGCCCTCGTCGTTCCGTCCGAACTCGATCCGCGCGGCCGGTGCGTCGCGCGTGAACTTGAACGCATTTCCGACGAGGTTCTCCAGCACCGCGCGGAGCAGATTCGGTTCACCGTTGGCAAATAGGCCCGGCTCGACGACGAACTCGACGGCGCGCTCCGGGTCGCGCTCGCGCAACTCGACGACGAAAGCGTCGACGATCGCCGAAAGATCGACCGTGGCGTACACGATAGCCGCGCGGGCGACGCGGGCGAGCTTCAGCAGCGCGTCGATCAGATCGGCCATGCGTTGCGCTGCTTTGCGAACGCGATCGAGGTAGTTGCGGGCTCGATCGTCGAGCTGATCGTTGTAATCCTCGACCAGCGCAATGCTGAAGCCGTCGATGGCGCGCAGCGGCGCGCGAAGATCGTGCGACACGGAATACGAGAACGACTCCAGCTCCTTGTTCGCAAGTTCGAGCTGCTTGGTGCGTTCTTCGACGCGCCGTTCGAGCTCGACGTTCAGATCGAGAATGCGCTTCTGCTCGTCGTGGCGCTGTGTGATGTCGCGAACGTAGGCTGCGATGCCGTCGCTAAACGGGTAGACGCGAAACTCGTACCAGCGATCCTTGTAGAGGTTCTCGAACGTTTGCCGGCGATCGGTCTGCAGCGCCGTACGAAAGTGGGCGAGGGCTTCCTCTCCGCTGGCCTCGGCGGAGCGCGTGACGTCTTCCAGCGACATCCCGATCATTTCCAAGGGCTCGAATCCCCAGAAGCGGGCCATGCGTGCGTTGACGTACGTGATTCGCAGGTCGCGATCGACTGAGACGAACGCGTCCCGTATACTCTCGATCACCTGCCGCATACGCTGATTCGAAAGGTTGGTGCCGGCGGCCTCGGCGATCGTCTGCGCGATCGATTCGACGAAGCGCACGTCGCCGACGGCAAACGTCCGCGGCTGCATCGCGTAAGCGAGAATCGCACCGATCGGCTGGTAGGGCGTGCCGATCAGCACGCAAACGCAGGCTCGTGCGCCGCCGGATTCGAGCGTGCCGAGGGTGCGGGCGCGCGGATCGACCCGCAAGTCGGTCGAGACGAAGGGTTCGCCGGTGCGCACGACGTGCTGCAGGTGGCCGATCGCGGGCGCGGCTGGATCGAAGGCCGTCGCGCTGGGCCAGCCGATGGCCGCGCTTACCGAGAAGCGATTCCGCGCGCGATCGTATTCGAACGTCTCCACGATCGGCACTTCGAGTACGTCGCGAACGAGATCGAGGGAGTCGCTCACCAATTGCTCGAAGGAGAGTCCGCCGAGCGCCAAACGCCCGAAGTCGATGATCGCCCGCTGCCGCCGCGCGTTGCGCTCGACTTCGCGCTGCGCATCGATGCGCGAACTGACGTCGCGAAAGTAAACCGAGAGACCGTCCGGCGCGGGGTACGCTTTGACCTCGAACCAGCACTCCGACGTGATCGAGTACTCGACGAATTGGACGGGGGTTTGCTCGCGCATCGCACGGACGTACTCGCGTTCGAAGAGCCGGCCGCGCGCCTTCGGAAACTGCTCGAGCCAGATGCGTCCGATCGGATTCGCGTCGACGCGAAGCATGCGTCGCGCTTGCGCATTCATGTATGCGATGCGCCAATCGGCGTCCAACGCAAAGAACCCGTCGGTTATGCGTTCAAGGACGAGTGCCAGATTCGGCTGCAGCACCGCTGCCTCGGTCGAGGTGTCGGCCATCCAACCTCCGCTTCACCCGGATTTCTCCGCGTCTTCAGGAACCCCCGCGAAGGGAACGGCGTTCCGTGCGCCAAGGCGTCTTTCCAGAGATGAAGCGCCTTTGGAACGCGCCTGTGGCGGGAGCGCTCGCGTTAAGCCTAGCGCTGATCCCGCCGCCTGCGCGCTCGCTGCAAATCGCCCCGTGTACCGTGATCGCCGTCGAGATGCTCGACAGCGTCGATTCCTCCGACGCACGCCCTGGCGACTTCTTCCGGTTTCAAACCGTCAATGCAGTGACCGACGGACCCAAAGTCGTGATTCCGCAGCGTACTGAGGGTTACGGCATCGTTGCGATCGCCGTTTCCGCCGGCAAGCAAGGGCGCCCCGGTACGCTCGTACTCGAACCGCGTTATCTCGTGATGCCGACCGGCGGGCACGTCGGAGTCGTGCTCAACCACAATACAGATCCTTTACAAAAGAGCGGCCCGAGCGACAGCGCTCCCGGCTATCTCGGCGCGATCCCGATTCCAGGCGTCGGCGCCGCCGTCGGACTCTTCAACTATTTTCATGACGGCAAGAACATCATCGTCCCGAAGGGGACGATCTTCACGGTTTTCCCCAGCGAAGATCCATCGGTGGAGCGATGCCAGGATCATCCACAGTATTGACGGCCGTCGTCCGCTTCGCCGCTCACATCACCGTTTGGAGCCAGCCCGCGATCGCGTCCGCGACGAACGCCGGACGATCGGCATGCGGCGCGTGTCCGCAGCCGGCAAGCACGATGCGGTCGACCGGTCCGCCTGCGCGGTTGGCGATCGCGTCGAGCTGCGCGAGCGTTCCATATTCGTCATTCGACCCTTGAATCGCAAGGATTGGGGCGCGCACCCGCGCGAGATACGGCTCGATATTCCAGTCGCGAAACGTCGGTGAGAGCCAGATGTCGTTCCAACTATAGAAGGTCGCGTCGCCGTCGGTATGGTGCCGCGCCATGCGTTCGCGCAATTCACCGTTCTCGTACCGTTCGCGAATCGCGCCGATGTTGAGGACCGAAAGGCCCTCGACGAAAACGTGCGGCGCCTCGAGGACGAGAGCGCGCACGCGTTCCGGATGCTCTGCCGCATAGATGAGGGCGATCGAGGCTCCGTCGCTGTGTCCGACCAGCACGGTATCGCCTACGCGCTCGTCGGCCAACACCTGCGGAAGCTCGACGAGTGCCGCCTCGTGCATGTACTGCGGCGTGCGCGGGTGGGTCAGCGGCTCCGCGAAGCCGTTTCCCCGGCGTGAATAGACGAGCGCTCCGAAACCGGTTCGCTCGGCCAGCGCCGCGGGAAAGCCTCGCCACAGCGCGACCGAACCAAGGCCCTCGTGGAGGAACACCAGTTCCGGCGTCTCGGAACGCGTGGCCGGGATCCGTTCGGTCTCCATACGCACCATGCGCGGTGATTCTCCATCACGACGCGGTGTGCTTTCCAGCCGGCCGGCGATCACATGCGAACCGTCCCGACGAAGATGACCCTCGTGCCGGGAATGACGTATGCGGGCGTCAGGATCGCCGGCGTGCCGGGCAACGAACCGTATGGAACGCCGGCGCCATTGACCGTGAACGCGTTTGCGTACGTGTTCGTCAGGTTCGTACCGTACGCGCCGAGTTCAAACTTGGGCGTCCGGAAGGCGATGTGCGCGTCCAGGGTTGCGTACGGCGAACGGTTGAGCTCGTTGTAGGAGCCCTCCCAATTGACCGTAGCTCCGTAGACCCAACCCTTCGGAACGTCCCGGTCGAAACCGAGGTACGCCTTATGCAGCGGCTGCCCGAGCGTTTGCTCCCCGACGACGAGCGTTCCGTCTTGGATCGAAGGTGGAACGGTGCTCAGATACGAGCTGTCGACGTCCCAGCCCGCGCGCAGCCGATAGTGCGGCCCGAGCTGTTGCTCGGCCTGCAGGTCGATCCCGCGATACACGGCGTTTCCGGAGTTGACGGGCATGAGGATCGGGCAATCGTTGTTCTTTTGGCAGTGCGGCGGCGGCACGGGCGCCACCGGGATCGCAATCGTCGTACGATTGTTCGTCTGGTAAACGTCCGCCGAGAGATGCAAAGCGCTGCCCTCGCGGCCGAAGATCTGCTCGATACCCATATCGTATTCGGTCGCGAACTCCGGCTTCAGATTCGGATTGCCGATCGAAATGATGCCGGCGACCGGCGGCGGCAACGTCGGCGGAACGAACAGCGACGTGAGCTGCGGGATTTGAAACGTCGAACCGAGCGAAAAGCGCACGGCGGTTCGAGCCGTCGGCGTCCAACTCGCGCCGACGCGCGGAAGGAAGGCGTGGCCGAAAACGCTGTAGTCGCTGTTGTAGGCGGCAAGCGAATAGTGGAAATAGTTGCTCGGGTTGCCGTCGTAACGCACGACGAGCGATCGCTGCGTCTGATCGATTGTCACCGGGTACGGCGTTAGCGGGTTGCTCGGAGCACTTGCGAGCGGCATTCCCATCGTCGACACGATGTCGCCGTGAACCGTGCCGGGGACGAAGTACGTTGTGAGGTTTTCGGTCGAGAGATCGTACTTGAGCGAGAGATCTCCCTTGGCGAAATGATGGTCGATCAGCAGCCAATCGTCTCCGACCAGGTCGCGCTGGTTATACAGGTATGGATCCGCCTCGGCGCCGGGCCCGGCGACCGATTGCTGCGCGTACGATGTAAGGTGGCTGAACTGGACGACCGTCGCGGGCGGGTTGCCCGTGTTCGGACCGAACGGTATCACGGCATCGAATCCGTAATTTGCCTGATGCGAGGCGAGCGACGTCCCTTGGAAGGTTTGATATCCCGACGAATCGTCGTCATCGTTCTGATGCAGCAGATTGGAGCGGTTTGAGATGGCGTCGTCGCCGCCGCAGTTGCAGCCTGGCGGCGTGTAGTTGGTCAACAATGCCGACATGTCTTTGTTGACCGCCTGATTGCGTACGCTTACCTGCAAATAGCCATAGTTGCCGAGCTGATAGCGCAGTTTCGAGAGCAGCGTTTCGCCGAAGAACGAGCTGCCGACGCTCTCGGCATCACCGTCGGAGTTGACGACGGTTTGATTCACGGTGCCGTCGGACGTCGCGCGATGCAGCGATGCGACGTAGCCCCACCGCCCGCTCGTTCCGGTTGTCTGAACCGTCTGTCCGGTGGTGCCGTAGCTTCCAAGGAAACCTCGAACCAGCCCTTGCGGCGTGACGGTCGGCTGCAGGGTCACGATGTTCACCGCGCCGCCGATGGTATTCGGACCGATCAGCGACGATGGTGCGATGCCGTAGATGACTTGAATGCTCGACAGATCGGCCGGGTCGAGGAGCGAGAGATCGAAGTCGCCCGTGTTGCCGTTATTGACCGTGTGTCCGTCGATGTCGACCAGCGTTTCGCTCGGGTCCGGACCGCGAATCGCAAAGCTGACGGTCGCGTTGCTGCCGCCGCCGAACGGGATGACCGGCGTCATCGCCATCTGCGACCACAGCGTGTCGCTCACTTCCGTCGTTCCTTGCGCCGCAGCCGATTGCGCGTTGACGGTCGCGGTCGATCCCGTCGTCGTCGAAATGGAGGCGCCCGACGACGTTCGCACCTCACCGATCACCGCGAGTGAGCTCGTGGTTTCCCGCGCGAGAACGAGGGTCAGCGTGTTGGCCCCGGCGGAGATCTCCACCACTCGCCCTTCGAGCGTGTTGTAGCCGGCCGCACCGGCCGTTACCGTAAAGACACCGCGCCGCGCGACCGTCATCTTGAAGGCGCCGTGAGCGTCGCTGAGTCCGGTGACGGCCGCGTTACCGGAATGCAAGGTAACCCGGGCGCCGGAGATCGGGTTGCCGTCCGCCGACGTCACCTTGCCCTCTACCGTGGGCGCGGCGGCCGTCGATGCAGCCGTGGATTCAGCCGCACCGGCGGCGTTGGGAACGAGAAACGCGAGAAGTGTAAAAATCGCGAGCCATCGAGCCCGCTTGGGGAAACGCATGGCAGCCTCTCTGGCGGCCGCCGTGCGCGAACCGCCGAAATTACGTAAGCAATTGCTGTCGGGCGAGCAATTGGAGAGGCGGAGGAGCTCGCAGTGCCAGGGCTCCGAGTTCGAGCACCAGCGCACGCCGTAGGACGCGCGTCCCGAACGAATCGTTACCGCGCGGCGCGGCAGCGCGCGCGCTTCGGTCGACGCGCGAGAAAGCCACGATCGCGCATGCAGCGAGCTTGCCGGCTGCGGCCGCGACGCCGAGGACGATACTGAGCAGCCGGCCGGCAATCGTCGCAACGAGGACGTAGCCGAGGGCGACAGCCGGCCAATGTTCGACGAACACCGAACGCGGATCGAGCGCCGGGAGGCCGCCGAATCGCATTTCGTACGCTTCCATTAGCGTGATGACGACGAACGTTGCGGCGAGCGTCGCGACTGCGACGGCAACCCGATTCGCGGCAGACGACTCGCGATAGCGCATTTGCTCGCCCCGGCCCGCACGCAATGCGACGGTGAGACCGAGCGCCACCGCGACGAGCCCGGCGAGCACCGCAACCGGGAGCACGCCCTCCTGGTGCCCGTCCGGCGTGGACAGCCCGCCGAGCCACCCGGCGTTTGCCAGGAGCTCGCTCGAGAAGTCAACGAAAGCGCCCGTCGCAAGCGCCGTAGCGATTGCAGCCCAATACCGAATATGCAAGGCCCTCGCTATACGGGCCGAGTGGCTGCTCGACCTTCCTCTACTCGGCACGCAGCTAGGATTCGCGAGCGCGAACGGAGCCCGACGAAAAAGCATCTAAGGAAGCGGCCTTCCTCGCCGGCTCGGGCGATCGTTTGGCGGCGAGATATAGTGCGGCGGGTGTATCTCGTCAACGTAGACGATGCCGTCCCAGGCATCTTTCGCAACGAATGCGGGGAACGGATACGCTCCGAAATCATCCCACAACTGCTTCTTAAAGACCCACGCGTCACCCGGGTTTTTGGCGAGCGCGCTAAAGTCGAGGAACGACCAGCGCCAGCGGGCGTAGTACACGTTCATGTCGATGCTCTGCGCTGGAGCGGGCTTCTGCGAGTACGTCGGGCCTCCATTATATTCACCCTGGCCTCGGTACGGGATCAACCCCGTTGCGTAATACGACGAGCCGAAATCCTTTGCGATAAGCGACCCGGTGTTCGCGTACGTGTTCAGACGCTGGAGGTGATAGTTGTGCGCCCAAATCATGAGTTTCTTATTCGGATAGAGCGTCCGCGCGAGAAAATCGACGTCGCCCGCCATTCCCGCGTCGCGTGGCGGGTTACCTCCGACGCCGTTGGTGGTGATGCTTTGCAAAACTTCGACCGCGAAGTTCGGCGTGTATCGCGCGACCGCTTGCAGCACGCGCGGCATGTTCTTGTCGCCCGAAGCGGCGACCATCGCGTTCATATGCGCGCCCATCCAAGCATCCAAGTTCGAATAGAACTTTTTTAGTGCCGGCAGCTGCGCTTTAAGCGCAGTGGCGTCGTAACTAAACTCGGCTTGATTGATGAGGTTCACATAGGTCGGGTCGTATGTCGCCGCGTTCGTGGCCATCTTGGCATCGACCGGAGCGATGGCCGCCTGCATTGCGGCGGCGCGCTGGTCGATCATCCCGTTCTCTTGAACGTCCATCCCGGCGAGGATGAGCGGATGTTTCGTCTTGGCTTGCTGCTGGAGATAGTCGAAGAGCCCGAGCGCTTCGGTCGACCACCACACCGCGAAGATTCCGGAAAACATCGACTCTTCCGGCGTTGCCGTCGCGAGGGTTTTGTTCACGACGTAGTCGTCGAACATGTCGTACTCGAAGACGATAACGTCGAAGCCCTTCTTCTCGTGCAGATACTTGATGAGGCGCGTCTTCGTCAAACTGTAGTCGCCGACGCCGTGCGAACTCTCGCCCAATCCGACGATCCGCCGATTGCCCGTCGCCGCGCCGAACGGCGCGAGATCGGAAAAGTCTTTATCGTAGGTCTCCGACCGGACGGGTACGGTGTTGGCAGCGGTCCACGCTTCGCTTGCTTTTGGTTCGGCTCGAGCGTTCGGGTCGGCGGCCGTGCGGAGCTGTGCGTCGGTATACAATCCGCGCGGGGTCGCCGTCGGTGCGGCCGCCGCGACGGAGGATGCACTATCGAATACGGCCGAGCCGCTCGGCACGACGTTGCGCCCAGCACAGCCGCCGAGAATAGCAAAGCAACCAAGTATCAGTAAAACCCGGCAACGCAAATGCAATCGAGCACCCTCCATGCGCTCGACGTTTGCCCTAGGGCATGTATCTCCTGGCAGCCGGCCTAACGCACGTTCAGCGTATTCCGATACCAGCGTTCGAGATCGTCGTGGAACTGCGCGAGCGCGACCGGGTTGAGATAGATCATGTGCCCCGCCGGATAGAAACCGTACGAGATATGGCCCTGCAGCGGCCTCTCGAGCTCGAGATGTCCGAGCGTGTAGATCGTTGCCAGCCACGGCGTCACCGAATCGTAGTACCCGTTGGCTGAGAAGACGCGCAAGTTCGGGTTGTACGTCATCGCCTCCTGAAGGTCGGGCGCGGTGTTGATCGGCAGCTCTCCGCGGTGCTTGAAGTTCCACTCGCCGGTTTGCGCGATCGACTGATACGCGCCCGTGAGATAGAGCAGCGGCGTTTCGTACTTCAGGACGTCGTGGAAGTACGCGTTCTGGCTCGCAACGTACGCCGAGTCGATCGACGCATCGGTGGCTTCGAGCTGCGGATTGGGCGATTCGCGATCGACCGTGTACAGCCAATAGCGCCCGTCGTACGCACCTTGCGTCTTGCCCTGGTTACGCCGGAACTCGGCCAGGAACCGCGACCCGTCGATACGCAGGTTCGCGTTGCGGATGTACGCCTCCGAGACGCCGGTATAGCGATGCAGTGTCGCTACGATCTTGTCGTACTCCGCCGGCGACAGGTTTACGCCTTGCGCGAGAGCGTTGCGGTATTCGCCCATCGCGAACGTGCGCACTTCGTTCACGTAGTCGGCCAGGGATGCGGGCGCTCCCGGCGACGCTTTGAAGTACCATGCCGTCGCCGCCTCGGTCGGCAGCGCGAAGATGAACTGCCAGTCGTCGGTACTCGCGCCGCCGTACGTGTCGCTCGAGGCCAAACCGTAGTTGAGGATCGACGACTGCAGCACGACGCCGTTGATTCCGATGCCTTGATTCTGCAGATAGTCGACCAGCATGGCGGAGCGCGGCGTGCCGTACGATTCGCCGAACAAGAACTTGGGAGAATTCCATCGGTTGAAACGTTTGAGGTAGCGCTCGATGAACTGCGCGAACGCGTGCACGTCGTTGTCGCTACCGAAGATCTTCTTGGCATCCGCACCCGGCAAGATGCGGCCGTAGCCGCTGGCCGCCATGTCCACGAATACGAGGTCGCTGGTATCGAGCAGCGAGTACTGGTTGTCGACGAGCGTGTACGGCGCCGGCGGCGTCATCGCCGCGTTTCCGACAACGACCCGAACCGGCCCGAAGGAGCCCATCCGCAGCCAAATCGTTGCGCTGCCAGGGCCGCCGTTGTAGAAAAACGTTACCGGCCGGTTGCGCGCGTTCGCTCCGTCGAGCGTGTATGCAGTGTAGAACATCGTCGCGGTTTGCTTGTCATTCTGGTCGCGCAGCGCGATAAGACCCGCGCGCGCCGTATAGGCGTAACGGCTGCCGTGCAGCACGATGGCATGCGACGTAACCGCATCGGGAACGATCGGTGACGGCGCCGTGCCGGCGGCGACCGCTGGAAGCGCGACGGTTGCTGTCGCAAACGCGAGAAGGGCGAGGATCCTCGAATACTTCACTGCTCGCGTCTCCTATCGACCGGCCAGCGTGGCGGCGTACCAGCGCTCGAGATCGTCGTGCATCTGCGTGAGCGCTTGCGGTTGTAAGTAAATCATGTGCCCGGACGAATAGAACCCGTAGGTGACGTTCTTCTGCAGCGCCGGCAGAATGCCCAAATGGCCGAGCGCGTACATCGTCTCGAAATACGGCGTCGCGAAATCGTAGTATCCGTTGGCGGAGAAGATCCGCAGGTCGGGGTTGTACGACATCGCTTCGGCGAGATCGGGCGTAACGTCGGGCTGCGAGATGCCGCGATGCTTGAGATCCCAGCCGCCGGCATCCTGGATTTGGTCGTAGGCGCCCTTGTTGTACAGCAGCGGCGTATCGTATCGCAGAGTTCCGCGCACGTAGGAGTTGACTTCGGTCGTGAATGCCGAGTCGATCGCCGCGTCGGTCGGGTCCCAGTCGGGCTGATCCTCGACGCGGTCGAGCGATGGGGTTTGGAATCGCGAGTCGAGCCGCCCCACGGCGATGCCTTGGCCGCGCAGCAGTTCGCTTTCCAAGCGATTGTAGGGAACGCGCAGGTCCGAGTTGCGAATGTACTGTTCGGATACGCCGAGATAACGGTGCAGCTTTGAAACGACGTCGGCATACTCGCCGGCCGGAACGAACGCGCCCTTCGACAACGCGTCGGCGTATTCGCCCAGGGCGAAGCGCTCGACGTCGGGCAGCAGCGCCCCAAGCGATGCCGGTGCGTTCGGGAGCGTCTTGTGATACCACGCCGTCGCCGCTTCGGTCGGCAGATAGAGAATGTAACCCCAGTCGTCGCCGCCCGTCTCACCGTTGTCGAGGCCGAAGTTGAGAATCGTCGACTGCAGCACGACGCCGTTCACGCCGATGCCGTCGTTCTGCTGCAGGTAGTCGACCAGTGCGGCCGAGCGCGTCGTGCCGTAGCTCTCACCGAACAAAAACTTCGGCGAGTTCCAGCGCCCGAACGACGTAATGTACCGTTGGATAAATTGAGCGAACGCGTGAACGTCGTTATCGAGGCCGAAGATCTCGCTCGGCTTGCCGAGAATCCGGCCGAAGCCCGTGCCGGGCATATCGATGAAGACCAAGTCGCTGCGGTCGAGCAGCGTTGCCTGGTTATCGACCAAGTGGTACGGCGGCGGCCCGGTCAGCGTTCCGTCGGCCGTCACGACGCGCACGGGACCGAACGAGCCCATGTGCAGCCACATCGTGCTGCTGCCCGGACCGCCGTTATACATGAACGTCACCGGGCGATGGTTCGGGTCTGCGCCGTCCAGCGTGTAGGCGACGTAGAACATGCGCACCGACGGCTTATCGCCGGAATCGAGCAGTGTCACCGTTCCGGCACGCGCGGTATAGGCGAGCGTCGTCGCGCCGAGCGCGATCGTGTGGTGCGTCACCGAATCTGCACTGTCGGCAGCGGCCGGCGGCGCGGGTGATTCGGCGGCGGCCGGCTTTGCGGCACCGGCGGCAAGAACGGGCGCCGTACCCGCGAGGGCCAGCGCCATAAACAATACGAACGACCTTCTCAACGTGCCTCTCCTTCGGTTTGCGCGAAGTACTGGGCACGGCGGACGCTCCCTTCTACGGAAACGCCCTTAAAACGCCGCTATGCGGTGTTTTCAGAAACTTTTGAGCGGCTGGCGTTCAGCGTCGCGCGTGTCTGAAGCACCAAACGGTCCCGCATTTCTTTGGTCGGCACGAGAACGCGATCGGCCAGTCGCAGGAACTTCAGCGTGCGGATGTGCCACCACGTTAAGTCGACCTCCCACCACGCCATGCCGTGACGCGCCGAGAACGGAAACGCGTGATGGTTGTTGTGCCAACCCTCACCCCACGACAGGATCGCGACCCACCAGGCGTTGGTCGAGCGATCGGTCGTGCGATACGTGCGGTAGCCGGCGGAATGCGACGCGCTGTTGACGAGCCACGTCGTGTGGTACGTGTAGACGAGCCGGGCGAACGAGCCCCACACGAGAAACGGCCATCCGCCGATCGCGAAGAGCGCGACCGCCAGTGCGATCTGCAGCGGAACGTGAAGTTTTTCGAGTGCCAAGTAAAACGGCTGCGCGCAAAGGTCCGGACACATGCGGCGCTGTTCGGCGGCCGTCGGCGAATGCGGATCGCGACGCAGGAGCCACGTGATGTGCGCCCAGGTCAGACCGAGCCGCGTCGTGTGCGGATCGCCGCGCCGGTCGGAAAATTTGTGGTGAACGCGATGCGTTCCCACCCACGAAATCGGATCGCCTTGAAACGCGAGCGTTCCGAGGAACGCCGTGAAGTATTCCAGCGGTTTGATCATCCGCAGGCTTCGATGCGTGAGCGTACGATGATAGTTGAGCGTAACCCCGACCACCCCGGTGAGGTAAGCGATGACGGCGCCGGTGACGACCGCCTGCCATGAGAAGAACGCCGGTACGAAGACCAAAAGCGCTCCGAGATGAATTCCGGCTAAGCCGAGACCGTTCGGCCAATTGGGACGCGCGTGAGAATGCACGGTGGTGGGGAGTTCTCCAAAAGGAAGGTGGAAGAGCCCTAAAGCGGACTCAGGATCATCGTATCATACAGCCCCGCGCTGGAGGCTACCCCTTTTCCCACGGTTTCCGTCATGGTTTGGGTAAGAGCGACGAATGAAGATCCTCGCCGTCCTGCTTCTCGTTCTCGGCCAAGGTGCCTCCAGCAACGCTCCCGCGGATCAATACTTCGGTCAACTAAAGGTAAGCGCGCTGCGCGTCCGCTATGAAATCATGCAGCTGCGTCCGCGCTACGAAACGCATAAGTTGCTGCCCGAGGAAGCGGCGCACTTGCTCGTTCTCGATGAGAATGCGTTCTATGCATGGGCATCCGCCTATCCGAAGGATGCATGGCTTGCCTCGACGGGCTATATGATGGCACAGCTCTTTGCCGACCTGCCGGGTACCGACGCACGCGATCGCGCGGTTCGCGCATTCACGTATGTAAAGTCGCATTTCCCTACGACGAGTTACGGAAAAGAGAGCGCCGCCGCACTTCATAAAGGCGTCGCCGTTCGGCCGGACCCCGCCTGGGCTGTCGCGATGCGAGCCGAGCGAGCCACGCCGCCGCCGACGGCCACCCCAGCGGCTTCGGAGACTCCGAGCGCCGCGCCGGCTTCCCCGGCTTCGGCCGCGCCGACTTCCCCAGCTTCAGCCTCCCCGACGCCCGCCGCCTCCCCGGCTCGCGGGAAGCCAGGATACGAAGTGCGTATTGCTCGGACGGCATGCACGATATCGTCGCGATCGGCGGCAATTCGTTCCCAAAGGGGACGCTTACACCGATCCACCGTTACGTCCTTAGCTTAGCGAGGGCCACGCCTCCGCGTGTCTGCTTCATTCCAACGGCCACCGGCGACGCGCAATGGGCCATCGATAATTTTTACAGCGCGTTTAGAGAGACCGGCGGCGAACTATCCCACCTGACGCTCTTCGATAACACTACCAGCGACGTCGAAGCCCTACTCGTGTTGCAAGACGTGATCGTCGTCGCCGGCGGGAACACGCGCAACATGCTCTTGCTCTGGCACGCTTGGGGCGTGGACCGCGCAATTCGCGCGGCATGGGACAACGGCACGGTGCTTGCCGGGCAAAGCGCCGGCGGACTCTGCTGGTTCGAATCCGGCATTACCGACTCGTATCCTCATCAATTCCGCGAAATGAACTGCCTGGGCTGGGTGCCGGGAAGCTTCTGTCCGCACTACGACTCCGAACCCGGACGACAGCCCGTCCTCGAGCAGTTGATCGTCGCCGGCGCGCTGCCGGCGGGTTACGCCGTCGAAGACGACGCCGCCATCCACTTGCGCGAGGGGAAACTCGTCAACGTGCTTTCGTCGAAACCCGGGAAAAACGCCTATGCGGTGCGCGCAGAAAACGGCGCGATGATACGCGAGCCCTTGGAAGCCTCGTCGCTCTCTTAAAGCGGCGCTTGCGGAACCGAGCGCGACAAACGGGCGACCCACCGATAGAGGACGGCGATCAGCGCGACGAACGCGAGGGGCCCGAGAATCCCGGCGACGTTTGCGAACGAATCCGGAACGATCTGGAGCGGAGCCGACTTGCCGCTCCACACGATGAGCCCGGCCAAGAGAACGCCGAACAGGCTCTCGCCAACGATGAGACCCGACGCCATCAGTACGCCGAGACGCTTCACTTGATCCGCGCGCGGCTGCTTGTTGGCCCAGCGCTCGTATGCCCAGCCGCACACGGCGCCCAACACCACCGGAGCCGTCGTCGACGCGGGCAGATAGATACCCAAGCCGACTGCGAGCGGCGGGCACTTCCATTTGCCGGTCAGTCGCCCGGCCTCATCGAACGCGATGACGGCGAATCCCACCAGCACGCCGATGCCGATCATGCCCCAATCGATCTGGCCGCCGATGACGCCTTTAGCCAGCGTCGAGATAAGCGTCGCTTGCGGCGCTGCAAGCGGATGCGCGCCGACACCGGGCGCGCCGGGAAAGCCGTATGCGTGATTGAGCAGATCGAGAATCGGAGGAATCACCATCGCGCCGAACGCGACGCCGACGAGCAGCGCCACCTGCTGGCGCCACGGCGTCGCATCGACCAGCTGACCGGTTTTCAAATCCTGCAGGTTGTCGTTCGCAATCGTTGCGACGCAGAGCACGATCGCGGTGACGAACAGCGCGAAGGCAATCAGCGCGGGCTTCGCTGCGTCGCCCGCACTATGCGCGATGAACAACAGCAGCAGCGAAACGCCGAGAACCGCGAGGATCGCGAGCCCCGAGACCGGGCTGTTCGACGATCCGATCAAACCGGCCATGTACCCGCATACGGCAGCGACGAGAAAACCCGCGAGGACGACGTAAATCACCGCCGCAATGACGAGCGGCACGATCAGCCCTCCCAAAGCGCCGCCGTTTAAAAATGCGACCAGCAGAAAGGCCAACGGGATGAGGCAGACGAGGCTGATGATTCCGACGATGCCGATCGGAATGTCTTGTTCCGTTCGCGGAAGTCTGACGCGTTTATCCTGCGCGATCTTTCGCGACGCGGCGATCGCCGACTGCAATCCGTTCCAAACGGGCGCCGCCAGCCTGCCGAGCGTCCAGATCGCCGAGATGCCGATCGCCCCCGCGCCGATCATGCGCACTTGCGTGTGCCACACGCCGACGGCGACGGTCGCGGCGTCACCGGCGACGGGATGCAGCGCCGTGAGAATCGGCGTCGCAATACCCCACGAAATGAACAGGCCGGCCAGAATCGCAAGGCCGACCGAAAGCCCGATCAGGTGGCCCGCACCGACGAGCGCGAGTGACAGGCTGAAACCGATTCCGGTCGCGCCGCCTCCGACGCGAAAGTATTTGTCGAATTCTCCGGTGACGACTTGCATCGCCGCGGCAGCCGCAAAAGCAGCCGACGCAACGGAACCGACGACGACCGCCAGCAGCCCGGCTTTGCCTTCCTCATTCGCCTCGCGCGAACCGGATCCGACGCGCAGGATCTCCGCCGCGGCAACGCCCTCGGGATACGGCAGATCGGAGTTCGTGACCAGCGCGCGGCGCAGCGGAATCGTATACATGACGCCGAGCGCGCCGCCGATCGCGCAAATCGCGAAACTTTCCCAGTATGGAAAGCCGGTCCACCATCCGACCATCACCAAGCCGGGCAGCACGAAGATCACCGACGAGAGCGTTCCGGCTGCAGACGCGACCGTCTGAACGATGTTGTTTTCGTAGATGCTGCCGGTTCGCAGCATGCGCAGAACCGCCATCGATATCACGGCCGCCGGAATCGACGATGCGAACGTGAGCCCAACCTTGAGCCCGAGGTAGACGTTCGCCGCCGTAAAGACCAGCGTAATCGCGGCTCCGAGCGCTAGGCCCAGAACGGTGAGTTCGCGCCTAGGAGCCGTATCGGATGCGGTCATCCGGCCTGCGTTGGACGCGGCACCCTGGGTTCCATGCCGCAGTTAATTTGTATGAAGGCGCGCTTCGGAAGGAGCCGGCGTCGTCGCGGAGGATGGAGTCGCTATGAACGTACGCGCCATTATCGTTGCCGCAATCGCGGCCCTCACCCTTACTGCTAACGCCCTGGCGGCCGACTCGACCTGGAAGGCCGACCCGGTCCATTCCTCCGCTACATTTACTGCAATCCATCTCGGCATCTCCAAAGTGGTCGGGACGATCCCGATCAAGAGCGCGACGCTAACGATCCCGAACGGCAGCAACGTGCCGGCGTCGGTGCAGGCCTTCCTCGATCCGAGCGGTCTCGACACGCACGTGCAGATGCGCGACGACGATCTGCGCTCGAATCACTTTTTCGACGTCGCCCAGTTTCCGGTAATGAGCTTTACGAGCACGTCGATCACGTCGACCGACGACAAGCACATCACGATCAACGGCGATCTGACGATGCACGGGGTAACCAAGCCGGTGACCTTGGCGGCCTCGTTTCTTGCGAGCGGGCCCGGGATGCGCGGCGAAACCCGCGCGGCGTACACGGCGAGCGTAACCATCGATCGTACGCAATGGGGAATGACGTACGGCTATCCGGTGGCCAGCAACTCGATCGACCTGGCCATCGACATTGAAGCGGTGAAACAATAGGACGATGAGCACGTCCGATCCGTTTCCGACGATCCGACTCTCGGTGCCGCACCTGCGGGAACTGTTGGAGCGGCTGCGCAGCGACACGATCCGCCATGGGGTCACGATCGTTCATGCCAAGCGTCCCGAGGAGGGCGAGTGGATTCTTTCCAACGCCCGCGCCCGATTGATGCGGGGGACGCTGAAGATCGTCGGACCCGAGGCGGTTCGCGCGGCCGACCTGGTAGAGCAAGCGGCCCGAATCGGCGCGCAGGTGGTCCTGACGGGCGAAATGCGTCGTGAAGACGATGCTCGGGCGCTGCGCGCCGCCGCGGTGCTGGGCATGCGGCCGGTCGGGGTGATCACCGCCGCCAAGCTTTCCGAGGCCCAGATGATGCTGGCGGTCCTCGGCCCGTGGACCGATTACGACGTTGCGCTGCTCAGCGACGCCTAACCCAAGCAAGCGGGCGGCTTTCAGGAACTTCACACAGCCCCGGCAGTAGGGGCCTGCCGGAGGGCGAACGCCTGCTTCATGGTCGGCGACGTGTCCACGAATGACGGTTATGACCGCCTGAAACGTGACCGGGACCTCGTGCGACGGACGGCTCTTTTGCTGTCCGCTAATCTGCCTTTGCACGAGCTGTTCGAACAGGTCGCTTCCCTGCTCTCGACCTACGTCGACGCTTCGATCGTACAAGTCGCCGTCGGCGACGATCGCGAGGCACGCATCGAGTTCATCTTTCGCGAGGGCAAGGGCGGACGGCCCGACGATGCGCGGGCGCATCCCGAAGGCCTCAACATTCGCGTCCTGCGCACGGGTAAGCCCGTTCTGCTTCACGGCGTCGAAGAGTGGCCCCACGCGCGTGTGGTCACGCTCGGGGATCGCGAAGTGCAGCGCGCCGCGTCGGCGGTTTTCGTCCCGATTCCGTTCGGCGGCCGCATCGTCGGCGTGCTCAGCATTCAGTCCAGCAAGCCCAACGCATACGACGACGAAGACCTGCTGCTCCTCGAAAGCTGCGCGATCTACCTCGGGGCACGAATTCACGACGAAGAACAGCGCGCCGCGACCGAGCAGCTGCAGCATATCGCAACGACCGACGCGCTCACCGGCCTGGCGAACCGGCGCGCGTTCGACGAAGCGCTCGCGCGCGAGTGGCACCGGTGCGCGCGGTCGCACACGCCGCTGAGCCTGCTGATGATCGACGTCGACTATTTCAAAACGTTCAACGATGCCTACGGACACGTTGCCGGCGATACGTGCTTGCGACAGATCGCACAAACCGTCGCGACCTGCGCGAAGCGTCCGGGTGACGTCGCGGCGCGCTACGGCGGCGAAGAGTTCTCCATCATTCTGCCCGAGACCGACGTCGATCGCGCCACGCAGTTGGCGGAGCTGATGTGCGATGCGGTGCGCGCCCTCGCGATCCCGCACCAAGGGTCTTCGCTCGGCCACGTAACGATTTGCGTCGGCGTCGCCTGCGTGAATCCGGAAGGACTCTCCGATCCGCAAGATTTGATCGAGCGCGCCGACGCTCAGCTCTATCGCGCCAAGGGTACGGGACGCAACCGCGTCGTCGCACAAGCCCATCACTCGGAGGCGCCGCACGCGCAGCCCAAGGTGATCGTGCGCCACAATCTGCCCGCAGCGCGCACGTCGTTCGTCGGCCGCGACCACGAAATCGGCGCGATCGGCGCTCGCCTCGCTTCGGGACGGCTGGTGACCATCGCAGGTCCGGGCGGCGCCGGGAAAACGCGCGTCGCGCTCGAGTTCGGCCGGCGCTCGGTCGAGCTGTATCCCGACGGCGTTTGGTTCGTCGATCTCACGACCGTGACGGATGCGGGCGGCGTGGCCCATGCGATCGCTGCTGCGGTTTTCTCCGCCATGAACGCCGCCGTCGACTCCGCACGGCTGATCGATCTCCTGCGCACGAAGCAGCTTCTCTTAATTCTCGATAACTGCGAACATATCATCGATGCGTGCGCGCGCGTCGTCGACGAACTGCTCGACGCCGTTCCGGATCTGCGCGTCGTCGCTACGAGCCGCGAACCGCTGGCGATCGACGGAGAGAGCGTGCACCGGCTGCTGCCGCTGGAACGCGACGAAGGCGCGCGCCTCTTCGTCGAACGTGCCAGCCACGCCGGACGCATCGATACGCCCCTCGAGGACGACATCGTCAAACGCATCGTCGCTCAGCTCGAGGGCATGCCGCTGGCGATCGAACTCGCGGCGATGCGCATCGCCGTCATGCCGCCGGAGGAGCTGCTTCAACGCCTGAACGACCGTCTCGGCGTGCTGCGCTCTAAAAATCGCCTGGCGCCTTCGCGACAGCAAACGCTCCAAGCACTATTGGATTGGAGTTACCAGCTGCTCTCGCCGCACGAGCAGACGGTCTTCCGCCGCTTAGCCGTCTTCGTCGGCGGATGGACGCGCGACGCAGCCGTCGCCGTTTGCTCGGGTTCCGGACTAACCGAACATGAAGTTGCCGAAGCCGTCGAAGCGCTCGTGGCGAAATCGCTTGCGTTTCAGGTCGATACTCCGACCGGCCGCCGTTTCCGGTTTCTCGAATCGACCCACGAGTACGCGCTGGCCGCACTCAGTCAAAGCGGCGAGATCGAAACGCTGGAACAGCGTCACGCCGAATATTTCACCGCCTTTGCCGAGGCGCATGCGGTTCTCGAGATCGGCCAGCCGTTCGACCGCTGGAACGACAGCCACCGGGTAGAGTTCGACAACTATCGCGCGGCCGTTCGCTGGGCGTTCGACGCGCGGCGCGATCCCGAGTTTGCCGCGCGACTCCTGTACCCGCTGCGATCGATCATGGAAGAATACGGTCCCGTCGAGTTCATGGAATTCATTCCGCGCCTCGAAGAAGCCCTGAAGACCGAAGGCCTATCGATCTGGACGCAAGCCGTCCTGTGGGAAATTCACTGTCTCTTGGTCTATCGCACGGACTCGCAGCTCGCGCTGCGCGGCGCAGAGAAGGCTCTCGAATTGTTCCGGTCGCTCGACGACCATAACGGGGCGGCCTATTCGCTGTGGGATCTTGCGTCGGCCCAAATTCAAGCTAGCGGCGGCGTCGACCCCGCGCTGGAAAGCGAAATGGCGGCCGGCCTCGCGGTCGCGCGCAAAGCCCGTGACTCGCGTCTGGCGTCCGGCTATTACATCGCGATCTCCGCGCTCATCCTAAGCACCGGGCGGCTCGCCGAGGCGCGCGCGACGCTCGTCGAGGGCGCGAAGCACACCGATCGCGACGATATTGCCCGGCGCGCGGTGATGCTCAACAACACCGCCGAGATCGAGATCCAGCTCGGGGCGTACGAGAAGGCCGTCTCGCTCGGACGCGAAGCGGTCGCGTTGACCGAGGAGGTGCGTCCGTGGATCGGGGCGATCGTTCTCGTCACCGTCGGTTTAGGAGAACTCAAGCTCGGCAACCCGACGTCGGCACGCGTCGCGTTACTCAAAGCACTCACCGCGCTGCGCGCGTACGACAACGAGTATTGGATAGCGGCAGTCTTCGACGTGCTGGCGCAGCTTGCTCTTCATACGGGCGAGCTCGAGCGTTCGGCACGACTTGCGGGATTCGCGCAAGCGTCGTACGAACGCGGTCCGGTCCGGCAAATCGTCCAGCAAGGATTCTTCGACGAGTGCTTAGCCGCACTACGCGAGCGTTTGCAGCCGGCGGCATTCGATCGCGAATGGGATTACGGCTGCGCGATGTCGATCGATGAGGCTTGCGCGCTCGCAGAAGAGGCATAACACTCCAGTGGTCGCTCTCTCGCACGTGATCCTTCACCTCGGCCTGTGCAGCTCCGTCGCCAAACTCAAACCAGAAACCACGATCGCCATCCACGTTCACGCGACGGACCGGCGCGATCAAGTCATCGTCGACCGGAACTTCCGCGTGGAGCGCGGCGACGACGAACAGCGGGTCGTCGAATTCGACATCCCGTGGGGAATCTACCGGCTCGAAGCCTCGGTCCCGAAGTATAACTGCAATGCTGCCGACTATTTTTCGTTCCTGAACGAGCACGACCGGAGCATTACCGAAACGCTGGCGGAGGGTGCGGCTCCGCCGACGATGCCGATGCTGCTCGACGGAACCGCTCCGGAATCGTTCCTCTACGTCAAACCGACGTTCGTCCTCTTCGACAAGAACGCCGTCGCGTGCGACAAGCCCGTGCCGGATCCACTGCCGTCGCATATCGTCGTCGAGAACGATTCCGATGCATACTACGCGTGGCTCTACAACGACGTTGCGCTTCCGCCCGGCACCGTTCCGCTGCTGGCGCTCCGTCTGAAAACGCCGACTCATCAGTACCACTACGTGCGCATTCCTATACCCGTGCAATTGCGGTGGGGCGGTTGGCCGGGCAGCGTGCAGTTTGAGGTCAGCGAAGACATGGTCGACGAGCTGGCAAGCGATCCCGTCGACACGCTGTTGTGCCCGAAGCTATGGTCTACGTCGGCCGGATAGAGCGATCGCGCTACGTCCGATGCTGCGGGCGCGAACTCCACGTTCTCGAGTGGGGCCTCGAGGACGCACCGGCGATCGTCGCTTGGCACGGAATCGCGCGTAACGCCGCCGACTTTGCCGTACTGGGGAACGCGCTCTCGAGGCGGTTTCGCATTATCGCACCGGACACCATCGGACGCGGGTTATCGCAGTGGAGCCCCAACCCCGAAAGCGAATACGCCGTGCCGTTTTACGTGCGCTTGGCACACGCGCTCTTGGACGAGCTGGCGATCGAACGCGCCGGCTGGATCGGAACGTCGATGGGCGGCATCGTCGGACTCGCCGCCGCGGCGACGCTGCTGCGCGAGCGAATCTCCGCGCTCTTCCTCAACGATATCACGCCGGCCGCGCCCGACATCGAGGGCTTACGCCGGATCGCCGGATACATGGCAAACCCGCCGCAGTTCGAAACGGTCGTCGAGTTCGAGACCTATCTTCGCGCCGTTTACGCGCCGGCCGGACCGCGCGGCGACGATGCGTGGCGAGCGACCGCCGAAGCGTCGCTGCGCCGCCTGCCCGACGGAAAAATTACAATGCACTTCGACCCCGCCATCGCGCGCGCATTCGACAATCTCGAGACGGTGAGCGACCTTTGGGATGCTTACGACGCGCTCTCGCTGCCCGTATGCCTATTACGCGGCGAGCGCTCCGATATCGCGAGCGCGGCGGACGCTCGCCGAATGTCCGAACGCGGACCGATGGCCCAGGTTCACGAACTTCCCGCGATCGGTCACGCGCCGTGGCTCGACACGCCCGAACAAATCGACCTCGTGCGCGATTTCTTCAGTACTCATTTTTGAACATAGGTTTCACAATCATTTCCCTTGTGATATGCTGGCGCCGATGAAGCCGCCGCCCGCCGAACCCCGTCTGCCCAAAAACCATCAGGTCGTTTTCGAGATCATTCGCAGCGCCGGCCGTAGCGTTCACCTGACCACCAGCGAGGTCTTCACGCGCGCCAAGAGCCGCCGGCCGGCCATCGGCTTCTCCACCGTCTACCGTGGAATCCAACGTCTGCGCGATCTCGCGCTCGTCGATGAGATTCTGGTCCCCGGCGCGGACGCCGCCGTCTACGAACTCGCGGGAACGTCCCACTCGCACTTTCGCTGCGACCGTTGCGGAACGGTAGCCGACGTCTCCTATAAGGTGCCGGCACGCGCGGTCGCAGAAATCGCGAAAACGAGCGGCGCCCGAATCGACGAAGCCAAGGTCACGCTGCACGGCCTCTGCCGCGCGTGTCAGGACCCGATGTAAATAACCCGGTTCGGGATGTCGAGCGTGAAGACGCGATTCTTCCAGAACGAGTTGCCGACGTTGCAGTCGTAGATCAAGTCGGCAAACTGCACTTGCGGGTTAACGATCTTGGTTGCCGACGCCGTGGGCAGCGCGATGGAAGGGATTGAGGTGCCGTAGTGTTCGTCGAGCGTGATTCCCGGCGAACCCGTATCGATCTGGCAGATGCCGGTTTTTCCGTTTCCGAAATCGAACTGAGCGAAGATCGCGAGCCCGATGCTGCGGTCGTCGACGAGCACGATCGGTACGCGCATGCCGGTGCGCTTGCGTTCGGCCATCGTCTGCGCGTCCTCGATGATGATTTGGTGCGTCTTGAAGTCGAACGTCGTCGCGACGTTACGGAACGACATCGCGGAGATCAAGCCGTTTTCGCCGGTCCCGTCGAGGCCCTTCCATACGCCGACGTTGAGTTCGTCGAGCGATACGCTCCCGAGCGCGAGCGATACGACCTGGCGCATCGTCAGATCGAGACGTTCGCCCTTGAGACGAAACGTCGTGTACTTGCTTACCGGCCCGAAAACGAGCGGACCGCCATATGAAGCGGAGAGCACGTTTACCCCAGCACCTAGATCGATCAGCATCGGAACTGCCGGCTTGCCGTCAACCGATCCCTGAACTTGGATCTGACCGCCATTGACTTCGGTGAACGGAATCGATTCGACGGCCAGCGCGCTCCCGCGCACGATGAGAAAGAGCGCGCCCATCGACGCCGCGAGAATCCAATACCGCATACTACAGCTCCTTATCTATGGTTTGATGCGTTCGAGGTAATACAACGATTCGATCGTGATGCCCGCATAGTTGCCGCGCGGCGCGAGCTCCGCATCGAGCCGCTGCATATCCTTGTAGAACAGCGCGAAACCGTCGCTCCAATATGAGTCCCAAACGGGAAGCACGCTCGGGGGTTCGACGCTCTGCGAAATCGTGAACGCCACCGACGGATATTTCGCGAGGATCGGACCGACGTCGGCGGCGACGGTCTTGGGATCCGAGACGTACGTCATGAGATTCACGAGTTTCACTCCGGCGCTCTCCAGCCCGCACATCAAGCAATACGAATACTTTTTCACCGCCGCGTCGTCGACGTAGATATGATTGACGTCGATCGAGACCGGCCACTCGCTCGCGCCTTCGTACGCGCGCATCGACGACACCAGCTCTTTGAACGCCTTAACGACGGGCACGCCCGTGAGTTCGTTCGGCTCGAGGTCGAGGTCGAGACCTGCGAAATTCACGCCCCGCAAGTCGTGCAGAATCTGTTCTAAACTCGATACACCCGAGGGCGGGATCCAGCTTGGATCTGCGAGCAGCAAGACGACGCGCACGCCGTGCCGTTGCGCCTTTGCGATCATCGCGTTCATCGTTGCGGCGCCCGGCGCGGTGGAACACTTCTTGATGTAGGCGTCGTCGAATCCGGCGAGGACGACGTTGACGTGCTTGGCATTCAGCAGCGCCCAAAGGGTACCGGCGTTATATCGCCGCACGACATCTTCGATACTCCACGCGTACGTGCCGTACCGCAGCGCCGCAACGTGCGTGGAACGAAGCGCCGATTGGTCCGCCTGGGCTGGGAGCGCAGCGCGCGACTGCATGCAGCCGCTGGTTATGAGGAGAGCGCTTGCGAGCACCGCCGCTGCGAAAGTGCGCATGCGAGAGGGATTCCGATTCCCGCTTCCGGCGGCCTCCTACGGCTAAGAACGCGATAGCCGTCCAACCGCCGCGACTCGCCAAGCGTTCTGGTCTCGAATGCCGAACGCCGGGGCGATGAAAGCCGTACTGTGGGCGCGAGGGGTCGCCTCGTCGATCGTTGCCTTCGATCGTTCGTCCGTCGAGTACGGCTTCGCGCTGCGATGCACGATCGGGGTCGCGATACCGCTGATCGTCGCGTGTGCGCTCGGTCATCCAAGTGCGGGGTTTGCACCCGCTATGGGAGCGCTGATCGGCGGGTTTACGTCGCTGCAGGGAATCTACCGCTCCCGGATCGCGGTCGTATTCGCGGTAACCCTGGGAATCGCGATCTCGAGCTTCCTCGGCGCGCTCGCCGCTCCATCTCTCCCGGCACTGATCGTCCTGACGATTGCGGTCGGATACTTTTACGGCACGATCGCCCAGTTCGGAATGCCGGCCGGCGTCGCCGCACTCAACACGACCGTCGCCTTCGTCATCTTTTCCAGCCTGCCGCTAACGCCGAGACAGGATTTCGAACAGTCGTCGTTTCTGTTCCTCGGTGGAATGATTCAAATGGTGTTGCTGATGCTGGCGTGGCCGCTGGATCGTTCGGCCATCGAACGCCGCGGCTTGGCGGCGGCATACCGCGACCTTGCCGCTTACGCAGGCTCCCTTGCGTCGCTTGCATCGCAAGCGCCGCCGATTGCCGCGCTCGCGACGGCCCGCCAGATCGTCGCCGATCAGCACCCGTTGGCGCGATCGCGCGACGTCGCTCGCTACAAGCGCATTCTCGCCGAAGCCGAAGCGCTTCGCCACCGTTTGGGCGCGCTGGCGGTGCTGGAGACAACGGATTCCACACGCCCGATCGTGCAAGAACTGGCGCACGCCGCCGGCGAGCAGCTTTCAGCTTTAGCGGCTACGCTCGACGGAACGATGACGCAGGCGCAGCTCGAAGAAGTTCGCACGCGAACGCTCGAAGCGTTCGTCACCTTCGAGCACGCGTTCGCGAGCGATGCCTTCGCACTCGCGCTCGTGCGCGATATCAGCGCGCACCTGCGGGACGCCACGCAGGGGGTCGCCGTCGCCGCCAGCGGCCACCCGGTGCGCCTCTTCTTCAGCTCCTCGCCTCGCCCCAGCGCCTACATTCAAACGAAGATCGATTGGTTTAGCCGCGATGCCATTCGGATCGCCGTCACTCTCGGCATCGCGATGCTGCTCGGGCACACGGTCTTCGAGTCGTCGCGGGGATACTGGATCGCGCTCACCGCCGCGCTGGTTCTGCGCCCGGATTTACAGGGCACGATCGTGCGCGGGTTCGCGCGCATTGCCGGGACGGTGGTCGGCGCGGTGATCGCAATGTTCGTCGTGATCGCGGTGCACGGCAATCCAATCTGGCAAGGCGCGGTCATTACCGCGGCGGCGGCGGTCTGCTATCTTACGCTTATCCCGAACTACGCACTCTTCAGCACGGCGATGACCGTATTCGTTATCGTCTCTCTAGATTTGTTGGGCGCCAGCCATACGACGGTCGCCAATCGCGTGGTCGATACGCTCATCGGCGGAGCGCTCGCGATCGCAGGCTACGTTGTATTTCCATCGTGGGCGCTGCGCCGCTCGCGTCCGCTACTCGCCGAAACCGTCGACGCGCAACGCGCGTTTGCGGTTGCTTTGCTCGATGCCTATGCCGATCCGCTGAAATCGGATCCCAGCGACATCGCCGTCATTCGCACCCGATCCTGGAAGATTCGGACCGAACTCGAAGCGGCGATCGATTCCGCGCGCGCCGAACCGAGCCGCGCGCACACGATCTCGATCGCGCGTTCGCTCGACATTCTCGGTGCGATACAGAGCTTCTCGCTCGTCAGCATGGCCCTCGAGGCCGGATTAGAGACGATGCCGCCCGGCCCGGCGCTTCCCGAAATCCTGCCGTTTCGGGATGCGCTCGACGCAGCGATGCGCGAGATCGCAAGCGCGCTGCTCGAGGATCGCGCCCCGGCCGCCGGCGACGAACTTGCCCGCGCTTACGCTACGCTATCGGCGACCGATCCGACGAATGCGAACGCCGCCGTCCGCGTCGTCGCAGAATACGCCGGGGGGTACGTGGAAAGCATCGCGACGCTGACGCGACTCGCGATCCCCTAAGCGACATTCCGCTCGCGTCGCCAGGGTGAGCGGCGATCGCCGCGAAGCTCGCGCTGCCTGCTTTTGATGGAGAGTGCTAATGCGCGTACCCCCGATCGTTCCCGAAAACCTCAAGGCCGAACAGCGCCCGCTTTACGACGACATGCTCGAAGGCATCGAGGCGAACTTCAAAGGCTTCACCGCTTTTGCGAAGGACGGCGCGATGCTCGGCCCGTTTAATCCGTGGGGGCACTGGCCGAAATGGGGCGGCCCGATTTGGGAACTCACCAAGTCGCTTTCGGTTTCTCCCGGGCTTCCGCGGCCCGTCCGCGAGGTCGCGATTCTCGTCACCGGTGCGAAGTTTCGCTCGGCCTACGAGATCTACGCGCACGTCATCATCGCCGAAAATCGCGGACTCGCCGACGACAAGATTTCGACGATCGTCGTCGGCCAGCGACCGCCCGATTTGACGCGCGAGGAATCGATCGCGTACGACGTCGCGTCGGCGCTCGTCGGTGGCCACGTCCTTCCCGAACTCACCTATCGTCAGGCCGTGAGCGCTTTCGGCGAAAGCGGCGCGGCGGAGCTGATCTACCTGGTAGGCCTCTATTGCCTGGTTTCCGTGACCCTCAACGGCTTCGACGTCCCGGTGCCTGAACCGGAACCGTCCTAGGTTAATACGAGTTCGCGTCCGCGTCGGTAACGGTGATCTTGGCGCGATACGAGAGCGCGATCGCACGCACCGCCGATTCGACGGCGCGCATCCGGCGGCCGGCCACCGCGAAGTTCTCGCCGCGTGCCGCGATCGTCACCCACACGCCGTCCGCATCGCCCATTGCGGTCGTCTGCGGAGCTCCCGCATGAACGCCGAAGACGGAGATCGGCGTCGAACCGCCGTCGAACGTGACGGCCAGCGTCACGACGCCGTTTGCGGGCGCGTTCACCATCGAGTAGTGCACCGCCATCATTCCCTTCGTTACCGGCATCGCGCCCGCATAGCCGCCGCGCCCATCCGGTGCGAACTCCGCCACCGAGGTTGCCGCACCGAGCGGTACGCCCAAGCGCCGCGCAATGGCGGCCGCTTTCTCGCGAGCGTCGGCGAGCGCCATGACGTACGCTTGACCTTGCAGCAGCGTCGTTCGCGCCTGCGGGATCGAGGGCGCTATACGAATGCTCGCTTGCGAATCATCGATGCTGGAGTCCGCTTGCATCGCCCGGATCGCGCCCGGAACCGACGCGCCCGGCATCTTGATGCTCAGCGTTTCGCTAACGTTGGCTCGCAGATTCGTCTGCGGCTGCGGCGGCGTATAACTCGAGCATCCGCCCAGGATCGAAAGCAAGCAAAGCGCGAGTATCCGCATCGGCACAGCCTCTCTTTTATGCGAATACAAACGCCCGGCACGCGCGCTGCGTGACGGACCGCGCCCGCTAAAGCGCGAATACGTATTTTATGTTTAAGATCGTTTGCTCACTTTTTCTGGCGCTCGCAACTACGAGCGGCGCATTGGCAGCGGTTCCTTGGTTCGCGCCGGCGACGGCTTCGGTCTCGACGCAAAGCGTCGTATTTACAAACGAGGGAGCGACGTTAGAGGGCACGCTGTACCTTCCCGCAAGTCGAGCACCCGGTGCCCGCCGTCGTCGTGTTTCACGGCGCATCCGAACCCCTTGCGAGCACGCCGCTTTACCGGCACTTGCGGGAAGGATTGCCACAGCTCGGGATCGCCGTGCTTCTATTCGATCGTCGCGGAAGCGGCGCTTCGACCGGCACGGCGGACGTGCCTTATCAAACCTTAGCCGACGACGGTATCGCGGCGGCTCGCGCGATTCGTAAGCTTTCGCAGATCGACGCATCCCACGTGGGATACTGGGGCATCAGTCAGGGTGGATGGCTCGCAACGATCGCGGCGTCTCGCGATCCGCGTGCGGCATTTGCCGTGGCCGTGTCGACTCCGGTCGTTTCGGCAGAGTCTCAAATGGAATTCGCGATGTCCAATCGCCTGAACGTCCTCGGCTACAGCAAAACGGACATCGACGACATGCTCGACGCAAGGCGGAAGTTGGATGGCTACTACCAAGGCTCGAACGACCGCGAGGCTGCGACTGCGGCCCTGGCCAAGATCGAAAACCGCCCGTGGTTTGAGCTCATGTATCTGCCGAAGGCGGCGTCGCTGCCGATGGATCCCGCAAAATCAGCTTGGCGCGGACAAATGGATTTGGACCCCTTTTCGACGGTCGAGCAAATAAAGATACCCGTCCTGTTTATTCTTGGGAGCGAGGATCCTTGGATTCCCGTTCGTCAGACGGCCGAACGTCTCCATGACGCAGCTAAAGCGCATTCGAACCTTCAGTACGTCGTGGTTCCCGACGCGAATCATCTCATGATGACCCCACCCTCAAACGAACGAATGAACGATGCCGATCCGCGCCAAATTGCCGTGGAAATGCCGCAATCTGCAGCGTACTTCATGCTCTTGGGCAATTGGTTGAGAACCGTGACGATGTGAGCCCTGGAAGGCTCGTTTCGAAGTCAATCGAAAACCGAGTCTCATGAAGCGCTTCACGTTTTCGTTCGTCGTCATCGTTCTCGCCGCGATCGCGCCCCACGCCGCCCCTGCCGCCGATTCCCCCGCGGGCGGCCCCTACGCCACGTTTACCGCCGGCGCCCAGGCGCAGCGCGGGCTCTTTACCCTATGGCGCAAGGACGAGCACGTGTACATCGACCTCACGCCGGACCAGCTCGATAAGGATTATCTCGAGACGGTCGTCCCCGGCAATGGCTTCGGAGGCAACAACATCGTCTGGGGCAACACGGATCATCTGCCGGCGATGCTGGTTCGCTTTCATCGCGTGACCGGCGGCAACATCGCCATCGTCTGGCCGAACACGTCGTTCGTCGCGCCCGGCAGCGCATCCGGAACCGAAGCGGTACTGCGGAATTTCCCGCAATCCGTCGTGGGTATCGGAAAGATCGTCGCCGAGGGCTCCGGCCACATCGTGTTCGACGCTTCACCGCTTTTCGAAGACGTGCTCAATCTCGATCACATCATCAACGAGTCGCTCGGAACGACGCCCGGCACGGCGTACCGCCTGGATTCGGGGCGGACCTATTTCGGACAAAGCAAAGCTTTTCCGGAGAACGTATTAATCCACGTCGAGCAGCTCTGGGCCACGAACGAGCCGCACGTCGCGCCCGATACCGCCCCCGACTCGCGCAGCGTGCAGATGGACGTCGCGTACAATTTCGTGCAGCTGCCGCACGACGACGGATATACTCCCCGCTTCGCCGACGATCGCGTCGGGCTCTACGACGACATCTATCTGAACTTCGCGAACGATCTCACGCCCGACCGTCACTTGCGTTACCTGGTTCGTTGGAATCTTCGTCCCAGCGACCCGACTAAACTTTCGCCGGCAACGCATCCGATGGTCTTCTACATGAGCAAGACCGTACCGCCGGAATTCCGCAAAGCGATTCGCGACGCCGTCTTGAAGTGGAACGCAGCGTTCGAGAAGATCGGCATCAGCGACGCGCTGCAGGTTATCGATCAGCCGGACGACCCGAACTGGGATGCCGACGACGTGCGTTACAGCGTGCTTCGCTGGGTGACGGAACAGCAAGCCAGTTTCGGCGCGGATTCCCAGACGCTCTTCGACCCGCGTACGGGCGAAGAGTTTCGCTCCGGCATTTTGATCTCGGCCGAAAGCGCGCGCGGAACCGCGAACGAGTGGCGCACGGTGATCGATCCGGTCCGCTACGGACGCGATACCGACCCGGTGCCGCCGCGGCTGATCTACGACGGTTTCCTGTCGGAAATCATGCACGAGACCGGCCACAATCTCGGAATGCAGCATAACTTCATCGGTTCGATGGCGTATACCGCCAAACAGCTGCAGGACCCAAACTTCACGCACCGCTACGGAATCGCGTCGACGGTGATGGAATACGCGCCGACCAACGTTTGGCCGCGCAGCTACGGACAGGGCGATTACTATCAGACCGTCCTTGGCCCATACGATTACTACGCGATGAAATATGCGTACGCGCTCATTCCGGGCGCGACGACGCCGGAACAAGAACTGCCGACGCTGCGCCGCTGGGCGCAGGCGTGGTCGGACCCGCTCTATCGCTATGGATCGGATGAAGACGTTTCGTGGGGCGACGGACACGCTGCCGATCCGCGCATCCAACAGGGCGATCTGACGAACGACCCGCTCGCGTGGTACGAAGTACAGATGGGCATGTTCCGCGGGCTCATCGATTCGGAGACGGGCCGCGCGGTGAAGCCCGGGGAAGCCTACGAGCACGCGACTACGGCGTTTCAGCGCGCGCTCTTCAATTATTTGCGCGACGCTCGCGCTCCGGCGTACTACATCGGCGGACAATATCTCTCGCGGGCGCACCGCGCCGACCCCGGTTCCGAGCCGCCGATCGTCCCGGTCCCCGTCGCCGTGCAGAAGCGCGCGTTTGGGATCCTCGATACGTATCTTTTCTCGGATCGGAACTTCCGCTTCGCACCGAATATCTTAAATCAGCTCACCTACTCGGAGTGGGCCGGGTACGGCTACGTCGGGTGGGAGAACTATGCGAACCTGCCGGTATGGGCGTATAACCCGCCGCAACGCCACGACTTTCCGGTCGCCGAAAACATCGGCCGAACGCAGAACGCCGCCATCGCCTACATGTTCCAGCCTGCGGTCTTGCAGCGCATCATGGACAATCCGACCGAGACCAATGCCTCGACGATGACGCTCGACGATCTCTTTACGTGGATGCAGCAGAGCATCTTCCGTGAAATCAATCCGCGAGTCCACAGCATTTCGCTGCTTCGCCGTAACCTGCAGGCAAGCTACACGATGACGCTGGTGCAGTTGGCGACCGCGCCGCCGAAGGGTACGCCGGCCGATGCCTCGGCCCTGGCCCGCCTCGAGCTCTCTCGTCTGCACGATGCTGCGGCGGCCGCCGCTCACGCTGGCGGAGCCGACGAAGTGACGCTCGCGCACCTCCAGGCGCTGGTGCATCAGACGGCCGTTGCCCTGAAGGTTTAAGCTACCGCTCGGTCGCAAAGGGGAGGACTTTGCTTCGTCCCCCCGCTAACTGCGCGAGCACGTCGTTGCAGCAGTGGTGGAGATTCAATGCACTCGCTTCTTTCGGACATTGGGCTGTCAATAATTTTCGCCGCGGTTCTCGGCGGAATATTTTACCGCCTCAAGCTTCCGATGCTGCTCGCGTATCTGGTTGCCGGCGTTCTCCTCGGCCCGATCGGCTTCCATCTGATCACAAGCCAAGAATCGATCTCGACGGTTTCGGAGATCGGTCTCGTGCTGCTCATGTTCATCCTCGGCCTCGAAATCGACGTTCGCAAGATCGTCAAGCTCGGCAAAGCGGTTCTGATCAACGGCGTCACACAGTTCGCTCTCTGCGCGGGACTAGCGGCGGCCCTGTTCGGGCTGCTTGGTCTCGCGCACGCCTTCGGCAATTACACGCTCGTGTATCTCGCGGTCGCTCTGTCTCTCTCGTCGACGCTCATCGTCGTCAAGGTTCTGTCGGATCGCATGGAACTCGACACGCTAACGTCCCGCATCTCGCTGGGTATTTTGATCCTCCAAGATATCTGGGCCATTACGTTTTTGGCGATCCAGCCGAGGATGACGCACCTCAACCTCGCGGCGATCGGGGTTTCGGTCGCGAGCGCGGCATTGCTGCTCGGCATAGGTATCGGTTTGGCGCGCTGGGTGCTGCCGTACATCTTCGATCGAATTGCCAGGCAGCCGGAACTGATGCTGATTGCTGCGGTCGCTTGGTGCGCCGTCATGGGCGCCTTCGCAACCGGGCTCAAGCTGTCCGTCGAAATGGGCGCGCTGTTCGCGGGCGTGTGCATCGCTTCGTTTCCGTATCAAGGCGACGTCGCCGCGAAGATCGCGCCGCTGCGCGACTTTTTCATTACGCTTTTCTTCATCGGATTGGGATTGCAGATACCCATGCCGACGACCGCGGTCGTCGTTATGGCGCTCGAAATGATCGGCTTCGTACTGATCAGCCGCTTCTTGACGGTGTTCCCGGTTCTCTACGCGCTTCGTTACGGCAATCGCGCCGCGTTCGTGACGTCCCTGAACCTCAGCCAGCTTTCGGAGTTCGCGTTGGTGCTGGCCGCGCTCGGCGTCGGATACGGCCACATTACGCACGACCTGCTTTCGTCGTTCATTGTAGCCATGACGGTCACCGCGTTGATTTCGGCGCTCGTCATTCCGAAGAGTCATGAAATCTTCAAGGCGGTCAATCCCATGCTCGAGCGGCTCGGCTTTCGCGACCGCCTCGTGGTGGACGATTCAAAGGACGAAAGCGAACATCGCGTTCCACCGCTCGTCCTACTCGGATTCTATCGCGAGGCAAGCTCGCTGCTGACCGAGATCAAAGATCGCGGCGTCTCCCTTAAGGACATTTACGTCATCGATTTCAACCCCGAATCGCTGGCGGAACTGCGCGATCTGGGAATAAGCTGCGCCTACGGCGACGTCAGTAACCCGATGACGCTCGAACACTTGCACCTCGAACGGGCCCGCACGCTCATCTGCACGATTCCGGACCACCTCTTGAAGGGTACGAGTAACGGCGAGCTCTTTAAAGTTCTACGCCGCCTCGCTCCGGCGGCGACGATTATCTTGACGGCCGAGACCATCGATTCCGCACGGAGGATGTATCTATCGGGCGCGGACTACGTGATCGTCCCTCGCCTCATCTCGGCTCACTACGTTGCGGATATTCTAGACAAGAGCCGCGCCGGCGATCTGCCGGCGATTCGACATCGGGCCGCCGAGTTGATCGACCACCGCGTCGAGGTGCTCCCATAGTTTAAGCGAGTATTTCACGAACGAGCGGAATCACTTTACTCCCATAGAGGTCGATGCAACGCATGAGCTTCTCGTGGGACAACGTTCCGGCGCCGTACTTCATGTCGAATCGGTCGATTCCAAGAGTCTTCACCGTCGCAGCAATCTTTCGAGCTACCGTCTGCGGCGCTCCGCAGTACATCGAACCGCGGTCGACTTCCAGATCGAACTCCGCCCGCGTGATCGGACCCCACCCGCGCTCTGCGCCGATTCGATCGCGCATGACCTTAAACGCCGGCCACAGCTCGTCCCGAGCTTGCTCGTCGCCGTCGGCAACGTAGCCGGGCGAGTGAACGCCGATCGGCAGCATCGGCTTGCCGAGTTCCCGAAGCGTCCGCTTATAGAGTTCGATGTAGGGTGCGAAACGTTTCGGTTCGCCCCCGATGATGGCCAGCATCATCGGCAAGCCGTGATTGGCCGCGCGGACGACGGAAGCCGGCGTCCCGCCGACGCCCACCCAAGTTTTCAACGTTCCGAACTCGACCGTGGGAAAGACGCGCTGATCGGTAAGCGGGGGACGCGTACGCCCATGCCAGGTCACCGGTTGCTGCTTGATAAGGGCGGCGAACAGATCCAGCTTTTCGGTGAAGAGTTCTTCGTACTGGCTCAAATCGAATCCGAACAGCGGAAACGATTCGGTGAACGATCCGCGGCCCAGGATCACCTCGGCGCGACCGTTCGAAATTGCGTCGAGCGTGGCGAAGCGCTGAAACACGCGTACGGGATCGTCCGAGCTAAGCACCGTCACCGAAGAGCCGAGGCGAATGCGCCGCGTGCGACCCGCAATTCCCGCCAGCAGCACTTCAGGTGCGGATATTGCGAAGTCGCTGCGGTGATGCTCGCCCACTCCGAAGAAATCGACCCCGAGTTCGTCAGCGAGAACGGCTTCCTCGACGACGTTGCGAAGGACTTGCGCGTAGGGCAGCGGGGCGCCCGCGGCGTCTGCGGTGACGTCGCCAAAAGTGTCCACTCCGAGTTCGAGGTTGGTCGTCATGTCGTCCCAGACAGCGGATTCCCGCATTTGGTTGCCCAAATATCCGGCAAATGCCGGAGCTTCCTGACGTAGCGGCCTACATAAGCGCACTCGAGCCGCGCATCGTCGGCCAGCCCCTTCAGCGCGTTCGCGTAGCGAACGTCTCGCTGTTGCGCACGGTCGATCCGCCGCTCGCCGCCGTCGACGGCCGCGTCGTGCGCGAGTTGCGCCGGATCGGCAAGCGCATCGCAATCGGCCTCGACGGCGACCTGTGGCTCGTGCTTCATCTGATGATCGCGGGGCGTCTGCATTGGCGACCGGCCGGGGCCAAACTGTCCGGGCGTCGCGATCTCGCAGCGTTCGATTTTCCTGACGGCACGCTCGTCCTTACGGAGGCGGGGACGAAGCGCCGGGCGTCGCTGCACGTGGTACGCGGCGAAGAAGCTTTGAACGCGATGAACCCCGGCGGGATCGACGTGATGGCATCCGGCTTGGACGCTTTTCGCGAAGCGCTCACCCTAGAGAACCGTACGCTCAAACGAGCACTCACCGATCCACGCATCGTCGACGGAATCGGAAACGCGTATTCGGACGAGATCCTCCACGCCGCCCAGCTTTCGCCGATCCTACTCACGAATAAGCTCACACCGCAGCAGTGGAAACGCCTCTACGACGCGACGCGAACGACGCTGCAGCATTGGATCGATAAGCTTCGCGCCGAAGCCGCAGACGAGTTTCCCGAACACGTTACGGCGTTTCGCAAGGATATGGCCGTTCACGGCCGATTCGAGCAGCCGTGCCCACGATGCGGGGAGCCGGTGCAGCGCATTCGCTACGCCGACAACGAGACGAACTATTGCGCACAGTGTCAAACCGGCGGCGCGCTGCTCGCGGACCGCAGCCTATCGCGCCTGCTCAAAGGCGACTGGCCGCGCACGCTCGAGGAGCTCGACGCACTCAAACGCCGCTGACGCTGAAGGAACGCCGCCGCCGCGATGCAATCCTTCTCCTATGAACACGCCTTATCGCCTACGCTTCGTTCCTACCGCGCTCGCTCTGCTTATCGGCTTGACCGCGTGCAGCGCGCCGGTCACGAGCGGCAGCATTCCCGCGTCGGAGACGCTCTCGGCCTCATCGGATTCGCTGGTTCAGCTGCTGATTGCCGGAGAATACAAGGGCAGTATCACGGACAGTTCCAAAGGAAAAGGAACGGCCGTCTTACAGTTCGCCCAGAGCATTTCGAGCGCCGGCGGATCGCTAAAGCAGACCTACGGTTCCAAGAACGTCAACGCCGTGGTCTCATTCGGACTCTCCGGCCCGTCCATGAACGGGAATGAAGTGCTCCTCGGTTCGTCTCCGTGCACGTTCAGCATGACCGCCAAGTACAACGTGAAGACCGTCGTGCTTAGCGGCTCGTATAACGCCATCTCGGGTTGCAAAGGCCGGTCCGGTAAGTTCAAGCTTACCGAGCAGTGTTACTACGTCACGCCGTCTGCCTCTGCGGATATCGAGCGGCCGAACACGGTCAATGTCAAGCCCTGCTAGAAACGCTTAGCTCGCGCATACGCTTGTTCGTCGCTCCAGAGCTTCCCATCGGACGATGCCGATGCCAACGTGGAAGCACCTAGCGTGCGCAGCAGATCGGCGCGTAGCGTTTCGAACGTAGCGCGTTCGATCTCCGCAAAAGTATGACCGGTGGCGCGTCGCCGTTCGTCGGCATACGCGAGAAGATGCGCGGCCTCGACTGGATCGCTTTCGGCAGCGATAACCGCGACATAAGAAACCAAAGAAGGCAATAAAATCGGGTGAGTCACATTGCCGGCGAAGACGAGCGCTTTGCGAACCAACAGGATTGCTCTTTCCCGCTCGCCCATCGCCCAGTGGATTGTCGCGCCGGTGCTAGTGATCCACATGACCACCTCGCCCGTTGCCAGTGCGAGGCCATCGTCAGCTATGCGAGCCGCCTCCGCGAGCGCTCCTTCGACGGCTTCAGTACTGGCCCACCAATGAAGGACGCGCGCTGCGTCTGCATCACGGCCGAGGCTGCGAAAGAGGTCGACGCTCTCGCGATACCAGGATCGCCAGCGATCGACGTCGCCTGCATCCGCTGAGTTCGCACATCGCGCGAGTACCGCCGCGAGAAGGGCCGGATCGCCGAGCTCGCGCGCCAGGGAAAGCGCCTCATCGGCAGCCGTGAGCGCGCCCTGGCGCTGACCGTTATTTGCTTTCTGCTGTGCGACTTGAGAGAGCGCCCGAGCGAGACCTCTTCTATCGTGATGCTCGCGGAACATATCGACGGCAAGCTCGGCGTGAGTTAGAGCAGACGCATTGGACACAAGGTTGTTGTGCAACATCGAGAGCGCATAGTGTAGGCGTGCGATCGCCGCCGATTCTAATCCGGAGATTCGTTCGAGCGCGAGGTCTCCCCAGCGCACGCCTTCTCGAAGCAAGGAGAGCCGCATGAAAACGGGTCCGACGCTGCCGGCGATCCGCGCGCCGGTTTCTAGGTCCTTTGATTCGTCGATCGTCCATTTGAGAGCGGCGCGAAAATTGTCGAGCTCGCGTTCCTGACGCTCCAGCCAGTCTGCTCCCGGTGTCGTGTCCCACTCCGCGTATGCGCGGTCGGCGATTTCGGCGAAACCGCGCGCGTGGCGCGCGCACGCCTCATCGGTCTCGCCGTTTTCGGCGAGCCGCTCGCGCGCGTACTCGCGAATCGGTTCCAGCATGCGATACCGAATCGGCGCTTCCGGCGGCTCCGGGACGAGAAGCGACTTCTCGACGAGCGACGTCAGCAGGTCGAGGACGGCCCATTCGTCGAGTTGCTCGCCCGCACAGACGGCAGTTACGCTCTCCAGCGTCATGCCGCCGGTGAAAACCGCGAGCCGTCGGAAAAACGCCTTCTCGTCGCTCGGAAGCAGGTCGTAGCTCCAGCCGACCAGCGCGTTCATCGTCTGCTGGCGCGCGCTGCGGTCGCGTCCGCCGCCGGTGAGCATTCGAAGCTCCAGGCGCTCCGCGATGCTCGCGACCGGAATGGTCTTGACGCGCGCGGCTGCGAGTTCGATGCCGAGCGCGATGCCGTCGAGCCTGCGGCAGATCTTCTCGACGGCTCCGCGATTGCCGTCATCCAGCACAAAGTGCGGATTCGCCGCGCGAGCCCGATCGGCGAAAAGCTGCACCGCCGACGCTTCGTCGAGCGTTGCTAAATGGTATTCTCGCTCCCCGCTGACGCCGAGCGCCTCGCGGCTGGTTGCCAAGACGGCGGTTTCCGGGCAACGCGTCAGAACCGTATGGACGATTGAAGCCACTTCGCCGACGAGGTGTTCGCAGTTGTCGAGGATCAATAGCAGGCTGCGCGTCCGCAGATGCGCGACCAGCTGCTCGAGTGCGGAAGCTCCGGCGGACTGCGGAGCGTCGAGCGTGGAGAGAATCGTCCCCGCAACCAACGCAGCCTCCGCAATTGGTGCGAGATCGACGAACCACGCGCCGTCGGTACTCTCGTTCAGCAAGTGCGCCGCGACTTCGAGCGCAAGCCGCGTTTTGCCGATTCCGCCGGCGCCGACGATCGTGACGAGCGACCCGTGCCGCAGCATCTCCGATACGCGCATCGCGTCGTCGGCTCGGCCGACGAAGGCGCTGGTCTGGCGCGGGAGGTTGTTGGGCGGCGTCTGCAGCGCGCGCAGCGGCTTGTCGACCAGCGACAGTCCGGGAGAAAGCAGCAGGTGTACGCGCTCGGGCTCTTTGAGATCGCGCAGCGGCAGAACGCCGAGCGGCCGCATCGAGACGCCGTCGCTCAGCTGTGCGGCGATCGCGTCGCTGACCGCCCCGGAGATGAGAACCTGTCCGCCGTGCCCGGCGGCCAGCAGGCGGGCGACGCGATTGACGGGAGGTCCGAAGTAATCGCCCCCGCGTTCGTCCGTCTCACCCGCATGGATCGCCATTCGTACGCGCAAGCCGCCGATCGCATTCCAGTCTTCCGACGCGATTCGGCGCTGAGCCTCGGCTGCCGCGCGCACGGCATCGTACGGATCGGCGAAAGCGGCGCAAAACGCATCGCCGATGGTTTTAAAAACGTAACCGCGATGTGCGACGATGCTGCTTTGCAGAATGGCATCGTGCGAGCGCAAGGCCGCTTGCATCGCCTCGCGGTGCGACTCCCACCGCGCCGTGCTGCCCTCGATGTCGGTAAAGAGAAATGTGACGGTTCCGGTGGGATGTCGCTCGGCAGTCATCCCGGCCTTGCTAGGCGCTTGCTTCCGACTTCTCCTTCGGCAAGAGCGCGATTTCCAGCGTCGATCCGTTGATGGTCGCGGCACCGAACCGCGCCTGTTCGCCCGATTCGTACGATCCCTCGACGACGTCCGCATCCGCCAGCGCGCCGAAGATCCGTACGAGCACGGGACCGGCATTGCGGAGCGTGTCGTATGCGTCTCGAAGGCGCGCTTGGTTCGGAACGATGTGTTTTTGAGATGAAATAATATGACACGCATCCTCAACCGATTGCACGAATTCGGTTAAGGTCGCATCAAGCCCGATCTTCAACTTCGTGGATCTTTCTTACATGACAAGGCCCGCGTACGCATCGTACCCGGAATGCCGGCCGCCCACATTAGGTGCAGATAAAGCTCTTACGTCTTCCCGTGAGGCGTGCCTAAATACGGGAACTCGCTCAGGGTGTCCGAGTGCGGCTTCAAGCCGGTGGGCGGTATGTCGCCTTTAGAGAGGAACGCGAGACGCGTATTGATCACATCGTCGGTGAAGACTCGGCCGTTCGGGTACTTCGCCGGCTTTGAGGGATCGAAGTTTAGCATGTCGGGAAGAATGCCCTCAGCGTCGATCGCCGCGACCGCTTCTTCTTTCGTGTACCCGCCCGTGTGACCGATCAAATGAACGAACTGATCGAGCCAGCGCTTGTAGTCGCTTACCGGCTCGCTCGCGTTGTACTCCAACTTCGTTTCGTCGGTATTGAAGAAGCTGCTAACCGACGGATGGCCTGCGCGGTCGGCGTGAATCAACTCTCCGTTCGGCTGCCGCACGCTGCAGCGGCCCCAGATCCGGATTTTCGGATTGGCACCGAGCTCGGCCGTCGGCAGTTCCACGGCCATCGAGAACACGTTCGCCTCGGTATTTGAGTCGACGCCGGTCCATGGAGACTTGCCCCCGAGGTGCGGCGCCGTGAAATTTCGGCCGCCCGACGTATCGAAGAGATTCTTGATCCCATCGAAGTCGAAGAAAAACGCATCGCTGCGGCTACCGGCAAAGAACGTGTAGTTACCGGACTTGACGATATTGGGCGTCGCTCCGAACGAGCATTCGGCATCGGTAACGACCTTCGTCCCCAGCGCCTCGATCGAACGCGAATCCGTGCCTTTCGCCATGAAGACGCTGTAGGTTTGCTTCCCGTTCTGCGGCTTCGAGAACACGAAGCTGAACGCGATGTCGTTGATCAGGTCCCCGTCGTTGTCGACGGCCAATCGATAGATCGCATCCGGGTGAAGCGCGTCGGCATTCGGATTTGCATTGAGGATCATCGCCGTTCTCGACGCGTCCTTCGGTGACTGGAACGCGTATAAATCGCAGAGGTCCAGGCGCTGGTCGCCAAGCGGCGGCCCTAGGCTAAGTCCGGTAAAATGGTTCGACATTAACCCTCCTTAAGAACGAACGCGTGCAGTCCACGCTACGCAGGCGGTACCGATAAAGATACACCTCGCGGGTCGGATTTCAAGGCCGCGACCTTTACTTGCGCTGGTGCAGGATGAAACCGTTGCCCTCGGAGTCCTTGCCGAATGCCATGAAGCAGACCGGGGTCTCTTCGATCTCGCCGGCGTCTTCGAATTCGACGCCGCGCCCGCGAAGCTCGGCGACGGACGCCGCCGCGTCGGAAACGTTGAAGAGGACGCCGTTGCCCTGCCGATACTGCGTGCCCTTGATGACGCCGAACGCTTCTCCGCTTGGCAGCGTCCACTCGCAAAACGAGCCGGGGACGGATGTTTCCGGTTCGGCGCCGATCATGTCGACGTAAAACGACCTGGCGCGATCGAAATCGTGTGCGAAATAGTAGATTGCGTCGATGCCGTTGACTTTCATACCGTCCTTTTCCAGGAGTTTCGCCCCGGACCTAGCGGCCACAACGTCGGCACGGAAGGGTCGGACGGCCCCGCTAAGAAAACGCCCACTTCGCGCTATTTTAGAGCCCCAAGGTATTCTACGAGGAGGACCGCCCGTGTCGATCTTAGACGACGTCAAAGAAATCCAGACACAGATGCGAAAAGCGATGGAAGACGGCATGGTCACGCCGTACTACACGCTGCCGCTCGAACAGGTGTACGACGTCTTGAATGCGGCACTAGCGTCGGAGATCATTTGCGTCCTGCGCTATCAGCAGCACTACTATATGACGACGTCGATTCATCAAGAGCAGCTCCAGGGGCTCTTTAAGGAGCACTGGCACGACGAACAAGAGCATTTGGAGAGAATCGCCGATCGGATCAAACAGCTCGGCGGCGTCCCGAACCTCAATCCCAAGGGAATTACCAAGCGTGCGTTCTCCTCGTTCGAGACCGGTCACACGCTGGCAGACCTGTTGCGCGAGGATCTCTTAGCCGAGCGCGTCGTAATTAAGATCTACAGCGACATCATCGAGTTCTTCGGTCAGGCCGATCCGGTTAGCCGGCGCATGTTCGAGGAGATCCTCAAAGACGAGGAAGATCACGCCGACGAGATTGCCGACCTTCTCTACACCGTCGATCCCGAAACCGGCAAGACGGTCGAGCAGTTCACCGGAGACTCGACGAGCCAAAAGTTTAAGAAGTAGGTTGTGGGTTTCGTCTCTCCGGGATTCTCCGGACGGCGCCGGCCGGACGCGGTAAAGCTGCCGCCCGGCCAGTACCTGACCGAAGATTTTCCCGTGCTCTCGGCTGGCCCGACGCCGCACGTGCCGCTCGATACGTGGGAGTTCGCGATCACGACGGAGACCGGCGAGGTGCACAAATGGAACTGGTCCGAGTTTCAGGCGCTTCCGAAATCCGACGTTACCGTTGATATCCATTGCGTAACGCGCTGGTCGAAACTCTCGACGCATTGGGAAGGCGTGTCCATCGACACGCTTATGACCGGCATCGAAACCAAAGGCCGTTTCGTCATGGCGCATTCGTACGGCGACTACGCTACCAACGTCCCGCTAGAGGATTTGCTTGGTTCGAAAGCATGGATCGCGTTCCGTTTTGACGGTAAGGATTTGGAACCCGAGCACGGCGGCCCGGCCCGCCTTCTCGTCCCGCATTTGTATTTCTGGAAAAGCGCGAAGTGGGTGCGCGGCCTCACGTTGAGTACCGATGACCGGCCCGGATTCTGGGAAGCTCTCGGCTACAACAACTACGGCGATCCCTGGCGCGAGCAGCGCTACACCGGCGATTGAGCTGGCTGGTCGGAACGGTCGTCGAGGCCCGCGATGAGTCCGCGACGGCTCGCACGCTGGTGTTGTCGGTGCCGGAATGGCCAGGGCATCGAGCTGGGCAGCACGTCGACGTTCGCCTTACCGCTCCAGATGGGTATACGGCTGTGCGGTCCTATTCGATCGCATCGGCACCGGGCGCGCCGTTCATTGAGTTGACGGTCGAGCAACTCCCGGACGGCGAGGTGTCGCCGTATCTCGTGCGCACGCTCAAAGCCGGAGACAACCTCGAACTGCGCGGGCCGATCGGCGGCTGGTTTGTGTGGACGCCGGCGCAGACCGAGCCGGTTCAACTCGCCGCCGGAGGGTCGGGTATCGTGCCGATCATGGCGATGATGCGCACGCGCGCAGCTTGCGGCAGCGCTGCACCGTTTCGATTGCTGTATTCCGTCCGCCAGCCGGACGCGCTTTTATACGCGACCGACCTCGCGCGTCTTTCCGCAGGTGACGGCGGCGTCTGCGTAACCTACGCGTATACGCGCGTCACGCCGGCCGGCTGGCCCCAGCCGGCGCATCGCGTCGACGCGGAGTTGATTCGCACCGCGACGATACCAAACGAGCAGAACCCGACGTGCTATGTGTGCGGACCGACTGCATTCGTTGAAGCCGTCGCAGATTTGCTTACTTCGGCCGGGCACGACGCGGCGCGAATCAAGACCGAACGCTTCGGCCCGACCGGAATCGTAACCGTTTAGCCCTTATCTCGGGCAACTCGCAGCGCCGACTTTTACGTTCGTAACCGGTGCCGCAGGTTCTGTTGGGAACGGCTTGCCGTCGCCCGTCGATTTGACGCAGCCGTAGGCAAGCATGTACGCCATCACGGCGGCATAGTCGGCTTTTGACAACGACGCCGGCGCCGTCAGCGGCATCTGCTGCGAAACGATCGCGTAGATCTGGGCGACGTCGAGGTTGGAATGCGCGAACGCCGGCCCCACCAGGGCCGGCCCCGAGATGCCCTGCAGCTTCGCTCCATGACAGGACGAGCAGTCGTTCTTGTAAACGGTTGCGCCGGCTTGCACCTGAGCGGTCGTGTACGGCACGCTGCCGGTTGACGCCGCCGGCGCACCGGAGCCGCTTTCGGTCTTGGCGGCAGTCGACGCGACGGAAGGCTGGCCCGTGCTGTCGTTCATTGCCGTTTGCGACACGTTTAATGCGTACGCGATCACGCGGGCGCCTTGTGACTTCGGCAGGTTAGGCGTTTGCTGGTTGCCGGCTTCACCCGCCTCCACGACGAGATACTCGTTGCCGTCCACGCTGTACGCCGAGATCGGCGCGACGATCGCGGAGCCGGTGTCGTCGTGCCAAAGTTCGCGGCCCGTCTTCGTTTCGAGAGCGTAAATGCGACCGCTCACATCGGTCGTGAAGCTCAGGCCGTTGGTCGTCATGAGCACGCCGCCCTGCGCCGAATACGGCACTTGTTTGCGCCATGCGGGTTTGCCGGTCGAAACGTCGATCGCCGTTACGACGCCGGTCGCCACCTGGCGTTTCGGCAACGGTCCGGCAGTATACGGCTGACCGGGCGTATACGGTACCTTTCCGGTGTAAATGATTTTCCACACCGCGCATTCCTGCGTGCTCGGAATGACGAAGTAGTTCGTCGCCGCATCGTACGAACCACCGTTCCACTCGATTCCTCCGCCGTGATTCGGGCAAGCAAAGGTCCCCGCGACCGTCGGAACCGTCGTAAAGATTCCCTGTTGATTGCTCACCGCATTGCGGCTAACCATCTTACCGGTCGTGCGGTCGAGAATAACGAAGTCGCCGGCTTTGTCACCGACGGCCAACAGCGCCCGCGGCGTACCTCCGACGTTGCCGGTGAAGAGCACCGGAGGCATCGACGGATCGTTGTCGTGAACGTCGTTGGGCGATACCTTGTAGTACCATTTCAGCTTCGGCGTCGAACCGGAGATATCGAGCGCGACGACCGAGTCGGTATACAGATTCGCGCCCTCGCGACCGTACGTCGTGAGATTTGGCCCGGGATTTCCCGGAGCGGCGTAGACCGTATCCGTATCTTGATCGATCGAAAGACCAGCCCACACGGCGGCGCCGCCGTGGACCCACGAATCGCCCGGCCAGGTGTTGTGACCGGGTTCACCCGGCTGCGCGACCGTGTGCCAATCCCAGAGACGCGAACCGTCTTGTGCGCTGAACGCGCTCACGAGTCCGCTGCCGCCAAGGTCGCCTCCGGACGTTCCGACGATAACCTTGTCTTTGTAGACGTACGCCGCCGTTGAATACCACGTGGCGCTCGTATCGTGACACGCCGGCACGTTAAACACTTGCGCGCCGGTAGCCGCGTCGATCGCGACGAGACGGCAATCCTGCGTTACGATATATAGCTTTCCGTCCGAAAGGCCCACGCCTCGATTGACCGGATACTGCAGTTCGTAGGCGGGGCTGTACCCGTACGCCCACTTCAGCGTCCCGCTCTTTCCGTCCATCGCTAAAACATTATCGTGCGACGTCGTGACGAAGACGGTTCCGTTCCAAACGATCGGCGACGCCTCTTCCTCACCGTCGTCTTTCACCGCAGTTACCCAGGCCTTTTTCAACGTCGCAACGTTCGACGGGTCGATCTGCGTCAGCGTAGTGAGGCGGTTGCCTCCATATGTTTTCCCCGGGACGAGCCAGTCCGCGCCGTCGGAAGCTGATTGCAGCAGCGGTGCCGCCGTGTTGGAAGATCCGCCGCCTCCGCCGGAACATCCGGCGACGAGCGAGAGAGCCAGAATGGTCGCGAGACGTTGCTGCATGGCAGTATCCAGAGTACCGCATTCGGCCAACGAAAGAAAGGCTGGAAGGCGTGGTTAAATGGGAACGGCTATCTCTCCAGCCCGTTGCTGCGCGAGACGCCGTACGCCGTTTACCGCAAGGCGCTTGAAGTGCTCGGTCTCTTTGTGCGCTTCCAACGCGGCTCCGTCCCGATAGACTTCCCATAGGGCGAATACGTTCGGGTGCTCTTGGCTTCGGGCGACCTCAAACTGGACGACGCCCGCTTCCTTACGCGAGGCATCCCGCAGTTCGCGCAATATCGCCTCGACCTTGTCTCCGTCTTCGGGCGCGAACGTATAGTGGATCGATTGAACGAGCATATCTTTTCCCTTCGCCTACGTGAAGGCGAGTTCTAGGTTGCGAAATGAACCTTGACCGGATGTTGGGCGCAAGTCGTGTCGATCGACCAGAGATCGAACGTATCGATGAAGCGCACGCTCATACTCTTGATGCAGTCCCAGTCGTCGAGATGTCCGAGCGTGTAATCAGTTACTTGCCGCGCGTGCGGCCAGGTGCGAAGCATCTGATTCGCAACTCGCCACGGACACGTCGGGTCGAATCGGTTCGAAATCATGAGCGTCGGAACCGAGGAAGCGACGGGTTCGGCGAAGGCCGCCTCCGCTGGTTTTACGTCCCAAATCGCACACGCGCGGCGATAGGCGTCGATGCGCGAGCTCGCCGTGAACGTTCCGGCCGTCGCGGCAACATCGGCCGGCGTGATAAACGGCATGCCTTCAGAGCAAACCGACGATAGGTACATGCCCTTGCTGATTCCGATCGCCGCATCGGTGCGATTCGTAGGCGTATAGAACTCCTTTGAGATGTTGAAAGCCGCGGAGGCGAACGGCTGCCAGTTTCCACGCGCAGCCTCGTGAAGGAGCAGTGGAATCTTCGCTGCGGAGGCCGGCGCATACAGCATCAGCGCGAGACGATCGGCAAAGACGGGATAGGGAATCGCCAGCGGCATGCCCGAAGGCGCCGAACCCGCAATCGAATGCGCCCGTGCGCTCGTCAGCGCCGCATCGTAGTCAGCGTGCAGGTCCGGAAAGCGTGCGCCGCAGACCGAGTCGACGGCGCACTCTCGAAAGACCTCTTCGATTGCGATTTGGCGTGCGCTTGCCGACGGCGCCGGATGGTGGTAGTCCGGGGTCGTGATTCCGCCCATAACGATCGCACGCACGCGGCTCGGATAGCGTCGCATGTAGACTTGTGCGGTGAGCGTTCCGCCGGAGAATCCCATGAGGGTCAGCTTGTCGATTCCGAGCGCGCTTCGGATCTCATCGAGGTCGTCTGCCACGGCAATCGTATTGTAATCGTTCAAATCAGCGCGTCGAGCCAGCGCGGACCGGCAGTGCCGAAGTTCCGCGTCGGTCAAAAGCGGCACCGGCTCGTCCACGTACGATTGCGGCTGGGTCCACTGCGTCGGACAATCGATGGCATCCGACAAGCCGGTGGCTCGTCGACGAAAAGCAAGCCGTGGCGCTTGCGGAGAAGACGGACGTCCTGCGACGAAAAGTAGCCGTGCATCTGCGTCGCCGAACCTTACCCCGGACCCCCGTCCAACGGCGCAATCGCGTCGGCACCGGGAGCCGCATACGCGGGGAAGTATGCAACGTACAGGCCAAGCTTACGCGCGTTCGGCTGCAAGCGATTCTCCGGAACGGCGAACCGAAAACAGAAGCCCCGGCCGTAGTCTGGGATATTGCATGTGAATCGAGACAATGTTGCGGGCGGTATTGGGCCGCTTATTGCCGTATCCGGCACCTGTGGAAGAGCAAACGCCATGGTCATCAGGAGGATCGTCGGCAACATAACCCGACGATTTCTTCGGAGTAATTGAACCAACCTACGGTCTAGGAGGATCGCATGCCGGCCTATGTCATCGTCGACGTCGAGACGTCAGATCCGCAGCGGTATGAAGAATACAAACGCATGGCCCAAGAGACGGTCGCGCAATTCGGCGGGCGCTACATCGTGCGAGGCGGTAAGATGGCGATCGTAGAGGGTGAGTGGCAGCCGACCCGCATCGTCATCCTGGAATTCGCGTCGTACGATAAGGCCGTCGAATGGTGGAGCTCCGCGGAATACGCGCCGGCGAAAGCACTTCGCCAAAGCCTTAGCCGGACCGATATCGTCATCGTCGACGGCTACGACAAGGTGCATTAATGCAGGCCGTCATTCTCGACAAGCCGCGAGAGATTAGCATCGGAGCCATCGACGAACCGGTGATTGGATCACCGACGGACGTCCTACTCAAGCTGACGTCGACGGCAATCTGCGGCACCGACCTCCACATCTATGAAGGGCGCCTCGGCGACGGAGCACGTCTCGTCATCGGGCACGAACCGCTCGGCGTCGTCGAGCGCGTGGGCGATGCCGTCGTCAACGTACGCATCGGCGATCGCGTGACCGTACCGACGCATATCTGCTGCGGCTTCTGCCCGAACTGCGTGCACGGTTTTTCCGGAGCGTGCCTCACGAACAATCCGGGAAAATGGGGCGCCGCCTATGGTTACCCGGGCATGGGCGGTTACACGGGTGCGCAAACCGAGCTGCTGCGCATCCCGTTCGGAGACGCGAATTGCTTGCGACTGCCCGGCGAACCCGGAGACCGCTGGGAGCACGATTTCGTGCTGCTTGCAGATGCGCTGCCCACAGCCTATCACGCGACCGAGCTCGCCGGCGTCGGTCCCGGCGACATCGTCGTCATCTACGGTGCCGGCGCGATCGGGCTCTTGACCGCCATGTGCTCGTTCATGCGCGGAGCGCTGCAAGTGTTCGTCGTCGATGCGATCCCCGAACGGCTCGAGAAGGCCGGCGAGCTCGGAGCGGTGCCGATCGACATGCGTGACGGCCACGCCGCCGACCGCATTTTGGAGCAGATTGCACGAGAACGCAGCGGCATCGCGTGGAGGGGAGAGGACGCGAACCTGGGTGCGACCGTGTGCGTCGACGCCATCGGCTTTCAGGCGCGGGATCCGCTCGACTACGCGACCGAGAGGCCGTCGACGGTGATCCAGGATCTGGCGCACATCCTCGCGCCTAACGGCCGCCTAAGCATCATCGGCGTGTTTCTCGACAGCGACCCCGCCGCACCGGTTGAGCCGGCCCGTTCCGGGAACTATCTCATTCCCTGGGGTACGCTTTTCAAGAAGGGCATCGCGGTTGGGATGGGGCGCGATCACGACAAGCGCTACAACGATCACCTTCGCGACGCAATCGTGAGCGGGCGAATCAAGCCGGGCGCCATCGTCTCGCACCGGCTCCCGCTCAAAGATGCCGCCGACGCGTTTGCGAAGTTCGACGCGCGCAGCGACGGCTACATCAAAATCGTCCTGGAGCCGTAGAAGCACTGTTGGGAGACACGCATGAAGATCGGAACCTTGGAAATGAAGATCGCGCGCATCGAGGGCTTCCAAGTCCGCGTCACATCAGACAGCCGTGACGTTCGCTCGGATCGGGAGGGGATGCCGCCCTGGCCGTACGAAAAGGCCGCGCGCGACGCGTGGACGATCGCGAAGTGGAAACAAGAACGGTTCGTTAGTCTCTACCCTGGTTTCGATGTCGACGTCCTAGACGGAGACGGCATCGTCGTCGATCATGGCCGCATGCTGCTTGAAACGCTCCGCGACAGCTACGATTGAGCCGGCCAGCCAGGATCGGATCAGAAAATCCCGGGTATCAGGCGCCAGCGAACCTTTGACCGATACACGTTGTAGCCGGCGAGGTTCTCCGACAGAAACGCTTCTTCGTCGAGAAGCCGCCAGATAAGTACGGGTATCAAGGCTGCCATCACGACGAGTCCCCAATACGAGCCAAGCGCGAGTGGAATTCCGGCTAACAGAACGAGCCCGCCGGCATACATCGGATGTCTCACGATCGCGTATGGGCCGGTCGAAACGACACGCTGTTCGTCCGCAATCTGGATGGTCGCCGCCGCAAACGTGTTTTCGCGAAAGATCAACGTCGCGACGAAGAACCCGAAGACGACGACTATATCTCCAACGACGGCCACGGCGGCCGGCGCGTTCGACCATCGCTGACGGTGATCGAGCGCTGAGATTATGAGCAGTGCGATGAATCCAATGCTTGCAAGCGCCATGACGATCTTCTGCGCCGGCTTTCCCTCAGCGAACGGGCCGCCGCTCATCCGTCGTGCTAAGAGAGCCTGGTCGGTTTTCCACAAATATGCGACCACGAGCACGTTGCAGATCGCGTAGACGCACAGAAAGAGCCAGGCTTGCCAGTAGTGCACGGTTCGCGCCGGGATGAAAATCATCGCAGCCATTACGGCCAGCACGGCCACGAGACCGAAGGCCGTCTTAACCGCGAGCATCAGCTCGCGCGACCGGCCGCCTGCAAGATGAGTGCCGAGACTTCGGGCGCGTGACTGACCAGCGACAAGTGCCCCGAGTCGATCTCGATGGTCGTCGCCTTCATGCGGGCAGCCATGAATCGCTCCAGATCCGGGTTGATCGTTCGATCCTGCTTCGAAACGGCGTACCAGGACGGCTTGGAACGCCAAGCCGCGACCGTCGTCTTCGCGTTGGGGGACAGCGTCGCGACGTTCGGCTGCTGAACGGCATAGAGCTCGCGCGCCTTCACGGGATCGACCCCATTGGCGAAATCGTTCATAAACGCAGTTTCGCTCAATCGTAAAAAACCGTCGGAATTGACGATGCCTGCGCTCGCCGGAGGCGCCGGGAAGCGCTTCGCGAGCGCTGCGTAGTCCTCACCGGCGTCGGGAGCCCGAGCGGCAATATACACGACGGCCGTTACATTCGGAGCGACGCCGGCTTCGCTCAGTACCATCCCTCCGTACGAATGAGCGGCGAGGACCGTCGGACCGTCTTGTATTGCGAGCGCGCGGCGCGTCGCGGCGATATCGTCCTCGAACGTCGTCAACGGATTCTGCACCGCAGTCACGTTCATGCCGGCCGCTTGAAGGCGCGTGATGCATTCGGACCAACTCGATCCATCGGCATACAAGCCGTGGATGAGGACGACGTTGCGGACGCCGCCGGCGGCACGAGCTTTTGTCACGCCGAGCAGCGATGCGGCCACGCCGGCCGCCATGGAAGTGGAAAACGTGCGGCGATCGATCATACGTCACCTCGTCGTTAGCGAATCAATGAGAGTCGTTCGCGCTCATCCGGCAGCGATTCTCGCCCCGACGCGACCTTCCCGCCGCGGGAAACAGGCCCTAGGTTGCGTACGTTTCTTCCTCGCGGTATTACGAGGGAGCGATCTGCTTGAACCAGAGCTGCCGGTTCTTGTAGTCGAAAATGAGATTGAAGTTGCTCAGCGTTTCGCGGCCGATGAGTCCGTCGTAGTCGCGCTCCTGAGCGAACGACGCCGACGGTACGACGACTTGCACGCCGCCGAACACCCAATCCCCGAGGACCATACTATTCATCGTGAAGTGTTTGACGCCGAACGGTCTATTTCCGATCGTCACCAGCGAATCGCGATCGGGTTCTCCTTTTGGCACCACGATCGGGAACTGCGAGAAGTAGTGCGGATAGAGCGTCGAGTAAAACGCGCCGAGGTCCGCAATGAACCAGCCATCTTTCCCGCTGAACTGAGCTTTCAGCATCGGGACGTTGTCGTCCAGGCGCAGCGGGATGACCGACCAGCCGCGCGCGGCCAGGTCCGGCGGTACGGATGCGTGCATCGTCACGGCTTTCTTTTCGAAGTTCACCTCCAATGCGCCGGCGGCAATAAAATCGGCGCCGAGGAGCCCGACGATGCGCTGGCCGACGAGTTGTTCGTGGAATGACGTGGTGGACATCGCAACGTTGCTCGCGTGCAAGTCGCCTACTTCGAAATCGGGTGCGCGGGTATCGGACATCGTAAAGTCGCCGGCAAAGCTGTAATTCTGGGATCCGCTCGACGGCATTCCCATCTCTCGCGCTATGCCCGAATCGATGAGGATGTCTGAGGCTCCGGAATCGAGGAGAAAGTCCAGACCGCGGCCTCCGATCGTGACGCGTACGATGATGCCGTCCTCGGTGAACTGAGCCGGTATCGAAACCGCGTCCGCATCGTGGGGCGCAAACAGCAGCTTGGATGCCGGAACGGCGAATCGGCTTGGGTCCGGAGTCGCGCGCTCGTACGTCAACAGGTTCGTCTGCGAACTCGGCGTGCCGTCACTGCTGTACGCGGTGCTGTGCGCGACGACGCGGCCGGATTCCGATCGATAGTCGCTGTATTCCCACAACCGGTGGTGGCCGTCGTAGTCGACTTGTTCTACCTGCGCGAGCAGATACGTGCCGGCGTCGTAGTATCTGCGCTCCACGAGGCCCTGACGCGGCGTTACTTCGACGACATAGCAGGGCTTCGAGCCCGTCGTTAGGCCGAGCACCTTAACGTTGCCGCCGAGGTCCTCGGGCTTGCGCAGTGCCGATTCGAATGGATCGGTCTCTTGCGCGAAGCCCGTGGCGGCAACGACGGTTCCGTTTGCATCCTGTCGCCACTCCTGCCCCTTGTACGACCCAAAGGCCGACACGAAGCCCCCTTGCGTTACCGTCGTTCTATAGTCGTCTCCGCCGAAAAAGGTCTCCGTGGTCCAGACGTCACCACGGGTCGACTGCGTGCGCGATATCTTGTGATACTGCCCCGACGCTATCGTTCCGCCGGCACGGCGGGCTCGGTCGAAGAGTTCGGCGGCGGTCAGTGGGGTCGGCGCGTACTCGCTGTTTTCTCCGGGCAAGGCAACCGCTGCGCCGGAGACGACGAAACACGCCGCTATAAGAATAGCAGCGACACACGCTATGGAAAGCACCCGTTTGAACATCGGCCCGAACGTTCGCGCGCGAGCCCCGCTTTCTCCTCCGACGCCGCCCGCTATCGAGCGCCGGTCAGAACGAACCCCACACCCCGTTTAATCGATGAAGGACATCCTGAAGGTTGTCGTAGACGGGGTTATTCTTCGTCCCATCGTCGTGGTACTTATCCAAGCAAAATGGATATTGGCGCACGTATCCGCACGTCGGGCACGTCTCTTCTTCAGCCATTTGACCTCTACTCCGCAGCCGCTAGCCCCGACTCGTTCGACCTAGGGCTTTTCTTCTGTTATCGGCAGTTTTGCGAGCCGAATGACCTTCTCTACGGCATCGATCACGACGTCCGGATGGTCGAACTGAATGTAGTGGCCGCTCTGTACGAGCTCGTAGTGTCCGAGCGTCGAGAGCGCGGCGATGCGGATGTGAGCGCTGCGCCATGCGGGCTCGAACTGCTGCATCGATGCGCGCAAGGTTGGCGGCATTTGGTTCTCGCCATGGTTCGCTGCCGTCAGCACCTCCAACGGCAGATCGCCGAACGAACGTTCCCGTCCTTGCACTTCGCGCTGGCTCTCCGTCACGTTTTGCATTTCCGAGACGACGGCATCGTAGGGCGCGGGCTTGCGCGCTTGATTCTCAACCGCCGCAGTGAGCCGCGGCGTCACGCCGTTATTGGGTTGGGAGCCAATGCCCCAGAGATTATTGAAGCATGCCGTAAAGGAGGGCGTAGCGCGAGCGAGCTTGCCCTCGCGGGCCGCCGTCGCGCAATTCTGCACCGCTGCGAGCTGACCGTCCATCAAGGACTTCAGTGCTGCGGGGATCGCGACGTCCGGAGCGGTTCCATCGACCAGAACGAGACCGGCTACGTCCCGGCGATACATCTCGGTGAACGCCAGCATATTGAGACCGCCGAATGAGTGGCCAACGAGAACGAATGGCGCGGGCAGGTTCGCCGTATGCAAGAGATCGTGCAAATCTCGCGCGTTCGTTAAGGACGTGCGTGCCGAAGCTGCTGGATCGCTGAACCCGTATCCCGCACGATCGTACGCACACACCGTCGTGCTGGAAGCGAGCCGCCGTTGGATAGGAATCCACGATGGCGACCAATCGCCGAGCCCCGCATCGAGGATGACGACGGGCCGGCCCGACCCCAAACAAACGAGGTTCAGGCGGTGCCTGTCGACGTTGATGCGCCGGCTGGGCGTCGCGTAAACGTTTGCCGCGTAAGGTGCGGCAGCGATCGCGACGGCCAGCAGAACGTTTAGCAGCGTCCTCTAGAACTCCGTTACGAAGTTCACGAACTGCATCGCAAAGAGGAACCAGATCGCGTAGAGGGCGGCGATGGCGACGAGGACCTCGCCGGTGCGGACGAGCCAGCCTCCGGGGCCGCGGAGTACGCGAACTACTGCCTCGGCGATCATTGCGAGGCAGCCGATGATGGCGATTACTCCGACGATGTAGAGTACGATCATTTTGCCGGGCAACGATGTCGAGAGAATCGCGTCCTCTCCGGAAAGGAGCATCGGCCATCCGACTAGCGCAATCAAGAACGCGATCGCGCCGATCCGAGCAACCAAGTGAAGGATCTGCTCGTTGCGGGAGAGATGCAAGGACAGCTTGAGCTTACGCCGCGCGATCCACCCTCCGAGGCGGATGAGGAGCGAGAGCACGATGATGCCGGTGAAGATCGCAAGCAGCAGCTTGACGTTGCTGAGCGTGCGAAGTCCGGTGACGCGCTGCTCGACCGAAACCATGTTGAAGTAGTCCGTCGACCACGAGTTTACGTTGCCGTTCTCGTCGGTGCCGAAGACGACGTACGCATTGCCGCCGACCTGACGGTAGCGCAGCGGCGCGATCTCACGCCACTTCATCACATTGCCGGCGGGGTCTTTGAGCGCACTCACTTGGATCGTGCCGTCCGCATTCGCCGTTACTTCGCTCTGCGCTAACGTATAGACGAAGGCGAGAGCGCGCGCGACGCGACGGCTGCTCTCATAAAAACCAGCGACGCGCGCGGCGTCTTTCTTCGCATCGGCCACGGTCGGTTCCGAAGGCGGCGTATACGGGTAGTAGCGGTCGAGGAAAAGCTTGAAGAGGCCGTTGCGGACGTCTTCGACCGCGCCTTCCTTGCCGGGCGAGTTGAACGAGACGAACCAGCCGACGCCCTTGGAGGGGATGAGGTGCAGATCGCTGTGGAACGCGACGGTGTCTCCGCCGTGTCCGACGATCGGCAGACCGTTGAAATCGTCCTGGTAGAAGCCGAGATCGAAGCTCGGCAAGCCCTGTTCCGACGTGACCTGCGGCGTCCACATCTCCTTAATCGTTGCGGGCTTGAGGAGTTGATAGCCGTCGTAGGTTCCGCCGTTCAAATAGGCGAGCATGAAGTGCGCCATGTCGATGCCCGTCGAACTGGACGATCCCGCGGGCGCGGTGTCGACAAACTCGAACGGCTTGGTTTTGCCTTCGCCGGCGTTGAGGTAGCCCGTCGCCACCAGCGGCATCAGATTCTTCGGCAGCGGCTGCAAAAACGAGGAATGTACCATCTTCAACGGTGCGAAGACGTGCTTTGCAATGTAATCTTCGAACTTCTCACCCGAAACGCGCTGGATGATGTAGCCCGCGAGCGTCGCCCCGTAGTTCGAATAGGCGATGATCTTTCCCGGCGGAAAGATGCGGGTCGGTAAGCGGCGTTTCAGATACACGTCGATCGGCAGCACTTGATCGACGTTGTCGACGAGCAGGTCGCGGACGGTCTCCTCGAACCCGCCCGTGTGCGTCATCAAATCGCGCATCGTGACCGGTTTGCCCTCGAACGGCGGAATCGAGAAGTCGATGTACTTATTCACGTCCGCGTCGAGATCGATCTTGCCGGCCTGCACGAGCTGCATGACCGCCGTCCAGGTGAAGAGCTTCGAGACCGAGCCAGGACGGAAGATCGTCGTCGCCGGATCGACGGGGCGCTCGGTCTTCACGTCGGCGTATCCGTAACCTTTGGCAAACAGAATCTTGCCGTCTTTGACGATGACGATGACGCCGCCGGGAATGTCGGCGCGATGCAGCGCGTACGGGACGAGCCCGGCGAAGAATGCGTTGAGGTCTTCGCCGGTCATTGCCGGCGCGGCGTGCGCGGTTCCAGCCGCCGGTGCTGAGGTGGCAGCGAGAGCGGGAACTGCCGGCAGCAGCGTTAGTGCTGCCAGCAGCGCGAATGCGAATCGTTTCATCGTTTTCCTATAGATCCTGGATGAGGATTAAGCGGAAACTCATCGGCCCATAATTACCGGCCGCAGTCGCCGCGAGAGAAATCGGCACCGGCGCGCCGGTGGTAAGGCTTGTCTGCGTCGCTCCCTTAATGAGCGGCAGGGGATTGCCGTTAAAGAAGCCGGCGTACGGATTCGCGTACGCGCCGGTGAGGTTGTCGGAGGAGAGCTGCAGGTGCGTCCCGCGGTCGTTGAGTTTGTAGCGCACGTTTGCCGACAGCACGGCAAACGGCGGCTCGTTGTAGCTGTTATTGTTGCCGAAGAACGTCAAGCCGAGGTTGTAGTATTGGCCATAGTGTCCGGCCCAGCTTAGTTCACCGTAGGCGCTGGCATATGGTACGCGGGCGCCGTTGACTCCGTTTGGAGATCCGGATAGTGCTGTAGGCTGACCGCCGAAGTTCGCCTCGGGAAGGACCGCGAGGTTCGTGTTGTTGATACAGCCGGGGCCCGGTGGTGTGGTGACGCCGGTCTTCGGATCGGTCGAGCCGGCGCAGTAGAAGTACGGCGGTAGATTGTAGGTGAAGGCCCGCTGCAGCGAACCCTGCAGTCTCCAACCGAGACCGAACTGCGGCACGTGATTGAGCCCGAGCTCGATGCCTTCGTAGCGCGCCTGACCGAGATTGGCCGTCTGCGAAACCTCGCAGGGCTGGTTCGGACATCCTACGGCCGCCGCGCCGGAGACGGTCGACGTCTCGGTCAAGAACAAGTTATGCAATTGCGTGTAGTAGAGATCGACCGAGACCGACGTCGCCCGCGCGATGCGATGGTCCATGCCGAGATCGTAGCCAAACGCCGTCTCAGCGCTAATGTTTCCGTTATTTGCATTTTGCGTCCAACCGGCCGCGGGCACGCCGCCGATAATCTGGCTCCACGTTGGGCCGCCCGACGAGACGAGGCTGATATACGGGGGCGCGACCGATCCGCCGGCCGAGAGACGGTAGCTGGTATTGTTCTCCGGCCGCCAATTAAGCGCCGCGCGCGGTTCGTTGTACGAGTGCGACGCGTTGTTCCACGTCGTGCCGCCGTCGATCGAGTAGCGACTGTTGTAGTTGAGCTCGTAGTCGCCGATGTTGAGCATCAGCTTCGGCTCGAGCACGATGTTGCCGCGGAGCGAGAACGTTTGAAAGGTCTGTCGCGATCCGGCGACGGGGCTGAAGACGATAATGCCGACGGACGGCTCGTCCGCCGTCTCGGACGACTTCTGCTCCGAGTTGTCGTACGCGAACGTGAGCGTGTCTTCTCCCAGCTGCTCCTGCAGTTGGACCGACTCGCCGTTCATGTTATCGGTGGTAGTAAACAGATTCGCTAGACTCGCGGTTTGGAACGTGACGTGCTGGTTCTGGAAGGTGGTATTCGTCGGCTTGACGGCACCGTGGCTGGTGATGCACAGCCAACCATTCGGGTCCGTGCCGCCGGCGGCTGTCGGCGTGCTCGGATCGAACGTTGCCCCGACCGGGCAGAGCGGAATGGTTCCGTAGGCGTTGAGCGACGTATTTAACGGCGTCGACGATCCCTCGATGGCGTAACTGTTCAAGGAACCGGTGTAGTAGCGTGCGAGGATCGTTCCCGTCGAACCGAGCGTCGTGCGGAACTCGCCTTGGAAAAGATTCTGCTGCAGATACGAGTAGCCGAGGCCGTTAAACGAACTGAGGTCGAAGGGAATCGACGAGCCGCACGCCGGGCCGCCACCAGTGGGATTGCAGCTGTAGGGCGTACCCTTCGCAAACGGATTGCACGTCAGCCCCGCGGTCGCGGTACCGCAGGGTTGAAAGCCAAACGCGGGCAAGCCGGTGGTTCCGACCAGCGAGGTGTCGTACGCGTTCACGTCGCCGTTACCCGTGGTGGACTGTCCGCCGAGGTAAGAGAATTGGATCGAGGTATTGTTCGAGAAGTTGTAGACGAGCTTCCCGAGCTCCGAGGTGGAGTGATAGCCCGCGTCCAGCGTGTAGCAACAGCCGACGAGCGGTTCGGCAAAGACAATGCCCATGCCGGCGTACGGCGAGAACTTTGGAGGCGCTAGGGCTTCGCCGATCGGCGTACCGAGCATCGCGAGTTGCCGGCCGTTCACGTAAAAGGGGCCGCCCGGCGGCCCGTTGGCCAGCGGGAGCTGCGAACCGGAAAACTGGAAGTTCGTCAGCGGTCCGGGCGCGCCGTCGCTGACGTAACCAAGAACGTAGCCGAGCTTATGGTTATCCAGTTGACCGGTCGTCTTGAACCCCGCCGTGACGCCGCCCCACTTATCCATGCCGATCATCCCCTGCGACTGCGGCGTCGCGGTTGGCTGGAGCGTAACGTAGTTGACCGTTCCGTTGATGGCGTAGTTGATCTCGACCGGCATCGAACCCGGACCCTTGACGAGTTCGACGGACTGAAGCAGGAACGGATTGATGAGGTTGGGCGAGTACGTCCCGGCGGCACCGACCGAAACCGGGTGACCGTCGATGAGCGACTCCGTCTCGTACGGAAGCGCGCCGCGAATCTGCGGCGTCTGCTCCGAGCCGGGCGATCCGCCGTTGCTTGGGTTACCGTTGCCGGGGGAATACGGCGTGGTGAAGATGCCCGGCGTTTCATTGAGCACTTTCGCTACTTGGTCGGCGCCCTGGTTATCGAATACCGTCGAGCTAATCGTATCGATGGCGGCGGTCGACGTGTTCAGTGGGGCGACGCCGGCCGCGTTGGTGGAGACCGCTCCGATGGTTTTCAACGAGTTGAACGACGCTTCCGTAAGGATGATGCTTTCCGTCGTGGTTTCGCCGATGAAGGACGCAACGGAGTCGTTGCGATAGACGTTGTAGCCGGCCTTGCTGACCTGCAGCGAATACATTCCGGTCGGCACGTTAGGAAACGTGAACGTGCCGTGCGCATCGGTCGACGTCGCAAGACGGCTCGGACCGGTAAGCTCCACCGCCGCGCCACCGAGCGGGGCTCCGCTCGACGCGCGCACGATGCCGGTGACGACGCCGGTCGTTCCGGCAGCCATCGCGGCCAGCGGTGCTGCCGCAAAAAGTGCGGCCAGCAAGAAGGTCGTTGCGCGAGAAATCATTTGACGCATTTCAGTTGCTCCTTAGTTTAGTCGGCACGAACTGGAAGTGCGGCATATATCTTGCCGCGCGGGATTAAGACGTAGAAATGAGCGACGACGGAATAAGGGTAAATCATCGTTGGGAAAAAGCTCCGTTGACGATGTGCCACAGCTTCGCCCCGCCGTTGCGCACCGGATCGTCCGACGGTAGTCCGGTCTCTTCTTGCACGCGCGCAATCGATTCGTTCGCGCGTTCGGCGCTCAACGCCGACGTGTCGAGGACCACGCCGATCACGCGCGCGGGTTTCACGAACGACAAGATTCGTTCGTGCATCTCGATGAGCGTGGGCAAACTCGGAAGGCGTTGATCGAATCCCATGATGTGCTCGAGGCCTACGCGATGGCAGAGCAGCAGCGCATCGGGGGCCGAACCGTAGAGTAAACCGAACGTGACCGGCGCGTATGCCGGATGGAATATCGAGCCCTGGCCTTCAACCAGCACGACGTCCGCCTCGGGGTCGGCGCCGAGCACGAGCTGCTCCGCCGCGCCGGTGACGAAATCCGATATCACGCGATCGACCGCGATGCCCTTGCCGGTTATCAGAATGCCGGTCTGTCCGGTCGCGACGAACTCCACTTTGCCGCCGGCCTCGCGCGCGGCGCGCTCGATTTCGAGCATGGCGGTCATCTTGCCGACCGCACAGTCGCTGCCGACGGCCAAGACCTTGGTCCGCTTGTCGTGATAGACGGCACCGCTAAAGAGCGGAATGTTTGCAGGCGGCACGCGAACGTCAACCAGGTCGACGTGCTTGCTCGCCGCGAGTGCAGCAAACGCGGGATCGTCGGCCAGCACTTCGTGCAAACCGCTGATCACGTCCAGTCCAGCGTCGATTGCCTCTACGATCGGCGCTCGCAGGTTGGGCGGAATCGCGCCGCCGTCGGTGGCGAAGCCGATTAGAAGCGATCGCGGCTTGTATGCTAGCGCTTCGCGAACCGATGCCACGATCGGCGCATCGCTGCGCAGCGACGGCACGACGTCGCATACGCGTTTGCCGGCGTACTGCGAATCGATGACCGCGACCACTTGCTCAGGCCGATACCGAATAACGCCGTGCGCCGTCTTGCCGTGCGGCTCCGTGAGAAAACCCTCGGTGAGAACGGCGTGGCGCCGTCCCTCCAGAGCGTAACGCGCGCTCACGCGGCGCCGCCCCAGACCAGTTCGCTGCAAAAGATATGGCCTTGGTCATCGTACGCTGCGGCCGGTTCGCGATCGTGCGAAAACAGAATGGGGCCGTCGAGGTCGACGATCTCGCATAACTGCCCGAGCACAAACCCGGGCGCCATCGACAGCGACGTTCCACCCATGCATCCGACCATCGCAAGTAACCCGAGGCGCCGAATCTCTTCAAGCATCGCGATGCCTTCGGTGAGGCCGCCGCACTTATCCAACTTGATGTTCACCACGTCGAAACGCCCGGCGAGGTTTTTGAGGTCCGACAAGTCCTGGACGCTTTCGTCGGCGGCGATCGGAATCGCGGATACAAGGCCTTCGAGATCGGCTTCGCGGCCGACCGGAAACGGCTGCTCGATGAGTTGGACGTCGCATTCTTCGAGCACCGGCAGCAAGCGCTCCAGCGACTCGCGCGTAAAGCCTTGATTGGCGTCGACGCCCAGCCACACGTCGTGGCGAGCGGCCCGCACTGCAAGCACGCGTTCCGCGTCGCCGTCGCCGGTGAGCTTGAGTTTGAGGGCTCGCGCTTTCGTATAGCCGCGTGCGGTCGCAGCCATGGCGGCCGGCTCGTCCGCTCCTACGGTATAGGTGGTGCGAAGCGGCTGGGGCGCTTCGAGGCCGAGCAGCTCCCAGACCGGCTTGCGCTCGATCTTCGCGCGCAGATCCCATAACGCGCAGTCGAGCGCGTTACGGGCGCCGCCCGCCGGCAGCTGGGCGGCATCGAACGGCGAGGCCAGCGCCTCGATCTGTGCCTTGGCGCGTTCGGGGGTGTCGTTGAGGTAGTACACGCCGAGCGACTCGCCGCGGCCGACCAGGTCTCCGACGCGCGCCTCAACGACGAGAACCTCGGATTCGGTCCACTCGTAGCCCGTTATGCGGAACGGCTTCTCGAACGGCCACCGCTCGACGGTGGCGCTCAACCGCGTTTCGACTATATTTCGCACTCTGGCGCACAATATTGGACGAGCTGGACGGAGTCCTGTTGCCGCCTGCAAAATAATCCCCACCATGCTAAGATATCGCGCTCCGGCGCTTGCCCTGGTCGCGGCCCTGCTGGCCGCGTTCGCCCTTCCCGCCGCGGCGGCGCCTCTTTCGCCGGACCAGCAAGCCGGGATCGACGCCATCGCCCGAAAGCAGCTCGCCGTGCAGCACGTCTCGGGTCTCACGATCGGAGTCGGGCGCAACGGGAAGGTACTCTTCGCGCGCGGCTACGGTTTGCGCGACCGCGCGGGGCATCTGGCTGCCGATGCCGACACGGCCTATGCGATCGGATCGATCACCAAGCAGTTCACCGCTTCGGCCGTTTGGCTGCTCGCGCAACAGCATCGCGTCGACGTCAACGCGACGCTGTCGCGCTACCTCCCGGGCGTCCCTCACAGCCAACGCGTCACGGTGCTGGAACTGCTCGACCAGATCTCCGGCTATCGAGACTACCTCGAGGACAATGCGCTGTTGAAGTCCGTTGAGAACTCGACCGTAGTGCATCACCCGATTGCGTATTACGCCAACCTTGGCGCGAGTATGCCGCTGGAGTTTCCGCCCGGGTCGAAATGGGGCTACAGTAACACCAACTATGCGCTTCTCGGCTTGTTGATTCAGACCGTGAGCGGCCAGTCGTACTGGAGCTTCCTACAAGACGACGTTCTTCACTCGCGCCTGCCCAACACGACGTACCTTACGATGTCGCTGCCGCCGGGCAACGACTCGTCGCAAGGCTACACGTACGCGCACGGTTCCTTCGCTCTCGTCAAGCCGTACGACATGGGCTGGGGCAACGCAGCCGGCGCCCTGGCTTCAACGGTTTCGGACCTCATCGCTTGGGACGGCCTGTACTTTGGCGGACAGATCATCGACGCAGCCACGCTGCGTTCGGCGCTTGCGGCGTCGGGCAACCACCCGATGGTGCCTTCCAAAGACCAGCGCAACAATATCGCTCAAACGTATGCGTCGGGTTGGGTCCACGGCCAAGACGAAGGCCGTAAGCTCCTTTGGCACAACGGCGGCACCATCGGCTACCGCGCCATGAATCTCGTGTACCCGGACGGATTGGAAGTGGTCGTTCTCACGAACGCGACGACCGCCGACCCTGAGAACATCGCGCTCAAGGTAGCGCGCATGCTCTATTAAACGAGTTACTTGCGCGTGCACACCTGGTGGAACGAACTCGCCTTTCCATTTTCCGAATAGCGTCCGTCGACGGTATATTGCGATCGTGAAGCGACGCGAATGGTGCTTACGTCGCCCGTCGGAAAGGCGCTCGTCCAGCTCGAATTGCTCAGCCGCGGCGACTCGCTCTTAGTAATGAAGTACTCGCCGACCGAATCGATTTCGCTGTAAATCCAGCGGTGCATTGCGGCGTCGTAGCCGAGATAGGCGGTTCCCATCGAGGCCGGCTGCCCCATTTGGGCCGGAAACGTAATCTCTTCTTTAATCCAGCTGCCCCAAACCGAGTTAGCGGCGCTGCTCAAGTAGGTCGTGCCGCCGCTTTTTAAGACGCACGCCCAGTTACCGGCGAAGCTCTGAAGTTCTTCGGGAATCGCAGCGGAAGCCGCACTCGTCGCGGCGAGCAGCATGAACCCCGCCAACAGAATCGCTCGCGTCTTCATCTTTTCGTCCACCTCCGACGTCCTACGTGTTAGGCCACATCCACATTTGACCGGAGCTTTTCGACGCAAGATTGCCGCCTCCCGGCTAAGGTTGAGCTCGTCCCCACTTCGCAACGTTGCCGAGTATCAGGAAGGCGCCCGGGTGCACGCCCTCGAGATCGCTTGGATACGCCGCGGTGTTCGCTTGCTGCCATAAGGGTACGAACGGCAGATCCTGCGCGACGATGCGTTGCACCGTCGCGGATTCAGCGGCGCGCTCTTTGGGATCGTACGTGCGTAAGCTGGCGGCGTTGGCGCGATCGATGGCGGCGTTGCAATAGCGCGTGTAGTTCGCACCGCCCGGCGGGAACTGATCGCATCCCAGAAAGTACTGCGTCGAGGGATCGATGGCGGCCAGAAGCTGCAGCAATACGATTTGGAACTTACCGCCCAAGATGGGACCGCCGGCGCTCGCGGGAGCACCGTAAACTTGCTGGGGATACGGCCGGAGCGTCAACGTCACCCCGGCGCGCTGTAACCGCGCCTGCAGCAGCACGGCGAAGGCCTCGGCTTCCGGCGACGATTGAATGTAGACGAACGCCGGCGCCAACGTCACGCCGTTGCGTTGCCGCACACCCTGGGCGTTGCGGGTCCAGCCCGTTTCGTCGAGCAACCGGTTGGCATCGGTGAGATCGTCGCGCAGGCCGCTCGCGATCGACGGGTCGTAGTCGGGACCGTAGAATCCGCGCCCGGCGTCGGCCGTGGTCAGGGCTCCGTGGCCGGCCAGCTGCACGATACGCTCCAAATCCGCCGCCTCGACGAGCGCGCGTCGCACGCGCACGTCCGCCACCATCGCGTCTCCCGCGTTGAATGCGAGCAGCGCGGCGCCGTACTCCGGCGCCCGCACCGCACGCACGCCGGGAATCTTCGCAAAGTCGGCTAGGCGCGTAATGCTGCCCACGAACGTCGCGTCGATTTCATGAGTTTGCATTTGGAGGAGCAGCGTTTGCGCCGACGCAAGTGCCTCGACCGTGATCGCACGCAACGGGGGCGTTCCGCCGAAATACCCGTCGAAGCGCTCGAGCCGTAAGCGATCCCCGTGCCGCCACTCCACCACGCGAAACGGTCCGCTGCCAATTGGCATCGCGTTGAATGGGGCGTGATTGAGATCGCTTCGACCGCGCAATAGGTGCTCCGGCAGAATATTATAGTTCCCGTCGGGCGCGAAGAAATATGAGAGTATCGCCGCGTTCGGCTCGCGCAGCGTCAGGCGCACCGTCCACGGATCGGGCGTTTCGAGGCGCACGATTTTGTCGTAGACGTCGCGGTCGGGCACGTCGTTACGCGGGTTCATGACCTGCCGGTAGGTGAACGCCACGTCGCGCGAGGTGAGCGCCGCGCCGTCCTGCCAGCGGACGCCTTTCCGCAGACGGTACACGATCGTCTTGCCATCCCGCGAAATGCCGCCGTTGGCGACCGACGGTACGGCTTGCGCGACGTCCGGTGCGAGGACCCCGCGCTCGTCTACCGTCACCAAATAGGAAAATACGAGCGGCCCGATCGACTCGGAATCGGCTCCGGAGAGCATGAGGGGATTCAGCGAACTTAAATCGCCGACGCGGCCGATGACGAGAGAATCCCGCGCACTCATCGTGCTTTCCGCGTGCGTGCAGGCGCTCAATATTGCCAGCGTGACGGCCGCGATCGCCCGGGCGGAGGAATATTTTGGCATCCACTGCAAAATACCGTACTCCTTAAAAACCTCCCTTCTCAAACTGCAAGGCAGCGCATCGCGTGAGAATCTTAACCGGCGCATTGATTACCGAAACCAATACGTTCTCCCCGATTCCGACGGGCTGGACGGCCTTCGAGCGCACGCCCATTCAACGGGGCGCGCAAGCGCCGTTCGAAGCAACGTGGGAGTTCGCACCGCTGGTGCGCTGGCGCGAGCTCGCTCAGGGCGAAGGCCATACCGCAATCGAAAGCATCGCCGCCGTCGCGGAACCAGGCGGCCGCACGGTGCGCGCCGTCTACGAGACGCTGCGCGACGAAATACTGCGCAGCGTTCGAGACGCGCTGCCGCTCGACGTGGTGCTGCTCTATCTGCACGGCGCCATGGCCGCCGAAGGCTACGACGACTGCGAAGGCGACATCCTCGCGCGTTGCCGCGAGATCGTGGGACCGAAGGTCGCGATTGGAGCCGAACTCGACCTGCATGGAAACGTGACGCAAACGATGCTCGATGCGGCGACGGCGATCGTCGCCTACAAAGAGTATCCGCATACCGACATGGTCGACCGCGCGGCCGACCTGTACCGCATTTGCGTGGACGCAGCCGCCGGCAAAACGAAGCCGCTCATGGCGATGCACGAGTGCGGAATGGTGGGCTTGTGGCCCACGTCTAACCAACCGATGCGCGCGCTGGTCGACGAGGCAATTGCCGCCGAACGCAACGGCGTGCTGTCGGTCAGCTTGATGCACGGCTTTCCGTGGGCCGACGTTGCCGGCTGCGGCGCCAAAGTACTGGCGATCGCCGACGGCAACCGGCGAACGGCCGAAGCGACGGCGGAACGCTTCGGGCAACGTTTTTGGGACGTTCGCGAACGAGCGCACGTGCAGTCGGCAACGATGGATGAGGCGATCGACCTCGCGCTCGCCGCGCCGGAGACGCCGGTCGTGCTTGCGGACGTTTCGGACAATGCCGGCGGCGGCGCGCCCGGCGACAGTACGTTTTTGCTGCGCCGCTTGCTCGAGCGCGGTGTGAAGAGCGTAGTCGCGGGGACGTACTACGATCCCGGTGCGGTCGAGCTGTGCGCCGACGCCGGTGCGGGTGCGATGCTTTCTCTGCGCATCGGTGGGAAGCTCGGACCGGCCTCGGGCGATCCGCTCGATCTGCGCGTGACCGTGCGCGCGATCGTCGACGACCACCGGCAAACCGCGATGGATTCGAGCGCGTTGGCTCCGCTGGGGCGGTCCGCCTGGGTTTCGGTCGACGGCATCGACATCGTGCTCGCATCCGTTCGTTCGCAGGTCTTCTTCCCGGATGCCTTCACTGGTTTGGGGGTTCCGCTGGAAAATTGCCGGATCATCGCGCTGAAGTCGACGCATCATTTTTGGGCCGGTTTCCAATCGGTCGCTAAGCGCGCGATTTACGTGAATGCCCCCGGCGCGCTGCAGCTCGATTTCGCCAACATTGCATACGAAACGCGCGAGCCGCACTACTGGCCGCGGATTGAGAACATCGCATGACGGACAACCTCGAAGCCTCCATCGAACGAGCTGTTGCCGATTGGCCTGCGGTCGGCCTCGGCTGCGGCGTGATCGCCAACGGCACGACGCTGTTCGCGCGAGGATTCGGCGTACGCCGTCTCGGCGGAAGCGAAGCGATCGACGATCGCACGCTGTTCGCGATTGGGTCGGTTTCAAAATCGTTTACCGGCACGGCGATTGCGATGCTGGTCGACGAAGGCAAGATTGCTTGGGATAGCCGCGTGATCGATCATCTTCCGGGCTTTCGTCTTTTCGACCAGTGGGTGACGCGAGAGATGACGGTGCGCGATCTGCTCACGCATCGCAGCGGGTTAGAACGCGGTGATTTCATGTGGTACAAGAGCGGTTACGACTCGAACGAGGTCATGCGGCGGGTCGCGTATCTTGAGCCGTCGTGGAGTTTTCGCACGACGTTCGGCTATCAGAACATCATGTATCTGGCAGCCGGCCAACTGATCGAAGCGGTCGCCGGGAAAAGCTGGGACGACTTCATTCGCGAGCGCATTTTCGCGCCGCTCGAGATGACCGACAGCCATCCGTCGCTGGCGACGATCGACGAGCGCGGCAACGTCGCGCAGCCGCACGCGCTGGTCGACGGTACGATGAGGCAAATTCGGCCGCATGATGGTCTTAACATTAACCCGGCGGGTTCGATCTACTCCAACGTCAATGACATGCTCGCGTGGGTGCGGCTGGCCATCGACCGTGGGGAGTATAAGGGACGCCGGCTGCTTTCGAGCGGCGCGTCGCAAATGACGCAAACGCCGCAGATGCCGATCGCGCAGTCGGGCTGGGCCGAGATGTTTCCCGACGTCGAGTTTCTGAGCTACGCCGCGGGTTGGTTCGTGTGCAGCTATCGCGGCGTGACCGTCGTGACGCACGGCGGCAACGTCGACGGCATGAGTGCCGTCGCGGCCATGGTGCCTGAGCGCGGCTTCGGCATCGTAGCGTTCGCCAACGTCAACAGTTGCCGGCTCCCGCAGGCCCTGGTTTTCCAGAGCATCGATAACCTGATCTTCGACCGTTCGACGAATCAACTCGACGAGTTTTGCGCCCGCGAGCGTTTCAGTCGCGAACGCCTCGATTTCGCCGAAGCGGATCGCAAGCGAAGCACGATTGCGAATACGACACCATCACGTCCGCTCGAAGCGTACGCGGGAACGTACGAGGATGCGTTCTACGGGACGGCGAGCGTTACGCTGCGCAACGGCAAGCTGCACCTGAGCTTCATCGGTTTTGAAGGGCCGCTCGAGCATTGGCACTTCGATAGCTTTACGGTCGCAATCGACGATCCGTACCTTCGTGCGTACAAGTCGGTCGCGGTCTTCGAGCTCGACGATTTCGGCGAACCGTCGCAGCTTACGCTGGTCGTGCTGGGAGGGCTGCGCCTGAAGCTTGCACGCAAGCAATCCGATCCGCCGGCTATCGCCGTGCCGATCGAGGAACTTCGCCGGTACGAAGGCCGCTTCGAATCCGCACTCGCCGCGCTGCGAATAGCGATCGATCTGATCGGCGACGGGCTTAAAGTGACCATTCCCGGCGCCCTGGCCGGAAGCGGCGAGGACGTGGTGATTCGCGCGCTGATTCCGATCGCCGGAGGCCGCTTCGCCATCGCCTCGACGCGGTCGACGCTCGCGTTCGACGACGATACGATTGCGCTCGAAACGCCTCACCAACTGCCCGTTAAGCTGACCCGCCGTCGCTGAAGCAGTTTTCGGCCGCCGGCGACGAAAGAGCGTCGCATGACCAAACGGATCGCCCCGAAAAAGACCACCGCCCGGGCCCAAGCCGATGATGACGGGGCCGCGCTTACCCCCGACGTCGGGAAAATTCTCGAACGGGTTCGCACGCAGCGCGGCATGACCGTCCGCGAGTTGGCCGAGCAAAGTGGACTTTCGGCATCATTTATTCGGGCGGTCGAACGGGGCGATTCCGATATCGCGATCGGACGACTCGCGAAGCTGGCGAACGTGTTCCATTACGATCTCGGTTCGTTTCTGGGCTTTACGGCGCAGCTGACGCGCCCGACCTTCGTGACCGCAGCCGACCGCAAGCGCGTCAACCGCGGCAAGGGCGTGTCGTACGAAGTGCTGCACCTTCCCGCCCTCGATCTCGATCTCGTCGACGTCCGTCTCGGGCCGGGCGCAACCTTCAAGGACGAGCTCTCACACGAAGGGATCGACGTCGTCTTCGTAACCAAAGGCCAAGTGGTACTCGTCGTCAATCACGTCGATTATCCGATGATAGCGGGCGATTGCTGCGTCTTTGCCGCGGGCTTTCCGCACAAACTTCGTAACGACTCTCGTTCCGAAGCCATCGCGATCTCCGTCACCACCGGACGCATGTAGCGCGGGACTACGGCGCCGGCGCCTTCTTCCAATGCCAATCGGCTACGAAATTGAATGGCGATAGCAGCGGCGGAACGTATCCCTCGAGGTTCGCCGGAATGACGTCGACCTCGTTGACCTGACAGAGAAAATCGTAAGGAAGATCGTGCTGGATGATTTGCTGCACGGTGCGATACGATGCGGCTCGTGACGGGCGATCGTATACCGACGCTGCCTTGTGCAGCAAGGCGTCCACAGTTGGATTGCAGTAGTGCGCCATGTTGAATCCGTGCGGCGCTTGCTGATCGCACGCGAGCAGCCACGACGCATCGGGGTCGTAGTTGCTTTGATAGTCGTAGAGCGAGAGTTGATAGCGGCCCTGAATCATCGGGCCGTCTTCGGAGATGAATTGATTTCTGTCGTACTGCCGCAACGTCACGGCAACGCCGGCGTCGCGTTCGGCCGCGGCGATGGCGGTGGCTAGGCTGGTGGTTACGTCGGAGCCCGCGGGGAAGGCCAACTGCAGGGTCAACCGCTTGCCGTCTTTTTCGCGGACTCCATCACTCCCGGGCAGCCATCCGTCGGCGGACAACGACGCGCGAGCTGCGGCGAGGTTGTAGGCAACGCCCGATGTCTGCGGGTCGTATGCCCACGTGAACAAGCCGCGCATCGGGTGGTCGCCGTCGTCGACGCCGTGCGTGATCTTTCTTACCAGTGATTTCGCGTCGATTGCCTGTGAGATCGCCTCGCGCACGGTGCGATCGGCGAGCTCCGGGACGTGCAGGTTGAAGCCCATGGCGTAGAAGTACGGAACCGGCGTCACGACGAGGCGATGATTGGGGATCGCGCGGAGTTGTTCGACGCGCGAGGTGTCGACGAAAAACGCGGCGTCGAGTTCGCCGGTCTGCAGCTGCTCGATGGTCGTGCCGTCGTCGGCAATAAACGGCAGCACGAGCCGTTCGATTCCCGGCTTTCCGTGAAAGTAGGACGGGTTGGCGTCGAGCGCGATGCGATCGCCGCGATCCCAGCGCTGCAGCTTGTACGGGCCCGAGCCTACCGGATTCGAATTGTACGGCACGGTGTTGAGGTTCGGTAACGATGCGAGCAAGTGCGCGGGCAGAATCGGATAGTTGCTGTCGCCGCCGAAAAAGAGCGACAGGATTGGGGAGAACGGGCGCGCCAGTTTGATAACGACCGTGTAGGGGTCCGGCGTCGCGATGCGGGTGACGATGTCGTAGCCATAGCGCTCGGGGACGTTGTTGGCGGGATTCATGACCGCCTGGTACGTGAACGCGACGTCGCGCGAGGTGACCGGCGTGCCGTCTTGCCAGCGCGCGTCGCGTCGTAAGTGAAACGTCACGGTGAGGCCGTCCGCCGAAATGCCGCCGTTGGCGCTTGAAGGGACGTCGCGCGCCAAGTCGCCGGCGACGCGGCCGGTTGCATCGTACGTTGTGAGATACGAATACATCAGCTCACCGAACGTATACGCCGGGACGCCTTCCAGCAGCAGCGGATTGAGCGAGATCGGATCCTTACGCACCGACACCCTCAGGGTCGACGAATCGGCCCCGGCGGCGTTGCGGGCGTGACAGCTCACGAGCGCTAGGGCTGCTAGGCAGAGGACGACGACGGCGCGAGCGGAGCGCATCGCCGCTACTACCCGTCCTCGCCGCCCCGACCCTCCCGGCTCCGCCAAAATATTGTGCAGTTCGATGGTTTATTGCTGACCTGAATAATCGCCTTAGATTTGGGTACTGAACGGTTGCAATGCCGCTTCTGGTTACAAGTGCGTCCGGCGCCAATGGAGACGGATTTGGAGCGCTGCTCGCCTTTGAATCGGACGGGAGCTTGCGGGGCAGCTTTATTGATGACGATCGCATTACCGATCCGCGTGGCCTTGCCGTTGATCCAAAAGAAAACCTACTATTTCTAAACAGTGGGGCCGATCGAGTGCTAGCGATCTCCTCGCAGGCGCGCGTTGTCCGCGACACTGGCCGGATTGAAGGTCTAAATCCAGGGGGCGGCACTTTTGGCCCGGATGGCCGGTATTACGTTGGGCTGCGCAGCGCGCGCACAATCATTGCTTTGTCGACTAGCCTTGATGCCGTCGTGGAACATGTGTTGCCGCCCGGGGTGGTACCTTTCCCGCGAGGATTTGCTTTCGGTCAGGGTGGCAGGCTGTTCCTCGCGTCGCGGAATCGGTCCGAACGGCCAAGGTGATAACACGATCATAGCCTTTACTCCAGCGACATCGACACCTCTGCAGCCCGTTCGTCTCGTCTCGGATCCCGAACTGAGTCCGCTCGATCTTGCGATCGCCCCCAACGGCAATATCGTGGTCTCCAGCGAACATCCATTCGGAGCGGAGGACGCAGTGACGACCGTTCGAGAATACGATGCCAGCGACGGGCACCTCGTCCGAGTTTTCTCTCCCGATGGGAAAGCTGCGTTCCGCAAACCTCGCGGCTTGCGCTTTTCTTCCAGCGGACTTCTCTACTGCGTAGCGCGCGACGAGGTTGTTTCCTTCGACTTCATGACTGGCAAATGCCGGGGGCCCGTCGCGCAATTGCCGCGGTTAAATGGACAAGCCCTGGTGTTATTCCCAGACTGAAACGGCCACTCGGCGAGGCTGAATCACCTCATTGGAATCTACGCTCGTGGTGTGCCGCGAGCCACTGAACGGGCCGTGGAGGCGGAGACGACGCCATAGCATCGACCTCCTTGCTAATTGTTGCAGTCCGTCGCTAATTAGGCGAACTCGTCTCGTCTAATGAATTGCCAGACGAGATATCCCACCCACACTCCGGCAGCGATCGCGCAGGTCGTCAAAAACAGGATTCTGAGATTCGAAAAAATTTCAACTGCTGCCCCTGAATCCGTGAGCGCCTTGCCCACTACATAATGCGCGCCTAAAAAGGCATTGATTGCGCGGAACAGAGCTGCGGCGGCGCCAAGCGGGATCAAGCCGGCGGCAACAACGACCGGAGACAGGCGGCGGCGTGAGATTACACCGAACGCGACGATTGAAACGATGCCGGCGGCGACGAACGTCGCCAAGTTCGCACCGGCCCCCCAACCCAGCAGCGCATCGCGGAGAAATCGTGCGAGGAATGCACAGCAGAAGCTCGGAATTAGCGCTCGAGCAGGCGCGGAAAACAGGACCGCCATCCCAGTACCAAATAAGGCGGCCCAAAGACTGTTGGCTAGAATAACCGCAGCGCTCATGGGTTCACTCCGAGCCCTATAACGCGGAATCTGCGATGGCGACGGCCACGGCAATGATGAAACAGAGGATCGTCGCATCGAGGAGCCGCTGGACGCCGACGACAAAATGTCTGCCCGAAACCAAGTCAATAAACCCATTGATGAGTGGAACGCCAGGTACCAAGTAGATGATCGCGGCGAGGAGCGTAGCCCCTGGCACCTTACCGAGACCTAGTCGTAATCCAGCGACAGCGACGAATCCAGACGTCAGCGCACAGAGAAAGAGTACGGCATAAGGCGACACGCTCCACGCTGGAAGGGTGAGGCGGAGATACTGTCCTACGCTTGCCGCCACAACGACGATCAATATTGCTCCCCAATCGCCGCCTATTGTTTGGGAGAAAGTAGCGGCGGCGCAAGCCGCCGCCAACAGCGTGATCCATCGACTGTAAGGGGAAGGCAACTGCCGGATCCGATCCGTCTCCGCAGTAAATTCAGCGGAATCAATTTCTCCGCGCCTGAACCGCTCGGCCAAAAGTGCAGCTTCCGATGCGCGCGCGAGGTGCAGGCCGAGTGGTTTGAGTGGCCGCAGGATCGTCCGGGGACAGTCATCCTCGACAACGTGCGCGGCAATGTAATCGATCCGATACACCGTGGACGCGTTCTCCACGTTGTGTCCTAGCAGTACATTCCTAAGCGTCGTATCCGCGAGATTGGTCGTGCCGCCACTTTGGAAGACGAGCGCGGCCGTATCCATCGCCGCATCGATATCTTCTAGCTTGTGGGGCATGTTGCGTCGTTCGCGCTACTGGTAGTTGATGTCTCTAAGGAATTTCAGAATGATCGCGTTGATCTCTTCAGGGCGCTCTTCCGGCGGCGTGTGACCGACGCCCGGCATGACGATGATGTCTCGCAGATCGCGGAAGTTCGTTCTAAGCGATTTGAACGCGGCGCCTTGCCGATCGATGCCGAACACCGGCCTCGCGGCGGGTCGCGCTCGCCGGTCAGGAAGAGCGAAGGTTGATGGACCGTCGCCCCATGCGCCAGCCCCAGCGCGACCATTCTTACGGAGGCTTTGCGCCCGGTCGGGGCGACAAGCTTGTTGACCCGGATAGCCCTTGACAGCCGGCATTAGGTCGATGTATATAACTATCAGGTTATGAAACCAGCAAGTTATGGAATGAGCACTCCCGAGCGCCTCGACGCGACGTTTATGGCGCTTGCGGATCCCACGCGGCGTGCGATTTTGGCTCGGCTGACCAAGGGTGAGCTATCGGTGACGGAGCTGGCCGCTCCGTTCGCGATGAGTCAGCCGGCGATCTCCAAGCACCTCAAAGTGCTCGAGCTCGCGGGCTTGGTCTCGCGCAGGCAGGATGCGCAGCGGCGTCCGTGCCGGATCGAGGCGGCACCGATGGCAGAAGTGACGGGTTGGCTCGAACGCTACCGGCAGCTGTGGGAAGGCAACTTTAAGCGACTCGATGCCGTGCTCGACGAGTTGAAAGTTGATGCAGCCGGATCGAAGCACATCAAGCGACGGAGGAAAAAACAATGAAACTCGAAGCGACCGAACACCAACTGGAAGTTACCACGACCGATCGTGAGATCGTCATGACGCGCGCCTTTGACGCGCCGCGTGAACTCGTGTTCGACGCGTTTACGAAGCCTGAAATCGTGAAACGGTGGATGCTCGGGCCGGACGGCTGGTCGCTAGCGGTCTGCGACATCGACTTAACAATCGGCGGCGCATTCCGATACGTCTGGCGGAACGACGCGAATGGGCACGAGTTCGTCGTGAGCGGCGTCTATACCGAAATCGCGCGCCCCGAGCGCGTCTCGCATACGGAGAAATTCGACGATCCCGAATATCCGGGCGAATCGCTCGAGACGTGGGCCTTTGACGAGCGAGACGGTGTAACCACGTTGACGGCGACGCTCCTGTATGAATCCATGGAAGCCTGCAACAAGGCTCGTGAATTGGGCGCGGTGCAAGATGCCGCGGCGTGCTACGATCAGATAGCCGCCCTCCTGGCGCAATAGCGCCGTTCACCGGGCGATCGTCACCCGCGCGATTCGGCCGGCTTGTCCCTCGTTGCTTGTGGCAAATCCCGTGACGCTAGCCAATCCAAGCCGAAAAGGAAAAATGCTCCGGATGCTGGACTCGAACCAGCGACCCGCTGGTTAACAGTCAGCAGACCAGCGTCAGGTAGGGCCCGCAGGGTCGGTTTTAGCCCAACTTTTCGCATCCCCGGGCAAGAAACGAGCACGGTCTGCTATATATGGTCGTCCTAAGTGGTGCCATTTTGGTGATAAAATTCGTGAGAAAGAGCCCGTTGCCCGGACAGCTGTGCCGCCTTGCCTTGGCCGGGAGGGGTAGGCGCCACCTTGCGGCCGCTTAGCGAACAACAAACTCATCCCCCGCACGCAATCGAAGCGCTTCCGCGTAAACGTCTTACTTGGACCAGCGAAAGCAAAAGCGGCGTCGGGTTATAGCGTATCCGATGAGGAATCATTTTGCTGGGCCTACATTCGGAAAGCGCCGCCGGAGTAGCAGGCGCGTGTCCGTTCACAAGGTTCGCTTTGTCACTCGAAGACATTGCTTCTTTGCCTCGAAAAGTGGCATAACTTTGGATACACGTCAATTTGGTTGAAAAGACTGGCGAGACACTGCCGACTATCGGAGAGTTAGAACAATATCGTGCGGCGAATCGCCGTGTCGTACTCGGAGGGTTAGTTTCGTGCCTGCGGGTCCAACGACCAGAGCGGTGAGATCGGCCCATGAGTAATTCGATGCATCCTCTCCATCGATCGAAACGATCCGATCGCCGGGAACAATGCCGGCTGCGGAACCCGCTGAGTCAGCGTCCACCAAGACGACTTCGAATGCAGTTGGCACGTTCTTTTGGAAGTGGAGTCCCGTGCGATTTACTCCAAAGGTGGTCTCTCGTCTCTGCGGATCCAAGAATAGAACCTGATGTGTGTAGTCGAATGTTGGTATAAATTTTGAGAGGACGCTAAAACCCAAATTGCCGGCTTCGGTGCTTGACGAAAACGAGCCACTCGTCATTTGAGTGAAATTGCTCGCGACGTTGTAGAACGTGTGTCCCTCGATGGTAAACTGTCGCAGCGTCTGCGTCCGCCCGCGATTGCTTCCTCCTGTGCCAGTACCAAGAGTCGTTTGACCACCGGAATAGCTTTCCAGAAGCCCGGTGTGTCTTAGGAAGTCGCCGAAGAGGATCAATATCCCCGCATTCCCAGTGTCGGTCCCGAAGAGACCCGAGTGCCCGTCGGCCGCGGCCGCTATGACCGGCATATCCTCCTGGTCTTCGAACATAAGCGGCACTCGTGAACCGCTTTCTCCGTGAGAATATACAGCGGGCAGCGTGAAGGTCACCGTGTGATCGCCATAATCGAGACGCACCGTAAAATGCTCGAAGAACTCTAAGCCGAGTATTCCGGCCAACGGCGCCTTCTTGCCGCGCTCGTAGAACGAGTACGGATACGGAATAACCAGAAAAGTCTGGTCGCGGAGTTCCGCATTGCCGATGCGCACACTTCTCACATGCGTATATTGCGTGGAAATCGTCCCTGAGCCGGAGCCGCCGCTCGCGCCCGCGCCTTCTCCTCGCAAGCCAAGCGATTGCGCAGCCTGGGCCGTGAGGATTGCATGTCCGCCGGTGTCCAAGATAAAGGGCATCGGTGAACGACCATCAATCGTAGCCCAAATCATCAACTGTCGCCCTTCAAGGAGCATTGGCACCGTCGTTGATCTCGCCCGGCCGATTATCCAAGCGTTGGCCGGCGCCGCAGGCTTGTTAAAATCGGTGGCGCGTACGTTTGGATGCAAGTGATACTCGGTGACCGCTATGGCATAGCCGTCGGTTGGATCTGCTTGCGTTCCAAGAAGAATTGAGAATGGCAACACCAGGCCATCGACGCTCCGGTAGTCTGCATACCGCGTTACACCGTCATCAAGTGCGAGCGGATATTTCATCGTTATACTACGAAGCAGATACGTGTGCGAATCGATGGCCAGGTCTGCCGGGACACCGCCTAGAGGTTGCGCGCGGATGAGCGTCACGCTCCTGCCCTCGTCGAGACGCGTCCCGAGGCACGTAATCGTGGCAGTGGCGGGCTTTTCGAAGTAGCCCCGGCGCGTGAGGTATGCGCTCGTGATCGCCCGCTTGCGCGCAAACTCGGTGTCGTAGGGATGGATACCCCCGGAGGCATCTTGATTCCAAACGGTAGCGCCGTCGTAGATCTCAGCCGTGTGACCTCTAGCCGAGATATTGAAGTATTGCGCGTAGCGGCCGTGGACGAGATCATCGTCAATACGCACAGAGCCGTGCAAGCCGGATATCGCAGCCTTTCCAAGCAAGTTGGCCTGACTGACACCATTCCAGGCGTCGCCGCCGGTTGCGCTACGCATCTTCGCAAAAAGGAGCTGCGCTCGGCATGCTGGCTGAGTTGACGCAAGCGTCATAGACCGGCCTCTCTCGAGGGCCGGACGCAACGACTCCACTCCGACGCGAAGGACTTCGCCGATCTGCCGGTCAGCATAGCCGATCGGTAATCTTGTCGGGGCCTGCATGGTGGACACGATCAGAAAAAAGCTGGCTATCATTTACTGTTTGGCCCTTATTTACTGTTTGGCCCTTATTGCACCAAGCACATTTAAGTTGGAACGGAGTGTGCGCCTGCCGTTGGGCTGAGTCGCGTGCTCGGGATTTCGGACGTCGGCATAAGGCGGGAGACTGCGAATGCTTGATTCACCCCGGTGTGAAGCTTGCGGCGAGGAACGACGGATCCTTCAAGCGCTTGAGTACACTGCTAAGGCTCACCAACCTATGGACAATATTGACCTTCTTCAAGGACGGAGTCGTCGAGCAGCTGGTCCGAATCGAACGATAAGCCTTTTACTAGCGGAGAGACGCAGATACCAAAAAGGGCCCCCGCGTATGCGAGGGCCCTTCCTCTCTCGAGCTTGGACGTCTAGAGCTTGATGTGCGCCGTGAGGTAGAACTGGAACGGACCCTTCGTCGAGCTGCCGTCCTGGTTGAACGGGCCGAAGAGCGGGCCGTACGGGTACTTCACGAGCGGTTGAATGATCGAACCGTTATGACCCGCCGGGTTGTAGATGTTGCCAACCGGGAAGATTTCGCTTCCAAAACCGCCCGTGCCGTAACCGCAGACGTTGCCGTTACCGGACGTCCAGGGTTCCGGCGTGCCTCCCCAGCAGGTGTTGAAGATGTTCGCCAGCGTGCCAACGAGTTGGACGCGCGGGCTCACTTGATAGCTGAGTTGCATGTTCATCGCAATGTTGTTCGGTTGCGTGAACGCGCCGAGGCCGTCGAAGTTACCGGTGTACGTATCGGGGATCGCGGTCAACGCACCGCACGTCGTCGCATCGTAGCGACCGCCGCCGTTGTAGCCGGCAACGCCGGGCAGAACGGCGGTACAAGCGGCCGGGTCGATACCCGGGTTCGTTTGCGGAGCGCCGTATTTGCTGCCGCCAGCGAACTGGAGCGACGGCGTTACGGCCCACTTGTCGTGCTTGTAGTTTAGGAGCAGTGTCGCGACGTACGGCGCACCGTAGGCGTCGGCCGAAGAGCCGATGCCGCCGGGGAAGATGTCGTACGTCGGGAACTGCGAGTTGGGATCGATTTGACTTTGCGGGCTATTCCAGTACGGGTTGCCGATGTCGGCAGCCGTACAACCAGACGTCACTGCGACGCCGGCCGTGGTATAGCAGGGAGCAGCGGCCGCGCCGGTGCTGGTCGTGCCGCAAAGCGGAACGTGGTTGAAGCCGGTCTTGCCTACGTAAGCACCACCCGGCGCGCAGGCCTTGGTGTATGCGTTGTAGTTCGAGATGGTTTGGTTCGTGCCGGTGATGACGGTCGTACCGAACTCACCGGACGCCAGCGTTCCGTACTTGATGTATGAGTCCGTGTACGCAAACGAGAGTTGACCCGCGAAGCCGTTCTTCGAGAAGTCGCCCTTCTGGAACAGGAACTCGAGACCTTGGCTGCGCTGGCTGCCGACGTTCAAGCCGGAAACGAACCCAGTCTTCTGGTCGAGGAAGAACTGCTGAATCTGGTTCTGCGTTTGGCGCAAGAACGGCGTCAGCTTAAACGACATATCCGTGCCGCGGAACTGATGCTCCCACGACATGTCATAGTTGATCGAGGTTGGCGGCGCGATCGGATAACCCGGCGACGTGCGGCCGAACGCATAGAAGTTGCTGCCGATATAGTCGGCGAGGTCTTCCTGCGAGGTGTTGTACTGCTCGAACGCGGAGTTCGGAGCTTGCGTATAACGGCCGTACGAGAAACGTACGACGTTGGTCGGGTTCACCGTGTACGTACCGGAGATACGCGGCTGCCAGATGTTATACGTGTAGTTCGCCGGGGAGTTCTGGAAGAACGCCGGCGATTGACCCGCCGGACAAGCGGCCGTTATGGCCCCAGCCTTGGGAACGATCACGCCGGAGACGTTGTTGACGCAGTTGTCGAGGTTGAACGCGTTCGTCCACAGGTTGCGAGCAGCTCCCGTATTGGTGTTGGAGCCGTCGAACGTGAAGCTGTCGAGACGAATGCCCAGGTTGAACAGCCACTTGTCGGTCGGACGGAACTCATCCGTCAGCGAACTCGACCAGAACTGCGGAACCACCTGGTTGTACGTGGCATGGTTGCCGTTCTCGGCAAGCAGGTATGCGCACTGCGTCGTTCCGACCGTTGGGTTGGGACACGAAGCCGGTAGGTTCGGCACGGCACCCGAGGTTCCCGGAGCTAGACCCGACTGGATCGTACCGAACGTAACGTGACGTTGCCTTGGCAGTTGATCGGCGCGCCGCCGGTCGGTCCGTAGCAATACCCGCTCGTGGGTGCGGCGGCGTTGACGACGACTGCCGCCGGTCCGACAAGATAGAACGAGTTGTTGTCGCGAACGCTGTTGGCCGTCGTGTAGTCTTCCGACAGGCTCACGAGGTTTTGGGAATTGATCTGATCCTGGAACTGGATACTGCCGCCGCGCGTGTGCGACGTCAGTTCGTAGTCCGGAGAACAGCAGCCGGCAAAGTCGGCGTAGAGGCTTTGCGGGCCATTCTGCAGCCAGTCGGAGTAGTACGTGTAGCCGTATACGCGAACGAAAGCCGAAGAGCCAAAGTTATGCGTGTACTGCAGTTTCACGATTTCCTGGTCGTTCCAAATCGTGTCGCCGCCCTGAATCGGCTGGAAGGTCGCGGTACGATTCGTGCTGTCCGGGAAGTAGTACGTCCCGACGCACTTGTTCTGACCCGCGAGCTGCGCCGCGGTGAACGTCTTGCCGACGTTGCCGGGGCAGTTGTAGTTCACGCTGTCGATGTAGACGGGCGTACCAAGCCCGATGGCGTTGGCGCAAGCCGCACCGGTCGTGAGACCACCGCAACCTGTCGTCGACGTGATGTCGCTGGTGTTGCTGTAGAAGTTATTGTGGAGCGATTCGCTGTCCCACAGAACCTGCACGTCGTCGCGGCCGCCGTCGTTATGATGCGGAATCGCAAAGTGCAAGTTCACTACGGTGTCGCGCGCGGAGATGGCGGACAACAAGGCGTAGTTGAAAGGACCGCTGTAGTAATATTGCTGGGTAGGTTCCGGGCCCGTATAAAATGGACTGACTGTCGGGGCATACGGGCTGACAAAGCCTGCCTTAGTTGTGAACGAGATCGGAGCGCCTACCCAATTGTCGTAGCTCGAACCGTTCTGGTTGTCGACGTAGTTGAACGCCTGGTTGTAACCGGCGACGCCTACGTAGTACGAGAAGAGGCGGTCCGGCGTTGCGCCGCCGGCTTCAACCATCGCGCGATGGTAGAACGCCGGGGTTGCGACTCCGAGCTGGCTGTCGGCGAAGCCCGGATACGTGCCCGTGCGGATTACCTGGTTGATGTAGCCCGCGAGGCCCTGGCCTTGCGAGTTCGCCGGCGTGGCGCCCGTGTAGACCTGGACTTCCGAGTTACCGAGCGACGACGCCGAGCTCGACGGATAGTTGTCGAACGAACGATTCACCGGAACACCGTCAAACTCGTATCCGACCTGGTCGTAGTCGCCACCGCGAATAACGACGGTTTGATAGTAGCCCATCTGGTTGCCGGGAACGTATGCGCCCGGAACCGACGCGACGGCCGAGTACGCCGAGTTCAAGGCGCCGCCGCCGCCGAGGGCAGCCGCGGCTTGTTGCGCTGCAGCGTTGACCGAATAGACGTCGGCCGTGGTGCCGCTCTTCACGAGCGCGCCGCTACCGGTTGAGGTGACGTGCGCGATGGTGCTGAGCGTCTTTTGCATGCGGAACTGGAACGTCTGCACCGTATCGGCGAAGACGATCTGTCCCGACTCACTATTGGTCTGGTATTGATCCTTCGTGACGGACACGGTGTACGTATCCGGCGCGAGGGTCAGGAACGCGAAGCGTCCGGACGCGTCGGTGGTGACGGAAGCGGTTTGCGATGGACTCGAAACCGTTACGACCGCGCCCGCGAGCGGCGCTGCGGATGTTGCATCGACTACCGAACCGGTAAAACCACCCGTCGTGCCTGCCAGTGCCCATGTTTCCTGGCTGACGAAAGCGACGAGTAGCACCAGAGCGGCAACGAGATGCGCGATGTGCATTCGTTTCACTATTCTGTGTTTCTCCAACGTCCTGTGATGTGCGTCTTCGCTGGACGCATCGTTAGCAAGCGTTGTATGGTCTCGCCATGCTTGCCTGCTCAAAAAGTCACAACTTTTTTTCTCAAAAAGTCTTACTGTGCGCTGCCAATCGAATGCACGGAGCGTCCGCCGACGCTCGCTCCGCCGATGTCGTTGAGCAGCCTCTTGTAGCGCGCGGTTTTCTCTAGTTTCGTAAACCAGTGAAGGTTCTTTAGAGACAACATCTGCATCTCGCGCTCGGCGAACGCGCGCTCGAGTCGTTCCATCGCTTCCTCTTCTTTTCCAATTCCAATAGCCGAAAGCGCTACGTTCAGGTGCCTGACGTAGTTGGTCGAGCTCATCTGGACGAGATTTTCGTGTAGCTGGACTGCACGCACTACGTCTCCGTAGTCCGCGAACGCCCGGCTCAGCATCGCCAGACGAAAGGTCGGCTCTTCAGTACGTTCTTGCGATAGCGACCGAAGATCGCGGAACGCCTTGGCCGGTTCATCAGCCAGCAAATAGGCTTGGGCGCGATACCGCCGGGCGATATGATGAAAGGCCGGTTCCAATTCGATAAGGTTCGACAAGCACGGGATCGCTTGATGGAACTCTCCAGCGTGGATCATCGCCCGCGCAAACAGCAGGAGCAGATGCTGCGACGAAGGGTCAAGCATCAGTGCCCGCTGGACCTCAATCCGGGCCTTGTCATGGGCCCCTTCGCAAATGGACAGCCACACCGTGGTGCTGCGAACGAATGCTGAAGCTGGGTTGAGCCGGCGCGCGTATTCCAATTCCTTTTTCGCGCCGACGAGGTCCCAGTCCGAAAACAGTAAGATCGTCGAAAGCGCAGCATGCGCGCCGGCTGACGATGGATCCACGTTCAAAGCCCGAGCGATTGCCGCTCGTGCTTTTTGAAATGCCGGCTTCGCTGGAACGTGTCCGAGATCGGCCAGCAACGTGTACGCGCGCGCGATGCCGACGAGTGCGGGTATGTACGCGGTGTTGAGGCGGATCGCTTTTTCGAACGCCTCGATCGCGGCCCAAAGATGCGGAGCGGTTCGCCGCTCCAGCAACTGGCTTCCGCGGCAATACTCACGTAGCGCTTCGAGGCCGCCGGCCAGCATGTCGTCGGGCCTCGCCGTGTCGTAGAGTAGCGGCCCGACCGGATCCGGTGCGATGACGGCAGTCGTAACGGCGACCGGCAATGCAAACCGGTAGCCTTTTCCCGGCACGTTCATGATATACGAGCGATCTTTCGCTCGTTCTCCGAGCGTCCGGCGAAGCAAATAAATATGCTGCGTAAGGTTGCCGTCAGTCACCGTGGAATCGGGCCAGACCTTGGCCGCGAGCGTTTCCTTGCTGACAACGTCGCCCGCGGCTTCGATCAGCAGGAGCAACAGCCGGAAGGCGCGTTCCTGCAATGAGATGCACTCCCGCCCGCTATACAGGCGCCGCTGTGTCGGGTCTAGGCGAAAGCACCCAAAGATGTACGCGACGGGTCCGCGAGCGGAATCGGTGATCATGGTTTCGATTCTTGGGCGTGAAAGGCACCATGTTCTAGGACGACGGAGCGCGCAGCGTCAATTGCAATGGCCATGTGTAAGCATCTCCATGTTGTGCACACTGGGGTCATCTAAGTATAGTCCTTGCCCTCGATCGGAGGTGTTGACGGCGGCTTCCCGTTGATGGAATCGGTCTGCCCAATAAACTACATTCCGCTGCTTGATGCGCTCGAAGGCGCGATCGAATTCCTCTTCGCTCAATAAGAATGTGTAGTGCTGCGTTGCAATAGGCCTATTGGTGTCCGAATAGTCAAGTGTGACGCCATTGGCAAGCTCCAACGCCATGAACTTTCCTACTGCCTTTGCGGGGGGCAGGCCTAATATGCTCGTCAGGAAGTTCGCCGCGGCGATCTTTTCTCTAGAAAATACGATCATGTGATTTTAGCGCGATCATTCCTAGAAGAACTCCCTCTTAAAGAATAAATACGGAGCCCTTATGCCGCCGATTGCAACCGACTTCGCCTCAGATCGCGAGCTCGTAGATCCCCCAAGCGGCATCGTTAAATGACAGCTTCGCCGAACGCAAGTCGTCGCCGAGCTGAAACCGCCCGCGGGCCGTCGAGCGGTAGGGCCCAACTTACCCCGACGGCTGGAGAAGGGCGAGCAGCATGCACCGATCCTATGCTCTGGAGACTCGTCGCTCCCTTTGGACAATCTTGACAAACCTTCCACCATCGCATTCCGCGATGGCGCCGCATGGAGCGAACACCGATAGCGCAATTGCCACGTGCGAGCACTCGTGCTACAGTTTCTGAGAGCCCTTTGATGACTTTCCAACTCAAACAACGTTACCATTCAGCTATGCTGAACCAATCGACTCATCGCTCCCTTTGGACAATCTTGACGAGCGCCATGGGGCGTCAAGTTTATGGAGCCGCGGCGCTGCTCTTGGGCATAGCCGGTCTCACCTTGCACGATCAACTGATATCGAACTGGCAGCTACCGGGCGTCTCGGCGTTTATTGTCGTGACATCGGTCGCGCAGATGATCGGCGGGGCCGCGATGATGTTTCGCAAGACGAGGCGGATAGGGGCCATCATCTTGGGCGTCGTGTACCTGGCCTTTTCGTTCACCTTTGTACCGGATATCGTTGCCGAGCCAGGGGTCTTCGCAAGCTGGGGAAACGTCTTCTATCAATTACCTCTGGCCGTAGGGGCCGTGGTTGTATATGGATTGTCCTCGCCGTCGCCGTCCTACGCGACGCCCCTCTGCAAGGGCGCTGTGATGCTGTTCGGTTTGTGTAACATTTCGTTTGCGATCGAGCAAGTGGAGTTTCTTGCCAGAACGGCCAGTTTGGTTCCACGATGGATGCCACCAAGCGGGATCTTCTGGACCATCGTCACGACGATCGCGTTTGGCCTCGGAGGAATTTCGCTCGTCACAGGCTACAAATCGCTGCTCGCTTCGCGGCTGTTGGCGTTGATGCTCGTGTTGTTCGGAGCTGCGATATGGATTCCCATCCTGCTCGCGGACGCGAAGACCCACTCGAATTGGAGTGAAGGTCTCGAGACATTCGCGATAGCCGGAGTCGCATTGATCATCTCAGGCTTTCTCCAGCGTGGCACGATGAAGGAGAGCGAAGCTGAGTGACTCCGACAACGCCGGAACCAAAAGCGATCAATCTTGGATGCGGTTACCACGTACCGATTAGGTGGTCTCGGTTTTGCGTTCTGTATACATATGAAACCCAGATCCAATCCTCGAGACATTTTGAAGAGAAGACATTTCAAATGCCGATGGTCGCGCAGACTAGAAGCGGCATCTGGGAGTTCCATGGCAAGCGCGGGCCCGGGGTTGTGGATCACACGACAGTCGTTGCCGGCTCGCCCGGGATGCATTTTGGTTGTCGACATAACGCGGCGCACCCGAATACCGCCTTCATCGCGTACCTCAAGCCAGGGGCCCTCGACGAAGCCGATGAGCCCTTGTTCGACGAACAGGTATTGAGCGGGCTCCGGCTACCGGACCTCGGTATGGCGCTGTCGCTAGAGAGTGTGGATGAATTCGATTCGCTCATTTTTGATGTCTTCGGTCGGGCGTCGGGCGCTTCGGTAGACGCACACCGCCGTCGCGGGCGTAGCCACGTCCGGGCACAACGAATGAAGCGCTTCATCGAGCATCATGCGTTCGAGAACATCACGCTTTCGGACCTAGCTGCGTGTCTCGATCTCTCACCGTTTACCTGTATAAGGCTGTTCAGGAGTGAAACGGGTGTTACGCCGCAGCGGTATTTGAGTGATTTACGACTGGTCCGTGCCCAAGAATTGCTCAGAGATGGGCGTCTGAGGATCGCCGACATTGCTTTTCGCGTTGGCATTCGCGATCGATTTTATTTCACGCGGTGGTTCTCCAAGAAAATGGGGGTTGCGCCGCGGGAGTTTCGCAAAATCGTAAACAACTGAGCAATCACCACAGAACGTCTCATCAAGTTTGTCCAAAGCGCGCGATGAGGCAAGCTTTAAAGCACCTCTATCACTTTATGAAAACTAACGTTGCGCTCGTCACGGGTGCTAGTCACGGAATAGCGCCGCATTCGCGCGAAACGGTTACGCAGTCGTGCTGGCTGCGCGGAACCAGGCGGCCCTGTCGACGGTTGCCGTTGACATCGAGCGCGGCCGTCGTGGGCCTAACAAAAAGCCGCCGCGCTAGACTATGCGGCGGAGAATGATCCGCTGCGAAGGAGATCGACATTGGCAAATCAAGCGACGAGCACCGACGAGTTCGTCAAAGCCTTCACCGACGCAATGACGCACGAAGGCGTGGAAGCCTTGATGAAACTCTGGGAACAGGACGGCGAATGGGTGATCATGGCTACCGGTGAGACATTCAAGGGGCTCGATCAGATCCGGCAACTGGCGAATCGATCGGTCGCGGCACGTACGCACGGATCGGGCGAAGGCCTCTTGCCTTTCAACGTTTTCACTAACGCCGATGGGACCAGACTCTGCTGGGAATACGTTCACAGGGCGGTGGCGACGGATCGGTGGACCGCTTCTACAGATAAGCCGGCTCCGGGCACGAAGTTGGAAATCCCAATCATATTGATTTGTGACATCAAGGCGGGAAAGCTCGCCAAGATTCGAGAGTACTTCGATTTATTGACAGTTACCGAGCCCGGCGTTCACCACAAGCTCTACTCATAGCTGCATGCCGCGGGTCGATAGACTCGTCGCACGATTGAAGGAGTCGATGCCGGATGTGCGGTCCACCGTAGCTGGATTGGAATCGAGGACGGCTATGGGAAAAACCGTTGGGCGCGACGGTGATGTAAATTACAATTCCAGGCTAACCTTAGGTGCATGAGTCACCGCCGTTATGAGAGCCACGACCTGCGCAGCTCCGACCTCCTTAGCCGATACTTAGCCACAATCGGGAGGTCAAGAAGGTCGGGCCGAATGGGTGTGACGGTGTTGATTTATCTTCCAGCGGTAAGCATTTGCCAGGCGAAGCTCTAGTCTCGGCGTACGTCGCGAACGAAGTCTCGCAACGCCGAGCCTATTTGCTGCGGCGAGTCTTCCTGTAGAAAGTGCTTGCCTCTAACCGTGATATCGCGTTGGTTCGTCCAGCGCTTACAGAAGTCACGCGTTTGACCCGTGATAATCCGCCCGGGTTCGCCAAGTACGAGCAGCTTCGGCACCGCGCTCCTTGCCAGCCACTGGCCGTACGCATCAACAATTGTCGTGACGTTGGCAGGCGAGCCGTCGATCGGCATTTCGCGTGCCCAGACTAGCATAGGCAAACGTGCGCTGCGTTCCAAAAATGGTTCCCGATATGTGTCCATTTCCGCCGGGCTCAACTTGCGAATGACTCCTTGTGGCAACACCGCCTCGATGAAAATATTTTGGTCGAGAACCAACTACGCCTTTCTCAGACCGCATCGCGCGGAAGCTGTCACGCGACTCACCGAAGTCTTCCCAGTGCCGCGGTCGAACAATAGCCTCCATGTAGCAGATGGCTTTGATCTGCCCGGGAAACCGAAATGCGCGGCTGAAACCTAGGGCAGAGCCCCAGTCGTGGAGCACGAAGATGATTTCGCTTCCGAGGTCGAGAGCATCAAACCATGCGTCGAGATAACGGGCTTGATCAACGAACCGATACGCCCGCGATGGCGACTTACCAGAACTGCCCATGCCGACGAGATCGGGGGCTAAACAGCGACCGAAGTCGCTGGTGTAAGGAATGATGTTTCGCCAGAGATACGACGAGGTTGGATTCCCGTGCAGAAATACAATCGGCAAACCGCTACCGACGTCGATGTAGCTCATCTCCGAATCGAGCACCGGAACGCGCTTCCGAGGATGGGGATCGACTACGCTGATCTCTGTATTCATCGTGATTCCGCCTTAAGGAGAGAGCCGACTATTGCATCCTCAAGATGCGAGCGGTCGCAGCGACAGTTTTTGCCATCCTTATGCCGCGGCAGTTTTGCTCGTTCGTGCACTCTCGAACCGGCCGGCTATTGCCCGCGGCTAAGTACGCCTCGCTTGGTTCGGTACCCGCAAGCGACACTACCGCGGGGCTAACTCGTCACGGTTCGATGAATTGATACGCATTTGAAATGCGTCCGACTTCGTTCAGAACGAGTACCTCGGTGCCGACCGACTCGACGTTACCATGGCTATCGATCATCTCCCAGCTGAATCGCACGATGTTGTGGTGGCCGCTCGCGTCGTCCCTTGAAAGGAAACGGCAGCCTTCCTCGACGATCCAGCGCTGGCACGAGCGTGCCACCCGCGCTTCGAGCTCCTCGAAACCGCGAACGGCTATTCGTGGCGATGTGTGGGCGCCGTCATCCGCCCAAAGTTCCCGAATAGCGATAGGAAGAGCTTCCTCGTTCTCGCCGTTCCAGAGGGCGAGGTAACGCTTCGTGAGGGAAGTATAATCGCCAACGTTTTTCGTCTCCATTGGGTTATACTAAGTGATGCAAGCCGCGCCGAACAGAAGGTACACCAATGTTACTTCGTGACCGCCGCGATCGAGACGCGGCAGATGCTGATGAGGTCAAATGCCCCATTCGCCAGATACTTGGGCGGATTGGGGGGCGTTGGACGCTGGATGTCATCATGCTCCTCGGAAACGGGCCACGCCACTTCGCCGACCTCGATCGCTGCATCCCCGGGATTAGCCGGCGCATGTTGACGCTCACGCTGCGCGGCTTGGAACGCGATGGCCTAATCTGTCGCCGCGCAACGGGTTCTGCGGTGCGACGGTGCAATACGAAATCACCGAGGTCGGTCGCGGACTCGACGCGCACCTGCACGCGCTGAGGGAGTGGTCGCGCGAACAACGCGACGCCATCTATGCGGCGCGCGAGGCGTATGATCGAGCTTAGTGGCAAACGTGTCGTCAGCACGAAAGCCTCTCGCAGTTCTTAGTTGGACGCATCGCTAGCAAGCTTGTATGCTCTTGCGACAATGGCCGGTTCAAATCGTTACAAGTAGTCAAGTAGTTTACGCTACGCCGCCAGCGCTATCGAGACCCTCAAAATGACATTTTGCCGCCGAAATGTTGGCTCCAGCGGATCTCGCCGCTATCCAGCCGATTCCCTGAAAAGATGCGCGCGGCGACGACGGCTGGGTTGCAGATGCGCAGTCCGACACGACGAGCGACCTTGCAAGCGACGCGAATGAGAGCGGCCAGTATTTCGGCATCGACCATATTTTACGATGCGCGACACGCAGTGAAACGTCGTCCATGGGACGTTGTTTTTAGAGTGAGGGCTGCTTGACACCCTCCCCCTGACCGAGCGTAGTCCAATGGATAGCATCCTTGGATATCTCGAACTTCACCCCGACTCTTGTGGATGAAGCGTACTGGTAGACAACGCGGTAAAGAGGAGCCGTCTTACCATTAGCATCCGCATTCTGAGTAGCATCGGTCCATGTATCGCCGACGATAGTCATCCGAGAAACTACGGGCTTGTTGCCCTTCTCGTCGTCAAGAACCTCATAGTGCCAATAGGCCTTATCCACGTCGTTATATGTGGAGACCGATACTGAATGGTCGGTTCCTTCTGGCCAATGCATTACGAAGCTGCAAAGCACATAAACGTGATTGGCGGACCACCCGCAATCTACTTCCCAACTCCATTTCCCAGCCTTGGTATACGCAGTTTGCAGATTCTCCCCATGGTAAATCCACTTACCGACCGATTTATTCAGAGTTTGAAGCTCAGGTGACAGTGGCGGCGCATCCGCTGCGAAAGCGGGCGCGAACAAAAGGATCCAAATAAACGCGATCTTGAAAATATGAGGCATGGAAGAGTGCTCCTTATTAAAACTGATGAATGCATCTGACGCGATGAGGCAAGCTAGGAGGTAAGAGTCGGCGGCCTTCGCTGCGTTCATACACGACTAGTTACCGCCGGTTAATTTCGGCCAAGCGGGGCCGCTCAATAGATAAATGCCGAGAGCGAACTATCTCCTAGAACGAACTGGGAATACCACAATGTGCCGTTTGAAGCAAAGGCTAAGTCGTGAACGTGACCCAATGTTGGGCTAGGAAAGTCGCGAATCCTCGAGCCGTCAGGCGTGATATATCCAACCTTGCCTGCCAGATCCCAGAATGCGCCTCCCGATTCTGCGAACCACACGTTTCCGTCAGGGCCGGCGGCAACGTTGACCGGACCAGCGGAGGCCGTGGGAATGGACCACTCCTTGATTGCGCCGTCCGTGGTGATACGCCCGATCCGGTTCGCTACGAATTCCGAAAACCAAATATTCTTGTCCGGCCCCACGGTGATGCCCGATGGTCCCGCGTTTGACGTCGGCAATCTATGAACGGCGAGAACCTTGCCGGCGGTCGACGCAACGACGATAGCATTCAGCCCTCCATCGGTGATCCATAGATTACCGTCCGGACCCCCGACGATTTCCACCGGAACGGAATGTTCTGGTAGCGGAAACTTCACGATCGCGCCCGTCGTAGCGTCGATCGCACCTAAGCCGAGCGCGTGAAATCCCTCATCGACGTACCATGTTCGGCCGTCCGGTCCTAGCGTCGTCCAACTCGGCGCAGAACTGCCGCCATTATTCTTCGTAACGGCGAAGCTCGTGACGACGCCGGTCGTGGTGATTCTGGCGATCTTGCCGACCCGGCTCTCCGCGAACCATAAGTTGCCGTCGGCGCCGACGCTAATGCCCACCGGCCCGGTCCAAAGGACCGGGTATGTCGTATAGTGCCCTTCGCGATCGACCTTCTCGATGGAGCCCGTTGCCGCTCCAGTCGCCCAAATGTTGCCGTCCGGACCTGCGCAGAGATCCCAGACCTCCATCGACAATGGTCTCGTTTTTGTTGGGACTCTTGGAGCACTATATTGCGCGATGGTCGTCGGACTCGGAGCGAAGGGTTGCGCGGCAGGGGACAAATCCGAAGCCTTCGCCGATACGTTCGCTGAGAGCAAGGGCGCGCCGTCGTACGCCAGCGTCACCAGCCCCGACGATTCGGATACGCTCGTTGACGAGAGCGTTGTGGCACCGGATGTATCGCTATCGCGAAGGGCGATCGCCGTGCCGTACGAGCCGACTATCACATTCCCATCTGCATCAAGCGCCGACACGCTGACCGCAGTCCTCGTAGGCCGACCGGCCAGCGGGTAGGCGTCTCGCAGCGACAGCGTAAGGCTGGCGGGTTTTCCAGTCAATGCGATGCGAATGCGCTGATCCTGTCCCGATCTCACCTTCTCGGTGATGCTTTCCGACCCCAGCCGATTGCCGCGGCCGTTGGGTCCGTCGAACGTTGAGATGTCGAAAGTTTGCATCCCGCTGGGCGCACTGGCGCTCGCGGAGCAGATGCGCGCGTCGTTCTTAGCCGGTGCGCAACGTCGCGACGATGCCGCGACGTCCATCGTTAAGAGCCTCCTGCCTGAAAGTTTGATAACGATGGAGCCAGTGCTTGGCGAGACGAAATGGGGCAAGGCTCCCCCAGGGATCGTTACTACGAAAATCGCCGTTGCTTCGCCCGTAGGCACGGCGGCCGTTGCCGGCAGTGTCTTCCCCGAACACCCGGCGAGAAGCGCGAGCACCGCCAAAAGACCGCGCGCCGTCGCCTCACCCTTTTCGCTAGCGCTGTGCAACAAAGACGCCCTCCTCTTGCTAATCGCCACACTGCCACACTTGCTAAGCGTTTTCGGGCGACTCCTCAGGCTTCTCATCGTGTAAATATCTCCATGTTGTGCCCGCTGGGATCATCGAAGTACAGTCCTCGCCCTCGCTCGGAAGCGTAGACGACGCCTTCCTGTTGGTGGAATGGGTCCGCCCAATACACGACGCTACGCTGCTTGATGCGCTCGAAGGCGCGATCGAAATTCTTCGTCGCTCAATAGGAAAGCGTAGTGCTGCCCTGCGATCGGCCTATTGGTGTCCGAGTAGTCCAGTGTGACATCGTTGGCTAACTCCACCGCCATAAACTTCCCTACTGGCTTTGCGGGCGGCAAGCCTAGTATGTCCGTCAGGAACGTCGCTGCGGTGGTTTTTTCTCTGGAAAATACGATCGTATGATTTAACGTGATCATTGTTGAATGAACTCCCTCGCTACCGGCCGCGATGCGTCTTTTGACCAGAGCAGGACGAAGATCGCTACGTTTGAGATGAGGTAGGCGTAGTTTGCCAGCGAGACACCCATACCAAACGGGAACCAGATCCCCGGGATGCCGAGCCGCGCAAGTTCGGCGCCGAATTGCCCGATAGCGATGAGAACGATCGTGGGAAGAGCAAGCAACGTTTCCCGGCGACGTTCGCGAAACCCGGCGTAAACGATGAGCAGAAGCAGCGCGAGAAACACGTACCGCTCGATCGGCGACAACGCTGCGGCGATCGGGGCAAAGCCGGGCAGAATGCCGCCGTTAAGTGAGGGCCGCCTGAGAAACTCAGTCACTACGTAAAGGATGGTTAGGGCGGTGGTCGCATAGGCGAGGCGCGGCTTGTCTAGTTCCAGCCAATACGTCCAGGCCAAGAGCCACGCGCCGAGCGTTGCCGGGACGAGCAACGTGCTAATCACGAAGAACGTCGGAATGCTCTCGATGCTGAGGCACCAGAGCACCGTCAAATGCGCGCGTTCCGCTGCCGTCAGAAGCAGCGCGATGGCGAGGGCAACCGGGCCACGCTTGTTCGGCTGCAGCGGAACGAGCGACAACGCAACGATCGCGAGCAGCACGAAAAAACACGTTTGGGCAATCTCCAGCGAAAACGCGCGGATCTTCTCGAACCACGCAACGGCGTAGGCATCCCCAACGCCCGTCGCGTTGCCGATGATCGGAGCCACGCGCATGCCGCCAGCCTGCGGGCCGGCGACCCACGGCCCCATCCAAACGCGTACGGCGACCAGCAGTGATCGGTGCGCGTGCGGTATCGAAAACATTGCCGGATGTATGGCGTATGCCAGAGGCCTTGTGCTGCTAAACGCGCCGATTCCGCCGATCAACCTCCCGTCGACATAGATTTGATAGGCGCTATCAGCCATTGTAGGGCCGGCCAGCGCGATGTCACCCCGCGCGAGAAGCGGATCGTCAACGCGGATGCGATACCAACCAAAGCCCTGGTAACCGCCAAATCCCTGTGCTTCCCAACCCGGAGCGAAGTGGGTGATGCCTTGGTCGCCGTCATTCGCACCGGCCGGCGCTGCGAGACTCTGCGTTCCCCAGGTGGTGTCGTTAAATGACGGATCCGCCCAACGCACGTAGTCGCCCGTGTGAAACTTCCACGGGCCGTCGAGGGGCAGCGCCCAACTTACCGTGGCGGCTACGAGAAGAGCGTGCAGCATAGGCCCACCTTAGGGCGAGTTTTCACGGCGCGGCGCACGGCGGCAGCGACTTGAGGGCAGCCAAGGTTTCCGACGCACGAACGATGATATCCCCGCCATCGAATGAGGCGACGCGTTGATCGAGAGTTTGACCGCTAATGTCCCAATCATAGCCCAGCAACTGACCGCTGCTATCGACCACCGCGCCTCCGCTGTCGCCGCTAACGCCATCGGAATCGGCCGTGAAATCCGCTGCCTTTGTCCCGGTCACGTTTCCTAGGGAGACGCGCAGCGTCGAGTCGGCATTCTGGTAGTGGTGGGCGGCCAATGCCGCCGCTGCTCGGTTCGTCAAGAATGGATCGCCGTACAGCCATATTCGCTCCCCGGTTTCGGGGGGCGTGTTGCGAATCGGCAACCACCCGTGCGAGACGCCGTCGCGAACGCGCAAGAGCGCGCCGTCGAGACCTCCCTGCCAGTCGGCGGCACTAAGGTTAGCAACGAGATCGACGTTTTTCGCCGGCGTCCAGCTTAGGATGCGATTTCCGGACACCACGGGAACTTCAACACGTATCAATCGTGCCGGGACGCGACCGGCGCATCCGCCCTCGCGCCCGAGCGCTTCGACTTGTTCTCGCACGACGTGATAGTTCGTGAGCAGTAGACCGTCGGCCGACACGAACGTTGCATTTGCCCAGCCCACGTTAGGGACGATGCGTTCGGCCGGGAAACTGCCGACGCTCTTAAAGGCCCGCACGATCTCGGAGATGCCGACTTCGTACTGAGTGGCTGGGTCTTCCATCATCGCGAGCAACGCCTTCTTCGACAGCACGATGTGCCACAGCGCGACGCCTTCCGGCAAGTAAGTTTTTCGACCGGTGCCGGTGTAAAGCCGGAAACTCGTCTTTAGCGTACTCGCGTCCGTATCGGTATTCAGAACGATCGTATCGAAGTACACATTTTCGGTCGCTCGCGCTAGGCTTCGCAGTACAGTCGTCTCGTCGAACGGTACCTTGATCGTCTGCGGGAGAAAAAAACCTTCTTCGGCCGCCGCGACACGTGGGAGGCAAGCGATTAGCCCGAGCGCAAGGGTCCCGAAAAATGCAAGAAGGCAGCGTATCATTGGTTAACCCCATAAATAAAACTTTACGCGCTTACCTCGGAGATTCAACGCCCCCTTTGGACAATCTTGACGAGCCCGAAGCCGTCACATTCCACCCGGATGCCGCGCTCATGCCGATTGCGTACCTCAAGCCTGGGGCGGTCGACAACGCGGATGAGCCGATCTTCGACGAACAGGGATTGACCGGGCTCGGGACCTGAAAATCGCACTGTCGCTGCTAGGGGAACGCGGACGAATTCGACTCGCTCATCTTTAGACGTCTTCGCACGCGCGTCATCCGTCTCGGCAGATGCACGCCACCGGTGCGGTCGTAGCTATGTCCGGATGCAACGAATGAAGCGCTTCATCGAACAACACGCGTTTAGACAATCACCTTCTCGGATGTAACCGCGTGTCAGGACCTATTACCGAAATCGCCAACAAGTGAGCGGTCGCCGCAAGATTGTCCAAAGGGAGCCACGTTGGCACGGCTCAAAAGAGCTCCTCGAATAATGGAAAATCACGCTTATCACGGGCGGCGTCACGGAATAGGCGGCGAAGCCTCGAGGAACACATAGATGCTTGCCTTTTTGATTGTCACGCACGTCGTTCTCACGACCACTGGATATCTGGGTCTCACTGCCGATAGTCTTTGGTTGTTTCTGCTCTGCCTGAGTCCGGCCGGCGTAGAAGCTGAAGCGATACATACCTGGCGGAGATTAGCACGGATCTTCGGCCCACTGCTCGGAGTTGGCACGCTCATGGGTTTCTGGCTTGCAGCGATGGCCGGCATCTCTCTCGCGAGCCCGTGGCTGGTGGCGACATATGCGGTCGTCGTGCTGGCGCTCGGGGCGCAAGCACTCATCATGATTCCATGGCAGGTTAGGGCGGACGGAATTCTTAGCCAGGGTGGAAAGGTCCGCACGTTACCAGTGATCATCGTGCTCGTTGTGCTGTTCGTAACGTACACGGCGATCCTGTCGCTGATGCTGCTAAAGCCTACTTGGTACTAGGACGACGCGCAAGCATTGCGTCGATCGAAAATTGCCCCGGGCCCGTCAGCAACAACGCTAGCATCGCAACTAGGTAGAACAGCGGCACTTCGAAAGACTTTGGATCGCCGATCCAGGGGGCCCATCGGCAGCTGGACGGTAACGATCGCACCCGCCATGTCAATCAGAATCGCAGCTGCGACGAGCGGGGTAAGGGAACCGAGGATCAGTGCAATGCCGCCGAAGAACTCCACGATAGTGACGATGACTTGCAGCCACGGAGGCGCGAATGCGTGCGCCCCCATCGTCATCGTCATCCACGACGCAGGGTGCTGTATTTTAGGCCAGCCGTGTACGACGAACGCGAGTCCGACGATTATCCGAAGCAGCAGAATACCGGTCGATGCGCGCGTCGACGCGATTTCGTTGTACGGCATTAAGGCGACAACGACGAGTGGAGCAGCGGTGCGAAGGTTGTACGGTCGATTGGAAGCGATAAGTGCTCCTGTGCTATCAGCCATTTACCGCCGACTTTCCGGTAGACGTCCGTCACGCGTACCGTGTAGTCGAACAGCTTTCCACCGTTAGCGCGGACGCCCGAGACACGCTGCAGACTACGGCTATAGCCGACATCCCCGCTAGCCGTGACGTCCAAGTCGCTCATTGTGAGATGTAGCGGTCCGTCGATCGCCGCGAACATGTGCTTAAAGGCCTCACGATATTGGCCCCAGCCGGAGTGAACGCTAGGCGGCCCGACGACATCGAAAACAAAGAGAGCGTCCCCGGGCGAGTACACGCTCATGACGGCATCTAGATCCTTGTTATTCATTGCCGTCGCGAACGTACTCTCGAGCGCTCGCAACTGCGATACATCGTCATTGGATGCCGGTCGCGCGCCAGCCGGCGTCCCAAGGAAAGCGAGTAAGCCCAGGGAAGCGATTAGCTTTTGCATAGTCGCATTATTCCCGCAGTTGTAATAGCCTCAAACTCGGCTTAGCGGGTTGAACAATTGCAAGCGTTGTTCTCCCGCCCGGTCCTCAAAATTCTTCAACAATTCAAAAAAATTTCCAGCGTTCGTCAGCAGGCGCTAAGGTCACATCGATCCCATTCGTTCTAGCGTGCGGTCGACACGGTCCTATGATCCGCTCTTCGATGTATCCTCGGCCTAGGCACTCGGCCACTTAGCGGAACGCGCCGGCACTTTCACCTCTTCAATTGAAAGCAGAACAAACATCCACAATGGATGAGCTAGGATTAGAACCCCATCTTGCATAACCGCCTTCCCCACGCGGCGTGGCCGGCGCCGCCTCGCACTCGACCAACGTTGAAAGTTCAGCATCGCCTTCGGACTTGCGCAGCAAGGGACCTCGAAGCCGATGGCGGGCATAATAACTCGGATTGAGCCTGACCTCACGCATTGTCCCGCGAGATCGCGAAGCGACGGCGCCCTGTCGCTCGAGGTTAGTAAGGATGCGCTGCACGCTGACGAACGGTAGCTGCGCTATACGGGTGACTTATCGGCATAAGTGGTCTCCCAGAGGGCGACCGTTATCACGACTCGGGTGCGGACGCCCGATCCAAAAACCGAAATTGAGCCTTCACACTGCAAAGATATCATAATGTATTTACGCTACTAGTAGTCGGAGAATGCGGCTTGCTGCCACTCGGCGCTCCTTGGTCCTGTGAAGCTTTCGTGGTCGCCGAGGGGTAACCGAGAGGCCTAGGTAGGTAAGCTCCACTTATCCTGAGCATCGCGCGCCCGATGCATGTCGTGCCAAACAGGCAGCTTGGCTCCGCGCGAGCCCGGAAAACAACCGGAACCGCCCAAGGGCGACTCGAAGCTTAACGGCTATTGGGAGTGCGCGTTAAGCTTCAATTATAGGTCAACTTTATCGCTTTATAGGTCACCTTTACTGCTGGCACAGCGTCATTAGGGTAACATGCTGGAAATGTTCGAGCGGGAGCGCGTTCAGCTGCTCTCGTTGGCGTCGCGGATCCTCGGTTCGCAATCGGATGCCGAAGATGTCATCCAGGAGACGTGGATTCGATTTCAGCGCTCGGACACGGGCGAGATTCGTAATGCGCCGGCGTGGCTGACGACCGTGGCGACGCGCTTATGTCTGGATGTGCTGCGCCATCGCCGCGAGACGCCTGCGGACGTACAATCGATTCGGGAGACCGAATACGACGCTTACGAAGATACCGTGCTACTTGCAGACGAGTTGACGGCGGCTTTCATGATTGTCCTAAGCGAGCTAACACCATCGCAGCGCATCGCGTTCGTGCTGCATGATGCCTTCGGCATCACGTTCGACGAGGTGGCTCGAATCATTGGCACGACCGAAGGATCGGCGAAGAAGTTGGCAAGCCGCGCGCGAGGGCGTGTTCGAGAGCAAACGACCGTATCGGCGATTGCGACCGCCGAAGCCCGAGAGGTCGTCGAGGCATTTCTTCAGGCGACGAGGGAGGGCGATATGAGGATGTTAGTTTCTCTGCTGGATCCCGCCGTGGTCAGGACGGCCGATCCGCAGGTTCTTTCACCAGGAGCTGCGCACCGCATCGAAGGCGTCGAAATCGTGGTGGCAGAGACGAGGCTTTTCCAGGCGAACGCCCGCCGTGCGCGGGTTGGTCTGATCGACGGCCGACCCGGCATCCTCATCGGTGACGGCAAAGCTGTTCGGACGGCGCTGATTGTGCGATTCAAAGGAAGTCGCATCATCCATTATGACGTGGTGGCCGATCCGCGACGCCTAGCGCTTCTGGAGCTACGGGGATGAGTGGCGTGCATACGGTAGTCATCTGCCTAGCGATCACGGCAAATGCCTATGCCTCGTTTGCTGACTTTACCAAAGCCGGCTTTGTTTTGAAAACCTCCGAGGAAGTCGGGGTCGCTCGTTCGTGGCTTCCAACGCTCGGTTTCCTCAAAGGTGCGGGCGCGCTGGGACTGCTGCTCGGGCTTTTCGGTATACCGATCATTGGGATCGCCGCGGCGGCGGGATTGGTGGCATTCTTCATTGGTGCCGTGACGGCGCATGTGCGTGCGCGCGTCTTTTATAACATCGCGTTTCCGACACTGTTCTTAGCACTCGCTGCGGTGTCGTTGGTGTTTTTTGTTCTGCACTAAGCGGACATCATAGCTTTATCTTAAGCGCCGGCTCCAGACCGCTCGGGGAGATATCTCTTGCTCGCGATGACAGTGTAAACACTTTCTAGATCTTGAGGCCTCCACGCCGGGGTCAACACTCAAGAAGCAGCGTTCACGGCGTCGTCGCTGCCCGATGTCTGAGAAACGTCGCATCGTCGAGGTAACGGCGCGAATGTGTGTCGATCCGAGCGAATCGCGCGCTGGATGCTTGCATGGCTCCCAGTCTTGTTAAGGTGAAATTCGGCCGCCCGACGGGGGAAGCTCTTTGAGAACCTGGATCCCGCTCGGGTTAGTTTTGGTAACCTATAGGCGCAGGAGACGAAAACCCAAGACAGCAAAATTTTATCAAGACCACTTTGACCCACACATTCGGCCGATCTTAGGACGAGCGTTAATCACCGCGATCAGCGCGCAAGACATCACGACGATGTTCGGTACACTGCGATTTCACGGCGCTACAAGCTCGACGCTGGACAAAGTCCATAAGACGATTCGGGCACTGCTGCGGTACGCACTTCACGAGGAACATATTGAACGCGTCCCGCTCCTGCCGAGCCACACACCAAGGTACCGGCCCCAAAGATTTTCCATTCTTGACGATGCCGAGGTGCGTTCTTTCATTAAAGCGACGGAGGCTTCGCCTTACCATGCGCTCCTAATTTTAACCGTTACTACTGCGCTCCGCGAAGGGGAGCTGTTTGGTCTGACTGTGTCCGACGTTGATTTAAGACGAGGAACGCTTCGCGTGCGGAGGCAGTTGAGCGAAGATCAGGAACTAGGTGATCCAAAGACGGAGGGCTCGAAACGCACCGTGGCGTTGACGAAGGTTGCCCTTAGAGCGCTCTCGGCTCACATCGCCGAACGCTTCCGAGAAAATGACCGACACTTGCTATTCTTATCGCCTCGGGGGTGCCCGCTCAACCGAAGTAATTTTACGAACCGCGTTTTCAGACCGTTCCTCGCGGTCGCTGGGCTTCCGATGATCCGCTTTCATGCCCTACGACACTCGGCGGCCACTTACGCGCTTTCCGTAGGTGTGCCGATGGAGGTTGTGCAGGTGATGTGCGGCCACGATTCGATCAAGACGACGATAGATATATACGGCCATGTAACGCCCGGGATGCAGGCTCAGGCCGCCCGACTCATGGACGAGGACCTTGAACGAACCGGCTGACTCCGGTAGCCCTCGGCTTCTGGTTGTGGTGGATTGTGGTGGCGACTGACATACCCGGAACGCCTAAAAGAAAGCGAAAGCCCCGCAAAGCTAGGCTTGACGGGGCTTTCAAGTGGCTCCGGATGCTGGACTCGAACCAGCGACCCGCTGATTAACAGTCGGCTTCCCGCGAATCCACCCCGTCCTGATGGTCATTCCACCGCCAACTCGGGCGTCCAGCACGAGGTGCGGCGTCCAGGATATGCCGCGAGGTGCTTCGGCGTATGGAGAAGTCCGTGCCACCGCCGTGCCACCTGGCCCTTTACGCGGCTACGTTGATTGCAAACCTACCCAGTATTGAGAGCTGTCAACGAAGGGCTGATACAGTCGAGCGGTCGGCGCTGAGTGCGCTGCATTTCCCTGAGAACTCGCGCGCCTCACCCGCACATCTTCGGCTATGGGCTTTTCGGCCGTCTTCGCTTGCTCCAAGGGCTAATCGACGGGTGCAACGCGCCGCCGATCCGTCGGCGGCCTGGGCCGCATCGTCGGGCGGCTATGGGCGCTGGCGCTCTGAAGCACTACGCTTTCTCTGGATCCCAAGCAATCGTATCAACGTATCAAAGCCTTGGCGGACGCCATTTAATGACGTATGCCTAACGGCCACGAAAGGAATGCTATTGTTCCGGTGCAAACAACCCGACAGCGGTCGCGACGCCTACCTCGCATCAATCGACTCGGCGCGGGAACTATAACTCGACGACCGCGTTATCTTGTCTGCGTACACAAATCTCGCCCGCGAGGAGGCGTTGGCAGGCACCGATGTAGCTCAGGAAGCGTTTCTTCGAGCCGTAGATTTTCCATTAAACGCAACGCGGCGGCCGGAAAATGCCGCGCCGCTACGAGTGATGCTAGAACAGGTTGCTGCCATTGGTCCTCGAGCAGGCGTCTCTGGCATCACGCTCGCCCTCGCAACCGGCGCACGCCAGATTCTCAGCCGTACGCCGCTTGCGGGTGTCCTTGCTTGACCGACGGACGGCTTTCGACGATCTGGCCTAAGCAGTGGGAGGCTTGCCGAGGCGGCAAACGCACTCGCCACGACCAGCCGCTCTCTCACGAGACAGGCGCTCCAAAACCATGATGGCCGCTCTGCTTGTACCGCTCGTGTCCGTCACCAATCTGAGGCGAAGAATGACGTCCGCGACTTCTTCGTCTGCTGCGGGAGTGTTGAGGAATTCGATCGAGGAAGTGGTTTGCTCGTAAAAACCTTCCACACAACCTTCTCGCCACACATCGAGAGTCTCACTTTGAAGCGTCGCACCCGACCGGGTTCGTGCCCGTGGGGATTCTCGCGCAGAATCTCGAGCGCTCGACAGGACCAATAGGCAGGGGTTAACAATTTGCGGCGCGTTCGACTGACGAGAGACTCTGCGGTAAAAGCCATCAGGGCTAATAGCCGTCTCCGTGCCGCATCGATTACAACACATGACGAGGCGTCCGCTCCGGGATCCCGGCTTGTCATCCCCCGTCAAATCAACGGCACGCCCGTTCTCATCGACGACTTGCGTTGTCGTCGTACGATTGTGGGGAATTAATAGTCGCCCGCACTTTTCGCACGCGAGCCCGAGGTAATGAACAACCTGGGCGTACATTTGAATTCGCCCCTCACTTTAACTCAAGCATGGAGCTGCCGATGGGCGTGATCGTGTAATAATCGTCGAGAACCGATTGTTCGCATATCAGAGCACCGCGGACGACGAGATCGGTTAGCTCCATTGCGAGGGCACGATCATCCACGTCTGCCCAGAAGCGTATCTCTTCTTTCGGTTGTCGTCTGCCATCCGACAGGAGCGCGAGAATATTCCCCTGATCCTTGTTCATGGCTTACGCTACGCTTTGTCTTTGAACGCAAAGGAATCGGTTGTTATGAGGTCATCCGAGGATGCTCCGCGCCGACCAGGGCTCCAACATCCGACGATCAGGGACCGTCGGGGTTCGTCACCTATTGGTCCCGCTGTCGAAACGACGGGCAGCGTTCGGTGAATTCTCACCTGGCCGGCAAAGGGCGCACAATCCCCGTCGACGCACGTCACTTCGTCAGCGACGACAATGTGGGTATGGGAAATCAACGCCATTCAGCACTCTGCGATACCTGGCGTTCGCATGCAAGCTCCGCCATATCCAGCGCGGTGCCCAAGTCCTCGATCAAATCATCGAGATCCTCAAGTCCGACGGAAAGTCTGAGCAGGTCGCCCGTGATTCCTAATGCGGCGCGTGTTTCGCTTGGAACCGAGCTGTGCGTCATAGTTGCCGGATGGCATACTAGAGATTCGATGCCGCCAAGAGAGATCGCCAGGTTGAACAGCTTTGTGCGACGGGCAATCTCTCGCGCGCGTTCCACTCCGCCGCGAACGACGAATGACAATACGCCGCCAAACCCGCTCATTTGACGATTTGCGAGCTGATGCTGTGGATGACTTCGTAGGCCGGGGTAATGAACTTGGGTCACATCGTCTCGTCCCTTTAAGAACTCTGCGATTGCCTGAGCATTGCGCTCATGCGCCCGCATACGCAGCGCCAGCGTCTTGACTCCACGTGATGTGAGAAATGAATCCCAAGGGCCTGGGACAGCTCCCATGCAATTTTGAATAAAGGCTATGTCTCGATGAAGTTCGGGATCGTCAGTTATTGCGATCCCGCCGATGACGTCACTGTGCCCGTTGATATACTTCGTAGTCGAGTGAACTACGATGTCGCTGCCCATAGAGATCGGTGATTGAAAGAACGGCGTCGCAAAGGTGTTATCAACAGCTAGGATCTGACCCGCGCGTTTCAGTAAGGCGATTGCGCGGATGTCCGAGATTCGGAGAGTCGGGTTGCTCGGGGTCTCCACCCAGAATATGCGCGTGTTTCGCCGAATCGCGCTGGGGACAGCCTCAATATCGCTCATGTCGACATAGGTGACTTCGATCCCGTATCGAGCGAGCATCGTATCGAAAAGGCGGACGGTCCCACCGTATATTTCGTGCCCTGCGATGACGTGGTCGGCAAACGACAATAGACCTGTAACCCCGGCGATCGCGGCCATTCCAGATGCGAACGCGCATCCAAAACGTGCGCCTTCGAGATTGGCTAGCTGCTTTTCGAGAGCACTGCGGGTCGGGTTCGCCGTTCTTGAGTAATCATATCCTTTGCTTTCGCCGATCGCGGGCAGAGTAAATGTCGACGTTTGATATATCGGTGGAATCGTGGCCCCGGTAATCAGGCAAGGCTCTTGTCCGCTCCAAATGGCTCGCGTGGAAAAGCCCTGTCTTGAAGAGTGGCCCGTTTGTTGTTAGCGGCATGAGTTACACTCCTTGAATGTCAGAGCCCCTCCGCATTCGGTAAAGAGGCTCGGTTGCTGTTTAAGGTTACGAAGGTTCGATAGCGTGTGTGCGCGCTGGCGGTGATGATGTCGCTTTTCCCCTTACTGCGTGCGGCGTCGAGGCAATTGCTGACGGACATACTGCTGTTGATTTAGCTTTAGCACTCGTTCCAAGAAGACAGCCAATCCGGCTTGTTCGGCGAGAAAGGCATCGTGTCCATGATCACTTTTAAACTCGAAATGGCATATGGAGTGCCCAAGCGAGCCTAACCGGATCGCGGCGGCCCGCACATCCTGGGGACGGAATAGCCAATCTGAGGAAATGCCAACAAAACTTATGTGCGGAGCGACCGATGGAGCATGGTCCACGTTCGTTCGAGCATCAAACGAGTCCATAGCGTGCGTTAGCGACGTATATGTGGCGGCGTCCATGCGATTCTCGAAGATGTCGGCCTGGTAGTCGAGGTAGCCCTCAACGTCGAAGAAATGGCGACCTTGACGATCTGGAAGCCGGCCATGCCGGCGTCTTAGTATCGCGTCACTTTTGTAGGTTAGCATGGCGAGTTTTCGCGCCGTTCGCAGACCTCTGAGAGGGTCAAGAGCAAGGCATTCGCGTTGTATCGCGTTGAGTGCAATACCAAACGCACTGAAATGGTCGTGAGCGCCGACTACTACGGCATTTTGGACTCGCTCGGGGAAAGCCAGCGCCCACTGCAGCGCCTGCATGCCCCCGAGCGAGCCACCCACGACGAACTCGAGCCGCAAAAACCCTAGTTCGTCGAGCGCGCGCGCTTGCGCACGCACGATATCCCGCACGGTAATGCGCGGAAATACTTCTCTGTACGAGTCGGGTCCGGTCGACCCATAACAACTTCCTAACGCATTGATCCCAATTATGCACCAGTCGTTAGGATCAAAGACGCAACTCTCACCAACGATAGAGGGCCACCAGTCGCGCACACGGCTTGTACCCGTCAACGCGTGGCCGATTAGCACCACCGGGTTGCTGCGACTGCCATAAATGGTCAAGCGCTGATTTACATTTGCAAGAACTTCCTCGTACGCTCAAGCGATGACCCACAAGCTGGCTTGGCGCACCGTACTGTTCGCCTTTTACCGTGAAGATGCCATACTTGCTCACGCGCGCGGCCAGTTCGTCGAACTCCACGGTACGGCGCGCCGGCAACGGGCGTAGTGCGGCACGCTCGACAACCAGGCGTTTCTCTGCGCGTGCGTTCATGCGCTGAACGATGATCTCGATGAATGCTTCGTAGGCTGGCCGATCGTCGAAATCGCTCGAACTGCGCAAGAGCAACGCTTGGCGCAGCGCCGTCTTGAGCGACCCGTTGCGTGACTCGATGCTGCCGTTCTCGTGCGATTCGCCAGGGTTATTGCGAGAGGGGCGCATCCCGTAGTGCGCACACAACGCCGCGTAGCGGCTCGTCCACTCGCGCCGCTCACGATCGGGCAGATTCTTAAACGCCGCCGAAAGGCTATCGTGCGGTGCTCTCCGAGTGCACCGCCTAAGCGCCAGAGCGCGCGTTGTAGCCCAGCCGAGAGCGCCGTAAAACTTTCGCCGCCCTCGACGACGTCGGCGGTCCGCCATCCCGAATGCGCCAGCGCATACTGGTACAACCGATGCGGCAATGGCATGCCAGCTTACGCCATTGGAGCTCGCCGGGGACCTGTCCTCGATTGCGTCGTCCTCGAAGACCATCGAGAAGTATTCGACGACTGCCTCCGGTACGTGGGCGCGGTAGTCCGCCTCATTCGAATCCATCGAAGCGTTGGTCGCCGCGACTCGTTGACGCGCGGCTTCGACTCGTGCTTCGTGATCGGCCTGCGCTTTCGCGAGCGACTGCACTCGCCGCTGCTCGTCTTCCTCGTAGTTCTTGATCGACTGATCGTAGCTTGCCTTTCCGTCTGCGATAGCCTGTTCGTGCTTCCGTACGATGGCGGGAATTAACCGTTGCAGAAAGGAGAGTTGTTTGGGAAGAAAGGTGCTCTCCTCGGGTCTAAGCGCAGGTACATCGAGGCCAGCAGCGTCGAACGCGATGTTCTTGACTTTTGATTTCAATTTCGAAAAGTCGACCGCAAAGTTCTTGACTGAAGCATCCACGAGGATGTTGGAAATCTCTTGGATCCTTTGCTCCACCGCGGCGGTCATAGCCTCGGCCTGGGCGGCCCGCGCCGCTGCGTGATCATGCAGCGCCATCTTTGCAGTCATTTGCTGCTCACGAAACTGCGCCCGCCGTAGCGCGAGAGCAGCGTTCTGAGCGCGCCGCTGTTCGCGAGCGATGGTATTGATCGCCTTGAGACACCCCGAAACCCGCGCATTTTGAGACTCCCGTACTTCGATGACAAAGGACCCGGGCGAGTAGGCCGGATTGACTGCAACACGTTAGTGCGAGCACGAAGAAAGCCCTGTGTAGCTTGCCTGGCAATCGCCGCACCCGCGATGCCCCAATCCGGTAAGCCCGCCAAATTCATCGAACCCTCGAGGGAGGTCGCGCAGCGAAAGCGCGCTGCAGCCTTCCCAGAGTCAGCTACCCAGGCGTATCGACGTCGGGATCAGACGCTCCCGAATACTGGGTCGGGGTCGCGCGTTTGATCGACGGTACCACCCGATTGTTCGGCGCGAGGGGCTCGAGAGCAAGTTCCTAACGGCTCAATAAAGCGTTTTCGTGGTTTTAGTTGGTTTGAGCTTTCCTATCTATAACCCATCTTACGCAGCCCTCTGCACTCCGCTAAGAATTCCCCATTTTTCCCAATGGCGATGCGTTCCATCGCTGTGGTTAGAACTTTTGCACGGGCGAGTTCGTTGCAACGATGAAACGTCGTTGCCGAATCGTCCAAGCACTGCGAGATAAGGCGAGCGTTGAGCTCGAAGTGACTGACATTGCTTTTTTTGTTCATAAGTGCCTCACATTGAGGTCGTGGGCCGGGTATGAACGATTTCACTAGATATTTGCTATAGTATAGTAGTAAAAACACACAAGGGAGAAGGCCGTATCTTAGCCATGAAGCAGTGAACGCCAACGTGACTAAAAACAACCACAAAGGGCGACATACCGTGACATCTTTCCGTTCCACCGAACGGCGACCGCATTGCAGGGTAGTAAGAGTTGAAACAGCTAGCTAAGTTGGATGCACTCGGCTGCCGATGTAACAAGCGCCGCCTTGGCGGTTCTCCCTCTGTAGGCTTTCTCGTGCAACTAACAGGGCACGACGCTTTTGATCGTCGCCTGACATGAAGACCATCGGGTTGCTCGGCGGGATGAGTTGGGAATCGACGCAGCTCTACTACCAACTCATAAATCGCGCCACGCAAGCGAAACTTGGCGGCATTCATTCGGCTCGCTGCGTCATATATTCGTTCGATTTCACGGATATCGAGGCGCTTCAGGAGGCGGGTGACTGGGCAGGCAGCGGACGACTGCTGGGCAACGCCGCCGGCGCGCTGCGCGATGTGGGGTGCAATTTCGTGCTTGTCTGTACCAATACGATGCATGCCGTAGCGGATGACATTGAGCGCATCTCAGGTTTGCCGCTCTTGCATATCGCTGACCCGACGATCGAGGCGATTCGCTCGGCGCAAATAACGACGGTTGGCCTCCTCGGCACGCGCTACACGATGGAACGCCCATTCTTTAAAGAACGGCTGGAGCGCGCGGGAATTCGCGTCTTGATACCTAGTTGCGAGGAGCGAGCGATCATCCATGACGTCATCTACGGCGAATTAGTTCGTGGTGTCGTCCGAGAGGATTCGCGATCCCAGTACCTGACCATCATCCAAAGGCTTGCAGCGGAGGGCGCGGAGGGGATGATCCTTGGCTGTACTGAGATTGGAATGTTGGTGAAGCAGGGCGATGCCTCGATCCCCTGCTTCGATACTACAGAGTTGCACGCGCTGGCGGCCGTCGAACGAGCCTGCGAAGCCGCGGGCTATTAAAGACGGAAAAACAGCGATGGAAGGGCCGATGAGGATGGGCCGCCCTGGGCAACGGCGAGAGTGAACGTATCCTGCCCTCCGCGCTTGATTGTTGTCTACCTGTCGAAAGATCGTTTGGAATCAGTAGACCACGAAGGGCAGCTGGTCGTCGTGAGCGGTGCCATATCAAAGCGGCAAGAGTCCCGCGTGCTTCGAACGACCGCAGCTAGGTCTTACCAGCGAATGCAATCGTCACGCTCCTTAACCAGCTGGCCCTCTGTGTCTATGATGGGTGAGGCCAGCTAAACGGGAAAACTCATGAGGGCGAGTAAGGCTCTTTTCCATGTCGACCAACCCTGAGGTACGTTCGAAAGCGACGCGCCGGATCTTCACCGCCGCGGAGAAGGCTCGGATCTTAGCCGAGTACGATGGTGCAGCTTCCTCGCTTGCCCGCGCATCACTAATGCGCCGCGAAGGCGTGTACAGCTCGCTACTATCGAACTGGCGAAAACAACTATCAAACGGTGCACCGGCTAAACGCGGTCGCCCTGCGAATCCGGAAGCTGCCGAAAACGCCCGACTGATTCGAGAACTCGAAAAACTCAAACGGCGTTTGGAGAAATCCGAGATGACGGTAGCCGCGCTGGGAAAAGCGCACGCGCTCTTGCAGATGATCGCAAGCGGGAGCAGCGCGGAAGACGAGCGGTCGAAATCATCGTGACGGAGCTTTCGCAGCAGATCGGCGAGCGCGCTGCGTGCCGGCATCTTGGAGCGGTGCGCGCAACGATGCAGCGCCGCTCTAAGCCGACGATCACCGCTTCGCAGCGTTCAAGCGCTGCGCCGCGCCGGCTTGCCGAGGAGGAACGACAGGCGATGCTCGATGCTTCGCACAGCGATCGGTTTGCGGATCTAAGCGTCCGTGAGATTTATGCGACATTGCTCGACGAGGGGACGTATATCGGTTCGATTTCCTCGTGGTATCGCGTGCTGCGCGGCGCAGGCGAAACCCGCGAACGTCGCCGCCAGGCGATCCATCCAGCTCGCGTAAAGCCAGAGCTCGCCGCCACGGCGCCGAGGGAAGTTTGGTCGTGGGACATTACCAAGTTGCTCGGGCCGCAGAAATGGACGTATTTCTACCTGTATGTCGTTCTCGACGTCTTCAGTCGCTACGTCGTTGCTTGGCGGCTTGAAACGCGCGAGAGTGCAACACTTGCAGAGGCGCTGTTTGCCACAGCCATCGCGCGCGAGGGCGTTAATCCAAAACGCTTAACCGTACACGCCGACGGCGGCCCGTCCATGACTTCGAAGACGCTCACGCAGTTCTTCGCCGATCTCGGGATCACGAAAAGCCGCTCGCGCCCGCATGTTTCGAACGACAATCCGTATAGCGAAGCGCAATTCAAGACGCTTAAGTACGCACCAACATTCCCCGGCCATTTTGCGAACATCCAACAGGCTCGAGAGTACGTGCGCCGGCTCATGGCTTGGTACAACGACGATCACCGGCACAGCGGCATCGCGTTGTTAACACCGAGCGACGTTCATCATGGCCGCGCCAACGAACGCAGCGCCGCACGAAGCCTAATCTTGCTCGACGCGTGGAAGGCGCACCCCGAGCGTTTTGTCCGCGGACAACCGCAACCGCCTAAGCTCGCGCCGATCACCTACATCAACCGGCCCGAGTTCGCGGCGTAACATTTCCAAACACTCGTGGCCTCAAACCCATTGACACATTCCGTGGCTAAAAGCATGAAATAGGCCGACGATTGCGGCGTCTCGACGGCGATTTGATTTGGATCCGCGTCATTCATCTGCTCGTTAGAAGACGGAGTCATCATGAGGTGGTTCGTATCCGGGATTACTGCGAATTGCAGGTTTGAATGCGTTCGCGCCGCCTCCTGTAGGCGCGCGACCGTCTGTCTAACTGGAATCCAAGGATCCTCACTACCCAAAATGAACAAGATCGGTATCTTTATCTGTTGCACCGTCGCAAAAGGGTCCAAATCCATCTGCCCTCGCCAAGCCGATTTTGTCGGATCCAGTGACACAGATGAACCTTTCGGCAAATACATGAGTTCGAACCACGGCTTGGTCTCGATCTTCGCGAGAGCCTCAACTGCGGCTGCGCGATCGTTCAAGCCCAGAAAGTACCCGTCCAACTTCCGCCATGCGACGAGCATATCGTCAACGTCGCCCTGGCTGTAGCCAAGGATATGTAAGCGATTCGACATTGCGAATTCCATTTGAAACTCCGCCGAAGTCAGCGGCGTCGACACCGCCACTGCAAACGCCGCTCGCTGATCGTGCGCTGCCGCTATGGTCGCGAGCCATCCACCCTGGCTAATACCCCAGTATCCCACGCGCAAGTCGTCGATCGTCGGGAGTTGCCGAATCGCCTCCGCGCCCGCGATGCCATCGTCAGCTAAGGTTTGATAAGAAACCTTCTCGGATCCCGTCGAAGCGCCACTACCGCGACGATCAAATACAAGCACGGCAATCCCAATCTGCGGCAGCCCTTCGCGCAAGTGGCGATAGAGCTCCGTATTGGCGAGCGGTTCCGATGCGCCGTGAAACACAACGACGGCAGGCACCTTGTGTCCAACGTCTGGAAGATACAGAGTCCCCTTTAGCGCTGCACCCTCGTTTGTAAACGCGACATCTTGAACCGATACGTGTGTCGTCGCGGGCGCAAACCACGACACAGCGGCGCGGGCAGGGCCGGGAATTGCGACTGCCAAAAAGAGCATGCATGCTATTTTCGCCATGGACCGCGCGTTTCGCGTATCGCAAAGATCGCTCCTGTAAACGCGCCGCGCGTCGATTGGCCAAGGTTCCAGGGGTTAGATGGCTTTTATTCTAATTGATACAATATAACTCATAGTGTGGCCTCCATCTGCAGTGCCACTACCAGAAATACAGAGCGCGGCAAACGCGCTGAGCGAGGTCGAGGCGTAGCAACGATGATTCCACGCACTCCGAAAAGACATTATTGACGGCGCGCAATAGGCCGGTCGACATTTCTCGGCCAGAAAAGATCGGAGCGCGCGCCGTCGGTTTGCACGATGCCCAGGTGATTCAACGAAGAAACATTAGAGGCGCCTAGCCTTTCGTTATCGCAAAGAACGCACGGATGTCCGAGGCGAGCACCTCGGGTTGCTCCATTGCAGCAAAGTGCCCTCCGACAGGCATTTCGGTCCATCGCAGGATGTTGAGAAACTTGTCGGCCTGGCTACGAGGCCAGAATGGCAGTTCGCGCGGGAACGACGCAACAGCAAAAGGAGTCGCGACTTTCCGCGTGGGTAGCGATGCTGACGCGAGCTCCGCTTTCGACTCCTTGTAAAGACGGACCGACGGACCGATGGTGTTCGTGAACCAGTAGATCGAAATGTTGGTTAACAGTTCATCCATCGTGAAGACGGATTCGAACCCTTTTGCAGTATCCGCCCAGCCGTGGAACTTCTCTATGATCCAGGCTGCTAGGCCGATCGGAGAATCACCGAGGCCATACGCAAGAGTCAGTGGCTTCGTGCTTTGGATATGACCATAGCCCCATTCTGCCTCGTTCCACAGCGCACGCCTGTCGACGGATGCCCGTTCTTCCTGAGTGATCACACCTCCATCCTCGCCGGGCGTCGGCATGTAACGCGGCGGCACGTAGTTGAGATGAGCCCCGATGACGCGTTCCTCATTCTCGCGGCATATCGCGATCGCAACCCAAGCTCCCCAGTCGCCGCCCTGAACGCCGAACCGCTCGTACCCAAGCCTTTTCATGACATCTGCCCAAAGGCGGGCAACCCATCCGATTCCCATACCTGGCTTGTCAAAGGGCGTCGAAAAGCCGTAGCCCGGCATCGCAGGCGCCACAACGTGAAATGCAGGCAGATAAGGGTCCTGCGGATCGACGAGCAAAGGCAGGATCTTTGCGAACTCAACATTACCTCCAGGCCAGCCGTGACAAAGCAGCAGAGGAATCGCGTCCGGCCGGTGCGAGCGGATATGGAAAGCGTGGATTTGCAGTCCATCTAGCTCCAAGGTGACTTGCGCAAGATCGTTAAGGGCGCGCTCCTGCTTCCGCCAATCGAACTCGTCCTTCCAGTACGATGCGAGCGTTCGCATGTACTCGATGTTTGTGCCGTAGGCCCACACGTCGTCGGTAAATGCCGCGGGCCACCGTGTCTTCGCGACGCGGTCTTTGAGATCGTCGAGTTCAACGTCATGGACATTGATGCTAAACGACATGATTGACATTGCTGAACTCCTTGGTTTATGCGAAATGCGACTCGGCTGTACCCTGTGGCGGATGCGTCGATTATCTGACCTCTTATGGCGCGCTGTTGGTTTCACCATCCGACTCACCCGTGATGCCGCTCGCCTGACAGAATGTAGTCTAACGTTAGCTCAACAAATGCTGCCTTGCTCCATCGAGCGATCATCCGTTCCCCAGCGGGAGTGAGTGCGAGCAATTCTGTGACACGGTACGCCGCGTCGATTCAACGATGAGAGACCGAGAGCGCGGTTCACCGTTCTATCGCGCACCTTTATCGCTCCAACAGAGTTACATGATTAGATAGCCCCAGCGGTTGTTAGGGTTATCCTGGCGGCTTTTGCATAGCGAGACAATAGCATTCCGCCGCCGTCAAGCATGAGATGCGATGTTGGCAAAGCGGCGAACTCCGGACAAAGGCACCGGACTTTGCTCAAAGAAGGCGGCGGCCTTGGCTACTACGCGTCACCTTCTACATCTTAGGCTTTGTCACATTGAATCAATAGTGTTCGTTCTCAACGCCGCTTTCAGTCCCGTGCTCCAGCTGTTCGCTCAAGCGTCTGCGAAAAAATCGCCGCACGCAATGAGTCGTTGGGCGGCGGCGCTCGCTAGGCGCTCGACAATCTCGGCCGCACCCTCCACTTTATTGATCAAACCAACGGATTGACCAGCGTAGATGTACGCTCTCGCGTAGTCACGCACTGCCTTTGCGTCGTTAAACTCGGCGACAGCATCTGGCGTTTTCATCAACTCGTCTTCGCGACCGTCCCACTGCTCTGCAAAGGGGTTTCTCAGGGCGCGTCCACCGAACTCCTCCGGCCACGGCTTTTCCTGCAACCGATCGTAGACGTGCGTTTTGATCGTTTGCGTTTCGTCGCTAATGAGGATGCGCGCCTGCGCGGTATTTGGTGAGCGGCTCTCGCGCGCGACGAGAAACGGCGTGCCAATCCACGCACCGGCCGCGCCAGCCGCCAGGACAGCGCCTACGCCCCGGCCCGTCGCGATGCCGCCGGCTGCTAGCACGGGTTTATCAGTTAAGTCGAGGACGATCTGCAAAAGCGGTAGCGTGCCGACGCTGCCGGTATGACCGCCGGCTTCGGTGCCTTGTGCGACGAGGATGTCGGCGCCCGCATCAAGCGCAATGCGCGCCCATGCGCGACTTTGCACCATCGACGAAGCAATGATACCGGCGGCTTTAATTCTGCTGATGTACGGTGAGGGATCGCCGAAGGAGATGCTGATGAGTCTTGGGCGCGACGCGATTGCCAGTTCGAGCAGTTGTGGGCGACACTCGATAACCCACGCAGCCAGTCCAATGCCGAAATCGCGCACGCCGTCGCGCCGTAAGATGGCAATCTGCGCTAGAATCTCTTCTTCGCTCTCGTCCTCGTCGAAGCCGAGCATACCGAACCCGCCGCCATCACCAACTGCGCGCGCAAGTTCGCCGCCCGCAGCAGGGGTCATCGGTGCATTGACAATCGGCGCGCGGATATTCAAAAGCTTCGTCAAGGCGGTGGTTATCGTGGTCATTGGCGGCACAAGTCCGTAGCTGGGTCGTGCCGCTTCTCCCGAGGCGGAGAGCTTTGCTTGCGGAGATTAGTTGCCCCATCGCCCGGCGAGCATATTGAAAGAAAGACTCGAATCAGTATTCGTGATAGCATACGTTTTCTTGACTTGGCCTCTCTGACATACAGTCTCCTTTTGCCTAATAAATCATCTTGTCGAGCGCACTGGATGCGAAGTTCAAGCCAAACTCGGTATACCACAAAGCTCCATTTGAATCGAATACGAGATCACGTATATGTGCGACCGGGTAAGTGGCATTGGAAAACTCGCGGATCGTCGATCCGTCGACCGTCACATAGCCAATTTGTCCATTGAGATCCCAGAAACTCGTGCCACTGTCGGTAAACCAAACGTTGCCATCCGGACCTGCCGCGATATTGAGCGGAGCCGAGGTTTCGCTCGGAGTAGCAATTTCTGTTACGTCACCCTTTGTCGTCATTCGTCCAATCATATGTGCTGTCATTTCCGTGAACCAAATATTCTTGTCAGGCCCAACGGTAATCCCAAATAGCCCTGCCTGTGCCGTACGGAGCCTGTGCTCCGCGACGAGTTTTCCAGTCGGTGAAAGCACGAGGATTGCGTTAAGTCCGGCGTCGCTAATCCACAGGTTGCGGTCAGGGCCAGTGACAATTTCCATCGGCCCGGAATTCGTCGGCAGGGGATAAATCCGGATCTTACCGCTGGAGTTGATCGAGCCGGCAGTTCCAAGTCGGGTATCGACGAACCATGTTCGGCCATCAGGGCCCAAGGTGGTCCAACTCGGGCGCGATAGCTCGCCTTTTGCTTTGGGAACGTCGTACTCCGTAACGACCCCAGCCGTCGTGATCCTTCCAATTTTGCCGACTAGATGTTCCGCAAACCAAAGGTCGTGATCGGAGCCCACGCTGATACCTGCAGGCCCACTGTTCGTGCGAACCGGGTAGGTTTGAAAAGTACCGTTCGCCGTAAACTTCTCGATGGTGCCAGCCGTGTCGCCTGTCGCCCAAATATTGCCATCCGGACCGAGACATAAATCCCACAAGCCAACGCTTATGACGTTCCCGTTGCCGGTGGGAAGACCGGGTCCGAAATATTGAGCGACTGTTGTGGGCGTCGGCTCGAAAATCGCGATTGAAGGAGAAAGGCCGGGCATCCTTGCTGATAACTTTGCACGAGAAAGCCTCGACCCGTCGTAGGCAAGCGTCACCCGCTCTGAGGATCTTGAAAGCGTCGTCGTCGAGAGCGTCGTGGATCCGCTCGCATCGCTATCCTTCAGTGTGACGTTTGCGCCGTAGGATCCAATAATCGTGTTCCCGTCTGCATCGAGAACGTGCACAACGACATCCGAGGCTATTGCTTTCCCAGCTGGCGGGTAAAGGTTCTCCACAGAGAGACGGATGGATACCGGCTGTCCGGTAAGCGAAACGTTAAAATGCCCCCCAAATTCCCAATCGTCTCGTCGATTGCACCGTGGGCGAGTATACTTCCACGTCCATGACTTTCGTCAAACGCAGTCACTAGAAAAGTCTGTTTGCCAGGTGGCGCCGACACATCGACGACACACACACGAGAACGCCTTGGTCTGGTTCTACAGATACGTGCCGATGCATCGACATCTGCGATCACGTGCTTTCCATCCACAGCAATGGCGACAGATTGCGTGCTGGGTGAGATATAACTAGGTGCAATCCGCCCCGCATGAGCGGCCACGCTTTGGCCGCCGGGGACGACGATCGAAAAGGATACCGCGACGGTATCGGTCGAGGCATGAGGTAATAACACCTGTGGAATGCCGGCAGGCCCCTGCGAGCCCATACAACCCGTCAATACAACAAGGGCCAACACTCCGCACCCTGTTGAGTGCTTCAATGTGCTTTCCCCATTCGCTTTAACGACTCAACAATTTCCTTTGTCGTTTTCATTCGGCCCATCCCCCTCCATTCGACAAGATTGGCGTCAAGCGGAAGGGCAGCGCTCGCTGCGGCAGCTAGAGCCCTGGAAGAACCACTCTCTCTTTGAAGGCTTAGCGCCTCGATCGCCTCCGATGCCATGAGCGGGGAACCGCTAAAGTCAGTAGTCTCATAGTCATAGTATGTGCTCACATCGTCTATCGTAAGCAGACAAAGAAGCCCATAAGACGGGGCCAGAAACAATGCGCGCTCAGTTATTTCTACTTCGCCAACAATTATATCGAGGCGCGATCTGAGTTCGACGAGCTCCGTCACAGTACTCCCATAACGTTTCGGAACTTTGCATTGCACCGGAATCCGGACCGACCCGTAGTCTTGAACCGTGTCACCCGCCAACGCTAGGGGAGTCGGATACCATGAACGCTCCGTAAACCATTCGGTGCGATCAATAGTCGAATTGGCAAGAGCGATCGTTAGTTTACCTTTGACGGGTGGGATGAACGTCGCGGTCGAATCTTCCAGTCCTCCATTGAGCGGCACGTTGTAGACCGCGTTCCCGTCCGCGTAATCTTCACCCGACGCGCGAAGACCCTCTACTGGGATGGCATTTTCTCGATAAGATCCGTCGCGATGATAGATATCACGAACAAAGGAGCCCGCCGCTCCATTGGTGATTGTTTGCGTTCGCGCGGCATCGTTGGTCCAGCGCGCCTGCGGCACCTCCGGCACTTGATCGACGACGTTACTTCCAGGACCGAAAACCGTCCGCTCGTCAGTTCCGTTATTGTGGGCATCAACCTCAAGCAACTCAACGTTTCTACCAGCACGAATAACGCTTGGCACCTCGTCGGCGAATGCCTCAACTGAGAATGGAATCTTCTTCCCACTCCCAGTCTCATAGCCTGCGACATGGTATTCTGTTGCGGCGCCGCTCGCGTACTTTGCAGCGGTGGCAGTGACATTTTCGTCTATCCTAAATGTCACGTGGGTAACGCCTCTCCCCGTTTGTTCGAACGAGCCGGAGTAGGTCATTGATGCCGCTGCAGTAACAGTGGGTCTAGCCGTTGATTTCGACCCGGTATTGAGAGATGGAATGGTACGCATCCCTGTTAAGGCCGTTTCTGTGTTCGAGTTTCCGCATGCCGTCAAGGACGCGGCGGCAGCCATGAGAAAGAACGGCACGAAGCGTATCGAACCTGTTAGCATTTCGTCGACGTCCGACTTCTTGGAAAGACCTCGATGAGTATCGTTCCATAAAATCCTTGTGGAAGCGCTGGGTCAAGCAAGAGTGAGCTGAGGCCGCTGATGAAGTCCCCAGATTTGCCTTTTGAAGCAATCGCCGAACACGGACCGAGAGTTCCGTAGCTATGATTGGGAGAATTGGATTCGAACGAACCGTAAGCGGTATATTGCTTTCCTGCGATGAGGCTTTTCCCGACAAGTACTCCAGCGGGAGCATCCTGCGAGCCGAATGTTAGCGCGCCCGGAATCGAAATCTGCACATAGAATAGCGGCTTTCCTTTGGCCAGGGACTGTAGAGTCTTATTGTAGTTTATTGTGCTGCTTGTCAGAACGACGCTAGTTGTCGCTGTAACAGGCGGGGCCCCGATCGAGCCAGCAAAGCCACCGAACGTCGGAATGCAGAGTGACGTCGGTTTCTTTTTGCTAAGGGTCACCGACGGTGCCGTAGCAAACTGCGTCGTCGTACTCTGACCTGAGCAAGTACCTAGCTTGGAATTCGCAACGAGCGTACCTGCAGAGTCCTGCTTCTGCAGAGGTAGCACAGTAGATGCAGTCCTATCGCAAGCGGCAAAGAGCAACGTTGCCGCTAAACACGTAACGAACAGCCGATGCGGTGATTTACATTTCATTGAATACGTCCTCAAACGGGCAGTATGGTGTATCACTTGAGCCATTGCTACGGCAACTCGGCGATGTTCCAGGCGTCGATAGAACCGATACCGGACGCAAGATCATACCCCGGCTCCGCAAAGAAGAGGCCATCATTCCCTTGCACGATATCGTAGAAAAATGGCGTGGTCGCCGGTCCATAGCCATTTGTCCGCCAGACGGTAAAGAGCGCATCGGCACCCGCACCCATCCGACTATTCTTCACTGCGTCAATTTCCGTAATCGCAGCCCCAAAGATCGGCGATGAGAGCGAAGTTCCACCGATCGGGTTGTACTCGTTATCCCAGGTGCCTTGATAATCAAGAGCCATTCCCGTATACACGTTCGCGTCAAGTGAAACGTCTGGAACGTTTCTGCCTTGGCCGAGTACTCCCGGCACGTTCGCTTGCCACGAGGGCAACGCGAACTTGTTCGAAACACCACTACCGCTGAGAGCCCAAGCGTTTTCCAGTGAACGTGCGCCATCTGATCCGACAATTAGCGAGGTGCCACCCACCGCGACCACATATGGCGAACTCGCCGGCGCATTGGCGCACATTCTGCCGCCGCTGTCACCCGACGAAGCGTGAAATGTAATCCCTTTAGCGGCGCCTTGTTCCGCTAGCATGCTCCATGTTTCCGCGGATTTTCCGACATCTGCTTCGCAACCACCAAAACTTGAATTCAACGTATCAACGATATTGTCGGCGACGACCTTGTTGTACGCGTCCGTGATATTTTGGTTTGTCAGCGAAGGGATCTCATACATGAAGAGCGCCGTTCCGGGCGCGTCTCCCACGAGGGCCTGCGCATCCAGATCTGCCTCAACGGAGTCTTGACCTGCGTCGCCTTTAGGCGGACCGCCATGCAAGAGGATACGCTTCGTCGGGTTTCCTTTTCTCTCTATCTTAAAGTAGCGAAGAAATCCCGTCAGGTCACTTTCGGCGAAGTCCGCATCAATAACAATACCCGATGCTCGACCGGTGCCATCGTATCGCGTTCCTGCAGAGCTTACATGTTAAATTGGCAAGTCGTACGCAACCTGAAAAGCGACGGGTCCATATCCGTACAGCCCCGTTATCTTGTTCAGAGGTCCATACAGACCTGGCCGAGTTCCCTGAGGCCACCTTCTCCTCTCTGCGACGCGTGACGAAGCCACATGATCCGTTTGAACCGTTACAATCGTATCGAGACCATCGACGCTGAATAAGACGTCGGCCACGTCAGGCGGCGCAGACGCCGGTTTGGTGTTCACGTATCGCATTCCGTATCCGGGCTCGTTCACTTGATGGACTGATGTTTTAAAATACCGCTCAATCATCAGGACGGATCCTCTGGCATCGACAACCGTATTATTAGTATAAGGAGCGCCCACATGAAAACCATTGGCGCTGAGGGATTCCCTAACGCGGCGATAGTCCGTGCTGGTTGGCGCAAACTGGGCATTGAACTGCGCATTGCTTAACCAGCGATGATACTGCCGCGAATTTCCATTGGACTGTGCGGCCACGAGTTGATCAAGTCTCTTCTGGTTACGGTAACGCAAGGTGACGGCAATAGTGAGCATGGTCTTGCTCGGAGCGGCGCCGATGTCTCGTATGCCAAGGCTTGCGAGAACCGGTACGTCGGCAACGGCGCTATCATCTGAAAAGGTGCTTTGCGGGACTGACGCGGGTCTGTCCAAAGGCACCGGCATTATCGCTGTCGTACCTTCTTGACGATCCGAACAACCGGATATAGCGGCAAAGACGATAATAAGTAAGGCGGTCTTTAAAAGGGCAGAGGATCTTTGACCTGGTTTCATAGGGAAGTGCTTCTCCCGTGGGGTTACTTGTTGTGTTTGTTTCTCGAAATTAGAACGCCGCCACTACTCCGGCAAACGATCACGCGGCCTCATTCAGGCGGAACGCGTTGCTGCTCCTCTGTCACACGATGGCATCGTGTGCTTGTGCAGTCAACGGCCATCTACTGCCAATTTTTATTCAGAACTACTAGACCAATTCTGCTCGCAGGGGGCGAGCAAAATGTGCAACATTTTACCTGTCGCTCGCCGTACGCGGGTAACAATATTTCGCCCTACATCACGCCCGATTGTGCTCCCATGCGGCACATGGATAAACTAGCGGGTCCAAATGAGGTACCGCTCGACAACGCTTTTAAGCATTCGCCAAATGCGCCGAACAATAGAGGCGGGAGCTTCGGTGCCGGCGGGAGTATGTCGCTTTAAGCTCTTCTAATGCTCAAGCTCCTGTGACTCAAAACCGTTCGCCACGTTCAAGCCCGAGGCGCGCTCACGTCAGCCTGCACATTAATACGCTGTCTTCTCCAGCGCGCTGAATGCTTCATAGACATTCGTAGACCAAAGTGTCCCTTTCAAATCGAAAGCAAGATCATGCACGGGCGCGACGATCCCGTGACCACTCGGAAAATCTCGGATAATGCCACGAGGGGTTACATAGCCCAGTTTCCCCTCAGGATCCCAAAAGCCGGAGCCCGATTCCGTGAACCACACGTTACCTTCAGGACCAGCCGCAACGTTCAACGGCCCCGCTCCCTGACTCGGTACCAAATACTCTTTGAGTCCACCCGACATCGTCATTCGGCCGATGCGATTGGCTTTGAACTCCGCAAACCAGACATTCCTATCCGGTCCAATCGTCATGCCCCATGGCTGGGCGTTAGGTGAAGGCAATCTGTGACTGGCGATCATCCTTCCGGACGTTGAGACGACGTCGATCGCGTTTAGTCCCAAATCCGTAATCCAGAGATTGCCATCGGGGCCAGCGACAATCGCCTGCGGAGTCGAAGCACTCGGCAGCCGATATTTGGCGATCTTGCCACTGGAGGTGACGGCGCCGTAACCAACAGTACCGGTGCCTTGATCAACAAACCACGTTCGGCCATCGGGCCCAGGCGTCGTGTCAGTGGGATTCGACGAACCACCTTGCGGCGCCGGCAATGCGAAGCTGGTGATAACGCCGTTGGTTGTGATCCTGCCAATCTTGCCAACCTGCTCCTCTGCGAACCACATGTTTCCGTCAGCCCCAACGCTGATGCCCTCGGGTGTGGCGCCGAACAAAAGGTACGGGGTAAATCTTCCACCGTCATCAACCTTTTCGATCGCGCCCGTCGTTGCGGTAAGCCAAATGTTCCCATCCGGCCCTAAGCACAAATCCCCAAATGAAGCGGGCAGCGGCCCGTTTGGGCCCGGGAGCTTCGCTGCAACATACTGTGCGACGGTCGTAGGACTCGGTGCAAACGCCACCGACGAAGTCTGCAATCCGGCAATTTTGGCCGTTATGATCGCTCTCATTAGCGATGCGCCGCCATAGTTAAGGGCCACTCGTGTCGACGAGTCGGTTATCGTACTCTGTGAGAGCTGCGTGGCAGTTGCGTCGCTATCGCCGAGTTCAACGTCCTTCCCATAGTCGCCAATGATGCGATTCCCGTCGGCGTCGAGGACACTTACAATAACCTCCTCCGCTGCCGGGGTCCCGGCCGGCGGAAATGCAGCGGACAACGATATTGCGATACTTGCCGGTACACCTGATAGCGAAAGCATGAAACGCGCAGGTGATCCTGGTGACAGGAGCGCTTGAATGTTGCCCGAAGCAAGCGCACTCCCTAATCCACCGGATCGATCAAACGCGGTGACAGTAAACATTTGCTTGCCGCTAGGAGCATAAGCGCGTATCGCGCAGATTCTCGCGCTTCGTGCGGTTGCGTGGCATCCAGGCGCGACGGCACTGACGTCCGCAACCGTCAATACTCGCCCATCGGTGGCGATCGTGACGGACTGCGTGCTCTGCGGAATGAAGTGTGTCCGATGCAAAGCAGTCTTATCCACGCTCTCCTTCTTTTCGCTGGGGATCAGGATCGTGAATGTAACGGGTACACGATAAGATGGCTGCGGAGGCCACGCTGGCGGCGCGACCGCCTCTGCGCAAGATGACAGGAGCACCGTCGCGACAAGCGCTTGCAGACACCTCCGCTTTTTTTGATATACCATATTTTCCTATCTTAGCTTTTCCTGCCTTTTCGCAATACTCCACTTGAACACCGACACGTTGGAGTCGGGTGCCACGATGGTGCCAGTCGCACCACAACAACGGTATTTGATAATGCATAAGCGACGCTAATCTTGGTGTATTGTCTTAAATTCGTAAGTTGGCGAGCAGTGCGCAGTATAATCGGAAGCCGAGCACATCGTCACGTTTCTGAAACACAATGCACACAACCAGCTCGCGCGGCCGGACATTGACTGGGTTTTCATTTATTGATGTCGGCTAATAGATATTCACGTTGTTGTCGTCAAATAGGACTCCGTAGGGATATTTGATGGGAGGTCTAGAAGGCCGAGACCATCCTATCCATAGATCAAATATCATGAGGTGAAATGTCGTGCCTACGGACAATCGACGAGACGTTGTTGGCGACTGGTCGGAAGAGTTGAATTTGAATGAACCTAGTGACGAGCTGAAGCTACAGCGAACAGTTGTAGACGAGAAGGACCTAGCCTACGTTCGAAGTCAGTACCGCGCGATCTTTGCCCCAGATCCGAAACTCCCGACGCCGAGCTACTACGACGTGGACGGCCGCGCTTATGTACCTTTCGACTACGAAGAGCAGGAAGCAGTGTATACGCGTTTCGAATCGCGAGCGCGAGCTGAGATGGAGAGACTCGGTACCAAATATGAAGACAACTGGTTTGCAGATGCTTGGGCCTCCTATTGGGACGGGATTTATGGCATTTGCTTGAAGAAGGCGACGCCGGAGCACATCGTGCGGAAGAGTTGGCTGATGCAAAACATCAGCTCATTGGTCGACACTCCCTACGCTGACGAGAAATTGGAGCGAACGGCTTCGTAAAGCCGTTGACTCGTTAGATGAGCTCGAGCGGCCTTTCTGCGATTTTGACCGTCTGATCGCCGGTCACCCGCTTTCACGGGACACGCATATCAATGAAGTACGGAAGCGCTTCCCACACATTCATTCATCGACAGTGGAATAACCGCGTGAGATGTGCAAAGCCTTGCTACTCGCAGCTTGGGTTGTTTCCGTTACCCCTCCAGAGCTCGCCCGCGGATGAGGAACCGACGTGCCGCAGCCTCATTTCGCCGAGCGAAGCAACATTTGTTGCGTCCATTCAACAGGATTTGGGCAAACGCTTTCCCCGTGCGCAAGAGACTCTCAGAGGTGGCTACATCCAATTGGGTCATAGATCGCTGGAAACCTTACTCGTCCATCGGCGGATAGCGTCATCAGGGTCCTAGGTGCCTCCAAGCGACGTCGAACCGTATTTGAGCTGCCGACGATCTGGGACCTCATCGTCGTCTTAAACCTATCCGAATGGGACATTTGCCGCCTATGAACCCAACGTCACGACCTAAAATCGGTGCTACCGCTAGTGGCCTAAAATGTCCCATCTGAGACTTGCCAGCACGTTGTCGGCATCCAAATCCTTAGCTAGACTTGAATCGATTCGCAACGACGGAGGTTTATCGGTTACTGGATGCAACATGACAAACGCGTGCCGATCGCAGAATCGGCGTTGTTAGTGATCGACGTTCAGGATTCGTTCAAACTGGGGGAGCGCTGGTCACGCCGTAGCAATATGGAGTTCGAGGGCAACATCACAAGGCTGATCGATGCCTACCGGCGCAACAATTTGCCGGTAATCTACTTCCTTCACAGTGATGGGGATCCGGGCTTCAAGAGGGATGATCCGGAGTATAGACTGATGGACTTCGTCAAGCCTCTCGGGTCAGAACCTCTGATTCACAAGGAAACGCGCAACGTGTTTACGAGTACCCATTTGGCTGCCATGTTGATGTCAAAAGGCGTGCGCCGTGTAGCGATCGCCGGCATCCAGATGGAACAGTGCTGTGAGACGTCTGCCCGAGTCGCAGCCGATCTGGGGTTTGCCGTTGACTTTATTACCGAAGCAACCTTGACGTTTCCGATACCTGGCATTAGCGAGGGGCAAGAACTGAGTGTCGCGGCGATCCGCGAACGTACTGAGTATGTGTTGCGTGATAGGTTCGCGACAATAGCAAGCGTAGACTCTCTCGTAAATGAGATGGAGGTCGAGCGGTCATCGACTATCAGAGCAGAAGCGTAGTCTTCGCCCTTTTTCCCAGATGCGAGATCCTAGATTTCGCTGGGCCACTACAAGTGTTCGAAGAGGCGAATATCTTGGGTGCGCGATTTGAGATAACTACGGCCGGAACGTCGAAGCAAGTCAAGACGGCTCAACAAATAACGATTTCTGGGCTTTCGCCGCTTCCCATCATCGGCGCCGGGGAAGTCGTCATCCTACCGGGATTTGATGTGGCCGTTCGGCCGCCACGCGAACTGATACGATGGTTGCGGCGTCTCAGCGAATGGGAGGCAACGGTATGTGCGATATGCACCGGGGCGTTCGCTCTCGGCGATGCAGGGCTCTTGAATCGGCGGAGCTGCACGACTCATTGGAAACGCCTTGATCAACTCCAGCAACGATTTCCGGAAGCCCGGGTGTTAAGAGATCGATTGTTCGTCACGGACGGTCTCGTGACAACTAGTGCAGGGGTGGCGTCCGGCATTGACGTCGCGTTGTGGTTTGTCGAGCGATACTATGGGCCACTCTTAGCTGCGAGAGTTGCGCGCGAAATGGTCGTTCATGTACGGCGCGATGGTTCACAGTCACAGGAGAGTGCCTACCTCGATGGCCGAATGCACGTCAATTCGGGTGTTCATTTAGTGCAGGACCACTTCAATTGCGCACAGGGACCAGAAAACCAGTTTGCCTGAGCTGGCTCGAATAGCGGGAATGAGTCTGCGTTCACTTACGCGTGCGTTTCGCGCGTCCACGGGTTTAACAATCGCCGAGTACCGCAGCAAAATCAGGCTCGAAGCCGCCAAGTCACTCCTGCTCAGACCTGACGCTACAATGGAAGCCGTTGCGGAACAAGTCGGCTTTGACGATGCCAGGCAGTTTCGCAGAATATGGAAGCAAGCGTTTGGAATCACTCCATCTGCATCCAAGAAACGGACTTTGGGCTAGGTCGCTACTATGATGATCGGCTCGCACTCTATCGAAAACTTCACCGACCTAGCGATGAAACAATGAGCGTGCGCATCGCGATGCAAATCACGTGCTCGGCTTACGTCGCCGCCCGCTTCAATGGTGACTCGCGGTCGTAAGATCACCCGGATAAACCGGCCGCTGCCGCCCGCCTCTTCTTCCATCATACCTGCGACCCCATCGAAATAATCGATTACCACGACGCCCGCAACCGCAGCCAAGTGTAGATACCAAAGCATGTGGCAGGCCGAGATCGAGGCGATGAAGAGCTCCTCCGGATTCCAACGTGATCGATCACCTCGAAACGCCGGGTCCGAGGAACTCGCGATGGGCGGCTTCCCGTCCGCCGCAATCATGTGCGAACGTTCGTAGCTGCGATAATCGCTCGTACCGGTGCCCTGGTTTCCTGTCCAGTTCACTGTAGCCGCATATCGATGCGTACGTGCCTTACTCGCTTCCACGCCGTTCGATCACCAGTATGCGTGCTTCCCCAACCGGATCGGCAAAGTGCTCGTCTCCTGGATCCACGCGAAGGATGTCTCCAGCGGATAGACGCTCGACTCGCTCGACACCGCTACTACGAATATGCATGTCGACAAGGCCGTCTACTACCACGAACACCTCGACACCATCGTTTACGTGCCAGTGATAGGCTTTGTCGGTCCAGTGGAGGCGCACGCTCGCGTTGTCGAGAGTGGCAACGTCGTACGCACCCCAGGGGCGCTCGGCTCGGTACGTTCTAGCATCCAGAATATTCACGAAAACCTTCCCTAAGCGGCGAGCGAGAAGCTGTCAGCGCTCGAATGCGCCTACTCATGAATGATTGTGTGCGAATGGGCCCCCACCGGCAACGTCGCGGCGGGTCGGATACCGGACATTTTGGGTCAGATACCTGGGCACGACTCGCCGGCGACAAGTTGGTTCCAGGTCCTCCCAGGTACACCCGATCGCGCGTTTCCGGCTCGCACTGCCACGGCAAAACGCCCATATATGTTACGGAGTCAACATTCAATGTCCCGGATGCCCTTGCCCAGCCGCGTCACGTGGTCATCACAAATCAGCCAATATGGACCTTCTCGCGAATCCCTGATGTTCCCTAGACTTGCATCATCTCGGTTTTTTTAGGTTGATTTTATAGGCGAGGTTGGCAATGTCCCAAACATTCGTCCATCAGGTTGATTACACGACGAACGATCAGGACATCGTCGATCCGCTGGTGATCACCTTCGGAGACTTTAGGCTCGATGTATCGAGAAGGCTTCTATGGTGTGACGGCACGGCGAAGTCTGTACCCGATAAACTGATGGCCATGCTCCTGGTATTTCTCCGCTCCGGCGGCACGGTTATCAATAAGGCCGACTTAGCCCAGGCGGTCTGGCCCGATCAGCCAGTGACCCAGGCGAACTTTAATCAGCACATTTTCATGCTTCGACAGCTACTCGGTGAGGCGCCGCATGATCGAGTGTTTATCGTTACCCACCGACGCAAGGGCCTGCACTTCGTCACGCCAGGCGACATTCGTGAGGAACCGATTCGCAAAGCAGCAGACGACGATCGATCCTATTTATCGGTGGCAAATCAATGCCTCTAGAGCGTCAGAGAACATCGGTGTTTCCCCGCCGGTGGGAGCGCAACCACTCGTCCTTATTAACGCGACGCAAACGGACAGCCGGGGCCGGCGATCCCCGAGCGGCTCGCGTGGCACTCACCGGTGGGTATCGATGCGAGTGAAGCGTAAGTGACGCCGTTCGCCAAACCCCCAGGACGTCAGCAACTCGCAGCTATGTGCGGAGGTCTACCACCAACATGCGAGAGCCGGTTCGCGCCGAGCAAAAAGCTGAAAGAAACGCTATGTCTCCGACATTTGGATTAGGCGTATTCGACCAAACAAGCCGGAAAGATACTCATCGCCTTCCCCTCATGGATACGGCAGGGTCATGTTCGCCGGTGACTTCATAGCGACCGCACCCACGACTCGGCAGGCCGCAGGTGGACTTCGCGACGAGCCTCGTCGGCGCGAAGAGCAGACCTTCTTACCGGGGTGTCTAGTGGTGTCGCTTTACCCAACGGAGTCGCCGATGTCCAATCGCAATTTTACGCTACATCAGTTGCCATCAAATAGTATTTATCGCTACACCAGAGAGCGTCCGCCTGAGGCGAATCGAACAAAGCGTAATCGTCATTCTGAATCTCTCCAAAACCCATTACCGATAGCGGACTTAAATTCTCGGCGTCTCGCGCTTCACTTTAGGTGGCAGCTTGCTCGGCATGGCCACTTCCGCGCGGCATACGTTAAGATGCCTCGTAAGCGCGTTTTGCCGAATGCGATTGCTAGTAATTCTGGCGCAAATGCTATAAAATGAACGACATCAGATGACCTGTCTTCATGAGAGATATATTGCAAGGCCCATGTACCTTAAGAAGGATTCATTTAACCTGCGGCCCAGCCCTACTGCGTCGCGCCCCAGGGATAAATCGTATTGCGCGTCAGTTCTTTCTTGATGGACGATAGATTCTCTGTCGTGCAGCGCCGATGGCGCGTCAACCCCATTGATACGTTCGCAAAAGGTCAGGTACTACCACAAGGTAGTGTTCGCGCCTACCGCTTTTACGGATCGCGTTATAAATCTACACGTTGATCTGTTGTGTCGTCTACGGTCAGGCTAAATCGACCTTAGCAATCAAGAATAAACAGCTTAGCCATCTCGTTCAACAGCGTTAGACTGCACTGTCGATCCTTAGAATCGATGGTCGCTTAGCTTCCCTAGGGTTGATGAGTCGGACAACTCGCAAAGACACTATACTCAGATTCTTTCAATCACAACGCTAACAGAAAGTGACGTAACGTGAAGCTCCGATCGAACGTGCCAATCCTTACAGCGATATTATGCTGTGCGGTGGCCGCGGGATGCAACAGTCAGTTCGCGACGCCGGCGAGCGATACATCGCCGGCATACCGTTCGGAACGCCACCCGGGTGCGACAACTGGCTTCTATATTGCGGGGACCTGGACGAGCGTCTATGGTTACAGCAACCCGAATCAAACGAACAGGCCGCCTATTTGCGCGGTTAAAGGCGTTGCAGAGATGGGGGGCGTTAGCGTAGATCTTAAAGGCAATCTTATCGTACCGAACGCTGGCTTACAAGAAATTCAGATATATAGCGGACCAGGTATGTGCGGGCAATTAGCCGGGACGATTCAAGATCAATACGGTCATTCGGTCGACGCAGCGAGCTTTGACGCGATCAACGGAATGATCGTCGTTGCCAATGACGGCGCCTCCTTCGGTGGTCGCGGCAGCATCGCGCTCTGTACATTAGCCAAGGGCTGCACCTCTGAACTATCCAATCCAAATATACCCGGCTTCACCGGTGTTGCGTTGGCTCGTAATGGTGACTGCTGGGGAATCGGGGACGAGAGGATTGGTGTTTCGTCGCTGGTCTTCTTTAAACGATGCGGCGGACACGGCACACTCGCTACTGGCTTCAGTGCGACCTTCGCCGGGAACGTCGACATAGACTTCCACGGCAACTTCGTCATCGTCTCCGCTCTCGGAGATGGCTGGCCGCCCACGGAGTCAATCGTAGCGATGTACCATGGCTGTAACCCGCGATGCACGCGCGTCGGCGGCCCATTCACCCTCTTCCGCGGCTGGTCGAATTGCGGGCACCTCAACAAGGGCTCCAGTGAGCTTGCTGTCGCGAACTATACGACGAACGGCGTCGATGTCTATAAATATTCGTTGAAGGCTTTGAGGTATCTCTATAGTTTTAAGGCACCGGTGCAACGTGACGGAGAAATAGACTGCGTCACGGTGCTGCCGCGAAGCTCTGAACAGAAAGTCACGCGATGAAAGCACAAAGCTGGGCCGCCGTCTTTCTTCTTGGCGCGCTTCTGCTCGCCGGTTGTTCAAGTGTAACGGCGCCGGCGATGCCGAGTACGAATCAGAATGGATACAGCCTGTCACGGAGCGCCCTACACGTTCATTACAGCGTCATTCATGACTTTAAACCCAGCGATTCCCAGCTCGGTCCGCAGTCATCTTCACGGCTCGTCTCCTTGAATGGCATGCTCTATGGTGCCACGAGTATAAACGGCCGCGGTAACGCCATATGCAGCAGGCTCGCCAGCAACGGTCTCGGTCTCGGGTGCGGCACCATCTTTTCATTGACACCCGGCGGCTCGTTTAAAGCGATACATTCGTTTCGAGACGACAAAAACGGCTACTCGCCTTGCTGCCTGACCGCCATGGACGGCACACTGTATGGCTCCGCGAGGACCCCGAGTAGCACGACGCTTCCCGGCATCGTTTTCGCAATGTCGTCCACCGGAAAAGAACAAGTGCTCTATACGTTTAAGGGAGGAAAGGATGGAGGGAGCCCGGGCCCCATCGTAGGATTTGCCGGGTCCATCTATGGCGCGTTCGCAATTGGCAGGCGATTTTAATTGCCTAATAACCTCCTATGGCTGCGGAGGAATCTTTCGCCTAGTGCGATCGAGTAGCGGAAAGTTTATCGAAAAAGTTTTTCATCTTTTTGCGGGCGGACTCGATGGTGTTGGGGCAAATTACCTAACTGTCTCGGACGGAAACATTTACGGATCGACCCTGGTAGGCGGCGGTGCTAGTGGTTGCGGTTCAGCAAAGTTTGGCTGCGGGACGATTTTCCGCGTTTCATCTTCTGGGGCCTATAGCGTGGTTTATCGCTTCAAATCGTATGCTGACGGGCAATACCCCGAGTCGTTATACGCGCTAGGCGGCATGCTCTATGGGCTAACAGAAAGAGGCGGCGCATATCAGTGTGGCACGTTCTTTTCACTTACTCCAGCTGGTGAAAAACGCACACTTTATTCGTTTAAAGGAAACACTGATGGTTGCGCGCCAACCGGCGCGCTCACCTACACCGGAGGCCAGTTTCTCGGGGTTACCCTCGGTTCTTCGGGGCCTTACGAACCGACCGGCTTCCTCGGTACAGTCTTCGCGGTATCAGTTGCGGGCAAAGAAACCGTTCTTCATCGATTCCACGTCGCCACCGGGGGTGGGCTTCCGCAGTATGGCCTCACAATTTTAGGCAATGAACTATTCGGGACGACGTTCGTTGGCGACGCGAATGCTTGTCACACTGACGGAGGCCAAAAAACCGGATGCGGCTTGGTTTTCGAGATCACCGTTTCACGAGGATCGCCGACTCTTTTCTAGGCGAGAAACGACGACGTCGGTATTCGGGTCTGGTCTCCGAGGTTCTGATGCATACCAATCAGTGTGCAAGCGTCGCATAAATCAACCCCATTTCCCAACAAAATAAATTACAGCCAGCTCCCGCAGCTATGCCTAAAAGGACGAAGAATTGACGGATATATCCAGCTTGCTTGATTGTGCGAACGCTGCAGCGTCAGGTTATTTGAACTCAATCCGAGATCGCAACGTGATGCCCGGCGACGGGGCCATCAGAGGCCTTGGCCATTTCAAAGAATCCCTTCCGTCAAAGGGGGTTTCTTCGCAGGCGGTTCTTGAAATGCTCGATCGCTACGGTTCGCCGGCGACGGTGGCAACGACGGGTGGTCGCTTCTTCGGCTTCGTCGTGGGCGGGGCGCTCCCAGTTACCATTGCGGCGAGTTGGCTCGCGACGGCATGGGATCAGAACGCCGGCACTTGGATTTTGTCCCCGATTGCGGCGGAACTCGAGCAAATCGCGGCTGAGTGGCTTCTCGAGATCTTTGATCTGCCTCGCGACGCGACGGTTGGTTTCGTAACGGGGTCTACGACGGGAACATTCTCGGCCATTGCCGCCGCCCGATCATCGTTGCTCAAACGCCTCGGATATAACGTAAAGCAGGTCGGTATGAGCAACGCTCCGCCGCTTAGAGTTGTCGCTAGTGTCGATATCCATCCGACGAATATTGCGGCGCTAGGCTACGCGGGGTTTGGCACGGACCAGATCGTAACTTGCCCTGTCGACAGCCAAGGCCGCATGATTCTAGACAGCCTTCCAGGCCTTGACAACCGTACGATCATCCTCGCACAGGCTGGTAACATCAACTCGGGATCATTCGATCCGCTCGTCGGCATATGCGACCGCGCCAAGCACGCAGGCGCATGGGTGCATGTCGATGCAGCGTTCGGGTTATGGGCGCGTGCCTCGAGCAGACGATGCTTTCTTGCGGAGGGCATCGAACTTGCGGACTCCTGGAGCGTCGATGGGCACAAATGGTTAAACCTACCGCAAGACTCTGCCATCTATGCCTGCCGAGATGGTGATGCCGTCAATGACGTCTTCGGAGTTGAAGCCACCTACATTGTGCGCGACGCTCATCGACAACCCAATCGCCTTACTCCGGAGCTAAGCCGACGCGCGCGAGGCATCGAATTCTGGGCGGCCATCAAGCACCTGGGTCGTACAGGGATCGAACAACTCATCGACCGCTGTTGCGATCATGCAACGCACTTCGCCGCAAAACTCGAAGAGGCCGGCTACGAAATACTCAACGATGTCCAACTGAATCAGGTGGTGTTCGCCTGCTCAAGCGAAGAGCAGACGCGGGCCGCGTTATCCTATATTCAGGAGAGCGGCGTTTGCTGGCTAGGGCCTACGCATTGGCACGGTCGGTTAGCCATGCGAATTAGTGTCACGTCGTGGGCGACGACCTCGAACGACGTCGAACAAAGCCTCACGGTCATGACGCAGGCAATGAAAAGAACCCACATTCCATGATAGAGGCAGCGTGCCATGCGGTCGACCGCATGGCACGCGCCATCCGAGTTGCATAACTCCTTCCTCGTTTGCGCTGAATAGTTTGCCGCTCGACCCAGCAGATAATAACTCCAACACCAATATTCTACCTTGACACGGACGGCATTCGAAGCGGTGGGTGCGATGGTACGCACACTCCGCATTTGATACGGATATCGCATGCTTCATCGTGGTTCTTGTCGCACTCGCCACCATGGTATCTGCAAACGTTCCCTATCATCGGCATGAATCAGTATCTCCGGCGCGACTAACTCCTAGGGCGGCGATCCAGCCTCCGCGTAGGCGCGTTCGTCCGAAAGCAGTGCTGCGCACAGGCCATCACGGCCTCGCGCTGCCACAAGCCCTTGAGCACGGCGAAGTCGCCGTTGTCGTTAAGAAGAGAAAACGTCGGGCGTTCGTCGGCGCCGAGTTTGGCCAAACGACGATTTCCGTCGTGCAGCCGCTGCGCTAGCGCCAAATCCTCGCAACGGCGGTCGATCTCGGCGACGCTCGTTCCGATTAACTCGGCGACGAACGCGCGAACGTCGCTCGCACGCCCGAAAAGTTTACCGTCCTCCTTCGCGCCGCGCATCACGGCGCGGAGCGTTTCGGTAAGATCGGCGCCGGCGTCGGCACCGGCCAAAACGGCCACGTTCGCATGCCACGTGGAGGTTTGCTCGCCTTCGCACCAGTCGCTGCGCAGCACTCGGCCGTGCGCGCGCGTCCCGCGCGTGTAGAACCACGCTTCCTTCTCGCATGAGGTTCCCATCGGCTTACCGCCGGCAATCGGTGCGAGCGCGATCTCGACGGGAACGCCCAACCGCTTGAGCGCCTCGACGGCATCCATTGCAAGCAAACACCAGTGGGATAGTGCATCAATAGCAACTACAGCGCGCATTTTTTAGGCGCACACGCGAAGCAAAGGCAGTTTCGACGAATGCCGGGAGGGCGCGGTTATCAGCCAACTGCGCATGCGCGTTCCTTTCCGGGGGTGATCGTCGTGCGTAGAAGGCCGACGATTTGCTCTACGCGTTCATTTTCTCTGGCCCACACTCGCCGGCCGCCTAGGGCTATGTCAAGCAGGCCAAGTATTCCAGTAAGCGCCTCGCACGAATGTTCGATGTAGTCAGCGAAAGCGGTGTCACGTGCCTTGACTGAATCGAAACCTGGTCGTAGTGTGTCCTCGATCGAACTCTTGGGGTCGAGCAGGGCTCCGATAACGGCTTCCAAGAGGCGACGAGTGGCGTTCGCCTGAACAAGGCCATCAGCGAGCATTTGCGGCACGAATATACATAACCGGCGATGCACGACATCGACGATCCAATCCGCACCGTTCTCGAGTGTAGCGGCGACGGCTGCGCGTTCGAACAAGTGCGCTGCTAAAAGGTGATCTTGCGTGGTCAAGAGGTAACGGTTCGCCTCCGCCGCCCACGCCTTAGCGGCCGTTTGATCGCCGTTTCCAAACGCACAGGCGTTAAGACTTGCGGCTGCGCGTGCTGCTAAGCCCTCGTAACCGAGCGACGATGCGCGTTGATAGGCGATCAACAGCAGTTCCTGGGCAGTGGCAAATTTGGCTTGTAAAGCCAGGTGTCGGCCATCTTCGATATCGAAGGCGATTCGATCCCAGGCGCACGGCTCGACGGCGACTGCATCGGGCGGTGGAGTCCACGAGCCAGAGCTGAGGAAATGAATGCGCGAGACAAGTGTGCGACAGCGCTTCGAGTCCGCTCTGGATCCCTCTAGCGCGATACTGGCCGCAAACGCCAGATCTTCGGCGTCGCTCGCCAAACCTTCAAAAAGTGCCATCTCCGCCCTCAGCACCGTAAACCGCGCGAAGCCACGACTATCTCCACAGATAAACGTTAGACGTTCGCCCTGATCGATGTGCTGGCGCGCCGGAACGACCTCGCCGAGCCGAAGGTGCGTCTCGGCCTGCATATGAAGCGCGGTCGTAAGAGCCATGTTGTCCATTCGCACAAGCTTACGAAAGCTGTTGGCCGTTGCCCTCATCTCGATCGTGTGGCTGCGATTCCTCGCTCGCAAGTATGCGATGCGTTCGAACTCCAAGCGTGTCGCATTGTCAAAATGGTTTTCATGACGATTTCGTATGTTAGCGTAAATTGTCGAGCCATCAACAGGACGGCCGGAAATCTCCCTTGAGTACTCGACGCCTGAGGAAATGAGAGGAATTGGAAGGTCTGGATATTCATCAAAGGCGTTCTGGGTCAGCTCGCGCCCGGTGTCAAGATGGGCGCGCAACAGCAAGAGCTGGGCGCGTCGCCCATTTCCGGGCGCTTCTAGAAGCTCGTAGATCGTAGCTGCAGCGCCGGGGGTATCTTTTTCGACGAGTTTTGCCAAGTCGGAGAAGGTGTCCGAAGGGTTAACGTTTTTGGGTTCCAATTTTCTTATTACTGTGTTACCAAATAGGTGCACGAGTCGCGCTGCGATGAGCGCGACTACCTCAGCCCTATATCGTTGAACATGTCGTCGAGAGATGCCGAGTCTGTGCGCGGCCTCCGTTATAGATGCCGTACCCTCAAAGTCGGTGTCGATGACAACTGCGCGTAGCCGTTCTTCCGCGCAGCCAGTGCTGGCGAGCACATCTTCGACCAGCTGGCGGACGGCGGCGACCGAGTCATCGAGACACAACGCGTTGCGAATGGCCTCAACCAGTGGCAACGACTCGAGTGCTTGAGGTCTGCGAACTCGACGCAACATTTTCCAAACCGCGCGCTCCAGTTCCCCATTATCGTTGTAAGGTACGAGTGAGTTTTGCCTTAGCATGCTGGTCATAGCTACAGATAAACACGGACCCTTTATTCGTTCAAGACCATTCGTCGTCATTTTGAATCACACTTAACAGAATGTCTTCTGACGTTTATTAATTTGATATAACGAATAGCGGCTAGTCATTGTATAGCACGGTAGTTTTGCTAACCATCTCTTATGCTATTTGATTATGCATTTCGCGAAAGGCGTTACTAAAGACACGTTCGAAATTCGTTGAACATTAGCGTCGCCTTAGCGCGATGCGCTTACTCCAGATATTATTTGAGGGCTACACATGAACAACAAGCGGACCATCCGTCAGGCCCTTATGGCGCTTGTTCTTCTCGCTGCATTTCTCTGCCAGGAAACATGGGCACTGGCCGGGACAACGGGAGGACTGAGCGGACAGGTTACTGACGAGAAAGGCACTCCGGTCGCGGGTGCAACCGTAAAAGCAACCTCACCATCTCAAGCCGCATCCGTCACGACGGATGCCGGCGGTCACTTTGCCTTCTTAACGCTGGCGCCGGATACGTACACGCTAACAACGGCGAAGGACGGCTACAGCCCGGTTACCTATTCTGGAATTTCAGTTTTCGCCGACAACAATGTGACGCAGGCGATCCGAATGCCCAAAGGCTTGAAGAACATTGCAAACGTAACGTCTCACAGCTCGGGTAATCTCGTAAAACCCGGCACGACGGTCGATGTTTACGCCGTGAACCAGGCCACGGCGACGCAGTTGCAGCTATCAGGCGGCGGCAACAACCTCGATAGCGCATATTCAGCCATCTACGCCCAGCCAGGTGTGAATGCGCTTCCCGGAAACTTCGGTTTCGGCCAGGTGTTCTACATTCATGGGTCGAGCTACAGCCAGATCGGCTATGAGTTCGATGGCATACCCGTCAATCGCGCGTTCGATAACTACAACGCCAACTCTCTCTCCAATCTCGGAACCGTGTCCACCGAAGTGTACACCGGAGGCGGCCCAGCCAACGCAGCCTCGGCTACGCTTGGCGGATATATTAACCAGGTCATCAAGACCGGTGCGTATCCCGGTTCCGTCAGTCTGGGCGCCGGACTAGGAGCTCCCGCCTTCTACCACCAGGTTCAGGTTGAAGCGGGAGGCGCGACGCCCGATCGTCTCTTCTCCTACTACGTCGGAATTCGAGGTGCGGATGCCATTCCGAACCAGATCAATGCCCAAAACGCCGGCAACTTGGCGCAGGACGGCAACAACCAGTATGGGATCCAGGGAATCGGCCTGAACCCCACGTTGTTCCCATTGGAGTTCTTTGGCATCGCCAACACCCGCGGTCCGTGGTCGACGTGCAATCCGAACGGTTCGGCACCAACTGGCAGTTCAATGCTTTCCCCCTATGATGCTAAACTATTCTTCGGAGTGAACGCCTTGTCGACGTGCCAGGTCTATGGGCCAATATACGGCGCCCTGACCACGTCACTTCGCGGCAACGACCTGAGCGATCGGGAAAATGTCGTAAACCTTCATTTTGGCGTGCCGCATCACAATGATAGCGGCAAGGACGACGTTCAAGTTCTCTTCGACAACTTCTACTACCAGACCACGACTTGGGATAACGTCAGCACCAACGGCGGTCTGCCGTTTACCGAGAACGCATTTGCCGGCGCCGGAAATCCCAACGGAACGGGGCTCTACAATACGTTCTTGGGCAACGCGCTCGGCCAGCCGGGCGCACAAGTTCTGCCTTCGGCGCAGATGCCGCAATACTCGGGTATCTGCGCGTACTTCAATACGTTAGCACTCTTCGGGTATAGCACACCGTGTCCGAGCACGGGGTACAGCCCAATGCCCTACGCCGATGCATATCAGGTCGTCAACGCGCACTTTGGTCAACCTGCAAGCGGTGCGCCGAACATCGTCTCGCCGTACTTCTTCCCAAGTTCGCCGACAGATCGAGACTTCGGATCGGGCTTCTCGCCTTATCAAGTCTCTAACACGGGCAACAACGGATCGATTATCAAGGTGCAGTATACAAAGAACTTCAGTTCGAATGCCTACTTCCGCGTCGCGGGCTACACGTTTTATTCGGACTGGGTTCAGAGCGACCCAAATCACGGCTTCGCGCCCTTCGAAACCGGCGGCGGTACAGAGGCAGACTACGAACTGTACACTCACACGGCCGGCGCAATATTTCAATTCGCCGATCAGGTGAACACGCAAAATCTGCTTACGTTGAGTGGGAATTACACTACCGCGAATTACGAGCGCCTCAACAATCTGCAGTATGCGTTTACTCCAAATGGCACGCCGATTGCCACGCTTACCTCAGGCAATGTGTGCTACAGCGGCCAGACGAACAACCCAACGAAGAGCACCTCCCCAACGGCTCCCCGCGTCGATGGATCGTACCCTTTGAATCTGCCAATAGGAAGCCTCGTGTCATGCCTCTCGGCGCTGGCGGGAGAAGATATTAAATCGGTGACCTCAGGCGCGCTCCCAAGCGTGCAGGGCGCCGCCGCGGCCGCTGGCGCATCGTGGCAGCTGACCCAAAACCTCGCTCCTTACGCCAACAAGAATACGGTCGGCCCGCGCTTCTTTACGACGGCACTACAGGATGAGTTTCGGCCGAACGATCGCTGGGATATCAATGCGGGCGTTCGTTTTGAAAGCTATGGGTACGCCCTAGGCGATGTGTCGTCGCCCGAACAGGCGTTCTGGTTCAATCAGTTCAACGCAACGGTGTGCGTCGATCCAGATGGTCTAAGGCAGGTGCCGGCAACGGATTTCACCGGCTCAGCAGCTCGCTACACTGGTGTTCCCTCTGGATACCTGGACTACTACACCACTGCGGCGGGCCAACCGTGCGCTATCGATCCGCTGTCGAAGCACCAACTTTACCATCCCGGTCAAGGTGGCATACCAGAGATTGCTCTTGGTGCAACGGGGACGATTACGAACACGACGTTCTCACCACGCATCGGAGCCACGTACACTGTAAATCCAAACACCGTTCTGCGCTTCTCGTATGGACGGTTTACGCAGCCCACGACAACATCGGCGGAACAGGTGTTAACCTACGAAGACGGGTACCAGATGGCCGCGAACCTCTTCGGATCCGCATACTATAACAACGGCTACAGTACGATAACGCACGACAATCCAATTCAGTTCTCGAACAATTGGGATGCCTCGTTCGAGCAGCATCTCAACGGTACAGACTGGAGCTACAAGATCTCGCCGTTCTACAAGTGGACCAGCAATCAATCGGTCGAGGTCCTGCTGCCGGGCGGTTTGTCCGGATCCTTCAACGCTGGAACGCAGAAGACGCAAGGGATCGAGGTGGCTATCGATAAGGGCGATCCGTCTCACAACGGCTTTTCGGGTCAACTGTCTTATACGTATACCAACGCTCAAATGAAGTACTCGATGATCAATGGCAGTAACCTCGTTTCCAGCGAGGTAAGCAATCTCCAGAATTTTTATGGGCTAACCAAAAATGGGGGAGGCGCGCCATGTTATGCGCCGGGTGGCATTCCCGAGTCGAATTGCCTAACGTACGACAAGGCGAACAAGATCCCGGCATCCGAGTTCATCTACAACCCGTACTACGCCATGCTTCCTAACGATAAATCATTCGCGACATTGCAGGGACAGTTCCCCGTCGATGGCTGGTATCCGACTTACGCAAACTTCTTTCCGAGTGGATTGCAGGTGGGTGATGCGGATACGGCACTTTCGCCAAATATCTTCGCCGGGTATGTGAGCTGGAAGCATAATCGTTTCCAGGCTACACTTACCGGCAATCTGTGGGAGGGGACGCAGTACGGCGCACCAACCGACATCCTCGGCCTCGATCCACGATCGTGCGGGAGCAACCAAGGGAAAAGTGGTGTTTTACCCGACTCGCAGCTGGCCGATTATCAAACCTGTGGTGGTCAGGTTGCGATCCCGAATCCATACACGGGGCAGTTCAATGATATCGGGCAGTTCCGCGAGCCGTGGCAATTGAACATCGGTACGCAGTTTGCGTACGATTTCACTCCACGCATTCGAGGAACGCTGGCTCTCGCGAACGTCCTCAACGCGTGCTTTGGCGGGTCAGCAGAACCGTGGACGGCTGCCTATCCTCCTAATAACGTCGATTGCGGATACTTCGCCAATCCCACCTTCCTTGGCGTTACGCCTGGCGCAGGCTACTTCTACGGCAATAGCCCGCACGCGACCGTAAATGGTACGGCCGGCTATCCCAAGGTATTTAATCAAGCGTACGGCCCCGGTTCGGTCCAAATCGCCGCTCCGTTCCAGGCGTACTTCCAGGTGAGCATTCACCTCTAAGACGATCAAGAGCGACCACCTAGAGGTGGTCGCTGTCCAACGCTGCATATGCGGATCGGCAGCGTCGCCTTGGGTTAGCGCGAACGCCTCAGGCATGACGAGCAGCAGATACCGAGACGAAGAACAATCCGATCGATTTCCTACGACGACGATTTCATAGCAAGCCTTCAATTCCCACCTGTTTACGCAAACGTGCTAAGGGTCACTCAGGAAGAGGCATTACTCTTTCATAAAACATCAATTACGATTATACAAGACTGAGCCCATGCTTCCGCGTGGGCCTGATCCTATCGCCCTCAGATCTCCGTAGGTCTCTAGAGCTAGATCTCCGTGGTTAGGCCATTACCAGTCAAGCAACGCCTCGCAGGTGACATTGTTTGATGCGATCTGCCGCAATATAGATCGGTAATCGGCGTCTCCAAGTTCGCGGAATCGCAACTCCGGTGGCTATCCCGTTTGGTATGCTCCGGGCATAACGTTGCGATAAATAGTCTCATCGGGAAGTGGTAGCGAACCATTAGTCAGCTATTCGCGAGCGGTGCGCATCGACGACGCCTTCTTCATCGCGGCTGTTTTCGGTGAGGTTGCGACGCCTACAAACAGGCGAGACAGACGATTGCGAAGATCGAAATAACGTTGAGCGAAGCCGGCGGGTGAATTGGACGTCCTTCGCGCGCCCGTCTACATTACCAATCTCGACGACTGACAACTCGTCGGTAAAGCACACGCCGAGGCGTTCCGTGATGCCCTGAAGGCCACCTCGATGCTGGAGACGAAAACAGCTGACCGCACCGCGATCGCGTCGAAATTGAGGTCTGCGCGTTGATCTGGCGCTTCGCCGACGCTCCCGCACTGCGGCGCTCACTACCTTTACGATCGAAAAAACCTTACCAGCAGAATCTCGTCGGAATAACCGTCTCCATCCTCGACCGCCCGCCTCGGTAGCGTACGGTTTGAAACCAAATTGCACATAGAGCGAGAACATTTCCACCAAGTTACCTTTACGCCGGCCTTTCCAGCTACCTTCGATTGCAAGCCCCAGCACGCCAACGATTTCGGAGCCGCTGAAGGCGGCGAACATCGCGGTTCGCTTAGGCGTTCCTCAAAGTCCGAAATCGGACGTTTTGCTTCTGCCTCGTACGTCGAGCCGAGTGCTTCGGCGGTAAGGTCTAAGCAGTAAGTCGAATCTCGCGATATCGCTCTGCGTCTTCGGTTTGCGGACGCGGCACCTCAATCACGACGTCGCCTCCGGTGAATGCAACAATATTCGGGCGAGCGCATACTCCTTGACCAGATCCCTGCCCGAGATAGTCTGTTTGATCTCCACATCCGGCAAAACGCCTTGATTGTTGGGGCGCGGTTTCGGACCGCGATAAAACGCCGTTAGTGAAGGCGGACCCGAGACCCGTTCTGGGAGTCCGCCCGATGTAAATGTTGCCCGTAGTATTCACCGGCTCGCCGGTCTCCTCGCCTACCAAAACGGCGAGGCTATAGTCCTTCGCGGCGGCCGCACACGACATCGCCGAAGAAAATGTAGCTGTACCAATAAGGAGGTAAACCGGCCCATCGTAACGTAGCGGGTTCTCCCCCGGATCGATGAGAGGAACGTCGTGCGAGATGAGGCTCCCATCGGGAGCATTCCATGCCTCCTCTCCGAACTCGGCGCTAAAGCGGTGTTTCCCGTACTCGGATTTAATCAGGTTGCTGACCTTCTGGAGCACGGAGCCAAATTGCTTAAATGGACGCGCCGTCAGATACGGCCATAGCACGTCGTTAAGATCGCTATGGCCTCCGCCGTTTGCCCGAATGTCGATGATAAGTCCCCGCGGCTTAACCTGTCTTATTGCCGCAAATGTCACTCTAAGAAAGGTTCGAAAACCTTCGAGACCTCGCAGGTACGATAGTCGATCAATGCTACTTGGCCGTCGTTCAAGAAAGAAAGCTCGTAAGGTTTTAGTACTGTCGACTGTCCAAGAGCTGCGGCACGCTGCGCTGCGCTTGTCGCGGGCACTTCCGTCGTGAGTACGCACCCATCGAGGCGCTCAAAGCAGACGGAGTAGTTTTGACCCGGCTCCGTAAGTCGCGATCAAATACAACGGTAAGTAGAAGAGGAGTTTTTGACGCTCTCGCAAGAGCCGGCTCTGGCCGCTGCAGATCGAAAGCACAATCGATAATCGCGCTCGCACCAACATCGTTAATGGACACGATCGTACTGCCAAGCGGAATATTTGGATCGGTAACTTTGTGAACGGTGAGAGCCGAGCCGGAGACCGCTAGCGAAAGTGGAAAGCTCGTCCCACCCCTGCTGCAATATGTGGCGTATTGTTCTTTTGGAATCGTATCAACGTGGCCGTCGTTCACCGTAGCAAACAGGGCGGCACTCCGCAAGAAGAATCGCCCCAACGAAAGTGGCGAACAGAGAGATGCCCTCAGATCCGTGTAGGCGGACATAAACTGAGTTTCAGAGGAGTACGCAAATGGTGCAGCACCTACGTCAGCGAAAACCCTAACAAGGAAGTCTAGGTCAGACTGAAGGCTTGTCGACTCGAAAACCTCTTGGAAGGGATCAGCGACTTGTGTTTCTACGATCCCAAGCGTCGGGGCGGCCAATGCGCCCAGCAACGAGGATATGAACTCGCTTCTGCTTTGCCCTATCATAATGTTTTTCTTAAGCTAATATTCCCCCTATGAGCTGCTAATAGTCGCCTAACCGGATCCAGGGGAAATTAATGAAGAGTCGGCGCATAAATCGATTCGATTTCGGACGCCTCGCACCTGATATCAAATGCGCAGCGATTTACGTGGCGCCATCGTGCCAATGCGGTATAGGAATTAGTGAGCGACGGGTAACTTCGCAGCGCCGTTCCCGTTCGAGAGCCGCGCACCAGCGATTCGTTCGATGAGCGATACGAGTGCGCGGACCGGTGTTCCAGTCGGTCCTTTAGCTTGCCAGGCGTTTTCGGTTTCGACGTGAGCGGTACCGGCAATGTCCAAGTGGATCCACGGGGTATCGCCGACGAACGCACGCAGAAACGCCCCCGCCGTTAGCGCTCCTGCGTGCGCGCCACCAGTGTTTCTCAAGTCAGCGATATCGCTCTCCATTGCCGTCGTATATTCTTCGTGGTAGGGCATGTGCCAGTATCGTTCGCCGGTATCTTTCGCGGCTGCCAAAAACTCGCCTAGCCAGCCATCGTCGTTGGTCATCGCGGCCGACGTCGCGTGACCGAGTGCTACAACACAGGCGCCAGTTAACGTAGCGGCATCGACGATTCGCGTTGCTCCGAGCTTCTTGGCGTAAGTGAGGGCATCGCACAAAATAAGGCGTCCTTCGGCGTCCGTATTGATAACTTCGATGGTTTTTCCATCCATTGCTGTGACGATGTCACCCGGTTTCGTCGACATACCGCTTGGCATGTTTTCAGTTGCTGGGACGATACCAACGACATTGATCGAAGGCTTGAGTCTGCCGATGGCATACAGAGCAGCGATTACCCCAGCGCCGCCGCACATATCGTATTTCATGTCCTCCATCTTCAGCGAAGGCTTGATCGAGATGCCGCCCGTGTCGAACGTTACCCCTTTCCCGACCAATGCAACAAGCTCGTCGCTCGCTGGATCGCCTCTATAAGATAAGACGATGAATTTGGGAGACTGCGAGCTGCCTTGAGCGACGGATAAGTAAGCCCCCATCCCTTCCTGCTTCGCACGTTCTTCATCTAATACGTCGATTCCGAGGTCTGCTTCTTGTGCGAGGTTGGTGGCCGCAATCGCAAGATGCGCCGGGGTCATGTCGTTCGCAGGCGTTATTGCAAGCGTACGCGCGGTGTTGATCGCTTCACCCAGCACGATGCCGCGCGAAATTCCGCGCTCGATAGCAAGGGAGTCGAGTTCGCCCGCTACCACCGCAACAGCTTCGGAGACAAGGCGCCTCTTGGGCTGTTTTTGGTAGACGCTCGCTTCAAACGCGCCCGTGATGGCGCCTTCGACAATAAGGGAAACTTGGGCCTCCTGCGCATTCTTCGCGTGGCTAGGTACGACAATCGCGATATCCCCAATGTTTCGGCGGCCGAGGTAGCGAACAGCCGATCCTGAGTAGCGCGCGAGGAGGTGCGGCTCGAAGCGATCGCGTCTCCCTAGCCCGATGACCAGCACTCGGCGGAACGGCTCATCCATGGCATGTAGAAAAATCGTTTCGCCGAGTTTGCCTTCTATCTCGCCGGATCTTAGCGCGTCGGTGATTGCGCCGCCAAGCTTCTGATCTATTTCGGAAGCTGCGCCTTCGAGTCCGCAGTCGGAAAACAGAGGGACGACCAGCGCGCCTGTGCGGAAGCACAGCGCGTCACCGTGAGCAGTGCGAATTTGCATTGCAGTGCCTCTCACGCGCCGATCGCTAACGCGTCATCATGGTTTCCAGGCATATCGTATGCCGCGTTTTCAACGATGCTGCCGGGAACGACGAAATGAAAGCCCCTGCGCCGATGGGTTACGATGAACACGCGGTCGCGGGCCGTTTCGCCCAGAAGTTGCCTAAGCATGAAGATGTGCTGATTGAAGTTCACTAGGGTAACCTTCTGATTCGGCCAAACTGCCTTGGCCAGATCGGCCTTACTGATGACTGCTCCGCCGGAGCGCAAGAATACCAGGAGCATGGCGAGCAGCTTATCGGATATTGCTTTCGACCTGCTGCCACACCACAAGAGCCGGCGGGCCACATCAAGCCGAAAATCCCCGAAGGTGACAGTTATAGGCTCGACGACCTCAAAGCCATCGGTCGTGTAATCTATCTGATGGACAAATTTTTGCGCCACTTTGGAAACCTCAACCAACAATCGTTCTCATAAGCCTGAGATAATGCAAGCCTAGCCAATATTAGGTGACTTAAGAAAGGTCCATATTCGAGAAGCCATATAGTCCATTTGCCTTATTGTTCGTTCCCCGAGAACTCTCAAGGGGGACGGTAGTGAAGAACTCCGGAAACACGACGGCTAGACATATCGATCGTACGAACGAAGGACAGGTGGCAAGCACACGTTTTGACGATCGGCGATACAGTCAATAACGTCCTTTAACGGGGTGCAGCGCTCGCGTCGATCCCGATCGCCGCGAGAATCGAGACGTTGCAATCCTCGCAGCCGTGATAACTGTGCGCGCCGCTTCAAGTCGTACTTCAGGCCTCTCGAAAGTCGGATGTTTTCGTAAAAATAACATTATGACATCAGATGACCTGTTGTAATGCACCGTGCCTGGGTGATATACTTCACCGGGAATTCGGCGCTTCGAAGGGACCGCAATAACCCATGGCTCGCGTACCGATGATGGAAGGAGCAGAACTTGATTCAACTCACCCAAAAAGTGCCCGGGACGATATACCCGAACGGGACTGTATACACGACGCAACAACTTGAGCAGATGGGTGAGAACCCGTGTATCGTAGATGGTAACCGCGGCGTGAGCGCCAGCGCAACGTCCGATGTTATCGGGCCGATAGCGGATTTCTTGACACCTACGGATCGTGGACTCATTGCCGCGGTGACAGGCTGGACCGTAGGGAGTGGCCCAGGCGGAAACGTTCTCACGGGACAAGGAATAACGAGTGATTTTGCAAGCGCGCAGAACTTCGCCGACGCGATCGCCTCATATCGCCAGTCGACGGGAGAACTCCAACCAGTTACCCCCTCGACGATGATCGGGTTCGCGCAGAAGGCAACAGCTGACAAGACCCCGTTTCCCCCGGACTTCATTACGAATGCCCTTGGTTACCTAAGCGGACTGGGCTAAGTTCGCCGCGTACGAGAGTCGCCACACTAATCGGTGCGGCAGTGTCTCAACGCCCGCTTGGGAAATCCCGTCTTCTGCGATTGGCGCGGCTCCCGCATTAAACCAGGTTTCTTCTCACAGTCTCCTTTTGGTCTGCTTTTTTGATGCACACCCTGCGGGCAATCGCATTGTCCGTATTTGATATGAGTAATGTAATGCATACGAAGTTTGCCGTCAGGCGCGGAACTTTCGCCGACCTTGAGAGGTGCGCCGAGCATTGGCTCGCCATGTTCGAGGAGATTGGTATGCTCCTCGAGTGCGACTTTCGACAGACATGGAAATCCGATTTCTGTGACTATTTTGGGCGTCGCATGGCCGCCGGCGAGGCGGCCTTTTTCCTGGCGATTGACGGAGAAAGGATCGCCGGGACGGCCGGGGCACTTTTGCGCGACGGGTATCCTGCTGCGATCACGGGCATTAGAAATGGATACATCTTCGGTGTTCATGTTGACGTCCGAGACCGGCGTAGAGGAATCGCTGAGCATCTTACCCGCGAAGCGATCGCTTACCTCAAACAGGCGAACTGCCGTAGCATTCGGTTGCACGCGTCGCATTTTGGGCGTTCCATTTACGAGCGCATTGGTTTCATTCCGACGAGTGAAATGGAGTTAGTGCATTAACACGTTCTAATAGTGCTGCCATTTCGCCGTTTTGATTTACTCGGGAGACGGGCGCTTCCCGAGCGTTTGCAACAAATGCGCGAGCTCGATAGCTTCCTTGCGAACCGTTGCATTGCCGAAGATGTCGGCCGTGGCTACAAGTGTGCGAAGAAGCGCGTACGGCGTTCCGTGTGATTCGCTCAGGCGTTGTGCTTCTATTATATGCTCCTTTGCAACGTTCGGATTTCCGAGTTTCGCGTTACACACGGCAATGAGCCGGTGCGCCTCAGCTACACCTCGCGTGCCAAGCTGTGCGGTATGGCTAGCGAGAGCAGCCTGCGCTTGCGCCAGCGCGGGAGCGTCAAAACCGCTCCGTTCGAGGGCAGCCGAAACGGAAGCGTGCCAAGTTGGCGATTCCGATCGGTGACAGCTCCCGTCCGCTTCGACTTCTCGCAGAATCGATAACGCTTTCTTCGGGCGACCGGCCATTGTGAAAGCGTGCGCAGCTTCGAACGCGAGGATGGAACGTTCACGCGGTCGCATTCCATGAAATGGAAGGCGTGATATGCGCTCGTACCAGCCAATTGCCTCTATGTATTCACCGCATGTTGAATGTAGGCCGACGATATATCCAGCGAGCCTTGTCGCGGTCGAACACCATCCCGACTCGATCGACCGCAAGAGCAGCGAAACCATCTTCTTTTTAGCCTCGCCAGTTTGCCCAGTCTGGAACGCTTCTAAGACCGCACAAAAGGCCCACGTTTCGATGGTCTTCGCGCTAGGCGAGAGATCGTGACGTTGGATGACTTCCAGAGCGTGTAAAGACGTGGCCCGTGATTCGGCAAGTGCCCCACGTACGAAATGCACAATCGCCAAATCCGCCAGGGTATATGCGAGGGCAGTTTGGGCATCGATGTTCCATGGATCGGCCGCGAGGCTTCGCCGCAGTAGCGCCTCGGCGGCGAGATAGTGCGCCGCCGACTCTGTCGATTTGAGCGTCAGCACGGCGCGAACTCGTTCGAATTTCGCCTAACAGGCAGTCCCGTCGGTCTTCAGCGATCCCGTCCTCGGACTTTGCAACGGACTCAGCAGCTTGCGCAGCCTCGGAAGCGAGGGAATGATCGTCATACTCCGCCGCCGCTTCGGCCAGCTCGAGCAAGAGGTCGGCATTGGCAGCAGGTTCCTGGATGTGCTCCGTTAGCTCGCGAAGCACTCGAAGGCCCTCAGTGCTACCAGATTGCCAGAGACTGCGTGCTAGCGTTCGCCCGACGATTTCTGCGTCTCGGGCGATTGTGGCGTGCGCTTCGGGTCGACGCTCGCCGACGAACACTTCGGAGCCTCGACTACTGTTCAGAAGGTGCGCCGAGAGGGTCAATAATCCGGCTCGTCGATCGCGATAGAATTGACGGGACGAGATCGAGAGGTCACGCTGAATCGTCCGTACTGACTCTGCTTGGACGTCGTATCGACGAACGATCTCTCGTTGTCGCATCGGCAAACGGTACAGTGCGATCTCGACCATGTTGCTGAGGCCGACCGCGACAGCATCGGTCGATCGTGATGTTTTGCGAATCTCTCGCAATAGCCGCCGAATTGGAGTTGCCGGGTCGCTGCGATCAGACTTACGCGCCACGACGACAGCTTCGGCGAATCATCTATCAGTACTTGCGGATGGCATTATTTTTCACAATGCAATCAAAACCGCATGCGAATGCCGTATTTTCGACCGCGTGGAGGAGTCACATCCGAATCGGGAAAGAGCATCGACGTTTAATGGGGTCAAATATAAAAATGTATCATGCAATATTAAAACCTTGGCTTCGCACGTCCGTGATGTGCGCGCTACTAACAGCCTGTACCACGACTAGCCCTTACGTCCCCACGGAGACGCCAGGCAACGCGTTCTCGGCGAGCGCCGTCGCGACTACCCCCGCAAAACTCAAAGGCATTCTTTTTATATCCGACACCGACGCAGGCAACGTGTGGCTTTGGCGCACTGACGATCTTAGGCTCGGTGTCAAGCAACCTTTCGATAAACTACAGGGCATTTCGTACCCCGTACAGATGGCGGTCGACGCATCCGGAACACTCTACGTCGCTAACGCGCAGACCGGCATCACCGGAGCGGGTGCCGTTACAATTTATCCTCGCGGCAAACGAACGCCAAGCCGCACATTGAGCGCCGGCTTGAACACGGCTACGGGTGTTGCCGTGGATTCAGCCGGGAGCGTGTACGTCAGCGATAAGTATGCCGGAAGCATCGTCAAGTTTCTTAAAGGTCAAACCACTCCGGCAATGACATTCTCGGAGAATCTCGTCGGGCCTGACGGGCTTGCCGTTGACCGCGCGGACAATTTGTTTATTGCAGACAGTTCGGCAAACGACGTTCTGGAACTCGAACATGGAACGAAGATAGCGCGCTCGCTACACCTTAAAGAACTTTCGCGGCCGCTCGGCATTGCCGTCGACAGTAAGGGTAACATCTACGTCAGCAACTTGCTGGGGCAGCATTCGCGGATCAACGTGTATTCGCCCGGGGCGACTCGACCGATTCGAAGCTTCCTGGAATACGGTCCGGTGTTATTGGGTGCAACGGTCGGTCAGCCGATGATGTTATCCGTTGCTCCGGGCGACATTCTCCTTGCGAGTGCTTACCTCTCGCTGGGATACAGCAATGGCAGCGGGTGGATTGGCGCGGATGGGGTACTCGCGGCATATGCCGCGGGCCAAAGTCAGGCGATGTGGAGTCTTTATCCAGGTGTTGACCTCACGACCGATGATGCAGTCTTTCAACCGGAAGGGCAATAATGTTATCAAACTTCGCAAGGCTGGTTGTCGTCGTCATCACGCTGGCGTCATTGATCTCGGCGGCCCCTGCAATCGGCGCTTCCTCCGTCGGGAAAACTTCGTGCGTCTTTAATTTACCACTTCATCCTGTTGACTGCGCGCGGCTCGTCCGCTCGCACATGCGGATTCTTCATCCGCCCGCGCGTATCGGCGCATCGCGTCCGACCTTAGGTGGAGCGACGACTCTGCTGTATGTGGCCGAGCTGGCTCAGGCGGCAATCGCGACCTTTGAAGTAGGAGGGCACGGCTTGACGCCCGCCGGGCAAATCGACATCGCTGATCCCGACGCCGCACCGACGGGGCTGACGGTCGATCGCTCACAGCGCCTATATGCAGCCGTTTCGTCTTTTAGCAAAGGCGGACCGCAGGAAGTGCTCGTGTACTCCCGCGGCGGCCACCAACTCCTCAGAACGTACCAGATGGGACTGACCGGTCCAGTCGGGGTCGCAGTGAGTCGTGGCGAAACACTTTATGTCGCGAATCTAGCTACGCCACTCGCTCCAGGATGCTCTTTGCTTGTAGGAGGTGGGAGCGTCGTTGAATACGCGCCGGGTAGCCTGCGACCAACCGCTGTGCTCACCGACATACCCGGATGTCCGAATGCGGTGGCCGTCGACGCAAACTCCAACCTTTACGTCTCCTATTACTACATACTTCCCAGTGGCCTCTCGCAAAGTGATATTTTGGAGTATAGCCCCGGCTCGAACAAGGGGACGCCGTTGGGCCTAAAGGGGTCGAATGAAAATGAGCTATTTGGCATCGCTTTTGACGACGCTGGCAATCTCATCGTCGAAAACAGCGCCGATTTCGATTCGCTAAATCAGATCCTCGTCTATTCGCGTGGTTCCCGCACACCGAAACGAATAATTCAATATGGCGGTTATTGGACACCGCGATATTTTGCTATTCTGCACGATCGTCTATTCGCCCCCGCCTACATAGCGGAACCTGTGTCGATGGCTGCAGCCGAGTACGCCTATCCGAGCGGACAACAGCTTGCCGCGCAAAATCCCCCGGGCCTTTTCTTTTACGGCTTTGCGGTTGGTTCGCCATGACGCCGCCTAGCCTCAAATACAAAAACTAAGCTCTTGAAAGGTGTATCGATGAAAAGACGGCACGAGACCGCTCTGCTGGCCCTTGCGTTTCTGGTAGGATGCGGCGGAACTACGAACAACGGCGGCGCCCTGCCACCGAGCAACATGCTGAATGGTACAGAGGGCTTAAACGCGCGTGTGGTCGTGGCCGGTGCAGCGGCAACACGACCGGGCGAGCGCAACCTCGGAGCGGCGCCGTCGACCCGGCGCCTCGATCTTGCTGTCGTGCTCCGCTACCGGAACGAGGAGGAGCTAACCCAATTCGTGCAAGCGGTTACGACGAAGACCTCGAGCTCCTATCATCACTGGCTTTCAAACGATCAGTTTAATACTCGCTTTGCTCCTAAACGTGCGGACTACGAACGTGTAATAACCTCACTGAAGCGAGCGGGGCTTCGTATAAGCCGAACCTATGCTAATCGGACAGTCATCGACGTCAACGCAAGCGTCGCACAGTCGGAGCAGTATTTCGCTACGCGCATCGATGAGGTGACGCAATCAGATAAGTCGTCAAGCACTGTAAATATCAAGTCGGCCTACGCTCCGCGAGGCCTCGGTGACGTCATGCTGGATGTCGAGGGATTGGATTCGCGGATCCTCGTTCATCCGCTATATAAACGCACCACTCCGCATCCTCACTCCGGCGTCGCTCAACGAGGTAGTGCGCGATCGCGCCTCTATGGCCCGATTAGTACGGCCTCCGGATATTTTGGGTACGGACCACTAGCCTTCTCTACATCCTACGATCTGCCCATCATACACAGCACATCAGGTGGGGGACGCTTCGACGGCAAGGGGCGTGCGGCAGGTGTTGTCATGGATGCGGATTTTCTCGATAGCGATATCGCGTCATTTCTTGAATATTTCGATATATCGCAAACGGGTCCACGGATCAAGCGCGTACTCATCAAAGGCGGACCTGTCGTCCACGGAGCGCTGGCGCCCGATTCCGTCGAAACGACACTCGACGTGCAGACGATTCTAAGCAATGCACCTGGCGTTGCGCTGACGGTCTACGAAACGCCGAAACTAACGACAAACTACATTGCCGACGCTTACAACCAGGCGGTTTCGGACGACGATGTGGATGCCCTCAACTCGAGCTTTGGCGGTTGCGACGTTTACGCTCCGTTTGCAGCCAAAACCTGGAGCGAGATCGCCAAGCAAGGCATCGCCAAAGGCATCGCGTTTGTGGCGTCGAGTGGCGACTCGGGCGGAAACCTCTGCGCGAGCATGCCAGCCAGCAGTCCGTACTTCGTAGCGCTAGGCGGCACGTCTCTGCAGATCGGACCTGGTGGTGCCTGGAGTTCGGAAACGGGTTGGTCCGGAAGCGGCGGCGGAGTTTCGCTCGTGTTTGGAACGCCAGCATGGCAGGCTGGGATCGCCGGGATCGATACGCACGGGCGCAACGTTCCGGATATTGCACTCGATGCTAATCCATTCACGGGAGCCGCAATTTACTTTGCCGGCTCGTGGAATACGCTCGATAACCCGATCGGCGGCACGTCGTTAGCATCGCCGTTGTACGTAGCAGCGCTAACGGAAATCGATCAAGTTCGCAACGAACGCGTGGGAGGAACGGCTCAAAGCCTCTTCGGTATTTTTAAAAGTTCTGCTTACGGACCGACATCAGCACCCTATTTCCACGACATCGTCTATGGGAGCAACGGGCCATACTTCGCCGCGCCTGGTTACGATCTCGTCACCGGAATTGGCTCAATCAGCGCCTGGAACCTCGCTGGCGTCTTATGATGCGGTCTAACCAAGAACCGCTCGGGTTGGCTTCAGCCTCTTACCACGACAGGGGTCGCGCGCCAGTGGTGATACGAACACAACATTCGGAAATCGTGAGACAATGGTTTATTCCAGTTGAAAACGTGAGTAGAGGTGCCGTATGGGAGTATTAATACGCGCCACGCGGCGTTCGACATTGGACATCTGTTAGTTAGAATCAAGTTACCTTACTTGTTTTCAATCCGGCATGTGCGATATTATCTCCCCTGTTTCAGGGGTCTACTGCGGCTTCAGCAAATAGATAATCTTAAACAGCAACAGGACGCACGCGGCCAATACGAAACGCCCCTTTGATCATATGACGTGTACCGCAAAAGACTACAAGTAAGTATAGAGCCACCGACAGGTCTGTTAGTCGCGCGCCTTTCGTGAGGCAATTCCAAATAGACGCGTGACATGCCTCATCATAATAAGCCGGTATTTCGATGAATTGAGCTTTACCTGGAATTGCACTATACGTCACTGCCGACCCGGCGCGCCGGCGGCATCCGCTGTCTTCTTTCAACGCTTTCGCGAGATCGGGTGCCGCTTTAGTAACATATCTTGCCGAGCGACATTTATAAGCCAAAGGATTACAATGCCATCATTCTCACAAAGAGTTGCCACCGTCCTGACGATCTTATGCCTGGTCTCCTGCAACAGCATTGTGAGCCGAACGGCATCATCGTCGACCGTGGCCGTGAAACCAGCCACGAAAAGTACTGCGAGTGCCAAACGATCTACACCCAAACCGCGCGGAGCGACGACTAAATCGCAGGCTGGCAACGTGATACATGACCGTTAGGCTATGGGTCGCGTCGGCAGCGACGCTGCTGCCTGTTGCCACCGGCTGCAACGGATCCGCGGCGCAGCACCTCCCGCCGATGCCGCCAACTGCGATTTCGCAGCCGATGTCCGTTCCCGTTGGCCACTACATCAAGCACGTCGTTATCATCGTGCAAGAGAATCGCAGCTTCGACAATATGTTTGCAGGATGGCCCGGAGCGGATGCCCCGATGAGTGGCAGGGCGACTACATTGGAGAACGGCAAACAGAAGACCACGACGGTCCGTCTTGCTCCTATCGCCTTCATCCGAAGGGACATCGAGCACATGTGGGCGGACGCGGTCGCGGGTTGGGATAACGGCAAGATGGACGGCTTCGATGACAACACATCCCAAGGCATGCCGGTGGGAACCTATCCGTACTCATATCTGCGTCACGACGTTATCGGGCCCTATCGCGCAATGGCCAGCCAATACGTGCTGGCTGATCACATGTTCCCCGCAATGTTCGGTCCGAGTTTCACGGCACACCTCACGCTGATCGCAAGCATGACGAACGAGGCGCCCGACAAAGCTGTCGTTAATGTCCCGACCGGAACTCCATGGGGTTGCGATGCTCCACTTGGAACGGAAACATCAACACTCGATCCTCAGCGCGTGATCACCGCGAGCTCCGGTGGCTTCCCGTGCTTTACACAGTTCACCACCATGGCCGATACCCTCGACGAAAAAAGCGTTTCGTGGAAGTACTACGCGCCGAACATTCTTAAATACCCCGCCTGGTCGGCGTTCGATGCGGTCAAGTCAGTTCGCTACGGTCCCGATTGGGCGAAGGTTCAGACGCCCGAGTGGCAGGTGCTTCTCGATGCAAAGGACGGCGCATTACCGTCGCTCTCCTGGGTTACCCCAGACGCGCAGGACTCGGATCATCCGGCTGAAGGCAGTGACACCGGCCCCTCGTGGGTCGCGGCCGTCGTCAATTCCATAGGCCGCAGCAAGTATTGGGATTCGACGGCCATCTTCGTGGTATGGGATGACTGGGGCGGCTGGTACGACAACGTTCCACCGCCACAGCTCGATTTTAAGGGCTTGGGCATCCGCGTGCCATGCCTAATCATCTCACCCTACACGAAACGAGGCTACGTTTCGCACGTGCAATACGAGTTTGGCAGCATCCTACATTTCAGCGAGCAAGTGTTTGGGTTGCGCTCACTCGGTCCGGCCTCAGCTGGATACACCGACCAGCGCGCTAATACGATGATCGATGCATTTGACTTTACGCAACCGCCGCGTGCATATGTGCCGATCCCGGCCAAGTATCCGATGTCGTACTTCGAGAGTCACCCCCAATCGATGCGCGCGCCGGATAACGACTGACAAACTAAGCGCGAGCGTGTTCAACTCCAAACGTGGATATGCCTTCGGACTCATCCTCGTTCTCTCATTGGGTGCACTTCTTCGGCTGTATCATCTCTCTACGGTGCCGACCGAGCTGTGCGCGGATGAGATCGCGCTCTATGACTCAGTCGCGAGCATCGTAAAGACCGGTCACGATCTCGACGGCACTCTACAACCGTTCCTCTATCAATCGTTCACGAGAAATCCACCGGTCTACGCAGTCGCCGGCTATATGTCGACGGTGCTGCTCGGGAAGTCTGTATTCGCCTGGCGCCTCCCAGCAGCCATATTCGGTTTGTTCGCTATACTGTTGATCTACTGGATCGCATTTGAAGTTACCGGCCGACGCTACGCGGCGTTCTTGGCAGCATTGCTTCTCGCAATTCAACCGCTGTTTATTCAGTTTTCCAGAATCGGCTGGGAGCCGGCTTCGGAGCTTCCCTTTCTTTTGGGCGGCCTTCTGCTACTGCTCCACGCGTTCAAGAACCCTAAAGGCGACGGCACGCTCTCGCCGGTGCAGTTGCTTGTTGCGACGATACTCCTGGCGACTACCGCATACACCTATATGGCTGGTCTTTTTTATGCGACTACCTTAGCCGGCGGCTTGATTATATTGAACTGCCGCGTGTTACGCGAGGGGCGTAATGCATGGAGTGTCGTAGCATGCGCGGCCCTGTATTTTTTGTTCGTCGCGCCCGCTTGCTATATGCTTTTTCTGGAACCCACGACTTCCTCGCGAATTCACGACCTCTCGACGTTCGGACACGGCCTATCGCTCGCATCAATGAGGACGTTTCTCTGGAACTACGGCGCGCATTTCAACTGGTCGTATATGGTCGCGACGGGTGACCCCGTTCCCGGCATCACTTGGCGATATTTGAACGGGTTCGGAGCGTTTTATTGGTGGACGGCGCCACTTGCAATGCTCGGTATCGTCGGGCTATTTTCATTCGTTCGGCCTTCTTGGCTTTCGACGTGGTGTGGAATGTGGCTTCTCATCTATCCACTTGGCGGGGCGCTTACCAACGAGGGTGCCGGCGGCGTGCCTAATGCGCCGCGCACATTAGCCGGCGCGCCCATCGAATGTATTCTTGCGGCTGTGGGGAGCGTTGTGATAGTAGACTTTCTTCAACGAACTCGCTGGCCGAGGAAAAGGGTCCTAGCCTCGTTTTGCCTGCTGGTTACGGCGTTGAGCGCTCAATCGTGTTGGTCGTTTGCTACTTTTTATTTTACCGATTACGTTCATCAGAACTCGAAATTCGTGGGAGTCAGGAACGACCGCACTCTTCGCTTCTCTGCGCGGGCTCTCGACGAACTACCACGTGGCGTGCTTTGCCGTGCGCCCGGCGTGGTACGAGCTCGAGGTGTACGCGCCGTTCTATCTTACCCCTGGTCGGATGAATTGGCACAGCGGTACGGACGACGCGCAATGCCACGGCAAACATGCCGTTCTCGCAGTCGACACCGACCATATTCCACAGAACCGTCGATTTCATAAAATCAATACCATTTATGATGTCGATGGAAATACTTTTGCGATTATTCTCGTCAACGACTAGCGCCCCCGAAAACCGCGTGAAGCGCGGTCTCGCACATGGTAAATTGCATTACAAACGATGGTTAGCGCGCTGTCTCGAGCGCGAAACAGACCCTAGAAGCTGCCGATCGCTCTTCCATCAAAATGCGACCGGCGTTCATGCCAGCGGGCGCCGTGTACATAACCATCGAACTCGGCCGCGCTCTCGGTTCACACTGACTAACGTCTCCGCGACGGATCCGCTTCGCCGTGTCAACTAGCGTCGCCGGCAAAACGCTACAACGGAGACCCTAATGCTGGCCCCAAAGCCTGCTTTCCATGATTTTCGCGAACGACACCTAGCTGCTAAGCCCACGCCGATTCGTGCCTCAGATGCGAACAGATAGCTCTAGACCTCCCGCAAAAGGTAGCGTCATCGTGCGTAAGTGGTTCTTGGGATCCGAGATTAAACGAAAATAGTCCTAATACTCACTGCGATAGGTCTCCGTGTTATCGCAGACGGTAATGCCGCCTGTGCGCATAAAAGGCACAACGAGTTCGAGCACCGGGCGCGCCATCCGAGTCCAAATGTCGATAAGCAAGAAATCGACCGGGCCTGAAATATCGGTTAATGTCTTCCTCAAGTCACCTTCACGAACGTCGATAAACGCAGCAAGTCCCGCCTCTTCGAAATGCGCGCGAGCAATGGCCGCCTTCGCGGGCTCATACTCGGTGCCGATCATGACATAATTCCCAGGGCGCGCGAGTGCATTATCGCGCAAGGCCGCGGCTAGATAAAGAGCCGATACACCGTGAGATGTACCTGCTTCGACGATGCAGTGAGCATTTAGCGCGCGGCATAGTTGATAACAGAGCTGGGCCTTGTCTGGCTCCAGAGCCACAAGCTGATCGCTCATAAACTGTTTCTTGTCGGCATCTTCAGGCGCAATAGGTTCTTGTTCTGAGGCGCGCCTCTTATAGTATGCTGCAATCTCTCCCAACTGCCCCCTACTTTGAGCGTGCAGCCGCGCTACCAATGCGTCCAACGCTGGCTCATTGAAAAAACCCTGCCGACCCGCTTGCAATGCTCGTTGTTTCTTACAACCAGGACGCTGTAGGGGCAATCACAACTTCACGACGTGTCTCATATCGAATATTTCAATGGACTCCAAAACGGTGACACAGCCGGCGACGGATCGAAGCCGTGCAAGTCCGAATTGAAAACTAACGGCCGCTTCAAGAAATACAAAATAATCGTAGGTTCGTCGATTGCGAGTTGCTGCTCAACGATCGCGTACTCCCTCTTCCGCTTAGCGTGGTCAAACGTAGCTAATGCGGCGTGCTCTGCTGTCGTTGCGATGCGATTGTTCCAAAAAAGGTTGTTTTGCCCCTTCGGAGCGATGTTGTCGCCAGAATACATCGCACTGTTGGCGGGGTCAGCGGAAACTGACCAGGTGGAGATCGCAACGTCATAGTGGCCACCCTCGAGAACGCCAGTCATACCATTCGCAAAAAATGCCGCGGTGGGGAAGTTCTTCACATTGGCAACGATTCCGATCTCGCGCCAGTCTTGTTGCAGCAGCGTCTCGATTCTTTTATTTGTTGGTGTTCTCACTCTGTGTACTGATATCAAATTCCAGGCGCTCGCCGTTCTTTACGCGGACGCCGCAGGCTCAACTCTCCAACCATCTGCATCGAGCAAACGCCCTCGCTCTTGTACGATCAAAAGGATAATGTACATGCTGGTTGCTAAATGCCCATGACAGTCTTGGGTGCAAATCGGTTTCCGACGGTGTTGCCGAACCGTGACAAATTCTTTTGACAATATCCTGACGATTTACAACGTACGCTAGGGCCCGGCGTACGGCCACATCGCCAACAATCGCATGCGTCACATTGAAGTCCACGTGCACAAAACTGAATGACTCGATGCGAATGGCGCGCAACCAATCGTTTGGGTCAGAGGCAATCGCTTTATAGCGAGGCCAGTTGAGGCCGGTGCCATGTGCAATCATGTCAATCTCGTGTGTCTGCAAAGCCGTCTCTAAGGTATTTTCGTCGCTCAAGATGTGAAACTCGACGGCCTTTAGGTTCGGACGGCCTAAGAAGTAAGACGGGTTCGCCGCCAAGCGAATGAGGCTATTGCGATCCCATTTGATCACTTTGAAGGGACCACTTCCTACCGGCATAGCGTTATAGGGGGAGGTGTTGATTGATCCCCGATCATCGTTGTACCTGGAAAGCAAGTGCTCCGGCAAAATTGGCGAACTGCTGTTCACACCCCACAATTGTTGCAAATAGGCAGCATAAGGTCTTTTCATGTGAATAACTGCGACATACGGATTGTGGCAATCGATGCTTTCATAATGACTTTCCACGTAAAACGCAGGTCGTCGCAGGTCAAGCGTAAACCGTCTTGCCAGGTAATATTGTCGCGCAACCTGTACCTTAGCACCAAGCCATCTGGCGCGACGTCGCCGTTAGCAACAGTCGGCACCTCGATGAGGGCATTCGGTACAGGGTTTGCGTTACGATCGTATCTGATCGCAAGAAAATGCGAACATCGAGACGTCCACAGGCAACGCAGAGTTTGCGAATTCCGGAACCAGAGCATTCGCGTCCTGATACATACCGATGCGAAGGACCCCTGGCTGCGTCCAAGCGTTATGATTGCCAGCGATCGTGCTCCTGCTACAGCCAGTAACAGTTACGGAAGCCACCAACTCTGCCAAAGTACACAAAAGCAATCGGATTGCGACCGTACGGCGCTCCGCGACTAACATCGTTGCGGCGTACCGACTGAGCTGGATAGTATGAAGTACTTCATGTCTGTTGATAGCTATCAGCCCCTAAAACCATTTCCTACGGTTGATGCCCGCGTCTATTCATCTTTCGACCAGCGGACGCGCGGCCCGCGGGATGCTCATCCTACGCGAGTCGGACTTTGCGGCGTCGCATAGACGCTCCATCGAATCCGAGAGACGACGATCAGCGCGAGTGCGGCATGTTCTAAACTGAGAGAGTGGTCGGCAACATCAGATGCACCGCAGCTTTACCTTCGCCTAGAGGTACACTTTGTGTGCGGCCAGAGCTTTCGTAGAATGCGGGTATACCTGGTAGGAGACCCGGGTAAAGCTGTACCAGGGTGGCGTTCAGATCTGCCATGCACAGTTTGACGTGTAGCCTGAAAAGTATCCCAGAAATAGGTGGAGAATCCTGAGGCCACCGGCCTCGAAGGAGACCATCTTGAAGAAATCGCGGTTCACCGAACCCCAGATCGTCGGCATCCTCAAAGAGCACGAGGCCGGCGAGGCGACCAAAGAGATCTGCCGGCGGCACGGGATCAGCCCGGCGACGTTTTACACCTGGAAGGCCAAGTTCGGCGGCATGGAAGTCAGCGACGTCGCAAAGATGCGCGCGCTTGAAGACGAAAATCGCCGCCTAAAACGCATCGTCGCCGATCAGGCGCTCAACATCGACGCCCTGAAGATCGTAGCCTCGGGAAACTTCTAACGCCTGTGCAGAAGCGTCGAGGCGTGCAGGCGGTTCGTGATCAGCTCGACATCAGCGAACGCCAAGCGTGCCGTTACGTGAGCGCGAACCGACGAATGGTTCGCTACATTCGGATTCCGAAAGACGATGGTCCGCTGCGCGCTCGACTCGAAGAGCTGGCAGCGGAACGGCGTCGCTTCGGCTTTCGACGGCTTGCTGTGCTCATTCGGCGTGACGGCTGGATCGTGAATATCAAGCGCGTTCTACGCGTCTATCGAGAGGCACATCTGCAGGTTCGCAAGCGCCTCAGACGCCGTGTCGCCCTGGGGCGTGGTCTGCCCGCACCGGTTGTCGGTGGGTTCAATGAACGCTGGTCGCTCGACTTTGTTCACGACAGTCTTGAAACGGGTCGGCGAATTCGAACGCTCAACATCGTCGACGATTTCACCCGCGAGTGCCTTGCGATCGAGGTCGATACGTCGCTTTGCGGCCGTCGAGTTGCTCGCGTCCTTGATACGATCGGTGCGGTTCGAGGGTATCCGCAAACCATCGTGATGGACAACGGAACAGAACTCACGAGCATCGCCATGGCGTGCTGGGCACGCGATCGCAAAGTTCGGCTGCATTTCATCCAACCCGGAAAGCCTACGCAAAACGCGTTCATCGAATCGTTCAATGGTCGTTTTCGTGACGAATGCCTCAACGAGAACGAATTCGCATCCCTTGCCCATGCCCGGTCAATCATCGAGACCTGGCGGCTGGATTACAACGCAAATCGGCCGCATAAGTCCCTTGGAAATCTGACGCCCGAGGAGTTCGCACGCGGGCTCCAAATCACCCTACCTCTCAACCTATCTGCGGCATAACTCAGGGCTACACGTCAAGTTCAACATTGGCGAAACCAGCGAAACATAAATTTATTGTTATATAGGATAAAACCCATTTTACTTGTTATCGAGGCATCAACTGTCATATTGTGTCCTTTGCTTTTCCCAGCTAATGCTCGCATCTCGCCGCTTGTTCATTCTGAGCGCGACAACGTCGAGGCCAAGGGGACTGCTTAAAGGACGCTGGGCACCGGTTAGATTTTTCTTTCGCATCCTCGCAGGCGCGAATGTTGCCGATCTGGAGGCAGGAACAAGGATATCTGACGCGATCGAACGCTGTTGTTGCTCTGGCGATTGGCGGCTATTGAATCGTTTAGCAATGGGCCGCATTGACGACTCCTACTTCCTCGATTGCTTCCGCGAGCGAGCGCATGCCTCTGTCGATTTCACTCTTTCCGATCGCCGAAAAGCCAAGTTGTAGGCCACCGGAAGCATCGACGTTCCGCGCGAATCTATTTAGCGGTAGAACATCTACTTGACGTTTCCTCGCTGCGATTCGGACAGCTTCTTCGTTGTATTGCGGCGCCAACCAACCGGTGACATGTAGACCTGCCTCGATCGCATTCACTTTCATTGCCCCCGTGAGATGACGCGTAGCGGCGTCAATCAGCGTTTCCAGGCGCTCGGCATAGACTCCACGGGTGCGGCGAAGATGTCGGGCGAAGTGACCCTCGGCAATAAAATCTGCGAGCACAACTTGGTGTAACAAAGAGCAATGCCTTGTCGTGATGGAAATCGCCGCCCTAACGCAATCAACCAGTGTGTCGGGTACCACTAAATAGCCGACGCGCAACGCAGGGAACAGTACTTTATTGAACGTACCGGCGTAAATCACGAGCCCATCGTTGTCAAGGCTCTGCATCGTGGGTAGTGGTCGACCACTATAGCGGTATTCACTGTCGTAGTCGTCTTCGAAGACCAGCGTTTTGTGAATGCGGGCCCACTTCAGAAGGCTCATCCGTCGGCTCAACGACATCGTAATGCCCGTCGGAAACTGATGGCCCGGGGTAACATATGCCAATCGCGCACCGTGCAATGGAATACGCATGCCTTCATGATCAACGGGAGTGGTTGAGATGCAAACGCCAGCCGCCTCAAATATCGCACTTGCGCCGAAATAACCAGGGTCTTCGAGGCATACGTCGTCGCCAACATCGCAAGTTAGCCGGACGATTAAATCGAGTGCTTCAGAGATACCAGATACGATCGCGACATTGTTAGCTGAGCATTTGACACCGCGCGATGAGGCTAGATAACCAGCGACCGCTTCACGCAGCGGCAAGTATCCCATTGGATCGCAGCCAAGAAGCATTTCATCGGAAACTCGCCGTAGTCTACGTCCAGCAATTGCCGTCCACCGCTTCAATGGAAATAGAGATAAATCGAAGGCGTTGCATAGAAACGCTCGCGGTTCGCGATGCTCTAAGTATCTGAATGTTTTTAGTCTGGTTCCGTAACGAGAGAGTATCCGGGGTGCTGCTGAGCTACCGTTGCGCACTGGAACTTTCCGGGACATCTCAAGGAGGCTGTCTGGAATTACTTTGCTCACGAAGCTTCCCGCGCCAACGGCGCCGTCCAGATAGCCCTCGGCGCCAAGCATTTCAAATGCGTTGACGACAGTTCCACGCGAGAGGCCGTATTGCGCCGCCATCGCCCGAGTCGAGGGCAGCCGCGCCCCAGCGCGCAGTCGCCCCTCCAGAATCTCGCGACGTAAGGCGTCGTAGAGCCATCGGTATGCCGGAGTATCGTCGTCGCGGATACCGAGATTCAAGTCAAAGGTACTAGTTTCTTTGGGCATTATTATAAAAAACTAAGGAAAGCGACCAATTGGGGCATTGCAAGAAGGCTTCTTCTCGTATGACATCAGATGACCTGCTGTCACTTCTTTTTATTTTCGGCTAAGGCGCCAGTGCACCTCGCTTGGAAGTAGACCAAACTGTGGAGCCCTAGCCCACCCCGAGACCGTTTACAGCCCGATGATGGTCCACGCCATGACGACCGCGCGAACGATGACAGCAGGTCATCTGTTGTCGCGCAGCGAAGGCCCAGCCTTCATTATGAATGACGTACCAGCATTGAGGACTGCCCCGACTATTGAAACCGACCGCCTTCGGTTGAGGGCGCATCGCTTAGACGACTTGGAAGCATGCGTCGCGATGTGGTCAGATCCGATCGTCACTCGCTTCATCGGCGGCAAGCCATCCACGCCCCAGCAGACATGGATGCGAGTCCTAGGATACACCGGACATTGGTCGCTTCTGGGATTTGGGTATTGGGCGCTGGAGGATAAGTCTACGGGCTGCTACGTCGGAGAACTCGGCTTTGCCGATTTCAAGCGAGATGTCACGCCGTCTATGCGCAACATGCCGAACTCAGGCTGGGCACTGGCCACCGCGGTGCATGGCCGAGGATACGGTCACCGAGGCGGTTCGCGCAGTGGCTGCGTGGGGCGACGTACATTTTAAAGAGGCGCGAACAGTTTGCCTGATTGGCCCCGAGAATACACCCTCGATTCGAGTTGCTAGCAAGTGCGGCTACAAGGAGTTTGATCGCGGTACGCTTGGCCCTGCTTCCACGTTGTTTTTTGAACGCAAGTAGCGATAACGCGAGGACTCACATGCGAAAGTTCCATCCCGCCGTTACCTACTTAAACTCTGCGCTAGTATCCCGCCGCCAATTGAAACGAGGTCCTGCGGCGAATTAGCCCGCAAACCCGAGATGGACGCATGCTGGAAGAAGCAGCGTGGCAGTGGTGGTGTAAGCATTCTGCACCTCCAAGCATGGAGTCATGCTCCCGCCGAGCGGGTATCACCTTAAACTATGAGCTCCATGAGTACCGATGTGCAACGCTCTCGAGACGTTCAGCAGGTGCTTTGGACATTGCGATCGGCTTCAAAGTCAATAGCTGGGTGGATGATGTCAGTACGGCAGACACCATCGAGCGAGTATGCGAACGGCTCTGTCATCTTTTTAAACCGGTGTATTCAAGAATTCAACGCTACGTCGTCCGCCCGGCCCCGCGATATCGCGCGCGCCGAGGATTGGTCGGGGCAAAACCCCCGAGTCGTTTCAGTATGGAGTACGCTGCCGTCACTTGCGCCACGACTGAATACTCCTTATTGGCGAGCAGAACAATACCCAACCGCTCGGTGGGAACGAACGCAAGGTATGTAGCAAAGCCCTGCGCTAACCCGATCTTGCTTAGAAGAGGGGTGCCGTGTAGCCCTAGCGGCCAATCGGGTTGCGCGGCCGGTTCGGGATACCGATATTCCTCCCAAGCTAAATCGTCATATGTGTCGAGGATCGCGCTCTGCAGTCTCGCTTCGAGATCTAGCATACCCATATTCGCCTGGAGGAAACGCAGCAAGTCGCGAGTCGTTGTCCAAATCTCGTACCCTTCGTGTACAACATCCCTAGCGGCCGCTGGGACGGGCGTACCATTCTTTGTGTAACCTTGAGCGCAGTTGTCCATTTGGGACGACGGAACGGTGAGAAAAGTGCTCTTCATACCTAACCCCTGGAACACGCCCTCCATCTGGCTCATTTGCTCTCGCTTCGCATCCGTTGCGATCGATGGCTTACTCACAAGCCGTGCGTACGACGTAAGCATTGCGCCAAATGTAGACGCAATCGAGCCTATTTCGAATTGCGTATCGAGGCTGACCGGTTTCGCGCTCGCTTTCGATGCCCAGCCGAAATTGAAGACAAACGTCTGCCTGTCAAATACAACACCGACGGACATGCCAGGTATGGCATATTGCGCCATTACAGGATGGATCGTCCGAGCGACGATCATGTCGAAGAACCAAGAACCATCGTTTCTCATTGGTGTACTGCGCGTAATTATACGCAACGCGTTCTTCGACCGCACTGATGTCTTATGATACTGCACACTCCATAGCTTCGCTTATACATCAATGAACGTCAAGCAACTTACCGCAGGTTTTTCGGTCATCCGCTGACAAAGGTTTTAGCGTTATGAGGACACCGGCACTTGGCTCACGATCCCACAACACATTGCGTTTCTCGGCTCTGTCCCTCGCGCTCGTTCTAGCCGTTTTTCCGTCTATTGCGCGTGCGGATTGTCTCTCCGAGGATACGGCGATGGCGCGTTATTCAGCAACTGAATCCATAGCGCCACTAATTGTTCTTCTGAACCGTCGCCCACGTCGGTTCGACCCGTTTCGATTAGCTCGTGGCACTTGGAATCAAGACGTCGTGCTAACCAAGGACGGAAAGACCTGTTACATGACCCTCATCACTAAGGATGGCAGCGCAGCAATCGCGTCCTCAACGCTCTCTGACGGTATCTGGTCACGTCCTTCGATCCTACGCTTCTCTGGCACCTGGCGCGATCGCGACGAAGTACTGTCACCGAATGGCAGAACGATGGTCTTTGTTTCGGATAGACCGAGCACCGGAAATCTCGACGGGGCCCAGGCTGGTGGCACCCCGCGGATCGATCGCCTTTGGACTGTAAAGCGCGTGGGGGATTCCTGGGGAGCGCCATCACCGCTAACGAGGCTCATAGCTCCTCACGTGCTGCCTTCCGGCCCAACGATCGCCGGCGACGGCTCTCTGTACTTCGCAATAGCGTCGGGACGCGGCGCTCAAACGCACATTGTTGTTTCGAGGCTTCGGAATGAAGAGTACCAGCCGGCGATAGCGGCGCCTTTCGACGACGGTCGCAATTCCTCGTCCGAACCGACCGCATACAACACTTCCTACATCATATTTAAATCAACGAGGCCTCCTGCGAGTCCCGGTCACCCCGAGCTCTTCATCACCTTCAAACATGGGGACGAGTGGAGCACTCCAAGCGATATGGGAAAAGATATCGACCCAGTCGGAGATGACGACGAACTCCGTCTTTCAGTTGATGGGAAAACCCTCTTCTTTTCCTCGCGGGCGACGTTTTGCGATCCAAGCGTTAAGGCGTCTGCTTCGCGAGACGTTCGTTTATGGAAGGTCGATCTGCAGCCGTGGCTCAATACGGGATGCGTGGGTAACCTGCAAGGAGGCTGCCCGGTGTCGTAAGCAGTTAGGCATCCGTCATTCGCTCTTGCCTCTTCCGAATATTTTACTCAGTGTGACCGGCGGGGCCTCACGTACGTCACTTCATAGAATGCTGTGATCATTATTGCGACGATGCTGGCAAACCAATGCTATGAAGAATCCGTGACGGAGGCGTGGCCTTTGCCGCCACGACGCGCAGCTCGATAGCGACGGACCTTATCGCGGTTGCCACAAAGCCGGTCATTGCACCAGCGCTTTGTGTTGCCTTTTGTTTCGTCGAAGAACAGCCACCGGCAATCGTCATTTGGGCAGATCTTTAGGCGGCTCGTCTTGCCCGATTCGAGAAATGTAGCGAAGGATGCTACAATCTGGGCACTGATCCATCGCCAATCCTCACACTTAGGTCGGAATGTTAATGTATAGAAGCGCCCGCTAAATTCGATCGTTCGAAAGACTGCGCCGGATAGCGCGTCGTTGAGGCGGGTAATTGTAATCGCCGAGACATCGATACCGTTGGTGATTTCTTCGGCGGCGAGGCGTAGATTCGCTCGCAGTTCGTTGAAGGCTCCGAATGGGAAAGACGCTGCCTGTCTTACGCGGAGTCCCGAGGTACGGAGAAAGGCGAGCCGCCAACCTCGGTCACTGAGGTAATCGATCGAGTTGCCGAAGCCATCCCGGTACTGGCTATTGACGAAATCGATCCATGCATATCGCCGGCCGTAGCCCGCGCCCGCATATCGCTCGCCATCCCATCTTGTAACCGCCATAGTCCTATTGACTCGTTACGAGGATTATGTTAGGTTCCCTTCTGTAACCGGTAAAGTGCAATAGATCGTTACCATATGGATAGATGGAGGCACGGATATGATCGCGCGCGACTGGCACGGAGTTGTTCCTGAGGCAAAGGCCGACGAGTACCTACCCCTGCTGATTCGTGTGGGGCTCGGAGATTATGAGAAGACGCCGGGGAACCGCGGATCATACGTGTTGAGGAGGCGGGCCAGCGACGTCACTTATTTTCGGTTGATATCGTTTTGGGAATCAACGGAATCGATTAGGGCTTATACCGGCGGCGGCGACATCGAGGTTCCCCAGTACACGACGTTCGATCCTAACTATTTGGTCGAGTTGGAGCCGATGGTTCTGCACTACACTGTCAATCAACAAGCGGGCAACCCGCGCAAGCGTCAGAAAGGTATGGTCGCTCGAACATGGCACGGAGCGGTTCCGATTGAAAAGTCCGATACCTACTTGAACTTGATGGAGACCGTTGCGCTGGCGGAGTACGAAGCTTCACCAGGAAACCAGGGTGCGTTCCTTCTGCACCGAACCGCCGATGACGCCGTACACTTTGCGATGTTAACGTTCTGGGACTCTCTCGATACCATCAGGGCCTTTGCCGGTAAAAGCATCGATATCGCCAAATACTACGATTTCGACCCCTATTACCTTATCGAGATGGAACCCACGGTTCTACATCATGAAGTCTTTGAACTCTGCGACCAGTGAGCGGGTATGTGAGCGAAAGCGTGCTCGAATCAATCGGGAACACTGCACTCGTTCGACTGCTCAGCGTCGTGCCACCAGGCTGCGGAACGGTGGCGGTGAAACTAGAGTGGCAAAATCCGACTGGCAGCATGAAAGACCGTATGGCGGTCGCGGCCATCGCCCGCGCCGAGGAAGACGGTCGAATCAAACCCGGTTACACGATCGTGGAGTATACTGGCGGCAGCACCGGCGCCGCTCTTGCGCTAGTCTGCGCGGCGAAGGGCCTGGCTATAGAGGTGATCAGTTCGACGGTATTCAGCCGGGAGAAGCTCGACCACATGCGAGCATATGGCGCTCGGTTGACACTGTTGCAACACGAGCGGATCGACAAGCAACTCTTTACCGACATGATCGCTGCTGCGCGTCAGTTAAGCGAGCGCCCCAATACATATTGGACAAATCAGCTCGAAAATCGAGACATGGCCCACGGCTACGAGACGATCGCTCACGAGATCTGGAAACAAACCGATGGGCACGTCGATGCATTCGTGCAGATCGTGGGCACCTCGCATTCGCTCCGCGGGGTAGCCGCGGGGTTAAAGCCCCACAATGCAGATTGCAAGATCGTAGCTGTCGAGCCACGGGAATCTGCCGTGTTGTCGGGCGGACCGACGGGCGCGCACGACGTCGAGGGAGTGGGCATCGGCTACCTCCCTCCGCTCTGGGACCCGACTATCATCGATCGAATAGTCCCCGTTTCCACGGAAAGGGCGAAATCCATGGCGCGGCGCTTAGCGCACGAAGAAGGCCTCTTTGCAGGAACGTCATCTGGAGCAAATGTCTGCGCAGCCATTGAGATCGCGAAAGAGCTTGGCCCCGGGTCGACGGTCGTCACCCTCATGATCGACTCAGGTTTAAAATACCTCAGCGCGGATCTCTACTTCAACAGAGGGCAACCTGATGCATCGCGCAAGAACGCGGACGGATTTCACCCGTCGAATATTCCTGATGGATCGAATCCCCAATAACTCTACGGGAGCGCCGCTACGATTTGGTAGCTGCGGTCCTTGCGATCGCAATCGAGTCGACCCGGAGGTGTAGATTGAAGTCAAAGGTAAGTGCACATGTGCTCGCATAGCAACTGCGAAGCCCACGTGGGCCCGCAATGATTAGGTAAGGGTCGAAGTCTTCAAAATCACGACGACCGTCGGCGTTTGGCAACGATGTGCGAGTGCCGGATACAAGAGGTAGAGCGCAACGGCATCTTAGTAGGTCAGTGCGGCAAGAGCATATGCTGCAATTGAGACAAGCCTTGCACAGCCGTCGCCTTGCAGGTCCAAACGTCGAAATACAGTGAGCGACACCAAAAGTAAAATCGCAACACATTGCGGCACTGCGTAATACGCAAGGATGGTGTCGTGGTAGCCATGTTCGGAGAGCGGCGTTACCGCAACTGGCGTGGGCAGATTTGCGATCGCCCCAGGTACGCAGGGGCTGACGGCACGCCGAAAGTATTTGACAACAAGCAGCGTAGCGAGAAGCAGCCCTGGAGTCACCAGATGAAAGCGGTAAGAGACAACTAGGGCGATCTTGCATTCTCTTCGAGATCTAAGCGCCGGAATCACCGCGCCGTTAGATCTCTTTAGTTAGATCTCTTTAGTTAGATCTCTTTAATTGATGGGTATCCCTGTCCAGCATGCAATAGCGAAGAGGGCGATAGCGGTGACGAGCGCTCCGACGAGCAGATCGAGCGGAACGAAGCGCTCTTCGATCGTGTGTCGTCCAGCTGGAACGCGAAAGCCGCGAAGCGCGCCGTCGGTGCGCACAAGAGCCGCGGGCGCGTTGTCGATCGTCGCCTTCCAGCCCGGATACCAAGCGTCGCTCGTAACGACGAAGCACGCCTGGGCGCACGATGCCGTGAAGCGTATACTCCCGTCCGAAATGGTCATCGCGTCGACGGCACCATCTGCAAACTTCCCGGCAGAGCTCGCATCCTCGATGAAGGCCGTCGTTTTTGGATCGAACTCATGGCCATCGGCCAAAAGCCCGCTATGAATCGCAGAATATTCTTCATCGTACGTCGTCGTCGTCAATAGATCGCGCACCGTCCAGGCTCGCGAAAACGCGCGTACGTTTTCGAACAACGCAAAGCCCCCCGCGTTCGGCTTCAAGTGGAACCTCGATCGATCGCCGTAAAATGCAGACAATGCGTTCATTGGATAGGCGTTCCCCGAGCGGCTGTCGACGAGTGCAACTTTGAGTACGCGCAAAGCGCTGACCGAAGGATAGACCCAGTTCACCGAAATGTGGTCGATTGGTTCGTTGAGGCCCGTCTCGAATGAGGCTACGTAACGGTTTCCACCGGCGTCGCTCGAGAATACCGCGGCACGGCGGTGCATAATCCGACCCCGGACGTCGGGTCGATCGTACGCCTCCTCGGATGTGTCGCGACCCGCAAGGATCCGGCGAACGACTGTTACGCCTCGAACGTCGGTGATGTCGAGGAGCGCGACGCACGCCCCTTGTGGAACGTCCACGGATACGCTAAGAGCGGAGACGATGTCGACACGATTTGCCCGAACCGGAAACTCCGTGCCGAGGCGGATGCTCGACACCGGCGCCAGATGCGGACTGCCAAGAAATACTTCGAGGTCGCTTGCATCAAACGGATCCGAGGCCTTCGTCGTCGTCTGCGCCTCCCAAGGTGCAACGACAAGACGAGTCCCCGTCACATTGAGCGAACCGTCGGAACTTATGGCATCGTCGCCGAGTCCGATGAGCTTTGAAACGCGGGAGATGACAAGAGGAGTGTATCCAGACACGACCGGAATATTCCACAGCAGCGAAAGATTAGGCGAGATCCCGCCACTGTCTTTCGTTCCCGGAGCCCAGAGCACGCGGTCGCCGTTACGTAGATCGGCGTGTAGCGTTCGCGCGATTTCTGGAGCGTCGATCGCCGCGAAGGGATAAGCGTTCACCCTCCAATACCCTTGCTCTCCAAAGAACGTAAGCTCCGCGACGACCGCCGCAAGCATCAGCGACGCGAGAATGTAGGATTTCGGATGAAGGCTCCATGCCAATAGGACGCCGCTTCCGACAATGGCGCAGACAAAGGCGGTCGCTATCGTGACGTCGTGAACCGCATCCACGTGGTGCGCGCTCGAAATCGTAACAAACGCGACGGCGAGCAATCCGGCGACCGCGAGCACCGCGATTGCGGATCGAACGAAGCCGGCGCCTCGTTGAACCGCGGCTATCCCGTATCCGGCCAGCGTCGACGCCGACAGCGTCACTTCGAACGCGTGGCGTCCAGGGATCCGCAGAAGGTTGAAGAGTGGTACGTGATAGGCGATACCGGCTAGTCCGAGCGCGTCACCCGTGCTAAGAGCGAGACCAACGGTGGCCAGAGCAACCCAATAGTACACGCGTCGATCGGGCGCCGGCGAAATCGATGCGAGAATTGCGAGCAAGAGTATTCCCACTCCGGTAAAGTTGGTCAACTCGGCAAAGGATCCAGAGAGGTCCGCAAAATAGGGAAACACGAAACGCGGAATCAGCTCCCCCAGCGGTACGGAAAAGTTCGCAAACTGCGCAAAAGACAGCGACTGACGAACGCTCTCCCGAGCGAGTAGCGCCTGCGGTAGCAACCCGACGGCCGCGACTCCAATTCCCAACAACGTAGCAAGCGAGCAACGGCGCAGAAAGGGCCACGCGCCAAGCCTCAAGCCTCGGCTGGAGACGATCGCGTACAACCCGGCGATCACGAGGGTAAACGCCAACACTTGCGGTTGACCACCAAGCGCGCACATCGCGGTCGAACCTGCAAGCAACAGGATCCAACGTCTCCGTCGATCGCTCCGTATCTCCTCGATGGACCATAGGACGAACGGACTCCAGGCCGCCGGATGGTCGATCATGAAATGCCCTTGGTGTGAAATCATGAATCCACCGAGCGAAAATCCAATCGCAGATGTGATGCCGGCGAACGTCGAACCGGTCAACCTCCGAACGAAAGCGAACATACCAACTGCCGCGATCCAAAATGGGAGCATCGCGAAGACGTTAAATGTACCAGGGATAAATCGGAGCCACGCGATCGGGTACCAGTACATTTGATTCGGGTCGGCGTACATTGGATAGCCGAGCAAGATCATCGGCTCCCAGAGATGACGCGGCCCAAAATACGCGGGCACCGACTCGATGAACGCGTCGGCGCTCGCTAATAGCTTTCCGGAAAAGATCACAGGCGAGAAAAATGCGATGAAAAATAGAGCGAATGCCGCGAGTATCCAGCCGACGCGATGAACGCTCAGTCGCCTATAGCGAATACTCAAACGTTGACTCTGTGAGAAATTCGAAGAGTATCAAAAGAACGTTGGAAATACAAGATACTTTTCTACTATCAATCCCGGAAGGAAGCGCCCACTAAGACGAACCAATGCCGAATAGCTTGCCACTAGGTTAAGCCAATCCGCCCCGAGGATGCCGTCCGGCGACGGCTATAAAGCGACGTCACCCGGCCACCGGCTCCAGAGTGAAGGTACGACAATGGTAAGCCAATGATGCCGATCATCACCGGCGGGAACTGCACGAGTTCCGCGTCCCAATGTAAGAGCGGGAAAAGTCGCGGCAGGCGCACAGGTCCTATCAGCGGTCGAGCCTATAACAGTCATTCAACGTCGGATGCCGAGGAAACGCCCGTAGGCCGATAAAGGTCCGCCAGTTCCTACTTGCAGCCTCGGGCAGCGCAAAGGCCAACCTACTAGATACTTGTCGATATCGACGATGCTCTAGGCATCTGTAATTCGCTTATTGAGTCCCGTTCGAAGGTTTATGCCAAATTGAAGATAGGCTTTCAACGTGCATAATGTGTATGTCCACCCGGCGTTCTGCCCAAGCGCAAGGCTTACATCGCTGGCGGTGACCTCGAAGGACGAATCGGTTATTTTCAGTACCGTCGCCTCGGCCCCATCGGCGGCGAACTCGAATGTCGTGCGTATTCTCTTCCCTAACGCATCGGATTCATATACGATCCGTCGATCAGTCTCTACTTCGATCACATTGATGCGAAGCTGCGCACCGACATCGTCGAACTCCCACGTAATCGTCTTGCCTGTCTCCATAGGGCCGGACGCTCGCGATATGAAGTAATGCGACATCTTCGCCGGATCGACAACGGCATCGAATACAACGCTAATCGGACACAGGATGCGCTCCCGAACCTTTACGTCGAAAGTCTGTGGATGAACCGAACTATCATCGAGCACGTTCTTATCTTTCATTTACTTGCGTGAGGGCGCATAATATCACCGAGCATATCCGTCGTGCCCGGGATACGCTCCAGATGCGGAAACTTCGGCCCCCCATGGTAGCTCAACTCGATGCGGTCGAAGTACGTACCCTGTTTGACAAATAACTCTATTGGCGCGGACGACGTCGTCGCATCCGCAATAGCACTAGACCATACACTCGGCGAGAACTGCTGGCCCTCAACAGCAACAATGTGCATACCGGGAGCGAGGCCAGCGTTCCAAGCCGCGGATCCCCTTCGCACGTCTTTAACGGCTCCGTCTTGGCCAAGCTGGATGCCGGCAGAATACCATGAGTCGACGGTGTGCATAAGCGCAAAACGTGTATCCATGTATCGATTCGGTGTCGCATTCAGTACGAAGCGGTAACCGGACCGTTCCAACTCATCCGTTGGGGGTACGGGCGCGATTGCATAGACATACCTATCGAAGAATCCATGCCAATCATACGGAACGATGCTATCGAGATTTAGTTCTATGTCGGCTCGCGTGTAGGTAACGACCTTCGGCGCTCCGGTCCCGGCGGCGAAGAGCTTCGCGTAGTCGTCGAGCGACTTTGAATCGTGTGTTGACTGCCGAATGATCGTATCCACGTCAAGCCATACGAGCTCGCCTTCGACGTAGAAGTCACTGCCTGTACGTCGGAGACTTGGATATTGGCCAGAGCCGCAGCAGAAGTAGTATGGCGCGCCGATCGTCGTATCCGATAGAGGCGTCGTGTCTCTGCCTGGCTCATACGACATCCTTGCAAAGAGGTATGCCAAGTATTCAGGATAGTCCGACGGGTTTCGTATCCCGGCTCTAAACGAAAGCATATCTCCAACATATTGGTTCATGCCTTCGTATTGCCAAAGTAATTCGGTGAGCTCCGGATAGGGTGTGTTGAAATTTGGCTCCTGAAGCCCCACCGGGCGCCAATACTTTCCATTCCAAGAATGGGAGAGCTCGTGAGGGACGAGATCACCGAAAGCCGCCTGCTGGTTGTGATTTGTTAGGAACTCGTCGCCTGCGCTGTCGTCGCTTGACTGATGGTGCTCGATTCCGCGAAAGCCAATGGCGTCACTCAAGGTAAGCTCGGCGTGATAGACGTTCCAGTGGCGCCCGCCATAAAAGGCAATCGCCTCCGGTACGAGGCGCTTATAGGCATTGATAATATCATCGGTGATTACGAGGTCGCCTGGCGCGTCCGCGAATAGATCAAGATAGGCGCTTGCCTGCCCATCGCTCCATGTTTGAATGTGCCGTACGAACCGTCCCATATCCGTGGTTGAATCGACGAGTGTTTCGAGCGTGACGGTCTTAAACTGAACGCGATCACCAGATCGACTCTGAACGGGCAGTGCCGAGGCGTAGTCCCAGCCAGTCGGTAATATTAGCGCAGGCTGGACATAGTATTGTTCATTGTCGATATTGCGCTGATAAAGTAGGTAGCGATTCCAGTTTCCGACCATGATATTGCGCGTTGCCAACAACTGTTCATTCGGATTTAACAGGACTGTGAAATCTACTTTGACCGTAGCAGCATCGCTCGGCGCATCGAAGTGGAACGCGTACATGTCGACGGCGTCTCGCCGCCAGGGAACGGCCCTTCCATTCGCGCTAATCTTCAACTCGGAGATACTGCCAAGGGGGCCGGATGGCGCATGCTCCCCGGGAATCCATTCTGGGTAGTCTATTGTGAATGGTCCTGGGCGAACGGGAATCGTCATGTGGGCGTAGGCTCGGCCGAGTGGCGCCTCTCGAGCATCAAGCTCGATCGTCATTGGAGCCGATTGCGTCGCCAGCGGAGCGTCAAGGCTGCTGCCCGCCGGTTCGGCGTTCAGAGGCGCATACGATAGCATAGCCAGCGCCAAAGCAGCTGCAACTGAGGCCTTCATCGATCACTCCTTAGGAAAGCACAAACGGAGAACGCACGATTCTAATTACGAGGCCAGTACATCGTTTTTACAAGGACCATTTTCTCGCATTGCAATACACCATTCAGCGCGCTCTTTGAGCGAGCTACTGCGGTACCGCCGGTATTAGCAGGTTCATCGCTTCCCATGCCTCGTCGTGAACGGCAACTTCCGGGTCACTTTCGAGCGCCTCACGCAGCCCGGGGAGCGCCCGTGCGTCACCCAAGATACCTAACGCCTGTGCTGCTGCGACGCGCGTTGTGATTAGATGATCCCCGTTTAGGAGAGGCATCAGAATGCCGAGCGCGTCGTCCTGACGATTAAGTTTACGGGCCAGATGCGCTAGCTGGACAACGGCAACGTTCCGTTCTTGTTCTTGCGTTCCGTACTGTGTTCGCGAAACAACGAGGTCCCACGCGGACAGGTCGCCTTCGGCGGACAGCCCCCGTAGTGCCCCGGATGCCACTGCTTGACGAAAGGACGTCGTGTCGAGCGCTTGCAGAAGTCGTTGGTGAATGCCGGGTGCGTGTAAAGCTCCGAGAGATGCCAGCGCCGATGCCGCAACGATCGGGTCGAGGTCACTGGACATGGCGAAAAGTTGCTCTTCCAGTTCGCTGCTCGGATGGACGAGTTTGGCCGCTCCGCCTTCTGCGGCGAGGCGCACGCGCTTGTCACGATCCTGCAGCCCATCTCGGACTCCATCGGCGTCGTCGAGTGCGCCGGCAGTAACCGCGGCGTCCGCACGAACGTGATAGGAGGTGTCCCCATCAATCGCGCCGCGGATCGCTTGGTGCACGCTAGTAACATCTTCGGGGTCTGCATGCTTTGCTAGCTCGTTGAGAGCCCATTCACGGTCGCCAACGTGCGACGCATTTTTGAGTTGATAGATAAGGTCGCTGACCGGCTTGTTATAGGTCAACGTCCGAAGCAGATTGTTGTTTGGGTCAAATAAGATCATATCCGGCTTGGAAGAGACGCCCCTGAAGACGAACTTGCTGTCGTTGACCTTCACCAGCTTGCGCAGCGCGACACTACGACTTCCCCAGAAGACCTCTACGACTGCAGGCATTACGAATGGCTTAGCGTCGGCATTGGCTTGCTGTACTCGAACAGTTAGCGTTTTAGTCGAGAAGTCGTATTCGTCGCTAACAATGTAGTGCGGTATGCACGTTCGGTAGAACCATTCGCGTTCGAACCACGTGAGGTCGGCGTGTAACGACTGCCCCATTGACTGAAAAAACTGATCGGTGTTGGCATTTTTATAGGCGTACGCCACTAAATAGTTGTGCAAGGCGCTAAAGAAACGTTTGTCCCCGAACAGATAGCGTAGCATGTGAATGACTGCCGCCGCCCGTTCATGACCACTGACGTCGAGCAGGTCGATTGGGTCGTTATAGACGTAGTCCACGATCGGTCGCTGGTATTTCTCGGATTCCTCAAGGTACGCTTGCTGTCCATCGTATCGAGCGTATTCGAAGGCCGCAGCCCCGTTATGGTGTTCCGTCCAAAGCTCTTCAAAATATGTAGCGAAGCCCTCATTCAACCACGCATTCGACCAGTCGGCCATTGTCGCGTCATCGCCAAACCAGTTTTGAGCAAGCTCATGAGATACGAGTCCGTCGCACGGGCGTTCTATGTCCTCGATTTGTGGATGGAGTGCTAAGTCGCTCTGAGTCGCAGCCGATTCATTTTCCATACCACCGAAGATGAAGCGCTCGGCCGTGGTTTGATCGTACTTGCTGAACGGATATGGGACGTCGAGCAGTTTCGCATAGAATGCGATCATGCTTGGCGTTCGCCCAAAGCAAAGGGCGTTGAGCCCCTGCAACGGCGGCTGAACAAACGAGTCTACGTCGAGATTGCCAAGGCGATCTTTATGCCTCGTCAGTGGTCCCGCTACGAAGGCAATGAGATATGTCGATTTAGGTTGAGGCGACCTCCAGTCCCACGTCTCACCCAGACTCGAGCGGCGGTGACTCCGGAGGTAACCGTTCGCAATTGCGGTCCACCCAACGGGTACATCGATTATCAGTTCGCTGGGCGTCTTCTCGTTGGGTTCGTCCCAAGTTGGGAACCAACGTCGATTATCTACGGCCTCTCCTTGAGTCCAAATCTCCGGTGTGATGTCAGGGTACGCCTTGTCGGGACGAATGAAATACATTCCTCGGATGGGTTTCGCCCAATATTGGAAGTCTACGGTCAGGTCTTGACCAGGGTGCATAGGGTGCCGGGGAGTGACATCGACCGTCTGCCGGTCGGGGTCGACGGTGTACGCAGCCGCATTTCCGTTGACGCTGATCGATTGATAGCGAATTCCCAAGCTGTTAAAAGTCAACACGCTAAGAGGTTTGCCCTTTATTCGCACGTCGACGCGCTCACGACCGTAGACGACGCCCTGCGCGAAATCAAAATGCAGCTTTATAACCGTATTTTTGAGCGCGTAGGGCGCGAAATTGGTGAGGTGATATTCGGCGCGTCCCTTCCCAAACATATCGGCAGATTTGCCCGCGCTAAAGGCCGCCACTGGTGCGAGTAGCATCGCGAGCAGCCAAAGCAGTGCGAGACCTCGGCCGGACGCTTGGGCCGGGGGGGAAGCGGGAGGGCGCGGGATTGATTCTTCTGTGCGCATTTTTCGCGCTGGGCCTTCGACAGCAGGTCATCCGATGTCCTTCGGGAAAATTTCAAAACCACGGATCCGTCAAAACGGGCTGTCACGCGAAAGGGCGTTTGGTGGAAATCGAAACCGATCGATTACTTCTCAGACCGTGGGTAGAAAGCGACGTAAGCGGAGCGTACGGTTTTTTTGGCGACCCCGAGGTATGCTTTTACACCGGCGGGGCGATGAGCCCGGAGAGAATGCGGACTTTCGTCACGGCGCGGATGGAGTCGCAGGATCGAGTGCTGTGCCTACAGCCGCTGGTTGAGAAATTGACTGGGTCCATTGTGGGAGCTGCCGGTCTGCAACCGCTCGTCGGCGGGCCAGAGATCGAGATCGGCTGGTTGTTGGCTCTTGATTCCTGGGGGAAAGGTTATGCAACCGAAGCCGGGCGAGCGGTCTTGGAACTCGGACTCCACGGACTTGGCCTCAGGCGAGTTGTTGCCACCATCGACCCACGGAACGTCCGCAGCGTCAAGGTCGCCAATCGCCTCGGGATGCGATTCGAACGCATTATGCGCGTCTATAAGCGCGACATGCTCCTATATGAAGCGCACCTTTAAGGGCGCTTGCCCGTCGGAAAGGAACACGTACTGTGCGGTCAACTTCGAACCTGTTCCCAATCCTTTGCCTGAGCCTCGCGCTACTATTGCTGGTCTTGGCATTGGGTGTAAAGAGCTACGCCACAGGAACTGCGGGCGCAGTTCTCCCCAACGGATGGGTTATTGGTCGCTCGACGCATCTCTTTACGGAGACCGATACCTTCCCTCAGGGAGCCGCAGGATCGCCGAACGCGAAACTGCTCGCCGTCGTGGAATCCGGCTTCAACTCGCCTACACTGCGGATCTTCGATGTGGCGAGCCTCGAGCAGATCGCCTCGGTGGAGCTTCCCGGGGCGTTTGGGCGCCCGCTTTGGCTTGACGACCGTCATTTGCTAGTCGCTGGAGCGAACGCCGATGCGATTTTATCCATCGATCTGTCCAGCCAATCGGTGCGCACCATCGCACTGCCTAAACACTCGTATCCAACCGCCATAGCGATGCACGATTCAACTTTGGCGGTCGCTACGGATGGCGACATGAGCGTCCGGATAGGCACGATCGAAGATATCGCCACGTCAACCCCGCTCCGAATCGGCGGCCATATTGGAGGGCTTGCCTTCTCTGAGAACGGTGCAAAGCTTTTCGTGTCGGATAGCTCGGGTAGTTCCCTAGTAGACATCGACGTCGCCGCTCGGACGCAGGCCCAGTTGCGAACTCGGCTGCATCCGACCGACATATTGACGGTGGGGGGGTATGAGTACGTAGCCGAAAGCGATGCGGACACCGTGGCGGTCTACGATGCCGCCTCAGGAGAACGGCGAACCACGATCTTCGTCGGCGATAGGAGCCGCGGACAAAGCCTCGACGGCACTTCGCCGAATGCATTGGCTGCGCTTGGTGACAGAGTATTTGTTAGCTTGGGCGCGGCAAACGCGGTGGCGGTATTGGAGCGAGATCGTGTCACTGGACGCATCGAAGCGGGTTGGTATCCATCGGACATCGTTCCGATTGGAGGCCGCCTTTACGTAATCGATGGAAAAGGGGAAGGAACTACACCTAACCCCTACTGGAATCCGATGCTACCGAGCAATAACTACTACATCCCCTCGATTCAGTATGGATCGATTCGAGCGTACGACGTTGCCACCGCAGTCGGAAAGGGAAACGCTCAGGGCGCCCGCGGATGGGGCGTTTTAGCGAACGATCCCATCGTCCGGAGCGGGGGGCCGATCAAACACGTCTTCTTCGTTCTGAAGGAAAACCGATCGTACGACGAGGTGCTGGGCGATATGACGGCAGGCAACGGCGATAGCAAGATCGCGTGGTTTGGGAGGACCGTGACGCCCAACGAACACGCCTTTGCGGATCGCTTCGGCCTCTTCGATGACACGTACGCGAGTGGGGAGGTGAGCGAAAGCGGGCACCTTTGGGCAGACGCAGCCTTCGTTAACGATTACATCGAGCGCAGTTGGCCGTCGGTCTATGCGAACCGGGACACCGTCGATGACTCCTTCTTCAGTCTTGGTACAGGGGCTCCGCGAAATGGCTATCTTTGGCAAGCGGCGCTAAAAGCGCACGTTTCGTTCCGCGACTACGGCGAGATGGCAAATATGTCAAATCCGCTTGGAGCAGGGTCAAATAAACCAAGCGCGATCCGCAGCATTTCCGACACCCGCTACATCGGCTGGAATCTTGACTATAGTGACCTTGCCCGCGAAAAGGAGTGGAATCGCGAGTTCGTGCAGTTCGATCGAACGGGCAGCGTGCCACAGCTGGAGTACATCTGGCTGCCGAACGATCACACGTATGGGAGTCGCGTCGGTAAGTTCACACCGGCTGCTTACATAGCGCAAAACGACTTTGCCCTCGGCCGACTCGTCGACACAATTTCGCATTCCTCGATATGGCGCTCCTCCGCGATCTTCATCATCGAAGACGACGCGCAGGACGGCCCGGATCACGTAAGCGACCAGCGCACGACGTTTTTTCTGGTCTCACCGTACGCTCGCGGCGGCCTACAGCACAATCACTACTCGACGTTAAGCGTCGTGCGCACCATGGAGTTGCTTCTCGGGATCAAGCCCCTATCAGCGTACGATACTATGGCTGTTCCACTCTACGCAGCGTTCACCAGTCGAGCACGCTTTCAACCCTATGCGGTCTTGCCTCCGCAAATCAGCCTCGACGATCGTAATAGGAAGACTGCGTACGGTGCCGCTCTCAGCGCAAAGCTCGACTTTGCCGAGCCCGACGCCGTCGCGGGCGACACGATGAGGCAACTTCTTGCCAAAAACCATCAGACCAACGGCCGGAGATGAGAAAAATGACAAATACCCCACTGTACATTAGAGAAGTTCGCCCAAACGATGTCGCCGCAGTCAAAACGCTCTTTGTGCAGCTCGGATATGAGGTGCCTGAGAGCGACCTTATTACGCGGATCACAAGAACCAGCGAACGGCGCTTGGTGCTGGTCGCCGCTGGCAACGATCGCGTGGTCGGCCTCATAAGCGTCGCGCTTGACGAACCGTTCGTCGAAGGCTGGGGTGGTCACATCGAAGGTTTGATTGTGGAAGAGGCGACTCGCTGCCAGGGTATCGGGGAGCTCTTGATTGATGCGGCGGAAGCCTGGGTGCTTCGTCACGGCTGTAACACCATCTGCGTTCACTCCAACGTCCTGCGTAATCGCGCTCACACGTTCTACGAGCGGCATGGCTACGCGAAGGTAAAGGCCCAATATCTCCTAAGAAAACCTTTATGAGCGCGATCTGGCCTTACGCTAAGTCAATCTTCGCAAGAGTTTCGCCGCGCCGCGGATGTAAGAGTTGACAACCGAAGATGATGATGCGTGGTGGTGTGGCCGGGTAACGCGACGAATGCGCGCATCGCGTCGCCACAGCATTGAGCTCCGATCGGATTTCTAAGGTTGGATGCATCTAGGCCCAAATCTAACGGCATTCCGACCTTTCAATGACATGGGAACTCAACACAGAACCGGGTCAGTTCTTTCTGTTGGCGAAAATCAAGCTCCAAACGGCACTGCTGAAACGAGATCCTGCGGATAGGAGAGTCACGCAACGATTATTGAGCCCAGCTTAAGCCGTTGAGATAGCCAATCTCACCGGCGACATACTGCTGCGGAATGGGGCACCGCTTGCGCTCGCGTCCTTCGCCATTGAAACAATCATTGAAGGCGTGATCGGTTGATTCGAACCGATTGATTGCCGTAGCGAGACGATGGCATTCACGAGATTTTCCACGCCACCAAACTCGGATTTAGCCAACGCAAAATCGTCCACTTATGCCGACGTAACGGTTCGGTTCGTATTCGTTTCCTCCAGATGGTTGAGGGTGCCAGCGAACTGTTGAGGGGGCCCAGTGACGCCTGTATTATAATTTTGGAGTAGCGTCATTTCCCCTGAACGACTGCCGAATTGCGCGCCGGTAATCGCGCTTACGAGAGCCATGTCCCGATGAGGTTAAAGCATTTTCCGGCAGCCAAAGCTCGCTATAGGAAACAACCGCCGGCGTACCAGCGGGCAGCGCTGTTGGGCGAAGGGCCCATACCGGCGGTGACAGCCTTTCTTAAATACCAGGAGTGTAAGACATCAATCAAACTCCTCACTTTACCTTGCGTTGGATCGCGGTCGGTGTGACGCTGCAACAGCACTGATAGGGGATCGGTCAAGCGATTGATCGCCTCGAGGATCGCCGCGGCGTTGCGCTCGTGCTCCATCTGTTTGTTCTGACGCACCAGCAGTACGGTCGAAGCCGCGAGAGCCACCGCCGCGATCAGGACCGACGCACCGGAAAGCAATTGTTCGGCACTCATGCGCGGATCGTCCGCCGTTTCGGGATCACGGCTTGGCCCCGCCAATCGTCGTCGCATAGAAGGCGCGCAGGTCTGCAGCGAGTGCCGCCCGCGCAACCGGGTTCAAGTAAATCATGTGGCCCGAGGGATAGTAGCCAAAGGTGATATGTGACTGCAATGCAGGGTTGATGCCGAGGTGGGCGAGCGTATATTCGGTCGCAAAAAATGGCGTTGCCAAGTCGTACAATCCGTTCGCCGAGAACACCCGCAGGTACGAGTTGTTGGTCATCGCTTCGGCGAGATCGCCCGTGACCTCCATCGAGAGATCGAATCCGCGGCCATAGTCGAATTCGCGGTTCACGCTGGAGTGGATAAACTGGTACTGTGAGTCGGACCTGTATTGAAGCTCGTCGCGCAGATAGCGATTGAAGCTCGTCGTAAAGGCCGGGAGAATCGCGTTGGCCGTCGGATCGCTATCGCCGCTTGCTGCGACGGGGTCGAGATCGTACTGCGAGAATCGTCCGTCGAAGCGTCCGATGGTCTTATCCTGGTCGCCGAGAAGCTGCTTCTCGAAGCGTTCCGGCGGCACGCGCAGATTCGATTCTTCCAAGTACGAAACCGGGAGCCCGATGTAGGCGTGCAGTTCCTGCGCGATGCGCGAGCGATCGGCTGCCGAGAGGTTCGAACCCTGTGCGAGCGCGTTTGCGAAGGGGCCTTCGGCAAAGGTACGCGCTTGCTGCAGAAAGGCGTTGAGGTTCGCCGGCTTCTGGGGCAGCTTGTTGTAGTATGCGGCCACGGCGGCTTCGCTCGGCACGTACAGCCAATACGGCTCGTCGTCGTCGTTTGAGCCTTCCTTCGTGCGAAGGTCGAGCACCGTCGACATCAAGACGATCCCGCTCACCGCAATGCCTTCGTCCTGCAGCTTTTTCGCCAACACGACCGAACGCATCGTCCCGTAGCTCTCGCCCGCCAGAAACTTTGGAGAATTCCAGCGATCGTTCTGCGCGACGTAACGGCGCACGAATTGCTTGAACGCATCGCCGTCCGGATCGACGCCGTAAAAGTCTCTCGGCGTGCCTTTGCCGACGATTCTGCTGTAGCCCGTGCCGACCGCGTCGATAAAGACGAGGTCGCTCGTCGCCAGGAGACTGTCGTCGTTGTCGACGATATCGTACGGCGGTGGAGCGGTCTGGGCGGCGTTCGCGGTGACGACCGCACGTGGACCGAGGCCGCCCATTTGGATCAGCGCGGAAGAGCTGCCCGGGCCGCCGTTATAAGCGAAGGTAATCGGCCTCGCCGCGGTTGCGCCTAGCCCTCGCGCGATGTAGGCGATGTAAAAGACGCTCGCGATCGGCTCGTCTTTGTCGTTCCGCAGCAGTATCGTGCCCGCAACGGCCGTGTAATGAATCTCGCGCCCATCGATTCGCGCCGCGTGCTCGGTCGCGACGGTGTCGGGTTTCGGGATGGGAAGCGATGCGGCGGCGGCGTTCGCAACTCCAGTCGTTGTAAACGACGCGAGTGCGAAGAGAAGTGATGAGGCGAAGATACCGGCACGCATACCGTAAGCTACGGTTATCTTTTGCGAACGTCCTCCGAGACGCTGCACGTGAGATCGCTTAAACTGATTAGTCAACCGCTCTATTTAATATTGTGGGCACTTGAGTTCGTCGCACTTAGCTAAGAAACAAATCTCTCGCCGGGACGAGCTCGGCCGTTCGTCCTCGGGCGACGCGATGGACTTGCGCCTGAATCTGCTCCTCCGTAGCGCCGTAGACATCGTACGTCGCCGTGCCGTCTTCTACTAACGTGACAACGTAGCCGCGTCGTTCTCCTTCGCGAATTGTGGAATCGATGCAGAATTCCGTCTGCATTCCGCATACGACGATTTTATCCACGCTTAAGGCGGTCAGCATTTCGTGAAGGGCGGTATCACGAAACGAGTCCGGATACGTTTTGTCCACGATCATATCGCTTGACAGCGGCGCGATCTCGCTCGCTATCTGCCATCCCCCGGTCTGCTTCTCCAATCCCGCACCGTTGTGCCGTACATACACAATCTTCGCTTCAGATGCTCGGGCACGAGCGATTAGTGCGGAGATCACCGCGATTAGCGAGATTCGACGAGCTGTAGGTAGTTCGTCTACTAACGAGCGCTGAACGTCAACGACAAGTAGAGCTATGGACATGCCTTTTCTAATCCTGTGCCGGATGCATCTATGCTTCCGTATTTTCAGTTGAGACCCTGGCGCCAGCTGGCGGCGATCATGATGATCGCCGCCACGCTGGACGTCTTACAGCTTAATTTTAGCTGTAACGTAGAACTCGAATGGGTTCTTGATAGCGCCATCATTAGAATTCGTACTTGACGGCCCGAAGTTCGCGCCGTACGGGTACTTCACTAACGGCTGAACGATAGATCCGTTGAAACCGGCAGGATTATACATGTTTCCAACCGGTTGGATTTCGCCCGCGAAGCCGTTCTGATAGCCGTTTGCGGCGTACGAACAGACGTTCCCGTTCGTAGAGGTCCACGGTTCCTTTGAACCACCCCAACACGTGTTGACGATGTTCGCAAGCGTTCCGGTAAGCGTTATACGCGGGCTGACGTCGTAGCTTAACTGCAGGTTCATTGCGATCAGATTCGGTTGCGTGAAGGCACCGATGCCGTCGAACGAGCCGGTATAGGTGTCCGGGATAGACGACACGTAGTTTCCGCCCACGCCGCACGCAGTGGCGTCGTAGCGACCGCCCCCGTTCGCACCAGTCACGCCCGGCAAAACCGCCGAACACGCTGCCGGGTCGATACCCGGCATCGTTTGCGGATAGCCGTACTTGCCGCCGCCTTCAAACTGCAGCGATGGCGTGACGGAGAACTTGTCGTGTTTGTAGTTGAGCAGAAGCGTAGCGACGTACGGAACGCCGAATGCCTCGGCCGACGACCCGACGCCGCCTGGGAAGATACCGTATGTTGCGAACTGGCTGTTTGGATCGATTAGCGATTGAGGAGCGTTCCAGTACGGGTTTCCGACATCAGCGGCCGTGCACCCGGTGGCGACCGGTGTGCCCGCAGTTGTGTAGCAAGGAGCCGCCGCAACGGTAGCTCCAGCGCCATTGACCGCTGTCCCGCAAAGCGGCACGTGGTTATAGCCGATCTTCCCGACCCACGCGCCGCCCGGCGCGCAAGCCGAAGTCCATGCGTTGTAATCGGAGATCGCTTGGTTTGTGCCCGAAATGACCGTGGTGCCGTACGCGCCGGACGTGAGCGCACCGTATTTGATGTACGAGTCTGTGTATGCGAAGGAGAGCTGCGCCGCGAGGCCATTCTTCGAGAAGTCTCCCTTCGTCATTTGGAACTCGACGCCTTGGCTTCGTTGGCTCCCGGCGTTTAGCCCCGATATGAACCCGGTATGTTGGTCGAGGTAGAACTCCTGAATCTGATCTTGCGTCTGCCGTAAGAACGGCGTCAGCTTGAAGGAGATGTCCGTGCCTTTCAGATGCTGTTCAAGCGAAATATCATAGTTGATCGACGTTGGAGGAGCGATTGGGTAGCCAGGCGTGGTGCGGCCGAATGCCGAGAAGTTTGAGCCGATATAGTCGGCAAGATCCTCCTGCGACACGTTATACTGTTCGTAGGCGGCGTTCGGGGCTTGCGTGTAACGGCCGTAAGAGAACCGGACGACCGAGTTGCTGTTGATACTATATGTACCGCTGATACGGGGCTGCCAGATGTTAAATGTGTACGACTGACTGGGAACGTTCTGGAAAAACGCCGGATAATATCCTGCCGGACACGCCGCCGTGACGGCACCGGTCTTCGGGGAAGGTACGCCCGTAACGTTGTTCACGCAGTTGTCGATATTGAACGCATTTGTCCATAGCGTGCGGGCTGCCGACGATGTCGAATACGGAGCCAGAGCGGTATTCGAGCCGTTGAACGTGAGGCTGTCCAGGCGAACGCCCAGATTGAATAGCCACTTATCACTCGGCCGATATTCGTCCGTCAATGAGCTCGACACGAACTGAGGTACCACCGTATTATACGTAGCATGAAGGCCGTTCTCGGCAATCATATATGCGCACTGCGTGGTAGCTGTGCCAGGATTGGGGCACGAACCCGGCAGAGCGGGAGCGTTACCGGCTTGCACGGTCGATAGCGTCGTCTCATTGCTGTGACAATTGACCGGCGCGCCGCCGGCAGCGCTATAACAGTAGCCGCTCGTGGGATCGGCTGCGTTCACGACGACTGCCAAAGGGCTCGCTTGGAAGAACGTGTTATTATCACGAATACTGTTAGCCGTGACGAACGAGCCCTGCAGGCTAACAAGGTTTTGCTGGTTGATCTGATCTTGGACTTGAGCGCTGATACCGCGCGTATGTGACATCAGTTCGTAGTCCGGCGAACAGCATCCGGTGAAATATCCATAGGTCGTCTGTGGTCCGTTTTGGAGCCAGTCGCTATAGTACGAATATCCGTAGACGCGGAAGAACGCGCTGCTGCCCATGTTGTGCGTGTATTGCAGCTTTACAATTTCCTGGTTGTTCCAAATACCGTCACCGCCCTGGATGGGCTGATAAGCAGACGTCCGGTTCGAACTGCTGGGGAAGTAGTATCGGCCCACGCAATGCGATAGTGCATTAAGCCCCGCGGCACTGACCGTACTGCCGACGTTCGATTGACAGTTCCAGGTTAGGGAGTCCACGTAAGACGGCACTCCGAGGCCAATGTCTTGAGCGCACTGAGCCCCGGTCGTCGCGCCGCCGCAGCCGGCGGTCGACGTAATGTCGCTCGTCGTGCTGTAGTAGCTCGTATTGAGCGCTTCGCTATCCCACAGCAGTTGCACGTCGTCGCGACCGTTTCCGCTCTTGTGTGGAATGGCGAAGTGCAAGTTAACGACAGTATCACGAGCGACGATGCCCGACTGCATCGCATAGTTGAACGGACCCATGTAATAGTAGGTCTGCCCAGGAACGGGGCTCGTGTAGTTGACTGTGGGAGCAAAGGGTGCGGCAAAACCCGGATTTGTGTTGATGCCGATTGGGGCACCCATCCAATTGTCATACGAGGATCCGTTGGAGTCGTCGACGTAGCGGAACGCTTGGTTGTAGCCCGCGACGCCAACGTAGTATGAGAAGAGTCTGTCCGGAGTAGAACCGCCCGCCTCGACCATCGCCCGATGGTAGAACGTAGGCGTGCCGATGCCAAGCTGGCCGTCGGCGAAGCCGGGATAGGTTCCCGTACGAATGACTTGGTTGATGTAGCCTGCAAGTCCGGCACCTTCAGCATTCGCCGGCGTGGCGCCGGTATAGACCTGGACCTCAGAGTTACCCAAAGACGATGCCGAACTCGACGGATAGTTGTCGAACGATCGGTTCACCGGAACGCCGTCGAACTCATATCCGACTTGATCGTAGTCCCCACCTCGAATATGCACCGTTTGAAAGTAACCATTTTGGTTGGGGATGACATATGCGCCGGGGACTGAGGCGACGGCCGAGTAGGCTGAGTTGAGGCTTCCGCCGCCGCCGAGCGCTGCGGCCGCAGCTTGCCCGGCTGCGTTCACCGAATACACGTCGGCCGTCGTTCCCGACTTTACGAGGCCGCCGGCACCGGTCGCGGTTACGTGCGCGATCGTGCTGAGTGACTTTTGAAGACGCGCGGCGACCGTCTCGACGCTATCGGCAAACACGAGCTCACCCGAGATGCTCAGTGGTTGATAATTGTCCTTTTCGACCGAGACCGTGTATGTGTCTGGGGCGAGGGTCAGAAATGAAAATCGTCCTGCGGAATCCGTCGTCGCGGTAGCGACCTGAGACGGACTGCTTACTGTGACTTTGGCGCCCGCGATGGGAGCCGAGCTTGTGGCATCTACGACCGAGCCGGTGAGGCCGCCGGTAACGCCAGCCAGTGCCCATGTTTCCTGGCTAACGAATGCGACGACCAACACAAGCACGGCCAATGTTTGCCGGAACAAGGATGGTTTCACGCGTTTATATCTCCTAGTTCGAAAGATTAAGCAGCGCCGTGGATATGCGGGGCGCATAAAAGCGCGTTAAGCCCACTCGAAATTGTGACCTTTTGATATTCCTAATCTAAATACGGGATTAACTGCGGTTCTACATCACGGAAGGTCAACACCGTCTGTTGAGCACTTTTCCCCAAGCGCGATCTCACATGTCGGGCGTATGGTGATCAATATATGCAGCGGATGATTGACCGCGAGAGTTCACCATGCTCGCTTATTTGGAGGCGGACCCGCGACAACCTCAGCTTCGAGCGGGCAACCCTGAATAGAACGGCGGGCGGTTACAAACTCGAAGGGACGATACTCGCGGCACACGCCGCCATGCCTTTGCACGTCGAGTATACGATCGAGACCGATCCCCCATGGAATACCACAGCCTGCGTCGTCGACCGGTTGTACGGAAACGCGCATAAACACCTCGCTTTGCGAGTCAATGAGGGTCGCTGGCTCGTCAACGAGGAGCATCGGCGTGACCTGGACGGCTGCGTGGACGTTTATATGGAAATTAGCCCGTCGACGAATATGCTGCCCATAAACCGATTGAACCTCGATTTTAACAGGCCCGAAGCGATGAGCGCCGCTTGGGTTCGCTTTCCGGAACTCGACGTCGCGCGCTCGTCTCAGTCCTATGAGCGGAACAGTGCCGGATGTTATCTCTATCGAAATCGCGCTAGCTGCTCTGAAGCGCAACTCCAGGTTGATCCGGTTGGGCTAGTTATCGACTACGCGGACATTTGGGAGCGCGTAGCGTGAACAAAGGTGGTAAGAAATAAACCATTCTAAAAATCAGATCTTTTTTGGCGAGCCGGCCCTCGAGGCGCTTCTAGCGAGATTGCATGCGCAAAGCCAGGAGCAGCTTGAGGAGACGACCGCATACTTTAAGGGGCGTGCCTCAGAGGGCAAACCCATTGCGGCGGAAGACGTCGACAATAAAGACTTCTTGAGCGACAAGCTCGTAGCACTGGAACCGGAAAAGGCACAATTCTGTTATCAGCTCTGCCGCGCGATGAATGTGAAGCTAGCTGTGGAGGCTGGGACGTCCTACGGTGTGTCAACACTTTATCTTGCGGCGGCCTTGCGTGATAACGCACGCTCCGGATCTGGCAATCACGTCGTCATCGGGACGGAGTACGAGCCCAGGAAGGCGGCAATCGCGCGCGCCCATTTCGAAGAGGCGGCGCTCCAGCAGTACATAGAGCTGCGAGAAGGCGACCTTCGGGAAACGCTGCTTAAGATTGATGGCGAAGTTGATTTCGCTCTAATTGATATCTGGATTCCTATGGCGCGGCCAGCTCTCGAGCTCATCGTGCCAAGGTTACGGTCGGGCGGTATCGTTGTCTGCGACAACACCTCGACGTACAGGGACGAATACAAAAACTATTTTACCTTTATCGCAGATCCGCGTAACCGGTTGCGCACGATGACGGTCCCATTTTTAGGGGGGCTCGAGCTCACCGTTCGCGTTTAGGAAGGGACACATGCGCGATCGTTTCGCCTGCTACGCTGATGTTCAGCGAAATAATTACGCTTCACCGATGTTAAAGTCGACGATTCGAAAGGATAATAATTGAAATACGCCGTTCGTTCTTGCGCACTGTTGGCCGCTCTATCGCTGACTTTCGCTGCCGCTTTGGCCGTCACTAGGCACGATTACGAAGCGCAATATCTGTCTCTCCCCAGCGCCGAGGGCGCGCGCGCCACCTCGCAATTCTTAAATCAAAGTTACCACTACGCCGGGACTGCCGGCGATTATCGGATGGCGGTCTATATGCGCGACCAGATGCAGTCATTCGGATTAAACGCGCGAATCGAGCCATTCCCTGCGGTCGTCTACACGCCTAAAACGCTCGCGCTTCAACTCCTAGCGACGCGGGTCGTAGCGTTCGACCTGCGCGACCCGGCGGTCCCCGAAGACCCAAGTGGATCGCGGGCCGGTATCGGACTGCCTTTTAATGCGGGCAGTGGCAACGGTGACATAACCGCACGGTTGGTCGACGCAGGCAACGGCCTCGATGCCGACTACTCGCGCCTACGTCAGGAGGGCAATGACGTACGTGGTAAGATCGCGCTCGTCCGCTACGGAGCAGAATATCGCGGTGACCTTGCGCGGCGTGCGCAGCGAAATGGAGCCGCAGGCGTCATCTTCTTTACTGACCCGAGCGCAAACAAGGGGCCGGCCTATCCAAATGGTCCATTCCCTTCTGACTTCACGATCCAGCGCGGCGATGTGATGGGTGACGACAACAAGCCGCTGCAGATCCCCACTCTGCCGATTGACGCCCGTAACGCTCAACGCCTTCTCAGCGACATGCGCGACGGTCAGACGGTCGATCGAGTCCATTTACGTGTCTTGATGAGCGCCCGAAGAATGACGCTTTGGAACACGATTGGGGAGGTCGCTGGGACGAACCAAAAGCAAAGTGTCGTGCTCGGAGCTCACCGCGACGCCTGGGTATATGGCGTGAGCGACGACGGTTCCGGTATTTCGATCCTCCTGGAGGTCGCGCGCGGCCTTGGCCGACTTCGACAAACTGGTTGGACTCCAAAGCGTACCATCGTGATCGCCGGGTGGGATGCCGAGGAGATCGGAGAGTTAGGTTCGGCCGCGTTCGTCGAGGCGCACCGTGCAACGCTTAGTGCCGGCTGTATCGCGTACATTAATTCCGACGAATCGGCGACCGGGTCAGATTTCGACGCTGCCGCAGCAGCCGCGATTTCGAACGACGTCGTTGAGCCGATAAGCACGGTGCTCGGGATCCGCGACCCGAAGATCGATCCGCCGGCTGGCGGCTCCGATTTCTCATCCTTCATCTATGCGCTCGGCACACCTATACTAGACATAGGGTATAGGGGCGCGTTCGGAACGTACCACTCGCCTTATGATGACTATCGCTTCACGTCACTCTACGCGGACCCTGGCTTCGTACATCACAAGACAATCGCACAAACGATTGGCATCATCGCGATGCGGCTCGCACAGTCTGATCGTCCTTTCCGGTTCGGCCCGTATGCTGCGACGCTCGACGCTGGTATGCACGAGATGACAAAAGAAGCATCAAATGCGGGGCTATCGCTCGATATCGCGCAGTTCGCCAATGCTATTCGCCGCGTCGAAGACGCCGGCCACCGTGCCGATGAAGGCGGGTCTGAGCAGAACGTTCCTCTAGCCTTGCAAGCGGCACGACAACTGGATCTCATCGCCTATTCTGCCGGCGGCTACGCTAGCGTCGCGTTTCCGTCCATCGCCGCTGCCATCGCAACACGAAAACAGAGCGCACTTGACGCCGCCGTTCGTCACACCGCATCATCATTGGATCGAGTTACCGACCTCTTGAAGGAAAATCATGCATGACTGGCTCAGGAATCACCGGCCGTTGCCCGTGCGCGTGACCTTGTGGAGGCAACCACACGAAATATTTTTGTCCGAAAGTACGCGGGTAGACTCACACGTGCGCAGGCCGTTTCTCACACCATCATTCGAAAGATGTGAGAAAACGCGGCCCACTATTCCAAATTCGAAGTGCCCCCACGCGGCAACGAGCTTACGTCGTAGGACAGCTGCGCCTGCTGCGTAATGCCCACTAGCAGGCGATAAAAGCTGCGTGGCAGCCCCATTCTCTTCAGGCGCACGGCAGCCCAGCCTGAGCGTCGCAATGACTTTCAACGAATGCCCTTCGCTCGCGCGAACTTACCACGATTGCGCGTCCAGGAGCACACAAGGATGCCAGAGATGAAGATGCTCAAGACCGCACTCGGCACGTGATGCTTAGCCCGACTCATACTTATGCGTTGCAAATCCCCGTGTTGCGGCGCCGACTAGTACAAGTTTCTTATTAGGCCCCCATCGATGGCAATCGTCTGCCCGGTGATATAAGAGGCCAGTTGGCTGCATAAAAACGTGACGAGATGGGGGAACTCTTCGGGCTGAGCGACTCTACCAATGGGGATTTCTCTCGCCGCCGCATTCGCGATGGCATGGTCGTCGTTACCATAGAGAGTACGCAGACGGTCCGTGAGGATTCGGCCAGTCGCGATGCAGTTGACCGTGACGCCATCACGCGCTACTTCGGCGGATAGAGTCTTCAGCGAAGATACGAGTGCTGTTCGTAGCGCGTTGGACAAGACGAGGTTTGCAATTGGCTCCTTGACGGACGTCGACGTCAGTGCGACAATTCTGCCCCAGCCTGCAGCGCGCATACTAGGAACCACAGAATTGACGATCAGCAGCATGGATCGCAGGAGCGATGCATAGGCATGATCCCACTCCTCGACTGATGTTTCCAGAAATGTACCTGCTTTAGGGCCGCCGCCGTTTAAGACGACGATGTCGATGCCGCCAAAGGACTCCGTTACGCTCGCAATCAGCGCTTCGAATGCGTCGGGGTCACCCTGGTCGAAGTCGAACGCACGGCTTACCGCACTCCCCTCTTCTTGTGTCTCCTCAACAGCAGCGCAAAGAAGCTCGGTACGGCGACCGGCCAAAGCGAGGCACACGCCCTCGCGAGCAAGGGACAGTGCCACAGCTTTGCCGATGCCTGAGGTCGCCCCCAACACTAGTGCGACCTTATTGCGGATCTGAAGGTCCACTGCTAGTCTCGGACCGCGGCAATTACTGAGATCTCGACCTTGTACTCGGGCTTGGCTAACCGGCTCTCGACCGTCGCTCGCGCCGGCGGGTTCTTAGGGTCGATCCAGGCATCCCATTCCGCGTTCATTTCGTCGTAGGTCGCGATATCTGCAAGCCAAACACTCGCAAACACGATCTCAGAGCGCCCTATGCCGGCCTCTTTTAGGATCGCGTCGATCTTGGCGAGAGTGCCTCGCGTCTGCGTCGCTACGTCGGCGCTCGCATGGACCTGACCCGACGTATAGAGAAGGCCGCCGTGAATGACGGCCTGACTGTACCGCGCCGCCGGATTAATACGTACAATGGTGCTCAAGTTGTCCCCCAATAAAAAGAGCGTGGTGCATGTTGACATATTATTCGTTACGTGGCAAATTAGCAATATAGCTAATGTACATATCAGCGGAATCCCTTGAGCCGGCTCTCCGAGCCCTGGCAAATGATCGACGCCTGTTGATACTTACATGGCTAAAAGACCCACGAGCGCATTTTCGCAAGCAGGTTGACGGCGATCTTGTTGATGACGGCGTTTGCGGTCTCTACATCGCAGAGAAGTTGCAAATTTCCCAGCCGACGGCGAGCGAGCACCTTCGCGTCCTTGTCGCGGTTGGCATCCTGCAAGCGAAGCGAATAAAGCAATGGACATTTTATAAGCGACATGAAGAACGCATTACTGAGATCAAGCGACTTTTCACGGCTTCTATTTAGCCATCAGTCGAACGCTCCACTCGCACTCGGTCGGTAGCACCAGGATGGAACTGAATTACCACATCGTCGATGTATTCACAGACAAGCCATTTGAGGGAAACCCTTTGGCGGTTCTATCCGACGCATCTGCGCTCGATACGAACGATATGCAAAACATCGCGCGCGAGTTCAATCTCTCAGAGACATCATTTATCCAACCGGCGAAGTCGCAACCCGGCTCCACACGCGTCCGAATTTTCACCCCAACAAGTGAAATGGATTTTGCTGGCCACCCAACGATCGGCACCGCATACGTCCTTCGTTCGCTCGGACTCATTCCGTCGAGTTCGCGGACATTTGCACTCGAGGAAAACGTTGGCCTCGTAGCGCTTCGCACCGATGACGACGGCCTTCTCTGGCTAACGACGCCTGCTATCCGCGAGATCGCGAGCATTCCAAGGGACCTTGGCGCAGGGCTGCTATCCCTTACAGAAGGCGATCTTTCACCGGACGTTCCCTGCGAGATACTGAGCGCCGGGAACCCTACGCTGATCATCCCTCTTCGGGATAAGCAAGCCGTTGATCGTGCCGAGGTAAATGTTGCACTCCTCAAGGCTTTGCATGAGGCCTCTCCGGCTGCGGTATTGTTTCCGTTTACTCCAATGTCAACTGGTGCTTATTCGAGGATGTTTGCGCCACATCTTGGCGTAGCGGAGGATCCCGCTACTGGAAGTTCCACCGGTCCGCTGGCTTACTTCATGATAAAGCACGGGTTGCAATCCAAGCGGTCGGGAAGCCGTTTCATAAGCGAACAAGGCACAAAGATGGGCCGACGAAGCCTGCTACACGTTAAAATTAATATCCGCGACGGCCGCGAGGATATCGAGATCGGTGGCCAAGTTGCACCTGTCGCGTCCGGAACGCTCACCATACCAACTCATCCTACGTAGAAAGACAGTCATGAAAACCCGCTTTGCAAAGAACGACCTTATCTCGGTGGTTAGCGACAAATCGCGTTTCGATCTCGGCGGCAGCTACGGTCCAGATTTAGATCTAGGAGAACTCCTCGACGCGTCATTTCAGGAAGCACTACCGACTTTGGCTCTTGGTTACCGTACCGTTGCCGGGGACCCGGATTTAAGAAAAGCCATTGCGGCGGCAAACGAAGTCGGGGCAAACGATGTTGTCGTAACTACGGGAAGCATCCATGCGCTCTTTCTGCTCGCCTTCATTCTTTGCGAGCGAGGCGACGATCTCGTTCTGACTACCCCTGCGTTTCCGCCAACCCGCGCCGCGTTTGACGGTATTGGAGCTACGATTAGGCCGGTGGAACTTTCCTTCGATCGAGGGTATACGCTCGACCTCGGATCATTCGAGAAAGCCCTTTCGAGCAAAACGAAACTCGTTAGTATTGCGTCGCCGCAGAACCCTTCCGGGATAGCGTTCTCCATAGATACGATACGCGAGATCCTATCACTCATGAGGCATCACTGCCCCGAAGCATTCCTCGTCGTGGATGATGTATATCGTGAAGCCGCGTATGGCGACGACCCCATTGAGCCAAGTGCTCTCTGCCTTGGCGAGAAGGTTGTTACGGTCGCTTCATTTTCGAAGGCTCATGGTGTTCCCGGTATTCGATTGGGTTGGGCAATTACTCGGGACTTCGAGCTGCGCGAACAACTCGTGCGAGGCAAGTTCAATACCGTGATTTCGAATCCGGCAGTAGACGAACACCTCGCATTGCAAGTGCTTCGCTATCGCGGGCGTATCCTTAACGATCGACGGCGCTTTCTCGCTGACTGCCTAAATGTCACCACAGAGTGGATTCAATCTACTGGCGAGTTCTTTGAATGGGTAAAGCCGAACGCCGGAGCACTTTGTTGCGTTCGCCTAAAGCGCTCGCGCTTTAACGACGACGAGGTCAAACGCTTCTATCAAGCGCATCCCAGTCACAACGTCCGAGTGTCCAAGGGCACATGGTTTGGCGATGAGGAGCGGGTCTTTCGGCTCGGTTTTGGTCATTTGCCGCTCGACGAACTCCGTCTCGGCTACGCCGCCTTAACCGCGGCGGCAAAAGAAGCCCTTTCCGCCACCAGCGTGCTCGAGCAGACGCGCTAAGCCACATGGCTTCGGTGCTGTGCCAGCACGGAACGGCGGAAGGTGGGATCGCAAAAATTGCGCTCGTCGTTCGCGACGACCTTCCGACCTGGCGGAAGATAAACGTAGCGGCATTCTTAATGAGCGGGATCATCGGAGATGCCGACGACCTTCTCGGCGAACCATACGTCGATGCCTCCGGCAACGTGTATTCCAGGCTTTGCCGGCAGCCCGTTATCGTTCTGGCTGCCGACGGCGGAACGTTGTCTGAGATTCTTAAGCGCGCATTGGATCTAGGCGTGCGCTTATCCATTTATATCGAGGAGATGTTCGCAACTTCAAACGATGCAGATAATCGCGCTGTCTTAAGTAAAGTCGACCCGGATAATGCCAACATCGTCGGCTTAGCCCTTCGCGATAAAAGGAAGATAGTCGATCGCATCGTAAAGGGTGCGAGTAAACACCCTTAGGTCACTGGTTGTCTACGTTTTCAAAACCGTCGAACGGCGTATCCATGGGTGGATTGAACTTGCTTACGCCTGCGGCCACCGCGTAACCGAATCGCCTAAAAAACAAAACGATCGTCGGAACGTCGCGAGCGATTATCTTCTCAGAAGCAACCAAGTTGCCGCGTCGCTTAGCGGCGTCATAAGTCGCCGTGAACTCGGTAAGCATCCGATTGAGTTGGCGATTGCAATAGCGCATGTCGTTGCCCGGAACTGGTAAGCCGTTCTGACAATCAAAAAGTGGCTGCAGCGTGCCCGTAGCATCCGTGGTCCAATTGAATAGGCTTATGTCCCAGGTATCAGAGCTTAGGATCTTAGCATAATACAGGGACGGGTCGTATTGACGCGTTTGCAGGATCACGCCGACCGCTTGAAGATCGCTTCGAATCATTTCAACCATGGTGTCGAGCATTGGATCGCCGGCGGGGAATACCAGCTGAAGCGTAGGTCGCCGCCCTGCAAGGATTGTGCGGGCGCGCTTCGGGTCATAAGCTTCGAAGGGCAGCCTCACGCCAATCGGTGCGGCTTCCCTTACAACACCTTCCTGAAGACGTCCATAGCCGCGGCTGGCCGTCGTAACGATTCGCGCACGGTCGATCGCCAGCAAGACGGCTCTCCGAATATCTTCGCCAGCCACGGCGGCACGACGAACGTTAAAGTCGAGGTGCAAATAGGCGTCGGGGTTTGTCAATATGACCTGGCCGCGCGGCCTTGCGGAGTCTATTTGCAGCTCTGGAATACGCTCCCAAAGCTGTGTTTCGCCGGAAAGGTAGTCGAGTTGCGCTGACCTGATGGTGCTCCGTACGCGATAGACGATTCGGCGGAGCTTGGGAACGTTTCCCCAGTAGTATGGGTTCGCTTCGAACGTAACGCTAGTCCCGCGCCTCCATCCAGTAACTCTAAATGGCCCGGCTCCAATGGGTTGTTCGTTGAACCGGGATTGCAGGATAAACGTTCCGCTAAAGGAGTGCTTTGGTAAAATGCAGTTTGCTCCGTCGCTCCCCTGTGTTGCAAAAAACGTCGTCGCGTAGTTCGCAAATGGTCTCTTAAGCTGAAATACAACCGTCCTCGGATCAGGCGTCTCAACATCAGTGACGTTTGCAAAGCCACCCGCAGTGATGTTGTTTCTCCCATCAGCGATAACTTTCGTTGTAAATGCAACATCGGCTGAGGTCAAGGGGATGCCATCGGACCAGCGCAAGTTTGGTCGAAGACGGTAGGTTATCGTTAAGCCTTTGTTCGATACCCCGCCGTTGAGCCGGGTTGGGATCGAGGTAATTAGATCCGGCTTTAGCGAGCCCGAGGGATCGTACCGCACGAAAAACGCAAGGGCGAGCTCGGCTGTAACGATCCCTGTCGGCCACGTGGAATCGATGTACGGGTTAAGGCTTATTGGGTCTCCAAATCCGTCTTCCAGCGTTAAAACATGTTTGTACTTTGCTACTCCTTGACGCGAACAGGCGACGAGAGCCAGCATTAGAATTGCGGATATGCACTTTGCAAATCGATGAGACATTTGCCTCAATCGCTTAGGCGGACGCCTAAGTCCTTTTGATTTTATTTATGCTCAGGCACTTTCAGTCACGACTTATATCATGCGATTACAATAAAACCGTTGGTTACATGTGCTAGGAAGTCATGAGCTTCAAGACGTGTCGGAGCTAGCCCATCTCGCTAAGCCGAACTAACCCTATTTAGCTCTACGCAGAGTTCGGCGCTCGGCGGTTGCTGAGGGCCGATCTACTGGCGGCAATGGCACTGGAAAACAATCGCCGTGGGGTCGTTGGCGTGCGTTCCCGGATTTAGTGGGAACTCGCCTGATTTCTTTAGTCGCTCCTTCGAAGACTCTAGGCCCCTGCGGAGCCTTAGGCGGCTTTCTCGAAATGACAGCATGTAAGTGGGCGAAAATGGACCTTGCTCTCGTCCATTCTTTAGCTAATCATAAAAATGCCACAAATAATCCAACTACCCTAAAAGGGGAGTTTTATAGTCCGCCATGTTATCCGATACACCTAATGTCTTGCTAAGGGAGCTCTCGCCAGTATACACGTTCGGTCAATTTCGACTGGACCCAGTGCGTTCAACACTAACGCGCGATTCGGAGATCGTTCCGTTACCCCGGCGGGTCGCCCAATTGCTCTTGATACTCGTTCAGGCCAACGGGACGGTCGTCGATCGTGAGACGATCGCTGCCAGAATCTGGCCCGAGGGAGGCCAAACGGAAGCCAATCTCGTTCAGCACGTTTATATGCTGCGGCAGGTGTTAGGTGAGTATGCCAGCGCGCGCTCGCTAATTATCACCGTACGAGGGCGCGGCTATCGATTCGCGGCTCCGGTTACGATATTGATGCCTACCGCGGAATTAGAGAAGGAGACGCAGCAACATCGCGCGGGCGCAGCGCTGCTTCGAAGCGGCATCGGACCCTTTCAGCAGTACGCTTTGGGATGCCGGCTTTTTGAACAGCAAAGCGCACCAGCGTTGAGTGCAGCGATCGCAAAATTTAACAGCGTACTGAGGGTCGATCCGAACTATGTTCCCGCCCTGGTCGAACTCAGTAGGGCATACACGGAACTTGCCGAGCTCGGGTATCTGCCAGCGTCATTCGCGTTTCCCCGCGCGAAACAGGCGGTCATGCGAGCGCTAGAGTTGGACTCCACGTACGCTCCGGTCCACGCACTTCTGTCAAGGATATGGCTTTTGGCGGACTGGAATTGGCGCGGAGCACGTCAGGAGATCCGAGTAGCACTCGACTTGGATCGTAATTCAATATTCGCAAGAACAACCGCCGCGAGGTTGCACCTTTATCAAGGCTCATTCGAAGAAGCTAGGAAAGAACTGCAACACGCCCTAGCAATCTATCCGTCATCCATCATTCTTCAACTTCTATTCGCGCAGATCTTTCTCTATGAGGGCGACTACACAAGGGCGATTGACACCCTTACGACATTGCTCGACGCTGGCCCCGACTTTGGGTCGGCAAGACGCTACCGCGCGCAGGCATTTATTCTCAACGGCCAGTCCCCGCTGGCAATTAGCGATCTCGAGCTCCTCTCGCAAGACCGCTCGGAGAACATCGCATTTCGCCTCCCAATGCTTGCACGCGCGTACTCAGAGTGCGGAGACATCGAGCGCGCAACGCGACTCTATGAATCGCTGGTCGATATGTCGCACACGGAGTGTGTCCTACAGTGGAACCTCGCTATAGCCGCCGTTAGTGTCGGGCGATACAACGAAGCTCTGTCACACCTCGAGACTTCAATGGACCGCCGCGAACCGTCCTTTCTGCTGATTGGGTCGATGCCGTGGTTTGAACCAGTGGCCCGCCGGGCCCGGTTCATGGACCTATACAATCATGTGACCAACCACAATAACGCCGAACGCGAGAGGCTCCTCTACGCCGCTTGGGCGGAGCCTGATACCGCCGCTCCGCTTCGCTTCGACGACATAGTAAGAAGCGCCTGAGTGCGGTGACGGGGCGGGGGCAGTCGTCGCGCTCGGCGAAGGTCGTCCTCGATTATGCCGGGACCCGTCATCAAGCGCAGCGGCTTGGCCGCTCAGGTGATTGAACATTTGAAGATGCTCATTGCCGATGGGGAATATCATGTTGGCCAGCGACTGCCTGCGGAAGGCGAACTATCGGCGCTCTTGGGTGTGGGTCGATCGACCATCCGTGAAGCGATGCGAGTGCTCGCTAACAGAGGTATTGTCGATGTGCGCCATGGCGAGGGAACCTTCGTCATCGCGCGCGCGCAGATAGAGACGTTTGACGAACGCCTCAAGAAAGCGGCGCTGTCAGATATCTATGAGGCTCGTCTGTTGTTGGAGCTTCCGCTTGCCGAGCTCGCCGCGAAGCGCCGGCGCCCACGCGACGTTTCGGCCATGCGCACGGCTCTAAAGCGTCGAGCAGCGGCAATCAATGCCGCCGACGTTGCCGGATACATGGAAGCGGACTTCGCGTTTCACCTGGCAATCGCGCAAGCGGCGAGAAATCGGGCGCTCTTTGACGTCTACGAGACGTTCGTGCGCGCAGCCCGGCCAATCATAACATCAGCGGTCGACGCCAAATACATCCGTGACGAGAACGATCCCTTGCACGGCGAGCTGTGCGAAGCGATCGCAAAGGGCGACGAGATCGAAACGCGCCGTCTCGTACAATCGCACTTGCGCAAGTCTCTAAAGGGAATTAGCACCGGTCTCGCCTGAGCGGCTCGCCTTTAATTGGGGCCCGACGGCGATCGATATCACGCCTTTTTTGGAGTGAATCACGACAGTTCTGCCTTTACCACCGGCTTCTAGTTCGGTAATGAACGGATATAGGCTTTCCCCGACTCCGACGATGTACAGGTTCCGATGGCGTCGACACTATACTCTCACAGTAGGGGATGGACGTACGGATCGTGCGCACGGGCCTTTCGAGCTCGGACGCGTATTCTTCAATCTCGCAATTCGCGCTAACTGGTTGCTCGAGCGCGTAGAGATTTCCGCTTGGGGTTAGGGTGACCCCCGCGATAAAGTATTTTGTCGTAACAGTCCGCGTCGGCCTCATTGCTTGCGGGCCATAAAACATCAGGAGGTTGGTCGGTTTGCATGACGGGCAGCTTTGCTCGTTCCTCGCTACGTAAAATCCCCCAGTCGCATCCATAATCGGCACGACCGGGATGGTTTGGGGAAGGCCGCTCACAATGCGAATCTTTGGACTAGCCGCTCCAGGTGCGTAGACTGCAATCTTAACATTCGAAAAGGTTATTCCGGGAGGGCATGCTGCGTTCGCGTGAAGCTCAGACTGCGCGACGAATAGATTATTCGATCCATTAACCCCGAGACGTGAAGCGTACGAGGAACCTAACCTAATCGTACGTTGCGGTTTTGTTGCGTTCGGCGCGTAGACATTAACGATGCCCGGAGGCGCCGGCTTCGCGGGGCAACCGGTGAATGCGCACGAATTAGATACGTAAAGGTTATCGGCTGTATCGAACGCCATGAATTTGGGGCCCAGGCATCGAGAGCGTTTTCTCGAGCTTGCGTGTTCCGGGCGCGAAGACTTATACCGTGTTAAAATCTTGGCTCGCGCCATACAGGGCGCCTGTCGAATCTATGGCAACGTTCTGCGCGGGCGAGGCAATAGTCCGCATTGGCGCGGTTGCCCCAGCAGCGTATTCTTCAATCGACACACTGTTGGCAACGAATAGATAGTCGCCGGGGCTCGCGCCCGCACTTGCGGTTCGAAGGTAGCCACTTGTCGGCATTGTGTGGCTCGCCGCAGCGCATCCAGAAATACCTATCGCGAATGCCGCGACGAGAGCAATCCGACCTGGAATCATGATGGGACAACCTCATTATTCATATCGCGTTGCCGTGATGAGCCGACTTCAACATCAGGTAATATCAAAGCGCTCATCGGGCCAAAGCAAAAACAAAGTACAGCAGGTCATCTGATGTTCTCCATGAATTCCATGGGGCCTCCTCCTCTTCTTACGGGGCTTCGTCGGTATTTCGAAGTGCGTCCACTCTTAAAGCCTACCAAATCGGATCATTCGCCGGATCGCGATTTCAACAGGCTTTGGCTCGGCCAAAGCATCAGCCTCTTCGGCACTGCGGTGACTTCGTTTGCGGTACCGACCCTTGCGATAATCTCACTGCATGCAAACACATTTCAGGTCGGTTGGCTTAAAACGCTCGCGACTCTGCCTTTCTTACTCTTCGGCCTCCCGGTCGGTGTCCTCGCCGATCGCGTCTCTCGTCGACGTCTTATGATTGGCGCCGACGTCCTTCGTTGCGGTGCGATTGGCACGATACCCGCAATTGCAATACTCGGCAGCCTACATATCGAGGCGCTTTATGCGGTAACGTTCGTTGCTGGCCTTGGAGCTGTCGGGTTTCAGGTCGCGTACCAAGCCTTTCTTCCGGAGATAGTGCCGAGGGAGCGCCTCTTGAATGCGAACATCAAGCTCGAAACTAGCTATTCGATAGCCAGCATCTCCGGGAATGCAATCGGCGGTATTTTGATACAATTTATCGGCGTCCAGCTTGCTATTGTCGCGGATGCACTCTCCTACCTTGCGTCCATTATATCTTTGAGTGGGATCCGAGCTTCTGAGCCTCAGCGAGATCACCCGAGACTTTCACTTTCCCTTTTCCTTTCAGAGTTGCTCGAGGGGCTTACGCTATTTTCCCGCGCGCCCGACCTGCGCTTAATTCTTATTTCGTTGTGCAGTTTCAACGCAGGTTTCTTCATGATCCTGACAGTCATGCTCCCTTATGCGTATAACGTTCTGCACCTCCAGCCCGGACTGCTCGGGATAACTTACGGCATCTCCGAAATTGGTTTTCTTGGCGCACTGCTCGCTGGTCGTATCGCGAAGCGTTTTGGGCTCAAGACAACGTTGATTGCGACCCTTTGCATTGGTACTATCGGAGCGGGACTTCCACTGCTGGCGCAAGTGGGTGCGCCATATTTTGTGATTTTCTTTAGCAACGCGCTAGACACCATGTCGATCCCAATTTATAACATCAATCACGCTAGCTACCGGCAACTTCGCGTCGAGGCTCGGTTACAAGGAAGAATGACAGCGACGCTGCGGACGTTCACCTGGGGGGTTTTGCCCATTGCTAGCGCAGCAGGTGGGGCACTTGGTTCAGCGATCGGCTTGCCACAGACAATGGAAATCGGCACATCTCTTTGTCTTCTCTCAGTCCTTATCTTGCTGCCTTTACGGGTGCACCAGGCAACACTTTGATCTTATCTTTGAATCACCCAGATAAAACGGAGGCTATAATGTTCAGAAGAATCGCGTGCTTATTTTGTCTGACCTTGTTGGTTCATGGACCTGCATCTGCATCCGTACCGTGGTTCGAACCGGCAACGACACATATATTGACTCAAAGGGTGGAATTTCAAGACAAAGGCGCAACGCTAATAGGGACGCTGTATGTTCCAGATGTAGGACACAAAGTGCCGGCCATTGTCGTTTTCCATGGCGCATCGGAACCGCTTGCGAGCACCGCACTATACCGCCACTTAAGCGAAGGGCTGCCGCAGATCGGGATTGCAGTGCTTCTGTTCGATCGTCGCGGGAGCGGCGCTTCGACGGGATCGGAAAACGTCCCTTATCAAACCCTGGCCGACGACGGCATCGCTGGCGCGCAAACGATTCGGAAACTTGCGACGATCGACAATCGCAACGTGGGATACTGGGGAATTAGCCAGGGTGGATGGCTCGCGACGATCGCGGCGTCGCGCGACCCGCAGGCCGCGTTTGCGGTGGCTGTGTCGGCTCCGTTAACATCGGCGGAGTTTCAAATGGAGTTCGCGATGTCCAATCGTCTGCACGTCCTCGGCTACAGCCAAACGGACATCGATGATATGGTCAACGCATGGCGAAAGCTGGATGGCTATTTCCTGGGCACCAACGACCGCGAGACTGCAGTTGCGGCTCTCGGCAAGATCGAGAATCGCCCTTGGTTCGATCTTATGTATCTGCCGAGAGGTGCGTCAGTATCGATGAATCCTGCAAAGTCGGCGTGGCGAGGACAAATGGATTTGGATCCTTTTGCGACGGTCGAGCAAATAAAGATACCCCTCCTATTTATTTTAGGCAGCGAGGACCCTTGGATTCCTGTTCGACAAACCGTCGCGCGACTCGGCGACGTGGCAAAAACGCATTCGAACCTTCAATATGTCGTGGTCCCTGACGCGAACCATCTGATGATGACTCCACCTGCGAACGAGCAGATGAACGACGCCGATCCGCACCAGGTCGCGGTCGAAATGCCGCAGTCTCCCACATACTTCATGCTTTTGGCCGCCTGGTTAAGGGAGGCAAGCGGGGGAACATTCGGTGATGGTCGGCCGCGCCGATTTTGAACATTTTGCGAGAGGCAGGCGTTCGGCTGAGGTTTTTACTAGAAGTTCCGCTCGTAGAAATACTGATCGCTCGCGCGCCGAAGTTGGCGCGGGCATCGTGGCGTTGGGTACCGGGTAATGGTTGATATCGACGCGTGCGCAGCCAGGCGGGCGACGGCTTCAACGTTCCGGGGGGGAAGATCGCGTGGCACGAATGCCGACGTCGGTGGCACGGAACGTAGGAGTAGCGGCTCCCTCTTTCTAGTCCGCGCCTAGCCGCTCGCGACGTTTAGAGGCCACGGAGAGTCGCCACACACTCCGCCGGTGCGACTTCCCCGATTTACGTTCAGAGTTCGGAACCCCGCTTATCGGTGTCACCATCTGCCTTATGCTTACTGTCATCGCTACTTCTCTTACCTTTGCAGATGCGCCAGCCAGCGGGATGATTGCATGATTCTTATACTTTGATCCGAGCGCGACTGGAGGCAAGACCGTTTCGCTCTGTTTTCAAGACAATTGCCAAAGATCTTCGACGACAGTCATAGTCTTCGTCGGAAGCCATCAACCTCAGCGCTCGCAAAGAGCGCTGCGTCCTCGCGATCATCGGCAACGTTGCGAGGTCGCTTTCCACGCCGGGCGAGGCCGAAAGAGCAATCGCGCAATCCTTCCCATCGTTTTCGCGATGAAGCCGCAATCCGCAGGACCCGCGAACGGACAATATTTTCTGTATCCGGCGGTGCCAAGCCGCTTCAAAGTCACACTCGAACCCGGCTGCGACTTCGCAGCGATAGATTACAACGAACATTCAGGATGAACCCATGCGTTAGTTTTCCAGATCGGGAAGACCGTAGGTATACGCTTAGGATCGAGTTAGTGGAGCGAGAGACTTAACATGATCACGTTCCGCATAATTTGACCGGAGGCAATACCAGAGCAAAAGGGAGATGAACGGCGTCGATATCACGTAGACGCAGTTTGATAATGATACCCCAGTTCCGTAAGGAAACCAGATCCCAGGAACGCCATGAGCATACAGTTCCGACGAAAACAGAGCAATTGAAGTCAGGATTATAACCGGAAGGGGTAACCACAGAGCTGCAGGACGCCACGCCATGGCGCATACAACGATCAACACAAGAAGCGTCAAAAGAGCGTACCGATCCCATGCGACAACCGAGCGCGCCGCCGAGGTTAGCCAGCTTGGGACGACACCGATTGCCCACGATCTCATGAACGCTTCAGAGATGCAATAGGCAGCGGTAAGTGTTAATAAGCAATAGGGCATCCAGGCGATTCTTAAGCCAAACCAGTAATACCACGTCATTATCCACGATGCTAGAGTAACCGGGATCAAGAACACTATCGATATGGCTTCGAATAGTTGGACGCTCTCGAATCCGCTGCACCAAAAGACGACGAGGTTACTCCTCACTAAGGCCGTCAACAGTAGAGCGACACCTAACCAGCGTAGGCTGAGTGTTCCCCTTCCGAGGGGCGCCAGGAAAAACGCCATAACCGCGAGGGCGATGAAAAATATTGCCTCAATTTCTGGAATCTCTCCACGAATTCTTTGAAGCCATTGGACCTGGTAAGCGGACCGTATCCCCTCGTCGTTGCCGATTACTGGAGCGATATGAATACCCCCGGCGGTAGGATCTGCCTGGAGCCGCGGCTCCATCCAGACGCGAACCGCCACTACAATGGGAACGCCTTTCTCTTGGGGCGACCACTGAGCTAGCTTGTCCGGTATTGCAAATATCCGAGGATGAATGCCGTAGACCACTGGTTCAAGCCTCGAAAAGTCTCCAACGCCGCCGAGCAGTTCTCCGTTCACATAGAGTTGGTAGGCGCTGTCGACCAACACAGGGCCGAGCAGCGACAGCCGATCGACATCACGGTTACGAATCAGGATTCTTATCCGATACCAGGCATAGCCTGTGTAACCTCGGTGACCTCGCGCCTGCCAACCAGGGACGTAGCCGGTCAAGCCTACGTCAGGATCGTGGGAGCCGACGTTCGGAGTTAAGGACACGATATCCCAGCCCGAATCGTCGTACGGCGGTTCCGCCCAAGCTGAGCTATCACCGGTATGGAAATGCCACGGTCCGTTTAAGGGAAGCGCCGACTGACCATCACCCAGGTCCACGACCTCCGGGCCATATCTAACGCCGGCAGCTGCGCTCTGTGTGTGGCCTGCGATCGCGGGCATGAACGAACCAAGCAAGATGACTACGTGTAGGAAATTCATCTAACCTTCTCGGTCTCAATCGGTGGGCATGGAAACGCTAAAGTGTTCGACGTTGTCCGGAAACTCTAATAAAAACTGCTTATCATCGGGATAGTAGCGTGCTTTCTCTGGTGAATCGCCGGCAAACTCTTTGATGGCTTCCATTGAGCTCCACAGCGAGAACGTGAGCACGTCGCTGTAGTCTGGACAATCTGCCATCAGAAGCAGCGCAGCTCTATTACCGGGCACACTGTTATAGTCAGCTAAGCCGGTCTCAAGGACGTATTGCTGATATTCGTCAGCCGCCCCGGGGCGTATCCTACTGCGCCATAGTCGAGCGATACTCTTCCGATGGGGCTTATAGCAAACCTCATATCGATTGCCATCTGGGTCGGCAAAAAACGTCGCATAGTAGCCCTCAGAATATTCTGGGCAAAAACCGGCGTGTTCAAACTCCAATGCGCCAGCAAGCCGCACAGCCGCTGCGACGCGATCGACATGTGCGCGCGAAGTTGCCCGCAGCGCTATTCGTGCGCTCGACGCTATACAGTCTGGATCTTCGGTCACGGCAATAAATGGTGAAGTATCGTCTCGGCCGAGATATTCCACCCATGATCCGCTTGATTCTTCACAAGCCAGTCCGAACTGCTCACAAAGCGCGTCGTAAAACGGCCTGGCCCTTCCTAAATGGGTAACCCGAACATCGATATGGTCGAATAGCAAACTCCTAAGCATTTCCGGCCACCCTCCTACATACGCTCGAGGAAGAACTCCGCGCCAACGGTCCATTCTCCCGTGGAGTTACGACGCTCGCCCTTCCAATGAAAATTTGAAGACTCGATGTCGTTGAAACTCCAGCGGATGACGTCGTCGCCGTCTCGACCCTCAAGGCTGATGCAATTACCGTCACGCCTCCCACACAACTCGTTTTGTTTGCAAGTGACGGGGTTGATCCAAACGATGCGCCAGAGCCCCGAGCTGGAATCGAAATACCGAATGGTCGTCCCGTAACGATTCGATTCCAGGCCGGCCCCAGATCTAAGGCTCCTTCGGGGTACAATCCAAACGTCTTGAATCGCACGCCCTTCCAAGACCCAACTGAACCACCACTCCCCGACGTTTTCGTTGAAGGAGCCGTCCTCATCGTAGTCGCGAACGATTGCGCGCCAACCACCCGGTAGCCAATCGAAATCCTTGGCGGCGTCGCCGAGCTCCGAAGATGGCCCGCTCGCGATCAGCGCCTCCGCGAAGAGTGCCCGCCGGGATTCAACAAGGTCTAGTCTCTGGTCATCTTTATTGAGCATAATGTTGAAGACTGTACAGTAGCGGACACCCCCGGTCTTGGAGAAACTTGCTCTTGAAGGATCTCGCGATGCTCATACTGGCAGCTGAGGCGAGCGCGTGGGTTTGAAATAATCGAGTCCTGCGTTGAGCTATCTTGAAATTGATCGGGAACTTGCCTTCGCCCACTGCTGGGAGATCCGGTCAAAGTGGCGTCGCGCCTCGGCGAGGCGTTTGGGGTCGAGTTTGAAGATGCGCTCCCGGCCGGTGAGTTGGCTGCGAATGAGCCCGATATTCGAGAGGGAAGCGAGATGCTTGGTGACAGCTTGACGCGAGATCTTCGAGTCTTCGCAGAGACGAACGATGGAAAGCGGCCCTTCACCGCAGAGGCGGGCGACGATCGATAGGCGCGTCTTGTCGCCTAGCGCCGCGAAGATGAGTGCGGCCTCCGCGAATTTTTCAGCATTCACGCGGGTTCGAACATTGGATGCTTAACGATAGCGGTTTGCGCGAATCGCGCCCGTCCGGGTTTAACGCCTTGGCAGGTTCGGAATTTATGTAACATGATGTTGCATCATCTACTATATAGTGCTCGTTCGCTCTAGGCTTGGGGAAACTTGCTGTCGAAAACTCGCTCGATGTCGATCGTCGCCGAAGTAGGTTTGCAATCAGTCCAGGAAATCGCTAGCGGATCGGGATGGCGAATACGGCGTTGTCGTTGCAATGCCGGGCCTCGCGACAAGCCGTATTCCGAGAGTAACGATTACGTGTCCGTGGACTTTGTAGTCTCCGGCACCTTTACGTTTCGCTCTAGAGCGGTGTCATCGTTGCTGGCACCGGGGTTTATTCTGCTGACGAGCGCGGATCAGGAATATGAATGTCGGCACGATGAAGGGATTGGAGATATTTGCATATCCTATCAGTTCGATAAACGTTTCTTTGGAACAAGGGCGGCTGCGTTGGGTGCCGAAAGCGCTGAGCCGCAGCACGCCATTATCCCCGCGCAGTCGGACCTGTTATCAACGTTTTCGGAAGCAGCATTCGTTGCAACGCACGACGGCAGTTCCCTCAAACCTGATGACGCGATCGACCTTGTCATAAGTACTGCGACATCGCCCGACGCGCTGGGCGCTGAGAAGGCGCTGACTGACAATTCCCCGTCTCGACTTGACATCGAACGCATCGCTTATATCACGCGCTATATTGAGCGAAACTATTCGGAAGCTATCTCCCTACGTGAGTTGGCTGGATTGGTCGGTCTTTCCATATTTCATTTCGGACGAGCGTTCAATCGTATTATGGGTGTCCCACCGTATCGCTATCTCCTCGGCATCCGGATGTTAGCAGCAGCCAAGATGCTAGCGACGTCGAGTCGAGCCGTCACCCAGGTATCGCTGGAGTGCGGCTTCGATGACTTATCCGAGTTCACGCGGCGATTCAAAAAACACTTTGGCATCTCTCCCGGGCGCTTCGCAGCGGTAAAACGGTCGGCCTGAGCTGGGGGATTGACCGAATGCTCTAATGGTTGCGGAGCTGGAACGCTCCGCAACATCCGACACTGGCTAGGTTATTAGGAAGTCGCCAGGGTGAGGGCATCGGGCTTGCGAGGGCGGTCTGGGGGGGTTTTGACCGGCATCTTCTCTTGTCGGCGCGAAAGCTAGCGATGGAAGGCATAGGTGCTGTGATCGGGTTGTCTTAGCTTTATCGCCCGCGTTGTTTGCTGCGACCTAGCCACCACCGGAATAACCGGACGCGGACTTCCGGGGAGCAACGCCGGTTGCGCGTGTGACATCTGGCGACTCTCCTCCCACAGTTCGCCGTGCTCTAGCCGCTTACCAACCCCAATAGTGGGTAACAGCGGCTATGTTCGTCTTCTTCAACAACCACCTCGGCCTAGGGATCTCGCTCCTGGTAAACGCCGTGACTTTAGTGCTATTTTCATTTTGCACGGGCTGGCATCTAGGACACTAAGCAGGTGACGCGTTTTGACTTCCGAGTATTCATGATGGCGTTTGATAACCTGGAGCGCCAGAGCCACGGCATAACGTTCGGATCGTGGCCAGCAGAGCTCTCGCGGTTTTTGATACGACGAAATTAAGCCCTATTGCGTAGCGATTCCATGAGTAAGCGGGTTCGTCACGAGCAGTCTCCTTAGATCGTAGAGGTCGTCACGAAGTGTGCGTAGTTCATTGATCGGAAGTAGCCCTCTTATTTCGATGACGTCTTTGGTTCCGGAGCTTTCAAAGGTTAACTTTAATCGGCCATTGCCCGTCAGTTTATCCAGAAGCGATTGCGAGAGCTCCGCTGACTGTAAATGAAGAAGTTCGCGTTTCCGCTCAATGCTGCTGAGGATACCCCGACTTCCGATAAGATATCCACGAGTAAAGACATATCGAATAGATCGAATTGAGACAGCCGCAATAATAGAGGCGGCGATGGCCACGACAATTGCGACGAGGGTGAGATTCTCTAACAATCCTCCGATCGGCTCACTCTGCCGTGGAGGATGATACGAAGCAACCATGAGCAACACTGCAATTAGTAACCCCAGAACGATGAACCATATCCCAATAAACACACCAGTGAACCCTGACAGCCTCATCCGTCTGTCCATCGCGATTCGGTCGATAATCGCAACGGTATCCAGGTCCATGGGTGTGGCTTGCCGAGATAGTTGCGCATACAAGTCTTCGTGGGCTACGTAGGCTTGAGACTCGGTCCTCTTTGGTGCGTCGGGAACGTGAGCGATTGGATTGTGCGCCGTCACGTCTATATGCGTTTTTGCTTCGCCATGTTGCGGATCTAACGAAAGGGTCCTGGCAAAGTAGACTTGCGAGACACCCTGATCACCTTGGCGTTCGGCAATCATTCCAAGCCAATAGGTAGCGTTGGCATTCTTGGGATCCAGTTTCACACAATGTTGGAAGGCCAAGAGTGCGCGATCCATATCGCCCTTCGTATACTCTGCGAACCCAACGCCGTAGTAGGCGTCGCTTACGCATTCTCCGGCATCAATAAGCCTTTGGAAGGCCGCGATGCTTTCGTTATAGTTACCCTGGGCGATAAGGCCTTGGGCCGCTCGAAGCTCAGAAGCCGCGTTAACTATCAAGATTCACCCACTCTTTCGAAATTTCAGCCGAGAGATGCCGTAGAATCGCCGGTCAATCAACCGGCGTGGTGCTGGTCGGCCTGCTGCGAAGCGTCGGGCGCGTGGACCGGAGCATGCGTTGTCTGGTTGGCGTCCGCGCCGCCATGATGGCTCGGATCGAACCCGGCGGGCTGCACCGACTGATTGCCGCCGTCACCGCCGTGGTGGCTTGGATCGAACCCTGCAGGCTGTACCGACTGGTTGGACCCGTCTCCGCCATGGTGGCTCGGATCGAACCCCGCGGGCTGCACCGACTGATTGGACCCGTCTGCGCCATGGTGGCTCGGATCGAACCCCGCGGGCTGCACCGACTGATTGGCGGCGGTTGCGGGCAGCGACTGGTTGACGCCGCCGTCGCCTGGATGGGTGCCAGATGACGATTGATTGCCGCCGTCTGCGGGGAGCGATTGATTCACAGCACCATCGCCTGGATGCGTGACGGGCGCCGGCTGATTGCCACCGTCAGGTAGCGACTGATTAGCGCCCTCACCGCCATGGTGGCTCGGATCGAACCCCGCGGGCTGTACCGACTGATTGCCGCCGTCGCCAGGATGCGTTCCCGGTGCGGGTTGGTTGCCGCCGTCGCCCGGATGGTGTATGAGCGCGTCGTGGCCGAAGTCACTTTGAAGGCTATGCACAACATGCTGCGTCAGCTGCACGTCCGGCTTCGCATCGGGGTGAAGATGAAAGAATACGCCGTCCGCGAGGCTCCCGGCTAAACCAAGAATGCCCTTCTGCGCCCATTCTTCCGACGTAAGCGCCGGCACCCCACCTTCTTTGGCGGCTGCAGCAGTGGCGTCAAACCCGGCCTGCGCGGCGCCCAAAATGCCACCAGACGCGACATCGGCAGCGGCAATCGACATGCTCAGCGAGTGCTGTGATGCTTTGTCCCAATCTCCTTGCATTCCAGCGTGTACGGCTTGCCCGAGATGCATAGCCACATGGGCAACGCCCAACGCTTCGCCGACGGTCCAATGGCCAGCGATCTTGCCGCCGATCTTTACTTCGTCGAGGACCTTGCTGGCCACGATGTCGAGAGCCGCGATCGCGGCGTGCGCCGTGTAGTGCTTGTCCGACATGATACACACCCCCGTTGTACTCCGCACCACGTATCGGTGGGAGTAAGGACAATAACGGCTCGCCCCTATCCTACCACTTGTTTTGCGGTGCGCAATAGTCAAGATAAACTTGCAAAACGGTTACTTAGAGGTCCCGCGCGCGCAAGCTAGCAACCGGTTGTATGTCGGGATGAAATCGCGAACTCCGAGACAGGCCTCGAACGGAGCGTCAGCGTCGCGTTTTGAGATCAAGCCGAGATATCTTAGCGGGGAATTTCGGCGCTTCGCGCTTCGCGTCAGGTCTTGTCGACTGACTTCAACACTCGTATCACCACAAACGCAATGAGACACAACACTAGGACGGATACGACTCCTACAACTACTATTCCGTAAATGCTAACGATTCCGAAAAGCATGTTTCTTGGCCCTCACACTGTTGTTGCGCACGCTGCACATTTTGCACGGTAATGTGAATACCTGCCCTTAGGCTCCGATGGTAGGCGTGAAGCCTAATCATTGAGATCGCTGGCATACGCGTAGATCGAACTTCCCTAGTGGACACTTTGTCAGCCACATCCTGAGCGGAGCGCTCTACATCGTCACCTGTACCGAGTCCTCGACCGCCAAGCCGCCGCCGTCCGCACCGTGTGCCGGAATCTTTAGATTGAGCGCTCCGTCTTCGCCGTGTACGATCCCAATGCGTGCAAAGTGGTGCCGATCCGGTTGGTAACGGCCAAAAACGATGTTGACGTCGGCGTGGAGTTCGTCGAACCGCCCGCTCTTCACCGCGATCGGCACGACGAGCTCATAGTGTTGATCCGGCGAGAGCGCAATATGCTCCGACCCGCCGACGGCAGCGTCGCGTAATGTCGCGTACGAGTAGATCATTGGTGGTCTGTACCATTCGATTTACCAGAGCATCGGCGGAGCCGTAGCTTGGGCGCGGCGTCGGTGCCGCTGTCGCGAAACGACGCCAAAAACCGAAGCCGCGTCGGCATAGAGATCCGTATCGACGTGCCCGGTATTCGCTAGCAGGACGTGAAGTTCGGCGATCCGGGTGCCGCTTACGGTCTTACCCGGCGCAAGCGTCACGGTGACCTGCAATGACGGCGCCTCTAGCGTGGGCTTGATGCGTTCCTGGTAGATGAATATGTAGGCGGCCCACAAACCGGCCACTACGATCGCGATGGATTCGACGGCGTGCCGCACGGTTGACTATCGGTCTTCGATGACGCGAACTTCGCGAAGCTGTTCCCCCATTGGTGCGATGTTAAAGCGCGGCCGAAAAGCTTCCTTCTCTGCCTCGAACGTGTGACGAAACTCCTCACCACCATTCGAACAGCTGCGCCGGAGATGCGGCGTGAGATCGACGCTGCGCTCGCGCGCGCGCTCGACATCTACCGCGCGCGCTGCCGTTCACCCGTGCCCGTGCGATGCCTACCGCCATCGCTGTGCGCCATCGGCACGCTGCCGCCGCGCCCGCACTGCTGAACTTTCCAACTTGCGAAATTGCGGAGGCTTGGCAAACCGAACCTGCCGTGCCGGACCCTTTCAAGGAGATCAATGAATCCATTCGCATCAACTCTCGCGGCAGTACTGTCCGCGGCGGCAACCGGCCTCGGGGCCGATAAAGCAAATCTCGAAGCCGGTCTCGTACCGTCAACACGACCGCCGTTGCGGGAGTCGAGAACTTCATTAAGAAGAGCAAAGACGCCAAGGCACCCGCGATCGTCCAGCTTGCGGTCAGCGAAGCGTTCTCGGTACTTGGTCCCGACGCACGGCAGCGCTAGCCGGACTCGAGGGCGAGGCGATCGACCAGGCGGTCGCGCTGCTTAATGCCGGCGCGGCAAACCTCCGAGCCGCCTAGTGGCTAAAGGTTCGTAATAATATTACCGGACTTTCGACAACGCCCCGTTCGGCTAACGCCGGGCGGAGCTTTTTTGCTTTCGCATACGGCAACAGAAAGCGCCGAAACGCGCGCATTACGTGACAAAGCGCACGGAAAACGACGCATAAGGCAGCAAGGTGGACAAATCCGCGATGGGCTAAAATCCACTTAGGCGGTTCGCACCAGAGAAGATGCGGGTTCAAGTCCCGCCGTCGTTTCGGCGACGTACTTCAACCGGCTCGCGCCCGGGAACCAGAGGCGTGCTGGTTCGGTAAAAGAGCGGACGTTTAGAGTCGGAATCGGCCGACGCGCCGGAGAGGGTGACGCCTCTCCGGCGTTTCGCATTTTCTAGGCGTGGAATGGGACGAACTTCGCGCTCGATGGCTTCGGCTTTCGCATCTTCGGCCACTTCCAGATCGTAGTGCGTCTGCAGGTTGATCCAGAACTCGGCGGTCGTCCCGAAGTAGCGCGCGAGCCGCAGCGCCGTCTCGGCGGTGATCACTCGGCGTCCAGCGATGATTTCGGCGATGCGCGAGCTCGGCACGTGAAGCTCCAGCGCAAGGTGGTTGGCGCCGATGTCGTTCTCGGCGATGAAGTCGTCGCGGAGCAGCTCGCCGGGGTGGATTGGGGCGATTTTAGTGCTGGTCATTGTAGTGGGCCTTTATTGTACATTTTGTATTGTGAATGTGTAGATTGAAAAAGAGTGGATTGAGCCCTAGTGATGGTCGGTGATTCCCACCTCGTCGGCGTTGCCATCGTTCCGGAGCCGCTTGAAGAGATAACAGAGAAGCTGTCCGCCGGCGATGTCGGATGCTTCGCAGAACTTTTTTTTCCGTTGCGACGCTGGTGGGTCTTGGAATCACGTGCTTGGCGCATTCGGCAAACGGTGGATCCTAGTCAGGGAACCCTCCTGGCGTGCGCGTCAGATCACGTACTCGAGGTCTCGCCGAGCAAGTCACAGTTCTAAATGGTCCCAACGAATTGCTCGAATATGGACCTTCTTTTGTGAGTAAACATCGTCTATCATCGGCGTCGCGACCTTCTCTAGGCCTAACTTTTAGATCCTGCGACCGCTCCGCGGTAACAGCTCAGATATTACAATGCGTCGTGTCTGAGGCTCTGAAAGATTTTGCTTGGTATTGTAGGCGGGTCCAGTACGATGTATGGCGAGGTGGCTGATGTATAGCGACACGGCCAGCGATATTTAACCCGTGAACTAAGCCTACTCGAGTCAGTGATCTACGCCGGCGGCGATGAAGCTGGTCAAATGAAACGTCTTAAGCGAGGCTCCCCATCTAAGACCAGCTGTATGTGCAAATATCGAGACGAGGATTTACGACGATTGAGATTCCACCTATGCCGTTATCACCTTATCGGTACCGACGAAGGCCGCCCCGTGCATTCCGATCCGGACGTGACCAACTCGATCACGCACTTGCGCGCTCCGGTTTGGACAACGTCATGAAGTCGCTAGGCGCTTTAGCGCTTGTTCTACTCATATCTGGCTTTTCCGCCGCAGGCACGAGTCTCGCATCGACGCCGTCCAACTCGCCGGCATGTTCTGACCACACGGTGATTTGCGGCCTAGACGCCCCTGAAGACATTGTGCCCCTCTCCAACAGCACGATTATATTAGCATCGAGCCTCAATCTCGGCGGCCTATACACAATAAGCGCAAGTACGCACATCGTAACAAAACTGAACATGCAGCACATTAGCGAGCGGCCAGTTGCGATGTACCCTTGCAGCAGTTTGCACGATTCTGGGGTCTTCGTAAGTCATGGACTTAGCGTGAAGATTGCCGCGGACGGGCACTTTCGCCTGTACGTCGTCCGGCATGGGGGCCGCGAAACAATTGAGATCTTTGACTTCGCCCGCGGTCAAGACATTAGCAGCCTCGAATGGTTAGGTTGCGTCCCTCTTCCACCACACTTCAGTGGAAACGCCGTTGTTGGTCGCAGAGACGGGGGCTTTTTTACGACATCAATGACCGACCCAAACGGTAAGCCGGCCAAAGTTCGACTCGACGAGCTCTTTGCAGCAAAGCCCGCTGGCGCGATCCTCGAGTGGACACCGCGCGGCGGATACAAGTACGTGGACATTGGGTCGATATCTGGCCCAAACGGCGTCGAGCTATCGCCCGACGAGAAAACGCTCTATGTCGACGCCTGGGCGAGCCGCGCAATCTGGGAATTCGCGTTGCGCGAAAAGGCGTATCCGGTGCGTCACATCAGCGTCCCGTTTTTGCCGGACAACCTCCGCTGGGGGGACGATGGCAGGCTTTTTTCCGCTGGGATGTTCTCCACACCACGCGCCGTTCTCACTTGTGCGATGAAGACGCCGGTAGGCGTCATTTGCGGAAGGCATTGGGGTGCAGTCGCCATTGACCCCGCAACAATGAACCTCACCTGCCGAATCGAACAGCGCAACTATCTCGATATCGGAGACGTAAGCACGGTGCTAAAGATCGGCAACGCGCTGTGGCTGGCTTCCTTCGATAACGTCGTCGTCGGCGTGGTACCGCTCAACGCGTGGTGCCCGGTCAAGAAGCAGCTAGGACTCAACTTCTAAGGGCGAAATGTTCTTTTGAGTCGAACCCATATGCTGCTGGCTACATTGGCGCTCTAAGGTTGACGCCACAAATACCGCGCGCGCGTTCTTTCCGCGAAAGGCTTCATGTACGGCCCAAACATATAAGCCGGGCGATCCGATTCCGAAAGATGGCGTCGTGACATGCACGCAGTTCAAGGGCACGCAAGATCGGGTTAGACGCTATGCGCTTGAAATGTCATTCTTAAATAGCGCTTCCCTCGACGTTCCATTTCGGCCGCCTTGAGATCTCCGCTGGACGGCGCGCGACACTCGCTGTTGTACACACGAAAGCCGGGCGGTCGCATCACACACGCCGTAGCATTTTTAGAGAGCTATGAAGGGCAGGCTTTAAAATATCCGATCGCCTCGGCTACATAACCTCTTTAGGGATGCTTATGTTTTTGAGGTTGACTGATTCGCTGCAATGAGAATCATCGATGTCATAATCAATTGGTTCTGACCTATCACCTGGCGAATTAAATCGGCGTCTCCGCTTCTCGCTTCAAACTTCATTCGCGATATCGGCGTCGGGTCGTGCGGCGCTTCTCATTTGACCCGAGGTCGATATCGCAGTTCCGTTGATTGAACTCGCCAATTTCGTGGAAGGAGTTCTTTCTCGCCCTACTGGCGTCCAAGGCGCTCCCGAAACCGCCGCTATCTCCACGCTATTGGGTTCCGATAGGCTTATCCTAAACCGCTTAGGTAGCCGATTGCATTTGTTACGTAGTCCTGCGGGATCGTCGCATCGATCGCGTTGGATTTGTTCATTGCCGCGCTAATCATGGCCGGCGTGATCTGTTGGTTTTGACCAATTGATTGACGTATGGAAACGATGGCGTTGGTGAAGTTCTGGACGTATCCGAACTCCACAACGCCTGCCGCCATACTCTGCATTGCCGCCGGCGTCATCGTGTTGTTTCTCATCTTGGCCATGTACTGTTGCACCTGAGTAAGGGCGGCGGAAAAGTCCTTGCGGCTAATCGGAACGCCCGGGCAGTATTGCTGCGTCATTTGTAGACCTTGCGGACTGGTTGAGAAGTGCGCACCTGTAACCGACGAAATCAGCGCCAGGTCCGAGGACGTCAGGTCGTTCGCCGATGGTCCAAGGGTGGTATCCGAGATAGTCTCGGTGCTGAGATAGTTATTTGAATCGGTGGGAAAAATAAATTGGCCGACTGCTCCCGGCAGTGTTTGAGTCGAGCCAATATTAGCGATTGATTGCAACCGATTTTCCTTTCATAGAACGGAGAGAGCTAAGGCTCAATCTACTAAAATAATATCACACCCGTATCCGACTGTCGACGCGATCTTCGCTCTACGCCCATATACAAATGAGTACTAAAACAGCAATTTTTTCGAACCCGACCGAAGGCTAGTGGAATCAAAATGTTTGATAAACGCTAAGGTTTGGCGACGTGCTTGCCAGTGCACGTAATGGTGATAACCTTAGCAATGTAGCCAACATCAAAGAAAATTAGCTTACATGCATGGACCTTATGCTGAGCGGGATTCGTAGCTAATCGAGTTTTTAGGAAGATTGGAGGTCGAAAGCTTTGATTATCAAACTGTACCTTGCGTCGACGCTCCGCCTGGTGACAGTGATGTGAACCACTGAAAAGGTACGGCGAAGGTCGGCGAAACGGAATTGAGTGTATCCACAACGGTCAATGGCCTTTCTCACTTTTATCGAATAATCGTGGCTCTTGAATACATGTCACGTGAAATACTTCATCGATTCGTACAAGGTTACGGATTTCGAGGAACTCGTATGATGAATTCAAACTTAGGCGTACGACGCTTTTTCACCGCCGTTGCTATGGTCACGATTCCTGGTTGCATAGGCTCCCACTGGAATGGCTTAGGGAGTTCGTTGCCGGCACGCATTTCTGCGATCGTCAGGCCGTCCGCACCGAAACCGGGAACGCTCTTTGCGACAATCTTCGCGGGATCGCTGCCAGGATCGGTGGTTTTTTCAGCCGCGCCGTTCCACAAGTGGAGCTCGACGATCGGAATACAAGCCCCCGTTAACATGGCGTTGACAAAAAGCGATGCCATAATCATCGCCTCGGCTCCGACTCCGCTTGCGACATCGGGTCCGCTATCCATCATCCAGCCGCCCTACACAGGGAAGCCGAAGGCCATAGCAACGGTCTTCTGGGCGGGCGGTATGGTCCTCAATCAAAACGACGATATTCTTTTGGCGCAGGGTGCGAAGCCGCAGAGCAACCGTACGTATTTCGAAGAATATCTCGCGCCGGACTACACGCACACCGTGCGATTCGGTGATGCGACGGGACGCTACATCGGCTCGATGCAGGCTTTACCCGATGGTGCGCTTGCCGTCGGCAGCGTTCGTACTGGGCCGCACAATTCGCGGCTTCCCGGCAGTCTTGCGATTTATCGCCCGCCCTACACGCAGCCACCAAAGGTTCTGACCCGCCTGCCGTTCGTAACGGCGATGACGGTGGTGCCGGAAGGTTTGGTGGTCGTAGTCTGTCCGTCGTGCTATAGCAGCAAGACCGGCGGGTCGTACATTGCCCTGGTTCCGCCTCCGTTTCGGTCGGTAACGAAGGTGTTGGTGAGGCTAGGCAATTTCAGCGCAGAAGGCATGACATCGACTGCAACGGGTGATATCTTTGTCGAGCAAGATAGCAAGCGAGGCGCCTTCCTTTTCCGTTACGCGCCGCCGTACTCGAAAGGCGAGGAACTTGCCGAGACGACCGGAGCCTTGGCATCTATGACGACATCTCCGAACGGCGACGTATTCTTTGGAGGCCTCGGATCTGGCGGCGCGGGCCACTTTCTGATCAACCGGTTGAGCCCGCCGTACACCGGCCAGCCGCAAACCATAGACACGATTTTGGGACCACCCGGGCAGATGGCAGTCGTGAGGTAATTCGATCTACATTCCGCATCGAGCGGACAAAACGCTCCCCTCCGGGGCGTCAAATTCGTGGCACGCTGCTGAACCTCGTCGGCGCCATAACATCCGCTCCAATGAGCTAGCGCGGATTCACTCCACAAGTATCGCTAGCGACTTTAAAAGCGACTGTAACGCCTATATGGTGCCGTGGCGCCGGCAGGCAGAGGGTTTAGGGTGAAAACTCAGCGACGTGTTCTCGAGCGATGTCGTTTGCCTCGCGGCCGGTCGCTTCGAGAGTCGTCGCGACGTGTTCTATGAAGTCGCGATGAGCCGCCAGTAGGTACTCGACGCGAGTGTTCAGGAACGCAACATAGGCTGCTTGCTCGCCCGGTATAGACGTCAGTGCAGAAACGTGCCTGAACGCGTTTTCGATATCGTTCCTCGCGCCGGTCGCTTCTACGACACCGAGGAAAAGACGCTCGGCGATCACACCGCCGAGCGCGGTCATGGCCTCATATTCAGCGTTCCAGCGTTTTGAGTGCTCGTCGCTTACACAAGTGGACTCCACGGCGTGCTCACGCTCGACTAGTGCAGTTGCGACGGCGTGGCCGGCATTATGAAGTGAGTGTTGGGTGAGGGTGTGCTTCATGGTCTCCTTGTTTTCAAGAATGATATACTATATATTAAACTCATGAAGACACTTGTGTCCAGTCCCGATGTGATTCTCAAGCGGCTGCGAGATGAAATTCTGACGGGCCGCCGGCCGGCCGGCTCGCCGCTGCGCCAGGATCAAATTGCGCAACAGTTCGGTATGAGCCACATTCCCGTTCGTGAAGCCCTGCGGCGCCTTGAGGCCGAGGGACTCGCCCTCATCCGCCCCCGCTGCGGGGCGTCCGTCGCAGAACTTTCCGCTCTTGAGTTTCAAGAGCTCACCGAAATGCGCGTCGCGCTGGAGTCCTGCGCACTCCGTCTTGCCATTCCGAGAATGACGAAGGACACACTTAAGCGAGCGTCTCGCGTCCTCGATAGAATTGATCGCGAGCCCGCGCGTTGGGGAGCTTTCAATACAGAGTTCCACTCAATCCTCTACGAACCAGCCCAGCGCCCACGCCTTCTCGCGACGATCCGCTCTCTTAACCAGAACGTCGAACGCTATCTTCATCAGGAGCTTAACGTCCTCGGTAATCTGGAACAATCGCAGCGCGAGCACCGGGAATTGCTCGACGCCGTTTCCCAGTGCGATGTTGAAGCAGCGTGCCGGTTAATTTGTAAGCACATCGGCGAACCCGGACACGAACTGGTCGCGCATCTCGAAGCGAAGGGATTAAAATGAGAACCTCCAGCGTCGAACCTACGAACGTCGTCGAGCTATCGATCGACACGCTTCGCTCGCGTCGATCGGAGAAATGGTCGCGCTATCCAGCAGACGTTCTCCCGTCGTTTATTGCTGAGATGGATTTTGCGCCGCCCGCCGCCGTTACCCAGGCGCTACGCGCAGCCATCGATGCGAACGACTTCGGCTACGCTTTCCCTGACGAACTGGGCGCAGCCTTCGCGGACTTTGCAAACGCGCATTTCGCCTGGTCTGTCGAGGACGATCGCGTTTTTGCTGCGACGGACGTGATGTCGGCGATCGAGCAGATACTCAAGCTCAAGACACATCCCGGCGCCGGCGTCGTCATTAACCCCCCCGTATATCCGCCGTTCTTTGAAGTCATCAAGGCCTCTGGCCGCACCGTCGTCGAGGTCCCACTACTTCTGACGAATACGGCGTGGGAACTCGACTTCGACTTGCTTGAACGAGCCTTTGCACAAGGATCCGGCGCATACCTGATTTGCAGTCCGCACAACCCGATTGGTCGTGTGTGGAGCAGCGATGATCTGCGCCGCGTCGAAGTTCTATCGAAACGCTACAGCGTGACGGTGATCGCAGACGAGATCCACTCGCCGCTGGCCTTAGGTGGCTCGACGCATACGCCGTACCTGTCGGTCGCAACGAGCTCCGACCTAGCTTTCGCGGCATATTCCGCTTCGAAAGCCTGGAATGTCGCTGGCCTAAAGTGTGCGCTCGCTATAGCGGGCTCACGCGAATCCGCCAGCATGCTCCGCGAGCATTGGGAAAGCCAACCTTCCGAAACGACGTGGCGGGTCGGCCACCTGGGCGTCATCGCTTCAATCGCCGCCTTTCGAGAGGGACGACTGTGGTTACAACATTTGCAAGGGCGCCTTTCGCAGAATCGAAAACTCATGGATGGGCTGCTTGCCGAACACCTTCCGAACGCGAAGTGTATGCTGCCGCAAGCGAGCTTCCTCGCCTGGATAGACTTTTCAAGCTCGTGCTTTGACGAAGATCCCGCCGAGGTGTTTCTGCGCCGCGGTCGAGTTGCGCTAAGTCGAGGTCGAGATTTCGGCGCCGACAGCAGCGGATTCGTGCGCTTGAACATGGGTACCTCGAGCGCCATCCTCACCGAAATCGTCACAAGAATGGCACATGCCATCCGAGTATCTCATCGATATTAATTCGGTCGTTTTCTTTTAGCTCGGCATAACGCGGCGATGGCACTGGTGGCCCGGCCTCCCGCACGACGCCCGGCGCGAGAACTGGCGAGCGGCCCTACGGCATTGGCGCGTTCTCCATGAACCGCGCTTTGCGCGATCCCGCTGAGGTGCCTACACTTCACAGCGCTGAAGGCGTGACGGCTTCCAAGTGTGAATGAGCAATCCCACGATCTCTTTTACGCAAGCATTACAGCGGTCCGACAAGTCCGCCGATTAATAAAACCTCGTCCAGAAACGTCGATGCTCCTGGAGCGGTGAGGTGTGGGCGACGTTCAGATTTAGTGCCTAGCGCAGCTGATGCGAGGACATTCTTCGCGATTACAAAACAATCGGCCGCCTTTCCCCTCGATTGGCAAACCGCACTTAGGCCTATTCGCCTTCTTTGCCCTCAGCAATTTGGGTACACTCTAAGCGTCGAAGACATTTAAGAGTTCTGCCACGCGGGCCCGCTCCTCGAGCATTGTGCTTCCGCCGAGGCCCTTCGCTGGGGTAGCGACGATCGCCGGAGTCGGATAGGCATTATGCGGCGCAACACGAGCCCCGTTGCGAGCGCGCGTTTGATCATTGCGGTAACACCTGGATAACGAAGCCGTCCCACTTCTGGTTATCGTAGTTGAAATAGTACGTGCGCTGAACGTCGAGCAGCATGTGCGGCAGCAGCCGGAAGCGCAGATCCGGCGTAATGTCGTAGGGCGGCTGGCCGAGATAACTGTAGTTGATGGGCTGCCCGATCGGATTTTTCAACGGCGTTTGAAAGACGTTGCCGTTCGGAAACGGCGCCGGGAAGTCGTTATGCTTGCGTGCCAGCAGGCTGAAGTTAAAATCCGGGTTTGGCAGATAGTTCAGTTCGAAGTTGAGCGTCCGCAGTGTTGCGGCGCCTCGGAAGGACGCGAACTCCGCGTCGCAATCCATAGGCGGCGGTATCGCGGCGCAGTTGGACTGGGGGTCGCTCGTAGGGATGTACGACACGTATCCGCCGTTTTCGTAGAGGTCGTTGGTGTTCTGAATTTGATACGCGACGTACGCGCCGAGCGCGCGGGTGAATTGGCGGCTGATGCTGCCCGTCGTCGTCGTGGTGTTGACGTGGTGTGGAACCGTATACCACTGCCGCTGCGCGTTCGCGCTGGCGTTGAAGTAGTAGGTGTTGTAGGCGTTGTCGAGGTTGCCGAATTTGAAGGACGGCGTCGAGAGCGTGTATCCGACGAGCGTGTTATAGATCGTGTAGTAGGTGTATCCGCCGTACTCTTGCAGGCCGGCCGGATCGCCGCGCGGGCCAGTACCGTACTGCTGGCCGACGGAATCGTGGTTGAAGCCGTACCCGAAGTACGTTTGTTCGAACAGCGGCAATTTCCCGATGCGATTGTTGAAAGACGTCCACGTGAGCTGCAGCGACGTCGGGTGGGCTTGCGCGCCGACGTTCGGCGAGTTCGATGGCGCGTTGAACGAGCCGCTGTTGAGCAGGTTGTAGTTGGTGAAGCTGCCGGTTGCCGAGATGTACGAATGCGGAAAGGCGTAGTTCGCGGTGAGGAACGTGGTTTGCGCGGCGGACTTGCGGTTAAATGGTTGGTCGACGTAGTACTGCGTGAACGTCTGAAACTGAAATCGCTTGCCGATCAAGTCGTAGAGCTGGAGGTTCCAGAACTGTTGCGCCTTGGTCGCCGGGTTGAACGAAAAGACGGCGTACTCGTGTTGCCCCACGAGGTGCTGCTCGAAGGCCAAATACGGACCGAAGTTCGTCGCGTCGTACCGCACGTGGACCGCGGTGAGCGCGTTGTTGCTGCCGGCGACGTTGATCGTCGCATCGAAGTTGGCGCCGGAAAGCGAGTTCTGTGCGAAATACTGATTCGGTGCGAAGTTGACGACGTAGGTGCCGAGCGGGATGGGTACGCCGCCGAGATCCGCCACCGCGCCGCCGAAATGGACGTAGGTACGCTCGCTGATCGTCGCGGATGACGCGGTGAGACTCGGATTACCCGTTAAGTCGGGAAAGTAGAAAACGTCGCCCGGCATGACGCGTCCCTTGACCGGATGCGCGAGGTCGTCGTTGAGGAAGGTCCATCGATCCGGCTCGCTCGTCACGGGGACGAAGTAGAGCCGGTTGAAGTCGAGAAAATCCGCCACCGCCGCGCCGTTGACCGTATCGCTCGCCGTCTTGAGCGAGACGTGCCCGGCGATGATAAAACGATTAAGCTTTAAATCCATCGAGAAAGCGTCGCCGCTTACCGAAAAGCCGTCGCTCGTTTGGATTTGCACGTGGCCGTCGGCCTCGACGAGGAAGCGATCGTAATAGAAGGCGATGTGGTCCGCGTGGAGGCGAACCAGCGTCGCAGCCTGCCCAGCGGCACAAACGAGGGCGAATATCAGCAGCAGAAGGGCTGCCGATAGGGATAGGCGTCGCATTGGGATGGCGATGTTTCAGCCACAGGTTCGGTTGGCCTGCTGCGATACGCGCGTGACAGTGCGTTGTTGTTAGCTAACATCAAGTAATACCATAGTTAGAGTTTGAGTAGAACGTTTGACGTCGCTAAATCGCGTGTGTAGTGTATGGAATACATTATCCGCAAATACAATCAACAAACCGAGCATTGCCAGCGAAGTTGGATGCAGCGTTTTTGAAAGATGCGTTATTAAAGGTGTCGGGTGATCGGCTGCCACCCTCCTGCGTGCGCTCTGCTCAAAGAGCACATCGCGCGCTGAATCTGGGGACGTTCAAAGTAGGTGAAGGAACAAGATCGGATGCGCATTGCGTGACTCACGGCTAGGAAAACTCACAAGCATCCATGTGTGTGGCGATTCAAAGCCTCTCCCAAGCGATGGGGGTTCAACATCAAAGCATCTCGGGATACTCGACGGTCTTCGAGGCATCGCAGTGCTATGGGTGATGTGGTTCCACATCTGGCAACTCTCGTGGTTACGAGCACCCGATCAGCTGGAGTTCCTGCCGGAAACAGGCTTTGTCGGCGTACTGCTCTTCTTTTTTCTCAGTGGATTCGTTATCTCGCTCCCCTATATCCGCAGTAGCGTCGAGAAAAGCCGCCCACCGACGTGGGGTCACTTTGCCTGGAGGCGCTTCTTAAAGATCGTCCCATCATATGTGCTTAGTATTGCGCTTCTTTATGTATCGGGTTATGCGCAGGCGCAGCCAAACGCGGCTTTCGGTCCCGACCTACTGACCCACTTACTCTTCATCCATACGTGGTTTCCGGATCGCTACGGCACGATCAATGGAGTTTTCTGGTCATTGGCGGTTGAGGTAGAGTTTTATTGCATCTTCCCCCTGATTTGGAGATTCTTCAAGAAGCAGCCCTGGCTAACGGCTGCCGCGATGATTATGCTCTCCTGGGCCTGGCGTTCTTACTTGTCGCACTGCTGCTACAATACACTGTTCCCCCCGTACGAACAGAACCTGCCAGGGTTTCTGGATGTCTTTGCATTTGGGATGATAAGTGCGTATGCATACGTTCGGTTTGGTGGCGATCGGATAGCGAAGGCCGGTGGTCGGATCGAGTATGCCGCAATCGCCCTCGGCGGCGTCGTGGTGCTCATTGTGCTGCTCGAAAATCTTTGGAGCCAGCGCGCGGTCGATCAATGGCAAGCTGTATGGCAGATCGACAAGCGCCCACTATTGGCCGCGTCGTTCGGATTCATCGCCGTAGCGTCTCTACTCAGTCCACGATGGTGGCAGGGAATCTTCGACAATGTATTGCTTCGCTTCTTCGCCTCCATCTCGTACAATCTTTATTTATATCATCAAGTTCTAGCCCGTGACTTATTAGCGTGGCACATCCCGCCATATCAAGGGGATCCGAAGTCCGATGGCACCTGGCAAGTACGATACACCGATCTCGTCTTCGTCGTTAACATCGTATGGGCTTCATTCATTACTTATGGCTTCGAGCGCGTTTTACTTCGAAGCCGACCTGGGAAGCAAGTTACGAGAGCACGTCGACTCCCGAATTCGCGCGCACCGATCAAATGAGGCGTATTTTTTTATGCTCAACAGCGATGACGCCCTCACACTCGCCCACGTGGCATCGGGATTATGCAGCGCATTTGCGAGACGAGCCGCCCTGCCCTGCGGGCTCAGCGAAGCGTAAGACCTTCCAGGTTTTGCCGCCGCCTGCGTGATGTGGATAGCGATCCGGCGACTCGTCGAAAAGGACCGCGAGCAGCGCAACGAAGACGTCGTCGGTTGGCGAGTCGAGAGCCTAGAAAGATCCCGTCGTCAAGGAGAAACAGGAACCTCATCAAAACGTGGGGTGCTCCCTCGGAACCCATACTGTCGAACTAGGGAACGATTGCCATTCTGAGTGGATGTACAACGCCCGTGAGGATCGTTCTGCTGGGTTTGGCCCGCCCTGGCGCGTAGATTGTAACGGTATTCGCAGCGTAGTTCGCGACGTACAGATTGCCCTTAGAATCGAAGAGCATTGCAGACGGATCGCTAACGCCGGTCCGGATCTGGCGGAATGGCTCAATCGTGCCGGGTTTGTAGACGCTCACTATCGAGTGGTAGCGGTCCGCTCCCCAACTGCCGACGTACATGTATCCTGCATTGTCGAAGGCGAGCGTACTTGGGAGTGTGACACCGTCGGTAATCGTGCTAGTTGGTGTGTTTCGGCCGGGAGCGTAAATCGTCACGGTAAAGTTGTTCACAGCGCAGAGATTACCTTTCGGATCAATGAATATCGCTATTGGTCCTTGAATTCCGTGATAGATCGTCAGCTCCGGCTGGTTCTTCCCAGGCGGGTACTCGGTGACGTCTTTCGAAATATTTGCGACGTAGAGATCGCCCGCGGACGTGAAGGCCAAGCCGCCGGGATTCGACAAGCCGCTGCCAAATCGTACGAATTGGTGAGGTGTCTTTCGTGCCGTAAATGGTCACCGTAGCGGGGCTCGACCGTTCGTTCGCAACGTACAATTTACCGCTAGCGTCGAACGCGATCGCTCGCGGGCTGACGATCCCTTTGGTGATCTTCCGTTTGATCGACGTGCTCCCCGCGACATACTCGGTGACGTCGTTGCCGAAATCCAGGTAGTTTCCGACGTACAGGTTGCCAGCGGTGTCGAGCGCCATCGACAGCGGCACCACGCCCTTGATCGTTCTCTCTGGGCTTGAAGTGTCCGGCGCATACGCGGTGATCGTGCGCGCATTTGCGATGTAAAGCGTATCCGTAGCATTCGCGGTCGCTCGGACCGGCGCTCCATGAATGGCCGCAGCGTTCGGCGTAGTTACAAATGGTGCGGCGCAAGCTGCCAACAGCAGTTGCGCGCAGAGTGTAAGGCGACGCAAAGCGGTTCTCACTACGGACCAATCACCAGCGTCATGGGGCGCTTTACACCCTTCGTGAACGTTCGTTCCAGGGTGAGTGTCCCAGCGGCGTACTCGGTGACGCTGCTTTCGTTGGCAACATACAGATTGCCGGCAGCGTCGAAGGCCAAGGCCACGGGCTGCTGCACGCCTTTCGTGATGGTTTTTACCGCTTTTGTTCCGCCTGGCGGGTACACTCTGATCGCACTCCCGGCGTCGTCGGCCACGTAGAGCTGGCCAGACTTGTCGAATGCCAGCGCGTGCGGCGCCTTCAGGCCAGCCGAAATTTCGCGGATCACTGAGGTGCCGCCGGGTGCGTACACCGTGACATCCCCATCATTAGCCACGTAAAGATTGTTTGAAGGATCGAGCGCTATCGCCTCAGGTTCCTCGATGCGCGACGTAATCGTGTACAATAGGGCTAGGTTTTTGCTCAAGGATCCGAAAACCTGAACGCGCCCGCCGCCGCCGCCGTATGGTCCTTGATTCTGGGCGACGTAAAGACTGCCCGCGTCGTCGAGCGCCAACGCCACTGAAAACAGATTACTCAACGTGTGTGTCGGCATTCCTTTCCCAGGACCGTAAATGTAGTCCTTTCCGTAGTAGTTACTGACGAAGAGGTTGCCGAGGCCATCTACCACGAGTGAGTTGGGGTAGTGGATCCCGGCCGAAATTCGATACGATGGTGACGACGCGTGTGGTGCGTATGCAGTGACAGTGCCCTGTTGACCTCCCACGGCGTTCGCGACGTACAGTTCACCTTGCGGGCTGAACGCGAACGCCGTCGGTGAAACGTTCGAAATCGTCCGGACGGGCGATGATCCGTTGAGTTCATACACAGTTACGGTCGAAACGTTCGCAACGTAGAGATGCTGCCCAACAGCACTCGCAGAAGCATACTCCTGTTCGATTGGCGCTTCGCTCGCTACGGTGGTCGGCGAAGCTGGCTGCCCCGAAAGCGAACAACCCGGGAGAAATAACGCACTTACGGCCGCGAAGACGGCGACCTTCCTGCTGGCATGCATTAGCATTCCTTTTGAAAAGCAACTGCTGGCGTTAACCAGCTTGCGAAATTCGCGCTTTGCACCCGAGAGTTCACTTGACATTCCGCACACTTGAGCTTTTGCGCCCCGAGACGCTTGCAAATCTGACTACGTTCGAATCTTAAATCAAACGTAGCACAGTTGCTTTTAATTTAACAACAGGTCATCTGATGTCACATGCTTTTTTAACGCTTCCCTAATGCAACCGAACTCGACGGTAATCCCTGAAGACGCGGCTACCTAATTGTAAAGGCCTACCACGATCGCGCGCGACAAGCGGGAGCCATGATGGAGGGACTATCGAGATGAGTGAACTCGGTAACGTTGACGAAAATACGACTTCATGTTAACTAACATAGCTTTGCGCACGTCGCTCTTTGCGCCGTTCGTTGGAATCCGCGCTAACACGCGCGAAGGCTGTCAAATGCACTTGCAAATTGCCGCAGTCGTTCTTGAAGGCGTCGCCGCCGTTGATATCGTTGGGCCTATGGAGTTCTTATCACGTATTCCAGGCGCCAGACCTCTTGTAATCGCGCAGACAACCCGAATCGTTCACGCTGCACGGGCCCCATTTTCGTTTACCCCCGGACCACGTTCGATGAAGTGGTCTCACCCGATGTCATTGTGATTCCCGGTGGGCCAGGTACCCGGCTGCTTCTCGACGATCAAGCGTTTCGCTCATGGTTGCGAACTGCGCATAGTGCCACAACGTGGACGACTAGCGTGTGCACCGGTTCACATTTGCTGGCCGCGGCCGGCTTACTTCGTGGCCTTCAGGCCACAACTCACTGGGCGAGCCCAGAGGTCTTGCAGCGATACGGCGCAGAGTACGTCGAGAAGCGCATCGTGCCGGCAGGAAAAATCGTTACGGCGGCAGGTGTTTCGGCGGGCATCGACATGGCACTTTGGCTTGCTGCACAAATCGCTGGCGAACAGGTTGCGCGAGAGATTCAACTGTGCATTGAGTATGATCCGGAGCCGCCATTTGATTGCGGATCGCCGTCGAAAGTTACGCCAGAATTTCTCGAGGCGGTCAGGGCTCGAAATTACGGATGACTTCGGCTTGCATCCCTGGTCGGCAGCTGGAGAACACGGTAAGAAACCTCGAGCGCGCGCAAGCCCTTCTTGGATTTTGCGTCGCCTCGACGTTCCGAAACTGTCACCAACGTAAGCGCACGCGTACTCGAACGCTGATTTATTTTAGTTTATTTATGATGTTTTTGTTTGTAACATTACGTCTAGAATCAACATCCTAGTTGCTGTACTATCGCGTTAATACACAGGAATCTCTCCATTCGTATGTTAGAGTTTATTTACAAATAATTCGGCCCTGTTAGCCTGAATATCTGTCACCTAAATAAAAAAGGGAGAGAACACATATGACTCTAGCTCGCTGGTTGAGCAAAGCCCTTCTCGTGGTACTGCTTACAAGCTGCGCCCCGACGTCCACCGCTACACCGCCCGCCATAGGCTATCTAGGCGCTCGAAATGCGACGTCGGCCGGCCCTGACGTCTTCGTTGTCGGAGTTAACAATGGTATAGAAGAGTTTGGACCTCGCGGATCGAGTCCCATTTGGCACACCGCGACCAGCGCGCAGGCGCTCGCAATCGACAGTCGCGGTTACCTCTACGCATCCAGCCAAATGCAAAATTTCGTCCAGGTTTACGCACCTAGCCACGTGTTGTCGTATACGATCGACACTACCGACCCCGGAACGATGGCCTTTGACGGCAGCGATGATCTATATATTGGGACCGGCGGCGGCCTAATAGGTTGCCCAGCGCATCATGTAACGCCTGGAGTCATCAGCATCTTTCCGCCGGGCAAGACATCTGCGACACACTCCATCCGCCTCGAGCGCTCTTTGTACGCATGGGCTATGACTTTTTCGAAGAGCGACGCCCTCGTCTCCGTAGCTGCATTGGCCTCGGGGGGAGGATGCCCGCCGCGCTTCGCCTTTTCGAAGGTCGCTCTAGATTACTATACCAATACCTCACACCTTGGACGGGTTTTGAGCGGCCTCAAGGGCAACACGCCGGTAGTTCCGTACCTCGATCAGCGCGGGACCTTGTACGTTTTGACTAGCCTCGCAACACTACATCAGTCCGCTTCATGGATATCCGTCTATCCCTCGGGCTCGAGGAGCGCAGCCAAAGTCATTAAGACGGCCGATACACTGTATTCCATCGGTTTTGATCAGGGCGGTCACATGTACGTACTAGGACGCCCGCCAGGATTTAGCACCCATTGTTTTATTTCGGTTTACGATGTCCTGACGTTCAAGCTTTCAAGGTCGATCAACCTTCCGTTGCAGTCTTGCAATCAACTGGCAATCGATAACGCCGGCGACATGTATGTTTCGAACCGATCAACCGGCGTCATTGAGCTAAACTCGAACGGAAAACTAACACGGACCATGAATGCTCCGGGTGTCGACTCGATGGTGGTTGACAACAGCTAACAAAAGATTTGAGGTGGCTTAACCGGTGACAAGTATAGCGGCAACGTGCCAGTGGGGCTACGCTTCGAGCTCGGCGATTACTTCATGTGACTCCGGCGCGCTCGCTTTATGCGAATCTCGCGAGGCCACCGTCGCGCGTTCTTCAAGTGGACCGCACAATGGGGTTTAGAGTGGACCGGTTCACCCACCGGTGGAGAAAGGCAACCGATCTGCTGCAGCGAAGATGACCACGCGTCGCGGGCGTAGGGTACCAATCTGCCAATCTGAAGACGTCGCCCACACCCGGTATGCGGGGTCCCCGATAAAAAGGGGAAGAAACGCATACGCGACGGCAAAAGGCCCGCTGAACAAGCGGGTCTTTTGTTATTTACCACGCGGTTGCCAAGTTGCGGAAGGCCGCACAGACGAATCGCGCGCGTTTTGCACTCGCTACCCTTTCGGGAATCATCTTTTCGTTGACCGGGTCTCTTGCGGTGGTGACTACAGCGCAGCTACCGGCGTCGTAACCGCGAGGGGCATCTGCTTCGCCGCCTTCAGAGCCGCTTCCACCGGCACGAGTGGGCCGGTGACAAACGCATTGTATTGGGCAACCGCGTCGCGAACTTCGCCGTCGACCCGCTTGGTATACTCAACGATCGGCTGCGTGATGATGTTTTGCGTCACGAAATACGCACCCTGTACATCTTCGCGGAGCGCTCCCGGCAATTGAATGCCGTCTTCATCGTTTTGGTAGTTGGCGGTCAGCACATTGAAGATCTTCACGCGCGTCGCTTCCACCGACGCGTACGCGCTCTTATCCGTGGAGGCTTTCGTCGCCGCGTCGATGTCCTTCTTGGCTGCATCGAGGTTATTGAGCATCGTGTCGATCAGCGAATATTGCGCCTGGACGCGCTTCGCGGCTTCGTAGGAGCGTTCGTAGTCGGCTTGCGTGAAATTCGAGCGCGGATCGGGCTTGACGGTGAACGAACGAACGAACGTCGATTTACCGATAGTGAGCCGCACGGAGTACATCCCCGGCGGAACGCCCGGCCCCTCGTTCGGACCTTGATATGCTTCCTTCGCGGCGCCGGTCCATTTCACGGGACCGTCGATTTGAAAATCCCACGTGTACCGGTTGAGACCGGCCTTGTTCGAGATGCGCGGCTCGTCCTTGCCGCCGACCTTGTGCGTTCCGGAGACCGCGCGGAGAACGCGCCCGTACCGGTCCAAGATTTCCAGTTTGGGTGCATCTTTTTGCGGCTCTTTTTGGTAGAACGTGATCATCACGCCGTACGGCGGATTCGAGGCCGCGTAGTTGGTATACGTGCCCTCGTCGTTCGAATGCAGGCTCCATTCGTAGCTCAACGGCGGAGCGAACAGTTCGGCGCCGCTCGCGACGGCGGGCATCAGCTGCTGCACCGGCGTCATGTCGTCCATGATGTAAACGGAACGCCCGTGCGTCGCGACCAGCAGATCGTCGGTTTGCGGCTGCATACGGATGTCGTGAATCGATGCCGTCGGCATCCCGTTTTGGAACGGCTGCCAGCTCGCGCCGGCGTCGAACGATACGAACATCCCCTCCTCGCTGCCGAGATAGACGATGTTCTTGTTGTGAATATCCGGGCGGATCGCGCGGATCCATTGTCCGGACGGCAACCCTTTGACGATCGACGTCCAGTGCGCGCCGAAATCCCTCGTGACGAACACGTGCGGTTCGAAGTCGCCGACGTAATGGCCGTCATTTATCGCGTACGCGGTTCCGTCGACGAGCTGCGATGGTGCGACAGTCGCGTAGCGTCCGAACTCGGGGCCGCCCGGCGGCGTCACGTTTTTCCAGTGCTTTCCGTAGTCGCGCGTCAGCTGGACGAGCCCGTCGTCGGTGCCAGCCCAAATCTCACCCTTCGCAATCGTCGAGCCTTCGATATCGAGCAGCGTGTCGCTCTCCTCCGCACCGGAAACATCGTGCGTGATCGGGCCGCCGGAGGGCTGCTGGTGATCCTTAACGTTTCGCGTGAGATCGGGACTGATCGTCGTCCAATGCCGGCCGCGGTCCGTCGTTTGGAAGATCGCATTGCCGCCAACCCACCCGACGTGCGGATCCCACGGTGCGAACGCAATCGGCGACTCCCAGTTGAAGCGGTACTTGGAAACGCGGTTATCGAACGATTCGATCGAGTTTTGAACGTACGGCTGCGCGAATATGCCGTCTTGCGTAACGCGGTTGTAGATGAACACCGCCCCACCTTGTGCATCGGACCAAATCCAATTCGCGTCGTCCGGTTCGGGAATGCTCCACTCGCCGTCGCCGCCGACGGTCGAGATCCAGTTCTTGTTTTGAATGCCCGACGGGTCGAGCGAGTTGGACGGTCCGCACCATGCGCTGTTATCCTGCAATCCGGCGCACACCGTATACGGATTGTCGTTGCCCAAGCCGATGCGATAGATTTGCGCGATCGGCAGGTTTGCCGAGAAGAACCAGTTGTCGCCTTCGTCGAGCGTGAGCGCGTACCCGCCGTCCTCGCCGGTGATGATGCGCGTCGGATCGTTCGGCGCGATCCAAATGGCGTGGTAATCGACGTGCACGCTGTCGGCGATCTCTTTAAACGTCTTGCCGCCGTCTTTGCTCACCGATAGCGCTTCCGAAACGCCGTACACGCGATCGGGATTCTTCGGATCGACCGCGATATGGCTGAAATAGAACGGCCGCTGATCGACGAGCGTGTTCTTGCTCACCATCGTCCAGTTTTCGCCGCCGTCGTCCGAGCGCCAAAGGATGCCGTCTTTGGACTCGATGAGCGCGTAGACGCGGCGTCCGTCGCTCGGTGCGACCGCCAGCCCGATGCGCCCCGTGATACCCCCCGGCAACCCGTGCCCGGTGAGTTTCGCCCACGTCATCCCGCCGTCGGTCGACTTGTAGAGTCCGTCGGCGTCGCCGCCGCTCATAAACGTCCACGGCCGGCGTTGAAACTGCCAGATGCCGGTGTACATGACGTTCGGATCCTGCGCGGAGGCCGCGAGATCCGAAGCTCCGCTTTGCGGGCCGACGAACAGCGTCTGCTTCCACGTCTTTCCGCCGTCCTGCGTGACGTAGATGCCGCGATCGGGCGAGTTGTTGAACAGGTCGCCGAGCGCCGCGACCACGACGTGATTGTGATTGCGCGGATCGACGACGATGCGCGAGATATATTTCGTCGGTTTGAGCCCGACGTTCGTCCACGTGTCGCCGCCGTTGGTCGTCTTGTAGATGCCGTCGCCGTAGCTGACGTCGTTGCGCGGATTCGTTTCACCGGTTCCGACCCACACCGTCTTCTGATCGGTGGGATCGATCGCAATCGCGCCGATCGACGCGACGGGCTGCTTTGCAAAGACCGCGTCCCAGGTCTGGCCGCTGTTGCTCGATTTCCACACGCCGCCGCCGGCCGCACCGACGTAGTAGAGCTTCGGATTCTCGGCGGTACCGGCCACCGCAGCCACGCGCCCGCCGGCAGTCGCCGGCCCGATCTCGCGCCACTGCATGTTCGAAAACGGCGGTCCGGGGGTCGGGCTTGGCACTGGTGAAACCAGCGGCGTTGCTGCTGCGAGCACGGTCGCGAAGAGCAAAATGCCGAGCATCATCTGAGTTTCCTACCTCAAAAATTAACGATTAGTGCGAGGGCAAATAGCAAGTCGGGAGCTTCGGCAAACGGAAATGTGTCGACCCGCGATTGCAGCAAAAATGAGGGCAGTCGCAAAAGGATAGTTTCGATATTGCAACAGCAGATGACCTGCTGTCACGTCAGAGTCTTTTGCGAATCCCAGCACTGTAGCGAACTCGACCAGGCGCGGAACGTCGATCAATCGCGGAATTAGCTGCTACGCATGTCAATGAACTATCGTCGGGCGCTCTAGCAGCAGCCATCGTCTTTTTTCTCGGTGGACTTACTTGAGAGGCTGATGGATCGGTTTAAATGCTTTTAGCTTCACAATGGCGGCGGGTGTTGCTAGTACTAGCGGTTTATGGCACAGGCCCTACGGATCCCTAGTGCTCGCAACGGAGAGAACCGTAGCAAGGTAGCGAATATCAAGTAAGATTATTTAGTCTATATTTGCCTTATGCTAAGAGGGAGGCATTGCTAATCGAACTTAGTAAGGATGAAGAGAGGGCGGCAGCTTTGACTATCAAACTCCACCTGCGTCAACGCCGCCGACTGTGATGTCATGCAACCACTGAGGGAGGGTAAGGCGAAGATTGGCGTAACGGAATTGAGCAACTCCGCGACGCTTAATGCACCCTTCTCGCGTTTACCGAATGGTGGTGCCTTTTAATTACTTGTCACGTGAAATACTTCATCGATCCAAACAAAATCGCGGAATTCGAGGAGTACGCACGCTTCTGGCTGCCTATAGTGCGACGCATGGGTGGTGAACACCACGGATATTACCTTCCCGGTGAAGGACCAGATAACGTAGTCATAGCCCTGTTTAGCTTTCAGACCTTAGCTGCGTACGAAGAATACCGACGCAACACGGTAAACGATATTGAATGTCAAGCCGCAATTGATATAGAAGCTCGCAACCGAAGTATTCTGAGCTACGAGCGCAGCTTTATGAGACCGCTCATTGAATAATCAATCTGAGAGCCGAATGAGATCACTGGGAAAAATAAACGCCCTCCTTCCGGGCCTCGAATGGGTGTTCCTATTGTCCTCATATGATAAGCCTATTGCGTGAAGGATACGGTTGCGATTCGGGTTGGGACGGCGGCCGATCTTGCGCATGTTTGCGAGCACTGGCTTGCAATGTTCGAGGAAGTCGGCAAATACTACGAGCGCGATTTTCCATTCGATTGGCGGTCGGGTTTCCAATCGTACTTTCGCGAGCGCATGGCCGCACGCGAAGCTGCTTTCTTTGTCGCAGTCGACGACGGGACGATCATCGCAACGTCGGGTGCGCTGATTCGAGACGGATATCCGGCGGCCATAACGCGACTCCGTGACGGATACATCTTCGGGGTCCGCGTCGCGCCTGAATACCGGGGCCGCGGCATTGCGGAACATCTCACGCGCGAAGCAATTGCCTATCTCGAACGCGCGAACTGCCGGAGCATTCGCTTGCATGCCTCGCGCTTCGGCCGCTCGATCTACGAACGCATTGGATTTGTACCGGTCAATGAAATGGAGCTGCCGCGCTCGCAGCGTTAGCCTCCGGCGAGTTTGACCCAGCGCCCTGCGCGGTAAACCAGGCCGCGATCTTGCCGCGACGGTCTCCTTGATTTCGACGACGCGTTCTTTGACGTACCGCATGCGGCTTGAGCGTGCTGCCGATCTACTCAAGCTCGGGCGCCAAATTGGCTCGGCCTACCCGCAAGAGCGCCGTCGCTTGGTCTTCGTGTCTGCCGGCCGCGACTCACTCTTCGAGGAGTCACCGGTTAGCCGTAAAGTCTGTCCTGTCGACGGATCACTTTCGCTTAACTCGCGCCCGGCGGCGTCGTAAGTCTACGAATACGAACCCCCGAGAAGGCGCTGCTTACCGTTGACTTGCTGCGTCTTAAGCAAGGCGTCTACACGATAGTTATGCATGACTGCGGGAGTTGCAACGTACCACCGCTACTCATCGTACGGGTCCGCTATCCATCATCCATCGCCCACAGGAGGGCGCCGAAGGTCATCGCCGACGGTCTTCTGCGGGGCGGTATGGTATTCGACCAAAACGACGACATCCTCTTGGCGCAAGGTTCGAAATCGCGAAGCAACTGTAGGTATTTCCAAGAATATCTAGCGCCGGACGACACACGCACCGTGCGATTCGGTGACCAGACGGGACCCTACATCGTCGATGCAGGCTCTACCCGACGGTCCGCTTGCCGTCGGCAGCCTTCGTACGGGGCCACACAATTCGCGGCTTCCCGGCAGTCTTGCGATTTATCGTCCGCCGTACACGCAGCCACCGAAGATTCTGACCCGCCTGCCGTTCGTAACGGCGATGACGGTTGTGCCAGAAGGTTTGGTGGTCGTCGTCTGTCCGTCGTGTTATAGCAGCAAGACCGGCGGCTCGTACATTGCGCTGGTTCCCCTCCGTTTCGGTCGGTAACGAAGGTTGGTGAGGCTAGGCAATATCAGCGCAGACGGCATGACATCGACTGAAACGGGTGATATCTTCGTCGAGCAACATAGCACGGGAGGCGCCTTCCTCTACCGTTACGCGTCGCCGTACTCGAAAGGCGACGAAATCGCCGAGACGACGGGAGCATTGGCATCTATCACGACGTCTCCGAACGGCGACGTATTCTTCGGGGCCCTTGGATCTGGCGGCGCAGGCCACTTTCTCATCAACCGGCTTGGCGCGCCATACACCGGCCACCCGCAAACGATAGGCACGGTTTGGGGCCACCGGGGCAGATGACGGTCGTGAAATAATAAAGCGTTTATACTCCGTATCGGAGCCGGAAATACGGGATGCGTCGACAGTCCGAGTCGAACTCGCCGGTATCATGTGGGAGGATCAACGACGGCAATCCCGCGTCATAGGCTAGTTGTTTTCTTGCGCTTCAGCGCGGCCAACCAGGGCGAGGAATTCGGGGTCGTTCGCGAACACGGCGAGGTCATTTTCGAGACCTTCGGGATCCTTTGCTAAGTCCCAGAGTCGGTCAACCATCGAGGAGTCAGAGGCAATCGCTGCGCGCGCGGCCCACAGCATCTCGGCCCGGGCCTCATTGGCGTCACCTCGGCTTCGATCGGATCCTGTACGCCACCTATACTGCTGCCCGCGTGCGGCTGCGAGATAGAAGTACAGATGGGCGTTCGCTCCAGCACGAAGCTCAAGGGCCCTATTTGCATATTCCAGGGTCATTTGGTAACCACCCGGTGGTTCCGTGTACAGGTATGCGGCCGCGAGGTTCTCGTAGATCGCGGCTCTGATGGACGGGTCCGTATCGTTCGTTATGAGCGATTGAGCCGCGAGTAACTCCGACAGCGCTTTCTGTACCGGCTCCGAAGGCATCGAATAGTAGTACACGACTCCAAGGCCCAGATGGGCCCGAATGTCACTAGGATCCACATCTACCGCCTTCAAGTAGCCCTTGGCGGCGTCTGCAAAGTGACCTAAAGCCAATTGGGATTGTGCCCAAGCCAAGATATCGTCAAGCTTCGTTAGCCTTACAAGTGGCGCCGCCTCGATGATTCTCGATGCGGCGCGATCTACGCTCGCACTTGCTTGGGGCGGCTTCGTATTGTCCACACTAACGGTTGGTGCCGAAAACCCGATACCGAGCTCGACTTTGTCCGCCTCTGGTAGTTGGCGATTCGTCTCAAGATCTGCATAACCAATTAACCGCGAAAGAAATATTCTCGTGCTGAGATAGCCGTTGAGGAACCCAAGGCTTCCAAAATACATGAAGATATTTGCGCAGAGTGCCTTGTCGTCCGACGTCTTTCCCAACAGCGGAGCAACATAGATGATCAGCTGATCAACATAGCCGGGGAGTTGCTTCAACTCCACAAGGCCGATTCCAATGATAATCTTCGTGAGCCAATCTGATATTTGTTCCAAATTGGTATTGACGGCCAGAGCAGTGCCGTTCCTTTTTGCGCCCTCGTCCGCCGGTTCGACATGCGTTCCACTTTTCGGAATCCCAAAGAGAAAGCCGAGGAGAAGTGCGACGCCAAAAAATGCAAGGCAAATAAGTAGGGCTCCGACCCATCCAGTACCGGCGCACATTCCCGCTATTACCGAGCCGACGATGAAAAGAATGATCGATAGCCCAAACAGCAGATTGCTGTCTCTGGCAGCGCGAGCTGCCGGCTTCAGGATCGGCTCTTCATCCGGGTTAGGAAAAAAGAAATGGAGCATCTATGGTGATATCTCGTGACGCAGAACGCTCGGAACTACCGTCAGCGCCGGAAGAACGGAGGACACCGACAGCACCATGGTACGAAAGCCAGCAGCGAACATCATCGCTTTCGTGTCCGTTGGTTGATAGCGGTAGTCCGGACCACGATCGCTTATGCAAAAACGCGAACTCCGACGAGTTAGCGGGATCCTGTCAAAATTGCAGGCTAGCGAAAAGCGCTGAGACCGCAATCGCGTGGCGGCGCTAGTTGGCTTCCGCTCCGTTCCCCAAGAGATCGCGACGCCATGGCTCACATCCCTCACCCCGTACCCACCCCGGCGCTCGTACTAGCCATATGAGGCTAGCCTGATATAGCTCCTGCGAACCGCCGAGCCGTTCCTTTCAATTTGGGACTAATGGCCCTCGCCCAATGCACGGTATTTTCAAAGCGCGAAAGGCGTCGATCGGTCATCGCCTGCCAGCTAAGGGGAGCCTCTCCGGCAGTCATCATTTCGCCCTTCGCGAAGCGCGGAAAATGATGCAGACACGGTTCCGGCAGTATCCATCGTTTCGCGGAAGAAGCCTTCGGTCTCACCATGGTGTGCGCGATGCTCCGTCCGCCGACCAAATCGACGTCTTAATTTCAAAAAACAAGCAAAGTAAAGATCCCAATGCCTGAAAACTAGAACTAATTTCATGTCCGGTTGCCCGTACGGCGTGCCGCCTGCCGACATCCAGTAGCGTCAGCCCCCGCTTCGTCGTCCTACGCTGGCCGCTCGCAGGCGGCTATTCTCCCAAAGACGTCGCGCCTATTTTAGTGGCGGGCGCAGAGCCTAGGATTGTATCGCAATTGCGTGCAGACCATGCGCCTCGAAGATCGGACCAGCCTTGTCTCGCGCTCGTGATTGGCAAGCGACGGGATCTGAGGGACAGGATAGATTCGAAGCTAGGGCAACTAGCGCGCAACCGAGCCGAAGTATTTCCAGCCGAATTGAGTTTGAAACAACTCGTAAGATCGCTTCATTAGCATCGAATAGTCCCGGAGGGACAGGAACGTGTTGAGTCCAATGTCCGTCTGTGCTCCCTGGCTTACGAGATTGCCGCCGTCCGAAATTATTAGCGCTGCGCTTACCACGCCCCTTTCACCGGTAGCGGGTGCGAGCACTTCAGCCAGCTGAACGCGAAACGGCTCCTCGCGCATTGATACGATAATTTCGCCCGCGGGCAAATATCCGGCTTGCTCCGGCGCGGCGGAAATGAGCTCCGGATCGACCATCGACGTTACCGCCGTCATAGGCGCGCTCTCCTCGATGCCAAAAATCGACGTCGAATAGATCGACAGCAGAAACTTAGCAAACTCGGGACTGAGCGAAGCGGCGATGTCCGGATGCGGAACGCAATATCCTACACGCACCTCGTTAGCGGAAGCCAATGCGGCAGCCGTAACGATCGCGGATCCAATAAACCACCCATCCTTCGCAAGCACGAAGACTGGGTCGCCGACGGCGTATTCTCTGGGGGGCCTCAGGACGGAAAAAGGCAGCACGACGCGGTACTACTTCGGTATGCCAGGGGCGCTACCTTGGTGCTTGGGGCTGCAGATATTTAAGGGTGGCTGAGATGGAACCGAACAAACCCGGGACTGGGGATGGACGAGCTGAGGCGGCAAAGAGGAAAGGGTTCGACCCGAACTCGTTAGCCCCGCACTTTATAGCCGAGCCGTTAGCCTCGAAACTTTTCAAGGCGGTAGACGGAACGAAACCGGATCCGTCGCTCCTGCACTATGTCATCATCGATCTAAACTCCAGCTATCCAGGAGGCCGCGATGCTGCCCGCCTCGCGGTCATTGGGATTCTTAACGGCCTTAGTGCTCACTCCGTTGGCGAGCAGATAACCTATCGCGGCAGCGACCAGCAAACGCTACCGTACGTCTTCGCACGGATGAGTGGCTCCGCGATCATCAAGCTCGTAAACGAAATCCAACAAAGTAAATCCACCTCATCGTCAGGTCGCCTTCAGGCAGCGCCAATCTTCCGGATTTGGGAGGATCAGGAGGTCGAAGGCTTCGTTACCCATTCGATTTCGACGGTTAAGGCTGACGCCGCTCAAGTTGCGTTTTCGGCTGTCGGTCGCGACATCGTTTGGGCCGTCATCGACTCTGGTATTGATGCCACACACCGCCACTTTAAGCGTCATCGCAATCTGCTCGACCTGCCCTCACCGCTCCATCACAGGGATTTTCGTTTAGATGCATCGGGACAATTGCTCTCTTCCGCCGGACCCGTCGCTGCCGATGATCCGTCAGCGATTATAGATGAGAGCGGACATGGCACACACGTGGCGGGAATTATTGCGGGAGCCATTCTGACCGATACTCCGCCCTCGACCGTCGTAGCAGCAGCAGTTGCTCCGACCAACCCTATGCCGACATTTCCTGCGATAGATGCGCCTGCGATAAATACGGTTGTAGGGGGGGCCGTTGGTAACGCATTAAACCGTCTTGCGCGAACGCCATCTATTGAACCGCCGGACACTGACGATTGGAACCGCGACATTGTCGCGATGCTTCGTCGTAACGACGAACAAAATCAACCATCCTTCGTTCGATATTCGCCGGCTCGAATATCCGGGATGGCCCCGCAGTGCAAGCTCCTTTCGCTGCGCGTACTAGAAGAGAATAACACCGGGCGGACAAGCTCCGTCCTCCAAGCGTTGGAATACATCCAGAGTGTTAACGACTACGGCCGCCGTATCGTGGTTCACGGCGTCAACATCAGCCTCGGATACAATTTCAATCCCGAATGGTACGCGTGCGGTCAAAGCCCCCTCTGCGCTGAGGTCAATCGTTTGGTTAAATCGGGCGTATGCGTGGTGGTAGCCGCCGGCAACTCCGGCTACGGCTTCACGAATACACAGTTTACTCGGGTCTGGGCACAAGGCTTAGAGATGACCATTAACGATCCGGGCAACGCCGATCACGCGATTACCGTTGGGTCAACGCATCGAGAAATGCCGCATACGTACGGCGTCTCGTACTTCTCCTCCAAGGGCCCCACCGGTGACGGCCGACGCAAGCCCGATTTGCTCGCCCCGGGTGAGCGGATCATTTCGTGTGCCGCTGGTCTGCAAAAGCTGCAACTGCAGAAAGAATCACTCGAGTCTCAGTTTGAATTCCTCGAAGATAGCGGTACGAGCATGGCGGCGCCTCATGTATCCGGAATTATTGCTGCGCTGCTGTCGATTCGACGAGAGTTCATTGGCAAGCCGCTCGAAGTCAAGGATATTCTAATGAGTACGGCGACCGATCTTCGTCGAGACGCTAATCACCAAGGTTCGGGCCTGGTCGACCTTATGCGCGCAATACAATCCGTCTAGCCTTCTACATCCAAAGGCGGTTCAGCCGTTCCCTCGATTACAGGAAGTGTTGCCTGACCGTGCACGGCGATGATGGCGTCGCCACCTCCGCCCGCGAGCGTCATAGTTACGGATCCAAACTCGAACACTCGACATAGCCAGGTCTGGCTAGTCGTGGCTGCGAATCCACCGTCTAAATGCGCGCTACTCACCAGATTTGCGCGTCACGTGTAGACGAGGTAAAAGTCCCAATGGCAACACAACGCAAGATCCGCGTTATGATTTCCTCTAGAAACCTTGACCGGATTAAGTACGAAGGGAAAGACGCGACACTTTCCGATGTTCGTCTGGCGGCCGAAAGAATGCTCGAGGGCGTCAAGATTTTTGGCGCGCCTGTGTTCGAAGTCTGGCTGAACGAAAGCGCCGTTGAGAACACAACACAATCGGCTCGCGAAACATGTATCAAGCGCGTCGGCGAGGCGGATATCGTAATCGTCCTCTACAATGGGCGTAGCGGATGGGCAACGCACGACGGCGGAATTGGCATCTGTCACGAGGAGTTTCAGAATGCAATTCTCAGCGGACCGCAGAGAACCTATGTCATCGCATTGCCGCAACTTGCGTCGGAACCCGGAGAGACCGAACGCGACATCGCGTTCGCGACCTACCTTAAGGAGCAGCAGCGATGGCAGCGCTCGGTAAAGGATGGTGACGCGGTTCTCAAGCAGATAGGAGCGGCGATACTATACGCTGTTCCGGATCTTGTGCATCGCGGAGCAACCGGATCAAGTATCGGAGGGGAGATAGTCGGTGAAACGCTTGCCTGGAACGAACTCGATTTAGATCAACGCCAACAGAGCATCCAAGCCATCGTCGAGTCGTTTCTAAAGTCGGAAAAAGGCGCGGCGAGCGTCGATGGAACGCTCGTTCTTCCCTTCAACGATGTCCCAGTCGCCTGCATACCGAATGCCATACCGGACAACCTGAACTTAGCTGCTGCACGGGAACGCGTAGGTCAGGTCTTTCGTGAGGACGCCTCGCTGCTGCCGGCCAACGCAGTAAGTGGTCCTTTGCACATAGTTGGCTGCTATCGTGGTGTCTCGGAAGCCGCTGCCCGTAAACTCTACGGCGTCGAAGACGCCACGTATATTCCATTAGATGCTGGGATGCTTGTTCGCGACTCAAAGCTCAAAGTTCAGATGTTGCTTGTGGCGAAGTGTGCGGACACGTCGGCGACGCGCGCTGCATTGCAAGAGCTATTTGAATGGATTGAGCGATCGGGGCAAGCCACGGTGATTGCGCAACATGCTAAGGATCGGGCGGTGATCGTAAGAGCCATCCAACAAGTAAACGCAACCAGGTAAGGCTCAAGATGACGCGTCAATGTGATGCTAAACGCGACACTTAAACGCTAAACTTCCACGATTGCACTCAATCCGGATATCGCAGGTATGCCATAAATCAGCCGCCGCTATCGGATCATTTCAGCATCTCGAGGAATGCGTAGGCTATTTCGGGTTTCGTAACGTCCCCATGAGAGTTAATTGTTGGCGCTGGCGGAGGACCGTCTCCGTTGAGATTGCGGACGCGTTTTCCAGGCGGATAGGGGGCGTACGCGCTCGAAACTTCGTGCAGCGTATCATCAATGCTTTCCGGGGTGTGCTGAGCCCCGTTGCGACCCATCCCACCGTACTTATCATCCGCGCCTCCAATCAGTCCGGCCGCTACTTGATTCATGATCCGGGAGGCTATTGGATACGCCGTGCCAACAGGCCAGTCGTGACAGCTATGCGTGATAAGTATTGTACCCGATACCTTGTTCTGAGAAATGACGCTTCGGAATGCTCCATCGTCGCCGGCGCCGTCCCAATCCTGTGCGAGTCCATCGTGCGAGTAAGCCGCTTCCAGCAGTGTCATCGTCGCGACGCACTCGCCAGATGTTAAAGCATTGGCAGCAGCCGTCACAAGACGGCCGCCGAAAGAGTGACCGATTAGATGGACTTTAAGGCCGGCGTTTGCTTGGCGGATACGTCGAATCGTCTGAACGGCCCCAGTCGATCCGACGAGCCCGGATCGGTCCTTCATCGTGTAGTACGTCAATGCGTTCGCTAGATTAACGGCACCGGATTTGATGCCGCCCGTGATCGAGGAAAACAGCGAGCCGACACCTGCCGCTGCTCCGCCCAATGAGAGGTCCGCGGCGCCTCCTTGGAGTGGGGGTGGCACCACCGGGCTCAGAGGCATAGAGAGTCGCTGTAGCACAACATGACCTGGCGTGTCGGGATTGCTCAGCTCGCGACGAGCATTGTCGAGGCCTTCATCGGCAGGACCGCGCGGCTGAGGCGTGACGCTCACGAGGGACGCCACGAAGTCATCCTGTGCACTTTGACTTACGGCTAACGTGGGAATCTGGTTGCGCGCGTGTTCGATAGCCGCGACGCTCGTTGCATCGGGAAAGAGTATCTTCATATCATCGAGTTGGGCATTCAGTTGTGCGTCTAAAGGATCTCCGAGCCCTGCTGCTCCACCGGGAATCTCCGTTGGGTCGGTGAACCGCTTCGACGGCCAAAAAAGAGCAACCACGATAGCCTCGCCCGCTAGCGTGCTCTGGTTTGCGTTCAATACCGCGCGAACGTTCCCGAAGTAGCCAGCGTAAAGAGCCCGGGCTTCGTCAATGTTATTGTTCCAACCATGCGAAATTATAAAGATATTGCTCGCGGTCGCATTCGCTCCACCCGACGCGATAGCCGCGATCATTTCATCCTCGTCCGGTGGGTTTACCAGATGGCCTCCCGTATCATACATGATGTCGTACGCAACAAAGCCACCGTATTGATTTAGCATGGTGCTCTCCTATACTGTCTGAATGAGTCGCATGAGATCGATGAGACCAGCTCCTTGGAGGTTGCTGTCACGTTTGAGGTCCGTCGCCGAAGCGATGACCAGGTCTCGAACGTCGGTCGCCTGGCCGATGAATTCACGTCGAACGGATAAAAAACCAGCAAGCACACCCGAGACGTGCGGCGCTGCCATACTCGTTCCGGTGTCTTCGACATAGTCGAAGGCATTGGCTGGCGCGTCGCTCGTCGGTACCTTCGAACGATTTGCCCCGGCAGCCGCAGAGATAATGTGTTCGCCCGGCGCAACAACGTCCGGCTTTAGGCGACCATCTCCAGTTGGCCCTTTGGAACTATAGTATGAGATTCCATACAGGTGTGGCATTTCTCGATCGGTAGAGCCAACGGTTATCGCTAGGTCGGCATTTCCCGGGTCGTTGATACTCATCGCCTGCCCAGCGTCGCGTGTTCCAGTCACGGCTCCCTGCGTATTCACCGCCGTAGTAACGTGCCCCGTGTTTCCAGCTGCGACGACGACAACGACGCCAGACCGTACGAGCCGATTCACCTCGACGCAGACCGGTGTCCGTCCACACGCAAACCACTGAACATCGAACGGATACCCAACGCTGATATTGACGCCGTGAACCTGAATTCTACGACCATTATCATTGAGATCCTGGACGTATTGAATAGCTTGTAACAGCGCCGTGGCATCTCCGCCGCCGTCGTCGTTGAGGACCTTCAGGCTGAGCAGCTTACACCTGGGAGCCATCCCGCGGATCCCATCAACATTTCGAAGATGATATTGCGTTGCGCCGTCTGCTCCGATGGATTGAGCGGCTACGTAGGGGGACGACCCGGCCGCGGCCTCTCCGGCGATGATCCCAGCAACATGCGTTCCGTGCCCAAACACATCCCTTAAGGGATCGCCTCCCACAAAGCTCCGCGCGGCCAAAGGAGGGGGTGTCGCAAGGTTGTGATGCGTTTGGAAGTGCGGGTGCGATTGGTCGATACCTGAATCCATAACGGCCCAGACGATATCGTCGCCATTGGCTGAAAATGCGGTCTGTGCAGCATCGGCTTTGACGGTGCGAATCGACTTAACCGTCAACGGGCCGATTGGCGTGGATTCCCAGATTCGAAGGAGGGCGCGCACTTCACGGTGAGGAGTTCCAGGGTTCGTGCTTTCGAGCGGATGCCGCGAGTCATACGTTGAAGCCGCCTCGCCGTCGAGTTCGACAACCTGCGCGATCTCGGCAGCAGTCAGGCTCACAAATACATACAGGCTCGATTGGACCTCGGAATCCCGCCGAAGCGCATCATCCGATCGTTGGCCGGCCGCAGTACGCACGTAGCCAACAATATTGGACCGCGCTGCGGCGAGCCCATCCGGGTAATAGGCGTTCAGCTCGATGATCACCTCAAAAGGCGACGGTCCTAACCGCTGAGCGAGATCAACGACCGCCATGCTCAAAGGACTCGCCTCTTGCACGGCCCTTATGCGCGAGGAAAGCGGTTGCATAAGAATATTGTGAGAAAGGACTTGATCGATACTTTTCTTTTGCTCATCGAACGAGCGACTCTCACTCATGATTAGTCCGACCTTGCGATCTGGGATCCCGCGCTTGACCGGATCTGGACTTCTCCTGCGTGATGAAGGCGGTCCCAGCTCATACCGCCGCGCCTAACTGCGACTTAGTAAGGGTCACGTTGATGCCTCGACCCAATATCGCGGTTCCCCTCGGAACGACCAAAAGACGGTATTTACGGCTCCGAATAAGTTCAAGTCAGGTAGATGAGGAAGAACTTGAACGTGCGTGCTCGCGTCACGTTGCACTCGAAATCGAACTCCCCAAAGTTGCAGCCGCGCTCACGACCGAGACCCAATTCCCGGTGCCGAAAGCGACGCCCAACGACACAGCGCTTCCTAAGATGTTGACGATTGAGCCAATCTTTGTTTCATCGCCCTTCAGTCGAGCGACCACCGCGTTCGCGGATTGCGTGGCGGAGCTTATTGACTGGAATGAAGCGTCGGAATCGGCGAATACGATTCTCGCACCCCACATCGATAGGTTGGCGGCAATATTACTAAGGCTACTCAGATCGGCCGCCATTGCATTGCTCACGCCGGCACTGAGATTCGAGTTAGGATCGGCCAGTATGCTGCGGGTTTGCTCTGCAAGCGCACCGAAATCCGAACCGATCTGAACGAGTTGGGCGCCCGTGAGCGCTGAGCTGGCAGGCATGTTATGGCGTTCCTTTCTTGAGTGCTTCGACATCTTGATAAAGTGGGACTACGTCTTTTTGTAGTATCGCCAGGTAGTCTTTTAAACTTGGCTTTTCGGTCGCCGCAGTAAATAACTGTTCGTGCGTCGACTGGATATCGTCCAATACTTTTGCGTAATTCGCGGAGGCCGCCAGTTTCTGGTTTACCGCCGTGAGATAATTGTTCAATTGTTGTCGCTGCTGAAACACCAACGCGCGAAGCGTGGGCGACGTGACCTTAAGTTCGCGGCATGCAATCAGCGAGTCGTCGATTGCGGGCGGCTTTGTTTTTGCATGTAAAGCCCCGCTGCATTCGTTACCGATTAATCGCTGATAGTGTAGTTGTGTCTGATCAAATTCTGATGATAATAGAGTTCCGTAGCTCTGATTGACGACTTTCAGCGCGGCGATTGAGTCTTTTAGTGGCGCGTTTGCTTCCTTAACCGTTTTTGTGAGATCTGCCTGGACCTCACCGGTAAAGACGATTGCAAGAATTTGGTTTGCTAGCGTCGAGGCGGCGCTATTCTGCGTCTGCGACAAAATGCCGCCAGTTACGAGCGCGTTGCCAAGGGAAGGAGGCAGCGTGGGTTGGACGTCGACGCCGGCTATTGCGCCCAGCGATTGGATGTACCCCAGGACGACACGGTTCTGCTTGTCCCAATCGACACTAACGCCTTGACCGACGACGCAACTCGGGGGAGCGCTGGCACGCTGCCAGTCAGGCGCCGTTAGAACGGTCGACGACACCGATGCCTCTGGCTGCGCGGGGGCCGCGGACGGGATTCCGAATGGGAGTGGCGTTGGGAAGACCAATGGCGTTGTCCAAAGTCGCGGAGGTAACTCCATCTCTACAAGCCGATCGCAAGCTGCCGAGTAGTCCGCTGCCACCGAGGAAAACGCCACACTTGCATCCGAGGTCGCCTGAGCATACTTCTGCACAGATTGCAGGTCGAGTTGCGGCGCGCATCCTATGAGAGGGCCCGCAATAGTTAGAAGCAGGAACATTCTACCGGCGCTACACGCGTGTCGTCTCATTTGCGAACTCCCTAGAAGCGTAGGCATGAAGCAAGCGCCTTTTTTTGCTCGCTCACTGCGAAGATGCGTTGGATACTTTGGACGGATCGGGTTTTGCGCCGGCTAGGCGCACATTGACGAGCAATGACAGCAGATCAAACCAGAATGGCGTACCCAACATGAGTGCCACGATCGTAACGAGCATGCCGGCCCAGTGCTCCCGCCAGGTCCCAAGAATATCGGTTGGGGACCAGCGAGCATGAAAGGCGCCGCCGAAGTCCATGCTCGAAAGGCTGCGGTAGACGGCTTGCGCGACGTTTTCTTGCGCAGCTCGCGTATCATGCGGTGGCCAAGTAGCGCCAGGCGCGGGCGTTGGTTCCGGAGTTGGGATGGCGGCAGCGACCGCGGTCGTTAACGTTCTGAGGTCACCCCTCGTACGAAGGACGGTCGCGAACTCGATCGAGTCGACTCCAAGCACAGAGACGACGACGATTGAAATCGCAAGAATGAACCACTGGGAGTAACGCTTGTACCAGCCACTGACCCTATTCATTTGACCGTTGAACCATGCATCGGTCAGCGACAGTAGCTTCTCGTAGTCTCCTTGCGCCTGATTCAAGAGAGCAACGAGTGATGTCTTTAGCCTCGAGTTGTCATTAAACCCGGAAACTGATGATCGCAAATCTCCGATGAGCGCCGTTGGCGCTTGAAGCGCGTTCGTAACAACGCCAGGTGAAGGCATTTCAGTCCGGACGGCATCCCACAGCGCTAAGGAGAAGGATCGGGGTGCAGCGTAGGACGGGCGATGCTCGCGTCCAGTTACTAGCCCTTTCCAGTCGAATCGCGGGGCTTCCGGGTTTTTCTCCGCCTTTGCTCCGGGGGTAATAAACGGACTTGAAAAGATAGCATTCGCAAGGCCTTCCTGATCGCAAACCAAGTCAAGGATGCCTTTGTAGAGATACGAGCTCCGCTTTTGTAAAAGTGATTGAATGCTCTCATTGATCCAGCTGCATAGGCAGCTTAGCGCGACAAACAGTGCACTCAAGGCGATCAACACGTCAAGGACGATCGACAGGCTCACAATGTCTTCTCCCTCATCGGGGTTTGGAGTGGAGAATTGGGGCCGCCCGGCGGTGTCATCTTCGAACCGCGGGGACGAACGCACGGTCACCACTGACGTGATGTAAGCGCGAGTCCGTCATCTCGGGCGCCTCGGCGCGCAAACAATCTGGTCGCAGAGAGTCAGAACACCGCTCACAGGGACGATGCAATCCGCGCTATTCGGAGCCCGCAAGCGACGAAGTGTTATAGCTAGACATGGCTAGTCCAAAATACCGCGTCATCTGGCCGATGCCTGCGGATTCGCTAACAATTGAGCCTTTTTTCCCTATAAACCACCCGGGTAATCCCAAAACTGGCCAGAACTGGTCCTGACCTTAGCTCGTCAGGCCGCCATTGGCCTGTGAAAGGATTACTTCGATGAAGGCGCTTTTAACGGCGGCGCTCTTAGCGTCGCTTGGTGTTTGCTTTTCCGGATGCGCTGGAAGCGGATCAATGCCCGGAACCCCCATGAGCGCAAGGCCGGCAGACTCGGGGGGCGTCATGACTGGAGACGCGTGCCCAGATGATTCTGGCGGCGTCATGACCGGCGATTTACGGGCGCACGACTCAGGCGGGGTGATGACCGGCGACTTCAGCTGCAAGCGTCACAGAAAGGGGCAACAAAAGGGGCACTGATTCAGGTCCGGCCACTGGGCGGCGGGGACCAGGCCCCCGTCGCCCAAAATACCTCAGCAAATGTCAAAAAGGAACATTTGGACCGCTGGCGGCTGGTTTTCGGAGATGCAGCACCTTTTTCACGCGGCCCGCTACCGCGCTGCAGCCGACATATATGATTCGGCGGTACTGCAAGGGGAGCGACCAGGGAACGACGCGATATTACTCCGTGCTAGGATCTTCCTGAAAATCGACAGTGCAAATGTCGCCTCCTTTCTTGAGCGACAGCAACTTGAGTCCGCTACCGCCGCCCAACGCGCTCGCCGCTTCATGTATTTGGGTACTGCGTACGCGCGCCTCGACGCGTTTCGTGAAGCTGATCGAGCTTTTGCATCTGCGCGTAGTGGCTTCAAAGATCGAACCCAAACGGCTGAACTTGCCACACACCTTTCGCGTCGGTACCTAGGTCAACGCGACTTCTTGGCTGCCATCGAATGGTACGAAAAATCCCGCATCGATTCCAGCACCGCGGGTAAAATCCGAAGCGAACACCTCTTATCTTATATCTTGGCGCGACAGGAACGCTTCGAAGAACAGGCGGCGTGTATCACAACGGTGCTGGACCTGATAGGTGATCGACCTGATCTATATATTGAAGATTGGTACGCTGCCGTGCACACTTTGGCCGTGCTGGCACGCGAAATGCCGCTCCCGTTGGCAGCGAGGCGTGCAAAGCAGGAGGTCGATCGCGAGATCGATTGGTCAGGTGATTTTGCAGTGAGCCGCTTTCAGGCCCTCAAAGGTGTTGCCTGGTCTCGAGCGCTTGCGGGTGATGACTTAGGCTGCTTGCGCTATCTCCGTTTGGCCCAACAAGCTGCTCCGGGCGAAGTGTGGCGTGCCATGGTGTTCCTTGACCGATCATACTTCGCACTCGTCGTCGGAGAACGGCAATGGGCGGCAAATGAGTTTGCGGCTGCAGAGGAACTCGCCGAGGTCGTCGATTGGGAGGCGACGTCAGGCGAAGAGCGGGTAGCACTACTGCTCCTTGCGGAAAACGCTGCGCTCCATGCTCCCAAACGCGCTACCTATTACATCGCTCGGTTTCGACATATTGGAAAGCTTCGGAGTAACCTTCAGCACTTCGCATTCGACGATCGACTTGCAGCGATGGCTTCATTTGCTAGCGGCCTTGTGAAAGTGGCGAACGGCAACGCCGATGATGGGATCCTCGAGTTACGCTCAGCGTGGTCGACCTTCGATAGAATTAGCTACGACGTGCGCGCGGCCCGCTGCGCGCAAAACTTGTATAAGGCTACCGGGAAAAGCCGTTGGCTTCACCTTCTGGAAGATAAGGTTGAATCTTATCCGGATTCTTGGCTTGCACGCGAGCTGAAAGCGGAATCATTTGAGCAGCCGGCCAAGGTAGATCCGCGGTTGACGACGATGCAAGATGCAGTAATGCGCCTCATTTGTGAAGGTCTGTCCACCGATGCAATGGCGAACAAGCTACAAAGAAGCCGAAACACAATCCTCAATCACCTGAAGATTATCTACAAGAAAATGGGAGTCAATTCGCGCGAAGCACTCGTTGTCGAAGCAATGAGACGGGGCTTAGCGCGTTAGGGGACAATCCACCGCGACGCCGATATAGCCATTTACCGATCAACCATTTCACTCAGTGCGTCGAAGACGCTTGAGCGGCGGGCAAGTGTAACCGACGATAGCGAACGGTAGCACTGTCCGCTCGGCTGCCGCCCCGAAAGAGGCAAACGAAGCAGTCGCCAAAGCTCAGTCGCCGGTGTGCCGAGCGTAGCGCACTGCCGCTCGAATTGTCTCGAAAAACGAAGAGAATATCTCGTCAAAAGTGGATGCAAGTAAGTCGATGACACCATTTGGCGGTCTGGGCGCGAAAATAACCTTCGCTTGCTCGTCTCCCTTGACATACATGTGTGTACACGACAGGGAAACACACGCCGCTTCTGCATCTGCCTTGCCAGCCAATTGGCGCTCAAGGAGGTTGCTAGATTTCATCGGTGTATTCACCCTTCCGCGGCGGGAACACTTTAGGCAACAGCGACTGGTCGACCGCCGTCTCAACTAGAACCGCGTACCCCATGCGGCCTGGCGCTCCCGTTCCATGATGTCATAGTACTTGATTTCGTCCACAACCGCCATATAGCTCGGCATAGGTCCTACGTTAAAGAGCCGACCGAAGACCTGACTATTACTGGCCAGCTAAATGCTAACGAGGTTTCCCATTCCTAGTTTAACAACTACAAGTGTACTTCCAAGAGCTGACCCAACCAGCAGTAGTGAATGCATAGGCATCGGCCGGCGCCGAGTTCGAGTACGTACAGAACTTTACGAAGCCATTATATCCATTCGACAACAGATAGGTCAAAACAAACCGATTACGCCGTCGATGATTGTCGCGGCAGTGAAGCAGTCAAACGCGAATAACATAACCATCCCTCAAGACTATGTCGCGAATGCGACCCTGTATCTACACCGCCTAGGTAAACCGACGACACCTGGGAAGAAATCTTGGACGCCAACAGCGGCGAGAGATTCATGCCGATCTCCTAAGAATACGCAGGGACACGGACGCGCGCGAGGAGCGCGCGTCCGTGCTTTTTTTTGCCAAGGCACGGAGCCTTGGGCTGTTCATCTTAACATGGATTCGGGTTAAGTAATAACCAGCGAAGCGTGATGAGGGCGATCTCCCGCCAAGAAGGCGTCCAAGACAGACCCCGGTCGTCAGTGCCGTAACGCAGCCATTATGACGTCCTTATGCCGTTTAGATAGCCGATTGCGTCAGCTATATACTGCTGCGGTATGGGAGCGCCGCTTGCACTCGCCGTTTTTGCCATCTGAATAATTAGCGATGGCGTAAGCGGTTGATTCTGTCCAATAGACTGCCTTAATGACGCAAGTCCATCGACGAAGTTTTGTACGTCCGTAAACTCCGCCTGTGCCATTGCTTCGCCGTGCATTAACGACGGTGACGTGGGCGTATGGTTAATCGCCTCTTCTTGTTGTACCGTACTGAGCGCCGCATTAAAGGCTTGAGGGCTGATCGGGTCGCCGGTGTTGTATGACTGCGTTAAGGTCATTCCCTGCGGACTGCTGCCAAACTGCGCTCCCGTGATCGTGCTAAGGAGCTGTTTATCCGATGCGGACAAGGCATTTGCCGATGGTGCGAGCGGGGTATAGGAAACGACCCCGCACATGCCTTGACGACCGTCTGGGTCCACGACGGGGAACTCGCCCATTTGCTCGAGCTGTTGAACCGAATAATCCGGACTTGTCATTGGGGGCCATCGCCCATGGGCCTAAGAATCCCCGGAATGCCAGGTGTAAAGTACGTGTGGTTATCCTTTTTTTTCAATGTTGAATGCGGATGGCTCGAGATCCCGCGGTAAGCGGGGCTCTCTATAATCATCGGTGGTAACTCTTGTGCTGTTCATCTGGAATTGATTCAGGTCCAGAAGTTTCTCGTAAAATGGCACGGTTTTGGCACAGTTAGCAGCAACTTCAAGCTGCACTCGGCGGAATGTGTCAATGGGTTTGAGGCCACGAGTGTTTGGAAATGTTACGCCGCGAACTCGGGCCGGTTGATGTAGGTGATCGGCGCGAGCTTAGGCGGTTGCGGTTGTCCGCGGACAAAACGCTCGGGGTGCGCCTTCCACGCGTCGAGCAAGATTAGGCTTCGTGCGGCGCTGCGTTCGTTGGCGCGGCCATGATGAACGTCGCTCGGTGTTAACAACGCGATGCCGCTGTGCCGGTGATCGTCGTTGTACCAAGCCATGAGCCGGCGCACGTACTCTCGAGCCTGTTGGATGTTCGCAAAATGGCCGGGGAATGTTGGTGCGTACTTAAGCGTCTTGAATTGCGCTTCGCTATACGGATTGTCGTTCGAAACATGCGGGCGCGAGCGGCTTTTCGTGATCCCGAGATCGGCGAAGAACTGCGTGAGCGTCTTCGAAGTCATGGACGGGCCGCCGTCGGCGTGTACGGTTAAGCGTTTTGGATTAACGCCCTCGCGCGCGATGGCTGTGGCAAACAGCGCCTCTGCAAGTGTTGCACTCTCGCGCGTTTCAAGCCGCCAAGCAACGACGTAGCGACTGAAGACGTCGAGAACGACATACAGGTAGAAATACGTCCATTTCTGCGGCCCGAGCAACTTGGTAATGTCCCACGACCAAACTTCCCTCGGCGCCGTGGCGGCGAGCTCTGGCTTTACGCGAGCTGGATGGATCGCCTGGCGGCGACGTTCGCGGGTTTCGCCTGCGCCGCGCAGCACGCGATACCACGAGGAAATCGAACCGATATACGTCCCCTCGTCGAGCAATGTCGCATAAATCTCACGGACGCTTAGATCCGCAAACCGATCGCTGTGCGAAGCATCGAGCATCGCCTGTCGTTCCTCCTCGGCAAGCCGGCGCGGCGCAGCGCTTGAACGCTGCGAAGCGGTGATCGTCGGCTTAGAGCGGCGCTGCATCGTTGCGCGCACCGCTCCAAGATGCCGGCACGCAGCGCGCTCGCCGATCTGCTGCGAAAGCTCCGTCACGATGATTTCGACCGCTCGTCTTCCGCGCTGCTCCCGCTTGCGATCATCTGCAAGAGCGCGTGCGCTTTTCCCAGCGCGGCTACCGTCATCTCGGATTTCTCCAAACGCCGTTTGAGTTTTTCGAGTTCTCGAATCAGTCGGGCGTTTTCGGCAGCTTCCGGATTCGCAGGGCGACCGCGTTTAGCCGGTGCACCGTTTGATAGTTGTTTTCGCCAGTTCGATAGTAGCGAGCTGTACACGCCTTCGCGGCGCATTAGTGATGCGCGGGCAAGCGAGGAAGCTGCACCATCGTACTCGGCTAAGATCCGAGCCTTCTCCGCGGCGGTGAAGATCCGGCGCGTCGCTTTCGAACGTACCTCAGGGTTGGTCGACATGGAAAAGAGCCTTACTCGCCCTCATGAGTTTTCCCGTTTAGCTGGCCTCACCCATCATAGACACAGAGGGCGGTTCAGAACGTCGCAATACGGGTGACATGAGGGCTCAGTAGGCTGCGGAATGTGTCAATGGGTTTGAGGCCACGAGTGTTTGGAAATGTTACGCCGCGAACTCGGGCCGGTTGATGTAGGTGATCGGCGCGAGCTTAGGCGGTTGCGGTTGTCCGCGGACAAAACGCTCGGGGTGCGCCTTCCACGCGTCGAGCAAGATTAGGCTTCGTGCGGCGCTGCGTTCGTTGGCGCGGCCATGATGAACGTCGCTCGGTGTTAACAACGCGATGCCGCTGTGCCGGTGATCGTCGTTGTACCAAGCCATGAGCCGGCGCACGTACTCTCGAGCCTGTTGGATGTTCGCAAAATGGCCGGGGAATGTTGGTGCGTACTTAAGCGTCTTGAATTGCGCTTCGCTATACGGATTGTCGTTCGAAACATGCGGGCGCGAGCGGCTTTTCGTGATCCCGAGATCGGCGAAGAACTGCGTGAGCGTCTTCGAAGTCATGGACGGGCCGCCGTCGGCGTGTACGGTTAAGCGTTTTGGATTAACGCCCTCGCGCGCGATGGCTGTGGCAAACAGCGCCTCTGCAAGTGTTGCACTCTCGCGCGTTTCAAGCCGCCAAGCAACGACGTAGCGACTGAAGACGTCGAGAACGACATACAGGTAGAAATACGTCCATTTCTGCGGCCCGAGCAACTTGGTAATGTCCCACGACCAAACTTCCCTCGGCGCCGTGGCGGCGAGCTCTGGCTTTACGCGAGCTGGATGGATCGCCTGGCGGCGACGTTCGCGGGTTTCGCCTGCGCCGCGCAGCACGCGATACCACGAGGAAATCGAACCGATATACGTCCCCTCGTCGAGCAATGTCGCATAAATCTCACGGACGCTTAGATCCGCAAACCGATCGCTGTGCGAAGCATCGAGCATCGCCTGTCGTTCCTCCTCGGCAAGCCGGCGCGGCGCAGCGCTTGAACGCTGCGAAGCGGTGATCGTCGGCTTAGAGCGGCGCTGCATCGTTGCGCGCACCGCTCCAAGATGCCGGCACGCAGCGCGCTCGCCGATCTGCTGCGAAAGCTCCGTCACGATGATTTCGACCGCTCGTCTTCCGCGCTGCTCCCGCTTGCGATCATCTGCAAGAGCGCGTGCGCTTTTCCCAGCGCGGCTACCGTCATCTCGGATTTCTCCAAACGCCGTTTGAGTTTTTCGAGTTCTCGAATCAGTCGGGCGTTTTCGGCAGCTTCCGGATTCGCAGGGCGACCGCGTTTAGCCGGTGCACCGTTTGATAGTTGTTTTCGCCAGTTCGATAGTAGCGAGCTGTACACGCCTTCGCGGCGCATTAGTGATGCGCGGGCAAGCGAGGAAGCTGCACCATCGTACTCGGCTAAGATCCGAGCCTTCTCCGCGGCGGTGAAGATCCGGCGCGTCGCTTTCGAACGTACCTCAGGGTTGGTCGACATGGAAAAGAGCCTTACTCGCCCTCATGAGTTTTCCCGTTTAGCTGGCCTCACCCATCATAGACACAGAGGGTCAAGGTAAAGCGAAAAGGATTACCTCCAAGCGCATAGCACTAATAGCCCGCGTTCCGAAACTTTAGACCTAAAATAGCGTCACATGGTGATTGTCTTAAACACGAACGGCGCAATAAGATCGTAAACAATATTAAAAACAATAAACGATAATCAAAAACGAATAGTATCGATCTGGGCTATCCGCGTCGATAATACGTATAGAGGTACATATGTTTTTTGAATCAGGTTACCACTTGCTAGGCTATGCGCTATTGGAGGAACGGCAATAATGAGTATCATCGGACCGGTAGGCAGCTCCGCGTCTTCCGCCCCAACATCGACCTCTGCCGCGAACGCCTGGGTGGCGGGATCGCCGGGTTACAATCAGGCGACTCAGATAGGCGAACTTCCCCAACTGCTTGCTGGCATGCTCACTCCCTCAGACAAAGCATTGCTCACTAAAGTGTTTGGTGCTCATTGTAACCCCGATGGGACCGTGACTGCCACGGGGAACGCAGCATATACAGATATGTTTTCCGTTGCGAGCGCTATTGCAATGGAGCGCTCAGCGACGCAATCGAAGGCGCCCCTAACCGCGAGTATGATCCTAAACATGGCTAAGCTCGCGGCGTCTAGCGCGTACCCGTTGTCGCAGGGCGACATCGCAAATGCACTCGGGTACGTCAACGGTATGCAGTGATGTATTTCTTTGGGGGGACGATCTAGCACGGCGGTCCCAAACTCGGGTTACTGTTTTTGAGATCGCTTTTCCCTTCGCAACCGTACTCGTGCTCGCCCCAGAGACCGATTCGCCCGGTCGAACTGCGAGTGGTATGTCGACAGGCTTTGACGCCGGGCGCATGGAGCGTCGATAGCGTTTCATCCGTTTCGCCGTCCTGAACACTCCAGGTGGAACCGTCGATATTGTCCCCGCCGGGCACCCAGTTTGGCCCAATGAGGTTATCTACGAACGGAACTGGCTGGATCGGGTCGCGGAGAAGCGCGAAGAATGGGTGTCCATTCTCTCCAAACCACCGCTCCAAGGATGTTATAGATGCAGTTGACGGAATCTTGTGGCTGTTATCTCCGTAACGCGCTAGGTCAAGGCTAAGGTCGCGTGCCTTGTTTGCGGAACGGCGCGGCATACGTGAGATTTTCACTAACTCGATGCTCCGATTTGGGCTAATTGCGCCACGGACATTCATGTGCTTTTGAAAGGATCCAACAATGGCGACGGATGCACAAGTTCGAGCGACTACCTACAAGCCCGGCGATGATGTTCCACGATCTGGGATTTACCGTGTAATCCATGACCCCGCTCACGCTGACGAGCACGACGTAACCGTCGTGTTTGGCAAGAAGTTTCCTCCATGCAATCACTGCGGGGGTCACCCGCGATTCAAGCGTTTAAGCTCGCGCAGCATATTGACAAAAATGATCGCTTCAAATAGACAATCACACGCGTTTGGTAGCGAGCGAATGATGAAGCTACCTCTGGGAGGGGCCTTGGCTCGCCGAGTGATCGCGACGGCCGATCACATAGGCTCGGAACGCAGCCTTTGGAGTTCTCAAAATGGGGCAACTGGCGCTCTTGATCGAGGATGATAGAATCCAAGAGTGCGGCGATATTCGCGCAAACACAATTCGACGACGGTCGCGTCGTTAGCAGTGCAAGTCTCTCTCCGGTTTTAGAGGCGCCGACCTCTATTTCGCCGACGACGATGGAATGCTTGACGACGGCTCTGATGTCGTCGGCACGTTGGCGGCCGGCGGCGTACTGCTTGTGGCGCCTTTTTGGCTGTCACTGCCAGTGACGACTTTTTGAATATCGGTCATGGCTTGCTCGGCCGCGGCGTCTGCACGGACGATGCAGGCTCGCTCGTTGTCGGAATCGGCACGCTCACCTGAACCTTCGCGCCTTTTGCACCTTCTTGAAGGCGTCGAGTTGAAACCGTAACGTGTACATCTTTTTCGTTAGCCATTTAGATTCTCGAGTCTCCTAATTGCAGCTTGCCGCACCGCCGACGCGATGACTTCTTGGTAGTCAAATAACTCGATATACAGTATATCACTTTTATCGACGTAGAGGCCCTCGGTGCCAGCGACCCGCTGCGAAAACCGAGCCTTCTCGTCAAGGGTCCACACTTCCGATAAAAACAGGTCCCGCTTGTACGGGTGCAGCGCGACGTAACTATTCCCGACGAACGCTCCGGCCAAGCGCGTACCGTCGCGCAGCGTCACGATCAGGGCACGCGCCGTGTTCTGCGACGACTGAAACAACCAATCCCACGCCGTAGGTTCGAGGGGCAATATGCGGCCTGCTCCTGCGAGTTTGCGTAAGGCCGCTAAATAGATGACCGCCAATAAGACCGGACGCGAAGACCATGCAGGTAAGAAGTAGGTCGTCCTGCCACGTTAGGGGCCACCCTTGCCAACTGCTCGGCGGCCGCCGGAGCAGCGTCCAGACGATCGCGTTGACGAAGCCGTAGGTCAGAATCTCGAAGATGACTTCGCCGGTCTTCTGGGATCCATGCGGCAGAAGCGCTTGCATCGTAATCCAAACGATGAATCCCGGGATCGCGAAGGTCAAAAGCGGAAGCAGAAACTCCGGCTTCAGTAACTCGACCACACCCTCCATGCCTTCGATCGACCTTCTTAATCGGCAGGCCGCTGTAGCGACCCGACGTGATCAAGAACGGCATCAACGGCGCCCATACAGCCGGCGACGGCTTCGAACCCGTCAATTTGCATCGACCAAACCGTTTGCAGGTTCCCGGAGGGCGCGCGCATCATCACGTCAACCTGCGCGCCATCTGTGAAAATGTAGGCTTCGGCCTTCTCGCGCTTGACGATAAAGACGTTCGCACCTTCGACCGGCCCGGATGTCCCAATCGTTGTTCTGTCGTCGCGCATGCTCTCTAACGCCTTCGCGATATGAACCTGCGCGGGAGCGGCATGCGGATACAGACGTTCGACCGCATTGACGGCCTCGAGCCCCGGCAGCGTCAAACCCAAACTATTCGCGACGTCGGCGAAGGTCGGGTCTTGTACGTCCAGCGCCTCAACGCTCACTACGACAAGCTCGGCGCGTAGCGTACCCGACGCTCGGCCGCTTTCGAAGAAGGCGAGGTTAGTCAGATCGACGCCGAACTTCGAGGCGTACGCGATTCCAAAATACCGATCGCGGTGCAGCCAAAACTTCCGTGAGAGCGCTTGCGTCAGGAGCACGTCGTCCCCGAGGATGTCCGCAACGGTAATGTTACGTGCAATCGACCCGCGCAGCTTCGCTAGACACGCCGCATCCGTCAAGGCCACGCACGGGCACGGCTTGCGAGCTTCGATCTTGCCGATTGTGCGCGTCAACAACCACGATAATGGAACGACCCCAATATATTCACGTGGATCGGGGTCATTCATCTTCTCTTCGCCAACTCGAGCGTCTTCGTCGGCGTCAATCTCCGCGAGCGCAGCTTGCAGCGCCTTTGACGGTCGAAAGTCCTGGAGCGTCTCACGATACGCTGCTTCCAGGGAAGTCGCCGCGTACAGGACGCGATACGTGCGGTTAGCATCGTCGAAACGCCCCGGCCAGGTTTCGTCAGCAGTGAACGTATCGAGCGGCCGCAACACTACTGGGTCTTCGCCGTACGCCACGCGGTAGACGTATTGCGGCGGCTCTGAGATTGGGTACTCCGAGTTGTGCATAGCCGTTTAGGCCCTTTTTTTCTTTTAATCAGCAATAAACGCGCGGGCAGCCTGTACCAAGGCTCGTTTCGTATCAGGTTGATCGCCACGACGCGCGAGTAAGACGGCCGGGCTCTCGTCATCGAGTAGATGATTCACGCCCGCGAACCAGGCGCGCACGACGTCGGGCTCGTCCCGGGTAAGAATGACGTCGACCAGTTGCTTGGCGAGGTGCAAGTGGTCGAGTTGGCTGGGCGGATACTCGCCACGGATCCAGCCTCGTACGGAGCGCGTGCTTTTGGCGCCTCCGAGAAATGCGACCATACGAGCGCCCAGGATGTCGGTAAGATTCTTTGTTAGTTCCTTCGGTTCAAGCCGGAGTGATTGCAGGGTGGGGGGGGTCATGTTCTTGCGGAAGCCTCTCTCTTCGCTGTACGGCGAAGAACGGCGAGGTTGCCTGCTACTTCCGGGTTCACTTCCGCTACCCCTTCCGCTTCGGCTTCAATGTCTATTGCCTCGTCTAATTCCATTAACGGCAGAACGCGGAGAAAGTTTCGGTGCTTGTGCCAAGAACCGGGCAGGGGCTGGTCGGGTTCGGCGGCTTGACTGAGACGGCGAGCGACCCTTTCCTCGATGCCTGCCCTGGGAATGAACAGGGTTGCTCTCTAATCTATTTTAGTGTATAATCCGCCTATGGACTCAAATGAATTCGGGCTCGTTGTACGAGGCGCGCGCGAACGCCGTGGCTGGTCGCAGCAGCGACTCGGACAGGAAGTTGGCGTCCGTCAGAGCCACATTGCACGAGTCGAGGCTGGCCTTGATGTTCAGCTTTCGACGGCTAAGCGAATTCTCGATAAGTTGGGGTGCCAGCTTGTTGTGAAGGCGCCAAGCGCGCGCGATCTCTTTTTGAATCCACCCGAGGGCGGCGCGATCGCGGCCGCTCGCGATTTTGGGATTGATTTAGGGCAACTCTATTCAAGTCGTGCCATGGCGCCAGCGGATCGCTTGGAAGCTGCCGTTTCGGGCGCACATGGATTAGCTGCGTTGTTCGGCTAGTATGGCGTTTGATCCGAAACTACTCCTCGAGACGCTCCAAGAGCAGAACGTGGAGTATGTTCTCATCGGCGGTTTGGCTGCCACGTTGCAAGGTACAACCCGTTTGACGAAAGATGTCGACATCGTGTACGCGCGATCGGCCGCCAATCTCGCGCGGCTATGCAACGCCATGAACCGTTTCAACCCGCGCCGCATGGTCTTGGGCCAACCTGCAGGGGATGTGCTAAGACTTACACCGGAGATTCTACGCGAGGAACGGGTCGTCTCGCTTGCGACGGACGCTGGGCAGATCGACTTGCTCGATTTGCCAGCCGGATTTGCGTCCTTCGGAGCGGTCCGGAAGTTCTCGGAAGCAAAGGATGTCGGCGGCTTACACATTACGATGCTGACGATCGATGGCCTTATTCGTTCGAAAGAAACGCTAAAGCGCCCAAAGGACGTGCAGGATGTCGTTGAGTTGAAGGCACTCAAAGAAGTCGAGGCGGCCGCTTCTCCGGAGTAGACTCGCAACTATACCGACCGACGACTCTGGATCACTCATACTTGGACAGCTCGCCTCTTTCGACCCGATGGTTTGTGTAACTGTCGCCAGGGGCCCGCTCGCGCATTCCGTTTCACGCGAAAGTCGTTGGCCCGTTTTTCGCGCAAGGGTTGGCGCAGTACAACTACGCAAACGAGTGGGCCGGCATGTTTCGCTACTCGCGTGATTCCAGAAGACGACGCTCGGCGACTGCGACTCGTCCATGGTGAACGATCTCGAATTCGGATCCATCCGGAACCTGGGTGGCCGTCGTTGAACAGCGGGCGTTTGTGCCTACCTGTCACTCGGAAAGCAAGCGCCGATGTTGGCGTGCGACGTTACGTTATACGAGAGGCAAGAAGCGTAGTGGTACTGGCGCCGAGTGCACGAAGGAAGTGGTCGTACGCCCGTGCGGGGTAAATCGATCGAGAATAGCCTCAAGATCGTCTATTGAACGTAGATAGACTCGCATGAAATAGCAGTCTTCGCCGGTGATTCGGTAGCACTCAGTAACCTCCGGAACATCGCGCGCAATGTCCGGAATCAAATGCAACTTGCGACTGTTCGGACTGACCCGAATGATCGCACTTAGTGAAAAACCAAGTGCGCGCGGATTAACTTCTGCCCGAAACGAAAGCACCGCGGCTTCCTCAAGGCGCCTCAATCGCTCGGCGACGGCGGGGGCGGAGAGACCAACCAGACGCGCGAGCTCAGCCACTCGCAAGCGAGCATCGCCCTGCAGCGCTTCAAGTAGAGAACGATCTAGATCGTCAAGCGTTTCGAAAGTCTGCTCTGCCATTTTCCTAGGTTCTGTGCCTAAACTCAATCTAGTTGCCTGCGTTTCATTATGTTCAATAGGTCGTATCTTTCATATCATATTTCTATGAGTCGCGCTATGCCGCTCCGTGTCAACCTCCAGCGCACCCCGCCATCGCTGTATTTTCTGGTGAGCGCCGTTTTTCACTACCTCGGCCCCTCGTTTGCAGTGCTGCTGTTCGCTCGCATGTCCGTGCCAGGCGTTGCCTGGCTCCGCATAGCTAGCGCTGCCGCCGTCTTTGCCATTTGGAGGCGGCCATGGCGAAGTGTGATGCGACTGGATGCCCGGCGGCGCCGGCTCGTTATAGAACTTGGCATTGTGCTTGCCGCTATGAACCTCTTCTTCTACTTCGCCGTAAGCCGCCTGCCGCTGTCAACCGTCGGTGCGATCGAGTTTCTTGGGCCGGTTGTGCTAGCAGCCTGTGGATTACGCACGCGACGCAATTTGATCGCTCTAACGCTTACGATTCTTGGCGTCATCACCATTGCGAAAACGCGAATTTTTGTCGAGCCTATTGGCTTTGAGTTTGCCTTCGCAAATTGTGCACTTTTCCTCGTCTATATCATTTTGGGACATCTTATTGCGAACGACGAGGGTCCCGAAGCGACTGATATCGCTCCGCAACCAACCAATATCGATCAGCTCGCAGCTGCGATGCTTGTGGCCACTGTTGCAATTACTCCATTTGGGATAATGAGCGCCCTCCCAGCTTTTTCCAATCCATCGTTGCTGCTGGCTGGCGCAGTTGTGGGAATCTGCTCCTCGGTAATTCCATACGTCACCGATCAACTGGCAATGGCGAGACTGCCGCGAGCGACGTTCGCCCTAATGCTCTCACTGCTCCCGGCCTTTGCAACGATTATCGGCGCGGTCGTCCTTGGTCAGCTTCCCACATTTCGAGACATTGTCGGCATCGTATTCGTGGTGGCTGGCGTCGCACTCCACCAACAGGGGACAGAATGAACTATTCACGCTTAGGCTCCTCGGGCTTGCAAGTATCGCGTATCTGTCTGGGCATGATGAGCTACGGTGATCGGACTGAACGCCAATGGCACCTCGATGAGGAAGGCGCTAGACCGATCGTGCAGCATGCCGTAGAGAGCGGCATCACATTTTTCGATACGGCAGACATGTATTCGAACGGCCTGACTGAGGAGATAACCGGGCGTCTCTTACGAACGCTGTTTACGTCTCGCGACTCCTACGTGCTCGCCACGAAGGTGTTCTTCCCGATGGGGCCGGCTCCGACGGATCGTGGACTGTCACGAAAGCATATTTTAGCAGCCATCGACGGCTCGTTGCGTAGATTGGGTACCGACTATGTAGATATCTATCAGATCCACAGGTGGGACTATGAGACGCCTATAGAAGAGACTATGGGTGCTCTCAATTCTGTCGTCAAAAGCGGGAAAGCTCGATACATCGGAGCCTCAAGTATGTTTGCTTGGCAGTTCGCGAAAGCACAGTGCGCCGCCGAGCGAGCAAATTCTACGGCATTCATATCGATGCAGAACCACTACAACCTCATCTATCGGGAGGAAGAACGTGAAATGATTCCCCTCTGCTTGGATCAGGGCATCGGGCTTATTCCGTGGAGTCCTCTTGCGCGGGGGTTTCTCGCCGGCACTCGCGCGCGCGGCGGGGAGGTGACGACGGTCCGATCTGCCAGCGACCCTCTTGCCAATTCAATATATTCGGATGGCGATTTTGCGGTCGTTGACACGGTCGCGACTGTTGCCGCAGAGCACAACCTCCCCTCCGCGCAAGTAGCCCTCGCGTGGCTGCTGAGTAAGCCCGCGGTAACGGCACCGATCGTCGGTGCGACTAGGCTCCGGCATCTCGAGGACGCGATCGCATCACTCGAGCTTCGGTTAACGGACGCGGACATCGCCCGCCTTGAAGCGCCTTACGAGCCGCACCGGATTCTCGGACACTCGTGAAGCTAGCCGTCCCACGATCGAACGCTTGTCCGCCACGTACCTCTTGCCTGATATCAGTAGGTCGTCCAACATTCGGCGATCGCCCGACGCCCGCAGCCCGTTGTCTGTCCGGCCCATGCAATAAGCGTGAAGGGAATCATGCTGTTGAGGCACGCCTGGAGCAGGAAGCACTGCCACGTGGTGGCGTCGTTCGGCAGGCGCAAGCCGCGCCATTGAGGGTACGCGCACTACCAAGGTCACGGGCGGGATGGTTTCGACACCGACTCTTATAAACGTGTAGGATGCTCCCCGAAGGGTTGAGAGCAGATGCGGGAGTCGCATGTTGCGTCGCCGGCGTGATAACAATTCGTTTTCGCGCTGAGGGTGACGGACGCCCAACGGTGCCACATCACATCGTTTCCGGTTCGGACTTCAAGGGGTCGTGTCGGGGAGCTGGATCTATGAGCGATTTGGTCCCCTTCGTACAGCACTGATGCGCGCGATCAAGGACGAAGCTACTCCGACGAGATGCTAATCGTGAGGTTCCCCGGAGCGCGAAGGCTACATATCGTCGTGATCAACCACGCCGACCATTGGAAGGGGTATCAATTTCTCCCACACGATGCTGACCCGGCCCCATGCCGCATCGGCAAGCAATGCCAGCCGGTTTGCCCTGAAAGTAAAACGCCGAATCTGCTCCGTGCCGACAAGATTCGGAAACGAGCTCGCCTCAATGTGATGCGTAATAGTTCCGGCTCGTTCATCGATTGCATAGGTCCCAAAATAACCAAAATAGGCGCCCCACGCCTCTGCCCTTTCCTCATGTGTAGCGCGCAGCGAATCAGCGTCCCAAAAAACGCGAAGGTTGCGGCGCATCATTTGCTCCGAAACCGTACCCGAGATATCGTAGGTTTGCTGCCGACTGGATCGTCTCCAAGTTCGGATTGAACCTCGCCAGTCTCGTTGCGCCACTTCATCGAAGTGAGTCGCCAGCTGCCTAACAACTTCTGGCTCACCGTCGCCGCTTCTATCACCGTGCTACTCCTCAAAAAGTCATGCTAGAGTTGGATGTCGCGCCTATGCCTACCTTGCATGTCGCGAGGCGAATCCTTCGCTATCGCGAGTTGCTTTGCAACGACGGGCACGCAACTGCGCGATTAAACACAAGCAATGTTCATCAAGAAACGTTAAAAGGTCGCATTACTAGCATCCAATAAGGATTTGCCGTGGACGTCATTCTTTGGCGTTAACTCGCCACACATTAGGGAGACAACGTGATACGAATTCCCAGCGGGGCATCTGCAGGCGAGATTGACGCAGCGATTGCGATCCTCGAAGAAGCACTTACTACGATAGAAGCTGCACGATCGGCCGTCGATGCAACGGTCGTCAAAGGGTCATGACCGTACTTTTAGTCGGCCCCGCGACGATCCCCGGTGGACTTGACGCGCTGGTGATCGGCGTAGCTGCCTATCCGGATGGGGCAAGGCCAATTCTTGAACGCGACGTTGAGGATCAATTTGGCAATTGGCTACGCCGTGCATTCTATGTCCTACGTGCTACTGGCAAATCCGAAGAGATCACTTTCATTCCGACCGAATCCGGTAGTTCGGTAGCACTTCTCGTGGGGGTCGGGCTAGGAGGCCCCGATTCAGTGGGCCGCTTTACGCTAGACACCCTGCGCAGTGCGGCAGCGGTTGCTATTCGGTCGCTACACGGGCGCGCTCACATTGGCCTAACTCTCGCCAATGCCAACGGTGACGCCAGTGTCAAAGATATTCAGGCGGTCGCTGAAGGTGCGCTACTCGGCGCATATCGATTCGATCGATACCGCCGCGATGCCAATCGCACGCCAGTTGCGACGGTAACCTTCCTTCTTCCCGATGAGCGAGTGTCGGCAGGTGAGAAGGCCGCCGAACGCGCGCGTGTCCTTGCCACGGCTGTAAACTTGGCTCGAGATCTCGTAAACATGCCCGCAAACGAGCTCTACCCAGCCTCCTTCGCGAATTTGACATTCGATAAAGCAATGGAGGTCGGACTGGCCGGCGAGATTCTTGATGAGGTTGCTCTCGACGCCGGCGGATACGGCGGGATCCTCGCTGTTGGCGCGGGCTCCGTTCGACCACCTCGAATGGCCCGTTTCACCTGGACGTCTCCGAACGCGGTGACCTCGGTGGCGCTCGTCGGGAAGGGCGTGACGTTCGACTCCGGCGGCCTTTCGCTCAAATCACGCGATGGCATGCGACATCAGAAAAAAGATATGGTGGGCGCCGCAACCGTTTTCGCTGCGACGGTTGCAGCTGCAGCTTTGGCTCTGCCGCTCAAAATTACGACGTACCTTCCGATGGCCGAAAATATGCCCAGCGGTTCCGCCTATCGTCCAGGCGACATCCTAAGGATGCGTAACGGACTGCACGTCGAGGTCGTGAATACCGACGCAGAAGGGCGTCTGCTGTTAGCCGACGGGCTTGCTCGTGCATGCGAGGATTCGCCAGACCTGGTTCTAAGCGTTGCAGGACTTACGGGCGCACAGCGTGTCGCTCTTGGGTATCGCGTCAGCGGCGTGATGGGTGAACAGCAAGTCATCGACCAGCTCGTCGCAGCTGGCGATTCCACGGGCGAGACGATTTGGCCAATGCCGCTGCCTGATGACATACCCACAAAACTAGAATCAGACATTGCAGACATCGCTGGCTGGCACGCCGACTCCGCCGGAGGAATGTTGCTCGGCGGCCTCTTTTTGTCACGGTTCATAACCGAAAGGATCCCGTGGGCGCATCTGGATATCGCAGGACCGGCTTATAACACCGGCACTCCGCACGGTTACGTTCCTACTGGCGCAACTGGGACCCCGGTCCGAGCCGTGATTCAGTTCTTAGAAGAACTCGCGCTAGGCGCAAGCGTGTGTGATGTCTAGTTCTTCGGGGCCACCTGGTACCGCCTCAGCTGACGGTACGGCGCTCCGCGCGCAGCTAGTGACGCAGTTAAGGTAACTGACGCGCCAATGGCGAATCTACCAAGCAAATTGAGCGCCTTAAAAATGACCTTTCGTACTAGTTTTCTCCGGCTTAGCGCGGGGTCGGGGGTCGCTCGGCTCGCTCGTGCACCTTCACGACGTACTGCATCCCCGCTACGAGCCGCTCGTTATTGGCGCGAGTTTTGACCGCGACACGCACGAAGCTACGGTACCCTAAACCCTCGTAGTCGCCGCAATCGCGCACCACGATCGCCGCGTCACGGATTAGCCGCTCGCAAATCGCAGCTCGTGTACCCCAAGCGGATGGCAATTCGAGAAACATAAAATTCTCCGCCGAAGGCAGCACGCGGGTTCCGAGCGATGGCAGCGCCTGCGCAAACTCGTCGCGCAACGCGGCATTCGTTGTGATCGTTCGCTTGTCGAATTCAGGATCGCGTAGCGCTAGCGCCGCCGCGTCGATCGCAATCGTCGTGACCTGCCATGACGGCAGAAAGGCGCTAATGCGTGCCGCTAGCTCTAGCGACGTTACCGCGTACCAAACGCGCAGCGCCGGTATCGCGTAGAACTTGGCAACAGAGCGAGGTACGACGAGGTTCGTCGATGATGGTGCCGATCCCACGAGTGAATAGTGCGGAACGTAGTCGATGAACGCCTCATCGAGGACCATAAGGCATCCGATCGCGGCAGCCACGTCGAGAATGCGGGCGAGTGTCGTGGGGTCGGTGAGGGCTCCCGACGGGTTATGGGGTTGGTTAGAATGAGAGCGCATGGACGAACTCGATCTAGCGCATCGACGAGTCGACCATCGTCGAGCCAGCAACCGGCGTCAATGTCGAGCGCCAACGAATCCTGAAGATGGTTGGCCGCGACGATCGCTCGGGCATACTCGCTAAACATTGGCACCGGAACCATGACGTGCGATGGTGTCAAGCTCCCAGTGCGGCATCGATCAATGCGGCTACTCCGTTGCCAACAGCGATACTGGCCTGCTTTTGCTTCACAATGGTGGCGAGTGTTGTTAGTACTAGAGGCTTAGGGCACCGGTCCGGAAGGATCCCTAGTGCACGCGATGGAGAGAGCCGTAGCAAGGTAGCGAATATCAAGTAAGGTTATTCTGTCTACATTTGCCTTATGCTAAGAGGGAGGCATTGCTAGTCGGACTTGGTGAGAATGAAGAGAGGGCGACAGTTTTGACTATCAAACTCCACCTGCGTCAACGCCGCCGACTGTGATGTCATGCAACCACTGAGGGAGGGTAAGGCGAAGATTGGCGTAACGGAATTGAGCAACTCCGCAACGCTTAATGCACCCTTCTCGCGTTTACCGAATGGTGGTGCCTTTTAATTACTTGTCACGTGAAATACTTCATCGATCCAAACAAAATCGCGGAATTCGAGGAGTACGCACGCTTCTGGCTGCCTATAGTGCGACGCATGGGTGGTGAACACCACGGATATTACCTTCCCGGTGAAGGACCAGATAACGTAGTCATAGCCCTGTTTAGCTTTCAGACCTTAGCTGCGTACGAAGAATACCGACGCAACACGGTAAACGATATTGAATGTCAAGCCGCAATTGATATAGAAGCTCGCAACCGAAGTATTCTGAGCTACGAGCGCAGCTTTATGAGACCGCTCATTGAATAATCAATCTGAGAGCCGAATGAGATCACTGGGAAAAATAAACGCCCTCCTTCCGGGCCTCGAATGGGTGTTCCTATTGTCCTCATATGATAAGCCTATTGCGTGAAGGATACGGTTGCGATTCGGGTTGGGACGGCGGCCGATCTTGCGCATGTTTGCGAGCACTGGCTTGCAATGTTCGAGGAAGTCGGCAAATACTACGAGCGCGATTTTCCATTCGATTGGCGGTCGGGTTTCCAATCGTACTTTCGCGAGCGCATGGCCGCACGCGAAGCTGCTTTCTTTGTCGCAGTCGACGACGGGACGATCATCGCAACGTCGGGTGCGCTGATTCGAGACGGATATCCGGCGGCCATAACGCGACTCCGTGACGGATACATCTTCGGGGTCCGCGTCGCGCCTGAATACCGGGGCCGCGGCATTGCGGAACATCTCACGCGCGAAGCAATTGCCTATCTCGAACGCGCGAACTGCCGGAGCATTCGCTTGCATGCCTCGCGCTTCGGCCGCTCGATCTACGAACGCATTGGATTTGTGCCGGTCAATGAAATGGAGCTGCCGCGCTCGCAGCGTTAGCCTCCGGCGAGTTTGACCCAGCGCCCTGCGCGGTAAACCAGGCCGCGACTTGCCGCGACGGTCTCCTTGATTTCGACGACGCGTTCTTTGACGTACCGCATGCGGCTTGAGCGTGCTGCCGATCTACTCAAGCTCGGGCGCCAAATGGCTCGGCCTACCGGCAAGAGCGCCGTCACTCGGTCGTCGCGTCTGCCGGCCGCGACTCGCTCTTCGAGGAGTCACCCGTTATCTTTCGCTCTCTTACTGCTGGGATCAATACAGCGCTTGGATTCCCGGGGGCGGCGGAAACGCCGGCCTCTTGAATTTGCCGCGGGCTGCGAGTGGGTCATTGCCTGTCTGGACGCCCCCGATACACCAAAAGGCGAGCGGCAACCATGACTAAACTGCTCCTATGCTTTCGGCCCGGCGCCGTCGAATACCGCAACGTAATGCGTAACGTGGAAATATGGCGCGGACCCGCGACCCGAGTGATTTCCAGACTTGTGCTTCTTTGCGTTGCCGCGATGCCGTGTCTCGTCGCGTGCAACCGCACTCCCGAGCTTTGAGTTGATGACAGCGCGGCAAAGCAAATCGATCAAGTATTTTACGCCTACGACCATCCGGGATCTCCCGGTTTCGCCCTCGGGCTAATCCATGATGGTAACCTTGTCTTTGCTCGGGGATATGGTGATGCCAACCTCGACGACCAAATTCCAATAACACCGCACACGTCGTTCCATCTCGCGTCAGCCTCAAAGCAGTTTACAGCGGCGGCCGTGGCGCTCCTCATTCTCGATCGGAAGCTCTCGATGGAAGACGAGTGGCGCGGTATATTCCGGAGACGAGCAAGTACGGAAGCGCCCTCCGTGTGAAAGATCTCGTCTATATGACGAGTGGCTTGCACGAATACTTCGAGACCCCGCGCAAAGGCGGCGTCCCGTGGTTCAGCGCTTACTATTTCATGAGAGATGAGGCGATTCGCGCTGCGCTCGCACCGGATCGGTTACTTTTCAAGCCAGGCACGCGTTACGACTACAGCAATACGAACTTCATGCTTCTCACGAGGATCGTCGAGCGAGTCAGCGGCCAGCTTTTTTCCGAATTTCATGCGAGATCGAATCTTCAGGCCCTTGGAGATGGGCGAAAACCTAGGTAAACGACGATTCGACTGCGATCGTCACCAATCCGGCTTTCGGCTACGCTCCTCGCGACGAGCATACGATTGCCCAGCTTCGAAGCGTCGGCGACTTTGCGCGACCCGGCCAAGCTGGATCATGCTCGCTCGTAATTCTCCGCACTTTGGGGCTAACGGTGTTTTCAGCAATCTCGTAGATCTCGCAAAATGGATTCAAATTGGTACACCGGAGGTTTGGCCGGCCGGGCTTTCACTGATATCATGACTCGCCAGCTCGCATTCGATTTCGGGGCAATGGATGGCATGGACTTGGGGTTTCACTCCAGGTATGGTCAACCACGATCAACTACAGCGGAGCCGACTTGGACGCGTCGACGTTCATTGAGCGGTTTCCAAACGAGCACTTTACGATCATCTGTCTATCCAACGATCCGCTGGGCGACGCGGAAGGCCGCCGCAGTTCTTGCAATCCTGCACCGATCCGGACGGGTCTAGAACACGCGTTCCAAAATCGGAGCTGCGTGATATAATCAATCCGCTTAGTCAGAGCGGCTGCTCTTCGGATCTACAAACGGGGTAGGCGGAAACGCCGGCCTCAGCCGGGCGGTGCAGATATTACAACCCTCAACAGTCATGACGTGGCTGGTCGGCAACGAGCCCTTTCTGAGACGCCGGCGACCGATCGACGTTTTGGTGATGGAGGGCGCTGCGCCGCTGATCGCGGCTCTCAACCCCCTTGAGGATCGCGCCTACGCTTAATCTACTCCCGGCTGCTACGCCTTGCGGACAGTAGAGCACCCATTTCGTACGGCGACTGCCACTACATCGGTCATCTCAAGATGTCGGACTGCCGACGCACCGTCGCGATGAGCATCTTAGGACTGCTTAGAAAGACAATGCTTAAAGCAAAACACTGGGGCTTACTTATTCAGTGAGCGGTTCGGCGTTCGTTAAGTTGACGCTGCGCCGCATAAGGCCTGATCGGATCCCGCCGATAGTAAGTGCCCCCGCGAAGGGCCTTGAGGGAAGCACAATACTTGATGAGCCGCGCTACGGCCGCGTGGCAGAGCTCTTAGAATATGTTCAAAGCCTAACGGCATACCCAAATACCTGAGGCATCGAACTGGCTCCGAATGATTTCGGGATACCAAGGAAGAGGTCATCGCTCGTGTTGCCCTCTTTTGTTGGACCGCCATTGATTGAACCTGAACGGTCCTAGTTATCTTTTTCGTCCGACGAATTTGTATCGTCTCTCGTCGCGACACAATTCCGGCGAGTTAAGTAAATGAATAGTTTGGGCTCGTCGGCTAGGCTAGCAGGCTAGGATTACCGGCAATCCTGTACGCGCGATGTAGGGACCATAACGTTTGTGAAGCCTATTGAGATTAAGTCGGAACCGCGATAAAGCTCGCCATCGTAGCCGCGAAACGAAAGGAACGCCCGCGTCGCGAGCGAGCGCGGCCGCGACGGGTTGCACGAACTGTCTTCGGACCAGGATGACCCGAGCCCTGAAGCCAACCTTCCCCTTGGAGGGTGGAGCACATATGGTCTGTCAAAACTGCGCGAGTCTCGATCTACAAAAGCTCTCGCTCGTGTTTGAGTACGGTCTTTCGCACATCGCTACGAGTACCGGCGGCGTTGGAGTAGGCGTAGGTATGGGCGGCATCGGCGTTGGTGTCGGCGGCGGAAACACGCGTGGAACGCAAGTTAGCGCGATTGCACTACGGGCGGCGCCGCCAAAGCAACGCACGACGACGGCCGCAGTTTGGATGGTCCTCTGCGCGATAATCGCTGTTTTTTGCTTTATCTCAAGATCGGAAACCGCGGCCACCTATGGCGTCTTTTTTCTAGCCGCCGCGGCTGGTGCGTTTTTCATGTTGCGCAGTACCACGCAATACAATCGTGACGTGTGGCCCGGCCTGTGGCAGGCATGGGATCGCTCGTACTTGTGCCTACGATGCGGGACCATGGCTGCCCCGCAACTTGCGTCCGCGCCTGCTATGACCATGGTTCAGGCGACGCCGCTGACACACGAGGCGAAGCTGCGCCGGCAGAACTTACGTCGGACACGCCACCACCGCCTGAACTTCCGCCACAGTTTCGTCGGGGCTAGGGAACAAGCAAGCCCGGGCGTGTATTCGGAAGAGTGTTAGTAGCCATTCTATATCAAAAACCGAGCGGGACGCATGGTCGCAGCGGATGCGTTTGGTAGTCCGTTGTCCGGCGAACCGGCCTTAGGCGGCTAAGCAAGAGCCATAGAAAGACCACGGTGCCATACGAGCTCGTGCTTGAACCGACCCGCCCCAGCGACCAGTAGGACCCTCTAGGCCGCCTTTTTGTGGACAACCTGCCGCGAAACGTGCGTTCGAAATTGTGGCGGCGGGCGGCACAACCTGTTGCTCGTTGGTCGTCTGGGTTGCGGGAAGACGCCGCACGGCGGCCGTCTGGCGACGGTCTTGCCGCCGATGACGTGGACAAAGCCCTAAACGTTACGAAAATCTACATTGTCGCCGGGCTTACCGGCAAGCCAGGAATGTTTGTACCAGGCCTTTAAAGATTCCTCACAGTCGCCGTGGTTGGCCGCGCGTGCTTTTCAATGCTCGGCGAAAATTAGCACGACTTCGTGTAGAGTATCAACAAGCTATTAGAGCAGCCTTCGGAAAACCGGCGTCATGTCCGTGCCATCTCGCAACCATGTGGCCTGAAAGTTAAGGCATGAAGCCATCGATCGTCCAAGACGGAAGTCCGCAGATTGCAGTTCAGCCGCTTCTTCGCCGTGCGGTCTAGGTAGTCGCTCTCGAGCAGGCCACGTTCTCTCGAACACCCGAGAATGTCCAAGGCATGATTGCTGGAGCGTTATAGTGGTGAACGATCTGGTGCCAATTGCGTGCCGGCGCCCGACACTCGCGCCCGCCAACTGAGCATCTGGCCGGCTCCTCGGGATCGGCGAAGGCGCTGCGGATAATCAGTGGGCCCCTGACAGGCCTTTCCACAGCTCACAACATCACGCTCTAAGTCCGCAATGCTACAGCCTGCTTCGCGAGCCAGCGGGCCGGAGCGAAATAAACTCAGCTTAATAGGTCGTCAATTCGCTTGCGGTCGTCATTTGCGTTCTTTATCAACTCCAGATCGAGCAAGCCTGATGGTAGGTATTTCTTACAATCGCAGTTCACGCCAATTCTGTCTGCTCGACAGGGCAGGTCCGCACTTACGGAATTACCGCAGTGTAGATACGCAACGTGCGCACAAGTCGCGCACAATGTGTATAAATGTAACCTACTTCTTATCGCTTGATGCACTATTGTATATTTGCCAAACGGTGGAACTGCGGCTTCTGCTCACTTGCTACCTCGAGCTCGGGTCAAACCCGGCAAAAACTCATGGGTCAATTTCCAGCGGCGCAGTCTGAAGCAGAGAAGACCCCGATCTATTATCGCACGGCCTCTCGTGCATCAAGGCGTCAACCTTGCTATTATATCCTGGTATGGCGAAGATCACTATGTTGATTCCCGACGACGACTTGGCGCTGATCGATGGCGTCGCGCAGACGAATCGGACGGCGTTTATGATCACGGCGGCCAAGGATACCCTCCGCCGACACCGCGAGAGGCTTGACGAAGAGATCGGCACTTGTTTGGCACAGACGGCGGCCGAGGATCGGGCATTGGCGACCGAATTTGCCGAGGTTGCAGGCGACGGTCTGAAGGTGTTCCCAATTCGCGAACTTGAGACAAGGCTGCGTAAGCGTAACCAAGTGACCGTGCCCGCTGAAGCCGTGAAGTATCTCGGCCTGCTCCCAGGCGACCGGATCATGGTTGAGTTCGCGCTGGATGGAACGTTGATCTTACGCGCTCTACGGCGGTCGTACGCCGGTGCCCTCGCTGGGGTCTACGGATCGCCCGAAGAGGTCGCCGCCTTTGTCACGGACGAGCGCAGCGGGTGGAGCTAGACCGAAGGACCGCAGCTGCGGTGGTTTTTTCTGGTGTCGGCTTGCTCCTGAGCGCGATGGCACTTGTAGCTCGCCTCGAAGGTAAGCCGCCGGGTCAGAAAGTCAGGGTAAAGTTTCATTCGTCAAAGTCGAACCTCGGATTGCATGCTGCCGCGGAGCGCCTCCTAGCTGAACGTGGACTCACCAAAGACGATATTCATATGAAGGGCTTCTTCTCGTTCGATCGTGTGACGGGTGAGAATATTGCGGCGAAACAAAAGCGTGTTGCAAAAGCGCGCGGGCCGCGCGTCTGATCGGAATGGAAACCGAACCTTCGCAGCTGGATCTTCTTAAGTTGACCTTGGGGTTGAGCGACGAGGAGTTGACGTCACTACTTGGTATCAGGGCGCAAGACTTGCAGCGATGGCGTGATTTCGGCATTCCAGAAGAACGCGCGTCGCAGGTTGATCGGATGTCAGCGTTTGTTAAGCTAATGCTGCGCCGTATGAAACCCGACCGGATCTCAGCGATCGTCAGAACCGCCACAATGGGCCTCAGAGGAGGCACAATGCTCGATGAACTGCGCGCCGGCCACGAGGCTGAACTCTTCGAATATATTGAGCGGCTGACGGCTTACCCAAATACTTGATGGCATCGAAGACGAAAGGGCGCTGTCCGGTTTGGCCACCGGTGAGCGAAAGGCGAGATCCGGCACAATGTCAAGCATAGGCGCCGTCCTCAAGGGCGCTAAGGGCCTCTATCAGCGGCGCGGCGCACTCGATCACCAAAAAACGTCGATTGGGCGACGGTGATTCAGAAAAGGCTCGTTGCCGAGCAGCCACGTCATCACCGTTAGAGGCCGCAATGTTTGCAACGCCCAGCTAAAGGCGTCGTGCAGATCAATGACACGGCGGACGTAAACGGGCTCGATGGTCCGAAGCTTCGTTCTCCAGTTCGCAATCGTCTCCCACCGCACGCCAAGCAGGCCGCAACGGCGTTTGGCCCGAACGCGGCTACGAGCCGCTCAAGCAATGGTAAGACGTCTGAGAGAGCTTCCGGGTGGAGTATGATCTCTCGTTGCGGGTCGGGCAACGTCCAGGGCATTTGCAACTCCTAAGGATACCCTTTGCTCTCGATGGGCGAAAGTATCTATCGTTTCAGAGCGTTTTCGACGGCCGTACGCGGCCCGAATGCCACCGGCTACCCGCCTCCTCCCATTGAGGTGGCCGGAGCAGACCTAGCCTTGAGATAGTTGAGTAAATTTCGTCTGTCCGAAGTGCCGCTCTAGAGCTTCCGAGACTCTAATCATGGCGTCTTTGAGCGTATTTGGAAGGACGTGGGCATAGTGCTGGGCCGTGAATGCTTGGGACTCGTTGCCGAGGACATCGCTGATGACAAGGAGCTGCACACCCTCCTCGAGCGCGATCGACGCGAAACTGTGCCGCGCGCCATGAAGACGTAGACGCTCATCGCTAGATTCATTGCGTTCTCGCGCGTAGGCTGATCCGAAGGTATCGGGATGCCACAGGTACCCCTCACCGTCGTCGAACAAAGGAGTGTCGGAATCGTAGGGTACTCCAAGCAGCGCCAGGCGACGCTCTTGTTCGAGCAAGTAACACTTCAGCATTTGGATTGTGATGTCAGACATGGGGAGGGCGCGGTCGCTTTTCTTCCGCTTCGTTGCCTTGATTTTGACCTGTCGATTGCGGCAGACGACGGCGCGTTCGATGTTCAGCGTCCTCTTGAGAAAGTCCACGTCACCGCGGCGCAATCCAACGAGCTCTCCGCGACGGAGACCTGCTGCAAAGGCCACCCACATTGGAACGAATACGGCGGTGCCAAGAAGCGCGCGCAGAATGCTTACCGCTCGTTCGGCGTCCACTACCGGCGGAGGACGGTGCTCCTTGCGCGGACGCTGGACGAACTGCACGACGTTATCCCGACAAAGGCCCAGAGCGCGGCCATACTTGAGTGCTGACGACAACACCGTTAAGGGATACGAGATGGTGCGCGCCGAGCGCTTTCCGGGTTTCTTGTCGAGACGATCCCCTTTTTGCCAATCGTCGACAGCAGCTTGGACCTCGGCGGTCGTCAGCTGATACGCGATTCGATTCCCAAAGCGAGGCTTCAGATACAATCGGACTTGGTCGCGATAGCCTTCAATCGTGCGAAACTCCACTTCATGCTCCTTCTTTTCGAGCCATCGATCGAGCAGTTCCGAGATCGTTGTGCGAGCTCGCGGTGGCGGCCCATAGATCTCCGCGTCCGCGACTGCTGAGGCGACTTTCGCGGTCAAAGCAGCTCTCGTCTTCGCATGGAGACGCAGCTGCCGGCGCTTGCCATCTGGCCCGCAAGGTAGTTCGAGCCTCGTAACCCAAGCCCCAGTCCCATTTCGCTTTACGGCAGACACTTCAACCTCGACTCAACATATATGTTAGTACTATATAGCACATATTGACACAAGGTGGATTCCCTTCCCCTTGTTAATCCGACAACTGTGGCTAAGGCCAGTTTCGGAGATCTCCTAAGGGCCGCGCGGGAGCGGCGGGGACTCTCACAGGCCGCATTGGCATTGCGGGTCGGACTGACGTCCACCCACATCGTCCGACTCGAGTCCGGCGAACGCCCAAACCCACGGCTCGACACGATCGCTCGCCTCGGCTCTGAGCTTGGACTCTCCCTCGACGAACTCGCCGCCTCATGTGGCTATGGCCGCACGCGTTTACCAGTAAAGGACCAGGCCGCAATCGCCACGGTCGCCGATGACCTCATGAAGATCCAGTCCTCGTTGGTCGGGGTTCAAGCGAAGATTGCTTCTGCGATCGATTCGCTCGAGGGGCAGCGCCCGCAGGCAACTTCCCCGAGCCCCCGCCGACGACGTCACTAAGGTCCTGTGCACTGTTGTTGTAAATGAATGAGATCAACGAGCCGTATAAGTCTCCGCTTCCCAGGCTGAATCGTTCGCACTGAGTCGAACAGCTTTTTAGCTGTCGGGACAGAGCACTTCAGCAATTTGCTGACCTCAACCATGTCAAAAGACTTCAGAAGTATTTGCGATAGAAAATCGACGACTCGTTCGTCGGCCATCCACGACGGGAATTCAAGTTCTAGTGGCGGTCCAATTCCCGACCCACGAATCCGCGCGCGCACTCGCCAGTCGTTCACTTTCACTTCGGTCGCGCTCGGTTCTGCTGTCCCGAATTGCTCTTGACCGGGTTCTATGTATAGCACGACTTTTATAGCTGGCCGCGCTCTTGAGGCCGTCCTTAAAGGCACTGGATGCATACATCCCCGCTAATAGCTCCGCGGGTTGCGACCCGCAATTGAGGTCAGGTTACGTTCGGTCGGTGCAAGTCACGCATCGATTCCTAACATAATCTCGCTTTAGCGTGTATTTGTAAAGGTGCCAGTGAAGGTACCCGATTCATACTTACCCCAATTGAATCTTTTTACTGCGCATTAATACTTGATGCTTGCTTGCGAGCATGCGCTGCTACGAATGCATTCAGGTAGACATGCTTGTTGCTAATGTCGCTATATCCGATGTACCACTGTTGATGGCCGTTGCAAATCAAAACAATAAATATCCAAGTACAAATGTATCTTCCATGCTTCACACTCCTACAGGATCCTGCAAACGAAGACGAGGGACGGAATATGCTCACGCGCCTATAGCGCCCCTCTCTCGGTTAGGCAAAAGGTAACGCATTCGCTAGAGCAAACAGCACCAAAAGAAGAGCACAGGCGAGGCGCAAAAACTAAGGCTCGTCCGGCTTGTTACGCGTCCAAGCCTCGCGTCCACGATGCTCGATCAATTTCGTCGAGCAGTTTTCGAACGACTACAATGCGCTTCTTTCGCCGACCCAGTCGAAGGATTGGAAGGCCACCTTCGCGCGCCTCATCGTAAGCCGTCTGCCGCCCAATCCCGAGGTACCTTGCCGTCTCCTCTACAGTGAGAGTCGCGCGCTCGGAGGCCGGGGCCATCCTATGGCGCTTGCGCACCTTTGCACGAGGGGCTGTGTCCTGACCCACATTCGCAGGGTCGCTCTCTGAAGTCTTCATCTCGCCCCCGATGCTGTTCGAAGCACGAATTCTTAAAAATTCGACAAGTTGCTTGGCCTAACGCCCCGGTAGCGCTTGACGCTGTGAAGCCTAGGTCGGTAACTTGCCAGCATGAGCAGCCCCTCCCCGATGGCCTCAAGGCGTCCAAACGCTGCCGCTGCGTGGTCCTATTCCAAAAAAGCTCGGATATTCCTAAATCCGCGGGAAGTGGAGTGAGCACGTATGTCACATACACCCGCAACGTACCGCTGCCGAAAAGACGCTTCATTACTCGGCTTGCTAGAGTGCGATCGCGCGGCCGCTAACCGTCACCTCAACACGGCCGCGCGCGACTTCTTACAGACGCAGTCTGTACTTCACACACCGCAATCTGTATGTTATGATTCTGTCAAACATATAGGTTTAGGACCAGTGAGTGACTTCTTCCGCGCCCTGATGGGCCAATGGATGCTCGAACACGCCGACGTCCCCTTCCCGGTACGCGATCAGGCGATCGAGATCGCTCGTGGCGCGCGCTCCGACCGCTATTTCGACTTACTGGAAAAGCAGTGGCGACTCGTCGTCGCGCTGACGACGAAATGGAACGAGCCAGCGTTACCCATGTCGGTCGGCTGCGCTATCGGCATTGCGGCGGGGATGGCATCCAATAGCTATGCGCTCGGGACAATCCGCAACACCCGCACAACCATTCGCTTTGCCCACTACTTTTCACATCTGCCGGTTCCAACCGAAGACGAGCGGTTTGAAGTTTTTTTTGATTGCGTCGCCCGCCGATTAGGGGACAGCTGCCCGAACGCGAAGGACGCGCTCATGCTCGAGCAGCTCCGACGCATTGGTGAACTCATCTACACGGGCACGAGCACGCACGACATTCAAGCGTGGGCGATTCTCACGCTCGTGTTCTTTTCGGTGTTTCGCCGGCAAAACGTGACGGAAATCCAAAACGGCGACGTTCGGCCGTTCAAAAACGGGTTCATGATTCGTTCGCGAAAGGGGAAGACCGACCAGTACAGCAAAGGGCACGAGGTTTTTATCGACCCATTGGCTGAACTCCCGGAAATCGACCCCGTCCGCGCCATCGCACGCTGGAAGGAGCAGCTCGCCGGAAGTCCGGGGCCCTTCTTTCGGCATCTCGGTCCGTTGGGTATCGTGACCGATGAGCCGATACATCCAACGACGATTGGCGATATCGTGAAGCGCATGGTCGCGAGGATCGGCGGGGATCCGGCGCGCTTCAGCGCCCAATCTCTGCGCGCCGGCCTCATCACCGAGGCTCTGCTCGCAAACATGCCACCAGCCGTGTTGGCCGCCCATACCAATCATAAACTGCTGGTGTCTCTTAGTCGCTATTTTCGTCCGCTGGCCGAACATCGCATGCAAATCGTGCGAACCATAGCGACGGCGGCTCGCGGCGGTCTCGTCCGTGACATTGTGGGAGCGGCATAATGGGTCGAACAGCGCAGCCGCGGCACTATAACGATCTTGCTTCGTCGTCTCAGCGCACCTACGGGTACGACTTTCACGACTACGAGAAACGAGTTCGAGCCGCGAACGTTCCACTGTACGCTCCCGGTGAGGCCTTCCTTGAAAGCTACCTGGAAGAAGAGGCTCGTATCTCGGTTGGACGCGCGGCGTCGCGAATTCGCGCGATCGGCTATGCCTTTTGGAAACAGGGGCTCGCGGATCCGACCCTACATCTCCCGATTCGCGAGCAGATCAACGCCATACGTGTGAAAGACCGAGAGCAACGCCTTGACATTCTCGGGATCGTTCCTCCGGTGGCGAAGCGGTTTGCCTCGTACTTTATCGGCGATCGCCACGCAGCGTCGACGCTAAGATCGATTGGGGAGCGAGCCCGCGCTTGGGAGCTGTGGTGCGTGCGGCATGGCGTGGATGCCGCGGCGCCGTCTGATCCCGAGTTCGTTACGTTTGTTCGGCGATATGAGCAGACGTCATTTGCAAATGTTCGAAATCTTGTCCGCCATATGCAGATTTACTTTACCAGCCGAAAATTGCACGACGTCACCACCTCTTCTGAGGTTCATGAGCTTTTGGAAAAGCTGCGACGCAAACCGACCGATTCCGTTGACCCACTCTTCTTTGGCGATCTTAAAATCATTGTCGCCGGCTTCGGCACAGATCGGCTCGACAAGCGCGACCGCTTATCGACGCTGTTCGATTACTTCGGTCCGATCTTGCCATCAATGCAATCTTGTCTGCAATGCAGCGACCTGATTCGTGAGCCGGACGGTCTCACGGTGTTGGTAAATGGGCGAGAACTTTTCTTCGATGCCTTCCCCGAAGACCCCGAAATCGACGTCGTTGCAGCCTACGATGAGTATCTTGCCTCAGTCATGTGGCGCGAGGGCGCGTTCTTTCGTTCGCTTGGTTTACGCGGAGAATACCTCTCGAAAATGCAGCCGGGCTCGATCTGTGCCGCAATTAATAAGGCTGGGCAACGGGCCGGATATCATCGAGCCGCTGTTGGGCTCGTAAAAGGGTTTCGCATCGAGGCCGTCCACTGCTTTGGCACGATTGTTACCGCTCGACGCCTCGGCTACAAGGACCCTGCGTCGCTGGCGGCCCATTCTGCGCAGGCACGGGCCGACGTTGAGCAGGTTCGTGGCCGCGGGCCCCGCTGGCGCGGGAGCGGCAAACGCGCAAAGCGGCGTGGTAAGAATCCCCGCGTGGCAGGTCGTTAGGTGGGAGAGTTTCTTGTCGCTCGTAACCCAAATGGCCACAGCAAGCTGCCGTTCCTGGTTAGGCTTCCGCTCGACAGTGACCCACTCTGGTTGATGACGGCGCAGGATTGGCCGCGAGCGGCGAGCGTCTACTGTCATCCAGTTTCAAAAGAACCGAAGGTTGAAGAACTCGAAATCCTTCAGCGCGTGAACGCAGTCGTTTGCAAAAGAATAGGCCGATCGATCGACCTCGTGCTCGATCGAGGGAGCAACAAGCGTTCGCAGCTTATTTTTGTCAACAGCTGGCGCGGGCGGTCGCTCATCCTCTGGCAAACATCGACGTCAGTAAAAGCCGTGCGACCGGGACTCCGCATCCCAACAGGACGAGCGCTGGAAGCGCACGTGTTCTACGTGGACACGCGCGAGCGCTATGGATATTCGTTTGGATCCCAGCGCATCAAGACCGAACGGCGGACACTACCCGTCGGTGACTACGCCGTAATGGCGAACGACCTCTACGTGGGTGTTATAGAGCGAAAGTCAATGGACGACTTCGTGCGGTCGTTGGTCGACGGATCTTTAAACTTCTGCATGGCCGAGTTGGCTAGCGTACCAGCGAGCGCGATCGCCGTGGAAGGGACCTATGCGGAACTCTTGCGTCGCAAGCGTATTCGCAAGGGACTACTCCCAGATCTTCTAGCGAGGTTACAGACCCGATATCCCAGCGTATCGATAAACTTCCTTGAAACACGCAAAATCGCGCAAGCTTGGGCGCATTACTTCCTCATGGTCGCGCGCGATAATGCTAATGTGAATCTCTCGCTATTCATTAGCCCCGACAATCAGGTCGCGCTGAAAACCAATGAAGCCGGCCTTTGCGAACGAAGCGATGATCGCTAGTATAGCGGACATCACAGCAGCTGCACACAACTTTGAACCGGCTTCGATGCGGGCTGGCTCTTCCGCTACCTTAGGTTAAAACATGCCGAAGCGAAAGCAGCATACGCCTGATCAGGCGAGCGACGGAGCTGCGTCGACCACACTGAGGGCTCTTGAGTTCAATCTAGTCGTTCTGCGGGCCAGGTACGGGCTTTCTCAATCGGATCTTGCAAAACGGGCGAACGTCTCCCGTCCGACGATCTCTCGACTTGAACGAGCTACGTCCCCTGACGTCAGCATCGAGACTATTCAGCGACTGGCGGACGCGCTCGGTGTCGCAATTTCTTATATGTTAACACTTCACGCTGAAGGCGCCGCGTGGCCCCAAGAAGCCGCGGCCTCGGATACCTTACGAGCTTTGGGTAATGTGGGAGGGCGCTCAACCGAAATGAAAACCAAGACAATCACCGCAAACGTTCTCGGACGGGCCAACCGTCGCGGGCGCGTCTCGGTCGAGCATGGTGCCGCTAGCGCGCACGTCGATGCGAATCGCTTCCTGGTCATCGTCATGCGTACCGGTTCTCGCGCGGTCGTCCCGATCACGCGGATACCGGTGCGAACGATCGCGGACGCGCCGATCGAAAAGCTGCGGACCGTCAAAGTCAGCGCTCTGGGCGATCATATCTGGTTTCCGGATCTCGATGAGGGCTATAACGTAGCAACGCTTCTGGAACAAGAGTTTGGTCAGCCGATTCGCGCTGATTCGGGGTGGAAGCGTGGGTCGAAGGCATCGATTAGACGCCACGCCCCCGGCACTTGAGTTCGCTTACTACTTTCAAGATGCTGCCGGCGTCGCAGGGCGCGGACACGGGCAAGCTGCCGTTGCTGGGTTGATTCACGCATCTCCACAATCAATCGATTGTTTGAGACCATCATGCCGGGCCCGTAGCGTACGGCCAAAATAGCCGCTGCACGGAAGAGTCGCGCGTGGCAACCGATGGTGCGAACTGGACGCGAATACCGCTGATTAGCCCGCAGCTTGCAATACCGTTTTACAGTCCAGTGGCAAGTGTCCCACGGCGTCATACGGCAAACGTCGTACTACAGCCGGTCTGGTGCTGATCTTGCCTTGACGAACTCTAAGGTGCCGATTTAATAGACTGTCCACCGGGCCGGGGTCGTTCATTTCGCTTCCACATCACACGATGCCTGAAACGACGACGGCGGATTTGTTGTGCTTTTTAGCTCTTGCTGAGAATAGCGACGATCGGTGAGAGTATCGACTCCCTATAACAGCGCCGGGCCAGCGTAGCGAAGGGGTGCGCTGACGACCGGCTTCGACCGCGGCAGCCAGAGTTATAGCAAGTTATAGCTCGAACAGCCTATAAGTTGCTATAAGCGGCACAAGCCGTTTAAGCGCGCCGTCAAGAGTCAGCATCGTGCCGTTTGCCTTCCTCGACGATACGGGCAGGCAGACGATGGCCAGCAATCGTCCCTTTGGGACTCGCATTCAGCTGATTGGCCCTCAGCGGGCATTGGGACCAGACAGTCTTGGTCGGCTCCCACAAGGCCGAGCTGAGGAGCAGTCGCGGGCGGCGCTACGCGAGACGTCGAGGTCCGAAACGAAAGGCTGACAGCGATCTACGCCGGGATGTGCCCTTCCCCGATGCCGAACATTAGCAGCTCGTGCAGCATGACGTAATATTCGGCAGCAGTACGTCAATGAGCCACGATCGTTCTGGTTATTCTGGTATTTTTTCAGTAGCGCGGCGGTTTCGGGCGACAATGTTGGCGGGTCCAGGGAAAGCCTGGGCGACCCCATCTTATGGCTGGACTCCTCGGGAACGAAGTACTGCGCGGCGACGTGGCTACGTCGAAGGCCGGCGGTGAACTCTATTTCGTAGTTCTTGCCGAGTTGTGGAACGTAGTTATGGGTTACATCGTTCCTGATGGCCTTGAAGAACGCGATGATGGGCTCGCTGCGTTTGCTGTTCGCCAACCATCGGCGTTTGCGCTCAGAGTCTCGGGCGAGTTTTTCCATGAACTGATCGGCGCTGTACACCGCATTCAAAAAGCTCGAGAAGAAAAAACGTACCGCTGTGACGTTCTCCGGCACGCGCCGTCGTCGCCACCCTCCTGAGCCTTGCGCCATTTGGCCTCGACGTTTCTCATCTGACTAAGAAAGAAGCCGGCCTCGTCGAGTTTGTGTTGATAGTAGTCGACCGTAACGCTTTGTGCTTTGGACATACTCGGTTTCTCATCGCCTCCCTTAGGAGAGGCTCAGAAGGCACGTCGGCACGTATTCGTTGGGTGCTGTCCGCTCGTAGCACTGCACGTTCCCACACGCGTTCAGACGGTGCCCCAGGAATACTGCAAATTCAATAGGCGTCGCCAGGAAGAGATGAATCACGCGCGCCCCAAGCTGCGATACTTCGTACTGAATCGCCCTCTTCGCGCTCCAGACTGCAGCGTTCAAATCATTTCCGGACGCCAACGCTACCGTACTCGTGAGTTCGAGCAACGGCATTCCCGCGTCAAGGAATCGTCGCACCTCGTCCCCGGGCCTCTGCTTTATGCCGATGGCCACGGCAATTTCGTCATGCACCGCGGCGCCCGGCGGGGATGTAGTCCACGAAAAGCTCGAGTCGAGATGCTGATCCGTGCAAATCGTCACGCGGTTCGAGTGCATCTCGATCTCGAAGCCCTGTGTTGCGCTGAACACAGCGCCAATCGCTACCCCGGCGGACAAACGCCGTCGGCCCTCAAGGACGATTTTCCGCGCCCGCTTCGCCATCGAGATCCACTCTCGCGTTTGCACCAACTCGTTGACGACCATCTCGTTCCAGCGATCGCCCGCAGGATAGACGCGCCTTCCTGAAGTGGTATCGCCAGAGAACTCGGCCCAACGAAAGACGATCTGGTCCGAGGTCGCGTTGGCGGCGGGATCGGCGGACGTTAGCAGCCTGAGATGACCACCAGCAATTCCCACGCCGGCATTCGCAGCAATCGCTCGTTCGATCTCCGAACGCGCCAGCGTTCTCGATCGAAAGTCCGCAAGCAACGCCAAGAGCGCGTTGTGGACCGCGCGGATCTTCGTCGTCTCCAAGCCGCGCATCGCGGGGTACGTTTTCTCGATCTCCGGCCTAAAGTCGTTGAAGCTCCGCGTCTGGTCGTAGTCGGGGTATTCCAGCACAGCGACTTTCTGCACCAAAAGTTTTGCTAAGGACTTGTCACGATCGAATCCTTCGATAAGAGCCTCGATTTGCCTTATCGACGTTTCGACGAGCGCAGAATCCGCGCTGTAGAATCCGCCGGCCTGCTGGACCTTGGTAAGAGCGTTCTTCAGGGGAGCAAGCTGTGCGGAAAAATTAGTGCATACGAGCGTAAACGACGAGAATGCCTGCGGTTCTTGTTTGTTGAGCCTTGCGAATCGCTCGATCTCTTCGAAGAACTCGGCAGGTGCGACGGTATGCTTCTTGCACTCGAAGAGGTCGCGCGCTAACCCCACTGCAGGAACGAACGTTTTGATCTCGACGTCGCCCGCCCCCTCGCTGAGCAATTCCGAAAAGCCGTCGCTCCGCAACCATACGGCGATCTTTGCTGCCGCGAACGTGTCTTGATAGTCGAAGCCTGCTGTGGCATGGGCACCACCCGTGGCTTCGCGGTCGACGAGACTCGGATCTGGATGGCTCATACACCGACTCCCGTCTCGATTGCGAGATTGCCCCTGAAGGAGGAACCGTCTGGCAAGAAGACCGTGACGGTCCCTTCGATCTGGTGATGCTGAACCATTTTAACGATCATGAGCACGACGAAGTTGGCGCCAACCTCGGGATCGGAGACGATTTCGCGCATTGAGGCTTCGTCCTTCGAACTAGGCGTCGGCGTAAATGATGGATGCGAATGCCACTCACCGAGGTAATTGTGCGTACGGTAATCGTGGCTCGTTTTTTCGAAGAAGCCGCGCAGGGCCTCGATGGCATGTTGAACTTGCCGCATGAATGCGGCGAACGTGCCGCCGCCCTGGATCGTCATGTTCGAGACGACGAATTCGCTTTCACCGGTATGGCGCGCCATAAGTATGCCGCCGATCTCGTTGGTGCCCGCTTTTATTAAAGCCATCCGTAGCCGTTCGGTCAATTTCAGGCGGTAACGTTACCGTCATTTTTCGCCTTGTTGAGAAGTTCTTCGACGAAGGCGACCATCCCGGCATTTGCTTGTTGCTCTTCGTCCGTGGGAGTCGCTGGTTTCGGCTCGCCGACATTGATGGGGATCGTGTGGAATGGCTGTTCGAACACCCATCCCCGGGTGAGGCCAATGAGATACATCGAATACGGGAATTTGCTCGGCTCCTGTTCGACAAGAATGTCGATGGCCATCTCCGCTGCGGCGTGCGCGATGACGGAGACGTCGGCGTCCGAAGCGATGACTGGCTCGCCCTCTGGTCCCTGCGCCATGTATGCTCCGATCGCCCGAGGCGGCTCATCGGCCGACGCCGCCTGCGTGAAGCGATTGAACACCGCTCGCATCGTCTTTGGATCGGGATCGCGATTCGGGCGATGCCGCGCGATCATGCCGCCGATACCACCAGCGTAGACTTCGAGCCACACGAGCGGTTTCGAATCGCGCGCCGCGATCACCGAAACCTGGTTGAGCGTGGTCGCGTCAGCAGTGGCGTCGATTATGAGATCGCAATCCGTCAGCGCGTTAAGTGCGCCAGCTGAACCGGACGCTGACTCTTGGCTCGTCAGACGCATTCGCCGGACGTCCACTTTGGCATTGGCGGACACTTGCCGAATCTGGGTAGAGAGGGCGTCGACCTTGTTCTCGCCCACGCTACTCCAAGTCAGAGTGTGCCGCTTCACGTTCTGCGGGACGAAGACGTCGTCGTCTACTATGACGAAGTTGGCAACCCCCGATCGCGCCAGCGTGAGCGCGATCTTGCTGCCGGCCGATCCTGCCCCGACGACGCCGACCTTCTTCTGACGTAGCCGGTCGAAAGCGAGCGGATCCCGGCGCCCCAGGTCGCCGGTTTTGACAGCGGCGGCCTCGTAGAGATCACCGCTCGCGTTGGCATAAGCGGCTTGCAATCGACCGCAGCTCGAGAGCAGCACGAAGCTGATCGAGTCGCCTTCGCAAACGAGTGGCTCAAGGTTCAATGTTGTGGCAAGGTCAGAGAGGTTCTCGACGTTGCGCAGTATGATGACGAGATCTGTCTTCACGATCACGCCCGCCGACGTGGCAATGTGCTTGGGCTTGAAGGGCACGTGCTCCGGGCACGTCCACGGGTCGGGTTCCAATTCTACGGCTTCAATGACGTACGTAACCGGGCGCTCTTGCCCGGGCTGCATCCATCCCGTCGCGCGCGCGACTGTCGGCGCTTGAATCGTATCGAACAAAGCTGCGAGAGACGCGGGAACGAGCACGCGGAAGAGGGACGAACGAAATTCCTGCCCTTGCGTGAGTGCGTGCCGCGTCGCGACTTCGCCGTGCGGTTGTGCCGTGTTCTTTGGATTCTCCGTATCAAGCAGCTTATGGGCGCTACGAAGTACGTCGGCACCAGTGATTTCCGGTAGCCACGTGTCCTGCCCCCATTCAAGGCACAAGTCCCCCCCCACATATTGGTGACTACTAAGGCGCATGGCGTCGTCGTCACCGTGGGGCCGCACCGCTGGCGGACACGCCGGGAACAGCGTCGGGTAGGTCATTCGGAGGTGATATGGTTGCTCGTGAACTTCTAGGTCGACGTCGAGCGCGAGCAGATTCCCGTCTAGCATCCAGGCTGCGCCCTTCAGCCAGCTTTCCTCGGACAGTTCGGCTATCTCAGTTTTCTCACGCTCGAGACGGACGGCGTCTTCGATGAACCAAAAACTCATGCGAACCCGACCGGTTTGCGCGGGACGACCGGACGGTCCGGAAACGTGAGACTGCCTGCGAACCCACTGGCGACTTCGCCTAACAACGAAGCGGCCTTGGTCTTCTCCCCGGATGGGAAGCGCGAGCCGAAAACCTGGCGCCAAAGTTTGGTCGATTCTTCAGAGTCGTCCGTCTGCAGCGCCGCGCGCGCAATAGCCTCGTGTTCCTTCGCCAAGTCGTGGAAGCTCTTGAAGTCTTCGATCGAAATGTTGCTGGTCACCGAGTTACCCGGCACGCCGGGATCGGCGATGTGCGGTACGGTCCCCAGGATCAGGAATAGGTTGTACTTCGCTACAATCTGCGCGAGCGTCTTGACGAACAGTTGCCCGTAGTGAGTTTCCTGACGGTCCATGCACTCGGCGACGATGCATTCGATGACGAATCCCTTGGGGTGGTTGCCGGTCGTAGGGTTCTGGCGTCGCCACCATTTGAACATCTTCACCAGCGGCTTGAAGCGACCACCAACTTCGTTGTTTACATTGGTCGTCCACGTCGTGTGTTCCGGCGGATTCGTCGGTAGCCACTCAACCAGCTTGCGGTCGGGAATAAAAAGCCCAAGGCCTTCGCCGTACGGCTCGATGATTGGGACCACGTCCATGTCGGCTTTCGTCGTGACGACGCCGACGGAACGGGCCTGAAGGCGGATGTCGTCGTAGCCTTCGCCGATCGCTTCGTGCAGTTCCTCAAGAACGCCCTTCGGACAGTCGTCCTTCGTGTGGTTGGTCACGACGATGATGTCAATGTCCGGCCGCATCGTGACGCCGCCTTCCGTTCGGGGGCGAATCGACGTATTGCGTTTGTACGATCCCGAGAGAAACGTCTTGACGTGACGCTTGCTGAGCTGAGGGTGCTTTGCGAGAAACTCCCGCATGTTTTCGTGTGCACTGATCGCCTGCGACGTCGTCGTCGCACTCGGCTCGATGTCTTGGAGAAACTCTGTGAAGCGCGCGTTAGGGGTCATCTTTCTTACTACACTCTCCGTTTTCGCATGAGAAATTACACCGGAAGGCCGGGTGACCTACGGTTGGGCAAATGCCCGTTGGCTTCGAGGCGGGAGCGTGGAGCGGTCGCGCTTCCGGATTTTCAGCCCGTGTCGCTCCGTGAGGAGCGCTCGCTAGAATGCAGAATAGCACTGGCACTCTTGGAGTTCAAGTGCTAACCCTGGCAAAGAGCCCATAATTTGAAAGGTTATGCCTCTCGATTGGTAAGCCTAGCGTTTCGAGTGCTAATGGTGGCGCACAGATGTTCGCCCACAAAATCTCGTGGATCGGGGATCGAACATCCTCGCGTTGGCTTTTGCCGGACGTAGAAGCGGCTCGGGAGTAACCCACTTCCGCTCCCCGGGCTCCCGGCCGCATTGCGCGCCGAGATCCCGCTCGGGGCCGCGTGGGGCACTGTGAAACAAGCTGCCTCAAAAGGGTTATTTTCGGTAGGAGACTGTTAAGTTAAGTGTAAAGTGCCGATCGTGGAGAAAATCATGGTGAAGCGAACCTTGCCGCCACTCGTCCTTGATCGCTCACCGCTGGTCTATTTCTTGGCCCAAGTGCGGTTCAGCCCCATCCTCGCGATGAGCGATCACATCAACAAGATCCAAGAGCGCCTTCGGAAACTTGGCTACCCCCATTTCTCTCGCACCGATACGTTCAACGTTGCTTTTTCATCACCAACAGGGCCAACCGTTGAAAAAGCGGAGTTGTGGACTTTTTCGGCTGCTGACCGCAGAACGGGGATTATCGTCTCCAGCAACTTCGTCTCGTTCCAAGCCGTCGAATACCATTGCTACGAAGATGCTTTGCCGAAAGTTATAGAGGCGCTAAACGCTGTCAACGACGTGGCGCAGATCGGACTATTCGAGCGCGTAGGCCTGCGCTATCTCGACCTCATTTCACCGAATTGGGATGACGGGGAAAAACTCTCGACTTATTTGCAACCCGAGATTATTGGTATTTCCGGAGCAGCCATCGACGTTACAACGCTGATGCACAGCACTGCCTACGTTGGCAGGACGGAACTAAATGGGACCCTCGTCGTCAAATTCACTACGAGCGTTGCGCCGACCATCTTGCCGCCGGACCTCTCTAGCGCCAACTTGGAGATTCCGAAGCACGTTGCAGACGGCACGAAAATAGGGATTCTTGACTTCGATCATTTTGTCGAGTCCAATGACGAGTTTTCCATTGCGGTAGCACAAACGATCCTTAGCGATTTGCATGATGCGATAGCCCGAGCATTTAACCAATGTGTAACCGAGAAGGCGCGTGAATTGTGGGGGAAACATGCAGCCGCCTAACGGTACGACTCTCGAAGAACGGCAAGTACCCACGCTTACGCTGCCGGCAGCCGTGCTTGCCTCAATCCTGTTTACGAGTACTGGCCATCAAACAGCGCTGCCGCTGAGTTTGAACGGTACGAATATCGCTTGTGCCGTTGGCCCCATCTCCGGTTTAGTGCACAACGCCATGGTAGCGTCGTCCCTTAGTGCGATGCTGACCGATATTCGCTCCAACTTCCAACTGAACGCTTCCGAACTAGCACAGATTCTCGGCGTCTCTCGACCGACTCTCTACGCCTGGTCATCGGAAGCAACCTCCCCACGCGCAGCTAATGTTCGCCGTCTTCAGATACTGCGCGATGCTAGCATTTCATGGCGAGAGATGATTGGTGATCACACCGACTCTGTCGCGCAACGCTTTGGAGATAAGCCACAACTCCTCGACATTCTGCGCGCGGCCGAGGCCGAAGGCGCAATCAACAGACTACAGGACCTTGCTACGGCGCGCCACGGTACGCAGCGCGTCGAGTCCACCGCCGAACGTCTCCGCAACCTCGGCTTCGGTACACAGTCACCAGCGGAGCTGTCCCGGGCACTCGAAGATCACGGGTGGTAAACAATCCCGTTGATCGACCCCCAATGGGCCCAAGGCGCACTGCTTGACCCGAACGCCACCCGCGATTATATAACCGCAGAGGACGTCACCGAAAATGACGTCCTCATCGTGATCTCGCAAAGCTGTGATGTCGTATGTACAAGCTACGATCTCGAGCCGTCCCTCGAACTACACGTCGGTCGCCCAATCGAAGCTGTCGATGGCAACAATTCGTTCGGTAAAAACCCACGTGCGCTGGACTTCGAACCGTCAATCAACGGCAACACCCGGGCACTCCGTATCCTTAATCATGAGCGCAAGAGAATACCCCGGCAAGTTCTTGAGACGGCGCTTCCGATGGGGTTAATACAGGACGGCGACATCCGCATGCTGGCTAAATGGACCGCGAACCGCTATACGCGTCCGGCCTTGCCCGACGCTTTCAACGAGCGACGCGCAAGCGCTAAAGCTGCGATCACGAAGCTCATCCGTAGGGACGCTAAGGATGTTGCGGGATTCTACGTCGCGCTAAATACGTTTGATGAACTTCCCGACGGCACCGACTACCAGATCGCTCTGATGAGCATCACGCCGAAGGCGATTGCGAACGACCCAAAACGCTTCGAGAAAGTCGTTGAAGTTACGAAGGCCCTTGAAGGACTTCTCAAGCTTCGAGGAATCGCCGTCGTGGAAGCAGTCGCACGTTCGGCCGCCGAAGTCAGTCTGGAAGACATCGCGTTATTTAAACGCCTCGAGTTCGACTATATAAGCGAGCGCGACGCCGGGGAGCATCCGGTCGAGTAGACGAGACGCTCCAATTGTCCGACAGTCTGCCCCTGCCGGGCTCCGACTCGGGGGAGCGCCAGGTCACAACGAACCGAGCGCAACCGCTAAACGAGCTGTGCGAGCGATTCGGGCGCAGAGGCCGGCGGATCGACGACGCGATTCGTCCTCTCGTCCCAAAACTGGTTTCGGCGTGTCGGCGGGCTCACCGTAGCCAATCGAAGCCGGCCGCACGGCGATCCCTACCGCTACGCCGTGCGTCACGCCCTGGATGGGGTGACTAACGCAATGGAAGCCCACCGCAAGGCCGCCCAGCGCAGTAGGTAGCCCTTGCGGTGAAGTAAACTCCGCGTAATCTGCGCAACAAGAGAGGATTCGCACCCAGAGCTGACGCGTATCTCAATACTACTGATCGGAATACCTGGGGTATCCCGAATCGGCCGAGGAGGCGCCTCGAACTGTCACGCTTCAGTCATGGAACCCAGCAATAAGCTCTGTCATCATCGACTTGTAAGATGTGCCATTTCCGTGCCAGATTAGCCGGCACTTCCAACCGCTAGGGCACGTAATGCACGAAATCCCTCGCTTTCACGAGGGATTTCGCCGGTCAAATGGCTCCGGATGCTGGACTCGAACCAGCGACCCGCTGATTAACAGTCAGCTGCTCTACCAACTGAGCTAATCCGGAACGGACTAGGGGATTCTACTAGAGGGGCGGCCCCGGCACAAGTGCCTGGGTCGGCCCCTGGGTTCTGCGGGACGGGTCGCGCCCCTGCCGCTCGGGGGCCCTCGGGGAAAAGGGTTACCTTTCGTTTACGATCGCTGGCGACGACGGCCCACGCCGGTCCCTCGTTTACGGTGGCGAAGTGCAGGAATAGGGCTCGGAGCCCGCAAGCGAACGTCTGGGCGCGGGAAGCCAGGAACTTATCTGCTAGCGGAAGAGGTCTGCCATGTCCTACGAATTGCTCAATGTGATCGGAGTACTCGGCACGTTCATCGTCATCGCGGCGACTGCCGTCGCGGCGATCGTTCAGCTTCGCCACTTGGCCGGCAGCAACCGAATCTCCATGCTCAACGAACTGCGCCAAACGTATGAAAGCGAGCAATTCCAGGCGGCGCGTTCTTTCGTTCGAGCAAAAATAACCGAACACCTGAACGATAAAACGTTCCGCCACCAGTTGCACAACCCGGCCGAAAGAACCGCCGAGAATCGCGCCGCGGTGACGAAGATGGGCACCGTCGCAAACGTCTACGAGGGCATGGGCGCCCTGGTAAAAGCCGGCATGATCGAGCCGCGTCTCGTTTTCGAGTTGTGGGGCAGTGCGATCGTCGCCGATTGGACGATGCTGGCCCCATATATGGCGATGATGCGCGCGCGAAAGGGAAACCAGATCTTCCAACATTTCGAGTACCTGACCGTTCTCGCGCAAGACTGGCTGGCCGCACACCCCGACGGCACGTACCCGAAGGGCATGCGCCGGATCGTTCTAAAGGACGAATGGCTGGAGGCGGCGTCCACCAGCAACGGCTCGACGAGCGCGACTCCCGATCAAGTGACGAACAGCACTACTTGACGATCGCCTCGACGATCTGGCTCGGCGTCGAGTTGAAGGTCGCCGTGAACCATGGATTACCCGCGGCGTCGACGGTCAGCCCAAACGGATTATACGGAAGTTTATACGCTATTTGGCGGCCCTTCGCGCCGACATTCCAGAGGCCGCCGCTCAAACCGAACGGATTGCCGCCGGTGAACCAGAGCGTCTTCCCCGATGCAATACCGCTCGGATAAGCGACGCCGGTCGTGCCGTAGCCTTTTACTTTGAACAGCACCACTTTCCCCGAACGGACGGTCCCGATATAGTTCGCTCCGGAATCCGAGGCGAAGTACTGCGTCGTGAACCACGGGTGCCCATCCGGTCCGATCGTGAGCCGGCGTGGCGCTTCGTTGGGACAGCACGGTTCCGCCCCGTGATCCAAATGCATCGGCAGTTTCAACAAACGTCCGCTTGGAAGTCGCTCGACGACGACGCCGGCGCTGTTCTGGTCGACCGCGAGGAACCAGAGATCTCCGCGCGCGTCGGCGGCAAGCGTTCCGTCAGGGCTGAGATCAGTCGGAACGGTTTCCATCGACAATTTTCCCTGCGCGGAAACGCTGCCTAACACGGCGTTGCCGCCGCACGTGATGAACCATGGCGTTCCATTTGAAATCGCAAGGCCGCGCGCGCCGATCTGATTTGGATTCGGAGCGCTGAACTCCGACAGCTTGCCGTTCGGCGTGATGCGCCCGATCGCCAAATTCCCCGCATCGGAAAACCACATGTTTCCGTCGGCGCCGAGCGCGATGCGAAACGGCTTCGCGTAGGGCATGAGTCCGTTTCGAAACTCTTTGATCGTTCCAGCAGCGGAAATACGACCGATGGCCGGCGCCGCGCCGCCGTCCGTGAACCACATCGTACCGTTCGGGCCGGGCGTGATGTCGGCGGCAAATGCACTTGACGGAAAGCCCGGCGTCGTTCCGGCGGTAAACACCTTGTAGGTCAGTCCCGCCGACGCTGCCGGCACAGCGGCGGTAGAACCTGCGGTGAGCGAAGGCGTTGCGTTGACGCCGCCGGCGGCGCACCCTCCCGTCGCTAGAAGCGCGATCGCGGAAAGGGCTGCAAATGCGGCGCGTACATCGTAGTTCTTCATGCCAAAAGAATGCGCCCGAGCGCGCATCGCTCCTGTGCCATTAGTGCCACGAAAGTGCCCCTGCACGGATGAAGCGCGACGGGTCCGGCGAACGCTCCCGAATGGCCGTTTCCTCGCGCGACGTTCGGCGCTTGCTTCGGGTCCTCGGGAACCCGGTAGCGCTTCGCCGCGATCCGCTGGCGGCGCGCCTGGTCGGTGAAAGCAAAGCCGATGTGGCCGCGCTCCAGGAACGCGCGGATCGCGTTCTCGCGATCGTGCGCGCATCGCTGGCGTCGATGTGCTCGCACGCCGGCGCGCACGCCGCCAACGAGCATATGCGCCGCGCGGCGGCAATCGTGGAGCGGTGCGACCTCGCGGGCGGCTCGCACGATCGCGTTGCGGCCGATATCGGCATCGCGCGCCGGCAATTCTATCGCGACCGCGCGCTGGCGTTCGACGCGCTGGCGCTCGAACTCGACGACCTGCTGCGCGCGCGAAGCGTGCCGCCTAGCGTCGACGGCGCCGCGCACGTCGGTTTCGAAATCGCCGAGGCGCTGGCCGGTGTTGGGAAATATGACGACGTCGAAGCGCTGCTCGGCGGCATCGCGACCGCCGCGACGTGCGACGATCGCTTCCGGGCAATCGCGCGATGGCTTGAGACCGCCTGCGAGAGCGGGGAACGCGCGCGAATACGGCGCGCACTCGCGCGTGCCCGCGGCGTTGCAACGACGCTGGAACGGGCAGCTGCGTTCCCGCGCGCTCGCTTCGACCTCGCCCTCTTGCAGGCGGCCGAATTGCTTGAGGGTTCCGATCGCAGCGTGGAGCGATCGCCGCTGCTGGACGCGCTTCGCTCCTGCCTTGAATCCAATGACGAACGCTGGGAAGCGCTCTCGATGGGGCTCACGCAGCATGCTACCGCAGCGCACACGCAAGGAGACTTCCCAGCGGCGCTCGCCTCGCTTCACGAAGCCGAGGCGGTCATTCGCCGGTGCGAACGGCCGGCAAAAACGTTTGCCGCCTACTTGCCGAACTTGCTGGGCGTCACGCTCATGATGATGCCGCGAAGTTTAGACGCGGCATCGGAGCAGCACCGGCTGGCCGTCGAACTCGGCCGCGCGCGCGGACTGATGCGCATCGTCATCGCGTCGACGTTGAACGACTGCGCGATCGAGCTTTGGCAAGGGCGAGCGCACTCCGTCTGCGATCGGGCGATGGAGACCTTGGCGGCCGCGCGCTCGGTCATGTCGCACGACGAGTTCGGCCGGATTGCGATTCTTACGGCAAAGATCGCGCTCGGTGCCGGCCGGCTCGACGAGGCGTTGAAACTGCTAAGCGAAGTTAAAGGATCCAACGGAAACTACGTACGTTTGCGGCCGCGCGCTATTCTCGTGGAAGCGCAAGTAATGCTGCAAGTCGGCGACACAAAACGCGCCTGCAAAGCCGCGCGCGCGGCCGTCAGCGTCGCGAAGCGCTCGGGCGAAGCGTCCTTGGTCGGGACGGCACTGCTGATCAATGCCGAAGCTCTCGCCGCAACGCCTCAGCGCAGCCTGGCGCGCCGGGCGCTGCGCGAAGCAACGCTGGTGCTCGAGCAAAGCGGCTCGCCGCACGTGTTGGACCGGGCGCGCAAACTGGCCGAGCGTTTACTTACCGCCTGAATCGGGAAAGTAGCGCGGCATGAATGAGACGCCGGCCGACGCCGCGCGATCCGCCGGGCTGCGATACGTCTCGGATACGATGCCAGGGTTGCGGCGTAAGCGATCGGGGAAACACTTCGCGTACGTCGATGCCGCCGGCAAAACGATCCGCGACGAAGAGGTGATTTCGCGCATCCGTGCGCTGGCGATCCCGCCTGCCTACGAGGACGTCTGGATCTGCCCTGCGCCCAACGGTCACATTCAAGCCACCGGTCGCGACGCGCGCGGCCGCAAGCAGTATCGCTACCACGCCCGCTGGCGTGAGGTTCGCGACGACACGAAATACGGGCGATTGGTCGATTTTGCTTCGGCCCTGCCGGCCCTGCGTAAACGCGTCGACCGGGATCTCCGGCTCGCCGGGATGCCCCGCGAAAAGGTTCTGGCCGTCGTCGTGCGCCTGCTCGAGACGACGACGATCCGCGTCGGTAACGGCGAATACGCACGCGACAATCACGCCTTCGGCTTAACGACGTTTCAAAAGAAACACGCGAGCGTCCGCGGCGGTACGGTCACGTTTTCGTTCCGCGGAAAAAGCGGAATAAAACACGCCATCGGCTTGCACGATAAGCGCTTAGCTAAAATCGTGCGCGCCTGCCAAGACATTCCGGGCCAGCAGCTCTTCGAATACATCGACGAAGACGGCGTCCACGGCGTCGATTCGAGCGACGTCAACACTTATATACGCGAAATCTCCGGAGACGATTTCACTGCGAAAGATTTTCGTACGTGGGTCGGAACCGTGCACTGCGCCGTCGTCCTCGCGGAAAAGAGCGCCGGCGAAACGGCCGCCGAGCGCAAAACCATTATGCTGGAAGCCATCAAAGACGTCGCCTTACGGCTGGGGAACACGGCGGCGGTCTGCCGCAAGAGCTACATTCATCCGGAATTGTTCGCGGCTTACGAAGAGCTTGGTTCGCTGGGCCCAATCCGTAGCGGCGGCGCTTCGCGCGGACTGTTCCCGGAAGAGCGTTACGTGGTCAAGCTTCTTCGGCGGACTCGACGATCGCATCGCCGTCGCGATCGACCCGAATCGTAAAAGCGATCGGACTGCAGCAAACCGGGCAATCCTCGACCAGCCGCTGATGCGAACCGGCCGATGGGTCTACGCCCGTGTAATTTTCTTCGCCGCAGTACGGGCAGGTGTATGCGGCGTCGATCTCAAGGGGCACTCGCAACTTGCCGGCGCAGGTAGTCCAGCGCCGCCTGAAGCTGCGCGTCGTTCGGCGGGTCGCCCTGAATCGAATGCGGCTTCAGCGTCACGCGAAAGTCGGGGTCGATGCCTTTTCCGTTGACGTCGCGATTTGCCGGCGTGAGATATCGCGCGGTCGTGATTTTGATCGCAGCGCCTCCCGGCAGCCGGGTGAGCGTCTGCTCCACGCCTTTGCCGAACGTGCGCGTACCGAAGAGCGTTGCGACGTGATTGTCTTGCAGCGCGCCCGAGAGTATCTCGGAAGCCGAGGCCGTGTAACCGTTGACGAGTACGGCAGTCGGTATGGTGACCTGCGGATCTTCAGCGTCGGAGCTCTCCGTCACGGCGTTGCCGTCGCGGGGAACGGTCGTCACCACCGGGCCCGAACCAAAGAAGTGCGAGGCGATCGATACGGCGGCGAACACGTATCCGCCGCCGTCGTCGCGAAGATCGACGACGAGCGACCGCGCCCCTTGCTTTTGTAACCGTTCCAGCGCGGCTGCAAACTCCGTCGCCGTCGGCTGCGCGAAGACGGAGACGAACACGTAGCCGACTTTATCGGGAAACATCTTCGCAAACACCGTCGGCGGACGAACGCTGCTGCGGGTGAGCGACAGATCGCGCAGCGCGCCGTCCGGCGGCCGCGTGCTCACGTGCACGATCGTTCCCTCCTGCCCGCGCAGCAGCTTGGTCACCTGCGGCTGCAGCAAGCCGCGGGTCGACGTACCGCCGACCGCGGTGATGAGATCGCCGCTCGTGATGCCGGCCTTATCCGCGGGGCCGTCCGGAACGACGTAGAACGCGCGCGCAAACTTCGTCTTGGGCTCGACGTCGATCAGCACGCCGATACCGAAGATGGCTTTTGGATCGAGCGGCGCGTCGAACGATGCAAACTCTTTTGGCGTGAAGAACTCCGTCCACCGATCGCGCGTGCTGGTTGCCATGCCGTGCAGCGCGGCGTACGTCGTTTCGCTCTCGTCGAGATGATATTTGCTCGCGACGGCCGTCACGTCGGCAACGATCGATGCCGCGCCGGCACTCGCCGATGCCGACGGAATCGACGCCGTCTTGGGGGCGCCGTGTTTGCGGGCGTACGCCAAGATCTCCGCGTCGGCACCGGAGCGGATAACGCTGCCGTCGATCGGCTTATAGAACGTCGTCTCGATCAGGTTATAGGCCGTCGCGACCATCGCAGGATCGACCTTCGCCGAAGGCTGCGCGCCTTGCGCCAGGGCGCCAAGCGGAAAAGCAAGCAAAGCGAGCGCGAAGGCGCCGAGCTGCGCGCGAACCGAAAATCGAACGTTCTTCATGCCCCTCGATTCTGCCCGAACTTCACGCACCCGTCCATCAAACCGCCCATCAAACCCCTATCAAATTCCTACGGAGTCTCCCCGAAGAGCGGACGCACGTTGCGTTCGCCCCGGTGGAGGTAGTCGACGCCCTGCGACATCCAGGCCGGCTGCGGGGCGCCCTTGAGAAAGTGATCGAAGTATTCATCAAGGTGAACCGTCCAATACTTCTGCTGTTCGCGCCCTCGCAAGTTATGGTACTCGCCGTTGAACACGAAGAGGTACGCTTCCTTACCTAGCCGGCGAAGCGCCGTGAAGAACTCGATGCCCTGATACCACGGCACCGCGTCGTCGTTGTCGTTGGCGATCGTGAGGTACGGCGTCGTGACGTTCTTAATATGGAAGAGCGCGGAGTTCGCCATGTAGAGGTCGGGCCGGTCCCACGGCGTCGTTCCCATCCGGCTTTGGCCACGCTCGTATTGGAATTCGCGGACGAGGCCGCTGCCCCAGCGAATCCCGCCGTACGCGCTGATCATGTCGGCAACCGCGGCGCCGGCTTCGACCGCGCGGAACCGGTGGGTCTGCGTGATCATGTACGCGATCTGATAGGCCGCCCAGCTGTGGCCGGCGACGCCGATGCGGCTCGTATCGATGCCGCCTTCCTTCACCGTAGCATCGATTGCCGCGCCGACGGCGTCGAGCGCGTTACGCCCGGGGTGGCCGGTCGTGTACGCGATATCGGGAAAGAGCATCACGTAACCGTTGCTCACGTAGCGCGGAAAGCACGGCGACGTTCCCGGCGCCGGTATGTAAAAGTGATTGAGAGAATCCGAGAAGCGCTCGTAGAAATACACCAGCATGGGATATTTTTTGTGCCGATCGAACCCGTCGGGCAGGTAGACGAGGCCGTCGAGGTGCTTGCCTTCGCTGACGTAGTGGACGAGGTGGGCGGTGCCCCAAAGATACTTCGCGAACTGCGGGTTCGCATCGCTCACCTGCTTGAGATCGTCAAACGCGGTCGTCCCGAGCCACAGATTGGTCGGCTCGTTGAAACGCTCTTGCGTCATCGCCGTCGTCGGCGCGCGCTTTGCTTTCAGCAATTCGTGCAGCTGCTTATTGGCAACCATCAACTGATGCGGCTGCCCGTCGTGCGCGCTCGCTAGGCGATAGACGCCCTCGGCTCTCGTGCGCTCGTTCACCCCGAGCATAAAGAACGCAGCCGCAGGATCGATCGCACCGGCTTCGGGATCCATCGGAACGTAGTCTAAACGAATTCGGTGCGAGCGGCCGTAGCCGCCGGTTAGGCGCCGCGCGTCGCCGCGGCTCGGATCGAACGACCAAATGTCGTAGCGATCCAAGATGAACACGCGTGCGTCACCGGCGGCCCATCCAACCGATCCGTACGGGGGCGGCGGCGCCGGATGATCGTCGAGTTCGTCGTAAAACGCGACGCCGAGGTGCTTCGTCAGGTCGACGCGCCGGCCATCGCTCGAGCGCACCGTGTACCAGGCACGCGTGCCGCTATCGTAACAAAGCGCGTACTTCCCGGCGGGTGAAAGCTCGCAGCCTTCCGCCATCCGTCGCGCGATCAAGCGCCGCGACCCGTCGCGCAGCGACACCAAATAGTCGTCCTGATAGTCGCCGTACCACGAGCGCTGCGGATAGTACGGCGATTCGTCGCGGCCGAGCGCGTAGTCGTCGTTCCGGTTCACGTCGACGACGTACATGCGCGGGTCGCCGAGCTGCACGTAGCGTCCGCCGGCAATATCGAAAGCCGCGGGATACGTGCGCTTCGCCGTTTCCTCGGCTTCGACTTTTTGCTCGCTCTGCAACAGCGGATCGTGCCAGTTCCACAGATCGACTTGCATCGGCTCGATCGGCGACGCCGACGGGTTCGGCGTCGGCGCCGGCGCGACGCCGACGAACAAGCGCGTGCCGTCGTACGAGAAGGCGACGCTACCGTTCGCGCTCAGCGCATCGCCGGCAGGCATGCCCGGCATCCCCGTGTGTACGACCGCGTGCGCCGTCGTGTCGCCGGGCGACCAGAGAAACGCTTCGTACTGCGGCGCGCCGCTGGACGCATACGAGCTTTGGTCGCTGAGAAAGGCGAGCGTGTCGCGATCGCGCGCGAACGCAAGCTGCACGAAGTGCCCGGGAGCGGCGAGCGCGGATACCGGCACGGCAATTCCGTCCGTATGCAGCGCCAAAACGTACGCGCCGTCGTGTTCGCCGTCCGCACTTTGCGTCAGGAACGCCAGGTACTTCTCATCGTCGCTGATCGCGTAGTCGCTCACGAGCGCAAACTCGCGCGTAGTCCCGGCGCTCAGGTCGCGCAGCACCAGCATCGTGCCGTCTTCGACCTTCTTCAACTCCGGCGAGGGCGACGGAGTCGCCGGCGGGGTCGGAGACGGTGCCGGACTCGCGGCCGGTGAATTCGCCGGCGACGGTTTCGGCGCGGGCGGCGCTTCGAGCAGGTATGCGACGTAATTCGCGCCGTGCTTGGCGACGGCGTAACTCTTCACGCGCTCGACGCGCGTTTCGGCGCCGCTCGCAAGCGCGATCACGCCGAAGCCGAATTTCGGCATTTGGTCGGGCTTCTTCTTCGCTCGTTTTGCCGCGAACACGTCGGCGGCCGGCGGTGCGATGCGATAGAAGACGAAGCGCGAGTCTTCCGAAAACGCGATGCGATCGACGCCGCGAAGGGCGCGGAACTCGTGCCCGGATGCGTTGTTGCGCACGACGACGGCCCCGTCGCCGTCCTCCGGCACCAGCGCATAGGCAAGCCACGCGCCGTCCTGTGAAAGGACGGTCGCGCGGATCACGTTCCACGAATCGTAGGCTCTGTAGTCGAGCGGAATTTTCGCGGCCGCCACGGACGAGACCGGGGCGGCCGCATAGGATGCTAAGATCGCAGCGAAGGCCGTGAGAGTGGTGACTGCGCCGCGAATCTTCAAAGCGTGTCGTCTCCTACGGCGTGGTGAGATCCGCCGTTAACTTCAAGGTCACCGGCGAACCCGGCGGGATGACGATTTGTTCGTTGGGCTGCTGCGCGTACACGACGCCGCCGGTGCCGCCGCCGGGTCCCGGCGTGATCGACGGCGACGTGTCTCCGCCGTGGAAATGCATCTGCCATGCAACCGGTCCGGGAGTAACCGTGCCGTTCGGCATCGGCGGCAACGAGAACTTGACTTGCTCTTTGCGTTGCTGCGCGGTGTTCGTCTGCGTCACGTTCCGGCTGACGACCGCCGCGTGGATCGGCTCTTTTTTCCCGTTTGAGAGCCGGATATAGTCGAAGACGAAGCTGATACTCGCGCGCGACATTCCGCCCGGGCCGGTTACACCCGTCACGTGACCGACGACGAGCGCTCCGGCCAACGCCGGCTGTGACGGATCGTCGACGTGGAGCTTGAAGTCGGTTCCGGTCGTCAGCGTTGCCGAATTGATGCCTTTGTGCGTCACGGCGATAAACGTTGTGCCGTTCGGGATCGTCGCGGCGAGCGCGACGGCTCCGAACGCCAAGAACGCGAGCGCCGCAACCACCGCCGGACGGAACGTGCGAGCGATGTTCACGTCGACTCCTTACTTCGCGAAGTTCGGGACGCGGAGAGCTTCACCGGTGAACGAACAGGCTGCACGCAGAGCCTCGACTTTGTCTAACCGCTCCCACGGCAGATCGAGATCGGAGCGGCCGAAGTGCCCGTACGACGCCGTCTGCTTGTAGATTGGACGGCGCAGGTTGAGGTTGTGAATGATCGCGGCCGGGCGGAGGTCGAAGACGTCCATCACGGCTTTGGCGATCAGTTCTTCGTCGATCTTGGCCGTGCCGAACGTCTCGACCAGCACGCTCATCGGACGAGCGACGCCGATCGCATACGCAACCTGCACTTCGCAGCGATCGGCCAGGCCGGCCGCTACGACGTTCTTTGCGACCCACCGGGCCGCATACGCAGCCGAACGGTCGACCTTGGTCGGGTCTTTTCCGGAGAACGCGCCGCCGCCGTGACGCGCCATTCCGCCGTACGTATCGGCGATGATCTTGCGCCCGGTCAAACCGGCATCGCCCTTCGGGCCGCCGATGACGAAACGTCCGGTCGGGTTCACGTAGATGCGCGTGTTCTTGTCGCGCAGCGACGCGGGAATCACGTGATTGATCACCTTCTCGGTAACTTCTTGACGGATAACGTCGAGCGGAATGTCGGGATCGTGTTGAGTCGAAATGACGACCGCCTCGACGCGCACGGGTTTGTCGCCGTCGTACTCGACCGTTACTTGCGATTTACCGTCTGGACGCAGATACGGAATGTCGCCGTTCTTGCGCACGGCGCTCAGATGGCGCGTGAGGTTGTGCGCCAGAACGATCGGCAGCGGCATCAGCTCGTCGGTGTCGCGGCACGCGTAGCCGAACATCATGCCCTGATCGCCCGCACCGGTCAGTTCGAACTCGTCGTCCTTGCCCGCCTTGGCTTCGAGCGATCTGTCGACGCCCATCGCGATATCCGCAGACTGCTCGTCGATCGAGACGCTGATTCCGCACGTCTCGTAGTCGAATCCGACGGCCGACTTCGTATACCCGATCTCTTTGATCGTTTCGCGAACGATCTTCGGAATGTCGATGTAGGTCTTGGTGGTCACCTCGCCGGCCAGATGAATTTGGCCGGTGATTGCAAAGGTCTCGACGGCGACGCGCGACGCGGGATCTGCTGCGAGCAGCGCGTCGAGGATCGCATCCGAGATTTGATCCGCTACTTTGTCGGGGTGGCCTTCGGTCACCGATTCCGACGTGAAGAGCCGCTTGTACGCCACGTTAGGTTCCCTCCGACCACGAAGCCATGTATTTTACTTGTTCGGGCGTGAGGACGTCGATCTCGATGCCCATCGACGAGAGCTTGAGCGATGCGACTTCTTCGTCGATCTCGACCGGAACGTCGTATACTTTCTTTTCCATCGTCTTGTAGTTCTGAGCGATAAAGCCCGCCGCCATCGCCTGGTTGGCGAACGACATATCCATCACCGAAGGCGGGTGGCCTTCGGCCGCCGCGAGGTTCACGAGCCGCCCGTCCGCCAGGATGCAGATCTTACGGCCGTCGTGGAGTTCGTACTGCTCGACGAAGTTGCGCGGTACGTTCATACCTTTGCTCAAGCGCTTGATGCCGTCGATGTCGAGCTCGTCGTTGAAGTGCCCCGAGTTGCAGACGATCGCGCCGTCCTTCATCAGTTTGAAATGCTCTTCGCGGATCACGTGATAGTTGCCGGTCACGGTCACGAAGATGTCGCCGATCTTGGCGGCATCGCTCATCACCATAACGCGATAGCCGTCCATCTGCGCTTCGATTGCCTTGCGCGGATCGACTTCGGTCACGACTACGTGGGCGCCCATACCAGCTGCGCGCTGCGCGATTCCGCGACCGCACCAGCCGTAGCCGACGACCACGAGCGTGCGTCCGGCGAGCAAGATGTTCGTCGCGCGAACGATGCCGTCGAGCGTCGATTGTCCCGTGCCGTAGCGATTGTCGAACATATGTTTCGTCAGCGCGTTATTGACCGCAACGACGGGATACGGCAGCACGCCGTCCTTTTGCATCGCCTTGAGGCGGATCACGCCGGTCGTCGTCTCTTCGCAGCCGCCGATCATATCGGCGATCAGCGCGTTATGCTTCGTGTAGATCGCCGTCACGAGGTCGCACCCGTCGTCCATCGACATCATCGGCTTGGTCGCGATGACCGATTCGATGTGCTTGTAGTACGTCTCGTTGTCCTCGCCTTTGATGGCGAAGGTCGGAATGCCGTAGTCGCAGAGCGCCGCGGCGACGTCGTCTTGCGTCGAGAGCGGGTTGCTCGCGCAGAGCGCGATCTCCGCACCGCCGGCTTTAAGCGCCAGCATCAGATTCGCCGTCTCGGTGGTGACGTGCAGGCACGCGCCGATGCGTACGCCCTTGAGCGGTTTTTCGATTTCGAAGCGGTCGCGAATTTGCGCGAGCACGGGCATGTAGGCGCCCGCCCACGCAATGCGCGAACGGCCCGCTTCTGCAAGGCTGCGGTCTTTGACGTCTCCGGCGGTTTTGTCCAATACGGGCACGGTTTCAAATACTCCTAATGACGGCATAGCGAGGCTAGCCACGGGCAGGAAGCGGGATGGGCCCGGACTCTTCGCCGGAGCATACCCCACCTCCGCCGCCGGGCGCGCGGACCATGGTCGCAGGAGCGTCCTTGCCCCGCGCTCGTGAGAGGCCCGGCTAACGGTTCGCCTAACCTCCAGCGGACGTGGAAACGCTAGACGGCTATTTGAACGCGCTCGCTTCGAGCGCCGCTACCCCCGGAGGCGGCAGCGCCGCTGCCATCGTCGCCGCCTCGGGAGCGGCGCTGCTCTCCATGGTCGGGCGCATCTACTCGGAAAGCCCCAAATATGCGCCCTACCACGAGCTGGTCACGCGCATCGTCTCGAGCGCCGATTCCCTGCGCGCGGATCTGCTCGCCGCACGCGACCGCGACGAAAAGGCTTTCGCGCGCGTCATGACCGCCCACGCGCTTCCGAAATCGAACGACGCCGAGAAAACGGCCCGATCGACGTCGGTCGAGAATGCGCTCTCCGGCGCCGCCGCCGAGCCGCTGCACGCCGCGGGACTGGCGCTCGACGTCCTGCGGTTTTCCAACCAGCTCATGACGGTCCCCAACAAGAACTTGATGAGCGATATCGGCTGCGCCGCCGAGTTCGCCTACGCCGGCCTCGCGGCGTGCGGCTACAACGTTCGGATCAACCACCGTTACATCCGCGATGGGGATGCGATTGCAAAGCAATCGACGCTGCTTGCTCGCTATGAAGACGAAGGCCGCACGCTCCTTGCTGCCGTACGCCGTACCGTGGGTGAAGCGCTCGCCCGATAGCCATCCACTCGTTTCCGAAAACTGGAGTACATGTGAAACCATCGGCTCTCGTCATACTTGGACTGGCGTTCGCCGTGGCGGGCTGCTCCGGGAGCAGCAACACCGCGAACCAGGCGTCCTCCCAAGATACCAACGCACAAGCATCCTCCGCACCAGCCGCGCCAGCCGACTCGTCGGCACCCGCCGCACAGGCGGCTTCTTCCGCGATTCCCGTCTATCCGGGCGCGACGAAATCGGCGTTGTTAGGCCAAATGAACCAAACGAAGTGCGGACACAAAGAATCGGTTACTACGTATACCGTCGGCGCCGATCCGAAAGCGGTTCTCGCCTGGTATGCGCAGCGGATGCCGGGGGGCATTCAAATCGACGCGGGACGCGCGTTCCACACGCACATCATGACGAGCAATGAGATCTTCGCTCCGGACGGCACGAGCGCCGTCGGGGTCACGCAGCCGAGCGCCGCGGCGATGGGCGGCAAAAGCCAGCCCGTTTACATCGGCATCGGAACGTACGATCCGCCGCTAAGCGCCGACGAGATGCACACGATGGAAGACATCACTGGAACCGATCCCGCCGCAAAACAGAAAGCCATCGCCGCAATGAAAGCCAAATGCGGCCCGGACAGCGTAAAAGCGTTCTCCTAGTTCAGGCCCACGAGTTTGAAAAACGGCTCGAGGTCTTGCTCCTCGACTTCCATGCCGACGCCCTTGGTGTGGTAGCGGATGTCGTGGAAGTCCATGCCGGCGGTCATCACCAGTCCGTACTCTTCGGCTTTCTTGCGGAAGACGGCGACGTCGTCCTCATCGTGCAGCGGATAAAACACTTCGAGGCCTTGTAGGCCCCGGGGTGCTAACGCGTCGATGATGGAGCGGTCTTTCAATCGGCCGGGATGGGCCAGCACGGCGATGCCGCCGACCGCGCGGATGGCTTCGATGGCTTTCTCCGGAGTCGTGTAGATCTGCGGAACGTAGCCGGCTTTCCCCGCGGAGAGATGCTGGCGAAACGCGCTGTCGATGTCCGGCACGATGCCGGAACGCACCAGCGCCTTGGCCACGTGCGGGCGCCCGACCGAGTCCGCCTCGACCGCCTCGGCGAGAACCTGGTCCAGCGTAATGCTGACCCCGCCGCGCTGAAGCTGCGTCACCATGCGTTCGGCGCGTTTGCTCCGCTCGGCCTGATTGTATTCGAGCAGCTCGTCGATCGCCGACCCCCCGAGCGGGACGTTGTAGCCCAGCACGTGGACCTCGTTCGCCCGCCAGGTCGTGTTGATTTCGATGGCGGGGATGACGCGCGCGCCCGGATGCGGTTCGAAATCGCCGTAGGCCGCCAGCGTGTCGTGATCGGAGATCGAGTAGATATCGACCTTGCGCTCGCGCATGAAGTCGGCCAGAGCCTGGGGCGTAAGCGTCCCGTCGCTCTTGTTCGAGTGCGAGTGGAAATCGACGATCACGGAAGTCCTCGTTGAAAGATGCGTTTGATGTCGGCGGCTTTGCCGGTGACGGGATCGATGCGAACCACCGCCGCGCAAAATTGTTTCGGGCCGGTCTTCTGCACGTTGAAGCGCTCGGAGAGCCCGGTGAGAAAGCGGTCCAGTACGGCCCCTTGCTCCATACCGATAACGCCGTCGGTCGGACCGGTCATGCCGACGTCGCTGATATACGCTGTTCCACCCGGAAGAACGTGTTCGTCCGCGGTCTGCACGTGCGTGTGCGTCCCGTAGATGCACGAGATGCGTCCGTCAAGGAAGCGGCCCATCGCGACTTTCTCCGACGTAGCCTCAGCATGGATGTCGACGACGATCACCGGGGTTAACGCCTGCAGATCCGAGACGAGCGCATCCGCGCAGCGAAACGGGTCGTCGACGGTCGGCATGAACGTGCGGCCCATGACGTTGAGCACGCCGATCGTCACGCCGTCGACCGTGAGCGTCCCACTCCCGCGACCGGGCGTCATCGGGGGATAGTTGGCCGGCCGGATGACGCGATCGGTGTTGTCCAGGTACGTCTTGAAGTCGCGCTTATCGAAGATATGATTGCCGCTCGTGATGAAATCGACGCCCGAGGCGAACATCTCCTCGGCGGTCTGGGCGGTCAAGCCAAAACCGCCCGCGGCATTTTCGCCGTTGGCGATGCAGGCATGGATCTGATGTTGCTCGCGAGCGAGAGCGACGCAGCGCTTAAGGGCGTCGCGGCCCGGGGATCCGACGACGTCCCCGATGAGCAAGAGGTTGAGGGTGGAACTTCCTAGCGGCGAGCCGATGCCTTCGCTTTCTTAGCCGATTTCAAAAAGTAGACGAGCACGCGCTTCTCTTCGCGGAATCCGACGAGACTCTTGGATTGGTCCGGATCGCAAAGCGCCTCGACGGCCGCGAAAGCCGCCTCGTCACCGACGGTGGGATCCTCGTCGAACTGGTCGTCCGGAACCGGATTGCGAACGAGCGCGTCCCCAAATCGCTCGGCGAAGAATCCGCCGTGCAGTTCCAGCTCTTCCTTAGAGAACGTCTCGAGGTCGCGGGTGACGTGCACGAACGTCATCGCGCGATCGCCCTCGCACTCGATCGTCAGCGACTCGGGCTCGGCCTTGCCGAACATCAGAAACCCGCGGACGTGGTCGTCGATGGACTCGCTCAGGGCAGCCTGAGCCGCGCGGTCGAGGCGGCGGCTCACAGCGAACGTCAATCGCACCGTGCGATCGTTAGGCATGGACCGAATCGACGCGAGTTCCGGAAAGCGCACTAACAGGGCGCAGACCAGTCCTACGGTGTCGGCGTTTTCAACTGACGAACGAGCGCTCATAATGCAACCGGTGGCTTCCCTTCGGGTGCCCTTTCCCACGGCCGGGGGCGCCGGCAAGGGAGGGGGGCCACCTCAGTACGACGCGGGCTCAAGGCCAACCCTTGTACCCGTGTAGAAAAGAACCGGCATGAAGCTCCGGGAGTTTCCGGGCGCTCTCGCCCTCGGCTTGCTTGCCTCCTTAGGCGCCCACACGGCGCTCTACGGCAGCTCGCATGAAATGGGCGGCGCGTTCCACAGCGAGCTCGTCACCGTGGCCGTAGCGGCCCTGGGCGGCTTGCTCGTGGCCTTCGGCGCTCTCGCCTGGACCGGTTCCCGGCACGCCGCCGACGGCAGCGTTCTGGCTGCCCGGCTGACCGGACGCCTGCCGGGCCTGGCCCCCGTGCTCGTCGCCACCGCCCTGTGCTTCACCCTCGGGGAACGCCTCGAGCCCGCCCATGCCGCGACCGCACTCTGGCCGTTGGTCGCGGCGATCGTCGGCTCGGCCGCGCTGCTTCTGGTACTGGCCCGAGCGGCGATCAAGACGCTGGCCGGTGCCATCGTCGCCATCTCGCGCCCGGCCTACGCGACCCGCACGCCGTTCTGGCTGCGCCGCGCCGCGCCGGTTTTCGTCGTCGCGCTCGCGCCCTCGCTGCGCCGGCGCTTCGCCCGTCCTCCTCCGACTCGCGAACGACCCGCGCGCGTAAGCGCGCCCCCAATTCGTTCGCACCGTATCCGTCCCGAGGAGGACCCATGTCCCGTTTTTTTGCGGCGTCGATCGCCGTTATCTTAGCGTGCTCGTGCACGCTCACCGCATTCGCTGCGACCAGCACTATCGTTCGAGGTGTCGTCACCGTTGAGGGCAAGCCCACCGCCGGTGTGAAAGTCACGCTCGCGGGCGAAGGTTCGAAGTTCGATGCCACGACCGACGCGAAAGGCGCGTACGTTTTCTCGCAGATCCCGTTCGGCCGCTACGTGCTCACGGCCACGTCCGGGACTCTTCCGCCGGCCAACGCCGACGTGACCGTTACCAGCGATAGCGTGTCGACGGTCAACTTAGCGATTGTGAAATCGCTGACGGAAATCGCAAATACTGCGGGTCGTCGCGCACTCGAACACGGGCCCGTCGTCCTACGCGCCGTCGGTCCATCAGCTCGATCGCGCGGCGATACAAACGTCGCCGGTTCAAAACTCCCTCGACCAGACGCTCGCCACGCTGCCCGGCGTCGTTCCGTTCTCGTATAACGAACCGGTTATCAACGGCTTTCACGGTGTGACGTACAACCTGGACGGCGCGCCGCTGCCGCTGGCGACCACCTCGAACTTCGCCGAAATCGTCGACCCGAAGAACATCGATTCGATCGAGCTGCTCACCGGCGCGATTCCTGCCGAATACGGCGGCGACCGTATGGGCGGCGTCGTAAACATCATCACCAATCGCCCGAGCGACATCCCCGACGGAATCTACGGGACGTTCACGGGCGGCGTCGGCAACCAGAACCAGTATCAAGGCAGCCTGGACACGGCCGCGAAGTTCGGTTCCAGCGAAATATTCTTCAACTCGAACACGCAAAGCACCACGCGCGGGCTCGATGCCCCGACCTTCGATCCAATCCACGACAATTCGTCGCAGAGCGATCAGTTTCTCCGATTCATCACGCAGTTAAACCCGCGCACGACGCTGGCGTTCGACTATTCGAACCAGCTCGCCCAATTCGAAATCCCAATCAACGTGGATCCGAATAACGAGTTCGACCCGATCACGACGCCGGCCGGCACGGACGACGTCCAGCGCGAATACGATCGCTTCTCGCACTTGACGTACACCGAGTCCTCGAAGGACGGGAACGGAATCTTCAGCGTCGTCCCGTGGTGGCGCTCGACGAAGATCGACTACGACGGCGACCTTGCCAATGACGTGCTCGGTCTCACCCCGAATTTCGACGCCGACGCGGTCTGTGCGACTTGCTGCGCAACCCGCCGACGACGACGCCCCACTGCACAACGTTGGCCTTCAGTCGAACACGTACGCGGAATATCTCGGTTTGCGCATGTCGGACTTCCGCGCCACGAAGAACCACGCATGGAAAGTCGGCCTGGACGTCAACCGCGAGAACCTGGCGGCTAGCCAGACCTTCGCATGCTATTTCCCCGACTGCGCAAACAGCGGGAAGCACGAGCAGCCCTACTACACCGATCGCGTCGCCGGCGCAGGCGCAAGCCGGATCGCAAGTCGGCATCTACGCGCAAGACAACTGGAAGATGGGCACCAACGTCCAGCTGAACTACGGCCTGCGCTACGACCACTCGACCGGATACACCAGCGGCTGGATGTTCTCGCCGCGCATCGGCGATCAGCGTATGGGACGGCGGCAAGAACACCGCGCACGCCTTCTACGGCCGCTTCTACGCCGCACCGCTGTCTGGAAGACGTACGCCAGGATTGCGTCCTTCTCTCGGGATGCAGCGGGACGCCGGTCTACAATCTGCAGCCCGAGACGCGATGCGTACTTCGAGATCGGCTTGGACCACGCGTTCAATCAGAACTTCACCGGTTCGGTGAACGTCTTCCGGAAAAGCGTCGTAAATATTCTCGACACGACGCAACTCCTGAATACGCCGCTCTTCGCCGTGTTCAACAACGCCATCGGCATCGACAACGGGGCCGAACTGCGCCTGCAGCAGCGAATGCCAAACCAAAACACGTGGTTCTACACGCTGACGTACTCGGGCTCGTACGCCGCCGGCGTCTCGGGTTCGACGTTCCTCTTCCCGCCGAACGTCAACCCGCCGGGCCAGAGCCTCGTCTCGCAGCTCTCGCCGGAAGATCACGATGAAACCGTCGTCTCGACCGCCGGTTACACCTGGCGATTCGGCAACGCGCGCCAATGGTACACCACGCTGCAAGGCAACTACGGCAGCGGCTTCCCCGTCGAGTTCGAAGACTCAAACACGGTCTTATCCGGCCGCCTCCCGGTGCACACCACGTTCGACGTCGCTTTCGGCAAATACCTGAATCCCGGGAATGCGAAGAAAGATCGCGGTATCGCACCATCGCTCATCATCACGAACCTACTGAACCACCAGTACGTTCTCAAAGTCGCCAACGGCTTCAACACAACGCAGATCGCGAACGGCCGCACGTTCTTATTTAGGCTGCAGGCTCCGTTTTAATGTGGGGCTAGCAGCTTGACGCGAAGCGTGGGCTTCATTCCCCCGGGCGACCGCTCGAAAAAAACATCCTGTTTTTTTCTACTTAACCGTTTTTTCAAAACTTTAAAGGAAGTACGCCCTCCGGGCTTTTTTGAAAAAATCGGAAATCGCCCGGGGGAACGAAGCCCACGCTTCGCGTCAAGCCGACACCGCATTCCTAGCTACGGCGTCACCCTTACGCCCATGTTGAAGGTCCGGGGCGGCGCGTAGTGATTGCCTTGGGCGTTGAGGAGCGTGACGAAGTAGCGATCGTTGAGGAGGTTTTGGATGCCGAAGGTTAGTGCGGTCTTCGGCGATACCGCTATGCCTTCTTCGACGTTGAAGGTCGTATGAGGTGTGCGCTTGCAATCGCCGGGGGTGTCGTCGGGGCAGATCGCTGAGGACAGGCCGCTGCCGTATTCGCCGTCGGCGGAAAACCAGCCGCCGCGACGATTGTTGAGCAGCACGCCGCTCGCGATGCTCCAGCTCTGCTCGTGGTCGGCCGGCGTGTAGCCGGTCGGAGCTCCGAAGCACGGAGCCAGGAGCTGCGTTTCGCATCCGGAGTTGTCCGACACGACGTGGGCGGCGGAGAAGTATAGCCGTCCGTTCCGCGCTAGAGGTTGGACGTAGTTGATCGCCTCCTGCGAGAGCCGGCCGAGGACGTAGTTGATGTCTTGATGGAGCAGCGTCACGCCGACTTGCGTGTCGTCGATGAGGTCGTTTGCATTTTTCTGCCAGACGCGAAAGCCGAGGTCGCCCGAACCGACTGGAATATGCCCTCCGAACTCGAGCTGCGTGTCGCGTTCCGGCTTCAGATCGAATTGGGCGACGGCCGGCTGCAGCGGGAGGTTGAGCAGATACGCCGCCGACGGGCTGACGTTCTCGAGAGAGAACGGTTCGAAGAATCGACCGATGTACGCATAGATGCTCGCACGTTTCCCGAAGAAGCGCGTGAGTTTCAAACGAGGGCTGAACGCCCCGAAGCCTTGGGAAAACCCGGTCGACTTAACGGTAAAAAAGTCGTAGCGAAGGCCGTAGTCGGCTTCGTACAAGTCGCTCATTCGCCAGCTGTCCTGGACGTACGATTGGTATGTATTACCGAGGTTGGGGGCGTTGTCGACGACCGTCGCCTGCGCGCCGGGCATGTTGGGCGTCAGGATCGGTGCCAAGAAATTGTTCGGCTGCAGCGTGATCGCGTAGTATTTCGATATCTGTGCGAGATCGTACGACACGCCCGCCCCGATCGTGTGACGGCCGAAGCTCTGACTGTAGTCGCCCTGCATGATGTAATCGATGGCCGTCCGCTGGTCGGCAAGCGAATAGGCGCACGTGGTGGGAAGATAGTCGACGTTCGGGTCCGTGAGGGCCGTAGCACAATCCGTCGATTTGCCGCCGTTGCCGTACGGCGGAACCTCGACGTTGAGAGCCTCGCCGTAGATGAAGTCATTCGCCGGATCGCCGAAGTCTTGGATCTTGGAGGCCTTGTACGCAGGGCCGAACGAGATCACGCCGGTGGTGCCGATCGGGTGATGGAACTGGACGGCTAAAAACGTGTCGGCTTGCGTCTCGTTGTCGTCCGTCGACGCCGGCTCGCCGTTGTCGACGTCGTTCGGGATCTGAAACGTGCTGTTGCTGTTGATGAAGGTGACGTTCGTAAAGTTGTTTCCGCCGCTCGGCAGCGTGAGGCGCGCAAACTGGCTGACCGAACTTGCGGCGTTGTGCGGCGAGTCGAAGTTCGGCGGGTCGAGCCCGCGGGTCGATTGGTCGCCGCTGAAGGCCAGTGAGTACCCGCCGCCGCCGGCAATCGGCGCGTGATAGCCGAACGTCGTCTGTGCGTCCGAATAGGATCCGAACGACGCATACCCGTCGAAGCCCGCCGGACCGGTCCCGGCTCGCGTCGACATATTGAACACCGAACCGAACCGCAGGCCGTATTGCGCCGGATACGCACCCTCGATGAGGTCGACGAACGAGAGATCGTTGAGATTGATCTCTCCGCCGATGTCCCGGTTGAGTTCTTGGGGGAGCGCGACGCCGTCGATCGTGTAGTTGATGACGCCGTGGTCCCCGTTGATGTGAACGACGCCGTTGGCGCCGCGTACCGCGCCCGGCATCTGGATCTCCATCTCGGAGAAACTGTTGTTGAAGGGCAGCTGCGTTAGGTCCGTGGCGTTCAGCACCACATCGCTTCCGCTCCCGCGGGTTACTTGCGAACGGCTGACGACGGCGTGCCCGATTTCCGTAAGCGGTGCTAACACGATCGCCACGCTTGCCCCGCCGCTTCCGAGATCGACGCGTACGCCGCCGCGCAGATTGCCGTACTTTGCCTCGAGTTCGTACGTTCCAAGCGCCAGCGGCGGAAACGAGAAGCGCCCCTTACCGTCGGTCGCGGCTTTCACGGACAGATTATTTGCCGACGCCGTTACCTCGGCGTTCGCTGCCGGCACCCCCTTGTTCGTCACGGTTCCGGTGAGGAAGGCGCTCGCGTTGCCTGCAGACGACGGCGCGGCACACGCGAACGAGAGGGCAATAGTCAACAGCGCGACGCCGGCACGGCGTCGCAGGGAATCGTTCATTTCCGTTCCTTAGGAGTGGTTTGAGTTCGCCGCAACCCTAGGGCGCGACGGCATGTTTTATGTTTTGATAATAGCTTCTCGTTATCAAATAGTCAAGAGTCGCCGAACCCGAGAGGCAGGCGACCTGGTGCCAGTTGAAGGGAGCGAACGAGGACGAGCAGTGACGATTCAATCAAACCGAAAAACGAAGCAGCGAGACGCGCTGCGCGAGGTCTTCGAGCGCGCCGAGCGCCCTCTGAGCATCGCCGAGTTGCTGAAAGGAGCCTCAAGCCGGGTCGACGGCTTGGGCGTTGCGACCGTGTATCGGACCGTCGGCGCCTTTTTGGAAGAAGGCTGGATCCAAGCGGTCGAGATTCCCGGCGAGGCCCCTCGCTACGAGCGGTCGGACAAGGAGCATCACCATCATTTTCAGTGTGAGAAGTGCGATCGCGTCTTCGATGTCGCCGGCTGCATGGACAACCTGCGCAAACTCGTGCCGCCGAAATTCCGCATAAGAACGCACGACGTAACGCTTTACGGTCTGTGTGCTTCCTGCTCGAGTTCGTAGCGAGCCCTTCGGAGCTGGGCGTTACGAAGCGTTTAGTACGAACTGCGCGACGTGCAGCCCGGCACCGCCCGCAAATTGCAGCCAAAGCTTGTAGGTCCCCGGCTCCAGAACGCTGACGTGAAGCGTCATATCCGGCGCTGACTCCTCGTCGCTCATATCCGTACCGCTCATCCCCCGCATCCCGGCCATTCCGCCGCCGTTCGCACCGAGCGGCATCGGGTGCACGTGAACGTACGTAAGATCGTTCGCATCGATGAAGACTGCGTGAGCCAGCGAGCCAAGGTAGGGATGCAGATCGGAGGCCGGTTTTCCGCCGCGCAAGATGTGGACGTCGAGCATCGACTCACCGCCGGCCTTGAGCGCCAAACTGGACAGCGTGACCGTGTACCCATCGACCACACAGGTCGTGCTGCGCTCGCTCAGGTCGCGTGCGCGCGAATCGTTCGGCACGGGCGGACCCGCCAACAGATCGAAACGGAACACTTGCTGGCCGGCGCCGCTCGGCTCGCCGTCCGCAAACAGATGGTAGAGACCGGGCTGCGGAAGCGTCTGCGCGGAGAGAAAGTGTCCGCTTGGCTCGAGTTGGGGGTGCGCGTGGATGAAGACGCGGAAATCGTCGCTGATGATGACGGCGTGCAGCATCTTCGTCATATCGATGTCGTAGGTGTGGATCGGCGTGCTCGCACCCGCCGGCGTGAGCCAGAGGTCGAGTTGCCGGGCCAACGGGTTGCCCCCGGCCTGAGCGTTGATGAGATACGCATCGGTCTTCGGTACGCCGCCCTGGAGGGCAAAGACGCCCCGAAGCGGCTCACTGCCCAGTGCTCCGGCTGCCCAAAAAGCGCACGCCGCGCCGAGCAGCGCGGCGAACGCGCTCCAAACCGGTTTTCTCACGAGGCACTTTTGCGACCCGCTCGCATTTTTGCCCTCTAAGAGACCTCTATCGGAGGACTCAGGATTGGTTAAGCGGGATAATGGCCCTCGTTATGCACGACCTCTCGCGCGGCACGATCGTCGTCACGGGCGGCGCAGGCCTCATTGGCAGTGCGCTGGTTTGGGCATTGAATCGCCGCGGTCTGGACGACATTTTGGTCGTCGATCGCCTGGACGAATCCGAAAAGTGGCGCCACCTGGTACCGCTGCGCTTTGCCGACTATATCGACGCCGACGAGTTTGAAGCGCGCGCGATGGACGGTGACGACTTCGGCGGCGTCGAGACGATGCTGCACCTCGGTGCGTGCTCGGCCACCACCGAGCGCGACGCCGACTTCCTGGCGCGCAACAATTACGAGTACACCAAACACCTTGCGGCGTGGGCGATCGAACGCGATATCCGTTTCGTGTATGCCTCTTCCGCCGCGACCTACGGCGCGCTCGAAGAGAATCTCTCCGACGCTGCCGAGCTGCGCTCGCTGCGCCCGCTCAACATGTACGCGTATTCAAAACATCTCTTCGATCTCTACGCGGCTCGCAACGGCTTTGCCGATAGCGTCTGCGGGATAAAATACTTTAACGTGTTCGGGCCTAACGAAGACCACAAGGGTTCGATGCGCAGCCTCGTCGACAAAGCGTTCGGTCAAATTCGCGAAACGGGAACCGTCAAGCTGTTCAAGAGCTATCGCAGCGAGTTTCGCGACGGCGAACAGCGCCGCGACTTCATTTACATCAAGGATGCCGTCGATATGACGCTGCATCTCGCCGAGTCCGGCGCCGGCGGCCTGTATAACGTCGGTTCGGGAAAAGCGCAAACCTGGCTCGAACTCGTGCGGCCGATTTTCCGCGCGCTCGACGCACCCGAGCGCATCGAGTTCATTGAGATGCCCGAAGAGCTGCGCGGTAAGTACCAGTACTCGACGTGCGCGACGATCGATCGCCTGCGCGCAACCGGGTACGACCGCCCCGTCAGCGCGCTCGCCGACGCGGTTACCGATTACGTCGTAAACTATCTCGTGCCGGCGCGATCGCTCGATCCAAGCGACGCTCCGGTCGCTTCTCCACTCCCCGCACCCGCCTAGAGGAACTATGTCACAACCGACTCGTGCCGACCGCCGCCGCGACCTGCGGGGTGGCGCCGCTCCGCCGCCGCGTCGCGACCCAATGACGTTCGTCTACATCGGCGTCGGCGTCGCCGTCGCGCTCGTGATCGTGATCTTCGGCGCGATGAACTGGCACCAGAATCAAATGAAGGTCGCGGCTACTGCGACCCCAACGCCGGGACCGAGTCCATCCGGAAAGCCGATCGTGCTCGCCGACGGCGCGAAGATCGGAACCCCGTACTTTAAATCGAAGATCCCCGATGCCCCCAAGGGCGGTATGGGCCTCCCCGTCGACGGCATTTCGTGCGGCGGCATGGAATACGCAACCTTGCATATCCACCCGCATCTCGCACTCTTTATCAACGGCAAGCAAGTGCAGGTTCCGCAAGGCATCGGCTTCGGTCTCGCTAGTGCGGAAAATCCGCAGGGCTGCCTGTACTGGATTCACACGCACGACGCCAGCGGCATCATCCACATCGAAGCACCGCAAATCGAAGCGCCGGCCGGCGGTCCGTTTACGCTCGGCATGCTCTTCGACATTTGGGGCCAGCCGCTCACGGACAACAACGTGGCGGGCGCAAAGGGCCCGGTCACGGCGTACGTGAACGGCGCGCCCTACACCGGCGACCTTCGCGCGATTCCGCTGATGTCGCACCAGGAGATCACACTCGAAGTCGGTACGCCGGTGGTCCCGCCGCCAAACTACACATTCCCGCCGATGGACTAGGCACCAAACCGGCCGATACCAAAGGGCCCCCGCATGCACGGGGGCCCTTTGTATCCAGAGCCGATGTCTCTAGAGTTTGATGTGCGCCGTGACGTAGAACTGGAACGGACCCTTCGTCGAGCTGCCGTCCTGGTTGAACGGGCCGAAGAGCGGGCCGTACGGATACTTCACCAACGGTTGAATGATCGACCCGTTGTGACCCGCGGGGTTGTAGATGTTGCCGACCGGGAAGATTTCGCTTCCGAAACCACCCACGGTGTAACCGCAGACATTGCCGTTGCCGGACGTCCAGGGTGCTTGCGTGCCGCCCCAGCAGGTGTTGAAGATGTTCGCGAGCGTGCCAACGAGTTGGACGCGCGGGCTCACATCGTAGCTGACCTGCATATTCATCGCAATGTTGTTCGGTTGCGTGAACGCGCCGAGGCCGTCGAAGTTCCCGGTATACGTATCTGGAATCGCCGTCAGCGCACCGCACGACTGTGCGTCGTAGCGGCCGCCGCCGTTGAAACCGGCAACGCCGGGCAGAACGGCGGTACAAGCGGCCGGGTCAATACCCGGGTTCGACTGGGGAGCGCCATACCGGGTGCCGCCGGAGAACTGGAGCGACGGGGTCACGGCGAACTTGTCGTGCTTGTAGTTGACGAGCAGTGTCGCAACGTACGGCGCACCGTAGGCGGAGGCCGAAGAGCCGATGCCGCCGGGGTAAATGTCGTACGTCGGGAACTGCGAGTTCGGATCGATTTGACCTTGTGGGCTGTTCCAGTACGGGTTGCCGATGTCGGCAGCCGTACAGCCGGTCGTAACCGGAGCGCCCGCAGTCGTGTAGCACGGCGCCGCCGCGACTTGCGGGTTCCCCGCAGCGTTCGTGGAGGCGCAGAGCGGAACGTGGTTGTAGCCGGTCTTGCCGACGAACGCACCACCCGGCGCGCACGCCTTGGTGTAGGCGTTGTACTGCGAGATGACCTGGTTCGTGCCGGTGATGACGGTCGTACCGAACTCACCGGACGCCAGCGTTCCGTACTTGATGTATGAGTCCGTGTACGCAAACGAGAGTTGACCCGCGAAGCCGTTCTTCGAGAAGTCGCCCTTCTGGAACAGGAACTCGAGACCTTGGCTGCGCTGGCTGCCGACGTTCAAGCCGGAAACGAACCCAGTCTTCTGGTCGAGGAAGAACTGCTGAATCTGGTCTTGCGTTTGACGCAAGAACGGCGTCAGCTTCATCGACATGTCCGTGTTTTTGAACTGATGTTCCCACGAGATGTCGTAGTTGATCGAGGTCGGCGGCGCGATCGGGTACCCCGGCGTCGTGCGGCCATATGCATAGAAGTTGCTGCCGATGTAGTCGGCCAGATCTTCTTGCTGGGTGTTGTACTGCTCGAACGCCGAGTTCGGAGCTTGCGTGTACCGGCCGTACGAGAAACGTACGACGTTGGTCGGGTTCACCGTGTAGGTACCGGAGATACGCGGCTGCCACACGTTGTACGTGAAGTTTGCCGGAACGTTCTGGAAGAACGCCGGCGATTGACCCGCCGGACAAGCCGCCGTCACCGCGCCCGCCTTGGCGACGATGGTACCGGAGACGTTGTTGACGCAGTTGTCGATGTTGAACGCGTTCGTCCACAGGTTACGTGCGGCACCATAATCGGTGTTGGAGCCGTTGAACGTGAAGCTGTCCAGACGAATGCCCAGGTTGAACAGCCACTTGTCGGTCGGACGGAACTCATCCGTCAGCGAGCTCGACCAGAACTGCGGAACGACCTGGTTGTACGTGGCATGGTTGCCGTTCTCGGCGACCATGTACGCGCACTGCGTCGTTCCGACCGTCGGATTCGGACACGAGGCCGGCAGGTTAGCTACGCCGCCCGTGGTGCCTGGAGGCAGACCCGACTGGATCGTACCGAACGTCGTGACGTTGCCGTGGCAGTTGATCGGCGCGCCGCCGGTCGGTCCGTAGCAATACCCGCTCGTGGGTGCGGCGGCGTTGACGACGACTGCCGCCGGCCCGACCGCGTAGAACGAGTTGTTGTCGCGAACGCTGTTGGCCGTCGTGTAGTCTTCCGACAAGCTCACGAGGTTTTGAGCGTTGATCTGATCCTGGAACTGGATGCTGCCGCCGCGCGTGTGCGAGGTCAGCTCGTAGTCCGGAGAACAGCAGCCGGCAAAGTCGGCATACGTGGTCTGCGGGCCATTCTGCAGCCAGTCCGAGTAGTACGTGTAGCCGTACACGCGCACGAAGGCCGAAGAGCCGAAGTTGTGCGTGTACTGCAGTTTCACGATTTCCTGGTCGTTCCAGATCGTGTCGCCGCCCTGAATCGGCTGGAAGGTCGCGGTACGGTTCGTGCTGCTCGGGAAGTAGTAGGTCCCGACGCACTTGTTCTGACCCGCCAGCTGCGCCGCGGTGAACGTCTTGCCGACGTTACCTTGGCAGTTGTAGTTGAGGCTGTCGATGTAGACGGGCGTGCCAAGGCCGATGGCGTTGGCGCAAGCTGCACCGGTCGTGAGACCGCCGCAATTCGCCGTCGACGTGATGTCGCTGGTGTTGCTGTAGAAGTTGTTGTGGAGCGATTCGCTGTCCCACAGCACCTGCACGTCGTCGCGGCCGCCATCTTTCTTGTGCGGGATCGCGAAGTGCAAGTTCACAACCGTGTCGCGCGCCGAGATCATCGAGAGCGCGGCGTAGTTGAACGGGCCCATGAAGTACTGGAACGACGCGGGCGCGCCGACCAGGTAGTTGACCGTGGGAGCGAAGCTGATGTTGCCAGCTAGGCTCATCGGCGCGCCAACCCAGTTGTCGAGGCTCGAACCGTTCTGATTGTCGACGTAGTTAAACGCCTGGTTGTAACCGGCGACGCCTACGTAGTACGAGAAGAGGCGGTCCGGCGTTGCGCCGCCCGCTTCGACCATCGCACGATGGTAGAACGCCGGGGTCGCGATTCCGAGCTGGCCGTCGGCGAAGCCCGGATACGTGCCCGTGCGGATAACCTGGTTGATGTAGCCCGCGAGGCCCTGGCCCTGCGAGTTCGCCGGCGTGGCGCCCGTATAGACCTGGACTTCCGAGTTGCCCAGCGATGACGCCGAGCTCGACGGATAGTTGTCGAACGAACGATTCACCGGAACACCGTCGAACTCGTATCCGACTTGGTCGTAGTCGCCGCCGCGAATAACGACGGTCTGATAGTAGCCCATCTGGTTGCCGGGAACGTACGCGCCCGGAACCGATGCAACGGCCGAGTACGCCGAGTTCAAGGCGCCGCCGCCGCCGAGGGCCGAAGCCGCTTGCTGCGCCGCCGCGTTGACCGAGTAGACGTCGGCCGTGGTGCCGCTCTTCACGAGCGCGCCCGCACCGGTTGAGGTAACGTGCGCGATGGTGGTGAGCGATTTTTGCATGCGGAACGTGAACGTCTGCACCGTATCGGCGAAGACGATCTGTCCCGACTCGCTGTTGGGTTGGTATTGATCCTTCGTGGCAGACACGGTGTACGTATCCGGCGCGAGGGTCAGGAATGCGAAGCGTCCCGATGCGTCGGTCGTAACGGATGCCGTCTGCGACGGACTCGAAACGGTTACGACCACGCCCGCGAGCGGCGCTGAGGATGTTGCATCGACTACCGTACCGGTAAAACCGCCCGTCGTGCCTGCCAGTGCCCACGTTTCCTGGCTGACGAAAGCGACGAGCAGCACCAGAGCGGTAACGAGATGCGCGATGTGCATTCGTTTCACTTAAGTGTGTTTCTCCAACGTCGTGTGATGTGCGTCTTCGCTGGACGCATCCAACAAGCGTTGTATGGTGCCGCCGTGCCGGCCTGTTCAAAAAGTTACAAGTTTGTTCAACTAGTTACGCGACGCCGCTAATCGGATGCACGGCCCGTCCCACGACCCTCGCTCCGCCGATATCGTGCAGCAACGTTTTGAAACGCGCGTTCTTTTCGATCTTCGTAAACCAGTGAAGATTTTTGAGAAACACCATCGACGGCTCGCGCTCTTCGAACGCGCGCTCGAGCCGGTGCATCGCTTCCTCTTCTTCGCCAATTCCGATCGCCGATAGGGCCACGTTCCAGTGCCCGACGTAGTTGGTGGAACTCATCTCCAGCAGTTTTTCATGCAGCTCGCGAGCGCGCACTGCGTCGCCATAGTCCGCGAACGCCCGGCTCAGCATCGGAAGACGAAACGCGGGATCCTCGGCGCGTTCTTGCGGCATCGGCTGCAAATCGCGGATGGCTTTGGCGGGTTCCTCGGCCAGAAGGTACGCTTGGGCGCGATACCGCCGGGCGATGTGGAATGCCGGCTCCAACTCGATAAGGCTCGATAGGCAGGGAATCGCTTGGTGAAACTCGCCGGCGTGGATGAGCGCCTGCGAGAACAGCAGCAGCAGAGGCCGCGACGAAGGATCGAGCATCAACGCGCGTTGGACTTCGATGCGAGCCTTGTCGTGAGCGCCCTCGCAAATCGACAGCGACGCCGCGCTGCTCCGAACGAATGCCGACGCAGGGTTGAGCCGCCGCGCGTACTCCACCTCTTTTCGTGCGCCGTCCCAGTCCCAGTCCGAGAAGAGCAAGATTTCCGAAAGCGCGGCGTGCGCACCCGCGCACGACGGTTCCACGTTCAGGGCGCGCGCGATCGCTTTTCGCGCCTTTTGAAACGCCGGCTTTGCGGGTACGTGTCCGAGCTCGGCCAGCACCGCGTACGCCCGCGCGAGCCCGACGAGTGCCGGCATGTACGCGACGTTCATTCGAATCGCATTTTCGAACGCCTCGATTGCCGCCCAAAGATTCGCCGCCGTTCGCCGTTCCAGCAACTGGCTTCCGCGGCAATATTCACGAAGCGTTTCGAGGCCGCCGCCCAGCATATCGTCGGAGGTCGCCGTCGAGGAGGTCACCGGTTCGACCGGATCCGAGGAAATGACGGCGCTGGCAACGGCGACCGGCGCCGCAAACCGGAAGCCTTTCCCCGGGACCGTCATGATGTACGAGCGATCTTTCGCCCGCTCGCCCAGGGTCTGCCGAAGGAGGTAGATATGCTGCGAAAGGTTGCCATCGGTAACGGTCGTTTCGGGCCAGACCTTCGCAGCGAGGGTCTCTTTGCTGACGACGTCACCTTCCGCCTGGATCAATAGAAGCAGCAGCTGGAAAGTGCGCTCGGGCAGCGAGATGCTCTCCTGCCCGCTGAACAGGCGCCGCCGCGCGGGATCGAGGCGGAAACATCCGAACGTGTAGGCGGCGGGTCCGCGGGGAGAATCGGCGAGCATTGCCTTGATTCTAGACCAGGAAAGGCACCATGTAACGCGCCAATAATTCCATGAATGGAAGAGCCAATTGAACTCGGACCGCTTTTCCCCGACCGGGAGTCGCGCGAGCCGCTCGGTCAGCAGCTCGTTCGGCGTCTGCGCGGAGCAATCGAATCGTCGGTGTTTGCGCCGGGCACGAAGCTGCTGCCGAGCCGCGAGCTCGCGCGCCGGCTCGGTGTTTCCCGCAATACGGTGACGTTCGCCCTCGACCAGCTCGTCGCCGAGGGATACGTCGAAGCGCATGTGGGGAGTGGAACGTTCGTCGCGCAAACGATCACGAAGACCCGGCCGCAACGGGAGCGGCGTGCTCACACGATGCCGGCGAGCGCGGAGCGCCTGCTCTCGCTTACGAGCGGACTCGAATATTATGCTCGGCGACGCGGCGCGCTTCGGGTCGGGAGTCCGGACCGGACCATTTTACCGTTCTCAGTTTGGGAAACGCTCACGCGCCGCCACCTTCGTCATTTCCGGCACCACCTCGACTATGGACCAACGCTCGGACTGCCGGATCTTCGCGACGCCATCGCGCAACACGTCCGGCAATTTCGCGGCGTCGCGATCGCGACGCGCAACGTCATCGTCGTCGAGGGGACGCAGGTCGCTCTGCGCCTGATCGCCGACGTGCTGTCGGCGCCGGGGCAACGCATCGTCCTTGAAGATCCGAGCTATCTGTGGGCGCCGCATTTATTCGAGCTGCTCGGCCTCGAGGTCATGCCCGTCGACGTCGACGATCAAGGCTTGCGCATCGAGCACGCACCCGCAGCTTCGCTCGCTTACGTCACGCCGTCGCATCAGTTCCCGCTCGGCTGTGTCATGAGCCGGGGGCGCCGGGCAGAACTTCTCGAGTGGGCGGTCGAGCACAACGCGTACGTGATCGAAGACGACTACGACGGAGAGTACTATTTCGGTGCAAAGCCGCTGCCGGCGCTGCACTCGCTCGATCGCGACGAGCGCGTTATCTACCTCGGAACGTTCAGCAAAACCTTAGCCCCAGCACTGCGGTTGTCGTATCTGATCGTTCCGGATCATTTGCTGGAAGCGTTTTGGATCGCCCGCCGCCTTACCAGTTTGGGCAGCCCGCCGCTCCTTCAAGCGACGTTGGCATCGTTTATCGCCGAAGGGCACTTCGCGCGCCACATTCACCGCACGACGCCAATTTACGAAAGCCGGCGCGAAGCATTAGTACAGGCGCTCAAGGAGACCGAATTGGATCGCGCTTTTCGCGTCAACGCCGCGCGCACCGGATTGCATCTCGCGCTCCGAGCGCTTCAACCGTTCGACGACGTCGCGATCACGGCGTCGCTCAGAGACGAGATCACCGTCCACCCGTTGTCGAGCTGCTGCCTGGAACGATCGGATTGCTCCGGGTTCATTCTCGGCTATTCCGCAGCCCCAGCGGACGAAGTAAGGAACGCCGTCCGCCGACTCGCTACTGCAGTGCTTTCTCGATAGCGCCGGCTAACTCGTCGTAGCCGATCTCGCCGCTGTTGAGATACACGATCGTCTTCGATTTGTCGATCACCGCGATGGTCGGGAAACCGCCTTGAAGATAGAGGCCGGCGACAGAGTGCGGTTCGTCGGTTATCACGACAGGGTCGAACGCGACGGGGTACTTCACGTCAAACTTCTGGATCCAGGCTAAGACGTCGTTTTGGCTGGCGGCGGACGTTCCGTCCATCGCCGTCTCGCTGCCGGACACGCCGACGAAATCCATTTGCGATTGGTATTTCGCGTAGAGTTTGTCGATGACGGCCGCTTCGCGTTGGCAGTGCGGGCACCATGTGGCGAAGATCTCGAGAAACACCGGCTTGTCGGTTTTCGCCAGATCGAATAGACCGGCGGTCGTCGCGACTTCGAACTCCGGCGCCGTTGCGCCAACGGTGGCTTTGCCGATGACCGGAGATTGCGATGCGCTTTGCAGCTGCTTGGATGGGTGGAGGTAGTACCACCCGCCCGCGCCGGCGGCTATGAGCAGCACGATGACGACGGTGATGATGGTCAGCGAGCGTTGGTTCATTGGGGTCGTAGTCTCCGATCGATGGCGGGAATTCCGGGGGCACGATACGCGACGAACGCGCTTAGGAGCGCGAGCGCGAGATCGAATGCGACGTGCGGCCAATCGGCTACGGCGGTATCGTGCGGCCCGAAGCACCCGCAGTTCGCGGGAATGTGGCGGATGACGGCCGAGGCGATCGCGCCCGCGTAGATGACGAACTGGACCCCTGCGACGATAGCGGCCGCTTGCGTGAACAGGCCGGCGACGAGGTAACCGCCGAGCAGCAGTTCGAAAAACGGCAGCGCCAGAGCGAGCGGGCCGACGGCCCCGGCGGGGAGCAGGCGAAAGCCGGCGATGGCTGCGGCAAGGTCGGGGGCGTGGCCGACTTTCAGCGCGCCGGTCACAACTAGCAGGCCGCCCAAGACCACGCGCATCACAAAGACCGCAGCGTTCATCGCGGGCCTCCTTGCCGAGCGCCCGCGCCCCTACCTTCCTAGGAGGGCCGATTCTCGCGGGTACGCTAACCTATCAGCTATGCGAAGATTGCTCGCGATCTCGCTTGCTCTGGCCTTTGCGGGCTGCGCTCGCGGAAATCCGGCCGCCGACTTTACGCTTCAAAGCGATGCATCGGCCCCATGGTCGCTCTCGTCTCAGCGCGGCAAAGCCGTGGTGATGACGTTCGGCTACACGCACTGCGCCGACACGTGCCCGCTGACGCTTGCGAAGCTCGTCAAGGCAAAAGCGGCGCTGGGAACGCGCGCCGGCAACGTCGAGATCGCATTCGTGACCGTCGATCCGCGCCGGGATACCCCCGCGGCGCTGCACGGATTCTTGCGGAAGTTCGGAGACGGCGTCGTCGGTTTGACCGGTACGCCGGAGCAAATCGACGCCGTCGAGCAGGCATACCACGTGTGGGCGCAGCGCGTGCCCGGCAAACGCGGGGGGGATGACTACGACGACGCACACGCATCGGCAATTTTCTTCATCGACCCGCACGGCAACCTGAGCAGCTTTCACGACGATTCCGATTCTATCGACGATCTCAGTCGCGCCGCGGGAGACGCGCTCGGCTGATGCACGCCCTTATCGCCGCAATCGCGCTTTCCATCGCGCCGGTCCACGGCGTCGTACTCGCCGCAACACCCGGCGGCGACGCGATCGTGCGCATCGATGCGGCGCCCGCCGTTGCACCCGAGACCACGCGACGCTTTCACCTCTCGCCTTCGCTGAACGTTCCTAACGGAACGCAAATCGACGCGTATCTGGATCGGAGCACCCAGCCGTGGACGCTGCGATCGGCGACGGTCGCCGGGCCGTTCGCGCCCGGAGAACCCGATCCGGCACACGTCATTCCAGTCGAACTCCGCAGTACGCTTCCGGCGATCGAGCTGGTCGATCAAAACGGCGCACTCCTGCGACTCGATCGCGCCTTCGCCGGCAAAACGACACTCGTCACATTCGTCTTCACGCGGTGCCCGGATCGCACGCTGTGCCCGGCGATCAGCGGCAAGTTCGCGTACATGCAGGCGCGTCTCGATCCCAAGCGATTCGCTCTGATCGAAATTACGCTCGACCCGCCGTACGATTCGCCGCCCGTCTTGCGCCGATACGGTGCGCAGTACGGCGCCGATTCCGCAACGTGGAGCTTGCTCACTGGGAAGGGATCGACCATCCAGCACGCGCTCAATGCGTTTCGAATCAACTCCCTCCGGGTGAGTACGTCGAACTTCCTCCACGACGACAAACTCTACATCGTCTCCCCGGAGGGCCGGGTAGCGTACGTCGTCGATACCGGCGACTGGGATCCGGACGGCGTGCTCGCCGAGGCGCGTTCCGTTTCCGGGCTCGCAAGCAACCCCTGGGAGCGGTTCAAGCTGTCGCTGGTGGCCAACGTCGTCGCGATGTGCGGCGGCAGCCAGTTCGCGGGGATCGTGTTTCTCGAACTCGCCCTCTTCGGGTTCATCACGGCGATCGTCACGGGCTGCCTCTGGCTGGTCGCGCGGGTGCTCTGGGGCAAAAAGCCGGCCGGATAATTCCCGGGCGGGAACTGTTGGGAGGGCCCCGCGACAAGGCGCGATAAAGGGCCTGTAACCTATGGCCGCTCCACGCAAGCCATTCGAGGCGCCGTCGCCCGAACAGAGTGCGTTCTTAGAACGTGCAATAGAGCAATACGGCAAGGCAACCTATAACTTCGCCTATCGCTTGACGCACAACGAAGCGGACGCCCGCGACCTCACGCAGGAAGCGTTCATCCGCGTCTACCGCGCCTGGAGGAGCTTCAAACCAGGAACCTCTTTTCTGTCGTGGATCTACCGGATCGTAACAAATCTCTACCGGGACGAACTTCGGCGGCAAAAGGGACGTTATCAGGAAGAGATTCCGGAGGACAATGCGCCCCAGGAGTATCGTGGGGAACGCCCGCTGGCCATTGCTCCGATCGACGAGTACGTCGAGGGGCACCTCAGCGAGCCGGTCTCCAAAGCGCTCCAGGCGCTCTCACCCGACCAGCGGCAAATCGTGGTGCTGGCGGACGTCGAGGAGTGCAGCTATCAGGAGATTGCGGAAATCGTCGGGTGCTCGGTCGGAACGGTCCGGTCGCGACTGCACCGCGCACGCGGCCAACTCCGCAAACTCGTCCAACGGTATATGAAGTCGTCATCATGAACGAGCAACATCTGTCACACGAAACGTTATTGGACTATCTCCACGGCGAGCTGCCGGCGGGAGAGGATGCTGCCGTGCACGCGCACTTGGCCGAGTGCCGCGAATGCAGCGAAGCTTACGATTCCGAGGCGTCCTTAACGGAACTGATCCGCGGGCATTACGGCGCCCAGGAGCGCGACCTTCCGCAAGGCGTCGTCCTGCGCATTCGCGATGCGGTTGCGGCCTCACACGTCCCGTGGTGGCGCCGCTTGACGGCGTCGCTGCGACCGCTCACCGTCGGTACCGCCATTGCCGCCGGTTTACTGTTCGGAACGTTCCTGAGCTTGCGCACCTGGCACTCCCACGCGCAAGCCTCGACGATCGACGCCGCTTACTATCTCGACGACCACTCGTCCCTCGCCCCGACGACGCCATTTGGTGAAGGCGCGGCTTTGCCGGAGTCGCTGAGCAGCGGCATGACTGAAACCGAGGAGCACCCGGCTGCCGATGAAACGCCTTAACGTCACCATCGCCGCGGTGGTTCTCGCCGCGACGACCTGCATCGCCGGCGCGACGCCCTCCGAGGCGCCGGACGCGCTCGTCGCCGACGCCATGGACGCGCCGTCGCACGTTTCGTACGCGGGCACCGTCGAACTCGTGAAGATCGGCGCGCACGGCGCCGAGTCGTCCGTCTTCGATATCGAGCATCGCGCGCCGGATCGCACGCGCAAGACGTTCTCGGCCCCGGCCAGCGTCGGCGGGGATTCCGTCGTGGTCGTCGGCAATCGCGCGTACGATATCGACGTCAAGCGCTCGCGGATCGTCACGAGCGAAAACGACGCGCTCACCGACCCCGCTTCGCTCTCCGCTAACTACCTGCTGCTGCGGCGCAACTACAAGGCGGTCGCCAAGGATGACGAAGTCTTCGCGGGCCGCCCTTCCAGCGTGCTGGCGTTCGTCAGCGATTACAACCACCGTTCGATGCTCGTCGTCCGTATCGACCGCGTGACCAAACTCGTGTTGGACAAGCAGCAGTTCGCGGCCGACGGTACGCTGGTCGGTGAGATGCGATTCCTGCGCGTGACGTACGCGGGCTCGATGCCGGATGCCGACTTTTCAATACCAACCGGGCTCACGCAGGTCGCGGGACCGAAACGCGGAGTCCCCTCGGTAGCGATTGACGCGCTCGTCGCGCAGGCCGGTTTTGCAGCACACAACCCCAAGTTTCTCCCACTCGGCTTTTCTCCGGTCGAGGGAAGCCTCGAGACCATCCAAGGCGTTCGGACCTTGCACGTGCTCTACTCCGACGGCGTTCGAACGGTGTCGCTATTTGAAAACACGAAAGCACCGTCGACCGATCTGTCGCGTTACCACGCACAAGCCACGCTCGTCGCCGGCCGTGACGGGCAGTATGCCGAAGCCGGCCCGACGACGATTCTTACGTGGACGAACGGCGATTTGAATTGCGCGCTCGTCGGCGAAATGCAGCTCGACGAGCTGCAGAAAATCGCCGCGTCGATCTAAGCTTTCAGTCCTTCGATCGCTGTGCGCAGCGCTGCGAGCTCGCGCGCGATGGCGTTTGGGTCGGCGGGATCGGCGGAAAGCGCGCCCAGGGCAGTGCCCACGCTTTGCGCGAGCGTCATCAATGCGTCGGCTTCGTCCGGTGCGTACGCCTCGCTATCCTGTTTGGTTCCGCAGACGAGGACGCCGGCGAGCGCCCCGCGCGAGGCCATCGGGAATGCGAACTGACCGGACAGACTCGACTCGGGAAATTTCTCGAGATCCACCGGCTTTTGCCACGCGCGCAATGCAACGATGGCGGGGTCGTTTTCGCCGACGGTCGCCGGCGCGCCGTTCGACCGTGCATGCGCGGCGTACGAGGCGGCTCCGTCGAACGTGAGGATCGACGCATCCGTATTCCCATGCTGCTCGACGGTCGCAAGCGCTCGATCGAGGAGAACCGTCCGATCCGTGATGTACGCCGATTCGTGCGCGAAGCGGCGTAGTGCCGCTTCGTCTTCGTGACGCTTTCGGAAGAAAAAGTGGTCGGCAAAGCGATCGACATATCGGTGGATGTACCGCAGCGATAACCCCAGCGCGAGCGCGACGAGCATGCCGACCACGGCACTCGTCGTATGGCTCGCACTCACCAGCCATTCGCTCGCGACCCACTCCGCCAGTACGAAGACGCCGATTACGATCGCCGAGACGATCGCGAAGACCGTGGCCCGGTTCAAAACGAAGCCGACGTCGAGAAGGCGCCGGTTTAGAGCGACGTAGAGCAACGCCAGCGGCGTAACGAAATCCAGAAGGCTCGCAGCGTAGTACAAGAAGTAGGCGAGATCGTAGTTCGTGACGATCGCCTGCGACGCTTCGCTTAAAGATCCGAGGCCAATGAGGAGAGCGGGTGGAACGAGGGACCACAGAGCGCGTTGCCGCTCCGCACCTTCCGACGCGAGGATCGCGAATACGGCGCACGTTGCAGCCGCGAAGTATGCCAGCAGGAACGGAACCCCCGACCACACCGAGCTCAACGCGAGCGGATCGACGCGCAAGGTCGTGATGGCCGCAAGCCGGGCGAGGCCGATCGCCATTGAAATAGCGACGAACGCGTAACACGTAAACTGCGCGCCCTGCCGCAGCCGTGACCGGGGCGACCCGAAACATCGAGCGGTTGCGGCCAAGAACGCCACCGAGAGCATACCGAGAACATTTCCCGCACCGACGATGACGTACACGAATGCCGATTGCGCTGCGAAGAATCGGGGGCTGGTCGCTTCCCAGAGTGCGTAGAAGATGAGCAGCAAGCACAGGAGACGCATTTCGCGCAAGTTCGAACGCCGCCACGCAATCATGGCTGCAAACGCGATCAGCCAGATCGTGCCGATCGGAATCAATGAGAGCGTCCAGCGTCGAAAAACGGATGCCGCGCGCGGTACGATCGTGACGTGCTTCTCCGTCGTCCCGCGCAGCGCGAGAACGACAACGGGCGTTCCCGTGACCGGTTGACCGAAGAGCCAGAAGCGTTCGAGTGCAGAGTTTGCTCGAATGTCGATACGATCGCCGGCGCGGAGGCCGGCGGCGGCCGAAGCTCCTGCTGGATCGAGCGAACGAATAGTGAGTTGGAATGGCTCCCCGGCGCCTCCGACCGTGTTGCCCCATTGGCCCACTAGTGGCAGCGAGCCGGGGCCGACGACGAACATAGCCAGGTTGGCGGCCATGAGGACCGCCAGCAGTCCGCATGACGCTAGTAAGAGCGCTCGCACAGCGCCGGAACTCATTAAACACCCTTCTCCGCGAAAAGAAGAAGGCCCCCGCTTACGCGAAGGCCTTCTTCTTTGTTCGTCGTTCGAACGAAGGTCGAGCTTAGAGCTTGATCTTCGCCGTCACGTAGAACTGGAACGGACCCTTCAACGAGCTGCCGTCTTGGTTGAACGGGCCGAAGAGCGGGCCGTACGGGTACTTCACGATCGGTTGAATGATCGATCCGTTGTGGCCGGCGGGGTTGTAGATGTTGCCGACCGGGAAGATTTCGCTTCCGAAACCACCCACGGTGTAACCGCAGACGTTACCGTTGCCGGACGTCCAGGGTTCGGTGCTGCCGCCCCAGCAGGTGTTGAAGATGTTCGCGAGCGTGCCAACGAGTTGGACGCGCGGGCTCACATCGTAGCTGAGCTGCATGTTCATCGCAATGTTGTTCGGTTGCGTGAACGAACCGAGGCCGTCGAAGTTGCCGGTGTACGTATCCGGAACCGCCGTCAGCGCACCGCACGACTGTGCGTCGTAGCGGCCGCCGCCGTTGAAGCCGGTAACGCCCGGCAGAACGGCGGTACAAGCGGCCGGGTCGATACCCGGGTTCGACTGCGGAGCGCCATACCGGGTGCCGCCAGAGAACTGGAGCGACGGGGTGATGGCGAACTTGTCGTGCTTGTAGTTGACGAGCAGTGTGGCAACGTACGGTGCACCGTAGGACGAGGCCGAAGAGCCGATGCCGCCCGGGAAGATGTCGTACGTCGGGAACTGCGAGTTCGGATCGATTTGACCTTGTGGGCTGTTCCAGTACGGGTTGCCGATGTCGGCAGCCGTACAGCCGGTCGTAACCGGAGCGCCCGCAGTCGTGTAGCACGGCGCCGCGGCGACTTGCGGATTGCCCGCAGCGTTGGTCGTGGCGCAGAGCGGAACGTGGTTGTAGCCCGTCTTGCCGACGTACGCACCACCCGGCGCGCACGCCTTGGTGTACGCGTTGTACTGCGAGATGACTTGGTTCGTGCCGGTGATGACGGTCGTACCGAACTCACCGGACGCCAGCGTTCCGTACTTGATGTACGAGTCCGTGTACGCAAACGAGAGTTGACCCGCGAAGCCGTTCTTCGAGAAGTCGCCCTTTTGGAACAGGAACTCGAGACCTTGGCTGCGCTGGCTGCCGACGTTCAAGCCGGAAACGAACCCAGTCTTCTGGTCGAGGAAGAACTGCTGAATCTGGTTCTGCGTTTGGCGCAAGAACGGCGTCAGCTTCATCGACATGTCCGTGTTTTTGAACTGATGTTCCCACGAAATGTCGTAGTTGATCGAGGTCGGCGGCGCGATCGGGTAACCCGGCGTCGTGCGGCCGAAGGCGTAGAAGTTGCCTCCGATGTAGTCGGCGAGGTCTTCTTGCTGGGTGTTGTACTGCTCGAACGCCGAGTTCGGAGCTTGCGTGTACCGGCCGTACGAGAAACGTACGACGTTGGTCGGGTTCACCGTGTAGGTACCGGAGATACGCGGCTGCCACACGTTGAACGTGAAGTTCGCCGGAACGTTCTGGAAGAACGCCGGCGATTGACCCGCCGGACAAGCTGCCGTTACCGCGCCCGTCTTGGCGACGACGGTACCGGAGACGTTGTTGACGCAGTTGTCGATGTTGAACGCGTTCGTCCACATGTTACGTGCGGCACCATAATCGGTGTTGGAGCCGTTGAACGTGAAGCTATCGAGACGGATACCCAGGTTGAACAGCCACTTGTCGGTCGGACGGAACTCATCCGTCAGCGAGCTCGACCAGAACTGCGGAACGACCTGGTTGTACGTGGCATGGTTGCCGTTCTCGGCGACCATGTACGCGCACTTCGTCGTGCCAACCGTCGGATTCGGACACGAGGCCGGCAGGTTAGCTACGCCACCGGTGGTGCCCGGAGCTAGACCCGACTGGATCGTACCGAACGTCGTGACGTTGCCGTGGCAGTTGATCGGCGCGCCGCCGGTCGGTCCGTAGCAATACCCGCTCGTGGGTGCGGCGGCGTTGACGACGACTGCCGCCGTTCCGACCGCATAGAACGAGTTATTGTCGCGGATGCTGTTGGCCGTCGTGTAGTCTTCCGACAAGCTCACGAGGTTTTGAGCGTTGATCTGATCCTGGAACTGGATGCTGCCGCCGCGCGTGTGCGAGGTCAGCTCGTAGTCCGGAGAACAGCAGCCGGCAAAGTCGGCATACGTGGTCTGCGGGCCATTCTGCAGCCAGTCCGAGTAGTACGTGTAGCCGTACACGCGCACGAAGGCCGACGAGCCGAAGTTGTGCGTGTACTGCAGTTTCACGATTTCCTGGTCGTTCCAGATCGTGTCGCCGCCCTGAATCGGCTGGAAGGTCGCGGTACGGTTCGTACTGCTCGGGAAGTAGTACGTTCCGACGCACTTGTTCTGACCCGCCAGCTGCGCCGCGGTGAACGTCTTACCGACGTTACCTTGGCAGTTGTAGTTGAGGCTGTCGATGTAGACGGGCGTGCCAAGGCCGATGGCGTTGGCGCAAGCCGCACCGGTCGTGAGACCGCCGCAATTCGCCGTCGACGTGATGTCGCTGGTGTTGCTGTAGAAGTTGTTGTGGAGCGATTCGCTGTCCCACAGCACCTGCACGTCGTCGCGGCCGCCATCTTTCTTGTGCGGGATCGCGAAGTGCAAGTTTACGACCGTGTCGCGCGCCGAGATGGCGGACAACGCGGCGTAGTTGAACGGGCCCATGAAGTACTGGAACGACGCGGGCGCGCCGACCAAGTAGTTGACCGTGGGAGCGAAGCTGATGTTGCCTGCAAGGCTCATCGGCGCGCCGGCCCAGTTGTCGAGGCTCGAACCGTTCTGATTGTCGACGTAGTTAAACGCCTGGTTGTAACCGGCGACGCCTACGTAGTACGAGAAGAGGCGGTCCGGCGTTGCGCCGCCCGCTTCGACCATCGCACGATGGTAGAACGCCGGGGTTGCGATTCCGAGCTGGCCGTCGGCGAAGCCCGGATACGTGCCCGTGCGGATAACCTGGTTGATGTAGCCCGCGAGGCCCTGGCCCTGCGAGTTCGCCGGCGTGGCGCCCGTATAGACCTGGACTTCCGAGTTACCCAGCGATGACGCCGAGCTCGACGGATAGTTGTCGAACGAACGGTTCACCGGAACGCCGTCGAACTCGTATCCGACTTGGTCGTAGTCGCCGCCGCGAATAACGACGGTTTGATAGTAGCCGGTTTGGTTGCCGGGAACGTATGCGCCCGGAACCGACGCAACCGCCGAGTACGCCGAGTTCAAGCCGCCGCCGCCGCCGAGGGCCGAAGCCGCCTGCTGTGCTGCAGCGTTGACCGAGTAAACGTCGGCCGTGGTGCCGCTCTTCACGAGCGCGCCGCTACCGGTTGAGGTCACGTGCGCGATGGTGGTGAGCGATTTTTGCATGCGGAACGTGAACGACTGCACCGTATCGGCGAAGACGATCTCTCCCGACGAACTGTTGGGTTGGTATTGATCCTTCGTAGCGGACACGGTATACGTATCCGGCGCGAGGGTCAGGAATGCGAAGCGTCCCGAAGCGTCGGTCGTCACGGAAGCGGTTTGCGACGGGCTTGAAACCGTCACAACCACTCCGGCGAGCGGCGCTGAGGTCGTGGCATCGACTACCGTACCGGTAAAACCACCCGTCGTGCCTGCCAGTGCCCATGTTCCCTGGCTGACGAAAGCGACGAGTAGTACCAGAGCGGTAACGATTTGCCGGAGGGATCTCCGGATCATTAAGTACCTCCTCAGGTAACTAGTATGTGCAAACGAGGGCCACCCCGCTTGGGGTCGCCTGGTTTGTCAACATGCGCTAATTCGCACACCCCTAAGGGGTTCCTGGGAATTTCCTAAATATTTCGTTGAGAGTGACACGGATCGGCTCAGGGATGGCAGATCCCGCAGCGCCGCTGGGCAAACGGGAACCCCCGTCACTTTCTTGCGCGATCGAGGCGATCGAGCGCGTTAAGGCGTCGATGTCATATCCGCCCTCCAGCACGTACATGACGCGTCCCCCGCAATAATCGGCGGCCGACCGGCCGATGGCCGCCGCCAGCCCGGATGCGGCTTCAACGCCCACCCCCAGGTCGCCAACCGGGTCACCCGCGACGTAGTCGAACCCGGCACTAACGACCAAAAAATCGGGCTTGGCGGCCCGAACCACGGCCGGCAGCAGCTGCTCCCAGACGGCTACGAAGGCCTCGGTGGAGATGCCTGTGGCTGGGAGCGGCACGTTCGCGACGACGTCACTTCCGAGCGCGTAGCTGGCTCGCCCGGTGCCGGGATACGCCGGAGAGGCGTGGGTGGATACATAGGAGAGGCCGCTTCCCGCGACCGCCTCCGTTCCGTTCCCGTGGTGGTAATCGAAGTCGACGATCAGTACCCGGCCGCCGAAAAGCGCCTGGTAGGCGCGCGCCGCGATGGCGGCATTATTAAGGAGGCAAAAACCCATTCCGCGCGCGGACTCGGCGTGATGCCCGGGGGGCCGCACGAGGGCGAAGACCGGCTCGCCCGTCGCCGCGGCCTCGACGGCGGCGATCGCACCCCCCGCGGCGCGCCTTGCGACGGCCAGCGACCCCGGATCTACGAGAACGTCACCCGTTGAGAGGTAACGCGGCCGCTGGAGGGCGCCGATCTCCCGCTTTGCGAGCTCCAGATACCGGGGCGCGTGAACTCGCTCGATCTCGGCGTCGGTCGCGTCGCGAGCCGCAAGCGTTCGATCGAGGAACCCGCCGGCCCGTAAACGCGAAGCGACCACCTCCACGCGGTCGGGCGATTCCGGATGCCCGAGCCCGCGGAGATGGTCGCCGTAGAGCGGATCGGTGACGAACTTCAGGAGTGTTTCGGAGCCGCCGCCGGCTTACACGTGTCCGTCGACGCCTTCTGCACTTTCGTGTAATCCGGCGTGTTCTTCTTCATCATGGGAAGCAGCCGTTTGTAGGCGGCGACGGCTTTGGTGCATTCGTTTGCGCCTTGGAACGACTTGGCCGCCATGTACAGCAGCGGCGGGTTTTGATCGAGGAAACCCTTCGCGTTCTTGTCGAGCGCATCGAAGATCGTCGCCGCTTCCTTGTAGTTGTGCAGTTCGAAATCGGCACCCGCGACGCAGCCGAGCGTTTCGGGCTGACGCTGAATCTCGAAGCTCTTGCCGCAAGCGTCGCGCGCGTTTTGATAGTCGTGCGCGATCGAGTACGCCTGCCCGAGCAGCGCGAAGCCTTGCGCGTCCGGCGACACTTGCGTGTAGTGTTTGAGGTAGTTGACGCCGTCGGTGACCTTGTTCGCCTGCAGTGAGATCTGGCCGAGGTTCAGCAGCGACTGCGCGTTGTCGGGGTCGATCGCCAATGCTGCCTGCCACTGCGCGGCGGCCTTATCGTACTGCTTTTGCGATGCGTAGTAGTCGCCGTATGCGACGAAACCGCCGGCGATCTTCGGGTACGTCGTCGTGATTTGCTGGAAGACCGCATCGGCTTGCGCGTACTTCTTCTGATCGACGAAGAAGCCGGCCTTACGCACGAGAACAGCGACCTTTTGATCGTCACTCGGCGCTGCGACGACGGCATCGTCGTACGCTGCGACGGCTTTCGTTTCGTCGTTCTGCTTGGCGTAGATGTCGGCTTTGTACACGAGCGCTTGAAGGTTCTTCGGGTCGATCGCGAGCGCGCGATCGATGGTCTGAACCGCCATTGCAAGGTTGTTTTGCTGGGCGTACGTCGTCGCGATCTGGAAGATCGGCGTCACGTCCTTGACGTTGAGCTGGTACGCCGCTTCGAACTGCGCGCGCGCGTCGTCGAAGTGACCTTCGGCTGCGTAGACGCTGCCGAGTTCCATCAACGCGCCCGGCTCGCCCTTATTGAAGGTTACCGCGCGTTTGGCGACGCGCTCCGCGTCGGCCGGGCGGTTGGCCTTGAGATACATCTCTGCGAGCTGCGCCAGAATGCCCATGTTCGTGGGATCCAGATTCGATGCGTTTTCGAAATCGAAGAGCGCCGCCTGAGCGTTGCCGAGCGTTTGCTGCGCGTACCCATCGTAGTAGAAAACCTGTGCGGTCTTATCGCCCGACTGCAGCAGGCGCTGCGTGAGCTGCACGGCGAGATCGGGGCGGTTGACTTGCAGGAACTGCGCCGCCAGCGCCGCCGCGGATTGCTGATCGTTGGGATTCGCTTTAAGCTTCGCTTCGAGCTTCGGGATCGCGACGCTGGGCGGCTCCGGCGATGCGGTCGGTAGAGCCGATGGAACCGGCGTCGGCGTCGGCGACGCGGCCGGCTTACTGCCGAACAGGCCGCCGGCTTGAGCGTGGGGCGTTGCCGCGGCGATGGCCAGCGCGAAGGCGAAGGCGATGAGGGCGAACAGCGAGATGCGTTTCAAGATACTATTTCCTTTGACTAATGTTTGGCGGCTTCGACGAGTTTGGTCAGTTCGGGTACGATCGCAAACGCGTCGCCGACGACCAGCAGGTCTGAGAACTCGGCGATCGGCGCCGCACCGTCTTTATTGATGGCTACGATCGTGCCGGCCGACCGCATGCCGACCTTGTGCTGGATCGCTCCGGAGATTCCGACTCCGATATAGAGGTTGGGGCTCACGGTTTTTCCGGTCTGTCCGATCTGCAGGCTGTACGATACCCAACCAGCGTCGGCCGCCGCGCGTGACGCGCCGACCGCTCCGCCGAAGGCGTGAGCGAGCGGTTTGAGCAGGGTGTCGAACGGCTCTGGACCCCCCAAGCCGCGCCCGCCGGCGATCACGACCGGAGCTTCCTCGAGGGCGAGTTCGCCCGAACCCTCCTCGACGTCGCTTTCGATCAGCGCCGCGTACGCTTTGCCGGCCGGCTTCTCGAGCGGCGTCACCGCCGCACCAGATCCGGCGGCAGCCGCGTTAAATGCGCTCGGGCGAACCGTCGCGATGCCGTAGTCCGCCGGTTTGAGCGCGCACGTCGTGATGAGCGCGCCGCCCAGCTTCGGTGAGATGCACTCGACCATGCCGCCTTCGATCTTGAAATCGGTGACGTCGGCGCCGATGCCCGCACCGAGACGCGCGACCAGCTTGCCGGCGACGTCCCGGCCCGAGAGTGTGTTCGGAATGAGGATGAGCGACGGACCTGCGGCTTTCGCCGCCGCCTCGACGTAATCGACCGCCGGGTCGAGCAAGAATTTTCGACGTCGGCGTCGTCGTTCACGTAGACGGCATCGAGCGGATAGCTCTTCAGGTGGTCCGCAAGAACCGTCGAGCCGGGACCGACGACCACGGCATATGCTTTACCGCCGAGCGCGTCGGCAAGCTTTCGCGCTTCGGTAGCGAGTTCGAACGTAACTTTGCGGGTGGTGCCGCCTTTATGTTCGACGTAAACCAAAACGTTTTTCACGCTATACCAACTTCTTCGCTTTGAGGAAATCGAAGATTACTTTCGCGCCGGCAGCGCCGTCGGCCGCTTCGACGACTTCGCCTTTGCCGCGCGCGGGCGGCGGCGCGAACGTTTCCAAAATGGTCTTGGAACCGCTCTCACCGACGGGCTGATCCAGACCGAGATCCGCAACGGTCAGCGTTGCGATCGTCTTTTTCTTCGCGCCCATGATGCCTTTGAGCGATGCGTAACGCGGCTCGCCGAACGTAAGTGCCGTCGTCAGCAGCGACGGCAGCGGGCCGCTGACTTTCTGATAGCCCGAATCGGTCTCGCGTTCGACGTCTAGTTTTCCATCGGCGATATCGGCTTTGCGCGCGTTCGTTACGCACGGCAGCCCAAGATGTTCCGCGAGCGCGCCGGGAACGGCGCCGGTGCTTCCGTCGTCCGTGAGCCCACCGACGATCAACAGATCGAAGCCGGTCTTCTTCAGCGCAGCGGCCATTGCGTACGAGGTCGCCCAGACGTCGCTGCCTTCCAGACCAGCATCGCTGAGCAGCACGGCTTCATCCGCACCCATCGCGAGCGCCTTGCGCAGCGTTTCCTTTAACTGCTCCGGAGCCATCGTAAAGACGGTCACGGTCGTGTCGCCGCCGGCGCGCTCTTTTAACTGAAGCGCGGCTTCGAGAGCGTACTCGTCGTAAGGGTTGAGCACCGTCTCAACGCCGGTGCGCACTAAACGTTTGGTCGTCGGATCGATCTTCTTTTCAGAGTTCGGATCCGGTACGAGCTTGACCGTCACCACGATCTTCACGTGGAAATTGACCTCCAGGCTATGGGGAGAACCCGGCGCTATTGGTTCCATCCACGTGGAGGACCTGCCCGGGACCTGATACTTTTATCAGATTGTAATGGAGCGGTCTACGACAAGGGCCGGTCCGGCGCAAAAAATCCACCAGCAGAGGCAGGCAACCGTCTATGGACGAGGCGCCAATACCGTCTTTCGGCCTCGGGCATATTGGTTCGGAACGAATGCTTCCCCGGCTAGCAAGTCGGCAGCGGTCCATACCCAGCGCGGATCGCGCAAGAACGCGCGCGCGAGCGCGACGAAATCCGCTTCGCCTTCTTCAATGACGCGCTGCGCGTAGAATGGGTCGGTAATCATTCCGATTGCGACGGTTGCTATCCCGGCCTCGCGGCGGATCTTTCGAGCGAACGCGACCTGATATCCCTGCCGCGCGTCGATCTGCTGGCGCGGCGAGAGGCCTCCGCTGGAACAATCGATTGCATCGGCGCCCCGCCGCTTGCACTCGCGAGAGAACGCGATCGCCTCCTGCGAATTCCAGCCGCCGTCGACCCAATCCGACGCCGAGATACGCACGAACAGCGGCAGGCGTTCCGGCCACACCGCGCGCACGGCGTCCACCAATTCGAGCGGAAACGCCATGCGGTTCGCGAGTACTCCGCCGTAGCGATCGCTGCGATGGTTGGAAAGCGGCGAGAGAAACTCGTGCGCTAAGTAGCCGTGGGCGAAATGCAGTTCGATGACGTCGACGCCCAAACGAACGCATCGTTGTGCGGCCGCGACGAAATCGTCGCGCACTTTCTGCATTCCCGCGTCATCCAGCTCGTGCGGCACGTTCGAACCGACGTCGTAGGCCAGCGACGACGGCGCTACCGGCGTCCAGCCGCGGCCGTCTCTGACCGGGCCGCCGCCCTCCCACGGCGGCAACGTCGATGCTTTCCGGCCGGCATGTGCGAGTTGCACGCCGATCTTCCCATTGCCCCATCGGCGAATGAAGCGCACCGTTCGTTCAATCCCGGCTTCGTTCGCATCGCTGTACAAGCCCAAGCAATTCGGCGTTATCCGCCCCTCGGGGCTCACATGGGTTGCTTCGAAGAAGACGAGGCCTGGTCCCGACACCGCCAGCTGCCCGAGGTTCACCATATGCCAGTCGGTAGCCGTCCCCTCGTTCGCGGAATATTGGCACATCGGTGAAACCACGATGCGATTCTCGAATACGACACCGCGCAGTTCGATCGGTGAGAAAAGGCCCGGCATCCCAGCCGCTTTAGGGCGAGGAGGGTCGGCCACCTGTCGTGAGAACGTGAGCCTCTCCAACCATTTGTCCGTACTAAGAGGAGACTAGGAATGAATCGATGGGCGCTCGCCGTCGGTATGGCTTTCGTTGCGTGCGCGTGGCCCGGCGCGCGGGTCGGAGCGGCCGGAAGTTTCGTCGCGGCGACCTCGTACGCAACGGCCGCCGCGCCGGCCACGATTCTGCTCGACGCTACGCAGGCCTCGCGCGGGATCATGTTCGCTCACGAGAAAATCCCGGTCGTGCCCGGACCGTTCACGCTGGTCTATCCAAAGTGGATTCCCGGCGAACACGGCCCGACGGGACCGCTCAACGATCTCACCGCAGTGCATATCACGGCCAACGGAACCGCGCTCGATTGGCGCCGCGATACGATCGACCTATATGCCTTTCACGTCAACGTTCCGCCCGGCGTGCACGAGCTCGAAGTCGATTTCGACGTTCTTCTCAACGCCCCGAACGACATGATGTCGACGCATTCGATCGCGATCGTCAATTGGAATCGCGTGCTGCTCTATCAAGAAGGCATCAACTCGCGCCAGTACTTCTTCAAGCCGTCGATCGAGCTTCCCGACGGATGGGAGTACGGCAGCGCACTGCGCGATCCGCAGCACACCGGCAATCGTATCGATTTTGCGACGACGAGCCTCGAGATGCTGGTCGACTCGCCGCTCGACATGGGACGCTTCGTAAAGAAGTGGACGCTATGGAAAGAAGGCACGACGTTCGTTGCTTTCGACGTCTTCGCCGATGCGCCGCAAGATCTCGAAATTCCGGAGGAGTTACTCGGCGCCTACAAGCGCGTTCCGGCCGAAGCGTTTGCGATGTACGGGTCGCATCACTTCCTCGACTACACCGCCCTGCTGACGCTCAGCGACGACCTTGGATTCCAGGGGATCGAGCATCACCAGTCGAGCGACGACCGCGCCGATTCCGGGTTCCTGACCGACCCGGATGAATCGCTCTCGGGCGGCGATCTCGTGACGCACGAATTCTCGCATTCGTGGAACGGCAAATACCGGCGTCCCGACGATCTCACGACGCCGAACTTTCAAGTTCCGATGCAGACCGATCTGCTCTGGGTCTACGAGGGCATGAACCAGTATTTGGGCGACTTGCTGTCGTTCCGTTCGGGCATTCGCGAGTCGAAACTCTATCCCGAATATCTCGCGACGGTGTATTCAGAGATGGATATGGAAACCGGGCGCTCGACGACGCCGCTGATCGATCTCACCGCGGGCGCGCCGTACTACTACCTGGCTCGCGGCCAGTATCACGCGATACGCCGCGACGCGAACGATTTCTATACCGAAGGCGAGCTCGTGTGGCTCGACGTGGACACGATCATCCGCGAACGCTCGCACGGCGCGCGCTCGCTCGACACGTTTTTGCATAAATTCACCGAGCCGTCGTCGACCGGTCCGATGGTGGTGACGTACACGCGCTCGCAAGTCGAAGAACTGCTCAATACCGTCGAACCCTACGATTGGCACGCATTCTTCGAGAAGTACGTCTATTCACGCACGACGCACCCGCCGACCGACGAACTCGAGCGCTCCGGCTGGAAGTTCGTCTACACCGCCAAAACGAACAAGTTCCTCGAAGCCGGAGACAAGGGCGTCAACGCGTGGTACTCGATCGGGGCCTCACTCAATTCGAAGGGAGAGGTCAGGGACGTGCGCGACGGATCGGCCGCATGGAAGGCCGGGTTGGCGGTCGAGATGACGATCCTCGCCGTGAACGGCCAAGCCTACACTTCGGAGATCTTCAACGACGCGCTCAAGAAAGCCGAGCACTCGACTGCACCGATCGTTCTCATTACGCGTCAAACCGATTGGTTCCAAACGCTCAATCTCGACTATCATGATGGTCCGAAGTATCCGCACTTAGAGCGCATCGAAGGCAAACCCGACATGCTCATCCAGATCGCCTCACCAAAGGCACCGAAGTAATCGCCGCGGTTAAGGGCCAAAGGTGTAAGCCACCAGCGGCCCGCCCATCGTGAGCTTTTGAATCGGAGAGGTAGCGGGAAGGCCATTATAGTTCAAGCTGCGCCACGCAATCTGGAGTGTTTGGCCGTGATTGAACACGTAACCAGCCCCGCTGTATCCTTGCCACGTCTGGTTGTTCGGACCGACGCCAAGATCGATGTAATATGGAACGAAGAAACGGCTAACACCGAAAAACGCCTTGCCTCGGAGTCCGAAGATCACATCGGGTGCCTCCAATTTTTTTACGAAGGTTCCCGACGGCGCAATGAGGCCTTTCGTCCCAATGGTGGCGTTGTATGCCAGTGTCGTATCGATCGGGAACTGCCGCCAGCCGGCGAAGATATTCAAATCGGCGTTGTGGCCGTGAGCCACCGCGAAGCCCGCAGCGAGTTCCCACATCGATTCCGTTAAACGCGCGCTGGATGCGAACGTAACGGGAATGGAAACGCGTCCGCGCATGCCGGAAATCGATGTAACGACGGTGGCATCTGCGGAAACGTTCATGTAAAGATAATCGCCGAAGATCGTCGCGTCGCCTTGACGCGCCTCAAACGAAAACAGGGCTCCGGAGTTAACCTTTGACAGGTAGTCGCTAGGACCAACTTGCACGTCGCTCTGGATCGTTCCGCCCATGTGCCGTGGAAGAGTCGGGACGGTGTATTGTGTATTCGCTTTCACCGACGGAAGCCACAAGTACGGAGCGAGGGTGACGTGAAGACGGCCATCGTACGCTCGATCCATGAGTGACCCGTGGTCGGCTTCCGGCGTCGCCGTCGCTGCCGGCGATGGGATTTCTTGAGCCCGAGCGGCGCCGGTCACCGTGGCCAGTGCCGCGGCGCCAACAACCGTCACCACCAGCAGGCGCATTTTCACCATAATTACTTTCCGCTGCCCGGCGATCCCGGATGCGCTTCAAACTGGTAGATGGTGCCGCGGATCGTCGCACTACCGCTCATCTTCTGCCCGGTCATCGTACCTCTGAACGTGACGTTCCTGATGACGAGGGTAACGTGGTCGCTGCTCGCACCGCCGCTGACTGATAGGTTGTGCGCGTTCGCAAACGGGCTGCCGGGCTTGATCGAGATGTCGGTGTAGGTGCCGCTGATGATGCCGTCTGCGAAGTTGAGGTGCATCTGGCCGAGGTAAGGCTGCGTGCTCGAGTGCAGCGGATGGAACCCGATGACGTAGGCAACGTTACGGGCGTTAGGCACTTGCGTCGTAACCGCGCGCGCACTCGCCGGAAACGCGGCCAGCAACGCGAGCGAAAGCAAGGTTCCTAGAAGCCGTCGCTGCATAATTTCCTCCGTTCGCTGCTTCTATCGATAACGATCTTTGTAATTTTTGTATAAGTTCAATTTTCGAGCGCCGGTGTCGAAACCGACCTAAGGCGATTGAGGCGTTCTATCTCCATCATATCGCGCGTTTCGTACTCGAGGGTTCCGGGCAGCCACACGCGCGCGGCACCGATGTATTTATCCGCCATGCCGTAATACACGTCGATCGTACCGTTTCCGCGGTCGTCCGCGCCCGTCGGAAAAACCACGTTATCGACGGTTCCGACGGTTTCTTCCTCGACTTCCGGTATCAGGATGGGTGCCGAAGAACGATACTCGAGCAGCTTGTCGTCCCGACGGCTGAGTACGAGCACTCCCGCGACGTACTCGAGGCGATTTGCTTCTCCGGGAACGCGAGCAATTTCCCCGCTGACCCCGTGATAGAGCATGAAGTACCCGAGCGGCGTTTGCACGGGCGGCGTCCCGACTCCGATGCGCAGCTGCTCCCACGGATGTTCGGGATCGATGACGAGCGCGTGCTTGCGCATGATGCGAAGGTAGTGGATGTCGCGCTTAGCCCATTCGATCTCACACCCCGAGACCCAAATGCTGGGCAGAGCCTCTTTGATACCCTTTGGTGCGGTCTGTGAGTTGTCGTAGAACGGGCGATGCAGCATGCCGAGAACCATCGTGCCGTCCTGAAGCTGAATCGCCTCGGGAAAGAACGCTGCGTCCTTGTTGTGGTAGTTATTGAAAATAACGCCGTAGGCCGCTTCAACGTCGGGCTGAAAATCGACGATGCCTAAACGTTCCCAGGCAAGCAGGTTTTCGGAGATTGCTAGCGCGATGCGTGGCCCGGCGCTGCCCCACGCGACGTACGTCATCACGTACAGTCCGAGCGGCTTGACGAACGTGACGCGAGGATCTTCACAACCGCCGGTTCCTTCGCTTGGGCGCAGCTCGTACGGTTCCTGCGGTTCGAGTGCGCATCCGATGCGCTCGACGCCGGTCGGATTCCCTTCGCCGTCAAAAAGCACGCGGGCAATGCCGATGCGTGAAAAGTTGTTCTTTCCAACCAAACGCGGGAAGAGGTAGAGTTCGCCGTCGGGCCCGCGCGCCGCACCCGGATTGAGAACGCCTTCGACTTCTGCCTCGAGCGATGGATCCGGACGCATGATGACGCCTAGCCGTTGCACCTTGAAAGGAGACTCAGGAGAAGCGTTCATCTCACGACCACTATACCTGAGTCGAGCTTAAGCCGCTCAGAACCGGGGGCTCGCCGTCTCGCTCCTCGGTACCGCGATCTCGAGCGGTGCGCGGTTAGCTGCGACGCATCGCGTAAAAGACGTAACCGTAGACGTCGCCAAACTTTCGGAATAGGGCGATCTCTTCTCGTGGCTCTGCGAGGAAACTGCGAGCCGTGGTATCGTTCCGGTATTTCGCGGAGAGTTCGTCGATTCGCAGCTCGAGCGGATCGTAGTAGTGCGTGAACCAAGCTCGCTTCGGCAACACGTAGGTTGACAGCGGCGCATAGCCGGCCTTCGCGATAGCCTCAAGGTTCGCGGCGATGTTTCGCATCGCTGGATAGTTGCGATCCCAGAAGCGTTTAGGTTCCTCGGGCGCGTTCTCGGAAAGCCATGACAGCTCGCTCACCACCAGTATTCCACGCGGCGCGAGCAGCCTGCGCCACGCCTCAAGCCCCGCGTCGAAGCCCATGATGTAAATCGCACCTTCCGACCAGATCAGATCGAAGGATTCGTCGCCGAACGGCAGTGCGTCCATCGACGCGTTGACGATCGTGACCACTGCATCGAGTCCGGCGCTCTTCGCGTCGCGATCGAGCCTATCGAGAAACGGCTGATGGTTGTCGACGGCCGTGACGTTGGAGTCGAGCACGCGCGCCAGGCACAGAGTCTGCATCCCCGGCCCGCATCCGATATCGAGAACGCGGGGATTTGGAATCCTCGGTATCGACGCTAAAACGTGTTGGGTCGATTCATCATCTCCCGGCCCCTCGCGCGGCAAATCGGAATAGATTTCCCAAAACAGTTCCACGATTTTCGAATACCTAACGATCCACGGTGATGTTCTGCCATTGTAAAGCATCGCCGCTGTCCAGATCGTCGATCGCGATCTCGATCTTCTCCGATGTGTACTCGCCCATTTCCGGCAGGTCGCAATCGCTGTACTTCCCAAGGTCGTCCGAGCTGAGATGCAGCTTCACCTCGATATCGGAATCGAGCGATCCCTCGTTCTTCGCCAGGACGATCGTTCCATCGACAAAGTCGATTGTATCGACATTCGTTCCTCCGAAAAGGATTTGTTCGGCGCCCTCCGAGATCGCGCTGTCGTCCACGTTGAGATCGAGGATTCGCGTCCGATGAACCGGCTCGAAGCGCGCGGCTGCACGCCAGTTCGTCTCGGCTACGTCGATAGCGGCCAACCGTACGGGCACCGCGCTGAACGGCGTCAAGAGATAGAAGTTGCAGTCGCTCAACGCGTTTAAGAATGCGGGTAGGCGTTCGTGGGGCATCTAATCGTTGCGCTTCAGTGACGCGGTCTCGATTCCGAGCGCGGCGATCGCTTCGGCCATCGCCGTCATCGCCCCTCGAAGGCTGGCGACCGAATCGTCCTGCTTTACGGATAGCACGTCGAGTGCCGAGCCAACGCCGTGCGCGAACTGTGAGAGCGCCTCGATCTCGTCGGGAGCGTAGGCTTCGCCGCCGGAACGCTCGTCCAGCGCGACGACGCCGAGCAGCCGTCCCCGCGCGAGCATCGGCACGATCAACGCGCCGTGCATCGCGCTCTTGTAGCGATGCGGATCGACCGGTTTGTGCCACGTCTTGAGAGCCAGAATCGCCGGGTCGTTTTCACCTATGGTTTGACGTGCGCCGTCGCCGAAAGAGCGCGCCGTTTCGTAAGCCCCGCTCCCGTCGAGGAAGATCGCCGCGCCGCGTGCGTCGGTATGGTCCTGCAGCTTCTCCACGGCCTGGTCCAGCAAGGCGGCAGGATCGGTGACGTAGGCCGCTTCTTTCGAGAAGTCGAGGAGGGCGCGTTCGTTTTCGTGGCGCTTACGAAAGAAGATCGCGTCGATAAAGTCGTCCACGCGTTTGTGAATCGGATTGAGCGAAACGCCCAGGGCGAGCGCCAAGGCGCCGTTTGCAATGAGCCCCGTAGCGTGACTAACGCCGGCCAACACCGTTCCGAGCAGCCACTCCAGCAGCACGAACGATGCGACGACGATTGCCGAGACCGTTCCGACGACGAGCGTGCGGTTTAAGACGAACTCGAAGTCGAGCACGCGGCGTTTCAGCAACGCATACGTAACGATCCATGCTCCGAGCAGCCACGTCGCGTCGGCGACGATGGCCACGCCGACGATCGCGAACCACGACTGAAAGACCAAAAGCTGGCTGCCCGTGACGATCGTCCACGTCACGATCGCAATCGGCAATGGAAGGAGCGTCCACGCCGCTCTTGGCCGCTCGGCGGGCTTCGTCGTCGCAACGGCGGCGACTGCCGCCAGGATCACGAGCACGCCGCAGACGATCGCCGAGACGACGTTTAAAATGCCCATCCGCCAGACGAACGGCGTCGGGTCGATCCAAAGCGTATGAATCCCAAGCGCTGCGATGACGTCGTTCACAACGATTGCCAGCGTTGCGGCCACACCGGTCCACTCGAGGGCACTTCGCCACGCGCTGCGCGTTCCGAACTGAGACGCGAGCCGCAACAGGAGAAGGAGCGCGCCGGCCAGGCTTGTTTTTGCGACGATCAAGAGGACGAGCTGCAACGACGCAGACGGGACGACGATGAAGGCGGGATTCAGTTGAAAACCTACGATGCATAAGAGCGCAAGTGCGAGGAGCCGGCCATCCCGATGAGCCGAACGCCGAAGTGCGATCAAAAAGGCGCAGCCGACGAACCACAGCCCGGCGAGCGTGAACGATACGATCGTTGCAAGCTTCCAGGCGGACTGGCCCTCCCAGATCGTACTTCCCGTCACCGCGAACGTGGACGTCGATGTTCCGCGATGAACCGTCACCGTCGTCGGCTGCGTCGCCATGAGTTGGTAGAGAAGCGCGACGCGCGAGGCTTCACTCTGCTCGCGAATGTCGACGATATCGCCGTCGCGCAACCCGCCGCGCGCTGACGCCCCGCCCGCAACCGGTTTAGTGATCGTCACGAAGAACGACCCGATCGGGTTGGTATTGGCGTCCCACCAGCCATACCACGGTCGTCCACCGAGCCCATAGTCATCGGCGATGCCGAAGAGCGTTATGGCGAGCGCCAAGCCGCACAGAACCAGCAGGGCGCTTTTCCAACGCGTATCACTCTGCGAAGTTTCCGCCATCACTGAGCCTTCGGCGGCTGGCCGGTAGCCCCATGCGGCGAGGGAGGTGGCTCGATGCGGCGTGACGCGGCTAGGTCGATTCGCATTCCTCGAGCGCGAGCGCGATCGCAGCCTCCGGTGTTAGTACTGCGCCTTCTGCAACTAGTCGTTCTAGTGCGCCGGATGCGAGGTTTTCGCGCAGGAGCGCCATGAGACGGTCGTGTGTCGTGCTCTCGGTGAACTCGCGCGGGAATCCGTGTCGCTCAAAGGCGGCACCGACGTAGCCTTCGAGCGTGGCCGCACGCACACAATCGCCGCGCAGCGCGACGACGAGCGCCACGTGTTCGATCACAATCGCGAGGTAGGCGTGATCCGGCTCGCGCGCGGCTCGGATTTCAATAGCCTCGCGCGCCGCCGTGAGGGCACCGGAGAGATCGTCCACCGCGGCGAGATAGGCACCGAGGTTGCTAAGCATGGCGGCGAACAGGTTCCAATCGGGCCCGGACCGCATCGCCGGGAGAATCTCGCGAACGATCGCGATCGCTTGCGGCGTCTGGCCGCGCGCGTGTTCGGCCTCCGCGAGGTTGCCCGCCGCAACCTGCTCGCCGCGGGTGTTTCCGAGCGAGCGACTCTCTTTGCGCAGCTGCTCCCAGGCGCGCGCCGACGTCTCGAAATCGTGACGATACGCGCTGAAGCGCGCTCGCGATTGGAGCAACGCATGGCGAAGAAGAGCCGAGGTCCCGGGGATCGCTTCGGCGTTCGCGAGCGCCCGCTCCACGTCATCAAACGGTTGGAGCTCCATCGCCGCGTTCGCGTAGCGTTGCAGCGCCGTCGCGAGCAACGCAGCGTCGCCGCAGGCCTGTGCGTCCTCGACGGCTTCCGTCGCCAGCTCCAACGAGCGCACCTTGTGGCCCGATTCGCCGGTCAAGAACGACAACGTGGCTGAGAGTCGAGCGCGCAGTCTCGACTGCCCCGCCGGGAGCGCCGCGAGATACGCCTCGCATCGGGCCAAGCCTTCCGCGTCGAGTCCGATGACTTGCCACATCTGGGCTATGTTGGCGAGCAACTCGCCGCCGTCGATGACGTCCGACCGCGCCAGTGCACCGTCGAGCGCAAAGCGCACGTCCTCCAACTCGGTCTGCAGCGCTGCAACGAGATCGGAAGCTCGTGCGGTTTGCTCGCGCTGCGCCGATAACGTTGCAAACCGGTCGCGCAGATAACGCAGATGGCGACCCGCAATGAGATCGCGCTCGCCCGCTGCGGCGAGCTTCTCCAACGCATAGGCGCGCGTCGATTCGAGCAACCGATAGCGCACGGCGTCGGCGTGCAGCTCGGCCAACACCAGCGACTTATCGACCAGCGATGCCAGCAGGTCGAAGACGTCAAGTTCGTCGAGGTCTTCACCGCTGCCGACCGCCACGGCTCCTTCGAGCGTGAGTCCGTTCACGAAGATCCCCAGCCGTCGGAAGAGGGTGCGCTCGCGGTCGTCGAGCAGGTCGTGACTCCAATCGATCAAGGCGCGCAGCGTTTGCTGGCGCGGAAGTACGTCGCGGCTACCGCCGGTAAGTACCCGGAAGCGCTCGACGAGCCGTTCGCGCAGTTGTTTCGGGCTGAGCATCTTCACGCGCGCAGCCGCCAGCTCGATCGCTAGCGGAATGCCGTCGAGCCGGCGGCAGATGTCGGCCACCATGGGCGCATTTTCGTCCGTGAGGGAAAACGAATCGCTGGCGGCCGAAGCGCGTGCAACGAAGAGCGCGACCGACTCATGGCGCAGCAGGTCGATCGACCTAAGGTGCGCCGCTTCGTCTTTACCCGGAAGGTGCAGCGACGGCACGCGGAACGTCATTTCTCCGGCAACTCCTAGTCCTTGACGGCTCGATGCGAGAACCTTGACTTGTGAACACCCGTGCAGAATGGCCGAGATCACGCGCGCGGCGGGCTCGACCAGATGCTCGCAGTTGTCGAATACCAGCAGCGCGTGCTTGGCCTTGAGCGCCCGAAGCAGGTTCTCAAGCGGATCGCCTTCGGCCGCGAGCGTGAGCCCGAGTGCCTGCGCGATCGCCGATGAAATGTAGTCGCCGCCGGCTAACGGTGCGAGTTCGATGAACCAGACGCCGTCGCCGGAGCCGTCGAGCAGATTGGCCGCGACTTGCAACGACAGGCGCGTCTTCCCAACGCCGCCGGAGCCGACCAGCGTGACCAAACGATGCTCCCCGATAAGCGGCGTGATTTCGGCGATCTCCGCTTCGCGTCCGACGAAGCTGGTGAGTTGCAGCGGCAAGTTGTTCGGGAGGACGTCGAGTGAGCGCAACAGTGGAAACTCAGCGACGAGATCGGGCGCGAGCAACTGGTAAACGTACTCGGGTCGAGCGAGGTCGCGCAGCCGGTGCGCGCCCAGATCGCGAAGACTCGCCTGCGGCGGCAGGTCGCCTTGCACGAGATCGGCGGTGACGCCCGAGACCAGCACTTGGCCGCCGTGTCCGATCGCTAGCAGACGCGCGACGCGATTGACGGCCGGGCCGAAATAATCGCCGTCGCGCTCGTCGGCCGTGCCGGTATGGATGGCCGCACGTACGCGCAATCCGTCTACGATTGAAAAATCTTCTGCAGCGAGTGTCCGCTGAGCATCGAGGATCGCCGCTACGGCATCTTCCGGCCGCGCGAACGCCGCGCAGAACGCATCGCCGATCGTTTTGAAGACAAGCCCATGGTACGCGGCGATCGCTGCTTGCATGAGCGCGTCGTGCCGGCGCACGGCTTCCTGCATCGCCGCCCGGTCGCGATCCCAGCGCACGGTGCTGCCTTCGATATCCGAAAACAGAAACGTGACCGTGCCGGTCGGGCGGGCGGAGGGCGGCTGACCCGATTCAACCTGCGTCGCCATGCACGTGGATTCTCGCTCGGAGCGCCTCGCCCCGCCGCGCATCCGGCAGCGGTCCAAAAGGACCAGTACAATCGGCGGCTCGGGCTTTCAGCGGTTATCGCCTAATCAGTTCGTGCCCCACGCGGAAGCGATGCCCGTGAAAACCCAACCACTCGGCATTTTCTGCAGCGTTACCGCCATGCTGCCCTTGTAAGAGGCAGGTTTGCCGTTCTGCGTGTCGGTGAACGTGACGGGATAGACCGAGTACGCGTGGTCTCCTCTCACTTCCGTGTACATGGGCTTGCCGATGGAAAGGATACCTAAGGTTGCCTGAATTGCCTTGTTGTTCGCTTCGTAGCCTTTCATCCAGTCGGCGCACGTTTGCCAAGCATAGGGCGGGAACCCATCAACGATGGACGCGTGGGGTGCGCAGGCGGCGGCGACGGAATTAAAGTTGCCTTTATTGATGTCGGAAACCAACTTCTTGACCGTGGCCTGCAAATCCGACGCGTTTGAAGCGAGTCCGGGGCTTGCCCAAAAGATGCTTAATGCAAAAGTGCCGGCAAGAAGCAAGTCGCGAACCTGTCTCGTTGCACGATTCATAGCATTTAATCTCCCTCACGGGACGCTTACTACGTTCGCGGCCGGAATCATGCGGAGTCAACCCGAAAGTCGACCGCATGGAATCCCTAGTGAATTGGATGCCGCGATATTCTGGAAGCGATCGGCTCGGCGGATGCATTTGGCTTGGCCGGTTGATCGATAAGGCCCGTCAGTACGATTCGACAGGCACTGCGCCCGGTCAGATGCTGGGCGACTACATGTACGGCGACGGTGATTATCTGGACGGGAAGCTGCTACGCTTTCTCGGTTTGCATGACGCGCAGATCTCAGAAATCGTGCGAAACGAACCGGACGACGAGCGAGCCGCGCAGCGTATCCTCGAGCGCAGCCGGAAGACGGCGGCGGAATGCGAAGCGTTCAATCGTTCCTTCGCACGCCTAAATGGGCCGTTTCTTGCGATGATTGACATCGATGTGGGCCGCTGCAAACCCGGGCTAGGCACCTCGCTAACGAAGGCCGCCTACAATGCGTTGGTCTTCCCAATCGGCATCTTGATGTATCGATCCGCGCGCCGCAAGCGAACCGGCGCGTAACAAAGCGATCGTCGACTCAGCCGTCTAACGAGCGCAGCCGTCCTTACAGAACTCCGGCGCTCCGTTTGGCACCATGATGACCACGCCGCACCGCAGGCAATGCGTGATGACCGCGCCATGCTTGAACTCTTCGGCATCGACGCTCCCGGGCTGCACGTACTGACTCGCGTCGTCCCGGTCGTCTGCGATCATCCGTACGAGGGAAGGCGCGCTACAAGCGCTTCATCGGCAAGAGCCGCGAGGTCTTGGAAGTCATCGTCAAGCAGAAGTTCGGCCATGTCGGCGAGCGATTCCAGGGAGTCGCAGCGACCAGCGAGATGCGCTTCGGCCACCAGGCCAAGGATGGCGGGATTGACGACGAGCGTCCTCGCTTCGTCGGGCGTCAGGTCCGCTAGGACACTGTCTATGACCATGACGCGGCCTTCCGGAGCCATCTCAGCGAAGAGCAAAGGGTGGTGAACCGCCTCATGTCTCATACACTAGGTATCGAGCCGTTTTGGCACGATTTAAAGGGGGCCAAGCGTCTCCGTGCAGACTGGCTGTCCAATCGTCGCGAGTAACGGGTCTTTTAAGCACGATTTTAGGAAATGTAAAGATTCAGTGCCGTTAGCAATCGACACGGAAATGGGGACCATTATCGACCATTAGAGGCCCAGCCAATGCCTGTCTCGCCCCGGCTGCCCGATCGTTGGGTCATCGTTGCCGCAAGGCAGCATCCTGGAGCCTCTATCCGGAGGTTTCCTAGACTCCTAGATGCCTCGGCGCCTATACTGATCGTATGGCAACCAAACCCACGACAGTTAAAGTCGCCTACGACCTCGATTCCGAGGTAAAGCGCAAGCTCGCCATATTCAAGGCCGAACTGCGGGCGAAGGGCATCGCGGCGACCGAGACTGGAATCCTCGAAGTCCTGGTCACAGACGCGAAGCTCGAAACTCTAGCGCGCTCCTATCGGCGTTGGCTAGATTCCTAGGAAACTGTATTTACAGATCTTGTAGCGGACTAACTAGTTCCCAGCCGCTAGCGCGGCAGAAGCGCTCGGAAAATAAGGGGAATATTTTTTGGGATGGCCGGTAATCGAACCCTACCTCGGGGATTCCAGCCGGTACCGACCAATCCCGTAAAGTTTTTGCTTATAAGGGTTTTCGCCTCGTCACTTCCCGGAGCATCCCGCCCAATCCCGGCCTCTTCCGACCCGTCCGTGACAAAATGTGACACGCGGCGTAGACCGGGAGGCAACTGAAACATGCGTCGCGTTCGGTCGTAAATTTAGCATGAGAGCCTTGATTATCGTGTCGTTTCTCTGCGCAACTGTGTGGACACGTGCAAATGCTGCGATACTGGCACCGGGCTTGTACGAAATCTCGGGCAAAGCCGTGTACGTCGGCGTCTACCACTCGCTTCCCCGTCCACCAGCAAATGACTACTTCGAACCGGCGGGGCATCGCACCGGTGACCTCGCCGATTTTCGCGATGCGCGGCTGAGGTGTGGAATGCAAGAGGAGCGTCGGATAGTCGACGCACCCCAAGGGCCTCTGGGTGCGTCGCTCTATTATGCGCCCGGCGAACGACGCGCAGCCATCATCTTGACTCATGGTGGGAGCGCTGAAACGCGAGACGTGGGATTTCTTGTTCCATACTTCGTCTGCAACGGCATCGATGTCATCAGCTTCGATCAACGCGGCACTGGAGATTCGGTTGGGGACTGGTTCTCGACAAGTCCAATTCAAAAGGCCGATGACGTTGCTGCCATCTACGACGCGTTCCGTAACGATCGTCTCGTGGACGGCGAGCGCATTGGTGCGTTTGGCGGCAGCAACGGCGGGTGGGTCGTTCCGCTCGTGACCTTGCGTCGACCGCTTGCATTCATGATTTTGAAGAGTGCCCCTTCGGAATCCGTGCTCAGCAATGCCGACTACGAAGTCACAATGGAAATGCGCGGTCACAAGCGCAGCAATGCGGAGATCGCGCAGGCGCTCTCGATGTGGCATACGATTGAGTCGGCGGTGTACCAGAAAACGAGTTGGGAACGAGCCGACCGTGTACTTACTGCAGACGAGAAGCAGCCGTGGTTTGCGTATTCGCTAATGCCGAAACTGCCCGTGCCAACGCCACGGGCCGTTTCGAATGGTCTGCGCAACTACATCACCTACGATCCATCGGTCACGCTCACCAGCACGACGACACCGGTCCTAGCCTTATTCGGCTCGGTCGATAAACTTGTGGATTCGGCGGATTCGTATGCGCATATGGGCGCATATCTCAAAAGCGGGGGCGATCGCGATGTCACCCTCATCATGTTTCCGCACGCGGACCACTACTTAGAAGCATCGAGTGACGGCTGGAGGGAGTACGAGCCCGAACATTTCGTGCCCGGGTACCCCGAAGTCATGAGACGCTGGTTGCGTCAACGCGGCTTCATCGCCTAGGGGACCTTAACCCGTATACTGCGCAGAAGCGCCCGTATGGCACGAACATCGCTAGACGCGCTCATCGGCTAGCCTCTGCCTTCGACCTCGTGACACATTTCCGACAAACGGGCTAAGAAAAAGCCGCTGGCGCGGCTGAAACCCTTGAAAAATATTTGGGATGGCCGGGAATCGAACCCCAGCTTGGGGATTCCAGCCGATACCGACCGTTACCGAAGAGTGTTATCTTGTAAGGGTTTCCCGTCGCACTAGTTCCCCAAGCATCCTCGCGCTCCCGGTCTTTTCCGACCGGTCCGTGACAAAATGTGACACGCGATCTACGCTGTATTTCGTGCGGCAACCGGCGGCCTGCGAGCACCAGTCTTGGTCGCCTGTTCGAAGGCATAGGCTAATTGGAGCACGCCCAAATCCTCGTGATGGCGGCCGACGATTTGGACGCCGATCGGAAGCCCCGTAGACGAAAACGTCGCTGGAACCGAGATCGCCGGATGTCCGGTCGCAGAAATATAATAAGCCGACTTCATCCAGGCCATGTAATTCTCCATTCTGATACCGGCGATCTCAGTTGGATAATGCTGCGTCACGGCGAAGGGTAATACTTGGCTGACCGGCATAATGAAGAACTCGTAGGTTTCCATGAACTTGTGCATGCGCGCAAAGGCGGCCGCGCGTTTTTCCCCCTCGCGCGTTAGGTAGGGGCCGGTGAGCTTTCGGCCCTCCGCGACGTGCCAATGGACGTACTCATTGTACATTTCTGGCGCCTTATCGACTGCATCACCGAACTCGGCTTCGTAACGCGCGTGACGCTCGGCCAAGAACGCCTCGTTGACGCCGCTCAGGTCAGGTTCGGCGGTCTCAACGACGCATCCAAGAGACTCAAAGACGCTCCGTTGTGCGAGAATCGCGTCGCGTACGGCCGGCTCCCACGGAAGTCCGAGATCGTTGAACATTGCCACGCGCACACCCTTGAAGCTCCGTTCGAGATGCTCGTCGTACCGAAATCCTGATTGATCGATGCCAATGGGGCAAGCACGATCAAAGCCGGCGAGAATCGAGAGGAAGAAAGCGCAGTCTTTAACGTTCCGCGCGACGGGGCCGGCCACGCTCAGCGTAAACCAATCCCGTTCATTTGCGACCCGGCCGGGCGACGGCCGAAGGCCAACGACATTACAGAAGTTGGGCGGGTTCCTTAAGGAACCCGCGAAGTCGCTGCCGTCAGCGAGGGGTACCATTCCACAAGCCACTGCGACCGCTCCGCCACCCGTGCTGCCGCCGCACGTCTTCGTGAGGTCGTAGGGGTTACGCGTCGGGCCGAACACGCGATTAAATGTTTGAGATCCCATACCAAACTCAGGCGCGTTGGTCTTTCCGATGACGATTCCACCCGCGTTCTTTTCTCGCACGACGACGTAACCATCTGACGTCGGAACGAAATCCTTGAAGACGGGAGAGCCGCCGTAAGTTGTTCGAATGCCCTTCGTATCGACGAGGTCCTTGACGCCGATCGGGATTCCGTGTAATGGCCCGCGTGCGTTTCCAAGCGCGAGGTCGCGGTCGGCATCGTTAGCTTGTGCCAGCAGAATCTCTTCGGGAACGAGCGTTACGATGGCGTTAACCTTAGGATTTGTGAGAGCGATCTGGCTAAGATGCGCCTTCATTACTTCGCGACATGAGACTCGCTTTGTGCGAATGGCTGCGGACATCTCAAGTGCCGTCATCCAGTAAATCTCGGAACCTGCACCCGACATTGGAGCGGCCTGCGCCGGCGTGCCGCCTGTTGCCGTACCGGTCGCCGCATAAATTGCGGCGGCGCTTCCCAACTGCAAGAGATCGCGTCGAGTTATCGATTTCATTTCTAGCCTCACATAGTTGAGAGAGGGGTCAAGAAACGATCCCCCGACATCTACTGCATAACACCTTCGGACTGCTCTGATTTCCGACACGGCTTCGCCTTCCGGAGCGTTGATTCCGGCGGGAGCACTATGGAGGCGACAGCATACCCCGGGTCTGCCGGTAATGAGCCCCAGGCAGGATAGCGAATAGCTCGACGGCTCGAATCAGACGAACAGCGCTTTCTTCATACGTAACTCCGCGAGAGCGCTCTGGGCTTCCTCGCTGAGGTTAGACTTCCCGACCTGGACGGTCACCTTGTGTATCTTGCCGTTAAACCTATTGTCACCCGCCTTGTAGTCGTCGCTGACGCACGTATAGAGGTTCTCACCCACGTCCGTCGTTTCCGCACCAAATGCGAACGGCTGCGTGTGCTCGACCCTTCCTGCGGCGACCTCTTCATCGTTGACGAAGATCGCACCGTTACCGCCAGCGCCCAAACCGCCGTCGTAAGCAAACTCGAAGCGAAGTGCCACCCGGCCTGCCGGCAAACGAGAGTTGCCGACGATCTTGTAAATCTCGCGGCCGAGATAGTTCCAGGCAAACCGCGGTGCGCCGTCCTTGACATAGAGGCTCCAGCCGCCCATCGAGCCACCTTGGGCGATAACCACGCCCCTTACATCCGCTCGCGGAACCTCGATGTCGGCCCTAACTACGAAAGAGCGGTTCTTCACGTTGATAAAGCCGTTTTCGGGAATACCCTTCATCCCCTCATAAACCGTGATCTCGGTGCGGCCTTCCATCAGATCCGGACGGCCGGCTAGAGCGGCGTTAAAGCGCTCCCATGCGCGGTCATCAAGCGGAAGCACGTTGTACTTGACGGCTTCTTCCAGAAAGACGCCCTTAAGCTTAGAAAGTTCGTCGGGATACTTCGCGGCGAGGTCATGCGCGCAACTAAAATCTTCCTCCACATTGTAAAGCTCCCACTTGTCGTTCTCCAACGTAGCCCGTGCCTTGGGCTCCCACGGTGGGCGGTGCACCGTGGTGGCGAACCAGCCGTCCTGATAGATGCCGCGGTTACCCGCCATCTCGAAGTATTGCGTAGTGTGGCGCGACTTCGCCTCGGGTTTATTCATGGTTTCTAGCAGGCTCACGCCTTCGAGTGGTTTCTGTTGGACGCCGTAGACGACGCCCGGCTCGGGCACCCCAGCTACCTCCAGCACCGTCGGAGCAATATCGATCATGTGCATCCACTGCGTACGCAGGCCGCCTTTCTCCGTGATGCCTTCCGGCCAATGCACCACCATGGGTTGGCAAACGCCGCCGTACGAGGCCACCTGGTGACCCCACCCAAACGGTGTTGCACCGGCAAATGCCCAACCATTGTTGTACAAAATATGGGATTTGGGGCCCCCGATTTCATCGAAGTTCTTCAGCGCAATGTCTAGCGGCTCCGGCAGCCCATTGAACACCGACAACTCATTGAAGGCGCCGTTGAGGCCGCCTTGGAAAACCGACCCGTTGTCGCCGGTGATGTAGAAGATCAGAGTATTGTCCATTTCGCCCAGGGTCTCGATCTCGTCAATAAATCGCCCGATTTCGTAATCGGTCACCTCGGCAAAGGCCGCATAGATTTCCATATACCGCGCAAAGACTTTTTTCTCGTCGGCCGTCAAGTCGCTCCATTCTTGGATTCCCGGCGGCTTGGGAGCGAGGTCGGTTCCCGGCGGCACGACACCGAGCTCGATTTGTCTGGACAAGGTCTCTTTGCGCACCTGGTCCCAGCCCTGATCAAACTTGCCCTTGTACCGATCGCGCCACGAATCCGGCACCTGGAACGGGCCGTGTGTACCGATTGCCGAGTAGTACACGAAAAATGGCTTTTCGGGCGCTAGCGAACGCTGCGAACGCAGCCAAAGGATGGCCTTGTCAGTGATGTCGGTACTGCCGTAGTAATCCGGATCGGGGTGCATATCCAAGCGCGTCATATTGTCGTATATGACCGGATGAAAGAGGTCGGCCTCGCCGGACATGAAGCCGTAGAACCGCTCAAATCCGCTGTGCACCGGCCAGCGGTCGAAGGGTCCGACGTCGCTGGCTTCCCACGGCCCCAACTCGTGACACTTGCCGAACATGGCGGTGTTGTAACCGTTGAGCCGCAAGATCTGGGGCAACATCGTGACGCTATCGGGACGCATCGCTGTGTAGCCCGGAAAGCCAGTGGAAATTTCTGATATCACGCCGAAATTCGCGGTGTGGCTATTGCGCCCGGTAAGCAGCGCCACGCGGCTGGGCGAACACAACGGTGGAACTTTGAGATTGTTGTAGCGCAGTCCGCTCTTGGCCAGACGGTCCAGCGTCGGCATTTGGATCGGCCCCCCGAAGGTCGATGTGTCACCGAAGCCCATGTTATCGAGAAGGACTACCACCACGTTAGGCGCACCCTTCGGTGCTTTCACCTCGAACCGGGGTGGGGCTTTTGCGTTGTGTGCATCAAGCTCCGTGATTGGCGGATACTGGGGCGGTGGGATCGGAAGCACGGTTCGGTCCGTGGAGGTTCTCGTTCCGTTGCTTTTTAGGCCGTCTGACCGATCTGTCATGGTCCTCTCCTGTCGGCGATCTCGGGTCCGATGATTTGCAATTAACGCAGGCATTCTCAAAAACCTTGCGCGGTTGGAAACCGGAAACTCTTAAGTGTTCTTTATGTTCCGCGACGGAGAAAACCATGAGTATTTATCGCCGAAGGTCAGGCCGCTATGCGGTACTCGTCGACTCGACCCGAGCTCGTCTGGCATGCGAAGGCGCAAGTCCGTCGACCTTTCGCCGAAACGCTCACGGTATCAGGTTTGGTTCGTCGTTATGTTGACCGCTGCCGAACAGCCTCGCGCGCCACAAAAACTTGAGCGCTACGAATAGCTCGCACACGGAGGCTTGATTTTCGCCTTTTCAATGGGATGGCCGGGAATCGAACCACTACTCGGGGGTTCCGGGCGTTCCGACCATCCGAAAACGCTTATTTTACAGGCCTTTCCGCCTCATCGAGTTCCGGGCGATTCCAACCAAAACCGACCGCTTCTAACGGCTCCGTTAGAATCCGTTAGAAATTCAGCCATGTCCGGGTTGCTCTGGGCCGTTAGAAAAATCAGGCTCAGGCCAGGCTACGGCCCCTTCGGCGCAGGTAGCTCCAGGAGCGTTCGCAGTCCGGGCCATTTCTGACCCGTGCGTGACAAAATGTGACAAAATCTAGCCAGCGCGGTTATGGGAACCCACGCCGACCTTGGAATACGCTTCCTGCCATGCAGTGGCCCAATCCACAGGGGGCACAAGTGGAGTCTCTTGGACCACCCGTTCGATCCGCTCGCGGATGGCGGGCGCGACCTGCAGACGTACGAGATGCCATGCGGCGCGCAGCACCGGATTTGCCATCATGCGTTTCATTGTGAGGACCGTGGTCAGCAAGGACGACTCATCAAGAAAGCCCGCGTCTTTCTGCCAGAAGGCGTCATCCAACGCGACAACCTGGATGCGGACTACGTAGAAGAGCTGAAGAACCTCCGCCGCGGAGAAATCCATGGCTCCGCTTGCCGCCTTTGCAAGGGTCTTAGCGAAGTCCAATTGTGCAAGATTGAGAGAGACATTGGTCACGCGCTCAACGCGCGCCTGATGTATCGCCGCCTGCTGAGCCCGCCTCGCGTGGCGCACTTGTACACTCAGATAGATTAGCGAAGCAAGTACCGCCGCGCCGTTGATCAGGCTGCCGATGTTCGCAAGATCCGAAAGGTTCACCGCTCAAGCTCCAAGATATCAAAATGGTCCGGTGAATGCTATCGGAATATTCACGGGTCGCCCGGCCGGGCCTCTTAACGCTCGTAGTGCCACGGATAGTGTTCTGCGCCGACGACAAGGCAACGTTGAAACCGGATACCCTTAGAAAAGGCATGAAAAAAGCCGCTCGGTGCGGCGGAAACCCTTGTAGAATAAGGACTCTCTTCATGGGATGGCCGGGAATCGAACCCTAGCTCGGGGATTCCAGCCGACACCGACCGTTACCGAAAAGTGTTTATCTATAAGGGTTTCCGCCCCGTCACTTCCCGGAGCATCCCGCGCAATCCCGGCCTTTTCCGACCCGTCCGTGACAAAATGTGACATTCTGACCGTCGCGCGGCTACCGGCAAGTAAGGTCCCCGACGGTCACGTCGCGCTGAATCCTCATAAGTTGGTCGGTTTTGCGGAGGTCGATCTCTAGTAAACGAAACTTTGCTCCTTCCATATCGCCAGGGGTGAAGTAGAAACGCAGAAGGTAGCGCATCGCACCTAAGGACTCGGCGTCGTACATGGTTCCGTCAACTGGTACCGGTGCCTCGGGCGCGTCAGCCACGTCCACCGGTTGAATCGTCGCCATCATCCCCGCGAAGGGCAATGTGCCGTAAACGGATCGATTGAATCCTAAACCGCCAATCACTGTCGGAGGCATAAGCATCCCGGCAAAGTGCCGGTCGTACCCTGGTAGCACAGTGAACTGCGTCAGATACACGCAGCCGGGGTTACCAGGACGGTATGGCACAGAAACATCCAGATCGTACGTTCCGGGCGCGACGTAAAAACGCAACGTCCACACGCCTGCCTGATCCTGTGACTGCGTTTGTGTTAGTCCGGCGGGCTGTGCGCCGGTGCCGGACAGTTTCAGAATGGGACGTTCAGTTCCGTGCGCACGGCACACAATCGTCTGCACCGTTACGTTTTGAAAAATCATTCTTTCGTAAGCACCCGCATTAAGAGCATTGTGACAATCAATCGTCGATGCGCAGAAAAGCCCTGCAAAATAAGCACTATTTTTGGGATGGCCGGGAATCGAACCCGGACGCCCTTTCGGGCTGCAGATTTTAAGTCTGCTGTGTCTACCAATTCCACCACCATCCCAGGGTGATGGGTCTTCGGTTAAGGAGACCTTTACCGTGGTCCTTCGACTACGTTTCGCTTCGCTCACTACGCTCAGGATGACGGGGCGGGGGCACGCCTTTTTTGAACGAGAGCTCGCGTAGCGAGCTATTTTTTTCGCGATCCTTCGACTGCGGCCTTCGCCCTACACTCGGGATGACAAAGAACTACTGCTGGTAGTGTTCTACCGTTTTGGCGTCACGGATGTGGGCCTCTTCGGGGTCTTGGCCGGCGTTGACGCGGGCGCGGCGTTGGCGTAGGAGATCCCAGAATTGATCGAGTTGGACTTCGATCGTTTCCAGGCGCTTGCGATCTTCTTCCGTCATTTTATGGCGGTCGCCCTGGCCCATAAGGCGATGCTCCTCGGCGACGAGTTCTTCGATGTGGGTGTGAATCTGTGGATCGGTCATGGCGCTAGTCTTTCCCTTCGACGAACGTTTTCTACCGTCCGTGAACCGGTAACTTCGCCGGTGGATGCACGTGAGGCGACGAGGACGGCGGGGTTGCGTCCCGCTGCTGCAGCAAGAAACCAAGCAGCAGATCAGCGGCGGTCGCAACCGCGGCGTCGCGCTTGACGATGTCGAGAACGGTATCGAGCACGATGATGCCGCCGGGGAGAATGTCGGCGCGCTGCGGTTTGATGCCCGGGATCTCTTTGCGTTCTTTCAAACTCATGCCGCACATGCGCACGAGCACTTTCTGCAAGTCGGCGCGCGACATCGAAAACGACGAAACTTTAGCGCGGCGCCCCCGAACGATGCCGGCGGTCGTGGTTGCGGTTCCGCCGACGAAGGCGAGCCGCTCGACGGGCGGAAAATCGACGATTGGTGCGAGCGCTTGACGCGCGATCGCGCGTGCGCGCTCGATCGTCGTCAGGTCGACGACGCCGTCGCGCCCCCCGAGTTCCGGAACCGCCTCGGTAAGACGAACGGCACCAATCTCGCACGAAACCAAACGTTCCGGCGTCGGTCCCGTGCCGACCGCGTATTCCGTGCTGCCGCCGCCCGTATCGATGACGCCGACGCTTTCGCCATGCAGCGCGCCGAAGGCCGTGATCGCACCACGATAAGCGCACGAAGCCTCTTCGTCGCCGCTGAGCACGCGCAGCGGCACGCCGAGAATGTCTTGCACGCCGGCCGCAAATTCGTTGCCGTTCGTCGCTCGGCGCACGGCGCTCGTCGAGACGGCGAAGAGCCGCACGTAGTGGCCGCGAACCGACCGCAGCAGCTGGCGGATCGCGTCGTACGTCCGCTGCATCGGTTCGGCGCCGAGCTCGCCGCTTTGACCCAGTCCCTCGCCGATGCGCGTGCCGATGGAACGCGCGAGATTGACGTGCGGCACTTCAGGCGCGACGTCCGCTAACAGGACGCGCGTCGAATTGGTTCCGATGGAGATGACCGCGTAGTGCTTGCTCAACCGTCCGCGTGCTTCGAGGTAAAGAGGGCCGCGCGTCGCTTCTTACTTAGGAAGTGCCGCTCGTGAGCGGGCGGACCTTCCGGGTCTTCCCACTCTTGGGTGCTCTTCAAGTACTCGGCGATTCGGTCATCCAATTCGTCGTCGCGAATCTGCGGGGCGAGCAGAACCGTCGTGCGCCGGCCTTCCTGCCGAACCTCGAAATCGAGTTCTTTGCGGCGGACGAGCGAACGTTGGTAGGCAGGCCGATGGGCCTCGACGTCGCTCTCGGGCGCAATCGCCAGTTCGCCGCTGTCGAGCCGGACCGTCGCGCCGTAGGCGTTGAGGTTGATGACCAGCCCGCGCGACGCCGATGCCACTAAGGCGTTGCGGACGGGGCGGGGCTGACGAAGATGATCGCTTCGTTCGGACGGACGAGCCGCAGCCGGTCATGAATCTCTGGCACGGCACCATCCGGATCGCGCAAACGGCGCAGCTCGCGCAACTGCAGGCTATGTCGCGCCTGGAGGGCCGAAATATCGTTGTTGACCCCCGACAGTTCGCTCGCCATCGCGACATTTTCGCCGATGACCCGAGCAAACTGGACGCCGATCAGGGTGAAGACCAGCAGGGCGACGGCCGCGGCCGTGATCCGGCCTGCGAGACGAAGAAGCAGCGAGGCACGCGGGCGACGCCCAACCTGCCCATTCCGTCCGCTATCCTTCTTCAGGGTTGCCATGACCCTAGCTGCCGGTATTTCCGATAACGCTCCTCCAGGAGCCGTTCCGGCGACAACGCCGCCAAGCGTGCCACCGCAACTTCGATCGACCCCATCACGCGCAACACCACGGCACTCGGATCCCGGTGCGCGCCTCCGAGCGGTTCCGGCACGATCTCATCGATAATGCCGAACTGCTCGAGGTCTTGAGCGGTTAACTTCAACCGGCCAGCAGCTTCCTCCGCCTTGGTTGCATCACTCCAAAGTATAGCAGCACACGCATCCGGTGAAGCAACCGAGTACGTACTGTGTTCGAGCATGATCACGCGATCGGCAATCGCGAGGGCGAGCGCACCGCCGGATCCGCCTTCGCCGATGACGGTTGCAACGATCGGGACCTTTGCGACGGCGAAGGCTTGCAGACACATCGCGATCGCCTCGGATTGCGCGTGCTCTTCCGACGTGATGCCCGGATCGGCGCCCTTGGTATCGACGAACGTGACGATTGGGAGACCCAGACGCGAGGCCAAGTGTGCTAGACGTTCAACCTTGCGATAGCCTTCCGGCTGCGGCATGCCGAAGTTGCGGCGCAGGTTCTCTTTCGTATCCCGGCCGCGCTGTTCGCCGATGGCCATGACCGGCCGCCCCGCGAGCAGCGCGAACCCGCCGACGATCGAGGGATCGTCGCGGTATTGCCGGTCGCCGTGCAGTTCGTCGAATCGATCGAACGCGGCGATGTAGTCGAGCGAGGTCGGGCGGCTGGGGTGACGCGCCATGTGGACTTTCATCCACGGCGTCAGCGAACCGAAGACTTCCTGAAGGATCTGCTGGTATTTCGTCTCGAGCGCGGCGATTTCGGGCGACATGTCGACCGGCTGTGCGGCATTGACCGAACGCAGCTCGTTGATGCGCTTCTCGAGCTCCAGTAGCCCCTTCTCGCGATCGACGATCGGATTCACGACGCGCGCCTCGCCGTGTATTCGAGCAGGCGGACGAGCGCGTTCTTGAGTTCGTGACGGTCGACGACCATGTCGACCGCGCCTTTTTCCAACAGGAACTCCGCCGTCTGAAATTGATCGGGCAGCTTTTGCCGGACCGTCTGCTCGATCACGCGACGGCCGGCGAAGCCGATCATCGCCTTCGGTTCGGCTACGATCACGTCGGCCTGAAACGCAAACGACGCCGAGACGCCGCCGGTCGTCGGATCGGTCAGCACGGTGATAAAGACGTTACCGGCTTCCATGAACTGCGCGACGGCCGCAGTCGTCTTCGCCATCTGCATCAGCGCGAGCATGCCTTCTTCCATTCGCGCGCCGCCCGATGCGGTAAAGAGGATGCACGGAAGGCTGCGTTTACGCGCTTCTTCGAGCAGCAACGTGATGCGTTCGCCGACGACCGTACCCATCGTCCCGCCGCGAAAGTTGAAATCCATGACGCCGAGCGCCACGTCGTGGCCGCCGATTTGTCCGAACCCGCACACGACCGCTTCGGAAAGTCCGCTCTTTTCACGGTCGCCGCTCAGCTTGACCGGATAACTCTTCTTGTCGGCCCAACCCAGGGGATCGCGCGGCAAAATATCCGCGCCGACCTCGGTGAAATCGCCGTCGACGATGGAGGTGATGCGATCGTACGCGCCCATGCGAAAGTGATGGCCGCACTTCGTGCAGACGTAAAGATTGGCTGCCAGGTCGCGCCGGTACAGCACCTCTCCGCAAACGGGGCACTTGCTCCACAGCGCTGCATCGCGCGCCTCGGCATCTTTACCGCGCCGGATGCGCAGCCACTCGGGCGTCGGCGACACTAGTTCTTCCCAGCCGGAAGGATGCGCGCCATGTAAAGTTTACGCAGCTGTTTGAGGTAATTGAAAATTTCTTTTTGGTTGAGTTTCGATTCGCCGACGACCCGATCCGTAAACACGTACGGAATCTCGATCGCTTTTCCGTAGTGTCCCTTGGCGATCACTTCGAGGCCGATCTTGAAACCGATCGGATCGAGCTCGACGCCTTCGATCGCCTCGCGCTTCACCAAAATGTAGCCGCTGGTCACATCTTTGACCGCGGTTAGCGGCCGCGCCAGCATGCATGCGACGCGCGACGTCAGGATGCGGCGCTTCGGCCAGTTGGCGATCCCGCCGCCCGGAACGTATCGGCTGCCGACGGCAAGTCCGTACTGACCGGACGCGAGCGCTTCGACCATCCTCGGCAGCGCGGCGATGTCGTGGCTGAAATCCGCATCCATCGCGCCAAGCGCGCGAGACTCCTTGCGCGCGGCCTTCCAGCCGTCGATGACGCCGCTCGACAGACCGAGTTTGCCCGGGCGGTGTAAGGCGCGGACCGGAAGTTCCGACGACAAGCGATCGACGATCGCGCCGGTTCCGTCGGGCGAGTTGTCGTCAACCACAATGATCTCGCCATCGAGACCGTGTTCTTTGAACGCTGCATCCAGCGCTCGTAAGAGACGCTCGATGCCGCCGGCTTCGTTGTATGTCGGGATGACGATTGTGAACGGATAGGCCATAGTCAATCGGCAGACGTACGACGGGGACGCCCAAAGTTCCGCTGAAAAATGGTGGTCCTATCGCGGTCCTACGGTAGGTTGCGGATGCCTCTGCGGGCCGCGTCCTTCACGCGGTACATATCGGCGTCGGCGAGCTGCAGGAGCGTCTCGGTCTGCTTAGCGTCCCGGGGAAATATCGCAATCCCGAGGCTGCCGCCGACGCGCACCGAAACGCCGCCGGTCAGGGGCATCGGCTCGTGGAGGGAGCGCAGCAGCCGCCGCGCCAGGGTACGGATCGCCGAATCGTCGCCGATGCCGGATTGCAATACCACGAACTCGTCGCCCCCAACGCGTGCGACGACGTCGCCGTCCCGCACGCAGCGATTGAAACGGCGCGCGACCTCGCACAGCACTTCGTCGCCCGCGGCGTGCCCGTACTGATCGTTTACCGGCTTGAACCCGTCGAGGTCGATGTAGTGCACCGCGAGCACTTCGCCGCTGCGGCGCGCGCGCGCGATGGCACGGTCGACGTGCTCCTCCAGCAGCGAGCGATTTGCGAGTCCCGTCAGCGCGTCGTGAAAGGCCATCTCTTTAAGCTTGCTCTGCAGCTCGGCGTTCCGACGCTCGAGCTCGCGCTGGTGCGACACGTCCTTGATGAAGGCGAAGGCGCCGTAGACGCGGCCGTCGGCCATCATCGGCATGGCGTGTACCAGCGTTTCGCAGCGCGTGCCGTCTTTACGCAGCACGATCGAATCGAACTCGAGCGTTTCGCCGGCGAGCACCCGTTCGATCGACGAGTTCGACGCTTCCAACCGGTCGGGGGCGATGATCTGCGCGATCGTCATACCGACCAGCTCTTCGTTATGGTAGCCGGTGAGCCGCTCCGTCGCAACGTTGACGCGGCTGAGTTTTCGGCGCGGATTGATGGCAACGGCGGCGTCGTAGTGATATTCGAAGATCGAGCGAAATTGCTGTTCGCTGCGCGCCAACGCAGCCTCGGTCGCGCGAACCGCACTCGCGTCGCGAGCGATCCCGAAGATGCCGGTGACGCGGCCGTCTTCAACGACCGGCTGCAGCGTCACGAGCACGGGGATTTCGTGGCCGCCGGAACGCACGTAGATCGTTTCGAACTCGCCTGCGGCGCCGGACCGCGCACGCGAAAGATGCGAGGCGGCGTTCGCGCGCTCGCTCGCGGCTACGTGCGTTTCAAATCGTGCGGGGAAACGGCCCTGCGGGTGGTCCAGCATCGATTCCGCGGCCGCGTTCGCGCGAATCACGCGGCCCTGCGGGTCGTAGAGGATGATCGCATCCAGCCCATCGTCGAACAGCGGGCCGCCCGTCGTACCGCCCTCCATTAGCCGGCGTCATCCATTGGAAGAGTATTATTGACCATGCGAATCGCCGCCTATCTGGCGGACGCGTATTCCAGAATCGCAAGCATCGCCAATCCCGCCGTTTCCGAGCGCAGCAGGCGCTCTCCCAGCGAGACGAGGCGTGCCCCTGCCGCGCGCCCGAGCTCCGCTTCGTCCGTGGTGAACCCGCCCTCGGGCCCGACGATCACCAGCACGCTGCGCGCGCTCTCGAGCCAGACCGGCAACGACTCGCGCAGGGGGTCCGGTGCGGCTTGCTCCCAAGGCATCAAGACGACGTCGTACTCGGCGCAGCGGTCGAGGAGCGCCTCGAACGTCGAGGGCGTGCGAACTTCCGGGACCTCCCGCCGGTCGCATTGCGCGGCAGCGGTCTTAGCGAGGCGTCGCCAGCGCTCGAGCTTCGTATCGCCGAGATCTTGGACGACGGAGCGCCGCGAATAGAATGGAAGAACCGCGGCAGCGCCCAACTCCGTCGCCTTTTCGATGACGAAGTCCATCTTCGCGCCTTTTGGGATGCCTTGTGCGATGTCGATGCGCAACCGCGCCGGCGATGTCGCCGCGCGCATCGCAAGCAGTTCGGCATACACGCCCTGCGGTTCCGAACGCACGCGCGCGTCGAAGGTGTGACCCGCCGCATCGACGATCTCGAGTTCGTCGCCGTCGCGCAAGCGTAAGACGCGAGCAATCTTGTGCGCGTCTCGCTCGCCGATCGCGACGCGTTCGCCGGCTTCGCGCGAACCGTCGACGAAAAACCTGCGAGCGGACATGGCGCGGCCTACTCCGGCCGGAACGCGTCCTTGACCCGGTCGAAAAACGAACGCTCCTCGATCTCGTCGCCGCCGGCCTTTGCGTATTCTTCCAAGAGGTCGCGCTGACGCTTGTTCATCTTCGTCGGTACCATCACGTGCACCGTGACGTGATGATCCCCGCGTTGCGTTCCGCGAACGCTCGGCATGCCGCGTCCTTTCATCCGCAAAACGGTGCCGGCTTGCGTGCCGGCGGGCAGCGTCATGGCAAGCTCGCCTTCGAGCGTCGGTACCGAGATCGACGCACCCATCGCGGCTTGCGGGAAGCTTACGGGAATGTCGACGTACGTATCCATGCCGTCGCGATTGAACAGCGCGTGCGGCGCGACGCCCAGATAGACGTAGAGATCGCCCGGCGGACCGCCGTGAATTCCGGCTTCGCCGTTTGCACCGATGCGGATCCGCGAACCATCGTCGACGCCGGCCGGAACTTTCACCGTGAGCTTGCGCTCGATCTCGCGACGCCCGCGGCCCAGGCAAGCCTCGCACGGATGCTCCACCGTGTGGCCTTCGCCGCTGCAGCGCGAACACGTCATCTGCGTGACGATCGGCCCGAGGGGCGTCTGTCGCGCCGTTCGCACGATTCCCGAACCGCTGCACTGCGGGCAGCTGGTCACCAGCGTACCCGGCTGCGCGCACGTCCCTTTGCAAACGTCACACTGCGCGAGATGCGAGAATCCGATCTCTTTCGTCGCTCCTGCAAATGCCTCTTCGAGCGTGATCTCCAAGTCGTACCGAAGATCCGAGCCGCGCTGCGGTCCCGTCCGGCGCCCCGCATTCGGACGCACGTTCCCGAAGAACATGTCGAAGATGTCGCCGAAACCGGCCGATTGATCGAAGCCGAAACCCGCGCCGCCGGCGCCGTTGCCCGCGCTGCCGAAGCGATCGTATTGCGCGCGCTTGTTCGGATCGGAAAGCACTTCATAGGCTTCGTTGATTTCCTTGAAGCGATGCTCCGCTACCGACTTATCCTTGGAGACGTCCGGATGGTGCTTTCGCGCGAGCGCGCGATAGGCTTGTTTGATCTCTTCTCCGCTCGCTTCGCGAGCGACGCCGAGGGTTTCGTAATAGTCCTTGGTGGGCATTGCTTTCCTAGCGTTAGCGTTCTAAAAATCTGACTCGGCGTCGGAGAGACGTTGGCTCAAGCTTTCGGCGGTCCCGGCGGCCAGAGCAAGGAGCCGCGCGTACGGCATGCGGCGCGGCCCGAGGATGGAGAGCATGCCGATCGCCTGTGGGCCGAAGCGATAGGGTACGGTGACGACGGAGAGATCGGCCAGTTCTTCGCTGCCGAGCTCGTGCCCGATCTTCACGCTGGGCGCGTCCGCGTTGATCGCGTCGGATACGACGTCGTACAGGGTGCGCTGCTCTTCGACGATGCGAAGAATGGAGCGCAGTTTACGTAAGTCTTGAAACTCCGGCTGGTCGAGCAGATTCTGCGCGCCGGCCGCGGCGATCGCCGGCGCTTCGGTCGAGCGCGCGGAGTGTACTGCGGCGGCAACCGCGGATTGAAGTTCTTCCGTCAGCCCGGCGTCGGCGACGACGTTCGCGATTTCCCGATCGACGAGATCGCGCAGCGGCCTGTTTGCGAATCGCGAGTTCAGCGCGTTGGACAAACGCGTAAGATCGTCGGGGCGCGCGTCCGCACCGAGTTCGAACAGGCTTTGCGCGGCAACGCCGAGCGACGTCACGATAACCGCAACCCCGGTCCTCGGCGAGAGCCAGATCAACTGGATATGTTTGAACGTCTGCGCGTCTTGCTGCGGCATCGTCAGAAACGCGAGGTTCTTCGAGAGACGCCCGAGCAGACGCGTCGTGCCGTCGACGATTTCATCCAGCTCGCGGCTGGCGTCGTGCAGCTCGTCGCGGATGCGGCGGCGCTCTTCCGTTCCGAGTTCTTCGGGCGCCATCAGGCGATCGACGTAGGTGCGGTAGCCGCTATCCGAGGGGACGCGGCCTGCCGACGTGTGCGGCTGCACCAAATAGCCGCCGGCCTCCAGCTCCGCCATCTCGTTGCGGACGGTCGCCGAACTGACCCCTAGATTGTACTTTTGGGTAAGGGTTTGCGAGCCGACGGGTTCCGCCGTTGCGATGTACTCGTAGACGACCGTAGCTAAAATGTAGGCCTTGCGCTTGTCAAGATCGCCCTCGTCCCCTTTCATTCGACCTATGGTAGCACTCTTGGCGCCGGAGTGCCAGCCCGGGAAGCGCCAAGGGCGGCCTCGATGGCTCCCTTGAGCTCTTCCCAGCTCAACCCGCCCACCGAAACGTAGTTGACCTCTCCGTCGGTGTTGAGGACCACGGTGTCGGGAACCGGGCTCACCGAGTAGGCCTTGAAGATCGAGCCGTCCAGGTCTTCGACGACCGGCAAATCGATGTTCCAAACCCGGAAATAGCTCGCCGCGACGTCGTGAAATTCGTCCGACACGGTAACCACGGTGACGCGGTCGCCGTACTCGCTCTGCGCGCGCACGAAATACTTCATTTCATCGGTGCACGGATGGCACCACGTCGCCCAAAAGTTGATGACGACGACGCGTCCGTGCAAATCCGAGATCCGTTGCGTGCCGCGCGCGGTTTGGAATGAAAAGTCTGCCGGCGGTGGCGCGAGATAGTGCACCGTCGGCAAACCGGTTCCGGTGATTGCCGCCAGCACGGCAGGCGCGAGCGCACGCGTCCAAAAAGCTGGCGCCATGACGAGCAAGCCGAATGCATCACAAGCCATCGAAGCGCTCTTCGAGGAGATCCGCCGCTTTCCGCCACCGCCCGAGTTCGCCGCGAAGGCCAACGCACGGGCAGGCATCTACGAACTGGCCGAACGCGACTACTTGGAGTTCTGGGCGTCGTGGGCTCGCAAGCTGGAATGGATGAAACCGTTCACGCAAGTCTTGGAGTGGGACGAACCGTTCGCTCGCTGGTTCGGCGACGGCGAGCTCAATGCGTCGGTCAACTGCTTGGACAGGCACGTCGCCGGCGGCTTGGGCGAACGCGTCGCCTTCTTCTTTGAGGGCGAGCCGGGGGATCGGCGCACCATCACCTACCGCGAACTGCTCGAAGACGTTTGCCGTCTCGCCAACGGCTTGCGCAAGCTCGGCATTAAGAAAGGCGACCGCGTTGCGATCTACATGCCGATGATTCCCGAACTTGCCGTCGCGCTGTTGGCCTGCGCGCGGATTGGTGCGACGCACTCGGTGATCTTCGGCGGCTTCTCGCCGGATTCCATCGTCGATCGCGTGAACGACGCGCAGTGCGTGGCGATTATCACTGCGGACGCGGGATGGCGCCGCGGCAAACCGCTGCAGCTTAAAAAGATCGTCGACGAAGCCCTCGCGGATACGCCTTCGATAAAGCACTGCATCGTCTTCAAGCGCGTCGGCGATCCGGTCGAGATGAAGGCGGGGCGCGACGTCTGGTGGCACGACGCGATTGAAGGTCTTCCCTCGACCTGCGAACCGGAGCGCATGAATGCCGAAGACTTGCTCTTCCTTTTGTATACGAGCGGAACGACGGCCAAGCCGAAGGGCATCAAGCACACGACGGGCGGATACATGACGCACGTGACGATGACTCACGACATCGTCTTCGATTTGAAGCCGGCGACCGACGTGTACTGGTGCACCGCCGATATCGGCTGGGTGACCGGACATTCGTACATCGTGTACGGACCGCTCGCCAACGGTGCGACGGGCGTGCTGTACGAGGGCACGCCGGATTTCCCCGACAAGGATCGGTTCTGGGAGATCGTCGAGCGTTACGGCGTAACGATTCTCTACACCGCTCCGACCGCGATTCGCACGTTCATGAAGTGGGGCGCCGAGTATCCGGCCAAACACGATCTTTCCTCGCTGCGTTTGCTCGGCAGCGTCGGCGAACCAATCAACCCCGAGGCGTGGATCTGGTATCGCGATCACATCGGCGGCGGGCGAACCCCCGTCGTCGATACGTGGTGGCAAACCGAGACCGGCGGCATTTTGATCTCGCCCTTGCCGGGTATCACCACGCTGCTCCCCGGAAGCGCGACGCAGCCGCTGCCCGGTATCTCCGCCGATATCGTCAACGATGCCGGCGAATCGGTTCCGCTCGGCGGCGGCGGCTATATCGTCCTGCGCCGCCCGTGGCCGGGGATGCTGCGCGGCATTTGGGGCGACGACGAGCGCTACGTGCAAACCTATTGGTCGAAGTTTCCCCATATGTATCTAGCGGGTGACGGCTGTAACCGTGACAAGGACGGAAACTACTGGTTCATGGGCCGCATCGACGACGTGATGAACGTAAGCGGCCACCGCATTTCGACGACGGAAGTCGAGAGCGCGCTCGTCGGCCATCCGAAAGTGGCCGAAGCGGCGGTCGTCGGCAAGCTAGACGAACTAACCGGTCAGGCCATCTACGCATTCGTCACGCTGCGCGGCGGCGATCCGGGTTCCCCGGCGCTCGCCGACGAACTGCGCGACTTCGTCGGCGAAAAGCTCGGCAAGTTCACGCGGCCGAAGTACGTCACGTTCACGCCCGAACTTCCGAAAACGCGAAGCGGTAAAATCATGCGGCGCCTCTTGCGCGATATTGCCGAGGGCCGCACCCTCGGCGACACGACCACGCTCGCCGACTCGACCGTCGTCAAAGAGCTTCAAAGCCGAGCCGCGAGCGAGAGCGCAAAAGGCGAGGAGTGATGCGCTACGGCTTCGGTGACGAGGACGGCTTCGGCGAAGCGTGCGTCATCATCGAATGGCCGCTCATCGTCGACGAGCTCGATGCTTTCGGCGAGGGCTTCATCGACGGTTTCATGGATGGCTTCATCGAGGACATCATGTGTCCCGACATCATGCTGGACGACGATTCCTTAGGTGAGGGAGAGGGCGTCCCCATGCCGTCGGCAAGAGCGGGTGAGATCGTGAGGGCAGCAAGAATCAGGGCGAGTGCGTACGGTTTCAAAGGAAAACCTCCAAATGATTGCGGTGTTTCCCTTGGTACGCCCGAACGGACGGCTCGGATGACTCGTCTTACCAGAGCGACATTGCGGAGTTTGCGTTGACGCCCGTGACCGGGCAACTGGGAGATTCTTCCACATCGGAACAACTCTTTGCCGGGACCAGAGCGTGGCTTCCATTCGGAAGTACGGACGGTTTGAATGGCGGCACGACGTCGTACTTGCTGAATTGATAATTCGCGTCGTACCGAATCACATCGTACTGTGCGACTTTGACGAAGTAGATCGCCGACCGCGTCGACGTATCGCCCGGCCGCAGCCACCAGCGATCGTCCCCGCTGGTGCCGCCGGCGAAAAATACCGCGTGGCTTTGTAGCAAGATGGGGTTGTCGATCCGGTACGCATGGTTGACGTTCCAGGTTTCGCCTCGGAGCGCGAACGAGTCGTTCTTCGGCTTGGCAACGACGTCGATACCGTAGATATTGATCGTTCGTGCGAGGATCGACACTCGGATTTTGCTGTCGTTCAAGACCGTTTCGGTGCCGCGAATCGCCTGCCAAGGACCGCGAGTGCCGAGCTTTTCGAGCTTCAGAGTAATCGTTAGCGACGGCGTCTCGGAGAACGGCTTGATCTTGTCCTCGTAGATGAACTGATAGAATCCCCAAACGCCCGCGAGTACGATCGCCACGACTTCAACGGATGCCTTGAACTTCTCGAACGACGCTTGGCGCATCTCGATCTTGTAAATGCGCCCGGCGACATCGAGTTCGCGGACGTCTTCCGATGGCTCGCTCACGATCCGGTTGCCTCCGAAAAGAATGACGACAGTTCTTCGAGGTGTTCGATCCGGGTTGCCGGGGGCAGCGCGGCGAGAATCGTCGCTCCGTAGCGCGTCGATGCAGCGCGGCCGTCGAGAATCGCAACGACGCCGCGATCGGTGCCGCTGCGGATTAGGCGGCCAAACCCTTGCTTCAGGCGGACGGTCGCGGCAGGCACCATGTAGTGTTCGAAGCCGTCGAGCCCGCGCGCTTCGAGAGCGCGCACGCGCGCCGCGACGAGCGGATCGGCCGGCGATGGGAACGGCAGCCGGTCGATGATCACGCACGAAAGCGCGTCCCCCGCGACGTCGATGCCTTCCCAGAACGTTCCGGTCGCAAAGAGCACCGCATTCGGCGTCTTTCGGAACCAATCGAGGAGGTGTGCGCGCGGAAGTTCGCCTTGCAATTTCACCGGGAACGCGATCCGCTCGCGCAGCAGCCCGTAGACCTCGCGCAGCCGTGCGTACGACGTAAACAGCACGAAGGCGCGGCCGCGGGTACGGTCGAGACACTCCTCGACCAGCGGCGCAGCGCGCCTGGCAAACTCGGCGGACTTCGGATTCAACGCGGGCGGCGCGATAAACAGACGCGCCTGCCGCGCGTAGTCGAAGGGGGACGGCGCGATGAGCTCTTGGGCGTCCTCGACGCCGAGCGCGCGTTTGAGAAATTCGAACGGATTTACGTCGGAGGTTCCCGCAGCGATCGTCGCGCTCGTAAGGACGACGCTCTGCGTCGATGTGAAGAGCGTCGCACGGAGAAACTGGGCGACGTCGTACGGCGCGCTGTTGACGGCGTAGCGACTATCTTCGGCGCGCTCGACCCAGGCGATGCCCTCGTCGGGCGGCAGTTGTGCGCGATCGATCGTCGCCGAGTGCGCGACGACGTTGCGCATCGCGAGGTCGCGCCGGCGCTCGGCTTCGGCATCGTTCGCCGGGCGTTTTTTCAATGCCGAGTGCCAGTTGGCGAAGAGCCAGTTCTCCAAACGGTAGAGCGTATCGCGCAACCGCTCGAGTTCCGGGGCAACGTCCTCGTTTGCAGCCAGCGGATACCGATCGCCCGGCACCTTCGCCAGCACGGACTCGAGCCCGCGAACGCCCTCGTCGAACTCCGCATCGAAGTGCGCCGGCAACGTGTAGACGCGGTGCAGCTTGCGCAGCATGCGGCCGATGGTCGTGCGCGAGAGGGTCGCGGTCAGCGCATCGGTCGCCCAGCGTTCGGCTTGATGCGCTTCATCGAGGACGGCGACGTCGTACGGCGGCAACAGGCCGCCGCCCATCGCGAGGTCGAGGAAAAACAGCGCGTGGTTGACGACGACGAGATCCGCATACTTGGCTTCGTCGCGCTTCTTGAAGAAATAGCAGTCGCGGAAGTGTTCGCAGAACTCGCCGACGCAATCGTCGGCATCGGCGTCGAGCTGCTCCCAGTCGCCGGCCGCCGGCGTAAACGGCAGCTCGGCGCGATCGCCGGTCTGCGTGCGCTGGGCCCACGCCCAGATATCTTGCATTTGGCGCGATGACGGTACGAGGCGATCGCCACGCATGCGCTCGTACTTCTGCATGCACAAGTAATGGCCGCGGCCCTTGAGCAGCGTAACGCGGATCGGAATATCCAGCGCCTTCTGCACGAGCGGAATGTCCTTGCGCACGAGCTGTTCTTGCAACGCGATCGTGCCGGTCGAAAGCACGATCTTCTTCCCGCTGCGGACCGCAGGGATCAGATACGCGAGCGACTTTCCAATGCCGGTTCCGGCTTCAACGATCGTGTGAATGCCTTCCAGGATGCCGCGCTCGACGAGCTGCGCCATCTGCACTTGTCCCGGACGCGCCTCAAAGCCCGGCAACGCACGCGCGATCGGTCCGCCGCTTGCGAATACGTCCTCGATCGTTGCGTTCATGCCGAAGGATTCGGCGGATTCGGCGTTTGGTATTCCGTTTCGAGTTCGGCTCCGGTCTGCGCGTCCACGACGACCGGCGCCACGCGGCGCGGCGGATAGTAAATGACGAGCGTCAGAAGAAATCCGGCGGCGAGCCCGGCTACGTGCGCTTGCCACGAAATGGATGGAACGGTAAACGTGATGATGAGGTTGAGCACGAGAATCCCCGTGTTCGCTTTGACGAGTTCCATCCCGGGCTTGCCGAGTTTCAACCCGATGGCGAAGAGCGCGCCGAAGAGGCCGAAAATCGCACCGCTCGCGCCGACGGTGGGGACGAGCGGCGCGCTGAGATAGACGACGCCCAGCCCGGAGGCGACGAGCGAAACCATATAAATGACGAACATCTTGTACGGCCCGACGACCATTTCGACGAAGCGCCCGAGCGACCACAGCGAGATCATGTTGACCGCGATATGAATGAGCCCGCCATGCAGAAAGGCACCGGTGAAGATGCGCCACCACTCGCCGTTCTGCAACACGGCCGCCGGATAGAGCGAACCATCCTGCATCACGCGATCGATGTTGCCGCCGCCCGTCGGCGAAAGCATCCCCGGGCCGCCGATGAGGATTTCCCACGCGTAGCCGATCAGGTTCAGCGCGATCAGCGCACCGGTAACCTTCATGCCGGCTCGGCCACCATAACCATTCGTGCGAGCTCGAGCGAAATCGCGTGGCGTCCGTTCTCATTTTCGACCGTCATCGGACCGCCGAGCGGCGCCTTCTCAATAACATGCACGTTCGCGCCGGGGCGTAACCCAACTTGTCCGAGATAGCGCAAGATCTCCGGAACCTCTTCCGTAACGCCGACGACCGCGGTTTGGCGGCCGGCCTCGACTTGCGCGAGCGGCATGCCGATGCGTTTCGGATCGCTCAGATCTTTCGGCGGAATCGGATGCCCGTGCGGACAGGTTTCCGGATTGTTCAACAGCGTCATGAGGCGCTGTTCGACGCGATCGGAAATCGCGTGTTCGAGCATGCACGCCTCTTCGTGCACTTCGTCCCACGGCATGCCGAGCACGTCCGTCAGCAGTCGCTCCGCGAGCCGGTGCCGGCGCAGCACGCGAACGGCGACCTCGAGACCGCTTCGGCTAAGCTTGACCTCACCGCGGGCGACGTATTCAACGTAGCCGTCGCGTTCGAGCTTCTTGAGCATGCCCGAAACCGATGCCGGCGCGACGCCCAGGGTAGAGGCGAGACCTGAGGTGGTGACGCCCGGGCCCTCCCGCTCGAGGCGGTAGACCGCTTCGAGATACTCCTCGATCGATTCGGCGAAATGGCTATGCCCGGACATGTTCGCTCGACGTTCGACGCAGCACGTCGAGTTCCGCGCCCAAGCGCGCGTGCATGGTCCGTTTGTGTTCGCTGGAGGCGAAGCTCGCGTCGACGGCGTTGCGGACGTAGCGGGTGAGCGTGTTCTCGCCGACGACCTGCTCGACCAGCGCGTATTCGCGGCCGATCGACGTACCGAAGAGCGTCGGATCGTCGGCGTCGATCGTCACGACGCAGCCGGCGCGATCGAGATCGACGTACGGATGCGGATAATCGGGAAGCGCCGCGCCCGTCCGCGCGTTCGACGTCGGGCAAATTTCGAGTGGAATCTGACGCCGCGCCAGCAGATCGACGACGTCGCGATCGCGCAGCGCGTGGATACCGTGCCCGATGCGCTGTGCGCCCAGGACTTCGACCGCTGCGCGAACGTTCTGGGCACCCGAGGCCTCACCGGCGTGCGCGACCGTCTGCATCCCTTGCGAACGTACGAATGCAAAGGCGTCGGCGAATAACTCCGGCGGAAAGCGCGTCTCATCGCCGCCCAAACTCACGCCGATGACGTCCAGGTCCGCAAACGAAACGGCGAGCTTCGCCGTTGCCATAGCCGCTTCGGCGCCGAAGTTCCGCGTGAGATCGGGAAGGAGCTTAAACGTCGCGCGCGGTTGTGCGGCGCGCAGTTCGTGCACGAGCGCCTCGAAGCAGCCGCGGACGTCGAGTTCCGGGTTGAAAAACGTCCACACCGACGGCGAAACGAACAACTCGCCGTACATCACATTCTGCTCGAGTGCGTCTTCTACGAACTCGCGGCCCAGGCGCGCGTAGTCGTCGGGCGTCTGCAACGAGCGGCTAACTGCAGCAAACAGGAGCAAAAACTCGCCGAAGTCCTTGAATCGGTAGGGATGAGCCGTGTCGACCCGGGCGGTTGGCTCATCTACCCAAGCCTCTTTTTGCCGGCCGGCTGGATGGTAACGCAACGGGACGCCGTGCTCGGAAGCAAGCTCCACAAAGGTTGAAGCCCGCAGCGCCCCCTCAAGGTGGCAGTGCAGGTGAACCTTCGGGATGGCCTCGCAGATCGGCATGGCTGACTCTTCTCCACAGCCGCCCGGGCCGCCGCCCTGCGACCCAAGCCATAGCAGGGCCGCAACCCTGGTCGTAGTATATGGGTTCACCACACCGCGGGGTGGAGCAGTCCGGTAGCTCGTCGGGCTCATAACCCGAAGGTCGATGGTTCAAATCCATCCCCCGCAACCATTCACAGGTCCAGAAACGGCAACGTCTCTGGACCTGTTTTTCTTTTTCCTCAACGTCCGTCGCCTTCGCCTTCGAGCGTCGCGATCGACAAACCCGATCGTATCGGCGACGTCGAACAGGTAGTACGCGCGCACCGCGCCGGCTTCGATCTCTAGCATGCAATTCGGCTTGGTTTGTTGCCCGGGTGCCCGAGAGGACCGGCCGGTCGGTTCCCGCATTACGCGCTATGAAGTACTCGCGTAGCATTCTTGTCGCCGTCGCGGTGCTGGCCGCGCTCGCGAGCGCACTCACCGTGCACGCCTGGGCCGCGGCCCCGTTCGGCTCGCTGCAGTACCGCTCGATCGGACCGGCGATTTCGGGCGGCCGCACGACGGCGGTCGCCGGCAGCGACCGCAATCCGCTGGTCTATTACGCAGGCGGTGCCGACGGCGGCGTCTTCAAGAGCACGGACGGCGGCGCGTCGTGGAAAGCGATCTTCGACGGCGAATCGGCGGCGGCGATCGGCGCGATCGCGGTCGCGCGCAACGACGAGAATGACGTGTGGGTCGGCACCGGCGAAGCGAATCCGCGCAACGACGTCGCGATGGGCGACGGCATCTATCACTCGCGTGACGGCGGAGCGACCTGGACGCACATGGGCCTCGTCGACGGCGGCGCAATCTCCGGCATTTCGGTCGATCCGCGCGACTCGCGGGTCGTCGTGGCCGGCGTTCTCGGCAACGTTTTTCGCGACGGTGCGACGCGCGGCGTCTTCGTGACGCGCGACGGCGGCGCGCATTGGATGCGTACGCTCTTCGCCGGGCCGTCGAGCGGCGTTTCGGATCTCGTGCGCCTGCCTGGGAATCCATCGACGATGTTCGCCGGCGTCAATCAAGTCCGGCGCTATCCGTGGGCGCTTTCCAGCGGCGGACCGCAGGGTGGGCTCTATCGCTCCGGCGACGGCGGCCTCACGTGGCGCAAACTCTCCGGCAACGGTTTGCCGTCGGGCATGACGGGACGAATCGGATTATCCGCATCGGGTCGCCGCGTCTTCGCGGTGATCGCCTCAAAACAGGGCGACCTGTGGCGCTCCGACGATGCGGGCGCAACGTGGCGATTGATGCCGCACAGCCCCTACGTCGGCGACCGTACGTTTTACTTTTCGCATATCTTCGCCGATCCGGCGAATCCGAATCGCGCGCTCGTGGTCGGATTGATTCTCGCCATGACGACCGACGGCGGCAAAACCTTCAAACCGGCCTCCGAAAACGGTGGCTGGGATTACCACGCGGCATGGTGGTCGGCAGACGGACGCCGCATCGTCGTCGGCAGCGACGAAGGCGTAACGCTTTCGGCCAAGGGCGGCAGCGGCAACTGGTGGCAGCCGTACGATCTGCCATTCTCACAGCCGTATCATATCGGCGTCGACGCGAATGCGCGGGATTATCGCGTGTGTGTCGGCCTACAAGACAATAACTCGTGGTGCGCGCCGGGATCCTCGGATAACGGCATCGGCGTGCTCAACCGCGACTGGTACATCATCGGTCCCGGCGACGGCATGTGGGCGGTGATCGACCCGCAGAATCGCAACTTGATCTGGTCGACGTCGACGAACAACGATACCGGCGAAGTCTATCTCTACGACGTGACGACGAAGCAGGCGCCCGAAGTGTCGCCGAACATGCGCGCGAACGGCGGCGAACCGCCGTTCTCGCTGACCTACCGCTTCAACTGGGATACGCCGATTGCGTTTGCTGCGAGCCCGCTCGACGCTTCGCGGCCGCAGCCTCCGCGCGTGCTCGTCGGCGGAAACGTTCTCTTTGCGAGCGACGATCGTGGAGTGCACTGGAACGCGATCAGCCCCGACCTCACGCGCAACGAAAAGGCGCATCAGCAAGCATCTGGCGGACCGATCGATGAAGACATGTCCGGCGCCGAAACGTCGGACACGATCCTCGACGTCGAAACGACGAGCCTCGCGCAACAGATGGTGTGGGTCGGAACGGACGACGGTCTGGTCCAGCTCTCGCCCGACATGGGCGCGCACTGGAACAACGTTACGCCGGCCGGCATGCCGGCGTGGAGCCGGATCGGCATCGAGCCGGGCCACGCATCCGAGAAGACCGCTTACGTTTCCGGCGACCGGCATCTTCTCGGCGACGACCGTCCGTATCTCTTCGTGACCGACGACGGCGCAGCGACCTGGACCTCGATCGCCGGCGACCTGCCGCGGGATCGTTTCGTGCGCGCCGTCCGCGAGGATCCAACGAACTCGAACCTGTTGTTTGCCGGAACGAATCGCGGTATCTACGTGACGTACGATCGCGGCCGCCGTTGGCGCTCGCTGCGCCTCAATATGCCGGCGACGGCGATCTACGACATGCAGATCGCCCAGCCGAACGATGACCTCGTCGTGGCTTCGCACGGCCGCGGCGTGTGGATTCTCGACGACTTGCGCGCGCTCGAGGCGCTCGCCGCCGCGACGCCGTCATCGGTGACGCTCTTCGCGCCGCGAACGGCGGTGCGCGAGTGGCGCTGGGCGCCGGTCAACAGTTTCCCATGCTGCACCGGGAACACGCTGCCGGCAAACGAGTTCGTCGGCGGGAATGCGCCCTATGGCGCGCTCTTCACGTACTACCTCCCGCAGAAGCTAGCCGCCGCACCGACGATCGATATCGTCGATGCAAGCGGGCGAACGATCCGGCATCTCGCCGGCGACGACGTTCAGAACGTTGCGGGCCTGAATCGCTCGACGTGGGATCTCGCCGAAAACGGACCGGTAAAGTGGACGAGCGCCAACCAGCAATGGAACGAAGGCGCGGGGGAAGGCGCGGAAGCCGTCCCAGGCACCTACACGGTGCGACTGCACGCCGGCGGGAAAACCTACGAACGCAGCGTCACCGTCGTGGCCGATCCGCGTGCGCCGATTTCCGAGCAAGCGGCGCAGGCGCGCCACGACTTTCTCGCCGCGCTTTTCGACGAACTCGGCGGCGTCGACGGTTGGCTCAACGCGCTCGACAAGGCTTCGTCTACCGCGAACGCCGCGCGGCGCACGGAGCTGCACGCCTTCGGCCGCAAGCTCACGTACTATCCGCGCAACGTCGAGGACCTGAGCGGTCCGCTTGGGCTACGCGAGCGGATCAGCGACGCCATCGCCCGCGCGAGTACGTCGCTACAGCCGCCGACCGCCGCGCAAGTCGCGGAGGCCGCCGTGCTCAAGGAACTCTACGACAAGCTTTCCACGGAATACGCGCAACTGATGAAGCCATGATGCGTCACATTTCTTCAAGTCCCGGAGGCGTGCCCGAGGCAGCCCTTCGTGCAAGATGCGGAAACGTAGAGAATGCCGCTCGGGGAAGTCGCGAGCGAGCCGACATCGTGGCCGAGGTTCAGATATGAGAACGAGCCGTTCGAATACGCTTCGATCCCTTCGTTCTGCGGGAAGGCATGCGGGTCGGCGTTCGCCTCGAACGTAAAGTAGACTGAGCCGTTCGAAGCCGCTATCGACTCCGGGCCAAGGATCAAACCGTCTTGCTGCGGGGCCGGAATGGTCGTGACGTTGCCGTTCGAAAGCGAATAGATCCCGCCTGCGGAGTTTCCGAAAATCATCGCGTCGCCGAGCTGCGCAAAGCCGCTGGACGGCGCGAAGTTCGAAGGCACGTGAGCGCACGAAGCCAAGCCGGCGGGCGAAACGATCCAGAGCTCGACGCCGCCGAGCACGTACAGGTTGCCCGAAGCGTATGCGAGCGCGCCCGCTCCCCCACGGTTTATAGAACAAGCGGGAAGGGCGACGCGCGCTGAAGTCTGCGGGGCATGCACGGTCGTCGCAAATAGCTCGAAACGGCCCTTCTTGTTGAACGAGGCGATCCATACATGTCCAGCGGAATCGGCCGCCATCGCGACTACTCTTCCGTACGAAGAGGGGAGTTGCAGCATCGCACTCGCGGAAAAGCGGCCCGGCGGCACACGCAGCAGCACGCCATCATCGCGCGCGATCCACAGCGATCCGTCGGATGGAGCAAGCAACGCGGCGGCGACCTCGCACGACTTCTGGCCGTTGTACTTACTGCACCACAGATCGCCGATCACGGACTCCTGTCCGTTCGCGCTAACTCGCGCGATAGAATGGGTGCACGGCGCGTAGTTTTCGTAGTTAAAGCAGAGCGACGCTAGATCCACATATGTCGCGCCCGCTGGGCCGAAGGCGATCGGTCCGTTGCCTCGCACGTGGAGTTGTGTATAGGTCACGGCAATCGCTGCCGATTTTGCCAGTGGCGCCGGCACGAACGCCTGCGGAGGTACCCCCGAGTTCGCGTTCGCGCTACATCCGAAAAGAGCGGCGAGCGCCAATGCGGAAAGCCAGGAACTGGAACGATTCATAGACACCCTCTAGTCTTTTTCGGTACTGACGTTTGCCGGTCGTTGGCGGCTGCATCGGATTCGCCTCTAGGCGCGAAAGGCTGGACCTAGATAGCGAGCAACGGCGTCAGGTCGAACCGGCCACGCTTCGCGTTGATCGGTGCCCACAAATCGCCGACGGCGGCGAATCGGTCGCGTACGTTGTCGAGTCGGAAATCATCGAGCTCGATGCCGGCTTCGACCTCATCCCACGTCACCGGCGTCGAAACCGTCGCGCGCGGTTTCGGGCGCACCGAATAGACCGACGCCAGCGTCGCGCCCCACCGATTCTGATTGTAGTCGACGAGTACGCGGCCGGCGGGGCGCTTCGCAATCTTATATTCGGCAGTGGCAATCTGAGGATACGTGCGTTCGAGCGCTTGTGCGAACGCCTTCGCAAACGTCCACACTTGCTTCTGCAACGGGCCCCGTACGATCGCCACATACACGTGCATCCCGGACGAACCGGTCGTCTTCACCACCGGCTTCATACCAATGCCTTCGAGGCCGTCGCGCACGCGCAGCGCCACCTCGCGCACGGTCGCGAACGGCGTGCCTTCGACGGGGTCGAGATCGAAGTGCACGTAGTCGGGCCGGTCGGTGTCGTCGCACCGCGCGTACCACTCGTTGAGATCGACGCAGCCGAGATTGATCGTCCACAGCAATCCCGCCAGGTCGTCGACGACCGGAAAATCGATCACGCTGCCCGAGCCGTGCTCGATCGGACAACGCCGCAGCCACTCCGGCGCACCCGGCGGCGTGCGCTTCATGTAGAAGAACGGCTGATCGATCCCGCCGGGATACCGCTTGAGCACCATTGCCCGATCGGCGACGTACGGCAGCAGAAGCGGCGCGACGTCGGCATAGTACTGCAGCAGGTCGCCCTTGGTGAAGCCGGCGGCCGGAAAGTAGACTTTGTCGAGGTTGGTAAGCTGGACGCTTCGGCCGGCGACCGGCGTCACTACGACGTTCTGCGCGTCGCGGGGAATGATGAAGCGCTTCACCGGGAAATACTCTTAAGCGTGTTCCGCATCATCACCGCCAACCTCAATGGCATCCGGGCCGCCGCGCGCAAGGGCTTCTTCGCCTGGATGGATCGCCAGCAGCCGGATATCGTGTGCGTTCAAGAAACGAAGGCGCAAGAGCATCAACTTCCTCCCGAGGCTCTCGATATACCCGGGTTCCACACCGCATTCGTCGACGCCGTAAAAAAAGGCTACAGCGGGGTGGCGATCTATGCCAAACGCGCGCCCGAGCGGATCGTTCGCGGACTCGGGATCGAGGAATACGACGCCGAGGCCCGATTCGTGCGGATGGACTTCGCCGATGGACTCACGGTCGCGTCGCTGTACGTCCCCTCGGGTACGAGCGGGCCGGCGCGCCAAGTCATTAAGGAAGCGTTTCTCGATCGCTTCCTTGCAATTCTCGTCCGAATGAAGAACGAAGGCCGCCGTATCGTCGTTTGCGGCGACTACAATATCGCGCACCGCGACATCGACGTGTTCGATCCAAAGTCCTGTGCTCGCACGACCGGCTTCTTGCCGCAAGAGCGCGCGTGGTTCGACGACGTGATCGACCGCGTCGGCTGGATCGATGCTTTTCGCGTGGTGAACCACGAAGCGCGACAGTTCTCGTGGTGGCCGAACTTCCCGGCGGCCTGGGAGCGCAATCTCGGCTGGCGGATCGACTATCAGCTCGTGACGCCCGACCTTGCGCCGGCCGTGCGCGCGGCCTCGATCTATCGGGAGGAGCGTTTCTCAGACCACGCGCCCGTTACGATCGATTACGACCTCTGAGTCGAACCCGCAGATTGGCCGGACCACAAGGGGGCCTGCTCCCGCAAAGGCCCCCAAAGCGGGGGGGCGAACGGTTCCTTTTCGACACCCTCCTGGCGTCGGGAAGCAGCTCCCCATGGTAAACAGCCGGTCGATCCTAGCGACAGCCACCATCGCAGTTTTTGCTGCGTGCTCTTCAGGAGGCGGCGTCGCGCCGCTCGCGCCGCAGACGCAGGGGGTCGCGAACGGCGCGCATCGCGTCGAGCGCGGCAAGCTCGTGCTTGGAATCCACGTGCCACGCAAGAAAAAGAACCGCCACCGGGGCTCACGTTACGTCTCGTCGGCGACGAAAGGGATGACGATTGCGATCGTCGGCTTGACCGACGTTGCTGAAACCGTTGGGCTTACGCCGAGCGCCACGGGATGCACGAGCAGCTTGGCGGGAACGTTCTGCACGCTCGTGATTCCCGGGCTAGCGGCATGTCCGTCCTCGGCGAATTGTTATTCGGCGACGATTGCAACCTACGACGACGTCGCGGGATGCCCATCGGCATGCGCGATTCCGGGCGGGGCGCACGAACTCTCAGGAAACCAGAACGTCGTCTTTACCGTTGCCGAAGGGCAGCACAACTCGGTCAACATCACGCTCGAAGGCATTCCAACATCGGTTGCGATCGTGCCCGATTCGGACTCGACGCTCTCCGGCAGTATGGCTTCCGGCTTTTCCCTGGGAAAATGTCACTCCCCGGCGCAGCACGTCAGCGTATTCGGCGTCGACGCCGACCATAACTACATTCTAGGCGCCGGCGCGCCGACGCCGTCGCTCAGTACGGACGACGCAACGGACTTGCCGGTAACGGGGTCGCCGCCCGTCTCATCTCCCAACCGTTTTGCGCTAACGCCCACAACGATTGCAACGACAGGAAAGGTCGTGCATCTTCTCGCCAAGGCGACGCCTTTGGCCGGGAGCGGCGCGACGGCGGCATCGTCGCAGGTAACGGTAACGTTCGGCGGCATCTGCGGCGTCATCACCGAGTTCAGCGCAGGGATCACCGCTTTCGGCGCCCCGTTGGCCATCGCGGCCGGCGCCGACGGAAATCTTTGGTTTCCTGAAGAGAACGCCAACGTCATAGGTCGGGTCACGACCGGCGGCACGATCACCGAGTTCTCGACTGGGCTCACGGCGAACAACGACCCGTACGACATAGCGGCCGGTCCGGACGGCAACATGTGGTTCACCGAAAATTGCATCGCTAAAATCGGCAGGATCACGACCGCCGGCACGATCACGGAGTTCTCCGTCGGGATCACGGGCAACGATCTGCGCGGCATCACCGCCGGTCCGGATGGCAACCTGTGGTTCGTCGAGGACAACGGCGATACGATCGGGCAAATCACGACTGCCGGGGCCATAACCGAGTTCTCGGTCGGGATGAGCAGCAACGCCGATCCGCAGGCCATTGCGGCCGGTTCCGACCACAACCTGTGGTTCACGGAGAACGGGCAAGGCATTGCTCCTAAAATCGGCCGGATCACGACCGCCGGAACGATCAGCGAGTTTTCCGTTGGGCTTACCGCAGACGCCGGTCCTTCGGGCATCGCGGCCGGCCCCGACGGCAACCTCTGGTTCGCAGAACGGAACGTCAACAAAATCGGCATGATCACGACCGCCGGCGCGATTACCGAGTTCTCGGCGGGTCTCAGCGCCTCATCCGGCCCGCTGAATATTATCGCCGGTCGCGACGGCAACATCTGGTTCACCGAATGTCTTAGCGAGCGTATCGGCAAGATCACGACAGCTGGACTCATCACCGAGTTCTCAACGGGATTCACCGGCGACCCGCACGGCATCGGGGCCGGTCCGGATGGCAACGTCTGGTTCACCGAACTGTTTGGATCTGCCGTTAGCCGCATCCAGTAGAAACTGCGCGGTACTAGCGGAATCTAAATGCTCAGCACCGCGGATAGCACGGCGGCAGCGGGGGCGGCGGGTACGGCGCGCCGTTAGCCGGGTACGGCTGCTGCTGCGGATATGGCCCCTGCGGATACGGCTGTTGCGGAGCGGCGCCGTTCGGCGAGTACTGGCCAGGATATCCGGGTTGGCCGTACGCCGCTTGTTGTGACGTTTGCGCCGGGAGCGCAAGCACCGTCGAGGCGGCAACATCGTCGCGGAACTTGCCGAACGTGGCAGGGTCGTCCTGAAGCAGCGTTACGAGATCTGCAAGACGCTGTGCGTCGCTTGGATGGTCTCCGCCCGCGCTGCTGGTTTGCATGGGGGCCATTCCTTCGTGCTCGCGGAAATTCCAGACCATCCCCCACGGGTTGAATCCGGCTTGCGCGCATGTGTAGGCGCCGGCGCGATCGGCGTTGCTTTCCGCAGCGCGCGTGAAGTCCGCCGGCGGCGGGGCGTTCGGCGAGATTTGATAGGCGCGGTACATGTCGTGATGAATATCGTGATTGATTTCATGACAGAGCACGCCGGCAAGCTGATCGCGGTTCTTTAAGAACGAGAGCATGGCGGTCGTGACATAGACGTTGCCGTCCGGCATCGACATCGCATTGGGGACGCGCTCGTTAAGCAAAATGAAATGAAATGGCGCGTAATATTCTTTGTCGGCGACGGCCGCGATCGAATTGCCGATCGGATCGAGCACGCCGTAGAGCGTCGATTGCTGCGGCACGATCTCGCCCCGTTGCTGATATTGCGCGTATTCCCTCTGCCCGACCTGCGTTTCCCAGCTTCCTTCTTGTTGCGAGATACCGTCGGCACTTGCCGGCATCCCGCAACTCCAAAACATAGCGGCCAGTGCAGCCAATGCCGTGCCGCACGGAATCAAACGCCTCGTCATCATCGTATCTGTTCCATCGGCGAGGCTAGCGCGAAATCTTGCTGGCCTAGGCTAAGATACGATGAGAGCAACTGAGGGTCTGCTCGCGCTGGGCCCAAAGACTCTCGACCCGGGAAGCAACCTGCAAAGATTCGAAAGCCGGGCCGAAAGCATGGATCCGTAAAGGACTACCTGATAATGCACAATCCCCTTCGCAGCGGATCGGTCGCCCTCGCATTCGCCGCGCTGGCTTCGTCATTACTTCTGAGCTCGCTCCCAAGCCGCGCCCAACCATCCGCACTTGGGCTGCACCTCAAACCCTGCAAAGAAGGCCGCAGCAAGGCACCCGCGGAGTGCGGCACGTTTGGCGTCTATGAGAATCGCCTCGCGCAATCGGGCCGCGTCATTCAGCTCCGCATTGTCGCGTTGAAGGCAAAACGACCTTCGGATCGGACGATCGGCTGGATAGACGGCGGACCGGGTGAAAGCTCGGTCGACGACGCTCCGATTATCGCCGACGGCGGCGATAAAGTGGTCGCCGCTCTGCGAGACAGATACAACGTCCTCTTCGTCGATAACCGCGGAATGGGCCAATCGAACCCTTCCAACTGCGACATCGCACCTCGCAACGATCCCGCCGCGTATTTTCTTCAAATCTGGCCAGACAAAATCATCAAGGCGTGCCGAACGCGCATTTCCTCCACGAGTGATCCCAACTTCTACAACACGTACTATGCCGTGGACGACCTCAACGACGTTCGCGCCGCACTAGGATACCCCAAGCTCGTTCTGATCGGGGGCTCGTACGGTACGTACTTCTCGTTGGTCTATCTGCGTCAGCACCCCGAAAGCGTCGAGAGCGCGGTGCTCATCGCGGTGACGGCTCCGCACTTCCAGACGCTGCCGGGGTCACCCGACGGAGCGCAGCACGCCATCGTCGACCTAGCGATGAAGTGCCGGCTGAATTCGAGCTGCGGGCAGCACTTCCCAGACTTCCTCCAAGAATTCAACGCGGTGGTTGGGCGCTTCGCTCGCGGCCCGATTCGCGTCAGGTTAGCGAACACAAAAACGAAGCAAACCTCGACCGTGCCGCTTTCGAAGGAGGTCTTCGTCGATCGAATGCGCGAGGCGCTCTATTCGCCCGAGATCGCCGCCTACATCCCGTTCGTGATCGACCGGGCTTACCGATCGGACTACGTCCCGCTTGGAAAGTTGGTCAACCTATGGTCCCAAATTCTGACCCAAGCACAAGACGCCGGCGCGAACCTCTCGTACAACTGTGCCGAGTGGACGCCGTTCATTTCGGAGAAGCAGCTCGCGTTTGCGGCGGCGCATTCCTTCGCCGGGGATCTACGCGTTCGCGCACAGCAGCGCGCCTGCTCGATCTGGGACGTGCGTGCGATGCCGCCGAGCTTCAACGATCCAGTTCGGAGCGACGCTCCTGTGTTGATCGTCTCGGGATCTGACGATCCCGCAACACCGCCTCGCTACGCCGAAGAGGAGTTGCCGTATCTCCCCAACGGAAAAGAAGTCCTCGTACGAGGCGCGGGGCACGGAGCAGAAACGAAATGCGCCGGCTTCCTGATCGTGCAGTTCGTGCGCGAAGGCAACGCAAAAGGACTCGACGTTTCGGATTGCAGCGATTCCTTTGAACCGCCTCCCTTCGCGACATCGATGACCGGATTTCCGGAAATCTAACTCGGTAGTTATAGTTTTCCGACTCGGTTCCCGTTGTACTCGGTGAACCATAGGCTTCCGTTCGGTCCTTGGGCGATGCCGTCGGGCGAACTGCCGTCGCTGATGCCGTCGTTGAACTCGGTTATTGCGCCCGCAGTGGTTATCCGGCCAATGCGCGATTCGTTGAACGAGGTGAACCACATCGCCCCATCAGGTCCGAGCGTGATATCCGACGGACTGCCCGTCGCGTCACCTCGATCGGGCATCGCGAACGTCGCGATCTTGCCATCCGGCGTGATGCGACCGATCTGATGGTCTTGCGGCATAGGGAACCACATATTGCCGTCGGGTCCTAGAGCGATTCCGTCGGCGAAGCTGCTGCCCTCGGGCAACGCAGACACGGTGACACGGTGGGTGAGAACGTCCATCGAACCGATTGCATTGCCTGGAAAACCCAGCGTAAACCAGATACGGTTCGAGTCGCTCGCGATGTCGTTCAGTACGCCGCTGTGGTCCGGCAGCGCAAACTCGGCGATCGACCCCGAGGTTGTGATCCTGCCGATCTTGCCTCCGTACGTTCCGTCGGGGAATTGGACGTCTTCGGTAAACCACAGGGCGCCGTCCGGGCCGGCGGTGATTTGCTGCGGAGAACTGCCCGCACTCAGACCCGCGGAAAATTCGGTAATTTTTCCGTCGGCGTCAATCCGGCCGATCCGACGACCCAGCGCTTGCGTGAACCACATGCCGTTGTCCGGCCCGGCGGTTATGCCGATTGGATTGCTGCCCGCTCGCAGTTCGAACTCGACGATCGCGCCGGTCATACTGATGCGCCCGATTCGCTGGCCGGTCTGTTCGGTAAACCACATGTTGCCATCCGGGCCCTTGGCGATCCGATGCGGGAGGCTGCCCGCGTTGGGGAGCGCGTATTCGGTAATCGCCTTCCCGGTTGCGTTACAACCCGCGAGCGCGAGGAAACCGGCGAGGATCGCGATCGATTGGAGCATATCCCCAGCTTACTGCTGGTGGCGTCCAGAAACCGTCCGGCGTCAGGTTGACGTGCGGCTCATCCATCGCGGCGAAACGCGTAGGGGCTAGGTCGTCTTCTCCGATGCGGCGACCGCATTGAGTAAACCGTCGAGCATTCCCGGAAACATATCGTCGATCAGCGCGCGTCGCAGGGAGACGAATTTTTGCCGGCCTTCGTATCGCGACTGAATGAGCCCCGCCTCGCGCAGTACTTTGAAATGATGCGTGAGATTCTGCTTGCTCGTAACCTCGAGAAAGTCGAACGGACAGCACTCGTCGCGCTCGGCGATCGCGCGTACGATCCCAAGCCTCGTCGGATCGCTCAGCGCCGCGAGGATGCCGTAAATCGTGATGTCTTCCCGCTCGGGAATCCAGTAGGTTCGAGGAGCGGCGACGGCTTCGGTGGACTCTTGCATTTAGGCCTTGACAGTACAATACTTGCTGTACTATTCTTAGTACAAGATGTATTGTACTATGCCGGAGCCAGTCTCGTCTACTGGCACCCTCTCCCTCGAAGCCCGGCGCTCGTACGAAACCCTCGGGCGCAACGCCGAGCTGCTCGGCAGCCTCTCGGCGAGCTTCTCACGGGAAGCCCGCCAGACTTCAGATGCCTACCGCCAAGCCCTGACCGCTTCCACGCCCGATGCCTGGGCGGATTTCGTCGAGGCGGCCGATACGCTGGCCCGCCACACGGAGTCCGTCGTGTCCGTCGTAGAGCTGAGCGCCAACGAGCGCAAGAGCTCGCGAATTCTTCGAACAAATCGTCAGCGAGAACGCCGACCTCCTCGCACAGCGGGTGCCCGTAGTCCTCTAGCGGAGCCCGGAAAGGTCTCGAACCCAATTGTCCACCGTCGTCGAGTACGGCGCGCGTCGCGCTGCCGTGGTCTCTGCCGTCATGCTCGCAGCGCTGATGCAGCTGGCGGACACTACCATCGTCAACGTCGCTCTTCCAACGATCGACGGCGCGCTCGGCGCGTCGACCGACGAAGGCGCGTGGTTCATCACGGCCTATATCATCGCCAACGTGATCGTAATTCCGCTCTCGCCATGGCTGCAAACCATGATGGGGCGCAGAAATTACTTCGCGCTTTCCATCGCCGGGTTCACCGTCACTTCGGTGTTGTGCGGGCTGGCAAACGACGCCACGACGGAGATCGCGCTGCGATTCGTGCAGGGCGCGTTCGGCGGCGGATTGATGGTCCCGGCGCAGCAGATCATCCGCGACACGTTTCCGCCGGCAAAACTCGCCGTAAGCCAGTCGCTCTTTGCTCTCGCGGTCGTGCTCGGTCCGACGATCGGCCCCACCCTGGGCGGTATTCTCACCGACGATCTAACCTGGCGCTGGGTCTTTTTCGTGAACCTTCTGCCCGGTATACTCGCGACGATCCTCGTGCTGACATTCGTACGCGATCCGGCGCCGGGGAAACGCACGGCGTTCGATTTTTTCGGTATAACGCTGCTGGCGATCGGTCTCGGCTGCCTGCAGTACGTGCTCGACGAAGGAGAACGTAACGGCTGGTTCGACGACACGACGATCGCACTTACCGCCGTCGCCGCCGTCGTCTGTCTCGTCGCATTCGTCTTCTGGGAACTCTTCGGAACGAAGAACCCTGCCGTCGCGTTGCGCGTCTTCGCGAATAGGACGGTCTGGGGCACTTCCGTGATTTACCTCGCGGTTGCCGGCGGGTTCTTCGCGATTCTGTTCATTCAGCCGCAGTGGTCGCAAACGTCGCTCGGATTTACAACGACGCTCGCCGGCATGCTCTTGATGACGCGGGCCGGCGTTCTGGTGTTGCTCTACCCGATCACCACTTGGATTACGTCGCAAGAGCACTGGGATATGCGCTACTTTGCGGCCGGCGGCATTTTTTTGGCGGGTTTCGCGAGCCTCATGCAGACGTTCGTGATGACGACGCAGACGCCGTTCGGCGCGCTGATGCTGACCCAAGTCCTCGGCGGCGTCGGTTACGCGTTTATCTTCGTTCCGCTCAGCGTCGTGCTCTTTCGCACCGTCCCGCCGCCGTCGATTCCGTCGGCGCTCGCGCTCACGCGCCTCGTGCAGCAGATCGGTGCATCGATCGGATCCGCGTTCGCCGCGACGCTGCTCGATCGCGGATACGTCGCAGCGCGCACGGCACTCGGATCGTCGCTGTCCCTCAACAGCCCATCGGTCTCGACATTCATTGCGACACACGGCTCACAGGCTATTGCAACGCTCAACGGGCTCGTCGACTCGCAAGCGTCGAACATCGCCGCCGTCAACGCGACGCAAGTCTTCGCAATCGCGACCATGGCCGCATGCGTTCTCCCGTTCTTGCTCGCCCGTACCCAGCGCCCGGTGCCGCTAGCGCCCCCCGTCGCCGCTGCGCCTCCTACGCCGGTCCTTGTGGTCCGCGACAGCATCGAGCCCCCACGGAGTCTGGTCGCGCGGTAGCGGAACATTTTGCGGATTCCCGCTCCTCTTAGGAATAGTTCGCTCGAAACGAAAAGAGGAAGCGCATGGGCCGCTGGGTATCCGACGACATCATCTCTGCCGCCCAAACCGGTGACCAATCCGCCGCAGAGACGCTCGTCGCGGCGGCGTGGCCCGCGTGCTTCCGCCTCGCCGCGGCGCTAATCGGCGACCGGTCGCTGGCGCAGGATGCGGCGCAAGAATCGTGCGTCATCGTCTATCGGAGGATTCGAAGCCTCCGGGATACTCGTTCGTTCGATTCGTGGTTGTACCGCATCGTAACCCACGAATCGGCGCGGGTCCGGCGCGGCCGTGAAATTCTCGTCGAACCATTCGCAGAGTCCACTGACGATAACGATACCGCAACGATCGACGTTTGGCACGCACTCGCGAGGCTCTCACCGGAGCAACGTGAGGTAACCGTCCTCTTCTACTTCAACGACTTAAAGAGCGACGATATCTCAGCGATCTTGCGAATTCCTCACGCGACGGTCCGAACTCGATTGGCACGAGCGCGCGAGCGCCTTCGCGGCCTTCTCGACGACTACGCCGACGCATCGACGCACGCAACACGGGAGATGAAGCAGCATGCATTCTGACTTTTCGGCAACTGGGCGGTCGACGCTCGAACGCCTCGCCGTGCCGCCGTTGCATATGGACGCGATCCGCGCCGGCGTGCGAAAGAGCGAGATCCGCGACCGGGTGCGCGCGATCGTCGCCTGCGTCGCGCTGGCCGCGGGCGCGGTCGGCGCAGCAGGTCTGGGCGAGAAAATTTACGATGGCATCCACGTATGGCTTCATGGAAATGCGGCGGTTGTCCAAGTGCGATCGATGAGCATGACCTGGGGTCCTACTTCGGCCGACCTTAGGAACGCGATCTCGACGGCATCTTTTCCGGTAGTCTTCCCCGTGGGTCTACCCGCTGGGACGCGAGTCACCCGGTTCACGACCGCGCCCGCGCAACACCCGAACACGATTGTCCTAGAGTATCTCAATAAAGGCGCACATTTCAACGCAGGCTTTACCTTGATCGACTCGAGAGCCGTGAGTGTCGATAGCACACGCGCGCCGTCCGTCGGGATCCAGTTCGGCGACATCTATCGATGGCGTATAGGCGGCGAAACGGTGATCGTTTCGAAGCAAGCCATTTCGGCGCTCGATGCGCGCCGGATTAGCACTGAAATGAAAAACGAAACTCCCGCAAGTAGCCTCGACGCCACCGAGCATTTGCTTTGGAAAACGATCGTGCTCGGTAAGTCCCACGAGTCGGCGGACATCGCCGACGAAATCGCTCCCGCAGGAAGCCGCAGTGTGCTCCTCGATCGAAGCCACCTAGAGTTGGTGCCGGACCTCGCGATGCGCGGCAATCCCATGCTCGACTCCAGAACCGTGTGGCTGACCAATATCCCATCGGTGAACGGACAACCCGACTACGATAAGTCGACGGTGGGCTGGCCAATGATTGTCGCCATCCCAGCAAACGGCGTCCGAGCCATCAACGCGGTTCTGCGCTCGTCCCGCGGCGCGCGTGACGGCAGCTATTCAATACTGTTCAATCAGCACGATGCTCTATCGTACTGGATCTGGGAGATCCCGCTAACGGCGACCGGCAAAGTGTCGAAATTTTCCGTGAATGCGCGAACCTTCGCGATAACGCCTCCCGGTGACGGGCAGCCGCGGTAGTGGCGTGACGTGCTCATCTCTGGTGCGGACCGTAATCCGGCTCGGAGTACCTCCGCTCGTCCGGATACTCGAGCAGCCCGTCCGGCGGCGCGTGCGGTATCAACCGGCTCTCGGTGTCCTCGTACACGATGCGCCCGGCATCGTCCGTGACGCGCAAGGCGACGCACGCGTGGCTTTGCGAGTAGTCCGGCGTTTGTCCGCGGCCAAACGAGTCGTACCACGATGCGAACAGTGGGTCTTGGGATCCCGGCGGCTCGAGTCGCGAAATTGGATTCTTACCGCCAAGGCCCGAAAGCATCCCGCATCGGAGCGACTTAAGCGCCTCGGCGTACGAAACCGAATCCGTCGCCGGCCCAGTACGGACGTAGGTCGGTGGCGTCCAGAACTGTGCGTTATCCAATGCGACGCTTCGCAACCCTTGCTTCACGTCAAAGATGCGTCCGCGAGGATCTCGGAATACCTCAACCTCACGATCCCCGTCGACGAACACCGTCATCGTTTCCCCGCTTTCGGTGTCGACATATCCCCCGTTCCATCGATCCACCGCTCGGTCAGGCATCCGGCGAACGTTACCGGCCGCGGTCGTGACGTCGCCATTGCGGGCGATCTGTTTTATCAAAGGCCCGACTAAAACCGCGATCGTGCCACGATGCGAATCGACGGCGATGTCCCGAATTGGGTATCCGAAATGGGCGTTCGTGCCGTTCCCATCGTGCGCCGGGTAGTCGCAAGCGAACTCGCCTCGATAGCGGGGATTGCTCTGCGGTTCGCAGCCGCCTGCGATCGTTCGTACGACGCCGTCCATCGAAATGCTGCGAATCGTTCCGAAGTCCGCGACGAGCACGCGCCGGTTAACGGGATCGAACGCGATGTCACCTGCGACTTGGAACGAGGCATTTGGTCCCTGCCCATCCTTGCCCAATCCCGCGAAAACCGATTCGTTCGATTCCGGATCGCCCGCAAGCGCCGTTGCCGTTCCACCGCCCGCGAGGTGGATCCGCATGACGGCCTTCCCATAGAGCACGGCGTAGATGTCGCCGGTTTCCGAATCGACCGCGATTGCATTGACTTGCCCGACCGGCGCACCGCTATTGCGTCCATCCCGATTCGGTGCCCTCCACGCCTCGATCGGTTGAGTGCCGCCGTTGCCATAGAGGACCACGACCGCGTTGCGCCGCGCTGCGTACAGTATCCCGGAGCGCGAATTGACTGCCAGCCCCTGGACGTCGCTGATGAAGCCGCGCGTGCTTACGCGCCCGTTCGTCGTTACGAACCGCAACGCGGATGACGCGCCGTCGTAGACGAATAGACCCTGTTGTTTGTGATCGTACGCAATCGAAATCGGCCGGTCGAAGCGCGCGATCGAGCCGATGCCGTCGAGTTCGCGTCCGACGCAGGTCGCGGTCAGCAATTCCCGATCGCACGCGCCGGCGACGGTGCTTACTCGTCCATTCGGGTCCAGCCGGCGGATCGTATTCGAGCCCGTGTCCGCAATGAAGAATGCATCGTCATCGGCGTCGTACGTAATTGACGCGGGCGTATCGAACGTCGCATCGACACCGTAGCCGTCCCTCGAGCGCGGTCCGAGAAATCGTGGGCTCGGACAGCACGGTAGGGTGCCGGTCGAATCAACCTGCGGGGTTGGATCCGCAGATGAGCTAACCGGCGCGACCACGCTCGTAAGGAAGAGCGCGGCGCACAGCCGCGCGGCGAACCGCTTCATCCCAAGTCAAAGCGCTCCGTTACTCACCGGTGTGACGGATCGACGGTCACGTACGGAGGCAAACGCTCGCGCGACCGCATCGTACGACGCGGGATTATCCTTCAGCCCGTATTTGCACGTTTCGTCACTCGGTTGACAGCGGTACTCGTAGACGGTCACGGCCGGCTGCGTGTCGAGCGTCAGAATCGCAGTCGTAAGCGTGGCTGCCTCTCCCGAACCATATTCCGTTATGTAGATCCGCGAGAGCTCTTTCCCGGCTATCGCCAACGACATGGTTGCGATATCGCCTTGCATCCGTCCGGGCGGCACGTCGTACGGATGAAACCCGAATCCGTCGGGTAAGACCGGGCCGATGAGCGCGGACACTGCCCTGGTCCAACGTACGTCGAGTTCCGAAGTTCCCGACGCAATCACCGGTACGCCGAGCTTCCGAATTTCCGGAGCCTCACTTTCGAAAATCGCAGCGTACGCTTGCGGGCTTTTCGTAAGGTTATCCTCATTTCCGATCTCGGCAACGAGCTTGCAGTTCTTCTCCCGCACCGTATACCGCGTGAAAAACGTGCCGGCCGTGACGGCCAAGTCGTCGGTGCCGAGTTTGTCGTTTCCGGTCGGAACGATCACCATCACGCCCAAGCCGGCGTGGCAGGCATCGTCCATAACGCGGTCCTCGCGCTGCCACGCGGGCCGCTCGCGATGTACCCAGTCGGGGATAAAGCCGGTTCGCACGTAATCCGCGTGAAGCGTATTCTTGATCTCGCTCATCACGGCCGGCGAGAAATAGTTCGCGACCGACCAGCGCCAGTTACGCCCCGAAGCCCAGTACACGATCCCCATCGTCGGAAGGTTAATCCCAAGTTGGGCAATGACCGGGCGCTCTGCGGGCGCCGAGCGCGCTGCTAGCGCGGTCGCTCCCAAAAGGGCGATCGCGAGTGCGCCGAGGAGGCGAAGGGGCGGCATCTGCTAAAAATGCGCCGATTATGCTGAGAACTCATCTCGTTGCCGTAGCGTTGACGCTGGCCTTTGCCGGCTGTTCGGGTTCGTCCGGGGGCGGTTCGGCGTACGGCGAAGGCGATGCATCCCTCGCCGCGCCCAATCTAGGCGGCGGTCCGATCGATCCGTTCTTAGCGAACGGCCAAGCCGTACTGAGCGCCTTGGACGCGATCGCGCAGAAATCCGGAACGCCGATGCGCGTGACGTCGATGAATGCCGACCGCACCAACGGCCTCACCGTGGACGTGCAGCAGCCGGCGAACCACGTCAACGTCGACGAGTACGTGGTCGCACCCGACGGCAAACTCTCAGGACCGATACCGGTAAAGCTTTCGGCGATGCACGGCGGTCCGGTAACCGCCGCCGACGTCGACGCACAAGCGTTCGATCCGAAGAAGATCGCGTTCGCGCGACTCGCTCAAACCGCGAAGGAGGCGATCGTTAAATCGAAGTTCTCCGACGCGCGCGTGAGCGAATGGGAGATCAACGGGCTCGGCCCCGACGCTCGCAAGTACATCTACCTCGACGCCGCTCGCGGCCGCCCCGTCGCCGTCGTGAACAACGATCTGAAGATCGTCGATATGCGATTCTAATTCTGCGGCGGCACCGCTTCGACGATTTGCCCCGGCAGGTCGAAGGCCTCGGCGGTGAACCACAGATTACCGCTCGCATCGGCGGCGAGATCGATCGGGTTGTTCGCCACCGGATACGCCGCCTGCGCGCCCTTCTCGCCGATCCGCCACAACCCGCCTTTGATTTGGAGCGGATTGTCTCCGGCGAGCCAAACGTTCTTGCCGCTTGCGGTGATGCCGCTCGGGTACGCGAAAGGCACCGCGTTTTGGTGGACTCGGTAGAGCTTCGTGCCGGACGGCGTAACCTCGCCGACGACGTTGTGATTGACGTTGGGCTCGAGCCAGTACAGGGTCGAAAACCAGGTGTTTCCGTGAGCGTCGAATGCGATTCGTTTCGGGGCTTTATTCGGGCAGCACGGCAAACGCGCGTCATCCAGGCCGGTTGGGTGTGGGATCCAGCCGCCTTGCGGCTTGCGCTCGAGCATGATTGCCGCTTCACCGGTTCGCGTCAGCATCCACAGACCGCCGGTCGCGTCGGCCGCGAGCGATCCATCCGCTTGGAAGGCCTTGGGAATTTTGACGGCCGAGATTTTGCCGTTCCGATCCATGCGAACCAGCAAGCTCGGCGGCCCGATGACCACCGACCAGATCGTGCCGTCCGGAGCGGCTGCGATCCCAAGGGGCGCACTGCCGTTCGTTACACTTTGAACGGAGTATTCGCGAATTTTCCCGTCCGGTGTAATGCTGCCGATCGAGCCTGTCGCGTCGCTAAACCACAAATTCCCATCGGGGGCGCTCACGATGCTGTAGGGCAGTGCGCCGACCCCCAGCCCCTTGGTGTACTCGACGATCGCTCCGTGCGAATCGACTCGTCCGACGCCGGGGACGTTGCCGTCGGTGAACCACATCGCGCCGTCCGGCCCGAGGGTGATGTCGAACGGAACGGAACCTTTTGGGAAGCCCGGCGTCTTACCGGCCGTGTAGACGTGCAAGGTCGGGGCGCTCGCGGAATGCCCGATCGCGGCTGCCGGAAACGCGGGGAGCGATGCGGATTGCGGCGAGGAGGTTGAGCATCCGGCGAATGCAAGCGCCGCGAGGACGGCTGCCGGCGAAATGTTGCGGTGTCGTTTCACGGCTCAATTCATACGATACGCGCATAGCCTCGCGCCACACGAACGAGTGCCGAAAGAGTGCCAGCGCGGGAGGTGGTTAGATCGCGGCTTGGCTCTTGCCGGAAAGCCGGAACGACTCGAGCGTCAACGCTTTAGCGCGTTCCTGGATGATCGCGACGACCGCATCGGTGCGTACGCCGATGCCTTGACGCATCTTCTCGTCACCGCCGCGCTGCAAAGCCTCGGCATGCGTTCGGCGCGATTTCTCTTTCGTAGAAACGCTCCACTGGTCGCGAGGAATCGCCGGATCGTCGTAAACGGCAGCAAGGAGCAGCCCGATGGCATTGGCCGGGCCTTCGATCATCAGCAGATGCGGCCAGAGGTCGAATGATATGGTTTTCTCATCGGGCAGGGGCATGCGCTCAGTATCTCTCAGCCGGCGACCAGGTGCAAGTGGACTTTTACCACCGGCTCGACGCTCAAGGTCAGGAGTTTCACCGGCTTTAGTCCAAAGTCGCGCACGTCTACCTGCAAATAGCCGTCGAGGACTAACCTCCCGGCATCGCGCTTCACTGAAAATTTACCGTCGTACTTTCGGGACAGGCCCGCCATCGTGATCTGCCCGGTCGCGTTGTAACTGCCCGGCAATGCGAGCAAGCTCAACTCCGCAAGGTCCGCCGAGATTTTTGGGAACCGCTTGCTGTCGATCATTTTCCACATCTCGCGGTCTTTGAGTTCGTTTCCCGATCGCAAGTTTTCGACCAGAAACTCGACGTGCATCCGCGGTCGCGGATCGGCAGCGATTGCGTCGCGAGCGTCCCACGCAATCTCGGCGTGGCCGCTGAGCTCGGCGGCCTTCCCAAAGACGGACTTATTCCCCGACGCGGTCGCGAAGAACGTCAAGGATGACGCCTTGTTGTCGACGTCCAGGCGTTGCCCGGTCGTCTCGAATTGCATTTCGCGTGCCCCTTCCCCTCAGGCAGCGGCCACGGAGCGTGGCTTTTGTCTTCCTTATTATGGCATCGGACGGAAAGCGAACCGGATACACCCGTACACCGCAAATTTACCCTTCCCGCTACTAAAAATGGCGGCGGCTACCAGATGCGTTTGACCGGCTCCAGCCCGGTCGAGCGACGCTTCACGAGGCGCGCGAGAAGGCTCGGTTTTTCGACCGGCGGGTAACCGGGCAGCGATACCTTCGGGGGCTGGCTGCCGTCGGTGACGCCGCGTTCGAACGTTGCCGCGATGGCTTTCTCGTCGTCGAAGGCCAGCATATCGATCGAGAGCGGCAGATCGGGCCGCACCGAACGTATCGTTATCTGCTGCATTCCGGGCGCGCCGCCTAAACGAACGATCTCGTTGGTCGCCTCAGCCAGTCGCATCTCGTAGTCGAGCAGGCGCTGCTGCCACAGAATCGCGATCTGAAAAGCGACTTGCGCGACGCCAAGCGTTGCGTCGGGCGCGCCCGCAACCGGTTCGGGATCGTTGAAGACGACCGTGACGTCCGTCGCGCCGTTTTCGATCGCGATACCGAGCGGCGAGTTGTGGGCTACGGCGCCGTCGGCATAGAGCGACGTTTCGCCGTCGAAGGTCAGTTCGATCGGCGGAAACAAGCCCGGCATGGCCGCCGACGCGAGCAAGCCGTACACGAAGTTCCCCGCATCCAGGTCTCGATTTTCGATCAGGCGTGCGCGCTTGCGCGGTTCCACCCGATGCCGGTCGAGCACGGCGCGAAATACCGCCGCGGAGCCGTGGGTAAGATTCGTGGTGCACGCCAGCAGCGAGCAGCGGCGCGCGTCGTAGTCGACCATCTCGTCCAGGACCGCCGCGATCGCCGGCAAGTTGGTTTTTTGAAAATTGCCGAGCGTCCGCACGAGCGGAAACTCCGACGCCAGCCGAGCGACGTTCATCGTGTTCTGCCACGGGCCGCCGTGACCGATCGAGCCCACGCGCTCGAGCAGACGGCGTAAACGCGCGATGTGCGGAAACAGCTGCGGCGTGCGCTGCGGCAGCACGTCGTACCAGAAGCGCCCCAGCGCGTCGTCGTTTCCGGCGGCAATCAGCGCCGCGTTGATCGCACCGATCGAGACGCCGCAGACCAGATCGTATTTCTCGCGGCGCAGCAGAGCGGTCGCAACGCCGGCCTCGTACGCGCCGAAAGCGCCGCCGCCGCCGAGTACGAGCGCTTTCATGCGGTTGCAATCCAAACGTGATCGCTGCTTCCGCACACGGAACGTTTTGAATCGAAGAGGTCGAATGCAACGGCCTCGTTCGTACCCTTCCGCAGCCACAAGCCGGGAACGTAGAGCGAGCCCTGTGGGCCGACGCTCCAAAAACGGCCCGCATTACGGCCGTTGATCCACAGAGCACCTTTGCCGAGCGAACGCACGTCGATAAAGGTATCGGCAAGTTCGTCCAGCTCGAACATCCCGCGCCAAAACCCGGGCGCGCGCGCCGATGGCTCGCCGAAGCGAAGCGAACGCAAATCGTCCAGCGGAAGCGTAAACGCCTGCCAGTCTCGCAGTTCGCGCCCAGCCCAGCGTACGGCACCGATGCCCTTGCGTTCGCCAAGCAGTTTGGGCCCGTAGTTGATTCGTCCGCCGTTCTCCACCAGAACGTCGAGCCGCATTCCGGGGCGCGGCACGGCCAAAGAAATCGTCGTTTCACCGAGGCGGCGGTCGAGATGCCCGGCGACCTTTCCGTCCAACGACACGACCGCGTAGTCGCGCATCCAGTCGAATTCCAAAACGCTCTCGCCGGCATCCGCGAGCGTCGTGCGGTAGAGAATGTAGCCCAGGCTCTGACCGAAATTCTCCATCGCCATCGGCGCGTCGCAATCGACCGGATTCGTAAGCAAGGCGTCGAGCGAGGCGAACGCGGTCAGTTCGAACGGAGCGATCTCCATCGTACGCGGCTGTTCGGGGATCGGTCGCGGATCCATGCCGCGTTCGCGCGCGATGACGTCGCGAAAGGCTCGATACTTCTGCGTCGGGCGCCCAGCTTCGTCGAGCGCGGCGTCGTAGTCGTAGCTGGTAGTGTCGGGTTGATACGGCACCGTATCGGAGGAATTCGCGCCGTTCCAAAACCCGAAGCTCGTGCCCCCGTGAAACATGTACACGTTTACCGAGCAGTCGTGCTCGAGCATCCATTTCAAGTCGCGCACCTGGTTCTCGCGATCGGTGCGCTGATGCGGCTCCGCCCAATGGTCGAACCAGCCCGCCCAATACTCGCCGCAGATCAGCGGTCCGTCCGGACGCAGAGCGCGCAGCATCCCAAGGTCGCGCTCGGGATCGCCGGGAGCGAAGGTTGCGGCGATGGCGACGCCCGGCAGCGAGCCGCGTTCCAGATCCCCCGGCTGGTCGATCGTGTAATACGGCGACGCGTCGAAGCCGGCATCGCCAAGGGCGTCGCGCAGCGCTTCGAGATACGCCTTGCCGTCGCCGAATGCGCCGTATTCGTTTTCGAGCTGTACGGCCAGGATCGGACCGCCGCGCGAACGCTGCAGCGGCGCGAGTTCCGCGCCCAGGCGTTTGAGCCAACGCCTCACCGGGCTCATGTACGCTTCATCCTGCGTCCGCAGTGCGATCGGTTTGCCGGCGAGCAGCCACGCAGGAAGACCGCCGAAATCCCATTCGGCGCAGACGTACGGTCCCGGCCGCAAAACGACGGACAGGCCGGCTCGTGCAGCGGTCCGCACGAACTCCGCGACGTCGTTCTCGCCGGAAAAATCGTACGCACCCGGAGAGGGCTCGTGAAGATTCCAGAAGACGTACGTCGAGACCGCGTCGAGGCCCATAGCGTAGGCCATCTTCAGACGCGCCTCCCAGTAGGCGCGTGGAGTTCGCGGATAGTGCATCTCACCGGCGAGGAGCGGCGTGTCGGAGATCATGCGTCCCGCAGGCGCGCAGCCGCCTGCTCCGCGGTTAGATCGCGCTGCGGCTGCGCGAGCAGTTCGTAGCCGACCATATACTTGCGCACCGTAGCCGAACGTAAGAGCGGCGGGTAGTAATGCGCGTGAACGTGCCACTCGTCGTGGGCCGCGCCGTCGCACGGCCGCTGGTGAAAGCCCATCGAATACGGGAACGGTACGTCGAAGAGCCGGTCGTAGCGACGCGTCAGATCGCCGATCGCGTCGGCGAGCGCGAGGCGCTCGTCGCCCGTCAGCTCGTCCAGCGCGCGCCGGTGGGCCGTGCCGAGCAGCATCACCTCGAACGGCCACACGGCCCAAAACGGTACGAGCGCGACGAAGTGTTCGTTGGCGTACACGATCCGTTCGCCGTCGCGCCGCTCCCGTTCGACGTACGCGCACAGCAGGCAGCGATCGTGCGCGTCGCGATGGGCTGCTTGCGTTCGCGTCTCGATCGCCACGTCGTTCGGGATGCTCGCGTTGGCCCAAATCTGGCCGTGCGGATGAGGATTGCTGGCGCCCATCATCGCGCCGCGATTTTCGAAGATCGTCACGGCTTCGATACCCGGCTGCATCGAGAGCTGCGCGTACTGCGACGCCCAAGCGTCGACGACGGCCGCGATCCGTTCGCGCGGCATGGAAGCCAGATGCAGATCGTGTCGCGGCGAAAAGCACAATACGCGGCACGTGCCGCGCTCGCTTTCGGCAAGCAGCAGGTCGTCTGGAGCGTAGCGCTCGACCGGCGTATCGGGAAGCAGCGCCGCGAAGTCGTTATCGAAAACGTACGTGCCGGTATACGACGGATTGCGTGCACCGTTGGCACGTCCGTTGCCGGGGCAGAGGTAGCAGGTTGGATCGTAGTGTGGCACCGTCACCGTCGAAGGTTTCGAACGCTCGCCGAGCCACGGCCGGTCGGTGCGATGCGGCGACACGAGCACCCACTCGCCGAGAAGGGGATTGTATCGCCGGTGCGGATTCGTTTGCCAGTCAGCCATCGACGCTCGCTCCGGCGGCGGGAGTACCGTCGTAAAGATCCGGATGCATCCCCGTTTCGCGGTAGTAGCCCTCCGCGATGGCGACGCGAAACGATTCGACGTTCGCGACGTCGACCAGGTTCACGGTGCAGCCGCCGAACCCGCCGCCGGTCATCCGCGCGCCGTAGACGCCTTCGCAACGCCGCGCCAGCGCGACCATGACGTCGAGCTCAGGACAGCTCACCTCGTAGTCGTCGCGCAGGCTTTCATGCGATGCGTTCATGAGTTTGCCGAAGGCGCCGGCGTCGCCGCGTTCGAATGCGGCCTTCGCTTCGACGACGCGAGCGTCCTCACTTACGACGTGAAGGGCGCGATGATACAAGACCGGAGCGATATCCGCGGCGTGCGCCTCGAGCTGCTCCAGCGAAACGTCGCGAAGCGCGCGGATATCCGGATACCACCGCTTCAGCGTTTCGACAGCCGCTTCGCACTGCGCCCGCCGCTCGTTATACGCCCCGGCCGCCAGGGCGTGCTTGACCATCGTGTTGCAGATTACGATCGTCACGCCGGCGGGAATCGGCACGTGCGCGTAGTCGAGCGAGCGCGTATCCAAGAACGTTGCGGACCCGGCCTCGCCGAAGAGAACGGCAAACTGATCCATAATACCCGACCGCGTTCCGGTGTGGTCCACTTCAGCGCGCTGCGCGAGTTTCGCGATATCGATGCGCTTCATCGTCTCGCCGCATCGCTCGAGCATCGCGAGCGCGATCGCAATCTCGAACGACGCCGACGAGCTCAAGCCCGCTCCCAACGGCACGGTCGACGTTACTTGAAAATCCGCTCCCGCTAGGGCCACGCCGGCGCGTTGCAGTTCGATCAGCACGCCGCGCACGTAGTCGGTCCAATCGCCGGCGCGTCCCGTCTCCAAAGCGTCGAGATCGAAGGCGGCCGTCGCATCGACGCTCGCGGAGGCGACGCTCACGACGCGATCCGGAGCCGGGCCGCCGGCGACGTGCGTCGAGTACGCAATTGCCGCCGGCATCACATAACCGTCGTTGTAGTCGGTGTGCTCGCCGATCAGGTTGACGCGCCCGGGCGCACGTGACTCCACACGGACGTACTACGGCACCTCCTCGCAAGGTTCCGTTGCGCCGGGACGAATAGCCCGAGCCATGTATCGAGCATATGCCGCCTCCGTACTTGCTGCCGTGCTTCTCTCGATCGCGACGCCGGCACTGGCCGAGGCACCGCCTGCGTGGATCTACGCAACCCCGGGTACTCGCATCGTCCTCGGGACGAACGGCCAAGACTCGGACATCATGATGGTTTGCAACTCGCCCGACGCCATGCGCGCAATGGCGCAAAACGCGTGCGCCGGACGAAAAGAAGGCACCGCGGTCGTCATCGAAGCCGTCGTCCCGGCACCCGGCAAGAATTGCTCGGACCGGCAGACGGTCTTGCGCATTCACGCACCGGATGGTACGTGGCACGGCTTCGTCGACATGGACTCGGTGTATCCGCTCGTCCCTGCGGGGACGACGCTCACGCTGAAGTCGCCGAACGCAGGCCAGCCGCTCACGCTCGCAACGGATCGCAAAACGAGCGACGACCAGGGCACCCGCCTCGAAGATTCCGTCACCGTTAAGGTCATCGCGTTCTCGCCGGGATACGAGGTCCGCAACCTCCATGCGGTCGTGCTGTCCGGAGCGCACAAAGGTATGCAAGGCTGGATCGACGCGTTTACCGGGTTCGCGGGTAACACCGCGGCCTTCAGCCTGCTCTGCCCCGTCACCCCAACACAACTCAAATCCAAGTAACGGTCATCGTCAAACCGGGCTCCAAGCAGCCCGGGATCTCGTTTCACGGCGCACGCGGCGCAAAGAGTCGGAAGAAAGTCTTTCGGCTATCGCACTAGACTTCGGCGACGAGTTCGCCGGGCGCGGCTTCTTCCAACTCGTACGGACGATAGTCTTCCCGGGTCGGCTCGACTCGATTGAGCGCGAACCCGAGAATGTTGTGCACGCCGACTTGCTGCAGCCGTCGCATTGCCATGCGAGCTTCGCGCATATCCGTGCGGCTCGCAGACAAAACGATGACCGTCCCGTCGGCCTTTCGAGCGGCGATCGCCGAGTCGACGTTGACCGAAAGCGCGCTGCCGTCGATGACCACGAAGCGATAGTGTTGCTTTACTTCGGTAAGAAGAGCGTCGAAGCGCGGAGATTCGAGCAGCTTGATCGGGTTGGGCGTCGGCGTCCCGGATGCCAAGATATCGAGCGAAGCGTAACGCGTGCCTTGCACGACGTCTTCGAATCGAGATCTCCCAACGATGATATCGGACAGCCCGCGATCGTTTTTCGTCGAGAGCTTCAAATGGAGGGACGGACGCCGTAGATCGGCATCGATGAGGAGAACGCGCGGGTCCAACTCGCTCATCGCTAGCGCCACGTTTAGCGCGACGGTCGATTTACCGTCGCCCTGCGACGGGCTCGTGACCACCAACGTTTCGAGCGTGGCGTCGCTAGCGTACTTAATAGACGTCACGAGCTGTAAGAAAGCTTCGGTTGTGAGCGTCTGTACCCACGGTACTTCGGGCAGCCCGTTGCGCATGCGAACGAGCGGCACGCCGCCCAGCGCCGGCAGCGCGAGTTCGGCTTCGGCATCGCGGCCGTCTTTAATCGTATTGTCGAAGTACTCGAGCACGAACGCGCCGAGAACCGCAAGAACGGCACCGAGTGCCACGCCGAGCAGAAGGTTCATGATCAGATTGGGGCGCACCGTTGCAAACTGCGGCATAGCGGGTTGCGTAACCGTCACGCCGCTCAGCGCCGTGTCGCGCGCGATCGCGGCGTTGTTATACTTCTCCTCGAGCGCGGAATAGACGTCCTGTGCCGACTTCGCCTGCCGCTGAAGGTCCGCCAAGGCGACGGTTTGGGACGGCAAACCCGCGAGGATCGGCTGCAAGGTCTTCTCTTGGTCGTGCAGCGCGGCGACGGTTGCGTTGTCCGAAGCAACCTGCGTCGAGTACTGAGCGGCTTGCTGCTGCAGCTGCTCGTACAGCGGGTTCGGTACGGTGTTCGTGTTCGCAACCACCGTCGACTGTTGCCGGGTGATCTCGGTCTTCAGCTGCGCGGCTTGATTCTTCAGCGCTATAACGGCCGGGTGCTGGTCGGTGTACTGCTCGAGCGCGGTTTTGAGCTGAACGTTCACCTGCGCGAGCTGGGTCTGCAACTGACCCAACACCGGGTTCATGGCCATCGTCTGGCCGCCTGAGATCGTCGACGGCGTCGAGCCGAGCTCCGCGCGTACGCTTCCTAGCGCGGCCTGGGCTTGGCGTGCGTCGGCTTGCGTCTGCCCGAGCTTGCCGTCGAGTGTGGCGAGCTCCGCAATCGTCGATTGCGTTTGCGCGTTGATATCGGCGATGTGATGTGAGGCCTCGAAAGCGGACAAGCGCGTTTGCGCGTCGCTCATTGTGCGCTGCGCCGAAGGCATCTGCTGGCTCAGGAAGCCGATTGCCGACTCGGCCTGAGAGGTCACCAAGTCGCGGTCGCGATCGACGACGGCGGTCCCGAAAGCGTTCGCGATTGCGGCGGACGCCTTCGGGTCGTTCCACGTAACCGAAAGGGCGATCACCGGCGTATTGGTGATCGGCTTTATGTCCACGTGATGAAGGAGCTCGCGCGGAGATACGTCAAGCTTCAAGGCACCGATAACTTGCTGTGCTACCGGGAATTCTTGAAACAGCTCGACATACGTCTCCGGGGACTGGAGCGAGGATCCGGACAAAAGCGCGTTTAGGACGGGGAGGTCGCTGTTTGGACCATCTCCCGGCGGCAAATTCTGAGCGGCGCCCGCGCTTTTCCCGGCGATGAGCTTCACGGTCGTCGTGTAGCTCTTCGGCAAGACGAGCGTCAGCAGCAGCACGAATGCGATAAACCCGCAGAAGATTGCAAGCATCGGCTTGGCTCGCCGCACCAGGACGCGCAAGATGCGAGCGATGTCGACTCCTGAGGTCTCGTTTACCGAAGGAGGGTTCGTGCCGGTCAAACGCAGCATGACCCAATACTACCGGGCACGGGGAGGGGACAAACGTACCAAATTCCCCAATGGGTCAGGAAAGAAGGGTATACGCGTTCGTATGTTCAGTACGACGCCCGACCAACTCCAGGGGATGCGCGAGTTGTTGCGCCAGCGAAGCGGACCGGCGCTTTATATCTTCGATCAGAACTACGAACTCGTGCTGTCGTCGTCCGGCGCCGACGTTCCGCCGGACGTGCAGCGGACGGTGCGGGTGGCTCGGGCCGACATCGAAACGCCGGCCGACGGCGCGGAGCGGGTTTACCTCCTCGAATCCGGGCTCATTGCGCGAGTCCGGGGAGTCGACGGCAAGCTAGGGCACTTTACGGCCGTGCTGACCGAACCATTCCGGGCCAGAAACCACCTGGATGCCGGGAGGCGTAAATATAAGCTGACGCTTCGAGAATTCGACGTTCTGCGCCGGATGATGGCCGGTAAGTCCACCTCCGAGATCGGCGCGGACTTGGGAATAGCTGCCTCAACGGTCGCGATTCACGTCCGATCGCTCCTGACGAAGACGGCCAGCCACACGCGAGCGGAGATGATCGGCCGCATCGTCGCCCACGCCGCGGAGCGGGATTAAATCAGCAGCAAAACGCTCGCTCGTCCGTACTCCTTTTAATATGGAAAGGGGGTATTTTGCTCCGATAAATTAACCATGTCCGCCAAGCATGGTTATCTCGGCGCACTGGTAACTCTCGGCTTGGCAGCCTGTGCGAGCGGCGGCACGGCGCCCGTAATGCCGGCGTCTCCTACAGGTTCGACGCCGAACCTTCGGCCGGCCTCGGAAACCTCCACCGCGGTCACGGCGAGCGGCCCGATCGAGACCACGATCGCGGGCGGGTTTACGATGTACGCCGGGCCATCCGTCGGCTACATCCACGTTTTTACGAGCGGCAGCAGCGTCGAAGGCGGCAGCCCCACGCCGGGTTTATACGCTCAGGCGACCGGCCAGGGGTCGCTCGCCGCCAGCGTGCACGCGGCGTTCGTCGGCGTCTATGCGAACCCGCCCGGTGCGACGTCGCTTTCCGGCAGCGTCGCGAAGGCGGTTCGCTTCGGTTTCATCCTCGATTCCGTAAGGACGCGTCGCCGCGTTCCCATCGTCCTGAACGCGGCAACGGTCATCGGCGGCGGCGCGCTCGTCCCGGGTGCCACCGTCAAGATCTCCGGCGTCGGATCGTCGAGCGTCGGCGTTCTCGCGAAACGAGTGATTGTGGCAACGCCCAGTCCTCCGCCCGGTTCGTCGCCGACGCCGAGTCCGGCGCCCATTGCGATGACGCACGTGCTTACGATGGACTACCTCGGAGGACAGGACGGTACGCGATCGATCGGATGGAAAGCCGCAGCGGCATATCTGTCATGGGCCGAGACGAGCGAGTCGGACGCCGACGCCATTCACGGCGCCGGGATCAAGACCGCCTACTACATCGACCCAAATCGAACGCAGCCGGGTGAGGCCTTATATACCAGCGACGAATCGACGTACGCCCACGATTGCAGCGGCAACCGCGTAACGGATACGTATAAAGGACACCTGACGCAGTACGTTATGAATCCCGCGTCGCCGGCCTTGCGTTCGCTCTTCGCCGCCACGATCGCGGACGTTGCGAGTCACGGCCACTTCGATGCCGTATGGGAAGACGACGCCGGCGCGCTTCTCGCCTTCGCTCCCTACACGCCGTTCTCGGCCCTTCCGTGCAACTATACGAATGCGGAATGGATCGCCGGCGGCCTGGCGCTCGACCTCGTCACTTCCGTGCCGATCATGTTCAACGGTCTCTCCGGCTTGAACGGACATGGCCTTTCACTATCGACCGCGCTGCTTGCCGGGCCGAACACGATCGGCGGTACGTATGAGGGCTGCTATTCTTCACAGTCACAGCCGAAGATGAACGGCTGGCTTTGGGTTACGATTGAGAATACGGAACTCTACGCCGCACGCCAAGGAAAAACGTTCAGTTGCCTTGCGGTAAACGAGAGTTCCGCGAGTTCGCAGGTCGACGCGCGGATCTATACATACGCCTCCTTTCTGCTGACGTACGATCCGCTGCGCGACCTGCTTTGGGAAATGTACTCGACGCCATCCGGGTTCCACGTTCTGCCGGAGTCGCAACTCGTCGCCTTGGATCCCGTCGTTAGCGAACCGTCCGACGTAAGCTCCCTCCAGCTGACCGGCGGATCGTATGGCCGCGAGTTCTCGCGCTGCTACGTCCGCGGCGCGTTCGCCGGGGCGTGCGCAGCGGTCGTCAATCCGAGCGGCGAAACGGTGCCTCTGCCATTCGTGGTTTATCGCCACTGCCTCGTGCTGCGCGGCTCCGGGGTCGTGGACGGCGGCAGCGTTTCGACGCTGGGCTTCGCGAGAAAAACCATCGGTCCAAACGAAGCCGCCATCCTTTTCCCCTAGGACCTACGGAAAGGCGATAACCGCACTATCCAACGGGACCGTCGCCGGCGGCGCGGGCCCGCTCGTGGAAGCCTTGCCACCGTCGACCGTTCCATTTCCAGTCAGCGTCAGCGTGTGATGGTACTGCGAGAATGGAAACGGGTGCCCGAGGGCCTCGTCCGGGTTAACGACGACCGCGCACGGCCCAACCAGCGCGCCGGCTAAGTAGCACGCGCCGAACTGTCTCGCGTACGTGCCGCCGGATTGCAGGTACGCCGATACCGACGCGGGTTGCGATATCGTCGGTTGCAAAGCGACGAGCCCCATCTCGGGATAAATATGGAAATTCGACGCGGTCTTATATTCAGCGCGATAGACGCTCGTAGTGGGATCGTATCCCAGCAAGAACGATGCATAGGCGAAAATTCGCGAGCTTGTCGCCGAAGAGGCGGCTGCCGAATCGGTGCCCATGCATTCGAATAGCTTTTGCTTGCCGGCGACCTGTATTTCGGTGTTTTCAATCGCCGTCCAGAGCCACCCATCCATCTTTGGCTGGTTCGAAGCATCGTAGCAATGCTCGAAGACGCCTCCCACGGTATTACTGCCCGCGAGGATTCCCACCGTTAGCGAGACGTTGTGCCCGTTCAAGCCGCTCAAGCCGTTGACCACGATCGGCAGCGATGAGGCTTGATTGAGCGCGATCTCATCCGTAATCCACGAGGCGTCGGTATAATTGCATGGCATGGCCGAAAACGGATCGTAGGGCGCGAATGCCGACAACGGACCGGCGTCGTCTTCGAAGAGCGCGTCGAAATGCGCCTTCGCGGCGAGGCTCGCAACGTACGAGGAGAACACGCTCTGCATGGCCGTCGACGCCGGATTCGTAACCATTTGCGTGACCGACCCATTGTAGAGATCGGTCACGCGTTTACCGCTGCAATCGTGGGCGTACGCCGACTCCGTCGACGTATCCATTTGGCTGCCGGTTTGTTCTCGGTTTGGATCGACGTACATCATTGTCTTTATTCCGGCAGCCGAAATCGCATTGGCATCGGCAGCGTCGGTCTCGGCCCACGTCAGATACGGCTTGGCGCTGCTCCAGGAAATCGAATGCGTTCCGTTCGTGCCACCCAAATAGTCGGATGTCAGAACGTGAGCCGGAGCCGACGCGGGCGGCGATGTTAACGGTGAGATGGCAATGCTGCTCGCAGCTACGAACGAGGCGGCGGAGCCGGTACCCTTCACGTTCGCGTTCGTACCCGTTTTCAAATAGAGGCCGGTAAACGTCGCGCCGGCCGTATAAACGTGTACCAAGCCGGCCCCCGCGCCGGCGTTCATCGTAAACATCCCGGTTACTACGGCGGTCACCGGGCCCGTTAAGTGAACGGACGGCGGCGCCGAGCTCGTTACGTCGATCTCGGTCGCGGAGATCGACGTTTCCGTCGAACCGGTTCCGACAACCGTGGCGTAGGTTCCGGCCTTGAGATAGAGTCCGGAAAACTTTGCGTTCGACGTATACACGTGAACGTATCCCAAACCGGGTCCAGCGTTCATCGTAAACATGCCGTTGACGACCGACTGTACCGGACCGACAACGGAAATCGTCGCGACGGAACTGTCGTTTGCATGCATCGATGGAGTGTGCCGCGTAATGGCGGCGGTTGGAGATGATGCGACCGTTTGCTCTTGCGGCGGCGAACTTGGGAGATTACCCGCGCACCCAGCGAAAAGCAATGCAGTAGCAAGGGAAAGTACATTTTTGGGCATTGCCGGGGTATGAGACGTCCGGCGGCAGTCTCCTTTTGCCTAGAGACGCGCTTGGCAATGGATAGCTTGCTTACGCTATGGGATCAATCTTGTCAGCAAGTACAGCAATGGGGACTGCGCCCACTGCGATTTCGATTTCGATTGGGGGACGTAGATCACGTCGCCTTTTTTTAGCGCAACGTCGGCCTGCGAATCTCCATCGTTGATGGCAAGGTAGAGGTTAATCTCTTGCTCCGTTTGCTTTCCATCGGGGCCTTCGCGAATTAGGCGGATATGATTCAAATCCGATTGCGCGTTCGCGCTGTTGCCGGCCTTGGCAATCGCCATCGAGATATGATCGCCCTCGCTTACTTGGACGTCGCCGGGATGATCGACCGCCCCCGAAACGTCGACCAGAAAATGCGTTGCCCCGGGGACGTAAACGACCGAACCCTCGCTTAGCGGTTGATCCAGCGACGTTTGCCCCTGCCGCAGCAGTTGCTGGAGCGAAACGGTCGTCACTTGGCCGGCCGCGTTCGAGACGCGCGCATCCGGAAACGCCCCGTTTTCATCCGCAAGACCGCCGGCGGCTGCGATCGCGTCGGTAATCCGGCCGTCGGAGCGAAGTTGGTATTTTCCCGGCGTTTTCACATCGCCCAGGACCAGGACGGTCGGCTGGCCGAGCGTCGCAATTGAAATCGTGACGATCGGGTGCCGCACGTACTGATGGAGGCGATTGCTTAACATCTTCGCGGCTTCCGCGGGCGTCTGTCCGCCGACGGGAACGCGGCCGACGAGCGGATAGTCGATCGTGCCGTCGGCCAGGACCATGACGTTTTGCGTCAGCGTTTGATCCCCGAACACTTGCACCGCGAGCTGATCGCCGGCATGGATGACGGTTCCGGAGGAGGACGCAGCCGGTGGAACGGCCGCTTGGTTCGGCCCTGCATTGGCGGGAGTCGACGTGAGTCCCACCAACATGGCGCCGACAAAGAGGAGGCTCTTCATCATCTTCCACGTTAGCGCCGCTCGCATGAGGAACGACAGAGCCGGATTGCCGCCGGTTGCGGACCAATGGTCCTAGCGGAGCCGTAATTCCCATGCCGTCGGGAAGAACGGTGCTTTTGGTGCGCCGAGCCATCTGTTAGAAACAACAAATGGTTATCGGTGGGTTGTTTCAAGTCCGAATCGTCGCCGCGATCGTCCTTCTAGCCGCGGCAGCGCTAACGTTTCGGCACTTCTGGCTCGTGGACGCGGCGCGGCCGGTTCGCTCGGGCGAACCGCTGCACAGTCTGTCGGTACACAAGCTGGATGGGTCGCCGATTGCCTTGGGCACTCGTCCCGGCCACTGGACGCTCATCAACGTCTTCGCGAGTTGGTGTACGCCCTGCCGGGAGGAGTTTCCCGATCTATCCAAAGCAGCGGTCACCTTACGTGCCCGCGGCGTGGACGTCGTTGGAATCGACCAAGCCGAAAGCGCATCGAGCGTCCTGTCGGTTTCGCAGCAGTTCGGTCTCACGTACCCGATGTTTCTGGATAGCGATCTCGTTTCGCAGCATCGGCTCGGCGCGCGCGTGATCCCTGAAACGATAAGCGTCGATCCGGCGGGCATCGTCCGAACCATACACTCGGGCCCGCTCGATGAAGCGGGCTTCATCGCGCTGGCGAATTCACAAAGCAACGCACCGTGAAGCGCGCGATCGTGGTCGGCTTCGACTATTACGCGCGCTACCTCGCGAACCTCATGAAGGAGCGTTCCGATCGGTGGCGGCTGTCGGCATATCCGAGCAGCCGGGTTGGAACAGCGCGCGCGCTGTGGGCGATGCGCAACGCCGATGCGTTGATTTCGTTTGGCGGCCCCGGCCCGGATGCAGCTCTAACCGAGGCTGCGGATGCGCGGAACATTCCGGTCACCGTGATCTGGGCCGGCACCGACGTCCTCGTCGCGAAGGCATCTCCCTTTGAAATGGCGATCACGAAGCGAAGCGGCTTCGACAACATATCGGATGGACCGTGGCTCGTCGACGAGCTCGAGGAACTCGGCATTCACTCGATCTACTTGCCGGTCACGGCGGTCGAGGTCTCTGCGTCACCCGCGCCGTTTCCGGCCCGATTTCGCGTCCTGACGTATCTGCCGGAACCCCGGCGCACGTTTTACGGCGAGCTGCGCGTGTACGAGGTCGCCCGCGCTATGCCGGACGTCGAGTTCGTGGTTATCGGAAATGGACGGCGCAATCCCGTGGCGCCTTCGAACGTTACGTTTCTCGGGCACGTCGGCGACGTCGCCAGGCAGATCGATCGGTCGACCGTCTTGCTGCGGTTACCGGAACACGATGGAAAGTCGATGCTCGTTCTCGAGACGCTGGCCAGAGCGCGCCACGTCGTCTGGACGCATGCGTTCACGGGAGTGCGCGACGTAGACGGTATCGACGAAGCGCTCGTGACGCTGCGCGAGTTTCAGGAAGCACATAGCAACGGCGCGCTCCCACTCAATACCGTCGGCCGGGATTTCGTCGCTCGGACCTTTTCACGCGAGCGCATTGCGCGTTCGTTCGAATCTCATCTCGACAAGGTTTCGGCCGATTGGGCCGGCCGTCCGTCGCGGCAAGAGCGCCGGGTCGCGATGTCCGGATTGGGCCTGTTTTGCGGCCAGGTCGCGGAACAAATCGAGCGATGCGAACCAGGGTGGAAAGCGTCGATCCTTCGCACCGGCTCGCGCTTGGAGGTGCTCGCAGCGATGTACCGCCTGATATCGTCCGACGTCTGGTATTCGATCGGCAGCCCCATAACCGACCGGTGGGTTAATGCATTCGCCCGTGCGTTGCGAAAGCCGCGCGTCATCCACTGGGTGGGAACGGATATCGAACACTTTCGCAATGCACCCGGCATCGCATCGGCGTTTGCGTCGCCGCATACGAAACATCTGACCGAGGCGACGTGGACCGCGCTGGAGCTACGCGAGCTCGGGTTGGAGTCGACCATCGCACCGCTTCCTCTGCGTAGGTACGCGGCGGACGTAAAGCCACTCCCTGCGCGATTCACGATACTTCTTTACGTGCCGCAAAGCCGGCCGGATTTCTACGGGCGGCAGCTATACGAGTCGATGCTGCGCGAGTTTTCGGCGGAAGGCCTTCGCGTCTACGTCGTCGGCGGAGGCGAACTCCAGGCACCGGCGGGAGCCGACATCTCGCACTTCGGGTGGCAAGACGACTTGCGGAGGATCTACGAAGACACGACCGTTCTCGTGCGGTTGACGCCGCGCGACGGTCTCTCGCTCATGGTACTGGAAGCCCTTTCTTTCGGCCGGCACGTAATTTGGTCGCAGCCGTTCGCCCACGCGCAGCGGGCACGCGACGGACGCGAGCTTTCGTCATCGCTGCGCTCGTTGCTCGACCGGCATCGCGCCGGCACTCTGCGAGAACAGAACGATGCGGCGGCGATGGTGCGCGAGGAGTACGGCGCGCAGAAGACGGTCGGCCAAATAGTGGCCGCGCTGGAGCAGGCTTGCAAATGATCGAATCTCTAAGCATTAGCGACTGGCTCGCATTCGACTCGCTTTATCCCGCTCCGACGTTTTTTGCGCGTCCCGCGTGGGCGCTAGCTCAGGAAAGCGCGTTCCCGCGCCTGCGCGCGCACCCGGTAAGCGTCCGGCTGCGCAGCGGGAAACGTTTGATCGTTCCGTTCGTGATCGCCGCCGGAGGACGTCTTCGCTGGCGCGAGCTCGTCGGAATGCCGCTCGGCGGCTACACCTGCGCGCTGCGCGAAGACGGCTCGTTGGCGACCGCCTTGGAACTTTCCGAGGCGCTCGCGATCGTGCGTCGCGAGTGCGATATCTTGCAATGCACGCCGTGGCCGATGGGCCCGGGCGCGGTCGCGCGCGGCGCCGTCGAACGATTCTACGAGACATCGGTCATCGATCTCGGCAACGGCCTTGAAACCGCACTGAGCGGCATCACCGGGGCGAGCCGGCGCATGGCCGGTCAGTCCGAGCGGCGCGGCGTGGATTGCACGCGTTCGCAGTCGGCCATGGCGCCGAGCACGTATTATGAAATGCTTCGTGCGGCGTCGGACCGGCGGGGAAGCGGCGTTCCGCACTTCCCGAAACCGCTGCTCGATGCGCTTCTATCGCTCGGCGGTGACGACGTTCAAATTTGGTTCGCCGAGCATCTCGGCCATCCGATCGCGGGTGGAGTCGTGCTGTACGGCTCGCAAGAACTGTTCTTCTGGAGCGCCGCGATGCGTTCCGAATACTCGCGATTGAGGCCCAGCAATGCGCTCAACGTCGCGTTGATCCGCGCTGCGTGCGAGCGCGGCGTACGCTGGTACAACCTTGGCGCCAGCGAAGGCTTGCCGGGCGTGGAACGATTCAAACGCGGCCTCGGCGCGTCTTCACTGCAATACAAGACCCTGCGATACGAGCGTGCATCGTACGCGATGTATTCTTGGGTGCGATCTCCCTTTGAAACGCGCGTCGCCCAGCAGCCTATAAAAGGTGGAGCAGAGTGATCGGACCGTCGCTTCGCCCGTCGACTGCGCGAAAGGCCGGACGCAAACGCGTCCCTTTTAAGCCGACCGCGCGTTCGCGGGCGGTTCTGATCAGCGTCGACGTACTTTCGGTCGTTGCGTCCGCTGCGATCGCGGGGTTCGGCGCGCCCGTCGGCATTGCCGCGGCAGCGATTGTGTGCGCGAGCTTCGCCGCCTGCAGTGCCTACAGCCTGTCCTACGCGGTGCGGGCGCGGGACGAATCGTACCATGCAGCCGCCGGGATGGTGCTTGCACTGCTCCCGCTGCTGGTGGTGCTGCACGTTGCCGGAGGCTCCCTGATCCAACAGGCCGCCTTCATCCTTACATCGTTTGGACTCGTCGTCTTCGAGCGATATCTGGTATTCGGGCTACGGCGCGGAACCCGGCCGGCGTACGCGGGACTAGACGGCATCAGCACGATGGCTCGGTGGAGATCTCAACAAGCCTTGGCTGCGGCGATCAAGCGTTCTCTCGACATCGCGATCGCAGCCGTCGCGCTGTTTCTTCTGTCACCGCTTATGCTTCTAACGGCGCTCGCGATTGCCATCGAATCGGGAAAGCCCGTCGTCTTTCGACAACTGCGAACGGGTCGCTTTGGAACGCCTTTTACGCTCCTAAAGTTCCGCACCATGCAGCGCGATGCGGGGCAATCTTGGGTAAAGCCGGGCGACGCACGCGTTACGCCGCTTGGGAGTTTCTTGCGGCGCACCAGCATCGACGAATTGCCGCAGTTCTTTAACGTACTCCGCGGAGATATGTCGCTGATCGGCCCGCGCCCCGAAATGTGCGACTACGCTCGCCGATTCGAACTGCAGTTTCCTGGATACCGCGACCGTCATATCGTCAAGCCGGGCATCACCGGATGGGCTCAAGTGCAGCTCAAACGGAATTTGGATCCTTCGGACGCGCCGGAAGTCCTGGCGTACGATCTGTTCTATGTCGAACACGCTAGCCTCGTTCTCGACGGCATCATTTTCCTCAAAACCGCCGCGGAGTTCTTGTCACATCGTGCGGTCTGAGCAGTCGTTAGCTCACAGGGTCATGTCCGACGGAGTCTACTCTTTCGTCGTGCGAATCGCGAACGTAGGTTTTGCAGCCGCCTTGGGAATCCTGACCGCGCGCCTGCTCGGACCAGCCGGAAAAGGGACGTACGCTCTTCCCATGATTCAGGCGACGCTCGTGGCAATCACATTTTCCGGATTGACGTCGGCGACTACGTATTTCCTGCTCAACAGCGATGCCGGTAACCGGCGCACGCTGGCGGTCGCGCTGCGCGCGAGCGTCCCGTTCCTACTCGCCGGCGCCGCGGGCGTGCTTGCCATGGGAGTTTTTGGGTCGGCGCGATGGGCTGTTCCAGCCGCCCTCGCCTTTCTGCCGGCGAGGGCGGCGATAGCCGTAGTCTCGGGTTACGTCATCGGTATCAAGCGCGTGCGCTATGCGTCGGACATCACGCTTGCCATTACAATTGCGAATCTGGCGTTGGCGGCGTTCGGGCTATTTTTGGTGGCGCGGACGCCTGCGGTTGCGATCGCGGCGTGGCTCGTGTCGATCAACATAATAGCCGCGATCGCCCTTGCAGCGACGATCGTCCACGCCCGTCGTTCGCCCGCGGCCGGGCCTGCAATTTCGACCGGTTCCTTCCTGCGGCTGGCTGCGAAGGTTGGTTCGACGGGCGTCGTGACGCTGCTTAACTATCGCGCAGACCTTTACGTCGTCGCGATCTTTTTACCGGCGGCCGCGCTGGGTCTGTATACAGTGGCCATCTCCGCGGCGGACGCCCTGCTTCTACCCACGCAGGTCGCCGCTCTTGTGACGTCGCCCCACATCGGCAGCATGCCCGCAAACGAGGCGGCCCGACTTACCGCGCGCTGCGTGCGCAACAACCTGCTCGCGGCTGTCGCGATCTGCTCCGCTGTGTTCGTGCTCTCGCCGCCGATCGTTGGCCTGCTGTATGGTGCTTCATTTCTTCCGCTCGTTCCCGCGCTGCGCGTTCTTCTCATCGGTGTCTTCGCGCTCGCTCTCGGAACCCCGATCTCGAATTATTTTACGCTGAAACTCGCAAAGCCCGAAGTGACTTTGGCGTTTGCGTCCGGCTCCGCGCTTCTCACTATCGTTGCGAGCGTGCTTCTGATACCGCACTATGGTCTCGTCGGCGCGGCCGCCGGTTCGACGATCGCGTACGTCGCTGGGCAAGGCGCCGGGCTGTGGTACTTCTCGCGGACGACCCGCGTCGGCTGGGGGGCGATGCTAATTCCCACGCGGGCGGATTTCGCTCAGTACCGCAGTTTCGCAGCCGCGAGGTTTAAATAAAATGATCGCTCGCACGATAGGCCAAGGCCGCTCGTCGTGGTTCGCGGCGATGTTTCTCGCCGCATTAGCCGCGGTCGCCGCCCTGGCCGCCGTCGTATTGGCCGGAACGAGAACGGGACTCGCGCTGGCGCTCGGTGCAACGCTGGGGCCGATGCTCGCTTACGCCGCAATCGTTGCGCCTCTAGCGTTTCCATTTACGGTGTTCGTCGCTCTCGTCCCGTTCGACAACGTGCTCAATCCCGACGGTACCGGAACGATAACGCGCTTGCTCGCGATCCTCAGCGGGCTCGCGCTCCTGTTCTACATCGTGCGCACGAGACACGCCGTGCGCCCGTCGGGTTGGCTTCTCGTATGGGTCGCACTGTATGCGTGGATGGCGGCCTCGGCATTCTGGGCGCTCGACACCGCAGCGGTCTTCTCACTATTTCCGACGGCCGCTCAGCTGCTGGCGCTGTACGTCGCGGTTTCGCTTTTTCCGGCAGACGTCCGCGCGCTCCGCTGGGTCGCCGGTACGGCGCTGATCGGCGGGGTTCTCGCAGCTGGATACGGCGCGTTCCTGTTCACGCACGGCGTGGACGTAGGAAAAGGCGACCGCCTTTGGATCATGACGGATGGTGGAAACTTCGTCGATCCCAATCACTTTGCCGCTGCGCTCATCCTGCCTTTCGCGCTCGCCTTGGCGCTAACGCTTTACGCCCGCAAATGGTGGCATGCGGTTTTCGGCATCGCCTGCTTGGTGGCTCTTTCCGAGGGCATCGTCGTCAGCGCATCGCGCGGGGCGATCATCGGCGTCGGCGCGATTCTCGCGTACGCACTCGTGCGAAGCGCGCACCGAGTCCGTTTGCTTCTCCTTAGCGGCGTCGCAACCGTGTGCGCGATGGTGACGCAGTCGTCCCTCGGCGACCGTTTTGCCGACGCGCTCTCTAGCGGCGGAAGCGGCCGAACCGACATTTGGCAAGTCGGCGTCGTCGCCGCAAAATCCCATTGGCTGGTCGGCGCGGGCTATAACAACTTCGCCTTCGCGTACGATCAGGCGTTCCTGCAAGCCAGCCAAGTCCACTTCATGAACTGGCACCGCGCACCTCACAACATCTTGCTGAACGTCGTCGTCGAGCTCGGCGTACCGGGGACGTTGCTGCTTATCGCAGCCTGGTACGGACAACTGCGTATGATGCGCGGCATCGGCCCGGCGGATTCCAACTTTCCGCTTCGCTTAGCGCTCGAGGCGACCATCATCGGGACATTCGTTGCCGCTCTGTTCCTCGACGTGATGGTGTCGAAATACCTATGGCTTACTTTCGCGCTCGTTGCAATTCTTCATAACGTCCATCGAACCGACAGGAGTACCGTCCATGCGTGAAGCGTTCATTCCATACTGCCGCCCGGACGTTGGTGAGGACGAAGCCCGCGCTTGCGCGGAGGCGATTCGCGCCGGGTGGCTCACGACTGGACCAAAATGCGAGACATTCGAACGCAATTTTGAGAGCGCGAGCGGCGTCGCGCACGCAGTGGCGTTGAATAGTTGTACCGCGGGCCTGCACCTTGCGCTCGTCGCACTGGGGGTGGGGCCGGGAGACGAAGTCGTAATGCCGTCACTCACATTCGTGGCCGGCGCGCAATGCACGTTGGAGCTAGGAGCGAGGCCCGTATTCTGCGACGTCGAGCCGGACACGTTCGCGGCGAGCATCCGTACCATCGCACCCGTAATTTCTCCCAGGACGAAGGCCATCATCGCAATGCCGTACGCCGGCCGGCCACTCGCAATGGCCGAGCTGTGTGATTTCGTGCATAAACTGGGAATCGCCGTTATCGAAGACGCGGCACACGCCTCGGGGATGCTCGACCGCGGGACCTGGGCGGGAACGTATTCGGACGCCGCAGTCTATAGCTTTTACGCGACGAAGAACATCGCAACCGGCGAAGGCGGTATGTTCCTTACGAACGATGCGGAGCTGTCGGACCGCGTGCGGCGCCTATCGCTGCACGGGATGACGCGAGACGCATGGAAGCGCTACACGAATAATGGCTCGTGGCGTTACGATGTTTCCGAGCCCGGCTACAAGTACAACCTCTCCGACATGCCGGCGAGTTTGGGGATCGTTCAGCTAAAGCGCCTCGACGAGATGCAAGAGACGCGCCGGCGCATCGCCGCAACGTATCGCGCGAATCTATCGGACCTTCCCGGGATCGCTCTTCAGCGGGACGTCGACGATGCGTCGGACCGGCACAGCTGGTGCATGTTCGCCGTGACGGTGGACGAAGACCAGGCCCGCGTCGATCGCGACATCTTCATCGAGGAACTGCGCGGCCTCGGCATCGGGACGAGCGTCCACTACATCCCGACGCACTCGTTTACCGGCTACGCTTCGCTCCAGCGAGAGGCGTTGCCGGTCACCGACCTTTTAGGTTCGCGGCTGTTGTCGCTGCCGCTGTATCCCACCCTGCAGCCCCGCGAGGTCGAACGCGTCGTTACCGCGGTTCGCGAAGTCGCGCTGGGCCGGATCGTAGCAAACTGCGCAGGCTAAGAAGCTCCTAGCAGATACCCATGCGAATTGCGTGTACGGCCGCCTGGGCGCGCGCGCAGATGTTGAGTTTCGAAAAGATCCGGCTGATATGATTTTTGACGGTTTTTTCGGACAAACCCAGGCGGGCGCTGATTTCTTTGTTCGACAAACCCTCGGCGATCAACCGCACGACTTCGGTCTCGCGAACGGACAGTTCGTCGAGGTCGGGCCGGCCATTTGAAATACTACGCCGGCGGAGCAGACCGCCGGCGACACGAGGATCGACGTACGTGTCGCCTTCTGCGACCATTTTGACGGCCCGCAAGAGTTCGGCCGGGGTCACGTCTTTAACGATGTACCCCTCGGCCCCGGCCGCCAGGCATCGCTGCATTAATTCGGCTTGCGGCCGCATCGACAGCACGCACACTCTGGCTTGGGGAACGGTGTCCCGGCAAACGGCCAAGCCTTCGGTTACATCTTGGCTGCCGTCGAGGTCGAGAATGATGAGGTCGGGGCGTGCACGGTAGAGCGCCTGTGGGTCCACTGCGTGTGAATCGCCTACGATTTGAACGGCGGCGTCTAGGGCAAAGACCTGGCAGAGGGCTTTACCGAAGAGCCGTTGGCTCTCGATGACGAAAACCCGCAGGGACGTCTCAGTAGGGGCTGCGATCATGATGTACTTTCCTTGGAATGTCTGGTCCTAACTGACGAGGGTCGGATTAGAAACCGAAGTGACAAGGGCCGGATGAGCAACATGAACATGAGGTCTGCAAGACAATGCCCAATTTCGTAGGACTTCTCACCTTGTCGAACACAAAGCCTCAACGTACTAAGGACTTCCGGCCTAACGGTCGTGCGAGGCGCGGGCGAGAAAACGCCCATTTCGGCCCTATGCAGTAAAGCGCGCTATCCTCGAAACTGGGTAGGTGTTCGCAGCATTCGTGCTCTCCGCCGCGATAGCCGCGGCATCCCAGCGGACGGAACACGTCCCAACGGCCGATTATTGGGGCGGCTACTCCGGAACGCACGTGGTCTCGGCGCCCGTTGCCGCCCAGTGGCTGACCTGGGCGTCGGTCAATATCGACGGGTCCAACGCTCTGCGCCCGCTCGGCGTAAAGACGATGCTCTATACGGACCCTAACCGGCAGATCAAAGGCGAGCCGCTGTATACCACTGACGAAACCACGTTCGCGCATGATTGCGCCGGAGCGCGGATTCCGACTGGCCGTGAGGGGCAGTTCTTGATGGACCCGCGTTCCGCGTCGATGCCCCGAGTCTGGAAGAACTTGGTCGATCGGTATACGGCCGAGGGGCATTTCGACGCCATTTTCGAGGACGACGCCGACGATTTGTACGGTGTTCGCAACCCCCCGTGTACGTTCGACGAAGGCGCCTGGCAAGCGGCCACAATTGCAATGCAGCGCTCGCTCGGCCAGCCGGTCATTTATAACGGTCTCTCCATTCAAACCGGAGCCGACGTCTCTAGTGTGATCGCTCTGAACGCCGCGGCAATCGGCGGCATGATGGAAGAATGCTACGCAGCGCCTAGGACTCCGGAGATTGGTGGCGCGCAATGGCTGGCGGTAGAGGCGACGGAGCGCAGAATGGCCGCTGAAAACAAGCTGTTTTTTTGCCTAGTCAAAGATTCGTCCGACGCGAGTGCGTCGCTGGCCGGCCGAATGTACGTCTACGCATCGTTTCTATTAGGGTACGACGCGTCAAGCGCGGTGCTGTGGGAAATCTACCGCACGCCGTCGAGGCAGCACATTATGCCCGAGGTACAACTCGTGCCCGGCGGAGCCGAGTCCTGCCCTCCGGAGCTGAACGCGTTGCGCACGCAATCCGGAGCGTACCGTCGCTTCTTTGCTTCCTGCAGGCTGGCCGGAACCAACGCCGGACCGTGTGTGGTATTCGTGAACCCGGACGCAACCGCGCATCGCATCGACCGAGCTGGATATACCCGCGAGCTCGTCTTGGAAGGCGCCGGCGTGCTCGACGGAGGCGTCGCGCGAATAGCGGCCGGAGGCAGCGACGAGTTGCCGGCGCTTTCGTCTGAGATTCTGTTTCGCTGACGTGCGATTGCTGATCGTCGCCAAGGATTTTCCGTCGCCTTCGAATCCATACGCCGGTATTTTCGTACTGCGTCAAGCCCAAGCTCTTGCGGAGATGGGCCACGAACCACTCGTCGTACGCATCGTTCCGTTTGCGCCCCCGATCGGTGATAAATGGAAAGCGTACCGTTCGATTCCCGAGAATGACGTCGTCGAAGGGATCGCGGTGAAAACCATCCGAGCTTTCTTTTTGCCGCGAATGCTTGCGTCCGAATTTCTGCCGCAACAAGTCGGTCGCACGCTTGCGCGCATTGCCGCACGATTCGCGCCGGATATCGTCCACGCGCACTTTCTCATTCCGTCCGGTCAGATTGCGGTACGGCTGCCGTTTCCAACCGTCGTCACGGCCCACGGAAGCGACGCCTACGACTGGGCGTGGCGCCGGCCGGGTCTGCGTCGCGCCGCCTCCGAAGCGATCCGTTTCGCAAGCAAAGTGGTCGCCGTGAGCGACTTCATCCGCCGCCGCGTCGCCGGCTTATCCAGCGAACGAGACGACGTAACGGTCATCTACAATGGAGCCGACGACCGGGTATTCAAGCCGGCCGATCGAATCGAGGCGCGACGCCGCTTACACTTGTCGCCCGACCGATTCGTCGTCGCATTTGCCGGGCGTCCAACGCACGCCAAAGGGGCTTACGACCTGATCGAGGCCCTCGCACGCTTGCAGCACATCCGGCCCATGCTCCTGATCGCGGGACCCCCGCTCTCGGCCGACCTTCGCGCTACGATTCAACGCCTGCGTGTCGACGCCGTCGAAATGGGACTGCTCTCTCACACGGAGTTGGCGCAAGCGCTCGCAGCCAGCGACGTGTTCTGCCTGCCGAGTTACAACGAAGGGCTGCCGGCGTCGATTTGCGAGGCGATGGTTTCCGGCCGCCCGGTCATTGCGACGCCCGTCGGGGGCATTCCGGAGATCGTAAAAGATGGCGAAACGGGGTACATCGTCCCCGTCGGCGACCCGCGCGCGCTCGCGCGGCGTCTCAACGATCTAGCGACGAATCCTGCCAGCGGAGTGCAGTTCGGCAACAACGCGCTTGCCTTCGCGCAGGCGCGCTTGACGTGGCGCGTTAACGCTCTGCGTCACGAGCTGCTGTACCGGCAATTACTCGCCACGCCGGCATGAGCAATGCGCGAACGAATCCGACCCCATACGAAACGTGCATGGTCGCGAGCGCAAATGGTACGCAGGCGGCCCGACGAGGGCCGATGGCGCGCGATGCGGTGACCGCGCCCGCGAGCGTGAATCCAGCGTAAAGCGCAGGCACGACCCAGGCAACCGGGCGAGCGGGCGTAAATGCGAGCGCCGCCGAGATTGCCAAACCCGCGACCAACAGCGGCGGCACGTAGACCCGCGCCGGTACCCGCGACGGATGGAGCAGGCGCGTGAATCTGCGCCAGTAGCCATAGGAATACATCTGTTTCGCCAACTGCGGGACCGTCTCGCGAACGTGATATTTAATGCGCAGTGTCGGCGACACGACGATTCGGCCGCCGGCGCTTCTCAGCCGATAATTAAACTCGTCGTCTTCATCGAACGGTACGCGTTCGTCGTAACCACCCAGCATCGCGTATAGCTCGCGCCGCATGATGATGTTGCAAACGGAATCGACATCCTCTTCGCTTTGGGTGAATCGAAATCGCGCATTCCCAACGCCGAAGGGGCTGCTCATACACCATGCGACGGCGCCGCCGAATAAGCCGCTGCCGCAAGCCGTAGCTACCGGGCCAACGGCATCGGCCCCGGTTCGAGCGAGCGCTTCCAGCCCCGAGTGCAGATAGTCGGGCGCGTACTTCGCATGAGCGACGACGCCGGCCACGTAATCGCCCTTCGCCGCACGCCAGCCGATGTTCCACGCGTGCACCTGAAAGCGCCGGGGGTTGTCGAGAAGACGGACGCGCTGGCCGAACTCCGGAAACGCCCGAACGATGTCGCGGGTTGCATCCGTGCTGCCCCCGTCGACGACCAAAACCTCGGCATTGCTTCCATCGCCCTCCTGCCGCAACAGACTTTCCACGCAGCTCGCGATATGGGCGCCTTCGTTGAAGGTCGGCACGACGGCGGTGATCGTTTTCAAAGAACCGCCTCGTATAATCCGACGAGGCTTTTCGCTTCGGTCTTCCATTCAAAGCGATCGCGAACCGCTTGTCGCGCGCGCTCGCCCATCTGCTGCGCCTGCAGCGGATACAGTAAGACCGTTCGAATCGCCTCGGCGATTTCGGCGCTGTCGCGGGGATCGACGAGAATTCCGCATTCGTATCGCTCGAGCACTTCGCGACACCGAAGAAACTTCGACGCGATCACGGGCAAACCGGCGCCCATGTATTCGAACATCTTCGTTGGCAGCGAATCTTCGAAACTGGCAAACGGCTGAAGCACCAGCAGGCCGGCGCGCGCACGCGAGAGCGCCTCACCGAGCTGATCGCGTCGAAGGAAGCCGACCGCGCGGGTTCGCCGCCAACCCGGCAGCGAAGCTGCGAACTTCCGCGTCGCCGCATCTTCGAAAGCGCCGGCCAGCACCAAACGTGCGTACGCCGGAATCGAAGCCTGCCCGATCGCATCGATCATTTCTCCGACGCCGCGTACGCGCGTGACGGCTCCGAGGTAGATGACTTCCAGCGGGCGATCGTTAAACGGAGTTCCGCCGTCCTGAGCTACAAGATCTTCGAGGCGCGGATAGTTCCGCACGACCACCGTGCGGCCGCGGGTAAACGACTTCGCGATGGACGGCGTGGCCGGAACGATCGCGCTGAAACAGCGCTCGACGAGGCGCAGAACGGTCGCAGCTGCGGATGCAACGAATCCGCGCATCGGCCGGGGTATCCACGGTTTGGTGCCGATGTCGAGGACGATATCCTCGTGCACGTCAAAAAATACGCGCGCGCCGCGCATTCGCAGCAAGAGGCCGACCGGAACCAGTTCGGGGTCGTGCAGGTGGTAAACGCTCGCTCGCTCCGAAAGAGCGGCGCTTAAAACAGCGGGGACGGTCCGCAGCACTCGATCCAGACGGTTTCGGGCTCGCGGAACGCTGTGATGGCGGACGCCCGGCGGCATCGGCACGCGTGGTCCCGGCGCGACGAGAACGACGTCGTAACCGCTCTCTGCGAGGGCGGTACACTCTTTGTGCACGATCCGCGTATCGGCCGCCTCATGCACGGACGTCAGATGAACGACTCTTTGGCGCCCTTTCATTCTCCCTTGATTCTCTCCAACGCACGGCGGGCGCGATACGCCGGAAAGGCCCATGCTTGCAAGGATGAACGGCCCCCCGCGCGGTGCCTTTAAACCGCTACAATGGCTGAGCCGATGAAACGCCTGCTTCTCGTCGCCTACCATTTCCCCCCAAATCCCGCCGTAGGCTCGCGCAGACCCGGTTTCTTGGCGCGCTTCCTGCCGGAGTTCGGATGGGACGTTACCGTCCTCACGCGCGCGCCCGCTTTGCCCACGGATATAGACTGCGCGGTCGTCGCGGCGCCGGTTCTGGGGGCGTCGTTCGAAAACAAGATTCGCGACACGTTAAACGCCGATCCGCGCGAAGCGGTGAGACGAACCGACGGGAAGCTTCGGGGCCTTTTGCAACGTGGGCGGGAAGCGGTGATGTTCCCCGACAACACCGCGCCTTGGATTCCAGGGGCGATAGCCAGAGGATTCGATGCGTCGCGCAAGCAGCGCTTCGATGCGGTACTGAGCACGGCAATGCCGCCGGCCGCCCACGTGGTCGGCGCTGCGGTTGCAGGCTTTCGCGGCCTCCCCTGGCTAGCCGACTACCGCGACCCGTGGTCGGGAAACGCCTACGTGCGACGCTCGCCTTTGCGCGCGTCGTTGGAACTCAGCCTCGAGCGCCGGCTGATACGAAGGGCGCGCGGCATAACCACCGTCAACGAGCCGATCGCCGATCATCTCTCGGCGCTTCACCGCAAGCGAACGGTCGTCATACCGAACGCGTTCGATCGCGACGAATGGGAGCGCGGGCACGACGGACCGCCGGAAGCGTTTGCGTTTTGTTACACCGGCTCCATGTATGACGGAAAACGTACCCCGGAGCTGCTTTTTACCGCGATCGCACGGCTGCGCGACGAAGGTCATCCGGCCGCGCGTGTGCGCTTACTGTTTTACGGACCAAACTCTGGAATCGTGGAGACGATGGCGAGGCGTTTCGGGCTCATGGATCTCATCGAGTTTCGTGGGACCGTCGGACGCGCGGAGGCGAACGCAGCTCAGCGCGCGGCCTCCGGGCTTCTGATGTTCTTGAGCAGCGACCCCGCGACCAACGGCGAACTCGGCAGCAAGATCCTCGAATACTGCGGCGCTCGCCGGCCGATCCTCGCGTTCGGTCTGCGCGAAAGCGTCGTGAGACCATTTCTCGCCGAACACGATCTCGGCTGGTTTGCCAGCGACGTCGATGAAGCGAAGGCTGCGATTGTGGATGCGCACGCGCGCTACCAAGCCGGACGCTGGAGCGTCGTTCCTCCGCAAGGTACGTTCTTCGACGGACGCGCGCTCGCCAAGGCTTTCGCCGACGAGTTGAACGCGGTCGCCTAGCAGAATCTTCTAGTGAGACACGGGCGATAGAATGGCGCTTTCAAGCGCCTCGATCGTCCGATCGACCTCGGCCTCCTCGAGCTCCGGGAACATCGGCAGCGACAAGACCTCGATTGCCGCCGTCTCCGCCTCCGGAAAGTCGCCCATTCCGTAACCGAGGGAAGAGTGTACCGCCTGCAGATGCAGCGGTACCGGATAGTAAATCATCGTCTGGATCCCGCGTTGCTCCAACGCGCGTGCGACCTCTTCGCGTTCGCCGACTCGAACCGTATATTGGTGATAGACGTGCCGGGACGAGGCCGGCGCGGACGGCGTTTCTACCCCCGAAAGCTTGTTGAGCGACGACGAATACCGCGCGGCGGATGCCCGGCGCGCGTCGATCCACTCGTCGAGGTGCTGCAGCTTTACGCGTAGGATCGCCGCTTGAATCTCGTCCAGCCGGCTATTAACGCCAAGTTCGTCGTGATAATACTTGACGGCAGCCCCGTGCGCACGCAGCCTTTTCACGTGCGCCGCAATCTCTGCATCGTCGGTTACGAGCATGCCGCCGTCACCGTACGCCCCAAGGTTCTTCGAAGGGAAAAAGCTGAAGCAGCCGATGGTACCGATGCTGCCCGCCGGCCGCCCTTCCCACTGCGCGCCGATCGCTTGCGCACAATCTTCCACGACGGGCAGACCGTGCCGGCCGGCTATGGCAAGCACCTCGTCCATGCCCGACATCAGTCCATAAAGGTGGACCGGGAGGATCGCTCGCGTCCTTGGGGTTACGGCGCGTTCGATCGAGCTCGGATCCAAGTTGAACGTGCGCGGGTCTATATCCGCAAACACCGGCGTCGCACCGACCATTCCGATCGCTTCCGTCGTCGCGACGAAGGTGAACGGCGTGGTAATCACTTCGTCCCCTGGGCCGATGTCGAGCGCTCGCAAAGCGAGATGCAAGGCATCGGTCCCAGAGTTCAGGGCCACTGCATGTTGCGTGCCGGCGTAACGGGCGATCTCGTCTTCGAGAGCTCGTACGTTTGGCCCGTTGATGTAGACGCCTGCGGCCAGGACGTCCAGTACCGCGCGATCGATTTCATCTTTTATCGCGCGGTACTGTCGAGTAAGGTCGAGGATCGGAATGCTTGCCGGCACGAGCGCCTTAGTATTCGGTGTAGAAGGTGACCGGCGGTAAGGACGTCGGAGCCATGGGCTTCTTCTGGATGACGATCCAGATCACTTCATGCGATTGCAGTTGAATCTTGTCGAGCGATTTCGTGTACGCCGTGTAGCTGCTCACCGTCACCTGCTGCAGCGGAACGGTTCCGATAAACACCTGAATCTTGCCCGAGAACGGCCCGAAGTTGCGGGGTCCGTGCGAAACGCCCCAGATGCTGAGCATCTGGCCAAGATTGTACTTGATGGCCGAATACGGCAGGTTTCTCGGTACCTCGATGTGGACCGTACCGGACGCATCGTGCGTATGGATGTAGTAGAAGCATTTTGCGGTCGTAATGAAACCATTCGTCGGCTTGCCCGGCTTAATCAGCCCGATGGCCCTGGGGACCGCGACTTGCCGGTGATTGGCGATGATTCCTAAGTAAAAGTGCACGTGGTATTGGTCGAGGTACTCGGTCGGCCGGCACGGGATGCTCGCGGTTTTGTCGCCGTGGCCGCCGTTCTTACCATCGCCGTTCTTTGGAGTAAACAGATTGTCCGTACCGACGACTTCCCCGGGCTCGAGGTTGATTGCGGCGAACTTCTTCTGCGGCACTTCGGCAGCGGTTTGGGATTGCGGCGTGACGGCTTGGAACGACGAACCGGGAACGACGGCGTTTCCGCCGGGCCCTTTGCACGCGCTGACGCCCACTAAAAACAATGCAATAGCAAGCAGGCGGCGCGAATTGGTATGTGGCCTCATGTTCTCACTCTCCTAGAACGATATCCGGGGAACTACTGCGATGGTATCGGGAACCGCGATTCCGCGAGAGATTCCATGCGGCCCGACGCGTGGGCCGAACGTCCGGCCTAGCGGGTTCGAACGGCCTACGGAAACGAAACGGGGACGGGGAATAGTCGTGACGTGAACGTCGGACGAAGAATCGCAACCGCGTGGCGCGCGCTGCGAAACGCGGCGTCGACGGCGATCGCCGACCAGACCGCGCGGGAAGCGCTCGGGCCGGGAATCGTCTTCGGGGCCGGCGTGGTCATCCGGGGGGCCGATCGGATAACGGTCGGCGAAGGCACCTTTATCGATACGCGGGCGTACGTCTCGTCGAGCACCGTCAACGCCCGCTTGGGCTACGTTCGCATCGGACGGCGCTGTGAAATCGGGCCGTACAGCGTCCTCTGGGGGGGCGGCGGAATCGAGATCGGCGATAACGTCCATCTCGGGGCGCACGTGCACATCACGTCTCAACAAGGGCGCCCGGTTCGTCCGGGGCGCGAGTCGGAGCCGCTCGAAATCGAGTGCCTACCCGTGCGAATCGGCAGTTGCGTCCTCATCTATTCCGGCGCGATCGTCGTACCCGGCGTAACGATCGGCGACCACAGCGTGATCGGAGCCGGGGCCGTCGTAACGTCCGACGTGGAGCCCTATTCGTTCGCGGCCGGAGTCCCGGCGCGCGTCGTCAGGCGCTTGACTCCCGCCGAGGTCATCTCGTAAGAGCGGCCGCACGCGGCACACGCATATGGGCCGGATTCGAGTTTCATGCGCACGCCGCATTCGCAGGCGTAACCGCGCACCCGAGCTGGGTTTCCATAGACGATAGCGTAAGCCGGCACGTCCGCCGTCACGACCGCTCCGGCGCCGACGAAGCCGAACTCACCGATCGTGTGACCGCAGACGATCGTGCTATTCGCTCCAAGCGAAGCTCCGCGCATGACGAGCGTCCGCGCGTAGTCCTGGGGGCGATTGCGCGGCGTTCCGCTGCGCGGCGTCGTCACGTTCGTAAAGACGACGCTCGGCCCGCAAAACACCTCGTCCTCTAGCTCGACGCCTTCGTAGACCGAAACGTTGTTTTGGATCTTGACGCCGTTCCCGATACGTACGCGCGGCGAAATCACGCAGTTCTGCCCGATGGTGCAATCGCTTCCGATTTCGCATCCCGCCATCACGTGCGTGAAATGCCAAATCCTAGTCCCTTGACCGATGCTCGAGGGCTCGTCGACGTAGGAACTCTCGTGGGCGTAGAAGGTCGCGATCGACACGGCGTTCATTCCGCCACCGCGCCGGCGCGCGCGCTTCCGACAGCGTCCCTTACCATGGAAAGTGCGCGAACGACCGCCAACCCTTCGCGGCCGTCGGTCGGCGGAACCCGGCCTCCGCGCACGAACCTCGCAAACGCTTCGATTTCGATCGCCAGAGGCTCGCCTGCGGCGACTTGGACGTCGACCGTCTCCTCGCGAACGAGCTCGACGGTTCCGCCGACACTGAGCCGGTCCCCGCACGGCGTATAACGCAGCGTTCCGCCGTCGGCCCCATCGCGAAAGCTCAACACGCCGGTCGACCCGAACACGTCCGTTTGCGAGTTTTTCTGCGGATCGATCCAGTTCGCTTCGACGTGGGCGGTACGGCCCATAGAAAAGCGAAAATCGGCGTACGCGATGTCCGCGATGTGCGGGCGGACGAACGCGCCGGCGCCGCCGGACGCCGATTCCGGCTCCTCGCCAAAGATCGCCAGCATCAACGCCACGTCATGTGGCGAGAAACTCCACCACACGTCCTCATGCTCGCGCAGCCGCCCCCAGCTCGAACGCCGCGAACGCACGTGGCGCACCTCACCGATCGATCCCGAGGAAATCATCGAAAGCATCGCTTGCACGGCAGGATGATACAGCAGCACGTGGCCGACGAAGAGCTTGCGCCGAAGGTGGGCAGCGGTCTCGACGACGCGCTGGGCATCCTCGACGCTTAGCGCCAGCGGCTTTTCGACGAAGACATCGAGGCCGGCCTGCAACGCTCGAATCGCAAGTTCGCTATGATACTGGGCCGGCGCGGCTATGGCCACGGCGGTGATTTTTCCGAGCTGCAGCATCGTATCGAAATCGCAAAATAGGCGTACGTCATCGTAGCGCGAACGAATTTCCTCGAGCGGGCGAAGGTCCTTGTCGCAGACCGCGCTTAGATAGCCGAGATTGGCGCACGTCTTTACGACGTTCATCCCCCACTTTCCGGTACCGGCTACGCCGATTTTGGGCCGGCGACCGTTCACAACATCACCACGTTCGGCGCGCCGTTTCGGCCGACGCCGGTTGCGTTACGAGTGTCGACGACGAGCTTCGCGTGGCGTACGATCCGATCGTAGTCGATTGACGAATGATCGGTTAGGATCAACACGCAGTCGGCGCGTTCGATTTCGTCAACCGAGAGCGGTAAAGAATGCCACGGGCGGCCCTTGTCGTCATTGAAGCTCGGGACGTGCGGGTCGTGGTATTCGACCTCAGCTTGTTCGCGGACGAGCAAATCCATAACCTTCAGTGCCGGCGACTCGCGATGATCCTCGACGTTTTTCTTGTAGGCGACGCCGATGATGAGGATTCGCGAACCACCGATCGAACGCCGGTTGCGGTTGAGCGCTCCGGCAACGAGGTCCTTGACGAAATACGGCATGCGCACGTTGATCTCGCCGGCCAACTCGATGAAGCGCACGTGAAAGTCGAATTCGCGGGCCTTCCAGGCCAGATAGAACGGATCGAGCGGAATGCAGTGCCCGCCGACACCCGGCCCGGGATCGAATCGCATAATCCCAAACGGCTTGGTGGCGGCGGCGTCGATCACTTCCCAAATGTCGATGTCGAGGCGCGCGCATAGCATAGCCATCTCGTTGACGAGCGCGATATTTACCGCCCGAAAGGTGTTTTCAAAAACTTTCGTCATCTCCGCAACCTTCGGAGACGACACCGTCAGAACGTCTTTGATCGTTTGGCGGTAGAAACACGCTCCGGCTTCGACGCACGCGGCCGTCACGCCGCCGAGAACCTTGTTCGTGTTGCTCGTCGTGTACCGCGCGTTGCCCGGATCGACCCGCTCGGGCGAGAAGCACAAGAAGAAATCTTCGCCACAGCGCAGGCCGGTGCGAGACAAGATGGGCAACAGAACTTCTTCGGTCGTCCCGGGATAGGTCGTGCTTTCGAGGCAGACGAGCTGCCCGGGTCGCAAATGAGCCGCGATCAGTTCGCCAACGGCGCGGATATACGATATATCCGGATCGAGATTCGGCGTTAGCGGCGTCGGAACGCAGATCACGATCGCATCGCATCCCGACATGACGGAAAAATCGGTCGTGGCAATGAATCGGCCGGAATCGACGACGTCGGCCAACTCGCGGTCGTCGACGTCGCGTATATAGTTGAGCCCGTTGTTGATCTGATCGACGCGAATCGAATTGCGGTCGTACCCGATGACCTTAAATCCCACCTTCGCCTTTTCAACGGCTAGAGGCAGTCCGACGTAGCCGACGCCCGCAACCCCTACGACCGCCGTATGATCGAGCAGTTTGCGGGTTAGAACGGTGAGCGGAAGAGCCGGTGTCTCGACGACGGTTAATGAGTTCATTACCCCTAAGTCCCTGAAAGTGCGATTGTAGCGTGGCCGTTGTGCGACGGTTCGGCTTCGAGCGTTCCGCGCTCGACGTCGACCGTTTTTGCCGCCTCGCCGATTCCAAGCCGCGGATCTGCGACGTATTCCGGCACGAATTCGCGCATGATATTGAGCGCGCGCCGCCAATCCGATTTACGGACGGCGCGCCGCAGGTTTTCGATTTCTTGGCCGAGTCGGACGTATTCGATCCGGTCTTGCTTCGCGATGAAGAGGCGCTGATGGCTGGTGCGCGTGAAATCTTCGCGATTGGTCAGAATTTCTTCGAAGAGTTTTTCACCGGGCCGCATCTGCGTCTCGACGATGTCGATGTCGGTGTACGGCGTGAATCCGCTCAAGCGGATGACCGATTCGGCGAGGTCGAGAATCCGAATGGGCTGGCCCATATCCAGCACGAACACTTCTCCGTCCCGGCCCATCGACATCGCCTGAAGCACGAGCGAAACCGCCTCCGGGATGCTCATGAAATACCGCTTCATATCGCGATGCGTGATCGTAACCGGTCCGCCGGATGCGACTTGCGCCTTGAAGAGCGGCACGACGCTGCCCCGGCTTCCGAGGACGTTACCGAATCTGACGCTCACGAACTCGGTGCCGCTCCCGCCGGCGAACGATTGGCAAATTAACTCCGCCATCCGTTTCGTGAGCCCCATGACGCTGCTCGGGTTCACGGCTTTATCGGTCGACAACAGCACCATCTTAGCGACGCCCGTCGCGGCGGCGGCCAGCGCCACCGTGTGGGTACCGAAGACGTTGTTGCGAACCGCTTCGCAGATGTTATCTTCAACGATCGGGACGTGCTTGTGCGCGGCGGCGTGAAAGACGACGCGCGGGGCATAGCGGCCGAAGACGGATCGGATCGCCCACGCGTCGGCAACGTCGGCGAGAATGACCCTCGAACGCGTGAAGTTGTAGGTGCGGCGAAGCTCTTGGTCGATGCCGAATAGGCTATTTTCTCCGTGCCCGAGCAAGATCAGAAGCTTCGGATCGAACGTCACGATCTGCCGGCAAAGTTCGCTGCCGATCGAGCCTCCGGCGCCGGTCACGAGAACGACCTGGTCTTCGAGGTGGGGCCGTAAGGCGCCCATATCGACCACGACCGGCTCGCGACCGAGGACGTCTTCCAATCGAATGTCCCGCAACTGGGAAACCGTGACGCGTTCGGTGAGCAGCTCGGTTGCGTCGGGCACGACCTTCACCGTCGGCGCACCGTTCGGCCCGACCGCGGAACTGCAGAGCTCTTTGACGCGATTGACGAGCCGAAGCGGAGCTGCGGGTATCGCGACGATGATCGAGGTAATGCGATGCTCCGCGATGAGCTGCGGCAATTCTTCGATCGTCCCGTAGATCGGAACCCCGTCGACGCGCGCGCTCGCGACGCCGTCGTCGACGCAGCCGACCACGTTGAGGGGCAGTTCCCTGTCCTCATGAATCGCGCGTATGAGATTGCAGGCCTCGAGCCCGACGCCGACGACGAGCACGCGCTCGGCGTGCGGCCGGTGCGTCAGCACCTTTACGCGCACGAGAATCATGCCGATCCGAACGAACATGCGTGTGATGAAGGCCAACAGTGCGGCGACGGCGACGAGACGCCCTGAAATGTGCCACAACGGCGACGGTATGACCCAGGCCAGCAGCAGCGCGAGAAGCGTTCCGCCGATCGCCCCGACCAGCAGGCGCAGAACGTCGTGAAAATCGAACGTTCGCGCGCTCTCGTACCGAAACTGAAAATACGCACCGCAAACGAAGAGCAACAGCGCCAGTTCCACGAGCTCGTACGGCTTCGATGAGTGAACGTCGCTAACGCTGGTCGCGAGCGCAACGGCCGCAAGCGCCAGAATACCGTCCGCCGCGAGCAGGCCAAAGCGAAGCTCAGGACGGATGCCGCGAACGTGTGCTTCCTTGCCAAATCCCATTTTCAAGAGCTCAATATTCCATGTAGAAAGTGACGGGCGGCAACTTTGCAGCCGTGAAGTATTTCTTTCCGAATTCCAGCCAGATGACTTCGTGAGATTTAAGCTTGATGTCGTTCGGATCGCCCTTGAATTCGCGGTACGCCGATACGACCGTCTGTTTTAGCGGAACGTTGCCGACGAATGCGTGCAGCTCTCCGTGCACCGGCCCGAGCCCCGTGGACGACAATTTCAAGCCCCACACCTTGAGCAGGCGCGAGAGTGTATAGATGGAGTCGGTGAGCGGCAGGTCTTGCGGAGCCTCGATATGGACGATGCCCGACGAATCGTGCGTATGCAAGAAGTAGTAGCAGCCGGCGGTCTCGACAAAGCCGTTCTGGGGAGCGCCGGGATCGAGCATCCCAATCGCATACGGCAGCGCGATGTGCTTGCCGCGATCGATGATACCGAGGTAGACGTGCACGTGGTAGCTATTGATGAACATGGTCACCCGGCACGGCACGCCGCCCACCGGTTGTCCGTTTCCGCCCCCCGGATAGTCGCCAAAGGCGGGATTAAACACGTTTGGTTCGCCGATGACGGCGCCCGGAAAGGTCGTGACCGGCGCCAACGGCGTCGGCGCGAACGCGCCGTCATCGCCTACGATGGTTCCGGGAGCGCCGGCCGTAGGCGGCGTCGTGGAGGCACTCTGACTCGAGCAAGCAGCCAACAGCGCAGCCGCGAATATGGCTGGCGCCAAGATCGAAGCAAAGCGGACTGTGCGCAGCGGCACGATGAAGCACCTCCAAGATCCGTAGCGAGCTTTGCATCATCGTAGCGTGCGGGCTGCCGCGAGGCGTGATACGTGATGACCACTGCTGCGAGCCGAAGGCCTACCGCGGATTGGTGCATGGGTCCTAATACTCAGTATAAAAATCGACCGCTGGTATATTTAGCGGCAGGCGGTCGACGAACGTGCGCACGTTTCCGTTAAATGGACCGACGCCATTCGGCCCTACGGGCATGCCCCAAACGTCGAGCATGGTACCGAGCGTATAGATGCTCGAACCAAGGGCGGCCGTGCTAGGGTCCGGTACGAAGAGCCTTTAGGCTTAAATCGCGCGGCTTGACAAACGGCTCTGCAATACTCCGTCCGGAAGCGTTCGGAGTATTGCAGAACCTGGAGCATTGCAGAACCTATGGGAAAACGATAGCCGCTTCGGTTGCGCCTAAGGTCGTCGGCGCGGCGCCGGTGGTGGAGATCGTGCCTCCCTCTAATACGTCCGCACCACTGAGAACGACGCTATGCTGGTATTGCACGTACGGGAACGCAACGGGCGCGGAGCTGGGATTAATGGCTACCGCACAGGGGCCGACGAACGCTCCCGCGATATAGCAGGCTCCGTACTCTCGCCCGTAAGCGCCGCCGGTAAGCTGCAGCGCGCTCACATCGGAAGGTTCGGGGGTCTTCGGTTGCAGAGCAACGAGAGTCGACTCGGGGAAGACGTGAAATCCGGAGGGGGTACCGCCCATTTCCCATAGGATATCGCGTGTCGGATCGTACGAGAGCAAGAACGACGCGTAGGCATACAGACGCGCATCAGTTTGCGTGGAGGCCGTGTTTTCGTCGATCTGCAAGCATTCGAACGCCTTACCCTGCGAGACCGTGAAAAGCTCGGTGTCTTCGATGGCGGTCCACTGCCAACCGTTCATTTTAAGGGCATCGGTCGCCGAATAGCATCCCTCGAAGTCGCCGCCTAGAACGTTCGCGCCGCTTAGAAGCTGCGTGGAAAGGGACATTGAGTGTCCGTTAAGACCGGAAAGACCGTTAAAAAGAATGGGGAGGCTTGGGGCCGCATCGAGCGCGATCCCTCCGGCTATCCACCCTGCGTCGGTATAGTTGCACGGCATAGCCGAAAACGGGGCATAGGCCGAAAATGCCGACAGCGGGCCCGCATCGTCTTCGAAGATCGCGTCGAAGCTTCCGGCCGCCGCGACGGAGGTAACATACGAGGCGAAGAGCGCCTGCATCGACGGCGCAGCCGGGTTCATGACGTACTGCGTGAGGTTATTTTTGTAGGTATCGGTAACTCGCGCGTTGTTACAGTCGTGGGCGTACGTCGTTTCGTCGGAGGTAAAGAGTGCGTCGCCGGTCTGGGTCCGATTCGCGTCGATATAATACATGGTTTTGATGCCGGCGGCGTGGATGGCGACCGAATCGGCAGTGTTCGTTTCCGCCCACGTCAAGTAGGGCGCGGCGGCCGACCACGCGATCGCGTGCGTACCCGTAAGTCCGCCCAGATAATCCATCGTCAGGACGTGCGTCATCGAGATTGGCCCCGGAGTCGCCGTCGGCGATACGCCCGGCAAAGGCGTCGGACTTGCCACGAGAATACGCGTCGCGAGAACGCCTACTGCTTCGGAACCGGTTCCGGATAGCGTGACTTTCGCACCGGGCGCGAGGTTGGCGCCGCCGATCACCGTCCCTTTGTTAAGGACGATCGGGACGGCCGGATTCGACGCATCGACGGCGACGTTAAATCCGTACGAGGTTGCAGCCGCGACGCTTCCGGCGATCGTCGTCAGTGGCGGCGCCGTTGAAAACACCGCGACGAATCCGGCGGTGATACTCGTGCCAAGCGTACCCGATCCCGTCGCCTGCACGTACGATCCCACGGTTACCGGTCCGCCGCGGATGACCGTCGAGCTGGGGGTGAAGACGTGAATGTTGCCGACCCCTGGTCCCGCGTTCATGGTAAACCCGCCGGAGATGAAGTTCCCAACGGGACCGCTTACCGAAACGGCCGTGGAGGCCGGAATCGAACCGCTCGTCACGACCACGCTCGTTGCAGTAATCGATGTCATGAACGACCCCGTCCCGACGACGGAGGCTGTATTCCCGACGGCGACCGTCCCCGTTACCGACGTCGAAGAATTCACGTAGACGTGAACCTTGCCTTTACCGGTCCCGGCGTCCATCGTGAAGCCGCCGCTGATAAGCGCGACGACTGGACCCGACCCATTGACTGAACCCGGGCTGTCCATCGTCGTAAATGGTGAACCGCCCAATTGGTGCTTGGCGGTTAGGTTTGCCGAGGGCAGCGGAGGAGCGGAACTGGAGCAAGCCGCCGTGCCGGCGATTATTAAGAGAAGGCCAAGGGCCGGTAAAGAATGTGCAGGACGCATGTAGTCCTTATCGACCATCAGTCCTAGCTATTTATATTACTTGCTCATCAATTTAATCTAACGCCTGCTTGCTAGCCTTCCCTCGCAATGTTAACACGCCCGCGCGTGCGACAGGTCGCGCGCGCCAAGGAATCGGATTTGCAAAAAACGCTTGTCGAAGCCAACGAACCGATCGAGTTCGTCTACCTTCCCGTCGAAATCGCGACGAGCGGACGCGAGGGTTTTATCGATCGCGGGCAGCGGCTACCGCATGCAGAAAGACGCTTGCGCGATACGCACGCACTTTTATGTATACGATCGCTCAGCGCCAACAGATCACGATCGTCGATCGCGCTGGATTAGATCAATGCGACGCGATCATGGTGACGCTTCGCCAGCCGCCCGCAAGCGACGGCGCGTCGCGCACGTCCGCTTCAACAAAGCCCGATGCGAATCGCGTGAACGGCCGCTTGAGAACGCGCACCGATATTTAGTTTCGAGAAAATGCGACTTATGTGATTCTTTACGGTCTTCTCGGAAAGGCGCAAGCGGCCGCTGATCTCTTTATTCGAAAGCCCCTGTGCGATAAGAAGCACGATCTCCGTCTCACGCATTGACAGTTCGTCGACGTCGCCTCGACCATTCGCATTAAGACTTCGCCGGCGCAGCAAGGCGCCGGCGATTCGATGGTCGACGTAGGTTTCCCCATCCGCGATCATCCTCACCGCGCGCACGAGTTCCGCCGGGGTACTATCCTTGACGATATACCCCTTCGCCCCCGCAGCCAGGCAGCTTTGCATTAGCTCGGCGTGCGGCCGCATAGAAAGCACGCAAACGCGTGCTTGCGGTACGGCTTGGCGGCAAATCGCGAGACCGGCCGTAACTTCCACACCGCCGTCGAGATCGAGCACGATCAGGTCGGGGTTCGCTCGTATCAGCGTCTCCGCATCGGCGGTATGGGAGTCGCCGACGACCACGACGCCCGGATCCGATGCGAACACCTGGCAAAGGGCTTTGCTGAAGAGGCGCTGACTTTCGACCACATACAGCCGTAAGGGGAACCTTGAGTTAGCGATCATGCCACTTCTTATCATCTGCTTCTTGTGACCTACGGGAGCGAGTGCTGACCGCCCTCCTATTGTTCGCAGTATAAGCCCGTATATGTTTGGAAATTCTTAGCCTCAGATGAATTGTGCCTCAACTCGTCCGACGCGCGGCGCACTCAAAAAGAAAGCGAGCGCATGACGCGTTGATCCGGCGCGAATAGGTCGAACGTCCTGCAATAGCGTCGCTATCGTGCCCTGGCCGGTTGCGGAACCGAGCCGTACAGTTGTCGCACGCACCTCTCTCGGCTCTGGAAGGCTTACACGATATGGTACGGCTCTCAAAATTGCTCGCACCGGCGCTGGCAATAGGGCTCGCGGCGTGCGGTGCGCAGCAAGGAATCGCGCGAGGACCGTTGCCGATCCCCGCCGTCGGCGTAGAAACGCCATTGAATCGCTCCGCCGGCAACTACATCAAACACGTCGTCATCATCATACAGGAGAACCGTAGCTTCAATCATCTCTTCGCTGGCTTTCCCGGAGCGAACACCCAGAACTACGGCTTCATGCACACTGGCCAGCGCGTCTCGCTCGAGTCGATACCGTTCACACAGAAGACGATGGACCACTACTACTCAACCGGTCTCTTGGATTACGACGGCGGCAAGATGGACGGGTTCGACCTCAACGGCACGTCTGCCGGCCAAACGATCGGCCAATTCGCGTATTCGCACCTCGAGCGGAGCGAGGTCGCACCGTATTGGGCAATGGCGAGGCAGTACGTGTTGGCGGACCACATGTTTCCCTCGATGTTCGGACCGAGCTTCACGGCGCACTTGACGCTCATTGCCGGGACCGCTGACCTGACGCCTGAACTGTCCGAGGCGGACGTCCCGACCTCTAGCCCGTGGGGCTGCGATGCCGCAGTCGGAACGACGACGTCGACGGTAAACACGTCGCAAACGGTCACCGGAGGTGGTCCGTTTCCTTGCTTCGATCAATTTCGAACGATGGCCGATACGCTGGACGCCGCAAACTTGTCCTGGAAATACTACGCGCCGGCAATCGGAAAAGATGCAGGCGACATCTTTTCGTCCTTCGATTCGATCAAGCGCATACGGTACGGCCCGGAATGGAAGCACAACATCTCGTCGCCGCCGACGAAGGTGCTTGCCGATGCCGCACGCGGCAAGCTCCCAGCAGTCGCGTGGGTCGTTCCCGATTATCTATGGTCGGATCACCCGTCCGCAGGCACGCCGTATGGCCCTTCCTGGGTCGCGGCCGTAGTCAACGCAATCGGGTCGTCCCGCGACTGGAAATCCACGGCGATCGTCGTGGTTTGGGACGACTGGGGCGGGTGGTTCGACCCCGTTCCGCCGCCGCAGGTCGATTTTCGCGGCCTGGGAATTCGCGTCGGCTGCCTGATTATTTCTCCGTACGTGCGGCCGCACGTTTCGCACACCACGTACGAATTCGGCAGCATCCTAAAGTTCGTCGAACAAACCTACGGGTTGCCGGCGCTTGGAAAGGTATCGGACGGATATACCGATGCGCGCGCGACGAGCATCCTCGATAGCTTCGACTTCACGCAGAAGCCGCGTAAGTTCCACACGATTCCAGCGCAGTATCCGCCATCATTTTTCACCGGCCACGCAGCGTCGCTTCACGCTCCGGACGACGTGTAGCGGGTCGAGGCTTACAAAAGGCCGACGTCCTTCCCGACGGATTCGAAGGCGGCGAGCGCGCGGTCCATCTCATCTTTCGTAAGCGCTGCGGAGAGCTGCGTACGGATTCGAGCCGTACCTTCGGGGACGACCGGGAAGCCGAACCCCGTGACGAAGATGCCGCGCTGCAAGAGCTTGGCGCTCATGGCGATCGCGAACGACGTTTCGCCTACGATGATCGGCACGATCGCGCTGGGCCCCTCGAGCGGTTTGAATCCAAGGCGCGTGAGCCCGGCACGAAAGTACGCGGTGTTTTCGCGGAGGCGGTCTACGAGTTCCGGGTGCGCGTCGAGATAGTCGATCGCGGCAAGCGAACTGCACGCGACCGTCCCCGGCAGCGCGTTTGAAAAGAGTTGGGGGCGCGAACGCTGGATGAGGATATCGATCAACGCGTGACTCCCGGCGACGAAACCGCCGGCGGCACCGCCCAAGGCTTTTCCAAGCGTGCCGGTGATGATATCGACCTCTCCGGTCAAACCGAAATGCTCGATCGTACCGCGACCCGTCTTACCCATGACGCCGGTCCCGTGCGAATCGTCAACCACGCTGACCGCGCCGTAGCGCTTGCACAGCGCGACGATCTCGGGCAGCTTCGCGAGCGACCCTTCCATTGAAAACACGCCGTCGGTCACGACGAGAATCGGCGAGAGGCCCTGCACCGCTTGCAGTTTAGCCTCGAGGTCCGCCATGTCGCCGTGTTTGTAGACGGCGCGTTTCGCTTTGCTCGCGAGCCGCACGCCGTCGATGATCGAGGCGTGATTGAGCTCGTCCGAGACGATCGCCGATCCCTCGCCGCATATGGTCGCAAAGAGCCCCGTATTTGCGTTCCAGCACGCGACGTACGACAGCGACGCTTCGGTGCCCAAGAACTCCGCGATCCGGTCTTCCAAAGTACGGTGGATGTCGAGCGTTCCGCAAATGAAACGTACCGATGCGGTGCCGGCGCCGTATTTGTCGAGCCCCTTCTTCCCCGCTTCGACGACTTCGGGAAGATCCGAAAGCCCGAGATAATTGTTGCTGGAAAGCACGATGACGTCGCCGGCTTCTTCCATGTGCACTTCGGGCGCCATAGGCGTCGTTAAGTGCCGCAACTGCTTGTACGTACCGGCTTTTTTGAGCGCGTCGATTTCATCGCGCAGGCTGCGTTCGAAAGTTGAAATGCCGGTGGTCATGCAAGATCTCCTTTAAAATCCAAGACGATCTTCGCCGCTTCGCCGGTGCGCATGAGTTCGAACGCGCGATCGAACTGCGTCCAGGGAAGAACGTGCGTGATGATTGGGCGAAGGTCGACGCGTCCGCTCTTCACCAGCGCCTGCGTTTGATACCAGGTCTCGAACATGCGGCGTCCGTTGATGCCGAGCACGGTAAGGCCTTTGAAGATGATGCGTTCCGCCAGGTTGATACTCACGTTGTCGCTCGGGATGCCGAGCAATGCCGCGGTACCGCCGTTGCGCACCATCTGCAGGCCGTTATCGATTGCGACGCCGCTTCCCGACATCTCAAGCAGCACGTCGACGCCGTCACCGCTGGTACGCCGCTTGATTTCGTCGACCAAACCGTCCTGCGTCGCGAGAAACGTCTCGTCGGCGCCGAGGCGTTTCGCCAACTCGAGCTTCGCCGGGTTCACGTCGATCGCATAGACCGACGACGCGCCGGCGGCGCGTGCCACCGGAATCGCCATGAGGCCGATCGAGCCGACGCCGGTTATCACGACGCTCTTGATGCTCACGCCGGCGGCCATCACCGTATGCACCGCGTTGCCGAGCGGATCGAAGATCGCGGCAAACTCGTCCGGAATTGCCGGATCGAGTTTCCAAACGTTGTATTCCGGCATCGCGATATATTCGGCGAACGCGCCGTCGCAATCGACGCCGATGATCTGTACGCGCTCGCAGATGTGCGCCTGGCCGGTCCGGCAGAGCAGGCACGTCATGTCCGCGATGTGGCCTTCAGCCGACACGCGATCCCCGACGCGCACGGAGCGTACCGCGTCGCCGACCGCTTCGACGGTCCCCATGAACTCGTGCCCGATGGTCAGCGGCGGCTTGACGCGCGCCTGCGCCCACTTGTCCCACGAATAGATATGCCAGTCCGTCCCGCAGACGCCGGCCTTCTCCACGCGAATGAGGACGTCGGTCGGCCCGATCGCCGGCACCGGCACCTCAGCCAGCGTAAACCCCGCCTCCGGTCGCTCCTTAACCAAAGCCTTCATCGTAGAATTCATAACGGCCGTGGATATTGTACCCACAGCCGTTATCTACCTAGAATGAAAGAGTAGCTATTTCTCAAAAAAGACGACCAACCGAAAAAGGAACGGTCGTCGTCCGTCTCTAGGAGAGGAGGGGGTGAAGCGTACTACGGTACGCGATCCCCTCCTCGACGACGAGACGGGCGACGAGCGCTTCTTTTTCTAGAAATCGTACTCAATCTGAGCGCGGTTGTATTTGAAGAGCGGGATGCCGCCCAGCCACGTGGCGCCCGACGCGAAGTAGGTGTCGGGAATCGTGCGCTGTGCGTAGCGATAACGGAGCATCAAGCCCTTGTAGAGTTTATTCGGCTTGTTCTCGCTGAAATAATACCGGCCGTCGAGCGTCCACTCGTTCGTCGGGAGATCGCTGTACGAGGCGTAGATCGGCAGCGTCTGGGAAATGTTGTTCCCATACTGATACCACGCGTCGCTCGCGATGAACACGAACTTGTTGTTCGTCGACGTGAACTGGCCGGCAATCTTGTAGCTCGTGCCGGCTGCGCGGCGATCGACCATACCCTGCGAGATGCTGGTGGTATAGAGCGGATCGGTCGCGTAGTTGTCCGTGTAGGCGCTGGCCCAGCCGCCGTAATAGATCTGCGTCTGGCCGTTCGACTGCGTGAGGCAGTCCGGTACCTGGTTGGGCAGGAAGTAGTTGAGTCCATTGCCCTTCGCCGAGATCGTATTCGTGGTGCTGCTGCAGCTGACGCCGGTCGGAAGCGTGATGGTGTCGGTCTTCCACGGAATGTAGTCGAAGCCGAACGTTCCAAGAATGCCGCCCCACTTCGTCTTGTACGTCGCGCCGATTTGCGTGCCGATCACTTGGCTGTCGATCTTTCCGACGACCGAGTTGCCGGCGTTGGATTCCGTACCGCCCTGAATGGCGATGAACGGCTGGAACGGCGTTTTGGACCACGTGTACTTCGCGTCGCCATACCACATCGTGTAGATGTCGTCGACGGCGTAGAGGTATCCGTCGAGCGCGATGTTGTTCGTCTGGGTTGCCGGCGACGTCCAGCTGGCGCGCCCCATAAAGAAGCCCGTCGTGTTGATACCGGTACAAACCGTCGCTTTGCACTGCGAGGGCGGTACGTAGATGTTCGAGGCGAGGCCGCCGCCGCCGGCCGGATAGCTGGTGAGCAGCGTCGATTGCGTGAAGGCCGAACTCGTACGATTTTCGTATGCGATCATGTCGGCCGCTTCGAGCGTGAGGCCGGTATCGGCCCAGTTGTACGTGAAGTCGGCGCCCTGATAGGCGGCCGGCTTTACGCGCGTCGCATCGTAGGAACCGGCCCACGGATTGTTGAGCAGCATGTTGCCAACGATGCCCGAGAACTCTTTCGACTTAAAGCCGAGATAGGCTTCATCGATCGTCGAGAGGGTGAACCCCGGAAGCGTATCGTCCGGGTTCGTGTTCGGCGGGACCGCCGTGACGCACACGCCGCCCTTGGCGTGGTTCTTAGCGACGACGCATTGGCCGTCGATCGGATTACCGTAGAAATATCCGCCGCCGATGTACCATCCGCCGCCGGCGAAATGATAGTCCGCGTGGATGTCCGCGCCGAGCAAGAACGAAGCCTGATTGACGGCGTTCGCGTTGTACTTCGCCGGATTCCACTGGACGCCCGGATAGTTGGACGCGTTTTGGCGCGTGAAGTTGTAGGCGCGAAGGGTCCCGCGATAGGTGAACGGATTCGGAGTCGGCGTAGCGGCAGGCGTGGTTTCCTGCGCGACCGTCAGTTTGGGTGCTGGTGTTGCCTTTGTTTCCGCCAGCGCAAACGACGTGCTCGCCAACACGACCGCCGCCATCGCCAGAACGACGCGCGAAAGTAGTGATGACATGATAGAGAGTCTCCCATGGATTTCGGGGTATTTTGACACCCCCAGAGTCTACTTGGGGCGTGTTAAGAGGGGTTTAAGACCAGCTTAGGCCCCAGCGCGCTTCAGAATACTTGCCCGGCGGTATCACGGCTATGACCTGAGGAGGCCGACCTTGGTCGCTAGCCGTACCGGCCCGTGATGTAATCCTCGGTACGCTTGTCCTTGGGCTTGGTGAAGATCGACGACGTAGTCTCGGTCTCGACGATCTCGCCCATGAGGAAAAAGGCCGTATAGTCGCTGATTCGCGCCGCCTGCTGCATCGAGTGGGTGACGATCACGACGGTGTATTCTTTTTTCAGTTCGTCGATCAGATCTTCGATTTTGCTGGTCGCGATTGGATCGAGCGCCGACGCCGGCTCGTCCATCAAAATCACTTCCGGATCGACCGCAAGACAGCGCGCGATGCACAGGCGCTGCTGCTGGCCGCCGGAGAGATCGAGCGCCGAACGATCGAGGCGATCTTTGACCTCATCCCAAAGTGCGGCGTGGCGGAGGCTGCCTTCCGCAATCTCAAGCAGCTTCTTGCGATTCCGCTCCCCGTGGATGCGCGGACCGTACACGACGTTGTCGAAAATCGATTTCGGAAACGGATTGGGACGCTGAAAAACCATACCGATGCGATGACGGATCGTTACCGGATCGATCCCCGGCGCGTAAATGTCGTCACCGTCGAGCAGCACTTGGCCGACGACGCGAGCTCCCGGCGTTAAGTCGTGCATGCGATTGAGCGCGCGAATGAACGTCGATTTTCCGCAACCCGACGGACCGATCAAGGCCATGACGCAGTTCTGCGGAACGCTCAGCGAAGCGTTCTTGATAGCCTGAAACGCCCCGTAGTAAATGTCGAGGCTTTCCGCCTTGAGTTTCGTTTCCGCCGCCGCGTCGGCGAGGGGGGGTGGGGTGGCAAACATTCGCGCCATTGGTTCATCGGCTCCGGCGAAAAAGCCCGCCTGAGGCCCCGGACTCCGTTTCTATTAACAACGTATTAAGGGTGCTCTGCGAATGCGTCCGGAAACCACTCGTGTGCGTCGCGTAGGGTCATCCCGCGACAGTACTCTTCGAGAAACGCCACGATCTGGCGCCGCATTGCCAGCTCCTCGAAGTCGCTTCCCTCTACCGCCGTCCACAGCATGGAATCAGCCTAAGCGACCAAGGTTAGGCCGCTTTTATCGCGGGATTAAGACTCCCGATGCACGCGCATGATTGGGATACGAATGGTCACCGTCGTCCCGCGCCCCAGCGTCGATTCGGCCGAAATCGAACCGCCGTGGGCATCGATGATGCCTTTGACGATCGCAAGGCCGAGTCCCGACCCGCCGCTTCCGCGCGTACGCGACCGGTCCACCACGTAAAAGCGCTCGAAAATTCGCGGCAAATCGCGGTACGGGATGCCGGCACCGTTATCCCGCACGCGGACGACGGCATCGCTGCCGCGCGCGTCCAGTTCCACCTTGACGCGTCCGCCGCCGGGCGTGTGGCGGATCGCGTTGTCGATCAAGTTAACGAACACTTGCGCGAGGCGGTCGGCGTCGGCTTCGACGCGCACCGGCCGCGCGGGCAGCAGCTGCAGGGAGACGCCTTTGTTCGAGGCTTGCGGTTCGAACGAGCTCACGATCGGACCGGCAACTTCTTCGAGATCGATGTCGCGAAGGTTGAGCTTGAGCGCCCCCGATTCGGCGCGGGTTTGGTCGAGAAGCTGCGCGACCAGCACCGTCAACCGGTCGACTTGGGCCAGCGCTTGCGGCAGAAACAGATCGGAGGCTTCTTCGTCCGGCGATTCGATCACCGTTTCGATCATGAGTTTAATCGACGACAACGGCGTGCGCAGCTCGTGCGAAACGTTTGAAAGAAACTCCTTGCGCGCGCGATCCAATCGAACGAGATCGGTCTGATCTTCGGCAAACACGACGACGCGCTGCGCGTCGCCTTCTTCGACGAGCGGATAGACGGAGACGCGGTACGTTCGGGCGCCGCGCCGGCCGGGCAGTTCGAACGGCGCGACCGAGGCTTCGCCGCGCAACGCTTCGGTGATGCGGCCTTCAAACTCGACGCTGTGAATCGCTTCGATGATGTGCCCGCCGACGCGCCCCGCATCGAAGCCGAAGATCGCCCCGGCAGAGCCGTTCGCGAACTCCACGCGCAGGCTGCGGTCGACCAGGATAACCCCGATCGGAAGAGCCCTGACGAGGCGAACGAACGCGCCGTCGAACTGAGCCTCGGGATCGGAAGGCGCGGTAACGGCTGGTTCGTTGGCCGCACGCGAGGCCAGCGCCCGCGTCACGAGCAGCGTGAGAAGCGCGCTCGCCAGCGCCGCGAGCAGCACCCACCCAAGCGTGGTCATTGGGTCTCGAGGCCCTGCGTCAAGCTAGGTCTTGAACATGTACCCGCGGCTGCGCACCGTCAGGATGTGCCGCGGCGTACGTGAATCTTCTTCGATCTTCTCGCGCAGCCAGCGAATGTGCACGCTGACCGTTTGCTGCTCGCCTTCGAAATCGTAACCCCACACCTTGTCGAGCAAGGTCTGGCGGGTTACGACGCGGCCGTGATTTTCCATCAGCACGCGAAGGAGCGCGAACTCTTTGGGCGCGAGCGCGACGTCCTTACCGCGAACGACGAGCTGCTGGCGCGACGGATCGAGGACGATGCCGCCGAGCGAAATCGCTTCGTCGTGTCCGGACTGAATCGGCGCTTGGCGGCGCAGACGCGCCTTGACGCGCGCGAGAAACTCGTGGAGCGCGAACGGCTTGGTGACGTAGTCGTCGGCACCGAGCTCGAGGGCCAGTACCTTGTCGATCTCTTGGTCCTTCGCAGTCAGCATGATGATCGGCACCGAGCTGAACTTGCGGATTTCCTTACACGCCTCGATACCGTCGAGCACGGGAAGCATGATGTCGAGAACCACGAGATCGGGCTGTTCGCGCTGCGCCATCGCGATTGCGTTACGACCGTCGCTCGCGGTCACGACCGTATAGCCGCTGCGTTCCAGGTTGAAGCGCAGCGTCTGCAAAATTGCAGACTCATCGTCGACGACCAGGATCTTCTTATTGAAGTCCGGGCTCTTGACGAACGCGCCGCGCGTCTTCATCTCCAGCAATCCGTTCATACGACTTGGCTATTGCGCTGTAATCCAGCGCGCCATCCCCCTTCAAGGAACGATCCGTGTACCGTGCGTACGCCAGCTCCGATGCCGGCATCGAGAAATCCATAGCTCGAGCCGTGTCCAGCGCGGCCGCGAGGTCTTTCCGCAAGAGATCGAGCGCAAATCCCCCCTCGAACGTACCAGCCAGCCAGGTTTTAGGCAACCACTGCTCCAGAAGGTAGTTCGATCCTGTCGCCGTTGCAAGAACTTTGCGAACATTGTCAAGATTCGCGCCGGCCCGCTCCGCAAATACGAGTCCCTCGACGTTTGCGATCATCACGTTCGAGATGACGATCTGATTGACGAGCTTGACCGTCTCTCCCATTCCGACCACTCCCTGGTGGTACGGAGTACCCATAGCGAGCAGGATTGGCTCTGCGGCCTTGTAGTCGTCGTCGCTCGCGCCGACCATGATGGTCAGCGTGCCGTTTGCCGCCCGAAGCGGCCCCCCGCTGACCGGCGCATCGACAAAAGCCACACCGTCTTCACGAAGGCGTTTTGCAAAACGCTGCGATGCGGTCGGCGAGATGGTCGACATGTCGATCACCAGCATGCCCGGCCGGGCACCGGCAGCCACGCCGCGAGTTCCAAAGAGCGCCTTCTCGACGTCCGGCGCGTCGGGTACGCAAAGAATCACGACGTCGCTCGCAGCGGCCACCGCTGCCGGATCGGCGGCTTCGACGATCCCGTCGGCGGCTAACCGCTCGAGCGCTTCGCGCCTCCGGAAGGCGCTGGCCGTTACCGCGAAGCCGCCCCGCATTAGCGAGCGCGCCATAGGCTCACCCATGGCCCCGAGTCCGATAAAGCCGATACGCCTATCCACGATTGAGCGGCTTCGCTAGGGGTGCGTTCGACCCTGGCCGAAGCGCTTCGTCCATGTTGGCGGCGGATGCCTCGGGGGCTGGGTGCGAGCTTCATTCCCCCGGGCGACCGCTCGAAAAACCCATCCGTGGGTTTTTCTACTTATCCGTTTTTTCGCAACCTTCAAAGGAAGTTCGCCCTCCGGGCTTTTGCAAAAAAATCGGAAAACGCCCGGGGGAACGAAGCTCGCACCCAGCCCCCGAGGCATCTGCGAAACGTTAGATACGGGCGATGGTTCTTGGATAATGATTTCAATGAGTACGAACGAGATCTCACCGCAAGTAGACGATAAGCCCCTTTCGATTGAGCAGCGGGTCAACGCCGCAATTGATAAGGTAAGGCCGGGGATTGCCTTGGACGGTGGCGAGGTTTGGCTTATTAAGGTTGAGGATGGCGTGGCGTACGTGCAGATGCTGGGGGCTTGCGGCGGGTGCGCGGCTTCTACGATGACGTTGAAGGGCGCGATTGAAGCCGTCGTCGTTGCGGACGTGCCGGAGATTCGCGAAGTTCTTCAGATTTAGGGGTGGGCATGGACGCAGCGGGTGTTTCGGATTCGCAGGGGGATTCGATCGTGGTTCCGATAGTTCGCAGTCTTGCGGATTATCGCGATGGGTATTCCTGGTATCGGTGGCATTCGGGGTTTGTGCCGGCCACTATTGTTATTGCCGTTGCTTGGGGGATCTTTCGGTTTCATAGTTCGCCGCTAGGTTTGATTACGTTCTTCGTTATTACGGGGGTTGGGCTGGCGATTTACTATGCGCTGAGCCTCTCGGTGATTGCCGCTCGCATGATGAAGTCGCACGCTGCGAATGGCGCGAGTTCGTATACGTTCTCATCGGATGGGTATGAGTATCGCAGCGATGTGTCCGAGTCTTCGACCTTGTGGAGCGGCGTGAGAAGAGTGGTCGAGACGCGGCGCAGCTATTTGCTATTCAAAACGAATTCAAGCTTTGTCATCATTCCAAAAGCCTGCGTGCCGGCCGATAAAGCGGCGGCGCTTCGAGGGTTGTTTGAGCGGAGTTTGCCGGGGCGGGTGAAGTTGCGCGCGGGGGGCTAATGACCGGCGCAGTGGGTGCAGTAGTAGCTGACGGCGCCGTCGTGCTGCTGCGGGACCATGTGCTCGCGGATGCCGCGGCGGCCGCAGTTGGCGCAGGCAAAGGTCTGGCCGATCGGGGCGCCGCCGGCGGCGACTTCACGGCGCTTGGCTACAAAGAATATCGCATATATTAGGAGCCCGATCACCAGCGGCGAGTAGGCGAACAATAGGTCGAACGTATCGTTCGGAATGATCGGCGAGTTCATGCCGTCTTTTTCACGACGAGCCGGGAGCGCACCTCGCCGCCGGGGTCGAATGCAGGGGTATGGAGCGCGAAACTCGCCTCCGCGAGACCCTCGTCACGCAGTTGGAGCGCGGCGGCATCCTTCGTTCACCGTCGGTCGCTGCGGCCATGCGAGCGGTGCCGCGCCACCTCTTCCTACCCACGCTCCGCGCTGAAGAGACGTACGCCGATCAGGCGATCGCACTCAAGGTGGATGGTGACGAGATCGTTTCTTCGATCTCGCAGCCCTCGATGATCGTGCAGATGCTCCAGCTGCTCGAGGTACGCCCCGGAGACCGGATCCTCGAGGTCGGTACCGGCAGCGGGTACAACGCGGCATTGCTGTCCCATCTGGCGGGCCCCGGCGGCGGCGTGACCAGCATCGAGCTCGACCCCGAAATGTGCCAGCGTGCGTCCCGGACGCTGGCGGACCTCGGCTACGATCGCGTTCGCGTTCTCGGAGGCGACGGCGCCGCCGATTCGGAGGGCGCGCAAGCCTACGATCGCGTGGCGATCACGGCACGCTGCGACGATATCCCGTCCAGCTGGTGGGACGCGCTCGGCGACGGTGGACGAATGGTGATTCCGCTGCGCTTGCCGGCGGCGGGAGAGTTCGCGATCGGCTTCGAGCGGCACGGTGATCGTTTGCACGGCATCGGGGCGTATCCGTGCGCGTTCATCGCGCTGCGCGGGGAGGGGGCGGAATCCGCCGACGATCGCGTCTTCTTCCGCGACGCGTCGCGCGACATACGTTCGCCGCGCGTTCGGAGCATCGCCTCGGTTGAAGCGGTCCGCGCCCGCGACGCGACGCCGCAATTGCTCGAAGACGCGGACGTCGTCGTCGCCCGCCCGGTCACCATGTTCGGAATTCGGTTCTAGGAGTTTGTCGGGCTTAGGCCGTTTCCGTAATCGGTGCCGAATTTTGTTCGAAGACGAGGCGCGAAGAGGGAGCGAAGCCGTAGCTTCGTGACTGATAAGCAACGAAGTATTCGGACAAAAGGCGGCCCGAAGACGGAAATGTGCCTAAGTCCGACAAGCTCCTAGGAGTTACTTTTTGAAGTACTCGGCGTTGATGGCCGTGTACTTTTCCCACTTCTCGGGGATGTCGGAATCCGCGAAGATCGCCTCGACCGGGCAGGCCGAAACGCACGCGCCGCAATCGATGCAGACTTCCGGATCGATAAAGAGCATCTCGTCCTCATCCTTGCCGTGGATGCAATCGACGGGACACACGTCCACGCACGATTTATCCTTCGTGCCGATGCACGGTTCGGTAATGATGTAGGCCATCGGTCTTCAAACCCCTTAGAGCAAGCAATCCCGGCGCCGAGCCGGGCAATGCGAGCCTATTTGCAGCCGCCCGAAGGGACGCCTGCCCCCGTGGGGGCAGGCCCGGCCCAAACCTAGACTGCCGCCCGGTTCCCGCTCAAGGCTCGCACGATATAGAGTAGCACCACGGCCCCGATGAGGGCGCAGACCATACTCGGAATGTTGAAGCCCGTAACGCCCACGTGCGCGAAGAATCCGTAGATCCAGCCGCCCAGGAGGGCGCCAACGATTCCGACGATGATGTCGCCCAGAATTCCGCCGAAGCCGGCTCCCGGGACGATCCATTTCGCGACGATGCCGACGATCAGGCCGAAAACGATCCAAGCTAGAATTCCCATATTTGTAATCTCCCCCTGACTGCTAGCTTCTTCCCTTAGCGTCGGCTCGCCTAAACACCTGAAACCCCTCTCGGCCGTCCGCGGTAGAGAGAGCAGATGAACACGACGAACGCCTGCGAAAACTGCGGTTCGAAGCCGGCACCCATCTTCGATGGCCGGCGCTTGCTCTGCGCCCCCTGCGCGCAGAAGATTTCACTGAAGCACGCCCTGCCGTATTTGGGCGCCGCCGTAGCGGCCGCCGGCATCATCGCCGGCAGCGTCTACTTCTCTGAAAAGATGCAGGGTCAGGGCGGCACGCCCAATCCCATCGACGAGCTCGGGAAGAAGCTGCGGGGCGGCACCCCGACCCTGGCGCAGTATTCGCGCGATCTCACCGATCTTGCGCGCGCCGGTAAACTGGATCCGGTTATCGGACGGGACGATGAAATCGAGCGCGTCGTCTCGATTCTCGCGCGTCGCAGTAAGAACAATCCCGTGCTCGTCGGCGAGCCGGGCGTCGGAAAAACGGCGGTCGTCGAAGGCTTGGCGCAGCGCATCGTCGCCGGGAACGTGCCCGCGACGCTGCGCGGCAAGAAGGTGCTCGCGCTCTCGCTCGGGCCGCTGGTCGCCGGCACGAAATACCGCGGCGAGTTTGAAGGGCGCGTAAAACGCATTCTCGACGAGGTCAAACGCAGCGCGCGCGACGTCGTGCTCTTCATCGACGAGCTCCATACGCTCGTCGGAGCGGGCGCTGCCGAGGGTTCGCTCGACTTGAGCTCCATGATCAAGCCCGAGCTGGCCCGCGGCGAACTGCAATGCATCGGCGCAACGACCTTCGTTGAGTACCGCAAGTATATCGAATCGGATGCCGCACTCGAACGCCGCTTCCAGCCGGTGATGGTCGAAGAGCCGAGCATCGATCAGACGATCTCGATCCTTCGCGGATTGCGTGAAGGATACGCGCGCCATCACAAGGTCGTTATTACGGACGACGCCGTCGATTCGGCGGCGCAGCTTTCGGCACGCTACATCGCCGATCGCTTTCTGCCGGACAAGGCGATCGATCTTATGGACGAAGCGGCCGCGTTCGTCGCGCTGCAAAACCGCGGCGAAGTCGTCGCCCCGCACGTTACGCGCGAACACGTCGCCGCCGTCGTTACACGTTGGACGGGTATTCCGCAGTCCTCGCTCTCCGAATCGCAAGCCAATCAGCTGCTCGATTTGGAGGCGCAGCTCTCGCGCCGGGTCGTCGGGCAAGACCGCGCCATCGCATCCGTTTCGGAGGCCGTTCGCCGGGCCCGCGCGGGCCTGCACGACCCCCGCAAACCGCTGGGAAGCTTCCTTTTTCGGGGTCCGAGCGGCGTCGGCAAGACCGAACTTGCGAAATCGCTGGCCGAGGCCCTCTTCGGCAGCGAGGCCGCTCTCGTCCGCATCGATCTCTCGGAGTTCACCGAGGCCAACTCGATCTCGCGCCTGCTCGGCGCACCGCCGGGCTACGCCGGACACGACGAGCCGGGTCAGCTGACCGAGCCGGTACGGCGGCGCCCGTACTGCGTCGTGTTGTTCGACGAACTCGAAAAAGCGCACCCGGACGTCGCCGCGGTCCTGCTGCAGATTCTCGACGACGGCCGCGTCACCGATGCCAAAGGACGCACCATCGACTTCCGTCACGCGCTGATCGTGCTCACGACGAATCTCGAAGACGACGAGATGTCGTTCGCACTGCGGCCCGAACTGATCAACCGCATCGACGAAGTCGTCGCATTCGAGGCCCTCGGCTTACCGGAAATCGAAGCGATCGTGACGATTCACGCCGACGCATTGGGACAGCGCCTCGGCGCGCGCAACGTCACGCTGCATCTCTCCGACGAGGCCAAGCTCTACCTGGCCCGCGTTTCGATGGGCGCGGGCAACGGCGCTCGCTACGTCCAGCGAACCGTATCACATTACGTTTCCACCCCGCTCTCGACCGCAATCCTGCGGGGAGAACTGCGCGAGGGCGGCACTGCCGACGTCACGCTGGACGGCGACGAACTCCGCGTCCGCGCGGCCTAACTCTTCAACCGCAGTCGGCAGTTATCGGATGATCCGCTGGACGTTTTCGTCCATTTCGCTCGGGCTGAGTTCGCCGACGACGATGTTCTTTACGATGCCCGCGCGATCGATGAAGACGTGCACCGGCAGGCCGTTGATGTTGTATTCGTCGCGCAGCGTCCCCGAATCGGCTAACGCCGGATACGCCAGTTTGTGTTCCTCGCGGAACTTCTCGGCAGCGGCTGCGTTTTCGAGCACGTCGACGCCGACGACCTGAAGTCCCTGCGCCGCATACTTTTGCTGCAGCGCGTTGATCGCCGGCGCTTCTTCATTACACGGCGGACACCAGGTCGCGAAAAAATTCAGATAAACGGCTTTGCCCTTGAGCGACGAAAGCTCCAGCGTTCCGCCGCCGGCCTTGGGTTCGGTCCAGTTCGGCGCCGCGCTGCCGATATGCGCGTGCTGCGGCGCGGCATCTGCGGCCGCAGCGGAGTTGGTCGCGGAGTTCGACGCGCTTCCGCACGCGGTCAACGATGCAAGTATCAGTGCGGCGAGGGGAAAACGAGCGTTCATAGGTCCTCGACTAGCCGTAGGTAGGGTAGGCGACTGCTTCGCGGTCGCGGTGCATTTGTTCGATGAGTTCGTCGACGCCTGCGAAGAGACGCTGTTCCCGTACGTACCGCAGGTCGCGCAGCGCGATTTCGCGGCCGTAGACCGTGTGCTGAAAATCGCGCAGCCACGCTTCGACGGTCCGGACCTTCCCGTCGAACTGGGGATTCGTTCCGATCGAAACGAGCGCTGCATAGTCGCGGCCGTCGTAGCGAGCGGTCGACGAATAGACGCCGTCCTTCGGCAGAAGTTTGGCAGGCACGCGAAGGTTAGCGGTGGGGAAGTTCAGATCGTGACCGCGGCCGGCTCCCAACTCCACGCTCGCGCGTATTTCGTAGCCGCTGCCGCCCAGCAAGTGATCGGCCAAGTCCATCGCGCCCTCGGCGATGAGGCCGCGGATGCGCGTACTCGAGATGCGCTCGCCGCCGTCGGCCACGTTGCCGAGCGGTGCGAACGCCACGCCGCGCTCGCCGAAGTACCGCGCCATCAGCTCGGCGTCGCCCGCGCGTTTGTGGCCGAAGCGAAACGTGGAGCCGACCGCAACGCCGCGCGCACCGAGCCCGTCGACGAGGCGCGCGAGAAATGCGTCCGGCGAGAGCGTCGCAATCGTCTCGTCGAATCGAATAAAGAAGCATTCGTCGAAACCGGCAGCCGCAAAGAGATCGATGCGCTCCTCCGGCGTGCAGATAAGCGGGGGTTCGGTTCCCGGCCGCAAGAACGCGGCCGGATGTTCGGCAAACGTTAGCACGCCGGAGCGCCAGCCGGGCCTGCGCATCCGCATCGTGGCGCGCGCGATTTCGCGATGCCCGCGGTGAAAGCCATCGAAGAACCCGATCGCCAGCGCGAGTGGACGGTCGAGTTCGCGGAACATCTGGTGATAGATCTTCATACGAAGACCTTGCGCGGCGCCAGCAGCGCGCCGAGGGCTTCACCCACGCCCACCAGCGTGCGCGACTCGTCGCGCACGAAGACGTGTTTGCCGGCGGCGCCTTGCGGCAGCGGCACCACGCGCCCAGCGCGGAAATCGGCGGAGCCGCGCAGATCCAGCACGATCGTCGGAAAGGGGATGATGTGTTCGGGCGCGATGAGCGAGGCTTCCGGCTGGTCGGCGATTTCGTCGAACGTCCGCGCCTCGTAGAGCACGAACGGCCCGGAAGCTTCGCGCACCAGCGCGCCCATGTGCGCGGGCACGCCGATGGCCGCCCCGAGATCGTGGCAGAGCGTGCGGACGTACGTTCCTTCGCCGCACGCGATGCGCAGCCGCGCGCAGTTCTTTTCGACGCCGAGCACGGTTAAGGCATAGATGGTTGCGACGCGCGCTTTTCGCTCGACTTCTTTCCCTTGGCGCGCGAGTTCGTAGAGACGCCGCCCCTCGTGATGCACCGCGGAGAACATCGGCGGGATCTGCGAGATCTTTCCAATGAAGTCCGGCAGCGCGCGCTCTAAGCGCGCGGCCCAGTCTCTGGGAACGCTGCCTTCCGCGACGGTTTCGCCAAGCGCGTCTTGCGAGGTGGTCGATCGCCCAAAGACGAGCGTGCAGCCGTAGGCTTTGCGCTGGTCTTCGAGCAGCGGGATCAGCCGGGTCGCTTTACCGACCGCGACCGGCAACACGCCGGCAGCTTGCGGATCGAGCGTCCCGAGATGTCCCGCCGCTATTTTGCGATCGCGGCTATAGATGCCGTAGATGCGGCGCAGTCGCGCCACCGCTTGTGCCGAAGTAGGACCCGCCGGTTTGAATACGTTGACGAATCCGAGCAAGCGCGGCCTTTACAGGCCTTCGGCGACCAGCGCCTGCTCGACGGCGACGATGCCGTCGCTCAGCGAGCCGTTCCAAGTAAGACCCGAGGCACGGAAGTGTCCGCCTCCGCCAAGGCGTTTCGCTGCGGCCTGAACGTTAACGCGCCCGTTGGAGCGCAGGCTCACGCGGATTTCGCCGTCGTACGCCTTGAACAATGCGGCGACTTCGACGCCCTCTTGCCCGCGCAGCGTGTTGACCGTGTCTTCGGTATCTTCACCGTCGGCGCCGGTTTCACGCAGCATCGCGTCGTCGACGTAGGAGTAGCAGTAGCGGCCGTCGTGTCCGAACTTCATCTCATCGACGATCTTACCGAGCAGGCGCGTCGCGGCGACGCGCTTGTTGAGGAATATTTCCTCGGTGATCTCTTCCTTGTTCGCGCCGCGGCGTATCAGGTCGGCGGAGAGTTCGAGCACTTCGGGCGTCGTGTTCGAATGCATGAAGCCGCCGGTATCCGTCATGATCGTCGTGAGGATGCAGGTGGCGATGTCGCGGCCGACGTCGGTGCCCAGCTCGCGCAGTAAATGCATCACCACGGTCCCGGTCGAGCACTCTTGCGGCAGAACGAAATTGTACGCGCCGAAAAGCGCGTTCCCCAGATGGTGATCGATGTCGAGCACGTTCTCGCGATCGAGCTTGGGCAAATGCTCTCCCGCTCGACCCATGTCCGACATGTCGCCGAAGACGAAGAGCGTATCGGGCGGTAGATCCGCCGGCAAATCGCGCGAGACGTACTGCGAGTCCGGCAGAAAGCGCAGATTGCGCGGAACCGCATCCTGCTGGAAGTAGGCAACGCGTTTACCGAGTTTCTTGAGGGCGAGACCGAGCGCGAGGCCGGCTCCAAGCGTATCGCCGTCGGGCTTCACGTGGCTCACCATAACGAAGGCCGGTCGGCGGCGCAGTTCTTCGGCGATCTCGGCAGCGGAACCGACGCGCGGCGTGCTCTCGATCATCCCGCGTTCTCCTCGGCCGGAACCTTGTGGCGTTCGGCGTCGTCGCGCAGCGTCTTGGCGAGTTCGATGGCGCGCTCGGTCGAGCGATCCTCGATGAAGATCAGGTCGGGCGTGTGGCGCAAGTCGATCTTATGCCCCAGCTCGCCGCGCAGAAATCCGCTGGCGTGCGTCAGCGCGTCGAGCGACTGCCGGGCTTGATGCCGGTCGCCGATCACCGAGACGTACACTTTGCAGTGCGCAAGATCGTCGCTGATCTCGGCACGCGTTACCGTTACGAACGATAGACGCGGGTCCGACAGCTCCTGCGTGATGAGCGTTCCAAGGATGCGGCGGATCTCCTGATCGATCCGCGCGATGCGCTGCGCTTTCATGTTTCCTACCTCCGCGGAGCCGCTGCCGGCTCAGGCTCTCGCCAGTTCTGCGGCGACTTGCTCGGTGGTGTAGGCCTCGATGATGTCTCCGACTTTAAGATCCTGGAAGCGTGCGAGCTGGATACCGCATTCGAAGTTTTCGGCGACTTCGCGAACGTCGTCCTTGAAGCGGCGCAGGCTCTCGACTTCGCCGTCGAACACGACCGCGCTGTCGCGCAGTACGCGGGCTTTCGCGTTACGCGTGATCTTACCGCTGGTAACGTAGCAGCCGACGATCGTCCCGATCTTGCTGACCTTGAAGACTTCGCGAACTTCGGCACGGCCGAGCGTGACCTCGCGGAAGACCGGCGCGAGCATGCCGCGCATAGCCTTAAGCAGATCTTCTTCGATTTCGTAGATCACCTGATAGAAACGCAGATCGACGCCGTCGTTGTCGGCCAAGCGTTTGGCCGTCTCGTCCGGCCGGATGTTGAAGCCGATCAGCACGGCGTTCGAGGCGCTCGCTGAAATTCACGTCGTTCGGTGAAATGGCACCGACCCCGCCGTGGATCACGCGAATGTCGACGTCTTCGTTCGAGAGCGACTCGACGCGGGAGCGCAGAGCTTCGAGCGAACCTTGTCCGTCGGCCTTGAGGATGAGGTTGAGCGTCTTCTTGCCTTCGGTCGGCATCGACATGAACGACTCGAGCGAAACGCGCTGCGAGGAGCCGGCGGAGATGCGCACGTCGCGGCGGCGCGTAGCGCGCTTCTCGGCGGTTTCGCGTGCGACGCGATCGTCGCTGACCACCATCAGCGTGTCGCCGGCGGCGGGGACGTCGGAGAGGCCCATGATCTCGACCGGAATCGACGGTCCGGCTTTCTTGACTTGCTTGCCCTTGTCGTCGATCAGCGCGCGAACCTTACCGTAGGTTCCGCCGACCACGACGATGTCGCCGACGCGAAGCGTGCCATTTTGCACGAGCACGGTTGCGACGGCGCCACGGCCGCGATCGAGCGCGGATTCGATAACGACGCCGGTCGCGCGGCGATTCTTGTTCGCCTTGAGATCGCGGATGTCGGCTTCGAGAAGAACCGTTTCGAGCAGATGGTCGATTCCGTCGCCGTTTTTCGCCGAGACGGGCACCATTTCGACGTTGCCGCCCCAATCGACCGGGTTGAGACCTTCTTCGGCCAACTGCTGTTTGACGCGATCCGGCTGTGCGTCCGGCTTGTCCATCTTGTTGACCGCGACGACGATCGGAACGCCGGCGGCACGGGCGTGCGCGATGGCTTCCTTCGTCTGCGGCATGACGCCGTCGTCGGCCGCGACCACCAGGATTGCAACGTCGGTGACGCGCGCACCGCGGGCACGCATCGCGGTGAACGCTTCGTGACCGGGCGTGTCGATGAACGTGATCTCGCGATCGTTGCGTTTGACCGTATACGCGCCGATCTTCTGCGTGATGCCGCCGGCTTCGCCCGCCGCGATATTCGCTTTGCGAATCTTATCGAGCAGCGACGTCTTACCGTGGTCGACGTGTCCGAGTACCGTGACGACGGGCGGACGCGTCGTCATCATCTCGGGCTTGTCTTCTTCTTGCTCGACGCTGACCTCTTCGCCAGCTTCCTTGACGACCGCGTTGAAGCCGAACTTCTTGGCGACTTGCGTAGCGACGTCCGACGGGATGTTCTGGTTGATGGTCGCCATCGTGCCCATCTTGATGAGCTCGGTGATCACGTCCTTGACCGGAATGATCATCGACGTAGCGAGTTCTTGCACCGTCAGCAGGTCGGGGATTTCGATCGCTTCGAGCGTGCGCGCGGGCGCGGCCGGAATGTGATCCGACTTTTTCTTGCCGCGATGCCGCTCTTTGTCGAGCAGCATTTCCTTTTCGCGATCTTTTTTTGCCGCGGCCTTATCTTCGTGCGTGCGAAAACGATTGTCTCCGGGCCGTCCGCCGGAAGTCGGCGACGGCGAGGACGTCGTCGTCTCGCCGGGACGCGGCGGAACGCCGGGGCGGGCAGCGCCCGGCCCCATCGGGCGGAACGGGCCGTTACCCGCGGGACGGCGGTTGCCGGGAGCTTGAACGACCTGGCCCGGGCGGGCAGCCGGCGCGATCGGGGCTTTACCGCCTTGGCCGGGAAGTGCGGTACCGGGGCGCGGCGCGACGCCGGGGCGGCCAGGCATGCCGGTCTGCGGTCCGGGCGACGCCGATGCCGTTGTGGTCGGCGGCGGCGCCGGGCGGCGAATCGACGATTGGCCGGCCGGGACCGGTCGAAGCTGGAAAATCGGGTCGTGCGTTACCGGCGGCTTCGAGGCTGGCCTGGGGCGCGGCGCGGCGGCCGGGGCAACCGGTGCTCCGCCCTCCGGCGGCGCGGGAGAAACGGCTACGGGCGCGGCAGCAGCCGGTGCGGCCGCGGCGGGCGCCTCCGGAGCGACGGGCCGGGGTTCGGCGACGGCGGCTTCGGGCGCGGCAGCGGCAGCCCGCGGCGGACGCGTGGTGCCGGTAACCGGCTTCAGGCGGGCGACGGGTTCTGCGGGCGCAGCAGCGGGTTTGGCGACCTTCTTAGCGGGCGGGGCGGGCGGAGCGGCGGGTGGCGCGGCGGCAGCTGATGCGACCGGCGCCTTCGGCGCGGCCTTCGCTGCCGGCTTGGCCGGCGCGGCGGGCTTTGCGAGGACGCTCCGGACGAGATCGGCGATCTGATCCGGGACGACGCTCAGTTGGTTCTTCGCTTCGAAAATGCCGCCGAGACGGTCGTTAAAGAGCGCGATCAGCTCTTTCGAGGTCAGGCCGACTTCTTTAGCAAGTTCGAAAATGCGTGCTTTTGCCGTAGCCAAGTCTCTTCGCGACGCGCGGTGCGCGCAGCGAGCTCCATCAGTTTGGGGGGACGTTCGCACGTCTCCCGCGCTTGTGCGCGGAGCCCCAACCTGACGGCTTTGGCTCCGCTAGTTCATCAAAGGTCGGCCCTCATGTTAGAGAGCACGGTCGTTGTTTTCGATCATTGTCTGTTCATAGTGATCATGTCGAACTACTTATTAAACCATATTCGGACGCCGCGGATGCAAGACCCGGGTAGCGTTTGTTCTTTTCTGCCTTCTTAACGCACGCGGGCGAACAAAGGTAGACGCCTCTTCCCGGCCGGCGCCCCTTGGCCCCTGGAACGTCGGTCTTCCAGCCGGCCGGTTCGCGCACGAACCGGGTGAGCTGCGGCTGCGGGAAGCGGCCGCGGCAGCCGACGCACTGGCGGGTGGGGAGAATTCACTCCCCCTCCTCCGAGCCTAGCCGCTCCCGGCGGAACTCCTCGAGCTTGCGGATGAGCTCGGCATCGATGTCGACACCCTCCGCGGCCACCGCCTCGGCGCCTTCCTCAGCTACCTCGGCGGCCGGAGCCTCCTCGGTGGTCCGCTCGGCCCGTTCGGCCAGGTAGCGTTCCCGCGCCTCGTCGGCCTCGGTCTCGCTGGTGATGTCCAGGCGCCAACCCGTCAGTCGGGCGGCCAGACGCACGTTCTGTCCTTCGCGACCGATGGCGAGGGAGAGCTGATAATCCGGAACGATGACCAGCGCGACGCCGTCGTCTTCGAAGAGTTCGACCGAGATTACCTTAGCCGGCGCGAGCGCCTTCATGATGAACGTCGCCAGGTCCGCGTCCCACGAGATGATGTCGACCTTCTCACCGCGCAGGCTGTCGGTCACGTTGGCGATGCGGCTCGACTTCGGCCCGAGACACGCGCCGATCGGATCCACTTCGGGGCGATGCGTACGCACGGCTACCTTCGAACGGCTGCCGGCTTCACGCGCGATCGCCATAATCTCGACGATGCCGTCCGCGATTTCCGGAACGTCCATCTCGAGCAAACGCTGAACGAGCCCCTCGGCGGTACGCGACAGAATGACTTGCGGGCCTTTCGGCGACTTGCGAACGTCGAGGACGTACGCGCGCACGAAATCGTTGATGCGGAACGACTCCCCCGGAACCTGCTGATCGATCGGCATGACCGCCTCGTCGCGCCCTTCAAGCATCACGAACATGTTGCGCTGTTCGTACCGCTGCACGGTACCCGTCACCAAATCGTTGAGCTTGCGCGCGTACTTATTGAAGACGGTATCGCGCTCGGCCTCGCGGATGCGCTGCACGATGACCTGCTTCGCCGTCTGCGCGGCAATGCGGCCGAAGTCTTTCGGGGTGACTTCCTGATCGAGGAAATCGCCCGGCTGATACGGCTCGCCCGCCTCTTTCATCGAGATCTCGAGTTTCGGATCTTCGACCGTTTCGGCGACGACGCGGCGATGGAACACCTTGTACGCACCGGTGGTGCGGTCCACGGTGACGATCGCGTTCGCTTCGCTGCCGAAGTGGCGTTTGTACGCCGTCAAGAGCGCCGCTTCGAGTGCTTCGAGCAGCATCTCGAACGGAATGTTCCGCTCCTTTGCGATGAAGTGGAGGACGTCGATAAGTTTTTCGTCGGTAGCTGCGTCAGCCATTGGTTTTCTTCCGTTCGCGTTTGTTGCGCTGGAGATCCGCACGGGGATCGTATTCGAGGTTTGCAGATTTTATCGTGGCTACCGGGAGCGGCAACTCGCCGTTCGCGGTTTCGAGGATCACGGTTTCGCCGCGCAGTCCGCGCAGCGTGCCGCGATGCGTTTTTCCGCCGTTGACGAGCAGCGTGGTGACGATGCGCGCCTGTTTGCCGGCGAATCGTTCGTAGTCCGCCGGCCGAACCAGCGGGCGTTCGAGCCCGGCCGATTCGACTTCGAGTGAGTACTGGTCGTCTTCGAACGGCTCCAGCCGTTCGTTGATGCGCGACGCCACGCGTTCGCACAGCGCGATGTCGACGCCCCCTTCACGATCGAGGGTCACGACGAAAGCGATCGCCTTGCCGCGTTTGCGCGCTTCGTGCGAGACGATTTCGACTGTTCCGAACGCGGCGTCGTGCGCGATGGCATCGAGTTCCTGTTCGAATGCGACCTGTAAATCGGTGATGAGAAGTACCTTTTAGAACAAGAAGGCGCGGGACATGCCCACGCTCTTTACTGAATCGACCACGGTCATGGTACCGGAAAGAGCGACGGGCCGCAACCCCAGTGGGTGCGGCCCCTCGCCTTGTTCTCATTCTATGCGATCATTGCGCCGGCCGGGTTTCGTCCGGCTTGCGTGGGCTATTCCCTTAGTTGGGCTACCCCTTTAGGTGGCGCATGTCTCGCGGGCCATATGGCCCGGCGGATCTTGCGGTTCCAACCGCCCTCCTAACGCTTCTTTCGAAGTCATCTTGCCTGTCGACTGGCTTCGCTAATTCTAGGCTCATGGACCCGGCAATTCAAGTGGGAAAGGACATCCTTTATGGCGACGGAGCGGACGAGCCGGCGTACGGCACCAACAGGCGTCCCTCGCACGCCTCCGTCACGATTCCCTCGACGATCGGCGGCAGTACTCCGGGGTGCGAAGCGCCGCCGACGCTGATCTGCGTTCCGTTCGCCGGGGCGAAGCCGCTGGGCGGCGTCTCGTTGAGCGGATAGCGCACGAGCCACCCCGTGCACATCGTGGTGAAGCCGGATTTGTGGGTCGACGTGACCCACATGACGACCTGGCCTTCGCTGCCCCCGCCGCGCGATTTGTAGATGTACTTCGTCGCCGCCAGCACCTCGGGCGGCGGGGTCGGCTCCAGGTGGCCGGCCAGGGAAGCGTGCCCCGCGTAGCTCTTGGTCGTCGGAACGACCGGGTTGTTCGGAAGCAGGCTGCGCAGCTTATCGTTGATGTTCGGACCGGCGGATGGCGCGTGCGTTGCGGTCGCGGCCGGCTGCGGAATGGCCGTCGGCGGAACCGCAATCGGTCGGGACGGAGCGGCCCTCTGTTGACCGGCGCCGGGTACGGGGCCAGGCGAACCGAGACCCTTCGGCCCCGGGCTGGGCGCGGTCCCGGGGGTCTTGGAAACGGCGGCAGCGGTAGTTGGGCTCGGGCTCGGCACCCCGGAACGCGGGGCGGGCGGCAGCGAGGCATGAGCCGCCGGGGCCGGCGAGGCGATCGGCGCCGAGCTTGCGTGAACTGCGACGGCGGCGGCCGTCGGGGAGGCGCTCGGCGCAACCGGCGCCGGCGTGGCGGGCTTCGCGGTCGGCGCCGCGGTCGGGGCCGGCGGCTTGGGCGATGGCGCCGCGCTGGCGCGCGCCGTCGGGGCCGGCGAGGGTTCTTGCGTCGGCGGAGCTTTGACGGCGACCGCGATCGGCGCGACGGTCGGAATCGAGACCGGCGCGGCGGGAAGCTGCGTCGACGGGGCCGGCTCGAAAATATTTTGCGTCGGCTGCGGCGCCGGTTGAATGCTTTGTTGTGGAATCGGCTTCGGGTTCGGCGGCGCCTTGGGATTGTCGCGAGACAATTCGTGCAGATTCTGAGGCTGCAACTGACGCTGCGGCTGCGACAGCGGCGCATGGCGCACCGGCGCGATGCGCTCCACGTGTGGAACCGGCACAGCCGCATTTGCGGCCGGGGGCTGCGGTACTTCGATAGGGGTGCGGCGTTCGAGCGTTACGACTTCGCCGCCCGAGACGTTCTCGGTGGCACCTTCTTGCGAAGAACTGACGAGCACGGTGAATAGCAAGAGTGCGAACAGCGCGTGCAAGACCAACGACAGGACGGTGCTAGCCGTCAATCGCTCGGGGTACCGACGGTCGAGTGGATCGCGCCGGAAACTCACAACCGGGCTTATAGTGCGCTTAAGCGTGCGCAGGAGCCTGCCGCCGTCGGAGCGCAAGGCGCCCTTCGTGGAACCGATACTTCAGAAACGCACGAAGATCGTCGCAACGGTCGGACCCGCCTCACGCGACCGCGCGATCCTGCGCTCGCTCTTCGTTTCCGGTGTGAACGTCTTGCGCCTAAATTTCTCGCATGGAACGCCCGGCGAACACGCCGAGGTAATTGCGAGCGCCCGCGAGATCTCCGCCGAGTTGAACATTCAAACGGCGATCCTTCAGGATTTACCCGGTCCGAAAGTGCGCACCGGAAAACTCGCCGACGGCGTGGATTCGGTGACGCTCGCACGTGGGGAGCGATTCGTCCTAACGATCGACGACATCCCCGGGACGAGCGAGCGAGTGAGCGTGAGCTATCGCGACCTGCCGGCAGACGTCGCGATCGGCAACCGCATCTACTTGCAAGACGGTTCGATCACGCTGCGCATCGTCGACAAGAGTGCCACCGAAATCCACACGGTCGTCGAATACGGCGGCGATCTGCGCTCGACGCAGGGCATCAACTATCCGGACGGTTCGCTCAATCTCAGTTCGGTGACCGAGAAGGACTTTGAGTTCCTCGCCTTCGGCTTGGATCAGAGCGTCGACTACGTCGCGATTTCGTTCGTTCGATCGGCAGAAGACGTAAAGCGCGTGAAAGCCTTCATCGCCGAGCGGGGCAAAACGACGCCCGTGATCGCCAAGATCGAAAAGCACGAGGCGCTCGACGATCTCGACGACATCATCGCTGCAGCCGACGGCATCATGGTGGCGCGCGGCGATCTCGGCACCGAGATTCCGATGCAGCGCGTGCCGATCGTGCAGAAGCAGATCATCGGGAAGTGCAATCGCGCCAGCAAACCGGTTATCACCGCGACGCAAATGCTCGAGTCAATGATCTCGTCGTCGCGCCCGACCCGCGCCGAAGCCACCGACGTTGCCAACGCCATCTTGGACGGCACCGACGCCGTGATGCTCTCAGGCGAAACTGCACGCGGCATGTATCCGACCGAAGCGGTGCGCACCATGGCCGAGATCGCGCGCGAAGTGGAAGCCGAATACCCGCACTCGGCCTTGCGCGACCGCCGCCTCGACGGCGCAGAACTCACGATTGCAACCTCGATCGCGGAAGCCGCCACGCGCGCAAGCACCGAGCTCGATATTCCGTTCATCGTGACCGGTACCACGACCGGCAACACCGCGCATCATATTGCCGCATTCCGGCCGCAGGCGCGCATCGTCGCGCTGACGCCGGATCCGCAGGTCGCGCGCCGCCTCGCACTGCTTTGGGGAACCGAATCGCTGCTCATCGATCAATACGCATCGTTCGACGTCCTGATTTACATGACCGAACGCGAAATGGTCAGCGCCGGCCTCGTGAACAAAGGCGATCTCATCGCCTTCACCACCGGCATTCCCGTCGGCGCCGGCGGCACCAACGTCCTAAAACTCCATCACATTTCGTAGCAGCGAACCGCGTTAACGGCTCGACGCTTTTTTCAGCAGCGTTCGGGCGTGTTTCAACGCCGTTTCGTGGGTCTCGCCGGAGAGCATGCGGGCCATCTCGGTTTCGCGACCGGCGCCGGTGACTTCGCGAACGGAGATCGTCGTGCCGTTCGGCTCTTCGGTCTTGTCTAGCACGTAGTGACGATCGGCCCACGTCGCCAGCTGGGCGAGGTGGGTTACGCAAACGACTTGATCGGCTTCGGCGAGACGGTCGATGCGTGCACCGACGGCGGCGGCCGTTGCGCCGCCGATGCCGGCGTCGATTTCGTCGAAGATCAAAGCGCCGCCGTCGCGCGCCCCGGCGAGTACGACGACCAGCGCGAGCAAAACGCGGGAGAGTTCGCCGCCGGATGCGACGCGTGCGAGCGGGCGAAGCGGTTCGCCGGAGTTCGCGGCAAACGCGAACTCGGCGCGCTCGGCGCCGGTTGCACCGATCGCGTCCAGCGGGACGAGTTGAAGCTCGAAGCGTGCGGATCCGAGCGCAAGATCTTCAAACTCGGCTGCGACGCGAGCCGCGAGGTCGCTGCCGTACTTCTTTCGGAGTCTCGTCAGCGACGCGGCGGCGGCGGCCAGCGCCCTTTCGGCGGCAGCGGATTGCGCTGCAAGTTCCGCCGCGCGCTCGTCGCGGTGCTCGTACGAATCGACGACCGGACGAGCGGCTTCCGCAGCTTCGAGCACGCGCTCGAGCGAGCCGCCGTACTTCCGCTTCAACTTGTCGAGTGAATCTAGGCGTCCGTTGATGGCTTCGAGTTCGGATGGGTTGGCTTCGACTTCGTCGAGCGCGCGGCCAACGTGTGCCGCGAGATCGTTCGCTTCACTCTGCAGCGCAGACGCAACCTGTGCGAGCGCACTAAGATCGGCAGAGATCGAAGCGATGCCTGCAAGCGCGGCGCTCGCGGCGCCGAGCGCTCCGGTCGCGCTCGCATCCTCGCCGCTCAATGCGTCGCTCGCCGCTTGCAGCGCCGCACCGATCTTTCCGACGTTGTCGAGAACCGCGCGACGCTCGTTGAGTTTGTCGTCTTCGCCGGCGCGAATGGCTGCGGCATCGATCTCGTCGATGGCGAACTTCGCATCTTCGTAATCGCGCAGTGCGCGGCGTTCGTCGCCGCCGAGGCGCTCGCGCTCGACCGCAAGCGCGTGCGCGCGCGCGTAGGCGGCGGCAACCGCATCGCGCGCTTCCCCGGCGCCGGCAAACCGGTCGAGCATCAACGTGTGACTCGTCGATGCCAACAAGCGCTGGTGTTCGTGCTGGCCGACGATCTCCGCTATCGCGTCGCCCATCTCGCGCAGGTAGCCGGCGCGAGCCGCGCGTCCGTTAATGCGGACGTTGGATCGCCCGGCATCGGTCATCTCGCGCTCGATCACCGCATCCTCGCCCGGATCGAGTTCGAATCCGTCGGCGGCCAACCGTTCGCGCAGCGCGTCGGACGGCTCGAACGCGAGGCTCACGAACGCGCGCGCTGCCCCGCGACGAACCGCGTCCGCACCGCTGCGCGCGCCGAGCGCGAATGCAAGCGCACCCAAGAGCATGGTTTTGCCGGAGCCGGTCTCGCCCGTGAAGATGGTCGCTCCGGGCGCGAACTCGAGGTCGGCGCCGGCGATCAACCCGTAGTTTTCGATTGTTAGGCGGCGCAGCATATTCGAACGCACATTAACGCGGACGGTCTTTGATGGAAACCCCCCAGAGCATCTTGGCTTCCAGGCGTTCGAAAAAATTGAACGAGGAAATACGCGCGAACCGAACCGACTTCGGATGGCAGCGGATCTGCACGCTCGATCCGGGCGCCACCTCGGCCAGCACGTCGCCGTCACATTCGAGATGCGCGCGCGCGATTTCCAGGTCGCACGTAATTTCGATTCGCGTCTCCACCGGAACGATCAGCGGCCGCGAGAACAGCGTGTGCGGGAGCAGCGGCACGACGCCGAACGCCTTCACACCCGGCGAGATGATCGAACCGCCTGCGGAAAGGAAATACGCGGTCGACCCGGTCGGCGTCGCGATGCAGATGCCGTCGGCCGGGATGCGCGCCGCCTCTTGTTCGTCGAAGCGAATCCCAAACGGCACGATGCGCGAGACTTCGCCCTTACGAACGACGACGTCGTTGAGGGCGACGAACGTGCGTCCTTCGTACTCGGCTTCCAGCGCGACGCGCGGTTCGATCATAATGGATCCGTCCCGCAGCAGCGCGGGCAGGTCGTTCACGCGCGGATCGTCCTGATCCAGCTCGGTCAGGAATCCCAGACGCCCCGTGTTGATCCCGAGCAGCGGCACGTCGCTGTGGATGGCGATGCGCGAGGCGCGAAGGAGCGTGCCGTCGCCGCCGATCGCGATCAGCAGCGCGGCGGATTCGAGCGGGCTGCCGTCGGTTGCGATGCCGAGCGCGTCGCGCTGGTCGGGGCGCAGTGCGATACCGAAACCGGCGTCGCGGAAGATTCCGGCGACGCGAGCGGCGACGGTGCGGGCATGTTCGCGCGCGAGGTCGACGTAGAGGCCGACGGTTTGCTCGATTATCATGGCTTGACGCTCTCTTCGACGAGCGCGTCCTCGATTCGTGCGTCCGGCAGCGGATCGCCGTCGCGCCGAAGCTCGAGGAGAAACTCCCGGTTTCCGGCTGGGCCGAGGAGCGGCGACGGCACGAGCGCCGTCGCAACGAGGCCGAGCGCGCGTGAGGCCGCCACGACTTCGTGCAGCACGGCACGATGAACGCCGGGATCCCGTACGACTCCACCCTTTCCTAGGCGCTCGCGCCCGGCTTCAAACTGCGGTTTGACCAACGCAACGATGACTCCGTCCGGCCGGAGGTAGGTTTTTGCGCGCGCGAGGATCGTTCGCAGCGAAATAAACGACGCGTCGATGACGATGACGTCGAATCCATTCGGAAACGCATCGTCCGCCATCAACCGGAAATTGGTGCGTTCGACGACGCGGATGCGCGGATCGTTGCGCAGCCGCCAATCGAGTTGGCCGTAGCCGACGTCGACCGACGTGACGTGCGCCGCACCGCGCTGCAGCAGACAGTCGGTGAATCCGCCGGTCGAGGCGCCGACGTCCAGCGCCGTCATGCCGGCCACGTCGATGCCGAAAGCCTCGAGCGCCCGTTCGAGTTTCTCGCCGCCGCGGCTGACGAATCGTCGCGGCTTCTCGATTTCGATCGAAGCATCGCTGCGCACGCTCTGGCCCGCCTTGGCCGCAACGGAGCCGTCGACGCGCACGCGCCCTTCCATGATCAAACTGCGCGCCTGCGATCGCGTGATGCCGGCCTGATCCGCCACCGCCGCGTCCAGCCGGATCGACGTCTTGCTCACCACGCCGCCTTCGACGCGCCGCGCGGAGAACGCTCCGCTGCCGGGGAAAGTGCCTGGATGCGAAAGAGCGGAGGCCCGCGTTCCTGTTACAACAAGAACGGTTCGCCGAAGGCGGCGTTCGCGACTAAAAAGCTCGCCGAGCGAGCCATTCCACGCACGACGAAAGGTCTCGCACCGTACGCGTGTGAGGCGCACGGCTGGCACTTAGGCCACCGCTAGCTACTTCGTATTGGAAAGCCAGCTATCGATAGCGGTGAAGAGCGCCGGATCAAGATACGACGGCGTGAAGTACTCGTTGATCGTCGACGTTTGGTCTCCGGGCAGGTTGATGAAGAGATGATCGTCGCCCTTTAGCATCACCACGGTGACGTTTCTTCCCGCCGCACGCGCCGCCTCGACCAAACGCGGCGTGTCCGCAGCTAAGACCTGAATGTCTTTCGTTCCTTGTAGAATCAATATCGGGCACGGGACCTTAGCGATGGCGGCCGCGGGGTCGATGCCGAACGAGCTGCGCATCCATAAAGACGATGGATCGGTTTTCTTCCCGGAAGAAATCTCGTCAAGTGCAATTTTTTCGGCCGCTTCGGTCTTCGCGCGGTCGGCAGGGGCGGATAAGGCGAGCGTCTGCTGCATGAGCACCTTTTCCAGCGGTATCGCCGGCGGCGCAAGGAGCACGATGCCGCGGAGTTTTCCGTCCGCGATCGCGATGCTCGGGGCGAGTTCGCCGCCTTCGCTGTGTCCGAGCACGTAGATGCGCGCGGGGTCGATCCCCGTTTGCGCTCGCAGGTAGGCGATCGCGTCGCGAGCATCGGCGATCAGGCGATCGCGTACCGCGAACGTTCCACCGCTTTTGCCGCACGATCGCTTGTCGTAGCGTAGAACCGCATATCCGTTGTTGGACAGGTTGTTTGCGACCTGGAGGAACTCAAGATTCGGGCCGATCGTCTCGTCTCGGTCGCTGCAGCCGCTTCCCGCCACGAGGACGAATCCCGGAATCGGCTTCTGCACCCCACCCGGGATCGTAAGCGTGCCCGCGAGTGTGACGCCGTCGTCCGCCGCAAAGGTTACGTCGCGTGACGTATAGTGAGCCGGCGGCAACGGAACCGGGGACGGCGTGGCGGGAACCGGCGGCGGTTCGACGGAGCTCGAGTGCGACGTCAAGGCGATAACGAGCGACTGCGCCGGGACTTCCGCCCGATCCACGACGAGCGTGTGCGGGTCGTACCAAATCTCCGTCGTTACACCGGCAACCGCAATCGCCATCAGCGTGTCGCCGGCGGGGACGCTCGCGGGTCGCGCGGCCGCGCTTTCCACCACCGTACCCGGGACGGCCAGAAACTTGCCCGAGCACACACACGCGAGCGTGAACGACTTTGCGCCGTGCAACGCGGCGGGCATCTGGGCGAACGATGCAACGAGGTTATCAAAGATGACGAACGGCTTCCCGATTTCGGCAGAGATCTTCTGTGAGGTTGCGCCCTGCACGATCGTCGCCGTCGTACCGTCGATCGTAACGGCCGCGTGCGCGTTCGAGCTGGTCACCAGGAATGAAGACGCTGCGAACGCCGGCAAGTCGAAAACGTGAACCGTCGAAGCGACGGTTCCCGCGACCGATGCGCTCTCCGAGATCGTGAGCGTTCCCGGTGCGTTCCGAATCACGATCGTGCTGGAGCCCAGCGCGCGATCGCCGGCCGAGACCGAATACCGGTACGTCCCGTCCGGAAGAATCGTCGTCGATTCCGCTCGAACGGCGCCCGGGAAACATGCGGCTGCAAGAGCGCACGCGAAAAACAACACCCGAATTTTCACGAAGCGAGGGCCTTTCTAACCGTTCTCGTTGCCGGAGACGGCTTTGTCGATCTGTTCCTGGGCGACTTTAAGCAGTTGCTCGCAGTCACGAGCGAGGGTCTTGCCCTCCTTGAAAAGTTCCGTCGCGCGGCCGAGGTCGACGGTGCCGGCCTCCAACTCTTTCACGATCGCGTCGATTCTGGCGAGCTTCTCCTCGAAGCTGACCGGCAATTTGTCACCCATCGTGCTGCACCGATTCCACGCGCGTCCGCGCCATCCCGCGTTCGAAGCGGGCGTCGAGCTCGTCGCCCGCCTTCAGCGTCGCGGCATCTCTGACGGCTTTGCCGTCGCGCAAGACGATTGCGTAGCCCAAAGACAGCGGACGCAGCGGATCGAGCCCGCTCAGCGCGTCTTCCGAACGCTCCAACCGGCGAAGCACGTTTGCTAGGTATGCCGGTGCGGCGCGCTTGAGCGCTGCGTTCGACTGTTCCCACGCGTTCGTTTTGCGCGACATCAGTCGTTCGAACGCCGTATCGATCTTCCCCGAGGTCCCGGCGAGCCTCGCACGGCGCTCCGCAACGACGCGCTGCGGGTTCTGCCGATCCAAGCGTTGCGTTCGGCCGGCGAGGGCTGCAAGCTTCGCAGCGATCCCGCGCCTTGCGACGCGATCCAATTCTTTTTTCGACGCATCGATGCGCTGCGCCGAGCGTCCGAGCAGATCGCGTGCCGCGCGCTCGAGATCGCGCTTTGCCGTCTGCAAACGTCGCTGCGCCAAAATCCAGCCGCGCGCGATATGCTCGGCGGCCAGCGACGGCGTACCGAAGGTCATGTCGGCGACGTCGTCCGCCAGATGATGATCGCCGGAGTGGCCGATCGCGGTCAGCACGGGGTGTTTAGCGCGAACGATCGCACGAACGACCGCTTCCAGATTGAAGGGAAAGAGATCCTCGTACGAACCGCCGCCGCGCGTGAGCACGATGACGTCGACGCTGCGGCGGGACGCGTCGTCGATCGCTGCCGAAATTTCCACTTCCGCGCCCTGGCCCTGCACTTTCGTCTCGATGAACTCCACCTCGACGAACGGCACGCTGCGCGCAATCGTCTCCATGAAGTCTTCCATCGCCTTCCCGCGGGCGGAGATCAGCGCGACGCGCCGCGGGAGCTCGGGCACCGCGCGTTTGCGCGCAATTTCGAAGAGGCCCTCGCCGCGAAACTTCTCTTTCAGCCGTTCGAAAAGGAGAAACAGCTCGCCTAAGCCCGTAAGCTCGACGCTGTCGACGATAAGCTGATAGCCGCTGCGGTCCGGGCGGATGCGCACGCTGCCGATCGCGATTGCGGACGTTCCATTGGTCAGCTGCGGCAGCAGCCGGCGCTTATCCGACCAGACGACGCACTCGAGCACCGACTGCTCTTCTTTGAGCGTAAAACCGAGGTGGCCGCTGAACGGATGGAGGCCCGATATTTCTCCGGAGATCGCAACGTCTTGCAGTTGACGATGTCCCGCGAACCAGCGCTGCAGCCCGTTTGTAAACTCACGAACCGTCCGCACGACGCGGGGCGCCGGCGTTTCGTTCATCCGTGCGGGTGTACGCGATGGTGCGGCGGCAGCGGCTGCGCCTTTGCGGTCGCGGCCGCAGCCGGCGTTGCCGAGAGCGCCGCCGCCCCCGTCGGCGCGGGGTCTGCAGCCGGCGGCGACGCCGGCGAAAGCGTTTCGGAGGGCGCGGAAGAGTCGAGCGGAACCGCGTGCTCTCCGTCGCCGACGCTGTTTTGCGGCGGCAGCGAATCCGTCGGAGCCGCGGTCGGTGCGGGGGGAAGATTGACCGCGGGTGCGTTGTCCGGATAGTCGCCGATTCCGGCCGCGTAGGATTTGCCGCAATTCACCGGCTCGGTGCCTTTGAGATAGTATTCGGTGCCGCCGCGGCACGTCGAAATCTTCGTTACCTCATCCGAAACCGGGAAGTCGTGCGGCGGCGTGCCTTTCAGCGCAGCTTTCATGAAACGCGCCCAGATGCGCGCCGGGATATTCCCGCCGTACGATTCATACATGCGTGAGTAGTCGTCGTTTCCAAGCCACACCGCGGTTACGAGATCGGGCGTGTAGCCGACAAACCAGGCGTCGCGGAAATCAGAGGTCGTGCCGGTCTTGCCGGCCGCCGGGCGCCCGATGATCGCATTCGGATAGCCGGTTCCCTTCGTAATGACGTCCTGGAGGATCGAGGTCATCAAGAACGCGGTCCCCGGGCCGACGATGTCGTTGGCTTGCGCGTACTGATTGTCCAGCACGGTGCTGCCAAGCGAATCCTTCACCAAGCGGAACGGCGTCGGATCGACGTGCAGCCCTTGGTTGGCGAGCGTCGAGTACCCGCTGGCCTGATCCAGAACCGATACCACCGACGAACCGAGCGCGAGCGAGAGATTCGGCTCCAACTCGGACGTGATGCCCATGCGGTGCGCGTAATCGATCACGCGATCCAGGCCGATACGCTCGGCCAGCTTGACCGCGACCACGTTGCGCGAGAGCGTCAGCGCCGTGCGCAGCGTGACCGCGCCCATATACCGGAAATCGTCGTCTTTCGGCGACCAGTTCGTGCCGTCGCCCATCGGATACTCGACCGGCGAATCGTCGATGATCGTCGACGGCGGCATGCCCGAATCGATGGCAGCGGTGTAAACGTAGACCTTGAACGACGACCCGGGCTGGCGCTTTGCCTGCCATGCGCGATTGAACTGATTCGCGAGCGAAAAGTGGGGCCCGCCGATCATTGCCACGATTTCACCGGTCGAGGGCCGGATCGAAACGAGCGCCGCTTCGTGTGCGTTGATGCCCTCGGCGAGCGCCTGATCGACGCCCCACGTCACGGCCTCTTGCGCGATCTTTTCCATGCGCGGATCCAACGTCGTATAGACCTGCAGGCCGCCTTCTTGCACGGCGTCCGCGCCGAACAGTTTCTCCAACTGCGCGATCGCGTACGTCGTGAAGTACGGTGAAGCGTAGCCCTGCAAGCCGGGTGCGCGCTGCGACGCGAGCTCGAGCGGCGCGTCGAACGCTTCGTCCGCTTGGGTCTGGGTCAGGTAGCCGCTCTCGGCCATGCGATCGAGTACGTGGCGCTGCCGGTCGCGCGCCAAATTCATGTTGGCGAACGGCGAGTAGTCGGATGGTGCCGCCACGACGCCGGCCAGCATCGCCGCCTGCCCGACGGTCAGTTTCTCGACGCCCTTGCCGAAGTAGGTGTGCGCCGCCGCATCCACGCCATACGCGCCCGCGCCCAGGTAGATGATGTTCAGGTAGCGCTCGAGGATTTCGTCTTTGGTATAGTAGCGCTCGATCTCCATCGCGAGAAGCGCTTCCTGAATCTTGCGCGACATGGAGACTTCGTCGTTGAGGAACAAGCGCCGTGCGAGCTGCTGAGTGATCGTCGATGCGCCCTGGAACTCTTGGTGCGTCATATCCGCGAACGCCGCCCGAACGATTCCACCGAAATCGACGCCGTGATGGCTGTAGAAGTTGTGGTCTTCGTTGGCGATGAACGCCTCGCTGACCAGCGGCGGGATGCGCGTGATCGGTACCCAGACGCGGTTCTCCTTATACACCGATGCGAGCAGCGATCCGTCGCGCGCGAAGATCCGCGTCGAACTCGCCGGTTGATAGTCCGCCATCCGGCTGATGTCCGGCAGGTTTCGCGAATAGGCGGCGACGATGCCGCCGGTGATCCCCGCAACGAAGAGCAAAACGAGCAGCAGCGCGAAGCCGATTCCGCGCAGAATGCGCCGCGCGTTCCCAGCCGATTTCTTGCGCATGGCCTTACGCTTTTGCATGAGCCACCGCGTTCAGAACGCCGTTGACGAATTTGCCGGAATCTTCGGTCGAGAAACGCTTGGCGAGTTCCACCGCTTCGTTGATCGCGACGGCAGGCGGTGTTTCGGGATGGTTGCGCAGTTCGAACGCACCCATGCGCAGGAGCAGGCGATCGATGGTCGGCAGGCGTTCGATCGTCCAGCCTTCGAGCAGCGGGCCGACGATTCGGTCGGCTTCATCCGCATAGTCGAGCGTTCCGAAGACGAGTTCTTTCACGAACGTTCGGTACTCCGGCTCCGGCGCGTCGCCGACGATCTCCGTCAAAGCATCTCCCGGCTCGCGGCTGCCGATGGCAACCGAATACAGCACTTGCAAAGCCTGTTCGCGGCCCACTCTTCTCGAAGGCATACCGTCCGCTAGACCGCCGCGCTCAGATACGACGGCAGGAAGCCGATGTCGTACCGCGCTCCGCGAAACTCCGGCGTTGCGAGCACGTCCGCGCAAAGGTCGATGGTCGTGTTGACGCCTTCAATGACGGTTTCGCGCAGCGCGCGCTCCATGCGAGCGATCGCGGCATCCCGCGTCTCGCCGTGCGCGACGATTTTCGCGATCATCGAATCGTAGTACGGCGGGATGGAAGATCCCGCAAATACGTGGGTATCCACGCGAATGCCGGGGCCGCCCGGAAAGACGACGCGCGACAGTTTGCCGGCTTGCGGCGCAAAATTGTTGTGCGTATCTTCGGCGTTGATCCGGCACTCGATCGCGTGGCCGCGCGCGACGAGATCGGCTTGCGTGTACCCCAGCGGCTCTCCCGCAGCGACACGGATCTGCTCTTTCACGAGGTCGATGCCGTAGACCATCTCGGTGACCGGATGCTCGACCTGGATGCGCGTGTTCATTTCCATGAAGTACACGTCTTCGCCGGAAACCAGAAACTCCAGCGTCCCCGCATTCGAGTAGCCGACGTATCTGCACGCGCGCACCGCCATTTCTGCAAGCGCCGCTCGCACGTTTGCGGTCAGGTGCGCGGCCGGCGCTTCTTCCATAAGCTTCTGATGCGACGGCTTCTGCATCGAGCAATCGCGCTCGCCGAGGTGGACGACGTTCCCAAACTCGTCGGCCAGCACCTGAACTTCGATGTGACGCGGACCGATGATCAATTTTTCCATGTAGACGCGGCCGTCTTTAAAACTCGCTTCGGCCTCGGCGGTCGCGCCGGCGTATGCGCGTTCCAGGTCCTCGGGCCGCTCGACGGAGCGCATCCCTTTACCGCCGCCGCCGGCGGTCGCTTTGAGCAGCACCGGATATCCGATGTGCTCCGCCGCACGCCGCGCGGCTTCTACGCCGGCGAGAATGTCGGTGCCCGGGGTCGTTGCGACACCGGCTTCCTGCATCACGCGTTTCGCCGTGGCTTTGTCGCCCATCGCCGCGATGACGTCCGGGCGCGGGCCGATGAACGTGAGCCCGTGATCGGCGCAGATCTCCGCGAACCGCGAGTTTTCCGCCAAAAAACCGTAGCCCGGATGAATCGCGTCGCATCCCGTTACGAGCGCGGTGGAGATGATGTTCGGAATGTTCAGATAGGAGAGCCCGACCGGGCCGGGGCCGACACAAAACGCTTCGTCCGCCTGGCGCACGTGCAGCGACTCACGATCCGCCTCCGAGAAAACCGCAACCGTCAGTACGCCAAGCTCTTGGCATGCACGGTTGATGCGAAGTGCGATCTCGCCGCGATTGGCGATCAAAACTTTTCTGAAGATGGTCCGTTCCTCTTTCAGCCGCGATCGACCAGGAAAAGCGGCTGTCCATATTCGACCGCCGAGCCGTCGCCACTCGCGATCGTAACGATGCGCCCGGCGCCCAAGCTGTGAATGACGTTCCGAATGCCAAGCTGCTCGATATAGCCGAGCTCGCGATCGCCATCTAGAAGTTCGCCCTCAACCGGTGCCGGCCGCCCGAGACGAAAGATTCCGACGTAGCCCGCCTTGATCGCCTCGAGGCTCGGCTCGGAGGATTCGACCGCAATTGGGGCATCCTGGCGGAACTCGCTCGCCGAGACGGACTCCGGCCGGCGCCGCAATTCGATCTCGTCGCCGGCACGCTCGATACGAACGGACAAGACGTGCTCGCTCGCCAAAAACTCGGCGAGGCGGCGAACGCGGGCGGCCAGGTCGGGGATGCTAGGCTCCTGGGGCATGGCCGGTACGCTTTCGCGGCGGGCCCGAGTGGACCTAGGAGCGAAAAAGAGGAAGGTCGTGGCGACCCTCGTTCTTCATCCGAACGATACCGATCTCGGTGAGTTGGCCGTCTTGCTTGGGAACGCAGGCGTTTCAATCCACTCGCTGGATTTCGAGCGCCTCCACGCGCGCGGAGGCCTCGTCGCTCTCGGTGCGCCTCCGGCCTGCGCGGTCATCGTCATCCCCGAAGGACACCCGGCGCTAGCCTGGCTGGAAGAGGAGCCGGAAGCGGCTGCCATCCTCCACCCGCCGATTTCACGTTCCTCATTGATTGCGGCCCTTCGTACCGCCGGCCGCATCGAGACGATGCGCGCCTACCAGCGCGCCGCCTACGAAGGCGGAGAACTCCTTGGCATCGCGCGCGCGCTCTCGTCGGAACGCGATCTCGGGTCGCTGCAGCGCCTGATCGTGCACAAGGCCAGGGAACTTACCGGGGCCGACGCAGGGAGTTTGTTCGTGATCGAGGACCGCGACGGCGAGAAGCGTCTCCGTTTCGCGGTCGCACAGACGGGACCGAAGGACGATGGCGTACTGATGGACGCCATGCTGCCGCTCGCGACCACGTCGATTGCGGGGTACGTCTCGGTCACCGGCAACGTCGTTCGAATCGACGACGCCTACGCGATTCCGGAAGATGCGCCGTACAAGTTCAACCGCGCGTTCGACGACACGCACCAGTACCGTACGAAATCGATCTTGTGCGTTCCGATGCGCAACCTCGCCGGCTCGACGATCGGCGCCATTCAGCTGATCAACAACAAGCCGAACTTCGATTTGGTCCTCGAATCGCCGGCGCATACCGAAGACGTCGTCGCTCCGTTCGACGATCACGAAGAGTCGCTTCTGTTGGCGCTCGCCTCGCAAGCCGCGGTGGCCATGGAAAACGCGCGGCTCGTCGAGGCGATCCAAAATCTCTTCGAAAAGTTCGTTCATGCATCGGTCAAAGCGATCGAAGTCCGCGATAAGTCGACGCAGGGGCATTCGGAGCGCGTCGCCGCGCTCACGGTCGCGCAGGCGCGCGCCGTCAACGAGATCGAAAGCGGTGCCCTCGCGGACATGCACTTTACGCCGGATCAGCTGCTCGAGATTCGCTACGCGTCGCTCTTACACGATTTCGGCAAAGTCGCGGTTCCCGAATACATCTTCGGCAAAGCCAAGAAACTGCCCGACGGGCGCCTCGATACGATCCGCCTGCGCTTCCTGCTGGCGATCGAACAGACGGTTGGCGAGGAAAACCGCGAAGCGCTACGCGCGCTGCTTGCGAAACTCGAAGCGGCCAACGAGCCGAACGTCGTCGGCAGCAAAGGCGACGAGATACTGCTCGACGCACTAGGCCGCCGTTACCTCGACCTCGGAAGCCAGCGTCCGTTGCTCGAGCCGCACGAATACGAGTACCTGACGATTCCGCGCGGCTCGCTATCGGACGACGAGCGCGGCCGCATGCAGGAACACGTTACCCAATCGTTCCTCTTCTTGCGCGAGATTCCGTGGGGCGAAACGCCGTGGCGCGGCGTTCCGGAACTCGCCTACGGCCATCACGAACATCTTGACGGAACCGGCTATCCGCGCAAACTCGCCGGCGACGAGATCGTGCCGCAAGTTCGCATGATGACGATCAGCGACGTCTTCGACGCGCTCACCGCAGCCGATCGCCCCTACAAGAAAGGGATGTCCGCCGAGCGCGCGCTCGACATCTTACAAAAAGAGTTCGTTGACCGCGGAAAAGTCGACGCAATGCTCCTCGACGTCTTCATCAAAAAAGACGTCTACCAGTTAACCGCCCACCAAAAAGCATCGTAATGTCATCCTGAGCGTAAGGGCGAAGCCCTGCAGTCGAAGGACAAATGCGAGGAGCACTGAGCGAAGCGAAGTGCCGTATGCTTTATCGAACCCAAGAGTCCGCTAAAGCACGGGATGCTTCGGCTACGCGCTTCGCGCTCCGCTCAGCATCCATCGTTGCGTCCTTCGACTACGTTCGCTGCGCTCACTACGCTCAGGATGACATAGCGCGCCCGCAGCATGCAGCGCCGTGTTGCCGCGGGCGATGTGCGAGGGCGGTGCTCGTGCCGTCGTAGACGCGTTTGCCGCTGAGATACGTACCTTGGATGCGCGTCGCCATGATTTCTTGCGGCGGTACCGCCATCCAATCGCGATCCATCACGACGAAGTCCGCGTATTTCCCCGGCGTGATCGAACCGAGGATATGTTCCTGGAAGTTCGCGTGCGCGGCCCAGATCGTCATCGACTTGAGGGCTTCGTCGCGCGTCATGCGTTGGTCCGGGTACCAGCCGCCGGGCGGCTGATTCGACTCGTTCTGCCGCGTGACGGCGGCGTGGAACGTGCGCAGCGTGCTGACGGCTTCGACCGGCGCATCGGTGCCGTTTGCGACGATCACGCCCGTGTCGAGCAATCGCCGCCACGCATACGCGCCCAGCACGCGATCCGGTCCGAGACGTGCCTGCGCCCAATCCATGTCGCTGATCTGATGCGTCGTCTGCATCGACGGAATAATGCCGAGCTTAGCGAAACGCGGGATATCCTCCAGCGAAAGCACCTGGGCGTGTTCGATGCGGAAACGCACGTCGGTCGAAGGAACCGCGCGCAGCGCGCCTTCGTAGGCGTCGAGGACGATGCGGTTGCCGCGATCGCCGATCGCATGCACGCAGACTTGGAACCCGGCACGCAGCGCCTTCTCGGCCACGGCTTGCATATGTGCGCCCGGCGTTCGGACCAGTCCGGTGTTCGAAGGATCGTCCGAATAGGGTGCGAGCAAGGCGGCGCCGCGCGAGCCGAGCGCACCATCGGCGTACATCTTGATCGCTCGCACCCACAAATGCCCGTCGTATGCGGCGTTGACGGGACCGGCGCGAAGGTGCTCGTCGATCAGCTCCTCATCGTCGGAGAGCATCGCGTAGTTGCGAATGGGATACTCGCCGGCTTCCAGCAGCACTCGATGCGCGGCGAGGTGGGCGTCGTTCGTCCCGGGTTCGGCGACGGTCGTCAGTCCCCAGCGAGTGCATTCGGCAATGGCGCTGCGCGTCGCGCGTACGAGCTGATCGCGTGAGGGCGCGGGAACCTTATCGTAGATGAGGCCTTGCGCCGCATCGATGAAGACGCCCGTTGGATCGCCGTTCGCGTCGCGTACGATCCGTCCGCCCGCGGGATCCGGGGTCGTCTTGCCGACGCCCGCGATTTGCATCGCTTTGGCATTCGCGAGAACCGCATGGCCGTCGACGCGCGAGAGCGCCACCGGCCGATCCGGAAGTGCCGCGCTGAGTGCCTCGTGCGTTGGGAACGCCTTGGCCGGCCAAAGATTCTGATCCCAGCCGTCGCCGAGAATCCACGCATCCGGCGACGTGCGCGCAAACGCAACCGTGCGGGCGACGACTTCATCGAACGAGCGCAGCTTGAAAACGTCGAGTTGCGAAAGATCCATGCCGACGCTGGTAAGATGGATGTGCGCGTCGATCAGTCCCGGAAGCACCGTACTTCCGGAGAGATCCAGCATCACCGTACTTGGCCCGCGCAGCGCCATCGCGCCCTCGAGCGAACCGACGTACGCAAAACGCCCGTCGCGCACCGAAAACGCCTGCGCCGCCGGCACTGCCGCATCGAAGGTGTGGATCTTGGCACCGGTTACGATGAGATCGGCAGCGTTCTTCCCGCTTGCAGCCGACCGCGCCGCAACCGGCGCTCCGGCGAGTGCGAGAAGAGTTCCGAGAAATCCCGCGCGACGCATGTTGACTGTGCCCTCGACGCGCTAGAGCGTCACGTACGTGTCGGTCGCCATTTCTCCAAGCGTTTCGCCCGCGTAGTGGGACGCATCCTTGGTGAGATCGACACTGGATTTTCCGGCCATGCGATTGATATAGAAGGCGAAGGCGATATGCCGGCCATGGGAAGTCGTTACGTAACCGGCCAGGCCTTTGCTCGTGAGACCGTCGTCGTCGAGCAGGTTCGCCGATCCCCACGTTCCCGTTTTCGCAAAGACCTTGCCCTTCGCCGGCGACCGGTTCTGGATGTTGAACAGCGTCCCGTCGACGCCGAGAATCGGCAGCGCCCGATGGAACGTCGCAAACCACGGTTGCGCGTACACCCACGCTAAGTAGTGCACCATGAAGTCCGGCGTGAAGAATGCAAAGGCGCCTAAACCGTCCTGCTGCGCGGCGCCGTTGAGATCGAGCCCGGCTCCTGCGAGCAGCTCGTGCTCTCGTTTGAAACCCGCCTTGAGCAGATCGGTCTTGGCCTTGGCAACGTAGATCGCCCACATGTACGGCATCAGCCCCGCATGGAGATTGTCGCTCACCTTGAGCGTCAGCCTGACGTCTTCGCCGAGCGGCGGCGAGACGTGCTGTGCGACGAGGTTCGCCGCGATATACGACGCCGACGCCGCCGCATGGTCGAACGGTTTCGGCGGCGCCTGCGATTCGACGCGCACGCCTGCGTCTGCGAGCGCTACCTTGAATGCGGCTTGCGCGAAAAGGGCCGGCTCCGGCACTCGATAGGCGTAGAGAATCGGCGCGCCGGTCGCTTGCGCCCCGGTGATCGTCACCGTGTGCGTTCCATCCGCGTTCGTCTTATCGTCGGACAGGTCGATCGTCGGCTCGGACTTTGCTTTGCCGGTCGTCGCTTTATTAACGAACGTGACGTACGGCGTTTGCGGCGAGACGGCGATTGTGACCGGATCGCCGGGGTTTGCGCCCGGGGTGACGGTCACGTCGACCAGATTGTCGTTCACGACGATCGGCGAGACGACCGCTCCCGTTCCGGCTTCGTTGCCTTGATCGGGAAACAGCGATGCGTCGACGACCACACGGCCGCGCACGTCCTTGATGCCGCTCTTGACCACCTGCGCCGCAAGCTCGCGAAGCACGGCGAGCGGATCGCCCGGAACGGCGCGCGTTTCGTACGAGCCGTCGTACGAGTGATCTTCGTTTTCGAAAGCGATCGTGCCGTCGGGCTGGATACGCTGCGACAGATTCGGATCGCCCGAAGCGACGAGGACCAAATCGCCGTCGAGCACGCCCTGCGCGTCCAGCGGACCCGTCCGGTACACCGGCGTCGTCCAGCGAAAGTCGGGTCCGAGCAGCGCCAGGCTCGTCCCGTTCGTCAGCAGTTTCGTGGTAGAAGCGGCTTCCATAAGCATCGGGCCGTTGCGCGCGAACAGTACCTGTTTCGTGTCGAGATCGTAGATCTCGGCCGAGACGATCGCGTGTTTGAACTGCGGACGAGCCGCAATTCGCGCGATCTGCGTCGCGATCGACGGGGTACTCGCGAGCGCGCCCTGGGCGGTGAAACCGAGACAGGCGACGGCGGCAAAAAGGGCTCGCATCGTAAAACGCATAGTGACTACAGCCTACGACGACGGGATGCCGCGTTCCGCTCTGACTCGGTCAGTCCACGATGAACAAGCTCGCACCCGTGCTGGTTCGCGAACGATGCGACGAGGTATCGTCCGCCACGGTGTAGCTTTGCCCTGCGGTCAGCGTTACCGTCGTGCCGTCCCGCAGTTCGGTGGTCAGACTACCCGCCAGGACCAAGAGCACGTGCCCGCGCTCGCACCAGTGGTCCGCCAGATAGCCGGGCGAGTACCGAACCATTCGGACTCTCACGTCACCGTAGTTTTGCGTTTTCCAATAGGCGCACCCGGTCTCGCCGGAGTGTTCGGTTTCCGCAACCTCGTTCCAGTTGCACGTACGAAAGTCCACGTTCAGCGGCAGCGTCATGGCAGCGGTTCTTCCATCGGCGAAACGCCGGCACGTTCGGCCGGCGGAAGCGCGTCGCGCATACGTTCGTAAGCAGGATCGATTTCCGCCAGCGGGACCAGGACGAATGCACGTTCGTGCATGTGGGGGTGAGGAACGTGAAGCTCCGGTTCGTCGAAGGCGTCGTCGTCGTAGGTAAGGATGTCGAGATCGAGCTCCCGCGGGCCCCAGCGTTCGCGCGGCTTGCGTCCGAGCGACGTCTCGATCGATTGCAGCGCGTGCAGCAGTTCGCGCGGCGCGCGATCGGTCTCGAGCAGCGCCGCCGCGTTAACGAACTCGGGCTGATCCGTGCTTCCCCACGGCTGCGAACGATAGAGCCGCGAACGTCGTACGACCGTCCCAATCCGCCCGAGCGCGACGAACGCGCGGACGACCGTTTGAGCCGGCTCTGCGAGATTAGCCCCCAAGCTCAGGTAAACGCGATGGCTCACCGGTGGCGCGTATTCTCGCGGACGAGGGTTACCGCCGGCGTCGCGCCGTCCAGCAAACCCGGTTTTGCGATCGTCACTTCGGCCCGCGCCACTCGATGGTCCGAGAATACGGCATCCAGCACGTCGCTTGCCAATCGCTCCAAGAGTGCGTACGACGTGCTCTCGACCGCCATGACGATGCGAGCGTGCAGCGTGGCGTAGTCGAGCGTGTCTTCCAGGTCGTCGCTCGAAGCCGCGGCGTGCAGGTCGATCTCGGCATCCACGTTCACGTCGAACGCCTGCGGCGTATCGCGCTCGCCGGGGTTTGCCCCATGGCAGCCGTAGGCGCGAACGTCGCGCAGCGTTATCCGGTCCATCCGTCCGGCCTCCAATCGCGCACGATCGCGTCTGCGACGGCAACGCCGTCGCGCGCCGCGCGCACGTCGTGAACGCGGACGACGTCGATTCCGGCGGCAACGGCGAGCGCCGTCGTCGAGACGGTGCCGTGAACGCGTTCGTGCGGCTCGCGTCCGGTCAGCCTACCGATGGTGGACTTTCGCGACGCTCCCAGCATCGTCGGAAATCCAAGCGCTACGAGCCGGTCGAGCGAACGCAGCACCTCGATGTTTTGATCCGGCGTTTTTCCAAAGCCGATTCCGGGATCGAGCACGATGCGTTCGCGCGCGATGCCGCGCCGCATCGCCCGGTCGGCGCAGCCCTGCAGAAAAGCCACGACCGAATCCATCACACCGCCGGCATAGTGCGTTCCCGACTGGTTGTGCATCGCGATGACCGGCATCGAAAGTTCGGCGGCGGTTTCGAGCAGTGCGTCGGAAAGCCCCCAGATCGAGTTGACGATATCGGCCCCGGCGGCGTGCGCCGCGCGCGCGACGTTGGGCTTGTACGTATCGACGGAGATCGGCGTATCGGCAAGCAGCCCGCGCGTCCGTTCGATCGCAGGAATCACGCGTGCCAGTTCCACCGCCTCTTCGACGGCGTCGTGTCCCGGGCGCGTCGATTCGCCGCCGAAATCGAGCAGGTCCGCGCCCTCGGCGCGCTGTGCGACGGCGCGTTCGACTGCGTCCCCTGCTGCGACGACGCCGTCACCGGAGAACGAGTCGGGTGTGACGTTGACGATCCCCATCACGTACGTGCGCGTTCCCCATACGAATCGCGCCCCGCGCAGGTCGAGCGAACCGCGATCATCGCCGGACAGGAACGACCCCTTGCTCGATCCACCATTCGCGCAACTCCGCGACCAAGAACGTCGACCCGGTAACGACCACGATATCCTCGGATCCGGCGGACCGGCGAACCGCTTCGAGCGCGTCGACGGGATGCTGAATCACGCGGCCCCAGCGACCGATCGATTCGGCGATCAACGCCAGCTTTTGCGGACGCGCCGGCTGGCGGCCTTCGGCCTTGAACGTCGTGAACGTAAACGTAACCGGCCCTTGCGCAAGTTCGCTCAGGATCTCGCGCGCGTCTTTGTCTTCGCCGATTGCGACGACGAAGTGGATGCGGCTCTGGGGGAACGCCTCGGCCAGCGAAGCGGCTAAGTGTTGGGCTTTCTCCCCGTTGTGCGCGATATCGAAAACCACGCTCGGGTGCGCGCGAAACATCTCGAAGCGTCCGGGTATGACGACCCGTGAAAAGCCCGTCTCGACGTTCTCCACGGTGGGCCGAAGCGAGGCCGGAAGCCGCTCCAAAACCGCGATCGCCGTAACGGCGTTCGCGCGCTGAAATTCACCGAGAACGGGCGTACGAATATCGTACCGCCCATGCTGCGTGACTATTTCGAACGCCTGTCCGCCGCTTTGCGCGTCGAGACGCACCGCGCCGATCGACGTCACTTCGGCGGCGCGAATGACCGGCGCGCCCACTTCGCCGGCGTGCCGCGCAATCGTCGCCGCCGCCTCGGGAGGCATCGCACCGAGTACCAGCGCCACACCCGGCTTCGCGATGCCGGCCTTCTCCAAGGCGATGGCCTCGATCGTATCGCCCAAGACTTCGGTATGATCGCGCCCGACCGACGTGATCGCCGTGATGACCGGGACGATCACGTTCGTTCCGTCGAGCCTTCCGCCGAGCCCAACTTCAATAACCGCAACGTCGACGCGCTCCCGTGCGAAGTGTTCGAACGCCAGCGCCAGCAGCGTTTCGTAGTACGTGGGACGCCCGTGCTCCGGAGCGACGGCTCCGATCGCCGGCATCATCCCCGCGAGCAGTTCCGCAAAGCGCGTTTCCGAAACGGCGATTCCGTCGATGCGGGCGCGCTCGGTCATCGACTGCAGGTGCGGCTTCGTGTGCAGGCCCACGCGCTTGCCCGACGCCGCAAGCGCCGCCGCGATCATCGTCGACGTCGAGCCCTTGCCGCTCGTTCCGCCGATGTGGATGGTCGGGTACGCGTTCTGCGGATCGCCGAGTGCGCGCAAGAACGCGCGCATGCGGTCCAGTTTGTATTCGGTGCGGCGCGACTTGGTCTCGTCGATGGTGCCGAGCAGATATTCCTGCGCTCGGGCAAAGCTGTCGATGTCGATCATCCGTCGGTTACGTCGCCGGAGAGCAAGCCCAGCGCATGCGGGAGGACCGGCAGCACGACGTCCAGACACTGCGCGACGGCTTTCGGATTGCCGGGAAGGTTGACGATCAGCGTACGATGGCGAACGCCGGCGACCGCTCGCGACAGCATCGCCGTCTTTACGATCGCGATGGACGCGGTGCGGATGGCTTCGGCAATGCCCGGAACTTCGTAATCCAAAACCGCTGAAGTCGCCTGCGGCGTACGATCGCGCGGCGACAACCCCGTTCCGCCGCTGGTGAGAATGAGATTCGCCGTACCGGCGTCGGCGATATCGATCAGCTCGGCCTGCAGGGCACTCGGATCGTCCGGCATCACCGTTTCGCGCACGATGGAATACACGTCGCCTAGGCGTTCCTTCATAACGGCGATACACGTATCCGGGTACACGCCCGCCGACGCACGGTCCGAGAGCACGATCAGCGCCGCGGTGAACGTCACGCGCGCCAGGTCCCGGATTTACCACCGCTCTTTTCGAGCAGGCGAACGCCCTCGATCGTGATCCCTTTATCGACGGCTTTCGTCATATCGTAGATCGTAAGCGCCGCGACGGCGGCCGCGACCATCGCTTCCATTTCGACGCCGGTCTGCGCCGTCGTAACGGCCTCCGCCTCAATCCGCAGCGCACCGTCTTCGGCCCAGTCGAAGCGTACGTCGACCGATCCAAGCGGAAGGGGATGCGCGAGGGGAATAAGGTTGGCGGTCTGCTTCGCGGCCATGATCCCCGCTATCTGCGCGGTCACAAACGCGTCACCCTTGGGGAGCGTCGCTTCGCGGAGCGCGGCTTGGGCAGCCGGGCTCATGCGCACGCGAGCCTCTGCCCGCGCAGTTCGCGCCGAAGCGGCCTTGCCGGAGACATCGACCATCGAAATGCTGCCGTCGGCGGCGATATGTGAGGGTTTCGGCACGGCGTTATTTAAACAATGAAGCTGATGACGCTATTCCAGGACACCGTCGGCGATCCTCGGACCGCTGCGGCACGGCTCGCCGGCGTCCTAGGGTTGTATGGCGCGGTGGGTGATGCCGCCTGCGGGAACCCAGCCGGGTTCGCCGCCAAAAAGGCTGCGACCGCCGTCTCACTGGCGTCGATCGCGGGAATCGACGGCGTCGATCGTGACGCGCTCTATTATGCGGGCGTGCTTCACGCCGTGGGCGCGTTAGGGAACGCGGCATACCGAAAAGGGGAACGCCTTTCGGAGCGGATGGCCCGCATCGAATCCTGGGACGTGCCTGCCCAAGGCGCTCGCATCTGTCTCGAAATCTCCGCGTTGCCCGAGCAGACATCGGACTACGTGCGTTGGCAGGCGGAGTGCTGGGACGGAACCGGTTACCCGGATCAATTGCGCTGGGCCGGTATCCCGTCGCCCGCAGTGCTTCTTGGACTCGCCGATGCGGCCATTCGCGCCGCCGATCCGGACGACGCTCTCGCGGCGATCAATTTAGAAGCCGGACGAAGCTTCGGTCCCGAGTTCAGCCGCATATTCACAACCTGGTTCCATACGCACGGCGGCGAGGCCGAGCCGGTCGAACCGCCGCTGGATAACTTGCGCGCCGACGATGCATCGACCGCCGCCTTACTCGATGCGATCGCGGACCGCATCGACACGCACAACGGCGTCGCGGGCCGCTGGCAACGAATCGCACGGCTCACGGATGCCGCGGCGGAAACGCTCGCGTTGCCGCCGCTCGAACGCGCCGCGCTCGCAATCGCCGTTCGCACCTCCGGAGCCGGTGAAATCGGCGAACGCATCGACCCGGGCGAAACATCGTTCGATCCGTTAGCGCGTCTCGGCATCGACGTGCGCGCCGCACACGGTCTCGCCGCCGCCGCCCTGCTGGACGGCAACGCCGCGCTCGGCGCGGCCGCGCCGGTGCTGAGCGCCCGGGGCGAATGGTTCGATGGAACCGGCAAACCAAAGGCGCTCTTTAAAGACGCAATCCCTACCGGCGCCGCGATCTTGGCCGCCGCGATCGCCGCGGTTTCCCTGGATCACAAGGATCGCATCGATACGGCCGCAGGAACGCAGTTCGACCCGCGAATCGTTCGCGCGATTCTGGAAGCCGCGAGAACGCGCGCGTGATCGAGCTTCAAGAACGCACGCGGCGAATCTCGCCGTCGCGCCTGCACGAGATCCTGATGCGCTATGGCTGCGCCAGCGTCGTCGATCCGTTCATGGGGCTGCCGACGCATCTCAACTATCTCAAGCGTCACGGCATCGCCGTGCACGGCGGCGATCTGCTCGAGTGGTTCGTTCGCGTCGGCGAAGGCATCGTAGCCAACGACCTGACGATCCTGCGGGACAGCGAAGTGGCCGAAATCGTCGAGATGCTGCCCGGCCGCATCTATTCGCTGGATATGTTCAAAGCGTGGGAAGGCGTCTTCTTCTCGGAAGAGCAGTGCGTCTATCTCGGCGTGTGGCACGACAACGTGCGCAACCTGCGCAGCGACGGCCAGACCGGACTCGCGATTCTCGGTTTGTGGCGCGCCTTCTGCTACTGGCTGCAAAAAACGCAGAACCCCGACGACATGCAAGATATTCCACCGAGCGAACTCGCGTGGTCGTACATCCGCCAGACCGAGCAGTGGGTCGTCGCCAACATGCGCCGCAACACGGTGCGCCAAACCGACGTGCTCACGACCATCGGTGCCCAGCGCGCCGACGCTCTGTTCCTATCGCCGCCGGCGCGCAACTCGTTCCGCAGCGCCGACGCCCGCATCTGGATGTGGGAAGCCTGGTGGCAGGGCAATCCCTACTTCACCATCGAGCACGCCTACCGCGATTCCTTATTCGGAGCCAGAGCCGCCGACGCTCCAGCCTACTCGCGCGCGCTTGCGAGCGTGCTGTCCACCGCCGAAAGCTACCCTGTAATCGTCGTCCAGACCACCGAACAACGAATCGGTGACGTCGAAGGCATCGTAAGAAACGCCCGCCCGAACGTCGAGATATTCGCCCCTCACCCCTACGAGACATATCTAATCGCGACCAAATAACCCGGCCGCGGGCGGTTATCAAAAAAAACAAAAAGCCGTTGGTAGCGCTTCCGAAACTTCGGCGGACGTCGGGTGCTACGTGGCGCATGAACACACACCGTCAAAGCATTTCGGTCGCGACCGGCGTCGGGCTAGCCATATCCCTGGGCTGGCTCTTCTTGTTCTTCGGCCACGGCGTCGAGTCGCTCTCGAATCTCACACAAGACACGGGCGTACTCGTCAAAGAGTGGGCGGTTACGATCGTCGTCGTAACGATCGTTTTGTTCTGGGAGCGCAAACCCCTGACATCGATCGGCCTCCGCCTCCCAGACCGGATAGACCTCGCAGCAATGACGGGCGCATTCGTCGTCGCCATCTTCGCAAGCTCGATCGTAGCGTCGCTAACGGAGCAAGGGTCGAGTCTCCCGGATCTGCGGACGCTACTCGCGGTGCCGTGGGGAATGAGACTAGCCCTAACCCTGACCGCCGGAATCTGCGAAGAAACCCTTCTCCGCGGCTACGCTCTGGAACGCCTAATCGGCATCTTCAAAAATCGCTGGCTCCCTGGCGCGATCGTCATAATTGCGTTCGGCGCCGGCCACGTCGGCCGTTACGGATTAACCCCGGCACTCCTCGTCCCAACAGTGATCGGCGCCGTAATAACGGTCCTCTACCTCTGGCGACGCAACCTGCCGATCTGCATGCTGCTACACGCCGCTATCGACGCCGTCGGCCTCTTCGTGATGCCGCTCGCCGCAAGGCACTAGGCGCCTAGATCATCCCCATGTCGCGAAGCAAATGCAGCGTATCGATGTAACGCTGCAAGGTGACGCGCATTTCTTCGTCGGTGTCGAGGAAGGCTACGCCGGTGCGATAACGCTGCAGCAGCGGATCGTAGCGCGACCAGCGGACGATCCCGCGGAGGCGCACGATGGGTTGGCGATCGCCGCGCAGTTCGAGTTGCACGCTGATCGGCGCTTCGCGCGCGAGCTCGGCGTTGGTGAGCATCGCCATTCCGCCGAGTGCGATGTCGTACGTCTCGGTAAACTCTGGAGCGAAATCGTCGCCAATGCTGTACGAAACCAGCAGCGAATCGCCGACGCGTGGAAAGCGTCGTTCTTGTTGCTCCGGATCGGCGTTAACCGGGGTACGATCCATTTGATAAAGCGCTTAGGCGGACGAGGAGGCAATCCTCCCGCCTAGCCTCAAGGCGTTCGCGGTCGCTGGGGCGTAACGAGTGCGCCGTGACCTATTTGCAGGCGCTCGTCCTCGCCGTTTTACAAGGTGTAAGCGAGCTCTTCCCGATCTCGAGCCTGGGACACACGATCTTGGTTCCGGCGCTGCTGCACTGGAATAACGTCGACCGCTCCGATCCCACGTTCTTGGCCTTCGTCGTCGTGCTCCATCTCGGAACGGCGGTCGCCCTGCTCGCGTTCTACCGCGAGCAATGGTGGGCGATCGGTCGGGCGCTCGTGGGAAGCGTCGTTCGCGGGCGTCTCGGAGATGGTCGCGACGAACGTATCGGCTGGCTGCTCGTCGTCGGGACGATTCCGGTCGGCATCCTGGGCGTGTTGCTTGAAAAACCCGTGCGCGGCTTGTTCGGCTCGCCGGCTCCGGCCGCAATCTTCTTAGCAATCAACGGGCTCGTGATGTTCCTCGGCGAGTACCTGCGCCGCCGTCAACACGCGGGCGGGCGGTCGTACGAACCAATCGAGCGCTTAAGCTTCGTGCAGAGCGCGCTCGTCGGTGTGGCTCAGTCGCTCGCGCTTCTTCCCGGTATCTCGCGTTCGGGTGCTTCGATGGTTGCCGGGCTGCTCTGCGACCTCGATCACGAGGACGCCGCGCGCTTCTCGTTCTTACTCGCGACGCCGGTGATCTTTGCGGCGTCGCTCCTCGAGATTCCGAAACTCTTCGCACCCGGCGCGCACGTCGTGGCGCTCCAAGCCGTGATCGGCGGCGTCGTCGCGGCGATCGCGGCGTACGCTTCGGTCGCATTTCTCACGCGCTATTTCAAATCGAACGATCTGCGCCCGTTCGGTTGGTATTGTCTGATCTTTGGCGCACTCTGCTTCGTTCTCGCTCGTATGGGAGTCATCACGTGAAAGCCGTCGCAATCCTTCTTGCCGTCGTCTTCTTCGCGCTCGGCGCGCTCTACGGACTCGGAATCGTTCAGTGGTTCACGCAATCCGGCACCGAGCACGCGCATCATTTCACGCACATGGTGCTGCTCTGGGTGTTGGCGCTGCTCTGCTTGATTTGGGCTCGATTCCAGAGCGCGCCCTCGCGCTAGCGAATCCGTCGCGCCGTTACCACGCGGCGAAGCGTACGCTGAACTCGTAGGCGGTCGCAACCGGCTTGCAATTGTGCGATGCCGGCGTATACGATGCGTCGCGCGCCATGCCGACGGCGATCAGATCGAGGGCTTGGTTTCCGCTGGTCTGGGAGACGGCCGTTCCCAGCACCGTGCCTTTGTCATCGAGCTGCACTTTGACGATGGTCGTCCCGCTCGTGCCGTCACCGCGCGCGCTCACCGGGATCACCGGCGGCGTCGGCGGCGTTGCCAGCGCCGCTTCGGCATCGTTGCGGCCGCATGGATTGGTCGCGATGGTCGCGGCCGCAGTCGGCGCCGGCGTCGGCGCCGAGGTCGCAACCGATTCGGCGCCGTTGCCCGCAGGCTTGCTGCCCGACGCGGTCGGCTTGGGCGCGGGCGACGAGGTCGGAGCCGGCGTCTGCTTTGGATGCGCGCGCGGCGGCGGCGTCTTCTGCACCCGAATCATGATCGAACGATGTTCGATCCGGACGACCTCGATATCGGTCGGGCTTTCGCTGCCGCGGCGATGAAAGTTGAGTGCGAAAATCAGGTGCAGCAGCAGCGAGATCGCGAACGCGATCAGCAGCAGATTCCTGGAATTTCTAGCGCTCATCCTAGCGATGCCTTGCTAGACGCAAATGGGCGCTCCCTTTCGGGAACGCCCATTTTGATTCGGAGAAACGGCGCTGATCGCTATGAATCTGCCGTGAAGGTTGCGGTGAACAGATAGTCGCCTTGCACGGGCTCGCAATCGACGAGCTTGGGTGCGTAGGTGGACTGTCGCGCCGCGCGCAGCGCCGCTTGGTCCATGGCCATGTTGTTCGAGCTTTTGTAGATCGAGGCCGAGGCGAGATTACCCGTGGCGCCGACCGAAACTTCTACTTCGACGTTCACCGTGCCCAAGTTCAGCTCACGAGCCGAGTCAGGATAGTCCGGAGACATCGCGTTGGTGACGGTTGCTTCCCGATTCGGATTCGCGCATCCGGGCTTGGCGGTCGCCGGCGGACCAGTTTGCGTTCCCTGACCGGCCGGGGCACCGTTTTCGGAACCGCTGGTCGGCTGCGCTACCGTCGTCTGCGATTCGCCGGTCGTGCTGTTGTTTTGCGTGTGGACGAGATTGACTTTGAGCGGCACGACGTTCGTCTGCTGCTTCACCGGCTCCGGCGTCTTGTTCGGCGGCGGAGTCGGCGTCGGCGGCGGGGTCGGCGTCGGCGGAGGCGGCGTATGCACGATGATCTTCTTGGTCATCGAGACCTTCTCGACTTCTTGATCCTCGTGATGGGCCTTCATGTTTGGATAGAGCGGCGTCAGCGCCGCGTGGATCAGGATCGAAAGGATGAACGCGACAGCGACGAAATTGCGAGTTTGCTCGCCCGTCGTAATGAAGCCGCGCATCTTTGCCGGCGGCTTTGCGGCCGGCGCTGGGGGTTTCGGACTAGTGCTTGCCATACGCTACTGCGTTTGCCCCTCCGGCAACCCTTCAACGTGGTTGGCCAAGCCGAAGTCGGTCAAGTCGGCGCGCTTCGCCGCGTCCATTACTTGTAGGATGACGCCATAGTTCGCGTGCGGATCGGCCTTGATGATGACGCTCTTGAACTTATGGTCGGTTTGGTCCTGAAGCGTCTGGAACGCCGCCGGCATTTCCACGATGGAAACGTCGTCGTTGGATCCGATGGCGACCTGACTCTTTTCGTTAATGGTTACGAGGATCTGGGACGGCTGCACCTTATCGCGGTTGTGCGCGTCGGGCAGCCTCGGTTCTTTGGTGACCGAAGCGAGAATGATGAAGATGATGAGCAGCACCAACAACACGTCCGTAAACGGAGTGATGTTAATGGTCGACATCACCTCATCTTCGCCTCCACCGGTCGACATAGCCATATCTGTTCTACTCTACGCCGTCACGAAGCCGACGTCTTCAAGACCGGCCTCTTTGGAAGCATCTAGGATGCGAATGATGATGCCGTACGGAGCCTTGGCGTCCGCAACGATCGAAACGTGCCGATGCGGTTTCTTCTTGGAAACCTGATACATCATCCGATAGATTCCAACCTCATCGGTCTTTTGGCCGTCGACGAAGATGACGCCCTTGTTGTTGACGTCGACTTCGATGTCGTGCTTGGGATCCGACTTTGATTGCGTGTTGTTATTGTTGTGGTTCGGAAGTTCTTTTTCAAAACCGGGCGGCGCGACCAGCGCCGCCAAGATCATGAAGATAATGAGCAAGACGAGCAGCACGTCGGTGAACGGCGTGATGTTGATCTCCGCCATTACCTCTTCGTCGCCTCTTGCCGAGAGCAGACTCACGTTATTGCCTCGCCGTTCTTACAGCTAACAGCTAACTACTTCGATTTGCTCGGCTGATAAAGGTCGGTCGGGATCGGCGCGCCGGTGTTGTGGAAGTGCAGCATTTCGGCGAGCTGATTGGCCGCGACGATCATCTCCTGGTTGTACGTCTTGATGCGCGACTTGAAGTAGTTGAAGAAGATAACCGCCACGATCGCGACCACGAGGCCGGCGAACGTGGTGATTAGGGCTTCGGAAACGCCTGCCGCAACGACGGCCGGCGTCGAGTTGCCCTTCAGTGCGATGTCTTGGAAGGCGCGGATGATACCGAGAACGGTACCGGCGAGACCGACGAACGGCGCGATAACCGCGACCGTGCCGATGATGCCGAGGTTCCGCTCGAGAGCGTTCAAGTGCTCCATCAGCGCGATCGATAGCGCGTCGGTGATATCGGCGCGGTTCTTCTCGCCGCGCTTCAGACCGAACTCGAGAATGCGCGGAAGCATGCCCTTATTCGTTTGGCAAACCTTCATCGCGCCGGGAAGATCGTCTGCGGCGATTTTGTCACCGATCTGCTTGAGCAGACCTTTGGTGTCGCCATGTTGCGAGAAGAAGAAAACGAGACGCTCGATGACGATTGCGATGACCGCAACGGAGAGCACGAGCAGGATCCACATATCGGGACCACCCTGCTGCATGACGCTCATAAATCCATCAAACACGGTATTCCGACCCTTTCCGGGTTTACGTTAGAGTGCGCTGGACAACAAAAAGATTCGGCGGCGGAGCCGCTCCGTGAGGGCGGACCATTGGCCTACCCCCACGAGAAATCCTACTGAGTGCCGCTCCCGGCAGCCCCCTTAAGGTTTGCCTTAATAAAGCCCTCGATGCTGAGAGCCAGCGCCTCGTTGCCGGCCGCTTTTGCGAGCTGGTCGGCCTTCTCGAGGCTTTCCTGGGCTTTCTTCTTCGTGGCGTCATCGTGGGTGCTTGCAGCTTCTCCCGTCAGCGCGATGCCCTCGCCGAAATTCGCCTCGGGGCTGTCGGGCTTCGTTGCCAGCGCCTTTTCGGCGTACGATTGCATCAGCTTGAAGTCCGGCTTGTCCGGATTGATCTTCAATACGGTAAACGCGGCTTGCACGTTGGCTGTGACGGCCACTTCCGGGTCGCCCTGAGCGGCGGCCGCATCGAATGCCTTCATCGCCGCGGGGTAGTCCTTGGCGGTGAGGGCGGTCGCGCCGGTTTGTAAGTAAGCGTTGCCCAGCATCCGAGCGGGCAGCGTGCTCGTCGGATCGAGCGTCTTGATCTCAGCGGCGATCGCCGTCGCGTTCGCCTGGTCGTTCGTCTGCATGTAGCCTGACAGCAGCGCGGAATCGATCGCGACCTTCGCGTTGGTCGGCGTCTTCGGATCCGCCCACGCCTTGGCGTGCACGGACTTTAACGTAGCGATGGCTTCGGGAAACTGCTTGTTCGCGATTTGCGCGTTGCCGAGCGCATACATGGAGTTCGTGCTCGGATCGAGGGTGACGGCCTTGTTCGCGTAGGCCAGGGCCTGCGTGGGATTGGAGTTCGCAATTGCGACCGAAGCGTTCGCATAACTTTGACCGGCGATCAAGTGGAACTGTTTCGTAATGGTGGTAACGTGATCGAACGCCGCAGCAGCGTCGGTAAACTCTCCGAGCTGCGCTTCGGAAACGCCAAGCAGCGCGCGGATTTCATCGGTCGGATTCGACATCATCGCCGACTGGGCGGCGGTCTTGGCCTGCGAGTATTTGCCCTGCGAGATCAGCTGCGCGATTTGACCCTCGGCCTGCTTCGCCGCCGGCGAATCGTTCGCCGTGCCGGCGTCGAGGTCGCTCGACTGCGCGACCGACTTGCCGTTGAACTTCAGGGTAAAGTCGTAAAACGACGGCGTCGGCGTCGAGCCTTTATGCGCCGGACGATAGCTGGAGTTTTGTGCGATGTCCATCGCGGCGTCGTTGTCGCCCGCGTTGGTCGACTTGATCACCTTGGTGGCCTTGTGCGTACCGTCCGCATTGACTTGCACTTGGACGACGACCGTGCCGCTGCCGGCAATCGCGATGGACGTGGTCCCCTGGTGCGTCAACTTTGCCGGGGAGAACTCGTTCGCATACTGCGCGACCGCGGGAACGGTGGACGCGAAGACGGCCAGGCCGGCCAGCGCGGCGGCGAGGGGAAGGTAGCGTTTCATCGATTACCTCTTCGTGCAACTATGAAGCGGGCGCTCATTTATACCACAAGCCCTGGCGCGGGTAAACGCCGCCCAACCGCGGCGGCGACATCTGCAAGCTTACCCATAAGCGACGCAAACTGCTCGAAGGTCAGCGATTGCATTCCATCCGAGACGGCGCTTGCCGGGTCCGGATGCACTTCAACCAAGAGTCCGTCGGCGCCCGCCGCGACGCCCGCCAGAGACATCGGTTCTACCAAACGGGCGACGCCGGTGCCGTGTGACGGATCGACGATTACCGGCAGGTGGGTCAATTCCGCGAGCAGCGGAACCACCGCGAGATCGAGCACGTTGCGCGTCGCCGAATCGAACGAGCGCAAGCCCCGTTCGCACAGAACGACGTTTGGGTTGCCCGCGAGCAGTAGGTATTCCGCGGCCATCAGCCATTCGTCGACGGTCGCGGCGAAGCCGCGCTTCAGGAGCACCGGTTTGCGGGAGAGCCCGGCCTCGCGCAGCAGCGCGAAGTTCTGCATGTTGCGCGCGCCGATCTGCAGCATGTCCGCGTACTCGGCGACCGTCTCGACGTCGCGCGGATCCAACACCTCGGTAACGACCGCCAGGGAATGGCGAGTCGCCGCCTCGCGCAGCAACTCGAGGCCTTGCCGGCCGAGCCCCTGGAACGCGTACGGCGAGGTGCGCGGTTTGAATGCGCCGCCTCGAAGGACGTTGGCGCCCGCCAGAGCGACCGCGGCGGCAGTCGCTTCGATCTGCTCGGCCGATTCGACCGAACACGGGCCGGCGCAAATGGCCAGCGCTTCGCCTCCAAACGCGGCGCCGCTCGTCAATCGGACGACGGTGCGTTCGGAGCGTGCCTCGCGGCGGGTAAGCGTCAGCTCAAGGGTCGGCAGATCGTTGCGGTCCACGGTGCGTGGATTCTACCATGCAGCCTCAAGTGTCCCGCGACGACGTTGGTCCATCCCCGTCCCGGTGGCGTTCGAGCGCGGCGAGCTCCTTCTCCGAGAGCGGGCGGCTCTGCCCGGCAGCCAAATCTCCCAGCGCGACCGGACCGAAGCGCATTCGGGTCAGCAGCAGCACCGGATGCCCGAGGGCCTCGAACATCTTGCGGACCTGACGATTGCGACCCTCGTGGATCGTCACGTCGACGACGGAGTTCTCGCGACGCACGGCGACCACGCGGACCTTTGCCCCCGCCGCTTCGAACTCGGGGGTGACGACGCCCTCGTTCAGCGCCTTGACGTTCGCGGGGGAGAGCCGGCCTTTGATCGTCGCGCGATAGGTCTTCTCGACGCCATACCGCGGGTGAAGCAGACGGTTGGCCAACGCACCGTCGTTCGTAAGCAGCAGCACGCCGTTCGTCTCGTAATCCAGACGCCCGACGGGCACGACGCGCGGACCGCGCGGCAGCATTTCGGCAATCGTACGGCGGCGCTGCGGGTCGCGCATCGTCGTGACGACGCCGGCGGGTTTGTGCAGCACGAGATAGACCGTCTCGGTTTGCGGCTGGACCGGGGTTCCGCTCACGTCGACCTTATCGCCCGGTTCGACCAGCGTGCCCATCTCGCGTACGGTTTTGCCGTTCACGCGCACTTTGCCGCGCTCGATTAAAACGTCCGCGTATCGCCGCGAAGCGACGCCGGCTTGCGCTAGGTATTTGTTGAGGCGGATTCCGTTGGAATCGGCGTTTTGCGTAGACCGCGGCATCCGGGTACGTTTCGCCTTTTAAGATGGCTTTCCGCCGCGCGGGCTCGGCGGTTAATTCCAGCGCGAGCTGTTTTTCGGCTTCGAAGCGGTTTTCGCACGCTCGGCTTCCTTGCGGAACTTGCGCGCGGAGTTATATCCGACGAACAGCACGATCACGACGATACCCAACATCGCCGCCGAAAACGCATCGCGCGTCATCCAGAGAATCACGTTACGATTATAACACCCGCTACCCTGAGCGCGGGCTCAGCAATTTCCCTGAGCGTAGGCACAGCATCGTCACCCTGAGCGTAGCGAACGCAGTGAGCGTAGTCGAAGGGCCGCTACTAGAGTAAAGCCCGCATACGTTCGCATACGGGCTTTGCTTGGAAGCGGTCCTTCGACTTGCCTGTCCTGAGCTTGTCGAAGGGCTCAGGATGACAAGGGGGGTTAGTATTTGCTACCGTTGTTTCCGTTGTCGTCGTAGCCGCGGTTCATCGAGAGCGCTTCCTTGGTGACCGACGCGAGGAACTCTTCGTTCGTGCGCGTTTGGGCCATCTTGTCCAGAATGATCTCGGTGATGTCGCCGGTGTTGAGCACCGACGTAGCGCGGCGGAGCATCCAGAGTTTACGCATCTCGTCGGGTGCGAGCAGCAGCTCTTCGTGACGCGTACCGGAACGCTTGATATCGACGGCTGGGAACACGCGCGACTCTGCGAGTTTGCGCGTGAGGTTGAGTTCCATGTTGCCGGTGCCTTTGAACTCTTCGAAGATGATGTCGTCCATCTTGGAACCGGTTTCGATCAGCGCGGTCGCGATGATCGTGAGCGATCCGCCTTCTTCGATCTTACGCGCCGCGCCGAAGAAACGCTTCGGTTTGTGCAGCGACGCGGTATCGAGACCGCCCGAAAGTGTGCGGCCGGAGTTCGGTACCACTTGGTTGTACGCACGCGCCAAACGCGTGATCGAGTCGAGCAGAATCACGACGTCCTTACCGAGTTCCACGAGGCGCTTGGCGCGCTCCATGGCGAGCTCGGAGACCGCCGTGTGATTCTCGGGATGCTCGTCGAACGTCGATGCGACGACTTCGCCGTCGATCGTGCGCTGCATGTCCGTGACTTCTTCCGGACGCTCGTCGACGAGCAGTGCGATGATGTGCACTTCCGGATGGTTGATGGAGATGGCGTTCGCGATGTTCTTGAGCAACGTCGTCTTACCGGCCTTCGGCGGCGAAACGATCAGCGCGCGCTGACCCTTGCCGATCGGGCAGAACAGATCGATGACGCGCGTCGAGAGCTGCGTCGACCGCACTTCGAGCTTGAAGCGCTCGTTCGGATAGATCGGCGTTCCCTTTTCGAACGGACGGCGTCCGCGGATCGCTTCGGGATCGAGATCGTTGACTTTGTCGACGCGAATGAGACCGTAGTACTTCTCGCTCTCTTTCGGCCGGCGGACTTGTCCTTCGACGTGGTCGCCGCGGCGCAGTTCGAAGCGTCGAATCTGCGATTGGCTGACGTAGATGTCGTCGGGACCGATAATGTATCCGGCGCGCCGCAAGAAGCCGTAGCCCTCGGGCAGCACGTCGAGAATGCCGCTGGCCATCTCGACGCCGGATTTGACGATCTGTTGTTGGACGATCATCTCGACGATGTCGTCCTTCTTCAGTTTCGCCGGACTGACGATCTCGATCTCCATCTCTTTGGCGATCTCGATCAATTCGTTTTTTGTTTTTTCGCCCAGTTGTGCCGCAGTCAGCATCGGCGGGCCGGCATCGGCCTGCGGAAACTGTTCTTGGAATTGGCCGGGGTTATTGCCGGGGAAGCCGTGGCGACGGCGTTGACGACGACGGCGCTGGCCGCCTTGGCCTCCGCCACCACCGTGGGGCGGGCGCATGTCGTTGTTGGGGCGATGTTCCGTTTGCAGAGGAGTTTCTCTCTCGTAGAGCCGCACACGTCAACCGGCGACACGCGGCGAGGCGAGGCTGCCTTCGCGTGAATCGTGACCTGAGCGTGGGGATGTCAAAAGGTGTCACGGCGATCAGTAACGATCGTCCGCGTGACGCCACGAATATAGCACAGTGGGACGATGCATTCAAGGAGGGCTGAGCTTTCGGGGCCCGCTCACGTACGGATTGCCGGCCTCGTAGAAGCGCAAGAGCCGCGAGGCGGCCTTCGTCAGCCCGATCCGCCGGCTCGCCCGGATCCTCCCGGCCGGCTCCAAAGGAGCCGCCAGCCACAGCCGGCCTCCGGCGAACAGCTCCTGGCCATCGTGGCGACGGTCGATCCCTAGGGCCTGAGCCAGCCGCCCGGGCCCTCGGCAAAGATCCCGTAAAGCCGTCGTTCCGCGCCGGGATTCCATGAGCGCAATGCCCGCGACGGGCTCGAGCGCGCGAACCAAAACGCCGGCGCCGGTCCCCTCAGCCTCAGCCGAAAGATTGAAGCAAAACGACGTACCATATATTTGATAGACGTAGGAACGATGCGGCTCCCCGAAAAGCGTCGCGTTCCGCAAAGTCCGCCCGCCGAACGCATGACACGCCGGATCGCCCGGCAAGTAAGCTTCGGTCTCAACGATCCGCCCGGCCGCCCGCCCCTCCGGCAAATCGCTAACAAGAACGCACCCGATCAGTGCTTTGGCAAGCGCACGAGATTCAACAGGAAGCGTGCTGCGATCGAGGCGGCGGAACGTCACCCCGCCATCGTAGCGGCGAAACGAACTACGCGGCTACGTGCAAGGCCACTTCAGCCCGAGCCCGCTGCGAAAGATCAGCCGCCCCATCATCCAGCAGCAGCGAAGAGTCAGCAAACTGATTCAAAGCGCAGCGAAGGCGAACATACGGAAGAACCAGCGCGTCGGGAACGTCGCGGTGCGCATCGAGGTCTTCGATAAGCTGGGCATCGTCAAGACGAAAGGCCGCTTTACGAACGCCGCGCTTACGAAGTTCGCCCGCGATAGCTGCCAGCGCCCCATACCCAACCTCGCGCCCGTTGAGATCCCGACCCCGGCGCACCGAGAACGGAATCCGTAACAGATGCTCTTCGGTCGGAGCCGCTACGCGAACGTACGCAACGCCATTACCGCGCGAGTCGGCAGCATAGCCGGCCACGGCTTCGACGGTCTGGAGCGACGTTCTGTTGGTGCGCATGACATTGTATCCTTACCCTAATCATATAGCGAACATACGTTCGCGTCAAATTGAGGCGGGCACGTGCTTCTGGGGCGGCGCGACGCGGGGGTCCATCCAGCAGACGCTCGTCAGCCCCATCCATGGGGCCTCCTACTTGACTGTTTTTTCAAAACGGCCAAAGGAAAACGCCCTCCGGGCTTTTTTGAAAAAATCAGACACTGCCGGATGGACCCCCGCGTCGCACCGCCCCAGAAGCACGTGGCTAGGAGGAAAGCAGATACCTCGGACGCTCTTCCGGGCTGAGGGGCTGGATGAGGCTTTCGTACAGCCAGGACATCTTGTCGATCTGGGCGTCGATGGCGAACCGGTTGGCCGCCTTGCGGGAATGGGCTGCAAAGATTGGGTCGGCCATGGCGGGGATGGCCAGGAAGGCCGCTGCAAACGCCTCCGGTGTGGCCGGGATCGTGATGCCCGCGCCGCCGAGGACTTCCAAGTTCTGGGCGGCGTCGGCGGCGATGACGCGGGCGCCGGCGGAGAGCGCTTCCGCCATGACGAGGCCTTGCGTTTCCGTTTCGCTCGGCATCACAAAGGCGTCGCAGCTTGCGTAGAGATCGGGCAACTGATCGCGGGCGACGATGCCGAGGAAAACGGTTCGGTCTTGCGCGCCGCAGGTGCGCGCGTAGGCTTCCAACTCTTCGCGATCGGGGCCGTCGCCCGCGATCGCGAGCTTAAGCGAAGGGTCGTTGGTGCGCGCCAGCGCTTCCAATAGGAGCTCGAGATTCTTCTCTCTTGCCAAACGCGAGACGCAGAGAATCAGGCGATCGCTTTTGCGTGCGCCGACTCGGCGGCGCAGGCGTTCGTCGCGATGGCCGGATCCGAAGCGATGGACGTCGATGCCGCTGGGAACGACCTCGACGCGCACGGTTACACCGAGATCGCGCAATCGGGCGCCCATTGCGGGAGTTGGTACGACGACCGCGTCGGCGAGGTTGGCGAAGGTGCGCGTCAGCTGCGATGCGGCGTAGCGCGTTGCGTTCGGTTCGAATGGGAAGTAATGCGCGTACGCTTCGAGCTGCGTGTGGTACGTGTAGACGAGCGGCATTCCGTAGCGGCGGGCGTAGCGCATGCCCATCCAACCGGTGACGAACGGCGAGTGCACGTGCACGAGCGAGAGCCGCTTGATGATGTTGTTGACGTTGCGGCGGCTGACGAGCGGTAACGTCAGCCGGTACGGCGTCGGCGTCGGCAACGGCAACGACGGCATTCGGAAGACCGGACCCTCCGATTCGTTGTAGCCCGGCATGCGCGGCGCAAAGCAGTAGACCTCGTGGCCGCGCGCGCGCAAACCCTCGGCCAACCCGTCGACCGAAGCGACGACGCCGTTGACGACCGGACGGTATATCTCGGTGAAAAAGCCGATGCGGAGGTGGTCCACGCGGGCCGTCTTCGGCGCTGCCCCCGCGCCCCCCTGAGGCCTAATCGGTTAGGAGGATTGTCCTGCTACAATTCCGACTTTCGGCATAGTGTGGGCGGCTGCCGACCGTGGTATAGTGCCGGGGTCAGGTCGCCTGCCCGCTCATGATGGGCGCAACCGACTCGGTGAAACCGTGGCCATCGCCCGGCTTTGCCTGAATCGCAGGACCAGCTCGAGGCTCCCCGGAGCCCCAGTTCACCTGGATTCCACCCAATGGCGTTTCCTAATCATCGGATCCGTCAGCCCGTCGCCGATCGTGGTATCGGCGGCACTCCCCAACGTGCAGACTCAAGGGCCCTCGTCTTTCTTTTCGTGGTGTGAAGGCGGCCCGGGCATGAGTCGAGACAGAAAGGAAACTCGGGGTTGATAGGACGCACTCCATTTCGGCTAAGCCACGTGCTTGCCGTCAGCGTTCTCAGTGCCGGCTTCGCATTTGCCGGATTCTTCACTCACCCGTCTGCGGCGCTCGCTTCGAGCGCGAAAACGCAGGCCTCGGCCACGCACCGCGCGGTGACGTTCGAATCGAACGGTACGGCGACGGAGCATGCGACCGACGCGACGACGGTGGGTGCGTTCTTGCGCGAGCGCAACATCGTTGCCGGGCCGCACGACTATCTCGAACCGGCAGCGGATACGCCGCTCTCGGACGGGATTACGATCGTGTATCGTGCCGCGGTACCGGTGACGATCGCCACCGCGCACGACAGCGTCAGCGTTCTCAGTTCGGCCGAAGACGTCGGCGCGTTACTCGAAGAGCAGCACGTGCAACTCGGTTCGCAAGATCAAGTGCAGCCGTCGCTCTCCGATCCCGTTCCTTCCAACGGTACCGTTCGCATCGCCCGCGTTTTAACGTGGGATCGCAGCGAACGCCGCGCGATCGTTCCGCAGACCATCCATCGCATCGACTTCGCGTTGTCGCCTGGATCGTCGCGGATTATCGCGAGCGGTTCGACGGGACAGCGCGACGTGATGGTTCGCTTCACGCAGCGCGACAATGGAAAGATCCAACGGACGATCCTCGCCTCGCACGTCACCGTTAAAGCCCATCCGCGCATCGTCGCGGAGGGCGTCGGCGAATACGACGCGTTCGCGCGGTTTGAAGCTCGCGGTATCGAGAAGACGTCCTACACGGCGCAGAGTGCGATGCAGATGGTTGCGACCGCCTACACCGCAAGCTGCTCCGGATGCAGCGGCATCACGGCCAGCGGCCGTCCCGCCGGTCACGGCATCGTCGCCGTCGACCCGAACGTGATCCCGCTGGGCACGCGGCTCTACATCCCCGGGTACGGCTTTGCCGTCGCCGGCGATACGGGCGGTGCGATCCACGGTTCGCGGATCGATCTCGGCTTCAACTCAGAACGCGACGCGATGCTCTTCGGACGCCGCGACGTCACTGTCTATCGGTTGAAGTGACCGCGCAGCATCCCCGCGCGCAGCTCGCGCAGTGGGGGCTGCGTCCGAAGAAACGCTTCGGACAAAACTTCCTCATGGATGGCAAAGCCGCGCACCGTATCGCGCGGCTTTGTATTTCCGAAGACGAACCGCCCGGTACGCGCGTGCTCGAGATCGGCGGCGGCACGGGCGCGCTAACGCTCGCGCTTCTCGAAGCCGGCGCGGACGTGACGGTGCTCGAGATCGATCGCGACCTCGTCGCGATGCTGCGCGCGCGCGAGGACGTCGCGGCCGCGCATATCGTCGAGGCCGATGCGATGACGTTCGATTACGGCGCGTTTGCCGGCGAGACGCCCTGGCGCGTCGCCGGTAATCTGCCGTACAACATTGCAACGCCGCTCATCATGGCACTCGTCGAAATGGAACGCGGTCCGCGATCGCTTACCGTCATGATCCAGAAGGACGTCGCCGCGCGTTTGGCTGCCAAGCCCGGTACGCCGGCATACGGCAGTCTCTCGGTCGCCGTGCAGTACGCGATGCGCGTGGAGCGCGCGTTCACCCTGGGGCCGAACGCGTTCTATCCGCCGCCTAAAGTCCACTCGACCGTCGTGCAGCTCACCCGTCTCGACGAACCTGCCGCGCGACCGCGCGACCTCGCGCTGTTTCAGAAGGTCGTGCGCGGCGCGTTCGCGTACCGCCGCAAGACGCTCGCCAATAGCTTGATGCTCGCGCTCGGTTACGATCGCGCGACCGTCGTACGAGCGCTCGAAACGTGCGCACTCGCTCCGGAGGAACGCGGTGAACGACTCTCCCTCGCCGACTTCGCCAAGCTGGCCGACGCGCTGGCCGAAGGATAGCTTCACCGGCTTCTGGACTTGGGCGATTGCATTCTGCCTCACCGCCCTCTTTGCTACCGGCTTCATCATCACGCTGCTCAAGGGGAGCTCGGTTTCGTATTCCGGCATTACGCCGGTCCTGCTGTACGCATCGCTGGCCCTTCAGGCCGTCCTCGAAGGCGCGTTCGTTGTGGTGATCATCCTCGTGCTTCCGCGCCTCTCAAAATTTTCGCTAAGAGAACTCGGCTTTCGCGCCCCGACGTGGGCTACGATCGGTATCGCACTACTCGGCAGCGTCGCAATGGTCGTCGTGGCGAACGGGCTCGCGTCCCTGATCGACCAAGTGCTGCACGTCCAGCATCAGCAAGACGTGGTCGAACTCTTCAAGCACTTGCACGACCCCACGGCCATCTGGGTGTTCGTTTTCTTCGCAATCGTCTTCGCGCCCATCGCCGAAGAAACGTTCTTCCGCCTCTTTTTCTTCAATCTGGGAATGCGCTACGGGGGTTTCTGGGTCGGCGCGATCGCTAGCGGCGTCCTGTTCGGGATGGCGCACGGCGACCTCTACGCCGCCGCGCCGCTGGCGCTCGGCGGCATGATCCTCTGCTACGTCTACTACCGCACCCGAAACGCATGGGCATCGATGATGACCCACTGCCTGTTCAACGCCATATCGATCGCCGCAATACTTTTTGCCCCCGCCTGGCTGTCATCCTGAGCGGAGGCGTAAGCACTGTCATCCTGAGCGGAGGCGCGAAGCGCCGTAGTCGAAGGACGCAACGAGGATGCCGAGCTTGTCGAAGCATCAGGCGCTTTAACGGAATTCCGGTGCTCGCTGGAGCTGACGGCACTTCGCTTCGCTCAGCGCCCCACGCTGCTGCCCTTCGACTTCGCTCAGGGTGACAGCATCGCTTGGATCTTGCGCGCGAGATCTTCGGCGACGTCTGAGTCTAAAACCGAATTGGCGATGATGGGAATGGTTCCGCTGGTTTTCGTGCGAGCCGAGACCGTGTAAGCCTTTCCGCCGGTCAGTCCGCGCGCACCCGAGGTCATATACGATGAGACGAACACGTCCTCGATGTCGCGAACGTCCGTCGACGAACTGCCGCCGAACGGTATAGGACCGTTCCCGACGACGAGCTTCCCCGACGCGACGCCGACGTTCGTGCTGTTGAGCGCGAGCGCAAGTACGACGTAGGTAAACGCGATGAAGAGCAGCCCCCAAACGACCAGGACGACAGCGGCGTATCGGAAGCCCTGCACCTGCGACGCGACGATGAACGAAATCACCATCGAACCGACGACCCACGCGCCGAGCAGGAAGAGCCCGATGCGCCCAGGCCGCCAGCGAACACTCACGCGCTAGTTTACTCGGCGCGCCGTATCGAGGCCCTCCTGCGTGTGGTGCCTTCATCGTTTCTTCAGGCTTTCGGGGAGAATGACGACGAGATGCTCACAAAAGCAACCATGCTCGCCGCCCCGATTCGACTGCCCGCGCTGCGCCTTTCGCAGCTGGTAGTGGGAGCGTTCCTGATTCTCGCGCTTGCAGGATTCGGGTTCATGCTTTTTGAGGTTCACGCGATGCGAACCGGGCTGGAAGCCACCAACGCCGCACTCGCCCGGACGAACGCCCAACTCGAGCGGACCAACCGCGGCGTCACGGCCATGGGCCAACAGCTTGCGCTGACCAACCGTCTCCTTGTCGGTATGCGCGGCCAACTCGACACCACGAACCGCAAGCTCTCGGCCACCAACGGCAAGCTCTCGGCTACAAACGCCCAGCTTCGAGCGATGGCGAACAAGATCACGCACGCGAAACTTCTCTTTTAGTGTTGAACGTTGCCACGCGCTCGACGGCGCTCGAACTGATCGACGGGCCGATCGATTCACCCCGCGAACTGGAGGAAAGCTTCCGGGATATCGCGCTGATCAACCGGCGCTTCGGCGGAACCGCCGTCGTTCGTTTCGCGCTGCGCGACCTCGAGCCGCGCAGCCTTCTCGACGTTTGCGCGGGCGTTGCGGATATCCCGAAGGCCATTGCAGCATCGGCGCACCGGCGCGGCAAGGCCCTCTCCGTTACCTGTCTCGACAGCAATGAAACGCTCGTGAGATTGTCGCGCGAACGTCATGCCGGCGACCCGCGCATCGCGTTCGTTTGCGGCGACGCGACGAAGCTGCCGTTTCACGATGGCGCCTTCGACGTCGCGATGTGCAATCTGGCGTTGCACCATTTCGATCCGGATGCTGCGGTGGCGCTGCTTCGGGAACTTCGCCGCGTCTCGCGCTTGACGCCGATCGTGACCGACCTCTCGCGTTCGCAGCTCACGCTGCTCGCCGCGTGGGCATTCAGCCGTCTCTTTACGCGCAACCGCCTGACGCGAAACGACGCACCGCTTTCCGCGCGCCGTGCGTATACGAGCGATGAGGCCATCGTACTCGCGCGGGCGGCCGGCTGGAGCACTCCGCGGACCGAGCCATTTCGCTTTATCCGGATGGTCTTACGTGACGATGCAACGCTTTGACGTCGCCGTCGTCGGCTCGGGTCCGGCGGGGGCTGCCGCAGCGCTGCGCCTTTCCAAGCGCGGTGCACGCGTCGCGCTTGTGGACGAGCGGCCGTTTCCGCGCAACAAGCTCTGCGGCGAATACCTCAATCTCGGCACCGTGCGAGAACTGCGTGCGCTCGGCTTGGCCGAGCGGCTCGAGCCGCAGACGACCGCACTGCACGGAATGCACCTCCACGCCCACGACGCAGTCGCATCGTTTCCAATCTCACCCGCAGCGTGGTCGCTTCCGCGTACCGTCCTGGACGCGGAGGTCCGTGCGGCGGCGCTCGCCGCCGGAGCGTTCCCGGTGACGGGCCGCGTCCGCGGCATCGACCGCAGCGACGATTCGATGACGCTGCACCTGAGAAATCGAGACGGCGCGGACCAAACGATCGACGCCCGGTATGTCGTCGGAGCGGACGGCATGCACTCCGCCGTCGCGCGTCTCTGTAAGCTGACGAGGCCGTCGCGCAACGACGCGTTCGGCATCGGCGGCCACCATCCGACCATGCCGCTTGGAACGTGGATCGAAATCTATACGTCGCAACGCGGCTATGTCGCGCTCAACCCGCTCGACGGAGGCGCGAACGTGCTTTTCGTGATGCACCGGCCGCATCTCGCTCGAGCCGGCGCGGGCCTTCGCGAGGAGCTGGTGCGATTCTCGCACGAGTTGACTGACGGCGCGCGCGTTATCGACGATGTTCGATTCGACGCCCAGCGCGGAGCGATCGGTCCGCTCGCTCATCGCACGGTGCGACCCGCTTGCGAGCGGGTACTGCTCGCCGGCGACGCCGCGGCTTTCGTCGACCCGTTTACGGGGCAAGGCATCTATCTGGCGCTGCTTGGAGCGCGGCTCGCCGCCGGCGCAATCGAGATAGCCTTGGATCGTCCCGAGTGCGAGCGCCAAGCCTGGGACGACTACGAGCGCGCCCTCGTAAGCGCCGTGCGCGAACGCAAGCTCATCGCACTGATGATGCGTGCAATGGTGCGCTGGCGCATCGCAACGCGGCGCGCGACCCAAGCCTTGCAGCGACGGCCCGGCGATTTCGCGTTCTTGATCGACGCAGTCTGCGCGAAGACAACCGCCAATCCGTGGGCGCTCGCGGCCGCCGTCGGGCAGGCACTGCGATGACGTCTACCGTCGCGCGAATCGCGATCGGCGCGCCCGCCCGGAACGTTTACGCGCTGGCAAGCGCGACCGAGCGCTGGCCGATCCTTCTACCCCATTACCGTTTCGTGCGCGTGCTATCGATCGACGGCGACGTGCGCACCGTCGAGATGGCGGCGAGACGCGGACGGATCCCCATACGCTGGATCGCGCAACAACGCAACGACCCGCACAAGCCCTCGATCTTCTTCCGCCACATCGCCGGCTGGACCAAAGGCATGGAGGTCGAGTGGAGGTTCGCCGAGCGCGGCGGCGAGACGATCGTATCGATCTCTCACTCGCTCGATTTCACCTTCCCGATCGCGGCGGCGTTTATCGAGAAGCACGTCATCGCAGATTACTTCATCGACGGCGTCGCAAAGCAAACGCTGGCGCAATTCAAACGTCTCGCGGAGGAGTACGTCCCTGTCTAACCATCGCGTCGCCATTACCGGCATCGGCCTCGTCACGCCGCTGGGCATCGGCAAAGATACGTTCTGGAAGCGGCTCCTCGACGGCGCGGTCGCCGTCGACGGCATCACGCGTTTCGACGCATCCGAGTATGCGTCGAAAATCGCGGCCGAGATTCGCGATTTCGACCCATCGTCGCATATGGATCGCCGCCGCCTCCAGTGGACCGATCGATTTTCGCAAATGGCGGTCGTCGCAGCGCTGCTCGCTTGCGAAGATGCGCGCGTTTCGTTCGAAGGCGCCGACGACGTGGGCGTCTTCACTGGTTCGGCGCTGGGCGGCATCGCGTACGCCGAAGAACAGATCGAAGCGTTTTATAAGAACGGGCTGCGCTCGATTCACCCGCTGCTCATCCTCTCGGTTTTCGGCGGCGCGGCGCCCTCGAATATCGCGATCGATCTGGGTTTGAACGGGCCGACGACCTCGAACGCCAACTCCTGCGCGGCAGGGGCAGTCGCGATCGGCCAGGCGTTCCACGCCATACGCAGCGGAGCGTTACGCGCGGCAATCGCCGGCGGGATCGAGGCACCCCTCGCGCCGCTAACCTACGGTGCGTTCGCGATCGCTCGCGCCATGTCGACGCGTAACGACGTGCCGCAGGCGGCTAGCCGGCCGTTCGACCGCGATCGCGACGGCTTCGTCATGGCCGAAGGGGCAGGACTTCTGGTTCTCGAGCGGTACGAGGACGCAATCGCGCGCGACGCGCGAATATACGCCGAGATTACGGGCTTCGGCACGTCGAACGATGCGTACCACATGGCTGCGCCGTTGAAGGACGGCTCGCAGACCGCCCGCGCGATGACTGCGGCGTTAGCCGACGCGCGCGTCGCACCGGCGGAAGTTGAGGCGCTCAACGCACACGGATCGTCGACGCCGCTGGGCGATCGTGCGGAGATCAACGCCTATCGAAACGCATTTGGAGAACGCGCCGCCCGCATACCGGTCAGTGCGACCAAAGGCCAGCACGGCCACGCGCTCGGCGCCACCGGTGCGTGGGAGGTCGCCATCGCGGCGCTCACCATTAGCGACGGCCGTCTTCCGGCAACGATCAACTTTAAGAGCGGCGACGACGGCTGCAGCATCGATTGCCGTCCGAGCGTCGCGCAGATGCGGCCGCGCATCGTATTGAGCAACTCATCGGGTTTCGGCGGCATCAACGCCGCGCTGGTCCTTCAGGAAGCCTGACGAACCGCTTCGACGACGGCCTTCGCCGGGATGTCGAGCGAATCGAGGTACACGATTCGGTGCTGCAGCGACGGCGGTTTCGTGACGGTCGCGGGCCGCTTGTCGAAACCTTTATCGCGGACGGAACGGCCGACGAGATGGATCGCGTCGGGATTGGGTTCGTCGTACCAATCCGGATGGTGCGCGAGCCACAGGCCGACCGTCGGAACGCCGAGCCGCGCCATCGTGACGTGAAGCGGGCCGGCGGGCACCCCCGCGAAGAGCGCCGCTCGAGCCGCGAGTGCTTTGTACACGCGCGCGAACGGCTCGTCGAGCTCGGCGAAGAGCGCGCGGAAACCGGCAACGTTTTCGCCGAGCGGTTCGTCGTCCATCGAGACGAAACGCCAGCCGTCGCTGCCCATGGTCTCTACGAAGGCGCGAGCTTCCGATCCGTCGCCCCAGTTCTTACGGATTGCCGTGAAGCCCGTGCGCGAAAGGATCCCAAGCTTCGTTCCCGGCGGGGCGAACCTCGCGAGCTGCGCGTCGAGCTTGGCTTGCGTTCCCGTCGGTGCTACGAAGTCGAGCGTGCTGCGCAGCGGCTGCGAGAGATCGAACTCGTTCAATCGCTCGCGCCGTACCAGCAGCCCGGCGAGATTGCGCGCCTTCGTATGGAACGGATAGGGAGTACGCCCTTCGGTCTCCGGATAATCCGTCCACAGCAGCACGCCCGGTGCGAACGCAGAGACCTCGCCCTCCAGCGTGTGCGGAAGGTTCAGTTCCAGTTCGCGCCCGTCGCAGCGCTTTATCTCGAGCCCAAGGTTGCGCGTGCCCAAGAAACTGCCGTCGGTCGGCTTGTCGACGCCGCTTCGCAGCGGCCGAAAGATGCGATCGCCTTCCATCAGGCTTGCATAGTCGTCACCGAAGCGCGCGATCGCATACGCGTTGCTCGGCTCGAAAAGCGGCGCGATGACGCTTAGCGTCGCCCAGTCACCGAGGCCGTGCGGCCAATACACGAGTACGCGCGAGTCGCCCACGGCGGCAAAGCGCCCGCGGTCTTCGCGCATCGCGCGTACGCGGATCATTGCCCTTGCGCCCGCACGCGCTCGACGATCGCCTTCAATCGCTGCTCGAAGCGTTCGGAGCCGAACGTCTCGGCGTGCGCGCGCAGCCGCTGCGGATCGAATCGCGTCGCATCGAAATCGCGCAGGACCGCCGCGAGCGATTCGGGCGACGGCTCGTCGAAGAACAGCCCGGTCTGGCCGTCGACGATCGTTTCGAGCGCGCCGCCGCCGCGATACGCTATCGTCGGCGCGCCCGGCGGCCGCCGCCTCGAGCGGCACCAATCCGAAATCTTCCTCACCCGGCAAGATCGCCGCGCGCGCCGCACCCAGCGTGCGGTCGAGCGTTGCGTCATCCACGTATCCGAGCATCGTGGTCGTCGTTCCGCGCGCCAATTCGCGCAACGCGCCTTCCGCCGGGCCGCTTCCGGCAACCAGCAGTTTGACGCCGGCCAGTTGCGCGGCGCGGATGGCTACATCGATGCGCTTGTAGGGCAAGAGCCGCGACGCGATGACGAAATACTCGCCGTCGCCGCGGCCGACCGAAAAACGATCGACGTCGACGGGAGGGTGCAGCACTTCGGCTTCGCGGCCGTAGTAGCGTCGAATCCGCTCCGCGACGTTGCGCGAGTTGGCGACGAAGTGCGTGGGCCGCTGCGCGGCTTGGCGGTCCCAGGCCACCAGACGGTCCACCATCGGGCGCGCGATCGCGCCGGCTCCAAACCCGCCGACGTACGAATCGTAGTCGAAAGCAAAGCGGCTGACGGTATTGATGTAGCAGACGTGCACGGCGCCGGGCGGAACGATCACGCCCTTCGCCCACGCGGTCGTCGAACTGACGATCGTATCGAATTCGTGCAAGTCGAAGCGCTCGAAAGCACGCGGATACAGCGGAGCGAGCACGCGAAAGAACCGGCGCGCGAACGGAATGCGATTGAGATACGACACGCGCACGCGCTCGGCCGGCACGAGATCGCCGACCGCCTGCGGATCGTAGAGGGCGGTATAGACCGGCGCTTCGGGCCACGCACGCACGAAGTGCGCGAACACACGCTCGGCCCCGCCACGCTGATTCAGGTAGTCGTGGACCAGAGCGACCCGCACGCTGCCGCGCCTAGGAGCCTGTAGGGTTATGGCACATTTCCGCCTCTACGCCGCCTTTTCTCCGAAAACTTCGTTGCTCATCAGTCACGAAGCTACGGCTTCGCTCCTTCTTCGCGCCTCTTCTTCGAAGAAAATTCGACGTAGATGCGAAAACGGCCACAACCCTACAGGCTCCTAGTTGCCGGGTTGCGCTCCGGTGCGCGGAAGCACGAGCGCGATCGTGGGATTGCCCATATACGTGCGTGCCACGCGCTGCACGTCTTCGGGCGTCGTCGCGGCGATCGCGCGAATCGCACGGTCGAGGAAGTCCGGTGACGGGCTATTTTGGGCGAAGACCGCCGCCAGCCAGGCGCGCGATTCGAGGTTGGTGGCGCCGGTCGCAAAATCGCCGACGGCAACCGCCTTGAACTCGTCGATCGAACCCTGCAGGCGCGTTGCCGCCAGCACGTTGACGATCGAGAGCGCGGTTGCGAACGCGCGATTCGGATTGGAGATGCCGCCGTTCACGAACAGAACTAAACGCGGCGGCGTCCGGTCGTAACTATAGACGGCTCCCACCGAGCGCGATGCGAACGTCGTGGAGACGACGCCGGGAACGGCGGTGATGTCGGCGAGCGTACGCTGCACGAACGCCGTCAGCACCAGCATGCCGCCGAAATCCTTGGAATCGATCCCGGGCGCCGGATATTGCGCGACCAGCCACGGTGCGGGAACGTCGCGGTGCGTCACCAGTTCGCGAGAGGTTCCGTGCAGCTCGGGCACGTGCGCAGGCACGATGCTGGTCTCGCCCGGAGGCAGCGCCGACGCGAGGCTTGCGAGGGAGTCCGGTGCGAGCGCGTCGAGTTTACCGGCGCCGCTCACGATCGTTCCACCGCGCCGGTAGTAGGTAGCGTAGAACGTGCGCACGTCGTTCGGCACGAGCGTTGCCAGCGAAGCCGTCGTTCCCAGCGCCGGCAAACCGGCATTGGCTTCGGTCGACGACGCGCGGCTGAGCATGTCCAGCCCAACCTGCAGCGCGATCTGCTGGTTCTCGTCGATCGCCTGCGTCAGCGTAACGCGGGCATCGTGCACGACGACGGGTGAGAAGTCGGGCGCGGCCAGCGCCGTGCGGAAGAGATCCAGCACCGTCGAAGCGTCGCTTGCGAGCGCTTCCACGTAGAACCGTACGTCGCCCGGATCCACGGTAAAGCGAACCGAACCGCCGCGTGCGGCGATCGCATCCTGCAGCGGCGCAGGAGGCGTACCAACCGGCGTCCGCAGGATCGTCTGCGCGGTGAACGCCGCCAGACCGTTTTGCTTCATCGTCTGGCGGTCGAGGCCGGCGCGCACGATGACTTCAACGCCCACCAGCGACGCGTTGGCGTCGAGCTGGCGAACGATGGTCGTCCCTCCGCTGCTCTCCATCGTCGGGGCCGGCACGGCGGCACCGGCTGCGAGCGCCGCAGACGGCGCGGCGACGAGCGCGGCCAGCAGGGCGGCGATGAGTTTCAAGATGTGGACTCCTTCGAGTTGACGACGAGCGTGACCGTAACCGCGTTCTTCAAGTAACGTCGCACGATGTCGGCAACGTAAGCGGGATCGAGTTCGCGAGCCTTCGCGATGTAATTGCCGTTGGCGTCGCCCGGCGCGTATGTGGCGTTGCCCTCGGCGGCGTACCAGCCGAGATTGTCCGCCTGCTGCTGCGGCGTCTGCGTATCGGATGCAAGGTGGTAGAGGAACGCTTCCCGCGCCGCCGCAAACGCCGCCGGATCCATCGGCTTTTCGAGCTTGGCAAGCTCGTCGAGCACGCGCTGTTTCGCCGCTTTGGCGGCGTCGCCGCCGACGGTGACGACCAGCACGCCGGGATCGTGCAGCGTGATGAACTGCCCGTTGACGTATGCGTCCGTCTTGCTCGCATCCAGCGCGCGCGACACGACGCCGGTGTCGTCGCGGAACAAGTAATCGGCGATGAAGTCCATCGCGGTGGCCGCTTTTTCGTCGGCGATGGGCGGTCCGGCCCAGGCCAAGCCGAAGCCGTCGACCGAACCCGTCGACGTGCTCTCTCCGCGTGCCGACGCAAGCGTCGAATCGATCGGTGCGTCGCTGCTCGCCGTCCCGCCGCCGTCGGTCACCGCTTCGAGGCTCGACGCGTCGACGTTGCCGGCGAGCGCGAGCACGGCGTTGCTCGAGCGGAACGCGCGCTTGGCGAACGCGCCGACGTCGGCCGGCGTAATGTGCGCGATCTCCGCGATCGTCGTTGGAATCGGCGGATAGTGCGCCGGGCCGGCCGAGAAGAGCTGCGCAAACAGAAGATCTTGCAGTGCCGCCGCCGCCGTGTACCGCCGCTGCACCGCCAGCACCGCCGTATCGCGTTGTGCGGCCTTCACCGACGAGTCGTCGATGGACGGCGCAAAATACGCAGCCGTCATCGCCGCAACGATGCGCCGTGCTTGTGGAGCCGGTACGACCGCGTCCACGCTGACGATGTCCGGATAGACGTTGATGTTCAAGTCGCCGCCGACGCTATGCACCAGTGCGAACAGCGATTTCCCGGATGCCAGCGGTGCCGCCGCAGCGGCCGTCGCGGCAAGCCGCGAGATACCGGGCGAAGCGTTATCGTAGCCCGCTCCCGGGGCCCGGAACCAAAGGCTGACGGCCGCGGCCGCGACCGTCGCATCGGGGCGCAGAACGTACGTACCGCCGCGCGGCAACGCTCCGGCCTGCTGCTGCGCCGAGCTCGCCGCACACGGCACGGCAAAGCCTGCCGATACGCCGAGCATAACGGCCAGGAGCAGCGCCCCGCGCTTCATGCGGGTTCCGGCGAAATGGTAGGTGGCAAGATCGACGGTTTCTCAGGCCGTTTCGCATCGTCCGGAACGTGCGTGCCGCTCTCGGCGTCCGAAACTTCAGACGCCGCGACGAGCTCGGCATCGCGATCGTAGGGCCGGTCTTCGAGAATGGCGCGCACTTCTTCGGCGTCGACGGTTTCGTACTCGAGCAGCGACGCGACCATTCGTTCGACCTTCGCCCAGTTCTCATTGAGGATCGTGCGGCCGTTCTCGTAGCACCCTTCGATGATCGCGCGAACCTGCTCGTCGATCTTGCTCGCGATCTCTTCGGAATAGGTGCGATCGTCGCCGAAGTCGCGACCCAAGAACACTTGATGCGCGCCGCGGCCGTACTGAATCGGACCGAGCGAACTCATCCCGAACTGCGTCACCATGCGGCGCGCGAGTGCGGTCGCCTGTTCGAAGTCGTTGCTCGCGCCGGTCGTCACGTCGCCGAACTTGATCTCTTCGGCCAGTCGTCCGCCGAGCGCGCGCGTGATGATCGCGATCAACTCTTCGCGCGTCTGACTGTGGCGGTCGTCCGCCGGGAGCGACCACGTCAGGCCGAGGGCTTGTCCGCGCGGGATGATCGTCACCTTATGGACGGGATCCGATTTCTCGAGCGCGGCGCCGATCACGGCATGGCCGGATTCGTGATAGGCGGTCGTCGCCTTCTCTTTGTCCGACATCACGACCGATTTGCGCTCGGGCCCGACCATCACGCGGTCGATCGCTTCATCGCAATCGATCATCTCGATGACGTTCTTGTTGCGGCGCGCGGCGAGCAGCGCGGCTTCGTTGAGCAAGTTCTCGAGATCGGCGCCGGAAAATCCGGGCGTCCGCTTTGCGAGCGTCACGAGCGAGACCTCGCGGCCGAGCGGTTTATTGCGCGCGTGAACTTCCAGGATCTTCTCGCGACCGCGGAAGTCGGCCCGATCCACCACAATCTGGCGGTCGAAACGGCCCGGACGCATCAGCGCCGGATCGAGCACGTCCGCGCGGTTCGTCGCCGCGATCAGAATGACGCCGGTGTTTTGATCGAATCCGTCCATCTCGACGAGCAGTTGGTTGAGGGTCTGTTCGCGCTCGTCGTGACCGCCGCCGAGTCCGGCTCCGCGCTGGCGGCCGACCGCGTCGATTTCGTCGATGAACACGATGCACGGCGCGGACTTCTTCGCCTGGTCGAATAGGTCGCGCACGCGCGACGCGCCGACGCCGACGAACATCTCGACGAAGTCGGAACCGGAGATCGAGAGGAACGGCACGCCGGCTTCGCCCGCGATCGCGCGAGCCAGAAGCGTTTTACCGGTTCCGGGCGGCCCGAGCAACAGCACGCCCTTAGGAATGCGTGCACCGAGCGATTGATATTTCTTGGGATACTTGAGGAAGTCGACGATTTCAGCCAACTCTTCTTTCGCCTCGTCGACGCCCGCCACGTCCGCGAAGGTGACCTTCGGACGATTCTCGTTGAGCATCTTCGCGCGCGAGCGCCCGAACGACATCGCTTGGCTTCCGCCGGCTTGCGCGTTGCGCAGGATGAAGAGGAACAGTCCGACCATGACCGCCAGCGGCAGCACCGTGATCACGGTGTTGAGGAAACCGGAGTTGGTCTGCTGCTCGAAGCTGATGGCGGCGGTTTTGACCTTCTTGTAGACCTCGTCGACGAAGGCTTGATCCGTGTTCGGTACCGAGACGCCGTACTTGGTCCCGGTGGTCAGGTCGCCAGTGGCCTGAAGGCCGACGGCGTGGAACGAGGCAACCTGGCCGGCCTCGAGCTTCTGATAGAAGGCTCCGTAGTCGAGGTGCGACGTCGCCTCGGGCTGCGCCACGAACTTCTCGACGATAAAGATGACGAGGATGACCGCCACGACGATGAGGACGATCGACCGGAGATGCTTGCTCACGCTGATTGAACCGTTTTAACTTTCCTTAGAGTTCCGCGAGGTAAGGCAGAGTTCGATACTTTTCCTGATAGTCCAAACCGTACCCTACGGCGAAGGCGTTTCGGAGGGTCAAGCCGACGTAATCAAGGGTCACGTCGACCGAGCGCCGCGCTGGTTTATCGAAAAGGACCCCGGTGCGAAGACTCGCCGGCCCGCGTTGCTGCAAGAGCGCTTGAAGTGCCTGCAGCGTGAGGCCGCCGTCGGCCACGTCGTCCAGGATCAGCACGTTCCGGCCGGTGACCGGCACCGAGACGTCCATCAGCAGGCGAACCTCCCCGCTCGATTCGGTCGCATTCCCATAACTACCAACGCTTACAAAGTCCATAACGATTTCACTGGGGCCGTCCGGGATCGCCGCCAGGGCTCGCGCCAGGTCGACGGTCACATAGAGCGCCCCCTTTAACACGCCCAGAAGGAGCAGAGGTTTCCCTGAGTAGTCCTTCGCGATATCGGTCGCCAGCCGCTCGATTGCTTGGGCGATCTGCTCCGCGCTGAAGAGGACCTTCACGGATCGACGACCACCCGGGCGATCGCACCCGACTCGATCTCGAGGCGAACCCCCCGTTTCATGTGAAAGCTGCCGCTGGCTCCGCGTTCGATCGCCCGCACGGCTTCCTCGACGTGTTCGAAGTCGACGTCGCGCAGGTCGTGCTCGCCCGCCAGCCGCTCCCGTACGGAGCGCCGCAGGTCGGCGCGCGGACTGCCCTCGCGCTCGCCCTCGGCAATCTCGGCCGCCCGCGCAACGGCCGGATCCAACCCCGGGAACAGCGGCCGCAGCGCCTCCAGCGCCTCGCGGACGGCATTGCGGCGCAAGCTCGAGTCGGCATTGGTCGGATCGACGGCGTAGGGCAGCGCACGCGTTTGACAGTAGGCGATGAGTTCGCTCGAGGAACACCGCAGCAGCGGCCGCGCAAGGTCGATTCCGGGGCCGATCGACCGCCGCGCGCGCATGCCGGCGATGCCATCGGGCCCGGCGCCCCGGAAAAGCGCTAGCAATACCGTTTCGCTCTGATCCTCCGCGTGATGGGCGGTCGCGATGACGTTGGATCCGGCGCGTTCGGCGGATGCGAGCAGCGCCGCGTAGCGCGCCTCGCGCAGCGTCGCCTCGTCGCGCGACTGCATCTCCAAGCCGATGGTATCGCACATCAGCCCAAACGTTGCCGCCACGCGCAGAACGACGCATTCGTCTTGCCAGGCCGAACCGCGGATGCCGTGATTGACGTGCGCGATCGCGAGCGTCAACTCCATCGGCTTTGCGACCGCGTGCAGCGCGGCGGCGAGCGCGACCGAATCGGGACCGCCGCTGCAGGCGATCGTTACGCGGTCGCCGCGGCGAATCGCGCCGCCGCGTTCGATCGACTGCTCCAGCGCTAGTTCCGGACGCGCGCCTCGCACGTTAGCGCAGTTCGCGGGCGATCTCGCGCGCGACGTCGCGTTTAGCGGCATCCTCGCGCTTATCCCACAGCTTCTTGCCTTTGGCCAGGCCGAGTTCGACCTTCACCATACCGCGCGTAAAATACATGCGCAGCGGAATGATCGTCAAGCCTTTTTCTCCGACGCGCGCCATCAGTTTTTCGATCTGTTCGCGCTTGAGCAGCAGCTTGCGCGGGCGGTTGGGTTCTTCGTTGGAAAAACTGCCTTCCTTGTACGGTGGGACGTGCATGCCCAGCAGCCACGCCTCGCCGTCGCGAAAGCGCGCGTACGCTTCGCCGATGCTGACGCCGCCCATGCGAATCGACTTGACTTCCGTACCGGTGAGAACCAGCCCGGCCTCGAGCGATTCGAGAATGTGATACTCGTGCCGCGCGCGGCGGTTGTCGACCGACGGTGCGTCGTGCCGTTTGGCTTCGGTCGCAGCTTTGACGCGCTGCTGCTTCATCTTGGCCATGCGTTACTCCGCGCCGGCGGCGGGATTGCGCCGGTCGGGCGCAGCATCGAGCGTGCCGCGCGAAACGAAGCTGCCTTCGCCCTGCACCAGCACGGTGCCGGCCTCGTTCAAAACCTGCGCTTCGACGCCCGAGTACGTTGCGGCGGTGCCAGGTGACGCGCCCGCGCACCAGGATCGGTTCGCCGACCGGGACGGGCTTGCGAAATCGCACGTTCACGCTCGCCGTGACGCCGCGATGGCCGGCAAAACCGGCCGCGTGCGCCATCGCCTCGTCGATGAGAGCCATCGCGATGCCGCCGTGCACGACGCCCCGCCAGCCCTGGTACTTCGCATCGAGCGTCGCGCGGCAGAGCACGCCCTCGCCGTCGGCTTCGAAATGCAAATGCATGCCGTGTGGATTTTCGGGACCGCACGCAAAACAATTCCCGTCGTCGAATGGAACCTCGGACACGGTCTATCGCCCGGCTTTGAGACGATCGGCGAGATAACCCGGCAGATGCGCTTCGTGAATCTTGTGCGCGACCTCCGAAATCGGATAGTGATAACGCACCCATTCGACGCGCTTCTTCTCCGGCTCGTAGAACACGAACGACGCGTCGGGATTGAGATCGCGCGGCTGCCCCACGCTGCCCACGTCGACGATGTAGCGCTTTCCAGGCTCCATGATCAGCTCGCCGCCGAGCTGCATGTGTTTGTGCCCGATCGTGCCGTCGGGCTCGAGCACCCAGTACTCGGCGATGTGCGTGTGACCGACGAAGACGATCGGCGCGTCGGTCGACTCGAACGCGCTGGCCGCCGACCGTTTGTCCAAGACGTATTCGAAGTAGTTCACCGGCGCGCCGTGCACCAGCAGGAAGTCGGGGAAGCGCAGTTCGTAGGGCAGACCGTTGAGCCACTCGCGATTCTCTTCGTCGAGGACGGTTTGCGTCCAGGCGATCGCCGCGCGCGCCGCATCGTTGAAATACTCAACACCGAAGTTTTCGACCGCGGCGAGATCGTGATTGCCCAGTACCGCGTGTTTGACGCGCTCGCGAATCATCTTCACGCATTCGTTAGGATTCGGCCCATAGCCGACCACGTCGCCGAGGCAAACGAGGTCGTCCGCGTCGTCGATCAGCGTGAACGCGTGCTGGAGCGACTCCAGGTTGCTGTGGATATCGGAGACGATTGCGTAACGGGTCAAACCGGAACCTCGTGTAATACTGCGCGCAACGCTCGCGCGAAGGCTTCGCGCATCGGTTCGGTTCCCGCGCTGACGCGAACGAAGCGATCCAGCGGCGGCGCGCCGGGCTTGCGAATCCAGACGCCGCGCTTAAGCAGCTCGTCCATCACGCGCTCCGCGCGTTCGCGCGTTCCCATATCGATGCACACAAAGTTGGTACGCGACTCGATATAGCCGCAGCCAAGTTCGCGGGCGAGCGCGTAGTAGTCTTCACGCGCCTGCGCGGTCGCCCGAACGACTCGTTCGCGGAACGCATCGTCGGCGAGCGAGGCGAGCGCGCCGATCTGCGCGTTGCGATTGATCCCGTAATGGAGCCGAATCTTCTGAAACGTCGCCGCGTGCGTTTCGGCGAGCAGCGCGTAGCCGATCCGCGCTCCCGCCATGCCGTACGCTTTCGAGAACGTGCGCAGCCGGATCGTCGAGTCGTCGATGGCAACCGGCGGCAGTTCTTCCGGTTCGACGAAGTCGGCATAGGCCTCGTCCAGCATGAACAGCGCGTCGTCCGGCAGCGCCGCGCGAAACCGCGCGATGTCGTCGCGCCCGTAGAACGAACCGCTGGGATTATCGGGATTGGCGAGATACACGATCGAGGCCTTACGCTCGCGAGCGATCGCTGCAAGCGCGTCGAGATCCGGTTTGCCGTCCTCGCGATAGTCGGCAAATGCCAGCGTTCCGCCGTATCCGGTCACGTGATAGTTGAACGTGGGATACGTTCCGCGGGTGGTTAACGCCACACCGCCGGGCGGCAAGAAGCCGCGGATGGCGATGCCCATCAGGTCGTCGATTCCAGCGCCCACAACGATCTGCGACGGACTGCAGCCGTGTTTGATTGCCAGGGCGTCGCGAAGATCCAGCGATTCCGGATCGCCGTACCACGCGAGGCGCTCCAACTCGGCGGTCATCGCGGCGATCGCCTTCGGCGACGGCCCGAACGCGCTTTCGTTCGCGCCTAAGCGAACCAGATCGTATTGACCGGTCTCGCGCATCAACTGCTCGGGGCCGATAAACGGGGTGGTTGCGGGGATCGCTTCGATATGAGGTGCCGGACGAACCACGTTCTGCTCTTTTGCTACCTTCCTAGGAAACGAAATACGGTGACGAGGGTTCCCGACGGCAACTCGGCGCCATGACCTTCCACGACGATGTAACCGCCGGCGCGAGCCGGCAGGCTTACCGACGACGAGCGCAGGGGAAGTGGATGCGCCACCGGAGTCCCTCCATCATTCTGCAGAGCGACCGGAACGTACCAAGTCCAGTCGGCCCGCCCGCGGGCCGGGCTTCCCAGTCGAGCAGCCAAGGAGGCCCGCGGCCGCTCTGCTCCGGTGAGAGCAGCAATGATCGGCGCTGCGATCGCCTCCAAGATCATCAGGGCCGAGGTCGGGTTGCCGGGAAGCCCGATGACCGGCTTTCCGCCGGCGGCGGCCAGGACGGTGGGCTTCCCGGGCTTCACCCGAAGACCGTGGACGATGACCCCGGGTGCCCCGAGCGAAGCCACCGCCTCCGGGGTGCGATCCCGCTCCCCGACCGAGGAGCCGCCCGTAAGCACGATCGCCTCGCAGTCGGGCAGAGCCGCCCTGAGCGCCGCTTCGAGGGCTCCGGGATCGTCGGACACGGTGGGATAGTGCCGCACCGATGCGCCCATCATGCGTAGTGAGGCCGCGACGGAGTAGCGATTCGAATCGCGGACTTCTCCGGGCCGCGGCCGGGAGGACGGCGGCACCAATTCGTCGCCGCTCGAAATCACGGCGATGACCGGGCGGCGATACACCGGCACCTCGGCCGCACCCACGGTGGCGAGCACGCCGATTTGAGGCCCGGCAAGCCACTGGCCGGGCTCGAGGATTCGCTCGCCGCGTCGCATGTCGCCGGCGCGCGGGCTTACGTTTTCTCCGGGCGCAATCGCCGTTTCTACGACGATGCGATTTCCGTCGATGCGAACGTCTTCGATCGGAACGACGGCGTCGGCACCGTCCGGGACAACGCCGCCGGTCGGAATGCTCGCGCTCTCACCGGCTGCGAGCGCGGCGTTCCACGCCTTGCCCATCGCGACGTCGCCGGCAATCAAGAGCGATCCCGGCGTCGACGCGGATGCGACTGCAAACCCGTCCATCGCCGAACGCGGCGCGTTCGGATAGTCGTCATCGGAGTCGATGCCGGCCGCGAGTATCCGCCCCGCAGCGTCGTCGAGCGCGACGCGTTCGCTCTGCGGCGGCGTCAGGTTCACGCGCGCAAAGAAGGTCTCGAGCGCCTGCGCCGGAGCGAGGAGCTTCTCGGATTGGAAGCCAATGGCGCGGTTCTTCATGCTCGATATCGTCGTCGTTCGTCGCGATCCGGATCGCGTTCGACTGTCGGCCCGCCGTCGCGGGCTGGACCCGTCGTTCGTCGACGAGGTTCTGCGCCTCGATGCGGAGCACCGCTCCGCGCTCACCGCCGTCGAATCGGCCAAAGCCGAAAAGAACCGGCTCTCGGCAGAAATCGGCAAAGCAAGCGACAAAGCCGCCGCAGCGCGCGATCTCAAACCGCAGCTGGACGCGTTGGCGCAAACCATCGAAGCGCATGAAGCGCGGGCGCAAGGGCTCTCTCCCGATTCCGCCGGATCCCCGCTTCGCGGGTTGCTCGAATCCCATCCCAATCTGCTCGACGATTCGGTTCCGGACGGCAACGATTCCGATGCGAACGTCCTGCTGCGCGCGTGGGGCGAACCCAAAGCGCTCGGATTCGAAGCCAAGCCGCACTGGGAGATCGGCGAGGCGCTCGGCATTCTCGATTTCGAACGCGCGTCCAAACTCTCCGGCAGCCGTTTCGCCGTGCTGCTCGGCAAAGGTGCGCGGCTCTCGCGCGCGCTCGTTTCGTATTTCCTGGATCGCGCGAACGACCGCGGTTATACGGAAATCGCGCCGCCGCTGCTGGTCACGCGCCAAACGATGTGGTCGACCGGCCAGCTTACGAAGTTTTCCGACGCGATGTTCCAAGACCAGGACGCCGACCTCTTTCTCATCCCGACCGCCGAAGTACCGCTTACCGCGCTGCACGGCGACGAGATCTTGCGAGCTGACGAACTTCCGCGCAAGTACGCGGCATACACGCCTTGCTTTCGTAAGGAAGCCGGCGCCGCGGGCAAAGACACGCGCGGGCTGATCCGCCAGCACCAATTCGAAAAGGTCGAACTCGTCTGGCTGACCGGCCCCGAGCGTTCGTTCGAAGCGCTGGAAACGCTGACCGCCGATGCCGAAAGTTTGCTGCAAGAACTCGGACTGCCGCACCGCGTGATGACGCTGTGCGCCGGCGACTGCGGGTTCAACGCTGCCAAGACCTACGATATCGAAGTTTGGCTGCCCAGCACCGGCACATACCGCGAGATCAGCTCGTGTTCGAACTGCACCGACTTCCAGGCACGGCGCGGGGCGATCCGTTTCCGTCGCGATGCGAAGACGAAGCCCGAGCCCGTGCATACGCTCAACGGATCGGGGCTGGCCATCGGGCGGACGCTGGTCGCCATCTTGGAAAACTATCAGCAAGCCGACGGTTCGGTCGTCGTACCGACCGTGCTGCGGCCGTATACCGGTTTCGACCGCATCGAAAAATGAAGCCCGCCGTCCTCGTTTGTCCGCCCGACTTCTACACGGTGCGCGACGTCAAGAATCCGTTCATGGTCGTCGAGACACCGGTCGACCATGCGCTGGCGCGCGAACAGTGGGACGAGCTGTGCATCGCGTTCCGCGAGGCCGGATTCGAAACGCTGCAGATCGATCCGGTCGCGGATCTCGAGGACATGGTCTTCACGGCCAACCAAACCTTCGTCGGATTTCCCGGCCGCAAACCGTTCGTCGTGCCGAGCCGCATGCGCCACGAGTCGCGCGAACGCGAAGTGCCGTATTTCGTCGATTGGTTTCGCAAACGCGGATTCGAAGTCTGCGACGTGGATCTTGGGGACGACTATCTCGAGGGCGGCGGCGACTTGCTCTGGCATCCCGACGGTTCCCGCGTCTGGGCCGGATACGGCTTTCGCTCCACAGAGGGCGGCGTGCGCCGCTTCGCGCAGGCGATGGAGGCAAAGCGCATCCCGGTGCGCCCGCTGCAGTTGATCGACGAACGGTTCTACCATCTGGATACCTGCTTCGCTCCGCTCACCGCACAGGCAGCGCTCGTCTACCCCGGCGCATTCGACGCAGCGTCGCTCAAGAAACTCAGCGAAGCGTTCCCTCGGCTCTACCAAGTGTCGGAGCTCGAGGCGTTGACCTTCGTTTGCAACGGTGTCGTGGCAAACGACTGCTACATTTCGTCACACGTCTACGACGGCGTCCGCGCCGCTCTGGCCCGCGAAGGCCTCGAACCGCGCCTTGTGGACCTGTCCGAATTCGAAAAAGCCGGTGGCAGCGCATTCTGCCTGAAGATGCTCGTTCGCTAGCGCCTAGAACCGCATTGTCATCCTGCGCGTAGCGAACGCAGTGAGCGTAGTCGAAGGACCGCGAAAGAGAACTGCCCGCCTGTTCTTGGAGAGCTATTTCCTGGAAGCGGTCCTTCGACTACGTTTCCCTTCGACTACGCGCTTCGCGCTACGCTCAGGATCACTACGCTCAGGATGACGATGCATTTTTCGACTTCGCGTCCATGATGAGCAGCCATAATATGATTGCGAGCTTTCTCTGACCAATCTACTGCGGCTTTGCGACGACGGCGATGCCGTCGTCGTAGAGGATGGTTCCGCAAGTTCGCGCGAGAGCGAACCGGCGTGCGTTTTCCTCACTCGTGTGTTTGTTTTCGGCAACGGTTACGAGCAGCACGCGCTCGCTGCGGGCGGTATCGCAGGGTGCGGCGTCCGGTGCGTCGATCGTTCGCGTACCCGGCGATAGGACGTTGACCACCCCGATCGGTACGCCCCAGCCCGCAATTGCGGGCGGCGCGGTTCGCGCGATCCACGCGTAGACTTGAGGCTTCTTACCATCGACCTGAAGCGCGTCGTTGTAGTAGTCGAGCGGGTTCCGCTCGGCCAGGATTGCGGATGCGAAGATTGCGACGGCCACGGCTGTGGTGACGAGCCAGCGACTCTCGCGGAGTTTCGGGACGGCCGCGATTGCGAGCGCGAGGGCTGCGACTGCTAGACCGACGAGCGTCGGCGCGTCGTTGGCGAAGATGGCGACGACGAGCGCTGCGCCGGCGACGGCGGAGAGTACCAGGAGAACGGCCGCCGCGCGCGGAGCGCGCAGCGCGGGAACGACGAGCAGCAATCCGCCAAGCGCGATGGCGGGGGCGGCGAATCGGACGGACGCACCGGTCGCAAGCTGCAAGTCGCCGTTGTCGTAGCCAAAGGGGAGCGCGACGAAGAGCACGGTCGCAGCGAACGCACACCACCCGAGAACGCGTGCGGTGCCGCGCAGCGCGAAGGGAGCCGCTAACGCGGCGAACAGCGCAATCAGGGAGAACGGCGACGTGAGCAGCAGCACCCGCATCAGTTCAGCGAGCGCAGGGAGGCCGTGCGCAACGATGCTCGTACCGAGACCGCTGCCGTTGAAAGACGTGCTCGCGGGCGGCACGACCGCATGCGGCCACAGGATTGCGTCGCGGATCGACCACCCGCCGATTGCTGCGATGCCGGCGATCCACGTGAGCGGACGCGCGCGCATCGCGATCGCTGCGATGCCGGCGAATATCCAGCCATCGGGTTTGAGGAGCGCGCATACGGCGATTGCGGTCCACGCGCCGGCAGCATTTTGCCGCAGCAGCCACAACGTCTCGAGCCAGAACGCGGCCAGCCAGACGTCGTTCTGCAGCGATCCGCCCTGAAGCGCGAGCGGCATCGCCGTGACGATCGCCGCAGACAGCGCATCCGCGAGCCACGACGGCGCGCCGAACTCCGCTCGCGCCCATGCGGTGACGCGAAAACCAACGAGCGCGAGCGCACCGAAACCGGCCCAGCCGAGTGCGAACGGACCGCCGGTCGCGTAGAGGCCGCTCGCGAACAGCTCGGACGCCGGCGGATACCACCAGTAGCGCGTCACCGTCGTCCAGATCCCATGGCTCTGCACCCAGGACGCCGCGTTGGGTAAATGATACGAAACCGAGTCGCCGTCGAGCAGCGGACGCATCAGCTGCGGCCACGCGACGAGTGCGAGTGCGGCGATCGTAACGTACGGCACCGGGCCGCCGGCGATCGAAGGCGCATCGCGATGCCGCCAATACGCGACCGCGACGAACGCCGTCAGCGCGAGCCAGCACGTCGCCGGATAGAGCAGATTGAGACAACCCAGGAACAGTGGAATCGCGACGCCCAACGTCAGGGCGTTGCGCAAGCGGTCGGCGAACGTATCGTTGCCGCTGCGCGCGATGGCCGGCGAGCCGAAATACAGCCCCAGCAGCCAGAGCGGTGCGCCTAAAAGCGCAGCGAGAGGCAGCTCAATCCTCCGTCCATCTTTCGATACTCCGACATCTCCAGAGCGACGGGTGAAAGGCCGCAGCTGCGCAAGAGCGCTTCGAGCGCCGGGTAACCCGCCGCCACCAGCACGCAGTCGTTCACGCGAACGCAGTTTGCGCCGTACTCCTCACCCGCAGGCACGTGCAGCACGCGGGCACCGCTTAAATCCAAGCGCGGCAAGAGTTCGTCGATTGCAACGAAGATGCCGTCGCCGGCATACGATAGGCCGCTCTTGAGGTGCAGGGTGCTCGTGACGCCGGTCATATCGACGAAACTTGCCTTCACCCCCGAACGGTCGAGGAACGCCGCGAGCTGCTCGGCGCCCGCGCGGTTGGTTCGCGCCGAGAGGCCGATGTACGCGCAATCTTCGGCCTCGCACACGTCACCGCCGTCGAGCGTTCCGGGTGCCGACATCTCCTCGAAGTCGGTGAAATATCGCGCGATCGTTGCGCGAATCGCAGCCGCTTCGCCCAGGCGGCTCGCGGCACCGGGGCGCGTTAGAAGGGCGCGCGAACCGGCGATAACGGTCGTGTCTTCGACGAACGTCGAGTCGGGAAATGCGTCGTCCGCATCGAGTGCGATCACCTTCAAACCGCAACGTTCGAGTGCGGTGACGTAGGCGGCGTGCTGCTCGAGCGCGAGTGCGAGCGAAGGCGCTCCGAGCGGCGCCGACGTCAGGCCGTCGGCAAACGTACGGCCCGGCGGGCGTACGATCGCGGTATTGAAACGGGTCACGTCGCGTCGCTTTCACGACGTGACCCGGAAAACCCCGTCCCGACTCTATGGAATCAGCGAGAGGAGCGACGGCTGTTGCGTCGCGCTATTACCGATATGCGGGAGCCCTAAGAGATCTTCGATCGAGCGCAGCTCGGAGTAGTGATTCGAAGGGATCGCCGACTGGATCGCGTTCTTATATCTCGGCGTGATCACGATGGTCGGCATGTGGCCGCCGCCGTGCGGATAGAGCGAACCACAGCATCCGATGTTGGAGCTGTAGTCGTTTTCATCCCACGAAACGATGATCGCCGAGTCCTGCGTGAACGCCTTTGACTTCATGATCGTCGTTACGACTTGCTGTACGTACTTATCGCCTTCGACGAGCAGAGCGTCGCCCGAGGGACAGTCGTTCGTCCCGTGCATGTCGTGACATTGATCGGGAACGATGAAGACGAAATTGGGAGCGGCCGGACTCGCCAAGGCCATCTCCAGCGTCTTCAAGTTGTTGAGCGGCTGAATGTTTTTCAAGCGCGCCGGATTCGTTGCGATATCTTTGTAGTACACGAACGGGTTGTGCTTCTGCGCGTAGTGCACCGGGCCGTTCGGGTTCGTCGGAAATTGCGGACCGAGGTAGCCGACGGAGGGCATCGATTGCTCGTACGCGACCCAGGTCATCTTGCGGGCCTCGAGCAGATCGACCAAGTTCATGGCCGCGATTCCCTTGTCGCACGGCGTTTGCGCCGGCACGGCGTAGCAGCTCGCGTTGTCGTCCTGAATACCGTAGTAGTTGCCGCCGATCAGCGAGAGGTAGTTCGGAAGGCTTGGATGCGTCGTCCCGAACGACATCGTTTCGAGTCCGTACTTGAACGCGATGCTCGTGATATACGGCGTATCGAGAACGTAGCTCGCGGTCTCGTGACCGATGACGTCGTCGAAGCCTTGGTTCTCCATCATAAGGTAAAAAATGCGCTGCAAATGGATGGCTGCGGGAGCCGGTGCGCTCGTAAGCAAGAGAGCGGCCAGCATCGCGCAGGATGCCGCAACGCTAGCGAAAATTCGCCGATGCATTCAGTAGTGCCCCTTTAAATGGCGAGTTGTAGCGATTGGCCGAGTATTTCACGCCATTCCTAACGCCAGATTATGGGCGACTTAAGACGAGACGTTCATCGTCCGCAGTGTTGCTACGGCGCGGATTTCTCAAACGCCGTCGCGAATGCAAAAGCGATGGGAGAGTTCGCGTGAAGCGTTTGGGAATTGCTGCCCTCGTTCTTTCGCTTTTTGGGTGCGACTTCAACGCGAGCGGTCCGGCTGTAACTGCACCACAAATTCGACCGGCCGCTTTTGTGAACGACGCCACGGCGGCTCCCGAGGTGGTTTCGTCACACGGCGTTGCGACGCTCGAACTCGCGGCGGTCATCAACTCAACGACGGCACTGCCGACGTTTCTTTACGAGGGCGGGTACGTCGCGCCGACGATCCGGGTGAACCCCGGCGACACGATCGTCGTGGACCTTGACGACGAGCTGCCGCCCGGGAAAGGCGCAGCCAGCGAGGTCAACATGCACTTCCACGGCCTGAACGTCTCACCGCGGCGGCCCGCCGACGATACCATTACGATGTTTGCGAAATCCGGGCGGACGCTTTATTATTCGGTCCCGATACCGGCAACGCAGCCGCCCGGTCTCTATTGGTACCATACGCACATTCACGGTCAGACCAACATCCAAGTCGGCCAAGGCGGAATGAGTGGGGCGATCGTGGTCGAGGGGATCGCCGCGCACGTCCCCGCGCTTGCGAAGATGCCGGAACGCATTCTGGTCGTTCGCGAGCTCGGCAACAACGGCGGCGAGGCTCGCCACCACGACGGCGCGCCGAAAGGCGGCATGGATTCGATGGGTTCGATGGAGATGCCGGGTACCGGCCCGGGCCCGACGACGGCGAACGTGCCGTGCGCGCCGCTCGCGATCGGCGATTACGAGACCGTCAATAGTCAACTGCGGCCGACGATTCGATTTACTCCCGGAAAGCCGGTGTTCTTCCGCCTCCTTAATGCAACCGGACACCGGCATATGGACCTTACCCTCGGCGGGATTCCGATGCATGTCGTGGGCATCGACGGATATCCGATCGACACGTACCCCGGAGAGCCATCGAGCTTCGCTGAAACGCACATCGTCGTACCGACGGCGGGACGCGTTGAATTCTACGCCACGCTTACGGCACCGACGGACTTACGGACGCAGTGCTTCGATTCTGGGCCGATCGGCGATTCGGACCCCGCCGAGGTTCTCGCGCACTTGCGACCGTACGGTGGGGCGTCCGCCGGTGAGGCCGGCCCTGCTTCAAGCCTGCGTGCCGGAGCGAAGTTCGAGACGGGCGCGTTGTCCGCTCCGCTTCCGCCGCCGGCTGCATCGCGCCTCGTACGATTCAGCGAGGATGCGAAGGGTTTCTACATCAACGGCCGGGCGTACTCACCCAACGAAGCCCCCGTGTTCGTCGTACACGTCGGAACGGTCGAGCGCTGGACGGTAAAGAACCTCACGCTGGAAGACCACGACTTTCACTTGCATCAAGTCCACTTTCACGTGGAAACGGTAGACGGCGTCCCCGTCGCGCATCCGCTCTGGCGCGATACCGCGGTCGTTCCGCACGGAACGCGTCTTCCGAACGGATCGTTTAAGCCGGGTTTCATCACCCTCATCGCGGACTTTCGCGAGCGGAATATCCGCGGAACGTTCCTGTTCCACTGCCACATCCTCGACCACGAGGACGCCGGCATGATGGCGAAGATCCAAGCGATTTAAGGAACGGGGGCTGCGAGCGCGTCGGCCAATGCGTCGACGTTCCGCGACGTTGCCGGCACGTCAACGCCGGCCGGAAAGAACGCTTCGATCCGGATTGCCGTGTGACCGGCGTCGATCGGCGAAAGCGTACATCGCAGGCGCTCGCTGTTTACGAGCCCAAAGCCCGCTTCGATAAGTCCGGTTTTTTCGTCGTCGACGAACACCGTAGCACCGAGTACCGTGTCGATCGCGGCGCGGCATCGCGCGTGCGCCGCGGCGAAGTCAAGTGGGAGTTCGACATCGCGATGCGGCCGCAAGCCCACGCGCGCGCCGGGGCGTTCGAATCCGAGCCAGCGCGTCAAAAACTTCATCGCGCAAGAACGTACGCGAAGACGAGAGCGACGACCGCTCCGCCGGCCAGCATCGCTGCAGGAATCAGGCTCTCGCGGCGCCGTGAGAACGCCACGGCGTAGATCGCTTTAAGCACGTTATTCGAAGCGGTCGCAATGACGATGGCCGTCGCGGCAAGCGAGAGCCCGACGTTCGCCGCGCCTCCTTGCGCGAGCCCCAGTACGAACGGGTCGATGTCGGTGACGCCGACGACCGCCGCCAGGCCGAGCACACCCGCGCCGCCGAGATACGTTTGAACCATGGTCGTGATTGCGGAAATTGCGACGAAGAGGAGCGCGAACGTGAAGGCGGTTCCGAGCGCGAGCGGGTTCGGCGGCTTTACCGCTTCCGCGGTCTTTTTTCCGCCGCGCGCACGCAGCGCCGCAGCGACGAGGCCCAGCGCGCACAACGTGAGCATCGACGGTGCGAGCAGCCGCGCGAGCTCAAAATTGAAGATCGCGCAAACGACCAGCACGCGAGGGTACATCATCGCGCTTGCCGCTACCATGCCGGCCTCGAGTTCGGCCGTCATCCCTTCGTCACGCGCGCGCCGCGCCAAAACGACGGTCGTCGCCGTCGAAGAATACAAGCCGCCGATCATTGCCATCAGCACCGTACCGCGGCCGGGGAAAACGTAGTTCGAAAGCAGATAGCTAACGTACGAGATGGTCGAGACCGCTACGACCGCGAGCCAAACGCCGAACGGCGTGATCGACGTGTACGGTATTGCCGGGCGGCCGGCCAGCAGCGGCAGCACGATGCCGACCAAGATCAGAAACTTGCCGGCTGTGACGATTTCCTCATAGGGAACGCGCTGCGCCCAGTTATGAAGCGCCTTGCGGCCGCCAAGCAGCATGACGGCGGCTACCGCGATGCTCACGCATATCCATAAGGGCTGCGTGAGCGCCACTGCGCCGAGCACGTATGCGAGCACGTTCGCGATGGGAACGACGAACGGTCCTTCGGACGGCTCGGCCGGCTTGTCGATTAGTGCGCGAACGTACGCAAAGATCCACGCACCCAACACCAGCAAGCCGGCAACGAATGCCGCGGCGTAGTGCGGCTCGAGCAGGTACAATACTCCACCCGCAAGCGCGAGCAGCGGGAAGGTGCGAACCCCGCCGGGGCGGCGTGGGAGATCTCCGGCGTAGAACTCCTCGAACGCAAACCCGAAAAACAGCGAGAGCCCCAGGAGAAGCGCGAAGCGCTCGACGCTGACGTCGTTAACGCCGAGAAAGAGTCCGTTCAGCTTCCGCCGAGCTCCCGCAGAAGTTCGAGGAGCCCCTGCCGATCGAGGAAACGGATGTGTCCGCGTTCGCGTTTTAGCAATCCGCGTTCGTCCAACTCGGCGATCGCCCGCGCTGCAACTTCCTTCACCGTTCCCGCCGCCGCGGCTATTTGCGACTGCGTCATCGACGCGAGTGCCGGCATCGCCGGGCTCAATCCGCGCTCCGCCATTGCGTGCGGTAGGAGAACGCGCGCGACGCGGCCGACGATCGGCAGCGCGCTCTGCGACGACAACTTTGCGGAAAGTTCGCGTTGACGCTGTCCGAGCAGCGCGCCAAGTCCAAAGAGCAGATCCGGATTCTCGCGAGCGACATCCGTAAGCGTCGCGCACGGAAGCTTGACGATGCGCGTGGTTTTCGTCATTGCGACGACGTTTGCGACCGGCGCGCCGCCATCGAAGAATGCGGCGATGCCGAAGACCTCGTGCGGAAACATTTCGTACGTGATGTGTTCGCGCGCGCCGATGCCGTTCGACACGGCTGCGACGCCCTCGGCGATAACCCCGACCGCCCGCCATTCAACACCGGCTTCAACGAGCAGGCGCCCGCGCCGAGCGGATTGCCAGCTGGCCGCCGCTGCCAGCCGTTCGAGCGTGGCAAGGGGCAGGTGCGCAAATGGAGGCGTTGCTTCGAGCACGCGGACGATGGGATTTCTTGCACCACTTTCGGTCCGACGGGTCATGCGCACGAGCCAGCGATCCGGGCCGAGCGTGCTCGTCTCGACCAGAACTGGGCCAAAACGCTCCTCAATCACCCGGGCAGATAACCCTCGAGGCTCGATTTCGGTTATAAATGATACAGGGGCACCGAGTGGGACCCGGTCTAGCGCTTCGAGCACAAGGGACGGCCGTTCCCAAACGGGCAGTCCGCGAAAGTCGAGATTTTCCGAATTCGGCACGCAAGTCACGTTCTCGACCAGCAAAGCGCTCTACCTCCAGAACACCGAGACTTGACGCCCCCGGAGGAACCCAGCATGATTCGCTCTTTCGCCCGCCGCTGTGCATCCGCGATCTCGCTCGTGACGATCGTCGCGATGTCCGCGCCGGCACTGGCGGATACGCCCGCAGCAACGACCTGGACCAACTATCATTACGATACCGCGATCACCACGGTATACGGTTCGCCGTATCCGATCGCCGGCAGACTCGACATCCAGATCACTCAGGAAGGTATTCTGCGCGGTTACTATCACAACGCCTACCAAAAAGCGTTCATCCAAGTCGTCGGCGGACGCGACGGCAACTATATTTGGTTCAACATCGGTCCGAGCGTCACCGACATCGGAATCCCCGGCGTTGAAACCGGAAACGGAATTCTGCACATCGTCGGCACGGTGTCGAGCGACGGCAGCATCCACGGCCAAGTCTTTCCGAACTATGCGTTCGGGAACAACCTTCGCAACAACGATAACCTGGTAGGCGGCGTCATCAACCCGCAGCCGGGACCGACCGCCAACGATCAGTATCTCTTCGCAGCGAAGCCGGTCGAACCGGGTCCCAACACGACGAATCCGGGCGGCGGCTCTCCATAACGAGACGCTCGCGTCAAGTCTAGATGTGGACGGCCTTCCAAAGGCGCTGCGGCGCCGGCGGAAGGGCGTCCATATTCTTTAGGAAGAGCGCGACTTGCCAAATCTGTTCGTCGCGCAGCGTGCCGTCGAACGACGGCATCCCCGTCAATCGAATTCCGTGCGCGACCTTCCAATACGTAATGCCGTCCGGATCGTCTTCAACGCCGTCTTTTGCGAACTGGGGCGGCTTTTGATAGAGGCCCTTCGCGATGTTGCTGGGGTTGCCGTCGGAAGCTCCGTGACAGACCGCGCAGTTCTCGGCGTAGAGTTTGATCCCAGCCGCGTAATTCGCGTCGGTTGAGGGAAGCGGGTTCGGCGTGCGCGGTGCTTCGCGCGCGAGCGTTGCATGCAGCGACGTCTTGGCGGCCCAGCGCTCCAAACCGCCCGGCTTCGCATCGGCATTCGCGGGCACGAGCCCGGCTCGAAGGCCGATATACGCGCCCAAACCGAGGACGACGAGCGTCGCGACCACGCTCAGGACGACTACACGTGCCATTCGCCCGCCGTTCGCTGCCGCAGTTACCCCGTCTTGCAATCAAAGCGGGCGAGCGGGCGCCTTCAAAAGAACAGTACACGTGGGGAAGAACGACCTGGCTCAACAAGGAGGGCGAACCATGCGCAAGTTTCCCGCTATTTTTGCGGCTTTTATCATCGCCGGCTGCTCCGGAACCGCGACTTCGAACGCCACGATGGCTGGACTCCCGCAATCCGAGGCACTGCACGCGACGGCCGGCGGACCGCCGGTCATCAGCGGCTGCCAAATCTTTCCGGCGGCAACGACGCCCGCAACCGGCGAGAACTGGTGGAACGCCGACGTTTCGAAACTGCCGCTCGATCCGAACTCGAACAACTATATCGCCGCGCTGCCGGGCAACCTCCATCCGGATTTCGGTCAAAATCCGACGTACGGCATTCCCTTCGTCGTCGTTCCCGCAACGCAGAAAAAAGTTCCGGTGAGTTTCCAATACAAGTCTGAGAGTAACCCCGGGCCGTATCCGATTCCGCCCAACGCGCCGGTCGAGGGCGGCAAGAACGCTTCGGGCGACCGCCACGTTCTCGTTCTCCAGCAGGGTTCGCCGTGCAAACTCTACGAGATGTTTGCTGCGAAGCCGCTCAACGGCGGTAAGAGTTGGCATGCCGGCTCCGGCGCAGTTTGGGATTTGAGTTCGAATGCGCTGCGCCCAAACGGCTGGACCTCGGCGGACGCTGCCGGCCTGGCGATCTTCCCTGCGCTCATAAAGTGCGATGAGGTTGCGGCCGGCGTGATCAACCACGCCCTGCGCGTAACGTTCGGCAGCTCGCAGGACGACTACATCCACCCTGCAACGCACTTCGCCAGCAGCGACACCAGCAAGAATCTGCCGCCCATGGGGCTGCGATTCCGGCTCAAGGCTTCGTTTGCGGTCTCAAAGCTTCACGGCCAATCCAAGATCATCGCAACCGCCATGCAAAAGTACGGCATGATGATGGCGGATAACGGCTCCAACTGGTACTTCCAAGGCGAAGGAACGGGCAACAACAAGAAAACCTGCTGGAGCGACAACGACCTCGATCAACTAAAGTCGATCCCCGGCTCCGATTTCGAAGTCGTCCAAACCGGCTCAATCATCAAGTAACGCGCTGCCCTTTGTGAGCAGTGGCTCTGCCTCTGTCATCGTTACAAAGCGTCCACGGCGGGGCCGTACGAACGGCGGAGGTTGCGGCCTGCGTACTCGGCTGCGATCTCTGCATCGGTGCGTGGATCGTCTGCGACCGCGAGCGTATTGTCGAGGACGCGTAGCGGGCGGCGCCCGGGGATGAATGCGAGGTCGCCTTCGCAATGCGCGACGACAATGCCGCTCGCGAGGGCCGCGCGGCGGCCGGCGGCGCGGACGCGCTCGAAGAAACTGTGATCCTCGCCGAGCGACCCCGGCAGCGGCGTAAACGGCGCGGGTCCCAACGCGTGCAGCAACTCGGCGCGGTGCAGCACGAAGTTCATGCTCGCGCTCGCAATCGGAATGACTTGCCCGAATTGAAAGTCGCGGCCTTCACGGGGCGCACTGCCTTTATCGTTTGGGCGCATCAAGCAAAGCGGCGTCGAAAACGGCGCGCGCGGCCCGAAGTAGGCGGTAAGAACGTCGAGGATCTCGTTCTTCTTCAGCGTCGCAGCCATCAATTCGACGGTGCCGGCGCACCAATAGCAATCGTCGTCGATCCACAAACACAACGCATCGGCCGGCGCGGCAAGGGCCCGCTGCGCCAGCGCGTTGCGCGCCTCGTCGACGGGCCGGCCGATCTCTTCCAGAAGCCGAAACGCTAGCCCATCCATATTCTCGGCTAGGGCCAGCGCCGTCTGAGGCGTCATCGCGGCGCGGCAAGGCATTAAGACCAGCAGTAACGGTGGGGCGATCATTGCGCGTCCTTCGCCTTCCGCGGTCTCACCCCGTCCTAATCTGCAGCCTCGACCCTCTCCACTACTTGTCTGGCTGCGCCGCTACGCTGAGCAAGCCATGACGACATTCGCACTCCCCTCACCCCGCAAGCTCGCGCAGATTCCGCGCTGGATGATCTATACCGCCGGCGCCGCGCTCCTCATCGTCGCGATCGTCACGTTCGCGATCGTTCGCTCGCAATCGACGGTCCGTTACGCCACCGAACCGGTCGCGCAACAGACGCTCGTGCAGAGCGTGACTGCATCGGGAACGGTCAACCCGCAAAACAATATTTCGGTCGGCACTCAGGTCTCCGGAACGATCCAGACGATCTACGTCGACTACAACAGTAAGGTCAAGAAAGGCCAAATTCTCGCGCGCATCGATCCGAGCAGCTTTCAAGCGCAGCTCGATCAAGCGAACGCGGAGCTCGCGCAGTCGCAAGCGCTCGCTGCCGAAGCCGGCGCGAATGCCAACGGCGCCGCTGCCGGTATCGGCGTTGCCGGAGCCAATGCCACCGCACAGCAGGATGCTGCCGCGGCCGCGCGAGACAACATTACTAAGGCGCAGGCGGCGCTGACGCTCGCGCAAACCACGGACAAGCGCGACGAAGCCCTCTACGCGCAAGGCTACGTTCCGAAGAGCAGCGTGGACGCCGATCGCGAAGCGGTCGCCGGCGATGCAAGCGACGTCGCCGCCGCGCAAGCCTCCGCCGAGCAGTCGCAGGCTGCGGCGCAAGCCAGCCTCGCAACCGCCGGCCAAAGCGGTTCGACGGCGCAGGCACAGGCCGACGCCGCACAAGCCGCGCAAGCTGCGATCGCTTCCGCAGCCGCGACGGTACAGGCGGACAAGCTCAATCTCGATCACACGGTCATCGTTTCGCCGGTCGACGGCACCGTCGTCGCACGCGACGTCTCGGTCGGGCAAACCGTCGCCGCATCCCTGACGACGCCGACGCTCTTCGCGATCGCGCAAGATCTGAACAAGATGGAAGTCGACATCAACGTCGGCGAACCGGATATCGGTAACGTCAAAGCCGATGAGACCGTCAACTTCTCCGTGCTCGCGTATCCCGGCCAAACCTTCCATGGAACGGTCTCGCAGGTGCGCATCAATCCGCAAACCGTGAACAACGTCGTCACCTACGACGTGGTCGTAAACGTCAACAATACCGACGGCAAACTTCTGCCGGGTATGACCGCCAACGCGACGATCGACGTCGCCAGCGCGAACGACGCACTGGTCGTGCCGGCCGCAGCCGTGCACGCAAGCAAAAGCAGCGGCGCGCAATCGCCGTGGGGCGCCACCACGAACGGCGCAACCGCAGCGACGCCCGCCTCAGGTTCGACCGGCACGATCGTCGTGCTGCGCAACGGTAAGCCCGTGCGCGTACCGGTAACCGTAAATCTTATCACCAGCACGCAGGCAGCCGTGACGCCGGTAGCACCGGCAACGCTGGCCGCAGGCGATCAAGTTGTGACCGGAGCCGCCAGCCCGCAGCAGCGCTCCGGTCGCACGAACGACACCGCCGGGACACGCTCGCCGATTGGCGGGAGTGCAGCCGGTGTGCGAGGGATCCACTGATGACACCCGTCGTGGCCGTCAGCGGCCTTCGCAAAGTCTACCGGTTGGGCGGCGACGACGTCGTCGCCCTCGGCGGCGTCGATCTCACCTTCAACCCCGGCGAGTTCGTGGCTGTGATGGGCCCGTCGGGATCCGGAAAATCTACCTTCATGCAGATCGCCGGCCTCTTGGATAGCCCGACCGCCGGAACGTATCTCTTCGAAGGCACCGACGCCTCGCATCTGGATGCCGACGCGCGCGCCGACATCCGCAGTCGCCGTCTCGGCTTCGTCTTCCAGTCGTACAACCTGCTTCCGCGCACGACGGCACTCGAAAACGTGGAGCTGCCGATGGTGTACGCCGGCGTGCCGGAAGCGGAGCGCACGCGCATCGCGCTTGAAAAAATGGAGATCGTCGGCGTCGCGCATTTGGCCAAGCATCATCCCAATCAGATGTCGGGCGGCCAGCAGCAGCGCGTCGCAATCGCGCGATCGCTGGTCAACAATCCGAGCCTCATCCTGGCCGACGAACCGACGGGCGCGCTCGATACTAAAACCTCGGACGACGTGATGCAGCTCTTCACGCGGCTCAACGCCGAATGCGGCATTACCATCATGCTCGTTACCCACGAACCCGACATCGCCGCTTACGCGCGCCGCGTCGTCACCTTCCGCGACGGCCGCGTCATCGCGGATAAGATCAACGAAAGACAAGTCGCATGAACATCCGTGCCACGCTTCGCCTGGCGCTCCAGGCTCTCATCCGCAACAAAGCGCGCTCGCTGCTCACGATGCTCGGCATCGTGATCGGCGTCGCCGCCGTGATCGTGACCGTCGCGATCGGGACCGGTGCGCGCGTCCAGGTGCAAAACAGCATCAACGCGCTCGGTTCGAATCTGATCGTCGTGCAGCCCGGCAGCGTCACCACGACCGGAGCGCGCGGCGGCCTCGGCACCGCATCGACGCTGACGCCCGCCGACGGGCTCGCGATTGCGGGCCTGCCGGGCGTCGCTTCCGTCTCGCCGATGGTCACGCTGCGCACGCAAGTCGTCGCCGGCGAAAACAACTGGCAGACGTCGATCTCCGGCGCGGCTCCGACCTACACGTACATACGCTCGTGGCCCATCGCGACCGGCCGCCTCTTCTCGCAAAGCGAAGTCGACTCGACCGCCAAAGTTGCGGTGCTCGGGCAAACCGTCGTACAGCAGCTCTTTGGCAATGCGAATCCGATCGGTTCGACGATCGTGATCAAAGGCGCACCGTTCGTGGTGATCGGTACCCTGGCTCCGCTCGGGCAGAGCGGAACGGGCCAAGACCAGGACGACACGGTCCTGATCCCCTATACCTCCGCTATGGAGCGCCTCACCGGTCTGACTACGGTCAATCAGCTCATGATTTCCGCAGCGAGCGCCGATCGCATCGACGCCGTACAAACCGAAGTGACGCAACTGCTCGAGTCGCGCCACCGCATCGTCGCGCCGCAGCCGGACGACTTTCAAGTGCGCAACTTGCAGTCGATCGCGCAGGCCGCCTCCGCGACCGGAACCGTGATGGAACTGCTCTTGGCCGGCGTGGCCGCCGTATCGCTGATCGTCGGCGGCATCGGCATCATGAACATCATGATGGTTTCGGTGACCGAGCGCACGCGAGAGATCGGTCTTCGCATGTCCGTCGGCGCCCGCGGTAAGACCATCCTGCGTCAGTTTCTCGCCGAAGCCGTCGTGCTCTCGACGGCCGGCGGCCTGATCGGTGTGGTCGGCGGCGCGATCTTTACGATCGTCATCGCGACCGTGGCGAAGTGGCCGACCGACATTCCGATCGGCTCGGTCGTGCTCTCGGTCGCCTTCTCTGCGCTCGTCGGCATCTTCTTCGGCTACTATCCGGCGAAGAAGGCTTCGGAGCTGCACCCGATCGAGGCGCTGCGTTTCGAATGACCTCTGAAGCACCGCGCATCGCCATCATCGACGACGAACCGCGTATCCGCGAATTGCTCGAGCTCGCGCTCGGACACGGCGGGTACGCGGTGCGTTCGGCCGCCGACGGCGCAGCCGGACTCGCGCTCGCCAAGGAATGGTCGCCGGATCTGATCGTTCTCGACGTGATGATGCCGAAGATCGACGGCATCGCGCTGCTGCCGATGCTGCGCCGCGTAACCGACGCGCCGATCGTGATGCTGAGCGCGAAAGGCGAGGTGTACGATCGCGTCGAGGGGCTCACCGCGGGCGCCGACGATTACTTGAGCAAGCCGTTCGAAATTTCAGAACTGCTCGCGCACATCGACGCGAAGCTGCGGCGCCCCCACCTCGAACGGCGCTCCGTTCTGCAGTACGAAGGCCTCACCGTCGACTTGGACGAGCACACCGTCGAACGCGACGGACGGCGCCTCGATCTCTCGCCGCTGGAATACAAGCTGCTGGTGACCTTGCTGCGCCGGCCGAAACGCGTGTTCTCGCGCGACGACCTGCTCGATCTCGTCTGGGGCGACGAAGCCGACGTCGGGACCAGCGCGGTCGAACGCTACATTTCGTATCTGCGCGCTAAAGTCGACGGCGGATTTGAGAAATCGCTCATCGCGACGATTCGCGGCGCGGGGTATACGCTGCGTGCCGACTGAGGTTCCGTTCGCGCGCTTCGCTCGCCGGCTGACCCTCGGGTACGTCCTTCTCGCGGTCGCCCTGATCCTCATCGTCGTCGCCGTCTCCAGCGTGCTTGCGATCGTGCTCTACGTCGAGTCGCTCAACGGTTCGGTCGCCACGGCGCTGCAGCGCGCCGAAGTGCTGGCCGCACAATATCAAGCCGAGGGAGAAACGCTGCCCGAGTATGCCTCGGTCATCGTCAACGAATTCAACCGGACTCGGGTTCACGTCTTCGTACTGGACGACGGTCAGCAAATGCTGGCCGGCAACGCGCGCGATATGCCGCCGCCCGCGCGCCGCAACGCGCACGCCCTCGGGGCCCTCTTCGGGCTGCGCCCAAGTATCGCGCACGTACCGGGCGGTTCGATCGTCGTACTGCCCGACATCGACGATCTCTCGCTCTTCTTCGAGCACTATCTCGCAGTCGTCATACCGGTCGGATTGCTGACGATCTTTCTCGCCTGGCTCGCGGGCCAGCGGATCACACGGCGCGCAATCGCGCCCCTGGCGGACGTTACCACGTCGCTCCACCGCATCGCCGGCGGCGATTTCACGCCCGAACCGTTGCCCGACGAAGGCAACGTCGAACTGCGCGATCTCACTTCGGCCTATAACGACGTCGCGCACCGGCTGACCCTTGCAACCGCGGAACGCGCGCGGCACGAACAGCAGATGCGCCAGTTCATCGCCGACGCCGGCCACGAACTGCGCACGCCGCTCACCGTGGTGATGGGATATCTCGAAATGCTGCAGCGCGGCTCGATCGACGACCGCGAGTCCGTGGAACGCGTCGTCGCGACGATGCTCTCGGAGAGCCGCCGCATGCGCGCGTCGATCGAAAAGCTCATCCTGTTGGCCCGCCTCGAACGTCCCGCCGGCCCGCACGTGGAACGCATCGACGCTACGGCGCTCGCGGTTCGCGTCGCCGATGCGCTCGCGCCGATTGCGGGCGACGGGCGCATCGTCGTCACCGGCGCCGCGTCGGCGCCGCTCGACGGCGACGAAAGCGAGCTGTACGAAGCGCTGAAGAATACGGTCGAGAACGCCGTGCGGTACGCGCCGGAATCGCCGGTCACCATCGACGTCGCGTGTGACGACGGCTCGGTGCGAATCGACGTGGCCGACCGCGGGCCGGGCATGACGGCGCGCGAACTCGAACACGCCTTCGATCGCTTCTTCCGCGGCGACGCGCGCACGCCGTCCGGCGACCCGATCGAAGGTTCAGGGCTCGGTCTGGCGATCGCTCAGCGCGCGGTTGAACGCGCCGGCGGCTCGATCGACATCGATAGCGAACCAGGCAAGGGAACGCGCGTACGGCTTACGCTTCCCGCTGCGGCGTAGCGATCGAACGCCTTAGAATACGGTTAGCAGCCGCGCACGCGCGGCAATTTCCGCGTATCATACGTTGCAGATATGCGTCGCTCGAATACCATTGTCGCCGGACTCTTCGTCTTATGCGCGGTTTCGCTCGGTACGATGCCGGTTCGCGCCGACGTGCCGAATCCGGCTGCTTCGCCGGCTGCGCCCGAGCCGCCGTCCGCCCAATCGTTTTACAGCGCCGCAGTTAACGCGATGCGCCAATTGCCGCAGCCCTCGTACGTTTCGTTCCGCGTCGAAGGACAGGGCGAAGGGCTTCAAGTTATACCGTTTACGATTCGCGGACAAGTTTGGCTCTCGATCGGCGGAGGTTCGCTTCCGAGCAGTTGGATACTGCGCCACCGCACCGACGACTTCAAGAGCGAGGTGGTCGACGTCTACGCCGATCGGCGGTACGTCACCCAGCGTTCGTTCTTCGACCCCACGTGGTATGGTTCGTACCGCGCGCTGCGCGACGGCATGCTGGGATACCAGGACGTCGAAGCGCCGGTTTCATCGTATGCAACGCCCGGCCCGGACCGCCCGACGAACCTCAAGACGATCGCCGTCGAAACGGTGATCGGCCCCAGCATCTACGCGGTGGAAGATCGCGGTCCCGCGACGTGCGAAAACGGAAACCCGGGGCACGCATTGCACCTGACGCCGCGGACGAACGACCCGCGCCGCCAGTTGACCGACGTGGTCGTCGATACGACCTCGATGCGCTTCTGCACGATCCGCTATTCGTGGAGCAACGGCGGCTTCACCGGCAGCGTCGAACAGCACTACGCCGACACGGGCGGCTACTGGATGCAAACCGATGGCTCGCTCGACGGCAAACTGCGAGTAACGCCCTTCTCATCGCATCACGGCATCTGGCACTACCGCCTGACGAACATGCAGTTTCCCAAGTCGCTGCCTGCAGCCGCGTTCGTACCGGATCCGTATCAGTAAGATTTCGCCGGCGACTGCCCGCTAACGAGATCGCGAAAGACGCCCGGCGGCGATCCGGTGATCGACTTGAAGACGCGCGTCAAGTGGCTTTGGTCGGCGAACCCGCAATTCGTCGCGAGTTCCGCTAAGCTTACGCTCTTATCCGTCATCTGCCGGCAGGCTTGCTGGATGCGCACGCGGCTCAGGTAGTCGCTGACCGTAATCCCTTCGTCCAAGCGAAATCCGCGCGAGAGCGACGCGGGGTGGATGCCGATCTGCGTACCGAGTTCTTCGAGCGAAACGCGACCTGCGTAGCCTTCACGCAGCAGGCGCTTCACGTCGTTCACCCAGGCCCGCTGCGGGCGGTCGCGATCGACGAGACGCAGCGCGATGCCGAGCATCTCGGACACGATCGCGTCAACTTCGAAGACGTCGTCGAGTTCGCCCGCCAGAAAACGCTGGAGCAGTTGGATCGCGAGCCACACCGCTTCGCCGTGCTGCAGTTCGAAACGCCAAGCCGACGTATCGTAGAGGTGTCCGGCGCGCATCTGCCATTCGGTTTGCAGTTCGATCGCAAAAAATCGCTCGGGCGCCAACACCTCGTCGGAATGAACGAAGCCGGCCGGATGGAACGCGATGCTGAAGGGGTCGTAGTCGATCGTTACGCCGTCCTTGGTTTCCCGATATCCGCCGGAGTACGGCAAGATGAAGTACGACCACATATGTTCGTGGAGCCCGATCGAGCGCGGACGGTCGTGAAGGACGATCGACAACAAGACGCCGCCGATCATCTGACTGCGTTCGACTTGGCCATACCACTGCCCGGGTTGAAGTTTCTCTACCACGGTCCTTATCATCGAGGTGCGGCAATTGACGCGTCTTGAACGATTTTAGCACGCCCCATAAGGAAACGTTCAAGCCCGCCGCGCCGGCAAAGGTTCATAGTATAGCTATGAATAGACGACGAGCTCTCGGGGCGGCAATTGCGGGCGGTTTTCTGATGGCCTCCGCAGCCAAAGCCGCCGGCGTTCCTGCGGACGCAGCCACAACCCCGGCCGCACCGCTTCCCGTGCCGAAGGACGGGAAGATCAAAGTCTGCTTCGCGATCTCGACCGGAGCCAACGTGATCGACCTCGCCGGCCCGTGGGAAACGTTCCAGGATACGATGCATCCCAACGGCGACATGCCGTTCGAACTCTACACGGTCGCGGAAAGCACGCAAATCGTCGAAATGACGAACGGGCTGCGCATCGAGCCGGCCTATTCGTTCGACGCCATCCCGTTCCAGCCGAACGTCGTCGTCGTCGGCGCGCAATCCAACGGTTCCGAGAAATTCATGCAGGCGCTTCGCGACGTCCAGGGGCACGTCGATTTGACGATGTCCGTTTGCACCGGCGCGTTCAAGCTGGCGAAGTCCGGCATCCTCGACGGGAAATCGGCGACGACCCACCACGAGTACTACGACCAGTTTGCGAAGGCGTACCCGAAGGTCAACCTGGTTCGTGGGGTGCGCTTTGTCGACGACGGATCGATCCTCACCGCCGGCGGGTTGACCTCGGGCATTATCGCAGCGCTCCACGTCATCGAACGGTACTTCGACGCTACGTATGCCGCGCGCACCGCGGCCTACATGGAGTTCGTACCGACCGCCCGGCCGGCGTAAGCGGCCCTTCGACTACGTTCGCTTCGCTCACTATACCCCGCGGGGCATTCCGCTCAGGATGACAAGCTGGGGTACAGGCCCGAATGGAGCCTGTATGTATACCCCTTCTGCCTTTGCCGTCGACGAGCTCGCCTGGACGCTCGAACTGATCGGCGCCTATCCCTTCGGATTGCTGATGACGTTTTCGAACGGCGCTCCGCAGATCACACATCTGCCGATGCTCGCCGAAAACCGCGAGGACGGATTATGGCTGCTGGGACACGTCGCGCGCGCCAATCCGCACGCAGCGGCCATCCTCGAAGGCGCGGCCGCGACGGCGGTTTTTCAAGGTGCGCACGCATACGTGTCCGCGGGGTGGTATGAGGAGCCGTATAAAACGGTTCCGACCTGGGACTACGAAGCGGTGCACTGCGACGGCCGCCTGCAAGAGGGGGATGCCTACCGCACCCTCGCGCTGCTTACGTCGAAGTTTGAAGCCGGACGGGCGGAGCCGTGGGAGATGGAGCGCCTGGACGTCGGCTACCTTGAGAACCAATTGCGGGGTATCGTCGCGTTCGAAATGCGGGTTGACGCGCTCCGCGCGAAGTCAAAACTCAGCCAAAACCGCACGCGCGCCGACCGCGATCGCGTAGCCGCGGCACTCGAAGCGTCGCCATACGAGCTCGACCGAGCCTGCGGCACCGCCGTGAGGCGCGCCTAGCGCACTAAGCGGAACGCGCTTCGTCTTCTCCGGTGTCGAACGTGCCGCCCGAGATGGGAATCACCTGTCCGCGCGTGACGGCTTCGACGTTGCGGAACTCGCTGACGAGTTCGCGCAGACTCTCGGAGTTGGTACGCGATAACCGCGACGAAGCGTCGATCTCTTGGATCTGCGCCGAAAGTTGGGTCGTGGCGCTGGCGACGTCTTGTGCCGCAAGCGCTTGATGTTCTGCGTACTCGGTTACGGGGCGAATCGTCGAGAGCACCGTCTCGCTGTTCGCCCGAACCTCTTCGGCGGTTGCGGCGTTCTGATCGATGACGCTCGAGACGCTCGCGATGCTCTGCGTCAGCGCGTTGGACGCCGAACGCATCTCGGCCGAACGATTCGCGACTTCACTCGCGATGCTGGCGGTCTGCGTGATCGCCGAGCCGACCGCGCCGAGCGCGTTGGTCGCGCCGACCGAAAGCGCGAGGCCGACGTCCATCTGATCCGAAGCCGAGGCGATCGCGTGCGCGGCGCGCAGCGTTTCGGCGCGGATCGAATCGAGAATCGTCGTAATCTCGCGCGTCGAGACGCGCGATTGTTCGGCGAGTTTGCGAACCTCGTCGGCGACCACCGCAAAGCCGCGGCCTTGCTCGCCGGCACGGGCCGCTTCGATCGCGGCGTTGAGCGCGAGCAAGTTGGTTTGATCGGCCATGTCGTCGATGACCGAAACGATCTTCGAGACCGTGCTCGAACTCGTCTCGAGCGTGGCCATCGCGGCACGCGCGATTTCCGTTGCGTCCTTTAGCTCGCCCATCGCCTTCGCGGTGAGCTCCACCGAGGTTTCGCCGCTGCGCGCTTCTTCTTGCGCGTGAACCGCCGCCTGCGCGAGCGTCGTACCGAGCGCCGCCAGCGCGGCGATCTGTTCGTCGAGCCGCTCGACCGCGTCAACGGCTTTAAGCGAAGCGCTCGCCTGCGCGTCGGAGCCGGCGGCGATGCGGTTCGCGCCGAGCGAGAGGTCGTCGACTTTGGTCGTCGCAGACGCAATGCGTTCGGCTTGGCTGCGCGCCTGATCGGCGACTCCGGTGATCGACACGGCGATCTGCTCGACGGCCATCGTCGATTCGCCGGCGGCCGTCGACATGCGCATGCTGGTGTGAGCGAGGTCGTTGGCGGCCATCGCGATCCGAGCGATCATCCCACGCAGGCCGCCGGTCATCTTGTTGAATTCGACGGCGATCGAATCGAGGCCGCTCACGACGCCGTTGTAGCTCTGCGCCAACGTGGCGATCTCGTCACGGCCCTTGTCGACGAGTACCGCGTGATTCGACTGAAAGTGCGCCGAAAGATCGCCCGCGGCAAGCCGGTCGAACGCCAGGGTGAGCGCGGGAATATCCCGCTCGGTTACGTTGACCAGCGCTTGCGTCACATAGGAGAGGCGTCGTGCGATTCCCCCGCCGATCAGGAGCGCGGTGACGATCAGCAGCGCTGCGGCACCGACCGTGCTGCCGATTTGCACGTACACCAACTCTTGTTGAGCGCGTTCGAACTCGGATTGCGCGTTTTTCGCCTGGTTCGACGTATACGTCAGCAGCGCGTCGTTGTCGCGGCGCAGCTTGTCGAAGGCGTCGTTACTCGTCTTCATTGCGGCCGACGACTGCGAACGCTGCTTGCTCTCGACGAGCATGAGCTGCCAAGCAAAGTCCTTACGGACCGCCTCGACGTCGCTTTCGAGCCGCTGGGCCTCGACGTCGATCTGTTCCAATCGCGCCGAGTCGACGGCGTCGGTTTGGTCGCTGGTATCCAGCGTCGCAAGATCGGTACGCAAAGCCGCATCCGCCGCTCGGAACGCGACGAAGAACGATTTATCGCCGGTCGCTACGTATCCGCGCACGGCCGACTGCTGGTCGAGCAGATGAACGAGCACGTTGCGCGTGAGCGTGCTGATGCCGGCCAGTGCGGCCGCTTCGTTGGAGCGCGAGCGCATGACCGCCGCGCGATTGACGACGATGGCCGCCACGACCACCAGGAGAAGCACTCCCACCAGAAAGCCGGCGCCGATTTGTACTGCGACTCGCTGACGGGAGAGCAAGTTCACGGCTTAGCCACTCCACACGACACCTGCGTCGCGATGTCGTCGTAGGACTTGTGCACGTTGATGATGAGGTTGCCCTCGGTCAGCTTGTCGATCGGCTGGTTGACCGTGCTCGTCGACTGACCCTTGACGACGTCGTTCAGGCCGTAGAGCGGCCGCGGCTCGTAGTGGTCGCAGGTCCCGGTGTGGAAATGCGCCGGCTGCTCGACCGAGGAGCCGCCGGAAAGTTTGATGACCACGATTGTCTTATTGCCGTTCGGCGTGAGCGTGGCGGTTCCGGATTCACCGCTGCCGTTCGTGCCCTCCATCCGGACGACCACGGTTCCGGAGTCGGCGCGTACTGCCGCCGAAGCCGCGAGGCCTAGGGCAATCAGCGCGGCAAACGCGCGTAAAGGACCCGTCAAATGAAGGCTCATGGTGTGACAGAAAGCTCCTTTCGGGGACACTTTCCCCTATAGCGATGAAAAGAGTCTGAAGGATTCATGTTTCTGATGCCCCCAATTCGTATTCATTACGTACGGCAAATTACATAACGCGGCCGCCGAACGTCTGGACGTCGAGGGCATCCAGGAAGCGCTGCAGCTCGGCCGCCCGCTCCGCACCCATCTGCCGCCCCGTCTTCGTGAGGAGCCGCGGCGGAATTTCCTTTAAAAATGCCCGTAAGGACTTCACGGCGGGCGCAAAGCTGGGGGCAGATTCGCCGGTCAGCGAGATCATGCGTGCGGCCCCGATGTCGCCGAGAAAGTCGAGCGAATCGGCGTCGTGAAGGACGATCGCGGCCGCGTCCGAGCCGGGGTCGCGATAGTACATGTGGCCGCGTTCGGCGGCCTGCACGGCCGGAAACTTGCTCATCGGGAAACCGGCATCGCGTAATATCGGGCCGCTCGATTCGGCCGCGCAATCGCCGTGCTCGAGTTTGGTGTTGGCGCACGGCATGAACGCGGACATGTCGTGCAGGAAGGCGGCGGCAAAAAGGACGTCCGTGTCGACCTGCAAGCCGTCGCCGGCCGCAAGTTTCATGCCGATGTCGTAGTTGCGTTCCGAATGTTGCCATCCCCAGGCCGGATGAATGAACTTCGTGCGCGCGAGTTCGTAGATCGTCACTTTCCACGGCGCGTCGAGCGGAATGCCGGTGACGGTCGCCGTGGGCGGCGGCGACGGCGAGCTCGCGGCCGCGATCAGTGCGATGACTCCGAGCAGGTTGAACATGCGGCGTCTCCTGTGACTAGCGGGCTCCTAAGGCGAGCTTACCGTTGAACCGGCGCGTCCGAACGAAGCAGTCCTTGACCGTCCGAGCCCAGATAGAGGTAGCCGCCGCGCCAGCGTGCTCCCCAAAAACTGTGCGCGATCGTGGTTCGATCGATCCGGTTCCACGTACTTCCGTTATCGGTCGAGAGAAACGCGCCCCGCAGCGTCGTCAGCACCGCGTCGGGAACGCCGTGCGTCTGCTCCAAGTTGTAGCGAATTTCACGCACGGGAGAATACAAGAATGCCGCCGGCGCTCCGCCGGATGCTTCGTCATCGTCGCGCCCGTGCGTATAGAGGCGGCCGTGGCGATCGGCGTCGATTCGCCCCGCAAGCGCCGGCGCGGTCGTAACGACTTGGGTGCGAACGAACGTGCGGCCGCCGTCGGTGCTGCGCAAAACGTATACGTTCGTCGACGCGTCGACGCTCGCCGCCAGGACGGTTTGACCGTTTACGGGTGAGATCGTCACGGTGTACCAAAACGCGCTGGCGGGAACGCCTTTTGCGGTCGTCCACGTTTTGCCGCCGTCGAACGTGGTCGAAAGGGTCGAGCCGGACTTTCTAAGATCGCTTACGATGATGTGCGAGCCGCTCTTACTATCGACGACGATCGTACCCGCATGCACGAACGGCCACGGTTCCTTCGTAAACGACGAACCGCCGTCGGTCGTGCGAAACACGGCGCGCTGTCCCTGGATGCCGGGCGCCTCGACGGGACCGGAAAGCAGATACATGACGAGCGGATTCTTCGGATCGAAGGCGATCGGGCTGGCCATCAGGCGGCTTGGAACGATCTCTGCCTGAGCGCTCGTCGGCTTCGCGAACGAATGACAGCCGTCGTTGGAAACGCTCAGGCCGACGGCTTCGTCGAGCACGTAACAGACGCTCGGGTCCCCCGGCCGCAGCTCGTTGAATCCGTCTTCGTAGTAGTTCGTCTCGGCCCACGTTCGGCCGCCGTCGAACGAAACGTGGCTGTCGAAATCTTGCAGCGAGACGAAGAGCGTCGCTGCGTTCGGCGAGATCGCGAAGTGACGCGCGAGCCCCATGGCGATCGAGCTGCTGACGACCTTGTCCTGCGGAGTCTGGCCCGGCGTCGAACAGTTCGTTACCCGGTCCAAACCTTGATCCGAAGCGATCGTGCAGTTGTCATCTCCTTTACCTCGATCGATCCACAGATCGCGAACGTCGATCACCGAGATGGGCGCCGCTTCGTAGGCGATCACTTTCGGGCTGCCTTGGATGTAGTAGAAGGCGCCGTCACCGCCGATGTAGAGGCGGTGCGGATGGACGACGCTGAAGGCGATCGCCTGGGCGCCCAATCCGAAGTTGTAGATCGGCCGCTTCAGCACTGCAGCCCAAGTTTTCCCCGCGTTCTTTGAAACGAAGAGATTTTGATCCCATTGCCCATCGTTGGTGCTGGCGTAGAGCGTTCCCGGCTCGCGCGGATCCACGGCGATCTGATGAACCGCCGGCGTGGAACCCTGCGTGTGCGTGTCGGGCGTGTAGGGCAGCTTCCCGGCAATGCGCCACACGTCGTCTTGAAGAATCTCGACGACGCCGAGCGTCGTTCCGGCGTAGAGTGCGCCGCCGGGTGCGCTGGAAGCTGCACCGAGCGCGGTCGGCTGAACGCCGCCGAGCGAAATCGACCACGTCGCGCCGTCATCTTGCGACACCAGCACGCCCGCGGCAGAGGTCGCATACAGCTTCGATCCGATCTCGAAGAACTGCGTCGCTTGCGTCGAGCGATACTCGTTGCGCCACGCCGTACCGCCGTTGGTCGTCCGGAAGATGCCGTCGTATTCCGTAGCCGCGAGCAGCGTTGACGAATCGTTCGGATCCATCCAGAGCGAGTTTACGACGGAAGCGATCATGCCCGACGTATCGGTGAGACCGGTAACGAGCGGCTGCCAGGATGCGCCGCCGTTCTTCGTACGAAAAATCCCGGCGCTCGAATACGTTTCCAATCCCGTCCCGCGCCCGCTTGCGAGGTAGATGACGTTGGGATTCTTCGGGTCGCTTGCATAGGCGTTCGTCTTGCCGGCCGTCGGGATGAGCCCGGACGTCATATGCGTCGGGCCTAATGGCTTGAACGCGACCGCGTCCGCATCGGGCGCTGCGAATGCCGTGCGCGCGTCGTTTGGAGCGCCGCTCGGGATGGCCGGCCCGTTCGTCCCGCGGCAAGCGCAGAGTGCCGCCAATAAAATGGAGGCCGCGAACAGCCGGTGGTGGGACATGCATCACTCCAAGGAAGGGGCAAAGAATCTAGGCCAAGCGCTCTTCGCTAACGTCGCGCGTTTTCTTTTGCCGGTTGAAGGGCCCGGTCGTTCTATGTTAGATAATGAATGGAACGAAGAGAGCCACATTGGGGGAGAACGCGTGAACAACGATTTTCTCGACCGCTCGCACTCTATTGCCGGCGCAGGCTTCAGCCGCTGGCTCGTTCCGCCGGCCGCACTCTGCATCCATCTTTGCATCGGCCAAGCCTACGCGTTGAGCGTCTTCAACAAGCCGATGTCGCAGCTGATCGGGATTTCCGCGCCCGCACCCGGCGACTGGAGCATTGCCGCAATCGGGTGGATCTTCAGCATCGCCATCGTCTTCCTGGGCCTGTCGGCGGCGTTCGGCGGCAAGTGGGTTGAAGACGTCGGCCCGCGCAAGGCGATGTTCGCGGCGGCACTCTTCTTCAGCGGCGGTTTGATCGTCGGGTCGGGCGGCGTCGCGCTGCACCAGCTCTGGCTGGTCTACCTTGGATACGGCGTGATCGGTGGAATCGGTTTGGGCATCGGCTACATCTCGCCGGTGTCGACGCTGGTCAAGTGGTTCCCGGACCGCCCCGGTCTCGCGACCGGCACCGCGATCATGGGCTTCGGCGGCGGCGCACTCATCGGCGCACCGTTGGCCGTCAGCTTGATGAAGTTCTACTCTTCGCCGACTTCGACGGGCGTCGCGCCGACGATGCTGACGATGGGTGTAATCTACCTGTGTTTCATGATGATCGGTGCGTTCATCGTGCGCGTTCCCGCAGCGGGATGGAAGCCGGAAGGCTACATCATGCCGACGTCATCCGTCGGCTTGGTTACGGCCGAGAACGTGCTGGTGAGCCAGGCCGTTCGCACGCCGCAATTCTACCTTTTGTGGGCGATGCTCTTTCTCAACGTCACCGCCGGCATCGGCGTGCTCGGGCAGGCATCGCTGATGATCCAAGAGATGTTCCCGCTGAAGTTCCCGCACGACACCGCCGCCGCGACCGCCGCTTCGGCGGCGGCAGCGGCCGGATTCGTCGGCTTGTTGAGCCTGTTTAACATGGGCGGGCGAATTTTTTGGGCGTCGACGTCCGATTTCATCGGCCGCAAGATGACGTATGCGATCTTCTTCGCGCTCGGCGCGGTGCTGTACGCGTGCGTGCCGGCGAGCGGACGCGCCGGGTAACCTCGCGCTCTTCATCCTCTTCTACCTAGTCATTCTCACGATGTACGGCGGCGGATTCGCAACGATCCCCGCGTACCTGCGCGACTTGTTCGGAATGGTCAACGTCGGCGCCATTCACGGCCGCCTGCTCACCGCCTGGTCCGCCGCGGGCATTGCCGGTCCCGTGCTGGTGAACTACATCCGGCAATATCAAATCGAGCACGGCGTCGCCAAAGCCGACGCGTACTCGGTGACGATGTACGTGATGGCGGGGCTGCTCGCGATTGGATTCATCTGCAACCTGCTCGTGAAGCCGGTGGATAGCCGGCATCACGTAACCAGCACCGAAGCTGTGATCGATGGTGTGGCATGAGTAATGCGGTAAAACTCACGCTCTCGTGGCTGCTGGTGGGCATTCCACTGGCCTGGGGCGTCTACGTTACGATCGTGAACGCCCTGAAGCTATTTTAGCTATGCGGCTTCGTGATGGTGGCACCCGTGTTCCATCGGATTACGACGGTTCACGCTCCAGAGGTACAGCGCGAGCGCGCCGAAGATGAGATTGAGCCAGAACGTGTAGTTCAAACTGAAGGTCGGCTCGAGCACCGGCGAGGACAGCGGACGCGTGGGCACGAGGTGAAGCGCGCGAAACGCGAGGTCCATGACGATCGCCGCAGCCGCCATCGTGACGTAAAAAATTATGCCGATGTATGCGGCCATCTTCCAGCCGTAATACTTGCGATAAACGTCGAGCAGCGGCAGCACGATCAAGTCCGCGTAGAGGAACGCGAGCACGCCGCCGAATCCGGCGCCGCCGGCCCACAGCACGGCAGCCATCGGCACGTTGCCGATCGAGCACACGAACGTAAAGATCGCGACGAGCGGCCCGATCAGCGCACCGCCGACGATCTGCGCCGTCGTCGAAGCGTTCTGAAAGAACAGCGAGCTCCATACGTGGTCCGGCACGAAGGCGGCGAGGGCGCCGGCGATCAGAAAACCGGCGATGAGATCGTTGCGCAACATCCCAAAATCCATTGCCGCGTTCTGGGCGACGTACACGATCGTTTTCGGATCCCGCAACCGCTGCCACGCATTTTCACCTTCGACTGTATTGTCGCCGTGCTCGTGGCCGTGCGTTTCATCGACGTGCGCGCGCGCTTCCTCGACGAGTTTGCTCGGGTACGTGAGCTTAACGGCGATCGACATGATCGCGACGAGCAGCACGCCGCCGATCCACTCGCCGGCGGTAAACTGCCAGCCCATCAGCAGATACAGGATCACCCCGAGCTCGATCACGAGGTTGGTCGAAGAGAAAAGGAAGGCGAGCGACGGAATGAGGCCCGCGCCTTTCTTGAATAGCGTCTTGCTCATCGCGGCAGCGGCGTACGAACATGAAGAACTCGCGGCGCCATAGGCGGTTGCCAGTGCGATCTCACGAATGCCGTTGCGACCGAGGACCGCGCGCATGCGGTCCTTTGAAACGACCGCCTGCACCAGACCGGACAAGACGAAGCCGAGAATTAAACTCCACGCTACTTGCCATGCCATACCGGCAGCTACGAGCAGCGCGTGAAGTGCGCCCCAGAGTATGCTCACACGTCGCGTTTCCGGGCCGCGAACCGGCGGCCCTTTCGAGGCTTAAACGCGGCGCTGCAGCAGCAAGGTTGCGATACCGAGGTACCAAATCGTCTGGATTACGAGGACGATCATTAGGGCGTGCGGGTCGATGTAGCCGCCGGAAAGCGTGAGGACCGCGGGCACGATACCCGCCAGAACGCCGACAACGCCCGCGATGCGAAGAAAGCCCTTGTCGAAGATGATATCCGCCGACCACAACACGATGGCGAGCGACATTCCCACGAGTCCGGCCTTCGTTGCGACTTGAATCGCAAGGGCGCACACGCTCAGCAGCATCGCGCCGCGGGTAAGTTGATCGGCCGTCGCCGCGGCGTAGCGCGATGCGATCTCCGGAATGAGAAATCCGTCGATGAGCGCGGCACCGAGCGTCGTCGCGACGCCGAACGTGAAGGCGATCAGCGCGCCGATGACGGCCGAACGATGCAGCCCGCGCCGCAGCGTGTAAACGGTAAAGCCGAAGACCATCGCCAGCATCGTCCCAATGACGGTCGCGTGAACCATCCTGTCGCTTCCCGAAGAGGCGACGATCGCCGCAATGGCATCGGCGGGACTCAGCGCCTTCGACGTGGTCGGGTGATGCGCGATCGACAGGAGGGTGAGGAGCGACGCGACGACGATCGCGATGCCGGCGGGAGCGCCGTCCGGCACGCGGCTCAGCGCGGAAGGTGATTGCGTTTGTTCCACGCTAGAGTTGTAACATCGAGCGCGCTCCGGTTCCGGACACGCCCGCCGAAATGTCCGGAAAGGAGCCATGCGGTGTCCGACGGGACTAAAACCGACCGGCGTGTCGAACGAACGCGAGAGGCACTGCTCGGCGCGTTGCGCGATCTTCTCTTCGAACGCGGATACGACGGCTTCGTGGTGCGGGACATCGTCGAACGCGCGAACGTCGGCCGTTCGACATTCTACGAACACTTCGAGGGCAAAGACGAGATCTTTCGCGAAAGCCTCGCACGCCCGGTCGAGGGCCTCGCCGCGTCGACCTGCGAAGCCGGTGGACTCGAACGGCTTGAGGCAACGCTGCAGCATTTCGTCGAGAACCGGCAGCTCATGCTGGCGACGCTCGACGGATCCGCGCGGCGCCTGATGGCGCAGGTGCTGAGCGAACACATTGCCGCGTACCTGACGGCTCAGCTCCGCACCGAGCGGCGGAGTCTCTCAATTCCCGTTAAACTTGCAGCCGACCATATCGCGGAGGCGCAGCTCGGGCTGATCGAATCGTGGTTCGCCAACGACACGCCCTGCGATGCCGCGACCATCGCCCGCGCGCTGCGTGCGAGCACCGCAGCCTCGATCGCCGCGCTGTAATCGATAGTTCATTCGCAGGTGAATTGATGCCGCGGTATGCTGGAACCGTCGCTATGGATTTGAACCGACGCGAAGTCCTCGCAGGCATCGTCGCCGCAAGCGCGTTGCTCGCGACCTCGCGCGCGGCGGGAGCACCACAACCACAAGGGGGATCGATGACGCTCGTTTGCTTCATCCGCTATCAGATCGACCCGTTTCAGCGCGCGGAGTTCCAGCAATACGCGAAGGAGTGGGGCCGGATCATTCCGCGATGCGGCGGCCACCTCGTCGGCTACTTTCTGCCGAGCGAGGGAACCAACGACATCGCCTGGGGCTTGATTGGGTTCGATAGCCTAGCTTCGTACGAAACCTACCGTGCCCGCCTTAAGAGCGATCCACAAGCGCGCGCGAATTTCGAATTTGCACAGACCAAGCGCTTCATCTTACGCGAGGAGCGGACGTTCGTAGAAGTGGTCGATGGAACGTTTAACTTGCCGCCGAGTGGATAGAGTCGCGCGCCCTTACTGCCGGTAGATCTGAACGTTCGCAAAATATTTGATGCCGGCATCGCTCGGAAAGCTTCTGCTCGCTCCGCCGAAGCAGTACAAGCCTTTCTTGACGACCGCAGCGCCGGCACCGACCGTCGCCCGCGACATCGAAGACGTTCGCGACCACGCGTTGTGCTTGAGCGAGTACACGTCGACGGTACGAATATCCTTACTCGAAGCGTTGGACCCACCCGCAAGGTAAAGCGATCCATTGATAACGCCCGTGCATGATGCGACGCGAGCATCGGGCTCGGGCTGCAAGCCGCTCCAACGGTTCTTTGCCGGCGAATAGGCTTCGTTATCGGTCACATCGTTGGCGGGACTGCCGACACCGCTTGCGGCCACGATCGTCGAGCCGATGACGCCGGCGTTCGCGTTCGACTTCGCCACGAGCATCGGCGCAAGTATGGACCAGATGTTTTTTGCCGGGTCGTAACGCTCGACGTTTGCCAACCGAGCGCCGTTGTAGCCGCCGATAGCGTAGACGTACTTGCCGTCCGTAACAACGGCAACGCTGTTACGATTAGTCGGCATCGGAGCCATCGTCGCCCAACTATTGTGGACGGGATCGTAGACTTCCAGCACGTTGGTTTCAACGCAGCAGGGCGTGCCTACTTCTCCGCCGATCGCGTAGACTTTCCCCTTGAACGCCGCCGCGCCGAAGTAAAACCGGCCCGTCGGCATCGGCGCGCCCGTCGTCCACTTGCCGCTCACCGTATTGTAGATTTCGTTAGTCGTCAGCAGACCCGCTTTGTTGTATCCACCGATCACGTAGATCTTGTTCCCGATCGCCGCAGCCGCGGCGCCGAGTCGAGGAGTCGGCATCGCCTTCCCCTTTTTCCATCGCGGAGCTACAGCCGGCGCAAGACCTTGCTGCTGCGCAGTCGTCGCACCCGAGAGCGGCGGACCGGCATTACTGCCGTTGCACCCTGCCATGAGAATTGCAAAAACGATGGCGGGAATGAGGAACCGCGATGAGCTCATGACAAACCCTTTCAGCAGACCAAGCAACGCCGAGGCGATACACTCGTTTCACCTCGTTCTCGTCCTGGAGAATGCCGACCTACCCACGCCCCCTAACTACAGGTGTCGCCACGTAGGGTTGCAAATCGGGTTGCAGATGGAACCCCCTCGAAGCAATCGGGACTTGGCCTGGCGCAGGTTTCTGCTGGCTCTATGTGTCGTAGGAGCGGCTTGGGTTGTGATGACCGCAACCAACAACTTCGGACTGAACGGTCGTCCGTGGTTCGGGTGGTGGGACTCGTACCGAACGCCGGCCGGAACGCCATTCGAGATGGTCTTCCACACACCGCGTCCGGGTGGTGCGACCGCGGCTGCCGGCATCCGGGCCGGCGACATCGCGGACATGCGGGATCAGACGTACCTCGGTCGGGTTACGCTATTGACGCAACCGATTTCGACGGAACGTATTGCTCTGACTATTCGACGCGGAGCCCAGACGATTTCCGTCAGCATTTTAGGCAGCACGGTCTGGGAAGGTGAGCCGATTTGGAAATTCATCGGAGCGGCCGCCCCGATCGTATCGGGCGTGTGGTTTCTCATTTGCGCGTTTCTGATCGCACAGCGACGCGCCGGTTCGCGCGACGGGCGTACGCTGGCATTGGCGTTGCTCGGTCTCGTTCCCGCATTTCTCCCGCAGGACGCTCCGGTATTCCCAAATCCGACGCTCACAATGCTCTCAGGAACGCTCACGTTTGATCTGGGTCTGGGTGCATTAGCGCTTGTTACGTGGCTCGGATCGCGCTATGGCAGTCGTTCGCGTTCCCGAACCGTACTGACGGCGCTCGCGTACGCTTTCCTGGTTTTTGCGGCGTGGCAGCAAGCTGCGCTGTGGATCGGCGCGATAACGTTACGAATCGATCCGGTGCCTTATTACTGGGGGGCTGCAGGCTCGACGGCCGCGGTGATCGCAGCCGTCTTGGCCGTGTTGCTCGCGTCCGTCGCTGCAGTACGTAGCGTCGAGCCATCGGAACGCTCGCGTGCGGGATGGCTTCTCCTACCGTTGCCCATCGCGCTCTTGGGGAGCACGGTAACGTATTTCGGTCCCTCGGCGACGAGCTGGTTCTTCAGCCTGGCTTTCACTATAGCGGGAACGGTACTGCTGCTAGCGGGGGCGCTGGCGGTCACGTACGCACTGCTGCGGCGCCGCGTACTTGATGTCGGGTTTGTGCTGAGCCGCACGCTCGCCGTCGCGGGTGTCTCGCTCATCGTGGTCGTGGCCTTCGTACTGTTGGAGTGGGCGCTTGGGACGGTATTGGAAGGCGTGAGTCACGCAACCGGGTTGTTCGCGAACGCGGCGCTGGCACTCGTGCTTGGCCTGTCGATGCGGTACATTCACCGGCGAGTCGACTCTCTCGTCGACTCTGTGATGTTCCGCAAACGCTACGAAGACGAGCATGCGTTGCGTGCGTTTGCGAAAGAGGCAAGCTTCATCACGGATACCTGCGCGCTCTTCGATCTGACCATCGCAACATTACGCGCGCACACCGATGCTACGGGAGCGGCACTTCTACTAAACGGGGACGGCACTTACAAAAGCATACGATGCTACGGCGACGTACCCGCATCTGCCGGCGAAAACGATCCAGCGATTCTCGCGCTCAAAGCGTGGCACGAGCCAGTCGATCCCCACCAATATGAGACCGCGCTTACGGGGGACCTTGCGGTGCCCGTCGTTGCGCGAGGTCAACTTCACGGCGTTCTTTTATTCGAGCAACGCGCCAGCGGAGAGGCCTACGCACCCGACGAGATCGAGGCGCTCGCGGAGTTTGCCCATGGAATCGGCTCGGCCTACGACGCGTTGGCTCGAGGCGGCGACGAAACGAACGCAACCGTCGCTGCGATTAGCGCGCTTTTAGAGCGCCGCTTCGGGCCGTTGCAGTAACCGTACTTTTTCAAACCCTCGAAACGCCCATAGCCCACCGGCTTGCCGCTCACACCAGCCCGCCGAGCGAAGAAAAACATAGGTTTTTAAGGCTAAATCTAGGAGAGAGTGGGATTCGAACCCACGGAACGCTCATCACGTTCAGCGGTTTTCAAGACCGCCGCATTCAACCACTCTGCCATCTCTCCAAGTCCCCGCAAGTGTCCATTTCATGCGGGATTCCCGTGATTGAGCTTTCTCACATACTTATGCTGAGAAAGTCCATTTATCACATTTTCTCACAAAGCAATCGGCGCCTCCTCCGTCTTTAGGAAGCGGTCCGCCACCCGGTTCACTGCTTCTCTAGCCTGACCTTGCATGGTATGGGCATAGGTTGACAGCGTAATGGCGGGGGTGGAATGCCCAAGAAGCTCCGACACCTCCTTAATCGAGGTGCCGTCACGCAGGCTTATCGAAGCGAATGCGTGCCGAACGTCATGTAACCGAAAGCCTTTTTGACCTACGAGGTCGCGGATTTTCCCGAACTGCTTCGTCAGGGTATCCGGCGGCCAGATGGAACCGTTTTCGTTGCAAAATACGAGGTCATTTTCCTCGTAGAACGCTCCGATGGCCACGCGTTCCGCGTCCTGCACTTCCTTGTGAGTCCGAAGAACCGAGACGAGGTTATCTGCCAGGGGAATGACCCTCGTCTTGCCTGATTTTGGCGCTTTCAACCGAGTCCCAAAAAGCTTCGTCTCCTCGACTGCTTGACTAACGACGATGCGCTTTCCCTCGAAGTCAATATTCCTCCAGCGGAGAGCCAACAATTCCCCTCTTCGCATGCCGGTCACTGCTAGGAACAACAGCGGAATTTCAGCCTCTCACCTTTGGCCGCTTGAAGGAGTAGCGCAATTTGAGACTCGTCCACCTCCAACGTCCTTCGATTGACCCTAGGAGCCTTGACGCTCGCCGCGGGATTCGAAGTGATTACCCGGAGCGTCGTGACTGCGGACTTCAGCGCGGTATGTAGTACGCGGTGAACGTGCAGGCACGTTGTTCCAGATAGTCCACTTTCCATTAATCGAATGTTCATCTCCGAAATATGTTGGGGGGTTAACTTTCGGATCGGCACCTTGCCGAGTTGCGGAACGAGCTGCAAGCGAACTATTGACTCGTAGCGCGCAAAGGTCTTAGGGCAGATTGTCTGCGCTTTCTCGCTCGGCGTTACCAACCTCAGCCAAGCCCTCAGCACTTCCTCGACCGTTGCGTTAGATTCAGGGTGAACGCCCTCTTGGTCAAGTTGCCGCAGAACTTCGCGTTCCTTGGCCTCGGCTTCGCCCTTGGACATTTTCCCCAGACGAATCGACTTCTGATGGCGCTTTTCCCCGCGTAGACGGGGTAAATCCACGGTCGTATACCAGACTTTTCCTATCTTGTGTATGTAGCCTTTCACGAACTATTGTGCCTCCGGAGCGTGGCCGAAGGCGGCGGTCATGGGCATCGCTTCAACAGATGCGCCGAATATCTTCCGCAGGGCAAGTTTCGCGATTCTGGTGCGCCGCTCGCCAAGGTTTACAGCCGGGATTATTCCCAGGCGAATAGCCTCGTAGACCCCGCTTCTTGGTAACCGAATAAGGGAGGCAGCTTCGCGCACCGTTAAGAATTTCTGATGCGTCTTCCCAATTGGTCGGTAAATGGTCGTTCTTTTGGATTGCTCCAGCTTGAGATTTTTCGTCTCTTTGTAAGTTGTGGTTCATTTCAGCAAAATAATCTGCTCTTTCTCCGTCGTTACGACGGCATAGTATGGGGTGTTTTGTTTAACGTCTGGTCTGTTAGGCGGATCCGAGACTGCGCTCGGATTGTCACCGGCCGCTTTCAGGCGGCGATTGTTGCGAGCGCGTCCTCGCTACGAATGTTGCGTACGTCCAGCTGCGCATCTATGGATTGGGCAAGAGTTCTGTCGAATCGCTTGTACAAAAACTCACATGGTTGGGGACCGATGGCTTCGTAGAGCGCGTCCACCATCTGCCGCATGCTTCTTTTCTGTTCGTCCTCGGCTGGCAGTATCTGGCGCCCTAGGATCGTGAGTCGAACCCCAAGGTCACGACACGCTTGAACGCCTGCTTCAGCTGCGAAAGGCACGAATAACCAGGGCTTTACACCGTGCGCTCGTGCCCTACTATAGCAATCTTTAATTGCTCTTCCAAAATACAGCCACTCAATTTGATTCTTTACCGATATACCGTACTGAACGCCCGTGGTCGGATTCGTCGCCATGACGTCGAGTGACGCCTCACCATCGCCCGCACGAACAATCCCTAAACGCCTTGTCTGCGTTATTCCGACGTAACCGGCGTAGCGCAATATCCCTCGAACATATTCCTCGCCGGCTGCCTTGAGAGCTTGCTTCGTCAGCAGTTGACCCTTCAAGTCATTAACGTCTGCGAGTTCTCTCAATTCCGACTCAGTTGGCAGCCTCCCATATGTATATAGATGGCACGGCTTCGCCTGCCCTGGAACAGGAAGCGGGGTCATGCTCACCCCGGAATATCCCCGGACTCGACCCTCTCGGAGAGCCGACAATACTCTGTCCAACGTTTCTGGATCGTCCCTGCCAGCATCGAAAGTATAACTCGCTTGTATAAATCTACGAAATGTCGGCCTGTCTCTCGCCTGAAGTAAATCAATCACATACGGGACTATAGCCAGGTCATTTGAGCTTGTATAGCCCTGCTCCACAGGGCTTACTACCACTGTCATATCTTATAGGTCAGCAAAACTGCTGCATTGCACTTCCAATCAAATCTTTTTTCCGTGCGGAGCACGGTGAATTAGGTAATAACGCCTCTCTTAAAGGCGAACGTAAAACTTGGCTTTCGTTCTCTTCAGTGACGTTGGGTCGGGAGTTCTCGTGACGATAATCCCGACCACGGCTGCACTACTTTAGTTTTCGAATGGTTGGCTCAGAGCGAGTCCAGCAATCCTTGCGCTTCGAGCAATCCGGACAGAGAACTTCCGCGTTGACGAGGATTGTTGCGAGGTATTTGTCGCAACGATGGCACCAGACGGGGTAGTTATCGTCGGGTGAGAGTCTCCGCTTATAAATTCAATATTGACCTCCTTTTCTAGATTTACGGATGGCGGCTTGCCCGGCGCGTTTTAAGCGCAAATAGCACCCAGCTACACGGGGCTTTCCCAGCACCTTGAACGGATCGCAGGCCTACAGCGAATCGGAAATCGCTTCCGAGTCATTCACTGTGGATTAGCGAGGACTGGCTGCCTGTGGCGCGTGAGGCTCGCGGCCTCCGCTCCCGCCGTACATACCCCATAACACGTGAACTTTACAATTGGTTGCACTTGGCTGCACTTATTTTCCAGAAATATAGAAACCTGGTTATTCGTGCTCGACCGCGCTCACGTCAAAGAATGAAAAACGGGTGCCTTGATACTTGGCACAACCGCCGAACCTGGCGACTCCCGAGATCAAGCGAGCTACTCGCTGGGCCTAACAATCCCTTATTGGGTGGGTGTCGTTTTGACGGCTGCCTCGAAAACCCATCGGAAACCCCAGACAACCCATGTCAAATCACCGAATAACCCATGCTTTTCATTTCGGAAATACCGGCTCAAGGCACCAGGCTGCGGGAACCGAGATTTATTGACCCAGGGTGCCTGGTAGCGGCAATGGCGGGACTCAAACGGAGTTTCGTTCCGCAACGTGCCCCCGCGGGTGGGGGCAGGGCGTACTAGCGATCTATATCCTTGAGCAAATCCTCAAAATTAGCCCTGCGAATGAGGCTGTCAACGATAGCGCTCTCGGACGCCCGGGAGCGAGCTACGCCCGCCTTACGGAGCTTAGCCTTAAGCTGTTCCAATTTTGTCTTCGTGGTGGCTCCAGGGTAAATGAGGCTTTTTCTTTGTCAGTCATGGCCCTGGGATATTACCACGATAGCGGGGTTTTCCGCCCGCTTCATAGTTTCAGGTTTTCTAGAAACCTGGTATACTGTACAGTAACACCTGCTAGTGTACAGCTCGGAGGAACCATGAGGGGCCGAAAGCCGAAGCTCGAGTCGCGCGCGCTCCCGTAGGATACACTCGCGTCAGTACGCGGGAGCAATCGGCCGATGGCCACAGTTTAGGGGCTCAGGAAAGCCGTCTACGGGCCCTAGCGGCCGCCCAGGGCGCTCCTCTTGGCCAGATATACGTTGACCCTGGCTATAGCGCCGGGACGCTCAGAAGGCCAGCTATGCGCGAACTGCTGGCCTCGATGCAGCGGGGTGAGATTAGCGCACTCTACGTCGCTAAGTTGGACCGCCTCTGCCGGAACCTATCGGACCTCCTGGCCGTGGTCCATCTCTGCGAGAAGCACGATGTCGCCCTCGTTTCGGCGAGCGAGCAGATTGATACCGGAACGCCTGCCGGGCGCATGATGCTTTCCATGCTCGGAGCCTTTGCGGAGTTGAACGTGCTCGAATCAGCGAACGGATAGCCGACGTAGCCTTCGAGCTGCGGCAGCGACGCCAGGTCTACGCACGTCATGCACCCTTCGGGTTCGAGCGCGTCGGAAAGAAACTGCTCCCTGTCGCCGTGGAGCAAACCGCCCTGGAACAAATGCGACAAATGCACTTAAAGGGAGCATCCTATCGCGAAATCGCGGCGTGGATAACGGCGAATCAGGTCGAAAGGTCGAGCATGGTATGCGTCTTCCGTTCGGGCGATACTTGAATCCAAAATGACACTGAATACAGTGTCGGCAGAGGGCGACGAAAGCACTTCTGCGCCATAACTTCTCCCTTGTGCTTTGTCAGGCGAACAAAGCATGAAAACAAAAACAGATTTTTGAAACAAAACATATTACGGGGTAACTCGGGGCTTTTTGGGCCAATAGCAATAAAGGAATCACGAGTAGCGCTTCGGCTCAACTTTTAGAAGGCTGTTCGTCATCGACTCGTCGTGGGGGCGCCACTGCCCGGGACTCGCCTAGCTTGATACGAGGCTTTTTTTAGGACGTCGTCACAGATGAGGCTCAGCCATGACAGCCGGGGCAAAAGCCGGCGCCCTCTTCAACCTGTTCATTTAAAACTCGAGCCTTGGCGCAATAGCGTCACTGCTCTGCAATCGCGGTTTGTCGACTTCACCGATTTTCTTGAGCGTTTCGGTGGGATTTTTTCAAACCTCATTTTTGCGAAACGAAACAAAGAGTCCAAGATGGACTTGTCCAACGGAGATACGAACGATCAGCTGGAGATCAGAACTGCGGATACCTTGCGCCTGACTGTATACCATCGCCTCAGTCCTTTTCCGCCTCGGAGGTCATAATGGTAGGAACTCCCCGACTCTAACGTATGCTGGATCACCCAATTCATTTGGAATATCGCGAGTGACGTGCTAAGAGATGTCTACGTGCGAGGCAAATATCGAGACGTCATACTTCCATTAATGGTAATACGTCGCCTGGACGCCGTCCTCTGAACCCACTAAGTCCGCAGTACTCAAACTGAAGGCGCATCTCGATGGTCAGGGTATCGCAAAATCAAGATGCCGCCCTGTCTCAGGCAGTCGGGGAGTCCTTTCACAACAGTCCACCATTCACACTAAAAGATCTTGCTTCACGTTCAAAGCAACAGCAACTACAGTCGGATTTTGAAGCGTATCTTGACGGGTTCTCCGAACAATGTACAGGAGGTTTTGGAGAATTTTGATCTTCGTCATCATTTCCCTATACCGTCGAGGCCGACGTCCTCGGGACAATAATTCACAAGTTCCTCGATAGCTCAGTCAATTCGAGCTGACGCGCTACGAAGGATACTCACGGCAACGAAAGTTCTGCTCGCTCTCGACAATCACTCGATGGGCACAATATTCGAAGAATGAATTCCAAAGTTTAGCGAAGACAATAACGAAGAAGCTGAGGAACATTTTACTCCACGCGATGTCATCGACCTCATGACGAAGCTGGTGTTCTTGCCGGTCGCCGCGTCGATCGAAAACGGCACATATTTGGTGTACGATGGTGCGTGCGGAACCGGCGGCATGTTAACTGTCGCTGAAGAAACATTCATGGAACTGGCTGAGCAATACAATAAGGACGTATCGATCCACCTATTTGGCCAGGATTAGAAAAGCCGAAACTTACGCGATCAGTAAGGCAGACCTTCTCCTTAAGGGAGAGGGCCTTGAAGCTGAAAACATCCGGTTCGGATCAACTTTGTCACAAGATGCATTTCCATCGGCTCATTTCGACTTCATGCTTTCGGACCCCCCATACGGGAAGAGTTGGGGTACCGATTTGGAGCGATGGGCGGCAAAAAGGGAATTGCCTAGAGTCGCTTCGTCGTAGACCACGCCGACAATGCAGATTTAACTTTGCTCTAACGCGGTCCAACGACGGCCAGATGATGTTTCTCGCCAATCTTATCAGCAAAATGAAGACTCAATCTACTCACGGGAGCCGCATCGCCGAACTGCACAACGGGTCATCGCTTTTTACAGGTGAAGCCGGTCAAGGGGAAAGCCGCATACGGCAGTGGATCATTGAAAACCATTGGCTCGAGGCAATCGTCGCCCTTCCCATCAATCTCTTTTACAACACCAATAGCGCAACATACATCTGGGTGCTTTCAAATAAAAAACATCCCTCGCGAAGGCAACAGATTCAATTGATAAACGCTGTTGACTGGTTCGAACCGTTGCGAAAAAACTTCGGCAAAAAGAACTGTATTCTTGGCCCAAGCGATATTCAAAGAATATGCGATACCTTCCTTAATGCCAATCCCGAACCCACTGATTTCGCTCAAATGCTGCGGGCTGAGGACTTCGGCTATTGGAGCATCGTCGTCGATCGACCTCTTCGTCTTCGTCTCGACCTCTCAATCGAAGATCGTCAAAGATTCCAGTTAGAGTGTGAAGCTTCCAATAACACCGCTTTATCTCAGTTGTTAGATCAGCACGTTGCGGCGATTGAGTACATCCCATCCGATTTTAATTCGTTTCAAGATGCGTTCTCGGCGATATCGTTACAGCATGGATTGAAGCTGACATCACGTCACAAAGCAACGCTCTATCAATTGGGGCATACGCGACCCATTGGCTGAGCCAGGTAATTCGCATGAAGGTTAAGGGCAAAGGGGGAAATCTTGGCGATCCGCTTCATGGTAAATACGAGCGCATTATCGACGACCAAAAGCTTCTAGGTAGAATTTCTGAACCAGACCCGCTCCTCGAGAGACAAAGAGCGCGTCAGTTTTTCCGAGCAAGGCGGTATCGCTGGCTTCATGTCTAAAGTAGGTAATACCTGTCTGTACGATTCGTGGGTTGTTCCGAACCTCACCAAAGTTGGCTACGAAATATCGTTTGCGAAACAATTTGACAAACATGCGCCCCTAATGCCTCTATATTCAATCATGAGCGCCATACGCGCCCTAGAGGAGCAGTCCACTCATGCCATAAACGCCATCGCCGAGGCCATTGAAGCGCTGCCGAGTGACAGTAATGATTCGATTCGTATCAAATTTTCATAAGCCGGCTAGGTTAAGCTGGTTCGAAACCATCCCCGCGCACTGGGAACAGAAGCGAGCCAAATTTTACTTTCGCGAGATTGACAACAGGTCGGCTACCGGCGCGGAAGAGCTTCTATCGGTTTGGCATAATACTGGCGTTACACCGAGAATGGGTAACGTTACCATGTTCAAGGCAGAATCCTATATCGGCCATAAACTGTGCGAGCCAGGCGACATTGTGGCGAATACGATGTGGACGTGGATGGGTGCGATTGGCGTCTCGACCCGTCATGGTCTCGTTAGCCCGGCATACGGTGTCTATCGTCCTGTTGCGCACGGGGACTTTCACCCCGAATACCTCGATTTCTTACTCCGGTAAGGAGAACTGATTACTGAATACCGTCGGCGTTCACGGGCATCCGACCATCGCGCCTACGACTTTACCCGGATCAGCTCTTAGACATTCCACTTATCTGCCCACCGATAGACGAACAAAAGCGCATCGTTCGGTTTCTATCTCACAAGAGAGCGCAGGTTCGAGAATTTCGAGAGTATAAGGTGCGTCTCGTCGGCCTTCTCGAATATTCAGAGAACCGGCATCATAGATAGCATTTTGCAGCACGGACTCGATCGCGACGTGCGCCTAAAATCGACAGCCATTATAGGCATGCCGTTTGTTCCTGCACACTGGGAGATTCGGCCTCTAAAGCGTTGGGCAACGCTAAATCAGGACAAACTTTCGGAGAGCACTGATCCCGACTACCTTTTTCGTTACATCGATATTGGTGCGGTTGCTACTGGTTTCCTAACTCAGGAACCAGAGCCGATGCTTTTCGGTGACGCGCCTTCTCGCGCACGGCGCATTTTGTGTAAGGGTGACACTATCGTTTCTAATGGTCCGTACATATCTCAAGGCGGTTTACTTTGTCAGTGAAGAGGTTCACGACTTAGTTGCGTCAACAGGCTTCGCCGTCCTCACCCCGCGCGAAAGCGTCAACCCCGAGCTCCTCGCCTTCATAGCTCAGAGCAGTTCCTTCGTAGGGCGCGTTATACGATCGTCGGTCTGGCGAAGCCAGGATCCGGCCATCTCGGAGGGAAAACTTGGCGCTCTCCACGTCGCTCTTCCGAACGATGTCGTGGAGCAGCGAGATATGGTAAACCTCATTAGAGACAGGACCGCCGCAATAGATGAGGCCATCGCAAAGGCACAGCGGGAGGCAGACCTAATCCGGAAATACTTCGAAGGCATAGCAAACGCTGCATTATAAGGTCGCATTCACGTCCTCTCGGAATATGGCATCGACCTAGAAGTGCTCGACCCTAGCATAATCAGACCTAAAACGCCAAACGGGTTCCCAGACTCAGGAGATATTGACGATGAAGACGACTGACACTAGCGAGCGCGGCCTCGAAAGTCTCATCATGCAGAGTTTGGAGGCCGACGGCTACACGATTGGGAGTAATCGCGATTATGATCGTGCGTTGTGCAATCCAAGACAATCATGCTTTTCAAATTTCTAATGCGACGCAGGCTCGCTCGCTCGACGCTATCGGCGCCGCGATCGAAGGGCCCCGACGAGACAAGTTTCTTCACCGAATATCAAGCGAAATACAGAAGCGCGGCGTTGTCGATGTTTTACGCAAAGGGATAAAAGACGGACCCGCTTCCATCGATTTGTTTTATGGCATACCTTCTGCTCAGAATCCCAAAGCCCAGGCTCTTTTTGACCTCAACGTCTTTAGCGCGACGCGCCAATTACATTTCAGTAATGCTGACAAGTCGCTTTCCATTGACATAGTTTTGTTTATCAATGGGCTGCCAGTAGCTACGTTTGAGTTGAAAAATAGCTTGACTAAGCAAACTGTTGAAGATGCCGTACAACAGTACAAAAACGATCGTAATCCCAATGAGCCGCTCTTCAAGCAGGGCCGCTGCATAGTCCATTTTGCCGTCGACGATCAAGAAGTTCGAATGTGCACGGCACTCAAGGGAGTCTCCTCCTGGTTCATACCCTTCAATAAAGGGTGGATCGATGGCGCCGGACTCTGCGTATCCCGACGGAATTAAAACGGACTTCTTATGGAAAGACACCCTTCAAAAGGCAAGCTTGGCGGACATCATTGAAAAATTACGCGTAGGCGGTTTATAAAAGAAAAGGACGAGCGAGGAAAGACGCGGATGCGTCAGATTTTTCCGCGCTACCACCAGTTGGATGTAACCAGACGCTTGCTTTCGGACGCTACAGCGTCAGGCGCGGGGCGCCGCTACCTGATCCAACACTCCGCAGGTAGTGGCAAAAGCAATTCCATCGCGTGGCTTGTCCACCAACTCGTGGGAATCGAACGGAACGGCATGTCTGTCTTCGACTCGATAATCGTCGTGAGATGGACCCACGCCAACTTGACAAGCAGATTCGCAATACAATACGGCATTTTGCTGAGGTTAGCGCGACGCTTGGTTTCGCGGACGAATCATCCCAGCGCAGACAGCTAATCCAGTCGGGAAAGAAAATCATTATCACTACTATCCAAAAGTTCCCGTTTATTTTGGATGAAATCGGCTCTTCTCATCGTGCAAAAACGTTTGCAATCATAATCGACGAAGCGCATTCAGCCAGAGCGGCCGAACTGCCGCAAAAATGAACATGGCGCTTTCGGAACACGGAGCTGACGACGAAGATTTCATCTTAGAGGACGAAGTCAATCGGGTCATGGCTTTGCGCAACTTCTCAGCAACGCAAGCTACTTCGCCTTTACTGCGACCCCAAAGAACAAGACGCTCCAGACCTTTGGTGAGCTTTTTCAAGAAAACGGTGAGAACAAACATGCTGCCACATCGAGACACGATGAAGCAAGCCATCCAGGAAGGCTTCATTCTCGACGTCCTTGAGAACTACACGCCTATCTCTAGCTATTATCGCCTCGTCAAGCTTGCGGAACAAGATCCCGAGTACGACCTTAAACGAGTCCGCAGAAAGCTTCGCCACTATGTTGAATCGCACGACCATGCTATTCATGAAAAAGCTGAATTAAATCGTTGATCATTTTCTTAACAACGTCGTCGCGCGACGCAAGGTGGGGCGGCCTGGCACGTTCGATGGTTGTTGCAAGTACGGTTGACCGCGCTATTCAGTACTTTCAGGCCATCTCAGCGGCTCTTTTGGCGCGGAACAGTCTTAGTACAAGGCCATTGTTGCTTTTTCCGGTGAACACACTTTTGGAGGCATCAAGGTCAAAGAATCAACGCTGAACGATTTCCCGAGCAATAAAATCGAAGAAATTGATTCGACAGGACCCTTATCGCTTTTTGGTAGTAGCGGATAAATTTCAAACTGGTTACGACGAACCTCTTCTTCATACGATGTACGTTGACAAGCCACTTTCCGGCATACGTGCCGTCCAGACACTATCTAGGCTCAACCGGTCGCACCCGGCGAAGCACGACACCTTCGTTCTTGATTTTCAAAATGATAGCGATACTATTCAAAGCGCTTTTGATGATTATTACCGAACCACAATTTAAGTCGGGAAGCCAACGCCAACAAGCTGCATGATTTGCAGTCTGAACTAGAGGCGTATGAGGCTGACTCGAAGCGCGATCTTCGTTTGCGATCGAGCTTTACTTATCCGGCGCCCCGCGGCACCTGCTAGATCCGATCCTTGACCGCTCCGTCGCGTTGTATATTGCGAACCTAGATGAAGACGCCCAAGTGGCTTTCAAGGGGAAGGCTAAATCTTTTGTACGCGCATACAATTTTGGCTGCGATTCTTCCGTATTCGAATGCCTCATGGGAACTCACGTCAACCTTCCTGAATTTCCTAATCGAAAAATTGGCGGCTCCAGTTGAAATTTATTTGTCTCACGATGTTCTCGAGTCCTATAGATATGGAAAGTTACAGGCTGGAAGTCCAAGCGACGATGTCAATAGCGTTGCGTGACGCAAACGCCGAACTTGATCCGGCGGAGGCGAGCGGTGGTGCAAGCACACTGGAGTCGGAAATCGAGAGGCTCAGAATAGAATTCGCGCCTTTAATGAGCAGTTTGGCGGCATTGATTGGAAGACGCGGACAAAATTACGCGTGTGATAACTGAGGAGATTCCCGCTAAGGTGTCCGCGGACAAAGCGTATCAGAATGCTCAATATCACTCTGATAAAAGAATGCGCAGATTGAATATGATCGTGCATTCCAACGGGTCATGTTGGAATTACTCCATGACCATACCGAGCTATTTAAACAGTTCAGCGACAACGCTTCCTTTCGGAATTGGTTGTCGGAATCCAATTTCGGCGTGACATATAGAGGTCATGCGCCTGACAACTATGGAGTCCGCAGAGTTTTTTTGCTACCGATCGCGCACCTACTAGTATGTCATCCTTTGGCTCGGAGAGGGGCGACGAAGCAAGTCCCATGAGCTACGGGCACTGCGACGTAAGTATTCCGCACAAGCACAAAAAAGGAGAAGTTGGACGGCCCGTCTGGCTTCGGCTAGAATTTCAGAGAGGATTCGGAACGCCACATTGTCGTTCTCTCGGTGCATATAACCGATAAAGCCGCGTTTATGAAAGATATTCGCGGTTCTATTGAGGAGTCTGGTGTGGACAATGTGGCGATCGTATTCGTACACGGTTTCAGAACGACGTTTGAGGCTTCGATCCAACGCACGGCCCAACTCGCCGTGGATATTGAGTTCCACGGACCCGCGTTCGCATTTTCGTGGCCAAGCAAAGCGAATGCGCTGCTTTACGGACATGACGCCGCAACCATCAAGTGGTCGGCGTCGCATCTTGCGGATTTTCTTTTTTTGTTGCGAGCGTCCGGAATCGATCATGTCCAATTATTGGCGCATTCTATGGAAGTTAGGCCGGGGTTGCCGCCGCAAAGGCCGTTGGCACCAACCCCGAAGCGCCGGAAATCGTGACTTGTGTGCTCGCTGCACCAGACATCGATCGTGGGGAGTTTTTGAATGAGTCTGCTGCTGTCGTAACGGCTTCAAAAAATGTAACGCTATATGCCTCCAATAATGATTGGTGCCTGCAGCGTTCACATGATTTTAATGGCGCGGCGAGAGCCGGCGATGCCACAGCCATGATATGCGTTTCCGGCATCGACTCAATTGACGCCAGCGCCATTGATACTGACTTTTTGGGGCACGGTTACTTTGCAGATGCGCGTCCACTCCTGGCTGATATCAGCGCGGTAATCTCCGGCGAGCCATTGCCTCGTTTTGGTATTGAACCCATCGCCGGGACTGGGGCGGCGGCTTGGCGATTTGTGCCCTAAGCGGCTCGATTTCGCCGGTGACATAAAGCCCCAAAGGTCGCTCATGGTACGCTTCATCGGTAAAAGGCGGCGCTTGGAAGAAACGAACAGCGCCCCGCGCCGCTTCTCACCGTGAGTGGCGCGGGTGCCGACCAGCCGTCAGGACCGGCGAATTTCCCGGCCCTATTCTGTCATTGATGAACGAGGCTCGACCCCGAGGCCACCCTAGGAAAAAAGCCTTCGAGGTCCTTAGGAAGAATCAGCACGCCAGCAGTTCTGAATATCGGCAGCGGGAAAGGCCACCTTCAGCATGCGTATGGCGTGTATCTCGGTCACCAACTACAGGACTATTGAATCACTTAGGATTGAGCTTCCAGGTTACTATCATGCCTTCTCCGGCGCGAACGATTCCGGGAAAAGCAACATTATTCGAGCCGTTGGCCACATTATTGGCCACGCCGACCCCATGGCTTTCGAAGAACGGCCAACGCTGCGCTGGTCCGAAGACTTTCCTAAATGGGCTAAAGCTGATGACGGTTCCGCAATTCAAATATGTGTAGAGCTCGAAGTCTTTGCTGAGACGGATGCGGGTGTTTTCAATTTCCTGAATACCTATTTGCAACTGGAACCCGTAGGCCCAACAATGATGGTTAGCGTGATGGCTTCGGTTCGAAAGGAAAAGCCAATAATCGAATTCGCGATCACGGTAGAGGGCAACACTTATACGGACGATAAAGCCCAAGAAGTTGTAAAACGCCTACAAAGTGCACCTTCGATGCATTTCCATAACTCCACCGACTCGCCGCGTCACGGTTATAGCCGCTTCTACACTGGTGCCATTTCTGCACCGGCACTTCAAGATAATGACACGTTGAAAGAAGTCGGTGCGTACGTCCAAAAGAAAATGGGAAAAGTTTTAAGGGGCCACCAGGAGCGTCTTTCGCAGCTCCTCGGACGTCTTCAGCCAAAATACAAAGTTGGCCTAACTCTTCCGGAATATCAGTTCTCTGAGATTCCCTATGTGATCCTGTTGGAGAGTGGTAAGGCAAGTGTCCCTTTAGACGATTGGGGAAGTGGCACTCGTAATCGGACTTTAGTTTTGCTTGCGATCTTCAACGCACTTGCAACAAAGGAACTGGAAAGCAAGGTTAACCGCGTCGTACCAATTGTTGTTGTCGAGGAGCCTGAGAGTTTTCTTCATCCAGCAGCGCAAGCGCAGTTTGGGCGTCTGCTTCAAGACCTATCCGAAGAATCCGCATCCAAATCATCGTTACGACACATAGCCCTTTGATGCTTAGCCAGCAGGCGCCGGAATCGAATATTTTGGTTTCTCGACATAAGGGCCCCGGAGGCGCACTGCGCGGTACATACCAAATTGAAACGACCGGCGACAAATGGATGCTCCCATTTGGAGAAGCCTTAGGAATAGCGAGTGAGGACTTTTTGCCTTGGAAAGCGGCTCTCTTTACCGAGAGCCACGACGCGCTACTAGTAGAAGGCACCACAGACAAGGAGTATCTAGCGCTTCTCCAGGGCGAGGAACACGGAAGCAATCGACTGCTTTTTGACGGCCTGATCTTTTCCTACGATGGATGCGACAGCCTAAAAAATCAGACTATATTGCGGCTCGTCCAGGCACGCTTCGAAAATGTGTTTGTGACATTTGATTTAGACGCCCGAGATCGCCTCGTCGATACCCTAAATCGAATCGGCCTAAAAGAGAACGTAGACTATTTTGCTATAGGCATCAATGAGCCGGGCAAGCAAAATATTGAGGGACTCCTACCGAACTCCTGTAGTGCAGACGGTCTATTCCGCTAACTCGGGCGTCGTGCAGGCTTCAATAAACGGAACACCGGACGAAAAGCGGTCCGCGCAGCAAAACCTAAAGCATCTGCTTCTAGAAGAGTTTAAGCGGGTCGCAGTACCAGGGGAGGAATACTTTTCTGGATTCTATGCGCTCACGAAACGGCTGAACGCCGCCCTTAAGCGCTCAAAGCGCGGCGATGCCGCATAGATTTCCAGTGGATTCCCGCATTGACCGAGCGACCCATTCCGAATACGGAGCGAGCACTGGCACATAAGCACAACTCAAGGTCTCAGTTCGCTTGTCCCTGGGCACCTTAAGTAATGGGGCGGAGGGTTACACCCCCTCTCCGCCCTCACTTTGCTCGTCTGAGCGAACTGGCTACAGTTACCTGTGATAGATCGCTGAATCTTATCACGGTTTTTCTCACAAGATAAGTCATGACTAGTTACAACTGGGGCGGTTTAGCGATAGAGACGATCCTTACGAACCCTTGCGGGGACTCTTCGAGACGAGTGATTTAGCTTTCAAGACCCCCGCATTCAACCACTCTGCCATCTCTCGACGTCCCGCTTACGCCGATTCTATAGTGACTCCCGGGACTCCAGCTAGCTCGGCGGAGGATACGCCACTCGGCATCATCGCCTAAATCCCATTAGATTCCCCTTGACGCTAGTTTGTGTCGACCTGCGCGCGGCTTTCTGCGTATTTGTGGTCGGCTTCCGCGTACGGGTCGTCGATTTCGATGCGCGGCAAGTTCTTGGGAAACGAGCCGTTTGGATGCTCCTTCTGCCACCGTCGTGCTAGGACGGTGAGATATTCGAACGCCTCGTACGCGAGCGGGTCTTGAGTGCGGCGAAAGATCGCCGTTACCGGTTCGAATTGCGTCCAGCCCGCAACAATGATGTCGCTCCACGTCTCCAAAACGAGGTCTTTCCGGATCAAGCCCGCCTTCACGACGATCCCGACCGACTCGAAAAAGTGACCGAAGTTGAGCAGGTGCTTCACCGCACCATGCGTTTCGTCGGTTCTTGCGAATCGATTGGCAACGGCGTGGCGGAATGCTGGATCTTCTAAATCTCGCGCAAGCTGCGTGTCGATGTACTTATGCGCCGCGGCCAGGTGCGGGTTCTCGTAGGCCTGGCGAAGCTCGTTGAACGCAACGATCTGGTTGCTTGCCCGCAGCTGGCGAAGCTGGACGATCGCTGCGATAGCAGTGGCGGCAATCACTACGAAGGTGGCGCACGTCGCCAACGTATTCACGAACTCCAAAGACATCGCGGTCCTCCGGTCGTGGGCGTCAGGGAAAGAGCAAAGCGGCGATCGTTGCTACGAGCACGAAACCTCCACGGACGACGGTCCCTTGGGAGCTTGGTCGGTCGCCCCGCGGGGTCCTTTGCCGCAGGATTTTTTGACGCTACCACAGATAGCGCGTAACGACTCGCTTTTTACGGATCGAGCAAGTCGCGAAGAACACGGATGGTTGGCACCCGGCTCGGAGCGCGACACGTCAGTCGGCACTGCCCTTTAGCGAATCTAGCTCATTCCAGGGTTGCTGTTGCAAACGCCAGCATCTTTGTCCGTTCGAGTTGCAGTTCGCTGGTACCGATCGGCGTGAGCAGATCGAGCTTTGCTCACCGTTTGCTCACGCCGCACGTTACGGTAAGTGTCGACTTGCCCCCAAAACCAATGTTTTTCAAGCACTTACAGACGCTTGCGGGAACGTATCGAGGCTTCAGCCATCTATCCGTGCCGCCGCTAATCCTTATTTTACGGGCCTTTCCCGTCACGTCACGCCTGCCGAGATACCCCGGAAGGGCGACTTGGTAACGGATTTGGTAAAATAACCGTCGGGTCCCTTCAATTCTTGCTGCCGCCAAGTGGCGATCAAGGCGTAGCTGGAGTACAATCATTAGGTCCGTCAATACTCTAGCCTTGGTACCGGGTGATGAGCGAGACAACCGCGCATTGGAGGATAACCGTGTCCGACGCCCCGCCCCCCGAAATCCTGAGTTTAATCGAGAAACATATCGAGGGCTTCAATACACAGAACCTTGAAATCTTTCACAGCGTCTTTGCCGCGGACGCAATTATCATCGACGGTATCGCGCCCTACCGTTGGTTGAACCCCGATGGCCCGGCGAAGTGGCTCGCTGACGTAGAGAAATGGCGCGAGGGCCTCGGCGTGACGTACGAGCACATGGCGTACGAGATGGGATTCTGGAACGTCGAGGGTTCGTCTGCGTACGCAGTTATCTCCGGGACCCTTACGGTGACGATTAAAGGTCAGACGGCCGCTCGGACCGGGACTCTCGCATACACGTTCTCCAAGGAGCGTGACGGATGGAAGATCGGCGCGCAGGCTTGGGGACGCACAACGTAGCGGGCGACGGAACCGTCTCCGAAGCTTTGCGTGAGCAAATCCAAGGCCTGCTCACCATTAGCTCACGCAACCGGTAATGGCTGATTTCGACTAGTCACTAGATTCGACTAACACGAGCACTGCCTCCAACCCGGGAGTTCATATGAAGTGCAACATCGCCTTAACCACCATGTCTCTGCTCTCGATCCTCCTAGTGTCGCTTCACCTGACGGATGACATCGTTTATGGATCCGATAAGTCAGCGGCATCAAGCGTCATAGTGGTGGCGGTACTCGTCGTCTGGCTATACGGAACGCTGGTGCTCACCGAAAGGCGATCGGGGTACACGATCATGCTCCTCGGATCGGCCGCGGGCATGGTCGTCTTCACCGTTCATGTGAGCGGTTCGGGAGGACTGCCGGCCGGCACGCTCGCTGCGTCCAGCGGAGCGTTCTTCTTCGTTTGGACCCTCCTCGCGCTCGCGGTGAGTTCCGCCTTCTCCGCCATCCTCTCTGTGCTCGGGTTATGGAGTCTACGACGTTCGAAGGCGCCGAATGCTGCGACTGGCTCTTAGATCGCAACGCGCCGCTAGCCGTAGCCGCAAGAAGGCCATTTTCGCGCGGCCTCCAAGCCGCCACTGTCATGATGCAGGCGCCCATTACCGCCAACGACCGCAACTGGGCGATGGCGGCACATCTTAGCGCGCTCGTTGCCATCGTCGGTATTCCGCTCGGTCACATCCTCGGGCCGCTCGTCGTCTACCTGGCGCGTGGCCAGGCGCCATTCGTCGGTCAGCACGCCAAAGCGTCGCTCAACTATCAGCTCACCGTGTCGATCGCGGCGATCCTTTCGATTGTTGCAGCCGTTTCAATCGTCTTAGCGCTCATCGTCGTAGGCATCCTCGCGCGAGTCGACCAATACGGGCACGTCGACGACTCGGTCGGGATCATCTCAGTGTGGGCGGCGATCCTGGCGATCGTCCTCGGCTTCGCGGTCGCCTCTATCATCTTCATCATCAAGGGCTCCATTGCGGCCAGCGAAGGCCGGTCGTACACCTACCCCTTTTCGTTCAGGTTCTTCCAATATTGACACGCCGAACTACAAGCTTGTCGGGCTCTCCGCGCTTACGTTTTTTTAGCCTGAACTGGCGCCGACTCCCTTCCTTTTGCAAACGCATGGCCCTTGCTCGCCACGGCCCTAGCCAGGAAATCTGTTCGTCGAAGGGTTGCGGCTACGCCCGTTGTAGTCGTGCAACTTCTTGTTCGAGGATCGGTAGGGCCATATTACTCGCCTGCACTCCCTGAGCTACGCACAGTTTCAGAACATCCATAATCTCTTCGACCGTTGCGCCGAGTTCGAGCGCGGCTTTTATGTGACGGCGCGTACCGGGAGCGTACATATGCGTATACGATGCGTCGAAAGCAATGCTTAGCAGCTCCGCCAACTTCTTGTCGAGGACGTTACCAGAGTAAACGGGCGCACCGCAAACCATGAACGATTCGGTCCAAACGGGGTCTATATCGTAGAACGGGTCCCACGCGACGTTCCATTGCCCGGCGGCGCGCATACGATCGCACATCGGAGTCTCTGCCCGCTTCACTTTCGCGATGACGCCGGCCGCCTTAGACTCTTCTATCAGGATTGGCGCGCCAAGACTGCACGTGTGAATCGATAAGAGCGATGCCATCTTTAATACCGTCAGCAATTCATCGCGCGTCGCTCCAGCTTCGAGCGCCCTGCGGATGTGTCTTCGCGTACCATCCTCGTTGAGGTTCGTACACGCCGCGTTAATCGCGACGCAAATGAGTTCGACGGTCTTGCGATCGAGCGCGCCCGTCCATGCGTCGTTCGTTACCTTCTCAACAGACGCGCTCCATGCGGGGTCCCAGCGCCTGAGCGTATCCAAAGCCGCCGCGTCCCACGGCCCGTTTCCATCACCGGACATGCTTTATCTCCTCTCTCGCGTCGGCGGCCTTAGGCGAGTAAGTGTCCGTCGGAACCCGCGACGGCCGTCTCTCTGAGCTTGCCGTCGCTCTTGTGAACCAAGAAACCTTGGTGTCCGGCTTCGCGGTTCGGCGGGAGGCCAAGATTCGCCAGAGTCTCTTCAGTTGACTTGTACGTAACGCCAATCTTCAACATTTGCCGCGCCTGTTCGGGGGTAGCAATATCGCGGCCAATCTCGCGAGCCATACGAACGTGCTTCTCAATCATTTGAATCGTGTTCATTCGCACGCCCTTTTTCACGTCCCAGAGATTGTCCTCAATGCCGGCTCGCGTATGCTGTCCGAGCGCAATCATCATCATCGAAATGGGATGGGTCAGGCGGAACGTCGTTTGGTACGTAAAGAACGAGCCGTGGGGCGTGCGGCGAACGAGTTCCATTAAGTCGAAGGGGTTTGCGCCGCATATACCTCCCCCGCCGGTGCTAAAGAAACCGTTCATCGGCCCCATATACTCCCCTCGGCGCACCATGCGCTCGACAAGTTCTAGCCCGTGGATGTGGGGAAGTGCGAAGTATGGCTGTATCCCATGTTCCACGCACAGTCGCGTCTCTTCGACATAGAAATCCGGCGTTGCATCGGCGACCATGTTGGAGATTCCATGCATCGAGTCTTCGTTGCATAGGCGCGTCCCCTCGAAGGCGTCCATCGGATGCAATGCCGTCAAGTCGTAAAGCGAGGTACCGCACGAAACGGTGATTTGGTCCGGCTTAGGATCGATCGTCGTCAACTTGTGGCGCTGCTCGTACGTGCCGAACGCCCCGACCTCACCGGGCTCGGGAGCAAACGAGATGGAGCCGCCAACCTGCAATATCATCTTTGGCACGGCGTCGCGTACGCGCGCGATTTGCTCTCCGTATTCCTTGAAGTCCTTCGAGATGTGGCCCGTCTTCGGGTCGCGGACATGAATGTGCAGGAGCGTCGCCCCGGCGTTGTAACAATCGACCGCCGCCTGAACCTGTTCGTCCCAGGTGAGGGGAATGTATCCCGGCGCACCGTCAGAAGGCATCCACATCGGGCCGTACGGCGCCGCCGTGATCATGAGCGGGGCCATGTTCTCAGGAAGAAGCGAATCGTCGGTAAAGTACGCCATGCCTGTGCCCTCCTACGGCAGCCGACTGAGATTCAGCAGTGGACCCGATGGGCCCTCGAAAGTTTATGCTGAGATTAGCGGTGCGTGCTTAACAAGCACCCACTGAGGCTGCTCGCTCGCGTTCCGAGCCAGCGGATGGTATGGCGAAGGGCCTGACGCGGCAACTTTGTGATCAATTGCTTTGGTCACGATTTGGTCGCGAAATAGGTAACGACTGGTAATTCTAAGCGCCAACGCTCATACGTTTCGTGCTTGATCGACGTTAGCGGGAGCGCATCCAGGTCGTGCGTCCCACGAGAACACTAGCGGGAGTGTAGGAGTGTCTGCGAAGGCATCTCGCCAAACATTTTCCGATAGTTTTGAGAAAAGTGGCCCAAGTGCCAAAATCCCCAGGCGGTCGCTACATCTGTAACTTTCGTGTTTCGTCTATCGGCTAGGACCAACGCGCGGTGGGCGCCGGTAAGCCTGAGTCGTCTTAAGTAATCTGCCGGTGTAAAGCCAGTGACAGCCTCAAATGCATTGGTAAGAGAGCGCGACGTGAATCCCGATATCCGGGACAGATCTAGCAGCGTGACGGGCTCATCTTTGTGTTCGTGCATGTAAGACTCGCAGACTCGAACGGCGGCCAATCGCTTCGTCAAGCACTTTGACCCTTCGGACCTGTGAGTGTCGAAGCGCTCCAATGCATCTGCCACCAGCGGCACCAACAGACCATAAACGCTTTTTGCGGGAAGTCCGGCGGGTAGCATCGATTCATCGGATTCGTGAAGCAGGTAGAAAAAGCGCATGATCGCCGTACGGAGCCGATTGGCGTGGAAGGGGTCGTCTGCCAATTGTGCTTTCTGGGTTTTTTCAAGCAACGCGAGTACATCCGGAGTCGTGGCAAACTCCCGCGCGAGGAGTTCTTCGTGGATCAGGACCGAGCAGAACGAAGAGGGACCCGCCGTACTCATCTCGTTGGATGTGCGAGCCAGAGCGATACTTGAGGAGCCGAATTCTCTGCCTAGACAGCGGGCGCGGGTGCGGGCGTCGGCGGCGACTGCGAGAAGGGAAGTGTTTGGTACCAAAGTGGCGGCCGCCTTAAGGCCCACATTGTAACTTCTGCTGGAGATAATGATGGGACCCGCTTCGAGGAAACTGAAGCGCGTCTCAAAGGCGCCGGCCTCCAATTGCGACCACGTAACGCCAGACCGCTCGTACATCCCTGGCCGCCAGGTCCGTTCGAGGAGATTCGTCCTTTGCAAGTCCATGGCTCGCCTTCTCCCGCAAGCGCTTGATGTGGAGGCAGCGGATTCCTCGCCTCTGGTCGGTTCCCTTTCAGCCGAGGAACCTACGAGTCTGGACACGGCGTGCGCACTAATCCTCGCCCCGATTTTGCGGCAGAACGGTTCCACAAACATCGCTCGGAAATAACAGGTTTATAACGTCGTTAACGACGCTTTCTCTTGCGTCCTCGGCATAACGAGCGGCATCTTGCTCGAGCTCACGGAATAGCGGTTTCATCCCGCACCGCAAACTTGGAACCCTGTAGCCGGCAACGCGCCATAGGCGCCGCAAGTCGCGATCGAGACGAACGTAGAGATCGGGGCTCAGGATGTTCTCCTTTGCGAATGCTTCGTCGACGTTGAGCTCGCGGGACGCGGCGAGCTCTTCGCAAAAGAGCACAGGATCGCTCCAAATCGCTTTACTGCCTTGGCAGATCTGAAACGACGCTAGCCCTTTGTGCCTTAGCTGTTCGTCTTCCCAATTGCTCGAGTCGATCGATCTGGCGAGAGCGGCGCGGACGGTTCGTTCAACGATAAGCCTTAGCATGGCTTCATACGTCACCCCGCGGGCGAAGCAGTGGTGCTCGCCTATGCGGACCGTATACAGTGTCGCACTCATTATCAGACGCACCAAGACGCGGCAAACGTTCTTAGAATCGCCGGCACTTCCCCGATCGCCGCACTAAAGAGCTTCTCCCAAGAAGGTGCGACCGGCGCCGCACCCTGCAACCAATTGATCCTCCCCTTCATGGTTCTTCATAGTAGTTAAAGACCGAGCTTAGACTAGTCTAAGAACATCCTATCGAACGCGGCTATCCCAAAAAGGAAAAACGCGAAACCGAGCACGGACGCTCGGCCTTGGACTTCATGAGAATGCCGCGGGAGGGCTCGTGCTCGACAACCCCTTCAGCCGTCGCGGAGAATCATCCCGCACGCAACGATCGAACGCGTCGACGACACCACGATTACGGCGTAGTCGCCGCCCATGAGCGCGTTAATCGGCATGTCGAGGTGCTTGGAGTCTACACGGCTCTTGGCCGTTTCGCCGGTGCCGAGTTCCACGCCACTTGACGGAGGCCGAACGCAGTCGCCCTTTACGAGGATGACGCGGTACTCGGCTGAGCGTTGGTTGGCTGCAGTGATCTGTGACTGTATGACGCTGCCGTCGGGCATACAGCGATGACTCAACCCGGGGTACGTGCATCCAATTGAAACAACAGCAAGTCCCTTGACGCCGGAAGCCGCGATCGCGTCCAAATGAACGATGGTTGCGTCAGCCCACGTCCCTTGACACGCACCGGGACGACGAGCGCGCTTAGCAGCGCGCTGATTCGAAGTGGTCGCACCGATACCACTTTACTGACCCGAACACGCGGCTTCCCTTCCAGCTCGCTGGAACCTGGCGATGATGCTGACGGTAGGCGAAGCGGACGACCTGCCTCGACTGCGCCGAGCAACGTTAAGGTTATGGTCGAAAGAAAAGCCTGTAGAATCGGCACCACTACTATCTATTTTTGAAAAAAGAGCGCACCATTAGGGGTCGGAGTGAAACCGGCAGTCAGGCCCACCTCAATGAGAACGTTCGCTCTCGTCGTCGTCGACGAACGGGCTTCGGCAAACCACCCGCCGTGTTAAACGAGATTGGGCCGCTCGGGACCATTTTTTCCCTAGTAGGCGAGTTTGACTTATCGCAGCGCGCGCGGCTGCACGAGGCTTTCGGTCAAGCCATGGGGCAGCGCACGGTGATTATTGACCTCACTTCGGCGACGTATATCGACTCCACTGTTCTCGGTTGTCTAATCCGCTTGCAAAGGAACGTCGCAGAGCTCGGCGGAGCCCTGAGCGTCGTTAGCCCGTCCAGTAACGCAGCGCGACTTTTCAAAGTCTCCGGCCTAGAGCCGATGTTTGACATTCGGTCGACACTCGCAGAGGTGACGGGTACGGCGACTTTCCGGCGCGTCCAATTGGTGGCCGACGGGGACGACCCCGCTAGCTAAGCCGCCCCGATACGACGCAACTCCATTGCCTTATTGCGCCCGCTCCGACCGGGTAATGAGGTGTGTTACGATGGCCGGGATGAGGAAGTTTTCTATCGTATTGCTCGCTGGGCTGGTTGGCTGTTCGTCGGGTGCGGCCCAGGCACCGGTTCCGGCCGGTCCAAGCAACGCAGGCTTTCTCTCTACGAGCGTTGGGAACGTTGGCGATAAATCACCGATCAAACACATCGTCATCATCGTGCAAGAGAATCGCACGATCGACAATTTATTTCAGGGATATCCGAACGCGGATACCATCGGCTATGGGAAAATGGGCGGCCATCGCATGAAGCTGCATCAGGTGAGTCTCAACTCGGCCGACCTCGACAATAGCTACAACTCGAGCATTCACGACTTCGACGGGGACAAGATGGACGGCTTCCCCAAGATGGCTTACGGATTCGTCAATCGCTCAGATATCAAACCTTATTGGAAGATGGCGCAAGAATACACGCTGGCCGATCACATGTTCCCGACCACGCATGGTGAGAGCTGGAGCGCTCATATCGATCTGATTGCGTCGACGACGAACCTTTCGCGCACCAAAGCGATGGTCGACTTTCCATCGGCATCGCCGTGGGATTGCCAGGCGCCGGTAGGCACGGTGACGCCGACGATCGACGCGAACGGGCACTACGACTCGCTCAACGGCCCGTTCCCGTGCTTCACGCAATTACGAACCATGGCAGATACGCTCGACGCTTCGCACGTATCGTGGAAGTTCTACGCACCGTCGATCTCGGGGGATTGGATCGGCGGAGCTTGGTCGTCGTTCAGTTCGATCAAGAACGTTCGATACGGACCGGATTGGAACAACGTTATAACGCCGCCACCGACCATCCTTACCGACATCGACGCGGGGCAGCTCGCCGGCGTAACCTGGGTAACGCCGGACTGGCAATATTCCGACCACGCCGGCAGTGGAACGACGCTCGGACCGTCGTGGGTCGCGGCGGTCGTGAACAAGATCGGGCAGAGTCCGTTTTGGAACAGCACCGCGATCGTCCTACTGTGGGACGATTTTGGCGGTTGGTACGATCATCTTCCGCCGCCGCAGTTGGACTTCAAAGGGCTGGGCATCCGGGTCCCATGCATCATCATCTCGCCGTACGTCCGTCGCGGGTACGTGATTCACACGCAATACGAGTTCGGCAGCGTCTTGAAGCTCGTCGAGCAAACGTACGGCTTACCAACGCTGGGTTCAGTAGCCGAGGGGTACTCCGACGCGCGGGCCGCCAGCATGCTCGATGCCTTCGACTTCACCAAGAAACCGCGCGCGTTCCGCCAGATTCCCGCGCCGGTCTTTCCGGACTTCTTCCTGCACATGAAACCATCCGGAAGAGTGCCGGACAACTAGCGCGCTTGGCCTTCATAGGCGCGCATCGCCTGCGCATCTCGTATGGCCATGATCGCATTCCAGGCGTCGATTTGCACGATCAGCTGGGAGTCGTTGCGTTCGACGTGCCGCAGCGTGTCACTCGCGCCGGCGTCCCCGAGAATGCCGAGCGCCGTGGTCGCGGCGGCGCGGGTGGCGATCAGCGGATCGTGCGCGACGATCTCGAGCAGCAGCGGCAGGACGGCCTGCGTCTGATTCGTACGCACGGCGAGCTGCGCGAGCGCCACGACGGCTGCGTTGCGCTCCTGCTCTTGCGTACCGTAGGCCGTGCGTTTCTCGAGAAGCGGGATGGCCTTCGCGTCACCGTATGCGGCCAGCCCACGCAACGCTCCGATCGCAATTCCCTGACGGAACGACGGCCGCTGCAAGGCCGCGAGCAGCTGGTCGTAAATGCCGTCCGGCTTTAGTGATCCGAGCGACGCCAGCGCTGCGGCGACGACGTTCGGGTCTTCATCGTTGGTTAAAGCTTTGAGATCCGCGATCAGCGCCGCGTCCGGAGTCTTTAGCTCGCCGGCGGCTTTCTCTGCAGCGATTCGAACGCGCTTATCCCGATCGTGCAGGGCGGTATCGACCGTGCCGGCATCATCTAAATGCGCGGCAATTTCGACGGCGTCCGCACGCACGCCGTAGAAGGCATCGGTAAGCGCCGCCGCTCTGACGGCGTCCGGCGGCGTTCCGGGCTGATGCAGCGCCCACTCTCGATCGCCCACGTGCGCGGCTCGGGCAAGCTGATACGCGAGTTCGGCCGGCGTCTTCTCGAACGTCAGCTGCCGCAAGACGTTGTCGTTCGGATCGAAGAGCACCATTTGCGGATTTGACGGAACGTTCTTCATCACGACGGTCTGCTCGTTGCGATCGATCGTCGGCGTAACGACGTGTGAAACGCCGTCGACGACGGCCTCGATCTCGACCGGCATGCGAAACGGCAGACCGTCGCGATTCTCCTGTCGAACGTCGAACGTGAGCGTCTGCGCCGAGACGTCGTACCGGTCCGTCACGACGTAGTGCGGATAGGCCGCTCGATAAAACCATTCGTTTTCGAACCACGTAAGGTCGGTTCCGAGCGACTTCCCGATCGCCGCAAAGTACTGATGCGTATCGGCGTTCGTATCTTCGTAGGCGAGCAGGTAGTCGCGTTGCGCTTTGAAGAAGCGCGCGTCGCCGAACAGGTGACGCAGCATGTGAAGCGCCTGTGCGGGACGCTCGTGGCCGCTCGTGTCGAACAGCTCGAGCGCGTCGGTATAAACGTAGTCGACGATCGGTCGATAGTAGAGCTTCGTTTCCGCAAAGTAGGCTTGCTGTGCCTGATAGCGATCGTACTCGAACGATGCTTCGCCTTGATCCTTCTCGCCCCACAGCTGGTGATAGTACGTCGCGAACCCTTCGTTGATCCAGGCGTTCGACCAATCGGACATCGTGACGTCGTCGCCGAACCAGTGCTGGGCGAGTTCGTGCGCTACCAACACGTCGCAGGAGCTCTCCGGCTCCTCGCTTGCCGGATGCAGCGCCGTATCGGTCAGGATCGTCGCCGACGAATTCTCCATGCCGCCGAACGTAAAGCGTTCGGCGGTTATCTGGTCGTATTTTTCGAAGGGATACCTCACGCCGATGAGCTGCTGAAGGTATGCCACCATGTCGTTGGTTCGGCCGAAACAGAGCGCATTTAGGTCCGCATGCGGCGGCTGCACGAAGGAATCGACGTCGAGCGATCCGTTGCCGTATTGCCTGACGTTTCCCATCGTTGCGTGGCCGAGCGTCGTATGGTGCTTCGAGAGCGGTCCCGCCGCAAATGCGATGAGGTAGGTCGATTTGGGACGCGGCGCGTTCCAATCCCACGTCTCGCTCGATTCCGCAACCGAATGCGATTTCAAGTAACCGTTGGCGACGACGGCCCAGCCGCGTGGAACGGTCACGATCAGTTCGCTGGGCGTCTTTGCATTCGGCTCGTCCCACGTCGGAAACCAGCGACGGTTATCCGTCGTTTCGCCCTGCGTCCAGATCTCGGGCGTAACGCCGGGATACGCCTTGTCGGGCCGGATGAAATAGACGCCGCGTTGCGGGCGCGCTCGATACTTGAACTCGACGACGAGCCGCGTGCCGGCGGAGACCGGTGAAGGCAGACGGACGTCAAGGGACTCGCGCGGGGCGTCGAGCGAGTACGACGCCGCGTTTCCGTTCACCGTGATGCCGTCGTAGCGTATGCCGAGCGAATTGAACGGTAACGATGCGAGCGCGCCCCGCTTGGCGCGCACGATCGCGATTTCGTCGCCGAATACCACGCCGCCCGGGACGTCGAAGTGCACGCGAATGAGCGTGCTTTCAAATGCGTACGGCGCAAAGGCCGTCACGTGCGTGGTCGCATATCCGCGCCCGAACGGGCGAGGCAGCGGCGTCGGCGGCGACGGCGACTCCGAGGCAAGCGCGGCGGCGCTCGACGCCGCGAACGCCAACGCACAGGCACAGAAACGTCCGGCAAACATCATAGGGCGAACGGTTCTTGCGTTTCTCGGCGTTGACCCGCCGACACGCGTAGGGACCGAGGCGCGGACGCGGAGAAGGGACCCCGATGGCTTTCATACGATCGTTCTTGCTTGTTTTTGCGCTCGTTGCGGCCTGTTCGGGATTAGCCCGGGCAAGCGAGCCGCTCTTGCTGCAAAGCCCAACCGTGAGTCGAACGCAGATCGCGTTCGTGTACGGCGGCGATCTCTGGGTGGTCGGCCGCGGCGGCGGCACGGCGCATCGCTTGATCGCCGGCGTCGGAATTGCGAGCGCTCCGTTCTTTTCGCCGGACGGGTCGATGCTCGCGTTCAGCGCCAACAACGACGGCAACACCAACGCGTACGTCGTACCGGCAGGCGGCGGAGAACCCAAACGGCTCACCTTCGCTCCATCCGGCGACATCGTGACCGGCTGGACGAACGACGGCTCGCGCGTCGTCTTCCGGTCGGGCCGCAACAGTGGTACCGATGCAGCGCAGCTCTACACGATTTCGGCGAGCGGCGGCCTCGCGACGATGCTGCCGCTTCCGGACGCGCAAGGCGGGTCGTACTCCTCGGACGGCGCGCGGTTCGCGTACGTGCCGAACTCGCAGTGGGAGCCGTATTGGCGCGGTTATCGCGGAGGCCAAGTCACGCCAATTTGGATCGCAAATCTATCCGATTCCTCGGTGGACCGCATCGTGACCGGCAGCGATAACAACCGCAACCCCATGTGGATCGGGAACCGCATCTATTATCTTTCCGACCGCGATGGCTCGTTTACGCTGTACGCCTACGATCTTCAGACGCGCGCCTCGACGCGGTTGGTCGAGAATCATCGCGGGCTGGACATCGTTTCGGCCTCGGCCAACGACGGCGCAATCGTTTACTCACAGATCGACTCGATTCATCTCTTCGACCCCGCGACGCGAACCGATCGGCGCGTTTCGATATCGCTCGCCGCGGATATGCCGCAGGTGCGCCCACACTGGCTTCCCGCCGCGGGTGAAATCCAAAATGCGGCAATCTCGCCGACCGGCGTGCGCGCGGTATTCGAGGCGCACGGCGACATCCTCACCGCTCCCTCGGAGCACGGCGACATTCGCAACCTCACGCAAACGCCGGGCGCGGCCGAGCGCGACCCATCGTGGTCGCCCGACGGACGATGGATTGCCTATTTCTCGGACGCGTCGGGCGAGTACACGCTGCGCCTGAAGGACCAGAAGGGGCGCGATCCTTCGCGAACGATCCAACTCGAACCCTATCCGTCGTTCTACTACACGCCGACGTGGTCGCCGGACAGCAAGAAGATCGCCTACAGCGACAAGCATCTCGGCTTGTACTACGTCGATATCTCGCAGGAGCACCCAAAGGCGATCAAGTTCGGATCGCAGCGCATCGAGAACTTTTCGCCCAACCCGCTCGATGCGTCGTGGTCGCCGGACGGCCGGTATATTGCGTACTCGGCCGACGTTCCGAGCTTCCTACACGCAATCTTCGTATACGATACGCGCGAGGCACGCACGTATCAGATGACGGATGGAATGAGCGACTCTCTCCATCCCGCCTTCGATAAATCCGGCAAGTACCTCTACTTCCTGGCGAGCACAAACAGCGGATTCAACGATTACAATCTCGATATGGAAAGCGACGAGCGCCCGACGTCGAGCAGCGTCTACGCGATCGTACTTCAAAGTTCGACGGCATCGCCGGTCGCTCCGCAGAGCGATGAGGAACCGGTTACATCCGACGAGCCGGAAAAATCCGCCAAGCCGGCCGCCGCCGCGCCGGCCGCAAAACCCAGCGCCGCTCCGATGCCGGCGATCGATTTCGAAAACATCTCGCAGCGGATCGTGACGCTGCCGATCCCACAGGCGAACTACGTCCAGCTTTCGGCCGGTGTAAAAGGAACGATTCTTCTCGGCCAAGCGCCGCTGGCAGCCGTTTCGGCCCAACCGCCGACCGGTTCCATCCTCGTATTCGATATGGAATCGCGAAAAGTGCAGCCGCTCGCGTCGGGCATCGAATCGTTCACGGTTTCGTTCGACGGTAAGAAAATGCTCGTGCAGCAGCCCGGTATGGGCGATGCCGATCGGTGGTCGATCGTCGCAACGGGAGCGCCCATGAAACCGGGCGAGGGCGAACTCGACTTGAGCGGTCTCGAAGTGTACAGCGTACCGCAGGAAGAGTGGGCGCAGATGTATCGCGATACGTGGCGCATCGAACGCGACTTCTTCTACGATCCGCACTACCACGGACTCGACGTCGGCGCCGCGCAACAACGCTTCTCGGTCTTTCTGCCCGGTCTGGCTTCACGGCAAGACTTCACGTATCTCACCCAACAGATGATCGGGTATCTTTCGGTCGGTCACCTGTGGGTCAACGGCCCGCCTCCAAAACTGCAGCACGTTTCGGTCGGCGTGCTCGGCGCCGACTACACGGTTTCCGATGGCAAGTTCCGTTTCGCAAAAATCTATAACGGTGAAAACTGGAATCCGCAGCTGCGCGCTCCGCTGACGCAGCCGGGCGTGAACGTGCACGTCGGCGATTATCTGCTTGCCGTGAACGGCAAACCCGTTACGGCCGATCGCGAAGTCTATGCGGGGTTTCAGGAAACCGCCGGCAAGCAGACGACGATCACCGTCGGTCCCAGCGCCAACGGCTCGGGTTCGCGCGACGTCGTCGTGGTTCCGCTCGCAAGCGAACGCGGTCTGCGCTACCTTGCGTGGATCGAGGACAACCGCCGGATGGTCGATCGTCTGAGCGGAGGAAAGCTCGGATACGTGCATCTTCCGGATACGCAGTACGGCGGCTTCACGAGTTTCAACCGGTACTTCTTCGCACAGGTCGGCAAACAAGGCATCGTCTTAGACGAACGCTACAATCACGGCGGCCAAATCGCCGACTACGTGATCGACGTGTTGAGCCGCAAAGCGACCGGCGTGATCAAGGGGCGCGACGGCGTAACGTATACCGATCCGCCGCTGGCGATTTACGGGCCGAAGGTCATGGTAATCAATCAGTACGCGGGCTCGGGCGGCGACGCGCTGCCGTGGCTGTTCCGCAAAGCTAATCTCGGCCCGCTCGTCGGCGTGCGCACCTGGGGCGGCCTGGTCGGCATCGGCGGATATCCGGTGCTGATGGACGGCGGCAGCGTGATGGCTCCGCGCGTTGCGATCGGCGGCCTGCACGGGCAATGGGAGGTCGAAGGCCACGGCATTCCGCCGGACATCGAAGTGCAGCAAGATCCGAAACTCGTTCGCGAGGGTCACGATCCGCAGTTGGAAGCGGCAGTCAATGCTGCGCTACGGTCGCTGAGCGAGCACCCGGTGCCGGCATACCAAGCACCGCCCTATCCGAATCACAACCCGCAACTTCCGCCCCGGTGACCCGTTAAGCGACCGGCGAGCGCGCGGCCGCGCCCCGCCGGATCGCCGTTTCCATCGCCGTGAAGCGACGGTATTTCTTCAGTGGCGCGAAGACGGGTTCGACCGGCATAACGGGCGCCCACGCGGTGCCCGTCGCCAACGCGACCTGAAGTGCGTTAAGAGCGCCGTCGTGATCGTCGAGCGCAACGTAGATGCGCGCGAGGAAATACGGCGAGACGTACTCGTGCGCACTCGACGCCAGCAGCTCGGCGAGCAGGTTCTGCGCCGCCTGCTTCCGGCCGAGTCGAGCGTTGCATTCGCCTTCGAGCGAGAGCATATGGCTGCGGAAACTCTGCACGAACAGTAACTCGTTGAGCGCTTCTTCATAGCGCTCCGCCGCAGCCAGCGCGTACGCATAGAAATAGCGCGCGTACGAGTAATCCGGTTCGAGCTGCAAGACGTTGAAAAATGCATCCAGTGCTTCGGTATGGCGTCCGAGCATGCTCAGAAGGAGCGCCCGATCCGCCGCAATCGCGAGCGACGGGCGTTCGAGACTCAGTGCGATCTCCGTTTCGGCCAGGGATCGATCGAGCTGCCCGACGCACAAAAAATATCCCGCGATCGAGTGATGCGCCGGCGGCGACAAGGGGCTGATCGAAAGCGCCCGTTCGTATGAGGCCAGCGCCGCCGGCCAGTCGCGATCGTGAAAGCAGCTTACGTCGCCGAGAACGGTATGCGCGTCGGCGAGGTTGGGTTCGAGCGATAACGCTACCGTCGCCGCTTCCCGCGATTGCCGAAAGGCCGTCCGCGGTTCCACGCACATATGGAGCGCGAGCGTTATCGCTGCGTTTGCGACGCCGCCGTGCGCGCGCGCGAACGTCGGGTCGAGGACGACCGATTTTTCGAACCACCGCAATGCGTCGGCCTTCGCCGCTGCGCTCTTCTTCTGCAGCATGTATTGACCGTGGCAATAGGCGCGAAACGCCTCTTCGTTGGTTGTCATCGCGACGTCCGCATCCGATTTCGCGAGCGCCAGCGACCCGGCAAACCGGTACCCGACCTTGGGCACCGTGACGATGTAGCGAATGCCGTCGCGTTCGTCACCCAGGAGCTTGCGAAGCAGCAAAACGTGCTGCGCGATATTGGCGTCGGTAACCGTATCCCCGCGCCAAACGGAGCGTACGATCTCTTCTTTGGAGATCACCTCTCCCGCCCGCGTCGTCAGAAGCTCGAGGAGATCGACGATCTTGGGGCTGGCGGTCAGCGGGACGCCCTTGCGGAAGACGAGCCGCCGCTGGGTATCGAGGGTAAACTCATCAAACGCAATACGCGCCATAACGTCCAATAACCGCCGCAGATGTCGCTTTGTGACCGCCAGACCTTCGAACATCGAACGAATAGTCTTTCGTGCCAATCATATGGCACTAAACAGCAAAGTCCGCAGGTTGTATGCGGACTTTGCTTTATCGCTGTCCTTCGACTACGGCGCTGCGCGCCTACGCTCAGGATGACAAAGGTTAGGTCATCATGATGTTTTGCATCATGCCGGTGTCTTCGTGGGGGAGGATGTGACAGTGGAAGACCGTCTTGCCGTACCATTGCACGAAGCGCACGCGGAACGTAATGCTGCCGTTGATGTTTCCGACTTTCGGCGGGATGATGAACGTATCCCAGATTTCCATCGGGTCGTTCGGCTTGTCGTTGACTGCCGTTAGCTGGAACGAATTTTCGTGAAGATGGATCGGATGCGCGTCCTCCGTCGTATTTTCGAAGCGCCACTCTTCGCACGTTCCCACTCGCACCGCCGTCGGAACCGCGTCCATCTGATAGAGATTGCCGTTAATGGTGAAGCCGAATCCCATCAGCAAATCGGTACGCGCCCCTTGGTCGAACTTGAACGTGCGCTTGTTCACGATATCCTTGTCCTCGATCACCGGATACTCGCGCGTCGGAACCGGCAGCTTCTTCGGAATGCTCATCGTGACCGGGTTGCCGCTCACCACGAAATTCGCCATGGGCAGCGCCGGGAGCTTGAAGAAGATTCTGTCGCTCGCCAGCGACTTCATCGTATAGGTGCCCGGCTTCTGCGGCGCCCGCAGCAGCAGTTCGATGCGGTTGGCCGACATCGCCAAGCGGTTCTTCGAACTAAATAGATTCTCGGGCGTGACTTCGGTGACGCCCTTGCCGCTCATATCGATGTAGATCGGCTTCAACGTGTTGACGCCGTCGAATCCGATCTGCCAGGCGTCGAATCCGGGGATCGCCAGAAAGAGCGGAAGGTAGTTCGTGCCGTTGAGCAGGCGTATGCGCACGACCTCGCCCGGCTTTACGTTGAACTGCGGCAGCGGAAGCTGCTTATATATCTTGTCCTTACCGCGGTTATCCACCCAGTTGATGCCTTGGCCGTTGAGCGTGATCATCGTAAACTGGGTACTGAACGTGTAGCCGCCGTTTTGCGGCGAACGAAAAGAGATGTACTCGCGCTCGTAAAGGTTCTTGTTCTTCTTGCTCGGGTTCACGTCGAGCGTCTGAACGACCATGAAGATCTCGCGCGCAGCTTTGATTTCGGGTACTTCGTCGATCGGGCCGCGAACGACGATCAGCCCGGCCATGCCGTTGCTGACCTGCACGTCGGTCGAACCGTGATTGTGCGGATGATACCAATGCAGTCCGCTCGGATGGTCGAGCGGGATTGGGAAATCGTAGCGGTACGATTGGCCCGGCTGGACTTCAATCATCTCGGCTGCAGGGTTGCTGGTGCCAAGCGGTTCGAACAGGTGCGGGATGGTCTGAATCCCGTGCACGTGCATGTTCGTGGTATTGAAGTTGTGCGGATTGTTCATCGGGTCGATGTCGTCGGCCGGTTTGAAGGGGCCGTGCGGCGTCGGATCCATCGCTTCCATGCTGTCGTGCACGACCGGCACCAGCACGGGCCCACGCAACTGCGGCGACGACACCGGATTCGGCGGAAGCTTGTTGACGATCTTCATCGTGAGCGTATCGCCGCCGCGCACCTCGAACATCGGCCCCACGGTCTTGCCGTTATACGTGCGCCCGCGCAGCTTGTATCCCGAAATGTTGGTGGTCGCGTACCGCACGTTGAGCACGTTGACGCGTGAGCCCAGCGACCGCAGATTGCCGCTCGGAAACAGCGAAGAGCCGTTGAGTCCCCCGCGTCCCGACGAGCAGGCGTCGGTGGCGAGTACCGTAGCGACTGCGGCCGTCGAAATAGATGTAACGAGAAAGCGACGGCGGTCCATGAAGAGCCTCCTAAGAACAGGGCAAGCACCACCAAAAGGTAGCCCTATCCTTTATCGGCCGTTTCGCCTCGGAACCGCTCGCTCGCCTACTCGGGCATATATGCGGTCGCGACTCCATGCGGCATTGCGTCCGCCGCGTAGGTGAACGTTCCGCGGTCTTTGATCTCGCGCGCCGCGCGTTCGAACGCACCGAGCGCCGCGCGCGCCAGCGATCCCCCAACCGATATGCGCTTTGCCCCCGCGGCCGCCAAGTCGTCCACGGTATAGACCGGGCCGGTCAAGCCCATGAGCACGTTCACCGGTTTCGCGACCACGGAGTAGACCTGGCGGATCGCTTGGAGGCTCGGCAAGGCGGGCGCGTAGACGACGTCGGCCCCCGCCGCGGCGTACGCCCGCAGGCGGCGAATCGTGTCGTCGAGGTCCTCGCGGTCGTGAAGAAAATTCTCGGCGCGGGCCGTTAGCACGAAGCCGCACTCCCGCGCCGCCGCGACGGAGGCCGCCACGCGCGCGACGGAGAGCTCAAAATCGTAGATCGGATCGTTCGGATCGCCCGTCGCGTCCTCGATCGAGCCGCCGGCCAGCCCGGCGTCGGCGGCTAGCCGAATGGTCTGCGCGCATTCTTCGGGCGAACGCCCGAAGCCGTCTTCCAAATCCGCCGACACCGGCAGATCGGTCGCGTCGACGATCGACTTGGCGTTGGCCAGCGTTTCGGCTCGCGTCATCGCTCCATCGCGACGGCCGGCGTTGAACGCGTCGCCGGCGCTCGTCGTGGCAAGTGCTTCGAAACCGATTGCGGTAAGGATCCGCGCGGTACCCGCGTTCCAGGGATTCGGCATAATGAAAAGCCCCGCGCGCTCGTGCATGGCGCGGAACGCTTGAAGTTTTTGCTCGCGTGTCATGCCGCACCCTTAGCGTGCGAAACGCTGGGCGCCTGCCCGCCGCTAGGCGTATTCGTCGATGATGAAACTTGGAAATTCGCGAGCGCGCACGATCTCGCCGATCGGCGTGACGCCGGTGACGATGTCCGGATGCTTAGCGATGGCTTGATACGTTATGGGCACCGCCGCCGGCAATGCGAATGCCGGCGCGAACCCGTACGTCTGGGCGATCGTCGTACTCGTTGCAATCGGATCGATGGTCACTTGTGTCTCGTACCCACTTTGCGGCGAAACGCAACGCATCGTACCCCGCATCTGGGCGACCGTGTGCATGCTTGCTTCCCGCGTCGACCCGTCGAGGCAACCGTTCCGAAATAGCGAACGCTCTCGTCATATGAGAGCACGTATTGCCGTTTTAGTTCTCGGTTTTGCCGCGTCCGCGTTGCTTCCCGTTGCAAGCAGCGCGCAGGCAACTGCGCCGAAGCGACCCGTTTCCGCCGAAGATCTCTTCAAGCTTTCGCTGATCTCCTCGCCGGCGATCTCGTCCGACGGCAAGCGCGTCGTCTTCGTGGTATCGCGAATGAACGGCCCGGCGAATCGGTACGACACGAATCTGTGGGTGGTCGACGTCGACGGCGGATCGCCGCGCGCGCTCACCAGCGACGGACACGCCTCGCAGCCGGCGTGGTCACCGGACGGCAATCGCATCGCGTACGTCGACGACGCCGGCGGCTCCGCTCAAATCTACGCTTACGATCTCGCGGCCGCATCGGCGGCGCGCCTGGCATCCCCGCCGGGTTCGGCTTCCCGGCCGATGTTCTCGCACGACGGAAAACGCATCGCCTTTTCGGTGATCACGGTGGACCCGCAGCCCAAATCCCAGGTCGACTTCAAAGCCGCCGGCTTTACGCCGCAGCCGAGCCAACAAACCAGCGACATCCACACGATCGATACGGAGCGCTACGAAGCTAACGGCGTCGGCTATATCTACAACATGCACGAGCATCTGTGGGTGATGAACGCGGACGGTTCGGGGCCGGTCGCGCTGACCAGCGGCGATCGCTGGTCGGAAACTCCGATCGCGTGGTCGCCGGACGACACGAAGCTGCTCTTCGGTTCGCTGCGCCGCGAAACGCCGCTGGCATATGAGAACGATCTGTATACCATCCCGTCGTCCGGCGGCGAGATGCAGCGCGTCGCGTCGCACAAAGGCGGGAACTACTCGCCGGCGTTCGCGCCGGACGGCAAGCAGCTCTATTTTCTCTCGGGGAACGTCGAGGATCTCGCAAGTTATCCAACGCTCGTCGCGGCCGCAATCGACGGCAGCTCGCCGCGCACGGTGTATCGCAAGAACAAACATCTGCTCGGGGATTGGGTACTGGCCGATCTCTCAATGCCCGGGGCCGTCTGCGGCCCGCTCGTCATGCACGACAATCGTTCGCTCGTCACCAACGCGAGCGGCCCGGGCGTCACGCAGCTCGTGCGCGTCGACACCGCAACCGGCGCGGTGACGCCGCTGACGACCCATGGTGAGGCCTCCGGCTGCACCGCCAGCGCCGATGGATCGAAAATCGCATACGCCTACGCCGACTTCGCACATCCGGCCGAGGTATACGTCTACGATGCGACGGCCCGTAAGAGTCGTGCGCTGACCGCACTCAACGCCGCGTATCTAGCCGGCGTGCAGCTCTCGACGCCGCAGGCGTTCTCCGTTCAAGACGAAGCCGGCATGAGCGTCGCCGCATGGTTTATGCCCGCGACCGGCCCGAAGGCCGGCGGCCGGCGACCGACCATCGTGGCGATTCACGGCGGACCGCAAACCGAAGCCGGCGAGACGTTCTTTCACGAAATGCAGTTCTGGTGCGGCCTCGGTTACAACGTGGTGCTCGTAAACGCGCGCGGAAGTACCGGCTACGGATTCGCGTACGAAGAGGCGCTCGTGGGCCAATGGGGTCCGCCGATGGAACGCGACGTGATGGCGGTCGTTGCGGCCGTATCGAAACGGCCGGACGTCGACCCGAACCGGCTCGCGGTCACCGGCGGCAGCTACGGCGGCTACGCCGCGCTGTGGCTCATTTCGCACACCGATCGCTTCAAAGCCGCGATCGCCGAGCGTCCCGCCAGCGACATTGCAACGCAATCGATGACGTGGTATGAAGCCAGTCCAAACGGTTTAGGCGGCAACTATGCGTGGGGACGGCCGTGGGATCCGAAGAGCAACAATGCCAAAGACTCGCCGTTTACGTACGTCGAACGCGTGCATACCCCGGTACTCTTGCTCCACTCCACGCTCGACACCGAAACCCCGCTCGATCAGACGCTCGACGAGTTTTCCGCGCTCAAGCAGCTCGGGCGAACGGCGGTCTTCGTGGAAGTTCCAAACGAAAACCACGACTTAAACCGGACCGGCAGCCCGATTCATCGCGTCGAGCGTCTCCATTTGCTCGCCGACTGGTTCGGGCGCTGGCTGTCGCCGTAGCTTACGGGTCGAGAACCTTCGCGTGCTCGGGCGTGGGGATGGTTACCGTGGGGTCGTCGAACCGCGCGAAGGCGATCGTCTCGTAACCGGTGATGCACGTTTTCGGGCGCGACGTCGCGATGTCGTAGGTGCACTGCAGCGCGTCGGTCTTCTTCTCTCCGTGCGGATCGGCCATCAGAAACGTTCCGGTGGAAGCCGTCGAATCGGTGCCGACCGAGAGAATCGTGAAATCGAGCAGATCGCCCTCGAATCCGTTCACCAAATGATCCGTCCACGTCTGCACGTCCCAGCCGCCGCCGTTGTTCCCGTACACCTTGTTGCCGATGATGATCGTGTCGTCGCCGCCGGGTAAGCCGATTACCGTCTGGCGAAAACGATTCGGCGCGACGTACGTATACACGACTTTGCCGCCGTTCGGCGCCGTAACTCCGGGTTTGATGGTTGCGGTTGCAACGAAACTCTTGGCCGACCGCAGCGCCGCGCGCACCTTCACCTGAAGTTCCGACGCTTGGCTCGCGCGCGCGGGCGCAGCGACGCAGAGAGCGAATGCCGCGGCGAGCGCTGCAAAGGCGGCGCGCTTCACGATCCCGCCTGCGCGGCATAGCGGAACTGTCCGGCAATCCACGCGCAGACGCTGCCGTCGTTCATTACGAACGACTCGAAGCCGTCCACGTCGGGATTGAAGTCGGCGTTGAGCGTCTTCGTCGCCGGCCAGTTGACCGCCGGCTCCTGGCGCGCGGCGCCGCGCACCTTCGCGACGGAGAACTGCGGCCCTTTGGCGAGCACGTTGAGCGCGGCGGCGAGCCGCTTGGCATCGTTCATGACATCCCTTCCGGTGACGGCTGGATCGCGCGCAGCTCTTGGTAGCGTCTTTCGAAGAACCGTCGTTCCGATCCGCTGCCGGCAAATTCCAACGCCGTCTCGTAGGCCGCGGCCGCCTCGTCGAGGCGCCCGACGCGGCGCAGCAAATCGGCGCGCGCGCCGTGAAGCGGCGGATATTCGGCCAGCGTTCCTTCCTCGGCAACGCGATCGATCTCGGCGAGGCCGGCCTCGGCGCCGCGGTTCATCGCGATCGCGACCGCGCGATTGAGCGCGACCACCGGCGACGGCGCGAGGATCTCCAGCCGGTCGTAAAGCCGGGCGATGGATCGCCAATCCGTCGATGCGAAATCGGGCGCGGACGCGTGGAGCGCCGCGATGGCGGCTTGCAACTGATACGGCCCGTCGCGGCCCAGCCGGGCGGCATGCGTCAGCGCATCCAACCCGGCGGCGATCTCGCCGCGATCCCATTGCGCGCGATCCTGGTATTCCAGCGTCACGATGTCACCGCTCGCGTCGCTGCGCGTAACGCGGCGGGAATGATGCAAGAGCATCAGCGCGAGCAGACCATGCAGTTCCGGTTCTTGCGGCATAAGTCCGACGAGAAGCCGGGCCAGACGGATCGCTTCATCGCAGAGGTGCGCCTTAATTAAACTCTCGCCCGACGTCGCGGCGTAGCCTTCATTGAAGATCAAGTACACGACCGCGCAGACCGTTTCGACGCGCTCGGGAAGCCGCGACGCGTCGGGAACCGCAAACGGAATGCCGGCGTCGCGAATCTTGCGTTTCGCGCGCACGAGCCGCTGTGCCATCGTGGCGACCGGAACCAGAAACGCTCGCGCGATCTGCTCGGTATCGAGGCCGCCGAGCGTGCGCAATGTCAGCGCGATACGCGCTTCCGGATTCAAACTCGGATGACACAGCGCGAAGATGAGGCTCAAGCGATCGTCGGGGATCGACGCGTCGTCATCGTCGACATCGAACTCCGGTACGTCGGCGACCGCGCGCTCCAAGCGCGCGAGCAGCTCGAGTTTCTCGTTGCCGCGGCGGTCGCGGCGCAGCGTATCGAGGGCGCGGTTGCGCGCGGTGGTGACGATCCACGCGATGGGATTACGCGGCACGCCGTCCTGCGTCCAACGCTCGAGCGCCGTTACGTAGGCTTCTTGAACGGCGTCTTCGGCACGGGAGAGATCGTGCAAAGCGCGCGATAGCGTTGCTACCGCGCGCCCGGCATCACGAGCAAACGATTCCTCGACCAGCGAGGGAATCGGCAAGCTACATTGCTGGGATAACCATGACCGGCCGGACTTCGATGCTGCCATATTTCGCCCCAGGAATCTTCGCCGCCCAGTCGAGCGCCTCATCGAGCGTTCCGCACTCGAAGGTGTAGAATCCGCCGAGAAACTCTTTGGTCTCGGCAAAAGGGCCGTCGGTCACGACGCGTTTGCCATCGCGCAGGCGAACGGTGGTGGCCGTCTCGACGCCTTGAAGCGGGGCACCGTCGACCATCTTGCCGCTAGCGCGGGCTTCTTGGGTAAAGGCGCCGTAGTCGGAGTACATTTTTTCCGACTCGGCGGGGGAGAGCTCGAGGTCCTTGGGCCCATAGATCAGGCACATATACTGCATGGGGGTCTCCTTGTCGATGTTGTGGGCGTTACGTCGGTTAGACGAACGGCCTCTCCGTAAATCGACACACTCAACGGGCGCCGGCGGAAATTATCCGCCGTTCGTGTCGAGATAGAGCTCGGTTGCAAAGGCGACGAGGAATCCCACCGTCATGGCCGTCGTCATCAGCGCGCCGATGCCGATCTTGCGCAGCATCGACCACAGCTCGCCGATCACGAAGATCAACGCTCCCGCCGCGGTCGCCAAGAAGAACACCGCCAGGACCGGCGAGTAGAACTGGTACCCGACGATCGTGCCGATGAACGTCGGTCCTCCGGCGATGAGCCCGGCGATCAGGATCTGCCCCCACGACGGTACGAAGCGCCCCACGAGCGGCGCGGCGACGCCGAACCCCTCGGTCGCGTTGTGGAGCGCAAAGCCGATGATCAGCGCTGCGGCAACGGCGGTCGCTCCGGATGCGGCCGAAGCACCGATCGCTAGGCCCTCGCCGAAGTTGTGCGCGCCGATACCGACCGCGATGATCAATGACAGTACGAGCGGGCTTTCCGCCTGCGCTGCGGCTCGCTTCGTCATCTGCGCGGCCACGCTCCCCAACCCAACTAAGCCGAGGAAGAATCCGCCGACCAGGGCGGCGACGAGCACCACCGGAAACGCTGCCGCTCCGGAGCGCCACGTCGCGACCGCCTGCGAGATCGGCACGGTCGCATTCTGCGCGATCTCGATAACGAGATAGACTAAGATACCGATGGCTAGCGCGTTGAGCACTCCCATCATCTTCGTCGAAACGCGCCGCGCCCGCGCGATCGGCAAGCCGAGGAAAATCGTAAAGCCGGCGATGGCACCGAGCAGCACCGTCGTCCGGAAGTCGAGGGGTTTGCCGCCCGACGACGACACCTTCATCGCGGGCATCATCGCCGCGCGCATCGACCCGAACGTGTTCGGCGTGCCGGCATAGTGAATCGCCGTGATCAGCCCGTCGGGCATGCCCTGCGCGTCTTCGACGTGATCGCCGACGTGACAGTGGATCAGCCACGTACCGGGTATCGCATCCGCCTTGACGACCACGTCGGCGCGCTGGCCGGGGCCGAGCAGCAGCGTATCGACCAGTTCCGTCGACGCGACGGGCTCGGCATCGCGCTCGACCACCAGCTGATCGTGGCCGTGCGTATGCATCGTGTGAAACTCTTCGCCGGAGATGTTGATCCAGCGGATCCGAAAGCGTTCGCCCGCGCGCACGTCGAGCTGACGAGTGGCCGGATACTCTTTTCCATTGAGCGTAAACTCGTTCTCGGCGCCGCTTTGAATTTGCCAGGACGAGATGACCTCGAGAAAATCGTGGGCGAGTCCGCGCTCCGCCGCGGGCGGATTCGCAGCGTCGACGATCACCGCGCCGTAGAGCCCCGAGTTGAGCATCGACTCTTGCCCGTGCGTGTGATAGATGAACGTACCCGCTCGATTCGCAACGAAGCTATATCGAAAGCTTTCGCCCGTACGAACCAGCGGTTGCGAAATACCGGGAACGCCGTCCATCGTGTCGGGTGCACCGCGGATACCGTGCAGATGAATCGTGTCCGGCGTCGAGTCTTCGTTGCGATAGTCGATGACGATCGTGTCGCCTTCGTTCGCGACCAGCGCCGGACCGGGAACGACGCCGTTGTACGTGTTGGCCACGACCGTCATGCCGGGCTTGAGCGTCCACGGCGCCGCGCGCTCGACGATATGGAAGATCTTCGTGCGGCCGTGCACCTCGGGGATCGCCTGGTAGGATCCGTCCGGCCGCTGAAAGATCTTCGACTCGCCGGGAGCCGGCGTCGCGACTGGGATCGTGCCGGTGAGGGGCTGCAAGCCCTGCAGCAGCGAGGCGGGCGTCTGAGGAGCCTCGTCCGCGTCGGCCAGGGCGGCGCGCGGGGCGAGACAGAACGCGGCCGCGATAAGAACGGCCAAGACGAGGCGAGCGGGCAACTGCTACTTTCTAGGCATACCGCAGAGATGAGTTAGGCTCACCTAACTTCCGGCTCGGGGAGGCTCCGCCCTTCGGTAGCCGTAGCTCCGCCCACATGCCCGGCTTCATCAGCCAAGCGATCCAACCGGCCGGCGACGGGTTCGCGACCCCCGGTGCGAACGGCGAACCGCCGCTGCCTGCCGCGTTCCGCTGGCGCGACCGCGAACTGGTGGTCGGCGCGGTGCTGCGCGCGTGGCGGTCGACCAAAGACGATCGCGGCGACACGTATCTCAAGCGGCATTGGTTCGAGTTCGAAACGCCCGAAGGTGCGAAGGCGGTAGTCTACTTCGAACGTCAGGCCAAACGCAACGCACCGCGCTGGTGGCTCTTTACGCTCGAGGAATAAACCTAATCGTTAACGCAAACGCTCCCTCGGAAGAGGAGCGCAGTTCGAGACGAACCGCCTCGCCGCACGCTAACGTATCGCCGTCGCTCAGGTCGAACGCTTCGTTCGCGCAGACAGCCGACGCCGCACCTGCGAAAAACACGAACGAATTAGCCGGCGCATCGAACGGCACCGGAGCGTGCGACAGCGCGAGCGCCGCGACGTCGTGCTGCCAGTGCGCGCGCAACGTCATCGCGTTCAGGTCGCGCGAACGTCCGTCGAGCAAACGGCAGAACACGTTCTTCTCGCCCTCAAAGCGAAACGGCACGCACCGGCGGTCGAGTACGACCGCGCTGCCGTCATCGAAAGAGAGTTCGAATCCGCTGCCGTCCAGCGGTACGATCGTCCGGTCATAGCCGCTGAAATCCGAGAACGGGCCGTCGCGATCGATCGTCGCCAGCGAAATGCGCCATTCGGCGTCGCCGTCTTTATCCGAACGTGCGATCTCGTGGGTGACGCCGCCGCCGTTCTTCCACGGCGTCGCGACGTAGTCGGCGGAACGAATGACTCGAATGGGCGTCGCGCTCATCCGAGCTTACGGCTCGCTCTCCATCTGCTCGGCTAGCTCCGCGTACTTCGCACGCCGCTCCGGCGTGGGCTGCGGATACTCGAGGCCCAGCCTCTCGAGTGCGTCGACGACGACCGCGCCGACCACAGCGCGCGAGACCCACTTCCGGTCGGCCGGGACGACGTACCAGGGCGCCCAGGCGGTGCTGGTATTGGCGAGCATCGCCTCGTAGGCTTGCATATACGCATCCCACTCGGAGTGTCCGACGAGATCTGCGTCGGATGCCTTCCACATCTTATCCGGCGTCTCGAGACGGCACAGCAATCGCTCGCGCTGCTCTTCTTTCGAAAGATGCAGACAGAACTTGAGGACGATCGTGCCGCAGCGCGTTAGGTGGCGTTCGAAGGCGTTGATATCTTCGTAGCGCTGCGCCCACGTATCCGGCCCCGGGTTGCTCGCGCCTTGCGCTTGCAAGATCTCCGGATGGACGCGCACTATAAGCACTTCTTCGTAGTACGAACGGTTGAAGATCGCGATGCGCCCGCGCTCGGGCAAAACCCTACTCTCGCGCCACAAGAAATCGTGCCGGGTCTCTTCCGTCGTCGGTGAGCGAAAACCGTAGACGTTGACGCCTTGCGGATTCAGTCCGGTCATCACGTGTTTGATGATCCCGTCTTTGCCCGCGGCATCCATGCCCTGCAGCACGATCAGCAGCGCGCGCGACGTTTGCGCCGCGAACTTGTCCTGAAGTTCGCACATCTTCTCGACGTCGCAAGCGAGAATTTTGCGCGCGTCTTTCTTCGAATCGAAGCCGGCCTTGGAGGCGGTATCGTAGGCGGCGAGCGAGACGGGGCCCGAGTCCGGGGGAACGACGAAGTCGCTTGGTTGCATGAGTATCGCTTCCGGAAGCGCAAGAGGGAGCCTGCAATGGCGAAGAGACGCCCGATCGTTTGGCCAAAACAGCCGCCGCCGCTCACCCCCGAACAAGAAGCGGCACGCGAGGCATTCATGCTCGCGTGGCACGACCTGCTGCCCGCTAAGTACGGCATCGTGGAGCGCTTCAATCACGGTGCGCTGTCGCGTCTCCCCCCCGGCCGCAAGCACTGGCGCACGCTCGAAATCGGCGCCGGCATCGGCGGCCACCTTCCGTTCGAAGACCTCTCGCGCCAGGAGTATCACGTGCTCGAGATGCGCGACGAGTTCTGCGAGCGGCTGAGCCAGCTTCCGGGCATCGCCGGCGTTCACTGCGTCGACGTCGAGCAGCCGACGCCGTTCGACGCAGAGTCGTTCGACCGCGTCGTCGCGATTCACGTACTCGAGCATCTGCGCGACCTGCCGCGTGCCGTGGACGAGGTCTACCGCATCCTCGCCGACGACGGCATCTTCGACGTCGTGCTGCCGTGCGAGGGCGGCCTGGCGTACTACATCGCGCGGCACATCTCTGCCAAGCCGTTCTTCGAAAAGCGTTTCGGCATGTCGTACGATCCGATCGTCGCAAACGAACACGTCAACACTCTGCGCGACGTTCTCGAAACGCTCGAACCTCGCTTCGTCGCAGAAAGCATATCGCGATTCCCGCTCGGAATACCAATCAATTCACTCAACCTAGCCATCGCCCTACGCATGAAGAAAAAATCCGTGTCATCCTGAGCGTAGGGCGAAGCCCGAAGTCGAAGGACGCCGCGGATGCGCTGAGCGAAGTCGAAGCGCACCGAACACCACTAGATACGTAAGCCTGTTAGAGAGACGCTTCGACTTCGCTCAGCGTCCTCGATGCGTCCTTCGACTGCGGCGCTCCGCGCCTGCGCTCAGGATGACACCTTAGGTAACGAGCGCGTCCTCGCGGCGGGAGGTGCGTTCGGCTCGCAGGATGGCGCCTTCGCGATTCTCGGTGGCCATGGACCAGCGGATTCGCGCCAGCTCTTTTAGATTGCGGATCGTGCCTTTCACCGGATCGTACCGCGTATCGGCGTCATTGCTCCATAGTACTGGGAACTCGAGTATGCGATAGTTGCGCCGTAGGGCGCGCAGGATGATCTCGACGTCGAACATGAATCCGTCGGTCAGCAAATCGGCATAAAGCTCGCGCGCAGCCTCGCGGCGATAGATCTTAAAACCGCACTGTGTGTCGGAGATCCAGCGCGGAACGCCCATGCCGGTGTGCACGACCATCTTGTACGCAAGCGATCCCATCCGGCGGTAAAGCGGCTGCGCGCGCAGCACGCTGCCGCGCATGCGCCGTGACCCGTGGGCGACGTCGCACATGTCCAGTTCGAGCATCGAGAGTCCGAGCGTCGCGATCTCGTACGGCACGCACAATCCGGCATCCGCAAACATGACCGCGCTGCAGCGAGCCTGCAGCACGCCCTGCGCGATCGCGTGCCCTTTGCCGCGATTGCGCGCGTAACTGACGACGCGCAGTGCGGGATACTGTGCCTGGAGGACGCGCGCCGCGGCGGCCGTGTCGTCGGGCGACCCGTCGTCCACCAGCACGATCTCGCCGCCGTCCGGGCGCGACCGCAGAAACGCGTCGGCCGCCGCAATGTCGCGGCCGATCTTCCCGCTCTCCTTGAAGGCCGGGATGACGATGCTTACATCCACGCGTGCAATTTACGATGGAGCCGGCGACGGTTCCGGCATAACCGGGCCGAATCGGCGCCGGGGCCCGGTCGAAACGCCGCTTGCCGTGGCGATCGTCTCGACGTCGTGGTTGAGCGCCGCCCCGGCCGGGTTGCCGGCCGGACACGAGAGATCCGGCGAAGTCCAGTCGTGCCACGTCACGCGCGTCGTGCTCCCGAACGACGCACTTTTCATGCACGGTTCAGCAATCGCTTTAGCCGAGCGCGCAGCGGCCAAGTCCGCAAAGAACTGCTTCACCGTTGCGGCGTCGACCGCGAACGGTTTCGGCGTCGACTCCGTGGCGGCGCCGCGATTCGATACCTGCGCGCTCGCGCTGCCGTCCGAACGAACCACGATTGTATAGCCGGTGAAGTTCGTCGACCCGGAGTTCACGATCGTCGCACTGTCCGGTTCCGACGCGCTGCATGCTGCGAACGCCCCCAGGGCAAGTGACGCAGCAAGCGTAGCCGAGCGAACGAACGTCATCAGCGATTACCGGTTAACAATGCAGATGAAGCGTCTGAGTTCACTAAGGTTCGCGTCTTAAAAACCTCCGGAAGGAAATACTGGGCATCGCGCTCGATGAATGTTGATTGTCGACTCAGACCAGCGGCACCTACGGCGAGAAGGCAGGGGGCGCGCCGTGCCGGGTGCCGGCCTTCCCGAATGCTTCACGGATGTGAAATTCGCCGCGAATTACGAGCCCGTCGAAGCAAAGCAACCGAACTACTTGTTAACCTGCCTCTTGGGACGCAACAGGGCTCCTCTCCCGGCAGTTAGTTGCCCCTCGACGGCGAAGCCAAACGCGACGGCTTGGGCCGCGGCTACGTTCTAGAGGTAGCCGTCCGGTGGGGGCTCGGCGTTCATGCTACAACTCGGAGGTTATTCATGTTTCGTAACCATCTCGTTTCGGCGTTTTTAGTCACCGCGTTCGCCCTGACGGCGTGCGGCGGCGGATCGTCCGGCCAGGGTGTCGTTCCTCAAAGCGGAGGCATGGGGCAGTCATCGACGCTCGCGGTCCAACCATCGTTGGGGCTTGGTCCCGCAAACGGATACTACCCGCTGACTCAGGTCGGCGGCGCGCGTGCGCTTTGCCCTGCAACTGCCGACACGCACGCGTGGCGTTGCTACGCCTGGATCCGCACGGATCTCCACCCATCCTTCGCTCAAATAGCGGAGGGGAGCAAAGGGATTCCAAGCGGTATCGGGTTTACGCCTAGCGACATCCAAAGCGCGTATCACTTGGACCCGACGAAGGGCGCAGGTCAGACGGTCTACATCATCGACGCATTCGGCTACAAGGGTGCGGCGAAGGACCTCGCCGTGTACCGCGCAGCAGCCGGCCTGCCGGCATGCAGCGGATCGTGTTTCAAGATCCTCAATCAGGACGGGAATCCCAAACCGCTGCCCAAGGGCCAGGGTTGGGCCGGCGAGCAATCGCTCGATCTCGACGCCGTGTCGGCCGCGTGTCCGAAGTGCAACATCGTGCTGATTCAGACCGACGACAACTACTCGCTTTCGAACGGTATCGCCGAGGCACTCCACCTCGGTGCGAAGATCATTAGCATGTCATTTGGCGGCAGCGAACAGGCGCCCGCCGATCCAGGCCTTCCGACGTCCGGGGTTGCGCTCGTTGCAAGTGCCGGCGACAACGGCGGCGGGCTGACGAGCGGCGGCGGCCCGCAGATGCCGTGCGCGTACGCGGCGGTGGTCTGCGTCGGTGGCACGGCGTTAACGCGTAATGGCAACAGCTGGTCGGAAACGACGTGGAACGACGAAGCGGTCGACGAGTGCGGCGGCAGCGGCGGACCGTGCGGCGCGACTGGTAGTGCTTGCAGCACGGTCGTTCCGAAGCCGTCGTGGCAGAGCGCCGCCGTTTGCAAAAAACGCGCCGCGGCGGACGTTTCAGCCGTTGCGAGCCCGCTTACGCCGCTCGCTATCTACAACAAGGCCGTGTGCGGCGGATGGTGCGGTATCGGAGGAACGAGCCTCTCGGCGCCGTTGATATCCGGCATCTTCGCTCTGGCAGGAAATGCATCGAGCCGGCATGCGGCAATGGAGTTGTGGAAGACCCACAACAAGCTAAACGACGTCACCAAGGGAACGAACGTCTACAAACCCGTAACCGGAAAGTGCGCGTCGTCCGTTAAGCAGACCTGTAATGCGGCGAAGGGTTACGACGGACCAACTGGTTGGGGAACGCCCAATACATCGACGAACTTCTAACCCGCGCAAGAAGCGCACATTCATTGCTTCGTTCGCAGCCGCACGTGCGGCTGCGAACGAAGCATGAGCGCTAAACTTCGAACTAGAAGGCTCCGACGCCGCTCGGAGTTCCCCAGCCGGTCGGGCCATCGTAACCGGCACCCGCATAGCAGATATATTCCCACGCCGTCGGACACACGACGGTCCTGCGATTGACCGGCGACGGTACGAGATTGTTTCCGGTCGTCACGTCGTTGAGATACGCACCCTTGTGAGACCAAATCCCCGCCGGCTGCGCGATGGCCGCCGAGTTACCGGCAAGCGCGAACACGCCGGCAATCAGCGGAGAGGATACGCTCGTGCCGCCGTACGCGCCCCAACCGCCGCTCGGGAAGCTGTCGTACACCGCAACCGGGGTATCCGGATCGGCAACTGCCGATATGTCCGTCTCCGAACGCATCGTGCAGCCCTTATCCGTCTGCCAAGCCGGCTTGGCCACGAGTTTGCTGCATCCGCTGCCGGTGCCGCCGTTGTCGTTGTTGCGCGTGATGACGTCGTTCCACACGCTTTCGCTCCAGCCGCGCGCAATAGAGGTTTTAACGAGGCGCGTACCACCGACCGCCACGACGTTCGCGAACGACGCGGGCTGTTCGGGACCGGTGCACGATTGGTATGGACCATCCGGATCGCAATCGTAGTAATCGCCGTCGCCGGCGCTCGCCGTGATCACAACGCCCGGATGAACGAACGCCGGATCGCTCTTGGCGTACTCGCCGCCGCCGTACGAGTTGCTGACGACGTTCGCTTTTAGACGAACCGCCGTGTTGACTGCAGTGTCGAGTCCGTTGCCGGCATTCGATGCTTCGACGAACAGGATGTGACAGTGCGGGCAAATCGCGGAGACCATGTCGAGATCGAGCGATTCCTCGCCGCCCCAGCCCGCGTCTTTGGCCGGCAGCGGCGAAGCCAAACCGTTCTGATTGACCTTGCGGAAACACCCGCTCGCCGTCGTGCACGCAGGCAGTCCAAACGTCGAACGATAGACGGCCAGATCGGATTCGGCCTTCGGATCGTCGTACGCGTCGACGATTGCAACCGTTTGGCCGGCGCCGTAGGCGGCCGACGACGGTGCGAGCGCATACGCCGACTGCAAGTCGGCCGGGCTAAACCCATACGGCGCGGCCGCCGGATGTTCGGTCATTGCGATGTCGTTGCGAAGGATCGCATCGCAGCGCCGTTCGCGCGGATCGGCCGGCCGGGAGCACAGGCGCGTGAGCGCCCACGGACCGGGTGCCGGCGGCACGTAGCGGCCTGAAATAGCGACGCCGTGCACAAGCGCGGTGGGTTGAGACGGCGAGGATGGGATCGTTGGATTCGAGGCACTAGCCGAACACGCCGCGAGCAATACGATCGCAGCGAGTGCCGAGCCTCGGCAGAGTGAACGGGACATGTTTCCTCCATGAATTGACTAAGCGCCCGCTCGTCTATCCTAGTCGAAAGATCGGATCGACGGACCGCCCGCGGGTTAGGCCTAGCTTAGAAACGCGAAGGAGGCAGGGATGACCGCAGAGCAGGCTGGGCCGTGCCCCTTGCAACGATCCGCATCGCGACGCCCTTTCGGCGCGAACTCTTGGTCGCGAGCGACGGCGAGAACATCGTCGGTTCCGATTTCGTGGCGGTCAAACGCGGGGCCAAGACTCGTCCCGACCCATTGCTGGCCGAGGCGCAGGCGCAAGTGCAAGCGTATTTCCGGCGGCGCCTCGTGCGATTCGACCTGCCCCTGCTGTTGCAAGGGACCCCGTTCTGCGAGGCGGTCTGGCGCGCGGTCGCGAGCCTTTCGTACGGTCAGTTCGTCTCGTACGCCGACGTTGCGCGAGCCGTGGGACGGCCGCTCGCGCACCGCGGCGTCGCCGCGGCGATGGGCCGCTCGCCGCTCGATCTGTTCGTTCCGGCGCATCGTGTGGTCGGCGCCGACGGACGGGTCAAGGGCGGCACGCCGGGGTCGACGCGTTTGCTGCTCGTCGCTTTCGAGCGGGCGAAGGAGCGGGCGACGAGCGCTCGCAAGAACTAGACGCAGATGAAAAGACTTCTGACGGTCGCCGCATTGACGTGCGCGGCTGCCGGTTGGGTCTCGCCAGGTTCGGCGTCCACCGTAGGGTCGATCCATGGAACGGTCGCCGATCTCGCCAGCCGCCGTCCGATAGCGGCGGTAAAGCTGAGGCTCGTCTCGACGTCGGGGACATACTCCGCGACGTCGGACGCGCACGGATTTTACTCGTTCGTCGGCGTCGTCCCGGATACGTACGAACTTTCCGCGCAAGCGGCACAGTACCGGCCGTACAGCGAGCAGGGCGTGACCGTCAGTCAAGATTCGAATATCGCGATCGATATCGCGCTGCAGCGTTCCACGCTCTTAGAGATCGGCCACGTCGCCGCGCGCGCCGCGTCGTTTCCCGTTCAGCCAAATCAACCCGTCGACGTGTACGTCGTCGGCAACCGCGAGCAAATGCAGTTAGGCGGTCTTCCGGCATTCGAAAACGAAGGCCAATTGATGAACACGCTGCCGGGCGTGACGGCCGTCGGCGGCGCCGCCGGCGGCGGATTGCTCGGAGGCCAGCCCTCGATACGCGGCGGCCTCGACAATCAAATCGGTTATCAGCTCGACGGCATCGATGCGACCGAACCGTTGACGAACTATTTCATCAACAACCTGATCATCGACGGCGCGCAGAGTATCAACGTGACGGCCGGTCCCGGCGATTCCAGCAAGGGCGGATCCGGTTCGGGCTTCGTCAACATCGTAACGAAGGTTGGAACCTACCCCGATAGCGGCTTCGTTCAAATGGACGTCGGCGGCCCCGCGTTCGAGCACAATATCGCATTCGAGTACGGTACGGCGACGCCGGATAAGAAATACTCGCTCTTCATCAGCGGCCGGTACGATCGCGATTTCGGCGGCGGCACCGCACCCCCGTACGGGAACACCTACGGCGGCGCCGGCGCCGCGCTTCCCGATACGATCGGCCAAGTGCAGTTCGAATCGACCAACGATACGGTCGTCAACGGACTGATTCACTTCGGCAAGAACGACGCGAACACGATCCAGTTGTGGGGCGAATGGGGCTCGAACCGCGAGGTCGGCGGCTACGGCATCGACCCGCAAACGTATCCGTTCTACACCGGCAACCCGTCTTACGTCGCGATCTACCAGCAAACCCCATCGCTGCTCGGCGTGGAGCAGCAGAAGTACGGCATTCCGATCCTCAACCCGAACGCACCGGCGCTGAACACGTCGCAGGTGGACAAGCTGATGCCGTTCTTCCCCGGCCAAAATGCGGTCAATCAGCCGATCGGAACGGTCCCCAACGAGATTTCGGTGCTCGATCTGATGAAGATTGCGTACTCGCGCACGATCGGATCGCGCACGTACGTCAACGCGCGACTGTATCGCACGCAGAACTTCGTCGTCGACGACTTCAGCGATCCCGACAACGCACTCTTCGGCTATAGTCTGCCCTCGCTCGGCTTTCAAGACGTCAACAATACGCGCGCGACGCAAAACACCGGTATCGCCGCGGACGTTCAGCAGGTCATCGGACAGCACAACGTCGCGAACTTCGGCATGGACTATCGTTTCTCGCGAGCGAACCTGCAGGGCTACGTCGTCTCGCCCACGCTCTTCTTCGCGGGGCCGACGATCGCCGATTTTCTGCCGGTCGACCCGTACCTCGCAGCCGGCCCCAATGGAAAGGGCACGCCGGGCGTTTTTTACGGAACGCGCTATCCGACGTTCAACGAAGTCATCGACAACGACATGTACCGCACGACCCTCTATGGCAGCGACAACTGGTCGGTCAGCGACCGCGTGCTGCTGCAGTTCGGATTGCGGTACGAACAGCAGAAGGTTCCGACCGATTTCGGAACCTACGAAGCCAACGCGCTGGACCCGCGCATCTACGGGACGTGGACCCTCGGCAAACACTCCGACACCGTCTTACGCGCCGGTTACGGCCACGCCGCGACCTTCGCGCCGCTCTTTCAACTGATCGCCCAGTACAATCCGCCCGCATCGTACAAAGCCGACCCGGCCACGCTGGCTATCTGCGGCGGGACGGCCGCGCACTTCAAAGCTCCCTGCGCCAACTATTACGACGAACTTCAAAACGCATGGTGGAACGGCTTCGGCGTGAATCCGGTCAGCTTCTCAAGGCCGCAACAATCCGACAGCTACGATTTCTCGCTCGAGCACGCGTTCGGCCACTTAACCGGCATGAAGATCACCTTCTTCACGCGCCGTGACTACGACGTGATCGTCAACAGCCAGCAAATCGCATTCACGAACCAAGGCACCATCGTCCCCGGAACCACCTCGGTCACCAATCAAGGCAAAGCCGAAACCACGGGCCTCGAGTTCCAACTCTCACGGCAAATCTCTCAAGGCCTGTCCGCGCAGTTCAACCTGACGTATACCAATCAGTTCGTAAACTACGTCACGAGTAACGCCTTCCGCCCGTCGGTCCAACCCGCACTGCTCGCAAGCGGCGCAACGTTCCATCCGCCATATCTCTCGCCGCTCTACGCAGCAATCACGCTTGACTACAATCACAGCGGCTGGCAAATCGACCCAATCTTCCGCTACGTCGGCGGCTACCCAATCGGCATCTGGGCCGACGAACCGGTCTTCGTGAACGGCCAAGCCATCTTCGTACCAAACACCAATCTGTATGGCACCGGTACCAGCCAATACTGTTACTACGTCGATCCGCAGGCGCCAGGAACACCCGGCAAGCCGCGCATCATCGGCTCGACCGGCGGCGGCTGCAGCGCAATCGTAAACGGCTTGCTCACGCACCCGGCGCTCTACATCAACCTGCACATTTCGAAGATCATCACGAAACGCATATCGCTCGGTCTTGAAGTGCAAAACCTGCTCGCCAACTACGCGAACTACCCGTACTACAATCCCGGCTACATCAACAACGGCAACGGGGCATTTGGCCCCGGCTCGGGGGCGAATCCGGTTTTCGGTTTGCCGGGCGCCATTAAAACGTATCCGCCGAATCCATTTTTCTCGATTCCGTCCGGCGTTGGGCGGCAAATTACATTGTATACGACGGTGAAGTTGTGAGGGGATGGGTGGCGATGCCGTTGCCGCGAAGAATGCCGAGCGTAAGCGTGGACGAGCCTCGTGCCCCTGGGCGACCGCTCGAAAAAAACATCCTTGTTTTTTTCTACTTATCCGTTTTTTCAAAACTTCAAAGGAAGTACGCCCTCCGGGCTTTTTTGAAAAAATCAGAAATCGCCCAGGGGCACGAGGCTCGTCCACGCTTACGCTCGGCATTCTTCGCGACAACGGCGCTGTTGATTGGGTGCACGACTGGGCAGGCGAATACGACGCCTACTATTACGAGCGGCGGCGGTGGCGGTGGATCGAACACGAATTATGCGCTGCAGCTTTCCGTGGGGACGGTGAACTTCTCCGGGTATGCCGTTGGTCTGAATGTGTTGGAGACGTTTCGGGATGCGAATGGTTTTACGGCGGTTCCGATTTCTTCGGCGGTGTTGAATACCCCAAAATCGCTGCACGGCATTGCTGGTTCGAAAGATCCGGGTGCTCATGCGAGTGGGCGGTTTCCGCTTGGGTCGGCGAGCAATCAGTTTTTGATTGGCGGTGCGGGTCAGCAGACGGTGATTGGCGGGGCGGATGGGTTTGGGATTGGGCCGCCGAGCTGTAGTTGTCCGGGCGTGAATTTTTATCCGATGCAGCCGCAGTTCGCCAGCAATCCGAAGCTGTCGGTGGTGTTTCCGGGCGGCGCCGAGCCATTTTATGGTGGGCCGCCGGCGTATCCGCCGACGGTGTTGGCAGCGAGTTCGCTCAGTTCGCTGGTGAGCATTCCTTCAAGTTGGCCCGAGGGCTTTTATCTGATGGGATTTTCGGAGGTGCCGAGCGGATCGTATTCGCTCGCGGCTTCGTATTCGCAGAGTGGGAAGATGACGACGCGTACGGCGCATGCCACGTTGGATGCCGCTCGGGTTTTGCCGAAGATTCGATTTCCTATTCTCACGGCGCATAAGGATGGGTCGCTGACGGTGCAGCTCTCGCTGCCGCACGGCGTGAAGCAGGCGTTCGTGTTCGTGATCGATACGAACGTGCCGCCGGTTCCGGCGGCGACGTGCATTACCGGCCTTGGGTTTGCGACGCTGCGTTTCGATAAGAGCGGGACGCAAACGATTCCGGCGAATCTCGGGAACTACGGTCAAGGGGGCGCGCAGACGTTTTGTAACGGCGATTTGCTCTCCACGCAGGCCTTCGCATTCGACTACGACGATTTCGATCTCGGGCCGCCGGGGAACGTTCAGCAGCGGCCGGCGCTGCCGGCGCAAGCCGATATGACGGTTTCGACCGGCGCGATTACGCCCGTCCCGCCGAAGTAGCGTAGGGTGCCGCGTAGGCGGCGTTTTCGAGCGTTTCGGCGTGGAAGTTTGCCTGATGCGCGACGATATCTTCGACGAGCGGGAACTGCGGATGCCGGCGTTCCGGTGCGAGCGCGTAACGGCCGCCGCTGCTAACGACGATCGTCAGTCGAACCAGCTCTGCAACCGCTCGGCGCGCGGAACCATCCGGATCAGCGCGGAGCTCGGGATCGACGAAAAGTTCGGGCGGCAGCGCCGCGAGCGCGTCGCGCACGTGTGCAACCGCGTCGCCTTCCGTAAAAGCCGTCGCGCGCCCGTTGAGCATCGCGCCGAGCAGTTGGCTCGTCGTGACCGGGCGGATCGCCGCGAGCGTTTGTGTCATGTGTTCGCGGTCGTCGAGACGCAGCAGGCGATACATCATCGAGAGCCGGCCCGGCGCGAACGGATCGTAGCTGACGCCGGCTAGGTAGATGGTGGCCAGCGGCGCGAGCTTGTCCACCGCGCCGCGCATCGGACCGATGCGGCCGTCGGTGGTGTAGCGCCCTTCGGGCGTCAGGTAAAATATCGCGCCGCGGCGCGTGACGTCTTCCATGCGTGCGAGATCTTCGTCCAGCAGCTTTCGCGTTTCGTCGAGCAGCTCGCGGCGATACGGATCGCGCAGCGTCGCGAGCTTCACGACCGTGCGAGCGCGTTCGAAGAACTGCGGGCGCAGAAGCATCCGCGTCGTCGTCCCCGGGGGGAACATGCCGCCGACGCGCTCGTCGAAGATCTCGTCGAGCCGCATCACGCCGTGCCGGGCTTGAACCGAATGCGCCAGCGCCGAGATCTCGCGCGAACCAAGTTCGTTTTCGAGCGGCAGCATTCCGATCGCCATGAAGAGCGGGCCGGCATTGACCGGGCGCAGCACGGCGCGCAGCCACGGCAAACGTATCGCCATGAATCCCGGTTCGTACATGCGCCGCGCGCACGCCGTGAAGACCGGATGGCGATGTTCGGTCTGCACGTAAATGCGGCCGACGATCGACATCGATTCGAGATCGTGCTGATGGTTGGCGATCACCAGCGTCGGACCGTGGTTGCCCGGGATCTTACCCCACCAGCGAATCTTGTACGCAAGCGACGTGTACATCGCGTTCGACCAGCCCGCCGCCGTTCGCAGCGGCCAGCCGTATAACGACGACAGCGGATTGCGGCCGACCCGCAGTACCGCGAGCGACGCTAGGAAAAAGCTGAAGCCTGCTAGACCGAAGACGGCTTGATAGCCGGCGCGCGTGCCGTGAAAGAGGCTCAACAGCCACCAGCCGACGAGCGGTGCGACGACGTTCGGAAGATTCGTAGCGATGCCCCACAAACCGAGATCGCGCGCGACGTCGCCGAGTTCCGGGATCGCATCCATCGCCAGCGCCCAGCCGCTCGAAATCACGCCGCCGAAGCCAATGCCGAACAAGACCGCGAACGGGAGCATCCATTGAATCTCTGGCGCGAGCGCGAAGCCGATCGCCGCAATCGCCATCGGGATGCCCGCGAGCGCCGTCACGAGCTTACGCGGCGCGCGGTCGGAGAGGATGCCGAGGAACACCGACGATGCGACCGCGCCGATCATCGTGGAAAAGGCGTAGAGCGCGGTGCCCGCCGATGGATCTCCGACTTTCTGCACGTCCCGGAAAAAGAACAGCACGAACATCTGCAACAGGATGAGACCGAAGAACACCAGGGCGCGCGCGGCGAAGACGACCATGAAGTCGTGCCAATCGCGCACCTTCGCATGCTCGGCGGTTTCATAGACGCCGTCTCCGAGTCCGAAGAGCGAGAGGCCGCCGATTGCCATGACTCCGGCTGCGGCAAAAAACGTGTACTGCGGATCCGGCGCCCATCCCGCAATTCCTAAACCGAGCGCGGTTCCTAAGAGGGTCATGGCGCCGCGCACGCCCGACACCGCGCCCCAGTTGCGGCGGGGAACGGATTCCGGCAAGAGCGCCTGGTAAGCGGACAGCGCGACGTTGGCGCCCGCGGTCGCGAGAATCAGCAACGAGCCGAAGAGGAGCAGCGAGTGCGCGTACGGCAGCGCCGCCAAGGCCGCAACGTCGATGGCTACGCCAACCGCGACGAACGGGCGTCGCGATCCGCCCCGCCGTCGCAAATGATCGGACAGCCAGCCGGAAAACGGCGGAACGATCATCGCCACAACCGCCATCAGGCTTCCGAGCACCGAGTTTATCGCAACGTAATCGTGCGGAACGATGCGCAGCAGCACGGCCGGCACGGCAATGGTGATCAGTGCTGCGTCTTGAAACGTCAGCGGGACCCACAGCGCGTTGAGCAGCATCCACGATCCGATTTCTCGGACCCGTGAAGGTTGGGTGGTCAACGCGCTATTGTTTGGTGGCGTCGATGAGAACGATGCCGTTGCCGCCGAACGTCCGCAGTTCGTCGAGCGAATCGACCGCCGCGCCCAGCGGCGTGTTGGGCTGCGTGAGTTCGGTGACGGTAAATCCCGTCTGTTTCTTTGCTTGCGCGTCGATCGGGTCGCGCAGCGACTGGGGCAGCAGCTTAAACTTGCCGATCATTCCGAGCACTGGCCCGGCTTTTTGGTCGAGCTGTTTCGGATCCACCGCAAGCACGATGACGCCGTGGGTTTTCCCGTCGACCGTATTTTGGAAGACCGCGAAATCGAGACCCATGTCGCGCGTGCGCGCCCGAATGGCATCGACGCCGTTGCCGCTTGCCGCGACCGTATACCCGGCGGGCGGGTGGTCGGTAAGGTCGTGCAGCCACGCCTCGAGTGCAGGCATGACTGCCAGCGTTCCCGCCACGACTTCGTGCCCGTTGTAGGTGCCGGCACCCTGGCCGAGCATATCGTTCAGCCCGCCTTTGGCTTGCGCGCTGACCGTCTGCGAGAACGAGTGGGCCGCCAGCACCGAGCTCGATTCAAAGAGCGGGAAGGCGATCAGATTCGACGCCTGAGGCGAGGGCGAGGCGGCGCCGCCGGAGCCGGAACCGCCCGAGCAGGCGGCCGGGACGAGCAGAGCGGCGAGGACGAGGATCTTGAACTTCATGACCGCGGCGGATTCGAGGAGAAGGCTCTCCGGCCCCGTAAGGCTCGCCCATGGAAGCCTTCGAGGAGTTCTGGCCCCGCTATCTGCGGGCGCATGCCGATCCTCGCACCCGCAGCTTGCACGTTGCCGGTACCCTGGCCGGTACCGCGCTGTTTCTTGCGGGCATCGCGACCCGCAAGCCGTGGCTCGCGGCCGCCGGCCTCGTCGCCGGCTACGGGCCGGCGTGGTTCTCGCATGCGTTTATCGAACACAACAAGCCGGAGACGTTTCGCGCGCCGGTCGCATCGCTGCGCGCGGACTACGTGATGGCGTGGCACGTATTGCGCGGCACCATCGACGAACAATACGCCGCAATCGCCCAGTAAGGAAGCATCTTGAGCGAACGCCTTACCTACGGCTCGTACTTGAAAGTCCGCGAGCTGACGTCACTGCAGCACCCGGAATCGACTCCGCCGCACCACGACGAGATGCTCTTCATCATCATCCATCAGGTGTACGAGCTCTGGTTCAAGCAGCTGCTGCACGAACTGGACGCGACCGCGGCGGCGATGGAACGCGACGACCTGCTGCGCGTTTCCAAACACTTTCGGCGCATCCATACCATTCAGCGGTTGATCGAGCAGCAGATCGATGTGCTCGAGACGATGACGCCGCAAGAGTTCAATCAATTCCGCGACAATCTCAACCCGGCGAGCGGCTTTCAGTCGATCCAGTTTCGGGAGATCGAGTTCCTCGCCGGCGTGCGCCGCGTCGAAACGATGAAGCAAATCGAACTCGACGACGAGACGCGCGCGCGTCTCGAGCGGCGGCTCGCCGAACCCTCGCTGTACGATCGCTTAAAAGGCTTGCTCGCCCGGCGGGGCTTTCCGGTTGCGACCTCGGAAGAACTGCTCGAGAGCATGCGCAAAATATATACGCACGAGAGCGAGTATTACGACCTGCACTTGCTTCTCGAAGAGCTGATTGAGTTCGACGAGCGCTTCCTGCTTTGGCGCGGCCGCCACGTGCGGATGGTCGAGCGCATGATCGGCAATAAGATCGGCACCGGCGGATCCGCGGGCGCCGAGTATCTGATGAAAACGCTGTCGTATCGATTCTTTCCCGAACTCTGGGAGGTGCGCACGCACCTCGGCCAAGGAAGCTACGCATGACCGCCTCAACCGCCGCACCATCGCAACTCGAGTTGCGCGCGCAGTTTCCAATGCTCGCAACGTCGACGTACTTGGTGAGTCATTCGATGGGCGCCGCGCCGCTTGCGGCCAAGGCGGCGCTCGAAGCGTATTGGGAAGAGTGGGCGGCCGAAGGCCCCGAGGCGTGGGAAATGTGGCTGCCGCGCATCGCCGAGATCGCCGACGGGATCGGCGCGATCGTCGGGGCGCCGGCCGGCAGCGTCTTCCTCGGCCCGAACGTCTCGGTCATGCAAGCCGCGATCGCGACCTGTCTCGACTTCAATGGCGAACGCAACGAGGTCGTCTACGAGGCGCTGCAGTTTCCGTCCGTGACGTACGTCTGGAAAGAGTGGGAGCGCTATGGAGCGCGCGTTCGCGTCGTGCCTTCCGACGATGGACGTACCATTCCGACCGAACGGATCGTCGAGGCAATCACCGAGAAGACGGCGATCGCGGTTCTCTCGCACGCGTATTACGTCTCGGGCGCGCTGGCGGACATCCGCACGATCCAGGCGCACTGCCGCAGCGTGGGTGCGCTGCTGTGCGTCGACGCGTATCAGACGACCGGCGTGTATCCGTACGACGTCACCGAGTGGGATCTCGATCTCGTGACCGGAGGCTCGCACAAGTGGCTATGCGGCGGTCCCGGCTGCGGTTTTCTCTATGTAAAACCGTCGCTGCTGGAGCGATTCAGGCCGGCGGTCACCGGATGGATGGCGCACGAGCACCCGTTCGCGTTCGAAGACGCGCCGATCGAACACGCGCACTCGATGTACCGCTTCGGCACGGGCACGCCGACGATCCCCGGCTACGTCGTCGCGAAACCAGGGCACGATTTCATCCGCGCCGCAGGCGTCGAGAACATTCGCGCGCACAGCGTGCGCATGACCACAAAGATCGCCGAAATGGCGCTGGAGCGGGGGTTGCGGGTCAACTCGCCGCTCCAGCCCGAGCATCGGGCCGGCTGGATCGGCATCGATTTCGACGATTCGGAGAACGTCTGCCGCAAGCTCATCTCCGAACGCGTCTTTCTCGACTATCGTCCCGGTTGCGGACTCCGCGTCAGCGCGCACATCTATACGAGCGCCGGTGAAATCGACAATTTCTTCACTATTCTCGATCGCTTGCGTTCGTTGCGTTCGTGAACCCAAGCGCCATGGTCGTCGATCACCGCAACGTAGGCGCCGCATTCCGGCGCCTTTCGATTCCCGTTGCCGTTGCGATGCTGGGAGACCAGCTCTTGGGCATCGCGGACACGATTGCGATTGGCAGCCTCGGCGTGGTCGCGCTCGCCGGCGCCACCGCCGCCAACACGATGTTCCTCGCACTGAATATGGCCAACGCCGGCTTTCTGAGCGGCACCTCGATCGTCGCCGCGCAGCGCGTCGGCGCGCAGGACATGGAAGGTTTTGGACGCACGGTGCGCTCGGGAGCGGTCGCACCGCTCGTTGCGGGCCTGCTCTTCTTCATCGGCGCGTGGTTCTGGGGCGGCATCGCGATCCACGCAACGGTCGGCGATCTCGCCTCCGGCCCGGCGAGCGCGGCGTACTTGACGGTTCGCTGCCTGTCAATTCTACCGATCATGGTGAGCGGTTCGCTGATCGTCGGGCTCGGACAGGCCGGGAATCAAAAACTCGGCATTTGGGTGTTGATCGCGATCAACCTCGTCCACATTCCGTTGTTGTTGATGCTCGCGCTCGGCTGGTGGACGCACCACCCGATGGGCATCCTCGGCGCCGGCATCTCGTCGTTTCTTTCGGAAACCGCCGGTATGATTTTCGCGATCGTCTACGTCGCGCGCCGTCCGGCCTATCGCATCTTCTCGAAGCTCACCGTTTCGCTAAAGACCGCGTGGCAGACTGCAGTGCTGGGCTTGCCTGAGGTTGTATTTCTCTTCACCGTCATGCTGCCGGATATCTTCATCGTTGCGATGCTCGCACCGTTCGGCGCGACCGCGGTCGCAGCGTTTCGCGCGCTCAACGTCGTATCCGACCTCACCTTCGTGATTCCGAGCCCGCTGCAAAGCGCGGCGCAGACCGTGATCGGCCAACGTCTCGGCGCCGGCGACGTGGCAGGAGCGCAGGCGTTTTTCGCGCGCGCACAGCGAGTGACGCTTCTGATTACAACGATTGCCGGCGTGGTCGCCGCCGCACTCGCGTGGCCGCTCGCATTCGCGTTCACGCTCAACGCGGCCGTCGCATCGATCGCAGCACTTCCGCTCGCCGTGCACATGATCACGCTTCCGATCAAAGGCTGGTCGATGGTTTCGCTCGCCCCGATCCGCGCCTCTGGCGACACGCGCTTCTCCATGATCGTCGGAATCCTATGCAGCGTGCTCGTAATTCCAATCGCATGGCTCGGCATCGATCGCTTTCATCTCGGCCTCTACGCCATACCCATCGGCTGGATCACCGCGTGGCTAGCACGCGCCTTCATCACCGAACTCAAACTCCGCAACGGAGCATGGACCCGAACGGCGCCGCTATCGGCGTAGCGCCGCATCTACGATTTGAATGGAGACATCGCGAGGGACGAGCTCCGCTCCCCCGGGCGATTTCTGATTTTTTCAAAAAAGCCCGGAGGGCGTACTTCCTTTGAAGTTTTGAAAAAACGGATAAGTAGAAAAAAACAAGGATGTTTTTTTCGAGCGGTCGCCCGGGGGAGTGGAGCTCGTCCCTCGCGATGTCTCCATTCAAATCGCGCTCAGACCGACGCACCGAGATCGGCGAAGTTAGAAGCCTTCGACTGGTTCGAGCGAGCCGGCGCCGAAGCCGCCGTAGAGGGCGACGAGTGCGACGAGCAGATGCAGGCCGACGTCCCATCCGTAGATCGGCACCGCGCCGAAGAGCGTGTTCGTGATCGGAATCGCGCCGAGCACCACTAGCAGCAGATAGAAGCACGCCACGCTGCGCAGATACAGGACCGAGCCCTTGAATCCGAAGGAGGCGAGGACGCCCCAGCCGCCGATCGCGATATGAATCAAATCGTGCACCGCGTTGACCGGGAAAATGCCAAAGATCATGCCGTAGGAAGTACTCAGATTGATGTACTCGGCGCTGAGCGGCGCCGGCACCGTCGCCCACGGTGCGAATCCGAGCGCGCCCACGAACAAAAAGACGACGCCGATGATGCGAGCGAATCCGGGTGCCTTCATGACCATCACCCTTCGACGAGGAAGGCGCTCACTTCTTCGTGGATGCGCCCGTTCGTTGCGAGAATGGAAGTGGCGTCGAGGCGCGCCGCCGAGCCGTCGGTTTGGCTGACGCGGCCGCCGGCCTCGCGAACGAGCAGCGTCCCGGCTGCGACGTCCCACGGGCTCAGGTCGAACTCCCAGAAGCCGTCGAAGCGGCCGCAGGCAACGTACGCAAGGTCGAGTGCGGCCGCACCGTCCCGCCGCACCCCCTGCGCGCGCTCGGACGCGGCGCGGAACTGGGCCGCGTTGCGTTCGTAGTCAGAGGGTTTAAAGCCGGTGCAAAGCAGCGCGTCGCCGGCGCGCCCGATCGATGAAACCGCGATGCGCTTTTCGCCCAATCGCGCACCGGCGCCGCGTTCGGCCGCAAAACATTCCTTGAAGAACGGCGCGAAGACGACGCCGGCGATCAGTTCGCCGTCGCGTTCGTACGCAATAGAAATGCAGAAGGCGGGGTACGCGTGCGCAAAGTTCGTCGTGCCGTCCAGCGGGTCGACGATCCAGCGTTCGCCGCTCGTCCCGCGATACGCGCCGCTCTCCTCGGCCAAGATCGACGCGTTCGGATACTCCGCCCGCAGACGCGCGACGATTAACTCCTCGCTGGCGCTGTCGGCATCCGTGACGATGTCGGCCCGGAGTCCCTTTTCGGCAATCTCGCGCGGACGCTGGAGGTACTCTAAAAGAACCGCGCCCGCCTCATGTGCGAGGTCGAGCGCGGTCTGGAGCGGATTCCGATTCAAGAACGACTAGGGAACGAGCGTGTAGATGATCGTCAGGGTGTGTCCGACTGCGGCTTCGGTTCCGACTTGAACCTTGTAGTTCTGAATCGTATCCCAGAAGGGCGGCAGTCCGCCGCAAGCCGTTTCGGTGCCCTTGGCGATGAGCAGCGGCGCCCCCGAAGGTGGAACGGCCGCGAGCGCAAGCTGCTGCGGGAGCAGCGTTCCGCACTTCGTATTCGAATGGCCGCCGGCCGCGATCGTATTGTCCACATCCGTGAGCAACTCGTTTAGGATGCCGCCGCAGGTCGCGCCCACGCATACGGGGTTCGTTCCGGATACGCCGACGGACAGCTGCCAATCGGTACCGGTTGTCGACCCGTTATAGATCACGGTCGCTCGCACGACGTTCGTCCCGATGGCATTACCGCCCGTGGCAACGGCTCCGAAGTCGATCGTCGAACCGGAGAACGCGCAGGTCGTACAGCTCACCACCGGAGTCGATCCGCCCGGACCCGGGTTCGCCGGATCGACGACGACCGTTAGGCCGATCGCGAACGATTCCTGAACCGACTGATCGCCGATCCACGCAGCGGATGAGCTAATACCATCGGTAGTCGACGGGAAGTCGTAGGTATCGCTTTGCGAACCGGGGCTCGTCGCTTGGAACTCGACGGCCAAGATCTTACCCGCGGTCAAGCCGGTGCAGCCGGTGATTTCGATCTGCCCGTTGGTGGAACCGCCGACAGGATTAAACGTATTCGCAGCGTTCACCGCACAACCGGCGGGCACACCAGCCAGCGTGAAGACGCCGCCCGAGATCGTACCGACTTTAACGTTCGTCGCGACTGGGCCGACGAGTGCCCAACTGGTCGCAGCCAGACCGCTTTGATCGAAGGCGGGGATGGTGATGTCGACTTTGGAGATGCTTGCCGACGCGCTCGTGTTCTTCAAGCTATAGACGAAGCAGTTCTGAGCCACGCTTACGGTTGGGAGCGAGTTTGTTGGGACGGTCGTTCCCGGACACGTTGCGCCGAGCGCTTGGAAACCGGAGCTCGAAGATTCCGCGTTGACGTTGAGCGCGAAGGTCTTCAGCGCCGACCATCCGCCGCTGTTGGCACCGTGTGCGTATACCGTGAAGTTGTAGCTGCCGGCGGCAATACCGCCCGCCGTGTTGAGGTTCATATTCACGGTGGCAGCTTGACCGGGCAACAACGCGTTCTGTTCCTGCGCTGCCGTGCACGGGGGTGGTGACGGATACGCGGCCACGAGCGGGATCGCCGTACCAGTCGTTTGCGGAGGCCCGTCGGCTTGGACCGCTTGCGCGGCGCAGACGCCGAAGTAATAGTCCATCGTGTTACCGGCCGGATTGAACGTCGCGCGGTTGGCCCAGCCCGTCGGGCCGGTCACCGTCGGCACGCCGTTGACCGTCCAGTTCTTGTTCGTCGTTTGCTCCACCACGAACTCGTCGATCGCATCCGGATTCGGATCGGCCGCGGTCGACGTGTTCCCGACGACCAGCGTCAGCGGCGTCGGGTTTTGACCCGAGCCGACCGTCGAAGGCGTAAACGCTGAGGTCATCAGGTTCGCATTCAGCGAAAACGAGCCGATCATGAGGCTGTCGGCGGCGAACGTTGGGCTGGCTTGATAGCCGTAGGCGGTCGTCGTCGTGCCGTCGTTCGTCAACGGGAAGTACACTTGGTCGGCGCTGAACGCCTGGACCGATATTTCCTGGAACGGGAAGCTGGATATCGTCAGCGGGATGTCTAGGAAGAGCGTCGCCGTACCACCGGCGCCGGCAATCGCGGGCCCATTGAAACACACGGTGCTCGAACCGAACGCCGCCGGGCACGCGAGCTTGGTCCAGTTCGCCGTGCTGTTGGAGTCGACCGTGATCTGGCTCGTCGTGAAGTACGACGGGAAGTCGATCGCGATCTCGGGGAAGCCGGCGAAGCTCTGTATCCCGTTGGTGCCGCCGGTCGAATTATTCTTGATGAGGAACGAACCGACGTCGCATCGAGCCGCGCCGAGCGAATATGGCGTAGAGACCTGATAATCGCCGCGTGTGAAGGCCGGCTGGAAGAAGTGGCCTTCGAGCCACGGCACGGCACCCTGCGTCGCTTGGACGGAACCCGGCGCGCCGGTACACGTTGCACCCGTGACGCCGCGCGAGCCCGCATAGTCGAAGCGCATCGTACCCTTGAGCACGAGGCCGGAGTTGAAACCGCCGAACGAGACCGGCGTCCACGCAGTCGGGTTTGCGAGGTTGTTCGTTTGCGACCACGACAAACCGTGCGTCGGCAGAATACTCGTCGTTGCGAAGCACGGCGTCGAGTAGCACGGCCACGATCCGTTCGTGTTGGTTCCGTACCACAGCATCGCGGGAATGTCGATCGATGCGCCCGGGGGTAGCGTGGTCCCCGACGCCGTCGGCAGCAGCGTCAAGACGCACTGATCCTTCAGTCCGAGCGAACTCGACGGCTGGACGCTGCAGTAGTTCGTGACGGTCCACGCGCCGCCGTTGGAATCCGTGACATTCTCGGTACAGCCCGCAGCGCTCTTACAGTTTTCGCCCACCGCAGCCGCTGAGAGTGCGAAGGTGACGCCCGAGAAGGCCCCGCCGCCCGCATACGTCGGCGGGGGCTTAAAGGCCGCATTGAGCGTTCCGAACGGACCCTCGGTGAACTCGATACCGCTCAACGAGTCGCCGGTTCCAAAATAGACGTTGCCGTCGTTCGTGAACTTAATATCCGCCGTGACGACTTCAGGCGGACCGGTTTGATCGAAGTTGATCTGCGATTCCGCTACGCCGCCTTGGATGAACTGCGTGCTGACGTGATATCCGACGAGCTGCATCGCCTGCGAGGCGATCACGTGGAGATTGCCGGCCGTGGTGTCGTAGAGCTGCACGCCGAAAACCGAACTCGGATACTGCCCCGGGGGGTTCAGCGTCGGAAAGGCTGAGAAGTTAAACGTGTTCGTAAGCGTGCCGTTCGAGCTCAGCACGACTTGGACGGGGGTGCCCATCACTTGACCGTCGGGATCGGTGACCGTCCAACGATAGGTCGTCGGCAGGCCGGGAATCACTTGCTGCGTCGTTGCGATAATACCGCCGACGGATTGATCGGTCGTGGAGTTCCAAGCCAATATGTTCGTACCGGTCGGGCCAAACGGCGCCGGCGACGCGTTCATTCCGGTCGTGCTGCCCGTCGTAAGAAGAGCCGCGCCGCCCGAGGTCAGCGAAACCTGAACGGTTCCGAGAACCGCACCAGTGCCGCCATTAGCGTTTTGGTCGTAAATTCCGACCGTGTACAGGCCGGCTTCAAGACTGGAACTCAACGCCCACGTCAGCGACAGGTTTCCACCTGGAGCATTAACGCCGGCGACGTTGGCCGTAGACGTATTACAAAGCAGATTATTCCCGCTAGCGCCGCCTGTAGGTCGCGGGCTTGGGGCGGGAAGTGCCGCGGCGCCGGCGGGCGCCATATAGGCGCAGTAGACGTTGACGCCGTTCGACTGCACGAACATCACGTACTTGCCGGAGGTCGCGACGTTCTGCAAATACACGTACGCCGCGCCGCTCGATCCGGTATCGAACTGGTACTGCGGAGCCGTATGGAACGGATCGGAATAGACGGTGATATCGAACGTCTGTCCGGCGTTCGCGTAGAACGACGTGACCCATACTTTTTGCGTCGTATCGTAAATCAGGAACTGATACGAGCCCTGCACGCTCAGCGTCGTACTCGCGCTGCTGCACGTCGTTCCGGTCGTACCGGTCCAAGGATTCGGATTGCAGCCGGCCGTCGGAATGGCGGTAGCGACGTTCGTAACGTTTGGGGTAATGACGAAATACTCGTAGGTGTCGCCCGCACTCCAGTCGTTCATGTTGTTTCCGACGATCGAGAGCTGGCAGCCCACGTTGAACACCGTTCCGACGGTGCCGCCGGTCGCACAGCCGGCCGTCGCCGTGACGGTCAGCGTCGCGCCGCTCGCGGACATCGGATGCCAGCGGCCGCCGTGCAGCGCGCGCTTGTCGAGCGTGATCATCATCGACTTGTACGGGCGGCGCGGAAGCCGCGACAAGGGCACTCGGGTGCCTGCCGGTACTTTCCCGACGTAACGGGATTTATTTGGATCCTGCATCGACGGCATCGGAATCGGGTGCATGCTCATCCCGGGCAGCGGCATCGCCGTCAGAACCGGCGAGGGCAGCGGCGCGGCCGAGTGCAGCGGCGCGGGAGCGCCGGGGTGCGCGTGCACCTGAGCGAAGCCGGCCGTCGCTAACGATGCGAAGGCGAAGGCCGCCAGGATCCAAGTGTTGGCGATACGTCGTTTCATCATCAGTAGTACAGACTGTAGGTGGCGTTGGAAGCGTAGGTCCCGCTCAAGACGTTGTTCGGAACGGTTATTTGGAGATCCACGCAATACGTTTTCATTCCACCGTTCGCTTGCAGCAGCGTCCAGTTCGATCCGTCGGAGTACACGATAAACGGCGTATACACCGGAAGCGGCGTCGCCAAGTGCGAGTTGTTGAACATGAGCTTGCCGCTAAACGCGACGTGCCCGGTCATCACGTCTTCAAAATCTGTGAACAGCCCGTGATCGAGCGACCAGTTTGTCACGGTCGTGTCGACGGTAACCGTATACGGGCACGTAACGGTCGTTACGGTGCCGGTCGTCGCGGGAATCGTCACGCCGCTGCAGCCCACCGGCTGCGCGGGGCATCCGCCGTACAGCAGCGTTCCGGTCGGGTTTGGCGAGATCGAAGCCCGCACTTGGACTGCGCCCTGCCTCTGTGCTTGAGCGACGACGTTCTTATCGACGAACGAAAGATTCTCGGCCGCGTAGTGGCTCGGGTTTTCGTTCTTGTTCACCACGTCGCGCACGGCGATGACGCCGCCGGACGGCGCGGCCGCACCGTTACCGGTCGAACCGAGTATGGGGTTCGTTACGACCAGCGTAATCGTGATCGGCACCTGCGCGCGAACCTGCTGGATCGACGCGTCGACGACCAGCGGGATGGCTGCAAGGAAGGCAAACAGCAGCAAGTACGGACGCATGCGCTTCATTTTGCCACCACCGTGTAGACGATCCAGACATAGTATTGCCCGCTCGTTGCAGTCGGCGGAGGCTTCAACTGGTAATCCCAATAGAAATCCGAATTCGCCGTCGACGACGTGGCGATCGGAGCGGGATACACGGTATACGCGATCGTCGGAGGCGGACCGGCGTAGCCGCCGCCCGACACCATACCGCCGGTTTGCATGAACGGCGTGCCGGGGCTGAAGCCGGTGTTACCGTCGGCGGGCGAACCGCTCGTCGACGAAAGATAGTAGACGGCTTGCGAGATTGGAATCGTGCTTGCGTCGGTGTTGTTGGTGAACGCCGCCGCACCTTCGCCGTAGACGTTGACGCCGTTGGGGTCGTTCGACACGACGTTGAGATGCGTCGCGTATCGATAGATGTAGTTCTTGCCGGCTTCGATATTGCCGAAGTCGACCGACCCGGAACCAAGTGCGGCACCCGGCCCGTGCGTTGGCGCAGGCTGCGTGCCGATGGTCGCGACGATTTGCCCGAATCCGGCGTTGTAGTTGGGAGTTATTGCGATCGCAACGTGGGGAGCGGTGACCCACTTGACGGTGAGGTCGACCGTGTTGCTAAGGGTGTTTGCGGCGAACGCGCGCGGTGAGGCGAAAGACAACGCGACTGCGAACAGCGCCGCCGCCAGTAGCCACCCTCCGATCGCGTTTTTCGTGCGTTCCATCTACTCCCAATACCGTCCCGGGCGATGCCCGGCACGGCTACCTCCGTTTATGCCTGAGGGCCGCTCTCGCGTTGCGTCCTTAGTGGACGTCGAATGCGATCGCGCCGCCAGTTTCCGTTTTGCCGCCGTAGTCGATCGTGGCTATCGCCTGATACGTCCCCGGCGGAAGCTTCTTGCCCGACGCCTCGAGCACTCTCTCGCCATCGCGTTCCACGAGCTGTCCGTCGGCGAGATTTATTTGATCGACCACCGTGCTGCCTTGTTGAATCGCGAGCTGCCCTCGAATGTAGACGTGTGCGTTGCCCGTATTCTTGAACACGACGTGGTAGATCTGTCCCTTCGAACTCTCCGCGGACGTCATCTTCGTGACCGCACCGTTGATCTGCACCGTTCCGGGTATCGTCTCGTATATTTTCGAAGCGACTCGGACTGCGAAGGCTACGGATCGGGTCGACTTACGCGACGGCCGCGTTTGGAAGAATACGATTCCTCCGTACTCTCCCGAGAGGTTCCCTTGAGGTATCTGCACCGAGAGCTGAATCTGTTGCGCTTCGCCGGCTTTAAGATCGAACTCGCGCGGCCGGATCGACGCCCATTTCATCAACGAGTACGGCTTCGTGCCAACCTTTTGGAACACGTAGCTGCCGTCGGTGGAGACCCCGAAGTCGACCATCGACGCTTGCACGTGAACCGGGTCGTAGCTCGCATTCCGGACCGAGATCGGGATATTGTACGTGGCTCCCGCCGGTACGGAGATTTCGAGTTTTCCCGGAGTCACCTCGAGCCCAAATCCGGCACTCGATCCTCGATTTGGTGCTAGCGCGATGAGACACGCTAGAATGCTCGCTGCAAGAATGACTCGTCTTTGCATCATGCTGTCCTCTTCGCCGCGGAACCGTGATCAGCCCCGCGGCGAAGCGGTGCAGAGGATCTCAAGTTAGAACAGGGTCAGCGTGTAGCTAAGGACCGGAGCCTGGGCGCCGACGGCGGCCGAAGCGCCGATGACGAGACCCATGTCCATGCCGATTTCCGTCTTAGCCGTTGCCGCGCCGGGTTGATTCAGAATGATCGTTCCGGGCGTAGCGTTATTGGTCACGACGAAGTTCGTCTGGGTACCGCCGACGCATGCAGCGCTAAGCGGCTGTGCGTTCGGACCGGCGAAACCGGCCGTCGGCAACGCCGAGTTGTTGGCCCACGCGCCGTTCTTGAGAACGCAGAGGTTGTAGCCACCGGGGAGAGCCGCGTTGGCGAACTCGCCGAGTTCGTAGCCGGCCGGGTCGGCGGTCGTGATGATCGCGTTTACGGCGTTGACGAACTGACAGTTCGTGACGTGGGTGATGTCGGCAGAGACCGAGCCGAAGTCGACCGTTCCGTCGACGTTACCGCCGCCGGCCGCGGCACAGGTGCCGACGCCGCCGTTGTTGTTCGTCAGAACGACGTTGCCGGCAGCGTTGTTGAGACCCGTGGTCGGGTCGTAGTTCGTGTGGAGGACCAGGGAACCGATCGCCTGGGTGTTCCACTTCACCGTAATGGTTCCGGTGTTCGAGAGGGTATTGGCGTACGCTGCCGGCACTGCGAAGCTCGCAAATGCAGCAAAGGCGCCCAATAAGAGAAGTCGTTTTCCGTTCATCGTCCTTTTCACCATGCGCTTTATTAAGAGTGATTTGCCATCCATGGCTGGGTTGGAAAAGCGAGTTACAAGAGTTCTATCGGTAGGCTGCCCCGCTTGGTTAATAGGGCACCGTGCATTGGACGTAAAGAAATCCTGAGGTCAAACGTAAAGACGCGGCCGCTGACGGGCTTGCCTAGGACCGTCGTTTGACCGTCCTCCCAGGCGATTTTGTCCCCCTCGTGGGCGTCCACGAGGAAGCGAGCCCGCACTTGGACGACTTCGCCCTTGGCCGGATTGGCCGGTTTGTACTGGATGATCGCCAACGGCATCTTCGGATCGACGGTCAGAATGACGCCGGCCGGGGCCGTCCCGACGCCGAGCACCGTGTCGATCGGGTAGTCACCCTCTTTGGCGTCGGCCGGAACTTCGAGCTCGCCCACCCACGCTTTTCGAGCCTTGTCGTACTCCAGGGGAACGTGCGTGTTATTGAACGAGGTGACCGTCACGCTCTTGGCGGTGGCCGGCGCGGTGACCAGGACCTGCGTCGTGCCGTTCGGGGGAAGGCGATGCTCCAACAGGCGCATCGTCGTTACGGCCGAGCCCGCGCCGCTGCCTAGGAACGAGAAGACGACCTTCTTCTGGAAGCGCCCCACGGTAAAGGACGTGCCTTCGACGTGTTCCCCCGGCCCGACGTGTACGAGGACGCTTTCGGGTTTGGCGCCCGAGTCTTCGGGCAGCGTTTCGGGATCGACCGAGACCGTATAGTCGCCGGGCGGGAGGTTGTCGATGATGTACGAGCCGTCGTCGCCGTCGATCGCCGCATATTCGCCGGGCTCGGCCACGACGTACACGTTGGGCACGCCGCCCTTGAAATCCGGAAGCATCTCGAGCCCGTACAGCACGGTTCCCGAGATCGAACCCTGGGGAGTGGCGTTAAATGTAATCCGGGTGTAGCCGCCGTCGCGAACCTGAACCTTCTGCACGAGGGCATCGGCTGGGAAGCTCGCGTAGGCCGGGATGCTGTTCGGGATGATCTCCACGGAGTACGACCCCGGCGCGAGCCCGCCGAACCCGAACGTACCGGTGGTATCGGTCGTCGCATACCGGCCGCCGTTCAAACGCAGCGAGACGTTGCCGAGCGGAGCCGGATGCCCCGCCTCATCAACCCCCAGCACCTTGCCGATGATCCCGCCGAAGTTGCCGACCTGGAACGTTACCTGCGATGACTGACCGCCCTGAACGGTGATGGTTGCGACCGGCTGGTCGACCGTCAAGCCACGGGGAATGGTCGCGCCCTCGATCCGCAGCTGGTGCTGGCCGGGGGTCACGAAGCCGAATTCGAAGTCGCCGGTGAGGTCCGTCCTCTGGATGTACTTGTCGTCGAGGATGACCTCCACGTTGGAGAGGCCGCCGCCCGAGGCGCCCGACGTGACCAGCCCAGCCACCGGACCGGTACCGAGCGCCGCCAACTGGACGCGGCCGAGAATCGTCGCCGGCAGGCGCGGGTCGCTGCGGCCGGTCGTCAGCGCATTGCCGAACGAAAACGGGGCGTTGAGCTGGAGGCTGAAGATCCGCGAGTGGCCGTCGGACTGCGGGTTCAACGTGTCGTGAAGCGTCTGGTACCCCAGCGACGCCTGCGCGCTGATGACCGGGGAGATCTGCCGCGTTACCGTGAGCAGCGGAAGACGCTGCACGGCATCCGTCGAGGCGCCGATCGTGTGGGTGATGCTTCCGGTGAGCGCGATGGTCGCTTTGCCGAACGTGCGCGCGACGCCTAGGCCGTACAGCGTTTGGGTTATCGGAGCCATCGTGTCTTCCGTGGTCCGCTGGCTGAAGAGAGTACCGGTGAGCTCGAGCCTTCCGTACGGACGTTGGAAGATGGCGCCCAGACTGCGAAACGACTGGACGCCGCCGGGATCGTCTACCGAGCGCGACAGCTGGGTCAGGAAGCTGCTCTGCAGGCCGTCTACGGTGAACGACGTCTGAAGCCCAGCCTGATTCGTGAGGAGGCTCGTCGCCGATACCCCGTCGCTGGCCGGCGTGATCGTGGCCTGCTGCTGCAAATTGACGCCGAAAGCCCCCGACTTGAACATGCTGCCGCCGTAGAAGAGCGACACTTGGCGGTTGATCGACGACTGCGTCGGCGAACTGCCGATCCGTTCCCAGCTGGCGTCGAAATTGAAGTCGGCGGTTCCGGTGCTGCGCTGCAGATTGCCGTCGATGTAGTTATCGCCGTAGATTTCGCCCGCGCCGTATGCCACGAACTGATCGGGAAGGTGCCGCAGCGTCAGGACGGCGTCGCCGCCGCCGCTTTGACTGCCGTCGGCGATCTGAACCTGGCCGCCAAGCCCCTCGGGTGACCCGTCGCCGCCGCTGCGTTCCTGCCACGCCCCCTCGGCAATCAGGCTGAGCGGCCCCCTCGAGGTCGCCGCGCCGAAGGTGAGCGTGCGCGAGTGGCCGGTAAACTCGCCGTCGCCGCTGGTGAGGCCGAGTTCGTAAAAGTTCGAACCCGAGACGTCGCGCAGGCGCATTCCATATAAATGAATCGTTTCGTCCTGGGCGCCCGTAGCGGGACCCTCGAAAAAGGTCACGTCCCCGAACTCGGTCGGGTAGATGAAGGCAAACCCCCGCAGCGTCGACCCAAGGGGCAGCTGGCCGAAGAGCGTGATCGGCTCCGACGTATAGGCGACCGTGTACTTGGGGGTCGAGTAAAAGGCCGCGACGGTCCCGAGCTGCCCACCGGTCTGGTTGGCCACAGTCAGTGGGATGCGGATCTCGGTGACGGTCGTCGCCGTTCGCCGCGACACGTCGGCTTCGAACCCGGCGGCCTGGGAAGCGGTCTGCGAGTTCGAGCTTTGCAGCTGCTGGATCGCGTTTTGCGGGGACGAGGTCGGCGTCGGCGTCGCCCCGGTCACGATCCCGCCGTAGCTCGCCTGCTGCCCCTGGGCTCCCACCGACAAATTCCCCTGAACGCTAAACCGAATGGGTCCGCCCTTCACCGTAATGTATTGGGGAGAACCGGACGGCGCGGGGGTCACACCCTCGGGAGTCGGCGAGGGCGTCGGGGTCCCTGAGACCGAGGTGGCGCCTGGGACGGGCGGCCCCCACGACGGTGCCGGCGTCGGTGGTCCGTGGGGCGTTGGGCTCGGACTCGGCGTCGGCGATGCCGACGACGAGGGACCGGGCGAGGCCGCCGGAGTCGGCGGCGGGGTTACCGCGGAGCCGGTCGCACCCCCCTGCGGCGGTGCAGAGAACTGGGCGTAAGCGGGCTGGCCCCCGACGATAGCAAGGGCGGCGGCCAATGCGATCGCTAGGCCGCTAAACTTCAAAGTTTGGCAGACCAAGCGTCTAGGCGGCCTTTCCTTGGATAACATCCCGTACCTTAGTGGATTTCGACCCATCCGGGGGCCACCTTAACGAGGCTTTGCTCCGGATATAGCAAAGATTTCCAGCGTTCCGGCCGATACCGGGACTAGGGGAAGTTTCAAGGAGGAAACAGACCTACTTCATGGATGTGCTGGCGAGTGCGTCCTTCGTTCTGCAGAACGAGGCACTCACTCAAAATCGACTCGCTACTGATGTGAACGCGTTGGCCACGGGCCTACGTGTTCGTTCTGCTTCCGACGATCCGAGCGGTTACGCCATCGCACAAACAGTCCAAACGAAGGTCGCCGGTCTCCAGCAATCGGTGACGAACGTCCAGACGGCGAACAATCTACTCAACGTCGCGGACGGCGCTCTGAACAGTATCGAACTCATTCTCCAGCGCGTTCGCTCGCTTATCGTCGAGTCGAACTCGGATATCAACTCGTCAAGCGATCTCCTCAATATCCAGACCGAGATCAACCAGATGCTCCTGGAAGTCAACAAGATTTCCTCGGAGACCAACTTCAACGGCTTGTCGCTCTTCAACGGACAGTTCGACGACGGCTCGAGCGGAACGCAAACGCAGGCCGCCATCACCGAAGTCCAGGCCCCGATCCTGACCACGGCCGGCGGCCAAGGTGCGAATCAAGTTGCGAACTCGATGATCGACTCGCAAGGCAATGCGACGGGACCGGGACCGGGACCGTTCGTCGAACCGTTCCATCAAACGCTCTCGCAGCAAGTTCCGGCGTACATGGTTTTCCAGGTCCTCAGCTATAGCGCCAACGCCGTCGACCCGGACAGCGGAGCGAGCATCGGCCCAGGCGTTTACATACAATTCCAAGCGTACAGCCAGAGTCCGGCGATGGGAGCCGCGCCGCTCTTCACCGACATTTCGGCGGTACCGGTCAACGCCGGCCCGATTATCAACGCACAGTACTTCGCGCCGATTTCGTTCGGCGGCGGTCCGCCGAACTTGCTGCTGCAGTTCTCGGTTGCAAACCTGAGCGCGGCCGACGTCGGTGCTACCGCAGCGTTCATCTCGACCGTCGCTTCTCCGCAGCCCACCGGACACGCGCTCAACGTGAACGATGGCGGCGACGAAGGAACGACGATTGCGATCGACCTTCCGCAGATCAGCACCAACGCGCTGAACATTTCCGATATCAACGTGCAAGCGCCGGCAACCGTCAACTTTATGAACCAGCTATCGGGACAATCGGCGAGCAACGTGATGGCGGCGAGCGACGCGGAAACGCGCACCGACACCGCGCTTCAAACGATCGGAACGATTCGCGCGCAGGTCGGCGCACAAATGGTCGCGACCCAAACCGACGACGATAACGACAGCACCGCGATCGTGCAGTACCAAGCGACGGTTTCAAACATTACCGACGCCGATATCGGCGCGACGGTTACGGACTACACGCAGCAGCAGATCATGGTATCGGTCGGCGACAGCGTGCTCGCGCAACTCCAGGTCGACGCGACTGCTCTGACGGCCCTGCTGCTCAACTCGTTCAACGGCCCCCTGATCAGCTAGCCCCTCGGCTTGACCCGGCAATCTATACTAAGGGTGGATACCTCGCTAGGTGAGGCGTCCACGCGGACACAAGCCGCTGCCCCGAAACGTCGAGAGACGCCAAGTGGGTAGAACAGACTGGGCCGACACAAGGCTATGTCTAACGCGGCTGACCCCTTCGACTTCGGCCCTGCGGGCCTCCGCTCAGGACTTCGGTCCTTCGGACCTCAGGCGGAAATGAATAGGTCTACGATGCGTGGTGCCAAAGCTCGGACGCGACGGAGGTAGCGCCATCGGCCGCATGCTTTCTTTGTGCCGGGCCCCGCGGGGTTGCCGGTATTTTTATTTTTTCTAGGTGGGCCGTTGGCCAGACGAGGGGAGGTGAAGCATGTTTACGGAGGGATTCATCTCGGAACTCGTCGGCCGCCGCGCCACCATCAACGATCTGCCGATCGGCAAGGTCACCGATTTCCTGGTCCGCAAGCCGGACGCAACCTTCCCGCAGATCGACGGCCTGATCGTGAAGACGGTCCAAGGGCTGCGCTTCGCTCCCATCGAGACCGTCACCGATGTCGACCGCAACGGGAACGTCGTACTGACCATGGCGCCAAAGGAGCCGGCGCCCCCGGATAACGAGGAGCTTTACCTGGTCGCCGATCTCCTCGACAAGCAGATCGTCGACGTCGACGGTCGCAAAGTCGTCCGGATCAACGATATCGAGCTAGCCAATGCCGGCGGCCGGTTGCGCGTGGTCGCGGCCGATGTCGGGGTCGCGGGGCTGTTGCGCCGTCTTGGGTTGAAATCGTTCGGCAAGCGCTTCGCGCCGGGAATCTACCGCCGCGTGCCCCGGTCGATGATCGCCTGGGACTCGGTCGCGCCGATCCGCACCGCCAACCCGTCCGAAGTCAGCCTCTCCGTTAAAGAGAGCAAACTCGCTCGGCTTCACCCGTCGGAGCTGGCCGAGATCATCAGCGATCTTTCGGCGCGCGAAGCGGCAGCCGTGGTTCGCCAGCTCGACGACGAGACCGCCGCCGATGCGTTCGAGCATCTCGACGCCGACACGCAAAAGACGCTGATCGAGGAAGTCGGCACCGAGCGCGCCGCGGACATCATCGAGGAGATGGACTCCGACGACGCCGCCGATCTGCTGGCGGAGCTGCCGGAAGAGCAGCAGTCCGAGTTGCTGGCCGAGATGAACAGCTATACGGCCGACGAGCTGCGCGAACTGGTCAAGTACGACGAAGACACCGCCGGCGGTCTGATGACCACCGACTACACGTGGATCTACGCGCACCGCACCACCGAAGCGACCATCCGCAAGATCCGCGAGATCGCTCCGACGTCGGAGTTCATCTACTACCTCTACGTGCTCGACAAGAACGACCGTCTGCTCGGCGCGCTTTCGTTGCGCCGGCTGCTGCTCGCGCTGCCGACCGCCTTCATCGACCGGATCATGGACACCGACCTCGTGACCGTGCATCCCAACGCGACCGCCGTCGAAGTCGCGGCCACGATCGCGCGCTACGATCTGCTGGCAGTTCCGGTCGTCGACGACCACGGCAAGATGCTCGGCATCGTGACGGTCGACGACGCGATCGATGCGATCATGCCCGACGACGTCGCCAAGAAACTTCCGCGCTTCACCGCGCGGCGCCACTCGCACGTGGCGAACGCCGCTGCGAGCGGGGCATAGCGGCCGTGGTCGATCCACGCCCGAAACGGCGCTCGCTGACGCGAACGCTGCTGCTGATCGCGGCCGTCCTCGGCCCGGGATTCGTCGCGGCATCCGCCGGCAACGACGTCGGCGGCATCGCGACGTACTCGGCGGCGGGCGCGCAATTCGGCTACTCCATCCTGTGGGTGATGATTCCGCTGGCGGTCGCGCTGATCGTCGTGCAAGAGATGTCGACCCGCATGGGCTGCGTGACCGGCAAGGGGCTCGCGGCGCTGTTCCGCGAGAACTTCGGCGTCAAGATTTCGTTCTTCGCGATGGCGATGCTGTTTCTCATCAACACGATGCTCACCGCGACCGAGTTCGCCGGCATTGCCGGCGCCGCCGAGATCTTTCACATCTCGCGTTATATTCTCGTTCCGGTGATGCTCTTCGCGGTCTTCTTCTTCGTGCTGCGATTCGACAACAAGATCGTCGAGCGCGTCTTCGTCGTTTTCTCGCTCGTGTACCTGAGCTACATCGCTTCCGCAATTCTCGCCAAGCCCAACTGGAATGGAGTCGCGCGCGGCACGCTGATCCCGACGATCGAACTGCGAACGCCCGGATGGCTTACGACGGTGGTCGCGCTGATCGGTACGACGATCTCGCCGTACATGCAGTTCTTTTTGCAATCGGCCGTCGTCGATAAAGGAACGCGCACGGACGAACTCGGTTTAGCGCGCGCCGACGTGATCAACGGCTCCGTACTCGCGATCGCGCTGGCCGGGTTCATGATCATCGCGAACGCGGCCACGATTTTCTTGGCGAACTCGCACGGCGGCCACTTCAACCCGGTCGTCGCGGCGGACTTTGCAGTCGCGTTGAAGCCGCTCGCCGGCGACCTGGCCTCGTACATCTTCGCGTTCGGCATTCTCAACGCCGGCGTATTCGCCGCCACCGTGCTTCCTCTGTCGACCGCGTACGTCGTTTGCGAAGCCTTCGGCTTCGAGGCGGCCGTGGACCGCAAGTTCAAAGAAGCGCCGGTCTTCTTCTCGCTGTTCGGCGCCGGCCTGGTGATCGGCGCGACGATCGTTCTGCTTCCCGGAATCCCGCTGCTGAGCTTGATCTTTGCCGCGCAGGTTATTCAAGGGCTGCTGCTGCCGGCCGAACTCGTGCTGATGCTCATCATCATCAATCGCAAGCACGTTATGGGCGAGTATACGAACTCGCGCTTCGCCAACGCGATCGGCTGGGCGACGGTGGTCGTGATCGGGTCGCTTTCGGTGATCTACGTGCTCGCCCAGTTCATCCCGCAGCTTTTGGCGATGGCACCTTTGCACGCTCTTTGAGTTCGCGGCGCGCCGATTCGGCATTCGCGAACGACCACCGGTTGCGCCCTTGGTGCTTCGCGCTGTAGAGGGCCCGATCGGCGGCCTCCATAAGATCCGCGACGCTTTGCCCGTCGGCCGGGAAGAGCGCGATGCCGATGCTGACCCGCACGTCGTGCGCGATGCCGTCGATCGAAAGCGGGACTTGCATGGCCGTGTGAATCTTTCGCGCCAGATCGGCGGCGTCGCTCGGACCGTCGACGATCGGCTGGAGAATGACGAATTCGTCCCCGCCGAAGCGCGCCACCGTGTCGCTCTCGCGCAACTGCTCGCGCAAACGTTGAGCGATTCCGATCAATACCTGATCGCCGACCGGATGGCCGAAACGATCGTTGATCGCTTTGAAGTTGTCGAGATCCAGGTACATGACGGCGAAGCCGCGAGCGTAACGCCGGGCCGTCGCGATCGTGTGTCCGATCCGATCCTCGAACAGCACGCGGTTGGGCAAACCGGTCAGAGCGTCGTTGAATGCGAGCTGTTCGATGCGCTCGCTCTGCTCGGCCCGCTCCAGCGCGCCGGCCACGAAGAGCCCGACGAGCTGCATGAGATCGCGGTCCTGCCCTTCTAAGTCCTCGTGGCGCGGTGCGCGACCGGCGAAAACCAGCTCGCCGTACGTTTCGTCGAATACCTTGAGCGGCAGCGTGAAATAGGAGCGCCACTCCGCGCGGGCGGCTTCGTCCGAATACGTTGCGCCTTTGGCGATCGTGCCGCGGCCGGCTGCGCTGCGAACCACGACGCGGCCGGGTTCGACGTGGGTCACGTAGGCGCAGTCGTAGCCGAAGAGCTCGAGCCCGAGCGCTAACGTCGCGTCGATCTGCGCGTCGAGCGAACCGCCGCGCGCGGCGGCGACCATGTAGAGCCGGCGAACGCGGTCGCTCTGCGTTTCGATCGTTCGCTCGGCACTCTTCTGGGCTTCGATATTTCTAAAGATGGCATACGCTCCCCGGATTTCGCTATGCGCGCGGAGCGGAACCAGCTTGAGCCCGACGTCGATCCGGTTGCCGAGCCGGTCGAGCAGCAGCGATTCGTGTTCGGCAGCTTCGCCGCGCATGGCGGCGTGCAAAGCTTCGGTCGCGGAATCCCGGCGCTCGGGCGCGATCAGTTCGGTCCACTCGCGTCCGACCATCTGCTCGCCGAAAAAGCCGGTCTCGCTTTCGAGCGCGACGTTGACGCGCAGTATCGAGCCGTCACCTTTCAGTTCCATGATGCCGTCGGGGTGATACTCGAAGAGCGAACGGAACCGTTCCTGGTTGATGCTCAGCGCTTCTTCGGCCGAGCGCAGCGCGACGACGTCGCGCGCTTGGGTGAAGATCCCAACGGTTTCTCCATCGACGATCGCCGGAAAGACGTACACCTCGACCGGAATCACCCGTCCGTCTTTGTCCTGGACGCTCGTCTCGAAATGATCGCTTCCGCCGGCCAGCGCGCTTTCCACCGCAAGATTCACGCGCTCGAGATCGTCGGCGGCGACGTGCCGGGCATACGGGGCACCGACGAACTCCTCCAAGGAGTAGCCGGTCAACTGGCACGCGCTCTCGTTGGCGGCCAGGACCCGGCCCTCAATATCGTAGAGGACGACCGCATCGGGCGTGTCGTCGTAGAGGACGGAGACGATCGTGCGTATTCGTTGCGATTGCATCGATGAACCGCTCGATTCTTCGCCGAAAGACGCGACATGACTCCCGAGCAGATCGTCGAGTTCGCCGAAGGCCTCGCGCGCATCGCGGCGTCGGGCGGCGGCCCGAAGGCGCTGGCCGTCCATTTGGCGGAGACAACCGGCGGCGGCGTGCTGATCGAGGATGCGGATTGGCGGCACGTTGCGAGCGCGGGCACGAACGTCCCCGCCGGCTCGCGCGGCACGCCCAACGGCGCCCAAACGGCGCCGATTATCGCGGGCGGCGCTACGGCCGGCTGGCTTTCGCTCTCGGGAACCGCGAAGGGCGCGGTGCACGCGCTGCGCCTCACCGCAGCGGCCATCGGCGTGGAGTTCGCGCGCGACGGCGGCGCAAGCCGCGGACGGCGGCGCACGTTTTGGGAACGTCTGCTGGGCGGCGCCTATCACGATGCCGCCGAGGCGCGCGACGATGCGGCGGCACACGGCCTTACCGTGGCGCCCTCGTATCTGGCAATCGCCCTCGAACCCGAGCCGCTCGAAGAGGGTCAAGCACCGGCCGATCCCGCCGAACTGCGCGCGATCGCGTCGGAGGCGTTTCGCGGCGGCGGAAGCGACCTCGGCTTCTTCGAACGCGGCGCCGCGCTGCTCGTCTTCGTCCCGGTCGCGCGCGAGATCGATGCCAGCAACGCGCGAACCGCGGCGGCGCTCTTGCCGAAGAGCGTTCTCAAGCGAACCGTTCCGGCGCGGATCTCCGGGGGCGCGGGCACGGTCGAGCCGTTGCTGTCGCTGCCGCGTTCGGCCGAGCTCGCGCAAGCCGCGCTCGCGATCGGCCGCCGCATTCTCGGCCCGGGACACGCAGCGGCGTACGACGATCTCGGCGCCTATCCGCTGCTGTACGAAGGCACCGATACGGCACGGCTGCGCGCCTTCGCGCAGCGCGTTCTCGCTCCGCTGCGCGCGTACGACGAGAAGCACGCGACCGAGCTCGAGCGCACTCTCAAACTCTATTTCGACGTCGGCGAAAACGTCAAAACGGCTGCAGCCCGGCTCAACGTTCACCGGCACACGGTGTTCTATCGGCTGCGTCAGATCGGCGAGATCTGCGCGATCTCTCTGGAATCCCCCGGCGATCAACTCACTCTCCGACTGGCGGTTGCGATCGATGCACTCCACTCCCAGTGAACCACGGCGCCCCGCGAACAAGCGCGACGTCATCAAACTCGCCCGCGAACAGAACGTACGGTTCGTGCGCTTGGTCTTTGCCGACATCTTCGGCGTGAGTAAGAACGTGTCGATCCCCGCGAGCGAGCTCGAACGCGCGCTCGACGGGCGCATCACGTTCGACGGCGGATCGATCGACGGATTCGTACGGGGCGAAGAACTCGATATGGTGCTTCGCCCCGACCCATCGACGTACGCACTCTACCCGTGGCCTGCGCCCGACGGCGCGGAAGCGCGTTTGATCTGCGACATCGCGATGCCGGATGGTTCGCCGTTCGAGGGCTGCCCGCGCACGACGCTGCGCCGCGCGATCGAAGGTGCCGGCGCCCTGCCCGGCCTGCGCGTTGCGCCGGAGGTCGAGTTCTACCTCTTCGAACGCAACGCCGCGGATCGCGAAAGCACTGCGACCGGCGACGTCGGCTCCTACTTCGATTTCTCCGCGAACGACCCGGGCGAGGAAGCCCGCAACGCGATCGTCGCCGCTCTCGGCGCGATGGGCGTTCGCATCGAGAGCGCGCACCACGAACACGGTGCCGGCCAGCACGAGATCGATCTCGTCCACGAAGATCCGCTGGTCGCCGCCGACAACGTGCTCACCCTGCGCACCCTCGCCAAACACGTCGCATCGCGCTTCGCGCTCGACGCAACCTTCATGCCTAAACCCCTCGAAGACCGCGCCGGCAGCGGCCTGCACGTCGACTTCCAGCTTGGCGACGAGAGCGAAGACACCACGCTCTACGTCGTCGGCGGCCTGCTCGCGCACGCGCCCGCAACCACCGCCATCTGCAATCCCACCGTCAACTCGTACAAACGCCTCGTCGCCGCATGGGACGCTCCAATCTACACCGTCTGGTCCGAACGCAGCGCCAACGCGCTCGTCCGCGTCCCACCGGCGCAAACCCCGCCGCGCATCGAAATGCGTAGCCCGGACCCCGCCTGCAATCCGTATCTCGCACTCGCCGTCCTCATCGGCGCCGCCGCCGACGGCATCGCCCAACACACCCTCCCCGGCCCAGCCCTCACCGGCTCAACCTACGACCTCACCGAGCGCGAACGCCGCGAACGCGGCATCGGCACGCTGCCGAAATCACTGCGACAGGCAATTACGGAACTCGACGCCGACCCAATCGTGCGTTCGGCCCTCGGCGATCACTTGTATCACGCGTTCCGCGATGCAAAGCTCGCCGAGTACGAGCGCTATCGGCGTGCCGTCCATCCGTGGGAGCGCGACATGTACTTGAGGCAATACTAAATGCTCGCATTCCTGATGGCGGCATCGCTCGCGAACGCGCCGTTCGTCCGCTTGAATCTGGACGTGCGTGAGTTCGGGATTCACGGTAGCGGAACGATCGTCATCGACCGGCTGCGCGGCCGATTCGTACGCCGCTTCGACACCGGCCCGGCCGGCGATTCCGAAGGCTACGACGGCACGATCGTCTGGACGGCGGACGCCGCCGGAAGCTCGTACGTTCAAGGAAACGCCGACACCCGCGCGCGAGCCCTGCGCTGGGCGCGAATCTATCGCACGCTCGGGACGTCGCAGCTCCCATCACAAATACGCATTCGCGTCGGCGCGGATACGGAACGAACGACGTTCGCCGACGTGCGCTGCATCGAAAAAAACTTCTGCGCGCCGTTCTCGCTTACGACCGCGAATCAGCAAGGCGAACGTACCATCCGCGTGCGCAGCATCGAACCGCTCCAGCACGTTGACGCCTCGGCTTTCGAGCCGCCTCCTGCCCCAGACGACGCGCGTGTCGACGCGCCATCCGGCGTCACGAGCGTTCCTTTTTCACCAGAACGGCTTGGCGCAAATCACGGACGCATCGCGCCGTTCGTCGTCATCGTCGCGTCGCTGAACGGCAGCGCACCGCTGCGCTTCCTGCTCGACACCGGCGGACAAAACATCCTCACGCCCCGCGCCGCCAAACGCCTAGGCATCGTCGTGGAGGGAACCGCGCACGTCGGCGGCGCCGGTTCGGGAACGGTGCCCTACGCCTTCGCGTGGGTAAAGAACGTCCGCATCGGCGACGCGGTCATGCAGCATCAGTCCTTCATGATTCTTTCACTCGAAGACATCCTACCCGACATCGACGGCATCGTCGGCGCCGAACTCCTCGCGCGTTTCACCGCCCGCTTCGATTTCAAGCGCAGCACGCTCAGCCTCGCACGAACCGCACCACAGTCCTGGCTCGACGGAACGACGTCGCCAATCGCGTTCGATCTCAACGTCCCCGACATAGCCGGCTCGGTCGACGGATTCCCCGGCCGATTCACCCTCGACACCGGCTCCGACGGCGCCCTCGACATCAACGCCCCGTTCGCCGCAAAGAACGATCTCTACACCCGCTACAACGCCAAACCCAACGCAGAAATCGGCGGCGTCGGCGGCGGAGTACGCGTCGCAAAGATCACCGTGCAAAAACTCTCACTCGGCAACAGCACCATAGCCAACGTAAAATCATCCCTCGCCTACCCCGCCCCCAACAGCGTCTCGGACGACCCCACCGTCGCAGGCAACATCGGCGAACAAATCCTCCGCCGCTGGTCCACAATGGTCCTCGACTACCGAGCATTAACGATCACGCTCTCACCCTGAGCGAAGGCGAATCGCACAGCTCAAACATCGCTCGCTTTAACGAACGTCTGCGGTCGATAAACCGCATGGCACTTCGCTAACGCTCAGTACCTTTCGTTGCGTCCTTCGACTGCGCGCCTGCGGCGCTTCGCTCAGGATGACACTGTGGAGGTCTACTCCGCTAGTGGGCCTGAAGGGGGCATCGATCCGGTTTTGCAATAGGGACAGAATAATTCGTTCCAGGGCATAATTGCGCGGCAAGCCGGACAATACCGTTGCGTCGTACTGTACAACTTCGGATTCGGTTCCACGTTAAGACAAGCCGCAACGATAAGGCCACCCACGCCAAGCGGGCCCGCGACCAACCCGATCGCAAGACCCAAAACCGGATTCCACCCCCGATGTTTCGCAATCAACGCACAGATCGTCGCCGAAACAACGCAAACCGCAAAGATCTCCCCAAACAACCGCATACTGATGCCCCCCATCAGCTAGATCCAACCGGCACGGCTTGCAACTTCGTTTGCCGATGCGCGGTGCTGACGGGCGGCGCGGGCGCGGGCCCGGGGGTCGAGCCTCGTGCCTCTGGGCGATTTCCGATTTTTTCAAAAAGGCCCGGAGGGCGAACTTCCTTTGGAAGTTTTGAAGAAACGGTTAAGTAGAAAAACACACGATGTGTTTTTCGAGCGGTCGCCCAGGGGCATGAGGCTCGACCCCCGGGCCCGCGCCCGGGACGCACGGCAGCGCCGCGCATCACGCCACCCATCTACCCCTCAACCGCAGCGAGAAGATCCGTAACCAAAAACGGCCGAGACAAAGTGGCGTCCCAAGAGTCAGAACCGGAAGCCCCGATGCCAACGAGACGGCTAGACTCGCGCGGCGCAAACTTGCGCACGTCTTCCGAATCCGCAATAGCCACGTCGACAAGCACGACGTCGCCCGGCCGAATGTCGCCGACGCGGGAGAGCTCGTCGAGCGTTGCCGCTTCGCGCACGCGGTACCCGCGAGAACGAAGCTCGTATGCCGCGAACCGGGAAAGCCCCGAGTCGGTAGTGAGGATCGTAACCCGCATCGGGCGTTTGGAGACGGTGGCGTCGATCGATGGGAGCGTGAGCGTAAACGTGCTGCCTTCGCCAAGTTTGCTTTCGACGGTGATCGAACCGCCGTGGCGCTCGACGATCATCTTGACGATGAAGAGGCCGATACCGGTGCCGGCGATCTTGGCGCGACGCGCGTTGGAGGCGCGGGCGAAGCGTTCGAAGAGACGCGGCATGTCTTCGGGCGGGATGCCCATGCCGCGGTCGCGGACCGTGAAACGGAAGTCCTCGCCGTCGGCGTCGACCGTGACGTCGATCGGCTGCCCCTGCGGCGAGTACTTGATGGCGTTGCGCAGCAAGTTGTCGAAGACTTGCCGCAGGCGGTCTTCGTCGCCGCGGACGAATGCGGATTGGACCGCCGACGCGATGACGATCGGGCGCTCGATGCGATGGGCCTCGGCGGCGGCTTCGATCAGTTCGATCACGTCGACGCGTTCGTCGGAGATTTCCAGCTCGCCGTGTTCGATGCGAGAGAGTTCGAGCACGTCGTTGGCGAGCGTTCCGAGCCGCTGCGCGTTCGTGCGAATCGTGTGCGCGGCTTCGGTGGCCTGCGTTCCCTCGAGGTAGCCTTCCTCGAGCAGTTCGGCGAAGCCGACGATCGAGGTGAGCGGTCCCTTGATGTCGTGCGCGAGCACGGCAATCAGATCGTTCTTCAGCTGGTTGAGCTGCAGAACGCTGGCGCGCTGACGTTCGAGTTCCTCGATGCTGGCCGCGAGCCGGTCGGTGAGTTCTTGCCGCTCGATGGCATAGCGCAGTTGGCGGCGCAACGCGACGTCGGTGAAGTGGCCTTTGAGCAGGTAGTCTTGCGCGCCCGCGGCTACGGCGGCGGTCGCGACGCGTTCGTCTCCGTCGCCGCTGACGATGACGACGGGCAGCGGCGGTGACGCATCCTGCAGACGATGCAGCGCTTCGATACCGTGAACGTCCGGAAGACTCAGATCGAGCAGCGCGGCATCGAATCGCTGGTTCCGGATCGCGGCGATGGCTTGGTCGATGCGCGGGGCAACGACCACCTCGAATTCTTTGGGGTCGAGCATGGCGCGGATCATCGCCGCATCCGGCGGATTGTCTTCGACGACGAGGATGCGCAGCGGCTTCACGCGACGAGCCCTTCGACGATGCGCGTGAATGCGATCAGGTCGACCGGCTTCTGAAGATACGAATCGGCTTGCTCGGCGAAGGCGCCGGCAACGTCGCCCTCGGCTCCCGACGTCGTGAGGACGATCACCGGAATGGACCAGAGGGCGGGGTCGGTCCGAATGCGTTTCAACACTTCCCGGCCATCCATCTTCGGCAGGTTGAGATCCAGCAACACGACGTCCGGACGCAGCGCATCGCGATACCGGCCCTCACGGCGCAAATACGAAAGGGCCTCCACGCCGTCTTTGACGATCGTTAGATGCTTACGGATGTCGCCGCCCTTCAGGACCTCCTGCGTCAAGCGAGCGTCCGCCGGACTATCTTCGACCAGCAGGACCTCGATTGTCGCCTGCGACTCGCTCATGCCAATCCTTTCGCAATCACCGGCCGCAGCGTGAATGAAAACGTCGCTCCCTGACCTTCTATGGACTCTACCCAAATCCGGCCCCCGTGCCGCTCCAGGATGCGCCGGCTCAGCGCCAGCCCGATCCCGGTGCCTCCGAACTCCTCGCGCGTGTGGAGCCTGGCGAAGATGCGAAAGATGCGATCCTGATACTTCGGATCGATCCCGATGCCGTTGTCGCGAACCGAGATGACCCAGTCGCTCTCGTCGTTACGCTTCGCGGTGATTTCGACGCGCGGCGGTTTGCTCTTATTATATTTTATGCCGTTGGCGATCAGGTTCTGCACGAGTTGAATGAGCTGCGTTGCGTCGCCTTCGACTTCGGGCAGGCCGGCGAAGACGATCTCCGCCGACGATCCCGCGAGCGACGCCTGCAGATTCTGTACGGCACGGCGCGTGACCGCCATGAGATCGACCGGGACGAGCGGCCGTCCGTGCGTCGTCACGCGCGAATATTGCAGCACGTCGTCGATGAGGTGCTGCATGCGGCGCGTTCCGTCGACGATGAAGCCCATGAACTCGTCCGCCTCGGCGTCGAGCTTTCCGGCATACCGATCCTGCAGCAGCTGCGTGAAGCCCGAGATGGCGCGCAGCGGTTCTTGGAGATCGTGCGAAGCAACGTAGGCAAACTCTTCGAGCGATTGATTGCTGTGCTCCAAAGACGCGTTACGCTCGGCGAGCGCTTCTCGGAGGCGGACCTCGACCTTCAGCCGCTCGCGCCCAAACGTAAGACCCGCCGCGCCGAAGAGAATCACGAGCACGATGACCGTCGCGATCTCCACGTTTCGAATTCTGGCCGACGTTCGAATCTTCTCCTGAAGGATCGAGTCCAGCTTCAACCGGGCCAACCGCCCGGCGGCGCGGATTCGATCGACGATGAACTTTCCGTGGATTTCGCGGGCCACGCGATCGGGCCGGTCAGGCTCCTCGATCAGCGGGTCGCCGACCGCGCGGCGCCAAAACAAATAGAGCCGCTCCATCTCCGAAATTTCGGGGTGCAGCGATCGACCGCCCTCGGCTTCGAGATCGGCAAAGTTCGCCGCGATATCGCTGCGTGCGGCGAAATACGGTACGAGCATCCGCCGGTCGTGCGTCGCGGCATAACCGCGAATCGCGGTCTCTTGATCGATGACGTCGACGAACGCGCGCTGCAGCGCGATGCGCGTTTCGAAAACGCCCAGCATCTGCTCTTGATTGTCGACGGTAATCTTCGACGCCACGATACCGACGAGCAAGATCGCCGCAACGATACCGGCTAGCGCATAGAGGCCGCCTTTCAGAGCGCTGCCGCCCGTTCCGTGAGGACGCTCCACGCGAGTTCCACGTCGGAGCGCTGCGTTCGTACGTTGCCGATCGCCAAGCGCAGTGCGTACGTCCCGCCGATCTTCGTGTGCGAGATAAACAGTTTTCCGGTCGCATTGACTACGTCGAGCAGCTCGGCGTTCAGGGCGTCGAAGGTCGCGGCATCGCGACCTCTCGGCGCGAACCGGAAACACACGACCGACAGCGGATGCGGCGCCATGACCTCCCAATCCGGTTCGTCTTCGACCCAGGACGCGAAGATCTGCGCCAGCTCGATATGCGCGCGCAGGCGCGCGCGAATGCCGTTCGCGCCGAGCTGGCGCAACACGAACCAGAGTTTAAGCGAGCGAAATCGCCGGCCGAGCTGGAGGCCGTAGTCCATGTAGTTCACGACGTCGCCGTCGGTCGTCGTGAGATACTCGGGGACGAGGCTGAACGCACGGCGGATCATCGCTTCGTCCTTGACGAAGAGCACCGAGAGGTCCATCGGCACGAACATCCACTTGTGCGGATTGACCACCAGCGAGTCGGCTTGCGCGACGCCGTCGAGCAAATGCGCGTATTCCGGCACCACCGCCGCCATGCCCGCATACGCCGCGTCGACGTGCAGCCACACGCCGTGTTTGCGCGCGACGGTTGCAATCTCGGCGACGGGGTCGACCGACGTGGTCGACGTCGTGCCGACGGTCGCCACGATACAGAGGGGCTTGTGACCGGCGGCGAGATCCTGCGCGATGCACGCATCGAGACGTTCGGGCAGCATTCGAAACGCCGCATCGCACGGGACGCGCACGACGTTCTCTTGCCCGATCCCCAGCGCAATCGCGGCCTTTTCGACGTGCGAGTGGGTGTGTTCGGTAATGTAGACGCGCAACCGCGGAAGGTCGCGCCCGCTCATCCCGCGTTCGCGAATGCCTAAATCGAGCGCCTCGCGCGCGGTCGCGATTGCGGTGAACCCGGCGATCGAGGCCGTGTCGTAGATGATCCCCGTCCAGTCGGCCGGCGTGCCGATCAGCGCTCCGAGCCACTTCATCGTTACCTGTTCGAGCTCGGTTGCCGCGGGCGACGTACGCCAGAGCATCGCCTTCACGTCGAGGGTCGCGGATAGGGCCTCGGCGGCGATTGCCGCGGGCGCCGCGCTCGTCGCAAAGTACGCAAAAAAGCGCGGGTGGTTCCAATGCGTGATGCCGGGCAGTATGATCGTGTCGAAGTCCTCGAGGATTCGCTCGAACGCTTCCGGTTCGTCCGGGGCCTGCGCCGGCAGCTTCGCAGCAATCTCGCCCGGACGCACGCTGCTGAGCACCGGATGGGCCTCGGGGTGAGCCAGGTACTCTTCGATCCAGCGCCCGACCCGAGCAAAGTCATCCTCGATAATGGTCTCCTGTTTCACGATGGGGTAGTTCGAAGGGAGCCGCGAAGAAACCGCCATGAAGTACCGTACGTATCCGAATAGCGACGTCACCGTCAGCGAGATAGGCTTCGGCCTCTGGACCACCGCGACCGGATGGTGGGGCGAGCAGTCCGACGACGACGCCGTCGCCTTGCTCCGCGAAGCGCACGACCGTGGCGTCACGCTGTTCGACGCCGCCGACACGTATGGGAACGGCCGCAGCGAAGAGCAGCTTGCCAAAGCGTTCTCGGACCGCCGCGATACCGTCGTGTACGCGACGAAGTTCGGCTACGATTTCGCGAACCCGGAAAATCAGGAAAAACGGCGCGGACAGTTCGAACTGCCCCAGGATTTCTCTCCGTCTTTCGTTCGCAAGGCGCTCGAGGCTTCGCTCGCGCGCATGAATACCGACTACGTCGACATCTATCAGATCCACAACGCCCGTCTCGCACAGATTGAGGACGACGCGCTGTGGGAGCTGCTCGAATCGCTCAAGCGCGAAGGCAAAGTGCGCATGTACGGCGTCGCGCTCGGCCCGGCGATCGGCTGGCTTTACGAGGGCGTCGATGCGGTGACGAAGCGCAACGCATCCACCCTGCAGATCATCTGGAACGCGCTCGAACAGTTCCCGGGAGACGAGCAGATTCGGATCGCACGCGAGACCGGAGCCGACACCGGATACATGATTCGCGTTCCGCATTCCAGCGGGATGCTCGAGGGCCACTACACCGCCGACACCGTTTTTCCGGCCAACGATCACCGCCGCCACCGGCCGCACTCGTGGCTGATCAACGGCGTCAAGAAAGTCGAGCAGCTTCGATTCCTGGAGCGCCCGGACCGCACGCTCGGACAGGCGGCGATCCAGTGGCTCCTGGCGGAGCCGCGCGTGATGTCCGTGCTGCCGAACATCTACGACCGCGATCAGCTCGTCGAGTTTGCGGGCGCTTCCGACGCGCCGCCGCTGACGGCGGATGAAATCGCGCGCGTAAACGAACTCTACGCAAACAATTTCGGCTTGGAACCCGAGGCCGCGAACTTCAAAGGCACCATGACGCGCGACGCGGTGTCCGCATGAGCGAGTCGATATTTACGGCGGACGCCCCGGCGCCGATCGGTCCGTACAGCCAGGCGATCCTCAGCGGCGGCGATCTCTACTGCAGCGGGCAAATTCCGCTCGATCCGGCGACCGGCGACGTCGTCGGCGGCGACATCTCAATTCAGACGGAGCGCGTACTGCAGAGTCTCGGCAACGTGCTCCACGCCGCCGGGTTCGGCTTCGAAGACGTCGTGAAGACGACGCTCTTCTTGAGCGATATGAACGATTTTGCCGCGGTCAACGCGGTCTACGAAAAATACTTCGGCGTATCGAAACCGGCTCGGTCGACCTTCGCTGCCGCCGGCTTGCCGAAAGGCGCCCGCATCGAGATCGACTGCATCGCAAAACGCTAGCGCCTTTTTAGGCGCAGGTCACCGCATAAACGACGAGCGCGCCCTGGCTCTTGTATCCTTGGCGCGATTGGAGCGCGGAAAACGTCACGGTTTTCCCGATTACGGGTGCCGCCCACGCGTGACTCCGCCACACGGCCTTGGTTTGCTGCGAATCGGACCAGGCCATCGTGCGAACCTCGCAGAGCTTGGATGGAATTCCGGCGAGGTCCGAAACCTGTATCTGCGGCGACGACGCAAACCGAACCGGCATGCCTGAAACGTTGATGATGAACAGGTACAGAATCGCCTTTCCATCGCACACCACCGGGGCGCCGCGCGGGGACAGACACGGCACCGAACCATAGAGCGGGAACGTTTGCGCCGCATTCAGCAGTCCGGTTACGTCGCCGTCGCCGGTCGCATCCGCGACGACGAACGCCACGCTGCGGCTCGCGTCATTTTTCCCATAGTCGATGACCGCTGCCAAATTTCGGTAGCTCGGCAAAACGAACGTCCCACCGGCCGAAGTCAGCTCGCCTGAGGTGCACGCGCCCTCAAAGACCCAGAGGCCCGGCATACGACATGGATTCGAACCATCCGGGGATGCACTCGCGCTCTGGGGCGCCGCGCTCACCGCCGACGCCGTTGCGTCGGCTGAATTCGTCGCGTTCGCGGAAGAGCTCGAACCGGCGCAGGCGCTCAGGGCGCACGCACACGCGAGCGCGACGAGACGGCGGATGATGTCTACCATCATATGGCACGCCTAGTTCATCGAGAGGCGCGCCGGGTCCCCGCGGGGCGGCTACTGGGCGGTGGGTGTCGCCGACGGCGCGAGTTTGGCCGACTCTTGCTGCGCGATGTGCGCGATGCTCGGATCGAACGAATGCTCGGCGGCGGCGAACTCCTTAATCGCAAGTTGCGTCTGGCCTTGCTCGGCATACGCCCGGCCAAGCAGGAAGCGAATCCGCCCGTCCTGCGGCACGGCGGCAACGCCCTTCAGCAGTGCCGACTGCGCCAGCGGGTAGAGCGCGTTGGTTTCGTAATCGATGCCGAGGTTGACGTACGCTTCCGGCGTGTACGGCCCGACGGCGATGGCGCGCACGTAGAACGTCACGGCCTTCTTCCAGTCGCCGTACATATCGGAGAGGTAGCCGTAGTTGATCAGCGCTTCCGGGCGTTCGGGAGCGAGATGGTAGGTGTGGTCGAGAACGGGCTGCGCTTCAGTATAGCGCCGCGCTTCGAGCAAATCCGCGGCCAAATTGTCGTTGCACGAATAGTTCGTCGGGTCGAGGCTCAGACAGCGTTTAAAGTACTGCTCGGCGTCCGCATAATCGCGCTGGTCGAGATAGGCCAGCCCCAGGCCGTTGATCGCCGTCAGCGAGCTCGGATCGTCGTCGAGGGCGCGCCGGAAGTACGGCATGGCGCGGTCGCTCTCGTGCATCGTTGCGTAGACTTGCCCCAGCTCCGCCTGAATATCGGCGTCGGACGGATACTGCGCCGCGACGTGTTCCATCTGGGCTTGATACGCGGGCAGGTCGCCCTTACGCGCGTGCATTGCAACGAGATCGCCCACCGAATCGGTGCCGGGAAGGGCGGCGTTGAATTCGCCGATCGCATCGTCGATTCGGTTTTCGGTTGCGTACACGACGCCCAACCGGTTGTGCGATTCCTTATCGTGGGGATTCTTCGCGATCATCGTTTGGTAGATGAATTCAGCCTTTGAAAACTTCCCGGCGCGATAGTAAAGGTCGCCCAAAAACCGCATCGGCGAGATCTCGTTCGGATGGGAAACCACATACGTCTCGAGGGACTCGATCGCGGCCTGGAGGTCGCCGGCGGCGATCTTCTGACGGGCCGTTTCGATCGCGCCCGCCGGATCGGAGGCGAAGACCGGCTCGAAGATCGACGGGCTATTGACCAGTTTCGTCTGCGCTCGAGCCGGCCCGGAAAAGACAAGCACGGCGAGCATGGCGATCAGCACGGGGATGGCGCGTCGAAGCATCGGCTGGTACCTCTTCTTATAACCCGATAATACTGCATAACGCCGGCTATATGCGAGGTGTGACAGGGCTGGTGGGACCGGTCTGGCCGTGGGGCGGAGCCGGGTCGCCTGGGCGACCGCTCGAAAAAAACATCCCTGTTTTTTTCTACTTATCCGTTTTTTCAAAACTTCAAAGGAAGTACGCCCTCCGGGCTTTTTTGAAAAAATCGGAAATCGCCCAAGCGACCCGGCTCCGCCCCACGGCCAGACCGGTCCCACGAGCCCTAGGCGGTGAGGTTTTGGAGGACTCGGTCTAGGGTGGCGGCGAGTTGGGCTCGGTCCTCGGTGGAGATGCCGGCGAGGGCGGCTTTTACCATTTCGCGGCGGAGGTCGACGGCGGCGGTCTCGAGGGCTTTGCCTTTGGGGGCTAGCAGAATTCGGACGGAGCGGGCGTCGCTGGGGTGGGCTTCGCGGCGAACGAAGCCGTCGCGGACCATTCGCTGGACGGTGCGGGTGACGGTTGGCATCTCGACGGCGGCATGCTCGGCTAGCTCGCGGGGGGTCATGCCGTCCCGCTCCCAGAGGGCGCGGAGGAGTTGGTATTGGCCCAGGCGGACGCCGTGCTCGCGCAGCAGGCCGTCGAATCGCGAACGCAGCGCCTTGACGGTCGCACCAAAGATGGCCAGGACGTCGTCGCCTTCGTTCACGCCGCCACCGGGGCTCGACGGCGGCGCCACGCGTTCCACGCAAAAATCGCGGGGGTCACGGTGAGATACAGCAATCCCGTCCAGAGGACGATTGACGCCGGCATCAGGAAGGCGATCGCCGGGACCGCGGCGCCGACGATGCATGAGATGAAGAACGTCCCGATTTCGGTCCTCACCTCGTATACTTCCGCCGTCGACAGGTCGAGCTCCCGTGTGAACGTCAGCGCGTGACGATACAGCCAAACGAAGATGACGTTATACGCGATGTAGCCGACCGAGTAGATCACCAGCAGCTGTGCGTATTGGCCGGGGTCAAGCCGTTGAGCCGATCCTTGAAAGAGGCCGGTGAAGAGAAACTTCAGCGGGTAGACGTACACGAGCACGACGAACAGCAGCGCGAAATTCAAGACGGTCGTGGTGACGTCTTCGAGACCAAAGCGGCGGAAAAACCGATACTGCTTGAACCAAATCAGCAGCAGTATCGCGAACGAACACGCGAAAATCGGCACCGAGAGCATCTCGTTCTTTAGGTCGTCGAACGACTTCGGTGCTTCGAGCGAGACGACGATGAGCGTTAAGGCAAAACCGAAGACCGCGTCGCTGATCGCTTCGACGCGAGAGACGTCGCCGCCGCGCCAGCGGAACCGTGGATCGCGCCCCGCATCGAGACGCGCGACTTCCCGGCGCAGCACGCCGGCTACCTCACGAGCGGCAGTACGTTGCTCGGGTCAAGCGGGTAGAACGTGAGCAGGACCACCGCGATCACGCAGACCACGGCGCTGGCCCACGCGAGCGGCGCAATCGGTTTCGCATCGTGCGTGCGGTGCTCGTCACCCGTCTCGTACATCTCCCGAACGATCCGTAAGTAGGCGTAGAGCGAGATCGCCGTTCCGATCAAAAGTGCGGCGCCAAGCCACTCGTAGCCGGTGTTCTCGGTCGCTGAGAGGATAAGAATCTTTCCCAGAAAGCCGGCCGTCGGCGGAAGGCCGGCGAGTGCAAGCAGGAAGAGCGTCATTATTGCAGCCAGCCATGGTCGCCGCCGCGCGAGGCCGTGATAGTTGACGAGACGCGATCCCTCTTCACCTTCCCCCGAGATCGCTGCTGCAACGGCAAACGCGCCAAGGTTCATGAACGTGTAGACGGCCAGATAAAAGATTGCATAGCGCAAGCCTTGCGCCGACAATCCGGCCATCGCGGTGAGGATGTATCCGGCCTGCGCGATTCCGGAATACGCGAGCAGACGCTTGAGGTCGTACTGCGCGAGCATCCCGACGTTCCCGGCGATCATCGAGATCGCGGCGATAACCCAAATCGGAAGAAGCAGCCTGTCCTCGACACCGGCCGGGAGCGCCGCATAGATAAATCGCGCGAAGACCGCAAGCGTCGCCGCCTTCGTTGCCACGCTCATATACGCGGTGACCGGAAGCGGCGCGCCTTCATAGACGTCGGGCGCCCAGGTGTGAAACGGAACCAAACTCAGCTTGAATGCGATCCCGACGAGAAAGAGGCCGGTGCCCATCCAAAAGAGCGGATTCGCCGCCATCGCAGGATTCGCGAGGTCCGCGAGCATCACGCTTCCGCTCGCGCCGAAGAGCAGCGCCATCCCGAAGAGCAGAAAGCCCGAAGCCGTCGAGCTGAGGATCAGATACTTCAGCGCAGATTCACGGGCTTGCTTGCGGTCGACCATGCCGCACAGGCAATACAAGCCGAGCGACAGCAACTCGAGCCCGAGGAAGATCGTCATCAGGTTCGCGGAACCGGCCATCAGCATCGCACCGCACGTGCTCCACAGCATGAGCGCCGTGGTTCCGCCGACGCGCTCGCCCGACCCGAGCGTCCCGTAGAGGATCAGCGACCCGACGAGTGCGGTGAGAATGATCTCTTCGAAGACCGTCGTGAACCCGCCGGTCATGAAGCCGCCGAAGAACGCATTGTAGTTGTGGCCGAACTGCTCCGCCGCGAGGACGCCGGCCGCAACCGCGCCGGCGCAGCCGAGCACGATCGCGACGTAGCGATTCACGTTCTTAGGCGCGATGAGATCCGCCAGCAGCACGACCAGCGATGCGACCGCAAGGACGGCGATCGGCATTACCGCATTCCAATCGGCCGCCTGAAATGGAATCGTCATCACGGCATTACTCCGCTGAGCGCAGCCATGATCGCGTGCGGCTGCACGCCGACCAAAACGAGGGCAGCCAGCAGCGGCGCAACCGCCAATCCTTCAATCCACGTCAGGTCGCGGCGAACCGGCAGATCTTCGACCTCGGGCCCGTTCATGACGCCCTGGAACAAACGCAGCACGTACGCGGACGCCAGGACGATCGCCACCAGCGCGACGATCGCCGCCCAGGTGTATCCGGCCTGATAGATGCCGATCAAGATCACGATCTCGCCGACGAACCCGGCCAATCCCGGTAACCCGAGGGCGGCCAGCGCGGCGATGCAGAAGGCGCCGGCGAGTTTCGGATTGGCTTTCCCCAACCCGCCCAGCCGGATCAGCGAACGCGTTTCCTCGCGCTCTTCAACGTAGCCGAGAATAAGGAAGAGCGCGGCCGTAAACAGTCCGTGCGCGACGATGTAGACGAGCGCGCCTTGCAGCGCGATCGGATTCTGTGTGGCGATCGCGATGACGATCAGCCCTAAGTGCGAAAGCGACGAATAGGCAACGATGCGCTTCACGTCGTGCTGGATTAGCGCGATGACCGCCCCATAGATCAGCGATACGGCTCCAAGCGAAATCAAGACGCCTGAGTACTGACGCAGATAGTCCGGCATGAACGCCATCAAAATCGCAATGAATCCGTACAAGCCCGCTTTGGACTGTATGGCGCCGACGACGGCGACCATCGGCGGCGGCGCTTCGCTGTACGTCGGCGGCATCCAGGTATGCAGCGGCCACACCGGCGTCTTTATCAAGAACGCGAAGGCGAGCCCGGCAAAGATCCACGGCGCCCACGAGCCGACCAGCGGCGCCTCGGCTCGACCGATTACGTCGGTCGAACCGTAGATGATGCCGAACGCCGCAACCGCAAACAGCAGCGCGAGGCCGCCGGCGAAATTATAAATCAAATAGCGCCACGCTGTCGATGCGTGTTCGCCCCAGCCGAGCAGTGCGAAGAACACCGGCAGCAGCATCAGGTCCCAGAACAGCGCGAACGCGAGCACGTCGCGGGACAGGAACATCCCCAGCATCGCCCCTTCGAGGAAGAGCAGCAACGAGATCATCGTGCGCGCGCGCGGGACGTTGGTTGCGAGAATCGCGCACGCGGTGCACAGCGCCAGCATGATGGCGATCCAGAACGAAATTGGCGTCGCGCCGAAATCGAACGCCGATACGAAAGGACGCGACAGCCAGCGAACGCTCCACTGCGCGTCGCGACCCACCAGCAGCATCACGAACGTCGCTACCGCAACGAGCGCCCCAACGGCCTTCGAAACCCGCCGGTCGTCGGCCGGCAGCGCGAACAACGCGGCTCCGGCGATCATCGGTAACAGGATCGTTGCCAGGATGATCATCTAATGAGGTACTCCGGCGAGGGCGTAGTAGACGATGAAGCACGCGGCTCCGAACACGAGGATCAGCGCGTAGGCGCGCACCAGGCCGGTTTGAAGCGATTGGGTGAGCACGCCGAGCCAGCGCGCCGAGAACGCCGCTTCGCGAACCGTTCCATCGATGACGTGCGGATCGACGACCCGGCTGAAGAGCGTGCCGAGGAGCTGCGCGCTGCGCACGAAGATCAGATCCAGCGCGGCATCGAAGTAGAACGCGTTAGTCAACACGGCGGGCATCCGCACCGATTCGGTCCGCAGCCGCTCGACGGCATTAGCTTGCGCGCCCTTGGTCGCGTAGCGCATCCACGCGATCCCGAATCCGGCCAGCACGAGAACGAGGACGATACCGCTGGTCATCAGCTCGGAAACCGTCGGCACGATCTCGTGAACCGGAACGAACATCCCGCTGAAGAACTTGGTCCACGGCGACGCGTTGCCGCCGAACATCAGCCAGCCGGCAAAGATGGTCGGCACGATAAGAATTCCGACTGGTGCCGCCATGATCCACGCGGGCGGGTGGTGGTGTGTTTCGTGCTCGGCGTTGGCGTCGGGCGTTCCAGCCAGTTCCGGATGGCGAATCCCGAGATCGGACGGATCGACGTCGCCGCGATACGTTCCTAAGAACGTCACGAAGAGCAGGCGGAACATGTAGTACGCGGTGATGCCGGCCGTCAGAATCCCTACGGCGTAGAGCCACGGATGGCCGGTTTCCAGCGCGCCGTAGATAACTTTGTCCTTTGAGAAGAATCCGCTGAAGCCGGGCGTTCCGCAGATCGACAGGACGCCCGTCAGAATCGCTACGAACGCGAACGGGAGCCTCTTGATCAGACCGCCCATCCGGCGAACGTCCTGCTCGTTTGCGAGCGCGTGAATGATCAGGCCGGCCGCGAGGAAGAGCTGCGCCTTGAAGAACGCGTGCGTGAAGAAGTGTGCGACGCCGCCCTCGTACGCGCCGACGCCGACGCCCATGATCATGTAACCGATCTGCGACATCGTCGAGTAGGCGAGAATGCGCTTGATATCCCACTGCGCGCAGCCGAGAATCGCGCCGATCAATGCCGTCGCGCCGCCGACCGTCCCGACCAGCAGCTGCGCGTCGCCGTTGACGCTCCACAGCGGCGCGCATCGCGCGACGAGATAGACGCCCGCCGTCACCATCGTTGCTGCATGGATCAGCGCGGAGACCGGGGTCGGGCCTTCCATCGCGTCCGGAAGCCAGGTGTGCAGTGGGATCTGCGCAGACTTCGCCGCCGCGCCGATAAACAGCGCGACGCAGATACTCAAGAGCAACGGCGTGCCGTACGATCCGGCCGCGGCGAACGCATCGCCGAATCCGATCGAGTGCACCGCGTTGAAAATCAGCAGAATAGCGAACATGATGCCGACGTCGCCGACGACGTTGATGACGAAGGCCTTACGCGCGGCCGCTACGGCCGACGGTTTGAAGAACCAGAAGCCGATCAGGAAGTAGGAGGCGAGTCCGACGAGCCCCCAGCCGACCAGCAGTCCGATGAAGTTATCGGAGAGCACCAGCGTGAGCATCGCGAAGACGAAGAAATTCATGTAAGCGAAGAATCGCGCGAACGCCTCGTCGCCATCCATGTATCCGATGGAGTAGAGGTGGATCAGGAAGCCCACGCCGGTGATGATCAGGACCCACAACAGCGACAGCGGATCCATCAGCAAGCCAAAATCGAAGCCCGGGTTCCACGAGAGCAGCGCCTGATGCGCGCCGAGCGCGCCGCCCGAACTTTGCGTTCCCGACGTCCAGCTCAGAACCGCCAGAACGAACGAAACGAGCAGCAGCCCGGACGCGAGCCAGCCGGCGCGCCCTTTGAGCTGCGGCCCGAATACCCAGCACAGAATCGCGCCCGCGAGCGGAAGCAGCCACAGCGCAACGATGAGCGGATAGGAGCCGTCGACCCCCATGACGTGGTGCAAGGCGTTCATCCTCGCAGGCTCCGGACTTCGTCGACGTCGACGAATTTTTCGGCGCGGAATACCGTGACCACGATCGCGAGCCCGATCGCCGCTTCGGCCGCGGCGACGGTAATCACCAGAAACGCGAAGATCTGCCCCGCGTTCGCAAGCCACATGCGCGAGAAGGCCATGAACAGCAGGTTCGCTGCGTTGAACATCAGTTCGATGCTCATCAGCATGACCAACGGGTTACGCCGCAGCACGACGCCGGCCACGCCGATGAAAAACATCACCGACGCGAGCGCGACGTAATTCGATACAGGAACGAGCACGGCTAGCGCTTCCCTCCCCGGAGGATCGCTTCGCGCATCGAACGCTCGACTTGCCCGGCGCGTTTTTGCGTCGGCACGTACGGCGCCTGGTCGCCGGCCAGCAGCACCACGCCGATGACCGCGACCATAAGAATCAGCGCGGTGACTTCAAACGGGAGCAGCTGCACGGTGAAGAGCGACTTCCCGAAATCGGCAACGCTGCCGAAGACGTCGGCATTGCCGACGGGGCCGAGATTCGAGCCCGAAACCGGGAACGCCGCGCGGCTGAGCACCGAGCGCGAGAACGCGTACGCTAGGAAGCCGAGCCCGACAAACGCCAGCACGATGGCCGGCACCGTAATCTTCGGCAAACGGTTGGGCCCCTGCGCGAACGGCGCGACGCCGCTGCTGAGCAGCGCGATCACGAACACGAACAGCACCAGGATGGCACCCGAGTACACGATGATCTGCATCACCGCCAAGAACTCGGCGTTCAGCGTAAGATACAGCGCGGCGAGCGCGGCAAAGTTTGCAAGCAGCCCGACGACCGAGTACACCGGTTTCTTGGCGGTGACCGTCCAAATCGCGCTCAGGATGATGATGGTGCCGAGCACCCAAAAGCCGATCATCCTGCCAGCCCCTTGCGCTGCGTTTTCAAGATCTCGCCGCGGTTGGTCGCCGAATAACCCTCCGCAATGTTGGTCGTCGATTTGATCTCTGCCACGAGTCCGAGATCGCCGGGGATGCCGCCCGGGCGCTCGTCGGGCGCGGCACCGACGCCGGCCTCCGGCGGCACGAGCAGACGGTCTTTCGAATAGATGAACGAGCCGCGGCGAAAGTCGGCCATTTCGAAGCGCGGCGTCAGCACGATCGCATCGGTCGGACACGCCTCTTCGCACATTCCGCAGAAGATGCACCGCAGTTCGTCGATCTCGTAACGCGCGGCATACCGCTCGCCCGGCGATTTGCGATCGTCCGGAGCGTTCTCCGCGCCGATCACGGTGATGGCGTTGGCCGGGCACGCGCTGGAACACAGCTCGCAGCCGATGCAGCGTTCCTTGCCGTCGTCGTAGCGGCGCAGCTCGTGCAGGCCGTGGAAGCGCGGCGAGTGCTGTTTCTTGATCGTCGGGTACTCGATGGTCGGGCGCTTGCGGAACATGAACTGAAAGGTGATCCAAAGGCCTTTTAAGATCGCGCCGGGGTTGAACAGCTCTTTGCGCATTCGATTATCCCTTGTACGCGACGATGATGGCCGTCACGACCAGATTGAGTGTGGCAACCGGCAGCAGCACCTTCCACCCGAACGCCATGAGGCGATCGTAACGCAGGCGCGGCAGCGTCGCGCGCAGCCACATATAGAAGAACATGAACGCGCCGACCTTGAGCAAGAACCAGACGATGCCCGGCACCATGGTCAGGCCGAACATTGCATTCCAGCCGCCGAAGAACAGCAGCGTCGCGATACACGAGACGGTCAGCATGTTGATGTACTCGGCGATGAAGAACAAACCGAACCGCAGTCCGGAGTACTCGGTGTGGAAGCCGGCGACCAGTTCGGTCTCGGCTTCAACCAAGTCGAACGGCGTGCGATTGGTCTCCGCAACCGCGGTGATGATGTAGATGATGCAGCCGACGATCTGCGGTACGACGAACCACCAGCGGCTTTGGGCGGCGACGATCCCGTCGAGCGAAGTCGTTCCGGCGAGAATCAGCACGCCGACGAACGACAGCGACATCGAGAGTTCGTAGCTGATCATCTGCGCGGTGCCGCGCACGGCACCGAGCAGCGGGTATTTCGAGCCGGAGGCCCAGCCTGCGAGCGAAACGCCGTAAACGCCGAGCGACGTGATCGCCATCACGAAGAGAATGCCGGCGTTCACGTTGCCGATCGCCCACGTCCCCATGTTGGCCGACGAGCCGAACGGAATGATCGCGTAGACCGAAAACGCCGTCAGCAGCGAGATGAACGGGGCCAAACGGTAGATCAGCGGATCGGCCGTCTTGGGCGTGAGGTCTTCTTTGAGGATGAGTTTCGCCGCATCGGCCGCCGGCTGCATCAAGCCCCACGGCCCGACGCGGTTCGGCCCCGGCCGCAGCTGCATCCAACCCAAAATCTTGCGTTCGCCGAGCATCGCGTAGGCGAAGGTGGTCATCACGACCAGCAGCAGAATCGCCGACTTGATCAGGATAACCAGCCAAACCGGCATCGCGTTAAGCGTATCCAGAACCGGCTGCATTGCAGCTTGCATTATGCGCTCACCTCAGCCGCCTGGTCTTCGGGTACGTCTACCGCCGCGTCGAGCGCACTTGCCGTACGCAGCGCCTCCAATCGAATATCGTACTTCGACGTACCGCCGCCGCTGAAGATCGTCTTGGCCGACGGCGGCGCGCTCGGGGCGGCCGTGGCGAAGCGCTCGTCGCCGAATGAAAACGGCGCTGCGGCCGCGGCGTTCGCGATGACCGCTCGGTCGAGATCCTCTATGGAGGGAAGTTCCAGATCGAACTGCAGCGCGAGGCCGACGAGCATTTCGAGATCGGAGAGCGTACCGTCAGGCGGCGCGAGCGACGCGTTGACCGGAAGCAGGTCTCCGGCGAGATTCAGCATCGTCCCGTGTTTTTCAAACGCACCCTTCGCCGGCAGCACGAGCGTGGCGAGCCGCGCCGTTTCGGTCATGAACAGGTCGGAGACCGCCAGGAAGTCGAGGGCCTCGAGCGCTTGCGCTGCGCCCGGTACGTACAGCGCCGGATTCGCACCGAAAATCGAGAGCATCTTCAGCTTCCCGTTGCGCGCTTCGTCGAACATCGCGAAGGAATCGCGTCCCGCGTCGCACGAGGCGTAGCCCGGGCCGAATTTCGGGGACATTCCCATCGCCTCTGCGCCGCGCGCGTTGCCTTGCTCGCCGGTGATGTAGGTCGCCGCCGATACGAACGCTTTCGCATACTCGCGGCCGACGCCAAGATCCGCGCCGTCCCACACCAGCGCAACCGGCGTTGCATCGCCGGCCGACCGGCGAGCTTCTTCCGCCGAGGCGGCCGTAACGAGCTTCGCACCGCGACGCAGCGCCTTGAGGATGCGCAGCCAGAGCACCGGCGCGCGTTCCTCCGGCGACTCGCCGGCAATGACGATCGCTTTCGCGTTTTCGAGCGCGACGATCGATCCGCCGTTCGCGCCGGGCGACGCTTGACGCTGCGAACCGGCGCGCCAATCGAGATTGTTCGCGCCGTTCGCGCGGAACAAGTGCTGCATCACGTAGGCTTCTTCGTTGGTCAGCCGGGCGCCGCCGATCGTCCCGATCTGCTCTGCCGACTGCATCGCGTTCTTGACGGCCTTCGCCCAGAGCGCGAACGCATCGTCCCAGCCGATTTGCACGAAGACGCCGTTCTTCTTGTACATCGGCTGCGTCAACCGCTCGGGCGACGCGTAGAACCCGATATTGTAGCGGCCGCGGTCGCACAGCCATCCGTCGGAGATCGCGTCGTCGTGTTCCACCGACATCGTCCGCAGCGGAATATCGTAGCGCACGTCGGAGAACATCTGACAGCCGACCGAACACTGCGTGCAGCTCGTCTGCGTGCGATTCAGGTCCCACGGACGCGACTTGAAGCGATAGGTCTTCGAGGTTAGCGCGCCAACGGGACAGATCTCGGTCACGTTGCCCGTGAAGTTGTGATGGTACGGGTCGCCGGTCGCGGTCGCGATGATGTCGTGCGCGCCGCGGTCCTTGACCACGAGCTGTTCTTCGCCGGCGATGATGTCGTCGAAGCGAACGCAGCGCTGGCAGACGACGCAGCGTTCCTCATCGAGCACGATCGTCGGCCCGAGATCAACGCCTTTGGGCTTGCGCGACTTTGGGTCGACGACGTCGGAGGTGCCGCGCGCGTACGCCATTGCATAATCTTGCAGATCGCACTCGCCGCCCTTGTCGCAGATCGGACAGTCGAGCGGATGATTGACGAGCAGCAGTTCGAGAATCATCGCGCGTCCCGTATCGACCTTCTCGTTCTGCGTATGCACGACCATGCCGTCGCTCACCGGCGTGTTGCAGGCGATCTGCAGCTTCGGCTGACCTTCGATCTCGACCAAACACACGCGGCAGAGTCCCGCCGGCCCCAGTTTAGGATGGTAGCAGTAGACCGGGATCTCTTGCTTGACGGACTTCGCGGCTTCGACCAGCAGCGTGCCTTTCGGAACGGAAACCGGAACGCCGTCGATGGTAAGGTTGACCAAATTCTCCGGCGAGCTCATGGACGCACGCATTCTTCCTTAACGATCGAACTTTTGTCTGCACTCGCGATGGTCCATTCCACTGACCCCGCGCCAACTTGCTTCACCGACACCGTCGCGCCGTTGTCGTCACGCCTCGCCGTAAACGCGCCGTCGATCCAGCCCTCGACGGTCTTCGTGAATACGCCGTTCGACGTAAACTGATAGGCAACGAGCTTTGCGGCACTTGCATCGTAGCCCCACATCTGCGTGGCAAAATATCTTTTTGCCGCGCCCGCATCCCAGGACAATTCGGTCATCCAGAGCGAGTCGGGTGAAAAAGAGTATTCGCTGTCCTGCACTTCGCCGTTCGAAATTCCACCGGCGATGGTACAAACCCATTTCCCGGACAAGAACGACAATTTGTGAATAGCATCGGCACCGGGCGTTTGCGCCGAGGCCGTACACGTCGCAAAAAACAGCGCAGCGATTGCGATGACGGCCGAAGTGGCGCATCTCACGCCGTCACCGTATCTTTCATCAAGCGTGCCTTGAATTGGTCGGGGAAACGCAGCAGAACCGACTTGAGGAACGGTTCGATCGAATCGCCGAGCGCGCATAGGTTGAGGCCGGTGATGCCCGCCGCGACGCGCAGCATCATCTCGTAGTCGCCTTCGACGCCCTTGCTCTCGACCAATCGCCGCAGGACCGTTTCGATCCACTGACCCCCTTCGCGGCACGGCGTGCACTGTCCGCACGACTCGTGCGAGAAGAAACGGATCATGTTGTACCCGCACTTCACGAAGTCCGTCGTATCGTCGAAGACGACGAACGCGCCGGAACCGAGCATCGAGCCGGCCTTCGCCATGCTCTCGTAGTCGTACGGCAGGTCGAGGTGTTCTTCGAAGATGCAGGCCGACGAACCGCCGCCCGGCTGCACCGCCATAAACGTTCGGCCCGGGCGCAATCCCCCCGCGATTTCGATCAGCTCGCGCGACGTCGTGCCGAGCGCGACCTCGTAGTTGCCGGGTTTCTGCACGTGGCCCGAAATCGAGACGATCTTATACCCTTTGCTTCGCTCGGTGCCGGCCGACGCAAACCACTCCGGACCGCGTTCGAGGATCGGTACGAGATAGGCCAGCGTTTCGACGTTGTTCACGACGGTCGGCGCGCCGTACAGGCCGGCGATCGCCGGAAACGGCGGCTTGAGCCGCGGTTCGCCGCGCTTGCCTTCGAGCGAGTTCAGCAGGCCGGTCTCTTCACCGCAGATGTACGCACCCGCGCCGCGATGCACGGTCACCTCGATGTCGAATCCCGAGCCGAACACGTCGTTGCCGACGAGCCCCGCCGCGCGCGCCTGGTCCAGCGCCGCACAAAAGATCTGATAGCCGCGCTTGAACTCGCCGCGAATGTAGATGAACGAGTGATGGCACGCAATGCCGTAACTGCCGAGCAGAATGCCCTCGAGCACCAAATGCGGCGCTTCTTCGATGAGCATGTGGTCCTTGAACGTCCCCGGCTCCGCCTCGTCGCTGTTGCAGACGAGATAGCGCAAATGTTTGTCCGCCGGCAAGAACGACCACTTACGTCCGGTCGGGAACCCGGCGCCGCCGCGTCCGCGCAATCCCGATTTTTCGGCCGCATCGAGCACGTCGGCCGGTGTGAGCTCGCGCACGGCGCGCTCCCACTGTTTGTATCCGCCGCGCGAACGATAAACGTCGATGTCGCGCAGGTTGGCCTCGCCGATGCCGGCCGTCAGGATCTTAGTGACCGGCATGGCCGTTCTCACTTTCGACTTCGACGATGGCGCGCGAATCGCGCACGGCGCGCTCGCGCGTGCCTTCGTAGAACGTAACGTCGCGATTCACGATGCGATCCAGCATGATCAGGCCCGGTGCGTCGCCGACGCCGCCCGCATTGTTGGGACTCTCCACGCCGATCGAGCCCAGCGCCTTGCGTCCGGTTGAAATTTCCCCGTCCTGGCGAACGCTCCACGTCGGCGGCGGATTTTCGGTTTGCGCCATCGGCCCGACGTCATACGTGCCCGCGCGCATCGCGGCCAGCATCTCGTCGATCGCCGCGGGCGTGAGGTCGTAGACGAACTCGAGATTCACCTGCATGCACGTCGCACGGTCGCAGGAAGCCAGACACTCGACTTCCTCGTAGGAGAAGAGTCCGTCCGGCGTCGTACCGAGGTGGCCGACTCCGAGCTTCTCGCGGAAGTACGCCATGATGTCTTCTGCGTTCTGGATCGTGCACGACATGCCGCGGCAGACCTGCAGCATATACTTGCCGACCGGCCGCCGGAAAAACAACGTGTAGAACGAGACCGTCGACTCGACGACGGCGGGCGTCACGTCGAGCAGCTCCGCAGCGAAGCGCATCGCTTCGCGACTGACGTAACCTTCGTTCTGCTGAAACAGGTGCATCAGCGGAAGCAGCGCCGAGCGCTTGTGCTCGTACTGCGCGACGATCCGCTCGGCCTCGGGTTTCAGCCGTGCGGAAAGCGCCGGGAAGTCTTCGAGACGGCTAGACATTAGAAGCGGTCCTTCGCCCTTCGACTACGCTCGCTGCGCTCACTACGCTCAGGATGACAGGGCCGCTGTGCGCACACATAGTCGTCACCGGTCTACCTCGCCGAAGACGGGATCGAGCGAACCGATGGTGACGACCAGATCGGCGATCAGGTTGCCGACGGCGATGCCTTTGAGGCATTGCAAGTTGTACATGCTGGGCGGGCGCGTCCGCACGCGGTAGGGACGGTTTTCACCGTTGCTGACGACGTAGTATCCCAGTTCGCCGCGCGGCGATTCGATGGCTTGGTACACGTCGCCGGGCGGCACTCGGAAGCCTTCGCTGACGATCTTGAAATGATGGATCAGCGCTTCCATAGAGAGCGCGATCGTCTCTTTCGGCGGGGCCACGATCTTTGGATCGTCGATCATCACTTTGCCGGGCGTATCGAGACGTTTGCGCGTCTGCTCGATGATGCGCATCGATTCGTCCATCTCATCGAGACGAACCAGGAAGCGCGCGTACGCGTCGCCGTCGGTACGCGTCGGTATGTCGAAATCGTACGTCTCGTAACCGCTGTACGGAAAGGCTTTGCGAACGTCGTACGCGATGCCGCTGCCCCGAAGCGTCGGTCCGGTGACGTTCCAGGCGATCGCCTCTTCGGGCGACAGATAGCCGACGTCGATGGTGCGGTCTTGAAAGATCGGATTCGCCTGCAGAAGCCCGCGCAGCTCGCGCATGCGGCGCGGAAACTTCGCGATCAGCGCGTCGAGTTGGGCGAGGTACCCGTCGGGCAGATCTCCGTTGAGGCCGCCGATCCGTACGTAGTTCGGATGCATGCGCGCGCCGCCGGCGGCTTCTTGCAGATCCAGGATGTTCTCGCGCAGATCGAAGAGATAGAAAAAGATCGAGATCGCGCCGAGATCGATGCCGTGCGTGCCGATCGAGACGCAATGCGACGCGATTCGGGTCAGCTCGGCGATCATCACGCGAATGACTTGCGCGCGCTCCGGGATCTTATCCGAGATGCCGAGCAGCTTTTCGACCGCCAGTGCGTAACAGAGTGAGTTCGATTCCGGCGCGAGGTAGTCCATGCGCTCGATGACCGTCTGCGCCTGCGACCAGAAGAGGTTTTCGGCCGTTTTCTCGATGCCGGTGTGCAGGTAGCCGATCTCCGGCTCGGCCTTAATCACGCTCTCGCCTTCGATCTCGAGCATGATCTGCAGCACGCCGTGGGTCGACGGGTGCTGCGGACCCATCGACAACACCATCGCGTTGCCTTCTTGCTTCACGATCTCCGGGGTAAGCGGCGTCATCGACAGGCTCATTGTTCGCGCGCTCTCTTCACTTGTTCTTGCAGCGCTTCGAGCGTTTTACCTGACGGCGGCGTACCGGCTTGCACGTTGCTCTTCAATGCGAACGACGGGCGCGGCGCGCGTTCGAGCGCCGGACCGCGCAGCGGATAATCTTTGCGCAGCGGATGGCCTTCCCAATCGTACGGCATTTGAATGCGCCGCAAATCGGCGTGTCCGTCGAACACGATACCGTACAGGTCGAAGACTTCGCGCTCGGCCCAATCGGCCGACTGCCACAGGTCCATCACCGTGGGGAGATGCGGCGGGTCGCCCGAGACGCCGCACAGCACGCGCACGCGCGAGGGCGTACCTATCTCTTGCGGCGTTGCAATCTTCGGCGCGAGCTTCAACAGATGATAGACGACGTCGTAGCGCGGCTCGCGCCCGAGATAGTCGACGCCGCCGAGATCGAGCAGCATCGCGTACCCGTCGTTTTTCAGGGCTTCGAGCCGCGCCCGAAGCTGCGCCGGCTCGACGCGCTCGATAATTGCGTCGTCGATGTCCGGTCGGAGACTCGTTGGATCGAGCGCGGTGCCGGCAATCGGCGGCGTTTGCGTGCTGGGCATCGGTTAAGCTCCTAGATCACGCGCGAGCGAGGATGCCGCCGCGGCCGCCTTCGCGGATCTGCTGTTGAATCAGATTCACCGCGTAGAGCAGCCCGTCGGGCGTTGGCGGACAGCCGGGCACGTACACGTCGACCGGAACGATCGTGTCGATGCCTTGGACCACCGCATAGTTATCGAAGATGCCGCCGGAACTGGCACAGGCGCCCATCGAGATGACCCATTTCGGATCGGCCATCTGATCGTAGAGACGCTTGACGACCGGGGCCATCTTTTGAGCGACGCGTCCCGAGACGATCATCAGGTCGGCTTGACGCGGCGAGCTGCGAAAGACTTCCGAGCCGAGGCGCGCGATGTCGTATTCCGACGACGTCACGGTCATCATCTCGATGGCGCAGCACGCCAAGCCCATCGTCAGCGGCCATACCGACGAACTTTGCGCCCACCGCGCCACGTCGTCGAGCCGCGCGAGCAGAAAGTGGCCGGGGCTTATCTCCACGCGAATCCGCCCTTCTTCCACACGTACGCGTACCCGATCCCGAGCACGATAATGAACACGATCATTTCGGCCAGGCCGAAAACACGCAGCGCGTGCATCTGCACCGCCCACGGATAGAACGATGCGGCCTCGACGTCAAAGATGACGAAAAGCATCGCTACGAGATAGAAGCGCACGGGAAAACGTCCGGCGACCGCGGAGGTCGGCTCGACGCCGCATTCGTAGGCTTCGGCCTTTTCGGCATTCGGCTTACGCCGGCCCAACAGACCTGGAAGCACGGTGAAAAGCAGCGCCGCGGCAAGCGCGACGCACAGATAAATTGCTACCGGTCCGTACGGGTTCATAGCTTGTGAAACTTTTCACAAGCGGTGGCTTTTACCTGGCAGAGGCCCCTATAATCGGGGTATGCGTTTTGCCGTACTTGGAATGCTCATGCTCTTCGCGCTTGGCGATGGCTGCTCGTCAACGCCAAACGTCGTCGGCGTGCAAGATTACGGTGCGGTAACCGGCCGCGTGCTCGATGCCATGACGAACAAGCCGATCCCCAGCGCCTTGGTTTCGGTCGGCTCCCTCTATACGGCTCAGGCCGATGCCCGCGGCGGATTCGTCGTTAACGTCGTCCCGGTCGGGGATCAGACGGTGACCGCCCGGTCGCCCGGCTACGACACGGCCACGGCCGACGTCGTCATCAAGAAGAACGGCTCCGTCGACGCCGGCTACATCCGCCTCATCCCGACGATCCACCCCGAAGGGCAAGCGACCCTTCCCCCGCCCCCTACCGCCCCACCGGCAACGCCCTCACCCGCCCCGTCTTCGAGTGCATCGCCCGGCGCCAGCACCTCCCCCAGCGCCGGCACCTCGCCCGCAGCGAACGCGTCTCCGAATGCGAGCGCGTCTCCCTCTTTGTCACCCTGAGCGTAGGCGAAGCCGCAGTCGAAGGGTCGCTTCCAAGCAACAGCCCACCAAAAAAGCGGCGGACTTTCCTTTATCTCGACCCTTCGACTACGGCTTCGCCTACGCTCAGGGTGACAATTGCACCGCAGCCAGATCTAAGTCGTACTCGATAGAGCGGAAGATGTCGTCGGGGATTTCGCCGGCGGCTCGCATGCGGTTGATGGCGGTGCGCTCGGCGTCGAGTGCTTCCTTTTGTAGGCGGCGATCGGTGGCGATTTCGTCGACTTCGGTGCTCTCGTCGGAGGCGTCGAGTTTGCCGCGGAGGTGGGCGATGCGGTGTTCGTATTCGCCGAGGAGACGCCCGGCAATTTCCCATTCGTGGGGCGTGTCGTAGGTAGCTTCGAGGGCGTGCAAACGCGCGATGCCTTCTTCAAGGGCGCGGACGCGCAGCTCGGTTTCCCGCTTTCTCGGTTCGCTGGACTCGGAGACGCCGAGCCATTTGATGAGCGGGCCTAGGGTCAGTCCTTGTCCGACGAGCGTTACCATGATGACGCAGAAGGTGATGAAGACGATCTCGGAACGGACTGGCGCGTCGGTGCCGAGGCCGGCTGCGTAGGATACGCCGAGCGCCGCCGCGAGCGAGACGATGCCGCGCATGCCCGCCCAGCCGATTACGAGGACCGTGCGCCACGACGGCAGCGGATCGCGTTCGCGTAAACGTTTGCTCAGCATTCGCGGCAGATATGCCGCGGGAAAGATCCATACGAGGCGCACGACGATCACCAGTACGCTCACGATCAGTCCGTCGAGCAGATATTTTCCGAGGTCATGCTCGAGACCGATGATGATTTGCGGCAGCTGTAAGCCGATCAGCAAAAAGACGAACGCATTTAAAACGAAGAGCAGCATCTGCCACGTCGCGCGGCCTTCGATGCGCGTCCCGGAATCGACCACGGAACTCATTCGACGGCTCAGCAGCATACCGGCGGTCACCGCGGAAAGCACGCCCGAAACGTTGACCGATTCGGCAAACAGATACGCCGCAAACGGGACGATGAGCAAGACGACGTTGATTAGCGTCGGCTGATCGAATCCGCCGCGTACGATCAAACGAATGACGAACTCCGCCAAGAACGCGATCGCAAGGCCGGCGACGATGCCGCCGATCGCGACGCCGAAGAACGCGAGCGCGACCTCGCCTGGAACGAACGTGGCGGTGGCGATTGCGGCGACCGCAAATCGGTAGAGTACGAGCGCGGTCGCGTCGTTGACCAAGCATTCGCCGCTGACGATCGCGACGATGCGGCGCGGTACGGGCAACCGTTCGAAAATCGCTTCGGCGGCGACCGCATCGGGCGGCGACACGATCGCTCCCAACGTAAACCCGAGCGCCCAGGTAAATCCGGGCATGGTTGCGTGGACGACCGCTGCTACGGCGACCGTCGTGAGGATGACCAGCCCGATGGCACCCAGCAGAATCGGACGCAGGTTGCGCTTGAACTCGTGCCAGTCCGTGTTCCAGGCGGCGCCGAAGAGCAACGGCGGCAGCACGAATAAGAAGAACAGATCGGGTTCGAGCACCGGATGGGGCGCGTTGTGGATGAACGACATCGCGAGGCCGCCCGCCACGCACGCGACCGGATACGGAATGTTGATCCGCCGCGCGAGCACGCCGAGCACGACGACCGCGCACAGCATGAGGATCAGCCCGAGCGCGGGATTCATCGCTCCCCGGGTGCCTCCACCGGCTCGCCGTTTGCCCGCAGGTCGAGCGCGTAGCCGGCAACGACCAAATACGCGGCTTCGGCGCGCGCGGCCAGCCGCTGCGCCATGCGCCCCATCACGTCGCGGAACAGCCGGGCGGACGCGGCGACCGGTACGACGTCCCAGCCGACCTGTTCGCTCACCACCAGCACGCGCGCCGGCGAGGCGAGCATCGCATCCACGAACTCCGCGGCCTCTCGATCGAGTTGCGCTTCGAAGACGACGTAGTCGATCTCCAGCAGTTCGATGCGCGCCCCGATTCCAGCCGCGAGCCAGGTGCCGAGCGCATCCACCAGCAGGCATTCGGAAGCTGAGGCCGTGCGGAAAAGCTCGAGCTGCGCGTCGTGCGCGAGCGGCGCGGTTTCAATCGTGCGCCATGCCTGCGGCCGCTCGCGCGTGTGCCGGGCCAGCCGCGCGCGCCACTCCGCGTCTTCCGGTGAGGCCGCCGCGGTCGCGACGTACGTAACGTCAAGGCCGCTCTCACCCGCGAGCCTAACGGCGAAGGCACTCTTTCCCGAACGAACCGGACCGGTGATGAAAACGACCGCCATAGACGGCGCCCATTCGAGCAAACGGCCTCGCGGCCCGCTGCGTCGAAGCCGACGCTTGAATGCTGGAAACGATCCCGTGCTTCATCATCGGCGCGATCCTGATCCTCGTGGTCGTGAACGACGTCTTTCAGTCGGTGATCGTCCCGCGAGCGGTCGGCAAGCGCCTTCGAATCAGTTTCCTGCTCTATCGCGGCTCCTGGATACTATGGCCGCGCGCGGCGACGCTTCTGTACGGAGCGAAGGAGGATCAGCGCGAGGACTTTCTCGCGCTGTACGCACCCTTAACGCTGGTGGTGCTGCTGCTAGTCTGGACGATATGCGCCATTCTCGGCTATGCATTGCTTGCGTGGGCATTTCGCGGTGGATTCGCACCGCCGCTGCGTTCGTTCGGTGAGGCGGTGTACTTTGCAGGAGCGGCGCTGACGACGCTTGGCTTCGGCGACATCGTCGGCCATACGGTCGGTCCCCGCACGCTCTCAATCTTTGCGGCGATCACCGGCCTCGCGCTCCTGTCGATCACGACGGCGTACTTCTTTGCGCTGTTCGGTTCGTTTCAGTCGCGCGAACAGTTCGTCGTAACCGTCGGCGCGCGCGCCGGATCGCCCGCGAGCGGCGTCAATCTGCTGGCGATTGCCGGCTACTCGGAAACGGAGGGCGATCTCAACGGGCTCATGATCGACGGACAGCGCTGGGCTGCATCGGTGATGGAGAGCCACCTCGCATATCCGACGCTGGCGTATTTTCGCTCGAGCCACGAGTACGAATCGTGGGTCGGTACGCTCGGCACGTTGCTCGACGCGTCGGTGCTGCTGATGACCACCATCGATATCAAATGCGGCCAAGCCCGGATCTTCTTCAACATCGGGCGGCATGCTGCCAGGGATCTCAGCCGATACTTCGGTCTCGACCGCCCGGAACCGCGCGTCGAGCGCTCGGAATTCGAGCACGCCTGCGATCGCCTGCAGGCGGCCGGCTTCACCATTAAGCCGCGCGACGACGCATGGGAGCGCTTTAAATCGCTACGCTCGTCCTATGCCGGGAACATCGACGCGCTGGCCCACTACTTCCAAATACCGCCGCTGCAGTGGATCGGGGACCGTAGTGCGATCAGTCGCGCGCCCCACGCAACGTCGTCAACGCTTCACTGACGTGCTTCAACGGCGCGAACTGCGAGTTGAATGCATGCAGGATCGTGCCGCCCGGATCGATGACGAACGTCGCGCGGCCGGGAAAGAGCCCGAGCGTCTTGGGAATTCCGAACGCCTTGCGCGCGATTTCATCCGGGTCGCTAAGCAGCCGGAACGGCAGACGATGCTTCGCCGCAAATCGCTCGTGCGAGGCGGCGTCGTCCGAACTCACGCCCGCCACCTCGGCGCCGGCTTCGACGAAGTCTTCGTAGGCGTCGCGAAACGAACACACTTCGGCGGTACAGCCGGCCGTGTTGTCCTTCGGATAGAAAAACAACACGAGCCACCTTCCGCGAAACGACGAGAGCGGAACCGGCACGTTCTTCTCTAGAAGGGTCACGTCCGGCGCTTGGTCCCCAGTGTTCAGCATTTACGGTCGCTCTCCTTAAAATCCGTGAACCGCGTCGTACTTGTGAAGAAACGTTTTGGCTTCGTCGATGGGCAGCGCGAAACCGATGCTGCGTTCGTCGTCGAAACGCGACTCGGCGATGCCGACGATTTCGCCGGTTTCCGCGACGAAGACCGGGCCGCCGCTTTCACCCGGGACGATCGGGACGGTCACTTCGAGTGCGTCCTTGCGCAGTGACGATAGACGTCCGACGTTGAGCGACGTCGCCAGCCCCAAGTCGTCGTCTTCGAAGTCATCCGGAACCGGATACCCCAGCACGCCGAGCTGGCGTCCGATTTCGTCGGCGAGATGTTTGGAAGATCCGAGCGGTGCCACCGGTAGATTCGGATGAGTCGTTCGCACCACCGCCACATCCAAGTCGGCGTTCTGTGCGATCACCGTCGCGGGAAACTTTTGTTTGTTGCCGACCGTCACGTGCAAGTTCCACGCGCCGTCGACCGCGTGCTGGACCGTCAGAATGTCGCTGCCCCATGCGCCGCTTGCAACCACCAAGCCGCTCGCGTACCCTTCGTCGAACTTGTCGTGCTTGTTTTCCGGCGGTACGCGCATCGTCAACAGCACCACCGACGGGTGCAAGCGCCGAACCGACGTGACGAATGGGTCTTCTGCGGCGTTCCGCGAACATCCGATCAGACTGAAAAGCATGGCTGCGGCTGAAAAAACCGCCGTGAAGCGAAGGCGCATGGAGCGCTACGCAGGTTCGGCGAGCCGTGCGCGCAGTTCCTCGATTCCGGCGCCGGTCTTTGCACTCACGAAGATCGCGCCGCGTTCGTGCGGCAGCTCGCCGACGGCCGCATCGCACTTATTAAAGACGATCAGCCGCGGTGTGTGATCCAGTTCCAACTCGTGCAGGATGGTATCGACCGCTTGCCGCTGGCGTGGCCAATCGGGATTGCTCGCATCCAACACGTGGATCATCCGGTCGGCTTCACGCAGTTCCTCGAGGGTTGCGCGAAATGCGTTGACGAGATCCTTGGGCAAATCGGTGATAAAGCCGACGGTATCCGCCAAGCGCACGAACGTCTCGGGCGCCAGATAGACGCGGCGCGTCGTCGGATCCAAGGTAGCGAACGGCTGATCGGCCACCAGAGCATCGGCCTTTCCAAGTACGTTGAGCAGCGAGGATTTCCCGACGTTGGTATACCCGACGAGCGCGACCAGCGGTTCGCGATGCGGCGCCGAACGGCGCGTTTCGCGCTGGCGGCGGACGACGGCGAGCTGGCGGTTGAGCACCGTCACGCGCTCCTGAATCCGGCGCCGGTCGACCTCGAGTTTGGTTTCGCCCGGGCCGCGGCTGCCGATTCCGCCGCCAAGTTTGGAGAGATCTGCCCCGACCCCGATGAGGTTCGACTGCCGGTAGCGCAGCTGCGCGAGTTCGACTTGCAGCTTGCCTTCACGGCTGCGCGCGTGCCGCGAGAAGACGTCGAGGATCAGCATCGTGCGGTCGACGATCGGCAGCGGCACGATCTTCTCGAGGTTCTTACGCTGGCGCGGCCGCAGGTCGTTGAGCACCAGCAGCAACTGGGCGTCGAGTTCCTTGGCCAGGTCGGCGATCTCGTGGGCCTTCCCGCTGCCGACCAGCGTCGACGGGTCGACGTGGTCGCGGCGCTGGACGACGCGGTCGAGAATGCGAGCGCCGGCCGCTTCGGCCAGCGCTTCGAATTCGATCAGTTCCGGTTCGATTGGGCGATCCCGGTCGCCGGTATCGACGGCGACGACGAGAGCGGGCGTTAGCGCTGTGCCGCGCGCGGCGTCAAGCGTTCGATGAGCCAAAGGAGTCCTTTGTTGTAGTACGGCCCGGGCCGCATCAGAATTTCGGCCGGCTCGATAGTGTAGACGTCGTGTTCTTGAACCGCCCGCAGACTCCGCCAGGGTTCGCGATCGAGCGAACCCTGCAGATGCACGGCCGGGTCGTCGATGATGACGTCCGGATTGTCGTGGAGCAGCGCCTCTGCGCTGTATTGGCCGTAGGCGATCTTTAGATCGCTCGCTGCGTTGCGGCCGCCCGCCATACCGATGAGCGTTGCGATGTACGACGTGTCGCCGACCGTCCAGATCGGCGCGGTCCCGAGCACGACGAACGTGGACGGACGCCGCTTGAACGACGCGGTGCGCGCCTGCAGGAACCGCGTCGCCTTCTGCAGCGCCGAAATCTCGGCGGCAGCTTGGCGCTGGTGACCGGTCAGCTCGCCGACTTGACGCAAGCTGCTGAAGATCTCGTCGTACGTGTCGTTCGGGATAAGCACGACCTTCACACCCGCGCGAATCAGCGGTTGCACCAGTCGCTCTTGCGACGGAATACCGAGCGCGAGGTCGGCATGCAGCGCGACGATCTTCTCGGAATCGACGTTGGTAAAATCTGCGACGCGCGGAAGTCCGCGAGCTTGCGTTACGTTCTCTGAAAACGCCGAGACCCCGACCACTTGCGGACCCGCGCCGATCGCATACAGATCTTCGACGAGCGACGGTACGAGCGCAACGACGCGCGCCGGCACGGGGTGGGGCGGCGGGGAACTTTGATCGTGGACTTTCGGCGAACTGCATCCGGAGAGCGCGGCTAACGCGAGACAGACCGCTGCGAATGTTTTTACGAACAACTGTGGTTCCACCACGTTCCGTCGCGCGCATGCTGCATCGCTCTTGGAAAACGGCGCTTTGAGAGGATCGGCGCGTCCTTCCCGCCTTCGTTGAAAACGTCGTACTGCGGATTGAAACCGGTCGCCAGCTCGAATTGCGTCGCGCTGAGGCCGCCGGAAGCTTTATAGCAATACACGGCCGCACCGATTCGTGCCAACGCGCCTCGCGTGGAATGCCCGTCTTGCGTGCAGCGCGCAAAAGATTCCGCGGCGGCGTTGCTTTCCGATGCGCCCGGCCGTTGCGCGTGAAGCCACTCGAGCGGCCGCTCCCGGCCCGACCCGTCAAAACCGGAAGCGCGAGCGCAGCCATCTTCTGCAGCCAGCAGCTCGAGCGCGCGCTTTTCTGCCGCAACATCGCGCGTAAGAAGCTCGGCGGGGAGAGGCGGGTGCGGAATCGACGCGATGCACGCGCGAAAATCCGAATATTCCCTTTCGCCGAAGGCCGGTGCGGCCGCAGCGATGCCGAGCAGCGCCGCGAAAGCGCATCCCGCCACAAAGAGCACCATCAACCGCACGATCACGTTTCCCACTCCTGGGCCGGACGATACGTTACCTGCAGGTGCCGGGTCCCGCCGCCGAGCATCTGAAGAGCCTAGGTTTGCGCGGGAAGCCGGTTGGATGCCGGCACGGTCGCGCCACTGTATGCGGGAAGCCGCTCGTACGTCACTGTCCGGAAACGGACGGGAAGGCCCGAGCACACGGCAACGATCCGCGAGTCAGGATACCGTCGCAAACCATACACACGATCCCCCTCGCACGAAGGGAAAGGATTGATATGGTTTTCCTGTTTGCGGCCGCACTGGCCGCTGCTTCCACGGCCACTCCATCCCCGTCGCCCTCGCCGCTGCCGCAGATTGCGCATGTCGTTACCAGCGACCGCGGAAGCGAATCCGTGACGCGCGCGGCGCGCACGACGTACGTCGTGACGGCTGCCGATATGGCTCGCGACGGCGATCGCACGATCGCCGACGCGCTGGCCACCGTGCCGGGCGTCACCATCAACCGATACGGTGCGTTCGGTTCTCAAACCAGCTTCGGCATCCGCGGAAGTTCGAGCGCGCAAGTACTCGTGCTCCTCGACGGCCTGCCGATCGCGGGAGCGCAGATACAAAACGTGCAGCTCGAAGGCCTGCCGGTTTCCGGTATCGATCGTGTCGAGGTCGTGGAGGGCGGCGGATCTACGCTCTACGGCTCCGGCTCGATCGGCGGCGTAATCAATATCATCAGCACGCAGCCGAAAGCCAGCGCGGCGGTTCTTTCGACGGGATCGTTCGGCGAGCAATCGTACCAGTTCCAAACGCCGTACGTTTCGTTTCAGCGCACGTATGCGACCAACGATTTCGGACTTCCCGGCGGGACGACGCGTCAGAACGCCAACGCCGGGCTGACGGCCGTCCGTGCCGCGTACGAACACACCTTTGGCACGCTTAACCTTTCGTTCTCCGGTGATTTGAGCCAGCAAGGCCTTCGTACCCCGGGGTCGATCGACTTCTCCTCGCCGACGAGCTTTCAGACGACGAACGCGAACGATCTGCGGCTGCGTGCCGAGAACCGGCGGCCGCATTCCACGCTGACCGTCTCGCTGGGCGAATCGACGCAAGACCTGTCGTACAACTGCAATACGCCCGACGATTTCACGTGCCCCAACTACCCCTACCCGCCGCCGCCGCCCAGTGCGCCTGCGCCGCCACCGTATTCGCAGTACCTGTACGACACGCGCGTGATGGCCAGCGCCGACAACAGCGTCGGCGACGATCGTCAGCGACTCGTGTACGGCGTCGACCTCTCGCGCGGGGTCGCACGCATCGACGGCGGCACCGGCGACCCGCCGGCGGTTGCCAATGCCTACGCACAAACGGCGGCCTACGTGCAGCAACAATGGTTCGGTTCGAACGGGAACGAGCTCTACGTCGGACTGCGCGGCGAAAACAACTACATGGAAAACAGCGGTGCCGGCGGCAGCGCACTCTCCCCGTCGATCGGCGGGATTCTCAAGCTCGCGCCAACGCTGTCGTTGCGCCTGAACGCTGCGACGGCGTTCCGTGCGCCGGATGCCGAGGATCTCTTCTATCCTTTTTTCTCGAACCCAAATCTCGTTCCGGAGCGAACGCGCGTCGGCGACGCAACGCTGACCGATTCATCGTTGTTCGGCGGCGTGAGCTTCGGATGGTTTACAACGGCGGGAACCGACCTGATCATCTTCGACGACGTCAGCTTCATTCCGGAAAACGTCGGCAAGGCGTCCATCCAAGGGTTCACGCTTACCGCGAAGTCGCGTTCGTACCACGGCCTGGTCGCGACCCTCGCGATTACGAATCTCTATCGGGCTCAAGACCTCGATACGAATACGGCGGTCGACCCGTATTCGGGTCAGCGCCTGCCCGGCCGCGGCCCGGTATTTGCGACGACGATCGGTACGACGTATACGGCGCCGGCCCAGAGCCGGTTTGATGGATTCGGCGTGAAGATCACGAATTGGGGGCAGCAAAGTCCGAATGTGACGGAGCCGTACTACGCACAAAGCGCCGCGTTCACAACGACGAATGCCTACATCGGCTATCGCATCACGCCGAAGACGGTGCTGACGCTGCGCGGCGACAACCTGCTCGGCGCGCGATACGCATACTTCAACGGGTACCCGATGCCCGGTCCGTCCTACACGGTGGAGTTCCGGAGCAGGTGAGCGAGTGATGCGGTTCGCCGCGATGCTGCTGATGGCCGGACTCGTCGCCGCGGCGAGCCTGCTGGTCGGCGGTACGCAGCTTGCGCCGGGCGACGTGTTTGCGTCGCTCGCGCATCCGCACGCACAAGGTGAAGTCGCAACGATCGTGTGGCAGTTGCGGCTGCCTCGCGTCTGCATCGCCGCACTCGTCGGAGCGACGCTGGCGCTGTGCGGCGCGATGCTCCAGGGCATGCTGCGAAATCCGCTCGTCGATCCGTACTTGACCGGCGTGAGCGCCGGTGCGGCCGCAGCGATCGCCATCGCAATTCTCGCGGGCGTTTCGGCGACCGTAACCCCGGCGATCGGTTTCGTTGCCGGTCTCGGCGCCGCGCTGCTGGTCGCGGCGCTCGCGCGCCGCGGCGCGGGCATCGATGCAAATCGTTTGATCCTCGCCGGCGTGTCGCTTTCGACGCTCTTCGCCGCGGTCGTCACGCTCGCGATCGTCCGAGCGCAATCGACCGATTATGCCGCAGCCATCGTGGCGTGGCTCGCGGGCTCGATGGCCGGTCGCGGCTGGCACGACCTCGCCGCTGCCGCGCCGTACGCGGGAGCCGGGATCGTACTCTCCGCTTTGGCAGTGCCGGCGCTCAACGCACTGCGCGTCGGAGACGTGCGCGCGCGTTCGGTTGGCGTCGACGTCGGCCGCGCGCAATGGATCATTCTTGCCGCCTCTTCTCTGCTCGCCGCGAGCAGCGTCGTGCTCGCGGGGATGGTCGGTTTCGTCGGGCTCATCGTTCCGCATATCGCACGGCGCATCGTCGGATCGGACGCGCGGGTGCTGCTCCCGGCTTCTGCATTGATCGGTGCGGCATTGTGCATCGGCGCGGATGCGATCTGCCGCTCCGTCGTCGCACCGGCGGAACTGCCGATCGGCGCGCTGCTCGCGTTCATCGGCGTGCCGGCGTTCCTGTATATTTATCTGCACGGAGATACCCCTCGGGGCACAGGTCGCGCCCGATGATCGCACTGCGCGACGCAACGATTGCGATCGGCGGCCGCACGCTGCTCGAACGCATCGACGCACACGTTTCATCCGGCGAGTTCGTAGCCGTGCTCGGACCCAACGGCGTCGGCAAGACGACGCTGCTGCACGCGATCGCCGGACTCGGACATCCGTCAAGCGGTTCGATCTCGGTCGACGGTGCGGAGATCGGCAAGATGGGTCCGGCCCAGCGTGCGCGGCGAGTCGGGTTCGTCACGAGCGACGAGATTTTAATGGACGCGCTCCTGGTCCGCGACGTCGTCGCGATCGGGCGCTATCCGCATCACCGCTGGTGGCAGTGGCAGGAGCGTCCGAGCGACGAGACCGCCATCGACAGCGCGCTTGCCGCCGTCGCATTGGAGCCGCTCGCGGACCGTCTGGTCTCGACGTTGAGCAGCGGCGAGCGCCAGCGCGTGTGGATCGCCCTCGGCCTCGCGCAGGAGACGCCCGTGCTGCTGCTCGACGAGCCGACGAGCCATCTCGACGTACGCGCCGCGCACGAGATCCTCGCGCTGTTGCGCGATCTGGCGCGCGCCGGCAAAACGATCGTCTGCGTGCTGCACGACTTGAACGACGCGGCGACCTATGCGGATCGGATCGCACTGCTCGGCTGCGGCAGGCTTCTCGCGCTCGAACCACCGGATACGGTTCTCGCCAGCGATTTACTGGAGCGAACCTACGGCGTGGAGATGGAGCGCGTCATGCTCGGTGACGGGCGTCTGCGCGTCTTTGCTCGCGAACGCGAATAACCCGCCTCACCACGCGCTCGACCACGGCGGGCCGGGGTGCCGTTCGTCGCGCAAACTCCCGTCGACCCCCGCCTTCGCGTCGAGCACGCGCGCGAAGAGCCACAGCACGTCGGAGAGCCGGTTGAGATAGCGCAGCACGTTCTTTGGTATGGCTTCGCCACCCGAGACCACGCGCACCACGTTGCGTTCCGCACGCCGGCAAATCGTGCGGGCGACCTCGAATGGAGCCGACGTCGGATGCGCGCCCGGCACGGTCCAGTCGCGCACGATCCCCGGCACGGCTTCGAGCCGTTCCACCAGCGCGTCTAGGCGATCGACCATCGCGTCGTCGATCTCGGGAACGGGTTTGCGGCCGCCGGGCTTGCTCGAAATTGCCGAACCGAGTGGAAACATCTCGCGTTGAACGGCGTAGACGTCGGCGGCGATCGCGGCATCCTCGCAGTTCGCGCGTGCGACGCCAAGCGCTGCGTTCAATTCGTCGACGCAGCCCGATGCCTCGACGCGCAGTTCGCCTTTGGAGATGCGCGCGCCGCCCGGCGCCGACGTTTCGCCGCCGTCGCCGCGACGCGTTGAAATCGAACTCATGGCGTTTTCCCGATCGGGTGATAGACGCCGCGAACGTCGCTGGCCAACACCCAGTAGTTGTGGCCGCGCTGCGGCCCCGTAATGATCGTGATTCCGACGGCGTCTTCGGGCGCGTCGGAGTAGGGCGACTGCACGTAGTTGGCCCGGCACGAGGCGACCAGCGCCCGCGTGCCGCCCGCGACCAGCGTTGCGCGAGCCACCATCGCTTGCGCTTCGTCGTAGGACGCGGCGTTGTAATCGCGCAAGCGCACCGGCGAATCCCAGACGAAGACCGACGGGTCGCCGCCGGCACTGTACAGCACGACCTTGTCGCCGGCGTGCAGGTGGCATCCCGAGGCGGCTTCGGCAATTGCCTGCATATCCGCGTCGCCGGCGGCGATGGCGAGAACGAACGCGACGACCAATGCGGCGCTACGCATGCGGCGTCTCCGGTGCGGGTGCCGGTGCCGGCGGCGAAACGCGAATCGCCAGAATCGCAAGGTCGTCGCGCAGATGATTGCCGCCGAGCGCGCGCACTTGCGCGACCAATTCATCGGCAAGCAGCTGCGGCTCGACGCTGGCGTGCTCGATAAGGTCCATCGCGCCGGTCTCACGGAGCTGCTCGCCCGTGCGCTTGCGCGCCTCCGTTAAGCCGTCGGTCGCGAGAACGAGCGTATCGCCGTCTTCCATCACGACCGACTTGGTGCCGAAGGGCTCTTCCATGACGCCGAGCACCGGCCCGGTGACCGCGAGCTGCTGCACGCCGCCGTTCGAGCGGCGCATGAACGCGGAGTCGTGCCCGGCGCTCGCGTAGCGCAGCTGGAACGTTTCCGTGTCGAGCACGCCGACGAACATCGAGACGAAGAGGTACGGATTCTCGACCGTCTGCGAAAACGCCGTATTGAACTCGGCCAGGATCGCTCCGGGGTCGCGGCGGCGAAGTGCGATGCCGCGAATCGTGAATTTGATGAATGCCGTTAGGACGGCCGCATCGACGCCTTTTCCGCTGACGTCGGCGATCAGAACCAGCGCGAGCGTGTTCGAGAGGCGGTAGACGTCGAAGACATCGCCGCCGACCGCCAGATGACTTCCCGCCGAGAGATACGCGCTGCCGACCTGGCAGTGCGGCAGAGGAACCGATTCGCTGCGAAACGCGCGCTGCAGAATTTCGGTGGTATTCTTTTCTTCTTCAAGTTCGCGATAGAGTCGCGAGTTGAAGCCGTTGAGCAAGATCGCGAGCAGGCCGAACGCGAGCAGCCAAAATGCGCGGGCGTACGAACTTCGCTCGAGCTGCGTCTGCGTGCTGCGCGCTAAGTCCGAGTTGGTCTGTTCCAGCGCCGCTCGGATCGCCTGCACCACCTTCGTTTCCGAGTCCGAGAGCGTTTTGTTGTTTTTGTCCATCTCCAGCAGCTGCTGGTCCGGATGACGCAGCAGCGGCGTCGCGACCGAAGACCGCCACTTCATCTGCAGGCCCGCATACTCGTCCAGTAGGCGCTGAACGGGTTTGAGATTCTGCGCTGCCAAGGTTTCGTGAATCGACGTTACTTTTTCATCGAAGTCGGAGACCGCTTGCTGGTATTGGCCGATATAAAACGGGTCGCGCGTGAGCGAGTAGCCGCGAAGCAGGGATTCCTCGAGAATCTGCAGACGCAGCAGCTCTTCCAGATTGATCTGCGAGCGCTGGATGGCGGCTTGAAGCGAGAACGTATCGGCGATACTGGCGCGCGTTTGAAACGCTCCCTGCACGGCAAAGGCGAGCGCCACCACCAAAAATGCTGGCAGCAGGAGTGTCCCGGTGATGCGGGCTAGCGGCGCGGACAGCTTCAAGGGGCGCAGCCCAAGGTGTGCCTAGGGGTCGTCGTCGGTCCCTCCGAACCTGGGGAGGCCATGCAAGCGCGAGTAGATCCTGGAATTTTCAAGTCCTACGACGTTCGCGGGATTTATCCGGCCGAAATCGACGATGACGTCGCATACGGCATCGGTCGCTGCTTCGTGGCGCTGCTCGGGGCCAAGCGCATCGTCGCGGGCCGCGATATGCGTCCATCGGGCGTCGCCCTTTTCGATGCGTTCGCGCGCGGAGCGACCGATGCCGGCGCCGACGTTACGGATATCGGCCTGGTTTCGACGGACGCACTCTACTTTGCAGTTGGGAAATACGGGTTTGACGGCGGCGTCATGATCACGGCCTCGCACAATCCGGCCCAATACAACGGGATGAAGTTCACGCGCTCGGAGGCGCAAGCGATTTCGCTCGATACCGGCCTGGCTGCGATACGCGATCGGCTCGTGGCCGGCGCGCTTCCGCCGAAGGCGGCAGTGCCCGGTTCGATTTCGCATCGCGATATTCTCGACGAGTTCGCCGATCATTGCCTCTCGTTCGTCGATCGCGCGAAGATCAAGCCGTTCAAGATCGCCATCGATGCAGGTAACGGCATGGCGGGCGAAACCGTTCCGCACGTCTTCAAACAATTGCCGTGCACGGTGATACCCCTCTATTTCGAACTCGACGGAAATTTTCCGAACCATCCGGCAAGCCCGATCGAACCCGAGAACATGGCCGACCTCCAAGAGGCGGTTCGCGAAAACGGGTGCGACATCGGCGTCGCATTCGATGGAGACGCCGATCGGATGTTTATCGTCGACGAAAAAGGCGACCTCGTCGACGGGAGCACGGTCACCGCACTCGTCGCGTTGAATACGCTCAAGAAGGTTCCCGGTGCCAAGCTGCTCTACAATCTGATCTGCAGCCGAAGCGTTCCGGAACTGATCGAAAAAGCCGGCGGCATACCGATTCGCTCGCAAGTCGGTCATTCGATCATCAAGAAAGTCATGCGCGATCGAGACGTCGTCTTCGGGGGCGAACACAGCGGCCATTTTTACTTCCGCGACAACTGGTACGCGGATTCCGGCATGATCGCGCTGCTGCAGTGCCTGGAGTTGTTCAGCGACGCGAGCAAACCGGTGAGCGAAGTCATCGCGCCGATCGATACCCGCTTTCGCTCGGGCGAAATCAACAACACGGTCAAAGATATCCCCGCAAAGCTCGCCGAGCTCCAGGAGCGCTACAAGGACGCACAGATCGATCATCTCGACGGCGTAACCATTGCCTATCCGAGCTGGTGGATGAACGTCCGGCCCTCGAATACCGAGCCGCTGCTTCGCCTCAACGTCGAAGGCGACACGCGGGAGATTATGGAGCGCAGCCGCGACGAAGTCTTAGCGCTCATCCGAAAGTAACGCCTCCTTGAGCAGGGTCGATACCGATGCGATGCTGCGCTACGAGCAGACGCGCGACGACCTCATCGCGCGCCTGGCGGCGCTCGAAAACCTCCTCGAGGGCGAACCCCGCGCTTCCCTGCATCGCGCTCGCTCGCGCTTGGAACGCGGCAAATTCGTTTTGGCGGTAGTCGGAGAGTTTTCCAGCGGAAAATCGTTTCTTCTCAACGCGCTGCTCGGTAAATTCCGCTACGAAGCCGGTGGAGGCGGCGAGCGCGTCGCCGGCCTTCTGGCCACCGACATCAATCCGTCGACGGCAACGATCACGGAGCTCGAGTACGGCGCTCACGACGAAGCCACCGCCGTCTACGAAGACGGCCGCCGCGAGCGCATTCCGCTCGACGCGCTCAACCGGTTTATTGCCGTCGGTAAAACCGACGTCGGCACCCTGCACGATGCGACCAAGGCTGAACGGGACGCACCGGTGCGCGTGATCGTCAAATCCGACTCACCGTTTCTCGAGCGCGGCTTCGTCGTCGCGGACACGCCGGGGCTAGCGTCGATCAATCCGGCGCATCGGCGCGCCACCCTGCAGTTCTTGCCGACGGCCGATGCCGTGCTTTACCTGATCGATACGCAGCAGCCGTTCACGGAAGGCGATGCGTCGTTCCTCGGGATCATCCGCCAGCACATCGACTCGATCTTCATCGTGCAGACCAAAATCGACCTGTGGCGGCAGCCGCAGAGCGACGAGCGCCCGGCATGGGCGCACGCCAACGATCGCATCGCGCGGCTCGCCGCCGTGCACGCGCATGGGACGTACGTCTTCGCACTCTCGGCGCGCCAATATGTCGAGGGCGTCCTCGGCGGAGACGCGGATGCCATCGAAAACAGCCTCTTTCCAAAATTCCTCGCGGCGCTCGACGCATCGCTAATCAGACGTACCGGACGCGCGCGTCTGCAGCGTGCCGGCGCGCGGGCCGCGACCGCCGCGCACGACACGATCGCCCAGATAGAACGCGACCTGGCAATGCTCGCACTGGGCGAAGCGGCGCTAAGCGAATCGCGCGCAAGTCTCGTACCGCAGCTGCAGCTGCTCGACGAGAAGGCGCTGGCGCAGCGCGACGTGCTTCTCGCCGAGGGGTTCGCGGCGCGTCGCGGTCTGGACGAACGCGGACGGACGCTCGCCGACGATCTAGAGCGCGCCTTCGCGCAGACGTTCGACAGTGCGGACATCGCAAAGCTGCGGGATCGCGAACGGCTTCACATCCTGGTCGACCGCGTCGTAGCAAACGTCGCCGGAGAGTTCGCTCAGTCGACCGCGGATGCGATTTGCAGCGAGCTCGATCGCGCCTTGGAACGAGCGCACGATCTCGTACCGCTGCGCTGGGTCGCGAGCGACGCCGCGGCGCATGCGTTCGGCGCGCAGCCGGGAACGAGCCTCTGGAGCGGCGATTTGCGTTCCGCGATCGCTGCGACGATCGTGCTCGAAGCAATCGGCGGTCCGGCTATTGCCCTGGTACACGACATCGCGACGCGCTTCGCGGCGCGCCGGCAAGGCGCTTACATGAAGCGCGAGCTTACGGCAGACCTGCGCGCCCAGATCTTTCCGCGACTGCATACCGAAATCGTCGCCTTCGCGGGTCACGTCGGATCGCGCGTTCAACACCTGTACGACGATCTCGCGCAATCGATCGCGCACGCCGTCGTTGCGAAACGCGATGCCGATTTAGGCAGTATCGAACGGGCGCTGCAAGCGCACGCCGGCGGCAACGTCGCCGCCCGCGAAGCCGGATTGCGCGAGCGGCGTGCGGAGATCGAAAGCCAAGCCGCCGCCGCGGGCGAGCTCATCGCCGGTTTCATGGGGCGCGACGAAGAGATCGCTCCCGCCGACCCCGGTCCGAATGCGGTTCGTCTCGCGCACGACGACGCATCGTTCGACCCCAACGCCTACGATCGCGGTTTGCGTCCGGAGCGCTGGCGCGTCGCCGTATTAGGCGCACTTCGGCGCGGTAAATCGAGTTTGATCAACGCGTTTGCCGGTACCACCGTCCTCACCGACGACGTTGCCGGCAGCGCGCGATTTCCAATTCACGTGCGCTACGGCGAGCGCGAGCAAGCCTTTGCGCTGGGAGAGAGCGGGGAGTGGCGGGAGATTCCGTTCGAACGGGCGACCGCCGAGGCGGCGGATGCGGCCGTTCTCGTGCTCGTGCCGTGGAAACTTCCAAAGCAGCTCGTGCTGGTGCACGCGCCGGCGTTCGATTCCGGCGATGCCAACGCCGACGACGTCAACGCCGTGGTTGCCGGTCATGCCAGCGAAGTGCTCTGCCTGTTCTCGCGACAGCTCTCGGATCGCGAACTCGAACTCTACGAACGCGTTGCCGAGTTCGGCCGGCCGATGCTGTTCGCGCACACGATTGCCGATAACGAAGCGCCGAACGAGCGCCGCCACGTCGTCGAACTCGCCAAGCAGTATCTCACCGATAGGAACATTGCGGCGGAACGCGTCTTCACCGTTTCCGCGCAGGAATACGTCGACGCCAAGCGTGCGGGCCGAGCGCCCGCCGGATGGAACGAGACCGAAGCGCTTCGATCGACGCTCGAATCGCACGCCGAAAGCCATATGGCTCGATTGGAGCGCCTTGCGAGAGTCCACACCGGCAACGCACCCGAAAAGCCTGCTGCAGCAGCGCCGGAGAAAACCGGTCTCCTGGCGCGCCTTTTTGGCAAGGGGCGCTGAGACGGCGCTCGAATCATCCCGGTGGTGACTACGCTGGGACCCGCCTTCATCGCGGTCGGCGACGGAACGTCGACCATCGGACGCATCGCCGTTGAAAACGGCCGAATCGCTTCGGTACTTCCCGCGGACGGTCCATCCGATTACACACTTCCCACCGGCGCGACGATCGCACCCGGCTTGATCGACGTTCACACCAACGGCGCCGGTGAAATGCTCTTCAATCGCGATCAAAACTATGCCGTGCCCGTTGCCGCGACGGAATACGCACGAATGGGTGCGACCGGCTACGTTGCAAGCGTGATGACCGCACCCTGGGAGTCGATGCTGCACGCCGCCGGGGTTATCGTCGAGGCGGCGAACGAAGCCGAGGAAAGCGAGCCGCTCGGCGCGCGCTGTTTAGGCATTCATTTCGAAGGTCCGTTTCTAAATCCGAAGTTTCGCCGCGTGCATCGCAGCGAATGGCTTCTCGAGGCGAGTGCTTCGCGCGCACAGGAGATGATCGACGCGTGCAAAGGCGCGTGCCTGCTGGTGACGATGGCTCCGGAGATCGAAGGCGCGAGCGACGCGATGCGCGTTTTCCTGGAGAACGGCGTCGTCTGCTCGGCGGGTCACACGTCCGCGCGGTATCGTGAGGGCATGCTCGCAATCGGCCTTGGCTTCCGTTCGCTCACCCACGCTTTTAATGGTATGCCGCCGCTCGATCACCGCGATCCGTCGATTCTCGCCTCGTTCGTGCAGGACAGACGGACGCTCGTGCAACTCATCTGCGACGGATTTCACGTCTCGCCGGTCATGGTCGACCTGCTGCATCGCACCCTCGGCGACCGCATCGTGCTCGCGACCGACAATATGCCCGCGGCCGACCCCGGCTATCACATCGAAGGCGGCGTCATGCGCTCCTCCGATGGAACGATTGCCGGCAGCGCGCTGCGCATGGACGAAGCGGTGCGGAACTACATGCTATACGCACAGATTCCGTTCGCGCAGGCGATCGTGGCTGCCACGCACGCACCGGCGAAGCTCATCCATCACGAAGGTGAAATGGGGCGCATCGCGCCCGGCATGCGCGCCGACCTTTCGTTCTGGGACAAAGACTACGCCATCATCGGCACGATGGTTGGCGGACGTGCCGTCTACAGCAGCGCCGAAGTCGCCGCTTAGACAAGAATAAGCTCCTAATTCAATGGGCCCGGAAACGCCGCGATCGCAGCCGGATGGCTCAATCCGGCCGTCTGCTGTAACGCTCCGCCGATGCCGGGCGGATAGAGATAGTCGAGAACGAGGCCGTCGTCCCGGTCCGTCAACCATAAGCCGTACAGCCGGTCGTACGCCGCGTGACACGGCGTATTTCCTGCCGGATCGACGATCCCCGCGGTCAGCGACGAACCGTAGAGATTCGCGACGTTCGTGCCGCACCCAACGATGAACGGGCCCTGCGTGACGATCGTGGTCGCGCCGGGCAACGATCCGGTTGCTGCCGGCGCGCCGTACGATCCCAGCGCAAACCTCTCAACCGTATCGTTCCCATGATTGGCCACGTACAGGCTTCCGGAAGAATCGAAGGCTATTCCAAACGGCAAACTGACGCCATTTGACGCGGTCGCGCTCACGCTGCTATACGGCGACTGATAGCGCTGGATCCCGGAAGATGCCGTCGCAAGCCAAAGGTTATTGGAGGAATCGAACGCCGCGGCAAACGATGCCTTCGAAATCGTCACGGGCGTGGCGTTCTTGAAGGGCTCGGTAAACACCGCCACGTTTGCGCTGCCGGCATTGACCACCGCGAGCATGCCGTCGGGCGCAAAGGCAAGTTGATTCGGTCCGTTGACGCCGGTCGAAATCGTGACGACCGGTGGATTGGTGTATGGAGGAGCATACATCGTGACGGTGCTGTTGCCGTAGTTCGCAACGAAGAGATTCCCAGACGCGTCGAATTTCACGTCGAGAGGATCGTTCACGCCGCTCGTGACCGTCGTAACGACGGGCACGCTCGGATCGCTGCCCGCGGTCTGAATCACGACGTCGTTGTTGCCCGAGTCGGCAATCGCCAAGAGCGAGTCGAATCCGGCGTTCGTCTTCCAGGTGCAGGCAGCCGCGGAAGCGCAGGCAGGTGAGGTCGCAGCGATCGTCATCGTGGACGTGTACGCGTTTGCCAGCGACGGCACTGCAAGGCGGATCGCGTTGCCGCCAACCGTCGCCGAGAAGCCGCCGCTCACCGAAACGGCGAACGCCGGTGCGCCCGGACCGAGAATGACGTTCCCATCCGGATCCGTCGCGTACACCGCAAATCGCCCGATCACGCCTTGCCCGGCAACCAGAATCGTCGGAAGCGTGAAGAGCGGGTTGTTCGTAACGACGCGCAAGTTTGGCGAAAGGCTAAAGAACTGCAACCCGCTCGGAACGCCATAGAGCGTAATCGTCGGAACGTTGGCCTTGCCTTGAACGACGGCCAAGGGAAACGCCTGATCCTTCGAGAGCACCTTGCCGGTCGGTTTAAACGAACCGTCGAGCGGCCCATCGTACGTCACGATCGAACCGGAGTACGAGCCGGGACCGAGCACGAGCGTGAGCGTACACGTCGTTCCCGCAGGCGCATCGACGCAGTTGGGCGATCCGGGATCGAGATCCAACACCGGTGCGCTCGCTGGACTGCATCCGGAGCATCCCGCTGCCGGCGCGATCGTCATCGATAAGGAGCGCGTGCTCGGCGATATGTAGTGATTCCGGCGCTTTACGCGCTTCGGCACGCGGATCACGATCGAGGTCTTCGTGCCCCCCGCTTGAGCAGACGCGATGGTGCTTGGCAGCGTGCGGTTCGGGGCGGCGCCCGAACAGGCGGCGGAGCTCGCGCTAAGCGCGACGGCGATCCAGACCCGTAACGATAGTCTCACACCTCATGCTAGAACACGGGCCGTCCAGGAAACGTCCATTGGGCTTAGCCCTCGCCCGGCGCTGCCTGCCTTTGAACGGCCGCGATATCGGCCAGCGCGTGTTCGAAAAGCACCTTGGCCGTCTCCCGGACAGTTTCAACGGGCGTTCCTGGGCCAAGCGCACCGCTCGCGATGCGCAGGCATTCGGTGTAGAGCGCGACTTCCGAGTCTCCCGTTTGCGGCATCTCGAAGCTCGAAATCCGTACCGGTCCCTGCGCGGTGGCGCGACGGCGCACGCCGGGCTGTTCCGACGACGCGCTTGCGACCGCGTTCGATGCGGCCTGCGCGAACGCCGGGAATCGCTTCTCCCCGACGACGTTCTCGATGACCGTGCGAGCACCGCCCGCACGTTGACGCGTCATTGCGGCAAGCATATGCTCGGTGCCGACGAAGTCGTGCCCCGCTTCGCGCGCGACGTCGAAACACTGCTCGATCAGCTGTTTCGCGTTCGCAGTAAAGCTCAGTTCGCCGGTACGTACGGGCGATGCCGGGTGCTTCCCGAGCGTGGCCGCGGCCTGGCGCGCCGCTTCGAGGCCAACGCCCCACTCCAGAAGCAGCTGGGACGAAGAACTCGCCCCTTCACCGACGATCCCAAGCAGAATATGTTCCGTGCCGACGCTGCCGCCGCCGATGCGTTGCACTTCTTCCTGCGCGAGAATGATCGACTGGCGCAAATGTTCGGCAAAGGGTTGCCAGGACGACATCGTCACCTCTTCAACCGCTTACGATTCCGGCGTCGCTACGTAGTCGGAGGCGGCTTTGTGCTCGTGGATGGCTGACCGCAGCATCGTGTATGCTGCGAATAGTACGACGCCGACAACCAGCCATTCAACGACATTGATGTCCATCGACTTCACAATCAACGCCGCGACGATTACCGCCGGGACGCCGCCTAAGGACAAGCCGAAAGACGCCGCCAGCGAATAGGCGTCGAATTTCACGAAGCGCAAGCTCGCGATCGGCATCAGGAACGCACAGGATCCCATCATGATCGGAAAGGCTGCTTTAATGTCCAAGCCTAAAAAACTCACCAGGATGAAACACGGCGCATAGAGCCCAATGCCGATGGTCATCAGCGCGCCCAGAGCGAAGTTCACGGCGATTCCAATCCAGAGCCGCGTACCTTCGAGCGCCAGCGCCGAGCCGCCGGTCGATGGGAACACGTTGACTTGCTTGGTCTTCATGACGAAGATTACGGCAGCGACGACGAGCGCAACACCCATGGCGATTTGTACGTTGCGCCGCGGCCAGCGGGCGACGAGCCCCGCGCCGAGCCAGGCGCCGGCTACCGCCGCAGCGATCAACGAGATCAGCGTCAGCGGATCGACGCTTATTATGAGGATAAAGATCACCGCCTCGGTGATCGTCGGCAACGTGTGACCGACGTTGAGCGTGCCCGGAATTTTCTCATCGGGGACGAGCTTGAAGAACTTGAAGAGCGAGACGGTCGGTGCGAACGACCCGACGCCGAGGGTATCGAAAAAGTTGGTGACGGCGCCGATCGCGACCTCGATCCAGGTGGGCGGCCGAACGTGATGACGCGGAAACGATCCAACGACGGCGACGACGAAAAGGATGCCGACGACGCCCATGGCTATGTAGAGGATCGTGATTGCGCTCATAGATTGCGGCGTTTAGCGAACCGTTCTGCGTCCCCTGGCTATCGGCGGCGGCGCCCGCCTCTAGCCTGGAACCTGCGTCTCCACCGGTGGCCCAGGGTTCCGTACTGACCCTGCGAACGCTCCCGGCTAGGAGGGTCTTTTTTATGCCAGCTATGCCTACGCTCGTACGTCGCACCGCTCTCGCAGCGGCCGCGGTCGCCATTATCACCTTCGCCACCGCTCTGCCCAGCTCGGCCGACATTCGTCAAGACATGGCGGACAAAGCCGCCACGACCGCCGCCAACCAACTCGTCGCGAAGATTCAAGGCGAATCGTGCAGCGACTTCGCAACTACCATGGCACAGATGAAAAACAAGAGCTCGACCGCAACGCCGAGCCCAATGTCGGCAAAGCTCAAGAGCAATACGCAAGCGCGCACGACCTTTGTAAACATCGTAGCGGCGCCGTTGCTCAACAAACTGATCGACTGCAATATGCTCCCGGGAGGAAGCTAATGCGTCGCCTTCTCGCCTTCGCCGCATTCATCGCGGTAACGACCGGTGCGGCCCTTGCCGTCGCGGTCCCACCGTCTGCAATGGCCGGCAATCCTTCAAACTTCGACGGGAAGACGGTTACTGCAACGGGCACCGTCAAGGGCTTCCAGACCTCGTCGACGATGATGGGTACGGTCGCCGGCTATCAACTCTGCGACAGTATGAAATGCATCGTCGTCATCGACGAATCGAATCACGCTCAGACGAACGGCCAAACCGCCACGGTCACCGGCACGTTCCACGCAACGTTCAAAGGCCCGCGAAAGACGTTTACCAACGCGCTTGTAATACCGAAGTAGCTGCACTGTCATCCTGAGCGTAGCGAACGCAGTGAGCGTAGTCGAAGGAGCGCTACCAGAGCAAAGCCCGCATACGTCTATGCAAGCTTTGTTGAGTAGCGGTCCTTCGACTACGGCGCTGCGCGCCTACGCTCAGGATGACAATGCGCGTCCCGCTAAGAGGCTGCGAGTTCTCTTGTTGCGGCGGCGTTGAAGTACGATGCGTTGGGATGGTGCATGACGATCGCGGCGGTGGATTGTTCGGGGATCATTTGGTAGGCTTCGGTTAGGGTTACGCCGATTCGGTTGGTCGCGTCGAGCAGCTTGAAGACGATCTCGTGCTGATCGAGATCGGGGCAGGCACCGTAGCCCCAGGAGTAGCGCTTGCCGGTTCCGTCGTCGAGCTTCAGCTCTTTGCGAATACGATGATGGGTGTATTCGGCGAGCGCTTCGGCGGATTGTACGGTGAAGCCGTGGAGGAAGTAGGATTCGCTGTAGTCGCCGGCGGCTTGGAGTGCTTCCGTTCGTTCGGAAGCGTTTGTTCCAACGGTGACGACTTGCAGCGCTACGACGTCCGTGGCGGCTCCCTTTTCCGGCTCGCGCAGGTAATCCGCAAGGCTTAAGTGCTCTCCGCCGATTTGGCGTGGCATCGGCAGGCGTGCGATTTCGCGCGTTGCGTCGAGGGGGTCGTAGAGGATGATCTCGTTGCCGGCGCCGGCCGCCGGAAAGTAACCGTACACGACTTTCGGGCGTAGGATTCCGTCGCGAACTGCTTCCGTTTTGTAGCGTTCCAGGCGCGGCTCGAATTCTTCGTCTACGATTTTGTCGAAGGCTTCACCCTTTGCGTTTGCAGCGCCCCAAGATAGGCGGTAGAGGCTTTTTAGATCGAAGCGGGGCCACAGATCGGCGAGATCGATGTCGTCGAGGGTGCGCACGCCCCAGAAGGGCGGCGCTGGGACTTCGACGCGGACGCCTTTTACGGTGGAGATGCGATCGCTCGCGATTACCGGGACGACGTTTCTTGCTTTGTCGCGTTGGGCGAAGGCTTCTTTGCGAGCGCGCGCGACGAGCTCTTCGCGGCGGCTAGCGTCGCCGGAGATTGCGTCCATGATTTCCAGGCCTTCGAAGGCGTCTTTTGCGTAGAAGAGGCCCGGGTCGAAGTAGCGTTCGCCTTCATCGAGCAGCGAGATGCGCCGTCCGAAATCGCGGTTGATGGCTGCGCCCGCCGACGATCACGGGGAAGTGGAGGCCGCGCGAGTCTTGCTCTTGCACGCAGATCGGCATTTGTTTGCTCGTCGAAACGAGCAGGGCCGAGAGACCGATGGCGTCCGCGTTGACGGCGACGGCTTTCTCCAGGATCGTGTTCATCGGAACCTGTTTGCCGAGGTCGTGAACGGTGTAACCGTTATTCGTCAAGATCGTATTGACGAGGTTCTTCCCGATGTCGTGCACGTCGCCGAAGACGGTTGCGAGGACGACCGTCCCCTTGGTCGAGCCTTCCGTTTTCTCCAGGAACTGTTCGAGATGTGCCACGGCCTTTTTCATGACTTCGGCCGACTGCAGTACGAACGGAAGTATGAGTTCGCCGCGGCCGAACCGGTCTCCAACGTCCTTCATCGCCGGCAGCAGGATCTCGTTGAGGACGTCGACCGGCGAGCGTTCGAGCAGCGCTTCGTCGATCTTGCCTTCGATGCCGTCCTTACGGCGGCGCAAGATGGCTTGGTGAATGCGCTCCGCGACCGGCAGTTCTTCTTCCGCCGCATCGTTCTGTTCGCTGCGCGCCGCATTCGCGTCGGCGCCTTCAAAACGCTCGATGAAGCGCGCCAGTGCGTCGGGGCGGCGATTGAAGACGAGGTCGTCGCAGAGTTCGCGAACGTCGTTTTCGATTTCGAAGTACGGCGTGATGTCCTTCGGGTGGACCAGCGCGCAGTCGAGGCCCGCTTCCACGCAATGATGCAGAAAGACGGAGTTGAGCGCCGCGCGTGCCGCCGGTTTGAGTCCGAAGGAGACGTTCGAAACGCCGAGCGAGGTAAGGACGCCCGGCAGTTCGCGCTTGATGAGGCGAATGCCGTCGATCGTCGCCACCGCGGAATCGAGAAATTCGGGTTCGCCGGTCGCGAGCGTAAACGTTAGGTCGTCGAAGATCAGCGCTCCCGGAGGCAAGCCGTACTCACCGCAGACGATTCCGTGGATGCGGCGCGCGACTTCGAGCTTGCGCTCGGCGGTCTTGGCCATTCCCACTTCGTCGATGGTCAGCGCCACGACGGCCGCACCATGTTCCACGACGGTCGGCATGACGACGTCGATCTTCGCGCGGCCGGCTTCGAGGTGGACGGAGTTGACGATGGCGCGTCCCGGGTAGTTTTGCAGTGCGATTTCGACCACGCGCGGTTCGGTCGAATCGATCATTAGCGGCGCTTCGGTCGACTGTGCGAGCTTGCGCACGACCTCGCGCATCTGCACGTCTTCGTCGGGGCGCTCCGTCAGCGCGACGCAGACGTCGAGCACATGCGCGCCGCCTTCGACCTGCTCGCGTGCGACCAGCGCGATATCGTCGTAATTGTCCTCGAGCAGGAGGCGCTTGATCTTGCGCGATCCCTGCGAGTTGATGCGTTCGCCGACGATCAGCGGCCGCGGTTCTTGTTCCAGCGACACGGCGGTCATTGCGGAGGCGGCGGATTGTACCGGGCTCGCCTGCGGGCGCGGGCGCGGCACGACCGCCTCGACTGCTGCTTTGAGTGCGGCGATGTGCTCGGGCGTCGAACCGCAGCATCCGCCGACGACGTTCACGCCGAACTCGCGCACGAAATCGGAGAGTTCCCCGGCAAGCTCTTGCGGCGTTTCCGGATAGATCGTTTCGCCTTTGGGCCCCATCAGCGGCAGGCCCGCATTCGGAATAACGCTTACGAAACAGCGCGAGTTGTCGCACAGGTAACGCATCGAATCGCGCATTTGAGAAGGTCCGGTGGAGCAGTTGAGACCGATCACGTCGATCGGCAGTGCGTCCAAGGTCGCGCAGACGGCGCGGATGTCGGTGCCGAGCAGCATGCGCCCTTCGGTGATCAGCGTCGGCTGTGCTTGAATCGGAACGCGGCGCAGCCCGCGGTCGAACTCGCGAACGATGCCGGCGATGGCCGCTTTGAGCTCGAGCATGTCCTGCATCGTCTCGAGCAGCAGCAGATCGGCCCCGCCTTCGACGAGGAAACGAGCTTGTTCGCCATACGTGTCGCGCAGCTGCTCGTAGGTGATCTTCGAAAGCGTCGGATCCGATGAGGAGATCAGCATTCCGGTCGGGCCCATCGAACCGGCGACGAAGCGCGGCCGTTCGGGAGTCGAGAATTTATCGCAAGCTTCCCGCGCGAGTTGCGCGGCGCGTACGTTGATCTCTTCCGTGCGGTCGCCCAAACCGAACTCTTCCAGCTTCAGGCGCGACCCAGTAAACGAATCGGTCTCGACGACGTCGGCACCGGCGGCCAGATACGATTCGTGAATCGCGCGAATGGCGTCCGGGCGCGTCAAGACGAGCGCCTCATAGCATCCGTTGTACCGGGCGCCGCCAAAATCGTCGGCTGATAGTTCGAGCGCCATGAGCTGTGTGCCCATAGCGCCGTCGAAGATCAGGACCCGTTCGCGGAGCAGGGACAGGTAATCAGGCAAAGTCTTGACTCGCTCTTTCCTTTGTGACGTCGGGCACGCGAATTTCGCCGACCGCGCGGCCTGCCCGATTATACACCGCGGGCCGCGCGAACCGGGCGAGTTTGGTCGCTTGCACGTCGTCCAGAACGCCGAGGTGGCGCAGGGCCGCTATCGTGGAGGGCCCGCGCGCCCGGCCGCCGCCGTCGAGGACTTTGGAGACATACCCCAGCCCGGGCTCGATTGCCGAGACCGCGTGGACGCCCTCCGCTCCGCCCTTGCAGGCAATCCCACCCTCGCCTACCTGCATCAAAACGGTATCCAGCTCGCCGGTTCCCGAGACGTACTCGGGGTACGCGATCATCGCGTCGCGCACCACGCGCAGCGCCGCAGCATCGCGCGGGTCGATTCCCTCCAACGTCGCAAAGCGTGCGAACGCGAGCGCCGCGTGTCGCAAGCTGGTTGCATAGACCGGGATACCGCAGCCATCGACTCCTAGCGGCCACGTTCGCGGATCGTCATCGCTCATCCGCGCGCAGAGATCTAGAATCGCTCGTTCCGCCGGATTCGAAACCTCAAGGTACGTCGACGGATCGGCGCCGATCGCCACGCTCAGTGCGAGTATGCCGGCGTGCTTGCCCGAACAGTTATTTTGCAGCGGCGAGGGCGGGTCTCCGGCGCGCATCATCGCGTGCGCCGCGGCCTCTTGGTAAGGATAGTGCGCGCCGCATTGCAGGGCGGAAGCATCCATGCCGATCTTGCGCAGAATCGACCGCACCGCTTCAATGTGAAACGGCTCGCCATGATGCGAAGCCGACATCACGGCGATCTCGCGCTGCTCGAGCCCAAACCGTTCGACCACGCCCGCTTCGACGGCGGCGGCGGCGATGAACGGCTTGGCGGACGAGCGTAAGAAGACCGGCACGTCGATGTCACCCGCGCGAAAATGCACGTTGCCGGCGACGTCGACGGCACACGCAGCGACCTGGTGGATTGATTCCACCAGGTCGCCTCGGGTCACTTCAACCAAAAAACCGCCCAATGCAGTCCTTTTACGAAACGAGCGCCGGTTCGACGACGATCGCGTCCTGCTCCGAGAAGACCGGGTTGCTCAGGTAGCGCTCCCCCGTGTCGCAGCCGACGGTGACGATCGTCTTGCCTTTGAACTCGGGACGGTTCGCGAGCTGCAGCGCGGCAAATACGTTCGCGCCCGCCGAGATGCCGACCAGCATCCCTTCTTCGCGCGCGAGGCGGCGTGCGGTAGCGATCGCGTCGGCATCGGTGACGCGGATGACTTCGTCGTAGCTCTTGACGTTGAGGATCTTCGGTATGAAGCCGGCGCCCGTGCCCTGGATCTTGTGCGGGCCCGGCGCTCCACCCGAAAGAACCGGCGATGCATCGGGCTCGACGGCAACGATATGCACGCCGGGCTTACGTTCTTTGAGCACCTCGCCGACGCCCGTGACCGTTCCGCCGGTGCCGACGGCGGCGACGAACGCATCGACCGCACCATCGGTATCGCGCCACACTTCTTCGGCCGTCGTGCGACGGTGAATCTCGGGATTCGCGGGATTCTCGAACTGCTGCGGCATCCAATATCCGGTGGGATGTTCCGCGAAAATCGCGTTGGCGCGCGCGATCGCGCCCTTCATGCCCTCGGCTCCCGGCGTCAAGACGACTTGAGCGCCGTAGGCTTTCAATAGATTGCGCCGCTCGACCGTCATCGTGTCGGGCATCACCAACACGATGGGATAGCCCTTGGCGGCCGCCACGAACGCGAGGGCGATTCCGGTATTTCCCGACGTCGGTTCCAGAATCGTCATACCGGACTTGAGCTTGCCCTCGCGCTCGGCGGTTTCGATCATGGCGACGCCGATGCGGTCTTTCACCGAGCCGGCGGGATTGAACGATTCCATCTTGACGAGAATCGTTGCGTCGATGCCTTTGTTGAGCCGCGGAATCTTCACCAGCGGCGTGTTGCCGAACGTGTCGGCCAGATTTTCGTATATCCGTGCCATAGTAACGAGCTAAACAGCTCCCTTTCGAATAGCGTTGCGAAGTAGTCGATCGATGGCCGAAACGCGGCCGGTCGCGGTCAATTCGCTATAGCACGGACCCCCTTGCCCTAAACGGACCTCGAACGCCTGTTCGCGCAGCGGGCGAGGGGGTTTCCGTTGGGTAAGGGAGTACCACGGCGTCATGCACGACACACGCTTTGTTCGCCCGTTCGCCGCCCTTACCGCGGCAATTTTTGCCCTGCAGCTGCCCGCCGCAGCGACGGCCGCGACACCCGCGGCGGCCTCGCCGACGATGGATGACGCGATTGCCGCCATCGAAGCGTACGCACCCACCGCGATGGCGTATCAGGGAACGCCGGGGCTCTCGGTTGCGATCACCGACCGCGGTAAAACCGTCAAGATCATTACGCTCGGCTATGCCAACGTGGACGCGAAAGCGCCGGTAACGCCCGACACGCGATTCCCAATCGGCTCGATCACAAAGTCGATGACGGCCGTGGCGCTGATGCAGCTTCACGACGCGGGCAGACTCGATTTGAACGCGACCGTGCAGCACTATCTGCCGTGGTTCTCGATCGACTCCGGCGGTAAACCGATTCTCGTGCACCAGATTCTGTCTCACTCGGCCGGCATACCGGACGACTATTCATCCGAAAGCGGCTCGGTGTACGACGTCGTCGCTCTGCAAAAAGCCAAGGTGCTCTTTCCGCCGGGCACGGCATGGTCGTACTCGAACGACGGCATCGCCACCGCCGGTGCGATCCTCACGCGTCTCGACGGACGTACCTGGCCGCAAAGCCTGCAGGCGCGCGTCTTCGACGCGCTCGGGATGAGCGCCAGTTTTCCGGTGTTTACGCCCGAAATAATGGAGACGGCGGCGATCGGATATCAGTGGCGCGACAACGATCGTCCGGGCGCGCTGCACCCGCCGCTGGTTGCGTCGCCCCCGCTCGACTTCGTCGATCCGGCCGGCTCGGTGCTCTCAACGCCGGAGGATATGGCGCAGTATATCCGCTTTTACCTCAACGGCGGCAAAACCGCGAGCGGCAAACAACTCGTTTCGCCGGCGACGTTTGCGCAAATGACGACGGCCGACAAGTACAACAACGGAAAACCGGCGGGCGATCCTAACGCGGAGCTGGCCGAAGCGCCGACCTACTACAAGCAGTACGGATTCGGGCTATCGATCTTCAACGAAAACGGCGACCATCTGATCGGACATACCGGTGGCATCTCCGGTTATACCGCATGCATGCAGGCCAACATCACGCGCGGATTCGGCGTGATCGCGATGGCGAATCTCGTCGAGGCGCCGCTGCATCCGTGCGCGATCGTGCTCTATGCGATGGCCGTACTTCGCGCCCAAAGTGAGGGCAAACCGCTTCCGCCCGCCCCCGTAACTCCGGATCCGCGCGTCACCAAAAGTGCAGCAGCGTACGTGGGAACGTATACCTCGCCCGCCGGAAAAGCGTTGAAAGTCGTGGCCGACGGCACGAGCCTCTCGCTCGTCGACGGTGCGACGACGATCGCGCTCTACCCGCGCGGCGACGACGCGTTCTGGGCAGACGACCCGCACTACGCGATGTATCTGATCGCGTTCGGCCGCAACGCAAAAAAACAAGTCGTCGAGCTAACCTATGGCTCGCAGTGGTTCCCGAACGAGCGCTACAGCGGACCGCGCACGTTCGCGCACCCGCCGTCGTGGGACGCCCTCGTTGGCCGATACGAGAACACGTACCTGGGGCAGCCTTATGTGAATCGCGTTCTTATCGTCAAGAACCAGCTGACGCTCGACGGCCTCTCACCGCTCAAGCCGCTCAAAGATGGAACGTTCACTGCCGGCGGTTCGATCCTGCGCTTCGACGCCTTTGCGGGCAAACAGCCGCAGCGCCTGAACATCGACGACACGCATCTCTATCGAATCGAGCTGCCGTAGGAGGCGCGATGCTACTCGATCCCGAGCCTCGCGAGCGCGACCGGGATCGGATCGTTGGCCGAGTCGTAGCCCTCGACGCGCGTAAGGACGGTACCGTCCGCCGCGATGACGTAGGTGACCGGAAGCGAAACGTATGCGCTCGCGTTTGCGCGCGCATTCTTCGGCGGCGCGACGACATGTCCCGAAGCATCTAGACCGACACCTTTCGAGTGCGCGTACGCCAGGCATGCGGCCTCAGAGAGTCCCGCGCACTGCGCGTCGATGTCGGCGAGCGTCGGATACAGCGCGGGCATCTGCGACTGGAGCGACGGCAAGATCGCGTCGAGCGTTTCCGGCGTCACGCCGTGCAGCACGATGGGATCGGCGTTCGGATTCGCAGCTCCGAGCGGCGCGCCGGAGGATTCGTCCAAGCCCAACCGCTCCACCGGAAACGGGATCGCAAACTTTGCGATCATCGCGTCGCCGAGGCTCGCACTGTCGACGTAGTCGACACCGAGAAACGTGACGCGGCCTTTGTAACGCGCGTAGTCTTTCAGGTTGCGCTCCATTTCCGAATAGCACGCCGAGCACCACGACGCGAAGGCGATGACGACCGTCGGTTTGCCGGGAACGACCATGGGACGGAGCGCACCACCGATCGGCGCGAAGGTCAGTGCGGTCGCGGGCTTCCCGATGACGATCTGGGCGAGCGAGCTTGGCGCGGTTGACGGCGCTGCGCCGAGGAGGCCGGCGAGTGCGGCGGCCGCGGCCAACGCGCGGCGGATCAGTCGACGCCGATATCCCACAGCATTCCGAGATCCTTCTTGGCGAACGCCCGAAACGCGATCAGCGTTTCGGTGTTCACGATGCCGTCGAGCGCGGCGACGTGCTCCGTAACCAGGTCGCTGAGCTCTTCGTGTTCTCTCAAACGCGCGATCGCGACCATATCGAACGGCCCGGCAACCGAGTAGACCTCGGCGATACCCTCGATCGCGAGCAAATCATCGGCGATAGTCCGCAGTCGCGGACGCTCTACGTTCATCAGAATAAAGGCAGTGACCATGGCGCCTGCTTCGCGGCGTCGAAGGACCGCCCCCTCAGATGGAACGCTTTGCCCGCGCGGCCGACGCCGTTCGTGCCCTCTCCGGCAAGCTCGAGAAGGTCGCGACCCTCGCCGCCTATTTCCGAACGCTCGACGACGCCGACCTCGCGGCGGCGGCGCGTTTTTTTACCGGCAAGCCCTTTGCCGCTCGCGAGCAGTTGACGCTTTCACTCGGCGGCAGCGCGGTCGTGGCGGCAGCGCGGCTCGTGTGGGGCTTCGATGATGAAGCCTTGAGCGCAGCATATCGCGCGACCGGCGACCTGGGTTCGGCGCTCGGGATGCTCGTACGTGCCCCGCGCGCCGCGACGCTTTTCCCCGAGACGCTGACGCCTGCGTCGCTGTCGCGGCACTTCCACGATATCGCCGCGTTGAGCGGGAAGAACGCCGGCAAGCGCCGCGAGGCGATCCTCGAACGCATCCTTCGCGCGTGCGACGATGCGTTGACGGCGGCCTTCGTCGTGAAGATCGTTACGGGCGACTTACGGATCGGCTTGCGCGAGGGTCTCGTATTCGATGCGATCGCTTCCGCATTCGAAGCGGAGACCGCGGCGATTCGACGCGCGGCGATGGCAAGCGGCGACGCCGGCGAGGTGGCCGTTGCCGCGAAGCGCGGAACGCTCGACTCAATCGAGATCACGTACGGCTCGCCGATCGGGTTCATGCTGGCGTCGCCGATTCCGTACGGTGACGCGTACCCGGCACTGAACGGTGCGAGCTGGCTTTTGGAAGAGAAATTCGACGGCATTCGGGCGCAGGCGCACGTGCGCGACGGAACCATCCGGCTCTTTTCGCGAACGCTCAACGACGTGACCGCGTCCTATCCGGAGGTCGTCGCAATGCTCGCCGGCGTTCCTGGCCGTGCCATCCTCGACGGCGAGATCGTCGCGATGCGTGACGGGCGGGTCTTACCGTTCCGAGCGCTTCAAGCGCGGTTGCAGCGGAAGAACGTCGAGGACGAACTCGTTGCCGGAGTGCCGCTGGCGTTCGTCGCGTTCGACGCCGTCGCTCGCGGAGACGAACTTCTGATCGAGCGCCCCCAAACGGAGCGCCGCGAAGCCCTCGAATCCGTCGTCGCCGGCGTTCCCGGGATCGTTCTCGCGTCGAGCGTCCCGCTTCCCGAAAACGATCCCGCGATCGTCAATGCGGCCTTCGAAGCCGCGCGAGCCAACGGCAACGAAGGCGTGATGCTCAAGCGCGCGGACGCACCGTACGCGCCCGGGCGCCGCGGCAAGTGGTGGCTCAAGCTCAAGCGCGAACTCTCCACCCTCGACGTCGCCGTCGTCGCCGTCGAATGGGGACACGGCAAACGTTCGAAGGTTCTCTCGGATTACACGTTTGCGGTGCGCGGCGACGATGGCTCCCTCGTCGCGATCGGCAAGGCGTTCTCCGGTCTCACCGACGCCGAAATCGCAGAGCTCACGCCCTGGTTTCTCGAGCACCGCCTTTCGCCGGATCTCCAGCGCGAAAAGGCGCGGTCGCACGAGATCCCGGTCGAGCCGGCGATCGTACTCGAAGTCGCGTTCGACGTCATTCAGGAGAGCGATCTCCACGAAAGCGGATTTTCGTTACGCTTTCCGAGAATCGTACGCGTGCGCACCGACAAACCCGCCGGCGAGATCGATACGCTGCGGCGCGTGCGAGAAATCCACGCCGAAATGCTGGAACGCGAAAGCGCGGGACCTTAGACGAGGGCCGGCGCGATCCGGCGACGCGGCCGGGGAAGCAGTTCGCCGCCGCAGTTCGGGCAGCGCTCCATCGACCCGGCGCAATCCTCGCAGAACGTACATTCGTAGGAGCAGATGAACGCGGTGCGATCTTCCGGCAGCGAGGCAGCGCATTTTTCGCACGCACCCTTCATTGCGAGGCCACGTTTCTCTTCGGCACAGGCTGCAAACCGATACCCTTTGCCGGGAACGGTCACGACGAAGGTGTGATCGCGCGCGTTCTCACCGAGCGCGTGACGCAGCATGAAGATGTGCTGAGCCATGTTGGCGTCGGAGACGTCGTCATCGGGCCACAGTTCCGAAGCAAACGTTTCTTTCGAGACCACCGCGCCGCCGGCTCGCAGCAGCAGCAGCAGCATTTGGAACACCTTCTCGCCGAGCGGCGTCACGTCGTTTGCCCGGAAGAGCACGCGCCGCGGCACGTCCAGCAAGAACGGTCCGAATCGATAGGTCACTGCTTCCTGGTCCGTCATCCGCCGAGCCTCCGATCGCGTTCCTCGCGAATGCGCTCGGCGCGGTCGTATGCGTCGAACGCCGGTTTCGGGCGGCGCTGCTGAACCGACGCGCGGATGCGCGACATTCCCACGAGGATCAGCAGCACGACGGCCGCCAGCGCGAAATACAAACGCCCCGGAATCTGCAGCGCGGCCAGGCTGGCCAGAACGACCGCCAACAGGGCCACGAGCGTTTCGGAACGTCGCATGATTACATCAAGTGCGTTCGCAGAATCGCGAGAATCTCATCCGGCCGGATGCCGTTCGAGCCGCAGAACGGATACTCGAGCACGATCGTCACCCAGAAGAGGGTTCCGAGCGCCGTTCCCGCGGAGCACATCAGCACCAGATGCGTTCCGGGATGGTCCGGCATCGCGATCCCGAGAACGACCAAGAGAACGCACGACAGCACGAACAGTGCGACCCAAATCTCGCTCGGGACGGCGGACTGGGAAACCTGCCAGCGCCGGTTGCGCATATCTTCGAGCGTCCCGAGCATTTGAAAGAGGTTATCCGCGTACTTCTCGGCACGCGGCTGCGACGTGCTCTCCAAAAGGATGAGCGCGGCGTTGACGTCGTCGCGCTCGCTGCCGCCGCATAGTTGCGGCCACTCGTCGATGGTAAGCCGTGCGTAGTTTCGAACGAGCCCGACCTGCGACGGCAGGACGTCGCGCGCGACGGCGCGCATCGCCGCTGCCTCGTCATCGACGTTCGATGCTGCGCGGATCGACTGGTTCCACAACGTGACGATCGTGAACGTGAAGAGCAGCGCGGTCAGCGCGCCGGCCACCGTCGCCCAAGAGTTGACGACCGCCGGCCCCGAGGTGAGGCCCCTGTGCACCGACCAACGGCGGCAGAGGCGCATCGCCCCGAGCGCGAGGACGTTCCAACCCGCCAGGAGCACGACGAACGACAGCCAGGCCGGCGCCGTGCTCAGCCAATTCGTCACAACGGCTTGCCGTCGTCGTCCGATCCGAGCATGAAGGGCCGCAGGTACGGAAGCGGCGGATCGCCGCGCGAAAGCAGTTCGTCGTGGAACTTCTCGAGCGTGTACGCCGAGCCGAGCTTCTTCTTGTAGTCCGCGCGGAGTTTCAGGATCATCAACTTACCGAGCGTATAGTAACCGTACATCGGATCCTGCGTTCCGCGCAGAGATTCTTCCACGCCGACTTGAGCCGGCTGATAACATTCGCCGGTGAACGTCTTCTCGGCTTGCTCCAGCGTCATGCCCGCGGTGTGCAGTTTGACGCCGACGACGTAGCGGCAAGCGCGCAGCAGCGCTTCTTCGAGCTGTCCGAGCCGCACGCGCGGATCGCCGTTGCCCCAGCCTTGATCGACCATCATCTGTTCGCTGTAGTGGGCCCAGCCTTCCGCGAACTCGCTGCTGACCGAGAGCTTGCGCGTCAAGCTAAGCGGCAGATCGCGATCGATCGTAAAGTTGGTGAAGTGTCCCGGATAGACTTCGTGTGCCGAAATAATCGAAAACTCGAAGTCGTTGAATTGCGCGAGAAACTCTTCTTTCTGGGATGCGCTCCAACTCGGGTCGACCGGCGTCACGTTGTAGTACGATTGCGTGGCGACCGTCTCGAGCGGGCCGGGCGAATCCTCGGACGCGCTCGTCGTCGACCGCTCGAAGGCCGGCGTCTCGACGACTTTGATGTTGGCGTTCGGCGGCAGCGTGATGATGTGCTTTGCGATCAGGAAGGCTCGCAGCTTGACCAGATCGCTGGTGGCTTTGGCGAGAAGCGCGTTCGGCGCCGGATGCACGTGGGTGATCGAAAGGTAGACTGCAAGCGGCGTTGCCTTCGGGTTGATGATCTTCGCGGTGGCGGCGAACTGCACGCGCAGGCGATCGAGTTCGGCTTGGCCGTACCCAAGGTACTGGTCGAGCGGCATGTTGTCGAGGCCGTCTTCGTACTGCAGCTTCTTCTTGTAGGCGTCGGCGCCGATCGCGAACGTACCGCTCGGCTTCAGCGTTTTGATCCAGGCGGCGTACGCGATCATCGCTTTCATCGCCGCGGCGTTCGTTTTCGAGAACTGGTTCTGCAGCTTGAGATCCTTCACCGTGAAAAACGCTTGCGGCGCGCTTTCCTTGAAGAAGTCGACCGAGCCGGCGGCATCTTCGGCCGCAATCCGCTGCGTAATCGCATCGACCGACGTAATGTTCTGCTTCGAGAGCGCCAGCATCGCCGGAATCTTCTGCTCGCGCGCGATCGCGTAGCCGAGCCGAACCGGCAATGGCGCGTACGCTTTGCTCATCACCGAAAAGACGGCGCCGCTGGCGACCTGCACGTAGAGGTCGGGATTGTGCTTCCACGTCGCGAGCGTATCGTTGTTGAGGAGATCGTCTTGGATCGTGTCGCCGAGCAGCGTCGCGTCGAGCGCGACGGTAGGCGAAAGCTGCGTGCGATCGATCGCCTGGAGCTTCGTCCACGTGTCGTTGTCGAGCGCGTCCTGTGCGGCTACGCCCGCGGCGGAGAAATCGCCGAGCTCGGCGTCGTACGTGTGCACGCCGACGCTGGTGGCTTCCAGCGGATTCAGCTTGAAAGTCGAGTCGTAGTAGGCTTTCGCGAGGGCGGCGTACTGTGCATCGGCGGCGCCCGCCGTCGCTTGGGCCGGCGCCGCTGCCGGCGAGGCGGCCAGCATCGCGGCCACCAGGGCCGCGGCAACAACCGTCTTGAGAGAATTCAGAATTCGATACGCGGTCATAGGATCTCCTGAATAGAGAGGGCTCGAAGCGAGCATACTCTACCGGGTCGAACTCACCCTACCGCGCGGCTGCGGCTAGTGCTTTACCAGTTCGGAAATCCAAGCGACGATGGCGACGATCGCGACGAACCCTAGGACGTAGAACCACTGGTGGTGGCCTGCGTTGTGCGGATGGTCGCCGGGATCGTGGCTTGCGTTACCCATATCGAGAATATATCACTCCCGGCGCGCGGGGACCTTAAAATCGACGCCGGCGAATTGGCGCGGGTTATAGTTCGGATCGCGAGCCGGCCGCGGGATCTTCTTCCAGAGTAGGCTGTACATTGCGATCCATTCGAAGCTTTCGAAGATCGTGTCGTCGCGTCGCACTCTGCGCAAGTGTTCGATGAACGGGCGGATGGTGTCCCAGCGTGCGCGCAGCATGTGCCCCACGGCATCGACGATCAGCGTCGCGTCGAGGACGCCGCGCCGCGCTAAGCAGGCGACGGTCTCGAAGTATTGCGCGACCAAGAGCAGAGCGCGGTCGTCGTCCGAATCGTCGAATCGCTCGAGAATCGACTCGTCGGTCGCGTAACGCGTTTCGACGCCTTCCAAGCGATTGAATGCGTCGATGACGGCGGGGTCGGTCAGACGGTTGATCGCCTCCAAGATGGCGGCGGCGTTTCGCTCGTGCTCCATTTGCCTGTTCTGCCGAACGAGCAGCACGGTCGTCACTCCGAGCGCGAGTGCGGAGATCAGTACCGAAAGGGCCGCGAGCAGCTGCTCTTCACTCATAAAGTGTGGCTTTCGAATTGAAAAAGGACCGCTCCTATTCGGGCGATCCTTTTTCGCGGTCCTTCGTCCTTCGACTACGGCGCTACGCGCCGACGCTCAGGATGACATTACTACAGCGCTACGCGCCTACGCTCAGGATGACAAAGGCTACTTGTTCTTGAACTTTGCGACGCGTTTTTCGTTGTAGGATGCGATGCCCTCTTTGGCGTCTTCGCTCTTGAAGAGCAGCGATTGCAGTTCGCGTTCGATCGCCAGCGCGTCTTGGAGCGGGAGTTCCGCGCCGGTCTGGACGCTGCGTTTGATGTGGCCGACGGCCATCGGGGCTTTGTTGGGCGTGCAGAACTGTTTGGCGTAGTCGACGATCTGCGCGCGGAACTCGTCGGCGGTGCCTTCGTACAGGTCGTTGACGAGGCCCCAGTCGAGGGCTTGTTCGTAGCTGACCGTCTTGCCGGTCACCATGAGCTCGATCGCGCGGCTCTTCCCGACCAGGCGCGCCAAGCGCTGCGTTCCGCCGGTGCCCGGGAGGACGCCGAGCGCGACTTCCGGCAAGCCCATCTTGCCGGCATCTTTGCGCGCGATGCGGATGTCCGCAGCCATCGCAATTTCCATGCCGCCGCCGACACAGTGGCCGTTCAACGCGGCGATCACGAGCTTCGGCGTCTGCTCCAACTTGCACAGCGTTTCGTTCGCGTGCAGGCAGAACATGTACTTGAACTCGGGCGTTACCGAGTTGAGCATGCCGATGTTGGCGCCGGCCGAAAAGAACTTCTCTCCCTTGCCGGTGAGGACGATCACTTCGACGTCTTGGTCGAAACGCGCGTCGAGAATCGCGTCGTCGAGCTGGCGCATCATCTCGTGCGTGTAGGTGTTGGCCGGCGGATCGTCCATCTCGATGAAGCCGATGTGGCCATCTTTCCAGTAGTTGATGACGCGCTTGCCCTCGAGTTTACGCTCCTCGCGGCCGAAAGGGGTTTGCGTTGCGGTACCGTTGGTGCTCATACTATGACTCCTTTAGTTCGCGAGATTGCCTTTGGGTGCGATCCAGCCGGGGTTTTTGAAAAGCTCTTTGAGGACGACGTCGTCGGCCGGCGTCGGCAGCACGGTGGGCGCATACGCGTCCCACTCGGCTTGCGTGAGACGGCGGCCGTCGACCGTGTAGCGGTCGCCGCCATAGGTGCCGATCTTGCGGTTGAACCGCATGTCCGGCACGTAAAGCTTGATTTCGCTCGGGTTCACCTCGTTGACGCGATCGACCGTGCCGGAGACCTCGTCGTAGAACTGCTTGCGCGCCCGGTCGTTGAGTTCTTCCTTATCGACGGCATCGGCGGTTATATCCTCGTCGACGCGGCCTTTGATGCCCCACGTGTACGCCCACTGCGCCGAACCGGAGTGGTCGGTTCCGAACAGATCGAGCGAACCGGAGATCCACTTGTTGTAATACTTCTGCTGCACGTCGACCGGAATGACGCCGGCCTTTGCGATGCGGCGCAATCCGGTGATGCCGGTGCCCATGTGGAAGGACTCTTCCTTGAGCATCGGCTGCATCGACGCGGCCAGCGGCGCGAAGGCCGAGTGCGCCAGCATCGTGAGCTGAAACTTTCCATCGCGATCCATGAAGTTCGTGTACGCGAAGAAATCCAGCCAATGCGTGACGTCGTCGTTAAACGCGTTGAGCAGCCGGTTCTTCTTGCCGAACGCGCGGCGCTCGAGCATCTTTTGCGCTTCGATCTTGCCTTCGCTGCCGAAATGGTTGACCAGCAAATGACACATCTGATAGCCGTGGCGCGTTTCCTCGACCATGATACGCACGAGCGACGCCAGATCGTATTCGCTCGGCGCGTTGTTCACGAGAAAGCGCTGCTGCTCGTTGGACGCAAACTCCGTGTCACCCTGATAGACGACCATGTTGAGCACGGCGTCGCGCATACGCTGGTCGGGGATTTCCCGAACTTTCTCCCAGCGGCGATCGCCTTTGAAATCTCCGAAGTAGATCTCGGAGGTCGGCAACACCGCATACTTCGCCTCGAACTCGTAACCGGGCATGAACCGCTCGATCAAGTCGCGGTCCAGCCCGATATCGTGCTGCCACTCTTTGAGCATGTCGATCCAGTCATCGAACGTGGAAATCCGGGCCATCGAACGCTCCTACTGTTTTTGAGGAATGTGACGGATTTTTGACTATCCGTGAGAATATTGTCATACTAGTACCGATGGAAGGCGCTGTCAACAGCCGGGGGGTCACCCGGCCCACGTCGTTGATCTTCACGCTGTACGGCGATATGGTCCACCGGCTCCCCGGCTCGGGTTCGCTTTGGATCGGCGATCTGGTGCGGCTGATGGCGCCCTTCGGCGTCTCGGAAGCAGCCGTCCGCCAGTCGGTTTCCCGGATGTCCCGGCAGGGCTGGCTGGTCGCCCGGCGTGAGGGAAATCGAGCTTTTTACGCCGTTACCGACCGCGGCCGGCGGCGAATCGAGGAACTGAGCCCGCGCATTTACGGGCCAGTCATCGAGTGGGACGGCCGCTGGCGGATGCTCACCTATAGCGTGAGCGAGGCGCAGCGCGAGCAGCGCGACCGGCTCCGCAAAGAACTGGCCGTGCTGGGATGGGCGCCGCTCTCGTCGTCGACGTGGATCTCGCCCGCCGATGGGCTCGGCGCGGCGCGGGAGGCGGCTGAGACGATCGGCGCGCTCGGCGCGGTCGATCTCTTTGACGCGAGCTACGCCGGCCCGCTCTCCGACCGCGCCCTGCTCGAAAAATGCTGGGACGTCGGGGCGATCGCGGCAGCGTATACCGACTTCATCGCGCGCTACGAGCCGCGGCTCGCTCGCGAGCGGTCGGCCGGAGTGCTGACCGACGAAGCCGCGTTCGTGGAGCGCCTCTGGCTCGTTCACGACTACCGAAAGTTCGTGTATATCGATCCGGGGCTGCCAAGCGAGCTGCTTCCTCCGCACTGGCCGGGAACGACCGCTGCTGCGTTATTTCGCGAGTTCTATGCCGCGGTGGATGCCAAGTCGATGCGCTATTTGTCGGGAGCCGGAGCGAAGGCCGAGCGTGTCGAACCGAGCGGGCCATGCCCAAACGCGTATTAATTCTCTTTGGCGCCATTGCGCTCACGCTAGCCGCTTGCGGCGGTAACGGGTCCTCGACGACGCCGACGCCGGGTCCCAGCGTCTCGTTCTCGCCGAACCCATCGATCAAAACGGCGAACGTCTTCGTAACGCTTTCAGGCCAGCCGCAGTACCACGTTCCGGTCTTGATTTCGACGCCGAGATCGTCCGCAAATCCGCGGCCGGGAACGCCGTTTGCAACCCAAACGACCGAGCCGGCGCCGAAAAAATCGCCAGGAACCGCAACGTTCAAGAAACTCAAACCCGGCACGACGTATTGTTGGGTCGCCACGATTGTGTATCATTCGCCCACGCCGGCTCCGTCGACATCGCCAAGTACCAGTCCAAGCCCGATGTCGGACGCTCGCTCGCCGTCTCCGACGCCGTCACCCGTCATTGCGAGCAACTGCGCGAGCAACTGGCAATACGTCGTCGTTCCGCTCGGGAACTAACGAGCGCATCTAACCTAGGGGCTTGTCGGACTTAGGCGCGTTCCCGTCTTCGGGCCGCCTTTTGTCCGAATACTTCGTTGCTCATCGGTCACGAAGCCACGGCTTCGCTCCCTCTTCGCGCCTCGTCTTCGACCAAAATTCGGCGCCGAATCCGAAAACGGCCCAAGTCCGACAAACCCCTTGGCGGCTGCTACTCTTCGTCTTCTTGAAGATGGAGATGGCAGCCGTCTTCCGCGTCCGAAAGGACGTCGCGCGCTTCGCTCAGCACCGCCTTCGATAGCGGGTTGCTCGGCGGTTCGACCGTGCCTTCCTCGGCAAGGAATGTGGCTTCGCTCCAGTCTTCCCAGGTTTCCAGCGGTTCGCCGTCGGCCGCGGAAGGAAAGCGCACGCAAAATCCTTGCTCCACGTGCATGCCCACGACCATCACGCGCGTCCCGCGCGGAAAATACGTTCCCTCTTTCCACAGCGTACCGCAGGTCGTGTCGTAGTGCTCGCCGATGCGCAACTGTTCAGCCATCTTCGAGCTGCTATACTCCGAACGGATCCATGGGCTTCTCGCCGATGTAGGTGAGCACGCTCTTCGTCTCGCTGTAGAGCCGCATCGTTTCCATGCCCAGCTCGCGCCCGTAACCGGACTGCTTGTAGCCGCCGAACGGCACGCCGGGGAACACGGCGTACGGCGTATTGATCGCGACGGTTCCGGCGCGAATCGCGCGCGCAACGCGATTGGCGCGGCCGATGTCTTTCGTCCAGACGCTGGCCGACAATCCATAATCCGAATCGTTGGCGAGGCGGATCGCATCCGCTTCGGTTTCGAAACGCACGAATGCAGCGACCGGCCCGAAGATCTCCTCGCGGGCGACACGGTGCGAGGCGTCGGCTTCGTACGCGGTCGGGCTCCAGAACGTCCCGCCGGCGAACGCCTCGTCGAGCGTTGGACGCACGCCGCCGAACAGCGGTTTCGCGCCTTCCGAATCGCCGATTTCGCAGTAGGCTTTGATTTTCTCGAGCTGCTCGGGCAACGTGATCGCACCTATGTGCGTTTGCAGGTCTTCGGGATCGCCGACGCGCAGGTTCTTGGCGCGCTCCGCGAACGACGCAACGAACGCATCGTAAACGCCGGCCTGCACGAGCACGCGCGAACGCGCTTCGCAGGTTTGGCCCGCGTTGTAATAGATACCGTAGAGAGCGCCGGCAACCGCGCCGGCGATGTCGGCGTCGTCGAAGACGACCGACGGCGACTTTCCGCCGAGCTCCAGCGTGACCCGTTTGAGCGTCTGCGACGCGGTCGCCGCGACGAGCTTACCGGTTTGGGTCGACCCGGTAAACGCGATCTTGTCGATGCCCGGATGTTCGACGATCCATTGCCCGAGGTCGCGCGTCGAACCGGTTACGATATTGAGCACGCCTTCCGGAACGCCGGCTTCGAGCGCGATTTTCCCGAGTTCGATCGCCGTCAGGGGCGTCGATGGCGCGGGCTTGAGCACGATCGTGCATCCGGCTGCAAGTGCGGGCGCGACTTTCCAGCTCGCGAGCAGGAGCGGAAAGTTCCACGGAACGATCGCGCCGACGACGCCGACCGGCTCGCGCACGGTATTGGCAAGATACGTCGGCAGCGGCGGCGGCATCGTTTCACCGTAGTTCTTCGTTGCGGCGCCCGCATAAAATTCGAAGCAGTCGACGATCGCGCCAAGTTCGCCTTTGGCGGTGCCGATGGTCTTCCCGTTGTCTCGAACTTCCGTCTGCGCGAGCTCTTTGGCGCGCTCGCCGATAAGCTGCGCCATCTTGTAAACGATCTTCGCGCGCCGCGACGCTGCCATCCCCGACCACTTCCCGGCGTCGAAGGCTTTCCGGGCGGCCGCGACCGCCGCGTCTACGTCGGCACGTCCCGCTTCGGCGACGTCCGCGAGCGCGCCGCCGGTCGCCGGATTGACGTCTTCGTACGTCGCGCCGGCTTCGGCGTCGCGCCACGCGCCGCCGATCAGCAGTTGGGTCTTCGCCATGGTGGTTGCGGTCATGCTAATTCCTTACTACACACGTTCGAAAATGGTTGCGATGCCTTGGCCGACGCCGATGCACATCGTTGCGAGGCCGTAGCGGCCGCCGCGGCGGCGAAGTTCGTGCAGGAGCGTGGTTGCGATGCGTGCACCGCTCGCGCCGAGGGGATGGCCGAGCGCAATCGCCCCGCCGTTGACGTTCGTCTTATCGGCCGGGAACTCCAGGTCGTGCATGCAGGCGAGCGACTGCGCGGCGAAGGCCTCGTTGATCTCTATGAGATCCAGGTCTTGGGTGCGCAGATTCGCCTGTTTTAGCGCCTTGCGCACGGCAGGGATTGGGCCGAGACCCATGACGTCCGGCGGGACCCCGGCGCTCGCGCAGGCGACGACGCGTGCCAGCGGCGTCGTAAAGCCTAGATCGCGCGCCGTTTGCGCCTCGATGATCAGCACGGCGGCGGCGCCGTCGTTGATTCCAGACGAGTTCCCGGCGGTGACGGTGCCGTTTGCCTTGAACGCGGGCTTGAGTTTCGCGAGCGCATCGAGCGTCGCGTCCGGACGCGGATGTTCGTCCGCCTGCAGTTCCGGCAGCGGCGCGATCTCGTCCGAGAACGCACCGCGCTCGATCGCCGCCTTGCACTTCAACTGCGATTCGAGCGCAAAGCGATCTTGCGCTTCGCGCGAAATTCCGTACTGCTCCGCGACCTTCTCGGCAGTTTCGCCGAGCGAAATGGTCCACTCTTTCGGCATCTTCGGATTGGTCATGCGCCAACCGAGCACCGTGTCGTACAACTCTTGCTTGCGGCCGAACGGCGCGTCGCTCTTGGGCAGCACGTAGGGTGCGCGCGTCATCGATTCGACGCCGCCGGCGATCGCTACGTCGCCTTCGCCGAACGCGATCGCTTGCGCTGCCGAGTTGATGGCCTGAAGGCTCGATCCGCACAACCGATTTAGCGTCACGCCCGGCACTTCGACTGGAAGGCCGGCCAAGAGCGCGGCCATCCGCCCGACGTTGCGGTTGTCTTCGCCGCTCTGGTTGGCCGCCCCAAAGTAGACGTCGTCGATCTTTGCAGCATCGATGCCGGTTCGCTCCACCAGCGCGCGGATCGCGGCGGCAGCAAGATCGTCGGGACGCACCGCGGCGAGCGCACCGCCGTAACGGCCGATGGGCGTTCGCACCGCATCGACGACCCAAACTTCCCGCATCGCCTAACCTCCCCACAAGATGGAGGCCGTATCCGTTGACGCCTTCGTCACCACCGGTTCCGCTTCGCCCTCTTCTTCTACGTCGAGCACCCAGAGCGAACGATGCGGGGCGAACGCTTCGCCCTCCGCATCGGCTACCCGCTGCAAGATGCGAGTAACGCGCGCGCCGCCGATTTCGCGTCCCCACGCGATCGGCCCGATTGGATAGTTGGTGCCAAGGCGCATCGCGACGTCGATGTCGTCGGCATCGGCAACGTCCTCGTGCACGGCGATGACCGCTTCGTTCACGATCGAACCGACGACGCGGCCGAGAAACAGACCCGGCACGTCCTCAACCAGCACGACGCCTTTTCCGATCGATTCGAACAGCTCTTGCGCGAGCGCCAGGGCGTCGTCGGAAACGAGCTCCGAGTCCACGATCTCCACGGCGCGCTGCGATTCGAACGATCCAAGGATTCCGAATCCGACGACGCGGTCGGGATGCTTCAGGCGCGCCACGCACGCGGCCAGCCCGGTCGCGTACGCATCGACGAGAAACACCGTCTCGGGTCCGAGCAGCGAATCGAGCTCGGCGATGACCTCGCCGCGATCGGCGGTTCCGCCGCCGACGTCGATCACGATGGTCGCGTCGACGTTCAATTCGTCGAGCAACTCGTCGTTTTCGACCCGCTGCACGCGGGTATACCGCTGCTCGAGCAGTTCGGCGATTTCGTCGGCAAGGCCGCCGAAGCCGAGAATGGCAACGAACTCTTCATCGTTCGGTTCGCCATGCGGTAACTCGATCGCGAGTTCGAGCCGCTCCGGCACGCCGTTGGTGTAGTCGTAGAAACCGACGCCGCTCTTGCGCCCGAGACGCCCTTGCCGCACCATCTCGCGCTGCATCTCCACGGGGATGAGGCGCGCGGCATCGGTGCGTTCGTACACCGATTCGCTCGTCGCGAGGTTCACGTCCAAACCGATTAAATCCATCAATTCAAACGGCCCCATGCGAAAGCCAGCGGCGCGCGCGAGCGCGTCCAGTTCCGGAATCGATGCGACGTCGCTGCCGAGCGCGCGCATCGACTGCAGGTAGTAGGGCCGTGCGACGCGGTTGACGATGAAGCCCGGCGTATCCGCTGCGAGAGCCGGCGTCTTGCCGATTCGCTCGACGAACGCATACGCACGCTCGATCGCATCGTCGCTCGTTCCCGCAGCGTGGACGACTTCCACCAGCTTCATCGCCGCCGGCGGATTGAAAAAGTGCAATCCGAGGACCCGCTCCGGATGCGGAACGGCGTCAGCCAACTCCGCGACCGAGAGCGAAGACGTATTCGTGGCCAGCAAGGCGTCGTCGGACAGCGCGGCCGCAAGCGCGACGAATACGTCGCGTTTGGTCTCGAATTTCTCCGACACCGCCTCGATGGCGACGCGTGCGTCGCTGCGGTTCGGAATCGCTTCGAGCATACGCACGCGTCCGAGCGCCTCGGCGTCTTTCGCGCGATCGGCACTGCTCTGAATCGATGCGAGCGCCCGCTCGCGAATCTGCGGATCGGGCTCGACGAGGTCGACCGCGTAGCCGCCGTGCGCGGCGACGTAGGCGATTCCGGCGCCCATGGTGCCGGCACCGACGATAAGTATGGTTTCTTCCACGGGGCGCCTCTTCGAGAGAGGAGGCGCAAAGGCTTCGTCGATAGCGGTACCCATGGAAAAGCCCGCCTGGCGCCGCCGCAGTTCCACGTACGTCGTCGACTCCCCCCACTTGCGGTTGCGCGTGGACGAACTCGAACTGCCGGACGGAACCGTCATCCCAAATTATTACGTGCGCGAATCCGCGGGCTTCGTGATCGTCTTCGCGCTAACAACCGAGCGGGAGGTGATCCTCGTCCGCCAATACCGCTACGGCGCCGACGCAATCCACCTCGAACTCCCCGCCGGAACGATCGACGACGGCGAAGACCCGCGCGACTGCGCAATCCGAGAACTCGCCGAAGAAACCGGCTACGAAGCCGGCGACGTCGAGTTGATTGGTTCGTACCGCGCTGAACCAGCGCGCTCGACGGCGTTCGCCTACATGTTCCTCGCAACCGGCGCTCGCCGAACGCGCGACCCACTCCTCGATCCAACCGAAATCATCGAAGTCGAACTCGAGCCTCTCGAATCGTTTCGCCAAATGCTGCGCGACGGCCGCATCGACAACGGCGCATCCATCGCCACCGGCTACAAAGCTCTCGACCGCCTCAACGCATTGCTATCCTGATTGGTGCGAAGCTCGAGGCTGGGGTCCATCCGGCAGTGTCTGATTTTTTCAAAAAAGCCCGGAGGGCGAACTTCAATTAAAAGTTTTGAAAAAACGGGCAAGTAGAAAACCCCATGGATGGGGTTTCGAGCGTCTCCCGGATGGACCCCAGCCTCGAGCTTCGCGCCAATCAGGATGGCACCCAGCGCCATCAGCCGCCGTGAAGCTTCTCAACAGCGAATGCGATCGCGAGTAAAATAAGCACCGTCCCCGCACCGCGCTCGGCGTACACCTCATAGAGTTCGCCAAGCGTTTTTCCGAACGCCAGCCCCGCAAGCGTAAACCCGATCGTCGTGCACGCGACGGTGACGAAGAGCCCCAAAATCGGCAGGTGCAGCGATGGCAGCGCAAAGCCGACGCCGAGCGAGTCGAGGCTGATGGAAACGGAGGCGAGGAGGAGCCCAATGGGTTTCTCGACGTCGAAGTCGTGCTCGCCGCCTTTCTGGAAGCTCTCGTAGAGAATCCAGGCACCGATGCCGGCGAGGACGACGAGGCCGATCCACGCGGCGACGTCGCCGATGACGCGGCCGAAGAACGTGCCGAGCACGTAGCCCAGTACTTGCATGAAGATTTCGGCGAAGGCAAACGTCGCGCCAAGCCGAAGGCGCGACGCCCAGGATAAGCCTTTGATTCCGACGGCGATCGAAAGCGCGAAGACATCCAAGCCGATCGCAATGGCGACGGCGCCGGTGCGGAGTGCGTCGTTCAGGAATGCGGCCCGTCGTTAGTTCTTTGCGGCCAGCGAATCGGTCTGCAGGCTCAGCACGGTTTCGGTCTTAAGGGTCGTGTACTGCTCGCCGCGTTCGTGGCGTTCGATCGCATATTCGGTGATCGCGGTCGGAACCTGGCGGTTGAAATCGTAGCCGATCGTCGAGTTGATGGTGCTCGTCTCCGTCTTGGTCGGGCTCACCACCCGATCTTCGTCGATCTTCATCACGCCGTTCGCGTTGGATGCGATCGTGTAGTCGGCCGACACCGAGTAGGTGCCGCTGGTTTCCCCGACTTTCCAGTGCTGCTTCGCGTCGATCTGGTTGGGATCGATGAAGTTCGAGCCGAGGAACCGCAACAACGTCAGCTCTTCGTAGTTGATCTTGGCGTTTGGATCGCAGATGACGTCGGTGTTGCCGAAGACGACGCAGGTAGCGGTCGCGGCCGATCGATTGTCTTGCGCCTGTTCGCTGACCGTCACGACGAGGCCGTGGTCGTTGGGCTGCTCGCGCAGCACGTCGACGGTAATCGTGCCTTTATCGTTGGTCGATGCGTTGAAGCTCGAAATCCCGGACGTCTCGCCGGTAGCCGTCGGCGGGCCGTTTGCCGACGCCGTGCTTCCGTCGCTCATCCCGGAGGTGTGCACTTCAGTGTTGTTCGATGTTCCCCACGTAAACGTGTAGACCAGATGACGCAGTGGCGCGCCGGCCGGCGGCGTCCCCGCGGTCACGGCAACGAGCGTCGAAAGGGCGAGTTCGGTGAACATACTATCCTCCGATCCGGTTAGCTCTTCGCGGCCATCGAGTCGGCCTGCAAGCTCAGCACCGTTTCGGTCTTGACGGTCGTGTACTGCTCGCCACGCTCGCGGCGTTCGATCGAGAATTCGGTAATCGCGGTCGGGATCTGGCGGTTGAAATCGTAGCCGATCGTTGCGTTGATCGTACTCGTCTCGGTTTTCGTCGGGCTCACGGTACGATCTTCGTCGATCTTCATCACGCCGTTCGCGTTGGAAGCGATGGTGTAGTCGGCGGCAACGGCGTAGGTACCGTTGCTCTCGCCGACTTTCCAGTGCTGCTTTGCGTCGATCTGATTGGGGTCGACGAAGTTCGAGCCCAGAAAGCGGAGCAGCGTCAGCTCTTCGTAGTTGATCTTGGCATTCGGATCGCAGATGACGTCGGTGTTCCCGAAGACGACGCACGTGGCAGCGGCGGCCGACCGATTGTCCTGCGCCTGTTCGCTGACCGTCACCACGAGCCCATGGTCATTGGGCTGCTCGCGCAGGACGTCGACCGTGATCGTGCCTTTGTCGCTGGTAGACGCGTTGAAACTCGAAAGCCCGGATGCGCTTCCCGATGCGGTCGGCGCGCCCACCGACATTCCGCTAGATCCGCCGGACCCGTCTCCCATGCCCGACGTATGGACCTCGGTGTTGTTCGAGGTGCCCCAGGTGAAGGTGTAAACCAGGTGACGCAGCGGCGCACCGGCGGGAGGCGCTCCGGCCGTCACGGCCACGAGCGCGGAGAGAGCGAGTGGGGTCAGCATGGTTACTCCTGGTTCCCGGCCGCGAAACGTAAAAGTCCGGACGTCGCGACGCGCTGCGACGGCCGGTTCGGCTTCAGATGGGAAAAATACGCGGGAAGGTGCGGAGCATTCCTTCGTGGATGCCAGGGGGACTCAGGCGTAGGCGTCGACGACCGTGCCGAGGCCGAGGGAGGCGGCGAGCTTGGCGCCGGTCGTTTGCTCGAGGTTGAGAACCGAGTTGAGTACGCCAAGGCTCACGCCGTCCGAGACGGAGCTCGAACTGAGAGCGGTGGCGACGCCTGCGATATCCATTTGAACCGAAACCTCCAACCCCTATATCGGTAGATACGAGTGAAATCTCTACGCTAGCGAGGTCCGCGATGCATCCCCAACTCCTCACCTTCCTTAAGCTCACCGGATTGCTGGCCGCCGCCATCGCAGCCTTCGTCGTCTTGACCTTCGTCACAGGCCTGCTGGTGAAGGTGGTCTTGATCGCCGCCGTCCTCGCGGCCGTGGCTATGGGGGGCTTCTTCGTCTATAACGCGCTGGTCCGCCGCAAGCAGCTTCCGGTCATCCGTTAAGTAGGGATTCGAGGGCCTCGGCCACCCGGCCGGGTTCCTCCAGCATCGGCAGGTGGCCGCTCTGCTCGCACACCAGGAGCCGGCCCCGGGGAAATGTCCGGGCGACCCCCTCGGATTCCGCCGGCGGAATGTTGGCGTCGTGCCTTCCCGCTACCACCAGAACCGGTACCTCTAGATCCGGTGCGATGTCGCTCGCATCGTCGCGCATCGCCATGCCGCGCAGCATCGCTGCGGCGCCCCGCGGATCGATGCGCAGTGCCATCGCGCGCACCGTTTCGACGATTTCGCGTTTCGTTTCAAGCGTTTCCGGCGTAAACAGCCGCGGCTCGAACGCATTCCAAATGGGCTGCATCGACGCTTGCGACTCCGTGCGATCGGCGAGTTCGTAGCGCGCAGCGGCGGCGGATGAAGTGTCTGCCGCGAGCCGGCTGCACACCAGCGCGAGCCCCGCGATGCGCTCCGAAAACATCCGCGCGAAGGCCAGAGCAACGTATCCGCCGAGCGAATGTCCGGCGATCCACGCGCGCTCGATCGAGAGCTTGTCGAGCACCGCTGCGACGTCCGCAGCGAGCGTTTCCATCAGATACGGCCCGCCCGGAACGCTCGATTCTCCCATGCCGCGCAGGTCGATACTGATCGCGCGATGCGCGCGCGAGAGCGCTTGCGCCTGCGCTTTCCAGACTTCGTGTGCGAGGGGAAATCCATGAATCATTACGATCGGTTCACCGCTTGCGCCGTCGATGTGCGCCGCGATACGAACGTCGTCGTCGACCAAAACTTGCATCAATTCTCTTAATACTGTATAAGATAGGCAACACCCCTGGTCGGATTTCCGACTAGAGAAAGGATGACTCCACACACAATGGCAGTCAAACGAGCACGAAAAGCGGCGCCAAAGCGCGCTGCAAAGAAGGCGGTCCGCAAGGCCGTCCGCAAAGTGCGAAAGGTCCGCCGGACCGTCCGCAAGGTCGCACGCAAAGCAACTCGCAAGAAAAAAGCGGTCCGTAGGAAAGTCGCCCGTAAAAAGGCAGTTCGTAAGGTCCGTAAGGCCCGCAAAGTACGTAAGGTCCGTAAGGCCGTCCGCAAAGCCGTTCGCAAGACGGTACGCAAGGCCCGCAGAAAGTCCACTCGCCGGAAGAAGGCAGCCGCCTAACTTAGCCGGCGTTTTTTATTGCGAGTCGCGTTATACGCGGCTCGCTTTTTTTTGTGGCGGGCTGAAAGATTTTGCGATGAGCGGTGAGCGTCGCGTCCCCGGGCGACCGCTCGAAAAACACATCCATGTGTTTTTCTACTTATCCGTTTTTTCAAAACTTTAAAGGAAGTTCGCCCTCCGGGCTTTTTTGAAAAAATCGGAAATCGCCCAGGGACGCGACGCTCACCGCTCACCGCAAAATCTTTCGCTTGGGATGTTTGCGGAGTTGGGTGGTTGGTTGGGAAAGGGTTGTGGTTGTTGGGTTTTTAGACGGTTCTTACTTTTGGTTTGAAGATCCAGATTGCTAGGAAGGTTGTTAGGCAGATGCTTCCGCTTAGGATGAATAGGTGTTGTAGGCCGATGGCGGCGGCGATGGTGCCGTCTATGAAACTTCCTAGGGGGACTATGCCGATGGCGATCATGGTGTAGACCGAGATGGCGCGTCCTCTTACTGCGTCGGGGCTAAGGATTTGGATTAAGGTGTTGGTAGCTCCTAATAATCCCATCGTGCCTACTCCGATGATTAGGAGTAGGGGGAGTGCGGGGATTAGTTTGGTTACTATTCCTAGGAAGAGAACGCCGGCGCTCATGGTTAGGCCGGCTACTAACCAGAGTTTGGATCTTTTGTTTTGCTGGGCGAAGTATGCGGTGGCCATGGCGCCGCCGAAGCCGCCGATGCCGGCGGCGGAAACGGCCCAGCCGAGGCCGCGCGCGCCGGCGTGAAGCACGTTGACGGTGAGTGCCGGGATCAGTTGGCTGTAGGGGCGCGCGAAGACGGCGGTGATCAGGAACGCGAGGACGATCCAGCGGAGGACGTCGTGACCGGCGATGAATGCAATGCCTTGGCGCATGGCTTCGAATATCGGCTCGCGACGCTTCAGGGCCGGCGGTGACGGATGCATCATCAGCACGGCGACGACGACGGCGAGCGTGGCGACGGCATTGACGTAGAACGATCCCGCAACGCCGACCCAGACGATCAGTATGCCCGCGAGTGCGGGGCCGAGCACGGCCGGCGCGTTGAAGGCGACCGAGTTGAGCCCGACGGCGTTGCCGACGTAGCGGCGATCGACCAGAAGCGGCACCCAACTCTGGCGCGTGGGTGCGTCGAAGGCGTTCGCCGACGCATTGAGCGCGGAGAGAAGCACGAGCGCGAGCATATCCAGCCGGTGAAACGTCGCCAATACCGCCAGCAGCAGCGCCGCGAGCGCCATAACCGAGTTCGTCACGAGCAAAACGCGGCGGCGAGGCAGTTCGTCCGCGACGACGCCGGCGAAGGGCGACAGCACGAGGACCGGTACCGCGCGGGCAGCACCAAGAATACCGAGGTAGAGCGCGGCGCGATGCGGCGTGCCGGCCAATTGCGCGACGAGATAGCCCATCGCGGTGAACTGCATCCACGATCCGAGATTGGAAACCAGCAAGCCGACCCACAGCAGGCGAAAATCGCGAAATCGAAGCGCCGTGAAAATCGACGCGCGTTTTGGTATCGGGGCCTCGTTCATTCGCGCGTCCGGACCGCCTCGACGATCGTCGCGGCGCTCTTCTCGTCGCCCAGAGCCGACGTATCGATCAGCAGATCGTAGCTGGCCGGCTCGCCGAAATCGATGCCGTACCAGTCGCGCAAGTAGGCAGCCCGGCCCTTGTCGACGCGATCGACCTCCTTCTCGGCGGTCTTCGTATCGACGCCGAAGTGCTCGGCGATGTAGGCGACGCGGCGCGCGCGGGGCGCATAGAGGAAGACCCGCAGAACGTCGGGCCGCCGCCCCAAGATCGCACTCGCGCCGCGGCCGACGATAACGACGTTGCCGTGCGAGGCATATTCCCGGACTGCCTCCTGCACCGCGCGCAGCATCGTTTGGTCGAAGGTCGGCTCGGTCGAGAGCTGCGCCAACTCCGGCGTCGAGAGTTCGAGGCCGGTCAACAGCCGCTCGCCGACGCCGCGGTAGGTCACCTCGTCTTCTTCCGCCTCCTCAACCGGGATGCTGAGACGCTTGGCGACCACGACCGGGAGTTGCCGCTCGACGAACTCGTAGCCCAGGGTTTGCGCTGCGAGTCGCGCGACGGACCAGCCGCCGGCACCGTATTGATTCGAGATGGTGACGATCACCGCAGGAAACTACGCAGAAGCGCACGATAGGCCCTGGAAATGCCGCCGATCATCGAGACGCGAGACCTGCGCAAAGTCTTCTCTACGGTCAAGCGCACCCCCGGCGCCCTCGGTGCGCTCAAGACCCTGTTCTCCAGCGAGCGCGAAGAGAAGATCGCGGTTGGCGGGGTGACGATGGCGCTCGAGCCCGGCGAGCTGGTCGGATACATCGGGCCGAACGGCGCCGGAAAGTCGACGACGATCAAGATGCTCACCGGCATCTTGGTTCCGTCGTCCGGCGACGTGCGCGTGGCCGGCCTCGTGCCGTATCTCAAGCGCAAGGAGAACGCGCGCAACATCGGCGTCGTTTTCGGGCAGCGCAGCCAGCTCTATTGGGATCTTCCGCTGATCGAATCGTTCGAACTTTTACGCGCGATTTACGGCGTGCCCAAGGACGTCTACAACCGCAACATGGACGAGTTCAAAGCGCTGCTGCAATTGGATGAGTTCATCCGCACGCCGGTCCGGCAGCTGTCGCTCGGCCAGCGGATGCGGGGCGATTTCGCGGCCGCGATGCTCCACGATCCGAAGATCGTCTTTCTCGACGAACCCACGATCGGCTTAGACGTCGTCGCAAAGGAGGCGATCCGGGAGTTCGTCGCTCGCATCAATGCCGAACGCGGCACGACCGTCGTGCTCACGACCCACGATCTCGCGGACGTCGAACGCCTCTGCCGGCGGATCGTGCTGATCGACCACGGCAGCATCATCTACGACGGCGACATCGAGCGGATCAAGAGCGAATACGGCCGCTTTCGCACGCTGGTGCTCACGTTCGTGGAGCCGATCGCGCGGCCGCAGCTCGACGGCGCCGAACTGGAAAGCGTCGAGGGCGCCGTCGCGCGCTTTCGCTTCGACCGCAACCGCGAGCGGGCCGATCTGCTGATCCGCCAAGCGAGCGATAAGTTTAGCGTTGAAGACGTCAGCATCGAGGAACCCGAACTCGAGGCGATTATCCGGCGCATCTACGTCGAGGGATACTCCAAACCGCAAGAGGTAACGCCATGATCGTCTCGAGCAGCACCAAGAAACCGAAGATCCATTCAAGTGCCTACGTCGCGCCCTCTGCGACGATCAGCGGCGACGTAACGGTCGGAGCCGACTGCGCGATCCTGTACGGCGCGATCCTGGTTTCTGAAGGGGCTCCCCTGACGATCGGCGCGGAAACGGTCGTCATGGAAAACGCCGTGCTCAAAGCCAGCGGCGGCAGCGCGATTTCTTTTCCGCTGGCGATCGGCAATCGCTGCATCGTCGGCCCGCAAGCATACGTAGTCGGCGCCACCGTCGGCAACGGGTGCTTTATCGCCAGCGGCGCGAAGGTCTTCAACGGCGCGACCCTCGAGGACGGCAGCGGCGTCGCGCTCGGCGGCATCGTGCACGTCAACACGCGCCTGCCCAAGGGCGCGAGCGTGCCGATGCAGCACATCGCGCTGGGTAATCCTGCAAAGATTTACTCACCCGATAAAGCGGCTGAAGCCCAGGCCCAGCTCAACTTTTATGCCGACGTCTTCAACATCGACGGCACCGACGAGGTACGCGCGCGAGCGGCGCAGACGTATGCCAAGTTCCTACGCAAGACGCACGCCCAAGACAAAACCCTCGACGAACACAAGAACGTCACGCCGCCGCCCCGCCGCGGCGAGGAGCCGCCGCCGACCCAATCGGCCGACGTCGGCGGCGTCGTCGACGCGATGATGCTCGAACTCCAAGAGATGGAACACCGCCGCCAAGAAGCGCTCAAGAAGCAAGCGAAGAAAAAATAGCGCTTCTGCGGTTACGGCGTAAGTGACGAAGCCGCCGACGTGTCCTTCGAGGCCGATTCCAAATGGACGGCGAGCGCGGTCGTGGGGAAGAGCCCCTCGTGCACGACGCCCGACCGAGCATCGTAGTACAGCGTGAAATCGCTGCCGCTGACGCCGGTGTCGTTCGGCCAGTCGTCCAGCGCCGCTTTGGGCTGGAGCCGGCGGATCGGTTCGCTCAAGACGTGCGACCAGAACGCCGACACGATCGGAACCGCGATGGGTGCCGCATGCGCGCCGAGGATCGAGGGCAAGCCAACGTATCCGGCCATGAACGGCGCGCCCGCATAGCCCGAGTCCCACTGAATCGGCAGCAGGTCGCCGATGCGAATGCGCCCGTGGAACTTTTGTGATGTATCGCCGTAGGTTCCGCGTTCGTAGATATCGATCGAATCGATGCCGTCGCGCCGGAGGATGACGACCGTCGTCGTTCCCACGCGCTTTCCGTTCGTCCAAATCGAATAGACGTACGTGCCGTTGGGCGGGAAGCCCGCCTCGGCTTGCACGAATGCCGGCGCCGCGAAGACGGCGACGGCGACGGCCGCCGCGAACAACCTGTGCATGGCGAAGTGGTTCGGCGGTGCTTGTGGCGAACCATCGCCGGATGAACGTCGCGCCCTACGTCGAGTTCGCCAAGAAGGCGTTCGCGCGGGAAGCCACCTACCGGATGGAAGTGCTGACCAACGTCGGGTCGCTCGTGCTTCGCGTCTACCTGCTCAAGTGTTTGTGGACGGCGCTCTACACGCAGAACGTCGCGCCCATCAACCTGCCGCTTCACGGCATGATCACCTACGCGACGGTCGCGCTGCTGATGTCGCTGATCCTCGAAGTCGACGGTACGCGCATGATCCGCGAGAAGGTCCGCGAGGGCGGCATCGCCACCGACCTGATGAAGCCGATCTCGGTTCCGCTCTACTATTTCTCCGACGGCATCGGGCAGACGATGCTGCACGTCCTGCTCGTGATTCCGTCGCTGCTGTTCGCGCTGCTGATCGTGCACGTCGACGTGCCGCCTGCCGCGACGTTTGCCGTCTTTATCGCGTCGTTCGTCATCGGGTACGGCGTCAATTTCTTTCTGAACTTCCTGATGAACTCGATCGCGTTTTGGACGCTCGAAACGTTCGCCGTACAGCTGATCGTGCGCTGGTGCTCGGACTTGCTCTCCGGGCAGATCATCCCGCTAACCTTCTTCCCGGGACTGCTCGGCCGATTGGTTTTCGCCCTGCCCTTCGCGGCGATCTATTCGACCCCGCTGCTCATCTACGTCGGCATCATTCCGCCGAGCGACTGGGCGGGCGCACTCGTCGTGCAGCTCGCGTGGCTCGCGCTCTTTTCCGGACTCGCAACGTTCGTATGGCGCGCCGCCTCGCGGCGCGTCGTCGTTCAGGGCGGTTAGAGCGGCAGACGTGCGTATCGATGACGTGCTGAGCCGGAAGCGGCCCACCTTCTCGTTCGAGTTTATGGCGCCTCGGTCGGACGGGGAAGTCGACGCGCTTTTTCAGACGGTTGCAGATCTCGCTCGACTAAATCCGGATTTCGTTTGTGTAACGTGCCGTCCATCCTCACGCGATCGAACGATTGACCTGACGATCGCAATACAAGAACGGCTGGGACTTGTTGCGATGGCCCACCTGATTTGCGTAGGTACGACGACAAGAGGGGTCGAGGAGGCCCTTGGGCGGCTGTCCGCGGGCGGCGTCGAAAACGTCCTCGCGCTGCGCGGCGATCTGCCGGCAGGCGAGGACGCTACTGCGTCGTCGAACGATTTGAAGCACAGCACGGACTTGTTGCAGATTGTCGCCGGCCGCGACGGCTTCTGTGCCGGCGGTGCGTGCTATCCGGAGATCCATCCGGAAAGCGCTAATCTCGACGAAGACCTCGGTCATGCGCTTCTAAAAGTTGAGAATGGAGCCACGTTCTTGATCACGCAGCTTTTTCTCGAAAACGCGGCGTACTTTCGTTTTGTCGAGCGGGCTTCGGCCCGCAGACTCGAGGTTCCAATTCTGCCCGGAATCATGCCGATCACGCATTTCGCGCAGCTGGCTCGGATCAAAACGATGGGCGTAAGCGTTCCACCCAAGCTCGAAGCGATGATGTTGCGATACCGTGAAAATCCGGACGCCATTCGAGAGTTCGGAATCACCTGGGCATCGGTGCAATGCGCCGAGCTCCTCGAAGGCGGAGCGCCAGGCATTCACTTTTATACCTTCAACAAATCGCCGGCAACGCGAGCGATTTACGGCGCGATTCGTGCGACCAACTTTAGCCCATCGCCTGATCGACGTAGCACCAGCGCCAGTTTTGACCCGGAACGATCGTACGCATGACCGGATGGCCGGTTTCCTTGAAGTGCGCGGTCGCGTGTTTGCCGGGACCCGAATCGCAGCAGCCGACGTGCCCGCACGTCAGACACATCCGGATCTGAGCCCACTCGATGCCTTTGGCGGTACATTCCGCGCACGCCGGCGTTTGCGGCTGCGCGTCTTCCGGTGCGTTTGCCAGATGTTCGCAGGTTGCGCTCATGCGTCGGGAAGATCCCAGAGCACGATCTCGCCGCTGCCTTTGAGCGACAGTTTCGCGACGTCGAAGAGCCGCACCGCATCGCCGGGGTGCAAGCGCTCGCCATTGGCTTCGATCGAACCATCTTTGACGAACAAGAAACCGAATCGCTTCGGGGCGAACTCGTGAAGCAGCTCGCTGTTTTCCAGCAGCGAAACTTTGAATGTTGCTTTCTGCGTGATGCGGATTGGTGCTTCAACGGCATCTTCGCCGCTGACGATCGTCAGCCAGCGATTGAGCCGGTCTTCGCGCGCGAAATCCATCTGGCCGTAGGCCGGCGGCGTTCCGGTTTTTCCGGGCAGCACCCACATCTGCACCAAGTGCAGTTCGCCCTCGGGCTGATTATTGTACTCGCTGTGACGCACGCCCGTGCCGGCGCTCATGAATTGCACGCCGCCCGGACCGACGACGCCGGAGTTGCCCATGCTGTCTTTGTGGGCAAGTTCGCCGGTGAAGACGTACGTTACGATCTCCATGTCCTTATGCGGATGCGGCGGGAAGCCGGTACCGCCGGCGATGCGGTCGTCGTTGAAGACGCGCAGCGCACCCCAGTTCTGGTTCTCCGGATCGTAGTAGTCGGCAAAGCTAAAAGAATGGTAGCTGTCCAGCCACCCGTGTTGGGCGTGGTAGCGTTCACCCGAGCGCTGGATTGCGAACGTCGGCGTCATCGTGGTCGTCATGGTAGCTCCTCAAACCCGTCTACTCGGGGGTCAGGTTGCGCAGCCGCCCGAGCAACAGGTGGTAGTAGAGCATACCCCGCACGGGGCCGAGTACATCGAGAACGGCATCCAAGTCGAGGCGATCGTCGCCTGAGAGTAACTTCACGGTCCGGGCCACGCCCGAGTCGCGCATCGGAAAGACATCCAGACGGCCGAAGCCGCGCAGCATTACCACGGAGGCGCTCCACGGCCCGAGACCGCGGATGCGCGTAAGCGCTTCGGCGGCCTCTTGCGTCGGAAGCTTCTCGAGTGCCGTCTCGTCCATCGAACCGTCGAGGACGGCGCTCGCGACCGAACGCAAGTGCGCGACCTTGTTGGCGGAGAGACCGCAGGCGCGCAGTTCCGCTTCGGGTTCGGCGAGCAAACGCCCCGGCCCGGGAAACGGGATGCAGACGACGCCGGGGCCTTCCACCGGCCGGCCAAGGCGTTCGACCGCGCGCCGCATGATCGCCGCCGCTGCATGAATCGAGATCTGCTGAAACACGACCGCGTGACAGCAGGCTTCCCATGCAGTCGCGTAGCGCGGCGGCTTGACGCCGTCCAGCGCTCTCGCGAGCCGCGCCAGCCATGGTATACGCGCGCTGCGCTTGCGCCACTGGGTCAGATCCGCCTGCGTTCCGAGCATCCGCGCGACCACCGGCCACCAGCGCTCGGCGTTGCGCCCGCTTGCCCGCACCTCGATGTGGTCTGCATCGTGCGCGCTGACCGCCACGAGCGACGTTCCTTTGTCATCGGCGAGCGCGCGATAGTAGGTGCCGTCTTCACCGACGACGTCGACGGCGTTGCTTGCGAGCCGGCGCAGCGCCTCCGTCGTCAGGTCCAACCGAAACGGCGCGCGGACGGGGAGCAGCGCCCGCGCGTTGAACCGGTCTAGCGATGATCGCGGCATACCGGCAGTATTGGCGAGTAAATATCCTGACGCTGCTCGAGTACCGGGCCAACTTCGTGATGTGGTTCGGCTTTACGATCGCGTATCACGCGGTCGCGCTCGGCGCGCTGTACGTAACGATGCGCACGTTTCCATCGATGGACGGCTGGGATTTCCGGCAAATGTTCTTCCTCTACGCGCTGTGGATGTGCGGACACGAGTTACATAACCTGGCGTTCTTTCAGGTCAACTTCGTGCCGGAGTACGTTCGCGCGGGACAGTTCGATCGCTTTCTCGTGCGCCCGCTCGATACGCTCTTTCAAGTTTTGACGGTCCCGAATCAAACCGTCCCGGACGGTCTCTTTCTCGGCATCGTCACCTTGGTCTTCGCGACCGTCGTCGGCGGCGTGCACGTCGACTGGGTTTTCGTGCTCTTCGTCCCGCTCGTCGTGATCGGCGGGGCGCTGATCGATCTTGGCGTTTCGCTCGCGATCGCGGCGCTCTCGTTCTGGGTGGTGCGGGTCGACACGCTGCGTTGGGTCGCCATGGGGCTCGAACAGGATTTCACGCGCTATCCGATCAGTATCTACGGTCGCACCGTGCAAATCGTGATGGCGTTCATTCTCCCGTTCGCGTTCATGAACTACTTTCCGGCGACGTTCTTTCTCGCGAAGACGGACAGCGGGCTGCAGTTGAGCCCATGGATCGGCCTGCTGACGCCGGCCGTCGGCCTGATTTGGTTCGGCGCCGCCTACGCGCTTTGGCGTTTCGGCTTGAAGCACTACCAGGGCACCGGTTCGTGAAGCGCGCCCTCTTTCTCGGCGCCTCCGCCGCGGTGCTCTTCTTTCCGCGCTCGACGTCGGCGCAGCCGTCGGCGCCGTCGCTGGATCGCCATATTCGCTCGATCGCGCACGGGATGCCCGGCACGATCGGCGTCTACGCGCGCACGCTCGACGAAGGCCCGCCACTGGTCCAGTACCGCTCGCTCGACCTGTTCCCAACCGCCTCGACGATCAAAGTGCTCGTCATGGCGACCGCCTACGCACTCGAAGACCAAACGCCCGGCACACTCGACGCGCAACTAACCTTTTCACACGCGGGCGACCTCATCGGCGGCTCCGATTACATGTCCGAACAATCCGACGGCTCAACATTCACCGTCCGCCAACTCATCGTACCGATGATTCAAGTCAGCGACAACACCGCCGCCAACATGCTCATCGGTCACTTCGGCGTCGATCAAATCAACGACATCGGCGGCCAAGCCGGTTTACAAAACACCCACCTCGCCCGAAAGTTCATCGACACCTCCGCCATCGTCCGCGTACAAAACAACGTAACCACGCCCGCCGATATGGGCGAACTGCTCTATCAAGTAGAAAAAGGCGCCCACGAAGACGTCCCCACCATCGCCTCCGCCAAGTTCTGCCGGGAAATGATCAAAGTCATGCTCGGCCAAACCGATCGAGAAAAAATCCCCGGCGGTATCCCTCCCGGCATCCCCATCGCCAACAAAACCGGCGAAATCACCGGAACCCGCAACGACGTCGCCATCATCGACCCCTACGGCAACACCCCAATCATCCTAACGATCCTAACCAAGCACCTAACCGACTACGACGCCGCAAACGCCGCCATTCATCAGATCGCGCGAGCGGTGTATGGTTCTCTCGCTGTGTCATCCTGAGCGTAGTTCGCGAAGCGAACGTAGTCGAAGGACCGCGGTAAAGCAAAGCCCACATGGAAGTATGCGGGCTTTACCTTGGTAGCGGTCCTTCGACTACGCTCAGGATGACACGGGGCTACTTAGGCTCGATCGTTACCTTATTCATCTTGTCGCCGCGTTTGATTTTATCGATGGTATCTAAGCCTTCGACGGTGTTGCCGAAGACGGTGTATTGATTGTCGAGGAACCGCGCGTCGCCGAGGCAGATGTAAAATTGTGAGCCGGCGGAGTTGGGGTCGCTCGAGCGTGCCATTGCGAGCGTGCCGCGCAGATGTGAGCGGGAGTTGAATTCCGCCGGGAGGCGATAGCCCGGGCCGCCGGTGCCGTCTCCGTCGGGGTCGCCGCCTTGGATTACGAACCCCGGTTCCACCCGATGGAACGCCAGGCCGTCGTAAAAACCGTCCTTCGCGAGTTTGATGAACGACGCGACGTGGATGGGTGCGTCGTCGGGGAACAGTTCGAGAACGACGTCGCCCTTATCCGTGCTGATGCGCACGCGCGAATTGCGCGCCTCTTCCGAATAGGCTTCGAGTTCGTTGGCTTCAGGGGGCGTGCGCATGTGGGCGTTCTCCTGCGGAAATAAGGGGGCGTAGGTCAGCGGTGGCTTGTGCAAGGGGCTTCCGAAAGCCTCGTTCCCGGCAAGCGCCTCGAGTTTTTCGGCACGTGTGAACTGCTTGAAGAGCGCCTCCTGCGAGCGCGCCCGGTCGTAGTCGGTAGCGTGCCACCAGGCCACGAGGGCGACGGGCAAGCGAGCTCGCGTGTAGCGCGCGGCCGTTCCGCGCCGGTGGGCTCGGACGCGGCGGCCGAGATCGACCGTCGCCCCGGTATAGAGCGAGCCGTCCGCGCAGGCGAGTACGTACACGGTGGCGGAAGCACGCGTCATGATACGCCGCTCATTCGTCCTTCTAGCTGCAATTCTGCTTGGTGCGGCTCCGGCCGCCGCGCCGCTGCCCGCGCCGGTCACCCTTCCCGCGATCGCCGCGATGGCGGGTGCGGTCGATGCCGCGCGGCTCAAGGCCGACATCGAGACGCTCGTAGCGTTCGGAACGCGCAACGATTTCTCGGAGACGACGTCCACGCCGACGCACGGCATCTTTGCGGCCCGCGACTGGATCGCCGCACGTTTTCGCGCGATCGGCGCCAAGAGCGGCGGACGCATGACCGTGGCGCTGGATACGTATCTTCAAGAGAAGACCGATAAGACGCCGCGGCCCGTTACCGAGTCGAGCGTGATCGCTACGCTCCAGGGCACTGCGCCCGGCCGGCTCTACATCATGTCGAGCCACTACGACGATTGCGACGGCAAATGCACCGACGGCCTCGGCGTCGCACCCGGCGCCGACGATAATGGCTCCTCGGTTGCCGCCGTGCTCGAAGCCGCTCGCGTGATGAGCGCGACGTCGTTTCGCGGGACGATCGTCTTCGCGTGTTTCGACGGCGAAGAACTTGGCCTGTGGGGTTCCGACCACTACGCGAAGGAGCTTGCGGCCGCCAAGGCGCCGCTTCTCGCGGTGCTCAATAACGACGTAACCGGCAACACGGCCGGCGGCGATGGGCTTTCGGAGCCGAACGTCGTGCGCGTCTTCAGCCAAGGCCTCCCGCAAGGCGCGAAGGTCGAGCGCGTGAACGCCCTGGGCTCGGAGAACGACTCGCCGTCGCGCGAACTCTCGCGCTTCATCGCCGAAGTCGTGCCTCCGTATCTTCCGGATTTTAGCGTGCGGCAGATCTTTCGATCCGATCGCTTCTTACGAGGCGGCGACCAGGAGTCGTTCCAAGATCAGGGATTCACGGCGGTACGCTTCGTCGAGCCGCACGAGAACTTCACGCATCAGCATCAAGACGTTCGCGTCGAGAACGGCGTGCAGTACGGCGACCTTCCACAGTACGTTGACGCCGAATACCTGGCGCGCGTGACGAAGGCCAACGTCGCAGCGCTCGCCACACTGGCACTCGGCCCCGCGCCGCCCGGCACCGTGCAGATGGTAACGGCGAAGCTGGGCTACGACACGACGCTGCGCTGGAAGCCGGCCGCCGATGCCGTGTCGTACGAGATCGTTTGGCGTACGACCGACGCACCGCAGTGGCAGCACGCGCAGACCGCCGGGAACGTCAACGAGTACACGGTGCCCGCGAGCAAGGACGACTACATCTTCGGCGTCCGCAGCGTGGATGCGAACGGGCTGCGCAGTCCCGCCGTCTACCCGGTACCCGTTCGGGAATGATCGCGTCCGCGGACGACGCGTATGCGGAGTTCGCGCGGGTACGCGCCGCCGTCGCGGCGGCGCGTTACCCGGAGCAAGTCGACTATGCCGTCGTCATAAGCGGAACGGACGGTTCGAAACCCCGCAGCGACCGGTATCGCGCACGGTACTTTCCACAGACCGGCGAGCTGCGCGTACAGACCATCACCGCCGAAGAGCAAGCCCATCCACCGCACCCGCACGGCTTCAACTTCTCGTTCTCGATGGCACTGTGCGGCGGGAACTGCGTGACGGGGCAGGCGGTATCGAACACCAAGAATCTGACGCCGTCGAAGGAGATCGAAGATCTGCTCGGCGTTCCGTTCCTGACTCCGGACTACTCGTTCGGCATTGCGCGCGCCGCGGTGAAAATCCACGCCGAGCCGGCTGCGCAAAGTACGGGATTGAAAACGATCGCTATCGTGGTGTCGCCGCAACACGACTACGCGGTTACGAACGCCGGAAACGAAACGATCGACGGCAAGCAAACCGAGCACCTCGTGCTAAAACCACTTCACGATCCGAATCGATACCGGCTTCGCGACCTCTGGATCGATCCGGCAACCAAGCTGCCTCTGCGAGCCGTGGTGGCGCGCAACTTCACGGTCGCTCCGGAAGACACGACACCGTGGCGCATCGATTTCGCTACGGCCGGCGGCGGGCTGTACATCGCGAGCGAAACGGCACTGGCGACGTTGCACATGCCGCACGGGCGCTTCGTATCGAGCGCGACGGTGACGTTCGACTACAAACCCGCGCCGGGCGGCGTTCCGCCGATTCCGCTCGATCCCGGAGTGTTCCGCTCGCTGCTCGAGCCTTAGCTCTTTTTGTCGGGAACCTTGTCGCCTTCCGCGCGAGCCTCGCTCAGCCCGATCGCAATCGCTTGCTTGCGGCTCTTCACCTTCGCACCGGAACGTCCCGAACGCAGCGTTCCCGCCTTCATCTCTTTCATCGCGCGCTCGACCTTACGTCCCGATTTCTTCGAATACTTGCGCGTGGTTTTCTTACGGCCCGTCGTCTTCTTCCCGGTCGCGGTCTTCTTGCGGGTCGTCTTCTTCCGTGTGGTTTTCTTCTTTGCAGCCATGCGCGGTTTTTACCGCAGCCTCCGGCGGTTCAAACGAGCGCTTTTCGGCGTATACTAGGGCTTATGGACAACGACGTAATCAACGAAATGAATCGCGAAGAGGGCGTGGACGAGGCGCTCGGCGTGGACGACGATCAGCGCTTCGAGCAGCTGCGCCGCTCCCACGAGGAGGATGCCGAGACCGACGGCGAGTGAACTCGTCCTCGGACCGCCGCCTCCCGATTAGCGCACTCCTGGCCCAAGGCAAGGCTCTCCGTTCGGACTGCCCGCGGTCCAGCCATGGGGAGTGGTCGCCCGGAAACGATCGCCCCGACCCGCTCGCACTACTTGCAGCCTCAAACGAAGGACGCGTCGCGGATTTGGTTCCGATTCGGTACGGACGCATGCGCCGGTCGGCGTTCGCGTTCTTTCGCGGTTCGTCGAGCATCATGGCCTACGATCTCGGCACCTGCGGCCAGATCACGGGCATCGTGGTGCAAGCCTGCGGCGACTGCCACGTCGAGAATTTCGGTATTTTTGCGACGCCCGAACGCAACGTTGTCTTCGACATCAACGACTTCGATGAGACGCTTTCGGCTCCGTGGGAGTGGGACGTCAAGCGCTTGGCGGCGAGTATTCAGGTAGCGGCACGCGCGTCCGGCACGAGCGAGCGGCGCGCGCGAGAAGCCGTTCGCGCTGCGGCGTACGCATACCGCGAGAGCCTGGCGCAGTGTTCGGTCATGACGAAACTGGGGGTCTGGTACGCCCGCATCGATGCTTCCGAGGTCTTCGGCATCTCGCATGCGGCCGCGTCCGTGCGCGAAGCCGACCTTGATTCGGCTCCCGACGACACTCACGAGTTGATTGCCGAGCAGTATACGTCCGGCGATGGTCTCGGGCGGCGCATCGTCGACAAGCCGCCAAAGCTGTTCCATCCGCCGCCGGACGGCGAAATCGTTATCGACGCCGCGGAAGTGCTTGGCCGTTACCGAACGTCGCTCCGCGACGATACCGCCGTGTTATTCGACGCGTACGAACTCGTCGACATGGCGGTGAAAGTCGTCGGCATCGGAAGCGTCGGAACGCGATGCGCGGTCGCGCTGCTGATGGCACACGAAAACGACGGCCTGATTCTACAGATCAAGGAGGCACGGCGCTCGGTGCTCGAGCAGTACGCCCAGCCGTGCACGTTCGAGAACCAGGGCCAGCGCGTGGTCGCCGGCCAGCGCATCATGCAAACCGCCAGCGATCTGTTTCTCGGCTGGTCGGATAGCGACGATGGGCATCAATTCTACGTTCGCCAGCTCTCGGACATGAAAGGATCGATCGACGCGACGTCGCTGACGTCGCAGCAGCTCCTTGCCTACGCTTCGCTTTGCGGAAGAACGCTCGCGCTCACGCACGCACGCTCCGGGGACCCGGCAACGCTTGCGGGATACCTCGGGAAATCCGACGTCTTCGATCGAGCGATCGCGCGATTTGCCGCGAGGTACGCCGACGTCGTCGACGCCGACTACGCGGCATTCCTCGCGGCAATCGAACGCGGTGAAATCGACGCCCGCAACGGTTAGGCGCGCGCTTTACACGCGGGCGCGCGAGTTCGCCGAAGCGACCGGAAGCAAGGTTGCCGAAGGCACCGGCGCCGGCGCTATTATCGGCGGCGGTCTTGGAGTGATCGTGGCCGGCGCCGCAGCGGCGGCGGGCGCGACCGCCATCGTATCGACCGGCGGCGCCGCGGCTCCGTTCGTTGTCGGTCCGCTTGGCGGCGGTGCTCTCGGGTCTCGGTGTCGGCGCCGTTGCCGGCGGAATCGTCGGCGGTTTAGTCGGCGCCGGGATTCCGGAAAAACAAGCCGGCGAGTATGCCAAGGGACTCGAGCGGGGCGGCATCCTGATCGCCGTCGATCCGCGCGCCGGATTGCGCGACGAAACGCGCGACGCTTTAAAGTCGCGCCCGCGCGTCGCCGAAACCGCGCCGCGCTAGGACGCCGTCACCCCGACAAAGCGTCGCCGATGGCCGCGACCGTTTCGTCAATGTCTGCGGCGGTGTGTGCCGTTGAGACGAACATCACTTCGTTCTGCGACGGCGGCAGAAGGATGCCGCGCTCCAGCATCGAGTGATAGTAGGCTGCGTACGCGGCCTTGTCGGCGGCACGAGCGTCGTCGTAGTTCCGGTTCGGCGCCCCGGCGCGGAACTTGAAGTCGACGATCGACTCATGCTGCACCACCGCGTACGGCAGATCGCGCTGCGCGAACAACGCGCGAATCCCGTCAGCTAGCCGTTTCGCCAACACGTCCATTTGCACGTAGTACTCCGGATGTGCCTCGAGCAGATCGAGTACGCGATGCGCCAGTCCGACGCTAAACGGATTGCCTCCGTGCGTGCCGCCGGTAAACGTGCCGCCGATCGGCGCGAGCACCGCCATCACGTCTTCGCGGCCGCCGAAGGCCGCGATCGGCGTGCCGCCGCCCGCGACCTTGCCGATCGCCGTAAGGTCCGGCGTTACGCCGGTTCGCCCTTGCGCGCCGCCGAGACCGAAGCGCAGCCAGGTGATCACCTCGTCGAAGACGAGCAACGCGTCATAACGCTTCGTGCGCTCGCGCAATCCTTCGAGAAAACCGTGCACCGGCGTCACGTAGCCCATGTTTCCGACGATTGGTTCGACGATGATGGCGGCGAGCTCGTTCTCGCGACCGCGGAGGAGCGCGTCGACCGAATCGAGATCGTTGTACCGGGCGACGGCCACGTCGCGCGTCACGCCGTGGGGGATTCCACTGCCGGCTCCGCCGGAGGTGTGCGCCGACGCGCCGGCATCGAGCAGCGCGAGATCGAAATGCCCGTGGTAGTTTCCGGCAAACTTTAGAATCAAGCTGCGGCCGGTAAACGCTCGCGCGACGCGGATCGCGCTCATCATCGCTTCGGTGCCGGTCGTAACGAAGCGCATTCGCTCCATCGACGTCAAGTGCGAGCGAATCCGCTGCCCGAGGCGAACCTCTTCCGGATGCGTCGAACCCCACACGAAACCGCCCGCCGCTAGTTCGTCGAGTCCGGTCGTCAGCGCCGGATGCGTGTGCCCGAAGAGCAGCGGTCCGTAGGCCATGATGTAGTCGATGTAACGCCGGCCGGCCTCGTCGAACGCATAAGCTCCACGCGCCGACGACTGCACGAACATTGGGCCGCCGACGCTCCAGCCGGAACGAACCGGTGAATCGCAGGCGCCGGCAAGGACGGCAAGCGCTCGCGAGCGAGAAATGTCGCTAGTAGATTCTGTTTGCAAGGGCACGCGCTTCAACGGGCCAATGCGAAAGCCCCACCGAATAGGCTAGAAGCAATGCCCCATATAGAAATCGATATCGCCCCGAAGACGAACATCAAGGAGCTGGTCGCCGCACTCCCCATCGCCGCCGAGGTGCTGCAATCGTTCGGTCTCGGCTGCAGCGGCTGCAGCGTAAGCAAATACGAAACCATCGAACAAGGCGCCGCCGCCCACGCGCTGCGCGTCGAGCCGATTCTCGCGGCGCTCACGCAGGCGCGTCTTTCCGGTTTCGTCCCGCTGATCAGCAACGACGATCGCCGGCCCGCGCGCCGGATGCCGGGTGAGTTTACCGGCCGCGCCAAGATCAAACACGTCGTTCCGGTGATGTCGGGCAAAGGCGGCGTCGGCAAGTCGCTGGTTACCGCGCTGCTCGCAATCGGCTTACGCCGGCGGCACCTGCGCGTGGGCATCCTCGATGGAGATATTACGGGGCCGTCGATTCCAAAGCTCTTCGGCTTACGCGAACCGCTCTCGATCGAAGCCGACCCGAACGCGAAGACGCCGCAGGGCAATCCGCAGCCGCTGATGGTTCCGGCCGTGACGCGCAGTGCGATCGAAGTCGTCAGTTCGAATCTGCTCACCGACAAAGAAGATACGGCGATGATCTGGCGCGGCCCGATTCTCTCCGGCGTCATCCGTCAGTTTTACGAACAGGTACTCTGGAGCGATCTCGACGTTCTGCTCATCGATCTTCCGCCCGGAACGTCGGACGCTCCGTTGACCGTGCTGCAATCGCTCTCGATCGACGGCGTCGTGCTCGTCACGATGCCGCAAGCGCTCGCCACCATGATCGTGCGTAAAGCCGCGAACTTGGTGCATCAGCTCAAGAAGCCGGTACTCGGCGTCGTCGAGAACATGTCGTACTTCATCGCGCCGGATACCGGAACGAAATACGAGATCTTCGGCCCGTCGTACGCCGATCGCGTTGCGGAACTCGCGCACGCGCCGGTTCTGGCGCGCATACCGATCGATCCGAACAAAGCGCTGCTTGCCGACGAGGGCCGCGTCGAGGAGATCGACGACCCGGTCTGCGATACGCTCGCCGCCGGTTTGCTCGCGGCGCTCGAAGCCCATCCCAAGCCGAAAGAGACCATTTCGATCATCTAGCGCGTTTATTTCGAGTAGACGGATTCTCCGTCGCACCACGTCGACAGCACGGAGCAATCCGCGAAGCGCGCGCCGTCGAGCGGATCGCGATCGAGCGTTACGAAGTCGGCGGCTAAACCCGCGACGATGTTGCCCGTCCGCTTTTCGCTGTAACCGAAGCGCGCGGCGTTGACGGTGTACATCGCGAGCGCGCGTTCCGGCGCGAGCCGTTCGCCAGGTTCGTGATGATCCACGCACGCCTGCATGCCCGACAGCGGACTGAGCGCGCAGACCGGGCTGTCGTCGCCGCCGCACAGCACGCCGCCGGCCGCTTCGATACGCGCGAGCGCGTTCATCGCGTGCATCCGTTCGGATCCCAGACGCACGTCGTACATTCTCCCCGCGCCGCCCCAGAGCTCGTCGAATTGCGGCTGCATCGAGAAATAGATGCCCATCGCGGCGCACGCATCGATCTGTTCCGGCGTCGCCATCTCGAAGTGCTCGATAAAGTGGCGGCTTCCGCGCGGTGACGGCTTTCCGGCCAAGACGCGCTCCCAGACGCGAACGCATTGTTCGATCGCGGCGTCGCCGATCGCATGCACGCCGGCGGCGATGCCCAGCGCCTCCGCTTGCGAATAGTACGCGAGCAGCGCGTCATCCGAGAAGCGCAGCGCGCCGCAACCCTCTTCGCCTTCATACGGCTGCGTGAAGGCCGCCGTCCGGCTGCCGATCGACCCGTCGAGAAAAACGTCGCCGCCGATGTAGGGCAGGCCGAGGTCGCGCGCGATCGTCGCATCCGGTTCGCAGATTTTCGGGTGGATCTTCGCCGCGTGCGCCCGCAGCGAATTAATCTCAACGGCGTAATCTTCGCGCGAAAATCCGAGCAGCTGCGCGTGCAGGTGCAGCGCGCCGTTCGCGAGAGCGAGTTCGATCGCGCGCCGCTCGGCATTGCGTTTGACTTCCAGCGGCAGCTGTGCCATGAACGCCGATTGGGCGCGCCAGTTCGCATCGAGAAAGAGCTTGCCGGTCGGCTCCCCGGCGGCATCGCGTTCGATGCCGTTCGTATCCGAAGGGAGCGCCAACCCTTCGAACGTGCGCCGGTTGACGATGCAGGAGTGGCTGTCGATGCGAACCAGCATGGCGCGCGCATCCGCGTGCAGGCGCTCGAGCGGACGCGCGTCCGCCGTGCCGCCGTCGTGCCACGCGCTCTCGTCGTATTGACCGGCAAACACGATCCCGCCATCGTTCGGCACGCCGGCCACCGCATCGGCGAACTCCGCGTACGAACGAACGCCGCCCAAATCGCGCGGCCCCAGGAAATAGCCCGTGTCGGTGAGATGAACGTGACAGTCCGCCAATGCCGGGAGCACGGTCGCCCCGCCGAGGTCGATCCGCTCGGCGCCGATTCCGGTCGCCTCCTCTCCTCCGACGGCGACAATCTGCGTACCGTCGACGAGCAGCGACGCGTGCCGCACGAACCGTCCGCTCGCCGCGTCGAAAGAGTAGATGCGGCCGTTGTCGAGAAGCTTCATGGCGATGTCAACTGTTTGGTGCCGATGAAAAAACTACTTCTCGGCCTAGGGGCCGGATTTACCGCAGGCTACTTCGCCGTGCGTACGATACAGGCGCTGCACGAACTGCGCGAACCCTCGCCGGTGCGACCCGGCGATGCACGAGCGTATGCATCGCTGCGCCGCGCCCTCGAAGTAACCGAGACCGTGCGCGGCATTGCCGGTTTCTGCGCGTTCACGTACGGCGCGCCCGGCAGCGCGCTCGACCGCGCAACGCGCGGCCTTCCGCGCTGGGCCCGCCCCGCCGCATTCACGGCTCCGCTCATGCTGGCGACCGCGATCGTCGACCTGCCCTCCGCATTCGTTCAAGATTTCGCACTCGAGCGTTCGTACGGATTGAGCGAACAGAATGCCACGGATTGGGTGCTCGACTACGCAAAGAGTACGGCCATCTCAACCAGCGTCGGCACCCTGCTGGCGGTGCTCTTCGGCGGCGCGGTCCGCCGCGCGCCGAAGACCTGGCCGCTGCTCGCGAGTGCCGGCGTCCTTCCGCTGTTTATCTTGGCGAATCTCATCGTTCCGTTGTACGTGCTTCCGCTGTTCAACACGTTCGAACCGATCGAAGGGCCGCTGGAGAAACGCATCCGCGCGCTTGCCGCCCGATTCGGCGTCGGCGACGCCGAGATTCTTCGCATGGATATGAGCCGGCAGACGCGCAAAGCCAACGCCTTCGTTACGGGAATCGGCAGCACGCACCGCATCGTTCTCGGCGACACGCTCATCGCGGCATTCCCGGAAAACGAGATCGAGTTCGTCGTCGCCCACGAACTCGGCCACTACGTCAGCAAGGACACGTGGCGTACCATCGGGCTCGGCGAGGTGCTGGCGGTGACGCTGTTTCTGATCTCGAACGCGCTGACCGCGCGCGACGAACGCGACGAACTACGGAGTAGTCCGATGCTGCTCGCGCGCCTCTACGCGACGATGACGCTGGCGACGCAGGTCCTGCGCCCGGCACTCTTGGCGTTCTCTCGGTCGCGCGAATGGGCTGCGGACCGCTTCGCGCTTGCAACGACCGGCGATGCCGCCGGCGGCGCCGCCGCGTTCCGGCGGTTGCGGGATCAAAACCTCGCCGACGAGGATCCGCCGGTATGGTACGAGGTCTTCTTCAGTTCGCACCCGTCGCTCAAAGCGCGGATCGAGGCGCTCGAACCTGCCTCTACTTCTTGAGGGCGTCGCGCAACGCGGCGATACGATCGAGCAGTGCCACGAGTTCTGCGCGATCGAACTCCCCGAGAAGCAGCGCCGCGGCGGCCGGGGCCGCGATGTATGCGGGATCCACTCCGCTGCTTCCGACGCCTTCCGGATCGTGATAGCCGTTTGCATCGAGGGTCAGGCTTACGGTTTTCGCCCATGGATCCGAGCCGCCCTGAGCGCCGCCGCGAATCTCCAGCGTCGCGTTGATATCGTTCGTACTCATCGCTGATCGACTCCTTACTGTAAAGCGACCGAGGCGCGCGTGCCCAGCCAGGACGCGAGATCGGTCTTCGGGGTGACGTAGCGGCCGTCTCGAAGTTCCGTGCGAAACTCGCCAAACGTGCCGAACGCCTCGGCAAAAGCATCGTGCTTGTGGATCGACTCGTAGTTGATTTGGCTGGCGAAGACGAACGTCTCGTCCCCAAGGTCCGCGTACATGTCGAGCGCGCCGGACAGTATCCCGCGGACGACGTCCTCAACGAACTTCGGATTGTGGTGTGCCTTGTTGACGATGAAAAATTCGTCGGGGCGTTTGAGCAGATCGTACGTCTCGCTCGACATCGAATTTTCGACGATCTCGACCAGATCTTCGGCGCGAACTGCGGTCAGGTCCGGGGCGCCGAGCAGAATCGACCCGCGGCCGCGCTGGTTGTGCGTCGCAACCGGAAGCGCGTCGAGCGCGCGCCTTGCGTCTTCCTGGCTGAAGCCGGCGTCGCGAAGTTCGTGCATCGAGTGTTCGCGCACCATCGCCTGGGCGCACGGGCACGCGGTCATGCCTTCCGCCTCGACGCCGACGACGCAACGCGTTCCGCGTTCGTCTGCGTGCGCGATACCGATCAGCGCGTACGTTTCCTCGCCGCGCTTTCCGCTCACGGGCGTCCAGCGCTCGAGCGAGAAATCGGCGCGCAGGCGCACGTCGGCACGAATGGCGCGCTGGCTCTGCACGATCTCGCGCGCTACCGCTTCGACCAAACCTTCGATGCGCTCGGGCTTCGCGTCGCGCGCCAAGACGTCCAGCGTCGCCTCTTCCAAGAGTTCGGCGAAGCGCGACATATGCACGCCGGCTTTATCCGGCGCCAGGTCGGCCACCATCGTGAACTCGCCGTTATAGACCCGTTCGCGCCCGTCGATTTCCAGATGCACGACGCGGCGCACGCTCGAAACGCCGACGCGGTTGAGCGACAGGCGTACGTCCGGCGTTTCGTCTTGACGATCGGTGGCGAAGTGCAGGCTGCGCTCGCGTTTGCGAATCGTCCCGTTCGGGGATGCGGTGACGAGTGCGGGCGCGATTTCGGCCAGCGGGACCGCGTTGTACGGACGCGATGCGAGGTCGTCGCGCGTGAGCCTTCCGTCCGCGGCCAGAAGATCGATATCGATCGGACGCGCCGCGAGTTTGCGAACGCTCGCGCGGCCGACCGCGAGCTCGACGTCGCGCGCAAAGCGCTCGAACGCCGCAGCATCGAGTTCCGTCTGCAGGTGAGCCGCGACGTTCAAAAACGCCGGGCCATCCGCTCCGCCGGCCGGCTCCGATTCATAGAACGCCGAAACGGTGACGACGCGCGCACGCGCGCGCAGCCGCTGCAGCGCCGTCAAGATGTTCCCTTGACGATCGCCGAGGTTCGAACCGATTCCGATGTGAAGGTCGCGCACGCGGGCCTTAGCGCGAAACGGCGATTGCCGTCAGTTCGAAGCGCGCGCCGAAGAGCAGCGGGCCGGATCCGACGAACGCGCGCGCCGGCAGGTCGCCGTCGAAATATGAAAGGTAGACGTCGTTGAACGCGGCGTACTGCGCCAGATCGGGGCAGAACACGGTGATCTGCGTGAGATCTTTCATTTTCATGTCGGCCGCATCCAGAACGCCTTTCAAATTTTCCATCAACGCTCGCGCCTCGTCGGTAACGGCCTCGGGGGGTTTGCCGGTCGAGGCGTCGATGCCGATGCGTCCGCTCACGTAAAGCGTCTTGCCCGCACGCAGGGCGTCGCTGAAGGGCTTGCGTTCGATGCCGGGCGGAAGGATTTCATTCTCAATGAGGATCGCTTTGCGTTTCATCCCCGGGTGGTTGCGTGGACCGCCCCGCTCATCCTCGCTCGGCGAGGAGCGCCGCGACGGTGCTCTTCACGCTATCGTCCTGCGAGTCGCCGGTGATGGTCCCGCGGAGGCGTCCGTGCCGGTCGAAAAACAGCTCGGTCGGCCAGGCACTGACGCCGTACGCGTTCCAGAGGTTGAAATTATTGTCGACCGCAACCGGCCACACGATGCCTTGACGCTGGAGGCTATCGGTCACATACGAACGGTTCTTCTCCTCGGGCGTTTCGGGCGAATGGATGCCGATGACCACCAGGCCGCGGTCGCGATCGGCCGCGTAGAGCGTTCGCAGCGTCGGAACGACGTTTTGGCAGTTTCCGCAGTCGACGGTGAACACGTCGACGACGACGACTTTACCGGCGAGCGCTGTAGCGGTCGGGCGACCGTCGATCCAGTCGCTCGCGGCGAGGACCGGACCGAGCGGCGCTTTGGCCGGCAGCGTCGTCGCAGCGGCGGCAACGGCTGCGTGCCCGGTACGATACGAGAGCACGGCGAGCATGCCGAGGAGAAGGGCGAGAGCCGGTAGAGCGAATGTCCAGCGCTTCATGATATCCATTATACGCCGCGGCGGGGGTCGCGGATGAGCGTCTTCCGGGTTCTCGCGGGAATCGATCCGACGCTCGCGTTCGAGAACCCGGTCGAGGTGCTGCGCGCTGCCGCCGGCGACCCCGACGCAGCCCTCGGACCGGCGCAAGAGCGTCTGGACGGCGGCGCGTGGATTGCGGGATATCTCGGCTACGACGGCTCCATCGCGCTCGGCGTCTTCGACGGCCCTCGCGAGGTCGCACTTCCTTACGACGGCACGGCACCGCATTCGCCGCTGCTTTCGAGCGTCGATCGCTACGAATACGAAGCGGCGATCGGCGAACTGCAGCGATCGATCTACGAAGGCGACGTGTACCAGGTCAATTACACCGTACCCTTTGCGTTCGAAACGCACGGCGACCCGTTTGCCCTGTACGCTCGCTACGCGCGCCGGACCGGAGCGAAGTATCAGGCGTTCGTGCAAGACGGGCGGCGCGCAATTCTCTCCTGGTCGCCCGAACTGTTCCTCGCATTCGACGGAGCGCGCGTCCAAACGAAGCCGATGAAAGGCACGGCGGCGCTCGATCGCATCGAGGAGCTCGGCAGCGACAAGAACCGCGCCGAGCACCTGATGATCGTCGACCTGCTGCGCAACGATCTGCACCGCATCTGCGATCGCGTCCGCGTTGAAGAGTTGTTCTCGGTCGAGCGATATCCGACGTTCGCCACGATGACGTCGACCATCGCGGGGAACCTGCGCGACGGCGTGACGCTCGGCCAGATCGTTCGGGCCGCGTTTCCCTGCGGCAGCGTCACCGGCGCGCCGAAGCGTGCGGCGATGCAGGCGATCGCTCGAAACGAACGCGGCAGCCGCGGCGTTTATTGCGGCTCGATCGGCTTCCTGTCGCCGCAGCGGCGGGGCTGGTGGAACGTCGCCATCCGCACGGCGCAGATCGACGCCGAGTCCGGCATCGGCCGGTTCGATGCCGGCGGAGGCATCGTCGCGGACTCGAAGGCGGCCGATGAGTGGGACGAGATCCGCCTCAAGTCGCGGTTTCTGGACCCCGGAAACTTTGCGATCCTCGAAACGTTCTCCAGCGACGCGGACGACGCCGCACTCGGCGCGCACCTGGCGCGCATGCGCGCGACGGCGCGCGCGTTCGGGATCGACTTCGACGGCGCCGGTCTCATCGACGCGCTTGGAGTGCGCGCCTCGCACTACGCGCGCGGCGACGGCGGACATCTGATTCGCGTCCGGCTGCACGCGGATGGCCGGTTCGAAATTCTCGATGAGGAGCTCGAGCGATTGGCGCTGCCGGTCCGCATCCGTCTCTCCGAAACGCGCGTTCGCAGCGACGATCCATTCCTGCGGCACAAGACGACGTGGCGCCCCGCGCAGGATGCAGCAAAGGAAGAGGCGCACCGCAGCGGTTGCTTCGAGGCGCTGCTTGGCAACGAACGGGGCGAACTCACCGAGGGTTGGCGGACGAATCTATTCGTAGAACGCGACGGCGTGACGTGGACGCCGCCGGTCGCGAGCGGTCTCTTGCCGGGGATTCTACGCTCGCGCCTCGTATCGGAGGGAAGAGTCCGCGAGCGCGCCATCGCCGCCGAAGAGCTCCATGTGGCGGACGCGATCTACGTCGGAAACTCGGCCCGCGGCTTGCTTCGAGCCAGTCTTGTAACGTAAGTGAGTTTAATGAGCGACGACGGCATTTATCCTTGGGAACTCGACCCGAAGCTGACCACCGCAATTTGGGGCGGCACCGAACTGGTCGACATCTACGGCAAGCACGGCGATCCGAACGCGAAGCTGGGGGAATCGTGGGAGTGCTGGGATACCGACGCCGTTACGAACGGCCCGCTGAAGGGTTCCAGTGTCGCCGATCTGCGCGCCAAACTCGGCCCGCAGTTCCTCGGCGACATCGACCCGGCCCAGATCTTTCCGATTCTTACGAAGATTATCACCGCGCACGATTGGCTCTCGGTGCAAGTGCATCCCAACGATGCGTACGCGCAGCGTGTCGAACACCAGCCCTTCGGTAAAACCGAGTGCTGGTTTGTGTTCTCGGCGCAGCCCGGCGCAGAACTGGTGCTGGGTTGGACGCGCGATACGTCCCGCGAGGAATACGAGCGCCGCGTCGCCGACGGCACGCTCGGCGAGATCTTGCGCAAGATTCCCGTGAAGACGGGCGACACCGTCTATATTCCGTGCGGCACCGTCCACGCGATCGGGCCCGGCATCACGGTCTTCGAGACGCAGCAGGCCAGCGACCTCACGTACCGGATGTTCGACTGGAACCGCATGGGACTCGACGGAAAGCCGCGCGAGCTGCACATCCAAAAAGCCGCCGACGTGCTGCACTACACCGGAGGCGGCGAGACGACGCTCAAGCAGGTCGACTACCGGTTCGACAATCTGGACCGCACGGCGCTGATTGCCGACCCGCGCTTTACCGTCGAGCGCATCGTGGCGACGAGCGAACCCGCCTCGCTGGCGACTCACAAACGCCCGCTGATCCTCATGTCCCTCGACAAGCCGCTGGAAGTCTCGAGCGGCGATGTGACGGTCGAACTCGGAAAGTACCAAACCGTTCTGATTCCCGCGGCGGCGCAGTGGTGCACGGTCAGGGCAACCGACGCGACGGCGCCATTCATGTTCGTGACGCCGCCGCAAGAGCGCAATCAGTTGGCGGTTCGCATGCTGGCCGCCGGCGTGCCGCAAGCCGAAATCGACGCATTCACGGGGCAGTTCTGAGGCTTCATTCGCTCGGGACGGAGGCAGCCGATCTCGCGCACGCGTACGGTACCCCGCTGCTCGTCATCGACTTCGACGCGGTCGACGAAGCGATCGCCGGTTTCGTCGACGCATGTGCCCCGCACGGCGTCGAGATCGCATACGCGGCCAAGGCGTTCGTCTGCGTCGGTTTCGCGCGGCATCTGCTCTCGTCGCCGCTCGGCCTCGACGTCTGTTCGCTCGGCGAATTGGCGACGGCGGAGCGCGCCGGTTTTCCCGCGACGCGCTTGACGCTGCACGGTGCCGGCAAGAGCGACGGCGAACTACAGGCATCGGCGGACGGACGCGTGGCACGGATCGTCGTGGATTCACTGGACGAACTGCGGCGCTATGCGACGCTCGCGCGCGACGGCTCGGCCGCCGTGCTGCTGCGTTCGAACACCGGCGTCGAAGCGCACACGCACGCATTCGTCCGGACCGGAGGCGACGCAACGAAGTTCGGCATCCATCCGCGCGACGAAGAGTCTACAGCGTCGATCCTGCGCGAGCATCGCAACCTGCAATTCCTCGGCCTGCACGCGCACATTGGATCGCAAATTCACGATTCCGCCGCATTTGCCGAGAATGCCGGCGCGCTGATCCGCACCGCGGCGCGATTCGCGGCGCTTGGGTTGCCGGTGGTGCAGGCCGTCGCCGGCGGCGGCTTCGGCGTCGTGTCCGGCGCCGGTACCGCACGTGAGGATCGCCGGTCCGCCATCGACGCGATGGTGCGCCGCGTTGCCGAAGGTGCCGCAGCGCTCGACATCTCCGCGCCGCAGCTCGGCATCGAGCCGGGGCGAGCGATCGTCGCGGCCGCCGGAACCACGATCTACCGCGTGATGGCAATCAAACACCAAACGACGCGGACGTTCGTCATCGTCGACGGCGGCCTGGCCGAAAACCCGCGCCCGGCGCTCTACGGCGCCGCGCATCCGGTCGTCGCGATCGAACGTGCGGACCGGCCGGAACGCGAAGTCACGCTGTGCGGGCGTTCGTGCGAGAACGACGAACTGGGCACCGCGTTTCTCCCCGAAGATTTGCGCGTCGGCGAACTGCTGGCGATGCAGATGACCGGCGCCTACACCTACAGCATGGCGAGCAACTACAACCGCTTCCCCAAGCCCGCCGTCGTTGCGCTGCGCGGCGGAACGCACCATCTTCTTTTGCGTCGCGAGAACGTCGACGACGTGCTCCGCAACGACGTCGTATGATTGCGGCCGCGCTGCTCGCAGCGTCGCTCTGGACCCCGGGTGACCTTTCGAACGCGCGGCACGCGATCGAGACCGCGCTCGCCGCTCCAACGCTGCGCGGCGCCCACGTCGGCGTGCTCGCGGTCGACGCCGCGACCGGCGAAGTACTTTACGAACGCAATGCGAGTGACGCTTTCACGCCGGCATCCACGTTTAAGCTCTTGGTCGGCTCCGCCGCGCTCGCACGCCTCGGCCCGGCATTCACCTTCGTTACCGAAGTCGATGTGTCAGAAAACACGCTCGTGCTGCGCGGCGGCGGCGACGCACGGCTCTCCGCACACGACATCGGGCTGGCAGCTCAAGCCGTCGCCGCGACCGGCGCAAAGCACTTCGATACGCTCATCGGCGACGCAACCCGATACTACGCGGATCGATACCCGGGCGGCTGGTCGATCGACGACATACCCTACGACTACGCAGCCATCCCTAGCGCACTCTCGCTCGAAGAAAACGTCGTACATGCTGCGGTTGCTCCGGGAGACGCGCCCGGCAGCTCTACCGGACTCGTCACTGCGCCGGTGACCGACGTCATCACGATCAAAAACGACACCACCACCGGCGCGCGAGGTTCCGAAGACACTACCGACGTCACGCGACCGTGGGGTCAGCCGACGACGATCGAACTCGTCGGCAGCGTCCCGCTCGGCGTCAAGACCTCCGACGATCTCGCACCGGCCGTCCCCGATCCGCCCGCCTACGCGCTCGACGTGTTCCGCCTCGACCTGATCCAAGACGGCATCGACATTGGAACGACGACTCAAGCGCAATACACGCCACCGCCCGCGACCACGACGATCTGGAAGCGTTCGTCCGAACCACTTTCGAAGACGCTCGGCCTCTTCTGGCAACCGAGCGACAATCTCATCGCCGAGCAGCTTCTTCTCGAACTCGGCGCATCGTCGCCGACCGCAGCGCAAGAGCGCGCGAAGATCGGTACGCGTGGAAGCGGCTACAAGGTCGAGCAATCGTGGCTGCAATCGATCGGCGTCGACCCGCACAGTGTGACGATCGCGGACGGTTCCGGCCTCTCCGAATACGACCGCATCACCCCGAACGCACTCGTCGCGATTTTGAAATATGATTGGGCCAGCGCAAACCGCCAGGCCGTTCTAGATGCGCTGCCCCTCGCCGGCGTACGCGGTACGCTTAAATCGAGTTTCGTCGCAACGCCGCTCGCCGGGAACGTCTACGCGAAGACCGGGACGATCAATCACGCGCGCACGCTCGCCGGCTACCTGAGGACTCCGCATCACGGCACGATCGCATTTGCCCTAATGATCAACGACTGGATGGACATGTCGCCTGGTGCTTCGGAATCCGTCGCGCAGGCTCAAGCTGCTATGTTGGAGGCGCTGCACCAGTAGCGTCGGACGGGTGGTGGGAGGGAATACCTAATGATTTAGGTGAACGTATTTCGGTATGCGGATGCACATTCTTTTTGCCGCGGTTATCGCGGGGATTCTCGCTTCTTCGCCGGTTCGGGCGGCTGATGCTGATTGGGCCGTGAAGGCTCAGCAGTTGGACCGTTATTCGGCGGAGATGTATCGGCTTGGGCGGTTCAATGGGGTGGTGCTCGTTGCTCAGGGCGATGACGTGTACCGGGGGGCGTTTGGCTACGCAAATCTGGCGAAGCGAATTCTCAATGCGAACGATACGCAGTTTGAGATTGCTTCGATTTCTAAGATGTTTACGGCACTGGCAGTTTTGAAGCTCCGCGATGCTGGAGCGCTAAAGCTTGAGGATTCGATTTGTAAGTATATCGATTCTTGTCCGGCGGCTTGGCAGGTGGTGACGATCGATGAGGTTTTGCATCATCGGTCGGGGTTGCCGGATTATGAAGATTCGCTTGAGATGGAGTCGCCGGCGTATTATGCGTTTATGACGGCGCCGGAGAGTTCGAAGCGGATTGTGGAACGCGAGAAGTCCGTGCCGCTTGATTTTGTGCCGGGGACGAAGTTTTCGTATAGCAATACTGGTTATGTGGTGCTTGGGTTTATCGTTGAGCGGGCGTCACGCGAACCGATTGCGACGTACCTGCACCGCAAAATCTTTGGGCCGGCGGGGATGAGCGATACGGGCGTTATTGGGGTGGATCCGGCGCCGCGGTTGGCGTTGGCGTATTCGGCGGAGACGACGTGGGCGCAGAAGCTGCCGGGGTTCACGCTTGAAGACGTGCACGCTTCGCCCGTGCCGTCGCTTTCGTTGACTGCGCCTGAAGGTGATGCGGGTATTTTTAGCACGGCGGGCGATTTGCTTACTTGGGGGCGGATCATGCTGGGGGCGAAGCCCGATGTTGTTTCGGCGCAGGAGCGTGCGGAGATTTTGCATGAGGTCGAGGGGTATGGCGATGGGTGGATGGTTGAAAGTGCGTTTGGGTTGTCGCGGTTTTATCACACCGGCGAGCTGCCGGGATATCTGAGCTTTTTTGCGGTTTATCCGGCGAGCTCGACAATCGTCGTCGTCCTCGACAATTTGGATGCACCGACGGCATCGCTGACGCGGGACTTGCAGGCGATCGCACTTGGCAAGCCGTTCGACGAACCCGTTTCGGGTTCGCTCGTCACACTCTCACCCACGCAAGAAGCGCTCCTATTCGGACGCTATAAGCTCGCTTCGGGCGGGATCATCTGCGTTCAGAAAGATGGGGCTTTGCTGGCGGCTGGGCTTGTGGGGCATTATGTGGCGGGGCTGCTGCCGATGGCGGCCGACCGTTTTTATATGCCGCTGTCTTCGGGGCTCGTGACGTTTACGGTTCCTCCGAACGGAAGCGCGTCGGAAATGAACTTGCACTATAGCGGCGTCGATCACGTCGCGAGCCGGGTCGATACGCCGTGTCCACCCGGGACCTTTCCGAAGGGGTGACTCGGACGCATCCGAGCGGGCGCGGTCGGCGTTCTAAGGGTGTATGAGTACCGAAAAAGCGACATTTGCGGCCGGATGTTTTTGGGGGGTCGAGGCCGCCTTCCGCGGGATTCCGGGCGTGTTGGATGCCGTCTCCGGCTACATCGGCGGGAAGACCGAGCATCCGACCTATCGCCAGGTCTGTGGACACACAACCGGTCACGCCGAGGCGGTCGAAGTCACGTTCGATCCGTCACGCGTGAGTTACGAGCAGTTGCTCGGCGCGTTCTGGCAGATTCACGATCCGACGCAGCTCAATCGTCAAGGCCCGGATGTGGGCGATCAATATCGCTCCGCGATCTTCACGTATTCGGCGGAGCAGCAAGCCGCGGCAATCGCCTCGCGCGATGCCGAGCAGGCCAATCACAAGCGTCCGATCGTCACGCAGATCGAACCGGCTCCGACGTTCTGGCCCGCTGAGGAATACCATCAACGGTATTTTGAAAAGAACGGCGGCGCAGCTTGTCACATCACGCCGGTGATTCGATGAAGCGCGAGACCTTTCTCGGCAGCCTCGCCGCGGCTGCCGTGCTCGCCGCGGCATGCACGAAGCCATCGATTGCAAGCGGCAAGTACGCGGTGACGCATAGCGATGCGGAGTGGATGAAAATTCTCGGATCCGACCGTTACTTTATCTTGCGCGAAGGCGGGACGGAGCCGGCCAATTCCAGTCCGTTGATCGGTGAGACGCGCTCCGGCACATATCGCTGCGCCGGCTGCCAGCTCGCATTGTTCTCGTCCAAGAACAAGTACGACAGCGGCGACGGATGGCCGTCGTTCTGGACCGTTCTTCCGGATGCAACGCGCACCCAGTCCGATTTCTCGATCGCCGAGGAGCGCACCGAAGTGCACTGTCGTCAATGCGGCGGACACCTCGGGCACATCTTCGACGACGGCCCCGCGCCGACGCACTTGCGCTACTGCATCGACGGTCTCGCGCTCAAGTTCGTCCCGGCCTAGCGCCGGCTTCGCTCAGCGCGCGCTTGACGCGGATGAACGGATCGTACGCGTCGCCGGCGGATTTGACGAGTTTGTCGAGCATGGCGGTTTCGTCGGGATCGAGCGCCGTTCCGTCGACGTTTTCCGAATAGAGCACGAATCCAGCGAGGGCGCGCCGTACCATCAGCGGATAGGCGTGATGCGGCGCGGCGGAGCCGGTCGGGAAGCCCGTGCGCGACGCCAGCATATCGCGAACGTTGAACTGCGTCGCGTCACCCTGAAGGTATACCGGAAGCGGATCGCCGGCACCGATCACCGTGACGTCGTCGCCGTTCCAGCCGACGGCGAGCTTTCGGACGAACGTTCCGTCGTTGCGCCTACGAAAGAGAGCGGCAGATGCGAGGCCAAGCGTTTCCGCCGGCTCCTGCGTGATGGAAGCGGCGATCGCGTCGGAGCTTTCCGCATACCGCAGCCCATCGCCGAGCCGCTTCAGCTTTACTTCGTTCTTATGCGACTCGGGAAAGAGGTACCGGTCGATAAGCCAATCCGCAGCCTTGTAGATTCTCTGCGAGGAGAAGCCGAGGCCGACCGCGGTCGCAACTTGCAAAAGAATCGCCCAGTTGTCCTTTAGGTAGCTCCCAAGCGTCAAGCGAAGCAGCCCCATCGTGCCCAGCAGTACGGTCGTAAGGGCCGTGTACACGGCCGCGCGATTCAGCACGAAGCCGACGTCAAGGATGCGATGGCGCATAACGCCGTAGCCAACGAGAATCGGTACGCACAACTGGACGAGCCCGACGCTGCGCGCGACGTAACCGGCCTCTACCGTGCCGATGCGGGCGGCGAGGTCGTTCACCGGCTCGCCGAGACATCCGATCAGTAAGCCGGCGATCACCCACGCCAAGCGCTGCCGATCGACGCCCTTCGCGCGCACGTAGGTAGATGCCAGAAGCACGGCGGCGACCCACGGCAAGAAGATGACGCCTTGCCGAACGCCGTCGAAGATATGCGTGGCGGACGACGTGTTCGGCCAAAGAACGTCGATCAGGTGGTCGTCGATAACCAGCACCGCAGCGATCGCGGCGCCCAACACCCAAACGAACCACGCGAAGAAGCGCGCGGTTTTACCCTGCGCGGCGCCGCTCGGAAAAAGCAGCGCAAACGCGATGATTCCGACGAAACCGAACGTGTCGATGATTCGGTTCGCTCCGCCGAGCGCAACCCAACCATCGGTCGAAAGCAACGGCGCCCAAAAACGGTTCACGACGGCTGAGGGACGCAACGTGAGCAAGAACAGCGCGAGGCCCCACGACATCGCACCGGGCAACCGAAGCACCAGCAGTACTGCGGCGAGCGCGAAGACGATCGTCGAGGGAATCCGAATCGCCATGAAGATGCGATCGAAGGTATCGTCGGGGTAGTACGTTTCGCCCGTTGCGGCGACGAGCGTGACCGGATGTACGCCCGATGCGTTTTCGAACGCGAACGTTCTTGCGGTGCCGGGAAGCGCGGGTTGCTTCGCGGCAATTCGCTCGAGCGCCGGTGCCGAGCGCGACAGATGTGCGCCCGCTGCGATGCCCGCACGATCGGCCGGCGAGCCGGGGTCGACTTTCGTTGCCGTTAGTGCGTTCGCGCCGCCGGGGTCGGGCGCGAGGTGCCAAGTGATACCGAAATTACCGAGCGGCCGTCCCAAGACACGGAACGTCGGCAGGACCGACGCTATGCAGAAAATTCCGAGCGCGATAATCGCGCAGATGCTGGCGAGACGCCGCCAATGTGCCACGCCGCTCGCTTATCCGCGGCGTGGCCGGGACCTTGCCGCGGCGCTATCCGAGGCGCGGTCCCCAACCGACGAAGTGTCCGAGCGGGGTGGGTTTGAGACGCTCGACGAGGGTCTTGCGGGTTTCGAGAGGTTTCATGACCGGCATCTCCATCTTTTTCTGGCAGGCCCCGCACCGGGGCCCTACTGCCATACTACTAAATCGTTAGTTGGTTGTCAACTAATGATTTAATAGAGCGACCAGGCCGCGCTCCTCGAGCGTCTGATAGATCTGGGAAAGGAACGGACCGATGTGGTCCCGGCTACCCGCGGGTTGACTGTTGAGCGCGACGACGATCACGGTATCCGTGGATCGCACGTAGACGTATGCCACGCGATAGCCCAGCGTTTCGCCTTCATAGAAAAAGAAGTCGCCGATCGGCTTCTTATAAAGCCGGCTGATTCCGAGGCCGAATGCGCGTGGGTTTTTCGCCGAAACCTCCGAGAGCGGCGCGCCCGTGTCGGAGTTTACGTAGGTGTGCATTTCGGCACGTTGCGCCGCCGCTAGGATCGGACCGGTGTAAAGATCGCGGACCCACTTGACGACGTCGTTCGGCGTCGAGACGATCCCGCCGGCCGCTTGCGTCCACGAAATGCTGTACGGGCGGACGTTCTTGCCCAGCAGCGGCGCCAGCGGTTCGTTCCCGAGTCCGTCGTTGTCAAAGTAACCCGCAACCTGCCGGCTGAAAACCGCCGGCGGGTAGAAGCTGGTTTGGTAGAAGGTGTCGTGAAGGCCGGCTTTTGCGATAACGTCGTTGACGTACCGCGCGTAACTCTCTCCGGACGCGCGCTCCACGATCAATTGCGCGAGGATATAGCCGGTGTTCGAATAGTTCCAGCCTTTCAGCGATTTTTTCGGATAGATATATCCGATGAGTTGCGCCGGAGTAAACGTGTGATACGGATTCGCGATGAGATCCGCCGCCCACGCTTTCGTGTCGTCGTACGTCGGAATACCGCTCGTCATATCGAGGACGTGCGCGATCGTCACGTTCGACCACGCGGGATACTCGGGCAGCCATTTGCCGATCCGATCCTTGACGTTCAGTTTTCCGTCCGCTTCGAGACGCAGCAGGCAGACCGCCGTGAACGCTTTCGTATTGCTGCCGATCTGAAAAATGCTCGACGGCGTGATCGCGCCGCCGCCGCCGATTTGCGTGGTACCGGCAACGGCGTCGATCGGCACCGGCCGTCCGTGCAAACCGACACCGATCGATCCGCCGGAAATATGCTCCTCTTTAGCGTAGGTAGTTATGTACGTTTGTAGTTCGGCTTGCACCGTGACGGCAATTGGCGCCGGCGCTGCAGCCGCACCGCTGGAACACATCGCGCCGAACAGCGCCGCTGAAGCGAAGATTCTAAGGATCAAACCCTAAAGCCCGAAGATCATCAGTGTGGGCTTACCGGTTATCATCCACGCCACGAAGGACGTATTGCCGGTGGCCGCCGCGATGTATTGCGTTCCGCCGGCACGGTAGGTAATCACGCCGCCGGCCAGCGCACCCTTCGTATCGTTGCGGAACAGAACGTTGCCGGTGCTCGCATCCAGCGCGAGGAATTCGCCATTGAGATTTCCGGTGAAGAGTAATCCACCGGCGGTCGGCGTGACCGCCGCGAGCATCGGCGTCGCCATTTTCACGTGCCATTTTGCCGCGCCGGTGAGTGGATCGACGGCCGTCGTCCAACCGTAGGCTCCGTCGATCGGATCCGGCAACGGAATGCCACCGCCAAAGTTAATCGGCGCTTTTGAGGTAGCGGCGGCGGCCAAGCCATTAATATTCGTCATGGTCGGCGCAGAGCCGGTGCTTTTCACGGTTACGCACCAATCGACCGAATTCACGTACAGCAAACCGGTTGACGGGCTGAATGCGGCGCCGTTCCATTCCGTGCCGCCGGCGACACCCGGGCAGTAGTGCGTGCCCGTCGGCGTAATTGGCGCTTCGGCGTTTGCGATCGTCGTCGTCGGGGTCTTCGTGAGCAGGTTGCCGCTCGAGCGGTCGAGCAGATGGAGTATACCGTCTTTACTGGTGGCGGCGACGAATTGCCGTCCGCCCGCATCAAACTGCGCGGTTCCAGTCGCATCCCAGTCGTGATCGTCGTTGGGTTCGGTCTGATACGACCAGAGCAACTTGCCCGTGCGCGCATCGAGCGCGACGATACCGGTCGTAAAAAGGTTAGCTCCCGGACGCAGCGACGCATCGAAATCCGGTCCCGGGTTCCCGACCGGCGTGAGGATCGTCCCCGTCTTCGGGTCCAGCGTGTAGTACGTCCACATACCGCCGCCGCCGTGCGTCGCCGTGCCCGGCTTTTGCCAGCTGCTCGCACCGGTTGCGTCACCCGTCGGGATCGCGTCAAACGTCCACGCCGGCGTGCCGTCGCTCACGTGAAACGCCATGAACCGGCCGGCTACGCCGACGTCGCCGCCCGCCGTCGACATGTACACGAGGTCGTTCCAGATCAGCGGAGCGGCCATAGCGGAAGCTCCGGTGCTCGAGTCCATGATCTTGCGATCCCACAAAACTGCGCCGGTCTTGATGTCGAGTGCGATCAGGTGACCGTCGATCGTGCCGCGGATCACCCGGCCGCCGCCGATCGCCGCGCCTTTGTTGTTTGCGCCGGCAGCGATGTCGACGGGATCGTATTGACTGCTCCAGATCTTCGCGCAGGTGCGCCCGTCGATGGCAAACGTACCGTTGGTCGTGGTCACGTAGAGGATGCCGTCATATGCTACCGGCGATCCTTCAAAGGAGCCGCCCGGCGCGAGTTCGACGGAGCACAGCGGTTTGAGCTGCGCGACGTTTTTTGTGGAGATATCCGCCAGCGTCGAGTAACGGGCGCCTCGATACCCCTTTCCGTACGCCAGCCAGTTGTCGGAGTCGGCGTCGGCCCCTTCGAGCTCTTGTTGCGTGGGAATGTTGGTCGAAGGCTGCCGGACGACCATCGGCGTCGCCGCCGCGCGCGGTGCGGCCGCCGTCGCTCCGCTCGCACCGGGCGCACTCTTGGGAATGAGGCGCAACGTGTCGTAGTGGCCGATAATCGCCGACGCGCCGGCCGGAAATCCGTTTTGCTGCAAAATAAACGCGACGACGGCCAGCGAGTCGGCGTTCGACATCGAAGCGGGCGCGTTCAACGGCATCTCCGTGTGAACGTCGGTCCACAGTTGGCTCACCGGTTTTCCGCCGAAACGCAAAAAGAACTGATTGCCGACGAGCTGCGGCCCCGCGCCGCCCTGCAGTTTGGCGCCGTGGCAGACCGAACATTTGGCCTGAAATAACTTCGCGCCTTGCGCGGCTTGCGCCGTCGAGTACCAGCCATCGGTGGCGCCGGCCACGGACGTTTCGGGCTCGGCGACTGCCGACGACCTCGCGACGCACGCGAAGAGCAGCGCTGCGACCGCGCCGGCCACGATCGAAGTCGCTAAAAATCCGGATTTACACTTCATGTTTTACACCTCGAACGTCGCCCAATCGTAGGGCGTGAAACCTGCAAACGAATCGTTCCAGCCGATGCGATACGCCGCACCGATGCCTGCCTGGTCATCGAAGGCGCCGGTCTTGAGCGGCAACGTTTTTGCGGGGCGCATAAAGAAAATAGACGTTTCCGGAACCGAAGCGATGAACTCTTCGAGCAGCGGGTCGGTTCCAGCCGCATTCGCGCCCTTCGTGAGGCGCGCGAAAGCGAGCTTCGTTTTCGACTGGAAGTATACGCCGCGCATCTCCGTGACGAGCAGACGTCGCTGCATCGTTCCGAACATGCCGAAGCCGATCGAGAGTGCGTCGTCGTAGTCGGACTCGTCATGAAACGCCGGGTCCATGAGAATCACGTCGGCAGCCGACGAGACCGCGTGCGCGATTGCGATCGGCGTGTTGGCCGTCACGCCTCCGTCGCAATACGAACACGGCGTCCCCTCCGGCCCCGGCATAACGACCGGATCGAACGCGAGCGGAATGCACGCCGATGCGAAGATGGCGCGATGCAGAATGTCGGGAGTCGCCTCGCGCACCACCGTGTGCGGTCCGAGCGTCAGCCGCAGAGACGAGATCAACTCTTGCGAGAAGTTGGCCGGCGCACCCGGCGGCCGAACGTAGAAGTACTCCGCTCGCTGGGTCGTCAAATTCGTCGTCGCCCAGGTCAGCGGCAACAGGACCGGTCGTGTCGCGTCGACGTTTTCAACGATCCAATCGAAGATCGGTTTCGATTGAAGCAGCGCACCTTCGTTCTTGGTCAGCCCCGCGAGAGCGATCGCTGAGGCAAAGCGATTCAAAATGCCGCTCTCCGGGTCGCGCGCCGCCTCGAATTGCGGCTTGAGGCGTGTCAGGTTCGCAGCGCTTATGCCGTACCACATCTCTTTAAGGCGCGTGTATTGCCCAGTCGCGACGAACCAGCCGTTGAGCGCGCCGATCGAAGTCCCACAAACGATCGCGTAGGGCGCGAGCGGCGTTGCATCCTTGACTCCGCCGGCCGCCGCCAGTCCGCCGATGATGCCGGCTTCGTACGACCCGCGCGCTCCGCCGCCGCTCAGGACGAGCGCCCGCGCCAGCGGCGCAAGCCGCGGTTCGGCCCCCGCCACGCCTAAAAGCACAGGTGCGACGCCCGCCGCACTAAGCGCCGTTAGAAAGCCTCGGCGATCGATCATCGCGCCTCCAGCGGAAATGCGTTGTCAGCCCAGCTTACCGCGGCCGCCCGGCCGGCTCTATCCCAAAAACGTGATACTTGCGCGCGTTACGAGGGCCGCCGGCGGCGCACGATCGTGGCGGCTTCCGGTTTCGGCATCGTTTGGAGGCTCGGAACGGTCGGATTTGGGAGCCCCGCGATCTGCTGCTCGACCTGGAGCAGCGCTCGCTGCGTCTCGGGCAGTGCCGGAACGCTAACGTCGGCCGGCTGGCCGAAACCGAATGCCGCGGTGAGATCTCCGCACGTATTGCGCCTCCAATCGGTGAGATACGGCACTTCGACGCCAAAACGCGCCTCAATGAATCGCAAGGTCGACGTGTGATCGAACGTCTCGCCGCACACGTAGCCGCCGCGCGCGAACGGCGAGAGGACGAGGCACGGCACGCGGAACCCTAATCCAATCGGTGCGCCGTCGACGAACTCTCCCGGAGTACCGCTCGGCGGCGTCGGCGGCACGACGTGGTCGAACAGTCCGTCGTTCTCGTCGTAGACGAGTACGAACGCCGTACGCGACCATAGCTTCGGGTTCGACCAAAACGCTTCGAGGATCTGCCGTAGGTAGTTCTCGCCGGCGGCGGGCAGCATGTCGGGATGCTCGCAAAGCTTATAAGGCGGCACGATCCACGTTACTTGGGGGAGATTTCCGGTGCGGATGTCCTGCAGCATCGTCTCCACCGAACGCAGCCTCGCCGCATTCTCGAAGAGCCCGGAGGTGCTTGGGGCATCCTGAAAAGCCGCGAAATTCATGATGACGTCTAAGCCGACGGGAAACTCGATGCTGATTTCCGGGCGATAGATGCGCCACGAAATTCCCGCCCGCTCGAGGCGCTGCGCGTAGGTCTCCCATGTGTAACGCTTGCCGCTGTTGTTCGTTGCCGGTCCGCCGTTCTTCCCGCTGGGATCGATCGAAGCCGTCATCCAGTAGTAGCGATTCGGATTCGTCGGTCCCATCACGGAGGCGTGGTATCCGTCGCAAATCGTAAACGCATCGGCTAGCGCGTAGTAAAACGGCAAGTCGTCGCGTGTATAGTAGCCCATCGTCAGCGGCGCGTTCTTACCGTCGGTTCGGTAGTGCGCGTTGACCCAACCATCCGCAAGTCCGCCGTTCCACGATTCGTGCAGCGCTCCCCACGCGTGGCTGAGATCGTGCAGCCGCTGTGCGCTCGTCGCCTTCGTGTCGAGATGAAACGGCAGCACGTAGCCGTCGCGCGAACGGCCGTCGGGTTGATAGAACACGGGCTTGCCGGATGGAAGCAATGCAACCCGCGCGTCGCCGAATCCGCGCACGCCTGCGAGCGTGCCGAAGTAGTGGTCGAAGGAGCGGTTCTCCTGCATCAAGATGACGATGTGATCGACGTCGGAAAGCTTGGAGGGAAGCTCTTGCGCGGATGCGGGGCGCAGCCACTCGACGTACGGCGCTGCGGCCGCACCGGCAGCCGCAGCGAGAAAACGCGATCTCGACAGGTTGGCCATGCGCCGGTGTTCCTCGCAAATCCGGCTGCGACCCTGTTATCCGCACCATTTTACGTGCGCGGTGTACGTCAGCGTCGAATGCCCGTCGGGCGCGACGGGCACCAGCCAGGTTGCCGTAGACGAGGACGACTTGCTGTGCGGCGAGCTTTCGCTCAGGATTTTCCATTCGCCTGGGATCGATTCGACGACGAGCACGTCCTGTGGTATCGATTTTGCGTTGGAAACCAAGATCTCGTAGGAGCTGTCGCTCGTGCAGCCGTCTTGATGGTAGTCCGTCTGCTTTTTCCGAGCCGTTACGTCGAACGAATCGCCGAGATGCAGGCGTACGGATTCGTTCTTCGGTGTGTGCTGGATCTGGTCGGAGCCCAAGAACTGCCCGAGACCGCGCGAATCGTTCTTATAGAGCCGCACGATCCCGCCCGGCAACGGAACCCCCAACTCCCCGTCGCGATTCTCGAAGGTCACATAGACGCCCACCGGGAGGCGATCGCCGAGATCGGCTTGGGCATTTTCGTAGTAGCTTTGCTCGCCGCGCAGCTCGAGCGTCTTGCGAACGGGGATACCGCGCGCGGTGAGCAGCGACACCTGCTTCGTCTGATTGTTCGCGATCGTCGTCGGCCGCGCCAGCGTATAGAGATGGTATTCGAAGTAGTTTTCTTGCTGAACGCGATTCGCTGCGTTCACCGAATACACGTTGCTCGTGACGTGGGCGATAGTCCTCAGAACCTGAGGCTGAACGACGTTGACGTTTCCGGCGACGAGCTGCAAGCGCGCGCCGTCATAACCGATGCCGCTGGTGTTCGAGAGCGTCACGAGGCCGGTGAGCGACAAGTGCGCGTCGTCGGGTGCGAGCACGCCGACGTAGTCGGCGCGCCAGCTCAATCCGCCGGTCATGTAGCTCAGATCGACGACCTCCTCGCCGCCGCGCTCGCTGTCCATATCCAGCACCAGGGTTGGCCGGTCGCGGAAGTTACTCGGCGATGCCGGGTAGATGATGTGTCCGCGCACTTCGGTTTCGATACGATCGGCGTACTGCAGGACGATCCCACCGTTCGTGCTGAGAATCCGCGCACTCTCTCGCGTTTCACGCTCGCCGGCGAATTGCGGATCGTGAACGATCGTCACTTCTTTGCCGACGTATCGCTGCAAAAGCGCATTGGGATCGAGTAAATCGAAATCGAAGTTCTGCTCGAGCACGGTCAGCCGGTCGTTTCCAACCGGATCGAGCAGGGCCGACGTCGGATCCATCGACGCGCTCACGTCGCGCCAGGCAAGGCGATTTACTCCGGCGTGCAGCGCTACTCGGCGACGATCGTGGACGAGTGCGGTTCCCCCGTTATAGACCGTGAGGTTGATGAGTTGCCGATCGGCGACCGTGCTCGTGCGCTCTTGTGGTTCGGCGAGCGTTCGCATCGGAGCGATAAGTGCTGCGAAGATAAGAATCACCGGTAACGCGTGCTTCATGCGACACCCTCCAGACGAAGTGATGTTGCTACAGCGCGCGAGCTCGCTTTTGCGTGACCTATGGTTCGAAACGAACGCGTCCGGTATTGCGTTCATATTGCAAAGAAACGGTATCCCTTGGCGGGGCCGTCTCCGCTCGCGTAGAAGCGGGGACGAATCGACGGAGGCTTCAGGAGATATGGCACGGATGAACGTTCGCACTACCACTGTTGGACTCGTTTTAAGCTGCGCGCTCGCTGCATGTTCGGGGGCGCATGGCCTGGTGCCGGCATCGTCGAGCCCGCAGAGCTTACATCGGCCGGATGCGGCGCCGAACTGCGCGGGCTACACGCCGTATAGCGGATCCGGCGGCGTTCCCATCAGCTTCACCAATAATTCCGGGCTGACGCCGCAGGCCTACCTCTACGTGAACGCCGGCGGCCAATATCTCAATACCAACGGCAAGCTGACCACTCTGCCGGTCGGCGCCGCGTCGACGTACGAATTCCCGATGTCGTGCTTTACCGGCAAGGGCTCGAAGCAGTTCATCCTTCCGCCCGGCAGCAGCTTCCGTATGTACGTGAGCTTCGGAACGCTCACGATCCCGAGCGACGGCGTCCCCGCGTGCTGCGAGCCGCCGAACGTTCCGACGGGGTTCAAGAACCCGAACTACGGCATTCTTTGGGATTTGATCGAGTACACATATCCCGCCGGCAGCGGCATCAATATCGACACGACGCAGGTCGATTCGTTCGCCCTGCCGTTCATGTTGTCGGTCAAGACGGGCGGAAAGACCGAATCGGTCGGGACGAGCAACTACGCCAAGATCATCAACGCGATTAAAGCATCGGCTCCGTGGAATACCCTCATCGTAAACGGCGTCGTGGGCGGCGTCAAAATGCCGCTGCGGGTGATGAGCCCCAACGATGCGACGACGGAAGCCGGCAGCCCGGGCGTGCCGTTCAACAAAATCTTCCCGCAAAACTACTTCACGAGTCCGAAGTACTACAAGGGCACGAACGGCTACCTCGGCGCGTTGCTCGATTACTATTCGACCGGCAACACGCCGAAGAAGCCGCTCTACCACCAGCTCGTCTACGTGGCGTATCAGGCGGCGTTCGACGGACAATCGGGCTGCAATAGCCGTCCCGGCGGCGGCGGTGCCACCATCTGCCCGACGTACTATGCATATTCCGATGGGAAATCCAACTTCTATTTCGCGCTGGCGACCGTACCGAAAGGCAGCACCGCGACGTTTCCGAAGCTCGTAAATATCCCGATCGGCGACCTCGGCGAAGTCAATGGTATCAACGGCGTCTGGGGCATTCCGTTCGGACTCCCCGGGAATCCGACGATCGACCAGCAGATGCAGTTCTACATGTATAAGGCGCTCGCCGCCGATCTGAACCGGGGCGTCGCGATGCAGCCTGGTTACCACGGAATCGCCCCCTGTTCGAAAGCGTCGAGCCCGCCGGCAGGCTGCGCCGCGTACTTCACGCAGCCGGCGATTCCGCTCGGCAACAACTACTATCATTCGCCGAACCTCACGAGTAAGAAGGGTGCGATCTTCAGCGGCTACGCCGACATCCTGCACGCAAACTTCGTCGGCGGTCTCTCGTACGCGCAATCGTACGACGACTTCTGGACGCAATCGTCGGACATCGCCACCTCAACCGCTCCGACGAACGTCAACCTCACGATCGAGTCGATGAAGTTGTGAAGCCGCGCGCCGTCGCGCTGTTCGCAGCAATCGCAGTCTCGGGCTGCGGCGGCAACGCAACCCCTGTGCCGGACCGGTTGGGGCTTTCGCCGGCCGCGCTCCACGCCGCGGTCGCCCAGCGAGCGATCGGCAAGCATCTCCAGCACCTCGTCATCATCGTCCAAGAGAACCGGAGCTTCGATAATCTCTTTGCGGGGTGGCCCGGAGCCGATACGTCGATGTCCGGACTGACGAGTAGCGGAACGACCGTCCCGTTGCGCAGGATCACGTTCGACGGACCAGACATCGGTCACGGCTGGCTCGATGGGATCGCGGCGTGGGACAACGGTAAAATGGACGGCTTCGATAAGGCAGGCGGACCCAACGGAGTTCCGGCGGGCATCTATCCTTACGCATACGTCGCCCACGACCTCATCGAGCCGTATCGCACAATGGCGCGGCGGTACGTTCTGGCCGACCACATGTTCCAAACCGAGTTTGGCGGGAGCTTCACCGCGCATCTCGACCTTATTGCCGGAACGACGAACCTCACGCCGGCCGTTGCCGAAGTGCAGTGGCCGCCGGCGGGCATTTGGGGCTGCGATTCCCCGCCCGGCACAACCTCGTCACTCGTGAACGAGCAACGCGTAGTGAGCTGGGACGGCGGACCGTTCCCGTGCTTCACGCAGTTCCATACGCTTGCGGATAACCTCGACGCCGGCGGAATTTCGTGGCGATACTACGCGGTCGCGATCGGACAAGGCGGCGACGGCTGGTCGTCGTTCGATGCGATCCATCGCGTACGATACGGTCGTGATTGGAAGAACGTCGAGCACCCGCCCTCGCAAGTGCTCGCCGACGTCGCCGCCGGGAAACTCGCGGGCGTAACGTGGGTAACGCCCGAAGCGCACGACTCCGATCATCCCGGCAACAACAGCAGCACCGGGCCCTCTTGGGTCGCGAGTGTGGTGAACGCCGTCGGCGAAAGCAAGTATTGGGACTCGACGGCGATCGTGGTGCTGTGGGACGATTGGGGCGGCTGGTACGACAACGTCGCACCGCCGCAGAAGGATTTTGTCGGGCTCGGCGAGCGCGTTCCATGCATCATCATCTCGCCGTACGCGCGCGAGAACTACGTCTCACACACGCAGTACGAGTTCGGCAGTATCATGAAATTCGCCGAGCAAATCTTCGGCCTCGGACCCGTCGGGCCGGCATCGTTCGGCTATACGGACACGCGCGCGAACAGCCTCGAAGGCAGTTTCGATTTCGCACAGAAGCCGCGCCGCTTCGTTCCAATCCCGGCCCCGAAAACGCGCCAGTTCTTCCTAACGCGCAAAGGTTCCAACGAACCGCCGGATACCGAGTAGTTCGGCGAAACTCTAGGGAAGCTCGGCGTGCGGCGGGTCGCGTGGAGGCCGCGAGGACCGCGGCCCAAAAACCATCCGGATGGGCACCTCCCGCGACTCGTCCGCGCGCGCCGTCGCGCTGATCGCGGCAATCCTGATCTCGGGCTGCGGCGGCAACGCAACGCCTGCGCCGGACCGGTTGGGACTCACGCCGGCCGCACTCCGTGCCGCAGTCGCCCAGCGAGCGATCGGCAAGCATATCCAGCACCTCGTCATCATCGTCCAGGAGAATCGAAGCTTCGATAATCTCTTTGCAGGGTGGCCCGGAGCCGATACGTCGATGTCGGGAGTGACGAGCACCGGAATGACCGTTCCGTTGCGCAGGATCACGTTCGACGGCGGGGACATAGGCCACGGCTGGACCGATGCGGTCGCGGCGTGGGACAACGGCAAAATGGACGGCTTCGATAAGGAACTGGGAGCTAACGGGAATCCTACCGGCCTCTATCCATACGCTTACGTCGATCGAACGCTCGTCGCGCCGTATCGCACGATGGCGAAACGATACGTTCTCGCCGACCACATGTTCCAGACGGAGTTCGGCGGAAGCTTTACCGCGCATCTCGATTTGATTGCCGGTACGACGAACCTGACGCCGGCGACTGCCGAAGTGGAGTGGCCGACGGCAGGCATTTGGGGCTGCGGAGCGCCGGCCGGCACGACCTCATCGGTCGTGAACGCGCAGCGCCAAGTGAACTGGCACGGCGGACCGTATCCATGCTTTACGCAGTTTCATACGCTGGCAGATAACCTCGACGCCGGCGGAGTTTCCTGGCGATACTACGCGGTCGCGATCGGACTTGGCGTCTGGTCGTCGTTCGATGCGATCCATCGCGTGCGATACGGTCGCGATTGGAAGAACGTCATCCACCCGCCCTCGCAAGTGCTCGCCGACGTCGCCGCCGGACAACTCGCGGGCGTTACGTGGGTAACCCCGGACGACCAAGATTCAGATCATCCCGGCAGCAACAGCAGCACCGGGCCCTCTTGGGTCACGAGTGTGGTGAACGCCGTCGGCGAAAGCAAGTATTGGGATTCGACGGCGATCGTCGTGCTGTGGGACGACTGGGGCGGCTGGTACGACAACGTCGCGCCGCCGCAGAAGGATTTCGTCGGGCTTGGAGAGCGCGTTCCGTGCATCATCATCTCGCCGTACGCGCGGAAGAACTATGTCTCACACACGCAATACGAGTTCGGCAGTATCATGAAATTCGCCGAGCAAATCTTCGGCCTCGGACCCATCGGACCGGCATCGTTCGGCTATACGGACACGCGCGCGAACAGCCTCGAAGGCAGTTTCGATTTCGCACAGAAGCCGCGCCGTTTCGTTCCAATCCCGGCCCCGAAAACGCGCCAGTTTTTCCTGACGCGCAAAGGCTCCAACGAACCGCCGGATACGGAGTAATCTACGATGGAACCACGCGAGCCGTACGAGGTTCGACTTGTTGAAGATCGGTGGGCGACGCTGCGGCACGTCGTCGAAGCCGTCGCAATCCTGGCTGCCGGCATCTGGGCCTTCTACACGTTCATCTATCAGGAGAAGATCAAGCCCGCGAGCGAACCCGCCGCCGTAAACCTGATCGTAACAGTAAGCAGCCTTGGGCACGATAGCGATCGAGACTATATAAGACTCGCGTACGTCATACGAAACACCGGCAAGACCGAGATCGACATCGCTGCCGATGCATTCAACGTTTGGGGCGAACGGTACGGGCCGCAGTCCGTCGTGCGCCGGCAAGCACAGCCGGCGTTGCGCAGGTATGACGCCAACATCCCGATCGTCTCGGGCCGCCTCATCGCTTCGCGAGTAGAACTCCGCGCCTTAGCGGTCGGTGGCAATACGGACATGCATATGATCGTCGAGCCCGACGCATCAGAAACGGTGGCCAAAGTTTTCGCAATACCGCGCCGATCGTACGACCTTATCCGCGCGCAAGTCTTCGTCGTACCGGTAAAGACGGCGATCAGCGCACAAGTACCGGTCGCCATCGTCGAGGAACCCGCCGGCGGTTTCGCGCTAAAACCGAAGGAGCCGATATTCGAGGACGATGACAATACCGACTTCGTGCTCCCCCATTGAGCGTTAAACGCAAATCGCTCTCGCAAAGTGCGAGAGCGATTTCTGAATAAATTTGAACTGGAGCCGATGGTCAGGATTGAACTGACGACCTATTGTTTACGAAACAATTGCTCTACCACTGAGCTACATCGGCACGCGTTGCCCGGCTTCGCGATGGGGGCGTGAGACGGGACCGACCCTGGTTCGTCGGCAGCGGGTGAGGCCCTTTTCGGAGAAAGGTCGCTTCGGGCTCACTTGGCTTGAGGGGCTTTTGATATCTCTTAGATGATTCGGGCAGCGTTTCGCCTTACAATCCCCTCATGAAGAGAATTATTGCGCTTGCCTTCGCGTTCGCGCTCTGCCTCATCGCCGGAGCGCGGGCCGATCAGCCCGCTACCTTTAAAGGCCCCGAATCCTCCGCTGAAAAGGACTTCGTCAGGGCTATTCAGATCGATCTGGGCACCCGCTATCCCACCGCGGCTGCCGCCGAAAAGGCTGGGTATATCCGGTACACGGAGCCCGACGATACCGGCGCCATCAGCTACGCCAACATGCAGTGGACCTCGTCGGACGACAAGCACCCGAGCCAGCTCTGGTACGACCGCCAGGGGAGTCTGCTCGGCGCCGATTTCTCCATTCCGCTCTCCGTCAGCAAGACGCGCCCGAACCTCTGGGGCGTGAACCCCGGACGCTGGGTCGAGTTCGACGGCCACATTCATTGGGTGACCAAAGACGTCGGCGGAAAGGTTCACTACGACCTCTACATGATGGATCCGGACGTCGTCAAAGGCGGCGTGAACCCGGAACATCCGACCGCGCAAGATCTCGTCGTGCTCAAGAAAGTGACCGACGTGACGCAAGTCGTGACGGTGTTTCACTTCCCGGCGCTGTGGGACTTGATCGTTTGGGTGAAACCCAATCCGAACGGCGCGTTCGCCGATAAAAACCCTAACGTAACGCCGTAGGTGCGGCCGCCGGCGGCTCCGTGCAGCGTTCGCGCTCGCAGAGCCAGCCGGCGATCGTCGCGCTGAACTTCTCGTTGTACGGGCCGGCGGCGCCGGCCTTTCTCACGCGTGCGAAGCTCGCCTGTTGCGACGGACTCACGACCAAATAATGGTCCATGTCGTCGACGAACGCGAGCGTAGCGCTGCCGGGATGCGCGGCATTCGCGATGTCGGCGATGTGCCAGTGATCGCTTTCGTCGGTGATGAAATCCGCGCGGCCATAGATCACCAGCACCGGCACGTCGAGCTTCATCCACGCCTCGGCGATATTCAACGCGGCGACCTGCTGCATATAGGCGTCGGCGACGGGATAGGCGTAGCCCTTACAATCCGGATTTTCGCTCGCGGCTTCGGCAGTCGTCTTTTTCGCGATCAAGACCTCGTGCATGCAGAACTCCTTGGTTGCGGCGTCCGCATCGATCTGTGCGGGCGTCAGGTTATCGAGCGTCGCTTGCCGGCGTTCGTTGATCATCTCGTAAGAAAACCAGTTGATGCCGACGGTTTCTGCAACGATCAAACCGGCCACCCCGCTGCTTGGGCCGGCTAGGCGCGGGCCGATCGTTCCGCCGATGCTATGGCCGAACACGTATACGTGCCCCGAAAGCACGCGCCGGTCGGCGCGCAGGGATTGCAGTGCTGCGGCGTAGCTCCGGCTTTCGGCTTCGAAGTCGACGGTGGAACACGGCGGTCCCTGACTGTCGCCGACGCCGCTTTTCTCGACGCGCATCGTTATGAAGCCGCGGCGGCTTAAGTCGAACGCGAGCGCGCGATATGCGTCGTTGGAATCGAGCGCGTTGTCGATCGAGTAACAGCCGATTCCGCCGACGAACAAGACGGCCGGTCGTTGTCCGGTCGCACCGCGAGGCTCGGTCACGAGCGTGCGCCGCAGCGTTCCGTCGACGGAGATTGAGTCGTAGATCGTCGCAACGGCTGGGTCCGATTCGCGTGCGGCTTCGCGCAGTGCGAAGGTGAGTTGCACCGGAGCGCCGGCACGCATGATGGTCAGCGTCACGGATCGGCCGGCGGGACGGCGTATCGCTGCGAGCAGCGCTGGAACGGTTGCAACCGGTTTGCCGTCGACGGCCGAGATGACGTCGCCGGCTTGCACGCCGGCGGCGGCAGCCGCGGAACCCGGCAGCACCTGCGAGACGACGACCGTCCCGTTCGGCCCCGCGACGGTGACGGCTCCCATCGAGCCGCGGCGCGGTAACGCATCGGCTCGCGCGATCGCCGGAACGATCGTCAAGGCAAGAACGAAGGCGAAGACGCCACGGCTGAGTCTCATCGTGGCAACGAGTGTAACGCGGCTAGCGCGCGCTCGTCATCAGCGCGCGGTCAGGAAGTTCTCAGTCGGCTTCCGTGTCGTGAAACGTGCCGCGTTTCGCGCGGTCGTCGAGTTCCAAGTCGTCCAAGAAATAATAGACGATCTTGCGGTCGTTGAAGCCGACCTTCGCAAGGGAGCGGCCGCCGATTTCGACCACTTCGTGGATGTGCCCCTCGCGCCCGGCGTACGCGTAGTTGACGTCCGTGTAGTTGGGATCCGACGGTTTGGGGCGGGGCGTGGCCTTGACGCCGCGGAGCGGGGTCTGGTGGCGGTGCATGCCGCTAGGTTCGACGGCGCCGCCTCCGAAGCTTCGCTGTATGATCGTCGAGTACGGGGGCAAGCGGCCCAAAATTCATCCGACCGCCTTCGTGGCTCCGACTGCCGTCCTAATCGGCGACGTCGAAATCGGCGAAGAGTCCAGCATTTGGTTCGGCGCCGTGCTTCGCGGCGACAACGGCCCAATTCGCATCGGCGCCCGCACCTCGATTCAGGACAACGCCGTGGTTCACGTCAGCGAAGCGGGTAAGACGCTCGTGGGGGACGACGTAACCGTTGGGCACTCGGCCGTCATGGAGGATTGCGACATCAAAAACCACGCGCTGATCGGCAGCAATGCAACGCTCCTCAACGGCTGCATCATCGGTGAAGGCTCGCTGATCGCCGCGGGCAGCGTGGTCGGCGAACGCGTTGAAATTCCAGCACACGTTCTTGCCGCCGGAGCGCCGGCCAAAGTGAAGAAACCGCTGGAAGGCACCGACGCGGCCTTCTGGATTGCAATCTCGGCACACGAGTACGTAAAACTGTCGCGTTCGTATCTCGGGCAGAACATCGGCGTGGTCGAAACCGATGGTTAGCGAATCGATCTCGCGGTTCATCGAGGCTGAAGGGCACAAAGTCGAGGTCACCACGCTCGAGGAGTCGGGAGCGCTCGCGGAGATCGTCTTTCGCACGCGTGGGCAGATGTTTTCGGTAGCGGTGTCCGAAGCCGAACCGAATCGGTTCAGTCTGTCGACGGCGTACGAAGTACCCGACTGGGTGCGCGATAAGGAAATCGCACCGAGCGATACGCTGGCCGATATCGAAGGCGAATACCCGGGAACGCGTTTCATGCTGGCGCAAGACGGCACCATCTTCGTCGCCACACTCGAATACGAAACCACCGGCGTCGACGAGTTCATGCAGCACTTCTGGCAGATCGTCGGACGGCTGCGCGATGCGGGCAACACCGCCGTCGAACGCATGGTCGACCGGAGCGAGAGCAAAGCCGCGGCCGATAAGTTCATCCGCGAGTTCATGAAGGGCGAGCGTTAAGCTCGCATTTATGGACGACACGGATCATCTCGGGCCGATTGAGTCGGCGATCGAGGACGAAGGCTTGCTGCTCGCGCGCGACAACGACGACGAAGCCCTTCGCATAACTTTCAAGAGCGAGGGCGATCGCTATTTCGTGGTCGGGTACCGCGACGATCCGAACTTCGTGATGATCGGTTCCGGCTGGGCGCTTCCCGCCGAAGCCAGCATCGAAGTCGCCACCGAAGTCGCCAACGCGCTCAATGTGCGCAAGAAGTTCGTCAAGACCGCGATCTGGGAAGAGGAGCGCGACGCGCTCTTCACGGTGGAACTGTGCGTTTCAAACGCCGAAGAAGTCCGTCCGAACTTCGGACGCCTGCTCGACGTCTTGCGCGACACGGCCGCGGAGTTCTTTCACGACTTGCGCGAAGAAGATGACGACGAGGACTGAATTCGAGCGTGGACCGGGATGCCTTCGCCTTGCGCTACGACGAGGTCGTTGCAGTGCTTTCCGACGCTCCGACGGAGGAGCGGACCATGGCCGCGTTGGCGGACTGGGAGCGGCTGCGACGGGAATATACGACGTGGAACGACCGAAGCTACGTCCGGTTTCGGGCCGACACGTCGGACCGGGCCGCAGTCGAGGAGCGGCGCGTAGCCGCCGAGATCGGTCCGTTCTTCATCGAACGCGACAACGAGGTGAAACGGCTTCTTCTGCAGTCGCCGCATCGTGCGGCCATCGAAGCGTTGGCCGGAGCCTTTACGCTCGCGCGTTGGGATGCCGATATCGCCGCGTTTGCTCCCGGCATCCAAGCCGGTTTGCAAGAAGACAGTCTTCTCTCCAATAGCTATACGCAATTCGTGGGCATGGCGACGGCGTCTTTCCGGGGGAAAGAGCACTCGCTGACGGATCTCGGAAAATACGCCGAAAGCCCGGACCGTTCGCTGCGGCGGGAAGCGTGCGAAGCGAAGTGGGCGTGGTACGAGCGCAACGCCGGCGAACTCGATGCAACGTTCGATGCGCTCGTCCGAACCCGAACCGCGATCGCGCGCGCGTGCGGCTACGAAAATTACGTCGAGCTTTCCTACAAGCGGCTGGGGCGGATCGGATACGGTCCGGGCGACGTCGCCGGATTTCGCGATGAGATTCGGGACGAAATCGTGCCGCTCGCGGCCTCGTTTGCAGCGCAGCAAGCCGGCGCACTCGGCCTCGAGCGCTTGATGCCGTGGGACGAAGAGGCTTTCGGACTGCTCCCCGCATTCGAAACGCCGTCCGACGCAGACGATGCGATGGAGCGGCTCAGATCGGCGCTTCGGTCGGTCGATCCGCAGATTGGTGCGTTCGCCGGCCTTATGGACGGCCCCGCGCGCGTCGATGTGGCGTCGCGGCCGGGCAAATCGAGCGGAGCCTTCTGCGCGTTCTTCCAAGACGACGCGATGCCGTTCGTATTCTCGAGTTATACGGGAAAGGCGCGCGACTGCGCCACGCTGGTTCACGAGATGGGGCACGCATATCAGGCGTACGCGTCTCGCGCGTATCCGACGCTCGAACAGATGTTGCCGACGCTCGAGATCTGTGAGATCCACTCCACCGCACTCGAACTGCTGGCCGCTCCCTACTACGATCGATTTTTTGGCGAGGGAGCGGGCCGTTTCCGCACCGATCTTCTTCGTACGACGATTTCAAGACTGCCGTATATGGCGGCGGTCGACCATTTCCAGCAGCTCGCGTACGAAAGTCCGGAAGCGTCACCCGCGCATCGCCGCGAGATGTGGCTGAACGTGGAAGCGGCGTACCTCCCGTGGATGACCCACGGCGGCATCCCTGCCCTCGAAAGAGGTGCGTTGTGGCAGCGCCAGCGCCATATCTACGTCGCGCCGTTTTACTACATCGACTATGCTATCGCGGGCTGCTGCGCGCTCGGATTGTGGGAGCGTTCGCTCGACGACCCGCAAGCGGCGATCGAGCGCTATCTCAAGCTGTGCCGACTCGGTGGAACGCTGCCGCTCGGCGAGCTTCTCGACGAAATTTCGCTGAAATCGCCGTTTCAACGCGGAGTCCTCACGGGAGTTGCATCCCGCATCCGCGACGCCGTCGAGATGCCATTTCCTGCGTAAATTTGACCCCGCCGGTCCGGCGGCACTGCAGATACTCGACCAGCTCCTCGCGCCGTTCCAGAAATGATGCGCGTTAGGGCGGCGAGTACCGCGATTCGTCGCCGTACGGAACGAACAGCGTAAACTCTTTCTGGAAGCGGAGCTTGGCGGTGCCCGTCGGGCCGTTGCGGTGTTTGGCGATGATGAACTCGGTGAGGTCCGGCTCGGGTGACGAATCGGGATTGTAGTATCCGTCGCGATAGATAAACGCTACGACGTCGGCCTCTTGTTCTAAGCTGCCGGAATCGCGCAGATCGGCGAGCATCGGGCGTTTATCCTGGCGGGTTTCGACGCCGCGGTTGAGCTGCGCCAGCGCGATGATCGGTACCTCGAACTCTTTGGCCGTCACCTTGAGCGTGCGGCAGATGTCCGAGAGCTCTTCGTTCCGATTGGCGTTGCGCGCCAGCGTCCCGGGACGCATGAGCTGCAGGTAGTCGACGAAGATCGCGCCGAGCGTTTTGTGCTTCGCGCGCAGGCGCCGGCAGCGGCTGCGCAGATCGCTGACGGTCAGCGCGCCGGTATCGTCCAGAAAGATCGGCAGCTCGTTGAGCTGGCCCATCGAGCGCGCGATCTCGTCCCATTGATGCGTGCGGATGTTGCCGCGGCGCATGTCGTTCATCGAAATGCGCGCTTCGGAGCAAATCAGGCGCTGGACCAGCTCGTTGTTCGACATTTCCAAAGAGAAGAACGCAATCGGCTGGTTGGTCGAGCGCGCGGCCGAAACGGCCATGTTCAGCGCGAACGACGTCTTGCCCATGCCCGGGCGAGCGGCGACGATTACGAAGTTGCCCGGTTGGAAGCCGGTCGTCATCTCGTCGATATCGCGGAAACCCGACGGCAGGCCGGTCTGCTCGCCGTGCATGTGAAAGAGGCGGTCGATGTGATCGAACGCTTCTTTCATCAAGCCGCTGACCTGCATGAAGTCACTCGACGTCTTGCGCTCGCCGATGGCGTAGACGATCTGCTCGGACCGGTCCAGCGTCGACGCAACGTCTTCCTGGCCTTCGAAGCCGAGCTGCGTGATTTCGGTGCCGGCGTGGATGAGGCCACGTAAGATCGATTTTTCGCGCACGATGGTCGCGTAATATTTCGCCGATGCCGCCGTCTGCACGGTGTCCATCAGCGCGTTCAAGTACGAGAGGCCGCCGACGCGTTCCAGCGCGTCGCGCCGGCGCAGTTCTTCGGCTACCGAAATCTTGTCGAGCGGTTCGCCGCGATCGTGCAGTTCGTGCAGTATCGCAAAGATCGTTTCGTGGACGTGCGCGTAGAAATCTTCGGGCTTGACGATCTCGCCGACGGTCGACATGATCTCTTTGTCGACCAGCACCGAGCCGAGCAGCGCCATTTCCGCCTCGATGTTGTGAGGCGGTATGCGATCGATCGAATGGGGAAGTGGCTGCGCGCTCATTGACGTCTGGATGTTTTCCGGCGCGTGCCTGTGGAGCGCCTTGTGGAGCGCTTGTTCATACCTAACTCCCGCAGTGCATAATCTACGCTCGTCACGGTGACGATGTCGAGGCCGGCCAAGCCGGCGTCGACGTCGCGTGCGTTTTCCTTCGGGATAAGTACCCGGCGCATGCCGGCCTGGCGCGCGGCGTAAATTTTTTCCACGATGCCGCCGACGCCGCGAACCTTGCCCGCGATCGAGATCTCGCCGGTGATCGCCACGTCTTGCGGCAGCGGCACTTTCACGATCGCGGAGTACAGCGCGAGGAAGATCGCGAGCCCGGCCGACGGACCGTCGATGTTGCCGCCGCCGACCACGTTGATGTGCAGATCGAAATCCGCCACGTCGATGCCGGCAACGGCGCGCAGCACGCTCGTTGCGTTGAACACGGAATCCTTGGCCATCGAGCCGGCCGTGTCGTTGAAACGGATCGTGCCCTTCCCCGCTTGCGATGACGGAAATGCGACCGCCTCGATTTCGATCAGGCTTCCAATGTAGCGCAGCACGCCCAAGCCGAATGCCTTGCCGATCTCGCGCACGGCGCGGCCGCGCACCGGCGTATGCTGCACCAGCCGGCTCGTCTGTACGACCGAGGTAACGTCGTCCTCGCCGATCGTCGGATTCTTTGCGATCTCGCCGCGCTTCGCAGGACGCAAGCGGTACAACGCCTGTCCAAAAGCATCGGCAACCATCTGTACGGCTTTGCGGCCCTCGATCGTATACGATGCGATCAACTTGGGTACGCCGCGGGCGGCTTTCGCGCCGAGCCGGCGGATCGCGCCTTGCACGATCGAGACGACTTGGCTTTGCGTGAGCGGCTGAAAATACACCTCCGCGCAGCGCGAGCGGATGGCCGGGTCGATGTCTTCGGGGTCGCGCGTCGTCGCGCCGATCAGAATGAAATCGGCCGGCGCGCCTTCTTTAAACAGCCGGCGCACGTATGCCGGTACGTTCGGGGCGCTGTCGTCGTAGTACGACGAGTCGAACGACACGCGGCGATCCTCGAGCACTTTGAGCAGACGACCTTGCAGCGCGGGATCCATTTCGCCGATTTCATCGATGAAAAGCACGCCGCCGTGGGCCTTCGTCACGAGTCCGAGTTTCGGTTCGGGAATGCCGGCCTCGGCAAAGTCGCGGCGGCTGCCCTGAAAGATCGGGTCGTGCACGCTGCCGAGCAGCGGGTTGATGGTTTCGCGCGGATCCCAGCGCATCGTCGTTCCGCTCGCCTCAACGAAGGGCGCGTCCTTGGCGTAGGGCGTATGCGGGCGCGACTTCGCAGCTTCCAGCGCGAGCCGCGCGACCGTCGTCTTGCCGACGCCCGGGGGCCCGTACAAAATCACGTGCTGCGGATACGGGGAGCTAATCTTGGACATCAACGCTTTGACCGCGGCCTCCTGGCCGACGATCTCGCGAAGCGACTGCGGGCGAAGCTGCTGCAACGCCGATGCAGCCAGACTGCGCTGCGAGAGGGCCTCGAGTTCTTCGAGTTTGGCTTGCGTCGCGGGCGTCTCGGGACCGCCGCTTTCGCGCAGCGCCTCCAGCTTCAAATCCTTGAGATACTCTTGGTGCCGCTCGGACATGCGCTCGTTCACGCGCTTGTCGATCGCGGATTCCGCATGACGCTGCGCGAGCAGGTCGGCCATCGAATCTTCGATTTCGCCCAGAACCTTGCGCTGCTGGGCGCGCGTGGTCGCGCGCTCGAGCGTTGGATCTTCGAAAACGAGGCGCTGCAGCGCACACAACCGGTCGGGCAGATTCTGCGAGCGCATCATCTTGAGCGCGCTCACTTTGCCGGCCCGCAGAACGATCTTGTCGGCGCCGAGTACGCCTCCGAGCATCTCGTAGAGCGCGGAGACGTACCGGCTTAGTTCGTCTTCAACTCCGAACTTACGCCGAAAGCGTTTTTCAGGCTGCGATGACATCGACCGTCGTCTTTGCGACGACGTTCTTGTGCAACTTGATCTCGACCGGGAACGAGCCAAGGGCCTTGATCTGGCTCTTGATCTCGATTTTGTGCTTGTCGACTGCGACCGACAGCGCATTGTGGATCGCGTCCGCGACGTCGGCATTGGTGACGGCTCCGAAGAGCTTCCCGTTACCGCCGGCTTTCGCTTTCACCGCCAGCTTCGCGTTTTGAATGAGCTGGGCGAGCGTCTCCGCTTCGGCGAGCGTTTGGGCGTCGCGCCGTTCGGCCGCCTTCTTCTGCTCTCCAAGCGCTGCGAGCGCGCCTTTGCTGGCTTCCGAGACCAAGTTGCGCGGCAGCAAGTAGTTGCGCGCGTAACCCTCGGCGACGTCGACGACGTCGCCTTTTTTACCGAGCGATTTTATGTCGCCCATGAGAACGACTTTCAAGATTTACTCCGAAACGTAAGGGAGGAATGCGATGACGCGAGCGCGCTTGATCGCCACGGTCAGCATGCGCTGATGTTTTGCGCAATTGCCGGAGATGCGGCGCGGAACGATCTTGCCGCGTTCGGAAACGTATTTGCGCAAACGGTTGACGTCGCGATAGCTCACGTCGATGGCCTTGTCGGCACAGAATTGACAGGGTTTGCGCTTGATGCGGCGATCTTTGGTCGCGCGCTTCGTTTTGGGTCTGGCGGGGGGCATCGGTTGTCCTTTCGACTAGGTGGTTGCCGGCCTGGCCACCGACGCCGGTGGAAGGCCCTAGCCAGGTGCGCGAGCCAAATGCTCGCCACCACTGATCAACAGAGATCAGATTGGTGCCGTCCCACAGCCCAGGGCCGGAGACGACGGCACTCATCCTACCACGCCGGACTCGGGCGTGCCACCCCATAACGCACACGAACGTATGTTCGCCAAAAAGGCGCTCGTCCCCCTTGGCGAAACCCGGCAATCATGAGTGCGGAACGGGAGCGCTTGACGCTGGAACACGAGCACAAGGCGCTCTGGCGGCGTTGGGGGCCTTACCTCAGCGAACGGCAGTGGGGAACGGTCCGCGAGGACTACAGCCCTTACGGGACGGCTTGGGAGTACTTCCCGCACGACACCGCGCGGTCGCGCGCCTACCGATGGGGCGAGGACGGCATCGGCGGCATCAGCGACAACAAGCAGCGCCTCTGCTTCGCGCCCGCCTTTTGGAACGGTAAGGATCCGATCCTCAAGGAACGCCTCTTCGGCCTGACCGGCAATCAAGGCAATCACGGCGAGGACGTTAAGGAGTACTACTTCTTCCTGGACAACCTGCCGTCGCACGCGTACATGAAGATGATCTACCGGTACCCGCACGCGGCGTACCCGTACGAGCAGATTCTCGAAGAGAACGCCAAGCGCACGAAGGCCGATCCCGAATACGAACTGATCGACACCGGCGTCTTTAACGAAGACCGGTTTTTCGATGCGTGTATCGAGTACGCCAAAGCCGGCCCCGAGGAGTTCCTGGCGCGGATTTCCGTCACGAATCACGGACCCGAAGCGGCCTCCATCGTGGTGCTGCCGACGCTGTGGTTTCGCAATACGTGGTCGTGGAACTTCGATTCGCCCAAGCCGTCGCTTTCGATCGGTTACGCGAATAAGATCGCGGGCGTCGACAACGTCGTGATCGGCCATCCGACCCTCGGCGAGCATCATCTCTACGTCGAAGGCGCGAGCGAACTGCTCTTCACCGAAAACGAAACCAACTACGAACGCATCTTCAACTCGCCCAATCCTTCGCCATACGTCAAGGATTCGATTAACGACTACATCGTTGAAGGCAAGAGCGGCGGCATCAATCCCGATCGAACCGGCACCAAAATGGCAGCGGTCTATCGTCTGGACCTCGCGCCCGGCGAAACGCGCGTATTGCGCGCGCGTCTCTGCGACAAGCCGCACGCCGATCCGTTCGGCGACTTCAAGGCAATTTTCGAGCAGCGCATCGCCGAGGCGGACGCGTTCTACGGCGAGCTGAACGACTTCGCGGTTTCGGCCGACGAAAAGGAGATCCAACGCGAAGCGTTTGCGGGCATCTTGTGGAGCAAGCAATTCTACGAGTATTCGGTGCGCGACTGGCTGATCGGCGATCCGGCCATGCCGGCCCCGCCGGCGGAACGTCTGCACGGACGCAACTGCGATTGGGAACACGTCCACGCCGAGAACGTACTCTCGATGCCGGATACGTGGGAGTATCCATGGTTTGCGGCCTGGGACTTGTCTTTTCACTGCGTCGCGCTTTCGATGGTCGACGCCGACTTTGCAAAGCACCAGCTGCTGCTGCTGACCCGCGAATGGTACATGCATGCCAACGGCCAGCTGCCGGCCTACGAGTGGGCCTTCGGCGACGTGAATCCGCCCGTGATGGCGTGGGCGGCGCTGCGCATGTTCCGCATCGAGCGCAAGATGACGGGCCGCGAAGACTACGGCTTTCTCGAGCGCGTTTTTCAGAAGCTGCTGCTCAACTTTACCTGGTGGGTGAACCGCAAAGACGCGCAGGGACGCAACGTCTTTCAAGGCGGCTTCCTGGGGCTCGACAACATCGGCCTCTTCGATCGCGGTGCGCCGCTGCCGGGCGGCGGCCACCTCGATCAATCCGACGGAACGAGCTGGATGGGCGTCTATACGCTCAACATGATGGCGATCGCGCTCGAACTGGCGCCGAAGTTTCCGGCGTACGAAGACATCGCATCGAAATTCTTCGACCACTTCTTGCTGATCGCCGAAGCGATGAACAAGATGGGCGGCGCCGACCAAGGACTCTGGGACGAAGAGGACGGCTTCTACTACGACTATCTGCACGCCAACGGCGAGTGCACGGCGTTGCGCATCCGGTCGGCCGTCGGCCTCATTCCGCTGTTTGCGGTCGAGGTCTTCGACGCCGCGCCGATCCGGCTGCTTGCCGAGTTCGCCAAACGCGTGCGCTGGTTTCAGCGCAATCGTCCCGATCTGCTCAAGAACGTCGCGCACATCAACCACGGCGCCATCGATGACCGCCGATTGATGGCTTTTGTCGACAAGGAGCGACTCGTCCGCATTCTGCAGCGCGTTCTCGACGAGTCCGAGTTCTTGAGCCCGCACGGCATACGGGCGCTCTCGCGCTATCATCTCGCGCACCCATTCTCTCTCGAGATCGCGGGCCAAGACTACAGTATCGACTACGAGCCCGGCGAATCGACGAGCGGGTTATACGGCGGCAATTCGAACTGGCGCGGCCCAATCTGGTTCCCGATCAACTATTTGCTGATCGAGGCGCTGCAGCGGTTCCACTACTTCTACGGCGACGATCTGAAGGTCGAGTTTCCGACCGGATCGGGCAAGATGCTGACGCTCTGGGAGGTTTCCGCCGAACTTTCGCAACGCTTGATCGACTTGTTCGCGCGCGACTCAAACCACCGCCGTGCGGTTTTCGGCGACAACCCGACGTTTCAAACGAACCCGTTGTGGCGCGATATGATTCCGTTCTACGAGTATTTCAACGGCGATACCGGCAAAGGGCTTGGTGCGAGCCATCAAACCGGCTGGACGGCCCTCGTGGCGAAGCTGATCCAGCAGCACGCCGAATACGCGGGCCAAGATAAGCACCCGTTCGACCCGAGTTGAGCGACGTGACGGACGCAATCGAACTCAGCGCGGTCGACTTCGGGCGAACGGTGTGCGGCGATTTGGCCGAGGCCGAACGCCGCGAATGGCTCGTGACCAACGGCATCGGCGGCTACGCGTCCGGAACGATCGCCGGAACGCTGACGCGCCGCTATCACGGGCTCCTCGTTGCATCCCTCAAACCGCCGGTCGAACGAACCCTGCTCTTCACCAAGATCGACGAGCACGTTCGCTACGCCGGAAGCGACTTCAATCTCGGTGCGAACCGCTGGCAAAACGACTACGTCGCGCCGCAAGGCTGGCTCGCGCTAGAACGCTTCTATCTGGATGGAGCGCTGCCGGTGTGGCACTACGCCGTCGCCGCAGGATTGCTCGAGAAGCGCGTGTGGATGGAGCAAGGAGCGAATACGACGTACGTGCGCTACCGCGCGCTGCGCGCCGAAAGCGCCGTCACATTGACGTTGCGCTGTTTCGTCAACTATCGCAGCTTTCACGCCAACACGCATGCCGGCGATTGGCATATTGCGGTCGACGCCGTACCCGGCGGTGCGCGGGTTACCGCGTTCGACGGCGCGCGCCCGTTCTGGATCGTCGCGAGCTGCGGCACCGTCGCGATCGAAAACGTATGGTATCGCGACTACGTGCTTTCGCAGGAAACCGCGCGCGGGCTGGACGATCGCGACGACAACCTCTCCGCTGCCGTCTTTTCCGTTTCGCTCGAGCCCGGCGACGCCGTCACACTGATCGCCGCCGACCACGATCCCAGCGGCGGGTTCGCCGACGACGCGCTGGCACGCCGGGCCGATCGCGACCAGCGAATTTTGGGTGCGTGGCACGACGCCGATCCGATTGCCCCCGCAAGATCGCCCGCGTGGATCGCCCGCTGCGCGCTGGCCGCCGACACATTCGTCGTACGCCGCCCCATCGCCGGCGATCCCAATGCGCGCTCGGTGATCGCCGGCTACCATTGGTTCGGCGATTGGGGCCGCGATACGATGATCTCGCTGCCGGGGCTCGCGCTCGAAACCGGGCGCCGCGACGTGGCCAAAGAGATCTTACTCACGTTCTCGCACTTCGTCGACGGCGGTATGCTGCCGAACTTTTTCCCGGATGCCGGGCAAACGCCGGAATACAACACGGTCGACGCGGCGCTCTGGTACGTCGAAGCGGCGGCGCGTTATGTGGAGGCGAGCGGCGACCTCGTGACGCTGCGCGCACTCTGGCCGTCGCTGAAGCAAGTGATCGACGGCTATCGCAACGGCACGCGCTACGGCATACATATGGACGCGGACGGCTTGATCGTTGCGAACGCTCCGGGCCTGCAACTCACGTGGATGGATGCCAAAGTCGGCGACTGGGTGGTCACGCCGCGCGCGGGAAAGCCGGTCGAGATCGGTGCGTTGTGGTATAACGCCTTGGAACGCATGTCGTCGCTGGCCGCCTGTATCGACGAGCCCGACCTATTCGCCGCGGTCGCGGAGCACACGCGCGCCGGCTTCGATCGTTTCTGGAACGAGGCCGCGTCCTGCTGTTTTGACGTGATCGACGGGCCTGCCGGCAACGATGCATCGCTGCGGCCGAATCAAATTTTCGCCGTCTCGCTGCCGCATTCGCCGCTGTCGCCCGAACGGCAGCGGGCCGTGGTTGAGAAGTGCGCGTTAGAGTTGCTGACGTCGGCGGGCTTGCGCACGCTGGCTCCGAGCGATCCGCACTTCATCGCACGCTACGGCGGCTCGCAGCGCGACCGCGACGCGGCATACCATCAGGGAACGGTGTGGCCGTGGCTGCTCGGCCCGTTCGCACTCGCGCACGCTCGCGTCTTCTCCGACCGCCCGGCGGCTCGTTCGTTTCTCACCCCGTTGCGCGAGCAGCTTACCGACGGCGGCCTCGGCACCCTCGGCGAAATCGCCGACGGCGCCGCGCCCTTCGAGCCGCGCGGCGCGATCGCTCAGGCGTGGTCGGTTGCAGAGACGCTTCGCGCTTGGCACGAACTCATCTAGCCATGCAAGAGCGTCGGTGGAACGACCCGTTTTCTTTTTTAGGGATGCACCTCGAGAATGGCGCGATTCTGGTACGAGCTTCCCTGCCGCATGCCGACCGCGCGTTTACGAGCGACCGGCGAACGGGCACGCTCTATCCGATGGAACGCGAGGAAGATGGTCTTTTCGTCGCGCGTTTTCCGCGCGAGCGCAAGCCGTTTCCCTACGCGCTGGCCGCCGACTATGGAGATCGCCGGGAAGAATTCGAAGACGCGTACCGGTTCGGACCGCTGCTCGGCGAACTCGATGCTTACCTGATCGCCGAAGGCACGCACCTGCGCCTCTGGGAAGCGCTCGGTGCGCATCGCAAGCGCGTCGACGGCATCGACGGCGTGGCGTTTGCCGTTTGGGCACCCAACGCGCGTCGCGCGAGCGTCGTCGGCGATTTCAACGAATGGGACGGGCGCCGTCATCCGATGCGCAAACGCCTCGAATGCGGCGTGTGGGAGATCTTCGTTCCGGGCGTGTCGGACGGTGCGCGCTATAAGTATGAGCTGGAATCGGCGGCCGGCGCGCTCTTGCCGTTGAAGTCGGATCCGCTCGAATCGTATGCCGAGCTGCGGCCGTCGACGGCGTCCATCGTCTGGCCGCAGTCGGCGCACGCATGGAACGACGAGTCCTGGATGAACGGCCGTGCCGAGCGGCAACGGCGCGACGCGGCCATCACCATCTACGAAGTCCACCTCGGTTCGTGGCGCCGGCGCGAGGGCAACCGCTTTCTTTCGTATCGCGAACTCATCGAGGAACTGATTCCCTACGCGCGCGATATGGGATTCACGCACCTCGAGCTGATGCCGGTGACCGAGTACCCCTTCGACGGATCGTGGGGGTATCAACCAGTCGGATTGTTCGCGCCGACCAGCCGGTATGGTACGCCCGACGATTTCCGAGCATTCGTCAATGCCGCGCACGCCGCAAACGTCGGCGTCATCGTCGATTGGGTACCGGGCCATTTCCCCAACGACCCGCACGGGCTCGCGCTATTCGACGGAACCCACCTGTACGAGCACCACGATCCGCGTCAAGGATTCCATCCGGATTGGAACACGCTGATCTACAACTACGGCCGGCGCGAAGTCGCGAATTTCTTGATCGCCAGTGCCCTCTATTGGCTCGAAGAGTTTCACATCGACGCGATCCGCGTCGACGCCGTCGCCTCGATGCTCTATCTGGACTACAGCCGCAAAGAGGGCCAGTGGGTTCGCAACGAGTTCGGCGGCAACGAAAATCTCGAAGCCGTGGCATTTCTCAAGCGCTTCAATCAGCTCGCATACCATCAGCACCCCGGCATCGTGACGATCGCCGAAGAGTCGACCGCCTGGCCGATGGTGACGATGCCGACCTCCGTCGGCGGCCTTGGCTTCGGATACAAATGGAACATGGGCTGGATGCACGACACCCTGCAGTACGTCGAGCGGGATCCCGTGCACCGGCGCTTCCATCAAGGCGAGATCACGTTCGGCTTGGTCTACGCGTTCACTGAAAACTACATCCTGCCGCTCTCGCACGACGAAGTCGTTCACGGTAAAGGCGCACTGCTGGCGAAAATGCCCGGCGACCGGTGGCAGCAGTTCGCGAACCTGCGCATGCTCTTTGGGCTCATGTACGCGCATCCAGGCAAGAAGCTGATGTTCATGGGCGACGAGTTTGCCGTTCCGACCGAGTGGAATCACGATACGCAGCTCGATTGGAGCCTGCTCGGCGATCCGCTGCACGAAGGCATGCGGCGCTTGGTCAACGACTGCAACAACTTCTATCGCGGAACGCCGTCGCTCTACCGGCTCGACGCGGAGGCCGCCGGCTTCGAGTGGATCGACTATCAAGATGCGGAGAACTGCGTGATCGCCTTCGCGCGCCTCGCGCCGGGTGAGGCACCGTGCGTCGCGATTTGCAACGCGACGCCCGTCGTGCGTAACGGCTACCGTGTCGGCATTCCCGAACCGGGGACGTATCGGGAAGCGATCAATACCGACTCCACCTACTACGGCGGCGCCAACATCGGCAACGTCGGCGGCGTCGTGTCCGAGCCGATTCCTTCACACGGCCGGTCCCACTCGATTCTCGTCACGCTCCCGCCGCTGGCCACGCTGATCTTTGTGCGCTCGTGAAAGGCCTTCGCGTCGTGTTGCGCCCGTATCGGACGAGCGATCGCATGGCGGCCGGCGATCTCCTCGCGGATCCGCAGACGATGCGTTTCGTCGGTGACGGCCGCCCACAGCTTTCTAACGATAAACCGCATCTCGTCGACCGCATCTTCGAAAAATATCGCACCGACCCGACGTTTCACGTTTGGGCGGTCGAAGAAAACGGCGAGTACGCGGGGCACGCGGAGCTGAAGCGTCGCGCCGGGCGCAGCGAATACGAACTGGTCTACATCATCGAACGCGCGCGCTGGGGACGCGGCTTGGGCGGCATCGTCGCAGACCTGATTCTCGAACGGGCGCGCACGATCGGCACTCCGTTCGTCATCGCCACCGTCTACGAAGCGAACGCGCCGTCCATCGCCATCCTCCGACGCCGCGGCTTCGTACCGGACGAACGCCTCTCGAAAGAACTCGCCACATACGTCCTTAAGCTGACGCTATCCCATGCGTCATCACTTCGGGGGGTGTCAGGGTGACAACGCGTCCGCGGCGAAACAGCGGGGACCATGCTTCACGCTAGGCGCGCTAATGTTTTGCCGGGACGGCCCTATCCGCTGGGGGCCAGATGGAACGGCGCCGGCGTCAACTTCGCGATTTTTTCCGAGCACGCGGAAAAAGTGGAGCTGTGTCTGTTCGATCCGCGAGGACGCCGGGAGATGGAGCGGATCGTGCTGCCGGAGTACACGGACTCCGTGTGGCACGGGTATCTGCCCGATGCCCGCCCGGGGTTGCTGTATGGGTATCGCGTCTACGGGCCGTACGATCCCGCGAACGGCCACCGTTTCAATCATCACAAGCTCTTACTGGATCCCTACGCGGCGATGGTGGCGGGAACGCTGCAGTGGAGCGACGCCCATTTCGGCTATCGGATCGGATCGTCGCGTGCGGATCTTTCGTTCGACCGCCGAGATAACGCCGCCGGCATGCCGAAATGCGTCGTGGTCGACGGGGCGTTTACGTGGGCCGACGACAAGCAACTGCATAGCCGCTGGCACGAACTCGTCGCATACGAACTGCATGTGCGCGGATTTACGATGCGCCACCCGACGGTACGTCCGGAACTGCGCGGCACGTTTGCGGCGCTTGCCTCCCCGAACGTCATCGAATACCTCTCGCACCTCGGCGTCAACGCAGTCGAACTGCTTCCGGTGCACAACTTCGTCGACGACCGGTATCTCGTCGAGAAGGGCTTGCGCAACTACTGGGGCTACAGTCCGATTTCGTTCTTTGCTCCGAATCCGCGGTATCTATCGCGACAGGATCTGGGCGAGTTCAAGACGATGGTTTCGCGCCTGCACGATGCCGGAATCGAAGTCATTCTCGACGTCGTGTACAACCATACGGCGGAAGGCAACGAGCTCGGGCCGACGCTGAGTTTTCGCGGGATCGACAACAAGTCGTATTACCGGCTCAACGCGACCAACGAGCGCCACTATATCGACTACACCGGCTGCGGAAACTCGCTCAACCTCGATCATCCGTTCGTGCTGAAGATGGTGACCGACTCGCTGCGCTACTGGGTGCGCGAGATGCACGTCGACGGGTTCCGTTTCGACCTGGCGACGACGCTCGCGCGGCGCGAAGGCGAGTTCACCCAGAACAGCACGTTCCTGGCATCGATTTCGCAAGATCCGGTTCTTTCGCGCGTCAAACTGATCGCCGAACCGTGGGATCTCGGATACGGCGGCTACCGACTGGGCGGATTCCCCGTCGGATGGTCGGAGTGGAACGATCGTTTCCGCGACGGCGTTCGCCGTTTCTGGCGCGGCACCGACGGGCAGATCTCCGACATGGCGACGCGTCTCACCGGATCGAGCGACGTCTTCGACCGCGCCGGCCGGCGCCCGCGCGCGAGCCTCAACTTCATCACCGCGCACGACGGTTTTACGTTGAATGACCTCGTGTCGTACGACCACAAGCACAACGAGGCGAATCAAGAGGGCGGACGCGACGGGCACGACGAGAACCTTAGTTGGAACTGCGGAACGGAAGGCCCGACGGACAGCGTCGAAATCGTCGCGCTGCGCGAAAAACAGAAGCGAAACTTCTTCGCGACGCTGTTGCTTTCGCAAGGGCTGCCGATGCTGTTGGCTGGCGACGAACTCGGCCACACGCAGGCCGGCAACAACAACGCCTATTGCCAAGACAACGACATCAGCTGGCTCGACTGGGCGCCGCTGCGCGACGGCGCGTCGGAGACGATCGACTTCGTGCGCGGACTCATTGCGCTGCGCCGCAAACATCCCGTCTTCCGCCGGCCGCGCTTTTTCCGCGGTGAAGCGCCGCCCGGCTGGTCGCTCAAGGACATCGCGTGGCACGTTCCCGAGGGACGCGAGATGAATGAAGCCGATTGGCGCGATGACGGCCGCCGTTGTTTCGGCGCGCTGCTCTCCGGCGAAACCGGCGACCGCTTCATCAGCCTGCAGGGTTTCCCAGAAGCCGATGATAGTTTCTTTCTGATGCTCAACGCGCACGGACACGACGTCGACTTCACGTTGCCGCAGGCAACCAACATTCGGGAGTGGTCGCTGATCATCAACACGGCGCTCGCCGCGTTTCCGCCGCGGGAACTGCGCGCCGCGCCGGGATCGACGTTCACGATGGCGAGCCACTCGCTGGCACTCTTCCAAGGCATCGAGGGATGAGCCGCGCACTCGACCGGCTCGCCGCGATCGCCGGCATCGAACCGTCGTTCATCGACTATTGGGGCCGCGAGACCATCGTCTCCCACGAAACGAAGCGCGCGCTGCTGGCAACGATGGGGTTCGACGCGGGCGACGTTCGCGATCTGCAGCCGTCGCCGGATGCCGAGCCTGCGCAGCAGGAGCGTCTCCAATGTTATCTGCCGCCGGCAATGGAGACGGGGCGAATTTGGGTGCTGGCGACCCAACTGTATGCGCTGCGTTCGCAGCGTAACTGGGGCATCGGCGATTTCGAAGATCTGCGCGCTCTCGCGCGAATCGCGGAACGCGCCGGTGCCGGCGGCATCGGCATCAATCCGCTGCACGCGCTGCATCCCAGCAATCCGCGCGCGTCGAGCCCGTACGCACCATCCAGCCGGCTCTTTCTCAATGCGCTCTACATCGACCCGACGGCCGTTCCCGAATTCTCGCCTGACGACGCGCCTGTCGCCGCGGAGCTCGAAGCACTCCGCGCCGAACCGCTCATCGACTACGAGCGCGTTGCGCGCCTCAAGTGGCGCGCGTTCCAGCGAATGCACCGTTCGTTCCGGCGCGATCATCTGAAAGCCGGCACGCCGCGCGGCGCGGCGTTTGCGCGTTTCATAAAGGAACAGGGCGAACCGCTCCAGCTTCTCGCGCGCTACGAAGCGATGGCCGAACACTTTCGCATGCTCGACGGCGTCTATGGCTGGCAGCAGTGGCCGCTCGAATATCGCTCGCCGGAGTCGACGGCAGTCGCTGCCTTCGCAGCCGAGCACGCGGAAGAAGTCGAGTTCTTCGCCTACGTGCAGTGGCTCGCTCACGAGCAGCTTGGGGCGGCGGCTGCGGCTTGCGCGCCGATGGCGTGCGGCATCTACCGCGATCTTGCGGTCGGCGTCGAACTCAACGGCGCGGATGCGTGGGCAGATCAACGAACCATCTTAGGCGGTGCCTCGCTCGGCGCGCCGCCCGATCCGCTCAACGCGCTCGGTCAGAACTGGGGTTTGCCGCCGATGTCCCCGCATGCCATGCGCGAACGCGACTACGAACCGTTCGCCCGGCTGCTTCGCGCCAACATGCAGCACGCGGGCGCGCTGCGCATCGATCATGTAATGGCGCTGCGGCGCTGCTTCTGGATTCCGCGCGGCGCCTCGCCGCTCGAAGGCGCGTACGTCCGCTATCCGCTCGAAGACTTGCTGGCTGTCGTCGCCCGCGAGAGCGTACGGCAGCGGTGTGCCGTAATCGGCGAAGACCTCGGTACCGTGCCCGACGGATTTCGCGAACGCCTGCGCGACGCACGCGTCCTATCGTCGCGCCTGGTCTACTTCGAGCGTAACTGGCAGACGGGAGCGTTTCTCGAGCCGGGGACCTATCCGCGCGGCGCGGCCTCGAGCGTGGGGACGCACGATCTGCCGCCACTCGGCGGCTGGTGGACGGGCGGCGACTTGGCCTTGCGCGCGACGCTGGCGCTCTATCCCGACGAACGAACGCAGCGTGAAGCCGGCGAGGACCGTTGGGCGGCGCGCTTCAAGCTAATCGACGCGCTCCTCGCGGCGGGCGCGATCGAGGCTGAAGCGGCGGAGCGTTTGCGCGACGACGCGAGGCAGAACGGCACGCCGGCCCACCTGAACGAACTCACGGCCGCCGTGCACCGCTTCCTCGCGGAGACCCGCTCGATTGCGGCCGTCGTGCAATTGGAAGACGTCTTATCTGAAATCGATGCAGTGAATGTCCCGGGGACGGTGAACGAGCATCCGAACTGGTGCCGCAAGCGTACCGTGAGCGTGGACGATCTCGAAGGCGACGGCCGCTTGCAGCTAACCGGGACGTTCTTCGCGGAGGTAGTCGCGTGAAAGCCGTGGTCATGGCCGGCGGTGAAGGTTCCCGCCTTCGCCCGCTTACGTCCAGCCGCCCCAAGCCGCTCGCACCCGTTGCCAACAAACCGGTGATGCATCACATCGTCGATCTGCTGCGCCGTCACGGGATTACCGAAGTCATCGCGACCCTGCACTACCTGGCGGATGAAATCGAAAATTACTTCGGAGACGGATCCGAAATGGGCGTCAGGATGCACTACGTCGTCGAAGACACGCCGCTCGGAACGGCGGGCGCCGTAAAACTCGCCGAGAAGTATCTCTCCGGCGAACGCTTTGTCATCATTTCCGGCGATGCGCTCACCGATATGGATCTTGGCGCACTGCTGAGTTTCCACGAACGCAACCGTGCGAAGGGAACGATCGCGCTCCAACGCGTTTCGAATCCGCTCGAATTCGGCGTTGTCGTCACCGACGACTCCTCGCGCATCACGCGCTTCTTGGAAAAGCCGTCGTGGGGCGAAGTGTTTTCCGACACCATCAACACCGGCATCTACGTGCTCGAGCCGGAGATCTTCGAGTACATGGAAGCCGGCAAAAACTACGATTTCTCCAAAGACATTTTTCCGTTCATGCTGCGCGACGGCAAGCCGCTCTACGGTTTCGTTGCAACCAACTATTGGAGCGACATCGGCAACCTGCAGCAGTACCAGCAGGCTAACTACGACGCGCTCACCGGCGCGGTGCATGTCGAGATTCCGGGCACGCAGATCGCGCACGGCATTTGGGCGGGGGAAAATACGAACGTCCATCCGGAGGCGCGCCTGCAAGGGCCGCTGGTTCTTGGGAAAAACGTGACGATCGAGCGCGGCGCCGTGATCGAAGAACTCTGCGCGATCGGCAACTCGACCATCGTGGCCGCCGACGCGAAGCTGTTGCGAACGGTCGCGTGGGAGGACGTCTACATCGGCGAGCAGGCCACGCTCACCGGCTGTACGCTGGCGGATCGCGTGATCGTCAAGGACCGGGTTTCCATCGCCGAAGGCGCGGTCATCGGGCGCAACAGCACGCTGGGCAGCGGCGCAACCGTCCCGTCGAATATCAAACTCTGGCCGGATAAGTCGGTCGCTTCCGGAGCGATCGTTTCGATGTCGCTCATCTACGGCATCAAGTGGCCTGGATCGCTGTTCGGCGACGACGGCGTCGCAGGACTGGCCAACATCGAAATCACGCCGGAGTTCGCGCTCAAGCTGGGGCAGGCGCTCGGCTCGACCTTGAAGCCGGGACAGAGCGTGATGACCAGCCGCGACGCGCATCCGGCATCGCGCCTCACGAATCGCTGCGTGATCGCCGGGCTGCTTAGCGTGGGCGTCAACGTCCAGGACCTACGCGAGATGCCGACGCCGATGTCGCGCTATACCGTCCGCAACTCGGGCGATGCGGGCGTGCACACGGGAATATCTCCGCGCGACCCTAGCGAGTTCTTGGTGGAGTTCTACGATTCTCGCGGCGTGAACGTCAACACGGTCACCGAGCGGAAGATCGAAAATATCTTCTTTCGCGAAGATTTTCGGCGGACGCCGATGGAATCGGTCGGCAAACTCGACTTCCCGGAGCGCACGCTCGAGGCGTATACCAGCGGATTCATAAAGGCGCTCGCGCCGCGGGCGATCTCCGATGCAAATTTGCGCGTCGTGATCGACTATGCGTTTGGAAACGCTTCGCAGATCCTGCCGCGCATCCTGAGCAACCTCAACGTTGAGATGATCGCGCTCAACGCGTATTTCGACAACACGAAGGTATTGACGTTCGCGGCCAATCGCGGACGGCATCTCGAACAGCTCGGAAACGTGACGACGTCGCTGCGCGCCAATCTCGGCATACTCCTGGATCAGCATGGCGAAGCGCTCGTCCTCGTCGACGATCGCGGCCGCACGATCGAAGGGCCGCAACTGTTGGCGCTGGTCACGATGCTGGTCGCGCAGAAGGTCCCCGGCGCTCGCATCGCCGTGCCGGTTATGGCGCCCGCGGCGCTGGAAGGCGTGGCGGCGGCATACGGCGCGACCATCGTTCGCACGCGCAGCGACCGGCGCTCGCTGATGGCTCTCGCGGAGCGCGAGGCGGCCACCCTCGCGTTTGCCGGCGGTTCGAACTACGAACTGATCTTCCCGGAATTCCAACCGGTCTTCGATTCGCTTTACGCCGCGGCAAAGATCATGGAACTGCTCGCCGCGCAAGGCCGCTCGCTCTCCGAACTCGTCGACGAACTTCCCGCCTGGCACCTCGCATCGCGCCGCGTGCATTGCCCGTGGGACCGTAAGGGCCAAATCATGCGACGGCTGCTCGACGAAACGCACGGCGAGAACGTCGAATTGACCGACGGAATTCGAATCGGACGCGACGGGGGCTGGGTCCTCGTGCTCCCCGACGCGTCCGATCCTATTTTCAACGTCTACGCGGAGGGGGACTCCTCTGACGGCGCCGATCGCCATGCCGAAGAACTCGCCCAACGCATCGAAGTTTTAGCGCGCGGCTAGAAGATACTGCTGATGCGTTTGGTCAGCGTGAACACTGCCGTGTCGTACAACTTCCCCTTCATCGTCTTCAGCACGGCGTTTCCATGACCACCCGAGGCGGAGAGTCCGGTTATCGTCAGGCTGAGATTCCCGAGCACGGAAGGTTTACTCGTCTTGATGTACGGCTCGCTGAATTGTGGGTTACCGCCCCCGAATCCACTGCCCAAGCCTTTTATGATCGGCTTGTGGCTCTTCGTCACGAACAGAATCGCGCACCCGGTCTGCTTCGTTTTCTTGGTCGTATACGTACCGCTGTAGAGAAAGACTTGGACCGGCTTCGGCGTGGGTCCCGTCGTCGGCGTTGCCGTCGGTCCCGTGCTCGGGGTCGCGGTCGGTTTCGTTCCCTTCGTATATTTCGATAGCGCCCAGGTCGAAAAAATGCCGGGAGTCGACGTGAACGTGGTGCCTTTTTGGCTGCCGAACGCCGCCATCGAAATATAGTTTCCCGGAATCTTCATGTCGGGTGCGTCGCAGCCCGCGGCGTCCGGTTGGAGGGCCGACAGCTTGTCGAACGGTGCCGGAAGCGACGCGCGGAAGTGTGAGGCTTGCGAGGCGTCGTTCATGGTAGCGGTCGCAGGTGCGTACGTCGATCCTCCTTGACAAGCCGCCAAGATTGCAGCCGAGCAGACGAACGCGAACATCGTGGTTCGAAGTCTCATGGGCCATCCTTCCAGATCTAAAGCGGAACGGGTTTACCTTCGTTTGCGATGCGAGCGGCGCTTGCAGCGAACGTAAAAGTAGGGACGCCCTTCTTCGGCGTCCCCCTTCCATAGTCACAAGCGTGCGCTTGCTTGATACCCTGGCGTCGAACCGCTAGTCCTCGCGCGCCGATTCGCTTACGGGTATTTGATTTCGTCGCGCTTCGTCAGTGTGATCGAAGCCGTGTCGTAGAGCTTGCCCTTTGCGGTTTTCATCGTCACCGAACCGCGTCCGCCGGAAGCAGACAGATTCGAAACGGTTTCTCGCAACGGGCCATACGTCAATGGGTCGACGTTGACGTATTTCGCCGCGTACTGCACGGTGTCGACCGCGATTCCGCTTCCCTCGCCTTTGCTGATTGCCTTGCCGCTCACCGAGACGATCAGAATCGCGCAGCCCGTTTCCTTCGATCGCCTCGTCGTATACGTTCCGGTGTAGAAGTACACGTCGATCGGTTTCGGCTTGGGTGTCGGCGACGCCGTTGGGCCCGTGGACGGGTTCCCAGTTGGTTTCGAACTCGGTGTGGGCGTCGGCTTCGTCCCTTTCGTAGCCTTTTCAAGGAGCCAAAGGTTCAGCGGTCCCGACGAGGTAAAGGTGCTGCCCTTCGTCCCACCGGATGCGATCATTGAGATGTATTTTCCGGGAATTTTTACGTTGGGAGCGCTGCAAGCCTCACTTGCATCGGGAAAACTCGAGAGGACCGTGTCGTACGGCGCCGGCAACGGGGCGCGTGTGCTTTGCGCGGTCGAAGCGTCGTCCATCGATCCGGCTGGTGGTGCGAATGTGGATACTCCCTGGCATGCCGCGAGTGCCGCGGTAAGCAGAAATGCGAGCGTGGTGGTCCGGCGTTTCATTCCAATCTCCTCTAGTAGCGAAGCAGCCCGGTTTATCGCACCGTATCAGTGGCGCGTGCCGGGACCGTGCGTCGCGAATCTAGACGAAGGCGTACGCTACCTTGCTTGCTAAGACATCGAGGACTGCCGACCACCGGTAGTGCTCGGCGGTCGCCTCTCCCGCGGAACGAATCGAGCGAGCCAGCCGATCGTCGCTCAGGACGGCCTCTAAGTAGACGGCCAGTTCGCGGCCGTCGCCCGTGTCGCAAACGATCGCGTTGGAAAACGGTTCGGCATAGTCTTCGCCCGTCGCACCAGTCACCGCCAATCCGCCGGACGCCATCACTTCGAGGCCGACCAAGCCGAACGGCTCCTTTCCGCTGTTGGCGAGCACCGCGTCGGCAACGTGGTAAAGCGCAAAGAGGAGCTCTTCCGGGACGAAACTGCGGATGTCGACCACGTCGGCGCTCGCAGCCGCCAGCGCGTCGAGAAGCGGTTCGGGTTCGCGCGATGCAACCTTCACGCTGTCCACCGAAAGCCCGAGTTGCCGCGCGCGATCGAAGATCGTTTCACCGTACGCTTCGCGGCCGCCGCGCGTCACCAGCTTCGCACCGGGATGCGCCGCTCGAACGAGTGCGAAGGCTTCGATCGCCTGCATCCAGCGCTTGTCTTCGTCGAAGCGTCCGACTTTCACGAAAAGCGGGCGCTGCGTCAGGGCAGACGCCGTCATCGCAACGAGATCCTCCGGCGGGCCGCCGAGGATGCGATCCGGGATTCCGTTCGGGATGACGAGCGCTTCTTTTCCGCGTATCTGAAGCTCGAACTTCATGTACCGGCTCACCGTCGTGATACGCGCCGCACGCTGTAACGCGTTCCAATCGATCGAATCGAAGCCGTACGTGTTGTTCGCGTTCCACATCATCGTCACGGAAGAGCGCAGGCCGGCTTCGCGCAAGATGCGGTCGAGTTCGATCGTCGCCCAGCTCGTCTGCCAATCTTCCGCAATGACGAGCACCCGTTCGCCGCGCGCTGCCGCCGGGCGCACGATCTCGTCGACGACGACCGGCGCGACGCTGCGCGTGTAATCGGGAATCTTCCCCCACTCGCCGTCGTAGACGTTGCCCGGGTGATGCGCCGAGATCCACTGGCACCAGCGCCGGTACGTTAAGCCGCGGCCGATACGCTCGATTGACGGCAGATTCGGATCGCCGACGAACACGAGTGTCGTCTCGACGCCGCTCGCGGCGAGCGCCGCGCTCAACTCGGTAACGCGCGTGCCGAGGCCGCCGACCATCGAGTAGGGGTCCGGTCCCTCAAACGAGAGGAGGATCGCGTGCGAAAACTTCATCGAAGCGTACTTCGCCGCCAAACGCGCATTCCTCGCTTAGGTTTTTTCGTAGTCGCTTAGGAGCGTCTCCCATTCAGCCACGCGCTCGGCGTTGCGCCGGCCGATCGACTCCAGCTCGGCTTGGAGCGTTTTTACGCGCGCACCGTCCTCGTAGAGTTCCACTTGAGCGAACAGTGCGTCGATCTCGGCCTTGCGCGCGTCGAGCGCCGAGATCTCGCGTTCGACGCGAGCGATTCGCGTTTCGAGCTGCGAACGCACTTTGAGCGGCGTCTGGCGCGACGCCTTCGAGCGCTCGGCGGCCCCTTCGAGACCGCGCTCGCGCTCGGCGCGTTCGCGTTCGCGCTCGGAACGTTCGTACGCGTCGTAGCCGCCGTCGATGACGCCCCACGCGCCGCCTGCGATCCAGAGCACGCGCTCGCAGATCCGCGACAGCAAGTATCGATCGTGCGAAACGACGACGATCGCGCCTTCGTATTCGTCGAGAACGCTTTCGAGGGCTTCGCGGCTGTCGATATCCAAGTCGTTGGTCGGTTCGTCGAGCAGCAGCACGTCGGCACGGCGCGCCATCAAACACGCAAGCATAATGCGCCGCCGCTCGCCGCCCGAAAAATCGCTGACCGGCTTATCGGCGGCTTCTCCGCCGAGCAGCATGCGTCCGAGTAATCCGCGCGCCTGCTCGTCGGTTACGGGCGCTGCCGCCAGCACCGCCTCGACGGCCGTCTTCGAAAGATCGAGTTGATCCAGCGAACTCTGCGCGAAATAGGCAACGCGCGCGGCGGGATTGTAGCGCAGCGTTCCGCGATCCGGCACCAACTGCTCCGCGAGAATTTTCAAGAGCGTCGATTTCCCCGCTCCGTTGGGCCCGACGATTGCCAGGCGCTCGCCTTGCGCGAGATCGACGGTCAGATCGTTGAAGAGCGGCCGCGCATAGGCTTTCGCTAAATTCTTCGTTTCAAATGCGAAACCGCTCGTCGCCCGACGCGCGGACGCCAGCCGCACGGCGATGCTGCGCCGCTCCGGGGCGGGCGGTGGAGCGGCCGTCGTCGCTTCGACGCGCGCGAGCTGCTTCTCGCGGCTGCGCACTTGACCGTAGTCGGACGAGGTGTGCGTCGTACGCAAGCCGGCGATCGTGGCGCGGCGCTTTTCGCGTTCGGCGATGTAGCGCTCGTAGTCGCGCCGTTCCCGTTCCAGCCGCGCTTCCTTTTGCTCGAGGAATGCCGTGTAGGGCGCCTTCGCGGGTGCATAGGTATGCAGCTTGCCGCGTTCGAGCTCCCAAATGCGGTCGGCGACGCGGTCCAAGAAGTAGCGGTCGTGCGAAACGACGATATAACCGCGTTTGTCGCCGGAGATGAACGACTCGAGCCAGCGTACGGTGGCGATATCGAGATGGTTCGTTGGCTCGTCGAGAATTAGGTAGTCCGGATCGTCGATCAGCAGATGCGCGAGGGCCGCCTTCGCTCGCTGGCCGCCCGAAAACGAGCGCAGCGGCTGCGCGAATTCAGCCTCGGTAAAACCGAATGCCGCGAGCATCGTTCGTAACGTCTTATTGCGCAGCCCCCATTCCTCATGCGGCGCTCGTTCGAGCGCGGCATCGATCAGCTGCTGCAGCGTTGCCTCGGTCTCGTCCGCGACGCCTTGCGCGAGATAGCCGAGCGTCGCGTCCTTGGCCCGCACGATCGTCCCACCGAATGGCGCCTCGACGCCGGCAAGCAGGCGGAGCAGCGACGATTTGCCGGCACCGTTCGGGCCGACCAGCCCGACGCGCTCGCGGTCGTTCAAAACGCCACCGGCTCCGGCAAAGATTTCGCGGGCGCCATAGTGGCATTCGAGGTCGGAAAAGCGCAAGAGCTCCACAGCGCAAGCCGTTTCGCTGGCACCTGGGGCGGCTCCTCAGTTGGGAGCGCAGGCGTGAAGAAGTTCTGAAAGAACGCCCCACGGCAAACGCAAGAACGGAGCCACTGATGAGCAACCTCGTTTTTCAATCCAATCCCGTGCTGCTAACGTTGGTGCTAGTCGCCATCATGCTTTGCGGCGTCGAGATCACGTATCGCGTGTCTCAACAGAAGAACGTCGCGAGCGTCGACGACAAATCCTGGGATACGCTTCGAGCGGGAATCCTCACGCTGGTAGCCTTTATGCTCGGCCTCACCTACGCTCAAGCCCAAGGCCGGTACGACGCGCGTCGCGCGCTGGTCGTACAGGAGGCGAATTCGATCGGAACCACGTGGCTGCGCGCGGACCAGCTCGCCCCGCACGATACGATCGCGTTTCGGCGCCTGCTCACGGACTACACGCGCGAGCGACTCGAAGCGTATTCGACACCCGGCCTCACCGAACGGCACGCGCAGATCATGCGCAACTCCGCTCGAACGCAAGCGCAACTGTGGCAATTGGCCTCGAGCGCCCTGCGCCTGCATCCGAACGACCTTGGAAAATCGCTTTTAATGAGCACGCTGAACGATACGATCGACGTCTCAGCGGAACAAGTGGCGGCGCTCACGCACCACGTCCCAGTTTCTGTCCTCGTGCTGACGTTCGTGCTCGTCATGCTCGGCGCAATAGTGATCGGCTTCCAATTCGCGCGCGTAAAGTCACGGCCTCTCGGCCTAACCATCCTTTACGCAGCCGCGTTCGCGATCGTGCTCAACCTGATCGTGGATTTCGACCGCCCGCAAGTCGGCTTCATCCACGTCTCGCTCGACCCGCTGCAGATGCAGCTTCAATCGATGGAAAGTGAGATCACGCCTTAGAATAAATTCCAGAGAAACTGGTTGTAGACTTCGTGGTGGTATTGGACTTCTTGCGCTTTGACGATCGTGCCGAGGAGACGCGGGCAGCGATCGGCACTTGCCTGTTTTAACTCCGCATAGCGCTCTTTCACATCGTCGGTGAGCAGTTCGCTCGTCCACTTCGATTTGCGAAAATCCGAGAGCGCATCGTAGATGTTGTCCGGCAGGTAGCGCTTAGCGTGACGCAGATCCTTGACGTTGGCGATCGAGCCGTCTAAGCCGGTTCGAAAGACCGAGAGCATCACCATATATGGGTTCGCATCCGGCGCGACCGAGCGCACCTCGACCCGAGAGCTTCGTTCGTTGCCGATCGGAATGCGCACCATCGATCCGCGATCGACGGCCGACGCGGTAATCTGGTTCGGTGCCTCGAAGTGCGGGTCGAGGCGGCGATAGGAGTTTACGCTCGCATTGAGCAGGAGGCAGATGTCGTTGCCGTACGAGAGAATGCGGTCGGCGAATCCCCAAGCGAACTCGCTGATCTTCTCCTCGCCCTTCGGATCCCAGAAGAGATTCTTGTCGCCTTTGCTGATCGAAACGTTCGTGTGCATGCCGCTGCCGTTGACGCCGACCACCGGCTTCGGCAGGAAGCTGGCAGTCATCCCAAGCTTCGTCGCTACTTGGCGGCAGATGAGTTTGTAGAGCTGGATCTGGTCGGCGGCGGCAACGACCTCACCGTAGGAGTAGTTGATCTCGAACTGCGAGGGTGCGACTTCGGGATGATCCTTCTCATTTTGGAAGCCCATCGCCCGCTGGACTTCGGCCACCATGTCGATAAAGTTGCGCAGCGGGTCGCCCGGCAGCGAATAATAGTAACCGCCGGTATTGACGTATTCGAACGCGTTCGTTTCGTGATAGCGGCGCTCCGCGTCGAGTCCCTTAAAGAGAAAGCCTTCGATCTCGTTGGCGGCGTTGAGCGTGTAGCCATGCTTGTCGAAGCATTCGTCGGAGAACTGCTTGAGGCGGCCGCGAATGTCGGCGGCGAACGGCGAACCGTCCTTGTCGATGACGTCGGCGAAAACGAGCACCTTACCGGCACCGAACACGTCGGCCGGCGCCCAATAGAACGCACTCCAGTCGAGATAGAGCCGGAGATCGCTTTCGCGCTGCGCCGTGAATCCGCGAATCGACGAACCGTCGAACGTGAGGTTATCGTACGAGCCGAGGAGAAACTTCTTGTCGTAGTCCAGCATGTGCAGCCGGCCTTCGAGGTCGCTGAACATCACCGTAACCGCCTTGATGCGCGGTTCGCCTTTGAGATACTTCAAGCGCTCTTCCTCGAGCTTGTCGGGCGCAACCCGGTTCTTGCGCTGCTTCTTTGCCGTCAGGTTCAGCTCTTCGAGTTCGCTATAGGAAAGCGTCAGGAAATCGCGCAGTTCGGACATCGTTTCCCTCTCAAGGTGGGCGCCGGGTGATTGCCCATCCGATTGCACAACCCGTCGGCCCCGCCTTTCTACATTTGGTAAAACCGCGAGGAAGAAAGTGCGCCTTGCGGCCAACTCCGCGCCGGACAGCGAAGACGGGACGCCTACAGCCCCGCGATGCCGTTCGGAGTGCCCCAGCCGGTCGGGCCGTCGAAACCTCGGCGGGCTTCGCAAATGTACGCGTATACGGGCGGGCACGTGCCCGGATCGTGACCGCGTCCGGCAGCTCTGACGACGACGTCGTTGCCGACGGTAACGTCGAAGAAATGAGCGCCCTGCGAGCGCCAAATTGCGCTCGCACCGTGGAGCGACTTCGCGTTGCCGGCCAGCGCGATCGCTGCGGCGACGATCGGCGAGGCTACGCTGGTGCCGCCCCAAATCGTCCATTCGCCGTCGTCGACCGCCATCACGCCTGTGACGACGTCTGCAACCGCCGAAACGTCACTATACGAGCGCATCGTGCATCCGGTGTCCGTCTGCCACTTCGGCTTCGGAACGAGCACGCTGCAGCCGCTGCCGGTGGCGGAGAGCGACGAGAGGCCGCACGAAGCGGGCACGTCTTGATGGCAGTTCCATACCCGTTCGGCGAAATCACGCGCCGATACGTTCGGTATCAAGCGCGTGCCGCCGACCGAAATGACCGATGCAAAGCCGGCCGGCTCCTGCGGGCCCTCGCATCCGTAGTCGGGTAAACACGAAGCGTACCCGTTGTCGCCGGCACTTGCGGTAATCGCAACGCCGGGATGATCGAATGCCGGATCGTCGGCGGTCCACTCGGGCGCGCTCCAAGAATTGCTAATGACGGTCGCGCCGAGCTGAACCGCTTCGTTTTCCGCGGCGGCAAGGTTCGCGAGGCTATTCGACGACGCTTCAACGAGAATGAGCCGGCAGTTGGGACAGACGGCCGACACCATCTCGAGATCCAACGACTCTTCGGCGCGCCATGCGCTTCCGGCCGGCAAGAGCTTGGACGAGCCGCCCTGGCCGACTTTCCGAAAGCAGCCGTCGTTCGAACTGCACGGCGCAAGACCGAACTTCGCCCGGTACATCGCAAGATCTGATTCTGCGGATGGGTCGTTGTGCGCGTCGACGACGGCGACGACTTGACCGGCACCCATTGAAGTCGACGGCAGATTATACGCCTGCCAAAGATCCTGCGGCGAGTAGCAAACAGCGTTTCCTTGGAAACATCCCTTCTCGTAGAATGGCACGAATGCGCGCGGGTCGCGCGCCGAAACTTCGCGTGAGTCAGTCCGCCGAATCGCGTGGCACTGTCCGAAACCCGCCTGCGCAACCGGACAGAGCGCGCTACCGGTGACGCCGCTACCGGCGTTCGCGCCGAGGAACGGACGCGCGCCGAGCACATATGCGCGGTTCATTGCCGGCGCCGATTGCGCGCCGGGAAGTGCCGCCCCAGCCATCGAGCAGGCCGACAAACCTACCGCACAGGCAAATGACGCCAGGATCGGACGAAGGCTCATCTACGGGCATTCCAGGACTCTCACATCGTTTCCGCTGATTATGAAAAGATGAATGCTCGCGACGGCTTCGATCGCGTCTTCGCGGCCCTTTCGGCGAGTCGCTCGTATCGTGAAGCCATGCGCGCGGCAACGCCGGAACTCCCGGAGTGGCTGATTCCATTCAACGGCATCGGCGGCGACGAATTGGCGCGAATCGCGCGTGAAATACGCGTCGGCGAGGGCGATTCGTTCGTCGACCTTGCCTGTGGAACCGGCGGCGCCGGCCTCTGGATTGCCGAACAAACCGGCAGCGCCCTCGTAGGAGTGGACTTTTCCGCAGCCGCTGTCGATGCCGCAGCCGCGCTCGCGAACGATCGCGGGTTTGCGGCACGAGCGCGGTTCGTTGTCGCCGACGCACAAGAGACGGGACTATCCTCTGCAGCGTTTGACGCCGTTGTTTGTATCGACGCACTCATCTTCATGAAAGCAGAGCTCGCTGCAAACGAAATCGCACGGGTATTGCGCGCCGGCGGCTACGCCGTCGCGACGTCGTGGGAGACGCTATCCGCCGATGCGCCGCTTCCCGGTATGGTCGCTGACTACGCAACGATCTTCGATTCGGCCGGCCTCGCCATTCGAACGCACGAAGTGCTGACCGGCTGGAACGAACGTCAGTTGATTTTGTATCGCGCACTGCTCGAAAGCGAACGGACGCTGCGCGACGAAATGGGAGATGCGGCATCGAGCTTACTCGGGGAGGCGCGGGAAGGAATCGCCCGCGAAGGCAGGCCACCGCGCGTGCGAAAAGTCTTCATCGTCGCGCAGCGGCGCTAACGCTACTGCGTCAGGTCGATCGAAAGCGTCGCGCTCAACCATTCGCGGCCCGCGGGCGTAACGCGCAGCACGCGGCCGCCGGGTTTTCGCGCAACCCAGCTGCGATGCAGAAAGACCGAGCGCAGAGCGGAACCGAGCGCGCCCGCGAGATGCGGGCGCCGCTCGCTCCAGTCCAGACATTGACGCGCAAAATGCCGGCGCGTGCCGCGCAGCGCCTCCAGGTCGACGTCCAGCGACGTGAAAAACTCCGCGCCGCGTCCTGTTAGGTGATAGGCCTGCGCGTCGGGAACGAGCGCTCCGCGTCCGACCAGCGCCTCGGTGACCGCGACGCCGAGCTGCCCCGCGAGATGGTCGTAGCAGGATCGCGCCGCGCGCAGATCTCCCGCGACGCGCGACTGCGATAGTGCGACGATCTTCGGCGGCGGTGCGATTGCGAGCAGCGCCTCGACCGCGCGCGCGACGTTCGGACCCGCCAGGCGGAACAATCGTTGGCGTCCCTCGGTTCGCGCGACGATCAGGCCGCCCGCGACGAGCTTGGCAAGGTGTGCGCTCGCCGCGTTTGGCGCAACGGCGCCCAACAGCGCCAGCTCGCCCGCCGGGCGTTCCCCGCCGTCAAGCAGCGCGCACAGCATGGCCGCGCGCGCCGGTTCGCCGATCAGCGCGGCGACGGTCGCGATCCCGGGGTCGGCCGAGTGGGATATCTCACGTTTTCTAGCCATCGTGCCCTCGATTATACTGCATCGACGTTTCAGCCGCGCGTGAATCGTGCCTGCAAGAGGAGTTCCGGTCCGGGCGGCCGCAACGCGCAAGCATGCGCATCGCTCTTCTCGCAGTTCTACTCGCGGCCGTTTGCGCCGCAGCTCCCGCCGCCGTCCGCGCCGCGTGTCCCGCGCTTAAAACCGCGCAGGACATGCAAGACGCCGCACTTCCACAGGGAACCGACGTGCACAAACTGCAAGGCGCGGCGGCCCAAACGTACGTCGCGAAACTCGGGGATGCGATCGCGAAGGCGCAGACCTGCATGAGCGCCGGCAAGACGGACGATCGCGCCGACGCCTTGACCACGATTTCACAGATACGCTACATCCAGGCATTCGTACTCACGCACGACGGCGTTACGAGCGACCGCGCGAAAGCCGTCGAGATCGCGAAGGCCTCTCAGAAACAGATCGACGCCTTTCGCTCCGCCAACGGCGATCTCTCGAGCCAAGCGATGGCCAATCTCGACAACTGGTCGTACTGGAACGACAAGATGATCAACCACCCGGCCGAAGCCTGTTTAGGCTGCTAGTTTTCGCTCCGCCTATTTCCCCTGAAGACGCTGGGCCATCTCTTCGCGGGCCTTGAGAAGCGCGTCTCCATTTTGCGTGTAGACGTTCATCTTGGAGGCGATCTTGCGCACGAGCGCGTCGACGAAGCCGTCTTGGCCCTTCTTATGCAATAGCTCCATGTATTCGTAGTCTTGAAGCGCGGCGCGCACTTCCTTCAGGCGAATCGAGTCGCACGGAATGTCGTGCTTGCCGCCGATGAGCGACGTCTTGCCGGGGTAGAACAGCACGCCGTCGCCGTTGTCGCCGAAGTTCCAAACGTTGGTCCACGGATCCGCCGTGCGGTTATAGTTGAGCGTCGTCGCGTAGTACAGGAACCCGTCGAGCCGGTAGCGCCACGCCAACCAGCCGAGGATGCGCGCGTCGTTCATGCCGGCGTCGACGAAGAAGTTCGGCCACGGGCCGCCGCTGCTGAGCGAGCTGTTCGAATGGTAGAACCACACCTTGTCGCCCGCCTTCTGGCGCGCCGCGTACGCGGACGGCGGCGGAAAGTACGTGTTGTCGAACTCGGTAACGTTCGGATCCCAAATATTTATTTTCCCGATCAGCTCTTTGTGCAGCGTCGTCGTCTCCATCACGCGAAGTTGCGGATCGGCCTGGTGTACGAGGTCCGCGCGATGCACGGCCGTGGCGAAATCCTGGCTCGTTTGCGGCTCATCCACGTCGTAGTAGAAGTTGCGCGTGAGCCAGCCTTTGCTGCCGTAGTACGCTCCCATCGTCTTCCAGTACGCAAGCGCCTCGTCGTCCTGCGGCCCGGGCGTCGCGCCCGGTGCGGTGTCGTTGTCATCGGTCACCTGAGCGATGGTTGCTTCGGCACCGTTCTTCAGCAGCGTGCCGTCCATCACGGGAACCATCGTCGCGTCGAAGAGCGTGTAGTCGACGTTGGTGATCTTATGCGACTGCGCGTTATACGTGTATTGCGGGTTCTCGACCTGATTCTCGTACAACGAAATCCGATGCTTCAAACCCTCAGCCTGATAGAGGTTTGAAAGCGTGACGATCTTGTCGGTATTCCACTCGCTGCCATAATGTCCGAGGTACGCCTGATACGTATTAAAGCCAAACGCCGTCGTCAGCGTTGCCGTAGCCGGAAGCGCAAAGTTCCACACGGTAAACACCACCGGAACCTTCGCCAACATCTTGCCGTCGCTCGTAACGAATACCGTACCCTTGTAGAGACCAGGCACCGCATTCGGCGGAACGTTAAAATCGATCCAAACCGCCTGATTCTTCCCCGAAGCAACATTGAACGGCGCCCCATTGCGCTGCTCGTGATAATACGCATCTTTCCCGATCGGCACCAACCCATCCGGATACTCCCCCGTATGCCCGAACTGCCCCGACTTATTCGTAAGATCCAAATAAAACTCACGGTACAACACAATATCCGTCGCCGAAGAAAGCACGTGCCCACGCCCATCCGAAAGATCGCTCACCGCCGGCACAACCTTACTCAACCCACCCTTCATCGCCGAAACCACAACCTGATAAGAAACACTCTCCCCAAGCGCGCCCCCCGCAATGATCGAAGAATTCCTCGCGATCGGCTTATCATTCGGAAGAATCTTAACCGCATCACTCTGCGTCCACACGATCGCCCCGTCCGCAACCGTAGCCGCCCCGCTATGCCCAACGTTTACCCCCGACAGCGCGGGCAACGCCGTAGTCCCGGCGTGCTGCGCACAGCCCGATGAGAAGGCGATCGACGCAGTGAGAGTCCCTACGGCGAGCAAACGGCGTGACAAAAGCATAGCGTTCCTCCGAGCATTCATGGACCGATGGTAGCCGAGCAAGCGTCCACAAAGCGTCCTGTTTTCGGCCCGTCCGAAAAAAAACTCGTCACGACGCCCTGGAGCGGAGCGCGTGCCTGGGGTCCATCCGGCAGTGTCTGATTTTTTCAAAAAAGCCCGGAGGGCGTACTCCTTTAAACGTTTTGAAAAAACAGGCAAGTAGAAAACCCCAAGGATGGGGTTTTCGAGCGTCTGCCGGATGGACCCCAGGCACGCGCTCCGCTCCAGGGTGCCAGAACAGAAGCTACTTCTTGCGGTCGATCCGAATACTAACTTTATTGCCGCGAATGGTCTTGCCACGCATCGCCGAGACGACATCACCCGCTAGGGCGCTCGAAACTTCGACAAGCGAGAAGTTGTCCGCAATGTCGATAGCCCCGATTTCCCGCGAGTTGATGCGCGCCTCGTTAGCGATCGCGCCGACCAAGTCCCCGGGCCCAACGCGCTGCGTGCGGCCGAGACCGATCCACAGTTTCGTCATATCGCTCGACGCCCCGCGGGCTGCGAACGTGGACCGCGGGGGCGCTTTCTTCCCAGCGCCTTTGGGCGAAAGAAACGCCGGCGGAAGCGATGCGGGCGTCGTTGGGATGTCCGCGTCGTCTTCCGCGCCGCCTTCGCGCGCACGATCCGCCAGCTTCACCGCCGCTGCAGCGAGGTCGAGCACGTCGTGTTCGGATGCGAGCGATTCCACGATCGAGCGGTACTTGTCGAGCTCGCCTTCGGCCAGCGCCTCTTCGAGCGCGACGCGCGTAAGATCGAGCCGGCGCGCGCGCAGGTCGTGCGCGGTCGGAACCTGCTGAATCGAGATCTTGCGCTTCGTGTGATGCTCGATATTGCGCAGCAGGCGATGCTCGCGCGCCTCGACCAGCGTGATTGCCGTTCCCTCGCGACCGGCCCGGCCGGTCCGGCCGATGCGATGCACGTAATCGTCGGGCGACGACGGAACGTCGTAGTTTACGACGTGCGATAGATGATCGATGTCGAGGCCGCGCGCGGCCACGTCGGTTGCAACGAGGATGTCGGAGATATTTTCGCGGAAGCGCCGCAGAACGCGATCGCGCTGCTCCTGCGAAAAACCGCCGTGAATGGCTTCGGCCTGGTAACCGCGCGCGCCGAGAATCTCAGTCAGTTCGTCGACCTCGGTGCGAGTCCGGCAGAACACGATCGTCGAGGTCGGCGACTCCATATCGATCACCCGCGCCAGCGCCGCCGCCTTGTACGCGCGCTGCACGACGTACGCCGATTCGCGAACGCGCGGTTTCGCGCCGGCGGCCGTCGTTTCGTTGGCGATGGTAACGGGCACGGGGTCGTTCAGGTAGCGCTTTGCGATACTCCGGATGCGCGGCGCGAGCGTCGCAGAAAACAGAGCGGTCTGGCGCTTCGTCGGCACGGCCGCGACGATGGCCTCGAGTTCCTCGGCGAAACCCATGTCGAGCATCTCGTCGGCTTCGTCGAGGACGAGGAACTCGACCGTGCTGAGATCGAGGGTCCCGCGGTTGATGTGATCCAGTGCGCGGCCGGGCGTCGCAACGACCACGTCGACGCCGCGCTTGAGCGCGCGAAGCTGCTGACCGACGGATTGACCGCCGTACACCGGCAGGACGCTGGTACCGAGCAGACGCCCGTATTTGTGAACCGCCTGCGCGACTTGCATCGCGAGTTCGCGCGTCGGCACGAGAATCAATCCACGAACGCGCCGTGCGTCTTCGGCCGTCTTACCGATGAGGTGGAGCATCGGCAGCGCGAACGCGGCCGTTTTTCCGGTGCCGGTTGCAGCTTGACCGAGGACGTCGCGCCCCTGGAGCAGCGGCGGGATGGCTTCCCGCTGAATTGCAGTCGGCTCCTCGTATCCGAGGGCCGAGGCAGCTTCGACCAACGCTTCGTGAAGGCCGAGCGCGCCGAATCCGTTAGGGGTTGTGGTAGTGTCCATGCGGGGTGAAGGGCTTCTTCACCGCATGGAAATCCTCATCTAGCGTCGCGCTTTTGACCGTTGAGAGGCGTGCGCGTAGCGAGCGATCTCTTCTTGCTGGAAACCGTCGATACTCGTGAAAGCGAGGCCGTAGCGATAGGTTCCATTGCCCACCGGCTGCTGCGACACGACGCGAGCGCCGATTACCATCTCTTCGAAGCGCCGCCGCGGATCCGGACGCGAACGCGTGACGGTTGCGGTGCGAATATCGATGGCGAGCGTTTCTTCCGGATAGATCTTCAGGACGTCAGACGGGAGCGTGAAGCGCAGTTCGACCGGCGTGCCTTCGACGAGCGCGTCGCCGCACGTCATCAAGAGGCCGCCGGTCGACACGTCCCCGGCTTTGCCCGCTTTGAAATCTTCTTTCGACGTGCGATAGGTGATCGCGAACTGCGCCAGGACACGTACGCTTTCGCGCGTCAGGCGATCGGTCGTCGGAAGCTTGTTGATCGTGCGCTGATTGGATCGCGCGATGGCTTGGCGACGATGGCTCTGGGTCACGGCGAATGCGAGAAGATCGATCTCTTTGGCGCTCATCCGGTCCAGACGCATCCGATATTCGAAGCGCGGACCTTTTGCGGTGCGGGACACGACGCTGCCGCGCACGAGCACGCTCGGCTCGATTCCGAACTCGAACTCGATCACGTCACCGTGATCGAAGAACACGACGGTTCTAAACCGGCATTCCGATGCCGTCAAGTGCTCGACGACCGCGTTCGCCGGCGCGATGCCGCGAGCGCTGACCGTCGTCACAAATTCAAGCGAAGCGGTCGCTGTAGATGCGGCCGGTTTCGCGGGACTCGCGCTAATCCAAGGCATTCCCCGTGGTTCCTCCATGACTACTCACCCGCAAGATTAGTCGACCAAAATCAGACAAATGCTTAAGCTTGTATGGAGATCTTTACGGTGGGCTTTCGGACGGCCGTAGGAACCGCGACGGCGGGTAGGGATGGGCCGAATGGACCCGCAGAAGGAAAACGGACGAACGTCCGGCGAGGTTCCCGGACGATGCAATTCAATGATGCCGACGCCTTGGACGGCCGGGCGCTGATCGAGTACCTCGACAACGCCACGCGCACTTCAGCGCAGACCAAGGCAGCGACCTATGCCGCCCAGCGCCTCTCGGCGGGCATGCGCGTCCTCGATGCCGGCTGTGGAACCGGGGACGACGTACGGGCGATCTCCGAGATCGCTGGGGCGGCCGGGCACGTCACGGGCGTCGATTCGAGCCGAACGATGATCGAAGAAGCACGGGCCCGAGGCGTCCCGGCGAACGCCGCTTTTGTGCCGGCCGACGCCGGCGCGTTGCCGTTTGCGGACGGGGCTTTCGACGCCGTACGCGCCGAGCGGTTGTTCCAGCATCTCTCCGTACCGGAACCGGCAGCGAACGAATTGCTGCGCGTTTTGGTGCCCGGTGGAACCGCGTTGCTGCTCGACCAGGATTGGGAATCCATCGCCATCGCGGGCGCAGCGCGCGACGTCACACGACGCATCGTCCGCGCGTTCGTAGATCATCTCGCAAATGGTTGGGCCGGACGCGAGGCGCGCGGGACGCTCGTGCGAGCGGGGTTTGCCAACGTGACCAGCGTGCCGTCGGTTTCGCAGCCGCCCTTGCCTCTTGCATTTGAAACGATTCTGCAGCCGGCGATGGAAGCAGCGATGCGCGACGGGAGCATCGATGCGCAATCCGCGCAGATGTGGCTGCAATCGCTCGTCGAGGCAGACTTGCGCGGCGAGTTCTTCTGCGCCGTTCTCGTCGTAATAACGGTAGGAACCGCTCCGCAAGGCGCCTAACGGCACCGGACGCCGCCCCGCCCCCGCACCTAATCTGCGGCACTGATGGAGGTTATCGTGAGCCGAACGTTCGTACCTCGGATTGCCGTCTTCGCCGTAGCACTCGCGTTCGCGCTGGGGTCGTCCGCGGTCGCCGCAACCGGAGCTCTAGACGTATCGGCCGGGCTGCGCCACCTGGAACCGACCGGGTCGATCGACGATTGCAACAGCAAAGCGAAGACCGCCCTCAACGCCAACCTCGAGAACGCCGCTTCCGGTGGGGGCGCGTCGCTCGCGTACGGCCCCCGCGACAGCAACGGCCGCGCCTCGGCTGGGGCCGTGATCAACTGCTATCCGGTCGGCAACGGTTACGTCGCGAACTTCTCCTGCTCGGTCGTCGTGCCGCCCAGCCTGTTCTCGGCCGACGATCTCTGCAAACGCATTTACGCGACCTTCATCGGCAAGGAGACCGCGCCGTTGGCCACACCGACGCCGCTGCCGACCGGCTGTTCGCTAACGAACTTGGTCGGAACGTGGACGTGGGACGACAAGGGCGGCGTACCTTTCGTCTTCGACGTGAACGGCGGCTTGACGGACAACCAAAACGTCTCCGGTAACTGGGCGATGGACGGCAACAAAGTCTCGCTCGTATATTACGGAACGCAAACCGTCACGCTCTCGGCCGACGGCAAGCATTTGGTCGCGCCCAGGGGCGTCGAGCGAAACTTTACGCGTAAGTGCTAGCGCAGCGCGAACGCGTAAATCCGGTTATCTGAAGCCACATAGAAACGGTCGTGTGCGGCTAGAATGGTCGACATGTGCCGCACGCCCTGCATTTGATCGTTTGCGGTGCCGCCGTTAAAGACGACGGCGCCGTTCTGTGCGTCGTACCCGTGCAGCCGGTTATCGCCCTCAGCGCCAACCGCCCAGACGATGCGATCGCCGCTGCCGTTGCTGGTCGTGACGATTGGGTCGCCCGCGCCGTTCAGCCCCGCGCACCAGGCCGTCGCGATCGACGGCTTCGAGCCGCCGTTAACGCGCAGCACCGTGAGGCCGTTGCTCGAACCGCATTTGCGCGCGGCGCCATTTCCTTGAAACGCAACGAACGCCGCACCCGGACCCACCCACGTGGCTGCGCCGCCGATGATCTCGCCGGTCGACGCAGGTGTCTGCGCTAACCGTCCGCCGATGCCGCCGAGGTTGAGGCGGTCGGCCAGGTACGCATTGCCGTCCTTGCCGAGCGCGACGATGAGTTTGCGTCCGCCGACGTCGAGTGGTAAAGCATTCGAGCCGCCCAGATCCTCGTCGGAGTTGTCGAGGTCTTTCCAATTCGACGGCGCGAAATAACTCGCCGCGCCGCCGTTCATCTTCAGCGCGGCATTCAAACGAATTATCGCCTCACCGCCCGACCACGTCTGAGCACCCGACGTATTTCCCGTGACCGCGAAGAGGTTGCCGTCGGCGATCGCGACGCCCCCGACCGACCAAATGCCGCCGCGCACTGCAAGGGTTTGCCATGCTCCGGTGACGGCCGGTTTCGTCGTGCGGATCGCTACGACGGTTCCGTGATAGTCGTCGCAATCGCCGTAGCGGCCGCCGTACGGCACGTAGAGTTCGCCGTTTTGAAATGCCAGCGCGCCGCGCTCACCCTGTGCTTTTGGCAAAAAGTTGATTCGCGACAGGCTCGCACCGACGTTGACCGGCCAGCCCGGGAGCACGCGCCCGCTCTTCAGCGAGAGTCCGTACACCATGGAAACGACGTTCCCGCCACTCGCGAGTACGGTCGCAGCAACGTACAGCGATCCGGTTGCCGCGTCGATCACCGGCGTGCCCGTGACGCCTTCCGGCGCGATGTTGCCGCACGGCAGCGTTCCGCCCTGGACGGGCGGCGCGAGAACGCGATCCCAGATCACCGCACCCGACGCCGCGTCGAGCGCCGTGACGTGATTGGTTTCGGTCGCGGCGATCACTTCGCCGGCGCCGTCCTCGTTCGGCCGCCGCCAGTACAGCGGCTGGGCGTAGACCGCTCCGTTCACCCGCCCGGTAAATGTCCGTACCAGCCGCATACGCGGCGCGCTTTTCAACGTCAGGCCCGCGACGACGTATTGTCCCGAGCGATATGGATCGTTGTGATACGTCGTTACCGGTGACGACTGCGCGTGCGGAACGGCGAGAGCGGCGCGCTGCGCCTGCGGCGGCTGGGTTGCGGCAAGCGACGGCATGGCAGCCAGCAGCGCGAGCGGGATAATCATTCCCTATTCTACCATCAAGGCGTGCGAGGAGCCGCACGCGCATTGAACCGACGCCACAGATAGTAGATCGGGACGCCGCTGATGAGGATCGCAATATCCGGCAGCGTGTCTTTCGGAAATGCGTACATCGTGTATCCAACGACGGCCGTGCTGACGATTCCAAAGATCGCCGTCGAATACGGATGTCCCGGAACGCGAAAGCCGCCCGCAGCATTTCCCGGATCCTTCGCGCGGAATCGGAAGACGAACACCGCGACCGCCGCAAGGATAAAGAAAATAAAATCGATGACCGTCACGCCGTCGAGAATCGACTGATAGCTGGCCAGCAGCGCTTGAAAGGCCGTAGCGACGAGCGTGATCGCAATGGCAAAGACGCCTTGCAGCGCGATCGCCACCACCGGCGCGCTGGTCTTCGGATGCACCCAGGCGAGGCTCGCGAAGAAATCGCCGTCCACCGCCATCGCGTAGTAGATGCGCGGCGACGTCAGAATCTGATTGCTAAGAAATCCGAGCGTCGACAGACCGATACCGATCGCGATGATCCACTCCCATATCGGACCGGCTAGATGCATGATGTCGGTCGCGGGCGCACTCGAGAAAGCCAGTTTCTCCGGGCCGAGCACGCGCAGGCAAACGATGACCACGACCACGTAGAGCGCGATCACGCCCAACACGCCGATCACCAATCCGCGCGACAGCGTCCGCGTCGGATCCTTGAGTTCGCCGCTCATGAAGCTCGCCGTCTGCCATCCGTCGTACGCGTAAAGAACCGGGACCATCGCAGTGCCCAACATTGCAAGCACGCCCAAGCCCGCAGACGGCAGGCTCAGCGCCGGCTGCTGCATGGCCGCCGGTACGACGAAGAGCCCCGCGCCGATCAGCGCGAGAATAACCGCGATCTTTAGAATCATAAACAGGTTCTGCGTAAACCCGCCTTCACGTACGCCAAAACAGTTGATGATGCTGAAAATTGCGAGGATTGCGACTGCGGAAACGACTGCCGGTACGTGCCAATGGCCTAACGGATTGAAGTAGAGCGCGAACGTTAGCGCGGCCAGAGCCATTCCGCCGCTCTGCGAGACGAGCAAAGCACTCCAACCGTACGCGAAGGCGATGACCGGGTGAAACGCGTCGCGCATGTAGGCGTACAGACCGCCGACTTGCGGACGGTGCGCGGCAAGCTCGGCAAACACGAATCCGCCGAACAGCGCGAGGATGCCGCCGACGACCCATGCGGTTAGGATCAGCGGCGTCGTGTGAGCGCGTGCGGCAACCACCGATGGATTGACGAAGATTCCCGTTCCGATAATTCCGCCCATCACGATAAGCGTGGCGTCGAACGCGTTGAGCTCGCGGGCTAAGTGGGGCTTTTCCGTCGCCATGTCGTTTCTAATCCCTCATGCGTTCCAGGAACAGGGTGGCACGATCGTCGATGACCGTACGTTCGAACGTTCGGTATCCGCACTTTTCCGCGACGCGGACCGAGGCGGCGTTCTCGCAGTCGATCATGCAGACGGTGCGCGGCGATTCGAAATGACCGTCGGCCCAAGCTACGGCGCTCCGAGCCGCTTCCGTGGCGTACCCGCGACCATGAAACGCCGGGGCGAGTGCCCATCCCATTTCGGGCACGTCGGACATCGCGGGCACCGTTCCACGGCGAAAGTCCGCGAATCCGATATCTCCGACGAATTTGCCCGTTGCCTTCTCCTCGATGGCCCAATAGCCGAATCCGAGGAGCGACCAGTGGCCGATGTAGGTCAACATCCGCATCCACGTTTGCGGCTTGGTCGACGGCTTGCCGCCGATATGGCGCGTCACGTCAGGGTCGCTCCACATGGCAAAGCAATCCGGAAAATCGCCGGCACGGTGGCCGCGCAGCGTCAATCGCGCCGTTTGAAGAGTAGGAATCTCCACGCGCTTCTCGGATTCGCCGCCGAATGAGAAAAAGCCCCGATGTTCGTCGGGGCCTTTTCTCCGAGTCTGTGCGATCTGCGGCGTCTTAGTTGCTTAAAGAACGCTGACCGATGACGCGGCCGACCGGCTTGGTGTCGTCCGAGCCGTAGCCCCAGATGCCGTTGAAACTGTTGTTGTCGTCGTTAAACCAGAACGAGAACCAACCGGTTTTGTCGCCGTTCGTCCACGTCGCACGAACCTTGTCGGCCGTTCTGAATTTTCCGTTGATCACAACCGGTCCAACTTTGCAGACGGCCGACGGGCCGGATTGCGTACAGGCCATCTTCCCAACCATCGCTGCGGGACCGCCGGCGGCCGTTACGTTCCATTTTCCGGCGGCCGTGACTGGCGACGGCGGCAGAACCTTATTGGCAACGAACGTTCCGGTTTCTTTTTTACCGTTGTAGCCCCACGAGCCGTTGAAGCTGTGGCCGTTCGGGCTGACGTACACGGTCAACCAGCCGGCTCCGCCGGGGCCGTGCCATTTTCCGTTGATCTGCCCGTCGGTGACGAACGTTCCGGTGAAACCGTTGCCGTTCGCGGCGTTGGTGCCCACGACGCCGTTCCCCGACTGCGTGAGCGTGATGCTGCTCGTCGTCGTGCCGTTGTAGCCGGTCTGCTGGACGTTCCAACTCCCGGTAAGGTTCGGCGGGCTGGCGATCGCGGCGGCGACCGCTAGCGACGCGATTGCGCCGCTGAGAATGAGCGGAATTGCGAAACCTTTCAACTTGACCCCCTTAACGTATTCCTAAGTATTCCGGAGAAGACCCTATGCGTTCTCCCACCCTACCGCGATGCCTGGTGAGGAGCTATCCCTAAAACGCAAAATCGCCTGCTACGGAGCACGTACTTTGGCCAGGGCCTGCAGTGCAGCGCTGGAGCCGGGGCTGGCCGCAAGTTCGGCCTGCAGCGCGGTTGCGGCGACGTCCGCCTTTCCGAGCCGGATCGCCAGTTCCGCCAGCGCCATGTGCGGTGAATAATAGTAGAGCGTCGGGAACTCCACACCGCCCGCCAATCGATCGCCTTGACTCGCGTCGAGTGACGCCTTCGCCAGCATTTGAAGCGCCTTTGCGTCGTCGTGCTGGACGACGGCGATCTGCGCACCAACGGCGAGACGCATCGCATCCACGATCGCAGCCCGCGACGGCGAGTCGGACGGCGCATCCGGAATATCCGCGAGCGCCGCGGATGCGAGCGCCGCGTTCCCAAGCTTTGCGTACGCGAGCGCTCGCGCAAAGGCCACGACCGGATCGGGTCCCTTTACATACCGAACGGCCAGCACGCCGTTCCAATCGCCGACCGCTACGAGCTGCTTTGCCATAAATGCCGGATTGTCTTCGCGGCGCGCGACGGCGACGGCTTCGGACATATGTCCCGTCTGCGTCATTGCATAGAGCAAAAACGTGACGTTATGATTGTGGTAGTAGCGCGGAGCGCTGTAATACCCCGGGTGGCAGCATGCAAAATCGGCGTAGTCCATCGCGAGCGACCGTTGGCCGACATCCAAGGCCTCTTGATACATCCCGACGTCGAAGAACGTATGCCCCGGCATGTGCGTGAGATGCGAATCCTCTGGCGGAAACGTGAATGCCGCGAGTTGGATCGCGGCAGCCACCGCAAGCCGGGATTGATTCGCCATTTGTGCCGCGTGAATGTAGAAATGAAGCAAACCGATGTGCTTTGGAAACTTCGTGAGCTCCGTTTGATAGTAGGGCAGCAGCGCCGCCGCTCCCGCCGTAAACGCAGCGCGCTGCGCCACGGTCCATGCGTCGCGCTGCGCAGGGCGGCCGCCGGCTGCGACGTACAACGCAGCTTCGGCATACAGGGCCGCCGCCTCGGGATCGTCGGGATATGCGTCCGCGATGCGTTGCAGCGCGTCGCGATAGTTGGCTTGAAGCGTATCCAGTTTCGCCTTCGTCGTGTCGTCGAACCGCGCCGCGGCGGCATCGATAAATGCGCGGTCCTCCGTCGAGGCGTACGACTCGAGTGACTTTGCGTGACGGATCGCGGCGCGGGCTTGCTGATCGCGCCCGTCGTTCGGCGGAACGTTGAGATTGGGCGCATTGCCGAGCGCGATACCCCACCACGCCATGGCCGCATGCGGATCGAGATCGGCCGCGGTATAGAACTCGTGCTCCGCCGCCTCAGGATTGTAAGCATAGTAGTCGACGAGCCCGCGATCGAACGCCGCTTGCGCGTCCGCATTAGCGGAGATGGCGTGGTGGACGACGGCCGTCTGCACGGCGGCGGCCGTCTGCGCGACCGCCGGCTGGGTGGCTGAAAAGAGCAGAGCCAGAGCCGGCACGATGCAATAAAACCGCTTCATCCCGCGTGATTAACCTCCGCGTCCCATAGAACCTTAGTTACTGAATACCGTTCCGTGCGGCATGGCCGTACCGCTCCAGCCGTCGGGCCATTTGCGGTCGAAGTCGACGTTTCGCGCGTCGAACGCGAGCGCTCCAGTATTTACATCGATCGTCGCAAGAAAGATGTGGGTCGAGATCCAACCGAAACCCGTGATGGCGATGCGGTTGCCTCCCGGTTCGTGCGAAATCCAGTGCGGGAACGCGAGGCCTTTGAACGCGATCCGCCCCGCTTCGAGCGGATTCGCGGAATCGCGCATATCGAGGCTCATCACGGAGTGTGCGCTCGTAATCGCTTCGACCCAGTAGTTTCCGACGACCGTCGGGACGCCGCACGTGCGCGCGCCGAAATCGTAGATCCATTGGGCGCTCGGATTTGTCCCGCCCAAATCGTTGATGCGATAGAGGCCGCACCCGGACGTCGCGACCACGACGGTCTGCCCGTCGGCCAGCAAGCGCGGCTCGGCGGCGTTTTGCGGGACGGCGTCGGAGTGCGGCGCTTTCGGCAGCACGATGGTCTTGAGCAGTTTAAGATCCGAAAGGCGCCACACTTGAACGACGTGGCTGTTGCCGGTAGCCGGGGGCATTTCGTCGCTGCCGGTGACGACGCGATCCAATTTCGCCACGACCTCCAGGCTGTACGGCCGGATGAAGGCTTCGACGGTTGGATCGGAAGCGTCGGTTGCGCGAACGACCTTTCCGTTTGGGTCGAGCTCGACCAGCGCACCGACGGCCTCGCGTTCTCTCGGTCCGTTATATTGGAACGTCGCGAGCGTGTTTCCGTTTGCCAGCCGGACGAAGCTGTGCGCATGCGTGTACGTTCCAGCGTTACTAAAGGTCGACGTAAGGCGTGGGTGCAGCGGATCGGAAAGGTTGAAGACGAACGAATTGCCGGACTTATAGTCGCTCGCGAAGAGGATGCCGTCCGCCGGCATCTCGTAGTTCGTGTGATGCGCCATCTGTGCGCCGCTGCCGACCGGAAGCATCGCGACGAGCCGTCCGAAGTCGTCGGAATTCGGTGCGATATCGAATACGGCTAGGAAGTCGCGCCCCATTCCTTGAGGCTCTCTGGTCATGGGATCCGCATACGCCGTTTCCTTCGTCTCCATCGCCCACGTAACCAGATAGCGGCTTTGCGACGGCGCGGGCGCAGCGGCCAACAGCAGCAGCAGACCTCCGACCGTCCACCCGCGCACGTCCAATTTCATCCCGTTAGTACTTAAGCGCAGCTTCAAAGTAGGGGCCGGCCTTTTCGAGGTCCGCCGGAATCATCACCGGCTCGAAGTTAACGGCCGAGCCGAACGCCAAAAACCAGGGTTCGGCGTACTTGACCATCTCGGAAGCGTCTTTCATATCGATGATGGCGAGCGCGCTTCGTTCGCCGCCGGGACTCGCCGTAAAATACACGGCCTCCGGTTTCATTTCGGCGAGAATGCCCGTCATCGTAGAGCCGAAAGACCCACCTCGAACGCGGTCGCTTGCAACATCGGTGGGCAGTGAGATGTCATAAGCATTCGCATTTTGTAAACTCTCCTCGAACGTCAAGCAAAGGGTCGTTTGCCCTTCTCTAGTGGCCCGCGGACACCCGCAGGCCGGACGAATACGTTAGTTCTTGCCGGTCGGATCCCCGAGCAAAAATTTCCAGACGGGAAGATAAGCGGGGATTCCGTTTGCGTCGAGCGGAGTCGCCCCATCGCCGACGACGCTCCAGTGGTATGCCATCGCACCGCCGGCAGCATCGGCCGGCGTCGGGCGCGGTTCCAAATCGAGCACTTGCCGCTGTGAGGCTGGAATACCCAGCGCAGGATACGTGCGAGACATCAGCCCCGCATCCGGTTCGCGCGCGTGATACACCGCAAACCAACGGTCGAGCGGAGTCGCCGGCGGTTTGAAAAGCCACGTTGCGACCTGACGGCCGGGATTGTAGAAATCCCAGGGGCTCGAGAACAGCACAACGCGGTAAACTTCGTGATCCTTTGCGATGAATGCCGCCATGCCGGCGCCCTGTGAATGGCCGCTCACCGCGATCCGCGCCCAGTTGGGTTTTCCGTCGGCTAGATAGCCTGCCCACCCGTCGTTCGGGTAGTGCGCGTTCAAATAGTCGAGCAGTTTCGTCAGCCGCGCGACGATCGATTCGGCCGGCGTATCGTCGATGATGTTCGTTACGTTGTCGCCGTAGATGCGCTTCTGACGAAACGACTCCGAGCATTTCGGATCCGGCACGGGCGGGCACACGACGTTCACCGCGGGTGTGTCGTCGTACATGAGCCCGATGACGCGATAACCGACCTTTGACGCGAGATCCATAAAGAGCCGTGCCGATGCCGGCGTTCCGCCGGTGCCGGGCATGAAGACCAGCAACGGTGCGTTCGCGGCGGTCGAGTGCCGGTAGATCACGAGGTTGTTGCTGTCAAAGCGGTTGATGCTCGCATCCGTATCGTGCGGCGCGATCGCATACACGATTCGATCGGGATCCGGTTGGAGCGGGCCGCCTTGTGCCGTCGCGACGCTCGACGTGAGCGCCGCGACGAGCGCGACGATCGCCGGGATCGCGAGCAGCCTCACGATCTTACTGGATGACCTCATACTTCGACGCCATGCCGGCTTGCATATGATCGCTCACGTGACAGTGAAACAACCAGATTCCCGGGTTATCCGGCAGCATATCCGCCGTAATCATCTGTGCGGGCGCGATGTTGAGAACGTCGGTGCGCTGTCCGCCGACGAGGACGGTATTGCCGTGCCAATGCGGTGTATGGAAGTTAAACCCTTCGCCAAGGGTGACGACGTACCAGCGCACGCGATCGCCTACCTTCATCTGCGGCACCGGTCCGCTCGCGAACAAATACCCGTTGATGGTCCACCGAATGTTCGACGGCCCAGACCCCGTCGCGAGCAGCAGGTCGAGATTGCCTTGATGGTCCGCCGGCGTCCCGACGTTGAACTTATCGTATTTGCTTGGGTCCGGCGCGAACCGCTTAATGTTGTCGTCGATGAACCAGCTTTGATTTTCGTCGAACGCAACGAACGACTCAACGAACTCGCGATCCACGTCCGCAGGCGTTCCGTCGGCCCGAGCCATGCCGCGGCGCGTTACGACGATCGCTCCAACGAGACCGGCGTTGACGTCGCGACGCTCGTCAACGTGCGAGTGATAGAGCCATACGATGGAACTGGGATCGGCGGGTCCGGGACCGGCGCTCTCCCGAACGTCCCACGAATAGGTAAACGTCGCGCCCGGCGCGACCGAATCCCCTCCTTTGGCGGCAGCCGCGACGCCGTCGGCGTACCCGGCGCCCTCGGATGCTTTTTCATAGGTAACACCGTGCGGGTGCATGCTGTACGGATGCGTGCCGTGATTGCGAAAGACCACCCGGATTGTGTCTCCGACTTCGGCATGAATGATCGGACCGAGAATACCGAGATACGCATCCCGCGCGAGCCGCGGCTTGAGCTGCGTAAAGGTCGCGTCCGTATATTCGCGGTAGATTGCCTTGCGGTACACCTTGCCGATTCCGTGCACGTTTCGCTGCGTGAAGATCGTCGCAAAACCCGCCGGCGGCATCCCGGTCGTCCCCATCATTCCATTGAGTCCCGATGGGAGGTAGTTCCAGTCGACTTCGTCGGCTGCGATGTAGTAGGTACGGACGGTACCCGAGTGTTGCGAGCACGCGACGAGGCAGAGGGCGAACAGGAAAGGAAAATAGCGACGCATTCTTCCTCCGAGCCGTCCGGCATCCCGGTGTTCCGGACTCCTACAACCATGAACGCTTCGCGTCTATGCGAGTTTAAGGGAAATACCCAGTTCGGTTAACTAACCCCTTTGGACGCGTCTCCTCAGTGGGGCCAGTATATGAGTCCGATGCGACCGGCGACGAAGAACAGCGCCGCAACGGCAAATCGAAGCCAACCCGATGGTGTGACGGACAAATACCGCTTGCATAGCCACGCCGTCGCCGGGCACGCCGCGATCCCCGATGCGAGCGCGAACCACCCATTAGTCGGCGGCCAGGCCCTCGTTGAATCATTAGCAGCAAGCCGCCCAGGCGATGACGAGCCCAAGGATCGGGAGCCATCTCGATGCCGGGTTCATGCTGCCATCTATGCTATCGCATTGCCGGAGGTTTCACCGTCGTCGAGCGTAATCGTTTAAGCGCGATGCAATCCGACGCCCAAGCCATCGACGAGGTCACCCGGCGCTTTTTCGCAGCCTTTGCGAATGCCGGCGGCCACGCGGCAAACATCGACGATCTCTATCGCGTGCTCATTCCCGAAGCCGTCATCGTGTCGAACAGCGGTGTGACTCCGCTCGTCTACGGCGTGGAGAGTTTCATCGAACCGCGTCGGGTGTTGCTCGCGAACGGGACGCTGGTCGATTTTCGCGAGTGGGAGACGTCCGGGCGGACCGATATTTTCGGTAACGTCGCGCAGCGAGCGGGTACGTATGCAAAGTCCTGGACGGCCGACGGTCGCACGTTCGAGCAGACCGGCGCGAAAACGCTGCAGTTCATCCGCACGCCCGAAGGATGGCGCATCTCGGCCTTCGCTTGGTGCGACGACTGAGTGCCTCACAAGAAACGCGCAGGTTCCCCTGCTATCCTTGGGCGATGCCGCGTGGAACGAGCGTGACACGCCACACGATTCGCATCGGGGCGATAGCGGCGATCGTCGCGATCGCGATCCTCTTGTTTCTGAGCCAGCGCCACGGCAGTGCCGTCCAACGACAGACGATCGTTGTGTCGCCGATTGCGTCGTCGATGCCGGTCATCCCGCTCGCGTCCGCGCGTCCGCAACCGGCCCAAGCGACTCACTTTCTACCGCAATTGCCGCCGCCGCAACTCGTCCCGCGAAAGCCCAGTATTCTCGTGGCTCCGCCGAAGGCGAAAACGGGAAATCCGCCCTAGCGGGCGGCGTCGTCGAGCCGCGTTAGGATGGCGTATGCCGCCGTCACCCGCGCGGCGATCGGATAGCTCTTGTTGCCAAGCAGGACGATGCCGAGTTTCCTTGCCGGGACGAACGCGACGTAAGTGCCGAATCCGTTCGTCGATCCCGTCTTGTTGATCAAGGTCGCATCTTGCGGCTGCAGCGGCGGATCGAGCTTCGCGGCGGGGTTCGCTTCGAAAATCATCTTATCGGAGTTTCCGGCCAGCAGCCGATCCAACGTGACCGGGTACGAATACTGCTCCCAGATAAGATCCTGCGTCATATCGCCGGTCTGGTAGTACCCCGTGTGGGTGTCGACAATGGCACGCTGCAATTTCGGCTCGAGGGTTAGCATGCGCAAATTTGCCTCGAGGAAGCGCAAGAGATCTGCGGCCGTCGTCCGGATGCCGTAGGCTTCGGCGCCGAGTACTCCGGGGGCCATCCTAATCGGCGCACCGTCCTTGGTGTAACCTTGCGCGTAGTTCGCCATTTGATCGGGGGGAACGTCGAGAAAGCTGTGCTTCAATCCAAGCGGGGCGAACAGCGTTTCGTGCATCAGCGCGCCGAAATCTTCGTTCATGCTTGTCGCGACGATTACGCCGAGCAGCCCAATACTTAGATTGGAGTACGTCCGGTACGTGCCCGGAGCGTACGCCGGCTTCCAGTTCTGGAAGTACGCCATGAGTTGCGCGTCGTTCGTAACGTCATCCGGAACCTGCAGCGGGAGCCCTCCAGGCGTGTGCGTCCCGAGGTTCACCAACGTTACGTTATCGAAGGCGCTGCCGCGCAAAGCCGGGAGGTACTTGCTGGCGCTATCGGAGAGTGAGAGTTTGCCGTCGACCTGCGCGTACGACGCCAGCGTCGCGGTAAACGTTTTCGACACGGAACCGACCTCGAAGAGCGTGTCGCTCGTAACGGGTTTATCCGGCGCTTTCGATGCAAGTCCGTAGTCGAAGACATACGGATGACCTTGTACGATGATCCCGACGGCCATTCCAGGGATGCCATATCGATCCATGAGCGGACGGATCGTTTTCGCGACGATGCCTTCGACTTGCGCCTCCGAAAAAGCAGCTGCGCCGACCTCCGACTGCAGAGAGGCAGCGAGTAATACAGCGGCTGCGACGGCCACGAGGAGTCGTCTCATACTAAGGACACGACGTAGCGCCGGCGCGTCAGGTCTGGCCGTCCGGGGAATTCCGAATCTTCGATTCGCCGGCCGCCGCACTTCTCGATGACCCGGATCGACGCGACGTTCTCGGCCTGGCAGGTAATGAGCGCTTCTTCGACACCGAGGTGCTTCAGGACGCTCAACCCGCGGTTTAAAGCGAAGACGGCGACGCCTCGACCGCGATGCGCGGGATGCGTCGCATAGCCGATGTGACCGCCGAGTTTCTTCAACGCGTCGTTCAGCACGTGTCGAACGCCGAGCGAGCCCACGACCTCTCCGTCATCGAGTATCCAAAACTCGTCCGCACGCACGAAACCCTCCGCGACGTCCCGTCCCTTCGAACGTTCGTTCATGAGGTCGACGTACCCGTACGGATCCGAGTGCGCGATCTCCTCACCCCGGTGTTTCCATTCGTCCTCGCCGGCAGCAACGAACGCATCGCGCATGCGCACGAACGACGGCACGAGGTCGTGGCTGGGTCGCGCTAGGGAAAACAAACGTGCCGCCCTGAACGTTCGAGACTCATCGCTATCGATTCTACCAGGAAATCCGCGAAAGGAGAGCGGAGAAGTACCACAATTGCGCTTCTAAGGAGCCGTCTATATGCAGAAATTCGCGATCGCGCTTCTTTTGAGCTGCGCGTTCGTGCCGTCGACCGCGTGCGCCGCCGAAAACACGCCGTCGGCGGCGAGTCCGTCGGTTCAGGCCGCGATCACCGCGGCGGTCGAGAAGGATCGCAAGACGTACGGAGGCCGCGAACCGCTTCCCGCCGTTCTGATCGGCGTTTGGGACGGTAAGGGCGGAAGTTTCGTACATGCCTTCGGCTATGCGGATCTTGCGAAGAAGGTGCCGCTGACGGCCGCCGACCATTTCCGCATCGGCAGCAATACGAAGACGTTTGTGGTGAGCGTCATCCTGCAGCTGATCGCCGAAGGGAAGCTTAGTCTCGACGATCCCGTCAGCCGCTTTCCCGCCGGCGTCACCATCCCCAACGGCGACAATATCACCGTGCGCGAGCTCTGCAACATGCGCAGCGGCCTCTTCGAGGCTTACGCTACGCCGCAATTCGCCGCCCTCAACATGATCGTCCCGGAGGGCTTCGACCCGCGCACCCTCATCGGTTGGGCGGTAAAAGAGAAGCCGTACTTCGCGCCGGGCAAAGGCTACCACTACAGCAATACCAACTATCTGCTTCTCGGGCTCATCATCGAGAAACTCACGAACGACAAGGTCGGCAACGAGATCCGCAAACGTCTCATCGTGCCGTTTGGATTGTCGCAAACCACGTATCCGCAAACGGAAGCGATGCCGGAGCCGTGGGCGCGCGGCTACGGGCTCGACGCGCAGCGGAATTGGGTCGACATCAGCAATACCGTTCCCGTTGCGTTCATGGGTTCGGCCGGCGAGATGATCTCCGATATGGCGGACATCCGGCAATGGATAAAACTCTACGCCACCGGTAAGACCGGCGGCCCGCCCGGCTTCACCCCGCAGTCGGAATGCAAGCAGTTCCTCGGGAACACGGACTTTGGCCTCGGGATCAACTGCAGTGCCGGCTGGTACGGCTACACCGGTGCGCTCCCCGGCTACAACACTGCAGACTATTACTCGCCGGCAACCGGTACCACCGTCGTTGCGTGGATAACGTATCAGGCGGAGTCGCCGCCGGAGGGTGTGGCGAGCGTCATCTTCCGCGATATCGCGCGCATCGTGACCCCGGGCAATATTCCGATGGTATACACGCAGGCAGAACTCAAGGCCGCCGGCTTGTAGCCGTCCGGGTTAGGGAGGGCCGCTCTCCGGCATCGTATTCGGCGCGAGCGCCGTGGCGAGCTCGCGAAACAAAGCGACCGCGCCGAGTCCGGCATTCCCTTTGGCATCGTACGCGCCGGGTCCGTTCGTGGCTTCCACGGCGATCGTCAGCTTCTGTTCCGGCAGATAACCGACGGCCCCGGAAGCACCGGCGAAGCCTAACGTCTGGTCAATCCAGGGACCCGTGAGAATCACACCGAGTCCATAGTTGAAGGCCTTCGTCTGTGTGAAACACGCATGGCAGCCGGATTGTTTGTGGCCGAGTCCGACAATGCTCGGCACGATCTGCGCGCGTGAGGACGTTGGCGAAAGCAGTTTTCCGGCGGCGACGGCTTCGATCGATAGGCTCAAGTCGGCGATCGTCGTGGTTTCGACTGCGCCTTCGACGGTGGTCCACGACGGATTCCAATACGTGGCTTCCTCAGTGAACGGCACGTCGGGTTTGATGCCGAGCGCCTCGCGACGTTCCGAGGTAAAGGCGTGCAGTGCGGGTGCCGGGATCGCCGGCGTCGTCGAACCGGCCGTTTGCGTGAGTCCCATCGGCTCCAGCACGTTTTGCCGAATGGCATCGGCGAGCGGCATCCCGGCGATCTTCGCCAAGACGCCGCCGAGAATAACGTAGTTCGTATGCGAGTACCCCCAGTTGGCGCCCGGCGCGAATTCCATCGGCTTAGAAACGCCGATGTGAATCAATTCCGCCGGCGTCCATTGACGGAACGGGTCGCGGTTATAGGCGTCCAACAACTCGGGTTGATACACGTAGTCGACGTAACCGGAGGTCATCTGCGCCAGCTCCCGCAGCGTGACGTGCTGGGCGTTGGGCAGCTCCGGAAAATACGTCGAAAGCTTGGTGTCGAGCGTCGTCTTCTTCTCGTCGACGAACTTCAGGAGAAGCGTGGAAATGTACGTGAACGCCAACGCACCATTGCGAAAGTGCATGTCGGTCGTGGCCGGCACGCCCGCCATGGAGTCGCCGAACGCGCCGGTGTAAACGTCAGACCCGTTCGAGCGAACTTGTACGATAACGGCCCTGAGGTGGTTCTTGGCCATGAACGTTCGCGTGACGCTTTGAATCGTCTCGGCGGAAAGCGCCGCGGCTCCAGCGGGACTCGGCACCGCAAAGCTCGGCAAAATACAACATAAGACCAAAGCAAATGCGCGCGGAAGCATTCTCATCGTAAAAGCTCTCTCCTTAAGATTCGGCTCCCGTTCGAATGCCCCATGCATCCGGCCTGCATTTAGGCGCTCGAGAGGGCCTCGCGCAGCACCGCCGTGTCGCGGCTTGGCGGTGCGCCGAATAGTCGCGTGTATTCGCGAGTGAACTGCGACGGGCTGCCGTACCCTACACTGAAGCCGACGCCGGCCACATCCTCGCCGCGCAGCATGAGACGCGAGCGCGCTTCCTGCAGCCGTATCTGTTTTTGATACTGCAAGGGGCTCATCGCCGTCGCCGCTCGAAAATGCCGATGGAACGATGTCGGGCTCATCGCGACTCGCTCCGCAAGGTCTTCGATGCGAACGGGCTCTGCGTAGTGTTCGCGGATCCACCGCGTGGCGTGAGCGATCTTGCCCAACCGGCTGTCCGCCAAACCGACTTGGCGCACCAGCCCGCTTTGCTCGCCGCAGAGCAAGCGCCAAAGAATCTCGCGTTCGAGCATCGGTTGAAGTATCGGGACGTCCGATGGCCGATCGATCAAACGCAGCAGCCGAACGACCGCGTCCAAGAGTTCGACCGGCGCGCGGCTGACGCCCATAACCAGCGCACTATCGGTCTTGCCGTCCCCTACGCCGTTCTCGAGTAGAAGGGAGGCTACGAGTTCGGGCTTGATCGAGATGACGGCACTGAGAAACGGCGCACCTTCACTCGCTTCGGTGATGTAACTAGCGACCGGCAAGTCGAGCGGCACCACCAGATATTCGTTGGCGCGATTTTCGAAGACGCGATCGGCTAACACGATGCGTTTGGCGCCTTGCGCGACGACGACCACCAACGGTTCGTAGAGTCCTGGGATCGGCGCGCTCGGAGCCGACATAGCCCCCAGCAGGAGGCCGTTTAGGGGTCGTACGCCGCTGGTACCACCCGGTGTGACGGCGGATGAGGTTCTGTAGTTCCACGAGGGATTCCATGGTGCAATTTCACACATTCGCGCTCACAGTTGCAAGCGCCGGCGCCACAACTCGGCTCGATTTGGCAGGATCGTGCAAGAACTCGGCCTCTTCCATCTACCCCGGGACCACCTTGGTGCGGTGGAATGGTGACATGAAAATCAACATCTCCATCACAGAAGGGTCCTAGCATGCGAGTGTTTGTCACCGGCGCCACCGGCTTCGTCGGTTCGGCCGTCGTCCAAGAATTGCTCGCGGCGGGACATCAGGTTCTGGGCCTCGCTCGTTCCGATGCAGCCGCTGCCTCGCTTGCGGCTGTCGGCGCGCAGCCGCATCGAGGCGACCTCGAGGATCTCGACAGCTTGCGCAGTGGCGTAGCCGCTGCAGACGGCGTGATCCACACCGCGTTCAATCACGACTTCGCAAACTTCGCCGCCAATTGCGAAATCGAGAAGCTCGCGATCGAGGTTCTCGGTGCCGCGATCTCCGGGTCGGACCGGCCGCTGATCATTACATCCGGAACGGCGCTGGTTAGTCCCGGACGGCTCGCAACCGAGGACGCGAACTCGACGTTTACCGTTGCGGATTTTCCGCGCGTCGCCACCGAGGATGCTGCACGCGCGTTGACGGAGCAAGGCGTACGGCTCATGACGGTTCGCCTTTCACCATCCGTCCATGGAGACGGCGATCACGGCTTCGTGCCGACGTTCATCAAGATCGCGCGAGAGCAAGGCGTATCGGCGTACGTCGGTGACGGCACGAATCGCTGGACGGCCGTGCATCGTCTCGACGCGGCTCATCTCTACCGGCTCGCACTCGAGAACGGCACCGCCGGTGCCCGATACCACGCGGTCGACGAAGAAGGTATTCCGTTTCGCGATATCGCCGAGGTCATCGGCAAACGTCTCAACGTTCCGGTTGTCTCCAAATCACCCGAAGATGCGGCGAAGCTTTTTGGCTGGCATGTTAGGTTCGCCCAGCTCGACTGCCCGGCTTCGAGTGAGAAAACCCGCGCAGAATTAGGATGGCAGCCGAAGCAGCCGGGGCTTCTTCTCGATCTCGAACGATCGACGCACTACTTCGAAACCCCGGCGCTCGTCTAGGTTCGCTACTATTTGACGGAAATCGCTAGCGCTTGATTGTAGGTGATCTGCACGACGTCTCCGACCTTGAGGCCGGTAAGGTTCGCCGGATCGTGCACCAGCATCGATATCGTTTTTCCGTCCTGGGTCGTTACGGTGACCGATGGCGTCGTCATATCGATAGACGCAATAGTCACCGTAGCGACTTGCGTTTGACTGATCGTGCCGCCCGGCTTCGCGCCTTCGGCGCGCGTAACGGTGGGCGTAGCCTGCGCCATCGGCGCTGCCTCACCCGCCTTGACGATTGAGAGCGCGACCGACTCTTCGTAGGTAAACGTGACCATATCGCCGACTTTGAGCGCGCTGAAACGCGTCACGCCCGGCCCCACCTGGATCGTCTGGGTGTTGCCTTTGGCATCTTGCAGCGTTACGAGTCTATTCGCGGAATCGATCGCAACGATCTTCGCCGTCAGCGTTGCAGTCGCCGCAGCGCCCATCGGCGCCGGCGTCTGTGCCATCGAAGCTACGGGAGCAAGTGCCGACAATCCAAACAGCATCGTGGCGAAAAGTGCAAACTTCAAAATACAGTCCTTTCCGGCGTGCTCTGTGTGCGAGCGGTATCGTAAGGAGGGTTTCCGTGTTTTAGCTTCGGGCTCCGCCCGAACATCCCGTCAAAGCTGTCCAGGGTCGAATCGTGTCACGGATGGGAGCGGCCGCTCGTTTACCGCGATTATCACCGCCAAGATCCCAGGAGGCGTGCTGTGATCCCGTTTCGGCAACCTTTCCTACTCGCAACGGCGCTGGCCCTCGCTGCAGCCCTCGCGACGACTGCTCCTGCCTCGACCGCGAGCGACCCGTACGCACAAATGGCTCCGCTGAACCAGTACCTCATGAGCGATCGTCAAGCGGAAATCGGCCTCGCGCAAAGCGCCGCGCCGCCATCGATCTCGCACAACGCGACTATCCTCGTCCTTGGCGCCAAGGGCTACGAAACGGCGGAGAAGGGAAGCAACGGGTTCACGTGTCTCGTCGAACGGTCGTGGATGTCGCCTTTCAGTTCCACCGAGTTCTGGAACTGGAAAATGCGCGGACCGATCTGTTACAATCCGCCCGCGTCGCGCACCGTGCTCGTGTACACGCTTCGGCGCACGGACCGGGCGCTCTCCGGGCAGACCAAAGCGGCGATGCTCGATGGCATCCGGACTGCGGTTGCGGCGAAAGAGTTGCCGACGCCGGAACCAGGCTCCATGTCGTACATGCTCTCGAAGCAAGGCAATCTGGGCGACGGCAATGGGGCCTGGGTGCCCCATCTGATGTTCCACGCGCCCAAGGCCGACGGTGCGAACGATGGTGCAAGCTGGGGTGCGGACTTGCCGGGGTCGCCGGTCGTCTTCGACACGTCGCACCGCATCGTGCCGGAACCAGAAACAATCTTCATGGTTCCAGTCGCCCATTGGTCGGACGGAACGGCCGCGCCGCACAAGTAGGTCCCGCCCGCGCGCCCAGTGCAAATGAACCGCGCCGATGGCGCCGAACGGCTTTGCGCTAGAAGTGAGACGCCTACTCATCGCCGTCTTGTCGGCAGTCATGCTGTGCAGTTGTACGCGCGCGCACGATCCAACGTCCGCGCTCGTCCGCCTGGCACCGTCGTGCGCGCGCGAAGGCGTACGACTAACGATTGTCGGCGATAGCCTCGCGCGCGGCTGGGGTGCAAGCGCTCCCAAATACGCATTCGCTTCCATCATCTATACTGACGTTCGACGCGCCAGCCCCAAAGCCACGATGCACAATCTCGGAACGCCGGGTGCGACGACGGATGAGATCGCAACGACCGAGGTTCCGCATATTCGTGCCGGCGACTGTTCGCTCGTCGTCATAATCTCCGGCGCGAACGACGTGCAAAAGCTATATACGCCGCATCATTTTAGAGTTAGCTATGCAGAGTTACTCCAGAAAATACGAGCTCGATTGCCGCATGGGGCTTTGGTTGTGATGGGGCTCCCCGACGTTTCGCTGAGCCCGCGAATTCCGTGGATCCTTAAACCAGCCGAATCCTGGTTATCTCGAGATGCGGACACGTCCATTGGCGCGGCAGCGCAAGAATATGCTGCCGCTTTCGTACCGCTCTATACCTTATCGCACAAAGAGGCGTATCGGGAGAAGTCCCTGCTGAGCGGCGATGGTCTCCATCCAAACGATGCGGGGTACCGCGTCATGGCCGATAACGCTTTACCGTCGGTCACGACGGTGCTGCAGGCGAAAAACGACGCAGCTTTGCTCTAGAGACGAATCTTTCTTAGTGAATCACCAGGCTGTTTGGTCCGGAGAAGGTCGTGGCGGGACCCTTGATCGTTCGCAACGGCACGGCATTCGGGCCGCTCGCGCCGTGTGCGAAGACGAAAATCGCATTGGCGATGAAGTCGGCGACGTAGACTTTGTCATTCGCGTCGAGTGCGATGCCATCGGGATACTTGAGGGGCGATCCGACGATGCGAGTGACGGGTGCGACGTTGCCGTTTGCACCCGCAGCAAACGAGCTCACGGTCTTTGCGGATTCGTCGGCAACAAATAGGCGTCCGTTCGAGTCGAACGCAATCGAGAAGGGCTTCTCCAGTTGCGTTTTATTGCCGGTAATCCGAACGACCGGGGCCGCGTTTCCATCCGCGTTTTTGCCGAACGCTTCGATCGCGCTCGGCATCGCCACCCAAATACGACCGTGCGCGTCCATCGCGAGGCCGAATGGCTCCGAAAGCCCGGTATTCGTTCCCGCTATCGTTCGAATCGGGGTCACGTTGCCCGTCTGTCCGGATTGATACTCGGTGATCTCGCTGCCGCTGTAGTTCGACACCCAGAGATTTCCGGATGGATCGACCAGGATACCTTCGGTTGGTCCGAGGTTCGAGTTTGCTCCGCCGACGGTCGCCACGGGATGGGCGTTGCCCGAGGCATCCTTAGCGAAGATCGGAATCCTGGTTGCGGAGTCGGTAGCCGCGAAGATGCGACCCGTCGAGTCAACGGTAAGCGAGTCGGGTTGAGCGAGGGTCGTATGCGACCCGGTGATGGCTACCGACGGCGCGACGTTTCCGGAGGCGGACTGCGGAAATACGAGAACGCTTGCGCCGTTTCGGTTAGCGACGAAGATATTTGGTCCGCTATTCCGCGGAGCTGCATCCGAAACTGCGGTCGCAGGCGCCCGGCCTGAAAACGGCGCGGTCGTTCCCGTCGGCTGCGCGCACGCCGTCAACAGAAGACTTGCTGCGAGAAGACGTTAAAAGAGATTTTTCCATCGCGCGCCTCCTTATCTAAAGACATAGTAACCGTACGCTCGTAGCATTACCTGCCCCTTTCGCAGGTAGCATAAAAGCGCTGCCTTGCTACCGTTGCCCTAACGTGAAGCGAGTTTTTAAAGAGGGACGCCGGGGGTTGTAACGCAAAGTTTCCGCTCAATGAGCGAGAGCGAAACGCTCGCGCTAAAAAAGGACGGCATGCAAAGCGAATCACTCGCAATCCTTAAGTTTCTTGCGGCGCACGCGAGGCCCAAAACGAAGATAGCGATTGCGCTGGGGAGCGGTGTTCCGAAACACATCACGAGCGAAGCCATCGACAAGCTTGTGACCTTGGGTTACGTCGAGCTTCGTTATCCCGCCGCGTACCAGGTTACGGTGAACGGCATAAACAAGGTGAAGTCGCTGACTTAAAGGATGAGTTCGCCGCTCATGACGATGAGGCCGCCGCCGGAAAGCTCCGCGTCGGGCGTGAGGCGCACGTGCAGCACGCTCCGTCGACCCATGAGTGCACCCTGTTCAATGACGAGCGTATTATCCTGGGCAAGCATACCCATTGAGCCGAGATAGGCGCACAGCGGCCCGGCTGCCGTTCCCGTCGCCGAATCTTCCCATAAACCAACGGTGGGATTGAAGAAACGCGCGTAGGCCGATGCCGGTGCATCCGGATCGAAAGCGTAGATGTAACATCCCTCCGCTCCCGCAGTACGAAGCACGGTCAGAAGTTTGTCCGCCGCCGGTCTGGCGCGATCGATCGTGTCCCGATCGCGAAGCCTGACGTGCAGATGGTTCGCGCCGGTGTCCGCAACTCGCGGTGGAGGCGTCGAGCAGACGTCTTCAACGTTTAGGCCAAGGGCTTCGGCGAGAGGTTGGATGCCGGCGAACGGGTCCGACAGTTTCAACGGCGATTGCTTCATTCGTCCATAGATTTGCGACCCGCGCCGTTCGAGCGAAATCGGCAGCACGGCCGAGCCGATTTCCTGGTGAAAGGTTTGCGGGGTTTCCAACGCGCCAAGCTGTCCCCGCTCGGCCATCCATAACCACGCGCCGAGCGCGTTGTGTCCGGCGCCGAAAACCTCGGAGCCGTTCGCGGTAAACGAGCGCAGCTTCTTATCGGCGCGCGAACTGCGCAGAATGAACGTCGTCTCGGCCTGATTGAATTCGCGCGCTATCCGACGCAGCGTTCCGTCGGGTATCGCGTCCGCGCCTTCCACCACCGCTAAGGGATTGCCGGTCAACGCCGTCTCTGCGAACACATCTACGATTCCCGAAGCGAGCCTTACCACTTCCACCTCCGCACCGACTTCATGACCGCCGTTCTCTGCAATTGGCTGCGCCCGAGAGAACATTCCGCGCCGTCGCAGGCTCTTTAACCATGGGATCGTTCGTCCGACAAATGATGAGGAGGCCTAATGGGACGTTGGGTATCGCCGGAGCTCGTGTCGACCGCCCTTCAAGGTGACGTGTCGGCCGTGGAGCATTTGGTGGCCGCGGTGTGGCCGGGGTGCTTCCGGTTGGCGGCGAGCGTTTTGGGCGACCGCAACTTGGCCGAGGACGCCGCGCAGGAAGCGTGCGCGATCGTGCACCGAAAAGTACGGGGCTTGCGGAATGCGGACGCCTTCGATGCGTGGCTGTATCGGATCGTCATGCGCGAAGCGGCCAAGGTACGGCGCAGGAACGCGGCTTTCGACGATCGCGTTCCGGAGGGTTTCGTCGAAGCTGACGGCGCGACGTCGATGGACGTGTGGCAGGCCTTAGGCGCGTTGTCGCCGCCGCTGCGCGAAGTCACCGTCCTGTTCTATTTTGACGATCTGAAGAGCCACGAAATAGCCGAGATCTTGCGCATTCCCCACGCGACGGTTCGGACACGGCTAGCGAAAGCGCGAGAACGCTTGCGCGGCCTCCTGGGCGACTACGCGCACATCTCGTTCTCGGAAGAAGCGGAGGCGAAGCACTATGCAGTCTGAGTTCTCGACGATGGCAAAAACCGCGCGCGAGTTGATTTCTGTTCCCGAGCTACGCATGGATGTGATTCGCCGGCGTTCGCACGCGGCGGCTGCGGCGTGGCGCACGCAGGCTCTGGCCGCGTGTGCGGCGTTGACGATCGCTGCGCTGACCGTCGGCATTGGATTCGGCGCGAACATTTACCAAGGATTGCGCGTATGGCTTTACGGCGGGAAAGCCGTTGTGACGTTCTCATCGATGGAGATCGTACGTCAACCGACGGCTTCGGAACTGCGGGCGCTCGTCAGCCGCGCAGCGTTTCCGGTGACGTTCCCGGTAGGGCTGCCGTACGACGGCGGCGGGATGGATTTTGTGGTCGCGCCGGCCTCGCATCCTTCCGCGATCATGATGAATTATAAGAGCGATACGATTGCTTTGCTGGATCCCGCGGTCGTCGACGGCGAGAAGTTGTTGCCCGGCAGCCCCGGGCAAGCGGTGTATCACTGGACGGTCGGGGGAGAACTGGTACTCGTTACCAGTAAGAGCATTTCGCCGGCGGAGGCCGATCGGATTAAGGCGGCGTTCAGCGGGGTTTCGCCGTCCGAAAGCGTCGCAGCGATGGAGAAACTGCTTCCCACGGTGATGGTGTTGGGAACGATCGACGTCGTAGCGGCGCCCGAGGACGGCGCGCGCACGGGCGGCCGAAACATTCCGACGCTCGTGGCGACCGGGCCGGCTACGATCTTGGCCGCCGCAGAGCGAGTTGCTCCCGCGGGGAGTCAAAGCGTCCTGATCAACCCGGCGCACGTGCGGTCGCTGTGGCAACTGGCAAAGAACGATCGGCCGCTTCTGGACTCGCGAAACCTGTACGCCGAGAAGATTCCCACCAAGAATGGACGGCCGGATTTAACGCGCGCCGTGTGGTCGCAGACGAACGCAGTCGCCGTGCCGGCGAATGGAGTTCGAGCGATCGTCGCGGTATTGCGTTCATCGGGTGTGAGAGAGGGCTCGCCGTGTGATTGCGTCCTGCTGTTTAATGGGGCAAATGCGGGTGAGTATCGCATATGGAAACTATCGCCGTCACCTACACCGGACGTAACGCTGTATACCGTAGACGGCACGACGTTTGCCGTGAAGCGATCTCATTGAATCAGATCGGCCCGGACGAGATGCCGTAGCCTGCCGGGGAGGCGGCGCTCACAAGGTGGAGAAGAGCGCGCGGATGGTTGTAGCGCATCGATTGACGGCGATTGTCTTGGCGGCCGCGATGCTTCTTGGGCCAGCCGCGGCTCGCGCGATGGAGACCGTTCCATTTACCGATGGTCCCGGTGGCGCGATCGCCGTGCAAGCGTCGGTCGACGGACGAGCGCCGTTGCCGATGCTGGTGGATCTGGGTGCCGGTCTCGACCTGCTGTCGAGCACGGCGGGCCGGACACTGGTCAACGTCCGGGGCAAGTACGCGACCCTGCGCTTAACGACGCAACGCGCCGACATTCCCTATGGCTCGGTGCTCTCGCTCGCCATCGGAGCCGTTCGGCTCAACGCGCCGGTCGTCGGTATTTGGAGCGGTTTGGACGGAACCGGAATCGACGGGTTGATTTCGGCGAGCGCCTTCGCGACGATCGCGACGACTTTCGACTATCGCGCGCACCAGTTGATCGTCGAGGATGCTACAACCTTCCCGTCGCGCAAACAGACGGCGTCGCGCGTTGGCTTGGTCGTTCGCGACGACGAAGGAATTGCGACCGACGTCTTTGCGCGATTCGAGGTCGGCGGCGGCAAGAGCTATCTCTGCCAAGTCGTGACGGGGTCGCAGCCCATTACCTTCGATTCGTCGCTGGCTCCGGGATTGGGTGTGAACCTGAACAATTCCTCATTAGCGCGCGCGCACACCCCGTGGGGTGATGGCGTCGCTGCAACGATTTCCTCGCTGACGCTGAGTGGCGCGTCGCAAACGACAATGCCGCATCCGCAGGTCGTCTTCGCCGACCTCATCCACGACTGCTACGTCGGCAACGCCTTCTGGTCCAAACGAGGCTTCACGCTCGACCTACTCGGCCGAGCGATGTATATTCCGCAAGGCTAAGGATCGCAGACGCTATCGACGTACCACGCATGCACCAGCCACATCGCATCGGGATGCTGCGCGCCGATTGCGCGCAGCGGCGACCGCATCGTAGTTAGCGTCCCGCGCGAGCACGCCCTGGAGGCTTGCGAAGATTTCCTCGTCCGCGCCAGGCACGATGACCTCCGCGTCTCCGAGGCGCCGCCGTCGTCGCTCACGCTGGGCCCTTGGGGGAAAACCTTCCAGGGCCCGCGCGGGTGGCCGACCGTCCCCGCCCGTTTCCAGGAAAAGCGGTGCGACACCACCTTCGGGACATCAAGCCTGTCGGGCATCTCGTCGGCGCGCACATCCCACGACGCCGTCAATAGAATGGAAAGCGTCAACCCGTTATTTCGTCCCGGACGACGGTTCGACCGGATGCAAGTACTTCGAGAGGAAAGCTCCCGACGCGCCGTATTGATCGACGAGATGTGCCCATACGGAGTCCTCGTGGGTTTCGTTCGGGAACACTTGGGTCTCTACGGTGACGCCTTGGGCTTGCAACTTCGTTGCCAGATCGACGCTCTGCGAAAACGGGACGTTGCGATCGTCGTCACCCTGCTCCATGAACACCGGCGACTTCCAACTTTTCAGATATCCCTCGGCCGTCGACATCGTCGCGATGTGACGTTGATTCGGCGTACCGACGGTCTTGCCGTAGTCGTGATCGAAGTCGGTTGCCCAATCGTGCACGCCGGCAAAATCCGCACCAACCTTGAAGATATCGGAGTTCTTTGCAAGCGCGAGTGCCGTCAGCAGACCACCGTAGGAAAGGCCGTAGATGCCGATGCGATTCGGGTCGATGCTCTGCTGTTTCTGCAGCCACTTAGCGCCTGCGAGCACGTCATTGTACTCAGAGCCGCCGTGCCATGCGCCGTTTGGTGGATTGCGGAACTTGTGGCCGTACATGATCCCGAGTCTATAGTTGATCGACAGTACCGCGAAGCCCTTATTAACGAGATACTGGTTCATCTCGTAAAGATGCGTGTAGGGCTCCATGTAGTGGAAGCCCCCGAGCATCTGACGCGGCGGACCGCCGTGGACGAACACGATTGCAGGTACTTTGCCGGTGAAATGGCGCGGCAAGAAATACTGCGCGTGGATCGTGTAGCCGTCCGGTGTCACGTAGGTGATAAGCTGCGGCTTTACCATTTGTGATGCCGGATAGTTCGCCGGCGTCGCAACTGCGGTCAGCGTTTTCGGCGGATTGCCGGCGATCGTCACGTTTGGCGCATTTGCATAACCGGCGTCGATGTACGCCAAGCCGCCGTTCGCGAGCGGCGTCGGACTCCACTGGTTGCTCGGTTCCGACGTTAGCTGCTTCGGCGTACCGTCGAGCCCCACGCTCCAGATGTGGCGCGCGTCGAGATCGCCTTCGTTCGAGGCGAGCAGCAGCTTCGTGTCGTCAAGCGATAGCGCAACGGTTTCAACATCGTAGCCGCCGGTCGTCAAACGCTTCGCCTCGCCGCCGTTCGCGGAGACGGCGTAGATGTGCTGCCAGCCGTCGCCCTCCCATGGAAATGCGATCTGATCGCTTTTGAGCCACCACAGCTGCGCCGCGCTCATCGTCGGATAGAACTCGTCGCCCATCCCCTTGTGCGCGCTCCAGACCTTATGCGCGTTGCCGTTATTTGCATTGGCGACCCAGATCGACCACGGAAACGCTGCGTTACTGCCGCCGTCGAAGCTCGCGCTGTCGTAGATCGTCTCGCCGATCTTCGACCCGGGCGAACGCACGAAGGCGACGCGCGAGCTGTCAGACGACCATGACGGAGACGAGTCGTTCGTAAAGGCCGGCGTCGCGTAGATATACGATTTTTTCTCGGGCGTATAGATGACGACGAACGAGTGATCGCCGCGCGAATTCGTGAAGGCGATCTTCGACCCGTCGGGCGACCATGCTACGTCGCCAACCGCTCCGCGAATCGGAAGCGTTTCCGGACTACCGGCCGCGAACGCCCCATTGGCGCCCTTCGAAAACGTGACGATGCCGAGCTGTCCGTCGGAGGTCGTGAACGCTACCGCGTTGCCTTTCGGTGATAGAAAGGCGGCGTTGCTGCCGTCAGCGAGCTTCACGGGTTCTCCACCGGCGATCGGTACGACGTAGAGCGTGCGTTTCGCCGGCGGAATCAGCGAGAGCGGATTCGCGTTCTCGCCCGTTCCTTCGTCCCCGGCGTTCCCACGAAAAAAGATTACTCCATCGTTCCCCGCAGCCACCGCCGGAGCGAAGACGTCTTGACCGTCGTCTTGCGTATAATGCGTCAGTGCGTGAACCGTACCGCCCGCATTCGTATAAAGATTTCGGACGCCGCTCGCGTCGACTTTCCACACGATCACGGTGCCGTCGAACGAGGCGACTAGAGCGTCCGGAAACGGTGCAGCGAGAACGTCAGCGACGCCGAATGCGCGCGCCCCCACAGGGAGCGCGGCGACGACTAACGATAGAACACAAAAGGCGGCCAGGGGACGAAAATTCATCAGATCCTCCAAAATTTTGTCGTGACTTAGGCCACCCCGTGTGCTTTCCCTGCACGAACGGCTGTATCGAGGGGCGTCAACTGAAAATCAAGAGCCCGACGATATTTCGCCGGGCTCTTCATTTGATGCGATCCTTCGACAAGCTCAGGATGACACAGGGGGTTCGAACCTCAGCAGGGGGTTGCCTCACCAATCGGCCTCATTTACCAGGGCCTGGGGCAGAAGAGCATGCTCTCACGGGATGTCTAAGTACCGGCTCGTGGCTGCAGTGCGTTAATAAATACATTGATGTCGCGCAGTACTTCGTCCTTATTAGAAATGAAAACGAAGTGGTCTGCATGCGGGATCGCTATGATGGTTGCGGTTGGAACCAAGCGGCGCCACAGGGCGATGTACCGGTCAGTTTCCGCTTTTGCCGCTGCATCGGCCTTTTCGGCGAAGATTAGAAGGATCGGCACGCTGAACGGACCGCGAAATCGCTGTGCTTGGGATTGCAAAATTGCCGTTCCGGCTAGAGCGCCCGGAGCTCCCGGAGGCGCGGCAGTAAACGGAGGCGGCGTGACGCTGCCGTCGTTTAGCGCATACGAATACCCGGCATCCAGGTAGACGAGCCCCGCGACGAGATCGGGATGTCGCGTTCCGATATCGCTCAGTTCCTCACCGGAAATCGAGTGGCCAATAAGCACCGGCTTCCGTATTTGAAGCCGTTGCATCACCGCGATAATGTCATCGCCAAGGCGGTCCGCCGAATAATTCCCGACGGTGGCCGGCGGCACGCTCGACGCTCCAAAGCCGCGGCGGCTCATCGCATACACATGATAGCGTTTCATCAGATCCGGAACGATCGAGTAGAACACGTGCGCGCTGTTTCCCAAACCGGCAAGCAGCAGCACCGGCCGTCCGGAACCTCCCCAGTCGAGCACTTCATCCCTCACTCCCGGAGAAACGGTGACCATATGCGTCTTCGCCTCGAGGATCGGCCACGTCGCCACAGAGACCTTTGTGTACGTCGTCGGAATCGGCCTAATGCCGGGTCCGCTCCACGACCCGCTCATCGTAGTGCCGCCGGCACTTACGATTGCGGCATAGCTGCGTTGGTAGTCGAACCACGGCTCAGTATTCATTTCGAAGGAAATTTTGACCGACGACCCGCTCACGGATAAAGTTTTCGAAACGATGGGAACGTCGCTCTCGTCGATGCTATGGACGGTAGCGACGATTTCACCGCTCGGCTCGCGCCGCGAAATATCCATGACCCGACGGACCGATCCATATGGAGCATGAAACGTGCTCTGCCATGTTCCGCAAATCGAGCAAGCTGCTAGTGCGAGTACGGCGATCATATGCTTCGCTCCACGTGAAGGGTTTTAGGATCAACAACGTATTTTACGGGCATCGTCGGTGAACGTAACGGTAACGCCCAGATCCTATAATCGTGGCCGTTCCGCTCGTTAAAGAGAATCTCGCAAGTAAACTTCGGAGCGCTTCCGCATTCGCCTAACGCAAGCGCGGCCGCGATTGCACGCACGCCATCTACCGGGACCGCAACAGCCCTATCTATGTGACCCGTCGCATTTCCGAGATCCGGTTTTCCCGAGACCGTAGGAATGTTGTCGAAGATGCGCATTCGCATCGCTAACATCGGCTTGCGCTCTCGAACCTGAGTTGCGACCTGACCGAGGCTGCCGGCACCCAGCAAGACGGTTCGCCCATCTGCCGGAGCGATCGCGTTGGCAACATCCTCTAAGCGGAACGAGTCGCTAAAGTAGTCGAGCATCGTAATCCGATAAAGCGCCGGTAGCGTCTGCGTGAGGCTTTGGGAGGGTGTTGCGCGCGACATCGCGGCCTCAATTTCCGGCTGGTCGGTAAACTGACTAGGACGCACCATTATCACCGTCTCACCGCCGACGGTCCACTGCCTGACCGTTGCAATCGGCGGCTTCCCCCCATCGATCAGCGGAGGAATGGCGCTGGTCTCCAACGTCGATGAGTCGGCCAAAACAAACTCCCACCCCGACGTAGTCTTCCCGTCTCGGTACCCTAGGTCAATGACGTTCGGATGGTCCGCCGGAGAGAAGATGATGCGATCGGTATGCAATCCCGTCGGTAAGCCGACCGGCAGCACCACGGGAAACGTTGCGTCGGCCATGATCCGGCGCAGGTCCTCGGGCTTCGGATTCACGATGGTTGCCAGGGAGTGAAGCGCCACGGCGGCCCTGTTGCCCGACAGCCAGATGCGGATCCCGGACATCTTTGCAGCGAGGACTGCGCCAGACCCCACGATCGCAAGCAGCGCGAGGGCGCAAGCGAAGATCAGTTGCGAACGATGTGTAAGTCTTTTCGCCCGAGACCGGTTACGGATAGAATTCATCGGTAGCTCTGGAACGTAAAGAGCATCTTTAAAGCGTTTCCCAGCGTACGCAAAATCAGACGGCATTGCGTTGGACCTCCAGACTCGTCTCTTGTGGTCTGAAATCATAGTCGCTGAGCAGCGAGCGAAGCCGCTCGCGCGCCCTTGAAAGCCGAACGCGCACGCTACCATGCGAAACGCCGAGCGCAGCCGCGATCTCTTCACCGCTTAGGCCATAAAAGTAAAATAGGACCGTAACTTCACGCAAATCGGCGGAAAGCGCCGCCAGCGCTCGCCAGACGTCGAGAGAGAGCGTGTCGTCGATCAGGTTGACTTCTTCAGCCGGCTCGGCAACCTGCCCGCGACGGCGCCGGACGCGAGCGGATTCGCGCATCACAATGCGGTAGAGCCACGCATCGAAGGCGCCGACGTGTCGCAGGCCACGCACCTTGTGATCCACGATCACGCACGCTTCCTGGGCCGCGTCTTCCGCAGACCCGCGATCACCGGTCACCATCATCGCAAGCCGAAAGCATCCCGGCCAAACGGCGGCAATAAGCAGTTCGACGGCGCTCTGACTTCCGTCAAGAGCGCGAGCGACGATCTCCGGGGATGCCCACCGTCCCATAGGCCTCCTTCTCCTGGATGTTCTTCTTCGATAAGAGGCGCGAAACGGCTCGAAATGTTACTCCGCCGAGAGAAAAAACTCGGCGAGAAATCACACGCCCCGAGTCACTATGGTGGAATAGCGCAATTTGACCCGCTAAGGTGCTGTTGCAAGGGCGATCGAGTAGTGAGTTCCCTCGATAGCGAGTTTTCGTAGCGGAGACGTTTGCCCCGGCGCGTACACGTACATGACGCTATGGTTTAACGCGCACGCCGGGTCGGTGCAATCGACGACGTACAAGTTCCCGGCCTTGTCGACGGCCATCGGCCCAGGAAAGATGAGTGAGCCGATGACTCTGATCGGCTTAGTACCACGAACACCGAATTCCACGACGGCACCCTGAAACGGAGCGCCGCAGTACGAGCTACTGCTTGAAACGGTACACATCCACACCGAGACGTAAAGATTGTCGGCGGCGTCGACTTCGACATTGTAGACGGCTGCGTTATCGCTACCGCCGGAATACGCAGCCGGATTCAACACCCGCGACGGCGTCGAGCTACCCGCAGGGTACCCGAAGACAGCACTGCTTGAGGTGCCAACGCCAAATTCGCCGATATACGTATCGCCGACGTAGAGCGTGCTTCTCGAATCCACTGCCATTCCCGCGACGACTTGAACCGAACTGAACGATCCGAAGGACAGCGAGCGGGAAGGAGACGCGGCGCCCGGCGGATAGATGGTGATGCTCCCCCCGACCCGAGAGTTATTCTCGACGTAGAGATTGTTCGACGGATCAATCGCAAGCTCGTATGGCATATGTATACCCTGCGTAATCGTCTGCCGCAACCGTCCGGTACTCCGCGAGTAGATCGTTACCGAGCCCGTCCCTTTGGTATTGAGGACGTAGAGCGACGCTCCGGCGGCCAAATCTACCGGCTTGGCAACACCATTCGTATACCTACGCGCGGGTGCCGATTTCCCCGCAGCGTAGCCGCTAACTGTATTGTCGCCGGCGTTGGCAACGTAGAGCGTTCCGAAGCGATCGAACGCCAGCGCAGATGGCTCGTCGACACCACCAGTAATAGTGGTGATCAGACGAATCGCTCGCGGCCCGTAGACGTGAACGCCTCCCGGAAATGCGACGAACACGGCGCGGTTTGTCGCGGCCGCCCCGGCCGTCGCGGCCGCGCTCCCGGGATTGGGAGCCGGGACTCCTGCCGAACATGACCCCAACGCCAAAGCCAGCAAGGCGGTACCAACGCCGAGCCAAACTCGAACGTATGCCGCGGACTTTGACCACCCCGCTCGGGATTCGGTAGGAGACGATAATGGCTTAAACATGGGACAACCTCCGCAAGCAGGGCTGCATCTCGATCTTACTGCGCCGATAACCATGCGACAATGACCTAGCCCGGGCAAGGCTATCTTTATAAGCTTGCGGACAACCGTCACCCAAGAGGAAGAACGCTAGAACGGTTTTGAGGCGTGACTTTGTTAAGATGCCGACGGCTGGATGTCCAATCCAACCAGAGCGCGTAAGCGGGAGTTCTCCACGCGAACGTATGCCTGGCCGGCCGATTCCGCGAGGGTCTCCAGCAAGGCTACCTCGTCCGGGTCGAGCCTCGTACCATCGCGATGCACCCCGTACAGAATGAAACCAGCCAGTTCGTCACCGTTGAAAACCGGAACGGCTACGGTCGGACTGCCACAATTGGTAAGCGTCGCGGCTACGCGATCGTTCAAGTCGTCAATATATACACACGATCGCTCGGTGATCAGGAAGCGAACGATATCGGCATCTCGATTCAGCGCAATCGTCGGCTCGGCTAAGCCGGCTGACATCGCTGAGGTAAACTCGCTCCCATTTCTCCGAAAGAGAGCCGCCATTGTAAGGTCGAGTTCGCAGTACGGGTCCTCGACCAGCGCCCGATCGACCGTGTCTTCTCGCTCCGCACGGGGCAGCGTTCGGGCGAGGCGCCTCAGGTAGATTTCGGCGGCATGCTTTTTTCGGTAAATGATGGAGTCGACCCATCCCTCTACGCTGGGGGTAAGGCGGTGCATCAAAACGCCTATCGAGATTGCAATGACGGCGTCAAGCGCAAGCGCAACGCGCATTTCGGCGAGGAATCGCGTCGCCGCCCAGTCGGCGGCCGCGATTATCCCGAAGATCGTCGTCATCATCAGGCCGTAGACGACGGCTTTGCTGAGCACGAACCGAATATCGATAACGTGACGTCGAACGATCGCGTACATCAATGTCAGCGGCATCAACATTGTGAGCGTTCCGAAGACGCCCGGCCAAAACGCTTCGCTCCCTTGCCGAAGATCGTTCGTGACGACGCCGATGATAATAGCGGCGGCGACCCACCAGAAGCGTGCGCGCGCGGAAGGCGCCATCGTCAGCAACCGTACCGCGATCACGAGAATAACTGCGATCGTCATCAGTTTCGAAAGAGCGACTTGAGAGGCATCCAGAGGGGAAAAATAGCCGAGGACGAGCATGCGGTATAGGGAATGCGCTGCGAGGAAACCACCCGTGCCGATTGCCGCTATCCAAAACACCCATCCGCGCCAATCGCGCGGTACGTTTTCCTCCGGCACGAGGAGTGCGAAGAGAAAGAGAAAGACTGCGGCTAATGCCGCCGAGGGGCTAAAGACTGAGATGAGTGTAGCGAATGCAAACGGCGGCAAAACGGTGAGCGCTTGATATGCCGCACCCACCGGGGTTTCTGCAAGACAGTAGCCGAACAGCAGCCACGTCATGACGCTCGGTCGCAAGATCACTAAAGCGCAACCAACGAACAAGAATACCGCGTACGAAAACAGCCGGAGAAGCTGCATCGTGGTACTTCCATAGAACGACTTGGACTGTGGTCCAGGAACGGCCGCAAACGCAAGGTTTCGCCGTGGAATGGTGTTGGTCACGCAGAGGTGGATGAGATCGGGCTCGTAGGCCCCTTGCGAGAACGGCAATCGCAGGATCGTGTAATCTCGCGTATCGACGCACCCGATGAGGTCGCCGGCTCGCAGGCCGGCGCGCTCGGCAGGCGAGCCGGCATCAACCGCGATGACCCGTGCGCCGTAGACATGCGCACCAGTGTACGCCGTCGTAAATCGCGCAGTCATTGATGGCGCAACAAGCGCCAAAAAGAGGACCGATAACGCCACTACGACAACGGCGCGCCAGCTCATCAATCCATATATTTAACCTCCACGAAGCCTCGCCTGCACTACGCCTGAAACAGAAAGTCCCGTCGAAGCTCGCCGGGATTGTCTCACTCTCTAACTCGACCCGGCCGACCATCGAATCAAGGTGTGTCTTCGGTGGCCGGAGTAGCCAGGTACATGACGACTGCGATCGAGCGGGACGCGCAACGCTGGCGTATCGCCGCGATCGCGCTGTGCGCGGTCGCAATGCTGCTATGGGCGGCGTCGCTCTTCGGTAGCGGGTACGGCCTCGGCGGCCTTCCACGCACGGCGCTTTGGGGAATGCAGGTGGTGCCCGGCGCGCCCTTTACGTTCAAGGTGACGTCCCTCGATCCGGGAGGGGCGGCGGATCGTGCGGGCGTTCGGCAGGGCGACATTATCGACACACGTATGCAAAGCCCCATCGCCCGCTTCTGGGTTCTTAACGAGCCCGTCGCCTGGAGCACCGTCGAGTTGACGATTCTGCGAGACGGCCGCCCGCTGCGCGTGGCTGTGGCGCTGCGCGTGCTGGATGTGACGCGGCCCGACATTTTGTCGTTCTTCGTCGCGATGGCCTGGATGATCGCGTTTGCCGCGCTGCTGGCGTGGCGGAAGCCGGAGTCGCGCGAGGTGCGATTACTCTCGTTGACCTTGGTGCTGCTGGCGATTAGCGACGTGGTGGTCAACTTCTCATTTCGTACCGTGTGGTTGTACGCCGTCGCATTCATCGCGCACAACGGCCTCCAAGCAACGGCGGTGATCCTGTGGGCACTCTACACCGGATGCTTTGCGCGTCCAGCTTCTTCGGCCCGGCGCGGCTTGCAACTGCTCTGCGTCGTTCTTGCCGGGATTGCGATCGCGGTCGCGATTGCTGCCGTAATCGGAGAGCTTACGTTGCGGTTTAGCTCGGGCGGCTACTTGCACTTATACGGCGGACGCGACGAAACGTGGCATATTCCCTACGACGGCGCGGTTGCTCTTGCTACGGTGTGCAGTGCTTTATCGATTTTCGCCTCGCGAGGAGAGGAGCGCCAACGTGCGGTCTGGTCGTTAGTACCGCTGACGCTCCTGTTCGTTGCCAATGCCGTGACGTCGTATGTTCTCGGCGTGCAGAGCGACTATGCTGCGTTGCTCTTTTGGATAGCGTTCCGGAACCTCATAAACTTCGTCGTTCCAATCAGTTTGACATATGCCGCGCTGGGTAAACGGCTATTGGACGTTGGGTTCGTATTGAATCGCACGTTGATTTTTGGTATCGTTTCGCTCATCGTCGTCGGAACATTCGTCCTCGTGGAGTGGGCGGCGAGCGAGCGGCTGGCCAGTTCGAACCGCGCGGCTCCCGTGGCGGCGAGTATGCTGGTCGCATTGGGTTTGGGGTTCTCGATGCGCTTCATTCACCATCACGTCGACCGGTTTGTCGACAGAGTGTTCTTTCGCAAGCGTCACGAGGACGAGGGCGCGTTGCGCCGGTTTGCGCGCGAGGCGCCATATATTACGGACCGCGACACCCTACTGCTACGGGCGATCGACGAGGTTCGGTTGCACGCAAACGCTTCAGCTGCGTCCATCCTTCTTTCCGACGGTAGCGGCGAATACGTGCAAGCAAATGCCAACGGCGCATCGCGCGTGAGCGAAAACGATCGCGCGCTCGTGGCGCTGCGCGCCTTCAGCAAACCGGTCGACCTGAATGACCTGGAGACGGGACTCGAGGGTGAATACGCTTACCCAATGATGTCCCGCGGCCAACTGATCGGCGCGCTCGTATGCGGTCCGAAATCGGATGGAGAATCCTATGCGCCCGATGAGTCGAACGCGCTGTACGACCTTGCACACGGGGTGGGAATCGCCTTGGATTTGCTCGGCGACCGGCGCGACGAAGCGGCAGACGGCGTGACGCAACGACTCGACGAGCTAAGTAGGCGCATCGACGAGGTGCTGCACTTGCGAGGGTGACTGCTACATTTCACCTTAACTGTAAGCTACGGCGCAAGCGACTCCTGCGCCTCAAGGCGCCAAGCCTCGAAGGCCCTCTCGAACTGAACGCGCTTTCTGAATGGAGCACTGTACTTGCGGACATCGAATGGCCGCCTGTTGAGAGCATCGAAAACGAGGTATTCGAAATCGGCCCATCGCGAATTACTCGGATACCGTTCACGCCATGCGTAAGCCAGCGGACTGAGCTTCTTCCATATGTGCGGGGACGTCATGATAATTGGAGCGAACAAATCGCGATCTGCGATCCCGTGATTTATCAGCCTTGCTACCGTTTGATAAAACCCACCGTACATCAGCACTCGGTGATCTATGCCTTCGCGCAGCGTCTTCTCCAGCAACGCAGGGTCGCGAAAGTCGCAGGTTTCGACATACTCGCGGGCAGCCACCATCTCTGGGGAGTTCAGGCGCCCCATCAAGTCTACGTATGTCCCGATCTGGTACGTCAGGCGCAAATGTTTGAGTTGCACGATCGCCGCGACGGCTCCGACCAACACGACGAGAGCGCCGGCAATAGCGGCAAGAGCACTGATTTCATCCCATCCCATGGGTGAACTATTTATCGAACTGCATCCTTCCGCCTGGCAGGTAAGAAGAGCCTCGCGACGAGTCGCGAGGCTCTTTGACTTGACTAGAACGTTAGAACGGGTAAAACGCTAGAACGTTAGAACGGAATTTCGTCGTCGAGATCGTCGCCGAAGGAGTCGTTTCCGCCGCCGGCTGGGGCGCCGACTGCGCTGCGGTTGGTGTAGCCGCCGCCTTCGCCGCCCTCGCCGCCGCCTGGGCGGGAACCGAGCATCTGCATGTTGTCGATCACGACTTCGGTGGCTTTTCGTTTGTTGCCGTCCTTGTCGTCGTAGCTGCGGATCACGAGGCGACCTTCGACCAGGCAGTTCGTGCCCTTCTTTAAATACGTGTTACACGTTTCGCCCAGCTTGTCCCAAGCCACGATGTCGACGAACGTCGTTTCTTCCTTATTACGCGGATTGTTGACGGCCAGCGAGAACTTCGTGACCCCTTTGCCGGACTGCGTGTACCGGATCTCCGGGTCGCGCGTGAGATTGCCGACCAGAATGACGCGGTTGTACGAACCTGCCATCGCTTAACTCTCTTTCGTGTGTGCTATGCGTTGTAGACTAGCGCGTCTCGGTGCCATACGGGTGGCAGTCTGCGCAGGGGGTCTAGTACGCCGGGTACGGAGCGGGCGCGGGCGGAGCGGCAGCGGCGAGCGCGGCCATGTGCTTGAGCATCCGCACGTCGAGCCGGATGACCAGCGCGCGCAGCACGTCTTCGTGCAGCTTCAGCAAGCGTTCGAGTTCCTTAGAAGCCGCCGCGTTGCTGTTGAAGCGCATCACCACGTAGTTGCCTTCGCGCACGTCGTCGATCTCGTACGCCAGGCGCTTCTTGCCGAGCTTCTCGACGCTGAGAACTTCGCCGCCCTGGCCCTTGATGATTTCGGAAATGGCATTCGAACGTTCCTCAACCTCAGCTTCTTCGAGGGAGGGACGCAGAATATAGGTTACCTCGTAGTCGATCATCGTTTTCCCATCTATGGACACCCGCGAGGCGGGCGGCCCGCTTGGAGGCGGGCAGTTGGTCGCTCACGCGGCACTAGGCGCGCCGGGAACCCCCGCATCCTATCACACCGTTTCTCGGAACAGCAAGGGCGAAGGTCCGCCCTTCTCGGGGCGGCTAGCGGCCGGGGTTGCCCTGCACTGGAGCCTGGACTTTCCCGGTATCCTTGGCCACGAACGAATCGAGCATCAAATGCTGCACCAAGGCCTTCTTTGCGGTATCGTCGGGGACGAGCGCACTGCCGTCGGCCAGGTCCACGAAACCGGTGAAGGGCACCTGGGCGGTCGCGATCGTCGTCGGGTCGATATCGCGAAACGCCCAAGCGAGGCTAGCGAGTTCGCGGCCGGAAAGATTCGTCGTCACGTTGTCGTGCACGATCGCCATCAGCGCCTGCGCGTTCAGCAAATCGTTGAGTTTGTCGCCGCGGATCTTCGAAGCGATCGCGTGGATCACGTCTTGCTGGCGCTTGATCCGGCACGGGTCCCCGCACTCGTCGTGGCGGAAACGCGCGTACGAAACGGCCGTCTCGCCGTCCATGTGATGCACGCCCGGCGTGGTGTGGATGTGCAGATGCCCCCACGTATCGTCGTAATCGATCTTATCGTGCACCGGCACGTCGACGCCGCCAATCGTATCGATGAGCTGCTTGGTCGAATCGATACGCAGTAAAACCGTCCGGTCGAAGGTGACGCCGAGATACGTTCCGATGACCGATTTCGCCTCGTCGAGGCCACCTTCGGCTAAAGCCGCATTAATTTTTTGACGGCTCCCGTCGGGCATCGTCACGGCGGTATCGCGCGGAATCGACAACTCGGTGATCCGCCGCGTCGGGAAGTCGACGGTGAACGCCATGATGACGTCGCTGCGCGACTGCGAGGAATACTCTATGTCGTGTGAGTCGTAGTCGTAGTCACGTCCGAGCACCAGAACGTGGATCCGCGATTTTCCGAATACGTTCGCCGGCGGCGGCATTATCGGCTCGACCATGGGAGCGACCATATGCTCGACCACGGCGGCGGACGGTGCGGCATGGGCAGAAATCGCTACGGTCTCGGCGGCCGCGAGGCCGATAAGGGTAATAACAAGACCAGGAAAGAGCCAAGCGCGTCCGGACGAGGGGGGCATGCTCGGGCTTCTACCCCGCCAAGCCTTGACTCTAACCCCAGCACCCACCCAGGTTGGGCGGTATGATTGGCAAGGAAGGAAGTAACTAGACCCGTTGTCGATCGCCAAGTTCGCAGTTCACCGCAGGGTTGCCGTCTCCATGATCGCGCTGGCGATCGTGGTCCTCGGCATCTTTGCCGTCCCCCGGCTGCCAATCGCTTTGTTGCCCGCTTTCACGCAACCAGTAGTCACGGTTTCCATTACCTATCCCAACGTCGGGCCGCAGCAGATGGAAACGCTGATCGCGCGGCCGATCGAGAACGCCGTCAGCCGCGTCAACGGGATTCAGCAGATCAACTCGACGTCGTCGGAAGGCAACACCAGCGTCACCGCCCAGTTCTTCTTCGGCACCAACATCGATACGGCGGCGGTCGACGTACAAGAACAAGTCTCGCGCATCTACGGCTCCCTGCCCAACGACCCCAACCTGCAGCAGCCGGTCATCACCAAGTTCGATTCCAACTCGCTTCCGGTCGTCCGCGTCTTTATCACCGACCCGAACATGTCCCTGCGCGATCTCGGCGATCTGTTTACGAACGTCCTCGCCGACGAGTTCTCGGCAATCGACGGGGTCGCGGCGGTAACGATCAGCAACGATCAGCAGCGAGCGATCATGGTCGCGCCCGATGCGAACGCCCTGGCGGTGAACGGCGTCACCTTGAGTCAAATCATGCAGCGTATCGCACAGGAGAATGTCAACCTGCCGGCGGGCGTCGTGCAGGTGGGCAAGAGCGAGTACTTGGTGCGCGCGAGCGCGCTGCTCACCTCGGCCGAGCAGACCGGCGAGCTGATCGTTACGACGAAGAACGGCGCGCCGATCCGCTTGAATCAGGTTGCGAAAGTCACCGACTCCGTTCTCGAGCAGCGGACGTTCCAGCGGCTCAACGGCACGCCTGCCGCAGGAATGACGATCAACGCCCAGCCCGACGCAAACATCGTCGCGACGGCAACCGGAGTCTATGCGAAGATCGCGGACGTCGAATCGCGCTATCCCGGAATGAAGATCGCGGTCGTCTTCGATCAACGCGGCTTCATTCAAGAAGCCATCAGCGCACTCGAGCACACGGCAATCCTCGGCGCGCTGCTGGCGGTGGCCGTGATCTTCCTCTTCTTACATTCCTGGCGGTCGACGATCATCGTCGCGGTCTCGCTGCCGGTCTCGGTGTTAGGAACGCTGTTCGCCGGCTACGTGCTCGGCTACACGCTCAACATCATGACGCTCGGAGGTTTGGCACTGGCCGTCGGCCTAATTGTCGACGACGCAATCGTCGTTATCGAAAACATCTACCGTCATATGGCGCGCGGGCAGACGCCCCTGGTCGCGGCCGAAACCGCGACGGCGGAGATCTTCTCGGCGGTCCTCGCATCGTCGGTCACCGTCATCACCGTTTTCGTGCCGCTCGTCCTCATTCCAGGGCTTCAGGGTTTACTGTTTACGCCGTTCGCCGTCATGGTGATGGTCGGCGTAGGCCTCTCGCTCGTCGTTGCGGTGACGCAAGTCCCGATGCTCTCCTCGCTTCTTCTCAAAGCGCCGGCGCATGCCGGCGAAACGAATGGCGCGACGAACGGTTCGACTAACGGTGTCCATAGCAACGGTAACGGCGCTAGCAAGGGGGGCAGTCTATATCATCGATTCTCGACGGGATTCGACCGGCGGTACGAGCGCTTTGCAAATTGGTATTCCCGGATGCTGGCGCGTGCGGTCGACCGGCCCGCGCTCGTCGCGGGCGGCGCGCTCGCGATTCTAGCCGTGACGATGATCATGATATTCTTCGGCGCGGTGCAAACGGAGTTGTTCCCCGCCTCAAACTCGCGTTACGCACGTTTCAATCTACAGATGCCGACCGGAACGGCCGTCTCCGTCACCAACGCAACGGCCGTCGACATCGAAAACCGGATGATGAAGGATCCGCGCGTCGAGAATCTTGGCGTGCAGGTCGGCCAATCCGGGCCGGTCGGCGGTACGACCATTACGAACCAAGCCAACCTCTCCGTTACGCTTAAACCCAGCGTGAGCGGAAACGCCGCGCAGCAATTCGTCACGCAGTGGACCGCAGCGCTCACCGGTTCGCGCGCGGCCGGCAAAGGGCGCGGAACGCGGGCGCTCACCTCGGAGCAGATTGCCGATATCCGCAAGCGCTTCGGCGCGCCGATTCCCGGTTTGCAGGTCTTCGGGCGCACGATCGACATCGTGCAGAATATCATCGCGCGCGGCCAGGACGCGCTGCAGATTCAGATCTTCGGACCGGACATCAACACGCTCTACAACCTTGCGGAGTTCACGGCCATTCCGAAACTGCAGGCCGGCATTCCCGGCTTGCAGCCGCCCCAGCCGGGCATCACCAACGCGCAGCCGGAAATCGACGTCAACGTCAACCGGACGATGGCCGCGCAGCTCGGCGTCGACACGAATACGATCTCGCAGGACATCGATATCGCGACCGCCGGAGAGATCGCGTCGTATATGCAGATCAACGGCACGCAGTATCCAATCGAAGTGCAGCTCCCGCCCGATCAGCGACGTACGCTGCAAACCATTCAAAACCTGATGATTCCGGTTTCGACGACGCCGACCGGCATGGTCGTCAACTCGGCGGGCGCCGGACAGGCGACCGCCGGGCTGTCGTCGGTGAGCGGAAACGTGCAGGTCAACAGCGGCTTCAGCCCCGTCGGCAACTACACGCTGCAGACGATGCCGCTCGCCGAACTCGCACAAATCCAGTTCGGAACCGGCCCCTCGCAAATCACGCGGCAGAATAAACAGCGCGAGATCGACATCAACGCCGGTTTGAACATTCCGCTCGGCGCTGCCGTGACGCAATCGACGGCGATCATGAACTCGATCACGCTGCCCCCGGGCTATCGCTGGGCCTTCGGACCGCAGGTGCTGCAGCAGGGCCAAACGTTCTCCAGCCTCGGGCTCATCGTCGTGCTGGCCGTGCTGCTGATTTACATGCTGCTGGCATCGCAGTTCGAATCGGTGCTTCACCCCCTGGTGATCATGATTTCCGTTCCGCTCGCCGCAACAGGCGTCGTATTCGCCATTGTCCTGCGCAATCTCGTCTTCGGCACGATCGCCAACATATTCCACCAACCGTATACGGTAATGGCGTTCGGCCTCACCGCGTTCATCGGCGTCCTGATGCTCGTGGGGATCGTGGTGAAGAACGCCATTCTCGTCGTGGAGTTCACGAATCAGCTGCGCGAGCGCGGGATGGACGCGCGCGACGCGATCCTGCACGCGGCGCCGATGCGACTTCGCCCGATTCTTATGACCACGCTGGCGACGATCGGCGGCATGCTGCCGATCGCGCTCGGCATCGAGGCCGGCAGCGAAACGCAAGCCCCGCTCGGGACGGTCGTCATCGGCGGCCTGATCGTCTCGACTACGCTCTCGCTTATCGTCGTGCCGACGATCTATCTGTGGGTCGCACGCAACGTCGAACCGCGCATGGGCGGGTTCCACCGCGGCGTCGAAGCGCACGCTCCGGTCGGCGAAGAAGAGTTTACCGAAGTTCCGATCAGCGCGATCGAGTAACGGCGTTACGACGTAAGCGTCTTCGTAAAGAACAGTGCGGTCATCGCGATGCCGATGGCGAGGACGATAACGCGCGAATATTTCTGCGGCATCTGTCGAAAGAATTTCAGCGCCGAAGTAGCCGCCGGCCAGCGCGATGACGGCCATCGGTATCGCGAAACGCCAATCGATAACGCGCGCGATCACGAATGGGATCAGGGCGACGCCGTTGATCGTCACCGTAAGAGCGTTCTTGATCGCGTTTTGCGCGTTGAAGTTCGGCAACCCGGTGAACGCAAGGATGGCGAGCATCATGATGCCCATGCCGGCTCCGAAATAGCCGCCGTAGATCGATACGAAGAATTGGACGATGAGCTGCCACACGGAATGTCTTGGCGCGTCGCCTTCCTTTTTGCGAACCAGCCAGGGGCTGATCGCGAAAACGGTCGTGGCGAAAAGCAGCAGCCAGGGAATGAGGCGTTCGAAAATCGTCGATGGCGTGAGGAGCAGCGCGCACGCGCCGATGAGGGCGCCAACGACGCTGATGGATATGACCGGCAGCAAAAGGGCGCGGTGTTCTTTGATCTCTTCTTTGTAGCCGCGCGCGCTCCCGATGGTGCCGACCCACATCGCGCAGTTGTTCGTTGCGTTGGCCGAGATGGGCGGCACGCCGGCGAAGATCAGCGCGGGGAACGAGAGAAAGCTGCCGCCGCCGGCCACGCTGTTCATCGCCCCGGCGGCGAAAGCAGCGACCGCAGGGATGGCGATTTGCGCGGGAGTCAATCGACTACGTGCCGGCCGGCGCGGCGCGTTCGCGCTTGGTGACGCGGTAGACGCGGCGTACCTTGCGCAGCGCCCCGAGCTTGGTGAGAATCTTGTGCAAGTGATCGAGGTCGCGGATCTGCACGGTGAGGCTGGTGACGGCCATGCCGTCCTTGCGTACCCGCGCGGTAACCGAGCTCACTTGCGTCTTCAGCTCGGCGAACACCGCCATGATGTCTTGCAGCAGCTGCGCGCGATCTTCCGCTTCGACTTCCAGATCGACCGCGTGCGTCGCGTCGGCGGCGTTGATCCATTGCGACTGCAAGATGCGTTCGGGTGTGGCGTTCATGTACGCGACGTTCGGGCAATCCGCGCGATGGACGCTCACGCCGCGGCCGATCGTCACGTAGCCGATGATAGGATCGCCGGGAACCGGCGAACAGCATTTCGAGAGGCGCACCAGCACGTCGTCGACGCCCGCGATGCGCACGCCCGAAGCTTTGCGGGTGGTCTTACGCGCCGGAACTTTGCGGATTTTGGTTAGGTCGACGACGTTGTCGCCCTTAAGCTCGTCGCGCATCCGTTTTGCGACGGCTTGCGCCGATGCGTCGCCGAATCCGATCGCGGCAAACAAGTCGGTCGGCGTTCCGTAGTTGAGGCGCCCCGCGATGCGTTCGATCAACTCGCCGCGAGCGGTGTCGGTTCGCAATCCGGCGCGCGCGAGTTCTTGCTCGAGCGCTTCCTGTCCGGCCAGCACGTTTTCCTCGCGCCGCTCCTTGCGGAACCACTGCTTGATCTTGTGCTTCGCGCTGGACGTCTTGACGACGGAAAGCCAATCCAACGATGGACGGGCGCTGGATTTGTTGACGAGAATCTCGCAGATGTCGCCGTTCTGCATCTGATAGTCGAGAGGGACGATACGCCCGTTGACCTTCGCACCGACGCAATGATTGCCGACGTCCGTATGCACCGAGTAAGCGAAGTCCAGCGGCGTGCCGCCGGCCGGCATCGAATACACGTCGCCGCGCGGCGAGAACACGAACACTTGGGAATCGAAAAGGTCGAGTTTGAGGTTTTCCATGAACACGCGCGAGTCGCGCATGTCCTTTTGCCATTCGAGCAGGGCGCGCAGCCAGGAGAGCTTATTCTCGAACTGGTCGGCCTTGCCGCCTTCCTTATAGCGCCAGTGCGCCGCGATGCCGTACTCGCCGGTACGATGCATCTCCCAGGTTCGAATCTGGATCTCGAGCGGCTCGCCCGCCGGGCCGACGACCGTCGTGTGCAGCGACTGGTACATATTCGGCTTGGGCATCGCGATGTAGTCTTTGAAGCGCCCGGGCAGCGGCGTCCATCGGGCGTGAACGGCGCCCAGCGCCGCGTAACAGTCTTTTACACTGTCGACGATGATGCGGATCGCCGTGAGGTCGTAGATCGTCGAGAAGTCGCGGCCTTTTTTAATCTTCGAGTAAATCGAGTAGAAGTGTTTCGGACGGCCTTGAATCTCGGCGTCGACGTTCATCGCTTTAAACTCGTCGCGCAGGCTTTCGATCGCCTCGCGGACTTCATCTTCGCGTTCGCGTCGCGTCTTGGCGACGCGTTCGACGATCTCACGAAACGCCTCCGGATCGAGGTAACGCAGGCACTCGTCTTCGATCTCCCACTTGATCTTCCAAATGCCCAAGCGATGGGCGATCGGGGCGTAGATATCGAGGGTCTCGCGAGCGATCGCGTACTGCTTTGAAGGCGTCAGGCTCGCGAGCGTGCGCATATTGTGCAGCCGGTCGGCGAGCTTGATGATGATGACGCGAATGTCCTTAGCCATCGCCATGAACATCTTGCGCAGGTTTTCCACCTGCGCGTCTTCCTTCGACTGATACGGAATGCGCGTCAGCTTGGTGACGCCTTCGACCAGGCGCGCGATCTCCTCGCCGAACTGCTCGGCAACTTGTTCGCTGGTGATGCTGGTATCTTCGACGACGTCGTGCAGCAGCGCGGCGGCGATCGTCTGCCGGTCCATCTCCAGGTCGGCCAAGATGCCGGCGACGGCGAGCGGATGCTCGATGTACGACTCGCCGGATGCACGGCGCTGCCCCTCGTGGGCCTCGTCCGCCAGTTCGTAGGCACGCGTCAGCCAAGCCCCGTCGAGCGAGGGATCGTAGGTCTGGACCCGGGCGATGAGATCGGCGATGGTCATAGCGGTATCCCGCTATTCTACGTCAGAGGTGCTTAGCGCGCCAAGCGTTTCGTAGCGATCGGCGGCAGCGGCATGGACGTGGGCGGTGGAGGGGTCCCGGCCGGCGCCGTCACGTCCTCGGTCGTCAAGGTGTCCCGGAAGTAGAGATAGCCGATCTTGCCGCCCGTCAGCACGATCTCCTCAAAGATCTTGCCGTTACTGCAGTTCATCTGATAGATGTAGCCCTTGGCATCCGTCGGGAAGCCCTCGCCGGTGAACGGAGCGATGTAGTCCAGCGAAATGAGGGCGCCCAGCGGTGCGATGTGGCGGGAAACGTCCGCTATTTTTTCGTCGGTCGCTTTGGCGAGCAGGTCGGGTGAGTAGAGCGTCTTGTCGATCGTTCCGATCTGCCACGCGAGAAACTGCTGTCGCGCGAGCTTCGTAATCGCCGGATCGGCGACCGGCGCGACGGTTGGGCTCGGCGTCGGTGTGGGTTTCGGACGCGCCCCGGCCGGACTTGCGAAAAGCAGTGCCGCGGCGAGCAGGCCGAGGAACGAGAGACTAATACGAGACAAAACTGACGACCTCCGCGCCGGATAAGGCGTCGCGCCCATGGAGCGCCGCCAGTTCAATCATGAAAGCATACGCGATAACGTCCGCGCCCAGGCGCTCGAGCAGGCGCCCGGTCGCGGAGGCGGTTCCCCCGGTCGCGAGTAGGTCGTCGACGACCACGACGCGGTCCCCCTGCGACAGCGCGTCGGCATGGATCTCCAGCGAGTTGGTGCCGTATTCCAGCTCGTACGATTCGGAATACTTCTCAAACGGCAGCTTGCCGGGCTTGCGAACCGGAATGAATCCGGCGCCGAGTGCGTACGCGAGTGGTGCCGCAAAAACGTATCCGCGGGATTCGATTCCGACGACGTAATCGACCCTCGCATCTTTAAAGCGATCGACAAACAGGTCGATTGCCCGCTTGAAACCTTGCTTATCTTTCAGTAACGGGGTAATGTCACGGAAAAGGATCCCGGGAATCGGAAAATCCGGGATTTCTCTAATGAGGGCTTCGATATCCACGAGGAACCCGGATTCGAGCCCCACGAGAAAGGACCTAGTATGAAGCAGCGAGTCCTAGCGGCCGTTGGGATGGCAGCGCTGTGGGCCGGGATAAGCTTAAGCGCGTATGCGCCGGCCCTCGCAGACGGCGCGGCAAGTACGCGAAACATCATCATCCTCGGTGCGGCAACTGCGAGCATCCCGCTCGTCGTAAACTACAACCACAAAGTCCGCGAAAAACGCGCGGAACAGCAAGAAGTCGCGCGACGCCAAGACGCGTATCGCGACTGGTTCTACCACAAGTACAACTACTATCCGACCGACGAACAGTTCAAGCAATGGTACGTGCAGACGTACGGGTCGAGCCCGAACGCAACGCCTGCCACAACGCAAGGCGCACAGCCCGCGGCGGCGCCCGCGAAGCCCGGCTCGGGGCAGTCGCCCCAACATTAGTCCCCGCGCTCTCGGCGGAATATTCGGGACCACCAACCGGCAACGGTTGGTGGTCGCGTTTGCCATCTCGATTGCCATTCACGAAATTCTGGCAGGCCTCGTTGGGCGCCCTAACGCGACGCCGGCCGCCGAGCGCGAGACGGTCCAGCACGTAACCATCGCGCGCGTCGTCCCACCGCCGACGCCGACGCCCAAACCGACGCCGCCGCCGCCGACACCGCCTCCCCAAACGTTCACGCACGCGCCGATCGTCGTCGCGCGGGCCGCTCCGCGTGCAGCGGTCCATCGCGCCGCTGCAACGCAACCGAGGCCTCCGGTAACCCAAGTCGCGCACGCATCGGCCGCACCGCCGCCGGCGATCGGCGAGGGCGAAGGCGCGGGCGACAAAACCGGCGCCGGCAGTCCCGGCGAAGGCGGCAACGGAACCGGCAGCGGCGCGAACGAGCCGTGCGGCGGCGTGACGTTCGCCGACCATGCAGCGCACGCCGACCCAAATACGCACGCGTTCTTCGTGACCGTTCGCATGTCGGTGAGTTTTCCCGACGGTCACACCGAATCGACGATCCTCGACTATCCGTTCTACTATGCGAATGCCGCAGCCGACCCGTGGTCGGAGCAAAATCGCAGCAATATGGACGTGCCGATGCTCATGCAGACGCCCCCGCCGGCGCTTGCATCGGGAGAGCCCCCGCTCGTGCAGTACGTGGTGAAGCACACCGCTGCCGACGGCTTCACGCTCATGGCGCCTTGCCCGGGGGCGGCGCCCCGCTAGGGCGAATCACGCCGGATGAGGCGGCTTTCCGTGCCGGTTGAGAAGACCGCACGCACCGACGCGCTCCAGCGAGCCCGTTTGGTGCGCAGCATCGCGGAGGAGTTCTGCAGCGACGCGCCCGTCGAGGAAGTCTGGGCTCGCTGCAGCGTTTTGCTCGCACAGCTTTCGACGGCCCGTCAGCTGAAGATCGTGCTGAACGGCGATGAGGAAGACGATCTCGCGCGCGCGGTGGCCGAACGCGGATCGATCGTCATTCACGAAGTGGCCGATGGTTTGGAGATCGGCGTGCCGATTCGTTTCGGCCGCACGTTCTTCGGTGCGATCTGCCTGCGCGACATCGCCGCTCACGACGACGAGCGTCTGACCCTGCTCGAATCGTGCGCGCTGCACGCCGGCGCTCGCCTCTACCGCGATGCAACGACCGAAGATCAGGAACGCTACGCGCTGCTCGCGTACACCGACAGCCTCACCGATATCGCCAACCGCCGCAAGTTCGATGAAGCCTTTACGCGCGAGTGGTCGCGCTCGGTGCGCGAAAAAGCGCCGATCTCGATACTGATGCTCGACGTCGACTATTTCAAGGGCTTCAACGATCTCTACGGGCATCCGACCGGTGATCTGTGCCTACAGCGCATCGCCCACGCGCTGCAAGACTCCGTCAAGCGTCCGACCGATCTCGTGGCGCGCTACGGCGGGGAAGAGTTCGTCGCGCTGCTGCCGCAGACGGCCGTCGCCGGATCGATCACGACGGGGGAAGCTATGCGTTCGGCGGTGGAAAACCTGCGCATCTCGCATGAGGGATCGTCGCTCGGACGCGTCTCGCTCTCGATCGGCGTGGCGTCGATCCTGCCGGCGGGAACCGATACGTTCGAGTCGTTGATGCGCTCGGCAGACGAGCAGCTCTACCGTGCTAAGCTCGCCGGACGCAATCGCGTCGCCGCGATGGGGTACGAATCCGCGTCGGCCGAAAGCGTGCAGCCCGCGCAGGATTCACCGCGCGGAAATCTGCCCGTCCAGCTTACAGCGCTGATCGGGCGCACCGCCGAAAAAGCCGAACTGCGCCGTCTCCTCGATTCGCATCGTCTGGTCACTATCGCCGGCGTCGGCGGCGTCGGTAAGACGCGCATCGCCATCACGGTCGCCGCGGAGATCGAGGATCGCTTCGACGACGGCGTCTGGTACGTGGACCTCGCTACGCTCGGCGACCCGCGACTGCTCGCACAGACCGTCGGCGCGCCCTTCGCTGCGAAGATACCGATGGGCGATGCGCCGTTCGATTCGCTCGCCGGCATCCTGGAAACGAAGATCGCCCTACTCGTGCTCGACACGTGCGAGCACCTGATCGAAGGCATTTCGAAGCTGGCCAACACGCTGCTCCAGCGGTGCCCTCGCCTCACTATCCTGGCGACGAGCCGCACGCCGCTGGACGTTGCGGGCGAGGCGATCTATCGACTGCCATCGCTTTCGCTACCGCCGCCGGGTCCGGCGCCGTCGGTCGACGATGCGGCGACCTTCGACGCGATCGCGCTTTTCGTCGACCGCGCGCTGGCCAGCGCTCCGGAGTTCCGGCTGCTCCTCGAGAACGTCGAGAGCGTCGTCGAAGTCTGCCGCCGTGTCGACGGCATCGCACTCGCCATCGAAATCGCAGCCGCGCGAATGAACGTCCTCACGCCGGCCAGCTTGGCGTGGCGGCTCAACGAGCGTTTTCACATGCTGCGCCGCGGCAGCCGGACCGCGTTTTCGCGCCATCAAACGATGCGCGAGTTGATCGACTGGAGCCACGACATGCTCGACGAGCGCGAGCGCGCGTTGTTCGACCGCGTCTCGGTGTTTGCCAACGGCTGGAATGCCGGCGAAGCGGCCGCCATTTGCGCGAGCGGCAACGTGACCGCAGACGACGTCTTCGATCTGCTCTCGGCGCTAGCCGACAAGTCGCTGGTTGCGATCGACCCCGATTCGTACGGCGAGCGGTTTCATCTGCTCGAGCCCCTGCGCGACTATGCAGCCGAGAAACTCGCCGAGCGCGGCGAGCGCACCGCCTTGCGGCGCGCGCACGCCGAGTATTTTCTCGATCTGCTCATTTCGGGCGGCGACCGTCCGTTGATGCCGCGTCCCAAGACGTGGATAGCCGTCATCGACGACCGGCTCCCCGACGTGCGCGCTGCGCTCACGTGGGCGGTCGACGAGGGCAACGACCTTGCCGATGGGGCTCGCGCGACGATCGCGTTCTCCGAATATACCGAGCGGCGCAACTTGCCGGGCGAAGCCCTCGAACGCCTGCGTACGCTCGCAGCCAACGCCGCGTCGAGCGCGCAAGTCGCGCCGGGCGTCCTGCTGGATGCGCGAATTGCCGAAGCCAGCGCAACCATCGACTCGGGCCTCTGGGATTCCGGCCTCGCGACGATCGTCGCGCGCGCGCGCGAACTCAACGATCCACGCTCGATCGCGAGCGCCATCTCCGTTGCGTGCCATGGTTTGGCGATTTCGGGCGACGACCTCGACGAGGCGCTCGTGGAGGAAGCGATCGCACACGCGCGGACCGTCGGCGACGGCTATCTGCTCGGACGCATTCTCGGGCTGGGCGCCTACTTACGCCAACGCGCGCCCGAACACGTCCGCGGCTGCTACGACGAAGCGATTCGCGCGCTCAATCCATACGGCGACGCCCTGTGCATCGCTGCGCTCTACAATAACTGGAGCGAGTTCGAATTCGAGCAGGGCGACTACGCACGCGCGCTCGAGATCTCGGAGAAAGAGCGCGCCATCACCACCGGCGAGCCAGGCCTCGATCGCATGACCGTCATGGCCGACGTCAACCGCTCGATGTACGCGCTGGCCTCGCACGATCTAGACTTGGCTGCGACCTACGCTCGCGAAGCGCTGGTGGCGACGCGCGGCCTGCGCAATCCCACCTACATCATGCTCTCGATCTGCGCGATCCTCCACTTGGCCGGCGTGGCTTTCCGGCGCGGCAGCCCGGAGCGGGCGGCTCAACTGCTCGGCTACGTCGAGGAGACGTCGCGCGCGAACGCGATCAAGCTGCAGATCAACGAAAAACTCGAATACGATACGCTCTGTTCCGAACTGCGCGGCATCCTCGGTATCGAAGGTTTCTCCGGATACGCGATGGACGCAGCGGGGTGGAGCGCGACGCGCGCGCACGAAGAAGCCCTCGCGACCGCCTCCAACGTCAACGTTTAAGGCGAAGAGCTCGGCGTCGGCGACGCCGTGGGTGTCGGCGTGGGTACGGGCGTCGCCACCGAATTCGGCATCGGCGTCGGCCAGGGCGCGACGGTCGGCGTCGGGCGCACCGTTACCGCGATCGGCGACGCGGTGACCATCGTCGTGATATTGATGTCGGTGATCACCGCGGTGCCGACGGCGCTCGCATTGATCGTGTAGTAGTCACCGGGGACGGGCGGATACGGCGGCGGCGATGTGAGGATCGGCACCGGACCGGGGCTCGGAGAGACGCTTGCGATCGTCGGGGCGCCTGAGGTCATGCTCATCGATTCCGGCGCAGCGTCGGTCGTGGTCCAATTTCCTTGCGCGATTTGCCCGACGGTCATAATTAAATCGTAAACCGAACCGGAAACCGGCGGCGGAGCCGGACACGGGCGATTAAACAGCGGCGGCAAGTTCTCCATGAGATTGTTCGTCGACGGCGAGCCGGCGTCGCGGAAAAATACGAGAGGCGGGGTTGTAAACTTGCCGCTGGTTGGTGAAATCTGCAGCGTAAAGCGCGGGTCGCCCGTTTGGAAAACGACGTTGCCGCAGAGCACGATGTTGAAACTGCCTGGGGTTACGCCAAACTCCGTCGTACCGAAACCCCACGAGTGCGGCGGCCCGACCTTGGCTACCGTCATCGTCACCGGCGTCGTCACGAGTCCGCTCGGCGCCGCCGTGGGAAACGCGACGCCGTCCAGTTCGAAGGTCGTAAACGTTACGTTGACGTCGGCACCCGTGGTAACAATCGACATCGTACCGGTCGCGCCGTCCGCATTACCGCACGGATTGAGCTGCTCGCCGGCGGGATCACTCGGGTCCGTCCCGTCGGTGATCTCAAAATGCAGCGTCCGAGAGCCGGTTCTGCCAAGCACCTCGCCGGCGCGAATGTTGCGATTCTTCGGCGGGGTCTTTGCGAAGTAGAGCGGCGCGTACAACGTCTGCACGCCGTCTTTGGCCGTAATGACGGCGGCATCCTGATAGCCGTGAACCGAGCGATAGTACCGCAGCTTCCCCGTTTGCGCCGCACGTACGTGATGGAGCTTCGTCGTTGCAAGATCGACGCCCGACGCGGCCATTCGAACCCCGTCGGCTTCCTCGAGCTGCCCGAACGCCGTGTCCACGACGAGCTTGCCGATCAAAGGTGCGATGAAACCGGACCGGATCGCGCATGCCGCGTGCGGAACCGGCGTCGGCTTGGGTGTGGGAGTCGCTTTTGCTGCGCGCAATGCGAACCCCGGCGAGGGCAGCATGGCGCCGCCCTGGTGCGCACCGCACGCCGCGCCGGTCGCCACCAGAACCAAAGCAAGGAAGCGCAGTCGAATCGAACGCAAGGGCATCCTCAAAGTTATCGGCTAACGGACGGCCGGAGCCAGCGCACAGGCAGCCCAGCTCCCTCGAGTACCGGTCGACCGCCGTGAGATACGCCCGAGGCCGACCTTTACGGTGCGGCGAATCGGCCTGCTAGCTTTATTCCGGAGGACCATTTTGAGAAGCTTCGTCATTATTTTTGCTGCCGCGCTCGCCCTCGGCTCGTTGGTTTTCACCGCCGCCCGTGCCGACGACGTTCAATCCAAGCTCCAGGCTGCGTACGACGCGCAGTGCAAAGCGTTTATCGCCAAGGACGCCGACGGGTTTAAAAAAACGTTCGATCCAAAGTACTCCTCCACGGACCTCGAGGGCAAACACGAAACGCTTGCCGACATCGTGGATGAGGTCACGGCGCCGACTCCGGGTATTACGGTTGCGACGTGCGCGTTTACGATTCGTAAGGTGACGGTGAGCGGCGCGACGGCAACCGCGCTCGTGACGGCGACCGCGACCGGAACCGTGTCGCAAAACGGCGGCGCGTCGCAACCCTTGGTCCAAATTCAGGAAACGACGGACACGTGGAACGTCGCCGGAACGCCGATGGAAACGGAGTCGGTCGAAACGGGACTGCGCGCGACCGTCGGCGGAAAAGTCGTTCAGGAAAAAGGCACGCTCTCGACGCCGCCGGGCGCCCCCTAACGATGCGCGATTCACGCGGATTCTTTGCCGCCGTAGCGGCGCTGCTGCTGACCACCGGCATCACCGCGCGCGGTTTCACCCCCGCGCAAGTCGCCGGTGAAACGCAGTACGAAGCGACCGTTGCGGCTTCGCCGAACGAGGCGCAAGCAAAAATCGACGAACTGGCGCTGGCATCGTACGTGCATCGCATGGGAACCCCCGGCGACCTGCGCTCCGCGAAATACGTTCAGCAGCAGCTTGCCGCCGCAGGTTGGGATTCCAAACTCGTCACGTACGTCGTTCCGATCGCGTGGCCGGTCGAACAGAAGCTGACGCTGCTCGAAAAGCATCCGCACGACGTTAGTTTGTACGAACCGAGCGTTCCCGGCGATCCGTATTCGTACAACCACGCCGCGATCGGCATTCCGTATTCCGGCTACAGCAACGACGGCGACGCCACCGGCCCGGTGGTGTACGCCAATCACGCGACCGCCGACGATTTCAAAACCCTCGACGACATGCACGTTTCGGTGCGCGGTGCGATCGTGATCGCACGCAGCGGCGCCGGTTCGCTGACCGGCAAAGCGTTTGAAGCCGCAAAGCACGGCGCGAAGGTCGTGCTCGTCTTCAACGACCCGCTGACCTCCGGCTATTTCATGGGCGAAACGTATCCGCAGGGCCCGTGGCGCCCGCTCGGCGGCGCGACGCGCAATACGATGACGTTCACCAACGATCCGGGCGACCCCACCGCCATCGGTATTCCGGTTCCCGGGGCGAAGCACAAGCCGATCTCGTCGATCAAACTGCCGTCGATTCCCGAGATGCCGGTGACCGGACTGGTCGCGCGCCAACTTCTCGAAGCGATGGGCGGCCCGGTCGGTCCGTCGACGTGGCATCCGGGCTTTGCGTTTCCGCTGCACCTCGGCGGCGACGTGCGCGCGCACGTCGTGTTGCGCAGCAAGCGCTTCTTCGGCCCGATTTGGGACGTGATCGCGACGATGCCGGGAACCGATCCGAGCCACATGGTGGTCGTCGGCGGTCACCGTGACGCTTGGACGTACGGCGCCGTCGATCCGATCAGCGGAACGGTCGACTTGGTGCAACTCGGACGTGCGCTTGGCAAACTCAAAGCTTCCGGTTGGAAACCGCAACGCACGATCGTGATTGGTTCGTGGGACGGCGAAGAACTCAATCTGTTCGGAAGCGACGAGTGGGTGGAACAGCACGCCGCCGAACTTCGTGCCGGCTGCGTCGCCTACATCAACACCGACGAAGTGGCCTTTGGGCCGCAGTTCGGTATTTACGCCACGCCGGATCTCGCCGGTGAATTGAGCGACGCAACGACGGCGGTAAACGGCCCGACGGGCACGCCGCTCGCGCAATACTGGGGCGCGCAGGATCCGAAAAAAGCCGTCATGGATATCGGCGGAGGCAGCGATCACGAGCCGTTCGTCTATCACGAGAACATTCCGGGTGCGGGAGCCGGATTCGGCGGTCCGTTCGGCACCTACCACTCGGCGTACGACGATCCCGCGTCGCTCTCGCTCTTAGATCCGGGCTACCACCGCTCGACGGCAGCAGCACGTTACACATCGACGGTCGTCTTGCGGTTAGCCGATGCGGCGTACCCCGACCTGCGTCTGGCCGATCTCGCGAACGCACTGCGCGACCGGATCGTTGCATTCGGCAAAGAAAAGGGCAGCGACGCGCGCCGCAGCGCCGTTGTGGCACTGCTCGGACCGGATGCCGAAACGTTCGCGCTCACCGGCAAGACGCTCGACGGACGCGCCGATTCCGAAATCGCCGCCGGCGACGACGCGGCGCTGGCTGCGACGTACGCGCAGCTGCGAGCCGCAGAGAACGCGTTCTTTCAACCGGACGCTCCGAAGTGGCAGCGCACGCTGCTCTACGATCTGAACGGCTATCAATCCAGCGCGCTCCCGACCCTTCCGGACACCCTCGGAACCGACGGCGACGCCGCCCTTGCGACGCTTCACGCCGCGTTCCAAGCTGCCAACGCCGCGGCGTCACCGTCGAAATAGATAAGGGCGCTTCATGAGACTCGATCGTCGCGATTTTCTGGCTTTAAGTGCCACGGCGGCATTAGCCGCCACCGGCGAGTCAAAGGCGCTTGCAGCGGGGTCGTGCGGCAGCGTCGATTTTATCGACGTGCCGCTCGACGTCGTCCCGGTCCCGAAGAACATCGACTTCGCGGTTACCGTAACGAGCGGCCGCACCATAACGCTGCGCGCGCATTACTGGTACCACGCACCGTCGATGCGGTCGGGCAAGCGGCTTCCGGCGATCGTCGATTTCAACCCGTACCGGCGCCGCGACGGAATGCTGTACGTGGACAGCATGATGTATCCGTGGTTCTCCTACAACGAGTACCTGTGTTTCCGCGTCGACCTGCACGGCAGCGGCGACTCCGACGGTACGATGACCGACGAGTACACCGAAGACGAGCTGCGGTCGTGCGTGCAGGTCATCGAACAGATCGCCAAGCTGCCGTTCTGCGACGGCAACGTCGGCATGATGGGCAAGTCGTGGAGCGCCATCAACTCGCTGGTGGTGGCCGCGCGCGACGATTGCCCGAGCGCGCTCAAGGCGGTCGTGTTCTGCTGCGGAACCGACGACCGCTTCAACGACGACGTGCACTACATGGGCGGCGCACAGATGTACGACCAGCCGAGCTGGGCGGCATCGATGTGGGGCTGGCTGCCGATGCCGCCGGACCCCGAGATCGTCGGCGATAAATGGAAAGACATGTGGCGCGAACGCGTGCGAGCGCTCAACTTTTGGTTCGAGCCGTGGGCGACGCATCAGACGCGCGACGAATATTGGCGCAAGATCAGCGTCCGCGATCACTACGATAAGGTGAAGGTTCCGGTCTTCGCGATCTCGGGCTGGCTCGACGGCTACAAGAATCCGGCAGAGCGCGCGGTACGGACGCTCGGCGGGCTCGGCAAACCGGTGGCCGGCATTCTCGGACCTTGGGGGCACAAGTATCCCTTCGATGGATATCCCGGGCCGCGCGTCGACTGGCTGCGCTACATCGTGCCGCACTGGTGGGATCGCTATCTCAAGGGCAAGACGCCCGACGAATCGTCGGCGTGGCCCCAGCTATCGGTGTGGCTTGGCGATTCGCGCGAGCCGGATCGCGTTCCCGATTACATCGACCGCGGCACGTGGGTTGCGGAGGATCACGATTGGCAAACGCGCGTGCGCCCGTATGCGCTCTATCTCGGTGCGGCACATTCGCTCTCGGCGGAACCGGCGGCGGCGCATGCCCAACGATATGCGATCTCCTCGGACCGTTTGGTCGGAACGGACATGCTCGAATCCACGTCGTGGGGCGAGTGCGACAACGACGACCTGCCGCGCGACCAGCGCGATACGGATCGCCGGTCGCTCTACTTCGACGGCGCACCGCTTCCAGCCGATCTCCCGTGCTTCGGCTATCCGGAAGTCACGCTGAATCTGGAATGCAATCATGGCCCCGCTGCGATCGCGGTGCGTTTGTGCGAAGTGAGTCCCGAGACCGGAAAGTCGCACCTCGTCACGTATCGTTTTTGGAGCCTCGGGTATCTGAACGGCGAACTCGGCGAGCCGCAGCCGGTGCCGAGCGGGCGATTTACCGTGAAGCTGCCGCTCAACGTGATGGGACACACGTTCAAACGCGGCTGGAAAGTGCGGCTCTCCATCTCGCCGGCCTACGTTCCGACGATGTGGCGCGCGAGCGACGTCTCCGAAGTCGTGCTGAACGCCGGCGGCAGCGCGTGTTCGCTCGTCCTGCCGGAGCGCGCCGGGCGCAGCGCCGACGCGCACGTCGAGGCTTTGCTCGGCACGCCGGTTACGGCCCACGTCAATCCCGAGCAGTACGCGCCGATCGAAAAGACCCTGCGCGACGGCGCCAACAAGCGCACGGCACGCGCGGTCGACGTCGACGGCAAGCCCGGCGTCGTCGTCCACAAACTCATGGATGCCGGCAGCTTCGTCTACGGCGGGATACTCAACCACCTGCTCGTCGATTCTAGTGCCACCGAAACGTTCACCACTATTGCAAACGAGCCGCTCTCGTCGACGATGGTCGCGCGCTACGACTCAAAACTCGCGCGCGGAACGTGGCGCGTCCGCGCCGTGACGGAAAGCAAGGTTTGGAGCGAGCGATTGGCATCCGGCCAGACGGTCTTCCGGTATGAAGCGGCCGTCGAAACATTTATCGGCGACGAGCCGTTCGAGAAGCACCGCGTGGAGGGTACCATCCCTCGCCGCTGGGTCTAGCGGTTAGGGGGTCTTCGGGCAGAGCTCGTAGATCGCGGCGTCGGCTTGCGGATCGGGCACGCTGCCGACCGGATACATGTGCATGGCCATAAACGTGCCGTCGGAAACTTTCGATAAGACCGCTTCGATCATTTCCTCGGTTTTGGTTTGACCGTTCGAGACGCCGCGCATTTTCATATAGAGCGCCGGCTGATTTCCGCAGATCTTCATGGTGCGCTGCTCGAGCATCGTCGCATCTTTGACCGAAGTGGGTCCGGTCAATTCTTTCATGTCGGATGCGTCAAACGACCGATCGATCTTCGCGTCCTGCGGAAGCTTCATCAGCATCAGCACCTGCTTTGCGTTCGCGCCGCCGGTCCAGAGTTGAAAGCGCCCCCATGATGCCGGGCGTGCTCTGCCATCCACTGGGTGCGACGAAATTGATGTCTTCGGCCGGGCTCTTCATCAGGCCGCAGGCGGTCAAGATCGCGATGGCGCCGAGCGCCGCAGCGACGTGTCGTGTCTTCATGATTCTAAATCTCCGCGTCGTTTCCGCGTGCATTCCGTCGATGCCGACCGCTTGCCTCTTTCTCGCGCGCGTTGTCGGGCCTATGCTCGAATGGCCTCGTAAGAGCGCACGAGGCTGTGCTGCGGGGCGCCGCCCGCCTGGACAACCACGGATGGAGCGACTCGCGCTATTTGCATCATGCTAGTGAGGTTTCCACTGTATGGCTACTCGCTCGCGATCCGTGCTCGCACTCGTCTGTCTCATCGCATTGGCAGCCTGCCAAGGCGGCGGCACCGGAATGTCCGGTTCGAACGCCGTTCCATCGGTAGGTTCGCCTCTATCGAGCAGTGTGTCGAGCTCTTCGCAGACCCAACCGATTTTAAAAGCGGCGCCGCGAGGCGTTCGTACGTACGTGCATCTTCCGCTGCGCAACGGCAGCGAACTCGATCGCCTGATCCGGCAGGAGAGCAGCAAAAATTCTCCGATGTTCCACAAGTTCATTACGCCGGCTCAATTCCGAGCTTCCTACGGGCCGCGCGCGTCCGACCTTCAGTCGGCGGCGGAAGCGCTTCAAAAAGGCGGCTTCAAAACGACCATAACGTCGCAGGGCGTCATCGCCGATGCCCCGCAGCCGACGGTCGAACGTTTCTTCCGGTTGCATTTGCGCACGCATCCGAGGTCGCAAGCGGTGCGCGCGCTCCCGATGCTTGCAGCCGATCACGCACCGACGCTTCCTGCGATACTATCGAAGCTTCACGCGCAAGTCGCGGCCTTCGCGCCCGTTCCGATGGCGCAGCCGATGCACATGATGGCAAGCACTAAGCCGATCGCGCCGCAGAATCGCTTCGGCCCGAACGACCCCTTCTATTGGTTTGACGATCTCAAACAAGCGTACACCTATCCCGCCTACGGCACCGCCAACGGCTCCGGTAAGACCATCGCCATCGTCGCCGCCAGCGATTTCAGCGACAGCGACGTCGCTGCGTATTTCGGCGAGGAAGGTCTAGCCCCGCCGACGATCGTGCGCCGCCCCGTCGACGGCGGATCGCCGCCGTTCAACATCGGTAGCGGCCTTTCGGATGAAGTGTCGCTCGACGTCCAGCAATCCGGCGGTTCGGCCCCCGGCGCGACGATCATGGTTTACGAGGCGCCGGACGCATCGTTTACGCCGTCGTTCATCGACATGTATACGGCAATCAACGAAGACAATCGGGCCGACGTGGTCAGCACGTCGTTCGGACTCTGCGAACTCTTCTTCTTGCCGAGTTATAACGGTGGTGAAGATTTCACCCCGCTCTTGCAGATGTTCCACGATCTCTTCCGTCAGGGCAACTCCCAGGGAATAACGTTCCTGAATTCGTCGGGTGACAACGGCGCGCAAGGCGGCGACTGCACCGACGTCAGCGGAGCCAACGCCGTGTTCGGCGTCTCGGTGTGGGCGAACGATCCGGACGTTACCGGAGTCGGCGGAACCAATTTGATAACGTCCTCGGTTCCGGGTTCCTTACAGTCGACGTACGTAAGCGAGAACGCGAACTTCGACACGTTTCTCCCCGGAGCCAGTTTCGCAAACGGCGCGATCTGGGGTTCCGGCGGCGGTAAGAGCGTGATCTGGCCAAAACCGCTCTACCAATATCTCGTGAATACCGGCTCGTCAACGCGCTCGGTACCCGATCTCGCGATGATGATGGGCGGATGCCCGAACGGATCCGCTCCGCCGTGCGGCCAGGTCAATCCGACGCGAAGCGCGTTCATTACCGCGCTTTCCGGCGAGTTCTTCCTCCTAATCGGCACGAGCGGATCGTCGCCCGAGTTCGCGGGGCTGCAGGCGATCCAAGACCAGCGTCTCGGCGGCCGTGCCGGCAACGTGAACTACCTCGTCTACGCCCTGGCCGCAGTCGGATCGCTCGGAGTCCCGATCTTCCACAACAACATCCCGGGCAATAACGGCTATCCGTCGCATAAAGGCTACAACTTCGTCGTCGGCAACGGCACGTTGTTCGGCTCGCGATACGCACTCGATCCGTTCGGCCCAGTCGCGGGCAATCCGCAAACACCCTCGAACCCCTAAGCAAAATCGAAACTCGCCAAAACGGAACGGCGCTCGGGAAACCGGGCGCCGTTCGTCATGTAATCAGCGGATCGCGACACCGAGCGGCAAGTCAAACCCCGAGCCGAGAATGTTGATGGTCGGCGAGGCTGGGATGCTGCCGCCAACCGCCACGATTTCCTTGATGACCGTCGGGTAGTCGACCACATACACGTTGCCGCTACCGTCGACCACGCAAGCTACTGGTTCGTTGAATCCCGATCCGAGTGCGTTGACGGTGGGCACGGGCGGGATGCTCCCGCCGACTGCCAGCATCTCCTCCACGACACCGCCATCTCGTTCGGCCACGTAGACGTCGCCCGCGCCATCGACTGCAACGCCGGTCGGATCGAAGAATGACGGACCGAGCGTGTTAGCGGTGGCGGATGGCGGAACGCTGCCGCCGACTGCCAGCATCTCCTTCACGGCCTTGTTGCCCGTGTCGGCCACATAGACGTTGTTGGATGCATCGACGGCGACATTCGATGGAGAGGAGAACCCCGAACCGAGCGTTTTGATGGTCGGCGATGTCGGGATGCTGCCGTTCACTGCCACAATCTCTTCGACCGCGTTGTTCTCGGTATCCGCCACGTAGACGTTGCCCGAACCATCGACCGCGACACCTTCCGGTCTATTAAATGCGGCACTGAGCGTCCTGACGGTCGGCGATGCCGGGATGCTGCCGCCCACGGCCACAATCTCCTTCACAGCGTTGTTGAAAAAATCGGCAACGTAGACGTTGCCGAGTCGATCGACGGTAATACCGAACGGCGAGTCGAACCCTGTCGCGAGCGTTAGAATGGCGGGCGATGCCGGGATGCTGCCGCTCACCGGCAGCATCTCTTTGATCGAATTGGTGCCAGCATCGGCGACGTACAGCCCGCAGATGTCGCCGAAGGTTACATTAACGTGCGTCGCAATCGGTTGTGCGCTGCCGTTCGCCAACGGCGTCGCGCCGATCGTCAGCTGGACCACTTTGTTTGCCGCCGCCTTTATCGGAGGAGTCAGCGTGAAACGATTTGGAGAGGCCGGAGTCGGCGCTCCGGTAACCGGCAGATCGGCGGCATCGTTCGATCCAAGCGACGGGGTGGGCGCGCCTACGCCGAGGATATAATTGCCGTCGGCGTCGAGGGCGAATACGCTCACGTGTTGTACGGGCGAGTTGCATTTTCCTAAGAAAAAGCCGGACATATTGCCGGAGAGCGTCGCATCAGCGTCCGGAACGAGCACGACCGAGGCCGGAAAGCCGTCCAGCGTTACGTCGATCAAATTGTCTTGCGCCTTCGCAATTCTGAAGGGTACGCTTTGATTGCCCGAGAGTTCGTGCGCCGTTTTAGGGATCGTGCATGCCGACGGACATCCGGTTACGGCGTCGTACGTAGCGACCGCCGCCACGTAGCAGTTCGCCCGAGACGGACACGGCTTGAGCCCAGAAATCGTCACCGTGCACAACCCGCGCGAACAGCCCCCTGCGTCGGGAGTAAGCGCTGCGGTTTTTTTGAGGTCGACGAGCCCCGTAATCGCGATCGTGATCGCCGCGGTTGCGGGCGAAACGTACCGCGGCACGGCACGGCGCGTCTTCTTTTCTCTCGATACGTGGATCCGCATCACGAGGCTGCCGTCGGCGCCTTGACGCCCGCCATTCGCAAGCGACTGCACGGGTGGAACTTGAACTGCTGTGCCGCCCGCGGACGAACACGCCGTGAGCGTTGCAGCTACAAGAAGTAGGCGGACCGACGTAACGATCGCGGCCATTGGGCACCCTCCCAAAAAACACACGGATTTAAGAAGAGGGGCTTCTAGCTGCCGCGTAGTCGACCTCCGAAACGCCAAGCAACGGGGCCCACGATTGAAAGCTGGTTGGTTAGGAGTAGACCTCAACGACCTGCATCATGCCCATTTCCTCGTGATTCATCATGTGGCAGTGCAGCACGTAGCGGCCCGTAAAATCCTCGAAGCGCGTGCGAAACGTGAAGCTTCCGTTCCGCTGCAAGATCGCGGTATCGAGCCACACGGGATCCGCAACGGCCTTGCCGTTGATGTTGACGACCTGAAACGGATTGACGTGAATGTGAAAGACGTGATCGTGTACGTGTTCGTTGACGATCGTCCACTCTTCTACCGATCCGAGGCGCACGCGCTGATCGACTCGGTTCGGATCGAAGCGCACGCCGTCGATGGTGAACGAGAACTCTTGCCAATGTTCGGTCGCTTCGACTTCCGGCGCGGTCGATGCAAACCGAAGCCGGCGCCGGCCCGTGATTTCCGAATCGCGAATCGTCGTCATCGGGGAGGGCGGCAGCTCGCTCGGGAGCTTCATCGACATCGGCTCGCCCGCCACGACGACGGATGCAACGAGGCCGGCCGGCGACGGATACCCCTGATCGTACGGCAGCGCGCGCAGTTCGTAGGTCCCCGGCGCGCCGGCTTTCACCAACACGTCGATGCGTTGGCCGGGTGCGATCAGCATCGTCGCTCCGGGATCTTCCATGCGCGCCAGCGAGATGCCGTCGCGCGCGATCGGATGCATCGGGTGATCCTTCAGCGAGAGATTCATATGATCTTGGTATCCGGCGTGAACGAGACGCCAGCGCTGCACCTCACCCGGCCGCATGGCGATCACCGGCGCGCGCTGGCCGTTGACGGTTTGGAATCGCACGGCGGTTTCCGGAAAGAGCGTTTCAAAGTTCTCGACCGTGCCAAACGCATCGAAGACCGATTCTCCCAACACCATGACGCGTTCGCGCGCGGCCGCAATCTCCGGAACGTCGGCAAAATCGCCTTCGACGATCAGCGCGCCGGCCACGCCGCTGGCAATCTGCACGTCGGATCCGCCATGGTGGTGCGGATGATACCAGTACGTCCCCTTGGGGTGATTGGCCGGAATTTTGATCTCGACGTCGTAGCCGTCGCCGGGTTCCATCGAACGGAAGACGTTGTCGGAGATGCCGCTCGGGCTCACGTGCAGTCCGTGCGAGTGAAAATTCGTCGTGTTGACATGATGTATCTGATCGATGAATGCCGGCATCGGATCGCGGTTGGGAGGCAATCCGTTCATCACGCGAACGCGCAGTACGTCACCCGGGCGGACACGCAGCGTCGGACCGGTCAGCGCGCCTTCGTAGGATCGAAGGTAGAGCCGGTAACCACCGATGTCCCGATACGAATATTGCAAATGCAGGGTCGTGCGCAGCTCACCGTTGGCCGAGCGTCGTACTTCCGGCTCTTGCAACGCAGCGCCGCGGGTGAACGGCGCTCGCCGGATCGGCATGATGTCGGTTCCGGGATCGGTCGAGTTCATGTCCATGGATGCGCCGCTCGCGCCGAGGAGTGCCGGAAGTGCCAGCAGCGAACCGGCGCCGCCGCTCGCGGCGAGAAAGCGGCTGCGCGAGAGATTCTTCCCGTTAGACATTGAGCGCGGCCAGTCGCGCGGCGCCGCGGTTGTGATCGCGAACGACCGGCACCATGTCGACCGTAGCGATTTCGCCGTCGTCTACGATCAAGCGGCCGCCGACCACCGTATGACGCGAGCCGGTGGGAGCGCAGAAGACGACTGCGGCTACGGGATCGCTCAATCCGCCTGCATAAGCGATCGAGTTGAGATTCAGCGTAAAGAAATCGGCGCACTTTCCCGGCTCGAGCGATCCGATATCGCTGCGGCCGAGTACTGAAGCTCCGCCGATGGTCGCGATCTCGAGCGCATCGCGCGCCGTCATCCATTCGTTGGCGCGCAGCGGATCAGAGGTCGAAAGGACGCTCTGCGGACCTTCAGGCGGGAGCAGTGCGATCTTCAACCGTGCGAGCAGCATCGCCTCGCGAACCTCGACGAGAAGATTCGATCCGTCGTTGCTCGCCGAGCCGTCGACGCCGAGTCCGGTGCGCACGCCGGCGTCGCGGTAGGCCTTGATCGGCGCGATCCCCGACGCCAAGCGCATGTTCGACGACGGGCAGTGGCAGACGCCGGAGCCGGTGGATGCGAAGAGCCGAATCTCCTCGTCGTTGACGTGTACGGCGTGCGCGTACCAGACGTCGTCGCCGACCCAATCGAGCGTTTGCATATACGCGACCGGACGCAATCCCATGTTTGCCAGCGTAAAGCGTTCTTCGTCGAGCGTTTCGCAGAGGTGCGTATGCAAACGGACGCCGTAATGCCGCGCCATCTTCGCGGTTTCGCGCATCAGATCTGCGGTAACCGAGAACGGCGAGCACGGCGCCAAAACGATTTGCAGCATCGAACCCGGCGAGGCGTCGTGGTAGCGTTCGATGACGCGCACGCAGTCGTCCAGGATCGCCTTCTCCGATTCGACGCAATCGTCCGGCGGCAAGCCGCCTTTCGATTCCCCGAGGGACATGCTTCCGCGCGAAACGGCGAAGCGAATGCCCAACTCGGCGGCCGCCGCGATTTGGTCGTCGACTTTGCAGCCGTTCTGAAAGACGTACGCATGATCGAAGACGGTAGTGCAGCCCGAGAGCGCAAGCTCGGCACAGCCAACGAGCACGGCCGTGCGCGTTTCCTCGGGCGTCCGGCCCGCCCACACGCGATAGTGCGCCTTCAGCCACGGAAAGAGATTGGTGTTCTGCCCGTGTACCAAGTTTCGCGTCAAGACTTGGTCGAGATGATGGTGGCAGTTGACCAAGCCGGGAAGCAGGATGTGACCGCGGAGGTCGAGGACGACGTCGGCGGTCTCCGGAAGTTCGGCGGTAGGACCGACGCGCTCGATGAAGCCGTCTCGTGCGAACAAGCCCGCATCGCGGAGTTCGCGCCGCTCGCCATCCATCGTTACGAGGATGTCGGCGTTCTTTGCGAGTAGGGTTCCCATTTAGTCAGCCTCCACAATACCGTCAAAACGGTCTGCATTACGAGGCCGTCTCGTTCACATTTCCACGCGCACGTTAGCATGCCTACCGCACGTCCGACATCAAGGAGCGATTCATGAGCGAACCGTCTGCTGCCGATAACCTAAGAATCACGTTGATCGTGAGCGTACGCGTGCGGCCCGGCGAGGAAGCCGCGTTCGAAGAATGGCAGTTGCGCTGGCAAAAAGCCGTGCTCGCGGCAGACGGCGCTCTGAGTTGCGACCTTTGGCCCGCGGCGCCGCCCGATCAAGACGATTCCGTGGCGGTGATTCGCTTCGCGTCCCAGGTTGCGCTGCGCGCCTGGCGCGCGTCCGGCGTTCACAACGCGTTGATCGCCGAAGTTTCGCCGCTCGTCGAAGGCGGCGTCGTGACGCAGCTCGTGGGTGCAGTCGCCGCCGCCTACTACGTCGAGCGCGCCGCGACGGAACTCATCGTCACTCGCGTCGTTCCGGGGAAAGAGGCGCCCTATCAGCAGTGGTACGCTCGCATTGCAAAAGCGCAAGCGGGGGCTCCGGGTTTTGCCGGTGCGTTCGTGCACCCGCCGCAAGGCGAAGAAGACGCCTGGACGACCGTCTTGCGTTTCGACACTCCCGAGCATCTCAACGACTGGCTCACGTCGCCGGTGCGTCTCGCACTGCTCGAAGAATCCGAGCACTTGAGCGACCGTCTTGTGTTCCAGCCATTCGATACGTCGTTTCCGGGCTGGACGGCATACGATTCGAAGACCGGGAAACCGCCGTCGCGGTGGCGCACCGCTTGCCTCGTCGTGATCGTGCTGCTTCCGGTAGTGCTGCTCGAAGTGAAGTACCTCGATCCGTTCATCATCCATTGGCATCGCACGCTCTGGACGCTCGTCAACATCGTCGGCGGCGTCATCCTCACGACGTATCCGCTGATGCCCCTGGCCACGCACGTTTTCCGCGGATGGCTCTTCCCCGAAGAAGGCCCGTGGTGGGCGTCGTACGCCTACGGCGCCGCGATCCTCGCAATAGTCGCGACCGAAATCGCCGCGTTTTGGCGGCTGTTTTAACGTGGCTTAGAGACGAGCCGCGCAGACATAACAGTCAACATTTGCGTTGACTTTCTCGCGCGATCGCAGTATGATCCGAGAATGCCGGGAGTTGCTCGCCGTAAAGCCGGAATCGGAAGCGTTTTCGACGCACTCGCGAACGATCAGCGCCGTGCGATTCTCATTCGGTTGGCGCGCGGTCCCGCAAGCACGCCGGACATTGCGTCGCAGTTTGGATTTACGAAACAGGCGCTGAGCCGGCATTTGACGGTGTTGGAAAGCGCGGGTTTGATCGAACGCAACTTCCGAGGACGGACGAACGACCTCGTGCTGGTTCCGGCACGCCTCGACCACGTTTCGCGATGGCTGATGGAAATTCGCCGCGGGTGGCATGCGAATCTCGACCGCCTCGATACGATCGTGCGGAGTAAAGAACGTGACTGACAGATTCATCGCCAAACGCGACTATCCGGTTCGGCCCGAAGAGCTTTTCGCTGCATGGGCGGACGTCGCGATCCTGACGCGCTGGTTCGGTTGCGGCAACGACATGCTGTGGACGGTTCACACGTGGGAGGTTCGCGAAGGCGGCGCGATCGCGGTCAGTCTCGACTTCGATGGTGAGCCATATGAAGTGCGCGGCGAGTTTCTCATCGTCGAACCGCCGCGCCGTCTGCGCTACCGCTGGAACGGCGACCAAACGGTCGACGTCACGATCGAGCCGCACGGCTCGGGCTCACGCCTGCGATTAGAGCATGCGTGGCCTCCAACCGACGAAGATCGCTCGATGCTCGATGCCGGCTGGACGAATGCCCTGGAACAGCTCGCGCGGGCGCTCGCCCAAGCCGGTGTGTCGTGAGCGATATTCCCGCCGACAAGCTCGCGCTTTACGAAAAGCTTTTGGCAACAAATCCGAAGATCGAGCGCAAGGGGAAAACCAATCCGTACACGTCGCACGGCGGCCATATGTTTACGCATCTCGCACCGCCCGGCGTGCTGGCGATCCGTTTAGCGCCCGCATCGGTCGAGCCGTTCCTGAAGAAGTACAAGACGACGCTCTTCGCGGCGTACGGGGTGGTCAAAAAGGATTGGGTCGTCGTGCCAGATCGCCTCTTGAAGAAAACCGCGGAGCTTGCCCCATATCTTGAAGAGAGCTTCCGCTTCGTCAAAACCCTCAAACCGAAGAAACCCTGATGCGCGCGGCTGCGTGGAAGAGGGGGCGAGAACTCGCCCCCTCTTTCAAGCGTTACTTCACGTTTTTGATTGCCGGCAACGTCAGGACGTCGAAGTCGCTGACATGCACCTTGCTCAGTGACGAGAGATCGGAGCTGCTCCAGGGGTTGCTCCCGTCCGCGGCGTTTGCGAAGTACAGCGCGTTCCCACTCGATCCGGTGTCGGCGAGATAGATACCGTACGTTTTCATTGCCTGCGCGACCATCGTCGCCTCCGGACCCCAGCCTGCGGTGCTGAACGATGCTTTGAGCCGCAGATGTGCTCCGTAGGGAAGCTGATACGAGCTGGTGCCCTTGAACGCAAGCTGGTCCGTGTCGCTCGCCGGCGGCACGAAACCGTACTTAGAAACGCTTCCGGCGACTGCCGCCCAATTCAGCGGGTGCGCAATGATTCCTGACTGATAGTCCGTCCACGTGACCATTCCCGCGAACAACGGGAGGCCGGATGCCATCGCACCCGGCGTGCCGGGAGGGAGCGGAACGAACGGCTTCGTCAAGTCCCAATTCGCGCCACTGTATGCCGAAAGGACGCCGCCCGAATACGACGTGCTGTAGGACTCGTATAGGTGACAGCTTTGGCTTTGGACGACGATCGCGTGAGCGTCGCTCAGCGGCTCGATGTAAAATCCGCTCGTCCACGGATACGGCACCGGGAACGTGTGATAGGAGACCTTACGCGAGACCGTCATCATCGGCGTCGAGGATGTCGCGAGGTTGAGCTTTTCCACGCCCGTCGACGCGTAGAACGACTTCGTGTCGCCGGCCTGCTGCACCGACGCGATGTACGCGGCGCTATTCGGATCGAGCGACGCGGTGCTGATATCTTTATTGTAGGTCGCATCCCCTGCCGGGAATACCTTGCATCCATAAGCGCCAACGGAAGTGCCCGATGTGCCGGAAGCTTTGAGCGTCGACGCCTGGATCGGCGCCGCAATTGACCTTTGCGGTTGAGCCACGGTTGATGGCGCGAGTGATCCCGAGGTGCCGCTGCATGCCGCAGCACTTAAGGACAAAACGAGAATAAGGGGGGTGGTTGGTGTTAAACGCATTGTCCGGTTTTCGGACGCGCTTTAAAACCTCTCCACTTGCACTGTGTACCTTTTGACCCGCAGGTCGCTCGTCATTTCGAGAAAAGTTACACGGGCAAAAAACGAATTTCAAGCCGCAATATGTCGATCGCGATTACTTATGTCGCAAAATTTGCACACAATTTGCCGAGGTTTGAGATGAACTATATCTGGGTATTGCCGCCAAAATTATGGCCTTATCGCAAAGGAGACGTAAAGTTTTGTAAAGTCGTGCCGCTTACGGAGAAATTTTGCGCGACTGGTAACTAAGATCATCCAATTGCCATTTTAAGCGACTCGTTCCTTGGTTGATCACCAGCACAAGCTTGATGTTGCAATCGCGTCGGCGCAGACGTCGTTTCCATCAATATAACGAGTCAATCGTTAAGAAAGATTGAACGCTTCAGCGGCATCCGCGTCCGCGGCGGATTACCAGGCGCGCGACGTGTCATGCAAGTCGGTGCCGCGAGGGCGGCGTCGCGAATCAATGCCTGATGGATGCGATGGGCTTTGCCGAGGGATACTACATAAGGGCTTTCAAACGTCCGGTTTCGGTTGTGGACGAGTGGGTGGGAACCGCAAGAAGAGCCGTCCATACAAGCGCCATTGAATAGCGCCAGTCGCTGACATCACATGAGACGCTCACTCTTTTACGTAGAGGGCTCCCTCCGATCGGCGTGGCTAGGTCCGTTAAGACGTAGTGCACGAACTGCCTTCCCAGCGCCGTTAGCTGATAGCGCTTTGTTCTCTCAAACGCTGACTCCATGACAGAGCTCCCTTGACCGCTTCCGCTGTGTCGCGTTTGCTGTTTAAGAAAATGTCCCTGGAAGTCGGTTTGGCGTTCCTGACGTGCTACGCTGCCTGTACTAAGATCGCGTATCAGAAGTCTGAAGAGATCGGCGTCGTCCGAGTCGTCGCGCGGTACAGCGCCTCGCAGATTCGTCCAAATCTGAAGTCGCGTTATGCCCGTATGCTTATATACTTCGCCGATTACAGAGAAATGGGAATTCGTGGTACGTATCAATCCAGTCTAGGAACATGCGAACTAAGTCGTCTTGAGCCATTTCTATGCCGGCTGCGTTCGTAATGAGCTTCCGGAGCATATCCTTCTTTTTTCGGTTGTCTCCGTGTGATCCCACCGCGTAAATGTTATTCGTACAAGTGAAAGGTATTCCTCAGAGTTGATTCTGTCCTCGAACTGCCGCCCAAGGGATTCAAGTTTCTTGATTATTTCCTGTAGAGTTTCGAACACGTCTTTCAGCTTCTCTTGGTGCGCCTTCATCCACAGGTACATCGCTCGATAGTTGCTCTCTTGAGCGTTCTCGCTGGTAAAGGTTTGCGCCGCGCTGATCACAATAGCAACCCAAGGCAAACTGCTAAGCGCTGCCATTGCAACGTGCGAATACTTTGACCACTCTCCTCCCGACACATGCCCGCACAGCCTGTTCCTCGAGAGTCAGGAGCGGCATGCCGTTAGGTGCTTAAGGTTCGAGTTGGTTGCCGCCGTTCATTGTGTTGCACCTCTCAGCACTAGGCCGTATTAGTGTCTATTTTAGACTCGCACGCAAGACGATTCTTAGCAACCACCCGTCTAAGATCGAGGACCCTTCCGATGAAAGGTTTTCATTCCAGCGGAGCACCACGAAGGCCGATGGCGGCTCGTTGCCTTGCACGATGCGGCGCAAGTACCAGCGCTGAATCGCGAGGATCAGTGCGACCCCGCTCGCATTCGGCTCTCCAAAGCACGTCACTGGACGAATCCCGGTTTGCTTTGCCCGACTTCTATAATGTAGCCGTCCGGATCGCGGATGTAGCAGCGCGTCTCGCCGTGCTTGTCCTTAGGCTCGGTGAGGAATTTCGCGCCTCGACTTATCCATAGCTCATAGCACGCTTGGATGTCTGCGACGCGAATATTCATGAAGCTGCTGAACTCGTCGAGTTCGTCGGGTGGTCTGAGTGTCACTGTTGGTTTGTCGGGTGTTGGACCGCCTCCAACGTTGACGATGAGCCAAGTGTTTGCGATTTGGATATATGTCGGCTCACCTCTGCGCACAATCCGACCTTCGAATACGGTTTCGTAGAATAAAGCGGATCGATCGACATCAGCTACGGTGAGAAAGTGCGCGACGGTGAAGCCCTCGCGCGGTGGCATGTGATAGCTCTTCAGTTCGACTTGTACTTCGTTCATGGATAACTCCCAATTACAGATGTATCGTTTAACGCATCCCGGCGAGCAGCGGCGGGACGTTAGAGCAATGGGGGAACTTTCGGAGAAATGGGGATCTCGATCAACGTAGGCTTTAATTTGGACCACGCTTCTGTGGCCACTTTCTTGATCGCGTCGAGATTGTCAAGGCGCACAGCGTCGGCACCGTAGCCCTTAGCTAACGAGACGATATCAATATCCGGGATATCAAGACCGGGAACGCCCGGTGTCTCTTCTAGCAGCGCAAACGACTTGAGAACACAATATTCGCCGTTTCTGAATACGACGATGAGCAAGGGCAGATGCAGCTGTGCCGCGCTCCACACCGACTGTTGCGCATATTGGTACGCTCCGTCGCCGATGAATGCCGTTACCGGGCGGTTACGACCGGTGTCGCGTTCGGCTAACGCAATTCCCACGGCAGCCGGGAGGGCAAATCCAAGCACGCCACTCGCGAATTTGAAGAACGTGTCGGGTTCGGTGATAGGCCAGACGGCGTGAAGGTCACCTTCGTTGGACTCGCTCTCGTACGCTACGACGGCGTGCGCCGGGCGTATTTCGGCGAGCGCAGCATAAACTTGCGCGGCCGTCAGGAGGCCATCTTTTGCATTCGTCGCCACGCTTGGAGGAGTGGGCGACGTACGTTGCGGCAGCGTCTGCCGCGCCTTGTGAGTCTTTGGTTTGCTCTTCCCGAGTAACTCAATGAGGCCAGCAAGAGCCAAAGCCGAGTCACCCAGCAGACTGTCACCGACCGGGGCACGCGCCGTCTCTCCCGGATCGTCGGAAATGTGCAGAAGCCTCGACCCGTTTGGTATGTAGGTGCCGGGCAAGTACGGGTAATAGCGAAAAACCGGAGCGCCGACAACGAGAATCACGTCGTGCCCTTCGAGTTTTTCGCAGGCTGGCTTGATGGCCGGCGGCAACCCACCTGCATAGAGCGGATGCGTTTCGGGAAACGGGGCTCTTTCGGAATTCGGTGCGGCCCAGACTGGCGCGCCAAGCGTTTCTGCAAACGCAACTCCCTCCTCCCAGCCATTGACGCGGGCGACGCCACCTCCGTAAATCAGCACCGGTGACGATGCCTCGGACAACGTTTTAGCGAATTCCGCTAAGCGAGCCGGGTCAGGAGCAATGCGGCGACTCACCATCCGCACGGCAGCCGGCCCGACGCACGGCTTCTCCCAATCATCGAGTGGAAGCGAGAGAAAGACCGGACCTGAAGGTGGCTGAAGAGCCGTCGCAATCGCACGCATGAAAGCGCCGGGCACATCCTCGGCTCGCATGGGTTGATAAGACCATTTCACCCAAGGCTGCGGTAGCAGCGTCGCTTCGACATTCGTCAGGAATGGTTCAAGTAGAAGCATTTCGCGCGTCTGGTTGCCGGCCGTCACGATAAGGGGGGATTTGTTCTGAAACGCCGTGACGAGGTTGCCCATACCATTGCCCGATGCTGAGGTGTGCATGTTCACCAGAACGGGAAGGCCTGTGGCCTGAGCAAAGCCATCGGCGATCGCGATCACCGACGACTCTTGGAGAGCGAGCACGTACCGGAAGTCTGAAGGGAAATGCTCAGAAACGGCTCCTCGGTCGAGCCAACATTTCCGACGACGGTCGTCAGGCCCAAATCTCGCAGAAGTTGAAAGGTTACGTCTCGTACATTCTGCATCGTCTTATATTCCTGATACTCATTGGGGAAGGTGGTTGGCAACTTTAGCTACTCCAGCTTTTGCGCAGACTTCGTCCTTGTCTCCGCCAGGTGCGCCGCCCACGCCGAGAGCACCCACAATGACATTTTTTGACTGGAATGCCACGCCGCCCGGAAGCGCCATAACGTTGGGCATCGTTGCGAGGCGGGGCGCAAACGGATTAGTTTTCGTCAGATCGGTAAACTCTCCGGACGTATCGAATTTGAATATCGGCCCCAGTGTGACCACCGTATACGCTTTATCGTAACTCGAAACTGCCGTATGGATCGTGGCCCCATCGCCGCGAAGCGCTACCTGCGGCACTCCGTCCATGTCCACGACCGTCGCGGTCACCTGATACCCGTGCTCGGCACAGACTTGAACAGCCTCGGTAGCGGACTCAAGCGCTAGGCTAAGCGGCAGTTCGTAGTGATAGGCAGTCGTCGTCTGCGACGACGCAGGCGCCGCCAGCTCAGCGACACCACAAAACATTGCAATCGAGATCGTCATTTTCAAAGTGTTCATAGTTGGTTACCTCATTCTTAAAAGTATTTGAGTTTTTGATAGCGTTAATGAATGACGCTAATTGGCATCCGGCCCATCTCCGGGATCGCAAGGGCAAAAAGCTTCACTCGCTGATCAGAGGTGAAAGCGACCGCGCTCGCAAGTTTAGCTAAGAGTTTTGTCGATGCACGCGCGGTGCCGCATTCGAGTTGGCAATACCAGTTGCGGCTCACGCCTATCGCTTCGGCGACCTCTTCCTGCGAGACGCGCCTTCCCCGCCGAATGGGAAGACGACCGCCGCACCCTAGCGTCGAGGCTTCGGGTGGTACGCTCCGGCGAAGCAATTTCAGGAAAGCAGCAAAATTAGTTTGTTCCTGGGCAGTCATTGATACTCAACCTCCGATTGGTAAACTCTTCATGCGGTTGCTGAAGCGGTCGGTGAGCAGCTTTGGCACGATTAGGCCTAAGCTGATCGCAAAAATAATGCCCGCAGCCGTAATCCCATCGGCAAGCGTGCCTCCAATAAGCTGCAGCGTCGGAGGCGAGCCATTGGCAAGATCCAGCAAGCCGCTCCCCATCCTGAAGAGGTAAACGCCGGGCATCATTGAGACCACCGAAGCGAAGCTGATCGCCGCGAACGGCATCTTCCAACGTCGCGAAGCTGGTAAAAGAAAGATCGCAACGACGAGGCACGCGATGAATGCACCGTTCGCGACGCCGAAGCCAAAGATGGTAAGCGCGATCCACCGAGCGCCGTGAGCGAGCGTACCGATTGCTACCGGCCAAGGCCACATTCGCAGCGGCGAAGAGAAAAACACGAGATAGGTAAGAATCGCGATGGCAGAGGCGATAACGTCCGCCCATGCGGGCACTCCGCGGCTCGGTCCGTCCACGGGCAACGAGACGCCAAGCAGGCCGAGTCCGATCAACAGTCCCGACGAGATCGCTAGAACTATCAGCGCGGCGTACATGAGACGAGCCATACCGAGCTGGATACGGACGTTGATGAGATCCAGAGCACCGTTGAGCACATGTGGTCCCGGTACAAGGATCATACATGGGCAGACCGCGACCAGCCGCAACGATGAACTAAGGTTGTAGTGGACCGCCAGCGCGCCGACCACACCGGCGAGCAATGCTGCGCAGAACGGTTGCAAAAAGAGGTTTGCGCTGTAACGCGGCAGGCCACGACGGAGAACTCCGCCTGCGGCAGCGCTCAAGAAGGTAAGAGTCGCCGCCGGCAAATGCTGGAGTCCGAAGATCACCGCGAGAGCTACCGCCCCGGCACCTGCCGCGATTGCGAAGAGCCACGTAGGTGCCGGCGGCGCGACCGAGATCGCGTTGATTTCCTCGATGGCGGACTCGGGCGCCAGCTGGGCACCGTGGAGTTGTTCCGCCGCCTGCATCGCTCGAGCGACGCGATCCATGTCCACATCTGACGGATTGGCTATAATTTCGAATGTACGACGGTCATTGTGATCTACTGCCACGAGTTGTAACACTCCCCATTGCGGTATGACTCGGGCCTTCAAACCGAGAGCCTTGCAGACTCGCTCCGCCACCACCACCGTCTGATCGGTCGCTTGGCCGTTGACGAACAAAACCCGGGCGAACGACAACACAACTTCGGCACGTTGCTCGAAGGTCAGTGGGTCGAAACAACCCTTTTCTCGCGAAGGCACGCAGCTTACCGGCGCGGATCGTCCTTTGGATCTACATACTCAAGTCCAAGCGGTCCGATCGCAGTTACTTGCGTAATGTATTCGCCGGACTTTGCGCAATGGAAATGTGCCGTATTGCCTGGGAGAACGACAACGCTGCCCGGCGGAAATGCGATAAGCTGATCTTCTTCGAAATTCTTACCGCGGCCAATATAGAACACACCGGACATCACGGTATAAATTCGATCTTCCGGATGGTGATGAGGCGGAATTACGACGCCAAGTGGCGCCTTAACGCGTATCACGTACGGACCGGGTTTGGCCGGATGGCCAACCAATGTTGCAAGGCGGACCGGCGCGGGAAATGCATCAAACGGTTGCCATTCGATTTGCTCCGGCAAAATAGTCCGAAAGCGAGCTTCGTCGGGTTGATGATGATGCGTCAAAGACATTGTACAGACCCCTCATTCGAAAGAATAGCGCGTGTACGAACGCGTTTCAATGAACTCTCAGTTCATGTTTCGAGCATGCCGCCCAATGTTAGACTTCGTGCATGAATATGCTCTGCGTAAGTGGCGACATCCGACGAAGGCAATCAACCGGCCGCCATGTCAGCATTCGCAGATAGGAAGGAAAATGGCAACGACTGCAATCGATGACGCGGTGAGCGGAAATGAAGTCTTCGCCACTAGGTTCGAGCCTTCGCGAAAAGCGACGCCGAAACTAAGCATCGTCACGTGCATGGACCAGCGGCTAAACGACCTCGTCGCTATCCTCGGAAAGTCCGCCGACGACGCGGATGTAATCCGCAACGCAGGTAGTTCAATCAACGAGGACACAATCCGTTCGCTTCTCGTCTCCACGCGCGTCGTCGGCTCGAGGGAAATCATGATCATCACGCATACCGATTGCGAGATGCTTACGATCACGGATAACAGCTTGGAATCGGAGCTCGAGGAGCAAACGGGGGCGTTTGCGGTCGCCCCGGCGCGGTTTTACTCATTCACCGATTTGGTAAGACATACGCGCGAGCAGATCAAAAAGGTGAAAGATCATCCTTGGATATCGGGCGATGTCCCGATCCGTGGCTTCGTATATGACGTGAACACCGGGAGCCTGAGTGAAGTCGCTCCATAGATCCCGCTTCGCGGGTTGTTTTATCCCCCGGCGGCTTCGATCATCATGCTCGAGACAGCCTTATACGCGGCGGTCCAAGCGGCTTTCACGTCTTCGCCGAATGCGGGGCCGAGTTGTTCCTCGATCGCCCACAGCAGCGCATCTCTTAGCGTCTCGTAGTCTTTAACTCTGACGCCGTACGAGGCATGTCGACGGCCGAGCGCGCCGACGAGCGGGGCAAGTGACTCAAGATCATCAAGGCCTTGCACGGCGATTGCGAGCTTCTCCATGAACTTCGCCCCTTGGAGTGCCATGTCGATTTTGAAAAGAGGCCGAAGCTCGGGAGCGACCTCGAACAAGCGGCCGTAACAGCGAGAAGCGACCTCGTCGGCAAACGGCGCCAGCCGTGCGAAACTTGCTTGCACCAGCGCGCAGTCGTCGACGCTTAACGTGGGATGCATCGGGAACCTTCGGCTAACACTGCGACGCGCCACCGGCGGGTTTGTTGGTTAATTCTTTTTGGGCAAGTCGCTCACAAATCGCGGATGCCAGCGCACGGCCGGCAGCCGCCTGCGATCTTTGTGAGGATTCATAAGCGACTAGCTGGGTACAAATGGCCGAAGCGATCGCTCGCCCTGCCGCGGCCTGCACCTCCCGTAGCGTTTCTTCCAGGCTCAATCTGCCATAGATCGTAGATGCCAGCGCGCGTCCAGTGGCCGCCTGCGCTTCGATTACCGCACCTTCGGCGCGAGAAAGTGCGACTTCGAAGTGCTCCGCTACCGCGGCCGCTTCGGGCAAAGCCAACCGAAAAAGCCAAACTCGATCCGCGTGGTCGAGACGCAGCGCGTCGGCGACGCGGTGGATGAAAACCGCCGAGAAGTGCCGATCGCTCTTACCCAATTCGAAGGATGCATACCACCGTTCGGACACGCCGACGAGCTCGGCTACATCTTCTCGCCGAAGACCAGGAACACGACGACGAGTGCGCTGGAGCCCGACTTCTTCTGGACGCAGGCGCGCGCGACGCGCGGTCAGGAACGACCGCATATCTCCATGAATTTCTGAAACGTGCGCCTTGGATTTCAATCCAAATGACCCTTCTGACTGGTGATTACGCCTAACCTATTTTTACCCGCAGATCGCGGGCGATAAACTGAGAAGGCGTACTTGCGAGCTCGGCTGCTAAGTGCGTCTAGAATGTGAAAACGACTTCCGATTCTAGTTCGATATCGGCTTCGTTTCCGATGATTTCATGAGCGCTACGGTATCAGTAAGGAGCGTCGAATACAGCTAGTGGAAACTGTGCAATGCAAGTAAGCGGCGTACCGCGCGACTTAAAGATGGTCGGGCGCTAAGCCCGTCGTTAAAGGCGATGTCCGTATGATTTCCGTCGCAGAATAGGTTGTTTTGCGATGTGCCGCACCGGCAAAGCGTGACGCGGTTTCGCTTCTCGTATTCGAATACGTCCGCGTGGTTGGTCGTTGCGGTTCGTACAGGCAACGAGCCGGGCTTGCGAGTCGTAAGCCATCCCACCGGACCCGTTAAACTGTGTTTTGGCGCCGCCTAACCACGAGAGCGGCGCGTCATCGTGGCTGGCCGTGCGCGCAAACGTGAGGATCGGTTTCCGCCCACAGCAGCGCTCTTCGGACACTTCGCCATTCGAGCTGACCGCGATTGACCAAGAACCGTTGAATCCAGGTACGCGCCACAGATTACCCGAGACTCGATGTAAAACGCATTATAGACACCTTTGAAGTCCGCGCGAAGTATCGGGAACTCGACAATCGCGCCTCCTTCACGCCCGTCAGGCGAACCCTCCCCGCTGCAAGCTACCCACAGATGATCGAAGCGATCGAATGTTAGGGCCATGGGAGTACCGGTAAAATTGCCGCAAATGACTCCAGAAATCGTGGCCCTGTCCCGCCTTTCCGCTACTGCCAGCGCCCCACATGTATACAAAATTTATGAATGGATAAGTCCCGGTCGAAAAGACGCGCCCAAGCTTATCGACGGCTACGCTCGTCGAGTTGAACCCGAGGCCGGTGTGGATCCCTGAAATGCGCACAGTCGGGTTCACATTCCCATCGGCGTCTCCGGCAAAAGCGAGAATAGAGCCCACGTCTCCGTACTGCGTCGGCGGATTGGCGACATAAATCATCGGGCTGCTTGTCGCCGCCGATAAGTGTTGTGTTTGTTGTAGCATCGCTGGTACGCTGGGTGAAGATCCTTGCGATCCGCACCCGGATACCGCGATGGAGATGGACGCCAATGCGAGGCGCTTAACGAAGTTGTGCTTCATTAACTAAAACGATATGCCGGTGGCGATTGACAGGGTCGTTAGCGGCCCGGTGATCGTTCGAATTGGTTTGGCCGATCCGACGGAGCCAGGCGCGTACACCAATATCGAGTCCCTGAACGCGACGTAGACGTTGTCTCTAGGATCGAGGGTGATACCGGAGCACCCCGGGACGAAGACAGTACTGATCGGCGCTACGTTGCCGTGGGCTCCCGGAGCGAACGTAAGCAGCCTTGGGTTACTACTATTACTGCATACAACGAGTCGTCCCAGAGAATCGTACTTTATTCCCATGGCACCGGCGTAACCGGCGTAACCGGCATCGCCGAGTTTTGTTTTGGGCCCAGCTAACCTTGAGACGGGCGCGACGTCGCCGTTTGCACTGGTTGCGAATGTAAAAATCGCACTATGGCGGCCAAAACTCGCCAGGACCGACACTAAACCTTTCCCGTTGAGTGCGATTCCGTAGACCGCATGCATGCCGGTTTTCGAACCGATAATCGTACGAATGGGTTGGAGCTTAATATTGCCTCTTGCACCCGAAGGAACCGGCGGGTACTCAATAATGGCGGTCCAGGCGTCTCCGCCTAACTTTTGATCACCCTGCCAGGGGGCGGCCCAAAGATCGCCTTGACCATCCAGCACGAGGCTCATAGCAGGGCCCATGTTATTGCAGTATACGGAGAGTTGCGCGGCATGCTTCACGTCTCCGTTGCTGCCTGCGGCCCAGACTCCGATGTCACATGATTCTTCTCCGACAGCGTACAGGCGCCCACTCTTGTCGGTTGCGATACTGGTAACTGCTTCGCTATATCTGTCCAAGTAGGCGGCGTCTCCGCGGATCTCGACTGCAGGCGGGACATTGCCAGTGGCGTCGCTGCGAAACCCCACGAGCGACGCCCGCTTAAAAGCTCCGCCTTTTACATGTTCGTTGGCGATGTAAATCAGCGGGGCGTTTATTGCCGCCGATGAGTGTTGAGTTTGTTGTAGCATCGCTGGTACGCCAGATGCAGGACCTTGCGATCCGCACCCGGTTACCGCGAGGGAGATGAACGCCAGCGCGAGACGGTTAACGATGCTATGTGTCATTTCTCTAGAACGCAATGCTACCGGCATTAGTCAGGCCCGTCAGGTCGCCGCTGATTTCGCGGATCGGCGTCGCCGACCCCATAGCACCGGCCGCATACTCCGTTATCGCCTTTGCGGATGTAACGTAGACGTTGTCTTGGGAATCGAGAGTGACGCCTTTGCACCCCGCGACCTTGAGAATACTAATGGGCGCGACGTTTCCATTTGCTCCAGGGGCAAACGTGAGCAGCCGAGGTCGGTTGTTGCGGTTAGTGCAAACGACGAGTTGTCCGTGAGAGTCGTAACTTATCCCACCCTTTCCATCGATTTGCGTCTTGTCACCACCGAGCTTGAAGAGGGGCGTAGCCACGCCATGTTCCTTGGTCCCGAATGTGAAGATACTGTGTAAAAATTGCTCCCCGACGGATACAAAGGCGTTTGAGTTGAGTGCGATCGATGTGAAATTCTTAAACTCGCGCGTACCGACGATCCTGCGCAACGGAGGGAAAAAGGGAGTAATATTTTCTGAGACCGCTGGGGGAAGTCGTGGGTATTCATCGAGCTCACCTCCACTATCCGAGCTGCAAGCCACCCAGAGATGACCAGTTCGATCGAACGCAAGGACCATCGGATAGACGCTAATACTACCGCAGCTCACAGAAAGGATCGTCAACGGCTTCGTGCCTCCGTTGCTGCCGGGCGGCCATATATACACGTCATTTTGAAAGTGAGCAGTCCCAGTCGAATACAGACGCCCAAGTTTGTCGATCGCGATGCTCGCTGAGTCGTAGCCCAGGCGGGTCCTATTCCCGGCAATGCGCACTATCGGGCTGACATTTCCGTTGGCGTTGGGCGCAAAACCAAGGATAGACCCCTCACCTGGGTCCTGCGAGGCCGGGTTTGTGACGTAAAGCATCGAGCTGGTGGTCGCCGCCGATAATTGGTGTGTCTGTAGCATCGCTGGTACGCTAGGCGACGATCCGTGCACACTGCATCCCGTCACCAATGCTGTAAAGACGAACGCCGGCGCGAGCAGCTTATCGCTAAAACGCAACGTCGTAGACCGATGAGAGGGTCGTGCGATTTCCCCTGATGATGCGAATCGGCTGCGCCGATCCCACGGCGCCGGCCGCATACACCAATATCGAGTCCTGGAACCCAATGTAAATGTTGTCTTGAGGATCGAGCGCAATACCTGAGCACTCGGGGACATAGAGGGTACTGACAGGTGAGACGTTTCCTTGGGCTCCCGCAGCGAACGTCAGCAGGCTTGGTTTACTGTTACTACTACAGGCAACGAGTCGTCCCAGAGAGTCGTACGCTATCCCCCTGGCACCTTCATAACTGCCGAGTTGCGTTTTGTCACCGGCTAACCTTGAGAAAGGCGAAGCGTCGCCGCTTGCCGTAGCGGCGAACGTCAGGATCGAAATATTCGGACCACTAATCTCCTGGACCGACACTTGGCCGTTCCCGTTAAGCGCGATCGAGACGACCCTGTGCATGCCGGTTCTTGGCCCGATGATGTTACGAACGGCTTTTAGCGCAATGCCGCCTTTTGCACTGGCGGGAACCGGTGGGTACTCGAGAATACTGCTTAGGGCGTTTTTGTCAGACTTATAATCACCCTCGTAGGATGCAGCCCAAAGATCGCCCTGGCCATCCAGCGCGAAGCTGATTGGTGGCCCTCCGAAACTATCGCAATCTACGTGGAACTCTGCAACATGGCTTTCGTCTCCGTTGCTACCAGCCGGCCATACACCGATTTCACACTGATCGCCTCCGGTCATGTAGAGGCGTCCACTCTTGTCGACGCCGACACTCGTATAGACTCCGCCATAATGGCCCATGTCGGTAGCAACTCCGCGGATTTTAACAACAGGAGGCACGTTACCGTTGGCGTCGCTGGGAAACCCTAAGAGCGACGCGTGGACGAAGCGTCCGCCGTGGATATGCTCATTGGCGACGTAGATCAGCGGGACGCTTGTTGCCGCCGATGAATGTTGTACCTGGAATGTCGCCGGTACGCCAGATGTCGGTCCTTGCGATCCGCACCCGGTTACCGCTAGGGAGATGAACGCCAGCGCGAGGCGCTTAACGAAGCTGCACACCATCCCCTAGCGTTCGTTGCGACGAGACGTCGTGCCCTGAGACCTCCATGGGCCGTCTTTCCCCAATTTAGTCCTACCGTAGACTTCGTCATCCGAGACCCGGACTTGCCACCATCGAGGGACGTCGCTAGCGTTCGTGTCGCCAGTTCACGTAAACGATTCCTTTGTCGAAGGGGCCCATTTCCTCGCCCACGGTGAAACCTTTTGTCACAACTTCGCTGGCAGTTTAGGCGTGAAGGTTCGCGACGTGATCCAGAAGAGGCTCGTGCTTCACCTCGTGCATCGCGTAAGCGCCGCGACATCGGCACCCGCAACAATAAGCCGAGGTTTCGCATTCGTGTCTGGCGGTCTGCATGGTTTGGGAAGCGCACGTCAATCCCGAAACCGGTCGTTGGGGGCCCGTTTAGTATCCCGTGGGCCTTGCCGACGCAACTGCGGGGATGCCACTTCGTTTGACGAACCAAGCAGGCATATGGACACCTGGAAATCCGTTTGGCGCGCGGTGCTGATTGGATCACTGCTCGGCTCAATTCCGCTTTTCGTCTTGCAGTGCACGCTGATTCCGAATTCCGGGACGTTCGGTCTGACGCTCGACAACAGCTTTGCCGATGCGCCCAACGTAACCGAGCGCGTCCTCGCGGTGACCCCGGGTTCGCCCGCCTGGCGCGCGGGAATCCGCGCAGGCGATACGATTCCGATTCGCGACTCGAACGGCGCCATGTTGGTCAACCCATTGCCCGGAGACCGGTTGATCCTGACCTACGCGCACGGCGGCACGGAGCACAACGCTGCCGTAACCGCGCAAGCACAGCTGCCGTACGTCTGGACGCTGCCCGACGCGATTCGCGCCGCAGTCATTCTCTGCTTGCTCGGGTTTGCGCTGCTCGTGGTCGTTCGCGCATGGAACACGAAGCACGGGCCGATCATCGCAACCATTTTGGCAGGAATCGTCATCAACGCCGCCGCCGACCGAATTCCCTTCACCGCGCGGTCGGGAACCGGCGCGGCGCTTTTTGTGATCGACTACGGGCTCGGGCAGTTCGCGTTCGCGTTCGGTGCCGCTATGCTCATGGTGCTTCTCTGGCAGATCGTGGAAGAGCCGATCCGGCTCCAACGCGGCTTGACATATACGTCGTTTGTTCTTTGCGTCATCGCCGGTATCTGTGCGCCGATAATTCTTGCCCTGTCGTTCGCCGGACAGGCTGAGCCGATTACGGACTTCATCGCAGACTGGGTGTATTTTGAATGTACGGTTATCGTCGCGATCGTGGGATTAATCGTCGCGTTTTACTCTGCCCGTGGAGAGAGCCGGCAACGTGCGCGTTGGCTTATCTGGGGTTTCGGGCCCTTTCTGGGCGCGGTCGCCCTGATCAACGGTGTAAATTTTATTCCCGCGTCCGCGTCTTTCTTACTCGCCCACCCGCAGCTCGCGCTAACTTACAATATTGTAAACCGGCTGTTGGAATTGTCCTTGCCCGTCGCACTGTTCTTCGGAGTGCTCGTGCGCCGCGTCATCGATCTCGGCTTTGTCATGAATAGGGTTGCCGTCTACAGCGCGCTCTCCATCGTCTTGCTCTCTATCTTCGTCTTGCTGGAATTCGGAATTAGCAAACTCTTCCTCGACACGAGCCGGACCGGATCGCTGGTGATTCAACTCGGGATCGCGTTGGCGATCGGAGTGTCGGCCAGATACCTGCACCAAGTCGTCGATCGCCTAGTCGATCGGGTGCTCTTTGCGAAACGACATGCCAACGAATCCGCGCTGTGGCGCTTCGCGCACGAGACCGAGGCGTACACTTCGGGGGCGGCGCTGCTCGATCGCACGCTGGAGATACTGAGCAACCACAGCGAAACGCGCGGAGCTGCAATCTATTTGACGAATGACGGGCGGGCACAGCTGGCTCGGACCGGCACCCCCGATTTCCCAACGAGCGTCGATTTGGATGACCCGCTTTTGGTGAAGCTGCGCCGTTGGAACGAACCGGTCGATACCGCCGAAGTTAAGACCGTTTTCCCCGAAGGCATGGTTTTCCCGATGAACGCGCGAGGGAAATTCATCGGCGCGCTCGCGTGCCAAGAGAAGCGCGACCATTCGGTTTTCGATCCCGACGAGCGGGCATCGCTGCTCGAAGTTGCGCGCGATGTCGGCATTGCGCTCGACGCTATCTCCGGCAATACCGACGCGTCCACCGGAGCGTTAGAGGAGGCGATGGCCTCGATGCAATCGGCGATCCTCGCGCTGCCCCAAACGATCGTCCGGGAACTGCGCGCCGGGCGCGAGCCCGAACTTAGCTGAGGCGTACCCTAGTTACCTATAGCGTTCGTCGCAATAGGCCTCTGACTTCACTCGTCAGGAGGCAAAATGCTTCAGAACGCCACTTTTTCGCCGTCGCGCCGCACGCTCGAGTTCGGCATCTACCGCGACGGCGACAACAATCTCGATGCCATTCAGAGCGCAGTGCTCGGGCAGGCATTGCGCACTAGTCAAAGCGATTCGCGGATCCAATTCACCGTCGAAGACACGACGCGCCAGCGCAGCCACCATCTCCATACCAACGACTACACGATAGCCGATGGACGGATTGGCGGAGCGCAGGTCGACAAGGCGCACGATATGAGCGACGAGCAGAACCTCGCTAATTTCGTCGCGCGGACGCTGGACAACGCGGAAGCGAGCGGCGCGAAACAGACGTGGATCGATCTCGTCGACCACGGCGGCGGCGACGGCGGCGGATTGCAGACGCACGACGGCTCGTGCATGTCGATGCCCGGCATCGCCAAGGCGATCTCGGACGGCGTCGCGCTGCATGCGAAGGAACATCCCGAAGACGCCGGGCGCAACGTCGACGGAGTCGTAGCGAATCAATGCCTAATGGATACGATGGGATTCGCCGACGCGCTCTCGCACGCGAACGTGAAATGGCTCGCCGCGTCGCCCGAAACGATGCTGGCGCCTGGGACGCCGTCGAACGTCGCACACGCGATCGCCTCGAACGCGAGCGATCCCAAAGCGATGGCCAAGGCCGTCGTATCGGATGTGATGCGCACGAAGTACGACGCGGGCGATTTCGGCGGCTTCGGACCCGCCGCGGCCTTTGACGTTCTGGATCTCGATCCGGGCAAGATCGAGCGCGCGGAAGGCGCGATTAAACGTTTCAACGATGACGCCGCATCGGCAGCCAAGGATGCCGGCGCCAAGCGCGCGCTGGGGGCGGACATCGGTTCCATCGACGGCATGGCGCGGTTTCCCGGAGCGACGAAGGATATGCCGTGGCTCGCCGACCGCCCGGCCATCGCCGTGTACGACGCCATCGGCGCGGACAAGCGCCTCGGCGACACGCTGCGGCGCGATGCGGCAAGCGCATCGACTGCGGTAAACGATCTCGTTCTCGCCCATCGCGAAAGCGCCGACTTTGATGCGTTTGGCGGCGCGTCGTACGCCGATGCGGCCGGTCCGACCGTCCACTTCCCCTTAAAGCAGGACCAAGTCGATCCGTGGGCGCCTCAGATGAAAGAAACGGACAACGCCTTCTACCGAGAATCCGACCAGAGCAAACTCATCGGCGCGCTCGTTTGAGCGCGCCCCCTTTCTTCGGGCAACGGTTTTCTACCAATGGCCGGCGCTTTGACCGCCATCGACATGGGAAATCTCGCCGGTTACGAACGTGGCGCTTTCCAAATACATCACGGCGGAGACCACGTCTTGAATCTCACCGATCCGCCCAAGTGGGATCTGCGCTTCCAGACCCGCGTACGACGCTTCCGGATGGGTCCTGATGATTATCGGTGAGACCGCATTCACTCGGATTCCGCACGACGCGTATTCGATCGCCAGCGCCTTCGTCACCGAGTTCAAGCCGCCCTTAGTCAACGATGCCAGACCTGCCGGGACGCCTTTGACGGGTTGTTCCGCTACCGACGATGTGATGTTGACGATGTGACCCCAACCCTGCCCTTCCATCACCCGCAGCACGCGCTGCGTAATATAAAAGAAACCCGAGAGGTTCGTTGAGAGCATCAAATTATAATCGGCCTGCGTGTACTGCGTGAATGGTTTCGAAATGTAGGCTCCTACATCATTAACCAGTGCGTCGAGGCGGCCGAATTTACCAATACCTTCGTTCACAATACGGTCGGCGGTCTCGGGCTCGCTGATATCGCCGGCAACGTTCAGCACGTTTTGGTCCGTGCTGGGACCGATCGTGAGCGCGCTGGCGATCACCCGGTAGCCGGCGGCGCGATATGCGACCACGAGGCCCTGGCCGATGCCGTGCGAAGCGCCGGTAATTATTGCAACCTTTTCGTCGATCATAGCGACACCCTAGCGCTGTTTGAGGGTCCTGGCAACCCGCGCTCGAAAGCGTCCCCACTCGATGGCGCGGTTCGAAATCCGGCTCTTCGGAGCACCGCAGTTTACGTTCGACGGCGAGCCGTGGCGTTTCGCGGCGCCGCCGCGCGCCGTCGCTCTGCTGGGCGCACTCATAGCTAACGGCGAGGAATTTATTTCCCGCGAGCGGCTCGCCGCAGCGCTGTGGCCCGAAGACGAGGAGAACGGTGCGCGGGCCAACTTGCGCCGGCATTTGCACCGCATCGTCAAGGCTCTTCCCGAGATCGAGGGCGTCGAGTGGGTCGAAACGACGAAGACGGGCCTGCGGTGGAATCCGGACGCGCCTTGTTCGGTCGACGTCCGTGCGTTCGAGGCATCGCTCGGCGAGGAGGCCCGTCCGGATCTTCTTACCGCCTATCGCGGCGACTACCTTGAGGCCCACTACGAAGATTGGGTCGTCGGCGAGCGCGAACGTTTGCGCGGACGATACGCGGATGCACTCGCGGCGCGCATCGCCGGCGCACGAGTGAGGAAAGATTTTGCGACGGCAATCGGATTTGCGGAGCGATTGCTCGCACTCGACGAATGGCGCGAGGATGCGGTCCGAAGTATGATGGCCGCGCGCTACGGTGCAGGCGAACGCCCGGCGGCGCTGGCCCTGTATGACCGCTTCGCCCGTCGCCTAAAAGATGAGTTCGGCGCCGAGCCGATGGCGGAAACGCGCGCGCTGCGCGACGCGATTCGCGCCGATGCCGTATCTGCGGAGACGCCCGCGGAAAGCGAGGACGAATGGCTGCAGCCGCATGAGGCGCTCGCGCCGCTCGGCTTTGCCGGTCGCTCCGCAGAAATCGAGCGGCTCCGCGGCGTTTGGGGACGCGCGGCGCGTGGAAACGGCTCGACCGCATTTGTGGGCGGTGAAGCCGGCATCGGCAAGTCGCGGCTGGCAAGCGAACTCGCGACGATCGTCCGCGCCGAAGGCGGCCGCGTCCTGACGGGGAGAACGTCGACGCCCGAAGCGACGCCGTATCAGGCGATGCTCGTTGCCTTGCGCGACGGGCTGCCGTGGTTCGCGCGCCCGGAACTCGGCGCAGCTTGGATCGCCGCGCTCGCGAGCGTTCTTCCGGAGATGCACGGCCTGCTTGCCGACGCCGAATCGTCCGAACCAATCGATCGCGAAGCGGCACAGCGACGGCTCTTTGAGGCGATCGCGCGCGCGATCGACACGATCGGTCAGGGCAAACCGCTGCTCGTCATCCTTGAAGATCTTAACGTCGCCGGCGCGGGATCGCTCGCGCTGCTGGCTTCGCTCGCGCGGCGCATCGCGTCGTCTCGCGTGCTGCTGCTCGTCACGCACCGGACCACCGGCCGGGACGAACCGTTCGCGCTCGGGCGGGTGATCCGCGATTTGCGGCAAGAGCATCGGGCGATCGCGATTTCGCTCGCTCCGCTGGCGGAAGACGATATTTCAAAAATCGTCGAGCGCACGGAAACGCTGCACGGCGTCCCATCGGACTTTCTGCCTCGCGTTGCCGCGTTGAGCGACGGAAACCCGTTGTTTGCGGCGCAGCTGCTTTACGGGTACGTTGAGGGGCAAACGAACCCGGCGTCCGATCCGCAGACCGTCGGCGAGGCGATCACCGCTCGCGTCGAGCGGCTCGATGCAAACGCGCGCGCGATCGCGCTGGTCGCAGCGGCAATCGGCGAGACGTTCCGCACCGATTTCGTAGCCGAGGTCGGCGGGTGGGGCGAGAACGCCGTTCTCACGGCGGTCGCGACGCTCGTCGAACGGCGCATGGTGCGCGAAGCGGGCGCCGCTTCATTCGAATACGCCTTCGCGCACGGCCTTATCCACCAAACGCTCTATGACTCCATTCCCGCCGGCGAACGGGCCGCACGGCACCGGCGTATCGCCGCCGTAATGAGCCGCGCGGAAGGCAGCGGCTACGCCGATGCCGCGCTCGGACGCCATTGGACGATCGCCGGCGACCGGCAGCGCGCGCGCGAGGCGTTCGAACGTGCCGCACGCGCGGCGATCCAAATCTACGCAAACGCCGAGGCCGCCGCCTACGCGCGAACGGCAATCGATCTTGCCGACGACGACGCGGAGCGTCTGCGGCTGCATTCGATCCTCGTGCGCTCGCGCAGCCTGGCGGGAGAAATCGATGCGTTTCGGCGCGACTGCGACGACTTCGTCGATCTCGCGCGCCGGCTGGGCGATCCGACAGCGCAGATCGAGTCGCTCAAAATGCGTCAGACTCACCAGCTGCACGCCGGAGACCGCGCGGGACAACGCGAGACGATCGACGAGATGATGGCGGTTTCAAGCCGGTCGGGAGTGACGGCGCATCGCATCGACGCGCTCTTCGCGCTGGGAAATCTCGAACACGTTCTCGGCCGGCTAAGCGAAGCCGATGGAACCTACCGCGAAGCGCTGCGCCTCGCGGTCGACTCCGGTTCGCGCGAGACGATCGTTTCCGTACGCTCCAGCCTGATGTCCACGTGTATCCTTCTCGGCAAGCTCGACGACGCAGCCGCGCTGCTGGCGGAGCAGCGCGCGTTCGTGGCCTACAGTCCCGCATCCGAACGCATCGGCGTCGCGTCGACCGCGGCATGGCTCGCGCACGTCAGGGAAGATTTCGACGACCTGCTCGTGCAATCGCGCGAACTCTTGGATTTGGCGCAGACGACCGGCGACGCGCGCCGCGAAGCGCGTGCGCATCTTTGGCTGGCGTACGCCGATCACCAAGAGCTGCGCGTTGAGAGCGCGCGCGCGCACTACCGCCGCTGCGGCGAGTTGAGCGAACGCATCGGGCATCTCGGGGAACTCACCACGGTCGCACTGAACCTCGGCACGGTCGACGTAGAAGTCGGGCAAGCGGAGCGCGCGCTCAGCCACCTCGACCGTGCGCTCGAACTCGCAACTCGAATCGACGCGAAGACGCTCAAGGGGTACGTTTTGACGATGCGCGCGCGCGCTTTTGCGATGCTCGGCCGGTACGAGGATGCGCTCGCTTCGGCACGCGACGCTCTCGCGTGCGCCGTCGACACCGGCGAGAAGGGCCTGATCGCATCCGCCGGCGTCAACCTCGGCGCGATCGAGATCGAGAACGGTGTGCTCGCATCCGGCATCGCCCATGTAGGCGCAGGTGCCGGTCTTCGCCGCGAACTCGACTCGCGCGAAACGCTTCTGGAAAATCTCGCGATCTTAGCCGAGGGCTTGCTCTTGGCCGAGCGGTTCGATGAAGCCGGTGCCGCCGCCGCCGAAATGATGGCGTTGGCGGCCGCGCGGCGCGTGGTTCCGACCCGCGCCTGCTTGGCGATCGCAAACGTCGCGCGCGTCCGCGGCGATCGCGCAAATGCCTTTCAATGGTCGCAGCGTGGGAAGTCCTGCCTTGCCGAGTATCTAACGCGACTTGAATCGAAGGATCGCGAATCGTTCTCGAGCCTGGCGTGGAACCGCGAGCTCGCAGAATGGGCGTGAGCCCCCGCCGGCCTTGAAAGGCTCTCCCATCGCAGCTGCGAACGCCAGACGCATGATGCTGGAACGGCTGCGCGCCTTCATGACCGAGTTCGTGTATCCGAACGAGCGCGTCTACGACGAGCAGCTCGCCGCCGCCGCGACGCGTTGGAGCGTTCCGCCGGTCATGGAGGAGCTGAAGTCTCGCGCGCGCGACGCCGGTCTGTGGAATCTCTTCATGCCGGAAAAAGAGTACGGCGCCGGCCTAACCAATCGCCAGTACGCACCGCTCTGCGAGACGATGGGCGCGTCGCGGATCGCGCCGGAAATCTTCAACTGCAATGCGCCGGATACGGGCAACATGGAAGTACTGGCGCGCTACGGCACGGCCGAGCAAAAGGAACGCTGGCTCGCGCCGCTGCTGCGCGGCGAGATTCGTTCCGGCTTCTGCATGACCGAGCCGGGCGTCGCATCGTCGGATGCGACCAACATCACGGGATCGATCGTGCGCGATGGCGACGAGTACGTACTGAACGGGCGTAAGTGGTGGACGACCGGCGCCGCGCATCCACTCTGCAAGCTGTTAATCTTCATGGGCAAGTCGAACCCCGAAGCGGCCGCGCACGCGCAGCAGTCGATGATCCTAGTGTCCGCCGACACGCCGGGCGTGCGTATCGTGCGCGAGCTGATGGTCTTCGGATACGACGACGCGCCGTACGGGCACTGCGAGGTGGCGTTCGAGAACGTGCACGTTCCGCTCGCCAACGTGATTCTCGGCGAAGGGCGCGGATTCGAGATTGCGCAAGGGCGCCTCGGGCCGGGCCGGCTGCACCATTGCTTGCGTTTGATCGGACTCTCGGAACGCGCGCTCGCCGCGATATGTTCGCGAGTGAAGTCCCGTACGGCGTTCGGGAAGAAGCTCGCCGATCAGGGCGTGATCCGCGAATGGATCGCGCGTTCGCGCATCGAGATCGATCAGCTGCGCCTGCTGGTCTACGATGCGGCCGAACGGCTCGACCGCGAAGGCGGCAAGGCGGCCGCGACGCACATCGCGATGGCAAAGGTCGCCGCGCCGAACGTCGCACAAACCGTCGTGGATCGGGCGATTCAATCGTTCGGCGCGGCAGGAATGACCGACGAAAACGGTTTGACTCACGCGTGGATTGCCGCGCGCTCGCTACGCATCGCCGACGGCCCCGACGAAGTCCACCTGCAAGCTATCGCCAAGGCGGAACTCGCAAAGGATGCCGCGGGTGCGTGAGTTCTCCCTCGCGGACGGCGCCGTCGAGCTGCTGATCGTTCGCCATGCCGAAGCCACGCCCGTTCCCGACTCCACGCTGGAACACGCCTCATATCGCGATCTGCCGCTCAATCCTCGAGGCCGCGCACAAGCACGAGCACTCGGCGCACGCTTAGCGAAGGCGAAACTCGCGACGATTTACTCGAGCCCGCTCAAGCGCGCCGCCGAAACCGCCAAAGCGATTTCGAATACGACGACGCGGGCGATCGCATATGACGAGCGCCTGCGTGAGGTCGAGATCGGTTCGCTCGACGAACCGCGGCATCCGGCGGAGTTCGGCGCGCATCTCGACCGTCTCGCCGAACTGGCGATCGCGCACGGCGGCTGGTCTGCCATTGAAGGTACGGAGCCGTCCGCCGCGATTCGCGAACGGATGCGCGCGGCGATGCTCGAGATCGCGGAAGGGCACGCCGGCCAGCGCATCGCGGTAGTGAGCCACGCTGGTTCGATCAACGCCTTCCTCGCCGAGGTCATCGGGCTCGCGTCGGACTTCTTCTTCCCCACCGCAAATGCGTCGATCAACACGGTGCGCGTGCGCGGCGAGAAGGTGCTCCTAGTCGCACTCAACGACGTCGCTCATCTCGAAGGAATGCGGGAACCTCGTGCCGCTCGGTGATCCGGAAGTCATCGACGTTCGTCCCGAGGAGCAACTCGACGTCGCGCGCATCGAACCGTATCTGCGCGAGCACCTTCCACGCACGAACGGAGCGTTTTCGCTGCGGCAGTTCGGCGGCGGCCACGCGAACCTGACCTATCTCGTCGCCTTCGGCGAGGACGAGTACGTGCTGCGCCGGCCGCCGCTCGGCCCGGTTCCGGAACGCGCGCACGATATGCGGCGCGAACATGCCGTCCTCTCCCGGCTTTATCGCGCGTTTCCGCTCGCACCGCGCAGTTATCAGCTGTGCACCGACCGGAACGTCAGCGACGTCGATTTCGTCATCGAAGAGCGCAAACGCGGTATCGCGATCCGACGCGACCTGCCCGAGCGATTCCGCGACGATCCCGCGCTTGCGCGACGCATCGGTGAGATGCTCGTCGACACGTTGGCGTCGCTGCACACCGTCGACCCGGCCGCGGTCGGCCTGAGCGATCTCGGCAAACCGGAAGGGTACGTCGAACGACAGTTGAGCGGGTGGGTCGGCCGCTGGCAAGCGGCGCGCACACCGGATACCGCCCCGGCCGATCGCGTCATCGCGTGGCTGCGCGACAACCTTCCGGCGTCGCCGGCGACCGGAATCGTGCACAACGACTACAAGCTCGACAACATGCTGCTCGACGGCGACGATCCCGCCGTCATCAGCGCGCTGCTCGATTGGGACATGTGCACGCTCGGCGATCCGCTGGTCGATCTAGGATACATGCTCGTACTCTGGCCCGAGCGCGACGATCCGAAGGCCTGGCGCGCGACCGGAATGCCGACGTGGCGCGACGGCTTTCCGACTCGCGCCGAAGCCACCGCCCGCTACGCCCTAAAAACCGGCTTCGACGTCGGCAGCGTGCACTGGTACTACGTCTTCAACATCTTCCGCTTCGCCGCGATCTTACAGCAGATCTACGCGCGCTTCGAACGCGGCCAAACCCACGACGAACGCTTCCGCCCCTTCGGCGCGCAAGTCAACGCATTGATTTCCGCCGCGACACAATTGTCAACGTGACAAGGCTGAATCCACCCGCTCGCGCAGGCCGCCGTTCGGATCGTTCCAGGCGTCGGTAAAATCGCGGAGAATTCGGCCGGTCATGCCCCAGATGCGATGGCCTTCGTAGTCGAGCAGTGGGGTTTCGACCGAGAAGCCGGATATCGAAACGCTGCCGTCGCGCAGCGCGTCGCTGAGGATCGTCGCTAACGGTACCGTGAAAAACCCCGCCGTCTCCGAAGGATCGATGCGCAGCTCGCCGGGCGCGATTACGGCGACGAACGGCGTAACGTCGAATAAGTTGACGCGCGGTGAGACCGTCGGGAGGCGACCGAGAATCGTGACGCGCGATGCTTCGATGCCGACTTCTTCGTAAAGTTCGCGCAGCGCGGCGCGTTCCAGGTCGCCTTCGTCCTCCGGATCGAGGCCACCGCCGGGAAGCGCGATTTGCCCGGGATGGTGGCGCAAATGCGCCGCCCGCTGAACGAAGAGCACGCCGTGCGGCGGCGCGGCGAAGATCGGCAGCACCACCGCGGCGGCGCGCCGCTCAGCGTCGAAGCGCGACATGGCTCGGGTAAATCGGCCGGTTGACGATCAGTTCCAGCGCACCGGCACTGGAGCGCAGCGCGAGCTCGCAGAACTGTTTGAAGCTCTCGCGCGTCGCCTCACCTTCGGCGAAGCGCTCGTTACGTTCCATGTCGACCTTCCCATCGACCGGAAGAAAGCGCACGTAGCGGCCTTCATCGTCCTCGCCGATCTCAACGAGATTCGAGTCGTCGAAGATCCGTAGTGCGGCGCCGATCGTCCGGTCGCGCACTTTATCCAGGTCAAGCGTCCCGGCCAGGTCCGAATTCCCGCCGCGAACGACGCCTTCGTGCGCGATGCCTCGCAGGGCGCGATAGATCGAGCGCAGCGTGGCGAGCGTCGGGGCGTCGAGGTCGATCAGAAACTCGTTGATGCGTTTGTCGCCGTCGCCGTATAGGAGGTGAATCGCGGCGGGCGCACCGTCGCGCCCGGCACGCCCGGCCTGCTGATTGAACTCGGTGAAGTCGAAGTTGAGGTGATAGAGCACGACGTGGCGCACGTCGGGCAGATCGATCCCCTCGCCGAACGCGGACGTCGCGACGACGACGCGCAGGACGCCTTCGCGAAAGAGCCGCTCGGTTTCGTGACGTTCGGCGGACGGCATGCCCGCATGGTAAAACATCACGGTGTTGCCGAGCTCTTTGCGCATGGTCTGCGCCACCTTCGTCGCTTCGCTGCGCGAGTTGCAATAGACGATGCCTTTTTCTCCGCCGGCGAACACGTCGGAAAGATAGGCTGATTTGTCTTTGGTGCCGCGTGCGTCCAGGATCGTCAAGTTCTCGCGGACCGTCGGATCGACGACCCAGGCTTCGATGCGAAGCTCCTGTACGATTCGCTCAAACGCTTCGTCACCGGCAGTTGCCGTGAGTGCGAGCACCTGTGCCTTGCCGAGCGACGCGATCGTCGCACCGAGGTTTGCGTACGCCGGGCGATGCGTCGAGTCGAAGAGGTGATGCGCTTCGTCGATCACGACGAACGACGGCGCGCTCGCGCCGGAGAACGCGCTCCGATGAAACTCCAGGAACTCGGGTGTCGCTAAGACGAGATCCCACGCACCTTCCCGCAGCGCCTCGAACAAGTCTTCGCGCTCGTCGGCCGGGATCGATCCGTTAGCGCGAAAGATGCGCAAACCCAGCGGATCCAGGCGGCGCATCAACCCCTCGTATTGGTCGTTTGCGAGCGCGCGCAGCGGATAAATGACCAGCGTCTTCGCGCTGCCGGAGAGCGCGCGCATCGCCGCGGTGAATTGAAAGCAGAACGATTTTCCGCGGCCCGTACCAAAGACGGCCAGCGTGTTGAGACCGCGATCGAGGCGGTAGAGCACGTCGCTCTGCGCTTCGTGCGGCGTCGCGCCGCCGATCAGCGCTTCCCGGATGCGATCGAGAACGTCGCCGGTCACGCCCTCCGACGCGGGCCGCACCGCGCGGCGCCGCGGCTCGCCGCTTGCGTCGCGCTCGACCACGATGTTGACGCCGCGATGCTTTTCCCCCCGCCGGTGAGCGAGGCGATACGCGCGCGATAGCGTGCGCCGGCGTCGATGCGCGGCCCCAGATGGGCGGCTATCTCGCGGCGGATAAAACCAACTTGCAGGTTCCCGTAGCGAACCGCGATGGCGTTCGCGTCGTACGGGTTGTCCGGCTGGCGCTCGAGCTCGAGCTCGCTGCCGACGCGAAGCCCGGAGATGACGTCCTGGCGGCCTTCAAACGAGACGCCGACGAGTTTGCTATTGAAGATCGTCGCATCGCCAATGGTCGAATACGGATCGCGCAGGTAGCTGTCGCCGGCGGCAAAGACGCGCTCGACGAACGCGTCGCTTTCGTTCGCAAGCGGCACGGCGATTGTTGCCGGAGACGGCGCGGAGCCGTCGAGCGCCGCGAAGGCGCGCTCGAACGCGGCCTCCGACGGCGTTGGGGGCGGCGGCGCCGCCCGAGGTGCTTTACGGCTTGGTTTCGGGCTCGTGCTCTTGCTCGGCATCGTCGCCCGCCGGCGGCGCGTGCTCTTGCTGCGGGTCGAAGCCCTCGAGGTTGAGCGTGATGGCTTCGTGGCCTTGATCGTAGGCCTGGTCGTGCAGCCCGGAGGTCTGCGCGTCGAGCGGATCGACCGTTTCTTCGCCCTCGTCCACATACGGGTCGTCCGCGACGGCCGTAGCCGAATCGGTACGTTTGCGCTTGTAGCGCGTCGACGGTGCCGTCGGCGGAGCGACGTTGCGCGTAGCCTTCGCCTTCGCGCGGCGATCGCGGCGTGCGGCGACGATATCCTCACGTGCTAACCCGCTGTTGGTCTGACCCGTCGAAGCGGCTTGCGTGCGCGCCGTGGTGCTGCGATTATCCGATAGTCCTTCGCGGCGCTTGCGCGCGGCCGCTTCGAGTTGACGTTTGCGGAACACGAGCACGAGCGGAGCTGAGAAGAAGATCGAGTGGTAACCGCCCGAGCAGATGCCGACGAGCAGCGCGAACGCGAAGTTCTTCAAGCTGGCGCCGCCGAGTGCGAGCAAGGCGACGAGCGTGATGACGACCGTCGCGAGCGTGTTGAACGAGCGCGTCATCGTCTGCTTGATCGACTCGTTGACGATCACGTCGTACGCTTGGCCGGCCATGACCTTGGTGTTTTCACGAATTCGATCGAGAATAACGATCGTATCCATGACGGAATAGCCGATGACCGTCAGCACGGCAGCAAGGAACGCGTCGTCGGCACGGCGGCCGGCAAGCGAGTAAATACCGATCATCATCAAGGCGTCGCGACCGAGCGCGATGACCGTAACGAGGCCGAAGATGTAGTTCCAGCCGAAGCGGAACGCGATGTAACCGAACTGGATGCCGAGCGCGATCACCAGCGCCAGCAGCGCATTGATGAGGTATTCGCGCCCGAGCGAGGGACCGACTGCGGAGATCTGTGACTTCGCACGATCGACCGGAGCGACGGTGCCGAGCGCTTTCCACATCGGGGTTGAGTCGTTGGCGAACGAACTCTGGGTCTGAATCACGAACCCTTTCCCGTCCGTACCCGCGGTCGTGATCGACTCGTCGGTCAGGCCGAGGCCCGAGAGCGCCGCCGTCACCGCGCCGACGGTCGTCGGCTGCGTGTACTGAACGGTGATGTCGGTACCGCCGGTAAACGACAGTCCAAGCTTGAGCATGTTCTTGGCCTGGAAGCCCTGGCCGCCTTGGAAGCCGTGATACACCATCGAGGCGAGTCCGAGCCCGATGATGATGTACGAGATCGCCGAAACCGTTCTGAACCAGCCGACGATGTTCCAGTTTAGTCTGCGAAACAACATGTGCTTTTACGCCCCCGCTTTCGAGAAGACGCCGACGTCTTCGCTTTTCACGCCGTAGAGTTCGGGCGCGGTCAGCACGTCGTTGTCGACGAGCACGTCGACGAAGAAGCGGGTGATGAAGACGGCGGTCACGAGGGAGACGACCGTTCCCCAGAAGAGCGTGAAAGCGAAGCCCTTCACCGTACCCGTACCGAGCATGTAGAGCACGCCGGCGCCGACGATCGTGGTGAAGTGGCTGTCGAAAACCGCCGAGAACGCGCGGGTAAAGCCGGTGCGCACCGCGGCGCGCATCGTCTTGCCGTTCCACAGTTCTTCTTTAATACGTTCGAAGATCAGCACGTTCGCGTCGACGGCCATACCGATCGAGAGCACGAAGCCCGCGATACCCGGTAGCGTCAGCGTTGCGTGCGAAAGTGCGAGAATCGCCATCATGATGACGACGTAGATCGCCAGCGCAATGTCGGCGAGCAAACCCGGCAGACGGTAGACGAGGATCATGAACAGCAGCACGAGCCCGAGTCCGAGCATCGATGCGTACATCGACTGCACCAGATCGAGGTGCCCGAGCGTCGGCCCGATCTGCTCTTTGTCGACGATCTGCACCGAGACGGGCAGCGCGCCGGCGTTGAGCTCGTTGGCGAGCGTCACCGTCTGCTCTTGCGTGAAGGCGCCGTGGATCTCGCCTTGATCGGCAATCACGCCTTGAATGACGGGTGCTTCGACGAATTTATGGTCGAGGAAGATGCCGAGAAACTTCCCGAGGTTCGCCTGCGTCAGCTTCGCGAAGCGCGCGGGATCCTTGGTGAAGAAAATGACGTTCGGCTCGCCGCCCTGCTGGCTGAAGCCCGCCTGCGCGCTCTTGAGATCCTTACCGCTGTACACCACGTCGCCGCTGGCCGCATACGCACCCTCGTTGACGTACGCTTGCGCCGCGGCTTTATCTTTTGCCGAGGCGCCGGGGCTCGCGACGATCTGCTGCGCGTTCGTCGCCTTTTGGTTGACGTCGGGCGGAACGATCTTGTACTCGAGCACCGCGACTTCTTTGAGCACCTTCTCGGCTTGTTCGGGGTCTTTCACTGCCGGCAATTCGACCAGGATGCGGTTGCCGCCGACGTTGCTGATCGTCGGCTCGGTCACACCGAGACCGTTGATGCGGTTGTCGATAACCAAGCGCGTCTGCGCCTGAACCTCCGGCGTGATCGTCGGCACTTCTGCAGTTGGGTACAACTGCAGCAGTAAGCGCGATCCGCCTTGCAAATCGAGACCGAGACGAATCGTCTTATCGAGCGGAGTGATCGACATGATCGAGAGTACGACGACCGCGATAATAACGAGCGCCTTAATCGGCGTCTTGAGTTTATTCCAGTTCACGAATGGCGTCCGAAGGGGGCGGCGGTGCAAATAAATGGCCCTGGGCGGTAGGCCCGCCGGGCCGGTGGACTTTAACTAACTGAGTTTATCCGGCCTGCTTCCGAGTGTCAAACAAACCGGCAGGGCAGCCCTTCCGGGCGCTAGGGGAAGCTACCTACCCACTGCGCGGCGGCCTGGAGCGTCTTGGCGAGGTACGCGTGATGCGCCGCATAGGTCGGCCACTTTGGGTCGTCGGCACCGAGCCACTCGTTTGGATAGAGTTCGAAGACTTGTGCATGGTTGGTCTTCGCGTAAGCAAGCAGCTGCCCGAGCGGGGCGACGGTCGGCATCGCCGGATTAAACGTGTAGGTAATCGGCTGGAAGAGGAGCGGCACTTTCCCCTCATGCGCGTTGAACGCGCGGCACCAATACGGCGGGAAGGGCATATCGCGACGGCAGTTTTCGTTGATATGGCCGCCGTTGAACGCGCCGAGATTGAGCGTTCCGAAGCCGATGCCGCGCGGCGCCGCGGCGCTCGCGACGACGTTCGGTACCGCGTTCGGGCTATCGGGTGCACCGTCACCGGCGAAGTTGTTGATGGCGATGATGACCTGCCGCTGCGAATGCAGCGACTTGATGTACGCAACCATGTCCTGGCTAAACGTCGCCCAGTACGCGAAGCTGGTGAGCCCGTACGGTGCCCAAGTCGAAGCGCACGCGCCGTCGGCACCGTGCTGAACGTAATCCTCGACGCCCATGCCGATCCCGAAACGCACGTACCCGATGCGGCTGTCGTTCCCGTACGTTTTTATCACCTGCGCGATAAACGCGCGATACGGCGTCGCATAGCCCTGATCCCAATAAACCGGCGCCGGCGCCGAGGCTTTCTGCGACATCCCGGGATTCGGACACTTCACTAAAGGAACCGCGTTGCTGCCGGTTTGCGCGAGCACCCATTTCGGCGTCGCGACGTCGTTGACGCCGGTCTCGCTCGCGCCGGCGAAGAGCAAGTTCACCGGTTTACCGGCCTTAGCCCACGGCGCGATCGCTCGTTCGACGCTCGCAAAGTTGTATTGCTGTGACGCCCCCGGACCGTTGTCGATCTGCGACCAGAGCACGACGATGGACGCACCGCACGCAGTTGGATCGGGAATAACGTATTTGTCGATCGCGGCCTGCTCGCTCGCCGACAGAAAATTGTGGATCCAGACATAGAGCCCGTGCGTCCCATTCGGATCGGGCAACGTCGAAATCGGCGCTACACAGGACGGGGGGGCCGTAGCTAGGGACGGAGCCACAACCGGCACCGCATTTGGCGCCGCGCCCACGGTCGAACTGCACGCCGCCAAGCCGGCTGCGAACGCCATCAATACCGCCCAACGAAGCATCGCTTTCCTCCGGCTCATATCCAAAGATACAACGGATACTCGAGATTTTCCGTTTCATTCGACCGTTAGCGCTTCGTTAGAGGCAATGACCTCGGCCGGGCGGAGGCCCAGCTCCGCCGGAAGTTCCCCGTACGCAAAGACGTCGACGCGAACGCCCGACCGAAGTAAGAAATCGGCAAGCGAAGGCCGCAGCGCCGCAGTACAGATGACGGCGGCGCGATCGCGCGGGGTTGCGGCAGCGTAGGCTTCGATCCGGGAGCGCAGCATCAGGGCGACGTCGGGCGCGCTCGCATCGGCGCCGTAAGCGTTCCAACTCGCGTTTAACCGGCGTTCGAACTCGGGCTCGAGCAGCGCCGGTTCTAAATGCGAAATCCCCCGGCGGCGCAGCAGCGCGGGAACGATGTCGCGGCGCGCGGCTTCCGCCAGATCGCGCGGATCGCGCGTAGCGGCGGCCAGCATCGCTTCGAGCGCGGCAACCGGATCGCGCGGCCACGCCCCTTCGCGCAGCAGCAGGCAGAAGGCACGATGCACGGCGCCGAACGGCAGCGCCTCGCCGCCGATCTCCTTCATCAGGGCCGGCACGGTCGTGCGCAAGTGTTCGAAAAGCGTGCTCAGCTCTTGCCGCCCAAGCAGTTCCGAAGCGTTGCGGCGCGCGACTTCCGCTAAGTGCGAGCCGAGGACCGACACCGGATCAAAAATCAACGCTCCCGCCTCTGACGCGCGATCGCTTTCACCGGGCGAGATCCACGCGGCTGGAAGGCCATACACCGGTTCGCTGCAGATCGTTCCGGCCAAACGTGCGAGAATCGGTTCGTCGGCGACCGCCAGCACGCGATCGAGCTCGAGACGTCCTTCCGCTACGAGCCGGTCGCGCACCCGAAGCGCGTAGGTGTTGGGATCGCGAGCGAGCTCGTCGCGCAGCCGCACGCCGGGCAGCACCAGACCGATGTCTGCAGCCAGGGCGCGTCGCACTTCGCCGATGCGATCCAGCAGTGCGTCCGCAAGCGGCGATACCAGCAGGCGCGCGAGATCGGCCCCGATGTCCATCGCGATGGCGTCGACGCCGACCAGACCGAGCGCGAGTTCGGGCCGGCGCATCGCCGAACGCCGCGCGCGTTCGCGCGCGAGCTTTTCTTCTGACTCGCGGTGCCGCCCACGACGCTGCGCGGCTTGCGCCAGTGCGAACGCGCAAACCGCAAGAATGAGAAACAGCGGGCGAGGCAGCGCCGGCACGAACGCCAGGGCCAGCAGCAATCCGCCGGCTCCGCGAAGGACGTCCGGGCGCGCGAACATCTGCGCCGCAAGATCGGCGCCGAGCGCACCTTCCGAGGCGACGCGCGTTACCATCATCCCCATCGCGGTTGAGATCAGAAACGCCGGCAGCGTTGTCACGAGCGCGTTGCCGATCGAGAGCAGTGCGAACGTGTTGAGCGAATCCAGTGGGGACATGCCATGGTACGCGACGCCGACGACGATACCTCCGGCGAGGTTGAGCGCGACGATCACCAGCGCCGCAACCGCATCGCCCTTGACGAACTTGCCGGCGCCGTCCATCGCGCCGTAAAAATCGGCTTCCCGCTGGACGAGCTGCCGTTTGCGGCGCGCGCCCTCCGCATCCAGGGCGCCGGCGTGCACGTCCGCGTCGATGGCCATCTGCTTTCCCGGCATCGCATCCAACGTAAAACGTGCCGCCACTTCCGCAACGCGCTGCGAACCGCTGGCGATGACCACGAACTGAATCGTGACGAGAATCGCAAAAACGATCGCGCCGACGACGAGGTTTCCATTCACGACGAACGCGCCGAAGGCCGGAATGATGCTGCCGACCGCGCCCGGTGTGGCACCTTGCGTCAGGATCAGGCGCGTTGCCGAGACGTCGAGCGAGAGCCGGAAGAGCGTCGCTACCAGCAGCGCCGGCGCGAAGGCCGAGAACTGCAACGGCTCTTCGACGGTTACCGAGAGCAGCAGGACCAGCGACGAGCCGAAGACGTTGACGGCGAGCAGAACGTCGAGCAGCCACGGAGGAAGCGGAACGATCAAAATGCCGACGACCGCAAGCAGGAGCGCCGCGAACGCGTAGACGGGAAGACGATTCATCGCCGGATCGCTCCCGAGCGTATCAGCGCGGCGACGACTTCCGCCACGGCGACGTAGTGCGCGTGACCAATCGCATCACCCGGCCGCGCGTCGCGAAACAGCGCACGTGCGAGCGGTATGTTTTCGACGACCGGAATGCCGTACTCGGCAGCGAGGTCCCGCACGCGCAGCGCAGCGGCATCCGCGGCGCGCACGAGAACGCGCGGCACCGGCACGGCGGGCGGATCGTATTCGAGCGCGATCGCGAGATGTGTTGGATTCGCTATGACGAACGCTGCCTCGCGCACCCGGGCGATCGCGCCGCGCAGCAGCGAGCGATGCATCGCCCGGCGCCGCCCGCGAACGTGCGGATCGCCTTCCTGGTCCTTCGCCTCGCGTTTTCGCTCTTCGAAGTTCATCCGCAGCTTCTTGAGCCAGGCCGACCGCGCGCTCGCAAACTCCGCCACGGCGAAGAGCAAGCCGGTAACGCACGCGATCGCGGCAACGCGCTCGCTGGCGCTCCAGGCCGCGGCAGCCACCGCTCGAGCGTCCAGCGTACCCAGCGACATCGCAGCCGCATGCGCGAGAACGGGCAGCATCGCAGCGGCAGCCAGCGTAAACGCGAGCGCGGCGCGGATTGCGTGCATCAATGAATCGCGCGAGAGCATCCGCTTACATCCCTCGACCGGATCGAGCCGCTCGCCTTTGAGCGATAACGGGGTGAAATGGACGCCGGCACTTTGAAACGCATTCGCTGCGACCGCAGCGGCGGTGCCCGCGGCCGGAGACGCGAGGCAACAGGCCAACACGGCGGCGGCCTCGGCTACCGGAACGGCGCCGCGCGCTGCGCGTTCGATCGCGGAACGGGCGAACCACTGCAGCAGTGGGAGCGCGGCAACGAGCGCGAGGGCGGACGCGGCAAAGGAGCAGTTTGCGGCCAGCTCGCCTGCGCGGGCAACGTTCCCTTCGCGTCTGGCGCGTTCCAAACGCTGCGGCGTTGCGTCGAATGGCTTCTCAGCGGCTTCGCTCATCGCGATCCGGGGAAGGCGAGGAGCGGACGCCCGGCAAGCTGCATCACCGCCGGCACGGCCAGCGCGGTCGCGATGAGCGCCGCGCCGAAGGCGGGCGGAAAAACCAGCGTAAAGCTGCCGAAGCGCGGGATCGCCCGCGACAGCGCGCCGATCGCGACGTGCACGACGAACGAAAGCGCGATTGCCGGTGCGGCGACGGCAACGCCGACGGCGAACACGGTGCTCGCGAGCGAGAGCGCATACGCGCCCCACGCGCTCGCGTCGAACGCAGCGCCGGGTGGAATGCGAGCAAAACTGTGCGCGAACGCCGGCAGCGTAAAGCGATACACGCCAAGCAAGAAATAGGCGCCGGTAAACGCCAGCGACCAAATTCGTCCGAACCCGCTCGGCGCGACGAGCTGCGCGCTCGGCGCGATCGCTTTCACGCCGGTGTAGTCGTCGACGGCGCGGCCGCCGGCATAGGCGGCGTCGTATACGAGCGACGAGGCAATGCCGATGGCGGTCCCGAGCAAGAACTCGGAACCGAGCGCGACGACCAAGGCGACTCCATCGACGGCAGCGGCCGCGCGCGTTCCAGGTGCAATCGCGAACGCCAGCAGCGCCGCCGTCCCGGCCCGCACTGCCGGCGGCACGCTCGGATGCGCCAAGCCCGGCGCGCGAAACGCAAAACCGGCGCAGCGCGCGAAGACCAGCAAGCCGGTTGCGCTCACGAACCGCCGGCGATCGACGGTAGTGCGGCAAGCGCGTCGTGAAAGAGCCGCGCGAGCACGTTCATCGCGAACGTTCCAAAGAATGCGAGCATCGCGCCGACTGCAAGAACCTTCGGCAAGAAGCTCAGGGTCTGTTCCTGCACCTGCGTTGCCGCCTGCACCACCGCAACCGCCGTGCCGGCGACGGCAGCGACGACCAGCACGGGCAGCGCGACGGTCGCCGTTGCGACGAGCGCCTCGCGAATGAGTGCATCGAAGGCTCCCATGCCCCGATGCTAGGCGCGGATCGTTGCCGTCGCGTTACCGCGTAGTGATCAGGTTTTTGCGGGCGTTGGCGTCAACGCCGTCACAACGCTTCCACGACGTGATTCGGCATGGCGCGCCACGTACTGGCTGCCAAAATGGCCGAGACGACGGCGCGCGTCGCGGGCGAACGATTGAGCGTGTAGAAATGAATGCCCGGCGATCCGTGCTGCAGCAATCCCGTCGCTTGCATGGCGGCAAACGAGACGCCGAGATCTTCGACCGCGCGTGCATCGCCTTTGCGCAAGTCCATCTCGACGCGCAGTTTAGGGGGAATCGTGGCGCCGCACATGGCGGTGAAACGCTGAATTTGCTCGAAGTTCGTGATCGGCATCAGGCCCGGAATGATCGGCGTATCGATCCGTTCACGCCGCACGGCCCGCTCGAACTCAAAGAATTTCTCGTTGTCGAAAAACAGCTGCGACACGAGGAAATCTGCGCCGGCATCGACCTTCTCTTTGAGGTTGGCGAGATCGGAGCGCATGCTCTGCGCTTCGACGTGTTTCTCCGGATAGCACGCGGCGCCGATGCAAAAATCATAGTTGCGCTTGAGCATCGCGATCAGCTCGGTCGCGTAGGCGAAGCCTCCGGGCGGCGGGACGAACGCGGTCTCACCCTTCGGCGGATCGCCGCGAAGCGCCAGGACGTTCTGAATGCCGGCGCGGGCAAGGTCGTCGAAGAGCGCTCGCAGCTCGGCCCGCGTCGATCCGACGCAGGTGACGTGAGCGACGACGGTCAGGCCGATATCGTTCTGAATCTGCTTGGCGAGCGCAACGGTGCGGGCGCGCGTCGAACCACCCGCGCCGTACGTAATCGACACGAACGCCGGCCGCAGCGGTACGAGCGTCTCGATCGTCGTGAAGAGCTGCTTCGACCCGGCGTCGTCCTTTGGTGGGAAGAACTCGAACGAGAAAAATGGCCGGACGCTCGCGAGCTTGTCGCTGATTCGCATGACCGGGTCCATTACCTAAAGGCGAAAGCAACGCCTCCAGGGCCGGTGCGCGTCACTACAATCTGCGGTACATCACGTAGGCGTCGACCTCGCCGAGACTCGGGTGCCGAAACGCCCCGCGGAGGGTGCCGACGACGTCAAACCCGCAGGTTTTCCAAAGACGGACCGCTCGGTGGTTTGTGGCGACCACGCAGTTGAATTGCATCGCGGTGAAACCCGTCCTCGCCGCGAGCTCCAACGAATGCTCGCACATCGCGCGAGCTACGCCACGGCCCGACGCGGCGGCAGCAGTTACGTACCCGCAGTTCGCCACGTGCGCTCCGCTTCCGAGCGCGTTTGCGCGAAGGAAGTACGTGCCCACGACCACGTCCTCGTCTTCCGCGACAAAGACCGCGTGCGCCGGCGCGTTCCAAAACGCAAGCGACTCCGCTCTACTCCAGTCGCGGGGCAGCGCGTACGTTTCGCCGGAACGAATCACTGGCTCCAAAATCTCCCAGATCGCGTCGGCGTCGGAAGCGCGACTCGGTCGAACGATCATCCCGGACGACAGTTCTTCCTATCGCACAATACTTCGGCGAGGGTTTTGACGTGAATATCGGAGCAGTCGATGGATGGAAACGCCGGCGGCTCGATCGCGAAGAACTCCGATAGGTCGGTGCCGCCGAGGAGGATCGCGTCGAGGCGTTCGCGCTCGCACAACTCGCGGCCGATGCGATTGAGGCGCGCGCGATCTGCCGGCGGGACGTGCCCGTTGAGCGCGAGCGCGAAATAGATCTCCTGAATTTCGGAGATCTCCTGGGGGGTTGGCCGCACGACGTCGACGCCGCGAAGGGCGCCGTAGAAGTCCGACTCGATCACGAATCGCGTGCCGAATATTGCAATGCGCCGCGGAGACTTCTGCAGCTCGGCCGCGGTCGCGTCGAGGAGACTGAGGATGGGAAGCGGCGACCGCCGTTTGAGCGCCTCGATACATACGTGCGGCGTTGCAGCCGAGATGGCCGCGTAATCAACCCCTTCGCCGGCTCCCCGTTCGATGAGTCCGCTCAAGTACGACGCCAAGCCCTCCGTATCTCCGCTCTGTACGAGTGGGACGACCTCGCGAACGTTCGCGTGGACCATGACTAAGCGCGGACTGTGTCCCGCTCTTTCGCACGTCTCGACGAGCCGTTCGTAATAGTATATGCCCGCGCGAAGACCGAGGCCGACGATGAGGCACAACGACGGCTGCTCTTGATGCATGATCGCGTGCATTAGCTCCCGCGTTCGACCATGTTTTGGAGCGCGGAAAACCCGTCGACGATGGCCCGATGCATCGCTTTCAGCTCAGCGACTATGGGCTCGCCGTTAGGAGTTGAATGACCGAGCACGTCCAGCACTCCGCCCACGTGATGCGCCAAATCGTCGATCGCGTCGGATTCGTCCGGCGCATAGGACTCTTGCGAGCGTTTCGGTCCGAGTAAGAGCACCCCGATCAGCCGTCCGCGCGCGATCATCGGATAGGCGAACTCTCCCTCAAACTGCGTGTCGACGCCGTGCAGATCGAGCTTGCGATGCCACGTGCGCAGCGAGACGATCGCCGGATCGTTCTCGCTCACCTCGGCGTACTTCCCGTTGCCGTCGCTCAGCGCGAGCCGGGCGAACGATGCATCTGCGTGGCTCTCCAATACGTCCACAGTACGGCGCATGACGAGGCCCGGATCGGTAATGAAAGCTGCTTCACGGGCGAACCTGCGTATCGCCTCTTCGTCTTCGTGCCGCTTTCGGAAGAAGATGCGGTCGAGTACGAGTTCGACTCGATCGTGTACGAAGCGAATGGAAAATCCAAGGAGCAATGCCACCGCGGCGCCGACCGCAATGCTGGTCGTGTGGCTCTGTCCTTGAAGCCACGATCCGAGCGCCCATTCGAATAGCATGAAAGCGCCGACGACGACGATCGATACACCTGAAAAGATTGCGACGCGATTGAGCGCGAAGCCGATGTCGAGCACCCGCCGGTTGAGCAGCGAGTACGTCATGCCGAGCGGGGCTAAGAACGCCCCGAAATTCGCGAAGCCGTACGCTACAACGAGCGCGCTGCCGTGCTGTTCGCTCGGCAAGATCGCCGGCGCAATGTACAACATCATCTCCGCTACGTAAAAGATCATGAGTGGCGTTATCACCCATGCGATGCGGCTGCGTTCCGTTCCACGTGCAGCCGCTAAAGCCGCCCAGCCACATACGACCGCCAGCGCGTACGGAATGGCGCCGTAGGTCATGTTCCACTCCGGGCCCACCCCTTGTGCGACCCACGGCAGCGTTCCGTTCCACAGCGTAATGATTCGGACGATTCCGAAGATCGCGAAGACGGCAGCCGCAGCATAGGCAAGTGCGGTCAACCCGACCCGCAACGAGGAAACTGGCTTTGCGGCGAGGGACGCGTACGTCGCCAACAACGGGACCCACGCCCAATTCAGGGCCCATCCGATCGCCGACACAATGGCGTCGAGTAGTGGTGAAGGACTCAGCCAAGTACCGGGCAGCAACGCGCTAGAGGCGACGTAGATGGTGAGCAACGCGCTGAGCGCGCGCGCTTGCGCTGAATCGGCGCGACGCCAGGCAATAAGTGCTGCGAACGCAAGGATCCAGAACGATGCGAACGACCACAACAACGTGTCCCAGCGCCAGGCCGGCGGACCGCCGGCAACGTAGTCGATCGGCACCTTCGTAGCGCCGCGCGAGACTGCGAAAGCCATCTTCTCGTAAGGATGAACGCCGATCAGCAGGCGGTAGCGCTCCGCGGGTGCGAGGTCGCGTACGTTAATCAGGTCGCCGGCGCGCACGCCGCTCACGTCCGCAGCTCCGCCCGGATCTACTCCGTCCACCCGGACGACGGCCGGGTCGGCGGTACGTGAGACTTGGAATCCGAGCGCCGATGATGACTGGATGCTATCGGTAATCAGGGTGACGGCGTTGAGTACCGCGGCGCAAAAGCAAAGCGTCAGGAGAATTGCACGCCACGAGGTCACGGACATAGGGTCGCGTTCCCGCCGTCCTCGTGCATGCCCTTGCGCGTTACCTAAAGCTGGATGCGACGCCTCCGCAGACCAGCGCCCATCCGTCGACCATCACGAACAACAGCAGCTTCACCGGCAGCGAGACGACCGGCGGGCTGAGCATCATCATGCCCAGCCCCATCAGCAGTGCAGCGACGGCTAAATCGATGGCGACGAACGGCAGGTAGAGCGCGAAGCCGATGGCAAACGCGCTGCGCAGTTCGCCGACGACGAACGCGGGCACGAGCACTTCCAGCGGCACGTGCGACGCCGGCTCGGGCACCCGGCGCGCGATGCGTTCGAACACCCCGATGTCGGCGAGGTGCGTCTGGCGCAGCATGAACGCGCGCAGCGGAACCTGCGCGCGTTCCAGCGCCTGCGATTGCGAGAGCGATCCGTGCGAGTACGGATCGACCGCTTCGCGTTCGATTCGCTGCGCCGTCGGCGCCATCACGACGAGCGTCAGTACCAGCGCGATGCCGGAAAGCACCGCGTTCGGCGGCAGCGCGGATGCACCGATCGCCGAGCGGACCAGCGAGAGCACGACGACGATCCGAACGAACGAGGTGCACATCACCAGCAGAAACGGGAGGACGGCAAGCAGGGTGAGGCCGGCGAGCACGTCGAGCGGCAGTGCCGCGTGTCCGCGCGCGGCCAGCGGCAGCAGTGCGTTCATAAAAAGAAGGTAACGCGTCTGCGTTACCCTCTCGTTGCCGAAATACTATAAAGACGCGGTTATCCCGGGCGCTGGATCAACTCCGTGATGCGAACGCCGAAGTTCTCGTCGACGGCGACCACTTCGCCGCGCGCGATCAGCTTATCGTTCACGAGCAGGTCGACCGGTCCGCCGGCCAAGCGTTCCAATTCGATGATGGAGCCGGTGCCCAGCTTCAGGACCTCCGAGACCGACATTTTGCTCGTGCCAAGTTCGGCCGTCACCTGGAGCGGCACGTGCATGAGGACTTCGATGTTCGCTGCGTCGCGAAGCTTTTTCGGGTCGATCGTCATATCGTTACGTTTCCTTCGACGGCGAGGGCATAGCACCCGTGCCGAACCCCGCAGTTTCCGTACGCCAGCGTTCGCCCGCCCGCGCGGAGCCTCCCGCGCAGGGGGCCTGGGGCGGCCGGCAGCAGACTGCCGGGCTGCAGCGCCATCACGGACGACGCCGGAAACGTCCCAATGTCCACGCGGACCTCGACCGATAGCGGGATGTGCTCCAAGTCGGCAAGATCGAGCGCTCCGCGCGGCTCGGGAGCCGGGTCGCGCGATACGGCGATGCCGATGCTTGCCCGCACCGGGCGGTCGAGGAGCAATTCGAAGAACGTCGTGTAGGCGCCGATCTCGGCGACGCGTTCGACGACGCCCTCGCGGGGTCCGCAAACGGCGGCAAGCGAGGCTCCGATGGCGACGCTCACGCGCGCGAGCACGTCGCTTTCGAGCGGCGATAACGGCGTGTCGCCGGCCGGATCCTCCCCGCCGACTTCACCGAACGCTGCGCGCGCCAGAGCAAGCGCATCGCGCGGCCGCAGGACGATCGCTGCGTCGGCGACGCTTCCGCGATAGCGATAGAGCGTCGCTCCCGCTAAGATCGCGCGCCATGCGTCGGGCGACGGCAGCACCGGTTCGAACAGACGCAAGTTTACCGGGGTGGCCAGCAGCGCGCCAAGCGTTTCGCGAGCGCCGCCTGCGACGACGCACGCGGCGCTGGCCGGCAACGACGACCGATCTTCGAAACAGACTTCGCGAATGCGCCGGCCGCCGGCATTCGCGCTCGAATGCGAAAGCGCGAGATACTTCATTTCAGCAAATCCATCGCCGTCTTGCCGAGCCGGCCTTTTGCCGCTTGCGCCGCTTGGAGTGCGTCGAACGCATCGTAAGCGTCTTTCAAGCGCGCGAGGCTCGCGTCGATATCGATGCCGCTGCCCGTCCGCCGCAGCGTCTGCAGCGCGGCGAAGCCGCCCTCGGCGGGTGTGCCAAAATGTGGAACGACGGACGCCGCAGCGGCCAGGGTTCCGTCGCGCTGCGTTTCCAGCCGCGTACCCGCCGGAAAGCGCGCGAGCGCGATTCTTCCGGCGACGACGCGTTGCGCTTCGCGCGCTCCGCTGCGCGGATCGACTCCCCACCGGTCGTACGCAACGCTTCCGTCGGATTCTACGCGCACGCCGCTCGCGCGGCCGAGCGCGGCGTCGACCGGATCGATCGCAAGCTCGACGATCGACCCTCCGTTTACCGTCGTGCCCATCACGGAACGCCCGGCGACGTCTACCAATCGCCCGGCACGAATCGAAAAGGAGCCATCGCGCGTGTATGCATTTCCGCGTTCGCCGGCAACGACCGCATACGCGCCTTCCGGAATCGCTACCGAGAGTGCATCCAGCGCCGGCTCGGGCGCGTGCGAAGCGGCAACGTCGTCGCGATCCGGAACCGCGCCCGGCTCGAACGCGCGGCGAACGTCGGACGCGCGCTCGGCGATGCGTTCCAGCGCCGCGGAGATCGGTCCATTCAAGAACACGTCGCGGCTCCTTCGCGAACGCCAGCATCCAACGCGATGCCGCGCGCCGCCAGGGCGAAGCGAGCTTGGTCGAGCGCGCGCGCGACCGTTCGCCGCAGCGCCGGCGAACAGAGCGCGACCAGACGAACGTCACCGCCGGTCGCGTGGAGCACGACGACGACGCGACCCGTGCCTTCTCCGACTGCGAACGCCGTGCGCGCGCTCGAGAACGTTCTTTCGAAGAGCCTGCGTTCGATGCGGCGCGTCAGCGGTAAGCGCGGCTCGCGCCGTTCGAGCCCACTGCCGGCGCGCGCCGCGGCGCGATGCACGGGCTTCGAACTCGGCGGTACCGCATTGGCGGTGCGAACCGGTGCGGCCGCACCGGAAGCCCGCACGGATGCGGCGATTGGCCGTCCGGTCGCACGGCGCGTCGCCGAGCCTGCCGGCGGCGCGGCGTCGCGTGCCAGATGCAGGGCGGAGTACCACGCTTGCGAGAGCGAACGGCGATCGATCGCAGCGAGCGGAGCAGAAAGAATGCTGATTCCTATTTGCGCAGTCGTCGTCATAGACGAATCGTCGCGCGTCCGAGTGAACGCCGGGTCTCGATTTTGTTAAAAGCGTTCTATCGGCTAGCGGCCGCGGCCGTCGTCATACCAGCGCGTCTTTTCCAGCGTTATCGTTTGGTTGGCGAGATCGAACGTCATCACGAAGTTGCGCAGCGTGCCCCATCCGATGTTCCCGGCATCCTCGCTGTCGGCGAACGCGCCGTTGCTCGAGAGCACGATTCCGGCGCGCCGGTTATACAGATTGAACGGGCCGATGGTTATATCGTTCACCATCGCGGGCACGACCGAACTCGACCCGCCGACGCCCCGGTTCGGCGAAAAGTTCGTCGCACCGGAATAGTTGACGAGCCCGCGGTGTGCGTCGAGGAATGCGTGAAAGACCAGCAGTTCGCTGCTATTGCCCGTATCGATAAGAAACCGCGCCGGGACGCCGTTGATGCGCGCGACGATCTCCGGTAATTCGCGATCCGTGTCCACCGGTACCGGCGTACCTTGCGCCGGAAGGGACCCCGGCCGCGCGATGGTCAGCGTCAGCTTCTCGGGGTCGATGCGCAGCTCGGTCGCGGCGAAGAACGGATACCCGAGCACGCCGTCGATCGATTTGCCGTTCAGCGTGATCGTCGAGAGGTCGACGATGGAAATCACGCCGACCGGAAAGCGCGCGGCGCCGATTTGCAGCGAATCGAGCGCGGCGACGCCGAGGCCCTGCGTGCGGCGCGCTCCGCGAATCTCCATCGTTCCCTCGCCCGTCAAGCCGACTTTCTTGGCGGCCACCGGATCGATGAAGAGCCCCTGCGAGCCCGAGTCGAGGATGAAGATCATCGGCGTGCCTTTTACCGTGGCGTGCAAGAACACGTGGCCTTGCGACGTATCCAGCGATACGTTCACCGGCACGGGCGCGTCGACGACGGCCGGCGCGAACGGGGCAAAAACCGACGGGTCGATCGGGTGGTTCACCGCGACGTGCTCGACGTGCGACGAAATGTCGAACGCATGGTCGCCGTTGGAATCGTGCTCGACGAACGGGATGAGCGCGCCTTCGATCGCGCGATAGTCGGCGTAGTCGACGGTGGCGATCGCGTCGCCTTCGGGATACGATTTCTCGTCGACCATCCAGGTCGACGTGTCTATGCCGACGCCGTACGGCGAGCCGCCCGGCGGAGTGACGCGGAGCATCCAAATCGCGCGCCCGTCCGCCGACTTGCCTGCACCCACGAGTGCGACGCTCTCGGGGTGGCGCGCGAAGTCGCCGGAGTCGATGAAGTCTTCGGTGATCTGGCGCCGCTGCAGCAGTCCGTGAATCACCCGCACGCCGCCGTTGGCGTCCTGAACGTATTCGCGGTCCCCGTCGCGCAGCGTTCGCTGCGTTCGCACGCCGAGGATCTCATCGTCGCGCTCGCGCGATCCGTCCCGCCAGAACGCGAACGTTCCGTGCAATCCGAGGCCGTCGAGCGTCCCGCTGCTCTCCACGGTATGCGGGTCGACGGTCGCTTTGAGCGCGGCACGCGCGGCGAGATGCGCGCGCAAGATTTGGTCGAGGGTAGGAGTCGCGGGAGGCGGAGCGGGCGTCTGCGCCGTCAGCAGCAGCGCGACGCAGCAAGCGGCGAGGCGGGCGCTAAGGGTTCTGCGCGCGGTACTTCTCGTAGCTCGAAAGGACGTTTTGCACGTAGTTCTGCGTTTCGGCATAGGGCGGAACTCCGCTATACTTCTCGACCGCGCCCGGCCCTGCATTGTACGCTGCGACCGCGAGTTTTACGTTGCCGCCGAAGCGGTCGAGCAAGCCTTTGATGTAGCGCGTGCCGCCCCAGACGTTTTGCTCGGGATCGTACGAGTTCGTCACGCCGAGTCCGGCCGCGGTGCCGGGCATCAACTGCATCAAGCCCTGCGCGCCGACGCCCGACGTCGCGTTGGCATTGAACCCCGACTCGTTCGCAATGATCGCTTTGATCAAATTCGGGTCGACGTTCCACTGCGCCGAGTTTGCGCTGACGAGCTGGTCGATCTGCGCCGGCGGCACCATCGCGGGAGCGCTGGGGTTGCCCGCATACGGAATTCCGTCGCTGTCGACCAGCGGCTGGACGCCTTGTCCGGCCATCGCGGCTTGGACGAGCGACGCGAACGGCGTCGAACCCAATTTTGACGGATCGATAACCGGCAGGCCGTCCGGACCGATGGCCTGCACGCCCTGCGCCGGGACGGCGGCAGCCGGAATTGGCGCGGCCGCCGGAGCGCCGGTGATGTCGGCAATGCGGTTTTGAACGGCGAGAACGTCGCTAGCTATGTCCATATCGGTCCCTCCAGAGTATCGGCAAGTTCCGCCAGCATCGCCAGGGTGAGCGCCGGCGCCGACGGCCGGTTGCCTTGGCGCAAAAAGGCCTCCAGCGCAGGCTCCGCCGCGACGATCCGTGCGCCCGCCGCGCCTTCCGGGAGAATGCCCAGCGCGCGAGCGTCGTCGATCCGGTCGAGCAACGCCAGGGCGGCGCGTACCGCGCCGGCATCGCGCCGCTGCGCCGGTTCGGAAACGGCCTCCATCGTCCGGCTGGCGCTGGCCGGCACGTCGATCGCCGGAAAGCGACCGGCCGCGGCAAGGCGCGGCGAAAGCTGGAGATGTCCGTCGAGCAGCGAGCGCGCGGCATCGCTGACCGGATCGCGATCGTCGCCGTCGGAAAGAACGGTGGCGATCAGCGTGATCGAGCCGCCGCGCAGCGGGCCGGCGATTTCGAGGAAGCGCGCGAGCTGCGCGAAGACACTCGCCGGGTAACCGCCGCGGCCGACGCTCTCACCGCGCGCGGTCGCCGTTTCGCGCAGCGCCGCAGCAAATCGCGCGAGACTATCGAGGACGAATGCGACGTGCAGGCCACGATCGCGAAGCGCATCGGCATGCGCGAACGCAACTTCAACGCAGGCGATGCGTTCTTTTGCGGGACGATCGCTCGTGGAACAAACGACGGTGGTGCGCGCGTCCCGGCGTTCGATCCAGCGCTGCGCTTCGCGGCCGCGCTCGCCGCAGAGACCCACGACGACGGCATCCGCCGTGCAGCCCGACACGAGCGATTCAAGCAGCGTGCTCTTGCCGGATCCCGGTGCGCCGAAGATCCCGACGCGTGCGCCGCGTCCCAAAGTCAGCAGCCCGTCGATCGCGCGCACGCCGCTCCAAAACGGCCGGTCGACCGGAACGCGTTCGTGCGGAAGCGGCGCCGCACGTAAAACCGCGACGCGCCGGCCGCACAGCGGCGGCCCGCCGTCGAGCGGAACGCCGGATGGATCGATCGCGCGGCCGAGCGCACACGTTCCAAGCGATCGCGTCTCGATCACGCCGGCACCGCGGCTTCGAGCGCGCGTTCCAACCGGCAGCCGAGCGCTGCGGCAATCGTCCCGCTGCGAAGCTCGATCCTTACGTCGCCGCGACGCAGCGCCGGATCGGCAACCACACTGCCCGCGAACGCTTGCAGCAGCTCGCATTCATCCGGATTGGCGTGAATCGTCACCGGCGGTTCGCCGGCAAGCGCGAGCTCGCGCGCGACGATCGCGTGCAGGTCCACGGGAGCGAGGCGCAGTTCGCGCGCCAACACGCCGGCCGCGATGTCGCCGAGCAAACGTTCGATACGAACGTCCAGCGCATCGGCCAGCGCGGCGCGAAACCGCCGAATATCCGCGAGCGCTTCTTCAACCGCCGCGTCTTCAGCGAACGGAGTTGCATCGATGCCGGGCTGATCGACGGCGGCTACGATCGGCTCCGCCGGCGCCGGAACCGGACCGCGCAGATATTCCGCGAGCGGAACGAACGTGTCATGCATGGCGCCGTACGACCTCCTGTGCGTCCGGAATGAGCGGTGAGTGCGGACGCTGCATTCGGCGCACGATTGCATCGCGCTCGTGCGCCGGATAGAGTTCCAGCACCGCTGCGGCCGTCGCCGCGGGCAGCGCGCTGATGATCGCGGCCGCGGCATGCGGCGGCTCCTGCGCGAGCGCGCTGCGCACGCGCGACGGCTCGTAGCCGGCAACGTTCTTTGTGGTTCGCTCGACCGACGCGCGCTCGAAATACCCGCGCGCGAGCGCGGCGAGCGGCGGCACGCCGGCACGCACCGCAAAAATCGCGCCGGTCGCGAGCGCCAGCGCGGGAAGCAGCGGCACCAGCGTTCCGTAGAGCAGCCACCAGACATCCTTGCGCGGTTCCGGCGTGACCGAAAAATCGACGGCGGCTACGGCGAGCGTGTCGCCGCGCTTTGGGTCGTAGCCGACGGTTGCCGCCGCCAACTCGCGAATTGCGCCGAGCTCGCCGGCGCGAGAACGATCGACGAACACGGCCGTCGAGATGCGCGCCAGCGTTCCGGGCGGCGTCTGCGTGGGAACGTCGTGCGATTCGCTTCCGCGATCCTCGCGCTCGTCCTGGCGCCGGTAACGCTTTCCGTCGCCGTCGAAACTCTCGCCGGTTTCCGTGCGATCGATTGCGGCACCGGCCAGCGGCGCTCGCCGCTCGACGCGTTCGGCTACGGTCGTGCTTCGATACTCCGTGCGAACGCGCACGATCGATCCGCCTTGTCCGAACGCCGCATCGAGCGCGCCCTGAAGCTCGCGCTCGAGATTGGCCGCGTCGCCGCCGTCGCCGCTTCCAAGCGCCACGCCGTCGTCGTCCAACAGCATCACGTGCGCGGGGTCGAGACCGGCGACGCTCGCCGCGACGTAGGCGCGGATGCCCGCAATCGTTTCGCGCGTGAGCCGTGCGCCGGGCCGCAAACGCAAGCGGACGCTCGCGCTGGCTTCGCGCCCACGCTGATCGCCGAACTCGGCCGCAACGGCCGGTACCACGATCGCGCGCGCTTCGTCGACGCCGGCTATTCCGCGCAGGCCGGCCTCGATATCGCCGGCTAAACCGGCGCGCGCCTGCGCGTCGATGACCGCCTGCGGTGTGAGTGCGCCGACGTTGGCCAGCGCTTCACCGCTCGTCTCGAGATGGGCGTGCGGCACGCCCGCGAGCGACAGGCGCAGCAGCAGATCGTTGCGACGGCCGGTATCGACCAGCACGTTGTCGCTCAGCGGCGTAAACGCCACGCTCCAGTCGGCGAGCTGCTCCTGCACTTCGAGCAGCTGCTCGGCGTGCAGCGGGGACGGAAAGAGCGCGCTTTGCGGCGGGTGTGCGAGAACGCCGGCCGCGAGCGCGACGACGGCGAGCAGCGCGAACGCCGAAGCGGCCGCTATGCGCGCGCGCTTTGGAAGAGCGTTCCATCGCCCCAGCAGCGCGAGGAGCTGCGGCATCAGATCTGCATGTTCAGCACGGACTGCACCGCCTGCGCGGCGTGCTGCGCTGCGGCGGTTGCAACCGCGAGCGCGACGTCGGCGCGGGCTCGTTCGTAGATCGCCTCCTGCAGCGATCCACGCTTGGCGGCGAACGCATCTTCGGCGCCCTGCGCCCGCTCGAGCGTCGAACCGAGTGCGTCGAGGACGCCGGCAAACGGCGGGCTGCCGGTCGGTGCTAGGGCAGGCGCCGGCGCGACGTCCGGAATCAAAGGGTCGACCCTCATAGGCGGCCCAACTCGATGGTTTTTTCGGCGAGTTGCTTTCCCGTGTCGAAAAGCGACGCATTCGATTCGTACGCGCGCGATGCGTTCATCACCGCGATCATCTCGGTGAGAATGTCGACGTTGGTTCCACGCTCTCGATGCGTGCCGGAGAATCGAACCAGCGCCTCGCCGTCGTCGTCTTCGACGACGCGAAAGTCGGGAATCAGCCGCGCGTACTCCGCGTTCGGCCCGGCCGCTTCGGCCGCGGCGACGTTGCGCGCCGCAACGTCCAGCGCAGCGCGTTGCGCGTCCATACCGCTTGCGGCGGAATCCAGAAGGTCGAGGTTCACTTGGTCACCGATTTGATTTCCGTCAATCGGGCGTGTTCGGCTTCCAGAAGCGCTTCCGTAAAGATTGCCGCTTGGGCGGTTCCGGCCATCGCCGCGTCGACGGAGCGCCCGCCGTTTCCGGCGGCGGCACGCGCGACGGCAGCTTGCGCGGTGAGGAGGTCGTGGTGCGCGCCGTCGAGTGCGGCGCGAAGAGAATCGGCGACGTCGAACATGTCGTAACGATAGCGGCCGCCCGTTTCGGGAAGGCGTGCGCGACGTTGCCGAAGTATGTCGAGGAAAGGATGAGCAAAGCTCGATTCGAAGCATTCTCCGACGGTGTCTTCGCGTTTGCGATCACGCTGCTCGTACTCGGCTTCGCGTTACCGGCGGTCCCGCTTCTAAGGAATGCGGACCTTACGCATAAGCTGATCGATCTCTGGCCGAACGGCGTCGCGTACGCTCTGAGCTTCATGGTCATCGGAATCATGTGGCAGAATCATCAGGCGCTGTTCCGGCTGGTCGAACGCATCGATCGTACGACGGTGTTCTGGAATCTATTCTTGCTCGGGGGAACCGCGTTCATTCCTTTCGCGACCAGCGTACTCGGGCAGTACCCCACGATGCCGGCGGCCGCGTTTCTCTACGGCGTTGCGCTAACGGAAACGTCGACGTGCTACAACCTCATGCTGGCGCACTTGATTCGCAGCGACGCGTTTCACGCAAGCGTGACCCCGGAACGCGTTGCAGCGACGCGCACGGCGTACCGGACCGGCTGGTTCGCATACTTCTTCGCGACGCTCTTGGCCCTGGTGTTGCCGCTCGCGAGTTTCGTCGCGTATATCGCAGTCGCGATCTACTATTTGATCCCGCGCGGCGTCGACGACGATATTACTAGCGAAGATTGAGAAAGAGCAGGACGTAAGCGAGCGTCATCACCATCACCTGCGCAGTCACCCATTCTCCGGCGCGCCGCGACGTGATGAAGTACGAGATCGCGGCGACCACGCTGAACGCGAGCAAAAACGCCAAGTTGACGTACGATCTCATATACCCGCTACGCACGATCTCCTCGAAAACGCTGACGAGCGGCACGAAGAACAGCAGGCCGAAGAACCATTTGCGATTGTGAAAGTACCAGCGCTCGAGATCGAGCTTACCGTTTTCCTCGCGATCCGGCAGTACCAGCGCGGTGAGCAGAAACAATAGCACCGGCGTCATCAGCTGCAGCCAGAAACCGCCGAACGTCGGCGCGGGCGACAGGCGCCAGCTCCATTGCGCCCACCAGTGCTGGACGCAGATGAAGAATACCCATAGCGCCCAGGCGATCGGCGGCCAGTAAAAGTTCACCCGCTCGCGCGATTGCATCACCAGCGCTAAGCGCGTCAGCACGTTCGTGATCGCGAGACCGAGCACGATCGAGATGAGGACGGTAAGATAGTCGAACGCGCCGCTCATTTCGCGACTGGCAGCCCTTCGCTATCGACCTTGACGCCAAGGACCAGGCGACTCACCTCGTTGTAGTTATAGATTCCCGACGCGATATGGTTCGATTTTAAATACGCATTGTACGTGTTCCACGTCCAGTGCGAGAGCAGTACGTTGATGTGATGCGCGTCGCGCCTGCGCATGGCTTCGAAATCACCCCATACCAGCGGATCGAACGTACGGCGCGTGTAGTGCGCTTTCGGCGGCAGATACAAGAACAGTTCCAGCCAGCCGGAGTACTGCACGCGCGGATCGGTCGAACGGATGCACGTCAGGATCGCCAGGTAGTTGGCTTCATCTTCTCGGGCGTACGCGGCGACGTGGCTCCATTCGTGCGAGAGTGCGAAGGGACGCTCGAACCACAGTACGTCGGCTGCGAGCTGCACGTTCAGCGTGAGCGGGTTGATGAACCCGCTGGTTCCGGTGGCTTCCATGAATGGATCGGCGAACGTCGGCTTCGGTTCGCCGACTTCGGGCTCCCAGCGATCGCCGACACGAACAACCGCGGGAAGCCAGGTCGAACGCAGCGTGGCGAGATCCACCGCGTCGCTCGAAGCTGCGTGCGCTGGCGCCGCTAGCGCGTTCATATTCGCGATCGCTTGGTCGCGCGTCAGATCGGCCGCTCGCGCCGTCACTCGCGCCTGATCGAAGTCGACGCGGGCCTCGATCGGCGCGCGCGCGTAGTTCCAACCCCAGCTCAGCTCGAACCAGATCGCGTAGACGCCGAGGATTGCCGCGACGTCGAGTGCGAGCAGTCCGAGCGCTCGCAGCGTCTTGTTGCCGCGGCCCGAGCGCGCGAACTGTACGATCCGCCACACGATGGCAACGATTCCGATCAGAGCCGCGACGTCGCCGAGCGACCACGGAAGCAGGTGCGTGACGGCAAAAGCGGCGTGCTCCCACCCGGGGTAGGCGCCGTTGGCGTAGGCGTTCTCGATCCATTCCGGGCCGGGCTGCCACAGCAAGGCTGCGGCACCGAGTACGACCGCGAGCACGCGGAGCCAAAACGAAAAGAAGCCGCCCATGTTGAGCGGCTCCTTTCGACGTCGAGGCGTGGATACTAGCGTTTGCTGTACTGGAAGCGCTTTCTGGCGCGCTTGCGGCCGTACTTCTTGGATTCCTTTTCACGCGGGTCGCGCGTCAGGAAGCCGGCGCGGCGCAGCGTTTCCTTGAGCGTTTCGTCCATCTCGAGCAGCGCGCGAGCGATGCCGTGGCGTACGGCTCCGGCCTGCCCGGTCTGTCCGCCGCCTTCGGCTTTGACCGTGATGTCGACGCGCGACAGCGTTGCCGTCGCTTCGAGCGGCTGGCGGACGATCGCCTGAAGCTGCGGACGCGGGAAATAGTCGTCGCACGGCTTCTTGTTGATGGTGATGACGCCCTGACCGAGCGTGAGTTTCACGCGGGCGATGGCGCGCTTGCGGCGGCCGGTGGCTTGAATGATGTCGCTCAAATGAACTCCTAGAACAGCGGCTGCGGCTTTTGCGGTTCGTGCTGGTGGCTATCGCCCGCGTAGACCTTCAGCCGATTCAACTGAACGTCGCGCATCTTGTTGGTGGGCAGCATGCCGCGCACGGCCATCTCGATCAGGCGCTCGGGATGCTTGTCGTGGATCTCCTTGGCCGTCTTCACGCGCAGGCCGCCGGGATATCCGCTGTGGCGGTAATAAACTTTCTGGTCCCACTTGTTTCCGCCGAGTTCAATTTTTTCGGCGTTGATCACGATGACGTGGTCGCCGTTATCGATGTTGGGCGTCCAGGTGGGTTTGTGCTTGCCCGAAAGAGCGCGCGCGATCCGCACCGCGAGCGTGCCGAGCCGTAGGCCGGCCGCATCGACGACGTACCAATCGTGCTGCGTTTCCGAGGTCTTCTGTTGATAGCTGCGCATTGAAAAAACGTGTCCTTCGAGAAGCATGCGCAGACCTAACAGCCCTGCGCAACCAACGTATCCTAGGGTATATCCGGGGGTCCGTCAAGCGATTTCAGAGCCTTTGAACTACTTGACAGATACTTGACCGCTCAAGTATAGTTCACGGACCATGAACGACGCTGCCTTCGAGGGCCTCTCGACCCTCCTCACCACCCACGCCAAGATCGTGCGCGCCTTCGATGCCAAGATCGGCGGCCACCACGGCCTGAGCTTGAGCGAGCTGACCCTGTTACGGGCGATCGCCCTAAAGCCCGACGGCAAGGGCCGCCCGACCGAACTGGCCCGCGAACTCCACCTCAGCGCCTCCGGGGTCACCCGGGCCCTGCTCCCGCTCGAGAAGCGCGGCATCGTCCGCCGCGAATCCGACCCGGCCGACGGGCGGGCCAGTTTTGCTACCTTAACTGAGTCAGGTCGCGAACTCGTCAACGACGCCAGCGCCACGGCTGCCGAAGCTGCCGACAAGTTCATGCATCGCCTCAGCCTCGGCCAGACCCGCCAAATGATCCGCTTGCTCGAAGAGATCGGCTAGCCCCGCTCCCAAGCGCTGCGACCGCCTCGCGTCATGGTTTTCCGAAGACGTCGCCGGGGAGCATGACGCCGGCGCTGCCTGCGACCTTCGGCATCTCGCCGTTCCACTTGTCGACCGCCAGCCGTTCGACTTCGAGCCGCTGCAGCGCGATTAGGTCCGGCGTTACCTCTTGACGCTTGAGCCGCAGCGAGGTCGCTTCGGCTTGCGCGCGCGCAACGGTTTGTTCGGCTTCGTATTTCACCTGGTCGAGCTTTGCCTTTGCCTGCAGCGCCGATTGTTCTTGCGTCACTTTCGCCTCGATGGCGGCATTGAATTGGTCCGAGAAGCGGAACTGGGTGAGCGAAACGTTATCCACGATGATGCCGTATTTTCCGAGCCGATCGCGTAGCAGGCCGTCGAGTTCGTCCTTAGCTTTCACCCGTTTGTCGATGAGGTCTTGCGCGGAGTAGTGAGCCGTCACGGCTTTGAGCGCCTCGAGCGTTATCGGAGAAAGAAGCCCGTCGAAGTTATCGCGCAGCGTCGAATAAACGGCCACTAAGGATTCGGGGTTGTCGTTGAGATGGAAGTTCATCGTGATGTCCGTGGTGACTTGCTGCAGGTCGAACGTCGCCGCCGATGCCCCCTCGACGTCGTGGGAGCGAATCTTCGTCGCTTCCATCACGTAAACGGAGAAACCGAGCGGTTCGAAGACGGCGTAAATGCCCGGCTGCTTCAGTTCGCCCGTCGGCTTGCCGAACTGCGTGACGATGCCCACGTCTCCCGCCGGAACGATGCCGATACCGGCAGTCAGCGAAAAGCCGCAAACGAGAAAGACGAGAGCGACCGCCGCGCCGATGAATGCGGCTTTACCTTCACGAGCGGTTCCGCGGTGCGGAAACCAGATCATTGCGCCAATTCCGATGCCGGCGGCGAGCATGATGATGTCGACGATAATTTTCATGTAATTTCCTACCGAGCGTTGGCCGGACTTGTTACGGCTCCAAGCGAGTGAAGACCGGCGGTTCTTGGTAAGAATCGAAACCGCCGGGATAGCGGACGCCGGCGAGGTATAGACCCCGCGCCGGAGCGGTGATTCCCGCCGCGGCCCGCGAGCGCGCCTCGACGATGTCCAAAATCGACTCTGGTTTGCGTTTTCCCGAACCGCACTCGATCAGGGTTCCGACGATGGTTCGGACCATCCTGTGAAGGAACCCGTCCGCGCTGATTTGCACGCGGATCAAGTCACCGCGCGCATCCAGTTCGAGGCAGCGTACGGTGCGCAGCGTTACGCCGCCGTCCGGCAGCATTCCACAGAACGAACGAAAGTCGTGTTCGCCCACGACGTGGCGGGCCGCTTCGCGCATGGCGTCGAGATCCAGCGGCGCCCAAACGTGGTACGCGTTCCTCGCCAGCAACGCCGAAGGCGGGCGCCGGTTGAAAATCGCGTAGACGTAGGTTCGTTCGAGTGCGTGGAATCGCGCCGAGAAGCCGTCGTCGACGATGGCCGTTTCGCGCACGGTGAGATCGTGCGGCAGTTCGCTGTTGAGCGCGAGTGCGAGGCGGTCGAACGGGAACGTCCGCGTCGTTCGAAACGAGACGACTTGTCCGGTCGCGTGAACGCCGGTATCGGTGCGGCCCGCGCACGACACTTTGACGGTTTCGCGGAAGAGCGAAAGCAGAACGGCTTCCAGCACCGCGCCGACGGTTCGCACCGTCGGGTTGGGCTGGAAGCCGCAAAAATCCGTGCCGTCGTATTCGAGGACGGCGCGAATGGTCGTTAGGCTGGAACCGGGCTGCGGCGCGGTACTTCGCGCTTCTCGTCGAGGTCGAGGACGTCGGCCCAGGTCACGATATCGGTCCGCGACGGATCGATCGAGTCGCGCAGGGTCGTGAAGTACGCGAGGCCCTCGCCCTCCGGCTTGCGGCTGAGCCACTGCTGATTCCACTGCTCGATCTCCTGCGCCGACTTCTTTGCGACGAACGGCCGGGTATACGCTTCGATCTCTGCATCGCCCTTGGCATTGCGGACGACTTCGAGGAGCTGCTCTCCGTCGAGGCCGAGAAATTCGAAGACCGCCGCGTCCATCGGGCAGTCATAGTTGTATTCGCCGACGTTGCCGTACGCTTTCGCCTTGGCTTTGTCGATGGCGCGTCCGAGCTGAACGACACCCTGCCACTTGGCGGAAACGCTGCGCGGGTATTCTTTGGTCAGGTCCACGTTGGGAAGTCTCCTTGCACGATTGTGAGGTAACCCCTAGACCCGGCTTACTTTGCGTAGGTTGCGACCCGCGAACCCGGGTTTAGACGCCCTTGAGGCACCCCACATGACCGCATCCGCACCGGGCGTGCGGCGCGGCGTCGCCGTCCTTTACGTCCAGTTCGCGGCAGCGGTTGCTGCAATAAAACATCCCGAGGTCGACGTAGCACGAGCACTGCTCGTGCTGGCATTTTTGTCCATCCATCGCTTAGTTGCTTTCTACCGGGAGGCCGAGTGCACTGCGCACCTCGGCTTTCGCTACCCTGAAATCCGCCTGGAATTTCGGCTGCATAAGCAGCGACTGCGCGACCACGGTTCCCGAGATCCAGCCGGCCTCGACGTCGCTCGGATAATGTACGCCCGCAACGATCCGGCTTTCGGCGAAGATGGCCGAACGCGCGAATATCTCGCCGCGTTTCTCCGGCACCATTTCGGAGAGCAGGATCGCCGTGCACGCCGCAAATGCCGCGTGACCGCTCGGATACGAGAAATGCGTCTGCTTTGCCCCGGGCGGCCGTTGGCGCAGGAAATGGGCTTTCGCGATGTCGATCAGAATCTCGGTATCGTTGTTGACGTGAACGAACATCGCGACGGTATGCGGCAGGTGCGCGCTATCGAAATTCGGGCCGAGGATCGGCGTGAACACGAAGATGTTGCGATGAGCGTCCGAGGCAACTTGTGCCATGTCCGCCGGCGTGCGCGCGATGAGCACCTCGGAAACCTTGCGAGCGTCGTACTCTTCCTGCTTCGAATCTTGTTCGGGAGGCGGCGCGAGCAGCGCCTGGAGACTTAACGATTGCTGCGGCAAGTAGTACAGCGCGCCGTGATCTTTCGCCGTCGCCGGCGGCGCGATGGAAATCGCGAGAAACAAGGCTGCAGCCAGCGCGACCCTGCGGCGCATTAGCCGTGCTGCCTTTGGAGCGGAAAGAGCAGAACGTCGCGGATCGACGTGCGGTCGGTAAGCAGCATCACCAAGCGATCGATGCCGATGCCGATGCCGGCCGTTGGGGGCATTCCGTATTCCAGCGCGCGAACGTAATCCCAATCGGGCTCGGGAATCTCGTCGTCGCCCTTGGCGCGCTCCGCGATCTGCGCTTCGAAACGCGCGCGCTGGTCGTCGGGATCGTTGAGTTCGGTAAAGGCATTCGATATTTCCATACTGGCGCAAAAGAGTTCGTAACGGTCCACCAGATCGGCATCGCCCGCTTTACGCTTCGCGAGGGGCGAGATCAATACCGGATAGCCCGTGACGAAGGTTGGATTGAGCAGATGCGGCTCCAGCACGCGCTCGAAGATCTTGTCCAACGCATGACCGTGCGTCGGCGAGGGCGGCAATCCGAGTTCGGTCAGAATTGCGGCAGCCTCCTGGGGGTCGAGCAAGCGCTCCCGCGTATACTTGCCGTCGCTGTATTTCGCGATGCCTTCGAGGTAGCCGATGCGCGCGAACGGCCGGGCAAACGAAATCTTCCGATCGCCGTGCGGAAGCTCGTCGGCGCCGCCGGTGACGACCGAGACGAGATGCGCGATCAGCGCTTCGTTGAACTCCAGCATGTCGTCGACGTTCCAATACGCTGCGTAGAGTTCCAGCATCGTGAACTCCGGGTTATGCGTCGTATCGATGCCTTCGTTGCGAAAGATCCGCCCGATCTCGTAGACGCGCTCCATGCCGCCGACGATCAGCCGCTTGAGGTTCAATTCGGTCGCGATGCGCAGCTGCATCGCTTGGTCGAGCGCGTTGACGTGCGTCACGAACGGCCGGGCAGAGGCACCTCCGGCGACGTGCAGCAGCGTTGGCGTCTCGACCTCGTAAAAGCCCTGCGCGTCGATGAAGCGTCGCGTCTCCGAGAGGATACGGCTGCGCAGGATCATCGTGTCGCGAACGTCTGCGTTGACGATCAGATCGACGTACCGCTGTCGGTAGCGCTTTTCGACGTCGACCAACCCGCTCCACTTGTCCGGCAGCGGGGCGAGCGCTTTGGAGAGCACGGCGAAGGCCGTCACGTGGAGCGTCGCTTCGCCCATCTTCGAGCGAAACATGTACCCGCGCACGCCGACGATGTCGCCGCGGTCTAGGTCGTTCCAGTCTGCAAAGGCCTCTTCGCCGATTTCGTCCTTGCGAACGTAGAGCTGGATGCGCCCGGTGCGATCCTCGAGATCGGCAAAAATGGTCTTGCCCATTTTGCGCTTGGACATCAGCCGTCCGGCGAGGTTCCAGCCTTCGGCCTCCGCGGTCTGGCCGTTTTCGAGAAAGCCGTAGCGCGCGATGAGTTCGGCCGCGGTTGCGTCGACGTCGTAGCGCGTCTGCGCGAACGGATCGTTCCCGCGCGAACGTAAAGCGGCCAGATTATCGCGTCTGGCCGCTACGAGGCTAGCTTCCGTTTTGCCCAGGTCGTGCACCCGGTCTAGCTCGCTTTCTTGGCGGTCTTTCTGGGGCTGCCGTTGCGAATGCCCTCGATCTTATACTTTACGACGCCGCGCGGGGTCGAGACGTCGACCGTGGCGCCCTTCTTGTGACCCATAAGCGAGCTGCCGAGCGGCGATTCGTTCGAGATACGGGCGTTCGGGGGATCGGCCTCGGCCGACCCGACGATCGTGAACTCGTAGCTGTCGTTGTTCTTCAAATCTTTGACCTTGACGACGGCGCCGAGATGGACTTCGTCCGACGCATACTCCGACTCGTCGATGAGCCGGGCGTTGCGAACCATAGCTTCGAGCTTGAGAATGCGGCCTTCGATAAAGGCTTGCTCTTGCTTTGCGTCTTCGTACTCCGCGTTTTCGCTTAGATCGCCGTACTCTTTGGCCTGGCGAATGCGGTCGTTGACTTCGCGGCGGTGGTTCGTTTTCAACTCGTCGAGCTCGGTCTCGATTTTCGAGAGCCCTTCGGCGGTCAGGACGATCTCTTTGTCGTTCAACTACAGACCCTCTCAAGGCGTCCCCAGAGCGCCGCGGCGCCCAGGGGTTCCCCATAGTATGATGGCGCCCGGTCGGGCGCTGGCGCGGTTTGTTCTCAGGCGACCGCCCGGAGGCCTCCCCGGGTCTTCCACCCCCGCCAGAGTGCAAAGGGTATACCCAGCACGACCCCGCCCCAAGCGTACATCTGGAGGTTACGGGGCTCGAAGATAACGGTCGCAGCGAGCACGCCGAGCAGCGCGAGCGCCCCGATCGCCGGAATGACGACGCCTTTGAGCGTCGTCGACGGCTGGCCGAAGAACTGCCGGACGGTCGCCGCCGCGCTGAAAACGAACAAGAGCCCTAGGAAAACGGAACTCGCATTCACGATGTCGTTGAGCTGCTCGTTCGCACTCGGCGAGAACCCGGTCACCAGCTCGCAGATTGCCGTCAGCACCGCGACGGCGACGAGCGCCAAGAACGGTTCGTTGCGCCGGTCCAGCTTGCCGAGCGGGCGCGGCAGCACCCGATCGCGCCCCATCGCAAACACCGAGCGCGACAGGTAGAGGATCGTCGTCCACAACGTGGAGAGCGTCGAAATCATCACGGCGCAGACGATCAGCGGCTTCCAGATTCCGCCGCCCAGCAAGTCGGCTACGTAGGCAAGCGAGTCGGCTTGGTTGTCGGCAAAGCCCTTCGGCGTGCCGATGTGCATGAACGCCGTCATGCAGAAGACCAGAACCACGGTCGTCACGAGCAGCCCGACGATGCCGCCGCGGCCGGCCGCGCGCGCGTCGCCCTTGACCTCTTCACTCGTCGACGCGGAGACTTCCCAACCGTCGCTCATCCAAATCCCGAGCGTCATTGCCGTCGCGAACCCCGCGAACGTGAGCGGAATGCCGCCGCCTCCCGAAGCCGCTGCGGCCGCATGTGCGGCGATGGCCGCGTGCGGCATCAGGTACGCGGCCACGGCCGCGCCGAGAATCACGAGCATCTCGAACGCCAGCGCGATGAACGTGACCATCGCCGTGGGGCGAAGACCGACGTAGAGCAGCACCGTGCTCGCGACGATCCAAATTGCGCCGACGCCGGCGATCCAGAGCGGATCGTTCGCGAGCTTCGGCGCGATGAGTTCGAGGGTATAGCTTCCAGCCGGCACCGCGATCGTCATCGTCGCAAAAAAGTTCGAGAGGATCAGCAGCCACGCGCCGTACGCACCGACGTAGTTGCCGAACGCCATGCGAATCCACGAATACGACGAGCCCGCATTCGGCGCAATTCGCGAGAGCATCGAAAACGACACCGCGATGCACAGCATGATCGCCGACAGCGAGATGAGCGACAGCGGCGCCGCCGAACCGGCGGCAGCCACAACCGGTCCCATCGTGGCCGCGAGCGAATACGCCGGTCCCATCGACGCCGACGCAAGCACCGAGATATCGAAGAACCGCAATACCTTCGGCAGACCGCGCGCGGGCTGATCCGCCCGGATTTCAGCTACCACGGTTCGCCTCTGCGTGCAAGCAATAGCGCTGCGTCAACCGTCAAAGTCGACTACCCGCGGACGCAAGCGCAGTTCGTGAAGGACGCGTTCGTAGTCGGCAGGTGTCACGTCTGCCCATTTCTTGCCGAGCAGTGCGAGGAGTGCGGCTTCGATGACATTCGTTCCGAAGGAACGGCCGCCGAAGTCCGGCGTGGTGGTGATGAGGGTCTTCACGCCGCGCGATTTCAGCTCCTCGACGTTGGCCGGCGTGACCGTATTGGTCAGCACGATCTTCCCGTCGAGCCGGTCGGGCATGAACTGGCGCATGAAGTGGAAGTCGCCCGCGATGATCTCGGCTTCTTCGTAATACTTGGGATATTTGGGTTCGGGCGGCTTCTCTTGCTTCTTTCCGGTCGGATAGAAGAACTGAAACGGCAGCTTGCACGCGTCAGGCAGATACTTTTCCGCAAGTTCTTCGAACTCGGGCAGCCCGCGCACCGGCATATCCTTGTCGAGCGCGAAGATGAAATCGCCGAACAGCACGTCGGCCCCCGCATCGACCAGCGCTTGCGCCATACCGAAGCGATCCAGCGCGCTCACCATCAGGACGTGTTTACCCGCGAGGTCGATCTTCAGGTCGTCCTGCATGAAGCGCACGGCTTCGCGTTCGAGCGTATTCTTCAGCCCGCTTCCGTCGACGACCGGCGTCACCGACGCCGCTTCGAGAAGCCGCAACCCGTCACGCAGCGCGTAGCGATGCTTGCCGGCGTAAAGATACACGTCGATACCGCCAAGGCCGATCGCATCGACGTGCCCGTCGAGTTCTTTCACCTTCGCGATGGCGACGTCGAGTTTGCCGTCCGTTCCGACGCGCGAGACGTCGAAATCTTCACCGAGCAGATTCACCTGCGCGCTGTGATCGCGGGTCGACGATCCGAGCGAGACGGAAACGACTCTCTTCACGCGATGGCTCCTCTGCGCCGCTTCGCGGCGGCGTCCCGGGTTGCGGCAATTTTTTCTTCCGTGACCGCGGCATCGAACGCCCGCATCCCCGCGAGCGTAAACCCGCAGCGGGCCGCCATCGCTTCGATTTCAAGGACTTTATTGAGATCGATCCCGCGCCCCAGGGTAAACGGCTCGATCCGGCCCTCGAGAGCGAGGACCATCGTCTCGCTCATGCACGCTAACGCCGTACGCGGCGGGAGATTCAGGTCGAAGTCTTGGCCCCGCTCGCGGAAGCGCTCGAAGCGCGGCTCGCCCGGCACGACCATGTTGCCGCCTTCGGTGACGAGCACGTCGGGACGCTCGAGCGAAACGCGCCGGCTCACGTCGTGCGGCAGAGAGAGTTCGCAAACGACGGCGCCGGTCTGCAAGTCTTCCGGCTGAATGACGTCCTGCGTCGACGAGGTCGCGGTAAGCACCAGCTGCGCTTGCCGTACCGCCGCCGAAATATCGGTCGTGTACGACGATTCGCACGGGAGATCGGCCGCGATCGATTCGTGATATTTGCGCAACCGCGTCTCGTTGCGCGCGACCAGAATCACGTGCTTGACCCGCGGCGCGATCAGCTGCACGCACGCACCGCCGATCGAACCGGTCGCACCGACGACCACGGCCGTCGACTGCGACATGTCGATCTCCATCTCGTCCGCACCGCGGAATAAACTTTGCACGCCGGCGGCGATCGTCAGCGAATTGCCGGTGGTAACCGGAATCGGGGAGCGTTCGTTGATCGTGATGCCGCCGTCGCCGACGACCGCCGTAAACGCGCCCAGCCCGGCCACTTCCGCGCCCTGCTCGACGCCGAGGTCGATCGCTTTGAGGATGCGGCCGTACACCTCATCGCGCGGCAGCTCCATCATCTGTTCGGGCAGCAGCGGCGCCGAGACGAACCAGCCTTCGGTTTGCGCGCCGTTCGGCGCGCGCACGCCGGTGACGTGCACCACGGTCCAAGGCGGCATCCACTCCATGATCTTGCGCACGATCGGGGCGCCCTTGCCTTTCGCTCCGGGCTCGTAGCGAGCGACGTCGTCGAGCGAGAGCGGATGGATGACGAAGCAGAATTTATGCACGCTTCTCGGCCTCGCTCTTGAGCGCCGCGAGCATCATCTCGCTGTTCTCGCGCACCTTGCGCAGCAGCGTCGGGCCGATGAGCTCCGCGAGCGTCGGCACGCCGAAGTCGAAGTCGACGCCGAGGTTCACGTGCGTCACGCCGTCGCGCTCTTCGAAGGTCCAGGCGCCCTCGAACTTATCGAGGTCGCCTTCGATCAGCTTGTAGTCGATGCGCAGCGCACCGTCGTCGAATCGATCCTCTTCGGTCCACTCGATCGGCGCCTCTTCGACCAGCGTCTTCCAGCGCGAAATGGCGCGCTCGGAATTCTGCTCGATCAGCTTCACGGTCTCAACGTCCGGCATGAACTCAGGAAAACGTTCCTGGTCCTTTGCGAGTTCGTAGACGACGCGCGCCGGAGCGGCGATCGAAATAGATGTTTCAACGTATGGCATCGCTTATAAGCGGCCGAGCTTCTCGTAGGCCGTCGCGACCCCTGTCCGCAAGGCCGCCAACGCCCGATCGACCTCGTCCTCGGTCACGATCAGGGGCGGTTCCAGACGGATGACGCGCTGCAAATTCAGGGTCCACGCTACGGTGACGCCGGATTTGAGCATTTCGGGGATGATCCAGCCGCCGTAGCCTTCGCTGGTTAATTCGACGCCGACCAATAGCCCGAGCCCGCGAACCTCGCGGATAACCTCCGGAAACTCGGCAGCGATCGTGCGCGCGCCTGCAGCGAGCTGCGCGCCGCGCTCGCGAGCGTTGTCGACCAGGCGGTCTTCCTCAAGCACGTCCATCGCGGCGAGTGCTGCGGCGCACGCCAGCTCGCTGCCGCCGAACGTCGACGTGTGCACGAGCGGCGCTTTGCCGAACGCGCGATTCCAGATATCCGGACGCGAGATAAACGCGCCGACCGGAATAACGCCGCCGGACAAACCTTTCGCCAGCGTCATGACGTCGGGAACCACGCCTTCGCGGTCGACGCCGAAGCGATAGCCGCAGCGTCCGAACCCGGTTTGGACTTCATCCGCCACGAACAGCGCACCGGAGCGATCGCATGCATCGCGCACGGCGCGCAAATATCCGTCGGGCGGAACGTTCACGCCGCCTTCGCCTTGGACGGGCTCGACGACGAACGCGGCTGCATCTTGGAGCGCTTCGTCGAGCCCGTCGAGCTCGCCGTACGGCACCCGCGCGAAACCTTCCAGCAGCGGCTGAAACGGCGTTTGAAACGCTTCGCGCCCGCTCACCGAAAGCGCGCCCATCGTTTTCCCGTGAAAGGCGTTGATCGTACTGACGATCTTCGTGCGTCCGGTCGCGGCCCGCGCGAGCTTGATCGCACCCTCGATCGCTTCCGTTCCGCTGTTGCACCAGAACGAAATCTGCAAATCGCCCGGCGCGAGCTCCGCCAGCCGTTTCGCGGCGCGCCCGAGCAGCACGTTGAACATCGTCTTGCCCGAGAGCGACATCAATTCGAGTTGCGCGCGTACCGCCGCGACGACCCGCGGATGCGAATGGCCCAGCGTGAACACGCCGTATCCGCCGGCGAAATCCAGATACGACTTCCCCGCCGCATCCCAGATGGTACTTCCGCTGGCGCGAACTTCCACCGGCGAACCCGAGATCTTCATCACGCGCGCCAGCGGCGGATTCACATAGTTCTTATAGTTCTCAAAAACCTCAGCGGTGAGTGCGGCCGGCGAATCGGCGCCATAAAGTGTTTCGTCGGATTCGATCATGCCGAGGAGCCGATTTTTAGAGACGGGCCTTGCTTCTTAACCGGACTCGAGTGAAAACACCGCAGCGTCAGTAGCTCAACTGGATAGAGTCCCACCATGACTAAGTGGGGGATGCGGGTTCGAATCCCGCCTGACGCGACCCACTGGGCTAAGTATCTTGACGCGGAATAGTCGACCGCGCTAGAGTCGAGGTACTTAGTCATGGTGGGGCTCGTCTCCGTACGAGTTACTGGAAGCGGAACCGGGAAACCGGTTCCGCTTCTTTTTTGTCCGGCGTTACGCAGCAACGAGCGAGGCCTCGAGGCGGGCAATGGTTTCTTCGATGACGGCGATCGCGTCGACGGCGCGGTCGAGATGCATGATTCGGTCGCGCAAGATCGCAGCTCCGGGAATGCCTTTGAGATACAATGCGACGTGTTTGCGCATCTGCGGAACGGCGCGCGCTTCGCCGAGTTCGTCGACCATCGTGCGGTAATGGACGATGCAGTAGCGCAGACGTTCCGGTTCCGACGGAGCGGGACGCGCCTCGCGGCCTTCCATCAGGTCGGCGATTTGCGAAATCAGCCACGGGTTGCCGAGCGTCGCGCGGCCGAGCATGATCGCGTCGACGCCGGAGTCGCGCATGCGCTGCATGGCAACGTGCGCGTCGTCCAGATCGCCGTTGCCGATTACCGGAATGTCGATGGCCGCCTTGAGCCGCGCGATGTGCTCCCAATCGGCACTGCCTTTGTAAAATTGCTTGGCCGTGCGCGCGTGCAGCGTTACCGCCGCGATACCCGCCGCCTGCGCGCGCTTTGCGACGTCGACGTAGACCAAATCGGTTTCGCTCCATCCCATCCGCATCTTCATCGTGACGGGGCAGTCGACGGCCGCGACGACGGCGCGCATGATCTCTTCGCAGCGCTGCGGATCGCGCAGGCATGCCGAGCCGCCGTTCGTCTTGGTAACCTTCGGAGCCGGACAGCCGAAGTTGATGTCGACGACGTCGGCGCCGCATTCGCGCACGAGCCGGGCGGCGTTCGCCATCGTTACCGGGTCGTCGCCCCACAACTGGGTCGAACCGGGGCGCTCGGTCGGGTGGCGATCGATCATCTCCAGGGTGCGCTTGCTGCCGAACTTGAGCGCGTTCGAGGAGACGAACTCGGTGACGGTAAGTCCCAAGCCGAACGGTTTATAGAGCGCTCGCATGGTCCGGTTGGTGACGCCCGACATCGGGGCCAAGACCAGCGGCGGCCAAACTTCGAGCGGCCCAATCTGCAAGGGAGCGACGGTACGGGGCATGGCGCTCTACTATAGCACGGGGATCAGGAGCGCCACCACGGCCGCAGCGGGCCACAGCGCCCGGTCGCCGAGCAGCCCGAGCCCGAGCGTCCCGGCGATCGCTCCAACCAGATAGAGCACCCATGTCCAGACGTTCGGAATTCCCTGGCGGCCCTCGCCGGCACCGGGCGGCGTACCCAGAAAGTCGACGATGGCTGTGATCAGCGTGCCGGTCACGTAGGTCGTCGAGACGCCCGGCACCCCCAACCGGACCGCGACGACGCTCTGCAGACCCATCACCATCGAAAGCAGCCCGACGCAGAGCGGCGTCAGCCGCGCGCCTGCGTCCCGCGTGAACACGAGCGCGGCCGCGACCAGCAGCGCGGCAGCCAACCCGACGATGGCCATCGTGCGCACCGGAGGTCTGCCTGTCTCACCGCGTAGCGTGAATGCGGCTAAGGACGCACCGGCGATGAAGCAGAGGATCGAGATTGACGGCAGCTCGAGCGAGAGCATCCCCAGGAAGTGCGGCACGAACCGCGCCGCCAGCGCGCCGCCGAGCAGGACGGTGTTGCCCGTCATGTTCGCCGTGAAAACACCGAGTCCGAAGAACGCGACTGCGTCCGAGTATCCGGCGGCGAGCGTTAAGGCCGAGAGCAAGACGAGCATCCGCGCGTTCACGGACTCGACCTTCGCCGCCGGTTACCTCACCGCTCCTACCAGTAGTGGTGCGTCGGTTCGATCGGCTTGAAAAGATGCAATCCGCACTTGAGTGCGGATTGCACCTATGCTAGCGCGTGGCTTCGTGGTAAAGGCGCAGACCTTCGAGGCTCGCGTCCGGATCGACCGCGTCGATGACGACGGTTTGTTTCGCGACGACGTCGGCCAGACCGCCGGTGGCGATGACCTTTGCGTCGCGTCCCATCTCTGCGCGCATCCGGGCCACGATCGCTTCGGTTTGCCCGACGAATCCATAGACGATTCCGCTGTGCAAGGAGTCGACGGTATTGCGGCCGATGGCCGCGGCCGGCGCGTCGAGCCCGATCTGCGGCAGCTTCGCGGTTCGCCCGACGAGCGCGTCGATCGAAATCGTAATGCCGGGTGCGATCGCGGCGCCCAGATATTCGCCTGCGGGCGAGATCGCCGTAAAGACGGTCGCCGTGCCGTAACTGATCACGATCAGCGGCGCACCGAAGTGCGCCCGCGCTCCGATCGCCGCGGCGACCAAATCCGCTCCAACCTCCGCCGGGCGTTCCGTGACGACCGGCATCAGCTGTTGCACTTCGGGCTTCAAGAAGCGGGGCTTGACGCCGAAGAATCGATCGCACACGGCTTCGAGCACGGGGTCGAGCTTTGGGACGACGCTGGCGATTACAACCGCATCGACGTGCGAGATCGCGATTCCACCTGCGTTAAAGAGCTGCGTGAAAAAGACGCCGTATTCGTCCGGCGTGCGGCGTAACTCGGTAGTAACGCGCCACTTCTGACGCAGCGTCTGCGCGCCATCTTCGAAGATTCCGAGCTTGGTCTCGGTATTGCCGACGTCGATCGCTAAGAGCATTACATCAACTCCTCGAGCGCGTCGAGCAGCCGCGCGGCCAGTGCGGGTTTCGATGCGGTCCCGAGTTCGCGCCGGCCGTCCTCTCCCCACAGGAGCGTGAGCGTGTTGTCGCCTGGCCCGAAGCCGCGTTCGCCGCGTACGTCATTGACGGCGATTGCGTCGAGATGTTTGCGGCGCAGCTTTTCGCGGGCGTTGGATTCGTGATCGTTTGTCTCTGCGGCGAAACCGACGAGAAACGTACCGCCCTTTCGCTCGCCTAAAGCTTCCAGGGCGTCGGGATTGCGGACCATGCGCGCGGTGAGGTCGGCGTCGGTCTTCTTCACTTTTTCGTCGCTCGCGCGTTCCGGCCGCCAGTCGGCAACCGCCGCGGTCGCGATCGTGAGATCCGCGCCGACCGCGTGCTCGAGTGCCGCATCGTGCAGCTCCTGCGCGGTTGTGACGCGCACCACGTCGACGCCGGCCGGGGGTTCCAGGTGCGTCGGGCCGAGCAGCAGCGTCACCGCCGCGCCGCGCAGCGCGGCTTCGCGCGCGAGCTCAATTCCCATCGCGCCCGTCGACGCGTTGCTCACGAAGCGAACCGGGTCGAACGGCTCGCGGGTCGGCCCGGCCGTGATTGCGACCCGCCGCCCCGAAAGCGATTGACGGCGCGCGAGCACGCGTTCGACGGCTTCGATCAAGCGCTCCTCGGAAGCAAGCCTGCCGACGCCGCGCTCTCGTTCCGCGAGAAAACCGCGCTCCGGATCGACGAACTCGTAGCCGCGTGCGCGCAGCGTCGCGAGGTTCTGCTGCGTCGCATCGTTTGCGTACATCGCGTCGTTCATTGCCGGCGCGAGCACGATCGGGATGCGAGCCGCGAGCAGCGCGGTGGTCAGCAGATCGTCGGCGATCCCGTGCGCGAGCCTCGCGATGAGGTTGGCGGTCGCCGGCGCGACGAGGATCACTTCAGCCTCGCGAACGAGGCGAATGTGGGGAATGCGCTCGGGCGCGTCCCACAGCGACGTATAGACGGGACGCGCCGTCAACGACGCAAACGTCAGCGCGCCGACGAAGCGCTCGGCCGATGCGGTCATCACGACGTCGACGAGCGCGCCGCGCTGCACGAGCGTGCTGGTTAGCGCCGCGGACTTGTACGCCGCCACGCCGCCGCAAACGCCGAGCAGAATGCGCGCTCCGTTCACGATTTTATCCACAGATTGTCCAGCAGCCGCGTCGTGCCGAACCGCGCGGCGCCGATGACGAACGCGCCGGAGCGCAAACGGTCGATCGGTTCGAACGTATCGGCATCGACGAGATCGAAGTAATCGGGTGTCGCGAGCGCGCTCAGCGTCGCGCGAGCGGCCGCCGCCGCGTCCGCTTTTGCAGCGCCGGCCTCGAGCGCATCCCGCATCGCGACCAGGGCGCGGTTGAGCGTTATTGCTTCGCCGCGCTGCGCCGCGCTCAGGTAAGCGTTGCGGCTCGACAGCGCCAAGCCGTCGCCCTCGCGTACGGTCTCGACGACTTCGACGCATACCGGGAAATCGAGATCGCGAACCATCTTGCGCAGAACCGCGCTCTGCTGCGCGTCTTTTTGTCCGACGTAGAGAACCTCGGGCTGGACGATGTGCAGCAGTTTGCCGACGACGGTGGCCACGCCGCGGAAGTGATCCGGACGAATCGAGCCCTCGTACGTGGAGCCCATCGCGCCGACGTCGATGTAACTTGAAAAACCCGGCGGATACATCGCCGCCGGATCCGGCGCGAACAGCACGTCGACGCCCGCCGCTCTCAACTTCTCACGATCGCCTTCGAAGTCGCGCGGATACTTCGCGAGATCTTCGCCGGGTGCGAACTGCATCGGATTGACGAATAGCGACGCGGCCACCGACAAACAGTCGCCTTTCGCACGACGTACGAGCTCCAGATGTCCCTCGTGGAGCGCGCCCATCGTCGGAACGAATCCGAGGGGCTGAGCAAACACGTCGAAGAGGGCGCGCGCCTGCGCGATCGTCGTGGCTATCTGCATGGGGAGGCGGCTACGCGCGCGTGACCCGCAACACGGTTCGTCCGACGACGAACGGCGCCCCAGCTACCAGTTGCGTTTCGCCATCGACCGGCTGGCCGTTGAGCTTCGTGCCGTTGCGGCTCTGCAGGTCGGAGAGCAAAATCGTGCCTTCCTCGACGCGAACTAGCGCATGCTTGCGTGAGACATAGCGATCGAGCGCTACGCAGGCATCCGCGACGCTATCGTCCCGGCCGATCGTGATCTCCCGTTCGAAGGTCCAACTCTTTCCATCGAGCGGACCGCTGAGAACTTCGAGCAGGTACATGGCCGCCTGCCCTTCTCTGGGTGCGCTGCCCCCCTCCTGGCGGCCGGGTTAACAGCGGCCTAACAAATCCTGAGGTCTGGACGATTATTGATAGGGTAGCGATGAACAATCGAATTGACGAATTGCTCCAGCTTATCGAGGTGGAGCCAGATGCCCTTAGAGAGGCTGAGTTCCTCCAGGCTCAGGCAATTCTCGAGACGCTAATCGGCAAGACGATTACCGGCGCGGAAATTGAAGATACCCGGATCGTAATTACGACCTCGGAAGGCAACCGTTACTTCTTTTACGGTTTTCTGGGCTCCGGCTCGTAGTCGAGCGCAGCACCCGCAGCTTCAATAAACCGCTCGATCGACGCCTGATCTTGCGTCGAGTATTGCGTGAACGCAACGCCGTGCGCGAAATGGCGCCAGCCGGCGTCGAAAAACGACAAGACGATGCGACCGCGCACGATCAATTCGCGCTCTTGTCCCGGCAGCGTAAACCGTAAGACGATCGCTTGGCCTGGCGGCAAATCCGTCGTGGTCGCGACGCGCATTCCACCGCCGCTCAGGTCGAGCGCGGTGCCTCCGAGCACGAGTTCGTAGCCCGGTAGGATTACCGTGGTCGGGAAGTCTGCGTTGACCCGCAAATGTCTGCGCTCGGGGGCCTGTCCGCTATACGTGCTCACGGGTATACCTGCTTCTTCGCGACGCTCCAGTGGCCTTTCAGAACTTGTTAATCTATGAGCGCGCGCGCTGCAAAGAGTGCGCCAAGAAAGGCGTGATCCGCGATGGTCCCGCCTTGCAGGTAGACCTCGAACGGCGGTCTTAAGGGCGCGTCACAAGAGAGTTCGATCGTTGCTCCGGAGACGAACGCACCGCTCGACATGATGACCGGGTCGAGATAGCCCGGCACCGGCCCCGGTTCCGGCCGGAAGCGCGCGTTAATCGGCAACGCCGCTTGCAATCCCGCCGCGAAGCGAGCAAGCGAGCTACTATTTCCAAGGCGAATCGCTTGGACGATGTCGGCGCGAGCCGCGCCGGGTCGCGGATCGACGGGATAGCCAAGCTCGCTGAAAAGTGCCGCCGCGAAGTCCAGACCGCGCAGACATTGTTCGATGACCAGCGGTGCAAGAAACAAGCCTTGCACGAAGCTGCGCCCGAAACCGAGCGACGGGCCGAGCGCGGCCCCTAAGCCCGGCGCGTACAGCCGCGAGGCCACGCGTTCCACCAAATCGGCGCGCCCGGCAACGTAGCCGCCCGCCGGCGCGATCGATCCGCCAAGATTCTTGATCAGCGAACCCATGACCAAATCGGCGCCGACGTGCGTCGGCTCGCGCGCCTCCACAAGCTCGCCGTAGCAGTTGTCGACGAGAATTGCGACGCCGGGCGCGTCCCGGCGGATGCGCGCGAATGCGGGCGTACAAGCGTCGATTGAGAGCGCCGGCCGCGGCGCGTAGCCGCGGGAGCGTTGCAGAAAGACGGCTGCGACTCCCGGCTGCGCGAGGGCCGCATCGAGCGCGTCGAGATCGATACCGCCGTCCGGCGTAAGGTCGATCTCGCGATAGGTAACGCCTTGCCGGACCAGCGAATGCGGCGCGTCGCAGATCGCGTTGCGCAGCGTATCGTAGGGACGGCCGGAGATCGACAGCAGCGTCGAACCCGGCGGTACGCACGCGGCGAGCGTCGTTACGATAGCGTGCGTGCCGCTTACGATCGAAAGTCGCGCGAGCGCCCGTTCGACGCCGAAGATTCGCGCGAGCAGCGATTCGTAGCCGCTGCGCGCTGCGTCGTCGTAGCCGTACCCGGTCGAACCGGCAAGGTCGCTCTCCGACAAACCCTCGTCCAGGAACGCGCGCATGACGTTGGCCTTGACTTCGCGTTGCGCCGGATATGCGATGGTTGCGCAGCGCGCTTGCGCGCGCAACGCGGCGTCGCGCACCGCGCCGCCGATTTCGAATCGTTCGCACAGCAATTCGATCATGCAGCGTTCTCCGCGGGGGTTTGCGCCGGTTCCGCGTGGCGTTCGTACGCACGCACGAACGGATAGTAGATCGCGGCGGCGATTGCGATGTTGACGACGACCAAGACGAGCGCGCGCACGTCCTGCGTTGCGACGTACGTGGATACGAACGTCGGCACGGAAGAAGGCACGTAGAACGCCGCACGCGCGACCCAGCCGGATGCGACTGCCGCGTACGTCGTGGTCGCGATAACCATCGGTGCGACGACGAACGGCACGGCGAGATACGGATTGAACACGACCGGCGCGCCGAAGAGCAGCGGCTCGTTGATGTTGAAAAGCGCGGGTAGGAGCGAGACTCGTCCGATCTTACGCAGGCGCGGAACGCGCGAGATCGCCAGCATCGCCGCCAGCGGCAGCGTCGCGCCCGCACCGCCGGGAAAAACGAACAGAAAGAGCGAGACGACGACGACGTACGGCAGCGGATGATGCGCGCCGTACGCCTGCGTGTTCTGCATCTGCATGGTGAGGTAGACCGGCGTCACAATCGCTGCAAGCACCGCCGGGCCGTGCACGCCGGCCGTCCACAATACCGTCTCGATAAAGACGATCGCGACCAGCGCGAGATACGTGTCGCCGAGGCGGGAGATCGGAGCCAACGCGGCGTCGATGCCGGCCGCTAGCGAGACGTGCGCGAGCGCGAGCGCACCGAAGGTAGCCATTGCGAGCAGCGCCGCCGCCCACGCGACGGCCGGCTCGTGAATGAAACGGCGCAGCAGCACGATCCACGCGCTCGCGACGCCGCATGAAAAGATCGCAAGAAAGAGCCCGCTCGCCCCGAGCTCGCGCAGATAGTCGACCGGATCGGGTCCGAACGGTCGCGGCAGCGCGAGCGCGAATCCCCCGACGGCGCCAAGCAGCAGCGGGGCGAGCGGCGCCACGCCGCGCCGCGAAAGAAAGACGCTCAGGAGCACCACCAGGGCGCCCGCCATGACGCCGAACGCCGGCAGCAGCGCCAGCGCGATCCGTAGTCCGAGGGAGCGGGACGCCTCGCCGGTCGCGGCGGGCTGGGAAAAGAAGACGGCGATCAGCGCGGCGGCGAGCGCAATGAAACTCCAGGGAAGCGCTTCTCGAACGGCGGCGACGAAGGGCAGATCGCCCAGTACCCGCATCGCCGGAACCAGCCGCCGCTCGAAAGCGGCGAAGAACCGGTTAGAGGCGGCGGACGACGGCCTCGACGCGTCCGATGATTTCAACATCGCTCGCGTAGATTGGCGCCATCGCGGTATTCTCCGGCTGGAGCCGGATCCGGTCGCTTTCGCGGTAGAAGCGTTTGACGGTCGCCTCGCCTTCGAGCATCGCCACCACGATCTCGCCGTTTTCGGCAGACGGCTGCGGCCGCACCAGGATGAGGTCGCCATCCAAAATAGCCGCGTCGATCATCGACTCGCCCTGAACCCGCAGCATGAACGCGTTAGACGCTCGCGGCACAAAGCCGGCTGGAAGAAGAAATTCGCCCTCGATGTCTTCCTGGGCGGTAATGGGCACGCCGGCGGCAACGCGGCCAAGAATCGGCATCACGATCGCATCGGGTCCCGCGCCGGCCGGCGGATTCGGAGTCTCCGAGCGTAGCGCGCGGGGCTTGGTGGGATCGCGGTGGATCATCCCGCGCTTCTCCAGCGCCTTCAGATGCGCGTGGATGGTCGAAGAAGATGAAAGGCCCACGCGCTCGCCGATCTCGCGCACGGACGGCGGGTAGCCCCGCTCCGACGTGAAGGCGTTGATTGCGTCCAGGATGCTCTTTTGACGCTCGGTCGCCGGTTTCTCGATCATAGGCTCTCCTGAAGAATGCCACCCGTATGGCACGAACGACAGCTATCACCTTACCATAGCTTTGCCCAATTAGGCAAACATATGTTCGAGGACGCCTTGACACCCCGCCAAGCGGCTGTGGTAAAATCTAGTGGACGAACAGGCGTTTGGCACAAGATATAGACAGAATCGCGCTCGAACAGATGTTTGCCACAAGATATAGGAAGGGACGAAATACGGTGGGTACGCGCAAACGGGTCACGCTCATGCCGGCGATAGCGCTGGTCGCGCTCAGCTTGATGGTCGCACTGCCGACGCTCTCGAGCGCACGGCTCTACGCGGCCAGCACGCAACGCTATACGACGGTCACCGTCGGCCCTGGAGATACGCTCTGGTCGATCGCGGCTGCGCATGGCCCCGCGAATGCGGACATCCAAGAGACGATCGATCGCATCACCGAAGCGAACCACCTCAACGTAGCCACCATCCAACCCGGCGAACACCTCCGCATCCCCGAATAAACCCGCCACCCCAACCATGCGAAAGGCGCCGCTTAGGCGTCTTTTTTCTTTTGCGGAGTTGGTGACGCTGCACCTTGTCATCCTGAGCGTAGGCGAAGCCGTAGTCGAAGGACCGCTACGCAAAGAACGCTAGTCGAAAAACTCCAAACCCTTAAACGCCTCGGCGACTTCATACGCGAGCCACGGCATCGCAGGGCGGACGAAGCGATCTCCGCCGCAAAATATGCGAAGGTCATCGACCGAACCCGTTAGCCAAATACTTCGCGATCTTCCAGTTTTCCGGTTGAGAAGTGCGATACGTTTGCGGCATAGTTCCACCCGGTTCTATCTATGCCGGCTAGTTCTGGGAGCGCTCCTTCGACTACGTTCGCTGCGCTCTCTACGCTCAGGATGACAAAGTCAGAATTGCGTACGTCCCGTCGAGTGCTGGAGCGGAGCTTGGGTCGCCCGGGCGATTTGCGATTTTTTCAAAAAAGCCCGGAGGGCGAACTTCCTTTAAAGTTTTGAAAAAGCGGATAAGTAGAAAAAAACAGGATGTTTTTCTCGAGCGGTCGCCCGGGTGACCCAAGCTTCCGCTCCAGCCCTTGACGCGCCAGCCACCCAGTGCCTAAGCGTTGCGCGAGACGACGATCACGCTATGATCGCTATGTTCGTTGAGAAACGCGAGACCCTCCGACATCCACATGTCGAGACCGCCGTCCGAATGTCTGGCGACTTCGCGAACGACGTGCACGCGATCGCGCAGCCAATGCAGTTCGCTGCGCGTCGTCACCGGAAAGATTGTGACTTCGCAATCCTCGCACTTGTATCCATATTGCACCTCGCCTCGTACGTCGCAGGACCGCATCGAAACCTGCAAAGAGAAAGGCGCCCTCGCGAATCGCGAGAGCGCCTTTCCTTTACCTCAGCGAGGTTCGAGTTGAAGGCCTACAACTGGACGTGGAGTTGGAAGTAGGCCTGGAACGGCGACGAGATTTGGAACTGACCCGGGGCATACGCCTGGTCGAAGACCTTCGGGTATCCCGCGGTTCCGTTCACCGCCGCGTGCGGGCTGCTTCCGTAGAAGTAGCCTGCACCCGGCTGGAGGCCGACGTACGCGCTGCTTTCGCCGTACGCGCAGGTGAGGCCGTTCGGAGCGTAAGCAGCCGTCCACGGCTCGGCGGATCCGCCGAAGCACGCGTTCAGGATGTTCGCCAAAGCGACCGTCGCTGAAACGCGCGGAGTAATCTGATACGCGATTTGCGCACCGAGATTCAGATCCCATGGATTGCGGTACTGCCCGATGCCGTCGAACTGACCGCTATACGGATTCGGGATCGCGATGCTCGAACTACACGTCTGGTAGTCGACCAGTTGCGATCCCGAGACGATTCCGGTCGCACCTTGGCTGTAGTTACACGACCGCGGATCCAGACCGGCGATAGCACCAGGGTTACCGTACGACGTGCCTTCCCACAGGTTGCCGGTCACCGTGACCTGCCACTTGTTGTGTTTGTACGTCAGATAGCCGGCGAAGATGTTCGGCGAAAGGGCCGTCGATCCATCACCGAGCTGCAAGCCGTACGGGAAGAAGTTGGCATAGGTTGGGTAAAACCCGGTCAGCGGGTATGAGGCGTTTAACGCCGCTTGCGTCAGGGTTCCACCGTAATATGGGTTCGAGACGTACTCGCCCGGCTTGAAATGATACGTTTGGCCGTTAATTGTGGTCGTGAAGCCCTTTGCGCAATTCGGGACGCCAACGGTTTGACCCGTTGGGTTGCTCGCGCCCTGGACGTAACACGGAGAACCACCGTTGATTTTCTCGAGACTGATGTATGGGCTCACCGCGCTGAGAAGATTGGAGACGATGTTGCTCCCGTTAATCAGCGCGTACTTCAACACCGAGTACGTGTAGGTGTACGAGAACTGCCCCGAGAGGCCGTTGCGCGACGGGTCGCCCTTGGTAACGGCGAGTTCGACGCCTTCGGTCTTCTGGGTTCCGGAGTTGAAGGCTCCCGACAGGCCGCCCGGCAACGAAACGTTGACCGACTGATTGGACGTCCAGCGGAAGAACGGGGAAACCTTGTAGCTCCAATCGGTGCCGTTGAGACGCTGCTCGAACGACGCGTCCCAGTTATTCGAGAACTGGATCGGGTTGTTGTGCACGATCGAAGCGAAGCCGTTATTGTAGTACGACGAGCTGTACAAATTGTTAGCCATCTGGTAACCGTCGAGATACGTGAGCACCTGTTCGGCGGCGGTCTCGGTCGGCTGCGTGTAGCGACCGTACGAGAAGCGAATCACTGAGTTCGGAGTTACGGTATACGTAAAGCCGACGCGCGGCGAGAACGTCGTATTCGTGATCGTTCCGTTTCCGCCCAGCGTGATTTGTGGCACGCCGTTTTGGCCCGGATGGTAGAGCGTATGACCCGTGCGCGGATCGACTCCGCACGTGCCGCCCGGCGCCGTCGTGTAGTACGTCGGGTAGTTCTGCGGAACGTTGCCGGCGCGCGCGCCGCCGAAGTCGCTGGCCGGCACTTGCTGCAATCCGTTCGGATCGACGCAAGCCGTCTGGTTGACTTCGTTGAACCAGAACGCTTGTTCCGGAGAACTGTAGTTACCCAGAGCGTAGCCGTAGCTTTCGAAGCGAACGCCCATGTTGATGTCCCAACGGTCACTCGGCCGGAACTCGTCCTGCAGCGCGACGGTGAGGAACCGGGGGCCCGTGGTGCTCTTGTTGGCATCGGGTTCGATGTTCTGAGTCAACTGCCAGTTCGCGCCGGCCGCTGCCGCCGCGCCTGGAATCGCCGGAAGTTGCTGGGATTGGACCGACCCGAGCGTTGCACCCGCGAGCGCCGAGAGGCACGATACCGGCGTGCCGGCTTTAAGCTTGGCCGAGTACCCGGGATCGTAGAGCGAGCCGCCTGCCTGCGCGTTGTTGGTGAACGCGAAGCACTGCCCGCTGCTGTTCTGCAGCGTAGCAAACGGCGAACCATTCGGCGAGAAGTTGTACTGCTGGTTGTTGTAGCGCAACGTTGCCGCCGAGATGTAGTTACCGGAGAGCGTGACCAGGTTTTGGGCGTTGAGCTGATCCGCCGCCTGGAGTCCGAAACCCGTCGTGTGGGTGTTCAGCTCGTAATCGCCCGCGGTCGCACCGCCGACGAGGAACGGCGTGAAGCCCAAGTTCGGGTCGGTTTGGAGCCAGTCGGAGTAGAACGTGTAGCCGAAGACGCGTACGAACGCGTTCGAGCCGAAGTTCTTCGTGTACTGGAGTTTCACGATCGAACCGTTGTTGTTCGTATCCGAGACTTGGTACGGAGAGAATCCGGCGCCGAACGCGCGAGCCGGATTGGTGCTCGGGAAGTAGTACTGTCCGACGACGTTGGTCGCGCCGGCGGCTGCCTGGCCGAAGTGCGCGTTTACCACTTGATACGCGTCGTAGTACGGAGCCGGAGAGTATCCGGTGGCCGCGCAGCTCGGGCTGGCACCAACCAGTTCGAGCAGGTTGAACCACGCGCACAGTCCCGGCGAACCCGGCATCTGGGCCGGTCCGAGATAGTTACCCGGTTGGAGTCCGAACACGTTCGTGACCCACGTGTTGTAGTTGCCGAGACCGCTGGCGGTGCCGGCGGGCGATTCGAGCGCGTTCATCAAGCCCAGACCGCCGTTGGTGCTGATGTTGTCCCAACCGCTCGTCTGGTAGAAGAAGTTGTCGAATAGAATTTGGATATCGTCTTTTCCGGAATCGTTTTTATGCGGGATCCCGAAGTGCGTGTTAATGACGGCCTCGCGGTCGCTCAAGTCGTTGCCGCGAAGGTTGATCGAAAGACCACCGTAGATCGGACCGTACATGTTGCAGGCGGGCATCGGGCCTGAGACACCGTACGCGCCCGCGAGCGCTGGCGAAAGGTACGAGCCGTTGGCCTTTGCCGAACCGTTCGCGTTACAGTCGGACCAGGGCCCGCGAGATCCGTTGAATCCGAACAGCGTGAACGGCTCCATCAGCGTGTTCCAGCTGATGCCCTGAATGCCGTACTGATTGTTGCCGTCCTGATTCAGGTCGCTTCCGTTCTGCGAATCGAGCTGATTGGGGATTTGGTTGTCCCCGCGGATACCGACATAGTACGAGAAGTTACGGTCCGGCGTTGCGCCGCCCGCTTCGACCTGCGCTTGGTGGTAGAATGCCGGCGTGCCGACTCCGAGACCGCCGCTGATGTATCCCGGGTACGTACCGGTCTTGATGACCTGGTTGATGTAGCCGCCGAGCGTAGCGGACGTACCTGCGGCAGGACCGCCGCCCGTATAGACTTCGGTCGAGGTCGCACCGAGATTCGAGAGCGAGTTTGCGTTGTAGTTGTCGAACGCGCGATTGACGGGGATACCGTCGAACTCGTAACCGATCTGGTTATAGCTCGAACCGTGGATGTAAAAGACTTGCCCGAAACCGTAGTTTCCCGGCAAGCCGTTGACGCCCGGCATCGAGTAAATGGCCGAATAGGCGCTGTTGATGTTGTTACCGCCGCCCGCGATTTGCAGTTGGGTAGCGGTAGCCTGGTTGACCGCGTAGACGTCGACGGTCGTACCCGGTTTCACCAGGCTGCCGGCCGACGTCGCCGTGACGGTTGCGATGTTCTTTAAATTGGCGTGCGGCAATTTGACCGCGAGCGTCAAAGATTGATCGGCGAAGATCGTGATCCCCGGATAGCTCGATGGAGCGTATCCGTCCTTCGACGCGGTTACGACGTACGTATCCGGCGCCAAAGTCAAAAACGAGAAATGTCCGCCAGCATCGGTTGTGACAGAGGCAGCTTGCGACGGAGATGACACTTTGACGGCCGCACCCGCGACCGGTGCACCTTTATCGTCCGTTACTACGCCAGCCAGCCCGCCCGTCGTCCCAGCCAGTGCCCATGTTCCCTGGCTGAGAAATGCGACGAGTAGGACGAGCGACACAACGACCTGACGGAGGGTCCTTCTATTTTCCATGTTGCCCTCAATCAGAAACTAGTGAGACTTTCGCCACAAAAGACGCTCCAAAAGGTCGCCCAACCTAAGGAAATTCTCATGTGACGAGATAGCGGCACATTTTCTGAGACTTCAGTCGGCTCCTTTAGTTTTCGTTAAGGTGACACGACCAATGTCATGAGAGCCGGGAGCGTCGGTTAGACGAGGGCGGCCATCCGCTCGGCAAGCAAGCGAGGGATTTCCGACGGACGATCGGCAACCGGGACGTTCGCAGCTCGGAACGCGGCGATTTTGCTTTGCGGCGTCCCGAAGTTCCCGGAGATGATTGCCCCGGCGTGACCGAGCGATTTACCCGGCGGCGCGTTGCGGCCGCCGATGAAGGCGACGATCGGCATCCCGGCTAGGTGCTCCTTAACGAAGGCTGCAGCGTCTTCTTCGTCCGAGCCGCCGATTTCGCCGCAAATGACGATCGCGCTGGTCTCCGGATCGTTCTTAAACGCGCGGAGGCAATCCACGAACGTGGTCCCGATGATCGGATCGCCGCCGATGCCGACGCAGGTCGATTGGCCGAGGCCGGCCCGGGTCAACAGATCGACTACCTCATAGGTCAGCGTGCCGGACCGTGAGATCAGGCCGACGTTGCCCTCCTTGAAGATGTGGCCGGGCATGATGCCGACCGAGGCTTTGCCCGGCGAAATGAGCCCGGGGCAGTTCGGGCCGATGATCTGCATCCCGCCCGTCGTTCCAACGACTTTCAGGACGTCATTGACCGGGATGCCCTCGGTGATGCAGACCGCGAACGTGATGCCGGCGTCGTGGGCCTCGAAGAGCGCATCGGCCGCGAACGGCGGCGGCACGAAGATGCACGTGTGCGTGGCGCCGGTTGCTTCGACGGCATCCTTTACCGTATTGAAGACCGGGAGCCCGTGCGAACTCTTCTGGCCGCCTTTGCCGGGCGTAACGCCGCCGACGACCTTGGTGCCGTACTTGATCATCCGGTCGGTGTGGTACGAGCCCTCGGCTCCGGTGATGCCCGCAACGATGACTTTGCTGTTTTTATCGAGATAGATCGACATCTTATTTGCTCTCCGCGGCGATGCGCACGGCTTGCGCCGCTCCTTCATCCATCGTTTCGACCGGCGTCATGCCGGCCTCGGCCAAGATGGCCCGGCCCTCTTTTTCGTTCGTGCCCGTCAAACGGATCACGAGCGGAATCTTGCGCGATTTCGTCTCCGCCATCGCCTGAACGATGCCTCGCGCGACCTCGTCGCCGCGGGTGATTCCGCCGAAGATATTTACGAAGAAGACCTTCGCGCCGGTCGAGTTCACGACCAGCTCGTAGCAGTTGCGCACGCGTTCCGCGTTTGCGCCGCCTCCGATGTCCAAGAAGTTCGCGATCTCGCCGCCGGCGTTGCTGACGGCATCCATCGTCGCCATCGCGAGCCCCGCGCCGTTAGCCATCGTACCGACGGTTCCCGGGAAGCGGCGGAAGTTGCGAATGCCTAAGCCGGCGTTCGAAGCGAGCGATTCGTCTTCGTCAAGGGGCAGTGTCTTGTGCCACTCCTTGAACTCCGGCGTGCGGAAGAGTCCGTCGTCGTCGAGTTCGACCTTGGCATCCGACGCAACGACGATGCCCTCCGTCGTGAGCGCGAGCGGATTGATCTCGACCAATTTCGCGCCGTAGCGAAAGAACATCTCGTACAGTGAACCGAGGATGCCGGGGAGCTGCTTGTAATAGCCGGGATCCAGTCCGGCGGCGAACGCGAGCTCGCGGCCGATGAATGGCGAGTAGCCGATCGCGGTATCGACGTAATGCTTGGCAATCGACTCGGGATGCTTCTCTGAAACTTCCTCGATGTCCATACCGCCGAAACGGCTGACCATGATCACCGGCTTCTTCGTCGTGCGATCGATCGCGATCGCAGCATAGGCTTCCTTCGCGATGTCCAGTTTCGCTTCGACCAGCAGCGAGTTGATCGGCTCGCCGTTCGGGTTCTGCCGGTTCGGCGGCATTGGTGACGAGAGAATGTCGGTCGCAGCCTTGTAGCCTTCGTCCGCACTCTTCGCAAACTTGATCTTACCCGCCTTACCGCGGCCGCCCATCAGCACTTGCGCTTTGATCACCCAATCGCCGGGCGTCTTGCCGACGAACTCTTTGACTTGGTCCGCCGTGACGGCGTGCCGGCTTTGCGGAACGGGAATCCCAGAGCGCTTGAAAAGCTCTTTCCCCTGATACTCCATTAGGTTCATGTTTGGTTCGGTTTCTCCGTTTGTTTCAGTCGAGTTTGCCCAGCAGCGACCGTGCGATGATGATGTGCTGGATTTCCGAGGTGCCTTCGTAGATCTCGGTAATTTTTGCGTCGCGGTAATAACGTTCGACCGGAAACTCGGTCGTGTAGCCGTACCCGCCGTGAATCTGCAGCGCTTCGGATGCGTGGCGCCGCGCCGCGGTCGATGCAAAGAGTTTGGCTTTGCTGGCTTCGGTCGCAAACGGCTTGCCCGCATCGGCGAGCGCGGCCGCGCGATAGACGAGCAGGCGGGCCGCATCCAGGTCCATCGCCATCTGAGCGATCTTGAACGACACGCCTTCGAACGCGCCGATCGGTTTACCGAAGGCGATGCGCTCCTTCGCGAACTTCACCGATTCATCCAGGCACGCGGCGAGGATGCCGGTCGCCTGCGCGGCGATGCCGATGCGTCCGCCGGCCAGCGTGGACATCGCATTGACGAAGCCCTCGCCTTCGGCGCCGAGCAGTGCGTCGTTCGCAACCTTGACGTCGTCGAACGCGAGGTCGACCGTATTGCTGGTGTGGATGCCGAGTTTCTCCGTTACTTTTTCGACGACGATTCCCGGCGTCGCGTTGTCGATCAGAAACGCGCTCACGCCCTTTGCGCCGGATCCCCCCGTACGGAACATCCCCATCGTTACGGCGGAGTATCCGCCGTTGGTGCACCACTGTTTGCGTCCGTTGAGCACGTAACCGCCCGGAACGGTTTTCGCCGTCGCACGAACCTGCGTCGCGTCGGAACCAACGTCGGGTTCGGTCAGCGCGAACGCCGCGATCGCGTCGCCGCTTGCGAGCGCCGGGAGCCAGCGATCTTTCTGCGCTTGCGTGCCGAGGTTTCCGATCACGGCGCAGATCATCGAATGGACCGAAACCGTACAAGCGGTGCCTGCGTCGACGCGAGCCAGTTCCTCGATCGCGAGCGCGTACGCGACGTATCCCGCGCCGACGCCGTCGTGCTGTTCCGAAACGAGGATCCCCATGATCCCGGCATCGTTGAGCTTACGGATGAGGTCGCGCGGAAACGCGTGTTCGCGGTCCCAACGGGCGATGTTCGGTGCGATCTCGCGCTGGGCGATCTCCGCAGCCAGCGCGCCGATTTGACGCTGGTCGTCGGACAGTTCGAACTGCGCTCGCGTATCGATCATAGAGTCCTACCGGCTCCTAGTACGTGTAGAATCCGCGGCCGCTCTTCTTCCCGAGCCAGCCGGCAGCAACGTATTGGCGCAGGAGCGGGCACGGCCGGTATTTCGAATCGCCGAATCCTTCATGCAGTACGTTCATGATCGCGAGGCACGTGTCGAGCCCAATGAAGTCCGCGAGGGTGAGCGGACCCATCGGATGATTCATCCCCAGTTTCATCACGGTGTCGATCGCTTCGGGCGTGCCGACGCCTTCGTAGACCGCGTAGATCGCCTCGTTGATCATCGGCATAAGCACGCGATTCGAAACGAAGCCCGGAAAATCGCGCACTTCGACCGGCGTCTTGCCCATCTGCACGGCGAGGTCGTGGGTGAACTGGTACGTCTCTTGCGACGTCGCGATACCGCGAATGATCTCGACGAGCTGCATCACCGGAACCGGGTTCATAAAATGCATGCCGATCACGCTCTGCGGCCGTTTCGTCGCGCCGCCCAGCAGCGTGATCGAAATCGACGAGGTGTTGCTTGCGAGGACGGCTCGCGGGGCGCACTGCGCGTCCAGCGTGCGGAACAGTTCGAGCTTGGTTTCGAGATGTTCGGTCGCGGCTTCGACGGCGAGGTCCACGTCGAGATCGGCCAGCGCCGTCGTGGTAACGATACGCTCGAGCACGTCGCCGCGGCCTTCGGCGGTGAGCCGGCCTTTCTCGACGCTGCGATCCAGATTCTTCGTAATGGTCGCCATCCCGCGCGCGACGAACTCTTCGGCGCGGTCCGCAAGCAAAACGTCGTGCCCGCTTTGCGCGGCAACCTGTGCGATGCCGGCCCCCATTTGGCCGGCACCAACGACGAGAATCTTCATATGTGACGCGTCTCGTTCTAGACGCGCACCAGGACGGCGTCGCCCTGGCCGCCGCCCGAACAGATCGACGCGATGCCGAGGCCGCCGCCGCGCTTGCGGAGCTGATTGATCAGCGTGCCGAGAATTCGCGCGCCGGAAGCACCGATCGGATGCCCCATTGCAACCGCACCACCGTACAGGTTGATCGCCGACTCGTCGAGGCCGAGTTTGCGCGCCGACGTGATCGCGACGGCCGAAAAGGCTTCGTTGATCTCCCACACGGCGATATCTTCGCGATGGAGTCCGTGCTTGTCGAGCAGTTTCTGCGCGGCCATGGCCGGCGTGAGGCAGATGTACGGCGAGTCCCAGGCGACCGTCGCGTGGTCTTCGATCGTCGCGATCGGGGCGTAGCCGTGCTGTGAAGCGTAGTCGGCGTGCGCGAGAATCAGCGCGGCCGCGCCGTCGTTGACGCCCGGCGCGTTGGCCGCGGTGATCGTGCCGTCTTTATCGAGCGGTTTGAGCTTCGCCATCGATTCGAGGCTCGCATCCGCCCGAACCGCTTCGTCGCGTTCGACGCGCGTGAAGGGCTGTTCGCCGGTCACGAACGGCGCGTACTTGTCGTACTGGAATGTAAACTCCGCCGACGGTTCGTGATCCCATACCTTCGAGCTCCCGCCGCCGACGGCCGCGGGTACGCGAACCTTGCCTTGTCGCGGTAAGCTCTCGACGACGACTCTTCCTTTGGCTTTCGTCGCGACGTTCACCGGAACGATCTCGTCGGCAAAGTTCCCTGCGTCGTGCGTCGCCGCCGTGCGGCGATGGCTTTCGAACGCGAACGCATCCTGTTCTTCGCGCGTCATGCCGAACTCGGTCGCAACCTTGTTGCCTTGCGTCGACATCGTCATCGGGAAGTACTGATCCCACAGACCGTCCCAAATCATCGCATCGACGAGCGCGCCGTCGCCGAAGCGATAGCCGAAGCGCGCGTCGCGCAGAATGTAGGGAGCGTTGGACATCGATTCCATTCCGCCGGCCGCGACCACCGCGTTCGCACCGGCGTTGATCGAGCGCATCGCGTTCACGACGGCGAGCAGCCCGGACGCACACACTTTGTTCACCGTGTCGGCGGTCACCGTCTTGGCCAATCCCGACTTGAAGACGACTTGGCGCGCCGGATTTTGTCCGACGCCGGCTTGAAGAACTTCGCCGAAGATCAGATGTTCGATCTCCGACGGATCGATGCCGGCGCGTTCGATCGCACCGGCGAGAGCGACGGCGCCGAGCGTCGTTGCGGAAAGGGGAGCGAGGGCACCGCCGAGCTTGCCGAACGGCGTGCGGGCCGTCGCGAGCACGACGGCCTTGGAGTTGGTGGAAGTCATAGCCCGGCTGGGTTCGCCCGGCCCGTGCGGCGCCCCTAGTAGAGCACCGCGACGGGGCCTAATCCTGGTCCGGAACTTGGAACGAAGGCTTGCGCCTTAAGAAGTAATTGTAGTCTTCCGGCACCGGGAACGGCTTGAACGCATTGGGCTTCTGCGTAAAGTCGAAGGCTCCGGTCAGGCTCGTGGAGCTGGCGTCGCGATAACCAAGCGAACCCGTGCTGAAAACGTCCTCGACGAAGTGTAGGATGCTGCCGAACTGATACTGCGTGTGCAGGACCTTGTGATGCTGAGCGTACGGCGAAATGATGAGCGCCGGTACGCGCATGCCGAGTCCGTCGTAATCCACTTGCGGCGGCTTCACGTGATCGTACCAGCCGCCCCAATCGTCCCAAAGCACGATGATGGCGGTATCTTTCCAGTACTGGCTTTCGCCGACGGTATTGACGACGGTTGCCACCCAGGACGGCCCTTTGTTCGAATAGCTCGACGGGTGATCCGAGTCGAGCATGTCCGGTATCACCCACGACATATCCCGCAGTTTGCCGTTCTTGATATCGGTAAGCACGGTCGTCTGCGGCGTGACGACGTTGGCCCAGTCCGGTCCGTACCGTACTTTTTTGATCGCGCCGAACTCGGACCAAATGCTGCCGCCCGCGTCGTTGATTTGCGGCGCGTAGTACCGCCACGAGACGTTCTTTGCGTCCAAAACGTCGGCCATCGTGTTGAACTGCGTAAAGCATGGATTGACCGGCTGATTGTAGTGCGGAACCAAATAACCGCTCGCACCGACGGCGACGCGCTGCACCAGGACCGTCGGATTGGAGTTGCCGCCCGCGACCGAATCGCACGACCACGGCGTAAAGACTGGCGTGTCGATTTCGGCCCACTTGTTGCTGATCGCGGTCGTACCGGCGATGAGTGAGAGATGCGCCGTGAAGCTCGGACCGAACATGTCGGGAAACATGCGATCGAGCAGCGTATACTGCGTCGCCATATCCCAGTACGGCTTGACGTCTTTGTGATCGATGTATTCGTAGGCGAAATCCCCGATGGGAGCGCCGCCGCCGACCGGGCCGAACGTGTTCCGCGCGAATCCGTCCATCTTCCCGTTGTCCCAGTTCTTGATCGCGGTCGCCCAATCGTGGTCGATGTCGCCGTTCGTGAACCTCCCGGAATGCAGCTTCACCTGCGTGACGTGACTGAGGTTATTCGGATCGGCCATCGGCGCCGTTGCCGGACACTCGGTCCCCGGAAAACAGTAGAAGAGATTATCGAAGCTCCGATTCTCTTGCACGATCACGATCACGTGCTTGATGTAGCTGCCGGGCCCGACGACGGGCGCTACCGGCGTCGTCGGCACGCTCGAACCGCCAACCGAAGACGAAGAGCAAGCGCTTACAACGAAGAGCGACGCAAGAAGAAAAGAACGTAGGCGAAGACGCATAGGGCCTTGCTCCTGCGCGGCGCGTGCCATTTCCTTCGGTCGGGCCGGTTACTGAGCTCTCCTGCCTACGCTTTAATCGACTTTAACGCCAAGAGCGCGAGCATCGCGCCAAAGGTTAAAAACGTCTTGCTTTCGGCCTCTTTAATCACGCCGGCATTCCACTCGCCGGCGCCGTCCGGCATCGGCTCGAGCTGCGGAACGACCCGCGGCACGCGTTCGCAGTAGCGCTCGAACGCCGTTCCAAACTGGCCGTGAAGAAATTCTTCTTCGTGCGGAACGATCGTCGCGTAGACACCCGCCATGATCGCCAGCGATCCTGCGATGAGTCCGAGCCGGTGAGCGGCCGAGTTGCCTCCGGTGAACGCGATGGCAAAACCGGCCGCGGTCAGGAAGTTCCCGACGTAAAGCGGGTTGCGAACGTATGCGTACGGTCCGGCCGTGACGAGTTTGGGCGCTTCGACGGCGTTACCGCGCGTCGTTACCCCGGAATAACCGACGGCCCAGCAGCGAATCAACTCGCCCGCGATCGCCACCGGCAGCCCGATCGTCACGGACAGCGCGCTCGGCTTACCGAATGCCGCAAGAACGACCGCCGGTATCGCGAGCAGCGCACCCCGGTTTTTGAAAACGAATGCTTGGAGTTCCTTGGCGTCTGAATGGGGCATGCCGCGCTCTTAGGAACCGGCCTGCTGATTTCCCGCAGTCGCGGCCGCAGATTCGTAAACGTCGCGCAGCGATTGGCGCAGCGGCACGTGCGGTGCCCAACCCGTGGCATCGCGCAACTTCTTGTTATCGCCCACGAACAGCGGCGTATCGAGCGGACGCATGCGCGACGGATCCTCGCGCACCTCCACCGGCACGTGCGCGATCCGGATCAGTTCGCCGAGCACGTCGCGAATTTTTATCGGGTTGCCGCTGCAGACGTTGTACACCTCGCCACGCTCGCCGCGTTCGGCCAGCAGAAGATACGCCGCGACGACGTCGCGCACGTCGAGAAAATCCCGCGAGGCCTCGAGGTTGCCGACCAGCAGCGGCGTCTTTTCCGACGCCGCGCGCGCCAGCTGCGCGGCCATGCTCGCGACGACGAACCGGTCGCTCTGTCCCGGGCCAATGTGGTTGAAGGCGCGGGCGACCACGACGTCCATTCGAAAGCAGCGCGACTCGGCGAGCAAGATCGCTTCCGCCGCCGCCTTGCTTGCGGCGTACGGATTGTTCGGACGCAGATCGAGCGCTTCGACGAGCGGAAACTCGCCCGGCTCGCGCCGGCCGTACACTTCGGATGAGCTCGTAAAGACGACGCGCGGCGGACGCGCACCGGTTGCGGCGTAGTCCCGCACCGCCTGCGTCAGCGTGGCCGTCCCGAGCACGTTAACTTCGTAGGTTCGCGTCGGCGACGTGAGCGAATCGGGGACGAATGTTTGGGCGGCGAGATGAAAGACGACGTCCGGACGCGCGAGATCGATCGCCGCGCGAACGGCATCGACGTCGCACAGCTCGAGCGGGAAGAACTCGCCCTTATCGCGCACGCCGCCGCAGGCGAGCACTTCGACGCGGCGTTCGCGCAGTGCGGCCAACAAGTAGCCGCCGACGAATCCGCTCGCTCCGGTAACTAGTGCGCGCACGTTCCGGAAAGGCGATCGACGTCGGCCCGCACCATCATTTCGATCAATGCTTCAAACGACACGGTCGGCTCCCATCCCAGCCCGCGCTTGGCCTTGGATGGATCGCCGATCAGCAGATCCACTTCCGCCGGCCGGACGAAGCGCGGGTCGACGACCACGTACGGTTCGAACGAGCCCAACCCGGCCGATTCGAAAGCGACGCGCACGAACTCGCGGACCGTGTGCGTTCTGCCGGTCGCGATCACGTAATCGTCGGGCAGCGCTTGCTGGAGCATCAGCCACATCGCCCGAACGTAATCGCCCGCAAACCCCCAGTCGCGCTGCGCTTCGAGATTGCCCAGCCGCAGCTCTTTGGCCAGTCCGAGTTTGATCCGCGCGACGCCGTCGGTGATCTTGCGCGTCACGAACTCCATGCCGCGCCGCGGCGACTCGTGATTGAACAGCATGCCGCTGCACGCAAACATATCGTACGACTCGCGATAGTTGACGGTGATCCAGTGCCCGTAGACCTTCGCAACGCCGTACGGACTGCGCGGATAGAACGACGTCTCCTCGGATTGCGGCACCTCGGTAACTTTGCCGAACATCTCGGAGCTCGACGCTTGATAAAAACGAATCTTCGTATCGACCGCGCGCACCGCTTCCAGCGCCCGCGTGACGCCGAGTGCCGTGAACTCACCCGTCAGCACCGGCTGCGTCCACGAAGCCGGCACGAACGACTGCGCCGCGAGATTGTACACTTCATCCGGCCGCACGTCCGCAACGATCGTCGTCATCGACGTCTGATCCAGCAAATCGCCCGAAACGATCTCCAAATCCCCAACGACGTGCTGAATACGCTCGTGCACTTCCGTCGAAGTGCGCCGCGTCATTCCAACGACGCGATACCCCTTCTCCAGCAGCAGCTCCGCCAAATAGGAACCATCCTGCCCCGTAATCCCAGTAATAAGCGCGGTTTTCTTAGTCAAACTTGTCATCCTGAGCGTAACGAACGTAGTGAGTGTAGTCGAAGGACCGGGACCAGGTTGAACTCGAGAAGCGACCCTTCGACTCCGTGCTTCGCACTACGCTCAGGGTGACAACGCGACATGACGCCGCGCAACGTGCCCGCAACGACGCGCTAGTTTAGAATCTGAATATTGCTTCCCTGATCGTCGAATACGAAACGCGACTCGTACATCTCGTTGCCCTCGGGGCCGACGACTTTGGACTGGATCGTCAAACGATGCACGAGCATGTCTTGGTGGCGCACCACGCCGGAGTAGAAGTACTGTACCAGCGGGGTCACGTTCTCTTGCAGCGGTGCTAAACGGCGACGCTCCACAAGCATTCCGAGCAAACGCCTCTGCAGTGAAATCGGCAGCAGTCGGCTGGCGTCGTCGGGCGTCATCCGCACCGAGACCAGCTCTTCTTGCGCCTTGTTCTCTTCTTGAACCGGGCGATCGGTCGTGTAGCGGATGATCGAATCCCAATCGTCGGCCGAAATTCCGGTAAACCGCAGGCCGTACCGCCATACCGACTTGCCTTGGTGCGACACCGTGTCTTGCCAGACCGATTTGGCGCGCATCCGAAGAATCCGCGTGTCGATGGTGGCGCGCACCTCGAACTCTTCTTTCCCGGTGGGCTCCTGCGTCAGCAGGCAGAGCCCTCCGCCGCTGATGTCCAAACCGATGGCCGGCTTCTGGTTGACGCCCCCGTCGATAGAGACGGTTGCCCGATACGGCTTCCGTTTCCGCGGATACTTGCGCCGGTTGGGTTCTTTGCCCGTAAACCAACCGAGGAGCTCGTCCAACATGGTTTTTCGCCTTTACGACGCAGGCTGCTCGGGTTACTCTCGACCACGCTCCGCTAATGTCACCGCAATAAACGACGCCACCTCGCTCGGAAGCGTCCCGCGGCCGAACCCCGCGTCGTAGCCCAGCTCGCTGGCCATCAGGTTGGTCACCCGCGGCCCTCCGCAGATCAGCACCACCCGATCGCGCAGCCCTTCGGCCTCCAGCAGCTCGCCGAGCTCGGTAAAGTTCTTGATGTCGCTGCCCTTCTGGGTGACGACCTGTGAGGCCAGGAGCGCGTCGATCTTGTGCTCCTTGGCGTACCGCACCAGATCTTCGGGCGATACCTGGCTGCCCAGATTGAAGGTCTCGAACGAGTGGTAGCGCTCGAGGCCGTAGTCTCCCTTATAACCCTTCATATTGAGGATCGCGTCGATGCCGACCGTGTGGGCATCCGTTCCGATGCAGGCTCCGGCGACGCGGACCTTGCGGCCGATGCGCTCGTTCACGAAGGCGTCGACCTCTTCCATCGACATGCCGTGCGAGCGCGCCGAGGGCGCCTTGATCGTCGAGAAATCGATCGACTGCGACGTGCTCGCGTAGACGACGAAGAACGAAAAACCGCTGGCGATGCTGCGCCCCTCGACGACCTGGACGTCGGTAAAACCCATCCGGCCGACGAGCTGGCGCGCCGCTTCGTCGGCAGCCTCGCTCCATTCGATCGGCATCGTGAACGACAACTGTACTTTGCCGTCGTTCATCGTGTCGCCGTACGGCTTCACCACGCCGGCGGTCATGCGGGCGCACCCTTCGCCAGTGGTGCGATCGCGAGCTCGTCGCGCAACTCGTCTTCGAACGGATTGGCATAGTCGGCGGCGCGCGCGAAGACGCCGTCGAACCCGCGTCCGCCGTCGGGCGGACGCGACACGTCGGCGAAGACCTTCGCTTCGATCGCGTCCATCAACCCCATCGCGGCGACGCGCTCGAGCAGCGCCTCGCAGTTCGCGAGCACGTCCTGCGCTCGCCGCTCGATCTTTCCGTCCGGCTTGAAAGCGATCTCGTCGCCGAAATGCCGCGCCGTATTCATGATGTACTGCGCGTTTTCGATCGCCAGCACGCGATCGCCCAAGAACGGCGTGTGGATCGCTTCGGTAAGCATGCCGCACAAGTGAATCGTCTGACGCGTCATCACCGACGTGAGATTGAAGAGCGCATCGATCAAATGACCTTTGAAAATATCGCCGGTCATGTGCTTGGTGGGCGGCATGTACTTCAGCGGCGCGTTCGGAAAAATCTGGCGCGTCAGCTGCGCCTGCGCTACTTGCAGCAGGAATCCGTCTTCCAAGTCGGGGTTGATTTCGTAAGCATCGCCCAGGCCGATCTGTTTGTCCGGCATGCCCGCGCGATGCGCGAACTCTTCGTTGATGAACTGCGACGCGAGCACGGCCGGGGCTTGTTCCACCGCATCGGCGGTGGTGAGATAGTTATCCTCGCCCGTATTGATGATGATGCCCGAAAACGCGTTGAGCATCCGGCTGAAGTGCTGGTCGACGAACGTGCGCTTCATGTTGATGTCGCGGAACAGAATTCCGTACATCGAATCGTTGAGCAGCATGTCGAGGCGCTCCAGCGCGGCCATCGACGCGATCTCGGGCATACAGAGTCCGCTCGCGTAGTTGGTGAGCATCACGTAGCGCCCGCACTTGTCGGAGACCTCGTCGAGGGCGGCGCGCATGATCGAGAAGTTCGCCTGGGTTGCGTAGGTGCCGCCGAACCCTTCGGTGGTGGGTCCGAACGGAACGAAATCGAGCAGCGACTGCCCGGTCGAGCGGATCACCGCGATGATCTGCGCGCCGGCTTCGACGGCAGCAACCGCGGCGGTGCGATCTTCGTAGATGTTTCCGCTGGCGACGATGACGTACAGCAGGGGCGACGGGAGCTGCGGCGCGCGCTCGAGGAACGACGTCCGCTCGAGGCGGCGCGCGCGGATGCGAGCCAGCGCCGCATCGACGTACGGACGCAGCGCGCCGCGCGCCGCCTCATCCGGGACGCCGGCGAACTGCGCGAGCGTGTAGGTGCCGCTCGCGATCGCGGCGCCAAGTGCGGCCGGTTCGAGGCCCGTTTCGGCCAACGCCTTACCGAAGGCAAGCGCGACCCCGCGCGAGCGGTCCTCTGCGCTTAGGGCGTCGACGATGAGGTTCGGGACTGGGATTTCGTCGGAGCCGACGCCGTCGACGCCGAGCAGGCGCAGTACCGAGCGCTCCACGGCAACCGTCGAGTGGGAGGCGATGAACTCTTCGACCGGCGCGACGATTGCCGTCGCCAACTCCCGGCAACGGTCGACCGAGCCGGTGTCGATGCGCAATTCCATGATTGACGAAGCGGTTCGCCTCGAGGCGGAATTTATCCTGAGGACGTGAGGTGCAGGTAGGCCGCGATGCCGTCCTGCCAGCTCGGAAGCTCGATACCTAGGGCGGCCAGCTTGGTGTTCGCCAGGGCGGAGAAGGCGGGGCGGCGAGCCGGAGCTTTCCATTCGGAGGCTGAGATCGGCTCGATCGTCTGGTCGATGCCGGCCTGGACCAGCACCTCGCGCGCGAAATTGTACCAGCTTACCGGGCCCGGGTTAACCGCGTGGTACAGGCCGTACGAACGCGTTTCTACCAAGCGCAGGAGCGCTTCGGCCAAGTGCCCTGCAAACGTCGGTGAGGCGACGACGTCGGCAACGATGCGTATCGGCTCCTTCGCGCGCGCCTGCACGAGCACGCGGTCGACGAACGTATGGCCTTTGGTCGTCGACGCGCGCTCTCCGTATATTCCGCACGTGCGCACGACGTACGCGTGCGACTGCAGACGTTCCACGAGCAGTTCGCCCGCGAGTTTCGAGGTACCGTATGCGCTGATCGGATGAGCCGGATCGCGTTCTTCGTACGGTCGTTTTGCGGTGCCGTCGAACACGTAATCGGTACTGATCGTAAGGAACTCGACGCGGTTGTCGCGCGCTAGGCGCGCCATCTGATCGACGGCACTCGCGTTCACGGCGAGCGCACGGTCCGGTACTTCTTCGCAGCGATCGACGTTATGGAATGCCGCACAGTTGATCATCAAGTCGGGACGGTTGCGTTCGATCGCCGCCGCGACGGCGCTCGTATCTTCGATATCTACGTCGGCGTGCGTCGGCGCGTGGATCGTCCAATCGGTCCACCGCCGGCGAATCTCCGTGCCGAGTTGCCCGTAACCGCCGAGCAAAAGTCCGCGCATCGCCGCGGTTACGCCTTCGCGGTCTGGGACGGGCGAAGGCCCTGCCAGATCAGGGCGGCCGCGACGGCCAGCCCGGTCGCCGCCATTCCGATTACGAGCACGCCGACGACCTGCTCCAGCGTGTGATGCAGCAGGGCAATTGCAACTAGCGTTCCCGCCGTCCCGACGACCAATGGCGGAGCGAATGCCAAGCGGTGCGTCGCGATGCCGTACGATGCCAGCAGGTTGACCAGCGCCAGCAGCACCATTGCAACGCTGTAGCCGACGAGCAGCGGATACGCGGCATCGAAGGCGCGCCCGAACAGCACGTGCAGCAGAATCAGTCCGAAAAACTTCACGCCGAGAACGCAGCAGACGGCGATAACGGCGAGCAGTCCGCCGGCGGCAGCGAGCGTTTGGCGCGTGCGCTCGCCGCGCACGTGGCGATCGGTCACTTGCGGCAGCAACACGATCGGAATGAACCCGACGAAGTACAGCATGATCGAGCCGCCCAGCGACGCGGCGGAGTACAGCCCCGCATCGGCCGCGCTGAAATAATGCTTGACCATAACCACGTCGACGTTGCCGATCAGCGTGACCGCGATGGCGATCGTCGCCGCGCCCGCGCTGGACTGCACGATCCGCTTCCAGTCGTACACGATGCGCTGCGGGCGCACGCCCGCGTACAGCTTTCCAAAAATTCGGACGAGCGCGATCAGGCCCGCCGACGCTCCGATGAAGAACGCGCCGACGCCGCCGGCCAGCGCGAAACCCCCGAAGAGCAACGCGACGACGGCTGCGACGCGAACGATGCCTTCGGACGCGAGGGAGATCGCGAAGGTCCCGAACGCCTGCGTCCCTTGCGCCAAGGCACGGAAACCGGCATTTGCCATTGCGAGCGCGCCGATCGCTCCAACGGCGGGCACGCACCACAGCGGCACGTGCAGGTACGCGGCGATCGGAACGCACGCCACCGCAGAGATCAGCAAACAGATCGTTCCGGCGATGCCGAAGGCCCACGCCAGGTCGCGGGTCATCCCGCACATGTGCGCCTCATCGTGCAGCGCTCGGAACTCCGCGGCGAATCGCCCGATCGTCGGCGCAACCAACGAAACCGGAAGAATGATGATCGTAACGACGGCGATGAGCGCTCGAAGCTCGCCGTACGTTTCCACGCCGAGCCGGCGGCTGGCGATTGCATGGAATACGAAGCCGCAGAGATTGAGCAGCATGGAGGCGGCAAAGACCAGGGCCGCCTGACGCAGCATGACGCTGGCACGAAGCCGCTCGATCAGGGCGGCGATGGGCGATTTGGCAGGGGCGGGGGCTTCTGAAGCGTGCACGACTCGCCTTCTTACGTCGCCGGGCGGACCGGGGCCTCGGCCGCCGCGGCGGCGCTCCGGCTGTAACAAACGGCGCCCTTTGGGGTAGCTAGCGCGTAAGGAGCCGAAGAGAGGAGGATGAAGATCGGCGATGAGTCCGACGACGTGCTCGTGAGACGCGCCCGCGAGGGTGATCACGAGGCATTCGCCGGGCTGGTCGATCGCTACAAACGTGGTATTGCGAACTTCATCGGCGGCGCTGTGAAGAACGCCGGAGACGTAGCCGACCTCACGCAGGACACCTTTATGCGTGCGTACGCTCACCTCGGGACGTTCAATCCCGCGCTCGGACGCTTTTCGACGTGGATCTACCAGATCGCGCGCAACGTGGTGCGCACGCATCTCGGCAAATCCTCGAAGCGGCTCGCAACGCATTCGTTTCCGGAAGACCAAACGCTGGAGAACGCGGTGCCCGATCTTTCGCGCGACGCCGACCCGTCCGGCGGCCTGTTGCGTGAAGAGGCCGAACGCGAACTTCGCGCGGCTCTCGCCGATCTGCCGGAACGCATGCGCACCGTTCTTTCACTCCGCTACTTCGATAACATGGAATATCACACCATCGCCGGTACGCTCGGGCTATCGCTCGGAAACGTCAAGACCCTGATTCACCGCGGCAAGATCGCGCTGGCCAAACGCCTGCGCGAGCGGGATCGCGCGGCCGCGCACGGCGCTCCGCACGTAGGAGGCAAACATGCGCTGCTCCTCGTGTGAACCGCTGCTCGACCAATACTTGGAACGCGCGCTTTCGCCGCGCGCGATGCTGCGCGTCGCCAAACACGTCCATACGTGCAAAGCCTGCCACGCGCTGCTGCACGAACTGCGCAGCGTCGACGGCCTGCTGCTGGGGGCCAAACAGCCCGAGCTTCCGCCGAACTTTACGTTCGCCGTAATGGCCGAGGTGCGCGGCATGCCGGCCGTGCGTCGCCGGCACGTTCCCGGGTGGGCCGTTCTTGCCGGCTATCTCTTCTGCGCTTGGGTCGCGGTCGCCGCGGCAATCGCCGTACGGGGCGGTCACTGGCCCGAGATCGCGGGGGCATTCGGTTCGGTTACGCACTTGGGCGTGTGGCGCGGACTCGGCAACGCCCTTCATTCGATCGCGCCGGCGACGCCGCTCGTTGCCGCCGGCGTTGCAGGCCTGCTCGTCCTCGATGCCGCGCTCTTCATCGCGCTCTTCATCTTCTATCGCTCGGTCAGACCTCGCCTCGCCGAGCACCTCGCAACGGTGGAGACCTCGTGAACCGGTTGGCGGCCATCGCAATCGTTCTCACGTGCGCGCTCGCGGCGGCATTCGCATTCACGACCGGAACGGCGCGCGCCGCCGTGCGAAGCGTCGATCACGGCGGCACGTACATGGGCGACGTCATCGTCGAACCCGGTCAGACGGTCGACGGCGATCTCACCGTCGTTCTTGGCGATGCAACGATCGCCGGCACGGTGAACGGCGACGTGAACGTCATCGGGGGCAGCGCCGTAGAGCGTCCCGGCGCAATGATCACGGGCCAGGTAAACATGCTCGGCGGCGAGTTAACCAACGAGGTGGTCCCGTGGGCGCCGCGTCACGCAATTCGCGACGCATTCGGTGCCGACGTTTCGGTGTTTTGGCGAATTGCATGGGACGTCGTCGTGCTGCTGGTGTTCTTGGTCTTCCCGATTCGCACGCGAATCGCGCTGGAGCGTCTCGAACGGCATCCCGGCCTGTGCACCGGCGTCGGATTGCTCGGCTGGGTCGCGGTCATTCCGCTGGCCGGCCTGCTGTTCGTAAGCATCTTGCTGATCCCGCTCATCCCGGTCGAATTCGTTGCAATCGTCGTGGCAGTGTTCATCGGCAAGGCGGCGCTCTCGCTGATGGTCGGTCGGCGGCTCATGGAGATGATCAGTGCGTCGCAGACCGCGACGCCGCTCGCCGCCCTGGTCGCGGGCCTGGTGCTGCTGACCGCTGCCGAACTCGTCCCGTTTCTGGGCGGACTCGTCACGCTGCTCATCGGTTTGGTGGGGTTGGGCGCGACGATTCTGGCCTTCGTTAGCGAGGCATCGTTCGCCGGACCGATGCTCCCCGCGCCATCGCGGACCCCAATTAGCGGGCCTCCGGCGCCGACGGCTTAGACGCGATCGCGTAGATCGGCCACCCGACCAGATTCCACCAGCCCGTTCCTAACAGAAGACTGCGCGTTTTAACCGGCCAGGGCAGCAGACCGGCGGCGAAAAGGGCGCCATACGCCGGCGTACCCCACAGGCCGAACTCGCGATGAAAGCCGACTTGCTCGACGTCGAATCCGCTCGAGCGCAGCAGCCCGGCGAGTTCTTCTTTTTCGAAGGGAGGCCGGACGTGCGTCGGATCGTTCCAGTGATTGAGGGGGAAGTTCTCGGTTCGCCGCGCCGCCCACGAATCGCGGCCCATCAGTAGAGCTCGCGGACCCGGGACCTCGATATATGCGACGCCGCCTGGGACCAGAATCCGGAACATATCGGCGATGACTGCGCCGAGCAACGCCGGGTCGAGATGTTCGAAGACGTGCGAGCAAAATACGCCGTCCACGCTGCCGTCGGCGAACGGCAGCGGTTCGCGTTCGATATCGCAGGCGCGACGTTCGAAGCGATCCGAGTCGCGGACGATCGCCGGAAGTTCGAACTGGCCGTAGATGGTGGCGTCCTCGAACTTTTCCACGCCGACGATGCGTGCGTCCGGGCGAGCGCGGTGGACGTAGTCGAAGGTTTTGATCATGTCGCCGCACCCGATGTCGGCGACCGTGGCGTTGCCCGGAATGCGTTCGGCCACGGCCTTCCGAGGCGAACGCGAAAGGCGCAGGTAGAGATCGCTCTTCACGGGCGGCTCGACGGATCGGTCATGGGGCCCCGTGCCTTCCATGCCCCGCGGGGACTCTCCCGGTGTTCGGCTAATACGGCGAAAACCATGACGACTGTCTCACGAGCCGCGCGATTCGCCGCGCGGACCTCTCACCTCCGGGCATCGACGATTCGAGAGATGCTCAAGGTGACGCAGCAGCCGGACGTCATCTCGTTCGGGGGCGGCCTGCCCGCACCCGAGCTTTTCCCGACCGAGGCGATCGCCCGGTGCGCCCAAGAGGTCATGGAACTCTACGGCCCCGCGGCGCTTCAATATAGCGTGACCGAGGGTATCCCCGAGCTTCGCTCGTGGGTTGCCGAGCGGCTGACGCGCCGGATCGGACGCATCATTGGGGGCGAAGAGATCCTTATCGTCAACGGCTCGCAGCAGGGACTCGACCTGATCGGAAAAGTGCTGCTCGATCCCGGCGATCGAATCGTCCTCGAGCGGCCGTCGTATCTCGGCGCGATTCAAGCCTTCGATGCCTATCAAGCGCGATATCTCACCGTCGACACCGACGATGACGGCATCGTACCGGAGGCACTGGAGCAGCTGCTGACCGAATCGGATACGCTTCCGAAGTTTCTCTACCTCGTGCCGAACTTTCAGAACCCGACGGGCCGGACGCTCGCCGCCGGCCGGCGCGAAGCCATCGTACGCACGTGCGAACGCTTCGGCTTGCCGATCGTCGAGGACGATCCGTACGGCGAACTGCGCTTCGACGGTCACGATCTCGCACCGCTCTCGGCCTATTCGAAGAGCGGCGACGTGATCTATTGCGGCACGGGCAGCAAGATCGTCGCCCCCGGTCTGCGCGTGGCGTGGCTCGCGGTCGAAGATCACGACCTTCGCGAAAAAATCGTGCTGGCCAAGCAAGGTGCGGACCTTCAGCCGGCCACGTTCACGCAGTACGTGTTTCACCGGTACGTGCGCGACGAGCGCCAGCTTGCCGAACATATCGAACGCATCAAGGCGACCTACCGCGTGCGGCGCGATGTGATGGCTGGGATGATCCGGGAGCATCTGCCGCCGGAAACGCATTTCATCACGCCTGCCGGCGGGATGTTCTTGTGGGCCAGCGTTCCCGGCATCGACACCGACGCGCTCCTGCGCGTTTCGGCCCAGCAGCGCGTGGTCTTCGTTCCGGGCGTCAATTTCTATCCGGAGCGCGACGAGCACGACGGAATGCGCCTGAACTTTTCGAACGCCCCCGAGGAAAAGATCCGCATCGGCGTCGAGCGCCTGGGCCACGCCGTCACAGCGATGCGGGATGCCGCGCTCCGATAGCGAAGCGATTTTGCCCACCCTTGTAGGTCACCGTTCGTAGGAGGACACCCTTCGTGGCTCGTCTAGTTGCCGGAATCTCGCCTGACCATGATGTGCAGGCCATCGAAGCCGCGCTTAAGGCGCACGACGTCGACGTGGCGCACGTCACGGTTTACACGAAGACGCCCCTCGAGGCCCATAACGAATCGGGTCTCACGTTCGAATACGTCGTCACGGATATGGAATACAACAGCCTGTCGGACGACCAGACGAAGAACATGGGCACGATGGGCGACGCCGGCGGTACCGGCGTTCCCGGGCTCACGTCGTCGGATCGCCCCGAGATGACCGTCAGCTCGTTCTCCGAAACGGAGGCTGCGCCGGATTACCTCAGCGGCGTCGCCATCGCCGACGACGAGGTCGACAACTACAACGAAGCTATCGAAGAGGGCCGCGCGGTTGCCGTCTATTCACCCGCCGGCGGCGACATGACCGCGGCGGAAGCGGCGTTCAAAGCGGCCGGCTTGAAAAACGTCCGCGTCTTTTAGCGCGTAGCGCGCATGCCGATCCAGTCGATCGACACTACGCTTCAAGACGCTCGCATCTTCGTACCGGACGTCTTCGAAGACGACCGCGGATTCTTCAAAGAAACCTATTCGCAGCGCAAATACTCCGCGCTCGGCCTGCTGGATGAGTTCGTGCAGGACAGCGTTTCGTTTTCGACGCGCAACGTGATTCGCGGCCTGCACGGCGACCGACGCATGAGTAAGCTCGTGCAAGTGCTGCGCGGAACCATCTGGGACGTCATCGTCGACGCGCGCGTCGACTCACCCACGTTCGGTAAGTGGGAAGGCTTCGAACTCTCCGAACGCAACCACAGACAGCTCTACATCCCGAAGGGCTTCCTGCACGGCTTCATCGCGCAGAGCGACGAGGTGGTGTTCAACTACAAGCTCTCGTCGTACTACGATCCATCGGCCGAGTTCGCAGCGCGATGGGACGACCCGACCCTGGCCATTACGTGGCCGCTCGACGGGCCGCCGATCGTTTCGATGAAAGACCGTGGCAACCCGGAGTTCGCCCGTTTGCAGGCCGCTTCGGGGGGCCAGCCGTAGAATAGTCCACGGTGAGGATTCTCGTTTGTTTGCTGGCCGGTCTCGGGGACGCTATTATGACGTCGCCGATGATTCGGGCGATTCGCCAGGCGCAACCCGATTGGACCATCCACGCGATTACTGCGATGCGAGCTACGAACGCCTACGCCGAGGCGCTTCCGGATCTCGATCGGGTCGATCACGAGGATTTTCTCGATCTTCCCACCCACGTGAAAGCGGCCAAGCTGCTGCGGCTGCGCCGGCGCGACTACGAGTACACGATCCTGCCGTATCCATCCGGCCGGTGGCAATATCATGCCGGCTCGATCGTTATGGCGACCGGCCGATTGATTTCGCATTCGTACACGTCTTGGCACCGCTTCGTCCCCGGTTACGCGTACACGACGCCGGTGGATCCGATTCACGTCGTCGACCTCAACAACCGGCTCCTGCGCGGACTCGGCATCTCGGACGACGTCGACCGGACGTACTCGATTCCGTCCAAATGGAATCTTCCGGCTATTTCGGGTCGCAAGCGAATCGGCTTTCACCTCGTGAGCCTCGATTCGCGGATCAATAAGGGAAACGAGCACAAGTCGCCGCCGCTCCCAACGTACGCCGAAGTCGCGCGACGCCTTCACGACGAAGGCTACGACATCGCCGCAATTGGAACGGAAAAGGAGCGCTTCGTTGCCGACCAGTTTGCGGCGCTCTGCGGCTTCCCGGTCGAATACATAACCGGATCGCTGGAGGAGACGGCAACGCAGCTGCGAGATTGCGCGCTCGTCATCAGCGCGGAGTCGGGCATCGCGCATTTGACTGCCGCCGTGCGGGTCCCGCTGGTCAGCGTCTTTGCAATGACCGACCCGAAACGCTTCGCCCCGATCGGCGACGTAACGGTTCTGCGTCCGTCGATCTGCCCGCCCTGCTACGAACCCTCGGATCCGCGCTTTACGTGCAAACTCAACATCGACTTTGCGTGCATTCGCAAAGACTTGACCGCGGAACACATGCTTCGCGCGGTGCGGGAGCGCCTCGCCCCTCAGATGACTTCGCGGACGGCTTCGCTGACGTAGTCGATCTGGTCTACCGTCAGTTCGGCGAACATCGGCAGCGACAGCTCGTGGTCGGCAACGTACTCACTGTGCGGAAACGCTCCGGCGCGATAGCCCAGATACGCGTAGGCCTTCTGCAAATGGCATGCGATCGGGTAATGCGCGTTCGTATCGACGCCGCGCTCGTCGAGCGCGGCGCGCACCGCTTCGCGATCGTCGACGAAGATTGGGTAAATATGGTAGACGTGGCGCGCGTCGTTCGGGACCTCGGGCTTGGGAACTCCGGCGAGAAGATGGTCGTACCGGTGGGCGGCTCGGCGGCGCCCTTCGGTCCAAATCCTCGAGATGCGGCAACTTCACGTCGAGCACGGCGCCTTGGATGCCATCCATGCGATAGTTGTATCCGATGACCGAGTGGACGTATTTCGCTAGGCCGCCGTGATTGCGGAGCTCGCGCATCCGTTCGTCGAACGCCGCGTCGTTCGAGGTCACGCCGCCGCCCTCGCCGTAGGCACCCAGGTTTTTCCCCGGATAGAAACTGAACGAAGCGACTCCGCGTGAACCTATGCGCCGTCCCCGCCATTGCGCTCCGTGCGCCTGCGACGCGTCCTCGATGACGGCCAGGTCGCGCTCCGCGGCGAGGTCGTACACGGCGTCGATATCGCAGGGTTGACCGAAGATGTGGACGGGAACGATCGCCTTGGTCTTATCCGTGATCGCCGCCCGCACGGCCTCAATATCGAGCGTATACGTCGGCGGCGCGACGTCCACGAGCACGATGCGTGCGCCGGTATAGGCGATGGCCTCGAGCGTTGCGACGAACGTGTTCGCCTGCGTGATTACTTCGTCGCCGGGCCCGATGCGGGCCGCTAAAAATGCCAGATGCAGCGAGTCGGTGCCGGATCCGGTCGCAAGGCAATGAGTCGCGCCGCAATACGCTGCAAAGTTGCGCTCGAACCGATCGACCGCGGGGCCAAGGATGAACTGCGATTTTTCGACGACGCTCTGCATCGCCGGCCAGATTTCATCTTTGATCGATTCGTACTGCGCGGCCAAGTCGAGGAACGGGACGCGAAGTTTCTGCTTGTTCATTCGTCACCTGATTTGCACGGCGGCCGCAGCATCCCATGCAGGAAGGGCTAAAAGGGAAATCCTGTCTCGCTGCGTCTCAGGACGCGGAACTCGGCCGGTTCAAGCGCGGCGACGCTGCGATCCCGCAAGTCCAGGCGGCGCAGTAGCCGCTCGAGTACCGCAAGCGTCCCGCGGTGCGCGATCACGGCGCAATTCCCGTCCGTCACGGCGAGTTCCAGGGCGATCGCGTTCAGGCGTACCGCGACGTCGCGAAAACTCTCTCCGCCAGGGGGCCGAAACTCCACTGGATCCCGGCATCGCTGCTCTACCTGATCGGGAGCGGCGGCGCGCAGCTCTTCGAGCGTGCGGCCTTCCCACGCGCCGAAGTCGATTTCTCGCAGTTCGTCGCGGATTTCGGTCGCGGCTCCCGGGAGCGCGAGCGCGGCCGTCTCAACGCAGCGACGCGACGGGCTCGTCAACACGCGCTCCAGCGCGTAACCTGCAAACGGCACGTGCAGCGCGGCGGCTTGCGCGCGCCCGATTGGCGCGAGCGGCGGATCGTCGTGCGAGAGGAAGCGGCCCGCAAGATTGGACTGCGTTGCACCGTGCCGGCATACGACGACTATCGCCAGGACGCAGCCTCCACGCGCGATATCGTCTCGAGTATTCCGATCAGACGATCGAAGTTGGCTAAAGAATACTGCCGCTCGACGAATGCGCGGCAGCTTGCGCGAACCGCCTCGCGCTCCCACGAGCAAACGGTAACCACGGCATCGGCGATCGCGTCTTCCTGCGGTTCGCTCAGCATTCCGACGTCGGGCGGAAGCGTACTGGGCAGCGTTTCGCTGCCCAGTTCGAACATGTTCGTCGAGCGGCGCGACGCGATGACCGGCAAACCGGCGGCGAGCGCTTCGATCGCCGAAAGCGAGAGCGCGTCCCGATCGACCGATCCCCACACTAGGCAGTCGGCGCTCTCCAGGAGCGATGGGATCTTCGCGTGTGGCACTTCGCCTAGCCACGTAATGTTGCCGCGTGCATCGGTCCAGCGTTTCACCGAGTCGTGAAGCGAGCCGTCGCCGGCGACGACCAGGCGGATCGACTTCGGCGTTCGATCGAAGGCGCGCAGAACGAGTTCGATCCCCTTTTCCTTCTGCAGCCGTCCGACGAAAAGCGCGATCTTCTCTTGCGGATTGGCGCGAAGCTCGACCGTCGGCACGCCCTGGAAATCTTCGGGAAATACCCAGTTCAAGATGACCGCGCAGCGGTCCGCCGGATACCCGATGCTCACGAAGTCGTCGATCGACGCTTGGGTGTTGGCGACGACGAACCTGGCTCGCCCGAAGAACGAGCGAAGCATCACGCGCAGCGGCTTGGAGAAGCGCGCGAAGAAAAAGTCCATGTGAAAGTGGCAGAGGACGGGCTTGCCGAGAACCAATCCCACGAGGATCGCCGCAACATTTGGAATCATCCCGCCGACGCCGTACACGACGTCGGTGCCGCCGTCGTCGGCGGCTGCAGCGCCGATCGATGCCAAATCGAGCGCGATCGCGACGAGGACAATCGTATTCCACAGCGATCTCCGCAGAATCCGTTCTTCGTTCGCCCGTGCGTATCTAAAAAATCGGCCGCCACGTCTCGTCGAAAACGTTGTCCGTTCATATTCCCTGTGGACGATGCCCTGATCGAAGGTCGCGAATATCACGCGCACTTCGCTGCCGATCGCATCGATCGATCGCAAGAACGAGCGCAGATACGTCTCGGTGCCTCCAACTCGCTCCGCGTCGTGGCGCGTCACCAGCAGCACTCGAAGCTTCGTGTCCGCAACCGGACGCCGCATTGAAAGGACGACGGCAAGCAGGCAGACGTAGACGCCGTCGCCTAACGCGTCGGCGATCGGACTGCGAAACACTGCGAACGCACACATCGCGATGAAGCTCGCAACCAGCGAGAGCCGGACCGCGAAACGTCGCCGGTAAAAACTGCCGATCCAGAGGATCGCGAAGACGAACGCGATCGTATCCCCGAGCGGGCCGCTCGGGTAGATCCCTACGGCGAGCAGGACGAGACAAAATAGCGCGGCCACCAGCAGCGGCGAGTTGCCGATTCGTCTCACGCCGCGCTCCTCCGACGGCGCGCGAATTCGCGCCAGCCGAGCGCCAGGATCGCCGCGAGGGCAACCACTGCGGGAAGCGCCAGGACGGAAGCGTCGCGCACGACCTGCGGCAGAAATACGACGGTGTAGGTCCCGGCCGGGACGGCCCACGCGTTTGCGAAGCCATCGGTAACGAAGTGCGGCGCGATCAGAGGCTGTGTCGAAAACCAAGCACCGAGTTCTCGAAATATGCCGAACGGCCGCGGCGACCCGCTGCGCAGGACCCATCCGTTGTTGAACATCGTTCCGAGCTCTATGACGCCGCCCGAAGGAACGACGACCGTCCCGAGCGTCGGGTCGAGCAGTTGCCCTTCGGCGATCGTCGCGTTCGCGGCGACCGGGACGCCCAGGCGAACCGCACTCGGCGCGTTGGCTTGCAGCGGACCGGAGGCGATCGTGACGCCGGGCGGCGATGCGGCCCGCGGCGCGAACTCGACGGCCGCATCGGCTCCCCGCGGTTCGATGCGAACGGGTGCTACCGCAGATCCGTTAACGGCGAGCGACGTCAGCGGATAGCCGCGCGCGTCCGCGTAGCCCTCCAAGGGACCGAAACCGAACCGCACCGGACCGCCGGAATCCGAGTCGAGTTTTACGGCGATCACCACGCGCTGCACCGAGCTTCGCGCCAGATCCGGCAGCACCGCGCGCAAATCGATGATTAAACGGGTCCAGTTGCTGAATTCGCTCGTATCCGCAGAGGCTGGGTTGTCGAGTTCCAACGGGAGCAGCCCGTATGGTTCGCGTTCCGGAGCGGTCGAGACGGGAAGGCTTTCCTTTACGTAACGTTTGCCGGCGTAGTCATATGTTACCGAAGCGGAGAAGGTGCCCGTCGGTTGCAGTAGCGCGTGCCCGACGAGAACCAGTTGCCCCCGCTTCCATGACGTATAGCGATACGAAGCGCGCACCACGGTGCCTTTGTCGAGCGAGCCCGCTGAAAGAACCGCCGAGCCGGGCACGTCGGTCATCCTGCCGGCGCGCGCCGCGGATCCGCCCGCAGCCAATGCTTCGACCTTTTGCAAACTCGCTAGGCGGTTCTGCGCAGCGTAGTCATCCGGACCGCCATCGTAGAGCCGAATCGAAGCGACCGGCGCCTTCCCGACGCGATCGTACGGGGAGCCGGCCAAGAGAACCTTAACGCGAACGATGTGTGCGCCCGGCCGGTAGAGCGCGCGGCCGGGTCCGGTGCGAGATCGCGCGACCACGGCCGATATAACATCGAAATCCTGACTGCCCGTCGACGGTGCATCCGGTAGATTCAATGCGCCTAAAAGCGTTCGCGCGGCGTTTGCGCGCACGTCTCCTTCCCAGTTGCCCAGCGGGATCCATACGTTCGAGCGGCCGGCATCGGTCTCGACGGTTAGCTCGAGTGCGCCGGGTTGAGAGAACGTCAGGCGCGCTGCGGACAGCGTTAGGAACGCGCGCGTCGAGCCAGCAAGCGCGAATTGCGCGTCCGCCTCGGTCGAGACGAGATCCCTCGATGCGATGACTTTCTGTACGATCGGATCGTTGAGACCCGCATCTTGCGGCGATGGCTCGGGTGCCGACGCGACGAGTGCGAGTCCGTTTGCCTCGACGGCCGAATACCCGGCACGGTGCCGATAAAACGCCGTCATCGGATAGCGTGCCGCGCGGGCGATAGGAAACCACAGGGCTATTTCGTCCGATCCGCGCGATCCGGCGAAGTAGTCGCCGGGCGGCATGGACGCGATGGAGGTCTGCGGCACCGGCAAACGCGTGAAGCCGCCGCCGATCGTATTTTCAAGATCGGACGAACTCAAGATCTGATCGCTCGTCAGGAGGTCAGACGGCCGATCCACGAACGTAATAATTTTATCCAAATAGCTCGTGGGCGGCACCGAAGCGAGGTCGTTCGACGGCTGGGTCCCTGAAAAAACGAAGCCGCGATTGCCCGGTGATAGTTCCAGCATCGGAAACAGCGCATTGGCATAGCCGCGAACCGCGTGCAGTTTCGCGACCGCCGCCAATGGAGCGTCCGCCGTGCGCACCCGATAGAGACGCAGGTAGGGGCCGTCGAAGAGCAGTTCGAGGTCCTTGTCCGCCTCGCATTGGCGCAGGATCCCCTGCGCGATGCGCTGTCCGTTGACGCGCATTTCCTGCGTTTGCGAAAAGCCGATATCGAAGCCTTCGGTGAAATCTTTGTGCACCAAGACGTAACCTAACCCCAGTATTTTGCCGACTTGCCGGTCGGCAAAATACTCGCTGGCGCTTACGAGGCGGTCGTCACCATACACCGATGCGGCGGAAAACCCCATCGCCTCGAAAGTCGTCGAGTAGGTGATCGGGTTGCTAAAGAGCGCGTCGTCAAGATTGCTGCCGTGGAACCAATACGTCGATCCCTGTTCGTTGAGATTGCTCGGCGCTACCGAGAATACCCGGGCCTTCGGATCGGCGTCGAGGAGACCGGCGACGCGCGAGTAGTCCGCCGGCATGCGCACGATGAAGCCGTCCAAGAACGGTTGAGCCAAGAAGAACGGTGCCGCCGAAAAGACGAGCGCTGCGGCCACCAAGCCGCGCGTGAAGGTGGAGCGCACGGAACGCAGACCGATCGACGCCAGGACGACAACCGCGATATACACGACCAAGATAAATTTGTCGTTGGCCTCGCGGAGCATCACCGCCATGGGTAAGCTCAGGAACTTTGCGTAATACTCGCCAAACGGCGCGTGAATGCCCTTGGCAAGGAACAATCCGACGAGAAAGGTGACGCTCCAAAATTTCCGCGTGAAGAAATCGAACCGGGCGTTCAGCACGCCGGCTACCGCGAACGCCGCAAGCGCGAACGTCGAAGCGAGAACGAGCGGGTTCTCCCACGGCTTGGCTTGTTCAAGCGCCGGCCACCAAACGATCGTGTTGAGGCGGAACAGACCCGTGAAGCTGCTCAGTCCGTGCGAGACGCGTATGTGATCGATGAGCGCGTCGAAGCGCGTGAGGTTCGCACTGGCGATGAGCGGCGTCCCGCCCACGAGATGATAGGCGAAGATGGACGCCCAAAACGGCATCGACAGCGCGATGACGACCGCGGCGACCACCCCACCGATCCGGACGAACTCGCCGAGCGATCGCCTCGAAACCGCCGTCGCAACGGCGAGTGCAACAAGTAGACTCACCGCGACGACGGTGTGCGCGAGGTTGAGCGAGAGAATGACGAAGACGGCCAGCGCGAACACGACGATCTCGCTTAAGTGCCGCCGCTGCCGGAACAGCCGGATCTCCCATGCGATTAGGCACGGCCATGCGATGAACGCCGGCTGGTACAGCGAGGCCGGCACCAGCAGCACGACCGCACCGAGATAGTTGAACATCGCGAAGAGCCCGATGCACAAGCTCACCAAGACGTCACGCTTGCGCTCCGAGCCCAACACGGCCGCACTGAGGACGTACGCGCCAAGACCGATGCCGCCGAACTGCAGAACTTCCATGTCGTGGCTTATCGCGACCGGCGAACGGTGTGCCAGATGAAAGAGCTCGACGAAGAAATAGAACGGTGCGACCGAAAGGTTGTATAGGTTGATCGAGCCGGCACCGTACCAGCTCCAGCCGTACCACGTTAAATCGAAGATGTGCTTCGAAGGCGAGATAAACGAAAACCCAACATCCGTTCCCACATATTGAGCGTCGGGAGGAAGTTTCAGCGCGACGATGATCCACGCGAGCGCAAATGGAATCAGCGCCGCCGCGAAGCGCAGGTATTTCACGCTTCTTCGGCCTTACGACACTCGTAGTAGATTTCGGAGGCGTGATTGGGGATCGACGAACCGACACGGAGTAGCCCTTGAACGACGTCTTCTCCCAAGGCGAGCATTTGCGAGTTCGGGAAAGGCTTGAGCAGCAACCCCTTCAGCTCGCCGTGCACGAGTCCCGCGCTCTTTATGTCGTCGGAGAACGTCTTCGCGTCGTAGACGCGGCGGTGGCCGCCCCACACGTCGCGTTCGGAGAGTTCGTACGGCGAGGCGACCAATCCCATTTCGACGCCAAGCATCCGATGCACGGAGAGGGCATTGGGAACGCACGCGACCAAAGTGCCGCCGGGAGCGAGCCACGATTTCATGCGCGAGAGCAGATCGACCGGATCGATCACATGCTCGAGTACGTGCGAGCACGTAATCACGTCGTAGGCGGTCTCCGGAGTGAACTCCTCAAACAGCGAGCAGAAAAAACGCACGTTGTCGCGTTTGATTCGCGCCCGTGCGGCTTCGATATACGTCTCCGAGCCGTCGAGCATGTCGACGCGCGACGCGACCTCCGCCAGGTATTCCGTCATGAGGCCCATCGCACAGCCAACGTCGAGACAGGTTTTGCCTCGAACGATCGGACGGAGCAGTTCGCCCAAACGAATCTGAAACCAACGGTCGAAGTCGACGATTGGATCGTAGACTTTGGAAACCGCTTCCAGTCGTATTTTCTCGCTGCTAAGATCGCTCAGTGTTCTACCCTCTGCGACAAAAGTCCCAAAAAAGTTTTTGCCCGGAACCTTCCGAAGGACCGCGCATGCGTATAATGATCTCGGCCGGCGGCACGGTTACCGCGCAATCCGTCATTAAAGCCTTGCGCGAAGACGGCCGGGCGACCTTCTTGGCGATCGGCGATATGGATGCGCTCAACGCCACGAAGGCATTCGTGGATGCCTTCGTGCAGCTGCCGGCGGCGTCGTCCCCCGGCTTCGCCAAAGCTTGCCTGGAGGCCGCCAGGCGACTGCAGATAGACCTCTTCATTCCGCTGATCGTCGAGCGCGAATTCCTACCGCTCGACGCGATACGTTCGGCTTTCGGCGACATCGGATGCCGCCTTTGGGTGCCCGACCGCGAGGTCGTTGCGAAAACCAGCGACAAGCTCGCTTTCGCGCATCTGCTCCGCGAGCTCGAAATTCCCGGCCCGGCAACGTTCGAGTTCATCGAAGGTTTCGTGCCGGAGCGCTTTCCGGTCTACTTGAAGCCGCGGGAGGGTTCGGGTTCCGTCGGAACCATGCGCGTCGAAAGCACTCAAACGCTGTTCGAGGCGGCGCGCGGTCGCGCGAATCTCATCGTTCAGGAAGCCGTCGAAGGCAGCGAATTTACCGTCGATTGTTTCGCCGCGGAGCCGGGCCGCGTCGTCGCCGCGGTGCCGCGCGAGCGAATTGCCATCAAAGCAGGCGTCTCGGTAAAAGGACGAACGTACCACCACGCTGAGATCGAACGCATCGCCGCAACGGTCGTCGAAAAGAGCGGCATCGTCGGCCCGGCAAACGTCCAGGGCATACTCGAAAACGACGGCACGTTCTCGATCATCGAAATGAATCCGCGCTTCTCCGGGACGCTCGCATTGACGACCGCCGCGGGCATTAACTTCGCGTCACTCCTCTTGGACGTCGTTGAGGGCAAACCAATCCAGGACCTGCGTGGACGGCATCGAGCCAACGTGACGATGGTTCGCTATTGGAGCGAGGTGTTCGAGGAACCCGGCGTCGCGCCGCGAGCGGGCACGGCGCTAGCCGCTGGGTAACCCCCTACCCGAGTCGCTGAGGCGCGCCTTCGCGGCTCATCGAACGTTCTGCAGCTTCGAGAATGCGAACCATGTTCGTTCCCGAAACGATTCCGGTGAGCGGCTGCACCCCATCGAAATAGCAGGCCGCAATGTGCTCGACTTCGATCTTGAGCGCCTCGTCGTTCGCTACGAACGGCGCGTAAACGTCGCCCGTCCGGTATTGGATCCGCTGCAGATCGCGCGTCTCGTCGGTCCGCACGCTGACGCCCTTGTCGTACAGCTTTATTCGCTCAACTGGATCGTTATCGTTGTAGATTAGAAATTTGTTCGATCCCGCAAAGATGACCTGGCGAATTTTTACGGGCGCGAGCCAACTCAGATGGCAGTGCGCGATAAAGCCACCTTCGTAGACGAGCGACAGATACGCGATGTTCTTCGTTTCGCCGAAATGCGCTGCGCCGACGCAGCTGACCGTTTCCGGGACGCCGCCGTCGAGCGCGTAGTCAAGAATCGACAAGTCGTGCGGCGCCAAATCCCACAGGACGTTGATATCTGCCTGAAACAACCCGAGATTGGCTCGCACCGAGTCGTAATAGAGCGGGCGGCCGAAGTCTTCGGCGCGCACGACGTCGCGAAGTTTGCGAACCGCCGGATTGTAGACGAAGGTATGGTCGACGAAAACCTTACGCCCGCACTCGTCGGCCACGCGCCGGCAATTCCGCTGCTTCCGCAGCGGTTGTGCAGAGGGGCTTTTCGACGAATACATCCTTGCCTGCGAGCATCGCTCGCTTGGCGAGGTCGAAGTGGGTCGTGATCGGCGTCGCAATGACGACGAGATCCACGTTTGGGTCCGCGCAGACGGCTTCGAATTCGCTCGTCCGCGCCACCTGCGGATGACGGCGCGCGGCGAGATCGAGCCGCTCCTTCGAACGATCGCAAATCGTCACGACGGCTGTGCGATCGTTTTCGGTAAAGTTGCGAACGAGGTTCGGGCCCCAATACCCGAACCCCACGATCGCGACGCGTAGCCGATCGGAACTCAATCTATCGGTGCTCCTGCATTTCGTCGAAAATGAAGTATCCGGAATGGCCGGGACCGGTGTTCGGAATCCGTCGGAACGCCGCGCGAGATCCGAATACTTCGCGCGCCGCGACGGTCTCGCCCGGATGCAGCGGATGGATGAACTCGTCGAATGCGACGATCGAGCCGCGCGTGAGGTACGGCGTCAACATCGTGGCGCAAACTTTGGTCGGTTCATACAGATCGAAATCGAAGTACGCAAACGCGACGACGGTCTCGGGGTGCTCGGCGAAATACGCCTTGAGCTGTCCCGGCGCGTCGCCTTTGCGCAACTCGACGCGATCCATGTGCGAATACGTCCCGAGTTTGCGTTTGGTCGTCAAGACCTTCGCTAAGTGATCTTCGTAGGCGTCGGTTACGCTGTAACCGCCCGGCCGGATTGCGGCGTCGCCGCCGTCGAGCTCGTGCACCGACGGAAACCCGGAAAACGTGTCGAACCCGACGACGCGCCGCGTGTAGTTCATAGGCTCGTAGATCTGCGCGAGTGCTTGGAAGGTGGCGAGATCGCGGCCCCAGCGCACGCCGAACAGCATGACGGTACCCGGCAAGTGCAATATCTGCTGGTAAAGTTTGTCGAGGTACAAGAAACGCCGCAGCGACGCCGTGGTAGCGTACAATGCGAACTGCTCCACCAACTCCTTGTGCGGAATTGGAGAGTCGCCGAGAAGCGCTTCAAGTTCTTTATTGAGTTCGAGCACGTCGCCCGACGACGGATACGTGGAGAGCCCGAAATCGCTTTTCTCTGACATACGGTTCCTTACAAAGAGGCCTTAATAGTGCATGACGGACCAGCGGTCTGCGTTCTCGCGCAGCCACACCCATTCGTTACGGATACCCTCGCGCAACGGCGTCGACGGCAGCACGCCCAGCAGCCGTTCGGTCTTTTCCGGAGAGAGCTGCATCACTTCGAGTTCGGACGGGAGGCGCAGACGCCCGTCGACCAACGCCGAGCGTTGCCCCGGAGCAATTTCCTCGTGGAGCGGCTCGAGGCTCGTTCCCGTTTCTTCTGCGACGATATCGGCAAGGGTCGCGATCGACGTCGCGATCCCCGTCGCAGCGTTGAACGCATGCGCGCCTTGAAGGCCGGTCTCGACGCAAGCGCGGTGGACTCGCACGACGTCGCCGACATACACGAAGTCGCGGAGCTGTTCGCCTTTGCCGAAGATGACCGGCGCGTTTCCGCTCAGAGCGCGTCGCAGGAAAATCGTCAGTACGCGTCCGTACCATTCGCGCGGCCCATAAACGATGCCATACCGCAACGAGAATGCGGAGAAATCGTAGTCGTGCGAAAAGACCTGAGCGTACTTTTCGGCTGCCAGCTTGCTCGCGCCGTACGACCAGTTCGGATCGTGGGGGCTATCGTCTTCGCGGCTTGGTGGACGTACCGCTTGCCCGTAGATGCAAGCCGACGAGGCGTTGATAAAGCGACGTACGCCGGCCTTCCGGGCGGCGTCGAGCACGTTGATCGTCCCGACGAGATTGGTGCGCAGGTCACCGAGCGGATCTTCCATGCATTTCGTAATCTCGAGCTGCGCGGCCTGATGCGATATGACGTCCATGCCCGTGGCGGCTTTGTCGAGTGCTTCAGAGTCCAGAATGTCGCCGCTCACGATCTCCACGTCGTCGATCACGCCGGCAAGATTCTCGCGCAGTCCGCTTGAGAAATTGTCGAATACTCTCACGCGATAACCGGCACGTACGAGATCATCGACGAAGTGGGAGCCGATGAACCCCGCACCGCCCGTTATTAATACCGACTTTTCAGACACCTGAGACTCCCTGCAACGCGTCCCTTTCGAGCAAACCCCACACTTCAAAGCTCAATTCTAAAGGCCTTCCTTTCTTGCACCTGCAGGGCCGTTACAGTTTAAGAACGAGGCACTGGCCCATTGGAAGGACCAGCGGCATTTCCGGCTTATCCGCAAAGAAGTCGTCAACGGCCTTGCGCGCGCCCGGACAAGTCGGAAAGCCATAGTCGTCGTAAACGATCACGCCGCCGCGAGGCATGCGTGGATAGATGAAGGCCGTTGCATCGCGAATCGCGTCGTGCAGGTCGAGGTCGATGTGGGCGAAGCAAAACGTCGTCCCCTCCAGACCGGCAAACGTCGCCGGAACAAAGCCGGGATGAAAGACGAGCTCGCTCGCGTAATCCGAGAGATAACGCTTGACCTGTTCCAGCGGTGCGTCGCTAAAGTCGCCTTCCTGGTGAACGTCGTAATCCTTGCTCGTTTCCGGCATCCCGCTAAACGAATCGAACAGATGGAGCTTGCGTTGCGTTCCGGCTTCGCGCAGCGCGCGCGCGAGGACGTAGGCCGTCCCGCCGCGATAAACGCCGCACTCGGCCGCGTCTCCGTCTACGCTCCTGGCGCACTGCGTTGCGAGTTGCCATAGTACGTACTTTCGGTCGACCGGCGCGACTGCTTGCAGATCGTCGGCGCGCAGTTTCTTGCGCCATACCGGAAGCATCCACGGCGAAAAGAGTGGCGCGTAGAATTCGCGGTCCGGAATATCTGCTTTGGGCATCGGAACGTAACGCAGCTCGAGACCGAAACGCTTGAAAACGTCGCGGACGAAGTAAAAAATCCGGCGAAGCAAATCCATGGCGCGCTTCGTTACCCGCTCCGGCGCGGTCGTCCCTGCCACTGGAGGCCTCAGACGAAAGACATATCGAGGGGTCGCACCGGAGCCAGTTAGAAAAGCGGCGTTACTTCGCGCGCAAGCGCCGAGGCTTCGCGCCGCGAACAGACATCGCGGCCAAGAGTACGATGAGCGCGGCGATAAGAACATCGCTTATCGTGATGGCGAACCCCAACAGAAGCGGCTTCGACAGAGTCCTGCCGATCGACACGTCTTGCGAGCCGGCTACGTCGAAGCACGTATTGACGAGGTCGCACTCGTAACCCGCATTCGCCGAACCGCTTCCTCGCGCGAACCAATTGCCGTCGTTGAGTTCCGCAATCTCGATCGTCGCGGGTACGGCGGAATGCGCGCTCCAAGCGGTGGAGGAACGCTCGACGACGGACGCGTCCGGTGCGGGCGCAAGCGGCCACGCGCCATCGCGAAAGAATTCCAACGGCGGCAGCTCCGTCGGAGCGCGCTCGAGGGTCAAACGGTGCACGCCGGCCGTCAGCTGCCGCGTCTGGCCCGGGTTCCACGAGATGCCGTCGATGGAAAGTGCGACGCGGCCGGCGCCGGCGGACTGCCAGCGGTACGACCCGCCGGCAAAATACTGCTGCGCGGTCCAGCCGAGCAGAGTCGAGCCCACCGCCCGAATGTGGACGAACTTCAACTGAAAATCGCCCGAACGCCACTCGATGCGCAGCGCGCACGGACCGTCGCCGGTACGCACGACGGAAAGATCCGTGCTCTGCGGGTTCATCGATCCCGCTCCCGCGTCGACCGTGTCGTTCGCGCCTCCGCAACGCAGAGTCGCGCGGGCACTGCCGCCGGCAAACTGAAGTTCGGCCGTAACGCGGCCGTCGGTCACGTCCGGATGAAACGGAATCTCAGCCACCGTTCCGGCGGGCGCGCGCAACATACCGGCTGCGACCGAAACCTGCCGCGAGTGCATCGCTTCCACGAGCGCCAATGAGTAATCCGTATCGAAGCGCCACGTCTCGCCGCGCTCGTCATACTCCGTCGGCCGTTCCACACCCGCGCGAACGCCCAACAGCACGAGCTGCGTCAGCGAATCGGCGCCTTCGCCTCCCGTCGTGAGGGTCACGTCGATCGGATCGCCGTGGCGCACGTTCAGAAACCCGAATGCCGGCTTCGGCGAAAGCGAAATGTCGTAACGAGAGACGAAGCTCGAGGCCGGCGACGAAATGGTGTCGTGCGAACCGCCGCCTGCCAGCCATGCGTTTGCCGAGGCCACGTACGCGCCGCTGCGTCCATCCCACCGAAACCGTACGCGAGCGCGCGGGCGCGTCGAGAGTATCTGCGGCTGGCCGTTGATGATTCCAACCTGCATGCCTGCGTCGGGGTGCACGTTCGGAACGTCGGCGCTCCACGAAGATCCGGACATCTTCGGGAAAAGATACAGGGGCTCGCGCAGGTCGGTACCGCCGGGCGGTGAGAACTCGCGCGCCGACACGATCGCCGCATCGACCGGCAGATTTGGAAGCACGATCGCCGTCGGAGCGATCGCAACTTCGTCGATCGCGACTTTCTGACCGAGTGAAACGAAACGCAGAATCGACAGCTCCAGCGTTTGCGGACCCGATGCGAGCTCTCCTAAGGGAAGTTCGATCCAGCGGAATCCGCGCGCGCGCTCGCTCGAAGCGTCGGCTACGCGGCCGCTCGCCAAGGCAGCGTGGAACGCCGCGGGGCCGCTCGCGCGAATATAGACGCTGTATTCTCCCGCCCGCGTGACCGTGAAGACTGCCGGGTTCGACGATCCGGATGCCGCGGTGACGAGGGGGTTGCCGGCGAGCAGAGAGTCGCCGCCATAGGCATCGCGATACCACGGCAACGCGATCTGCATCCGATTGATTTCGAACCGATTCTCCGTCGGAAGGCCGAGATTTCCAAAAAGCTCGCCGCCAACCCAGGTCGCGATTGCCTGCGAAGGGATCGCTGCGTCGAGCGGGTCCGCGTCGGCGAGCACGGTTCGCGCGCATCCGGCGCGAGCGCCGTGAACGAGCGCAGCCGATTCGAGGAATCGCTCGCCGGCCGCTCGTTCGAACCCCGACGGTCCCGCGTACGTACACACGATCGTCGAGGCAACCGCCATCGGACGTGCGCCGTCGATTCGAAAGACGCGCGCGCCGCTCGTGCCCGAAAAGACCGGTCGCGAAAAGCGCGAGCGTTCCACCGGCTGCGCCATGTCCGCGGGCAGTCCGACGATCGACGGCTGCGTCCAATTCGGCGACGTTACGACGGAGCGCACTGCCGCTCTCCGCAAGAGCGCCAAGCCGCCGTCCTCGTCGACGTGCCGCTGCATGAGGCTCCATGTAAATTCGGCCGTCGCGGTGTTTGGCGCGTACGCCGCAAAGTCGAGCGGAGAGCCGCCGACCGGAAACGCGTAGACCGCCGTTCGCCCGCCGATGCTTTGAACGCTCTCGTTTATCGCCGCATAGTCCGGAAGGCGGCCGGCGTCGGCAAACCCGAGGACACCTTCCCGAATGAAGAACGCCCCATACCCGGCCACGGCGATTACCGCCGCGAGCGCGACCCATCGCCGCGAGCGTTTCCGTTCGAAGCCGCGCTGCAACGCGTATGCTGCCGCGAGCGATACCAGCAGCGCCATGATTTGCACGAAGCGATCCGGCGTGCGAAGTGCGTTCAGGAGCGGAACGTGGACGATCGCACCGTTCCAAAGCAACGGTCCGACCACGGGCAGACGCGTTCCACAAGCCAGTACGACGCAAACGGCCGCCGCAGCGGCGGCCGGCCACCAGCGCCGCAGAACCGCTCCCGCACCGCACGATGCAAACCCCCATGCGACTAGGAAGAACGACGCCGCGCCGCCTGCGACGGCATAACCCAGCGAGGAGGACGCGTTGAAGTAGGCATCGCCGGAGACCAATTGCTCGCGGTAAACGCCGCCGATGAGTTCGAGGACCCCTTGGCCGAAGAGCGAGCGCAAGCCGCTGCTGTCGGCGCCGAACTCGGCGAGCGTGCCGGACGTCCACCACATCGGATGCGGACCATAGCGCGTCTGCAGAACGACGAACGCGGGGAAGACCGCCAGCGCGATGAGCGAACCCGCGATGCCGACCCATGGTGTCGCAATGCGATCCCGCCGATAGATCGCCAGCGTGAACGCGAGCAGCGGAAGGCCGAGCGTCAACCCTTGCTCCGGACTGAACGAGAACGTAACTAGGGCGCAGATCACGCCCGCCGCGGGCAGCGCCGCCACACCAAAGCGCCGGCCCAGCGCGAGCGCCGCGAGCGGCGCCCACGGCGCGAGCGCGACGATCCACGCGAAGTCGCCGTCCCATTGGATGAGGGTCGACGAAAGCGGGATTACCGTATATAAGAACGCAGCGAACCAACGCCAGAACGTGCGGCGGAAGATCGCCGCATATAAGTTCGACATGCCGAAGAACGCCAGCGACAGCGTTACGATTTGTTCGAACTTCACCGTTCGAATCGGATCCCCAAGCAGTTTGTCCAGCGGCACGGCGAGTACGTATTGGCCTGCGGGCGCGTATAGGAAGGATGGAAAATCGTTCCACGTCTCCCAACCGATCATATCGGCGACGTTGTGCCACGACGTTGCCTGGGCGGCGATGCGGCCGATTCCGACGATGCTGTACCCGAGGTCGGCGGCGAAATTGTGCGGAGGCAGCGGGCTAATGATGTAGTACAGCGCGAAGACGATCCAGCCGATCGACGCGGCAGCGAACGCAATGCCGGACGCGCGCATCAGACTCTTGCTTTTCTCACAGCCGTCACGAGCAAGCCGCCCGCAGCGAACCACGCCAGCAACGTGATCGCGAAACCGACGAGCACGTATCCGGGCCACGCATGCCACAGCCGATAGTCGCCGGGCGGCACGTTTGCAAAGCATGTATTTTCCAGATCGCACGACGCGCCGGTAACGGAGCGTCCGCCCGACGTCAGCCGCCAATTGTCATCCGAAAGTACGGCGCCCTCGAGCGAGGTCGTTCGGTCGAGGTGTATCGACCAGCGCTGGGATGCATCGGCCGTTACGGCGATTCCGGGCGTCGCCTGCGGCCATGCAACCGGCACCATCGCAACCATGAATGCATCCGGCGGCGCGCCGCTCCAAAGCAGAACGTGGAAACCGCTGCGCGCTATGCGCGCGAGCCCGCGCGTCGCGCGCCCGTCGACGAACAGCGTTCCGGTTGCAGGTTCTCCTCCGCGACGGACGATCTGCGCGCGATACGTTCCGGCGGCTATCCAGCGCGTTCCGCGAAGATCGACCGCCGCGATGGCGCGCGTAATGGAGGCTTGTTTGAGGTAGAACCCCGGATCGCGACTTGCGATATCGACGCGGCAATCGGATGCGGGCGACGGCCCGAGCGTAACGTCGCCGCCGGGCGCCGTCAGGCGAGCCGTTGCCGAGTTTGCTCCGCACGTAAGCCGCACGATCGCCGAACCGCCCCCAACGAGATTGGCCGAAAATGCGGTTGGCCCGTTCTGCGTCGAAGACGGAAAGCCGGCAACCGACAGCGTCGCCGGTTTCGACCAGAGCGCTAACCCATAATACGGCGTCAGCGCCGCGTGGCCGGGAACCGGCGTTGGTCCGGTGGGAACGACCGGGTCGTACTTCTTCGCGCGCTCGACGAAATCGAACCACGCACCGTAGCGCGAACGCCCTTCGTCGACTCGCACCGGCTTCGGATCCGGTTCGACGACGACGCTGAGGAGTTGCGCAACCGAGAGCGGATCGTTGGCCGGCATGTGCAGGACGACGGCGACGCGGTCGCCGGGCCGCAGCGCGAGCGTGCCCTCGGCGTAGAGCTGCGGCCCGCGATCGTGATTTATCGAAGAAAGATCGGCGCAGCATCTTCCGTCGCGCAATATACCGAGATAGGTTCCGCTCGCAACGCTTCCATCGGCATAGGCCACGGCAGAAACTCGATAACGCCCCGCGGTTCCGGCGAAGCGGTAGTTTGCAATCGCATCGGCGGAGCGCGCCAGCAGCATCGCGCGAGCGGCATCGATGCTGCCCGGCACGACGTCGAAGCCGGGCGCGCTCACCAGCGTCAGCACCGCCGGGACGGGCAGCGGAACCGTGGTTTCGAATCGCGCCGCCGAAAATGCGAAGGCGGATGCACCTGGAGAGGCCTCCGGCGTGCGGCCGCGCTCGACGACCACGACGCCGTCGACGCCGAAGTGCCACGTCGTTTGCGCGACCGCAGCGCTTGTATCGAACTCGCCGGCCGTTACCAGAAATCGATGCGCGCCCGCACTGCGCCGTCCGATCGGGATCTCGGTCCACGAGAAACCGGGAGCTGCCTCGCAGACGAACGGTATTGCCGTCCCAGCATCGATTTGCAGCGTTGCGTGAATGGTTCCATGACAGGCTGCTCGCAGCGCAACGGCGTAGTCGCCGCCCCGCGCGAGCGCGAACGATGCGCCGCCGCTCTTTCCCGTATCGAGCGACACCGCCCCGTCGGAGAGCTGCGGACTGTCGCCGTCGATCGCATTGCGATACCACGGATTATTCAGAAAGAACCGGCCGAGCGCGACGCGATAGTCGATGTCGCGCAGTACGCCGGTGCCGGCGAATAGCGCCGTCCCGGGGAACTGCGCGACCGTCGTGCCGCCCAGTATGGCCGGCGCCGGCGCGGAATCGGTATATAGCGTGCGATCGCAATTGCGGCCGTTCGGAAGGAACGCGCTGGAAGCGAACGCCGGAAGAACTTCGAGGTAGTCGAGCATGCCCGGGCCGCCGTCGAGACATGCCATCGCGACCGGATGGACGAAGCCGCGCACGGGCTCCACGCCGTACGCCGCAACCGAAGTCGCATCGCCGTCGAGCAAGTGCAGGAAGTTCGCTCGCAGGATCGCCGATTGCGCGATGAGCGGGGAATCCTGCGTCCAGGGCGGCGATGCGATGACCGTCGCTACGTTCGCACGAGCCAGCATACCGGTGCCGCCGAGCCCATCGCCTTCGTAACGCTGCGTGAAGTCGGCCGCGAAATCGAGATTCGGCATCATCATCGCGTACAGCGAGGTATCGAACACCGAACCCTCGTGAACCAGCGCTAAGTTCGTCGCGCGATTTCCGCGCGATTCGGCGACGGCGTTGATTCGATCGAGGTGCGGGAGCCGCTCTTCGAGCGCGTTGGTATCGCCGAGGAAAACCCGATACCCGAAGAACAGTGCGAAGCTCGCGGCGACCACGACGCCGAGTGCGGTGTAGGCAAGTTTTTTCGCAGTCGCGCGAGCGGTCAGGTATTCGAGCGACGAAACCGCGGCGACGATGACGACCGGTATCACGATTGCGATAAAGCGATCGGGCGTACGCACCATGTTGAGGCCTGGCAAATGGGAGATCAGCCACCAGATCAGACCGACGCCGGGAATGACGCCGCCCATCGAAACGAGCGCGCACGCAGCCGCGCAGATCAGCAGCGACCCTTCGCCGGGAGCGAACGACGCAAGCCGGATGCCGCGGACCGCCCAGCCGATCGCGAGGCCCCAGAGAATTAGGCCGACCGGCAGCACGACCCAAATCGTCGCTCCGAGCGAAAACTCGACGCGGGGATTGGCGAGCGCCTCGTTGAGCATCAACGATGCCAGGGCCAGCGGGCTCTCGGCGAAGACACTGAACTGGCCGCTCTGCAGCGCCGCATCCGTCGAGACGGGCGGCGAGAACAGGGCGTGCGAAGCGATTGTCGGGACCGCCGTATACGCCGCAACCGCCGCGAACGCGATCAGGCTCAGCGCTGAAAAAGCGAACCAGCGAAACCGCTGCGCTCGTTCGTATGCCTGGCCGATGGCCGTCAAAACTGCCGGGATGCCGACGAAGATTCCATATTCGACGACCATATCGGTCGTAAACAATCCGACGAGCGCGCCGCAGAACGGCAGCGCGGCAAGCCCGTAGCGTCGTACGAGAACGATCGGACACGCGAGCGCCAGCGGTACGAGCGCCGAGACGAACCCGAACTCGATGTTGCCGCGGATCATCAGCACGTGCTCCGGCAACAGCGCGTACAAGAGTCCGGCGATCCACGCCCACGCCGAGCGGCCGCGCAACACGGCGTAGAGGTAAGCGGCCGATGCCCAAGCGGTCGCGAGGTCGATGACCTGCATCGCCTTAATCGCGGCGAACGCGTTGCCGCCGAGGATCTTTGCGATCGGCACAGCGATGCCGTATACCGTCATCGGCGCGTACGTAAAGGGGGTGCGCTCGCCCCAACCGGCCCACCCGAACGCATCCCAGACGTCGGCAAAGCCGCGCATCCAATTGGAGATCATCGACGTCGCGGCCACGTTGGCGCCGAGATCGTAGTAGAAGCCGTACGGCGGCACGGCGGAAACAACGTAGTACGCCGCACTCGCCGTCACCACGACAAGGGCGGCAATCGCAAGGATGCGGGCCGCTGATGCGTTCGACGGACTCTTCACAGGCCTGCCCGTACGGGACCGGCGCCGCGGAATCCCTCTAGAAACGCGCGCGCTAGCGACGGATAATCGCGCAGGGACGCCCCGTTGAGAGCCGGCGAGACGAGCGTTTGAAACAGCACGGCGCTCGGCATCGCGATTCCGCGCGAAAACCGGCGCAGGAGCCGTCCTTTCGAAGCCATGGAGATGCGATGCTTGCGCGCGGAACCGAGCGTATTGGTGCTCCTGCCGGGTTCGGGATGACTGACCAGCGGCTCTTCGTAAACGCCCAGTACCGCGCCAAGCGCGGCGGCGCGCATGGAGAAGTCGACGTCTTCGCTATAAAGAAAATATCCGGGATCGAAACCGCCTAATCGGTCGAAAAGCGCCGTTCGCACGACCATCGCGCAGCCGCTCACCCAATCGGCACGCTCGCCCGCGTACGTGAAGTGCGTTCGCGGAAGGCCGAGAAACGGCACCCAGCTGCCGCCGGCAAAAAACGCGCGTCCGTCACCTTGCACGACGCTTGAAGCGAGATCGACGCCGCGCTCTTCCATCCACGCCGTCATCCGCTCGATCCAATCCGGGGCCGCCGCGGCGTCCGGATTGAGCAGCGCGATAAAATCCGGACGCGCGCCGGTATCGTAAAGCACTCCAGCGTTGACGCCGCTGCCGAAACCTCCGTTTTCCGACTTCGAAAGAATCGTCAACTGCGGATATTTCGCGCGAAGGCGCTCGATCGAGCCGTCGGTCGATGCGTTATCGACGACGATCGCTTCGCACGCGACCGTCTGAGCCAGCGTCGAATCGATCGACGCATCGACGAAATCGCCGGCGTTGTAGGTCACGATGACGACGCGCGTGCGCGAGCTCATCGCTTCAACTGGGCGTACGCGCGCGCGCTGCCGGCCCCGAGCAAGACGAGAACGGCGAGAGCCATAAACGCGAACTGCGCACAGGCTACGGTCTCGATCGCGACGACGCGCTCCGACTGCGCGTGCGCCGGAACGATCCAGCCGTTGACGATCGAATCGATTGCAACGTGACCGAGCGCCGTCGTGCCGGCGAACGCGGTCCAGTGTCTGTCGAACCGGACGTTGTATCGCATCAAACACGTCGTCGCGGGCGGAAGGTCTGCAATGGCGATCCACGCGGCGGGTGCGGAGAACGGCGGCGCGCCGCTGCACGCGTCGGACTGCGCGGGAGTTAGCGCCGGGGGGCCCGAGCTTTGCGCGGCGACGACGCACGTGCCGGCGCAGCGCACGGTCGCGACGCCGAATGGCGGCAGCCAGCGATATCCGTGCGTCGACCTCGCCAACGTGCGGCCTTGCGAATCTTCGATCCGGCCCTCGACGAACGCGAGCGTTTCGAGCGATGGATCGACGGGCAGAATCGCATCCGCATTCGTGGTCATCGCACCGCCGATCCCTTGTGCGAAGCGCGGCGCAACGGCGAACGCGGGGCGAACGTCCACCCATCCGTCGGCGGCGAAAACGCTTCCCGACGACGGGCGCACCGGAACGACCGGAGCTGCGTCGCGCCACGCAGCCGGAACTGCCGGACCTTCGACGCCGTGCGCGTCACCGAAAAAGACGGCGTTCTCCGACGGCGCCTGGGGCAGCGCCGCGAGCGCGGGAACGCCGGTCAGGTTCAATTCCACGATGGCTTCGATCCGATGGCTGCGCCCGGCCGCGAGAAACGGTTTCGGTGGCAGCGCGAACTGCATGCGCAGGCTGTTCAGGTTGGTGCGAAATCCGGTTCGATCGACGATTTGCGCGACGCTAAGCGCACGCAGCCAGCCGTCGTCGCCCGTGAAAGCGTAGTGTGCCAGCGCCGGCGTCTCCGGGAAACTGAATTGCACGGTGTTGAGCGCGACGACGTTTCCGGCCAGAACGACCGCGTTCGGGTCGAGTCCGTCGCCGCGGCCGTTGAACGACAGCGGCTGCATCGGCGGCATCAGCGCGTATCGCGTGTTCGCCGGCGCATCGACCGCGAGCGGCGGCAAGTCGCGCGCCGGTACCCAGAAGCGGCTCGGCGGTGCGAAGATCCACGCCGCTGCCAACGCGACGCCGCACGGAAGCCATACCCACTGCAGCACTGCGAAGCGCCGTACCGCGGCCGCCGCCGCGGCGAGATAGCCGATAGCGAGGAAGCCCACGAGATCGTACAGTTCGCGATAGAGTCCGCTTTCGGGGAACCGCGCGACGATCGATAAATACGCCGCCCCGAACGCGCCCTTTGCACCGGAGACGAACAGCCACAATGCGATCGCAAGCGCGACGAGCCACGCGGCGCGCAACGGGCGCCGGATACACTCGACGATTGCTCCGGCCGCCGCCAGAGCGAGGATCGCCCAGCACGCCGCACCGGCCACCGGCGGCAGCGCGTCGCTGTATTTTGCGAAGTAGCCGCTCAGTTCGAGGGCGCGAACCGGATCGAGCGACGCATCGGCTTGCCACGACTGCGTGTAGGGTATCGACAACAAGTAGGTCCGGTCGAAAAGCAGCCCGATCCAAATCGGCATCGACGCGAGCAGGACGACGCCCAGCGCGCCCGCGCGCCGGCGACGAACGAACGTCCAAATCGCGAACGCGCCCAGCAGCGGAAGAAAGTATTGAAGCTGCGGCATCGTCAGTAAGAGGTAGAGTCCGGCGTTGAACGTCGAGGGCCGCTCCTTCGAGAGCTCGGCCAGCAGCAGCATCGTCGCGCCGAACGCGAGCACCATCGCGATGTGACCGGCTACGACCTTGTTGTACACCCACGGGTTGAAAACCGCGAACGTCGCGGCGGCGATCCACGCCGCGCGCGACGAGGTAAAACGCTGCGACACTGCGACCCCACCCGCCGCGCAAACGGCGCCGATCGCGAACGCATTGGCGATGAACGCGCCGTACGATCCGAGCGCCGCGACCAGCACGAGGTTCGCGATGGCGAGGAGATAATCGGAGGGGTACGGTCGCGGACTTCCGATACCGATGGCGTTCCAGCCGCCCAGCGAACTCCAGGTGTTTGAAAAAAATCCGTTCCCGGTTACCCATACCCAGTCGTGCCGCAGCGCCGGTACGCCGGTTCCGGCGAGAAACGCAGCGAACGCGAGCCCGCAAACCACGGCGATCGACGCGCTCCACGGCTTACCGGCGCTCGACGGCGATCTGCCGTCAGGCACTCAGTGCGCGCGCCGACGCCGGCTCGCTCCGAGGCAGGTTCGTGAAATACCGGAGGATGCGCGATTCGAACCGATCGTAGCCGAAGGCGCCGAGATAGCGCGCAGCTTCGGCTCCGAGGCGGCCGCGCAGCGATTCGTCTTCGAGGAGGCGTTCGATCGCGACGGCAAGCGCTTCGGGGCGCTGATCGCGCACGAGCAATCCGGTTTTGCCGTCGACGATCGCGTCGCGCAAGCCGTACACGTCGTAGCCGACCGACGGCACGCCGTAACGCGCCGCCTCAGAAACGACGCGGCCCCATCCCTCTCGCGCCGACGCCATAACCAAACAATCGAGCGAGGCTAAAATCGCGTCGCGCTCCGCTCCGGGTACGTGTCCGGTAAAACGAACGCGATCCTCGCATCCCAAGCGCTTCGCGAGCGCTCGCAGCGATGCGAGCGTGCGTTCTTCCCCGCCCCCGACGATCCACAGCTCGGCCTTCGGCCACCGCGCGGCGAGCATCCCAAAGGCGCGTACGATATGATCGACGCGCTTCGACGGCGTCAAACGTCCGACGAATCCGATTCTACCGCGAACGAACGCGGATGCGGCCTCGACCGGAGGCTCGAGCGGATTTTCGATGATCTCGATCGGCCCGCGCAAGCCAATCTCGCGCAGCGAGGCCGCCGACGACTTGGAAACCGTTATCGCCGGTGCGCTGCGATAGATCTGCACCATCAGCGGTTCGAGCGCGAAGCCGACGGCCGCGATCGGCGCCGGTGCTTCGAACCACCACACTTCGCGCGCGAGCTGATGCACGAGCACGACCGTCTTGTCGCGCGCGACCAGGCGCGATAGGAACGGCAACGTGCTTAACTCGTCGACGACGCAATCGACGTCGTCGCGGTTTCGCGCCAGCCACGCGGCCGCGTGGAAACGGCACGTTACGCGGTTGCCCTTACGAATCACCGTGTAGTATTCGCGCTCTTCGCGGTCCGGCTGGCCTTTGGCGCGGCTGACGAAGAGCGTGCAGCGAAAACCGGCCCGCGCTAGCGTCGCGAGCAGATCGTGCGCGTAGTACTCCGCGCCACCCGCTCTCGGATCGCGCAAGTCCCGCCAACCGAAGAATACGATGTGTTTGCGGTCGGCCGTACCGGCACTCAACGCCGGGCCTCGACCTCGATGGCTTTGGCGCCGGCCGGCTCCTGGCATTCTTCGTGACGAAGCTCTCGCGGATCGCTTCGCGTCGGGATCGCAAGCTGCTCGACCGGCCGATCGTAGTACCGTAAGAAATTCAGGCGGTAGAACACGGCGAGTGTGTCTTGGAACGTCCGCCAGACCGCACCGAAGCGCAAGCGCCCGAGCGTTCGCTGATATTCCAGCCGCACGGGGGCGTCGACGATTCGGTATCCGCGACGGTGCGCGACCGCGAGCAGTTCGACGTCGTAGGCGAAGCGCTTCGAAAGCACGCGCGGGATCACGTCGCGAATCAGCGAGGTTCGAAAGAGTTTGAGGCCGGTCTGCGTGTCGCGCAGCGGCAGCCCGAAGAGCAGGCGCGTGAGCGCGAAGTATCCGAGGCTGTAAAGGCGGCGGACCGGCGGGTACGTAACCTGCGACTTCGGATGCCATTTCGAGCCGACGACGACGTCGGCGTTTTCGCGCTCCATAATTTCGAAAAAAACCGGAAGCTGGGACGGATGCAGATCCATGTCGGCATCCATGAAGACGACGTACTCGCCGCGGACGAACGACGACCCGACGACCAAGGCGTTGCCCTTGCCTTCGTTAACGTCGTAGCGCACGACGCGCACGATGTCGGGAAACTCGCGGGAAACGCGCGCGGCGTAGAGATAGGTTTCGTCGCCGCTGCCGTCGTCGATGAGGATGACTTCGAACTCTTCCGCGAAGCGCGTGAACGTGTCGACGACTTCACGCAGATTGCGGTCGATGTCCTCCGACTCGTTGAAGGCCGGCATCAAGATCGAGACCATGCCGCGGATCTTCATGCGATGGGCGCTTCGCGATTTTCCGGTGGGCTCATGACGTTGCGCTCGAATTTGGCGACGATGGTGCGCCGGGCCAGCTCGAGTTCTTCGACGTTGAGCATGCGCGCGACGGCAACGAAGATCATACCGCCGATGGCGATCTGCCCGAAGAGAAACCACGCGCGCGACGCCAGCGTCGGTTCGGGCGTAACGCCGAGCGCCCCGATCCAATGCAGTGCCGCGAACATCGCGAGGGAGCTGAGCGCGATCTTCGCCGTCGACACGACGAGCGCGCCCCAATCGATTCCCGGAACCAGCCGCGCGATCAGCATCAGCAGCAGCACGGCCTGCATGATCTGGCTGACCGAGTTCGCCAGCAGGAGGCCGCGCGCGCCGAGTGTCGGCAGCCAGACCAGCGAGAGCAGGACGTTGACGATAACCGTGCCGACCGAGATCGTCACCGGCCAGAGCGTTTCCTTACAAGCGAAGCAGCAGCGCGTGAGCACGACGTTGGCCGCCAGCGCGACGAGCCCGAGCGCCGAATAGGGGAGCAGTCCCGCGGTCAGGTCGGTGGCGCTGGCCTGGAAGGTTCCGCGCTCGAAGAGTGCTTGGACCATCGGATGTGCCAGCACGACGAGCGCGCAGACCGACGGAATGGTAATGAAGTTGACCAAGCGCAACCCGGTGACGACGCTGCGCGCGACGCCGTGGCGGTTTTCGCGCGCGAACTGCGCGGCGAGCAGCGGGAAGATCACGGTTGCAATCGCCGCGGCGAAAATCTGCTGCGGAAAGTTCACGAGCTTGGTCGCGTAATTCATCCCGGACATAAAGCCGGGCGCGAGCGTCGATGCAAAGAAACGATCGAAGAACAGCGCGAGCTGACCGGCGGCCGAGCCGACGATAATCGGCCCGAGCAGCAGCCCGATCTTCTTCAGCCCCGGATGCGCGAGATCGATGATCGGCCGGTACTTCCCGATCGAAAGGAAGGCGGGAAGCTGAACGAGCATCTGCGCGATCAATCCCAACGTCGTACCGAGCACCAGCGCGTAAATGCTTATCGAGCTGTTGAAGAACAGCACGGTCCCGATCGTCACGACGTTGACCGCGACGCCGATCATCGCCGTCGACCGGAAACGATGGTACGCGTTGAGCATCGACGCGAGCACGCCGGAAAGGCTGACCGCGATGATGCTCGGCATGAGCCAGCGCGTCATCCGAATCGCGACGCCCATCTGCGGCGCGGGGAATCCGTGGAAAATCAGCGGGACGTACCACGGCGCGGCAAAGTAGCCGACGATCGCGCACACCGTGAGCAGAATGGCCAGGATGTTCAGCACCGTGTTGGCCAGACGCCACGCCTCGTCTTCCTTGCGGTGAGCGAGGTACTCCGAAAACGTCGGGACGAGCGCGCTGACCAGCGCGCCGTTGAAGACGCCGAACAGGATGGTTGGAATCGTCGCCGCGGCCAGGAACGTATCCATCTCCCAACGCGTACCGTAGTAGCGCGCGCTCACGACTTCGCGCGCGAAGCCGAGCAGCGTCGACGCGAAGGTGGCGGCCATAATGAAGAGCGTCGAACCCGCGATTGAAAAACGGTGCGGGCGGGCCTTTCCCGGCCGGACGACGCGGAGGTGCTGCTTAATGAGCGCCGTCCTTCCGCAACACGGCGGGTACGGTCTTAACGATGATCGCGAGATCGCCGAGCGGCGTCCACGAATCGACGTAGGCGTTGTCGAGCCGCATCCACTCGTCGAAGTTCACTTCGCTGCGACCGTTGATCTGCCAAAGACACGTGATGCCTGCAGGCACTTCGAGCCGGCGCAGCGCGTAAGCGTCGTAGTGCTCCACTTCGCACGGTAGCGCCGGGCGCGGCCCGACCAGCGACATGTCGCCGATGATCACGTTGAGCAAATTCGGAAGTTCGTCCAGACTGCTCCGGCGCAAGAAGCTCCCCAGCGGGTGCAGCCGCGGGTCGTTGCGGATTTTGAAAACGGGGCCGTCGACCTCGTTGAGGTGCATCAGCTCCTCGCGCATCTCGTGGGCGTTCTTGACCATCGTCCGCAGTTTGTACATCTTAAAGCGCCGCCCGTACATGCCGATACGCTCTTGCGAAAAGATCGGCTGGCCGCCCGTGACGCAGACGATCGCGATCATGGCGACGACGACGAGCGGAGTCGTTACGATCAGGAGCACGATTCCAAGAATGACGTCGACGGAACGCTTGAGCGTCCACCACGATTCCGGGACCTCGCGCTCGACCGGTGCCTTCACTGCAACTTGCATGCGTTAGAGTCCGAACGCTCCTTGAACGGCAGCGCCGACCGCATCGAGACCGTCGACGTCGCCGAGGCGGCCTCCGCCGCGACCCGTGTGCACGAACGGAACGTACTCGCGGGTATGGTCCGAACCGGGTGCGGTGGGATCGCATCCGTGGTCGGCGGTTACGATGACCTCGTCGCCGTTTCGCAGCATCGATTCGAGTCTTGGAATCATCGAATCGAACTCCTCGAGAGCCTCTGCGTAGCCGCGTACGTTGCGCCGGTGACCGAACTTCGAATCGAAATCATTGAGATTCGCAAAAATGAAGCCGCGATCCGCGCGTGCCAAGAAATCGAACGTTTTCTCCATAGCGTCACGATTGTCGCTGACTCGAACCGACGAGGCGATTCCGTGACCGCAGTAAATGTCGCAGATTTTCCCCACGGCGTACACCTCGATACCCCCGGCGGCGAGTCGGTCGAGCAGACCAGCTGGCGGCTCGATTGCGTAGTCGCGTCGATTCGGCGTCCGATAGAAAGCCCCCGGTTCTCCCCGGAACGGCCGCGCGATGACCCTGCTCACATTGTGGGGTTCTACGAGCATGCCGCGAGCCCGCTCGCACCAGTCGTACAGGGTTGCAAGAGGGGTCACCTCCTCATGGGCCGCGACCTGAAAGACCGAATCTGCCGAAGTATAGAGGATTGGCCGCCCCGTCGCCAAGTGCTCCGGTCCAAGCTTTTCGATAATCTCGGTCCCCGAAGCAGTCACATTGCCGAGGGGCGCCCGGCCCGTTATCCCCGTAAACGCCTCCACCACCTCAGCCGGAAAGCCGTCCGGGTAGGTCGGGAACGGGACCTCGGTGACGATCCCCGCCATCTCCCAGTGGCCGGTAATCGTGTCCTTCCCGCGGCTTCGCGACCGGAGGCGGGCGACGCGGGCTGCCGGAGCCGGCGCGGGTGCGACGCCCCGAATCTCCGCCAAGCAACCGAGGCCGTATCGCTCGAGATTCGGCAGCCGCAATCCGCCGACGCGGGCGGCTACGTTTCCGATCGTATTGGCCCCCGGCGCGTCCGCATAGACGGCAAAGTCGGGAAGCGCACCGACCCCGCCCGAGTCCAAGACGATGGTAACGACACGCATGAAACGGTTCTTCGCGGCAGACCGGCCGACCCTTGGCCGAGAGGAACGGCTATTCGATCGTGAGGGGAATCGTGCGCTCGTCGCGATCGCCAGCCGCGTTGCGCGCGATCACGCGCATCGTGTAGGTGCCGCGCAAAAAGAACGGGATGTCGGCAATCGAGTAGTCGATCGCAAACGCTCCCACACCGGTCTTCTGCATGACGACGCTGTAGGTCGCGATGCGCACTTCGACGCTGGCGACGTTGGATGAGGTGGTTACGTGCCCGGTCACGCGTTGGCCGGAATGCACGCGCGACGCGATGTCGACGTTAAATATGCGCGGCGGCGCGGCCGGCGCGCGCAGCACCGGCGTCGGTTTCGCAACCGGCTGCGGCCTCGACCGAGGCGGCGGGGTGGCCGGCGGCGACGCGACGGCGGTGTTGGATCGATGCGTCCGCAGCGAAAGATGGCGTGGCGGCGCCGCGGATGGGGCCGCAATCGACTTCGGAGACGGGTGGGCGCACGCGGCGAGGGCCAGCAGCGCAGCTGCTGCGGGAAAGACACGGGGGGAGAGCACAGCACCGTTGATTCTCTCCGGCGGGTCTGGTTCCGCCCTGGCCCGAACCGCCGCGTCCATGGTCTCAAACGAGCCAAACCCAGTGCTCAGCGTGGTCGTCCCCTTGTTCAACGAAGAGGGCAACGTTGCGCCGCTTCTCAAGCGAGTCGTCGCCATCGTCGAGCGCCTGCCCGGCAGCCCGTCGTACGAAATCGTACTCGTCGACGACGGCAGTACCGATGCGACGCTGGACGCAATTCGTGCGGAGATGACGCGTCGTCCCCACCTAGTGCTCGTCAGCTTGTCGCGCAACTTCGGTCACCAGCTTGCGGCGACGGCCGGTATCGAGATCGCAACCGGCGATGCGGTCGTGCTCATGGACGGCGATCTCCAGGATCCGCCGGAGCTGATCGAATCCTTCGTGAAACGGTGGCGCGGCGGTTACGACGTGGTCTACGCCGTGCGCCGCACCCGCAAAGGTGAGAGCAAGTTCAAGCTCTTCACGGCGAGCCTCTTCTATCGCACGATCAAACGGCTGACCAAGGTTTCGATTCCGGTCGATACCGGCGATTTTCGATTGATGAGCCGCCGCGTCGTCGAAGCGCTGCGCCGCTCGCCGGAACGGCATCGGTTTCTGCGCGGCATGGTGAGCTGGGTCGGGTTCAATCAAACCGGCGTCGACTACGACCGCGACGAACGCCTGTCGGGAACGACGAAGTATCCCCTGCCCAAGATGGTGCGTTTCGCCATCGATGGCATCACGTCGTTTTCGGACATTCCGCTGCGATTCGCGTCGTACTTCGGCTTCGTCGTCAGTGCGATCGCGTTCGTCTACGCGCTCGTCGTGCTGGGATACAAGCTGTTCAGTCTCAATCCGCCGGGATACACGCCCGGCTGGGCCTCGACGATCTGTGCCGTGCTGTTCTTAGGCGGGGTGCAGCTGATGAGCCTCGGCATTCTGGGCGAATACATCGGCCGCGTTTACGATGAGGTCAAGGGCCGTCCGCTCTACCTGGTCGCCGACATCGAACGCAGTTGACCTATCGCCCGGTCATCGATCAATTCCATCTTCCGATCCCGCTCGACCCCGTGTGCGTGGTGCTCTTTGCACTGGCCTTCGTGGTCGCCGCGCTTCTCTGCGCGCGGCGCGCGTCGTACGGCCTCGTCCTTCTGGTCCTCGCGCAGCCCTTCGATCTTTCGCGCGACATGCTCGGTACGACGATCTCGCTGCCGAAGGTCGTCCTACTCGGCGTACTGGTTGGTCTGGCGACGTATTCCGGCGTGCTGCGGCTCGCGCGCGACCGGCCGGCACCGCTGCTGTTCTTAGCAATCGGTGCCTACCTCGCGGCGACGCTGCTCTCGTTCGCCGGAGCGGAGCATCCCGCCGCGACGCTGCGGGAGAGCTTCAAAATCATCGAATACGCCGTGCTGTTCGGCACGGCGTATCTCTGCTACCGGCTCGATTCGAATGAAGCGGCGATCGCGACCGCGATCGCCGTCGCCGCCATCGCCGTCTCGCTATCGGCACTCGCGCAGGAAATTTTCGGCGCCCCATCCGGTCTCTACGTCGGAGCGGCCATCGTCCCGCGGATCGCCGGCGTGCTGGAAGGCCCGAACCAGCTCGCGGGTTACTTGGAAGTCGCGCTCGCGACGCTCGGTGCACTCGCGATCGCGCGACGCCGCGCGCTCGTGGACGTCGCGCTGGCGATCGCCACGTGTGCCGACGTGCTGACGTTCTCGCGCGCCGGCCTTTTCGGTTTGCTGCTCGTCGGCGCCGTGCTCGTCGCGGTGGCACGCGGCGACGCCTTGCGCGCGCTGCGTCCGGCGCTTGCGGGGTTTGTCGCCGGCCTCTTCGGCGTCGGCGGGTGGATCGCGTACGCGCATAGCCCCGACGTTCTGCGCGTCTCGTTCGGCGCTCCGGAATACGCCGGCGGCGTCGGTAATCGCAGCGAGTTATATCGCGCCGCGCTGCGCATGTTCTTACGTCATCCACTCGCCGGAGTCGGCGCCGGAAACTACGAATTGTCGCTGGCCGACTACGGCGTCGCAGGCGTTCGCACGCACGCCAACAGCTGGTATCTGCAATCGTTGGCCGAGGGCGGCATCGTGCTGTTTTTGGCGACGCTCGGCATCGTCGCCGCCACGCTGGCGACGTTCGGACGCGCGCTGCGCATGGGTTCGCCGTGGGTGCTGGCCGCATTTGCAGCGGCGCTGGCGATGTCGCTCCATCAAATCATCGACTATCTCGTCTTCTATCCGAAGGTCGGCGGCCCGCTCTGGCTGCTCTTCGGCATCGGCGCCGCGGCCATCGCGACGCAGCGCACAACCGCGGAATGAAGGCGGCGCGCCTCGCGCTGGTCGTTCCGATCGCGCTGGGCGCCGGCGCGCTCGCGGCACGCGCGCTGCTGACATACGCGCCGCCATCGACCGCGAGCGGCTTCGCGCAGCCCGTAGCGGTCGTCACGAACTGGCACGCCTTCGGCGCGCTCCTGCTCGTCGCGCTCGCTCTCGCGACGGCCCTCGCGGGATGGGCATATCTGCGCGTGTTAGCGATGTTGCGCGCCGAACGTGAAGACGTTTCGATCCTCTTCATCACGAGCGTTTCGGCTGCCGCGATCGCGTGCGCGTGGTTTGCGCCCGCGCTCTTCTCAAGCGACGTCTACGCGTATGCGGCGTACGGCGAGATGGCGCGTACCGGAATCGCGGCGTACTCGCATGCCGTGCTTCCGGCCGGCAATCCCATCTTTGCGGCCGCCATATGGCAGTGGGGGAATCCGCCGCCGGCGTGCGTCTACGGCCCGGCGTTCGTCGCGGCCGCCGCCGCAACGCTTACGGCGCTCGCGCCGTTTGGGGTGCTCGCGCAACTCGACGGGCTGCGCGCGCTCGCCTCACTCGCGCTGATTCTCTGCGCGGTCGCGGCCTACGCTGCGTATCCCGGCGATCGCCGTGAACGTCTGGCCGCGGCCGCGACGATCGCGCTCAATCCCGTCGCGATCTGGTGCGCGGCCGAAGGGCACAACGACGCGCTCGCGCTCGCCGTCGTGCTCTGCGGATTCGCGCTGCTCCGTCGCGCGCCGGCGACCGGGGCGGCGATCGTGGCGCTCGCCGGAACGATCAAAGCACCGGGATTGGCTGCGGCGCTCCCACTCATCTTCACGTCGCAGCGCGCTCGATTCGGCGCGCTCGCCGGCATCGCGGTAACGCTGGCACTCTCGTATCCGCTGGTGCGCGCGCTCGTCACCGATACCGCGCCGGGCGGTCACTACGCACCGCAAGCCTCGCTGCAGGCGATCTTCGCAGCGTATCCGGCACTGGCCGCCGTTGCGGCGCTCGCGGCGTGCATTTTGCTCGTTCGCGCGGCGATCCCGCACCTCCGCCGGGGCGAGCCGGACGGGTGGGTCTACCTAGCGCTCGCGCTCTGGGTGTTGGTTCCGAATCCGTATCCGTGGTACGCGCTGTGGCTGGTTGCGGTTGCTGCGCTGGCGCCGGGAACGCGCGTCGCCGCGGCGTCGCTCCTGCTCTCGCTCACGTCGCTCCTGCGATACGTCCCCGACGCGGTTGCCGCGCCGAACGAACCGATGGCCGTCGTGCTCGGCATCGTCGCGATACTGCCGTTCGCGGTGCTGCGTTGAAACGTCTCGCGCCGATCCTGTTCGGTGCGATCGCGATCGTCGCCGCGCTCGGCGCCGTCACGTTCTACACCGGTCTGTACCACAGCTTTCTCGATCCGTATTCCAGCACGGGAAGCTTTGAAGGGACGCTCGCCCAGGTTGACGCCGTAGCGAACGATCCCGCCCGCGACGTGCTGGTGCTGGGCGACTCGCGTATCTACGCTTCGTTAAATCCGTGGATCGCGAGCTACGTCTCCGGCAGCCTCCGTTTCATCAATGCCGGCGTACCGGGTACGACGCCGCGCTGCTGGTATTTTTTCGATCGAGCCGTCGACCCGCGCGCGACGCGGTTTCGCGCGATCGTCGTGCCGGTCGACACGTATGCCGACGACGACGGCGCGATCGGCAGCATCGACGGCGATCAGCACGAAGCCGACCTGCACTACATCGCGTTTCGTGTGAGGCCGGGCGACGTTGCCAAGCTTGCCGCTTCGTTCCCGGATCCGCGCAAACGTTTTACCACGTCGATCGACTTGCTCTTACGCGGTCCCGAACTGCGCGACGACGTGCAGGCCTTCGCCGGGGATCCGCTCGCGCGGTTCGCCGATATCGCAAAAGCCCGCACCGACGGTACGTTCTCCGTGCTGACCGGCCACCCGAGGGTCGATTCGCTGGCGGGGATGCACGTCGATTTCGCGCGCAACGCGATTGCCTATCCGCCCGGCGTTTCGGCGGACGAGCGGCGCGAAATGGAACTGCAAGTGCTGCGGGTTGCCAAGGACAGCCCATCGTATGCGCTCTACCGGCGCCGCTGGCTCGGGCCGATCGTCGAGCGGTACGAAGCGGCCGGCGTTCCGGTCATTTTCGTCCGCATACCGGCGCGGCCGACGCACCGCGCGCTGCCGGCGCCGCCCTCCGGCACGTTGACGGACTTCCAACGCCGCGGCGCGCGGCTGTTGAACCAGGACCGCTACGTTGCGCTGGAGCGTACCGAACTCTTCGCCGATCACGATCATCTCAACGCCGCGGGAAGCGTGCGTTTTAGCGCCCTGCTCGGTCGCGACGTCGAACGCGCGCTCCACGCCCCGTCCGCGCCGGCTCGAGCGCTCGCACCCGAAGGCAAGACGCCGGTCGCCGCACACCTGCTCGGCAACCTGATCGGGATCGGCATCCCGCTGGAGTTCTCATCTTACGAGTTTTGGATCTTCGTCGCCGTCGTCGCCGCGCTGTTCTATGCGGTTCCACGGCGCTTCGGGCGTTACGTGCTGCTGGCGGCGAGTTACTACTTTTATGCGCGCTGGAATGCGTGGTACGTCGTCTTTCTGTTCGCGCTCACCGTCTCCGACTTCGCGATCGGCCTCGCGCTGGAGCGTGCCGGCCCTCGTTTTCGCAAGCCCCTGATGATTGCCGGCGTTGCGGCAAACCTTGCGTTCCTCGGCTCGTTTAAATACGCGAACTTTGCGGGCGCGACGATTGCGGCGCTCGTGCGCATGCATCAGGATCCCTGGCTGGTGAGCTGGATCGTCCCGATCGGCATCAGCTTTCACACGTTTCAATCCATCTCGTATCTCGTCGACGTCTACCGCAAGCGCATGCCGGCGATGCGCAACCCGTTCGACTACGCGCTCTTCCTGTCGTTCTTCCCGCAGCTGCTGGCCGGCCCGATCGTTCGCGCGGAACTCTTCTTCGCCGAGTTGTTCGCATGGCGGACGCCCAGTGCGAACGACGTAACGTACGGACTCGCGCGCATTACGTTCGGTCTTCTGAAAAAGACCGCGATCGCCGACCAGTTTGCGGCCGCCTCCGACGCGTACTTCGGTGCGGCGTCGCTCCATCCGGGATCGCCCGCCGCGTGGACGGCAACGTTTGCGTTCGCGATGCAGATCTACTTCGACTTCTCCGGTTACTCGGACATCGCGATCGGCTGCGCGCGGCTGTTCGGTTTCGTCTTTCCCGAAAACTTTCGCCAGCCGTATCTTGCGACGAGCATCGGCGACTTCTGGCACCGCTGGCACATCACGCTCTCGACGTGGCTGCGGGATTATCTCTATATTCCGCTCGGCGGCAGCCGCGAGGGCACGTGGCGAACGTTACGCAACTTGATGTTGACGATGGTGCTGGGCGGGCTGTGGCACGGCGCGCAGTGGACGTTCGTCGCGTGGGGCGGTTATCAGGGTGCGCTGTTGTGTTTAGAGCGGCTCGCCGGCGTTTCGACGCAGCGCGACGCCGCCGCTGGAACGCTGAAGACCGCACTGAAGATCGTCCTGACCTTCGCGCTCGTCTGCTTAGGCTGGGTGCTTTTCCGCGCACAGCATTTCTCGCTCGCTATTGCCGTGTACCGCGCCCTGTTTTCGGGCGGCCCGGGTGCGTCGATGCTGGCGGGCTGGGTCGCGGTCCTATCGGCCGGCATCGTCGCCTTCGGCGCCGGCCGCTTCGTCTATTCGAGGCGGGGAACCGGTGTCCAATGGCCGCAGTTTTCCCCGGTCGTGCAAGCCGGCGCCCTCGGCGCGATGCTCTTTGCGCTGGAACTCTTCTCCCGGCCGGGAGCCGGGCCGCCGTTTATCTACTTCAAATTCTAGACAGCTAAGGTACTCTACTACTCGATGACCGCCGGTTCGGACTTCCTCGTGCGCGCGATTGCCGCGGCGCGACCGCTCGCCGCATGCGCCGAACGCCTGCGTCAGATGCGCGCGCTCCCATCGCCGAAGCCGGGGGGCTACGCGCTGGTGGAAACGATCGCGGCGGCGCGCCCGGCGCTCCTCGCCGCGCTGCACCGCGAACTCGGCGGAACGATTCTGGCGGTCGTGCCGACCCCCGACGCGGCGGAGCGAGCATTCGCCGATTTGCTCTATTACCTCGGCGAGACCGAACCCGAGCGCGTCGCGCTTCTGCGTTCGCGCGACGAAGCCATCGGCGCGATCGAGAGTCCGACGGAGCGCAGCGCACGCATGACGCTGCTGGCCGATCTTTCGGAAGGACGCCCGCGGATCGTGCTCGCGCCGATCGGCGCGCTGCGGCAATACATGATGCCGCGCGCGCTTTTCGACGAGCTCCGCTTCACCGTTCGGCCCGGCGACGAGCCGGGTTGGGACGATATCCAGCAACGCCTGCACCGGCTCGGCTACACGCGCGCCGACGTCGTAAGCGCCGCCGGCGAATACGCAGTACGCGGCGGCATCGTGGACGTCTTCGCTGCGACCGCGCCATCGGCGGTGCGCGTGGAGTTCTTCGGCGATGCGATCGAGTCGATGCGTTTTTTCGAACTCGAATCGCAGCGGAGCACGGTCGAAATTGATTCGCTCGAGATCGTGCCGTGGTCGGAGATTCCACGCGACTCGGGCGTGCGCGAGCGCGTACTCGAGCGCTTCGACGGGCCGCAGCCCGTCGCCGACGCCTTGGCGGCGTACATGGAAAGCGGTAACGACGTCCCGGAGAGTTGGCTGCCGCTCGCCTACGACGAACGCACGACGCTGTTCGAGTTTCTCGAACGCAATGCAATCGTCGTCCTCGACGAGCCGACGACCGTAGCGGCGGTCGCGACGGCGCTGGATGAAGAACGTTCTCGCGAAGCGCACGTGCTGCTCGCCGACGTCGATTCCGGACAGTTGCAAGTCGATGAATCGAGCGTCGGTGACGCGCTGCTTGCCGAGATAGCTTCGCCGCATCCTTCGCTCGACGAGATCGGCGAGCGCATCGCGCGGCACGCTTCGCTGCGCTTGCCGGGCGGCATCGAAACGCCCGGCGCCATCGGCTGGGTGCCGCCGCTGATCGATTCGTTCGTCTTCGAATGCCGCCCGGTCGAGCATTTCAACCGTCAGATCGAGATGTTCTCGCAAAGCGTGCGCGAGTGGACCGGCGGCGGCGAGACGACGCTGATCGTCAGTTCGGCTGCCGCGCGCACCGGCGACATTTTGCGCGCCGCCAACGTCGAGAGCGATTTGGTGCGCGTCGATCACGGATTTATCGAGTCGGGCTTCGCGCTGCCCGACTTGCGCTTGCGAGTGCTCGGCGATCGCGAGATCTTCGGCGCGCCGCCCAAACGCGTCAAGATGCGCGCCGTCAAAGAAGGCGTGCCGGTGACGCTCGCCGACCTTCGCGTCGGCGATTTCGTGGTTCACGCGGTCCACGGTATCGGCCAGTATCTGGGCTTGCGCACCGAGACGATACTCGGCGCGACGCAAGACTACATCGACCTGCACTACGCCGGCAGCGACCGGATGCTGGTCCCGGTAACCCAGATGCACAAGGTCAGCAAGTACGCCGCCGCCGAGGGGCAGAGCCCGCGGCTTTCTAAAATGGGCGGCGCCGATTGGGCGCGCACGAAATCGCGCGTCTCCGAATCGCTCGCCAAGATCGCCGACGGCTTGGTGCAGCTGTACGCGGAACGCGAGCTTGCGCGGGGCTTTGCGTTCGATGAAGACTCTACGTGGCAGCGCGAGATGGAAGAGGCGTTCCCGTACGAGACGACGCCGGATCAGCAAAAGGCCATCGACGCCGTCAAGGCCGACATGCAAAGCGTGCGCCCCATGGACCGGCTCGTCTGCGGCGACGTCGGCTACGGCAAAACCGAGGTTGCGATGCGCGCGGCCTTTAAAGCCATCGACAATAACAAACAAGTTGCCGTGCTGGTTCCGACGACGCTTCTGGCCGATCAGCACTATCATACCTTCAGCGCGCGTTTCGCCGGTTTTCCGGTGCGCGTCGAAGAACTTTCGCGCTTCAAAACCAAGGCCGAGCAAAAGATCGTTCTGCGGGATCTCGCCGAGGGGAAAGTCGACGTCGTCATCGGGACGCACCGGCTGCTGCAAAAGGACGTAGCTTTTGCCGACTTGGGACTGATCGTCATCGACGAAGAGCAGCGGTTCGGCGTGATGCATAAGGAGCGGCTAAAGGAATACCGCACCAGCGTCGACGTCCTGACGCTCTCGGCGACGCCGATTCCGCGCACGCTTCATATGTCGCTAGTGGGGGTGCGCGATCTCTCGTTGATTCAAACCGCGCCGAAGAACCGTATGTCGATCAAGACGATCGTGGTGCCGGGTGCCGACGCGCTGGTCCAGCGCGCGATCGCCACCGAACTCGACCGCGGCGGCCAGATCTACTACTTGCACAATCGGGTGGAGTCGATCTATGCGGTGAAGAGCGCGCTCGAGAAACTCGTCCCGCGCGCGCGCATCGGCGTCGGTCACGGCCAGATGACCGAGGGCGAGCTCGAGCCGGTCATGCAGGCGTTCATCGAGGGCGAACTCGACGTCCTGGTCGCGACGACGATCATCGAGAACGGCATCGATATTCCAAACGTCAATACGATGATCGTCAACGATGCCGACCGCTTCGGGCTCGCGCAGCTGTACCAGCTGCGGGGACGGGTCGGACGCTCCAACCATCAGGCGTATTGCTGGCTGCTTTATCAGGGGCACAAAGCGCTTACCGAAGATGCGAAAGCTCGCCTGGAAGCGATCCGCGAATTCGCCCACCTGGGCTCCGGTCTGCAGATCGCAATGCGCGACCTCGAGATTCGCGGAACGGGGAACCTGCTGGGCGCAGCGCAGTCGGGGTTCATCGCGTCGGTCGGGTTCGATACCTACTGCGAACTCTTGGCCGAAGCGATCGCGCAACGGCGCGGCATGGCCGCTTCGCTCGAAGAGCGGCGCGAAGCCGTCATCGACGTCAAGATCAGCGCGTTCGTTCCCAACGAATACATCGGCCAGGTCTCGCAAAAGATCGCCGTCTACCAGCAGCTTGCGAAGGCTCGCTCGGAACGCGAGGTCGAGGAGGTCGCAGCCGGCGTGCGCGACCGGTTCGGACCGTTCCCCGCACCGCTCGAACACCTCATCGAGCTCACCAAGCTGCGCGCCATCGCGTTGCAGAAGCACGTAACGCGCGTCGTCGTCGACGAAAAGCGCCTCACGCTGGGGGTCGGTTCCAGCTTCTCGCTCGACCCCCAAACCATTCCGAAGTTCCAATCGTTGACCAAGAACAGGTTCCGGTTTGCGGAGGGAAAGATACTCGTCGATCTCCCGACCCCGAACTCAAAGCAAAAAACCGAAGACATATGGATGCCCCTGCTGCGAAATTTGCTCGAGGCGATGTGAGTCGCCGCGGGGGATGCACCCCACTACGAAGCGTATTCATTATATCCATTGAGAGCTAGCAAGCAGCCCGTTTGATGAAGTGGCGATTTGAATCGGCCGACGCGACACGCGCCTACCACGTGCGCCGCGATTTGCTCGCTTACTTGGCGACCTATGCCAGCGATGACTCGGATCTCGCGGGCGCTGGACTCATTTTCGGGGAGCTGGTCGGCAACGTCGTGCGCCACGCCCCCGGACCCATCGCCGTCGACATCCGCTGGGAAGCGGGCTTCGCGGTGCTCCGCGTGAGAGACGACGGCCCGGGGTTCGACTGGCGCGGGGCCGCCTTGCCGGATGCCATGGCCGAATCCGGACGCGGCCTCTTCATCGCCTATGCGGTCGCCCACAGCCTGAAAGTGCGCCGCTTGCCCGGCCGGGGAACCGAAGCGATCGCCAAGCTGCCGGTCTCCCTGAACCCCGAATTTCGCTCCGCGTAAAGGCGATAGCCTGAGAGTCCGCTGCGGAGGACCTACGGCCTTCCGGCCGAACCTGGGACGAGTCGCGGAGCCCTCTGGCCCCGCGTTTCCTTACGCACAAACTACTTTTTTCTCACTGGAGCCGACTATGTCGAAAGCCCAACGCGTCATCGCGGGCATCGCTACCCTTCTCCTCGGAGCCGCGCTCGCGGCCTGTTCGGGCGGTGGCACGGTTGCCACGGTGAATGGCGAACCCATCAGCCAAGCGGACTTCGCCGCTAAACTCGAAGCCAGCCCCGTCGCGCGCGGTATCCTGCAGCAGATGGTGCAAGAGCAGTTGATCCTACAATACGCCAAGCAGAATAACATCGTCGTCAGCGACGACGAGATCTCGAAGAAGGAAGACGATCTCAAAGCGAACTTCCCGAACGGTTCGTGGGACGAGATGCTTAAAGCGCGCGGCCTCGACGAAGCGCAAGTGAAGACGGCGCTGCGCGAGCAGATCATTCTCGATAAGGCGCTCGCCAATCAAGTTTCGATCACGCCGGCGCAGATCTCGCAGTATTTCCAGAAGAATCACGCCGCGTTCGACAAGCCGGAACAGGTGCAGGCGCGCCACATTCTCGTTCCGGACCTGGCGACCGCCAATAAGGTCAAAGCAGAACTCAAGCCGGACGGTTCGAACTTTGCCGAGTTGGCGAAGCAATACTCGACCGACCCGGGCAGCAAGGATAAGGGCGGCGAGCTCGGTCTCTTCCGTCGCGGCCAGATGGTGCCGTCGTTCGACGCTGCGGCGTTCTCGATGCCGGTTGGCGCGATCAGCGCGCCGGTGAAATCGCCGTTCGGTTACCACATCATTCAGGTCGAAGCCCACCAGCCCGGCACGAAGGCCACGCTCGCGAACTCGACCGACAAGATCACGGCGATGCTGCGCCAACAGCAGGAAGCGCCGCTGATTCAGCCGTTCCTCCAGAGCCTGCAAACGAAGGCCAACATTCAGATCACCGACCCGGCCTTCAAGGATCTGTTCCCGTCGCCGCCCCCGGGCGCGCCCGCACCGGCAACGACCGGCGCGGCACCCGCTCCGGCCGCGACCCACTAGCGGCAAACTCGCAGTCGTCGCATACGGGCCCCGGCGTTCGCGCCGGGGCCTTTTCATTTGCGCAGAGAACACGCGCGCTATGCCCGCGCTCGCCCGCATCGTCGGGATTGGACCCGGCGATCCATCGCTGCTGACGCTTGGCGGCCTCGACGCGCTGCGCGCGGTCGAACGATGCGTCGCGCTGCTCGCGCCGCCCGATCTCCTCGCGTATTTGGCTTCGAACGGCGTCGAGGTGCTCAAGGGACTCAGCGACGACCCCGCGCTGCTGGTACGCGGCGGCAGTGAAGAGATCGAGCGCTTTGCGAATCGGATCGCAGAGCTTGAAGCCGCGGCGATCGGCATCGGCGTGCTCGGAAATCCGCTCTCCGATTTCCCGGGACTCCCCGTTCTGCTGCGCGCGCTCGAACGGCTGCGCATACGCACCGAAATCGTTCCGGGCGTTCCCCGCGCGACGCTCTCGGCGTCGATCGCGATGCCGCTCGTCCCGTTGCCGCCGCAGTCCGCGCATCACACGTGGGACGATCTCGTCGAGATCATGGCGCGGTTGCGGCTCGGCTGTCCGTGGGATCGCGAACAGACGCATCGCACGCTGGTTCCGTATTTGCTCGAAGAAACGCACGAAGTAATCGACGCGATCGAATCCGGCGATCTCGACGCGCTCTGCGAAGAGCTGGGAGACCTGCTGCTGCAGATCGTCTTTCACTCGCAGCTTGCCACCGAGACCGGGAAATTTTCCGTGGCCGACGTCGTCGACGCATTGTCGAACAAGATGGTGCGCCGTCACCCGCACGTCTTCGGCGACTCGGTGGTGGAAGACGTCGACGCGCAATGGCGCAACTGGGAGCAGCTCAAGGCGCTGGAAAAGACGGGTCGCGCGCGCTCCAGCCGGTTGGATGGAATTCCGAAATCGCTAGGCGCCCTCCAGCGCGGGCAGCGCATGCAAGAAAAGGCGGCCCGCGTCGGCTTCGACTGGCCGAACGTCAAGGGTATTTTGGACAAGCTGGTCGAGGAACTGACCGAACTTTCCGAAGCGCGCCGCGAGAAACAAGACGATCCGCACGTGCGCGAGGAACTCGGCGACGTCTTCTTTACCATCGTGAACCTCTCGCGCGCGCTCGGCATCGACGCCGAGACGGCGATGCGCGAGGCCAACGAAAAATTCTACCGACGCTTTTCGTTCATGGAACGGCAGGCCAAGGCGAACGACAAGGCGCTTACCGACCTCTCGCTTGACGAACTCGAGGAACTGTGGCAACTGGCGAAAACGAAATCCATAGCCTGATCCGCCTGCGGATGAACGCGCACGACGCACACTACGGCGGTAATCTCGTCGACGGTGCGAGGATGCTCGCGCTCTTCGGCGACGTTGCGACCGAACTGCTGATCCGCATGGACGGCGACGAGGGACTCTTCGTCGGCTACGACAGCGTCGAGTTTACGGCGCCGGTCTACGCCGGCGACTACATCGAAGCCGAAGGGCGCATCGTCAAGGTCGGCAGCACGTCCCGCCGCATGGAGTTCGAAGCGCGCAAAGTCATCGCCGTTCGCCCCGACGTCGGCGAAAGCGCCGCGGATCTGCTCGCCGAGCCCGTGGTCGTATGCCGCGCGAGCGGAACGTGCGTCACGCCGAAAGACAAGAAACGCATTTGATTGCCCTTCTGCTCGCCGCCGCGACTGCAGCTCCCGGCACCGTTCCGGACTCGATGTGGCCGGCGTATCAGTACACGAGCGAGCATAACGCCGTCTTCGAAGCACCGGATTGGCGCGTCTCGTGGAAAGCGGATATCGGCGGGAAAAACAACGGCGGCATCGCGATCGTCGGTGATACGGTTTACGTCGAAAGTTTCGCGAAAAAGCTCTTTGCCTTCGACGCGGTCACCGGAAGAAAGAAGTGGGAACGCTCCTTCGACGACGTCGTCATGACGACGCCTCTCGTCGGAGGGGATTTAATCTACGTCGGGTCTGGGGTTGGCAACGCCGTGAAGGACGACGGCAAGACGTTCGTCCTCGGAAGACCCGAGGGCAACGATATTTTCGCGGTAAGTCGAACCAACGGAGAGGTTGTCTGGCGCTTTCACACGGCCGGACAGGACATGCCGACCGGGGTCCTCGCTCACATCGCGTCGCGAGACGTACTCGTCTTCCACAACGGAGACGAACACGTGCGTGCTCTGGATGCTGCAAGCGGCAGCCTTTTGTGGGAACGCGCGGCGCCGGGCAACGTCACGATGAGCTCGCTCGCACTCTACGAAGGAAGCGTCTACGGCGTCTCGTTTGCGTCCAACGTTTGGTTTTGGGACGCACTAAAAAGAGACGATAAAAAGGAACTCGCCGACCGCCAGTGGACGTGGGCTGCCAGCCCCGCCGACGGAACGTTCGCTTGGAAGAGTGCCTACGGTGGCGCCGATTCATCGCCGACCGTTGGCGACGGAATCGTTTTTGCAGAGAACACCCAGTTTGCGTCGCTGTTCTGGACAACCGGAAACGCTCTTTGGCCCGGGGGCCCAACGGCCTATCCCGACGCCGTACACTCGACATTGCTATCCGATGTCGACGCCCTGGACGCAGCGACAGGAAAGCTGCTCTGGCGATATCTCAGCGCCCCCGGGCCTATCAAGACGGCTGGTACCAACATCCAAGCGATCGCCGGCGTGTACGTCGCAGGAACCCTATATCAGTCGATGCCGCTCCCGAGCGAATACGCCGCTTTCGACGGGAAAACGGGACGAATTCGCTGGAAGATTCACACCAAAGAGCCCGTTAAAATGGGTGCGGTCGTAAAGGAAGGCGAGCTGTTCTTCGGAGATACCGGCGGCAACTTCTACGTCGTTCGCGCGTCCGATGGGGCGGTAGAGCGAACGATCACGTTCTCCGATCCGTTTGGCTGCTCGCCTCCCGTAATCGTCGGCGACACGCTGTTCGTGACTGATGGCAATACGCTATACGCGCTGCGCGTGAGCGACCTACTTGCGGGCAAAGTCCCGACGTAGCTCCGCTCGCCGCGCTGGTTACGAGAGCGCTGCCAGCAGCGCTGCGCACGCCGGATAGCGTTCCCTTAACGCGGCGCGATCGCCCATTTCAAAGTCGTCAAAATCGAACCCGGGGGTAACGGTCGCACCGACGAGCGCATAGCTCCCGCCCGGTACGACCCGAACGCCTTGCCATACGCCGGCGGGTACGAGAATCTGCGGCCGCTCGCCCGAGTCGATACGCGAGCCGATGGCAAAGACCCGGGAACCGCCGTCGGGATCGAGCTGCAGCATCTCAAGCGTGTCGCCGGCGTAGAAATGCCACATCTCGTCGCTTGCTACGCGATGCATGCGCGACGGACTTGCGGCGGTAACGAGAAAGTAAATCGCGGTCGAGAGTGCTCGGTCGCCGAAGCTGCGCGCGCTGCGATACGTCTCGGCAAAGAAGCCGCCCTCGGGATGCGGGCGAAGCGCGAGCGTCGCGATCAACCGCTCGATCTCGGCGTCGGAGTTCATACCAGCCGCTCGTGCGTCTTGCGCTTCCAGACGAACTCGTAGTAGCAGAACTGCATCACGAGGGTCGCGCAGAAGGCGATCGGATAACCCATCCACACGCCGTCGAGACCGTGATAACGCATCAAAATGTAGGCTGCCGGCACTTCTACGCCCCAAATTCCGAAGATGCCGATGAGCGTCGGGAAGATCACGTCGCCGCTGCCGCGCATGATGCCGCTGAGCACGGCGGTGTTTCCGAAGATCGCGTAACTCCAAAGGGTGATCATCAGCAGCTCGTGGGCGATCTGCAGCGTATGCGGGCTGGTGATGAACGCGCCGAGAATCAGCCAGGCGAACGCGTAGCAGATCAGGATGAGCGTGCCGCTGATGATATAGTTCAAGCCCACCGCCGAGCGGATCACGCTGCCGAGCTTGTCCTCGCGGCGCGCGCCGATGCACTGTGCGCCGAAGATCGATGCGGCGATGCCGATCGAAATCGCGGGGAACTGCACGTAGCTCGCGACCTGATTCACCGCGCCGTACGCGGCCGTCGCATCCGAGCCGAATCGATTCACGAACGAGAGCACCGCGATCTCGGCCAGCGATACCATGATGACCTGAACGCCGGTCGGGACGCCGATCTTCACCACCTGCCCGAGGATCTTCCAGTCGAGCCTCATGTCCGAGAGCGTTTCGCGATCGAACTGCAGCGGATGGTTCACGCGCCGCAGCTTCCACAGCAGCCACGCGAACGACACGATATTGGCGATAATGCTCGAAACCGCCACGCTGACGACGCCGAGCTTCGGCAGGCCGAAGATTCCGAGGATGAAGAACGGCGTGACTACGATCGAGACGACCGTCGTCAGGATCAGCGCGGACAACGGCGTCGTGGCATCGCCGGTTCCTCGCAGAAACGTGGTGTAGACCAGGTAGGTAAAGAACACGGGGCACGAGAGGAAAATCGCCTTGGCGTAAAGATCGGATTGCGCGATGATGTTCGGGGGTGTGGCGAGCCACCCGAGCACGGTCGGCGAGATCACCACCCCGACGATCGCAACCAAGATCCCGAGATAGAGTGCCGCGCCGAGGACCGTTCCCGCGATCTTCTTCACGCGATGGTGATCGCCGGCACCGAAAGCTTGCCCGATGAGCACGGTGCTGCCGCTCGCGATGCCGATCAGAAACGAAACCAGCAGAAAGAGGACGGGGAACACCGCCGACACGGCGGCCAGCGCCGGCGTACCGATCAACCGACCGATCCAAATGCTCCCCGCCGTCTGCGTCGCCGACTGCAGCAGGTTGCTGAACATCAGCGGCACGAGAAAGACGGCGAGCAGCCGCCACATCGGCTTACTTTCGTCGAAGACGTTGATGCCGGGGCGTCGAGGAGCTTGTGCTTGGGCCATAGCGGCCATTATCGCGAGCCGTTCGCGGGACCCCTGGTTCGTCGTGCCGTAGCTTGCCGATACGTGCGGCTCGATAAGTTTATGAAAGTATCCCGGCTCTCGAAGCGGCGCAGCGAAGCGCACGAGGCACTGGAACACGGCCGCATCACCAAAGACGGCAAGGCGCTCAAGCCGGCGTACGCCGTCAAGCCCGGCGACGTACTCGAGATTCACTACACGACGCGCTTCGTCACCGTTCGCGTTCTCGACGTTCCGCTGCGCGTAACGCCGGCGGTCAAAGGTGCCGATCTCTACGAGATCCTCGAGACGCGCAAAGACGAACCGGCCGACTGGATATGATTTCGGCCGATACGAAGGACGCGCTCGCACGCGACCTGCCGGCGACCGCGCACTGCCGGCAGGCGCTGCTCGCCGGACTCGCGATCTACGGCGCGGCCGGCCGGCCCGAGTTCGTAACGCATCGCAACGCCGTTGCCCGCCTTTTCTTCACGTTGCTCGACGTTCGCAAGTCGCATTCGATCGAGACGCGCGCTGCGACGCGCCTGGCGCGGCTGCCGACGTTCGCGATCGCGCTGCCGGAGCGGCTTCGCGCCATGCCGCCGAAGCCGGCGCACAAGTGCGACCGCTTGATGGAAATCCGTGCGGCCTTCATGGCGTGCGGTTCGCTCGCCGCCGGAGCGCACGGCTACCACTTGGAGTTCGTGCTTGCCGACGAACGGCTTGCGGCGCGCCTGGCGTGGCTGCTGCGCAGCACCGGCCGCGCACCCAAGGAGACGCTGCGCAAAGCGCGCTGCGTGCTCTACTACAAGGACTTCGATGCGATCGGCGAGGTGCTGACGCTGATCGGTGCGTTCGGCGCCGTGCTGCACTTGGAGGACGTTCGCGCGCTTCGCGAGACCAAAAACCGCATCCATCGCTTGGTCAATACCGAGGCGGCGAATATGGAGCGAACGGCCGCGGCCGCGGCGATGCAGCGGCGCACGATCGAATTCGTGGCCAGCGCCTACGGCCTGCGACGCTTGTCGCCGGCGCTGCGCGAGATCGCCGAGCTGCGGCTGCGCCACCCGGACGAGTCCCTCGCGGAACTCGGGCGGCGCTGCAATCCGGCCATAGCCAAGCCCACCGTGAGCAGCCGCCTGGCGGCCTTAGCGCGGCTGGCCGAACGCCTGCGCCAAGGGCAGGGGCGCGCTCTCCCGGCCCGGTAATGGATGACCTCACTCACAAAACGAGCTGGAGTTTTGCATGCGCATCGGAATCAACGGCTTCGGCCGTATCGGTAGGAATTTTGCGAAAGCGCTGATGGAGCGTCATCCGCAGGTCGAGATCGTCGCCGTGAACGACCTCACCAGCGCCGACGAATGCGCGCATCTTTTCAAATACGACAGCAACTACGGCACGTTTCCAGGCAGCGTGACCGTCGATGGCGACACGATCTCGATCGACAAACAGAAGATCAAAGTCCTGGCCGAGCGCGATCCGGCGAAGCTGCCGTGGAAACAACTCGGGGTCGACGTCGTCATCGAGTCCACCGGGTTTTTCACCGACGCAGCCAAAGCGCGCGCGCACATCGACGGCGGCGGTGCGAAGAAAGTGTTGATTTCCGCACCCGCCAAGGGCGAAGACATCACGGTCGTGCTCGGCGTTAACGACGACCAATACGATCCCGCCAAGCATTTCGTGATCTCGAATGCGTCGTGCACGACCAACTGCCTTGCGACCGTCGCGAAGCCGATCGTCGATCATCTCGGATGGGTCAAGGGATTCATGACGACGATTCACTCGTATACCAACGATCAGAACATCCTGGACGCGCCGCACTCGGACCGGCGCCGTGCGCGCAATGCCGCGACCAACATCATTCCGACGTCGACCGGTGCCGCGAAGGCGTTGTACTTGACCATTCCCCAGATCGAAGGGACGTTCGACGGCTTCGCGCTGCGCGTGCCGACGCCGACCGTATCGATGATCTACTTGGTAGCGGTGACCAAGAAACCGACGACCAAATCCGAGCTCAACGCGATTCTCAAGCGCGAATCCGAAGGCAGCCTCAAGAACTACGTGCAGTACACCGAGGAAGAGCTCGTCTCGAGCGATTTCAAACGCAACCCCCACAGTTCGATCGTCGACGGAAAACTGACCAACGCCAACGGCGACCTGATTCAGGTCGCAGCGTGGTACGACAACGAATGGGGCTACTCGTGCCGCCTCGCGGATCTGACGGCGAAAGTCCTCGCAACGCTTCCGAAGTAGGCCCGGGCTTCCTAAGTATGGCCTTTCGCACGCTCGACGATCTCGAGGTTCGCGGTAAACGCGTCCTGGTCCGTGAAGACTTAAACGTTCCGCTGACTGCGGGCGCCATCGCGGACTACACGCGCGTCGATGCGGCGCTCCCGACGCTGCGCTGGCTGCACGAACGCGGCGCGCGCACGATCGTGCTCTCGCATCTCGGGCGTCCCGACGGGAAAGCCGACCCGAAATATTCGCTCGAGCCCGTCGCGAAGGCGCTTTCCGAGCGGCTCGGAATCCCCGTCGCCTTCGCCCACGACAGCGTCGGCGACGTCGCCGAACGCGCAGTCGCCGCGCTCCGCGACGGCGACGTGCTGCTGTTGGAAAACGTTCGCTTTCACGCTGGTGAAGAACGCAACGATCCCGCGTTCGCCGCACAGCTCGCCAGGCTCGGCGATATCTACGTCAACGACGCCTTCGGCACCGCACACCGGGCGCACGCCTCGACCGAGGGCGTCGCGCATTTGCTGCCCAACGCCGCCGGACGCTGCATGGAGGCCGAGCTCTCCGCGCTCGTGCGGTTAACTGCCGCTCCGGTCAAACCGTTCGTCTGCGTGATCGGCGGCGCGAAGGTCAAAGATAAAATCGGCGTCTTCACCCACCTGATGGCGAACGTCAACGCTTTTTGTATTGGGGGCGGAATGGCGAACACGTTTCTCGCCGCGCTCGGAACGAACGTCGGCAAGTCCCTGCGCGACGACGATCTCGAGCCCGCGAAGAAGATTCTCGAACTCGCCAAGAGCAAAGGCGTCGATCTGCACCTTCCCTCCGACGCGGTCGTCGCGCCGGCGTTCGATGCCGACGATCGCGCGCGAACCGTTCCGATCGACGCCGTCGGCGATGAGATGATCTTGGATATCGGTCCCGCAACCGCGGCGGCGTATGCCGCGGTTATCGAAGGCGCGAAGACGATCGTTTTCAACGGCCCGATGGGCGTCTACGAAAAACCTGCGTATCAGGCCGGCACGAAAGTCGTCGGCGAAGCGATCGCGCGCGCCACGCGCGGCGGCGCTACCAGCGTCGTCGGCGGCGGCGACGCCGCGGCTGCCGCGCACGCGCTGGGCTTCGCGGATGCAATGACGCACGTTTCAACTGGGGGCGGCGCGACGCTCGAATTTCTCGAAGGGAAAACCTTGCCGGGCGTCGCCGCACTCGAAACGAAAGCCGCGGCGTGAACGATCTCTTCGTTGCCAACTGGAAGATGCACAAGACCGCCGCGCAGACGGCGGCATTTTTCGACGCCTTCCTCCCACTCCTCGCCGGCCTCCCGCCGCAGACCGACATCGCGATCGCGCCGCCGTTTACGTCGCTTGCAACCGCTGCCGAGCGCGTGAAAGGCACGCGCATTTCACTCGGCGCGCAAACGATGCATTGGGAACTCCAGGGCGCGTATACCGGCGAAATCAGCGCGCCGATGCTGATCGAGGCAGGCGTCCGCTACGTGATTCTGGGTCACTCGGAGCGCCGCGCATACTGCGACGAGACCGATCGTACCGTCAATCTGAAAGTGAAAACGGCGCTCGAACTTGGCCTCACCCCGATCGTCGCCGTCGGCGAGACGCTCGACGAACACGAGCGCGGCCTGACGGACGATCGCGTCATCACGCAGATCCGCGCGGCCTTCCAGGGCATCGCGCGCAGCGAGCTGTCGCGAACGGTCGTCGCGTACGAGCCGATTTGGGCGATCGGCACCGGCAAGAACTGCCCCCCGAGCGAAGCCGACCGCGTGATGGCGACGATTCGCGGCTGCGTCTCCGGACTCGATGCGACGCGCATGCTTTACGGCGGGAGCATGAAACCGGACAACGTCCCGACCTACATCGAACGGCCGCACGTCAACGGCGGTTTGGTCGGTGGCGCGTCGCTCGATCCGGACGCATTCGCGCAGCTGATTCGTAACGCGGCCGGATGACCTATCGTCCCGTCGTGCTCGCCGTTCTCGACGGCTGGGGCTGCAGCGATCGCGCGTATGGAAACGCCATCGAAGCGGCAAAACTGCCGCACTGGCGCGCGTTCTTCGAACGCTATCCCTGGACGACGCTCGAAGCCTCCGGCGAAGCGGTCGGCCTGCCGCCCGGAATCATGGGCAACAGCGAGGTCGGCCATATGAACCTCGGCAGCGGGCGAATCGTGGCGCAAGGCGTCACCGTTATCGATGCGGATGTCGCTTCGGGCGACTTCGCCAAAAACGAAACGCTGCATCGCTGCATCGAGCACGTGCGCAAGAGCGGCGGAGCGCTCCATCTGATGGGACTGCTCTCGGACGGCAAAGTCCACAGCTCGATCGAGCACCTATTTGCGCTGATCGACGCAGCGGTCGCCGCCGGCGTGCCGATCGCCGTTCACTGCTTCCTCGACGGGCGCGACACGCCGCCGCGTTCGGCCGAACGCTACGTCGAGATGCTCGAAGAACACTTGGACACCGTCGGGCGCGCAGGCTCGATCGCCAGCGTCTGCGGCCGCTTTTACGCAATGGATCGCGACCGCCGCTGGGAACGCACGCAGGCAGCATACGACCTTCTCGCGCGGGGAATCGCCGCCCACGACGCGCCGACCGCGCTGGCCGCGGTGCGCGCGTCGTACGCGCGCGACGAGAACGACGAGTTCGTACTTGCGACGGTCATCGGTACGCCCCGTCCGATCGTCGACGGCGACGCCTGCATCTTCTTCAACTTCCGCCCCGATCGCGCGCGGCAGATCACGATGGCCTTCGATGCCGGTACCAAGGCGTACTACAACGACGGGTTCGGCGTCTTTCCCGTCAACACATACGACAACCTGATGTTCGCGACCATGACCAAATACGACGAGAACTATACGAACCCGGTGCTGTTTGGTCCGCGTCCGCAGTACGATACGTTCGGCGAGATCGTCGCGCACGCAGGTCTCCGGCAGCTTCGGCTCGCCGAGACCGAGAAGTACGCGCACGTGACGTATTTCTTTAACGGCGGCCGCGAGGATCAGTTCGTGGGCGAAGATCGGGAGCTCATCCCCTCCGATCGTTCGGTCGCGACCTACGATCTCGCGCCGGCGATGCGCGCACGCGAAATTACCGACTTCGCCGTGCGCGCGATCCAATCGGGAACGTACGACGTCATCGTGATGAACTACGCCAACGCCGACATGGTCGGGCACACCGGAAAGTGGGAACCGACGATCGCCGGCGTCGAGGTGCTCGACGAAGCACTGCAGCGCCTCGCCGGAGCCACGCTTGCCGCCGGCGGACTCTTGGCGATCACCGCCGACCACGGAAATGCTGAAGAGAAACTCGACGCCGACGGCAATCCGCTCACGGCGCACACCACCAACCCCGTGCCGTTCCTGCTGATCGCGCAAGGCCTGGCCGGTACGTTTGCAAGCGGCGGGCGCCTCGGCGACGTCGCACCGACCCTGCTCGAACTCATGCGACTGCCGATCCCCGAGCGCATGAACGGCCGGAATCTCTTTACCAGCGAACTCTAATCCTGCTCACCGGCTCTGCTCAGCCGGGCGTGCGACGATGCACGCATGATCGAAGAACATCTGATGGCACGTGCCCTGATCGCATTCGTCTTCCTGGGCCTCGCAACCGTTGCGGTCGCGATGGCCGCCCACCTGGCCTAGCGGTGTGCCGGGAGGTTGTCCTAGTGCACGCCGTGATCGGCGAGACGCACGAGGTCCGCAACCGAAAGGTTGGCATACCCCGCGTCGTGCAGCTTCTCGATGTATCGAACCGTTACGCCGTGATCGGCGAGGACGATCGCCTGGTCCGGCGTAACGCGATACCCCAGCTTCGCTAAACCGGCTAAATAATTCGGCGTCACGCCGTGATCGATGAGCGCGATCGCTTGATCGATTGCCAAGTTGCTAAAACCGTAGGCCTGGAACGCGGTAACCGCTCGCGGCGTAACGCCGTGATCGACGGCCCGTACGAGTTGTTCCACCGTCAGCGGGCGCATCCCGGCGGACGTCAACTCCCGGATGTATCGCATCGTCACGCCGTGATTGATCGCGCTCGAAAGCAGCTCGACGTTCGGGGTCGGGAAGCCTTGGCTCTTGAAGTAGTCGAGCATTCCCAGCACATCGGCATCCTCGAATAGCCACTCCATCTGCCGTTCCTGCGACACCGTTCCGACGCCGCGGCTTTGCATCTGACTTGTAAACGCCGGATCGAGCGTGAAGGTGAAGTCGCCGTCGGCGCTGCCGCCGCGCGCGCGACCGCTGCAGACGATCGAACCCTCCTGGCGCGTGACCGTGAAACGAACGTTTGTTTCGGGACCGAACAGCTGCGCGTGCGTCAACCCACGAAAGGTGTTCTCGAGATCGGCGGCCGGATAGTCGCGTCCGTCTTCGCTGGAGTTGTTCCCCTGACTCGTGACGGCGCGATAGCGCGTTTCGAAGCTGATGTTTCCGCCGCTCGTGGCTTGAATGCTCCACTGCATGACGGCATTAACCGGCGCCGCGGCGAGAAGCGCGGCGATCGTGATGGCTGCAAGCATGTTTTATTCTACTCCGGAGTTGTGTAATCGAATGATGTCATCGACGCTCGGCGGCGACCGAAGAATTCGCAATGCGTTCGAAACGTCGCGCGGAGAAATGCCGTTGTCGGCGAGGCGCACCGCGTCGCGCACGTTGAGGGAATGCAGCCCGGCGGCTTCGATTCTTTCCACGTAGCCCGGCGAAACGCCGTGGTCGGCGAGCGCTTTGAGTTCGTCGACCGAGGGGTGGCCGAATAGGCGCGCGTACTCGGCAACGGCGTGGCCGCTGATTCCCGAATCCGAAAGACCCACGAGTTCGTCGACCGAAAGGTGTCCGTAGCCGGCAGCGGCGAGCGCATCGATGAGCGAATCCGAATGACGCGGCCACGGGCTCGCCGCAACCGGCACGCCGGGAGCATGACTGCCCGCAACGGGAGCCGGCGGCGGGTCTACGGCAGCGACGACGTACGCGTACGGCTGCTGTTGCTGCGATACGATCTCACGCGTGAGTTCGACGCGCACGGCTTCGACGGTATTGGACGACAGATGAACGATCGTCGTTGGCGGCGGCGCGAGCTTCGGTGCAGGAGCGATGTGGGGAATCGGCGCGAGCTTCGGCGCCGGGGCTGCGAGCTTGGCAGCCGGCGCGGCGAGTTTTACCGTCACCGCCGCAAGCTTCGGTACCGGCGCGACGCGTTTGGCCGCCGGCGCGGCAAGCTTCGGCTGGACGACCCGCGGCAGCGGGGCGACTGGCGCGACCGGCGGCACCGGTACGGTGGGCGTGATCGCATCCGAAATAACGGGAACCGTATTGCCCACGCCGGTCACGGCAAGCAGAAGGACGGCGCTTGCGGTGATCGCGATACCGGCACCGAAGCGCCGCGAGCGGGAGTACGCCCGGTCGAGCAGGCGTTCGATGCGCACGACGATTTGACGCGGCCCGGCATGGAATCCCGGAACGGGCAGACGGCGCGACGACCCGGCGCGATGGACGAGCGTCGCGAGACACTCGGCATAGGTAACCGTATCGCCTTCGCGCATGACGACGCGATCGTCGCACGCGATCTCGCGCTCCGTAGCGATCTGACGCACCGCAAAATGCATCGCTGGATTGTAGAAGAACGCCGCCAACACGAGCTGTTCGATGAGGTTCGTCCAGTCGTCGTACCGCTCCAAATGCGCGGCTTCGTGTCCGACGACGCGACGCAAATCCGCCGGCGTTACCTCACCGAGCATATCGGCCGGAAGCACGATGAGTGGACGAACGAACCCCAGGACGCACGGAATTTCGATCTCGTCGCTGGTCGCGACGCGCGCGCTGCGCGGCAAGCGCCCTAACAGGAGCGGATCGCCGGAGAGCACTTTACAGCTGCGCTTGAGCGCGAGCAGCGCGAAGCACTCCCGCGCGAGACGGACGCCGAAAAACGCGACGCCCAAGAAATACAGTGCGAGCAGAACGCCCGCCAACGACTGCAGTTGCCGTGCGGGGGCGACGAACGGGTTCTCGGTGCGCTGGAACGGCACGGCCGCTCGCTGCGCGCGCGCTGCCGGCGCGGTGACGGCAGCGTCGCGCGCGCCGGTATGAAGGACGGGTCTTGCATGCGGCCGAGTATAGAGCGCCGTCGCGCGGGCCGGGAGGGCTTCCGGCCCGTGCGGCGCCACCACGAGCGTGCGCTGCATCGCGAGATCCGCGAGCGGCAGCAGCGCGCTCAGGAAGAAGACGGCCGACCACAGCGCGCATCGCGCGCGGGCGCCGACGTTGCGGCAGGCGCGCAGGCCCAATGCCGTCGCAAGGATGAGCGCGGCGCTCTGCCAGGTTGCGTTGAAGAGGCCGATCGCGAGATGCGTGACGTTCATTTGTCCGCCTTTGCCTTGTGCACCAAACGCTCGATGTGCGCGAGCTCTTCGGAGGAGAGCCGTTCGCTCTCCAACAGGTTGATCGCGAGGCGCGCCGGACGGCCGTCGAAGAAACGGTGGAGCAAGTTGTGAACCGCGCTCGTCGAGGCTTCTTCGCGCGCGACCACCGGAAAGTACCGGAACGCGCGTCCCTCGGACTCGTGCCGCAGGTATCCCTTCCCTTCGAGGATCCGAATCGTCGTTTGAACGGTATTGAACGCGACGCGGTATTCGCTCGGCAGCGCTTCGAGAACTTCGGCAACGGTCGCATTGTCGCGCTCCCAAAGAATCTCCATGAGCCGCTGCTCCACTTCGGTCAAAGTCGCCGATTTTTTACGCGCCATGATCCTCCCGTCCGGTTCGCCTATAAAAATAGGTGAACGCATCGTAGCACCCTCACGAGCCCGCTGTCTAGACCTTGCACAGCCGGTTTTTCTCAGGTATACCTAAATCCATAGGTTATGCCTAAATATTTCGGTATAAATGCCGCACACCTCGCCTCGGGCGCGCTGGCTACGGCGCTTTTCCTCGCTCCGGCGCCCGCTGCCGCTGCGGACGGCCCGGCCTTTTCCATCCCCGCCGTCGCGGCGCCGGAGCCCCCGAAACTGAACGGCACCCTCGACGATCCGGTCTGGAAGACGGCGGCGCACGTGCGGCTCCAATGGGATTTCACGTACCGCCGGCCGGCGACCGAGGCGACCGACGCGTATCTGCTGGTCGACGCAAAGTACCTGTACGTCGCCTTCGTCGCGAAGCAAAGCGAGACGATCACGGCGACGCAGCACACGGACAACATTCCGCTGGGCAGCGACGACATCGTGCGCGTCTATCTCTTTCCCGGCGGCGATCAGGGCTTCGAATACTACTTCGTAGCCAATCCGCTCGGAACGCGCTATCAAGCGTCGTCCGAAAACGCGGCGTTTTCGCCGCGCTGGGATGCGGTTTCGACGACGGGTGCCGGCGGCTATATCGTTACCGAACGGATTCCGCTCGACGTCATGCGCGGCGACGGCCGCTCGACGTGGCGCATTCAATTCGATCGCCGCGTCTTCGTCAACAATCAGCTGCTCGAGTGGGCTCACGACCCGTCGGCCGGCTCGACCGACAGCTCGCTCTATGCGGGGTATCTCACCGGCATGAAGGCGGCCGGACATCGAGCCAAGGCGCGCCCGCGCGCGAATATTTACGTCCTGGGCGAGGCGGCCTCGAAAACGATCGGCGGCTCCACGTCGCGCATCGGTGCGGACGTCGCGCTGCCGATCACCGCGACGGCCTCCTTCCTCGCAACGTTCCATCCCGATTACTCGAACGTCGAACTCGATCAGCAAACGATCGCGCCGACGGCGTTCCCGCGACAGTTCGTCGAAGTTCGGCCGTTCTTCGTTCAGGGTGCGAACTTCTACAATCAATTCAACTGCAACGACTGCGTCAACTTCCCGTTGCTCTACACTCCGAACATTCCGACGCCGCGTGACGGCTACGCCGTCGAAGGCGTTCAGGGGAGGTTCAATTTCGGAGCGTTTACGTCGTTTTCGGACGACCGGACCGACTCCGCGCAAGCCGTGCAATACGCGACGTCGGACCGGACGTTTCGCGCGCTGTTCCAGCGCGAAGCGGTCGATTTTCCAGGAACGCACGACGACGCCGAGTACGCGCAAGCGCAAGCCGGGAACCCGCATAACTTCAACGTCTACGCGACCGAGGGCGGCGAGAGCGGAACGCTCGTGACCGACTCCGGCGCCGGACGCTATCGGGAATATGGGTTCAATCTCTTCACGCCGAAGTCGGGAATCTTTTTCGCCTATCACGACGTCGGCGAACAGTACGCGCCGATCGACGGATTCAACGCCATCAACGGCGTCCGCGGACCGACCGTCTACGGCTACCGCGAAATCGACTACGGACCGTCGAGCGCAATTCAGAGCGTCACGTTCTCGCAGGACCTCGGGCGCATGCGCAATCATCTCGGCCAGTACGACGATGCGTACTCGATCTCGTCGGTAACGATCAATACGCGCCGTCTGTTCACGCTCAACCTCACCACCGGATCCAACTATCTGCTGCTTCCGGGGACGCCCGGCGGGTATGCGAATCAGAACGGGGCCGCGCTCAGCTACGCCGCGAACAGTTCGACGCCCAGCAGCCTAAGCTACAACGTCGGCCGTTACGGTGCCGGTTATCTGCACTCGACGGCGCGCAGCCTGTCGTTCAAGACCGGCAAACGGGCATCGCTTCTCTTCGAGGCCGATGATACCGTCGACCGGCTCGATGGCGGTCCTACGTTGACGCAGTGGCTCGAACGCGTTGCGTTCAGTTATCAAATCGGTCCGGAATCCTCGCTCGCAATCGGGGTGCGGCGGATCGTCGGCACGACGCCGCCGTATTTCTCGGCCCTGCAGTATATCGACGCTTCCAATGTTTCGGTTGCCTACTACCACCGCCTCGGACGCGGCGAGATCTACGCCGTCTACGGCGACCCGAACGCGGTTTCGACGCTCCCCGCATTCATTTTGAAATACATTTTCTACGCGGGCTCACAAAAGGGCACGTGAATCGCGCAACGCTTGCTCGACACCCGGGCGACTCTTCATACATTTTAAAGAACAATGGTTTTTATATTCGTTTGAAGCTTCTCATGAGCTTCTATGATAGTTCGGCGAAACTAGCTTTATATTCGTTGATTTTTTTTCTACCGCCAAGTGAGTCATGCGAAACAACACACGCCCAGATTCCGGTTACGCCCCCGAGAACGAATCTGCCGCAACGGGTTCCTATTTCTTCGACGGGTACCGGCTCGACGTAAGCCGCCGGCTTTTAGTCGCGGGCTCGACGTCGACGCCCGTGCCGGAGCGGCTGTTTCAGATTTTGATGGTGCTGCTCGAAGCCAACGGTGAGATCGTCGAGCGCGCCGCGCTCGCTCAAGCCGTTTGGGGCGATGAAGGCGTCACGCGAACCAATCTTTCTCAGCACATCTACATGCTGCGCGTCCTGCTTCACGGGCGCGAAGGCGATCAATCCTACATTCGCACCGTCGTCGGGCGCGGGTACCGCTTCGCGGTACCGATCGCACTGACGCCCGAAGAGGCCGAAGAACGCCCGGCCGAGCGCCTCGCCTTTCCCGAAGCGCCCGTGTCGGACCGCGAGCGCGATCGCCTGCGCTTGTATTCGCTCGGATGCGTCCACTTCGAAAAGCGCACCGCGTCCTCGCTGAAGACGGCCATCGGATCGTTCGAATCCGCACTTCGGCTCGACGAGCGTTATCCGCACGCACTCATTGGGTTGGCGCGGTCGTACGCCGTCTTGGCGGAAGATCTGCACGTTCCGTCGACGGAGGCCTTCGCGCACGCAAAGCGCGCCGCCGCGCAAGCGATCGAAATCGTGCCGTCGTCGGCGGCGTCGTTCGCGTTGCGCTCCGAACTGGCGCTCTTCGCGGATTGGAACTGGTCGCAGGCGGAACGCGACGTCGAAGCCGCCGTTCGGTTGAATCCGACCTCGTCCGTCGCGCGATCGTGTGCCGCGTGGTTCTACGCGCTGAAAGGGGACGCGGATACGGCGCTTGCCGAGGCTCGCCGGACGCTGATGCTTCAGCCGGGCTCGGCCGGCGCGATGCTGCTGGTCGCGCGAATCCTGATGGTCGCCGGCAAGTACCCGGAAGCGGTGGATTGGCTATCGGGTCTTACGTCGATCGCGCCCGAGTTCTCGATCGCCAAGCGATTTCGCGCGGTAGCGCAGATCCTCGACGGACGTTACGAGGCGGCGATCGCGGAAATGCTCGCGTCCGATCAAACGCCGGAAGGCATCGTCTACCGTATGCCGCTGCTCGCACAGGGATATGCGGCGCTCGGCGATCAGCAGCGAGCGGAAGAGGCCTACGCGCGATTGTGCGCGAGCGCGAAGCGGAACTACGTCGCCGCATGGCATCTCGCGGTCGGTGCGATCGGCGTTGGAAGGACCAACGAGGCCGTTGGGTATCTCGAACGCGCCTACGACGAACGCGAGTGTTCGCTGCTGCTCCTGAAGCACGTCCCGTGGTTTCGGGCGATCGAGGATTCGACCACCTTCCGGAACATTCTGAGCTCGGTCGGCAGCAGCTAAACGGCGAAGACGCGCGGCCGCCCCGCGCGCAAGTGCGCGGCCGCATATTCGACGGCTTCGCGCGCGCGAACGTTCCGGCCGGCCCACTCGCGGCGGTCCGCCAGCGCGATCGCCGTTAGCGAAGCGACGCGCTCGACGTCGTCCGCCGTTCGCGAACCAAAGTACGCAAACGCCGATTCCGTGTCGCAGACTCGTTCGAGCGCCTCGTCGAGTGACGAGAGCGGGCGGGAGCGATCCGCCAGCACGCCCAGCAATTCCATAACGAAGAATTCGAAGGCGCCTTGTTGGCGCGCGTCGTCGGCGAGCATCTGCGGAATCGAGACGCACAGACGGCGGCGTACGACGCCGGCCAGCTCCTCGCGAACGCCGGGAACCAGCGGGCGGTCGCGGCAGACGCGCGCGGCGAGAAGAAAATCGTTGGTTTCCAGAAGCCCCCCCAGCGTATCGACGTCCCGGCGACGCGCACCGGCATCGTCGCCGCGAGCGCCCGCGCACGCGGCAAGCGTCGCCGCCGCAAGCGTCGCCAGCCCCGCATAATCGAGCGAAGCCGCGCGGGAGCGAGCGGAGCCGGCCATCCGTTCGGCACCGGAGACGTCGCCGTCGCGGAGCATGGTTCGAGCGTGCTCGACGTCCATCGCAATGCGGCTCCAGGCGTTCGGGTGCAGTGCGGCGGCTTCGTCCGGCGGTACCCACGGACGCCCCAGAGGCAATCGCGCTTCCGCGATCAGCATCTGGCAGACGTACGCGTCGCGATGACCTTGCAGGGCGATGTATGCAGCCGCCGCGAGATCCTCGGCGCGCTCCGCGTCGCCTTCGAACAGCGCGATTTTTGCATTCAGAATCATCGTCGCCGCGAACAGCTGCACGTCGTTGCGATGGAACGTCAGCCGCCCGCTCTGCTCGAGCAGCGCGCGCGCGTCGGCAATGTCGCCGAGTCGCAAGCTCGCGTCGGCCCGGCATAGCAGCGCTTTTCCGGCAGCACTGCTGCCGGCCGCCGCCAATCGCGTGAGATTGTGCGCTACGGCGCGCATTTCCAGCGGCCGGTCGAATTGGCGTGCCCGTACGAACGCCAGATGTTCGATCTCGAACTTCGTCGCGTCGTCGAACTGATTCGGCCCGGCGAGCAGCGCGGCTTCGCGATCGATGCTTATCGGGTCGGCACCGCCGGACTCGCGCGAAAACTCGATGCACGCCGAGACGAGAGCTTCCGGCACCTTTGCAAACTCTTCGTACGCCGACGCGTCGAGTACGCCGCCGTGATCGACCTTCGCACGAAGGGCCAGGAGCTGCGAGCGCGCGGACGTTGCAAACTCGCCCAATCGCGAGATCGACGCCGCCACCTTGGGCTCGGCTTTCGAAAACATCGCGGCCAGGTCTTCAAACGGATCGCCGGACATCTGCGGCGCTTCGGAGAGTTCTTCCGCGTCCGACGCCAGCAGCGCCCGAACGTGTTCCGCGACCGCTGCAATCGCTTCGCTCTTGACCCGCAGAACGTGTCTGCGCGAGAAGTGTAGCCGCTCGGCGACCGTGGAAACGTCACGCCCGTCAAACGACAGCGCCAAAAGCACGTCGCGCTGACGGCTCTCGATCGCGTCGCGCCCCCGCAGGGCGGTGAAGACGATGCCGTGCAGCGCGTTCGCCGGATTCGCGACGCCGGTGGCGCGGCAAATCGACCGGGCGAACGGATCGCTCGCGATTTTCGCCGGCGTCGCGACGCGGCGAAACAGCCAACGCAGCAAACGCTCGATGTCCTTGCGCTCGCTGGCTTCCGCATCGCTATGAAACTCCGACATTGCCGACGTCACACGCAAAGGATAACCCAGGCAGCGCTTCAGTGTCATCAAGGCGAATCATCAAAAAGAAATCGTTGCAGGATGTTGATTTAGTTCGATTTTATACGGGTTTACGTCGCGATCGACAAACGTCACAAAAGTGATCGATTTTATGTGTAAATAACATTCTAAAGCACATAAAATCCGCATCAAAAGGTCGCTTGTTAGGACCTCCATAAGACCGCTGACACCACGTCACATTACGTGCGTGTGTTAACTAAAACAACCATCCATTGGGGGATAATACGTGAAACGCATTCCCTTATGGCATCTGCTTACCACTCTTCTACTACTCGTCGCTTTCGTCAGCCAGGGAACATGGGCACTGGCAGGCACGACGGGTGGTTTTACCGGTACGGTAGTCGATGCCACGTCTTCGGCGCCGCTCGCCGGAGTGGTTGTGACGGTTTCAAGCCCGTCGCAAACCGCTTCCGTGACGACCGACGCTTCGGGACGCTTCGCATTCCTGACCCTCGCGCCGGATACGTATACCGTGTCCGCTACGAAGGATCAATACCAACCCAACAGTTCGTCGGGAGAGATCGTCTTCGCCGATACGGTGCAGACGTTCACGTTCCGAATGCAAAAGACGCTCAGCACCATCGCGCACGTTACCTCAACCGGTAGCGGCGCGCTTGTGAAGAGCGGCACCACGGCCGACGTTTACTCGGTCAACGCTGCAGCACAGCAGGCGGCTTCGGCCCTCGGCGGCGGCGGCGGCTTGAACTCTGCCTATTCCGCGGTCGCATCGGTTCCGGGCGCATACGTTCCCGGCAACCAAACCGGCTACTATCAGACCGTCGTCATTCGCGGCGGCGACTACGACCAAGTCGGATACGAGTTTGACGGTGTTCCGGTGAATCGTTCGTTCGACAACTATCCGTCGAGCTCGGCGTCGTCGCTCGGTAACTCGGAAGTCCAGGTCTACACGGGCGCCACGCCGGCGAACTCGCAAGGCCAGGGCCTCGCCGGGTTACATCAACCAGGTTATCCGCACGGGCACGTATCCGGGCTTCGCCGACGGCCAGCTCGGAATCGCAACCCCGGCGTTCTACCATCGTGCGATGGTCGAAGCGGGCGGCGCAACGCCGGACCGCCTCTTCTCGTACTACGTAGGCGTCGCCGGTTACAACCAGGCGTTTAACTACGTCGACAACCAGAACGGCTCCAGCTACGACAACTGGGTTGGCGCGCCGATGAGCCTCGCAGGCAACATCAGCTACGCTCCCACGGTCAACTACCTGGTTGGCGCACCGTCGTCGTTCCAGTACTTCATGGGCCCGTTCAACTACGCATTGTTGTCCGCCATTTCGGCGCGCGACACGGTCGTAAACTTGCACTTCGCGATCCCGCATAAGAAAGATGGCGGCCGCGACGACGTGCAGGTGCTGTGGGACAGCGAATCGCTCCACAACAACTTCTACAGCAACACCAGCGACATCACGTCGACGGCGAATTGCGGCGGTCTCACGACCGGCGCGGCTTGCGCCAACGCCATCGGCCTTGGCACGCCCGTCTACATCGATAGCGTGAACTACAACTGCCAAGGTAACGTCGGTAAGACGTTCACCGCGGCGCAGCTGGCGGGTCAGAACAAGTGCGTCGGGACGTACTACTTCCCGAGCAGCACCAACCGTACCGCCGTGAATCAGCCGATTCAGGGCGGCGACACGATCTGGAACGACCAGGAAATCGTGAAGCTGCAGTACACGCACAACTTCGGCTCGTCGGCCTTCGTGCGCGTGTACGGCTACACGTACTACTCGGACTGGCTGCAGAATGGCCCGCAGACCACGTATGCCGACTTTGCCGGCTGCTGTTCTCCGGACTACGAGCTGACCTCGCACACGCGCGGCGGCAGCATCCAGTTCCAGGATCAGATCAACGCTCAAAACCTCGTGAGCTTGTCGGAAGACTACACGACGGCCAACAGCGTTCGCGACAACAACTCGTTCTACGCGGTCGGGCCGGCGGCAGTCGTCGTCAACGCCGCCGCACCCACGAGCGGGTATTGTTACGGACCGACCGGCGGTGCCCCGGTCATTTGTAACGGCAGTGCCGTTTCGTTCCAAACGATCCAATCCGGCTTGGCTCCGGGCACCACGGGCGGCGTTCCGAACCTGCCGGCCTCGTGTCCGAATCCGACCGTCGGTACGACGAAGTGCGCGTACCTGGTCGCCGAGAACGGCAACCATGCCACGTACAACCAGGTCGTTCCGCAGTTCTGGTCGAGCTCGCTGACGGATGAGTTCCGTCCGACCGACAAGTGGCTGTTCAACCTGGGTATTCGTCTGGACAGCTTCACGTTCGACGGTTCGAACACCGATACGGGCGCGGCCCGTAACCTGTGGACGAACGCGTTCAACATCGACAACTGCGTCAACAACGTGTCCGGCGTGATCGTCCCCAAGGCCGGCGCCGTAACGGCGGCTTGTCCGGCGGGTCAATCGCCGGCGTTCTTCCAGAACGTCCCGGCGAACTTCACGTACAACGTGTGGCAGCCGCGTATCTCCGGTACCTACACGGTGAACCCGACCAACGTCGTACGTTTCTCGTACGGCCGGTACACGCAAGCTCCGAACTCGGCGTTCGAGCAGTACAACACCTCGCAAGAAGATCTGGCCGACTACATCGGCGACAACTTCTACGCGTTCGGCCGCACGACGCCGGGGTACCCGATCGCACCGCCGACCTCGATCAACTACGACGTTTCGTGGGAACATCAGTTCCGCGGCACGGACATGTCGTTCAAGCTGACGCCGTTCTTACGTCAAACGCAGAACCAGATTCAGCAGTTCTTCCTCGACCAGAAGACCGCGTTCGTTTCCGGCTTGAACGTCGGCAGCCAGCGCAGCCAAGGTCTCGAGTTCCTGTTCCAAAAGGGTGACTTCTCGAAGAACGGCTTCGCGGGTCAACTCTCGTTTGCATACACGGACTCGTACATCAAGTACGGAACGCTGGCGTCCGGTGAGTTTGGTACGACCGTCATCACCGGCACGAACCAAGTCATCTCGCAGTACAACGCGTACACCAAGGCGTGCGCGCCCGGTGGTGCGTACTTCGGCAAGACCGGCTACAACCACGTTCCGCTCTGCGCCTCCACGAACGCTGCGGGGAACCCGCAGGTCGCGGCGGCACCGTGCTACACGACTGCGGGCGCTCCGGTTATGACCGGCTGTACGGCCGCCGATATCGGCAACCCGTACTGGAACAGCCCGCAAGGTCAAATCGATCCGAACTCGCAGTTCCCGACGTACGACATCTTCCCCGGCGGCATCGGTTCTTCGGCCGACGCCTACGGTGCACCGTACGTTGCCACACTGCTCGTCAACTACAAGCACGACAAGTTCGCCGTGACGCCGTCGCTCCAGTTCTCTGGCGGCAGCAAATACGGCGCTCCCCAGTCGAACCCGGGTATCGACCCGGCCGCTTGTACCGCCGTTCTGCCCGGCGTTGCCGGCTTCAACGGCGGCGGCCGCTACGACGCACAGTCGTGCGGTGCGTTGACGGCGATTCCGGATACGTACACCGGCAACTTCGACGGCCTCGGCGCGTTCACGCAGCCGAACAACATTGCGATGAACATGCAGCTCAGCTACGATGTGAGCCCGCGCGTCCAACTCGTTGGCACGCTCGCAAACATCTTCAACACCTGCTGGGGCGGCACGCAAGCACCCTGGACGTCCGGCAACGGTAACGTCTGCGGTTACGGCACCGGCGGTTTCGGAAGCGAAATCCTACCGGTCGGCAACATCTACAACCCCGCCGGCCACAATGGATCGATCATCCAACCGCTCGTGAAGTATCCGTACGGCCCGCTCTTCGGCCCGTTCAACCAAGACGGCAACTCGACGAAGAGTCCGTTCCAGTTCTACGTGACGGCGAAAATCAAGCTCTAAGCTCGACCTTCGTTCGAACGACGGACAAAGAAGAAGGCCTCCGCGAAAGCGGGGGCCTTCTTCTTTGTTTCCATGCGCCGCTACGCTTTGCGCTTGTGGAGACAGATCGTGTTGCCCTCGGTATCGGCAAACATCGCCATGGTGCAGTTTGCCAGGTCGAGCTGCATGAGGATCGGGATATCGCGCGCCTTCAATGCCGTGACGGCCGCATCCATATCGTCGACGGCGAAGAGAATGCCGTTGCTCGGTTGAAACGGAATCTGACTGCCGGCGCCCCACAACCCGAAGATCGAACCGTCCGGAAGTTCGTACTCCGCGCCGCGGTCGCCGTCGTACACCGTGACCGGTTCGAAGCCGAGGACTTCGCGATAGAAGGCGATCGCGCGCGGCGCATCCTTGACCATGAATCCGCTCAAATCCATGCCCGTTATCGTAAAGTCGCGATTGCTCGAGCCGGCGACGACCGGAACGAGTTTTTCGAGAGCGCTGCTCCAGCCTTCGTTGTGACGATCGCGCGATTCGGCGGCGGCGAAGTTCTCGTGCGTGAGCACCAGTTCGGTGTCGCCGTCGCGATCGTGAAAGTCCAGCGTCAGCAGCGTCTCGTTGCCCTCGGGCGCGCCGTCGTCATCCTCCCATTGCCACGTGTAGGATAGGCGTTCGGGCCGGCGGTAGTCGCGAACCGTCCCGAAGACGACGAAACGTTCGCCGTCGGGCGCGAGCATAACGATGCGGTACTTGCCGCCGACACGCGCGTCGAACGACATCTCGGCAACGGCGACGTCGCCCGGCCCCATCCAGCGGCGAAAGATCTCCGGTTTCACCCAGGCATCGAAGACGCGTTCGCGCGGTGCTTTGTACGTGCGGCGGATAACGAGCGCTTCGACCGCCGCGCCGGTTGTACTCATGATGACCTCTTTCTCTGGTGTGTGCGGGAAAGCTCGATTTCAAGCCGGTCGAGCGCGGCATTCCAAAATCGCTCCTGTTTATCGAGCCAGGAGCCGGCGGCGCGCATCACCTTCGGCTCGAGCCGGCAGTGGTGCACGCGGCCCACGACCTGACGCGCGACGACGCCGGAGCGCTCGAGGATCTTCAAGTGCTTCGTAATCGCGGGCGCTGAGATCGGAAATCCCGACGCGATCTGGCCGACGGTCAAACTGCCGCGCGCCAGGCGCTCGACGATCCGGCGCCGCGTCGGATCCCCAAGCGCCGAAAACACGTCGTCGAGATTCGTGGGATGATTAACCATATGGTTAACTATAGAGACCCACCGGCGCGGCGTCAAGCGCCGGGCGGTCGGTGCCGGAAGGGTTACGCCTGCGGACTTGGAGGCGGTGGTCCGAACTTCGCTTGCTTCGTCTTGCCCGCTATCCAGCGCCAGGCGGCGAGGATTCCGGCCACCCCAAGGAACCACAGCTTCTTGATGAACAGCAGGATGGCGAGAAACGCGCCCGTCTTGACGAGCGTGGCCCCAGCCACCGTCCCAACCAATGCCGCGATGCCGTAGCCTGCGAGCTTGTCGCCCGTCACGTAATCCTGATACCGCGCGCCCTGATCGAAGCTCTGCGCGGCCACGATCTGATCGAGCATGCCGCCCTTCGCTACATAGGTTTCCTTCGCAGTCACCCAAGTAAACTTTTCGTACCCGTGGCGACCAAGTTTGATGGCAACGCTATTGACGATTGGAGCCGGGCTGTCGTCCGACTTCGCGCTAATCGCCCACCGCACGGTCTTCGTCGCCGGATCGAACGTCGGCTTCTGCACCCAATCGAGCACATGAATCGCGGCCACACCATTTGCCTTCCGATCGGCGTTGCTGGTCTCCGTGTTGTCCCTGATGCTCTGCAGCATTTGCGCCGAGTCAACTTTCGTCCAGTCATCGACCGTGACGTAGCCGGCATCGCTGAACTGAAGGTAGACGACGTCACCCGTCCGCGGATCGGATGCGATCGCCTCGGTGGCGTCGTCTGCTTGGCCGTTGATAAGCTTATCGAACGTGCGCGCCTCGTCGCCGCGGATCATCCGCACGTGGGCAGGCGGGACGACGTTCGATTGCGATGCGCTCAACTGCTGAGGCGAGCTCGACCAATGCATCGCGCGGATCGCCGCGATCGTGGGGTCCGGCGTCGCAGCCGGTGCGGCCGCAATGATGAAAACGCCGAGGCAGATAGCCCCAAGCGCACGAGCTAGCACGATCATAACCCCGCCCTTCAACGTAGCTCAGCAGTAGCGCGGAACATACGGGATGCGAAGGTTCCGGTCCGCTCCACTAAGCCGAAAGACCCACTCCGGTGAAGCTTCGCCCGCGAGACCTAGCCGTCGATTCGATACGAGCCGCTCGGGTCGACGCGCACGTGCAATCCGCCGACGAATGCGGAGCGGACGCGATGGTCCCAGAACGTGAGAATGCGAATCGCGATCGGGCGTAACCGTGCGATCAGCGCACGCGCCCGCTGCGAGACGGCGAGCGAATCTTTGACCCACCGCGGATGCTCGTGCGGCAGCGAGTCGGATCCGAGCTCGACTTCGGCTGCCGCCGGAACGATCGGATCGGCGTACGCTTCGGCCGGAGAGGCCAGTCCGTGCGACTCGTCGGCTTCAACTCGCTGCAGCATCGTTGTCCCGGCGCAGGCGGATCATCGCTGCCAGATGCAGCTGCGAGGCGCGCTGCGCCGAAATGGCCAAGCGCCTTCCGATCGCGCGCAGCGAATGTTCGCCGAAATAGTGCAGCACGACGACCTGCCGCTGACGCAGCGGCAAGCGCGAGACCGCGGTGCGCAGCGCGGCGTGCTCGCCGAATGCGACGATCGCCCGCGCCGGATCGCCGCTCCAATCCACGGTAAACCCTTCGCCCGCCGGTAACGGCGCATCGAGGGAGAGCGGTGAGCCGCGATGCGCCGCGGCGGAGGCGCGCGCATAACTGGGATGCCGTCGGTCCATCTCCGCCAGTGTCGGTACGTCGCCGCGTTCCGCCGCGATTGCGTAACGATCGTTTTCACAATCGCGCACCGCGCGGCGGGCGCGCTCCGAGACCGGATCCATCCGCCGGATACCGTTGAGCATCGCGCCGGCGATCGAGTGACGCGCGAAGTGTTTGAGCGAACTCCCGCGCGAAGGATCGTACGAATCGACCGCACGGATCAACCCTAGGCTCCCATCGCCGATGAGATCGTCCAGATCGAAGCCGGGCGCCAAGCGTTTGAGACGCCGGGCGATCCGTTTCACGAGCGGCAGCAATTCGCGAATCCGCATTTCGCGTTCGTCGAGCTCGTTCATCGTTCGGGATCCAGACGCGCGGCGATCTCGCGCGCGAAGAGATCGGCTTCGTACTCGCCCGTCGCACCCATCGAGCCGGCCAGCGGCGCGAGCAGCGGCGCGATCAACAGCGCTTCGAACTGCACGCGAACTTCATGCATGCCCGCGCTATCCACGTTGCAATCCCATTTCTGGATCCTACCGGCTGATTATTGCTGCGCCGTCAACCTCTCGTTACGTGTGGGTGAACGGATTCGGAAGACGATTGCCGCACGGTCGTTCACCAGCCACAGCCGGCACGTCGTCTTTCAGATGGCGGAAATTGCGATTCCGCGCCGAACCGCACGGTTTGGCTAGCCGCGAGCCCGAAAAAGCGGCGGCAAGCGTTCGTGATATGGAATCGCCGCAGGAAGCACTCTTGGAGGAGAAACTATGTCTCGTTGCACCTTCTTCGTCTGGGCAATCGCGATCGCGCTGATTGCCGTTCCGACCCGTATTCAAGCTCAAACCATGGGCGCGATGTCGGACTCAGACTACATAGCAAAAGTAATGACGGCTGCACCGGCTTCGGTCGTGAAAAGCGCAACCATCGTCCAGGTCAATAAGGACGGATCCATGCGCACGCTCCAGCCGGGCACGAATGGATTTACGTGCTTGATCGTGGATCCAGCCGGCGACGCAGGGTGCGCCGACTCGAACGCCATGGCTTGGATGAAAGCCATCATGACGAAAGCAGCGCCACCCACCAGCACGGGTTTCATGTACATGCTGGCGGGAGATAACGGCGCAAGCAATACCGATCCGTATGCGATGGCGCAAACGGCCGGCAATCATTGGGTGAAGACCGGACCGCACGTCATGATCCTCGGACCGTCGGTCAAGACCATGGGCTATCCGATGACGGCCGATCCCGATCCGACAAAACCGTACGTGATGTGGCCGGACACCCCGTACGCGCATCTCATGATCCCGGTAACCGTCCAGCCGTAACGCAATCGGCCCGGGGCGCCGCACAGAGGCGTCTCCGGGCCGAATACGATAAGGGGTGCGCGCCGTGCGCGAAATGGATTCGAACGAAGACCTACGCGCGGAGCGCATCCGCTATTACGAACGATACGCGTTTCCGCTCTTCAGCCACATCGACTTTCGCGTCAGTGACGCCGACGCCGTGCGGCCATTCTACGACGCGCTGATGCCGCTGTTCGGTACCGAGCCCACGACGGTCCGCGTCGCGCGCTACGGATATACGCGGCGCTACGGCACCGTCCGGGCGGATTTTTTCAACGTGTTCGAAGACGCGGACGCGCGCCCGACGTCGACGCGCATTGCATTTGCGGCGCCCAGCACCGATTTCGTCGATGAGGTTGCCCGAGTCGTTCGCGCGCACGGCGGACAAAACGTAGACGGTCCCGGCTACTTCGGGCAGCACCATCCGACGTTCTACGCGGTCTTCTTTGAAGATCCGCTGGGCAACCGCCTAGAAGTCTGCCATCACCGGATGGACAAATAGCGTCAGGTGGTCTGTCCGACTTCGATAATATAACCGTCAGGATCGCGGATGTAGCAGCGCGTCTCGCCGTACTTGGGGATCGGCTCGGTGATGAATTCGGCGCCTCGACTCTTCCATAGTTCATAGCACGCTTGAATATCCGCAACGCGGATATTCATAAAGCTGCTGATTTTATCCGGGTCGGCGAGAACGCTGAGCGTTACCGTCGGCTTGTCCGGCGTTGGGCCGCCCCCGACGTTGACAATGAGCCAAGTATTCGCGATCTGAATGTGCCCAGACGCGCCTTTGCTGTCGCCCAAGCTCAGAATGCGGCCGCCAAAGACCTTTTCGTAGTAGCGAGCCGATCGCTCGATGTCGGCGACAGTGAGAAAATACGTGACGGTGAAACCCTCCAGCGGGGGCATCTCATAGCTCTTCTGTTCGACTTGTACGCTCATTGACGACTCCGATTCCAACAAATGCTGCTCACTCGCTTGTTTCGATATTTCTCGTATTCATGCTGCCGATCCGGGCCCTCACACCGCAAACCTGAACGCCGCGCCGTCGCGGACGACGCGGCCGGCGGTGGGTGCGGGGAAATGGGTGCCGATGACGAGGATCGTCTGGTCGGCCCATTCTGCGAAAAGGCGCGAGCGGGTGAGCGCTGCGGCCTTCGGGTCGTTGTCGCCGAACGTCCAGTCGGGGGGGGGTGCGCCAACTGGCATGGATGGTGGGTCATGTCGCCGGTGATCACCGCCCGCTCGCCCTCGGACTCGATCATCACACTGACGTGGCCCGGTGTGTGGCCGGTGGAGGGCGTGAGCCGGATCTCCGGCGAGATCACGTGGTCCAGTTCGACCAGCGCAGCGAGGCCGGCATCGACGATCGGCTTGACGCTATCCCCGAGCATCGCCTGCTGCTCCTCGTCATCGTAGGCGCTCCAGAAGTCGTACTCGCGCCGGCCGATGAGGTAGCGCGCCTTCGGGAAGGTCGGCACCCACCTGCCGTTCTCGAGCATCGTGTTCCAGCCGACGTGGTCGACGTGCAGATGCGTGCACACCACGGCGTCGACTGCGTGGCGCGACCAGCCTGCCTCGCCAAGGTGCTGCAGGAACGTCGTCGCCAACGGCTCGCCACCGGTGATCTCGCGTGGCCGGTCGTTGCCGACGCAGGTGTCGACGACCAGCTTCAGCCCCGGCGCCTCGACCAGCAGTGCGTGGACGCTGAGCTTCAGGATGGTATCGTCCTCGGTGACGAAGTGTGGATAGAGCCACGCCGACTTGCGCAATTCCGCGGCCGTGGCCTGCGGCATGACCGTCGCCGGCACCGGCAAATCCATCTCGACGATGCGGGTGATCTTCACCCGGCCCACTTTCCAGCTCAGCATCTTGCTCACGTCTCCTCGCTCAGGTACGTCTCCGCTGCCCTCTTATTTTGCATGCGAAATTAGCTGACGAATGCTTAGTCAAGCGCGACGATGTACTCTTACCGGTATCAGTCGTTTTTCACTTCGATCGCGATGATTCGGAGGTCGCCGTTACCGACGTTCGTAACGTAGTGCGGCTCGAGCGGCGGCAGCCAGAGAGCCATACCGCTCGCCGGCTGTGTTCCGGTCGCTCGGGAATCCACCAGCACGGTGCCATCGGGGGCGCGCCGGACGAAATCGCTCCAGCTTAGCACGTAGAGTGCCGCGGGCCATTCGTGCGCATGTACCGGCGTTTGTTCGCCGGGACCAAGCCGCGTATCGAGCACGCGAACGCGATCGTTCTCAAAAAGGACGGTATGGTGATCGGGTGCAGCGGTCATCGCGTCCAGCGGGTGCGTCGCCATCTAACATCGTTTCTAGCACTTGGCGGACTCTCCGCTTCGACGGGGCGAAAACGACCGCGGCCCGCACTACCCACGCTGTAGGTTGTTCGCGATGCGCAGCATCTCGTCTGCTGCTTGGAGCTTTTACGGTCGGGCTCGGCGTTACCGTTTTAGGCAGGGGGCGTATATCTCAAAGATCGTTTCGCCGATCGCGCGCCCATAGTGCGGTTCCTCCGCGAGACCTTGCATGATCGTACCAGCGGGCAAGAAACGTTCACCCGATTCACGATGTTGACGGTCGAAACCGAGGACGAGCGTGCCGCTGAGAATCGCAAACAGCCAATATGCATGGTTAACGTGCATGGGATACTCGTAACCGCTGGGGAATTTGTTAATTCGCAGCCAATCGCAGTCGTCTCCCCGCTTACCACGCAGGTAGGCGTAATACGATCCATGAGGACCAGTTCTTCGACGTATCGCGTATCCATTCAACGTCCCGAGGAAGCGTTATAATGGTGCCGTTGCCGGTGCCGGCCGCAATTGCCGGCACGGTGGCCAATGCAATCAGCAAAACAATTCCGATACAGCGATTTGCCATTTGCGCGAGCTTCGACCCAGCGCGCAACGAAACATGCGCGAGTGCTCGTTTCAGTCCCCAAAGACGTGGCGGCTGCTACTTTTCGCTCGCACTGCCGCTAACGCCCTCTGCGCTACCCGCGCTGCAAATTATTGGCGATGCGCAACATCTCGTCTGCGGCTTGTACGCCTTTCGCATTGGCTTCGTACGCGCGCTGCGCCGAGAGAATCCGCATCATCGATTCGACGATCGAGACGTTCGATCGCTCGAGCATGCCGAATCGCAGCTTCGGCCCGTTCTCGCCTCCAGGGACGACGTAGCGCGGCGGTCCCGACTCGGGCGTCGCATCGAAGAGCGAGCCGCCGGTCGCGCGCAACCGGTCCGGCGCCGCGAACTCCGCGATCCGAACGTGACCGATCGCCCGCGTCCCGTTAGCGAAAGTTGCGGTAACCGTCCCGTCGTCACCGACGGAGAGGCTGCGCGCGTCGTCCGGAACGTGAAGGCCGTCGAGGCGGCGGTCTTGCTGCGTCGCGCATCGAACCGTCGGCGGCCCGCGAAAACTCGCCGGCGCGCGTGTACGCACGATGACCGCGTGCGTCGATCACCGTGAAGAACCCCGGACCGTCGATCGCGAGATCGAACGGACCGCCGCCGCGCGTCAACTGCCCCTGGGTGAAGATGGCGTGCGATCCGAGCGAGACCGTCCCGATCCCGCCTTCACCCGGCGCGACCAGCTCGGCAAACGTCTGCGCGGAGCCTTTAAAGCCGGCGACGTCCGTGTTTGCGAGATCGTCGGCGATCGCATCCAGATTTTGTTGTTGCGCCGCCATGCCGGTGGCTGCGGCGAAGAGTGCGCGATCCATCGAGTGCCCCTAGCGAATTCTTGCCGACTCGGCGGACTTCTGGCGTGTCCCGTCGATTGCGGCGACGACTTTTTCGGCGCTTTCAAACGAACGCTCGGCCGCGAGCACGTCGATCATCTCGGCGATTGCGTCGACGTTTGCGCTCTCGAGAAATCCAGCGTGCACGCTGCTTCCCGGCGGAAGCGGCAGGAGGTCGATCTCGCGCCCGTTCGCTCGAACGCAGCCCCGAGCATCGATCTGCGCGCCGTCCGGCACGCGCAGCGGGCCGCGAGCCCCGAGCAGCACTCGCCCGGAATCGTCGCGCAGCGTACCATCTTTCTCGCGAGCGAACGCGCCACTGCGCGTCGTGGTCACCGCGCCGCCGGCGCTGCGAACGCGGAACCCGCCGTTTCCGACGATCGCCAGGTCGAAGTCACGTCCCGTCCGGCGCAGCCCGCCGTGCGAGGCGGCCAGTTCGCGCGCGACCTCGACGCCGTTCGCGCGCAAGACGCCGCGCGCCAGCATCCGCCGAAATCCGTCGCTCGAGACGTTCGCGAGATTCTCCGAAGCGATCTGCAGCCGGGTGCGCGCCGCGACCATCGCGCTGCCGGCCCAGCAATTCCATCCATGCGAAGCACGATACGCGCGCGGTATTTCCGCGGCGTGTCGACGGCGTGATGGAGTTATAGCGAGTAGTCGAACGTCGTGGTGCGGCAGCCGGCGCATCGATAGCGCACGACGTTGGTTCCTTTCTTTAGATCGAAGACCAGAACCGTGGCGGCCCGGCCCGCGGCGATCGCGCCGGCGCCCGAAAGGTTCACCCGTCGCGGATCGCTCCAGATCGCCGCACCGAAACGAATCGCGCGCGGTGCGTCGAAGCGCAGTTCGAGCCGGCCGTTCGCAACGCTCGCACCGACGAGCGACGGTATTTCACGCGCCGGGACTTCGGGCAACGGCCGGTCGAAGCGCGAGACGGGATAGTCGGAGTAGCGGAAAACGCGGCTCGGCAGCGTGTGCCCGGAAAGAAACGTCATCCCCACGCGCGCGTCGTGATAGTCGACGGTTGCCGGGTAGAGCGTGTCGCCGCCGAGCAAATCCGACGCGACTTCGGTGCCGCCCGCGATGTACGGAAACGCAATGGCCCGCGGCGCGGCCGAAAACGTGCGCGCATCGATCGCCGCTTGAGCGAGCGTCTCAATTTTCATACCGTCGCGTACGGCCCTGTCAAATAAGGCATCGAGTACCACGGCGTCGGCGGGGCGAACTTCATCGATCGACTCCTGCTGGACGATCATCACGATCGGCTGCGTCTCGCCCGCTGCCGCATACGCGTCGACGAGCATACCCGCGTACGCCGCGGCGGTCTTCGGCGTGAATCCGGCGCGCTGCAGCAAATCGTCCGGGTCGGTGGAAAACGCAGCTTCGCGACCGCTCAAGTAGGCCCGCGTCAGGTCGCGTGCCGTCCACTCGAATGCGAGCAGGTCGCACCGGCCGTCCGGCTGCGGCCGTTTGTAGGATCGAACGTCCGCGCAGTACGTGCCCCACGGCGCGCCGTAGTCGGACGTGCCGTCGGTACCGCGGCTGTTCCACGTAATGCCCCAAAACGCGTGCTCGCCGAACGAGAGCGCGCGTTGGATATGGCGCTCCTCGCCGCCGGCGAGCACGCTCACCGAGGGCGAGTACCACGGGAGCTTCGCCTTCATCGCCGCGTGCAAATTCTCGTACGATTCGCCTTGTGCGTCGTCGCCGTTTGCCGCGTGGAATGCGTTGTAGTCGGCCGCATACGCCATATGCCGCACGTCGCCGACCATCCATGAAACCGGTATGTGGTGAGCGCGTGCCGTCCGTTCGATACTGCTGGTGCCGGCGACGGAAATGACTTGCTGCAGCGAGGTTGCGATAAAGCGCGCTTGCGTCGGCCCGGACGGGATCGACCAGCGCGGGCGCGCCGGATCCATGTCTCGACCCAAGCGCTTAAGACCGCATGTCGCAAAACGAACGTCGATCGGCGGAAATGTCCCGGCCGGGACGCGATACCAAAGTACGCCGTCGAACGAAACCGAGCACGGAGTAGAACTGCGATCGACGATCGTTGCAGCGGCGGGAGCGGAAGCCGCCGGAGAGGACGTCACGGCGCGGGCACATCCGGCTAGGACGATTGCGACAAACGCCAAGGTCCACCAAGGACGGTTCATGGAAGCAAAGTTGGTCCGCGCGGCGAGGTTCCTCCTCCACCGCGAACGAATAATCACGGTGTGGTAAGGGTTTTACGAACGATCGCCGCCGTCGCACTTTTGACGGCGGTAACGGCTTGCTCGGCACCTCAGTCGGCCAACGAACGCGCGCAGAGCGCCGAACTGGCGCAGCTCGCGCCGCTGAAAGCCAAATTTCCGGGCGTTTTGACGGGCTTCGACATCCGCGGCGATGCGACGCTCGTCGTCGCCGTCGACGTTCAAGCCATCATCGACTCGATGGAAGATTCCGACGAGGCAGGCATGAAGGCCATCGTGCTCGACAAGTGGCGCGAGGCCTGGCGAGCCAACCATCCACACGAGCACGCGAAACTGACCGTCCGGTTCATCGACTATCGCGGAAACAAGGTCTTCGAAGGTTCGACGCAGGCCTAACGGCGAGACGGCTTCGGCAGGTCGATCTTTCCGATGGCCGATCCGCGCGCATACCACAGCGAGCCATCGCTGCCGGCATCGAAACCGGTCACCGCTATCTGCTTCGAGTCGGTCGGACAAACATTCGCGATTTCCAGGTTTGCAAAGGACCCCTTCTCATCGATCCGACCGATCGGTGTGAAGCACGAAGTGAAGACCTGTGTGGAATTCCCGCCGGCGAACCACACCCCCGCGTCGGGGCCGCTTCCAAGCGGGCCGACGTTAAAGAAGGCTTGAAGCGGCGTCTGCGGTACGGTGACGCGTCCGGTTTTGCCGACGAAGGCGTAGCATTGTAAACCGCTGATCGCGTAGATATCGCCGTTCGATCCGGACGCGGGGAACGTCAGGTATCCGCCGCATCCTTGATTGTTCTGGGGGGACCGAAAGATGGCGTATTTTCCTTTTGGTGAAACGCGAACGAAATCGGAACCAGGAGACAAACCGGGCGCGAGGCTGCCATCGCCGACATACCAGACGTTTCCATCGTTTCCGGCGACGAGGTCCGTGAGATCGTTTTGATTCGCGCCGATGCGAAAGTCCGTGACTTTACCGTCAATGGAGATTCGCTCGGCGCCGATCGATTTGTGATCCACATCCGCGATGACCCAAAAATCGCCATCCGGTCCAAGGATCATTGGGCCGGTTTGCTGGTACCAGAATGCGTATTTTTTGGTGGTCGTACCGTCATCATTTAAGCGATAGATCGCACTCGGCCTCGCTCCGTTTTCCGTCGACCCGAGGATCCACACCCTGCCGTCCGGCCCCTTGGCAATGTCGGCGGCGTGGAACGAAAGCGGCTTTTCGACAACTTGGCCCGTTTTTTCGACGCGCCCGATCGCTTCGAACGAAGGGTATCGATCGAGCACCGGCGTTTCGAGAAACGTTGCCGTCCCATCCGCATTCGGCAGTATGCGGCTGCGTCCGTTAAAGAAGATCTGCACGTTGCGATCGGACGGAATCTTAAATTCTTTCGTGCGCACGATCGGCGTTAACTGGGGGTTGTCGGTCATGCCGTTGCTCTTTGGGCCGGCCCAAATCGTCGGGCTCACGTACGAGACGCCGTCGTAATCGAGCGTTGGGTTCCTGGGACGGTCGAGGCTTGCGACCGAGAAATGCGTCGCACCCGATTTGTCGGTGTCGATGAGCGGTAGCGGGCGATCGAAGGGTTGCGGCCCAATGATCTGGCTGTTCTCCTGCGTCATTGCAGCAACGCGAACGCGAATGTGGGTCGGCTTCCCCATGACCGGCTGATCGAAGGATACGAAGGCGTGCGTCCAGTGAGGGTCGTCGATCGTAAAGCCGATCGGGCCGTACCGCAACTCGTACGGTGCGGTCTGCGCGTACGTTACCGCGTCGTTCGCTCCGAGGGTGCTGATCGTGTACGTCGCGTAGGGGCTACGCAAGTTGTAAAATGTTAACTCGCACTCAAGATACGCAACGTTCACCGTGGTGCATCTTGGGTTCGTTTTTGAGAAAGCGGCATTCATGACGATCGTACGACCGCCATCTTGGAGCGAGACCCGAAACGAGGTCGCCGTCGGCGGGGGTGCTTTATAGAGCGTAACGAGGAATGCCGCGCTATACCCGCCGCCGGCGTTCGCCCGGGCGACGGAAGGCGGCTGGAGCGCAGCGGGAATCGTGGTGATTGCTTTGCCCGCGCAGCCGGCCAGCAATGCGGCGGCCGCCGCAGCGCTAAAAAAACTTCGGATCGACGGCAATGATGCTTCCTTCACTCAGTTTATTCGGGACGATGTATTCGTTGGAGAGGTAGAGCTTGCCGTCGATTTCATCATAGGCCAGGCTCGTCGGTTCGCCGCCGATCGGTTGGAACGTGGGGAGCTCCGTCACGGCGCCTTGGCGATCGATGCGAAGGAGGCCGCTCACGCCGTAGGCCGTGCCGTCGCCGCCCTCGTCCGCACCCCAGAGGTTCCCCTTTGCGTCGGACGCCCAATCGGCGATATTGGGCCCGGCAACGAGCCCCAACTGCGGATACGCAAGAGGCTTATCGTAGACGATTTTTCCGGCGGTATCGAACTTTACCAGCTTCAGGGCGCCGCACGGATACGTCTCCCAAAAGAGACGGTCGGGGCCTACCACAAAGCTAAACGGACCTTCATTCTGTATCCCACCCGAACAGGCAATCGGATACGATCGCACCTTTCCATCGCCCGTCATCCGCGCAATGCGCGTGTCGCGCGTGGTCCTCAGCGTGAACCAGAGGTTGTGGTCCGGGCCGATAATCAGATTCCCAGGTGTGTCTTTCGTCGTGGCGATGAAGCGCAGCTTCCCGCGCATGTCGATCGCACCGATGCCGTTGCGCGATGGAACGCCGTTCAAAAGCCCAAGATAGATCGTTCCGTGCGGCCCGTTCACCATGCCCGTCACGTCGTCGAGCGCCTCGTAGCCGGCGAATGGAAACGCAGTGAACCTACCCGACGGATCGACGCGATCGAAACCCGACGCATTTTCGTCGGTGGATTCGAAGGGCATCCACATGTTGCCGTCCGGTCCAAGAATCGCGCGCTCTTCGCTCGACTGATCTTGGCGATGTCTGGAAATCGGATCGACGAAAAGCCTCGTACGCCCGTTGCCTTCGATGCGCGCGATGATCACCGTCACCTGATTACCGATTACCGGCGACCACAAATTACCGTCGGACCCGACGCGCAGATGTGCGGCTTGAATAGCCGAGCTCTGCGTGCTCAACGGAGTGTCTTTCTCCAAGTTCGCGACGAAGTTCGCCGAGAACGAACTTCCCTTATACGTCATCAGGATCGCAAAGCGATCGCCGTGACCGTCGAACGACAGCGTCGGCCCCTTCAACGCGTCGTATATGACCGTGCAACTGATCGTAACGTGGTGCCCGGGGTCTTGCAGCTTCAGTGTCAGCGGCTCGTCCAGGCCACGTAGAGGGTGCACGGCCCCGTCGGGCGCCTCGCCCGTTCCGATGAACTCGATCGACGGCGAAGATGCGGTGCCGATCGTAAGACGACCCGACATCTCGATCTTACCCGAGAGCAACGCGAGCGTATTCGTATCCGGCTGGGAGCAGGCACCGGCGGCATGCACGCGGCCGGCAACCGCCTGCGCCGGCTGCGCGACCGGCGGCGTCGCTCTACCACACGCTACGAGTAAACACAACGCAAGCAGGCTAAAGAACGACGGATAGACGCGTACTGGGACACCCGAGACCATGACTCGTCCTTTCGAGGGGGTTATTGCGAACGGCAATGCGCCGCGGCGTCCACGTTTACCTATCTTCGACGTCGAGTTCCTTCGCGCGTTTCTTGGTCGCGACGGCGCGATAGCTTTCTTCGATCCATTCGCGCAAAATCTCGATCGGCGGCAGGTCGCCGTCCAACGGAATCGAGACCCAGCCGGCCTTCCCCAATCCGTAGCCCATCTGCTCAGCACCGCGTATGCCGAGGGCGGCGTCGCCGGAATGCGGCAGCTTGAGATGCACCGACGTGTGACCCTCAAGCCCGAAGAACGCAAACACTTTCTTGTCGACTTTGGCGACGGATTCACCCCACGGATGATCTTCCCACGCGCCGGGGAATTTGAAGGCGAACGCACGCAGTGCGGTGTGGACGCGCTTTCCGCCCTTCACGACGGTCGCTCCGGTTGGCGTTCCATTTGAACTCCTCGCTTCGGGACGGGGAGGACGCTCCCTATCTTGCCGGAAGCCAAACGCACTCAATCATGCGCCGCTCGAGCGATATGTCCGAAGGTCGAAACGACAAGAGAGCATTCGCCTGCGCGATGCTGCTGGCCGCGATCGTGGCGGCGGTTTTTGTCTGGATCGTCCAATGGCGGTATGCGATCTTTCGCAACGAGGTCGATCTCGGAATTTTCAGCCAAGTCATTGCGTCGACCGGAGCCGGGTTTTCGAGTACGGCCGAAGGCGGCGTGAACCACCTCCTCGTCCACTGGTCACCGCTGATCCTTGCCGGCTGGCCGTTTCTGCGCGCGTTCGGGCCGCTCGGCCTCGAGATATTTCAATCCGTATTGGTGGCGGCAACGCTGCTTCCGCTGTGGGGCGTTGCGCGCGCACGCTTCTCGCCGCGCGTTGCTCTAGCGATGGTCGCCGTTTGCGCGATCTACCCAATACTTTGCGCGAATGCCGTCGGTGATTTCCACGAGATGGCATTCGTTCCGCTCCTTTCCGCTACGCTCGTCTATGCCTTGGACCAGCGTCGCTGGACGCTCGGGATCGTCAGCGTCGTGCTGCTCGCGTGCACGAAGGAAGATCAGTTCGTCGTTCTCGCGGTCGTCGGAATTACATGCGCCGCGTTCGGCCGAGGCGACGGGCCGGTCCGCCGCTTCGGCCTGCTGACGGCCGGGATCGCCGCAGCAGCGGCGCTGGCGTACTTCGGCATCGTCAGAAACGCGATCCAACCCCACGTCGCATACGCAGCGATTCACTTTTTCGACTGGGGTTCGTCGCCGGTATCGATCGGCACGCTTCCCGCGCTGCTCGAAGCGCGCGGCCTATTTCTTCTCGCGATACTCGCACCGCTGGCTTTCCTGCCGCTGTTCTCGCGCTACGGCTGGTTTCTGCTGCCGGGGTTCGTTGAGATTTTTGCGTCGCACGAGCCGGTAACGCTGCTGCCCGGGGCTCACTATAGCGCGCTTCTTACCGGTTTCGCGCTCGCTGCGTTCATCGACGCCGCGTCGCGGCTTGCGGCCGTCCGGCCTCGAGCCGCGGTCGTTGCCGTGGCGGCGGCCGCCGCGATCTCGCTGTACGTCGCGATTTTCGCGAGCCCGATGGAGTACTGGTACTACTTATACCGCCGTCCCACCGCGCACGATGCGACGCTGCAGCGCACGCTATCGGATCTTCCGCTAGATGCGGATGTCGGCGCCGAAGATGAGATATTCTCGCACCTCGGTCTCGACCCCAATGCCTCGGTCCATTTCAAGAATCAACACTTCTTCGTCTACGATACGACGCACTATTCCGACTATTGGAAAAGCACGGACGAACCGCTGGTAACGCAGGCGGTCGTTTCGGGCGCCTATTCCACCGTCAAATCAAACGACGGCATCGCGGTGATCCGGCGGAACCGGTAGCGCGTCTACGTCCAGACGATGACGTTGCCGGCCGTCACGAGGCCGCCGCCGAATGCGATGAGCAGCACGCGATCGCCCGGTTTCACGCGCCCGTCGCGCACCGCGGGTACCAACGCAAGCGGAATGCTTACGGCCGACGTGTTTCCGTAGTCGCAGACGCTCAGCAGCGTCCGTTCCATCGGAAATGACAGCCGCTTGCAGAGGGCTTCGATCATCCGCAGGTTGGCGCTGTGCGGCACGAACCAGTCGATCTGCTCGAGCGTCATTCCGGCGCGCTCGAGCACGCGGTTGACCACGGGCGGAACGTTCTCGAGCACCCAGCGATAGACGCTCTGACCGTCTTGCCGCAAGAGTTTGGTCGCGTCCTCGATGCCATTGATCTCCGTACGGAAGTTGGTGCGGTAGAGGAACTTTCCGCCGTTGCCGTCCGATCCCGCGTCCATTCCGAAGATCGACGGCGTCTCGTCGTACTCCACCAGCGCCGCGCCCGCCCCGTCGCCGAACAGCACGCAGGTCGAGCGGTCCGTGTAGTCGACCGAACGCGTCAGCGAATCCGCGACGATCACCAGAACGCGCCGCGCCTGTCGCGTGCCGATCAGCCCGCACGCGAGGTTAATGCCGTACGCAAATGCCGCGCACGCCGTCTTGATGTCGAGCGCGCCGACCGTTTTCGGCAGACCGTAGTGTGCCTGCAGCATCGCGGAAAGCGTAGGATACTCGTAATCCGGGGTCGTCGACCCCACGATGATATAGTCGACTTCGGCCAAGTTTACGGACGGGTTGTTCGCGAGGAGGTCGTCGATCGCCGCGATTGCCAGGTGGCTCGCGAACTGCCCGTCCTCGACGACGTGGCGCGTTCGAATGCCCGTACGCTGCACGATCCACGCGTCGTTCGTCTCGACCAGCTTCTCGAAGTACGCGTTGTCCAGGATGCGCTCGGGTGCGAACATACCGACGGCCGAGATGCGGGCCGGCGCGCTGATGACGTTGGTTGCGATCATAGTTGTCCCATCACGACTGCGGTAAATTCGCTCGTCGAGAGCGCGGCCATTCCGTTGGCGAGTTCCGCGGTCCGCGCGCCGGAATCGTAGGCCGCTTCGACGGCGCGTTCGATGCGCAGCGCGTTCTCGGCGTCATCCAGCGAGTGGCGCAGCAGCATCGCGGCAGAGAGAATTGCGGCGGTCGGATTTGCGATGCCTTTGCCGGCGATATCCGGCGCGGTACCGCCGACCGGCTCGTACAGTCCGTATTGCCGTCCGGGGCTGCCGCGCGTCCCGAGGCTCGCGCTCGGAAGCGTTCCGATCGAACCGGTGAGAATCGCCGCTTCGTCCGACAGAATGTCGCCGAACATATTCTCGGTTACGATGACGTCGAAATCGCGCGGACGACGCACCAGCTGCATCGCGGCATTATCGACCAGCAAATGTTCGAGCGCGACGTCGGGATACTCGAGAGCGATTCGATTCACGACGCGCCGCCACAGGCGCGACGTTTCGAGTATATTCTGCTTATCGACCGAGGTAAGGCGTTTGTGCCGCTTGCTCGCAAGCTCGAAACCGACGCGTGCGATCCGTTCGATTTCCGGAGCGCGATAGATCATCGTATCGACGGCCTCTTCCACGCCGTCGACCGTGCGCTGTTCCTTCGGCGTGCCGTAGTAGATGCCGCCGGTAAGCTCGCGCACGACCATCAGATCGAGTCCGCGAACCAGCTCGGGCTTCAGCGACGACGCGTCTTCGAGGCCGGGAAAAACTTTTACCGGGCGCAAATTCGCGTACAGCTCGTATCCCGCGCGTAAGAGAAACAGCGCGTACTCCGGGCGTTGGGCGAGCGGCTTTCCGTCGTATTCCGGCAAGCCGACGCTTCCGAAGAGAATTGCGGCGCTGCGATCGCAGATGGCACGCGCGGCATCCGGCAGCGCGGGCAACCCTTGCGCGAGCGCGGCACCGCCGACCGCGGCTTCGACGCACTCGACGTCCGGGCGAACCCGCTTCAGGATGGAGGCGGCCGCATGCATGACTTCCGGCCCGATGCCGTCACCGGGGAGAAGCGCGATGGTGGTCACGATGCGCGGCTCTACGAAACTTGAATACGCGTCGTATCGGTATTCGGCGCCGGCACAGGCTCTTCGTCGAAACTCGTGTCGGTAGCCGACGCCTGCGGCGCGACCGCCGGCACCGTTGCCGCAGCCGGTTTCGGCGGCGGTTCTTTTTCGAGCAGCGAGAGGTGTGTCATGAGCAGGCTGCGCAGCTCGCTGCGCGCCTTCTCGCTCGCCTCGATGGCGCGCTGCTGTTCGCGGCGCACTTCCGAGATCGAATCGTTGTAGCTCGCGATCTCTCGCTCGCCGGCCAAACGCGCCTGTTCGCGGATCAAGTCGGCTTCCTTGTGCGCGGAGGCTTTGACTTCGTCGGCCGTACGTTGAGCCAGCAGAAGCGTATTCTGCAGCGATTCCTCCATCGTCTTGAAGTGGCTAATGCGCTCTTTCAGATCCGCAATATCCGCTTCGAGCGCCGCGCGATGGTGCGCTTCGTCTTCCAATGTTTCGATGACTTCGTCCAAAAACTGATCGACCTCTGCGCGGTCGTAGCCCTGCAGCGCCTTTTTGAACGTTTTGTGCTGGATGTCGATCGGGGTGATTTTTTCCATCGTCTCTCGTTCGTTGTTGGAGTTTGCGCTACGCGCGGTTCGACATGAAGTCGAGCGTTCCGTCGGCCATCATCGATTCGCGCAAACCGGCGGCGTTGACGCCGACGCCCGCCGGAACTACCAGGTAAATCGCTTCGGCAAGCTTTTGAATCTTGCCGTCGATCGTATAGGCCACGCCGGACGTAAAGTCCACGACGCGCTGGAGCAGCGTCCGGTCCGCGTTTTGCAGATTGACGATGACCACCTGACGGTTGCGCAATGCGTCGGCGATTTCGACGACGTCTTGGTAGCCGCGCGGCGAAAAGACGCTCACCTCGGTCCCGCCGCGGCGTCCGGCCTGCGAGAGCGGGACGACCCGGTTATTCGAAACCGGCTGCTCGTCCTCGTAGAGATCCTCTTCGTCGTCGCGGATCGAGAAGAACGATCCGATTTTGCTGAACACGCTCACCGAGTACGCTCCTTTTCCTTGCGGGCACGTTTCCTACGGCGCGGCGTTGCGCGAGCCGAATAGGGCCGTCCCGAGGCGGATCATCGTCGAGCCTGCGCGCACCGCTTGGCGCCAATCTCCCGACATGCCGATCGAGAGCGTACTTCCACCTACACGGGCAAACGTCTTGGCAGCCAGCTCAAACGCGCGGGAAATCTCATCCGGCGCATCCGTAAAAGGTCCGATGGCCATGATCCCGTCCAGCTGCAGGCCGCTCAGCGCACGAAGGCCCTCGGCAAGGCGCCCGGCCTCCTCCGGCGGGCAGCCGAAGCGCTCCGTGGGGGAAACGTTGATCTGCAGCAGGACGGGCAAGACCTTGCCTAAGCCCTGCGCCGCCTTAGAGAGCGCCTCCCCGGCTTCGAGCCGATCGACGCTTTGTACCACGTCGAACAACTCCGCGACGGCCTTGGCCTTGTTCGTCTGCAGATGACCGATGAAGTGCTTGCGGACGGCGACGAGGCCCGCAAATTTCTGCTTGGCTTCCTGGAGGTAGTTTTCGGCGATATCGGCGAGACCGGCGGCGATCGCCGAACGAACCACCTCGAGGGGCTGCTTCTTGCTGACGCCGACGAGCGTGACGCTGCCGGCGGGCCGTCCGCAGGCGCGCAGCTCGTCGTCGACGAGCTGGCGGATCGCGTGGAGCTTGCGCCCTACGTCGTCGATGTTGTCCGCTCCGGAATCACGGTTACTTCGGTCCGAGGTCCGGGCCGGGTCGCGCAGTACGCGACTCCGATGATGCCGATCGCGATCATCGGCAATGCATACAGCTGGCCCCCGGTGATGCCCATCCACACGAAGTCGGGCTGGCGCCAGATTTCGGCGATGCTGCGCGTGATCCCGTAGCACGTGAACCACGTCCACGCTACGACGCCGTCTTTCGGTTTCATCCGGTACAGAATCAGCAAAACCGGTAACGTCGCGATATCGAGGATCGCTTCGTACAGTTGCGCGGGATGCCGGTACTGACCGTCCTGCGCGTTGGGAAAGATGATGCACCACGCACGATCCGGAACGCAAACGTAGCCCCAAAGCTCGTCGTTAATGAAGTTCACGAGGCGAACCAGCGTGATGCCGATCGGAAGCATCATCACGATTTCGTCGCCGAGCACCATGTATTTCAACTGCGGATGTTTGCGAATGAACAGCCACACCGCGATCATCACGCCGACCAGCCCGCCGTGGAAAGCCATCCCGCCGTTCCATACCGCAATGATGTTGATCGGATTCGAAAGGTAAAGCGCCAGATCGTGCTTGCTGACGATGTCGTTAAAGACGAAAAAGGTTCGCCCGCCGACCAGTACGCCGATCAGCGCGTAAAAGAGAAAATCCTGAATCTGGTCCCGAGTCAGGCCGAGGCGGGCGCGCCCTGCCGGCCGGCTCATCCACAGGTAGACGCATAAAAAAGCGGCCAGGTAGGCGATGCCATACCAGTGGATTTTGAGCGGCCCCAGGTGGATGGCCACCGGGTCGACATAAGTCGGAAAGCTGAACCAATGCTGCATGACAGGCCTTATATGGACGACGGGATAACCTTGTTCGGCGCATGAGCTCGACGCACTTAACCGTCGGCATCGCCTTCCTCGCGGGCCTCGTTTCCTTCATCTCGCCGTGCGTCCTTCCGCTGGTGCCTGCTTACTTGTGCTTGCTCACCGGCGAGAGCCTTGAAGATCTCAAGGGCGAAGCGACCGCGGCGGTACGGGCGCAAACGCTCGCGCACGCGCTTGCGTTCGTCTCTGGATTCACGATCATCTTCGTCGCGCTCGGCCTCACGGCCAGCGCCGTCGGCGGCGCGCTGAACGATCACCGCACGTTCATTTCACAGGTCGGCGGCATCATCGTCGTGATCCTCGGTCTGCAGATGATGGGCATGATCCGCATTCCATTTCTCATGATGGACGCGCGCGCGCACGTTCAGCACGACCGGCGCACGTTCTGGACGTCGCTGCTGGTCGGCATGGCGTTTGCCGCCGGATGGTCGCCGTGTATCGGCCCAATTTTAGCCGGCATTCTCGCGATCGCTTCGCAACAGCACAACGGCGAGGCGGCGCTCCTGCTGTTCGCCTATTCGGTGGGGCTCGCCGTACCGTTCCTGGCAACCGCACTCGCGATCGGCGTGATCCTGCCGCTGCTCAACCGCATCAAACGCTTTCTCCCGGCGATCGAATTCGCCGCTGGAGCATTTCTCATCGTCGTCGGATTGGTACTCGTAAATAATGCATTCCTCGTCGTCGCAGGATGGTTCTATCAGTTTGTCCCGCAACCGCAGCTCTGAACTCGTCAACACGCTGATTATCGCGCTCGTCGCGGTCGCCGTATTGTGGGTCGATCAATACACCAAACACTTGGTGCTCGCTTCGTTTCTTCCCGGCGAGAGCCGGATCGTTATCAACCACCTGCTGAAATGGACTTTCGAACGCAACGTGCACGGCGCGTTCGGTTTGTTCGGCAGCAACGCGGTCTTGCTGATCGGCATGGCGCTGATCGTGCTCGGGCTGTTCTGGGTGAGCTTCCGCGATGCCGCCGCGAAGTCGCTCACGGTACGCATCGCGTTCGGCATGATCGTCGGCGGCGCGATCGGCAACATCGTCGATCGCCTGCACAACGGTTTCGTCGTCGACTTCATCGACTTCTACCGGATCTGGCCGAACATCTTCAACATCGCCGATTCGTGCATTACCGTCGGCGTCGCGCTGCTCTTGATCTCAAGTCTTGCGACACGACGTAAGCACTGAGGAGGCCGGCAAGCGCACCGACGTGTTCGTCGCGCGCTTAACCGGGCTCTCGCGCGGATTGGTCGCCGAGGCGATCAAACGCGGCACCGTGACCGTCAACGGCGCTCCCGTACGCGCCAGCTATCTCTTGGAACCGGACGACTGCCTGGAATATGAGGTTGCCGTCCGCGAACCGCTGATCGCGCGGGCCGAATCGATCGATATTCCGATCGTCTACGAAGACGACGATCTGGTTATCGTGGATAAACCGGCCGGCATGGTGACGCACCCGGCGCACGGGAGCCCGAGCGGCACCCTCGTCAACGCACTGTTGGGACGCCTCGGAACGCTTCCCGGCGACGAACTGCGTCCGGGGCTAGTCCATCGCCTCGACCGCGATACGTCCGGACTGCTGGTCGTCGCAAAAAACGATGCGACGCTCTCCGCTCTCGGCATCGCGATGAAAGCGCGCGAGATCAAACGCGAGTATCTCGGCCTCGTCCACGGCGTGCCGGAACACAGTCAGGGGAAGATCGATGGCCCGATCGGCCGCGACCCGCACAACCGCCTCAAGTACGCAATCGTTCGCGACGGCAAGCCGGCGATCACGCACTACGAAGTCCGGCAGGCGTTTGCCAAGCACGCCGAACTCGTTTTTCGCCTCGAAACCGGGCGGACGCACCAGATTCGCGTGCACCTCGCCGCGATGGGGCACCCCGTGCTCAACGATCCCGTCTACGGTCACGACGAACCGCGCTTCCAGCTCGCCGGCCAGGCGCTGCATGCCTGGCGCTTGAGCTTCGTGCATCCGACGACCGGCGTCGAACTCGATATCGAATCGGCGCCGCCGGCCGAGTACGTGCACGCGCGGGCGCTTCTCGATGTTCGTCCTCCGCAATAAAGACGGGGCCGCGCGCCGCGGCACGCTGAGCCTCACGCATGGAACGGTCGAGACGCCGTGTTTCATGCCGGTCGGCACCGCCGCTACCGTCAAGGCGCTCACACCGGTGGATCTGCTCGAAGCGCACACGCAGATCGTTCTCGCAAACACCTATCATCTGTGGCTGCGTCCGGGACGCGACACGATCGTCGCCGCCGGCGGCCTGCACCGCTTCATGGCATGGGACGGACCTATCCTCACCGACTCCGGCGGATTTCAGGTCTTCAGCCTCGAGGGGCGGCGCAAGCTCGACGACGACGGCGTAACGTTTCGTTCGCACATCGACGGCAGCGAGCATCGCTTCACGCCGGAGAACGTGATCGCGTTTCAGGAAGCGATTGGCGTCGACGTCGCGATGGTGCTCGACGTCTGCGTGAAGCTGCCGTCGTCGCACGAAGCGCTTGCGGAATCCATGCGGCTGACGACGCAATGGGCGCGCCGGTCCGCCGCCGCGCGTTCGCAGGACGCGACGGCAGTCTTCGCGATCGTGCAAGGCGGTCTGGACGCCGAATTGCGGGAACGCAGCGCGCGCGAACTCGTCGAACTCGATCTCCCGGGATATGCGATCGGCGGCCTTTCCGTTGGCGAGACGCGCGAAGAGCTGTACGCGACGGCGCGCGCAACCGCTGCCTATCTGCCGGAGAACAAGCCGCGCTACTTGATGGGCGTTGGAACCGTTCGCGATCTGATCGCGGCCGTCGACTGCGGTGTGGATCTGTTCGACTGCGTGTACCCGACACGATGCGGCCGCAACGGGCGCGCCATGACGCGTGAAGGGGAGTTTAACATTTTCAACGCTGCGTACGTGACGGATTTCCGACCGATCGACGTAGGCTGCGACTGCAGCGTCTGTGCGACGTATACGCGCGCATATCTGTCGCATCTTTTTCGAAGTAAAGAGATGCTCGGGCCGCGCCTACTGTCATATCACAACGTCTACTTGTTAAACGCTCTCATGCGCGAAGCCCGCGATGCCATCGAAGGCGGCGATTGGACGCGGTTCCGGGACCGAACGCTACGAGTATGATCGGCCGAAAGATCCGAGCAGGGGCCAACGGTACGAACCCGGCCGCGGGCGACGCCGCCGTGCGGCGAACCCGTCGCAGCGGCCCGATTCGACAGGAAACTTCATTAAAATAGAATAAAAGCCGCCCTCGTGCCGATGGTAAGTTTGGGAGGACGACGTGAAAGCGATTGATTTAAGAATTATTGGACTGCTTAGCGTGCTTGCGTTGGCCGCCTGCCAATCAAATGCGAATCAGTCTCTTACCCCGGTGACTGACGCCCAAGGGCAGGGACAACGCGTCGCCGGCAAGAGCGCTCCTACGAATCTCTATGTCGCAAACGCCTCAAGCGTTACGGTCTACGCACCCGGCGGTACCTCGGTGCTGCGGAAGATTTCGAAAGTCACTCCGAACGCTCTGGCCTTTGACAAGCGCGGGAATCTCTACGTCGCCGATCTTAGGAGCCGCGGGGTGCTCGTCTACGCAGCAGGCAGCACGAACCTGCTGCTGTATCTCAATCACGACGTCGCCGTGCCTCGCGCTTTGGCGTTCGATACCGCAAATCACCTCTACATCGGAAGCGATTACTCCGGGGTCGCAGTGTACAATGCAAACAGCACGAAAGAGTCGCGGTTGATTCCGGTATTTTACCCGCTTTCTCTTTGCTTCGATCGTTCCGGCAATCTTTTCGTCGGAAGCACGACCGGCCCATACGGCGGAGGAGAACCGGACAGCGTTGAGGAGTTCGCTCCCGGCGCGAAGGCGAGCTCCCGATCGATAATTAGCGGAATTGCTCTACCGACGGCCGTCATAGCCGACACCTCCGGGAATCTATTCGCTGCGAATCAGAGCAACAACGACGTCACGGTCTACGCACCCGGAGCGAAGTCGGCACTCCGAACGATTCACAAAGGTATAGATCTGCCCAGCGCGCTGGCATTCGATGGCTCCGGCAACCTGTACGTTGCAAATGCCAAAGGCAATACCGTTACCGTTTACGCGCCGGGGAGCACATCCGTGCTGCGGACGATCCACAGCGGTATTGAGAGACCGAAGGCGCTCGCCTTCGATGCCGCGGGCGACCTGTTCGTCGCCGATACCGCCAACGTCACCGTTTACGCACCGGGTACGACATCCGTGCTTCGGACGATCTCGAAGGGCGTTTCTGCGCCGGTCGCGCTGGGGTTCGGCCCGTGATTCGCGGCTTACGAATCGCGATCGCCGTTTTGGCCGGCTGCGGGATTGCAGCTTGCTCCGCGGCACCGTCCGGCCGGGAGGCCGTGCCGTATGCAGCACCCATGGCGGCGAAGCCCTCTTCCGCCCGGCTTTACGTTGCGAACGCAAACGGCGTCACGGTTTACCTAACGGGAAGCACGAAGATGCTTCGAAGGATTCCCGGTGTCGTACCCGTCTCGCTCGCGCTCGACGCGTCGGGAAATCTGTACGTTGGAAGCGCACCTCCGCTCACCATCCACAATGCGGTTAGGGTGTACTCGCCGGAAGGAAAGTTGCTCCGGACGATTCGACACGTGTATCGGCCGAATTCGCTCGTGTTCGACTCGGCCGGAAATCTCTACGTTGCGAACAGCGCTTTCGGACACTATGCCGTGACCGTATACGCGCCGGGGAGTACGTCGGTCCTAAGGACGATTACGGACGGCGTGGGTGGAATCAAGCAGATCATTTTCGACGCTTCAGGTAACCTCTACGTCGGGAACAACGCCTTCGACAACGTCACCGTCTACGCGCCTGGATCGACGTCCGTACTCCGCACGGTGTCCGATAAGCTCTTCGGACCGCTAGGTCTGGGTTTCGATAGCTCGGGCAACCTCTACGCGGCAGACAACATCGGCGCGAATGTCTACGCGGACGGACAAAACGAGTTCTTGCGATGGGTCAAAAAAGGTGCGGCGCTTACCAGCGGGCTCGCGTTGGACGCATCGAACAACCTCTACATCGAGAACTGGAGCAGCGGCGCGCGGGACTCTTCGGTCACCGTGTACGCTCCCGGAAGCTCCCGCCTGATTCGCACGATCTCGAAAGGCGTGAACGACCCCTTAGGACTAGCGTTCGATGCCGCTGGAAATCTTTACGTCGCAAATCGCGGCAGCAACACGGTCACCGTCTACGCACCGGGGACTACCAGGCCTCTACGGACGATTTCCGACGGCGTTAAGGCTCCCTTGGCGCTGCTCATCGGGCCGTAGTGCGTTCTAAAAAGCGCGCCTAGCGGCTCCGCTCCTTCTGAAATATGTCGGCCAGCCGGTCGAAGTTCGCCGCCGATAACGCCAGCACTTCACAACGATCCGCGGGATAGCCGGCGGCGACAACGTCGTCTACGGAGTCTTGCGTTCTTCCGAGCACTCGACGCGCGTTGGAAAGCAACGCGCGGACCAACGACCTCTGCGTTCCCTCGTATCGAGCGACGTCGGGATCGCTTTCGATATGGCATACGACCGGTCTGCCGGTCGCGATGCCGACGACAATGCTTGCGAACATCTCGCTGCGCCCCCCGACGCCATAGATTACGTCGACGTCTTGCTCGTCGGCAGCGGCGATTCCGAGAGACGCAAGATCGGCTACAGTACCGCCCGCGCCAATTCGACTCAGCCATCTCGCCTTCCGGATGAAAAAGATTGTCTTGCCGTACGTCGCGGGAACGTCGTTCTCACTCGTTGCGGACAGCGTAAAGCACACGTTCCGCTCGGAAGCATCAGCAGCCGAAAAGAGGCCGGATAGAAACGTTTGGACGTCAGAATCCGCACCGACGGGACTCGAGACGATCAAAACGCGTAGGCAATCCCCCGCAAGGCGCCGCCTCATCGTAAACAGCAAGACGACGGCTCCGCCAAATACGCCATCGCCAAAGACGACGGCAATCGGGCTGCCGACGGCCAGCGCAATCGCCATCATCGCAAAACAACAGCAAACGGCCGTTCCGACGGCGAAGCGGCGCTTTCTAAAAGCGCCCAGCCACGCAAGCGCGAACACGAGCGCACCGAGTTCGCCCCAATCGTTTGCGAACAGCACGGCGATCGTTGAGATTACGACGAGGAAAATAGCGACGATCGTAACGGGGGACGTTGGGCGCGGGTTCACGTTTGCGACACTCGGGAGCGGCGTGTCGCTCGTAACAGAAGAGCACCGAGGAGCCAGATAGCCAGGATCGGTCCAACCGCAAGCAGCGCGACGTCGCGAGCGATCTGCGGAATGAAGATCAGCGTGTAGCTTCCGGCCGGAACGGACCACGCGTTCGCAAAACCTTCCGTTACGAAGTGCGGCGCCGTGTCGGGCGTCGTCGCGAGCCACGCACTAAGAGCCGGGAGTAAGCCGGCGGGCGCCTTAAACGCTCCGCGGCGGACGGCCCACGCTTTGTTGTACATTGTGGCTAATTCGATGGTTCCGGCGGAGCCCAGCGTAATCGTCCCGACGGTCGGATCGATCAGCGTACCGTTCGCAATCGGCGGGTTCGAGGCTAGGCGCGGGCCGAGTTCGACGGCGCTCGGAACGTTTGCCTGAAGGCGTTCCGATGCAACCACGATCGGATACGAGGCCGTCGCCAGCAAACGGCCGAATGCTACGCGCGCGTCGTACCCCAAACGCGATACGCTTTTCAACGAGGCAGTTTTTCCGGCGACGTTTAGGGCCGTCAGCGGATAGCCTGCCGCATCGTTGCGAATGCCTTCGAGCGCCCCGAATAAGCACCACGAGGGGCCGGGGGAAACGTCCTTCAGCGTCTCCGAAATAGTGACCCTCCGCACAACTACCCGCGCAAGGTCGGGCAGCAGCGAGCGAAGATCGATATTCAATTGGCGCCAATTGGATGTGTCGTCGGGGTCGGTCTGCAGTTTACCGAGAGCTAGCGGTGAACCGCCAAACGGCACGTCTGCGGGCCGGTCGGCAATCGGAGCGGAGATCGAAAACTCCCTGCCGCGATAACGATAGTCGATCTTGACGTGAAACTCGCCGGCCTGCGACCCTCCGGCAACGGTCCGCAGCACCAGCTGATTTGGCGTCCAACGCACGAGATCGTATCTGGCAGCAGCTACTTCCCCGTTCGAAAGAGATTCGGCCGACAGGGCTAAGGCGCCGGGAGCGCCGGAAGCGAGGCCGACGCGATACTTCGACGCGACCGGCGGCAGGCCGTCGGGCGCCGGCGATGGCGGCAAAGAGAGCGAGAGGGCGGCCGGGGCCGTTACGATATCGACGCTATTCTGAGCGTCGAAATCGCTGCCGAGGCTGTCGTACATACGAATCGTCGCGGTGGGCGTCGACGCAAGCTTCTCTTCCGCCCGCGGCACTAAAAACAACGTTGCGCGAACGACCTTTAATCCCGGGCGATATAACAGTTCACGATCCGACTCGCTTTGTATTGCGGCATTCACGATCGCATTGACGTTCAGATTTACCGAGCCGACCGTGGGCTCGTCGGAAAACGGCGTGAGGTGCTCCAAGTCGGAAAGCGCTCCGAAGTTCGGCGCCGACTGTTCTTCCGTTCCCAACTGCGAAAAGGCGGCGAGAATCCAAAGCGTCGTCGGGCCTCCCGGACCATCCATCGACAGTTCGAACACGGTCGGCTCGGTGATCGCGCGCTGCGTTCCGACGAGGGAGACATACATTTGCAGACCAGAAGTCAGCGGCACGTTCGCGAGGACCGACGTCGACAGCGCGCGACCTGACCGAACGAGATCGCGAACGTCCCGCGTGAGACCGACGGCGCCAGGCGATGATGGCAAAATGCCGCCGCGAACGAATCGCAAGTCGCTTGTCTCGAGTGCGGAATACCCCGGTGTGTGACGATAGAAAGCCGCCAAATCGGCCCCGACAATTCCCGGCGATGGAAAAGAAAGTGCGAGCGCCTCGGACGCGCGCGTTCCGGTCTGGATATCTCCGGGAGGCATCCCCCCAACGCTCGTGTGCGGTAGGCGCAGTCCCTCAAACGCCGCTGTCGTGCTTCGCTCCAAACTCTTCGAACTGAGTACCTGGTCGGTCGTCAATCGTGATGGAGCTGCGACGATCGCCTCGACGGCATCTGCGTAGGATGGAGCGGGGATGGCCGAGATATCGCCGGCCTGCGCTCCGGAAAAGGCGAAGCCGCGATTCCCGGGTTCCATTTCCAACAGCGGAAATAGCGTGTTCCCGTATCCGCTTACCGCGTGCAGCCGCGCGACCGCAGCGAGCGGTGAGTCGATCGTCCGTACGCGAAAGAGTGAAAGATACGCGCCATCGTAAACCTTCTCTAGATCCGGATCCTTTTCGCACTGAAGCATCAACGCGTGCGATATGCTGAAGCCGTTCACCCTTAGATCGCTGCGCTCGTAGCCTACGTCGAGCGAGTTCGTAAAGTCCTTGTGCACCAGGACGTACCGCATGCCGAGAATGCGTCCGAGCTGCCGGTCCGCAAAGAATTCCTGCGCGGAGACGAGCCCATCGTCGTCATACAGCGGCGCCTTGGAAAACTCCAACGCCTGTAGCGCAGTGGCGTACGTAACGGGATTTCTGAAATACGTCGTGTCGAGATTCCCGCCGTGGAACCAAAAAGCGGAACCCTGATCGTTGAGATCGCTGGGAGCGAACGATAGGACGCGCGCGTCGGGCTCCGTTTCGAGCAGCGCCGAAACGCGAGCGTAGTCGGCGGGCAGACGAACGAAGAACTGTTCGAGATACGGCTGCTGGAAAAGAAACGGGAAAGCCGAAACGACAAGCGCCGCCGCGACGACGGCGCGCGTTGACGTACGAGAAACTGCGCGCAGGCCGATTGCCGCAAGGACGATCGTCGCAATATACGCGATGAGCATGAACTTATCGTTGGACTCGCGGAACATGTCGGCGCCCGGCAACGCGAGGAACCAGGCGTAGTAATCGCCCAGCGGTGCGTGTAAGCCCTTCGAGGCAAACAGCGCGAGAAGCCAGATAGCGCCCCAGAAGCGGCGCGTCGAGGCATCGAAGCCTCGATTGAGCAGCCCGGCGATTGCGAGAGCGGCCAGCGATAGGTTCGCGAGGATCATCACCGGATTGTCGAAATTTTTCGATCGATCGACGGTCGGCCACCAAACGATGGTGTTTAAGCGAAAGAGGCCCGCAAAACTGCTTAAGCTATTCGAAGTGCGCACGTGATCGATCAATGCGCCGGCAGCTGCGAGATTCGAGCTCGACACGAGAGGCGATCCGCCGACCGCGTGATACACGACGATGGATAACCAAAAAGGCATCGTAAAAAGCAGCAACGACGTCGCCGTCAGCAAACCGACACGGATCGCCTCGCGAGCTTGGCCCGTCGCTCTGACCCATCCCAAGGCAACCGCAACGAGCAGGATCCAGCCGCAAATCGTATGCGCCGGATTGAACGAAAGCGCGTAGTACATCAACGCAATGAACGCGACGATCTCCCACGTGCTCCGCCGATCGCGGAGGAGCCGAATCTCCCACGCGACGATGCACGGCCACAAACCAAACGTTAATTGAAATTGAGAGGCCGGCTGCAGGAGCCACAGCGCCGACAACACGTTAAACATCGCAAACAGAGCGATGCACAAGCTCGTAAGAATATCTCTTCTCGTCGAAGTACCCAAGACGGTGGCGGCTAATAGGTACGGGCCGAGCCCCATCGCGCCATATTTCAGGATCTCAAGAACGTGGCTGGTTACCGTCGGCGACGGGTGCGCCAGTTGCAGGAAGGCAAACGGCACGTAGTACGGGGTGACGAGCATATTGTAGAGATTGACGGATCCGACGCCGCCGCTAACGCCGGACGCAAACCAAGACCACGAATACCAGACGGCGTCAAATATATGGCGCGCCGGTGAGATATTTGCAAAGCCGTTGTCCGCTCCGGCATATATCGCATTACCGGGAAGCTTGAGTAAGACCACGACGGTTGCGACAAAAAAAGGGATCGCCGGCGCGACCATTCGCAGTCTTCGCAATTGCGGATCGGACATTCAGTCGGCGGTTCGTCGAACTCGCAATTCGCACCTCCGCTTCACCTTCTCGGCTGGTCAACGCACCGCTTCGCCGAACCATACGTCCATGGCGTCGTGTTGGAGGGCCCGGCGCCGGCTAAAAGGAAGATAAAATCCGTGGGTTTAGTTAGCTTTCTGCGCAAAATTCGAGGCGCTCCACGTCTTGCGTACATGCCCTTCGCAGCGGTCGCCGGGTTAGTGCGATTTGCCTTGGGATCGCGCTCCGATCACGTTCGCGTTTCACGCGACGGCATCAACTTCGATCTAGACTTGCGCGATCACGTCGAGATGCGCATTTTCCTCCACGCGTTCGATCGCGAAGAAGTTGCGACCCTTACGTCGTATCTCCGCCCGGGCGATCGCGCCATCGACGTCGGATCGAACATCGGGTACTACACGCTGCACTTTGCGCGAGCCGTTGGAGCGGCGGGCGAGGTTATCGCGTTCGAACCCGACCCTCGGAACGTCGAGCGACTGCGGGCGAACCTCGCTCTGAATGGTTTCACGGATCGCGCGGACGTCGTCGCCGCCGTGGCGACCGAAGCGGCCGGTTCGATGAAGCTCTTTCTTACAACCGGCCAGGGCGGCGGGAACAGCGTATATTCGGACCTTTGGGACACCGGTGCCTCAATCGATTGTCCCGCTACGACGATCGACGATTATTGCAGCGGCCATAACATCGACTACGTCCGCGCAATGAAAATCGACGTCGAGGGGCACGATCCAGCCGTCCTGCGCGGAGCGGCTAGGATGTTGCGCGAGCGCCGAATCGGCGTCGTTCTCATCGAGTACTGCCGCCCGTGGCTGCAGCGCACGGAAAAAGAGCCGGAGCGTTTCGACGACCCGCTCGTATCGAACGGCTACGTTCGGGTCGATCCGGTCGAGCTGCCGGACGTCGACAACGTTCTCAATCTGCTCTATTTATCGCCGGAGATCGTCCGAGAAAAGGCGCTACGTTAAGGCGTTGACGACGGCCGAGCAGTCGGCGCAAATCGCGGGATGCGCCGGATCCGTCCCGAGTTCGCGAAACTTCCAGCAGCGCTGGCATTTCTCGCCTTCCGCAACGAGGATTTCGACGACGGCGGCCTCGCCGGAGGACTTCTTCAGATCGAGCTGTGACACGACGAGTGCTTCACGCAGGTTATCACCCAGCGGCGCTAATCGATCGTAGAGGCCGGCCGGAACTGCAAGCAAAACGCGAGCTTCGAAATCGCGCGGGCTCTCGCTCGCGGCAACTCGGCCGCGAAGTTCGCGCAGCGTTTCCCAAAGCGCAAGGTCCGCCGAGCGATCGTCGGCATTCGCGCCCGGCGCGCCGAGCGAGAGATCGAAAACACTTTCGGTATCGCAGCGCAGCGCTTCGGGCAGCGATTCCCACGCTTCTTCCGTCGTGAACGACAGAATCGGCGCGAGCGCGACCAGGAAGCGCGTCAGCACGTACAAGAGTGCCGATTGCGCGCTTCGCCGGCGAGCGCTGGCGGCACCCAGCGAGTATAGCGGGTCCTTCATCGCGTCAAAGTAGAGTCCCGACATCGCGCTCTCGAACTCGACGGCCTGCAGGTAAGCATCGTGAATGTCGAAGCGCGCGTAGCATTCCTGGACGCTTGCCGCAAACGCGTCGGCAACGCTGCAGGCCAGGCGGTCGAGCGGCTCCATCGCCTCGCGAGCGACCACGTCGTTCGCGCCGAGATCGTCGAGATTCGAAATCATGAAACGAATGCGATTGCGCAAATTGCGATAGACGCGCCCGACTTGCTCCACCACGTTCGGCCCGAAGCGGACGTCGTCGAAGAACTCAACCGACGCCGTCCACAAGCGCAAAACGTCGGCGCCCCATTTTTCCATCGCCGCGTCGGCGGTGATGCCGGTCCCCGTCGATTTCGACATGGCGCGGCCTTGCTCGTCGTTCACCCAGCCGTTTTTGACGACGTGGCGATACGGCGCCTCACCTTTGATGGCGACGGCGGTGAGCAGCGAACTGCGGAACCAGCCACGGTATTGATCGCCGCCTTCGAGCACGACGTCGCTCGGCCAATTCAAACCGTCGCGCCCGAGGACTGCTAAGTGCGACACCCCGGACTCGAACCAGATGTCGACGATGTTCTTCTCTTTTTCGAACGTCGTGCCGCCGCAGCGCAAACATGCAAAACCTGCGGGAAGATACGTCTCAACCGGATCGCTCCACCAAGCGCTCGCGCCCACCTCGCCGAAGCGCTTGGCAGCCGCGCGCGCCACGCGCGGATCGAGAATCGACTCGTTGCACGCGGTACAGATGACGGCCGGGATCGGCGTACCCCAGGTGCGCTGGCGCGAGATGCACCACTCCGGATGCGTCTCGATCATCTGCTGCTGGCGCGTTCGTCCCCAATCGGGTGTATATGCGACACCGTCGATGGCATCGACGCTGCGGCGGCGCAGCAGGTTCTGATCCATCGCGATGAACCACTGCGCGGTCGCGCGGAAGATCACCGGATTGTGGCAGCGCCAGCAGTGCGGATACGAATGTTCGAACTCGGCATCGCTCCACAGCGCGCCGCTTTCGCGCAAATCTTCGACGATCTTGTTGTTGGCCTTGAAGATGAACATCCCGGCGTACGGCCCGGCTTCGGCGGTAAATTTTCCCGCGGCATCGACCGGATTGAGGATGGGCAACCCGTACTTCACGCCGGTCGCAAAGTCGTCGGCGCCGTGTCCGGGCGCGGTGTGCACCGCGCCGGTTCCAGTTTCGAGATCGACGTAGTCTGCCAGAACGATCGTCGAATCGCGATCCATGAACGGGTGGCGCACCGCTAGACCGTCGAGCTTGTCGCCGGTGACGGACGCAACGCGCACCGCGTCGGCAAAGCGCTCGCCGAGCGCTTTGGCCGCGAGCGCTTCGGCGAGTATGAGAAGTTCATCGCCGACGCGGTAGAGCCCATACGAGGCTTCCGCGCGCAACGCGATCGCGACGTTGGCGGGAAGCGTCCATGGCGTCGTCGTCCAGATGAGGACGCTCAAGGGAAGCCCTTGCAGCGATCCTTCAACGGCGGTCCCTGCGGTCGCTGCGCTTAGGATGGCGGACGCTTGCTCCTCGCTCGCGCGGAAGCGTACGTACACGGCGCGGGACTTCTTCTGCTCGTATTCGATCTCGGCTTCGGCTAGCGCGGTTTCGTCGCGAACGCACCACAGCGTCGAGCGCAAACCTTTATAGAGCTGCTGCTTTTCTGCAAGTTCCGCCAGCGCTTCGACGATAACCGCTTCGTACGACGGATCGATCGTGCGATAGGGATGCTCCCACAGTCCGAAGTTGCCCATGCGCACGCGCGATCCGCGCTGGCGGTCGAGCCAGTAGAGCGCGCGCTCCCGGCACTTTTCGCGCAGTTCGAGCGGATCGATCGTGTGGAAATCTTGGATGCCCAGATGCTTGAGGGTCTCGAGTTCGATCGGCAGGCCGTGCATGTCCCATCCGGGGACGAACTTCGCATACTTGCCGTCGAGCAGCGCGATCTTCACGAACATATCTTTGAGGACCATGTTCAGGAAGTGGCCCATGTGGAACTCGCCGTTGGCATACGGCGGCCCGTCGTGCAGGGTCCAGGGACCGCCCTCGGCGTTGCGTTCGAGGCGACGCTGGTACGTGCCGCGCTCCCTCCACCAGGCCACCCGGTCCGGCTCGCGCTTGGGCAGCTCCGCCTTCATCGGGAAGACGGTTTTTGGAAGGTTCAAGGTATCGCGATAGTCGCGCTTTACAGTCTCGCTCATGGGAACCGCACCGATTCGCTTCGGGTCGCCCTCTACTCCCCCAGCAATTCGCCTAAAACGTCGAAGTTGCGGGTTGCCGCTTCGCGCACGGTCGCGATGCGTTCGGCCAGATGCGCCGCGAGTTCGTCGCGCTGCGCGAGCAGGCGGTCGACCAGCGCGTCCGCCGCGGCCTCGGCAAGGCGCGGCCGCCCGGGCACCCAGAGCGGTTCGAGCGGATATGCCAGATCGTCGCAGAGCGCCGCGACCTTGGGATCGTAGGGTATCGCGAGGAACGGAACCGCATAGCGTGCCGCCAAGATCAGCGCGTGCAGGCGCATCCCGATGACGACGCGCGCGCCGCGAATGATCGCTGCGGCTTTGGGCAACGGACAGTCGGGAAGTAACACGGGAGCGCTCGAACACGCGCGGATCACGTCGGTCGAAACCTCGGCGTCGCCGGCACCGCCGAGCGGCAAGAACGCAACGCGCACGCCGTGTCGTTCGGCGAGGCGGTCGACGGCGCGCGCGATTGTGCCGGCACCGTCGCGAAAGTTGGAGATCTTGCGCACGCTCACGATTGCGTACGGCGGCCCGCCGGCATCTAAACCCTCGGCGGAGAGATCGACGGACTCGCCCGGCGCGTCGTAGAGGAAGACGGGATCGGCGGTCCGTTCGACCGGCGTTCCCGGCACGAGCTCGCCCAACAGCGCACGCGAACGTTCGTCGCGAACGGTCGCGCGGTCGAGCCCTTTGCAAAAGCGGCGCACGACGAAGCGTCCCCAAAGATCCAGCGGTCCGATCGATTGTGCGAAGATCATCGTCTTCTTCTTGGCTCGAATCGCCTCACGCAGGATAGCCGCGTAGTAAAGCAGGCTGCGCAGGCTGGTGGCATTCTGCAGCAGGCCGCCGCCGCCCGAAACGACGACGTCGGCGCGGCCGATCGCGGCCCGAATCGCGCGCCATTCCCAACGCGACGTCGCGTCCACGCCTAAATGCGCGGTGCTCGCCGGGTCGTTCGAAAGCACGTCGATATCGATGCCTGCGAAGCGCGCGCGCAGCTGCGTCACGATGACCTCGAGCAGCGCCTCGTCGCCAAGGTTGCCGAACCCGTAGTATCCCGACAGCAGCACTCGCATGCCATCATGCAGTCGATGGCGCGAAGCGGTGGACCGCCGCGCGATACAGCCAAATCGCAACGGCGCCGATCAGGACGCCGATGACGGCGCCGATGCCGATGCGCGTCGCGGAGATGAGCAACGGCGTATGGAGGTGACAGAAGGTATCGATCACGTCGCCGATGCCGACGCCGGCCGCCAGCGCCAGCAGCCAACCGACGGCGCGCCGGTGCGCCGGCAGCAGAGCTGCGATCAGCATCATACTGGGCGCGCCGAAGAGAAACAGCTTGAAACGCGGCCGCACGCTCAACATATGCGTCAGCAAATGACGCAAGCTCAACTCGAATTGCGAGGGCGAGATATCGCTGTCGTTTCCGCTGCGCATGACAAGCAGAACGCCGGCCGCGACGACGACGATGCCGACGATAATCTGATAGACCAGCACCGGCGACGCGAGCAAGTCGCGCGGCCTTTCGATCCCCGAATCGTAGCGCCGGGCGAAGAGATACAGAAGCAGCGTGATCAGCGGCGTACCCGCGAGGATAAGGCGAACGCCGCGGAACCGCTCGATCTCTTCCATAGCGAGCGGCGAGCTCATGATTCCGACGACGACGAGTGAGCCGGCGAGCGCGACCGCGATCGCGATAATCGTCCAACCTGCACTGCGAAGCACTTGCGAACCCACCGTTGGAGCGGGCGTTTCGTTGAACGCTGGAATGAGCGAGAGAAACGCCGCGATCGCGAAGAGCAGCGCGGCCGCGAGTGCGATGAGCGAGCGTGCGAATACGTCGTGGTGCGATACGACGCCCGCGCCGTACAGCGCGATCGTGAGCGCGTACGCTGCGATCGCAAGCCAGACGCGATAGATTCGGAAGAATCCGAGCAGCAGCACGAAAATCGACGGGAGTGCGAGGGTCGCGATACCGACGAGCACGCGATTGTTCCCCCGGTAGAGGGCGATCGGCGTGGCCTTCCCGAGGGAGTACCCGCTCGCGACCAGTTGGGTCGCGATCTCGTGCACCATCTTGATGTTGGTCTTTTCGATCGATAGGTCGCCATCCTGATGGTCCCACGGGCGCAAGTACACGACGCGAACGTTGCGTTCGCGAACGCCGAGCACGAACCGCGCGATGATTTCGTCCAGTTTGATTTTATCGAGTTCGGCCTTTGCGATCGCTTGAACGCGCACCGTACGCCCGGGGATAAGGCGAGCGAACGTATCGTTGCCCTTTTGGACTTGGCTGTCGTCGTACGCCTCGATCGAACCGAAGTTGAACGCGTGCTGCTTGAACGCGGCGGCGGCGTCTTCGAGATGATCCGGGTAGCCGAGCACCTCGTTGCGCAAACCGAAGAAGATCACGGTTGAGACTTTTGGATCGTATTTGAGCACGTTCTTATAGACGGCTTCGATCTGCGGTTCGCCGAAGCGCTCGTCGTTCTGGAAACGCGGGATCAGCAGCAGGCGCAGGCTGCGAGCGAGTTCGATCTGGTCGGTCGGTATGCCGAAGGCCAGCGTCCCGAAGTAGTCGCTTTGCGTTCGCACCTCGATCACCCACGGCGAGCGCGCCCGCAAGATGCGCACGGTCTTTGGCATGAAGAGCAGCGGCAGCTGATGGCGGTAGCGATTGAACGTCGAGGCGTTCGAGACGAGCAGGTAGACGGCGTCGAGATCGAGCTGCTTGGTGCGAAGGAGGCCGGCCAGCAGCGGATCTTTGATCGGCGACACGCGCGCCTGATTGGCAAGCTGCGCGCCCGTGATCGCGTACGACTTGCCGTCGTCGCCGATCGACGAACCCAGCTCCTCGGTGACGGCGAGCGACGTCAGCCCGGCCGCCTTGAGCGCGGTTAGGAACAGCGCCGGGTCGTAGTTATAGGAGCGCGCCAGCGCGATGAAGTCTTGATAGTCCATCGCGATCTCGACGCGGCGCGTGTGCGCTTCCTCACGTTCCCGGAAGAACGCGACGGCCAGCGACGCCAACAGGGCCACAATCAAGATGACGGCGGCGAAGCGCGTCTTTGGCTCGAGATACTGCACGAGGCGCGTGTTTTCGACTGCCGCCGCTCAAGGCCCGCCTAAAAAACAAGAAGGCCCGCCGTAGGCGAGCCCCCTTGCCGTCGCGTATGCGTTCTGCCCTTTTTGTCGGGATCCCGCATACCGGGTGTGGGCGACGTCTTGTCGTTGCGCTGCCCGCTCGCCGATCGCCCACGGTCTCGGCTGGGGTGTGAAAGCGTTTTCCACCATAGCAGGTCTAAGCCTTTTGCGCTACCCCACAATTCGGGGGCAGTTTTCTTTGAGTTTATGAAGGTTGACGCCAGACGGGAGTTCGCTTTTCCAAGAAAGATTTTATGCCCTCTCGCGCGTCCATTTCAAGTGCGTTGGCCGTCATCACGCTCTTCGCATACGCGTACGCCTCATTTTGACTGAGGTCGATCTGCCGGTAAAATGCCTCCTTGCCTATACCCACGATCGTACGGCTTGCCTCACCGATCTTTCGCGCGAGCGCGAGCGTCTCATCGTGCAAGTGTTCCGACGGCACGACGCGGTTGACGAGGCCCCACGCTAACGCCGTTTGAGCGTCGATCGGTGTTCCCGTGAGCAGCATCTCCATTGCGCGCTTGCTTCCGATCGAGCGACTGAGCGCCACCATCGGCGTACTGCAAAACAACCCGATGCGCACGCCGGGCGTCGCAAACGTTGCATTTTCCGAAGCGACCGCGAGATCGCACGCGGCCACAAGTTGGCACCCCGCCGCAGTCGCGACGCGGTCGACCTCCGCGATTACCGGTTGTGGAATCGCGACGATCCGCGCCATCAAATCGACGCACGCATCGAAAATCGTCCGGTACGCATCTTCGTCGCGGTCGACCAGCTCGCTCAAATCGTGGCCGGCCGAAAATGCGGGGCCGTTGCCGCGCACGATCACGGCGTGCACGCCGGCGTCGGTACCGGCGGCGGCCAGAGCCGCATCCAGTTCGCGCATCATGGCGAGCGAAAGTGCGTTGCGTTTCTGCGGACGATTGAGGCTGATGACGGCGACCGGGCCGTCGCGTTCGAACGTCACCTGCTCGAGCGATTCGATCATGCTGCGGGTTCCTTCGCGGCTGCTGCTTTAGGGCAAAGAATCTTTCGGCAGCCGTAAGAAAAGAGCCCGTCGTAAACGGGCTCTTGAATGGTGGGCGATGACGGGCTCGAACCGCCGACATCCTCCATGTAAAAGAGGCGCTCTACCAGCTGAGCTAATCGCCCGGGGCGGGCCCTCCTTCGACCGCTGCGCCGGGAGGCCCCGCAGGAGGCCGTTCGCCCGGCCAAACGGAAACAAACCTGGGCGCCGCGGGTTACCCGCGAGCGCAATTCCTTACAGGAGCTTGGCCGTTCGATGCGTCGTCGTTTAGTGTGGGCTTTTTCCGTCTTTTGTACCGCAACCGTCCTGGCGGCGTGCGGCGATACCGGCGACCATTTTGGCGAGTTCCGGAAAAATCCGGTCCCCCCGGCCGCCACCTCGCTGGGAATCGCGATGCCGATCATCGCCGGCCCGAATACGCGGTCCGGCCAGTTTAAGCTTTACGTGACGGCGTATAACGACGGCGCGGCTTTACCGGTTGGAACGCAGCTTCAGAATCCGATCGTCGTCAACAGCACCGACACGAAAAGAATTCGGTTCGGCAGCAGCAAGGTGACCAAGCTGCTGTTTTCCGCCGCCCCCGGGCCGATCTCGGTATCCTACGAAGCCGACTCGTACCCATGCACGCCGCCGATCGCCACCGTCACCGCCTTCAATCACGATGCGAATCCGCAAGTCGTCGCAATGCAGATCGTGGGCTGCCCGACGCCAACCCCCGCCCCCTAAGCCGAGAAGCGCCGTTTGTGCGCGGGCCGCCGCGGGTAGAAGTGGGGTGGAGAAAACTGTGACCACCCACTACCGTGCCACCTTTACCAGCGACCCGAGAAACGTCGCTTTGGCTCGCAAGAGCATTGCCGGCTTCGCCAGCGTTTGCGGTTTTTCAGAAGCCGAGGTGGCGGACATTCGCCTGGCCGCCGGTGAGGCGCTCAGTAATGCCGTCGAGCACGGGCGGGGCATCCGGTCGAGCGGCTTCTCGGTCGCTTGCAGCTACGAAAACGACGCGCTGGTCGTCGAAGTGCGCGACAGCGGCGCCGGCTTCGTTTCGCCGGTGGAAGTCGGAGCGATCGAGCCCGACGAGCGCGGCCGCGGGTTCGGCATCTTTCTCATGCGCCGGCTCATGGACGACGTGAGCTTCGGGCGCAACGGCACGTCCGTGCGGCTAGTGCGCCGGCACGCCGAGTGCACCGCCGGATAATCGGCGCCTAGTTCGGTTTCGCTTCGGCGATTTTTTTCTGCAGCAGCAAGATCGCCGCGCGCAGCTGCGGGTCGCGATCGGCATCTCCGATACGGGAACCCTTCGGCTCGTCGACGCTGACGTCGGGATCGATTCCGCGCAGATTGATGTCGCGTTTGCTTGGCGTTAGGTAGTGCGCCGTCGTCACTTTGATGGCCGCACCGTCCGGCAACGGCGTCAGCGTCTGCATCACGCCCTTGCCGAACGTTTTGGTTCCGACCAGCATCGCGATGCCGTCGTCCTGCAGCGCGCCGGCGGTGATCTCCGACGCAGATGCCGTGTAGCCGTTCACGAGCACGCTCACCGGCAGGGTGAACGACGTTTCGTCTTCGGCCGTAATCGTTTCGGCCTTTTGGCCGCGTTCTTCAACGGTGAGCAACGGTTTGTTCGCGATGAAGCGCGAGGAAATATCCAGCGCGGTATTCACGTAGCCGCCGCCGTCGTTGCGCAGATCGATCGCCAGCGCGCGCGCCCCTTGGGCTTTCAAGCGCGCGATCGCGGTGTCGAACTCTTTGGTGGTCGCTTTGCCGAAGGCCATGACCCAGACGTAGCCGATGTTGCCCGGCAGCATCTTGAAGACGACCGTCGGCGGCTGCAATTCTTCGCGCTTGATCGGGACGGTCTGCGGCGAGCCTTCGTCGCGTACCAGCGACAGCGTTACGACCGTACCGGCTTTCCCGCGCAGCAGCGCGCTCGCGTTCTCGAGCGTTAGCCCTTTTGCGAGCGAACCGTCGATCGACACGATCGTATCGCCGGGACGCACGCCCGCGCGATCCGCCGGCGTCGTCGGAACGACGTACATCACTCGCACGTTCGTATCGGGATCTTGCTCGAGCATGACGCCGATGCCGCTGATCCGCTCGGGGTCGAGCGCGTCGTTGAACTGACGAAACTCGTCCGGCGTAAAAAACTGGGTGTACTTGTCGCCGACGGCATGCGCCATCGCCCCGATCGCCGCGTACGCATAGTCGGTCGACGAACCGTGCGCTTCGTCCGCCACGCCGACGATCGCCGCATCGAGTCCGGCCAGCGTCGCTTCGGTATCCGGTTCGACGCGCAACTGCGGCGGTGGAACCGTCACGCCGTGCTTCTTTGCAAGGTCGGATAGCGCGTCGCTCGCAGCCGCCAACAGCGCTTGCGGGTCGACGCGCTCGTAGTACGTCGTCGTCAGGACGCGATAACTCTCGTGAACGTCGCCGGCAACCGATGGCGGCAGGCCGGCGGGCGCGGCTCCAAGCAGGACCAGCGTAAGCAAAGGAAGGGCCGCGCGAAAGCGGCCAACGATCGTATGGCTCGACATGTTACCCTCTCTATCGGTCTAAACGTAACGCAAACTCCATCCGTTGCGATGAGTTTTCGGTCAAAAATGTCTTGAGGCCGGTGGGGAGTCAGGCGCTCGCTCGGCGCAAGCGGTCCATGATTGCCACGCCGAGGCCTTCCTCCGGAACGGGTTCGACGTCGATCCGCTCGAGCGCGAGCACGTCGAGTTCGTGCAGCACCTCGAACAGCGCCGCGGCGGCCTCGCGCAGGCTTGCGTGCGCCGAGAGGACGCGCGCTTGCCTGTATCCCTGCGGCGCGGTTACGAATCCGACTCCGGCCGCCCGCGCGCGGTCTTCGGGCGGCACGGTCGAGAAGTCGACGAGCCGGATCGGCGTGTGCGGCGCGTAGTGTTGCGGAAGGCGCCCCGGCGCGAGCGGCGTTGAAGCGTCGTCGACTGCTTGCGAGACCGGGCCGATGGCGGCCTCGATCGCCTCGATGGAAATGGCTCCCGGTCTCAGAAGTACGGGCTGCGGCTCGAGCAAGAGGATGGTCGACTCGACGCCGTGTTCCGCCGGGCCGCCGTTGACGATCGCGTCCACCCGTTCGCCGAGGAGGCGGGCGACGTGCTCGGCCCGGGTCGGGCTGAGATACCCGAACGGGTTTGCGCTGGGAGCCGCCAGCGGAAGGCCGGTTCGTTCGAGGAGTGCTTGGGCGACCGGATGCGCCGGCATCCGAACCGCGACGGTCTCGAGCCCGGCGGTGACCAGCGACGGAATCGCCGCATGCTTGCGCAGGATAAGCGTGAGCGGGCCGGGCCAGAAGCGATCGATCAGAATGCGGGCCGTCGGAGACACCTCTGAAACCACCGTTGCGAGCATGGCCTCGTCGAGCACGTGAACGATCAGCGGGTCGAACTCGGGGCGGCGCTTGATGTCGAAGATTCGCGCGACGGCGCGAACGTCGAAGGCGCTCGCGCCCAGACCGTAAACCGTCTCGGTCGGGAAGGCCACGACGCCGCCCTTGCGGAGCAGTGACGCGGCTCGGTCGAGCGATTCGGGGGTGGCGGGAACCAGCGGCATGGCGAAGGTTGATTCGCGAAAGAAAAGCGGGGTCCGGCATAACGCCGAACCCCGCTCGTTCACCGGCTGCGGAGCTATTGAACGCGGAAAATCGGCACGAGGCCTTTGATGAGCGAGATGCGCAGCGAGTCGTTGGCTTTTACGTTGTCGAACGGGCGGTTCTTCGAGGCGAGCGTGGTCTCGACACCGTTGTCCATCAGCACCAGCAGATGCATGGAATCTAGGACCTTCTCCACCTTCACGACGTAGGTGCCGTCGGGGATCAGCGAAGGGTCGACCACCGTCGCAAACGATGCGATCGGAAGAACGGCCAAAACCGCGAACAGCAAAGCCGCCACGACGAACTTCTTCATCTTGAAGAGCATCGCAGAAGGCAGCGCCGTCAGGGCGTCGGAATCGCCTCCCCGACCTAAACTTTACGCGGCGCGACTTGCTACATTCCGAGCGCCGAAACCACCCGCAGGCCGAATGCGAAGAAGAACGAGCCGAGGAAGATGCAGACCGGAAGCGTGAGCACCCACGCCAGCGCGATGTTGCGGACCGTCGCCATCTGCAGGCCCGAGCGATTCGCAAACATGGTACCCGCGACACCCGACGACAAGATGTGCGTCGTCGACACCGGCAGGCCGAGACGATCCGCGGCCTGGATCGTCGCGTAAGCAACGATTTCGGCGGACGCCCCTTGTGCGTATGTCATATGCGTCTTACCGATGCGTTCGCCGACGGTCACCACGATGCGTTTCCAGCCGATCATCGTTCCGAAGCCGAGGAACAGTGCGACGGCAACCTTCACCCAAACGGGAATGAAGTTCGTCGCTGAATCCAGCTGGCTCTTATAGGCTTTCATCGAAACGTCGGCATCTTTGTCGGTGATTGCCTTAGCTTTATCCAGTTTTGCGATCGATGCGGAGACTTGGTACATTTCGCTGCGGACCGCGCCGCGCTGCGCTTCGGGAACGTCGACGAGCGTTTTCTTTCCCGTCAGTGCCTCGCCGATTTCGTGATTCGTCGTCGCCAGCGCGTTCCAGACGTCGTCCGTGAGTTTTCCGCTGGTCTTGAGGTACGCGTTGAGCGCGCTCGCTGCATCTGATGCCGATAGCGTCGCCGGGGTCTTGGACTGTCCCTGAAAATAGGTGCCGGCAGTCGCGCTCGAAGCGGTGATCTGTGCGACCGCGGGCGCTCCGAGGCCGGGATTCAATGCGTAGACGCCGGGGACGACGCCGATCAGAATCAGCATCATCAGGCCCATGCCCTTTTGTCCGTCGTTCGATCCGTGGGCGAAGCTCACGCCCGTGCACGTGAGCACGAGCAGCGCGCGCACCCAAAACGACGGCGGTTGGCCCTTGACCGGCTCCTTGAAGAGCTCGGGGAACTTCAACAGCCACTTCGCCAGCAGCAAGAGGATGGCGGCGCCGACGAATCCCACGATCGGGGAAACGACTAATGCCGCGACGGTATCTTGCACCTTCGCCCAATTCACGCCGTCACCGAAGGTGTGGCTGCCGGCGATCACCGAGTTGGCCAAGCCGACGCCGACGATCGAACCGATCAGCGTGTGCGAACTCGACGCCGGCAAGCCGAAGTACCACGTGCCGAGATTCCAAATCATGGCGGAGATCAGCAGCGAGAACACCATCGCGAAGCCGGCGCCCGTCCCGACGTTGATCACCAGCTCGACCGGAAGCAGCGCCACGATCCCGAACGCGACCGTCCCGGCAGACGTGAGAACGCCCACCAGATTCCAAAGACCGGACCACACGACGGCATAGCCCGGCTTGAGCGTATTCGTGTAAATCACGGTCGCAACGGCGTTTGCCGTATCGTGGAAGCCGTTGACGAATTCGAACGAAAGCGCCAGCAGCACCGCCAGAATCAAAAAGGCAAGTGTGCCGCCGGAAGCGGCGCCGACGAATTGTTCCATAAACGGATTATGCCGAAGGACGGTTATGCGAACCTTAAGGCAAGAATAGCTGCCCCTTGCCGACCAGAACCGCGCTGCCCCCGACCTCGATGCGCCGCAGGACGTCGCCGTCCCAGGCAAGGCGGACGCGAAGCACCGATGGGCGCCCCATCGCAACACCTTGCCGGTTCACGAATTCGTTTCCATCCGGCAGCTTGCCGTGGCGCGAAAGATACGCATAGAGCGGGCCCGTGGCGCTGCCGGTTGCCGGATCTTCGGCGATTCCCGACATCGGCGCGAACATGCGCGCGTACGCCCCTTCAGCGGTTTGGGCGAAGACGTACACGCCGACGATCGAGTTCGCGATCGCCGACTTTCGCATCGCGCCTTCGTCCAGCACCGCGCGATCGACGGCCGCCGTATCGGCGAGCGCTATATACAGAAACGGGGCGCCCGCGCCGGCGACCTGCGGTTTGCAGTCCGAACGGACGGCGGCGAGGTCGAGGCCGAGAAGCGCAGCGGCCGAAGCGTGCTCGACCGTCGCTTCGAACGTCACGGGCGGCGTCGTCAGCCACGCGACGCGAGGCGGGCCGATATCGATCGAGACCGGAACGTCGCCGATACGTTCGCGCAAAACGAACTGGTAGGTATCGGTGGGGACCCACTGCAGCTCTTCGACCAGCGCGATCGAGGTACCGATCGTCGGATGGCCCGCGAACGGCATCTCGCGAAGCGGCGTAAAGATGCGCACGGTTGCCGCAATCCCGTCCGGACCGCGCGCGAGAAAGACCGACTCCGCGAGATTGAGTTCGCGCGCGATGCGCTGCATCGTCGCGTCGTCCAGCGCCGAGTCGGGGAAAATTGCGAGCGGGTTGCCCTCGAACGCTTGGTCCGTAAAAACGTCGTAGAGCAGGTACGCTGCCTCGGTCATGCGGCAACGTTAGACGTCGCGGGTCGAAAAACTCCTCGCCCCGATTGCCAGCACCACAAAGATCCACAGCACCGACCAAACGATCGTCGCCGGCGGTGGAGGCGCCGTCACGAAGAACGGTCCGGGCCAGCCGCCCCGTTGCTGAAGCTGCGTGACGAAAAGCGCAGGTTCGAGTTGAAATGCGGAGACGCGCCAGAACGCGTCCGTCGGAAGGAGCAGTTGAGTAACCGTCGCGGTATGCACCAGCACCTCGTTCCGATAGAGCGCGGACAGGGTGCCTGCAATGCCGGCAAACCACGCGAGGCCAAAGCACAGAATTGCGACGAGGCCGCTCGCAATCGCCGGCAGGCGCGAGGCCAGCGCCAGCGTCAGGGCCACGACGGCCACGCCTTCGCCGGCGAGCGCGGCGATCGCGAGAAACGGATGCGGCGGCACGAATCCCGTGATGAGATCGACGACCGAATACTCAATCAGGCCGTAGAAGGCTGCGAACGCTGCGACGACCCCCGTCAATCCCATTGCTTTGCCGAAAACGATTGCAGTTCGAGAGAGCGGTCGTGCGAGGATCGGCAGCAGAACGCCGGACTCGACTTCGGCCGAAAGCATCGTCGCCGCCGACATTGCCGCCGCGAATGCAAGCATGAAACTGAACAAATACGAAATGAGCGGCAGCATAAACGCGGCCATCTGCCGGGCGTTGGCCGGACTCATCCCGTGTGTGTGTGCGCCGGTGCCGGCGCGCATCGCATGAAGGCCCCATCCCGTCAGCGCGGCGAGCGCGACGATGCCGATCAGCGCCAGCAGCGCGAACCGCCGGCGCACGATTTCGACCGCCGTCAAGACGGCGACGCGCATCACGGCGCACTCATCATTTCGAGGAAGCGTTCCTCCAACGATTGCGAAACCGGCGAAACGGCGTAAACGCGCGCGCCGGAAGCGACGAGTGCGGCGACGACGTCCGGAACGCGATCGTTCCCGACGCCCCGCACGAACGCACCGCCTTCTTCTGCCATAACCTCGCCGAATGGAGCCAGCGACTGCGCCAGCGTAACGCCGTTCGCGACCGCACGAACGCGCACGCCGAGCTGCGCGCCGGCGATTTCGGCGAGCGTTCCGGTCGCGACGACTCGGCCCGCGCGAACGATCGCAACGCGATCGCAAACCTGTTCGACCTCGGTGAGCAAATGTGAGTTCAAGAAGACCGTCGTTCCGCGGGACGCGAGGGTTCGCAGCAGATCGCGAACGTCGCGACGTCCGACCGGATCGAGCGCCGACGTCGGTTCGTCGAGAAAAACCACTTCGGGTTCTCCTAAAAGCGCGACCCCCAATCCGAGCCGCTGCTGCATGCCCTTCGAATAGCCCGCCACGCGATCGCTACAACGCGCGGTTAGGCCAACGATCTCGAGCACGCGATCCACCTCGTTCGACCGCGCGGAGCGCGCGATTCCCGCGAGCGCGGCGTGCAGCTTGAGCACCTCGCGACCCGTCAGCCATTCTTGATAGCGAAAGAGTTCCGGTAGATAACCGACGCGCGTGCGGGTTACGCGATCGCCGAGCGGCGCCCCCAAGACGCTGCCCTTCCCCGCCGACGGGCGGACGAGCCCGAGCAGCATCTTCACCGACGTCGTCTTGCCCGCGCCGTTCGGCCCGAGAAAGCCGAAGATGGAGCCGCGATCGACACGCAGCGACAGGTCGGCGACGGCGACCGTATTGCCGAAGTGTTTCGCGATCCCTAGAACCTCGATGGCGGGACTACTTGACGGAGTCGGCAAGCGCAATCGCCTCGCTTTCCCGCATCTGACCCGCGACGACGTACACGACGCCGCCTTTTGTCCAGAACACGCCGGAACCGAATCTGGTCTCGTCGCCGATCGCAAGGCCCGACACACCATCGACGGTAACCGGCGTTGCCGTCGCTCTATCGAAAACGAACGGAATCGGCAGCGTGTGCGCGGGATCCGCAATTGCGCGCAGCTGCGCGGCGACGCTTGGCGGAACGTTCGGCAGCGATAAGATGTAGTTCGCCGCGGTTTCGAGGCTCGCTCCCGTCGACACGAGGCGCGGCGCTTTCGTCTGAACGAAGGCGATGCGATCCGCTTCCGGCCCGAACGTGCGCAGGAGCGTCGGACCGTACGTTGCGGTATAGGTCGTTCCGTCTAGGCCGCCGGGCATCGGCGGAAGCGAACGTTTGAACGAAGCTTCGTACGCTCGCGCTTTCGCGGCGCTGAACGTGAAGCTCGTACTGAACGGCATCTCTACGAACGCCGGTCCGGGCCGGCGGTCGTGCGACGCGCCGTCGAAGGAGCGCGGCTCGAAGCCGAGCGTGCGGCCGATCCCGGAAAGCGACGTCACGCGGCGCTGCGGCGGTGGATTCGCGGCGGAGAACGTACCGAGCCGCTGCAAATTCGGCATCAGCCGCATCTGCTCCGAGTCCTTCGAAGTTATTTCCAGCGGCACGAACTGCTTCGGTTCGAAGATCGTGAGCCATTGTGAAGCGATACCGCCGAGCGGCGTAAACGCAAGCGCGAGCACGACGGCGGCTGCCGCCGCGAGCGCGATCGCCGGAGTCATCCACGCGGGCCGGCGGCGCGGTTCGGCAACGCGCGCGACTGCGGTTTGCGCGTCGAAGGCGGGCGCATTCTGCGCCAGGAGTCGCTGCGTAAAGAGCGCGTTTCCTTTGAGTTGGTCGCGATGCTCGCGGCACGCCGCGCACCCCTCGAGGTGAGTGCGGCCCTGCGCATCTAGCGAATCGGGCTCGTCGATCGAGCGGCGCAGCCTTCCCTCATCCAAGTGCATTTTCAGTTTCCTTCCTGAACGCGCGTTCGGCACGAGCGAGTCGCGTTCCAACCTGATTCACGTCGATCCCCAGCGTCTCGGCGATTTCGCGATAGCCCGCACCCGAGTAGCGCAATGCGAGAATGGCTGCGTCGCGCTCGTTTAAGCGAAGCATCGCCGCGCGCACCAGCGCGCGCGATTGATTTCGGTCGAGAATCGCCATCGGATCCGAAGCTCGCTCGCGCGCCTCCCGCAACGATCCGTTTAGACGATGCTCCGAGATCTCGCGTGCGATGCGCCGCCGCCGCGACCGCAACAGGTTGATGGCGTGGTGGATCGCCGCGGTGGCGAGCCACCTTGCAGCGCCGGGCCGGCCGGCGCGTCCGCTGCGCGCAAACTGTGCGAACGCTTCCTGTGCCACGTCCTCTGCGTCCGCGCGATCGCCGACGACTCGAAAAGCGAGCGCTGCGACGCGGGCGTATTCCGTGACGAAGAGCCGGTCGAATGCGCTTTCGTTGGTCAGGATATCCGCGGCTACCACGCGCCCCTTCCCGTTCCTGTTCCGCTCATACGCTAGACGAAGCACCGCCGCGGCGCGATTTGTAACGACCGTCGAAAAAGATGGACCTTCGCTGCGCCGAAGTGGCGGCAATGAAACGAAGTATCGCTCTCACGGCAACGCTCGCTCTCGCCGGGTGCATCGGTGCGAGCCAGAGTCTACCGCCCTCGAACCCGTCCTCGGACGCTCCGGCGGCGGCTCATCCGGGCTATACGGTATCGGAGTTTACCTACCACGTGATGCGGCTGCGGACGCGGGCGCCCCGCTCCGGGGCCGACACGAGGATCCTCTACCCGGCCGACCTGACCGATAGCGGCGGCCCGATCATGAAGACCGCCGGCGCCTACAACCTGTACGTGAACTGTCCGGCCGCCAACGAGAGCTGCTGGGGCGATCCCGAGGGGTTCCAAAAGAACCTCACGGGTAGTTCGTTTGCCAAGCTTCTTACCCAATATACGCAGTCTCCGGCCTCCGCTTACACGCTTGCCGGCAGCTCCGCCGTTACGTACAAGACCTTCACCGGGGTGTACTTCGACAACGACCTGTTCACGATCTTACACTCGGCCATCGCCGGCGGAAAGCTCCCGACGGGCTTCTCGCACCTCTACCATATCTTCTTGCCCAAGGGTTCGTGGACGTGCTTCGACGGCACGCGCAGCTGCTATTCACCCGGCCGCAACAGTACGTTTGATTTCTGCGCCTATCACGCGTACGTCCGATTCTCGGATATCGGCCTGGTAGTCTACTCGGTCGAGCCCTACCAGAAGGTCTCCGGGTGCGCCTCGAAGGCCTCGGCCGGCGCGAGCGCTCTTACCAACTCCACCGCCTCCACGCTCGGTCACGAAACCTTCGAATCCATCACCGATCCGGGGCAGAAATTCGCGTGGTTCAACTTCACGTTTGATGAAGAAGTTGCCGACCTTTGCGAAACGTACGAATGGAACGTTACGCTCGGCGGAACGAAGTACAGCATTCAGCCGATGTACTCCAATAAATATCACGCCTGCGCCGACGGCCCATAGGCGGCTCTTTCGCCGGAACGGCGCCCCGGGGCCCAAATTTATTGGCTTTTTGGCACGAATTTCGCCAGGCTCTGCGAGACTCATGACGAAACGAACCTTCCAAGACCGCCGCTGCGATGCCGGTGCCACCGTGCAGCCGCAAGGCGAATCGCGAGAAACTTTTCGACCTTTTTTAGGAGAGTGAATGACCAAGAACGAGTTAGCACGAGAACTGGCTGAGGAGCTGGAATTACCGCGCCGTCAGGTCGTCGAGATCATCGAGACGATCCTCGCAAGGATCACCGACGTGCTGAAGTCCGGCGACAAGGTACAGCTCGCGCCGTTCGGACTCTTCCGGATCCGCGATCGCGCGGCGCGCATGGCGCGCAATCCGATGACCGGCGAGCCGGTCAAAGTCCCAGCGAAGCGCGTGATGAAGTTCGTCCCAGGCAAGGCCCTCAAGGAGGCCGTTGCGTCGAAGGGCGGCGCGCGGCGTGCACCGGCCAAGAAGTCCGCAGCGAAAAAGTCGCCGGCACGCAAAGCCGTCGCGAAAAAAGCGCTCGCAAAGAAGGCGCCCGCACGTAAAGCCGCCGCAAAGAGAGCTCCGGCGCGCAAAACCGCGGCACGCAAGAAGGCACGTCGCTAGAGCTTGCTCTAACCAACTTCTAACGTGTGTGAAACGCCCGCTCCAAGCGGGCCTTTCCTTTATCTGAAGGCCGAACGAGGCGCCCGAAGAAGGGTATAAGACGGGAACGCACCCGCTTCAATTAAGCAGAGAAATGTCGCATACGATAACATCGCCTCGCTCGCTTGCCTCGAATGCCGGTACGATTGCCGAGCAACGGCCGCCGGTCATGCCCGTCGTGCTCGCCGACTTCAAGCGTATCCCGATGACGACGCCCTGCGATCAAGACGAACTCAAAGAGATCCAAGTCCACTTCATGACGATCGCGCAATGCGCGAAGTACGGCATCACCGACGAAGCCGGCAAGCGCGCGATGCATGCGAAGATCGCCGACCGGATGAAGCGTTACGGCGTTTCGTCGGAACACATCTCGCAGCGACAGGTGAGCGTCCTGACGTCGTGGTTCGTGCAGCCGCACGATGACGCTACCGGCCCGGCTTTTCCGGGCGCCTACGGCGATCTCCGAACGCCGACCGGCGAAGCGCTCGACGCACGCATGACGCTCTTCGAAGAGACGGCGTGCGCCGCATTCGAACGAGCTTACGAAGGCGAACTCAGCCCTCCCGACGACATCGTCCACGTGAGCTGCTCGGGATACGTCTCCCCGAGCCCGGTGCAAATCTTTCTATCGGGCCGCAGCTGGTTCAACACCGGCGTGACCCACTCGTATCACATGGGCTGCTACGGCGCGTTCCCCGCAATCCGCACTGCGGTCGGCTTGGTCGGATCTTCGTACTCATCGCTGCCGACATCGAAGCGGCGCGTCGACTTACTGCACACCGAGTTTCTCTCGCTGCATTTCGATCTGCTCGCCGAAGCCCCCGACAACTTCGTAACGTCGACGCTGTTCGCCGACGGATTCATCAAATATTCGGCCTATCCGCAATCCGAATTCGGCCACGGCGGCAAGCGCGGACTGAAAGTACTCGCGATCGAGGAGCGCATTCTCCCGGACTCGCTGCCCGAGATGACGCTGCGCCCCGGCCCGTTTCAATTCGACATGTCGCTTTCGAAGCGCGTACCGGTACTAATCCGCAACACGATCGATGAGTTCGTGCATTCGCTATGCGCGCAAGCGGGCATCGACTTCGAAAGCGAAAAGGGCTCGATGGTCTTCGCGATCCATCCGGGCGGCCCGGCGATCGTCAATCACGTCCGCAATCGCCTCGGCATCGACGAATCGCAGATCGAGCTCAGCCGCAAAGTGCTCCACGAAAACGGCAACATGGCATCGGCGACGGCACCGCACATCTGGAAGCACATCGTCGAATCGAAAAGCGTCCCGCGCGGCACAAAAGTGCTCAGCATGGCATTCGGCCCCGGCCTGACGGTCATCGGCGCAATCTTCGAACTGGTTTAACCTTGGTGCTTTAGCTTTCTATAGCGTTCGATTTGGGCATTGGTGGAGCTGTCGTGTTTTAGGGGTAGGTTTGTTTTTGCGTCGAGTTCGGGGATGATGCGCTGAGCGAGTACCTTTCCTAGTTCGACTCCCCATTGGTCGAATGAGTCGATGTGCCAGATCGTGCCTTGGGTGAAGACGCTGTGTTCGTAGAGGGCGACGAGTTTCCCGAGCGCATTCGGCGTGAGTTTTTGCAGCATCAGGATGTTCGTTGGGCGGTTGCCTTCGAAAACGCGGTGCGGGACGAGCCAGTCGGGAGAGCCTTCAGCTTTTACTTCGGCGGGCGTTTTGCCGAATGCGAGGGCTTCGCCCTGCGCGAAGATGTTGGAGATGAGCAAGTCGTGATGATTGCCGAGTGGGTTTAGCGTTTCGTAGAAGCCGATGAAGTCGCACGGGATTAAGCGCGTGCCCTGGTGGATGAGCTGGTAGAACGAGTGCTGGCCGTTCGTGCCGGGCTCGCCCCAGTAGATTGGGCCGGTGTCGCTGCTTACGGGGTTGCCTTCGAGGGTGACGTGCTTGCCGTTGCTTTCCATCGTCAACTGCTGGAGGTATGCGGGGAAGCGCTTTAGGTATTGTTCGTAGGGGAGTACCGCTGCGGTTTGGGCTCCGAAGAAGTCGTTGTACCACACCGCTAGCAAGCCGAGTAGGACTGGAAGGTTTTTTTCGAAGGGGGCGGTGCGGAAGTGTTCGTCGATTTCGTGAAAACCGGCGAGCATATCGGTGAAGTTGTCGGGGCCGATCGCGAGCATGGTCGAGAGGCCGATGGCGGAATCCATCGAGTAACGGCCGCCGACCCAATCCCAAAACTCGAACATGTTTGCGGTGTCGATGCCGAACGTTGCGACGGCTTCGGCGTTGGTCGAGACCGCCACGAAGTGCTTCGCGATCGCCGCCTCGTCGCCGAGCGCGGCGAGCGACCAGTCGCGCGCGGTGTGAGCGTTGGTCATCGTTTCCAGCGTCGTGAACGTTTTCGACGAGATTACGAACATCGTCTCGGCCGGATCGAGATCGCATACGGCTTCCGCAAAATCCGTTCCGTCGACGTTCGAGACGAAGCGGAACGTCATGTCGCGCCGGCTATAGTCCTTGAGCGCCTCGTAGGCCATCACCGGTCCCAGGTCCGATCCGCCGATACCGACGTTAATGACGTTGCGAATCCGCTTGCCGGTATGTCCGGTCCACGACCCGTCGCGAACGCGCGCGGAAAATGCCGCCATCTTGTCCAACACGGCGTGTACGCCGGGCACGACGTCTTGGCCGTCGGTGACGATCTTTTCGCCTTTTGGCGCGCGCAGCGCCACGTGCAGCACCGCGCGATTCTCCGACACGTTGATCTTCTCGCCGGCAAACATCGCGTCGATACGCTCGCGCAAACCGCACGCCTTCGCCAAGCTGACGAGCAACCCGACGGTTTCTTCCGTGATGCGGTTCTTCGAGTAGTCGAGATAGATGCCGGCAGCATCAAGCGTCAGCGTTCGCCCGCGTGCAGCGTCTTGCGCGAAGAGATCGCGCAAGTGCGTTGCGCCGATCTTTTTGTGGTGATTTTGGAGGGCGAGCCAAGCCGCGTCGCGCGCGGACGTATCGATACCGGTCGTCATAGGCGCGGGTTTTCGTCCGCCCACACCTCATCCCTGGGGGACAGGCTACTGCGTAACCGCCGCGGGGTCGATCGCCCGCATGTCGGTGAGCCACTTCCCGTATTGCGCCATCGTCGGTGTCTTTCCCGACGGCAGCGGGATGTGCTGCGAGAACGCAATCGCGTACGCCGGCTTTCCGGGTTGCGCCTCGAAGTACGCTACCACGTACTCCGAATCGGAACCGTCCGCCGTCGAGAGGACCAGCCGCGTTGCAACCTCCCGGTCGGCACTCGCATTCTTGGGCGTCACCCACTGCGGGTGCGCGTCCGGACCGAGATACGGCGACACCACCGCCATGTAGTTGGCGATCGCGCCTTTGACGGTATGCACGTTGTTGTAACGGATGACCGTCACCATGTTCTGCCAACGATCGACGGTTTCGCCCGAGCGCAGGAATTCGGTTTTCATCATCGTCGAATTCTTCGCCGACCACGCGCGGCAATACGACTCGCCGCTGAGTTTGAAGCACGGGCTCGAACCGGCCTGCGCGGCGACCGGGATGAGGGCAGCGACCGCGATCCAGGTTAAAGGTCTTTTCATAGTTCCAGAATCATACACGCTATGGCTTGGTGCGAAAATCGTAGTCGCTGTAGATTTCGCTCAGGTGAACCTGCAGCCAGAACATGAAGCCGCTGCCGGTAACGTCGACTTTCAGCGAGACGGGCATCCAGCGGCCGTCGAAGCCGGCGTAGCGCTGGTCCAGGGCGACGGTTACCGTCTTCGAATCGCCGTCCCCCGGCGTGGCAACGCCGCTGACTTCCAGCGGTCGAAACGTTTGCGGATCGATATACAGCGTCGTAAACGGATAGTCGTGGTAGGTGCCGCAGGTCGGCGCGAGCGTGAGCTTGAGGACCGGGGATTCGTCCAGCGTTGCCGGCGTTTCGCCGGTCGCGCGGTAACAGTGGGGTGCGAAGACCGGCTGCGAAACGGGGTTCGAGTCGAGTCCGCTGAACCCCGAGTTCGCGATGTCGACGTCGACGTGCTGCTTGCCGGAAACGATTTTTCCGTCGCTGGTGCGGATGACGATGCGCCCGTCCTCGTGATCGTGGGCCAAGCCGCCGATCCGATCGCGCACGACATAGGCAACGTATGGCGCGAGCTGCTGTTTGGTTAGAAGCTCGACGACGCGCGCGTAGTCTACATCGGCACTCATACTAGAGCTACAACGCAGCGCCGCAAGATGTTTCACGCCGGCCGCATAATAGGGACGCATGCGACAGGGCCAACGGCGGCGTGGAGCCGGCCTACGATATCGAAGGCTCGGGTCCCGACCGTCCGCAGCCGGCCTACCACCTTTCTGAGGAGCATTGGATGATCCGTTCTCTGGCCGTCTGCCTTGCGTTCGCTCTCTGCTGCGGCGTCGGTTCTGCCGCCGAGCCGGCGTTCAGCGTCGATGCGAACGTCGCGCTCGCGTCGCTCATGTCCCTTTCCGACAATCACATCGCAGCGATGGCCGCTACGCTGGATACGGTGGCGGCGACGCCGGCCGCCGCCTCCGGCGAATGGTCGCAGATCGAACCCGTATTGCGAAAAGCGGCGTCGCTCAACGTAGCAGCCGTCGTCTTTTATGCGAACGCTAACGGCGCGTATTGGACGATTAGCGATGGGAAGCAGCCGTCGACGATTTCGGACCGCCCGTACTTCATCCGTGCGATGCACGGCGAACGGCCGATCGGAGATCTGCTCGCAAGCCGCTCCACCGGCAAAGCCGCCGCCGTCGTGGCGGTTCCGGTGATGGGAAAAGACGGCAAAGCGAGCGGTATTCTCGGAGCATCGATCTATCTGGATCAGTTGAGCCTGCAGCTCGCAGCCGAGATGCATTTGCCCCCGAGCCTCATTTTCTGGGCATTGGATCCACACGGCACCATCGCCCTGCACAGCGACACGTCGAACATCTTCGTGCAGCCGGGAAAGTTGTCTCCACAATTGCAGCGCGTCACGGCCCGCATGCTGGCGCAGCACTCTGGTACCGAGACGTACAGCTACAAAGGGCAGAAACGAACCGTCATCTTTCGAAAATCGGAGCTCACCGGGTGGACCTACGGCTTCGGCATAACGCGTTAGGGACGTGCTCGCAGCCCTCTTCTTGACCGCATCGCTCGATGCTGCCCCAACGCCCGCTGCGTCGGCCGCACCGGCGGCGCAAGAGATTTTCCACCGTACGTTTTCGCGGCTCGAATCCTATCCGCTCGCGCCTTACACGGTATGGATGGATACGTGGCTGACGAAGCGGACCGACACGCGTAACGGCGGCCAGCCGGTCTCGACGGTCTCGCAACGGCGCTACGCCGTTCGCATTGCCGACGGTTCTGAAAATCAGACGATCTATCCGGTTGCCGGCTCGGCGCTTCCGCCGGCCCGCGTCGGCACGCAATTCGTCGGACCGTTTGCATTCTCGCTGCGCCGCAATCAAGCGCATCGCGGCGAGCCGGCCTCGCTGCAGCCGGACGTTCCGGAACCGCTCAAAGTGATCGCGAACGTCGTCGCCTATCCGAAGCCGGACTATGCGATCGACTCGGGTGCGATCGAAACGCTCGCGGGACATCGCGTCTACCACCTAATGCTGCGTCCGCTCACCGACGGCCGCAAGCATAATTTACGCGACCTTTGGGTCGACGTCGACACGTTCGATCTTTGGAAAGCGCACTTCACGAGCACGTACGCGCCCGATCAGCTTCTTCCCGAAAGCCCGACCGATGCTACGGTCTGGTTCACGCCGGTCGGTGCGTACTGGGTCGCCTCGCGCGTCGTTTGGAACTGGGACGATTTTCAAAACGCATTCGCCTACGACTACGACGTCTCGACCGAGCGGATTGCCTTTCCGGCCGACTTGCCCGATTGGCTGTTCGATCAGCGCGCCTACGATCGGCACGTGAGCGCGAAAGATCCGGACATCCTCGCGCCGATCCTAGCCGGCCCCCAGCCAAGCAGCGGTTTTCATGCTGAAACCCCGGGAAAACACGAGGCGATAGTTGAATCTAACTAAACGTCTGCTACATCATTTTGGGAGGATTTCACCTTGGCTACACGGCGTCCGCAAACCATGCGGTTCTTCGTTTCACTCGCGGCGCTTGTGGCGCTCGCGGCGTGCAGCGTTTCGACCGCGCACTTGACCGATCTCACGTTATCCAAGAGCAAGGATATGTCGAATCCGACGACGACCTTCGGCGCCAGCGACCCCGTCTACGCTCAGTCGGGCGTGGCCAACACTCCGGGCAAAGTCACGTTGGCGTGGCATTTCATCGCGGAGAACGTAAAGGGAATCCCGCCCAACTCGCTCCAGAAAAGCAACGACGTTTCGAACGATCTCGACGCCGACGGTACGAGTACGTACACGCTGACGCCGCCGGCCTCCGGCTGGCCGACCGGCACGTATAAAATCGTCGTCGACTTGATGATCGGCGGCACGCAGAAGGAAGAGAAGACCACGGAGTTTACGGTCGGGCAATAGCGCCCGCGTTCGTAGGCAAAGGGCCGCGCAAGAAGCGCGGCCCTTTCTTTTGTCGAAGCTCGCGACGTGAAGTTTTTTCGAGCCGCCTGCATCGCCGCCATAACCGCATCGGTCTCCACGCCGTCCGCATCGGCTTCGGAGCGCATTCCGTTCACCGCGGTCGACGGACTGATTCAAGTCCGCGCATCGCTCGCCGGCGGGCCGCCCGTCGCACTGCTCGTCGACCTCGGAGCCGGCCTCGACGTCCTTTCTGCAGAGACGGCTCGTTCGTTGAACCTTGCCGCGGACGGCCGCTACACGAACTGGCGAATGTCGGGAGAGCGGGTCGACATCGCGACCGCGACGCTGCCCTCGATCTCACTTGGAGGCTTCGTCGTCGACCGTCCGACGGTGGGCGTCTGGAAAGGGCTGGACGGCAGCGGGTTCGCCGGGTTGATTTCCGCGACGGCGTTTCGCAACGTTGCGGTGACGTTCGACTTCGTTTCGCACGAACTCATCGTCGAGGATCCGTCGTCGATGAAAGCGATCGAGCGCGACCGGGTCCGCGTGCCGCTCGCACTCGCCGACGACCGAGGAATTTCATTGGGTCTCTTCGCACCGTTCGAGTTTGGCAACGGCGCAAGCGGCTCGTGCGAGGTCGACACCGGCTCGCAGGGCTATTTCATCGACACGCGCTTGGCAGCGAAGATCGGCGTAACGCCCGCCGTGAAGCCGAACGACGCGAAGAAGCGCGCCGAAGCCCTTATCCCGTTCGTCCGGCTGGCGGGCGCGCCGGCAACGCAGCGGACGGCCCCGACCGCGATCTTTGCCGATCTGATTTTCGATTGCAACGTTGGTAACGAATTTTGGGCGGGACGGCGCTTTACGCTGGATATCCCGGACCGTTCGCTCTTCGTCTAACGCTATCGTTCCTCGGTTCCGGCGATCAGCTCGATGCGCCGCAAACCGCCGCCCCGCGCGATCCGGTCGGCCTCGATATCGTCGAAGTCGTCTCGTACGTCCACGAGCCGCGTCAGCCCACAGATGTCGAGCAAGCGGTGAACGATCTCCGGCACGCGCACCAGCACCATCCGGCCGCCGCGTTCGAGCATCGTCTTGTGCAAACGCATAAGGCAGGAGAGAACGGTCGAGTCGAAATACCGCGTTCGCTCGAGATCCAGCACGACGAGCGAGCTGCCGAGGGCCGCGGCGAACGCATCGTCGAGGCGATCGTGCTGGGATTGATCGAAATCGCCGGTGAGAGCTACGACGGTCGTACCGGCTACCTGGTGGTCGATCATTTGGAACCTCCGCGCTAGCGGCGTTTCTTGGATGTAGCTTTTTTGGCGCCGCGCGCTTTCTTGGCGCTGCGGGCTTTTTTACGCGCCGGTGACTTGCTGCCGCGTCCGCCTGAAGGCTGAGCGTCCGCGCGCTTGCGCGCCTTTGCCCATTGGTCGCCGAGATCATCGCGCTCGGTCTGATCCATTAGCTCGCGGGCGATTTTGAAGACTTTAGATTCCTCTTCTTTGACGTGGTGCTTCACGTTCTCCCCAAGCACTTGCATTTCGGCCTTGAACTTTTCGTCGGGTTTGCGCCCGGACTTCAAAAGGTCGATCAGGTGCCCCACGACGTCGTGTTCCGTGTACGCTTCGTACATGTCGACGCGCTCGTCGTCGTCCTTCGAGCGCTCGCGCAGCTTCGAATAGAACAGACGCTCCTCGATCTTGGTATGCGTTAGGAGCGCGGTGGATATCTCTTTGGCTAGCTCTGCGAGGCGCGAGTCGCCCGCATCGCATCCATCTGCCTCACCGAGTTTTGCGGCCACGTCTTGATGCTCGCCATGAATCACATCCAGGATATCCACGTATGGATCCTCTTCCTCATAAAATTGCTTGTGAAAATCGCTCGACTCAGTGTTTGCCCGGCGTTCGTCGAGGTCAAACCCATCCGCGCGCTTTAACGGACAAAACGGCGGGTAAGTATAGCGAGGCGCGTCTTGACGAGGAGAGTACCATGATTCGCGAACCCGAAACCATCCATCCCTACGAGCTGCGTGCGCGGTCCACGAAAGGGCTGCTGCAGCGCTTGCTGGCGGAAGTCTCGACGCTCGTTCGAGAAGAGGGCGAGCTAGCGAAAGCCGAAGCCGCCGAGCGCGGTGCGATTGCGGCCGTCGCCGCGCGGAGCTTCGCATTCTCTGCCGCGTGCGCGCTTCTCGCGTTAGGATGTGTCTCGGTATGCGTCATTGCGGGGCTCGCGCTGGTCTTGAATTTGTGGGTTGCCGCTCTCATCGTTGCGGCAGTCTACGCCATCGCTGCGTTTGCACTGCGCGGCGTTGCGATACGCACGTTCGCGCGCGCGACCGAACCCGCACTTTCCAAGCTCCAGGCACTCCTGACGCCGCCAAGCGACGGGGCGACGATTGCCGAACGGCACGCTCGCGTCGAATGGACGCGCCGTCAAGTGCAACAGACGAGGGCGGCGCTGGAACGCAAAAGCGATTTGCTCTCACCGATGCGGGACACGGCCCTCGGCCTCGGGTCGATCGGCGTCGCGCTCGGCGCGATCGCTCGCAGCGGAGAGTCGAAAGAATCCTGAGCCTATTACCTACAGCTCAAGCTTCCGCCGCAAAGACGATCGATGGCGACGAAGAGTCCGGCGATCGCTGCCAGATCGATGAGTGGAATCGCGAAGAACCAGATTCCGAAAGGCTTGGATCGAAAGAGCCACGGCAGACCCCCACCGACGAACCAGCAGAACGGCAGCGCGGCCAGGCACCAAAAGACTGCCCACGTGAGGTGGCTTTCGGTCGATCCCGGGGCATCGAACAACATCACCGACATCACCGCGGGGAGCAGGGAAACGAGCCCCGCGATTGCCCACAGGACCGACAAAACGATCCAAAGTGTTTTGTTATTCATGCCGGCCCGGCCGCTTTGGTTTCCGGGACCGTCACGATGCTGAAGCCCGTGACTTCGCGAACCCAGCGTGCCTGCGTCCGGTCGCACGGCACGAGCATTCGAAACGCTCCGATCTCCGCGCCGATCGCCAACCCATTCCGGCGATCGGCTAGGACCGGCGCACACGACTCGTCGGTCGAGTCGAGTTCTGCGAGCGAAAGAACTGCGGCGTAGCCGTCGGAGGCGTGGACGACGACGTACGAACGTGCGGGTGCTCCCTTGACCTTCGAGCCGACCGGCGCGCCTGCGGATTCGAGAAGCGCCGCGAGCCGGACGCCGGAATACGAAACGTGCGCGTCGCCGTGTTCTTCGTCCGCTAGCAGCGAAACGTGCGGAAGCGCTGCGATGCCTGCGGCATCCAGCGTCCCGGCTTTTACGAAGGCGCCATCGATCGCGATCGACGGCGGCGCTACCGCGAGCAGCAAAAACGCGCCCAACGCAATAAGGTTCATAGGCGAATCATACCACGCTCGAACGCTAGCGTTTTCCCGCATCGAACTCGATGAACGAGCCGTCGAGCTCGCCGACGTCGCGACAACCCAACAACTGAAGCGTGCGGATGGTTCCGGATCGAAGGATGTCGATCGCCTTCGCGACGCCGGCGCCGCCTGCAGCGCCGAGACCGTATGCATACGCGCGGCCGACCAAGACTGCGCGCGCTCCGAGACAGAGCGCTTTCACGACATCGCTGCCGCGGCGGATGCCGCTGTCGAGCAGCACTTCGACGCGGCCGCCGGCCGCCGTTACGATTTCGGGCAGCGCGCGCAGCGTGGACGAGACGCCGTCGAGTTGCCGCCCGCCGTGATTCGAAACGACGATCGCATCTGCCCCGGCATCGATCGCGCGGCGAGCGTCCTCTCCAGTGAGGACGCCCTTTACCACGATCGGGCCGTTCCACAGGTCGCGAATCCAGCGCAAGTCCTCCCACGCAACCGTGGACTGCGCGAGCGCGGCGCCGACGTCTTCGTAACGCATCGGTCCGTCCGGCAGGGCGACGTTCGGAAACGTCATCAGTCCGCCGTCGAGCAGCGTGTCGACGAGCCAGCGCGGCCGCGCGAGAAGCTGCGGGGCGAACGGAAGGCGCGCAAGCAGATTGCGGCCCGCGAGCTCTCGCGCGCCGTTGCGCACGTCGCGCTCGCGCAAGCCGGAAACGGCAGTGTCGATCGTTACGATCAGCGCGGCAAAACCGGCAGCCCGCGCTCGCTGAATCGCAGCGGCGGCGACTTCGCGGCCGCCGAGCAGATAGACTTGGTACCATGCCCGCCCGCTCGTCGCCGCTTTGACGTCTTCCAAGCGGCAGCCGGAGAGCGTGGATAGGCAATAGATCGTCCCGGCAGCGCCCGCCTGGTGTGCCGCGACGCATTCACCGCGCGGAAAGAAGAGGCGGCTGCTCCCGACGGGAGCCAGCAAGAACGGTACGTCTACCGGCATGCCGAGAACGGTCGTTTTTAGATTGCACTGGCCGCTGGCGACGGCGTTGCGCGGCCGAAACGTGACGGCGTCGAAGATCTCGCAGTTCTCCCGCATCGTCTGCTCGGCGTCGGCGCCGCCGTCGATGTAGTCGAAAACGACGCGCGGCAACCGTCGCTTCGCCAATCGTCGAAGGTCGTTCACGTTCACCGCGTGCATCACACTCATATGTGCGCAGTTCGCCCGAACGGCGGCGAATTCAGCCCTAAGAAGAACTTCCCCCGGTTCATGGAACTCTTCGCCAATGGATTGGGGCGAGCTGCTCGCAACGTTTCGCGAACTCGGCGGAACCGCCGAAAACGTTCGCCTCGGTGATGGCCCGTTCGGGCGAGGCGTGTTCGTCTGCGACCCTGCGAAGCCGGCCACGTTGCACGCTTCCGAGAATCTTCTCGTTCCCATCGACGATCTGGAGATCTGCGACGGGCAGCTGGTCCTCAAGCCGCAAACGACGGTCGGCGAGCGCGAGCGGAGATTCTTCGAAGACTACGAGCGCCATTTCGGTTGGGGCGCCGGATTGTTCGAAGAGAGTTGGGAATCGCAGAAGCAGTGGCACGAGCTTCCGCCCGACGTCGCGAAGGTTCTGACCGCGATCGGCGGATTGGAAGATCCGCACGAACGTTTTCTCCCGCCGTCGGCGGCCTCGTGTTTGTACCGATTCGTACGGACGCGCTGGTTTACGTACGGCGGCGGCCCGAAGCTGGCACCGGTCGTCGACCTCGTGAATTACTCCAGTCACGCAAACGGGTTCACGCTTGCGGCCGGCGTCGGCGCGACCGGACGCTTCGCCGGTGAGGTGCTGGTGCGTTACAACCTCGGCGACGCTTGGGGGCGCGCGATGTCCTATGGCTTCGCCTCCCTTGGTGCGTTTGCGTATAGTCTGTCGGTTACCGCGGACGTCGGCGGCGGAAAGAAGATTGCGATTCTTCGCGACGTCGCCGCGGCCGACGTGCGCGATGGAGTTCGATTCCCCCGCGCGACGATCGACGGCAACACGATTCGGCTGCCGTTCCTCATGCTCGGCTGCGCAACGGCCACCGACTTGCCTCGCGCCATCTTTCGGAAGGTGCTCTCCGGCGTACTCGGCGAGCCTGAAGCGGACCGAGCGTTCGACGGGATCGCGCACTTCAACCGCCTGCAGTTTTTGAACCTCCTGCGGCTGCTTCGCAAGCACGACGGCACGCTCGTGCGCGTGTTGGAAAAGGCCGCGATCGATCAACTGGAAACGTTGTCCAACTGTATTGGAGCGCGAGTGTAGTGCGCTAGTTTTAAAGGCGCGAGCCGCCTAAGCCATCGAAGAGCGGACGGCAATGGAGCATCCGCAGTTCCAGCTTCCGCTCTTTTTCGAATACGCCGCCACGTTTATTTGGGCGGTAACCGGCGCGGGCATGGCCGTGCGTCGCGGCTATGACTACATGGGCATCTTCACCATGGCGTTCGTATCCGCGCTCGGCGGCGGGTTACTGCGCGACGGCATTTTTCTACAGCAGGGGCCGCCGGTCGCGGTGCGCACGCCGATCTACATCGTGATCGTGCTCGTCGGGGCAATCGCCGGTACAATCGCGGCGGTCGCCGCCGGAGGCAAGAAGCCGTCGCGAACGTGGCGCGCGTTCTCCGACGTTATCGACGCGCTCGGCCTGGGCGCATATTCGTGTGTCGGCGCACAGATGGCGCTGGACATCGGGCTCGGCATTCCGTCGGTCATCTTCATAGGGCTCGTGAACGGCATCGGCGGCGGCTTGCTGCGCGACATCTTAGTCAACCGCATTTGGATGCTCCCCGGACAACTGCTCGGAATTCCGGCGCTGATCGGCACCATCATTTTCGTCGGCCTCGTCGTGCCGCCGGCTCACCTCGACCCGACGTGGGCCGCGTGGATCGCGATCGCCGTGACCTTCTTCTTTCGCCTTCTGGCAATACGGTACGACTGGCGTACCCGGGCACTGCTGCCGGCCGACGCAATCGAGGACGACGCCCTCTAGGCCGAGGCAGGCTGCCTTGCCTTAGCCCCGGAGGCGCTGCTGCCGATACCTCTGGAAGTGGATATCCCCTCGGACATCGCCGCGATCCAAACGCGTATCGCTCAAATTACGGGCGCCGACGCCGCACCGGCCGTTGCGTCCGTGGCGCCGCCCGCCGACACGACGCCGGGCGTCCAGTCGGCATTTACGACCTATCTCCAGCAGATGATGGCGCAGCCCTCGGGCCCAGTTCTTCCGAGCATGCTCATGCCGGTGAGTGGAGAGATTACGTCGCCGTTCGGTCAGCGCGACAACCCGATGGGCCAAGGCACGGAGTTTCATCCCGGTATCGATATCGCTGCAGCGCAAGGAACGCCGATCGCAGCCGCGATGGCGGGGACGGTCGTCGCCGCCGGACCGGACGCGGGATACGGCAACCTGATTACCGTCGATGACGGGAACGGGCTAACGACGCGCTACGCTCACTGCAGTCAAATCTACGCGCGCGTCGGCGAACGCGTCGCCCGCGGCGACGTGATCGGGGCCGTTGGAATGACCGGTCGCGCGACCGGGCCGCACCTGCATTTCGAAGTTCGCCAAGACGATCGTGCGATCGATCCGTCGGCCTACTTAGCGCCCGCTACGCCGTAACTTCGCCCGCAACCCCGTCGGACAAGACGCGGTTATCCCCGGTATGAAGATTCTAATTGTCGGTGCCGCCGGCACCATCGGCAGCGCGGTCGTCAACGAGCTTAAGCAGCGCAACGAGATTGTGACCGCCGGGCGAAAGAGCGGAGATTTCACGGTCGACACGACCGACCTCGGCAGCGTTAGCGCAATGTTCGAGAAGATCGGACCGATCGACGCGGTCGTGAGCAGCGCCGGGAACGTCCACTTCGGTCCGCTGTTACAGATGACGCCCGAACAGCTTCAACTCGGTCTCGCAGACAAATTGATGGGACAGGTTCACCTCGCGCTCGAGGCAACGAAGCATTTGAATCCGGGCGGATCGGTAACGTTGACGGCCGGATCGCTCAGCAAAGACCCGATCCGCTTCGGTGCAAGTGCGTCGCTCGTGAACGCCGCGCTGGAGGGATTCGTCCGGGCAGCCGCACTCGAGTTTCCGCCGGGCATGCGCATCAACGCCATAAGCCCAACCGTTCTCGCCGAGTCGATGGCCGCGTATGGCGCCTATTTTCCGGGATCCGAAGGCGTGCCGGCAAAACGCGTCGCACTTGCGTTCGCCAAAAGCGTCGAGGGCGCCCAAACGGGACAAGTCTATTTCGTCGAATAAGCGCGATCTATAACGTCGACTTGGTTTTACGAGGGGCCGGCGGCATAGATCGGTAACGGTTGCGGATGACCTACGAAGCCATCGGCGCGATTTCGGCGTTGGGCACCTTGCTCGTGATAGCCGCAACCGCGGTCGCCGCGCTCGTTCAGCTGCGCCACCTCCGCCGCAGCAATCAGCTCACCGGGCTGCTTTCCGTACTGAAACTCTTTCAGGATACGCACTTTCACGAACTGATCGACTTCGTGCGCAGCGAGCTGCCGGAGCGCATGAAAGATCCCGAGTTCGTCGCGGGCTTGGAAGCGACGCCCGTGGATCGCAAACGGCACCCGGAGTTGCACGTCGCCGAGATGTACGAAGAGATCGGCGCCTACGTGCGCTGCGATCTGATCGACGAAGACTACTTCTTGCAAGCGCACTGGTACAACGTGCTGCTCTACTGGAAACTGTTGCAGCCGTCACTATCGCTCGTCCGCAAAAACCGGCCGTATACGTGGGAGAACTTCGAGTATCTCGCAACGCGAGCGCAAGCGTGGTCCGACCGGCACCCGCACGGAAACTATCCATCAGGTGCGCCTCGTATGACGGTAGCGGAGTAATAGGCCCGAGAAGGCGCGCGCTCGGGCGCCGGCCAAGGAGCACGGCGTGACGCCATTTCCAATCGACGCCGTTCGCAACCGCTTTCCGTCGCTGAGCATTACCGACGACGGCCTCCCTCGCATCTATGCAGACAACCCGGCCGGAACGCAGGTTCCGCAGAGCGTTGCCGATGCTGCGGCGCGCTGCCTGATCGAGAGCAACGCGAACCTGGGCGGCTATTTCAGGACCAGTGTGGCGGCGAGCGGCGTGTACGACGAAGCGCATCGCGCGATGGCGCGATTCCTCGGTGCAGGAAGCGAACGCGAGATCGTCATCGCGCAGAGCATGACGACGCTCACTTTTGCGCTCTCGCGCAGTATCGGGCGCACGTTGAAGGCCGGCGACGAGATCGTGGTGACGCACATGGATCACGACGGCAACATCTCACCGTGGCTCGCGCTCGCCGAAGACTTGGATTTACGCGTGAAGTGGCTGCCCTTCGATACGGACTCGACGGTGATCGACCCGTCGGCGCTCGACGCCGTGCTTTCGGATCGCACGCGGGTCGTGGCGCTCAACTACGCCAGCAATCTCACGGGGTCGATCAACGACGTCCGTGCCCTCGTACGCAAAGTCCGCGCGGCCGGCGCCCTCGCGTACGTGGACGCCGTTCAGTTCGCTCCGCACGGTTTTGTGGACGTCGCCGACCTCGACTGCGACGTGCTGGTTTGCTCCTCGTACAAGTTCTTCGGACCGCATCTCGGCATCGCGTGGGCGCGCGAACGCCTGCTGGAGGAGTGGTATGCGTACAAGGTCCGTCCCGCAGACGATGCGCTGCCACATAAGTTTGAAACCGGCACGCCGCAGATCGAACTGCTGGCGTCGCTTACGGCAAGCGTCGAGTACTTCGAGTGGCTCGGCAGGCAGGTCGCGCCCGCGCAAGATGCGCGCGGAAATATCCGCGCCGCCTTCGAGGCCGCGGTTCCCTACGAACGCGCATTAGCGGCACGCTTGATCGAAGGTCTTCAATCGATCGACGGCCTGCACATCGCAGGCATCACGGACCCGGCGCGCTACGCGTCGCGTCTTCCGACGGTCTCGTTCGTGCACGACCGCTATAGGCCGGATCACATTGCCGAAGCCCTGGCGCAAAGCAACATCTTCGTTTGGTCGGGTCACAACTACGCCCTGGAGATCGTCCGCAGCCTCGGGATCGACGAGGAACGGGGCGTCGTGCGCATCGGGCTCGCCCACTACAACACGGCCGAAGAGGCGGACCACATCGTTGCCGCAGTGCGGGACATCTTGACGACATAGTTACGCGGACGCCGGTTTAAGAAACGACGCGATATTTCCGAAGGATCTCCGCAACTTTATCGACGGGAATCGCTTCGACGACGTGACCTCGCGATTCGACGGTCGTTGCGCGGAGCAGCGAGTTGTACACCGCTTCTTCGGTCGCTTCGAGGGCGGCTTCGAAGAGCGGCGACATCGCGTCGGTCGTAACGGTTTCGTAGGTCGCCGACCAGTGAAAGCCGTTTTTCACGCGAGCGGACGGCGCGGTCGAAAAGGCGATTGCAAAATCGCCGCTGCCATTTTCAAACGATGAACCCGTGCGCGCCAATCCGTACACCGCCCGCGCCGCGAGCCGCCGGCAGGCCCAACCCGAGAGCGGTGCGTCGGTCGCGACGACCATCATGCACGATCCTTTCCCCGTGCCGGGTGCGTAGGCGTAGTTTCCCAACTCCTTTCCGACCGGCGCACCGCCCATCGTCAACACGCCGCCGAAATTGGTTTGCAGCAGCACGCCGACGGTGTGGCCCCCGAACTCCTTTGGAATAATGCGCGACGACGTACCGATGCCGCCCTTCCATCCGAAGCACATCGTTCCGGCGCCGGCGCCGACGCCGCCCTCCGAAACGGCACCCGGTTTGGCGGCGTCGATCGCCGCGACGACGTGATCCGGGGTGACGAACATCGCGCGGATGTCGTTGAGCCACGAGTCGTTGGTCTCACCAACGAGCGCGTTCACGGAGAAAACCTCTTCGTTCCCGGGCTGCCGCAGCGTCCAGCGAATCGCACCTTGCATTCCGGCGCCGACGCTCAGCGTGTTGGTGAGGACCACCGGCGTTTCGATCGTCCCCAACTCGAGCACTTGCGTCGAGCCGGCCAGCTTTCCGAACGCGTTGCCGATAAAGACGCCGCCGGGGATCTTGTCTTGAAAGACGTTTCCCCCATGCGGAACGATCGCAGTCACGCCGGTCCGAATGCGATCGCCTTCGACCAGCGTCACCTGTCCGACGCGAACGTCCAAAACGTCAGTGATCGCGTTGAGCTCGCCAGGGGGAAACACGCCGGGCTTCAGACCTAAATCTCGCGCGCGCGGCCGCTGGCCAGCGAGGGCCTGGCCGGGAGCCAGCGCCGCGGCGGCGGCGGTCGAAATCGTGGTTAGGAGAAGGTCGCGTCTGCTGATGTCCATGCCGTTCGTTTCGCCGCTCGAGGCGCTTGCGCCACCTACCCGGCGCTCAGCGCGAACTGAGAACGAAACGATTCCCATCGGGGTCGCGGAAAATGGCCGACGTTCCCCAGTCCTCCTTGCGTGGCGCCTGTTCGAACTCGACACCGCGCTCGAGCATCTCTTGGTACGTGCGCTCGACATCGTCGCAACCGAGCGATACGTTCGTAAATTGGCCGACACGGGCTTCGTGGCCGGGCGGCGTGAACAGAACAACTCTCGTTTCGGCGGTCCCGATGCGTAGCTCGATCCAACGCTGGCCTTTCATCTCCTCGCCCATCGGCTGATCGGTTACCACTTCGAAATCACATGCGCGGGTCCAGAAGTCCAGCGCGGCCTGCTGATCGCGGACCGGTATGCTCACGAATTTTACTGATTTTATCACGCAGCGATTGTCGAATTTCGGAGGCCGGTACGTCAACCCCGCAGAACCTGCTATAGCAATGGCTACGACAGTCCGCCTCGACCGCTACATCATCGACGTGCTGATGCGCGACTTGATCGGTCACGACGGACGTCCGTCGGCATATGTCGTCTACTTGCATCTCGCAACGCGCTCGCAGCGCGCGAGCGCTTTGAGTCACGCCGACATCGCGCGTGCGACCGGTCTCTCGAAGCGAGGCACGCAGTTGGGTATCGCATGGCTGAAGCGGCGAGGATTGATCGACGCGCGACGCGATCGGCCGACGGCCGTGCCGGTTTATCGCGTGCTCAAGCCGTGGCGCCGGCGCTGAGACCGGACTCTCCCGCGAAGTTTACTCCTTGCGAGAGAACCAGATCGTTCGCGAAGTTTATCGTGCCGGTCGCGCGGCGCATGTACGACTTCCAGGAGTCGGAGCCCGACTCGCGCCCACCGCCAGTTTCTTTTTCACCGCCGAAGGCGCCGCCGATTTCGGCGCCCGACGGAGACGTATTCACGTTGACGAGTCCGCAGTCGCTGCCTGACGCCGATAAGAACGTTTCCGCCTCGGCGAGATCTCTCGTCATGATGGCCGAAGAAAGACCTTGCCGCACCTCGTTGTTCAGCTCGATCGCTTCGCGCAGTTCTTTGTAGCGCATAACGTAGAGGATCGGTGCGAACGTTTCCCGACGAACGACGTCGGTCTGGCGAGACATCTCGACCAGAGCCGGCTCGACGTAGTACGCGTTCGGGAAAACGTCCTCGATCACGCGGCCTCCGCCAAAGACCGTGCCGCCGTCGCGCCGCGCGACCGCTAATGCTTCGGTCATTTTCTCGAAGGCGCCGCCGTCGATCAGCGGACCGACGAGCGTTCCTGCCTCCAATGGATTGCCGATTCGCGCGCCGCGGTAAGCAGACTTCACCTTCGATACGACGTCGTCGTAAACGGCATCGTTGACCAGTAAGCGTCGCAGCGTGGTACACCGTTGGCCGGCAGTCCCAGCGGCACCGAAGAGAATGGCCTGCGCCGTCAGATTCAAATCGGCGCTCGGCGCCACGATCATCGCATTGTTTCCGCCAAGTTCGAGCAGCGTGCGGCCGAACCGTCGTGCCACCCGCGTTCCGACGTCACGACCCATTTCCGTCGAACCGGTCGCCGATACCAGCGCCACGCGTTCGTCTTCGGCAAGCGCGACGCCGGCTTCCCGATCGCCGGCGATGACCTGATGCAGGTTCTCCGGAGCTCCGAATTCGTGCGCGACGCGATCGAACAGTGCCGCAGTCGCAAGCGCGATGAGCGGTGCTTTTTCCGATGGCTTCCAAACGACGCTGTCGCCGCAGACGAAGGCGAGCGCGGCGTTCCACGCCCAAACTGCTCCCGGAAAATTAAAAGCCGTGATGACCGCGACCACGCCGAGCGGATGCCAAAGTTCTCTCAACGCATGGTCCGCGCGCTCCGATACGATCGTTCGGCCGTAGAGCTGGCGGGACAACCCCACCGCGTAGTCGCAGATGTCAATCATCTCCTGAACTTCGCCGAGACTTTCCGTGCTGATCTTGCCGACTTCCAGCGTGATGAGGTGCGCGAGATCGGCCTTGTGCTTGCGCAGTTCGTCTCCGAAACGGCGGACGAGTTCTCCGCGGCGCGGCGCGGGCGTCTGACGCCAGCTGAGAAAAGCCTCGCTCGCTTTGCCGACGGCGCGTTGCGTGGCGTCTCGCCCGCTTAAGTCGATCTGCGCGAGCGGCGAACCATCGATCGGCGATCGCGTGACGTGTTTGCCGCCGGACGCAACCCGCGCACCAAGGCGTCGAAGAATTTCGGCAGCTTCGAAAGCGTAAGCGTGATGTTCCATCGCCGGGCGTTTCTCTGATCCGCAACGCGGCTCCGGCACCGGTCGGCGCAGTCACTTGACGGCGGGAACGCAAAGATGTATATTACCCATAGGTTATAGAACTAATGAGTTATATACAGGTTCCCGCAAGCCGCCTGGACGCAACGTTCATGGCCCTGGCCGACCCCACGCGGCGCGCGATCTTGGCCCGTCTTGCCGGCGGAGAAGCCTCGGTCAACGAGTTGGCGGCTCCGTTCGCGCTCAGTCAGCCCGCGATCTCAAAGCACCTGAAGGTGCTCGAACGCGCGGGGCTGGTTTCGCGCGGCCGCGACGCGCAGCGGCGACCGTGCCGGATCGAAGCAACGCCGCTCGCGGAAGCCACCGGCTGGCTCGAACGCTACCGCAGTTTGTGGGAAGGGAACTTCCAAAGACTCGACACGCTGCTTGAAGAGCTTCAGGCATCCAAACGAAAGAGCGAACGCCCGAAGCGACGGAGGAAATAAATCGATGAAACCAACGCAAACGAAGCACGCGCTGGAAGTCACGACACCGAGCGATCGCGAGGTCGTGATGGTGCGCGCATTTGATGCGCCGCGCGAGCTAATGTTCGACGCGTTTACAAAACCCGAGCTCGTGCGCCGATGGCTGCTCGGCCCGGATGGTTGGGAGATGCCGGTCTGCGAAATTGATTTGAAAGTTGGCGGCGCGTTTCACTACGTGTGGCGCAATGCGGCCGACGCGAGAGAATTCGGCATCGGCGGCGCCTACCGAGAGATCGCCCGGCCAGGACGCATAGTGCACGTTGAGATGTTCGACGGCGCACCGGGCGAAGCGGTGGTTACGACCGCTTTCGTCGAGCGCGAAGGCACGACGACGGTGACGCTGACCTGCCTCTACGAGTCGCGCGACGCGCGGGACGAGGCCGTGGAGTCGGGCATGACGAGCGGCGTCGCTACGAGCTACGATCGCCTCGAAGAGGTCGTCGGTTCGCGGGAAGAGTAGCGGAGCGAGAGCGTCTAGGGTTCGAGTCATCCGTTCCCCCTTTCCACGCGTACTAAAGGCTGCGCGGTCTCGATTTTACCCCGGTTCTGTTCGTCTTTAGCCGAGGTGGAAGCCGTTCTTACCGCGCGCTTTGACGACGTACGCGGCAGCGTCGGCGGCACTCAGAAGTTCTTCTGCGGTCCCGGTGCCGTCCGCGAATCCGACGCCCACCGAGCATGGAAGCCCGGCGGCGCGAAGTGCGTCGACGAGGCGCTGGACGACGGTGGTCGCGTCGGCGTGCTGCGTGCGCGGCATGACGAGCGCAAACTCGTCGCCGCCAAAACGAGCGGGGAAGTCGGTTTCACGCGTTGCCGAACGCATCGCCGCAGCGATCCTTTTGAGCGCGCCATCGCCGCCGGCGTGTCCGCGCGAATCGTTGATTCGCTTGAAGTCGTCCACGTCGACGATTGCGAAGGCGACCGTTTCGCGCGTTCGGCGCGCGCTCGCAAGTTCGATCGCCAACCGTTCGCTCAGCGCGCGCCTATTCGGCAGACCGGTGAGCGGATCGTGTAACGCAAGGCGTTCGAGTTCGTGGGCCATGCGTAGATTCTCGAGCGTCAGCGTGGCTTGGTCGGCCAGTTCGCGCAGCGACGAAAGCGCCCAGGGCGACGGTGTCCGGTCGACGACACCGTCCGCATAGATCACGAAGCTCAGGCCCGTCCGCGGACGCACTTTCGCCGCGACATACCATCGCATAACGTCGAAGAGCGGAGAATCGCCGTCGCCGTCCGCTCCCATCGCCGCATCGCTGTCTCCACGCGCGACGCGGAACAACGAACTATTCGGGGGTAGCGTACCGCCGTATTCCGATTCGGCGATCCGCCCCTCGTCCAACTCGTAGAGGGCATTCAGCTCGCCGGCATCGCCGCACGCGAACCAAAACGCACGACCGAATCCTAGCCCCAGCCACGCGCCGCGAAGTGCGGCGGTCGCGACCGCGCGCTCGTCGCTCGCCGCCGAGATTTCGACGAACGCGCGCTGAAGCTGTTCGAGACGCTGCGCCTGGGTGGCGAGCGCGTCACGCTCCCGTTCGACCTGCGCGATGCGCTCGGTAAGATAGGCAATACCTTCAAGGGAGGACACTCGACCCTGCGTTTCGCCGCCGATCTGGATCACGCCGCCCGCAGGGGACGGTCTGTGGACGCGTCGACGTGTATCCTTAGGACGAGGCCTCAAAAAAGGCCGCGAAGGAGGCGCCCGTGTCCGACATCGGCATCCAGTTCCCGTGGGGGTTCGACGTCGCCATCGTCCTTATTTGGGCGTTCTGGCCGTTGACGATCGCCGCGGCCGGCGCGGTGATATGGCTGTACCTTGCACGGACGTCGCGGGCTGCCCGCGTCGTCGCAATCATCATCGGCCTTCCTTGGGTCGTTTCTGCCGGATTGAACCTCTGGCTGCGGATCGACGCCGTCCGCTCTCACGCAGCAGGTGTCGCATACGAGCGTGCGCATCGGCAGACGCTGGCATCCGATACGGTCGTCAGTGGGATGCATCTCCCGGCGAATACGGTTTTAGTAACGGACGACGCCTTCCACCTCTCCTCGGTCGAGCTGTCAAAACCCACCGTGCTTTTCGGCGTCCCGCTGCAAGACACGGTGAGTCTAAGCGATGCAAAACTGGACGGAAGCCAAACGCTGCAACACGACGCGACGATCGACGGCCTCCCGTGCGCGGCCGACGCCAGTACGTCGTTTGCAAACGGCCGCCTTACCAATTGCAAGCTCGCGCATCCAGCTATGGTTCGCGGCGTGCCGTGCCGAGGCTACGTCACGATCCAGGAAGACTTTCTGGGTTGCGAGCTCGCGACGCCGTACCAAAAATACGGCGCGACGTGGTACGAAGGCACCGACGTCCGGGGCAACGACGACGAACTCACGTTTACCGTCGGTTCCCGCCCCTCGTCGCTTCACGTCTACGGATCCCCGCTGTCGCAAGGCACCATGGTCGTTTACCAGAAGGGGGCCATCGCGATGCTCACGCTCAACACGCCGCTGCGCTATCGCGGCTGTACGATTACGAGCATCGAACGCCGCGACGGCGCCATGACCGGCGAAGTTGACGGCAATTGCTCTCTGCGCGCGCTCCCGAACGGTCGCGTATCGCTTCCGAACCTTTAGCGGTTCGAATGGTCGAAAGCCTCCGAAGTGGAAGTGGTGCGCGTGCGCCTGGTTGTGGTCGCTGCGACGCTCGCCGTTCTCGTCACGCTCGCCGTTGGCTGGAGAGCCCCTGCCACGACGGGGGACGTGGGTATCAAAACGGTGCCGATATTGCCGATGCAGCAGCGCGTTGCGACGGTCGCACCCAACTCGCCCTTTGCAGCCGCCGGCGGCCGATCCGGCGACGTCTTACGCTTGGATCGCATGTCGCCGTCGCAGCGCGTAGGCTTTGCTTGGCTCACCGCCGGCATTCCTTTGGAGCTTGCGATCGACCGCGCGGGGCGGGAAATCGACATGCAGGTCGTGCCGGCGCGATCGACCGGGAGCATGCGGTCGTGGCGCGACTTCGGTATCCTTGCATTCACGCTACTCTATATAGTGATAGCGCTGCTCGTTACGTGGAAGGCTCAACGTAGCCGCGCCGCGAGCTTTATCGTCGCCTTCTTGATCGGGCTCGCCCTAAGCGGTGGGATCGTCGAGTTACGGCCCGTCCTACCGTCGCCGGGAGCCAAGCTCTTTGCCGACGTCGTCGACGCGCTTTGTATCTGCGTGCTTCTCTTCAGCCAATTTTTCTTCGCGCTTACCTTCCCACCGCGCAACTCAAAACTGCGCTCGTGGACGTTACGCATCGGCGTTCCCGTTATCGTCCTAGTGATGACGACAATCGTGCTCGGGGTTTTTCAGGGAATCCTACCGATTGTCACAAACACGTTTCTGTCGATTTCCAATGCTCTCTCGATCGCCTTTTCGCTCCTCACGATCGTCGCCGTCGTCGACGGATTCCTACATGGCGCGCGAGAGTATCGGGTCCCGACAGTCGCGGCCGGCAGCACCCTAATTCTTTTAGCTCTCATGAACATCGTTGACTTTGGGAGCCCGCTCTTCGGCTGGGATAGCAGTTGGCTCCAGCCATTCTCGTGGCTGCGTTATGCAACCGGAATCGGCATGGCCTACGCGGTCCTGCGCCACCGGCTCGTCGATTTGAACCTGGTCGTGTCCCGCGCGGCAATTTTCTCGGTGGTCTCCGTGTGCGTCGTCGCGCTCTTCGTCGTCGTCGAATGGGCGCTTTCCCTTATTTTAGAGCGCGCTATCGGACCGCAGTTCGGTCCGCAAAGCGAGAGTACTCTTGCCATCATCGTGGCGCTCGGCGTCGGCGTCTCGGCGCGAAGCATCCACGGCGTCGTCAATCATCGCTTGAATCGAATATTTTTTGCGCGACGCTACCGCGCGCTCGCCGAGTTGCGCCGCTACGCGCTTGAAACGGACGCCGCGACGAGCGCCGAGCCGCTCGTCGATCTCACCCTGGCCGTGTTGCGTCGTAACCTCGACGCAAAATACGTGGAAATGTATGCCGGCGATCCGGCGTCGGGATATGAAATCGTCCGTGGTTCCGCGCAGAACGCGCCGGCTCGACTCGGCCCCGATGAAGAGATCGTCTTGCGCCTGCGTCGTTGGACGGAAGCGTTCGTCGTGGACGTTCCATCGGATCCATTTGCCGGCGCCCTTATCTGCCCAATGATTTTGCGCGGGACGCTTTACGGATTCATCGTATGCGGACCGAAGCACGATCATAGCAGTTATCTACCCGACGAGATTGAGTCGCTCGTATCGCTGACCCACCGCGTCGGGATCGCGTACGAGTGGCTAACGCGAGACCGCCCGCTCCGGTCGCTCTCGCCAGTACGCCTCAAACCCGGTTAACCGTCGTATGGAAGCAATGAAGGCTCTCTGGCTGGTTAAGCGCGGCACCTGGGAGATCCGCGAGACGTCCAATCCTCCGCCAAAAACCGGCGAGGTGCGCATCGCCGTGCGCGCGTTTGGGCTTAATTTCGCCGAACTCATGGCGAGCCAGGGGCTCTATCCCGACGCTCCCAAGCTTCCGGCGATCCTTGGATATGAAATCGCCGGCGAAATCGACGCCGTCGGCGAAGGCGTCGACACTTCGCGCATTGGGGAGCGCGTCGTTGCAATGAGGCACTTCGGCGCGCACGCACAACGTTGTTGCGTCCCGACGCAGTTCGCCCTTCCGATGCCGGCGACGATGAGTTTCGAGGCAGCCGCAGCGCTGCCGGTGACCTACCTCACCGCCTACCACATGTTATTCTTTGTCGCAAATCTTCGTCCCGGGGAATCGGTGCTTGTGCACATGGCAGCGGGTGGCGTCGGAACCGCCGCGCTGCAGCTCTGTCAAACCGTTGACGGCATCACCACGTTCGGTACCGCCTCGGCCCGGAAGCACCAAATCCTGCGCGACAACGGATGTACGTATCCGATCGACTATCACGCGGTCGACTACGCGACCGAAGTACGCCGGCTCACCGACGGCCGCGGCGTCGACGTCGTGCTCGATCCCTTAGGCGGTCGAGATACGCTTAAGGGATACCGGCTGCTGCGCGACGGAGGCCGAATCGTTAACTACGGCTTTGCGAACGTGCAAGGGCGTCGCTTTAACCCATTCCACATCCTCGGCCAGCTCGCCGGCGTGCCGCGCTTTTCGCCGCTCCGGTTGATGAACGAGAACCGCGGCATTCTCGGCGTCAACATCGGCCATCTCTTCGGGCGCGCCGACCTGCTCCTCGGCGCGATGCAGGCACTGCTGGCACTCTACGAACGAGGAAAGATCGCACCCGTGATCGACTGCGTGCTTCCGCTCGAGCGTGCCGCCGAAGGTTACGAGCGCATCGCATCCGGCCAAAACGTCGGCAAGGTCGTCATCGCCGTGTCGCTGCCGGGCTAATTTCTTAGCCTAGACCCGTCCTCCGGCACGCCAGCCGCACGATGGGGCGCGACAATGCCCCCATGAAACGCATCTTCATCATGCTCCTTGCCGGGGTGGCCTGGTGTTCGTTAAGCCTCGGACGCGCCCCGGCGGAGCCATCCGTCCCAAGAGCCGCTGCGACCGGCACGTTCGGTCGCCTCGGCGACATCGCGTTTAACGATAATGCGAAATCCGGTGGCTCGCGTGCCGGCGACACGCTGCACATCTCCCTCGTCGCCCGTTGGGGGCTGTGGTATCCCGACGGTCCGGGCACGATCGGGCTGCCGATCGAGGCCTTTGGCGAGGAAGGCCGTCCGTTGCAAATCCCGGGGCCGCTGATTCATGCGCCGCTCGGCACGCGCGTCGTCGCCTCGATTCGCAACGAGTTGGCGCACGATCTCACGATCCGCGGCCTCTCAACCGGTTCGGCCGTGCCGCAGGTGGTTTTGCGCGTACCGCAAGGCGCCACGCTGAGCACCACGTTCACCCTCGACCGGCCCGGCGCATTTGGCTACTACGGCTCCGATTCCGGCGAGAGCGTCGACAACCGGATCTTCAGCGATGCCGAGCTTTCGGGCGCGATCGTCGTCGACCGTCCGAACGCAGCGCAAGTCGACCACACGTTCGTCCTGGGTCTGTATGCGCCGGTCACCGACATAAAGAACGGACCGAACTTTCTCTACGCGCTCGAAACGATCAACGGGAGAGCCTATCCGGCAACCCAGCACCTGACGTACGAGCGCGGACAACACGTGCACTGGGCCGTCATAAATATGAGCGCGATGACGCATCCGATGCACCTGCACGGATTTTACTTCCAGATCGATCGACGCGATGCGTACGACGAAGTCACCCACGCATTTCACCCCGGCGACGCGGAGGAATTGTCGTGGGTCGCGGACCGCGCGGGCACCTGGATGTATCACTGTCATATCAGCGATCACATCTCGCGCCACGCACCACTCGCGGACATGCGCGCCGGTAAGGAAAATCCGCAGTTATCGCTCACGCACGATCCAGAGACGGCGATCGCAACACGTTTCCACCTGGCCGATCAACCGATGGGCGGCATGGTCGTAGCGATAACGGTTCGTCCGCGCGCCGGCGATGCGGCGATCGCGAATTCTGATGCTCCGCGACGGCTCGCGCTCACCATCAACGCACACAACGAAGCGTCGCCGCCATACCCTGGTCTGACCAGGGACACCCTAACGTTGGGTGACGGCGCTCGGGAAACGCAATCGAGCGGAAACGCCGGACCTCCAATCGTCCTGACGCGAGGAGAACCGGTCGCGATCGCGGTCACCAATCATACGCAGGAACAGACGAGCATGCACTGGCACGGCATTGCCCTTTCGAACAGCTACTACGACGGCGGCGCCGGCATGGGCATGCCAATGGGGCTAGACGGGATGTCGCCGCCAATCGAAATGGACGCTACGTTCGTCGCACGTTTTACGCCGCCCGACGCGGGAACGTTCATGTATCACGCGCACATGGACGACGGATGGCAGCTTGGAAGCGGCATCGATGGTGCGCTAATCGTGCTCCCGCCGCACGAAACGCTCGATCCGAGCACGGATCACATCATAATGATTTCGGAATCTTACGAGCGCGCGGGCAGCCCGTACGTTGCATTTAACGGGTTATTGAAACCGGCGCCGCTGTCGGCGGCCGTCGGAGTTCCGCAACGCTTACGCCTCGCCGTTCTCACGCTCGGCGGGCAGAACCTCGTCGTCTCGCTTTCGGAAGGCTCGCACGTACTGGTATGGACGCCGATCGCCAAAGACGGACGGGATTTGCCGGCGAGCCTTCGACGCGAACGCACTGCGACCCAACAGTTCACGATCGGCGAAACGCGCGATTTTCGTTTCACGCCTGCGCACGCGGGCCCGCTTACGTTAAGCGTCTACGACCTCGACAACAACGGCCTTCTCGTCGGCACGCAACCCATCGACGTGCAGCTCAGGCCGGCGGCGACACTCGGCTCCAGACCTCACGGGTGAGTTTAGCAATCTCGGTTAGGGCCTCTCGGCGCGCGGTGCCGTTGCGATAAATGAGACTGATGTGACGAGAGGCACTTTGCGAGGCATACGGCCGCAGAGCGATGCCTTCGTTCGGTGCGCGCGTCTGCCGCACGTAGAGTTCGGGGACCAGCGTAATGCCGAATCCGGACTCGACCAGATGCATGATGGTTTCCAAGCTCGCGGCCCGAAAATCGCCGGAAATGCGGACCCCGAGCGTTGGCTCGGCGCAAAGCGCAATGGCATGGTCGCGCAGGCAGTGGCCTTCGGAGAGCAGGAGCAGCGTCGAAGGGTCAATGTCGGCGGGCTCGATTGTGGTGCGCGACGCAAGAGGATGCCGAGCCGACATCGCGACCCAGAGCGGCTCGTCGAAGAGCGGCAGCGTGCCGAGCCGCGCGTCCTGCGGGTCAGTGGCAATCATCGCCGCATCGATGGCTCCGGCACCCAACTGCGCTAGGAGCGAGGCGGTTTGCTCCTCGACGATGATGGGCTTTAGGCGGGGAAGCGACGCTTGCATTCCGGGGAGAAGGTGCGGCAGCAGGTAGGGCGCGAGCGTGGGGATCAGGCCAAGCCGTAAGAATCCGGCAAAAGGATCGAGATGGTCCTGGGCGGCAGCAACGAGGTCATCGACCGCACCCAGCACGCGGCGGGCGTGATCGAGGACGGGCCGGCCGGCATCGGTCAATCGCAAGCCGCGTCCCGCTCGCTCGAACAGTACCACCCCGAGTTCTCTTTCCAATTTGGCTACTTGGGTGCTGAGCGTGGGCTGGGTTACTCCGCAGGCCTCCGCCGCCCGGGTGATGCTCCCATGGCGTTCAATGGCGACGATGTAGGCGAGGTCTCGAACGTTCATATGGAATAGAGGCCATCAATAGAACTGATAGCTTTTATTGTCTTGCTCGATGGACCTGCGGTGGCTATGATGTAGCGATGAGCCGTGTGCCGTAAGGCCGCTCGACAACGCACTTTTAAAAAACCTTGAATCAAGTTGCACGCGACCAGCGGCACAACCTCATCGTGTGCGCCTGCGTGCGGGACTGAATTCATTCGAGATCGTGAACTAATCGTTTTGCTTTTTTGAAGGAGATCGTATCGTGACTGAGACCATGTGCCCGGTTCATCCCAAGCGAAAGAACGCGCCGCTAATTCGCGATTGGTGGCCCGAGCAGCTGCGCCTGTCCATCTTGCGCCAACATTCTCCGCAGTCCGATCCGATGGGTGACGATTTTACCTACGCTAAAGAATTCGCGAAGCTCGATCTCGCTGCCCTAAAAGCCGATCTGCGAGCGTCGCTGACGGACTCGCAGGATTGGTGGCCGGCGGACTTCGGCAACTATGGTCCGCTCTTTATTCGTATGGCCTGGCATGCTGCAGGCACCTATCGGATTGCCGATGGTCGAGGCGGTGCCGGCGGCGGACAACAGCGCTTTGCTCCGCTCAATAGTTGGCCGGATAACGTCAACCTCGACAAAGCCCGCCGGTTGATTTGGCCGATCAAACAGAAATACGGAAACAAAATCTCGTGGGCGGATTTGCTAGTCCTCGCCGGCAACGTCGCGCTTGAAGCGATGGGTTTCAAGACCGCAGGCTTCGCCGGCGGACGTCCCGATCAGTGGGAGCCGGACGAGTCGGTGTATTGGGGCGCGGAAAGTACGTGGCTCGCCGACGAACGGTACGCGGGCGAACGCCTTCTCGAGAATCCGCTTGCCGCGGTGCAAATGGGGCTTATCTATGTGAATCCGGAGGGTCCGAACGGTAATCCCGATCCGTTGGCTTCCGCGATCGACATTCGCGAGACGTTCCGCCGGATGGCGATGAACGATGAAGAGACGGTAGCGCTCATTGCCGGCGGCCACACGTTTGGCAAAACCCACGGCGCCGGCGACCCCACCCACGTCGGCGAAGCCCCCGAAGGTGCGCACATCCTGCAGCAAGGCTTGGGATGGAAGAACGCGTTCGGCAAGGGACATAGCGGCGATACGATCGGCGGAGGCCCCGAAGTGACTTGGACCACGACGCCGACAAAGTGGAACAACAATTTCTTCGAGTCGCTGTTCGCTAACGAGTGGGAGCTAACCAAGAGCCCCGCCGGCGTCAAGCAGTGGGTCGCCAAGAACGGTTCGGCGCCCGTTCCGGACGCGCACGATCCGTCCAAGCACCACAAGCCGGGGATGCTAACCACGGACCTTGCGCTGCGATTCGATCCGATTTACGAAAAAATCTCGCGGCGTTTCTACGAGCATCCCGACGAGTTTGCCGACGCGTTCGCGCGAGCTTGGTTCAAACTCACGCATCGCGACATGGGGCCGCGCGCGCGCTACCTCGGGCCAGACGTACCGAAGGAAGAGTACATCTGGCAGGATCCCATTCCGAAACTCGATCATCCCCTCGTCGACGCAAACGACGTTGCCAAACTGAAGGAACAGATTCTCGCGTCCGGCCTCTCGGTTTCGCAACTCGTCTCGACCGCGTGGGCTTCGGCCTCGACCTTCCGCGGTAGCGACAAACGCGGCGGCGCGAACGGCGCGCGCATCCGCCTCGCGCCACAAAAGGATTGGGAAGTCAATCGCCCGGCAGAGTTGGCTCGAGCTCTGAAAGCGCTCGAAGGCATCGCGCAATCGTTCAACGGCGCGCAGACGAACGGCAAGAAAATCTCGCTTGCCGATCTCATCGTGCTCGCGGGATGCGCGGGCGTAGAGAAGGCGGCCAAGAATGCCGGCATCGACGTCACGGTTCCATTTGCGCCGGGGCGCACCGATGCGTCGCAGGAACAAACCGACGTGGAGTCGTTCGAACCACTCGAGCCGATCGCGGACGGATTCCGCAACTACCTCAAGCGCGACTTCGGTATTCCCACCGCAATGGTGCTCGTCGATAAAGCGCAACTCCTTACGCTCACCGCGCCGGAGATGACCGTGCTTGTCGGCGGGATGCGCGCGCTCGGCACGAACGCCGACGGTTCGAAAAACGGCGTGTTCACCAAGCGGCCCGAGACGCTAACCAACGACTTCTTTGTGAACCTGCTCGCCATGGACGGCGAATGGAAAGTCTCAGACAAAGATCCCGCCGTCTACGAGCGTCACAACGTCAAAACCGGTGCGGTGGATTTGACCGGCACGCAAGTCGATCTCATCTTCGGTTCGAACTCCGAACTGCGCGCGGTCGCGGAGGTTTACGGAAGTACGGACGCCGGCCGCAAGTTCGTCGACGATTTCGTCGCCGCATGGACGAAGGTCATGAACCTCGATCGCTACGACCTCGCGAAATAGTTCGATCGCGCCCCAATCGAAGACGCCGGTACCGCCGAGACGGCGGCACCGGCGTCGCCGTCTTCGGTGACGAGCCTCAGAGGGATCGCAGAAGCGCTCTCACTCTAAGTCGCCGGTAAAGCCTGCCGCACGAGCGGCGACTCTAGGTACTGATAGATATACGAGATCACGATGCTGCCCTCGCCGACCGACGATGCTACGCGCTTGACGGACGAACTGCGAACGTCACCCGCGGCGAAGATTCCGGGGACGCTGGTTTCCAGCGGATATGGTTTTCTCGCCAGCCGCCAATCTTCGATGTCGCGTCCCGTGCGAATGTAGCCGTGCTGATCTCGCTCGAGCGCCTCCGGAAGCCAGGCGGTCTCCGCGTCGGCGCCGATAAAAATGAACAGTGCGTGAGCGGCGCGTTTCTGTTCCTTCCCCGAGACGCTCGAACGAGTGACGATCCACTCCAAACGCCCATCGCCATCGACGGCTTCGAGCACCGTATTGGCTTCTACCGTGATGTTCGGCACCGAACGAATCTGCTCGATCAGATACTGCGACATCGTTCGCTCGAGTCCGCTGCCGCGAACCAGAATCGTCACGTTGCGAGCGTAACGCGAGAAGAACATCGCAGCCTGACCGGCAGAATTTCCGCCGCCGATGAGAAAAATGTCCTTCCCGCGAACGGAGTACGCCTCGCCGCGCGACGCGCCGTAAAACACTCCGCGCCCGACACACGCGTCGATACCGGGCGTTGCGAGCTTTCGCCACGCGACGCCGGTTGCCAGCACCACGGCGCGCGCGCGAATGTTCGTTCCGCCGTCCAACTCCAACACAAATTCGGCGCCGCTCGGCCGGATTTCGCAGACGCTCCGCGTGACGAGGATCTCTGCACCGAGCCGCTTGGCTTGCTGCAGTGCGCGATGCGCCAGCTCGCCGCCGGAGATTCCGCTCACGAAACCGAGATAGTTTTCGATACGCGACGAAGTGCCGGCTTGGCCGCCGGGGGCGTCCTGCTCGATCAAGATCGTCGCAAGACCCTCGGAGCCTCCATACACCGCGGCTGCAAGGCCGCCTGGCCCGCCGCCAACGATCACGACGTCGTATTCGTCGAAGCGCGGGACGACCGGAAGGCCGAGCGCTTCGGCAAGAACTTGGAGCTCCGGCTTCACGAGGGTGCGCCCATCCGCGAGACGTACGAGCGGGCGCGACGACGTGTCGCCGCCGAGCTTCGCAATGAACAGCGCGTCGACGGGGTCGTCGAGGTCGAGCCATTCGAACGCCACTTGGTTCCGCGAGAGAAAATCGCGAATCGCGTGCGAAGCGGCATCGAGATCGCTGCCGATCACAACCGCCTGACGCGCCCCGTACATTCCATATCCATCGCGGAAAATCGACACGCGACGAATCAGGGTCTGGGACATATACGCAGCTGCTGCTTCGGACTCGGTAATGAGCAAATGCAGATCGGCCGGATCGATGCGCATCAGCCGGGATGGCTGCAGCGCGCGAATCGAGATGAACGACTCGGTGCCGAGAATGACGGAGAATTCGCCAAAGAATTCGGTCGGATCGAACGTCGTCGACTGCGTTTCGCGCCCGCTCATGAGCCGTACGCGCTCAACTTCCCCCGAGAGAACGATCCACAGATACGCGGCGTCGCCTTCGCGCGTGACCCATTCCCCCGGCGCCGCCAAAATCTCCGCGGAACGCGAAGCAATTCTAGCCCGCAGTGCCGGCTCCACGCCTGCGAACAGCGGAATCTCTTCCAGCTCGGCGGCTTCAATCAACGCTTAGGCCCGATCAATGGAGCCGCTCCTGCCAGTCGCTTGGAACGCGTCCCGCAGGGCCGGGCACCGGCTGGCTCGCCGGGTGCGAACGCGGCGGCGCCAAGTGCTCCGGCCCATCGACTGCCGCCTCCGTTTCAAAATCGTAGAACCACGTCTCGCCCGGTTCGAAGCTTGCGATAACGGCGTGCTTCGTGTGTCGAAAATGCTTTCGAGCGTGCTGGTTCGGCGAGCTGTCGCAACACCCGATATGCCCGCACGTCGCGCAGCGACGAAGGTGCAGCCACCAGCCGCCGCTCGCGAGGCACTCGACGCAACCCGTCCCGCTGGGTTTCGCGCTAGGAACGATATCGGACATAGCGCGTATTTTAGCACATAGGTTCACGCCGCACACGCGCCCGGTGGATCATGACCGAAACGATCCAACTCGCGATGAAGAGCCCGACGATCGCGCAGCCGAGCCTAAGTTCTGGTTTACGGCGTCGATCATCGACCAGAAGCCGCCACTGAGCCCGTCCTTTACGCGAGCAAAAGACGCGCTCGGAGCGCTGGCGCCATGAGCGTTTAGCCTCTGTTTCGACCTATTCAGTTTTCGTTCACACATTACGAGTACGGTTGTCCCGCGTCTAATGGGAGGACGTACATGAACGAATCGATTGGTTTCCTTACACGACGGCGGTTCTTAGGCAGCGCGATCGCCCTGCCGGCGCTTGCGGGTCTGTTAACGGGCTCGGCTGTTGCGGATGGCTCCAAAGCCTCACAAGCTTCCATGCACTATCAGAATTCACCGAACGGAAGCATGCAGTGCTCCGGCTGCAGGTTCTTCATCGCGGGAAAGGACCCCACGTCGAGCGGTAGTTGCCAGGTCGTCGACGGCTCGATATCGCCTAACGGTTATTGCGCGGGATATACCGCAAAATCGTCATAGCAACGTGAGGACTGCGCCGGCGTATCGCGTAACGGAAAACAAGCGAGCCCACGCCACGTATGTTCCCGGGTAACCGGGGTACATAAACACCCATGGTGGTCGCGCTGCTCGCTTTGGCGTTTGTCGTGCCTAGCTCGGAATAAGCTAGAGACCGATGTTTCAGCAGGTCCTCGACCCGCTGCACAATCTCTTTGGGACGTGGCTTGCGGCCCTAATCCCGGTTGTTCTGTTGCTCGTGCTGCTTGCGGGTTTCCGCCTTTCCGCATGGCTCGCGACCCTAATCGGATCGCTCGTGACCCTTCTGCTCGGGTGGGCGGTTTGGAAGATGCCGCTCGGAGCCGGCATCCACGCATATCTGCACGGCTCGGCGACCGGCATTTGGAACGTCGATTGGATCACGTTTTGGGGTGTGGTGCTCTTCAACACGCTCGTCGTGACCGGGACGTTCGAGAAGTTTCGGCGCTGGATATCTTCTCACGGTACGCGCGACGTCCGCGTGCAGACGATCCTCTATGCGTGGGCGTTTGGGGCGCTGCTCGAAGGGCTCGTCGGTTTTGGCTATCCGTGGGCGGTCGTCGCACCGATTCTCATCGCACTCGGCATCCCCGACATCGACGCGATTCGCGTCGCGGCGATCGCCAACAACGCACCGGTATCGTACGGCGCGCTCGGAGCGCCGATCATCGCACTCGCCGCCGTTACCGGTTTGCCGCTTCTCGCGCTCTCCAGCTCGATCGGCCACGTCGTTGCGGTGCTCGCCTTGTTGCCGCCGTGGATTTTGATCTACCTCGTCAGCGGCAAACGCGGATTCCGCGACGGCTGGCCGCTGGCCGTCGTCGGCTCGCTCGGCTACATCGCCGGTCAATACCCGGTGGCGGTTTATCTGGGGCCTTACTTGCCCGACGTCGTCGGTGCTCTCGTTTGCCTCGCCGCGCTATTTGCGTTATTGAAAGTGTGGAGACCGAAGACGCTCGTCGGCTACGGCGGCGATCCACTCCCCGAACAAGGTCAGCACGCGAGCGATGCACACGGACTCACCCCCGCCGAAGTGTTCGTCGCATGGCTTCCGTTTATCGTGTTGATCGTCGTGGTCGTGCTTTGGACGGGCCCGTGGTCGCCGTTACCTAAGATCAGCCTCTTCAAAGCCGACGTTACCGCACTTTCGTCAATAACGCCGGGGAAGACGGTTTTGGCGACGTTTAACTTCACGCCGTTTATCGGCGGAAGCGCGATTTTAGTCTCGTGGGTCATCGTCGCGCTCCTCCTTCGCGTAAGCGCGGCGCAGCTTGGCGAAATCTTTCGGACGACCTGGAGACAGATGTGGGGCGCGCTCATCGTCGGCGTCTTCATCTTCGGTCTAGCCTACGTTTATAATTTTTCCGGCATGGCCGCGTCGCTGGCCTTCGCCTTTTCGAAGATCGGTTGGGCGTTCATCATCGTCTCGCCGATTTTGGGTTGGATCGGCGTCGCGCTCTCCGGCAGCAATACGTCTACGAACGCGATGTTCGGTTCGTTTCAAAACGTCGTCGGGAAGCTCTTGGGTTTTCCAACGCTCTTGCTGCCGACCTTGAACTCCGTCGGCGCAGAGATCGGGAAACCGGTCGCGCCGCAAACCGCCAGCGTCGGCGTATCCACGACGCGCTTCGTTCGCAACGAAGGCGCCGTGATTCGCCACAATATGGGCTGGACGTTCTTCTTACTGGGCTACCTCGTCCTCATCGGCATCGGATTTGCGATCTTCGCCCCGCACGTGATGGCGACGCCGGCAGCGCCCTAGTTGCAGAACCCGACCGTCGTCAGGCAGGTTGAAGAGCGCGACCTTCGGGAATGCGGGCGCATTTGCTTTGAAGCATTCGCCGCTCTTTCGGACCGGCACGGCGTTCCGCACGATTTTCCCAACGCTGCGGTCGCCACGAGTGTCGTCGAGATGCTCTTCAACGATCCCGGATTCTACGGCGTCGTCGCGGAGCGCGATGGGAAGCTTCTCGGAAGTAACTGGCTCGACGAACGCAACCCAATATCCGGCATCGGGCCGATCACGATCGATCCCGCCGCGCAAGATGCCGGCGTCGGGCGCCGCTTGATGGATGCCGTAATTGCACGCAGCGACGAACGCGGGTTTCTAAGCGTGCGCCTGGTTCAGGCGGCACATCACGCGCGCTCGCTTTCGCTGTACACGAAGCTTGGATTCGTGTCGCGTGAAGAACTGGCCGTGATGGAGGGCATCCCCATCGATCCCTCGCTCGGGGGGTACGCCGTCTCACCCGCCACGCAAGACGACGTTCCGGCCTGCAACGCGCTTTGCGTTTCGGTGCACGGCGTGCATCGCAACGGTGAGCTGCAAGGCGCGATCTCCTCCGGAAATGCATTCGTTGCAAAGCGGGGCTCAGCATTATGCGCGTATACTACCGGTTTAGGCTACTTCGGCCATACCGTCGGCGAGACGAACGAAGCCATCTGTGCACTGCTGGCCGGAGCCCCGCGCATGCCGAGCCTTGGCGTCCTCTTGCCGGTTCGCAACTATCCGTTGTTTCGCTGGTGCTTAGATCGCGGAATGCGCGTGCTGATGACGATGACGCTTATGTCTCGAGGCCTCTATCAAGAGCCGTCGGGGCCGTACCTACCCTCGGTATTATACTGAAGCCGCAGCAGCGGAATTTTCTACCCGTCGCGACGCCAGTTCGCTTGCAACGGGCGTGCAGCCAACGGGTCGTTCGTTGGGCGGCGTTCGATGGGGGTTAGGGCCCGAGGATCAGCCTCGTACCAAGCCGCATCGTCACGGTCGTGCCGCCGGAGGCCGCGAGATTGCGCTCCCACTCGAAGTACGTGCTTGCGCGGTGGCTGCCGATCCTGTAGCGCTTGGCGATTCGCACGCCGACTGGAAGATTCGTGAACTCGCCTTGATGGTAGTCGTAGGTGTATTGCATATCCGAGTTTCCGACGCTCCAACCGCGGGCGAAAGCGAACGAGATACTCGGCGTGACTTGCGTCTGCGCGAGCGGTGGCCGGCTTCCCGTTCCGGCGTACGAAAGGTAGGTTGCCGTGTAGATGCCTAGCGTCCAGCGTCCAGCTTCGTGCGTGTAGCCGAGAGCCGGTCCGGCCGACCATTTTCCCGATCCGAGGTCGCCCGACCCAGTGGGGAATTTAAAACTGGCGCCCGCCGCCCATCGTGACTCCGCCCCTCCGAAGCCCGCGAGCCACGACACCGAAAGATCGCCGGTTCCCGTTATCGCATCGACTCCCGGACTCGTCGGACTCGTCGTCACGATCGGCAGCTTCACCCTAATAAAGCTTAAGGCGTGTCCGCCCGCGAGCAATTCTGCGATTGGCGGATTGATCCCAAGCGGTACCTGGCCGACGAGATTGATTTGATTGTTCGCGCCGGCCACGCTTTGCGTATTCTCGTCTTCGATGGTGAACGCACGTTTCGGGGCAAGCGGATCGATGAGTTGCGATGCCTCCTGATTATCCTCGCTCGAAATCTCGGCGGCTGCGGCTGCGGACGATGCCGCCGGAGACGGAGAAGGCGACGGCGACGGTACGTCTGCGGCAGTCGCAGCGCAGACCGGGCTCGCGAGCACCGATGCGAGCGCTAGCGGCACGCCGATGGCGGCGAATGCGTGAGCGACGAGCCGGCATCGCATCCACCAGCCTACTCTCTCCGGCGCCGGGGGCCCTTTATGATGTTATGTAATCCGCGAGCGCCGTCAGGAAATAAACGGATTGCTATACGGTATGGCCGATCGCTGCATCGGCGTGGCAGGATTGTGGCTTCACGACCGGGTCGAGTACGAGGAAGCCGATCCGCCGTGATTGAGCCGCGTGAGCGAGGCAACGAAGATGGGATGCCACGACGCTCCGCCGTTTTCGGATATCTCGATCTGGAAGTTGTGCGCGTCGGCGCGAATATCCGACCAAACACCGCGTTCGAGCACGATTCGGCCGTCGTATACGCCTTGCTCGATCAAGACGCCGCGGCGGTGCGAGAAACTTCCGATCATCGGAGACTCGAACGTACCGTCGGCGGCGTCTGCGAACGTTTGGCTCCACTGATGCGATTGCGAGTTGTAGAGAAAAAGTGTGATGCCGCTGAATCCGTCCGCTCCGCCGACGGATAGCTCTTCAACGAACGCCTCGCCTCCCCACAACTTGGTCTCCGTGACGGTCCCCGTCTGCTGCCCCCAGGACGGCTTCGCCGTCGATCCACGCTGATAGCGAATGTGCGTGCGCCACGTACCTTCGTTGAAGTCGAAGTCGTGCGCGGCGTTGGCCGCGCCGTTCGCTCTATCGGGAACGGCGCTCGAACTCGTGCGTTCCAGGTTCGCGCGGAAGTTCGGCTGCCACGTCTGCCCGCCGTCAGTTGAAAACGCTTGTTCGAACGCGTACGAGTTCGCCGTGATGTCGAAGAAGGTTTGGCGCACGAGGATCGTCGCGTTGTGGAAGGACTCTTGATCGTAAAAGATGCCGCGACCATCGCGAAACGTACCGAACGCCGGCACGCCGAGCGAGCCGCTTCCGCGGTAGGCTCCGTTCACGATCCACTGATGCGATCGCGGATCGTACGTGCGAATGGCGAGCAGCTGAATATGGCTCGGACCGTCGGCGTCGACCGTTTCGATGTTGGCGACGCCTCCCAAGAGCGGGCTCACCGTAACGGTACCTTCGTACGCGTCCCAGTTCCTCGCGTTCGAGAGCGGGTGAACCAAACGCTTGATGTGCGTCTTCCACGTTCCGAAGTTCCAGTCGAAATCGTGCGACCCCGATGCGGACGCCGGGGCAGCTGGTGACGGCGTCGCCGTCACGAGCGCGAGCACGAGAATGAGGGCGGTTTGTTTGAACATGGCCCCATTCTATGGCAGGAGTGGCCCCCTGTAACGTGCCACTTTGAACCAATATGGAAGAGCCACTTTATCTCGAGCCGCTGTTCCCCGATCGCGCGGCCGGGGAACATCTCGTCGTCCAGTTCACGCGGAGGCTACGTCAGTCGATCGAAACGGGGACGCTCCCCCTCGGTACGCGCCTCCTCGGGACGCGGCAGCTCGCGAAGCGGCTCGGGCTCGGCCGAAACACCGTTGCGCTGGCGTTCGAACAGCTTGTCGCCGAAGGCTACCTCGAATCGCGCACGGGCTCGGGAACGTACGTCGCCGCGGCGGCCCAAAAACCGGTGGTACAGCGCCGCACGCGGCGCCACGCGCAACCGGTGCGAGCGCAACGCGCGCAGGCGTTGCGCGCGTACATCGAAATGTCGGCGGGCAGCGGACCGCTGCGTCCCGGAATGCCCGACCTCGAGATGTTCCCGAAGCATGCCTGGGCGCGATGCGCGCGCAAGGCCTTGTCGGTGTACGAGGGCGATCTTGGATACGCTCGCGCTGCGGGACTGCGATCGTTGCAAGACGCCATCGCCGGCCACCTGCGCCAGTTTCGCGGTGTCAGCGTGCGGCCTGAGCAGATCGTCGTGGTAGAAGGCGCGCAGGCTGCACTGCATCTGATCGCGAGCGTGGTTGCGCGCGCCGGCGATCCAATCGTGCTGGAAGATCCGTGCTACGCGCTCGCGCGCGCCGCGTTCGAGGCGTACGATTTACGTTTGCGGCCCATACCGGTCGATGATGAAGGCTTGCGGGTCGATTCACTGCCGTCGGACGCGCGCCTGGCGTTCGTGACGCCGACGCATCAGTATCCACTGGGAGGCGCGCTGACGATCGCACGACGCAATTTGCTGCTGCAATGGGCCGTCGAACGCGAGGCGTACGTGATCGAAGACGATTACGACAGCGAGTTCACGTCGATGACGCGGCCGCTTCCGCCGCTGCAATGCCTCGACCGGGACGAGCGTGTCCTGTACGTTGGGAGCTTCAGCAAAACCCTCGCGCCGGCCGTGCGCGTCGGGTATGTCGTCGCGCCGCCGCACCTAAGCAAGGCGTTCACGGTTGCGCGGGCCGTGGACGGCCTTGGAGTCGGCATCCATTTGCAAGCAACGCTGGCCGAGTTTATTGCGCAGGGCCACTTTGCACGACACATCCGCCGGGCGAACGCCGCATACGATCGCCGTCGTGCCATTCTGATGGAGGCACTACGGCCGGCGCTGCCGTTAGGCTTTCGCCTTGGTCCGGCACTAACCGGCCTCCATCTCGCGTTTCACGCCAAGCGCGGCTTCGATGACCTCGCGATGGCGCGGGCCGTTCCCGGGCGACGTTTCGTCGCGCTCTCACCGCTCTGCATCCGGCGGCGCGATTGCCACGGTTTCCTACTCGGGTTTACGAACGGCAGCGACAACGACATCGCAGCCGCCGCTGCTTCTCTAATGCGACCATTGCACTCGAAATTGTAGGCGCTTCATGACGCCATAGTCGTTGTCGGCGGTCAGGCCGGTGATCCCGTACCCGAGTCCAAACTTCCAGTAGGCGTTCCGCCACCAGTTCAGTCCTACATATCCGACCCCCATGGCGCCGCCCTGAACCAGTCCGGAGTTGAGGTTGTCGCGCGAGAACTGTGCGACAAGCTCCCACGCTCCGGACGGCCTCGTCGGGATGATCCGCTTGCCGTAGCCGTTCGCGCGATCGTACGGGCGGCTTTCGCCGGTCAGCACCCAGCTTCCGAGGACATAGTAGCCGAAGAACTCGGGATTTAGGGACGCCGGCGCGTTCACCCAGGCGCGTGCGTACTCAGCCTGCAGTGACAAAAATTTCGTCGTTGCGACGAACTCGTAGTTGAGCTCATTGGCGTAGTTCGCGGGAAATTTTCCCGTATTTACGTAATTGTCCGCCACGTTCGACTCGGGCTTACCGCTGAACTGCAGTTGGTGATTGGCGGCTCCCAAATAGCGATAGTCGACCCCAACGTGCAGCCATTGCGAATCGTCGTCGCTAATGATTGGAACGTACGTCGCCCGGCTCGTAAACTGGTTTCCATCGTAGTTCAGCGGATACCAGCCCATCGAATACGTTATGCGCCGATGCGGCCCGACCGCGTTATTTAGTTTTATGCCGGCCGCCCGCGATTGAAAGAAGGGGTTGAGAACGCGCTCCTGTTGCGGCAAGTTCATCGAGAGCCCGACCATCTCGTAGACGAACGTCTCTTTCTGCTGCCCGATCTGGAGAAGGCCGACGGGAGTCCTAAAGCCGAGGTATAGGTCGTAGATTTGAAACTGATTTTTTGGTGGCGTGACCTGTAAACCGTTGAAGTTCGGAGCGAAATAGTAGAACATTCCCGGGGTCAGATTGCCTTGAACGACGAGGCGCGCGGCACGCAGTTCCGGCTGGCTCGGCTGAACGCCGACCTGTTTTACGTTGGTTGGGTCCTGCGAAAAACTCGTGTAATCCGTCAGAACCGCAGCGCCGAAATGAACGCTGCGATCAAGCGGCTTTGCTCCTTCAGGTGGCGGCTCCTCCGACTGAAGCGGTGACGGCGACGGGGTGGAGCTCGTGCCGGGCCGCGGCGTCGGGCTTGCGGCGGGTTGCGGAGCGGGCGGTTCTTGCTGCGCAGATGCGGCCGCCGGAAAACCGGCGACCGCCATGAGCATGAGCACCAACGCGCCGACGCGCATCAAGCGCCGATTCCCGCCATCTTCAATCCCCCGGCGGTGGTTCGGGAAGGTTATGAAACTGCCCATACGTCGGGCCGACCAAATACATGAGCGTGACGTCGAGGAAGCGCGGGCGCGTCGTATTGTTGATTCCCAAATAAATCGGAGGTGCGCCGGTCGTCTCCAGGGCGATACCGGCGCCGCCATAGTTGGCACCAACGACCCAGCGACGAGAGAGCAGATAATTCGGGTTGACGTTAAATACCCACTGGTGTGCCGGGATTAAATACCCGATTGACGTATTGAGCCGCCAACTGTGGTGAATCCATATCGCGGTACCCAGCAACGTGCTACTCGTTCCCCATTGAACCGCCCCCGGCTTCCCCGGGCCTCCAGACTGCGAGGAGACAACCCCAAAGGTAACTGGGTCCCACAAATTGATGATCCACCGGCCTGCGCCGCTCGGGGCATGCCCAACGGTGACGCTCGTGGAAAAGCCGACCGTGTAGCTCGGGCCGATCCCTCGCAATGCCTCGGAGCCGGTCGGCGGCTTATAGAAAAAGTTTACTGCGGATAGGCCGAACCCCCCGCAATATGGGAAGCAGCGGTTAAAAAAGAACATGTTCCGAAGCCCGAACATCTGATTCGTCGTCCCGTTGTTGTCGACGTTCCCGTTGTAACCCTTGAGATCGCTGTGTTCCGGCGGCGTGTACAGCAGCGTCCAAAGACCGCCAAGGCCGAGGCTGAGCGTAGCCGCCGGAAACGAGTGCTGGTTTGCAAAGGTCGTCGACGCTGCGGTGACTCCATTGATCGTGAGCTGCGTACCGATCGGGATGTAGGTTGCCGCGTAGTTTACGCCCAGCGTAAATTGTCCGGCATCGAGACTGCAATTGGTCGCAGGCGCATACGTCGTTAGCAGTTGCCTCCAGCCGCCGCACGGATTGAACAGCGGGTTCGAACGCTTCATCATCGCGTTGATTTGGTCGACGGTGATCTTTGCCGGCGCGGCGGGAGCAGCTGGCTCGACGGGAGCCGGCGTAGCGGTTTCCTGCGGTTGTGCGGCAAGCGCGGGATTAAAACTCGGATCCGTATGTTTCAGCAACGGCAGGGGAGCGAACGGCGCAGTTGAAGCCGCCGGCGCGGCCGCAACCGACGCGGTGATTTCCGACGGAACGGATTGCGCCATTGCGCGTTGTGCCGGTACGGTCGCTGCGGCGAGAAGCGCGACGATAACCGCGAGCTTTACGCTGATCATGACGCAGCTTCCTTATGGGCTCGCCGGTGTGACGGGTGGAACGGTCCAGCTGCCGTCGACGATCGACGGCGGCGTTTCACTCGGTAGGTAGATTCTCAGGATCAACGAGAACTTGTCCGCGGGCGCGGGCAGCCAGTTTGCTTCTTTGGCCGAGCCGGGCGAGTCGTGCTGTACGTACACATCCACCGAGCCGTCGGCGTTCTTTACGAACTGCGTGCGCTCGCTGACGGTGTAGCGGTTGAGCGGATTGTCGTAGAAGAACTGCTTCGCGTTGTAGAGCGTGAGCGACCAGAACGCTTTCGCTGGCGGCATTTGCCCCGCTGCAAAGTGGATCACGTAGTTCTTCGTGCCGTCGAGCTGCGCGACGGTCGCCGGGTAGATCGCATCTTGCGGAAGATTCGCACCGAGTCCGATAAGCGATACTAGCGCTCGAAGATCGTAGTTGGTTCCGTAGCTTCCGAGGTTCGTAAAGACCGCCCAGCCGTTTTCGACACGCCCTGCGGTCTTCATCGTGCCCTTCATGCGCGGCAGCGCGGTCGCCGGTGCGGCGTTCATCGCGGCGACGATCGCCGGGCTAAGCTTGCTCGCGTCTAGCGGTTGGCCGGGGACGATCCCGAGTGCGGCCAGCCTGGCGACCATTGGCGCGTCGTCGGGCGCGGGCGGATTCGCTTGAAGCAGCGACGCGAAGATCTTGAAGAAGTCCGTTCCGGAGAGAGCGTTGACTTGCTCGACGACGGGCGTCTTCATCTCGATGGCCGGATCGAGGGTGCCCGCCGGCGGCGTATACGGCTTGCCGTACATGCTCAGCGGCGTTGCCGACATCCCGTCCTGAAGTTTATGGACGATCGCGAAGTCGGCGGGAGTGCCGTCGGAATAGATGCGTCCGATCATCCAGAAGATCGACGTCGGTGATTTCACTTCCCGAACACCCGGCGGCAGCGTCCCGCTCCAGCCTGGCCCCGTTACCGCGAAGGTCTGCGCGGCATTGCCCGTCGTGCGCGTCCCCGGACTCTCGAAGACGTTGGTCCACGCGGAGAGCATCGGGAAGAGCGCGTAACGGCCGTTCAATGCCGGAATATGAATAACCATCGGCTCTTTGGAAACGTCGGCCCACAAAATCTCATACAACGTATCTGCATTTGGCGCGACGACGTCGGTGAAAGACGCGTTCGGATACGTCCGCAGGAACGCAAATTGGTTCATCGGCGCGCGCGAACCGTTTTCTTGCGGCGCTGCGATGTTCGTTGAAATACGGCGTAACACTTCCATGGTTACGAGCGGATACGCGTAGATATACGCATCGACCGCCGTAGCGTTGAGATCTTGCGAGAATGCAGGCTGCGGCGAGGCACACAGCGCAAGGGCTAGCGTAGCCGCAAGAAATTTTGGGTTAAGCCAAGACATGGGTGACACCGACCCTTTCCGACAGATAGCGCGGCCAGCGTACCCGACAGATGCACGGCCGACAACCACGCGTCGAGGGTCACTTCGCAGGTGGTGTTAACTCCCCAATAGCGCGGTGCCGACATCGGCGGGGGAACCTGCTGAGTGGACCCAGCCGGGGGGTTAATCGTGCCGACCCCAGCGGTGCATTCTATGAGAGCCCATGAGCGTCGTCGACATGCGGAAATGGACCGCTACGGCTATCGAGATCGCGTTGGACTTAGAAATTCGGAGAGTCCAGGATTGTTCGCAGGTCGCGCTTAGCGGGCACGCAGAGCCTCGCATCACGCTCGTCGCCGCCTTCGCCTCGACGGCTCAGTTGAAACGTATCTGCGGGGCCATCGCTCGAGCGGCGCCGGAGAAATTGCCGGGCGGTCTGCGAATCACGCCCGCCAGAACGCGCCGGTCGACCGATCGGCATGCAATTGCCGTTCAACCGATGCGCACGTTGCTCGGATTACAGACAAAGTTCATTCGAGTTATCGAACCGGGGCTCGTGAGTGATCGAATTCCTTTTGCTTTCGGAGTGGCTCCCACAATGGACGAACCGGCCGCGCTCTTCGTTCGAGATTTCATACCTTACCGAGCGCTGCCGCTGTTTGAACCTTCGTACGTTTCGGACGAGTTCGAGCCGATGCGGCTTCGGGCAATCGGCTTGACGATTTATCGCTTGGGAATGCACGGCGCTCCGGAATCGGTTCTCGCGCACTGGGGCTATGGAGACGCCTGAGGCGGAAGCGCTTCGGCTGGAGGCGGCACGCGATGGCAAAGCCCCGTGGAGAAAGTGGGGCCCTTACCTAAGCGAGCGGCAATGGGGCACGGTTCGCGAGGACTACAGCGAAAATGGCACCGCATGGGAGTATTTCCCGCACGACCACGCGCGCTCTCGCGCGTATCGGCGCGGCGAAGACGGCATCGCCGGCTTCTGCGACGACAAGGCGCACCTGTGCTTCGCCGTGGCGCTCTGGAACGAACGAGATCCGATCCTCAAAGAGCGCCTCTTCGGTCTAACCAATTCTGAGGGGAATCACGGCGAAGACGTCAAGGAGTACTACTACTATCTCGACTCTACGCCGACGCACTCGTACATGAAGTACCTGTACAAGTACCCTCAGGGCGCCTACCCGTATTCCGAGATCGTCGAGACGAATCGCCGCAGGACCGGCAGCGATCCGGAGTTCGAACTGATCGACACGGGGCTCTTCGACGGCGACCGCTATTTCGACGTGTTCGTTGAGTACGCGAAGGCAACTCCGGAAGACGTCGCCATCCGCATCACGGTCGCCAACCGAAGCGAGGACGAGGCGCGACTGCACGTCTTGCCGACGCTATGGTTTCGCAACACGTGGAGCTGGCTGCCGGGCACGGAGCCGAAGCCCTCGATCGTTCCCGCCCTCGGCGCAAGGCGAGAGCTCATCGCGCGGCACCATGCCTTAGGCGAACTCCGGCTCACTTGCGACGAGAACGTCCCGTTCCTCTTTACCGAAAACGAGACGAATAACGAGCGCGTGTTCGGTACGCCCAACCAAGCGCCGTTCGTCAAGGACGGTATCGACGATGCGATCGTTCGCGGCAACGCCGCTGCGGTAAACGATGCCTTCGGCACGAAGGCGGCGGCGCAGTACGTCCTGACGATCCCGGGAAAATCGGAACGCGTCATCCGCTTAACGCTCACCGCGCAAAACGCCATCGACGGCTCGTCGGCTGCGGATATCGACCGTCTATTCCGCGATCGAATTGCCGAAGCGGACGCCTTCTACGCTCCGCTCGTGAAGGGAATGAACGCCGACGAAGCCCTCGTCATGCGACAGGCGCTGGCGGGCATGCTCTGGTCGAAGCAGTACTACAATTTTGACGTCGCCGAATGGTTGGGCGAGCGCGGCTATCGGAATATCGGGGACAAGGTGCGCCGCCGCTCCCGCAACGACGAATGGTCGCACATGATCAACGACGACGTTATCTCGATGCCGGACAAGTGGGAGTACCCATGGTATGCGGCGTGGGACCTGGCATTTCACACGATACCGCTCGCTATGGTCGACAGCGATTTTGCGAAGACGCAACTCGATCTCATGCTGCGGGAACTTTATCTTCACCCGAACGGGCAGTTGCCCGCATACGAATGGGCGTTCGGCGACGTCAACCCGCCGGTGCACGCTTTTGCCGTCAAACTGGTCTACGACATCGAAAAGACGGCCACCGGGAACGGGGATCGCGAGTTCCTGGTGCGAGCCTTCGAGAAACTCTGTTTCAACTTCACCTGGTGGGTCAACCGCAAGGACGTCGACGGAAACAACGTTTTCGAGGGCGGCTTTCTCGGCTTAGATAACATCGGCGTCTTCGATCGAAGCGCGCCGCTGCCGACGGGCGGTTCGCTCGAACAAGCCGACGGCACGGCTTGGATGCTCTTCTACGCGCTCGGAATGTTCGAGATCGCGTGTGAGCTGGCGGTGCTGGAGCCTCGGTTTGCCGACATGGCGCTGAAATTTGCCGAGCACACGCTGTGGATCGCACTCGCAATTCGCCGATCGTACGGCGATCGAGGCTCCATGTGGGACGAGGACGACGGATTTTTCTACGACGTCCTTCGTCTGCCCGACGGTTCCGCCACCCGCCTGCACGTACGCTCGCTCGTCGGCCTGATGCCTATGGCGGCGGTTATGGTGGTCGACCAGAAACTGCTCGAGCACGTTCCAAGCGCGGTCGAACGTTTCCGCGAGCGAATCCGGCGCCGCCCGGAGTTCGCAGAATATCTCCCGAACTTTGGGAAACGCGGCGCGTCGGGCAGCGCAATCTTTGCACTGCCGGATCGCAACATGCTCTCGAGGATTCTCAGTCGCATGCTCGACGAATCCGAGTTTTTAAGCCCGCACGGCATCCGCTCGTTGTCTCGTTATCACCTCGAACACCCGTACACGTTCGAAACCTCCGGGGCCGAGTATCGGGTGCAATACCGGCCGGCCGAATCCGACTCGAGAATCTTCGGCGGGAACTCGAACTGGCGCGGGCCGATCTGGATGCCCATGAACGTCATCATCGTCCGAGCGTTGTTCCAGTATTATCGGTTTTTCGGCGACGACTTCAAAATCGAGTGCCCGACGGGCTCGGGACGAGAGATGACGCTTTTTGAAATCGGCGGAGAGCTTGTCGATCGCCTTACGCGAATCTTCTTACGCGATGAGAACGGGAAGCGCCCGGTCTTCGGGGGTGTCGGAACGTTTCAAGACGATCCATACTGGCGCGACAACCTGCTATTCTACGAGTATTTCCACGGCGATAACGGAGCGGGAATCGGCGCGAGCCATCAAACGGGATGGACCGGCCTAATCGCCTATCTGATGCGCGCAAAGCGCGATTTGGATTCCGAGCAATGGCTCGCTCGCGGACGTGAGGCGGGAACAAAGTACTAACAGTTTCCCAGCACATTCTAAGCAACGCCTCTTTTGTGCTAGTATGTTCGTGCGTGGTGGGTTACACACGCAAGGACATGGGATGCCGAACGCACGGGGATGTAATCGAGAGGCCTCCTGCGGGACGACCGAAACGAGCAGGCAGGCTCTCGGCCGGTTTTTACGCGAGCGTCGCGAGCGAACCAGCCCGGAAGCGGTTGGAATCGTATCCGTGCGCGGTCGTCGAACCCCCGGCTTGCGCCGAGAGGAAGTCGCGTTCTTAGCAGACATCGGTGTAAAGTGGTACGCGCGTCTGGAAGCGGGTGACGAGATCCACCCGTCGGCCGCTACCCTCACGGGCATCGCGACCGCGCTTCGGTTGTCCAACGCAGAACTCGAGTACGTCCTCGAACTCGCCGGCGTAACTCAACCCCTAGCCATCCCCGGCGAAATCGACCTGACAATCCCCGAGTCCGTTTTGGCATTCTTGAACAACCTTCACGGAGTTGCGGCTTCGATCGGCGATCGCATCCTCACGCCACTTCGATGGAACGCGTTGAGCCAGGCGCTGTACGGTCATTCCCGGCATCGACTGCCGGTACGGCGCAACGCGCTGGTTCGAAGCCTCCTCGACCCGGAATTTATTGCATTCCTGGGGTCCGAACGTGAGGAACTCGTTTTCAGAGCCGTCGGAATGTTCCGGCTTAACTACTCGTCAGAGCGGCCGAGTCCGCTCGTTGGGGCGGTCCACGATGCGATCCGGAACGAGCCGCTGTTTCTCAAAGCCTGGAACCAGCGCGTGGTAGCCCGCGACTTGACGGACGACCGTGTCACGGTCCGGAACCACGCCGTGGTGGGGAAGCTTGCGCTGTATGCCGCCGATTTCAGCATCCGGATGCGGCCGGACCTCTTCATGCGCACGATGGTCCCAGCCGACGCCAAAACCGCTGCGAAGTTCGAAGACCTTGAAAATCTGGAAAGAGAACGCACCGCGTCACCGGGGCGTTCGATTATCGGCAACATCTGACCTAAGGCTCCACCTGCGAAGTAGCCCTTCGTGCGTGGTTGTGCGGGCGGCGGCAGGCGACTACCCTGAGCGCATACACTGGACTCTGATTGAGGGCTTCTAGGCTGTGCATCTCTCGTCATATGCCCGCCTACACCGGGCGGTTCGCGCAACGGCTATCCTTTCCGCACTCGTGTTGTTTGCACTGAGTGCGACGGGCGCGCGTGCCACGGGGACCCTTCAAATCAATAAGAATGATGGGTCCGTCGATACCTACGAAGGCGTCACGGTCAACGTGTTCAGCGGCTCGCTATTCCTCACGACCGCCGACGGCAAGGGTACACTCGTCGTCAACCGCGCAGCCTGCTCGTATCAAGCAAAGATCATCGTCTGTCTTCCCACCTCCATCATTCTCGTTCAAAACGGAACGAGCAAATCGCTTGCGCTCACGACCGGAACGCTCTATCTGAATTACACCGGCGACCCACAGCCGCTGAGTTCGTCGTCAGCCAAGCTGCCGGCGCACTCCGCCACGCTCTCCTTCACGACGGGGAGCGGCACGTACGTCAGCCTTCGGGGCGGGATCGATCTGGTGATCAAGCAATGAAATACTTGGCAGTTTTTCTTGCAGCGTTGCTGGCGTTTCAAGTCTGCGTCACGACCGACGCCGGTGCAGGGCCGCGCGGGGGCGGCGGTGCGCGTGGTGGAGGTGGTTCGCGCGGCGGCGGCGGCGCGCGCGGCGGTGGCGGTTCGCGCGGCGGTTCTCGGCCTAGCGGTGGTTCCCGGCCGAGCGGCGGTGGTCGTTCAAGCGGCGGCGCACGCCCAAGCGGCGGTGGCGGATACAACTTCGGCGGATCCGATTTTCAACGCGGCGGCGGAGGCACTCAGCGTCCGGGCGTGGCGCAGCGTCCGGGCACGGCGCAGCGTCCGGGCACGGCGCAGCGTCCGGGCACGGCGCAAAGTCCTGGAGCTGGGAACGGCAATCGCCAAAACAACCAAAACAATCGTCAAGACAATCGTCAAAGCAACCAGAACAATCGTCAAGACAATCGCCAAGGCAACCAAAACAATCGACAGGACAATCGCGGCGATCGCCAAGACAATCGCGGCGATCGCAACACGAATATCAATAGCGGCAATCGCAATACCGTCATCAACAATCCCGCCTACGGCGGAGGCGGATACTACGGCTGGAACGGCGGCATGGCGTGGGCGCCCGCGCCGTACTACTGGGGCGGCGGATTCTGGGGCGCCATGGCCATCGGCGTAACGTCGGCTGCGGTCTATGGCGCGATCGTCGATGAGGACGACGAGGGAGATCAGGTCACGTATAATTCGTACGAGGTTCAGCCGAACACACCCGGCGCGACCTTCCTCACGACGTACCAGCTAACGCAAACGCAATGCGGACCACCGAACCTCGTCGTGGTCTACGGACCGGAGCAGAGCGTGATTTGCGCAAATCCCAACCAATTCGTGGGTCAGGGAAAGTATCAACTCGATACGCAGAGCTTGTCGTTGATCTCGATGGAGCCCGCAGCAGCCGCTCCGACGACGCAGGCCGCGCCGCCCGCCCCGTAACTACGCACTTATCAAAAGGAGCAATCATGAGAATCCATCGATTTGCAGGTTTTGCCATGACCGCGGCACTGGCGTTCTTGGCAACGCCCGCAATCAGCCCGGCGTCGCCCTCGAGCGACGCGATCAACACCGTCAAGCTTGCCATAAACGCGATGAACAAGGGGAACATGGACGCGTTTGTGGCATTGTGCAGTTCCCCGGTCGTCGTCATTGATACTTTCGCTCCGTACCTCACCGGTGGAGCGACGGGTTGCACCGATTGGTGGAACGCGCGAACGGCCTACAACAAGAGCGCACAGCTCACGGACGCAACGGCCGGCATAGGCGCGCCGTGGCACGTGTTCGTGACCGGAGATAACGCGTACGTCGACGCACCATTAGACTACCATTACAATCAAAAGGGTAAGACGGTTCGGGAGACCGGTTCGGCCATTACCGTCACGTTGACGAAAACGGACAAGGGATGGCTCATAACGTCCTGGGCGCACACAAAGCACCTCGAAGGCTAGGTGCGTCGTTGAGGGGCTAACGTCGTAACGCGCGCAGGGCCGCGCGGCCGAAGACGTTTGCATAGGTTGGGAACGAGAGCGGGATCCGCGCGAGGTCGTCGATCTTCATCCGCGCCGTCATCGCGACCGCCGCAATCTGTGCAACTTCGACCGCGCGCTCTCCGACGATGTGACAGCCCAGAAGCTCGCGCGTCGAACGATCGACGACGAGCTTGCAGAAGCCGCGCGTGCGTCCGTCGATGATTGGTCGCGTGGTTTCGTCGTAGGTTGCAGTCGAGACGAGGACGTCATACCGTTGGCGAGCCTGTGCCTCGGTGAGTCCGACTTTCGCGTATTCTGGATCCGTGAAGCTGCCGATCGGTTCTACGTCGTGCGGGACCGCACGCAGGTTGCCCGTAGCTGCGTTCTCTCCCGCCAAATTTCCGTCGCGCACTGCCTGCGGAACCAACATGTCGTGGCCGACGACGTCGCCGGCTGCGTACACGTTCGGAACGTTGGTGCGCATGAACTCGTCGACGGTGACGAAGCCGCGTGCATCCGTCGCCACTCCCGCGGCCGCAAGATCTAGCCCGGCGGTATCGGCAATCCATCCGGCGCAGCGGACCGCGAGTTGCGTCTCTACCGTTCGATGCTCGAACGCGGTCCGAACGCCGCCCGGCACGGCTTCGAGGGCGTGGATGCGACCGCAATTTTCGTAGACGTCGATGCCATCTTCGCGGTAGGCACGCGCCAACTCCGCGGAAACGTCCTCGTCTTCGCTGGGCGCAACACGCGCGCCGGCTTGACACAGGACGATCGCCGTGCCGAACGCATTGAAAATCGACGCAACCTGCATGCCGGTTGCACCCGCACCGATAACGAGCAGCGATTTCGGAGGCGCCTCCAACGAAAAGGCGTCTGCCGGCGTTACCGTGAGTTCGCCGCCCGGTACGTCAAGCGAGCGGCTGACGCCGCCGGAACAGATCACGACGGCGTTCGCGTGCAGAATGAGACCCGATTCGCTTTCGAGCGTCTGCCGATCGACGAACCGTGTCGCTCCGGCGCGCTCGAACAGCGTTACGCCCGCAGCGCCGATTTGCTCGAACAGGGTCGATCGCTCGCGCGCTTCGCCGACCACTTCGCGCGCCCGCGCCACGAGGCGCACGTAGTCGAGCACAGGTGGCTCGTTCCACACGATGCCGTACCGGCGGAGTTGCCGCGCTTCGCGCACGAGTCTCGCCGCGTGTGCCAGCGTCCGAACGGGAATCGGCCCTTCGTTTGCCGCCATGCCTCCGAACGCTTCGCGCGTAATCAGCGCGGTCTTAGCTCCGAGCTCTGCCGCGCGCAGCGCGGCGGCCGTGCCGGCCGGTCCGGCCCCGATCGCGACCACGTCGAACCGTTGCGGCGCGCTCACGGCGGAAGCTCGCTGCTGCCCAGCATGTGGCTGACGCCGACGGTGAATGAGTGGCTGTACGTAACGCCCTTCGTCGGGTCGACGTTTTGGATTGGATTGTCGTAATCGACGGGCATGCTACTGCCTCCGAACGTCCCTTGCAGTTGAAAATTTCTCGAGAGAAGTTGCGCCGTATTCAGCGTGAGGTTGCGCGGAAGCGGGGTAGCGGCTGGCGCTGAGCCGGAAGCTGCAATTGCAGCGACGACCGGCGGACCGGCGCATACACGAGACGCGTACGCGTCGCACGGAGTACTCAAATTTTGTGCTTCATACGAGCGGGGGGGACTTTCCTGCTCGTACCGAATTGGTGGGTCCCGCACCGCGCAAAAGGAGCGACACAATGTCGACCAGCGAACCCCGGTGGAACAAGCCCCAAGCGATGGCGATCCCCAAAGAGGGCTACTTCAAACTCGAACAAGGCAACTACGGACCGATCTTCCCGCGGACGCCAATCAACTACGGTTTCACAATCATTGCGAAGGTGAAACCTGGTAAGGAAGACGCCGTCCGCGCGTACGCCAATACAATCGAAGGTGCGCTTCAGGGTGCGCCGGACGTGCTGTCGCCGCTGAAGCTTCATTCGTTGAAATGGGTCCTCTTTGAAATTGACAAGGGTCTCTATTTCATGTATCAGGGAATCTTCGATACCGACTTCGACACGTATATCGATGACGCGGTCAAACTCTTCATAGAAACCGGCGTTACGACGGTGTTCGTCAACCTCGAAGGCTTTCCGGAGGATTGGAAAACAAACGTTCCGGCCGTGACGCAGTTCTTCCGCGATCATCATCGTCCGAGTTTTATGGAGTACTCCGAGTACCCGTACGCGACCACCGATGACATAAAGAAGGCGCTCAGGATGCGGCACGCATTCGGAGAAGCCCTCGACCAAATGCAGTAGCGCTGGTTTTCTAGGGTAACGCGATTATGAATCCCAAACCGCTCACGGGACGAACCTATAACCAGCTCCACGTGCCGCGAAAGTACGCACGAGGACGTCGCCGCTTCAGCGTCTATTGGACCTGGAGTTATCCGTGGGAAGCCAACCGCGACGTTCGCAGGCTCGAAAACCGGTTTTCGACGATCACCGAAGTCCGCCGAGTAGCGTGGCCGGCGTACGAAACCGACGCCTACTCTGAAGCGAACTTCCTGCAAGGCATAGATGGAACGCTGGAGCTGTTCCATCTCTCGCTCGTCAATTTCCAGAACGCCGTCGGCGAAGCAACGGAACAACCCGTCGCCGTGTATCAGCGCGTCGATCAAGCCGGTCAGCGGCTTCCCATCGACGAGCGGATTCTTGCCGATACGGACACCCTGATGGTGTATGGCTTGGATCATCTCGACGCGAACGAAGAAGCCACGCCGCAAGAGCTCGAAGCGATACGCACATGGTTGCGCCGCGAAGGCACGTGCCTGATTCTCGGGCCGCATCACGACGTCGGGGCAACCGACGACTTCACGATCCGCGACGTCGAGTACCGCCATCATGGCGACCGCCTCGTTCCGAGCCAGCAGCGATTCAGCGGTTACGCGCGCTCGCTGCTGAAAGGTTTGGATTTGCCGCTGTACAACCGCTGGGGATTGCGCCCGGCAACCGTCGAAGGAACGCGACAGACGGTGCCGCTCAAAGTGGCAAGCGACCTCGACAAGCGCGGATGGTTTGAAGGCGTCTCGACGCTCGTTTTCCACCAACACCTACCGCACTACGAAGTTCTGCCGAGCCCGCGCGCGCCGATTCACGTCCTCGCGCAACAGCCGATCAACCTGAAACGCCCTCATCCCTTTACGGACGCGGGGAACCACGAGTTCAACATGGTGGTATGGATGCCGCCCGACGGCGAGCGCGGCGGCGACATCGTCTTCGCCGATTCGACGATCTTCACGACGCTATTCGGCGGCGACGAGAGCCTGACGCGGTTTTGGAAAAACCTTGCGGTGAAGTAACGTGCCGGATCTTGAACTGGCCGACATTCAGAGCGGCGTTTTGCGCCCGCGTCCTACGCCGTTCGCCGCGACGTACGTCGCCCTGCGCATCGACGACCGCAACGCCGGCCGCACGCTCATGCGCAAACTCAGTGATGTCGTCTCCTCGGCAGCGCACCCGGACAGCCCGGCCGGCGACACCTGGGTAAGCGCGGCGCTAACATACCGCGGGCTCGCAGCGCTCGGCGTACCACAGACGTCGCTCGAGTCTTTTTCGACGCCGTTTCGTGAAGGTTTGGCGGCGCGTGCCGCGGCGCTCGGAGACGTTGGCGACAGCGCGCCGGAACGTTGGGAGAAGCCGCTGGGCTCACCTGACGTGCACGTCATCATTACCGGCATCGCGCCCGACGACGAACGCCTCGCGACCGCAGTCGCGCGGGCGGGCGATGCCCTCGTGGGGTTTCCCGGGATCGTTCCGATCTGGCAACAGAATTGTCACGTGCTTCCCGGCGAGCGCGAACCCTTCGGTTATCGCGACGGCATCAGTCATCCCGCAATCGAAGGCAGCGGTATTCCGGGAAGCAATCCACTCGAAACCCCGCTAAAAGCCGGCGATTTCGTGCTTGGCTATCCCGGCGAACTCGATGCAGTCGTGCCGCAACCCGACGTCCTTGGCCGAAACGGCTCGTACGTTGTGTTCCGCAAGCTGTACCAGCGCGTCGCCGAGTTTCGGCGGTATCTTCGCGACAACGCCGCAAATCCCGGAGAAGAAGAATTGCTTGCGGCAAAGATGATGGGACGCTGGCGCAGCGGTGCGCCGCTCGCGCTTGCCCCGACGGCCGACGATCCGGCGCTTGGGGCCGACCCTACACGCAACAACGCGTTTTTGTACCGGGAAGACGATCCGATCGGATATACGACGCCACTGGGATCGCACGGCCGCCGAACGAATCCGCGCGATTCCGCGGTTTCCGGCGTGCCCCGTATCCATCGCATGATTCGGCGAGGCACGGCCTACGGGCCGCCGCTTGCGGATGGGGTATTGGAAGATGACGGCGTCGATCGCGGCTTGATGTTCGCGTTCGTCGGCGCCGATCTCGTGCGCCAGTTCGAGTTCGTGCAAAAGGAGTGGATCAACAAGAGCGACTTCTTCGGGGGGACCGGCGAACGCGATCCGGTGGTTGGCAACAACCGCGACGCAACGTTTAACATTCCAAAGCGTCCGCTGCGCCGCCAACTCAAAGGCATCAACAGCTTCGTCATCACGCGCGGCGGCGAATATGCCTTCATGCCGAGCCTCAGCGCGCTTCGCTGGCTGGCTTCTTTGAGCGACGCATGACCCTGCAAAAAATCGCCGCCCTCGTCCTGCTCGTGTCGCTGATGTTCGACGCTGGCTTACAAGCAAATTGGCGCGACCTGTTGACACTCGTGCGGAACGTCGGCCTGCTGGCAGGCGCGCTGATCGCGAACTTCGTTATCGTGCCGCTGGCAGCGTTGGGAATCGTGACCCTCTTTCACGTGAGCGACGGCGTCGCCACCGGCGTGCTGCTCATGGCCATTGCTGCCGGCGTTCCGTTCGTGATTCTCGCCGGAGGACGCGGGAAGGGCGGCAGCCACGAGCTTGCAATCGGTCTCGCAATCGTGTTGCCGGCTATCTCAACACTGCTGGTGCCATTCGCAGCCGATTTGATCGTACCGGGCTCGGAACGCGTAAACGTTCCGCCGACGCAACTGATCGGATTGGTGGCGTATCAGTTCGTTCCTCTGCTGCTCGGCTTGCTCGCGGCGATTGCACTGCCGTCGATTTCCGCGAAGCTTCTGCGCATCACCAAGCCCATCACGCTGGTCGCGCTGTTGGCGCTGCTCGCCACGCTCGTTCCGCTTATCATCAAGTCGGCTGGAGCCGTCTTCGGTTCTTTCGGTATCCTCGCTATTGTGTCGATCGTCGTCGTCTCGCTCGCCGCCGGCTGGTTCCTGGCCGGCTCCAAGCGCGAATACCGTGCGACCCTCGCGGTCGCAACGGCGTTGCGCAATCCGGGTCTTGCGATGGCGATCGCTACGACGGCCTTCGCTGCGCAGCCGCTCGTAGCAGCCGGCGTCGTTACATACTTTCTCGTCCAGGCACTTGCGGCATCGGTTTTCGGCGCGACCGTTCTGAAGCGCCTCACCGCATAAGCGAAGCTCGATTCTACCGGAACGAGTGATCGTCCACCTGATCGACGGGACCTACGAGCTCTTCCGTCATTTTTACGGTCTGCGTCGCGCGCCCGGCGGCAAGGATCGCCGATTCGGCGCCGCCGTCGGGGTGCTCAACACGGTACTGCAGATGATCGACGAAGGAGCGACGCACCTCGGCGTAGCGACCGATCACGTCATCGAATCGTTTCGTAACGAGCTATGGGACGGCTATAAGACGGGCGAGGGTGTCGATCCAGCGCTTTTCGCGCAGTTCGAGCCGCTCGAAAGCGCATTGGACTCGATGGGAATCGCGGTATGGCCGATGGTCGAGCTCGAGGCGGACGATGCGTTAGCCTCCGCGGCCGAGATCGCATCGAACGATGCTCGCGCGGAGAAGATCTGCATTTGGACTCCGGATAAAGACTTGGCGCAATGCGTTCGCGGCGAACGTGTCGTGCAGGTCGATCGAAAAAGCAAGATCATTCGGGATGCCGACGGGGTGCGAGCGAAGTTCGGAGTCGACCCGGAGCTCATCCCCGACTATCTTGCACTCGTAGGCGACGCTGCGGACGGCTATCCCGGCATCAAGGGCATCGGCGCGAAGGGAGCGGCCTCTTTGCTTACGCGTTACGGTGCGATCGAACGTTTCCCTCGGGAAGTGCTGGGCGATCACCGCGCGGCAGCACTTTTGTTCAAGAAGCTCGCAACACTTCGAACTGATGCGCAGCTCTTCGTCAATATCGACGAGTTGAAGTGGCGCGGACCGTCTGCGGATTTTCCGGCCGTTTGCAGCCGCCTCGACGCACCGCAACTTCTTGCGCGCGCGACGAGAGCGGCCGCGAGCCTCACGCGGGGGCCGGATTAGACGGCGTGCGGAATATCTTTGCGTTGGCGGCCATTTTTCTCTGTTGCACGGCCGGCACGGCGCCTTCCGACGTCGCGCAGATCCGTGCGCTGCGCCTAGAAAACAACCGCGCTTTCCTGGAGCGCGACGTAGCTGCATTGCGCAAACCATGGAAAGCGAATATACGTCTTATTGAGAGCGACGGCACGGAGTGGAGCGGTGCCGACGCGTTGGCCAGAAGCTACGCCGGGGTCGAGTTCAGGGACCCACGCTTCGTAGAGTACGTTCGTATCCCAACGAGTATCACGATCGCCGCGAACGGTCTGCACGCGGCCGAAAGCGGCAACTGGACGTTGATTAACAAGGCGCCCGAGCGAGTACGGTCGGGAACTTATCTCGCATCCTGGGAGAAAATTGCCGGCACCTGGAAGATCGTTTACGAGGCTTACGTCGCGTTGAACCACGCACCGCAAAGCGTCGCGGACGCGTTGCATCCGCTGGCCACGCTCCACCTTGGTGGAACTCCGGATTGGCTTGCCGTCACGCCGGATTCCGTGTGGGTCGCAAACGACGAGCTCACGTCGGTGCAGCGCGTCGACGTCGCTACGAACGCACTGGTCGCTCGCATCAAGCTTCCGGATGAACCGTGTTCGGGACTCGCCTTCGGATTCGGAAGCCTGTGGGTGCCGCTCTGCGGTGCGCATCCTTCGCTCGCGCGCGTCGACCCGTCACGCAATGTCGTAACCGCGCTTCTTCCCATCGGACCGGCGTTGTCTGAGGGAGGGATAACGGCGAGCGACGACAGCGTCTGGCTGATCGTCAAGGACGGAACGCTGGCCCGGATCGATCCAATGACGAATCGCATCCGCCAAACCGTCGCTATTGCCGCGGGCTCGTATAATCCGCTATTCGCCGACGGCATCGTCTGGGTTACCAGCGGTACGGGAAATCTTTTGACGGGCGTCGATTCATCGACCGGCGAGGTGGTAGCGACTATTCCCGTCGGTTCGAAGCCACGCTTCCTCGCCGCCGGCGCGGGCTTCGTTTGGACGCTCAATCAAGGTGACGGCACGGTCAGTAAGGTCGACGCGCGTGCGAAACGTTTGATCGCAAACGTGCAAACGGCGATACCAGGCGGCGGAGGTGATATCGCTTACGGCGCAGGCTCGGCGTGGGCGACGATCATCGGCGTTCCCCTGACGCGAATCGACTCCGCGACGAGCGCAGTTCACCACTGGGGCGGTCGCGGCGGCGACGCAATTCGCTTCGGCGCTGGTTCGATCTGGCTGACCGATTATCACGATGGTTTGCTTTGGCGAATTCCCGTGCCGCTATAAGAGGCCATTCGTAAGCCCGGATGCGCCTTCCAGCGTGAGCTGTTGCGCCGAGCCGGGTGTCATCCAAACGAACCAAGTGTCGTCGCCGACCATGCCGTCGACCGTGACACCGGCCCAGGTTTGGAGCGCGCGGACGGCGACGTCCGTCGCCGGACCAAAGACACCATCGATCGCGCCGGCGTACGGGACGAATTGAACGGTAACGTTCGCACCCGAAAGCGTTTTCTGCAGCCACGCAACGCCCGGCCCGAGAGATCCTTGCTGGAGTTGCGGCGACGCTTCGCGATAGCTCGGCAGGGCCGACCACGTTTGCGGTCCGACGATTCCGTCGACGGTCAACCCGTTACCCTGCTGAAAATTTTTCACTGCAGCTTCCAAACCCGAATCAAACGTACCGGTAATTGGTCCGAAGGGGTTGCATAACAAGTGCCGCGCGAGAACGCGTTGCAGCCGCTTGACATCGTCGCCCGTATTTCCAAGACTAATCGTAGTGGGCATGATCCATCCTCCTAGGGATAACCTAAAAGACATACGTACGCGGACCATCGGCGCCCTGCCGCGGTCGCAACCAAGCGTTTCGTTACTCACGGTTTTGTACACACTTTCTGACCGGTACTTCCATTTTTTCGGCACGGATGCGGAACAGCTCACCGTCGTTTCGGAGGCTAGTCGATTCGTGGCTTTGAAGCAAAAAGAGCCAATTCCACTTCTGAAGGCTGGCGCATTGATGGCTCGCGTCTCAACGCTTATTGTTTTGGCCTGCACGGCCGCTCTTGACCTCGGCCTCAGCGCTTGCGGCTCTTCGGGCGTAAGCAGTTCGGGGCCATCTCCTTCCCCGTCGGCGTACGCGGGGGCGTATTACCCGCTGTACAACTCCGGCGTTAACCAATGGATCGAGCCGACCGACGCGATGCCGTTCGACAAGGTCAGCGAGATCTTTGCGGCATTCGCTCATGCGTACCGGCGGGGGAGCGGAGCCGCTCTTCTGTTTGAGGCACCCAACGAGCCGGCTCGACTGCACCGCTTGATGGAGACGGCGCGCAAGAAAAACCCGCACGTCAAGGTTCTTATCTCGCTGGGCTGGGGTCATGACGATTGGACGTACATCAGTAACGATTACGTACACAAAGCCGATTTATTCGTTCCAAGCGTGATCCAACTCGTGCGCAGCAACGATCTCGACGGCTTCGACATCGACGACGAAGATATCGGCAGCAGCAGCGGGGAGATCAGCCAGTCCGCGTTCGACGGAGTGATCGCTAGTCTACGAAGTGCGCTTAACGCGGCGTCCAGCCAAGACAACAAGCCGTACTACCTTGACATTACGCCTGCCGGCAACAACGACGACACCGGTGGACTCGCGAGCACGCAGGTCGACACGCAGAATGCCCGTTCCTTTGACTTGATCAATATCCAATCATATTTTAGGCAGACGTGGGGCGATAATTTCGTCGCTGCGCTCCAGTCGATTAACTACCCGGCCAAGCAAACGGCCCCCGGCATCAACACCGAGGGGTGCGCGCCCGAGTTTCCAAAGTACGCCGGCTTTGCCGGGATGTTCGACTGGAACATGTCCGCGGACAGCGCGTGCCACTTCAAATACACGCTGGAGATCGCCCAAGACGTCGGCTATTGAAGCGTTACCTCTAAAGCAGGAAGAGCTCCGCGATCTTGCCGTCGGGCGTTCTATAAAGCAAGGCTCGAAGCGACTTAGTCTTATAGGTGACGGTAAGTACGTTGACGATAAGTCCGCCGCGCAGCGCCGCGCGCGTATTCGCGACATCGGGCGCTCCAAGCGGGGCAAGCGATTTTTCCGCTTCCGCAATGCGTTGCGGAGTCATGAATGCGTTGAAATCCGCCGTGAGCGTGGATCGGTCGATTTTGCCTTGGGCGAGTTGGGTCAACCACGTTCGCGTGAGCGATGCCGCATCCGGGAGGCCGGCATCCGCGGCGGCGCTCGCGGTACTTCCGAAAAGGTGCTCGACAATGGCGTTCCCGATCGTCGAGGCGACATCGCTGGGAGTCGCGTTCGCGAACACGACAATCGACGTGTCGTCGTCGGGAAAGAGTAACTCGAACGACTGATACCCCACGACTTCGCCGCCGTGAGCAACGTGCCAATGTCCGTTGGTCGCACCGAGCGAGAATCCGAGACCGTAGCCGGGGTTCTCTTTGTCGGCAAGTAACCGCGGCTGCCACATGATTGCGGTGTCGACGGCCGGGACGCCGTGGTGCTCCATAAGAGCGATCGTCCACAGCGCGAGATCGTGTGCGGTCATCGAGAGACTCCCCGCAGCATTCAGCCATTCGGGAGCTGCGGCCGGCGCGACCTCATTCGGCCCGAAGAAATAGGACTGGTACCCGAGGGCATCGGTCGGGCCGAAACCGCCGTCGATCCAATGCGCCGACGTTATGCCCAGCGGAGCAAAGAATCTCCGGGAATAGATATCAAAAAGCGTCGCGCCTTCGAGGCGCTGCGCGATCGCGCCCGCGATCGTATAGCCGCTATTGCTGTACTGCCAACGCGTCCCCGGCGCAAAGTCGAGCGGCAAATGTCCTTGGCGGTCGGCCAACGCCTGCATGGAAATCGGGTGAAATGATTCGAGCGTGGGGTAATCGAGGGGATAGTAGTCGCGAATACCGGCCTCGTGCGAGAGCAGCTGCGCGACGGTTACCTGCGAAGCGTCCGTGTAAGTCGGATCGTATTTTGAGAGAGGATCGTCGAGCGAGAGTTTCCCTTCGCGGGCCATCGCGACCATCGTCGCAGCCAAGAACTGCTTGCTGACCGATCCGATCGGAAACGTCGTCGCGGTCGTTGCCGCGATTTTTGGGTCGAGCGAGCGGAATCCGTACGCCTTTTCGTAGACGATTTTCCCTCCTCGGACGATCGCGAGAGAAACCGCCGGCGTATTGGCCTTCGCCATCGCCTTTTGAACGATCGTATCGACATAGTCGAAGTTCGGCTCGGCCGCCGCCGTGACGAACGGAAAGACGTAAAGTACGCTCGCGCAGAGCGCGGCGAGCATGCGTGTAGCGCTCATTGCCAGTATTTAGTGCTTGAGAACAAAATTTCCCTCCACCCGAGAATCGGGATGGAGGGGTGACTGCCTCCCGGAGCCTAACAAACGATGGAACCGAGGCTGATTTACTCGTTATCGACGGGGAGATTCGCCGGCGGCTCGTTTAGGAAGAACGATTCCGAGTACTTCGCTGCAATCGGAACGAACTTCCGCGGCAACTGCTTGAAGTTAAAGACGTCGCCGATACCGTTGGCGCGTACGTCGGTGGTTCCCAGCCGGCCCAATAGCCGCGGCAAGATCCCGAACATCCTGTACGTGGACTTCGTCGAGGTCGCGCGCCGCCGACGTCGCGATCGCCATGAACGCGCGCTTCTAATCACCCAACCGGCCGCGGCCACAAGCTAGACGATAAAACTGCCTCAGACGGCCAGTTCCAGAAATGATTTTACGATCGGATTGACAAGGTCCGGCCGCGTGAGCGGCGCCATGTGCCCACCGCCCGGGATCTCCTCGTATGTCCACGCGGGGCAGGATCGACGTAAAATCGCTACGATCTCGCGTATAGGCAAGACCGAGTTCGGATCGCTCGCGAGAAGAGTACGTTGCGGCAGAAGGCGCACCCACGGTTCTACGGGCGTTCTTTCATTCATCACTGCGTCCCACTCAAAATAGGTTGCCTTGAGCGCTTCAGCAAAAGCGTTACGACGTTCCGCGATCATATTCTGCCACGATCCGGCGCCTCCCCAGTAGTCTGCGAAGCGTTCGGCCGCAATCGGCCACTCGTCTAGGTCTCCAAACTTCTTGACGCAGTCGCGCAAGTCCATGGCTTCGGCGAACGCATCTTCCCGGCCGAACTGCTTAAGGAAATAGAAAGGATTCGGCTCTAACAGGACGAGACTGGTGACGCGACCGGGCATACGCGCCGCCATCTTCATGGCTACCGAGCCGCCGAAGGAATGCCCAACGAGGCAGAAACCCTCCGCGTTCGCCGGGAGAATGGTTTCCACGAGGCGCGCTTGATCGTCGAGGGACTGTGACGCATCGCTCGACCAAGGCGCCGTTCCGCCGTATCCGTACAAGTTCACTGCGAGTACGTGAAAATCGGCTTTGAGGTAAGCCATGAGCCGGTGCCATTGACGAGCACCCGCCACGCTCGAATGCACGAGAACGACCGTCGGGCCGGATCCGGCCTCAAGAAAGTCAGCCTTGGCCCCTCGGGACTCGTTCATCGGCACCGCTCCAAGCAGCCGCAGAGTTCGCAAAAACGAGGGTCCATGGTCCTGGCCACGGATGCTCGACGGCGCGGCCTATCCCTGCATAAGATCTTTTAACTTGGCCGCTGATCAACGCGCCGGCCGCGTAACGCGTTCGTAGTCGGCCGTCCGGACGGTCTGCCACGTCTTACCTTCGTCCGCCGAGAACGCTTCTTCGAAGCGCGGGTTACCGTTGTGCTGAGCCCAACGGTAACGCGCGACGATCGTTTTGCCCTCGAACGTATCGACGCCGAAGAAATCGCCGGCGCCGTCTGCGCCGAATTTGCCGACCTGCGGCGGGAGCGCCAAGCCCCGCTTCTGCGTTCCCGAGTACAGCGACCACTGATGCGTAATCGGATCGTACAAGCGAACCGTCACGCCCACGACGTGCTGCGCCGGACAATGGAGATCGTCGTCTTCGATGTCGGCGCTTCCACCCCAAAACGGCCGGACGGAAGACGTACCATCGCATGCGAACCAATCGTGACTGTCGCGTAACGGATGGCGCAGCTGCATGTAATGCGTACGCCAAGTCCCAAACAGAAAGTCGAAACCGTTGTGTCCGTCGCCGCTAAGCGCAGTTGCGTTCCACGCGCCTTTGCTAGAAGATGACACGCGCTCCGTGTCGGTAATCCAATTGATTTCCCACGACTTTCCGCCGTCGGTAGAGTACGCTTGCTCAAAGTGGATATTGCCGTTCACTTTGGTCCAATGGAAACGGCAAATAACGGGCGTGCCCTTCCAGTTATCGTACGAGTAGAAGTCGCCGACACCGTTTGCATCGAAATGCCCGACTTGCGGCGGTGGCGGGATGCCGAGCTTTTGCGTTCCCCACCAAAGCGTCCATTGGTGCGTTTGCGCATCGTAGAGGCGAAGCGTCATCCCGACGATATACCGGTTCGGGCATGTTATATCGGCGTCTTCGAGATTTCCGCTGCCGCCCCAAAACGGGCGAAAGACCGAGGTGCCGTAGCATCCGTACCACTGATGGCTGCCGACCAGCCGATCTTTGAGGATTCGGTAGCGCGTACGCCACGTTCCGTACGCAAAATTGAAATCGTTGCGTCCGTCGCGCGCCGTCGGGGCGGCCGGGTAAGGCGTGTACACCGGTGCAGGCGCGGCCGAGGCGGCAAGCAGCGTTACAGCCATCAGAAGCGTCGGTATCCGGTTCTTCATGGGCTCATTCTAAGCCAGGATTGGACCTTCGTACGGGGCCAATGCGTGATATTATGAAGGCACCAATCCGAGCTCGACACGCGGCGCGGGCGGCGCTGGGTGCGGGGTCGAACTCCGGTTGAGGCCTGTTCAAGGCGGGGGTGCGGCGATGACGTTGCGTTTCGTGACTCTTCTGTGTGCGATCACATTGCTCGCTGCGTGTGCAGGCCAACTAGGCCAGCCGCATTCGAGCCTCCTTCCGGATGACGCTAGCGAGCAGTCTTCGGATAGCGGAGCGCTCGTCATGCGCGTGCGCGTGCCATTGCACCCGGACTACGTCTCGGCCGCAACCAAGGCACTGACGATACAGATCGCGGGCCCGACCAAGATGAAGGCGACCGTCGGGTTAGTTCTAACGGCCAATGGTTGCAAAAGCTCGTTGATGACGGTTTCGTGCGAACTCACACTGCCGAGCTTGAAAGCGTGCCCGACAAAGAAGGCTTGTTACAAGGCCACGGTAGCGACGTACGATTCGTTCAACGTCGCATCTCAAAAGATTCCGCATGGAGCGCACGAGCTTTCGGCGGATCAAAGTTTCTCGTTCACGATCGCCAAGGGAAACACCGTCATTCCACTGGTGCTGGAGGGCATTCCGAAGACGGTTGTGTTCCTTCCGGACGCGAACTCTTCGCTCTCTGGTACGCAAGCCGCGGGTTTTATCGAACCCAAATGCGCGGCGAGTGCGCAGAGCGCCAGCGTCGTGGGTGTGGATGCCGACGGCAATTACATTTTGGGTGTAGGCGCACCGAAAGTGACCTTAACTTCCGACGACGCTGCGCAGCTATCCGTTTCGCGCGGAGGTTCGCCGGCGCCGAATACATTTACGCTCGTACCACCGGCGGCGCCAGGCTACGCCTTCGGAAATCACGTGACGCATCTTACCGCCAAGGCTACACCGGGGAAGAAGAGCGGCGCGAAGGCGGTGAGCGCCGTAGTCGGCGTTGCCTACAGCGGTAGCATCTGCGGGGTTATAACGGAATTCACCATCCCGAGCGCGGCGAGCGCGCCGCACGGGGTCGCACCGGGTCCGGACGGAAACGTGTGGTTCGTCGAACAGACGGGCAACAAGATCGGCCGGATCACTCCGGCCGGCGGCATCACCGAGTTTCCAATACCGACGCCGCTCAGCCGTCCGTTCAGCATCGCCGCAGGGCCGGACGGCAATCTGTGGTTTACACAAATCGGCACCGATCAGATTGGTAGGATGACCATCGGCGGAATTTTCGCCGAGGCCTCGCTAACGAAAGGCAGCAATCCCGAAAGTATCGCGCCCGGCTCGGACGGAAACATGTGGTTCACCGAAGTAAACGGCGGCAATGTCGGGAAGATCGTACCGGCGAGTTTGGCAGTGACCGAATACTCGACCGGTGCCGGCAGCCAACCGATTGGGATCACCGCGGGTCCGGATGGCAACTTGTGGTTCGTCCTGTCGTCTCCAAGCCTGATTGGCCGAGTCGCAACCAATGGGGCAATTTCGACATTTCCGACCACGACGCATGTGAGTAATCCAGCGGGCGTTGCCGCTGGGCCGGACGGTGCCATGTGGTTCAGTGAGTGCTCGGCCAATAACATCGGCCGGATGACTACTGCCGGCATTGCAACGTCGGAGTTTCCGCTTCCGGAATTGGGCAGCGCGCCGACGCGCTTGACGCGCGGGCCCGACGGTGCGGTCTGGTTTATCGAGACTACCGGGAACCGAATTGGCGGCATCACGCTCGGCGGAGCCATCACCGAGTACGCAGTCCCAACGGGGGCTAGCTTTCCACTGGACATTGTAGTCGGGCCTGACGGCGCACTGTGGTTCGACGAGCTGAATACAAATAAGATCGGCCGTTTGCGCTAGCGAAGGAAGCTCGTCAAACGTAAGTCAAAGATCGCCGCCCGGATCATAACGCAATAAGGAGTTAGAAATGAAGCGTCTTTCGATCACTGCGTTCTTTCTATCGGTCGTTCTGTCGGGAACGTTCAGCGCGCGCGCCGTGACGCCCGTGAAGAATATCGTCTTGGTACACGGCGCCTTCGCAGACGGATCGAGTTGGTCCAAAGTGATCCCGTTACTTCAGGCAAAGGGCTATAATGTCATCGCCGTTCAGAATCCCCTTTCATCGCTTGCCGATGACGTCGCTGCAACGAAGCGCGCGCTGGCGCAGATGAACGGTCCGGTGATCCTCGTCGGGCATTCCTGGGCGGGGATGGTTATCAGTGAAGCTGGAAGCGATGCCAAAGTCGTGGGCCTGGTGTATATCTCCGCACTCGTGCCGGAAAAAGGTCAATCCGCGGCTGATACGACCAAGGGATATCCCGCTGCTCCGGGCGGTGCGGAAATTCAACAAGACGCAGCCGGCTACCTGAGCATGACGCGCAAGGGCATTGATGAGGATTTCGTTCCCGAGCTGCCCGCGGTCGAGCGTGGGATCGTGTATGCAACGCAGGGGCCGTGGAATTCCGCCGCTCTGTCGGAGAAGGTTCTGAACCCGGCGTGGCAGTCGAAGCCGTCATGGTTGATCGCAGACGCCAACGATCGCATGGTTCCACCCCAGTATGAAAAAGACACCGCAAAGCAAATTCATGCGACGTTGACGATCCTTGACGCCGGTCACGTTCCGATGCTCTCGATGCCCGATCGCGTGGTAGCCGTGATCGTCGACGCTGCCACCTCCTCGGCAAAGTAAGCAAAGGCCTTTCTTCTCGCACCGTATAGCAAGGTAGCGCGCCACGTTTCGACGTACGTGATTCCCGCCATGAATAACGCCTTACGCCTCGCTACGTGCCTTGTTTTACTTGCCGCGCTGTCCCCGGCCGCCGGGCGAGCCGCGCCCGCGCCTACTCCCGCTCCGGGCGGCGACGCGCCCGCGCCGTACGATGCGTTTGCGAAGGACGCATCGGTCACGCCCGGTCTAATAGCGATTTTGCGCAAAGGCGACAAGTACTTTCTCGTCCTGCAGAAGTCCCAGCTGGGCGCCGATTTCATCGAAACGTCGGTGCCCGCAACCGGCCTCGGCGGCTTCGGCCCCGCACCGGGCGAGCCGTACGTCGCACCGGCCCGCATCATGCGCTTCGAGCGCGTCGGCAACGCGGTCGTGATTCGCTGGCCGAATACGTTCGTCAAAGTCGACAAAGCCACCCCGGAAATGGCGGGCGCGCAAATCTCGATGCCGGCGTCGGTGGTTGCCGTCACGCCGGTCGTCGCCGAATCCAGCTCACAGGTCGTGATTTCCGCGTCGCCGTTTCTCGGCGACGTGGCCGATCTCGGCGCGCAGTTCGATGCCGTTGCGTCCAAGCCGGGACACGGCTACAAACTCGACTCTTCGCGCAGCTTCCTCATCGAAGGGAAGGCGTTTCCGCAAAATACGATTTTGCGCGTAAGCCAGACCTGGGCGACCGACTCGCCGGATACGATCGATAACGCGCCGGACGCGCGCAGCATCGAAGTCAAAATGACCTACAACCTTATAGCGGCGCCGAATGACGGTTACATGCCGCGCATCGCCGATCCGCGCGTCGGATATTTCGAGCAGCCGCTGGTCGACTTCGGCAACGATCGCAATCCGACGCGTAACGTCTACTATATCAGCCGTTGGAACTTCAATCCGGCAACACCGGGCCGGCCGTCGGAAGCGCAGAACCCGCTGATCTTCACGCTTAGCAACGACATCCCGATCGCTTACCGCGACACCGTTACGCAGGCACTGTTGACTTGGAACGACGCCTTCGCTAAGATCGGCATCCTCGATGCGGTAAAAGTGGAGCAGCAACCGGGCGATGCGTCGTTCGACGCCGACGATATCCGCCATAACATGGTCCGATGGTTCGATGCGCCGATTCCGCAATACGGAGCGGAAGCGCTGATCGTGACCGACCCGCGAACCGGCGAAGAGATCAACGCAGGCGTGAACGTCGACGCGATCGAGGGAATGAGTGGTCGCGCGTACCGTTACATGATCGGCCCGGTTCGCGGACTGCAGGATAGTGACGCCGCGGAGCGCGCGTATACCCTCGCAGCCATTCGCTCGGTGGTGCTGCACGAGTCGGGACACGATCTGGGGCTGCAGCACAACTTTATCGGATCGATGGCGTACTCGGCTAAAAGCCTTCAAGACAAGGCATTTACTGCGAAGTATGGGGTTGCGTCGAGCGTGATGGAGTACGCACCGATCAACCTTTGGCCGCGCAACGCGGCGCAGGGCGACTACGTACAACTCGTGCTCGGGCCCTACGACTACTACGCCGTGAAGTTCGGCTACGAAACGATCCCGGGGGCAAACACGCCCGAATCCGAACGCGCGGCGTTGAACCGCCTGGCGTCGCGCTGGTCGGACCCGACGTATCGCTTTGCGTCGGACGAGGACGTGGATTTCGCCGACGGCCACGCGATCGATCCGCGCGTGCAGCAGGACGATCTCACCGATCATCCGCTGGCGTGGGAGCGTACCACGCTGGCGATGCTGCATGGACTGATGGACGACGTGAGCAAACGATTCCCGTCGAACGGCGACGCCTTCGACGAGGCGCGTCGCGCGTTTCTTTACCCAATGCGCATCTATTCGCGCACTGCGGTTATGCCGGCACACATCATCGGCGGGGAGTACATCTCGCGCGCCGATGAGGGCGATCCACGCGCAGTCGCGCCGCTGACGCCGGTTTCGCGTTCAGACGAATACGCGGCATGGCAGACGCTGCAATCGTGGCTCTTTTCCGATAGCGCCTGGCGTTTCAATCCGACCGTGCTGACCCGCTTGACGTATAGCGAGGTCAGCTCGCTTGGACCGAGCGGTGCGTGGAGCTACGATCCGACGCCGCGGCACGACGTGGCGGTGGTCGAAATAGCTGCGAACGTTCAGGATCAAGCGCTCGACGAACTGTTCGCGCCCCTGACGCTGCAACGCATCGACGATCTCTCGACGAAGTACAAGGCCGGCACGACGATGACGTTGACCGACTTGTTCGATTGGTCGCGCGGCGGCATTTTCGGCGACGTTACCAACGGCAAAGCGTCCCAGGACGGCGTGGTACGGCGTAACCTTCAGATCCGGTTTGCGAAGCGTCTCGCCACGATGTGGACGTCGCCTGCGGCCGGTACGCCGACCGACGCACAGGCACTTGCGCGCCTGCAGCTCGAGGACCTAGCGACCGATACCGGCCACCAATTGCGCACAGCTCATCTCGATGAGATGACACGCGCGCATCTCGAAGCGCTCCAGGCGATTGCGAAGCAGGCGCTGGAAGCGCGCGCGACGGTCGGAGGCACTTAAGTCCGCGGGTCTGAGACGACCCGATGCGGCTAACGTCGCGAATCGGGAAGGGCGAACGGCTTTTCGAGCAGAGGCGATAGAGGGCCGTTATCGCCAGAAGGAGTAGGCAGTCCTATGTGTTGCCGGCTCGTCGCTCTCGCAGTCGCCGTCGCCAGCGGATCGCTGATTCCCGCGTTCGTACCGGCGACTGCGCTCTGCGCCGCAACCGCCGGTGTCGCGTCGCCCTCACCGTCGCCATCCGCATACCCTTCACCGTCGGCGTCGCCCGCATCGGCCGCCGGCGACCTCTCGAACGAAGATATGCAAGACGCATCGGAACTCGTCGATCCGCTCGCGCCAAAGGGCGCGTTCACCATCGAAGACGAGAATACGCAAAGCGTGGCCGGGCCGAACAATCAAATCAACCTTGTAGGGCAGGTGCCGCTCGGGATCAATCCGCCCTTTGCGGATTTGCTTGCGCACGGCCACGCGCTCAGTCTTCTTCGAATCAAGCTTCCGATCGTTACGACGAGCCCAACGATTGCGGGAGTCGACGCGGTCACCGGAACCGGGGACCTTTCCGTGACGTGGCTCGCCGGCTTTGGCTCAGCGGCGTCGCGCTGGGCAGCGGGTGCCATCCTAAAATTTCCCACCGGCTCCGGCGCGCTCGGCTCGGGCAAATGGTCGGCCGGCCCGGCACTCGGCTATACGCACCAGCAACACCAGCTCACTAATCTTCCAGTCGGTTTGCGGGTCGCAAAGCGCTACAAGATCGGCACGCAACGTGCGAGTACGTTCGTTGGATTGGAGCGCAATCTCGCCGCTGTGGGCGGGACGAGCGTCACGGTGCGTTTCGGCACGAGACTCGTCTTCGGGCCATAAGGCAGCTTCGCTCGCGTCGCGCCGAGGCGCTCTCGATGCCGCGCCCCAAGCGTTAGCCCGTTAGGCGGGCTGGTGGACGGCGTTTGCAGCCTTTATGATCATCTCGAACACGACGTCTGGGTGCGAAAGCATCGCGACGTGGCTGGAATCGATCTCGAGTGTCGTTGCGCCCATGCGCTTGGCGAGAAACCGCTCGAGATCGGGGTGCACCGTGCGGTCTTGTTTGCACACGATGGACCAACTCGGCTTTGTTTTCCATGCCGGCTCCCCATCGAGGGGATCTGCGCTGAACAAGGTCGCGCTGGGCGGATAGTGCGTCGCCCACACGATTTTCTGCTCCGTCTCGGGAAGATCACCAGCGAAATCCGACGCGCCATCCGGAAGCATCCACACGCGACCGTCGGCTACGGCGATCTTCGAGAAAACAGGCGTCTTGGGGAATTTGGTCTTGTTGGTATTGCGCGGTCTCGCCCTTCTCGGGGCCTAGCGCGGCGATATACACGAGCCCGCACACGCGATCGTCCGTCCCGGCTGCGGTAATGACCTGGCCACCATACGAATGACCGACCAGGATCGCGGGACTGCTGACGCGCCCCAACGTTTTCTTGACCGTCGCGACATCGTCATCGGTCGTGTCGAGCGCATACTGCGCCGCGATACACTCGTAATCCGCGGCTTGAAGGCGCGGGATGACCTTATTGAAGCACGAGCCGTCTGCCTAAATACCGTGGCAAAACACGATGCTCGGTTTTGCTGAGTTACTCACTTTCGGAACCTCCTCGGCCTTCGCAGCCGTAAGCCCAAGTCTGCGCCCCGCCAAAGCCCCTCACAACCCACAACGCTATTCGTGGTGGGATTTGTCGGAGTTGTCGGTGTTGCGCGGAATCTCGATCCAGTATCGTTATGGTAGAGCCACCGGCTCAGGAGGCGCACGCACGTGTCAGTATCGATGTCACGAACGACGATAGAGATTGCACACGTTATTATCGAATCGGACAAGCCCTCAGTTGACGTCAGAGCGTCGTTGGAGAAGCTTATCCCTCCGATCGATAAGGAGATCCCGGTGCTTGTGGCCGACGGCATAACCGATCGATTGAAGCAGCGTCTTGAGGCTGCGCCAGAACTCTCGATCTTCCTCAAGCGCGACCACGGCGCGCTTCTCGGTATTTACGGCCAAGCTCGAGACGCCGTGCAATATGAAATCGGCAATCCGCTTACCGCATCGAAGATGACGCGCTATGGACTGGCCGCGGCTTTATACGCCCCGCTGCGCGTCGTGATTTACGAGAAGGACGACGGCGGCTCGCGCATTGAGTACGACCTCCCGTCCTCGCTGTTCGGCCAATTGGGCGACCAACGTATCACCGAGGTTGCTCAAGGACTCGATGTTGCGCTGAGTCGGGCACTATCGTTAGCCGCCGGCTGAGCAAGAAACTCTTCAAACAAGTCGTAGAGGTCTTCGCCTTCGGCCGCACCACGCAACGCGTTTGCACGTGTGGCGGAGAGCTCGGCTTCAACGATCTCCGTCGCAAGGGCTCCGGAATCGAAGGGAGCCTCCGGTTCGGCTAAATGGTGGGGATCGGCCGCACCCAGCAACCGGACGGCAAGCTCGATGCGCCCGGTGCGGGCCGCCACCAGCGCTGCATGTCGCGCGTGAGCCGCAGCCACTGCCATCCACGCGTTGCGCGCCTCGAGCGAAGCGCTCAAGCACGCACGGATCTCCACTTCAGCTGCGACGATATTGCCACTGTAAAGGTAGTATTCTGCGAGATTCCCGTATGTTTGAATCGCATGCCAACGAAGAACGGGATGAGTATCTATTTGCTTCTTCAGCAACGAGAGCAGGTCGATAGCGACTTCGACGTTTCCCTGATAGAATTCAATGGATGCTCGCAAACGCTGCACGTCGCCGTGAAATGTGTCTCCCGGCGGAATCTCCAAACTATTCAACAACGCTTTCGCAGCATCGAACTCTCGAAGAATGCAATGCACGAAGCCGGCGTTGCACGCGAACGCCCAACCCCAACGCGTCCGCTTGAACTCGTCGGGGCTGAACAATGCCCGACCAAGCTCGAGGTGCCTTTCTGCTGCCTGCACGTCGCCGCGCAGACATTCGACTTGCGCACATCTGGCATGCATCTCTCCGGCGTGGATTCCGTGACCCGATGCGATAAGTAACGGTATCGCGCGCCGCGATAGAGATAAGAGCTTGTCTTCACCCAAGTAGGGACTCAGCCCGTGAATAATGAGCCCTACGACCTCCGGCACCTTATCGTCGCTCAAGTAGTCCAAGAGTCGCAGCCCTAATCCGCGAAACTCCATCTGCCGGCCCGTTCCGGCCCAAACTCTCTGAAAGGCAATGAAGAGCCGAGCCGCCGACACAACGGTAGGCTCGTCTCCAGTCGCAATTGCCCAGCTCATGGCTGCCGTGACGTTGTCCAACTCTTTGCGTAACTCTGCAAGAATAGGCGCAGGCGTTCCGGGTTTTAGAGTGGCAGTCTGTTGCGACGACCATTCCATGAAACGAAGCATCGTCTGCTCGACGATGCCATCTTTTCCGTGTTCGTCGGCTTCCGTCACGCGCTGCAAGGCGAACGTCCGGATCGATTCCAAGAATCCAAAGCGCGTAGACGTTTCTAGGTGATTGACGTTAACGAGCGACTTTTGCACGAGGTGCGACAGGACGTCGGCGATGGCTTCTACCGGCAACCCCTGTCCGTAGCCGACACTTTCCGCCAACTCCAATGTGAAGCCGCCGACCAACACGCTCAAGCGTCGAAAAAGCAGCGCTTCGACATCGCTCAAGAGATCGTAGCTCCAAGCGATCGTCGCCGTCATCGTCTGATGACGCGCGGGGAGGTCGCGGCTTCCCGTCAGAGTGATTCCGCCTTTGAGACGGTCGCGCAGCGCTACAAGCCCGAGCGACGCAACGCGTGAGGCAGCGAGCTCGATTGCGAGAGGAATACCGTCGAGCATCTTGCAGATGTCGGCAACAACGGCAAGACTCTTCGCATCGGCCGACCAGGTTGCATTGGCTTGGTGCACGCGTGCGAGGAACAGTTCCGACGCCGTTTGCGAATCCATGGGCGGCAGGCGGTATATCAATTCCCCGGAATGCGCCAGGGGCTCACGACTGGTCGCGAAGACCGTCAACAACGGACACCGTGCGAGAAGGCTTTGGATAACCCCCACTGCGTCCGCGACGACGTGTTCGCAGTTATCGATCACGAGGAGCGCGCGGCGCGAGCGAAGATGATGAATGATAGCGGACAGTCCGTCGTCACCTTCGACTGGAACGTTGAGACAAAGCGCAATTTGCGACGAAACGGGGTCTCGATCGCGAATCGGCAGCAAGTCGACGAACCACGTTCCGTCGTAAGAATCTTCGATGCGCCGGGCCACCTCGATCGCGATTCGCGTCTTCCCGATTCCAGGTGATCCCGTGATGGTCAACAGGCGGTGGTCGGCCACCAACCCCTTGAGCTCGCTGACCTCGTTGCGTTCGACAAACGATGTGAGGGACGGCGGAATACCCGAAACGTTGCGACGCTGACGACCGCGCGCTCGCGCCGCCGCCTCTTCGAATTGCTTGCGTTCGGCCTCGGACAGACCAAGAGCATCCGCGAGGGCTTTGACCGTATCGCGATGTGGGGCGCGCCGCAGGCCTTGCTCGAGGGATCCGATCGCTCCAAGGCTGATACCAGCGCGATCGGCTAGCTCTTCCTGCGAGTATCCGGCTGTTCGCCGTTGCTCTCTGAGAAGTTCAGAAAATGCGGGCCGGGCCGACATACAAGGGGATTTCGCCGACCTCTCGGCAGCCCCTCGCAGCTCACTGCATGGACGCCCATATCGTAAGGTCGTACGAGTTGCGAATGCACAACACTACGAGCAGTGCTAATACTGCTGCAAGCATGCCAATTGCCGAGCCGGCGATCGCGATCAAGCTCGCGGCGGCAACGATTAGGAGAACGTAGTCGACGACGGGCAGCAGTCCGTAGAAAAGCCAATCCGTCTTGACCGGCTCGTAGCCTTCAATGAGCTGCATCTTCTGCCAGAACCAGAGCGCGTAACCGAGGCCAAGAATCGCAGGAGCGAGGAGCACCGCACCACTTATCTTTAGGTCTCCCGGGCTCAAAGCGATCAAACACGCCACGAGCGCAAGCGTGAAATTGATCACCGTCTGGCCCGTAAACTCTGCGAGGCCCTTCCGAGGCTGCTTTACGGTGACCCCAACTGACACTGCAACGAAGACCAATCCCACGAGTGCCGCCGCCGTCGTACCGAGGACCACGAACACATCGTGCCAAGCGTCCACCATCGCTCCGATCTACTTGGGGTTCTATCGTCACCATAAGGGATCGCAGTTTAGCGCGACACCGACAACTCCGACAAATCCCGCCACAAATAGCACTGTGGGTTGTGAAGAACTTTGGACGGGCGCAGACTTGGGCTCCAGCGATTTTACGGCTGCGAAGGCCGAGGAGATTTCGAAAATGAGTAGTTCAGCAAAACCGAGCATCGTGTTCTGCCATGGAATCTGGGCAGACGGCTCGTGCTTCAACAAAGTCATTCAGCCTCTTCAGGACGCGGGCTACGAGTGTATCTCGGCGCAATATCCGCTCAACACGACTGCCGACGACATCGCCATCGTCAAGAAAACCCTGAGCCGCGTCAGTGGTCCCTCCATCCTCATCGGGCATTCGTACGGCGGCCAGGTTATAACCGGGGCCGGCACGGACGACCGCGTTCGTGGACTCGTGTACATCTGCGCCCTCGGTCCAGACGAAGGCGAGACCGCGCAAGAGCAACTTGGCAAGTTTCCAACTACACCCGTCTTCAAGCAAATTGAAGTCGCCGACGGTCGGATCTGGATGAAGCCTGCGGGCATCGTGGACTTCTGTGGCGATCTGCCCGAAGCGGAGCAGAAAGTCGTCTGGGCGACAAACTATCCACCCGCCGCGGACCTTTTCAATGCCCCGATGGGTACGCCGGCGTGGAAGACAAAGCCGAGTTGGTACATCGTCGGGAAAAACGATAAGGCCGTGCCGCCCGACCTCGAGCGGTTCGTCTCGAAACGCATGGGCGCGCATACGATCGAGCTGGATTCGAGCCACTGCCCGATGCTTTCTCAACCGCACGCCGTCGTCGAAATGATCCTGAAGGCCGCGGAGGGAGCAGACTAGCGGCCCGTCCGTCGGAGACAAAAACATGAACGAATACATTACGATCCAAGGCCGGAACGGCTCGTTTAACGCTTATATCGCTCGTCCGAAAGCGTCGCCGGCGTCAGCCGTCGTCGTTCTTCAGGAGTTGTTCGGCGTTAACGCCGACATCCGCGAGCACTGCGACAAGCTCGCGGAACTGGCGTACCTCGCGGTAGCGCCTGACCTCTACTGGCGGCTAGAGCCGGGCGTCGACCTCAACGTCAGGTCGAAGGAAGATTGGGACCACGGGGTTCGACTCAACCAGGCCTATGACCGCGACACAGGCGCCGTCGACGTCAAAGACACTGTTGACGCAGTCGCTCGGCTGACGGAATGCAATGGTCGTGTCGCGCTGATGGGATATTGCATTGGCGGACTGATGACATATCTAACGGCGGCACGCTTCGGCGGCATTGCCGCTGCAGTCGCCTATCATGGCGGCGACACCGAGAAATACCTCGACGAAGTCGGCGGGCTCCATGCGCCGATCCTAATGCATTTGGCCGGCGAAGACGAGTTCATGCCCAAGGCTGCGCGGGATGCGATCACGGCGGCATTTGCCGGCAAGTCAAACGCGACCGTCTACACCTATCCGGGCCAGCGCCACGCCTTCTCGCGCTACGACGGAGAGCACTACAACGCCGAAGCGGCAGCACTGGCCAACGGACGCACAAGCGACTTCCTGCGTCAGACTCTTTCCTAAGTTATGGTAAACGGATAGCGCGAGCTATCCTCGGGCACTTGTGCTCGCCATCGGAGATCGTGGGCGGGGGCGCTGCAGGGCGAAGGTCGAGCCGTAGCCGAAAGCTTACTGAAAAGGGCGGAGGGATGGGTCGATGCGCTACGTTCGTTTAGTTACCCTGATTTTGATCGCCGCGTGCTCGTCGAATGGAGCGAGCACTTTCCCGGCGGCGCCGCCACCGGCGCTGGTCCGGACGCCGGCCGCGTCTGCGAGTACCATCTTCCTCTCCATGACCGGCGGTGGGGTGGCCTTTGCCACGACGCCGTATCAGACTTGGAGCGTGATATCGTCTTCAACATACTCGCTGACGAGCCTCATCCCGATTGTGCTGACCAAACATCAGCTGCTGTTTACCGGCACGGACGCTAACCCGGGGGCGGTTTACAGCTTTGCCCCGCCGTACACCGGAGGACCGCGCAAGCGCGGAGTGCTCGTAGATGTCCTTACGATGACGGTCGACCCGAGCGACAACGTATGGGTGGGTGCCGACGACAATCTTTACCGTTTTAAAAAGCCGAGTTACTCGGGCGTTCGCATCGCGCATTCCATGTTATTTACGAATCCGCAAGCGATCGTCGCCCTCCCGAGCGGACAAATCGCCGCCACCGCAGTTAAGGACACGGTGAACGGCTTCGAACCCGGTGCGGTCGACATCTTCACACCTTCGCGCGGCAAGTTCGTGCGTCACGCGATCAAGACCGTCGCGTATCCGGAATCGCTGATCCTCGATCGCAAGAAGGATCTCATCGTGACGTCTTGCAGCAGTTGCTTCAGCCTGGGTCAAACAGCCGACGAAATCGCGCTGATTGCGCCGCCGTATACGAAGCTCACGCGCGTCATCGCGAAAGTTCCTTACACTGACGTATCCGGCATGGCCATGGCGGCCAAAGGCGACCTTTTCGTTATTCAAGGCGCCGCCGTCGTCCGATACCCCGAGCCCTATAAAAAGGGACATGCGACGAGCGTCACATCGGCGGAGGCACTCGACGTCGACAACGCGGGTAACCTCATCTACTCCAACGGTTCCTTGGTGTACATGCTCCCACCGCCGTACAAGGGCACGCCAACGCAGATTTACTCCGGCAACGGTCTGGTCGAACAAATCATCACCGCGCAGTAGCAATAGCCGCTCTCGCGGCTACGCTGCGTCAGCTCGCACTCTTAGATAGGTCCGAACTGCGTCCGATCGGCGACGCGGGAAGGGCCGGCTTGGAAAATCGCGCGGACAGAGCCGAAATCATGGAGGAGCTTTCCGTGCGGATCGGTGTCTCGCGCTGACTCGCTTGCGACGCGTTTCGCAGCAGTGCGATCATCGCGAAGACCAGCCACGCATACTTGTACGTAAAGAGGTCGATCGTCATCGAAACTCCGATGATTGCGATCAGGGCCGCTTCCATCGTCACGCGATCGTCGTAAAGTTCGCTCGTCTTGCCGATATCCTTTAACGAACGGAACTGGGCCCAGAAGAACCATACGAGCAGTGCCAAGCCCACGAGTCCGAGTTCCACGACGTAGTGAATCACGATGTTGTGGGCCGGGCTGTCGAAACCGAAGGGGTACGTCTGTTTCACTCCAAGGTAGAACAGATCGTAGGCGTTTTGGAAGTTTCCGATCCCGTACCCGAAAAGGAAATTATGCCTCGCGGCTTCCAATCCGACCGCCCAAATCGACGTCCTTCCCGACCCGCCGGTATCTAGCACCGTCGAAAAGCGCACCCATAGCGCAGTCTGCGTCGTTGCGATCGCGACCGCGAACACAGCTCCGACTACTGCCAATTGCAGCCGGTAGCGCGAGCGCCAGAGGTAGTAAGCGCAAATCAACAGGATACCGGTGAAGCCTTCGCGCGAGCCGCTCAGAAGAATCGCCGTCACCAACACCACCAAGGCACCAATTCCGGCGAGCTTCGCCACGACGCGGCGGTCGCGCAGCGTCCACATGATGACGATCGCGACCGGGAAAAGCAGAACGTCGGCAAAATGGTTCGGGTCGATGTTGCTGTTGCCGTTTGCAATAACGAAGCGGGCCGGGCCTTCGGTCGCCGCGTAGTTGGGATGATGGTAAAAGAGGTCGATCCCATACCATGCCGCGCAGAGCGAGCCGGCCACGACCAGCCAAAGCAATATCCGAAATTGCGAGGGCGAAATGGGGATTGACGACAGCACGGCGTACAAGAGGAAGAGCCCGACGTACGTCGGCAGTATCTGGACTGCCGCTCCTTGGTTGATGGCCCAAAACGAGCTCGCGAGTATCCATGCAGCCAACGCGAAGAGAATAGCCAACGGGCGCGATATCGGCAGGGCGTCGCGCCGGCGAAGAATCCAAATCATCAGAAAGGCGCCGGCAATGATACCCAGCAGCCGCGTCAGCGTCCCGAACGCCCCCAACCCCAGCAAATTGTCAAAAGGTACGAGCAGCACGTAAAGTCCGAACGGAAAATCAAGCGGCCGCCGGAGGGCGACGTAGACGAATAGGGGCGCAAGGAGCAGCGCAACAAGGCCCAGGACGATCGTACTAGGACCACTGACGAGCAGCGTTACCGCCGCGGCGCTGAAAAGCACCACGGCCGCGGCAAGCGCCACTCGCGAAACCCACTGATGTTCCGCTGCCGTTTCCATTCCTCGTCCATCGTACGGCCGTATCCACCCTGGGTCGAGAAGCGAAAGTCTCACATGTAGGGGCCTCCGACCCTCACCCAGCGCCGGGATCCCCACGCGTTCCCGTACTCAAGCAGTAACGGCGGCGGCGAACTTTGGGGCCGTACGCTTGATGGGTTCGCTCATCTCCATTATCACAAGCCATGCGTACTTGCGAAGCGGCGGAAACAACGCGAAGAGCGTTCTGTCGATTGCGTTCCCCGCTTTTACGACGCGTTTGCCGACGGTACTACGAGCAAACGGTGTCGCCAGGAGTGTCGTTAGGTAGTAAAAACGAAGGTCGACCTTATGAAAGAAAGTACTCGCAAGCTCCAGGTCGCGCTTCATGAACGGGTGCTCGTCGGGTGTCCGGATCGCAGGCGTCAAGCGGCGAAAGAGGTTGATGAACGGATTGTAACCCAGAGGTTCAATGAAAATTGCATGACCATCAGGCCCAAGCGTGCGCGCAAGCTCGGCATATGCACGCTGCAGATCCAAGTGATGAAGTATCCCCACGCCACAGATCATATCAAAGCTATCGTCCTCGAACTGCAACTGCTCCGCATCCATGGCATGAAAGGCAACGTTGGATATTCCAGCATCTTCCGCTCTCTTCGTACCAATCTCTACAGCCACGTCCGAAATGTCGATGCCGGATACTGCCTTTGCTTCTCGGCACAACTCAAGCGCGTTAGCACCGTTTCCACAACCGAATTCCAAGACGCGCTTTCCGCGCGCCAAATCCGCTGTTCGGTTTTTAAAGTAGCCATGTGACGCTTCACTGATTGCGTAGAAGCGTTCGACACCGCGTTCGCCCTCGTTGACTTTGAATCGCGCGTCCTGAAGTGCCTTTTCGCGAGTTTTTCGCACATCGAGCATACAACCACCCCCACAGAATGTCTTCCGACTAGGAGCCGAGTCTAGCATTCGCGCGGCTGGCGCGGTGAGGGGCGTAGGACCCAGACATAGGTCGCTTCGCCTCTGGGCCCTGCCGTGAATCGACCCCGTCCCGATGGTAATTCCACCGCTAACTCGGGCGTCCAACGCGTGGGGCCGCGTCCAGGAGTCTCTAATTATACTAAAGCTTTGATTCTTCTCTGATGGCTCAGTTCGGCCGCAACACGGTATTAATTTGAATGGGATGGACGCGGCTTGGGTCGCTTGGAAGACGCGAGCCATTGCCCAAGTGGGAGGTACCGGCGTGACGCGTGAGATTTGGACGATCGGTGGCTTTTTGGCGCTGACATTGGCATTCGTTATGCTCGTTAGTCAGATGCAGGTTCAGGCCCAGACGGCGATGGGCCCGACGGCCGCGGGCGCCTTAAGCGCGGACGAGGCAATCAATCAAGCGATACTAACCGGCAACGGCGACGCATTGAAGCCCTTGCTCGCCGACGATTGGATCGTCGTAAGCGGGTTTGGCGAGATCGCCGATAAACCCGGTTTTATCGACTTCATTCGGATGTCCGGTGCGCGCAAGACGATGATTCTTTCGGAGCAGCGCGTCCGGCTTTACGGAGACACCGCGCTCGTAACGACGCACCTGGACGCCATGGGTCCTTTCGTCAAGGAAGTTAATGGGAAGGTCGTTCGCAAGTGCTTCGCGGTCAAAGAGCGCCAAACGGACGTACTGGTTTGGCGCAACGGCGGCTGGCAGTCCGAACTCCTACACGAGACCACGATCCCACCAGGGCCCAAGGTCACCGATGCGTTGTCCGCCTGCACTTAACGGCTAGTTCGAAACGCTTGATGCCCTGAGCTTATGTAGTGTGTGCAAGTTGAGGCGCAAACGGCAATGAGCGTTGTCGTTTTTTCCCGTCTGCGCGAAAATCGCGTTGGCAATTGCAGGTGCCATGAGCGATGTTGTGGCCTCACCCGCGCCCACCGAGACGTCGGCGACGGCGCCGACCATCACATGTGAATCAAAGTGGTCAAGAAGCAAGGAACGCCCATAAGATCGAGCGTTTCGTGGAAATCTATCTGCTCGTACCGCAAGACGGCATCATCATGTCATCCACGCTCGCCGTTCTGCGGATCGCGAAGCTAAAGCCGGCAACGGCGCCCGCCGAGAATATAGAAGCGCCGGTTAAGGCGATCAGCCCGGGAGGATTTCATTCATGCCCCTGCGCTTTCAATTCCCGGCCGCGCTCGCCGGCACGCTCCTCTTCGCCGCCTGCGCAGGCGGCCACGGAGCCGGCAGCTTCGCACCGCAAGCGCTACAGCCCGAAACGCGAGGCTGGCCGAGCCGGATGCAGCGACGGTCGCGATGTCGTACTCGATCAAAATTCCGGCGGCGAAAGGTGCCGCCACTGCGGCGCAGATGCACGAACACTTCGTTTCCGCAAGCACGCAGTCGATCGAGTTCCAGGTCTACAAAGCCGGGAAGCCGCACGCCCCGAAGACGCTGATCTCCACCAAGGTCATCGCACTTAACCCTGGAGCGAAAGGCTGCACCGGGACGACGGCGCGTACCTGTACGGGTACCATTAACCTGCCGCCGCCGAAGGTCGACATCGTGGCGACGACCTACGACCTCAAACCCGCCGGCAAGAAGATCGCGAAGCGGGCGAAGGAACTGGCGGTCGCCTCGATTGCAGGCCAAGCCGTTGCGGCAGGCAAGAAACTCGCTTTCACGCTCGGCGGCATTCCCACGACGTTCACGATGACGATTCTCGGCGCGACGCCGGTCAACGGCGTGCAAACGGCCAGTGTGTACGGCGTGGGACCCTCGAGCAGCAACATCAGCATTAAGGCGTACGACCCTGACGGGAACTTTATCGTGACCGACGGTTACGTGAACGCCGCCGGCAAGAGCACCGGCGTTGCGATGTCGGTGAAACCGTCGCAAAAGAGCTGCACCGCGCCGGTGCTTCAAGCGGATTCGAACAAAGCAGGCGCGACGATCACGGTGACCACGCCGCCGAAGAGCGGCGTCTTCTTCAACTATGGCACCAAGGGCATCGCCGCTGCGTTTTCCGCACCGGGCTACTGCAGCTTCGACGTCGCGGCATCGCTCGGAAGCAGCGCCGCACAGCACGGCGCGTTCGTGTTGGATGGTCGGCAGCTCAACGAATATCCGATCTCGTCGACCTCGTCTCCTCAGGAGATCACCGTCGGGCCCGATAACAACGTCTGGTTCACTGATTCCGGCAGCGTCGACATGATCAACGTAACCACGAAGGCGATCACCCCGTATCCGGTCTCGACGTATGGGCAAGGCATCATGTCGTATAACGGAAGTCTGTGGATCAACGGGTACGGGGTTTTGATTCAAATGTCGACCGCCGGCGCCATCGTGAACAGTTTTAGCAATACGCCCACCGGCGGCCCGAATAATCAAATGGTACTCGGCTCGGACGGAAACTTCTGGTTTACCGAAATGCAAGCCCAAAAGATTGCCAAAGTCTCGCCTACCGGTACGCTCACCGAATACCCTGTGCCCGGGTCGTCGCCTAGCCCGGCCGGCATAACCATAGCCAACGGTCAGCTTTGGTTCAGCACGTATGGAACTCAGGGATTCTCGAGCATCACGACCTCCGGATCGCAGAAACATTACATGTCATCCGAACTTGCGTTTCCATACGCTGTGGTCACCGGCTCCGACGGCAACCTCTGGTTTGGATCGTGTAACGGCACGATAAGCCGGGTCGCGATTCCGAACGGCAGCACGCCGGTGTCGACCGTGTTCACCCTAGCGCAACCCGCCAACGTGCGAGGTATCGCCCCGGGTCCAAATGCCGACATCTGGGGAGCCGACGCCGGCGGCGATCGCCTCGTTCGCGTTCCACTCACCGCAACCGATGCGTCGCAGATCACGGCCGTCGCAGTATCGGAGAAGGCCCAGTGGCTAACGGTCGGCCCCGACGCAGCGATTTGGTTTACCGAGTCGTCGCCCACGGGCAACGGGAAGATCGGGCGCCTCGTCCCCTAGATCGCGCTCGTTACGAGTGGTTTGCTATACCCAGACGTCGGGAAAGCGCATGCGCACGCGGGTGAGCTTGTTATTCGAGCGGTAGCGAAGGTGTAACACGCCGAGGACGATCGCTGCGTCGTCGTTGCATTGGTAGCGCCAACGGGAATCGAACACCTTTTGAGGATGCAGATTGATGCAGCCTGTACGGAAATTCAGCCGAATTCGCGGGATTTAAAGTTTTCATATGCAGCCTGATGCAATGGAATGCAAGTACTTGGTAGACATTTTGGTAGACATGCCGGCTTCTGGGATCGATGCCCATCGTGGTGAGATCGCTCGCCATCTGGTTCACGCCGTTGAGTAGAGCGCCCTTAGCGGAGGACGGGTAGTTCGGCCTATCCCAAAACCGCCGGAATCATCCGGCATCTGCTCGAAAGGAATGCTCGTATGGGGAATCCGCGCTAACATGAGTTGGGATGCGCTGACGGCGGTTTCGAGCGTTTTTCAGGCGGCGCTACTGCTCGTCGCCGGCTGCATCGCGCTGTATCAACTGTTGGAGATGCGACGCTCGGGACAGTTCGAGGCCACTCGGACGATGATCGACCGGATGTTGGATCCATCGTTCTTCGCAGCGGTGATGTACGTGGTCAACGACTTGCCAAAACGCATGGAGGACCCGCAGTTTCGGGCCGAACTGACCTCGGTCCGAGGCTGGGATTTGTCCGAACAGCGTCATCCGGAAATCATCGTACTTGCCCGCCTGGAGGAGATGGGGATTTACGTTCGCAACCGGCTGTTGCTTTCGTCGACGCTCCTCGATTTCGGCGCCGAGCTCATCTTGGAGAGCTGGGAGCGGCTAGGCGACGTCGTAACGCTCATGCGCGCGTCGCATCGCAATCCGAACGTTTGGGCGAACGCGCAGTTTTTGTACGAGTTCACTAAAGCCCGGCGCCCCGCCGTCGAGAAAAGAATCGCTGACAAGGGCTAGTACAGCGAGCTAGAATCTCATAAGGCGGGCGTCCCTATAGCAGAGGTATCCGCCGATGCATCCCCGTCCGCTCACTGACGACGACCGGGCGGCGGCGAGAAAGCCGGAAGTAAGACCGGCGCATGCAATGCATAAGCCGCCGCCCACTGACGTCGATTTCGGCCGGCTCGATCCTCCTGTGCTGGCGGACACGTTGCCCCGGCCGGCCAGCGCCAGTTCGGGAGACAGCGGCGACCGCGCGCGCCATCAGCGTCTCGAACAAGAGGATCGAGATCACGCCCGCGATCTACTGACTGGTCTACCTAAACCACGCTGAGGATGTAGGGTCACGTCGTTGATTCCGACGAAGTCGACGCCATCTCTACGATCGACGAAGCTCTCGAGAGTAGACAAATAAGTAGACACCCGGCGACGGAAACGAAAAAAGCCCGTGGTTACGGGCTTTCGTTGGTCGCGCCAACGGGAATCGAACTCCTTATTGAGGATGCAGATTGATGCAGTCCGTACGCGAATTGCCTCGAATTCGGGCGATTTACTATTTTATCATATGCAGACTGATGCAATCTGATGCAAGTACTTGGTAGACGTTTTGGTAGACGTATTACCCCGCCAAGACGGGATCGATTAAGGCTTTCGAAGGGCCCAGTTCGAAAGCGGGGTCTTGCGTCAACGCCGAGGATTGGACGCGGATGGCCGGTTCGTGCGCGTGACGGTCGACGACAATGGGCCTGGCATCGCCGCCCAGAGCGCGACGCGATCTTCGTACTCGGCGTTCGCGGCGCGAGGACCGGCCGCCCGGGCATGGCGTCGGTCACGCTGTCGCAAGGGCGGGCAGTCAACGAAGCGCTTCCTGTCGAACGCTGAACTGATGAGGCTGCCAAAGGCTCGTCGTCCCCTCACTGTATTCTGTCTTATCACATTGATCGCCGGTTGTTCCGGAAGTAGCACCATGGTTCCGCGAGATTTCGATTCGCCTGCCTCGCTCGCCGGCGGTTCGTTGGGTGCATCCGCCGTCAACCACCGGAACCGTCGCAAAGTGAGAGTCAAGGCTCTCATCCGTATCCCGCGGGCGCCGCGCGGCAAGCGGGCGCGATTTATATCGCCTGCAACACAAGGCATGACGCTAACGCTAACGGGTCCGACGCAGCTCAACGAAACGATCGCCTTGAGGCCTGCGCTCAATCCGGCTTGCACGAAACCTAACGGCGTCGTCCTGTGTGTACTCGACTTCGATCTCTACCCGGGAAACTATAACGCAAGCGCGACCACCTACGATGAACCACCGCTCTACGACGTAATCCCGCCGAGCGCACACGTGCTCTCGACGGCAAAAAACATTCCCCTTTCCGTCCGCGCGGGAACGTCGAATGCTCTCGACCTTACGCTGGGCGGTGTACCGGCCTCACTCGCCCTGACCGGACTTCCGAGCGGGACCATCGGTACGGCGCTCGCATCGCCACAGCTGTTGAGCATCGTCGCGAAGGATGCTGACGGATACACCATCGTCGGTCCGTACGCGAATCCGGTGACGCTCGCCGATAGCGATTCGAGCGGCGCCACGACGATCACGACCTCCGGCAGCGACAATCCCCCCGCGCATAAGCTGTTGAGCTCGAGCGATACCGCGACGTTCGGCTACACTGGTGGTCCCGTCGTATCGGCAACGGTCTCCGCGAGCGCAGTCGGTGCGACCGGCAGCAGCGGGACGTTCGTTCCCGTCTTCAGGTTAAGCTCGTCGAGCGGTTCGGTGGGAACGATCGTTAGCGAGACGATCTCCGGCGCTGGCTTCGTGTCGGGCAACACTGCGATTTCCGGTACTGGAGTCACGGTGCGCAACGTCGCCGTCAACAGCGCAACCTCGCTAACGGCCGACCTGATTTTCCCGAAGGCCGCAACCAACGGCGTTACGCTAACGGTCACCACCGGCGCCGACAGCAACCCGACGCAGAGTTTTACCGCTACCACGACCGGCGAAGACGTCGTCACGCGCGACGACGACACGGCCGCTAGCGACGTGAGCGGTGTCGTCGGCAACGGGGCCGGTCAAGCCGGCGACCTCCGCTACGAACTCCTCAACGCGCATGCCGGCGACACGATCGTCTTCGATACGATCGCGATGTGCGCCGCCGCCACATGCACGGTGACGCTCGCCGGACCGTTGCCGCCGATCCAGCAGAACCAGACGATCGACGGCACCTACTTCGGCCGGATCACGATCGATGGCTCGTCGGCGTATCGCGCCTTCTGGGTGGACACGGGGAGCGTGACGATCGCGAATCTCCAGATTCAGAATGCGCACGCGACCGGCGGCGACGGCGCCTTCGGCATCGACTCGGGCGGCGGCGGCGCGGGGCTGGGTGGGGCGCTCTTCGTTAACAAAGCAAGCGCGGCGGTCGCCCTGGTAAACGACTACTTCACGAACGATGAGGCCAACGGAGGAAATGGCGGCGGCGCGGCGTCGTTCACCTACAACTCCGGATCGCAAGGCGGAGGAGGCGGCGGCGGCCTGGGCGGCGGCGGCGGGGCCGGCGACCAGAACACCGGCGGCGGTGGCGGCGCCGGCGGCATCCTCGCTACGGGGTCGGGGGCTTCAGGCGCCAACGGAGCGGCCGGGGGCTACGGCGGCGGCGGTGGTGGCGGCGCCGCAAGCGGCAGCAGCAATCTCGGCGGCGTCGGAGGTTTGGCGTTCGGAAGCAATACCGCCGGCAGCCCTGGCGTGGGCAAGGCTACGCCTCCCCCCTTTGATAACGGCGGCCTGGGCGGCAACGGCGGATTCGGCGGTGGAGGCGGGGGCGGAGGTGGCGCTGCCAACGGCGGTGCCGGCGGTTTCGGCGGCGGCGGCGGTGGTGGTGGCGGGGACGCGACCGGCTTCTTCGCCCTCCGAGGTGGAAACGGTGGGCCCGGCGGTGGCGGCGGCGGCGGCGACGAGGGAGCAGCGCAGGACGCCAGCGGCGGCGCGCTCGCAACGATCAGCGGCGGCAAAGGGGACAACCTAAGCGACGGGGGTGGCGGCGCAGCCGCGGGTCCGGTGGCGTTCGTCTACCTAGGCACGCTAACCATTACCAATAGCGGTGCATCGAGCAACAACGTCACTGCCGGCGTAGCGGCGTACACTGCGAGCGGCGCAACTGCTGGTGGATCGGACACAAATCCCATTTACAACAACGGCGGAACGGTGAACGGCTCGACGACGACGGGCGGCATTACAATGCCGAGCACAACGCCCGCATCCAGGCGTCGAGCATCAATCCCATTGCGCCATCCGAGACGACTACAACCCTAGTACGGCGGCGTAGCGCTATTTCGCAAAGAGGGCGGCTAGTCGATCGTAGCAACGCCGCGCTGCCTTGCTCCGCGCCTAATTCGCAGTCGACTTTATTCATTTTCACCTCCGGGGTGAAAAAGGAATGATGCCCCTAGCGACAGATTGATCGTGCGCTCGCGGGCGTCAACGACGCGATGCGTGCGCTCGAAGTTCGTGCACTTCTATGAGGCCAAGGTCCTCAGTTTGGACGTCGTCGTATAGCCGGCGCATTGGCCCAAGGATAGCTGACTCCCACGCTGAGGGGTGATGCGAAAGCACGACCCAAACCCGCGGATAGAGACGCGCAGCGCGCTGCGAAAGGTCGGCAGGCACGGGTTGGTGGTTTTGGTCGCCGATCCAGGGCACAATTCTCGGGTAGATCAATACACCCCGCGGTGGAATACCGCGTTCGTTTTGAGCGTAGAGAAGGGGACGCAACGCGTTCTCTGTGTAGACGATCACACCATCCGACGGCGCGGCTCGGTCCAAGAACGCCGACGCCGCTCGCCAATCCTCGCCTCGATAATTGAGCATCTGCCCGACGCCTCCGAAGGTGAGACCGACGATCGCGATGAGACACGCGAGGCGCCCGGCTGACCAGCGTAGTGCATCGAGCGCGACGCCGGTCAGCATGAATGCCGGAAGCACCAGGTAGCAGAAGTACCGGCTCTCGTCCACTGGTTTCCACACTGAGATAGCCAGCATCGTCGCGACAGGCAACAGCAGCCAAATAGGAAGAACGCGCGCGAGTGGCGTGCTCACCGAGCGCAGCACGACGATCGCACCGGCGAGCGTGCAGAGAGCAACCCCGACTGCGAGTTCGCCGTGGCCAAACGGGCCACCGCCGTCACCGCCCGCGAGTACCTGGAAGAATTGCAGCACGCCCTCGAACGTCATCGGTGGAATCCAGTCGATTTGACGCGTACCGTTAAGCCGGACGCCGGCCGCGAGCGGAAGCAGGCCGATTACGACGGCTGCCGCGCTTAGGGCAAAACCGCGAAGCAATGCGCGCGAACGCGGCACGACGGCGAGCGATACGATATGTGCAAACGGCCACAGGATTGCAAGCGGGTGCGCGTAAATCGCGAGTAACGTTCCCGCCGCGTAGACCGCAAACGTTCGCCTGCGTGGTGCGTCTAGAAGCGAGACGAAGCAGTAGCCCGAGATCGCGCATAACAAAATTTCGAGACTGTATGGCCGCGTTTCTACGGCGTATCGAAGGAAGGTATAAGAGGTTCCGAGCGTTAGCGTCGCGAGAAACGCCGCGTCGCGATTTACCAGCCGACGGGTCATGGCGAAGACGAATGGCAACGCGGCGACTGCAAACAGCGACGAGAGCAATCGCGCATAAACCGTCCCGTTGCCGAACGCTAGCCACGCGTGAAGCACGACATAGTAAAATGCGAAGACAGCGTCGACGTGGCGCAGAATCTCGGCCATTCCGGCGAAGTCGCGACTCGCGACGAACATGCTCGTCGCTTCGTCCATCCACATACTTCGGCGATCGAGGAGCAGCGCGATGGAAACGGCGGGAGTGCCGATAAGGACCGCCCACATAGCAGCAGACTTTCCACGTCCAAGAGCTGGGTCGCGAATCACCACTCCGGTCCTACTGGACCGCACGTATCGGGACCTGCGGCGTCGCCAGCGTCACTTCCAAAGAGAAACGCCCCGTAAATACGAGGCGGCCCTTCGACAAGCTCAGGGTGACAACGTGGTAGCGCCAAGGGGATCGAACCCGTAAGAGTAGATGGAGATCAGTGCAAAACCATACCGGAAATCAGGCTAAATTCGTAAGTCGAGGGTTTCGGGGACTGCAGATTGATGCAGCCCGATGCAACTGGTAAGTAGACATTTTAGTAGACGCGCTCGTGACCCGACCAGCCGATTAACAGTCGGCTTCCCGTCATTTCAGCCGGTACTAGGAGTCGTTCCACGGCCGGATCGGCCGTCCACGGCGAGGGACATAGGACAGCCGGGCATCGTGGGAGAGGGTGCCAGTAGACGTAGCTGGCTCCGGCAGCATGCAAGAACCCATCGAACCCGTCGTCGCTCGAACCGACTGGATCCCCGAGCGAGTAGACATCACGATTTACGGCATCCTCGCGGCGCTGAGCGATCCGACACGCCTCGGAATCGTTCGCGCTATCGCCGCGCAAGAGGAATTCTGCCCCTTCGATTTCCTCGACGTGACCAGTAAGCAAAACCTCACGCATCATTTCAAAGTGCTGCGTTAAGCGGGGCTCATCCAGTCGCGATACGAAGGCCGGAAGAAATTCGTCTCCCTGCGTCGCGATCTCATCGACGACATGTTTCCGGGAATGCTCGACGGACTGCTCAACGCGGTCGCCGCATCGGAGAAGAACAGCTAGGCAAACCCTCTAGGAGGAGGCGTCGTGTTTACGTTCTCTCTGAAGCTGCTGCTGTCGGTCGTGTTGCTCACGCCGGCTCAGACGCACAACATCGAAGCCGCCGTCGCCGACGGCATGAGCCAACGGCAGATCCCCTCGGTCGTGATCCGCGTCGATCGCGACGGGCAGATGATCTACAACCGCGCCTTCGGCATGCGTAACCTTGGAGATCGCACGCCTGCGACAACGGCGACGCAATATCAGTACGGCTCGATTACCAAGCAATTCACGGCTGCGGCGATTCTGCTGCTCGCACAACAAGGGAAACTTTCGCTGGGCGATCCCGCCGGCAAATGGATCCCGGCGTTTGCGAAGTTCCCGGTGACGATCCGCCAACTGCTGGTGCACGTCAGCGGCATCGTCGACTTCACTGCTTCGGCAAAATACGCGCTCGAGATCGGGCCGCTTCCCTTCGTTGGCCCGCAATGGGGTCTCGATTATGCCGCCTCGCAGCCGCTCGAGTTTACCCCGGGTACGAAAGCCGTGTACGACAACAGCGGCTACGTCATCCTAGCCCGTATCGTCGAAAAAGCGAGCGGCAGCGAGTTCGAAGCGTTCCTACGGGAAAACTTCTTCAAACCGCTCGGAATGCAGACCGTGCACGGATACCGCATGCTGGCGATCGAACCTAATTCCGCACAAGGCTATCAGCTGTGGATCGACGAGTTGGACAAGATGGCACCCGCCGGAACGCATTCGTTCAAGGTTGGTTCGATGAACGAAGCCCTGCCGTGGAACGTGCGGCAGGTCGACGGCGCGGGCTTTCTCGTCGGGCAGGTTGCGGACCTCAACATTTGGGGTAACGCGCTCCTTGCCGGAAAAGTCTTGCATGGAAAATGGCGCGACACGTTTTACGAACCGGGGACGCTTTCGGACGGAACGCCCGCATACACCGGCGGCGACAACAAAATGAAAGACCTGTCGACGTATTGCTATGGCGGTATTGGTCACTTCACCCTTGATGGAGTCACCGTCTACGGCGCAAACGGCGGCACGTTCGGATTCAACGCATTTACCGCAACGATTCCATCAAAACGCATATCGGTGACGGTCCTAACCAACGAAGGACAAATCGACAACAGCAAACTCACGGTCCCAATCCTCGACGCATTGGTGAAATAGCGCAAGGGCGATGCTTTAGAGCCATCATGTCTGATGAGAAGCACGCCATCTTGAAGATTGGACATGGCCAGCACTGTTTTTATCACGCTTAGCTTTAGCAAGTTCCAGGGAGCGCCAGCCTTAAACTCAACATTCGGCGATTCGCTGTTGAGCGCTAGAGCGGTCTCGACCAGTTTTCGGGCACCGTCGTAACCGTGGCTTGAGCCGTCTGGAAGTTGGAGAAAAGTGCGACAGTATTTGCGGCGCTCTCTAGAAATCTCCTACGAAATGCCATTGTGAATGTCGCGGTTCCATGTAGATCGTCGCCGAGAATCTATTAGCAGCGACCGGAGAAGGTTTCGATTGTGTCGGTTTGCTTTTCGCCCGCGACGTGGCTTTTGCCAGCATTGTAGGCTGAGAACATCCACATGACCGTGGGCGTCGCCGCCAGGAACCGAAGTTGCCGGCGACATCGCTATCACCGTTGTTAAGAATGAGGAATATGGAAAGGGCGCGGATCAGGAGCGTATCGTTACGGCAAGACCGGCGTGATGAATGCAGCTCAAGCTGACCCCGATGGAGCCAAGATGACGCTAATCAGCTTTAAGCCGCAGTGAACCGCTAGAAGCGTCCGTTCATTCCGATCGCGACGTCGGCGGCGCCGCTCCACTCGTAAAAGTCAACGTAGAGTATGTTTGGGATTTGGCCGTATTTGTTACGCGCGACGCCGGACATTACGCTCCCGAGGTGCGCGTTAGCCACGGGGGCAACGGAGTAGACCAGGGATACCGGCGTCAGCGTCCAGGAAAGCAGGAAGAAGTCGCACGGTGTCCCGGGGGCGTACTTCATCGTCCCCTTAAACGCAGCGAACTTATTCAGCTGATCCTGGCTCATCGTCGAATAGATTTCGCTGTCGGTGTATTGATCGAAAGCGGTGATTTGCCCGGTCTGCGGGCCGTGCTGGTTTTCCCAGTCGCGATACGTGTAGATTCCGTCTACGTTCGTCGGATAGCCGATGTCCACGACCGGCAGTACGACACCGTGACCGCTCTTGAGGAGATCGGTCAACGGAATATCTGCGAGGCGCTTCCCGGTTGAGTTCGTATAGAGCCAGGTGGCTAACGTCGTCTTGATCATCTTAAGGAGCTTGGGATACAGGGTCGCATCGCTGCCGAAATCGAAATGCGAGAACTTCAAGATGACGACTTCGCGATGCCCCTCGCTCATGAACTTTGCCACATCGTTGAGGCCGGTTTGAACGCGCGGGCCGTCGACCGGACCGTGATTAAAACGTAGATTATAGTCCGGGCGGAGGTCGAAGTAGCGCTGGCCGCCGGTGAGCTGGCCGTAGAGATCTTGGTCTTGTGCCAATGCCTCCGTGCCCGTTCCGCCGGACACGTCTTTGTACATCCCGGCATCGTGCGAGGCCGGGAACACGATCTGATGAAGCGTCTTGCCCTTGAGCGACGAGTCGAGACGGTCGCCCTCCCAGTTGGCGCGATCGCTTAACAGCGAAACTGCATATTGGATCGACGTCGAATTGTAGATCACGTCGAATCCGACGGCGGCGACGGCCGTATCGCCGTTCAACGTGACCGACAGTTTTCTCGGATAGCCGTTGAGCAAGTACGAGCGCTGCGCTCCGTACCAGCTTATCGTTTTGTTGTCGGAGTTTAGCGTTCCCATCATTGTGCAGAGGTAGTACAGGTTAAACGGGTACGGAGCCGTGCAGACATATGAAACGACGATGTATCCCTGTGGGCTCCATGCGACGCTCGACGGCGATGTCGTTGTTCCGGGGACCTCTTGGCTGGTATCCCACGTAACCTTCTTCGATGTCGCGTCGATTTTACCGATGGTGTAATACAGATGTGACGTTCCGTAGGCTACCCCGCCGCCGTGAACTTCGATCGCCGTGCCCGCGGTGTTCGCCGCGACACTGGGAGCGTAGCCGTTATCGTAAGAGGTGCTCTTTCCGAAGGCGATTTTCTTCTTGGCAGCGTTGAGGGAACCGACGGTATAGTACACCTGTCCGTTTGCACCGTCGTGAACTTCAAGGATCGTGTCTGCTCCAGAAAAGGCTACCCGTCCGAACGCCCCGGTTTCGAAAGATTGCGACTGTCCCCAGGCGATGGAGTTGCCGGAAAGTGAGCCGACGCGATACAGCAGGTTGTTATCCCCGTCGACGTGCACGTCGACGACTTCGTTGCCGTAGGTTGCGAGGGCGGGGCGGAATCCGCCGCCGCTGAGCACACCCGCACGCCAATTCACGTTGTCGGCGGCCACGTCGCCGACGCGATAGATCAAAGACCCGTTTTTTGCGTTCTCTTCGACGATCTTCGTCGGTGTTATCATCGAGACCGACGGTGCGTCGCCTGCGTCGTCGAAGTTGACGGGGCTAGGGAAGTCGACCGAGAACCGGTGCGAGAGCGTACCGCTCTTCGCCGCCGGTTCGCTCGCCGATCGGGCGAGCGCCGCTACCATCGGAAGCGCACCGGGTGAACGCTGCGCGCATCCGCAGATGGCAATCGCTAAAATCGCCACGACACATGCGGCTCGTGCAAAAGCAGCCATGGTTTTACCTCGTTCCCTCAGCTATCGAGAGAAACGCTTCGCCAGGACAAAAGGTTTCCCCCGGCAGAGTGGTGCTAGGGAAAGTGCCAGTCGCGAACGTCGTATCACGGCTTCTGGAAGTTCGAGTGTGTGCGGCTCGATGGGTACCAAAGGAGCCGCCTCGGGATGCCTGGCGCGTTGATTCCTCGTTGAACCTTCAGGTTCGCGGCATCGACGGACCAGGACGGATTCTTCCGTAACGCCTCGCATCCCCACCGGCCACACTAAACGCACCGACGTTTATGGTTGCGGTCAAGCGGCGCAATTGATCCTGGCTGACGAACCATGAGTTATCGTACTTTGGCAGCACTGCGGCGATTCGATAACCAGCAGAAGGCCAAGGTTTGAGGATCGGCAAAGGCGCGGCATGAGCACTTGTGCAGCGCGGCTTGACTCACTTCTCGGGGGAGTGGTCGCACAAGCGGTTGCAGGTTCGGGGACAATGGATCCCGGCCAACAGCCGGCCCACGCGCAGCTTTCGCGAATCAAAAAAGCCCGTGGTTACGGGCTTCCGGTGGTAGCGCCAACGGGATTAGAAAATGTTAGACGGCTTGAAGTTTCATGCAAGAGCTAGAAGGCCGTCGAAGTTCGCAGAAAAGCCTTTCAGGCGTCTACGCGCTCTACGGATTGACGGTGATAGCGACGGAATTCGGCCGGACCAGCGTCGCGGATGCCCGACCCTCATCGCGCCGGCTTCCGTGTCGAGTAGGATGAGGGTGTTCTGAAGCCGAGAGGCATTTCTCAAGCCGAGGCGAGAACTAATCACCCAGTCGATTCGTTTGCGCGTTAAGAGTGCCGTCGCAGGAAGCGGGAAGTGATGAGACGTTCGTTTTCCATTTCCGGTACCGTGGTAGGGTTGCTTTGCAGCCTGTCGTTGTTCGCTGGATGCGGCGGACGTGGAAATGCAGTGCTGGAAACTCCCTCCATACCCGGGGGCGCAGCGAATCATTTGGAGGCCGGCGTGCCACCACCGCTGCCCTGTATCGTGCCCTCGCCCGCTCCAACAACTACTCCGCCGAACGACGCTCAGATTCACACGTTTTCATACGCGGGCGCCGAAACGAGATGGTTTGTGCCCGAGCGTGTGACAAGCGTAACGGTTCGCGTGCAAGGTGCTCAGGGCGCCGCAGCACCCGGCGGCTGCGTGAGCGGTACGATCTCGGTAACGCCGGGAGAGTCGCTGTACGTTCGTGCGGGTGGCGTCGGTCAATCCGACGGAACTGGCGGTTTTAACGGCGGCGGGAACGGCGGCAGCGGTTGTTGCGGCGGCAGCCCGGGCAGCGGCGGAGGCGGAGCTACCTCTCTTGCGCTGGTCGATCGCCGTGTCGCGATCATTGCCGGCGGGGGCGGCGGTTCTTCGGGTGGCGGGTGGACCGGTGGAGACGGCGGCGGCGCGACCGGCGGAGGTGGCCTTAGCTGCTGCGGTTATACCGACGCAACGGGTGGCTCACAAATGAGCGGGGGGAAAACCCGGTTCGGATTACGCGGTCGGGGGGTCCACCGGCACCGGGGGGTCTGGTGCGAGCCGCGATTCCGCCCCTCAATCGACCTTCGGCGGCGGCGGCGGAGGAGGGGGAAGCTTCGGAGGCGGCGGCGGCTCCGCCAGCATTCACGAGACGGATGGCCGCGACATCAAGGACGGGGGCGGGGGCGGCGGTTCGAGCTATTACGACCCCGTGACGGTGAGCCACGTTGTTACCGTGCAGGGCGTCCACTTCGGAAGCGGCGCCGTCACCGTGTCGTGGCTCCCGACGAGCAAAACGATCGTGACGAGCCTGAACGATCCAACGAACATCGCTGAAGATATCGACGGAGACTTTTACGTTGCAAACGCTAACCCGTACGTGTCGGTGTATAAACCGGACGGGAGCTTGCTCTACAAAATCGGCTCCGGCTTCAAGAACATTACCGGCTTGGAAGTTGACGCGTTACAACCGTCAGACGTCTACGTACTTGCCGGCAATACCGTTTACTTAGTAAAGCCACCCTTCAACAACGGGGGCACGGTCGTTAATACCGGTATTTCTCTGACCTGTTGCACCGCGCACATTGCGGTTGACGAGAAGTACTTGTATTTTGCTACAACCACCGGTCCGCCGTACGGCGGCGGACACGACGTCGAATTTCACTCGCTCGACCCGCATACGCATTTGCCGGCGAAGAATAGCTCCTACACCGTACATTTGAGTGGAGTAATAACGTCCGTTGCGGCCGAGCAAAGCAAATTCGATATGCCGAGCACGGTTTTTGCTACTTTAGCGTTTCCGCCCGGACGCTTGTCTAAAGTCGTGCGGATCGCGGCGACGCCGCCCAACGTCACCGTGACCGAGGTCGGTAACGGCGCACCATTCGTAAGTTTGATCGCGAGCGCAGCCGACGCCGGTGGCGGCGCATACGTCATCGACTCTTTTGGTCCCGCCGTGCTAAAGATTCCGAGTGTAGGGCGGTTCAGCTATGCCGGCACGTCGTGGGACCAGCCTGTCGGAGTCGCGGTTAAACCTGGATGTCAGACACGCTGCTTCGTAAACGTTCTCGACGACAACCAAGGTGGAGAAATCGTGCAGATGGAGGGCCTAGGACAATGAGGAAAAGCATCGTGCATAAGCTCGCGCTTACTTTTGCGACGGCAGTCTTGCTCACCGCCTGCTCGCACGCACCGGCAGGGACGGGAATTCCGGTCGCGACGAGTGCCGCGGGACACGTGACGCCATCCTTCGTGGCTAAGGATAAGATCAAACATGTCGTCTTCATCATTCAGGAGAATCGCACGTTCGATAACATCTTCGGCGGTCCCAATCCCTTCCCGGGAGCGGATGCCGCCCTGACTGGGCAAACGGCCGATGGAAGAACGATCAATCTGTCTCAGGTCAATATCGAAAGCTCAAGCAGCATCAGCTCGTTGGGTGATCCGAACAACTATCACCCAAACTGGTTGCTTGCGTGCAACGCGGGCGCTGCGGGACCGCCGGCGATACCCTTCCCCGTCGGCCGGCCGTCGCCGTGTTTGATGAACGGGTTCAACCTCAACGCCCTTACGCAGGCCGGCGCGAAGCCGCCGCCGGGCGTCGATGAAAAAACGATCTACTCTTACGTGAATCGTTCCGAAAGCCAACCGTACTGGGACATCGCCAAGGCCTACGCGCTCGGCGATAGGTTTTTCATGGGACACAACAGCGAGTCGTTTACCGCGCACCAGTATCTCTTCTCCGGACAATCGAACAACGTCGTCGATTCGCCCGTATATCCTTCGGCTGTAGATTGCAACACATCGATCACGAATCTACACTTCTGCGCTTACGTGCCGTGGGGTTGCGATTCGCCGCCAAAAACCAGCACGTTCTCTATCGACGCTTCCGGCATCGAGAGCGCCTCTCCAACCGGCGCCTTCCCATGTTTTGGCCAGACTTCGCCGTATCGATCCATCGCCGATCTAGCCGACGCGAAGGGTGTGACTTGGACTCTTTATGCGAAGAGCATGTGTTCGAGTATCATCGGGCTCGACGTCAATTATGTGATACGGCATAGCAGTGCTTGGGTCCCGAATCAGCCCGATTGGAAAACCTGTTACGACAAGTACGGACCTTACAAAAACGACAATATCAACCTCCCTCACTGGCGTACGCCCAGCACCGCATTCTTTCAAGACGAGAATCCATCGCGCAGCAATACCAAGCGGCAGCTCTCGGCGGTTACCTGGATACTTCCGCTCGCGTTTACTTCCGATCACCCGGGCGTACCGGGCGGATATTGCGGGCCTGGTTGGGTTGCTGGTCTCCTGAACACGATAGGAGCCAGTAAAGACTGGGATTCCACCGTCGTCTTCATCCTGTGGGACGACTGGGGCGGCTTTTACGACCACGTACCTCCTTACGTCGTACGCGATCAGCAGGGGCCCGGCTTCCGCGTACCACTATTGGTCGTTTCGCCCTACGCCCGGCGTGGGGTCATCCACACGAACGTTGAGTTTGCAACGCTGCTGAAGTTCACCGAAGATGTATTTGGGCTGGGTCGACTCGGCGGAGCGGCAACGGATACATCGCCCTACGTCAACAACCTCAACGATTTCTTCGATTTCAACGCTGCGCCGAACAAGTACACACCGATCTCCGAAACGTACACGACCCGGTGCAAGAACTACCTTCCGTCCAACGTGAAAGCGTCAGTTCGTTCGCGTTGGCTCAAACTCGTGGGCGGCGACCCGGATTAACATAGAAGAAGCCCCGCGGAAAGTTTATTTCGCCTGATTAACAGTCAGCTGCTTGCGTAACCGCACGAATCTGCGCTAGTAGGCTGAACGCCGCAATTCCCTCGTACAAATTCGCACATTTTGGCAATTCAGAGCCACCGGTCGGCCGCACGAATCGGCACGAATCCGCGGTCAACTGTGTGCGCAACTGTATGCGCTCGCCCCCCGCAGAAGCCAGGATTGTTAACGCCGGGCGAAAACTGACCCACCTACCCGGGAATCGCCGGTTTCAATTTGACCCACCTTGGTCTTGGATTTTGATGCTGGCAGAGTGATCCCCGCCTTGCGGCGTTCGCGGAGCCGATAGCTGTCGCCGGTGATCATGGCGACGTGCGCGTGGTGCAAAAGCCGATCGAGCATCGCCGCGGTCATTGTTGCGTCGCCGGCAAACGCCGTGTCCCACTGTGCGAACGGGAGATTGCTGGTGATGATGACGGATCCGTGTTCGTATCGTTGCGCGATGACCTGAAAAAAATGGCTGGCCTCGTCTCGAGTGAGCGGCAGGTATCCGAGTTCGTCGATGATGAGTAGTTTGGGAAGTTGGATCGAGCGCCGCAAATGCTCTTTGAGCCGTCCATGGCGATGAGCCGTCGTCAGTTGCAGCATCAGATCGGCAGCCGATACGAAACGCGTTTTCATCCCGGATTGCGTCGCCTTATATCCAAGAGCAACCGCCAGATGTGTCTTGCCGACGCCAGATGGACCAAGCAGCACGACGTTCTCGCTTCGCTCAACAAAGGCTAGCGTAGAGAGTTCTGTTAGCTGCGCCTTTGGCGTTCCGGTCGCAAACTCGAAATCATACTGTTCTAGCGTCTTGATCGCCGGAAAGCCAGCAGTCCGTGTAAGCAAGGTTCGGCTGCGTTCTTGTCGATCACGTTCTCCGCAAGGAGCAATCGCTCGAAGAACTCCTGATAACTCCACTCGCAGCGCGCCGCCTCCTCGGAAACGTGCGTGAGTTGGGTCGCCATTGTACCCATCGCCAATCGCTGACAAAGGTCTTCGATCTTATCCAAACCGTTCACGCCGCGATCTCCTTGGCAAGCTCTTCGTATTTCGCTAGCGGATGTTGGAACGATTCGACGGGGATCGAAACGGGAATCGAAGTACTACCGGCCGCGATAGCGCGTTGCCCACCGTACGGCACGGGTAGAGCAGCGAGACTGGAGCGTTCGTAGGAGAAACGATCGACCGGGCGTTCCTTGAGCGTTGCATGTTTGCGACAGTTTGCGATCTCGCTCGCACATCGCCGGCTTGCTCGAGCCGGTCCCGCAGGTACTCTTTATGGACGTCCAATTTCGTCGGTCGAGGCTGGCGCGGGCCGTACTGCCCGTCGCTCTTTCCTCGCAGCACCTCTCGCAGGGTGTTGCGGACGACACCAGTCTCGCGGCTGATCTCGCGGATGCCTTTGCCTTGGCGACTCAGGACTAAAATCTCCACCTGAATCTCCTTCGTATGCATCGCGAACAGATGTTCGCGATCGATTCAGGTGGGTCAACTTTCAACCGGCGGGGTGGGTCAATTTTACTCCGGCGCTAACACCCAGAGCATTGAGTAAAGTGCGCACCGCCGGAGGTTCAGCGCATCGACTCGCCGCCGCAAAGTACGAACCAAAGAACAGCCTTCCGCGCTTGACCGGGAGGCTGATTGTTTCGTATGGGAGTAAAGAGTTTTCATGGCGTATCTAGTTTTCAAGGCGTATCTAACGTAGAAAAGACCGATGTAAATGATGCTCGGCCAGAGAATCAGCGGAACTCTCAGCCGGAAAAGACTGCGGGATGGCACCGGCACCGATCGCCGCGAAGAACGCGTCGACACAGCTCGGATCGAACTGCGTCTCTCGGCCAGCTAAGAGTTGAGAAAGCGCGAAGTCGATCCCTTTCGCAGGGCGGTGCGGCCGAGAGGTCGTCATCGCATCAAAGGCATCGGCGATGGCGCAGATCCTGCCCTCTAACGGAATGTCGCACCCGTGAAGCTTTGCCGGATAACCCTTTCCGTCCCAGCGCTCGTGATGGCAAGCAATAAACGGCATAAATTGATGCATGAACGGAAGGTTCTCCACGATCGCGGCGCCTACGTCGGGGTGCTTCTCGACGTGATGACGCTCAAATGGCGACAGCGGCCCGGGATTCTGTAAGATCGAGTCCCGTATTCCGATTTTGCCAATGTCGTGGAGCAGGCCGCCGGTTCTGCACTCCTCAACTGCATGCGGCTCTTGGCCGAGACTCGTGCTCACGGCCGCGCTGTACTGAGAAACGCGCAGTGCATGTCCGGACGTGTCCGGGTCTCGAGCTTCCATCGCTCGCAGCATGATCTCGAGGACTTGGACGATCGTGGCGCGACGATGGCCTCTTCTATGCCGGGCGCATCGCGCGATCCAGGTGAAGCGCTCGATGTCGCCGATGGTGATCACCATTCTTGCCAGCGCTTTTAATGCTAGCCGATCACGGGATCGGTGTCGTGCCCTTGACTATTGAATCGACGAGATGGCCGCCGAACGGAGCGCCCAACCCCGTCACCATGTCGTAGCCTTTGCCCGCGCTATAGCCGCCCGGCGTCGGAAGCGGTGCCGTCCTATGGCCGGGTTGCGGCGCGGGCGTGGGTGCTGGGACGGCTTGATTGCTCCCATAGACAACGTCGAAGAAGACGTCGCCGTAAGATTTCGTTTTATAGAGCGAATAAAAGAGCGGCGCGGCGTTCCCAAGGCGATATGGCTTAGCACCGGCGGCGGTCGCGCACGACGGGTTCCGGGCGCAGGCCGAGAGCACCAGTCCCCATTCGGCGTTCGCCTCCGGCGCCGCGGCGCTCGTACCGCCGACCGCTGCGACTTGTCCCCAACCGGGGAATGCGGCGTCGATGATGACCGACGGTGCGGTATTAATATCCGCATCGAGAGCGACGTCCGGTACCTCGCGCATACTATTGCCTATTTTTGCCGACTGCCAAGGGGCCGCTTTCAGGTACGCGGAGATGCCTCCGCCCGATCCGACGTTATTGTCAAACGAGCCGTTTCCGCCGGCGGTCGTATTGTCGGCCCATGCTGTGATTTGGCCGCCGAGCCGTCCGTCATCAAGAATGGGGACGTTGAGGCCGCCCACAGCGGTAACGTTTGGATCGCTCGCGGGATAGCTAGGGCAAGCGATGCCGAGCGGCGCTCCTGTGTTCGGATCGAAACATTCCCACGCGCCGTTGTCGCCAGACGAGACGAAGACCGCGATGCCCTCGGCCGCGAGCGATGCGAATTCAACTTGCCCGACTCCGGGTTTGTTCGGATCGTTCGAGATGTAGCCGCTCGCGAATGCGACGTTCTCCGGACCTCCCCAACTCAACGATTGCGTGTCGGCCCGGTTGTCGGCAATCGCCTGTTGCAGTGAATCGTCGGCGAGCTGGATACCGATGAGCGGAAACTCGAAGGCTCCTTTAGGACAGCTTCCGTTCTTTTTGTTTTGGATGACGGCACCGTTCGAGTTCACGCAGATCGTCGGATTATAGGCGATGTAAAACAGTTCCGTTGCACCCGGTGCTAAGCTCGCGACCTGCTCGCTGTCGAGCTGCGCTTCGACGTCTTCGGGATTGCACGCGTGGTAATTTCGGACCGTAGGGAGGCGGCGCGTTTTGGCAGGGCAAGGTAACGGGCGGTGGCGATTGCAAGCCGGGAGGATATGGATCGACCGTTCCGGTGCCCGTGCCGCCGTTGGCGTCACTTGGTGGCTGCGGGGAAGCGACTACCTGCACGACGCTCGCTACGCGAGTGTGGTAGAGCGCACCCAAGGCCGGCACGTCGGCCCGCGAAATCGGTCCTGTCCCGTTGACGCCGAGGTACACGCCACGACCGTTGTCGCCCGCGGTGTAAGCGCCGGCGTAATCGAGGCCGCTGGCCAGCAGTTGAGGCGAATATCCGCTGAAGCGGGAGTTGATGCCGCGGACGAAGTAGCGCGCTCGTGGATCATACGTCGAAAGATTCAACACCGACGTCACGGGCAAGACTTTGCTAAAATGCGGCACGTCCATCGGCGCGACGACCGTTTGTCCTGCGTAATGAAAGTAGCGGAACGACGTCCCAAACGCACGGGTGAGCTGATCGAACGTTCCCGTCACGGTGAGTGTTTCTCGTTGCGGCCACATGCCGACGCGTACCTTGAGGTTCTCGAAGTATCGCGCGACCTCACCATAGTCCGACTTCGTCGCCCCGAATTGATCGGCGATCTGCTGCGGCGTTAGGAAATGGCGGTAGTTGGAGGAATGCGGATCGGAGGCGCTTTCGGCGTACCGCAGCAAACCTTGCGGATTGCGCATCCGTACCTGCACCGTTACCTCCAAAGCGCCCACCTTCGCCGGTGAGGCAAAGGACATGCCCTCGCGAACCGAGCGCCCCCATTCAAATGATGCCAGGTCTGCAGCGCCCCGATAGGGTTGCAACGCCGACGAGGCTACGAGAGCCGCGTTCGCGGCAAGGGCTGAGGACGGCATCCCACCAAGTTTCGGCGCCGGGTTGACGCCGCTGCAGCCGGCCAGCGCCGACACTGCGATCGCAATCGCAAAACTACGGTTCATCGAACACCTCCCTGAACGTTCGTAAGTTGACGGATCATCGCCGAACGCAATCGTTCGCGTTGCGGCTCCAGCGAGGCGACGAAATGCCGTTCGAGCACGCCCACCGCAATCGCAGGCAATGCGGCGCCCCGGTTTGGTACAACCAGCGTCTCTTGCGTGACGACGCTTGCGATCGGTTTGGCGTTCGTCGATAGGTATAGTGTTGCCGGAGTATCGCCTTGCCAATCGTAATAGATCAGCATGGTATCGCTATAAACGACGCAGACGGTTCCTTGGGGAGCGGTATACACATCCGACTGGCTACGTTCGACGTAACCGATGACGGTGTCCAGAAAAATGGTCGTCGATCGAACGTCGTTGGCGTGTTGCTTCGGGGTGCCGCAGGACGACGGAACCGTCGTTTGCTTACTCGTATCGGACTCGGTGTAGAATGTGGGATTTCCTACGAACGAGGCCGGAAACCTAAATGGTGTCAGGCCGCAAGAGGTGGCGCTGGATTTCGTAGTTAGCAAAATCCGCGGCGGCGTACCGGATGGAGCGGAAAACTCGAACGCCGTGTCCGGCGGGCAAGCCAAGAACGGCCCTGCATAGAAGCCGACGCCGGTCGACATGTCGCGGAGTGTGGTTGGCGCGAGCAAGCCGGCGTAATCCACGGCCGTTCCGCGTTCGACATAGGTGCCGTCGCCGGCGACGGTGCGGTCTTCGCGGTGACCATCCGAGAACGTTTCGTCGATCGTTCGTGCTGGCGAGTTCGACCACTCGGCGGCGCCGCTCCTTGAAACGACCCGCGGGGAAGCGTACTTCGTCGTGCTCGTGCTCGACTGCGCGCCCGCGGCGCCGTCGATCTGCGTCGACGAGGCGTACAGCAGATCCTCCGATGGCTCGCTAGCAACGTAGGCGACCGTTGTGGACGAGTTCGTCGACAGCTTCGTTTCGTCGCGTTCGCGTATGCGGACGATCTGATTCGAACCAACAGGGTAACCCTTCGGCGCTTGGCCGCCGGCCATCGAAACTTCCTGGTCCACCTTCGTGGTGATCTCCAGCGGCGGCTGCGTTGATGGGGAACGATAGCGGTAGGTATAGTTTTGCACCATCGTTCCGGAAAGTTTAAGTGCTGGGGTCGCACTTGGCGCCGGCGTCGGCGCCGGCGGCAAAGGCGGCGTGTTGTTTTCGGTCCCGCTACATGCGACAAGGGCGCACGCGGCGGTTATCATTGCTATATAAAGCCAACGCGACGTCGCGTGCTTCCGTAAAGGTAAACCGTTCATCGTCTCCATGTCGTTCACCGACCCGAAGGCGTATACGAAGCGCCGAAGCTCTCGAGGAGAAACTTCAAATTGAGAACCGGCTTCCACGTGTTTGATGCCGCCGTTCCGATGTCAAGCCCCCGTTTGCGTCGCCAATCGCAACTTTGGTCCCGGCTTTGTTAAAGCCGCCCGTTATCGGGGAGGCCCACGCCTGCCCCCCCTGCGAGAAGCCCGCAGGTGTAGGGCCAAGGATTCTGAACGGCTTCGACGCCGGCGTGACCGGGAGCCGGTACTGATAGACATCCCGGGTGCTCGAGTCGACGACATTGAGCGTCTTCCCAGCATCGCTCCTGAAGACGCCGGCGGCAGCCTTATATTGCCCCTGAGGCAATATTGTGACGACCTTCGGATTGCTCGTCGGATTGATAATCTCAGCCAATCCGTACCCGTGGCTTACACCGTTATAGCCGATGTAGGTGAACCAAATGTTCCCCGCTAGATCCGTATCCATCCAGAGAGCCGCGCAAATCGGTTGGCAACCGGGGCCTAAGTCAATGAACGCCGGCTTCGCCTTCGGGTGGCCGACGTTCCACCAGTAGAAGCCGACATCGAGAAGACCCTGCTGGCCATTTTTGAAGTACAGGCCGTAAGACAGGTCCGCGAAGACGTGTCCGTGGTTATCCGGGCCGCCGTCATCTGAATACGCTTGGCACCCCGTCGTTGTAGGAGGACACGCCGCGGGAAATTTGTAGGTGTGGCGAAGGGAGCCGCTGCTTGTGTATTCTTGTTCCGAACCGGTGTTACCGATATATGGACCACCGGTATTGACGGCATTGAAGCAGTTGACCCAGACGTTTTGCGATTCGTCGATCTTGACGGATCCCGGTTGCACGCACTGCTTGGAACCGACGTCGATGCTGTCGACGACCTTGGAACCAGATCGGTCAAGACCAAGCAAAGTATAGAACTGCGTATTGACGAGCCATATCGCGACGGACCGGGGATCGTGCCCAACGCGTTCGAGCATCGACTTGAACGCCGCGCGCTCGGCTGCCGTCGGTCGCGGCCGCCTGGCGAGCGGCTTACCGGCTGCGTACGCCGTAGCGATTGACCGGTTCAACGCGGATGCATTCGTACCGGGCAACGCCGGCGGACCCGGCGAGATACTCGAGCAACTAACGAGCGTTGCCGCCAGGACCGCAATGGTTGCGGTCGCTGCTGAGATACGCATGGGTATGGAGACTCCCTTCATAGAGGCCTGTTCACTTGTCTGACGGCGTGTACGCAGCGGAATCGACGTTCGGGAAAAACTGGAGATTGAGAACGGCCTTCCATCTATTTGAAGCCACCGTTCCGACATCCAGCCAGCCGCCCTGGTCGCCGATTGCAAGCTTGGTTTCGTCCTTGTTGAAACCGCCCGCGACCGGAAACCCAAGCCCGCCGTCCCCTGAAAGCGTTGGGCCGAGCGTCTTGAGAGGCTTCGAAGCCGGCGTCACCGGGAGTTTGTACCGGTCGATTTCTCTTTTGGTCGTGTTGACGACGTTGAGTACTTTGCCGCCGTTACTCGTGACGACACCGTTGACTTGGTCGTACGGATCCGGTGCAAAGATCGTGACGATCTGCGGCTTGGTAGTCGGGCTCGCAACCTCGCCTAACCCAAAGCCCTCCCGGCCGCCAATGATGCCGATATAGGTGAACCAAAGGTTCCCCGACTTGTCGGTATCCATGTAAACCGGCAGGCAAATCGGCTCGCACCATTTGCCAAGACTGATGAACGTCGGGTTTCCACCCGGGTCACCGGCGCGCCACCAAAAGAAGCCGGAATCGAGATTCTTCTGTATGCCGTGTACTAAAATTCCAGGCCCCGCCGCTGTGGCAAACACGTGCCCACGATTGTCCGGGCCGCCGTCGCCCGACCCAAAGGCTTGGCATTCGCTTGCAACTTTAGGACAAGGCGCAGTCCACGTGTAGGTTTGGAGCAAAGAGCCCGCACGGCTGTACTCTTGCTCCGAAGCACCGTCGGGCAGGCGTTTGGATGACTCGCTTTCGCAGCCGACCCAAATGTTTCGTAAGCGATCTATCTTGACGCTAGCCGGGCCTATACAGCCGTTCGCGCCAACATCGATTGCATCGACGGCTTTACCCGACTGGTCAAGACCGATCAGATAGTTGAAAGACACGTTCGCGAGCCATACTCGGACCGCGCCGGCATCGTGCCCGGCACGCGCGATTCGTGAGAGGAAAGCCGCGCGCGCGACCGGTCCGGGGCGCGTCGATGCCGCCGTCAGGGGGAGGCCGGCAATACGAACTAGCGGAGAAGCTGCGTCCGATACCGGCAAAACCTGTCTGTCCTGCCACATATTCGAGCAGCCGAAGAGCAGCGTGGCCGTGGCCGCACAGCTTACGATCGCCATCGAGATACGCATTGATACGAGTCTCCCTGAAGAGCCGTTGTTGCTCCGACGTTTACAGGGTAGGCTATGGCTCGGCTGCGGCCCAGGAATTTAGGCACATTATCGCTGGGTTAATGCCTCGATGGACCCCCGCCGAGCATCGCGAGCACGTCGTCCACCTCGAGCGTTTCGCCGGCCCGCGCGCACTCCTCGATTACGGCAAGCGACATTGAGGACTTGATTTCTGCCTCGGAGGCTTCGTGGCGAGCGCGTACCCCCGGGAGCTCGCGCTGAGGACGATAGCGCTTACCGACGAACCCACGCACCATCAACGCTTCACGCCCGCGCCCGGCGCGCGCCAGGTAATGGGCGACTTCCTTGAGCGTATCGGCGGTGTGGATGGGCTGCGCGACCCCAATGAAATACTCGAGTGCGACGGCGAGACTCTTTCGAGCCGTTTCAGTGTCGCCGCGCGCCAGCGCAATTCTGGCGGCGAGTAGCTGGTCGCCGGCGGAGACCTCCCAGTAGTCAAGCTGATCCGCAAGCTCGATTGCCTCGCGAAGCCACGAGTCGGCGCTTTCGATGTTGCCGATTTCTAAGAAGAGCTCCGCGATATTATGAATGATTCCCGCCTGGACGAGATCGTTCGTCACCGCCCGTGCCTCTTCCAACGAGCGCGTGTAGTCGGCAAGAGCCTGTTCGTACTCGCCCGCGAAGGCACGCGCCAACCCTACATTATTGTAGAACGCGAAGAGCGGCAGAAAATGTCCGGTGTCGTCGACGTGCTCGCGTGCGCGCTCGTACAGTTCGAGGGCGCCGCTTATATCGCCAACATCCAGGCGTAGCGACGCCAATCGTTCCAAGCTGGCGGAGACGCGACCCGGTTCTCCGAGCGCTTCTGCCACCTCGAGTGCCTGCCGAGCAAACTGCTCCGCGCGGACGTCGTCGTAGACGACTTGGAACGGCGACCCAGCCTTCGAAAGGATCGTCCAGCGCATACGCGGTTCGAGCGCGTTTGAGTGCTCCGCCACCTCCGCGAACCATCGTTGCGACTCGTCGAATGCATGGCGCACTTCGAATAGTATGGCAAGCGAGTTTATCAGGCTAGACCCAAGATCCCAACGATCGTGAGCGCGAATCCATTCCCATGCTTTGGAAAAATTCTGCCGTTCTGAGTCAAATCGCACCAGGACGTCCTTCATCGTTTCTCGCGTGCGCAGGTTCAATGTCTTGGCAAATTCCGTAAAGTGGATCGCGTGTTGCTCGCCTAACTCGCCCTCCGCGCCGATATCATGCAGACGTTCGACGGCAAATTCACGTATCGGCGAGAGCATGCGAAAACGCCGATTGGCGCCGGTGCCGTCGGCCACGAGCAGGTTCTGCCGAACGAGCCCGTCTACTTGTGAAGCGCTCATGTGGGCGACCTTCTCCGCAGCTTCGAGCGAAGCGCCTCCGGAAAAGATCGCGAATCGCGCAAATGAATCGCGATCGGCTCGATCGAGCAACGAGTAGCTCCAGCCAATCGCCGCACTCAGCGCTTGATGCCTGACGGGATAATCCTGCGGCCCCTGCGAGAGCAACTCCCAGATACGTTCGGCGATCTGCGAAGGCGTTAGCGAGCGCGTTCGCATAGCGGCGAGTTCGATGGCTAGCGGCAGCCCTTCTAGTGCGGCGCAGATGCGCACGATTGCCGCGCGATCGTCCTCGACGGGATCGTAGGCGCCCGGCTGCGCACTCGCGCGCTGGACGAAGAGTTCCCGAGCGTCGTCCAGATCCAGTGGAGCTAGGTGCATTTCGCGCTCTCCACTGAGGTTGAAAGCCCGCGTCCCACTTGCCAGGATGGACAGCGTCGGCACGGCTTGCACGAGCTCGGCAACCGTCCGCCCAGCACTTACGACGTGTTCGATATTGTCCAGTACGAGCAGCAGCGGCGACAGCCTCATCCGATCGACAAGGTCGGCGTGCAGCGCATCGCTAGGACGGTTTTCGGAAATACTAAGCGCGCGCGCGAGCGCTTTCGGGAGATCGGCCGCGTCACGAAGGTCCTCGAGAGGCACAAATGCCACGCCGCCGGGAAACGTAGAGGTCAACGACAGAGCCACTCGACGCGCGAGGACGGTCTTGCCCACCCCCGGCGCTCCCGTCACGGTAACGAACGCGCGCTCGCCCCGTTTGTAGATCGCGCAGATCTCGTCGATGATGCGGTCTCGCCCGAGGACGGAACTCGTAAGCGGCGGCACTGGAGCGATTTCCGATGCCCCTGCGATTGCGAATAACTCTCGTCGTTCATCCTCGACAAGGCCCAGTGCCTCGGTCAAGATTTCAAGGGTAATGCGCCGCGGGTGTAACTGCACTCCGCGTTCGATGTTGCTGACGGTTCGCTGGCTCAAACCAGCGCGCGCGGCGAGCTCTTCCTGTGAGATCTTCCCGCTCGCACGTAATCGTTTGACGAGCGCTGCTAGCGTTTCAGATGGCATCGGCCAAGGCGAAATTTAGGGGGCCAGCCAAGAATCCCCGCCAGGCACGTCCTCGGCAAGCTTGGAAAGCTACTCGGCCGATCGTGGGTCAGCGCGGAGATCTACGGCTCAACTAAGGCTGGTCTCGGGCTGACTTACGACGAGGCAATCCCCAACGGGCTTCGCAGAACGCACGACAAGACACATTCTCTCCGCTGCAATGTCGACGAGCGTTTGCAAGAGAAGAGCAGCGTCGTCAGCGCTCTTCACAGCCTCGCCGACACGTTGCGCGCGTACGCCGAGCTCTTCTGCGGCAATTGCATGTTCTTCAAGAAGCGGCACAACATGCATACTTTCGGCGATGAGGTCCGCCTTCGCGACCTGCATCTTCTGCGTAGCGCACTTAAGCGATTGTGCCGCGCGCAACGACGCATCGCATTGTAGTGCTCCCCGTCCCTGACACAGAAAGAATGGCTTGCCTACCCGCTCGGAGGGAGTCATGCCCAGATCCTACCGTCGCTTCAGCCGCGAGTTCAAGATGCAGATCGTGGATTCAATCTTGAAAGGTGCGGTCGCCAGTCAAGTCGCCAAGGCCAACGATTTGCACCCCGCAGTTGTGCGCAAGTGGGTGCGCGATTTCAAAGCGTATCAAAAGGATGCGTTCGCCGGTCGCGGCAAAGCGTTTACCGATAGCGCCAAGGTCGGAGAGTTGGAGCGCCAGCTCGGCCAGATGGCCTTCTGAGCGTTCGATTCCCAGAAACCGGTTGCTCTCGACATTGAAGATCTCTTTTGCTCTCCGCGTCTTCCGGTACTCTTCGTCAGAACCAGAGTTTGGTCGACCTCCCCACACCTCCACATCAATCATTGTCCGAGAGCTTGGACTCTCAAAAGTCAGGTTATAAACGCCGTACGATCTACCCGATGATTTTGCGTACTCATCTGGATATCGCGCGCCTTTGCCATGTGAGATACCTCGCGCCAAGAACAACGTATGTCAAGGCTCATCCAGGGCCGTCCTGCCAGCGTACCTTTGTTCGAGCCATGCAGTTCACTACTCCCAATCCGAAAGGAATCCAAATGAAATCGTTCGCTCCCATTGCGATCGCACTCTTTCTACTTACAACCGTTCCCGTGCTCGCTGACGGGATGGTGACCCCCTCGCCGAAGCCGTCCTCGTCGGCGAACGCGGTGTCCGGGCACATGTCCTCGGACCATATGTCGTCGAACCATATGTCGGGGCACATGACCGCGTCGCCGAAGCCATCCTCGTCGGCGAACGCGATGTCCGGGCACATGTCCTCGGACCATATGTCGTCGAACCACATGTCGGGACACATGACCGCATCGCCGAAGCCATCCTCTTCGCGAACGCGATGTCGGGGCACATGACCGCGTCACCGAAGCCCTCGACGAACCACATGATGGGCAGCGACCATATGATGGCGCATCCGTCCTCGCAGCCCTCAGCACAACCGAAAACGTAGAAGGTTGCTTGCGCACGCCCGCGCCACGGCGAAAGCAAGCACGTGCAGCTTCGACGCTGCCCAAAGCTTGAGCTCGCCGGGCGCCACGTACTCGAACGAATCCGCTGAGGAGACGCGAATCACGGTCATCCCCGCCAGATGTCCAAATCCCATCTCTCCACGAAATCGGATCAACTCCACTTCCGGAGCCTGGCCATGCATCACTACGCGCAATGGCGTCCACCACCCGTATAGCAGCCCCGTTGCCACGGACCCGTCCGGCGATGGTTACTGGGCCAATTGTATGCGCAACTGTATGCGCCCGGGGAATCAATAAGGGCCCAGATATGCTCTGGGCCCTTATTTTATTGGCTCCGGATGCTGGACTCGAACCAGCGACCCGCTGATTAACAGTCGGCTTCCCGCGATTCGGAGCCGTCCTCGGAATCGTTCCATGGCCAAGTCGACCGTCCACCGTGCGTGGTCGCGTCCAGGTGATGCCGCCAGGTCCTCGGCGTTGCGAACAGTCCGTGTCAGAAGCGTGCCATGTTTTGCCTCGATGGAAACCAAGCGCGGCTGAGCCACTGGGACGCGACTCGGCCATAGCTACACCCACGGTCAAACGCTAGCCAACTCGAAGTTATCAACTGCTTGAAAAACGCCCTCAGGTCACTCGTTTGCCGTCCGAGTAGAAGACGTTGGTAAAGTAGGCGCCGTCGGCTTTTGCGTCTCGCGTTTCTCGACCATCCGCATCGTAAGATTAGGTATCGCTGTCGACAGTTGACGTCACAGATTTCACACGACCGCTGGGAAAGTAGGTCGTGGCTCGATCCGGCGTATTGCTATCCGAAATGCCTCCGACGGTAAAGGCGACGTTCGTCTGTCTGCCGTCGCCGTCGTAGATATAAGTTTTGCATTCAGCATTCGCCTGCCCGCAGCCGCTGAATCCGGGCATCGCATTCGCCGCGGCGCCGCCGACGGCATCCGACACTAGGTGGCCCTGCGAAGTGCTCCCGGAGGGCCTATCATACTGGAGCATCTCTTTGCTGACAGCTTCGGCGTTTGCAACAGAGGTCACTCTACGTGTGAGCCGCCTTGCGTAGCTCGGAAACGAGGATTCGTCCTGGCTCGAGAATATGCGCGCTCAAAAGACGACAGGCTTCTTCCGCCTTTCCGCTTTCTATGAGCACGAGAAGCTTACGATGCTCGCGCTGTGAGGCAGCGAGGTTATTCGTTACCTCGACCTCTCGATGCACGTAGCGTTCGACGTTGCGCTGCAACCGAAGAATCTCGCTCAGAAGACGCGGCCGCGCCGAGGGCCCGTAAATGACGGCATGAAATGCAGTGTTGAGTTCGGCCCACCTCTTGGGCTGCTTATCTATCAGATCGAGCAACTTTTGCGCTTCTCGAACGTCGGCATGCGTCACGTTCGGGATTGCCTTTCGTAAAGCCAAACATTCTAGTGCCGTACGCATCTCGTTCAGCTCTTCGATTTCAGCGGCCGACAAATCGGAGACAATGGCGCCGCGACGTGGCCGGATAGTCACCAGCCCCTCGGCCTGGAGTCTGACGAAGGTCTCGCGGATCGGAACGTGACTGACGCCAAGCGAGCGTGCGATTTCGTCCTGACGCAGCGTCTCGCCGGGCGACAGCCGCCCGCTTACGATGTCATCGCGGAGCCTCTGGAGGAGCGTCTCCGCCATCGAAAACTCTGAATTCAAGTCTTGCATGCCTGGTTATAATATAATATATTATATATTGTTGTCTAGAAGTATGGTGGTCGCGGTGTCCGTCGCCGCGTGTCTGGTCCTGCCGGCAGCTACTCACGGCACGCTCTGCGTGACGCGCCCGGTACCGTCCTGCGCCTCCAGGTCGCCGATAAAAACCGGAACGCCGCGAACGGTGACGCTCGCACTGCGTGACTGGGTCTAATCGTGGCGCTTCTTTTCGAAAGCACGTCGCGGTGCCGCTCGCCAAGCGTGTGGATCGGCGCAACGACGTTTGGGATCTTTCGGCGTGGCTGTGAGGATTACGTGAATGAACGATAACGAACGGTGCAGGACGCAACGGCGGGTTTGTAAGTGTTCTTGGTAGGTTTGTAAGTGTTAATGGGAGTTATAGACGATGCAATATTTGAAGCATAGCGCCATACGCCGTATAGGGCTTGTTGTTGCTATTGTCACCATCCTTGGAAACGGGTTCTTGACGCGTGGGCTACGTGCCGATTCCGACGCGCGAATTGCAAATCTCATCCACCAATCCGGAGTCGCCCTGCACATTGCGGCGCTCCGTTCGGTTCGGGTCGTCCATGCAAAAGGCAATCTCGTCAACAGCGGTCTCTCCGGCAGCGGCGATAATTGGAACGAAATGGGCGCGATGCGTGGGGCCTCGCGCTTTTCGACGGCACCTCTTGGTGGCGGAAGCGGATGGGATGGTAACGCAAGCTGGACTCTCGATCAAACTGGATTGGTGATCGTCGACGGAAGCGTTATCGGGCGTTCGGGTGCGATCGACCAAGCGTATTTCAGTAACTACGATCTTTGGACGCCGGGCTATGGCGGCGCGACGGTGCAGTGGGGTGGCTCGAAGAGCGACAAAGGTAAGGACTATGATGTGCTCAAGGTGACGCCGCCGAAATCCAGCGTACCGATCGACATCTGGTTCGATCGTGCTACGCACCTGCCGGTCAAGATGGTCGAGACGGCAGGGCCAGCGGTGACGATCGAAACGATGGCTGACTTCAAGCCGATGCATGGCCTCATGATTCCGTACCACGTTAGTACGTCGGCGAACGGCAACGATTCGTCCTTCACGGCGACCAGTGTCGAGGTGAATCCACCGGGCGGTGCCGGCCGGTTTGCCATCCCTCAATCGTCGCCGCACGATTTCTCAATCGCGGACGGAGCGACGCAAGCTTCCGTACCGATCCATATCGTCGAGAATCACGTGTATCTCGACGTCATGCTCAACGGGAAGACTTTTCATTTCGCGTTCGACACCGGGGGAGCGAACGTCATCGATCCGTCGGTCACCAAGGAACTCGGCCTAACAAGTGGCGGATCGGCGCAGGTCGGGGGCGTAGGCGCTGCGACCGCGGCCTCGAGTTTTGCAACGATCAGCACGCTTCAAATCGGGAACGCCCTGGTCAGAAATCAAGTCTTTCTTGTGCTGCCGATTGGAAAAGGCTTTGGGATGTCCGCCGGAATGCCACTTGATGGCGTCATTGGCTACGAAGTCCTCTCGCGCTTCGTGACGACCTTCGATTACGCGGCGAACAAGGTTGTGTTCCAGATGCCGGACTCGTATACGGCTCCGCCCAATGCGACCATCATACCGATCGCACATTTCGGAACCACTCCGCAGTTTGCATGCAGTATCGACGGTGTGCCGACAACGTGCACGCTCGATACCGGTGCACGCAACGCGCTCTCCTTCTATACACCGTTCGTCGAAGCGCATCCCAGCGTCGTACCGGCAAAGCTTACAGCGCCGGGGGTCAATGGGTTCGGCGTCGGCGGCGGCAATGTTGGCCGGCTCGGCCGCGTGCAAACGCTCTCATTTGGTGGCCTAACGCTCAGTAATCTCGTTGGCGATTACACGACGCAAGGCGGAGGGGCTTTCGAGCTGCCGTTCCTCGGGGCTAATATCGGCGGCGAAGTCTTGAAACGCTTCGTCATGACGCTCGATTACCGGAAACTTACCATGACCCTCACACCTAACTCGGCATTCGACCTACCCGATCATTGGGATCGCAGCGGAGTCTTTCTCATCAACAACGGTGCAGTAACGATCATGGACGTTCGCCCCGCGACGCCGGCGGCCCGTGCAGGCCTCGTTAAAGGCGATGCTATCGTGTCGGTCAACGGCTCCTCAGGCGTGTCGCTGCGCGAAGTCCGCGAACTCTTCAGGTCCGAACCGGGCACCGTCGAACATCTGGTGGTCAAGAGCAAAGACGGTGCAACGCGCGACGTCACCTTTACGCTTGAGGACTACGTCTAGCTTGAGATGATGGGGTCCACCTCTGCGGGCGGAAGCGGAACGGAAGGAAGAGCGCCGGCGCTTTGCCGGCGACGCTTGGACCGAGTCCGGACATGTTTTCACCGATGAGCTCGGCCAGCCGCTTAAGGCGATGGCTCTCACCAATGCCTTCGGACGCATTGCCCGGAAAGCTGGACTGCCGACGACAGCGATGCACAATCTCCGTCACACGGCAGCGACGTTCATCCTCAGCGCCGGTGGCAACCCGGTTGCCGCCGCCAAAATCTTCGGCCATGCCGATAAGGCGACAATTTTGCGCCTGTACGGACATGTCATTGGACTTGACGAGGTCCGCGCGATGCGCCAGATCGATAAGGCGCTAGGTAGACATTCTGGTAGACATCCGTCCAAGGCAACGAAAAAAGCCCGTGTTAACGGGCTTCCAGTGGTAGCGCGAACGGGAATCGAACTCTAACCGAGGGATTCCGGCCGTTCCCGCCCGCTGCCGATAGACCCTAAAGAATCAGGGATCCTGGAACTCCGGCATCCAAGCGGTCCCGTCGGTTACCGACCGATTTCACCCACTCCGTTAGAAAATGTTAGACGAGATCCGGGCATACATAAGCACGGTTCCGGGGCGCAGCGGGGAACCGGAACCTTGCCCGGTTAAAGAGACCGCTATGAGACCCGCCACGTGGCGCGCCCTGGTGCTGATGATGTGCGCCGTCGCGGTGGTCCTTACCGGCGCGAATGCGATCAATTATTTCGGCTTTGCCGGAAAGGCAGCGTGGTCCGGAAACCCCGGGATGAGTTTGGGCACCTCGGGAGAGCCCTATCGTGCAGCCATCCTAACGGTCGATCCGGGCGGGTCAGCGGGCCGCGCCGGCCTTCACTCGGGTGATCGCTTTGACATACGTGCCAACGCAGTTGTCGAGCGCTGGCAGCTGTTATCCGGGAACGCATTGGTTGCTCGCCCGATAACACTTCTGCTCCAGAGAGGCTTGCAGCAACGGGAGATCGCGATAGCGCCGCAACCGTGGGAGTACGGCAGATTCTGGTTCTTCCTTTTCTGGTACTGCGGGATACTGTTGCTCGCTCTTTTCGCCGCGCTCATCGCATGGCGGCGGCCCGAGGTTCCCGGCAACCTCCTGCTCTCGACGATCCTAGCAGCCGCTGCGATCGGCACCATCGCGGGCCCCGGCGACTATGCATTACCGTGGGCTTGGGCCTACGTGGCTCTGGCGATTGTCAACATGGCGTACACCGTTTCGATTGGACTTTGGGCTGCGTACGCCAGCATGTTTGCAGAACCGCTCTCGCGTCTTCGGCGCACGGCGCTGTGGCTTTGCCAAGGCTGCGTGGCCGTCGCCATCGTCGTTAAGGTCGCCGCAATCCTCGGTATCGCGACGTTGTGGTTCGATCCGCTCAGATTCATGTTTTCGCCGTATTGGCAAATCCCGCTCGATGCCGCGGTTGTCATGGCCGTTCTTTGCAGCGTGCTTGCAATTGTGGCGTCGCGCGGGTTCGAGCGACGAAGAGCGGCCTGGACGCTCGTGGCATTCTCGATCTTTTTCTCGCCGCTTCAAGCAACCGACCTTGCAGCTCAGGCGTCGGCATCGTACGCGCAACTCGTCGGGATCCTCGCTTTTGCCAACCTGAGCTTCATTCTCATGCCGATCGTGCTGGTCTACGTTGCCCTCAATCGCCGTTTAATCGATATCGGATTCATTCTAAACCGGGCGGCCGTGTTCGCGATCGTCTCGGTTATTGTCGTTGGAGCGTTCGTTTTGGCTGAGTGGGGCGTAGGTTCGTGGCTCGCGGACGCGACGCGTACGACCAGTGCCGTCGCCGGTATGATCGTTGCTCTCGCACTTGGTCTTTCGCTTCGGTACGTCCACAAGTACGTCGATCGGTTCGTCGATCGGGTCTTCTTTCGGAAGCGACACGATGACGAGGCGGCATTGCGCCGATTTGCGCACGAATCCTCGTATATCACGGATCGACCGGTTCTCCTCGATCGCGCACTGCGCGTAGTAAAGGAACACGCGAATGCTGAGAATGCCGAGATTTTAGTCCGCGACGGAGCTAACTCATACGCCAGTGTTTCGAACGGCGCAGCCGCAATGTTCAGCGAGAACGACCCCGCCTTTATCGCTCTTAGGGCCTGGAACCGGCCGATCTACCTTCACGACGTCTCCGATACGGGACTGCACGGCGACATTGCGTTTCCGATGGTTTCGCGCGGTGAGCTCATGGGAGCCCTGGTCTGCGGAGCGAAGCGCGACGGCGAGACGTACGCGCCCGACGAGTCGGACGCGCTCTTGACGCTCGCGCGAAGTGTGGGGACGGCGCTGGACACGCTCACGCTGCGCAACGGCGACGCGGCGGTATCGATGCAAAAAACATTGGCGCTGATCGTTGAAAAGCTGGAGGCGCTTACGCAGAAGTCGGACTGAATTGACCTGAGTCTTCGCGCGAAGCCGCATCGCCCAAGCGATTGGTAGCGCCAACGGGAATCGAACCCGTCTTTCCGCCTTGAAAGGGCGATGTCCTAACCGATAGACGATGGCGCCAGGGCATGGGCGATTTCTCGCTCAGGTAGCCTACTTGCCCGGGCGGGGCGTGTCAACCTACTTTGGCGGCTCAATGGGGGGCCCCGGGCAACCGCGCCCACAACCTGCTCCTTGGGGCTGGCACCTCGGGGCTAATCCGGTAACGCGCCGCTCTTTTCCATGAACCAGCGCGCCGATGGGGACGAACGGTGCCGCAAGAAGAACCCCATGTCGTACGGAGCGTCGAAGGGATGAAAACGCGGCGGCGTTTGGGTGAAATCGAAGACGTCGCCGAGCGAGTTCGCACTGGCATCGGTCGCGCCGAGCGAACCCGTCCCGAAGTTTTGCTCGACGAACTTCAGAATGCTGCCGAAATTGTATTCGGTGTGCGAGACATAGCCGTGCCTAGACCACGGTGAAATCACCAGCAGCGGTACGCGCATACCCAGGCTCGTGTAGTCGGGCTGCGGCGGCGGAACGTTGTCGTACCATCCGCCCCAGTCGTCCCAAACGACGATGATTGCGGTATTTTTCCAGTACGCGCTCTTCCCGACGGCGTTGACGACCGAGGTCACCCACGACGGACCGGTGTTGGTGCCGGCAGCCGGATGATCGGAATCGAAGAGTTTTGGAATCAGCCACGATACGGCCGGGAGGCGGCGGTTCTTTATATCCGTGAAGATGTTCGTATTGGGTACGCTGACGTTCTTCTTCCAATCCGGGCCGTATCGCACCGATTTAATCGGATCGAACGAATTCCACACCTCGCCCGAGAAATCGTAGTTGTTGCCGGAGGCAAACGAATCGACGTAAAACTTCCACGAAACGTTTGCCGCATCCAGCACGTCGGCCATCGTCTTGTATTGCGTGAGGCACGGAAAGACGTGAGATCGGTTGTCGATGCTGCCGTCAACCTTGATGACCGGCACCGTCGTGCCGGCAGGGGCGTCGCAGCCCCATGGCATGGCGCTGGGAGTATCTACGAGGGATTCTTGCGCGTTGAGGCGCGTCGTGCCGGCAATGATTTGCTGGTGCGCCACGAAACTGTCTGACGTTTCCGTCGAGAACATTCGATCGCCGAGCGTAAAGCCGTTCGCCAAGTTCCAGTATGGCTTCGTCTCGTTCTTTTCGACGTATGCATACGGGTAGAGCTTTGCCGGACCGAGATTCCCGGCGGTGCCGAGTGGGATGTCGTTGAATCCGTCCATCTTTCCGCCGTCGAACTCTGTCTCGAAGACGGCATGATCGTGACCGATGTCTTTACCGCCCAGCAGTCCGGTGGTTTCGAGCGTGATCTCTTTCAGACGCACCGGCTTTCCGTCGAGGCACAGCTTCAGGGCCGGGTTCGGCTTACACGCTCCTTCGGTAGGTGCGTCTGCCCCGGGATACCCCATGAAGAGGTTGACAAAGCTTCGGTTTTCCTGAACGAGCACGATCACGTGCTGAATGGAAGCGATCGGAACGGGGGACGCCGGCGTCGTCTGCGTCGGGGTGTAGCCCGGCAACGTGCTGCTGCACGCGGAGGCGGCAAATGCCGTCGTAAGCGCGACGACGCTAAGTCGGTTCAGTCGGTGCTTCAGCAACTTTTCGCGCCTCCTCGGTAGGACTCGCCGCCGCTCAGCTCGGGATCTCGTCGACCAATCGTGGTGGGCCTGGTAGGATTCGAACCTACGCACCTCCAGTTATGAGCCGGGTGCTCTACCACTGAGCTACAGGCCCCCGCACGAAGCTTTGCCCTTGGAACTCTTCCAGGACCCGGACGGGGCTTCCCGTGGTTCGTATTCCGCTTATTTTGAAACCGTCATCTGTCCGGGTGGGCCGAAGGCGGTGAAGAGTATCTGCGGCTGACCGGTATACGGCGGGGACAGTTTGTCGATTGTAAACGAGAAGCCGTTGCTATTGCGTGCCCCGAAAAACAGGTCGCCCTTTGGTGCCGTAGCCATCGTTTCCAAGGCTAATGACGTGTTCGAAAGTTTCTGACCTTTGGAGTACGGCGGCGCGTACCGGTAGATCAACGTGTCTTGTTTTACAAAGATGTCGCCCGATGCGGTGGACGTGATCGCCGGCGCAGTGACGTTCGGCAACTTGGCCAGTATCTTCGTCACCGACGTGAAAGGCGGTGCGACCAGCGCGAGGTATGCTCCGCCTGACTGTGTGAAGCATTGCGAACAGACGACGACGATCAAGCCTTTTGGAACGACCGTCATCGCCGACACGAACGTCAGAGCGGCGATACTGGTAGGCGGCTTTGTGTACGGCGGACTATAGATCGTGAGATTGCCTGGAAGCGATGTGTCGTTCGGCCCGTTCCGCACGCTCCCAACGGCGAGCAAGCCATTCGGGAGCGCGGTTACTGCGGTGATGAACCGCTGCTTGCTCGTCGCAAACCGAACCGATTGCGTGTAGTCCGGCGCCAGGTATTCCTTGAAATATGTAATCTTGCTGCGCGGCGCGATTCCTTGGGCCAAGAAAATGTCGTCGCTCTGGTCGAGCGCCATACCGCCGGCCCAGAAAACGTTAGCGATGGTGGACGGCTGCCCGGTATAGGGCGGCTTGATGATCGAAAGAGCCGCCGAGACCCCAGTGCCCGCGACGATCAAGGAACCATTCTTCGTCAAAGCGACGTTGACGGGCCCTCGTATCGGCTCTGTCGAGCCGTGGCTGGTGTATGGTGGCGCGGAGATTGCCACCGAACCCGGAAGCGACCCGGCGAAGATCGCTGCGAAGAGCGTGCCCGGCTTCGGCAAAGAGGAACGCAACGCCGGCGAGCCGCCGGCCGGCAAGGAACTCGGTACTCCGCCGGTGCGAATGCCCGCACAGCCCGAAACCGCCGCTATGGCAACGACGACAAGAACTCGGCGCATAGTTATTCTGTAATTCCTCATAGGGCCTCGCGACTTCGAGCCGCCGGCGGACAATTCCGGCCCAATGCGGCGACCGTGCCGTTGCTTGGGCACAGCCGGTTATTTCTAAATTCTTATCAAGAAGTCCGAATCTTAATTGATTGCGAGTTGACCTTCGCTTGAGTTTACATTGAAGGTGCGATGATTTCTTCTCACCTTCACGAGAATACGTTTGATGTAGCGGCGCGACGCGGGATCCAGGGCGCAACGCTGATCGACGTAACGGCGTCACCGCGACCGCCTGCAGCCTATCTCTTCGGAGACTTCCATCTCGACACGCTCCGGCGCATTTTGTTTCGGCGCTCGGAGATCATTCCGCTTCCGGAACGTCTCTTTCAAATGCTGCTGCTTCTTCTCCAGGCCAACGGCGAAGTGGTCGATAAGGAGACGCTGGCAAAACGCGTTTGGCCGGCGGGCATCGTCACCGATGGAAACATCGCGCAGCACATGTATCTCCTGCGCCAACTGCTCGGTGAAAGTGCCAGCGATCGCTCCCTTATCATGACGGTCAGCGGGCGCGGCTACCGCTTTACGAAGCCGGTCATCGCCGAACCGCAGCAGATGGAACGGTCCGCAGTCGACGCCGGCGAGGTTTTGCTCGCCAGCGGATTGGACCCGTTTCGGAACTTCTGCCACGGCAGCTTTTTACTCGAAAAACGCACCGCTCCAGCGCTGCGCCGCGCGATGGACTTCTTCGAGCAATCGCTGCGTTCGGACGAACAATACACGCCCGCCCTGATCGGCATAGCTCGCTCGTACGCGCTGCTGGCGCAATACGGTCACGTTCCGCCGCGTAACGCGTTTCGCAAGGCCAAAGCTGCGATCGAACACGCGTTGCGCGCAGATCCGTCATCGGCTATCGCGCACGCCGTACTCTCGGAGATTCTCGCGTTCGGCGATTGGAACTGGACTGCCGCCGAGCACGCAATCGATACGGCGATTCGGCTCAACCCGAGCTCGTCGCTGGTTCATTCTTGCGCGACATGGTTCAACGTTTGCGCCGGCTCGTACGAGAGCGCGTTCGAACACGCGCGCCGCGCACTGATGGCCGATCCCTCGTCGCTCCCGCTCCTGACCTCGCTTGCGCGCACGTTCGTTCACGCGGGGCGCTACGGCGACGGAATCGTTTGCTTGTCGAACGTTATCGAAAGCGATCCGGAGTTCTACGTCGCCCGGCGGTTCCGGGCGCAAGCGTTCTTGCTCAACGGTCAGCCGGAGGAAGCGGCCGGCGATCTGATGCTCTTGCCGCAGGAGCGCTCGGAAGATCCGAGCTGGCGTTTGCCGCTGCTGGCGCGCGCCTACGCCGATTCCGGCGACAACGCCAGGGGCGAAGCAATCTACGCCAAGCTGCAAGAGATGACGAGCTCCGAGTATGTACTTTCTTGGAACCTCGCCATTGTGGCGGTCTCGCTTGGTCGTCATGACGAAGCGATGGCTCACCTCGAAAAAGCGTTTCAGGATCGCGAGCCTGCGCTGGCGTTTTTAAAGAGCCTTCCGTGGTTTCGCCAGATCGCCGACCGGCCGCGCTTTCGAGAGATTGCGCGCTTCGTCGGACCTCGACCGTAAGATCGTATGACGTCCGTACCGCTGCCCCGCGCGCAGGCGGATCGTTCCGGCGTTCAACGCGAAACCGAGCGAATGGTTCGCTATCTGCTGCATCGCGTTCGCCGGCCCTACGAGCTGGTCGACGTCCCGCTAGCGCGCGCGATCGGCCACGCGCTGGGAACCGACAACGCCGCCGAAGCGCTTTTGCGCGTCCTGGAAGCCGCGCTCCCCGGCGACGCACCGTCTGAGGTCCGCCTCCGTAAGCTCGTGCTCGAATACGATTTCGACAGCGGAAGCATCTCGCAGGTTTGCACGACGATGGGGATCTCGCGACGGCATCTTCTGCGCCTGCGCAGCGAGGCCGTTACGGCCATGGCGTACTTTATTCGCAAGCTGCTCGCCGCGGAATCGCTCGATTTTAGCGACGCCGACGATATGTCGGAGAATCAGATTGCAAATCTTGCCGAGATCGTCGCGAATAGCGAACCGGAAAAAGGCGCGACCATCTACGAACTTGGCGGCTTAGGCAGCAGTACGGCCTCGCAGCTTCTGCGCCTGCGCTCGGCGATCGATCAGGGCTCCGGCCTCTCCGCAACAACCGCCGCGCAGTTCCAAAACTTGCCGCACGAACTCGTTCGGGCGTGCATTGCCTTCTCGCGCGAATCCAACGGGGAGCCGGCGAGCGACGACGTACCCGGTAGTGCGGCGACGCGCGGCGGGGTTCTCCGATACACCGCCGTCATGAAGTTCGAGCTGGAATATTTGGCTTATCTTCGCGCGCGACAGCGCGGCCACGCATTCGAAATGAAAACGGTCGCACTGGGCCTCAGCCGCCTTGCCGAGTTACGCCGGAGCGCTCTTGGAACGGCGCTCTATTTACAGGCGGACGCGCACCTGCGACTGGGAGAGTTGGGCGAGGCTCAGCGGCTGCTCGATCAAGGCGGCCGATTCGCTTTCCATCGCAGCGACGCACGCCAGTTCGCATCGAACATTCTCTTAAACTCGAAGATCGCGCTTTTCGAAGGCGACGCGAAACGCGCGGTCGACCTCGCGCTCGGCGCTTGCACCGTCTTTACCGCCGGCAGCCGCAATGGATATCAAGCCCAGATCGCGCTCTCGGAAGCGCGGTTGGCGGCCGGCGCGGCGTGGTTGCCGCCGCCGGAAACCGCTCGCCTCCAGCCGTGCGCGTGGGACCGGATCGCTATGGATATAGAACATGGGCGTCATCTCGGGATGCAGGGCCGTTGGGTGAAAGCCGAAGAGCTGCTCAGCCCCGCGCACCTGCGCGCTACGTCGCTCGGGTACGTTGGGCTCGCCGCGAGAGCGGCTGCGACGCTGAGCGTACGCGCCGCCGAACTCGACGACGCTGAAGCGTCGGTGCGCTGGGCTTCTTTGGCATATGCAGGTTTGCTCGAATCGCAGGATTTCTTACTTGGTCTCAACCTGTTTCAGCAGCCGCTGAGCGCCCTGCACAAACTCGACGATCGCGTGCTCGACGTGACCTATCGCCGCACGTGCGTGCTGGTTCCGCAACTGCTCGGCGACGACCGGGAGCAGTCCGAGGCGACGCGCACCCTCTTGGCCGCGATACTGACGACGGAAGCAGCTAAGCAGGGGGCGATGCTGGACGACGCGATCGCCCGTGTCAATGCCGCGGACGGAGCGCTGCCGCACTACGCCGCGCGTGCGGCTGCATCCCTCGAGCATATGCTCGCCCTCACGATGCTCGCGCTATACGGACAGCGATGCTGGCCTGGACGCAATGCCCGGCTTCGTGCGACGATCGAACACGTCATCGAGTCGTTGCGCCCCGGGCCGGCGCGCAACTTCATTATCGGCTAAGGCCGCTCGCAACTCGAAATCAAAAAGAAAGAGCGACTTCCGCCGAAACGGAAGCCGCTCTTTCTTCTACCGAAGATCGGTCTAGAGCTTGATCTTCGCCGTTATGTAGAACTGAAATGGACCCTTCGTCGAGTTCGAGTTCTGATTGAACGGGCCGAAGAGCGGGCCGTACGGGTACTTGACCAGCGGTTGGATAATCGATCCGTTATGGCCGGCGGGGTTGTACACGTTACCGACCGGCAGGATCTCGCTCCCGAAGCCGCCGACGTTGTAGCCGCAGACGTTGCCGTTGCTGGACGTCCAGGGTGCCGTGGTGCCGCCCCAGCAGGTATTAAAGATGTTTGCGAGCGTGCCAACGAGTTGGAGACGCGGGCTCACATCGTAGCTGAGCTGCATGTTCATCGCAATGTTGTTTGGTTGCGTGAACGCGCCGAGACCGTCGAAGTTCCCGGTATACGTATCCGGAATCGCCGTCAGTTGACCGCACGATTGTGCATCGTAACGGCCGCCGCCGTTGAAGCCGCCCACGCCGGGCAGAACGGCGGTACAAGCGGCCGGGTCGATACCCGGGTTCGACTGCGGAGCGCCGTATTTGCTGCCGCCGGAAAACTGGAGCGACGGCGTAATGGCGAACTTGTCGTGCTTGTAGTTGACGAGCAGTGTGGCAACGTACGGTGCGCCGTAGGCAGCCGCGGACGATCCGACGCCGCCTGGGAAGATCGAGTACGTCGGGAACTGCGAGCTTGGATCGATCTGAGGCCGCGGCATGTTCCAGTACGGGTTGCCGATGTCGGCAGCCGTACAGCCGGTCGTAACCGGAGCGCCGGTCGTGGTGTAGCAGGGCGCCGCCGCGACCTGCGGAGCACCGTTGGCGTTGGTCGTGGCGCACAGCGGAACGTGGTTGAAGCCGGTCTTGCCGACGTATGCACCACCCGGCGCGCAGGCCTTGGTGTATGCGTTGTATTGCGAGATAACTTGGTTCGTGCCGGTGATGACGGTCGTACCGAACTCACCGGACGCCAGCGTTCCGTACTTGATGTACGAGTCCGTGTACGCAAACGAGAGTTGACCCGCGAAGCCGTTCTTCGAGAAGTCACCCTTTTGGAACAGGAACTCGAGACCTTGGCTGCGCTGGCTGCCGACGTTCAAGCCGGAAACGAACGCGGTCTTTTGGTCGAGGAAGAACTGCTGAATCTGGTTCTGCGTTTGCCGCAAGAACGGCGTCAGTTTGAACGACATATCCGTGCCGCGGAACTGATGTTCCCACGAAAGGTCGTAGTTGATCGAGGTCGGCGGCGCGATCGGGTACCCCGGGGTCGTGCGGCCGAAGGCGTAGAAGTTGCCGCCGATGTAATCGGCGAGATCTTCCTGCTGGGTGTTGTACTGCTCGAACGCCGAGTTCGGAGCTTGCGTATAGCGGCCGTACGAAAAACGCACCACGTTGCCCGGGTTCACCGTGTACGTTCCGGAGATGCGCGGCTGCCAGATGTTATAGGTGAAGTTCGCCGGGACGTTCTGGAAGAACGCCGGCGATTGACCGGTCGGGCAAGCTGCCGTGACGGCCCCCGCCTTGGGAACGATCGTACCCGTGACGTTGTTGACGCAGTTGTCGATGTTGAACGCGTTGGTCCACATGTCGCGGGCCGCACCAATATTGGTGTTGGAGCCGTTGAACGTGAAGCTGTCCAGACGAATGCCCAGGTTGAAAAGCCACTTGTCGGTCGGACGGAACTCATCCGTCAGCGAACTCGCCCAGAACTGCGGTACGACCTGGTTGTACGTGGCATGGTTGCCGTTCTCGGCCAGCATGTACGCGCACTGCGTCGTGGCGACTTTGGGGTTCGGACACGCGCCGGGAAGCCCCGCTGCGCCCTGGCTTTGGATCGTACCGAACGAGGTGACGTTTCCGTGGCAGTTGATGGGCGCGCCGCCGGTCGGACCGTAGCAATACCCGCTCGTGGGTGCGGCGGCGTTGACGACGACTGCCGCGGCCCCGACTAAGTAGAACGAGTTGTTGTCGCGAACGCTGTTGGCCGTCGTGTAGTCCTCCGACACGCTTACGAGGTTTTGCGCGTTGATCTGGTCCTGGAACTGGATGCTGCCGCCGCGGGTATGCGAAGACAACTCGTAGTCCGCCGAACAGCAGCCTGCATAGTCCGCATACAACCCCTGGGGGCCATTCTGCAGCCAGTCCGAGTAGTACGTGTAGCCGTACACGCGCACGAAGGCCGAAGAGCCGAAGTTGTGCGTGTACTGCAGTTTCACGATTTCCTGGTTGTTCCAGACCGTGTCGCCACCGACGATCGGCTGGCCCGGCGACGTGCGGTTCGTGCTGTTCGGGAAATAATACGTCCCGACGCACCTGTTCTGCGCGTTGAGTTGGGCCGTCGTGAACGTTTTACCGACGTTGCCCTGGCAATTGTAGTTCAGGCTGTCGGTGTAGAGAGGCGGCGTTGCGTTCCCCTCAATTCCGATCGCTGCCGCACAAGCGGCACCGGTCGTAAGACCGCCGCAACCCTCCGTCGACGTGATGTCGCTGGTGTTGCTGTAGAAGTTGTTGTGGAGCGATTCGCTGTCCCACAGCACTTGTACGTCGTCGCGGCCGCCGTCTTTCTTGTGCGGGATCGCGAAGTGCAAGTTTACCACGGTGTCGCGCGCCGAGATGGCGGACAACAACGTCGTAGTTGAACGGACCCATGAAGTAGTGGTACGAGCCAAAGCCGCCGCGTATCGATATTGAAGGTCGGAGCGTAACTGATGTTCCCATTGAACGACATCGGCGCGCCGACCCAGTTGTCGTAGCTGGAGCCGTTTTGATTGTCCAGGTAGTTGAACGCCTGGTTGTAGCCGGCGACGCCTACATAGTACGAGAAGAGACGGTCCGGCGTTGCGCCGCCCGCTTCGACCATCGCACGATGGTAGAACGCCGGGGTGGCGATTCCGAGCTGGCCGTCGGCGAAGCCCGGATACGTGCCCGTGCGGATAACTTGGTTGATGTAGCCAGCAAGGCCTTGGCCTTGCGAGCCCGGCGGGCGTGGCACCCGTATAGACCTGGACTTCCGAGTTACCGAGCGATGACGCCGAGCTCGACGGATAGTTGTCGAACGATCGGTTCACCGGAACGCCGTCGAATTCGTATCCGACTTGGTCGTAGTCGCCGCCGCGGATAACGACGGTCTGATAGTAGCCGGTCTGGTTGCCGGGGACGTACGCGCCCGGAACCGATGCAACGGCCGAGTACGCCGAGTTCAAACCGCCGCCGCCGCCGAGGGCGGCAGCCGCTTGCTGTGCCGCCGCGTTAACGGAGTAGACGTCGGCCGTGGTGCCGCTCTTGACGAGCGCGCCGTTACCGGTTGAGGTGACGTGCGCGATGGTGCTGAGCGCCTTTTGCATGTGGAACGTAAGCGTCTGCACCGTATCGGCGAAGACGATCTGTCCCGACTCACTGTTGGGTTGGTATTGATCCTTCGTGGCGGACACGGTATACGTGTCCGGCGCGAGGGTCAGGAATGCGAAGCGTCCCGATGCGTCGGTCGTAACGGAAGCGGTCTGCGACGGGCTTGAAACCGTCACGACCACTCCGGCGAGCGGCGCTGAGGACGTGGCATCGACTACCGAACCGGTGAGACCGCCTGTCGTTCCCGCCAGTGCCCATGTTTCCTGGCAGAGAAATGCAACGAGCAGCATCACAGCGATTGCGGAATGCCTCAGAGTAGATCGTTTCACGCTCTGATCTCCTAGCTGTGTGCGTATGTAATGTAAGCGCCGCAATGCGACGCATTAACAAGCGTTAATCGGGTTCTCCGAGGCGACCTTTTGATGCACGTTTCATAAAAGCGCGTCGTTCACGCGTTTATGAAGTTTCATCAAAACGATGCGTTCGTTCTAGAAAGCGTTTGGGTCGATCGCCGGATCGGCCGTCGTTTGCGGCACGAGCAAGAGAAAGTCGTAGCCGAAGACCAGCCGTTCGTATCCGGCGTCTGCTATACCGGCTTGCGAGAAATGGACGCGAAGCGGGCGAAGGTCGTAGAGCGTCCAGCCACTGGGAACCATGCTTGAAACGAACGGCGCGAGGAAGGCAAAGCGTTTGTGGTCGGGGTCGTCGAGCGCGTAGGCGGACGACGCCCACGGTTTGCCGATGCCGGCGAATTTGCTTTGCCGCCCGAATGCTCCCAGCGCCAGCACGTGGAGGTCGCGCAACCCCAGTCCGTCACCTAACTCGGAAACGAAATTTCCAAGATCGAGGTTGCGGAGCGGATTCGTGCCCCGGTACAAGTGCTCTTCACCAAACTTGAAAAAGATCTTCGGCGGCGCCGCGTAGGCTCCCGAAGCCCGCAGATATGCCACCAGCGTCTGCTTCATGAGCAGCGCCCGATCGCGATTCGAGCGACCTGCCAGTTCGTTGCAGCAGTTGACATAGATGTCCCGGTCTCAACGAGGGCGCGTGCCAGTGCGCTCGAGCGCGCGTTGCCGTCGCTTTGAAGCGATGCGGTGAGCGCCGAAAGTTGGGCCGGTTTGACTTGCAGAACGAACATCGCCGCCGGATCGCCGGAACGCGCGGCGTTGCGATAGTCGGCTTCGTCTTCGTGCAGCATCTGCCGAATGAGCGCGGTCGAACGCGCTCCGGGATGCTGCTCGAGCATCGACTCCAGCAGGTACTTCGACGAGCCCATCAGTTCTTGATCCAAACCCCAAAGGCGCAACGCGCCGCCGGTCGCGCGGTTCGCGTGTTCGAGAAACGCGAATTCGCGCTGCCAGCCATAGAACGCGGTCGTTCCGCCGTGATTTTTTTCGAAAGCCGCGTATTGCGCGCGCCCATTCGGAGCCGCGACCCACGCCCGCAGCCGCTCCGTTAGGACCGGCCCGGTCTCGACGGCAATCGTCCGGTAGCCCAACGGAACGAGTGACGCGAAGAATGCGTCCGCAAAAGCAGCGATCTCGTTCGTGCCGTGATCCTCCCCCAGTAGAACGAAGTGCGCGCCGGCCGCCGCGTCGCCCAGAACGCCTGCCCCTCGCCCGGCGAGGCGCCCGTCCTCGACGGAGAGCGAGCTTCGCACGGCGAGTATTCTCGCCGATGGATCGGGCGAGGGCGACGCGCTCGGACCTGGCGCCGGGGAGGCGCCAAGCAGCGAAGTCGCGAGCATGAAGGCGAGGAAACGCACGGTCGACCTACCTTGCGCCACGGCGCGTTGTTTCGAGCCGCCTCGTTAGAGCTTGATCTGGATGTTGCCATAGATCTGGAGTGGAAGCGCGTTGGGGACCGGTGCGTACGACTGGTTCAGAACGTTTGGATAGCCCGCCGTTCCGTTCTGCGGTGCCTGTCCATTTGGTCCATAGAAGAATCCCGTACCGGGCGTGCCGCCGACGAAGTTCGCCCCATTCGAGCCGTACGCGCAATCGTACGATCCGGGCGGATAGGCAGCCGTCCAAGGTTCGGCATCTCCGCCGAAGCACGTGTTGATGATGTTGGCAAAGAGCAGCGTCGCGTGGACGTTCGGCGTGATGTCGTACCCAAGCTGGAGGCCGACGTTGAGCTGCCAAGGATTGCGGAACTGCCCTAACCCGTCGAATCCGTGCGTCTGCGGATTGGGGATTGCAAGGTTTCCCGAGGTGGTGAAGAGTGAGGCACCGCAGGTTTGATAATCAGGCAGCGGCGCGAACTGCTTCGCTAGACCCGCTTCCAAGGCATGCGACCCCGCTTCGTTGCCGCCGCAATCGCGCGGATCCAGCCCGACGATTGCGGTCGGACCGCCATACGCCGTGCCTTGGTTGAGCACTGCCGGAACGGTTGCGGTGAACTTGTTCCGCTTGTAATTGAGGAATCCGGCAAACACGTTGGGAGAGATCGCGGTTCCTAAGACGTTGTCGGGAGCCGTATCCGGTGGATTGTTTGCGTAGATCTGATAGTACGCGTTCGGATCCATTAACGGTTGTGCCGCCGCGTTGTAGTACGGATTCGTGACGTACTTACTGCCGGCAGGGTTATTTCCGCAAGCTACGGGGGCGTTCGATCCGTTCGGGCCGGTCGGCGATGCTGGGTTGTAGCACGGTGCCGCGATAACCGACGTTCCCATTCCGCTGGGACATTGGGGCGACGCTCCGTGCGTCTCGCAGAACGACGTCAGACCGTTGTAGGCGCGAATGTAGTTATTCAGCACGTCGATGGTATTCGATCCATTCGACAGCCGGTAGAACTTCATACGCGCGTTGGTGTACGTGTAGGAGAATTGACCCGACAGCCCGTTACGCGACGGGTCGCCTTTTTGAATCGCGACTTCAATCCCGCTGGACTGTTGCGTTGCCGCGTTGATCGCGGAGGCAAAATTGCCCCCGAGCGAGACCGTTACGAGCTGGTTGGTGGTGTAGCGGTAGAACGGCGAGAGTTTGAAGCTCCAATCCGTTCCTTTGAGGTGTTTTTCGAACGAAAGATCGTAGTTGTTTGAGCTTTGCGGCTGGTTCGCGTGCGCCGGCGTATTGAATCCAAGTCCGTAGAAGTATTGGAAGTCGAACTTCGCGGCGCCCGCGCCGGAAAGGTTGGAATACTGCTCGTAGGCCGCGGCGGTCGGCTGCGTGTAGCGCCCATAGTTGAAGCGAAACACGGTGTCGGCGTCCGCCGTAAACGTCCCGCCGATTCGCGGCGACCAGAGAGAGCTCGAGAGCGTATTCGCGCCCACGTTCGTAAAGTTCAGCGGATGCTGGGCTTGTTGGCCGGACGGCGCGACGAGAGGCGAAAGCGTACCCGCCTGATAGCAGAGTCCGGTCTTTTGACCCGCGAGTGTATTCGGGGCGACGATCGGGCCGGCTTGAGCCGGTGACGTCGTCGGCGATACCGGCGTGAGCACCGGCTGTCCGGTTCCGGGGTCGTAGCAATACGAAAGCCGCGCCTGATTGAACCAGAATGCAAATTCCGGCGCGCTCATATCCGCTAGGTCGTAGGTGTAGTTTTCGAATCGCACGCCGGCATTGACCAGCCAGCGATCGCTGGGGCGCCATTCGTCTTGCAGCGCGATCGTTGAGAACTTCGGCGACACGGTATTATAGGGACCGTACCCCCCGGGCGTCGTGACGAGAAACGAGGCGCCCGCGGTACAGGCCGGCGTGCCCGGCAGGTTCGCGCACGCCTTGTTCGACGTCCAGGCCGCAGTCGGTGCCGCATACGTTCCTTGACTGGCGGCGTTGAGGCACGACACCGGCAGCCCCTTACCACCGGACGCGGCCGGGGTCGCGTCATAGCACGTGTTTCCCGCAACGAGGTTTGTTACGCCCGGTGGCGCCGCGAAATACTCGTTATTCGTGCGGGCCGCCGTGCCGGTGGTGTAATTGCCGGTGAGGCTCACGACGTTCTGCGCGTTTATTTGATCCTCGGCATCGAACTGCACGCCGCGCGAGTGTGTCGCGAGTTCGTAGTCCGGACTTGGATACCCAAACCCCGTAAATCCGGCTAAAAAGGATCCGACGAGCTCCGCCGGCCCTTTATTCTGTGCGTTCTGAAGCCAGTCGGAGTAGAACGTGTACCCCATGACTCGAACGAACGCACTCGAACCAATGTTCTTCTGGTATTGCACCTTGACGATGCTTCCATCGTTGTAGACGGACCCTGCCAGGCTCGTTGGGATACCGGAGTTTGCGGCCCGATCGGTCGGCGAGCTCGGCGCGAAATACGGAATGACTTTCGCCGTCGCCGCATTCTGCCCGAACGTCGCGCCCGAGAAAATCTGCGAGTCCATGTACGGCACCGGCGAAGGGCCGGCCACGCACGCGCCCGGCCCGAAGATCAACGACTGCCACGAACAATAGTCCGCATACGGACCCGCAATTTTGGGACCGAGTAAGCCGTTGTATCCAGCATACGCTGAGTTGATATTGGACATTCCACCATTGTTGTCGATGGTGTCGCCGGAGTACGTCAGATAGGAGAAGTTGTAGAACAGCAGCTGCACGTCGTCCTTTCCGGCGTCGTGCTTGTGCGGGATTCCGAAATGAAGGTTGACGACGTTCTCTCGGTCGTCGATCGTTTGTCCCTGCGTGCCTAGAAAACCGGTCGCGACGAACGGTGCGTACCAGTTGCAGGTCGGCGCGCCTTCGAACGAAGCCGCACCTTTCGGTGCGCCTTTGTCGTTTGCGCCGCACGTCGACCACGGGCCATTGGTATTCTCCGGCGCAAAGAGGATCGCGCTGGCATTAATCGAGCCCGAGGAAATGCCGAAAGAATTCGAACCGTCGGGTGCGATATTTCCGCCGTCTTGATTGTTGAGGAAGCGGAAGGTCTGATTCGCTCCCTGGATGCCGGCGTAGTACGAGAATAGGCGATCCGGCGTCGAACCGCCCGCCTCCGCGCCCGCCTTATGATAGAAGCCGGGATATCCGGCGCCGCCGTTGAGAACGCCGTAGCCGGGGAACGTGCCGGTCTTGATGACTTGATTGATATAGCCCGCGAGCGTCGACGACGAGCCGCCGGCCGGCGAACCGCCCGTGTAGATCTCGGTCTCCTGCGCGCCGAGATTCGACAGTGAGTTGGCGTTGTAGTTGTCGAACGCACGATTGACCGGAACGCCGTCGTATTCGTAGCCCACTTGGCTGTACGAGGAACCGCGAATGTAAAAGACCTGCCCGAATCCGTAGTTTCCGATCTGCGAATTCACACCCGGTTGCGAATAGATTGCCGAGTACGCGCTGTCTAGGTTTCCACCGCCGCCAATTCCTTGCACCGCGTTCTGCGTCGCCGCGTTGACCGAATAGACGTCCGCAGTCGTTCCCGGCTTTACGAGACTCGTCGCGGAGCGCGCCGTCACGTTGGCGATATTCTTCAGGGACTTTGCGAGCTGGAACGACAGCGTCAAGCTCTGGTCGGCAAACACCGTGATTCCTTGATACGCCGCCGGTACGTACCCGTCTTTGCTTACCGTCGCGACGTACGTGTCGGGTGCGAGCGAGAGAAAACTAAAGTGACCGCCCGCGTCGCTCGTCGTCGAGGTCGTCTGCGACGGCGAACTGATTTTCACCGCGGCGCCCGCAAGTGGAGCGCCGGTGTCCGTCGTGACTTGTCCGCTCAGCGCGCCCGTCGTACCGGCCAGTGCCCAGGTTCCCTGACAAGCAATTGCAACGAGCAAAGCGAGCGCGACAACCACCCGACGGATGGTCCGTCTGTTGTACATGTGTAGCCCTCATAAAACGTTCGTGCAGGATACGCGCCCATACAAAGGCCGCGCACGACTCCGGCCTTCATCGAGCGTTAAATACGTATCGCTCTAGGATGCGCCTGCGACTGGCGACGACATCAATCGATCTTCAAACGTTCATCACGCGTTTATCAAAAACGCGCGTACCGATCGTCGCGCGTTAGCGCGCGTGGCCCAACGAATCCGCGAGCTCGAGTGCCTCGCGATGCTGCGATGTGTTTCCGGTCATTTCGTACGACAGCTGCAGCGATCCGGCGAGATCTGCGAGAAACCCGCCGCGTCGCAAACACTCGATCGCGTGCTCGACGTCGCCGATGGCAGCTTTCTTTCGCGACCCGCGCCGCGCCCACGCTCGCGCGAGATAGGCGATTCCGATATTGGGCGACGAGCCGTCCCGTTCGATCGTATCGATCGCGCGCGTCGCGGCGATCTCCGTACCGCGTTCGTCGCCGACAACGCGTTGCGTTCGAGCCTCGCAGACGTAAAAAATTCCGCGCATCAGCGGATCGCGTTCCACGATCGGCCACGCTTCTTGGAGGAGCGCGAGCGCCCCGACACCGTTGCCGCGTGCGGTTTCGATTCGCGATGCGATAAAGTAGGCGCGGCCGAGTTGGTCGCCGTCGAGCGAGAGCCGGGCGAGCGCCAGTGCCGACTGCGCGTGCCGTTGCGCTTCGGGAAGCGTGCCGGCGCACTGCCCGATGATGGCGAGCGTAAGATCCGCCCAGACTTGCTCGTAGTCGAGCTGATGCCACTGCGCGAGCTGGAGCGCCTCGCGCGCGTAGGCGATCGCGCGCGTGAAGTCGCTCGACGACGTGGCGTAACCGAGTGCCGATTGAATGAGAATTTGGCAGCGATCGCCGGCCGGCGGTTCTGGAAGCGCGCGAAGCGCGGCATCGGCGCGCGCGAGATGCGCCAGCGCGTCGCGGGTCTCGCCGAGTTCGAGTTCTTGCGTAGCAAGTTCGATGAGCGCCTGCGCGAGCAATCGCGCCTGCGTTGGACCCATCGAACGAGTCGGCAACGTATCGACCGCGCCTCGCGCGATCTCGACTGCCGCCGGATATTGGCCCTTGCGATAGACCAGATAGGCTTGCGCCATCGACGCTTCGAGTGCGGTCACCGACGACGCACCTTCGGGCGACTTCGCAATACGGACGGCTTCGCGTACGTCGTCGCGGGCGCGCGCTTCGTCGCCGGCATCCATGCGAGCTCGCGCTCGCAATGAAAAGAACGTCGCGGCGCTGCCGGCGTCGAGATGTTTGGATGCCATCGGCTCCAAGAACGCGCGCGTGTCGGCGTGCCGGCCCCGCTGCAGAAGGCGCCGCGCGGTCGCGAGCGAGGCCGCTTCCGGATTGGTGTAAGGCGTTATCGCAACCAGCGCTTGGACCGGAATCGAGCCCAAGTCCGGCGGGCAAACCGTGACGTTCTCGACGAACGCGTACCCGACGCCGGGCACGGTCTTAATGGCCGACGCGCCGTCGCCGCACGCGAGCGCCTTTCGCAAGCAGTAGATCGCCTGCGGAAGGTTTGCGCCGTCAACGGCTTTCTCGCCCCAGAGCGCCTCGTAGAGATGCGCTTTGGAAATCGTCGCGCCGGGGGAGGAAAGCAAGAGATCGAGCGCTTCCAGCGCCTTGTTGGGAATTTCGAACGATGCTCCCGGAACGGCGAAGTTCCCGGCGCCGCCGGCTGAACGTGAACTGACCGAACCGCACGCTATCCCACATGGTCGACTACCACTTTACCGCATTCGTTAGGTATAAAGATAGCATCCGGCAAGCCGGATGGGAGCTAGAGCGATCCGAGGCCGTTTGGCGTACCCCATCCGGTCGGGCCATCATATCCCTTGCGTGCATGGCAGATGTACAACGGCGCCCCGCTCGGGCATGTGACGCCGAACGACGCATCGATGTTATTTCCGCGAGCGACGTCGAACAATGCGTTTCGGTGCGTCCAAAGGTACTTTGGGCCGCCCATCGTCGCCCAGTTGCCGGCCAGCGCGATCGCGCCGGCAATCATCGGCGCGGCCGCACTCGTTCCGCCGATTCCGACCCAGCCGCCTTCCGGTCCACTGAATACCGCAACCGGCGTTCTGACGCTGGCGTCGGCCGAAACGTCGGTTTCGGCCCGTCCGGATTTGCACGCGTAGCCCGCCTCCCAACTCGGCGCTGGAACCAGCCGGCTGCAACCGCTGCCGGTCGCGCCGCAGTCGCCGCCGCATTGCGTTTGCAGACGCAGCGTATTCCAGACCGTTTCGTTCCAGCCGCGAGCGTTCGGCGCGCGCGTCAACTCGGTCCCGCCCGCGCACACGACGCTCGCGAACGCGCAAGGCTGCTGCACGCCTGCACCCGAGTCTCCGGAACTCGCGACGAACGTTACGCCTTTCACGGCAAAGGTTGGGTCGGCGGTCGCATATTCGTCCCCACCAAACGACGTGCTCACGACGTTCGCATGCATCGCTTTCACTGCGGTGGCGACGCCCTTTTCAAGGTTGACGCCGAAATCGTCGTCCGTTTGCACGAGCACGATGTGACAGTTCGGACAGATCGCCGACACCATCTCCACGTCCAGCGCCTGTTCGCCGTGCCAATCGTCCGACGCCGATGACTCAGTGGGCAACGGGCCGCTCTTCCCATCTTGGTTGACGATTTTGAAACAGCTGCCGATCGGGCACGGCTTCAACCCGAGGGTCGACCGGTACGTCGCAAAATCGTGCGGCATCGCTTTGTAGCCGAATGCGTCGACGATAGCAACGGTCGTGCCGTTCCCCTTGTTCGCCGATGGGAGACGGTAGGCGGATTGCAGCTCGCTCGGACAGTAGGGCGGGCCTCCGCTGCACGGCGACGCTGCGTTAAAGGCGCGCGCGATGTCTTCGCCATGGTAGGCGTGCGCAGCGAATCCGCCGATGTCCGTGCGAACGATCGAGAAGCAGCGCATGCGGCCGCGCTCGTGAGCGGGAGGGCACAACGCATGGATCTGCGACGCGCGCGTGACGTCGGGAATCGAAGGCGCGCCGGGCGCCTGCGCCGGAATCGGCGCGCTCCCGGAACTCCAGGAGCACGCCGCAAAGGCGAGAGCGAGAGCGGGTATCGACCAAAATGCACGCATACCCGCACCGTTCCGTCGCGATTTCTAGGCCGCCTCCGGCGAAAAATGGCACTTTTTCATCGATATTCAGCGCGTTCTCAAGAATCGTTCGAGCCCCGTCATTCGTTCGCGCGCCGCGATCGGACTCACGATCGCAAGGACGTGAAGCGCGGATATGCTCTTTAGATCGCTCTCGGCCGGCTTCGCGCCGCTCGCGATCAAGATCTCGGTGCCGACTTGCTGCGAGCTGAGTCCGCCCCAATTGCCCGAGCCCATTACCCAGCCGTTTGCGTACGTGGCGTTCGTGTAGTTCTCGACGATGCACGCGAACCAGTACTGTCCGGTTGCGAGCGACGTCAGATAGTACGTCGTCGAGTCCGTGTCGAGCGTGCCTTGCACGGGATCGAGATCCGAGAAGTTCTCGGTCACGGCCGTCGACGATTGGCCGCTCCACTTGTTGCCGCAATCGGAGGGCATCGTCGCGGTGCCGGTCACCTTGTAATCGTCCGAATACAGCGCTGCGGGCAGCGAGCCGTTCGGATACCAGTTCGGAACGCGCACTTTCCCCGTCTTGAACGGTACGGGCTTCTTTCCGGACGACACGACGTCGATGGAGGCGCCCGACGGCAGGCCGAAGGTTTGCGTCAACGTGTTGAACCCAGCCGCCGGTTCGGAAAGCGTGAACGACGACGGGTTCGACTGCGAAACGCCGGTCGTCGAGGAGTAGTTATCCTGATTCGCCGAACCATTCGTACTCGAGAACGAGGTTTGCCCGGTGTACTCCCCGTCGGCGGCGACGTTCGAAGAATCGATCTCTTGGAACGATTGCTTACCGGTCTGCGTCTGATTGTCGGACGACGCATGCGCCGCTGCGGCGCTCCACTTCCGTCCGTTCGTCAGCGGGAAGTCGAACGAGTTCTGGCCTTGCGGATACGTATCGAGGCCGGTCTCCGTGTACGGACCTTGAACGTAGCTAAAGTTATCCGAAAGAATGATTTGCGCGGTGCCCTTCTTGTAGGGCGGGAACGTGATCGCCGAGTTGAGGACTTCGGTGTAGCCGGCGTTCGAATCGATCGTCTCCGGAACGAAGTAGACGCCCGTCTTCTTATCGACGGTAAATTTCACGACGATCTTTCCGCTTTCGCTCCCCGGCTTCGTCTTGGGTTTCGCGGACGGTCCGGACCACGTGGTCGTCTTCCACGTATTCGTATAGGGATACGGAATCGTCACCGGCGCCGTGACCGGCGGCGTCGCCGCGGCCATAGGACGCGCGATCGACGGCGTCGCGCCGCCTGGGAGCGCGCCTCCGGCCGCTTGCTGCGAACCGCCGCAAGCAGCCGTTCCGGCGAGGAGCGTGCCGGCTGCGAGGAGCCGGGTAAAATAAATACGCTGCATGCCTTCCTCCACAATACTGGTAGCCTGGTCCGGACATCTTACCCGCCGCCGCGGCATTTATGCGGGCGGAGCTTCGTAAGCGGGACCGAACGAACCAGGATGATTACGACTGCTGATCTCAAGGGCGTCAAGGCGTTTAAGGAGCTCGACGACGGTGCGCTCGCGCTGGCCGCTTCGCGCAGCGCGGACATCCGGCTCGCGCAAGGCGAGTGGCTGATTCACGAAGGCGAAACCCCGAGGTTCTTCGCCGTGATCGCCGGCAAACTCGAGATCTCGAAACAGGTTGCGGGCACGAGTACGGTTCTTCGCACCTACGAAACCGGCGACACGTTCGGCGAGGTTCCGCTGATGCTCGGATCGTCGTCGGTGGTAAGCGTCATGGCGACCGAGCCGTGCCATCTCGGAGCCCTCGACACGACCGAGTTCTGGCGGCTCATGCACACGCAAGAGCCGTTCGCCAAAGCGGTCAGCGCCGATATGGCCAGCCGGATCACGACGCTCTGGTCGACTGCGATGGAAGTGCAGCGCGCGCGCTGTACCATCGTCGGCGATCCAAACTCGCCCGATTGCCACCGGCTGCGCGATTTCCTCACCCGCCTGCACGTGCCGTTCGATTGGGAGGAGCGTAGCGGCGACCCCAGCTGTCTCGTAACGTTCGCCGACGGCAGGCAACTTAAATCTCCGCCGATCCGCGAGCTGGCCGAAGCCATCGAACTGCGCACGAGTCCGCGAGAACATTGTTACGAGGTTGCGATCGTCGGCGCCGGGCCGGCGGGTTTGGCGGCTGCGGTGTACGGCGCGTCGGAGGGTTTGCGCACGATCCTTATCGAGCGCGAAGCGCCGGGCGGCCAAGCCGGCATGTCTTCACGAATTGAAAACTATCTCGGATTTCCCAACGGTATCTCCGGCGAAGATCTTGCGGATCGCGCCTTCCGCCAGGTCAACCGGTTTGGTGCGGACGTCGTCGTAACGCGGGAGGCGGTTCGGATCGAAGGCGAACCGTACGCCCGTCGCATCGTTCTCGACGGGGACGAAGTCGTGCACTGTCGCTCGATCATCATCGCGACGGGCGTATCGTACCGATACCTCGACGCCCGCGGATGCGAAGACTTCCTCAATCGCGGCGTCTACTACGGCGCGGCGCAAGCCGAAGCGCGGCGCGTCGCCGGACGTCGCATCCACCTCCTAGGCGGCGGCAACTCGGCCGGACAGGCCGCGATGTTCTTCTCGGATTTCGCGGATCACGTGAGCATAATCATTCGTTCGAGCGATATTGAGGCCACGATGTCGCACTATTTGATCGCCGAGCTGTCAACGCGGCCGAATATCTCGGTGATCCCGAACAGCGAAGTCGTCGCGGTAGAGGGGAAAACCGAACTCGAGAAACTGACGCTGCGAGACGTTCGAAACGGAAGCGAACGTGCGGAAAGAAGCGACGCATTATTCGTATTCATCGGGGCCGACGCCCATACGGAGTGGCTGGGCGATTACATCGCGACCGACGAGCTCGGGTACGTATTGACCGGCCGATCCGTCGCTGCGACACCGCGAGGCTGGCCGCTCTCCCGCGAGCCGTTCTTATTAGAAACGAATCAGCCCGGAATCTTCGCCGTTGGAGACGTGCGCAAGGACTCGGTGAAGCGCGTCGCATCGGGCGTCGGCGAAGGCGCGACCGCAATCACGATGGTGCATCACATTCTCTCCGAAGTTCCGGAAGAGTTCAAGGTCGACGATGCCTTGCGCGAAGGTCTCGTGGTGCCGGCGGGCTAGTGTTGCCGGGTTTTCCGTAGCACGTGCCGGCCGGCGCCGGCGCGTTGCGATAAATTGGGCCGGCCATCGCGACCGGCTCGCTCGCGCCGGGATCGACGATCACCCGAAACTTTGGCGTTCGGCGTCATCGAGTCTTCGCAGTTAACGACGGCGTTGGTATTCGATTTGCCGTTCCCGCCGATCCATAAGTCGAACCACAGCTTATAGCAGCCGTTATTTCCGCTTCCGACCGGCGGACCGGACGGCGCGCAGTCGTCCTCGCGAACGAAATACTGCTTGAGAATTGGAACGTAGATCTTCGTTCCGTACGGGATCGCCTTGTTGTTGGCGCGCTCGGTTGCGAACGTCGTGGGGTTGCAATACGTGCCGTCGCCTCCAGCCCGTTGATGGACTACCGGATGGGCGATCGCTTTCCCGGGCGGATCGTTGTCCGGCCAACCATAAAACGTTATGGTCGCTCTGACGTTCGTGTTCGAGATTTTCGTCACGTAGCACGCGTGCGATGACGCCGCCGGCTGCGTACCGACGGCGGGCGACAACGTAGGACCGCCCGCCTGCCCGCACGACGCGAGCGCGAAGATCGTAACGGCCGCCGCGAATCGCAGGAAGGTGCGCATACTAGCGCAGCGCGCGAAACGCCGAACGGCCTGCATATCTGGCGGTTTGGCCAAGCTCCTCTGCAATCGCGAGCAGCCGGTTATACTTTGCAATCCGGTCGCTGCGTGACAACGATCCGGTTTTGATTTGACCCGCCCCGGTCGCAACCGCGATGTCGGCGATCGTCGTGTCTTCGGTTTCGCCCGAGCGATGCGAAATTACGGCGGTGTACCCCGCTTTGTGCGCCATGTCCACCGCGTCGAGCGTTTCGGTGAGCGTCCCGATCTGATTGACTTTTATCAGAATCGAGTTGGCGCAGCCTTCTTTGATGCCGCGTTCGAGAAACGACACGTTGGTTACGAAGAGGTCGTCGCCGACGAGCTGCACGCGATCTCCAAGCGCTTGCGTTAATTTACGCCAACCCGACCAATCCTCTTCGGCGAGACCGTCCTCGATCGAGACGATCGGATAACGATCGCACAGGTCGCGATAAAGCTCGACCATCTCGTCGCTGGAAAGGCCCTGCTCTTTCGAAAGCGCGTAATACTTGCCGTCTTGGTAGAACTCGCTGGATGCCGGATCGAGCGCAAACGCAACGTCGGTACCCGCTTTGTAGCCGGCGACGTCGATCGCGGCGAGGATAAGGTCCAGAGCCTGCGACGGATTCTCGAGCGGCGGCGCGTAACCGCCTTCGTCGCCGACGAGCGTCGGGAAATGCCGGTCGTGCAGCAGTTTGCCGAGCGCGTGAAAGACTTCGGCGCCGCAGCGCACGGCATCGCTTTCGCTGGCCGCTCCGAGCGGAACGATCATGATCTCCTGGAACTGCAGCGCGCCCTCGGCGTGTTTCCCGCCGTTGATCACGTTCATCATCGGAACGGGCAGCGTCGCGGCGCACGGGCCGCCCAAATAGCGAAAGAGCGGCAGCGACAGGCTCGACGCCGCCGCGCGCGCGACGGCGAGCGACGTGCCCAGCATCGCATTCGCGCCGAGCGTACTCTTATTCGGAGAACCGTCGAACTCGATGAGTTTCGTATCGATCTCTCGCTGCGCGGTTGCATCCAACCCTTCGAGCGCGGGACCGAGCACGTCGTTAACGGCGGCTACGGCTTTGAGCACGCCTTTGCCCCCGTAGCGATGCTTGTCACCGTCGCGTAACTCGACCGCCTCGTGCGCGCCGGTCGACGCGCCCGAGGGCACCATCGCTTCTTCGACCGCGCCGAAGCTGGTCGCGACGGTCACCGCGACGGTCGGGTTCCCGCGCGAGTCGAGAATTTCGCGAGCGTGAACGCCCTCGATCAGCGGCCGTCCGCCGCCGCGCAACGAGTCCAACGACATACCTGCGTCTACTCTCGGATCCAGCGTTCCATGTCGTGCCTGCGCGTCACGAACTCGTTCGAATCGAAGAAGATCTTTAGTTCGCGCTCCGCACTCGCAGCGCTGTCGCTGCCGTGCACGAGATTGCGGCCGATGTTCTGCGCGAAGTCCGCGCGGATCGACCCCGGCGCCGCAGCGAGCGGGTTGGTCGCGCCGATCAGTTGCCGGCACGCTTCGATGGCACCCTCGCCCTCGACGGCAAGCGCGACCAGCGGCCCGCTGGTGATGAATTCCACGAGAGCGGCGAAAAACGGTTTACCGTCGTGCTCGGCGTAGTGCGCGCGGGCTTTGTCGCCGCTGAGCTGCATGAGTTTCATCGCGGCGATGATGTAGCCGCGGCGCTCGATGCGCCCGATAATTTCCCCGACCAAGTTGCGCGAAACGGCGTCGGGCTTACAGAGGATGAGCGTTCTTTCAATAGCCATAGGACCGCCCCATACGTCGCGGAAAGCTCCCCCACCTATGGAGCCGTACGCACGAATCGCATCCGAACTCGCCGGCACGGCCTTTTCGCGAATTCGCTACGTCGAAGCGACGGCGAGCACGAATGCGGACGCGTCGGCTCTGCTCGGCGACGAGGGATCGTCCGGCCTGACCATCGTCGCAGACTACCAATCCGGCGGCGCCGGACGGAAAGGGCGCTCCTGGCTTGCCGAGCCCGGAAGTTCGCTACTGTTCACGACCGTGATTCCCGGAAGTTTGCCGGCGCACGACCTGTGGATCGTTCCGTTCTGGACCGCGCTGGCAATCCGGCGTGCGCTCGGGACCTTCGGCGTCGACGTCGATCTCCATTGGCCGAACGACCTCTTGCTCGACGGATGCCAAACTCGCCGGCATTCTGTGCGTGTCGCGCAGCGCGGGCGATCGCGCGTGGGTGGCGTGCGGCGTCGGAATCAACGTGCGGCGCGGCGACGCCGCGGACGCGATCGAACCGCCGCCCGCGTTTTGCGACGACCGTACGCCCGTCGAGCGCGCCGATCTGCTGCGCGCGATCCTGCTCGAGTTCGATGCAACGCGCGCGATGCTCGCGAATCCGCAGCGCATCGCGCGCCTCTGGGAATCGCAAGCCGGCTTGCCGGGGCGCCGCTATCGATTGCTCGTGGACGGAGAAACCGCGCCGTTCGAAGCGACCGCACTCGCGCTTGCGACCGGAGGCGGTCTCGTCGTCGCGCGCGATGAAGGCAGGCGCGAAACGATTTCCCTGGCGGACGCGCGCGCGCTCCGTCCGAACCATCGATAAGGAGAACAAACCATGCAACGCAAGGATTTCGTCGGCGTCGCCGCCGCCGCCGGTGCGTTCGGCCTGATCGCCTCAGCCGGTTCCGCAAAAGCCGACGCACCGCCCATCGCCGCAAGCGGCGAGACGACACCGGCGATCAAACCGCTCGACGACTTCGTCATCGGTGCGATGCGCAAATTCGAACTCCCATGCGGCGCGCTCGCCGTCGCAAAGGACGGGCGACTCGTGTATGCGAGGGCGTTCGGCACGCGCGACCTAGCGGGAAAGATCCCGGCGACGCCTCACGACCGGTTCCGGATCGCGAGCTCCAGCAAACCTTTTACGGCGGTCGCGATCATGCAGCTCGTCGAAGCCGGGAAACTGCATCTCGACGACCGCGCGTTCGACATCCTTTCGAGCTTCGCACCGCCGAACGGCCGGCAAGAGGATCCGCGTCTGCGAACGATCACCGTTCGCAACCTGCTCGAACACTCGGCCGGATTCGACAGTACGAAAAGCGATCCGCAGTTCGACGCGCTGCGTACCGCTGCCGACGCGCTGGGCAAACCGCGCCCCGCGACCCACGACGACATCATCTCGTACATGATGGGCCAGCCGCTCGCATTCGATCCCGGCAGCAAGTATCTCTATTCGAATCTCGGCTACAACATTCTGGGCCGGATCGTGGAACGCGTCACCGGCATGAAGTACGAAGCTGCGGTGAGCGCAAGCGTTCTCGGGCCGGCGAGCATCGCGCGTATGGGAATCGGAAAATCGAAGCGCAAGGATATCTTCGCCGACGAAGTCGAGGCATGGGATCCGCCGACGTTCACGACGATGTATTCCGTGTTCGAAGATCAGGACGAGATCGTTCCGTATAGCTATGGCGGCTTTTCGATGGAGGCGATCGACGCCCACGGCGGATGGGTCGCGAGCGTCGTGGACCTGACGCGCTTTCTGAACGCCGTAGGCGGAACCAGCGGAAAGCAACTGCTCGCCCCCGCGACGGTTACGCAGATGCTCGCGAAGCCCGCGATTCCACAGTATCGCGACCAAGATCATTGGTACGGCTTAGGGTGGGACGTCGGGCGCGGATACGTGATGAACCACAACGGCGCGATCACGTGGGGAACGTCGTCGACGATCGGCCGCCTCCCGGGCGGCCTGACCTTCGCGCTCTGCTACAACCGGCTGCCCTATGATCTAGTGCCGTTCGTGGTCGGGTCGATGGAGGACGGAGCGGCCGCGGTCAACCGCGTAACGGCTTGGCCGTCACACGATCTCTACGCGCAGTATTCCTAGCAGTAATTCTAAGGGTTAACGACGCCGCCGAGCGCGACTCCGGCGGTCGAAAGCGCGGACTTCGCCTGTGCTTCGACTCCAGAGTCGATGCTCAGGCAAAGGTTGGCCGTCGCCGTCACGTTTGCGGGTTTCGGGATCATCTTGGCAGCAATGCCGGCATCCTTGAGCGCCTTCGTGGCGATCATCGTGTCGGCATTGCTGCTGAAGAACAGAATGACGTCAGCCATTGCCGCTGCTAACTTGCCTCACCCGTAACCAGTTCGTTCAGGCCGCCGGCAACGTCGTTGAGTTCTTCGACTCGATCGACGGCCTGCTTCATACGCGTCGCCATTTCTCCCGAAAGCGTGTCGAGCACAGTCATGTCGCTCTGAAGCTCTTCGTTCACGGCTTTGAGTTCGGCGATCTTCCCGGAATCGCCGGCCGCGATCTGATTCACCAGCGTGGCGGTCTTGTCGACAGCCGCCTTGGTCAGCGCGACGTGATCTCCCGAAACCTCGCTGCCGACGATGATGACGCCCAGTTCCTTCGCCGCTTCGCGCACTTGATGACTGCGCTGACCGAGCGTGTTCGAAACACGCTGCACGATCGGAATCGCCAGTGCGAGCGCCAGGATCATCGCGATGAAACCCCAGAGCAAGAGCGTCAGCGTGATGTGATTGATGATGTCGTTGATCTGCGCCATCGGTACGCCGTACCAGCGTGCGCCGACGACGACGTTCTGGTCGTCCTGAATCGGATCGACGTGCACGAGATATTCCGTACCGCCCTGCGTATCCGAACCGGTAAACGCCGTTCCGGTCTGTACGACGGAGGCCGCCGGTCCGACTTGAACGTCGACGACGCGCGTGCCGTCGGTACCTTCGATCGTGCTGGCGACGATCGCATCGCCTTCGAGGACCGCCGAAGAACCGCCGAGGGCGTGTTTTGCCTGATCGACCAGATCGTAATAGTGATTCATCAACACGCCGCCGTAAATCGCGCCGATGGTACGTTCGTTCGCGTCGCTGATGGGCGCCGCGGAGACGATCGAAAGACCTTTATTGATGTGGGCGACCACGGTGCCGCCGGCGCCCTTGATGTCGGACTGCGCTTGCGGTGCAAGTCCTTCGCCGTTCAGAAACGTCGTATCGAGCAGCGTCGCCGTGCTGACCGTTTCACCGGTGAGCGCGCGCGAAATCAGAGAGTTGCCTTTGAGCGAACCCTTTTGCGGACCGTTGGCTCGCGCGACGACGTTGCCGTTCGCATCGACGACGGTCAGGAACGACAGACCCGAGGTGCGCGCGATATTCGAAAGCTGATCCTGCAGCGCCGCAGAATTGCCGGCCTGAAGGTTCTTCCGCAGCGCGTCCTGGACGGCGTCCTGCGCGACGAGCAATTTGATCTGATCCTTGCGCGAGTCCCAATACCCGCCGAACGCGCCCGCGCCGTTGGTGACCTCGGTCTCGCCTTGAGCGCGCAAGTCCTTCGACAGCACGAGCCGTGCCGCGACCACGCTGATGATGAAAAATAGCACGATCGCCCCGATGATCGTCCCGAGCAGACGTACGCGAAGACTCATTTTCATGCGCTGGTTTCCTCCGTCCCTGTATCGTTGACTTTGAACTCGCCGAGGCTGCCGTCCATTCGTTGCGCGAGTTCGTTCATTTGTTCGACCGACGTCAGCATCCGCTGAGCTGCGTCCGTGACTTCCTTGTTCACGTAAGTGAGAACTTCGACCGACGACGCATTTTGCTGCGAAATCGAGGAGATATCGGAAAAGGCTTTATTCACGTCATCGGATTGACGCGTCATCTGCTGCGTGGCGGTCATGTTGACCGCGACCGATTTTGTGATCTCTTCGATCGAGCGAATGACCTGATACGAGTTGGCGCTCATGGCTCGAGCGACCGAACTGATTTCGACGGTCTGCTGGTTCGCCGTCAAGACGGCGGACACGATGTCTTGCAGCGCGCCCGACGCCGAGTTGGTGCTGTTGACGCTCTCTTCGACGCGGCTCGTCAGCCGTTCCATCGCGGTCACGACTTCGCCGATGACCGCCTGCGTCGACGCGATGTGCGCCGCGATCTCTTTGGTTGCAGAAACGCTGCCGTCGGCGAGTTTGCGGATTTCGCTCGCGACGACCGCGAAGCCGCGGCCGTGCTCGCCGGCGCGCGCCGCTTCGATCGCGGCGTTGAGTGCGAGCAAGTTCGTCTGTTCGGCGATGCGATCGATCACCTTGACGATGTCGCCGATTTGATCCGAGTTGCTGCCGAGCTGCGTGATATCCGTCGCCAGATCGTCGATCGTCGAACGAATCGTATGCATGCCGTCGACGATCGTGCCGATGGCCGTACCGCCGCGTTCGGCCGTGCGCGACGTTTCCGTCGAAATCGACGAGAGCGAGTCCACCTGCGCCGCAACTTGTTCGATCGAGCTGGCCATGTTCGAGACGGCGAGCGCGGTTTCGTCGAGGCTGCGCGTCTGCTCCTCGGCCGCCGCCGCGATCGAACCGATCGCCTCGCTGAGCGCTGCAACCTTCACGGTGGCTTCACCGATAATGCTCGACTGCTCCTGAATGCCTTCGTCGAGCTGGCCCTGGGCGACGGCCGCGCCCTCGATGACGGCCAGTGCCGTCGCGGCGGTTCCTTGCAGTTCGCCCCCGGCGGCGCCGAGCTGCCCGGCATCGCCGTGAAGCTGCCCGAGCGAGCGGCGCAGCCCGAAAATGAGCTTGTTCAGCGCGATGGCGAGGTCTTGGAGAGCCGTGTCCGAGACGGCGATATTCTTAGTGAAGTCGCCCGACGATACTTCGCGGATCCCGGCGGCGAGCGAGGCGAGGCTGGTCTGAAAAGCGATCATCGCGTCGCCCCTCGGCAGTGACAGGCGATTGCCGCCCCGGAAGGCAAGCTGCCCCGGGTCTAGATCGCTCGGGTCGTCGATGGCCGTGATCTCTCCTTGAAACAGGACGCTGACGACAATGCCGCCCAGCAATAAAAGGATCGCACCAGGCGGGATGCCCGCTTGGCCGTGGTGATTGCGCGCCAGCGTATCCGCGATGGCCGCGAGTACCGACGCGGCAAGGCCGAGCGGAAAACCGGCAAGCGAGGCGGCGACGGCGATGACCGCCAGAAGCAGCACTTCGATCGGGAGTGCGGTACCGAACCAGGCCAGCAAAAAGCAAAGGCCGGCCGCGACCACGGCAATGGCGATGCGGCTCGGCAGCGAGAGGCGGGCTCTCCAGCCGGCGAAGTACGCGTAGATCAACGGCCCTCCTCTCCTTGGGTCACCGCACGGCCAGCCCAGGTCCTAGCCTAAAAGGCTTGGCCAAGGGTCTATCGTCCGTTATCCCTACTGAAATAGTTTCGGCTGGGCCATGTTCCGGCAACAGTCGTCGCCTTTGGGCCGCCTCCGGCACGCCCGCCCCGACCGGGAATTCAGCGCGTTTAGGAGCCGGAAGAGCGCTCGTTGCGGGCCCGCCCGATCCGCCGGTCGCAGACTTCGCAGAAGTGCGGCATCTTGTTATCGGTCTCGAAAATCGAGTTCGAATAGTACATCGCGCACCGCACGTTATAGCAGTGCTTCAAGCCGAACGCGTGGCCGAGTTCGTGAACGGACTCTTTGAGCGCGCGCTGGAAGAGCAAATTGACGTCGGCCTCTTCGCCGTAGAACTCGGAGCGCAAGCGATGCAGCGACACGGCGGCGACGCCTTGGGCCTCGTCCGCGTCGCCGAAGATAAAGCGGTGCGAGGTCTTATACAAATCATAATCCGTGATCGCCAGCAGAACGCCGTCGTCCTCGGGGTGCGCGCGCAGCACCTTAGAGGTCAGCGTGGAAAGGAACAGCTGCTGCCGGGTCGAGTTCAGCGCTCCGCGCGGAACGGTCAGCGAGCGTTCGACGCGCGCGGTCGCGAGAAAACGCTCTTCCAAACACAGTGAGAGGCGATCCAGGAAGCCCGCGTCGACGGCGTTGATCGGAACGATGCGAATCCTCGAATCCATCTGAGGCCGGGCTTCGCCCTCAGCGAGGTAAAAACATGCATGACACGGGGACGGCGCAGCGAAATTCCCCAAGCATGATCATCGGCATCGGCATCGACCTCGCGGAGGTCGAGCGTTATCGGTTCGACGACCGCGCTCTCGCGTGGTTCGCGCGCAAGATCTACACCGGGGAAGAGATGGCATACGCCATACGCAAGCGGAATTGGCCCGAACGTCTCGCCGGTTTCTTCGCAGCGAAAGAGGCGACGCGCAAAGCGTTCGGGCACGCGATCCCGTGGCGGTCCGTCGGCGTCGGACACGAACGCAGCGGAAAGCCTACGATCGTGCTTTTTGGAAAAGCGCACGACCTGATCGCGGCGCGCGGCGTGACTGCGGTGCATTTGACGATAACGCATACCGAAACGACGGCGGCGGCCGTCGTGATCCTCGAAGCGTGACGTACGTTCTCGATCCCGCTTCGATGCGCGCCGCCGACGCGGCGGCGTGCGCGGCAGTCGGCGAGGACGCGCTGATGCAGACGGCCGGAGTGCGCATCGCCGAGCGGCTGCGAGCGCTCGCGCGCGAGCCGGGCAGGATCGTGGCCTTCGCCGGGCCGGGCAACAACGGCGGCGACGCCTTCGCGGCGTTCGCCCTTCTCGGACGCGAATACGCGTGCGTCGTGTATGCCTCACCGGCACCGCATCCGTCGCCGGCCCGCGCCGCTGCCGAGGAACGCGCTCGCAACGCCGGCGTCGAGATTCGCCCGCTGCCTTCGGACGACGCGCAAGCCGGCGATGCGCTCGCGACCGCACTCGTCGCCGTCGACGCGCTGTTCGGAACCGGCGCGCGTTTGCCGATTCCGGATGAGTATCGCAGTGCGACGCGCGCGCTCGACGCACGCGTCCGTCGCGTGCTCGCCGTCGATATTCCATCCGGAGTCGACGCCGCAACGGGAGCCGTCGACGCGGACGCGGTTCGCGCGAGCGAAACGGTCACGCTCGGCGCCCTCAAGCCGGGATTGCTGCTCGATCCGGCGCGCGAGAATTGCGGCGCGCTCTGGCTGGCCGAAATCGGAATCGCCGATACGATCCTTGCGCAGCAGCCGCGCACGTTTGCCGCCCTCGACGATCGGGAATTCCTTGCGCTGCTTCCGCAGCGCGGCGCCGAGAGCGACAAGCGCGCGTCGGGAGCGCCGCTCGTCATCGCGGGATCGCCGCAGTTCCCCGGGGCCGCCGTGCTGTGCGCGCGTGCGGCCGCGCGCGCCGGCGCAGGCTACGTGACCGTCGCGACGCCGGAAAGCGCCGCAAATGCGCTACGCGCGCATCTCGTCGAGCAAGTCGTGGTCGCGATTCCCGACGACGCCTCCGCAGACGAGGCGATCGACGACCTGCTGGACATCTCAAAACGCAACGCATCGGTAGCGATCGGTCCGGGACTGGGACTCGACGATCGTACCGGCGAGATCGTCCGCGGCTTTCTCTCACGCAGCGAGTTGCCGGCCGTGGTCGACGCCAGCGCGCTCTTTCATCTCGCCAAGCATCTCGAACCGCTTCGCGGGAAGCGCGTCGTGCTGACGCCGCACGCCGGCGAGTTCGCGCGCCTTTCGGGGCACGGAACGGTTCGCGAGGGCGAACGCGTCGCGCGGTTGCGCGAGTTCGTCGAGCGCACCGGCGTGACGACGCTGCTGAAGGGACGCTCGACCCTGATCTTCGACGGCACCACAATGCACGTCAACGTGACCGGCACCAGCGCGCTCGCCACGGCAGGGAGCGGCGACGTTTTGACGGGGATCACGGCGACGCTGCTTTCGCAGGGCCTGGCTCCGGTCGACGCCGCAACGGCTGCAGCCTACTGGCACGGCCTGGCCGGGCAATCGGCACAGCGCGAGCGTCGCATCGGCGTCGTGGCAGGCGACGTAATCGCGAATCTAGGCTCGGCTCTTCCGATCCATAGGGCGATGGGAGTGCTCCGCCGCATCTACTAAGCACGCGGCCGTTTCAGAGTTCCTTCATGGACGTGAGTTACCAAGGAACGATGAGCGTGCAAAAGAGTTCGCCCCTTTCTATTTTTGCCGTCGCCGTCGCGGCGTTGGCCTTGGCAGCGGGCTGTAGCGGCCAGCCGCGCGGCAGCGAGGCGATCCCGGGAGCGCTTCCAGAAGCGCCCGGCGTAACGCCGAGCGCCCTCGCGATGCGGGCGCCGGCAGCGGCGACGAACACGATCTCGATAACCATTCAAACGCTGCTTCCGCCCGGGCACGCTCCGCACGTCGTCGCGCTCGGATTCGAACTGGACGGGGCACGCAAGAGTTTCGTGCCGATCAATATCGGGTCCACATCGTGCACGAAGCAGCATGGCGCAGAATTCAGCTGCAAAGCGACGTTCAAAACCGCGCCCGGCGCGCACTGGCTGACGGTCGACGGATACAAGTCGCCGCTTAAGGGCGGCAAACCGCCCTCCCAAAAACCGATCTCGATCAACGGCGTCCCGGTCGACGCCAAGCGTGCAACGACCAAGGTTGCGCTTGCGATGTACTCGCAGACTGCCGGCATCTCCGTCAGCGGCGTAAGCGCGGGCATCAGCGGCAACGCCGCGCTGGGCTTCGAGATCGACCGCTCGGCCGGACCGGATCCTGCCACGTTCGCGATCGTCACGCAAGATGCAGGCGGAAAGACCATCGTCGGTCCGTCGACGGCGACGTTCGCGATCAAGAGCTCGGATAAGAGTTTCGTCGTGACGACGCCGGAAGCGAATCAATTCCTACTCGACGCAACGGCCGTCGTCGGCGCGGCGACCACGAAAATCGGCGTCGTTGCGGGGACGAAGTGCGGCGCGAAATGCAAATTGTCGTTTGAAGTGTCGGTAACCGCACCGGGAACTCCCACGCCGTCGCCGTCGCCGACCGCTTCGTCCACGCCGACCCCCGTGCCGACGGCAACTCCCAAGCCCACGCCGACTCCGGTACCGACGGCTACGCCCACACCCCAGCCCTCGCCGCTGGTTTTCGTTAGCTATTCGACGGCGGGCGGTGGAGTGATTAAGTCGTTCAGCCTGCAAGGCGCGGCTCAAACCAGCTGGACGCTCTCCAACAGCCCGTCGACGCTCGCCTTCGATTCGAACAACGGCTTCCTCTATGCGGTTACGAACGGCGCGGCGTCGTCGATAACGGCATTCGATCACAGCGGCAACGTGCAAACCTTAACCCCCGGTTTCGGTTCTCTCGGTACCGTAAAGTCGATAACCTACGATTCCAATGACAACGAACTGTACGTCGCGGCGGGCAGCACGATCAAAGCCTACGACGGGAACGGAAACCTCGAGCTCGGAAGCGCGTTCTCCGGCTTCACCTCGACGACGCCGGGCGGAATGACGTTCGACGCAAACAACCGGAACCTGTACATCATCGACGGCACGAGTGTGGAAGAGTGGTCCGAGGCCGGCGTTAAAGGCAGCGCTTCCGGTTTTGCGGCTCCGACGGGCTGCAATACGGCCGGATGCGTACCGACGGCGCTCGTATTCAATCCGCCGGGACTCAACTGGCTCTTCACCGTATGGACCGACGGCAGTAAAACGGCGATGGCATGTTACGTCGGATCGGGCAGTAACTGCCACTTTAACGCGATGAACCCATTCAACAGCATCAACCAGCCCGCACAGATCACCTACTATTCGGGCAATGGAAACGTCTACGTTGCCAATGCGGACGGCATCTCCGTCTGGGATCTCGAAGGCAACAAACAGACGACGACCGGCACGTTCTCCAGCGGCTCGGCTACCGCAATCAACGGCATCGCAATCGGGCAATAGTCCGGAAGCCCGTCCTCGCGTTACGAGTCGAGGAGTCCGCGCAAGCCGTCCTCGTCGACGACGGGGACGGCAAGCTGTTGCGCTTTGGTCAGCTTGCTGCCCGCCTCATCACCCGCGACGACGTAGTCCGTCTTCTTACTCACCGACCCGGTCACTTTACCGCCCTCGGCGACGATCAGCTCCGTCGCTTCGTCGCGCGTCAGCGTCGGCAGCGTTCCGGTGAGCACGAACGTCTTGCCGGCGAACTTTCCGATCGCGGCACGCGCGCGTCTGGGAGCCGTTAAGTCCACGCCGGCATCGCGCAAACGGGCTGCCATCGCGAGATTAGACGGCTGCTGAAAAAACAGGTGCACGCTGCCGGCAACTTCCGGGCCGATGCCGTCGCTGTGCTGCAGCTCGTCGAGCGAGGCCGACGCGATGGCGTCGAGCGATCCGAAATCGCCCGCTAAGATCTGCGCGGTCTGTTCGCCGACGAAACGAATTCCGAGTCCGGCGAGCAGCCGCGCGAGGCCGCGCCGCTTGGACCCCTCGATCGCGCGCAGTAAATTCTCAACGCTCTTCTCACCCAAGCGCGGCAGGGCGAGCAGCGCCTCTTTCGTTAGCCCGTAGATGTCGGCGATGTCGTGGACGAGGCCGTCTCTGCTGAGCTGCTCGGCCAGCACGTCGCCAAGTCCCTCGATATCCATCGCTCCGCGCGATGCAAAATGGCGAACGCGTTCGTAGAGCTGCGCCGGACACGACGCGTTGGTGCAGCGCGACATGGCTTCACCCTCGGGATGATCGACCTCGGAGCCGCAGACCGGGCAGCGATCCGGCATTTTGAAGCGCCGTTCCTTACCCGTCCGTTCGGCGACGATCGGGCCGACGACGCGCGGGATCACGTCGCCGGCTCGGAGCACGATGACGTGGTCGCCGATGCGAATGTCGTTGCTTTCGATATACTCGGCGTTGTGGAGGGTCGCGCTCTTGACGGTGACGCCGCCGATCTGCACCGGCTCGAGGACCGCGTTCGGGTTGAGCGTTCCGGTGCGCCCGACCGTTACGACGATATCGCGCAGTTTCGTGCGGGCCTCCCGCGGCTTGAATTTAAAGGCGATCGCCCAGCGCGGATCGCGCGCGACCGAACCGAGCCGTTCCTGCACGGCGAGATCGTTGACTTTCACGACCACGCCGTCGATCTCGTAGTCGAGTTCGTCGCGCCGCGCTTCCCACTCTTCGCAGTAGGCGATCACGTCGTCGATCGTCGCGGCGCCCCGAATGTGCGGGTTGACCTGAAACCCCAGCGAGCGCAGAATTTCCAGTGCCTGGGTCTGCGTTTGCGCCTTCGTATCGCTTGCGACGGAATACGCGAAGAACGAGAGCTTGCGCTCCGCGGTAAGCGCCGGGTCGAGCTGACGCACGCCGCCGGACGCCGCGTTGCGCGGGTTGGCGAAGACCGGCAGGCCGGCACGCTCGCGCTTGGCGTTGAGTTTGTCGAAATCGCTCTTGCGCAGGTACACTTCGCCGCGAACTTCGATGAATGCCGGCGGCTCGCCGCGCAGACGCAGCGGAATCGTATTCACCGTGCGCAGATTGGGCGTGACCTCTTCGCCGACGCGGCCGTCACCGCGCGTTCCGCCGCGCACGAACGCGCCGCAGTCGTAGTCGAGCGCGATCGCGAGGCCGTCGATCTTTAGTTCACATACGTAGTCGACGTCCGCACCCGCCAGCTTGCGCGCGCGGTCGTCGAACGCGCGCAGTTCGTCGGGCGAGATGGCGTTGCCGAGGCTGAGCATCGGGCGCGCGTGCTGGTACGGCGCGAATCGCTCCGATGCGGCCGCGCCGACGCGCTGCGTCGGTGAGTCGGCCACGCGCAGCTCCGGGTGCTTCGTCTCGAGATCGATCAGCTCGCGCAGCAGCGCGTCGAATTCTGCGTCCGGAATCGACGGATCGTCGAGGATGTAATAGCGATGGTTCGCTTCCTCGAGCTGCGCGCGAAGGTTGGCAGCGCGGGCCGCCGGCTTCACGGTCGCGGCGTGCCGATCTGGATCGGATACCCGTCCGGGTCTCCGATCACTGCAATGCGCCCGAACGGCTCGTCGTATGGATCTTGAAAAACGGGAACGCGCATCCCCGCGCAGTCGGCGACGAAGCGGTCGACGTTCTCCACGGTGAAGCCGAGCTGAATCGAACCCGGACGAACTGCCAACAGTTCGGTCTTGGGATGCAGTCCCAGCGTCGAGCCTTCTGCGAGTTCGAACTCCACCCATCGCGGCATCCGATCGGTGCGCACCTTCAAACCGATGACGTCCTTATAGAACGCCACCGATCGCGCAAGATCGGAACAGACGAGCATGACGATGGAAAATTTTGCCATGGTTACCTGAGTTAGGCTTCGACGGCGACCCGCTCTCCCTTCGCGAGATCGTCGAGGACGGCTAAATTCTCTCGTTCCATGCGTTCGAGGGCGATCGCGTCGGGCACGTGATGGCCGACCGCCCGCTGATCGACGAGGACGGGCGCGAGATACGATCCCGTGTACGAGTTTTTGTTCTTGGCAACGGCCTCCGGGGTTCCGGTCGCGACGACCGTACCACCCTTATCGCCGCCTTCCGGCCCGAGATCGATCACGTAGTCGGCGGTTTTGATCACGTCGAGGTTGTGCTCGATCACGAGTACCGTGTTGCCCGTCTGGACCAATCGATGAAGAACCTCGAGCAGTTTGTGAATGTCGGCGAAATGCAAGCCCGTCGTCGGCTCGTCGAGTACGTAGAACGTGCGGCCGGTGGAACGGCGCGACAGTTCGGTCGCCAGCTTGACGCGCTGCGCCTCACCGCCGGAGAGCGTCGTCGCCGGCTGGCCCATCTTGATGTACCCAAGGCCGACGTCGCATATCGTCCGCAGCTTGTTGTGGATGCGCGGAATCGCGGCGAAAAACTCGTTGGCCTCGTCGACCCGCATTTCGAGGACGTCCGAAATCGTTTTTCCCTTGTACTTCACCTCGAGCGTCTGCGCGTTGTAGCGCTTGCCTTTGCAGACCTCGCACGGCACGTAGACGTCGGGCAAGAAGTGCATCTCGATCTTGATGATGCCGTCGCCCTCGCACGCTTCGCAGCGGCCGCCTTTGACGTTGAATGAAAAACGTCCGGGCGTGTAGCCGCGCATGCGCGCTTCCGGCACCATCGAAAACAGCTCGCGAATTTGATCGAACGTCCCGGTGTACGTCGCGGGGTTGCTGCGCGGCGTGCGGCCGATGGGCGATTGATCGATCACCACCAGCTTGTCGAGCTGGCCCGCTCCCTTGACCGTGCCGTAGGTACCGCCGGCCTGTTGGCCGTGGAGATGCTGGTTGAGCGCGCGCACCAGCACGGAGTTGACCAGCGAGGATTTGCCGCTGCCGCTCACGCCGGTCACGGCGCATAGCGCACCGATCGGAAACGCGACGTCGAGACCGTTGATGTTGTTGACCTTGGCATTGCGCACTTCGAGCCAGCCGCGCGGTTCGCGGCGATGTTTCGGAATCGGAATGAACTTGCGCCCCGATAGGTAGTTTGCCGTTTCGGACTCCGGATTCTTCAACACTTCGGCCAGCGTGCCGACGGTGAGAATGTATCCGCCTTCGGCACCCGCGCCCGGTCCGATATCGACCACCACGTCGGCCGTGCGCATCGTATCCTCGTCGTGTTCGATGACGATCAGCGTGTTGCCGAGATCGCGCAGAGTGCGCAGGGTCGCGAGCAGGCGATCGTTGTCGCGCTGGTGGAGCCCGATCGACGGCTCGTCGAGAATGTAGAGCACGCCGACCAGCGCGCTGCCGATCTGCGTGGCCAGCCGAATGCGCTGCGACTCGCCGCCCGAGAGCGTCGTCGCGGACCGGCCGAGCGTGAGATAGTTCAAACCGACGTTGGTCAGGAATCCGAGGCGCCCTTTAACCTCTTTGACGATCTGATGGGCGATTTGCTGCTGGCGTTCGGTAAGTTCGAGTTCTTGAAAGAACTTCTCGCAGTTTTCGATCGACATGCGCGTCAGCGCGTCGATGTTCGAACCGCCGATCGTAACGGCCAGCGCTTCCGGTTTCAGACGCGCCCCCTTACACGCCGGACACGTCGATGCCGACATGAACTTCTCGATGTCTTCCTTGACGTACTCGCTCGAGGTTTCGCTATAGCGACGCTGCAGGTTGTTGATGACGCCTTCGAACGACGCCTTATATTCCCACGTCTTGCCCGCTTTCGACGTATAGGCGAACGTCTGCTCGCGATCGGTTCCGTAGAGAATGAGATCGACGACCTCTTCCGAGAGCTCGTCGATGGGCGTGGTCATCTTCGCGCGATAGCGTTTGAGCACGCGTTCGAGCTGCTGCAGATAGTACGGATTCATCGACGGGAATCGCCCGCTGCCCAAACTCTTCGCCCACGGCGCGATCGCGCCGTCTTTGATCGATTTGCTTCGGTCCGGAATCACCTTCCACGGATCGATCTCGATCTTTTCGCCCAGGCCGCTGCATGACGGACACGCGCCGTACGGCGAGTTGAACGAGAAGAGGCGCGGCGCCAGCTCTTCGAAAGAGAGGCCGCAGTAGACGCACGCAAACGCTTCGCTGAAGGTCAGCTCGCGCGCCGCCTTCTTTGGTTCCTCGGCGAGAACGGTGACGATGCCGGTCGAAAGGCGCAACGTCGTTTCGACCGAGTCCGTCAGCCGTTTGCGAATATCCGGTTTCATGACGAGGCGATCGACGACGGCCTCGATCGTATGCTTGCGCTTTTTATCGAGCACGATCTTATCGCGAAGTTCTTTGGTTTCGCCGTCGACCCGGACGCGCGCGAAGCCCTCTTTAGCGACTTCCTCGAAAAGCTTTGTGTACTCGCCCTTGCGGCCGCGAACCAGCGGCGCGAGCAGTTGGATGCGCGTGCCTTCCGGCAGCTCCATGATCGAATCCACGATCTGCTCGCTCGACTGCGAACTGATCTCGCGATCGCACTTGTAGCAATGCGGCGTCCCGACGCGCGCGAAGAGGAGACGTAGGTAGTCGTAAATCTCGGTGACGGTTCCGACCGTCGAACGCGGATTGCGCGAGGTCGACTTCTGGTCGATCGAAATCGCCGGCGAAAGCCCCTCGATGTAATCGACGTCGGGCTTCTCCATCTGGCCCAAGAACTGGCGCGCGTAGGACGAGAGCGACTCGACGTAGCGTCGCTGGCCCTCGGCGTAGATGGTATCGAACGCAAGCGACGATTTCCCGGAACCCGAAAGTCCGGTGACGACGATGAGACGGTTGCGGGGCAGGACGAGATCGACGTTCTTGAGATTGTGTTCTCTCGCGCCCTTGATGACGATTGAATCAAGGCCGGCGGCCATTACTTATTCCTCACCACGCTAAGACCCAATTCCGCCCCAGCCGTTGCGCTGCCGGGGGCTAGACTGACGTATACCGACCCGAACGTACGTTCGATTCAAGGGGCGCCGCCCCCTGGTTCGGCCTCGGCGGCCGGGGCCGCATCGCTCAGCTTCAGGTACTCGCCCACGATCACCAAGGTGGCGTACGCCACCACGATCTGCTGGACGAGCGCCTCCAGCATTCCGGAAACGATGGGCACCAGCCGGCCCAGCGTATTGCCGGTCCAGCCGCCGGCGACCGCGACCAGCACGACCAGCGCGACGACGGCCAGGGTCGGCAGAATATTCTTCCAGGCGAGCCGGCACGACTCCGCAATTGCTTCAAACGCCGTTCGGTTGCCGATGATCACCGCAGCCATCGTGTAGATGCTGAAGATCGCATAAGCGGCGGCCGAGAGCAGCAGCGTGATCGGCGCGAGCAGCGCGGCGATGAAGCCGGCGGCGCTGAGCAGCGTGATAGCGATCAAGATTTGCGTGCCGCGGCCTTGGAAGGCTCGGTATCCGTCTCGAAGATGCGCCTCGCCGCTCTTCCAGGCGGCCCCGGCCATTCCGGTAACGTAGGCCATCTCGCAGATGAGCGTGACCAGCGCGAGAATCACCGCAACGACGGCGGCGAGAATCGACATCAGTTCCTCAGGCACCGTGGTGGCCGCGTCGTTTCCCGAAACGCCTCCGATCGCCGACGCACCGGCGATCGCGAGAATCGCGAAGCCGAGTCCGAAGCCGATCGCGCCCAACACGATTCCCGGCACGACGATCGTCGGGTTGCGAACGAGCAGCACGCACGCGCGCGCAAACGTATTTTCGAGATCGCGAACGCTCTGCGTCATAGCACGCGTGCCACCTCGGAGATGGTGAGGCACGTCGCGTCGGGAGGCGGCGCTCCCTCCGGCACGTGCTCGTTTCGCACGTTCACCCAAACGGTAAACAGCCCGGCGTCGTGCGCGCCGCGAATATCGCGATCGTAGCGATCTCCGATCATCGCACTATGCGAGGGCGAGCTGCGCAGGGTCGTGCAGGCGTGCGCGAACAGCAGAGGATCCGGCTTGATCATGCCGACCTCATCCGCAATGAAGATGGCATCGAACAGCTCCCCGATGCGCAGGAGCGCGATCTTCTCGCGGTGCGTCTCGGAGAGACCGTTGGTGATCATCCCGAGCTTCATGCCCCGCTGCCGCAAATCGCGCAGCAGGTCCGCCGCGCCGGGATAGAGTGTGAAATATTTCTTGCGGTACGCGTGGTAGTTGTCGGCGCTGCGGTGCACGATCGCATCGTCTTCGACGCCCACGCTATCGAGCGCCGAACGCCATAGCCGGGCGCGCGTCACCGCCAGTTTCTCCTTGAGAGCTTCGCTATCGAGGCGCGACCAGAAGCCTTCCGCCTGGGCGATATATGCGGCCTTGAGCGCCAGCGCGTCGATGCCGTGCTCGGCCGCGACCTCGCGCGCGACCTCCTCCGCCGCACTTTGATACGCCGCCGTATCGTCGTGCAGGGTGTCGTCCAGATCGAAGAGCGCGAGATCGATGCGGCGCATATGCTAGAAGCGTACCCGAAATGCGAGCAAACCAAATGCCGGAATCGTCGCGACGATCTCCTCGCCCTCGATCCGCACTTCCCCGGCGATGGGACGCTCCAACGCGTCGACGGTTTCGACGGATCGCATGCGCGCGCCGCAGCGAAGCCGGAACTCGCGACCGTTCCCATCGCATTCGCGCAGCCGGACGATCGCGCCGTCGCCGTCCTCGGCCGGCTTACACGCCGCCACCATAACGCCGCCGTCGTCCCCGGTAAAAAGCCGCACGGAAGACTCGCCGGCGAAACGCTCCCACCACCGCTCGATCGTGCCGGTGCTTTCGCCCTGCAGCGGCGCGAACGCCCAGGTGAGGTGATGCTCGCCGGCGTCCGCCCGCGGATCCGGCCACGTCGTGCCGCGAAGCAGCGAATGACCCAAACGCAGGCCGCCGCGCTCCAAGGTACGCGCGCTCCAGCCGTACGTATCGAGCGTCAGGAGCGCCAGCCCCATGCCGGCCGCGTCGCGCGCCGCTGCAAAACGCTGTCCTGGAACTTCGAAACGTGCGCGGCGCTGCGGCGTATCCGTCAGCGAGCTGCGCCGTACGATACCGTGCGGTGCGCCGTACGTGACTTCATTCGTTTGCACCGCGAGCCAATTCTCCAATCGAAGCAAATGCCGCCGCTCGCGCCAATCGATCGCCAACTCGACGCGCAGGTACGGTTCGTTTTCGAGCAGGCTCAGACGCATCGTGGCCGGAGACGAACCGATCAGAAAGGCAATCTCGAGCCCGCCGTCGACGATCGACGCGCCCTGCGGTCGCGCCGGGCGCATGCGCCGCTCGTAGGACGCGTCGACATTCCACGCCTCCCACTTTTTTGGCCGGTCGCGATACAGCGCCAGCACGTTGGCTTGCGCGACCGCGTTGCGTCCGCCGCGCGATGCGAGCTCGACGATCGTTCCGCTCGGAAGAACGTGCGCGCGCAGGATGCCGTTGTCGAAATCGTATCCTCCCTCGTTTTCGACCGGCACGCGCCGGGCGGGAGGGCGCGGAGCGCGCGCGGCGCGAGGGAGCATCGCGCGCGCCGACGCGAGCGCGCGGTCGCAGAGTTCGAGCGCCCGAGCATACTCGGCGCGCGCGTCTTCGTACACTTCCGCGATCGACGTGCCGGGCAGCACGTCGTGAAATTGATTGCGCAGAACGATCTCCCACGCATCGCGCAGCGCCTCGCGCACGCGCGCCACCACCTCGGGCGCAGCCCGCACCGCCAGGCACCACGCAGCTTGTTCTTCCGCGACCGCCAGCTTGCGTTCGAGCTCCGCGTTGGCGCGCTTGACGTCGCGGTGCGTCGTATACACGCCGCGATGATATTCTAGGTACAGCTCGTCATCGTGCACGGGCAACTCGTCGCGGCGCTCGGCCAAGCGCGCGAACCAGAGCTGCGGCCGTTCCCACGTTCCCGCCGTCGCCGCCTCGCGAAGCTGTTCTTCGGTCGGACCTCCGCCGCCGTCGCCGTACCCGACGATCAGCGGTTCGCTGCGCTCGCGAGCGATGCGTACGCGTGCGTCATCGGCGCCGCCCTCCATTCGATCGATCGACGCACCGATCACCTCGGCGCCATCCGGACCGCGCCAACGGAATTGATGGTGCGGGAACTGCGTCGTATCGCTCCACTGCAGCTTGGTCGTCGCGAAATAGGCAATGCCGGCGTGGGCGAGCAGCGTCGGAAGCGTCCGCGCGAAGCCGAAGGTATCGGGCAGCCACGCGATGGACGGCACGACCCCGAACTCCGCAAGGCAGAAGCGATATGCGAACAGCATCTGGCGCAACAGCGACTCGCCCGATGGAATGTTGCAGTCGGGTTCGACCCACATCGCCGCGACGGAAGGATCGAACCGCCCCTCGCGAGCTTGCCGCACGGTCCGCGCGTACAAGCCGGCGTCCTCCTCGCGCACGAACGCGTATAGTTGCGGCTGACTCTGCGCGAAGACGAACGCGGGATCGCCGTCAATCAGCCCCAGGGCGTTCGCAAACGTGCGGGCGGCCTTGCGCCGCGCTTGCGCGTACGTCCACAACCACGCGACGTCGAGGTGGCCGTGCCCCCACATCGGCAGCGGCGGCGTCTCGAGTCGCGCGGCGTTCGCGGTTTTGGCGCGGGCCGGTTCGATATCGACGAAGCGCAGCGGCTCCGGACTTGCCGTCGCCAGCAAGCGCATCCAACGCAGGCCGGGACCGGGCGGCAGGCCGTTGGTCGGCAGCGAGCGGCGCTCCACTTCTAAGGTAAGTTCGCGAACCGGCCCCGGCGGCAGCAGCAGCCCGTGATGCTCGCGGTCAAACGCGCCGGCGACGCGCCCGTCGACGCGCGCGAGCGCTCCCGTTCGCGTTCGGTAGCGCAGGAGCGAGGGAGTAGCGGAGTACGGCAGTTCCGCTGCCAGCGTGACGAGCGCGTCGTTCCGCTCGCGCTCGTTCAGCCGGAGCCGCACGCGCTAACCGGGTTGAACCGAAATGCCGGCGATTTTTCCGGAGCCGTCGAGAAGCAGGACGAACGAGAGCTTCGTTCCGTTCTTAAACGTCAGCAAGTACGTGTACGACGCGCCTCCGTTTTGCACGCCGACCTGCTGCTGTACGAACGTAACCGGCGCTCCGAGCGGGGCGACCTGCGCGGAGATGTCTTTCACCGTGTCGGCATCGAGGCTCATGTTTCCGCTGTCGCTGAGTTGAGAATGGTCGATGTCGCCCGTTTGCATGCGCGTAAACCATTCTTTCGCCAACGCGAGCTTCGATTGATCGACCGCCGCGGGCGCTCCGGCGGCTTCGGGCGATGCCGCCGCTTGCGGCGCTGCGGCGACGTTCGCGATGAGGAGTGCCGCGCACAACGCGAATTCGCGCATCTTATTGCCCTCCAGCGGGGAAGATCCCCATGCCGGCGACTTTGCCCGCACCGTCGAGCAAGAATCCGAAATCGAGGCTTTGGCCGCCGCCGAACGTGACCAAATAGACGTAGTTGGTGAGTCCGTTGCGCACGAAGACGTTCTGCTGCTCGAACGTCACCGGCGTCCCGAGCGAAACGACCGCATCGTGCGCGCGTTTGATCGTCGCGTCGTCGATCGTTGAGTTCGCGTTCGCATCGAGCTGCGAGCGATCGATTTTTCCGGTCTGCAAGCTCGCGAACATCTTCTGCGCGCGCGCCATAATCGCCGGATCCGGCGTGGGCGTCACTGCAGTCTGCGGGGCGGGTGACGCTGCAGCAACCGAGCCAAGCATCAGGGCCGCACAGAATGCCAACGTGCCGGGAAAATTCACCTCTCGAGTCCTCTCTTACTTCATATACGGAACGCGCGCGAGAAAATCGTTCCACGCGATGGCGGAAACACCCACCGTTCCGGAAAACGGTGAATCGAATTCGTGGATAACCACGAAGAGAATTGCGATGACGCCGGCTAGGATGCCCGTCATGATCAGTTGAGCGCGCCGGTTTTCGACGCCGAACAGGTACGAGAAACCAAGCGTGGCGGCCGCTCCGCAGATCAGCGCGAACCAGAGCAGCTCGGGAACCGACGGCGTCGTATCCGCGATGCGCTGGCGCCGGGCATCGAGCAGCCGCTCGGCGTCACCCAGTGCCATCTGGTGAACGTTGATTTGCGCAGGCCCCTTCGGCTGATAGTGGTTGATTGCGGCGACCAGGTCTTCGAGGCCGGCACCCATCCCAGCATGCGGAAGCGCGTTCTGCGCCATCAGCGGCCACTCGATATCGATCTCGTGATGCGCGTAGGTGACGATTTGGCGCCGTATTTTCACGCCGAACGCGGGATCCAGGGCACCCACCGTGCGGTACAGATCGGACGCCGCCGCCGCTTCGATTTGAACGTGGTCGTTGGTCGAGTCGAACTTCTCCCACACGATGACCACGACGAACCCGAGAACGACGGCGTAGATGACGCCGATAACCGAAAAGACGAACCCCGCGACGTCGTTATGCTTGATCAGGCTCGAGGGCGCAACGGTGCGGTGGATGATCGAATGAATGAGCGCTGCAACGATACCAACGGCGGCGACGATCAGCAGCTCGCGGCCCCAAATCGGCATACCCGTGCCGTTCGCCCCGCGCGAGTGGCGTCCTGGTCTAGCGGTTTAGCCGCCGACTAGTTCGGCTAAGGCTTTATCGAAGATTTTCGGAGCTTTCCCTCCGAACAACACCGACTCGTTGCCGCCTATTTGCCGCCGAAGTTCGATCAGTTCGTCGCGCAGCGCCGCGGCTTTTTCGAACTCGAGGTTGCCGGCGTACTCGCGCATCTTCTTTTCCAGGTCGGCGGCCATCCGCATCGCGACGTCTCGGGGCAGCTTCTCGCGTTTGATGCTGTCGCGCGTATCGCCGGTCACGCCGATCGTATTGAGAATGTTGCGAATCTCGCGCCGCACGGATTTCGGTTCGATGCCGTGCTCGAGATTGAACGCAACCTGCCGTTCGCGGCGCCGTTTCGTCTCGCCGATCGCGCGCGCCATCGACTCGGTCATCACGTCGGCATACATCACGACCTTGCCCTCGACGTTGCGGGCGGCGCGGCCGATCGTCTGGATCAGCGACGTACCGCTGCGCAGATAGCCTTCCTTGTCGGCATCCAGAATGCCGACGAGCGAGACCTCCGGGAGATCCAACCCTTCGCGCAGCAGATTGATGCCGACGAGCACGTCGAAGACGCCTTGGCGCAAGTCGCGCAGGATCGCGATGCGTTCCAGCGTGTCGACTTCGCTGTGCAGATAGCGTACCTTCAATCCGTTCTCGAGCAGATAATCGGTGAGATCCTCCGCCATCTTCTTGGTGAGCGTGGTCACCAAGACGCGCTCGTGTTTGTCGGCGCGCAGGCGAATTTCTTCCATCAAATCGTCGACCTGGTTGCGGGTCGGGCGAACCTCGACTTCGGGGTCCACCAGACCGGTCGGACGGATGATCATCTCGACGACTTGGTCGCTGCGCCCCAGTTCGTAGGCGGACGGCGTCGCCGACACGTAGATCGCCTGATTGATGTGCTTGTCGAACTCGTCGTAGGTGAGCGGGCGATTGTCCAGCGCGCTCGGTAAACGAAATCCATGATCGACGAGGATCTGTTTGCGCGACCGGTCGCCCGCATACATGCCGTGCACCTGCGGCAGCGAGACGTGCGACTCGTCGACGAACAGCAGCCAGTCTTTGGGCAAGAAGTCCAACAGACACCACGGCGTCGACCCGGCTTCGCGCCCGGCCAAATGACGCGAATAGTTCTCGACGCCGTTGCAATACCCGACTTCCCGCAGCATGTCGAGGTCGTAGCGCCCGCGCATCTCCATGCGCTGTGCCTCGAGCAGCATGCCGCGATCTTTGAAGTATTTCAGCCGCCCGTCGAGTTCGATCTCGATCGCTTCGATCGCGCGCCGCAGCTTTTCGTCCGGCGTGATGAAGTGCTTGGCCGGGAAGATCGTGAGCTCGTCCTTACTCTCGACGTACTCGCCGGTGAGCAGGTTGACCACGTTGATCGCCTCGATCGTATCGCCGAAGAATTCGATGCGATGAACCAGCTCTTCGTCGATGGCGACGAACTCCAGCACGTCGCCGCGCACGCGGAACGTGCCGCGGACGAGGTTGAGATCGTTGCGGCGATACTGCATGTCGATCAGCTTGCGCAGCAGCGCGTCGCGGTCCATCTCCTCGCCTAACGAGATCTTGGCCGACATCTCGATGTAGTCGGAGGGCGAACCCAAGCCGTAGATACACGAGACCGAGGCGACGATCAGGGTATCGGGTCGCGTCAGCAGCGATTGCGTCGCCGAGTGACGCAAGCGCTCGATCTCCTCGTTGACCGAACTGTCTTTCTCGATATACGTGTCGGTCGACGCGACGTACGCTTCGGGTTGATAGTAGTCGAAGTACGAAACGAAATACTCGACCGCATTATTTGGAAAAAACTCGCGGAATTCGGCGCAGAGCTGGGCGGCGAGGGTTTTGTTGTGACACAGCACCAGCGTCGGTTTCTGAACGAGCTCGACCACGCGCGCCATCGCCATCGTTTTGCCGCTCCCGGTAACGCCCAGTAGCGTCTGAATGCGGTCGCCGCGCAGGACGCCTTCTGCCAGCGCCTGCGTCGCAGCGGGCTGGTCGCCGGCCAACGCAAAGGGGGCGACGAGTTCGAATTTGCCGGACATCGTGCGATTCTTCGACCCAGATTTGCCTTTCTCGGTTTCGACGGCGAGGGAACAGGTCAGACCTCCCCGCACGTCCGGCGGGAGCGAAGGGACCGGCCCCGGAACTTGTGCGGCTCCGCTGCTACTCGCCCCGGGGAGAACAGCCGTGAGTCATAACCCGCTTATTTTCAGCGGTACTGCGAACCCACAGCTAGCCGAAGAAATTGCCAAGCGCTTAAAGCTGCACGTCGGCAAAGCGCTCGTTTCCGAGTTCAAGAACCAAGAGACGCGCGTCGAGATCGGCGAGAACGTCCGCGGTTCGGAAGTTTTCGTCGTCCAGTCGATCTGCAAGTCGCCGGCGGGTAACGGCGTCAACGATTCGATTATGGAGCTGCTGCTGATGATCGACGCGCTTCGCCGCGCGTCGGCTGCCCGCATCACCGCCGTCATGCCGTACTACGGCTACGCCAAGCAGGACAAGAAGAGCAAAGGCCGCGAGCCGATCTCGGCCAAAGTCATCGCGAACCTGCTCAAGGTGACCGGCGCTAAGCGGATCGTGACGATGGACTTGCACGCCGCGCAGATTCAGGGCTTCTTCGATATCCCGGTCGACAATCTGATGGCGCTGCCGGTGCTGGTCAACCATCTCAAGCGCGAAGGCCTCTGCGACGACAAGATCGTCGTGGTCTCGCCCGATGCGGGCGGCGTGCACCGGGCCGAACTCTTCGCCAAGCGTTTGCGCAGCTCGCTGGCGATCGTCTTCAAGCGCCGTCCCGAGCCGGACGTCTCCGAGGTCACCGACATCGTCGGCGACGTTTCGGGGAAAATCGCCGTCATCGTCGACGACATGATCTCGACCGGCGGCACGCTCGCCAAGGCGGCCGAAGCGATCCGGGCACGCGGCGCCACGGCGGTCTATACCGTCGCTTCGCACGGCATCTTCGCCGGCGACGCGGTATCGGTGCTGGAGCAGTCGGAGATCGAAAAGGTGATCGTGACCAACACGATTCCGCTGCCCGACGTCGAGCGTCATCCCAAGTTCGTGCAGCTCTCGATCGCGCAAACGTTTGCCGACACGATCAGCCGCATCACCACCAATCGGTCGGTTTCGGAACTCTTCACGGGGGACGAACCGAGCGACGAAAACCCTAAGAACGCCGCGCTTTTAGAGCCGGCAATCGTAAGCTAAAGGAAAGACATGGCTACCAAAGACCTCAAGCTCGCAATCGAGCCGCGTTCCAAGACCGGTACGACCGGCGCCCAAGCGCTCCGCGCCGACGGGAAGATTCCCGCGGTGATCTACGGCCACGGCACCGCACCCGAACACGTCGCCATCGACGCGCACGTTTTCGAAGAACTGCTCCATCACGGCGGCCGCACCGGCATGATCACCCTGACCGGCGGAGCCGGCAAATCGGAAACCGCGCTCGTGCGCGAGATTCAGCGCCACCCGGTGTCGCACAAAGTGCTGCATGCGGACCTGCTGCGCGTTTCGGCCAACGAAGCGGTCTCGGCGGAACGGCCGATCGTGACCGTCGGCGTCGCACGGGGCGTCCGCGACTCGGGCGGCGTGATGGACGTCATCACGCACGCACTCGAAATTGAAGGTCCGGCGAATCAGATTCCCGAGCACCTCGAGATCGACGTCACCGAACTCGGGCTGCACGAGCACATCACCGCGGGCGACGTTAAACTTCCGGCTGGTTTCAAGCTGCTCACCCCCGCCGACCAGACGGTCGTCGCGATCGAAGCCTCGCGCACGGAACGCGACATCGAAGACGCCGCGACCGGACCGATCGAAGTCGCCGAACCCGTCGTCATCGAGAAGAAAGACGAAGAATAGCCGATCAAGCCGCCCCGAAGATCGTCGCCGGGTTGGGGAACCCCGGCAAAGAGTACGCGGCGACGCGTCACAACGCCGGCTTTCTGGTAGTCGACGAAGTGGTGCGTCGCTTCGGCATTTCCGGTTGGAAGAAAAAGGACAGCGCCGAGCAGGTCTTCGATGGCGCGCGCCGCGTCGTCTTCGTAAAACCAACGTCGTTCATGAACTTGAGCGGCACGCCGATCCGGCTGATCTCGTCGTGGTACCGTACGCCGCCGGAAGACGTGCTGGTGATCGCCGACGACATGGACCTGCAGTTTGGCCGGCTGCGCCTACGGCCGTTCGGCGGCCACGGCGGCCATAACGGCCTGCGTTCTGCGATCGCGACGATTGGGGATCGCTTCCCGCGACTGCGAATCGGCGTCGGCCGGCCGGAGAACGACAGCATCGACCACGTCCTAGGTTCGTTTACGCCCGCCGAGCGGAGCGAGCTGCCGAACGTCGTCTCGGCGGCGGCCGACGGCGTCGAGCTGTGGCTAACGCAAGGCATCGACGCTGCGATGCGTTTTATCAATACTTGGGGTAAGACGGCCGAAAATACGGAATAGAAGAGATGATGGACGTTTTTTCCGGCAAAGCCATCGTGGTGCGCGTCGATGACGAGAGCGTACACGCCGCCGGTTCGACGCTCGCCGAAGATCTCCAACTCCTCTGCGAAGCCCGCGTGCGCCCGATCGTCGTCGCTCCGGATGGAGCGGGCGCACGTAGCATCGTGCGCGCGATCAACCGCAGCGCCAACGTCGCGGTTGCATTGAGCGGATCCGATGCCGCGATCCTACCGCAGACGCCGGGCGGCGTGCGCGTTCAAGCCGGCCTGCTTCAAACGCTCACCGGCGCGGGGTATATCCCGGTCATCGAGCCGACGGCGTTCGCGGTCTTCTCACCCGGCGACGCGCAGGTTGCCGCCGACGACGTCGCCGGTGCCGTTGCGGCGGCGGTCGATGCCGTACGCGCGATCTTCTTCCACGCGGCGGGCGGCGTCAACGACCCCAAGACGCAAGCCCTGATCGACGAACTTACTCCGGCCGAGGCGCTCGCGCTGGCCGACGACGCGCGCGTGCCCGCCGATCTGCGCGCCGCAATTCGCGCCGCCGCGCTCGGCGTCCGCTCCGGCGTCGCCGCCGCCCAAATCGTCGACGGCCGCATCGCGCACGCAACCATCGTCGAATTCCTTACCGCGCGACACGCCGGCACCCAAGTCACCGGCGGCATCTACCTAGCGGCGTAGCTGCGTCGAGGGCGGCGCTGCATTGTCATCCTGAGCGTAGGCGCGCAGCGCCGTAGTCGAAGGACCGCTGCTAAGCGAAAGCCCGCATCGACGTACGCGGGCTTTGCTTTTGAAGCGGTCCTTCGACTACGCTCACTGCGTTCGCTACGCTCAGGATGACAAAATGCTACGGGCAGCCGTTCGCTACGCCGTTGATGGCGGCGATTCTCGCGCCCGGAGCGGGGCGCGTATCTAGGAAGAGCATCGCGCTGATGTCGGGACAGACTTCGTCCATGCGTTGATCGGTGGCGCGTACGATCGATCGGACTGCGGCGGCGCGATCGCCGGTGAGCGTTACGGCGTAGGCATCGTCGCGCATGTCGAACGAGCGCACGGCGGCGTTACGAAAAGGCACCGCGCCTAAGTAGACGACCGCCAGCAGCGCGCCGACCAGCGCGAGGCGTGAGAGTTCGTCGTCGTCGCGGCGAAACCCGATGCGATCGGCGATCGCGACGGCGATCGTGGCGCCGACGATCACGATCGCCGCTTCGACCAGCGCGATCCACAGCGCCGCTCGGTCGCGCACGTCACCCAGCTCGAACGCGACGTCGTAGAGAAGCTCGGCCGGCGTGCTCGCCGCGGCCAGCGGCGACGGAACGACGATGCGGCGCGATCCGCCCATGCCTTGGATCACCGCATCCGCGGCCGGGGACATGCGATTCGAAACGACGTAGACGGGAACGTCTTGCAGCCCGGCGTGCGCGAAAAGAACTTTCATATCCGCAGCAACCTCGGCGTTCGTACGGCTGAGCTCGCCGGTGGTTACGTCGAAGTACGGGCTGACGTTCGACCATGCGATGCTCGCCGCGAGGATCGCCAGAATCGTATAGATGTACCACTGATGCGTCCGGTCGACCAGCCAGAGAACGAACGCGGCAATGATGCCGCACACGACCATAGCGAGCGCGGTGTGACCGATCCAGAAGAGCGCCCACGTCGACGTCAGCTGCGTCGACAAACCCATGATGCGTTCGACGCGGTACAAATAGAACGCGGGCAGGAGCGCGGCGAGCCGGGCGAGGAGCCCGAGCGAGGCGCCGAAGCAGAATCGAAGCAGCGACGTCGAGGCGATGCGACGGCGCAGCCGGTCGCGCAACGCCGCCGCAGCGCCGGACCGCCAAAAATAGGCGAGCGCGATCGCTTCGAAAACTGCCGCCAGTACCCAGCCGGGCAGCTTCCAATTTACCAGCCGCTCCGCGGCATCTTGGCGCGCCGGGTCGGCCAGCACCGTCGCGGGCTGTGCCAGCAACGTGGCGGATGGAATTGCATCGATGCGCCGGTCCAGCGCGTTTGGGCGCTCGACCGCGGCGACGCATACGGCGCTGCCGGCGAAGAGCAACAGCGCCGTTACGATTCCGATACGAAGGAGTGCCTGGGCCGGCTTCGGCATGGCGTTCGCTTCGAGGCGCGAGCCGAGAAGGCTTCTAATCGAATACCGCGTAGCGCCCGCGTTCGACGGCAAACGAGACGCGATCCCGGCCTTCGCGCTTGCTGTGATACATCGCCGCATCGGCAACTTCGAGCAGTTCGCTCGAGGTGGCAGCATCGAATGGATACGTCGCAACGCCGACGCTCGCGGTCACCCGAATCGGAATACCGAAGTCGTGCGAGCGGACGGCTTCGCAAAACGCTCGCGCGCGTTCGACTGCAGCACTCTTGCCCGCGCCGCGGATGAGGGCGCAAAATTCGTCGCCGCCGTTGCGCGCGGCCGCATCCAGATCGGGAACGAGGCTCGCCTCGAGCAGCGCGGCCATCGCTTGCAGGACGGCGTCGCCGGCAGGGTGTCCGAATCGGTCGTTCACGCTCTTGAAGCGATCGGTGTCGACGAACCAGAGCGACGTCGTCGGCGCGCCGGTCGCCGCCGTTTTCGCGAGTTCTTCGTGCAGGTAGCGGCGAAACGCGCGCGGCGTCAGCACGCCCGTTAAACCGTCGTACGTCGCATCGGCACGATCGGCTTCGCGCTCCAGCGCGAGCGCGTAGGGCATCGCAGCGCAGTCGACCGCCAGAGCGATCGCATCGGTTCGGGTCAGCGCGCGCGGATCGCTCGACGAAACGTACGCGACGGCGAGCAGTCCCCGCGCGTCGAGCATCGGCACCGCGAGCGCGGCCCGATCGGTCGGCAAAATGGCGCGCGCGTCGTACGATGCCGCCGCGCGGCATCCGGCGTGCGCGGCCTGCGAGGGCAGTTGCCGGAGATCGTCGCGGCGCAGGCTGCAGCGGCGAAAGTGCTCCGCCCGAGCGCCGCTTGCGTACACGCACCGCAGTTCGCCCGCGGAAGCGGCGAAAACCATCGTCGTATCGACGCCGTCGTCGAGTCTGCGAAGGTTGCGATCGAGCACGCCGAGCACCGCCTCGCTCGAGGTACGCGTCGCGTCGAGCAGCGCGCGCATTGCGTCCGCGGCGGCACGATCCGGCGCGGCGTCGCGCGTTCGCACCTGCCGGGCAAGCGCGCCGCGGCGCAGCGCGACGCCTCCGAGGAGGGCGCACGCTAGAACCGAACCCAGGACAACGGCTACGGCTGTCATCGCTTGCGACTGTGGAGAGTACCCTCATCCTCGATCCGAAGGACTGGAACGCGTTTCGTGCGCTGAGTCACGCCGCGCTCGACGACGCCATCGACTACCTCGAGAACGTGCGCGAACGCCCCGTGTGGCAAGACGTGCCGGAGGACGTTCGCGAACGGTTGAGTTTGCCGATGCCGCTCGAGCCCACGCCGCTCGACGACGTCTACGGCGAATTCGTCCGCGACGTTCTGCCGTATCCGACCGGGAACATTCACCCGCGTTTCTTCGGATGGGTCCATGGCAGCGGAACGCCGTCGGGGGCGCTCGCCGAACTGCTTGCGGCGACGATGAATTCGAACGTCGGCGGACGCAATCACGGAGCCGTCTACGTAGAACGCCAGGTCATCGGGTGGTTTCGCGATCTCTTCGGCATGCCGCCGGAAGCCAGCGGCGTCATCACCGTCGGGACGTCGACGGCGAACCTTCTCGCCGTGCTCGTCGCACGCACGCGCGCGCTCGGGCCTTCGGTGCGCGAACACGGTCTCTTTGGTGCCGAACGGCTCGTCGGATACGCGTCGAGCGCAACGCATGGATGTATCGCCCGAGCGTTTGAGATTGCGGGCCTCGGAAACGCGTCGCTGCGAGTCCTGTCGACGGATTCGCTGCACCGGCTCGATCCCAGCGAGGTCGCACGCGTCGTCGCAGAAGATCGCGCGCAGGGACTTCGTCCGTTTCTGCTCGTCGGGAATGCCGGCACGGTCGACGTCGGCGCGATCGATCCGCTCGACGAACTCGCCGATCTCGCCGCCCGCGAGAACATATGGTTTCACGTCGACGGCGCGTTCGGCGCCGCAGCGATATTGGCCCCTGGCCTCGCTCCGCTCTTACGCGGTATCGAGCGCGCCGACTCGATCGCCTTCGATTTTCACAAATGGCTGCACGCGCCGTACGATGCGGGCTGCGTTCTGGTGCGCGACGGCGAACTCCATCGTGCGACGTTCGCGTGGACGCCTTCCTACCTCATGCGGATGCCGCGCGGGCCGGCGAGCGGCGCGCCGTGGTTTACGGACTTCACGATGGATCTGTCGCGCGGATTCCGCGCGCTGAAGATCTGGTTCTTACTGAAAGAACAGGGCGCGCGCGCGATCGGCGCTGCGGTCGAGGAGAACGTGCGGCAAGCTCGCGCGCTCGGGGACGCGATCGACGCGGACGATCGTCTCGAATTACTAGCGCCGGTGCAGCTCAACATCGTCTGTTTCCGATACCGCGTTCCCAACATGAGCGACGGCGAGCTCGATCGTTTCAACGACGAGCTCGTCTTGCGGCTTCAGGAAAGCGGCATCGCCGTTACGTCCCTGACCAACGTCGGCTCCCGCCGGGCGATCCGCGTGAACATCACGAATCATCGCACGCGCGACGAGGATCTCGCGATTCTGCTCGACGCGCTCAAGCGTTTGGCTGCGGAGATGCTCGCCTAAGCGCCTCTTCGAGTTCGTCGACTCGGCGCTGCAGCGCCGCCGCTTCGACGTGGTCGAAGGCGTGGCCGGCCGCAGCAGCGACGTCGCCGAGCAGTGCGACTTCGGCGCTATCGAGCTCCTCGCCGCTTGCATGCGGTCCGGCAAAAAGCACGCCGCGCAGCCGGCCGCCGGCGTGAACGGCAAGTGCCAGCACCGGTTTGCGGTCGGCATCGAAACCGTCGAAGAGATCGTCGTGGACGTCCCGAAGGCGCAGCGGCTCGAAACTTCCTTTGAGCTCCAGCATCGTCGCGTCGTCGGGCGAGATGCGGCACAGCCCAACGCCGTCCCAGCCGAACGACGCACGACGCGTGAACGAGCCCGATTCGTCGCGTAGGAACAGCGCGCACGATGCCAAATTGAGCGCCTCCGCCGGCTCGTTGACGACCATTTCGCAGACCGGCTCCATCGACTCCGCGTGAACGAGCCCCGCGCAGACGCGGCGCAGCCGCTGCCCCGCATCGTAGCGCGAGCGAAAGAGCCAGCGGCTCGTGAAATGCTCGAGCCGCGTCTGCAGGCCGTGTAGGATCAAACCCAACCCGACGGCCGCGGCGAACTCGAGAAGTACGGCAAAGCGTTCGCCGGCGATGATCACCGTGAGGAACCAGTCGATCGTTCGCAGTACCATCACCAAGAACACCGTCAGCAGCGAAAAGACGATCGTGCGGCTGAGAAAGAATCGCACGTCGATGACGCGATGCTTGACGACTGCGTATGCGACCGCGACCACGAACAGAATTTGCAGGCTATACCCGAGGTTCGAAAGCAGCACCCAGTCGGTCGATGGAAAACCGAGTTCCCACATCAGATCGACAAGCCACTTACCGCCGAAAGCGACCAGAGCCGCGAGCATGACCCAGCTCAGCCGCGCCCGTTCGGGGCCCGTGCCGTGCACGTAGGTGATCGCGAAGACGACGATCGCGGCAACGAAGCAGAGCGTGGCGAGCCATTGCGCCAGCGAATACAACGGCACCGAGCCCGGAACCCAGCCGGGGAGCACGGCACCCGCCAGCAGCAGCAGCGTTACGGGCGGGAGGACGTAACGGAGCATCTGCAGGCGCCAGCCGGCAATCTCGGTCATTGGAAAGAACAACGCGAAGATCAGCAGCGCCGGCGCGCGGAGCGCCCAGGCGATGTTGTTGCCGCTCGACACGATCCAGAACGCCGTATCGCCGACGTTTTCGAGCAGCAGGAGCGACGCGACGCCGGAGCAGCACGCGTAAATAAAAAACGACCAGGTGAGTGCCGACGGACGGGCGAGCACGAGCACGAGGGCCAGCAGGATCGCCGCTTCGACCGCGACGATCAGTAAGATCACGCTCGCGTTCTCCACGAGATTGCGACCGACGGGCTGCGAGACGAGGGCAACGCGGCGTACGTGCCCGTCGCGCCGCATTCCGAACGTCACACGCGTGCCGGGCGGTGCGACCGTCCACTCGGAGCTCACATAGCGCCGGCCTTCGAGATCGGTCGCCCCGAAGTCGACTTCGTCGGCCGGTTGAAGTCCGTTGGACTCGGCGGACGATCCGGGAATGACTTCGATGACGCGATTGCTGCCGTTAACGAAAAATCCGAACGAGGAGAACGGGTGCCACGGCAGCACGATGTCGGGTGCGGTAGTCGCGATCGCGATAATCGCCACGATGATGGCGGCCGCGCTCGAGACGAACCTCACTTCTTCGGCAACGGCCTCGCCGGGTTGCCGGCAACGCGCTCGCCCGGTCCGACGTCCTTCGTCACCACCGAGCCGGCGCCGGTAAGCGCGCCGTCGCCGATCGTGACCGGCGCGATCAGCGAGGAGTTCGAGCCGATGCGCACGTTCTCGCCAACGATCGTCTCGTGCTTCTTCTCGCCGTCGTAGTTCGCCGTAATCGTGCCCGCACCGATGTTCGTCTCTTCGCCGATCGTCGCGTCGCCGAGATACGTTAGGTGCGACGCTTTCACGCCCTTGGCCAAATTCGACTTCTTGATCTCAACGAAGTTTCCGACGCGCACGTCGTCGCCGAGCACCGCGCCGCCGCGAAGGTGCGCGAACGGGCCGATCGTAACGCCGTCGCCGACGACGACGTCGGATAGCACGCTTTCGCGTACGGTCGTCGCTTTGCCCAGCACGGCGTTCGAAAGGCGCGCGGACGGGCCGACGGTGCAGCCCTCACCGATCTCCGACAGGCGGCCGATCGTGGTGTTCGCATAGATCACGGTATCGCGGCCGATCTGCAGTTCGGGCTCCAGATACGTCGTAGACGGGTCGACGATCGTTACGCCGTCTCGCATGTGCTGCGCGCAGAGCCGGGCGTTCATCTCGCGCCGCGCGAGCGCGAGCTCGATGCGATCGTTCACGCCCAGAAGCTGCGCGGCGTCGTCGCACGGAATCGGCCGGACGCGCTTACCCGCCTTGACGAAATGCGCGACCGTATCGGTAAGATAGTACTCCTTCTGCGCGTTGTCGTCGCGCAGCTGTCCGACGGCGTCGCGCAACGCGGCTTCGTCGAAGGCGTAGATCGCGGCGTTCATCTCGTCGATCTCGAGTTCGGCCGGCGTCGCATCGCGCACCTCGACGATGCGCGTTGCATCGCCGCCGGTACGCACGACCCGCCCGAAGTTCGACGGCAGCGGCATACGGACGGTAACGAGCGACATCGGCGCTCCGTCGCCGTCGAGCGATGCGGCGACGCTGCGATAGATTTCCTCGCGCACCAGCGGCATATCGCCGCTGGCCACTAGGATCCGGCCGCCGGCAAGCGGTTCGAGTGCTTCCAAAGCGACCTTAACCGCGTGTCCGGTACCGAGTTGCGGCTTCTGCACGACGCTTCGCACTTCGAACGCGCCGATGCTCGCTTCGAGCTCGTCGTTGGTCACGACCAGAATTTCGGCGATGCCGGCGGCGCGCAGTGCACGGAGCACGTGCCACAACATTGGGCGGCCGCACAGGTCGTGCAGCACTTTCGGCACGTCGCTTTTCATACGCGTACCTTTGCCGGCGGCCAGAACGATGGCGCGGATCGTCACGGTTTCCATTCCTCTTGTTCGCGTTTGGTTGGAGCGCCGAGCACATCGAGCGCGTTGCGCAGACGTTCGCGCACGATGTCGCGGCCGAGCAGTTCCATCGAATCGTACAGCGGAATCGACGTCGGACTGCCGGTGATGGCGACGTAGAACGGCCGGGCGACTTCGCGCGGCTTCTTCCCGAGCGTCTCGGCGATGGATTTCAGCATCGCTTCGATTCCCGCGACGTTCCACGCCTCGAGCTTCTCGAGATCCCACAGTGCCAGCTGAAACGCGCGGCGCATCTCGAGATCGTCGAGTTTGCCTCCCCGCAGCTGGTCCGCGGTCATGGGTAAGCGACCGGCAAACAAAAATCCGAGCATCGGCCCGAGGTCGCTCATGCGTTCGATCCGCGGCTGGGCCAATGCGGCGATGCGCTCCAGGCGCCCCGGCGGAGCGGCCCATTCGCGCACGTGTTCGAGGAACGACGCCGCATCCAAGCGTTCGCGCAAATAGCGGCCGTTGATCCAGTCGAGTTTCGGGATGTCGAACACGGGGCCTCCGAGCGGAATGTGCGCCGGATCGAATCGCGCAACCATCGTCGCCAGATCCATCAGCTCGTCTTCGCCTTCGTGCGGTGGGTTGGCGAGTTGTCCGAGAAAGTTGATCAGCGCTTCGGGCAGATAGCCCATGCTTCGATAGAAGAGTATGCCGGTCGGGTTCTTGCGCTTGCTCAGTTTGCTCTTGTCGGGGTTGCGCAACAGCGGCAGGTGCGTGAGCTTCGGCGGCTCCCATCCGAAGTACGAGTAGAGCAGCAGATGTTTCGGCGCGCTCGACACCCACTCTTCACCCCGGAAGACGTGCGTGATCTCCATGAGATGGTCGTCGACCACGTTGGCGAGATGATACGTCGGCAACCCGTCCGATTTCATCAACACCTGCATGTCGACGCTCTTCCACTCGAATTCGATCGGTCCGCGCCGCAAGTCTTCTACGACGCAGACGCCTTCGGACGGCACCTTCAGACGAATCACGAACGGCTCGCCGGCCGCTTCGCGGCGCGCGACTTCTTGCGGCGAATAGGTCAAGCATAGACCGTCGTAGCGGGACGGCTGACCGGCCGCGCGCTGCGCGACGCGCATGTCGTCGAGACGCTGCGGCGTGCAGAAACACTTGAACGCATGTCCCGAGTCGAGCAGCTTCTGCACGTACTCGCGATAAATTGCCGAGCGCTCGCTTTGGCGGTACGGGCCGTGCGGACCGCCGACGTCCGGACCTTCGTCCCACGTGAACCCGCACCAATGCAGCGAATCGAGGATCGCCTTCTCGCTCTCCACGGTGCTGCGCGCTTGGTCCGTATCCTCGATGCGCAGGATGAACTCGCCGCCGTTTTTATTGGCGAAACAATAGTTGACCAACGCGACGTAAGCTGTGCCGACGTGAGGGTCGCCCGTCGGAGACGGCGCGATCCGCGTTCTTATTTTTTCCATTTGAAAAAGGAGCTAGCCGACCAATTCGCGGCGCTTGCCGCACTCGGTGTTCACGAAATCGATGATCTCTTGCAGCGGAGCCCCGGGCGTGAAGATGGCGCGCACGCCGCGATCTTTGAGTTCTTTCGCATCGTCCGCCGGGATGGTACCGCCGCCGAAGAAGACGATGTCGCCCGCGCCTTGCGCGGCGAGCTGTTCGACCACCAGCGGAAAGAGCGTCATGTGCGCTCCGGAGAGGATCGACAGGCCGATGCCGTCGGCGTCCTCCTGAATCGCGGTCTGCACGATCTGTTCGGGCGTCTGGAAGAGGCCGGTATAGATCACTTCCATGCCGGCATCGCGCAGCGCGCGCGCGATCACCTTCGCGCCGCGATCGTGTCCGTCGAGGCCCGCCTTAGCGACGACGACTCGTAGCGGTCTGTTGGCCATGCTCCCTTTCGTTGCGACGCATGCTCAAGCGCAGCGCCTCTTCGAGTTTCAGTTTAACTTCCGCGAGCGTCCGGCGGAACCGGTAGCGCTCGATATCCGTTTTCCACTTCATGGTTGCGTCGTTCCTAGAAGACCGACCGCTCGGTGTACCGCCCGTACACCGCGACCATCGCTTCGACGATTTCGCCCTCGGTGCAGTACGCGTTTACGCAGTCGATCAGGTGGGGCATCAGGTTGTCCTGCGGATCGCGGCACGCTTGCTGCAAGCGTTCGAGCGTCGCAGCGACGGCGATCGCATCGCGGCGCGCGCGCACGTCCTGCACGGCACGGGCTTGCTCGCGTTCCATCTCTTCGCCGATGCGCAGCAGATCGATGTCGACGGTCTCGTCCTCGCGCTGGAACGCGTTGACGCCGACGACGACCCGCTCTTTGGCTTCGAACGAACGCTGATAGCGATAGCTCGCCTCGGCGATCTCCTTTTGGAAGAACCCGGCTTCGATGGCTTCGACCACGCCGCCGTATTCGGCAATCTGCGCGAAGTAGGCCTCGGCTTGCCGCTCCATCTCGTCGGTCAGCGCTTCGACGTAGTACGAGCCGCCGAGCGGATCGACGACGTTGGTGACGTTGGTCTCGTACGCCAGCACTTGCTGCGTGCGCAGCGCGATCTCGACGGATTTCTCGCTCGGCAGCGCGAGCACTTCGTCCATCGAGTTGGTGTGCAGCGACTGCGTTCCGCCCAAAACCGCGGCCATCGCTTCGTACGCGACGCGGACGATGTTGTTCTCCGGCTGCTGCGCCGTCGCGCTGCAGCCGGCGGTCTGCGTGTGGAATCGCAGCTGCCACGACTTCGGATCCTTAGCGCCGTACTTCTCGCGCATGTGGCGCGCGTAGATGCGGCGAGCCGCGCGGAATTTCGCGATCTCTTCGAAGAAATCGACGTGCGAGTTGAAAAAGAACGAGAGCCGCGGCGCGAACGAATCGACGTCCATACCGGCCGCCATGCACGCTTCGACGTACGCGAAGCCGTTGCCGAGCGTAAAGGCGAGCTCTTGCGCGGCGGTCGAGCCGGCTTCGCGAATGTGATAGCCGGAGATCGAGATCGTGTTCCATTTCGGCATCTCGGCCGTGCAGAACTTGATCATGTCTACGATGATGCGCATGTGCGGACGCGGCGGAAAGATCCACTCTTTCTGCGCGATGTATTCTTTAAGGATATCGGCCTGAATGGTGCCGCCCAGCTTGGCGCGCGGTATGCCTTTCTTCTCGGCGGCGGCGATGTATTGCGCGACTGCGATCGCGGCCGGACCGTTGATCGTCATCGAGGTCGTGATGTCGCCCATGTCGATGCCGTCGAAGAGCACTTCCATATCGGCGAGCGAGTCGATCGCCACGCCGCACTTGCCGACCTCGCCGCGCGCTTGCGGCTGATCGGAGTCGTACCCCATCAGGGTCGGCATGTCGAAGGCAACCGAGAGCCCGTGCTGTCCCTGCTCTAATAGAAAGTGATAGCGCTCGTTGGTTTGCTTGGCGTTGCCGAAGCCGGCGAACTGGCGCATGGTCCAGAGCCGATCGCGATACCCGTTCGCATGGATGCCGCGGGTGTACGGATATTCGCCCGGCCACGCAAGATCGCGCGCGAGATCGAGATGGGCGGTATCTTCCGGTCCGTAAATCGTCTTGAGCGGAACGTCCGAAAGCGTACGGTCGACCGCGCCCGAGCCGGGCCCCTCACGCGGCTTGCCCTTTTCGGAAGCCGATTCCCAGCGCTTGTGCTGCTCCTCGAACTCCGGGGTCGTCTGGGCGCCCAAACCGCTGGGGCGCTCGATCATCTTGGCCAAGTGGACATTTCCTCCGAATCGCTCCGCTTCGACGGGGCCGGGGTAATCTCCCCAACGCTATAAAGAGGCGCCGGAAGGCGAGGGTTGCTCCTCGAACCGGGGGGCCGATGAACCAAGGCGTCTTTGCGAACGCGGCCGCGTGGCACTGGGGCGGCCTGGCCTTCGCGGTGGCGGCGGTCGCCTGGGCGGTCGTGACGGCACGCCCCCGCTCCGTTTATGCGCGCCTCATGTGGGTGGTCATCGCCGCCTGCGTCGGCCTCGGCTTCTTCGGCGGCTTGGTTACGACGCTGGGCTACTTCATCGCCGGCGGGATCGCCGCCGTTATCGGCGGCCTGGCGCTCTTCGACCGGCGGTTCGACGCCGGACGCTGGCGCGCCCGATGCGTCGACCCGCTCCCGCTGCTTTCGCCGTTTCGCGAGGCGTGGCACGTTTCCGGCGGCGGCGCCGACCCGCGCCACAACCACCATCAGCGCGTGAGCGACCAGTACTTCGCCTACGACTTCTTGCCCGTCGAAGGCGATGCGTGGGAGCGCGAGATTCTCGCGCCGTGCGACGGAACCGTCGCGTGGACGGAAGACCGCCACGAGGACGCGCCGCCGGACGAGCGCCGCAGCGATGCCAAGAACCCCGCCGGCAACTACGTGTCGATCGAAACGTCGCGCGGCTACGCGATCCTCGCGCATTTGAAAAAAGGTTCGATCGCGGTGCTGCCCGGCGTGCCGGTGCGCGCGGGCGATCTCATCGGACGCTGCGGAAACTCCGGAAATACGACGCAATCGCACCTGCACGTGCACGCTCAGAACCGCGCGCAAATCGCGGTCGACGTCGCCGAGGGCATCCCAATCGCATTCGTCGACAACGCCGGTCAAGCATGGATACTCGACTACGGCGACGTGCTCGAACCAACCCCGTCGGCTACGTCAGGCCTTTAACCGTCGCGCGCGGACGCGCGGCGTGTTCGACTTCGCTGCCGTCGTCGGCGCCGAACTGCTGCAGGATTCGGTCGGCCGCTTCGTACGGATCGACGCCCTGCGGCAAGTCGCGCTGCAGTTCGCCTTCCAAACGCTTTTCCAATCGCCCGAGCGCGAGTTGGCGAACTTGATGCGTGAATGCCTCGCGCCGCTTCTGTGCGATCTCGCCGGTTTCGTTCAGGTACGCTACGTGCCGTTCGATCGCCACCCACAGATCGTCGATGCCCTCGCCCGAAAGCGCCTGCGTCATCACCAGCTCCGGTACCCAACCGGGGAACGAAAGCATCTCCATCATCGAACGAATTTCGCGCTTCATCATATTGGCCATCGGGTGATCGGCCTTGTTGACGATGAAGACGTCGGCGATCTCCATGATACCGGCTTTAAGTACCTGCACCGAATCGCCGCTGCCCGGCTGCAGTGCGACCAGCGTCGTCTGCGCGAGTTCCGCAACTTCAATCTCACTCTGCCCGACGCCGACCGTTTCGATCAGCACGACGTCGAGGCCGAATGCATCCATCAGCAGCAGCGTGTCGGCCGTCGCGCCCGCGACGCCGCCAAGGTGGCCGCGGCTAGCCATCGAGCGAATGAACACGTCGGCATCGACGAAATGTTCGGTGAGACGAATGCGATCCCCGAGCAGCGCGCCGTGCGAGAACGGAGAACTCGGATCGACCGAGATCACGCCGACGCTGCGGCCGAGCGAGCGCGCTTTGCGCACGATCGCCGACGACAGCGTCGACTTCCCGACCCCGGGAGGCCCGGTGAGTCCGATCGACATCGCGCGCCCCGTCCGCGGATATAGACGGCGAATCAGTTCGGCGCCGCGACCGCCTTCGGCCCACGAAATCGCGCGCGCCAGACCGCGCGGTTTTTTTGCGTCGAAATCGTGAAGAAGTGCGTCGAGTGCGCGTGGTTGAGTCAAAGCCCAGTGGAGTTTGGGGCCTCGGCGGGGCCGGACCTTCAGCCTACAGAAGATAACTTCTCATGGCGCGCATGAGAGCGATGTATCCGCGGCTGGTCTCGCTCGTACTCGCGGCGGTTTTTGCTTGCGGCCCCGCCGCGCCGGCCGCCGCGCAAACGCTCAACATCCCGGTGGCATCCAATATCCGGCCCGTTCAAACGTCGATTCTTTTCTCGCAGCTTTTCGGCAATTTTTTCCCCGAAAGCGATGGTACGACGTACGTGCAAACCGGCGACATCCCGGCGATGTGGCTGCGCGATTCGGCAGCGCAGTCGATTCCGTACGTCCGCTACTTCCCCGCGTATCCGTCGTTGAGCAAGGTCTTCAACGGCGTGATTCAGCGCGATGCGAAGAATATTCTGGTGAATCCCCATGCCGAGGCATTCAGCGCCGACTACCACGTGTGGGAAGATAAGTGGGAGATCGACTCCCTCTGCTGGCCGGTGATCCTGGCGTTCGTCTACTACGCGAACACGCACGACCGCAGCATCTTCACGCCGACGCTGCATAAGGCGATGCAGACGATCGTGACGACGCTGCAGTGCGAGCAGCAGCATAATACCTGCAGTCATTACTCGTGGCCGCAAGCGGTGCCGACGCACGAAGCGTTCAACCCGAATACCGGAATGATTTGGAGCGGCTTCCGCCCGTCCGACGACCCGGTGACGTATCGCTTCAACATCCCCGACGAAGCGTTCGCGGTCGTCGCGATGCGCCTGCTCTCGCAGTTCGCGCGAGTCGCGTTCGACGATCCGCAGCTCGCCGAGAGCGCGACCAAGCTTGCGGGCGAAGTCCAAGTCGGAATCGAGCGCTACGGTAAAGTCTGGAGCCCGCAGCACGGCGGGTGGATGTACGTTTACGAAACCGACGGTAACGGCAACAATAACCTCATGGACGACGCGAACCTTCCTAACCTTACCGGCCTGCCGTACATCGGCTTCTGCTCAACCGACGACCCGATCTATCTCAACACGCGCAAGTTCACGCTCAGTTCGAGCGACCCATACTACTTCAGCGGCAAATACGCGACCGGTTTGGGAAGTCCGCACACGCCAAAAGGCTGGGTCTGGCCGCTCGGCATGATCGACGCCGCGCTGACGACCACAAAGCGCAAGGAGATCACGGACGCCATCGACATGCTGGATCGCAGCGATACGATCGACGGCATGATGCACGAATCCGTCAACCCGAACGATCCGAGCCAGTTTACGCGTCCCGATTTTGGCTGGGCCAACGCATTCTGGGCCGATCTGCTGTTCCGCACGGTCGCCGGATACCCGGCGGTCCCGTACGTCACCCTAGAAACGATCGTACCGCTCGAGCGGGCGAGTGAGATTCCGACGATCACCGCGCTCTACACGCAGATCGGCGATACCACCGAGCTGACGGGAACGTTCGGCTACATGCTCTCGCAGAAGCCCAGTCTTTGATATTCCGGCCGCTCGCCGCGTTCGTCCTCGCTGCAATCGTCGTCACGGCGTTTCCCGCTGCGGCCGGCGCACAGACCCTCGTCGTGCCGCTGACCGGCCGCCGCGTTCGCGACATCGAGACCGCGTCGCTGTTTCACACCCTCTTCGCCGACTTCTTTCTCGAAGACGACAACACGACGTACGTTCAGACGGGCGACATTCCGGCGATGTGGCTGCGCGATTCGGCCGCGCAAACGATTCCGTACGTTCGGTATCAAAGCGCGTACCCGATCTTGCGCAGCCGTTTTGCCGGCGTCATCGAGCGCAATGCGCGCAACATCAACACCGACGCATACGCAAACGCATTTCGCGCCGACTATACGGTGTGGGAGCGCAAGTGGGAGATCGACTCGCTGGCGTGGCCGGTGATCCTCACCTCGATCTACCTGCGCCACACGCGAGACCGCACGGTTCTCACGCCCGAGCTGCACGTCGCGCTGCGCATGATCGTCGTCACGTACGGCTGCGAGGAACGCCACCGGTTTTGCAGCCGCTACACCTTCGAGCCGCCGCAGCCGACGAGTCACGACTACAACGAAAACACCGGCATGATCTGGGGCGCATTCCGCCCCTCCGACGATCCGGTGCAATATCGTTTCAACATTCCGCAGAACGCGATCGCGGTCGTCGCCTTGCGCGACATCGCGGAGCTCGCGCTGGGATACGGCGATCGCGAGCTCGCACAGAACGCTCGCGCGCTCGGGGCGCGCATCGAAACCGGCATTGCTGAATACGGACGCTTTTTCGATCCGACGCGCCGGCAGTGGATGTATCCGTTTGAAACCGACGGCCTGGGCCACTACAATTTGATGGACGACGCCAACATTCCCAATCTCACGACGCTGCCGTACGTCGACTGGAGCTCGTCGTTCGATCCAACGTATTTGAGCACGCGACGGTTCGCACTCTCGATGGACAATCCGTATTACTTTTCGGGCAAATATGCGACCGGACTTGGAAGTCCGCACACGCCGTACGGCTGGGTCTGGCCGCTCGGCATCATCGGCCGCGCCTTGACGGCGACCTCTTCGAACGAGGTCGCCGAAAGCATCACGACCCTCGCCGAAACCGACAGCGAGACGGGCATGATTCACGAGAGCTTCTATCCCGACGGCTACTGGCGGTTCACGCGGCCCGAGTTCGGATGGGCGAATGCCCTGTACGCCGAGCTGCTCTTCCGCAGCCTCGCCGGCGACTCGGCCACGCAGTTTGCGGCGGACGGCCCGATCCTCCCCTTCGAAACCCGCACGCCGACCCCCCAACTCGTGTTGACGACCCTCCTCCAGATTGAAAACGCCGCCGAGCTGAACCGGGCACTCGGGCAGATGCTCTACGAGGGCGGCGGGACCTAGCACGCCAACCTAGCCTGTCTCTATGCAAGGCTATTACCGCTATCCAACGATCGCCGGCGATCGCATCGTCTTCGTCTGCGAGGACGACCTCTGGACCGTTTCGGCGCAAGGCGGGGCGGCAACCCGGCTTACCGTCAGCTTCGGCACCTGCTCCTACCCGCGGCTCTCGCCGGACGGAGCGTGGATTGCCTTCGTTTCGACCGACGAGGGCAACCCCGAGGTGTATGTGATGCCGGCGAGCGGCGGCCAGCCGCGGCGCGTCACGTTTCTCGGCGGAACGCTGACGATGGTTGTGGCCTGGAGCGCAGATTCAAAGGAGATCTATTTCGTCGGGAACCCCACCACGTGGTACGAGGGCGAGACCCGGCCGTTCGCGGTTGCGGCCGCCGGCGGGACGCCGCGCGAACTCAACCTCGGACACGCGCGATCGTTCGCTTACGGCGAAAACGGCGCGCTCGCGATCGGGCGCAATGCCCACGACCCGGCGCGTTGGAAGCGCTACCGGGGTGGGACCGCCGGCGAGATTTGGGTCGATGCAAACGGCGGCGGCACTTTCGAACGCCTGCCCTTGCCGAACGGTAATCCAACGTGGCCCATGTGGATCGGCGGTCGGATCTTCTTCCTGAGCGATCATGAGGGCATCGGAAATATCTACTCTTGCGACACGCGCGGCGGATCGATCGCGCGACACACGAACGAAGCCGAGTATTACGTACGCTTTCCATCGACGGACGGTTCGCGCGTCGTCTACTCCGCGGGCGGCGCGATCGCCATGTACGATGCCGCGACCGACGCGATAACGCCGCTCGAGATCGAAACGCGTTCCGCAGCTCCGCAAACGGTTCGCCGTTTCGAAAGCGCCGACGAATCGCTGGAGCACTTCGCACCCCATCCGGACGGAACGCGCATCGCGTTCGTCTCCCGCGGACAGGCGTTTTCTATGCCGCTTTTCGAGGGCGCGGTAACGCACTACAGCGGCGGCAGCCGCGCGCGCACGCGCTTGACGGAGTGGCTGCGCGACGGCAAACGCTTCGTGAGCGTCAGCGACGCGAGCGGATACGAACAGATCGTGGTGCAAAATGGTGACGGCGGGGACGATCCCAAACCCGTGACGACCGGCGACGTCGGACGGATTACCGAACTCGCGTGTTCGCCGACGGCCGACGTCGTGGCGTTTGCCAATCACCGCCACGAACTGTGCGTCCTGGATTTGGAGGATGCAAAAGTCCGCGTCCTGGATACCAGCCCCGCGCACCGCATCAGCGACATCGCTTTCTCACCCGACGGTCGGTTTCTGGCGTACGTGTGGTGGCCGGCGCACGGCGCGTCGATCGTGCGCGTCGTCAAGGTCAAGTCGGGCAAAGTGCACGACGTCACCTCGCCGCTGCGGGTCGACCAATCGCCCGTGTGGGACCCCGAAGGAAAGTACCTCTTCTTCATTTCGACGCGCGACTTCAATCCGGTCTACGACGCGCTGCAGTTCGATCTGAGCTTTCCGCAGGCCAGCCGCCCGTTCGTCGTGACGCTGCGCAGCGACGTGCCCTCGCCGTTCGTGCCGAAACCAAAGCCGGTCCATCGCGATCACGATCACGATCACGACCGCGACGACGAAAAGAAATCGGATAAGCCGGTCGACGTCGATATCGACTTCGACGGCATTCAAGGACGCATTCTCGGCTTTCCGGTCGAGGAAGGCGAATACGGTCAGATCGTGGCGGTCCGCGAGCGCGTGCTGTTCACGCGCTTTCCCGTCAAGGGAATCAAGCCAGCGCGCCGCGAGGATCAAGAGAGCGACGACTCCGGCTCCTTGCAAGCCTACGACTTCGAACACCAGCGCTTTGCCACGATCGCGTCGGAGTGCGACGAGATTCGGCTCGGCGACGACGGACGGACACTGATCTATCGGGTGCAAGATCGTTTACGCGCGATCGACGCGCTCGTCGACCTTCCCGAAGACGGCGACGAAGTGAAGCCGGGCACCGACCCAGGCCGCAAGACCGGCTGGATCGACCTCGAACGCGCGAGCGTCGAAATCGTCCCGCGCGACGAGTGGGCACAGATGTATCGCGAAGCCTGGCGTCTGCAAACCGAGCAGTTCTGGGTCGAAGACATGAGCGATATCGATTGGGACCGCGTCTACGACCGCTATAAAGCCGTTCTTCCGCGGGTTCGAACGCGCGGCGAGCTCTCCGACTTGATCTGGGAAATGCAGGGCGAACTCGGCACGTCGCACGCGTACGAAAACGGCGGCGACTATCGCGTACCGCCGCAATACCAGCGCGGGTTCCTGGGCGCCGATCTCGTCTACGATGAGGATCGCGGCGGTTACCGCATCGCGCGCATCTATCGCGGCGACTCGTGGAATCGCGACTCCGATTCACCGCTGGCGGAGCCCGGATTGGACGTTCGCGAAGGCGACACGATCGTGGCGATCGGCGGCAAGCGCCTCTCCCGCGACGTATCGCCCAACGAGTTGTTGGTCAACGCCGCCGGGAAGGACGTTTCCGTTACGCTGCGCTCGCGCAAAGACGAAGAACGCACGGTGCTCGTGAAGGCGCTGAGCAACGAGGCGGCGCTGCGTTACCGCGCGTGGGTCGAGGAAAACCGCAAAGCCGTTCACGATCGCACCGGCGGCCGCGTCGGCTACCTGCACATTCCCGACATGGGTCCGTGGGGGTTCTCCGAATTTCATCGCGGCTATCTCAGCGAGTTCGACCGCAAGGGTTTGCTCGTCGACGTTCGCTATAATCGCGGCGGGCACGTCTCGCCGCTGCTGCTCGAAAAGCTCGCGCGCAAACGGGTCGGATTCGACGTTCCGCGCTACGGCGCCGCGGTTCCGTATCCGCCCGAGTCCCTCGGCGGCCCGATCGTGGCAATGACCAACCAGTTTGCCGGTTCCGACGGCGATATTTTCAGTCACTGCTTCAAGCTGTATAAGCTCGGGCCGCTCGTCGGCAAGCGCACGTGGGGCGGCGTGATCGGCATCGATCCCTACCATCATCTCGTCGACGGGACGCTTACGACCCAGCCGGAGTTTTCGTTCTGGTTCACCGACGTCGGGTGGGGCGTCGAAAACTACGGTACCGATCCCGACTACGACGTCGACATCGCGCCGCAAGATTATCGCGATGGCAAGGATCCGCAACTCGACTTCGCGCTCGGACTGATGGAGCGCGCGCTGGAGCAATACGTCGAGGTCCGGCCCGATCTCGCGACGCGTCCGTCGCTGCCGCTGCCAACGCTGACGTGACGCGGCGGCTTCCGGCCGCACTCCCGGAGATCGCGCGCACGGCGTGCGACCTCGCTGCGTTTCTGATCCCAGCGGTAGCTTACGTTTGGGCCGTGTCGCACGAGCCGGCCTCGTGGGACACGGCCGAGCTGCAAGGCGTACCGTACATTTTAGGGATCTCGCATCCGACCGGTTTCCCCGTCTACGTGCTTCTCGGCTGGATCTGGTCGCACGCCTTGCCGATCGGCACGATTGCGTTTCGTATGAATGCGTTCAGCGCGGTCGCCGTCGCAGCCGCGGTCGCGTGCGCGTACGCGGTCGCGTTGGAACTCGGTGCGCGGCGTCCCCTGGCTCTGCTCGCGGCGCTGTGGCTCGCGTTCGCTCACACCATTTGGGCGCACGCGATTCGCGCCGAAGCGCAAGACTTCGCGCTCGCATTCTCGACCGTCGCAATCTATGCGATCGTCCGCTGGCTCAAAGGCGGCCCCAACGTCTGGTACGCGAGCGCGTTCGCGCTGTACGGTCTGGCACTCGCCGCCCACCCGAATGCCATTTGGATACTGCCGGGGTTCGTACTCGCGACGATCTTCGCAAAGCGCCGGCCGACGTGGCGCCTGATGCTCGGCTCGGCGGCGCTCGTCGTCGCGGGCTTGAGTTTCTATTTATACGTGCCGCTGCGTTCCGCATACATCCACACGCACGGTCTCGACCCCACCGCCGCGCTGCCGGGGATCGCGCTTGCCGGTTCGGGGGCATCGATTTTCTGGAACTACAACGCGCCGTACACGTGGAGCGGATTGTGGCGCGAGTTAACCGGCAGCGAGTCGAGCACGCCGCACGTCTTTCTCGCTTCGTTCAACCCGTCGCACTGGCAAGATGCGCTGTGGGCATTTTTGAAAGGGACGAACGAACAATACGGCGCGTTCGCTCTCGCGCTGGCGATCGTCGGTTTGGGGCTTGCGTGGAAGCGCGATTGGCGCACCGCGCTCGTGCTCTTCGTCACGTGCTCGGCCGCGCTGCTGTTTGCCGTCACGTACGTTGCCGAGGGCGATACCGATCGCTACCGCATGCTCTCGCTCTGGATGATCGCGCCGTTGATGGCGGTTGCCGCGCCGCGCGGCGACGACATTGCCAACGGTTTCGGTCGTTTCTTGCTGTGCATCTTTCTCGCGGCGGGCGTTTGGAGTGCATTTGCAGCCGGGCACAGTTTCTACAATCACGCGCCGCGCGAAGGCGGCCGGTGGATCATCGATCGCGTCACGCCGGTCGTACCGCCCGGCAGCGTCATCATTGCGGACTGGGTCGACGCAACGTCGCTCGCATACGGCGCGTACGCCGATCGATCGCTCCCGGACCGAATTATCGTTTCAGGCTGGTGGCCGGACAAAACCGATCTCTATCGCCGTTGGGCGAAGCCGGGACGGCGCGTCTTCATTCTCGCCGATCCGAAGGACTTGCCGGCGCCGCCGTTCGGTTGGCACTCATACCAGCGCTTGGATCGATACCACCAACTGTACGAAGCGACGCAGAAGTAAGCGGACCGCTTCACCGCGACAAAGTCATGCCCGGCCTGATATTTCTATCATTAGGCTATATTGACAGAGCGCTTGGTTTTCTGTATACAGGGTATAACCATCCAACGGTTTGATGCAAGCCATCCAATGCATCGATCCAATGGTCAATCCGGAGCCATCCAACTTCTCTCTTTGCGACTTTTTGGAGGTATCAATACGTGAGCACGAACCAACGCGCCGAAGCGATGACGAAGAAATGGGCGAGCGAACCCCGCTGGAACGGGATCCAACGCCGGTATGGCGCCGAGGACGTTTTGCGTTTGCAAGGCAGCGTCGTGGTGGAACAGACGCTCGCCCGCATCGGCGCAGAGCGCCTGTGGGAACTGCTCCACGAAGACGAAGCCACCGCGGCGCTGGGCTCGCTCACCGGTAATCAAGCGGTGCAGGCGGCCCGTGCCGGTCTGAAAGCCATTTACTGCAGCGGCTGGCAAGTCGCCGCCGACGCGAACGTATCGGGCCAAATGTATCCGGACCAAAGCCTGTATCCCGTCAACAGCGTTCCCCTGCTCGTCGAACGCATCAACAACGCGTTCACTCGCTTGGATCAAATCGAATCGCTCGAAGGCCGCGGCGGCGCGCAGTGGTATCTGCCGATCGTCGCCGATGCGGAAGCCGGCTTCGGCGGCCCGCTCAACGTGTTCGAACTGATGAAGTCGATGATCAAGGCCGGCGCGGCGGGCGTGCACTTCGAAGACCAGCTCAGTTCGGAGAAAAAGTGCGGCCATCTCGGCGGCAAGGTGTTGATTCCGACGCAGCAAGCCGTGCGCCATCTGCTCGCCGCGCGTCTCGCCGCCGACGTGCTCGACGTGCCGACGATCATCGTCGCGCGCACCGACGCCAACGCCGCAACGCTGATCACGAGCGACATCGATCCCATCGACCGGCAGTTCATTACGGGGGAGCGCACGCCCGAAGGGTTCTTCGTGACCAAGCAAGGCATCGACGCGTGTATCGCGCGCGGCCTGGCCTACGCACCGTACGCCGATCTCATCTGGATGGAGACGTCGGAGCCGAACATCGAAGAGGCACGCCGTTTCGCCGAAGCGATCCGCGCGAAGTTCCCCGGAAAACTGCTCGCATACAACTGCTCGCCGTCCTTTAATTGGAAGAAGAAGCTGGACGAGCAATCGATCGCGACCTTCCGCGAACAGCTTAACGCGATGGGTTACAAGTTCCAGTTCATCACGCTGGCCGGCTTCCACTCGCTCAACCACGGCTTCTTCACGCTCGCAAACGATTTCAAGGCGCGCGGAATGGCCGCGTACGCCGAGTTCCAACAAGAAGAGTTCGCCAGCGAAGCGCTCGGGTACACGGCGACGCGCCACCAGCGCGAGGTCGGCACCGGTTACTTCGATGCCGTTGCGACCGCAATCAGCGAAGGACTCTCGTCCACGACGGCACTGGCCGGCTCGACCGAGGCCGAGCAGTTCTACGACGACGCGACGCGCGGCAACGGGAAAGCCCACGCGGCCGTCGCATAACCGCCGCCTATGAACGTCGCTCCCGCGGGCTTCGCCCTCAATCGCGATCTTCCGCAAGGATTTGCGAAGTTCTACCTCCCGCTGCACGAGCGATTTACTCACGAGCAGCAACGCTTGGCGCGCGCGCGAACCGATCGGCTCGCGCGCGCTCATGCGGGCGAACTGCCGGCGTACCTGCCGCCCTCGGAGGGGACGCAAAGCGATTGGCGGGTCGACCTTCCGGCGTGGTGTCGCGATCAGCGCAATCAAATGACCGGTCCGGCCGACGATGCCGACCTGGTCGTCAAGATGCTCAACTCGGGCGCGCCCGGAGTCATGCTCGATCTCGAAGATTCGATGGCGAATACGTGGGACCACTTGATGGTCGGCCACGCAAACGTGGTTGCGGCGCTGTACGGCGAGCTCACCTACGAAGACAAGAAACGCGGCGGCGCGGTCTCCATCGTCCCGAGCGACGTCGTGGTGTGGAACCGCGTTCGGGGATTGCATCTCTCGCAAGCGGGCGTCATCGACGGTGAAGTGACGAGCGCGTCGCTGTTCGACGTCGCGCTGCTGGCCTTTAATATCGACTACTCGCGTTTGCGGCATCCGCTCTGTATCTACATTCCGAAGTCCGAAGCCGCCGTCGAAGCCCGCTGGTGGAAAGACGTGTTCGACGCGGTCATCGCGGCCAAGGGCTGGGAGCCCGGCTCGATCAAGGCCATGGCGCTGGTCGAATCGCATCCGATGGCGTACGAGATGGAAGAGTTCCTCTTCTTACTGCGCGACTACATCGTCGGCCTCAATCTCGGCCGCTGGGATTACATGGCGAGCCTGATCCATTTCAACCTCAGCGACTCGCGCTGGCTGCTGCCGGATCGCAATACCATTCCGCTCGACGTTCCATTCTTTCAAAACCTGCGTACGCTGCTGCCCGAGATCACCCATAAGCACGGCGCGTTCGCGATCGGCGGTATGACCGCGCTCTATCCGAGCCGCGAAGATCCCGAGTTGAACGAACGCGCGCTCGCGGTGCTGGAACGCGATAAGCGCAACGAAGCGTCGTGCCTGATGGACGGTGCGTGGACCGGCCATCCGGACCAGAACGCGATCGCGGTCGCGCAGTTTCCGCAGCCCAATCAAATCGGCCGGCGCCCGACATTATCGTCGAACCATCCCGACCTTCGCCCGTCGCCGGAAGGCGTCGGCTCGACCACGCTCGACGGGACGCGCGCGGCGGTGCGCACGGTCATTCGCTATCGCAACGGCGTGCTCGAAGGCAAAGGCGCGAGCCTGCTCGACGGGTATATGGAAGACCTCGCCACCGACCGCATCTACCGCCTGATGATCGCGCAGCGCATGCGCTTTCCGGGTCCGTACACGCCGGCGTCGCTCTCCGCGCTCTTCGACGAAGAACTCGACCGCATACTCCGCGAGCTCCCCGCCGGAACCTCGAGCGAGGTCGAAGCGCGCTACCGCAAAGCCCGCGAACTTTCGGAGAAAATGATCCTCACCGGACGTTTCGACCCCGTTTAACTCCCGGTCGTCACAACTCGATTGACGGGGCGGGTTCGCTTCCGTTATGACGGAGGGGTGAATCGGCCGGCTTGGCTTCCCTCGCGTATCGTCGTGTTGGCGCTCCTAGCGCTGTATACGGCAATCGGGCTGCTGCTCTTTGGATATCGCTATCTCGAGGATTTAGCCAACCGACGGGTCGGGACGATCGTCCCGCGGTTCATCGACGAAATGACGGGCGTCTACACGGCGCTCGCGGCCACTCCGGTAATCTTCTTTACGGCGCGCCGCTTTCCGATCACCCGGCAGACGTGGAAAACCGCCGTCCCGATCGCGCTCGCCGGCGCGTGCGTGTACTCGGCGCTCCATACCACCCTGATGTGGCTGAGCCGGCTCGCGCTTTATCCGGCGGCCGGACAAGGCTCGTACGACTACGGCGATATGCTTTTTCGATATCCGATGGAAGCCTCGAACGATCTGATCACTTACGCGACCATCACCGGGTTCATCTATTTCATCGATCGCATGGCCGCCGCGCGGCGAGCAGAGATGGCGGCGTCGGAGCTGCAGGCCAAACTGGCCGAAGCGCAGCTCGAGAATCTGCGGCTGCAGCTTAACCCGCACTTTCTCTTCAACACGCTCAATGCGATCTCGTCGGTGATGTACGAAGACTTGGCGAAGGCGGACGAGATGCTGACGAAGCTGAGCGACTTCCTGCGAATCGTGCTCGCGTCCAACGGCGTGCATCAGGTTGCGCTCGACGAAGAGATCGACGTCGAACGCAAGTACGTCGAGATCATGACTGCGCGTCTCGAACAGCGTCTGGAACTGCGTGTGAACGTGGAACCCGGCGCGGCGTCGGCGATCGTTCCCTTCATGATCTTGCAGCCGCTGCTCGAGAACAGCATTCGGCACGGCACGCGGGGCGATCGCGGCGCTCTCGACATCGGCATCGACGTCGCGCGACGCAACGGCTCGACCGTAATTTGCGTATCCGACGACGGCGCCGGGTTCGACGCTGCGAACGCATCGCGCGGACACGGGCTCGCGCTGGTGAACTCGCGGCTGGACCACATGTACGGCGGCGCGGCGACGTTTACGATCGGGCGGCGCGACGGCGGCGGCACCCAAGCCACGCTGACGTTTCCATTCAGCGCGTCGCCGGAGGCGGTGTCTTGACGTTGCGCGTGCTCCTGGCGGACGACGAAGCGCCGGCGCGCCGCAAACTCGCGCGCTTTCTCGAAGAACATTCCGACGTCGAACTCGTCGGGCAGGCCGCCAACGGCATCGATGCCGTCGACCTGATCGCGTTGACGCAGCCCGACGTCGTCTTTCTCGACATCCACATGCCGGATCTCGACGGCCTCGGCGTCGCCGAGGCGATGCTCGCGCGCGAGCGGCCGCCGCGAATCGTGTTCGTCACGGCGCACGACCGCTATGCCGTCAAGGCGTTCGAGGTGAGCGCCTTGGACTATCTGCTCAAACCGTACGATCGCGAGCGCTTCGAACGCGCGCTCGAACGAACGCGCCGCACGCTCGAGACCGAAGCGGCGCCCGGCGCAGGTCTCGCCGATATGCTGGCCGCAGTCCGCAAGGAGGAGCGCTACGCGCGACGGCTGCTCGTGTCGAACGACGGGCGCTCGTCCTTCGTCCCGGTCGGGGAAATCCGGCGTTTGGAATCCGACGGCAACAACGTCACGATCCATTGCCGCAGCGGCTCGTACTCGCTGCGCAGCACCCTCGAATCCCTCGAAGCGCGGTTGGACCCCGAGCAATTCGCTCGCGTCCATCGGTCGCACCTCATCAACATCGACGACATCGCCGAAGTGAACCCGTGGTTCCACGGCGACTACAAGATCAAGCTGCGAGACGGTTCCGAGCTGACGTGGAGCCGCCGCTATGCGGCCAAGCGCCCGGATCTCCTAAAGTGAAGGTCCAACGCATTCCGCTCATCGCGGCGCTGGTGACGCTCGCCGTTCACTTACTCGGCAACGCGCACTACGGCTTCTTCCGCGACGAGCTGTATTTCATCATCTGCGGGTTCCACCCGGACTGGGGATACGTCGATCAGCCGCCCGTGGTGCCGCTGCTCGCCGCCGGTACCCAGCTCTTCGGGCACTCGCTGTTCTGGCTGCGGGCGGTGCCGGCGCTGTTCGCCGCAGGCGGCGCGTACGTGACGTGCCTGCTGGTTATCGAGATGGGCGGCGGGATTTTCGCGCAAGGCTTTGCGGCGCTGATGTATCTGCTCACCGGGGTGCTGCTGGCCTTCGGCGGGAAAGTCGGACCGGACGAAGTGGGTTTGTGGACGTGGCCGCTCGCAGCGCTCTACGTTCTGCGCATCGTGAAAGGCGGCGACCCGCGCCTGTGGCTGTTGGCCGGCGCAGTCATCGGAATCAGCCTCGAGAGCAAGTACACCGTCATCTTCTTTGCGCTCGCGCTGGTCGTGGGTCTCGCGCTCGCGCCGCAGCGGCGCCTCTTGCTCTCGCGCTGGTTCTTCGCCGGTGCCGGCATCGCCGTCCTCATCGCGCTGCCGAACTTCATTTGGCAAGCCGTCCACGGTTTCCCGATGTGGGAGCTGCTGCGCGCCGGACAAAACGGTAAGAATACGACGCCCGGTCCGTTGCTCTATCTCTTCCAAGAAATTTTGATTAGCAGTCTCGCGCCCGCGCTCGTTTGGATCGCCGGCCTCATCTGGACGCTGCGCGACAAGACGCTGCGATTTCTCGGCTACACCTACATCGTCCTAATCCTCGAGATGATCGTGCTTCACGGCAAGCACTACTACCCGGCCGACGTCTACCCGATCCTGATCGCGGCCGGCGGCGTCGCGGTAGAGCGCTGGATCGGATCCGCCGCGCTGCGGACGATCGTCACCGCGGCCATCGCCGTCGCCGGCCTCGCGCTGCTTCCGTTCAGCCTGCCGGTGCTCGGCGAAGAGCAGATGATCTCATACGAGGCGCAGGTCAACAGCGTGCTCCACATCTCGCGCGCGGCGATGGCGACCGAACATCACAAGAACGCGAAACTTCCCTCAGATTGGGCCGACATGCACGGGTGGCCGGAACTCGCGCAGACCGTTGCCGGCGTCTACAACGCACTGCCCGCGGACCAGAGGGCGCAAGCCGTCATCGCCGCGAGCAACTACGGCGAAGCTGCGGCGATCGACTTTTTCGGCAAGCCGTATGGGCTGCCGCCGGCTATTTCAGGCCACAACAACTATTGGCTCTGGGGTACCCACGGCTACAGCGGCAACGTGCTGATCGACGTGAACGGCGACTGCGGCGTCAAAGAACACTTGTTCCGCGGCGCGCGCCTCGCGACGACCTTCAGTAGCACCTGGGGCCAAAGCTACGAGCAGGATCTGCCGATCATGGTCTGCACCGGTATCGCAAAACCCATCTCGGAGATTTGGCCGCACGTAAAGAATTACGAATAGTAGCCGAAGCCCCATTGGAGTGCACGAAGCGAACGCGGAAGCCCGCGCCAGCGTTCATATACCAGGAGGGCCTTCCATCATGGCGGTTTCATTTCGTATTCCGGCGTTCGCCGCTTGCACGCTTCTCTTAGCAGCCTGCGCAGGCGGCCACGGTACCGGCGGGTTCACGCCGGCGGCGCTGCCGCAGAGCGACGCGGCCCTCGACCCGGACGCCGGAGCGCAAACCGTTCCGATGAAATACTCGATCAAGATTCCGCCCGCCAAGCCCAACGCTTCGGCCGCGCTGCGCCACGAGCAGTTCGTATCGGCGAGCACTCAATCCATCGCTTTCGCGGTGTATAAAACCGGCTCGAAACACAGCGCGAAAACGCTCTTGTTCACAAAAGTAATCGCGCTCAACGCGGGCGCGAAGGGCTGCACCAATGCGAAGACGCGCACGTGCAGTGGAACGCTGAACCTTCCGCCGCCGGCCGTCGACATCGTCGCGACCACGTACGATCTCAAACCGGCCGGAAAGAAAATCTCGAAGAAAGCCAAGGCGCTCGCGGTCGCCACGATCGCCGGCCAGGCCGTTCAAGCCAACAAGAAGATCGCGATTACGCTCGGGGGCATTCCGGCCAGCTTCACGATGACGATTCCCGGTTCGACGATCGTCAACGGCGCGCAGACCGCAAGCGTGTACGGCATGTCGCAGTCGAGCAGCAACATCAGCGTTAAAGCTTTCGACGCGGACGGAAACTTCATCGTCAGCGACGGATACGTCGACGCAAACGGGAAGAGCACCGGCATCGCGATGTCCGAAAAGCCGTCGTGGGCTTCGTGCACGACGCCGGTTTTGCAAGACGGCACCGCTACGCCCGGCGCCAGCATCGTCGTGAGCGCTCCTCCGAAAGACGGCGTGTTCTTCAACTATGGCATCGGGGGAATCGCGGCGCCATTTTCGACCGCCGGCTACTGCAGCTTTGCGGTCTCCGCGCGTCTCGGGAAAGGCCCCATTCAAAAAGGCAGCTACGTCCTTGACGGTCCGCAGCTGAATGAATACCCGATTTCGTCGATGTCGGCGCCCACCGCAATCGTGGTCGGGCCGGACAACAACATCTGGTTCGCGGACGGAAGTTCCGTCGGCACCATTAACGTCGCCACCAAGACGATTTCTCCCGAGTTTCCAGTCGGAAGCGGCGCGGCAGCCATCGCCTCTTACGCCGGCAGCTTATGGATCAACGGCTACGGCCGCCTCGTGCAAATGTCGACTGCGGGTGCCGTGGTGAACGACTTCACCGAAACGACTGCTACCAGCCCCAGCCAACAAATGGCGATTGGACCCGACGGGAACTTCTGGTTTACCGAAACGCAAGCGCAGAACGTTGCCAAGGTTTCGCTAACCGGCGCGGTCACGGAGTATCCCGTCGCCGGGAAGGTCTATCCGGTCGGCATGACTTCGGCCTCCGGCAATCTGTGGTTTACCGGATGTGTCGGTCAGAAAATAGCCAGCATCAGCACGGCGGGCACGCAAAAGCAGTACGTCGTACCGAACACGCCGTATGGGCCGCCGGCGCCGTTTTTCATGGTAACCGGACCCGACGGCAACCTGTGGTTCACGTCGTGCGGAGGCGGGACGATTAGCCGAATGTCGGTTCCCACCGGCGGCGCGCTAAAGCCGATCGTCTTCAAGGCGCCCTCACAATCATCCTTAGGCCGCGGCCAACTTTGGGGCTTGGCGGCCGGGCCGAACGCGGACATGTGGATGGCGGACATCCAAGGGTATCCTCGACCGAATTCCATTAACGGCGAATGACGCATCTCAGATGTCGCAAGTCAAAGTCTCGGAAGCTCCCCAATGGATGACCGCAGGCCCGGACGGCGCGATCTGGTTTACGGAATACACGCTGGGGGGCGGAAACGGCATGATCGGCCGCATCGTCCCCTAGGACGGCGTTCCTACGTAACGCCGAGTGCTTGAAGAAGGCGCGGGTAGACGATGTCGATCTGCGCCTTCGGATTTCGCCACTCGATAATGTCGTGCCATTGGTTCAGATTGCGCATTTCGACGTAGTCCACGCCGTTGCGATTCCAGCCGGCCCAGTTGGTCGCGACTTCTTTCGTCACGTCGTTGTTGACTGCGGGATCGCAGGGGTTGACGATGGGAACGATGCGTTCCGCCAACTGCCGCTGCTTCTCCGACGCCTTATAGACCTCGTCACCGATGCGCAGCGTCTGCGCGAGCGCGTGCGTCGAGAAGCGCGGATACGCAGTCTTCGGCTGCAGCTTGGCTTTCAAGCGCGGATCCCACCAGAGAAACACGTTCGGCACGTGTCGCACGATCCACGCGACCGTTCGACTGAGGCCGTACGGCATCTGCAGCAATGCGAACTCCGGCGCGACCGGAACGGAGATCGAGACGTTGCGGTGCTGTGCGAAGTACGCGCTGAGCGAACCGCCCATCGAGATGCCGAGCACGCCGACGCGCTCGCCCAAGCCAAACGCGATATCGACGGCTTCGTTCGCGCTCGCAACCACCGCTTCGGCGGTGAGTTTAGCGAGCCGCTTGGTCATGCGGTCCTTGTCGCCGTGCTCCGGCGTACGCGGCACGAACGCGTTCACGCCGCGCTCCTGCAGCATCGGAGCAAACTTCGAAAACTGTGCCGGGTTGTTCGTATATCCGTGAAACAGCACGACGGCCAACGGCGTGCGTTTGCCGCAATCGTAGAGCGCGGTCTGCGCTTCGGGCAGGATGCTCGCGTCGTCGAGCGCTTTGAACGCCCGCACGCGCTCCATCGCGTCCTCATAGTTCGCTGCGGGCCGGCTATCGGGCAGTGCGAGCATGCCAGGCACATTCGATGATGTGGTCGTTCACCATGCCGGTGGCCTGCATGAAGGCGTAACAAATCGTCGGACCGACGAACCGGAATCCGCGTGCGCGCAAATCTTTACTCAGCGCCTCCGACTCTTTCGTCTCGGCCGGAACGTCCGACATGCGGCGCCGCCGGCCGTCGAGCGGCTTGCCGCCGACGAAGCGCCACACGTAAGCGTCGAAGCTCCCGAACTCGCGCTGAATCGCCAGAAACGCCTTCGCGTTGCTAATGGTCGACTCGATCTTCGCGCGATTGCGAACGATGCCCGGATCCTGCATGAGCTTCTCTACGCCGGCTGCCGTGATGCGCGCCACTTTCGCCGGGTCGAAATCGCGGAAGACTTTGCGATAGCGTTCGCGCTTGCGCAAGATCGTGTCCCAGCTCAAGCCGGCCTGCGCGCCCTCCAGCGTCAGCATCTCGAAGAGGTGCCGGTCGTCGTGATTTGGTTTGCCCCACTCCGTGTCGTGATAGTGCGCCATCTCGGGCGACCTCGCCCACGGACAGCGACGCGGCTCTTTACTCATGGGTCGATGACCTCCAGCAGCTGCGGATAGACGCGATCGGCGAGGTGCGAATGGCGCAGCGGTTCGATGATGTCGTGCGACGGCGGCAATCCTTCCAGCACGATCCGCTGGACGTCCGCGCCGTGCGCGCGCCAGCTGGATTCCAGCCGGCGAATCGCGCGATTGTTGACGGCGGCTTCACGCGCGTTGTTAACGAGCACGATATCTTGGGTCACCGGTGCGCTCTCGCTCGCGTCGTGTAGGAGATCGCGCGCGACGAGATAGGCGTGCGCGATCGCATGGGTCGAGTAACGCGGGTAGCCGTGTGCCGGCATCTGACGCTCGCGAAGAAAGGGGTCCCACCACTGAAACGAGTTCGGCAAGCGCATCACGACCTTGGCGGCGGCGCTCATCAGGCGGCGCGGCAGCACCGCGACGCCGAGAAACGGCGCGATGGCGACGGCACGGTCGACCATCTCGTGCTGGGCGATCCAAGCCGTGAGCAACCCGCCCAGCGAGAAGCCCGCAACGGTAACGCGGTCGCCCAGCTCGCGCCCGACCGCTAGGATCTCGCGCGCCGCGGTTAACAGCTCGTCGCCGGTGATCCGGGCGGCGGCTTCGGAAAACCGGTCGGCGTGCCCGTGGCGGGGCAGACGCGGGACCAGCACGTTGTGTCCCCGGGCGAACAAATCGCCGGCGAACCGGGAAAACTGTGCCGGGCTGGCCGTCATTCCGTGTAAGAGAATGACCGCTCGCGGCCGCCTCCCCTCATGGAGGCGAGCGATGGTACGCCCTTTGTCGCCCACGAAGGCGTGGTCGAGGGCGAGAAGCCGGTCGAGACGGTCGGAAAAGGTGCCCAAGCCGCAAGTCCTTAAGCAATTCGACAAGTGTTCCTCGAACGCGGGCGTTGCGCGCCCCCGCGGTCCCCGCCCGAAGGCGGAGTAAACACACACGGCGCTTCGGTGAAGAACATGCACGGTCTATCGGAACGCGCTCAAGAACTGATCGCTCTCGAAGAGCGCTACGGCGCTCATAACTACCACCCGCTCGACTTGGTCGTCGAGCGCGCCGAAGGCGTCTGGCTGTGGGACGTCGGCGGCGACAAGTATCTGGATTGCATCAGCGCGTATTCGGCCGTCAATCAAGGGCACTGTCATCCGCGCATTTTCGCGGCGATGGTCGATCAAGCCAAAAAGGTGACGCTGACGTCGCGCGCCATGCGCAACGACCGCATGCCGGGGTTCCTCGAAAAACTCACGCGGCTGTGCGGCTTCGATATGGCGCTGCCGATGAATACCGGCGCCGAAGCCGTCGAGACCGCGATAAAACTCGCGCGCCGCTGGGGTTACCGCGTCAAAGGCATCCCCGACAACGCCGCGGAGATCGTGGTGTTTTCGAATAACTTTCACGGACGTACGACGGCGATCATCAGTGCGAGCACGACGCCCGAATACAAACGGCACTTCGGGCCGTTGACGCCCGGCTTCGTTCCGGTAAAGTACGGCGACTTCGAAGCGCTCGAACGCGCGATCACGCCGAACACCTGCGCGATCCTAATCGAGCCGATTCAAGGCGAGGGCGGCGTCATCGTTCCGCCCGAGGGATTCCTCAAGCGCGTGTGGGGTTTGTGCAAAGAGCATCAAATGCTCTTTGTCGCCGACGAGATTCAAACGGGCTTCGGCCGCACCGGCGATATGTTCGCCTGCGATTACGACGGCGTCAAGCCGGATATTCTCGTCGTCGGCAAGGCGCTGGGCGGCGGCTTCTACCCCGTTTCGGCCGCACTCGCGAACGAACCGATCATGAGCTTGTTCCAGCCGGGCGATCACGGCAGCACCTTCGGCGGCAATCCGCTCGGATCGGCAGTTGCCGACGCCGCGCTCGACGTGATCGTCGACGAGAAGCTCGCGCAGCGCGCGCGATACGCCGGCGCAAAGATCATGCAAGGACTGCGCGCGATCGCGTCGCCGCTGATTAAAGAGATTCGCGGACGCGGGCTGTTGATCGGCATCGAACTCACCAAGCCGGCGCGCATCTTATCCGATGCGCTGCTCGAACGCGGCGTTGCGGCCAAAGATACGCAGGATATGGTGCTGCGCATCGCACCGCCGCTCGTCATCGACGACGCTGCGATCGACTACTTCCTGGAACGATTCAAGGACGCCATCGGATCTATAGAGTAAGACACCTCGAAGAGGTGCCTTGTGGGCGACGCCGAGCTCGAACGACTAGCGGCCCGCGTTGACGCGCTCGAACGCGAAGTCGCACAACTGCGCTACGGGATCGGCACGCCTGCAGCTCCGCCGCCCGCGCCCACGCCCGTCACGCAACGCATCGTTCCCGCGACCGGAGCGACGCCTGTAGGACCTCCCGCCGTAGAAGCAGCGACTCCCGTGCCGCATCGAAACGACGTCGAGTCCATCGTCGGCGGCCGCGGCCTGCTCTACGCCGGCGCGTTTCTCGTGTTGCTCGGCGTTGCGTCGTTCCTGAAGATTGCCTTCGATCGAGGCTGGATCGGACCCCCGATGCGCGTCGCGCTCGGCTTGATTGCGGCCGCCGCTCTGATCGGCACTGCCACCGCGCTTCGGAAACGGCTGCATCCCATTTTTGCCGACGCAATCGTCGGTCTCGGCGCGGCGATTGCATACCTCTCGCTCTACGCCGCGGGAAGCATGTTCGATCTCCTGCCGCTCTCCGCCGTCGCATTCGGCACGATCGTCGTGACCGCCGCACTCTGCGTGCTTGCGTATTGGCAAAACCGGCAGCCGCTCGCGTTCGTCGGAATCGCCGGCGGAATGATCGCCCCGCTGCTTTTCGGCGGCGGGGACGACGACTCGCTGCTCCTTTACGTCTACCTCGCCGTACTGTCGAGCGCGTCCATCGTCTTGAGCGAGCTGCGCGGCTGGCGCGCGCTTCCAATCGTATCGCTGGTGGGCTCGGCGCTGTACTGGGTCTTCCTATTCTTCGACGGTAACGAACACAGCTTCTCGGAGCGTCTAATCGTCGGCATCGTGCTGTACGCGCTCTTCGCGACGAGCATGCTCCTCGCGTGGCGCAGGAAGCAGCCCATCGACGCATGGCGCATCACGATCGCGGCGCTCAACGCCGTCTGGTTCTTCGCCGGCATCGCTGCGCTCGCCGAAGGGCACGCCGCAATCCTCGCAGGGGTGTTTCTGGCCGTAGCGGCCGGGCATTTGATCGCAGGCCGAAGCCTGGACCAACGGCAGCAATACTGGCTGGCGACGATCGCGCTTAGCTTTGCGATCCCGCCGATCTGCGCTTCGTTCGCACCGCTCGTCGCTGCCGAACCGCTCTCTCTCGCGATGCACGTAGCGTGGGTCGTCGAGGCGACGCTCGTCGGCGTGCTCGGCGCGCGCTGGAACGACCGTGTAATGGTCGTTCTATCCGGCGCGCTGTTTGCAACCGTAGTCTTGCACACGACGTTCCTTTACGGTCTCGACGATATGAAGTCGCTGATCAACGATCGCTTCATCTCGTTGATCGCCGCGGCGATCGGCATCGGCATCGTCCGCCGCGAACTTACGGCGCGCGACGTTTCGAGCGTGCAGTTTCGCGGATTCGCGAAGGTCGTGATCGACCTGATCGTCCTGTTTGCGATCACCATGGAAGCCGAGCGGATCGGCAACGTCGTTCAGCCGCACTCCAGCGAAACCGGCGGCAGCGTGGCGATCTCCATCGCTTGGGCCCTCTACGGCGCCGCCTTGATCGCGTTCGGCATTCGCCTGAAAGATGCGGTATCGCGGTGGGACGGCCTCATCCTCATCGCACTCGCAGTACTCAAAGTATTGGTGGTCGACCTCACGCAGTTCGACCTGGTCTTCCGCGTCGTCTCCGCACTCGGCCTTGGCATCGTGATGCTGGTGCTGGCATACTTCTACCAGACGCGCCTGCGCGCGAAACCCGGCGAATAGGGTGATCGCGGCACTCGCCTTCCTCGTCGCAGCCGCAACCGGCGGATGGCACGACGCGCGCACGATCGTCGTACCGCCGGCGGCAAAGCTTCCCGCATACGTTCGCCTCGCGCTTCCGCAAGAGATCGACGGCGCTCACGACAGCACGTATCCGGACGTGCGAGTCGTCGATGCGGACGGTCGAGAAGTTCCCTACGCACTCGATATCAGTCCACAATCTGCCAAGGGCGTCGAGGCGGAGCTATCGGACGTGGGCTTCGTACCCGGACAATTCACGCAAGCGATGGCCGATGCGGGCAGTTCCGGCGCGCTCTATTCGGCACTTTGGATTAAGACGACGCAGCCGACGTATTTCGAACACGTTCAGATTGCGACGAGCGACGATCGGCGCACGTGGACCGTCGTCGTGCAGAACGCGCTGATCTATCGCGTCGAGTTAACCGACCGCGGGACGAATGAAGTGCCCTACGGACCATCGCGAGCGCGGTGGATACGCGTTCGTATCCTAAACGGTTCTCGGCAGTTTCCGATTCTGGCCATCGGCCTATCTGGGATCGTCGAGCCGCCGCAACTCGTTCCACTATCGAATACGCAATCGGTAGCAGAGTCCGGCTCGAACACCGTCGTAACCATGGACTTCAAAACGCCCAATACGAATCTCGGCGCGTTCGCCATTGAAACGACGACGCCGCAATATCATCGCGACGTCGCTTTCGAGCGCCCTGCAAGCGGCGACCCCGACTGGGAGCAGTTTGGGAGCAGCTTTATCGACAGTTACCGTTCGCCTCGCCACGCCGAAACCACGAGCTCTGCGATATCGACCGGGAACCAAAACATCGCAGCGTTGCGCCTCATCATCGAAAATGGAAACAACGCGCCGCTCGCCGGACTGCGCGTCACGCCGCTCGGGTACTCGCATCACATCATCTTCCAAGCGATGCCCGGCGCGCAGTATCGTTTGATATGGAGCAACGCGGATGCCGCGGCGCCGGTCTACGATCTCGGCGATATCCTGCAGCACGAACCGTGGACGGTGGCCCCAGTCGCGACGCTCGGTGGTGCCGCATCGACGGCGTTCGCGGCGAGTTCGCATTCCGCAACGCCGTGGCTCCAACAGGCAGCGCTTCCCATCGCACTCGCGCTGCTCTTCGTGGTTCTGCTCGCCGTCGCGCTCATCGCGATGCGAGCAAAACCTGCGGACTAGAGTTTAAGAACGAGTTCGCGGCCATCTTGGAAGCCGAGGCTGCGGTAAAGCGGCTCGGCATCTTTCGAGCTGCTCAATCGAATCGAAGCGCAGCCCTGGCTGCGCGCCCACGCGACGGCGCTTTCGGTTAGCGCTCGCGCGATGCCGCGGCCGCGGTGGGCTGGTTCGACGAAGACGCCGGCAATCGTAGCGAAGCGATCGCGCAGCACCTGATTCGTCCGCCCATCGTTGATAAAGACCGCGGCGCTGCCGACGACGTCGCCGTCGACCTTGGCCAGGTACAGCATCATCGCGCCGCGTCGCAGCTCCCCCGTGAAGTACGCGACCAGGCGATCGTGCCAGTCGTCCACGAAGCCCTGCCCGTCGAGGCCGCACTCGCGGATCATCCGCGCGTACATATTGGCAAAGGCCGGAAGCAAGGCGACCAGGTCTTCGACATCCGCGGGCGTACGGCGATGCTCCATCTGGGGCGTTTTGGTGGCTCCGCCCTTCAGCACCTCGGCCCGGGGCGGCGACTTAGGTCGCAATTTGCGAGACCCCGGGGGCCCGTGCTATGCTCTGCGAGCCGAAGTAGCGGTTCGAAAGAACTGCTCACCGGATGCCTTCGGGCGATCCGGTTCTCTCCTCGAGGAACCATCGGCTGGTTTCGTCGCGGTGGGGCTGCTTCGGCAGCGCCATTTTTTTTCTTTGTAGGAGTTACGCCCATAGCACGACCGCTTCGCATCAACGATCAGATCCGAATTCGCCAAGTTCGCGTCATCGACGAGAACGGCGAGCAGCTCGGAGTCATTCCGACGGATGAAGCGCTCGCACGCGCTCGCACCGCCGGTCTAGATCTGATCGAAGTCTCACCAACGGCACAACCGCCGGTGTGTAAAATCGCAGACTACGGTCGACTCAAATACGAGCAGTCCAAAAAAGACAAGGACGCTCGCAAGAAGCAGCGCCACTTCGAACTCAAAGAAGTCAAGCTGCGACCGAAGATCGAGACGCACGATTACGAGACGAAGGCGCGCATGGCGGAGCGCTTACTGCTCGACGGAAGCAAGATCAAAGTAACGATCATGTTCCGCGGCAGAGAGATCACCTACACCGCTTTCGGACGGCGGCTGCTGGACCGAATGGCGGAAGACATGGCGCCGCTCGCTGCCATCGAGCGCGAACCGCGGCTCGAAGGTAGAAATATGTTCATGATCCTAGCGCCGCGCGAACGGCCGACGGGACCGCCGAAGTTCTCCTCGCTCCACAAAGAACACAAGGAGCAAGAAGAGCAACGGGAACATGCCAAGGATCATAAGGATCACGCGGATCACAAGAACGACGCGCCGGTCGCGCACGTTGAAGAAGACGACATCGAGGACGATTCGGACGACGCCGAAACGGACGAGACTTAGACAAAGGAGCCTACAGTGCCTAAAATTCGAACCCACCGAGGAACCGCCAAGCGCGTTAAAGTGACCGGAACCGGCAAAGTGCTGCACCGTCACCAATTCAGCGGCTGCGGTCATATTCTCAGCAAGAAATCCAAAAAGCGGAAGCGCAACTTCCGCAAAGACCAGCCTACCTTCAAAGGCGATCTGAAGCGCTTAGCGCCGACGATCCCGTACCTGGTTTAAGGAGGGTTTGCAAACATGGCACGAATCAAACGTGGCGTACACGGTCTGAAGCATCGCCGCAAGGTGATGAAGCTCGTCAAGGGCTTCCGCGCGGCGCGCCGCCGCAACTATCGCGTTGCAAACGAAGCGCTCCTGAAATCGCTGGCATACGCCTTCCGCGACCGTCGCGTCCGCAAACGCGATTTCCGCTCGCTATGGATCAGCCGCATCAACGCGGCCGTCCGCCGCGAAGGACTGTCGTACTCGAAGTTCATGAACGGCCTCAAGAAGTCGGGCGTCACGCTCAACCGCAAGGCACTGTCCGAACTCGCGATCAGCGACTCGAAGGCTTTCGGCCAACTGCTCACCATGGCGAAACAAGCCGTCGGACAGTAGTTTCCGACCTCGGAGCTCGAATCGAAGGGTCGTCGCGTTCGCGGCGGCCCTTCACACATGATCGCAGGAACTCTTACGGGTGTCTTCACGATGAACGTTCCAACCGTCCTCCAGCGAACTGCGGCTTGCGCGGCGCTCGCCGCTTCTCTGTACGCCTGCGCGGGCGCCTCGAAGCAATCGTTCGAACCGGTCGTCGCGCCGGCGGTTCGGGTCGTGCCGCGCGGCACGGCGCGCGCACTGCTGGCCTTCGCCTTGCGCGGACCTGCGGCCAAGAATCCGCACGGTCCCGTGACCGGATTCATCTCACCCAGCACGGCGTTTCTCGTCGTAAAGACTGCGGGGAAGTTCGCCTATGTCTCCCCCGACCTTTACGGGTACAAACAATTTTCGGCTAGTTTTTCCGTACCTTCCGGCGTCGATACGATCGAAGTCGATCTGATGTACTCGAAATACTCGATACTTTCGCGCGGTATCGTGAAGCAGAAGATGCCCGCCGGTGTTGAAACGCCGATCTCGATCGAACTCCACGGCGTGCCCACGAAGGTCAGTCTGGCGATCGCAAATCAATATCCGCCGGTTGGAAAACCCGCGACCCAACAACTACATCTGATCGCGACCGATGCAGCGCCGGTGGAACGAATCGACCGCGGAACCTACGACCGGCCGTTCACCGTTAAGGTGCAGAACTCGAGCCCTCACGTGAAGATCAACGGGTTGACGTTCAACGGGCCCGCCGACGCCGGGACGATCGTCTATGACGGTAAAAGCATGGCCGAGCCGATCTTCTTTACGGTCGAACATCCGCCGTCCGCTTATCCCTCGACGACCATTCTTTTCTTGGCAAATTCGTTCTTCACGTTTCCAAAGGTGGAGGCCGGCGACATCGCGCTCGGACGCGGCGACATCGTCTGGTTTTCAACGTGCGGGCATGTTACCGAGGGGCCGTGCAGCATCCGGTATCTCAAGCCCGACGGTACGGTCGTCATCGTCGGCAAAGCGCCCTGGGTCCAGAGCCTCGTCGAGGGACCGGACGGCAATCTGTGGTTCACCGAAGGCGAAATGAAAGCGGGTACGGCCGGCCCGACGATCGGCAGAATGACGCCGTCGGGAAAGCTGACCGAATTTCTGATTTACAAGAAGAAACCACATAGAGACTACGGGACGTTCTCGATCATCGTTGGCCGCGACGAGGCGCTCTGGTTCACGGAACCCGACGCCGTTGGGCGCATTACAACGGACGGCCGCATCACGCAATACCCTGTAAATTCTCTGGAATTTGGTCCCATCCGATCGGACTCGTTCGTCGAAGGGGACAATGGTGAGTTTTATTTTGACGGCATTCCTTACTCCATCGTCATCTTCAACCCCAACAGCGGAGTTGCGACGCGAGCCGGCGATTACGACGGACCGCTAAGCGGACCACTCGTCTGGACGAAGGCCGGCCTTCTGGCGCGCGGTAAAGCAGATGAGATCCTGTTCGATCGAAACGGCGGTCAGCATTCGCTCAAAGGTTCTGCGGTCGTACGGTTAGAGAGCGGCGGCCGACTTTTTGGGAACGCCGGCGTAGCCGGTCCGATATACCTCCTCGGCACGAGCGTCCAGTTGCTGCAAGGTCGCGCCATAAAGGGGCCGGTTTATCCCGAACCCCCGACCCAGACCTCGGTCGGAAAGATTATCGGCCGTGGCAAGACGTATTGGATTAACGGCGGCGGTCTGACCCGGTTTACCTACGACCCGTAGACGGACGTCTATCGGGCAGTAGTTCGGCATTCAGCAAACGAACGGGGTTCGCTGTAAAAGCGGCGGCCCCTTACCAATTCTTTCGAACAGCGGGTGAAGAATATAATGATCGCGTTGCTGCGCTCCGTTAAGAACGGTCCGCTTGTTGCTCTGGGACTTCTTCTATCGGGTTGCGGGGGCGGCGTGGGCTCCGTCTCAACGGCTTCGCACTTTGAATTCTCACCGATGGCCTTGCATCCGCATGGCACGACGACGGCATCGTTGTCGTTTCGATTCGAGAAATCAAACCCGGGAACAAACGCACCATCTTCGGCATCCGGCATGACGACGGGGTTTGCCCCGCCCGTCACCGGCATGGTCGGCGTGAATGTGGATGGAGCGCCGATGTACGCAACGACGCTGACGGTACCCCGAAAAGCCGAATTTTCGGCGCGGTTTTCGGTACCGGAGGGCGTGCACAAAGTCGAGGTACTCCTAGCCGATTTCAGCGGCAAGACGGTTTCGACCGGTACGGCCAGACAAGACTTTCGGCCAGGCGTAACGACGCCGATCGTCGTCACCCTTGATGGAATCCCCGGCTCCGTCCAGATCGTCTTCACGGATCCACTGGTCGGCAAAGCCGCAAAGGTGCCCATTAGCGTCGTCGCTCACGATGTCGACAACGAGCCGATCGATGCGGGAAACTATCTCACGCCGTTTCGAGTCGCCGAAAAAGGTTGGAGTTCGCACGTCAAATTTGGTTCGCTTGTTTTTACGAAACCGGGCGACGTTGCTACCGTCACGTATGATGGGAAGCTCATGACGTCTCCAATTCTGCTAAGTGTCGTTAATCCGCCGCCATATTCAACCAACGGTACCGTGTCTTTCATAGGGAACCCGTATCGAATCTACCCGACAAAAGGCGCAGTTTTCGACGTCGCGTTCGGCCCGCACAACTCAATATGGTACGCGGAATGCGAAGCGAACGAAAACTGTGATATCGGTCGGATACAGCCCGACGGAACGCCGAAAGTCGTGGGTAAGACCGAGTACGTGGACCGCTTGGTAGAAGGCCCGGACGGAAACATGTGGTTTACGGAAGGCGAGCAGGGACGCGAGTTAGCCGGCCCCACGATCGGCAGGGTTACCCCGGATGGCAAGGTGACGCAATTCACAATTCGCACGCTGAGGGAGAGAACGGCGTTCGGAACCTTTTCCATCCTTGCGGCGCGCGACAAGTCGGCAATTTGGTTCACCGAGATCGATCGGATCGGGCGGATAACGATGGACGGTAAATCCACCGAATATGCGCTGAACGTGGGCCACGTCGGTCCTATACGTTCGCAGTTTTTTGTTGAAGGGCCCAACGGCGTTTTCTATTTCGACGGAGCCGAGTTGTCGGTTTTTGGGTTTAATTCGGCAAATTCGTCGACGACAACGGCGCCGAACGTCGCTGGGCCGCTGGTGTGGACGAAAGAAGGACTATTGCTGCGCGCCGGGACCGGAAGCGCGCTCCTTAATTCGGACGGCGTCACCACCACGCCGGTTTCCGGGACGCCGTATAACTTCATCTACGCCGGCAGCGGCGATCTCCTCGTCGGGACGCAAACGATCTATTCGTCCACATCGTCTACACCGGCGACGACCGTCAACACCCTGCGCAGTCGCTCTCTCAGAAGTATCGCCTACCCATCGGCATCTTCCGCTACGTATGCTCTGTCGAACATCGGCGGCGGCGACGGACCGTACTTCTTGGCTATCGCCCTAGGGTCGCCGAGTTCGCCGCTACATTCACTCGCCGTCTTCACCTACGACCCCTAGCGTCATCCGCCGGGGGCGTTCGCGGCGTTCTCTCAAGGTGATCGCGTACGCCGCCGTAAGCCCAGGCTTCGCCCGGCCGGTTCGTCGAACGCTCGAACCGGTGCGCAGCCCGGATACCGAGGATGACGACCGGCTCGCGACGGCATTTGCCGCGCGCGAACGCTGGGCGTTCGACGAGGCGTACAAGCGGTACGGCGCTTTGCTCTACTCCACCGCCTACAACGTGCTCGGCAACGCCGACGACGCGCAAGACTGCGTGCACGATGCGATCGCCCGCGTTTGGCGTACCCAGAACGCCTATTCGCGCTCGCGGGGCGTACTGCGCAGCTTTCTCGTCGTTTGCGTTCGCAACGAAGCGATCTCTCGCTTGCGCTCGAGCAGCCGGCGGGCGCGTTTGGCCGAGCGCCTCGCCGCGGAGCCGCAAGAACACGACGAGCTGGAAGTCGTCGACGTGGTCGAACGCGATCGCCTGCGCGCGGCGATGGACGCTCTGCCCGCCGAACAGCGCGCTCCGATCGAACTCGCGTACTACGGCGGTAAAACCCACGTCGAAGTGGCTGCCGCGCTTAACGAGCCGCTCGGAACCGTGAAAAGCCGCATCGCGCTCGGGCTGCGCAAACTGGCCGTGGCGCTGGGAGCGCGTCAATGAGCGAACATATCGGCGACGACGCCGCGCTCTACGCGCTGGGAATCCTCGACGAAGTCTCGCGCCGGCGCATCGACGCCCACGTCGCGGCCTGCGATTCCTGTGCCGCCGAAATTGGCAACGCTGAAGCGGAGGTCGCAACGCTGGCCGCAGCCGAGACGCAGTATCGGCCGCCGGCAGCTTTTGCCGCCCCGGCTCCGCCGCCGATCCCTCGGCCGAAGCCGCGGGCACGCCCGTCTTGGTTCCCGATGGCGATCGCTGCAGCGGCCGTGCTCCTCTTCGGGGTCTCGCCCTTTATGTATATGTGGCAGGAGAACCGTGCGATGCGCGAGTCGATGGTCGCAGAAAACGCCGCGATAAAGCAGCTAGCGGCTGGTCCCTTCCGAACGGCCGCGTTCGCGGCCATGAGCGACGGCTCGGATGCTCGCGTCATGTATTCCCCCGACGGTTCCTGGTACGTCGTCGTCGTGCGGGGTGCGACGCGGGCCCTCCAGGTTGCCTGGATGCACGATGGGGAGCGGACGATGCTGGGTACCGCCCAGCCGCATGGCGACGTGGCGATGCTCTACCTCCCCCGCAGCCACCGGATGGATCAGTTGGCCCTTGTCGACGGTCCGACCGTGGTTGCCGAGGCACAACTCGCCTACTAGTCTAAAGGAGCTATATGAAACGCTGGCTCCTCGGCCTCGCGGCCGCCCTCGCGCTTGCCGCCCCGGCGGCCGCGCAGCCGGTCCCCAGTCACTATTTTTCATCCGATATGGCGTCGCGGATCGATCGGCTTGCTCAACAGCAAGTTACTGACGAACGCACGCCTGGTATTGCAGTCGGCGTCGTCGAGGACGGCAGGCTGGTGTATTCGCGCGGTTTTGGTTATTCCAACATCGCGCGGCACTTGCCAGTCGATGCGGGTACGCAGTTCAACATCGGCGCCGTCACGGCGCAGTTCACCACGGGAGCCGTGCTTCTGCTCGTGCAGGACGGCAAACTCAAACTCGACGATCGCATTACGAAATACGTTCCCGAATTGACGATCGCAGCCAACGTCACCGTCGCACAGCTTCTTCAGCAAACGTCCGGCCTTCCCGACTACACGAAAGCGCCCGGCATCGACCCCGATCAAACGCACCAGGTAAAGATCAACGATCTTCTCGCTGCGGTCGACAAGATGCAGCTCTCGACGACGCCGGGAACGACGTACGCGCCGAACGATTTTAACTTCATCGTCGCCGGGCTCATCGTCGAGCGCGTGAGCGGCGTGACACTCTCCGATTTTTTTCAGCAGCGCATCTTTTTGCCGCTCGTGATGAACGAAACGCTCTACGCAGGCGATACGGGCATCTCGCCGTCGCACGCGGTCGGCTATACGCGTACGGCAGCGGGGAAGTTCCAACCGACGCGTACGCCGGATCCATCCTGGTTACTCGGCGCGCGCGGAGTCGTCTCGAACGTGTACGATCTCGCAAAGTGGGACATCGAGATGCCGATTCTGCTGCGCGTCGACGCCTTGCGGGACATGTACACGCCGGGCGGCGTCGCGGGGCCCGCTCAGTTCGGCATGGGCTGGGTTATCGATCGCCGGGGCGGTAAGCGTTTCGTCTGGTACAACGGCGAAATTCCCGGATATCGTGCGATCAACGCGGTGCTGCCCGACGATCACATCGCCGTCATCGTTCTCACCAACGCCGACTCGCACGGCGGCGGCGTCGTGTCCGCGCCGGTGCAGGTCGCAGCCCGGATTCTCGACATCGTCGCACCGCCGGTCGCGGTGCATCTCGACAACGCGATCGTCGCGCGAGCCAAAGAGTGGCTCGAGCGGATCGCCGAGAAGCGCGTCGATCGTACCGAGCTGACGCCGGCGTTCAGCGCCTATCTCACCGACGATCTCATCGTAAGCTCCAATTTTGCCGCGTTCGGGAAATTACAAACGATCGTGCCCATATCCAGCACGACCGAGGCGAATGGTGACACGCTGTACGAATTCGTCGTGCAGTATCCGCACGACCAGTTTCGCTATAAGTTCGAAGTCTCGAAGGACGGTAAGGTTGACGAGCTGCTGCTGGGGCCGTAATCCTCGCCTGCTAGTCGTCGCCGTCGGCGATCCGGCGGCCCGTGGCTTCGACCACTTTGCCGAGCATCGTAACCGCTTCGGCGCGGGTTGCATTGCTGAACATATAACGCAAGCGTTCGTCGGCGTCTTCGACGATCAGAACCGCGCGGCGTCCCGCCCGCACGGCACTAAGAAGCGAATTCAAATACGCTTCGTCTTCCGGCGCGAGCATCGTCTGGTCGACGCCTTCGGCGGGCGCGTCTAGCAGCCGCTTCAGAACGGCTTCTATGTCGTGAGGTGTTTCCAAAACGTCCTCCTGGAATCGTCAATTCACCGCGGCGTATCGTCGTAACGCGCCGCGGCCGGTCACCCGTAATTCAACTATCGACCGAAGCCGGTCCCGATTTCACCTTGCCCGCTCGGCATCCATAGTAGGGCTAACACGGTCTTGACGTCGGCGATGTCTCCCGATGCAACCAAGCGCCATGCGGCTTCACGCGTGAAAGTCGTCACTTCTATGCGCTCGTCATCGTCCAGCGATTGAGGGCCCGCCTGCAGATCTTCAGCGTAAAAAAAATGCATGATCTCGTCGCAGAACCCCGGCGTCATAAAAAGCGAGCCGATCGATCGAATCCGGCCTGCCCGGTACCCGGTTTCCTCGGCCAGCTCGCGGGCGGCTCCGTCGGCCGGAAGCTCGCCCGGCTCGGCCGTTCCGGCCGGGAGCTCCCAGAGCAGACGCGCGGCGGGATGACGGTACTGCCGCACCAGGACGAGCTGCTCGGGTGCGGGCGTCGCCAGAATCACGACCGATCCGGGATGTTCGACGACGTCGAGCCGGTGCTCCGCACCGTCCGCATAGCGAACGCGGTCGACCCGCACGTTGAAGACGCGACCTTCGAAGGCGCAGGCGGAATCGATGGTTTGCGGCACTTGTTCCATGCTGCGAAATCTTGGCGGAACCGCCGGACCTCGCCTCGTACTTCAGGCGCTGTGCCACGTTCTTCCGTTTTGGCCGAAATCGGCTGGCTAGCGTACTTTATCGCTATTTTCGTCGGTTGCGTCTACGCGATGGTCATCTTCGTCGTGCCGCATCATTTCAACGACAAAATCGCGATCGTATTCGCCGGCATCGTCGCCGGTCTCGCGATGATTCTCACGCGTGCGTGGTGGCGAAAGCGCACCACGGGCTCGCCGCATTAATGCCCGTCCGGCTCGGCGTACATTCCGATCGGCTCTCAGAGATTCGATCGCTCTCCAGCGTCAAAGGCCGCACCCAGGCGGATCGTTTCGCCTTCGAGGGGCCGACCTTATTGGCGGAGGCGCGGAGCGGCGGCGTTCCGATCCTAGAGATCTACGCGACCGAGGCCGCCTACGCAGCCGCTCCGCTCATCGCCGAAGTCGAAGCGAGCGGCACCCCGGTCTACATCGTCGACGACCGTGCGGCCCGGAAAATTTCCGATCTAGAGACCCCGACCGGCATCGTCGCGGTCACGCCGCTGCGCCTGCGACCCGTGGCGGAGCTCATGCACGGGCCGGCGTTGCTGCTGGCCGATCTCAACGACCCCGGTAACGCGGGCACGCTCCTGCGGTCGGCTGAGGCCTTCGGCGCCTCCGGCGTCGTCTTTGGAAGCCTGGGGGTCGACCCGTTCCATCCCAAGGTCGTCCGGGGCGCGATGGGCGCGCTCTTTCGCCTCCCGCTGGCCTCTGCGACCCCCGACGAGCTGGCGTCGGCGGCCCGCGCGGCCGGAATTCCGATCTTCGGCCTAGAGATGGGCGGCGAGGCGGTGGCAAACATCAGCTTCCCCCCGGACTTCGTCCTAGCCGTCGGGCACGAGCGCCATGGCTTGGGGCGCTGGGAAGGCCTCTGCACGCGGCTCGCGGGCATTCCGATGCGAGGGCAGGGCGAGAGTCTGAACGCTGGGGTAGCGGGCTCCATCGCCCTTTACGAGGCGATGCGCGGGCGGCGCTGAGGGGCTAGTTGCACCCTCTTTCAGGAGGCTGTCAATAGAGTCTCTTAGGCCTGAAAAGTCAAGACTACCGACGCTAAAAGTCGCATGGTATACTCCACTACATTCCGTGAACCGGCCGCCCCAGGAGCCGACGGCTTAGAAGGAGACCGAGCGCTTTATGGCAACCTCTAATTTCTTCTGGAGACTCTTTTCTTCAACGGGTTCTATCGACGCCTATCTGGCCTATCGAAAGATCCATCCAGCGCCAAGCCCCACCTGAGCCAGTAAAGAAACAGAGAACGTTTTTGGGAAGCGCCCGGAGTAGAAACTAACCGGGCGCTTCGCTTTTGCCAACTGCACATGAGTGATTTAGCAACACAGCTCGACGAACTTCAGCAACGATTCGCAGCCGCCATCGCACAAGCACCCGACGAACGCGCGCTCGACGCCGCGCGCGTCGCCTACCTCGGCCGCAGCGGTGAAGTGACCAACGTTCGGCGCACGATCGGCGCGCTGCCGCCGGACGAACGCCCCGCCGCCGGTAAGACGATCAACGACGCGGTCGAGAAAATGGAAGGCCAGCTCGTCCTCGCCGCTGCGGCACTCGAGAATCGCGCGTTCGAAGCCGATCTCGCGCAATCCGTCGACGTCACGTTTCCATCGATCCCGGCGCTGACCGGCTCGATCCATCCCGTTCGGCGCGTTATCGAGGACGTTGCGACGTACTTCGCGCGTCGCGGATTCGCCGTGGTTCTGGGTCCGGAAGTCGAGCCCGATTACTACAACTTCGATGCGCTGAACATTCCGGCCGATCATCCAGCGCGCGAAGGGTTCGACTCGTTCTGGCTAACCGACTCGCTATTGCTGCGTCCGCATACGTCGCCCATGCAGATTCGCACGATGCAAGAACATCGGCCGCCGGTCGCGATCCTCGCGCCGGGCAAGTGCTATCGCCGCGACGCCGTAGATGCGCGTCATCTCTTTCAGTTCCACCAAGTCGAAGGTCTGCTCGTTGCCGAAGGCATCCACTTCGGTCACCTCAAGGGCATGCTGACCGGAATGTGCCGCGAACTGTTTGGGCCCGAGCAACAGGTCCGCTTCCGCCCGTCGTTCTTTCCATTCACCGAACCGAGCGCCGAAGTCGATACCACGTGCCCGAAATGTAAAGGGCGCTCGAACTCGTGCAATATGTGCGGCGGTTCGGGTTGGATCGAGTTGGGCGGCTCCGGAATGGTCCATCCGAACGTGCTGCGCGAAGTAGGCTACGACCCCGACGTGTATTCCGGCTGGGCGTTCGGCTTCGGGGCCGAACGGATCGGTCTCACGCGATACGAAATCGACGACGTTCGCCGATTCGTCAACAGCGAACCCGAGTTTCTCAAGCAACTTCAGTAAGGATATTTCGTGCGCGTTCCTCTCGCGTGGCTGCGTCAATACGTCGACATTCCCGACGATCCGGCGGCGATCGCCGATCGTCTCGCGATGCTCGGCTTTCCGGTCGAGGAGATCGTTCGGCGGCCCGTCATCACCGGCGTCGTCGCCGGAAAGATCGTCGCACTCGAGAAGCACCCGAACGCCGACCGCCTTCAAGTCGCGCAGGTCGACGTTGCCGGCGAGAAGTCGCTAACGATCGCAACCGCGGCAACGAACGTCGCCGTCGGCCAGATTATTCCGGTTGCCACGATCGGCGCAAAGCTCCCACAGCTGACCATCGAACCGCGCAAGATGCGAGGCGTCGCATCCGAAGGCATGATGGTTTCCGCCGCCGAGCTCGACCTGCCGGCCGAGTGGTTTGAAGACGGTATCATGCAGCTCGAAGACGACCGGATGCTCGGCGCGAACGTCGTCGAGGCTTTCGGCCTGCTCGACGCCGTGCTCGACGTCGAGATCACGAGCAACCGCGTCGATGCCATGTCGATCTTCGGGCTCGCGCGCGAACTTGCCGCGTCGTACGGAGCACCGCTGCACTTTCCGCCGCAAGCGAATCCCGGCACCGGCGATGCGCCCGCCGGCAAATCGCCCGAGGTTACGATCGCGTCACCCGACTGCCTGCGCTTCGTGGCTCAGCGATTCGAAGGCGTCCGCGTCGGACCGGCTCCCGCGTGGATGCGCATTCGCTTGGCGCTGGCGGGCCAGCGCCCGATTAACAATCTCGTCGACATTTCGAACTACGCGATGCTCGAGACCGGGCAGCCGCTGCATTTTTACGACGCGGATCGCGTGAAGGACGCTCGCCTGGTCGTGCGCGATGCCCGCGAGGACGAGCAGATCGTGACGCTCGACGACGTCGAGCGTACGCTGACGCCGCGCGCGCTCGTCATCGCGGATACGAACGAGCCGAGTCAAACGCTGTGCGTCGCCGGCGTGATGGGCTGCGCGAACAGCGAGGTCGGCGACGCAACGACCGCCATCATTCTCGAAGCCGCAAACTTTACCGGATCGCGCGTCCGCCGCACCGCGATGGACCTGGCGATGCGAAGCGAAGCTTCCTCGCGCCACGAGAAGTCGCTGGCCCTTGCGTTGACCGACATCGGTGCCGCGCGCGCCGCGCAGCTGCTGGTACAGCTTGGCGCGACCGCCTACGCACCGAAGGCGTTCGGCAGCGAGGTCGAACCGTTCGCGCCGATCCTGCTGCGCGTCTACGACGTGAAGCGAATCCTCGGACTCGACATTCCGCCGCCGATCGTCGCGCAGCACCTCGAGGCGCTCGGATGCCGCGTCGAACCCATCGAGGACGACCCGCGCGGTGCGGCGTTCTCGGTCGTTCCGCCGCCGTGGCGGCGCGACCTGACGATCGCCGCCGACCTGGTGGAAGAAGTCGCGCGCATCGAAGGTTACGACAAGATCGAACCTGCAATGCCGGCAGTACCGGCGCACGACATTTTGAGCACGCAGTTCGATCTGGAAAGCCGCATCGCACATACGCTGGCCGGGCTGGGCTATTGCGAAACGATCACGCATTCGCTGCACGGCGCGGACTTTTTCGATCGAGCGCTGCGCGCGGGCATCGCCCCGAGCCACAGCTCGGTAGAAGTGCGCAACCCGCTGTCCGAGGATCAGCGTTACCTTCGCTACGCCATCGGTCCCGGATTGCTCGAAGCCTTCGCCCGTTTCGCCGAACCGCTGCGGCTATTTGAAATCGGCCACGTATTCATGATCGACGAGGGGCACATCGAGGAGTCCGACGTGCTCACGTTCGGCTTCACTGCCGCACCGGTCGACGAACCGGCGTGGCGCGACGAAAACCTCTTGCGCCTAAAAGGCGACGGCGAAGCGTTACTGCGGGCCGTCACGGGACGCGGCGTCGAGACCTCCCGCGACGAACGTCGCGGTTTCCATCCGGGGAAGACCGCCGTGCTGATGATCGATGGCCGGGAAGTCGCCAACCTCGGACGCGTCGACCCGCGCCTCGCAGCGGCGTACGACGTTACGCTGCCCGTCTATCTCTGCAACATCTATCTCGATGGATTTCCGGACTACAAGCAGCCGCGCTATTCTCCGCCCTCAAAGTTTCCGTCGACGTATCGCGATCTCGCGCTCGCCGTCGCGCCCGACGTTTCTGCCGCCGAGATCGAACGTACGATCGCAAGCGTCCTTGGAGGGCTTTGCAGTTCGGTGCGCGCCTTCGACGAGTATCGCGGCGTTCAAGTCGGCGAAGAAAAGAAGAGCCTCGCGGTTCGTGCCGTTCTTCAGCGATACGATGCAACCATTACGGACGAAGAAGCCGACGAAGCCATGGCGCGCGTGCTCGTCGTGCTTCGCGACGAGCTGGGAGCTACAATCCGCGAATGATTGAGGGCATCGTGTGGCCCGATCTGCTCTTCGCCGCGGTCATCGCTCTCGCCGTATTCAAAGGCTTTACGCGCGGCTTCGTCAAGGAACTCGGCGGCCTCATTGCGATCGCTGCCGCCATGATCGCTCCCTGGTTCTACAACGGTTCGGCCGACTGGATCATCGCGAAGTATACGGACCTCGGGCCGCCGCTGGCGCACGCCGCCGGCATGATCGCCACGAGCGTCATCGCCTACCTGATCGTTATGACCGCCGTGCTCGTCATCGGCACGATCGTCAAGCTGCCGATTCTGGGTGCCGGCAATAAACTCGCGGGCGGCCTCGTCGGTTTCGCTAAAGGCTACGCGCTGCTCTGGGCGATCCTCTTCGTCGCGCTCTTCTTTCCGCTCACGCCCGCCATCCGCACGAGCCTGCACGAATCGCGTCTAGCGTCGTTCTTCACCGCATACGATTCGAACGTCGACGACGGCATCATCTCCGCAGCGCCGGAATTCGCGCGGCCGTTCCTCCAGCCGTATTTCGCAAACCACCACGTTTAGCTTCGCGCACCGGGTTCCAGAACGTCTGCGAAAACGGATGCGTCGACGTTGCCGCCGGTGAGTACGACTCCTACGCGCGCGTACCCGCGTACCGGCGCGTCCTTCGACGCGCCCGCCAAAGCTGCCGCACCCGCGCCTTCGATCGCGTTGTGCGTATCGGCAAAAAGGGAACGCATTGCTTCGGCGATCTCGAAATCATCCACCGTTACCGTTCGCAAAGCGCGCGCTGCGAGCAGCGCGAACGCGTCGTCGTTCGGGCGCCGGCAGGCCATGCCGTCGGCAAAGGTCGTCGCCGGCGCCTCGACGATATGGCCGGCTTCGAGCGAGCGCGCGATGGCCGGCGCCTCCGCGGCGACCACGCCGACGATCTCGGTGCGTAAACCGAGCGCATCGCGCGCGGCAAGGGCGCCGCAAACGCCGGAACCTAAGCCGACTGGAACGTAAAGCGCGTCCAACTCCGGCGCGGCGCGCAGAACCTCGAGCGCGCACGTCGCCACGCCGCGCACGAGATCGGGATGAAAGGATGGCACGAAGGCGAGGCCTTCGCGCCCCGCCAACTCGATCGAAAACTCGAGCGACTCCTGAAAGTCGCGACCGTGTTCGATGATTCGTGCTCCGAGCGCCGCCATTGCGGCGTTCTTTCCCGGCGAGTTTCCATGGGGGACGACGATCGTCGCGGCGATGCCGGTGCGCGCGGCCGCAAATGCTATGGATTGACCGTGATTTCCGCGCGTAGCCGCGACTACGCCGCGCAATCGAGCGCCGCCGCGAGCGAGCTCGTTCATATACACCAGGCCGCCGCGGACTTTAAACGCGCCGACCGGCGTGTGGTTCTCGTGCTTCGTCCAAAGCTCGCGACCAAGACGGCGCTCGAGCAGCGGCCAGCGATACTGCGGCGTCGGCTGCATCGCCCGATAGACGACCTCCGCCGCCGCTTCGATCGCCGCAAGATCCGGCAACGCCGGAGCGATGACGCTAGGCCGTGACACGAACGCGAGCGCGGAGCGATTCGATGGCCGCCGCGGTTCCCGCGCCGGCATTTGCCGCCGCACCCAAATCAGCGAGGCAGAGCTCGATCGCGCCGATTGCACCAAGCAGATCCGCCTCGGTGACGTCGCCCATCGTGCCGAAACGCACGATCTTGCCGGCAAACTCTGCTTGGCCGCCGGAGAGCACGACCGCATAGCGCTCGCGCAGCCGCTCGAGAAGCGCCTTCGCTTCGACGCCGTCGGGCGGATATGCCGCGACGACCGTGTCCGAATGTGCACCGGGTCGCGAAAAGATCGTAAAGCCGAGCGCTTCGAGTCCGGCGCGCACCGCGCGCGCATAGCGCGCGTGCCGTTCGAACTGCGATTCCATGCCGTGTTCGTGATAACGCTGGAGGGCGACGTCGAGCGCAAAGACGATGGAAATCGGCGGCGTCCACGGCGTCATCCCGTCATGCCCGGCCTCCTTCGCGCGGCGCATGTCGAAATAGAAACGCGGTGCCGGATTTGATTCGATTTTCTTCCAGGCGCGATCGCTTGCCGCGATCATCGCAACGCCCGGCGGCGCTGCGAATGCCTTTTGCGACGCGGTGACGACGACGTCGTAGCCCCACTCGTCCATCCTAAATGGGGACGCGCCGAGGCCGCTGATGGAATCGACCAGCGTGATCGCACCGTGCGCACGAACGATCGGCGCGATCGCGGCCATATCGTTTTGCGCGCCGGTCGACGTTTCGTTATGCGTCAGCAGGATGCCGGTGATGCGGCGATCGCGGTCGGCTTCGAGCCGCGCTTGCAAGGCAGCCGGATCGAGCGCAGCGCCGGGAGGCGTGTCCAGCGTTTCAACCGCGCAGCCGTGTGTTTGCGCGATCGATGCGAAGCGTTTCCCGAAGACGCCGATCGAGCACGACAGCAGCGCGTCGCCGGGTCCGAAAAGATTCACGGCCGCCGTCTCGAGACCGCCGGTTCCCGAACTGCCCAGCACGAACACGTCGGCCGCCGTGCCGAAGACCGGCTGCAGCGCTTTTCCGACGCGTTCGAGCATACGGCCGAACTCCGCGCCGCGATGGTTGATCATGGGGCGCGCCATCGCCTCGAGGACGGGCTGCGCGACGGGAACCGGGCCAGGCAGGAGCAACAGCGTCTTCTTCATGGAATACTCGTTTCGATGGACACCGCCGGCATCCGCCTGACCGAACTCTCCTCGTGCGCCGGTTGCGCCGCCAAGCTCGGCGCGGCCGAACTGCGCAGCGTTATGGAGCGCGTGACCCCCGCCGGCAGCGACCGTATGCTGGTCGGCTACGGCACCGCTGACGACGCCGGCGTCTATTTAATTTCGGAAAACCTGGCGCTCGTTCAAACGGTCGACTTCTTCACGCCGATCGTCGACGATCCGTTCGACTTCGGCCGGATCGCCGCGACCAACGCGATCTCGGACGTTTACGCAATGGGCGGCACGCCGCTCACCGCACTCAACATCGCGGCGTTTCCCGAGGATCTGGATCTCGATATTCTGGCGCGCATTTTGGAAGGCGGTTCGACGGTCGCGCGCGCCGCGGGCGTAGCGATCCTCGGCGGGCACACCATCAAAGATGCCGAGCCGAAATACGGTATGGCCGTCACCGGCACGGTCGATCCGCGGCGCGTGGTCACGAACGCGACCGCGAAGCCGGGCGACCTGCTCGTACTGACCAAACCGCTCGGTACCGGCATTCTCACGACGGCCCGCAAACGCGACGCGATTCCGCCTGAAGGATTGGACGAAGCGATCCGGTGGATGACGACGTTGAACGATACCGCTTCGGGCGCGATGCTGGCGGCCGGCGCACACGCCGCGACCGACGTCACGGGTTTCGGATTGCTCGGGCACGGCGAAGAGATGGCGCGCGCGTCCGGTGTCGGATTGCTGATCGATTCCGAGGCCGTGCCGTTCATGCCCTACGTGCTCGATCTCATTAGCGAAGGCGTCGTCCCCGGCGGAACCGAGCACAACGCGCGCACGCACGCGGCGTTCACGACCTTCGATCCGTCGGTTCCGCAGAGCGTGCGGATCGGGCTTTCCGACGCGCAGACGTCGGGCGGTCTACTTATCTCCGTACCGGCGGATCGCGTCGAGGCGATGCTGGCGGACTTGCGAAAGGCGAACGTCCTGGACGCGATCGTCGGTCGTGTACGTGAAGGCGCGGGAATCTTGGTGGCTTAGAGCTGGAAAACGTCCGCATCCATGGCCACCCGGACGCCGGCGGCGGCTACGGCGGCGAACGCATCCGAAACGGGATCCAGGATCGGATTCGTATTGTTCACGTGCACTAGAACGCATCGTTCGCCCATCGCGGCAACGCGTTCGAGCGTGCCGCCGGCGCCGCCGATCGGGAGGTGGCCCATCGCGCTCGCGGGCTTGGCCGGCAAGCCCAACGATTGCAGTTCGTCTTCGGTGAAGAACGTACCGTCGAGCAGCGCGAGATCCGCGGTCTGGATCAGACGTGCCAGCGAATCGTCGATGGCGGAATACACCGGCGCGACGACGACGCTTCGTCCGCCGGCGCGGTCGCGAATGCGATAGGCAACGACGGCGCCGCGCCACGTCGTGCGGCCGGCGTATCCGGGCAGCAGGCCGGGAACGTCGTACGCGCAGACTTCAAAGCGCTGCGCGATCGCCGGGTCGATCTGCGCGGCGATATCGGTTCCGTCCGGCTCGACGGCAATCCAGCGGTGCGGGTCGCGATCGAATCGTTCGTACGCGCGCTCGGATGCGAGCAGCGACTTCGTCGCGGCGCTCGAGACGATGACGAATGCGTCGGGGCCTTGACGCAGCTCGCCCAACCCGGCCGTGTGATCGACGTTCGCGTCGGTCAGCAAGATCGCGCGAAACGGTGTGGACCGCAGCGCCTTCGGCCACAGGTCCGGTACTGCAGCCAGCTGTCGCGGTAAATCGACGGCCGCGTTGACGAGCATCCAATCGCCGCCTTCACCGATGGCGATGGAGGATTGCATGCGACGCGGCAGGTCGCCGCGCCGCGCGCGGTCGCAGTTGCCGCACCCGCAGTTCCATTGCGGAACGCCGCCGCCGGCCGCGGAACCGAGAATGCAAACCTTCATCGAGCCGCAGGCATGCGGCGCGGCGCAAACTCGGGCGACGGCGGGGCCGCGACTGCGTCGAGCATCAGGCCATGGTGCGGACTCTTCGCACACGCCGGATCGGTAAGGCCGGCATCGCCGAGAACCGCGAACGCCTGGCACCGGCAGCCGCCGAAGTCGATCTCGCGCCGATCGCACGTCCGGCACGGCTCCGGCATCCACGCCGTTCCGCGGTACGCGACGAACGATTCGGACGATTCCCAGATGTCGCGCAGCGCGCGGTCGCGGACGTTGTCGAAGGTCAGCGTTGTGATGGCGGCAGCCGCCGGACACGGGAGCACCGTACCATTCGGCGTGACGGTCATAAACGCGTTGCCCCAGCCGTGCATGCACGGTTTCGGAAGTTCCTCGAAGTAATCGGGGAGTACGTAGACGATCTCCATTTTCCCGCGCAAGCGTTCCCGCGCTTCCGCGACGACGGCCTCACCGTGGCGGACCTGCTCGCGCGTCGGCATCAGCCAGGCGCGGTTCTTGTACGCCCATCCGTAAAACTGCGTGTTGGCCAGCTCCAGGCGGCGCACGCCGAGCCGTTCGGCCAACGCGATCGTCGCTTCGATTTCATCGTGGTTTGCACGATGCAGGACGCAGTTGAGCGTGAAGGCAACGTTGCGGCGCATCACGCGCTCGATTGCCTCGAGCTTTTTCTCGTGCACGCGCGTGCCGGCGATGCGATCCGCCAGCTCCGCCTCGGGTGCCTGTATGCTGATCTGCACGTGATCGAGACCGGCGGCGACGAACCGCTCGAGCAGCGCGTCGTCGAGAAACGTTCCCTGCGTGATCAGGTTGGTGTACAGGCCGCGGGCGGCGGCCGCTTCGACGACGCCGAGTGCCGCATCGGGCACGAGCGTCGGCTCCCCGCCCGATACGTGGATTTGCAAAACGCCCAAGTCCGAGGCTTCACCGACGACGCGCTGCCACGACGCGACGTCGAGCTCGTCGCGGTAGGCGCCGAGGTTCAGGGGATTATAACAGTACGGACATTGCAAGTTGCAGCGATACGTTAACTCGCACAGCAGCGAGAGCGGTCGCGGCGCCGTCACGTCAACCGGCGATCACGTGGCCGCGATCGCGCAGCGAATCGCAAAACTCGGCCACGTCGGCGCGCAACGTATCCGCCGGCGCATCGAAGCGCTCGGCGAGCGCTGCTGCGATGGCGTCGAGCGTGTGATTCCCGTCGATCAGCTCTGCGATAGCCGCCGCGGACGGGCTCAACTCGACCACACCTTCGGGTACGAGCAGGAACGCCACGCGCTCGTTCTCGCGACGCAGGCGCACTCCGGGTGCGTAACGCAGGTTCTCGGCACTCATTTATAGACTCCGCACGCGAGCGCCGTCGCATCCAACAGCGACCAGAGCACGTCGCACTTGAAATCGAGCGCGCGCACGCAGGCGTCTTCCAATTCCGGTGTGGTGGCGTGTTCGAGCACCCAGTCGAGCGCGTTCTGCGCGTCGCGCGGCGCGATAACGATGCGATCGTCGAAGTACGCGAGGCCGGCGCGATCGATCCATGGATATTTTTCGATGATGGCCGCGACGCGGTTGGCCATGACGGGCGGGCCGAAGAGTTCGGTGAGCGACGATGCGACCGCTTCGAGCCACGGCCGATGCCGCGCGAACTCGACGTAGGCGTCGACGGCGAAGCGCGCGCCGGGCGCCAGCATGCGTTCGCTGCGGACGTCATCCGGATCGAGGCCGACGGCCCGCGCTAGGCCCAGCCACTTCGCGGTCCCACCCGGATGCGTTCCGTCGCCGTCGTGGTCGAGGATACGCTGGACCCACACGCGACGATACGCCGCGGTGGGCAGCTTTGCCACGATCAAGGCGTCCTTGACCGGGATCATTTTCTGGTAGTAGTAGCGGTTGGCGACCCAAGCCTGGAGCGCAGACGCATCGAGCGTCCCGGAAACGAGACGCTCGTGGAACGGATGCTTGTCGTGATACTTCTGCGCGCCGATCGCGCGCAACCGTTCGAGCAGGGCGCCTATAGCTTCGGGGCCTGCTTGCTCTGCGTGAGATACGCCGTTACCTCGGCACCGAGCGGCACTTCTTTGTATTCCGGCTTTTCCCAACGTTGCTTCTGCAATGGACTTCTCCTCAAAGGACGATGTCTAGGAATCCTTCCCCGATTCCAAGGTCAACCCTCTCCGGCCGCCCTCAGGTTGGCTCCAGGAGCTTGTCGGGCTCCTAGCGCTTGCGCGCGCTTGCCACCGGCGTGCGCCGCTTGCGCTCGCCGTTGCGTTTGACCGCGGCCGCGCGGCGCCGCAGGGGGACGACGTTGCTCCCTTTGCTGGCCTCTGCGCCGAGCGGAACCGGCGCGATGATCCGCTTGCCCAGCGCCTGCTGGAGAACCTCGGACAACTCTTCGACGGCTACGAACGTCATCGAATCGCGAATCTCTTTGGGAATGTCCTCGAGATCCGGCTCGTTTCGCTTCGGCAACAGTACCTTCGAAATACCCGCACGTTTCGCGCCGAGGACCTTCTCTTTGAGGCCGCCGATTGGGAGCACTTGTCCGGTCAGCGTAATCTCGCCGGTCATCGCCAGATTCGGATCGGCTTTGAGACCGACCAGCGCCGACGCGATCGACGTCGCCATCGAGACGCCGGCGGACGGTCCGTCCTTGGGCACCGCTCCGGCCGGGACGTGAATGTGAATGTCGTGCTTGGCAAAGTACTCGTCTGCGAGTCCGAGTTCGCTCGAACGCGAACGCAGAAACGAAACGGCGGCTTGCGCGCTCTCTTTCATCACGTCGCCGAGCTGGCCGGTGAGGACCAGTTTCCCGGTGCCCGGCATCACTTGCGTTTCGATGAAGACGATGTCCCCGCCGACCGACGTCCAGACCATTCCGGTGGCGACGCCGACCGACGCGACGCGCTTCTTCACCTCATTGAAGTAACGCGGGCGCTTCAGATATTCGACCAAACTCTCCGGTTTGATCCGGCCCTTGTACCGCGGGTTCTCGGCGATCTTGCGCGCGATCTTGCGGAACACGGTACCGATCTCGCGTTCGAGATTGCGGACGCCGGCTTCGCGCGTGTAGTCGTTGATGATCGCTTTCAGCGCCGGATCGGTAATCTGCGCCTGGGTTTCTTTCAAGCCGTTGGCCTTGCGCTGCTTCTTTACGAGGTAGCGCTTAGCGATCTGCAGCTTCTCCAGCTCCGTATAGCCGGAAAGCTGGATGATCTCCATGCGATCGCGCAGCGGCGGAGAGATGGTATCGAGGCTGTTGGCGGTGCAGATGAACAGGACTTGCGACAGATCGAAGGGCAGGTCGAGGTAGTGATCGCGGAAGTTGACGTTCTGTTCCGGATCGAGCACTTCGAGGAGCGCGGATTGCGGGTCGCCGCGGAAATCCGCACCGACTTTATCGATCTCGTCGATCATCATGACCGGGTTCTTCGTACCGGAATCGCGCATCGCGCGCACGATCGAGCCGGGCATCGCGCCGATGTACGTGCGGCGATGTCCGCGGATCTCGGATTCGTCACGGACGCCGCCCACGGAAAGGCGCACGAATTTGCGGCCCATCGCGCGAGCGATCGACTGACCGAGCGACGTTTTGCCGACGCCCGGCGGTCCGACGAAGCAAAGGATCGGACCGGCGAGTTTCTTCTTGAGTTTGCCGACGGCCAGATACTCGATGATGCGCTCCTTGATCTTCTCGAGATCGTAGTGATCCTCGTCGAGGATGCGGCGCGCTTCTTTGATGTCGATGTGGTCCGCCGTTTCGGTCGTCCACGGCAGCTGCACGAGCCAATCGAGATACGTGCGGATGACGCTGTACTCGGGGCTGGCTTGCGGAACTTTGGAAAGACGGTCCAGCTCGCGATCGGCGGCCTTCTTCACGTCCTCGGGCATCTTGGCTTCGTCGATCTTGGTGCGAAGTTCGTTATTTTCGGCTTGCTGCGGATCGACCTCGCCGAGCTCTTCCTGAATCGCGCGAAGCTGCTGACGTAGGTAAAACTCGCGCTGATTCTTCTCCATCTCGCGCTGGATGTCGCTCTGAATCTTGTGCCCGAGCTCGACGACTTCGAGTTCTTTGGTGAGCATCAGCGTGAGCTTGCGCATGCGCTTGCCCGTGTCGCGCTCTTCCAGCAGCGCTTGACGATCGGCCGTATCCAGGCGCATCGTCGACGCGACAAAGTACGTGAGCACGGCGGGATCCGAGATGTTTTGTACTTCCATCTCCATCTCGCGCGGCGCTTGCGGCAAATACGAAAGCAGCTTTTGAAAGAGTCCGGCTAAATTGCGCTGCATCGCGACGAGCTGATCGTTCTCAACCGTCACGTCCGGAAGATCGGTGTACGTGGCGACCATGTAGGGCGCGACTTGCGAAAACTGCTCGATCTTGAAGACGCCTTGGCCTGCAACGATGCATCGCAACGTTCCGTCCGGGACTTTCAGCATCTTCTGAATGATGCCGATCGTACCGACGCGCTGGACGTCGTCCGGACCGGGATTCTCCGTTTCGCGATCTTTGAGCACGGTCAAGCCGATCGGCTTGCCCTCACGCAACGCCTCTTCCACCAGTTGAATTCCCGGCTTCTTGACGACGGCCAGCGGAATAACGGTGTGCGGGAACAGCACGGCGTCCTGCAGGGGCAGGATGCCGATGGTTCCGGCGGTGACGATCGGGGATTTCTTGGCGGGCATTTACGAAATAGTCCTCGTTACCATAACGCGCAGTTCGGTGCGCGGAATTTGCAGATAAGCGGTTGCGGCGATGGGGAGTACGACGGTAAGCATGCCGTCGACTAGGGTGGCGGCGGCGTTCACATACTCGACCGGTACCGGCAAGTCGATTTGCTTGCCGAAGTCGCCGCAGGCAATTTCTTTTTGTACGAAGGTGCCGCCCCGGCCGGGACGCACGCGTTCGGGACGCCGTCCGGCGATCGCCAGGTGGCGGTCGTCCAGGGCGACGGTCAGGGTGTCGGGGTCGGCGCCGGCCAGTTCGATGGTCACCACGACTTGCCCACGCTCTTCGTCAACGAAGACGTCGGCATTCGGTTCAAGGCGCCCAAGGCGGGTTCGTATCACAAAATCCATCTCAGTTACAGGCTTAGACCCCGTATCTTAGCACTCGGATGCACCGTCTGCTAGCCCCCCACCGTCACCCTGAGACGGGTCCTCGCGCTACATCTTGGGGGCGGGAAGCGCCTGACTGGCAGGCCAGACGACGCAAGGGACGAGCTGGATCTTCAGTCCGGTCATTGCCGCCTCGTTGAGCTGCACCCGGAAGAACTGCTGGTATTTGGTCGGCACGCCGTACTTCGTCCCCGGCGGAAACTCGGAAATGTTCTGGCCCGGCATATGGGTGGAACCGAGTACTTGGTTGATTTGGGTCGCGCTAGCTGGTGACATGAAGTCCGAGCTGCGTTGGCCGAGCCACGTCGAGCCGTCGCTCAGTGTATAGAGAAAGCCGAGCACTTCGCCCGGCATCATCGTCTGCAAGGATTCGACCTTGTCGATCCGGACGATTTGTGATGCGGCCGAAATCGGCGGCTGGAGCACGTTCGGAACCGGTCGCGTGGAGTCGAGGCAATTCCCCGCGATAAGTGGCGCTGCGGGTTCCATCGGCGGCCGGAGCGGCGCCGGGGTGACCTGAGCGACGAGGAGCGCGAGCGGAAGGAGCATTGCTGCAATCATGCTCTCATCATTCGCAGCAGGGGAAACTTTTCCGGCCGCAAGATAGCGTGAAGATGATTCCTCTCGTTGGCGCGGTCGCACTTGCCTCCAGCGCCGCGGCTCCCGGCGCCGTCTTACCGTCTGGAACGTACGCGTACGAGATCTACTCGGATGGCAAGCCCGTCGCGAAGAGTACGATCGTGATCCACAACCAGAACGGGTCGCTGCAAATCACGGAAGCCACGATTTTACAAGGCGATCCGGTCGCGATCACGCGCACGATCGATCCGGCGACGTTCGCGACGCTCAAATACACCATAACCGTCCAGGGCACCGAAGATACGATCGACATCCCGTCTAACGCGGCGACCTGGCGCAGGGCTTCGGGGGATAAGACCGTCCCGCAAGCCGTCGCCGGCCCATCCATCGTATTCGACTTTTTTGCCGGACCGTATGCGGCGATTCCCGCGATGCTGCACGCGACTGCAGCGAAGGCGTTCAACGTCTACTGCATCTGCTTTACCGGCTTCGACGTCAAGCCCGCGCCGATCGTTTCCGCAACCGTCGCGCCGCCGGCGGGTGTTTCCAAGACAGACGTCAGCGCCGCCTTCGAGTTCGACGATGCGGTCGTGACCCTCTGGTACGACCCCGTCACCTTCGTCTTGCACGCGATGGACGCACCCAAAGCTCATTTTAGGATCGTCTTGCTGCCATGAAAGCTACCGTCTACCACGGCGCGCGCGACGTGCGCCTCGAAACCGTTGCCGACCCGGTGCTGCGCGAGCCGACCGACGCGATCGTGCGCGTGACGCGCGCGGCCATCTGCGGTTCGGATCTCTGGTTTTATCGCGGCGTCACGCAGTGGGAGCCGGGCGATCGCACCGGTCACGAGTTCGTCGGTATCGTCGAAGAGACCGGAAGCGCGGTGCGCACGTTGGCGCGCGGCGATCTGGTGATCGCGCCCTTCGTATCGAGCGACGGCACGTGCGAGTTCTGCCTCGAAGGTTTGCCGACGTCGTGCGTGCACATGACGAATTGGGGCGACGATGCAAACGGCGGACAGGCCGAAGCCGTGCGCGTGCCCTACGCCGATGGAACGCTCGTTAAGGCGCTACCCGGTCTCGACGCGGATCCTCGCAAACTTGCGTCGGCCCTGACCCTCACCGACGTAATGGCGACCGGCCATCACGGTGTCGTGAGCGCGCACGCCGCACGCGGCGGAACGGTCGTCATCGTCGGGGACGGGGCGGTTGGATTGTGCGGCGTCCTTTCGGCGGCGAAGGTCGTGGGTGCCGAGCGCGTCATTGCGATCGGTCACAACGCAAAGCGCCTGGAATTGGCGCGCGAGTTCGGCGCGACGCATACGTTTAACTCGCACGATGACGGCGTCGCAGCGGAAATTCTCGAACTCACGCACGGCGGCTCCACGTCCGTCGTCGAAGCGGTCGGCAATCAGGAAAGCATGGATCTCGCGGTTGAGGTCGCGCGTCCGGGCGGTACCGTTGCCTTCGTGGGCGTGCCGCACAACGTGCTGGCGCCGCCGATGCGCCCGCTCTTTTTAAAAAACGTCGCACTGCGCGGCGCGCTTGCGCCGGCGCGCACCTATCTCGAGCCGCTCATGTCCAAGGTTGCCGACGGTTCCATCGACCCAGGCCGCGTGTTCGACTTGCGCCTCGGACTCGACGGCGTTGCGGAAGGCTATGCCGCGATGGACGAGCGCCGCGCCATCAAGGTCTTACTTGAAGTAGCCTCGTAACGGCCCTACGTGGCTGTTGACTTCTCCAAAGGACGCTCGTCGTTCGGCGATCCGTCGCGACCGTCGATCCTTTTTCTGCACGGAATACGACTGGGACGCGCGATCTGGGACCACCACGTCCTAGCGCTCGCGCAGCGCTATAACGTCGTCACGCTCGATCTTCCCGGACACGGTGCGCTGACGGGCGTTCCGTTCACGGCTGAAAACCTGGACGCCCAACTCGACGAAGCGCTCGGTACGATGGCGGCGCCTCCACTGATCGTCGGCTATTCGCTCGGCGGGTACGTCGCCATGAGCTATGCGGCGCGGTTTCCCGGCCGCACGCGAGCGCTGCTGCTCGCCGATTGCACGCTCGATTTCGACCGGTGGAAGATGTGGCCGCTCGACGCAAGTTTCGCTTTCATGCAGATGCTGCCGCGGCCGATGCTCGATGCGTTTCTGCACACGACGCTCTACATGGCGTTGCCGCCGCGCTACGCCGAGATCGTCAAGGGGATTCCGTTCGATAGCGACGTCTTGTCTCGCGTCAACGCGATCGCCGCCAACGCCGCCCGTTTGAGCGACGCCATCGCGTCCTACCGCGAGCCGGTGCTGATCGTCAACGGCGAATACGACGTCGCTTTCCGTACGGACGAACGGCGCTACCTCCATCGGCTGCCGCAAGCGCGTCTGCGGCTAATGCACGGAGTCGATCATGCCGCACCGATGCGTCGCGTGGCCGAGTTCTGTACGATCGTCGACGAATTCGCACAGCAGGTATTCGCACCCGAGCATGCCGCTCCTTAGACGCCTCGGCGTCCGCGATGCCGCGCTCATCGTGATGGGCGGCATCGTCGGTTCCGGAATCTTTCGCAATCCATCCGTCGTGGCGAAGTTCGTGCCGAGCGGCGTGCTCGTCATGCTGGTATGGATTTTAGGCGGTGCGATCGCCTTGCTGGGCGCGGGCATCTTCGCCGAGTTAGCCGCGCGACGTCCGCACGACGGCGGCCTCTACGCCTATATGCGCGACGCGTTTCATCCTTCGCTGGCATTCATGTATGGCTGGACGCTCCTGCTCGTCTCGCAAAGCGGCGGCATGGCCGCGGCCGCGGTGACCTTCGCAGGCTACGTTTCGCCGTCGCCGGTCTGGGAGCGCGTGTTATCGGTGACGGCAATCGCCGCCTTCACCGCGATCAACGCGCTCGGCGTTCGCCAAGGCGCGTCGACTCAAAACGCGTTCATGCTGCTCAAGATCGCGGCGATCGGCGGATTCGTGGTCGTCGGTTTGTTTGCGCCGCACGCGGCGGCCGGTGCCGGCAATCTCCCGGCATTCGCGGGAGGCAGTGCAATCGCGGCGATGGGCCTTGCGATGGTGCCGGTTCTCTTTGCGTACAGCGGCTGGCAAACGTCGAGTTTCATGTCGGCCGAACTGCGCGAACCCGCCAAGACCCTGCCGCGCGGGCTCATCGTCGGAGTCGTTGCCGTCGTGGTTCTGTACCTATCCGTCAACCTCGTAAGCCTGCACGCGCTCGGAATCGCCGGCCTCGCTGCCACGAAAGCTCCCGCCTCGGATATTGCCGCGCTCGTGCTCGGACCGGGCGGACGCAACGCGATGATCGTCGTCGTCGCGCTCTCGACGCTCGGTTTCCTCAGCAACCAGATCCTCACGTCGCCGCGCGTCTACTTTCAGATGGCAGCCGACGGGACGTTCTTTCGCTTCCTCGCTCGGGTGAATTCAAAAACGCACGCTCCGACGCTGGCCATCGTTCTGCAGGGCGCGGTCGCCGTCGCGATCGCACTGATCGGACTTTACGATCAGATCTTGAACTACGTCACCAGCGTCGACTACGTGTTCTTCGGGCTCTCTGCCCTCGCGCTCATCGTCTTCCGGAATCGCGACCGTCGCGATCCCGCCGCGCCGAAACCCGGGTTTACGATGCCCGGGCACCCCTGGACTACGCTCGTCTTCCTCGTCGTCGCGTGGTCCATCGTCGCCGATGTCATGATCGGGGATCCAAAAACGTCGATCGGGCTTGGAATTCTCGTCACCGGCCTACCGGTTTACTACGTCTTCGCGCACTACCGCAATCGGCAAACGTCGTAGACGCTCGCCGCCGCGCGCTACGGTACCGCCGCGATTCCGGATGGGTACGCAAGATTGGGGAACGACCCAGCCGTCGCCTGTTTCGTACCGTCCTCGCCATAAACCCACACCGTTGGCATGATTAAGGGAGCGGAGTTTAGGTACCCGTCAACCGCGGCGTAGAGAAAGCCGTCGTACGGGTCGTACGCAATGCCCCACCCCGTCGGAATCATGTCCGGGTTTCCCGGCAATGTTTGCTGATTGCCCTGCGAGTCGTAGGCGACGATATTGCCATATGCGAACGGATACTTGTAATTGTTAACGTAAACGCGCTCGTTGCTCGAATCGTAGGCCGTGCCCGACGGATTGAGTAAATTTGGAAATGGAGCGCCACCATTGCCGGTGAGCGTTTGCGCGTTGCCCTGCGGCGTGAACGCGTTGATCGCACCCGCGCTTCCGGGAGAACAGTTCGCAATATAAAACCAGTCTTGATTCGGATCGTACGTGACTGCATAGGAGTCGCTGACACCCGCGAAGGTTCCGCTCAAGGTCTGAGCGTTTCCTTGCTCGTCGAATGCAGCGACGCTGCCGGTTCCGGCATAGTTTACGACGTAGATATCGTCGTTCAGTAAGTCGAATTCGATGCCGGACGGCCCGCTCAGCCCCGCGAACGGCGCCACGGCCCCTAGAGCATACGGCGAGCCATCAGGACGAAATGCTTTGACCGCCCTCTGGTCGTAACTCGTCGCGTAGAGAACGCCGTTGTGCCCGTCATAGACGAGTCCGTACGCACTCCCCAATCCTGTAATCGGATGCGGCAGCGTTTTTTGATTCCCCTTTTCGTCGTAAGCCAGGATCTCGCCGCTAACGTCGTCCGCGACGTAAATCCACGGTTGAAAGAGCGTCAGCGGAATCGTCGTGGAAACGGTCGTGCCGCCGGAGTTCGGCACAGGCGTCGCGGTTACGATTAGCGACGACGCGTGCGGCTGAGTCGGATCGCTCGCGGTCGTATACGTCGACGTCAACGTCACCCGATTCGGCGCGGTCGACGCGGCAGGCTGCACGGTCATACTCGACGGCGTTGCGGCGACGAACGGATACGGCGCACCCGGACCTACGATGAGATCGTGATCGATATCCATCGCTACGATGTCGAATTTTTGCGGAGAGTTTCCAACGATCGTAAAGCCGGAGTATTGCGAACCGCTGACGGCAAGGGATTTCTCCGGAATAACGACGATCGATGCGGCGATGCCGCCGAGCGTGACCGTCAAGTCATTCGCCACCCCCCGTTTCACGGTGAACGCGTAGTTCGTATTTCCAGACAGCGGCTCACCGCTCGCGTCTTTGGCCGTAAACGAAAACGTGTGACGGCCGGGAGCGAGCGAAAAAGTTATGATGCACTGCAAGTAGTTCTGCCCGACGACCGCACAGTTGGGGTTGCTGGTGCCGATGACGACCGGCGTCTTTGCGACGCCGTCAATGCTGTACGCCAGCGACGCCGTTGCCGGCGAGACGTAGCGCGAACGATGCGGTGACCTATTCTTCGGAGGAACCTTAATGACGAGCCGCCCGAGCACGCCGCTGCTTTGCGGCGGGTGCGCGGCGCCGCCGGGTAGGGGTGAAGGATTCCCGCCGCTACAGGCGGCCGCCCCGAACAGTAAGGAAAGTGCGAGGAAGGGGAAGCGCATTGACGGATCCTCCACTCGGAATCTTCGTCATCCGGCGACCGGGACATCTACAGCCTTTCGAGTCGCGACTGAATCAGCGGATCCGGCGAATAGGCGGCCGCGCGCTGATACCAAACGCGCGCGGCCGGTTTATCACCCAGGCGTTCCGCGTCGTAGCCCGTTGAAAAGAAGCCACCGGCGTAGTACTCGCGGACTTCCCACACGAAGCCGTTTGACCGCGCGGGGTCCGAGGTGACGTCGGCGTATCCGGGCGCGAGCTGCAGCCTGGATTCTTGCGCGTAGTGTTTGAACACGTCGAACTTCTGGGCGTTGGGCATCATGCGCGACACGACGCCGTCGACGCGGGCGTAGTAGAACGGTCCCGGCGCGTGCGCGGGCCGCTCGCCGGTAACGTAGAACGGGCGGGTCGCGTTGGCTCGAGCGAGCAGGTCGCGGCGAGCCTGCGGCGCGATGTCGCGTGCAACCTCGAGCGGCACGTAGAGCGTCGGGTCGAGCCACCGCCGGTACGAATCGCTGTTGAGAAAGCCGTAGGTGACGATCGTCACGTCGGGGCGCCATCCTTCGACGGCTTGAAAGTAGAGCGGCGGCAGATCGACGGCATCGCCGGCCGTCAGCAGAATTGCGTGCTGCGGCAGCGCCGCGGAAACGTCGGTGAAGAGCCTTCTCGCGTCGTGCACGTTCGCGAGCGATAAACTCGGGATTCGTGCGACCGCAGGCGCGAAGACCGCGGCCGCGGCAACGCCGTAGACGATCCCGCGCACGATCGGCTGCCGCACGAGCGCCGCAACGAGGTACGTGCTGCATGCCGCGAACGGCGCCAATGCGACGATCGGCAGCAGGCCGAAACGCTGGAAAACCGCGCGATCCATCTCTTGCGAAACGTCGATACTCGCAACCGCACAAAACGCCAGGAACGTTCCAACGACGAGCAGCGCGAACACGAACCGTCGGTACTGCGCTTTGACTGCGAGTCCCGCGATGCCGCAAACGACGAACGCATAGGGCCAACCGGCCGATCCGATGAGGATGGTTGCGTGGCTCACCAGGTTGCCGCCGCGATCGGCGGCACCGGGAACGAGATTGAAATATCCGTACGCGCGGCGATCGATCAGATCGATAAGGCGCGGCAGGTCCGGCGCGGCACCTAGGAACCACCCGTGCAGATGCTGCGAAGCGACGAGCGTGTGCGCGTACGGAAGCGCGTAGCCAAGAACGAGAACCAACGCGGCGAACGCCGCCGTTTTCACGACGCCCTTCGTTTTCAGCAGCGCGTCACGTCCGCACCACGCCGCCCATAGCGGCAGGGGGGCCAGCAAGATCAGCGTTTGGTGATGCGAGAGACCGAGTCCGAAGAGGACGGCTAATGGCAGCATCAGACGCCAGCGTAACGGATCGTCAAGCCACAAGAGCGACACCAGCACGACCGCCGCTGCGAAGAGATCGTTGAGCGAGAATACTTCAGCCTGCAGCGACCACGTGACGAAGAGCGGCGATGCGATCGCCAGCAGCGCAGCCGCGAAGAGTGCGGGCTCGAAGCGGCGCGTAAGTACGTACGCGCTCGCGAACACCAACCCGACGACGAGCGCGTGATACAAGCATGCCGTGAGGTTCACGCGGAACGGGAGCGGGCCGGCGGGGAAGAGCGACGCAAGGTGTCCCAGCATGACCCAGAGCGGGTAGCCGGGAGGGTGCGCGACGCCGCCGGTCACCGCCGCGGCCGTCAACTCCGGGCCGTCGCCAAACATCACGTCGCGTGCGGCCAGCACGACGTATAACGCGAACGAACACGCGCTCGACGCTAAAGCGACGAGCGCGACCCGCCGGTTCTCGCTAATCGATGAGCGCATCGTCACTACGCCTTCGCGGCCGCCCGGTGCACGAGTTTGCCGAACGGCAGATGCGGACGGATCGGCGCTTCGGCACCGGAAGCATGACGCAAACCCAGCGCCGCGGCAACGAGCGTCGCGACGCCGAATGCGATCGATACCCAGAACGTCGCGTGCAGTCCGCCGGCCAGCGCCTCGATCGGCGCGCTGCCCGCACGCGTCATCGCACCCGCAACAAGTTCCTGAACCGCTGCGCCGAACGCGACGCCGAAACCGATGCCGATTTGCAATGCGAAGCTGAGCGCCGCGGACGCACTGCCTTCGTCGGCGTCATCCACGTGCGCGAGACCGGCGATCATTCCGGTCTGATACGAGAGCATGCCGCCGAACGCCGCGATGCACGTGGCCGGAAACATCACGAGCCAGTACGAGGAATGCGGCGAAAGAGTCAGCAGGATGGACTCGCCGCCGATCATGACGATCGCCATGAGGATGCTCATCGGCTTCACGCCCAGCTTGCGCACGATCGGTATCGTCAATGGCGCCGCGATAAACGACGTGACGATGGTCGACGGCAAGAACGCGAACCCCGCTGCGAGCGGCGAATACCCGGAAACGCGCTGCAGGTAGACCGACGTAAAGACCAAGATACCGGCGTACGACATCGGCTGCAGCGAGACGACGAACGCGCCCGAAACCAAGTCCGCGTATTTGAACAGGCGCGGCGGAAGAATCGGTTCGGCCGCGCGCCGTTCGACGTAGAGAAAAACGCCGAAGAGCACGGCGGTAATCAGCAGGCGAATCAGCGTCCACTGCGAGGTGAACCCGTCGGTTGGGATGAGCTCGATCGTGTAGACGAGCATGACGAGCGAGAGCGTCAGCAGCGTCGCGCCGGCGACGTCGAGCTTCGCGCGAACCGGGCTCGGTTTATCGCGCGGAACGAAACGCGCTGCGAACAGCAGGATCGCGATCGCGACGGGAACGTTGAAAAACATTACCGATCGCCACCCGAGATACTGCACCAGAATGCCGCCGAACAGCACGCCGGCCGCGATGCCGCTGCTGCCGATGGTGCCCCACAGCGCGATCGCCCGCGACCGCGCCGCTCCGGTTGGAAAAAGCTGCAGCACGATGGCGAGGGCAGCCGGGTTCACGAGCGCCGCCCCGAGCCCTTGCACCGCGCGCATTGCGATCAGCATCGCACCGTTCTGGGCCAGTCCACCGGCCAGCGAGCCCAGCGTGAAGAGCGTCAGACCCAGAACGAAAAACTTGTGGCGCCCGTACAGATCCGCGCAGCGCCCCGTGAGCATCAGGAATCCGGCCAGGAAAATCGCATAGGTGCTGACGATCCACTGCCCTTGCGATGGGCTTAGGTTCAGGCTCGTCTCCATCGACGGCAGCGCGATCGTCACGACCGAAAAATCGACCAGGAGCACGAAGAACGTCGCGCTGAGCAGCGCGAACGCGATCCAGGTGAGCCGCGTTATGGGCGCTGGAACGCCGGCGGTCAATGCGGAGCGGGTTTGGCCGCGGACTGTGGCCGCGGTTTGGCCAGAAAGTTATACAACTTCCCGTTCCAGTTGGCCGTGCCCTGAATCGTTCCGTCTTTCTCGATCGTTCCGTTCGGCAGCGAGATACTGCCGATGCGCAGATTGATGCCGCTGCCCTTCACGCCGCCGCTTACTTGAATGATCCGTCCGTAGTACGGATCGGGCCGCGCCGAGATGGACGAGTACGTGCCGCTAATGATGCCGTGATTGAACGTCAGCTTCAAGTCGCCGGTGTAGGGAACGCTTTGCGTTCCGAACGTCGGTTGATACGCGGCAACGTAGTCGGCGCTCCAGACCGGTCCGTGGCCGGCGACTGCGAGCGCTTGTCCTCCGGAAATCAGCATACCGATCGTTACGAACGAGACCAGCCGCAGAGCCTTCATCGTATCGCTCTCCTAAACGTGCATGAGCGACGCCCAGTCGTCGCGCGTGATTCGCAGAGTTTCTTCACCATAGTGCGCGAGCGGCGCATGGGGCAGCTTTTCGCGCGTGCAGAGGTCCTCGGAGTGCGTGTCGACGTACAGCAATCCGGTCACGAACTCGCCGGTCGCGGCGTGCTCGTGCAGCTTCTTCATCGCCCCGATCCGATCGGTCGGATCGTAGTCGATCTCCAGCTTGCGCAGGAGCACGTGCGATCCGTCGTCGAGCTCGACGTCGTAGGCGGAGCCGGGTTCGTAGTCGATCGCGATGTCGCGCCCGCCGGCGATGAAATCCGGCGTGTGCAGCACGACGCCGTGGTCCTTCACGTACGCATAGCTCTTGGTCGAACCTTCGTGATCGTTAAAGGTCACGCAAGGACTGATGACGTCGAGGATCGCCGTGCCGCGATGTGCGAGTGCGGCTTGAAGCAGCGGGACGAGCTGCTTGCCGTCACCGGAGAAGGAACGCGCGACGAAGGTCGCGCCGAGTTCGATCGCCAGACCGCACACGTCGATGGTGGCGTATTCGTTGACCTTTCCGCCCTTTTGCTTGCTGCCGACGTCGGCGGTCGCCGAGAACTGCCCTTTTGTCAACCCGTAGCAGCCGTTGTTCTCGACGATGTACGTCACGTCGACGTTGCGGCGGATCATGTGGCAGTACTGTCCGATGCCGATGCTCGCCGTGTCGCCGTCGCCGCTGATCCCCAGGACCACCAGTTCGCGATTGGCGACCTTCGCGCCGGTTGCAGCCGAGGGCATCCGCCCGTGCAGCGTATTCATGCCGTGGGCCTGGTCGACGAAGTACGCCGGCGTTTTAGACGAGCAGCCGATGCCGCTCATCTTGGCGAGTTTGTGCGGTGGAACGCCGAACTCGTACAGGGCCTTGATCAGATGATTCGTGATCGAGTTGTGCCCGCAGCCGGCGCACAGCGTCGTGGGCAGCCCTTTGTAAACGTCGCGTCCGAGTCCGATAATGTTAACGGTCATATTACTCCGCAACCACCGCGGGTTGGCGTTCGGCTTCGAGGAGGGGGTCGATGATGGCGTGCGCGTCGATCGGCACGCCGTTGTAGTGACGGATCGATACGAGCTGGGGAATCAGGTGCGTTGGAAGTTCCGTGCGTAAGATTCCGTAGAGCTGGCCGTCGCGATTTTGTTCGACGACGTAGACGCGTTCGTGGCGTGCAATGAACTTCGCCACGTCCGGGGAAAGCGGAAGGGCGCGCACGCGCATGTAGTCGGTTTCGATACCGGCGTCGCGCAATCGTTCGCGCGCTTCGACGACGGCGTGATGCGTCGTGCCGTATGCGAGGATTGCGATCGGGCGGCGGTTGTCGTCCACGACCGGTGCGGGTACGGCCGTCGCCGCCGTTTCCATCTTGCGAACGAGGCGATCGAGGCCGCGTTGCCACACGTCCGGCTGTTCCGAATACCGCGCTTCCTCGTCGTGACCGGTTCCGCGCGTGAAATACCCGGCATTGGAGTGTTCCGTTCCCGGAACCGTGCGATAGGGGATGCCGTCCTTGTCGACGTCGCGATAGCGGCCCCACGACTGCACTTTGTTCAAGTCGGCCGCGTGCAGCACTTTCCCGCGATCGAACGGCTTCACCGGATAGTGCAGCGGCTTCGTCAGCCACGAGTTCATCCCGAGATCGAGGTCGGAAAGAACGAAGACCGGTGTCTGGAAGCGGTCGGCGAGATCGAAAGCGTCCATCGAAAGCTGGTACGCGTCCTCGATCGTCGCCGGAAGCAGGACGATGTGCTTCGTATCTCCGTGAGAAAGCGTGTGCGCGAAGGCGACGTCGCCTTGCATCGTGCGCGTCGGCAATCCGGTCGACGGCCCGGCGCGCTGGACGTCGAAGATTACGCCCGGAATCTCGGCGTAGTAGGCATACCCGACGTATTCGGCCATCAGCGACACGCCCGGACCCGACGTCGACGTCATCGCGCGCGCGCCGGCCCAACCCGCGCCGAACACCATGCCGGCGGCCGCGAGCTCGTCCTCGGCTTGAATGATCGCCGCGTAGTGCTCGCCGGTATCCGGATCGACGCGATACTTCTCGGCGAGTGCGATGAAATTTTCGCAGAGCGACGACGACGGCGTGATTGGATACCAGGCGGCGACGGTGCAACCGCCCATGATGCAGCCGAGTGCGGCCGCACGGTTGCCTTCCATGAAGAGCAGGCCGTCGGTGCGGCCGGTCATCGGCTCGAGCCGGTACGCGTCGCTCTTCTTTAGATTCTCGCGGGCGTACTCGTACCCGACGCGCACCGCGTTCATGTTGGTCTCGACGGCGGCCGCCTTGCTCTTGAACTGATTCTTTATGCCCGCCTCGATGGTGTCTTCGGGGATATCGAGGATGAACGCGACCGAACCGACGTAGATCATGTTGAGCAAATACTTGCGCAGGTCGCCTTTGTCGGCGAAGTGCTTCTTCGACAGTTCGGTAAACGGAACGGGGTAGTATGTGAGATCGGTACGCAGCGTCTCACCAGCCACCGGATACGTCGACTCGTGAATCACGACGCCTCCAGGCTTCACGCTTGCTACGTCGGCCTGCCAAGTTGCCGCGTTCAGTCCGACCAGCACGTCGACGTCGCGCGTCCGGCACTGATACCCCTTGGACGTAACGCGAACGTCGAACCAGGTAGGCAGCCCCTCGATATTCGAGGGAAAGACGTTTTTCGGTGCCACCGGAATGCCGAGGCGAAAGATCGCGTTGGTCAAGACGAGATTGGAAGATTGGCTGCCGGACCCGTTGACCGTGGCGACGCGGATGGTGAAATCGTTTACCACAATACGAATGGATTAGGGAACGTCGGGGAGCGTTCCTCGGCGGGCCCCGACTTCCGGCGGCTCGAAGGCCCGGCGATGCGTGCTTCACTCGGCCTTAGAGCGCTTGCGCTCGCAGCGCTCACGCTTGCGGCCTGCAGCGGCGGCTCCTCCGGCAGGGGCGGTCCGGTTCCGACGACCGGGCCCTCCGCTTCTCCCGGTAAGAGCACGGTCGTCTACGTCGCCAACTCGACGATCAACACGGTGACGGGCTACGTATCGCAGCAGAAAACGCCGGCGATCAAGATCTCGACCGGCGTCAGCTCGCCGTTTGCGCTCGCGGTGGACGGCAGCGGAAATCTGTTCGTCGACAACTGCCAGCCGTGCATTCCGGGAACCGGATCGACGTCGACCATCACGGTCTACGCGCAGGGAAGTACCACGCCGTCGTACACGATTTCGGCCGGACTCTCCAAACCGGCCGCGCTGGCGGTCGCATCGAACGGCACGCTGTACGTCGCCAACGAGCAGACGTCGACGGTCACCGCCTACGCGAAAGGTTCGACCGACGTCGCGATGACGATCAGCAGCAGCGTCGCTGCGCCGCTGGCGCTGGCCGTTGACGGCAGCGGGAACATTTACGTTGCCAACGGTGCGTTATATCCGGGAAACGTTACGGTCTACTCGCCGGCGGGTTCGCTCATCCGTACGCTTCCGGCCCTTGGCGTGCAGAACGTTGCGGTCGACGGCACCGGCCGCGTCTACATTTCGAACTGCAACGTGACGTGCGGAAACGGCACGAACCCCGATTCGATCATCGTCTATTCGCCCAACAGCACGACGGTCGCTTATAACGTGGTCACCGGTATCTCGTTTCCGACGTGGATGGCGCTCGATTCGAGTAATAACCTCTACGTCGCGAATAATGCGCTCGGAACCGGAAACAACGTCATCAAGTATTCCGCGGGTACGGGAGCGCCGGCCGCCACGATCGACGCGCCGGGCCCGACCGGGCTCGCAATCGATAAGAACAACATCCTGTACGTCACCGACGGCCCGGGGCCGGGCGGCGCTTCCTACAATCAGCTCACCGAATATTCCAACGGTTCGATTCTGACGGTAACGTCCGGCATTACGAATCCGCTCGCCGTCGCGATCGCAAACTCGCCGTAGTTAGCGGCCGGCCTTCTGAACTAAAGCAATCTTGCCGGCGCGCACGACTTGCAGGATCGCTGCGCGCGGCTTCTTCCCGGTGATGAGAAAGAGCGAAACCAGAAGCGTTGCAACGGAAAACCCGAACGGACTCCACCACGCAAGATGCGCGCCTTCTACGACTGGACGTCCGATGGCGAACGCCGCTGCGACGGCAACTCCCAGTCCCATACCAATCTGACTTCCGGTACTGATTGCGCCGGCGGCGCAGCCTTCGTCGGCCTCGTTCACGTGCGCGAGTCCGGCGATCATCGACATCTCGAACGTTTCCATGCAGCCGACGCTTCCGACCAGCGTAACGATCAGCATCAGCCACCACTGCGGCTCCAGCGTCGTCACGTAGAGCGCCAGGCCCATGCCGGCAATCATCACGATCGACCCGGTGCTCGAGAGCGCCCGCGCACCGAAGCGTTGCGCGAGCCCCGACGCCGTCGGGCCCACCGCTAGCGTCATCAAAAGGGCGCTCGGTAAGAAGGCAAGTCCGGTGAGCAGCGGCGGCAGCCCGGAAACGCTTTGCCAGTAAATCGAAGCGTACACCGTCATGCCCGCGTACGCGGCAGCCTGCACGAGCGCCAGCAACATCCCGCCGCCGAAGTCCTGATAGCGGAAGAGACGCCCCGGCACGAGCGGCTGCAGTTCGCGCGACTCGACCGCCACGAAGCCGACGAACAGAACGATCGAGACGATGATGCACAAGAACGTCGTCACCGTAAAGCCCTCTTCGGGAATGCGCACGATCGTAAACGTGATGAGGAGGAGCGCCGCCGTGAGGAAGATTGCGCCGGCAAAGTCCAGCTTCGGCTTGGCCGTGCGCGGCGCGTCGCGCGGCACGAAGATCGGCGTGAGGATCAAGATGACGAGCGAAATCGGAACGTTGACCCAAAGGACCGCGCGCCAATCGAATGCGGCGACGAGAATGCCGCCGAGAATCATGCCGAACAGCACCCCGGCGCTGCCGACCGCCGCCCACAATCCGACGGCGCGATTGCGTTCCGGCCCGGCAGCAAACAGCGTCGTCGCAATCGCCAATCCGGACGGATTGCACATCGCCGCGCCCAGACCCTGAGCGGCGCGCAGCAGAATCAGCGTCAATCCGTCGTTTGAGAATCCCGCCGCGAGCGACGCCGCGCCGAAGAGCGCCACGCCTGCCAAAAAAAATCGCCGCCGCCCGAAGAGATCCGCCAAACTTCCGCACAGCATCAAGAAGCCCGCAAAAACCAGCATATATATGCTCAGAATCCACTGCGCTTCGCCCGGCGTCATATGCAGTCCGGATTGAATCTCCGGAATCGCAATGCTTACGATGGAGAAGTCGAGCACCACCATGAAAAACGCCAAGCTGACCAACGCAAACGCCGGCCAAGGACGAACGACTCGAACTGCCATGCGAGTATGATAAGGCACCGCCATCGCATTGTCACCCTGAGCGTAACGAACGCAGTGAGTGTAGTCGAAGGGCCACTCCAGAGCTATCGCCGTGGAATTGCGAGCGGCAAAAAGAAAAGACCCCGGCATTTCTGCCGAGGCCTTCTCGATGTTCGACTCTTGTCGCGGCCCTTCGTCCTTCGACTACGCGCCTTCGGCGCTACGCTCAGGATGACAAGGCTCGAGCCTACGCTCACAAGGGGCGACACCTCTCGCTAAGTGCGAGAGATTACATCATGTCGTAGCCGCCCATGCCGCCGGGCATGCCGCCGCCGCCGGGGCCGTCTTTTTTCGGCTCGGGCTTGTCGGCGATGAGGGTCTCCGTCGTGAGGATGAGCGCGCCGATCGAGGCCGCGTTTTGCAGCGCCGAGCGGGTCACCTTGAACGGCTCGACGATGCCGGCTTTGAACATGTCGACGATCTCGCCCGTCATCGCGTCGAAGCCCATCGGGGCGTTCTTGCTCTTGACGTTATTGACTTCGACCGAACCTTCGTAGCCCGCGTTTTCAGCGATCTGACGAAGCGGCTCTTCGAGAGCCTTCTTGATGATGTCGATGCCGATCTTCTCGTCGGCCCACGTCGTGCTGTGACCGTTGGTCTTCGGGGGCTCGTACTTGGCAATCGCTTTGACCGCGTGCACGAGCGAGCTGCCGCCGCCGGGAATCATGCCTTCTTGGACGGCCGCGCGGGTCGCCGAGAGGGCATCTTCGATGCGGTGCTTCTTCTCTTTGAGTTCGGTCTCGGTGGCCGCGCCTACTTGGATAACGGCGACGCCGCCGGAGAGCTTGGCAAGACGCTCTTGCAGCTTCTCACGATCGAAATCGGAATCGGTCTCTTCGATCTGGCGCTGGATCATCTTGATCCGGCCCTTGATGTCTTCTTGCTTACCAACGCCGTCGACGATCGTCGTCTCGTCCTTGGTAACCGTAACGCGCTTGGCCTGGCCGAGCTGTTCCGGGGTGACTTTGTCGAGCTTGAGGCCGAGCTCTTCGGAGATCACCGTGGCGCCGGTAAGCGTCGCGATGTCCTTGAGCATCTCTTTGCGGCGGTCGCCGAAGCCCGGCGCCTTAACGGCAACGGACGTGAACGTTCCGCGCAGCTTGTTCACGACGAGCGTCGCGAGGGCTTCGCCTTCGACGTCTTCGCAGATGATGAGCAGCGGCTTCTGAACCTGAACGACCTTCTCGAGCAGCGGCAGGATGTCGGCGATCGCCGCAATCTTGCGCTCCGTCACGAGAATGTACGGGTTTTCGAGAACGGCTTCCATACGCTCGGAATCCGTCACCATGTACGGCGAGATGTAGCCCTTGTCGAACTGCATGCCGTCTTTGGTTTCGACTTCGGTCTTGAGCGTGCGCGACTCCTCAACGGTGATCACGCCGTCTTTGCCGACTTTTTCCATCGCCTGCGAGATCAGATCGCCGATCTCTTGGTCGTTGGCCGAGATCGATGCGACTTGCGCGATCTTCTCTTTGGTGTCGACGTCCTTCTTGAACGATTCCATCTCGGCAACCGCCAGTTGGACGGCCTTCTCGATGCCGCGCTTGATGAGCAGCGGGTTGCTGCCGGCGGTCACGTTACGGAGGCCTTCGCGGATGATCGCTTGTGCGAGCACCGTAGCGGTGGTGGTGCCGTCGCCGGCGATGTCGTTAGTTTTCGAGGCGACTTCCTTGACGAGCTGGGCGCCCATGTTTTCGAACGGATCGGGCAGTTCGATTTCTTTAGCGATGGTGACGCCGTCGTTGGTGATCGTCGGCGAACCGAATTTCTTATCGAGCACGACGTTGCGGCCCTTGGGTCCGAGCGTCACTTTGACGGCGTCGGCCAGGATGTTCGCTCCGCGCTCGAGCGCGCGGCGCGCGCTTTCATCGAATACGAGTTGCTTTGCAGCCATGATGTGGTTTCTGTAACTCCTTAAACTGCGGCCGGGACTTTGGTGACGATGGCCAAGATGTCTTTTTCGGGGATGATCATGTACTCGACGCCGTCGATCTTGACTTCGCTGCCCGAATACTTGCGATAGAGAACGGTTTCGCCGACCTTGACGCTCATGCCAAGCTTGGTGCCGTTGTCGAGGACCTTACCGTCGCCAACTGCCTTGACGAGACCCTCCTGAGGCTTTTCTTTGGCGGTGTCAGGCAGAAAAACGCCGCCCGCAGAGACTTCTTTCTGTTCGGCGTGCTCGACAATCACGTTGTCGTGCAATGGCTTGAGATTCACGGGGACCCTCCAACAGTGTGGGTGAGAAAATGCGTTTAGCACTCTCAGCGCGAGAGCGCTAGCCGTGCCATCTTAGCAGAGGGAATGGCCGAGTGCAAGGCCCGCAAGGGCCTCCAGCGACGCTTAAACGAGCTTAGCGAAGGAGGGGCTGCCGACGATGTAGCTCAGGACGAGCGTGACGGCAAAAAGGGCGACGACCGCCCGGATCAAGACCTGCTTGCTTGCCATGCCGAGCAAGAGAACGCTGGTCCCAAACCCGGCCACCAGGACGGGCACGATCCACGCATGCTCCTCGCCGCGAAGGCCAAACCAAAGGAAGAAAGCCAGGCCGATCCCCAGCAAAACGGCGAGCAGCGACGCGGTGCTCCAAATGACGATCTCGGCCGGTTCGGCAAGGTTCATTCGCATGAGGCCAACATGGTAGCGTCCGCTCCATAGGAAGTCCTTAGAAAAAGCCCGGTTCTTTGCCGCTCTAGTGCATGTCGCCGAGGCCGCCGAGCATGACTGCGCAGAGCGTAACGCCGCCCAGCATGCCGGCGGCGAGCCCGATCAGCGCGCCTGAAAAAAAGTTCAACGTTTTGCGCGATTGCATGACCGCCCACCAGCCGAGCGCAAGCGCGAGCACGTCACCGAAATACGGCAGCCACGTCATGTTGTTCGAGGACCGCGGAAAGAGCAACTGGGCGATATTGGCGACGACGGCGATCCACACGAACGTCAGCAGCGTGCCGCCGACCCCCAATCCCAACACCAACCCGATAACGAATGCCGCGACTTCGTTTTTCGGCGCGGGTGCTCCGCCGGCTGGGCCTTCAGGTGACTGCGCCACGTTCCACCATCGCTTCTTGCGCGCGCGCACGCACCTTTGGGAACAAACGCGTCGCGCAGAACGGCATGCGCACGGGATCGTCGCCGGCACCGGCGACGTGCACGCAGCACTGTTCGAGTCGTTCCGTGATCAGCGTGTCGGCATCCATGAAGTGTTTGACCGTCACCCGCTTCACGCGCTCGCCCACGAACTTGGCGGTCGCGCCTTTCCCGCCGAACGCCATCTTGATCAGATCGCCGATTCCGCCGAGATCGCACGCGCCGCACAGCGTCTTTAAGTGCGTCGCGAGTTCGGGCCGCGAAAGCGTCATCGTTTCGGACATCACACCGGTCAACGCGGCGCGAACCGCTTCGAGCGCTTCCGAAAACGCGATCTGATTGCCGAAGACGCTCAGGTTCTCGCGCAGCGCGTCCTCGCCGACGATCGACGCGAGGCCGGCGAACCGGTCGTCCTTGCCGCGCACGTAATAGCCGATCGAGCAGCAGTCGGGATGGCTGCACGGCAGCGCGATCATGTCGCGTTCGTTGAGCGCGTGTTTCGACTGCGCCGCCATGCGCCCGAGCACCCCGGTGGTCGTAACGCGATCCATCGAATCGACCACCGGCGACCGCCCAGACGCGAAGAGCGGCTGGTACATCACGCCGCCTACGTACGGCGTCGCGAATGCGGTATCCAACACTTCGCCGACCTGATCCGCGTTCTGCGGAACGACCGTCATGACGAGCGTCGTGAAAATGCGCGCCTTGCTCAACCGTTCGACGACGCGCGCCTTCATCTCGGTGAGATCGAGGCCGCGCAGCCGCTCGTGCGTCGACGCGCGCTGGCCGTCGTATTGAAGGTAGATCTCGATCCGGTCGCTCAAACCGGCGAGAAATTCCAACAGCGCGTCTTCGTTCGACAACCGAATCCCGTTGGTGTTGATGAGGATGCGCGTGACCGGCAGCTCGGCCAAACGTTCGACGATCGCGCGGAACTGCGGGTGTACGGTCGGCTCGCCGCCGGAGAGCATCACCACGTCCAGCCGCCCGTCTTCGCGCGAAATCGCCGTTTCGACCGCATGCACGATTTGTTCGAGCGGCAGATAGCTCGAAAGCGCCGGGCTCGAACTCGTGAAACACGCCGGGCACGAGAGATTGCACTGCGTCGTGACGTCGAGCAGGTAGATGCACGAGTGCTGCAAATGCGCCGGTCCCAAACCGTATTCGTACCCGGTCGGAAGCGGATAGATGGCTTGCGTATCCGGATTGACGATCTTGGTCGGAACGCGCCACTGCTGCAGGTAGCGCCACAGGTCCGCGCGCTCTTCGTACAGCGACCATACTTCGCCGTGGCCGCGACGGCAGTAACGGCGTAGATACACGCGGCCGTCGCGTTCGATCAAGTGCGCGTCGCAGATATCGGTCGGATACTCGGGGTCGAAGTTCTCGTCTTCCGCAAAGCAGCGCGGACAAACGGCACGTACGCTGCGCAGGATCGTGTAGTCGAAGACCGGCAGCGGCATCTAAGAGCGGCGAACGGCGAAGCGCGCGCCGAGCATCGGTGCGAGTTTCCAGGCGAAGAACGCGAATCCGAGCGTGCAGCCGAGCTGCGCCAGCGTCACGCCGAGCTGCGTCGTCGCCCCCTCGCGGAAGAACTCGACGACGAACCGGTCGATGCAGAAGAGCATTCCGCCCGCGTAAAATAGGCCGTTTTCCGGCAGTCGGCAGCGGCGCTCGACCGTCAGCAGCACGGTGAAGCAGATCGCAGCGGCGAGCGCTAAATAGAGCTGCGCCGGATGACGCATCTCGCCGCGTTCGTGCACCGCCCACGCAACGTTTGCGGCTTTGCCGTAGCAGCAGCCGCCGACGAAACAAGCGATCCGGCCGACCGCTTCGCCCGCCGGAATCGCAAGCGCGAATAAGTCGCCGGTCGGACGCTCGATGCCGAATCGGCGCTTCACGTAGATTACCGCGAGCCATCCGCCGACGATGCCGCCCTCGATCGTCTTGCCGGGAAGTCCCGTTGCGAATAGCTGCAAAAGGTTGGCGCCGGCCAATCCGCCGATCAAGCCCGCACCCATGACGCGCGCCGTCATGTCGCCCGCCATTCCGCGACGTCGCGCCATCCACCAAAAGACCAGGGCTGCGACGCCGTACGCGAGCGCGTAGATCGGCGCGGCGAGAATCCAGCGAACGTGGTCGTCGATGCGATCCATAGGAGCGTCCTTCGACCAGGCGCACGCGACGCCTGGGCGAAAGCATCGCCGCATGGCCACCGCAGCACCGACCTCGATTTCATGGAGCCGGATCGTCATCCAGGCACTCGCCGCCGGCATTGTGGGCGGCGCGCTGTTGGACTTGTACCTTTGGTTCGCGCCGCTCGCATCGGCGCACCCCGGCATTCTTGCGATGTGGACCTGGATCGCCTCGACGGTCGCCGGCAAAACGATGCTTGCAAATCCGAACGCGCCGTGGATCGGCCTCGGCGTCCACGCCCTCACCAGCATTGTGTGGGCCGGCGCCTACGCTTACGTCGCCGCGCAGCAAGCCTTCGTGCGGCGGCGCTGGTATATCTCCGGCCCCGTGTACGGACTCGTCGTCTATCTCGTCATGCAGCTGATGCTGCTGGTCTCGGGCAACTTCGAGTATCCGCATTCACCGAACGATTTCGTGAGCGCGCTGATCGCGCACGCGGTGTTTTTCGGCCTGCCGGTCGCCTTCGTCGTCAGCGCTCTGGACCGCGGGTGATCGGCCGACTCGCGATCTCCCTGGGCGCGCTGCGGCGCAATGCCGTCGCGCTGCGCGATCTCGCCGGCGCCGGCAAGGCGGCGTTCGTCGTCAAGAGCAACGCCTATGGGCACGGGCTGGTGGAAACGGCGCTCGCCGTCGAACCGTTCGCGAACCGCATCTGCGTCTATGCGGTGGAAGAGGGCATCGCACTGCGCGACGGCGGGATCACCGCGAGAATTCTCGTGCTCGGCCCAATTCCGCCTCCGCTCCTATCCGACGCGCTCGCGGCAAAACTCGAGATTGCGCTGTGGGATACGAAAACGTTCGCGCTGCGCCTCGCCGACGCGGCGCGAAAGCGTCATGTTGCCGCGCAAGTCCATCTCAAAATCAATACGGGGTTGAACCGTCTCGGGCTCGAGCCGCACGAACTCGTCGACGCGGCCGAAGACTATCTGCGCGTCTCGGAGATCGCGATTGCCGGCATCTTCTCGCATTTGTCGTCGGCCGAGGAACTCGATTCGCCGTACACGATGCATCAGCTCGAGACGTTCGAACGTGCGCTCGCGCAAGTGAAACCGGTGCTCGACGCGCGCGAGATCGTGCCCGTGCGTCACATCGCCGCGTCCGCTGCGGCGATGCTGTGGCCGCAAACGCGCTTGGATATGTCGCGCTTCGGCATCGCGCTCTACGGGCTGTGGCCGTCGCCGCAAACGCACGCGGCGATGGGCGACGCGTCGATCGCGCTCGAACCCGCGCTCTCGTACGAATCCGAACTGGTCGTGGTGCGGACGATCGCGGCCGGCGCGCAGGTGGGATACGGCGCGACCTATCACGCGCCGCACGACATGCGCATCGGCGTCGTGCCGGCCGGCTACGGCGACGGCGTCCCTCGGGCGCTCTCCAACCGCGGCGCGTTCGTCGTCGACGGCGCGCTCTGCCCGATCGTCGGCCGCGTTGCGATGAACATGACGTCGATCGATCTCTCCGCCGCGCCGAACGCACGCGTCGGCTCGAAGGTCACGCTGCTCGGCACCGACGGCAACTCACGGGTCGACGCCGACATGTGGGCAACGTGGTGCGACACCATCAACTACGAAATCGTCGCCCGCCTCCCGAGCGAGCTCCCACGCGAGTACGTCGACTAGCAGCCGCTTACGCTCGCTCGTCGGCTTCCTCGAGCCGGGCGGTTATGAAATCGCTGACGTCACGGCTGCCGGTCACATAGAGATGGCTGCCCGAGTCGACCTCACGGATCGACCCACGCCATTCGCGCCCGTTCGCCGGCTCGCCGGCCTGACGCCACATGCGAACGATAAAGACGACTTCATCGCGCTGGTTCATCGTGGGACCATCCTACCGGAGCGCCGTACCGGCCGCGTGCCGCCTACCCGGCGATGCGCCGGTTGATCGGTAGGGCCGCAAATGCCTCACGCACGCGAAGGTCGTCGATCCGCTCCGCGAACCGCTCCAGCTCTTCCCGAGCTCGCGCAAAAGCACGTTGCGAGCGTTGCGTTTCCCCGCCGGCGGCGAGTCCGTTCGCGACGGCCCACCAAACGTAGTGGGGCCAGAACGCTTGGTCGAACGGCCCGGAACCCAGCGCCTCGAGTTCTCGCGCCGTCTCGAGGGCCTGCGCCGTTTTCCCCGCTGCGACGTAGGTGAGCGTAAGGTCGGCGAGGTCGTCGACCAAATCGGCGGGCTCTTGCAGCGGCCGCCGCAGTGCGATCGCGGCTTCCATGTGTCCGACCGCCGCCGCAGTCTCGCCGAGCGCGCGCTCCGCGCACGCCAAGTTGGAGAGCGCGCCGGACTCGAACACCGGGAAGCCGATCTCTTTTGCACCGGCGAGGGCGGTCGCCGCCAGCGCCTTAGCCGCTCGCGCATCGCCTTGCTGCAGCTTCACGAAACTCGCGTTGACTTGATTTGCGACCACGGTTCGCTGTTCGTGGACGACGTCGAACAGTTCGTTGGAACGTTCGATCGACTCGAGCGCCTCGCCGAGCAAACCGAGTCGCATCAGCAGCACCGTACGGTTCGTGTGCGTTACGGCAGCGCCGCGCTTGTTTCCGATCGACTCGTACGTCTCGAGTCCGAGGTCGAACTCACGCAGCGCCGTGCCGTATTCGCCCAGCCATGCCGCGGTGACCGCGAGTCGCGAGCGCGCTGCGGCTTCGCCCTCGCGATCGTTCGTAACGATGTGGAGTGCAAGCGAACGCTGCGTCAGCTCGTACGTGACGGCATACTCCTGCCGCAACAGCGCCGCGGTCGCCGCGACGTCGAGGGCGCGGCTCTCCACGGTTCGGTCGGCGAGGCTGCCGGCGCGATCGCTCATCAGCGTAAGATACCGGCGGGAGGCCGCCATATCGCCGACGTTTGCGGTGAAGTTTACCAGCAGGTACAGGCATTCCAGCTGACCGCCGACGTTGCCGAGGCGCTCGTAGATCTCAAATGCGCGCAGCGCTGGAGCGAGCCCCTCGGCTTGCCGGCTGCATTGACCCAGATGAGTTGCCCGATGCATCAGCGCCTGTGCCGATGCCGCATCGTCCAGCGACGCGGCGAGCGTATCGAGTGAATCGATCAGCTCGCCTTCCCGCTCGTTGTCACCCAAACTGCGCGCCAACAAGATGCGTTTCACCAGCACGTCGAACGTGCGGGCCGGATCGCCCTGCGCGAGACGCTCCAACTCATCGATGTCGTGCGCCTGTCCGGCGCGATCGCCGCGGCGCCCGCGGGCCTTTTCGCGAACGTCCAGGGCGGCGGCGCGCACGCCGGGATCGGGCGCGTGCTCCAAAACGCGTGCCGCCAGTTCGTCCGCATCGGCGTAGGCGTAGACCGCCGCGGCCTGCCGCGCCGCCGTGAGATACCAGTCGCTCGCGCGAGCGGCGTCTCCGCTGCGTTCGTGATGCCGCGCGATTTCGCGCGCGGACGCGTTCGCACTGGTATCGAACTCGATTTCGAGAACGCGCGCGATTCGCGAATGACGCTGCGCGCGAAGCGCCGGTTCGATTCCATCGTAGATGCTGGACGCGATGAGATGATGCGTGAAGACGTAATCGTAGCTCGCGCGCGCTCCCGCCTCGCGCAGAATTCGGCGATCGAGCAAAGCGTTGATTCCGCCGGCGATCGAGGCCGGCGGCAAATTCGATACGTCGCGCACCAGCGCGATGTTGCAGCCCGGCCCGGCGATTGCGGCTATTTCCGCTACCGTGCGCGCGTCGTCGTCCAGGCGGCCGATGCGCGATTCGAGCGCGCCGGCGATGGACGTTGCGGCATCGACGAGCGCTCCGTCGCGTTCCAGAAACGCGTTGATCGCCTCGTTCAGGAACAGCGCGTTGCCTTCGCTATGTGCGAAAAGCTGCGTCACCAAATCGTCGCCGCGATCGCGCAACCCGTCGACCTGCGCCACCAGATCGGAGACGTCGCCCTCGCCGAGACGCTCGAGCGAGAGTTCCTCCGCATGCGCGAACGCCTGCAGCGAACGAACCAGCGCGCGCACCGGATGATCCGGCGGCAGTTCCTCCTCGCGACACGTCGCAACGATCAAAACGGGAGCGCGCAGCGATTCGCGCACGATCGCGCCGATCGCATCGACGCTCGCCGAACCGGCCCAATGCACGTCCTCGAGAATCAGCAGCAGCGGGCGCGGCGACGCCAGCGCGCGCACCGCGTGGCCGAGCGCGTCGAAGAGCCGCGCGGTTTGGCCCGCCGCGCTGCCTTCCGGCTCGAACGCCGCCTCTTCCGGATCCCGAATCTCCGGGAGGACGCGCGCCAGTGCGGCCCGGCGCGCGGGTGCGGGCGGTCGCACCAGCAGAAGCGGGAGGGCCGAACGAAGTGCCTCCAAGATGGCTTGATACGGCATCGATTCCGGCGCCGCCGTGGTGCCGGCGAACACTCGGCCGCCTTCGGACTGCGCGATGCGCGCGAGTTCGGCCGTCAAACGCGTCTTGCCGACGCCGGCTTCGCCCACGATCGACACCAGCGAACTCGAACCGCGCGCGGCGCGGCTCCACGCGGCGCGCAGAAGCGCGAGTTCGCGCGCTCTCCCGACGAATGGCAATATCGTTGCCGCGCGCCGATCCGGGTCCATAACCCCGGCCGGCATGGGCGCGAGCGCTCCCGGCACGGCTTCGTTTCGCAAGATCGAATCGCGAACGGCCAGCGTCTCGGGCATCGGGGCGATGGAGAGTTCGTCGCGCAGGCGTTTGGCGAAGCGATCGAACTCCGAAAGAGCCCCGGCCGCATCCCCCGATTCGTATCGCAGCGCGAGCAGCGAACGCACCGCATCCTCGCGCCACGGGTCGACCGCAAGCAGACGTTTTGCGTAGCCGATGGCGGTCCCGAAGTCTCGTCGCGCGCGATGGCGCTCGATCGACTCGCCTAAGATCGCGAGGTAGCGCGCGCGAAGCCGCTCGCGTTCGGAAACGACCCAATCGTCGTAGACGTCTTCGAGCAGATCGCCGGCGTAGAGCTCGATCGCTTCCGATTGCGTTTCGGGGTCCTGGCTCAGCCGTTCGAATTCGACCGTGTCGACGAACGCGCCGGCCGCTTCGTTCCAGCGTACGGTCTCTGCGTCGACGACGATCCACGGTTCGCCGGCGCGCTCCGGCAGCGCTTTATTCGCCAGGTAGAGGTAGCGCCGAAGCTCCGCGAGTGCGGCGCGCTCGTCGACGTCGGGAAAGAGCGTGAAGGCCAGGGATTCGCGCGACAATGCGTGGCCGTGCTGCAAGATGATGCGCGCGAGCATCGAGAACGTCGTCGCGCGCTTCGCGAACTTTATGGGCGAACCGGCCCAACCGACGTTCGCCTGTCCGAACAGACGCACGTCGAGTCGTCCGACCGTAATCGTTAACTGACCGCGGCGATCGCGTCAGCGAGGTTCATCGTGCCTTTATACAGCGCGCTGCCCACGATGCACGAATCCACCGTCAACGGAACTTCGCGTTTGAGCGTTTGCAGATCTTCGATGTTGCGCGCCCCGCCGCTGGCGGTCACCATCACTTCGGCGGCGTTGGCGACCGCGTTGAGCGCGTCGATGTCGTACCCTTCGCCGATTCCGTCGCGGCGGATCTCGGTGAAGATGATTCGCGTGACGCCCCATTGCGCGACGCGTTTCACGAGAGCGTCGCGATTGACCGGCGTGCGCTCTTGCCACCCGTGCGTCGCGACCTCGTTGCCGCGGGCGTCGATGCCGGCGATCACTTTCTCGGGGAACCGGCTGATGATGTGGCGCGCCATGCGCTCGTCTTCGACCAGCAGCGTGCCGAGGATGATTTCGCTCGCGCCGGCCGCGAACGCGCTCTCGGCGTGTTTGAGGACGCGCAAGCCGCCGCCGGTCTGCACCGGAATATCGACCGCCTTGCAGATTCGCTCGACCGCGGTGAGATTTTCGCCCGAACCAAACGCGCCGTCCAGATCGATTACGTGCAAGCGCTGGGCGCCGGCGTCCGCGAACGCCTTCGCGCGCTCTTCCGGGTCGCCGTCGTAGGTCGTCGACGTCGTCGGATCGCCCCGCTCCATGCGAACGCATTTTCCGCCGCGGAGATCGATCGCGGGAATGACGATCATGCTCGTTACTCCGTTTCGCTAAGTGTCAGCTGCGAGCTCCGTTGCCCGAACGGCGCTCGATCGGTACGTACGGTCCTTGGGCCGGTCCATCGTAGGTCGCTTGCGGCCGGATCAGCCGGTTATCGGCGAGCTGCTCGAGAATGTGCGCGGTCCAGCCGGCAATTCGGCCGCATGCGAACATGCAAGTAAACTCGTCGCCCGGAATGCCCAAATCGGAGAGCACCGGCGCGGTGTAGAAATCGACGTTGGCGTAGATCGTGTTGTCGGGCTTCTTCTCTTGCAGCACTTTGCGGCTGGCTTCTTCGAGCGCGCGAGCCGTCTCATACCACTGGCTCGTACCCACTTGGTCGGAAAGTTTGCGCGCCATCGCTTCCAGATGCCGGGCGCGCGGATCGCGCACCTTGTATTCGCGATGTCCCATACCCATGATCCGATCGCCGCGGCCCAGCGCCTCGCGAACGTAGGCCTCGGCCCGTTCCGGCTTGCCGACCTCCACGAGCGTCGCGTACGAACCGCTTGCCGCGCCGCCGTGCAGATCGCCTTGCAGCGTGGCGAGCGCGGCGGTGACGGCCGCATAGACGTCCGCGCGCGTCGAGGCGGCGACCCGCGCCGCGAACGTCGACGCGTTGTACGAGTGATCCGCCAGCAGCACGAAGTAGGTGTCGAGCGCGCTCTCTTCGATCGCGTGCGGCAGCTTGCCGGCCCGCATATAGAGGAAGTTGCCGGCTTGCGAAAGATTGGCGCGCGGTTCGACCGGATCCAGTCCGCGCCGGATGCGATCCCAAGCGGCGACGATGGTCGGCGTCTTGGCGATCAGTTCGATCGCCGTGTGAACGTCGGAAAGGTGCTCGCCATGCGTATTGACCGGGGAGAACAGTCCGAGCCCGCTGACGATCGTCCGCAGCACGTCCATCGGCCACGCCGTTTTCGGAACGCTTTGCATCGCGTTGACCAGCGGTTCGGGCAGCGAACGCCGCGCGCCGAGTTCGCGTTTGAGGCGATCGAGCTCGTGCCGGTTCGGCAAATGGCCATAGAGCAGCAGATGGACGACCTCTTCGAAGGTCGCGTTCGGCGCGAGATCGTCGATATCGTATCCGCGATAGCTGAGGCGGCCGATGCCGCCTTCGACGTTACTGAGACCGGTGTGTCCGACGACGACGCCTTCAAGACCACGATCGACAACCAAACCCTGAGTAGACAACGATTCCCTCCAAAGAGATGCCAAAAAGCGGGACTACGAGGCTTCGGGAGGGGCCGTCCGAGGCCTTTCCTGCAAGCGTCGCGTGCGGCAGCCGGCGAAGGAGCGGGGATGGACGCACTCGACCTGACGAAGCAGCCGCCCCGCGCCCCGCGGGAAATGCTCCCCGGCCTGAACCTCTTGATGATCGCCCGCACGGTGGACAAGCTGCGCGCGACGCTGCCGGGTGGAAACTCCGGCGATTACAAAATCGCCGGCTTTAGCGAACGCGTGCTGAACGCGCTCGACATCGAGGAAGCCGCGATGCGCGACGCGGTCGCGGCCGCGAAGAACGACGCCGAGGTGGCCGCTTGGGTCGCCTCCCATAGCGACGCCTCGCGTTACGACGCCGTCAACGCGTCGATCTCCGCCCCGAAGATCGCCGACCGCATCGGCGATCCGGCATTTATCGCGAAGTATCCGATCTACACCAAGCTTCCGCCCGAAACGCCGCTGATCGACGCGCTCGCGGAGGACGACCGCGCCTCGTTCGCAGCGAAGTAGCGCGAGCTAACTCGCCAAGCGCGACTGGTCGATCTTCTGGCCGCCGATCATCACGAGCTGCGGCTGCTTCTCCATAAGTGCGATCTGTTTGGTGGGATCGCCGGCGAAAACGGTGATGTCGGCGAGCTTTCCAGGCGCGAGCGTGCCGCGATCGCTCACACCGATCAGCGCGGCGGCATTGTAGGTCGCCGATTTCAACACGTCGATCGGCTGCATTCCCAAACCCACCATCAGCGCGAAGTCGCGGTTGTTCTGAGCGTGCGGGAAGACGCCGGCATCGGTGCCGTACGCGATCGTCACGCTGCTCGCGACCGCGCGATGCATACCCTCGTTGCGAAGTTTTGCAGCGTACTGCGCCTTTTGGACCGATTGTTCCGAGATGTGATTCGGATTGCCGGGCTGCAGAATCGAATCGAGCGCCCACAGCGTCGGGACCAGGTTCGTTCCGCGCTGCTGCATCATCACGAGCGTTTTCTCGCTGACGCCCGTGCCGTGCTCGATCGAATGCACGCCGCCTTGCACGGCAACCGCGATTCCCGGATCGCCGTGCGCGTGCGCGGCAACTTTGCGGTTGAATTTTTGCGACTCTTCGACGACTGCGGTGACTTCGTCGAGGTTGAACTGGGGAACGTCCCACACGTCGCCGTACGAGAGCACGCCGCCGGTTGCGAGAATCTTGATATGGTCGACGTGCAGCTTGACGTGCTGGCGTACCACTTCCCGGAAGCCGTAAGGGCCGTACGAAATCGCGCCCATCCGATCGTCGGAATTCTCGACGATCCAGTCCGGAACGTCGTTGGTGTCGCCGTGCCCGCCGGTAATGGACAGCGCCTGGCCGCCGGCCAGCACGCGCGGCCCGAGCAGCGCGCCGTTATTGATCGCGTTGCGCAGCGCGAGATCGATGCCGGCCGAACCGCCGACGTCGCGGATCGTCGTGAAGCCGTTCTTGAGCATCACCTGCGCGTTGCGAATGCTGTAGAGCGTCGCTTCCGGCACGTTATCGGCCACGGCGTTCTTCGGGAACATTCCTTCCATGTAATGCGACGGCACGAGGAAGGCGGCGATGTGCGTGTGGCAGTCGATCAGTCCCGGCATGATCGTCGCGTCGCCGAGATCGATCACCGCCGCGTTGCTGCCGGCGTCGCCTGCGTTCAGCGACACGATCCGATCGCCGCTGATCACCAGCACGCCGGGTGTTTGCACTTTGGTGCCCGTGAAAAGGCGGGCGGCTTTGATTACCGTCACGCTTCCCGCGGCGCCGGCGCGCCAGGGAACGAAGAGTGCGGCGCTCGCGGCGGCCGCGCCGATTAAAAACTGCCGACGGCCGAGCAGACGCTCGGCCTCCTTAAAAGCTTTGTGCGAATACGGTAGATGAGGACAACGGCACTCGAGACTCATGACACCTCCAAAGATGAAGCCGCGGGAAGGCTTCGCCGTTCGCGTCGCGAGAACTCCTACGTACAATCGCCGCTCGCTCGCTGGAGTATCCAAGTTGCCTGACGAGATCGTCCTTTCGACCGGTGCCGGAGTCGGCCGCATCACCCTCAACCGCAGTGCAAAAAAGAACGCGATCACGACGGCGATGTATGCCGCGATGGCCGATGCGCTCGCAGCATTCGGCGCCGACGACGAAGTGCAAGTCGTCCTGATCGGCGGCGGCCCCGACTTTACCGCCGGTAACGATCTGCAAGATTTCATGATGGCGTCGATGGGCGGCGCAAGCTTCCAAGATCTGCCCGTGCTGCGCTTCCTCGATCTGCTCCGCGGCTGCGTGAAGCCGATCGTCGCCTCCGTCCGCGGCAACGCCGTCGGGATCGGCACGACCATGCTGCTGCACTGCGACGTCGTCGTCGCGAGTGCGACGGCGCGTTTCCGTTTGCCGTTCGCGGTGCTCGGGCTGGTGCCCGAAGCCGGCTCCTCGCTGCTTCTCCCGCTGACCGTCGGCCGCGGCCGCGCGTCGAACCTGCTGATGAGCGGCGATTTCTTTGCGGCGACGGAAGCACACGCGATGGGACTGGTCAATGAGTTGGTAGAGGATGCGGCGACCGACGAGGCCGCAATCGACGTCGCCGCAAAACTCGCGCTGCTTCCCCCGGAGGCGCTGCGTGAGACGAAGCGGCTGATGAAGGCGCCTTGGGAAGCGCAAGTAAAGAAGCAGATGGCCGATGAGGCCGAAGCCTTCACCGCACGTTTGAGCTCGGACGAGTTTCGCTCAGCGGCAATGAAACTGCTGAGCAAGTAGTACTTGTCACCCTGAGCGGAATGCCCCGAGATTCTGTGTTGGGGGTCAAGGGGCTAACGCTGCTTGGTACGGTTTCGCGGATTTCAGAATGGTGTAGGCTATGACCACGAGCTTGCGCATGACGGCGACGATGATCTGCTTTTCTCGCTTCCCCCGGACTCGGAGGCGCTCAGCAAATGCGGTCATGGCAGGGTTGAAACGGATGGCCGTCACAGCCGGCAAATAGAGCATCCGCCGAACGTGCTTGTTTCCTGCTTTGCTCACCCAGGATTTGGAGACGGACGTTCCAGATCGAAACTCCCGGGGACACAAACCAACGTAGGCGGCAACTGCCTTTGCGCTTCTGAAGTCTAGAATATTGGGTAGTTCGCCGAGAAGCGTCATGGAAACGGTCTCTCCGATGCCGGGGATTGATTCGAGGAGTTTGCGCTTTTCGCGCAGAGTCGGATCTTGATCGATCGTGTGATTTATTTCTGATTCGATCGCTTCGATTTGCTTTTTCAGAAAGGCTATCGTAGCTTCGAGAGATGAACGAACGTCGTCGATTCCAGGACTCTTAAGTCGGTTTATTTCTTGCGCACGCATTTCCACGAGCGCAACGCGGCGTCGCTCCAAATGCTGTAAACGCCGCTCCGAAGGGCTTGGCGGACTCCAAACGCGGGGATTCATCGCCCGACAATACCGTGCAATCAGCGCTGCATCAGCTTTATCGGTCTTTATCCGGGAGAGTTCGCTCTGCCCGAATGCTTTGATCGCGGCGGCATTGGCAATACTGACAACGTGGCCCGCTTCATGCAGAAACTCGCCGAGGTCTTCGCTCCATCCGCCGGTGGATTCTAAGCAAGCGCGTACTCGCGCCACCTTACGATTTCGAAGCCAACTAGCAAACTTCTTAAACCCAGCAGGCGTGTTTGGAAAACTATTACTACGCAGTTGATCTTCTTCAAGAAGCGCGCAATGAAAGTCACTCTTACCGACGTCGATTCCGAGAATTGCGTTCACGCCTACCTCCATCTGGCCAGGTGGCACTATCTACCTGACGAATGCGGGCTCGAGCCTTTGGCCTGCCCTTGATTCTGTCCGATTTGCCACCAGAAATTCTCGCGATCGGGCACCTATCTCGGGGACGAGCACGGGCTCGGGGGTAAAGCGGCGACACCGAAGGCGAGGGATGGATTCGACCCAACCCACCGGGAGCACCGGCTCTTGGAACATATCAGGGGTATAAGGGCGAAGCCCTGTAGTCGAAGGGCCGCTTCGCGAGTTTAACTCGTATCGCGGTCCTTCGACTACGGCGCTGCGCGCCTACGCTCAGGATGACACGAGCGCTTAGAGTTTGATCTTTGCCGTCAGGTAGAAGTTGAACGGATTCTTGGCGAGTGCTTCCGGCCCGAACAACGCTCCATATGGATACTTACGGAAGGGCTGTTCGATCGAGCCGGGATAGCCGGCCGGATTGTAGATGTTGCCGACGGGCTGAACCGACCCCGCCGCGACGAGTCCGTAACCGCAGACGTTATGGTCGCCGTACGTCCAGGGTTCCGGCGTGCCTCCCCAACACGTATTCACGATGTTCGTCAGCGCGCCGGTTAGGGTGACGCGCGGACTCAGATCGTAACCGGCCTGAAGGCTCATGATGAAGTTCGTCGGTTGCGTGAACGCGCCGAGGCCGTCGAACGTTCCCGTGTAAGTATCGGGAACGGCTCCGAGTTCGGCGCACGTGTTGGAGTTGTACCGGCTTCCGCCGTTGCCCGCGGCAATCGGCAGGACGCCCGTGCACGTCACCGGATCGATGCCCGGCGTCGATTGCGGATAACCGTATTTCGCGCCGGCGACGAATTGGAACGACGGCGTAATCGAGAACTTGTCGTGCTTGTAGTTCAGGAGCAGCGTCCCGACGTACGGCGCCCCATACGCGAACGCCGACGAACCGATTCCGCCGGGGAACGTGCTGTACGTCGGGAACGCGCTCGAAGGATCGATCAGCGGCTGCGGGTCGTTCCAATACGGGTTCGAGACGTCGGCCGCGGTGCACGCCGTTACCGGCGCGCCGGCCGTTGTGTAACACGGCGCGGCGGCCACGCCGCTGGTCGTGCTTCCGCAGTACGGAACGTGGTTCGGCCCGATCTTTCCGACGTACTTGCCGCCCGGCGCGCACGCCGCCGTGTAGGCGTTGTAGGTCGAGATCGCTTGATTGGTGCCTGTAATAACGGTCGTTCCGTACTGACCGGACGCCAGGGTCCCGTAGTGTATGTACGAGTCGGTGTACGCAAACGACAGCATCCCGGCTAAGCCGTTCTTCGAAAAATCGCCCTTTTGCAGTTCGAATTCGAAGCCTTGGCTGCGTTGCGATCCGACGTTGAGACCGGAAACGAATCCCTGCTTCTGATTGAGGAAGAAGTTTTGGATCTGATCTTGCGTCTGACGCAAGAACGGCGTGAGTTTGAAGGAAATGTCCGTGCCCTTCAAGTGGTCTTCGAGCGAAATGTCGTAGTTGATCGACGTCGGTGGAACCATCGGATACCCCGGCGTCGTACGCCCGAATGCATAGAAGTTCGCGCCGATGTAGTCCGCTAAATCCTCTTGCAGGACGTTGTACTGTTCGAACGCCGTGTTTGGAGCCTCGGTATAACGGCCGTACGAAAAGCGCAGAACGGCGTTTTGGCTCATGGTATACGTTCCGCTGATTCGCGGCTGCCAGATATTGTACGTATACGTTTGACCGGAGATGTTCTGGAAAAACGCCGGGTTGCCGCCGTTTCCGGTGGCCGGATTGGCCGCGCAGGCTTGTCCGGGACCGGCGGGATTGGGATACGGAATACCCGTTACTTTGTCGACGCAGTTGTCGAGATTGTAGGCGTTCGTCCAGAAGTTACGCGCGTTCCCGTAATCGGTATTGGAGCCTTGGAACGTGAAGCTGTCCAGACGTATGCCGAGGTTGAACAGCCAGCGGTCGTTCGGACGGAATTCGTCCGTAAGCGACGTCGAGAAGAACTTCGGGACGATCGTATTGTACGTCGCGCGCAAGCCATTTTCTGCCAGCAAATACTCGCAGGTCGAGCCGCCGCAATTGAGGCCGGCGAGATTCTGCGCCGAACCCGAGCGGATACCCGGAAAGGTAAGGTACCCGAGCTGCGCCGGCGTCGACGAAGTCGCCGCCACGTACGGGGTTTGGCAATTGATGGCGCCGAACGCGCCGCCCGGCGTCGTGCCGTAGCAATAGCCGCTATAGGGACTGGCCGCACTGACGATCTCGGCCGCCGGCAGGGCGCCCGCCGCGTAGAACTGGTTGTTGTCGCGAATGCTGCTGGCCGTGACGTACGACGCCTGCAGGCTTACGAGATTGGCGGCGTTGACCTGATCTTGAATCTGCGCGCTTACGCCGCGCGTATGCGAACTAAGTTCGTAGTCCGGCGAGCAGCAGCCGGCGAAATCCGCGTACGTCGTCTGCGGGCCGTTCTGCAGCCAATCGCTGTAGTACGTGTAGCCGTACACCCGCACGAACGCACTCGAACCCATGTTGTGCGTGTACTGCAGCTTGACGATCTCCTGATTGTTCCAGACCGTATCTCGCGCGTTCACCGGGATCGGCTGAAACGGCGCGGTGCGATTCTGGCTGCTCGGGAAATAGGCGTTCTGCACGCAATTCGCCTGACCGTTGAGCCCCGACGCCGAGAACGTTTTCCCGACGCTGGTGGGGCAGCCCCACGTCACGCCGTCGATGTAGACCGGCTGGCCCAGCCCGATGGCGTTGGCGCACGCGGCTCCGGTCGTCAATCCGCCGCAACCCGCGGACGACACGATGTCGTTGGTGGAGTTGTAGAAGCTGTTCAGCAGCGCGCTGCTGTCCCAGAGAATTTGCACGTCGTCGCGACCGCCGTCGTGGTGGTGCTGTATTCCGAAGTGCACGTTCGCAACGACGTCGCGCGACGCGATCGTCGCGATCGCGGCGTAGTTGGGAGCGCCGAGATAGTAGAAGGTCCCGCCGGCGTAGCTGGCGTTCGCCGCCGGCGCCATCGGCGTTCCGGCGATCGAGTTATAGCTCGCTCCGTTCGAATCGTCGATAAAGCGGTAATCCTGATCGTACCCGCCGATTCCGACGTAGTACGAGAAGAGACGGTCGGGGGTCGCGCCGCCGGCCTCGGCCATCGCGCGATGGTAGAACGTCGGCGTAGCGATGCCGAGCTGGCCATCGGCGAACCCCGGATACGTGCCGGTCCGAATGACCTGATTGATGTAGCCGGCTAACCCCTGTCCTTCGGAGTTTGCCGGATTCGCGCCGGTGTAGACCTGAACTTCGGCGTTGCCGAGCGAGGACGCCGAACTCGACGGATAGTTATCGAACGAACGGTTGACCGGAACGCCGTCGAACTCGTAGCCGGCCTGATCGAAATCGCCGCCGCGAATGTGTACGGTTTGAAAGTAGCCCATGTTGTTAGGAACGACGTACGCGCCGGGAACCGTCGCGATCGCCGAATAGGCGGAGTTCAAACTATTGCCGCCGCCGAGCGCGGAAGCCGCGGCTTGTCCGGCCGCGTTGACCGAATAGACGTCGGCCGTCGTGCCGGCTTTGACGAGCGAACCCGTACCGGTGGCGGTGACGTGTGCGATCGTGTTCAGCTTGGCGATCGGTGCGGTGAACGTCTGTACGGTATCGGCAAAAACGGCTTCTCCACCGGCGCTGAACGCCGAGTAGCCGTCCTTTACGACCGAGACGGTGTACGTGTCCGGAGTGAGGGTGAGGAAACCGAAGTGACCGCTCGCATCGGTCGACACCGACACGGTTTGCGACGGGCTTGAGACCGTCACGACTGCCCCCGCGATGGGAGCGCGCGATGTGGCGTCGATGACCGTGCCGGTAAGACCGCCCGTCGTGCCTGCCAGTGCCCACGTTCCCTGGCCGGCGAAAGCGACGAGCAAGACCAGCGCGGTCACGAGATGCCATACTGGAGCTCGTTTCACGCGTATCATCTCCTTGAAGATGCTTGCAATGCTGCGCCCGTTCGAGACGAACGCAAAAATCGACTTACCGAGGTGCGAGAAAGCGCCCTTTTGAGAGTGCACGACAACCGCGACGAGTTCGCAGAATCGGCTCAAGTATTCTCAAAAGAACGTCAATTGCAGGCACTTCTCAAAACTCTTCAATGGCATTTAACGGCGTCTGGGTTGAAAGTCGTTTAAGACAAGTTGCGCATCCGTCGCTATGCTCGGAAGATGACGTCACTTCTCGACGAGCTTCACCCGAGCGACGACGACGAACAACGGCGCATGGCCAAGGCCGTACTGTACATGCTGCATCGCGTCCGCAGGCCGTACGGTTTGGCGCGAGCGCCGTTCGCGGACCCGCTGTGCCGGGCGACCGGAATCTCGAATGCGGCCTCGGCACTGCGCTACGTCATCGAGGAGGCGCTGCCCGGAAACGAGGCGCGAACGGCGCGCCTTCGCGGCGTGCTGCTCTTAGATTTTTCGGCCGAGGAGAATTTGGGCGAAGCCGCGCTGCGCATGCATATCTCGCGGCGCCACCTGCAGCGCTTTCGTGCCGAGGCCGTATCGGCGGTCGCGTATTACGTCCGCAAGCTTCTCGGTACGCAATGCGCCGGCGACGGCGCCGCCCAGGACATGACCGGCACCTCGATCGAGCACTTGGCAAACCTCGCTGCCAAGGTCGAACCCGGCGCCGCGGCGACCATCCATCAGCTGACGGGCACCGGCGTGTCCGAATCGCTGCAGCTCGTACGCTTGCGTGCCGCTCTCGAGCAGGGCTCGGCGATCGGCGACGAGGCCTACGCGAACCACCCCGGCGTTCCGCGGGCGATCGTCGCGCAATTCGTCGCGCTTTCGAACGAAACGAACGGACGGGCCCGCGGCAACGATCTGTATCCGGCGGAGGCATCGACGCGCTATAGCCCGGCGATGCGCTTCGAACTGGAATACGTGGCCTTTCTCCGCGCGCGGCAGCACGGCTTCGCGCTCGAGATGCAAACCATCGCGGCGAGCCTGCGCCGGCTCGCGGGCGAGCGCGGCGGCGCGCTCCCGGTTGCGTTGCAGTGCCAGGCCGACGCGAGCCTTCGCGCCGGTGACGTTGCAAACGCTCACCTCCATCTCGATCTCGCCGGGCGCCTCACGTTTTCGCGCAGCGACTTGCGGCAGTTCGCCGCCGCAACGATGCTGCAGTCCAAGATCGCCCTCTACGAAAACGACACGGAGCGAGCCGAAGATCTCGCAAACGGCGCCTACGCGGTGCTCAACCGCCGTCATCGCGACGCGTATGCGTGCGCGGTGCTGGTTTCACAGGCGCGCTGGCAGCGCGGCGCGCCGTGGCGGCCGTCGCTGGACGCAAGCCGTTTGCCGCGCGCTTCGTGGGACCGCATCTCGGTCGATATCGAACACGCGCGGCACCTCACCCGAGAAGGACGCCGTAAACGCGCTGGGCGGCTCGCGACGCACGCTTTCGCCTACGCGTCAACGGCCGGTTTCGAGGGGCTTGCCGCGCGCGCGGCCGGCGTGTTGTACGGTATTGCAGCAGCCGGCTCGCATCGCGAACACGCGCTGCGGTGGCGTGCCGACGCGATCGCGCGTCTGCTGCACACCCAGGATCGCCTGCTCTGCGTCGGCCTGCTGGCCAGCGCCGAGAGGCCGCTGGCGGCCGACGAGCGATTGATTGACGCGATGTACCAGCGGCTTTGCGTGTTCGTTCCGCAGATGCTGGGCGACGACGAGCGGCAACGGCGCGCGGTGCACGACCTCTTGGAATGCGCGCTGGCCGCGCTGGACGATTCCGAAGCGTCGGCGCCGAGCATCCGAGCGGCCGCCGACGCCGCGAGCGACGCCGATTCCGCACTGGCGCATTATTGCCGGCAGGGCGCGGCCGGAATTGCGGAGATCCTGTCGCTGGCCGGCGCGGCGCTTCGCGGAACGGCGCCGGCGGAGACGCGCACGCAGGCCGCAGCCGTTGCGGAACTCGTCTTCGATTTAGCCCAGAGTCACGAAAATCGAGCGTTTGCGATCAAAACTTAACCATCGCGTCACAATCCGCTCGTTGAGATCATTTTGATATGCGTGATGCCTATGGCCGCAGCTCCCCCGTGGCTGTACGTGTTTGGGTCGTTCCGGCTCGACCCCACGCGCGGGTTGCTGCATTTTGGATCCGAGATCGTTCCGCTGCCGGGGCGCCTGCTGCAGCTTTTGCTCGCACTCATCGCCGCGAACGGCAACGTCGTAGAGAAAGACACGCTGGCGCTCGCGCTTTGGCCGGACGGCGATGCGACCGACGGCAATTTATCGCAACACATGTACATGCTGCGCAGGATTTTGGGCGAGCGCGCGCGCGATCGTGCGTACGTGATGACCGTGCACGGCAAAGGTTATCGCTTCGCAGCGCCGGTCAGCGTCGTTTCCGCCGCGGATGCCGAGTCGTCCGATGAACGCGTCGAGACCGACGAGGAGAATCTGCTGCGATCCGGCCTGGACGCGTGCCGGCATTTCAGTAACGGCAGCTATCAGCTCGAAAAGAAATATGCGAGTTCGTTTCGCAGCGCCATCGAGCACTTCGAAGCGGCGCTCGAGATCGATCCGGATTACACGCCGGCGCTCGTCGGATTGGCTAAAGCCTATGCATTTCTGGCCGAGTATTGGTACGCTCCGCCAACGTACACGTTCCCCAAGGCAAAGTTTGCGATCATGCGGGCGCTCAAACTGGACCCCTCGTCGGCCGTCGCGCACGCCGTTCTCTCGAACATCATGCTGTATTGCGACTGGGACTGGAAAGGCGCGCAGCGCGAACGCGATATCGCGCTGCGGCTCAATCCGAACTCCATCTCGGCTCGCGCCAACGCTGCGTGGTACCACGTTTGCGCCGGCGAGCGCGAAGAGGCGCTGCTGCACGTGCAGCGCGCGCTGCTCATCGAACCGTCCTCGCCGCCGCTCCAGGTCTTGCTCGGCCGCATCCTGCTGCATACCGGCGACTACGAGCGAGCCATCTCGTACTTCGCGAATCTCATCGAAGCCGGGCCCGAGTTCGCCATCGCACGCCGGCATCGCGCGCAGGCGCTCATTCTTGCAAACCGGCCTGCCGAAGCGCTGGTCGATTTACTGCTGCTGCCCGTCGACCGCGCCGAAGACGTTTCGCTGCGTTTGCCGCTGCTCGGCCGCGCGTATGCAGATTGCGGCGATACGGCGCGCGCGGCCGAGATCTACGCTTCGCTACGGCAGATGGGCCGCAGCGAATACGTGGTGTACTGGAACCTCGCGCTGGTCGCGGTCGGTCTCGGGCTGCACGACGAAGCGCTCGACTATCTCGAAAAAGCGCTCGAACAGCGCGAGCCGACCCTGCTGCTCTTGCGCACGTTTCCGTTCTTCGAACCGATATCGCGCCAGCGGCGCTTCAAATCGCTCCTGCGCGCGCTCGAACCCTAGAGCGTTTCTCCGGCCACACGGAACCCCGGCATGCTAGCAAGAATCGCCCGGCTCGCGTTCGTCGCGGCCGCGACCGCGGCGCTTGTGTCCGCGACGCTGTGGAAAACCGCAGCGGACGAAACGGGCATCCCATCCTTCGCCGGCAACTCCGGCTGGCTCAACTCGGCGCCGGCGGCAGCAGCCGATTTGCATGGGAAAATCGTGCTGGTCGATTTCTGGGAGTACACCTGCGTGAACTGCTTACGCACGCTTCCGTATCTGCGCGACTGGTATGCGAAATATCGCGACTTGGGATTCACGATCGTCGGCGTGCATTCGCCGGAGTTCGATTTCTCCGGCGATTCGCAGAACGTATCGGCCGCCGCAAAACGGCTGGGCGTAACGTGGCCGGTGGTTTTGGACGACAACTTTGCGATTTGGAAGCGCTATCACAACGACGGCTGGCCGCACGAGTTCTTGTACGATCGCAACGGCAATCTCGTCGACAGCGTGAGCGGAGAAGGCCGCTATCCCGAAACCGAGGCGAAGATTCAAGCGCTTCTCCGCCAGTCGGATCCGCACGCGCAGCTTCCGCCGATCATGGCGCTGCTGCCGCAAGACAGCTACGACAAACCGGGCGCGGTGTGTTACCCGATCACGCCCGAGATTCTCTTCGAACGTACGCGGGTGACGAATGCGACGGCGCTCAATCGCGGCTCGCAAGAGACCAATTATATCGACGACCCGGCCGCGCACCGCGACGGCGGCATCTACCTGCAAGGGTACTGGCGCGGAACGCCCGAGGCGATGATCTCGGCCAGCAGCGACGGGTATCTCATCCTGCCGTATCGAGCGATTCAGGTATTGAGCGTTATGAAGCCGGAAGCGGGCGGTTCCACGCGCGTCGACGTTTCGCAGGACGGCCACCCGATCGCGCGTACCGAGGCCGGAAGCGATCTCCACTACGATGCCGGCGGAAGCTCGTACGTGCAGGTCGACGCGCCGCGCGCTTACGAATTGGTTAACAACACGCGGTACGCGCAGCACGAACTCAAACTAGCGCCGCAACGCTACGGCGTCGGGATTTACAGCTTCGCTTTCGAATCATGCGAAGCCGGGAGCGACACCAAGTAACCGCTTCTCGGGAGAGGTTCCATCGCAAGGGGCGAAGATACCCAGCCGGCACTCTACTTCTGGGGGAGGAACCCAATGCGCCCGATCGTGACCACGTCACTCTTGGCAATCCTTGCCGCCATCAGCATCTCCGCGTGCTCGAGCTCATCGAACGCGTCGAACAACACGGCTGCGACGGCATCCTCGGCTGCGGCCGATAACGGCATGTCGAACGCGGCATCCGACAACGGCGCGGCGGCCGACAACAGCGCGGCGGCCGACAACTCCGCCGCCGCTCCCGCCGCGGCAGCGGCCGGCGACGTTCCGCTCTATCCGGGTGCGGTCTCCGATACGCTTCCGGCCGCGGCCGGCTCACCACCGCCCGGCGGAAAGTCGTACAGCACGGCCGACTCGCCCGCAAAAGTTCAAGCTTGGTACGCCGCCAACGTGAAGAACGCCGTGCTCAAGGGCAGCACGCCAACCGGTTCGATGTTCTTAATCGGCGACATGAAGACCGGAACGGTCATCATGGTTCAGTCCGACAGCGGCAAGACGTGGATCCTTACCGGACCCGCGGCGACGGTCGGGAAGTAATCCAGTCGCTCACCTTTCGGGGCCGTCGCTCGCGTAGCGGGCGGCGGCTTCGCCGCGTAAAGGGGTTCGGATGAAAACGACGATAAGGTGCGGGTGCTACTTCTCAACAAAGGAGGCGCCATGCGCCGGACTCTTCCCCTGACGCTGCTCGCCGTAGTCGCCGTTATCGGCATCTCGGCTTGTTCGAACTCAGCGAACACCGCAGCGAACGCGACCGATTCGAACGCCGCGGTCTCGTCGGCGGCCGCCGACAACACCGCGAACACCGCAGCGGGCGACAACACCGCCGCATCGACGGCGCCGGCTGACGCCGGCACGACGAGCGCTCCGCCGGTATATCCCGGTGCGGCCGCGGGCACGCGGCCAAAGGGCGTCGCCGACGGAGCCCCGTCGACGGTCAAAGCCTATCTGACGCCGGACGGAATGGCGACGGTGCGGACCTGGTACAAAGACCATCTCAAAGGCGCATCGGAAATCGGCGCTCCCGACAACGACAAAACCAAAGACGTTTTCTTAGTCGGTCAAGGCCCGAGCGGCGAAGTCGTGATGCTGCAGAGCGTCGGCGGCAAGACCTGGATCGTCATCGGCCCCCCGAAATAACGCCGTAAGCGCGGCGCCGTCGCTCAGAGCGGGTTGCTGAACAGCTCGCGGCGCCGGATCGGGCCCGAATGTTCCGTCGAAACGAGGAGCGATGAGGGAGCAACGCCGCCGCGTTGTGACCGAAGAGCGACGAAGGTTTCGGCGGAATAGGCGGGGACGGTGTCGGGAGTTGTTCAGCAACCCGCTTAGCTAGGCGACCGCGTCGTCGCGCACGTCGGCGCGCAGCAGGGCGTATCCGATAAGCCGGTCGACGAGCGCCTCGTATCCAAGTCCGATCGCGTTGCACGCATCCGGCAGCAAACTCGTCGCGGTCAAGCCCGGCAGCGAGTTGATCTCCAGAATGTACGGCCGATTGTCGCCGCTTACGACGAAATCCGTTCGCGAATAATCCCGAAGCCCGAGAAGCCGGTGCGTCGACAGCGCGAGCATCTGCATCCGCGCGGCCAGATCTGCGTCGATGCGGGCGGGGACGACGTGCGTGCTGCCGCCCGGTTCGTACTTTGCGGCATACGTGTAAAACTCGTCGCGGTTCGAGACGACCTCGAGCACCGGCAACGCCTCTTCCCCAAGGACGCCGCACGTGAATTCGCGCCCGTCGACGAACTCCTCGGCCAGAATCTGGGTGTAGTTTTTCGATGCCGAAAGCATGGCGTTGGTCCACTGCTCGTGCGTCTTCACGATCACGACACCGGCCGACGAGCCTTCGAATCGCGGCTTGATGACGAGCGGCAGGTCGAGCGAACCGGGGAGCAGCGGCAGCGTCCCGCCCGCGAGATCGAACAGATCCCAAGCAGCCGTCGGCAGCCCCTCGGCCGCGAGCAGTTTCTTCGTAAGATGTTTGTCCATCGCGAGCGCTGAGGCTTCCACGCCGCTGCCGGTATACGGAATGGATAGATACTCGAGCAGCGCTTGCACGTGACCGTCTTCGCCGCCGGGCCCGTGGAGCGCGTTGAAGGCTACGTTCGGTTTCAACTCGCGCATCGCGTCGAAAAAGTGGTCGTCGTAGTCGACCGATTTCGCTTCGTAGCCCAGCGATTGCAGCGCGCGCAGCACGCCCGATCCGCTTTGGATCGATACCTCGCGCTCCGCACTGCTGCCGCCCATGACGACCGCGACCTTCGCACTACGTTTCATCGACGAAAACCCCGACTAAGTGAACTTCGAGTTGTAAATCGACACCGAAGCGGTCGCGAACGGCCCGCCGTACGCGCGCGAGCAGCGCAGCTACGTCTTTGGCACTGGCACCCGCGACGTTATTGATGAAGTTGGCGTGTAACGGCGAGACTTCCGCACCGCCCTCGCGCCACCCCTTAGCCCCGGCCGCTTCGATCAAGCGCGCTGCTTTGTCGCCCTCCGGGTTGCGGAAGCAGGAGCCGGCGTTGGGCAGATCGATCGGCTGCGTGTTCTTCCGGCGGACGAGCCGGTTCTTCATTTCCCGGCGTACCCCGCCGGCCTCGGCCCGCCGGAAGACCAGCGTCACGCGCGAAACGATCGCGTCGCGCGCCAGCGTCGAATGGCGGTAGAAATACTGCACCGTCACGGCGTGCGGGTCCGGTTTGGCGGGCGACTGCACCCAGACGTCGCGCACGAAATCGCCCATCTCGCGATCCGTCCCCGCGTTCATGCGCAGCGAGCCGCCGACGGTCCCGGGAATACCGGAAAGCGATCCGATGCCCTCGGCGCCGGCCGATGCCGCTCTGGCAGTGACCGCGGCCATGCCCGCCGATGCGCCCGCATCGACGATCACGAACTCGCTTTCGGCGCGTACGTCGATCGCCGCGAAACCGGCGCCGAGCCGCACCACGACGCCGCGCATGCCGCCGTCGCCGACCAGCACGTTGCTGCCGCCGCCGATGACGAACCACGGCATTTTCCGTTTAAAGCAAAAACGCATCAGCGCCGCGAGTTCGGGTTCGTTCTCGGCGAGCACGAGGGCATCGGCCGGCCCGCCGATCTTCCACGACGTGTGCGGAGCGATCGGCGCGTCGAACTGTACGCGCTCCCCGAAGATGCCGCGCAAGGTCTCGCGATCGCGATCTTCGATCGAACTGCGCAGTGCCTGTGCCGTCGTCGCGCTCATACTTTGCCGGCGAGCCGCGCGGCGACGTCGGTAATATTGCCGGCGCCCAGCATCAGGATCATCGCGCCGTGCGGTGCCTCGTCGAACACGCGGTCGGCCAATTCTTCAACGCGCACGACGTATTCCACGCTGCCGCCCGCGGCGGCGAGCGGCTCGCCGATCGAGCGTTCGCTGACCCCGGGTATGGCGGGCTCGGACGCCGCATAGATCGGCGCGAGGTAGACCCGATCCGCGCCGCGCAGCGCGTCGGCGAAGTCGCGCGCCAAGAAGGCGGTGCGGGAATAGCGGTGCGGCTGAAAGGCGACGAAGATCGGCCCCGGATGGTATTGGCGGGCGGCGGCGATCGTCGCACGGACCGCGGTCGGGTGATGCGCGTAGTCGTCGACGACCACCAGGCGTTCGCTGCGCGCGAGAATATCGAAGCGGCGGCGGACGCCGCGAAATGCGTGGAGCGCAGCGGCGATGCGCACGAATGGAATACCGAGTTCGCGCGCGACCGCGATCGCGGCCAGCGCGTTTTGCACGTTGATCGCGCCCGGGACGCGCAGTTCGACCGCTCCAAGATGGTCGTCGCCGGCGACCGCATCGAAGCTCGCGCCCAGCCCGTCGAAGAACAGATTCTCCGCGCGCAGATCGGCGGTCCGGGCGATGCCGTACGTCACGGTTTTGGCGCGACGCCCGTTGCCGCCCAGCGACGCCGAGAGCGGATTGTCGACGCCGACGATCGCAACGCCGTCGTCCGGCAGCTTTTCGAGGAACGCGTCGAAGGCGCGAACGAGCGCGGGCAGTTCGTCGTCGCTATTGAGATGATCGTTTTCGATATTGGTGACGATCGCCATCGACGGCGCCAGAAGCGCGAAGGATCCGTCCGACTCGTCGGCTTCCGTCACGAACCAGGGCGAGGTGCCTTCGTGCGCGTTCGTCTCAAGCAAGCCGTCGATGCCGCCGAGCACCAGGCTCGCATCGATCCCGCACAAACGCAGCGCCGCGTGCGTCATCGCGGTCGTCGTGGTCTTTCCATGCGTACCGCACACCGCGATGCCCCGCCGCCCATGCATGACGCGCGCGAGCATCTCGCCGCGATGCAGAATCGGCGTGCCGGCACGCTGAGCGGCGACGTATTCGGGATTGCCCCGATCGATCGCCGAGCTGACTACGACGGTGTGGGCGCCCGCGATGTTGCCGGCATCGTGACCGATCGTGACGCGCGCGCCTTCGGCTTGCAGCTGCTCGATAAGCGGCGTACTCTTCACATCGGAACCGGATACGGACTCGCCGCGAGCGATCAGAATTCGCGCGATTGCGCTCATCCCGATGCCGCCGACCCCGACGAAGTGATACGTACCCTGCTCCATGCTGCTTACTCGCCCTTTCGCGCAGCGAGCGCGGCAATCCGGGCGAGAATGGTCGCAATGGGGTCGCTGGTTTTGAGTCGCTGCGCCGCCGCCCGCAGTGCGTCGAGGCGCTGCGGTACCACGGTTTCGGCCAGGAGGAGGCGCAGCCGCCCGGCGTCGAGGTCGCGGTCGGCTACCACGACCGCCGCTCCGGCGGCCGCGAATTCTTCAGCATTGGCCGCTTGGTGGTTCTCCGCGGCGAACGGATACGGGACCAAAATCGACGGCATGCCGATCGCCGCGAGTTCGCCGAGCGTCGATGCGCCCGCGCGCGCCAGCACCAAATCCGCGGCGGCGAAGGCGTCCGAAAGATCGTGCAAGTACGGCCGGATCGCACCTTCGGGCTTTCCGATCGCCGCACGAACGCGGTCGTATTCCTTTTCACCCGTGACGTGGATCAGTTGCCACCCTGCCGGCAGCCCGTCGCTCTTCAGCAGCGCGGCGAGCGCGTCGTTGATCGTTCGCGCGCCCTGACTGCCGCCCATCGCGAGCAGCGTGCGGCGCGCGGGATTCAATCCCAATCGCTCGATCGCCGCGTCCCGCGGCGGCAGCGCGCGCAGCCCTGCGCGAACCGGAATTCCGGTAAACGCGTATTTGCCGTCAAAGCGCGGGTCGGCGTTCGGAAAGGCGCCCCATACTTCGTCGACGAGTGGCGCGAGAAGCCGGTTGGTCAGGCCGGGACGCGCGTTCGGCTCGAGCAACGCGATCGCGCCGCGGTACGCACCGAAGAAACGCAGCACGCGCGCTGCGAGGACGGCGGGGAAGCAGACGTAGCCGCCGGTCGCGATCACGATGTCCGGGCGAAGCTTGCGAAGAAGGCCGATGCTCTGCAGCGTTCCGCCGAGATTTGCGAAAAACGTGCGCACGAGTTCGAAGGAAACGCGGCGCGTCAGCGGGCGGCTCGACACGACGTGCAAGCGATAGCCGGCGTCCGGCACGACCGTCGCTTCGAGACGATCCGCCGTGCCGATGAAGTCGATCGTCGCCGAATCGCCGAGCGCGCCGGCGATCGCGATCGCCGGGTAGAGGTGCCCGCCCGTACCTCCGCCCGCGAAAACCACCTTCATGCGCTCGCCCATGCGATCGCCTGCGCGTGACCGTTGGAGCGCGCGATCGTCCGTTCCTCGCGCGTCGGCCACAGCGTGACGCGCGTTTCGTACCGCATGCCGGCGTCGAGTTCCATCCGCAGCCACGCCATCGGCCGTGCATCCGTCGCGGCGGCGCATGCCGTTTCGATCGAAGCTCGCATGGCGTCGCAGACGGGCTCCGCGAGATGCTCCGTTACGACCGAATGCATGACGATCGTCACGGCGTTTTCGCGCGGCACCACGCGGCGCGGAATCCACTGCAGAAAATCGGCACGGTCGATTTCGGCCGGGACGCGGCGCGCGACGGCGATCGCGGCGTTCAGTCGCGCAAAGCGTTCGCCTTGATCGGGCCAGACGAACGAACGCAGCTCCAAGCAATCGCGTTCGCTCGTCACGTCGAGCGGATGCAGGTCGCAGCCGGCGCGCTCGACGATCTGGGGCCGAACGTCGAGGTGCTGCGGCCGGCCGGAAACCGTTTCGTTCCGTAAGACCAGCGGCGAACCGGCGTCGCCCCAAGACCAGCCGTCGCCTTCGTAGCGATACCGATCGAGCCGCAGGTTGAGCCCGGCGCTGCTTCCGACGTCCAGGAGCGCGACCGGAAGCCGCGTCGCGGCGACGATTGCCAGCAGTCCGCCGAGCAGCGGCATCGATCGCGCGACTTCGTTGGTCTGCGGCGTCCGATCGAAAAGTTCGCCGAAACGCTCGCCGTTTTCGGCAAGGAGCCGGCGCGCCTCGCTCCACGCGGCGGCGGCGTCGCCGTCGCCGCCGGTCGACGGAAAATGCGCCGCGAGCCCCGGGGCGCTGCCCTCGAGCGCGCGTAGCTGCAGCGCGCCGCCCAGACGAAGGCCGATGCGCGAAGCGTGGCGGCGTCGAGGGTCGGCGTTGAAGAACGCGCGCACCGGTCCGCCGTTGCGATAGTCTTTTGCCGCCTCGTCGAACAGCACGCCATAGAACGGCGAACCCATTGCCGCGCAGGAAGCGGCCAGTCCTCGCAAGTCTTCGTCGACCGAGTCGGAGGGTGCGTCGCTCACGGTTTTTGCGGATCGACGCGCCGGTAGCGACCGACGTTGGCGATCAGCGCCACCGCGATGAGATTGACGATCAGCGAGCTTCCGCCGAACGAGATGAACGGCAGCGGAACGCCGGTTACGGGCCACGACGACGTGACGACGCCGATGTTCACAAACGCCTGAATGACGACGATCGCCGTGCAGCCGATGACGATGAAGTACCCGAAGCGGTCGGGCGCGGCAATGGCGATCTTGATCGCGCGATACGCGAATACTACGAACAGCGCGACCACCGCGAGCGCGCCGAGAAGGCCGAGTTCCTCCCCGAGAACCGAGAAGATGAAGTCCGTGTATTGTTCGGGCAGGTAGAAAAATTTCGCGCGCGACGCGCCGAGACCGACGCCGAAGATGCCGCCGCTGCCGAGCGCGAGCAGCGACTGAACGATGTGAAAACCAGTATTCTGCGGATCCTTCCACGGGTCCCAGAATGCAAAGACGCGCGCGCGTTTATACGGGCTCGCGAGCACCGTCAAGGCGGCGAACGGTATCGTCACCATTGCGATCGCGAAAAGATGTGAGATACGGGCGCCCGCCGCAAAGAACATCGCGAACGCGGTAAAGACGAGCAGGCTGGCCGTGCCCATGTCCGGTTCTTTGAGGATCATGACCGCCATGATGAAGACCGGTACGCAGAGCGGGAAAAGCCCTTTGGCCAGCGACGTTATTCGTTCCCCGCGCGTCGCCAGCATCGCAGCAAGGTACACGACCAGACCGAGTTTCGCAAACTCCGACGGCTGAAGCGAGATCGAGGATAAGCCGATCCAGCGGCGGCCGCCGTTGGCGCCGAGCCCAACGTGCGGAACGAAGACGAGTGCGAGCGCGACGACGGCGGCGAGCAGGATGTACGGTGCCGGTTTTTTGAGCTTCTGATAGTCGATGCGGTACGCGAAGAACGCTGCGATTAGACCGACGACGAGCCAGACAAACTGGCGCTTCACGTAATATGCGACGTCTCCGTAATCCGCGTACGCGGTGGCGCTCGATGCCGAGAACACCATCACGAGCCCGATCGCGACCAGCGCCGCCACCGACGCGAAGAGTATCGTATCCGGCGGCGCCGCCACGAACGAACGGACCGGCGCGCGGTCGGGCGGCTTGGCCTCGCGCCGGACGGCCGACGCGTTACGCACCGGCGTGCTCCCGGAGGCCGTTTACGGCCTTCACGAAGCGCTCGCCCCGATCTTCCGCCGAGAGGAACATGTCGAACGAAGCGCAGCCCGGCGAGAGCAGTACGACGTCGCCGCTTGCGGCGCTTTCACGCGCGCGCTCGACCGCGTCTTCCATCGAATCGGCCCGCAGGACGGTCACGCCGCCGCTCTCCGCGGCAATCGCTTCGGCGGCCTCGCCGATCGCCACCAGCGTCTTGGCGCGATCGCGAATCGCTTCGCCCATCTCTCCGAAGCCGGTGCCCTTCGGGCGGCCGCCGGCGATCAGCACGATCGGCCGGTCGTACGCATTCAGCGCCGCGATCACCGACCCGGGGTTGGTCGACTTCGAATCGTCGACGTAAAGCACGCCGTCGATTTCGGCAACCGGCTCGAGTCGATGCGGCATCGCGCGGAACGTTTTCACACCTTCGCGCAGCGCCTCCGGATCGCAGCCGATGGCGAGTGCGGCCAGCAGCGCCGCCATGACGTTCTGCACGTTGTGCTCGCCGGCGAGCGGAATTTCCGCGCGGTCGATCACGGAGATCGGGCGCGGATCGCCGGTTACCGGCGCATAGACGAGCGCGTCGCCGCGCAAGCGCATCGTCGCCTGCTCGTCGTTCGGATCCAGCGTGAACCAGAGCTGACGCGCCTGGACGCGCGTCTCTCCCTGCTTCCAGTGCAGTTCGGCCACGCGCGGGTCGTCGAAGTTGCCGACGAACCAATCGTTCATCGCCGCGTTGGCAAAGATGCGATACTTGGCTTCGGCATACTCGTCCATCGAATAATAGCGGTCGAGATGATCGGGAGCGATGTTGAGCAGCACCGAAACGCGCGGCTTGAACGAACGAATCGTTTCGAGTTGGAACGACGACACTTCGGCGACCACCCAGCTCTGCGCGTCGACGTCCAGCACTTCCTTGATGAGCGGGTTGCCGATGTTCCCGCCGACGCGAACGTTGAGTCCGCAGGCCCGCAGCAGGTGCCCGATCAGCGCCGTCGTCGTCGATTTTCCTTTCGTGCCGGTCACCGCGATGATCGGAGCCTTGCACAGCCGGTACGCGACCTCAACCTCGCCGACGACGGCGACGTTGGCATCCTGCACGAGCCGCACCACCGGCGACGTCGGCGGAACGCCGGGCGATAGCACGGCGGAACTCAAGCGAGCGAGGACGCGATCGAGAGCGTTCGGTTCGACGAACGTTGCGCCCGCGGATTGCACGAATGCAATCTGCTCGGAGAGCTGATCGACCGGCTTCTCATCGGTTGCGTAAATCGTGACGCCCCGCGCGCGCAGCACCTCGACGCTCGCCAGACCGCTCTTCCCAAGCCCGATTACCAGCATCGTCTCGGTGCTATCGAAATTAAACATTTATTGCCACCGTGCGAAGCATTGTCATCCTGAGCGTGGCGATCCTGAGCGAGCGAAGCGAGTCGAAGGGGAGCGTAGTCGAAGGACTGCTTCCCAAGTTTAACCCGCGTAGCGATCCTTCGACTACGGGCTTCGCCCTACGCTCAGGATGACAGGGGCGCGATCCTTCGACTACGGGCTTCGCCCTACGCTCAGGATGACAAAGCATCATCGTACGATAGCCCAGCCGGCGAGGGATAGGGCGGCGGAGGCGACCCAAAAGCGTGACGTGACCTTGGTTTCGGGCCAACCGCCGAGTTCGAAGTGATGGTGCAACGGGCTCATGCGGAAGATGCGCTTGCCGCCGCTCAGCTTAAAGTACGTCACTTGCAGAATCACCGAGAGCGTTTCCGCCACGAATACGCCGCCGACCAGGATCAGCAGCAGCATCTCACCGGTAAGAATCGCGATACCCGAGAGCAGCGCGCCCAGCGCGAGCGAGCCCGTATCGCCCATGAACATCTTCGCCGGATGCCGGTTGTACACCAAAAATCCGGCACAGCCGCCAATTCCGGAAAGCGCGGCGGCCGTTGGTGCCGCAAGACCCATACCCGCAGAGATCGATGCAAAGGCGACCAGCGGCGGGATCATCGATCCGGCAGCCAGGCCGTCCAACCCATCGGTGAGATTCACCGCATGAATCGTGCCGGCAATTGCGAGCATCCCGAGCGTTAGCCACAGCCAATGCGGCACGATCATCGCGTACGATCCTGAGTGAAAGAGCACGTCGCGCGGAAAGAGCGCGTACGATTGATCCGTCCAGCGTAAGAACGTGATCGCGACGAGGATGCTTGCGAGGAACTTCGTTCGGGCGCTCAAACCGCGATTCGTGCCGGAGCGAATCGAGAGCAGGTCGTCGATAAAGCCGATCGCGGCGCACGCCGCAACCAAGAAAAAGAGTTCCTCAACGAGCGTCAGATCGCGCAGCGCGAAGACCGGCACCAGCACCAGGACGAACACGATGCCGCCCATCGTCGGGGTTCCCGTCTTCTTCTGATGGCTCTGCGGCGCGTCTTCGTAGGCGTGTTGACGAAACTGAGCGCGCTGCAGCACCGGCAGCAGCACCGAGCAAAATAGGACCGCGATGACGAACGCGCCGGCAACCCAGATGACGTCGAAGACCAGCGGGTTCATTCGGCACGCTCCGCCAGCAGCGGGTTACGGCCGGTGCCGCGCCACTTCAGCACGACGATCGGCGTCTGCTCGTCGCCGTTGCCGTGCGGATTATCGAGCAGCGCGCGCTCGACCGTCTCGCGGTTCACGTCGTGCGATGCACCTAGCACCTTTGCCTTCTGCAAATCGTTGGCATCGACCACGGCGCATCCCGCGCCGCAGCGTTCCAGCACGGACTGCGAGAAGGCATCGGGTTCGCGCGGTGCGAGCACGATCGCGCGCTCGTACGGCGGCATCGTGCCCGTGTATCCGTCGATGGCGGTGATCGCTTCGCCCATCACTTCGTAGAAGACGCCGCGCTTGCCGCGAACGCGCCCGGCGATATGCGCCGCCGTTGCATACAGTACTTTCCAGACGCCGACGTCGTCGATCACGAGCTGCATCGATTCCGGCTGGTTCACGGTCGCGAGCGCGCCGGCGCGGCGCGAGAGCGCGTACGCCAGCTTCGACGGCCGAATGTACTCGGCCGGAACGAACTCGCCTTGCGCGATTGCCACCGCGGTCTCGGAAACGGCAACCACGTCGCCGCGACGCGCGATGCCGCGCACCGCGTCGCTCACGACGCCGGCGAGATCGTCGCCGGCGGCGACCAGCGGCGTACGCACCGGAATCGCAACGATTCCGGCCGGTACCTCCGGCCGCGTGACGGCTAGCCCGCGCGTCGCTACGCTCACGGTTTCAACTCCTCGACGATCTCCTCTAACTTGTACTTGCGCGAGCCCTTGAGCAGGACGACGTCTTCCGGACGCGCGTTCGCGCGCAGCCAGGCTGCAGCTTGTGCATTCGTCGCAAACCGCACGATGCTCTTCGAGGAGAACCCTGCGCGCTCGGCACCGCGCGCGATCGTCTCGGCGAAATCGCCGCCGACCAGCAATGCGTCGACTTTGGCCGCTGCGTGCTCGCCGACGCGTTCGTGAAGCTCGGCCGCTTCGTCCCCTAACTCCGCCATGCTGCCAAGCACGGCGATCCGGCGTGCGCCCGGCTCCTGCGCAAACGCGTCCAGCGCGGCGACGACGCCGCTCGCGTTGGCATTGTACGCATCGAAAATAATTCGCGGGAGGCCTGCGAGCCGGATCGATTGGAAACGCCCTTCGGGCAGCTCCAGGCCGGGCAGCGCCGCAATCATCGTTTCGAGACCGGCACCCACTTCGAGCGCACCCGCGAGCGCCGCTGCGAGGTTGGCGCGATTGTGGACGCCCGGCAGGCGAACGTCGACCGCGTATTCCCGCGTCCGGCCGCCGGCGCACTCGATCAGCCGATTGCGGCCGAGAAGCGCCGTCGCGCGTGCGGACGCTACGAACGATGCCGCCTCGCCCAGCGCCGCAAACCAATGCGGCGGCTCCGCCAGCGAAGCCGCGCGTTCGGTTGACACGGTATCCTCGGCGTTGATGACCGCGCGTGCGCCCAATCCGAAGATCGCCCACTTCGTATCCTCGAGTTCCCGGCGCGAACCCATGATCTCCAGGTGCGCCTCACCCACGTTGGTGAGCACGCCGATCTCGGGGCGCGCGATGGCAACGAGTTGCGCGATATCGCCGGCGTGACGCGCGCCCATCTCGACGACCGCCACGTCGTGCCGCTCGTTCGAAAGGTTGAGCAGCAGGCGGCTCACCCCGACCTCGTTATTTTCGTTGGCCGGTGCGGCGAGCACGCGGTCCCCGTACCGCGTCGCCAGCAGCTGCTTCAGCAGCACTTTGGTGGTCGTTTTGCCGGCACTGCCCGTGATCCCGATCACCCGACCGGTGAAAAGGCTGCGCGCTGCGCCGGCAAGCGCCATGTATGCGTCGTTCGTGCTCCCCACCAGCATCGCCGGCGCTCCTTCGACGCGTGCCTGCAGCTCGTCGATCACGACCATCGCCGCACCGCGAGCAACGGCCTCGCGCGTATAGTCGTGCCCGTTAAAGTTCGGACCACGCAGCGCGAGAAACGTGTCGCCCGGCTCGAGCGTGCGCGTGTCGGTGACGATGCGAACGTCTTCGGGCGTGACGCCGGCTTCGAATAACGTCCCTGCCGCCGCGTCGAGTGCGACGCGCATCGGGAGCCTCACGATGCGGGCCGCCGCTCGAGCAGTTCGCGCGCTATCGCCAAATCGTCGAACGGCAGAACCCGTTCGCCGACGATCTGATAGGTTTCGTGACCCTTGCCCGCGACCAAAACGATGTCGCCCGGCTTGGCCTCGGCGATCGCGCGCGCGATCGCACTACGCCGGTCCAGCTCGACCGCGTGCTCGTGCGCGCCGATCCCTGCGACGATCTCGTCGACAATCGTTTGCGGATCCTCGCTGCGCGGGTTGTCGTTCGTAACGTAGATGCGGTCGGCCAAGCTCGCCGCGACCGCCCCCATCTGCGGGCGCTTGCCGCGATCGCGATCGCCGCCGCAGCCGAAGACGACCGCCAGCGACGCGTTCGTCGTTTCGCGCAGCGCGCGCAGCGCGTTCTCGAGCGCGTCCGGCGTGTGCGCGTAGTCGACGACAACGTCGACGTCGCCGCCGCCGGCGTGTTCCATCCGGCCCGGCACCCGCTCCAAACTTGCGAGACCCGAAGCGATCCGCGCGTCGTCGACGCCGAGCAGCCGCGCCGCGCAGATTGCCGCTAACGCGTTTTCGACGTTGAAGCGTCCGGGCAGCCGCACGCGAAAAGCCGTCGTACCGACGGTAAAGGTGCTTCCATCGGCGGTCATGACGACGCCGCTCGGAACGACGTCGGCGCCGCCGCGCATCGCGTACGTGAGCAGCGGTACGCGCTTGACGACGTCGCCGCGCCATTGCTTCCCATGCGGGTCGTCCACGTTCAGCACGGCGCTCTCGGCCATCCGAAACAGCCGTCGCTTCGCCGCTGCGTACGCCTCCAGCGAACCGTGGAAGTCGAGATGGTCGCGCGTCAGATTCGTCAGCACGCCGATGCGAAAGCGCACGTCTTCGACGCGGTCGAGTTCGAGCGCGTGCGAACTCACTTCCATCGCGACGGCCTTCGCCCCGAGATCGCGCATCGACGCGAGCAGCCGCTGCAGTTCCGGCGGCTGCGGCGTCGTATTCGCGAGCGTCCAGTTCCGATCGCCCAGCTCCGCGCCGACGGTGCCGATGACGCCGCACGGTATTCCGGAGCCGTCGAGAATTGCCGAAATCATCCGCGTGGTCGTCGTCTTCCCGTTCGTGCCGGTCACGCCGATCACGTCGAGCGCATGCGACGGTTCGCCGTAGAACGCGGCAGCGAGCGGCGAAAGCGCGGCTCGAGTGTCGGGAACGTGCACGACGGTGACGCCCGGCGGCGGCGTGAGAAACTGCGCCTCTTCGACGAGCAGCGCCACCGCGCCTAAGTTGATCGCCTGCGGAATATACGCGTGGCCGTCACCGTGCTGTCCGCGCAACGCGACGAAGAGCGAGCCTTTGCGCACCGCGCGCGAATCGATTTCGATTCCGGCGATCTCGCGGGTCGAGTCGCCGACCACCTGCGTGCTGGCAGGCAGATGGGCGATCAACGCGGCGAGGCTAATCATTCGGCTTGGTCTTACCCGCCGCGACGGTTACCGGAAGAACGCCGGCATGAAGCATCGCCGCGCGAGCGATCGCCGTGAACGCGGGCGCCGCAACGACACCGCCGTAGTACGCGCCGATCGGCCGCTCGACTTTGACATAGATAACATACCGCGGGTGCTCGTAGGGAATCATGCCGATGAAGGACGCCGCGTAGTAGCCGGCCGGATAGCCGCCGTTAACGACCATCTGCGCCGTGCCGGTTTTTCCGGCGGTGGTATACCCATTGACCTGTGCGGACGGATTGCCCGTGCCGCCGGTGACGACCGCGCGCAAGAAGCGGCGCAGCGTGGCGGCGGTTCGTTCGGAAAAGACCCGGCGCACGGCGTGCGGCTGCGTGGTCTTGGCGACGTTGCCCTGCGGATCGAAGACCGCGTGCACGATGTGCGGCTGCATCAGCAGGCCGCCGTTGGCGATCGCAGCGTAGAAGCGCACCATCGCGAGCGGCGTAACCGAAACGCCTTGACCGAACGACATGGTTGCGAGCGACGAATCGCTCCACTGCGGATCCGACGGCGGCAGGACGATACCGGGGTTCTCGCCGGGCAATCCCGCATCCGACGAAGCGCCGAATCCGGCGCGGCGTTCCATCGCGTAGAACGTGTTCGCGCCGATCGAAATGCCGACTTCGGCGGCGCCGACGTTGTGCGAATACTCGATGATCTGTTCGATCGTCTCGGTTCCGCCCGCGTTGCCCATAAAGCCATCTTCCGCGTTGTGAATCGTTCGCCCGCCGACCTCGAGGGTATCTGCGGCCCGGAAGCGCGTCTGCAGATTGACTTTACCGGAATCGAGCGCGGCCGCCGCCGTCACGAGCTTGAAGGTCGAACCCGGCTCGTAGGCGTCCATCACGGCGCGGTCGCGGCGAGCGTCGTCCCCGAACTTCCAAAACTTGTTCGGATCGAAGTCGGGTGCGTTGGCGACGGCGAGCAGCTCGCCCGTCCACGGATCCATAATGATTGCGGTGCCGTCGAGCGCGTGGTAGGCCTTAACCTGTTTGTCGAGGGCCTGCTCGGCTACGAACTGCAGGTACGAGTCGATCGTTAGCTCGAGGTTTTGCCCTGGAAAGGCTGGTTTGATAACGCTCTCGCGCCCGAGCGGAATCGGCCGGCCGAACTCGTCGGACTCGAGCATGACGCTGCCGGATCGTCCCCGCAGCACGGCATCGTCGGAATACTCGATTCCATCCAGCCCGTTTTCATCCGTGCCGACGAAGCCGAGCACGGTCGATGCGAGCCGCCCGCCGGTATCGACGCGCAGGCCGGTATCTTCTTCTTTGAGCTGCACGCCGGCCAACTGGAGCGCGCGCACGCGCTCGGCAACGTCGTGCGAGACTTTGCGCTGGATCCAGACGAACCAGAGGCGCCGGTCGTGGAGCGACGCAACCGTCTGCGCGTCGACCTTACCGAAGATTCCTTTCAATTTCGTTGCCGCGAGGTTGGCGTCTACGATGTCGTGCGGTACCGCGTAGACGCTCTCCGACGGCATCGAGCGCACCAGCACCGTGCCGTTGCGATCCATAATGCTCCCGCGGCGGGCGAAGACTTCGACGGTGTCGGAACGCTGTGCGTAGGCCTCGCGCGCATAGAGCGGGCCGTGCATCACCTGCACGTCGTAGAGCCGCCACGCGAGAAATGCCGCGATGGCCACGCAGATGTAGAAGAACACCTTCGCGCGCATCGGCCCGACGCGCGCGAACGTTCGCTTGTGCATGTTTACCCGTTCGAGCGCGCCGCTACCGTTGTCGTGCCACCGCCGGCGGCATCAGGAAGCCGGCCAGCGAGGAGAGTACGGCAAGGTGCGGACGCGCGTCGGCTACGGCCGGCGTGCCGAGTTTCACGAGTGCGAACCGCTGCGGTTCGTGCATGCCCAAACGCGCGGCGACGCCGCTGAGGCGATCGTCGGAACGCAGCGCGGCAATTTGATCGTCGAGGCGTTGGCCCTCCTCTTGGAGGGCAACTCGTTTCTGCTGGGCGTTGGAGACGGCGTAGGTAAGGCCGGTGAGGTTCGACGTCAGCATAACGTAGAGCATCAGCAGCGCGAGCAGCGATCCCAGCCCGATCGTAACGCGCACGATACCCGTGTACCGCTCGCGTTCGTTGCTGGCGATGCGTGAGCTGGTCGCGGCGCGCGACGAGCGCGGGTTGGGGATTCGCGGCTGTTGGAGTTTATGAGCGATCACGATTTTTTAGCCGGCCTTCCGTTGCGCGGCGCGCAGTTTTGCACTGCGCGACCGTGAGTTTTCCGAAATCTCGGCATCCGTGGGTCCGAGCGGTTTTTTGGTGAGCACGTTGACGCGCTCGTCGCCGCGAAGCGTCTGCTTGACGATCCGGTCTTCGAGCGAGTGAAAACTGATCGCGACGACGCGCCCCGCGACGCGCAGGCGCGAGATTGCCTCACCCAAGCCGTCGCGCAGGGCGTCGAGCTCGTCGTTGACGGCGATGCGCAGCGCTTGAAAGACGCGCGTGGCCGGATGGGTGCGCTCGCGATGTCCGGAACGATGCAGCACGCCGGAGATGAGGGCCGCAAACTCGGTCGTCGTTTCCGGAAGTGCGCCCGCGTCGCGGCGCCCGACGATGACGTGCGCGAGACGCCGTGCAGCGCGCTCCTCGCCGTAGTTGAAAAAGATGTCCGCGAGTTCGCTCTCGCTCGCCGTCGACAGTACTTCGTAGGCGCTGCGGCCAATGCGCGGATCCATGCGCATGTCCATCGGCGCCGTTTTACCGAGTGAAAAGCCGCGTTCCGAATCGTCAAACTGCATCGACGATACCCCCAAGTCGAACAGGACTCCATCGACTAGCGCCACCCCGCACCGGTCCAATTCGTCCGAAAGTTCTCGAAAGTTTGCGCTGATGAATGTGAATCGCGGGTCGGTTATCGCCGCCGCGCGTGCGATCGCCGATGGGTCCGCATCGAATGAAATGAGCCGTCCCGTGGACAGCCGAGCTAAAATCGCCGAGGAATGCCCACCCGCACCGAACGTCGCGTCGACGTAGATCCCATCCGGCTGGATCGCCAAATATTCCAACGCCGGACCCAACAGGACGGGGATGTGACTCACGTCCGCACCACATCAGTACAGCCCGAGGTCGGCCATCAAATCGGCGACCTCGCCTTCGGGCGCGGAGTGCGCGGCGAAGCGTTCCTTGGCCCAGACCTCGACCCGCGTCAGCGAGCCGATCGAGATCACATCTCGCTCGATTCCCGCAAAGGTGCGCAGCGAGGCAGGGATGACCAAGCGCCCTTGCGCGTCGCACGCGACTTCCTCTGTATGGGCGAAGATATGGCGGATCAGCCGGCGGAGGCGCTGGTCCTTACGAGGAGCCTCCTCTAATCTCGTGCAAAAGGCGGCCCAAGTCGGGCTGGGATAGAGTACCAAGCATGGATCGGGCTCGGCAATGCTGATGACGAACCCCGGTCCGAGGCGGTCGCGGAAGCGCGCGGGCACGATAAGGCGACCCTTCTCGTCGAGGGCGTGTTCCACCGACCCCGTAAACCGCGGTAAATCCGCGTGCACGCAACCCTCCATGAGTCACCACTTGGCACCACTTGGCACCACTATACGCCTCAGGATGGGTTCAAGCAAGGTTTCTCTCCTCGATGTCCGGAGCCCGCGATCGGGGTCTTAGAACTATGACGCGGCTCAGCTTTTGCGCTTTCATTAAAACGCGCTAAGGATTTTCGCTCGAGCGGGCCTCTCGGCATGGTTCGGAGTTTTGCCTGGGAAGGGGTGGCGTGTGGGGGGGGGTACTTCCAAATGAACGTGCACCGCGTGATGGTTTTCGCATTGGCGGCTGGAGCAATTCTTGCAGCGTGCAGTGCGAAGACGATGTCGCCGCTGCCGGGCACTATCGTGCAGCCGGCCAGCCACCCATCGCGCGTTGCCCATGGGGCACCCACGCTTACGATCGCGTTGCCGGCGATCGAGCCGTCCGGCGTGCCGTACCCGTGGACGAGTACGCCCGGGCCGTTGTGGCTCTCGCCTGCGACCGCGAGTATCTCCGGCAGCGTCGGTAAGCGTCACTTTGGGCCGATCCCACTCGGGAACGGCGCTGCGGCGTGCGCGACGCCATCGCCGGGCGTTCCGCTGCAATGTTCGATCACCGTGAGCGCGCCACGCGGCAAGAACGTCTTGGTGACGACGACGACGTATGCTTCGGCAACGTCGACTAAACCGCTCGCGACAGGTTCGCAGCGCGTGCAGATATTTCCGGGAAGTAACTATGCGACGGCGTCGATCTCTGGTGTCGCGCAAAAGATCGTCTCCCGCTTGATGCCCGGTCAGCTTCGGCAGGGCCAGTATTCGAACAATCCGGTGGTTGCGTACGGCGTCGATGCGGCCGGCGGCGTCATTCCAGGTCAAATCGCCAATAAGGCCGCGATCGACGTGCACCTTACCGGGTTCGTCAACCAAAACATCGATCAGGCGTGCGGCGAGGACTATTGCAGCCAACTGTATTGTTGCGGCGTCGTTACAAACTTCGCCTATAACGGATTGGCGACCGGGAGAGAGACGTTTCGAACGACGTCGACCATTAGCTACAACTCGACCAGCACGAACGTGGTAGTTCGTCCGGGGAACACCAAGCTTGCGACGCTTCTCGTCGGAACGTATTCGCAAACCGGGTATCTAAACTTGCAGTTTGTGATGGGCTCGTCCGGCAACGTCAGCCCGGCGCGAGCAATCGGATTACCGTCAGAGACCGCGTCGGAACTGTACGGTGAGGATGCTGCGGGGGATTACTGGGCGTATACGAGCCACTATTCGAATACGGGAACCGTTCTTGGGACGATTTCCATTCCAACGTCGTCGCCTCAACCGATAGTCTACGATGCGATCGAACCGGTAGCGGCCGATCAGCAAGGCCATATCTACGCGACGCCAAATGAGAGCTGCGGTTTTACGGAATTCCCGGCCAACACCTACGGAGTGCTTTCACCGATCCGCAGCGTGACGTGCACGGCGCAGCGCGTGAGCGCTCCGGTATTCGATGAGGCAGGCGATGTGTTTATAGCCCTTCCGTACGCAAACGGCGCAGCGACGATCTTGGAATATCCGCCGACCGGGAGCGGCGATTTACCGCCAACGCGCACGATCTCCCTTCCGAACTCCGGGTACTCCACATTTACCGCAATCGCATGCGACGGAAGCGGGAACCTCTACGGGCTTCTTTACGGAGGCGTCTCGCCTGCCGGACTGCTCGAATTTGCGCCAGGCTCGACGACGGGACGGCAGATTCTGCCGAACGTTCCGATATCGACCTTTACCGTCGATGACGCCGGCGATATCTTCGTTGCGTCGCAAACGTCGAATAACGCGCCCATGGCAATTGAAGAGTTTCCGGCGGGATCGACGACGCCCACGAACGTGATTACCGGGCCGGCGACGCAACTGACGGGCGGCGTCGAACAAATCGTGGTTCCTCGGTAACGTGTTATGAAGAAACTGGAATTGAGTTTACTGCTAGTCTTCGCACTTGCGAGTTGCGCGCACGGGCCGGGTTCGCTTGCGAACGGACTTCCATCGTCGCCGGCGGCGCAGCGAGATGCCCGCGCGGGAGTGAACTCTTCCGGCGTTTTTCGCGTGTTGCACAGTTTCAAAGGCGGCAGCGACGCAGCCGACCCGTCGGGACCGCTCGTGTTCTTCAACGACCGGCTGTGGGGCACGACTTTTCTGGGCGGTTCGGGAAACGGGACGATTTTCTCGTACGATCTCAAAACCGGAAAAGAACGAGTCGCCTACAGCTTTCAAGGCGGCGCGGACGGATCGACCCCAGCCGGCGGTCTCATCCTTTTCAACGGACTCCTGTACGGTACGACCGGTAGTCTCACTACGGGGACGATTTTTTCGTTCGATCCTGCTAGCGATCGAGAACGCGTGCTGCACGTGTTCAGTTCGAAGGAGGGCACGAATCCATCAGGCGGCTTGACGGCGGTGAACGGCATTCTTTACGGTACCGCGTCCGCCGGCGGCATTATCACCCCCACAAACCCTGGACAGCCGAACCCCAACTACGGCTGCGACGACGGTTGCGGGACCTTCTTCAGTTTGGATCCGGCCTCGGGGGACTTTCACGTGATCCATTCGTTCACCGGATCTCCGGACGGTTCGAATCCGCAAGCAGCGCCGGTTGCCGTGAACGGGACGCTGTACGGCACAACGATGCAGGGCGGCGATCCATCCATCTGCGATATATGCGGCATCGTCTACGCAATCGATATCGCTTCGGGCCAGGAACGCGTCGTCTACTCATTTGAAGGCGACATCGACGGACAGAATCCCGCCGGTTTGATGTTTGCGCGCGGCAGGCTCTACGGCACGACGTGGCGGGGCGGCAATGAGTCCGGCAATTGCGATTACGGGCCTCCCTGCGGTACGGTTTTTTCGATTATCCCGTCTTCGGGTTTGGAGCGAGTCGTCTATCGATTCGGGTCGAGTCCGGATGGTTCGCAACCGGGTCCCGCACTGACCGCCCGCAGTGGCAACCTGTACGGGACCGCGCAAATTGGCGGAACCGGCGGCGGCGGTGCTATTTTTAGCATCGATATGACCGCGCGCTCCGAGACCACGCTCTTTAGCTTTCCGCGCGGATCTTCGCAGACGATTCGCTTTCCATTAGGGTGCGATCCGTCGTCGCCGCTGCTGTTCGTCCACGGCATGTACTACGGAACGACGATGGAATGCGGCCCGTTCGAAGTCGAGAATGCCGGCTCGGGCACGCTGTTCGCCTTTAAGCCGTAGTCGCGCTCGGGCGATTATGGCGAAGGCAGCAACTCGTAGTAATCGCCGCCGGTACGCGAGGCTTGCTTCAGGCCGCGATGCGGCGACGTCGGGGGCACGCCCGCGAACGCTGCCGCCGCGTCTCGGAGAACGCGGGGATCGACCAAATAACCGTGCCCGGATTTACCGCCGCTCTTGAGGTAGCTGACGTCGACCGTGTCGACACCGCTGCACAGAACGAGATCGCCGCCGGCTTGCCCCGCGCGCTGATTTCCATGGAACTTTTCCGATTGTCTCAACGCCCGGTCGTTGTTCGAGACGTAGAGGAGCACGGGTGCGGAAGCAGTCGGATTCGTTAGCGGTTTCCCCGAGCACAGGTTCGAAGCCGTAAGCGCGTTGCGCAAGTCCGCCGTGAACACGTCGGGTGCGAACAGAACCGCACGCCCGAAGCAATTATTGCAGCCCCCTCGGCGGAAAAAGGCGATTCCGCCGGTGACGAAACGCGAGCCCAGACTATACCCTGCCAAAGAGACGGGCATCCCGGGAAACGCCTTGTTTATTTCGCCAAGAAATCTGGTGAAATGCGGCATCGACCATTCGGCGTTGTCTTCGTCGGTTCCGTACGCCAACACGCTCGTCTTTCGCGACGGCCACGAATACAGGATGAGCGGGCCCGGAAAGTGCAGGCCTTTTTGCAGAGCCAGCGCCGTTTCGGCCGCCGCTACGAACGACGTGTAATAACCGTGTACGTAGACGAGCAGTTGACGAGGACGATTTTTGACGAACTGCGATTTTACCGCATCGATGAATGCCTGTTTTGACGTGCAGCGCGATTCGTTGGCTTTGTCCACCGGCATCGAAATGACGCCGGTTGTGATCACGGGCTGGTGATTGGCGTCGGTCCCCCACTCGCCGCTGAAGAGTTGGTTATCGTCCAGCGGTTCGCGATCGGTGACGAAAAAGATCGACCCAGGCTTCGCTACACACTCGGCGCGAGCGGGCGCGCAGAAGAGCAGAATAAGGCCTAGCGCGCAAAGCGAGAACGTCGCAACGCGGTTCCATCGATACGTCATACGTCATCCTTTCAACAAACGCATAGCGCTTCATCTAGGGCAACTCGTACGTCGCTAAATCCTCGGCGATTTCGATCCTGCCGGCATACTCGCGCCGAACGATATCGACGGCCGGGCCGAGCTCGTTCTCGATCGCCGGCATAAAGTGCGTTAGAAGGAGCATCTTGGGGCTGCCTTCCCGCGCGGTCCTGCCCACGGCGGAGGGCTTTGCGTGAAGATTCCCGTGCGGCACGTCGCGCTCCGGCAACGCGAAGTCGTGAACCAGCAGCGAGCAATTCTTCGCGAGTGCGATGAGCGGTTCGGTCGAAGCCGATACGTCACCTGAAAACACGACGGATCGCGCGTCGCATTCCACGCGAAATGCGATCGATGGCATCATCCCGTGCGGAACGGCCGCCGCGCAAATCGATACGCCGATGTCCTCGAGCGTTTCACCGACGGGAATCTCGTGGATAGTCGCGTCGCTCGGGTCGCTGGGAACGTCGAACGCGTCGATGCGGAACCCGTCGAAGGTATTCATGTAGCGCCATGCACCTTCCGGGCCAAAAAGCATGCGCACGAACTCTTTCGCCCCAGGCTGCGGCGAGGCGTTTTCAGGGGCCGCGTCGTTTCCCGCACGTCCGGCCGGTCCGGCGAGCGCGATCGGCCTTCCCCGGTCGCGCATATACGCATTCATGACGACTGCCGGCAAATCGCTCGTGTGGTCGATGTGCAGGTGCGTCAATAGAATCAGTTCGATCGCGGAAAGGTCGAGACCGCATCGCCCGATGCGCTCGAAGATGCCGCCGCCCGCATCGACGAGAACGCGCGGCCGTTCGTCGACCGAGACGAGGTATCCGGCGGAGGCTCGATGCGCGTTGGAAATCGGGCCTCCACAGCCGAGGACCGTTACCGATAATCGACGGGCGCGCATGTCGGCCATCGTGTGAACGCTTCGGGCGCGACGAATGACGCCCTGGGCAACCCGCGCCGCGCACACATCGCCCCGTTCGGCGAACCAGCCGAGTCCACGGTAGCTTGCCCCCCCAACCTTTTTGAACCCGTCGTGTCGCGGCGCGTGAATTTTTACGACGATGAATCGTCAGCCGCGCAGCGTTTATGGTTACCTTAACTCGGGATAAACGCTCGCCTTCGGGCGGCAAACAATGCCGTCTCGCCGGCTGTTTTGAGGCGAGCATTATCGCTGCAGGCATAGGCCGCGCGAGGCATAACTCGTCCTGTCCCCACTGTCCTTTGGAGGCCCTACATGGCGAGTTCGAACGGTAAATCTCCAACGTCAAAAACGGTGCAGCGCGAAGTACTCCCTATACCAGACCTGCCCCGCACTGGCTTCATTGCCTACGACGCCAAAGATCCGGATTCAAAGTTCCCTCCAATCGAGCCGCTGCGGCCGCCCAAGGGTGCGCCGAACGTCCTAGTCGTGCTGATCGACGACGTCGGCTTCGGTGCGTCGAGCGCGTTTGGCGGTCCATGCGACGCGCCGACCGCGGAACGAATTGCGAAGGACGGCCTGCGCTACACGCGCTTTCATACGACGGCGCTTTGCTCGCCGTCGCGTGCCGCGTTATTGTCCGGGCGAAATCATCACAGCGTCGGGATGGGCGGCATAACCGAAATCGCGACGTCCGCTCCCGGCTACAATTCGTTAAAGCCCAATTCGATGGCGGCGCTTCCCGAAATTCTCAAACTTAACGGCTACAGCACGGCGCAGTTCGGCAAGTGTCACGAAGTGCCGGTGTGGGAAACCAGCCCCGTCGGTCCATTCGATCACTGGCCGACGGGATCGGGCTTCGAATATTTCTACGGCTTCGTTGCCGGCGAGACCAATCAATGGTATCCCGCCATTCACGAAGGCACGAAGCAAGTGGAACCGTCGAAGACGCCCGAAGAAGGCTATCACTTTATGGAAGACATGACGGACAAGGCGATCGCCTGGGTGCGCCAGCAGCGACTGCTTGCGAACGACAAGCCGTTTTTCATGTACTTCGCACCGGGTGCGACGCATGCGCCGCATCACGTCCCCAAGGAATGGGCCGACAAGTACAAAGGCAAGTTCGACAAAGGCTGGGACAAGCAGCGCGAAGAGACGTTCGCGCGTCAAAAGCAACTCGGCGTGATACCGAAAGATTGCGATTTGACTGAGCGGCCGAAGGACATTCCGTCGTGGGATTCCCAATCGCCGGAATTTCAGCGCGTCCTCGCGCGCGAAATGGAGGTCTACGCGGGCTTTTTTTCCTACGCCGACCATCACATCGGGCGACTGATCGACGCACTCGAGCAGATCGAAGCGTTGGACGACACGCTGATTTACTACATCATCGGCGACAACGGCGCTTCCGCCGAAGGCACGCTGCAAGGCACGTTCAACGAATTGATCCCGTTCAACGGGTTGAACGCCTTGGAAACGGTCGAGTACCTGACGGCGCACATGGACCAATTGGGCGGCCCGACCTCATACAACCACTATGCGGTCGGCTGGGCGCACGCGATGGACACGCCCTACCAATGGACGAAACAGGTTGCCTCGCATTTCGGCGGTACTCGAAACGGCACGATCGTTCGGTGGCCGAACGGCTTTAAGGCGAAGGGCGAGATTCGCAACCAGTTCCACCACGTCATCGACGTCGCGCCGACGATTCTCGAAGCCGCCGGGCTTCCCGAACCCTACATGGTCAACAGCGTGGGACAAGATCCGATGCACGGCGTCAGCATGATCTACAGTTTCGAGGATGCCGGTGCGCCGGATCGACACGACACGCAATACTTCGAAATGTTCGGCAATCGCGGTATCTACCACAAGGGCTGGACTGCGGTCACGCGCCATCGCACGCCTTGGATTTTGACGGGCGAGACTCCGCCGTTCGACGACGACGTGTGGGAGCTCTACGACACGACCAAGGATTGGTCGCAAGCGCACGACCTTGCGAAAGAGATGCCCGACAAGCTCCACGAGCTGCAGCGGCTTTGGCTGATCGAAGCGACGCGTTATAACGTTTTGCCGATGGACGATCGCGGCGCGGAGAGATTTAACGCGGATCTCGCTGGAAGGCCGCTGCTCGTGCGCGGGACGGCGCAAGTGCTGGCTAAGGGGATGGGGGATCTGAACGAAAACGGCATTATCAACGTCAAGAACAAGAGCCATTCGGTCACCGCGCAGCTCGTCATTCCGGAAGGAACGACTCCACAGGGCACGATCCTCTCCCAGGGCGGCATCGGTGGCGGCTGGATGTTCTACGTCGACGATGGGAAGCCGGCGTACTTCTACAACTTCGCCGGTCTTGCCAAAACCGACATCGTTGCGGCGGAGGCCCTAACTGCCGGTAAGCATCAAGTCCGAATGGAGTTCGCGTACGATGGGGGCGGCCTTGCCAAAGGCGCGACCGTGACGCTATACATCGACGGTAAGGCCGTAGGGAATGGCCGCCTCGAACAGACGATCGCGATGGTCTTTTCAGGGGACGAGACGTCGGACGTCGGTGTGAAACGCGGATCCCCAATGAAGCCCGGTATGACTGCGGCAAACAGCGCGTTTACGGGAGTCGTGGAAATCGTCGCGATCGAGACCAGCGGCGAAAACAACGACCACTTGCTCGATCGCGAGGAAGTGATGAACATGATCATGGCGCGTCAATAAATCCGTTCGTCGTTTCGAGCCCTGCGGCGGGTTGACGGCGGGGTCGTCAACCCGCCTTGCTGAAGCTAGGGAGGTGCCGGATTCAGAGGATCTTTCGGAACTAACGCCTCCCGTTCGCGACGTCGTCGTGGACGTGCCCGGCTGGGTGAACATACGGCCGCGTATTCCCGACACGCCGCAGCGACGGACGCTCGAGCGTCAGCGCAGCGTGCGCGAGATCGTCTTCGGCCTGCAAGACGGCATTCTCACGACCCTTGGAATAATCACCGGCGTCGGCGTCGCCGAGGCGGACCGCTCGGCGGTCTTCATCAGCGGGTTTCTCGCATTGCTGGCCGGCGCGCTTTCGATGGGCGTGGGCGAATATTTGGGCGGTAAGTCCGAACGCGAAGTCGTCCAGGCGACGATCGACATGGAAAAGGCCGAGATGGCGGCCGATCCGCAGGCCGAGTTCAGCGAACAAGTCGCCTATTACAAACTCAAAGGCTTCAGTGCGGACGAAGCGCAGATGATCGTCACGCGCCTAACCCAGCATCCGGATATCTATCTTTACGAAATGATGCGCGACGAGTTCGGCATCGACCCGCGCATGGCGGAAAATGCCGGCCTGCGTGCGCCGATTGCGATGGGAGCGTCGTTCGCTGCCGGATCGCTCATTCCGATCGCCGCTTTCCTGCTTCCGGTGAGCATGACGATCTCGACGATCGGTTCGCTCGTCTGCGCGGTCGTCGGTCTGTTTTCCGTCGGCTTCTACGCGGGAACGCTGAGCAACAAAAATCCGTTCGCGAAGGGGTTGGAAATCGTTCTCTACGGCTGCGGAGTCTTCGCTTTGTCGTACCTCGCCGGACACTACATTCCGCCCCTCTTCGGACACGTGCCGATTGCCGTCGGCGGCTAAGGCGCGCGCGGTTTGGCGGCGAGGAATGGAATAGCCGCGGAGACCGTGACGACCAGCGCGACCGGCGTTAGCCAGGCAGTTAACGAGCCGGTAGCATCCTCAAGCCCCGCAACCAGCAGCGGCCCGAGCAAACCCGCGACCGCCGCAGCCGTGATGATGAACGAATAATCTTCGCCGAGGTAGCGCGTGCCGTAGAAATCGGCCATAATGGCCGGCGCGATCGCAAAGATACCGCCGAAACACAGCATCGTTAGGGCAAACGCGATGCCTGCGGCGACGGCGCCGTGCGCGTGGCCGATCCAAAACACCGCGATACCTTGAATCACGAAGCAAATCGCGATCGATTGACGGCGTCCGATGAAATCCGAAGCCCACGCCCACAGAAAACGCCCGAACCCGTTCGTCGACGAGAGCCAGCCGAAGATCGCGGTTGCGATCGCCGCCGTGAGTCCGGCCACTTTCGCAAAGATGGGTACGGCATTGCTGAACAGCGCCAGACCGCAGGTGGCGTTGACGAACATTGCAGCCCACATCACGTAAAACGCGCGCGTGCGCAGCATTTCGCGCGGGGTAAAGTCCCGTTCGCCCGCAACCCTGGCAGCGACGCTGGCGACGCTGTACCCGGCCGGCGGCGAGTGCAGCTGCATCGCGCTCAGGCCGCCCACGATCAAGAAAACGATTCCCGACCAGAAGAAGACGCCGGCGATCACAGCGATGCCCGCATGATCGAGGGCCGGGCTCATCGCAAGCGCGTGTCCGGCAGCGGTGCCCGCATTGCGCGTTTCTACGAAATTATTCGCGGCGTCGGCGACGGCCCGGAACGCCGGAAACGACGTGACGATGAGGTTGAACGCCAGCGAGCCCAGTCCGAAACCGCACAGAAGAATGCCGTTCGCGAGACCCCGCTCCTCCGGAAACCACTTCGTTACGGCCGCTCCCGGCACCACGTAGACCATTCCGCACCCGATGCCGCCGATGGCGCTGTACGTGAGGTAGAGCCACCAAAGTCCGAAACGCTCGATACCCAAACCGGCGAGCAGGCTCCCCGCGCCCCAAAGGACGGCCCCGGCGATCGCGACCATGCGCGGGCCAAAACGGTCGTGCGCGAAACCGCCGGCGATCGCACCGACGGCGAGGAAGACGACCAGGAACGAAAATCCAAGCGCTACCTGAATGCTCGACCATCCGAAGAGCGCGATCAACGGCCGCGTGTACAGACTCCACGAGAACGCGGTGCCCGCAGTCGACATCACGACGAAACCGGCGGCGAGGACGATCCAACGCTCGGCCTTCGAAGCGCTCCGAACCATGCTCCCAGGTTGCGCTTCCAGGCCCGGCCGACCTTGCTGGAACGTCTTCAGTGCACGGCCGTCGTTACCCAATCGGCGGCGCCGTAGGTGCCCGAAAGTTTCCCCTTCGCAAAATCGGCGAGCAAGCGCAGATACCCGTCGGCGAGACCATCCGATTTGCGCGCGCCGCTCGAATCGACGTGGAACGTTGTAATGCCGTGGTCCGTATTCGGGAATACGACGATCGACCGGTGCGCGGCGTCTCCCGTGAAGCCCTGGAGACGCTCGATGCTCTTGGCGCTCGGAGCGACCGAATCGTCTCGAGCGAAGACCCAGAGCTGAGGAATTTGGAGCTGCTGCAAGACGTCGAATCCCGCGTAGTGCCACGGAATGCGCAAGCTCTCGCTGTCGGCGCGCACGCTCGCAATCTTTCCTTTTAGAAGATCGCCCGAGTATTGGCCGTCGATCTTTGAATACCAGGGCTTACTCGAGTACGCTTTAGCGATCGCATCCAACTCGCCGGCGTTTGCGAAATCGGATCCGACGACGGATGCCGTCACGTCGGTCACGCGATGCACGTCGGGCAGGATGTCGGGCCCAAATCCGTCTTCAGCGAGTTGATAGTCGACTTGCCACTGATCTTGTTCGAGCGCCGTCCCGACGACGCCGAATCCGACTTCGAGAAAGTCGACGTTCGAATGCGACGCAGCCAGCGGCGCAACCCAGCCGCCCTGGCTTCCGCCGAAGAAGCCGATGCGGCCGAAACGGCCCAAAGCGAGTTTGCGCGCCGCGGCGGCTGCATTCGCCGCATCTTTCGCGAGCAGAATGAAATCCTGCGTGTACGTGCCGGTGGACTTGCCCGTTCCACGCTTATCGTAAAAGAACGTCGAAACACCCTGCGCAGTCAGCATGGCTTCGTAGTAGATGCCGATGTCCGACGTCTTTTCCGATCCATGCACGAAGACCACCAACGGCGGCTTCACGACATCCGGGGGCTCGAGGAGCAGGCCGAAGAGCGTCGCACCTTCGCTTTCGAAGGTCGTCGACGTTGCGCGAAACGCGATACGTTTCCACAGGAACGGTGCGCCGGACCCGTCGCGGCCAACGAAGACTCCGCCGCTGCAGCGTATCGGAGAGTCGGCGGCGTCGGTATCGCCCCGCCTTCCATTCAATAGCGTGTATCGCGCCGCCGTTCGGCCCGGCAGCGGCTGCGTGACCGCGGCGATGTCGCCGACCGGCGATCGATACCCGCCGTGCGCGCATCCCTGCACGTCCGTGGCACGTGCGGCGTCCGCGACGAATGACGCGAGCAGCGCAACACAAAAAAGCGCGACTCTTAAGCGACGCATACGTTCAGTATACGCACCCGCGGGACCAGACGCCAAGCGGCGAAGGTCTAGTCCCTTCGCTCAGCCGCCGAGCGAACGGAATGCCGCGATCAATATCCCGGTATCATCAGCGTCTAAGCATCGCCAGGAGCGCCGCGACGCCGAGGCCGGCGACGAGGGCGGCAACGGAAACGGCAATCGAGCGCCGGCGACCGGCATACTGCGTACCCAGGCTCTTGATATTGTGATGATTTTCAATTACTGCCAAAACGAGCGATACGATCCCGATGCAGATCATCGCGAAGCCGACGTCGCGCGATCCGATGATAAAGCGGGCCCCGGCCCCTTGACGCACCATGTCGGAAAATTTCCCGACGCCGAATCCGAAGGTAATTAGCGACGTCGCCGTCCGCACCCAGGCGAGCATGGTGCGTTCGTACGCAACGCGCGTTCGCTCGACGGCGAGCTTCGTTGAATCGTCGACGTACGGTTTCACGGGAATCTCGGCGCCACTCACGAGTGACGCTTTTTGGCTACGCCGCCGCGATTCCCGCTGATTCCAAGAGGGCGACGCTGCCCTGGCCGCCGTCGGCGCAGATGCTGACGATCGCGCGTTCCCCGGTCGGGCGCGCCGAGAGTTCTTTCACCGCTTGACTTAAGATTCGCGCGCCCGTAGCGCCGAATGGATGGCCCAGTGCGATCGTGCCGCCGTTCGGATTGATCCGGTCGCGCGGAAATACGCCGAACGTCGCGTTCACACCGGCGCGGTCGCGCAGGAACGCCGGATCCTCGAGTGCGGCTACGTGAGCGAGCACCTGCGCCGCAAACGCTTCGTGTATTTCCCATACGGCGATGTCGCGATACGCGAGGCCGTTGCGCGCGAGCAAACGCGGAATCGCGTAGGCCGGCGCCATCAGCAAGCCTTCGTTCCACAAGTCGATCGACGCAATTTCCCAATCTACCAGCCGCGCGCGAGGCGTATCGCTGGGAAGCTTCGTGAGGCCCGCGTCCGATGCCACCCAGATTCCGGCCGCGCCGTCCGTGAGCGGCGACGCATTGCCGGCGGTGATCGAGCCGAGGCCGCTGGTGCGATCGAAAGCGGGTGAAAGTCTTGCGAGCTGCTCGAGTGAGGTGTTTGCGCGCGGGATCGTGTCGCGACGCACGTTTCCGATCGGAATCACCAGGTCGTCGAAAAAGCCGCGATCCCACGCAGCAACGGCATTGCGATGGCTCTTCAGCGCGACCGTATCCTGCGCTGCGCGCGACAGGCCGGCCCACGCCTTGGCCGTCTCCTCCGTGTGCTCGCCCATGCTTTTACCGGTGGAACGGTTGGTCACGCTCGGAATGAAGAGGCCGATATCGGCCGGCCGCAGCTTCGCGATGCGGCCGAACTTTTGGCCGATCGATCGCGCTTGCGAGAATTTTCGAACCCAATCGGAAAGCCGCCCGCTCAGTCCGATCTGGACGCGGCTCATGCTTTCGCATCCGCCGGCGAGCGCGAGCGTGCGATGCCGGCCGTCGAGCATCCCGGCTGCTTCGATCGCACCCATCATGCTCGTGGAGCACGCCATCACCGTCGAAAACGCCGGAATTCGCGGATCGACCTTCGCATCGAGCAGCACTTCGCGCGCGACGTTGCTCACCGCAAGGTTCGGCATGACCATTCCCCAGGTCAGAAAGTCCGGAGTCGCGCCGCCGAGCGACTCGATCATGTGCCGCACGACGGGGACCGACAGCTCGATCGCATCGTAGCCGGCGAGCGGGCCGTCAACTTTCGAAAACGGCGTGCGTACGCCCGCGGCGAGCCAGATGGGAGTCGGCATAACCATGGCCGGTTTCGGCACCGGGAGCGGAGAGTGCTTCCCCGGTCGTTTAGCGCTGTTCCAGCAGCGGGCCGAGCGGCATCGACCATGCGTTGCCGTTGGTGTTATCCCAGCTGTTGAGTCGCTCGAGATCCTGCTGCGCCTGTTCCGCCGTTCGCGGAAAGTGCACGCGTGTAACGCGGTCGCTGCTGAAATATAGCGTATGCAAGTCGTGGCTGAGGTGCGGCTCGTTGTCCGCGCTGTAACCCCCCGCGTCGTCTCCGGCGTAGCGAATCGGTTCCGGCGTTTGCCACCCGCCGCCGCGGTGGAACGCGATGAAGAGATGATCTTTCGCGTCGCCCGGTACGCGGCCATCGCTCGCGAAGATCAAGAACGACTCGTCCGGCGCAACTTCCGGATCGACGTCACCGGACTTCCCATCGCTGAACGAAAGCGGAAGCGCGGGTTGATACGCCCCGTCTTTGTAGTGCGAACAGTAGAGCCGTTTGCCGCCTTTGGCGTCGATCGAAACGAAATAAATGCTCCCGGCGGCGGCCATGCTGGGCTTCCATACCGACGGCCCGATGTTGACCGCGTCGGGCAGACGCACCGGCGCACTCCATCCGCCGGCGGTGCGATTGGAGCGCCAAAGATTGGCGTGCGTGTCGGGGCGCACCGAGACGAACACGACGTAGCTGCCGTCCGGAGCGAACTCCGGCGCCCAATCGTTCCACTGCCCGGAGAAAGGTGCGATGTGCGGTTCGGACCAGCCGTTCGGGGTCTTTTCCGATTCGAGAATAACGCTCCAACTGGCGCTGCTGCGTGCGAAGAACAGCGTATTGCCGTCCGGACCGAACGTCGGAGAGCCGTCGTTCGCACCCGCCGAGATGACGCCGGGAGCAAAGATTTCCGGCGCCGGCAGCATGGGCGTTGCAGCCCGAGCCGGTGCGGCGCCGAGGCCGAGTGCAAAAATCGCGGCCGCGCCGGTTCGAATCGTGCGTGCGAGCATAATCAGGTCTCCCTCTCGGGCAACCCTAACAGCGCTCCGGGGGCCGTTCAATCAAAAATTTCTCTGGCCGCGGCCAATGTATCGCGAGCAAGACCGGGAGCCTGCGGACGAGCCGCCAAGTGCCTTACATATGGAAGAGGCCATCCAACATGCCGCCCTCGAGGTAGCGAGCCTTATCGATGCGGCCGCAACCCTCGTCATCGCCGCGGCATCATTGGAAGTAATCGTTCGATCCGCGATCGCGTTTTTCACGTCCACCTGGTCTGCGAACTTGCAGCCGATTCGGTGGCGCCTCGGCAACTGGATCGGTCTCGCGCTGGAACTGCTCATCGGCAGCGACGTCGTGCGCACGGCCGTGTCACCTTCGTGGACGGAAGTCGGTCAACTCGGCGCGATCGTCGTGCTGCGCGTCGTGATCAACTACACGCTCATGTACGACATGAGGGAAGGCGTGCCCCCGCCTCCACCCACTCCCTAGCAACAAGCAAGCCGGTTCTTGCTAACGCCGCGTTTCGCGCACGCGAGCGCGCTGGATATACTCTTTCAAATTCGCGACGTCGATGCCGCCGAGAAGAAACGCGGTGAAGATATCGTGCAGGGTGTTAAACTGGGCCTGGGTGACCGAGTAGGCGTCGAAGCCCGTCCGTTCGATGAAGGGCGCTGCGCGGGTCGCCGGATCGTATTTGAGCCGAAGCCAATCCTGCTCCCAGCGTTCGATGGTGTTGTACCCGAATTGCACCATCAAGTTCTGTCCTAGCGACTCGTGCTGATACCACGCGCAAGGATAGAACTTTCCGTCAGGCGCGATCCAGCCGGCCCGTGCGGCCGGCTTCGAATGCTTTATGCCTTCCATCAGTCTGCGAGCCTAGTTATGACAAGCATGACCGTGGAATCCTGGGGCGGAAGTACGAAAGCGATGCAAACGTTACGCCCCAAAAGCCTGAGCTGGCCCGAAGTCCTGGCTGGTCTGCGCACCTGCACGAGCACATCGGTGCTCGTCCGGGACGGCCGCGTCACCGAACCGGCCGACGCGATCCGGCCGCGGCCGGCGGCGAAGGGAACCGAGCTTTGCCTGTTTACCGGCCAAAAGCCGGCCGCGCGCACGGCCCTGATCGAATCCCTTGGCGCGCTGGAGAAGGGCTCCGGCCGGCGTTTTATGGCCGCGGCCCGCGCGAGCGTCAACGGCTCGTTTCTGCTGGTGGAGGGCGTCGGCGACGAAGACGTCGACGGGACGGCGTTCGCCGTCGTTCGAACGCGCCGGCCGACCCTCGCGTACAATCAAAGCCAGCAAACCGGCAGCAGTACGACGTTCCGCAATAAACGCATCAAGACGAGTTGACAAGTCCACGTTGATCGAACAGCGCACCGAACTCGAACGCATCGCGACCGCGGCGATCACGCCGAAACGGCGCGAACCAACGGCTTCGAACGTGACCTGGGATTCGCGTGAAAACGCCGGACCAATCGTTTACTGGAGCTCCGGTTCGGGACCGCCGGTGCTGCTGGTTCACGGATGGGAGGGATCGCACGTGGATCTCGACGCATTCGTCGCGCCGCTGATCGCGCGCGGTATGCGCGTCGTTGCGCTGGACCTTCCCGCCCACGGGATGAGCTCCGGCACGACCGCCTCCCTGCCCGAGTGCGGACGAGCCGTTCTTGAAATCGCAGCGCGGCTCGGTCCGCTTGCGGGCGCCATCGGACACTCCGCCGGCGCGCCGTCGATCGCAATCGCTCTTGCGAACGGCTTGGACGTCGCACGCGTCGCGCTCGTCGCAACGCCCGAACGGTACGAACGCTACTTCCAATGGGTCGCACGGGAGAACGGCGTCGACGGTGATGCGCTGATCGCCGTGCTCATCGCGCGCGGCATCGACGTTCCGTCGCTCGTCTTATCGGAGAATGCGGCGCTCTTCGACGTGCCGGCGCTAATCGTCCATTCGATCGACGATCGTACCTGCGACGTGCGCGGCGCGCGCCGCGTCGCCGCAGCGTGGCGCGCGAGCGAGCTGCTCGAACTCGACGGGCTCGGACACAATCGGATCCTGCGCGATCCCGCGGCGATCGAGCGGGTCGCAAACTTTGTCGCCCGAAGCGTAGCAGCATGAAGCGCGATGCTTTCGAGCCGTTGGACATGAGCAGGCTGGTAAGCTTCAGCGACGGGGTTTTCGCCGTCGCGATTACGCTATTGGTGCTGAACGTTCAGGTTCCCGATTCGCCGATCCGCCTCGGTACGCTCCTGCACGAGCAGTTCCCGCACTACTTGATCTTCGTCGTCAGCTTCATCATGGTTGGAATAAAGTGGCTCAACCACCACCGGATGTTCACGCTCATCGCGCGTGCCAATACGACGCTGAGCATCCTCAACCTCGTGCTGCTGCTGGTCATCTGTACCGTGCCGTTCACCGCCGCGATCATCGCGAAATACCTTCGGTCGCCGGATGCCGCGCTCGCGTCGGTCGTCTACGGGATCGTGTGGGTAGCGGTGGGCTGCCTCTACACGATCATCTACGTCTACGCCGACAAAGCGGGGCTTACCGCTGCAAATTCGACCTCCCGGCGAACGGCGATCCTGTACTTCGCCGGGCCGATCGGGTATCTCATCGCGATCGGGCTGTCGTTCGTCAACATTTACGCCGGCCTTGCGTTATACGTCGGCGTCGTGATGCTGTATATTCCGCCGCAGCGAACGGTCTAAGCTCGCTTCAGTTCCGTCAAGCCCGCGGCGCCGCCGACGAAGACTGCGCTCGCCAAACCGACGAACAGCCCGGTATCCACGACGCCGTGAACGTTTCGCAACGCGACGTCGAGAGCGCGAGGATCGACGATCGCCGCGAATCGGCAATCGAGGATGTAATTGTGATTGTCCGTCTCATACGGCTTTGCCGCCCCGCCGCGCAGCACGATCTCCGCGCTGGGATATGCCCGGCCGATCTCGCGCGTAGCCCACGGAAGCGTGAACGGAACGACTTCGACCGGAACGGGAACCGCGCCGAGCGCCCTCACGATCTTGCGGTCGTCGACGACGACGACGAAGAGATCGGCCGCGAGTGCGACGGCTTTCTCACGCAGCAGCGCGCCGCCCGCGCCTTTGATCAGCGAGAAATCGGGCGCGACTTCGTCCGCGCCGTCGATCGCGACGGTCATTTGACGTTCGAGCAATCCGACTACCGGAATTCCGGCTTCGCGGCACAGCGTTTCGGTCGCGATCGAGGTGCAGACCGCAACGATCGAGGCGCCGCCCTTCACCATCGTGCCCACGCGCCGTATCGCCCAATACGCGGTCGTGCCCGTCCCGAGGCCAACGCACATTCCGTCGCGCACGTAGCGGTCGACGGCGGCTTCTCCAGCCTCGCGTTTTGCCAGATCGACGTTCTCGGCTTCCATGTTGGAAAGCTTCGCATCCCGTCGCGAGCTTCCCGCGCAAAACGGTCGCTGTGACGAGCTTATTAGATCCGGACGCCGCCGCGAAAGACGATGGCGCAACCGACGGCGATGAAGAAGAGCGCGAGCGCCGGCTCGAGAAAGCGATTGAGCGCGTGAACCTTCGGGATGTCCGGAGTGATAAACACGAGCGCGCAGCAGCCGGCGATCCACAGGAGCATATATGCCGTTGCGATCGCGAGTGCGTTCGCTACGGATTGTAAAGCGAAGATCGGTGCATACACCGCGACGTTATCGGCGCCCGTGGCGAGAACGATCGAAAAAACGGATCCTTCACTCGAAAGATGCTCTTGCGTCGCTGGGTTCCTTGCGGCACGAATGCCGTGTACCAGGCGTACGACGCCGATACCGATCGGAACCAATCCGAACCAGGCCGCCCCGCCCGCGGGCAGCCCTCCGATTGCCAGCGAGATGGCGAATGCGAAAAGCAAGAGCAGTGCGAACGCAAGGGCGGCGGCCGCAACCGCGCGGATTCGGCTCGCTGGCGGGTCGACGGCAAACGCCGCGGCCAGGCACAAAAACCCATCCACGTTCGTGCCGAGAAAGGCAACGATCAGCCCGGTCACGCACCAACCTTTTTCCGGTAGAATAGCTGGGAAGGCAGGGCAGCAACAACGTGAATACCCAGACTACGACCCGCGAGGGCATGATCCACGTCCCCGGTGGAACCTTCGCGATGGGGTCGGCCGATTTCTACCCGGAAGAGGCGCCGGTACGCGACGTCACCGTCGCCGGATTCTGGATCGATGCTCATACGGTTACCAATCGGGAATTTTCTCGTTTCGTTCGCAAGACCGGATACGTCACCGTCGCCGAGAAGGCGCTGACGGCCGATGACTTCCCCGGTGCCGAGGGCGTCCCCGCCGGAGCGATGGTCTTCAAGCCGAGCAAGGGTCCCGTCAATTTGAACGATTGGCGCCAGTGGTGGGACTACGTTCCCGGCGCGTACTGGCGTCATCCGGAAGGTCCGGGCAGTTCGATCGAATCGCGACAAGACCACCCGGTCGTACACGTGGCATTCGAGGACGCGCAAGCCTACGCGACGTGGGCGGGAAAGCGACTTCCTACGGAAGCCGAGTGGGAATATGCCGCGCGCGGCGGCCTGGACGGCAAACCGTTCGTCTGGGGCGATGAAATGGAGCCGGGCGGCAAGCCGGCGGCCAACACGTGGCAGGGCGAGTTTCCCTATCAGAACCTTCTCACCGACGGATACGCACGCACCGCTCCCGTCGGCCAATTTCCGCCGAACGGCTACGGACTCTACGACATGGCCGGCAACGTGTGGGAGTGGACGTCGACGTGGTACGTTGCAAAGCAAGACCTGCCGAAAGCGCCGTGCTGCGGCGGGGAAACGCCGCGCAGCGAGATCGACAGCTACGACGCGAACTACCCCGATATCAAAATTCCGCGCAAGACCGTGAAGGGCGGTTCGTTTCTGTGCGCGCCGAACTATTGTCTTCGGTTCCGGCCGGCCGCGCGTTCGCCGCAAATGGTCGATTCGGGAATGTCGCACCTCGGATTCCGCTGCGTCGCCGATCTGTAGCGCACGACGGCGATAGCGGTTGATGGCCGAAGTCCCGCTGGCTCAAGGTTTCTTCCTCGAACGCCTGGCGATCGCGACTGCGCTCGGCTTGGCGATCGGACTCGAACGGCAATGGCGGCAGCGCGCCGCCGGATTGCATACGTCCACGCTCGTCGCCGTCGGCGCTGCCCTCTTCACCGCCATACCCGAACTGCTCGGAAGCACGGACGTCATGCGCGTCGTCGCTCAAGTCGTCACCGGCGTCGGATTCTTAGCCGGCGGCGTGATCCTGCGGGAAGGCTTCAACGTGCGGGGACTGATCACCGCAGCCACGCTCTGGACGACGGCCGCCGTCGGCGCGCTCGCCGGCGCCGGACTCGAACTGCAGGCACTGGCAGGGGCGGGCGTCATCGTGACGGTGAATCTTTTCGGCGTGCCGCTTTCAAATCTGGTCGCGCGCATCCCGCGGAGCCGCGAAAACCTTCAAACGACATACACGCTGCACGTTGCCTGCAGCGAGTCGCAGCGCGAAGCCGTTCGTGCCTGCATTCTCGAACAGGTCCATACGACGTCGCTGACGCTGACGTCACTTGCGACCGTTCCCGCCGCGAACGGCACGTTGGCGATGACGGCCGACATTACGAAACCGGGCCCGGATCAAGGCGGCGGGGAACGCCTGCGAGCCGCCCTTGCGAGCGTCGCGGGCGACGGTTCGGTGAACTACGATATGGCGGAGCACTCGACGTGAACGATAGCGCGAAGGCGGAGAAACGGGACTGGGGCGAGGGCAGCACCCTGCTGGTCGTGCTCGCGCTCCTGGTAATTCTTCCCAACCGCTATACGATCGGGGGCCCGGTTGTCTCTTGGACGATCGGAGCCATCTTTGCAGCCACCTGCGTTTGCGCGTTCGTGACCACGGCCATCGGTTCGCGTAAATTCACAAACGTCGTTATGAAGGTCGGTGCGAGCGTCCTGGCGGTAAGCGTACTCACGAGCGCGGTCCAAATCGTCGATCTCATCCTCCACCGAGGTTCGCAGATCGACGGCCTCGCGCTGCTGGAGACGGCCTTCTCGATTTGGGTTTGCAACGTCGCCATTTTTGCAATGGTCTATCATTGGATCGGCGATCGTGAGTTTGTATTTCCGAGTCGTGAAGGCGTCCCGTCGCCACGGCTGGTCTTCCTCGATTACCTCTTTCTGTCGTTCACGACCGCCACCGCGTTCAGCCCGACCGACACGCTGCCGTTGTCGACGCGAACCCGAATGCTGATGATGGTGGAATCGATCATCTCACTGACGATGATCGCCCTCGCCGCAGCACGCGCCGTCAATATTCTGACGTAGCATCTTGCGCCGAACCGCAATCATCACGGCGGTCACCTTCGCGCTGTGCAACCCGGCCACGGCAGATGCAGGTCCCTACCGCGTCGCGATCGACGTCGAACCGACGTACACGTTCTGCCTTTCTGGGCCGGCGTGCACGTCGGCGGGCCGCACGTCGTTCGCCGCCGAGTACAAGCCGATCGTCAACAAGAAGCTCGATCTGCGAATCAAAATTTCCCGCGCCTTCGTGCGCTCGGACGACGAGGACGGCGTCGACGACATCTACGCCACCGCCGATCAACGCTATCAAGCGGCCTCCGATTCAATCAACCTCCGGATACGGATGTTCGACGCAGATGGTTACGAGCGCCAAGAGCCGCGGGCCGGATATTCGTATCAGCACCCGACCAGCGCGTCGGATGTCCATCATACGTTCTTTGCTTCCGACGCCCTGTTCTTTGGACCGCGAATCTTGCGCGGTACTGAGGCTCCCGCGCATCTCTTTCGCGTCCAGCTCAAATTCTCCAAGGATGCGTACGAGCCCGCCGGCGTCGCACCCCAGACGTTCCTGCAAGCCACCGCAGCCGCGACGTTTCCGCTCGTTCCCAGCGGAATGTGGCGTGCCGAAGCCGGTTTCACCGCTCAGAAGCAGTTGGCCGGCTACAACGGCTTTTCGGTTTTTTCGAAGCGGTATTCGGCCACGCTCACGCACGATTTTAGTGCGGCCGTTCGCGCGTACGCGCGCATCCAGACGGCCAGCACGACGAACCTCATTGCCGGTATGAGGATTTTCTTTTAAGATGAGCGGCCAGTCGGGAATTCTGCTCCTCGTCACGGTTGCTGCCGTCGGCATCCTGCATACCATCGTCCCCGATCACTGGGCACCGATCGTCATCCTAGCGCGCCAGCAAGGCTGGTCCATAGCAAGAACGGCAAGAGCGGCCGCGGTTGCCGGGCTCGGACACGTAACGTCAACCCTGGTGCTGGGGGCGCTACTCTGGGTTGCAGGCGCCGCGCTCGCCGTGCGATACGCCCATCTGGTTTCGCTCGCATCCGCGATCGCGCTAATTGCGTTCGGCCTATGGATCGCATACGGCGGCTGGAAGGAAGTCCGCGCAAAACACCACCACGATCACGATCACGGCCATTCGCACTACGAACACGGCCACGCGCACCGCCACGCTGGGGGCCCCGAACACGTGCACTGGCACGAACACCACGAAGAGGACTGGCATGCCGCCGAGAGCGGTGACGCCGCCGTGCACGCGCACGACCACTCCACGAGTGGACGCACCGCACTGCTGCTTATCCTCGGCTCATCGCCAATGGTCGAAGGAATTCCACTCTTCCTAAACGCGTCGACTAAGGGCGTCGCACTGCTCGGCGGCATGGCCATCGTCTTCGCACTTTCGACGATCCTCACATACGTCGTCATGTGCGTCGCCGGCTTACGCGGCTTGCAAAAAACCTCGCTCGGGCCGCTCGAACAATACGGCGAAGTCCTCAGCGGTCTCTTCGTCGCGGCCGTTGGAGTGTTTGCGCTCGTCACCGCATGAGCGAAGCGGGCGGTGCTCCATTCTCCCGGGCGACCGCTCGAAAAAAACATCCATGTTTTTTTCTACTTAACCGTTTTTTCGCAACTTTCAAAGGAATTCGCCCTCCGGGCTTTTGCGAAAAAATCGGAAATCGCCCGGGAGAACGGAGCACCGCCCGCTCCGCTCATGCTAGCAGAGATGCAATCGCAGCTTGTCCTAGACTGAGCCCGCCGTCGTTCGGCGGTACGATGGAATTCAGCCACAGGCGATCGCCCAGCTTAGCGACGAGCATTTCGACTAATAGCGCGTTTTGGAAGACGCCGCCGGATGCGACGATGCGATCGATGGCGAAGCTTTCGACGATCGCGACGATGGTTGCAGCGACGGCCAGGTGAAACGCTCGTGCAATTGCACTCGGCGAACGTCCGGCGATCCGGTCGGCGATTACGGCGCGTAGCAGCGGAGCGAAATCCGAGACGCCGCCTTCGAACGGGAACGGATAGGCTGCGGCGCATTCGTCAGACCGGGCGAGATGCTCGAGCCACATTGCGGCTTGACCCTCGAAGCTTTGCTCGCGGATGAAGCCGGCGAGCGCGGCGACCGTGTCGAAGAGGCGACCCATCGATGTCGTTTCGAAGATGCGGACGCGATGCTGCACGAGCGCGCGACTCTTTGCGTAGCGGTCGGGGAACGAAAACGGGGGTTTGTCGAACGCGATGCCGTCGTCGATGTCGTAGAGAAAACCGGCCGCGGCCTGCACCGGAAAGCGCGCGGCCGCGTCGCCGCCGGGCAGAAGCGCGGTACGCAAGTGGGCGACGCGGCGCAGACCTTCGGTGAGCGTGCCCGCAAAGACTTCGCCGCCCCATATGGTTGCGTCGTCGCCGTATCCGGTGCCGTCATAGGCGAATCCGAGAACTTGCGTATCCCACGCTTCGCGTTCGGCCAGCACGCTGGCAACGTGGGCGCGATGATGTTGGACGGGCACGTGTCGGCCGGGTAGGGACTTTGCAAACTCGCTGCTGCGGTAGCCGGGATGCATGTCGTAGGCGATGGTGAGCGTTTCCGCCCTGACTTCGTACATCTCGCAAAGATCACGCGCGGTTTCGGTAAACGCTTCCTGCGCCGAGAGATGATCGAGATCGCCGATGTGCTGGCTTGCGAATGCCTGTCCGGCGACGACGAGCGTGATGGCGTTTTTCAAATCGCCGCCGAGCGCGAGAATCGGACCGGCCGCCGGCAGCGTCGCGACGGCCTGCGGCGCTAGACCGCGCGCGCGGCGCAGAACGGCGCGCACGCTCGGCGCAACGCGCACGATCGAGTCGTCCATCCGCCGGGCGATCGGACGCTCCCCGATCAGGAACGCGTCGGCGATCCCCCGCAGCGACGACCTGGCCTCGTCGTCGCGATAGGCGATCGGCTCGCTCGAACGATTCGCGCTCGTCATGACCAGTACGCTGGGGGCGCCCGCTCGAAATAACAGATGGTGCAGCGGCGTGTACGGCAGCATGACGCCGAGATCGCGATTCTCGGGCGCGACACCCGGAAGATCGCAGCGCGCCGGCGCGAGCACGATCGGCCGCTCGATGGACGTCAACAATGCTTCCGATTCCAGGTCGAAATCGACCAGCATTCGCGCCGTGGCGAGATCGCAAGCCATCACCGCGAACGGACGCTCCTTGCGATATTTCCGTTCGCGCAGCGCCGCGACCGCGGCCGCATCGAGCGCGTCGCACGCGAGGTGATACCCGCCGATGCCTTTGATTGCGACGATGGCGCCGCCCGCGAGCAGGTTGGCCGTTCGCTCGATCGCGGCGGCACCTTCGTTGCCGGCGCCCTCGTGCTCGAGAAACACCGACGGTCCGCACGCCGGGCATGCCACCGGCTGCGCGTGAAAGCGGCGGTCGGCCGGGTCTTCGTACTCACGCCGGCACGGTTCGCATAGCGGCCACTCATGCATGACCGTTCGCGGCCGATCGTACGGCAGACCCAGTACGATGCTGTATCGCGGCCCGCAGTTGGTGCAGTTGATGTACGGATAGCCGAAACGGCGATCCTTCGGATCGAAGAGTTCGCGCAAGCAATCGTCGCAGACCGCTAGGTCCGGCGAGATGCGTACGGTCGGCTTTTCACCGCCCGTGCTCTCGTGAATCTCGAAGGCTTCGAAACCGGCGATTTCGACGTCGGCTACTTCGAACGTCGCTACGCTCGCAGCCGGCGGCGCCTGCGTTCGGAGCGCTTCGACGAAACGCCCGATCGCCTCGGAGGCGGCCTCGGCAACGACGTGCACGCCGTCTTCGCCGTTGAGCACCCAGCCGAAGATTCCGTTTTCTATCGCGAGGCGGTAGACGAAGGGACGGAAGCCGACGCCTTGCACGACACCGGTAATGCGCACGCGAACCGCGCGCCGCTCGCGTGCCTTACCGGTTGCCAACATAGCAGCCGCGCCCGCCGACGCCGACTTGGCTCACGGCCCCGTCCGCCACGAGCACGGGCACCATCGCGTCACCGCCGACCAGTTCGAGCAGCCGCAGACGCGCTGCTTCGTCGGCGTCGACGTCGTACTCGAGATATTCGAGGCCGTCCCATTCCAGCTTCTCGCGAAGCTCGCTGCAGTACGGGCATCGTTTAGCGGTGTACAGCTCAAGGAGCATCGCGCATCCAATCGATCGCGTGACGCATCGTGTGATAAATCGTCGCCTGCGCTTCTTGGACGCGCGGGATGTAGTCGGAGCGCACGACGATCGCATGATCGGCGAGGCCGCGCCGCAAAATCTCGCCGCCGTCGTAGCCCAGGAGCGCGACCGTCGGATTCCCGCGCTTGCGCGCCTCTTCCAACGCCGCGATGACATTCGACGATCCGCCGCTCGTCGACAGCGCGACCGCGACGTCGTGCGGCCGGATATGCGCGATCAGTTGCCGCAGGAAAACGAACTCGCGGCCGACGTCGTTCGCGATCGCGGTGATCGTCGCGGGCTCCGCAGCTAACGAAAGGGCCGCAAATGCCACGAGCGGCGGCGGCGGCATGACGCAGTCGATTGCCCAATCCGTTGCGTCGGTCGCCGAGCCGCCGTTCCCGAAAAGAAGTAAGCGTCCGCCGGCAGCGATCTCGCGCGCCATCGTTGCCACCGCGCCGGCGATCGCCTCGGATTCTTCCGCAGCCACCCGCTCGCGCAGCTCTTCGGCATCCGACGCCTTCTGCGCGATCGATCCTTCGACGTCGGCGATCAATCGCTCGGGCGGCGCCTCACCGCCGCCAAGGAACGGGTAGAGAAACGACGACGCGCCCGCATCGTGATCGAGACGCCGATGTTCGAGGAAGACGTGCACGCTCTCGTACAGCATGTGACCGGTGATTTCGACGATCTCTTGATGTACGTGCTCGTCGGCCGTTACCGGTTCCATCGCAAAATCGGCGCCGTTGCCGGGAAATGCGATCGTATACGCACCTGCGTCACGCGCGTGCGCGAGCGCTCGTGCGACCTCCGGATCGCCCTCCGGCGGTCCGAACCCGATCGCAACGTCATCGGCGGCGAGCATGACCGCCACGGCGGCTTCAAACGATAGGCTTACGTCGGACGCGGGCAGCGCCGGCTTTCCGACGAGCACCGGATGAACGAACTCGACCGCGACGTGCTGCGCGTCCGTCGCGTACGGTCCCCGTCCAAAAGCGTAGATGCGTCCTCCCGCAGTTAAACGCTCGGCGACGCTGCGCGCCGCCTCCGCGATCGCGCCGCCGTTGGCGGCGAAGAACGTGCGGGCGATCGGCGTGCGGCTGCAGATCGCGGCGGCAATCGCGCGCACGAGTTCGTTGCGCCGGCCGCTCGCCTTCAGCATATTCGCGGAAGCGGATCGCCCACGAGCATATCGATCACCCGCGTGCCCCCGAAACCGTTGATGCCGATCACGCGCCGTTTCGGCTCGGCGCGCACTTCGCCGATCGCGACCGCGCCTTCGCCGCCCGGTATCGCGCGTATCGCCGCGAGCGCGGCGTCCGCGTGCTCGGCGCCGACGACGGCGAGAAACTGACCCTCGTTGGCGATATGGAGCGGATCCAGGCCGAGCAGCTCGCAGGCGCCGCGAACGGCATCGTGCATCGGCACGGTGTCTTCGAAGACCGCGACACCGTACTCGCTGCCCCGGATAAGTTCGTTCAGCGACGTCGCCACGCCGCCGCGCGTCGGATCGCGCATCCAACGGATCCCCGGCGCGCACGCGCCGAGCAGCGCTTCCACAAACGGCCAGACGCAGCGCGTATCCGAGACGAGATCCGCCTCCAGATCCAACTCGCCGCGCGCCAGCAGAATCGTGATGCCGTGCGCGCCGATCGGGCCGGAGAGCAGCACGCGGTCGCCGGGCCGGATGCTGGCCGGATCGAGCGTCGCGCGATCGTCCATCAAGCCGATCCCGAACGTCGAGACGTACATGCCGTCGGCTTTTCCGTGCTCGACCACCTTCGTGTCGCCGCCAACGATCGAGACGCCGGCTTTGCGCGCCGCGATCGCCATCGCTTCGATCTCGCTCTCCAGCGTGCTCGACGCCAATCCCGCTTCCAAAATCAGCGTGGCCATCAATGCGAGCGGCTTCGCAGCCGAAACTGCGAGATCGTTGAGCGTTCCATTTACCGCGAGTTCGCCGATCGATCCGCCCGGAAAACGCAGCGGTTTCACGACGAAGCCGTCGGCGGTCGTCGCGATGCGACGCCCGTCGACCGACAGCTCTGCAGCGTCGGTAAACGCCTGCAAGATAGGATTCGCGAAATAGGGCGCGATCAGGCCTTCGACCAGCCGCCGAGACGCGGTGCCGCCGGCGCCGTGGGCCATTTCGATTTGCACGTCGGCAAAACGCGGGGTTTTGCGCGTCGGCTGGACGATCACCGCATCAGGCCTCGATGGCGGCGGCATGGACCGTATAGCGATAGTATGCGGCGCACGCGCCCTCGCTTGAAACCATCAGCGCCCCGACCGGGTGCTCGGGATTGCATTCGGTTCCAAACAGCTTGCATTGCGGCGGCTTGAGCACCCCTTTGAGTACTTCACCGCACTGCGCGCCGCGTGGATCGGTGACGCGCACGCCGGGAATTTCGAAGAGCCGCTCGGCATCGAACGCCGCCAGTTCGGTTTTGATGCTCAGCGCCGATTGCGAGATAAAGCCGAGGCCACGCCATTCGAAATACGGACGCAATTCGAAGACCTTGGCCATTGCTTTCAGCGCGGGTACGTTGCCGTCCCACGGCACGATGCGTTTGTACTGGTTCTCAACCGTCGCTTCGCCGGCGTGCAGCTGCCGTACGATCATCAGAATCGCTTCCAAGATATCGAGCGGTTCGAACCCGGCGACCACGACGGGCTTTCCGTAATCGCGCGCGATGAACTCATACGGCCGGCACCCCGTGATCGACGAGACGTGGCCCGGCCCGACGAAGCCGTCGATGCGCATATCCGGCGAGTCGAGGATCGCACGCATTGCCGGGACGATCGTCACGTGGTTGCAGAACACCGAGAAGTTGGTAATGCCGAGCCCCTGCGCGCGCAGAATCGTCAACGCGGTCGATGGAGCGGTGGTCTCGAATCCAATTGCAAAGAAGCAGACGTGCTTCTCAGGGTTTTGCTCGGCGATGCGCAGCGCGTCGAGCGGCGAATACACCATGCGAATGTCGGCGCCGCGCGCCTTGAGTTCCAGCGGCGTGCCCTGCGTACCCGGAACGCGCATCATATCTCCGAAGCACGCGAGGACGACGCCGTCGCGTGCGGCAATAGCCAACCCGTCGTCGACGCGGCCCGTCGGCAGCACGCACACGGGGCATCCCGGCCCGTGGACGAGTTCGATGTTTTGCGGCAAGACGTCACGCAGCCCGTGGCGATAGATCGAATGCGTGTGGCCGCCGCAGACTTCCATGATGCGGTAGTGGCGTGCGGGATCGACGGTTCGGGCGATCTCGCGCGCGACGCCGGAGATGACGCCCGGCTCGCGGAATTCGTCGACGTACTTCATCGAGCCTCGCCGGCCGCCTCCGCGAACGTGTAGCCGCGCACCTCATCGATCGCCAACTGATCTTCGCCCATCGCGCGTAGCATTCGCAGCTGATCCTCGGCTTGGGCTTCATCGATCTTGCTCAGCGCGAACCCAACGTGGATCAAAATCCAATCACCCGGTCCGGCTTCACCGTCCTCGAGCAGGCCGATATTCACGTTGCGATGCACCCCGGCAACGTTGACGCGTGCGAGCATCGGCTGCTCCGACGACATCTCGATAATCTGACCGGGAATTGCCAGGCACATCGCGTCTTATACCGGTGCCGCGACGAGATGCAGGCGCACGCGCACCAGCGGCGCCACCCCGAGAACCAGCAGCTTCATTGGTTTGAGCCCGAAATCGCGGACGTCGATCTTGATCTCGCCGTTCAACGTGATCTTCGCAGGCCCGTGGTCGAGCGTGAACTCGCTCTCGTACGTGCGCGCCAGACCGGCGAGCGTGATCAGTCCCGCGGCGGTATAACGTCCGCGCACCGAACCGCGTTGGAATTCGCGAAGGTCGCCGGCAATCTTGGGAAAGCGCTTGCTGTCGATCAGCTTCCACATTTCGCGGTCCTGCAAATCGTTGCCGGTGCGCAGGCTCTCGACCTGACATTCGACGTGCATTTTCGGAGCCGGATCCGACGCGAGCGTGCCTTGCGCGTCAAACGCCGCTTCGATAAAGCCGCTTAAGTCCGTCGTCTTTCCGTACGCGGACTGGTTCGTCGACGTTGCATAGAACGTCAACGACGAATCCGAACGTACGACCTCGAACCGCTCGCTTGCTGCTTTCGCCGTCATGCCGCTCTCTTCTCCTCGTGCGGTCGACGGGCCCTCGACGGCCGTCATGCGTTCACTTTCGCGACAAGGTGCAGATGCACTTTCACGACCGGATCGACGCGCAGAATTAAGAGGCTTGGCGGCGTCAACCCGAAGTCGCGGATATCGACGACGAGGTCACCGTCGACCACCAGACCGCCCGGGTCCAATCCGAAGACCAGTTCGCCGTCGTAACTCCGTACGCGACCGGCCAGCGTCACGTCGCCGGTGGCGGTATAACGGCCCGCGCTCGAGCCGGGCGCCAGATCGCGCAAGTCGGCGCTGATGCGGGGAAAGCGCTTGCTGTCGATCAGCTTCCACATTTGCTGATCCAGAATCCCGCTGCCCGAGGTCAACCCCTCGACGGCCATGTCGATATGCATTGCGGGCATAGGTTCCAGCACGATCGTTCCGTCCGAAGTGGAGTCCGCATCGATGTATCCGGCGATGGACGAATTCTTGCCGCGCACGGCGTGCAGCGTCGATTGCGCTTCAAACGTCAGCACGGAGTCGGCGGTCGAAACGACATAATGCCGGCTCGCTTCCGCTCCCGCCGGAACGCTCACATGCCCTTCATTTTTGCGTAGCGGACCGCATCGTTCGTCAAATCGGTCACGATACCGCTCGCGCCGCCGCCGCCGAAAGCGCCCTGAACGAACGAAACGATCTCTTTGAGCAGCGGCTCTTGCCCGGACATCGCGCGCATCCGGTTGTAACGAGCGATGTCGGGTGCCATGCTGGTGAAGAGCCGTTCGGCTGCAAAGGCGGCCGCAAATGCGATCGCGCCGACGATCAAGCCTCGAGTCATATCGAGATCCTTCTTTCTAGTTCGGCTTCGCCGGCCAGCGCCTCGGTCACGAGACGCCGCACCAACTCAACCGCGGGAATCACCGCATCGCGAACGGGCTCGCTCAGCCCGATGGTTTCTTCGATGCCCGACGGCTCGCACCCCACGATGGTGATCGGCGGTGCCTCGCCGCCGATCATGCGCATGAGGGCGAACACGTTTTCAAGATCCATCCGATGCGCGTCGAGCGCGCCGACGGCGTCCGACATCTCGGGATCGGAGACGTAGAGCGTGCCCGGCGCTCCGCCGCGCGGCATCGCGTCGATGAGGATCGCGCGATCGTATCCGGCGAGCATCTCGTATGCCAGATGCAAGCCGCGGATGCCGTAATCGTCGATCGTCACGCCGCGAACCGGCTCGGCCGCGAGCGCGCGCGCGACCTCGGGACCGAATCCGTCGTCGCCGAAAAAGATGTTGCCGATGCCCGCGACCAAGAGTTTCACGCGGCACCGCCGGCCGCGCGCGCGCCGATCGGCTCGACTTCTTCCGGATAAAAGAAGAACGCGCGTCCGTACCAGTCGTGCAGATCGCTGGCCGGATCCGCGTCGACCGTCACCGCAACGTACATCTGATTTTCGACGTCCTGATGGATCGCGCGCACCGTTGCCGTCTGCCCGTCCAGAAATGCGTCCCACACGTCGGCACGGCGCTTCGGGTGCAGGCGCACCGTCGAACCTTTGCTCACCTTCGTATCTCCGACGAAGATGCAATCCATGCCCGGAATGTCGAGCGCGGCGAACGGGTCCGGCATCCGCGGCGGATCGTGTTTGGTGTGGAGCAGCGTACCGTGAAGCCGCCCCAGTTCCTCGGGCCCGAAACGCTCGGCTCGTTCGACGATGGCGCGAGCCCGCGGATCGGTAGCGCGCGCCTCATTACGCTCCTCGTCGGACAAGCTCAATACGCTGAGCATCATCAACTCGTCGACCTCGGTCGCATCGAACGTATCTCCTTCGCTTTGCGGTGCGACCGCGGGAAAATCGTACAGTATGATCGGCGACGACAGCACCAGCGGCGAACGCTGCGCGTCCCCGTTTTCATCGCCGACGAGCACCGGCCAGGTATGCCGGTTGGCCAGCGGCACCGGCGCGTCGGCGATTGCTTGGGGTGGATCGAGCGCGGAGAAGAACGCGCCGCCTTGCGCGAAGAGCAGTGTGTGGGTCGACACGAATGCCGTCCGCAGCGCCGAGCTGCGCTCGCCCGGCACGACGCTCGAATTATTCTCGATGCGAACGCGCAGCTTGCGAAGGTTTGGATGGCCGTCGACCGGCTCGCATTGCGCGGTGATCGTGCCGTGCAGCGGCCAGCGGCGGCGAACGATACGCCCGCAGGGCTCGTCGCGTCCGTCGCGCAGCGGCTCGAGCGTCTCTTCGTCGCCGAACGCGATCGGCACGACCGCGTGGCGGTCGTTCCACGGCTGCAAACGAATCGAAACCTCGCGTTCGACGCCTTCGTCAAACGACAGATACGTTTGCCCGCCCGATTTCAGCTCCCGCACCGGCTCGTAGGCCAAGCCGTTCCACCCTTCGATCTGCCGCGCTTCGACCTGTAGAAAGCGCACGAGCGCCTCCACTTGCGTGTCCGGGCCGCACTCCAGGAGAATCTCCGTCTGCGCTTCGGCGGGCTCGCCCGTCCCCGCAGACGCGTACGCCTTCGGCACGACCACGCCGAACTGCCAGCGAATCCGGTTCTTGCGCGCCGAGGCGGTGTACGGATAGAGGATATAGCCCTCGTATAACACCGCATTGGCAACGTCGAGTGCCGGCGCGAAGTGGTTCATCGCTGCGCCTTTGCGAGCTCGATTAGCCGCTGCATCGCGGCGTCCCAGGTGGGCAAGCCCGTCGAAATCTTGTACCGGCGCAGCTCGTCGAAGAGGTCACGATCGACGCGGATCCACGCGGAGCTGGGGAACGACGCGTCGACCGCTTCGCGCCACACGGATACCGCGAGCGGATAGCGCGTTTCGCAGCTCCATGGCACGAACTCCGGCATAACGGTTCCTCGACGTTCGACGAACGCCGTCCCGCTAAACTGCAGGTTCAGCGGGATGATCCCGTTTTCGAGCGAGGCGAGATACTTATGCGCGGCCACTTCGAAGTCGTAGCTGCACGGCACGTGCAGTTCGACTTCCGTTTCCTTTTCAAACGAAAGGATCATGGTCGAGACGTGCGTCCACAACATCGGTTTGAGCGTGTCTGCGTACCGTGCCGGCGCGCCGAAGAGCTCCTCGAGCAGTGCGCTCTCGCCCGTCGTATAACGACGGCGCTGCACTTCGAGCTGGATCTGCGTGCGCAACGCGATCGCGTCGACCTTCACGCCGCTGCTCTCGGTAATGCGCAGGCGCAGCACGAGCACGGGCGAGGCGGCGTACGGGTTCGCGGCGGCGCCGACGACGGTAAAGCCGAGATCCGTCATGAAATCCTTGCCGTCACCTTCCCGGAGGCGCGCTGCCGAACGTTTGCGAAGTAGCCGTCGATTTTTTTGTGCGCCTCTTCGCCGCCGTCGAAACCTTTCCAGGACGTTCGGATCAGCCCGACCAGCTCGTACGCGGAGTCGATCGGCACGATGTAGGAGCGCGCTTCGTCGCGATTGCGTTGGATGAGAATCGCCTCGACGTCCGGCGCGATCGAAGCCAGCTCCGGATGCCGGGCGGTGATATCGCTCCACGCATCGAGCGGCAGCATCGACTCGGTGGCGCCGGCCGGGCTCGGGTAAAACGCGACCATTCGCTTTTCGAGCGAGTTGTAAAAGAAAAATGCGAGGCCGATCGGCACCTGCAGTGCGTCCCACTGCGCGTCCTCGATTGAAAACGCCTCGATTTCGCGAAAGCGGTCCGGAATGGCACGATACTTGCCTTGCGCGGCACCTTCCGGTTCGAAAACGATGTAACACGGCCGGCACGCGCACAGAATACGGCGTTCCGCAAGTTCGATCAGGTGACTGTGGCCGCTCGCGAGCGGCGTGGAGCAGAAATCGCAGCGCTCGCCGGCCGGCGGCTTCTTCTGCATCATCTGCCGGAGCATCGCGACGTTATCCGAGCCGCCCTTGTCCATGAGGCTCATACCGTGCTGAGAATCCGCAGCGTCGTATCGGCGATATACTCCGGCGGCGGCGAGTCTTTGACCGGCGTCGACGACGCTTCGGCGCGAACTTCGCGGATCTCCGGAACGCGTTCGAGAATCGCGCGCTCGACGGCGCTCTTCAACGTTTCCGCCGATGCGGGACACCCGTCGCAGCTGCCCTCGAGACGCAGATAGACGACGTCGCGTTCGATGCGCGAGATCTTCATGTCGCCCTTATGCGATTTGATGTACGGCAGCACCGATTGCATCGCGGCTTCGACGCGATCGTCGAGGGCGATGGGATGCAGGCCGTGCAAGCACAGAAGGCTCTCGACGAGCTTGTCTTCGCAAAGCCGCTCGAACATTGCGTCCGAGCGGTCACCGAGTTCTTCGTGTACGATCGAAAGCACGCGTTCGAGACCTTCGCCGTAGAAGCCGACGATGGTTCGAACCAGCTCCTCCGCTCGCTCGCGGGTTCGATGCGGCGTTTGCGCCGCATCGAACCCGGCTAGCAGTTCCTCGACTCGGGTCCCCATCCCGGGAACGTTGGCGGCCATCGCTTATCCGAATGGAGCCAGCGGCGAGTGCACCGTTTCGATCGACTTGTCGTTGCCCAAGTACATGTGCACGCCGCACGGCAGGCACGGATCGAAGCTGCGCACTGCGCGCATGATGTCGATGCCCTTGAACGAGTCCGGGCCGTTTTCTTCGTGGATCGGCGTGTTCTGCACGGCGTCTTCGTAGGGGCCCGGCGTTCCGTAGATGTCGCGCGGGTTGCCGTTCCACGGGGTGGGCGGCCACGGATGATAGTTGGCGATCTTGCCGTCGCGGATCACCATGTGGTGCGACAGCACGCCGCGCACCGCTTCGGTGAAACCGCAGCCGATCGCTTCGTCGGGAACCGTAAACGGCTCCCACGAACGCGTTCTGCCGGCATTGAGCTCCTCGAACGCTTTGTCCAGACTGTGCAGCGCGATGCCGGCCGCGTATGCCTGGAAGTAGGTGCGGGCGCGATTGCGCTCGAGCGTGTTGGACCACTTGGGAATCTTCCACTCGAATGCGACCGGCCCGGACAGCGCGCTCTTCGGAAGATTGATCTGCACGCTCGTTCCGGTCGCCTTTACGTACCCGACGTCGACGAGTCCGGAGAGCGCCGTCGACCACAGACGCGCGAGCGGGCCGCCGCCGGTGTCGAGCGCCAGATGATCTTTGCCGTCGAACCAGCGCGGCGACATCACCCAGCTGTATTGATTGGCGAAGTCGCGTTTCTTGGGCGTTGGCAGCGTGTGCATGTTCCACGGGTGACGCCGGTCGACCGGATTACCCAGCGGATCTTGCGGAACGAAGATCTCCTCGGTCTCCCAATCGTCGTAGAACGAATGGCCGAGCAGGATCCGGATGCCCAGATTGATCTTCACCAAATCGTTCGTCACCAGTTTCCCGTCGACCACGACGCCCGGCGTAACGAGCATCTTGCGGCCCCAGTTGGTCATGTTCTTGTACTGGAAGTCGCAGTGATCGGGATCTTGGAAGGCTCCCCAGCAGCCGAGCAGGATCCGGCGTTCGCCGTTGTGCTCGTAACCCGGAAGCGCGTCGTACCAGAAGTTGAACAGGTCGTCGTGCAGCGGTACGCAGACCTTCATGTACTCGACGTAGCGCATCAAGCGCGAGTAGTAATCCGTGAAGAGCTGCTGGGTCGCGACGGTCCCGGTACCGCCTGCGTACAGCGTCGACGGATGCACGTGCCGCCCTTCCATGAGGCAAAACATCTCGCGCGTATAGCGGCTGATCTGCAGCGCTTGGCGGTAGAAGTCGCCCGTGAACGGATTGAGCGACGTCATGATGTCGGCGATGGTTTTGTAGCCGTGAATACCGGCGTTGGGCGCTTCGGTTTTCTTCGCCTTCTCCCACACGCTCGGATTCGTCTCGCGGACCATCTTCTCGCAGTAGTCGACGCCGACGAGGTTCTCTTGGAAGATGTTGTGATCGAACATGTACTCGGCGGCCTCGCCGAGGTTCATGATCCATTCACCCATCGCCGGCGGACGCACGCCGAACGCCATGTTCTGCGCGTACACCGAACAGACGCAGTGATTGTCCCCGCAAATTCCGCAGATTCGCGACGTGATGAAATGCGCGTCGCGCGGATCTTTGCCTTTCATGAAAATGCTGTAGCCGCGGAAGATCGACGACGTCGCGTGACATTCGGCGACGATTTTCTTTTGGAAGTCGATCTTGGTGTAAATGCCGAGACTGCCGACGATCCGCGTGATGGGATCCCACGACATATCGACCAGACGCGAGGCTCCCGTTCCGATCCCGGTTCCGGGAAGGTCTTTAATTGCCATATCGGTCCTCTCGTGCTAGACGAGCGATCACTGTTTGATGTAGCCGGTGGTGAGCTTCTTGCCCTTATGACGCCACTTCGGTTCTTTGTCGAGCGTGTCCATCGTAAAGTTACGCATGGTCTTGATGACCGAACCGTACGCGGTGCTGATCGTCGACGAAATCTTTCCGCCGGGCGGCTCGTCCATGAACGGCATGAACTTGTCCGGGAATCCGGGCATAGTGCAGCCGATGCAAATACCGCCGACGTTCGGACATCCGCCGACGCCGCCCATCCAACCGCGCTTGGGAACGTTGCATTTTACGACCGGTCCCCAGCAGCCCAGCTTGACGAGACACTTTGGCGAATCGTATTCGGTCGCGAATTCGCCCTGTTCGTAGTAGCCCGCGCGATCGCAGCCCTCGTGCACGGTGTTGCCGAAGAGCCACGTCGGACGCCCCGCCTCATCGAGCGGGATCATCGGCGCGCGGCCGGCGGCTTGCCACAGCAGATACAGGATCGTTTCCGAAAGGTTGTCCGGCTGCGTCGGGCAGCCCGGTACGCAAACGATTGGAACGCCGGCGCTGGATTTCCAATCCCAACCGAGATAATCGAGGATTCCCATCGCGCCGGTCGGGTTGCCGGCCATCGCATGGATGCCGCCGTACGTCGCGCAGGTTCCGGCTGCGAGTATCGCCCAGGCCTTCGGCGAAAGCCGATCGATCCAACCACTGAACGTAATCGGCTGATCGGTTCCCGGCGCGTTGCCGAAGCCCGTCCAGTAGCCTTCTTTCTTGATATCTTCGTTCGCAATCGACCCTTCGATCACGAGCACGAACGGATCGAGTTCGCCGCGTTCCGCTTTGAAAAACGCTTCCAAGAAATTCTGCTCCGCCGAGACTATACTCGATCAGCGGCCAGTGAAACTTGACGCCGGGTAAGCCGGGGAGCGCGCCGAGCGCGATCTCTTCGATGCTCGGCTGCATCGCCGCGGTCAGCGCAACGGAGTCGCCGTCGCAGCTCAAACCGGCTGGAATCCATAGTACGTTTACGACCGTGTCCGCCATTGCAATTGTTTCCTTGCGTCTCTCGCGGAAAAACCCGTCGTTGCGACGGTTGCGGTACTTGGAACGAGGCCTTTAGGCTAGACCACAAAACTACGAAATGCAAGCGGTGAAAAATCGGCCGTTTGCTTTAAATTCGGCGGGTTTCGTTACCGCTTCGTTACCCGTGCGGCGAGCGGCAAGATCCGCGGCAGCGGACCTTAACGTTCGCTTAGCGCGCGCTCGCGGCGAACGCGCCTCGTCACCGCGCGGCGGGCGCCCGCACGTTACCGCGAGGTTACAAAGAGCGCATGCGAGCGGGCTCTCGGCGAGAAAGTCGACAAAGAATCTGAAGGCGTTGTCCCAGCTTTGCGCAAGAGTAAACTCGTGCACGAGATCACCGTCGCATTGAGCGTTCTCGAGGGCGTCGCCGAAACTGCGAAAGAGCAGGGTATCGAGCGAGTCAGCGTCGTGCACGTCCGAATCGGCGCGCTCTCCGGCGTCGTCCGGGATGCGCTGCTGTTTTCGTGGGACGTCGCGACCGCCGAGACGGTGGCCGCCGGCAGCGAGCTCCGCATTGAAGAGATTCCGCTCGCCGTATTTTGCGAATATTGCGAAGCCGAACGCGCACCCGCGCCGGGATCCGGGCTCCTTTGCCCGGAGTGCGGCAACCCGGCTCCGCGCATCGTCCGCGGACGTGAAATGCAGCTCGTCGCTATGGAGGTTCCGGCATGAAAATGCGCGTCGTCGAAATCGCCTCGAACTTGATGGTCAAGAACAACGCCATCGCCGCGCGGCTGCGCGAGCGGTTTGCGGAAAGCCGAACGCTGGTAGTAAACATGCTCTCCAGTCCCGGCTCGGGGAAGACCACGCTGCTCGAAGAAACGCTTCTGCGTCTGGGTGCGGCGTATCGAGTCGCAGCTCTCGTCGGCGACCAGGCGACCGCCAACGATGCGGACCGGCTCGCGCGCAGCGGCGCTCCGGTGCGTCAGATAACGACCGCAGCCGAATGCCGGCTCGATGCGGCGATGGTGACGAAAGCGCTCGACGATCTCGGCGGCGGCCCGTTCGACGCGCTCTTCATAGAGAACGTCGGCAACCTGATTTGCCCCGCAGAATACGATCTTGGCGAAGACCTGCGCATCGTGCTGATCGCCGTAACCGAAGGCGAGGATAAACCGCTGAAATATCCGCTGGCGTTCAACTCGGCGCACGTCGCAGTGGTTACGAAGGTCGATATCGCCGAGGCCGTCGGATACGACCGCGAGACCGCGCGCCGCAGCATCGAGCAGGTGCATCCCGGCATCCCGATCCTCGAGATCTCGGCTCGCAGCGGCGCCGGGATGGACGCGTGGTTCTCGCTGCTCGACGAACGCATCCGAGCAAAAGCAGGGCGCGGCGCCTCGCGCACGATAGTCTCCCCGGCCTAGAAGAGCGGATTTTCGCTACGCGGAAGGGAGTGCGGCTATGACGACGCCGCGCACGCGACTCTTGGCGCGATTGTTCGCATCCGAACCGCGCCTAGTCCGCCTGTGGGCTCCTCCCGGCTACGGCAAGTCGTCGCTCGCCCGTTTATTCGCGCGCCGGTTCGATCGTCACGCCGTGTGCGACTGCCACGGCGTCTCCGACTCGGTCGATTTTGCCCGCCGCGCGCTGTCGGCACTGGCTGGGGAAGCGCAGGGCGGAAGCGATTCGATCGCCGCGACGCTGCTGCATCTGCACGCGATCGAGGCGGATTCGGCAGCCTGGAGCCGCGCGCTGCTGGACGCGTGGAAGAGCCGTCAAGAACACGCGCTCCTGGTTCTCGAACACGCGGAGTCGATCGCGGACAACAGCGCCGTCCTCGCGCTCTTGGGGGATATGCTGGCGGCCCGGCCGGCCGAACGCGTCGTCCTGATTAGTTCCCGAACCGCGCTGCCGCTGCGCTTCGCTCACTATCTCGCCGCCCACCAAATGCTCACCCTGAGCCGCAACGAACTTCGTTTCGACGACGAAGAAGCGGCCGGCGTCTTTGCGGGAACGGATCTCGCGCCCGACGTCGTCGATCGGATCGTGCGTCTTGCCGACGGCTGGCCGATCGTGCTCCTGCTGCTCGCACTGTTTGCACAATACGATTCCAACATCGACCGTCTCGTCGACCAGCTTGCCGACGTTTCCAGCGACGATCTCTACGACTATCTCGCAAACGAGATTCTTTCCGCCTTTACGCCGGAGATGACGTCGGTGATGATGGCGGCGGTTTCGATTCCGAACGCGTCGCTCGAGGACATCTCCGCCGCGATGGGCGTGCGCCACGTCACGCCCTTCGTCGACCGGCTGCTCAAGCTGCCGGGGTTTATCTCTTCAGAAACCGGGGCGTACCAGACGCATCCGCTGCTGCGCCGCGCTCTTCGCACGCATCAGGCCGGCGACGACGCCAACTACCTCCTGCGCGCGGCGCACCACTACGCAGAGTCGGGCGACGATCTGCGCGCCGCGGAGCTCTTCGGCGTGTCGGGTGACGAAGAAGCGACGGCCGGCGCGCTCGACCGCCTGCCGGCAGCGTCGTTCGAACCGCCCTCGCTGCGACTCATCGACGTCCTCGCGAAGATCAAGATGTCCACGCTGTGCGCGTATCCGAGCGTCTGGATCGCGACGCTGCCGTATCGCATCGCACGCGTACCGATCGCGCGTCTCTACGACGAGGCGCTGCGCCTGCTGCAATCGATTCCTTCGGATACGTCGCCGGCGCTGCACCGCCGCCTGCGCATCCGGCTGGCGTCGCTGGCGCTCGGGCTCGACAAGCTCGCCGACGCACGCTCGCTTCTCGAGGCGAACGTTCCGTTTGGCGCTGCCGAGGAGGTACCGCAGGAGCGGCGCCTCGCGCTGATGACCTCGGCGCGAATCGCCGCGCGGGAGGGACGTTTCACCGAAGCCGACGCGTTCGTCGACGAATCCGATGCCGTACAAGGCGCGCGTCACCTGCGCTTCGAGACCGAACGCGCGCAGATCGCGGCGGACGCGGCACGCTTGCTGGGCGACTGGCGCGGCACGTTGAAGATCGCCGAAGAAGCGCTCTACGCCGCCCAACATAGCGGCGTCACCTCGCGCATCGTCGACGCGGCTCGCGCCGTAGCCGATGCGGCGTGGTACTGCGACGACGACGCGCGCGTCACGACCGCACACGAAATGCTCGAGGATTGCGGCGATACCGAAATGCGCGCCTTCGCGCGCTACGTCGACGCGGCGATCTCGTCCGACGCCGTCGACGCACCATCCCACGCCTTGCACGTCGCCCGCCTTCACGCCGCACTCTCGACCCCCGACGCGAAACGCGCCGGAGAACTGCTCGACCGCGCAATCGACGGTATCGATGCCGTCGAAAACGCGTTTCTGCGTATCGTCATCCGCGTCTGCGCGGCGCTGCTTTTACCGTCGCAGCGTCGCCGCTTGTTGGAAGCGCGCTCCATCGCGCAACCGATCGAATCCCCTCCGCTTCACGCGTCGCTGGAACTGCTGATCGATTCGGTCGAGCCGACGGACTTCGGCATTTTCAAAAACCTGGCGGCGCGCGTTTCGCGTTCGCCGCTGAAAGTGCGCCGCGACGTGATCTTCATCGACGTTTTGAGGGAAGGCGTTCGGCGCGGCCCCGACGTTCTGCACGTTTCGGACCGCGGCTTCGAGCTCGTCGTCGCGCTCGCGCTCCTCGGGCCCGGCGCGTCGAAAGAAGCGCTCGCCGCCGCGATATGGCCTTCGTTAGACGGCGACGCAGCGGTGAACGCGCTCAAAATGTGCGTCTCGCGCACCCGCGCGCAAATCGCCGACAAAGAATCGATCCTCAGTACGAAGCACGGGTACGCGCTCGGCGATTCGGTTGCGGTCGACGTGCGCGAAATCGAGCGGTTGCTGCGTGACGTTCGCGGCGCGACCGCGCTGGCGGATCCGATTCGGCGCGAAATCGAAGCGTCGGTCCGCGCGCTTGCGGCCCGCGAGCGTAAGACGACGGCGGCTTGGGCTTGGTTCGAACCGTTCGCCGAGCATCTCGACGAGATGCAGCGCGACTTGGCGATGACGCTCGCAAAAGATTCGTTTCGGCGGGACGAACCGGCTGTCGGACCTTATCCCGAAGTCTCCGGTTCCAGATCGTCGTAACGGCGCAGCTTATAAACGAGCGCCGAAACGCCCCAACTCGCGACGAAGATTCCGACGATCAGAAATCCGAGGACGCCGAAGTTGTCGCTGAGGTGTCGAAGCAGGTCCCAAAACGGCCCCGCGAGTTTGAACCGGTCGACGAGGACGCTCAGCGCCTCGATCGTGCCGACGAGCAGCGCGACCAGCACCGAGACGAGCGTGATATTCATATTGTAATAGAGCTTGCGAACCGGCTTGACGAACGCCCAACCGTAGGCACCGAGCATGAGAATGCCATCGGTCGTATCGATCAGCGACATGCCGGCGGTGAAGAGCAGCGGGAAAATCAGAATCGCAAAGATCGGTAATCCGTTGCCGGCTTGAATAGCCGCGATACCGAGCAGACCGACCTCGGTTGCGGTATCGAATCCCAAACCGAACAGCAGGCCGAGCGGGTACATGTGCCAACTTTTTCCGATGATTCCCAGCAGCGGCCGGCAGAAGCGGCCGATGAGCCCGCGCTGCATGAGGAAATCGTCCACGCTCTGCTGGTTGTAGCGACGTCCGGCGCGAACGTCGCGAAACGCGCGCACGATCTCGACCAGCACGAGCAGATTGACGAACGCGATCAAATACAGAAAGAGCGCCGAAACGGAGGTGCCGATCGTCGCTCCCACGTCCTGCAATCGCGGGAACGAGCGAGCGATCGTGGTGGCCGCGAGGGCGATCGCGACGGTCAATGCGACGACGATCGTCGAGTGCCCGAGTGAAAAGAAAAACCCGACGGCAACCGGGCGCTTGTTCTGGGCCATCAGCTTTCGCGTGACGTTATCGATCGCCGAAATGTGATCGGCGTCGACCGCATGCCGTAACCCGAAAGTGAACGCGAGCAGCGCCGTGCCGATCAGGGCGGGACGCCCGTTAAAGACGACGAGCGCGAGGATCCACGCAGCGGCGTTGGCCGCACCAAGCAAAACGTACATGAGTACGATCCGAGCGCGTACGTCGGTCGCGTTATCGTCGAAGACCCGCCGCAGCGCGGCCAGATCGAACCCAGTCGTGGAGACAGCCACCGCGTGTGAGTTGTGGCGACGGCCGCGCGGCGACCTGCCTTTAGGACAAGGCCAATACCGGTTTTCGCACGTCGACGAGGTGAAAGGGAAGTTCGAGATCGAGGACGTCGCTTCGACTTTCGGCCGCTATCTCTCGCGCACGCGCCTCGATTGCGGCGAACATCGCCTCGTTCTTGGGAATCGAAGCGATGATATAGATGCGCGTAAACGTCGATGCCGCCGTCTCCGGCGTCATCATGGCTCCGACGGAGAACGTCTCGACGCGCATTCGCTCGAGATCGAATCTCGCCGACTCTTTTACCAGATCGCGAATCCCGGCCTCGTGGTAGATCCGCCGGTCGTCCTTCACCGGTGCGGTCATCTTCGGATACTGCGCCTTCGCCACGGCCTCCGCCGCGCGCAGAAGCCGCACGTAGTTGAGCTCCGCCGGCAAGGACCGGTTTTGCGCGAATACGAACGCGCCGCCCGGGCGCAGCACGCGAAAGATTTCGGCGATTGCGGGTCGCGGGTCGGGGAAAAAGTTGAGCGTCTGGTGCGAGACCACCGTGTCGAAACTCGCGTCCCCGAACGGCAGGACTTCGGCGCGCGCGCGTTCGAAGCGAACGCGCGGCTCTGCCGCAAACGTCCTGCGCGCTGCGTCGACTTCCGCCGCGCACATATCGATGCCCGTGAATTGCGCGTCGGCCGGAAACGCTTCCAGAAGTTCGTTCATCAGACATCCGTTACCGCAACCGACGTCGAGTACGTCGCGGCCGGCCGCCGCTGCCGCCGCGCGTGCGAGGACCTCGTAGCTCGAGCGGTCGCCGGCCGTCCGAAGATTCGTAAAGAGCGTTTCGTTGGCGACGGGCAGCGCGGTGTGAAAGCGATCGAGGTAGTCGTACCACGCTTCGACCGAATGTTCGCGACCGTTCATGACGGCCTGAAAAAGTTCGGTCGAATCCGTACCGCTCGCGTAAGCCCGTCGCCTGGCTACCATCGCCGCAAACGTTCGGCCGAGCACGCACCCCTTCTCCTGCCGGCGACGAAGGCGTGCGGCCGGTCGTTACTCATCTTGACATCGGCTTAATGTGGCGTTTGGCTCCTAGACCGGGCCCCGGTGCCTAGTAATTTGGTTCGCCTGGTCGCGCTTCACATTCTCGCCGACGGCTTTTGCTAGGAATTCCAAGAGACTGCTCAGCGAACGCTTTGCCGTCCCCTTGAACAGCGTCGCATCGATGACCGCGCCGACTGCGCCAAACGGAACCTCATACCGGCCTTGCAGCCAAAGCTCGGAGGCGCTGCTCCCCACGGGCGACACCGATATCGTCCCATCGAATGTTGGAAACAGTTCCGTCCCTTCGGTTGCTGCAATCTTCAACGTACACGTATATTGCAGCGGACGATCCACCACGCCGGTCGTGATCGGAACGCCGATCTCGCCGGAAACGGGCAGCCGCAGATCGCGCAGTCCGACGTGTAGGGCAGCGTCTTCGTACGGGGGCTTTCGCTCGTGAATCGCTTGCATGATGCGCGCCAGTTCTTCGCGCGCGAGTCCGGCCGGAACGTCAAGAGCGGCGTGGAGTTCGATCTGCTGGCTCACGGATTTCACCTCGGAGTCCCAGGGGGACCGTGGGCCTTCCCCGGCTTTGCGGCCACGCCCTCGTACGGTACGCGATCGGCGGTTCGCCGGGTCGGCGCAAGAACGAGCTCACTGCGCGCGAAGAGTCAATCTTGAAATCCGAACCGGTCGAGCGCGCGCTCGGAAAGCTCGAAGCCGTCTGGCTCGAGGGTATGCGTTGATGCGGGTTACCAACATCTCGACCCATCCGCGTACTCTCTTTGTGTTGAGATGACCTTGAGAGCCGACGTCCCGGGCCAGCTGATCGAAGCCGCGCGCCTGGGCGAACCGGGTGCTGCAGACGGCCTGCTCGAGCAGGCGTGGCCACATGCGTTCCGGATCGCACGTTCCATCCTGCGCGACGACGGCCTGGCCGAGGACGCCGCGCAGGAAGCGTGCGCCATCGTCTACTGCACCGTGACGCGATTGCGCGGCGCGTTCGCCTTTCGCGTCTGGTTCTACCGAATCGCCGTCCGCGAAGCGATGCGTCTCGATCGCAAGCGCGCGCTGGCATCGGCCTTCACGTACGAACCCGTCGCGGTTGCCGATCCCGGCGATTCGATCGAACGCCTGGACGTGCACCGCGCGCTCGGGCGTCTATCTCGCGCGCAGCGGGCCGCAGTGGTGCTTCACTACTATGCCGAGATGAACAGCCGAGAGATCGCCGCCGTCCTGCGCGTACCCGACAGCACCGTGCGCTTTCATCTCGTCCGCGCGCGACGTAAACTTGAAGCCCTTCTCGGCGATCGCCGCTTACCCGCTCGTCTCTTGGAGGCCGTCAACGGTGTTCTTTAAACTCGATGCTGCCGTTCGCGACGCCGTGACGGTGGCGGTTCCCGCCGTGCCGCTCGCCGCGATCCGTGCGCGCGGCGGCGCGATCGCCGCGCGAACCCGGCGGCGGCGAAGCGCCTTTGCCGTAGCAGCCCTGCTGATATCGTTTGCCGGCTTAGCCGTCGCCGCCGGCGAACGCGCGGCGGGCCCGGCAACGCACCTGCCCGCACCGGTCGCGTCGATTCACCCGGCACCGATCGTCACGTAACTGCATGCGAACGTGGTCCTTGCTCGCCGGCATCGCTGCGATCGGCGGTCTGGATATCTACGCCCTTTCGGGCGGAAGCGCCGCCATCGTCGCGCTGGCCGCTGCGATCGCACTCGCCGTTCTCGGTTTTCGCTCGCTCGGATATTTCGACTCGCCGGCTCCGCGCCAACCCGCGAAAGCAGCGGCCGCTGCGGCGTGGCACCAACCCTCGTCGCCGTTTCGCGCGCCGCTCGACTACGCCGGCATGGCTGGGTGTACCATTTTCAGCTTCGTGCTGTCGTACGTGAACTATGCGAAGCCGCCGGACAAGATCTTCGACGAAGTCTACTTTGCCCGTGCGGCCGAAGAGTATTTGCGCAACCAGCGGATCTACGAAAACACGCACCCTCCGCTTGCGAAACTGATCGTCACGCTTTCCGTGATGCTGTTCGGCGGCCTCGCACGGGGCGATAACGCCGCCGGATGGCGCTTCCTCGACGTGGTGTTCAGCGCGCTGGCCGTCGCCGTGCTTTACGCGCTCGCGCGCCGCGTGACCGGTTCGACGCTCTTCGCCGCGCTGGCGGCGCTGTTCTTTACGTTCGACGGCATGCATTTCGTGCAGTCCCGAATCGCAACGCCGGAAGGGATCGTCGTCTTTTTCTCGCTGTGCGCGCTCTACGCGCTCTACCGTTTCTGGGTGGTTCCGTCGGGTCTCGCGATCGGAGCGCTGATCGCGTGCAAGTGGTACGGCGTCATGATGCTCGGTGTCGCATTCGCCGCGTCGCTGTGGCGAAAACCCGCCGGCTGGTGGAACGTGCTGATCTTCGGCGCGATCCTCGCAACGTCGGCGGGCGCGTATTCGCTGTCGTGGGTTCCGGATCTCGTCCGCCAGTCTCCGGACCCCGGCGAGATCCACACCGTGAGCGACGTTCTCGCTCGACAGCAATCGATGTATCACTATCACAGCACGCTTCCCGCCACGCACCCGTACTCATCGAAGTGGTGGGAGTGGCCGCTGGATTACGTCCCGATCGCGTATTACTATCAAGACCGTCGTCGCGATACCTCGAACGCGCAGGGCTGCTGCATCGCCGAGATCACGTCGATGCCCAATCCCATCGGCCTGTGGCTCGGCTTATTCACCGTCCCGCTGGTCGGCGTGCTCGCATGGCGCGAGCGCAACCGCGGCTACGCACTGATCGCAACGACCTACGTTCTGCAGTGGCTCCCGTGGTCGCATTCGCCGCGCATTAGCTTCGAATATCATTTTTTCGTCGACGTTCCGATCGTCGCGCTCTGCAACGCGATCGCGTTGCAGCGTTTCGTGCAGTGGGCGCGCGACCGCGACGCGACGACGCGCCGCCTGGTGCCGTGGGCGGCAGGCGCCGCGGCCGTCGCAATCGCGGGAGCGTTCGTCTATTTCTATCCGGTTCTCGCCGCCGTACCGATCAGCTGGGAGTCGTGGCACGAGCGCATGTGGCTGCCGACGTGGGTCATCGGGCCCGGATAGCGCCGTAGCCTTGCCGGTGCGCGCGCGACCGTGCTATCATCGTCCGGCGTTTGGGACGCACCCGGTCCGCGGAAAGGACAGAAGTCCACCCACTTCTCGAGACAATTTCACCTCGCGAACGAACTTTCTTACCTGCAGATGCGGACGTCAGGTTTCACGATGAAAGGACGTTCGTTATGCCCGTTCGCCCCTTACCGCCCGACCCGAATTTAGAGCATCTCAAGCACCAGGCGAAGGATCTGATGCGCGCGCAGCAGGCCGCGACGCTCGAAGCCTGCCAAAGAATCCGCGAATTCCACCCGCGTTTCCGTTCTGCGCCCGACGACCTCATCGCCGGCGCGACGTTCGCACTTAGCGACGCGCAGTTGACGATCGCTCGCGAGCGCGGTTTTGCAAGTTGGCCGAGACTTCGAACCTACGTCCGAAGCGCAAAACCCAACGATCTGACCTTGCCAAAGCACGAACGCATCCGCGACCCGATCTTCCGGCGTGCCGTCGAACGGATGGACGCCGGCGACGAAGACGGCCTTCGCGCGCTCTTGCGCGAGCATCCGAACCTCGTCCGCGAACGCGTCAGCCTCGAAGGCAGCAACTACTTCACGCACCCTACGCTCCTCGAGTTCGCCGCGGAAAATCCGACGCGCTGCGGCCGGCTGCCGCAGAACATCGACGCCATCGCAAAGGCCGTTCTCGACGCCGGCGGCGCCGCGGATCGCGCGAGCGTCGATTCGGCACTCGCGCTTGCGGCGTCCAGCAGCGTCGCCCGCGAGTGCGGCGTGCAGCGCGCGTTGATCGACGTGCTCTGCGACTGCGGAGCGGATTCGAATGCCGCGCTGCTGCCGGCGTTGTTCTATGGTGAGTTCGACGGTGTAGACGCGCTGCTGCGGCGGGGAGCGAAGGACGATCTCGCCGTAGCGGCCGCAACCGGGCGCGCGGCGGACGCGCGTGCATATCTCGCCGAGGCCGGCGACGAGACCCGTCAACACGCGCTTGCGTTAGCCGCGCAGTTCGGGCATCTCGAGATCGTGCGCATGCTGCTCGCCGCAGGCGTCGATCCCAACCGCTACAGTCCGCCCGGCGGACACTCGCATGCGACACCGCTCCATCAAGCCGCACTCGCCGGCCACGATGCGGTGGCGCGCCTGCTGGTCGAACGGGGAGCGCGGCTGGATATCGAGGATATTCACCATCACGCTACCCCAAGCGGTTGGGCAGCCTACGCCGGACACGGCGCGCTCGCCGAGGAGCTGGCTTATAGCGCGTCGTGAAAGATCAGGCCGAGCGCGAAGCGCGTGCCCCACGTCACGGTGCTCACGCCGTGCCGGAACGCAACGCGATGCGTGCCGTTCGTGCCGCGCCGCGGCGCTAGCCGCGACGGCAGCACCAGCAGATCGCCTTGCTCGGGCGTTAGTGCGTACGCGCGCGACTGCGCGCGCGGGCGCTGCTCGGTCAACACCACTTCGCCGCCGCGGAACTCTTCACGGGGACGGCTGAGGTAGAGCGTCGCCTGAAACGGAAAGGCGACCGGCCCGTAGATGTCTTGGTGCAGGCAGTTGAAATCGCCCGGCCCGTACTTGAGCAGCAGTGCGGTCGGGCGTTTCTGCTCCGATTCGAAGCAATCGTGCAGAAACTGCTGGTGCGTTGCCGGAAAGGATACGTCCGACTTCAACTCGCGCATCCACTCGTTGGCGATCGAAACGAGCGTTGCGTAGAGATTCTCGCGCAGCGCTTGTACGTGCGGCGGCAACGGGTTTGCAAAGTACTTGTATTCGCCGCGGCCGTACGCGTGCCGCTCCATGACGATGCGCTTGCGAAATAGCGCGTCGTCGTCGTACAGCGCGCGCAGCTCCTGCGCCGCGTTCGTATCGCAGTAGCCGCCGACGAGCGCGAAACCCGTCTCGCGCAAACTATCGAGCATCCCGGGCCTCGCGCGTCGCGCGTTCGCGATCGATGATCGTGCGCTTGCGGTCGAGGCCCCAACGATATCCGCCGAGTTCGCCGGTGCCGCGAATCACGCGATGACACGGAATCGCGATCGCTACCGGGTTGGTCGCACACGCGCGCGCAACGGCTCGAGCTGCGGTGGGCCGGCCGATGCCGGCTGCAACTTCGGCGTAGGATTCGACACTGCCGTAGGGGATCGATTGCAGATAGCGCCACACCCGCATTTGAAAAGCCGTCGCCCGGATGTCCAACGGAAGATCGAGTTGCGGCTGTTCGCCTTCGAGGTGTCGCGAGAGCGCTTCGACCCACCGTGCGAAGTCGGGATGGTACGGCGTGGCCATGGGCGCGATCGTGGCGTTGCGGTACTCGTCGCGAAGCGCGGCGGCGATCTCTTCGACGTTCTCACCGAATCGTATGAAGCAGATCCCGCGGTCGGTCGCCCCGACCAGAACGCGGCCGACCGGCGTCTCGAGCGCGGCGTAAGAGATCGCGACCCCCGCGCCCTTGCGGCGATACTGGGCGGGGGTCATCCCGAGACGAGTCCCGGCCTGCTCGTAGACGCGGCTCGGGGATCCGTAGCCGGCATCGTATAGGGCCGCGTCAATCGGCTTCTCTTCGCGCAGGGCCGCTTTGAAGTTGCGCATCCGGGCCTGTGCCACGTATTGCTGGGGTGTGACCCCGACGACCGCCTTGAACGCCCGCGCGAAGTAAAAGCGGCTCATGGAGGCGCGGCCGGCCAGGTCGGCGAGGCGGAGCGTCTCGTCGCTGTGATCCTCGATATATCGGCAGATCGTCTGGATCCGCTCGGTCATGGTGTCGTGCATGCCCTTACTCTAGGCCCGCGCGCTCGGCGAAACCATCGGGAAGTTGCGATTCCTTATCGCGAAGCTCGCGAGCGAGCGCACTCCTGAGCGCAGCGACGAAGCCGCGGAGTCGAAGGGTTGCTCCCAGCTATGCCACAGCTTTGGCACCAAACACAAGGCGGGATCCGAACGTTAGAAGAAACAGGCGTTAAAGTTTGGGAAGCCCCGTTGGCCGGGCCCCCGGGAAAGTGATAGTCTTCGAGTGCGATGAGGCGACTTCCAGCGATCCTCGGCCTCTTGAGCCTGCTCTATGGTTGCAGCGATGCGGGCTACTTGCCCTATTCGGCGCACGCCCTCAATCCGGCGCAGATTCATTCGCTCGTCTCCAACGCCTCGCGCAGCAACGGCGTTCCCGAAGGACTGGTCAATGCCGTCCTGATGGCGGAGTCGGCCGGCGATCCTTCGGCGGTGAGCACCGCCGGCGCCGAAGGGCTGATGCAGCTGATGCCTGCGACGTCGACGGCTTGCGGCGTGCTCAATCCCTTCGATCCGAGTGAAAACGTCTCGTGCGGCACCGGATACTTACGCATGCTCCTCGACCGCTACCACAATGACGCCACGCTCGCGGTTGCCGCGTATAACGCGGGGCCGGGTGCCGTCGACCGGTATCACGGCGTCCCGCCGTATGCCGAAACGCGCGCCTACGTGACGCGCGTCATCGACGCATACCGCAGCTACTAGGGCCTAACCGGCTCCCGTATCCAATGGCGACTCAGACGCACTCATCGCCGATTCCGCGCGTTCGCACCTTTTCGCTGCGGCCGCCCATTCTCGACGTCTACGTGCTCAACGAGATGGTCGGGCCGTTTCTGTTCTTCTTCGCAGCGTTCTTTTTGTTCTGGGCGCTCAACATTTTCTTCCTGGCGGCGGACTACATCGTCAATCAGCACGCGCCGCTTATGCTCGTCGCAAAGTTCGTGGTTTTCCGCATGCCGCAAGCCATTCCGATGGCGTTTCCGTTTGCGTCGCTGCTCGCCGCGCTGCTCGCGATGTCGCGGTTGATGGCCGACAGCGAAATCACCGCAATGCGCACGTCCGGTATTCCGATCCTGCGGATCGCGCGCGCGCCGCTGCTCTTCGGCGTCGCGATGTTCGTTATCGCGTGGACCTCGAACGAGTTCGTCGCGCCGCCGTCGGTCGACATCTCGACGCGCTCGTTTTACCAGATCATCTACCATACGGACGCGCTACCCGTCGAACCACAGCTCTTTCGTAAGGACTCGGCGACCGGAACCGTCTACTACGTCACGCAAGTCGCCCCCGACAATAAGAGCATGGACGACGTGCAAATCTACAAGCCGGCCCACGGCAGCGATCTCTCAGAAACTCTGCAGGCCAAGAGTGCTACCGTTGACGGCAACGTGCTGGTGCTCCACGATGCAATCGCCGCTACCTTCGACGCGAACGGGAACTTCGTGGAGCAGAAACACGTCGACGGCGTACGCATCGGACTCCCGCTCGGCGAGACGATGGCCGATTTCGTCAGCACGACGACCAACGATCCGTGGACGATGAATAGCGCGAAGCTGGGCGCCGAGGTGAACGCCTTAAAGACGCAAGGGATCGGCGGGACGGCGCTCGGCTCATTAGAAATTAATCTTGCGGACAAGCTTTCGTGGCCCTTCGGTTCGCTGGTCGCGATCGTCGTCGCGATACCGCTCGCCTTGCGGTTCGGAAAACGGGGAAAGATGCTGGGCGTCGGCTTGGGGGTCATCGCGTTCGTCGTCTACTACCTGCTCACGTCGGCGATGTCGGCCTTCGGCCGCACCGGAACGATCGATCCATACGTCGCGGCCTGGATTCCCAACGTGCTTATGGCGACGGCGGGGACCATCTTGTTCTGGATGGAAGAGCGCTGACGCAGTGCTTTTCGGCGGAAAATATAATCGCGGCATCGCCGCGATGGTGGCCTTCGTTGTCCTCCTCGCGTGCGTCGTGCCGGCTTCGGCGCAAACGCCCGAGGCGGTCGATTCGGCGACTGCAGCCCTCGGACTAATCCGGGGCCAGAGCTGCAGCGTCTCACGGCCGCCCGAGATCGTCGCACAGGCCGAAACGACGCCCAGCCCCGCTGCATCGGAATCGCCCGGCCCGGCACCAACGCCGACGGCGGTCGTGACGCCCGGGCTCCAGCCGCAAAACGGATTAAATAACGGGACGTACCAGCTCTATTCCACCCCGCGCCCGCGGCCCGGACTTCCAGGGTCCGCGTCGCCCCCGCCGGTTCCGGGCGCGTCGCCGAGCCCATCGAGCTCGACGGTCCCCGTCTTTCTCGAGCGAAGCGGCGACACGCCGCCGCCCATAACGCCCGCCGGAAAATCGTCGCCGACGCCGTCACCGGAACCAACCGGCGTGCCCACCCTGCAGCCCGGCTACGTCGCGGTCATCGCGGACACCGTCGACGGCGGAACGCAAAAAGGCCAGCCCGGCGATGCAATCGGCAACGTGCACATCTACTATTCGGTCGAAGAGATCGTCGGCGAGAAAGCGCATTTCGACGGTAACCGGACGATCACGATCACCGGCCACCCGTTCATCATCAATCACCAGCGCGATTCGGTTCTCACCGCCGATACGATCGTTTTCGACACCGTGAGCGAGACGGCGAAGCTTGAAAAAGGCGAAGGCGAGACGGCCGAAGGCGTGCAGATCGGCTTGATCCACTTTCACGCGACCGATTTGCATACCGATCCGGACGGCTCCGCGCACGGCCTGGACCCGTACCTGACGACCTGCGAGAATCCGCGCGGCGGTTATCACGTCACCGGTAAAAGCATGGACGTGATTCCCGGCGATCGGATCGTCATCAACAAAGCCGTCTTGTGGCTCGGTGCGGCAGCCGTGTTCTACATTCCCAAGCTCGTCATTCCGCTGCGCACCGTCGACGATCAGCGCGCCCAGCCGAAGTGGTTCCCGGAAGTCGGTTACGATCAGTTCGAAGGCGCCTGGATCAAGATGAAGATCCCGTTCGGGAAGGATCAGTACTACTACGGCTATTACATCGTCAACTACTACACGAAAGAGGGCCTCGGGCTCGGCTACGTCGGTTTCTATTCGAACAAAAAAGGCAAGCGCACGGTCTCGATCAACATCTACGGCATCAACGATCACCTGACCGGAAGCCGCGAGTACAATCTCGCACTTCAAGAGCAGGAGAACTTCTCCGATCATCTGCGGGGGAACTTCAACTTCGGCTACCAGTCGAACTACGGACCGCTCACGCAGATTCCGCCCAACGAGACGCTGACCGCGCAGATCGCGCACCAAACCGAAAAGACGTCGCAGAACTATTCGTTCAACCACAGCGGCGTCGGCTCGCAATCGAGCAGCGACAGCTACGCGTTCACCGACACGCGGCAGTTCAATTCGTTCCTGAACCAAGCCGTCAGCTTCAACGAATCGGCGAGTTCCTCGACCTTCGGCGATACGTCTTCGGTGGAGCATCAGGCGACGTTCGACTACCTGCTGCACTACACGACGACGGGCGCCGACTATCAGCTGGAGTACAACAAGACGTACACTGCGACGCCGTACGGCGTCGATAAGGTGCCGGAGTTTACGGTGCGTCCGTACGACTTCTTCCAGCACTTCATTTTCCCGATTTCGGCGCAGCTCACGGCCGGCGAGTACAGCGAGCCGTCGAACCTGTTTTATACGTGGCGCGTCGACGGCGGCATCGTGCTCGGACCGGCGCTCGCCAAAGTCTTCGGCAGCGACTTCCAAGCGACGGTCAACGTGGACCAATACGCGTACGGGACGGGCGACCTCAAGGCTGCGATCCAGCAATCGATGAGCTTGACGACGCCCATCGGCAGCCATTTCGTGAACTCGCTAACGTACAACGAAGCCAACTACAACGGTCCCGCGATCGTCCCGTTTCAATATCTCGATCAGCAGCCGACGGACAACCAGAAGAACGCGCAGGACCTCATCCGCGTCTTCAACGGCGATACGTATACGCTGTCGGTCGGCGTGAGCACGGACTTTCTCGGGTACGCGCCTTGGACCGGCGAGCCGATCAGCTATCAGCTCGCGGCGCGCCCGTCCTCACGTTCGGTCGTGCTGCTCAGCGGTTCGTATATTCCAGGGCCCGGCAACGGATTCGAGCAGACGCAGCTGCAATTCTCCACGCCGTTCGGGCGCGGCTCGCAGCTCCAGTTCGTCAGCACGATCAATTGGAAAGAGGGCGAACGCTTCCAGGATAAAGTCATCTACTACAATCGCACGATCGGCGATTGCTACCAAGTTCAGGTGCTGTATAGCGAGGCGACGCGCATGGTCAGCATCGCGCTGAACCTCTTAGCGTTCCCGTCGCAAGCCGCAACGTTCAATCTCGGACAGGGCGGGCCGATCCTCCCGACGACGTTTAACTTCTAGGGATTGTTCGCGATCTCGACGCTGTCGATTTGCGCGCCTTGATCGCTTAGCTGAGTTTGAAACAGACCCGGATAGAGCGTGTCGAATTGTTGCGTGACGTCGAGCGGCGGTATCGACGTCCACTGCGGATCGCTCGGGCCGCCGGCCCCCATGGAATCGACGTAGATCCAAGTCGCCGCCGCGTTTTGCTGGCCCGTAAACGCGTTGAACGCCCAAACGCCCGCGACCGGCGGCGGCGTTGCGCCACCACTCGGGACGATTCCCGAGAAAATCAATCGTGCAAACGTCACGGCGAACTCGGTGCCTAAGCCGTTGCTGTTGACGGCGAGTTGAAGCTGTTGGCCCGTCGGATGGATCGACAGGCGCGCGGGAGGAGACGACGCCGAAGTTCCCGGGCTCCGGTAGAATTCGTACGCGTTCGCATACGCTCCGCCGCCGGTTCCGCTGACGACGATTTCGTACGAGTAGCCGGCGTATCCGGTAGACAGGACGTTGGTACCGGGCACCGGGTTCGCACCGGTCGTGTTAAACGCAATAATGTATTCGTCGCTCGTAAAATTCATTGGAGATGCGACGTCGAACTTGACGCTCATGTATCCCGAATTCAGGCCGCCGGGGCCAAGGCCGGGTAAATCCGGCGTTACTTGTCGCCCGCAGGCAACCAACAGCATCGCTAAAGCAAATACGGCAAACCCGATCCGTCGCATGCGTCAAGCGTACGACGTATCGGATTGCCGTGTGGTTAGAAACCGATGAAGACGGCCCGAACCGGATCGACCGCGGCTACGTACAGGGCGGCGATGTCGCCGGCGGGATCGGAAGCGAAGGGTTGTTCGCGATTTCGACGCTGACGATCTGTGCGGCCGGATCGATTTGCGTGTCGCCGTCGAGCGCGTAGACGACCTGGTCGAAACCACAGGGATGATCGATGTTGAGGTTGGGCGACTGGAACGTCGTATCGGTCGGACCGAACGTGCCGAGCGAGTCGACGAAGGTGAGAACCGCATTCGTGTTGGGCTGCGTCGTAAAAGCGTTAAAGGTCCAGATCGGTTTGACCGGCGCCGGCGTTGCAGAAGCGCCGGGCGAAGGCGTCGCCACGCCGTTGAAAATAAGCGGCTGGAAAACGATCGTAAATTCGGTACCCGTGCCGTTGCTGTTCGGCGTATATTGGAATTGCGTCGGCGTCGTCAGCAGCGGCAGGAGCGCCGGAATGCATTGGGTCGGGCAGGACGACGAACGCAAAAACTCGTACGCGTTGGCGAACGTAGCGCCGCCGTTCCCTCCGACCTCAAGGGCATAGGAATATGCCGACCAGTTGTTCTGCTGGGGATTGGTCAGCGGCGTTTGCCCGTTCTCGGTGGTATTGAATACGACCCAATAGCGGTAACTGGAAAAGTTGAATGGGGCCGCGACGTCAAACTTTACGCTCATGAAGCCGGGCGGTAAGCCTCCAGGGCCCGAATTAGGCGGATTGGGCGTGACCTGCTTGCCGCACGCTGCAACGATGACCGCCGTTAAGAGTACGAGAGAGAAACCGAACTTCCGAATCATGCCATCCTCGTTGCAGGTTCGCAGGGCGATTGCCGCTGCGATAGGAGCCTTCGCGCTCGCGGCCGCTTTTCCCAAGCTGGGGGCCGCGTGGATCGTGCCATTTGGCGCGGCGAGCCTCTTCTGGGCGTGGCAAGGCGCTTCGTGGACCCGTGCGGCGCTCCTCGGGCTGCTCGCCGGATTAATCTACTTCTCACTTGATTACGCTTGGGTTGGTTTTACCGTCTCGCACTACGTCGGCCCATTCGGCCCGGTCGTTCCGATCGCGCCGGCGCTGTTCGAAGCGCCCTTTTTTGCCGCGGCCGGCGCGCTGGCCGCAGTTGCGTATTCTCGAGCCCGGCCGGCACTCGCACCGCTCGCAGCCGCGGCAGCGTTCGTCGTTTGCGATTGGGCGCGTTCGGTCGGCGTCCTCGGCGCACCGTGGGATCAACTCGGCTACACGCAAGCCGACGGTCCGTTGCGCGCGATCGCGGCATTTGCCGGTACGTACGGCATCACGTTTGCGCTCTGCGTACTCGGCGCATATCTGGCCGACGCGCTGCATCGCCGCACCTGGCGCACGGCCGCGATTGCCTGGGGCTCGGTGTTTGTTGCGACGTTCGTACTATGGCTCGCGTGGCCGGCGCGCGCGCTGCCGCCGCCGACGATTACCGTAGCAGCAATCCAGGGCAACATCGCGCAATCACTCAAGTGGAACAACTTGCCGCTGGCGGTGCAGCGGTATACGTCGATGACGCAGCAGGCGATCGCGCTGCATGCGAGGCTGATCGTCTGGCCCGAGACGGTCATGACCGAGGCGTTGAACGCCGATCCCAGGCTGGAGCGCAGGATCGGCCATCTCGCGCGCGACGGAAACGCCACGGTCGTCGCCGGCGGACAAGAGTTCGCCGGGGGAAAGTTCTACGACTCACTTTACATTTTTGCGCCCGACGGCTCGTTCGCGACCTATCGCAAACGCCAGCTCGTGCCGTTTGCGGAGGACTTTCCCGGCGAAAAGATTCTCGGATGGCTGCCGTACGTCGGCAGCCTAAGCTCGCGTATGGCCAATGGAAAGGTTGACGGCGTGTATCCGACGGCGGCCGGACTGTCGATCGCACCGATGATCTGCTGGGAATCCGCCTTCGCCGACCTGGCGCAAGCGCAAATGCGCAACGGCGCGCAACTGCTCGTCGTGAGTACCGACGACGCGTGGTTCGGCGAGACGTCGGGTTCGTACATGCACGCGCAGATTTCGCAGCTGCGCGCCATCGAAACCGGAGCGTACGTCGTGCGCGCCGCCGCCACCGGAATCAGCGGCATCATCGCTCCGGATGGAACGTGGACGACGCGAACGCGTATCGATACGCAACAAATCGCAACGGCCAACGTCGGTCCCGCGGTGCGAACGCTCTTCGCGCTCATCGGACCGACGACGGTGATCGCGCTCTTCGCGGCGGTCTTCGTCGTTCTCTTACTTCTCTCGCGTCGGATGCAGCATGAGCCTGAAGACCGCGCTTAACGTTCGCACGTGGGGCTGGAAGCAGTACCTCGTCGCTGGGGCGATCGCGTTTGGAATCTACGTCACGCTCGGTATCGTCTTTGCCGGCGGCGGCACGATTCCGACGCCGCCGGCCAACGTTCCGATTCAAATGTATGGTGCGACGATCGCCAACAATCGCATCAATACCAAGGCCTGGAGTTTCGACTACGATCACGCCCAGCTTTCGCCCGACGCCAGCACCGGGACCGTCGAAGGCATCCGCCACGGCATCGTATTCAAAAAGGGCAAGCCGGATTTGAAGATCTCCGCCGAAAAAATTACGCTCGACACGCAGTCGCTGGATTTCACCGCCATCGGCAAGGTGCACGTCGAGAAGATCGACGACAAGCAGCATCGCTCGTTCGATACCGACCTCGTGACGTGGACGAATAACGCCAAGGAGATGCGCTTGGACCACGGCGGGTACGTGCACTCGGGCGGTCAGACGCTGCACCTCGAGGGCGTCACCGTGGATTTCGACGCCGAGACGTTCCATATCGGCAAGATGAACGGCGGGGTCGACATCCATAAGTGAAGGCGAGCCGCCGGGCAACCGATACTTAGGTCATGCCTCTGCGCCGCCTCGGGATCGCCCTATCGCTCGTGCTGTTCGCCGCTTGCGCGCGGCACGCCGACGCGCCGAAAGCCACGCCGCCGCCTATGCTCATCGACGACCGCGGGACCTCGATGCCCCTCGAGCAGGCGATTACGCACGTGGCTTTCAAGCCGTTTATCCCGGCGGCGCAAATCTTGGGATACGCCGTGCTGCCGCCGCTCGGCGACCTCGACACCGACGCCCATCGCGGGCTCGGCATCGAGTACGTTTCGAACAGCCGCGCGATGCTGCTGTCGCAGTGGCCGAAGCAAGATTTCGTGATCGCATTCGCCCGCAGCATGGGACAAATCGGACCCTGCACCCTCGGGCATTACAAAGTCGATGGTGCTGCTTGGCTTACGTCGTCAAACGTGGTGATGACGCTGCAACCCGATGGGAGCGTCTCGCCGGCGGTAGTCGACGACGAGGCGCGGCGCTTAATGCGCGCCGGCGCCTGTCGGTAGGTCGTCTCTCGGATCTCTTGGGGCTTAAGGGTTTTTGTCGAGCCGTTTTTTTGCTTCGGCGATCAACTGTTTGACCTTCTGGCCACCCTTGTGCCCAATTTCCTCGTAGAAATCGGAGCCATACTTTTCTTTGACGACCTTGCCGCCTTTTTGACCAATGGTTTCGTAAAACTCGGCCCCGTGCCGGTCGCGTGTAGCCTTGCCGCCCTTGCGACCGATTTCTTCGTAGAACGTCGAGCCATAACGCTCGCGCACGGTATCTCCACCCTTTTTCCCAGCTTCGCGCACGGACATTTCGCGCTTCTCTTTTTCTGCTGCCATCGGTCTCCGAACTTATTTTTTAGAAAGCTCTAGCTATGGGGCCTTGCGTTTGGGCCGCTGGCCGCCTTTTTGTCCGATCACTTCATAGAACGAGGGCCCGTACTTGGTCTTGGTTGCCTCGCCGCCTTTGCGGCCGATCTCTTCGTAGAACTCCGACCCGTACTTGGCCTTGACTCGTTCGCCGCCGCGTCGACCGGCTTCGCGAACGCTCATCCCGCCTTGAACTTCGTCTTGCATGCTGAGTTCTGGCTCCTCTCGGTGTGGGTAACAGTCTTGTTCTTTACCCATCCGAGCGCTCGGTAAACTCACGCACCCCCCAGAGATAGAATGCCGCCTTAGGCGGGGAACTTCCTGAGAGGGGCCCGTCCGCTTGTGCCCTCGAATTCGTGAATTGACACATCCCGGAGGTACGGATGCCGACGTTTCGCTCAGGCGTACCCGCTCTGCTGACGCTGGCCGCGGTGCTGGCGGGCGCCACGCCCGGTCCGCCTTCCCCGATCGGCCTAACGGTCCAGATGCACCGGGAAAGCCTCGACTTGCTCGATGGCGTTTTTATCGAAGTCGTGGCCCACAATCCGTCTTCGGCGATTCGCACGGTTCAGTTCGCGCAACCGACGGAATACGAAATCGACGTGTCGGGTAATGGCCAGCAGATCTGGTCGTCGCTGCCCGCGTCGCCGCCGCCAGGCCAAACCTACGTCGCGCATTCGCGCGCATTCAACAGCGGCGCGACGCCGGTGGTGATCTACGATTGGAATGAAGTCACCGCCGAACATTGGAGCCCATTGCCCGGTAAATACAAGGTTCGCGCGACGCTACTCACGGATGCGCGTCCTTCCGCAACGGTCGACATCGTGTTCGCGCCGCCGTTGCCGACGACCGCTCTGGCCAAACTAAAACCGAACGAAGCGGTGACGATGGCCGGTCGTCTCGACACGACGCGCAAGATCCTTACCGATTCTAACGGAAGCGTCGTATTAACGCGCGGTATTCCCGCTCCGCCCGACGTACCCATCGTCGTGCGCGGGTATGCGACCGACCATCCGGACGGTTCGCGCACCTTTACGTTCCAACGGTGGGCGTCGCTGGGAGGTCCGCTGCCGACGCCCGCACCGATGCCGATCATCATTCAACCACGCGTCGTACCGCCGTCGCCGCAGCCGAAGCCGAGCGCTCGCTAGCGGCGTTTTGCATCACGCGGGTATAACTCGCGTATGAATAAACATCTTCTCCTAGCGATCGCGGCGAGTGCGGCGCTCGGCTCGAGCCTCGGGCCGGCGGCAGCCCGCGCGGCAGATACGCAGACGGCAACGATCGCGAGCGGGCCCACGTATACCGGCGCTCCCGACGTCAACGTTACGGCGGCGTTTTACGCTGCCGGCGGCGGACCCGGCGGTTTTTCGATGGTCCGCGCGATGAAGTCGATGATCGGCGAAGACCAGTTGCAGTCGGAGATGCAGCAGCTTGCGAGCATCTACGGCCAAGAGAATGCCGATCTTTTTCCGCATCTCTTCGACTACGCCATCAACGACGCGTGGGTGCGCGCCGGCAAGGATAACGTGATGATTCCGCCGTTCGGCAGCCACGAAGGCCGGGCGCTCGCGAACGACTTGATCCACGACGGCACGGCGCCGGACGGGACGTTTAGGACGGGATATTTCCTCGACCATACGCTCTCGGCGAAGGTCCGCGCGCAGGTGATCGCGGACATGGTCGCGCGTTACGGAACGGAACAAACGGCGACGTTCGACCGCATGGCCAATCAGTTCTTCTTCGACCTCTCCCAGACGCTCGGCGGTGCGACGGTGTCGCTCGCGCCCAATCACTAGCTAAGCTACGAGCGCATCGTAGACCTGGCGCGTCCGCGTTTGCAGATGCGCTAGGTCTGCATCGTTTACGATGACGTAATCCGCCAGCGACCGCGCCTTCTCGGGCTCGATCTGCGCCGCCATTCGGGCCCGAACGCGACTTTCGTCCACGCGATCGCGTTCGGTCACGCGCGCGATCCGGTTCGCATCGCTGGCGACGACGACGATCGATCGATCGAGCGTATCGCCGTACCCCGTTTCGAACAGCAGCGGTACGACGTGGACGAGAAGCTGGTGCGGGCGCGCGGCTTTCTCACGTTCGGCAGCCAGCGCGCGAACGCGCGGGTGCACGATCGCGTTGAGCTGCGCGCGCGCCGCGTCGTCGGAAAAAACGAGATCCGCAAGCGCTCCCCGGTCGAGCGCGCCGTTGCGGAAAACTTGCGGCCATTTTCGCGAGATTTCGAAAAGCGCGGGACTGCCCGGGGCGACCGCCTCGCGCGCCAGCTCGTCGGTGTCGATCACGAACGCGCCCAACTCCGCGAGGATCGCGGCAACCGCGCTCTTCCCCGAACCGATCCCGCCCGTCAAGCCAACTCTCATCGCCGGTGGTTACGGAATACGAAGAGCGCGCCCCTCGCGGGACGCGCTCTTGACCGGGTTTCGAAAGGACTCGCGCTAGAGCGCGGGCTCCCCTTCGGGGGCGGCTTCAGCTTCGATGTCCGGAGCGCCGTCGAATGCCGCCGGGGTCACGTCGCCGATGGTGCCGATCTCTTCGAGCACTTCGTACTTCTCGATCTCTTCGGGCGGAATGTCCGCGACGTGTTGGATCGATGCAGTGATGCGACGGGTCGCGTGATTGATCGTCAGAAGCGTAACTTCGATCTCTTGACCGGGGCTATACTGCGCGGCTGCGTCGAACTCGCCCTTGGGAACCATCGCGAGAATACCCGGGATGATTTCGACGAGCAGATAGTTCGGCGTAACCTTGACGACTTGCGCCGCCAGCTTGTTGGTTTCGTAGAGCTTGTCGGCGTGCTGGTCCCACGGATCCGGCAGCGCGTGCTTGAGCGAGAGGCTGACTTTCTTGGCCTCCGCATCGAACTTCATGATCTCGACGTTGACGACGTCGCCGATCTTGACGACCTCGGACGGGTGCTTGATGCGCGCGTACGAGAGTTCGCTGTTGTGGATCAGGCCGTCGATACCGCCGAGGTCCACGAACGCGCCGAAATCGGCGAGACGGACGACGATGCCTTCGCGAATCTGTCCGACTTCGAGGGTGTCCAGCAGCTCTTGCTTCTTGGCTTGCAGTTCTTCCTCGAGTACGAGGCGCTGCGACAGCACGACGCGATGGCGCTTATGATCGAGATCGATTACTTTCAAGCGCAAACGCTGGCCGACGAGTTCGTCGAGGTTGCCGACCGGCTGGCGGCGGATCTGCGATGCCGGAACGAATCCGCGCATGCCGAGGTCGACGAGTACGCCGCCTTTGACCACTTGCGTGACGGTGGCTTCGATAACTTCGTCGCGCTCGTGCGCTTCGATGACTTTCTCCCACGTTTTGAGCGCGCGCGCCCGGCGCTCGGAAAGGAACAGCGTTCCGTCCATGTCGTCGATGCGGTGAATCATCACCTCGAGCGTATCGCCGACTTTGAGTCCTTTGGGATCGATGGCGAGCGACAGCTCGCGGAACGGAAGCACGCCTTCGGATTTGCCGCCGACGTCCACCAGCAGTTCGTCCTTGTCTTTTTGAACGATCATGCCGGTGAGGACTTGGCCTTCGTCGAGGACCTTGAGCGATTCTTCGTAGAGGCGCTGCTCGAGGGCGAGTTGGTCCTCTTCCTCGGTGTGCGCGGGAGCGATTTCAGTCGTAGAGATGTTGTAGTTCCTACCTTATATTTTATTTTTTTCGCGAACGTCACCGTTGACAGTTCATGCACCACCAGGTTCCGCGTTGGCCCAAAACCGTTCGTACGATCGGTTTGCCGCAACGGACGCACGGTTCGCCGAGCCTTCCGTAGACCGAGAGGGCATTTTGAAAGCCGCCCCGGAGGCCGTCGGCATCCACGTAGTCGTCGACGCTCGTGCCGCGCTTGTCGATCGCGCGTCCTAAAACGTCCACGACGGCGTGGTGTAACCGGCGAATCGCTGGTTTGTTCAACGCCTGTGCGGGCCGGCTCGGGTTGACCCGGGCCTCCCACAGCGCCTCGCAGGCGTAAATGTTGCCAATGCCTGCGATGCGCCGCTGATCGAGGAGAAAGACCTTGATCGGCGTCGTCCGCTTGAGAAGCATACTCATAAAGGCTTCCTGTGTAAAGCCGGAAGAGAGGGGCTCGACGCCCAGGGCGGCATCCCAAGCTTCCCCGGCTTCCACGAGGCGCATCCGCCCAAAAGTCCGTAGGTCGGCGAAGCTCAGACGGGTCCCGCCGGAAAGCCCCAGCACCACGTGGGTCCCTGGAAAATCGGACTCGTTCGGGCGCTGGACCACCAGGCGTCCGGTCATCCGCAGACTGGTCACGAGGGACCGCCCGGAAGCCAGTTCGATGACGGCGTACTTGCCGCGCCGATGGACGCCGGTAATCCGCTCGCCGGTGACCGCAGGGGCAAACGGGAGCCGCGGGGGCGATGGCGCCATTTTCTCAAGGCGGATCTCGACGCGGCGGATGGTCTTTCCGACGATCGTGCGGGTCAAACCGCGGACGATCGTCTCGACCTCGGGAAGCTCGGGCAAAACGCTAAATGCTGTTCGCGGCGCTGCCCAGATGGCTCGCGGTGGTCGAGCCAAGCTTCGTGACGGCCAAGATGGCGACGATGGCAATCAGCGCCACCACGATCGCGTACTCAACGAGCGTGGCGCCGTCGTCGCTTCGAAGCAACCCAGAAAAAAGCCGAATCATACCCGCTTGCTTACTGCGGGAGTGCTGCCGGGACCCCCTTGAGGTCCAGCTTCACACCGTCGGCGAGGCCTTCGGTCTCGGCGTCTCCGGCGGCCAGCTCGATCACGTACTGGGCGGTGCCCGCTTCCAGCGGGATCTTCGCGTCGGCCGTCCCCGGCGGCAGCACCGGAACGCGATGGTAGATCTTCCGCACCGTGCCGTCGGCTGCGATGAAGACCATATCGAGCGGAATGAGCGTATCTTTCATCCAGAAATCGATCGGTCCATCGCCCGGGAAGACGAAGATCATCCCCGCATGCGGCGGGAGCGAGGTCCGATTCATCAAGCCGTGTTCGCGTTGCGCTTCGGTTCGCGCGACTTCAAGGGTCAAGTCGGCTTTCGGCGCGTGCACCACGACGGTTGAGAGCGCGGCGGCCAGAATAGCGTCAAACACGTTCGATCTCCTCGGCGTCCATCGCCGCGACTTCGTACCAGTTGCGTCCGGTTTTGAGCGTCACTTCGAGCGGCACGGAAAGCGCGATCGCTTCCTCCATGTGCCGGCGAACGAGGTTCGCGACGCCGTTTACGTCGCTCTCGCGCACCTCGAAGATCAGTTCGTCGTGAATCTGCAGCAGCATCGTCGCGTCCAGACCGCTATCGGCGAGCGCGCGATCGACGCGCACCATCGCGAGCTTCATCAAATCCGCCGCGCTGCCTTGCAGCGGTGCGTTGGTCGCCTCGCGCTCCGCCGCCGCGCGCAGCATATAGTTTCCCGAGGCGAGCCCGGGCATGTAGCGGCGGCGCCCGAGAATCGTGGAGACGTACCCGTCGCGCCTTCCCTCTTCGATCGTCCGCTCGATGTACGCGCGCACCGATGGGAAGCGCGCGAAATACGCTTGCGTGATCTCTTTTGCTTCTGCGCGCCCGATCTCGAGGCGCTGCGCCAAACCGAAATCCGACATGCCGTAGAGCAAACCGAAGTTGACGCTCTTGGCCATCCGCCGCTGATTCCCATCGACGACGGCCCCGGCGGAGACGTCGAAGATTTGACGCGCCGTAAAATCGTGAATGTCTTGGCCTTCTTCAAACGCAACGCGCATCGCTTCGTCGCCCGAGAGATGCGCCATCAGCCGCAGTTCGATCTGGCTGTAGTCCGCGGCGAGCAGAACGTAGCCGTCGCGGCCGGAGACGAACGCGCGCCGGATCCGCCGCCCGAGTTCGCTGCGCACGGGAATGTTCTGCAGGTTCGGATTCGTCGAGGACAGGCGGCCGGTCGCGGTCGCAGTTTGATTGAAGGCGGTGCGCAGCCGCCCGTCGCGTGCGTCCACGAGAGACGGAATAACGTCGATGTAGGTGTTCTTGAGCTTGGTTACTTCGCGCCATTCGAGGACCAAAGCGCAGATGGGATACTCGCGCGCCAAGCCTTGCAGCACTTCGACGCCGGTCGCCCATCCGGTCTTGTTCTTCTTGCCGCCCGGGATCTGAAGCTTGCCGAAGAGCACGTTGCCCAACTGCTGCGGCGATGCCAGGTTGAACGTCTCGCCTGCGAAGTCGAAGATCTGCTGCGCGAGGCGCGCCGCGGTGACGTCGATCTCGGCGCCGATGACGCCGAGTTCGGCGGGATCGATTGCGACGCCGGCCGCTTCCATCGACGCCAGAATCGGCGCCAGCGGAACTTCGACGTCTTCGTACAAACGCAACTGACCGCGCGCCTCGAGTTGCGGCCGCATCGACGCGAGCATCCGGAGCGTTGCATCGGCGTGCGCGGCCGCGTCTTCGGGAAGTGCCAATCGCAGAAACTCCGCGGCGGCGTCGGAGATACTTGAGAAGGTACGCGATGGATCGAGCAGGTGCGCCGCAATCATCGCATCGTCGCGAATGCCTGCCGGCGTCACGCCGCGGCCGCGCAGCGCTCGCGCGACGCGCTTGGCATCGTAGGTCGCGACGTGCGGCGCGTTCGCCAGCGTTTCTTCGAGCGCTTTGCTCACCACGTCGTGCCTCAGCGCATCCAGCGGCATCGAGAAGCCCTCTCCGTCGGCGGCGCTAAAACCAATCGAGTCGTCGAGGACGGCAACGGCGAAGCGATCGCGCGCCGCGAGCTCGCGGATGCCGGCGGCCAGGCGCACGAACTCGGGCGGATCGACGGCGGCGGCAAAGCTGCGGTAGTGTCCTTCCAGTTTCTGCTCGGTTTCGAAAAGTGGCAGGTCGACCGGCGGCTGCAGCTTCGCGAGCAGCGTTTTGAACTCCAGCTCGGCATACAGTTTGTAGAGATCGGCATCGGCCGGCGCGCGAAAGCGGCTGGTTTCGCGATCGAGCGGCAGCGGCAGATCGCGACGAACGATCGAGACGGTGCGGCAAAGTTGCGCCTGAGCGCCGTATTGCTCGATGAGCGCTTGCAGCTTCGCCGTTCCGGCCAACGCCGGATTCGCTACCAGCGCATCCAGCGAACCCGCCGCTTGAAGCAGCTTCGTTGCGGTTTTTTCGCCGACGCCGGGAATGCCGGGAAGGTTGTCGGACGGATCGCCCTTGAGCCCGCGATAATCGGGAAGCTGCGAAGGTTCCAAACCGAAGCGCTCGCGCACCGCCGCGACGTCGTAGCGTCCGAGATCCGTGATCCCGCGACGCGTCGTCAACACCGTCGTAAACTCGTCGACGAGCTGCAGGAGATCGAGATCGCCGGTGACGACGATGGTGTGCTCGCCGGCGTCTTCAACCTGACGCGCCAGCGTCGCGATCACGTCGTCGGCCTCTTGCCCTTCCATCTCGACGATCGGGATGTCGAAGGTCGCTAAGATTTGCCGCACCAGCGCGAACTGCCCGCGCAGTTCGTCCGGCATCGCGTCGCGTTGCGCCTTATACTCCTTGTACATTGCCAGACGCTCCGCCGGCATGCCCTTATCGAAGGCGGCGATGACGTGCGTCGGCTTCTCGTCGGTCAACAGCTTGTTCAGCATCATCGTGAATCCGTAGGCAGCGTTGATCGGCACGCCCTTGGTCGTCGTCAAAGGAGGCAACGCGAAGAACGCTCGATAGACGAGCCCGTAGGTATCCAGAAGCATCAGCTTCATCGATTCACCGTACCGTTATACTGGATGACGCGGCGCTGACGCGCCCGTCGTCGGATATTTCGAGAACCGAGAGCGTGTACCGTCCGCTCGCCGCGGGCATCTGCACCGCAACGACGCCGGCGGTCGCGCGCTGTACGGACCAGGAGACATCTTGCGTTGCGGCCTCGGCGAGCGAAACCTCCTGCGGCGGCTGCGTGCGCCGGACGAATCCGAGTACCTGCGCGTGATCGCCGGTCGAATCCACCCACGGGTGCCACGTCACGCCGTCGGGTGCGCTGGTTTGCGTCGCGGCCAGACCGATCGCTAAGAGTCCCGGCGCCGTATCGAAGAGCGCGCTGCCCGACGGCGCACCGCGGCTGATGCGAACCACCATCGTGGCGCCGCCGGCCGCGGCATCCCGAAACGACACGTTGGCGCTTTCGCCGGGTGAGAAATCCGGATGGTCGAGCGCCAGCGCCCGCGTAACGGGGCGGCCGGGTGCGTCGAGCCCGAGCGGCACGGTCGTCCACTCGATCGCACCATCGCGCACGAATGCCGCGCCGATCCGCAGTTCGCCGGTCGCATCGGCGGCACGCAGGTGCGCGCTCGCCCGGCCGTCCGCAACCGGCGTTACCGCCGCTTGCGCGCCGAGCGCGCTCTCGAGCGTGATCAGCGCGTCGCCGGCCGATCCCGGAGCGCCGGCCTGCACCGACACCGTGTCGTCGCTTGCGTAGGTCGGTTTGTCGAGATCGATCTTCACGTTAGCACTACCGCTCTCCGCAGCCGCCGCACCGGCCTGCGTTTCGATTTGCACTTGTGCCGCGTCCATCGCCACGCCGCCGCTGTCCACGCGTGCGAAGATCAAATTCGTGCCGAGCGGCGGCGAGGAAAAGCTGCCGCGCGCGTGGCCGTCGCCGTCGAGGGTGAGCTTTTGCTCCGACACGGCGTTGCCGTGCACGAGTTGTGCGGTGACGGTCGCGCCGGAGAGCGGTTTCCCGCTGCCGACGTCGTTTGCGTAGACGTCGAAACCGACCGGCGTTCCGAGCGTTTGTTCCTCGCGATCCAGCGCGATGCGAATCGCCGCGCGCGAGGTCGGCACGACGAAGCGCGTGTCGGCCGTCGCGCCGCCCGAGTCGACGCGCACGCCGTAGGTCGAGCCGAGCTCGTCGTTGGGATGCGGAATCGCTACCGTCGCCGTGCCGTCGCCTCCGGTGCGCACCGTCTGATCGACCCACGTCGTCGTCGCCCAAGGAATTCCGTTCGGGACGTATCCGACGTAGACGTGCGGCGAACGAACGACCTTCACGTGCACGATCGAGTCGCCGCGTGACGACTTCACGAGCAGCGGAACGTCGGCCCGCGCCTCGCACGGACTGCATTGCGGCGAGACTTCCAGCGACAAGCCGCCTGCGTTCGCATCCACGTGCACCGTCGCTCCGCCGACGCCGCCGTCGACTTGCGCGAGCGCCGCATAATCGCCGGCGGGAGCGTCCGCGGGTACCGGAATCGAAGCGGAGAACGCACCGGCCGCATCGAGCGAAACGGTCTGCTGCCCGGCGAGCGTCGCGCCGAGCCGCAGCGACACGGTTGCCGTGCCGGTCGTCGCACGCAACACGCTGCCTTGGCGCGTCCGCGCAAACCCGGCAAGGCGCACCGTGTCGCCCGCGTGGACGACCGCCGAATCGCTGCGAATCGCAACGATCGTCGCCGGCAGCGGCGCCTGCGGCAGCAAACTCAAGAACGCGTAGCTGTCGCCCCACTGCGCGAGCGCGAATACCGGCCGAGATTGCCGGCCCCAGCGCAGGATGCCGTGGTCGTCGGTCGAGCTGGTTACGAACGCTCCGTTGACGAGCAGCTGCACGCGCATCTTCGCGAGTCCGCGTCCCGAACCCAAATCGGTGCCATAGAGGACGAGTTCGTTCGGCGTCTCCTTCGAAACGAGGCCCACGCGCGTGCGATTGATCCAAACCTGCTCGCCGACGTCGCCGCGTCGCGCTTCGACGACGAAAAATCCCTCGCGCGAGCCGAGCTGCACGTCGACCTCGTTCGATTGAAACTCATATCCGCCGGGCGGAGTGAAGCTGAAGCTGGACGTCGCCCGGCGTCCGCGCGTATCGATCGCGCGCGGGCGTTCGTTCGAACCCGCCGTGATCACGTCGGCTGGATCGACCTGATAGACGGTAAATCGTACGGGCGCGCTCGAGTACGTGTCGAGCCGGACCGTGGTATTTTTCCACGGAACGTTTGAATCGCTCGCAAAGAGCGCAAAATATGCGTCGAGGCGGTGAAGATCGACGATGGGGCGCTCTGCTAGAGCCGGAATACCCGCGAATGCGAGGAGCAGCGTGAGCGCAGCGACGCGCTGGAACATCGGTGTGCTCGTTTCGACGGGCGGCCGCGTTCACCCGGCAGGTCGAACCCCCAGCCTCGCGTAAAACCTTCCCGTGGACGACCAGCCCGCGGGCGGGAACCCGACCTCGATCCGTTGCCAGTTTTGCGGCTGCGAGCAAGACGAGCGCGACGCGCGCGAAGTGCGCGAAAAGTCGCACGTGCAAGTGGTCGTCGCCTGCGGATCGTGCGGACATCCGTTCGCCGTCCTCTCCAGAAACTAAGAAATCGAAAAGAAACTAGACTTGATGAACTTTTCTCGCCTGCGAGCGCTGTTGTTCGCGTCGACCTGCATTGCGGCCGTATGCGTGCCGGCAGTTGCTGCAACGTCCTCGCCATCGCCGAAGCCGTCCACTAAGGCAAGCGGTCCGCCGCATCCGCTCGTGCTGCCGACGCCGAACATGCCGAAGTTCAAAATTCATTCGGAGTTCACCGTTGAGGTAAACGCGAAGGGGCAAGTCGTCAAAGTGAAGACCGCCAAGAGCCCACAGAACGTTCCGATGTTCAACGCCTGGACGTACGGCAACGTTCTGCAGATGTGGATCCGCCATCCGGACGGCACGGCGGAAGTCGGCATCTACAAAGTGACCTACGATTACGATCCGGCGACGAAAAAAATTACGCGCGTTCCGTCGCTCGTCAGCGCCGGCGGCACGTGGGGTGATGAAGAAGGCGCCGCGAATCAGATGATCGACATCGCGCGCAAAGAAGCAGCGGAGCATCAAAAAAAGCAGGAAGAGCAGAACAAGAATCTTCCGTCGCTGCAGAAGCTGCGCGGTCAGTCGACGCCGACGCCTAGCCCGTCACCGAGCCCGCCCTTCTAGAGCGGCGCGTGCGCTTCGTCACCTATCGTACCGCCGGCGGCACAACGGCTCCAGGCGTCATCGAGGGCGATTTCATTCGCACGATTACGACGCCGTCGCTGCGCGAATACGTCGAGCTAGCGCCGCACGAACGGATCGCCTGGCACTCGGGCGACGATTTGATTCCCCTAGCGAACGCGCACCTCGAAGCGCCGCTGCACCCCGCGCGCAACGTCTTCTGCGTCGGCCGCAACTACCTGGAACACGCGAAAGAAGGCGCGCGTGCGGCCGGCCGCGAGCTGAAACTGCCGAGCGTTCCGACGTTCTTTACCAAAGCGCCGACCGCGATCGCAGCGCCCGGCGCGACGCTCGCACTCGAAGCCCGGGTTTCCAACGAGTACGATTTCGAAGCCGAGCTCGCCGTCATCATCGGTGCGCGATGCAAAGACGTCGCCGAGTCCGACGCGTTGGAATTCGTTTTCGGCTATTGCGCGCTCAACGACGTGACGGCACGCGATCTGCAGCGCGAACACGTGCAATGGTTCAAGGGCAAGAGCTTGGACGATTCGTGTCCGCTCGGCCCGTGGATCGTCACGCCGGACGAGATCGGCGATCCGCAGAACTTGCCCATTTCGTTCCGCTTGAACGGCGTCGAAAAGCAGCACGGCAATACGTCGAATATGATCTTTCCCATTCCGCGGCTGATCGCGGAGTTGAGTAAGGGCATGACGCTGCTGCCCGGCGACGTGATCGCGACGGGCACGCCCGAAGGTGTCGGCTTTGCGCGGACCCCTCCCGAATTCTTAAAAGACGGTGACGTCATGGAGGTCGACGTGGGGCGCATCGGCGTATTGCGCAACGTGGTGCGGATCCGATGATTCTTACGACGATCTGCGCGCTGGTGGCGCTGGGCCTCGTGATCCTCGGCATCGCCGCGCTCGTCAACCCAATGTGGATGGCACGCTTTTACGGCCTGCCGGTCGAGGCCGATCACGCGCTTGGCTTCGTGCGTTCGACCGCAAGCCGCGACCTGACCATCGGCCTCATTCTCGGAGCGGCCCTCTACTACCAATACTGGCCGCTCATCGACGTACTGTTAGCTGCGGGCATCTTGCTCTCGGCGGGTGATTTTTGGATCGCTTACCATGCGGCAGGCAAGCGTTTCCATCGCGCACACGCGGTTCACGGCCTCGGGATCGTCGCTTTCGTTCTCATCCTGACGATGGCGCTGTTCGCGATCGGCCGTTAAGAAAATGCCGGCGCAAAAGCGTGGATTGGCTTACCGCTTCCCTTGGACGCAAGGCGCGACGGCGGGAACCGAAACGATGATCCTTCTCGACGGACGCATTACGGGAACGGTTCGACCCGACGCATCCGATGCGTCTGGTACGCGCTACCGTGCGCGGTTCGAACCATTCGAGCTCGGGGTATTCGACACGAGCGAGCTAGCAAAAGGCGCCGTCGAGCAAAAAGCTACGGCGCTCATTAACGCCCTGCTCGCCACCGTGCTGCCGGTCGAGCTAAAAGCTTGGTTGCATCATACCTAAGTAGGAGTCGCGCGGCTTGGGCCGTATGCCCACGCCTATGATCGTTGCCGTGCCTCGCGAAGCCGCTCCAAAGGAGCGCAGAGTTGCGCTCGTGCCTGAAACGGTTTCCAAACTGACTAAGTCCGGCGTTACCGTGCGCGTGCAGCGCGGCGCGGGCGTCGCTGCCGCCTTTCCCGACGACCAGTATGAAGCCGCGGGTGCCGCACTGGTCGACGACGCCGGCGCGCTCGTTTCCGATGCCGATCTGGTCGTGACCGTCGGCCGCCCGAGCGACGACGTGCTTTCGAAGATGCGCCGCGGTGCGGTGCTGACCGGCTTCTTCAATCCGCTCGGGGATCCCGAGTACGTCAAGCAGCTTGCCGCTGCGGGCGTCACGGGACTGGCGATGGAGATGATTCCACGCATCACGCGCGCGCAGTCGATGGACGCACTCTCGTCGCAAAGCAACATCGCCGGGTACAAGGCGGTGCTGATGGCGGCATCGGAGCTGCCGAAGTTCTTTCCGATGCTGACGACCGCCGCCGGAACGATTCCCCCGGCCAAAGCGTTGGTGCTCGGCGCAGGCGTCGCGGGACTGCAAGCCATTGCCACGGCCCGCCGTTTAGGTGCGGTGGTCAGCGGATACGACGTGCGCGCCGCGGTCAAAGAGCAAGTGCAGTCGCTCGGTGCGACGTTCTTGGAATTCGATCTCGGGGGGGATGCCGAAGGCACCGGTGGTTATGCCAAAGAGCTGACGCCCGAGCAGCAAGAGCGCCAGCGCGCGTGGATGGTCGAGCAGATCGGGAAGAACGACGTCGTGATCACGACCGCGCTCGTTCCCGGCCGCAAAGCGCCGATACTCGTAAGCGAAGCCGCGGTCGCTGCGATGAAACCCGGCAGCGTGATCGTCGATCTCGCCGCCGAAGCCGGCGGTAATTGCGCGCTCACCGTTCGCGACGAAGTCGTCACAACGCCGGGCGGCGTGCGCATCGTCGGTACGACCAACCTGCCGTCGACGATGCCGACCGATGCAAGCCGGTTGTATTCGCGCAACGTCTATGCTCTGCTCTCGCCATGGATTGCCGACGGAGTCTTGACCATCGATATGAACGACGAGATCGCAAAAGGAGCTTGCGTCGCCCACGACGGTGCCGCGCTGATCGGAGGGAGCGCCGCGTGACCGACATCCACCACTATCTCGAACTCCTCACGGTGCTCGTCCTGGCAGTATTCGTCGGCTTCGAAGTGATCTCGAAGGTACCGACGACGCTGCATACGCCGCTGATGTCCGCGACCAACGCGATCCACGGCATCGTGCTGGCCGGCGCGATCGTCGTCGTCGCCGGCCTCTTCACCAATCACATCCCCGGCCCGGTGCTGTTCGTTATCTCGACCGTGGCCGTAACGCTCGGCGCCATCAACGTCTTCGGCGGATTCGCGGTGACCGAGCGAATGCTTCAAATGTTCAAAGGTAAGGAGCGCACCAAGTGAGCGCGCTCGATATCGGCATCGCGATCGCGGACCTCGTCGCGATCGCGCTCTTCATCCTCGGCCTCCACGATCTCAACTCGCCCCCGACGGCGCGCCGCGGCAATCGCTTGGCGATGGTCGGCATGTTCATCGCGCTCGTTGCGGTGCTGGTGCAGACGCTCGGCGTCGGCTGGCAGGCGATCGTCATCGGAACCGTGGTCGGCGGGGCGATCGGCGTCTACGCGGCGCTCAAGGTCAAGATGACCGCGATGCCGCAGATGGTCGCGCTGTACAACGGCGCGGGCGGCGGCGCGGCGGCGCTGATCTCGACGATCGAACTCTACGTACAGGCCAACAATCCGGGCGGCATGGACTACGTGATCGCGGTTTCGCTCGTGCTCTCGGCGATCATTGGTTGTGTCAGCTTCGCCGGTTCGATCATCGCGTTCCTGAAACTGCAAGAGCTGATGACCGGACGCCCGATCACGTATCCGGGACAGCAAGTCGTTAACGCACTGCTGGTGCTCGGCATCGCCGGACTTGCCGGCTGGTTCGTCGTTTCGCTCGGTACGGTGCCGCTCTGGGCGTTTTTCGCACTGCTCGCAGCGGCGCTGCTGCTCGGCGTCCTCTTCGTGCTGCCGATCGGCGGCGCGGATATGCCGGTCGTCATTTCGCTGCTCAACTCGTTCACCGGTCTGGCCGTCGCGATCACGGGCTTCGAACTCTCGAACACGCTGCTGATCATCTGCGGCGCGCTCGTCGGCGCGAGCGGTACGCTGCTCACCGTCTTGATGGGTAAAGCGATGAACCGTCCGCTCACCAACGTGCTCTTCGGTGCGTTCGGTTCGGCCGGCGGCAGCGAACCCGCCGCCGGGAGTGGCGGCCCGCAGCAGATCCGCAGCGCTACGGCCGACGACGTCGGCGTGATGCTCGCGTACGCCAACAAGGTGATCTTCGTTCCCGGCTACGGCATGGCGGTCGCGCAGGCCCAGCACAGCGTCAAAGCGCTCGCCGATCAGTTGGAAAAGCGCGGCGTCAAAGTCGCGTATGCGATTCATCCCGTCGCGGGGCGCATGCCCGGTCACATGAACGTGCTGCTGGCCGAAGCCAACGTGCCGTACGAGCAGCTGCTCGACATGGAAGACGTCAATCCCGAGTTCCCGACGACCGACGTCGCGCTGATCATCGGCGCCAACGACGTCACGAACCCGGCCGCACGCAACGTCACGAGTTCGCCGATCTACGGCATGCCGATTCTCGACGTCGACAAAGCGCACAACGTGATCGTGCTCAAACGCTCGATGCGCTCTGGTTTCGCCGGCATCGACAACCCGCTCTACGAAATGCCCAACACCTCGATGCTCTTCGGCGACGCCAAAGCCTCCGTCGACTCGCTAACGGCGGCAGTGAAGGGGCTCTAGCCGATGGCGGTGTGGTTGCCGTACGTTGCGTACTTCTTCGGCGGCGCGTTCGTCACGAACGGCATTCCGCATTTTGTAAGCGGTTTGATGGGCAGCGCCTTTCAAAGCCCGTTCGCAAAACCGCCGGGCAAAGGGCTCTCTTCTTCGACGGTCAACGTGCTTTGGGGTTTATTCAATTTGGCAGTCGGTTACGCTCTCATCTGTCGCGTCGGACACTTCGACTTACGCTCTTCAAAATGCGTTCTCGCTGCGGGATTGGGCGTTCTTCTCATAGGCCTAATGCTCGCCCGCACGTTCGGGGAACTTCACGGCGGAAATTCGCCGGACCGCTCGTGACGAAGGGAAAATAACCGGCATGAAAGCACGACGACTGATTTCCTCCGGCAGCGCGTACGAACCGCGCGTTGGGTACTCGCGCGCCGTTCGCGTCGGCGATAGGATCTTCGTTGCCGGCACCGTGGGCGAAGGCAGCGATGCTTACGAACAAACGAAGACGGCGATCGCGAAAATCGAGGTGGCGCTGCGAGAGGCCGGAGCAGAGTTAGACGACGTGGTTCGCACGCGCATCTTCGTTACGAATATCGACGATTGGGAGTTGGTCGGGAAGGCGCACGCGGAGGCGTTTCACGATACCCTGCCGGCGAGTTCAATGCTCGAGATCTCGCGGCTGATCGCACCGCAGTACGTCGTCGAGATCGAGGCAGACGCGATCGTTTAAACGCTACGCCGGCGTTGGCGGTGCTTCGTGCTGCGGCGGCTTTTTCTTGCGTTCGCTCCAGGTGACGATGAGGATGTAGAGGACGGGGACGATCATCAGGTTCATCACGGTGGAGACGATCATGCCGCCGAGGACGGCCGTACCGAGCGAAATGCGCGAGTTGGCGCCGTCCCCGTGGGCGAACGCGAGCGGCAGGATGCCGAGGATGAAAGCGATTGACGTCATGAGGATCGGGCGCAGGCGCGTAGCGGCGGCGTGCGTCACGGCGTCGATTGGGTCGCGGCCCTGCTCGCGCAGCTGGTTCGCGAACTCGACGATCAGAATTGCATTCTTCGCGGCTAGACCGATTAGCATGATGTAGCCGATCTGCGCGTAGATGTCGCTCGATACGATCGGTATCGGCACGGGGTGTCCGGCGGCGTGGCTATGGATGAGGTACGCGATGACATCCGCCCAGCGCCGGATGAAGATGCCGCCGACCGCGCCGAGCAGTGCGAGCGGCACCGCCAGCATGATGACGAATGGCGTCGTCATGCTTTCGTACTGCGCTACCAGCACGAGGAAGACGAACAGCAGGCCCATCGCAAAGATCGCGATCGTCGCCGGACCGCTCTGGACTTGCTGGCGGGCGATCCCGCTCCACTCGTAGGTCATCCCGAAGGGTAGGTTGCCGCCCTTGGAAATCGGAGCAGCCAGCTGCATCATGGTGTTGAGCGCGCCGCCCGAACTTCCGCTAGCGGAGTTCGTACCGTCGATCTCCATCGCGTTGTATTCGTTGAACCGCATGATCGCGACGTTGGCCGTATCGGTATGGACCTTCAGGAACTGCGACACCGGCATGAAGGCACCGGCGCTATTCGATACGTAGGTGCGGTTAAGATCTTGCGGGACGGTGCGGTATTTGGCCTCCGATTGCACCAGCACGTCGTACGAGCGCGTGCCGTAGTTGAAGAAGTTTACGAAGTTCGAGCCGGTCGACGAATTCGAGTGCGTTGAACACGCTCGAGGGGGACACTCCGAATGCGAGTGCTTTCGAACGATTGAAGTCGGCGACCAGATACGGACCGGTGAAAATCGTCGGATAACGCATCTGCGAGAGCGTCTTATCGGCGCTCGCTTTCGCGAGGATCGTTCCCGCGACTCGATTAAGCGTCGGCAGACCGAGATTGTTCACGTCTTCGATTTGGATTGCGAAGCCGCCGGTCGATCCGAGGCCGGGAATCGCGGGCGGGTTGGCCGGCAGCGCTTTCACCCCGGGCATCTTCTGAAATTCGGTGTAGAGCTGCCACTGCAGATAGAAGGCGCTCGCGTAGATTCCTTTGCGCTCTTCCAGCGGCTTGAGCTGCACGAACATCGTCGCTTGATTGGAGCTGTTGTTGGCGAAGCCGAAGCCGATACCGGTCGTCACCGCCTGGACCTCCGGCAGCGACAGCATGTACTTCTCCATCTTGGCGACGGCCGCGGTCGTTTGATCGAGCGACGACTGTATCGGCAAGGAGACGATCACGTAGAGCAGGCTTTGATCTTCGTCCGGAATGAAGCCCTGCGGCGTGAAGTAGAACAGCGCTCCCAGCAGTACGATGCCTGCGATGAAGATCGCGACCATCGTCTTGGACCTGTGAATGAGCTTCGGAACGAGCCCTTCGTACCACGTCGTCAGACTGTGAAGTTTGCGATTGAAGAATAGCAAGAAGACGTTCTTGGTCGGCTCTTCGCCGTGCACGAGTTCGTACGTCAGCACCGGCGCCAGCGTCATAGCGGTAAAGAGCGAGATCGAAATCGAGGCGGCGATGGTCAGCGCAAACTGCTGGAAGAGTAATCCGGTGGTGCCCGGGAGGAACGCAACCGGGATGAACACCGACATCAGCACCAGCGAGGTCGCAATGACCGGGCCCGTAATTTCAGCCATCGCGCGCTTGGTGGCTTCGAAATTGCTCACCTTGTCGTCCACGATGTGGCGGACGATGTTCTCCAAAACGACGATGGCATCGTCGACGACCAAACCCGTGGCGAGCGTCAACCCAAAGAGCGTGAGCGTATTGATGCTGAAGTTGAGCAGCTTCATCAGCATGAACGTGCCGATCAGCGACACCGGGATCGTGATGGTCGGAATCAGAACGCTGTGCCAGTTTTGCAGGAACAGGAAGATGACGATGATGACCAATAGGATCGCGATCAGCAGGGTGACGACGACTTCCTTGATCGAGGCTTTGACGAAGTCCGACGTATCGAAGGCGATCGTATAGTCGTACCCGGGCGGAAATTGGCCTTTGAGGCGCGCCATCGTCTTCCGGACGTTATCCGAAATTTGCAGCGAGTTTGCCGTGGGTTCGCCTTCGATGGCGAGCACGACCGACGTCTTGCCGTCGTAGCGAGCCGAGGTGATGTAGTTCTCCGCGCCGAGCTGGACGTCGGCGACGTCGCCCAGTCGCACGTAGCCGCCGTTAGGCTGAACCGCCACGACGATCTGCTTGAAATCCTCGGTGCTCGTGAGGCGCCCGTTCACCTTAATCGGGAGTTGAAACGGCTGGCTGCCCGTCGTCGGCGGCTGCCCGATGGCGCCCGGCGCCACATCGGCATTGTTTTCCGTGATGGCCTGAGTGACTTCATCGAGTGAGATGTTATTGGCCTCGAGCTTGTGCGGATTCACCCACACGCGCATACCGTAGGTGCGGTCGCCCAGCACCTCGACTTGGCCGACGCCGGGAATGCGCTTGAGCTCTTCGATAACGTTAATGTCGGCGTAGTTGCTGATCGCAACGTCCGAGACGGACGAACTGGTCGAGAGCATCGCGACCGCGATCGTGATGTTGCCCGAACTCTTCTCCACGCTGACGCCGTTTTTTTGAACGGCGCTCGGAAGCTGCGCGAGCGTCAGATCGACGCCGTGCTGAACGTTGGTCTGGTCGGTGGTCGCGTCGGTGCCGAGGTTGAACGTGCAAACGATCGAACTCGTCCCGTTGGCGCTCGAGTAGGACTGCATGTATTGCAGCCCGTCGGCGCCGTTGATGTTGATCTCGAGCGGCGAGGTGACGGAGCGCACCACCGACTCTGCGTCGGCGCCGGGATACTGTGACGTCACCGTCACGGTCGGCGGCGAAATCGTCGGATACTGCGAGATGGGCAGCGTCGGAATGCAAATGAGCCCCGCCAAGAGGACGACGAAGCTCAGCACGCCGGCAAAAAGCGGGCGTTTAAGGAAAAACTCGATCACGGCGCAGCGTCCAACTGTGCGTTCATCAGGTCAGGCTCGCGTTCGCACCCGGGGCCGGGAAAGTCCTCTCACGAACCCGGCGCGCGCAGCGTCCAGCCGCCGGCGTTCCAGGTAGGCAGGAAGGCATTCGGGGTGAAGCCGCGGAGCCGGTCACGGTACGCGTAGACGTACGCCGCATTAAAGAGGTAAAGGATCGGCACCTCATCCGCAACGATGCCGCCGATTCTGGCATAGAGGCGCTTGCGTTCGGCCTGGTCGCTCGAGGCTAAAGCGAGCCGCTCCAGCGCATCGACGCGCTCGTTACACCATCGCATGTAGTTCGACCCGCCGCCGCACGCGAGTACCGACGAGTCGTCCGGATCGGCGCCCATCGTCCAGGGAACGTAGGCGAGATCGAAACCGCCGGTTGCGAGCGTGCCGGTGTGCGGCAAGAACAGTTGCGCGTTGCTGACGCTTTTGATCGAGACGTCGACGCCCCGGTCACGCAGTTCGGCTTGCACGGTCGCCGCGACGCGTACGCCGGTCATCGATTCCGGAAACTGCACGTAGACGAGACGCAGCGCGACGCCGTTCTTATGCAGCGTTCCGTCGGCTGCGCGGCGCCATCCGGCCCGACCGAAGAGCGCGTCGGCCGCCACCGGATCGTATCCCGGCTCGCGCACCGATGGATCGTAGGCCCAAGAAAACTGCGGCTGCAGCATATTGGTGACCGGATAGACGCCCAGGGTTACCTTCTTCGAAATCGCACCGCGATCGACGGACATCGCGATCGCGCGCCGCACGCGAACGTCGTCGAGCGGCGCGTGGCGCGTGTTGAATGCCAAACCCGCAACGACGGCCGTCGGCGTTTTTACAAAGTCGATGCCGGGCTTGCCTTGCAACACGGCGATTTGCACCGGCGCGACCAGATTCCAATCCAGCGCGCCGGACTGCAGCATCACGAGATTGCTGCCCGGATCCGGGATCACGCGAACGTCGAGCGCATCGACCGTCGGCGCGCCGCGCCAATACCGCGGATTGGGAACGTACCGCAGCCCTTCGCCCCGTTTCCACCAGACGAATCGATACGGCCCGTCGCCGACGCTCGGCGATGCGTTGAACGCCGCGCGATCGAGCGGCGTTTGGTCGCGCAGCACGTGTTCCGGCAGCACGAACTGCGGCGAAAATCCGTACGAAAAATACGTCAGCACCGCCGGCGCCCAGGCGCGGCGCAAATGGAGTACGACGGTATGAGCGTCGGTCGCAACCGCACGATCGATCAGGTCGTACCCCTCGTGCGAGCGCACCGGGTTTCGCGGATCGAGAATGGCATGCAGGGTGAACAGCACGTCGTTGGCACCCACCGGCACGCCGTCGCTCCACATCACACCCCGCCGCAGGCGATAGCGGATGGTCCGGCCGTCGGCCGTCAGACCGCCGTTCGCCAGGGTCGGGATTTCAGCCAGCAGCGCTGGGGTCGGCCGGCCGCGCGCGTCGAGGTCGACGAAGGGCTCGAAGGCCAGCCGGGCAACTTGCTGCTCTACCGAGGCGGCATCGGGATGGAGAAAGAGGGGATTGAGCGTGCTTGGATCGGCCGCGAGGTCGAAGCGGACCACCCCAGCCGGAGCCGGACCGCCGGCAGCGCCCTGACGGCTGCAAGCCCCCGAGACGAGGGCCAAAAACAGGGCAAGCAACCGTAACCTCAAGTAACCCCCTTGCGCCGAATAAATCGTTGGTGCTATAGTTTGCGAGGCCCCACTTTGTTCGGCAAATCTTGAACATCAACGAATATGGTTCTTACAAACGACGAACTCGACGAACTTGACGTCCGGCTCCTGGACGCGTTGCAGCGCAACGCGCGCTCGACCTTTGCCGAACTCGGTTCGCTCGTCGGGCTCAAGGCTCCGGCCGTACACGACCGGGTCAAGCGGCTCGAGCAGCGCGGGTATATCCTCAACTACTCGGCCCAGCTCGATGCCAAACGGCTCGGACTGGCACTGACCGCGTTCGTCAGCTGCTACACCTCGCCGGATTGCAAGTACGACGAGTTCACCCGCGCTCTCGGCGATATGCCGGAAGTCTGCGAAGTGCACTCGGTCGCCGGCGAAGAGACCTTCGTTTGTAAAGTCGTCACCCGCTCCACACAACACCTCGACGATCTCCTCGCGCGCCTCAAGGGCATGCCGGGAATGGCGCGCACGCGTACTACCATCGTCCTCACCACGCCGTACGATCGCGGCGGGATAACGGTTCAATCGTAAACATGAGCATCGTCTTCGAACGCCGCGCGCACCCGCTCGGTACCCATCGCGTCCTCGAGCCCAACGGCGCGATGCCGCAGAGCGCCTGGAAGCTCGACAACACGCCGGTCGCGCTCGAGAACGAAATTCTTTGCGACGTCGAGACGCTGAACATCGACTCGGCGTCGTTCAAGCAGATTTCCGATGAGTGCGGCGGAGACGCAGACAAGATCTCGGCGCACATCGCTGGGATCATTCGCGAGCGCGGCAAGCAGCACAACCCCGTCACCGGCAGCGGCGGGATGTTCATCGGCCACGTGCTCAAGATCGGCGAATCGCTGCGTTCGAAAATCGACTTGAAGGCCGGCGATCGCATCGCGTCGCTCGTGTCGTTGACGCTTACCCCGCTGCTCGTCGAAGCGGTGACGCGCATCGACGTCGCCACCGGCCGCGTATGGATTCGCGGCAAGGCGATCCTCTTCGAAAGCGGCTTATGGGCCAAGCTTCCGAACGACATCGACGAAAACGTCGCCCTGGCCGTGCTCGACGTCGCCGGCGCACCGGCGCAGGTAAAACGCCTGTGCTGCGAAGGCCAAACCGTGGTCGTCATCGGCGCGGATGGAAAGAGCGGCGTGCTCTCGTGCGCCCAGGCTCGCGCTCGCGTCGGCACGTCGGGACGCGTCATTGGGATCGTCCCCGACGACCAGACGCCCTCAGCCAAGCTGCTGCGCAGCACGGGCTTGGTCGACGCACTCATCGTCGCGGACGCCCGGAACGCGCTCGATATTTCGGAGAAGGTTGCGGCCGCCGCCCCGGAGCTGGCCGACATCACGATCAACTGCGTCAACGTTCCGGGCACGGAGCTCGGATCGATCCTTTCCACCAAGCAGGACGGCACGGTCTACTTTTTTTCGATGTCCACGTCGTTCACGGCCGCCGCACTCGGTGCCGAAGGCGTCGGCAAAGACGTCACCATGATCGTCGGCAACGGCTACGCCAAAGGCCACGCCGACACCGCGCTGCAAACGCTGCGCGACCACCCCGAAATTCACGCCTACTTCAACGCGAAATACGCAAGCGCAACATAACGAGGATACAGCCATGAGCGAGACGATCACCCACCACATCAAGCCGCCCGTTGCGGAAAGCACGCTCGAGTACAAGAACCTCAAGCAAGGCGAGTTCTGGCGGCACATTCCAGCCTACAAGGACATCGACGAAGCGATGTTCTTGGATCATCTATGGCAGCAGAAGAACGCGGTCAAGACCGCGGACGAGCTCCTCAAGACGATCGAGCAGGTCTGTTCGCCGGAGTTCTACGCCGACGCGGCCGCCGGCTTCGCGCAGGCACCGATGGCCGTGCGCGTTTCGCCCTACGCCATCTCGCTGATCGACTGGAACGATCCGATCAACGATCCGATTCGCCGGCAGTTCGTGCCGCTAAAGTCCTCGCTGTTGCCGGACCATCCGCGGCTAACGCTCGATTCGCTGCACGAGCAGGACGACTCGCCGGTTCCGGGATTGGTCCACCGCTACGTCGACAAAGCGCTCTTCCTTCCGCTGAACACCTGCCCGGTGTACTGCCGCTTCTGCACGCGCAGTTACGCGATCGGCCCGGATACGGAGAACGTCGATAAGGTTTCGCTCGCCAAAACGCCCAAGCAGTGGGACGACGCCTTCAAGTACATCGCCGAGCGGCCGGAACTCGAGGACATCGTGATTTCCGGCGGCGACACCTATCAGCTCCCGGCCAAGAACATCGAGCTGATCGGCAACGCGCTGCTCGACATTCCGCACGTCCGCCGCATGCGCTTCGCCACCAAAGGTCCGGCGATCATGCCGATGAAGATCATGACCGACAAACCGTGGCTCGATGCGATCACCTCGATCGTCGACCGCGGCCGCAAAATGGGGAAGGAAGTCGTGCTTCACACGCACTTCAACGCCCCCGAAGAAATCACGTGGATCACCGAAAAAGCCATGCGCATGCTGTTCGAACGCGGCATCTTCACGCGCAACCAGTCGGTGCTCATCCGCGGCGTCAACGACACGCGCGAGCGCATGACGCTGCTGGTGAAGCGGCTCGGTCATCTCAACGTGCACGCCTACTACGTCTACATGCACGATATGGTCAAGGGCGTCGAGGAACTGCGCACCACCATCGGCACCGCCGTCGACACGGAGAAGTTCGTGCGCGGCAGCACCGCCGGTTTCAACACGCCGACCTTCGTGTGCGACGCACCCGGCGGCGGCGGCAAGCGCGACGTGCACTCGTACGAGCACTACGACCCGATCAACGGTATCGCCGTCTACGCCGCGCCGAGCGTCAAGCCCGGCAAAGCCTTCGTGTACTTCGACCCGATCGACAAGCTCGCGCCCGACGCGCAAGCGCGCTGGGCCGTCAAGGACATCGCCGATCAGATGATCGTCGAAGCCGTCAAAAAAGCCGGCGTCGGCGACGAAGAGCTAGTATTGGCGTAACGACGCAGGTGCGTTGCGAGCATAGGGACGCAGGTGCGTTGCGAGCGTAGGGACGCTGCATTGTCATCCTGAGCGTAGGGCGAAGCCCGTAGTCGAAGGACCGCTACAAGAGAAAAGCCCGCATGCAAGTGTATGCGGGCTTTTGCTTAGAAGCGGTCCTTCGACTACGGGCTTCGCCCTACGCTCAGGATGACAAGTGCTAGTTTTTTCGGAGTGAGATCGAACCGTTTTCCGTCGAAAGGTTGATGGTCGTTCCTCCCGATTGTAGAGTCTGATCGACGTTCGCGCCCGCGTAGTCTACGCGGCTGACGTCGAGCGGCCAATCGCTGGACATGCTTCCGTGCACCGTCGAGCCATGGACGCGGCCGATCTTCGCGTTCGACGGAAGGCTAAGCGTGAGGCTGCCGTTGATCGTTTCGATCGCGATCGCGCGCACCCCCGAGACGGATTCATAACTTGCATGCACGGAACCGTTGGTCGTCGAGATGCGGGAATCGGCGGAAAGGCCGCTCGCCGTAATGCCGCCGTTGGCCGTCGTAAGCTCGACCTTCGCACCAGCCGGGACGTTCACGTCGAACGCGATCGAGCCACAGTCGTCGCACGACGACGGGACAACGGCGGTGACCGTGATCGTGCCGCCGCTCTGCGAAGACGTCACCTTCAGCGCGTTGAGCTTCTCTTGAGAATCCGCCTTCTTCGTGGCGGTCACGCTGACGCTGCCGCCGCCGGTTTTCAAGTTAATTGATCCATTTGTGTTTTGAATTCGCACCGTCGGCGCTCCGGTGACGGAAAAGTTCAGATGCTGCTGGGCGGTCATATCGTCGCCCCCGAAAGCGAGGAGGGCCAGGGATAGGAGCGTTGCGATCATGCTTCACCTACGGGAAAGGCGGCCGGAGTGTTTCGACGAGGGTCGAACCAGGCGCCCATGGACGAGAAGCGATTTCGGTTCGATCTTTTTATCGCCCTGTGCGCCCTCTTGGTCAGCGCCATCGCAGCCGGAGCATCCGCCTACCAAACGTACGTGATCAATCAGCAGTATCAGGCGAGCGTCTGGCCATATCTTCGATTCAGCTTCTCATCCGGCGATACCGATCTCACCTTAGCCGTAGAAAATTACGGCCTCGGGCCGGCGCTCATCCGCTTGTTCGAAATAACCAAGGATGGGAAGCCCATTGCATCCCTCGAGCCGTACGTGGTCCGATCGGAAACGTTCAAGGAGCACGCGACGGTGGGGACCGAGTCGCTGGGCCAAGGTTCGGTGCTTCCCGCCGCGGCGACGGCGCCGCTCCTGACGGTGAAGGGCGCCCCGAGATTGGTGCGCACACTCCTCGCGCATGAATCGTCGATCGACGTATCGATCTGCTACTGTTCGCTCCTGGGCCGTTGCTGGCTGCAGCGCATGCAAGATTCGTCGGCCGAACCGCGCGATGTTCGCTTCTGCCCGCTCCCCAGGATCCCGCAGCCGAGAATGTTCGGCATACAGCCGGGAAGTCCCGAACCGAGCGCGAGCGCGCAGCCGACGAAGCGCTAGCGCGCTGCGGCCGCCAGCGGCCGTAAGCTGCGGCGGATCGCGCGCACTTCGACGGGACCGTCCGGACGCAGCGTTACGAGCGCGTTCGTCCCGATAGGCGCGTTCGACGTTCGTTCGAAGCGATACGATCGCGTGAAAATCTGAAGCAGCAACGACAGCTCGCCCCACGCAAACTCCTCGCCGATGCAGCGTCGCGCACCGCCGCCGAATGGGACGTACGAAAACGGCGGCGGCTCGAAGCCGATCCAGCGATCCGGATCGAATCGGTCCGGATTGGGAAACGTATCGGCGCGTCGATGCAGGGTCAGCGGCGATATGAAGACGGTCGTGCCGGCAGGCACGAAACTGCCGTCGACCAGCGTAACGTCCGAGACCGTTTCGCGGCCGATGATCCACGCGGGCGGGTAGAGGCGCATGCTCTCGCGCGCCACGCGCATGACGAACTCGCGATCGCCTTCGGCCGCCGCCGCGCCGAGCCGCGCGTCGACGTCTGGATTTTTGGCGAGCAGATAGAGCGTCCACGTCAGCGCGTTAGCCGTCGTTTCGTGCCCGGCCAGGAACAGCGTCATCACTTCATCGCGAATCTGTTCGTCGCTTGGGGGATCTTCGGATTCGGCGTCGCCGGCCTCGAGCAGCATCGAAAGCGCGTCGCCGCGATCGAACCCGCCCGCGCGGCGGCGCGCGATCATCGCGTAGACGATCTCATCGAGCTCTTGCCGCGCCCGGTTGAAGCGGCGCGTCGAAGGCAGCGGCAGGCGCTGCCGGATGGTTCCGAGCGGTCCGACCACATACGGAAACTCTTCCATCAGCAGCTTGAGCGCTTCGCTGACTTTCTGCGACGCCGCGCTTTCATCGCTGCCGAAGAGCGTCAACGTCGCGATCCGCAACGTTAGTTCCGTCATCGCTGCGTGCGCGTCGAACGACTTGCCCGGAACCAGCTGCTCGACGAACTCGTCGGCGCAGCTCTGCATCGTCTGCATGTACCCGGCGATGCGTTCGCGATGGAATGCCGGCTGCACGATCCGGCGCATGCGTCGATGCTTCGGATTCTCGCTGGTCAGCAATCCGTCACCCAGAAGAAGCCGTAAGACCCGCGCGCCCAGCGACTTCGAAAACTCGTGCTGCTGCGTCACGAAAACGTCCTTGACGACCGCCGGTTCGTTCACGAACACGTAACTGCGCCACGGTAACGAGAACGCGGCGACGTTGCCGTACTCGCTTGCGAGGTAGCGCATGAACGTTGGGAACTTTGCGAAGGGCACGGGTAACAGACGCTTGAGCGTCTCGAGGCGGCCGGGTCCGGGAATCGTCTTCTTCATCGTAATTGCGTGTATCGCTCGGAAGGGCTCGGGTTTCACATCAGCGCGGTGCGTTCCTATTTGCGGCGCGCCGGAGCATTCGCTTGCACGCCTCGCGGCACTAGCCTCCGGCGAGTTTGACCTTGCGCCCCTGCGCCGTAAACCACGCCGCGATCTTATCGCGATGGTCACCTTGTATTTCGACGACGCCGTTCTTCGACGTGCCGCCCGTGCCGCAGTGCCGCTTGAGCGTCTTGCCGATCTCCTCCAACTCGCGCGCCTCCAGTCCCGTCACGACGCTCATCGTGCCGCCGCGACGTCGTTCGCGGAAAATGCGTACGACGCCGTCGTCGGGCAAAGGCGGCTTTTCTGGAACTCGGCGGCGCATGCGGCCCATTTCGGCAGGCGGCGCGCGACGCACTGCCCAACGCGCCCGCGATGGGACGAAACGTGTGCGTTTTCTGCGGCGCGAGTTCGGGGAACGACGAGTCGTACGCGCGGATCGCGCGCGATGCCGCGCAAGCAATCGTGGGTGCGGGCTACGGACTGGTGTACGGCGGCGGCCGCATCGGACTCATGGGCGTGCTTGCTGACGTCGCGCTCGCGGCCGGCGGCGAGGTGATCGGCGTGATACCACGCGCCCTCTCCCAGAGCGAGATCGCTCATTCGGGCATCACGAAGCTGCACGTCGTGGAGAGCATGCACGAGCGTAAGGCGCTCATGGCGAACTTGAGCTCGGCGTTCGTCGCGCTGCCCGGCGGCTACGGCACGATGGATGAATTTTGCGAGATCCTCACGTGGCGCCAACTCGGCATCCACAACAAACCGATCGGCTTGCTCAACGCCGGCGGATACTACGATCGCTTGATCGCGCTCTTCGATGAAATGGCCGCCAAGGGGTTCGTCTCGGCGAAGGGCCGCTCGCTCTTCGTAACCGCGGCGACGATGGACGAGCTCCTCGAAAAGTTCTAGCGGTACAGCGGCAGCGACCGTTCGAAGGCGGGGACGAGGCGCATCGCGCGCGGCACCGCGCCGCGCGACGTCCCCTCGGCCGTAATCTTCCGCGTGGTCAGCGCCATCATGATGCCGAGATCGCCGCGCAAGACGCGATCGAAGGTTTCCGACCGGCCGGAAAACGTTACCTCGGCCGGCGGCGCGTCCGCGTCGTTGAGGTGAACGCTAAACCACGCGCCATCGTTCGTTTTCGATTTCGTATCGATGACGATGCGCGCCCCGCCGTCCTGCGTTTCAAACGCGGCGACGATGTAGGCGGTGGCAAACGACTCGCCTTCGTCGCTCGCAGCAACCGTGCGTAGGAAATCCGCAAAGCGATCGGCCGTCATCACTACTTAAAATCTGCCGGCAGCGTCATGTTCAGGTTTTTGAACACGAACGCGTACGTGTCGGCGGTTTGGTCGAGCGATTCTTGCAGCGTCGTGCCGCCGCCGTGACCGCCCTTGAGCTGCACCCGCAGCAAAATCGGTGCGGGGCCGGCTTGAGCGTCTTGCATCGTCGCCGCGAATTTAAAGCTATGCGCCGGGAACACGCGATCGTCGTGATCCGACGTGGAGATGAGCGTCGGGGGATAGACGGTGCCCGGCTTCACGTTGTGCAGGGGCGAGTATTTGTAGAGCCAGGCGAAATTGTCTTTGCCGCACGTCGAGCAGCCGTACTCCGGGATCCACGCGTTGCCGATCGTGAACTTGTCGAAGCGCAGCATGTCGAGCACGCCGACGCCCGGAAGCGCGACGCCCATCAAATCGGGGCGCTGCGTCTCGACCGCGCCAATCAGTAAACCGCCGTTCGATTCACCCTTCACGGCCAGCTTCGCGGTGGAAGTATAGTCCTTGGCTTTGAGATATTCGGCAGCGGCGATGAAATCGTCGAAGACGTTCTGCTTCTTTCCGAGCATACCGGCCTTATGCCACGCTTCGCCGTATTCCGATCCGCCGCGCATATTCGCGACCGCGTATACGCCGCCCATCTGCAGCCACGTCGCGATCGACGTGGAGAAATACGGCGTCATCGGGATGTCGAAGCCGCCGTAGCCGTAGAGGATCGTCGGATTGCTGCCGTCGAGCTTGAGGCCCTTGCGATACGAGATCATCATCGGTACGCGCGTGCCGTCTTTGCTCGGATAGAAGATCTCTTTGGTCGTATAGTCGGCGGCGTCGAACGCGATCTTGGGCTTGCGATAAACCGTGCTCTTGCCCGAAGCGATGTCGTAAACGAAGATCGATGCCGGAGTGATCCAGCCCGAGTACGTGTAGAACGTCGTTGCGTCGGTCGTGAAACCGTTGAAACCGCTGGCATCGCCGAGCCCCGGCAGCGCGACGTCGCGGACGAACTTGCCTTTGTAGTCGTACACTTTGACCGACGAATGCGCGTCGACCAGGTACGACAGGATGAAGCGGTGGCCGACCGCAGACGCGTTCGACATCGACCACTTCGATTCGGGGATCACGGCCGTCATCTTCTGTGGATGCCGGACGTCGATCGTGACGATGCGCGTGTTCGGCGAGTTAAGCGTCGTCGTGAAGTAGAAGAGCGGCCCGACGTTATCGACGTAGCTCCACTGCGCGTCGTTCTTCCACAGCAACTGGTGGAAGGCGTGCTTGGGATCGGTGACGTCGATGTAGCCGAAACGATTGTTTATCGATTCGTTGCTGCCGACAGAAATGGGAATGTACCGCCCGTCCTCCGTGACGCCGGCGCCGAAGAGCCAGTTCTTATGATCCGGCCGCGAATAGAGCAACGTATCCGCCGATTGCGGCGTGCCGAGTTTGTGCAGGTAAACGGTCTGTCCGTAGAGCGCGCCCTTGTACGCCTGCCCACTCGCCGGCGTTGGATAGCGTTCGTAAATGAAGGCGTCGTTGCTCGGCAGCCACGCCGCCGTCGCAAACTTGCTCCACTCGATGGTGTCGGGGAGGTCTTTCCCCGATCCGATGTCGCGCACGTGCCACGTCTGCCAGTCGGAACCGGAGTTCTGCGTTGCATACACCAGCAGTTTTGCATCCCAGCTCGGCGACTCGCCGCTGATCGTGGTGGAACCGTCGGCGGAGAGCGTGTTGGGATCGATGAGCACGCGGGCGGTTCCGTTCAACCCGGTGGCCGTGTAAAGCACGGCTTGGTTCTGCAGACCGGAGTTGTAGAAGTAGAAGTACTGGTCGCGCATGTGGAACGGCGCACTGTAGCGCTCGTAGTTGACGATCGACTGCAGGTGCGCTCGGATGATCGCCCGCTGCGGGATCGCGTCCAGATACTTGCGGGTCAGCGCAGCCTCGGCTTCGACCCACGTCCGGGTGGCCGGCGCGTCGATCGACTCGAGCGGGCGAAACGGGTCGGGCACCTTCGTTCCATAGTAGTCGTCGACGGTACCGTCTCGCGGTGCGGCCGGATAGATCGAACTCGCAGCCGGCGCCGGCGCGGAGTCATTCGCGGCGGCGGTCTGGGCCAGCGCTGCGAATGGGGCAGCAAAGCACGAGACGAGAACGGCGCCCGCTAGAACTGCACGCGACAATCGATGACCTCCGGTATGAAAATGGACTGCTACCTTCGCTTAGGCTATGAGCCGAAAGGCTCCCGCTTGGTAGACGAAGCGGCCGTCCGCCGCTTTTCGACGACGCGCTTGACGATCGCCATCGCGTTGAGCGCGCGTGGAAAGCCGATATACGGGATCAGGGTCATCACGGCTTCGACGATCTCCGATTCGGTAAGCCCTGCATTGAATGCGCCGTGGACGTGCGTCTCGAGCTGCGGGTCGCAGCCGCCCATCGTCGCGAGCGAGGAAATCGCAATCAGCTCGCGATGCCGCAAATCGCCCGGCCGCGCGTAGATCTCGCCGAACGCGAACTCCACGAGGTACCGCGTGAAGTCCGGCGCGACGTCTTCGTACGCACGCAGCAGGTTATCTGCAACTTTGTCGCCGTCGACGTGACGGAGCAGCCGTTCGCCGCGCTCGCGAGCCGACTCGCCGCTCACTATTCGGCGAGCGCGGTCTTGACGATGCGTTCTTGCTCGACGGCGTGCTGGCCGGCGTACCCTTCGCTCGGGCTCGCGCGATAGCCGCGGCCGATGTACTCGATGTCGAACCCGTCGCGCTTGCCTTCGAGCAGACGGCGCCGCACGAACGCGCGCGCGCCCATGTTCTTCGGCTCTTCCTGCACCCACAGGATCTTCTTGAGGTTCGGATAGTTCGCGATCGCCCGATTGATATCGGAAACGGGAAGCGGCGCGAGCAGTTCGATACGGGCGATGGCCGTCTTCTTCAGCTTCACGTAGGATTCGTGCGCGACGAGATCGTGGTAGACCTTACCGCTGCACAGGATCAGCCGCTCGATCTTCGCGCGATCGAGCGCGCGCGGATCGTCGATCACGGGCTGGAACGAGCCGTTGGCCATATCGTCGAGACTGCCCGCCGCGCTTTCGGCGCGCAGCAGCGATTTCGGCATCATCACGACCATCGGCACCGCGATCGGCGAACGCGCCTGCATGCGCAGCAAGTGGAAGTAGTTGGCCGCGGTCGAGGGATACGCGACGCGCAAATTTCCCTCTGCGACGAGCTGCAGGAAGCGCTCGAGGCGCGCGCTCGAGTGTTCGGGACCGCTTCCCTCGTAGCCATGCGGAAGCAGCAGCGTCAGGCGTGTGATCTGCCCCCACTTGGCCGCGCCGGCTGCGATGAACTGGTCGACGATGATCTGCGCCCCGTTGACGAAGTCGCCGTACTGCGCCTCCCACAGGACCAGCGCGTTCGGCTCCTGTGCGGAATACCCGTACTCGAAGCCCATGCAGGCGTATTCCGAGAGCGGGCTGTTGTGAATCTCGAACGAGGCTTGCGCCGCCGAAAGATGCTGCAGCGGAATCCACGTCTTCGCGCCGTCGCTCGGATCGTGAAACACCGCGTGACGGTGGCTGAACGTACCGCGCTCGGTGTCCTGGCCGGTGAGGCGAATCGGCGTACCCGAGGAAAGCAGCGACGCGAACGCCAGCGCTTCGGCCGTGCCCCAGTCGACGGTGCCTTGCTTCGCGATCGTCGCCTTACGGCGCTCGAACTGCGTGAGCAGCTTCTTGTTCAAGCCGAACGTTTCGGGCACGGCAACGATCGCATCGTTCCAAGCGACGAGCTGCTCGCGCGACACCGGTGCGAGCGCGGTACCGTCGAACGTGTTGCTGCCGGCAAGTTTGAGCCCGGTAGCGTGGCCCGCCATCGCGTCCTTGACCGCCTTGCGCGCTTCTTGTAGCCGCGCGGTCGTAACGTCGGCCATCTCCTTCGATTGCTCGGGCGTCAGCACGCCGCGCGCAATCAGTTTGTTGGCGAACAGCTCGCGCACCGTTGGGTGGGATTTGATGCGCTCGGTCATCTGCGGCTGCGTGTACGCCGGCTCGTCCTGCTCGTTGTGTCCGAAGCGACGATACCCGATCAGGTCGATGAGGGCGTCGCGGCCGAACTCGCGACGGAAATCCACCGCCAAGTGCACGGCCGCGATGCACGCGTCGACGTCGTCCGCGTTGACGTGCACGATCGGCACGTCGAAGCCCTTGGCCAAGTCCGACGCATAGCGCGTCGAACGCGAATGCATCGGATCGGTGGTGAATCCAATTTGATTGTTCGCGATCAGGTGGACCGTGCCGCCGGTGTCGTACCCAGGCAGCGACTGCAGGTTGAAGACTTCCGAGACGATGCCCTGGCCCGTAAAGGCCGCATCGCCATGAATCAGGATCGGCGCTGCACCCTTGGCATCGTAGCCGGGAACGCCGTGCGAATGATCGGTCTGCAGCGCGCGCGCGCTTCCCTCGACGACCGGATCCACCGCTTCGAGATGGCTCGGGTTGTGCGCGAGCATCACGTCGATCTTCTTGCCCTTGGACGTGACGAACTCGCCGGTCGCGCCGTGGTGATACTTCACGTCGCCCATCACGTCGTCGTCGCCCAGCTCGCCGCGGTACTGCGCGGCTTCGAACTCGGTCATGACTTCTTCGTACGGCATGTTCGTCAGATGCGCGATCACGTTGAGGCGGCCGCGATGCGCCATACCCAGCACGGCGCTCGCAATCCCGTCATCGGCCAGCATATCGAGCATCTCTTCGAGCATCGGAACCATCACGTCCAGACCCTCGCCCGAGAACGTCTTCTGCCCCATGAACGCCTTGCGCACGTAGCGATCGAACGCGTCGACTTTCGTAAGCCGCTGCAGAAACTCGATTTGGCGCTCCGGCGAAAGGCTGATCTTGTTCTTGCCCGACTCGATGTAGTCGCGCAGCCAGACGCGCTGCGTTGCGTTCGAGATATGTTCGATCTCGTACGCGATCGTCGAGCTGTAGGTTTCCTTGAGATGCGGCAGGACGTCGGCCAGCGTGTTCCCAGGCACCTTCACCCGTAGGACGCTGGCCGGAATCGCGCTCATGAGCGCCGGCGTAAGATTGTACGTTTGCGGTTCGAGCGACGGGTCGCCGACCGGTTCCGCGCCGAGCGGATCGAGGTGCGCGGCGAGGTGGCCGAAGCGCCGGTACGCGGAGACGATAGCCATGCCTGCGGCGACCGCGCGCAGCATGTCGTCCGACGGTTTCGCAACGGCGGCGCCGGGGACGGCCGGCCGCGCGTCGGCCGGGGCGAACGTCTGCGGCGATTCGGCGGCGTGCAGACCGAGCGACGCGAAGATCGCTTCGTAGAAACCGTCTTTGCCCTGCAGCAGTTCGTCAACGCGACGCAGATACTCGCCCGATTGCGCGCCCTGGATCACGCGATGGTCGTACGTGCTGGTCATCTGCATGATCTTGGAGATGCCGAGCTGCTTGAGCGATTGCTCGTTCGCGCCCGCAAATCCGGGCGGATAACCGATCGCACCGGCGGCTAAAATCGCACCTTGACCGGCCAGCAAACGCGGCACCGACGCAACGGTACCGATGCCGCCCGGATTGGTCAGCGTGAACGTCGCGCCTTGCAGGTCGTCGGCACCGAGTTTGCCGTCGCGCGCTTTCGCGACGAGTGCTTCGTAGGCTTGGCGGAAGCTGGCAAAGTCGAGGTCGCCCGCGTTCTTGATCACCGGGACGACGAGGAAACGCGTACCGTCCTTGCGCTCCGAATCGACCGCCAGCCCGAGATGCACGCCCGGCTCGATGCGAAGCGGCGCACCCTTTTCGTCGCGACGGAACGAATACGTGATGAACGGGAGTTCGTGCGCGGCGCGCACAAGCGCGAACGCGATAACGTGCGTGAACGAAACCTTCTCGGTGCGCGCGGCGGCTTTGAGCGCGCCCATCAGTTCGCGACGGCGGGCGTCGAGCACGTCGACGAGCAGCGTGCGGAAACTCGTCGCCGTCGGAATAGTCAGGCTCTGTTCCATGTAGCCGGTCAGCGCAGCGGCCGGACCCTTCAGCGGCGTAACGATTGCGTTCGCCGGAACGGGCGGCAGCGGCGGACCGCTCGTGACGGCAGCAGCCGCCGCGGGCCGGCGCTTTGCCGCGGCGGCTTGGGTGGAGACGTCGCCGCGCAAAATCATTCCGTTCGGTCCGGATCCGCGCACGAGCGCGAGATCGACGTCGAGTTTGCGTGCTACGCGTTGCGCGTTCGGCGACGCGACGACGCCGGCTTGCGCGCGTTCTGCGGGTTTTACCGGAGGTGCGGCAACGGCGGGTTTTTCAGAGAGTGCCGGAGCCGCGGCGGCGGACGAACCGGCGGCATTGACGTCGATGTCGACGAGCTTCGCACCGACGGACACCGTATCGCCCGCCTTCACGTGAATGGCGACGATCGCGCCGGATGCGGGAGCCGGAACTTCGACGTCGACCTTATCGGTCGTCACGTCCAGCAGCGTATCGCCTTCGCGGACGAAGTCGCCGATTTTCTTTTGCAGTTCGACGATCGAACCTTCGGTCACCGACTCGCCCATCTCGGGCAAGGTTACTTCAACGATCTTTGGTTCGCGTGGCGTCGCGGATCCGTTCGTCGCCGTCGCGGCGGGTGCGGCACCGTTGCCCTGGACTTTCGACGTGTCGATTTCGGCGAGCAGCGCGCCGACGGAAACCGTATCGCCCGCGCCCGCATGTATCTGCGCGATCGTGCCGGATGCGGTCGCCGGAACTTCGACGTCGACTTTGTCGGTCGTCACGTCGACCAAGGCGTCGCCCTCGGTGACGTAGTCGCCGACCTTCCTGCGCCATTCGACGATGGAGCCTTCCGTGACCGACTCTCCCATCTCGGGAAGGGTCACGCTAACCATCGCGTCCGCCACTGCTATCTCAAAACTCCGTCTCTAAAGGGGTGCGACCTCGTATTTTACCTTCCGCCCCCCGCGGGGCCTACGACCTAGGCGCCCCTCGAGCTAGCCAAGGTGCAGGAACCGGGCGATGGCGAGGCTGGAGACGGCGATGGTCACCCAGAGAATCGCTCCGAGGGTCAGCGGACGAAGTCCCGCCGCCCGAATCCGGCCAAGGTTTGAGGCGAGCCCGACCCCCGCGAGCGCCACCACGATCGCGAAGAGCGCCAGGCGCTGCAGCGGATCTTGCCAGCTCGCCGGGATCAGTCCGAACGAGTCGAGCGCGGCGGCACCGAGAAACCAGAGGATAAACCAGGGGAAGACCGCGGCCCAATCGACCGCACCGCCCTCGCGGCTCGCGATCCGTCGCCAGGCGTAATACCCGACGATCGGCACGATCAGCATCGTTCGCGTCAGCTTTACCACGACCGCCGCGCTGCCCGCCGCGGCGCCGTAGGCAAACGCCGCGGCGACGACCGAAGACGTGTCGTTGATGGCGGTTCCGGCCCATAGGCCGAATGCAGATTGCGAAAGCCCCATCAGGTGACCGAGCGCCGGGAACGTGAGCACCGCTACGACGTTGAATGCAAAGATCGTTCCGAGTGCGTATGCGACGTCGGAGCGATCGACGTCGATCACGCTGGATAGCGCCGCGATCGCCGAACCGCCGCAGATCCCGGTGCCGATGGCGAGTAACCGCCGAAGATCTCGATCGATGCCGAGCATGCGTCCGGCGACATAGGCGACCGCAAGCACGATCGCGAGCGTTCCGAGCATGACCGGCAGCGAAGCCCAACCGCCGCGCGCGATCTGCGATAGACTTAAGTGCGCGCCGAGTAGAACGATCGACCACTGCAACAGCGATTTGCTCGCAAACGCGATTCCGGCTTCGAAGACCGGCGGCAGCGGACGAATCGACGCGATCGCCAATCCGAGGACGATTGCGAAAACCGGCGCACCGACGAGCGGAAGCCAGATTCCAAACAGCGTCGCTACGCCGGCAACCGCTAAGCAGAGCAGGGCACCCGGTACGAGCTTCACGGCCGGGCTAGTAATAATCCGCAGGTAACGGCGAGTTTTCGACGAGCGTTTTGCCGGCAAATGCCGGGCGAGCGTGCGAGAGAACGTACCCGGAGACATCGTACGAATCTTGAAGCGACAGCGATCCCGGTGCGTTCTTGGGCATATTGTGCATCACGAATCCGGTCATACGATCGATGTGCGCCATACCGGCACCGTTGTTGAACGACGTGTCGCCCCACAGCGGCGGAAACGCACCGGCTACGCCGGCGCCGCCGGCCTGATGGCAGAGCGAACACTGCTGCTTGTAGATCGTGGCGCCGTGCGCGACGTCCGGCGAAGCGGACGGCAACGGTTCGATGAAACGATTCGCCGGCGATGGAGTCGAGAGCAACGGCGTTCCGCGCGAAAGCCACGCGATATACGACACGAGTCCGACCATTTGTTTGCTCGCGTAGTTCGGCGGCCGCCCGTTCATGCTATAGAGAAAGCATTCGGCGAGGCGGTCCTGCAGCGTGATGATGCGGTTGGCCCGCCGGTTATATTGTGGAAAATATGAAGCCGTCCCGATGAAGCTGCCGCCCTTGGCGACGGTGCCGCCTTCGACGTGACAGGACGCACACTCGAGTTTTGCACGAACGTATCCCGGCATCGTCTGCTGGGTGTTCATCACGATGTCGCGACCGAGCTTGATCGAGTCGCCGAGATCGCCGGACGGCAGCGCCGCGGGATCGTACGCCGCGCTTGCCGCGGGCGCCGGCGACTGCCCGAGATCCCCCGCGTGAGCAGCGACGGCGGCAAACGCGGCCGCTGCGACCAAGAGCGCGACGAACGAGAGGCGCTGCATCCGCATCCGTCTAGAACGTCAGCGTGGTATACGCGTAGCGATAGGTCTGCTGCAATACCGCGATCGCAGCGACCATCGAAGGGACGACGACCGCTCCGGGAATCAGATGCGTGAGGATGTCGTTCGCAACGTCGCCCGCGGTCATGCCCGCGGGTGCAAGGCCCTTCTTTACGATGCCGCGCGACTGTTCTTCGATCGCGGTATGACAGGCGAGCACGACGAGGCCGCGCCCCTGCAGCGCTTGCACCGACGCGTCCTGATATAGGCTTTTCGGATCATCCGGATCCGCGTTGGGGTCGGCCGGATTCTGCCGAGGCAAGAACACGTTGGCAGAAATAGGATCGCCCGCATCGTTTTTCAAGCTGAAATACGTGCCGATTTGATACTTCTGCCAGATCTCGTTGCTGTAACCGTAGGCCGACGACGGACCGTGTCCGCACCACGCCATCGCGATCGAATCCGGCGGGAAGCCGAATCCAAACTGCAATCCGTTCATCGCATTCTTCACGTTGTTCCACACGCCGGGCTTGAACGCGACGGCTTCCCAAAGCTGACGCACTTGCGCCGGCCGGCCGACCGCGGCGTCGAAGGCCTTTTGGTCGAAATCAGCCTTCCGCTCGACGAAATGCGTGCCGCCGGGCACGGCTTGAGCGAGCGCCGGCGTGGCCCCGCTCGCGGCGGCGATCGTGGCGGAGGCGGCGAGAAAAGAAGAGCGTTTCATACTGCGGCGCTTTGCCGCAGGTGCAGGTCAATACCTCCGGAGCAAATGGTACCGTTCGCGGAAGCGAGAAATAGACCACCGATGAAAGAGCTGGAAACCGATCCGACGCGCTCCACCTCGCCCGAGTTGAACCGCCGCGCTTTCGTCGGGATTACTGCAGCGGCAACGGCCGGAATCGCGGGCGCAGCCACCGCGTCCGCCCAAACGCAAGGGGCGCTCGGCGAACCGCACCCGCCGCTGGTTCCCGAGAATCATCCCGCCATTACCGTGGAACGCGTTTCGCTGCGCCGCCCCGACGGTACCGTTCCCGGTTACGCCGCTTGGCCGGTGCGCGCGCTCCCCAACGTCGGGTCCGTCGTGGTGATCCAGCACATTTGGGGCGTCGACGAATCGATCCGCGACGTCGTGCGCCGGCTGGCCGCGGCAGGCTACGCCGCGATCGCCCCCGACCTCTATTCGCGGTTCGGCGCACCCAGCGGCGACGGCGTGAGCGACATCGACGTATTTCGCCCGTACGCAAAAGAGTTGGACCGCAAGCAGTACGACGGCGACATACGCGCCGCCGCCCTCTGGCTCACGACGAAGTTCCCGCAGAGCAAGGTCGGCGTCATGGGCTTCTGCATGGGGGGCCATATCGCGCTCATCCAGGCGCTGGACAATGCCGACATCTTTGCGTGCGTCGCCCCGTTTTACGGTTCGCTCGGCGGCATCGATCCGCTCGCCATGCAGATGCCGGTGTGCGGAAGCTACGGCGCGCGCGACACGAGCATTCCTCAGGACGACGTTCGCGCGTTTCGCGACGCATTGCGCGTCGCCAACGACATTCGCATTTACAACACCGCCGGCCACGCATTCTTCGACGACCAGCGCGCGTCGTACGTGCCCGCAGCCGCCGTCGATGCGTGGAAGCGCACGTTGGACTGTTATAAGAAATACCTCGAGTTGAAACGATGATGCTCGCCCTTTGGGTTCTCGCCGCCTTTGCCGCCGGCGCCGCCATCGGCGGCACGATCCTCTGGCTCGCCGGCCGTACCGAGTCGGCTGCCCTGCGCGCGACGCTCGCCGAATCGCAACGCACCGGTGAAGCGACCATCGAAGCGCTGCTCGAACGTACGAAAAACGAACTCCGCGAAAGCACCGCTGCGCGCGCCGGCGAACGCGTGAGCGAACTCGTCGCACCCGTCTCGCAAAAACTCGGCGAGTTCGAAAAGCTCATGCGCGAGATCGAAAGCGGCCGCAAGCTGGACGCCGGCGGTTTGAAAGAACAGCTCTCCGGGCTGCTTCATCGCACCGAGCAGCTCGAAACGGCGGCCGTAAAACTGACGTCGGAAACGTCGTCGCTGGTCTCGGCGCTGCGCAATCCGACGACCCGAGGCAAGTGGGGCGAGGTGCAGCTGCGCCGCGTCGTCGAGTTAGCCGGCATGGAACCGTATTGCGACTTCAGCGAGCAGCAGACGTTCGACAGCGAAGACGGCCAAGGCCGCCCCGATATGACGGTCGCGCTTCCCGGAAACTCGGTCATCTTCGTCGACGCGAAGGTGCCGCTGGCGGCGTACCTCGAGGCTATCGAAGCAAAGGAAGAAGCGCCGCGACGCGAGCGGCTGCGCGCGCACGCACAGGCGATGAAGATGCACGTAGACGCGCTGGCGCGCAAGAACTATCAGCGCGCGACCGGCTCCGCCGAGTTCGTGGTGATGTTCGTGCCCGGCGAGGCGTTCCTCAGCGCAGCCTGCACCGAGAATCCCGATCTGATCGAGTACGGCGCCGCCAAGGGCATTTACCTGGCGAGCCCGCTCACGCTGATCGCGCTCCTGCGCTCGTACGCGCTCGGCTGGCAGCAGCGCCAGCAAGAAGAGAACGCAAAGCAAATCGCCGCCGTCGGACGCGAGCTGTACGAACGCGTGCGCGTGTTTGCAACGCACCTTACGTCCATCGGCGGCAGCCTGGCGAAGGCCGTCGGCGCGTACAACAGCGCGGTCGGCTCGCTCGAAAGCCGCGTCTTGCCGCAGGGGCGCAAACTCAAAGAAGTCGCCGCACTTCCCGATGCCGAGTTACCCGACATGCACGCCGTCGAAGTCGCCCCGCGCGAAATCACCGCCCTCGGCGCCGGCACCGCCCAACCGCGCAAGCCGCGCGCCCCTCAACTCTTCAACGAAGAAGACGTCGTCTAAGTCATCCTGAGCGTAGGTGCGAAGCACCGTAGTCGAAGGATCGCTTACGGCCAGACTGAGCCGTTGCGGTATTCGACGCGGGTGACGTTGTAGGTGGCGCTCTGCGCGTGCAGCAGCGGGTTTGCTGCGATGTTGCGCGTGACCGTGGTGCAGTTGTCGTTGTAGCCGCGGTGGCCGATGCCGGCTTGCCAGTCGGTCAGGGCGTTCCAGCCGTTGATGTCGACGTTGGGTGAAAACTCCCCGGTGCGGTCGAGGTGCAGCGTCGCGAGCGTGCGACCGCCCCCGCCCACGAGCGGAAAGTCGAACTCAACGCGCGTAGCCGTCTTCTGCGAGATATTCCGGAACGAAACGCAGACGATCGCGGACGTACCGTCGTTGCGGACTGCTGCAAAGCCGCCGAGAATCGCGATGTGTCCGATCGGTGCGTCGTTGAGCGACGGGCTCGCAAAATTGAGCGGACGGTATGGATTCGGCGTCGGTTGCGGCGTGGCCGCCGGACGCCGGGAACCGATATCCGAATCGCTGGCGCCGCGCGCGTAGAGCGCGGCGCGCCCCGCACCCGTGAGCCAATTCATCACCGCGCTGCGGTCCGACCATTCCAAATCCGAGATCTGCTGCTCGACGGCTCTCGCCGGCGTGTTGGAATTGGATGGACGCGGCGCCTCGTCGCGCGCCCACTGCATCACGTTGTTGAACGCGTTGTCCGAGAGCTGCTGGAGGTTCGAGAGAACGACCCCGAGACGGTAGGACGGCGTCGCTAGAGCGGGCTTCGTCGCGCAGAAGGCGATGGCGATCGCCAGCGCGAGCAGGAACGTCACGCGTACTTTCATGCTCGCGACGTTCGCACAGCGAGCCACCGCTCCTGTGGTTCGATTTCGCCCCTATGGAGCGTAGACGACGTGCGCGGACGAAATCGGTTTACCGTTCTCCAGCAACTCGACGGCGTCGACTCGGCCCGCTATTTTCACGAACGCGGCACGCGTCGCGCCGGACGGCGCGAGCGCGGCAACCACAACCGTGCGCCCCGCGGTGACGGTCGCGACATCGAGCGAACTCGTGCCGGCACCTGCAAGGACGTAGATCCATCCGCCCTCTCGCGCATAGATCACTTTGGCCGGCGGCGCGCCGGCTTGGAGCGGCAGCAGCGACGCGTGCGAAAAATGTCCGACCAGCATCGCGTCGACTGCCGGCTGCGCCGTGCCGTTTTGGCGCGGCTGCGTCATCGTCCAACCCCAGGGAAGGAGCCCGAGCACGAACGCTGCCGCGACCGCGCCAATCCAAGCCCTTGTCGGCGACGCCGGCTGCGCGAAACGAACGCGGCGGTCGAGCGCCTGCGGCACCGTCGCCGCGCCGCCCGCTTCGATGAGCTGCAAAACGGTCGCTTCGGCGTCGCCGAGACGGCTCGAACATGCCGCACACGCGCGCGCGTGCCGCTCGACGCGCGCGGCTTCGAGTTCGTCCAGCTCTCCAAGCGCGTAGAGTTCGGCATTCTCGCCGATGTGATCGTCAGGCATTGGGAAGCTCCTCGCTCGCGAGCGTCTCGCGCAGTTTGCGCAGCGCCGCCGAAAGGCGGCTTTTGATCGTCCCCAGCGGCTCGTCGAGTTTGCGGGAGATTTCATCGAGCGTGAGCTGACCGTAATAGGCCAACCCGATGGTCTCGCGTTGCTTGTCGCCGAGCGATTCGAGCGCGCTTCGAATCGATTCGCGATCGGCAACCATCGTCCCGAAATCAGCGACGGCGCTCGCGGGCGGCTCGGCTTCGACGATCCGTTCGCGATTGCGCGCTTTACGCGAACGCGAAAGCGCTTCGTTACGGACGCACACCGCTAGAAAGGCGCGAAGCGATCCGCGTTCCAAGCGGTAGTCGCCGCCGCGCCGCCACAGGCGCAGTAAAACGTCGTGCACGCAGTCCTGCGCTTCTTGCGGATCGCGCAAGACCTGCAGCGCGGCAGCGTAGAGCGTGCGTCCGTGCTCGCGGTACGCCGCATCGTATGCCCAGGCTTCGCGCTTCACGAACGCCCGTGCCAACTCGACTTCGGCAGAGTCCACCTACCCGAAGGTAACGTCGTGCGTCATAGCCGCTCCTGCACGAAGCTCCAGCCCGCCGCCGCCAGGAAAAACTACTTGACGACGATGGTTGCCGTCATCTCCGGATGCTGCGTGCACGCGTACGCATAGGTACCGGGCGTGGAAAACACGTGGGACCACTTCTGCCCCGGTTTAAGATCCCCGGAGTCAAACGATTTGTCGGCAGCCGTGATCGTGTGGCGGGCGCCGTCGTCGTTGTCCCACTCGACGGTGGTGCCGGCCGTGACCGTCACGGAATCCGGGTCGAACATGAAGTCGTGCATATGAATGATAACGGGGGCCGCCGCTGCCGCCGAAGGCGGCGTCGCCGCCAGGGCGACTAAAAATAAGGCCGCGATGCAATAGAAAGCCTTCATGCCCGTACTATGCGGTCCGGGCATGAAAACTTTGTGAAGCCGCCGAGGGCTTACTTCGAGGGGTGAGCCGCTTCCCACGTTTTCAGCGCGGCAAGGGTGTTATCCACATGCTGGCTCGGGTCCATCGCCGTGTACGTATAGATGATGCTGCCGTCCGGCGCGATGACGTACGACGTCCGGTTGGCGTACTGCGGAGCCTGAGCCAGGATCGCGTCGTAGGCCTTCTCGACGGTCTGGTCCGTATCGGCGGCCACCGCGAACTTGCTGCGGCATTCGCTCACCGAGAACTTCTGCAGCTTGTCGAGCGGATCGTGCGAAACGCCGATGACGGTCGCGTTCATCGCCTTATACTGGTCGATCGCATCGGCGAACTCGTGTGCCTCGATCGTGCAGCCCTTGGTGAAGGCGGCGGGATAAAAATAGAGGACGACGGGACCCTTCTTCAGCGCGTCGGCCAGGTTGAACGTAAAGACGTTCCCCCCGAGCGTGGCTTGGAGGGTAAAATCCGGCGCCTTCGCGCCGACCGAAAGTGCAGCCATCGCGGGCGCCGTCAGGGCCAGAACCGCCAGCATCAACGGCGCGAGAAATCGACGAACGATCATAGAAACCATCCTTTCCAACGCCAACGGTAGCATGGCGGCCGCGGAAAATTCATGAAGGCTTGCCGCAAACCAAGGGGCCGGGCAAGCCTTTCCGTAATTGCGCATCGTGGATACCACGCCGAAGAACCCCAGCAACAACGTTCGCTTCATTTGGATCGTCGTCTTCATCTCGGTGGCGATCGTCGTCGCAATCTTTGGGGCGATCGCGTTGATGGTGCTCGGGATATTTAAGCTGGTCGATAACTCGGACTCGCACCGGTGCGGCCTGGCAATCGTCCAGCACGACCCGGCCGCCATTAGCATGCTTGGCGAGCCGATCCAGCAGAAGGGGTTCACCGGCGGATCGACGTCAACCAGCAACGGCAAGCTCACCGAAGACCTTACCTTCACGGTGAGCGGCCCACTCGGCGAAGCCGCCGTCGAAGCGCACGGCATCCGCTCGCAGTTTGAATCGCACCTCGAGGTGCGTCTCGGCCGCAGCGGGCAGAGCCAAACGATTTACTCCGGGCCGTTCGACTGCCCGGCGCTTCATGAAGGATCTCCCAAGTGACCGAGTGGCTGTCCTACGACACCAAGATCGAGGGTTCCAGCGCCCTCGTCGACGTCGACGCTTCCTTTGACGATACCGACGAGCGCCCGGAGTACACGCGAGCGATCGAACTGACGGTCACCGGCTTTCCACTCGACGGCGACCGGCTTCCGACCGACACGGCGGACGACACGCTGTACGCGCTCGAGCAGCAGATCGAGGATCTGCTCGACGCGAACGACGGCGTCCTCGCCGCGACGGTCGCAAGCGCCGGCACGTACCAGTTCATCGCCTACGCGGCGGACGGCGTGCTCGAAGCCCAACTCGCGGCGGCCGCTCGCGATGCAGGCCTCCAAGCATCGACCGCATCGCAAGCCGATCCGGGCTGGCAAGCCTACGCCCGCTGGTCGCTGAGCGGCGAGGCACTCGAAGAGGCGCGCGATCGCGCGCAAATCGAAGAACTGATCAACGTCGGCGACGATCTGTCCGCCGAACACGAGCTCACGTTCGACTACGAGTTCGACGATGAGGACGGCGCGGCTGCCGGTCAAGAAGCGTTTCGCAACGCGGGCTTCGAGGTCGCCGAAGAATCGAACGACGTCTTCGTTCAAATCTTCGTTAGTTTAGTCCCGACGGCCGATGCGATTCGCGACGCGCGGACGCGTCTGAACGCGATCGCGGCGCATTGCGGCGGCGCGTATGCCGGTTGGGGCGCGGAGCCCATCGAGGGAGAATAGCGCTCGCTAGGACAAACTCCTAGAGACCCATCAATCGCGCGAGGACGAGACGCTGCACTTCGTTGGTGCCTTCACCGATCTCGTTGATCTTTTGATCGCGATACATGCGTGAAATCGGATATTCGTCCATGAAACCGTAGCCGCCGTGAATTTGCAGCGCTTCGTTCACGACGCGATGCGAGAGTTCGCCGGCGAAGAGTTTCGCAAAGCTCGCGGCCTGCACGTAGTCGCGTCCTTCGTCCTTCTCCCACGCCGCGCGCAGCATCATCAATCGCGCGTGCTCGATTTCCGCGAGCATATCGACGAGCTTGAACTGGATCGCTTGAAACTTGCTGATCGGGCGTCCGAAAGCATGGCGCTCTTTCGCGTACGCAAGCGCTTCGTCGTACGCTCCCATGGCGAGACCAATCGAGAGCGCCGCGACCGAGATGCGCCCGCCGTCGAGGATCGTTAAGAACTGACGATATCCCTCGCCTCGAGGCCCGAGCAAGTTCTCTTCCGGCACTACCGCGTCGGCAAACGCAAGCTCGCGGGTGTCCGACGCGCGCCAGCCCATCTTCTTGTATTTCTTGCTGCGCGTAAAACCGGGGGTCGCCTGAGGAACGATCAGGTTCGAAATCTCGGACTTGCCGTCCGGTCGCGTGCCGGTCACCGCGGTAATCGTCGTGCCGCCGGAGATGTCGGTGCCGGAGTTGGTGATGAACGCCTTCGTGCCGTTGATGGTGAACTTGCCGTCCTTGTACGGCGCCTTCGTTTGGACGTTGCCGGCGTCGCTGCCCGCGTTGGGTTCGGTCAGTCCGAAACCCCAGAGCATCTTTCCTTGAGCGAGCGGCACCAAATACTTCTGCTTCTGATCCTCGGTCCCGAACAGATAGAAGGGCGTGGCGCCGAGCGAGACGTGCGCTGCCATCGTGATGGCAGTCGAGGCGTCGGCGCGAGCGATCTCCATGACGGCGAGCGCGTAGCTGACCGTGTCGGCGCCGGCCCCGCCGTACTCTTCGGGGAACGGCAAGCCCATGAACCCGAGGTCGGCCATCTTCTTAACGAGGTCGTACGGGAAGGACTCGTTGCGGTCCATCTCCTCGGCCTTCGGCTTCACCTCATTCTGCGCGAAATCGCGGGCGAGGTGCTGGATGGCTTTCTGCTCGTCGGTCAGATCGAAATTCATAGCCCGAAGGTATAGGTCGCGGGCGTAAGAAAACCCCTCTGACAGCAATGATTTCCCTTCGTGGCGTCTCGCTGACCTACCCCAACGGCGTGCGCGCTCTCGATCACGTGAGTCTCGAGATCGCCAAGGGCGACTTCGTCTTCCTCGTCGGACACTCCGGAACCGGGAAGTCGAGCCTATTACGCCTGCTCTATCGCGAAGCCAAGCCAAGCTCCGGCGAAATCACCGTCGACGGCATCCGCGTCGACAGACTCCATCGCGGGCGAATCCCCGCGCTGCGCCGCCACCTTGGGGTCGTCTTCCAAGACTACAAACTGCTCTCCGACAAAACGGTCTGGGAGAACGTTGCCTTCGCGATGCAAGTCACCGGCGCGCACACGAAGGACGTGATGCGGCAAGTCCCCCGCGTTCTGGACTTGGTCGGGCTGTCGCACAAGAGCCGGATGTATCCGGGCGAGCTCTCCGGCGGCGAACAGCAGCGCACCGCGATCGCGCGGGCGCTTGTAAACAATCCGAAGATCCTGCTTTCCGACGAACCGACCGGAAATCTCGATCCGCAGAACACGACCGAAATCATGGAGCTGCTGCTCCGCATCAACCTCAAAGGGACGACCATCGTGGTCGCTACTCACAACCAGGCCGTCGTCGACCGCATGCGCCGCCGCGTCGTGCGTATGGAAGATGGACGGATCGTCACCGACGAAGAACGGGGCTACTATTATCTTGGACTGGGGCAAGGTCAAGTTCTTTCTGGGTGAGGTGCTGCGCAACTTCACGCGCAACGCCGGCATGCAGCTTACGGCGATTGGAACGGTCGCTATAACGATCGTCCTACTCGGCGCGTTCCTTTTCGTTCGCGCGGCGATGGCGGGCTTCGGCGACCGCCTCATGGATCAAATCGAAATCTCCGCCTATCTGAAACCCGACGCATCCGCAAAGCAGATCGCGTCGATCCAACATCTGATTTCGAGCGACCCGCGCGTGCTTTCGGTCGACTACGTTTCGAAAAAGCAAGGCCTGGCGGAACTGCGCGCGCGGACGCGCGGCGAGATCGACACGTCGCTGCTCACGGAAAACCCGCTGCCGGATAAACTCCGGGTGCGCGTGCGCCAGCCCGAGCTCGTGCCGGCGGTCGCCGCCAGCGTTCGTCGCATCGACGGCGTCGACAACGTGGTCTTCGGTGAAATGGTCGTCCAGCGTCTGCTGCAGCTCGGCGCCGTGCTGCGTCGCGTCGGCATCGTGGTGATCTGCGTCTTTTTGGTCGTCGCCGGTATCATCATTTCGAATACGATTCGCTTGACCGTCTTCGCGCGGCGCCGCGAGATCGCGATCATGCAGCTCGTCGGTGCGACGAACACGTACATTCGCATGCCCTTCATCTGCGAGGGCCTGATCGACGGACTGATCGGTTCGGGCATCGCCGTTCTCGTGCTCGCCGTCGCGCGCGCGACGCTCTGGCCGCGCCTGCTCGAAGCGCTGCCGTTCGTTCAGCTGCCGCCGGCAGCGTTCTTGAACGCCGGGGCGCTAGTCGGAGAGCTCTTCTTGGCAGGTGCCGCTATCGGAGTGGTCGCGTCGTGGATTTCGGTCGGACGCCACCTACGCACGTAGCCGAGCAACGGCCGAGTTCCATACCGCTGGACGCGCTGCTCGCGCTGACCCGTGAAGGCTTTGCCTATATCGCATCGGACGCGCGCGTCCTGGCCTGGAATGCCCCTGCCGCCGATCTCACCGGACTGCCGTCCGAGCGCGTGCTGGATCAGGACATTCGGACCGTGCTGATCGACGGCGCTGCGGTCGTCGCCGTGCCCTTCGACGGCCTCGCGCGATCGATGCGCGTCGGGGTAAACGCGCGCGACGGCGTCCGCTGGCTCGCGGCCGCGGTTGTCGGCGTCAACGTCGACTCGCATACGCACGGATGGCTGTGTTCGTTCGGCCCCGAGCGGCGGCATCGCGAGATCGAGCAACTCAAGAACGAAATCGTCGCCGCGGTTTCGCACGAACTCAAGACGCCGATCGCCACCATCAAAGCCTACGCCGATACGCTACGCGAAAACTCGGTCGCCGTGGCCGCGGCGCGCGACGAGTATCTGGGCATCATCGACGAACAGGCCGACCGGCTCGCGCGCGCGGTCGACGACCTGTTGCTGGCCTCACGCGTCGACGCCGACCAACTGCTCAACGAACGCGTCACCGTCCCCCTAAGCGATATCGTGGACGCCGCCGTCGCGTCGATGCAGTTCGATCGCGACCTCTATCCCATTTCTCGCTCGACCGACGGCGTGAGCGTTTCGGGCGATCGCGAGCTCCTTCGCGAAATCGTCCGCCATTTGCTGGACAATGCCGTGAAGTTTTCGGATCCGGGTTCGCCGATCGTCGTTTCCGGGCACGCGGACGGGAACGTTACGACGATCGAGGTAACCGATCGCGGCATCGGCATCGCCGACGAACACCTCCCGTACGTCTTCGAGCGCTTCTACCGCGTCGAGCATCTGCTCACCGCAGAATCCGGCGGCGCTGGTTTGGGACTCTTCATCGTCGCCGCGCTCGCGCGCGCGCACGGCGGCACCGTTTCCGTCTACAGCGAGCCCGGGAAAGGGTCGACGTTCGCGGCCCACTTACCGGTGCGCGCGTGAGGAATATTCCCGATACGCTCGGCCATCGCGTGCTGGTCGTCGACGACGACCGCAATCTGCGCAAGATCATCTCCACCAATCTGGAGCTGGCCGGCTACGCCGTCGAAACCGCTCAAGACGGTCGCGAAGCGCTCGAAAAGATCGAGCAGGTGATGCCCGACCTCTTGCTGCTGGATTTGATGATGCCGTTCATGGACGGCTACGAGGTGGCGAAGCGCGTGCGCAGCCATCCCAATCCGTCGATCGCGAACGTACCGATCATCATCCTGACGGCGAAAGGCGAAACCGAGGATAAACTGGCCGGTTTTGAAGCCGGCGCGGACGACTATATCACCAAGCCGTTCGGGCCGCGGGAACTGCTCGCACGCGTTCGTGCCAAGATCCGGCGCGTCGAAGTCGATTCGTCGCTTTCGCCGCTCACGCGGCTGCCCGGCAATCTCGCGATCGAAGGCGAGCTACGGCGCCGCATCGAGGAAGACGACACCTTCGCCGTGCTCTACCTCGATCTCGACAATTTCAAGGCATTCAACGACGTTTACGGTTTCACGCACGGGGACGAAGCGATCCAGCTCGTCGCTCGCGTTTCGGTCGACGTCGTGCGCCGTCGCGGCACGCCGAACGATTTCGTCGGACACATCGGCGGCGACGATTTCATCATCGCGACCATGGCGATGCGTGCCGAAGAGATCGCCCAAGAAATTATCGACGAGTTCGACCGCAATATCCGCGTCCTCTATTCGCCGAAAGATCTGCGCCAGGGATACATCGAGACGCGCGACCGTCGCGGCGCGCTCAATCGTTTTCCGATCATGACCCTCTCGATCGCCATCGTCTCCAACGAAGATCACAAGATTACGAACTACGCTCAGATCGGTGAAACGGCCGCGGAACTGAAGCGGTACGCGAAATCGGTCGCGGGCTCCGTCTACATCAAGGACAAGCGCCACCCGTGAAGACCTTCACGCGTATCGTCGCCGCAACCCTGATTTTAGGGTTCGCACCGAGCCTCGCCGCGGGCAATCCGACGACGCTGCAGCAGCGCATCGATGCCGAACGGGCCAAAGCCGCACAGATTCAGGCGCAGCTCCACGCAAAGCGCAACGAACTGCATTCCGTGACGCTGCGCTATCAAGACCTGCAATCGCAGCTGCAAGAGACCAACGACGCGATCTCCACCGTGAACGCGCGCATCGGCGACCTCGCCGCACAGGCGTCCGCCACGCAGCGCAAGATCGATTGGACGACGATTCAGCTCGACGCCGCAAAGAACTCGCTCAAGCTGCACGACGACATGCTCAAAAAGCGTCTGATCAATATCTACGAAAACGGCGACCTCACGTATGCGAGCGTGCTGCTCTCCGCGCGGTCGTTCAACGACTTCGTCGAGCGCTGGGAAGACCTGCGCCTGCTCATCGCTGCGAACGAGCGCGCCGTGCGGGTACGCAAGTCCGCCGAGGCACGGGTCGCAGCGGTCGAGGCCGATTTGGAACGCGCCAACCTCGAGTTACAAGGCGAGCAAGAGGATCAGCAGCGTGCCCACAATCAGCTGACCGGGCTGGCGAACGAGCGTCAGAATTTGGTCGCAGTCGCGGCCCAGCAGCGGCGGCACGTCGCGACACAGGTCTCGCAAATCGAAGATCTTTCGGCGGCCGAGGAGGCTCAGCTGGAAACGCTGATCGTCGAACGCCAGCGCGAGCTGGAAGCCGCGCGCCGGGCACACGGTATCGCGGGCGGCGGTATTGCGCCCGGCGGCCCGGTCGGAACCTTCTCCTGGCCCGTGACGGGAACGATCACCTCACCGTTCGGCTGGCGTTCGAACCCGTTTGGCGGCGCGCCCGACTTCCATCCGGGGCTGGATATTGCGGCGCCGACCGGCACGACCGTAACGGCAGCTGCTGGGGGAACCGTTATCATGGCGCAGTGGTACGGCGGCTACGGCAACTACATCTCGATCGATCACGGCGGCGGCTACTCGACCGGGTACGGGCATCTGTCTGCGATATATGTCGCAAACGGGCAGACCGTCTCCCGCGGCCAAGCGATCGGCGCCGTCGGCTCGACCGGCGCCTCGACCGGCCCACATTTACATTTTGAGGTCCGAATCAACGGCAAGGCGGTTGACCCAGCGCCCCGCCTGCATTAAGACTTAGCGAGTATCTTTCCGGGGTAGGAACCCCGGGCGCCCCTTTAGGGTAAAAGGAACCATGACCGCGAACACTCGCGCGCTGCTTGCGGCGCTTATCGTCATCGTCGTTGCCGGTGCCAGCGCACTGTACATCGGCTACCGCACCGGCGTTCTTGCCGCGCGCAACGGCATCGCCGTCGCGACGACGGGTAACGTCAACGCGCTCTTTAACGGCGGCGGCGACAGCGGCCCCCAGTTGATCGACAACGCGCTGCACTTACTTGAAGATAAGTACTACAAGCCGGTCGACCCGCAAACGCCGATCGCCGGTGAAGCCGGCGCGCTGCGGGATTATTTGCATTCGAAGAAGATCGTCAACGTCACGCTCCCGAACGCGACGCCGAGCGACGACGCAAACGTCGAAAGCCAGCAGCTCGCGAGCGTGCTGGCGTACGCGCAAACGCACTACGGAACGCAGCTCGGGCCCAAGGGCGATACCGACCTGACCGAGATCGCGCTGCGCGGCATCATGAACTCGGTGAAGGACCCGTACACGGTCTATCTCTCACCGCGCGAGATTCAAGGCCTGCAGGAGTCACTCAACGGCGGAAACTTCGGCGGCATCGGCGTCTACATCTATCAGCTCAAAGACGGTCGCATCATCGTGCAGCCGATCGACGAGATGCCGGCGTTCAAAGCCGGCATGAAGGCGGGCGAGATCGTCGACACGGTCGACGGCAAACCGGTCAAGGGCATGGCGCTCGACCTCGTCGAGAAGCTGATTCGCGGCGAAGCGGATTCGGTCGTGACGCTGTCGACGCATCCGTATACCAAGCCCGGTCACGAGCGTACGTATAAGATCGTACGCGAGATCATTCACGTACCCACGGTCCGCGCGAAGATGGAAGACGGCTACGACTACATCCGTCTTTCGGATTTCGGACAGACGTCGGCCGCCGAAGTGCGCAAGGCGCTGCTCGACGGACAGAGCAAAGGCGCCAAGGGCTACATTCTCGATCTGCGCGACAACGGCGGCGGCTTCCTCGACGCGGCCGTCGACATCTCGAGCTTCTTCGTCCCCGAGGGAACGATCGTCGCTACAATCGATCGCGACGGCGTGCGCACCGAAAGCGATGCGACCGGCAAGGTGATCCCGGGCCTGAAGCCGCTCGTCATTCTGGTCAACAAGTATACCGCCAGCGCGTCGGAGATTACGTCGGGAGCACTGCAAGACTACCACCTCGCAACGCTTATCGGAACGAAGACCTTCGGCAAAGGCGTCGTGCAGAACATCTATCAGACGCCCGATCAAGGCGCGCTGAAGATTACGACCGCGCGCTACGTCACGCCGGCCGGCCGCGACATTCAGCATAAGGGCATCGTGCCCGACGTCGTCGTGCCGCAGAACGAAGATCCGGGCCTGATCGACACGCCCGCCGACAAACAACTCGCTGCCGCGAAGGCACGTTTACACGCACTCAATCGTTAGTTTGGACACTATGAAGCGCATCACAACCTTGATCCTCGCCGGCCTCTTGGCCGCATCCTTGACCCAAATCCCGGCGGCATCGTTCGCAGCGACGGCAACGATTTCAGCCGCCGACCAAGCCGAAATCGCGACCGCATACGATCACTTGACGACCGACTTCTATAAGAAGGTCGATCCGCAGGTGGTACTCGACTCGGTTCGCACGGAACTGCTCGCTGCGATGCGAACGGCCGGCGTGAAGAACCCGTCGCTGCCCGCGATGCACGCCAACGGAATGACGAACGCCAACACGCACGCGATCGACCACGAAGTCGCGCTCGCCGCGAGCGAGGCCGGTTCGAAAATCAGCCCGCACATCCTCAGCTACGTCGCGCTCGACGGTCTGCTCAACTCGGTACACGATCGCTATACCGTTTTCCTTAGCCCGAAAGAATACGCCGGACTAAACTCGGATCTCGACGGCGGCGACTTCGGCGGTACCGGGATCGTGATCCAGCTCGACGATGCGAGCAAGCTCATCGCGGTCTCCAACGTCATTCCCGACGGGCCGGCAGACAAGGCCGGCATCGCGCAAGACGACCTCATCACCGCAATCGACGGGGCCTCGACCAAAGGCCTGACGATTCAGCAAGCCAGCGCGAAACTGCGCGGCAAAGAGGGCACGACCGTTACGCTCTCGATTCAGCGTTCGGGTGCCGCGATCGCTCCGGTCACGATCACCCGCGCCAAGATCCACCAGCTCAGCGTGTACGGCAAGATGCTGCCGAATAAGATCGGCTACGTCGCGCTGACGGTCTTCGGCCGCGATACCGGTGCGGAACTGGATGCGGCACTCGCCCGCCTGCAGCAGCAGGGCGCGCGCGCCGTCATCATGGATCTGCGCGACAACGGCGGCGGCTATCTCAACGCGGCCGTCGACGTCAGTTCGAAGTTCATCCCGGCCGGCCCGATCGTTTCGGTGGAGTCGCGTGCGTCGCAAATCACGACGCTGGAAGCCAACAACACCGCGATCGACCCGCTCCCGCTCGTCGTTCTCGTCAACAAGTACACGGCATCTGCATCCGAGATCACTTCGGGCGCGATCCAGGATTCGTCGGTCGGGACGATCATGGGCGAGAAGACCTTCGGCAAGGGCGTCGTGCAGACGATCTTCCCGCTGCCGGACGGCTCCGCGGTAAAGATCACGACCGCGCGTTATCTGACGCCGCGCAACCGCGACATCAATCACCTGGGCATCACGCCCGACGTCGTCGTGGTTGAAAACAAAGCGCCGCAGTTCGGCAATCCCGCCAAGGACGCGCAACTCACGCAAGCGATCCAATATCTCAACAGCAAACTCGCGCAGCTCAACCAGGACAACGGCGGCCTGTAAGCGTTGTCATCCTGAGCCCTTCGACAAGCTCAGGACAGGCAAGTCGAAGGACCGCTTCCAAGCAAAAGCCCGCATACACTGCATGCGGGCTTTTGCTTACCGCGGTCCTTCGACTACGGCGCTTCGCGCCTAAGCTCAGGATGACAAGGTTGCGCTTGAGGTACCTTCTATCCGGTAGTGCACGTGGATTACTCCGGTGCTGAAACGGCGCGTCTCGAGAAGCTCGAGTTTCCGTCGGAAGGCGGCTGGGAATGCGGGCTTTCCGCCGCCGAGGATCACCGGGTTGAGAAACAGGTAACACTCGTCGACGAGATCGGCTTCGAGCGCGAGACCCGCAAGCTCGGCGCCGCCAATGCTGATGTCATGCTCCGACTCTCGCTTGAGCTTCCGAATAGCCTCGACGTCGAAATCCCGCTCGAAACGCGTGGTGCGCGTTGCAGGGCCCGTCAGCGTTCGTGAAAAGACGATCTTCTCGAGCTTCTGCCAGACCCGTGCGAAGTCACGGTGTTCGGGCGGATAGCCCTCTACCGGCGCGTCCCAGTAGGTCATCGTTTCATGGAGTCGCCGCCCGAGGAGAATGGTTCCAACCGGCCGCATCAAGTCGGTGATGAACTCGTGCACTTGATCGGGATCGGCCCAGTCGATGGCGCCGGCTCCGTCCTCCATGTAACCGTCCAGCGACGTACTCACGATGTAGATCAGCTTCGCCATATGAAAGACGTGGGATGCCTTAGAGATCAAAACCGGCGGCTGCCGCGTCGCGATGGAACATTTGCACCGTCTCCAGCGAAAACTGCGTTAGATCCTTGCCGAGCGACGGGAGTTTCGCGAGCAGATCGTTGGTGACCGTAATCACGTGTACGCCGAGCGCGTCGGCTTGCACGATATTGAGGATCTCGCGCGGGCTCGCCCAGATGAGTTCGAGTTGTTTGTGAGGCGCCATGATTTCGAGCGATTGGCGCGCGAGCGGAATCGGATCGACGCCGGCGTCGGCGATTCTACCCGCAAAGAGCGACACGTACGACGGCGCGCCGCCTGCGAGTGCGGCCACGACGACGCGGACTTGCTCGACCGTCAGCAGCGCCGTGACGTTGAGTTTGATTCCTTCGCCTGCGAGTTTCTTGACCAGCGGCGCCGCAGTGGTCCCGTTCGTATCCGTGACCGGGATCTTCACGTAAACGTTATTCCCCCAACTTGCGATAAGACGAGCTTGCCGCTCCATCTCGGCGAAATCGTCGGAGAAGACTTCGAACGAGATTGGACGATCGGGTATCTCGCTGAGGATATCGCGCGCGAACGACTCAAAATCGGTTATGCCTGCTTTGCGCATGAGCGTCGGGTTGGTGGTGAATCCGGCGATCAGCGGGTTGCGGTACATTTCGAGCATTCCGGCTTTGTCCGCGCCGTCTGCGAAGATTTTTATCCGTAGTTGACCGGCGTTCATAATACCGCGGCCGCGGCCTCCGCTAACGTCTTCACCGTGTGATCCGCGCCCGGGTCTCGGTGGGTTTCGGCGTAGCCGCGGTCGAGAAAGATGGTGGTGCAGCCGGCGGCGCGGCCGCAGACGATATCCTTTATGCGATCGCCGATAAGGAAACTTTCAGCAAGGTCGATTCCATGATCGCGGGCCGCGCGCAGCAACAAGCCGGGTTTTGGTTTGCGGCACTCGCAGGCGTCGGCGTCGTCGTGCGGGCACGTGTAGATGGCGTCGACGCCGAGCCGTTCGACGATCTCCGCGTTGATGGCGTCGACGCGTTCGAGCGTCGTCGCACCTCGCGCCACGTCGGGCTGATTGGTGACGACGATCGCCAGCCATCCGGCGTCGCGCACGGCCCGAACCACGCCGGCCGCGCCGGCGGTGACGCGCAGATCGGCCACCGATGCCGGCGGATGCGGAACGCCTTCCCGGACGACGGCTTCGTTTAAGACGCCGTCACGGTCGAAGAAGACGGCGCGCCTCAACGCAGCGACTCCCATTTCGTTTCCCCGCGTGCCAGGAGCGGGTGCGTCACCAGCCCGTGCCATACGACCGCTTGAAACGCTTCGGAATGGGGCGTGACGTGCGCGTCGTTGACCGTGGGAACGATCACGCAGGCATCCGCCACCGTCGCCGTGTAACCGCCGTCGCGTCCGACGATGCCCAAGATCGTGCTGCCGACGGACTTCGCATACTTCAACGCACGAACCAGGTTTGGGCTCACGTTCTTTTCTTCATTGCCGCCCCCAACGGAGAAGACCATCACCGCGTCGCGATCCGCCAAGCGGCTGACTTTGAGCCACTCTTCGAAGACGGTCGCCCATCCGTCGTCGTTGACGCGGGCCGTCAGTTCCGAGACGTTGTCGGTTGGTGCGTAGGCTTCGATACCGGCGATCTTGCGAAAATCGTTCACCGCGTGCGACGCGTTGCCGGCGCTGCCGCCCACGCCCAGAATAAAGAGACGCCCGCCGCGCTCGCGCAGTACCGCAAGCGCTCGTGCGATCGCCTCAGCTGCGCCTACGTCGATTCCGTCGATGACGCGATGCGCCTCAGCAAAGTACTCCGAGAAGAATTCCACGATAACCGGTCATACCACGGGTTAGGGCTTTATTCCGGCCGGGAAGGCGGAGACGCCGTTGAGGGCGTCGGCTACGCGAGCCAGAATTCCCCACGGCACGGCGCCGAACAGCGGCGAGCGTTCCGAGAAGCCAAGGTTCTTGAGGATCTTGAACGTCACGATCTCCGCGAAGCCGCGCGACCAGCCCACCGGCCGCGCGAGTAGGCCCGCACCGGCGAAGAGCCGCGCCATCGTTCGCGGCTCGAAGAAACTGATGTGAATTTCCGGAACGACGTAGCCCCACTGCGGCAAACGCCCGGCGTGACGAGCCGCGTTGCCGGTCGTATAGAAGAACGACCCGCCCGGCGCCAGCAGGCGTGCGATCCGCTCGACGAAGGCTTTGGGATCCGCGACGTGTTCCAACACTTCGAGCGCGGTGATCACGTCGTACGGGCCGGAACGTTCGACTTCGGCGTCGGTGAGAATCGGAATTCCATGCGCGCGCGCCGTGTCCGCGATCCATCCTTCCTCGAATCCGAAGGCTTGGACCGGCGTGCGCTCGCGCACCCAGCGCACCAAACCGCCGTTGCCGCATCCGTAGTCGAGCCATCGCGTCTGAGGCGACAACGAATGCATCGAACGAACGATGCGCTCGACCCCCGTCCATTCGAAACGCCGCACCGTTCGATCCGGGCGCTCCAGCTCGAAGACGTAGTCGAGCAGCGGATCGGCGCCCTTCCCGCGATAGTAGGCTTCATCGTAGACGTCCGTTGCCGTATCCGGGTCCGCAACGAACGCAAACCCGCACGCATCGCAGCGTCTCAAATGATACGAGCGCGGGTGCAGCCGCCCGATTTTTTCGCCGGCCGCGTGCGTTGCTGCGCCGCAGACACGGCACGAGATCGCTTCGTCGTGATTCAAGATGCCGACGATTCCATAGGCGCCCGCAGGAACCATCTGCTCGCGCACACCGCGAGCGCGACGAGCTCGAGCAACAAGAGGACGCGCAGGCGCAGCACTTCCGGAGCCACGATTGCGGCCAGCAACGGGAACGATACCGTCAGGAATCCTAATATACGATGGCGGTTCAGTGCATAGGGCAACCCCCAGATGAAGTACCATGGGAGAATCCACGGCAACGCAAACGCTTGACCGGACGCCGTCGCCCAGGGCAGCTCGAACGCACCGAGGGATGGAATGAACCAGAGCGCCGCGATGTAGCGCCGCGCTCCGAGCAGCGCTGCCACCAGCGCGGCAAGCGCGATACCGGTGGGGATCAATCGCCAGACGATCCCAAGCTGCGCCGGAGAGGCGTGGTGCGTCAGTGCCGCAACGTATCCGTTGCCCCCGGCGAACCACGATACCGCCGCCGCTGCCGCAATGGACGCCGTAACGGCGACGAGACGGTGCGACAGCGGACGCGTCGCCGAGAATACGGGTAAACCAAGTGCGAGATACGGGAGCTTGACGAGGCCCGCAGCGGCGAGGAGGCCGCTTGCAGCCGCGCTGCGCGTGCGCGCGAGCGCGGCCGCGGCCAGCAACAGGTCGATAGCAATGATGTCGTTGTGAACGTTGGTCACGAACTGGAACATCATCCCCGGATTGAGCGCCACAGTAACCAAGATGCGGCGCGGTACGCCCAGGCCGCGCAGAATTGCGATCGCCGCGGCGTAGAGGAGTGCATTGAAGAAGCGCAGCGCTTCGATCTTCAACGCCAGCGTCGGTGCGGCTGTCGTAACGATGCGATCGATTGCAAGCCAAAGCGGCCCGTAGAGCGTTGCGGTTGGTTTGCCGAACCAAAGATCGATGACGTGGAACTCACCCCGGAACGGCTGGGCCGGCGGCGTATACGACTGGAGGCCGAGAATGGCGTTGTGCACGTAGCCGTAGGCGTCGAAACTCGCAAGCACCGGCACGGCCAAAGACATCGCCGCGAGTACCGCCGAGCCGGTGACGACCGCGCGTAGCGACGGGCGGCAGCGATAGAGCGCGAGGAGCGCGTAGGATTGAACTGCAGCGCACGCGATATAGATCGCCGCGACCGCATCCGGGTGAAGCATGTCGACGTCGGCGACCGGAAACGGCATCGCGAGGCGCCACGCGACCGCGTCGGTCAGATTGACTGCCGCGTACCGAATGGCGGCGAGCTGAAGCGCGTAACTGAAGATCAATGCGGCGATCCACACCCAAGGTGCGAACGCGGGCGTTCGCGGTGCGCGCGCCGGCAGCCGTCCCCGCAGTTCTGCAATCGCGAACAGCAGCGCCGCAACGTATGGAAAAACGAGAACCGTCGCCGTCGCTAAAATAAGATTCCGGCCAACTTTTTCAGTATCTCGGAGAGCGGCATCAGGGTAAGCAGCAGCGGAAGGACGGGCAAAATCGTGGCAACGGCAAAGCCCACGATCATCTGCGGGGTGATCGGTACGCTGCGCATCGTCTGAACGATCTCGTAGCTCCCGGCCATGTCGGCGAGCGATTGGACGTCGGCGCTTCCGACCAGCGGCTCCTTCGGATCCGCTCCTGGAACGATCCACTTGTCGTGGAATTCGTTCGAATACCGCGCCGCGAGCGCGCCGTATTCGATGATGCCGCGCCGCTTGGCGCGGGTGAGTGATTGCGCGAATACCGCAAGCGGCGCAATGGTCAGGCAAAGCACGAACAGCACGATCGCTACAATCTCGCCCTTAAACTCCGTCAGGCTCGCCTTCGCGATCACGACGCGCGCCGAAAGCCAGCCGGCAAGCAACGCCCCGTGCGCCATTGCGAAAACCGTGAACGGCTGTGCGCTCATCGTTAGAAAGCCGAGACCGCCTACGCGATCGGGATGGGTCGGGACGAGATTGAGATTCAGCCGAGAGACCAGCCCCAAGAAGCGCCCCCAAATGAAGAGCCGGAAATACCAGCGCAGTAAGACGAACTGGAAGATGGGCAAGCTGAAATACGCGTAGCAAATGCCGGCCGGGGTTAGGTGCGATCCCGCAGCCACCGAAGCCGTGTACCAGGTTGACACGTCGGGCGCATGCCGGGCGACGAGCGTATCGACGACATAAATGATCGCAACGATCAGCAGATCGGCGACGACGGAATCGCCGAGCCTGAACGTTGAAGCAACGGCGGCCTCGAAGCGGGGGACCGATTTTTCGGTAACGAGCTGCCGTTCGAGAAACTGCCGCAGCATGGGAAGGATGCGTGCTTCTCCGACCCTGGCTGCCAGAATGAACAGCGGAAGAGCGACGAGCAGACGGATATGAGCCGACAGATCGTATAGGAAGGGCGTTCCGACGCTGCCGGGGAGCAGTTTTCCGTCGATCGTCGAGAGGACGAGGAGCGGAAGCCACGCGAGTACTGGGAGTGCGAAAATTGCTACCATCCGAAGGCGCAACAGCTTCGGATCATCCATACCGATACGCCGGAGACCCCGGGAAACGAGGCCGCCGCTAAAGGCCAAGACGCTGTTTGGAATCACGATGGTGGGCGATCGGTCAGCATTTCTCGCCGAACTCTATATAGCTGAGGTTGAATTCCCATTGACCGTGAGCGTTGATTTCACCGCGTGACTCGAGAGTGACCTGACCTGGTGGATCGTCCGCACCCTCAGCGAACCCGCACACGTGCCGCTCGGAAAACACTTCCCCGGAACTTGGCGCGCTGCGTTTTAAACCCGAAATAGCCTTCGCGGGCTGCGCGAGAAAGGCGTTCGATTGCCACGTCCATTCTGCGAGGCGAGGAACGCCCGCTCGCGAGATCGTCGTGCCGCCCATCGTGTTTCCCGGAAGCACTCGGATCCATTTGACGTTCTGCGATTCCGGGTCGATTTTGCTCGGATAGGGATTCAGTATTTGACCGTACACGACGAGGCTGTTCCTGCCGTCGGTGTACGTCATGGTTGGGCTGCAATCGGCGGGCGCGCCGGCGTCGCGCCCCGATTTCATCACCGGCGCCGGCCCGACGTGCGCGCCCGGAATGGTATTTACATTCGCAGCCCACGTCACGAGTAAGAGAATCATCACCGGCATCCTCTACGGCAACTCTGCATCTACGGGTCGCTGTCGTGTGGGTTTCGCAGTCGGGAGCCCGGCCCATGCCGCCGGGCGCTGAGAGCCCGTTCCGAATCTGAACCGATCTGGTACAAAACGGGCAACCGGCCAAAGGAGCGAGCGGCTTCAATTGGGGGAACCTCGCCGGGGATTGGAGCTACGCGATTCCCCAGCCTCAGCGATGAATCAGCCGGCAGCGATGCAGGAGGCCGCCCGAACGCCTCATACAGCGGCGACCCCGGCGAGCGGCCGGGCCGCGCCCACGCGATCTATCCGGCAACCGCTTCCGGGCCGCTGGTTCTTCCGAGCGCTGCCGTTTCGCTGCCTTCCACGTGCTCGAGCCTGCCGTTCGCGACGCATGGCGACGGACAGTTATACGGCGTCGCTTATCGCGTCGGCTGGAATGACCACGACCGCGCGCAGAGGCGCCAAGGTTCTGCATCCGAACTGCGATAACGCTTGGGGACCCTTTGCGATCGCCGGGCCGGCAAATCTCACAGACAGCCCGTGGAACTTCCCGCTGATTCCCAACGCTCTGAACCTGCAGGCCGGGCAACACTACGTCTTCTTCGTCGCCGAATGAGTCGAGATACCGCATCACAAGGATGGTGGTAACGAGCGAGCACCGTGCGCACCTGCCCGTTTCGGATCCGTCGCTTAGGAACATGCGGATTCGAATCAGGCAGGAAGCTCGGTCCTAAACGCTCGTTCGGGGTCGGCGCTTCCGAACTACGGATGCCAAGACGACGAGGGGCAGGACGATCGCATACGTCCACCACTGCATGAACTTCGCATCGATCAGAACGTCGGCGAACGGAAAGGCGACGAGAAGATACACCAGCATCTTGCGCCGCGCGAGCGCGTACGGAAGCGCGTAGAGGAGATACCACGACGCAACGTAGGAGGACGCCATCGGTATGAGCCAGATCGCGCTTCGCAGGCGCGGGCCGCCGATGAACGCGATGCCGATCGCGACCAGCGCCAGCGCCGTGACGATGATATTGAGCGCGTACACGGGTCCCGGTGCCGGCACGTGCACGGCGAGGCCGGCAAAATATCCGGGGCCGGCGCCCCATCGCGACAATCCAATTGCGAGGCCGATCGCGGCCGCCGCGCAGACGTAACGCAACGGGCGCGACCGAACGCTTGCGAGCACCGGCAGGCCAAGCAGCACGAACGGCAGTTTCACGAGTCCGCCGACCACCAGCAGCCCGGTTGCGATGAAGGCACTTCGGGCGGCAAAGGCCGCCGCCGCGGCGAGCGCGACGATACCGATGAGGTCGTTATGCGCGCATGCGACGTATTGGAGCAGCAGCCCCGGATTCAGCGCCGCGATCGCGACGATGCGAAGCGGCACGCGGCACGCGCGCAGGGCGGCGAGCAGCGCGATGTACGAAAGGAGCCCGAGTCCCCGCAGCGCCATCAGTTTCGCGAAGAGACTCCCGAAGGGCGCCGTAACCAACTGCGCGACCACCGTCCACAGCGGGCCGTAGGGAGACGGCAGCATCGGAGCTGCGAAAAACCGATCGATCGGTGCGAACTGGCCGCCGAACGGCGTCGAAGGCGGCGCGTACGAGGCGGTGCCGAGCAGCGCATCTCCGACGTACGCATACGGATCCGGACTGATGAACGCGGGCGCTGCCAGTGACAGCGCGCTCATGACGATCGCGCCGAACAATACGCCCCCGCGCGTCGCTGGCTGCCGGTACAGCGCCAGGAGCGCGTACGACTGCGCGAGGCTCAGGACCAACAGCAACCCCGATACCCATCCTTGGTACGGATAGTCGTGGCCGGCTACGGCGATCGGCAGGTGTGCGCGCCAGGGCTCGGATGCAACGACGGCCGACGCACCGTACCAAATCGCTGCGAGCTGCGCGGCGTACGTCGCGATCAATCCGGAGATCCAAGCCCAAGACGGCAGACGCGGCGTCCACAGCGCCGGCGGCGCGCTGCCGCGCAGTTCGAAATAGAGCAGCGCCAGCGCGGCAACGTAGTACGGAAGGAAGAACGTCACGAGCACGCACCCGTTCGATTCGAGGCGCGCAACGTGTAGATGGCGGTGCCGCGCACGCGGCGTGCGAGACAGTAGTTCGAAGCGACGAACGAGGCGAGCGCGGAGAAACTTGCGATGCCCTCGCGCTGCGAATCCTGGAACATAAACGAATCCGGACCGACGGCATCTACGAAGACGTTCGGCGGTGCCTTCCGCAGCTCGCCGAGATACCGGTCCCGAAAGTAGCCGCGGTAGGGGCCGTCGAGAATCTGAAAAGGCGTATGCGCGTTCTCCGTCGCATCGCCGGCGCCGGTAACGACGTAGTAGTCCGGCATGAATCCCCACACGCTCATCGAGTCGCCGGGCCGCGTCACCGACAGCAGCGCTGCGACGACATCCGGGCGGCGGAACGAAAATGGATGCGATACGTTCCACGATGCGGGGTCGCTCGTCAACGCGCGTTCGACCACGAGCGGTGCGATCGTCACGAACGCATAAAGTGCTGCGGCGCCGAGTGCGGGGCGAAACGCCGCTCCGCGCGTCTTCGGGGCCGCGGCGAGAGTTCGGCCGAGCAGGAAGCCGGCCGCGGCCGAACACGGCAAGATCGCTAGCTGAAGGTAGTGCTGCGACCAGTACCCGGGAACGGCGATCGACACGAACGCCGCCAGCGCAACGAACGCCGCACCGAGCGGCGCGACCTGCCGCACGCCCCTACCCTTGCCGCCCCGCATCAACAGCGCCGCGACGAATAGACCGCAGAACAGCGGACCCGTCCATGGGTAGAACAGCAGGGCGTACCACCAATACCCCGCGACGTCTTTCGGCGTACCGACGTACGCCGACGACTGCAGCACGTAAGAAACGAACGCGTTGTGCAGATCGCCCCGGACGAACAGCAGCGTCGACAGCAGCAGGATGGGAAGAACCGCTCCAACGCCGAGCAGGGCGAGCGCCCGCGGCCTGTGAGGTTTGGCCCACGACGCGAGTGCGCATAGTGCGAAGAGGGCGCCCGCAATCGGCATCGCCTGGAGTTTCGAAAGCGGGATGAGGCCGATCGTGAGGCCGCCCCACAACGCCTGTCGTGCGACGTCACCTTCGGAAAGTGCGATTCGAATGACGAGCAAGCCCGCTGCGGCGACGAGCACGTTCGCTACGGCTTCGCTGGTGTACGGCGTGAGATCGTACGACGTGACGACGCAATAGAATACCGCGGCCGGAAGGATCGTCGTTCGGCCGGCCAACTCGCCGTAGAGTTCTTTGCCGCAGCGATACAGCAAGAACAATCCCGCGACCGCGAGCGCGCAGGCGAATAGTCGCGTCCCAAGATATACGCCGTTAGAAAACATTGCGACGACCGGCGCGAGCGCGAGCACGTTGAGCGGGCCGCTGGTCGAGGAGTCGAACGATTCCCAGGGGACCGGATGGTGCAGCGCGGTTCGAGCCATCACGATAAGCGCCGATTCGTCGCCCTGCACGGCGTCGTTCATCGACAGAATGGGCCAGCGAAACGCAACGATGGCCGCCGCGATCGCGAGAAAGAAGACGCCCGCGCCGCGTAACGCCGGCGGCACGGCGAACCGCTCCGCGATCGCCGGGACGAAGGCAAGCACGACGACGATCGCCAGCAATCCAAAGCTGCCCGCGGTGTAGCCAAACATGTGCTCGTGGACCAGTCGAACGGTCTCTGCCACTAAGGCTCCTTCGAATTCACCGTTCGACATAGGGCGATTGACGGACCTCGTTGAATGCACCGCGCGCATTGCGCGCATTGGTGTTGGCCGCCGGATGCGGCGAACGGCTCCGACCACTCACCGACGATCGTCCGAAGCCGATGATCGAAATCGGCGGTAAGCCGATTCTGCGCTACAATATAGAAATGCTCGGGCGCGCCGGCGTTCGCGAAGCCGTAATCAATCTTCACTATTTGCCCGAACGCATCTGCGAGTATTTCGGCGATGCGTTTGCCGGCGTCGCGCTTTCGTATTCGTACGAGCCGGTACTTCTCGGGACCGCCGGCGCGGCCCGCAACTCGGCGGCGTTTCTGCGCGTCGGCGATTTCATCGTCGCATACGGCGACAACCTATCGACCATCGACCTAAGAAAACTCGCCGCACTGCATCGCGAACGCGATGCGGACGTCACCCTGGCTGTCTTCCACCGCGACGACGTGGCGGCGAGCGGCATCGTCGGGCTGGATGCAGGTGACCGGGTGACGCGCTTCCTTGAAAAGCCGCGCGAAGATGAGATTTTTAGCAATTGGGTGAACGCGGGCTATCTCGTTGCCAAACCGCGCGTTCTCGATGCGATTCCCGCGGATCGGCCGTCGGATTTTGGCCGCGACATTTTGCCGCAACTGCTCGCGCACGGCGCGCGCATCTACGGGTACCGCATGACCGAGCGCCTTTGGTGGATCGACTCGCCGGCCGACTACGAACGAACGCTCGCGTCGTACGAGCCGCCGCAATGATCGATAGCCCCGCTCTAACGGGCAAATCGATCGTCGTTACCGGCGGCAGTATGGGCATCGGCGAAGTCGTCGCACGCACCTGTTTGGAATCTGGAGCGAAGGTTACGATCTGCGCGCGCGGCACCGATGCGCTGGCGAAAGCAACGGAAACGTTCCAAGCGGCCGGTTTCGGCGACTCGATCGCGAGCGTTTCGATCGACGTCTCGAAGCCGCCCGACGTCGCGCGTGCTTTCGACGCCGCGGCCGCACGCTTCGGACGGATCGACGGCGTGGTGCATGCGGCCGCGGTGCTCGAACCGATCGGTTCGATCCTCGACGTGGATCCGCAAGCGTGGCTGCGCACGATCGAAATCGATCTCTACGGTTCGTTTCTGGTTACGCGTGAAGCGTGCGCGCGCATGCGCGAACGCGGCGGGCGGATCGTGCTGTTCGCAGGGGGCGGCGCGTCGACACCGTATCCGAACTTCACGGCGTACGCCTGCAGCAAGGTCGCCGTGGTACGCTTCGCGGAGAGCGTCGCACAGGAGATGCAGCCCTTCGGGATCGAGATCAACACGCTCGCGCCGGGGTTGGTCGCGACGCGCATGATCGAACAAACGCGCGATGCCGGATATACTTCACCCAACATTCCCGTCGTCGAGCCGGAGATCGCGGCGCGCGCGGCAGCGTTCCTCGTTTCCGAAGCGGCGCGCGGCATCACCGGCAAGTTCGTCGCGCCGAACTACGATGACTACGCGCGCTGGCCCGAGCACATAGCCGAACTGAAATCGACCGACGCGTTCACGCTGCGCCGCATCGTGCCGAAAGACCGCGGAATGCAATGGCAGTGAAGCTTCGTACCGCCGTCATCGGCTGCGGGCTGATCGGCGCCCGGCGCGCCGAACAAGCCGCGGGCAGCGACGCGAGCACGCTCGCAATCGCCGTCGATTCGACGGAAGCGCGGGCGCGCGAAATCGCGGATCGATTCGGCGTTGAATGGGGAACCGATTGGCACGATGCCGTGAAGCGTTCCGACGTCGACGTCGTCGTCGTCTCGACGCCCAACGCCTATTTGTGCGACGTCGCGGTGGCCGCATTGGAAAACGGCAAGCACGTCCTGATCGAAAAGCCGATGGGCCGCGATCTAGCCGAGGCAGAGATGCTTGCCGACGTCGCCCGTTCGTCGCGCGGTTTGCTGAAGATCGGGTTCAACCATCGCTATCATCCGGCTCTACGCGCGGCACACGAGCGTTTCATCGCTGGAGAAATCGGCGTACCGATCGCGATTCGCGCACGCTACGGCCACGGCGGCCGCCCAGGCTACGAAAACGAATGGCGCGGCGATCCCATGCTGGCGGGCGGCGGCGAGCTGACCGACCAAGGCGTGCACGTTCTGGACTTGATCCACTGGTTTGCCGGGTCCCCGCAGGAAGCGTTCGCGTATTTGAGCACGGCCGTTTGGCCGATCGCTCCGCTCGAGGATAACGCATTCGGATTGCTGCGCTTTGAGAGCGGCTGCGTCGCGACGCTGCACACGTCGTGGACGCAGTGGAAGAATCTGTTTTCCTTCGAAATATTCGGCGATGACGGATCGCTCGTCGTCGAAGGCCTCGGCGGCAGTTACGGCGTCGAACGGCTCCAGGTCGCGCGGCGCAATCCGGCCGGTGGCGTACCGGAGATAGATGCCGTTGATTACCCCGGGCCGGACGAATCGTGGCGCGACGAATGGAACGATTTCGCCGCTGCAATCCGCGACGGATCGCCATACTGGGGAACGCCCGAAGACGGGCTTCGCGTGATGCGCGCGCTTCACGCGCTGTATCTTTCGTCGCGCGATCGCGTCCCGTTCCCCATCGAATCGTAGGGCGCATCGGCCGAACCGACGGTGGGAGCGCCTGTGCGTCTTGCCGAACCTGCAAATCGAGCGCTACACGTTCGGAGGGTTAACAAACATGAAATCGATCGGGATGCTCTTAGCGGTGCTGGTCGGGCTGAGCGGGGTAGCCCCGGCCGCCGGCACGCCTCCGCTCATTCGCCATCTGGTCTACGAGTTCGGCTACAACACCAAGGTCGCGAAAGAAGGCCCCGGGACGGGCAAAACCACCATCGACATTTACGGTCCGACGGCCGACGGCGGCCTGATGATCAGCGGCAGCGACTTCTGGTGGAACACCGTACGCGCGAGGGCCGTAAACACGTGCGAGGTCCACCCGAACGGGAGCGTAAACTGCGGCGAACGGCCATACGCGATCTCGCCCATCCAACTCACTATTTTCCCGCTGTTGGCTCGCGGTTTTTTCAAGCAGATGCAGGCAAGCAACACGTCGACCTGGTCGCACTCGTATAAGGTGAATGCCGCCATCATTCCCGGGGGGGCGACCGCCTTCGCAAGCAACCCGTACGTCTGGAACTGTGCCTTCACGCTGCACGGGAAAGGGCCGATTGCAGACTCCAAGCCGCTGCTCGACCTCGTCCAATCGACCGGCACGCTCACCCAGGTCGGGGGGCGTTACTTCAGCATGAAGTCGAAGCAGCGCATCGCCTACGATCCGAACGCCAAGGTGCCGGCATTCGTGAGCGACGTGCGCACGCACTTTCCGCAGACGAACGTCTACAACAACGACCTCATCGAGGTGCAGTTGATCAAGGTCTCGCCGCCGGCGATTTAGTTCAGCACGAGCTCCATAAAGGTTGGATTCGGGTACTCGGCGGGCGCATATGGTGCGCACGCCACGAAACCCAGGCGACGATACAACTCGTAGGCAGCGCGCAAGCGCTCGCGCTCGGTGTCGAGAACGACACGCCGGTGCGAGCGCTCGCGCGCAAACGCGATTGCCGCTTCCATCAGCGCGCGTCCCGCGCCGCTCCCGCGGAACGCCGGTTCGACGTAGAGCCGTTTGATTTCCAGCGTCGACGCATCGAACTCGCTGGCGACGACACATCCGGCGGCGCCGCCCGCCACCCGCGCGAGAAACATTCCGGAAGCCGGCAGCACGTATCGCCGGTCGAGCGCTTGCAACTCTTCCTCCAGGTGGGGGACGCGCAGTTCCACGGGCAGGCCCGCTTGATAGCGCCGCATCAGTTCCCGAAACGACGCGAGCCCGCGTTCGTCCCGAATGAGGTCGACGGTTAACTCGGACATGCGGCGCTCTTCGACGGTACATCGCCGCTCACTCTCGAAGCGTCGAGCATGACGATCCCCAACGGATACCACGACGTCAGCCCGGGTAAGCTCGCCAACATCGCCACGTTCCTGGAGATGAAATCGCCGCCGCCGCCGCGACCGGATCCGCCCGGCCTGAACTGCACGCTGGAGCGCGTCGAATCGCCCGATCTCGCGTGGTACCGCTCGCTCTTCCAGCGAGTCGGCGAGCCGTATCTCTGGTCGTCGCGCCTCTCGATCGGCGACGCGGAGTTGCTGCTCATCCTCCAAGATCCAGGCGTTGAAGTCTACGTTCTGCGCGCCGGCGGCGAGGATGCGGGACTCGTAGAGCTGGACTTCCGCATCGCCGGCCAATGCGAAATCGGATTCTTCGGACTGCTCGACAGCATGGTCGGCACCGGTGCCGGGCGCTACTTGATGAATCGTACGCTGGAACGCGCGTGGGCGCGCGACGTCAAGCGCGTCTGGGTTCACACGTGCAATCTGGATCATCCGGCCGCGCTGCCGTTCTATATACGTTCGGGATTCGAACCGTACAAACGTGAAGTCGAGATCTACGACGATCCGCGCACGACCGGCTTACAGCCGAAATCCGCCGCCCCCGACGTGCCTATTCTCTAAGAGTTACAGTACGCGTTCGATGTATTCGATCGAACGCGCGAGACCTTCGTGCAGGTCGATGCGCGGCTCCCAGCCGAGGGCGCGCGCGGCGGAAATGTCGGCCAGATTGGCTCGCGCTTCACCGGGCAGGTCGGGGCGGAACTCCGGCTGGATCGACGTGCCGAGCTGCGTCGCTATCTCGTCGTAGATCTCGCGCACGCTGTAATTGACGCCGGTTCCGAGATTGTAGACCTCGCCTTCGGTACGTTCGTCGTCGATGCAGCGCAGGTGAAAATCGTTGACGTCGTCGACGTAGATGAAGTCGCGCCGCTTCTCGCCGGTGCCATAGATGACGGGGCGCTCGCCGCGCAATAATTTGATGATGAACGCGCTCATGACCGGCGGAATCGTCCGGCGGTAATCTTGACGCGGGCCGAAAACGCCGAAGTAGCGCAGCGCCGTGGTGCGTAATCCGTAGAAGCGCCGGTAGGCGTCTGCAAAGGCCATTCCGGCAAGCTTGCTGACCGCGTAGAAACTCTGCGGATGCACGTCGCTCTCCGGCGTCGGCAGCGTTTGCGAGCCTTCGTACAGCGCCGACGATTCGGCGTAGACCACTTTACCGACGTCCGCGCGGCGCGCGGCTTCGAAGACGTTCACCGTTCCCGTTACGTTGACGTCGCTGGTTTCGAGCGGATCCTCTTGGCAATCGGCGATACAGTTTTTTGCCGCCAGATGAAAAAGTACGTCGAGGCCGCGGAATCGTTCGTAAATCTGGCGTCCGCGAATGTCGACTTCGTGGAACCGCACGCCGTCCGGCACCTGCTCGCGCACGCCGTACGCCAGATTGTCGAAGCCTACGACGTCGTACCCTTCAGCCAGCAAACGGTCCGCCAGATTGCTGCCGATGAAGCCGGCCACTCCGGTGATCCCGATGCGTTTCGAGCGCGCGCTCACGTCGGCGGCCGCTCCGAAAATCCGCGAATGGCCGAGACGATGCCGCGTCCGAACGTCAAGTAGCGGTGGCCGAGAAAACCCAGCGGCAGATTGAAGGCGATCGCCAGCAGCTTGCCGCCCAGCGGCGGAGCCCCGAGCAGAACGGCGCCCTTGACGATGCCGAGCGTCGTGAGCCAGCAAACGAACGCGACGGCGGCGTAGGTGATGGCTTGACTGTGAACGGGGCGGTCGTGCGCGCGAAAGTTCACGTATTTATTGAGCGTGAAGTGCGAGCCGATTCCGAGGCCGTACGAGATGGTCGTCGTTACCAGCAGCGGAACTCCGGCGCGCAGGAATGCCGCGAACGACCCGACGTCGATGCAAAAGACGATTCCGCCGATGGTCAGGTACCGCGCGAGCTGAAACGGCCACGTGCGGTCTTCGTAAAAACGCGTCATCAGCATTCGCATCAGCGCAAATCGCTCACGATCCGGCTGCCGCTGGAGTCGACGGTCCAGCTCAAACGCGAAAACCCCTGGCCGCGCATGTACTCGGTCAAGGCTTTTCCGTCCGTGGGCGTGTACAGCATCATGAAACCGCCGCCGCCGGCACCGGCAACCTTCCCGCCGGTTACTCCGTGCTCGCGCCGCAGCGTCTCGTACAGCCGTTCCATCGGCTCGACGGTGATGTCGTTCGACAGACGTTTCTTGGCCAGCCAGTGCTGGTGCATCAGTTCGCCGAAGCGATCGAAATCGAGCGCCTCGATCGCGGCGCCGATCGATTCGCCGACGGCTTTGATTTCGAGAAGCGCCGCTTCCACCGTCCCCGGTTTCGGCCCACGCATCGCGCGATCTTGCGACGCCAAGATATCGGTGGTATCTCGCCGGATGTTCGTGTAGTACAGATGCGTCTTCGAAACGAATTCGGCGACCGCGTGCGCCGGAAGCTGCAGGCGGCGGACGTTAACGGCACCGTCGCGGGCGATGCGCAGCTCGGTGAGGCCCCCGTAGGCCGCCATATACTGATCCTGTTTGCCGATCGGTTTCTTCAGCACGCGCAGTTCGATGTCGCAGGCCTCATCGGCAAGCACCGCCGCGTCGGCGGGTTTTTCGATATATCCGCGCACCGCATTGAGCAGCCCGACCAAATAGCAGCTCGACGAGCCCAGTCCCGTTCCCGCGGGCAAGTCGGCCAGCGACGCGACTTCGATGCTGTTGCGAATGTCGTGCCGCAGCAGCGCCTCGCGCGCGAGCTCGTGTTTGAGTTCGCGCGCATCTTCGACCGTTTCGCTGGAGCTGTAGTGCAGGCGCACGAGCGTATCCGCGAGCGGAACGTTGAGCGCGAGGTACATGTATTTGTCGATCCCCGCCGCTAAGACGTACCCGCCGTGCTTTTCGTAAAAGCTCGGCAAATCCGTCCCTCCGCCGCCGAGCGTCACTCGGAACGGCGTACGGGTTACGATCATGCCTTTACCGCCTTACGTTCCGGAGCGAACAGCGACAGCAGCGCCAGCGCCGGAACGACGAAGAGAAACTCCCAGGTCTGCGCAAACGCCGACTCCATCAGCATCACGATCAGTGGAAAACAAACGAGCAGATAACTGAGCGTCCGGTGACGCGCGAGCGCGTACGGCAAACCCCACACGAGATACCATGCAAAGACCGATGCGGCGATCTGCGGCATCACCCAAGCGGCCGTCCGGTACCGCCGGCCGCCGATTAATGCGAAAAAGATCGCCAAGAGCGCGGCGACTCCGGCGAGGCGATGCACGATGTCTTCGGGACGCGAACCGACGTGGCCGATGAGCGTCGAAAAGTATGCGGCGCCGCCGCCGATCCAGGATATCGCGACGACCACGGCCAGCATCGCCGCGGCCCCGGCATAGCGCATCCAAACGGGACGAATCCTCGAGAGCAGCGGCAAGCCGAAGATCGCGTACGGAAGTTTGACCAAACCGGCAACGGCGATCAATCCCAAACCGATCAGCGGACGCGCGCGAACGAGTGCGGCGGCGAGGACCAGCACCACGATCGCAATGAAATCGTTGTGCGCGTTCGCGACGTACTCGAGCATCAACCCGGGGTTGAGTGCCGCCACCGCCATCATGCGCGGCTTCACGCCGCACGCGCGTAAGCCGGCTAAGAACGCGACGTAAAGGAACACGCCGAGGACGCGGAACGAGACCAGCTTGGCAAAGAACGTCGGCGCCGCAACCGTCACCGCTTGCGCCATCGCGATCCAAAGCGGTCCGTAGAGCGTGTAGATCGGTCCGTCGAACCAGAGGTTGAGGATATGATAGTCGCCCGCGAACGGAATGTCGGCCGGCGTATACGACGCGACGCCGAGTACGGCGCCGCGGACGTATCCGTACATGTCGAAACTCATCAACGCTGGCGCGAAGAGCGAGAGCGCGAGCAGCACGCCGCACCCGATCCACAGCAATGGCCGGGAAAGAGTTTGCGCGCGATAGAGCGCCAGCAACGCGTAGGATTGCAGCGCCGCGAGAACGAGCATAACCGCGGTAACGATATCGCCGTTGGCGGTGGGCAAGCCGCGATCGTCGACCACGGGGATCGGCATCGTCAGCCGCCAGTCGGGCATTCCCGGCTGATTGAGCGCGGCGTAGCGTACGACGCCGAGTTGTACGGCGTAACTCAGAACCAGCAGCGCCACCCACGCGAAGTTGGGCAGCCGCGGCGTCCGCGGCGTCCGGGACGACAGCATCCCGAAGTATTCGGCTACGAGGAGCAGCAGCGTGAAGAACGCCAAGAACATCGCTGCTACCCCTCCTTGATGTCGCTACTTCTTCTTTTTCGCAGTCGTCTTCGCAGTCGTCGACCGCTTCCGCACGGCGGGTTTCTTGACGCCGCTTTCCGCCGTGGCGTCCTCCGCCTTCTTTCGCGTTGCGGTACGCTTCGGTTTTTCCGCCACGACCGTCGTTACCGATGCTTCGGCCGGTGCGGCTTTCTTGCGCGTGACGCGCGTGGTCTTCGCCGGAGGCAGCGCCGTCATCGGCGTTCCCTCGAGCTCGCCCGCGATGCCGCCGCCCGACGTCGTACGCCGGCGCCGCGCGGGCATGGTTTTCTTCGGCTTGACTTCAGGGACGCTCAAACTCGGCGGCGGTGCGTCGACCGCGGGATGAACGCGGCGCATCGGCGTGATCGCGCGCGATGGCTCGCGCGGTGCGGTCGTCCCGGTAGAATGCGCTTTGCCATCGGAACCGACGCGGAAGATATGCCGGTCCGGAACCGCCGGACTCGACGGCAAACCGCCGGTCAGCGGTTCGACGCTGCGATCGCCCTGCGGCATTCCCTGCGGCTGACCTTCGCCGCCGCGACCCCGGCCGCGACGTCCGCGACGACGGCGCCGGCGGCGTTGTCCGTCGCCCTCCCCGCCCTGAGCCGGTGCGTTTTCGAACGACCGCGGCTGCGCGTCGGCGTCTTCGACCGGCGGTGCCGGTGACGCGAAACGCTGCGGCGGCCGGTTGTTCTGCGGATGCGGCTGTTGCGCCTGAGGCTGTGCGGCCTGCTCGCCGCCTCCCTGGCCCCCGCGGCCGCGGCGTCCGCGACGACGACGGCGCTTGTGCTGGCTATCGCCTTCGGAACGCTGCACTTCGCCCTCGGCGATGATGATTGCGTCGACTTGTTTTTCACCGCGCCGCTCGGCCAGCAGCTCTTGATCTTCGGCTTCTTCTTCCTCGGTAACCGACGTAATGCCGATCGGCGCGCGCGAAGCCGTGAAGCGCGCGGCTTCTTCGGCGAGTTCGCGCAGCTGTTTGGCTTGTTCCGTCGCCGTGGGTTCCGTCTTGCGGCGTCCGCCGCGGCGACGCTTCTTCTTATCGGCTGCGACGCCCGCCGTCATCATCTCCGCCAAGACGTAGTCTTCCTTATCGTCGACGTCGAGAATGCGGATCCGCGCCGTGTTACCGGCGTTGTTCGCGGCGTTTTCAACCTCGATGATATGGCCTTCGACGACGGCTGCAGCCGAGGTCGCGTTGGGCAAACGGCCCTGCAGCAATTCGACTTCGTGTTCGTCGCCGACGCGCACCGAATGAGCGCGGGTTTCCTTGAAGTTCTCGATCAAGTCGAGACGCGTCTTCTCCGGATGGAGCATCGGATCGACGCGCACGTGGATCGGGCGGTCGAGCGCGTGCGAGAGTTCGGTACACTCTTCCTCGTACCAAAAATCCATCTGTGCGGCGACCGTTGGAGCGACGTGAACGACGACGTCGCCCGGCGATCCGTTGCCGTTTGCGCGAATGTTCCGGAACGTCTCGATCGCCATCGATTGCGCCGACATTACGCTGCCCAAGCCGCTGCAGGTCGGACACGTGCCGCGCAGCTGCGCGCCGAGATCCTTGCCGACGCGCTTGCGCGTAAATTCCAGCAGCCCGAGGTTCGAAAACGATTGAATCGTGGCGCGCGTGCGATCGCGGCGCAAACCGTCTTCGAGCGCTTTGATCACTTTGCTGCGCGCCGCTTCGGTCGACATGTCGATGAAGTCGACGACGATGATACCGCCGATATCGCGGAGACGAACCTGTCGCGCGACCTCGGCCGCCGCTTCCAAGTTCGTCTTGACGATCGTATCTTCGAGATTGCGGCCGCCGGTGAACTTGCCGGAGTTTACGTCGATCACCGTCAACGCTTCGGTCGTCTCGATCACGATCGATCCGCCCGAGGGGAGGTTGATCTTCGGCTTCATGAGTTTTTGAAGCTCTTCGGTAACTTTGAAGTCGTCGAAGAGATTGCGGCCGGAGTTGTAGTGTTCGACCCGGCTCAAATACTGCGGCCCGAGCAGCTGCAGGAAGTCGCGAACCTTCTTGTACTCTTCTTCGTCGTCGATGAGCACGCGTTCCACGTCGGCGGTGATGAAGTCGCGCGCCGCTTTGTAGACGAGGTTCATGTCCTTGTGCAGCAGCGACGGCGAGGGCGCGCGTTTGTACATTTCGAGAATGCCGTGCCACATGCGAATCAGCACGCCGAGATCGGCGATCAATTCGCCGTCGCTGACGCCGGCGGCCGCCGTGCGCACGACCGTCGCCATGCCATCGGGACGAATGCGCTTCATCACGCCCTTGAGGCGGTTGCGTTCGTCGGCCGATTCGATCTTGCGCGAGACGCCGGAATACTTGCCGGTCGGCATCAAGATCAAGTAACGGCCGGGAAGCGAGATGTTCGTGGAGATTCGCGCGCCTTTAAGGCCGCGGGGCTCCTTGACGATCTGCACGAGAATGTCGTCACCTTTTTTGACCTTCTCGTTGATCGTGAACCCGCTGTGGCCGTGGGTGATCTCGACGTCGCCGATGTTGAGCGGCTGCTTGTTGATATCGTCCACGTAGAGGAAGGCGTTTCGGCCCAAGCCGATATCGACGAACGCCGCTCCCATACCCGGGAGCACGTTCTGGACCTTACCTTTGAAAATCGAGCCGATGACCTTCTCTTCGCGCTCGATGTAGAGTTCGGCCAGATTGCCGTCCTCAAGAATAGCGACCCGGTTTTCCCAGGGATCGCTCGAGATCAAAATCTCGCTCGACAAATTCGTCCTCAATTGTCCACGGAGCTGCCGCGCGGCTTACCGGTCTACGAACTCCTGAGCGGTTCTCGACCCAGCGGAGCTCTCGCTCCGGGATCGCCGCCCGGCGACGCTCGGCGTCGCGCGCGGGTGGCTCTGATAAGAAAATTTTTCAGGCCTTATAGGCTTGGAAGTACGCATTCACGGGCGCCGCGAGGTGGCCCTCCCTTGAGGTCGTATTTGGGGCCGGGCATGATCCGCCTCACCCTGCCGGCCGCCGTGGCCCTGACCAGCATCACCCTGGCCGCCGCTTGCGCCGGGCACCCGGGCCCGAGCCCCTCCAAAGTAACCACCAACTACCGGTTGAAGGTTGACGACGCGGTGCGCGAGAGCGCTTCGGTGCAGCTTGTGACGAGCCGCGACGTGGTGATCGCCGCCGATTGCTCCACGCTCTCGTCGGGCGACGCGGCCGCCACCGAGGGCATGGTCGCCAAGGGCTTAGCCGCCCGCCTTCCCGCGAACGTGACCGTCTATACCACCCCGTACGATCCGATCACGCTCGACTCGCTCCCGGACGTCGTCACCGACGACGGCTACGGCGGCAAGCTCTGCACGCCGCATTCCTTCACGATCGTCAGCGGCCGGTAGGCAGCGGTTCGGCCAGGGATCGGCGCCGATAAATTTCCACGTTCTTGCGCCGGCCCCCGATGTCGAGATGCAGCCGGCGCAGCGACGCCATCGATGCGATGAACGCAACGTCGTCGACGGCGCACTGCCAGAAACCGCGCAGATCGAGCGATTCCAACCCGGCGATCGTCGCGATCGGGCCGAGATCGTTGACGTCGATGAGTCCCGCGAGCGCGAGCGTCTGCAGCGTGGGATGATCGCGCAGCGCGGCGAGCGTACCGACGGGCTCGACGTTTGCGATGCGCAGTTCGCGCAGCGGAAGACCGAACGCCGCGTCCGCGTCGTCGATGGTTGCAGACTCCACGTCGAGGACGCGCAACGCACGCAGATCGTGCAGCGATGCGGCAGCCGTCAGTGCCGCGTCGCGCAGCACGAGCACTTCGAGTTTCGAGGCACCCGCAAGTGCCGGCGCGTTCACTGCCGCGCCGCGCGCTCGAATTCGCAGGGTTTTTAGGTTCGCAAACGCCTCGAGCGTGCGGGCAAGATTCGCGGGGACGCCGTCGAGTTCGAGGTCGAGTACGGCCGGCTGCTGCGCCAGGCCGTCCGGCAAGTGCGCACTCTCCAACCGCAATCGCGCAAGCGAACGCCACTCGGCCAGGCCGTTGACCTGCGAGACGGCATTTCCCGAAAGACGCACGCTCGCGCCGGTTTTCGCCGCTACGATGGATGCAAGTGCGCCGAGATCGCTTGGCGAGAGCGGTTCGCACCATTGCAGGGAGACGCGATCCGGGATGCCATCGAATGCCTGCGGTTCGATCGGCGATCGAACGTCGCGGACGCTCAACCGCGCCGGCTCGAACTCGGCTCCCTGGGCGAGTGCTGCGAGGCGTCGCTCCGTCAGCCCCGGCCCGGCGACCGGCGCGGATTGCGCGAAGCCCCAGTCGCTGCGAACGAAGCGCGGCTGCGCACCGATCGCCGGCCAGCGCTGCTGCACGATCGCGCGGTCGGAGAACCGGCCGCTCCAAAGTGCGTCCGCGGGACGCAGCGAAACGAGTTCCTCCAGCCGCGGAATCGCGGCGCGCGCCGGACCGAAGAAGGAGCCGTGGATCGCTTTGCGCGTGCCGTGGGTCACGATGCCGGCAGCGAAGCGGCCGTCGCCGAGCGGTACCGCGAACCAGTCGCCTTCGCGATACGGACGTTTCACGACGAAGCGTTGTTCGGGCGGCCGCCGTCGAAAGGAGCGCGGTGCCCAATTCGGAGCGCTCGAGCGGACGCCGGTTCGATAAAGAGCACGGCGTCACGACGCACGCCGTGATGCTTCTGAGCCAGCTCGACGACGATCGCAGCGGGGAAGCCTACGCACACGCCACGCACTACGAGGCCGTGCCGGTCGCCGACCTGCGCAAGATGCTGGCGTGCGTTCCCGATGCATTCGTGCGCGACGCAACGTTCGTCGACGTCGGCGCGGGAATGGGTCGCGCGATCCTGATCGCCGGCGAATATCCGTTCAAGCAGATCCTGGGAATCGAACTCTCTCCCGCACTGTTCGAAATTGCACTAGAGAACGTCGCACGCGCGCACGATTTGCGCACGCTATGCCGCGACGTGCGCTTGACGCGCGGCGATGCGCGCAAACGTCGATTTCCGAGCGGCAACCTCGTGATGTTTCTGTTCAACCCGTTCGACGCGGCGGCCCTGCGAACGACGCTCGAACGCGTCGTTGCGTCGCGCGCCGCGGGCGACGCGGTCTACGTGCTGTATCACACGCCCGAGCATCTCGGCACGCTTCTCGAGTTCGGCGGAGAACCGGTCGCCGGTTTTTCGTTCGGCGTCATCTCCCGGCTCGGCGGCGCGCATCGAACGACGCCGTCATCGGAAAGTGCCGTTCGCGTAGAATGATGCGGCTGTACGTTTCCGCGGCGCCGGCCGTCGTCCGCAGAAACTCGGCAACGCGCACCAGATCGTTCTGATCGCGACACGCGACGCGCAGCATGTAGTCGAAACTTCCAGTGGTCAGGACGCATTCGAGCAGCCCAGCTACGCCGTCGAGGCGGCGTTCGAACTCGTCGGCCGGGCAGTCCGAACGCAGCTTCACGTCCACGTAGGCCTGCAGGCGCAGGCCGAGCGCCTCAGCCGAGATCTCCGCGGCAAAGCCCGCGATGACGCCCCCGTGAAGCAGGCGCCGGATGCGGTCGGCGGTCGCATTTTGGCTCAGAGCCACCGCCTTGGCGACCTCGACGACCGTCGCCCGCCCGTCACGTTCTAACGTTCTGAGTATTTCTCGGTCGATATCATCGATGGCCGCAGATTCCACTGCTATTTTCGTCATTTGCAGCTGTTTTCCGGGAAACCTGCAGCGTATCCCGCTGTAGATATGGCGAACTACTAGCCACAAGGAAACCCGCCATGTTCGAACGCCCGAGCGCCTGTATCCTCGCCTTTCTCTTTTTCCTCGGTGCCGCGCCCTCCGGCACCCAGCCCGGCGATACCGCGCCGCCGGGTCCGGCCGCGCCGGCGGCCTTCTCGCAGACCGAACGCGCCGCGATCCTCGCCGGCGCCGAGAAGGCCGTCGGCGACTATACGTTCGTCGAGAAAATTCCCGCGATACGCGCCACGCTCGAAGCGCATCGCGACGCCTATGTGCAAATCGGCGATCCCAAGCAGTTCGCCGACGCGGTGAACGCCGATCTCTACGCGGTCGCACACGACAAGCACTTGCGCATAAAATATTCGGCGCTCGCCGCGCCGATGTACGGCTCGGAGCAACACGGCGCGAGCTTGGCGCACTTGATGCAATCGCAGCAGATGCTGAACTACGGCTACGCCGCCGCGATTCGGCTGGCCGGCAACGTCGGGTACCTGCGCCTGGACGAGTTCGGGCCTATGCCGCAGTCGAAAGGCGCGATCGACTCGGCGATGGCGCTTCTCGCACACACCGACGCACTGGTCGTCGACGTACGCGCCAATCACGGCGGCGATCCCGATTCGCTCGACTATCTGATGGGCTATTTTTACGCGAAGCCCGTCGAACTCACATCCATTCTCATTACGCAAGGCGGCAAGAGCCAACTCTTCAAACAGTTTAGCGAAGCCCACGTTACGGGGCCGCGTTATCTTGGACGGCCGCTCTACGTGCTTACCTCGGACCACACGTTCTCATGTGCCGAGCAGTTTTCATACGACATGCAAGCGCTGCACCGTGCGACGCTCATCGGGCAAACGACCGGCGGCGGCGCGAACCCGGGCGGCTTCGTTCCGCTCGACCCGCACTTCGCAATCTTCGTTCCGCTCGGCCGCGCCGTCAATCCGTACACGAAGACGAACTGGGAGGGCGTCGGCGTCGTCCCGGACCTCCCCACCGAATCGGCAACCGCGTTGCTGACGGCGTATACGCAGGCCCTCGGGAGCGCGCGGAACACCTTCGACGAAGCCGCCGCCGCGCGCTCCGATGCGCTGAAGGATCCGGCGAAAGCGCTCGCTGCGTCGCTTCCGTCGATCTAAGCGTCGATATCCTGGATATGAAATCGATCTGCGCCGCCCTCGTACTCGCCCTCGCCTTTGCGCTCCCGGCACGCGCCGCATCCGCGCCGGCTCTCGGCGCGGCCGAACGAGCCGTCGTCATCACCGCCCTAGCGCAAGCGTTGGAGGACGACTACGTCTTTCCGGATCGCGCAACGGCGGCCGCGAACGCACTGTTCGCCGCGCAAAAATCGGGCACGTACGATGCCGACACCGACCCGGAAGCATTTGCTAGCGCCCTTACTAAGACGCTGGCCGGCGTTTTGCACGACAAGCACGTGCACGTCGAATACTCGTCCGAGGTGTTACCCAAAGACGGCGGCGACGCGGCGTCAAAGCGCGAGAGTTATCAACGGGACCGCGCGGGCTGGGCCGAGCAAAACTTCGGCCTTTTCAAAGCCGTGCGTCTCCGCGCCAACGTCGGGTACTTGGATGTCCGCGCATTTCCAAACGCGCCGATGATGGGCGAGCAGATGGCGGCGGCGATGCAGTTCTTGTCGAATACCGACGCGTTGATTATCGATCTTCGCAAGAATACTGGCGGCGATCCCGCGTCCGTTGCCCTCTTATGCAGTTTTCTCTTTCCACCGTGGGAACGCGTGCACGTCAACGATATCTATCGCCGAACGCCCAAGACGCAAGGCGGCCAAACGCGCCAGTACTGGACGACGTACGTTCCGACGAACTACCTCGATAAGAAAGTCTACGTTCTCACCAGCGCCTTCACGTTTTCTGGAGGCGAAGAGTTCGCGTACGATATGCAGACGCAAAAGCGCGCGACGCTCGTCGGCGAAGTGACCGGGGGCGGCGCAAATCCAGGCGAAGTCGAGCGCCTGTCGGATCACTTCGCGGCGTTCATCCCGTTTGGACGCGCCGTCAATCCGATAACCCATACGAATTGGGAAGGCGTCGGCGTAAAACCCGACGTGGCGACGACTGCCGCCGCGGCGCTCGCTACGGCGTACGTCGACGTACTTCGTCAAAAGCTCGCCGCCGCTACGGACCCCGACGATCGCAAAGCCTTATCCGATCTCATCGAACTGTTCACCAAGTCCCCGGAGACGATTCTCACTCAATGAGATGCGTCGCCGCGAATCTCACGCGTTGCCGAGAACGTCGCGATCGCGCTGCGAATAGATGTTGAGTAGAATCCCGACCGCCATGAAGTTCGTCAGGATCGCCGATCCGCCGTATGACATAAACGGCAGCGGGATGCCGGTGATCGGCATCATGCCGATGGTCATTCCGACGTTGACCAGGATGTGAAAGAAGAGCATCCCGACGAGGCCGGCCGCAAGCAGAAACCCGAAACGGTCGCGGGCGGCGAGCATCGCGCGCAAACCGCCGTACAACAGCGCGACGTATAACGCCATGAGCACGCCGGCGCCCGCAAATCCCCACTCTTCGGCCAGCACCGTGAAGATGAAATCGCGCGAGTGTTCCGGCACGAAGTTCAACTGGGTCTGCGTGCCGTGATGCAGCCCGCGCCCCAGCCACTGCCCGCTGCCGACCGCGATCTTCGACTGGTTCAAGTTATATCCGGCGCCTTGCATGTCGGCCTTCGGATTGATAAAGACGAACAGGCGCGACTTTTGAAACGGCTTGAGAATCACGTTCGTGCCCACGGCAACCGCGGCGATGATGAGCAGTCCGAGAATATAAATCGCGAAATCGCCGAGCTTGGGCAGCGCGAAGAACAGCTGCACCGTGAGCATCGCGAGCAGCACCAAAGCGGTTCCCAGGTCGGGCTGTTTGAGAATCAGCAGCGCCGGGATGCCGACCACCAGCAGCGGTTTCCAAAGATCTTGCAGATTGTCGTAGCTGCCGCGGCAGAAGACCGCCGCCAGCGAGATCGCCAATACCAGCTTGGCCGGTTCGGAAGGCTGGAACGTGCCGAGTGGACCGAGCGAGATCCAACGCTGCGCCCCGAGCGCGCTGTGACCGCCGCGCATGATGAATAGCAAGAGCAGCAGATTGACGGCGTAGAGAGCCGGCGCCCACCGCTGCCAGTTCCGATAGTCGACGAAGGAGATGCCGAGCATCAGCGGCACGCCGAGCAGAATGTAGACAATTTGCTTCTTGAACTCGCCCGCCGCGTCGGCGTTGTGCAAGTCCGCCGACTGAATGCAGATCACGCCCATCAGCGAAATCGCGATGGACGCGACCACCAGCGGCCAGTTGAAATTCCGAACGTAGCGTTTCGCTCCGCTTCCGAGCGTCAGCGTCGCCACAAACGCCCCTTAGAGCGCGGGAGCCGGCTTAGCCGCCGGTGCGCTGGCGACGCCGTTTGAAGAGCGCTTGCGGCGACGGCGGCGACGGGTCGGCGGCGCGTCGGCCGCGCTTTCGGGTGCCGCCGCCGCAGCGACCAGTTCAGGCTCGGGCTTCGGCGCGATTTTCTCCGTGCCGCCGCCGTTCGGGCGGTTCACCGAAATGATCGGGATGTTGGCGAGCATCGCCAGCGCTTTGTCCTGCTGCTCGAAGTTGACCTCGATCCGATCGCGATCGACTTCGACGTAGCGCGAGATCACGTCCACCAAATCGCGCTTCATCGCGTCGATGATCTCCGGCGCGAGCGCGAGGTGGTCGGTCATCAGCACCAGGCGCAACCGTTCTTTCGCCGTCGAACTGCTCGGCGGCGCGCTGCCGAAAAGCTTCTTGAGAAATTCGATCACGAGCGCTTCCCTCCGAAGAGCGAGCCGATCTTCCCGAGGAACGATTCCTTCGGCTCGACGGGCATTGGGGCGGCGACGTCTTCACCCGCGACGCGCGCGGCAATTGCGTGGTAGGCGGCGCCCGTTATCGTGTCCTTGCGCAGGGCGAGCGGTTCGCCGCGGTTGGTCGTAATGATGATCTCGGGTTCGTCGGCGATCACGCCGAGCAGCGGCAGGCGCAGGATCGAGTTCACGTCTTCGACCGAGAGCATCTTGCCCTTGCGCACCAAGTGCGGGCGCAGGCGGTTGATGATGAGCTGCGGTTTGAATTTATTGCCGAGCAGCCCGACGACGCGATCGACGTCGCGAACGGCGGAAACCTCCGGCGTGCACACGACGATCGCTTCGTCCGCGCCTGCAACGGCGTTCTTGAAGCCGAGTTCGATGCCGGCCGGGCAATCGATCAGCACGTAGTCGAAACGTTCGCGCAGCGTCTCGATCAGCGCGCACATCTTTTCGGTGTCGACTTCGTCCTTCTCGCGTGCCTGCGCCGCGGCAAGCAGCGATAACTTGCCGTCGCTATGCTTGTCCGGTATGAGCGCATCCTCGAGCGAGACCGTCTCTTCGAGCACGTCGAGCAGATGATGCTTTACCCGGTTCTCCAGCCCGAGCACGATGTCCAGATTGCGCAAGCCGACGTCCGCATCGACCAGCGCGACGCGCGCGCCGCGCAACGCCAGCGCCGTCCCTAAGTTGGCGGTGGTCGTCGTCTTGCCGACGCCGCCTTTTCCGGACGTGATGACGATGGCGCGCCCGCGCTTGGCCGGAACGGTTCCGGCTTCGGGCACTTCGTCTGGCCGCAGTTGATGCATGAACTATCCCGCTTTCAGGGCGTCGATCAAACGCCCGAAGAAGCCTTGGTTTTCGAAATTGGTAAACGGTACGATCTCGCCTTCGAGACGGCGCGCGATTTTATCGTAGATGCCCCGAAGGCGATTGGTGTCGTCCAAGACGATCGGTTCGCCGCGATTGGTCGTGTCGATGATCTCCTCGTCGTCCGGAACGACGCCCAAGAGTTCGATCGAAAGGATCTCGCAGACGTCGTCGACCGAGAGCATGTCTCCACTCTTGACCATATCCGGGCGCAGGCGGTTGACGATCAGGCGCATCGGCCGGCCGCGATCGTTGAGCTTGCCGACGACGCGGTCGGCGTCGCGAATCGCGCTCACCTCGGGCGTCGTCACCACGATGGCTTCGGACGCGCCGGCAACGGCGTTACGGAAACCGGCTTCGATTCCGGCGGGACAATCGATCAGCACGTAGTCGGCTTGTTCGGCGGCCTGCTCGACGATCGATGCAAACTGTTCTTCCGAGATTGCGTCCTTCTCGCGCGTCTGCGCGGCCGGAAGGATGGAGAGCGATTCGAACCGCTTGTCCTTGATCAGCGCTTGACGAAGCTGGCAGCGTCCTTCGGCAACCTCGACGAGGTCGAAGACGATCCGCTTCTCGAGCCCGAGCACGAGGTCGAGATTGCGCAGGCCGATGTCCGCGTCCACGAGGATCACGCGTTGACCGCGTTTGGCCAGCGTCGCGCCGAGATTGGCGGTGGTGGTCGTCTTGCCGACGCCGCCCTTGCCCGACGTGATCACGATTCTGCGTCCGCTCATGAACGAAAAGCTCCCAGGGCGTCGAGTTGGTCGAACGGGACGACCGCAATCCGGCCGTCGCGAACCAGGGCCGCTTCCGGACGCGGCGTGCGCTTGCCGCCCGAATCGGCCGCGATGAAGGTGGCGATGCGCAGTTGGGTGGCGTCGAGGTCGAGGGCGAAGACCCGGGCGGTCTGCTCGCCTTGGGCACCAGCGTGGGCGACACCAGCCAGGCGCCCGAACACCACTACGTCGCCGGTTGCCACCAGCTCGGCGCCCGGGTTCACGTCGCCGACGACGACGATGTTACCCACATGGTGAAGGGCCTGGCCGCCGCGCAGCGTTCCGACGTGATAAAGCGTCTCTGGAGCGGCTTCCACGACGCGCAAAACCGGAGCCGGCTCGGCCGGCGCTGGAACCCGGTCGGGAAGCCTGCGGACGCTGCTCTCACCCCGCTTGCGGCGCTCGGCAATGTCGGTGCGAGCGCCCGCAAAATCGGCTACCAGCGAGCGCGCGGAATCGGAGAGCTGAACCTCGCGGACCGGGCGCATCGCGCGCCGCCGCACCAACTCGGCCTCGGGGGGCGCCGCCTCGCCTTGGGTGATCGAAGAAAGCTCAATTCCGGCCGAATCAAGCAGGGAACGCAGCCGTTCGACCTCATCCTCGGCCGGCGCGCGGGCGCCGAAATTGGCCGTCGCCGAGGTGCCTCGATAGAAGCCTGGACGCTCGCCAAGCCGAGCTTCGAGTTCCTCGAAAGCTTCGGTCAGGTCGCGGCCGGCCAGCGCGATCTCGAGGCCCATGCCTCTCCCGCGTAAGAGCGTCACGTTGTGAGCCAATCTCCAAGGCTGCGGTAGGATTGACGGGGCGGGTTCAAAGACCGTACCGGGCTTCCCCTGCGCCCTCCACATTGGACTCGCAAGTTAATGCGTTTATCCACATCCTTTACACAGAGGTCCGGTGTAACGTCCATGGACGTCCGAGCGTTCAATAATAGATTCTCAGCCGCCTTAGCGGCTGGGGTCGCGCCGGAGGCGCGACGAGTTTGAAGAATAGAAAACCGCAACCTCGGGACCGTCTTCGCAGTAAGTAGGAAAGTCAATCTCATGCTTGCACGTATCATTCCCCTCGCCGTCATTCTCTCGCTGCTGAGTGCCATATGCCCGGCACCTGCGCTCGCGACGTCGACCGCTACGGAAATCCAGATGGGACAGGCGGAGGACCAGCAGATCGTCGAGAGCAGCGTCATGGAGACCGACCCGCTGCTCAACGCGTACGTTCAGGGGATCGCCGAAAATCTTTGGAATCAGGTAGCGCGCAAAGACGTACCGTATTCCATCAAGATCATCAAGGCGAACGACGTCAATTCGTTTGCGACGCTCGGCGGATTCGTGTACGTCTACGAAGGCCTGATCGATTTCACGCAATCCGACGACGAACTCGCCAGCGTCATCGGCCACGAGACGGGCCATATCGAACGGCGCCATCTGCTGACCGCCAACGCGAAAGCGCAAGCCCTCAACATTTTGTTCGGCATCGCTTCGCTGTTCTCGCCGCTGATCTACAACTTCGGCGGACTCGCCGAAGCCGGCATCATGGCCAAGATCTCGCGTTCCGACGAACTGCAAGCCGATCGCTACGGCCTGCAGCTGATGTCGCGCGCGGGCTACGATCCGCACGCGATGACGACGATGATGCAGCACCTCATGGTGCTCGAGAGCGGCAAGAGCGATCTCGTTACGAAATATCTCGAAGACCATCCCGAGCCGGACGCGCGCGTCGCGCATCTCGTCGGTTACCCGGAACTGGATCCCAAGCTGGTAACGCCGGCGCAGGAACTCGTGCAGGCATCCAGCGACGAAGAACGCGCGCGCTACGACTACGCGTCGACGCGTCTGGAGAAAATTCTCAAAGACGATCCGACCAACGGTGAGGCGCTGCTCGAACTCGGGCAAGCGCAGCTCGCGCTCGGCCTCACCAGCAAGAGCGAACAGACGCTGGCGGAAGCCGCCCAAAACGGCTCGCCCGAAACGCGCGCGACGGCCAATCAAAAGATAATGGCACTGCGCCAACTCGAAACGCAGCGCGTGACGCTCACCAAGCAGCCGAACCTGAACAAGCTTCAAACCATCATCGTCGGCGCGCAGTCGTCGCAAGCGGAAGCGGCCGCCCAGATCCAAGCCCGCGCGCAAGAGGGCCGCGATCAATTCAAATCGATCAACGCGCGCATCGACGCGCTGCAGTACGAGATCCCCGACTTCAGCCGGATCAACATCAAGCGCGGATCGCGCATCGAAGCGCTGGTTAAGAACCTTTCGCTCATGTCGCGTTCGATCAACAGCACGCTCGACGACACCGGCGGAGCCATCGGCGGCGTCGGTTCGCTCGAACCGAATAAGGAAACCGGCCTGCTCAAAGACGGTGCCGACATCTATAAGGAGATGTTGCGGCCGTTTTCGATGGCGCCGATTCCCGGCGACGCGCTCGCGCTGCTGCCGCAGTACCCCGCGATGGTCAACGAACTTTCCCTGGCCGATTCGGACATGCTCCGCTCGGTCGATGCCGGGCGCGCCTCGCTCACGATGCTGGATCAATCGGTCGGCGACTTGGACGAGTTCTTGAAGAACCTCAACCAAGTCCGCGTCGGCTACAACGGCGACATCGACACGGGGGAGTACAACCAGCTCGCGCCGCAGATGCAGCGCCTCAACGCCGAGTTCAACAACGCGGCCGTGGCCGCGTCGCAGACGTCGCAGCTCTACAACCTCGCCCGCTCGCGGCAGCTCTCGGCGCGCATCACGCTCCTCGGCTTAGGCACGTCGCCGGAACGCTACGCGACGCTGCAATACGCGCTGCAGCAGCGGTTCGGAATGAACGGCATCGATTATCGCACGATGCTGCGCGACGGCCTCACGCCGGGCGACGTTACCGCGGCCACCATTCTCGCCGCCGACATCAAGAGCACGCCCGAAGCCGTGATCGCCGAAGCCAAGAGTTCCGGTTCGACGATCGTCGACGTAGCCAACGCGCACGGCATGCACGCGTGGCCGCTCGAAATCTTCTTAGGTCTCGTCTATCTCGATTACACCGACAACCCGGAAAAAGAGTTGCGCCACACCGGCGCCGGCAACGAAGGAGTCTAAAAATCACATGGCTACCGCGATGGGCACGGGCGATCTATTCAATCTCGTAAAAAAGGGACTCGACGTTCGCGCGCTCGATAGCCACGTTCGCAAACCATTTCGTTTCCTGCTCTGCGGCGATTTCGGCCTGGTCGCCGAACTGCGCGCGCTGCTGCTCTCCGGATACGCCGACGGGGCGATTCCGCTCGATGCCTCCGCCTGTTTGGAAACGGTGGTGCCCGGCGCGCCGCTCATTACCGAACCGAGCGAAGTGCGGGCCGTCATTTTCCTGGGGAATCGCGGCGATCTCGCGGGCGCGGATCTCACGTCGCTGCAGCCGCTCAAGGTTCCGATCCTCGCGCTCACGATCGACGCCGCCGCATCGCCGGATAGCCCCTCGACGCTTCCATTGCCCGGCACCTTCGGCGAATACGTCGCGCCGTCGATCGATCGCGACGCGCTGCGCGGGCGCTTCTTCACGCACTTGGTGGAGTGTTCGCGCGGCGTCGAGATCGCGGTCGGCCGGCGACTGCCGGTGCTGCGCGAAAACGTCGCCGCCAAGCTGACGCGCGACGCGGCCGCCAACGCCTTGAAAGTTTCGGTTGCGAGCGCGGTGATCGACCACATTCCCGTCGTCGGCGTGATTCTCGGTGCGGTTGCATCGGCCGGCGACATGGTTGCCATCACGGGTATTCAGGTGATGCTGATGCTGCACATCGAGGCGGCGTACGGGCGCGATCCCGACGTGCAGCGCATTTGGCAGCTGCTCCCGGTCATCGGCGGCGGCTTCGGCTGGCGCGCGCTGGCCCGCGAACTCTCCGGCTTCGTGCCGGTCGCGGGCATCGCGATCAAGGGTGCGATCGCGTACGCCGGCACGATCGTCGTGGGCGAAGGCGTCACGTTCTTTCTCGAGCACGGCAAACACATGACCAAGGGCCAAGCCGCGCAGATCTACACGCGCACCAAGAACGACTCACTGCGCTTCTGCCGCGAACTCGTCGACCGCCTCCGCCACAAGAACTAGTGTCATCCTGAGCGAGCGCGAAGCGCTCAGTCGAAGGACGCGACGAAAGCGCTGAGCGAAGTCGAAGCGCAGAATTTCCAAGCAAGACGGGTACGCTTCGACTCCGTTCGCTAAAGCGAACTACGCTCAGCGTCTTCGTTGCGTCCTTCGACTACGGCGCTGCGCGCCTTCGCTCAGGATGACACCGGCGCTAGAGCCGCTCTAGCAGTGCTTCGTCGGGGAGGCGCTGCAGGTCGGCGGGGACGCGGCTGCGGACACGTCCGGCGAGCTGCGCCGCCAGCTCTTCGCGTTTGGCTGCGTTGAGTTCGTCGCGGCGGTCCAGGAAACGTTTGATCAGCGCGCGCTCGTCGCCCGAGAGAAACGCCGTCGAGCCGTACACCGGCTCGGCGGTGTGTCGCAACGCATCGAGGGTGGAAATCGCCAGACGCGCGTCGCGGACGACGATCGTACCGGCTGCGATATCTCCTAGCCGCTTGTTTTCCGGAGAGATCGTCGCGCTGATCGCGGAGAGTGCGTAAAACCCGATCAGCAGTTCGGCGACGCGAATGAGGTTGCGAATCAGCGACGCGCCGAAATCGATCGGATACCCGCCGTCGCGTACGACCCGGATGCCGAGCAACTTTTTGCCGGGCGTCTGCCCGTTCCAAAACGCCTCGAGCACGATGAAGTAGCCGAAAAAGATCGAGAAGAAAATGAAGACGATGAACGCAACCACGATGGCGACGCCGAGTTTACTGGTCGTGCTGTCGGTGACGCCGCCCGTCGACGGGAGCTTCGAGCCGATGAATGCCACGGCGAGGAAGATCGCGATGATGATGCCGAGCTGGATCAAAAAGTCGACGAACCACGCGAGGAACCGGCTCCCCAGCCCGGCAAGCGCATAGGTAAATTCGATACTCTCGGGAGTCCGTACGTCGATATCGCGGTCCATGCTTAGCATGAGCATTAGCGCTCGAACGCCAAGTCTCCACCCATGACGCAGACGATGTTCGTCGAGCGGCGCTCCGCAACGTGGGAGCGGCTCGACGGCCTCCTGATCCGCGCGGGGCGCCGGGGCGTGCGGGCCCTCCAGCCGGCTGAGATCGCCGAGCTGGGCCGGCTCTATCGGGCCACGACCAGCGACCTCGCCTATGCGAAAGGGTCGGGCTTCGATCGCGTCCTGCTCGAATATCTCAACCGTCTCACCGCCCGCGCGCACGCCTACGTCTATGGAGCGACGCTCGAAAGCGGCTACTCGCGCGTCGGACGATTCTACGGAGAAACCCTTCCGCGCGAGTTCCGGCACTCGTTCGTCTATACGGCCATCTGCACCGCGTTGACCGTCGTCTGTGCGGTCGTCGCGTACGTGCTGATTCGCACGCATCCGGCGGATGCGTACGCGCTGCTGTCCAGCGGTATGATCCCGGACGAAATCAAGAAGAGCTTGCACGACTCGAACTTTGGGTTCGATCGAAGCTTCTCGCCGGCGATGGCGACGCTGATCATCACCAACAACATCAAGGTCGCGATCATCGCATTCGGCGGCTGTATCACGCTCGGCTATCTGACGCTGCAAATCATCGTCGAAAACGGGCTGATGCTCGGCGGCCTCGGCGCGCTGTTTACGAACGCCGGGTTTGGTTACGATTTTTGGGCGACGATCGCGCCGCACGGCGTCATCGAACTCACGGCCATTCAAATCGCAGGCGGGGCTGGTCTGCTGATTGCGGCGGGGGTGCTGTATCCGGGGCGCCTGAGCCGGCGCGATGCGATTATGGTAAACGCGAAACGTGCCGGAACGCTGATCGTCGGGGTCGCTTCGATGCTGATCGTCGCCGGAACGATCGAAGGATTTCTCTCGCCGCAGCGCTGGGCCCCGGAGGTACGGATCGGCATCGGAACCGTAACTGCGGTCGCACTGCTGCTCTACTTCGGATTGGCGGGCCGCCGTGCGACGCAGTAGCGTGCGATTCGCCGCGACGGTGCTTGCCGCCGCGCTCGCCGTCTTCACGGTGCCGCATCGTGCGGCGCTAGCCGACGACGCCACGCCCGACACGGGCTGCACCGTCTCCGGCGGTGCGCTGTCGATTGCCAGCGCGGACACGGCAGATGGCGACTTCGCAGTATTCGGACTCTTCGATTCGACCGGCGAACAGCTCGCCCGGCAGTACATTCCCGTCTACAATCCCGATGCCTCAGCCGAGCTGATGCTTACACCGGTGGGATCGGGCACGACGGTTCGCTCGGTGAAATGCTTGGCCGAGGCCAGCCTGCGGCGCTGCAACGATCCAAAATGGCAGCCGGTCGAGGACGGGGTGGTGGTACAGCTCGTCGGATTCTTGCTCGGCCCCGACTACGCGGTCGTGTCGGCAAAGGGTCGCTACAAAGGTGCCGAAGGATCGGCCGCCGTTTCGCTCGACGGCTCGTCGATGGGCTTCGCGCTGGATAGCGCCCCCGCGCAGTGGACGTCGCTATACGACAGCCGCGACGAAGGTTCGCAAGCGTTCTTTTCTCTCCAACATGGCGAACATACCATCACGCTCGGGTCGCGCGATCCGGCGACGGCCGCATTTCTTCCGCAAGAGCGTCTCTGCTTCCGGACTTGAAGTTATGAACCGTTGTACGATCTTCGCGGCGCTGGCCGCTTTCGCGCTCGCAACGGTCAACGCGGCCGCCGAGCCGCTGCCCGTGTCGGCTTTTGCCTACACGCCGATGGCCTTCACCACCAATGCGATCATGCGCGATGCCGGCGACGGCACGATGCGCGGCGTGCTCACCTACAAGGTCGGGAACCGCATCCAAACCGCCGAGATTATCGAACCTTCAACGCACGCTGCTGCAGAAAAGCCGCGACCCGGCGTGCTATTCGTCCATTGGCTCGGCGACGCTGCGACGACGAACCACACGGAGTTCGAAGCCGACGCAGTCGCGCTTGCAAAGCGCGGTGCGGTGTGCGTGCTGCTCGACGCGATGTGGTCGACCACGATCGCCTCCAACGGCAACGACTGGTTCGAAAAGGGGCGAACCACCAGCACGGATTACGCGAACTCGATTCAACAAGTGATCGACTTGCGCCGCGGGATCGATCTGCTGCTCGCGGAGTACGCCGACCCGGAACGCATCGCGTACGTCGGTCACGATTTCGGGTCGATGTACGGCGCCGTTCTCGCCGGCGTCGACACGCGCCCCAGCTACTTCGTGCTCATGGCAGGCAACCCGAGCTTCTCGAACTGGTATCTGCTCGGAAAGAAGCCCGCCGACATCCCCGCCTTCGTGAAGCAGATGGAGCCGCTGGATCCGATGCCGTATCTCGCTCGCTCGACCGCCAAGGGGTTTCTCTTTCAGTTCGCGACCCACGACGACTACATCACCAACGCCGACGCCGCGACGTTTGCTGCGGCTGCGCCGCTGCCGCGCGGCGTGTTTCTCTACAACACCGACCACGCGCTCAAAGTCCCCGACGCCGCGGCCGATCGCGTCGCCTGGCTCGAAACGCGCCTCTTTAAGTAACGACGGCTCGCTACTTCCCGGATACGGCAGCGTGCAGCGCCGCTAGTGCGGCCGTCACGTCGGTTTGGATGTCGTCGAAGGTGCTATATTCGGCGGCCGTCGGGCGGTCGTACGCCGTTTCGATCTCGTTGGCTAGGAACGCGAGCTCTTCGCGCAGTTTGACTTCGTACAGCACGTCGGCTTCGCTCGAATGCACCTTCAGCATCACGAGATTACCAATCGCGCGATCGACCGCCGCCCGCGCGGGCGGGGCTAGCAGGGAGCGCGCGCCCATCGCTAAGATCACGGCTTTATCCATCTCGTCCATCGTCGCGTGAATCTTCATCTCGAGCGCGAACCGCGCCGCGAGATCGGCCTCGGTCGCGTGAAGGCGCGGATCCAGCTTCACCAACAGCGGCTGAGCGATCTTTTGCGCGCCGTACTGCAGCACCACGCTGTAGGTTCCCGGCACGACGCGCGGCCCATCGGAGGTATCCGGATAGTCGTCGGTCCCGAGCGTGCGGAATCCCGGAACGTCGGCGGCCGGCGGGTAGCGCAGATCCCATTGGAATGCGTTCGTTCCCGGCTCGACCGCCGTCAGCGCTTTCAAGTCGATCGCGCGGTTTTGCGTGGTATCGTTGTTTTCGCGTACGTCGTCCGATATGTCTTTGGCGTTCTTGTCCTTGAGGTGCATGGTGAAGGCGCGCACGGTCGCGCCGCTCGCATCGACGAACGAAAGCGTCAGCGGCGTTTTGCCGTTGTATCCGGACGGCAGATTGAAGAACACCGTCGCGCCGAACTTCGGATTGCTGCCGACGTCGCCGTCGGCCGTGTCGCCGTACGCGTGCGAAAGCCAGGCCGTTTCCGGCTGGAAGAGCTGCGCCGTTGCGACGCTCCACTCGGTTTGACGTGCGAGCTGTTCCAGCAGCGCGAGGTTGTCGAGAATCCAAAACGCGCGCCCGTGCGTGGCCGCGACGAGTTCGCCCTGGCGAGCGTTGATCGCCATGTCGCGCACCTGCGCGCCGGGTAAGTTCAGCGAGATCGGCTGCCACATCGCGCCCCCGTCGAGGCTGACGTACGCGCGGCTGCGCGTCCCCGCGAAGAGCAGCTGCGGCTCGCGCGGATCCTGGACGACGACCAGTGCGTACTGATCCGGCGGCAAGCCGTTCGACATCGACGTCCAATGCGCGCCGTAGTCCGTCGTCTTGTAGACGTACGGATGATAATCGTCCCACTGATACCGCGACGCGGTTAGGTATGCGGTTCCCTCGGCGGCAAACGACGGTTCGATCGAACTGATCTCCGCCCACTGCGGTAAATCCGGCGGCGTAACGAGTGCCCAATGCGCGCCGTGATCTTTCGTCACGTGCACCAGACCGTCGGCCGAACCGGCCCACATCAAGTCCGCGTTGTGCGGCGAAACCGCGAGCGATGCGATATCGGGGAACACTTCGGCGCCGGTGATATCGAGATCGACCGGTCCGCCGCTCGGCCCTTCCGTGCTCTTGTCGTCGCGCGTCAGGTCCGGGCTTACGATCTTCCACGTTTTGCCGTGATCGGTGCTCGAAAACACGACTTGCGCCGCGGTGAGCAGTTCCTTCGGATCGGCCGGCGAGAAAAAGATCGGATGCGTCCAACCGAAGCGATACTTCATCTCGGCGGCCGTCGCCCCGGATTGATAGCGCGGCCACGGGCTGACGTTCTGCTGCTGGCCGACGCTGCTGTCGAGCCGCGCGAGCGTACTGAAGTAGCCCGCACCGTAGGTGACGTCCGTGTTGGCCGGTTCGGACGTGACGAACGTACTCTCGCCCAGCGCTACGACGTGCCAATCGCCGATCCCGATGGAGCCGCTGGACGTCGCGCTCGGCCCCTCGTACGCGCCTTCATCCTGCTGCGCGCCATAAACGTGGAACGGAAACTGATCGTCGACCGAAACGTGGTAGTACTGCCCGGTCGGCTGATTGTTCTCGGTGCTCCACGTCGTGCCGCCGTCGACCGAAACCGTCGCTCCGCCGTCGTTGCCGTCGAATTGAATTTGCGTGTTGGTCGGATCGACCCAGTAGATGTGATGGTCTCCCGACGGAGTCGTCGGCGTCCAGGTCTTCCCGCCGTTCTTGCTCTTGAACGTTCCGTCGACTTGCGGCACGAAGGCGATCTGCGGGCTCGTCGGATCGACGTAGATGGCCATGTAATAAAACGCGCGCTGCCGCAGCTTCATCTCCGCGTTGACGCGCTTCCACGTCGCACCGGCATCGTTGGAACGGAACACGCCGCCTTCGCGCGCCTGCACCATCGCGTACACGACCCGCGGATCGCTCTGCGCGATCGCGACGCCCATCTTGCCGAGTATCCCGCCGGCGAAGCCCCGATTTTTCGAGACGTTGGTCCAGTGCGCGCCGCCGTCGGTGGTTTTGTAGAGACCGCTTCCCGGGCCGCCGCTGACCAGGGTCCAGGGAAAGCGCTGCGCCTGCCACATCGTTGCGTAGAGTGTATCGGGGTGCTTCAGATCGATCACGACGTCGTTGCCGCCGGTATTCGCATCGACGTACAACACCTTACGCCACGTCTTGCCGCCGTCGGTCGTTTTGTAGATGCCGCGCTCGGCATTCGGCTTGAACACGTGCCCCATCGTCGCCGCGTAGGCTACGTTCGCATTGCGCGGATCGACGACCAGCGCAGCGGTCTGGTGCGCTTCGCGTAGCCCGGCATACGCCCACGTCGCCCCGCCGTCGGTGCTCTTGAAGATGCCGTCGCCCGTGTCGAAGTCTTGACGGATATCGCTTTCGCCGGTTCCGGCGTAGATCACGCGCGGATTTGAAGGCGCGATGGCCAGCGCGCCGATCGAAGTGGCCGTCGACGGCAGCTTTCCGTCGCTGATATTCACCCAGTTTTGGCCGTAGTTGGTGCTTTTCCAAATGCCGCCTTGAACGCCGCCCATGTAGAACAGATTGCGGCCGGGGACGGCGGCTATGGCCACGACGCGCCCGCCGATATACGGTCCGATGCTGCGCCACTCCAGCTTGCTCATGAGCTGCTGCTCGGGCGTCGCCGCGGCGCCGGCTGCCACTGGTGAAACGAGCGCTAAGACCGTAAAGATCGCGGGCAAAAAACGATTCATCCGAATACTCCCTAGATGAAAGCGTTTTTTCTACGAAAGCTTATAAAAGCCCGCGTTGCTTGACGCGCAGGTACTCGTCGATGACCGCGGTGGTGAGTTTACGCGCCGGCACGTCGAGCGTGATCGCGCCCGCGCGGGTCAGCATCGCCGCCGCCGTCCGGCGCTCGTCGCTCAAACCGATCGCGACGCTCGCCCGGTAAGCGTCGACCGCATCGTGCGGCACCGTCGCGAGAGCGGTTTCTACGGCGGCATCGTTCATGAACACGCACACCAGCAAATGCCGGCGCGCGAGCGATCCGAGCTCGGCCAGCAGTGCGGCTTGCGCCAGCGGGTCGATGACGTCGGTAAGAAAGACGATCAGTGACCGTTTGTGCAGGTGGTTGCGCAGATAGGCAAACGCGCGCGCGTAGTTGGCTTCTTCGAAGCGCGGCTCCAGATCGTAGAGCAGGTCGGAAAGCGCGGCCACCGACGAGCGCGTCGATCGCGGCGCGCTGGCGGCGAGGATCTCGCCGGCGAAGGCGACGACGCCGACCCGATCGCTTGCGAGCCCCGCAATCGAGGCCAGCGACAGCGCGGCCGTCACCGCGTAGTCGAACTTCCGCTGGCTGTCGATGCGCGGGGTCATCAATCGACCGCAATCGAGCAGCAGCATCACGTTTTGACTGCGTTCGACTTCGTGCTGCGCGACCATGAGTTTTCCGCGGCGCGCGGTCGCCTTCCAATCGATCGCCCGGAACGCGTCGCCGTCCGACCACTCGCGCAGCGATTCGAATTCGGTCCCGGTGCCGCGCAGCCGCATCTTGCGCAGCCCGGCTTCGATCAGACGATTGCGCACGTGCAGCGCGCCGTAACGCTCGACCGCCGATAGGTCCGGATAGACGCGGAACGTTTCGGCGGCTTCGACGCGCATCCGCCGGCGCAGCAGGCCGAGCGGGTTTTCGAACCACACGTACAGCGCCCCGAACGCGTCCTCACCGCGCGAGACCGGCGTCGCCGGTCGCAGGATCGTCGCGCGGCTGCGCGCGGGAACGTCGCCCGTCGCCTCGTCCAGTCCGTAGCGCAGCGTTCGCACCGGCGTCTCGACGATTGCGACGCGCACGGCACGCTGCGAACGATTGCTCGCGACGTAGGCGATCTCGAGCGGAACGCGCAGCGAAATGTGGTCGGGCGCCTTCCGCTCGACCGTCACATCCTGCCGCACGGGCCCCATGAACGCGTCGGCAACCGTTGCGAGCACCAGAGCCGCCAGTGCGATCAACGCGACCGGCCAAAACGCCGGCACGCCCGGCGCGCACGCCGCCAGCAGCGCGATCCCGCCGAGCGCGTACGCAAACCGCGGCGTCACCCAGAGCGGCAGCCAAAGAATCAGCGCGTACGCAACCGCGAACGCGGCCAGTCCGATGCGCGCCGGCAGCAGCAGGTTCAGGTTCCAATCGGCCGCGACGAACAAGACGACTGCCGCGACGAGGTATTGAAAGCGCCACGTCAGGAGCTGCCGGAAATAGCCCGCCGGCGATTTACTCACGGGGAACCGGAACGCTCGAGAGGATTTCGCGCAGAACGGCACCGGCGGAGATGCCTTCGATCTCCGCTTCGGGCGCGACGATCAGCCGATGCGGAACGACGAACGGCGCGACGTCTTTGACGTCGTCCGGCGCGACGAAGTCGCGCCCGCCGATGGCCGCCGCGGCCTGCGACGCAACGAGCAGCGCGATGCTCGCACGCGGCGACGCGCCGAGCGTCAAACGCCGCTGCTTGCGCGTCTCCGCGACGATGCGGTAGACATAGTCGCGCACCCCGTCGGAGAGATGTGCTTTACGAATCGTGCGCTGCGCCTCAAGCACCTCGGCGGCATTCGTCACCGGCGTTACGCCCGACGCCTCGAGCGCGCGGGCATCGAACCCGTTGGCGACGCGCTGCAGCAGTTCCAGTTCGCGCACCTCGCTCGGATAATGCGCCTCGATCTTGATCAAAAACCGGTCGAGCTGCGCTTCCGGCAAGGGATACGTTCCCTCATACTCGATCGGATTTTGCGTCGCGCAGAGCAAAAACGGTTCGGGCAGTGGATATGGCGTGCCGTCAACCGTCACGCGTCCCTCTTCCATCGCCTCGAGTAAAGCGGATTGCGTCTTGGGCGGCGTCCGGTTGATTTCGTCGGCGAGCACGACGTTGGCCACGATTGGCCCGAGGCGCGTGCTGAACTGCGCGGTCTGCGGGTTGAAGACGGTCGTGCCGACGACGTCGGTCGGCATGAGATCCGGCGTAAACTGAATGCGCCGGAAATCGAGTCCCAGCAGCAGCGCGAGCGCGCGAACCGCCAGCGTTTTTCCCGTGCCCGGCACGCCTTCGATAAGCACGTGGCCGCGCGCGAGGAGCGCAACCGTCAGTGCGAACGCCGTGCGGTCCGCGTCGACGACGACGGCGTCCATGCCGGTTGCGATGCGCTCGGCCAACTCTTTGACGATCATGGAAGTTCCTTTCGAAGGCGATAGTCGAGGACGGCGGCTTCTACTAACGCCGCGTCGGAGGGATCGGGTATGGCGGCCAACCGCTCGAGACGGCTCCGCGCCTGCTGCGCCGGCTCTCCGCCGAGCCTGGAGCGCGCCGCGTTGGCCGCAAACGCAGCGACCGCGGCCCGCGCCGCGTGCGCCCGGCGCATCAACGCGGCCATCGCGTCGATATACGCCGATGAATCGCGTTCGTCCGGCGGTTCGAGCGGAATCGTCGGTGCGAACGGAACGTTGGCGCCGATCAGCCCGATCAGCAGGATCGCGCCGAGGATGTACGTCGCCGCCCGCACCGGCATCGGCAACGCTCCCCAAAAGCTCAGCCCGTCGTTGTAGCCGTGCACGTACTCGTCGAAGACCACCGGCCCGTTGCCGTCGATGACGTTGTAGGCAAAGCGCGCGTTGTCGGCCGATGCGAGATGCGCGTTGGAAAAGAGCGCCGGCGCGGTGATCGCGATCACGGTGCCTTTGCCGATGGGATACGCGATCGCCACGATGCCGGTATCGTTCGCGAGCAGCGGTACGCCGATCCGCGTCGCAAATGGAAAGACGCTTTCGATCGGCCCCGCGACCGTGCGAACGCCGTTGGTGTATGAATCGCGCGCGAGTGAAATCGCATCGGTTGTTTTCGCCGCGGTGCCTTTGGCGACACCGGGGATAATATCGTCGCTTCCCTCGAAGTCGTAGTCGAGCACGACCAAACGGCCGCCGCGCTCCACAAAATCCTTGAGCAGCGCGGTGTCGCTCGCACCCATCGGCTGCAGGTCCGGGTCGGGCGCGTAGGTTGCGAGCACCAGCGTTCCGACGTGGCTGTCGAGCACGCCGAGCACGCGCGAAAACCGCGTAACGGGCACGCCCGCCGAGTGCAGCATTTCGTAGAGCGCGCGATAACCGTTCGGCCCCGTGTCGTTGCTCGAGTAGGTGGAGTGCGGCAACGCATTTCGCGCCGCTTCACGGCCGAACGCGAGCGCGCCGATGACGATCGCCGATAGGATGACGATGATGAGCTCGACCAGGTGCCGCCTCACGTCGACTCGTGCCCCGGCGCGAAGGTGAGAAACGCGGCGTGCGCGCGCTCCCAATCGGCGGCCTCGATCGGGCGTTCGGCGTACGTGCTCGCCACGAACGGTGCGGCCACTGCGTCGAACGGCGGCACCAGCTCCATCTGTCGCGAGCGCAGCGCCCGCCGCAGATCTCCGACCGTGGCGCTGGGATCTTCCGTTACCACGCCGCGCAAATCAAGCGCCACGACGGCGGCCGCAAACAATAGCCGGGACGCTGCGGTAAGATCACCTTTTCGGGCAGCCGCGGTCGCACGTTCGTAGAGTTTACGCGCATCGCGCGGGGCGCCCAGCGCTTCGACGGCGGCCGCGCGCCGCCGGTCGATCTGAAACTCGGCCAGCAGACGGATGACCACGAAAACCAGCACCAGCACGGCGAGACCGATGAGGACGTCGCCGATGGCCATGGCGCCGGAAGGCCCGATATGGACTCGGTCGTTGAGCGCATTCCATAGGTCGGCGAACCGGTCGCGAACCCATTGCCAGAGCTGTTCCCACAGCGTCGGCTGCGGCGGCGGCGCAACCTTGGTTGAAAGCTGATAGCGTCCGGGCGTCGCGAGTTCGCGCCGCGCAGCGGCGCTAAAGTCCGGGAGCATCGGCCAAGCCGCCGGTTCGTCAATCCGTCCGCGCAGCTTTGCAAAAGACGTCTCGGCAGCGGCGCGCTTCTTTGCGTCCGTAATCTTGGCGATCTGCGCGTCGTTCGCCGAGACCCAGCGCGCAACGAGGTCGTCGCGCATCGATGCCGCTCCGGCGGTGCCCGACAGTACGAGCAGAAGGAGCAACGCGGCCGACGCGCTGCGCAGCCGCCTTCCCTTCACGTAGCGGGCGCGCTCTCCACGAGGCGTTCGAGGCCGGCTTCGAGATCGAATCCCTCACGGCGAATTCGTACGTCGAAGTAGTAGATCGCGAGCAAAACGATCGAGAACGGCGTGATTGCGGCGCGAAAGAGCGTATCCACGATCGCGCTCGCCGGCAGCCAGTGGAGCAGCAGAAAGATCGTGCTGAAGATCCCCGCGACCATTCCGGCCCCGAGCAGCACCGCGCCGGCTGCGAGTGCGAACAGCACGGAACGCCAAAATTCTTCACGATTGAAGATGCGCGAAAAGCCGAGGCCGATGGATTCGAAGACCGGGCGCTCTTCGATGACGATCGCGTTCATCGCAAAGGTGAGCGCGACGAACAGCGGCGCGAGGAAAAGCAGCGCGGCCAACGCGACGAAGAACGCGATAATTCCCGCGAAGACGCTCAGGATGATGGTCGCGCGCGCCAGCAGCGTCACGAAAAGGACGGCAAGGACGACGATGATGACGAACCCGATGTACCACGCGATGAACAGCGCGAACTCGACGCAGAGCAAACCCAGAACCTGCGGCCAGCGGTGCAGCGACCCGCGATAGCACGGACCGAACAGCACGGGGCGCCCGGTGTACAGACGGGCGACGCCGATGGCGACCGCGTTGAGCGAAAACGGATAGATCGCATACACGATGACGAGCGTTACGGCGAACAGGATCGCCACGCGCGGATCGGTCATGAACGCCGGCAGAACCGGCGTCGTCGGCTGCGGCGCGTTCGGATGCGTCAGAATCTTCATCGCCTGATCGAACTGCGTCATCGAACTCGTGTCGATGAAATACTGAAGGACCGCGATCGGAAGCACGACTACCGCGACGATGCCGGCGAACGGCAAGAAGTTGCGGATGTACAGCGTGATGGCCCGGTCAAAGATTTCGCCGAAGCCAAGCGGACGAAGTTCCATCGCGCGCCGTTTCCGGCAGGGCGGGCGAAAAACCCTCGGAAACCTGAAAGAACCGTGCTCATTGGGAAATTGGACGCCATCTGGCGCTACCCGACGAAGAGCCTTCACTTCGAAGGGCTCGAGGAAGCCGACGTGGACCCGGACGGTATCCGAGGCGATCGGACGCGCGCGCTGGTCGTGACCGCCGGCCACGCGCGGCTGGGCAAACCCTATCGCGGGACCGAGAACGATCGTTTCCATCTAGAGTCGGACGTCGAAGCGGCCCGCGCGCTCGCAGCCGAACGCGGCGTCCAGACCGAGGCGCACGGCGGCGAACGATTTTTCGACGCGGCACCGGTTTCAATTCTGATCGATCGCTGGCTGGAGGGGCTAAGCGCCCATGTGGCTTACGCGGTCGAACCGAGCCGATTCCGCCCAAACCTTTTCGTCCGCGCCGCCGACGGCTTCTCTATGCTTGAGGAAGACCTCGTCGGGTGGGAGCTGGCGCTCGGACCGGTACGGCTGCGCGTACGCAAACCGATCGAACGATGCGTCGTCACGACGTATGACCCCGACGGCGGCGCGAACGATCCGCGCATCCTGCGCTACGTGGCTCAAGAACGCAAGACGTGGATGGGCATCTACTGCGACGTCGTCACGCCCGGCGCCATCCGTCAGGGTGACGACCTGCTCGGGGTACCCGCCCCTGCGTGAAGCTGATCGAGGTCCTGGTCGCGGCGGCAATCGCGTTCGTCCTCACGTGGCTGCTGGTGCGGCTCGCAAGCGAAACCATCTTCGCCGCATCGCATCTCAACGCGCGCCTCGACGCGCGTAGCGCGACCGACCGCCTCGCCGAGCGGCTCGAAAGCGACGCCGCCGGGGCGTGGTCGATCTTTGTTCCTGCGAGCGACGTCTTCGGCGCGAGCAACGCCGACGCCCACGAACTCGATTTCGCAACGGAAGATGCGTCGCACCACGCGTACTGGTGGGCATACGGCTATGCGCCCGCGACGCAGCGCGTAACCGTCTACGCCTACACGCCCGGGTCCGCACCGATTCCCGGCGACGTGTTCGACGGCATCACCGGCTTCGGCGCCGAGTCTCATCCCGTCGCCGATTTAAGCGACCCGCGCAGCGACGTCTACGACGCGCTCTTCGCCGGCACGACCGTCACGCCGGTCGACTTCGATTTCGGATGGAGCAACGCGCTTGCCAACGGCGGCAACCGCCTAACCCGCGTCCAACTCGAAGCGACGGGCGTCGACCGCACGATCTTACTCTCCAGCGCGACCGCGCCGACGCACTTCACCGTCGTCGTCGAGTACACGCCGGCACCGGGAACGCCGACGCCGTAGGAGCGGAGACGATGGCCGGGCGACGAAACCGAACGCTCGTGCCATCTGCCAAACAACAGCACATCGGCATTGTGGCGTGTTCTGCCGAAGGCGCGGCGCTTTGCTACCGAACGCTGTGTTCGCAAGGCCACGAACTCTTCGGTCCGTCCGGCCACCCTGAGATATCGATGCACGCGCCGTCGTTCGCACGATACGTGGATTTCATCGAGCGCGACGACTGGCGCGGCGTTGGCGGCCTCATGCTGGATTCAGCACAAAAACTCGCGCGCGGGGGAGCAGACTTTCTCATCTGTCCCGACAACACCATTCATCAAGCGCTGCCGTATGTCGAAGACCGGCTGCCGCTGCCGTGGCTGCACATTGCAGATGCGGTCGCCGACCGCGCGGTCGAACTCGGCTTGCGGCGTGTTGGGCTGACGGGGACGCGCTGGCTCGTCGAAAGCGACGTTTATCGCGAGAAACTTGCTGCGCGCGATATCGCCTTCGTGTGTCCAAATGCCGAAATCCGCGACGAGATCAACCGCATCATCATGGACGAGCTCGTTAACGGGGTCTTTAGGGACGCATCGCGCGCGTACGTGCTCGAGGCGATCGAGCGCTTCAAGAACGACGGCTGCGACGGCGTAATCCTGGGCTGCACGGAGCTGCCGCTGATCGTCGAGGCACGGGGTTCCGCCATTCCGGCGCTGGATTCGACGCGATTGCTCGCTCGCGCGGCCCTGCGCCGGGCCCTATAGTTCGCGCCGGCCTTCCAACGCTTTGGCGAGCGTGATTTCGTCGGCGTAGTCGAGGTCGCCGCCGATGGGCAGGCCGTACGCGAGGCGCGAGACGGTGACGCCCAGCGGCTGCAAAAGACGCGAGAGGTAGAGCGCGGTCGCTTCGCCTTCGGCGTTCGGGTTGGTGGCGAGGATGATTTCGTGCGGGTTGGCGCGCCCGATCTGCTCGATGAGTTCTTTCACACGCAGCTGTCGCCGGGCCGATGCCGTCCATCGGCGAGATCAATCCGCCGAGCACGTGATAGCGGCCGCGATACGCGCCGCGTGCGTTCGATCGCGTACACATCTTTGGCTTCGGCGACGACGCAAACGATGGACGCGTCGCGCCGCTCGTCGGTGCAGAGCTCGCACGGATCGTTTTCGGTGAGCGAATAACAGATCGTGCAGAAGCGTACGTGATCTTTTACGTTGAGAATCGCTTCGGCCAGCGATTGGGCTTCGTTGCGCGGGCGATTGAGCAAATAGAACACCAAGCGCGCGGCGGTTTTTGGGCCCACCGTCGGAAGCTTGCTGAACTCATTGATCAAGGCCGCAACCGGCCCGGCGATGGAACCCGGAGTGGGCACGAAGCGCTACGAGAAGCCCGGAATATGCATGCCGCCCGTCACCGAAGCCATGCGCTTCTGCGACGTTTCGTTGCTCTTCGTCAGCGCGTCGTTGACGGCGACGACGATCAGGTCTTCGAGCGTCTCGGCGTCTTCCGGATCGATCGCTTCTTTACCGATCTTCACGCTCTTCACGCGTTGATCGCACGTCATTTCGATCGTCACCGCGCCGCCGGCGGCGCTGCCGGTTACGACGGTGCCGGCAAGCTCGTCTTGCGCTTTCGTCATCTCGGCTTGCATCTTCTTGACCTGCGCCATCAGTTGGGCTTGATTCATGTTCCTATCGTATTCTTTCACTAGCGTAGTTGAACAGCGCGTCGGCATCGTCGGTTTCCACCGCGGGTGCCGGTGCGGCCGCCGGACGCGGCTCGCCTTTCGAGCGCGCTGCGTTTCCCTCGACCCGCAGCGTCACCTTCAACGGGCGCCCGAGCACGTCGGCGATGGCCGCTTCGATCATTTTCGTATGATCGCGCAGCATGTCCGCACTGGCGGTATCGGGCAGCTTGAGAATCACCGCGTTGCCTTCGACCGCTTCCACGACGGTCCCGGCAAGCGGAATGCGCAGCGGCGGCCGTTCGCCCTCGACCTTTCCGCGAATCGACTGCCATGCCGCGCGGACTTTCTGCACGGAGATTTCCTCGCCCGGCGCGATCTTTTGCGCGGCGGGCACCGGCTCGGGTTCCGGCTCGGCGCTCCGGTTCGGCTTCGACCTTTCGCGCGGCCTTCGGCGCCGCTTTGGGCGGCGTCGCCGCGCTGGGCGGCGCGGCCGACACGACGGCGTTCGCGCCCCGGCCTTCTTCCAATGCCGCGACGCGCGCGCCGAGCGCGTCGAGCGACGGATCGTCGGCGGCCAGCACGAAGCGCAGCAGCGCGGTTTCGAGTTCGAGTCGCGCGTTGCCGCCGGCGCGCGCCAGCGCCAGCGCTTCGGTGAAGACGCGCAGCGCGCGCACGATCGTCGCTTGCGGCACGTCCTTCGCGCGTTCCGTCGCGCGCTGCGCGTCCTCGGGTGCGAGATCGCGCGCGAGCAGCGCCGGGTCGACGCGCGCCACCAGCAGGTTTCGAAACGCTGCGATCAGCGAACGAATCAGTACCTGCATGTCGGTGCCGGCGTCGCTTGCGTCTTCGATGGTCGTCAGCGCTGCCGCAGCGTCGCGCGTCACGATTGCGTCGAGCAGCTGGTTTGCAAAGTTGCGTCCGGTGGCGCCGAATGCGACGTCCAGCGTCTCGCGCGGTAACGCGCTCGCCGCCCGCGAACGCCGCAGCCTGTTCGAGCATCGTCAGCGCGTCGCGCAACCCTCCGTCGGCGCGATATGCGATCGCCGCCAACGCTTCGTCGTCGATGTCGATCTTCTCGGCCGCGGCGATGTGCTTCATTCGCTCGATCATCACCGGAATGGCGATGCGCCGGAATGCGTAGCGCTGGCAGCGGGAAAGGATCGTGACCGGCAGCTTCTCGGGTTCGGTGGTCGCAAGGATGAAGACGACGTGCGCCGGCGGCTCTTCGAGGGTCTTCAGGAACGCGTTAGCGCCCTCTTTGGTGAGCATGTGGGCTTCATCGATGATGTACACTTTCATGCGCATCGCCGCCGGGGCGAACTTGACCGCGTCGCGCAGGGCCCGAATCTCGTCGATCCCTCGGTTGCTTGCGGCATCGATTTCCAGGACGTCCATAGCCGTACCGGCGATCATTGCCAGGCAATTTTCGCATGTGTTATCCGGCGTCGAGGTCGGACCGTGAATGCAGTCGATACAGCGCGCCATGATTTTGGCCGCCGAGGTCTTTCCCGAGCCGCGCGGGCCCGAAAAGAGGTAAGCGTGCGCCAGCTTTCCGCCGTCGATAGCGGAGCTCAGGGTGCGGACGACGGCATCTTGTCCGACGAGGTCGGCAAAAGCCAAGGGTCGCCAGGTACGGTAAAGGGACACCCCCAGAGTTTGGTGGCCCCGTTTGGGGGAGCCTGCCGCCGGGTAGGAGTGCAACGCGTTTAGAACGAGGAAGGGTTATGATAGGTACAAGGGAGGCTTTCCGCCGCCCCGTCATTTCCGATTTTATAGTCTCAAGCGGGTTGAGAAGAGAGGTCACTGTGGATCTTCGCGCGGCGTTGCGCGAGAAGTTTGGCTTCACGGAGTTTTTCCCGGGCCAAGAAGAAGTCGTTTCTCGCGTTCTGGCGGGGGAAGACACGCTTGCGATCTTGGCAACGGGAGCCGGTAAGAGCCTGACTTATCAACTTCCAGCTTTGCTGCTGGAGGGAACGACCGTCGTCGTAAGTCCGCTGATCGCGCTGATGAAGGATCAGCTCGATATGCTGCGCGGACTCGGCATCGCCGGCGTCGTCGCGCTCAACTCCACCCTCTCCGAAGATCAAGAACTGCGCACGCGCGAGCAGATCGCTTCCGGCTCGGTTCGCATCGCCTATACGACGCCCGAAAAACTCGAAGACGAAGCGTTTCTCAAACTGCTGCAGTCGATCAAGGTGCCGCTCTTCGTCGTCGACGAAGCGCACTGCATCAGCCAGTGGGGTCACGATTTCCGTCCGGCGTATCTCGCGCTCGGCAGCGTGATCGACAAACTGAAGAATCCGACCGTGCTCGCTTTGACGGCCACCGCCACGCCGTCGGTGCGCGAAGATATCCTGCATCAGCTCGGCATCGAAACCGTCAAACCGATCGTGCGCGGGTTCGACCGGCACAGCTTGGTGTACGAAGCCAAAAAGGCCGATAAGGAAGCGCAAAAACTCAAGATTCTCAGCGGCCTCTTTACCGGTCCCGACGCCTTAATCGGCACCGGCATCATCTACACCGCGACCATCAAAAACGCCCTCGAAGTGCAGAAGTACCTCGACGAGACGCTCGGCGTCAGAGCCGCCGTCTACCACTCGAAACTGCACAAAGAAGAACGCACGCACGTGCACAACGTCTTCATGAACGAAGAGATTCGTGCCGTCGTTGCGACCAACGCGTTTGGCCTGGGCATCGACAAACCGAACATCCGGTTCGTGGTGCACTACGATCTGCCCGGTTCGCTGGAAGCCTACACGCAGGAAGCCGGCCGCGCCGGTCGCGACGGCCTGCCGTCGCGCTGCATTTTGATCTATCGCATGAGCGATACGCGCGTGCAAAATTATTTCCTTACCGGCAAATATCCCGACGTCGAGGAAGTGCAGCGCGTCTTCGGAACCATCGAAGTCTTCGGCGGCCAAGAAGGCGGCGTTGCGATGACCGACCTGCGCAAGATTTTGCAGCTGCCGCTGACCAAACTCAAAGTGATTCTCGCGCTGCTGCGCAAGTCGGGGTACATCGAGACCGTCGGAAAGTCCGCGTACGGCTTGACCGAGGCGGTACGCAAGAACCGCGCGCTCGTGCTGAGCCTCGCGAATTACGAGACCAAGAAGTCGTACGATCAGAGCAAGCTCGCGATGATGCTGCAGTATGCCGAGTCGGCCTCATGCCGCCGGCGCTTCATCCTCAACTACTTCGGCGAGGACTTCGAAGCGGCCAATTGCGGCGCTTGCGACAACTGCATGAAGGCCACGCGCCGAGGGACGAACGAGGGAGCGGCTACCGGAGGGTTCAAAATCACCGATGTGGTCGTTCATACGAAGTTCGGCATCGGCACCGTAGAGCGCACGGAGAAGGATCTCGTCACCGTGCTCTTCCCCAGCGTCGGCTATAAGACGCTGCTCGCTACCGCCGTCAGCCGGGCCGAAGCGCAGATCGCTTAGGTGCCGGCGCCCGCGCGCATCGTACGCCGCCTCGCTACGATGGCCGCGCTGGCTGCCTCATTGGCCGTGGCGTCGGCTCAAGAGCCGCCCGCCTCACCCACGCCCGCTCCCTCGCCCATCCCGAGCGGCAGCGTGCCGCAGACGACCCCAATGCCGATCCCCGAGGGTTCGGGCAGCCCGCTCCCGACCGAAACGCCGGCTCCGGGCGAGGCGACTGCCGCTCCGACGCCAAGTCCGACCCCGCCGCCGATCACGGTTTCACCCGAGTCTGCCCAAGTGGCGATCGGCACGACCGGCCGGGTCGTCGTCGGGTCGGCCTTAAGCCCGCTCACGGCGGTCGCCGCCGACCCATCCCTGGTCGCCGTCGCGATCGACCAGAGCACCCAATCAATCTTTCTCACGGGAAAAGCCGCCGGAACCACCAGCCTCACTATTACCGATGCCCGCGGTCTAACGCGAATCATGGCCGTTCGCCTGGCGTACTATGCGGGAGCGATTCCGGCGCGCGTCGATTTGCCGATCACCGGCGACCCCGCTTCGCCGGATTACGTGCGCGCTCAAGTGGTGAGTGCCGTCAAACATGCGGCCCAACTGCGCAAGGGCGCGCAAGCGGTTCTCGGCGACGATGAGGTTCCGTTCCACGGAAATCTCGCTCAGGATCGCGTCGCATCGTTCGACGTGTCCGTGCTGCTGCAAGGCAGCGACTACTTCGAAGTCACCGGAACGGCGCGCGTGAACGTCACGAACGTTGCCGTGCCGCGCATCTCACCCGCCTCCCTGATGGTGAGCGACTATCCCGAGCGCCTCGAGGAGAACGGCGTGCTCTTCAGCGCGGACCTCCAAGTCGAAACGCCGTCGCGATTCCTGTACTTCCACTACAACCCGCCCGCGCAACCGGATCGCCGGATCGTCTTGCGCGCCGAAAACGCTTCCTCCGAACCGACGATCGTGCAATTCATCAGCGGCCGCGGCGGACCGCTGCCCAACGAGATGGAAGCCGGCCACACGTCGACCAAAGGGTTTCTGATCAACGTGGTTCAGAATCAAGGCCGGCTAATCACCATCCCCGCGAACACGTCGCTCAATATCGCCGAGCAGGATCTGCCCGCCGGCAACGTCGTCTGCAATCTGCTGCAGCTGCGCGTGCTTTCGGGAAGTAAGGTGCATCTTACGCTCTTCGCCCAGAACGCGCTCGACGATCCAAACGTCGCGCTCGCCAACCTCGACCTGCTGCAAGGCACGCACAAGCACGCGCGCGGCATCTATTCGATCCCCGAGTTCTACTACGCGACGCAGTGGAACGTTACCGGCGACTACTTGGAACTGCCGATCGGCCAAATTCCACTCCCGAATCGCCTGCAAGGTGAGGCGCTCTCGGGCGACTACGGGGTGTTGCAATCCTTTACGGTCAACGTCCAAAATCCAACGTCGTCGCCGCAGACGATCGCGCTGTACGAAAACCCGCGCGGCGGCCGCGCCACCGCGACATACCTGATCGACGGCACGCTGGTGCAATCGCATCAAGTTCCGGCGTACTCGCGTTATAAAGTCCGCCAATACGTCGTGCCCGCGCGCGGCTTCGTGCGCGTAACGATCGTCACCATGCCCGAAGCCGGCTCGAGCTATCCCCTCAAACTCATCTTCGCACCCGACGACGGCAGCGTCGCCCCGGGCGCCCCGGGGTCGCCGATCTACTGAGCGCCGAGCGCCGCTTCGTAGACCTTGCACATCGCGCGCGCGCTGGCGGGCCAGGCGAATCGGTCGATGGATCTCGTGCGCGCTGCGGCCGCGCGCGCGTCGTCGTCGCCGCGGAGTTGGGCGCGTAAGGCTTCGACCCAAGCGGCTTCGTCGCCGACCGGCAGGACGCGCGCGTCGCCGGCGACGACTTCCGGCAGCGCGCTGCGATCGGACACGACGCACGGCGTACCCGCGCACAGCGCCTGCGCGGCCGCGTACCCGAAGCCCTCGTAAAACGACGGAACCGCGACGGTTGCCGCGGTTGCGTAGAGCTCGAGCAGCTCGCGACGATCCACGTAGCCGCGAAATTCGACGCGATCCCCCACGCCCAGCGCGGCGGCGATCGTCTCACACTCTTGCTGGTACGGCGTTGGCGGCCCGACCGAAACGATGCGCGCACCCTTGAGCTCGGGCAGCGAACGAATCAGGAGTTCCAGGTTCTTGCGCCGCTCGATCGTGCCGACCGCTAGGATCGTACGGCCGTCACCGCCGCGCCGCTCCACGCTGCAAAAATCCGCCGCGACGCCGGGGTAGACGACGCTGATGCGATCCGCGTCGAAGCGATCGAGAACCTCCAGCAGCTCGCCGCGCGAAAACTCGGAGTCGACGACGATGCGCGTCGCTGCGCGGTATCGCTCGAGGGCGAATCGCCCAAAATAATAACGTGCGTAGGGTCGCGTATGCTGTTGAACGCGCAGCCACGCAACGTCGTGCACGGTCGCGACGACCGGAATCGCCACGCGCAGCGGAATCGTTCCCGACGCGGCGTGGAGGAGGTCGGCACCGGACGCGCGCGTTCTCTGCGGCAGCAGCACTTGATCCCAATAAACCCGCCGATCGAACCTCCACGGATCTTGGCTTGGTTCGGAAAGCTCGATGACGTCGACGTTTTCAGCCCGCAGTGCGTCGATCAAACCGCGCACGTACTCGCCGATTCCGGTGGCCGTCCCGACCGTCAACTGAGCGTCGAGCGCGACCTTCACTCGATGACCCGGCCCGTATCGAGATCGCGCTGGAGCGCGCGCACCATCTTCGAACTCGGATCGATCGCGCGCGCGCGCGCGAGGTCGGCGCGCGCCTGCACCACATCTCCGGCCGAAAAGGCGGCGACGCCGAGTCCGGCGATCGCATCCGCGCCGCCGGGATCGATCTCGGCCGCCTGCATGAAGAGTTGCCGCGCGCGCGTATAGTCGCCCAAGAGCGCGGCTTGATTGCCGGCAGACAGTGCGTACTTTTCCGAGAGCGGCGCGAGCTCGACGGCCGATTCGAAGTTGCTGCGCGCCCGTGCAAGCCAGGCGCGCTGCGCCGGGCTCGCCGGCACTTTCCGCCACGCGCTCTGGTTGGCAAAATCACCGAGGTTCCAGTACGCTTCGGCCACCGCATCCGGATGCGTCGTCAAGAGCATGAGGCGATCTTTCAAATGCAGTTCCAGCTGGTACGCTGCTTCCGGATCGCTCGAGACGAGCGCGAACGCCGCCTGCGAAACGGCATCGACGTCCGGTGCTGCTAAATCGTATTCTAGTGCGAGCGTCGTTTCGCCGCGGCCGCGCGCCGTCTGTGCGAGCAGTTCGTCACGCGTCGGCGACGACGGCAGCCGCAGCGCGTAGCGTTCGGCTGCGTCGAAGTCGCCGGTAGCCAGCGCCTGCGCGGCGAGTGTCGATTCGACGAACGGAGCCGGCGCGACGCGGTCGAGCGCGTGATAGACCGCGAGTCCGAACCGAAGCGGGACGCGCGAGGGCAGGCTGCCCGGAACCGCGGCGCGCGCGTCCAGCGCATACGACGCGAACTGAACGATGGCGAGCGCGACGAATAAGCCTGCAATCACGGCGACGGTCGCCGCGCGCGCGACGATAAAGCGGCGCGGCAACTCTAGAACTTGACCGTGAAGTTGACGTTCCCGCGCAAGTCGGAAAACGTGTTTGCCGGAGCGATATTATCTTGGTAGTGGTATTGGCTCGCCGAGAGCGAGATTTGGCTGGACCACTTCGGGATCGCGAGCGTTACGCGGCCGCCGAGCGAGTTGTCGATCGCGTCGAGATTTCCGATGCCGGGCAGCCCGTACTCTCCGAGCAAACGCTGTGCGTTGTAGTTTAGTCCGAGCGTCATCGTGGTGGTGACCGGCACGGCCAAGTTCGCACCCAGCGCCAGTTTGCTCATGTCCGCGTAGCTCGGGAGGGCGGGTGCGGCGTCGCCGCCGATCTCCCACTTCGAAGCGACGGGCAGCGCCGACGAGTACGAGATCGTATCGTCGCGCATCAGGTGCTCGTAGCTGCTCGAAACGTCGAGGTTGACGCGGCGCGCGCCGGCCCGCACGTCGAAATTCGCGCCCGCGTTGTACGCGCTGTCCGAATCGGACTGCGCGGTGGTTTGGGTCTCGGCGCCGCCGACTTGGCCATCGAACTGCAACCGTCCGAGATGCATCGAAACCGGGACGGCCACGGAGCTCGGTACGAAGCCGGCCGTGAGCGAGTTCGCCGGCTTTTGCGAGTACGCCGAGTTACCGAACGACACCACCGGTGCGGGAGCGCTCGCGAGCGACGGCGCTGAATCGCTCGGCGCAGCATCGGAGACCTGCGGCTGACCGACGTCGAGACGCCGCGGCACGTCGAGCGCGATCGCCGGAACCGGTTCGTAGAAGGCTACCGGTACGAAGCGCGTCGCACTCGGCGCGAACACGCGGCCGGCAAAGTCGTCAACGTTGGATGCGACCGACGGGGACGGGCGCACCGGACGCTCCTGTGCGAAAGTTATCGTCGAATTCAAGCTCGGCGCAAACGCGACGTCGGCAGTCTTCTCGGGCGCGGACGATATCGCGAACTCGCGCATCGGCGATTCGCTGGCGAGATCGCCATACGAAGCCGCGAGCGTTGCACTCGCGTCGGTCGTTTCGCCGAAGAGCGCGCGGAATGCCGCAGCGCCGAAATTATACGAGGCCGGTGTTGAAATCGCGGAGGCGGATTGGGCAATATTGGGGGTAAGCGCCGGCACCAGCGCCAGGAGAATCGCTAACGAGGCCACGCAGGCCGAGCGACGCATTTTCCCTCCGAGTGACAACTACGCCCGGCAACGCCGGGCAGATACTACTATCGGATTTTTTGGACGGAGGTTTCAGTTACGCTGGGTCCACCGCTCTGCCCTCTTCGTCAAGATAACGTCGGGCAATGAGAATAGCCGCATAATCGTCCACCGGTCGGGGCGGAACTTGCAGGCTCACCGGGACGAGCCGGCGCCAGCCTGCCGGCGGATGCTCGGCAAAGTAGAGGGTCCGTGCGAAACGGGTGGTCTCGTATTCGTCGACCTGGTGGACCGGAAGACCGAGCGCCTGGAGCGATTTGATCACCCGTCCGGCATTCGTTCCCCGGCCGACCGCCAGGACGGAGGGTCCAAACTCCGCGACGACCGCGGCCAGCCGCTCGCCGAGGCCGGCCAAACCCTCGATCCCCTGGACCAGTGCCGTTCCGTCCGGGTCGAGGACCGCGTACCCCGCCTTGCCCGTGCCGGGGTCGACGCCGAGGACGCGGCCGGTGGTCATCAGCGCGGTGCGGGCGTCAGCACGGCGACGATCGGGATGCCGCCGAGATGCGGGTAGACGTCTTCGGCGGCGTACGCGGTCAGGATAAACGAGCCCGGCTTGCCGAGCATCTGCTGCATCTCGGCCAGCGTCGGCAGCAGTTCGACGGTCTGGACGCTGTCCGCAAGGAACGGCGGAATGAGCTTCTGCCGCGCGATCGCCGAAACGTCGCGCTGCAGTTCGCTGATCGCGATGCTGGCGTTCGCCCCGCTTCCGCCCGGAATGCCTCGAATCGCGTAGAGCGGTTCGGCTTTTGTAAACATCTTCTGGTCGGGCGTTCCGCTGATCTCGAAATGAATCGGGTCGCCTTCGTACAGGTTTTGGCCCGACGTCACGCTGAGCATCACGTCTCCCGGAACCGTTCGCTGGACCTGCTCCACGTCGTTGGCCAAGCGATTGAGTTGTTTATCGATATCCGGCGGATTGACGTACGGCTTCAAACCGAGCGCGGGATAGGTATTATTCACGTAGCGGACCGCGCCGGAATAATAGTCCTGGATCGTCGCCAAGCGATCCGACGCGCTCGTGTTCTTCTTGATGATCTTCGCGTACGGCACCATCAGCGTCTCGTTGGCAACGACCAAGTGGCCGTTTTGCACTTTCGTTTCGAGCTCGTTCTGTCGCGTTTGCAAATCGGCGATCTGTGCGTTGAGCGAACTGAGCTTGAAAAACGCCGTCTTCACCTCTTGCGATGCGAAGATCGCGACCAGCGTGACCACGAGCGCGATCGTCATGCCGGTGCCGATGGCGATGATCGTCGACGTGTAGCGCGGGCGGATGTTGAAGAGCGTCAATCGCTTGCGGCCGACCTGATGGCCGACGCGGTCGCCGACGTACGCGACGCCGCCCGCGATCGCCATCACCAGCAGCACGTTTCCGACGCCGCGAATGAACTCGACGAAGTTCACGTGAGCGCCGCCCTGCGCAGCCGGCTAAGGCCGTACGCCGTGAAGATAAGGTTGGGCATCCACGCCCAAAGCCACGCCATCGGCAGAAACGCTCCGCCGGCATACGAGCACAAGACCATGACGATATAGTAAACGAAAATGATGAGAATCGAGACGCCGAAACCAATACCCATGCCGCCGCTGCCGCGCGACGGGCGCAGGCCGTACGGTATCGCGATGAGCACGAACACGAAGCAAGCGAACGGCTGCGCCAGCTTCTCCTGATACGTCGTCACGTACTTCCGCATTTCCGTCTCCGTCAGCTGTCCCGAACGTACGATTGCGGCGATCTGCGAACGGCTCATGCTCTGCGGGTCATCGTTGCTGATGCGCTTGACGATCTCGGTTGGATTCTCGCCGATTTCGACCTCCTGCCGCGGTACGCGCGGTTCGGAGAGCGAGCTGCCGTCCGGATCGAACCGGTAGACGCTCGAATCGTAGAGCACCCACCTGTCGACGTCGAATTCGGCGCGATCGGCGAAGACGATCTGCGTCGGCTGGTTGTTGCGGTCGTACTGAACCAGCGTGACGTGCAGCAGCGCGGACGAGTTGGGATCGAAACTGTTGGCAATCGTAACTTGGCGGCCGCCCCCGGGCAGCGGCAGCTTGACGGTAAGGTCCCGGCCGAACGCGCTGACGTGGTTGATGACGTTGTTTTCTATGTTGCTCACCTGGCCGTTGGCGTACGGGACGAGGCCCTCTTGCAGCACCAGCGTGACCAGCGACATCACGATTCCGGCGACGAGCAAAGGTGCGATGATCCGGAAGAAGCCGATTCCAGCCGCCTTCATCGCGGTCAGCTCGCTTTCACCCGAGAGACGCTGCATCGCGAGCAGCGTGCCCAACAGCAGCGCCATCGGGATCACCAGAACGATTTCGGCCGGCAGTTCCCACAAGAATACCGCGATCGCCGCCCAGACCGGCGCGTGATCGTTGCTGACCAGCTTGCCGAGATTGAGCAGTTGATTGGCGGCGAAGATCATCGTGAAGATCGCAAGGCCAAAGCCGGCCGGTCCGGCCAGCTCGGCGAGCATATACCGGTCGAGGATCGTAAAGCGAAGCGCCTGCGCGCGCCGCGGTGCGGCGGTGTCTATAACCGGAACCCTTCGCCCAAATAAAACTTGCGGGCGATCGGCGAATCGAGCACCTCCTGCGCGCTGCCCGATACTTCGATGCGTCCGTTGTTCATGATGTACGCGCGATCGACGATCGCGAGCGTCTCGCGAACTTGGTGATCCGTGATCAGAATGCCGAGCCCGCGATCGCGCAGCTGGCGAATCATGGCTTGGATGTCGGCGACCGCAATCGGATCGATACCGGTGAACGGTTCGTCGAGCAGTAAGAACGCCGGTTCGGTGGCGATCGCACGCGCGATCTCGACGCGGCGCCGCTCGCCGCCCGAAAGGCTGTCGCCGCGCGCGTTGATGAACGCGCGCAGGCCGAACTCTTCCAGCAGCGCGGGAAGGCGGCGTTCCTGTTCGTCGTGCGGCACGCCGTTCTGCTCCCAGATCAAGCGGATGTTGTCGCCGACCGAGAGCTTGCGGAAGATCGAGTTCTCTTGCGCGAGATAGCCGATGCCGTTGCGGGCCCGCGCGTACATCGGCGCCGTGCCGAGATCGAGCTCGTCGCCGCCGCGATCGAGCACGACCGCGCCGCCGTCCGGTTTGACGAGTCCGACGACCATGTAAAACGTCGTCGTCTTTCCGGCACCGTTGGGCCCCAGCAGGCCGACGACTTCGTTCGTACCGACTTCGGCGCTGACGCCGTTGACGACGGTACGTTCGCCGTAGCGCTTTACCAGGCCGCGCAGTTTTATCGAGTGTTCGTCGTTCATTGCATTCTGTAGTGCGTTAGCGAGATGTTCGAATCGAATCGGCTTCCGGTTCCGCGGAACCCCTTGGGATCGACGATGAGCACGTTCCCGGTTCCGTGCAGGGTTTGGTCTGCGTGGTCGTACTCGAGCTGTTGGCACGACAGCGTCATGCCGTTGGCAGCTCGCGCGTTCACGCCGCCGACGAGGGTCAGCGTGCTTCGCTTTTGGTCGAAGATCGCTTGCGGCGCGGTCGCGCTCAGCGTCGAGCCGTTCTTATCATGAAACATGATGCGCGCGTTCGAGAAGACGACGCGCGCGTTTCCGTTCGGACCGTTGCTTTCGGCCCGATCCGCCGTTAGATCGTATTCGACGCGGTTGTCGGGTTGCCGCTCGAGGACGTGGACCGGCTTGCCCGGCGCTCCCTGCCCGGTAATATGTAGAACGAGCCCCTTGGAAGAGGCTGAGGCGGATGGAGCACCGGACGGCGTGGGCGACGATTTCGGGGCCTGCGGGTTGCAGCCGTACAGGACGCACGCGGCCGCGACGATCGCTAGCCACCTCATTCTTTGGGTTCTCCAAGGCCGTGGCGTGCCGCACCCAGCGCGAGCGCCATCGTCGGGAGCCAGAGTCCGAATATCACGACGCTCATCGTATCGATCAGCCCTTGCACGGCGACGCCGACGAGTCCCGCCGTCAACGCCATCGCGAGCAACGCGGCATCCGGTTGCGCCGACGCTACCCGCGCGCGAATCTCCAGTGCGAATCGCCAGCAAACCCACGCAAACGCTGAGATTCCGATGAGTCCCATCTCGGCGACGATCGTGAGATATATGCTGTGCGCGTGGTAGGCGCTCGGCTCCCCATCGGGGACGCGCACGATCGCGTAGAGTCGCGAGAAATCGAACGGTCCGACGCCTGTCAGCGGGAAACGATCGATGATCTGCAGCGCCGCCTGCCAAATGGAGATGCGCGTGTAGTCCTCGCTTGGATTGTGATGCACGTTGAACAGCAGCAGGACGGCGAGGACTGCGCAGCCCACGACGATCGCAACGGCCGTCGCGCGTTGCCGCATCGCGCGCGTCTGCGCGGCCAGCAAGAATGCCGCGGCGGCGGCGAATCCCATCCAGCCCGCGCGCGAATAGGTCATCGCCAGCGCCGGCAAGGCGATCGCCAGAACCACCCACGCTGCAATTCGCATGACGCGCTGGCGCGAGATCCGCGCCAGCGCGTACGCAACCGGTACGAGCACGATCAAATACGCGGCGAGCTCGCCGGGCAGCACGAACGTTCCGGTCGCGCGCCCGTGCTGGATCGCATACTGCGCGGCGGGCACGCGCAGTACGACCATCGCCACGGCTGCGGCCGCTGCCAAACCGCCGGAGATCAGGTACGACCAATAGACGGCGCGCGCGACGCCGGGCTCGTCGTAGAACGAGAGCAGCGTCGAATGCCAGAGCACGCCCATGCCGAAAATTGCGGCAAAGAGCAGCCCCGCCGCCGGATCGAAGCCCGCAAACGCCGCCAGCAAACCAGCGGCGAAGAGCGCGATCAGCGGCACCAGCAGCGGATTGTCGCGCGGCGCGCGCCGCAGAACGAAGGCGACGACGAAAACGCATTCCGCCAGGAAGCCCGCGACTAAGATACCGATCGCGTACGCGCGCGGAAGCAGTGCGATGCCGGGGAACCCGACCGGTTCGAGCGCGATGAACGATGGATAGAGTGGGATGCAGACGATGGTAAATGCGATCGCCGCGATCAGCACGCGACGCAGCGTAACGTTCACGCTCGCTCTCCGCTCGCGACGGCGACGACGCGCTCCGCAATTCGGCGCGCGCCGCCGGGCGCACCCATCCGCGCTCGACCGACCGCTCCCATGCGCTTGCGGCGCGTATCGTCGCGCAGCAGGTCGCGCACGCTCGCGACGGCGCGCTCGTCGCCGGGAAATATTGCGAGCGCTTCACCGAGCAGACCGGACTGGCGCCTGCGATACCACGTAGTCTTGCGATCGAGGCCGCGTTCGAACGCGACGACCGGGATGCCCGCCGCGGCTGCTGCTTCGTTAGCGGTCCCCGCCTGCCCCATCACCAACGTCGCGCGCGCCAACACACCGCCGAGCGGTCCGCGCCACGCGCGAACCAGCGTGCGATCGTTGCGGCGCAGGACGAACGGCATCTCGGCGTCATCCGAACTCGCAACCTCCCAACCGTCGCTTCGCGCGTCCGCGGCAAAACGCGCGGGGTCCAGGGACGGGGCGATCGAGAGAACCGCGCCGAGCGCCGGGTTCTCGGGCGCGAGTTCGCTCACGACCTGCAATAAGAAACGCGCGTCCGCGTAGGCGTTCTCGCGGCTGCCGGGCAGCAGCGCGATCCCCGGCTCGAATCCGCCGAGCGCGCGCGCGTCGCTCGAGGCCTCAAAAAGATCGACGATCACGTTCGCGGCCGGTTCCACGTCTAGCCCGCGTTCGTTCAGCCGCGCGGCGGTCGCATCGTCGCGCACGAACACGGCACGCGCGCGGCGAAGCACGCGCTCCTCGAGCGGTCCGTACGGCGCGACGCTGACGCTCTTCGCCGTGCCGACGAACACGACGGGCGCGCCGGCCGCAAGCGACATCAGCAGCGCGTAGACGTCGCCGATCGCGACGACCGCGTCGTATTTCCCGCGCGCGCTGCGGACGAAGCGATACTGCGCCGCCGTAAGCGCGATCAATCCCGAGCCGACGTCGCGCGCGATGTTGCGCACGTTCCCCATCGCGATCAGGCCCCCGCTGGGCATCGCGCGCCGCGGCCCAACCTCGACGACGTTCTCGAAACGCCCTTCACCGACGAGCGCGATGTGTTCGATCGTTGCATCCAGAACGATCTCGAGAAGGTCGCGAGCGATGCGATCGGCGATGGCCGCCTCGCCGTGCCCGTTGCTGACGAAAAGCAGCCGCATCATGCGCTCGGAATCAGCGGAACGAGCGCGAAGTCGCGGATCGCGAAGCGCGCGGCGGCGGCGTCGTAATCCAGCTCGGTGCGCGACACGTAACGCCCGTACGGTCCCGCGTGCACGATCGGCACGCCGCCGACGTATTCCGGCTCGAAGAGCGTATCGTGGCTGTGGCCGCCGAGCAGAAGGTCGATGCGCGGAACGCGCTCCGCGAGCTTCCGATCGAGCGACAAGCCGACATGCGACAGCACGACCAGCATATCGCCGGCCGGAACGTCGCGCGCGTACGGTTCGACCGCATCCCACGGATCTAAGAAGCGCCAGCCGAAGACGCGCTCCCACGGACTGCCCGTCGGATACTGCATGATCAGCAGCCCCAGCACGTGGATGCGAACGCCCTCCCGTTCGAACGTCAGCGACGGCACAAACGGCAGTTCGCGTCCTCTTGTATCCAGCAGGTTCGTACAAACGAGCGGATGCGCCATGCGTGCCGCGCGCGCGCGCAACAGCGGAAAAAGATAGTGAAACTCGCGATTCCCGACGCTCTGGGCGTCGCAGCCGGCGGCATCGAGCTCTCCAATAATGGGTTCGGCACGATGGTATACCGTTTGGCTGCCGCGCAGCGAGTCACCGCAATCGAAGTAGAGCCCGGGACGCTCCGCGCGAAGCGCCTGCATGCGAGGGACGAAGCCGCGGTTGTCGTGCAGATCCGAAGTATGGTAGATGCGGATCACGCCTGGCCGGCCTTGGCCAGCGCGACCGCAAATCGCGCGCAGCGCATCAGCGCGTCGGGCGGCCCGAGGGCGGCGCGCAGTTCGGCGAACTGATCGTATTGCTGCGACGGATCGCGCAGCACGGTCTCCATCTCGCTCGCGAGCCTTTGCGGCGTGGCTTCCTCCTGGAGAAACTCGGGAACGATCTCGCGGCCGAGCACCAGGTTCGGCAACGTGATGTATTTGTGCCGGATTAAACTGCGTCCATGTTTGACCAGGATGGGCGTGATGATGTACAGCGCGATCGCCGGAACGCCGGAGAGTACCGTTTCGAGCACGGCCGTCCCGGACGCTACCCACGCGCCGTCCGCTTCGGCGACGGCCGTCTGGACGCCGCGCACCACCTCCGCATCGGCCAGCCGCTCGCGTTTGACGACGCCGCGAATGAACCGTTCGCCGCGCGCGTCGGCTGCGCCGAAGACCGCGCGCAGGCGCGGGCGCTGCGCTTTTAGTTCGCGATACGCCGCGATCAGCGCCGGCAGATGGAAGCGCAGCTCGCCCTTCCGGCTTCCCGGCAGAATCGCAACCGTGCCGCCGTCCGCCGGCGGCGCTTCGCGCGGCGGCCGAAGGTGGTACTCGCCGGCGAGCGGATGGCCGAAATACACGATCGGGAGCTGATGCGACTTGTAGAAATCGTATTGGTGGGCGAATGCCGTCAGCGGAACCGAGACCGTCGCGACTTCGCGCGCCTTCTGTTCGCTGTCGAGCCACGTTCCCGGCGGAAACACGTCGATGACGGGAAGGCCATACTTCAACCGCCGGTGCAGCGTCGAGGCTAATCGCAAATTGAACGCACCGAAATCGACGAGCACGACCAAGTCCGGTTTCGAGGATGCGATGTGCAGCGCGGTTTGCCACATGATGGCCAGGAGTTTTGGAATGCGCGGGACCGCTGCGATCGGCCCCATGCTGGCCCAGCCCGTGTGATCGCGCCAGATCGAGAACCCTTCTGCGCGCATTCGTTCGGTCCCGATGCCTTCGAACGTTGCCTCGGGATCGATCTGGCGAATCGCGCGCGCCAACAGCAAGGCGCTGGATTCACCAGAAGCCTCACCCGTTGAAAAAAAGTACCGCACGCGCCCCGGACCGGCGCCTATTTAAGGACGCCGCGTTCGGACGGAGCTTCGAGGAATGCGATCAGCTCGCGCCCCGGATCGCTCGAAACCTCGGCCTTCATCGTATCGATGGCTTGCGAGACGTTCAGCTTGGGATCGTACAGGATCTTATAGAACTTCTTGATCTGGTTGCGCTCCTCGACGGTGAAACCGGCGCGGCGCAGACCGACGCTGTTAAGACCGTACGCGCGCGCCGGATTGCCTTCTATTAAGAAGAACGGCGGTGCGTCTTTGGTGAGTTTACTCGCGCCGCCCACCATGGCATAGCGGCCGATGCGCGTGAACTGGTGAATGCCTGCTTGACCGCCGATGGTCGCGTAATCGCCGATCTCGACGTGACCCGCCAGCTGGGCGAGATTGCTCATCGTTACCGAGTTGCCGACGACGCAGTTATGCGCGATGTGCACGTACGCGAGCAGCAGGCAATCGTCTCCCACCGACGTGATCGTATCGGCGCCGGTGGCTCGCTGAACGCTGACGTACTCGCGCAGGACGGTGCGGCTCCCGACTTTGGTGAACGCGCGCTCGCCGGAATACTTGCGGTCTTGCGACGATGCGCCGACGGTCGCGAACGGATAGATCTGGCAATCCTCGCCGATTTCCGTCCAACCGTTGATCACGACGTGCGCTTGAAGCACGGTGCGCGGACCGATCGTGACGTTTTCACCGACGATACAGTACGGGCCGATCTCCGCATTCGCGCCGACTTTCGCATTGGGATGAACGATTGCTGAGGCGTGAATCATCCTCTAACCTACGCGCGCAGCACCGACGAATCGAATCCAAAGTTATCGGGATCCGACGAGATTGAAAACGTCAGCTCGGCCGAGCAGACGAACTGTCCGTCGACCATCGCTTGCGCGTCGACCCAAATAATGTTGCGTTTCTGCCGCACCAGCTCGACCTCCATGTCGAGACGGTCGCCGGGCACGACCGGGCGCCGGAACTTGGCTTTGTCGATGCCGGCAAGGTAGGGAATCTTTCGCGAGAACTCGCCCGGTTCCAGTACGACCGCGCCGCCTAGCTGCGCCATCGCCTCGATCATGTAGACGCCGGGGAAAAGCGGATTACCCGGAAAGTGCCCTTGAAAGACCGGCTCGTTGAACGTGATGTTCTTGTAGCCTTTGACGCGCACGAGCGGAACCAGTTCCGTCACACGATCGATCAGGAGCATCGGATAACGGTGGGGCAAGACCTCCATGATCTTGCGAATGTCTTGTTCGGGCATCAGCGTTCCGTTGCGAGCTCGGGCGTGCGCGCGCGTAATTCGCGCGTCGCTCGCGCGTGCAGTGCGTGTCCGCTCTTGATCGCGACGATTTCGCAGAGCGGCCACGCGCCCAGCAATGCGAAATCGCCGATCAGGTCGAGCACTTTGTGGCGCACCACTTCGTTGGGCCAACGCAGCGGCTGCATCGGACCGTCCGGTGCGAAGACGATCGCGTTGTCGAGACTGCCGCCCAGGGCTAGGCCCCGCGCACGCAGCGCTTCGACTTCATGCAGATAGCCGAACGTGCGGGCAGAGGCGATTTCGGCGACGTACGTCTGCGGATCGACGACGCCATAGTAGTACTGCGCTCCGACCGGTGCCGGAAAGTCGGCGATGAACCGGACGCGAAAATCGTCCGACGGGACCATCGCAACCGTCCGGTCGCCGCTCTGGACGACTACCGGATGCTCGAGGTGGATGGTCGCGCGCTCGACGCCCTGCACCTCGACGCCGGCCGCATCGATGGCGGCGGCGAATTCGGCGGCGCTGCCGTCACGCACCGGAATTTCCGGACCCGTCACGGCGATCTCGGCATTGCTCACGCCCATCGCGAAGAGCGCGGAGAGCAGATGCTCGGTGGTCGAAACGCTGGCGCCGTCGCGTCCCAGCACGGTCGCGCGCGAGGTATCGACCACGTACTCGGAGGTTGCCGGCACGCGAATCGGCCCGAGCAAGAAGGTCAGCCCGCTGTTCGGCGGGGCGGGCCGAACTTCGACCGACGTTTTCGCTCCGGTGTGAAGGCCGATGCCGTCGAAGCGCACCGGCGCGCGGAGCGTCGCCTGCATCATTGGGTGCTGCCGGACATGTTAGTCTTTCTCGCGCGAGCGCTCGCGCTCCAAAGCATCGACACGAGCGACGAGCTTTGGCAGCTTGCGAATCATGACCTCTCGCCGGAGATCTTCGCGATGGTCGCGCCCTGGGTTTCCGGAGATCATCGCGCCATCCGGAACGTCCGCCCAGACGCCCGTTTTCCCGGCGATGGTGACGCGCGATCCAATCGTCATGTGGCCGCGCGTTCCGACCTGACCGGCAACTTTGACGTAGTCGCCGACGGTGGTCGAACCCGCGAGGCCGGTGAGTGCGGCAAACGCACAGTGTTTTCCGATGCGGCAGTTATGGCCGATCTGCACCAGATTGTCGATCTTCGTGCCGGTGCCGATTCGCGTACTTCCGGTCTGTCCGCGATCGACGCAGCTGTTCGCGCCGATTTCGACTTCGTCGTCCAGCACGACGTTGCCGATTTGGGGGATGCGCTCGAGCCGGCCGTCGATGAACGCCCAGCCGAAACCCTCGCTTCCGATCACGCATCCCGCATGCAGCACGACGCGATTTCCGGCAACGCAGCCTTCCATGAGCGAGGCGCGCGGGTGCAGCCAGGTCGACTCGCCGACGATCGCGCCGGCGCCGACGTACGCGCCCGTATCGATCACGCTCGCGCTCCCGACGCGCGCGCCGGGGCCGATATACGCATGTGCACCGACGTACGCGTCGGCGGCGACTTCGGCGTTCGGATCGATCGCGGCGCTCGGATGGCGGAATGGTCCGCGCGGCATCGGCGGCCGCAAGGAAGCCAGCAGCGTAGCGAGCGCGACGCGCGCGTTCTCGACCACCAGCAAAGGTTTACTCGTCTCGGGAAGTACGAGCGCGGCGTCGACGAGGACCGCGGCCGCTCGCGAGTCGAGCGCTGCGGTGAGGTAGCGGTCATCGGTGGCAAACGTCAGCGCATCGGGAGCCGCTTCGTCGACCGCCGTCACGCGTTCGATAACGACGTTTCCGTCGCCGATCACGCGCCCGCCGACGCGGGCCGCCAACTCCTGCAGCGTGCCGAGCATCAGCTCTCGCTACGGACTCGTGCTTGGACTCGGAGTCGGCTTCTCCGTGATGTTCATCACTTTTTCGACGTCGGCCGTGATGTCCGTGCCGCCGTATCCGACGCCTTCGCGCGTGACGACCAGCTTCAGTTGCTTGTCGGCCGCCACCTTACCGGCCGCGTCCTTGATCTGCTGCGTGAGCTGGTTGGTGATTGCCGCATACTTCGCTTGCATTTGCGCGGCTTGACGCTGCTTTTGAGCGTTGCTCATCTTGCTGTTGGCAACGGCCTGCTCGTCGCCCAAGAGCTGGTTTTGGTCGGCTTGATACTCAGGCCAGTTCGCGACGATGCGTGCGACGTCAACGGTGCCGACCGGGCTCGGCGTGCCGCATCCTGCGAGCAGCGTCGCGGTCAGACCGGCAATGATAATGATCGTATGCTGTTTATTCACTCGTGTAGGCCTTCAACATCTTTGATGAGTTCGTTAGTCATATCGTAGCCGCCGGCGGCCGCCGTGATGTCTACGAAGACGGTGGTGAAACCCTGATCCTTCGCGATGCGATTGGTTTCGCGCTTGATCTGGTCGCCGATCTGTTTGTAGAGATCGGCACGACGCTTTTGAAGGGCGTCGAGTTCTTTTGCGGCCGCGCCGGTCGCGCCGACGTCGGCGCCGTGCATGGCGGCGAACTGCTTGTCGAGGTCCGCTTTCGTCGCCTGATATTCGTCGATGGTCTTTTGCGAATCGGCCGCAAACTGTGCCGCGTACTGCTTGTGAATCGCGGCGATCTTGGCTCGAACGCCGGCCGGCAGGTTCGCGGGCAGCGGCGCCGGCCCGAGGCCCTGGATCTGCTGGCTCACTTCGTTGTGCCGCTCTTCGAGTTTCGCGCGCGTCTGCTGACCGATCGATCCGGTTTGCGCTTGGATCGCGCTGCTGGTCTCGCGGTTGAGCTGCGCCTGATACGCCGTAAGCGTCGCCTGGTCAGCGTTGCGCTGCGCCGTCATCGCCTTGGATTCTTTGGCGTTGATGTCGGCGAGCTGCTGCTGCAGCTGCGTTCGAGTCGCATCGTCCATTGCGAGGTTGGAGAGTTTCGTCTTGATGGCGAGCCGCTGCGTCGCGTCCTGCTGCGTGAGGCGCAGCGAAAGATCGGTTTCGTTCTGCTGCAGCTGCTCGGCCTTCGCGCGAAACTTTTGCGAGGCTTGCGTTTGGAGCTGGCGCGCGATGCCTTGCGCGGCCGCGTTGTCTTGCGCGATCACGCTCTGTTGATAGCTCATGAAATCTTGGTTGGCGGCCTGCGCGGCCGCCTGCGCCTGCTGAGCCGACGCCGCGTTGGTTTGAGCCGCCGCATATTGACCGGCGCCGCTCACGCCGGCCGCGGCCAGCGCCGACGCGACGGCCTGCGCTTCGAGTTTCGCGTACTTGCTCTGCGTTTGCGCGAGAATCTTGTTGGCGCGATTCTGGGCGTCTTGCAAGTCTTTATTCAGGGCTTTGACTTGCTGCTGCATTTGAGCCGCCGACAGCGGCACGTGCGGACCCGACGCGGAGAGATTGATCGCCGCGATGGCGTCGTCGAGCTGCGAAAGCTGCGGATAGAGCGGGTGGTGTTTCACCACTTCGTCGAGACGAACGTATCCGATTCCGCGCACGCCGGTGGAATGAACGTCCGGACCGCAGCCCGGAAGGACTGCGGCCGTTAAAAGCATCGCCAAGATGAGGCTCTTACTTACTGAGTTCACTCTGGACGTCGGTCGTGATGTCCGTTCCGCCGTAGAGCACGTCGGCACGGTCCACTACGAGGATCAGATTCTTCTTCTTGGCCACGTCGGCGGTTGCGGATTTGGTAGCGTCGACCAGCGGCTTGAGCAGTTCGTTCTCTTTGTCGTTGACGGTCTTCTGGAACTGCGCGTACACCTGCTGCTGTTTCGCCTGATCTTTTGCGGCGATCGCCGCGTTGAGCTGCGGTGCGAAGATTTGCTTCTGCGCTGCCGCGAACTGCGACATCTGATCGTTGGCCGCTTTCACCTTCGGAAGGCTGTCGAGCACGTTCTGATCGACGAAGCCGATCGTGGACGGCGCCGGCGACGCGGTGGGGGGATTGATCGCCTGCGAACTCAAGAACAGCGATTCGACATCCTTGGTAATGTCTTGGCCGCCGTAGATCACGATGCGCTTGTCGACGACGACCGATAGACCGTGCGTCGAGCTGACCTGGGCAATCGCGAGCTGCGCGCGCGTGAAGATCGGCCCGACGATTTCGCGCTGCTTGTCCTGGAGACGCTGCTGGAAGTCGATCTGGATACGCTGCTTGTCGGCGTCGGTCCTGGCGCCTTTCATCTGGTTGTTGAACTGGCCGTCGAGCTGGCTCTTAAAGACGGCCAGCTGTTTGTTCGCGCTGACGAAGGCGGGCAGGCTCGCCAGTTCCGCCTGGTCGAGGAGGCCGACGTCCGCGACGTCGGCGGCGATCGCAGACGGCGCGAACGAAAACGCGATTAGCGCCGCGGCGAAGAGGGTCGATACGTACCGGATTCTCATGGTTTTCCTTAACGACGGGTGATGACTAGAAACTTTGTCCGATGCCGAAGCTCGTGTGCGTGCCGTTCACGCCCTTTGCGAAGTCGATGCGAATCGTGCGCAGGCCGAGCTGGGGAACGTCGAACCGGATGCCCGCGCCGTAGTCGCCGTACAACACCCAGTTGCCCGGATATCCGACGATGCGGTTGGTAAACGGATTGAGCAGCGGATACGCGCCGCGGATCTGATAGTCGAGCTCGTCGACGAACACGGCCAGCGTAATTCGGCGGTCGAGTGCGAGCGGTTGTCGCAGTTCGATTTGCCCGAGGAACGCTCCGGTCGCGTAGAAGACCTGGTTGTACCCGCGCATCTGCTGATCGGAGAACGTGAAGAGCGAACTCGGTGGAATGACGCCGGTGGAGTTGTCGACCAAGCCGTGAACGCCGAGCGTCGCCGATTTCAAAATCGGGAAGAACTTGGCGACGTCGAGCGTCCCTTGCGTGAACTGGAAGTTCGAGCCGATCGCCGGCACCGACACCGTCCCGGTGAGCACGGCTTTGACGCCGCGACGCGGGTTGAACGGGTCGTCGAGCGTAATGCTCGACAAGTTCAGTCCGACGGTGTTGAGGTTGTACGGATTGCCCGTATTCACGTTGGCGATCGAGGACGCGGCGATACCGAACGAGCCGTTCAGGTTGGTGGTCGTCGAGTTGATCGGGCTCGGCGACGGCCCGATGAAGATGTTCGGCTGCGAACCTTGGAAGAAGTACGGGGACGGTACCGTCGTGCTGTACTTGATCTTCTGGGCGCCGATATTGAAGCCCAGCGTCGTGTAGTCGCTCAAGCGGCGTCCGATGCCGCCGCTCACGCCGGTAGCACTCGATTCGCTGGTTGCGATCACGTTGCCGAGCTGCGTGGCGTTTGCCGTCGGCGACAGCGTCACCGGGATTCCCGGCTGGGGTCCGGTGGTCGACGGAATGGTCGGCGTACTGCTCGTGATGCCGTAGACCGGATAGTAGTACGTCGAGTTGTTCGTGAAAATGCTGCCGTTGGCGCTGTATTTTTGTGATTGCGGCGTGTTGCCGAGATACGGTACGGCCAGCGACAGCTGCGCGACGCCGGTGCGCGCGCCCTTTTCGAGCTGGAGCGACGCGGTGTTGCCCGTACCGTGAAGGTTGTTGTCGGTGAAACCGAGCGTGCCGTACAGACCCTGGCCGGTCAAACCGCCCGAGTACCCGAACCCGACCGAAGCCGAGGCCGTGCGCTGCTCGGTGACGTGCCACAGCAGCGTGACTTGCTGCGGCTTCTTGGGATCGGGGCCGTCTTTGATGTCCGGCTCGACCTTCGAGAAGAACCCCATCGAGTTCAGGCGCTGGTAGTCGTTCTTGATCGCGTCCGTGTTCAGCACCATGCCCGGCTTCACGCGAAGCTCGCGACGAATCACTTGGTCCTTGGTGCGTACGTTGCCGGTGATTTCGACGACGGCAACGCGGGCGACGTAGATGTTGTATTTAATGTCGACCGTGTCGGCCTTTTGGTCGATCGACGACGGATCGATGCCGCCCTCAAAGTTGCCGACCTCGAGGTGCCACTTATCTTCGTAGAACTTCTGGAGCGCTTTGAAGTCGGCGTCGCGGATGTCGTCCGAGTACTGCATGCCGGGCTTGAGCGTCATCACCGGGAGCAGCAGCTGCGGCGGAAGCAGCGGATCGCCGCCGATTAAGATGTGCTTGACCGTTAGGCCTTCGAGGATCGTGAGCGTCACGGCGCCGGTCGCCGGATCGAGGTTGATGTCTTTGACGTGCGTCGGGACTTGGCCGCCGTAGCCGATGCGCTCGTAGTAATTGTTGATCTTGAGCACGTCCTGACGGAACGTGTTGGTGTTGAAGACCTGTCCCACCGAAAGATCCATCAGTGCCAGGAGCGTGTCGCTCGGCACCTTGGTATTGCCGGTGAAGGCGATCTTCGTGATGACCGGGTTCTCGACGACGCGGTAGGTAATCGCAACGCCGTCCGGCCGTGCGCGCACGAGAGGCGGCGCGATGTCGGCAAAGTATCCCAGCGCGTTGATGCGCGCTAAGTCGTCCTGCACCATCTTGGGATCGTAGGGCTCGCCCGGGCGCGCCAAGACAACCGCCATGATCGTCGCGGTAGGGACGTGAAGATTTCCGGTAATATCGACGGAAACGATCTTCGGGCCCGTCGCCGAATTTGCGGGAGCCACAGAGGCAAGCGCAAGGGCAAGCACGAGCAACGCACCCGCGCACCGCACCAGTATGCGCGGCACACGCCGAAGGTCAAAGGTCATAACGAAAGACAGTCCTCGAGTTTTCTAATATTGAAGAAGGGGGCTGACGAGGCCAGCACGGGCCAGAACGTGCGCGAGCACGCCCCATTCGACCCGGTCGCGGTGTTCGCGCCCCAACCCCCCGCTCCTTGCCCCAAAGGTTATAGCGACATTAGGCTGAGGATAGCTATAGGCTTGGCACAATGCGCCAATTTCAGTAACTTTAGCCATCCAAAACCCCAAGCGCCCGACGAAGTCCCGATGCGACAATGCCCTCGTCCCCCGAGTCAATTCGGGGCGCCCAAGGGGAGGCTCCAGCCGACCGAGGGCACCAAGCGCCCCATGGCCGGGGGCCCCGCGCGAAGCGTGGGGGGCGCGGAGCGGAGCGAAGCGCCTGTTCAACAGCCAGGCCCCCAAGCCAGAGGCACCGTTAGAGCCCGGGACACCCCCGGGACCTCGCCGGGCGTCTGGCTGGGTGTCCGCATTCCCTACGGCCCTCCGACCAGAGACTGGAGATTACGGGTGAGCTGAAAGCTGAAGCCGTTGCCGCCTTGGATGGGCTGGCCTAGGACGAATTGCTGGCTGGAGTTATAGTAGCCGCCGGTGGTTTGGAAGAGCCTTGCGCCGCCGGTTTGGGTGAAGATGTTGACGCTGGCGCTGGTGTTGGTGCTGGGCGAGTACTGCAGGCCGAACGTCTGGACTTGCGGGATCCCGAAGGTGACGCCGTAGATGGCGCTCATGGTCTTGGAGAGCTCGCGCGTAGCCTTGAAGCCGACGCTTCCGTAATAGCCCAGGGTCAGATTGACGCTGGAAAGGCCCAGACCTTGACCGAGCGCGTTCTCAACCGGGCTGAGAAGGCCGGCGGCAAATTGCGCATTGAGAATGTTGAAGGCTTCCTGGCCGACGGTCAGCGTGTTGGCGCGCTGCTGATACACGCCCGGCGGCAGCATGTTGACGGCGCCCAACGGCGTGAAGCCTCCCGGCGATTGGACCGCGTACGGATTGGTATTGTTGAAGGCCGTGCTCGCAATGAGTCCGCCGAACGGCGCGAGCAGCGCGACGATTTGATCCTGTGAATAGCCGGCCGGCTGCGAGGTGAAGGCGATCTTCAGTCCCGCGATGGGTCCGTCGACGGTGATCGTGATATCCGCCGTGCCGTACGGATTGCGCGCCTTATCGGGATCGGGGTTGTTCACGTTGGCGACTGCGACGGCGTGAATGTTCGGCAGCACGCCGTCGGCCGGATCGAACGAAACGCTGCCGTTCTGCACGCGGAACGCTTTGTCGAAATACGTCAGCGTTCCGCCGTTCGACGTGATCGTACCGGCTAGCGTCGGAGCTGCGAGCGTACCGCCGAGCTTGACCGACCCCGACGTTCCGATATCCAGCCCCGCTCCATAGCCGCTGCCGCGCACGCGCACGTTCTTTCCGGCCGACGCCTGCAAATCGAACGCGAGGGGAATCGGCGGTCCCGTTTTTCCGGCGCCGCTCTGCGCGGCTTGCAGAAACGACGAGAACGGCAGCGTTGCGTTCGAGAGTGCGACTTTCCCCGAGAGCAGCGCGGTCTGCAGCGGAAGCTTCTTCAACGCCACGTCGGCGTCGAGCGTGCCCTTTCCGTAAGCCGGAAGATCCAGTTGCGCGTTCTTGGCGTGTCCGGCAATGTCGAACGCGAGATTACCCGTACTGGAAAATCCATCCGGAAATTGCACGCTCCCCTGTCCGAAGACCGTGCCGCCGCCGACCCGCGCGAACAGCCGCGAGATCTGCGCGCTGCTGCGGTTGAACGTCAGCGTCGCGGTCGCGCCGAGAATCGGCGTACGCTCGAGGTCGCTCACGTACGATCCGTTTTCGAGCGAGGCGTGTCCGCGAATCTCCGGCGCACCGACCTTGCCGGAGATGCCCATATGTCCGTTGATCGAGCCGCTCAGTTTCGTGTTGCTGCCGAGCAAGCCGTCCAAGAACGCGGGATCGACGTTGAGCAGATCGAGGTCGAAGCTCACCGGCTGATCCGGCGGCCCGACGCGCAGCGGCGACAGCTGCAGCGGCAGCGATCCGGCGAGCGTCGCTTCGCCCTGAGCCAGACTGGCGCCGGCGTCGGAGAGAACCAGCGTCGTACCACGCAATTTGAATTCGCCGAATGCTGAAGCGACCGAGATGCCGTACGCCTGCACGTCGGTTGCGTCGAAACCGGCGGAGAGCGACGGCGCGTGCATCGTGCCGGCAATCTGCACCGTCGATTCGAACGAACCGCTTACCGGAACGTGAACGCGCGCGAGCTGATAGACGAGACGCGGCAAGTCGCTGGTCGCCGCGTGCACCTGTAAGTCGAGTTTCTCCGCGGGTGCGAGTCCGAAGGATCCGGTCGCGGAGGCTTGCAAGCCCGGCGTGACCAGCTGCGAGCTGTCGATCGTGACGCGCGTGCCGCTCGAGTGCAGCGCGATGTTCGCGGTGTCGAGCGTCAGCGGTCCGAGCGTTCCGCCGTCGATGCGTGCGTCGCCGCGCGTTGTGAGCGCGGGATAGCGCCCGTTCAGCGTCGCGTCACCCGAGGCCCGGCCCGTCACGGGCACCGCTTGAAAACCGAGCGCGGGGACCCACAGCGACAGGTCGAGATTTGCGACCGAAGCGGTGAGATCGTAATGCGAACGCAACAGCATCGTACCGATATCCGCCGACGGCACGACGCCGATCGTACCTTTCATCTTCAGCGCGCCCTCATCGCCGCCGATCGCGACGTCACCGGTGACGTCGTTGCGCTCGCTCGACCACGCCGCCCGCATGTCCCCAATCGGCAGGTTGCGGTAACGAAATTTCCGGATGTCGATGTTGCCGCTCGTGTTGATCCGTCTCGGACGCACGAACGCGCCGAGACGAATCGTGCCGTTGCCGTCCAGCGTGTCGCCGGTGTCGAAGAAGTTGTTGAAATCCGAAAGGTCGGCGCGATCCGACGCGACGTGAAATGCGTTCTCGCCCTGCTGAACGATGGCGGTGAAGTGCAGATTCGTCGTCCCGATCTTCACGCGCCCGTGACGAAAGCTGACGCCGGCGACGCTGGCGGCAAGCGCGCCCGTTGCATCGATGAACGGCAAGCCGTTGACGTCGCCGCCCGGAACGCCGATGCTGCCGTTGACCAGCGGATCGGAACCGCGGCCGCGCACGCGCAGCCGCGCGTTGAACGAACCTTGCGTCATGTAATTCGGGTATCCCAGCGTATGCAGGGTCGCGGCGACGTTACCCGCGGGGATCGTTGCGTTTAGACCGTACGCCGGCGTGCCGGACGATAGGCCGTCGATCCGTCCGTCCACGTACGCGTAGGTCGATCCGAGCGCGCCGATGGTGTGCCCGAGATGGACGCCGTCGCCCCCAAGATCGATTTCGCCGTTACCGCTGATCGGGTAGTGCTGCATCACGCCGTGGCCGATCGAAACGCCGCCGCGATAAAACGGGAGCGGCGCGCCCGCTGCGAGATTTCCGCTGGCCGTGAGCCGCCCCGATTCGATCGGCAGGCCGATCCCGTGCAGCTGCGCAGCATCGAGATTGGACGCAACCAAACTAAGCGCGCTGGGGCCGCCCGGAGGCGGATGGCTCGCGGTCGAGAAACGCCCGGCCGCTACGACGTCGCCGCCGGCGGCGCTGGCGTGCGCGCTATAGACGTCCAGCGTATCGCCGTTGACGGCCAGCGTAAGGCTCGCGCGGCTGACCGGTATGCCGCGCAAGGTCGCGCCCGGCATCTGCAAGTCTTGTCCTTGAACGATGATCCGGCTGCCGACGACTTCGATGCCGGCCGTGCCTTCGACCGGACCGTGCCCGGGAATATCTTTGCCGAGGAACGGCTGCAGGCCGTCGAGCGTCCCGCGATAATGCCCGCGCGCGACGAACGCTTTTCCCGAGAACGCTCCGCTGCCATCGAAGTTCCCCCACGGACCGCTCGCGTGCAAAAGATTCACTGCGGCGCCGTTCATCGTTCCGCCGAACGCTGCGTGAATCGTGTCGAACGGCACGCCGGCAAACGCCATCTCGCGCCCCTCGAAGGTGCCTGCGATCTCGACGCTCTGTCCGGATCCGCCGCCCGCGGCGGTGAACGAAGCGATGTGCCCGTCGATTTTTGGAATCACCGGCAGGTCGACGCCCGGGAATGCTTTCTGACTGGGTGCGTGCAGCGTCAAGTTCGAGCCCATCGCCCAAAACGCGCTCGAACCGTTCGGCCGGTCGATCACGTACCCGCCGTCCAGATTTCCGCGTTCGGTGTGCAGCCAGAACGGAACGACGCGCCCGGTGCCGTTTGGCTCCAGCGCCACCAGACCGGCAACGCGTTCCGTCCCGCGCGCCGACGCGAACGCTCCGTTGACGTTAAAGTCCAGATCGCTTCCGGTCGCGACCGCATCGAAGAGCAGCGGTTCGTCGGCGAGCAGTTCGTCGAGATACGGCAGATGCCGCGCGCTGACGTTGGCGTGAACGGCAATATCCGATACGAGCTTCTTGCCGCTGACGTCGAGCGTCCCGCGCACCGTAACGTTCGTGCCGGCGTAGCGCGCCAGCAGCGGAACGATGCCGACCTTGCCGTCGCGATAGACGATGGTGGCATCGACGTCGTTCAGCGGCATCGCGCGATAGCGCGCGGTGACCGCGTGGCCGTGCGCCAGGATCATGGGATTGTCGAGCGGACCCTGCACCAGCACGCCGAGCGACATCACGCCGCTGATCTGCTCCTTTTGCGTGAACGTAAAGGCGTTGCGCAGCTTGGAGAGCTCGCCGGTCCCGTCGACGCCCAAGCGCAGCTGCGCGCTGCCGGTGAGATCGCTGCTGAGGTCGTACAGTCCGCCCGTCATCCGCATCGGCACGCCTGCCAGATCGGCGGTCATGCCGCGCACGAAGACGTCGTTGTCCACCAGCTCCAAATGACCGCGGATGTTTTCGATCGGCGCCGCGATCGCTTGAAAGATCATCTTCGCGCCGGCGACGTCGAGCTGCAGGTTGACGTGATACGACGACGGCAAGTTCGGTTGCACGTCGAGGGAGTACAGGCGCGCGTCGAAGTTCCGCGCGCGTCCGGCGATTATCTTCAACGCCGCCGTGTCGCTGAAGTAATTGGCCAGCGCGCGCAACGGAAACCACTGCGCGTGGGCGTGATGCATCGCGAACCCGCGAATCGCATCGATCCTGCCGGCGATCGTGAACGGTTCGTTTTGGCGACGCTCTAAGAAGGCGCCGCGCGCCACGTACCCCGTGATTTTGGACGAGTCGATGTTCGCGTTTACGTTGAAGTCGTGAATGGTGACGTCTTTAGCGCTCGCGTCGTAGGCGTACGGCTCGAGCAGCTCCATCCGCGCGTTCTCCATGCGCAGCGTGAAACGAACCGGAACGGGATCGGGCGGCTGCGGGAGGATCGGGGTGGTCGGAGGGTTTCCCTGCGGGATGTTGATGTTGTACGTGCCGTCGCGAAAGTGAACGACCGTCAGCTTGGCGCCGTCGACGGAGACGCCGGTCAACCCGAAGCGGTGCGTACTGCCGGGCAGCAGATCGCGCAGCGAGTACCACACGTCGAGACGCCGCGCGTCGAGCACCGGATAGCCGTTGCGCGAAACGTGTACGTCGACAAGTGCGGCATGGTCGCCGCCGATCAATTGATCTGCGTAGTGAAACGTGTAACCGGTCGCCGCGCTGACGCCCGATTGAAAGGCAAAGCGCACCAAGTCGTGCCGCTTCGCGATCACGATTCCGATAGCCAGTACGACGGCCACGAGGCCGATGACGAACCGCTTGCGCAAACGAACTCTCCGGTTGGGATATACCCTCTTCGAGCGAAAGGGACCCTGCTAGAAGCGACCGGCGGCTGTTAGGCGCGCATTAAGGTTGCGAGTAAGCCTGCTACAGGTCGAGGTTCTTGACGCTCTTGGCGTAGTCGAAGATGTATTGCTTGCGGGGTTCGACCTTGTCGCCCATGAGATCGGTGAAGATTTGCTCGGCCTCAACCGCGTCTTCGACCGTGATCTGTTTGAGCCGGCGGTTGCCGACTTCCATCGTCGTCTCTGCGAGCTGCTGGGCGTCCATTTCGCCGAGGCCCTTGTATTGCTGGATTGCAAAGTCTTTGGGATCGGCGCCGTCGAGAACGGCTTTGAGATCTGCCTCCGAAAACGCCCACCACTGTTTCTTGCCCTTACGAATTCCGTAGAGCGGCGGCTGCGCGATGTAGACGTGGCCCAACTCGACCAGCGGCTTCATCTGCCGGTAAAAGAACGTCAGCAGGAGCGTCCGAATGTGCGAACCATCGACGTCGGCGTCGGTCATGATGATGATTTTATGGTAGCGCAATTTCTCGGTGTTGAATTCGTCGCCGAATCCCGTGCCGAACGCGGTGATCATCGTGCGGATCTCTTCGTTGGACAGCACTTTGTCCAGCCGCGCCTTCTCGACGTTGATGATCTTCCCGCGCAGCGGCAGGATCGCTTGCGTGTTCGGATCGCGGCCGCCTTTGGCCGTACCGCCGGCCGAATCGCCTTCGACCAAAAAGATTTCGCTCTCGGCCGGGTTCGTGTTCTTGCAATCGACCAGCTTGCCGGGCAAACCCGACCCTTCGAGCGCGTTCTTGCGGCGCGAAAGGTCGCGCGCTTTCTTCGCCGCGTCGCGCGCGCGCTGCGCCTGCATGCACTTCTCAACGATGGCGCGCGCGAACTTCGGATTCTCTTCGAAGAAGAAATCGAGCCGTTCGCCGACCAGCCCCGCGGTGATGCTGCGCACCTTGGCATTGCCGAGCTTGGTTTTCGTCTGGCCTTCGAACTGCGGATCTTGCAGCTTCACCGAGACGACCGCCGTGAGACCTTCCATGATGTCGTCGGTCGACAGGGAGCTATCGGCTTCTTTGAGCATGCCGCGCTTGCGCGCGTAGCCGTTCACGGTCGTCGTCACGGCCTGGCGGAAGCCTTGAAGATGCATGCCGCCTTCGATCGTATTGATGTTGTTGGCGTATGCGAAGACTTGCTCGGTGTAGGTATCGGTGTATTGCATCGCAACTTCGACGTCGACGCCGTCACGTTCCGCGTGCGTGGAAATGATCGGGCCGATCGAGTCTTTCTTTTCGTTGAGCCACTCGACGAAGGAGACGATGCCGCCGTCGAACTTGTACATGCGTTCGCGCGGTTCTTCGCCGCGCAAGTCGCGCAGCGTGATCGCAAGACCGCGATTGAGAAACGCCAGTTCGCGCAGCCGTTTCTGCAAAATGTCCCAATGGAAATCGAGCGTCTCGAACATCGTCGTGTCGGGCTTGAACCATTGGATCGTGCCGGTACCTTCGACGCGTTCGATTTTCTTGAGCTTCTGCTCCGTGATGCCGCGAATAAACTTCATCTCGTACAGCCAGCCGTCGCGTTTCACGCGCGTCGTCATCCATTCTGAAAGCGCGTTGACCACCGAGATGCCGACGCCGTGCAGGCCGCCCGACACCTTGTAGCCGCCCTTGCCGAACTTTCCGCCCGCATGCAGGATCGTCATCACGACTTCGAGCGCCGGCAGTTTCTCGCCGGCGTGAATGTCGACCGGAATGCCGCGTCCGTCGTCCTCGACTTCGCACGAGCCGTCTTTATGCAGCGTCACTTCGATGTGCGTGGCGTGGCCCGCCAGCGCTTCGTCGACGGAGTTATCGACCGCTTCGTACACGAGCTGATGAAGCCCGCGTTCTGCGGTGTTTCCGATATACATGCCGGGACGTTTGCGCACGGCCTCGAGCCCTTTGAGGACTTCGATTTCTGCGCCGGTGTAGTTGTTATTCGCCATTCGTTTCGCTCGTGTGTTCCGTTCCAAAAAGAAAGTCGTTCAGCTCGTCGCCGAGCACGTTGCGCACCGTCGCCGGCCGAATTTCGTCCGGTGGCAGTTCGCTTTTTAAGACAACGTACGAGCTCGCAACCGCGCGCTCGAGTCCATCTCGAGAGAAGCGCTGCGCGAGCCGGGCTCGCTCCAGAATCCCCCACCAGCGCGCGAGCAACCGGCGCCGGATCGAACCGTACTCTTGCGACGTCAGACCGTCGACCAGCGCTGCGGTCCCCCGGTACCCGAGCCATGGCGCTTCGAAAAGCAGTCGGGCCGTCGCCTCGGTTCGCGCCTGCGTTCGCGCGTTGACGCAGGCGATGCAGAGCGCCGCGCCGTCAGGCGCAACGAGGGCTCCGCATCCATTACAAGGGTTCCACCCGGCGGCCGCTTTTGCCCGCTGGCGCCGAGTCACGCCCTCTCGCAGGCGCCCGAGCGCTTCCTGGGGCGTTGCGGAGGCCGCCGGTGTATCTCCGGTACCGGCGCGCTTCTTGGCCGCCTGTGCGCGCCCAGCGGGCTGCGCAGCGGGCAGCTTCCCGACGCGAAACCGGACGCGTTCGATCCCCGCATTCGGGAGGCGCGCGACGGCGGCGGCGACGATTCGCTCGGCCAGAAAACTCAGCTCCTGGCTCCACGCACTCGACCGAGTCACGATCAACAGGGTGCCCTCGAGCAGCCGCTGGGGATGGGAATTACGCGCCACGTCTTCACCGACGAGTTCCGGCCAGACCGCACCGAGCAGCAGCATCGGGTCTTCGTGCGCGCGCCCGGAACCCGGGGCCCATCCGGCGATCGCATCGGAGAGTCTCAGCATGCGGCGCCCATCGCGACGCGCGCTTCGCGCACGCCGTAGACTTGGGTTCGTGCCGGAAGCCCGCCCGGCAGATGGGTTGCCGTAACGAAGGCTTGCTCGTAATCGCCGACGCCGCCTAAAAACGCGGCTGCCCGCTCTTCGTCGAGCTCGGAAAGGACGTCGTCCAGCAGGAGCAGCGGTGATTCGCCCGCGCGTTCGCGCATCACCGCGTATTCGGCGACCTTGAGTGCGAGTACCGCGGTGCGCTGCTGCCCCTGCGAGCCGTAAGCCTCGAGCGAGTGGCCGTCGAGCGTGAACTTCAAGTCGTCGCGGTGCGGTCCGGCGACCGCCGAACGGCGCGCGCGTTCGGAGTCGGCGACGACGCGAAAGCGCGCCGTTAGTGCTGCCGAGACCGCGTCGGCGGTCGGCGCTTCGAATGCGACGTTCGGTTCGTACGTCACGTCGAACCGTTCGCTGCCGCCGGTGAAACGCGCGTGCGCGGCCCGCGCCTCCTGCGCGATCGCCGTCATGAAGTGATTGCGCGCGAGCACGAGCTGCGTTCCCGCCTCGATCAGCGTCTGCTCGTAGATCGCCAGCAGTTGCGAATCGAGCGCCGCAGGATCCCGCAGCAGCGCGTTCTTTTGCTGCAGCGCTTTTCGATAGCGCGCGAGATCGCGATAGTATTGCGGATCGTCTTGCGCCAGCGCGACGTTGAGAAATCCGCGGCGCAGCGACGGCGCGCCCGTCGCGAGCTGCAGATCCGACGGCACGAACGTAACGACTCGAATCTTGCCGAGAAAGCTTGCGTAGCGCACGCCGCGCCCGTTAACGGTGTAGGTCTTGCGCGTTCCGCGCACGCCTTTTGCGACGATGCACGCGAGATTGATGCTGCCGGCGCGAATCGAGGCTTCTCCGCGAACGACGGCCAGTTCCATTCCTTCGCGCACGACGTCGCTATCGCGATTGGTTCGAAACGATTTGCCGGTACCGAGTATCGCGATCGCTTCGAGCAGATTGCTCTTGCCCTGCGCGTTGGCGCCGACGAAGACGTTCAATCCCGGCGCGGGCTCGAGATCGAGTTCGGCGTAATTACGGACGTTCGAGAGCGCGAGGTGCGTGAGGAGCAAACAGAATCACTGCTGCCGCGCGCAAGGACTGACGATCAGGGTCCAGCCACGCGTCGCGACGGCCTTCGCGGCAACGGAGAGGTTCACGTCTGGAGCCTCCTTCAGCAGGCCCGAGATTCCGCTGCGGATGCTTGCGACGTCCGTTCCCTTGATGTGGAAGATCGGGCCGGGAGGCGGTCCATCTTGTACGTACGGTCCGGCACCGCGCGTCGTATACAAGAATCCGAAAGATGCAAAAGTTACATCACCATCCGGCGATACCGCCGAAAGAGCGCTCGCGGACATCACTTCATACTTCGCACCGTCGTTACCGTTGACCGAGATTTCGCCGTTCGGCCTGTCCGCGCCCCGGCACGATGGGTTCGCCGCGACCGCCGGAGCCGCGTCCAGCACGGCGGCAACGACGATCGCTGTCACGGCGCGAATGTATCCCCGGTTCATTGCCGCAGCGGCATCAACACGTAGAGCTGGCTGCCGCCGTCGATCGGCTCGAGCGGACGAATCGCGGCAGGGGAAAGCGGCCCGAGAAATTCGATCACGGTCTTGTCGCTCTTGATGTGATTGAGGATCTCAACGAGATAGCGTGCGTTGAATGCGATCGTCAAATCTTCGCCGGTCTGTTCGACCTCGAGTTCTTCGTACGCGTTACCCGAAACGTCGGAACTCGCCGTGACGATCAGCGTTTGATTGTTGACCGCCAGTTTTACCATGCTGGCGCGATCGCCGGCGACGAGTTCGGCGCGGCGCAGCGCACCGATCAGTCCGGCGGTGTTCAGCGTCAGCGAGCGATCGAACTTGGCCGGAATGACTTGCTGGTAGTTCGGATATTGCCCGTCGACCAGGCGAACGGTAATCGACGTCGAGCCGGCGGTCATTTGCAGCTGGTTGCTCTGGGCCCCGAGCGCGCTGACCGCGATCTGCTCGCCGCCCCCGAGATTGCGTGAGGCTTCGGCCAGCGCACGCGACGGCACGATGTACCGTTCGCTGCCGGTGATGCCGTCGTCGAGCGTGGTGGTGAACTTCGCGAGGCGATAGCCGTCGGTCGCAACCATGGTGAGCGCGTTGCCTTCCAGCTCCAGCAGCGTCCCCATCAGCACGGCGCCCCGCGCCTCCTCACCGGACGCGGCGAAGATCGTGCTGTCGATCCCTTCGCGGAACTTCTTGGCGGCAATCGTAAAGTGCGAGCCGCGCGTCGCGGCGGGCAGCGGCGGATACTCGTCCGGCGGCAGCGCGTGGAAATCGTAGTTGCTGCGGTCGTACTTGACGCTGGCGCGCGTCGGGGTGCCGGTGAGTTCCAGCATTCCCGCCGGCAGATTCCCGAGGTAGCTCGAGAACAGCTTGGCGGGCACCGTCACGGATCCGCTCTCGGTGATCTCGGCGGGGAAGGCGTGTTCCAGCGTCAGCTCGAGGTCGGTCGCGCGGACGGCGATCTTGCCGTCTTCGGCTTGGAGGAGCACGTTCGAAAGAATCGGCACCGTCGTGTGCGCGTTGACCACCTTGCTGGCTGCTCCGACGGCCGAAGCGATGTCCTTGGTGTTGCAGCTAAACTTCATATTCCACCGATCGTCGTGCGTAGTTCGTTCGCCGTAAGTTTCAAAATTAGAGTAATAACAGCAGTAGGGCGGTGTATTCTGCGTACAAGTGCGAATTCGCTTGTCGTAGCGGGGAAATTCGCCAAGTATAACCTGTGGACCGTACGACGGCGGGATGAACACTTTCGACCCCCGCGCGACCCCGAGCAGTTATCCATCCGGGCAGGTGCGCCCTTGTGGTGAACCGTGCTCATAATGGGGATACCGCCGGATGAGAGGACGGCCCGGGAACTTCCCGAGCCGTCTGCATGGTGACGATGGTGCGAAGGTTCGAGGTTATGGATTTTGACACATCGCGATGAGTTGCCGAATCTTGTTGCGATACGCTTCGTCGCGCTGCATCGAATCCTTGATCTTATCGCGCGCGTACATCACGGTCGTGTGATCCTTCTTCCCAAACTCGCGCGCGATCTGCGGCAGCGAGTAGTTCGTCAGTTCGGTCGCGATGTACATCGCGATTTGACGGGGTGCGGCTAGACGCTGATCGCGACGCCCGTTGTCCATTTCCTTCACGGTTAGTCCGTGCGCGCCGGCGACGGTTTCCTTGATCTTGCTGATGGTGACGCGCTGCAGCGGCGCTTGCGCGACGGCGCTCTTGAGCACTTCTGCGGCGAGGTCGATCGTAATCGGCGACTTGGTGAGCGAAGCGTACGCGACCACGCGGATCAGCGCGCCTTCGAGTTCGCGGATGTTGGACGGAATGACTTTGGCGATGAACGACGTGACTTCGTCGGGTACCGGTATCTTCTCGCTTTCGGCCTTCTTGCGCAGAATCGCTTCGCGCGTTTCGAGATCCGGCGCTTGAATGTCGGTGAGCAAACCCCATTCGAAACGCGATCGCAGCCGCGATTCCAGCGTTTGAATCTCTTTCGGCGGACGATCCGACGAAATGATCAGCTGTCGGCCGGATTCGTGCAGTGCGTTGAACGTGTGAAAGAACTCTTCTTGCGTCGTCTCTTTACCGGCGAGGAATTGAATGTCGTCGATCAGCAGCACGTCGACTTGCCGGTATCGATTGCGAAATTCGGGCGTGCGGTTGTTCTGCAGCGCGATGATGAACTCGTTGGTAAACTTCTCGCACGTCAGATAGACGACGTTGGCTTCGGGATTGTCGATCATCACGCGATGGCCGATCGCGTGCATCAAGTGCGTCTTGCCCAAACCCACGCCGCCGTACAGGAAAAGCGGGTTGTAGGCGCGTGCCGGGGCGCTCGCAACCGCTTGTGCGGCGGCGTGCGCGAACCGGTTGGAGTTGCCGATGACGAACTCTTGAAACGTGTAGCGAACGTTGAGATTGGCGCTGCGCAGATCCTCGGGCGGGCGGGGGGTCGAGGGCACCTGCATGGTGGTCGGCGGCTCGCCCGGCTCGGCGACCGAGAGCTTTAGCTCGAGCTCCGAGCCGAAGATCTCGCGGAGGACCTCGATGATCTGCCCCTGGAGCTTGGTGCCGACCCACTCCCGCGCGAATTTGCTGTGGACCGCGAGGTGGAGTTCGTCCTCGCGGTACTCCACGAACCGCATCGGCTTGATCCACATCTCAAAAACGGGCTTAGAAAAGTTTTGCTCCAGCGTATTTAACGCGGATTGCCAAAGCTCGTTGGAAATGTCGGAGTTGCCGATCGCGAGCGCCATCCTGACGTCCTCTTCGTTTTGAAACATTTGCGGCCAAACAGAGGCCGGGTGAGGGCGCTGAACCTTGGCTTAATGAAGCGACCCTCCTGCGCGAATCATCCACGACTTTATGCACTTATCCACAGGAGGCCTCGAACGGTTTTTCGGGATTATTTCAATGTTATGAACGGCCTGAATCGAGGTCGTCCGACCCAGGGGAAACTCAGTAGCGGCTTGGGTTTGCGTACCGCTCTGAGGGGTTTTTGAGCGACCTTCTCCACAGGGTTGTCCACACATGTGGAAAGGATGGCCGCGAGCAAGCGTTTCGAGCTTCCTTGGCTTGATAAGCGAGATAGCGAGCGTTCGTCCTCGGAGCCCCTCCGGCAATCCCGCTTGCCATCGCCCCGGCCCCCTGGTATACTCCATCGGCTATGTTCCTTTTCGACCTCCAACTCTTTGCGTCTAAAAAAGGCGCCGGATCCACGCGTAACGGCCGCGACTCGAACGCGCAGCGCCTCGGCGTGAAGCGTTTCGGCGGCGAGACCGTCATTGCGGGCAACATTCTGGTTCGTCAGCGCGGCACCAAGTTCTATCCGGGCGACAACGTCGGGATGGGCCGCGATCACACGCTTTTTGCCTTGGTCGAGGGCACGGTCGAGTTCACCAATCGCCGCAACAAGCAGCAAATCAACGTCCGGCCGGCGGCCTAAGGTCCGACCGGGAGTCAAGGCTGGAGGCCGTAAGGCCTCTTTTCTTTTTCCCGCGAAGTTTTAGCGCGCCGTGAAGTTCATCGATGAAGCGACGATCCAGGTCGGTGCCGGCAACGGCGGCGACGGCATCGTGGCGTGGCGTCGCGAGAAATATATTCCGATGGGCGGCCCGGCCGGCGGCGACGGCGGCAAGGGCGGCAGCGTCTTCCTCGAGACCACCCCCGAGCTATCGACGCTGGTGGAGTTTCGTTTCAAACGAAGCTTCGCGGCCGACTCCGGCAAGGCGGGCGGCACGTCGAATAAGTCCGGTAGAAGCGGCGACGACCTGACGATCATGGTTCCGGTCGGGACCATCGTCTATCGCACGCTCGAGGGCAAGCCAGAGACCTTTCTGGCCGATCTGGCGGTACCCGGGGAACGCACCCAGGTCGCTAAGGGCGGCCGCGGTGGGCTCGGCAACCAGCATTTCGCGAACGCCGTCCGTCAAGCGCCGCGGTTCTCCGAAAAAGGTGAGCCGGGGGAACGCTGCAGCTTACGGCTGGAGCTTCGCCTGTTGGCCGATTGCGGAATCGTCGGCGTTCCGAACGCCGGCAAATCCACGCTGCTCTCGGTCGTCTCGGCCGCGCGGCCGAAGATCGCGGATTACGCGTTCACAACGCTGGAACCGCAACTCGGCGTCGTGCGCGTCTCGGATGAGGAATCGTTCGTGATGGTCGACGTGCCCGGCCTGATCGAAGGCGCGCACGAGGGCGCGGGACTCGGCGATCAGTTCTTGCGCCACGTGGAACGCACGCGCGCGTTAGTACACTTGCTCGACGGCGCGAAGTCGCTCGAAGAAATCGTCAGCGATAAAGAAATCATCGAGAACGAACTCGGTTCGTGGAATCCGAAACTGCTGGAAAAACCGACGATGTTCGTCGTTAGCAAGCTCGATTTGCCGGACGCGCGCGAACGTTTCGATCAGCTGCACGAACGCTTCCCGGATCTGCGTGGAATTAGTGCGGCAACCGGCGAGGGGGTGCAAGACCTGGTGTACGCCGTGTGGCGCACCATCGAGCACGCTCCGATGCCGGAAATCGTGACGCCGCCGCCCGCGCTGATCGAACTCACTCCCCACGACGCGTTTACGATCGAGCGCGACCAGGAGGGGACGTTCGTCGTCGGCGGAGAGCGCATCCAACGCTTGGCGTCGATGACGGACTTCGACACCGACGAAGGGCTGGCACGGTTCGAGCGTTCGCTCGCGAAGATGGGCGTCGAGAAAAAACTGCGCGAACTGGGTGCCGTCGAAGGGGATACCGTCCGCATCGGGCCGTACGAGTTCACGTACTCATGAAGCTCGGCATTTTTGGCGGCACCTTCGACCCTATCCATAACGGGCATCTTTTCGTCGCCGAACAGGCGCGGCTGCTCGAGAACCTCGACAAAGTGCTCTTCGTTCCGACCAACAACCAGCACTATCGCGATAAGGCTCACGCCAGCGTCGAGCATCGCTGCGCGATGATTCTCGGCGCGATCTCGACCAATCGCGGCTTCGCACTCGACGATTCGGATCTGCGCGACGACGCGACTGGGTACACGGCGGATCTCATTCCGCGCCTGCACGCGAAGTATCCGGATGCGACGTTCACCTTCTTGATCGGTGCGGATTCGCTGGTGAATTCGGAGTGGGTGCGTTTCGACGAAGTGCTGGAATCGCTCGAACGGTTTTGCATCGCGCCGCGTCCCGGCGTGCGCGCCGACGCGCTGGCTCGCGTGATCGGTATCGTTCCGCATCACTTGCGCGAACGCGTGAATACGCTCAATATGCCGGGGGTATCCGACTCCGCCACGCTGATTCGTGCACAGCTCGGGCAGGGCCGCAGCGTGCGCTATCTCGTTTCCGAACCGGTGTGGCAATACGTCGTTTCGCAGAAACTGTATGGCTACGAAGGGATGGCGTAACCGCCTCACCCGCTGGCCGGCGCTCCTGCTGCTGGCCGCCTGCGCGGCGCCGGCGCAAAGCGCCGACAACGCGGCCGTGTGCAGTGTGTATCAGAGTGCGCGTTCGCACGCCGAAGTGGTTGCCGGCGGCACCGTTACGCGCGTCTTGGGCACGAAGCCCGGCGTCTCGAGTCCGCACGAAGGCTTCTTAATGCGGCTGAATTCCAGCTGCGACCTCACCATCCGCGTCGAGGCCAATGTCGATTTTACCGGGCAATTTCCGCTGAAGACCGGCGATTCGGTCGTGGTGAAGGGCGAGTACGAGTACTATCCGCGCGGCGGCGTGATCCATTGGACTCACCGCGACCCCCGCGGCCGCCACGAAGGCGGCTACATCGAAACCGGCGGCAGATTCTACGATTGAGCCAGGCGGGGACATCGGGGCTATCGCTCGATGACCGATTGCTCGAGCGTAGCGCGGTCGCCGATAAGATCGATCGCCGTGATGCGATCGTTGCGTATCGTGAAGCGGAACGCGACGCGCAGCTCGCGTTCGTGTATCCAGATCGCTCCCGGTTGGCCGTCGATACGTGCGGGCTGGGCGGCTTGCGCGCGCCGGGAGAAGGCTCGCGCGACCGCCTCCCCGCCTTCGATACCGGTTTGAAGGCGGTCGCTCTGCCAGTACGCCGCACCGCCCATCGACAACACCGTAGAATCGGCGCGCAGCGTTGCACTCGAATCGAGCAGCGCGAGCAGCGCGGAAAAATTTCCCAACCGCGAGGCTTGGAGAAACGCGCGCACGAGTTCGTCGCGCCGCTGCGTCGCGACGTCACGGCCGTCGGTCGCGCCGCGCACGCGCCGCCGCGCGCGGCTTGCGAGCTGCCGCGTTGCCTCGGGCGTCTTTCCGACGATCGCCGCGATGTCGTCGAACGGCACGTCGAAAAGGTCGTGCAGCACGAATGCGACGCGCTCGGCCGGCTGCAGTGCGTCGATCAGGATCTGCATGGCCGTGCCGATCGAATCGGCGAGGATCGCTTCTTCTTCCGGGCTTTCGCCGCGAGCGACCGTCGCGACGTTGTGACGCGGATCGTCCGGCGTCAAAACCTCGCGCCGGCTCGCCTGACGTTTCAGCGCATCGAGGCAGACGCGCGCGACGACGGTCGTGAGCCAGCCGTCGAGATTCGCAACCTGCTCGACGTCGGCGCGGCTGACACGCAGCCAACTCTCCTGCAGCGCATCGTCGGACCCCGCCGCCGATCCCAATATTCTAAGCGCGATGCTTCGCAAGCGCGGCCGAGCCGCTTCAAAACGTTCCGCGAGCCCTGTCACGTTTCTCCGTTCTCGATCCGTCATAGAAATAGAAGGAGTACAAAATCTTGAAGGACGTTTCTCTCATCATTTATACGGCAGCAGATCTCACCGCGGGCAAGCGATTCTTTCGCGAGCTTATCGGAAACGACCCCTACGTGGATTCGCCGCAGTACGTCGGCTACAAGAACGGCGACATGGAAATCGGGCTCGTTCCAAAACCGAGTAAAGGCGCACCCGGCACGCTCGCTTACTGGACCGTAGACGATATTGCGGCGAGCATTCAAGCGCTCGAAGCCGCCGGCGGCACCGTCGTACAACAGCCCACCGACGTCGGTTACGGATTGCTCGTCGCCAGCGTCAAAGACCCAAACGGCTCGATCGTCGGCTTACGCCAGTTCCCAAGCAAACCGTCATCCTGAGCGTAGTCGAAGGACCGCGGTGAAGCAACGTGTCATCCTGAGCGTAGCGAACGCAGTGAGCGTAGTCGAAGGACCGCGGTTAAGCATAGCTTTTCACCCGGGTAGCTTGCGAACTCTTGTCGCGGTCCTTCGACTACGGCGCTGCGCGCCTACGCTCAGGATGACAAAGGCAGCTTGCTCACTGCGTACGGTCGGGTGCTAGCAGCGCGTCTTCCACGCGGATGCGCCAGGTTATGAGCGCGGCGTAGAGCAGCGCGAAGACGATCGCGATCACGTAGGCGTGGAACGCCAGCGGCAGCAGCGCGATTTGGGCGAGGACGGCGACGTAGTTGGGATGGCGGAAGATGCCGTAGGCGCCGCTGCGCACGAGCGGCGCGCCCGGGACCGTGACGACGCGCGTCGTCCAGTACTTGCCCAGGGTGAGGATGATCCAAATGTGTGCGATCTCGATCGCGGCGCACACGCCGAGCAGCCACCAGATCGGCGGCGCGGATGCGGGAATGAAGATCGCCATGCTCGCGAGCCAGGCGGCCTGCAGCAGAGCGATGAGCGGAAACTGAATCGCGCCGGCTTCGACCGCCCCTTCTTTCAACAGGCGGGTCGTGTTGCGTTTCGCGTACGCAAGCGTCCACACGCGCTGCAGCGCGATCAGCGCCAGCGCGATCCACAGAGCACTCACGACGAGCTCCTAGGGCGTAACCGGTGTCGCGGCGCGACCGGCGAGGGCGGCGACGTCGTAACCGAACTGCGCCGCGACGCGCGACGTTACCTCGACGATATCGTTGAGTTCGGACGCGTCGTAGTTCGGCTTGTAGTAGTCGGGAAGCGAAAGCTTCTCGGCATAGGCTGCGCGAATCGGCGCGAACGGTTCCGGCGCGAGTCCGGTGTGCGCGATGATGCGGTCGATCGTTTCGAACGAATCCTTGCACAGGTCTTCGTACCGCACGATGCAAACGGCCTTGCCGAGTTCCGGATCCGCTGCCATCTGTTTGAGGACGAAGTCGTAAATGTACGCCCAGATCATCGCGCGGGCGCGTACCTTGCGCCCGGCGTTGAGCAGCCCGCGCACTTCGCGTACCTGATCGGGGTTGCCGACGTCCGAGAGCACTTGGCGCATGCCGAACTCGTGATGCCCCGTCATCTCGATGATCTCGATCTGACGCGGATCGTCTTTATCGATCTCGTCCCAGATACGGTCCTGTTTGAGCAGCGACGCGACCTGGTCGAACGGGTTGCGCACGTAGAGCAGAAAACGCGCGTCGGGAAACATCTTGCGCAAGTACTGCAGGCGCAGCACGCACATGATCGCTTTGCTCACGTAGCGCGAGCGGCCGCGCGAGAGCAGCAGCTTTTGGATGTGTTCGCGATAGAATTTTTCGAAGGCCGGATTCGACGTGGTCGCGTCGAGATAGCTGGGCGTCGATTCGTTATAGAGGTCGGGGAAAAACCGCTCCCACAACATCTCCTCGCACATCTCGGCGCTGTCGCGCGTGATCGAGATGCGGTCGCGGTGAATGCGCGGCACGGGCTTACGCATCGCATCGACCGGAACTTTCGGAAAGAACCAGTTCCAGGCGTACGGCACGTACGGCATTAGGAAATCGGCGTACTTGTGCGTCGCGACGTCGGGATGCTCGCCGAGCATCTGCAGCGAAATCGTCGTGCCGGCGCGCGGCAGGCCGCAGATGTACACCGGACGGTCGACTTTTATCGACGCGATCTTGCGTGCGAGTATCTTCGATTCGAGATTCCCGATGGCGACGAGTGCGGGAGCCGTGGCATGGACCGTCCGCACGCCCCAATAGAAGGGGGCAGGAACGGAAAACTTCTGCTGGGGCGCCGCCGGCACCGGGGAATCGCTATTGGCCATATCCGGTCGACGCTTCTCCGGGAACGGCCCATTTTCCGGCTTACTTACTTATGTCGCACGCTTGCTACGCCAGCTGCTTGCGGTAGCGAATGATGCTGAGCGTCAGCAAGACCGCCGTGAAGAGCGAGAGCATCAAAAAATTCGGCCAGAGCACGTCGAGGCCGCTGCCTTTAATCAGCACGCTGCGCGCGATCACCGCGAAGTTGGCGACGGGATTCGGAATGGTGAAGGGCTGCAGCCATTTCGGCATCGCCTCGATCGGCGTGAACGCGCCCGAGAGCGCGACGAGCGGCGGGTTGAGAAAGAACACGGCGAGCTGAGCCTGCAGAGCGTTCTTTGCGAGCGTGGCGACGAACATGCCTAAGGCGATACCGGAAAGCACGCACAGTGAGGCGCCCGCAATAACGAGCGCGATCGACCCGTTGAAGGGCACGCCGAAGACGAAGCGGATCGCGGCGATGGAGACGAATCCCATCGTGCCGAGCAACAGGAATAGCGGAATAATCTTCGCGACGATGATTTCGGAGGTCGTCGCGGGCGACATCAGCAGTTGATCGATCGTACCTGCCGACCGTTCCTTGATCATCATCGTCGCGCAGAGCATCGAGCCGTTGAGAATCAAGAGCATGCCGAGCACGCCGGTTACCATGAACCAGGACCCGACGAGCCCGGGATTATTGAGGAAGACGGGTGACAGTTGCACGGGGCCGGCGGAGCCGAGGACGTGCAGCGTTTGCAGATTGTCGACCTGGATGACTTCGGACGCGTAGCCTTGAGCGATCTCGGCGGTGTTGGCATTCGTCCCATTGAGGAGGAACTGCACGCGCGCGGGCCGGTGTCGATTGAGATCGCGGGCGAAGTCGTACTTGATGACGACGCCGGCATCGAGCGTGCCGACGTCGATCGCGCGGCCGAGCGCCTGCGGAGACGTATAGTAGCCGGCGAGGCGGAAACTCCGGCTTTCGGTTAACGCCGAGATGAGCTGGCGGCTCTCGGGCGTGCGCGATTCGTCGATCACGCCGAGCGGAAGATCCGTTACGTTCGCGCTGAGCACGAACCCAAAGACGCAGAGCTGGATGAACGGCGCGAGGATGGCCACGAACCCAATGCGGCGGTCGTGCCGCATCTGACGGAACTCTTTTTGGAGCAAAGCGCGAAAGCGATAGCCGAGCATTGCGCCGCCCTAATATTTCAGCTGCATCGAGCGCGTGTTGCGCCACGCATTGCCGTAGAACGCCGCGCCGATCAGCACGATGAAAATCGCCTTATACCACGTCGCGGGCCAGCCGGCGCCCTGCAAGAATGCGTCGCGGACGATCTCGATGTAATAGCGGCCCCAGACGAAGTTGGAGATCCACCGCAGCTCGACCGGAATGTTCTCGATGGGAAACAGCAGTCCCGACATGATGAACACCAGCAGGAAACCACCCAGCGCGACCACCGAGATCGCGCCGAGCTGGTTGGGAATCGAGACCCCAACCATCACGCCGAAAGCCGCGACGCAGAAGGCGTAGAGCACCGATCCCACGATCAGCGGCATGGGATCACCCGCTAGGCTCAGTCCGAAGTAGGTGAACAACAGCACGCTCAGTAGGAGTGCCTCCGCCGCGAAGACCACCATGATCGCGAAGATCTTCCCGAGCAAATATTCGTGCGCGGAGATGTTCGAAACGTAGATTTGAAGGATCGTCTTATCCTCGCCTTCGCGCGCCACCGAAAGCGCCGCGAGGAGCGTGGGAAAGAGCGTAAGGACGAGCACGAAGATGCCCGGTCCGTAGAATTTCTTTGAATCGAGTCCGGGATTGAACCACAGACGGATCACCGCTTGAATCCCTTGCGCCCGCGTTACCGTAAGGTCCGCGTTGTATTTGCCGACGACGGATTGAGCGTAGCCCGCGACGAGTTTGGCCGTGTTGGCGTCCGAGCCGTCGACGAGCAACTGCACCGGCGTCGGGTTGCGACGCGCGAGATCGCGTCCGAAGTGCTCGGGAATGATGAGCACCCCGCGCACGCCGTTGCCGACGAGGGCGTTCGCGGGAGGCAGCTGCGCCGGCCAAGCGACGACGTGAAAGGTCAGTGAAGCGCGGAACGCGTCGAGCAAACGCTCCGACGCCATCGAGCCGTCGAGATCTTGCACAACGATCGGCATGTCGTCGACGGTCAGCGAGAGCGCGGTACCCATCAGCACGAGAAGGAACGCGGGCAAGAGCAGCGCGAGCGTTAGAGCCAGCCGGTCGCGGACGAGCTGGGTGAGTTCCTTGCGGACCTGGGCGAAAATCCTGCGCACTTAGGCGGCGTCTCCGGCTCGCTCGACCGCTCCGATAAACACGTCTTCGAGCGAGAACTGCGTCTCGCGCGCGCCGATCACGCGCACGCCGGCCCGATCGAGAATGCCGGTCGTGCGGCGGATCGCGCTCGCGGCGTCGTCGTCGGCAACGACGTGCAGCCGGTCTCCGAAGAGCGAAACGCGCCGGCGATCGCCCGCGCTTTGCAATGCGCGCACCGCCTTTTGAAGGTCGTCGACGCGAATCTCGAGCAGGCAGCCTTGCTGGCGCGCCTTCACCTCGGACGGCGTGCCTTCGGCGATGAGCCGCCCGGCGGCCATAAAGCCAAGCCGGTTGCACTGCTCCGCTTCTTCGAGATAGTGCGTCGTGACCAGCACGGCCGTGCCGGCTTCGGCGAGCTGATCGATCATGCTCCAGAAGGCCCGGCGTGCAATCGGGTCGACGCCCGACGTCGGCTCGTCGAGGAACAGCACGGTCGGCTCGTGCATGATCGCGGAACCGAACGCGACGCGTTGCTTCCACCCTCCCGGCAGGCTGCCGGTGATCGCTTGCTCTTTGCCGGCGAGTCCCGCGAACTGGAGCACCCATGCGATCTTCTCGTCGCGAACGTCTTTCGGCACGCCGTAGATTCCGGCAAAGAACTCGAGGTTCTCGAGAATCGTCAGATCGTCGTACAGCGAGAACTTCTGCGACATGTAGCCGACCTGGCTGCGAACGTCGCCCGAGCGAATGTTGCCGGTGACGCCGGCAAGCGTCGTCGTGCCGGAAGTGGGAGCGAGCAGACCGCACAGCATTCGGATGGTCGTGGTCTTGCCGGCTCCGTTTGCGCCAAGCAGCCCGTAGACTTCGCCGAAACGCACGTCGAGATTGACGCGATCGACGGCCGTGAAGCTGCCGAAGCGGCGCGTCAGCGAGGAAGCGCCGACGGCGACGTCGCTGGCGTGAACCCGGGAACGTTGCGTCAGTGGAAACGGCGCGATGTTTTGCGGTGGGCTCGAGGCGCGGATCGAAGCGACGAAAACGTTCTCGAGCGTCGGATCGTCGATTCGCATGCTGGTCACGGCGATCTTCGCCCGGTCCAGCGTCTCGGGGACGTCCCGCTGTACGCGGTCCATCTGCTCCCGCCCGGCCAGCACGTCGAGGCGATCGCCGAAGCGCTGCACGTCGACGATACCGGGAATGGATTCCAACGCGCGCGCCGCCGTGCCAACCGCGCGCACGTCGTCGAAATACACCTCTAAGCGTTCGGCGTGCAAACTGTTGCGCAGGCCGCTGGGCGTATCCAGCTCTTTGACCTCACCCAGATGCATGAAGGCGACGCGCGTGCAGCGCTCGGCTTCGTCCAAATAGGGAGTCGCGACGAGAATCGTCAGCCCTTCGGTCGCGAGCTGCGCGAGCGAATCCCAAAACTCGCGCCGCGAAACCGGGTCGACCCCGGTCGTCGGCTCGTCGAGTAAGAGCACGTCGGGTTGCGGCACGAGCGCACACGCGAGCGCCAGCTTCTTCTGCATACCGCCGCTCAGCTGACCGGCGAGCCGGTTTTCGAACGGCGCCATCCCGAAAAGCTCCAGATAATGCCGGCCGCGGGCGTCGATGGTTTTCGGTTCGGCGAGCCGCAAGTCGCCGATGTAACGAATGTTTTCCATGACGGTGAGGTCGGAATAGAGCGTGAAGCCTTGGGTGAGATACCCGGTCTTCAAACGCGCGTCGCGCGCGGAACGCCCGAAGATCGTCGCATCGCCCGAGGTCGGATTCATCACGCCGGCGAGAATCTGAAACGTCGTCGTCTTCCCCGCGCCGTCCGCGCCGATGAATCCGAAAATCTCGCCTTTTTCGACGTCGAAGGAAATGCCGCGCACGGCTTCCACGTCGCCGTAGCTTTTGCGCAGATCTCGAAGAGCGACGGCTACTTCGGCCACGTTCCGCCGACGAGAATCTGACCGTCGGCCGGCATGCCGGGCTTGGCGTAACCGAATCCGCTGCGCAGCGCGACTTTTACGCCGAAGACCTGTTGGACGCGATCGCTCTGGAAATACGTGTTTTCCGGCGTGAACATCGCTTGGGGATCGATCGTCAACACGTATGCGTCGATCGGATGCGACGGGTCGGAGTCGAGGAAGATGTGCGCGGATTGGCCGACTTTGACCTTGCCGATCTGGCCCTCCGGGATGAACCCGCGCAAGTACACCTTTTGCAAGTTCAACATCGTGACGACCGGCGTGCCGGCGGCGAGGACTTCGCCGGGCTCGGCCGTGCGCACCAAAATCGTTCCGTTAAACGGCGCTCGGATCGTCAGATCTTTCAGATTCGCGCGCGCTTGCGCGAGTTGAGCCATGGACGCCGCAACGGCAGAATCTTGCTGCGAAATCTGCGCGCCAACCGCCACGGCTTGCTGTTCGTGGATCGGCGCATTCGCGTTGGTCGCGGTGGCGGCGCTCAGTGCCGATTCGGCAGCGCTCGTGCGATGCCGTGCGGCATTGACGGCGTTCTCGGCTTGCTGCGCGTCCGAGGTTGCGCGATTGCGCTGCAGTTCGGGCATGTCGCCGGTTTTGTAGAGGCTTTCGCTCATCCGCTGGGTGTAAGCCGCCAGTTTGTACGCAGCCTCCGCTTGAGCGAGCTGCGATTTCGCGGCCTCAACCTCCGACTGTGCCTCGCCGATGTTGCCGTTGGAGCCGACGGTCGATTGCGCACTCGCCAGCTGCGCCTGTCGCTGTTGCGCTTCGAGCACCGGGACCTGACCCTGCGCGACCGAAACGCGCGCTTCCGCGTCGGCGACGGCCGCGCGCGCCTGATCGCTGTCGAGCGTCGCAATCACTTGGCCCGCGACGACGCTGTCGCCCTCGCGCACGTTGATCGTGAGGACGCGGCCCGGCTGTTTGGAAGCGACGGCAGAGTCGTCGCCTTCGATGCGCCCTGACAGATCGATGACGTTATCGGGCCCGTGCGAACGCGCGGCATAGAAACTCCAGCCCGCGACGATCAGAACGATCGCTAGAACGGCGATCGCAATGCGCAGCGTGCGTTGGCTCACGCGCGGCCCCGGTGAAGGATCGCGCCGCCGGGACGCAGGACGTGTGGAGCGGTGTTAGCAATTCGTGCGCGCATCCGCCCCTGATACGCGGATGACGCCCTCCGTTCCCGTGCAGCGTATCGTGCTCGCAAGCGCTTCACCGCGCCGGCTCGAGCTTTTACGCTCGCTCGGCTTGGAAGTCGAGGTGGTGATTAGCGATTACGACGAGCCGGAATTGCCGGGCGTCGCTCCGATTGAAGTCGCACGCCGTCACGCGCGTGAAAAACTTGAAAGGACGGCCTTTCCGGAGAATTCGGGGAGAATCGTGGTTGCAGCTGATACCGTCGTCGACGTCGACGGCGACGCGCTCGGTAAGCCGCGCGATGCAATTGAGGCTGCAGCGATGCTGCGCCGGCTCTCCGGCCGCACGCATCGCGTGCACACCGCCTTCGCGCTCGCCATCCCCGGCCGTCAGACGATCGAGGAGGTTGCCACTACGAGCGTACGGTTCTACGCACTGGAGCCGGACGAGATCGACGAGTACGTCGCGACCGGGGAACCGCTGGATAAAGCCGGAGCCTACGGCATCCAGGGCCGGGCGGCGGCGCTGGTCGAGGGGATCGACGGGGACTTTTACACGGTCATGGGCTTCCCGCTCGCTCGTTTCGTTCGAGCGCTCCGCCGGTCGGGATTTACGCTTCCGGGGTCGAAGGAAACCGCGACCGAATAAGGTTTTCCCCGGGAGCCATTCCATCTTCACTTACCGAGACGAGCGCCGGCTGTTCGCGCTCATTGGCATCATCATCATCGCGGCGCTGGTGGCGCTCGTGCAAATCGGCGCCGAACGATCCGGTTCGGAGTCGCCGATCACGGCGGCCGGAACGTCGGTCTTGTCGTTCGCGCAAATCGCAACGTCGACGATCGCCGGCGGCTTGCGCGGGTTCGGTGCGTCGATGCTCGCGCTTCCCGGGCTAACGCACGAAGCCGCGACGCTGCGTACGGAAAACGCGCGCCTAATGCAGGAGAACGCGCGCCTGCACGAACTCGCCGCGGCGTACGCCGCGGAGAGCGACGTGCGGCCGGTGGTGGATCTGTATCACGGCGTCGAAGCTCGCGTGGTTGGATTTCCGCCCGAGAACGAGTCGCGCGCGATCACCATTGATAAAGGTTCGACCGCGGGCGTTCACCGCGACGACGGCGTGCTCGCCGCCGGCGGCGCGATCGGACGCGTCGAATCCGTCGGACCGTTCTCGAGTACCGTCGTGCTGATCACCGACTATACGAGCCGCATCCCGGCGGTCGTACGTCGCGGGCGCTGGTGGGGAATCGCGCGCGGAAACTTGGCTAGCGTTCGCGTCGAGTACGTTCCCGAGGACGCGCCGATGCGCATCGGCGACGTCGTCGTTACCGGCGAAGGACGCTCGTTCCATGCCGGCGTGCCGATCGGTACCGTCACCGCGATCGAGCGTGGCGACGCGACGCTGTACCAGACGGCGGTCGTCAAGCCGGCGGTCGACCTCGGCGCGCTCGATCGCGTCGTCGTCGTTTCACACTAAGTGGCGGTCGGAGCGACACCGTGAGATCTGCGAAACCGCACGTCGCACCGTTCGTCGGACCGCAGTGGTACGTTGCCGCCGCGTGGCTGGGCGCCGCGCTGATCGCGCAGAGCACCGTGCTGCACGCGTTTGCAATTCACGGCGTCGTTCCGAGCGTCGTGCTGGTGGTCGTGGTCTGGTACGCGATTCGCGTCGACGCGCCGCGCGCGGCACTCTTCGGCTTGGTCGCGGGGTTGTGCGAGGACGTGCTCTCGCCGCGGAGCGGCGGCGCCTGGACGATTTCGACGACGCTCGTTGCGGTGCTCGCCGGCATGCTCTCGCGCGGATTCTTTGCCGATTCGCTGCCGCTGGTCTGCACGATCGTCGCGTTCGCGACGCTGGTGCGGTCGCTGCTGTTCTGGACGGTGATGGGATTTGAAGGCTATCCGCCCGGACTCGGCGCGATGCATTTGCGCGAAGCGCTGCTGCAAGCCGTGATGAACGTCGCCGTGATGCTGGTCGCGATGCTGGTCGTGCGCCGCGTCGAAGCGAGCCGCTCGTGAGCGCGACGCGCCTGCCCTCGCGCCGCACGCCTTGGGAGCGCCCGCCATGGCGAATCGTGGCGTTCGCACTGGCCATCGTGCTGGCGCTTCTGGCGCTGGTGGTGCGTCTCGTGCAGATCCAACTCGTCGATGGAGACCGGTATCGCGCCGCCGCGCTCGCCAATCAGATCCGGCTCATTCCGGTCGCCGCACCCCGCGGCATCATCTACGACCGCAACGGAAAAGTGCTCGTGCGCAGCCGTCCGTCGTTCGTCGTCGGATTGATTCCGTCGCAAGTAACCGACGTGAAAGGCGAACTCGCGACGCTCGCGCGCACGACCGGTGTCGACGAAGCGAAACTGTGGGGCCGCCTGCTGCATCATCGCGGCGTCAACTATCACGATTTCGATGAGGTCGTCACGTACGAACCATACGGGCCGGTCGTGCTGGTGAGCGATCTCCCGGTCGCGACCGTCGCGCGCGTTTCGGAACTGCTCACGGATCTCCCGGGCGTCGACTTGGAAGTGCAGCCGGTACGCAACTATCCGCTCGGCGAACGCGGCTCGCATCTGTTCGGCTACGTCGGCGCGATCACCGAGGAAGAATACGAGCGCTTAAAACAGCAAGGCTATACGCCCAACGACGTGATCGGCAAAGACGGCCTGGAGGCGTCGTACGATAATTACCTGCGGGGCGTCGCCGGCGGCCAGCGCGTCGTGGTCGACGCAACCGGAGCCGTCGTTTCGAGTGCGAAACTCTCGTCGCAAGCCGCCATCCCCGGCGATACGATCGTGACCAACATCGATCGCAACCTCCAGGAGATTACCGAGAAAGCGCTCGTCGACGGATTGGAACGCTGGGGGCGCGGCCGCAAGCTCAGCGGCGCCGTGGTGGTCATGGATCCTTGGACCGGCGGGATCATGGCGCTCGCCAGCTACCCGAACTTCAACCCCAACGATTTCGCCGCCGACCGGTGGCGGCGCGAGACCTACGACCTGACCGATCCAAGCGACATCATGCTCGATCGCGGCATCGCCGCCGCGACGCCGACGGGATCGACCTTCAAAATGGTGACCGGTTCGGCGGCTCTGACCGAAGGTGTGGTGAAGGTCGATCAGGTCGTCAACGACACCGGCGAGTGGAATTGCGGCGGATACGAAGCGCGCGACATCGCCGCCGGCGGCCTCGGCGACACGACCTTCGTGCCGGCGCTGGCAGCCTCGAGCGACGGCTATTTCTACCGGCTGGGCTGGTGGCTCGGCCTCGACCGGCTGCGCAAATACGCGCTCGCGTACGGGCTAGCGGCGAAGTCCGGGATCGATATCCCGGGCGAGGGCGAGGGCAACTGGCCGACCAACGCGTGGCAGATGAAAGAGTACGGCCTGCCGATGGAGCCGAGCGACTCGTGTTTCCTCGCGATCGGGCAGGGCGCCATGCAAGCCACGCCCTTACAGATGGCCAACATCGCGTCGACCGTGATAAACGGCGGAACGCTGCATCACCCGCAGATCGTACGAGAGATTCGCAGCCCGGAAGGCGCGGTCATCAAAACGTTCGCGCCTGAGACGATCCGTCAGGTGCCGGTCACGCAAGCGTCCCTCAAAGCGGTGCGTGAAGGCATGGGCAAAGTGACGCAGCCCGGCGGCACCGCGGCCGGCCTAGGCATCGACGGGCTGCCGTTTTCGGGAAAAACCGGAACGGTGGAAACCGACAACGGAAACGGCGCGAACACGACGTGGTTCATCGCCTGGGCGCCGAGCGAGCATCCAAAAATAGCGATGGCCGTATTCGTCGACCGCAGCGGCGGCTACGGCGCGGAGGTCGCAGCACCAATCGCGCGCGACATTCTCGTAAAATACTTCAACAAGAAGCCTTAGCCGCTTTGTCATCCTGAGCGTAGCGAACGCAGTGAGCGTAGTCGAAGGACCGCGAAAGAGAAGGCCGGCCTGAGGCGGGTTTTTCCTTAGTAGCGCTCCTTCGACTTCGGCGCTGCGCGCCTACGCTCAGGATGACAAGGGGTGTAGTCGGGTTAGCGTTTCGCGGACGGCGGCGTTGACTTGCGGATCCTGTTCTTCGCGCGTCGCTGACTTTAAGGCATCGATGCACCACTTCTCGCCGACCATTTCGAGACGCGAGACCATATCCAAACGATCCTGCACGCTGAGCTGGCCGTCTTCGGACGTAACGAGACGCGCCCAAAGATCCGGCAGCGGATCGTCTTCCAAGCGTTGCGGCACGTCGATGATCACGGCTTGCGGCGCGACGGGCGGTTCCGGTTCGAGGTCTTCGATGGGTTCGGGTTCTTCGGCGACCGGCGTCGTCATCAACGCGTCGAGCTTCGACAAATCGGCGGGCTCGCGTACCTCGTCGTCCGGCTCGTACGCGCGCGCGCTTTTCGGTATCGAATAGGAATTCTCGCTGCGCGTGCGGATGATGGTGGCCGCGATTGCGAGGACGAACCCGACGATGAGGACGATGATTCCAGCAAGAATGAACGGCGAGTCGATCACTCGACGGCCAGATGCGCGACCCCGCGCAACGCTTCGAGGACGCCGCCCAGCGATTCGTCGAGCGAGCGATTCACGCTCGTCGTTAACACGCGATGAAATTCGTCGATCGGCAACTCCGAAAGAACGGTGAGCACTTTGAGCAGCTCGCCGCGGTAGCTGCCGAGCGACTCGTTTTCGGTTCCGTCGTACGCGATCGCCGTGCCGAGAAGGTGCGCGTTGATGACCCACGGCGTGACCGCACCGAGCGGGGCGGTTTCGAGTTCGCCCGAGAGCGAGTGCAGCAGATCCACGTCGATCTTGCCGCGCAAGCGAACGACACCGGCGCGCAGCTCCGGCGGATCTTGCTCGGATGCGAAGACGAGTTCGTCGACGAGCGCGCGGAGCGCAAACCGGCTGTCGCGGTCTTCAAGGTCCTTGGCCGTGACCGCCAGACGCGGCATCCGCAAACGCACGAAGAAGCGATCCAACGGCGCGCGCATCGCGCGATTGGCCGTTGCGAAAGCCGTCTGCAGCGCGGGCGAGCCGCCTGACGCAGCTTCCGGCAAAAGCAGACGCATCGCAAAGAGATGCTGCACCAGGCCGCCTGCATCGGCGCGGTCGAGCATTCGCAGCGTTGTATCGAGGCGCTCCGCCGAGAGATCCAAGTAGAGCAGCGGACCGGACGCGACAGGTTCCGGCTCGGGCGGCGCTTCTGGCTCTGGTTCGGGCTCCGGTTCCGGTTCCGGTTCTTGAATGAGCGTTTCGGCGTTCGCAGCGATCACGTCGACGATCGCTTGCGGGATCGGCTCGGCGACGACGTCCACCGGCGGTCCGATCGGCGTCATATCGACCGCAACTTCTTCCACATGCTCTTCCGGAGGCGGCGCTGCAGCGATCGGCTCGGCGGGGACAAACGCGCGATCGGGTTCCGGAAGCGGGGGCGGTTCGTACGCGGGCGGTGCTGCGGGGAACGCTTGCGCGATCGAAATCGGCGTGCCGATCGTCGACTCGCCGAGCGTCGGCTGCGCTTGAACTTTCAGCGCCGGAGCGGCGATCGCAATCGTTTGCCCGGTGCCCCATTCCAAAACGGCACGCGTCTCGAGCGTGGTGCCGGCCGCAAGCGGCGCCATGACGCTCATCTCAAAACGGATGCGCAGTTCGACGCCGGGATTGACGTCGGTCAGCGCGAGGCCGCGCTGCGACCAAAGCTGCGATACGCCGCCGTCGTCCGCAATAGCGAGGCCGTTAAGCGTCGTGCTCGACGGCACGTACACGGCGAGGTTGGTCGGTACGACGCGGATCAACAGACGATTGGCCGGCCCGTCGCCGTCGTTGCGCAGGCGAACTTCGTAGAAGACGCGTTCGCCGGCGTCGACGAACTGCGACGGCGCGGCGATCAGCTGCGCGCTTTGCGCGAACTGCGGCTCGGCGAACGTCGGAATCTCGAGCGGCGCGAGCTGCACCGGGCTGATGCCTTTCCCTTGCAGCCAGCCTTCGAGTGCGATCGTGCGATCGCCCAAGACGGGGCGCAGCAGGCGCAACGTGATGCGCGCTTCGTGCGACGTCTCGGCCGGAACGTCGCCAAAATAGAGGCCGTCGCGATCGCGGCGGGCGTCGACCGCGCGCTCGAGCGCGATCTCGGGCGGAACCGTTAGCGCGAGACGCGCGTCGCGCAGCACGTCGGATCCGCTATTGGTGAAGCGAATCGCAACGTCGACGAATCGATTCGGACGAAGCGGCTCGTTACCGGCGACTTCCCACGCGACGCTCGAACGTTCGACGTTGGGCCGCGAACGCACGACGACGGTCGCCGTTCCGAGATCGATCGCGCCGCTGTCGTGTTCGAGCACCGCGCCGAGCGTCACGTTGGAACGATCCGGAATTTTCGATGCGACGCGTGCCGAAACGGTAAAGATGCGCTCGTGATGCGGTGGAATCAGGCCGAGATCGATCGGCTCGCGATAGGCAATCGCTTCGTCGTCGGATTCGCCGATGCGCACGTCGTCGAGGTGCACGCCGGTGATCACGCGCAGGCGGACGTCGCGCTCGGGTGCCGTGCCGTCGTTGTAGACGTGGACGAGGAACGCGACGTCGTCGCGCGAGGCGGCGCTGCCGCGATCGGCTTCGACGAAGTTACGCGCGCGGTTGAAACGCGGCGCGGTGCGCGCGGTGAGCCGGCGTGCAAAATCGCGCTCTCCGCCCTTCCAGCGCAGGGCCGCTTCGACCGGCAGTGCGGCCTCGGCACCCGGCGCGGGAACGGCAACGGTGGCGGTCAGGCCGGCTTCGACGACGCGTCCGGCGGAAACGGTACCGAGCGAAAAGGTGAGTCCGGGAATCGTTTCGTCGCTGACGGGTTGCCCGTCGACCTGGGCCGACCCGGGCGCGTAGACGAGTCCCGCAGGCAGTGCGAACGCGAACGTGACGAACTCCGCCGCGCCGGTGCCGGCGTTTACGGCGCGCAAAATCATCGGGATGCGCGTGCCCGGCGTCACCGCATCGTCGCACAGCAGCGTAAGCGCGGTCTCCTCACCGCTGAAGTCGACCGGCGACGCGACGACGATCTCCGCCGACGAGAGCGCGAACTCGGAGATTTCGCGCGCGCCGACGGTCCCCGTTACGCGCAGGCGCGTGCCGTCGGGGAGCGGTGAATCGATCGCGGCTTGATACTCGATACCGATCGACGCGCCGGGCGCCAGTCGCTCGGCCGCGACGATGCCGCTATCGTAGTCGAATGGTTCTCCGTCAAATGTGGTAACGACGCGTCCGTCGATGCGCGCGCTGCGCGGTATGTAGACGGTGTGATCCGGCGTGGGCAGCAGGACGACGACGTCGTTGGCGCTCGACGAGCCCGTGTTCGCGACGGTCGCGCGGACGGTCACGACGTCGCCGGGGCGCGGACGCTCGGGTGCGTCGAGCGTCACCAGCGTCGAACTGCCCGAAAGCACCGGCCGGCTGCGCACGACGACGCGCTCGATATTCGAGGCGACCAGCGGCGTTTGATCGCTGATAAGAGCGGCCTGGAAAACGAGTTCGGTCCCGTCTTCGATGGTATCGTTGACGCGGAACGAGCACGCGATCTTACGCTGCTGGTTTGCGTCGAGATCGCCCGCGGACGCGCCGGTGGCATCGACCCAGGAGCCGTCGGTGAACGGACGGTCGTCGATCAGGTCTGAGCCTTCGATATGGGACGCGCCCTGCGGATGCGAGAAGCGAACCACCACCCCGGTCGCCGAGGCGCCGCCGAAGTTCGAAAAAGAAAACTCGGCGCGAATGGTCTCGCCCGGGCCGGCGGAGCGTGCGGGCTCGAGGACAAGCGTCCGAAGCCCCTCGACTAATGCGGGAGACCCCGGAGCGAAGATTCCGGTTAGCGAGCTACCAGGCACGCAGGGCTCTTTCTGAGGGCACTTCGTGTCCGCCTTTGCCCTTATTGAAGGAGAGCGAGGGTAGCGGCGATGCGATCCGCGCGTTCGCCCGGATGGGCCGCGAGGAACCCTTCGACGACGCTCGCGTGGCCGTGCGTGATGAGCGCGTGGGCTGCGGCGGTCGCCACCGCCTCGGCCGGATCCCCGAGCGCGTGCTCGAGCAAATGCTGCGACGCGTCGTCGTCGAGGGCGGCGACTGCGAAAATCATATCGCAGCGCGCCGACTCGGAAAGTTCGGCGAACTCCAGACCGGCGGTTTCGGACCATCCGGTTTTCGCCGCGAGCGGCGCGCGCTCGGGCGTGCGGACGTGCTCGGCTTTGCGGCGCGGCGCGAAGATCGCATACCCCGCGACGCCCGCGGCCACGACGACCACGATGATGATGATGAGCACGAGCATCTACACGCCTGCGTGCAGCGACGTGCGCACGACGTCGAGGGCACCGTCCAGCGCGGCGTCGCGCTTGCGCTGCAGTGCATCCAGGAACTCGGCGGAATCGGATTCCGCCAGCGCGTCGAGCCGTTCGACGAGCAGCGCACGATAGTGCGCGAGCTGATTGGTCGCGTCGGGAAGCAGCCGTGCCAGGGCCGCCCAGGGCAGGGCGCTTGCAAGTTCGCAGTCGTGGAGGCGTTCGGTGAGCTCCTGAATTTCGACCGGTTCGTAGCTGCCGCGCAAAACGACGCTAGCGGCCGCCGGCTCGGCCGGAACGCCGCGCGCGGCGCCGGCGTCGTGCAGCACGCGCTCGATCGTCGAACGCAGCGACGGCGTCTCGACGTCGCGCGGCGCGATGACGTAGTTGGGCAAGCGCAGCTTGATGAAGAGCCGGTCGAGTTCTTCGCGCAGCGCATCGCGCAGCGCGGTCACGGTGCCGGCGTGCGTGTCGCCGATTGCATCGGGGAGGAACGCGCGCAGCGCAAACAGATGCGTGACCAGCCCGTCGAACCGTGCTTCGTCCACGAAACGCAGCGCTTTGGCTAGACGCTCCGCCGTAAACGCGACGGTGGTTCCGGCGCGATTACCGACGATCGAGGAATCGAAGATGCCGGATTCCATCTGATCGCGGCCGGGCATTTCCGGAACGACCGCATCGCTTCCCCCGTCGAGCGCCATATACGAAGTGTGCCCGATCGCCCGAGCCCCATTGGATTCGCCGACCGGCGTCGCGGGCGGGAGTTCCACGTAGCGATCTTCAGTGATCGCGCGCTGGCCGCCGCCGAAGGCCGGTCCGATCATGCCGTCGAGGCCGAACGGCAACCCGGGAATCGCGTTCGCAAAGACCGGCGTCGCGCGGACCTTCAACTCGTTTGAGATCACTTCGTCGTCACGCTCGCCGTCGTACTGCACGTGCGCGACGTGCACGATCGCTTCACCCGCCGGAAGTCCGTTGTGCACGACGTCGCGCCAGCGAATCGTCGCTTCGACTCCCGGATCGACGTCGTTGAGAACGATTCCGCGGGCGGTCGCGAACGGCGCGCTCGCGCCGATGTCGCGCACCGGTACGTCGTTGACCGTCGTCGAGTTGGGAACGTAGATGAGCGTCTCCGGCTGCGCGATCGTGATTTGCACGCGCCGGGCCGGGCCGTCGCCACCGTTGCGCACGTGCAGCACCCACTCGACCGTTTCGCCGACGTCGACCACGTCGATCGGTTCGCTGCGAAACGTGCCGACCGAGAAGTCGGGCTCGGCCGTCGTGGCGATCGTCAGTCGCGCGAGCGGAACCGGGAGCATGGCATCCGCGGTGAGGACCGCGTCGATCGTGACCGGATACTCCTTTGCAAGACTGCGCAGCAAACGCAAACCGAGACGCGCTTTCGCACTCGCACCGGGGAGAATCTCGCCGAAGACGAGCGACGACTTCTCGCGGATCGCACCATCGACGCTTTCGAGTCGCGCTTCGGGCGATACGTAGAGCCGCAGGCGCACGTTGTGCGCGACGTCGGTGCCGCTATTGGCCAACGCGATGTCGACGTCAGCGAGCTGGTTGGGACGCAGCGTCGCGTCGCTGCCGAGTTCCAGCTTGGACGTCTCTGCGGAAAATGCCGGATGCGAGTCGACGCGCCAGATCGCTTCGCCGAGCGGCGTCTCACCGAGTTCGCGCGTATGCACGCTCGCGCCGACGTGCACCTCGCTGCGGTCGGCGTACGGCGAGCGCACGCGCGCGCGCAGAACGAGTTTGCGCAGCCCGAAGGCTTCCAGCGAACCGAGATCGATCGTGTCGCCGTCGATCGACAGGCGCGCGTTTTTTTCGAACACGCGCACGTCGTCGAGCGCGGGATCGACGCGCAGGTGCAGCACCACGTCGCTTGCCGCGGCGCTGCCGTCGTTGGCGAGAAGAATGTTGGCTTCGAGTTCGTCGCTGGGGCGAATCACTTCGCCGGCCACGCGGACGAGCGCGTTGCGGCGCTGCGGCAGCGATGGTTCGGAGCGGACCGCGACGGTGCGCTCGAAGCGGCGCACGGCGTCGTCGCCGGCGGGCTCCCACGCCAGGACTCCGGCGACGTCGAGGGCGGCGGCGTCGGGCAGCGGCGACGTTACCACGGCCTCGGTGCGCAGTTCGACCCGCTCCCCCGCGTCGATGCGGCCGAGATCGAAGGCCAGCATCTCTTTGCGGCGCTCGCGGACGGCGCGCCCGTCGATACCGGAGGCGCCCCGAACCAGAATCAGCGTCTCGGGCAGCTCGATGGTCGCGGTCACGTTCTCGGCGGCCGAGGTTCCGGCGTTATAGGCCGCGAGCGCGAGCACGACGCGCTGGCCCGGCCGGACGTCGTGCGACGGTTCGACCGTGAAGGTGGTCCGGTCATCGCCGAAATCCGGGGTCGCGCGGACGACCAGCGAGGCGGCCTCAAGGGCAAAGGAGGCCGTTTCCTGGGAAGCGATCTGTGCCGGGGCGACGATGCGTGTGCCGTCCGGCAGCGGGGCGTCGATTCGAACGCGATAGACGAGGGTGGCGGAGGCGCTCGCCGGGAGCGTCGCCGCGACCGTCGGCGCGTACATCCGGTCGAAGGCGACGCCGAGGTCGCGCTCGGTCTCCCGGCCGTTGACCCGCGCCGAGCCGGCGACGTAGCTGGTATGTTCCGGGATCGGCGAGACGACGACCACGTCGTGGGCGCTGGACTCGCCGGCGTTGTGTATGCGAACCGTGATCTGCGCCTCGGATCCAGGGACGGCGTCTTGGCGGGCTTCGATGCCGATGCGGGTAAGGGCGTTGGCAAGCTGCGGCTTGCTGCGCGCGATCAGGCGCACGACGTTGGAGCCGACGGGGGCCAGTTCAAACGAGGCGACGGCGGCTTGGAGTTCGATCGTCGTTCCGTTTTCGATCGCGCCGGCGACGCTGTACGATATTTCGATGCGTCGCTCGTCGCCCGGTGCGACGTCGCCGATGTGCGCGCCGCTGCGCGAGATAAGCGGCGAGTTGCCGAGTTCGTCGTCGAGGTCGCTGCCGTCGAGCTGCCCCGAACCGACCAAGTAGACGAGCCCTTCCGGAAGATTGAACCGGACGCGAACGCCGGTGGCGACCGCGCCGCCCTGGTTGCGGAACGCGAACGCCGCACGCACCGTCATTCCAGGTTCCAACTCGCGGTCGGGCGAAACGACGAGCGTTCGGAGCCCCTCCGGCAGCGTTGGTGCACCAGGTGCGAAAACTTCCGACAGCGTGCGCATAGGCGCTGGGGTTTCGCCGCCCGCGAGAGGCCCCCTTGACGTTTGTTTAGTCGTATTTCTGCCGGAAGGAACGCCTACGATGCTTGCAGTCCATGAAGACCGAATCGCCGCAGCCGTCGCTCGCCTAGGGGCCGAGAATGCCTTTGAAGTGCTCGCTCGCGCGCGGCAACTCGAAGCCGAAGGACGGCGCGTCGTGCACATGGAGATCGGCGAACCCGACTTCGATACGCCGGAGCATATCAAAAAAGCCGCGATCGAAGCGCTCTACGACAATCACACGCACTACACGCCGTCGTCGGGCATGTTGATCCTGCGCGAAACGATCGCCGAATACGCCAGCCGCTTTCGCCGCATCACGCCGGAGTGGACCGCCGACAACGTCGTAATCTCTCCCGGCGCAAAGCCGATCATTTGGAACATCTTGAGCGCGCTGCTCGATAAGGGCGACGAGTTCATTTACTTCGATCCCGCGTATCCCGCGTACGCATCGTGCGCGTCGTACTTGGAAGCCAACGTGCAACCGATTCCGCTGCTGGAAGCGCGTAACTGGCGCATGGATCTGGACGAGCTCGAAAAACGCGTCTCGCCGAAAACCAAAGCGGTGATGATCAACTCGCCGCACAACCCGACCGGCGGCGTGTTGACGAAGGGCGATCTCGAGCGCATCGCCGAGATGGCGGTCAAGAACGACTTCATCGTGATCGCCGACGAGATCTATAGCCGCAACCTGTACTTGGAAGGCGAGTACGTTTCGATCGCGGCGCTTCCGGGGATGCACGAGCGCACGATCGTCGTCGACGGTTTCTCGAAAGCCTACGCGATGACCGGCTGGCGGCTCGGCTACGCGATCATGCCGGAACGTTTGGCGAAGACGGTAACGCTGTTCAACAACAACACGTTCAGCTGCGTCGCGAGCTTCGTGCAGATGGCGGGCGTCGCGGCGCTCAAAGGCGACGATACGCCGGTCGTGCGCATGAACGACATCTTCCGTCAGCGTCGCGACCGGCTCGTCAACGGGCTCAACGCAATCGCCAAGGTATCGTGCACGATGCCCGAAGGCGCGTTCTACGCCTTCCCCAACGTCAGCGAAATCACGATGGACGATAAAGCGCTCGCGAAGTTCCTGTTGGAAGAGGGCGGCGTCGCGTGCGGCGGCGGCTCCTCGTTCGGCGCCGCCGGCAAAGGCTATCTGCGCTTTTCGTACGCCGCGTCACTCGAAGACATCGACTGGGCCCTCGATTCGATCGCCAAGACCCTCCCGAAGTTCAAAGGGTAGTGACACAGGCGCTGCAGTTGAAATAGAGGCGCTGCTTTTGAGAAGGGGGCGCTGCTTTTGCGGAGGGGGCGCTGCATCTGTCATCCTGAGCGTAGGCGCGCAGCGCGCCTGCGGCGCTACGCTCAGAATGACAAAATACCGTCCCCGTGGACGTCGCATTAAAAAGCCCGCCTAGAAGTAGGCGGGTTTTGCTTTGGTGGCGGTCCTTCGACTACGCGCCTGCGGCGCTACGCTCACGATGACAAAATGCCGTCCCCACGCCGGGGAAGCACGAGTGGAAGTAGGGGAACTCGTGCATCCCGCGGACGTCGCAATCATGCGAAGGGACGATGACAAGCCGTCGCTTCATCCTCGGCTTGCTTAATGTATTGTCGGCCCCCCATCAGCCCCGCGCCACCCGCTTCTGTTTCGCTTCCGTCGCAGTTGGATTAACACCGCCGGCGGAGGGAGCGTCGGCCGAGCAAGCGACCGTCGCCTTCAAACGAGGTCTGGATGAAGACGCTCGGCGACCGGCAGCCATCGTGCGCTCAAGGAATACAGCCACGTGTACGTCACGAATGCGATCGCGATTTCGATGCACTGGGTGAGAACGAAGACGACCGGAGACGAGAAGCCGTACGGTATCTTGAGGAACAACTGGTGTGCGACGTAGCCGGGTACTAAGGCTAAGGCGATGAGTACGAACGTCGGAAGAAACGTGATTCCAGCAGTGAGCCGCCAGGAAAATCGAACGGGACGCTCTTTTTTATCGATCACAAAAAAAGCAAACCAGAACTTCGTGATGAGTACGTAAATTGCAACGATCGCAAACGCAATAGCGAGTGCGAACTGCCGAAAGGCGGCCAGCACGAAGAACGGGATAAGCGCTGGGACGGACAACAAAAGGAAGAGCGCGCAAATCCAAATGAGTTTCAGAAAAAGCTTAAATGTGAGCCGGAAGCTCGGGATCGATCAAGCGCATCGCGTCGATCCACAGAAACAGCGACAACACGCATACGATCGCCTCCTGAATCAACAATGGCGCTTCGAGTGAAGCTCCGCGTTCGAGCACGGTTATGTCGACAATTGCGAGGAGCACGATAAGGCCGAGCGTCAACAGCGTGCGTTTTCCCATCGCCTCGACCCAGTCGGGGCCGGAGGCCCGTATCAGCTCGCCCATCGCGGCGAACGCGTCCTTCACACCCAAAGCAGCGGTCCTTTCCTTACGTCAAATACATCGCGCGTTTGACGTCTGCCAAAACGCCGGAGGCGATCTCGCGCGTGCGTGCGGTGCCTTCTTCGATGATGCGCTCCACTTGCGCGGGGTCGTTCACGTATGTTTGGTAACGTTCGCGCATCGGGCGTAAGTAGGCATTGAGCTGCTCGGCAAAATCGGTTTTATCGGCGACGCAGCCGAGAGCGCCGCTGCGGCATTCGGCGGCGATCCCGTCGACCTTGGCCGGGTTGACGAATTTCCACAGCGCGAAGACCGGACACACTTCCGGATGGCCGGGATCGCCGCGCCGCACTTTGAGCGGGTCGGTGATCATCGAGCGCACTTTTTTCGTCGTCGTTTCTTCGTCGTCGGCGATCGTAATCGTGTTGTCGTACGACTTGCTCATCTTCCGGCCGTCGGTGCCGGGAATTTCCGCGAACTCCGTGAGCGTTGGCTGTGCTTCGACGAGAATCGCTTCGCCTTTTCCGTAGAGATGGTTGAAGCGGCGGACGACTTCGCGTCCGAACTCGAGGTGCGCCACCTGGTCTCTGCCGACCGGCACGTACTGTCCGCGCACGATCGCGATGTCGCACGTCTGCAGCAGCGGATAGCCCAGAAATCCGTACGTTGCAATTTCGGATCCGAGCGCCTCGATCTGTCCCTTGTAGGTCGGCACGCGCTCGAGCCACGACACCGGCGTGATCATCGAGAGCAGCGTGAGGAGTTCGCTGATCTCCGGAACACCCGACTGCAGAAAGATTGTGGACTTCTTCGGGTCGACGCCGGCGGCGAGCCACACCGCCACCATGTCGTTGCGCGCGGCGCGAATCTTCGCCGGATCGTCGAACTCGGTCGTGTACGCGTGCAGATCGGCGATCAGAAAAAATGGATCGGCGGTATCGCAGTAGGTGACCCATTGCGTGAGCACCCCGACCAGGTGGCCGAGATGCAGGTCGCCCGTCGGGCGCATGCCGGAGAGAACGCGCGGCTTCGCGCCGGCGGATGGCGTCGTCATGGGCTCTGTGGGGTCGTTCAAAGGGTGCTGGATTCCTTCAATCAATGCGCGGCCAGCTTCGCGCGGACGTACGTGCGCGCGGCCGACACGGCATCCCGCAGCTCCGCACCGCGCGCGAGTTCGCAGGCCAGAACCATTGCAAGGGTGCAGCCGGTGCCGCGCATCTCCGCGGCGATCCGCGACTCGGCGAGCAGTTCGACTCCGGACGCCGTAGCAAGGGCGTCCGCGGGATCGCCGTTCAAATGGCCACCCTTCACCAGCACCGCCAGCGGACCGCGCCGTTGAAGCACCTGCGCCGCCTCGGCAATCGACTCGCGGTCAACCCGCTCGACGCCCAGCAGCAGCGCAGCTTCGTCGAGATTGGGGGTGAGAATGACGGACGGCAGCACGGCCAGCTCCTCGCGTACGGCCGCCCGCGCCGCGGCATCGGCGAGATTGCCGCCTTGGCTGGCGGCGAAGACCGGATCGACGACGGCCGGGGTGCCGGGATGCGCGCGCAGCATCGTCGCGACCAGTGCGGCATTCTCGGCGGTCGCCAGCGCTCCGACGCGAACCGCGCCGGCGGCAGCCCACGGCAGCGCCTGCAGCTGGGCTGCAAAGACGTCGCCGGCGATCGTTTGCAGTGCGCGGACGCCGCGCGCGTCCTGCGCCGAAACCGCGGCCACCGCGGTGAAGACCCGGGCACTCAGCTCGCTGCCGATCGTCAGGTCGCGCCCGACGCCGGCTACGTTCCATGGGTGGGTGCTGCCGATGGAGAGGACGATCGGCCCGTTCATTTCTGGATATATCCCTGCGCTTCGTACTTCTTAAAACCGTTATGAATCAGCAGCGCCAGATCGGCGAACAGATCGGGTTCGGGCTGGTTGAAGTTGAAGCACGATTTGCCTTGCATGCGTTTGCGCAAGCGGTCCGAGATTGGTGAGAGCAGCTCGGGGTTGGTGTAGACCGGCATCAGGTGCACGCTGACGTAGCTCTTTCCGTAGCGCACGCCGCCGAAGAACATCGCGCGCTTCATCTCCCGCGAGTAGGCGCCGTCGAGCATGTAGTTTTTCGCGTCGTCCGACGTGACCGTCAGATGCGAGGCGTACGGCGCAAAGAGCGCCTTGAGCGCGGCAAACGTTGCGCTGCGGTCGATCACGCGCGCCCACCGCCGTTCCAGCGAGCGACGAGTGCGCGCGCGGCTTCCGCCGGATCCGATGCGTTCGCTACCGCGGAGATAACGGCGGCCATCGCGACGCCGCTCGCGCGCACCTCGGCAAGCAATTCGTACGTGATGCCGCCGATCGCCGCGACCGGCAGGTGCGTCGCCCGTGCGACTGCGAGCATGCCGGCGATTCCGATGGGGTTGCCGGCGTCGTCCTTCGACCCGGTGGCGTAGACGGCGCCGACGCCCAGATAATCGGCGTCGCCGGCGGCGTGCGCTTCGGCCTCGGTGCCGCAACTCAGACCGATGAGCCGGTCGCCGAGCGCGGCGCGAACGTTGGCAACCCGATCGAATCCCGCGTCGTCCGGGCCTAAGTGCACGCCGTCGGCATCGAAGACGAGCGTTGCGTCGCAGTCGTCGTTGACGATCAGCAGCGCGCCGCGTGCGGCCGTAGCGGCGCGAATGGCGCGCAGATGCGCGGTATCGATGCCGCGCTTGGCGCGATATTGGACGACCGTGACGCCGGCGTCGAGGCCGGCGCGTGCGATGGCAACCGGATCCCGTTCGCCTTCGTTAACGATCAGATAGACGCCGTGCAGCAGCGCGGCGCGGCCGGCGCGCGTTACGCGCGCGGTTTCATGCGTCGCCATAAAAGTATATTTACAACGGCATACGCCGCGAAGACGATAGAAACGCCCGCGGCCAGCCACGGCTGATGATTCCTCAGCGCCATCGGTACCAGCAGCGTAAAGCACAGCACCCCCGCCATCAGCACGACCATCATGCGCGATAGCGTCAAAAACACGCTAGTTCTCTTCGAGCAGCAGTTCGCCGATGCGCACCAGCTCGCCGTCGTTAGCGAAGCGCAGTTCGATGCGGCCGCCGGCGCCGCTGCGAACGATTGCGACGTGCGTTCCAAAGCGTTCGCGCAGGCGCGATTCGAAATCGTTTTCCTCGGGCGAGAGTTCGCGCAGGCGCGCCGGCGCGGCGGTGCGGGCCGGCGCGGCGCTGCCGGAGGCGCCGGCGAGGTGCTCGAGCTGGCGGACGTTCAGAGATTCTTCGATCGCACGGCGGGCGAGCGCCACGCGTTGGCTTTCCGGTGCGGAGAGCAGTGCCTTCCCGTGACCGGCGCTCAGTTGTCCGGCGACGAGCATCGCCTTGATCGCGTCCGGAAGTGAGAGCAGCCGCAAGGAGTTCGCGATGGTCGGACGGCTCTTGCCGAGGCGGCGCGCGACGTCTTCTTGGGTGAAATCGTGCTCTTCGATGAGTTGCGCGAAGCCGGCGGCTTCTTCGATCGCGTTGAGATTCTCGCGCTGAAGGTTCTCGACGATGGCGACTTCGAGCGAGTCGCGGTCGTCGCTTTGGCGGACGATCGCCGGAATGGTCGCGCGCTGCAGCGCGGCGCAGGCGCGCCAGCGACGCTCGCCCGCGACGAGTTCGTATCCCGCATCGCGCCGGCGGACGATGATCGGCACCAGCACGCCATACTCGGCAATCGAGGTCTTGAGTTCGTCCAGGGCGGCTTCGTCGAAGGTCTTGCGCGGCTGGAATGGGTTGGGGGTGATCGCGGCGACCGGAATCTCGCGCAGCTGGTCCTGGGCCGCCGAGACGGGGACGGGTGTGTCGCCCAGCAGCGCACCGAGGCCGCGCCCGAGACCGCGCTTGGGCTGGCTCACGCGTGGACGCCGATCGGTTCGAGCAGTTCGCGCGCGACCGCCATATAGGCTTGCGAGCCACGGCTCTTCACGTCGAACAGGATGACGGGCTTGCCGTACGACGGCGCTTCGGAAATGCGGATGTTGCGCGGGATTTGCGTCTTGAAGATCTGCTCGGGGAAGTGCCGTTCCAGTTCGGCGATCACTTCCATCGCGAGACGCGTGCGCCCGTCGTACATCGTGACGAGCACGCCGCTTACGTGCAGCGTCGGATTGAGTGCGTCGCGTACGCGCCAAATCACTTGCGTGAGTTGCGCGAGACCTTCGAGTGCGTAAAACTCGGCTTGCACCGGAATGATGCAATCGTCTGCAGCGGTCAGTGCGTTGACGGTAAGCAATCCGAGCGACGGCGGACAATCGATGAAGATGTAGTCGTAGTGCGCCGAAACGCTTGCGAGCGCGTTGCGCAAGCGCGTTTCGCGCGAGAGCGCGGCGACCAGCTCCATATCCGCGCCGGCGAGGTTGATCGTAGCGGGGACGACCTGCAGCAGCGGGATTTCGCTTTGCACGATCGCATCGTCGATCGAGGCTTCCTGCATCAGCACGTGATAGAAGTCGCGTTTCACGGAGTTCTTATCGATGCCGAATCCGGTGGTCGTGTTGCCTTGCGGATCCGCATCGACGACCAGCACGCGTTTGCCGAGAACGGCGAGCGCCGCACCCAAATTGACGGCCGTCGTGCTTTTGCCGACGCCGCCTTTTTGATTGACGAGAGCGATGATGCGACCCAAAGAAATTCCGATGACAGAGAAAATGAACGGCGCCCTTACGCGCCGATCGTCTCCTCTTTATCGAGGTGTTCGTCGAGCAGCGTCAGGAGGGTTTGGCGCTCGTTACGCTCGGGCTCATCGGTGACCTGCTCGAATAGCCAGCGCAACGCGTCGCCGACGCGCTCGTCACCCTGGAATCCCGGCGCGGCGGCGCCGCGACGAACGAGTGCCGCCACGACGTCTTCGCCGCCGATTTGCAGATCCGCGACGGAAAACGCCGGCGCCCGCGCGACTTCGTCGTGGACGCGCGCCGCGAAGCGCTCGTTCCCATCGCCGCGCTTGGGCAGCCCGGAGCCCGCAACGTCCGCCATGCGCAACGCGAACTGACGCTCGAGCGACGCCGGGCCGATCCGCCGGATGAAGCGCCGCAAGGTCGCGTCCTTCATATCCGGGTCGGCGACGTACATGTGCTGGCGAACCAGGCGTTCGGTCGTGTCGACGACCTCATTTGAGAAGCGAAAACGTTCGAGCATCGAGCGGACCATCTCGGCGCCGACGATCTCATGGCGGTAAAAGTGCGGTCCGTCCTTCGTTCGCGGCTTGCCGACATCGTGGAGCAACGCGGCGAGGCGATTGATGAGATCGCCGGGTGCCGCTGCGTCAAGTGTGACAAGATTGTGGCACCATACATCGTAGGCGTGCCATTCGTTCTGATCGACACCGACGCCCTCGAGCAACTCGGGCCAGATGTATGCGAGGATGCCGGTCTCGCGAAGCAGCTCGAAACCGATCGAGGGCCGCTGCGCCCGCACGAGCAGCTTCGTCAGTTCATCCGCAATCCGCTCGGGCGAAACGGTCGTCACCATGGCGGCGGAACGGGTCATGGCCGCGCGAGTTTTCGGCGTGAGCTCGTACTCGAAGCGCGCGGCGAACTGCGCCGCGCGAAGCATGCGCAGCGGGTCTTCTTCGAACGTCTGCTCGGACAGAATGTCGATCCGGCCGGCGCGGATGTCGGCTTCCCCGGCGTACGGGTCGACGAGCTCGCCGCCCGGCAAGGCTCGCGCGATCATATTCATCCGAAAATCGCGTCTTGAGAGATCGTCGGCCAGGGGAATCTCCGGACCGCTCTGCACCTCGAATTCGCGGTGCCCGTGCCCGGTCGAGCGCTCGCGCCGGGGCATGCCGACGTCGACGGTCTCCCCGTCGAGCGTCACCTTAATCACCGCGAAGGCCGCGCCAACGACGTCGACCCGCCCTAACCGCCCGAGGCGCTCACGCAGGTCATCGAACGGCACGCCGGCCACCACATAATCCAAGTCCTTAATGGGCAACGTTTCCCCGAGGAGCTCCGAACGGATCTCGTCGCGAACGCGCCCGCCGACCGCATACAACGATTCAGCGGGTAGAACCGCGGCAAGCTTCTCGTCGAGCTGATGGGGCCGGTACATCCGCTCTATCGTACACGCCCGTGTCACCCTGAGCGAAGCGCCGCAGGCGCGAAGTCGAAGGGCAACCCCGAGGAGCGCTGAGCTCGTCGAAGCGCGCCAATCTCCGCGAACCCACCAGCAAATCGTCGTAGCGCCATGTTCCACGTGGAACCCTAGCCTGCAACTCCCTCGTGTGTTCCACGTGGAACCGGGAGCGCGGCCTTGGTGGGCGGAAGCGGGGATCGGTGCGGATCGGATTGAGCTACGACCAGGGAACGCCGAAGTATGCCCTCTACGCTTCGGCGTTGGAAGCTGCCGGCGAACGCTTCGGATACTGGGTCGATCCGGTCTGGCTCGCCGCCATCGATGAGCCGCTCGACACGGAAGCGCTCGAGAGCGTCGACGGTATCGTGCTTACCGGCGGAGCCGACGTCGACCCGCTGGGCTATGGATTTGCGGATCCGCAAGGGCTGTGCCGATTCGCGATGCCGGAGCGCGACGACCGCGAGCGTCCGGTCATCGACGAGATCTTCAAGCGATCCCTCCCGACGCTGGCGATCTGCCGTGGGATGCAGTTTCTCAACGTCTGCCTCGGCGGGACGCTCGTTCCGGATCTCGCGAACCACGACGGCGACGACGACGAGCGACGCCATCCGGTCCGCATCGCGCCGGACTCATACCTAGCGTCCAAAGCCGGCACGATCGAAGCCCCCACGTCGACCTCGCATCATCAGGCGGTCGAGCGGCCCGGCGAGGGTCTTCGCATCGTCGCCACGGCGCCGGACGGGATCGTCGAGGCCATCGAATGGGTGAACCCCGCGGAAAAGCCGTGGCTCGTCGCGGTGCAATGGCATCCGGAGCAAATGCACCTAGATGAGACGCTGTCGGGCGAGCTCTACCGGGCCTTTTTCGAGGCGATCGCCGCGCGAGCGCACTAGCACCCCCAGCACGGTCGGGGTCCTCGCGGTTTCAGTACCGCGACCGCTTCGTTTACCAAGCACGTTCTCCACACACAATGAAGATGCGAACATACGTTCGTATCCATGCGGCGCATTCCCTCGCGCCCTTCAAAAATTTCTTCCCGAATGTGGACGCTGGCTGGACGACGCCTTTGAGAACCTAGCTTCGGAAAGCGAGGTCTCTCGACGATGCGTGCACCCGGAATAGTCGTTGCTCTTTTCTTGGTTGGGCTTACCGGCTGCTCCGGTGCGATGCCGCCCGGGCCGGCGCCGATTCGAGGAGTCAGCGCAGTGCCTGCAGCCGCGTCCGCATCGATCGTCATCCATATTCCGAAGCGGGTCGCCGCGTCGCGAAAGGGTCGCGGGCCGCGCTACGTTTCGCCGTCGACGCAGTCCGCCACGATTAGCGTGGCGCCGTCCGCCGGATGCACGGGATGCTCCGCCGCCGTGAGCGGCGATCTGTCGCTCACTCCGTCGTCTCAAAACTGCACCACGAACGGTTCCGGCACGACGTGCACGCATCCGTTCATGTTGAATCCCGGAACGTACACGGGTGGGATTTCGACGTACGACGGTCCGCTCGGCTGCCAAAATTCAAACGCCTGCCACGCGCTTTCCGTCAATCAATCTTTCCCGTGGACCGTGATCCAAGGAAAGGCAAACGAACTCGCGGTGACGCTGTACGGCGTTCCCGCAAACGTGCTGATCGTACCGTCGACCGTGAACGCCTACGCAATGGGTCGCGTCGTCTTCGTCGGGGGCGTGAATCAGACGGCGCGCTTTACGCTCTACGCCGCCGATGCCGACGGGAGTTTGATCGTCGGGCCGGGCGCGCCGTCGTTTGCATTCTCGACGAAACCGGCGAACGGGTGGACTGCGTCGATCCTCGGCAACGTCATGCAGCTTCAAACCGGCGCTGCATTTGCAACGACGAAGTTCAACTCGTTCACCCTTGAAATGCAAGGCTCGGGGTGCGCCGTGACGGGAGCGATCTGTTCGTACTTGCTGGCACCGTACGTACGCCCGCAGTTGGCGATCACCAATCCTTCGGCCAACGCCGTCTACGTGCTGTATACGACCCGCACCACCGGCGCGCTACCCGCGTACGCAATCGTTACGAACGGCGTGAGCCAACCCACCGACGCGAAGTTCGACGGCACCGGCCGATTGTTCGTTGCGAATCAAGGCGCCGGGAACGTGACCGTGTACGATCCGCCGTACACGAGCGCGCCAAGCGCAACGATTGCACTCAGCAGTTCTGCCGCGCGGTTTGCCGTTTCGTCCAACGGAAACGTCGCCGTTTCGGGAGATTTTTTCGGCAACGCGTCGTTCACGGTTTTCGCAGCGCCGTTCTACGAGACGTCGACGACGGTCGCGGTTCCCAATCCGTATCAAGTCACCGCCATGAACTTCGCGTTTAACAGCAGCTTGTGGGTCGCGACCAATCAGGGCTACGTCGGTCAGTACGCGCCGGGGAGCATGACGCCGGTCCCCAACCTCGGGCTCGGCCGGCCGGAGGCCTTGGATACGGACAAAGCCGGTAACCTATACGTCGCCGACGTCACGCAGGATACGCTCACGAAATACTCGCCGCCATCGTATGCTTCGGCCGCGAGCGCGACCACCATGGATCATCCCGAATCCGTGATCAACCTAAACGGATCGCCGGCGGTGTGCGGAATCGGCGGGGCGCAGCTCTTCACGTCGACGCTCGTGCTGGGCGAGTTCACGCCGACCTCGGGAACCGATCCCTGCTTCGTCACTGCCGATGACTTGCCGGGAGAGTATTGGGCCGAAGCGCCGTTTCAGGGAACGCAGACCCAAGTTGACGGGCCGGGGACCTCGGCGCTCTTACCGTATCTCGCAAGCTCGATCGCCGCGTTTCCACGGCCGGATGCGAACTACTAAGACCGCGCTTTGGCGTTCACAAACAGAGCGGGCGCTTCTCGGGGATTCCGGTGCGGCGGGGGAAACGGATCTGCGTCGGCCCGGTCTTTCGCACGAGCACGATGCGCCGGCCGTCACCGAGGTCGCGCTCCGACTCGATTGAGGCGCCGAGCATGAGTGACGCATCCTCGAGCGCTTGGCGCTCGCGCTCTTCGTCGTTGCGCCGCTGCAGAATCGCGACGCCGCCCGTTTCAATGAGCGGCAGCAGCAGCTCGGCAACCGTGGGCGCGCTCGAAACCGCGCGCGCGGTGCCGCTCGCAAAACGTCCGCGCAGCCGCTCCTCGTGATCGGCGACCTCTGCGCGCTGCGCGATCACTTCGCCGGTGAGGCCGAACGCCGCGAGCGTTTCGCGCAGAAAGTTGGCTTTCTTGACCGTCGTCTCGATCATCGTCACGTGCACGCCGGCGGCGATCGCCACCGGGATCGCCGGAAACCCGCCGCCCGACCCGACGTCCACGTAGGGTTCGCGGACGAACGGAACGACGGTGAGGCTGTCGACGATGTGCGGCGCCAAGTCGGCCGCGGTTTTTGCGCCGGTCACATTGAAGCGGCGGTTCGTCTCGAGCACGAGGCTGCCGAACCGCGCGAGTGGTTCGATGAGGTTCGTCTCGACGCCGGCCGCCTCCAACAATCCGCGCAACTCGCCGTGCGCCGCGGACTCGGTCAAGCCGTTGCCGTCTGCTTTGCGCGGTGGACGAACAATCCGACGATCGCAATGTCGGCCGGCGTCACGCCGGGGATGCGGCCGGCCGCCCCGAGCGTTCGCGGGCGCTGCCGCCCGAGTTTTTCACGTGCCTCGAGCGAGAGCGCGGTGAGCGCGGCGTAGTCGAACGCTTCGGGGATTTCGATCCGCTCGGTCTTGGCCGCTTTCTCGATTGCAATCTCTTGGCGTCGCACGTACCCGGCGCACTTGAGTTCGATCGCGACGCGTTCGCCGATCGACGGATCCAGCGGCGGGTCGAAGCTTTCGGCAACGTCGTCAAACGACGTCGTCGGACGGCGCAGCACGTCGGCGAGCGTGGCGCCGGGATCGATGCGCTCGACGCCGATCGTACCGGCGCTCGCGCGCATGCGCTCGGCGCGTTCGATGCCCGCGCCGAGCGCCTTGCGGCGCGATTCGAACTGCGCCCACGCGGCGTCGTCGACGGAACCCGCGGCGCGGCCGAGCGGCGTGAGGCGCGTGTCGGCGTTGTCGTGACGCAGAATAACGCGATGCTCGGCCCGCGACGTCATCATGCGATAGGGTTCGTCGACGCCCTTGTTGACGAGATCGTCGATCATCACGCCGACGTACGCATCGCTGCGCGCGAGGCGCAGCGGCTCTTGCTCGAGCGACGCGCGTGCGGCGTTGATGCCGGCGATCAAGCCTTGCGCCGCGGCTTCTTCGTAGCCGGACGTTCCGTTGAGCTGTCCGCAATGGTAAAGTCCGGCGATGCGCCGCGTTTCCAGCGTGTCGCGAAGTTCCGTCGGCGGGACCATATCGTACTCGACTGCGTAGCCGGCGCGGATCATCGTGCACTCTTCCAAGCCCGGCAGCGTGTGAAGCATCTCGATTTGAACTTCGGCCGGCAGCGACGTGGAAAAACCGCCGACGTACAGCGTCGGCTCCTCCCAGCCTTCGGGCTCGATGAAGATTTGATGCGTCGGATTGTGCGCGAACTTCACCACTTTGTCTTCGATCGACGGACAATAGCGCGGCCCGATGCCTCGAATCAGATCGAGGCCGTAGAGCGGTGAGTGCTGCAGATTATCGCGCACGAGTTTGTGCGTGCGCTCGTTGGTTTCGGTGAGGTAGCACGGGAGCTGCGGGCCGGCGAATGCGACCGCGCTGGAGTACGAAAAAACGAGCGGCACGTCGCTCGGCGCTTGCACGGCCATGCGGCTTGCGTCGACGGTCGTGCGGTCGATGCGGGGCGGCGTGCCGGTCTTCAGCCGGCGCGTTGGAAAGCCGAGCGCGCGCAGGGCGTGGGCGAGACCGATTGCCGGCGCTTCGCCGAAGCGCCCTTCGGCCGCCACGACTTCGCCGCGAAACGTCTTGCCGCCCAGAAAGGTACCCGTCGCAAGAATCACGCGCCCCGCGAAATACTCGCTGCCGTCCGCGGCGACGACGCCGCGGATCGCTCCGTCCTCAACCATCAGCCCGTCGACCAGACCGCGGACGATTTTCAAGTTCGGTTGTGCGCGCAGCTCCTCGATCGCGCGGCGCGCGTAGGCGGGCTTGTCCATGAGCTGGCGCAGCGCTCGTACCGCCGGCCCTTTGCTCTCGTTCAGAAAACGCGAGTGAAGGCTGGATGCGTCGGCGATGCGGCCCATCGCGCCGCCGAGTGCGTCGATCTCGCGCACGAGCTGCCCTTTCGCGCTTCCGCCGATCGACGGATTGCACGGCAGCGTGCAGATCTTCTCCGGGTCACCGGTAACGAGAAGGGTGGCCGCACCGGTTCGCGCCGAAGCGAGCGCCGCTTCCACGCCGGCGTGGCCGCCTCCGACGACGATCACGGCGGCGTGGTCGCTGTGCATCGTTTAGGCCGTTGCGGCCTTCCGCAAGCGCAGACTCAGGCCGATCATCATGATGCCGAACACGATGGCGTACGCGCCGATCACCCAGACGATCGCGATGGCACCGGCCATCGGCTGCCAGAGCATGAGCACGCCGAAGAGCAGCGAGAGAACGCCGGCCAGAATGAGCCACAGTTCGTTTGCAATCTGCTTGCGAAGCTGGATGGCTGCGGCAATTTCGAGAATGCCGGTAAGAAACGCCCAGATCGCGATGGTGACGTACAACCCGAACGCGGCGGCGCGAGGCTCGAAGAACACGATCGCCGCGATCGCGATCCCGACGATACCTTCGAGAAGAAACGGCCACCAGCGCTCGTGCGACTGCGCGGCACGAATTGCGCCGACGATGGCAAAGACGCCGTCGACGAACGCGTACGCGCCGAACAGAATCACGATTGCGACGATCGTGGCGCCGGGCCATGCAAAGGCCAGCACGCCGAACACGACCGCTGCGATGCCGCGGATCAAGAGCGTCCACCAGTTCCGAGCGAGTACCCCGAGCATTACTTCGACACCGTCCCGTCGGCCCAAAGAACGCGATACACGCGACAGAGTTGCGGCGTCTCACCGTTCCACGGCATGCCGATCATCGCGTTGTGCAGCGTGTGCTGGATTTGGGCGTACTGCGAGAACTTGCCGATGTCGGTCATCACGTTGCCGACGCCGTTGTAGCGCACCAGGAAATCGACTTCGGTCGCGTCTTTGCCTCTGGAGTTCGTGTAGTTTACCCACACGCCGTCCGTGGCGTTGCCGCTTTGAACGACGTTACAACCAAGCAATTTGATGCCGAATGCGGATTTCAGGCCGGTGGGAGCGCTGGACGCAGGTGCGAGCATGGCTAGGGTCGCGAGGGCGAATGCCGCTAGGGCCAGGATGCCTTTCATATGCGCCTCACTTTCCGATACAAAAACGGGAGAAAACCCCGTCGAGCGTCTCTTCGGCAGCGACGCCGTCACTTACATGCCCGAGCGTCGCGAAAGCCGTTTGCAATTCCCCGGCGATGAAGTCCACCGCTTCGCCGGCTGCGAGCGTCGCGCGCGCGCGTTCGATGCAGGCGAGGGCCTCGTTGACCGCATCGAACTCGCGCAGCGATGCGAGGTGCGGCCGCTCGAGGTCCGGCCGCTCACCGCCCCATCCGATACGGGCGATCGCAGCTCGAAGTGCGGCCAAGCTCGCGGGATCGTAGGCACTGCCTCTGATGACGTCGGGATCGTCGATCGCCGACGCGCCGGCGTCGCCGAGGTCGATTTTATTTGCAAAGACGACCCGGTCGCGGCCGCGCGTTTCTTCCAGCAAACTCCCGGCCTCCGGCGCGAGCGGACGGGACGCGTCGATCACGACGATCGCGATTCGGGCGGCCTTCAGCGCGCGGCGGGTCCGCTCGATGCCGGCGGCCTCTAAGGTGCCGGCGTGGGCGCGGATCCCGGCGGTGTCGACCAAACGCACGGGCACGCCTTCGATGGCGATCGACTCCTCGATGGTATCGCGGGTCGTGCCGGCCTCCTCCGAGACCAGCGCCCGTTCCTCGCCGAGCAGAGCGTTGAGCAGCGAGGATTTGCCGGCATTCGGCGGCCCCACGATCGCCGCACTGACGCCCTCGCGGACGAGACGGCCGAGCTCACCATCACGGCGCAGCGCTTCGAGCGACGCTGCGATGGAGCCCAGCACCGCTTCCAGCCGGGACCGGTCCGGCTCGGGGACCTCGTCCGGAAAATCGATCGCGCCGGCCAGCTCTTCGAGCACCGTCGCCAGCGAGGAGCGCAGCGAGCGGACTTCGTTCGCGAGGCCGCCGCCGAGATTGGCGAGTGCGGCGCGGGCGGCGGAACTCGACTCCGCCTCGATCAGGTCGGCTACCGCGGCGGCCGCGTGAAGATCCATCTTTCCGTTGAGAAAGGCGCGGCGGGTGAACTCGCCGGGTTGCGCCATCCGCGCGCCGCAGGCGAGCAGCGCGCGAACGATTTCGCGCGCGACGACCGGAGAGCCGTGCGTCTGCAGTTCGAGCAAGTCTTCGCCGGTGTAGCTGTGCGGTGCTTGAAAAAAGAGTGCGAGTCCGCGATCGATCGCGCGTCCCGTTTCGCCGACGATGGTCGCGTACGTCGCGTAGCGCGGGAGCAGTTCTCCGTCATGCCGCACGAGGCGCGCGGCGAGTTCGCGCGTGCGCGGACCGCTGATGCGAACGATCGCGATCGCGCCCTTTCCGGGCGGCGTCGCAATCGCGACGATGGTGTCGCTAACCGGAGCGCCCGCGCCCGATCGCTGCGACCAGCGCTTCCGGCTCGTCGGTGCCTAAAACGATCGGCATGCCGCCGCAGCGATGGATTTGCACGCCCCGCCCCAACGCGACGTTCCAAACCCAGCCGCGCAGGGTGAGATGGATGCCGATGCCGGACCAAAACGAAACCGGAACAACGTCAACCGAAACGATCTCTTCCATCGGAACGAACCCGCTGGGAAAACCGAACGTCATTCCCCAGCGTAAGCCGCTCGAGTCGACTTCGATCGTCAGCCGTGCGAATGCGATGCACGCGAGCGCAACGATCGCAACGATGAACAGCGAGGCTTCCGTCGCCGCGTACGACGTCGCGCGCGTTGCGAAGGCGAACGCGAAGCATACGACCGCCGCGAACCCGAGCAGCGCGACGTAGATGCGCCCGATCTGTTCGTGACGGTAGATCAACGTGCTACCTCGGGTAGACGACGATGCTGCGTTCCGGCTCTTCGCCTTCGGATTCGGTGCGAACGAGCTCGGAATCGGCGATCGTGAGATGCACGATCTTCCGTTCCGACGGAAGCATCGGTTCGAGCTTGATCTGACGGCCTTCGGCGACGACGCGTTCCGCCGTGCGCAGCGCGAGGTCTTTGAGTACCTCGGCGCGATGCGCGCGATACCCCTCGGCATCGATCGTGTAATAGCGGCGGTTGCTGCGCACGCCGACGTTGAGCATGTTGTTGAACAGCAGGTTGAGCGCCTCAAGGGTGTTGCCGTGCCGGCCGATCAGCATCGCGAGATCGGGTCCGTTAATTTCGAGATACTCGCCTTCGCTGCGCGGAATGTAACGGATGTCCGCGCCGGTGACGCCCATCTTCGTCAGCAACTCTTCCAGCAGTGCGAACGGCTGCTTCGCGTCCTCGGGCATCTCGTAGACTTTATCGTCGCGCACGCCGAGCGGGCGTCCGCGGCTCGGACCGCCGGGTCCACGCCCGCGTCCGCCGCCGCCGTTACCGCCGCGGCGTCCGCCGCCGCCGAAACGTCCGCCTCCGCCGCCGCCGGCGGGTTTGCTGCCGGGAATGGCGCGATCGCGAATGTTGGCCGGTTGTTCTTCGAACTCGAAATCGTCTTCGTATAGCATGGCTGGAGAATACGCGCCTTTCTTACTTTCTGTTCTTCTTTTTCGGCTTGTTGCCGCTGGGTTTGGCCGCGCCGTTGGTGCTCGCGGCCGGAGCCAGCGCCTTCGCCGGCTTAACGCTGTTGTCGGGGATGCCTTCGGTAATCGCGTGATCGCTGTCGATGAACGACAGCGGCTCGTGGTAGCGCTTCAGCAAGAAGAGCTGCTGGCCCATCGTGAACAAGTTCGCGGCGAGCCAGTACAGCACCATGGCCGACGGCCACTGCGCCTTGAACCCGAAGAAGCCGATCATGAGCGGCGAGATGATCTGCATGATCTTCATCTGCTGCGCTTGAGCCGGATCCGTCGCCGGCATGGTCGTGAAGCGCATGCTGATGTACTGCGAGATCATATAGATCGCGATCAGGATCAGGTCGGGCTGCGCGAGGCTGACGCCCATGAACTTCGGAAACTGCGCTGCGAACGAACTGCCGATCCATAAGAAGTTCGTGTGAGCGTAGAGATCCTTGTGCTGCAGGACGACGTAGTACACGCTGAACAAGATCGGCATCTGCAGCAGCAGCGGCAGGCAGCCGGCGAGCGGATTGACCTTGTTGGTTTTGTAGAGCGCCATCTGTTCTTGCTGGAGGCGCTGCGGATCGGACTTGTACCGCTCCTGTAGCTTTTTGATTTGCGGCGCGACCTTCTGCATCGCCATCATCGATTTGAACTGCGCGGTCTGCAGCGGCCACAGCGCCAAACGCAAAACGAGCGCCAGCACGATAAGTGCGACACCCATTTGGCCGACGTCGTTGTGAAGGAGCATCGCGATTCCCGAGTTGATGGAGAGAACCGCTTGAGAAAGGAAGCCGACGATCGGGTCGAGCCACGATGACGCGAGGAGCAGGTGCAACGAGGTTTACCTTTCCGCCGCGTGCGCGGCGCCGGGGACGAAATCCACGCCGCCGGGATGGAATGGGTGGCAGCGGCCGAGACGCCTCAGCGCTAGCCACGAGCCGCGCAGAACGCCGTGCGTGCGAATCGCAACGATGGCGTACTCCGAGCAGCTCGGGTAAAACCGGCAGCTCGGCGGAAGCAGCGGCGAAATCAACATTTGGTAGAGCCGGATCGGCGCGGTGAGAAGAACGCGCACGTTAAGCCGGACCGAGCGCGGAGACGACGTCGGCGCGCAAAGCATCGAACGCGGCATCGACCGCGGAAGGGCGGGCTACCACGAGTAGGCGCATGGTTCGGCGTCCGGAGAGAGCATCGTGCAGTATCGATACCAGACGGCGACGGATCTTGTTACGGACCACGGCTTTTCCGATCGATTTGTTGATAGCGATGCCGACGAGCGAGCGTTCGTCGCTCGGCGCGCCATCGCTGCGATAGAGAGTCACGGTGCCGGTGTTAACGCGGCGACCCTGCCGGCGCAGGCGAGCGAAGTCCGCTCGGCGCCGCAAACCGGCAAAGCTGCGCATCAAACCGTCAGGCGATGACGCCCCTTCTTACGACGGCGCGCAAGCACTTTGCGACCGTTCTTGGTGCTCATGCGCTCCATAAAGCCGTGCACGCGTTTGCGACGGCGGTTGTGCGGCTGAAACGTCCGCTTCATCTTTACTTTCCTTATAAATCTACGGCCCCGTCCAAGGGCCTAGCAAAAAACAGCCGCCTGGCGGCGGCGGACAGCCACTAAATATAGTCCGGACCGCCCGCGAACGTCAAGCGGCCAAGACGCAGGCGGCAGGAAAACCCTCCTAGCGCCTGCTTGCTCGAAAAAAAATCAAAAAACCCCTAGGTTTTGCTGGGGGGGGCTCGCCCGCCCGTAGTGAATGGCACCGTCCGGCCCGTCGGTAAAAGGGCCGGCTCATCGGAGGAGCCCCGGGTGCTAACTGAAGGCAAGCTCAGGGTCGAGAAGCCGGTCGCGACCGGCGTCGTCGCCCTCGTTCTGAACTGGAACGGATTCGAAGACACCGTGGAATGCATTGAGAGCATTCTGCGATCTGACCTTGCCCCGGCGCACGTCGTCGTCCTTGACAACGGCTCGATCGACGGTTCGACTCAGCGCTTGCAAGACTGGGCCGCTGCCCAATCGCTCGAGTACGATTCATTTTCGTCGCCGGCTGCGGCGCGCGCGTCGGACCGGCCATCGACTCAGCTCGTCTTTATCCAATGCGGCCGCAATCTCGGATACGCCGGGGGCAACAACGTTGGAATCCATTACGCGATCAAGCGCACCGGCGCCGAATTTGTATGGATTCTTAATAACGACGTCGTCGTCGATCATCGCGCGCTCGAACGCGCGCTGCACGTCGCGCAGAGCGATTCGCGCATCGGCATCGTCGGCGCGAAGCTGCTTCGTTACGACGAACCGGAAACGATCCAAGCGCTCGGCGGCGGATACATCGTTCCGATTTTCTGCCACGACACGCAGCTCGGTTCGGGAAAACATTCGGAAACGTCCGGTGAGGCGCCGATCCGCGTCGACCACTTGATCGGCGCGAGCTTGCTCGTTCGCGCCGCGGCCGTACGCGACGTCGGATACATCGACGAATCCTACTTCTTATATCGCGAAGAGACCGACTGGTGCATTCGGATGGTGCGTCACGGATGGAAGCTGTTCTGCAGCCCGACCTCACTGGTCTGGCACAAGCAGGCGCGCTCGATCGGCTTCAAGAGCCCGTTGCACGATTATTATGCGGTGCGCAACGTGCTGCACTTGGTGCGCAAGTTCTTTCCGGCGTCACTGCCGACGGCGTTCGCGTACTTTGCTTTCCGCTCGATCGCTCCGAAGCTGGCGCGCTTTGAAATGGCCCGCTTGTACGCGGTGTGGCTGGCTTTGCGCGACTTCGCGATCGGCGTCAAGGGCCAGCCTGCAGAATACGGCGAGTCGGCGCTCGTTCGCGAGTACGCCAGCAACCTCGACCGCGGCGATTCGCTCGACAGACGTGTCCCGGTCATGGTCAGGGGCGACGTGCCGTCGGGGAATCGAACGACCGTTTCGTAACCTCCGCGGTTTGCGCGGCGAAATCGTCGTACGTCGTCGCGAACAGCCGCTCGTATAAGAGCTCTCCGTCGTGCGGACGCTTCGTTAATCGCGCGACGTCGAAACGTGCGACGAACTCACCTTGCAGAATCAGGCGCGCGAGCAGCGCGCCGGGGAAAAGCGCCATCCACGTTCGCCGCTGCGAGCGATAGCGCCAGCACAGCATCGTTAGCCATAGCCGCGTTCGCCAACGCGTCGCCGCGCGGCGTTTCGGCGCCGTGGTCGGCAGCTGTCGCAACGCGGAGAAGAACGGACGCGGGCACCGATAGGCGTTGTACAGCGAAAAGTGCCACGCATCGCCGATCGTATCGAAACGCGACGCGACCGCCGCGGCGATCGCGTGCGCGGCGTCGTGGTCGGGGTGGCCGCCTTCATATGACGGTGCATAGATGCGCCCGGGTACGAACGGAGCCGAGTCGATCCACCGCTCCAGCATGGCCAGCCCCTCGAGCGACCGCGGTGCGAGTTCCCGATCGCCGATTCGGCCTTGGTCTCCCTGGAGAAATACGATCGCGTCGCCGGTGACGCCGAGCGATTGCAGCGCGTCGCGGCTTTCGGCGTCGCGCACCGCCGGTGTGCTTCTGAAGCCGCCGCTCGTAAGGTACGCACACGCCACGGCATTGCCGGCGGCCAGTTCTTCCAAGATCCAAGGGGCGGCCGAATACTCGTCGTCCTGGTGTGCGAATACGAAGAGCGTTCGGGTGCCGGCGCCGTTCACGAGCCCGCGCCGGAACCCCGCGAGGGCGTCAGCGGGCAGACGCTCTGCGGCAGGCCGGGGATCGCCCAAACGGCGACGGGCGTCGTCGTCGCGGCGGCGTAGCCTTGCCAGCCGGTCACCGGCGAGGTGACCTTCGCGAGCGTCGCCGGTACGTCGGCGCGCTCGAAGCCGCCGTCGCCCGCGCCGACGATCGTGCCGTGCCCATCGGTGAAGAGCACCCGGCCGACCGGCGCCTGCGCGGCTTCGTCGTACGCCCATCCATAAAGCTCGACGCCGGGCCGGATCCCGGCATATTGGAGCATCACGCCATCGACGTAGCCCAAGCAGCGTGTCGTCTTGGGGTAGAGCGCGCGCAACGGCCGCCCGATAAGCGATGCGGACCACGTGGGATACGCCGGCATCGGGTCGGTGACGACCGGCACGGTCGCGAGCGGCGGCGAGGTGGCGGTGAGTGCCAGCACGTTGCGAACTTGCGCGTCGGCATTCGTGCGCACGCTGAACTCGACGCGCTGCGAGGCATCGGCATCTTCCGACCCGTCGGCGCGCCGCACCAAGTGCGAGGACGACAGGCCGTTCGCGGTGAGCACCTGCATGAGCCACGGCTTCTGCGGTGCAACCGGCGGCAGCTGCAGCACGTAGCTCAGCACCGAACGGGCGCGATCTTGCGACAGCGCCATGTTGGCGACATAGCTTTCATCCACCGATGCGCCCGACCGCCAGAAGCTCGACGTATATCCTTCGATCCGTACCTCCGAAACGATATTACGATACTGCGGCTCGTTGAGAATGCGCAGGTAGCGTGGAAAGAAGTCGCTTAGGATCTCCCTGAAACGCGGCTGCAGCTCCGAACTCCCCGGCGCGAAGAGCACGTCGCGTGCGCGAAAACGGATGCTTAGTCCGTTCTTATCGAACTCCGCTCCCCATCCGGCAAGGTCGGGCCGAAACGCGGCATCGAGATCGTGCGCGAGAAGCGTTCGCCTTTGTTCGTAATCGGCGAGGGCATTCTTCGGCTTGCTCTGCTGCAGTTCGACCTGCGCCATGTACGCCAGCGCGATCAGCAAGAACAGGAGCATCAGCCCCGTCATGAGATCGGCGAGCGGAATCCAATGCTCTTCGTCGGCGTGCAGCCGCAGCCCGAGGCGCTTCATTGAGCCCGCGGGCCGGCCTCTGCCATGCGTTCGATAAACTCCGCTTGCGTGCGCTGCAGCTCGTCGAGCCTGTAGCTCAGATCCGAACGCACGAGCTTGATCTCGGAGATCAGCGAGAGATCGTCGTCTACGGCGATGCTGCGCTTGATGGCCTGCAGTTCGTCGACCAGAACCTCGACGTCGGATTTATCGCCGGTCACCGCATTCTCTTCGCGCGCGAGCGCGTAGCGCAGCTTGAGAAGAATCGCGAAGAAGATGCCGGTGAACGACGCCCAAACGGACGTACGAATGCCGTCGATGAGGCCGGGGATGCTGCCCTGAATGTTGTTGGCGTTGAAGGTATACAGCCCCACGGCGATTCCGAAGAACGTTCCGGCGATCCCGAGCATCGTCAACAGCGCGGGGCCTTGGGTGACCGCGCGCGCCGAATAGCGCACCTGGAAATAGATCCCAAGCAGCGCGATAACCGCGCAGATACTCACGGTTGCCGTTAGAGTCATCGTGTTCTCCTAATGCTCGAAGACGATTTCGTCGACGCGGGCTCCGACGTCGCGCAGATCGCCGCTGATGCCGAGGGCGTGATGGTTTACGGTCGCGGACGTAGCGATGCGCACCTTGGCGGGCGTTCCCTTGGCAAGTTGACGCTCGCACTGCAGGACGATCTCGCCCGGTGCTGCGGTGACGCTCGTCACGCGCGCACCATCGACGTCGATGGAGACGACGCTGCCGGCCGGCATCCCGGCGGGAACCGTCGCTCGAACCGTCCAGGCGCGCACGTCTTGCAGCGGATCGAGCGCGAACTCGAGATTGCCGTCGGTCCAGCCGTCTTCGTATCCGCCTTTGATCGTGCCGGCTTGGCGCACGTATCCGACGAGCGGCAGGCGCAACAGCGGCAGCAGGCCCGCGATGCGCGCGCGATAGCTCTCGGCGATCGCCCGCGCCATCTCGACGCTGTCGGCGTCCGCCGGGATCGCGGTTTCGGCAACCGGCTTTCCCATCGTCGCCTGCAGGTACGCGCGAACGACGCGAGCGGATTCGCCGAACGCCGCGACGCGGCCGTTCGCCAGCCACAGCGCGACGTCGCACTTATCCGCGACGATCGAGCTGCTATGCGTTACCATGATGGTCGTCTTGCCGCGCTTTCTGAAATTCGTCCAGCCAAACGGCGCACTTGGCGGCGAAACGTTCGTCGCCGACGGAGAGCGCCTCGTCGACGAGCAGAATATCGGGGTCCACGCGGATCGCGGCCGCGAAAGCGAGCCGCATCGCCATGCCGGTCGAGTACGTGCGCATCGGAGCGTCGATGAACTCGCCGAGTTCGGAAAACTCGATAACGTCGTCGAGCTGGCGTTTGGCCTCGCGACGATCCAAGCCGAGCGTCAACAGCTCGATCATGGCGTTTTCACGCCCGGTAAGGTACGGATTGAATCCCGTGCCGAGCGCGAGCAGCGGCGAGAGGTTCCCGCGCACCCGTACTTCGCCGCGATCCGGCTTCGTTATGCCGCAGAGAATGCGCAGCAGGGTCGTCTTGCCGGAGCCGTTCTCGCCGATCACTCCCAGCGTTTGTCCCCGCGGCAGCGAAAACGTTACGTCGTCGAGCGCATCCACGATGCCGAAGCGGCCGTCGTGCCGGACGCGCCGCACGACGAGATCCTTCAGCGTGGCCTGCTTTGCGGTGGAACGAAAGCGGAAGCGCTTAGAGATGCCGACGGCGTCGACGGCGTTCTCGCCCAAGGATGGCACGCTAACCCGATTCGGTGCTCGATGGTAGGGGGTCCCCCCGGTGGGCGATAACAGGTGCGAATGGCCGATTCGGACCGCTACGCCGAGCTGGCGGCACGACTGAAAGAAGAGCGTGCGCGTCTGGAAGGCGTTCGTACCGATTACGACGTGATCGCGCAGAGCCGCTTTCACTCGCTGCGGATGCTGTGGTTTTCGCTCAAGGCGGTCCTGGGATTTTCCTCACCCGACGACGTCTGCGCGACGTGGTCGAAAGGCATCACGCCAAGTCTCGCGGGCTCGCGCGCCCAGACCCGCGCGCGAACCGTGGATCTGGGCGACGACGACAAAGCACTCGTCGACGCGTGGAACCGGCGCATTGCCTCGCGCCCGCCTTCGGCGCAACCCGTTGCGACCATCGTCATCCCCGCGTTCAACCATCGCGACGTGACCGCGCGGTGTTTGCGGTCGATTGCCGATTCGTGGTTCGAGTCGCTCGACGTCCAGTTCGTCGTGGTCGACGACGGTTCGACGGATGGAACGGCGGAGCTGATGAGCCGCTTGGACGGCATCGACTTCGTCCGCAACGGTCGCAACGGGGGCTTCGTTCACGCCTGCAACCGCGGTGCCGCGCTCGCTCTCGGCCGCTACGTCTGCTTTCTGAACAACGACACCGTCGTGCGCGACGGATGGCTCGATCATTTAGTGAGCACGGCAGAGGACGATTCTACGATCGGCATCGTCGGCGCGAAGCTGGTCTATCCGGACGGCCGCCTGCAAGAGGCCGGCAGCATCATGTGGCGCGACGGAACCGGGTGGAACGTCGGCCGCAACGACAGCCCCGACGATCCGCGTTACGGATTTCTTCGCGATGCCGACTACGTTTCGGGGGCCGCGCTGCTGATTCGCCGCGAACTCTTCGAACGCGCCGGTGGCTTCTCCGAGACGTTCGCGCCGGCGTACTACGAGGACGTCGACCTTTGTTTCAGCGTTCGCGCGTTGGGTTATCGCGTCGTCTATCAGCCGCGCTCCGTCGTCGTTCACTACGACGGCGTTACGGCGGGAGACGAGCGATCCGGCGTGAAGCGCTTTCAGGAAATCAATCGCCCGAAGTTTCGCGAGAAGTGGGCGGCCGAGCTCGAATACCATTTGGAGAACGGCAGCTCGAACGTGGCGACGGCATCGCGCCGACGAGCGCGGACGATCTTAGTCGTCGACTCGTACGTTCCGCTCTACGATCGCGAAGCGGGTTCGCAGCGAATTTATCACATCGTCAGCATGCTCGTCGCAGCCGGTTGCAACGTCATCTTCCTGCCCGATAATTACGCGCCGATGGAACCATACACCAGCGAACTGCAGCAAATGGGCGTCGAGGTGCTGCACCACGTGGAAGGCGGTAGAACGCTGCACGAATCGTTGGATATGGTGCTGCCGCTGCTCGACTTCGCCTGGATCAGCCGCCCGCACCTGTTCGAGAAGTACGGGCCGGTCGTGCGCCGGAATCGTTCGCTGCGGCTAATTTACGATACCGTCGATTTGGGCCACGTTCGCGGGCGGCGCCGCGCCGAGATGCTGGGGGAAGCCGACGCCGAGTGGCAAGAACTGCAGCGCATCGAGGTTGCGAACGCGAACGATGCGGACGCGACGGTCGTCGTGACGCAAGAAGAAGAGCAAGTGCTTCAAGATTTGGGCATCCGGGAGATCTGCGTTATTCCCACGATCCACGCGCCGATCATCGCCGGCGGCAGGCGTTTCGAGGATAGCGCGGGCCTGCTTTTTATTGGAAACTACAATCACACACCCAACGTCGACGCGGTTCAGTGGCTGTGCGACGAGGTAATGCCGCTCGTATGGACGAGCCTTCCCGACGTAAGCCTGACGCTCGTCGGCAGCAATCCGCCGCAGTCCGTATTCGCACTGCGCTCCAAGAACGTACGGGTGACGGGGCACGTTCGCGACGTATCGACGTACTTTCGGGACAGCCGGATCCTCGCGGCGCCGCTGCGTTTCGGCGCGGGCATGAAAGGAAAAATCGGACAGGCGCTGCAGTACGCGCTGCCGGTCGTTACGACGCCGGTCGGAGCCGAAGGCTTGGGCCTGCGCGACGGAGAGAATGCCTCGATTGCCGACGCCAATCCGGGCGCATTCGCGGCAGCCATCGTATCGCTCTACAACGACGCGACCCGCTGGCAGCGTATCTCCGACGCATCCGCCGCCACGCTGCAGCCGTTCACTCCGGAGGCCGTCGCACCGCGTCTGGAAGCGCTCCTCGAACGCCTAGCGTCGCTTCAACCAGCGTAGAGCAGCGCCAGTGCGGCGTCGAGTTCTCGCGCGATCTCCGGCGGCGTAAAGCGGAGCGCGATCGACCGGCCTTCGGCAGCCAGCGCTTCCCACACGGCACGATTCTCGTGAACGCGCACGATCTGCGCGGCGAGATCGGATGCGGTCGTTGCGATCGCATCGTATTCACCCGCGCGAAAGATACCCTCGGCGCCGACCGGCGTCGTCACGACCGGAATGCCGTGCGAGAGCGCGTGGACGATCTTACCTTTCACGCCCGCCCCGAACCGCAGCGGCGCTGCAAAGACGCGCGCCCCGGCTAGCAGCGCCCCGGTATCGGCGACGTAGCCGGTCACCCCGATATTCGGTCGCGCCAGTGCGCGAACCGCACGCGTCGGGTCCGCGCCGGCCAGGGTAAGGCGCAGGTTCGGGAGACGTTCCCATACCAGCGGCATCACGGCGCCGCAAAGCCATTCGACCGCGTCGACGTTCGGTGCGTGCGCGTAGTTGCCGAGAAAAACGGCGCCGCTTCGCGCCTCCCAACCCGGCGCGTCGTCCGCCACCACAGGTTCGATCACCGGAACGACCGCGACCGGCGCGATACCGTTAGCCTTGAGGATGTCGCGCTCGATGGCGCTTGCGGCGATGGTAAGATCGGCACCGCGGGCGAGCGCGAGTTCGCGTTCGCGCATCGCCTCCCATCCGGTTGGCCTGCCGAGCACCGCTTGTTCGCGTTCGAGACGCACGAAGTGCAGGTCGACGGTATCGAAGACGATCTTCGCATCGAGCGTACGGCGCGCGTCCGCGAGCAGCTGGGTTGCGGTTTCCGGGCGAGAAAGCCACACCACGTCCACGGCGATGTTGCGGCAGTTCAGCATCTGCAGCGAAGCGGCATCGAAGCCGGCGATCAGCTCGACTCCGCTCGCGCGAAGGTCGCCCGCGTACGGGTCGTATTCGCGCGCATCCAGGCTGCCGAAGATTACGTGCCACCCGCGTTCGCGCAGCAGGTCGATGAGAAAGCGAATGCGGCGCGAGCCGGCATCGCGATCGGTGAACGGAACGTGTTCGTCGATCGCCAGCATGGTTTTCGTTCCGGCAAGCCGCCGCGCCGCGCGATCGACGTTGGCGGCGTTGGGTTCGAGATGATCGCGCAGCTCGGCTTCCCACTTTGCGGCGAACGCGAGGCGGCTGCGCTCCTGCATCGCTGCGGCCGCGTCGCTCGCGTTGCTGCCGTAGCTGACGCCCTCAACGTGATAGACGACCGAACGCGGTTGATAGACGACGCGATACCCGGCTGCGCGCAGCGTAAAGCAAAGATCCACGTCCTCGTAATAGGCCGGCGCAAATGCGGTTGAAAACGAGCCGGCTTGTGCGAACGCTGCGGCGCGTACCATCAAGCTGGCGGCCGATCCGTAGTCGACGCTGCGCGCCGTCGCGTACCGCCAATCCGCCGGCGGATCGCCGCGCCCGTAGTTCGAACCGCGGCCATCGCGCCAGATCGCGCCGCCGGCTTCGGCCAGCGTGTCGTCCGGATAGCGAAGCTGCGAGACGACGGCGCCCACGGTCTCGTCGGCGGCGAACGTATCGAGCAGCGGGCGCAGCCATCCGGGCGAAACGATGGCGTCGTTGTTGAGAAAGTGAAGATACGTTCCGCGTGCGGCGGCGGCGCCGGCGTTACAAGCAGCCGCAAATCCCTCGTTGCGCTCCATGCGGATCGAGCGAATGCCGCTGCAGAGCTGCAGCAGTTCTACCGTCCGGTCCGTCGAGCCGTCGTCGACCACGACGATCTCCGTGGCGACCGCCGGATCGTGCGCTGCCGCAATCGCCCGCAGGCACGCGTTCGTATAACGCCAGTGATTGAACGCGGGAATGACGATCGATACGAGTGGAACGTCGCTCGCGGGAAAGGCAACGCCCGTTGGATGCTTTGGTAGACGCCACGCGGTGCGCAGTGCTCGGGCGCGCCGGATTCCGGCCACGCGCGAGCTCGCCACCCGCGCCAGCCGCGCTCTCGCGCGCTGAAAAAAAACCGCCGGGCCGTGCGCGACGGCGATGTTCCAGGCCTTCTTAAATATAACCGACCCGCAAGAGCATGACGCTCAGTTCGCGTTCGTCGGCATTGAGGCCGATCTTCTTCGGTACCCACACGATCGACATCGCCAGCGCTGCCGTGAGTTGGCGCTTACCGCGCAGCGACGCGGGAATGGTGAAGATGACGTCGTGGATACCCGGCGTAAGATCGGCCGGCGTGCCGGCCGGGATACCGTTGAGGGTGAGCGTTACGTGCTCTTTCGCGGCGAGAAGCGGCTTCACGGTCGGAACGAAAAATTTGAAAACCGCCAGCTGTGCGTTAGGTGTAACGTCGAGCGTCAATAATGCGTGGCCGGCGAGGAAGCAGCATTGATCCGCGGTGTCGGCCGAGTAGATGCCGTCGCGCGTCTGCGCTTGCCAGTTTCCGGGCGGGACCACGCCCGGCGGATAGAACAGTGGCGCACCGCTCGCCGCGCTCGTCGCGGAGTTGTTCGCTGCGCCGTGCGCGCACGCCGCGAGCAAGCAGAACGCGAGTGCGGCGATGACGTACCTCATTGAAAATACAAGTAGAGCAAAACGGTTCCGAGCTGCCGCATATCGTGCTCCCCCTTTTCGACGCGCACGTGAAGAAATGTACCCAGCGACCGGACCGGCGGGTTATCGCGACCCGGAACGTAGTCGACGGCGCTGACGATCTTTACGGGGACCAAACCGGTTCGCGCACGCAGTTGCGGGGGAAGCGGAATTTTGACCATGTACTGCGAGCCCTCTTCTAGAAACTCGGTATGCGAGGGGCCGGCGACGCCGAGGAACGAGATCGTCACCGTTTGTCCCTTGTCGAAACGTTGGATGTCCGGAAGGCGAAAGCCGGCAACCAGCGTTTGCGCCGGCCCATATTTATGTACCAGCAGCGTTGCTTCCGGCGCGATCCAGCAACACGATAGTACGGCCGAACTGTCCGTGTAGAGGCCGTTGAATTCGGCAGGCACGTTGCTGGGCCCCGACGGAATCGCAACGTCTCGCGGCACGATTTGCCCTTGAACGTGGTATTTCGACGTATCGTACGCCGCATCGCGCGGACCGCATGACGCCAGCGCGCACGCTGCGGCTATCGCGAGCGACGCAATGCGGGAAGGCTTCCGCGGTTTTGGCGCGCAATGCTGAGACTCATGTTGGCGCTGATGCACTTGGCGCAAGGCTTTGCGATCACCCATCTGACGTTGCTGGTCTTCTTTCTCATTGGTTCGGCAGCCTTTCCCTGGTGCGATTGGGATACGGAGTTTGCGGGCGCGTCGCGCTCGATGATCCGCGTGTGCTGCACGTGCGGACTCGGCTTTGCGATCGTTGGGCTGGCGCTGTTCGTTTTGGGTTTGGCCGGCTGGCTCACCGTCGCGCCCATCTGCGCGGCGCTCGTCGTGCTCTTCTTTGCCGCCTGTTTCGCCTGGCGAAACTCGCCGCTGCGCGTCGCTTTTTGGCGCTCGCGATTTCGCGCGCTGCTGAGCTGCTGGAGCTGGCCGCTAGCGATCGTGTACGCCGCGCTGCTGGTGATCGGCAGTCGCGCCATGATTCCGGATGCAACCGGATACTCCGACGCGATTTACTATCATCTCGCCTACGCACAGGACTGGGCGAATGCCGGGCGTCTCACGATCGATCCCTACTTGTTTTTCCCGTTCTACGCCAACAACTTCGTGCTGCTCTTCACGTCCTGGATGGTGCTGGGAGCGGGAGGGTTCGTCCACTTTCTCACGTGGTCGACCGGGTTGATCATAGGCTTGGCAGTGTACGCCGCCGTCGACGACGGCTCGAGCGCGGTCAAGGCCAAGGGCTGGCGGATCGCGATCGCGCTGCTCGTCACGTTCGCAGTGATCTCGACGCCGATCTTTCTCGACTACTCCGTTCTCGGCTACATCGATATTCCGATCGGTATGATGGCGCTGCTTTCGGTCGTCTCGGTTCAGCTCGCAATGCGCGACCGTCAGCCCGGCTGGCTTATCGTGGCTGCCGTCATGGCGGGGTTCCTCGCCGGAATGAAAGCCTCGTTCGCTCTGCTTGTTCCGATCTTCGGCGTCGCGCTGGTGTGGGGCGGTCTCACCATCGGCATGCGCCGCCGCTCGATCGCCGGCATCGTACTGCTGCTGTGCGTGGTCGCCGCGCCGTGGTACGTGCGCAATCTGGTGCTCGCCGGCGACCCAATCGCCCCGGCGATCAATCTCGCCGTCTACGGCAGCGATGGTCTTTGGAAGAACTCGGAGTGGGACGGCCTGTGGAGCGACATGACCACGTCGAAGCATCCGCGTGCGTTCCTGGATCTGCCTATCCGCGCGTACCTGGATCCGACGGGGCCGGACTTTCGCGAGTACGGCGCCTCGGGCTTGATTCTGTTCCTCTACGTTCCGCCGATCGTCGCTATTCTCGCGCTGCTCTACCGGCGAAGGCTGCCTGCCCCGCTGGAGATGGCGATCTTCGTGCTCGCCGCCTTCACCGTGTATTGGTTCGCGACGTCTTCGCTGCTGCGCTATGCGCTGCTGCTCTATCCGATTCTCGCGCTGTGCATGGGAACGCTGTTGATCGAACTGGCCGACGTGCTCCCTCGTCTGGCGCCGCTCGCCGTTGCCGTGGCGCTGGTTGCCGCGCTTCCGAACTTTGCGAACACGGGCGTGAACAAGGAGTTTACGCGTAACGACGTACTGGGCGATCTGCACGAGCTGCTGCACTACCGGGGCGAGCGCGCGTATCTTGAATCGAACGACGAAGGCTATACCGATGAAGAAGCTGCCGTCGACTGGATGCATCAAAAGGGCTACGCCGGAAAAGTTTACGTGATCAGCGACAACGCTTTCGACTATTACTTCCGCCGCGCGGGCGTCACGAGCGTGGGCAGCTGGGTCGGCCCCGCCGGATATTTCCGCCTGCTGCAGGCCATCGACGCGGGTGAAGCGGCCGAGTTTCTCGATCAGCTGGACGTGCATGCGGTGCTGCTGAGCCCGCAGCTCCTCATCGATCCCGGCGTGGAGCATCTGCTTGCAGCGCAGTTGACCGCGGCCGGCTATCGAGATCTTCCGGTAAATACGCAGGGCGGATACCGGCTCCTCGTACGCGAGCGGTGATCGCGCAGTTCGGCCGTTTTGCAGTCGTCGGCGTGCTTGGCACCGTTCTCGATTTTGCGCTCTTGTGGGCGCTGCTGCGCGCGGGAATGTGGCAGCCGGCAGCCGTGAGCATCGCATACCTCACCGCCACCGCGGCGCAGTTCGTCGCGAATCGATACTATAGTTTTCGTTCGTTCGATCGCGCGCCGGTCGATCAGGCGCGCACGTACGCCGTCATTTCGGCGATCAACTGGGGTGTCGCTCTCGCCTTCGTCGAATTAGGTACGGCCGTTTTCGCGCTTCCGCCGCTGGCGGCGAAAGCGATTTCGATTCCGCCCAGCGTTGCGGTGAGTTTTTTCGGCAATCGCCACTTGACGTTCGGCGGCGGGATTCGCGCGACCGCCCGCGACCTATTGCGACGGTGGCGCGGGTAACTTGACGACGGGCAGGCCGAGCAGCGCGCACATCGGCTGGACGTTTTTATCGGAAGCTCCGCAGACGGCATTGAACTTATCGAGCAGCGAATTGGCGGCTCTGCCGGCCGCGACGCGCGTGGTGGTCGCCTCGTTCACTGAGGGGATCGTCGACGCTCCCGACTCGCCGCCGATTGCGGTACCGAGCACGAGGTACTTTGCGTCGGTGTTCTTTAACGTGAAGACCAAAACGCCGGCGGCGATGTTCTCGAACGGAAAGCCGTTGCGCGCGCCGTAGCCGTTGATGTCGTTCGATGCCCACGTGATCGTCGGCTTCGCGAAGCCGAGCGGGGCACACGAAACGAGTTCCGCGTTGGTCGTGATCTTCGCCCATCCGTGCGTCCAGACCACGTACGGGTCGATGCTATTGTACGTGTTGGTGCCTTCCAAAATTAAGCCGCCCAAGACTTTGGGCGCCTTCGGATCGTCTTTATTCGGATCGTTGTTGCACTGGTTGGCGAGGTCGTCCGGCCCCCAAGAGAGCCGCGGGAGCACCCAGATTTTGCTGCCGCCCCGGTCGAAGAGCGCCTGGAGCTGGTCGGTGAGGGCATGGACGATCGGGGGAATGCTGTTGTCCCCGCCGGGAGCGACGATGTAGAACGTCGATGCGGCGGCCGAAAGCTCGTTATCCGCGTCGACGCGAGCGGCAGCGCTCACGAGCAAAACGACCGTCAGCAAGAGAGCGCTCGGGAGCCTAAAGAGCTTCACGAGGGCTTGCTACCCGAAGCATCAGATAATTCCCTGGCCTAGGGGGCCGACCGGCCCAGACGGAAAGCGGCTGCATGCATGCGAGACCTCAGGAGGCGGCATACGCGAGCCGGCTTGCCGAGGAGCGCCACCACTACGACAACGTCGAGCAATTCGACGATCTGCCCCCGATTTTTCACTACTGGTCGCACACGTTCGTGCGCCCGATGCTAGAAGCGCTGGATTGTGCGGGCCCCAAGGAACTCTTCGCGCGCTACCTGCGCGAGGGCGCACGGCGCGGCAGCGCCTTCCCCCCCGCGTTTGCGAGCATCGGTTCGGGCGACGGCAACAACGAAATAGAGATCGCACGCCTTTTGCGCGAAGGCGGCTTAAACGATTTCACGATCGAGTGCTTGGAAATGAATCCCGCGCTGATCGATCGTGCCGCGAGCGCGGCGCAGCTCGCCGGCCTCGAAAAACACTTCGTTTTTACGCAGCTGGATTTCAATTCGTGGGAGCCGAGCCGAACGTATCAGGGCATCGTGGCGAACCAATCGCTGCATCACGTCACCAACCTGGAGGGCCTGCTCGATGCCGTGCGCGTCGCGCTCGCTCCGGGAGCGTACTTCGTAACGAGCGACATCATCGGCAGAAACGGCCACCAGCGCTGGCCCGAATCGCTTCATCTGGTCGAACGGTTCTGGCAGGAGCTGCCGCCGCCGTATCGCTTTCATCGGCAGCTGCAGCGCGAGGAGCGCACGTTCGAGGATTGGGATTGCTCTTCCGAGGGATTCGAGGGAATTCGTTCGCAAGATATTCTGCCGCTGTTGATCGAGCGTTTTGCGTTCGAGGTGTTCGTCGGATTCGGTAGTGCGATCGATCCGTTCGTCGATCGAGGATTCGGCCCGAACTTCGATGCGGGCGCCCAATGGGATCGCGCGTTCGTCGATCGCGTGCACGCCTGCGACGAGCGCGGATTGCTTGAAGGGTTTCTCACGCCGACGCACATGATGGCGGTGCTTTCGAACGAGCCGGCGGCGACGCCGTACTTCGCGCGCGGGCTCGCGCCGCAGGCGTGCGTTCGCGACCCGAACCGGATCGTGTCCGCGGCCGAGATGGAACGCGCGGCGCGGGCGCTCGACGATTGTTTCGCCGCACCCGAACACTGGCTTCCGCTACGGGGACGCGTTCGCCAGAACGGCGACGTTCGCGGCTGGCACGAAGACGACTGGGCGGGCAGGGCTCTCGAGTTCGGCGTTATGCCGGATTGCTATATTACCGGCGTGCGGGTAAACGTGACGTTGCCGCCCGGGCTGCCGGCCGGCACGATTCTATCGCTCGACGTCAACGGCGCGACCGTGAACGGCGTCGTCGACGGATCCAGCGCAACGCTAATCCTGGAGGTCGCGGTGCCGGCAAACGAACCGGCAGCCGTTCGAATCGCAACGAGCCAAACCGTCAATCTCAAAGAACTCGGTGTCGGTGAGGACGTGCGCGACCTCGGCTTTCATCTCGACGATGCGATCTTCACCGGGGCTTAGCGGGGACGGCAAGAAGCAAAACGGCGTAGATGGCCAGACCTAGGTAGCACGCAATCTCGAGAACGAGTGCGACATCGAAGAGCCGGCTGTAATATCGCATCGTCACGTGCTTGCCTTGCAGTTGGCCGCCGTCAACTTGAAGCTGACCGTGTCGATCCACCGGAGAGACCGCGGCTCCAGGTGCCTCGACGTGCCACCAAGCGTCGTATATGTAAGCCAGATTCACGAACGCCGCGTCGCGGGGAAAATCGAAGTCGACCGTATCCCAGTCGACCGTCGCCGGCACGCCTGCAAGCAGTGTGGAATCCGGTCGAATTGCGGAAACGAAGGGAAAGGCCCGGGGGTCTTCGAGGACGCGCCGCGGCCCCGCGTTCGGTATGGTGCGCAGTTCCGGATGGTTTCGCCGGGCGGCTTGCTCGATGTCGGCATCTTCGGCGCTCAGGAAATAGTACCGCACGGCTACGCTTCGAAGCGATGCGCTTGCGACGATCGACGGATCGGCGCGAAGCGATTCCGCAACGCCGGATTCGCTTAACCCGGTAAGAACGTAGAGCTCGCGCGGCGTCCGCGATTCGGGGACGTGCGAAACCAGATTGTAGAAACGCCGCACGCCGGCGTAGTTGCCGAAGGTTGGGATGAGGCCAATCCCCACGACCCGGTAAAGCGCCGCGCTCTCGCTACCGCGGCCGGAAAGATATGGTTCGAGCCCTTCGTACGTGGTTACGTTGATCTCGTTTTCGACCGCCGCGCGCGGGTGTGGAGCAAAGATCGAGCCCGACACCGGGATGAAGACGACGAGCGCCCACTGCCCAACGAGCAGAGCGGCGGCCGCCGCCGGAAAACGATAAAGGTACAGAAAGGCGAGGCTGGCCGCAACGATCGCGAAATTGACGGGCCACTGCTCTGGTTCGACATACACGGCAACTGCCAGGAGCGTCGCGAGTGCCACGGTCACGTGGGTGCGCCAGGGGAATCCTTGCCATTCCTGCGCGACGAAGAAGCGCACGACGAGCATGAATAAAACCGGGATCGCGACGTTCAAGTCTTCGTACGAGCGCCGAAAGAGTGCGGCCGGCGGGTACGCGTGCCGCACGATTTGCTCGAGCGGCGTTACGTTGCCGAGGGCGGTCACGAACAGCACGCCGAGAAGCGATCCAAAAAGCCAACGCTCGCGAAGACTCATGCGCGTGAACGCCGCAAGCAGCATCAGACCGATGACGCCGGGTATCGCGAACAAACTCTGATTCACGACGCGGTCGCCTTCGGCCATCGGTGAAAAATGAAAACCAAGATATGCGAGGAAGTCGCGCGGCGTCGCGAACTGCTTGGGTGTAAGGTCCGTCGAAACGGTCCGGATGGTCTGCCATTGGTGGGCTCGCTCGACGAGGCCCGGAAGACACAGAGCGGCGAGGACGCCGAGCGCGATGGCCGCGTCGCGCACGAACGTGGGGCCGCGAAAGTCGGACCAGCATACTGCGACGTAAGGAATCACAAACAACGGCCAGTAGGCCGCACCGCCGTCGGAAATCATGAGGGAAAAGTTAACGGCGACTCCGGCCGCGATGGCGTACGGCAGTCGTTTCTTGACGCGATAGTACTCGATGGCGGTTATCGCGACGAATGCCCAGCCGTAGCAATTGAGATCCATCGACTCGGATAAGAGGTTGAGAATGTGCCCGGTGAAACCGGCGGCCGCGCCGAGTGCCGCGACGAGAAGCAGCTTGATCCCCGATACCCCGTAAAGGCGCGCGAGCGCGACGACGCAGGCCGGGACCATGATGAGGTGTGTTAGGACCAGAAGCTGTTCTTGAAAGAGGCTTGGAATGCGGCCGGCGAGCAGCGGGAGTAAATACGCCACGTCGTAGTTCGCGAACAGGTTGTAGTTCGTCGACCCGCCGTCCATGAATGGATTGAGTACGGTGAACGGGCTGTGATGGAACGACAGCAGTGCGTTGACGTACCACGGATAGTATTCCGTCGTCGCGTCGAAACCGATCAGTTGCGAGCCGAAGAAGATCCCCGGCTCGAACGCAACCATGGTCGCGACGGCCAGGCCGAACGCTAGGAGGGCGTAGGCCGAATCGGCGTGCTTGCGGATTGCGGCCATGTTCGGGCGCTAAACGTATTCGCCGAAAGCGTCGCGGTTGCGGTTGAAGTAGGCCAGGCCGATGGCCAGGATGACGATGCCGAACCCGGCGGCAAAAAGCAGGCGCCGCCAGTCCGGCGGCGTGCCGTAGTAAAAGACGTGCTGGTACCCGGAGATCAGTGCTGCGAGGGGACTATAGGTGACCATGAACTGCAAGTTTGCCGGGACTGCCGAGGCTTCATAAAACATCGGCGTCAGGAACATGAACGCCATCAGCGCGTAGCCGACGATCTGCTGCAGATCCCGGTAAAAGACGTTGCACGTGGCCACGAGGAACGCGACGCCGAGCGTCATGCAGAACTGGATCGCGACGAGCACGGGCAGGAACAGCAGCGCCCACATTGGGTTCACGCCGACGAATAAGCTCACCGGAAAAAGCAGCAGCATCGTGATCAAGAAATTGACGCCGTTGGAGAGAACCGGAACGAGCACGAGCAGTTCGGTGGGCAGCAGCGTCTTACCGACGTAGGCGCGCCCGTCGATGATCGAGGTGACGCCCTGGCCAATCGCGCCGGAAACCCACATCCATGGAATCATTCCCGAGAGCAGGTAGAGCGGAAAGGCATGGATGCTCGATTTAAGATAGACCGAAAACACCAGCGTGTAGACGACCATGAAGAGAATTGGATTGAGCAGCGTCCAAGCAAAGCCCAAGATCGAACCGCGGTAGCGCAGCGTGAGGTCGCGTACGACGAGTTCGTAAAGCAGCCACCGGTAACGAACGAGCGTGGATACGTTAGTGGAAAACGACACGCGCGCTCAGAACGTCTTCCCATGAATTCCGCTCGCGCTGCCAACGCGCGACCGCATTCTCGATCGCGGCGCGCCGTTGCATCCAGGCGGCGTCATCGGTTGCCAAAGCAACGATCCGTTCGGCGAACTCCGCGGGGTCGTCCGTGACGTCAAGCGCATCGTCCGCGACTTGAAACAGGCCCTCGGCTCCGACGGCCGTAGCGACGACCGGAACGCCATACTGCAGCGCTTCCATCGTTTTATTCTTTACCCCGGCTCCGGCAAGGATCGGCGCGATCGCGACGCGAGCGCTGCGGTAGACCGTACCGAGCGCTTCGACGAAGCCCGAGAGTACAATTCCATCAGTGGCCATGCATTCGACACTCAGCGGCGGCTTGCTGCCGGTAACGATCGTCGTAAAGCCGGGCAGTCGCTCGCGCAGACGCGGAAGCACATTCTCAACGTACCATCGCAGCGCGCCGACGTTGGGCGACTGCTCGCCGCCCATCCAGCCCGCGACGAACACGGCACCGGCGCGGCCGTCCAAATTCGGCGGGGTCATCGCGATGTCGCGCAGCAGCGGCACCATGAAATCGATCGGCGCGTGGCCGCTTACGTCTTCGAGCCAACGCCGTTCGTCCTCGGATATCGCGACGATCCGGTCGGCCTCGCGAGCGATCCTCATCTCGAGCGCTTCCATCGCGGCGGCTTCCGCCTCGACGCGGGCGCGGCCCTCGGCCGTGCTTTCCTGGGCGGCCTGCAGCCGCAGCCGCCGGTGATACAACGCTTCGGTGTCGTACACGACGGTCGCGTGCGGCTGCTTTGCGCGCACGATGTCATACAAGCCTTCGAAGTTGTGTGGACGCGAGATCACCACGACGTCGTAGTCGATCTCCGGGCGCGATAAGTGCTCGCGCAGCGGCTCGACTACGACATCGACGCCGAGCTCCGCGAGCGGGTTCTCCCCGCGTAAGTCGAGTTGGTTCGCGGGGTAGAGTGCGATCGCAAAGTGGGAACCGCGCAGCTCGCTCAGCATGTCCACCATGCGTAAGAATCCGGAGCCGATCCCGGGCTGAGGAACGCGGTCGTCGATCACGAGAACGCGCGGCGGATCGCCGCGCCGCGCGAGAACCGCACGCCGGATCGCAACCGGCGACACCGGCTCTGCGAGCGGATAACTCGCCAGTTCCGCGCTCCATTTTTCGCGAAACATGGCGTTGTGCCGGCGAAAAAGGAAATCGCGAAACGCGGGATCGCGCTTCATGGTCGACGATTCTTCGTGGAGAATGACCGACCGCGGTTCGTAGACGATGTGCTTGCCGAGCCGGTGCCGGATCGTCATGCACAGATCGGTGTCTTCGTAGTAGCCCGGAAAGAAGTGCTCGTCGAAACCGCCGGCCGCTTCGAACACGCCCCGGGGCACCAGCAGGCCGTTAGCCGACGCATAGTCGACCGGACGAACGTACGAATAGGCCAGGGAGCCGGGCGGCTCGCCGCGCCCGAGCGGATAGCAGGTGCCGTCTTGCCATACGATGACGCCGGCTTCCTGAACGCGTCCGTCCGGAAACAGCAGGCGTGAGCCGACCGCGCCGACTTGTTCGCCGCTCTGTGCCGCGCGCACGAGCCACTCCAGCCACCCCGGCTGCGCTTGCGTATCGTCGTTGAGGAAGACGAGGAACTCCCCCTTGGCCCGGCGCGCGGCGAAGTTGTTGCCCGGTCCGAAACCCAGATTCAGGGCCGACCGCAGCGCTCGCAGGCCGCGCACGTTCTTGCAGAACGAGCGCACGACGGCATCGTCCATTTCCTGAAACAGCACGATGACTTCATACGGAACGCGCGCTGGATCGATCGAGCCGGCGAGCGCGGTGAGGCACTGACCGAGCACGCCGATATTATCGCGCGTGAGGATGATGATCGATGCGATCGGCTCGTCCGAACGGTTCAGAGAAATCATCGAAAGTCGTGCCGGCAGGGTCGCTAGAGACCAGCCGGAGGCCCTCCTTGCCGCAGACGGGAAGTCGCTCACCATCTTGACCATCTACTGCGTGATTCCCGCGTATCGCGCGCGGGGGACCGTCACCGCCGTCGTCGCGGATGCACTCGAATACGCCCAGGTCGTCGTCGTGGTCGACGATGGGTGTCCGGAGGGTTCGGGCGACGCAGTGCAAGCCGCATACCCCGGCTCCGAACGGGTTCGCGTGCTCCGGCACGATCGCAACCGCGGCGTCGGCGCTGCGATGAAGACCGGCATCGGCTACGCAATCGACGAGGGTGCGGATGCGATCGTGAAGATCGATGCGGACGGACAGATGAACTGCTCGTACATTCCGCTGATTGCCGAACTCTTCGCAAACGATCCGTCGCTCGTGTGTATCAAGGGGAATCGGTTCTTCGATTCGACCGTGTTGAAAGTGATGCCAAGGCGCCGTCTGCTGGGGAATGCGCTGCTTTCGCTGACGGCCAAGCTTGCGTCGGGCTATTGGAACGTGATCGACCCAACCAACGGTTACCTCGCGTTCAACGCGGAACTGCTGCGGCTCGTTCCGTGGCAGTCGTTTGCCGATTCCTATTTCTTCGAAGTTTCGGTGCTGTGCGAACTCGGCTTGCAGCGGATGCCGCTGCTGGAACTTGAGATGCCGACGATTTATACGTCGGCTCCAAGTTCGCTCTCGATCCCGCGCGTCGCGTTCGAGTTTCCGCCGAAACTTCTACGCATGACGCTGCGCCGCATCATGCTGCAGTATTTCGTCTTCGACATCAATCTCGCGACCGTCTACCTGGTTGCCGGCACGCTGCTGACGGCGTTCGGCGCGATTTTCGGCGGGTACGAATGGTTCTTGAGCAACGCAACCGGCATCCCACGGCCGCTCGGAACCGTCATGTTGGCGGCGCTGCCATTCCTCATGGGCTTTCAGCTGTTGCTCGCGGCTACGATGTACGACGTGCAGTTCGCGCAAAAGACACGCCACGAGCTGGCTCGCGTGCGGCCGCGGATCAAGGGGCAGCTTAGCGGCGATTCCGCCCGAGAAGGCGACCCAGCCAACGTTTAAGCTTCCAGAAGTGGCTGGACTGCACGGTGTCGATAAGCATTACTAACTGCGCGCTCTCGGCTTGCATGTCCGCTATCGTATCCTCTGTTTGATCGAGGAGCCGCCGTTCGGCTGCGGCGAGCATTTCGCGCATCTCCTCGCCGTAAGCGGTAACGTTCGCGATTTGTGCCTGAAGCTTTTGAATATCCGATTCGCTCGTGGTCCGAAGCTGTTCGAGTTCGCGCCCGCCTCGCTCCGCTCTTTCGGTTAAGTGCGCTATCTGGTCGAGGTGGATCCGAGCTTGCTCTTCGCCGCGCGATCGAATCTCATCCGCGTAGTCGCGCATAACGATGCGCTCGGCGAGCGCGGCCTTGCGAGTCGCTCCAAGCTCGGATTCAAGCTGAAGTGCGCGCTGCGCTGCATCGTCGATGCGTCGTTCAAAATCAGCAATTATCGCGCCCGCTTGCGCGTCTCTGACCCTTAAGACGGCAATTTCGGCTGCAAACCCCTCGGCTCGCTCACGGCTTTCACGCAACGCATCGTTTGTCGCCGTGAGAAGTTCTTGGTTTTCAAGTAGGTCGACGTGGGTTCGCTTCTGCTTTTGAATCTCAACATGGAGGGCGAGCTCAGCCCCTTGAAGAGCCGCATAGGTTGAGGCGGCGTCGACGCTCTGCTCCGCTGCTGACGCCTCCAGGTGGGCAACCCGCAGGCGTGTGTCCTCCAGCTCGTCGTAAAGGGCGAACCAATCCTCTTCAGCACGGAGATAGTTGAACTCACTCTCCTCAAGCGCGTGCAGCGTGCGATGCTCGAGATCGAGGAATCGCGCTCGCCCTTCCGCCAGAGCTAGGTGCAGCTCACTGCTACCTTCAATCGCCTCCCGAAGAGAAGCTTCCAAATCTGCGACGCGCGCGCTCGTGCCTTCGTTGTCACCTCGAAGCTGTGCTTCGCGCGCGCGAAGAATTTCAAGATCGAATAACATCCCGTTAAGGCGCTCGGTAAGGGATGCGTTCTCCGATTGAAGGCTTGCTAAGTGAGAGACGGCTGCACTAGTCTTCCGAACGTACAGGTCCTGCTGCTCGCGAAGCGACTCTTCGAGATTGGCAATTTGACCTGCCATTTCGGAGTTGACGGCCCGCAGTGAGCCCATGGACTCTTCTCGTTCGGAAAGCTCCACTCTTAAGCCATCGACGAGGTCGCGTGCGGATTTTCGCTCGCCTTCTGCGGTGGCGAGGTAAGTCTCGGCGGCACGCTCGTACAGGTCTTGCTGACTGCGAAGTGACGTTTCGCGGTCAGCGATTTGACGCGCCAATTCAGAGTTAGCAGCGCGAAGCGACCCGGCCGCCTCCTCACCTGCCGAAAGCTCTGCCCTCAAGTGCGCGATCAGCTCGAGCTTGGATCTTCGCTCGTCTTCGGCAATGGAGCGGGCAGCGTCGGCAGCGCTAAGCTGCTGCCCGTGGAGGTCTTGCTGGTTGCGAAGTGACGCTTCAAGGTCAGCGATTTGACGCGCCATTTCGGAGTTGGCAGCGCGAAGCGACGCCGTCGTCGTCTCGCCTTCCGAAAGCTCTCCTCTCAATAAGTCGATCAGTTGGAGCGTAGATCTCCGCTCATCGTCTACGGCGGCGAGGTGAGCGTCGGCAGCGCTAAGCTGCTGCCTGTACAACTCTTGTTGGCTGCGAAGTGACGCTTCAAGGTCGGTGATCTGGCTAGCCATTCTAAAGTTGGCGGCGGAAAGTAATCCCGTTGACTCCCGTTCTTTCGAAAGCTGTGCTCTTAAATGGGCGATGCGCTCTGAAGCGGATTTACGCTCGCCTTCCACGATGGCAAAATGTAGATTGACCTCATCGATTGCAACGCGCCCGGCTTTAAGTTGTTCGCGTATCGTTCGTCTTTCGGCCTCGAGCTCTGCGATGCGTGCCGACGAGGCTGCGCTAAGCGCACGATGCTCCGCGTCCCGAAAATCCGCCTCGGCGAGGAGCGAACGTCTCTCGTCGAGTTGCTGTCCTAAGGATCCTGTCTGCGCTTGGAGTTCATCAACCCTGGCCTGAGCCGTTTCCCGAAGTTGTTGGGCTACACGCTGGGAAAGCTCCAATGCGGCGACGCGTGCTTCGGCGGTATCGACAAGCCCGCGCAACTCACTAACGTGACCTTGTTCGGTTGCGATCTCCGCTCTCAGTGCTGCGACGTGGTCCTGTAAAACATTCTTTTCACGCCAAATCTCGTCGGCTTCTTCCGTCTTCTTTAGAAGGTCCAATCGGATGCGTTCTTGGTCCTGCGACGATCGTTGGAGGCTTTCGACGCGTGAAGCCATCTCCTCGGCGCGTCGCTGAAGCGCGTCGGCCGCTGACGTAGCTTCTCGAAAGGCGGTTTCGAGCGCCTCGTTTCTGCGCCAAACCTCCCCCACCGATGCCTCCGCCGCGGCGAGCATCTGCGACAATTCGTTAGCCCGGGTGGTCGCGGCCGTCCGCTCAAGTTCGGCATGCATCTCCGTGCGTTGATGGTCGAAAGCGGCTCTGGCAACACTCAAAGCAAAGTCGGGCCTTTCGGCGTCGGTCATCTCTGGCGTGTCAAGTGAATTTTTTCGAAACCCCTTCGCATGAACGATGAACTCGAAAATATGAGCGTCGGGATCGGAATCAATTTCTGCGACGACGGCACCGGGGAAATCGGAACGTTGAATATTTGGAAGATTCGGGTGAGGATCGAAGATCGGGTGTCGTATACGCGCGACTTGATTAACCTGATATCCCGCTCGCACGAAAAGGTCGCCGATTCCGTCCGTCGTGAAACCGGACAACTGTCGTCCGTTCTCCGGCAGGAGCCCCTTGATAAGGGCGAGCCTGACGGCTCCGAACCGAACATTTGGAAGGGCTGCGACGATGGTTCCACCCTCGGCCAGCAGGCGGTCCGCGTCGATCAAAAGAGCCGAAGGCTGCTCAAAGTGCTCCAGAGCATCATCGAAGATAATCGCGTCGAAAGAATGCGGCGCCAAGCCTTCAGGAAAGCAACGATCGCCTGGGTTGATGACCTCGACCGCGGAGCACGCAACCTGCGCCTCGTCCCTCGCCGCGGGTCCGAACACGACACCGGTAACGTCGCATCCGAGAGATTCTAGCAACTCCGGCAAGCTGCCCCAGCATCGGCCTGCGAGTAGAGTCCGGCTGGCCGTGGCTAGCCCTCGGGCGATAGCTTTTGCTCGCTCCTTTTCTCCACCATGATCGCCTAGCGCAACAACCAAATTGTCCACAGATCCCCGCCACAGCTTTGCATCCAAAGGGGCCCATTGAGGAGAACTCCCCGTTCGAGGCGGTTCGCTTATCAGGCGCGTCTTTCCCAGGAGAATGCGCTCCCTCAGTCAGCTCCGTCCAGGAAGTGAACTCGATGCTCGAGTCGATTCATAGCGATTTCGGCCCTAGCGATCGCCGCCCTAAACCCGACGTCGAACCTCCAGCTTTCACGGGTCGCTTCCTCGGCCAGAAAAGGCCTGCTTTTTATCATCAGACGAACTTGCTCGTCGAATGCTGGCTGATCTAGCTCATTGCGTACTGCATCATTGAGAAGTTCATAAACCCCTTTAGCAATCGTCTCCGCTATCTGGCATCCGGCCGATTCGAATTCGCCGACGCGGTGGTGGCGGAGCTCAGAGCTAAGAAATTCGTCGACGGCAGCCTCCGCTTTTGATGGCGTCTCAAGGGGCAATCCGAGCTCCTTCACGCAGCGTGAGACTATGCTCTTCCAATCCGAGAGCAGGTCGCTATACCTAACAAAGATACGGCGAAATGCGCGCGCGTCGCGTTCCGCGACCAGGTTGTGTGCCGTCCACAGGTTAAGCGCGTGAGCCGCCGACATGCCCTGACGCACGGAAAGCGACCTAGCTACCTCATATGGATTGCGAAAAATCTGAACGACGGCGACGGAGTGGCCGGCTTCGATAGCGGCGGCGGTCCAATAGGGAAGCAACGTAGAAATCCGCGGGTCCTTGATCAGCATGAGGGTGCCCACGTTGAGGCTTCGCAGAAATGCGCTAATCTCGCCAACGAACTTCCTGCCGACACTACTCGATACCATCCCCGATTGGAGGCTCGAAGCGGGGTCGTACGGCGAGGAGTTTGTCACGGCGAGGTAAGCATCGTTGAGCGCAACAGACCTCTCCGACTCCCAAAACCCGGTAGGATTGTCACCTGCCGGAGGAAGGAGGTCGTCCGGAAGATTCGCTCCGCACAGCGCTAGTACGCGGCTAACCGCCGAGGTCCCACTTCGATGCATGCCAAGAACATAAAGTATCTCGCCCATCGCTTCGGGTCTTCTAGCGCTCGCGCTCATCTTCTTTTCCTTAGATCTAGTGTTGGGGCGAGCGCTACTCCCGCTGCTCCTCACGGAGGCCCCTTCCCCCACAAAAGTCGGAGGGTACCGCGTCGCACGGGCTGAAAAGACCAATACTAGGTCGGCCGGGAACCGACTTTGGATTCGATGGCTTGCTCGCGTTGCAGGAATGCCCGAGGGTGCGGGGCTGAGTTCTAAGGTTTAACTTGTCAAGACACGATCGGCCGCTTTGTAGGAAGCGTTGCCAGTCTTGGCATCGTGACGTTCGTTACTGCTGCTGAAATGGAGTTAGCACAATGTCAGGGATCGCGTCGCGTTTTCGTAACCGAGTCGTGCACTTGCGGACTAATGGGTACCTCGTCAACGTTCCTTTGCTAACCCTCCTTTCACTTTTGCTCTGTGCCGGCTGCTCAGTGGCAACATCCGCTTCTCACTCTGCGGGTGACGCCGGTGGAACGCTCCCCACCGCCCGCAGGCACGCGATTCCAATAAACAATTACATTAAGCACGTCATCATCGTAATCCAGGAGAATCGAAGCTTTGACAACATTTTCGCCGGCTACCCCGGAGCCGATTCGCGGACGTACGGAATCGAGAACGACGGGTCGACGGCACCACTACGGCCCACAAATTTTCTTAGCGGCGACACGGGGCATTCTTGGTTTACGGCAATTGCTCGAATGGGACCACGGCAAGATGGATGGGTTCGACCTAAGCCAGACACCGTATCCGACGCACGGGGACCTGTATCCGTTCGCTTATCTTCAGCGCGCCGTGGTCGCACCGTATTGGTCCATGGCAAAGCAGTACGTTCTCGCGGATCGTATGTTTCCAACCGAATTCGGGCCTAGCTTCACGGCCCATCTCGATCTCATCGCCGGGACGACCGATATCGGATCCAACACTGCCTTGATCAACAACCCATCCGCCGAGCCGTGGGGCTGCGATGCGCCGGTTGGCACGTTTACGCTAACGCTGCAGCTAACGACAAAACAGATTTCGCAAACCGGCCCATTTCCTTGCTTCACGCAATTTGAGACGGCTGCCGATTCGCTCGATGCGACTGGAATCTCGTGGAAATATTATGCACCAGCCGTTTCCGGCGGCGACGCTGGCGGATTGCTTTGGTCGGCCTTCGATGCGATTAGTAACGTGCGACACGGTCCCGATTGGGAAAATGATGTAATTTCTCCCGAAACGACGATCCTGACCGACATTTCTTCCGGTAAGCTTCCCGCGGTTTCATGGGTGGCGCCCGACTATGCTAACTCCGACCATGCCGGGAACAACAGCGATCGAGGACCGTCCTGGGTTTCGGCCATTGTGAACGACGTTGGCCAAAGCTCGTATTGGTCTTCGACTGCAGTCGTCGTTGTTTGGGACGATTGGGGTGGATGGTACGATCACGTACCTCCCCCGCAAATGGACGCCCTCGGATTGGGCATACGCGTACCTTGCATGATCATTTCGCCTTATGCGCGCGAGCACTACGTTTCGCATACGACATACGAATTCGGCAGTGTCCTTAAGTTCATCGAGCAAACGTTCGGAGTTCCGTCCCTTGGCGCGACTGATGTTCGCGCGAACAGCTTAGTGGATAGTTTCGATTTTACGCGTCCCCCTAGGAAGTTCAAAGTGATCGCCGCGCCCTACCCGCTCTCTCGTTTCACTCACGAAAGGCCGTCGATGAAGGAGCCCGACAACGAATGACTATTCCGGCAAGAGTAGGCTGCCGGCTCGTGCTTGCGGGACTTCTTCTCGCAACCGGTTGTTCGCGCGGGAGCGGCCCCATCGCCGTTCTGCCTGGCGCCCCTGAGATCAATATCCCGGAACGCAAGGCGACGATCACGGTGACTTCCGCTAAGGATAGCGGGCCCGGCACGCTGCGTTCTATTGTTGCGGCAGCTAAGCCAGGTAGCACGATCATCTTTGCGCTGAAGAAAAAGGCGACGATTTCTCTTACGAGCGGCGCAATCGTTTTGAAGCGAAGTGTCACCATTTCTGGACCGGGCGCCACAGATCTTGAGGTTTCCGCCAGCAATCGTTCTCAGGTCTTTATTATCGACGCCCATGCCACAGTATCTATAAATGGGTTGACCTTCGCGAAAGGCGCCGCGTCGCAGGGTGGTGCGATTTTAAACTCAGGCTCTCTTAAACTCAAAAACGATACGTTCTCGCGAAACGCAGCCACGGGGGCAACGCAGAGGACGCGTCCAAACATGACGCGACGAACATTTGACGGGAAACCTCGCAGGCGCGGCGGTCGGTCCGAGGCTGCGCCTCGCGCACCGCGGATCACCGAACCATTATCCGATGCGTCGAATGGCTTGGGTGGTGCGATCTACAACGCGGCGACCTTGTCGATAGCCAATTCCATATTTGTGAACAATAGCGTTCAACAAGGCAACGGCGGCGCCATCTATAACGCGATCAAGGGACGTCTTACCGTGCTTAATACTACCTTTTCAAAGAACCAAGGCGGTCTTGGTGGGGGAATTTACAACGCAGGAACGGCGAAGCTCACGAGCGACACCTTTAAGGGGAACACTGGGTGGTCCGGATCTGGGGCGCCACGCGCGGGGGCATACGGCTACGGAGGCGCGATCTACACGGACGGAGACGTCACGATCGCGAAATGCAAGTTTTCGGCGAACGTAGCGGGCGGCGATGTTTCTGGAAGCTACGGTATAGGCGGCTCGATAGCGCAATTTGGTGGCAACCTGGCGCATTTTCACAGAGCAATTTCGCGTCAAACCTTGCGGGTGGCGGCAAGAGCGGATCATGGGGAACGGGCGGGGCAGTCTACACGACCGAAGGAACCCTCACGATAACCGATGACGTATTTGATGGAAACCGTGCCGGCGGTGATGCGTTCGGCTACGGTGGCGCAGTGTACGCCGACCAGGCTTTCAGCGGCACGGGAGGCGATTTTGGTAACAATTCCCGCGTTTGGTAGTGGCGTTGGTGGCTATGCTTACGGTGGCGCAATTTATGCCGGGGACGGCCTAGCCCTTACGGGAGGAAGCTTCTCGTCTAACGTCGCCGCCGGCGGAAGCTCAACGAACGCGGGAGAGGCGTTCGGCGGTGCACTGGACTCGGAGTCAACAGCGTCGCTCTCGGCGACGACGTTTTCGGGGAATGGCGTTTCCGGCGGCCAAGGAGGTTCGGGCGAAGGTGGTGCGGTCTACCTTGGTGGCGGCAGTAGTTCGTGGACTGGTTTATCTTTTTCCGCGAACGAAGCCGTTGCTTCCGGCACTTCGTCATACGCCGCCGGCGGCGCGGTAGCTAGTTTCGCGCCCCTTTCACTGTCCGGGGGAACGTTTACGTCTAACAAGGCAGCTGTTACCGGGACGGGCGCGCTTGGCGCGGTCGGCGGAGCTGTCGCTGTTGAGACAGGGCCATTCTCGCTAATCGGGTCAGCAACACAAAACGTGGCGACGACCGAGGGTGGTGCGCTGTGGCTCGACGACGTATCGCTGGTAAAGAACACGCTCATCTCTGGTAATCAAGTCTCGGCCATGCAAGCCCCCAACGACGGTGGCGGCGGCATCTATGTGTCTCTCGGCGGCACGCTGACATTGACGGGCTCAACACTGTCGGCTAACACCGTATCGGGGAACATAGTCTCGGTCGGCGGCGGTGGCATTTTTAACGCGGGAAGTAGCGCTATAAGCAACAGCACAATCGCCGGAAATTCCTCGGCCGTCGACGGAGGGGGGTTCGAAAGTGATACGACGGCTAGCTCGGTACTCGTAAACGTGACAGTCTATCAAAACATCGCCGCTGGGAAAGGCGGCAATATCAAGAACCTTTATTCTGACTCAACGATGGCCATCTCGAATACGATCGTTGCTGGTGGCAAAGCGGCCGGAAGTGTAAACGACATTTCGAACGATGGCACCATTACCTCGAACGACTACAATATCGTGCAGGCCCTCATTTCAGGTAATCCCCTCAAAGGCTTGACGGCGCACAATCTGACTGGCGAGGATCCAGTGCTTGGTGCACTTCAAGACAACGGGGGCCCGACGCCGACCGATGCAGATGGGTCGAGTAGCCCAGGGACCGCATACATACCCTACAGCGTCTGCAGCGCAGCGGGAATTACCGTTGATCAGCGGCAATATCCGAGAAACCCTACAGCGATGGGTTTCTGTGACGTTGGCGCCTTTGAGGATCAAACTCCCAATGAGTGAGCGTATCTCGCCTGTGTGCCGGGTAGTTCTTCTACTCAGCTTGACTTGCTTAACTGCACTAGCTGCTTGTAGCGGGCACGGCCCCAACGGGCTGGCGGTTCCGGCCTTGCGGCAAAACAAGGAGACTGCGAGCAAATCGGGCGCAGTCGTTCGCATCGCTATCCCACGACGACGGCAAAGACGGCGCGGCGCGGACTACGTTTCTCCGGCGACGCAGTCCATCGTGATCGTGGTCTCGTCGGGCGCGGGCAAGCCGAAGACCTTCAACGCCAATCTTACCCCAGCGACCAATCCGAACTGCAAGCCGGTGAAGGTAGTATGCAGTATCACACTATTACTATCGCCGGGTAAGTACACGGCGTCTTTCACAACTTACGACGGGTTGCTCGATCATAGGGGCCAGCCGACCGGCAATCGACTGTCTGCGAATCAGGAAGTTCCTTTCAGCATGGTTGAAGGAAAGGCGACGGTTGTCCCGGTCACACTCGGCGGAATCCCAACGGCGGTTGCGTTTATTCCGGCTACGTCATCCACCCTGGTCGGCGGCACTGTGTCAGGCTTTTCTCTGTCAAGGTGCAATGCGAGCGCGCAAACCGTCAATGTATTCGGAGTCGATGCCGACGGAAACTACATCGTAGGTTCTGGTTCGCCGACGATTTCACTAAAATCGAGCAGCGAGACGTTGAAAGTAGCCAGCCCAAGGCCGGCTGCACCCAACTCGTTTACGATCACGCCGCCGGCACCGCCCACCTATGTTTTTCCCGGAACGAGCATCTTTTTAACGGCCCAAGCTACGCCAACGACCACGAGTGGTGCTCCTCTTCAGTCGCTTCTAACTAAGATAACGTTTAGTAGCGACATTTGCGGAGTATTTACGGAATTCCCGATACCTACGGCAAGCAGGCCCACGCGGCATCACCGTAGGGCCAGACGGCGCGTTATGGTTTACCGAAAGGCGCGCTAGCAAGATTGGACGTATTCCGACGAGCGCTACGGTTTCCAATCCACAGATCACCGAATTTCCAACCCCGACAGCCAACGCGGGGCCGGACCAAATTGCGGCGGCGTCGGATGGAAACCTTTGGTTCACGGAGTGCTTCAAAGGGCAAATAGGGGGATTCCCACGACCGGTACGGGGACTCTCGAATTTCCTACATCTGCGTCAAACAGCGCACCGCATGGAATCGTCCAGGGTGCGGACGGAGCGATGTGGTTCACCGAGTGCGTCGGCAATAATATCGGAAGAATTCCGACGAGCGGAGCGCTCGCAGTCCAAGAGTTTCCGGTTCCTACAACGGGGGCAGGCCCTTACGGTATCACGGCGGCGGACGGGGGTTTATGGTTTACAGAGTCTCACGGGAATAATGCAGGGTTATTTCATCGTTAGGGGGCTCGATTCGAGAGTTGCCGATCCCCTCTCCCAACAGCTTAGCGAGGGGCATTACAGCAGATCAAAGCGGCACCGTTTGGTTCACGGAATGCACCGGCGGAAACGTCGGGCGGATCCCGGAGTCCTTTGCTTCGGTCACGGAATTTCGATTGGGCGGCGGGGATCCGCTAGGGATAACTGCAGGTTCTGACGGTGGATTGTGGTACGCACAGGCTTCGCTAAATCAGATAAGCCGCTTCTCGCCCGTGGATGGCTCGGTCGTTTCTTACACAGTCCCGACGGCCCTGGGCACGCCCCTTTACATTGTCGAAGGGCCTGATGGAGCTTTGTGGTTCACGGAGTTTAAGGGCAACAAGATCGGAAGGTTGCAATAGAGCTGTTAGGCTTTGGACCGCCATTTGTAAGATGTCAAAGGGCTAGACCTTGGCAGGACGTCATTCGCGTCGCACTCTGTCAACTGTGATCGACCCACCTTCCTCCTAACAAAGTGCGCCGTCCCGCGAACGGGACGGTGTGATACGCCCGCAGCTATCGTTACGCAGTTCCAGTGCCAGTCTTCGTAGCCGAAACCTTCAGAAAAGTCCGTCGCTGCGTACGGAAATTCGAGAAGAATCTGTCTGCGCGTGAAGACTAAAGCGGACCAGTAGTTCACGACGCGCAGAACGCCTGGATCGAAGTTTGGCTTCTCCGAATCAGCATGAAACACGAACGACTCTTGGAGGCCAAAGAACACGCTTAGCTCGGGGTGCGCAACCAACCGGGATGAATGCTCAAAAGAGCCGAAGGCGTCTGTCAGCCATTTGACACTCCAGAGATCGTCGGCATCTAGAAACGCAACGAACGTGCCCCTGGCATCTTGTACTGCTGCATTGCGCGCGAGTCCAGGATCGCCCGCGGTGCTCATGATGATGCGGTGGCCGCGACTTTCGGCGTCGGCGAATTGAATGGTCGTAGCCTCGTCCGGTCGATCTAGAACGATGATCGACTCCACGCCGATCCCGGAGGCCCTGGCTGCAGCAATGGCCTCCTCGAAACTTCGCAACGAAGGCCCCGCCAGCACCGACTCGTCGTGAGCATTTAGAACTGCCGATACGTCGATCACTTCTTTTGACCTGAGGTTTGCCGCTGCGAGGTCGATCGCGCGGTGTGCCAGTCATACGATGACGTTCGATTGAGGTGAGGGATCGCGTCACTGGTCGCGCAAACGGCGAGCTGCGAACGCGAGCGTCGACGCTTAAAGTGAACAGTGCCAGGCACTGGCCGGTGCGGAATACCCGCTTCGAGAGTCATGCAGTTCCACAGCCAATCCTCGTGCCCAAAACCACGCTTCAGGTCGTTCTTGATGTATGGGTGTGTTATGAGAGTTCTTCGCGGGGCATAAACAAGTGCATCCCAATAGTTCATGACGCAGAGCGCGCCGCTATCAAAATATGAACCTTCGGAATCCACATGAAAGAAGACGTTCTTTATAAGTCCGAAGAAGACGTTTATTTCTGAATGTAGTGCCGCATCGGCGTTTCCGTTGGAAAACCGATATGCAGCGAGGAGCCAGTTGAAGCTCCAGAGGTCGTCTCCGTCCAGAAATGTCACGAATCTTCCCCGCGACGCCTCAACGCCCGCGTTGCGGGCGCCACCCGGGTCGCCGGTCTCAGTCAGGATGATCCGATGGCCGCGTTCGTCTGCGTTAGCGAATTGTGCCTTCGTTGCGTTGGTAGGACGGTCGAGAACAATAATGGTCTCAACGGAAATCCCGGATGCAGTCGCAACCGCGGCGGCTTCCTCAAAACTTAGGAGAGACGGACCGGCAACCGTTCCTTCGCCGTGAGCAGTCAGGACCGCCGAGATCTCGATCATCGGTTAGGCTCACGGTCGAGTACTTCAGCTACGGTCGAATCGAGCAGCGCGGTCGAATGAGTTTCGGAAACGAGCACCTGAAGTTGTTCCGCGCGCTTAATGGCCTCATCGGGATGACTTAGCACGAATTGCAGCGCCTGCACGTACACTTCTGGGGCGGCGATCGGATCAATCGGCCATCCCGTGTCCGGCTGAATGAGTTCGCCGATGCCGCCTACGGCAGTTGCAACAATCGGGAATCCGAGCGTCGCAGCCTCCACGATTGTGTTCGGCATACCTTCCCACCCAGACGTAAAAAGCCACGCACCAACCGTCGAGAGTGGAATCTCGTCATGTGATGAAAAGGGCGGGTGCATGGTAATGTTCGGCGGGGACTCGGAAATGTCCACGAACGGGTCAACCAAAGGTTTTCCCCAGCAGTGAAATTGAGTATCCGGCATTAACGTAGCAACTTTTTGAACGAGGTCAAATCGCTTCTGGCGATCGAGCCGACCTGCCCATGCAACGATTCTCTTCTCTGGATCCATCGTCGCTTGTGCGGCTAGACGCGCTACGGAAGGCGTGCGGAGCGGGAGGCGCGCCGGCATCATAAGCGGGACGATTTTGGACTGCAGCTTTTCGGGAATGGCGTACACCTCGGAAAGCTCGCGCTTGAAGGAAACGGTATCGGTAATAAACGCAGTCGTAAAACTAAACGTCTCCGCAAAAAACTCTGCTGTGGCGAATCCGACTCGTACGCCGCTGGGGAGAATGTCCCAACAGAATACGCAGGAGTAGAGGCTCGTGGAGAAGGAGAGGCGAGAGCCGAAGCGTTGAAATACCCTCCAACATAGCAGGCTGTTCAAGTTGATAACGCGGTGTGGTGTGAGACCGACAAGCACCGCATGGAGCAATCGCTCGGCGGCGAAAGCCGGCAATGACTCGTGTATGTCGGATATGTCGACGATGTCGGCGTCTGCGGGGTACCAGTCGGTGTGTTCAATATGCGAAGTGTCGGTCCGCAAAATAAGAATCCGTTCGCCCGGCCGAATCCGAAACAACGAGTTGGCGAGAAGCCCACCAACAAGATCGGCCCCACCCATCCGCATCCAAGGCATGCAAATGACCGTATCGTAGTGGTCTTGAGCAAACCGTTTGCGTACGTCGTCATGAACGATCGAAAGCTCGTCAGAAACGGGCGGCAGCCAGATTTCCGTTATATCGTCAACCTCCGGCAACGAAGGTTCTAATGCCCTCGCGCGCCGGACGATCTCTCGGAATGTATCCGACTGCAACAACTCGCTAAGCCGGGACTCAGTCTCAGCCGCAGCATCGTCCTCGTGACGTATTCGTTCCGGGGTTGTAGTGTTTCCCCGTGTCCTCCTTGATCCACTGACGATAACATCGCGGGAGGACGTTGATGCCGTTTCTGCGCAAAATGGAGGGTCGCCTTAGACGCTCGATTTTCGCGTTTGGGCGTCTTCCTTCTCGCGCTCCGTACAAGATGAAATGTTCAAATCCCCAGAGATCGCTTTGGCCGATGTCGTTATAGGTCTTGCGATAAAAGGCTTCATCGAATCGTGCGGTAGGAACCAAGTGAGAGGGCGCGCCGTAGCGAAGCCAATGGAGAATAGGGGGCTCACCCATTGCAGGAGTCGGAAGCGCCGCTTCGGCGGCCAGTGTCCAGTAGAGAGTAGTGTCGAAAAGCGGTCCGGGTGGGATCTTTTGAGCAAGCCCTTCTCGCAGGTAGTGCACGATCGCTCTCGAGGCGTCAGCGGCTTCTGAACCTTCTTGCCACTCCGGTAAAAACAGCGCTAAAAAGAGTCGAACGCTCCGCTCGTCTAGCCCGGGAAGGCGCTTCTGAGACCACTCGTTCAACTCGTCGTACGTAGCCAGCGTTAGTTTGCCGCCCCTCGACCCCAAGAAGTCCGCGAGCGACGCGGTAGGCATTCGACCCTTGTGTATCCCAGTCGTAAGGAAATGAATATAGGCCGCTGTATCGTTTGCTAATTCTTGGGTTCCCTCTAGATACCAACTTGGGCTAAACCAACAATTTGGGAGGCGTCCTTCCCCTAGGCCGTACTCAACGAAGTGCGCGAAACCAAATGTATCCGTCGAGGCGATGTCGCTATAGGTTCGCGCATAGAACTCCTCGTCGAATCGAGGCGTTGGAACCAATCGACGCGGCAGCCCTTCCCGTAGCCAATGCTCAATGTGAGACTCACCGGAGCGGAACGGTGGCAAACCCTCTCGCAGCGCTATTCGTTCATAGAAGGAAGCGTCGAAGAGAGCCGGAGGAATTGCGCAATTGGGGGCACCAGGTGTCGCTGGATCCGGCGCTCGGTGAACGCTGGGCAGCGGAGGTGTGTAGTCGACGTCGGATTTCGAGAACCCCCCGACCTTTGTCGCTGGATCCGGCGCCCTGTGAACGCTGGGCACCGGAGGTGTGTAGTCGACGTCGGATTTCGAGAACTCCCCGACCTTCGGAGGCCGAGAAAAATACGCAGCGGCGTGCTTGGAAGGGAACGGCGCAAATCCGCTAAGCTCTCCTCGTTCGAGGAAGTGAAAAAGAGGAACGGTTTCGGACATCGCGAGGTCGGGGTTTGCGGCGAGGTAGGCTTCGGTGGAGAACCATGGGTTTGGGTCCCAGCCCAGTCGCCAGCCCGATGCAATGTAGTGCGACGCCGCGTCGACTCCTGGTGGAAGAGCTCCGTACGTGAATGTGTAGAAATGTGAGTCAACGGCTGCAGCAAGAGCGTGCTCGAGTTGATCGCTATCCGAGACGTCGACGGACTGCATGATTTGCTTTGTTCTCCGCGCTTTCTGCTCTCTTAGCGTCGAGTCGAGGGCGCAGTAGCACTGGGTAGGCTGAGCGCGTATACATCTCCCGAAAGGTCGGCCAGATACAGCCCGCTCGGCACAATCACAGGGCCGCCTTCGAAATTATCCGCGACCGCAAATTGCGCAAGAATGGATCCGGACGAAAGGCCGATTGCGTCTAGAGTTGCATCCATCGGTGCAAAGGCCATACCGTTGTTGATCGCGGCGTAGCTATCGATTGTTGCGTTCATTGGAATTGACCACGTGACGTTACCCGTCGCGTCTACCGCTCTCAAGAACGAACTATATCCAGGTAGGGTATTTTTTGGGGCCTTTCCACCCGACTGATGCGCCAGTCGCTGATAATTCAGCTTTTGAAGCCAGCAGAGGGCGTCGTGCTTTTCGAACTGCTCGTCGTTGGGCACCGAGATGAAACCCGCCCCGACAACCGTGATCGAGCCGTCGCTGGTCGGAGTCGCAAATCCACCAAAACCAATGCCGGCGCCAAGCGGGGTCGATTCAATGCGCTGGCCGTTGCCGGCATCGACGGAGTAAAGCGACCCGTTCTTGTTTATGAACGTTGCGATTCCGTTCTGAATCAGCACGCCTCCGCCGGTGTCGTCATCATGGCCCTCGTTCGGATCGACCTGGAAACTCCAGGCTGTTGACCCATCGGGGTTCAGGGCAACGGCGCCTTGTGCCACTAAGTCGCTGCCGCCGCATGTATTGCCGGTTCCGAAGATAAGGTGCGATCCGTCCCAGGCGAGTGCGCCCCAAATGCCGCCGCCGCCGTTCGGGTTCGTGACGGGGTTAGTGAGCCACGTCCACTGGAGCGCTCCCGTTTGAGCGTTGAAAGCACTCACGCCGCCATTGACGCAATAGGGTTCGTCTCCGCCTGACCATCCCTCATATACAATGCCATTGGCGTATACTGGCGCGGCACGAATAGCTCCGCCGACCGTCGCCGTCCAGGCTGGACTCCCGTCGGAGAGGTGAAGCGCATACAGGGCCGATGGTTGCACGGGATGTTGCCAAATACCAATAAGCACCAAACCGTCGACGGTATCGATGAGCGGAGCAGCCCGTAAGAAGCTCCCTTGAAGACCGTTGGTAAAGGAGCCGCCGGTCGCGAGCTTTGTCTTCCACCGAATAGACCCGTCAGTCGCGGAAAAATCGTAAAGTGTGCCATTGTACGATGGCACGATGACGTTCCCGTCGTATACCACCGGGCTTCCGTAGATGCGGCAGTAATTGCAGCCTTGGAGCGTATCAGGGATAGTGACTTTCCATCGTTGCCGCAACTGTGAAACGGTGGCAGCCGTTATACCCGTTGATTGCGTTTGAAGACCAGTGCGCTGGAAATCGTGAGCGAACGTTACCCAATCATCCAGAGCGAAGGGGTTATAGGTTACTCCGAAGTTCTTCTTGCACAAAACGTGACGTTGATTGCAAACAGTTGGATCCGAGAACTTGGCGTTCGCACTGAGCGTTGTGGATACAATCTGAGTACCCGGCGGAGTGACATCGAAAGTGTTCGGCTGCCCGGTATTGGGCTGCTCGATTGCAAAGCTTGAGTTCGATGTCTTGATCGAGAATGACGGCGCGTCAGGTCCAACAATTGCATTGCCGCTTGCGTCACGCGCGACTATCGTAAACGGACGTTCCTCCGCCCAGATGCCGGCCATCGTAAAGCCGCTCTCAGCCGAGCCAATGACGCTGTCAGTTGCGGGAGTAATGGAAAACGTCCTCGGAACACCGTAGAGCGTTATCGGGATCTTGTTCAATCCGCTCTTGACGATCGTGAATGGTTCCTTCTGCCCCTGCGAGAGCAGCGATCCTTTGCCGCCGATACTGCTATAGGTCGCGATATTTGCGGTGTATGTTCCCGGCGCTAAGGAAAACTTGATCACGCAGACGAGGCCAGATGGGCCACTGTTACAGCCCCGAGTCCCGACTACAAGATTGGTTACCGCTTGGAAGACGCTCGTCTTCGATTTCGCAGAGAACACGGTTAGACTCAGGGATTTCGTGGCGGGCGATACATAGCGGGGCTGCGAGCCGCGCACGTTAACACGCTTCTTCGGCACCGTAATCACGATTCGAGCCTGCGCCTTCGCCCGCGCCGACGATGAATTATCGAAGTTCACGCCCGCGAGGGGCAATGTCGAATTGCCCGCGCTACAGCTGACTAAGGCCGCAGACAAGACCAAGCTGGCCATCGTGCCAAACACGCGGCTGGTGGAAGCAGCAAGACAAATGCTCAAATCGAGGCCTCACAAATACCCGAAGTTCGAACTGGCTATTTCGACGGGTTCTCTCAAAATGCCGCCTGTAGGGGCCTCGGGCTCGAACGGGCCGGTATAGCTGTTCCCGTGCCTCTCTGGCGGATGGCGTAGCCCACCTCCGGCGCCTGCCAGTCGACCGTGACCTCTCAGGGGCCCTCTATTCGGTGCGCCCAGCCTTGACACCGGGCGCGGGCGCCCCAGGGAGGCTCAGCGCGTACACGTCTCCAGAGTAGTCGACCATGTACAGGCCGCTGGGAACAATGACCGCCCCGGCTTCGAAAACGTTCGCGGCCGGGAATGCCGTAAGAATCGATCCGGACGAGATGGAAACCGCGTCCATATCTTGGTCCATCGGTGCGAATACGACGTCGCCCGCAATGGCCGAATATGCGTCGATCGTATTTGTCATCGGAAGCGACCAAAGAATGCTGCCCGTAGAATCAACCGCTTCCAGGAGAGAACCGAATCCGGGGTCTATCCTGCTTGGCCCCTTCTTGTTCCAGATGCGCGGTTGGGCTAAATAATCAATTTTCCGATTCCAACAGAGGGCATCGTGCCTTTCGAAGTGCTCACTGTTGGACGTCGGGATGAAGCCGGCTCCGACAACGGTGATCGAGCCGTCGCTGGTCGGAGTCGCAAAGCCGCCCTCGCCACGCGCCGCACCCATGGGCGTCGATTCAAGCCGATGGCCGGTGCCGGCATCGACGGAGTAAAGCGACCCGTTCTTGTTTATGAACGTTGCGATTCCGTTCTGAATCAGCACGCCTCCGCCGGTGTCGTCATCGTCACTGACGTCCGGGTCGACCTGGAAACTCCAGGCTGTTGATCCGTCGGGGTTCAGGGCAACGGCGCCTTGTGCCACTAAGTCGCTGCCGCCGCATACATTGCCGGTTCCGAAGATAAGGTGCGATCCGTCCCAGGCGAGTGCGCCCCAAATGCCGCCGCCGCCGTTCGGGTTCGTGACGGGGTTAGTGAGCCACGTCCACTGGAGCGCTCCCGTTTGAGCGTTGAAAGCACTCACGCCGCCATTGACGCAATAGGGTTCGTCTCCGCCTGCCCATCCCTCATATACAACACCATTCGCGTATACTGGCGCGGCACGAATAGCTCCGCCGACCGTCGCCGTCCAGGCGGGACTCCCGTCGGAGAGGTGAAGCGCAAACAGCGCCGATGGTTGCACTGGATTCCGCCAAGTCCCGATAAGCACCAGACCGTCGGCAGTATCGATGACCGGAGTGGCGCGTAAGAGGCTGCCGTGTAGGCCGCCGTTAAACGAGCCACCGTTCGTGAGCTTTGTCTTCCACCGAATGGACCCGTCAGTCGCGGAAAAATCGTAAAGTGTGCCATTGTACGATGGCACGATGACATTCCCGTCGTATACCACCGGGCTTCCATAGACGCGGCATATGGTGCATCCCGCAACGACGTCGGGAATAGTGACTTTCCATCGTTGCCGCAACTGTGAAACGGTGGCAGCCGTTATACCCGTTGATTGCGTTTGAAGACCAGTGCGCTGGAAATCGTGAGCGAACGTTACCCAATCATCCAGAGCGAAGGGGTTATAGGTTACTCCGAAGTTCTTCTTGCACAAAACGTGACGTTGATTGCAAACAGTTGGATCCGAGAACTTGGCGTTCGCACTGAGCGTTGTGGATACAATCTGAGTACCCGGCGGAGTGACATCGAAAGTGTTCGGCTGCCCGGTATTGGGCTGCTCGATTGCAAAGCTTGAGTTCGATGTCTTGATCGAGAATGACGGCGCGTCAGGTCCAACAATTGCATTGCCGCTTGCGTCACGCGCGACTATCGTAAACGGACGTTCCTCCGCCCAGATGCCGGCCATCGTAAAGCCGCTCTCAGCCGAGCCAATGACGCTGTCAGTTGCGGGAGTAATGGAAAACGTCCTCGGAACACCGTAGAGCGTTATCGGGATCTTGTTCAATCCGCTCTTGACGATCGTGAATGGTTCCTTCTGCCCCTGCGAGAGCAGCGATCCTTTGCCGCCGATACTGCTATAGGTCGCGATATTTGCGGTGTATGTTCCCGGCGCTAAGGAAAACTTGATCACGCAGACGAGGCCAGATGGGCCACTGTTACAGCCCCGAGTCCCGACTACAAGATTGGTTACCGCTTGGAAGACGCTCGTCTTCGATTTCGCAGAGAACACGGTTAAACTCAGGGATTTCGTGGCGGGCGATACATAGCGGGGCTGCGAGCCGCGCACGTTAACACGCTTCTTCGGCACCGTAATCACGATTCGAGCCTGCGCCTTCGCCCGCGCCGACGATGAATTATCGAAGTTCACGTCCGCGAGGGGCAATGTCGAATTGCCCGCGCTACAGCTGACTAAGGCTGCAGACAAGACCAAGCAAGCGATCGTGCCAAACGCGCGTCTGATGGAGGCAACAGCAGAAATGCTCAAAATCGAGGCCTCACAAGTACCCGAACTGGCTGTTTCGACGGATTCCCGCAAAAATGCTGTTAAATCCGGTGGGTCCTTGGACCCCAACGCTCGACGTGGCCCTTGCATTGCACGAGCAAGGCGAATGGGCGGTGCGGCCGTGTCCTTCCATCGTAGCCAAAGACGGTAGAAGCACCCTGCATAAGTCGACGCGCCTTCGCCGCTCCCGCCGTTCTGAGAGCCCTCCTGCCCAGCTGTCCGGGCGGCCGTTAGAAAAAAATCCGGAGACAGAAACGACCTGCCGTCACCGGGTTTATCCTGATCATGACTCACAACTCAGGATCGAGATTCGGTAAGAAGCGCAAACAGTTCGTCGGTTACCTTTCCCAGGTTCGTCGTCCCGCCTTCGCCAAAAAGCGCTAGCATGGCGGTGCCTATCGCGTCCGAGATCATTCGGTTTAACCTTCGTTCCGAGTCGGCATTTCCGTCTGGCGCGGAAGCGCCGAATGCCTCAGCGATTCGTGCGTCGCGGACGAAGGATCGTGACATGCTAGCGCGTTCCACCAGAGACGGCGATGCCTGAGAAGGTCTGCATCGTATCGACGGTAAGAGCCCCCCTCAAACAGACATTTTCCTTCATAAATTATCACCTAAATATCGGCATCGACGAGTTGCTCCTATATTTTGACGACCCCGCGGACGACGCCATTCCAATCCTCGCGCGCTCAGAGCGGGTTTGCGCTCAAATCTGCGACGAAGCTTATTGGAAGGCGCGCGGCGTATCTCGCCCTGCATCAATTGAAGAGCGGCAAGAAATCAACGTAAATCACGGGCTGGGAGCTGCGAGGGCGCGCGGAATCGATTGGCTCATTCACACCGATAGCGACGAACTCCTAATGTCGCAGGGTGCGACAGTTAATGCGGTTCTTGCGTCGCTCTCCGCTGATGTAGTGCGATTTGCCATGAAAGAGGCGGCCTCCCAAGCGCTGTTCTACGAGGATATTTTTTCGACAACGACGTTCAGAGAGCCGATCGATGATCGCCAAGGATGGCGGCCGCATCTCGCGCGTATACTAGGTTGCGGAGGCGCCTTTTTTGAGGGTGAATATTTCCGCGGCCACTCTGCTTCAAAGGTTGCGATCCGGACCAGCTCTCGTGTGCAGTACATGGGCATTCATGGCCCGGCGTCGCCTTCGTTGGAAGAGTGTGCGACGAGTGGCATCGTCTTGCTCCACTATGATTGCGTCGGCTTTGACGACTGGCTAAGGAAGTGGAACGCGCGAGCCGACGCGACCGGCGCAGCTGCAAGGATGAGGCCCAACAGAGTACGGCAGTTCACGCTGTTCAAGAGAGCGCGCGGAAACGTACAACTGCAGCGCAATCTCTTTTCGCGAATTCATCGACTTAACAACCCGTACCAAAGGTTTGTTCTGCACGCGCTTGGCTTACTGAGCACCGTTCGACTGGATCGGACGCTATTCACCAATTACTCGACGTTAAATCGCCGCAAATTCTCGATAATTTGTTACCGGTGCAATGCGCCGGCCACCATCTATTTGCATTGCTCGAAGGCCCAATAGATTGTCTCGATCGATCGGCAGCGCAACGTGTACGAGCCTGGCTGCGGCTATCATCGCGTCCGCTACCCAGAACGGGAGCGTCACGAAGAACACCCTTGCATGAATTCTCGAGCCTAGCTCTTCGTAGAAGAGGCGGTATGAAACCGGCTCGTCTTCCGCGGCCGTGAACGTCCCGCGCAGGTCGCGGTCGACAGCCTCCGCGACGATTGCGGTAAGGTCGTCGATGTAGATCGTCTGGAGCGGCTGCTTGCCTCCGCCGAACAGCGGGACGTATCGATGGGAGCGCAAGTAGTCGCGCATCGACGCGAATAAGCCGCCGTTGCCGAGAACGAGACCCGGCCGCACGACCAATGCGCCGCGCTGGTCGAAATGACGTTCGAGTACGTACTTCTGCTTGCCGTATTGCGATAGCGCGCCTTCGTGCGCCGCCAAACTCGAGAGGAACGCGACGCGGGTAATGTCGCGTTGATGGGCTCGATCGAGGAGCATCTTCCCAGCGGCTACGTTGATGTCGAAACTGCGGTCGTCGGCACTCTGCTTCATCATGGCCCCGTGGACGATCGCGTCGACGCCTTCCAGGAAATCGTCTGGGAGCGACGTCCAGGCAAGGTCGTACGTGCGCCACTCGACACCGTCCGGCAGCTTCGGCGGTTGCGTGCGGCCGGCGCCGACGACCCGCCACCCCTTTGCCGAAAATGCGCGCACGAGCGCCGAACCGATGAAGCCGCTTGCGCCGGTAATCAAAACGGTTTTCATAGCGCCAGCCCCGCAGCGATGCGGTGGGCGTTGGCCATCAACGAGAGCGTCAAACCCTTTGCCGGTAGAAACGTGAAGCCGGATCCGTCGGCAACGAACACGTTGCTCGTTCCGCGAAGCCGCCCGCTTTCACTTAGCGTGAACGGCCGCTCGTCCGTTGTGAACGGCAGCGTCCCGGCATAGTGAATGCTCGAGCCGAGCGGCGGACGAACGCGTTTGACCGGCCATGCACCGAGCGATCGCAACGCACGCGCGAAGCCGCTCTCACGCTTATCGTACCGAGCGCGTTCGCCGGCGGTAAGCTCGAAGGCGATCGCGAGCGCGTCGCCGGTCAGCGAGGACGCATCGGGCTCGAGCCAAAGCCGCTTGCCATCGGATTGCGCCTGCGGGTGATCGATGCCCGCGATCAATAATCCGGAAAGCAAATATTGCATGAAGATCCGTGCATCGCGGACGTTGAGCGGCGTCTCGCGCAGCAAGCGAAAGAGCATCAGCGATCGATAGCTGAAGATCGTGCCCACTGCGATATCGTGCTGCTTGCCGTCGGCATCGTGAAAGAGCGCGAGCTGCACCAGGCTGTTGTTGCGCTCCGGCATGGCGCGCCCGATCCGGCGCGGGAACGATGCACGGCATATACGTGTAACTATTGCATAGTAGCGGCAGGCGAATGCCGGCAGCCGGCAGCGAGCGCAGTACCACGCGCGCCGTTCCGAGCGCGCCGCACGCGAGCACGAGCCTCCGTCCGCTGTAGCGGCGTTCCTCGCCGCCTTCGATGTCCAACACGACCGCATCGACGCCGCCATCGCGCTCGTCGAAGCGCGTCATCAAGACGTTGCTCGCGTAGGCAACGTTCGCACGTGCGGCGAGCTCGTCCAACGTTATCGCGGGGCGCCACGCCGCCAGCTCGGCGTCGTCGTAGAAGTCCATGTCCCGCAGCTCGCTCGCGCCGCGGCCGTCCTTCGGCTGCGAGAGAAGCGCTAGCGCGGGCCGCCCGAGGTAGTAGCCTCGCGCGTTTAACGCCGCCCGCCGTCGTGCGTAGCGCCCCTCCATCAGCGCCGCCGTCGGGTCGAGCGGCAGCGGCGGCTGGATGCCGTGCAGATCGCCGTACGTGTACGGGCGAGCATCGTCGCCGGCCGCGCCGGAGATGCCGATGCGATCGGCGACGATCTGATACGCATCGCGCATTTCGGCGGCGGGTAATGACGCGCGCTCCAGCTCCGCGTCGGAGTACACGCCGCAATGCAGTCCCCATCCGCTCGCCAATCCGCCTCTCGCTAAGCTTTCGACCGGCGCGAACGAGTCCGAGTGAATCTTGAGCAGCTCTTCGACGGCGTCAACGATAAATTCACGCGGCGGCGTGAGCTGCGCGCCCGGTTCGATCTTGCGATAGGCGGCGCTTTCGAACTTGTCGCCGAGGAAATAGCGGTGCTGCTCCTCCTCCTCGCGCCGGATATCGACGAAGCTTTTCGGCGGAATGAGGCCGGCGTAGCGTTCGTCGTGCCGGCCGCCGTCGAGGATCAATACGCTTGCGCCACGCTCTGACAACGTTTGCGCCGCCATCGAGCCGGTAGCTCCCGATCCCACGACGATAAAATCGAACTGCGTCATCGCACGAAGGGCCGCAGCAGCAGGCCCACCGCCGTTTGCACGGCGGCGCGAACGAGTGCGTACCCGACGTCCAGCGCGTCGCCGGGCCGGCGATGGCGCGGCAGGAACGAATCGCAGTAGGCGGGGCGCGTCTCGAGGATGGCAGCCATCAGCAAAAGTTTCTTGCGCAGGGGCGCGTCGGGATGCGTTAAGGCGAGCGCGCCGTCGAGTGCGGCGATCGACCAGCTATGGTTGGCGGCGAACCGTGCGACTGCGTCGTCATCATAACCGAGCACGCGAACGGCGCGGTCGTAGAGTTCGCACGAGGTTGCGTCGACGTCGTGTTCGACGATGTAGCGGCCGAAGGCGCGGGCTTCGCTCATCGCGGTCCTTCGACTACGGGCTTCGCCCTACGCTCTGGATGACGGGAACTCAGTACGACGAGATTGGATACGGAGCCGAGGAATCGCGGCTCGTACCAGGTCGTCTCAATCGTAATACCGTTACGCGCGGCCGCTTCGTCGAAGATCTGCTGCACGTCGTCGTGGTTGAGGAGGTGCAGGTGCGTCCAGAAACCGAGCCCGAGTTTTTTCAACGCTGCATGGTACCGATCGTTCCTCATCCAGTGCAGCAACGGAAGCTTGGTGTGGAACTCGAGCCAGTGGCGGCGATTGGGCGTCGTTAGGAAAACGCGCTGCCCGAGCTTCATCAACCCGGCAACGAAGTCGAGTTGCGCGGCGCGATCGCCGACGTGGGCGATCACCGACGACGAGATCACCACGTCGGCCTGCTGCTTGAAATCGCTCGGTGGCCACGCAACCACGTGGAGGCCGGGAAAGACCGTCGCGAGGTGATCGATGTTTTCTGCCGACGTCGCGTAGACGTCGGCGCCGTCGGCGAGCAGCCACGGAATGTGGCAGTTGCTGTCGGCGGACGTCGTATCCGGTGTCGCCCCATGGTCGAGCACGACTTTTCCTTTAAATCCGCCCACCGCGTCGCGCAGCCACTCGTAGGCTTGCCGGCGAACGCGCAGCGACGTACGCCCCGCAATGCCAAAGAGCGGGTTCGAACGCATACGGTCGATGCCTTGCCACTCGATGGGCATGGGAAGGTCTTTAGCGAAGCGAATCCGATGCCTGCATGTTCTCTCGCATAGGTGCGAGCTTCTCCATCGCTTTCGTCGCTGCGCTCTTGGTATCGTGCGGCATCGCTTGGGCCGGCTCAACGAACGTAAGCCAAACGTGGCTCGTCGCGAGCGATATCCATCTCGATCCGTATGCCCGCGGCGCGGACCCAAGCCTGGTCGGCAGCGACTCGAATCGCAAACTGCTCGATGCGACAATCGCCCAAATGAAGGCGGCGGTTCGCGATCCGGCCGTCATCTTGCTGCCGGGCGACTTCCTCGCGCACGAGTTCGCGGCGTTAGTTCGCAAGCACGGCGGGACCGCCCCGGACGACCAAGGCCTCGCGACGATGCGCGTCATCGCGTCGGCCTTCGGCCGCGCGTTCCCGCACGCGCAATTCGCCATCGCACTGGGCAACAACGACGCGCCGTGCGGCGACTATCGCAGCGCGTTCGGCACGGCGTATCTCGCGCAGGTGGCGCGCATCTGGGAGCCGCTCGTCAATCGCAACGGCGCCGCGCCCGACTTCGCGCAGTCATTCGCGCGCGACGGCTCGTACTCGGCAACGTCGCCGCTTCCGGCCGTACGGATTGCGGTGATCGACGACGTACCGCTTTCCAAAATCTATTTCGGTAACTGCGGCGGCACCGACGTTCCGGAGCAGACCCAACTAGCGAACCTCACACGGGCGTTCGCCGCCGCGCCCGCAGGTACGCGCACCGTGGTCATGATGCATTTGCCGCCCGGCTACGATCCGCTGGTGACCCAACAGTCGCATGGATTCTATCCTTTCATATTCCTAAAATCGGGCGATAACGACGCGTTGATCGATGCGCTTTCCGCCCCGCAGAACAACGTGGCCTTTGCGGTGACCGGCCATGCGCATCGTTTCGATCTGCGGATTGCGGGCGCCGTGCCGGTGATCGTCTTCGGATCGATCTCGCCGGTAGAACGCAACAATCCGGTCTTCTACGCGCTGCACCTGACGGGTGACGGTTCGATTCGCGACATCGATTTCTACGGCTACGACGAATGGTCGCAAGAGTGGCAGCCGCGGCGCAGTTTCGACGCGAAGTGGGGCGTCGGCGCCGTCGACGCCGCCTCGATCGCGCACATTCACACGCGGCTCGAGGTAGATCCGAAGATGCGCGCGACGTGGGGCGCGCAGTCGAACGGATATCCCTCGAACCGCCACATCGCGCGCAGCGCGTGGCGCTCCGGCTGGCGGGTCGCGTGGTGCGCGCAAACGGAACTCGCCGGCGGATTCGCCCCCTGCGCGGGGATCGAGAATCGAGCCCGCCTCCTGCCGTACATTATTGCCGCCCCGTTCGCGGCGGTGCTCGTCGTCGTGGCGGGCATCGTCGTGCTGGTGCGGCGCCGGTTTAGATCCGCCGCGTGACGACGAAGACGATCTTCCTTCCTTCGAGCGTGTAAGCCGGCGGCAGGATCATCGGATTTCCCGGAACGGTGCCGTACGGGACGCCGCCGCCGCTTATCGTGAATGGGTCGTTGTAAACGTTCGTCAGGTTCGTTCCGTACAGTCCGAACTCGTACTCTGGCGTACGATACGCGAACTGCGCGGCCACGGTCGCGTACGGCGATCGATTTAGTTCGTTGTACGTACCTTCGTAGTTCAGCTGCGCGCCGTACACGAATCCGGTCTGGCCGCCGTTTTCGAATCCGAAGTACGCCTTATGCAGCGGCTGTCCGAGGGATTGCTCGCCGGTCACCAGGGTGCCGTCTTGAATGTTCTCCGGAACGACTGTGAGATAAGAGCTGTCCACGTCCCAACCAGCGCGCAGACGCAGGGTCGGGCCGAGTTGCTGCTCGGCGCGAAATTGGATGCCGCTGTAGATGCCGTTTCCGCCGTTCACCGGCTGGCTGATCGGACATGCGGGATGCCGCGGTTGGCCGCAGTGCGGGCCGCCCGGATCGACTTCGAGCTGGTTCGCCGGCGAGCGCAGATTCGTCTGATAGAGATCGATCGAGAGATGGAGCTGGTGTCCGAGCTTGCCGAAGATTTGTTCGGCGCCCAGATCGTATTCCGTCGCGCGATCCGGCTGTAGATCGGGGTTCCCGATATAGATGATTCCACCGACCGGCACGCGGGCGTCCGGCGGCGGGACGACGAGTTCCGAGAGCTGCGGCGTTTGGAACGTCGTGCCGACCGAAGCGCGCACGGCGGTATTTCCGGTGGGCGTCCAAGCGAATCCCGCGCGCGGGTCGAAGCTCGAACCGAACGTACTGTAGTTGCTCAGATAACCGGCCAGCGAATAGTGAATGTGGCTCGTCGGGTCACCGTCGTAGCGCAGCACGGCAGAACGCGTCGTTTGCGAGAGCGGAATGGTTTCCACTGGTGGCGCGTCGTCATCGTCCATCGGCGAGCGCGCGAAGGACGCGCCGTGCTGATAGATCGATTCGGCCGTCACTTGTCCTTGCACGTAATTGGTGGTCAGGCTTTCGGTGCCGAGATCGTACTTGAACGACAGAACGCCGGTCTTGAAGTGATGGTCGATTTCCAGCCAATCGTCGCCGAGCAAGTCGCTCTGATCGTAGAGATACGGCAGCGTATCTGCACCGGGGCCGGAGACGGTCTGTGCGGCCAGCGACGTGAGGTGGCTGAACTGCACGATCGTTGCGGGCGCTCCGTCCATTTTCTCGGCGCCGAGCGGGATCTGCGCGTCGAACCCATAGTTGCCTTGATGCGACGCCAGCGCGGTGCCGGCGAAGCTTTGGAACCCGCCGGCCGTGTTGTCGTCGTCGTCGGACGGGCGCGCGTTCGATACGTGCACCGTGTCGTCGTCGCCGCCGCCGTTGAAACCGGGAGGCCAATAGTTGGTGAGCAGCGCCGACTCGTCTTTGTTCACCACCGAACCGCGGTAGTATAATTGCAGGTAACCGTAGCCGTCGTTTCCACCGATTTGATACCGCAGCTTCGCGAGGGCCGATTCGCCGAAGTATCCGCTGCCGACGCTTTGAATCGTTTGGTCGTCGGCCGGCGGAGCAGCTGCATCCGGCCCGGCGAGGACGCTTTGGTTCACTTGCCCCGACGACGTCGCGCGGTGCAGCGAGAACGCGTATCCAAAACGATCGCTCGAACCCGTTCCCTGGATCGTTTCGCCGAAGCTCCCAAACGAGCCGCCGAATCCGCGCAAGAAGAGGTGCGGTGTCGTCGTCGGCTCGAGCGTGAGAATGTTGATCGCGCCGCCGAGCGTGTTCGGGCCGACCAGCGACGACGGCGAAATCCCGTAGACGAGCTGCACGCTTTGCAGAGCCGCCGGGTCGATGAGCGAGAGATCGAAGTCGCCGGTGTTTCCATTGTTGACGCTATGGCCGTCGATGTCCACGACCGTTTCGGTGGGGTCGGGCCCGCGCAGCGCAAACGAAACCGTCGCGTTGCTGCCGCCTCCGAGGGGGATCACCGGCGTGGTGGCGAGTTGGTTCCACACCATGTCGGAAACGGAAGTGACGCCCGCCGCCGCCGCGTTTTGCGCGCTGAGCGAAACGCTCGGTGCGGAAGACGTCGAAACCGTTTCGCCGGCATTCGCGCTGACCTGTCCGATGACTGCCAGCGAACTCGTGGTCGCGCGCTGCAGCACGAGCGCGAGCGTTGCGCCGCTTCGCGCGAGCGTCACGGTCCGATGCGAAATCGAGGCATACCCCGGCGCGGAGGCATACAATTGGTACGTTCCGCCGGGCAAACCGGTGAGCACGAAGTGGCCGCCGGAGTCGCTGGTCGAACTCGCGGATCCGTTCGCGGAGGCGAGTTCGATCCGCGCGCCCGCAACCGGCGTACCGTCGCTCGCGGTGATGGTGCCGGCAATGCCCGCGTCGGCCGACTGTGCCGCGGCGGGCAGTCGCGACACGAGTACGAGGATTCCAAAGCAAAGAAGCGTAGCGCGCGCCACGACGGAGGCGCGCCGAAAAAGATTCGGCATTCGTTATAGCTCCCGGGTGAAGTAGTGTGGTGAGTTAGCCGGAAGCCGGGAGCGGTGGGCCGCGCTTGCTGCCGCGGCTCGCGAGGAGCAGCGAGCGGACGATCGTGCGCGACGCCGGTGCGCGAAGCGCGGTGAGAACCGGCACGAGCGGCGCGCACGCCGCGCGAACGAGCCGGATGAGAAGCGTCGTGATCTGGGGCTCGATCTTGGCGATCAAGGCAACGACACGGTGGACGAGCCAGCCGCAGAGCGTGCCCGCCGCGACCGTCAATCCGAGACCGAGCGCGAGCGAACCGCCGAAAAGATCTTCGATGCCGTCGACGTCGGCGTGAGCGGCGGAACAGTCCATCCACTCCATCGACACGAGCGTGACGATCGCGCACGCCGTGGCGAGCCCGGCAAACACCGCCGGCGAGCCGAGCGACGCGCGCACGCGGCGCAGCAGCGATGCGGTCGTGGTACAGCGCCGGCCGAGAAGGTCGAACAGCAGGGGCAGCGCCACCGCCATCGAGAGCGCGGCGATCGCGACGACAAACACCGCGCGCGATTCGTGCGGAATGCCGTCATATGTATCGTGGGGCAGCAAATAGTCACCCGCCACGTCGATGGCGACGTGCGCTACCAGAGCCGCCAGCGCTGCGGCGAGGGCCACCAAGGCCGCTCGGAGAGCCGCCTGGACGCATCGCATGATAGGCGCCTTTCGCGTGCCGGGGGACCATCCATTCTGGGGGTTACAGCAAAGGTCGCAGGGAGTATAGTAGAGGGAGCAAGCAGGACCAACCATGCCATTTGGAATCACGGGTTTTGGGGCGCAGCAGAGCTACCCCGCCCCCCAGATCTTTCAGGCGCTCTCGCTCTCCGGCGCGCCCCCGGTGCCGCCCACGCCGCCGTACGGCACCCCGAATGAGAACCTCGTCCCGGTCGCGCGCACCGGCAACCCGGCGTTCCCCGCCAACCTCACGGTCGTCGCGCACCTGACGTACCAGGCGGTCCTGAACGCCACCCAGCTTCCGCCCCTCAAGCCGTCGACGGCCGCCAAGGTGCCCGTAGTCGTGCCGAATACAAATGCGGTGCTGACCCACGTGCGCCCCGAAGTCACCGCGGTCGCAAATACCACAAACGCGGTGAGCGCCCCGAATCCGGCGGTCGCCGGTCAGGTCCAGGGGCCGTCGTCGAACGGCATTCCAGCTCGGATCGACCTTCCCGAAGGCCTCGTGAGCTTCCAGGTGTTGGCCGCGCCGTCGAGCGTCACCAGCGGCGCCGACGCCCTGAACCAGACGATCGAACAGATCGAGCAGGCCGAGCGCCTCCTCCAGCAGGCGCCGCCCAATCCGAATGCCGCCTCGGCAACGACGTCGAGCGCCAATACAGGCGGTTCGGCGGGCGCCGCGCCCACAGGCTCGCCGGGAAGCACCGGCAGCCCGTCTCCTGGAAACGCGCCCACCCCGGTGTCGACGGCCTCAACCCCGGGGCCCGCGTCGCCGGGTCTCGTTGCTCGGATCGCGCAGACCGTGCAGAGCCTGGCGATCTCCGCCGTTTATTCGACGCCGGTCTTTTCGTTTAGCGCGTAGATCGCGGCCGCCATCGCGAGCTTGTGATCTTTGTTCCACGGCGGCCCGACGTCCGGCCGAAGCGATCGGCTCGCCGCAGCGAGCACCTTTTTCGCATCGTACCAATGAACGGGCCAGCCGCGCGCTTCGGCGGCAGCGGCCAGCGCTCTGCGGTACATCACCCAGTCGGCAACGTTTCGCGCGCGGTAATCCGTGATTCGTTCGGCGATCGTCGGCGGAAGCGGTTGGCAATTGCGCAACGCGACGCCGAGAATACGCGGCACCGCCATCGCGACGGCGTCCAACGCCAGCACCGCGTGCTTCTCCGCCGAAACGCGCACCCGTTCGACCAAAGCCACCGCCTCGTCCGGCGGAAGCCCTTGGGCTTCGTGGTGATGAGGAATGCTCGGCAGGCTGTCGTCGACGAGTTCCACGCGGCGACGGTCGAGGAGCGTTCCGTCGCGCGCCGCCGTTACGAGCACGGCCCAACCGCCGTGATCCGATATCCCGATGATGCCGCCGTTCTCCGACATGATTAGCGCGTCGTTACCGCTTCGGGAATCGTCAGCGTTCCTTCGGATGCGTTGAGTTCGGCGCGCGCGCCGATCGGAAGGATCCATTGCGTCGCGATGTGTCCGATCGGCGCGCCGGCCAACGCCGGACAACCGAGTGCGCGTACGCGTTCGCCGATCACGTCGGAGGCAAGCGGAGTCGGCGCGTCGCCGGTGCAGTACGTGCATTGGCCGACCACCATGCCGCGCACGCCGCGAAAGCTTCCCGCAAGTTGGAGCTGCGTGAGCAGCCGATCGATCTGATACGGCTCTTCGTGCGTGTCTTCCAAGAAAAAAATCGTGTCGCGGCTCGGGATCGCATACGGCGTACCGGCAAGCGACGCCGCCAGCGTCAGGTTGCCGCCCGCTAAACGGCCGTCCGCGCGGCCGGATGTGATGACGTGCGGATGCGCGACGTGCAGAGTTCCGATCGGTTCGACCGACATCAGCGTGCGTTGGAAAAACGCGCGCGCGACGCCGCTGTACGACGAACCGTGCGACGCCACCGGGCCGTGAAACGCGATCACGCCGCTGCGCGTCGCAATCGCATTGACGATTGCGGTAATGTCGGAGTACCCCATCACGATTTTCGGATCGCGCCGAATTGCGTCGTAATCGAGCGCGTCGAGAATGCGCATCGATCCGTATCCGCCGCGAAGTGCGACGATCGCACGAATGCTCGAATCGCGCGCCATCGTGTTGAAGTCCGCGGCACGCTGCGTATCGGTGCCGGCCAAGTAACCGTTTTTCGCGCGCGCGTGTTCGCCTAAAACGGGCACCAAGCCGAAGCTTGCGAGGTGCGCGACGCCGTCGTCGATTTCGCTCGGATCCAGCGGTGACGCCGGCGCGATCAAGCCGACGCGATCGCCGCGGCGCAAGACCGGCGGCTTCACGAGCGTGTCGGGAAAGGCGCCGGGCGAAGACATCGCCGCGCCCAGGGCCACCGCCGAGGTTAGGAATCCGCTACGGGTGGTCATCGACCCCCGGTTTCAAGGGTGCGGCGGAGCGGGCCTCGGCATGGGCGGAGGAGCGATTGGGTGGGTGGGCACGGGGTGAACCGGATGCACGGGTTTGACCGGGCGGCAAGGCCCGGTGACGCAGCGGTGCGGACCATAGACCGGGTAGATGCCGAGGTAGACGTCGGAGACGTTCAGGCTGGTCGGGGTCGGCCAGGGTGCCGGCGGCGTTCCGCTGGAGACGCTCGAGAAGGTTTGCTGCTGAGCGAGCGCCCCTATGCCCGGCGAGAGCAATAGCCCGGCTACGGCGGCCAACCCGATCGCAAGCGGTGTCCAAGAGCGTTTCATCCACAGTTCCTCCCTCCTCAGCATAACCGGAAACTATGAAAGGTTCCATTTGGAGCCCGCCGTAACTTGGTGAAGTTTTGACTGCTTCGAAAGACCATGCCCCCGCCCGGAAGCGCGTCGTCGTCACCGGACTCGGCGCGGTAACCCCGATTGGAAATACCGCTCAGGACTTCTGGCGGCGCTGCCTCGCCGGCGAATCCGGCGCGGGGCCGATCACGGCTTTCGACGCAACCCTGTTCGCAACGCGCATCGCGGCCGAGGTCAAGGACTTCAAGCCGGAAGATCTGATCGGGCGAAAGGAAGCGCGCCGCATGGACCGCTTCACCCAGTTTGCCGTAGTAGCGGGCAACGAAGCGATTGCCGACGCCAACCTGCCGGACGACATCGAGTTCAAGGAACGCGTCGGCGTCGTCATCGGCACCGGTATCGGCGGCATCATCACGTTTTGGCTCAACTCGGAAAAAGCCAACGAGAACGGGACCTGGTCGAAGGTAACCCCGTTTTTCATCCCCATGCTGATGGCCAACGCCGAAGCGGCGCATATTTCGATGCAGCACGGATTCAAGGGTCCGGTCTTTTCGGCGGCCAGCGCCTGCGCGAGCGCCAACGACGCGATCTCGACGGCCTACAATTACGTTGCGTACGGCGACGCAATCGCGATGATCACCGGCGGCAGCGAGGCGACCGTCTCGCCGCTCGCAGTCGGCGGCTTCTCCTCGATGAAAGCTATGACCACGCGTAACGACGACCCGGCGCGCGCGAGCCGGCCCTTCGACGCGCAACGCGACGGATTCTTACTCGGCGAAGGCGCCGGCGTACTTGTGCTCGAGGAGTACGAGCACGCCAAAGCCCGGGGTGCGAAAATTTACTGCGAGATCTACGGCTATGGCCAGTCGGCCGACGCGTACGACCTGGTCGCCGTCGATCCGGACGGCAACGGCGTTCGTTTGGCGCTGCAGCGCGCGTTTGCCAAGGCCGGCATCACGCCCGATGAAGTCGACTACATCAACGCGCACGGCACCTCGACGCCGATCGGCGATCCGGCCGAATCCAAAGCCATCGAAAAGGCCTTCGGCGCGCACGCGTACGAGATCGGCGTCAGCTCGACCAAGTCGATGCACGGTCACGCGCTCGGCGGCGCCGGCGGGATCGAAGGCGTCGCGACGGTGCTCGCGGTGCAGAACGACATCATGCCGCCGACGATCAATTACGAATTCCCGGATGCCGAATGTACGCTGGACTACGTTCCGAACGTCGCTCGCAAGGCGCCGGTCCGCGTGGCGCTCTCGAACTCGTTCGGCTTCGGCGGCCACAACAGCGTCATCGTCTTCGGCAAAGTCCGAAAGTAACGTGAGTGGCGAAGCGCATCGGCGGCGCTTGCGCGCCCTACTTCGTCTTGCGGCGGTGCGCGACGCGGACGATTTGGCGGAAATCGAGCGCGCGTTCGTACACGAAAGCCATGCAAAAGAGCGCGGCGGCGCGTCGAACGAGCGCATGGAATTTTTGGGGGACTCGGTGCTCGGCTTCATCGCTGCGAGTTGGCTGTTCGAAAAATACCCCGGCGAGCCCGAAGGTACGCTCCACCAGCGCAAGGCCGCCATCGTCAACGACGCCGCGCTCGCACGCACCGCGCGGCGCTTGGACTTTGGGGATATGATCCAGCTCGGCGTCGGCACGCGCGGCTCGGGCGGCGCGGACAACACCTCGATCTTGGCGGACGCGTTCGAGGCGTACGTCGCGGCGCTCTTTCTGACGTACGGTCTGGATACCGCGCGGGGATTCGTGGTGGCCGAGCACATCGAACAGCTCGATCACTCGGTCGACGAACTCCTCGACCCGAAAACGCGCCTGCAGCACTACGCGCAGGAGCACCTGGCGGCGACGCCCGTCTATCAGGAAACGGCCGGCGGAACGCCGCAACAGCCGTCCTTTGCCTCGAAGGTCCTCGTTAAAGGCAAGACCCTCGGAACCGGAAGCGGCCCGTCGAAGAGAGCCGCACAGCAGGCCGCCGCGGAAGCGGCGCTCGTCAAACTACGGACGCAACATACGTGAAACTCAAGAAGCTCAAATCCTTCGGATTCAAAACCTTCGCCGATCCGACGACGCTCGAGTTTGGGAGCGGCATTACGGCCATCGTCGGTCCGAACGGTTCCGGCAAGTCGAACATGGTCGACGCATTTCGCTGGGTGCTGGGCGAAACGTCGAGCAAGAGCTTGCGTTCGGGCAAACTGGAGGACGTCATCTTCGTCGGCAACGAGAAGCGCAAGCCGCTCGGATTGGCCGAAGTTTCCATCACGTTCGACAACAGCGACGGCAAGCTGCCGATCGACTTCAACGAAGTGGAGATCACGCGGCGCGCGTACCGCGCGGGCGAGAGCGAGTACTTCATCAATCGCAGCCAGGTACGCTTGCGCGATATCGCGGAGCTCCTGATGGGTACGGGCCTAGGCTCGGGTTCGTATTCGATCGTCTCGCAAGGGCAAATCGACGCAATCCTTACCAGCAAACCGACCGATCGCCGTGCGCTCTTCGAGGAGACCGCCGGCATCAACAAGTTCCTCGCGCGTAAGAACGAATCGATGCGCCGTCTCGAACAGACCGAGACGAACGCGATCCGCATCAGCGACTTGATCGCCGAAATCGAGCGCCGCATTCCGGAACTCGAAACCCAAGTGCGCCGCGCGAAGCGCTATCGCAAGGTGAGCGCGCGCGTTCGCGACCTCGAAATTCTCGCCTACATCCGTGCGAGCGCATCGCGCCGCGCCGAACGCGAAGCGCTGCGCGTCGAACTCGAAAAGAACGAAGAGCTGCGCGGCGCGGCCGCCGCCAAATCGGCGACGCTGGGCGCGACGCTGGCGGAAGTCCGCACGCGGGCCTACCAGCACGAGCTGCAGCTCGAAGAGCTGCGCACGCAGGCGCAGGCGAAGCGCGCCGAGATGGCCGGCGTGGAAGCCGACTACGCCGCAGCGCTCGCCCGCCGCGAAGCGCTCGAACGTCAATCGACGCAGACCTCCGAAGACGTCGCGCGCGTCGCGCAAGAGCGCGAATCGCTCGAAGCGTCCATTTTGGATTTGGAAGAACGCCTGCAGCCGCTCGGCGCGGACGTCGACGCGGCACGCGAACGGGAACTCGCCGCGCAAGCGGCGCTGGCTCAGACGCGCGCGCAGCTGGACTCGATCTTCACGCAGCTGCGGCAAGTCGAAGCCTCCGCGGCGCACCATGCCGCTAAAAAAGCCGAACGGCGCGTGCAGGCGGAGAATCTGCGCAGCGAGTTCGAACGCCTCGAACGCGAGGCGCAGGTCGCGCGCGAGCGCGCGGCGCAGCTCGAGATCGCCGCCGGTTCCGTGACCCACAAATACGGCGAGCGCGAACGCGTGCTGGCCACCATGGAAGCGCGGCTGCTCGAGACGCGCGGCCGCGTCGACGAAGCCGAGGGCGAAGTCGCGCTCTCGCACGAAGATCTGAACCGCGTGCTCGCCGCGCATCGCGAGGAGAGCGGCGAGGTGAAGGGGGCCGAATCGCGGCTGCACACCATCGAAGAGCTGGAGAACTCGCTCGAGGGGCACGTCCCGGGAACGCGCGCGGTGATCGAAGCGATGCAGCGCGGCGAGGTCGGCGGCATCGAAGGCATCGTTTCAAACCTCATCACCACCGACGAACGCTACGCGCGCGCGATGGACATCGCATTCGGCACGCGTCTTTCGAACATCATCACGCGCACCTCCGAAGACGCCGAGCGCGCGATCGAATTCCTGACGCGCAGCGAATCGGGTCGCGCCACGTTCCTTCCGTTGGATACGCTGGCGACGCGCGAAGGCCGCACCATGACGCCGGACCTGCAGTCCACGCCGGGCGTGATCGGCTACGCGCACACGCTGGTTCGCACCGAACCGAAGTACGCCGGCGTCGTGAAGTTCTTGGTCGGCAACGTGCTGATCGTCGACGTGCTGCAGACGGGCATCCATCTGGTCCGCGAGCGCGGATTGCGCGATACCGTCGTAACGCTCAACGGAGAGCAGATCACCGGCGGCGGTGCGATCACCGGCGGCCGCTTCGTGCGCGAACGTTCCATCCTCTCGCGGCGCGTTCAAGCGCAGGGCTTGCGCGAATCGCTGGTCGAGATGCGCGCCAAGCTCGCCGGACTCGAAGGCGACCTGCACGCGGCGTCGGCTCGCGCCGAAACGGCGATCTCCACGCGGGATGCCGCGCGCGAAGCGCTCGCGCGCCTCGAACTGCAGCTCGCCGAAGTGCGCGCCGAAATGGCTGGCTTGGCCGGCGATGTGGAGCGCATGCAGACCGATCTGGAGGTGGCGCGCACGTCGCTCGCCGAGCTCGTCGAAAAAGCCCGCGCCGCCCGCGAACTCGAACACGGCTACGGCCAGGACGAACCGGACGCCGTGCGCAGCGACGAAGAGCGCCGCCGCCTCGAAGGCGAGTTGGCTCGCGCGCGTGAGGAGATCGGCGCGGCCGAGGCACGCCAGCAAGAAGCCAGCCATCTAGCCGGCGATCTGCGCGAACGCGTCGCCGGCCTTTCCGCCGAGCGCGACGCCGCCCGGGGACGGCTCGGAATGCTCGATCAAGACGGCGAACGCGCGCGCACCGCTCGCGAGAAGATGCTGGCGGAAATTTCGTCGTTGATGGAGCAGACGCGCGCCTCGCACGCGCGTATCGAAGGTTTGCGCCACGGCGTCGGCGATCTCGACGTGCGGCTGGACGTCGCGCGCCGCGAGCGCGAGGAGCTGACCAACCGCCAAGCTCAACTCGAGTCCGACGCACACATCGCGCAGAACGAAGAGCGCGAGGCCGATGCCGGCGGCGAACGTCATCGTACGCGCTTGGCCGAAATCGAAGCCGAACTCGGCATGCTCGTTTCGGGGTTCGCGCAGAATCCGGCCACCGACGAAGAGTGCGGCGAGGTCGAAGGCCGCTTCAAAGACGAGCCAGACGGGGTCGTCGAAGACCTGCCGCGCCTGCGCGAAGAGCTGGCACGCCTCTCCGCCAACGTCAACCTCAACGCCGAAGCCGAGCGCGACGAGCTGGCCGAACGGGAACTCTTTTTGCGCACGCAGCTCGAGGATTTGGCGAAGGCGCGCGAGACGCTGCTTCAATCCATTAAAGAGATCGAGCTGCAGACGCAAGCGAAGTTCAACGAAACGTTCGAACAGGTTTCGGCGCGTTTTGCCGAGATGTATGCGCGGCTCTTCCCCGGCGGCGAAGCCAAGATGTGGCAGACCAACCCGGAGAATCTCTCCGAAACCGGCATCGAGATTTCGATCCAGCCGCCCGGAAAGAAGCAGATGCCGCTCGCCGCGCTTTCGGGCGGCGAACGCGCGATGACCGCGGCGGCGCTGATCTTCGCGCTGATCGCGACCAAGCCGTCGCCGTTCTATCTGCTCGACGAAGTCGATGCGGCGCTCGATGACGCGAACGTCGAACGCTTCTCCGACATGGTGCAGCAGTTTGCAGCCGAATCGCAGATGATCATCGTGACGCACAACAAGAAGACGATGGAAATGGCCGACCGTCTGTACGGCGTAACGATGGGTGAAGCCGGCGTCAGTTCGATCGTTTCGGCGGAGCTTACCCGCGAACCGGAGCTCGCGCTTGCCTGAAGCTGCCCTCTTTTCGCTCTCCGACAAGACGGGTGCGGGAGAGCTGGCGCGGGCGTTGCACGAACGCGGCGTCGTCATCTTCGCAACCGGCGGAACCAAGGCATTTCTTGAAGAGCACGGCGTTCCGGCGCGCGAAGTCGGCGACGTCACGGGTTTCCCGGCGCTCTTCAGCGGACGCGTGAAGACGCTGCATCCCAAGGTGTTCGGCGGCATTCTCTACGACCGCGACAGCGACGAGCATCGAGCGCAAGCCGCGAAGTACGCGATCGCGTCGATTTCGACGGTGGTCGTGAACCTCTATCCGTTCGAAGCAACGATCGCGCGCGAGGACACAGCCCTAAGCGACGCGATCGAGCAGATCGATATCGGCGGGGTCTCGCTGCTGCGCGCGGCCGCCAAGAACTTCGCGCACGTTTCCGTGCTGACCCATTCATCGCAGTATATGTCGTACCTCACGGCGCTCGAGGCGGGGGACGTGCCGCTCGCGCTGCGCCGCAAGTTTGCGATCGCGGCATTCGAACGCACGGCGGAATACGACGTGGCGATCTCGCACTACCTCGCCGCGTCCGGCGAAGTGTTGCCGAGCGATCTCCCCGGCGCGCTGGCGCTCACGCTGCCGCTGGCGAAGCGGCTGCGCTACGGTACGAATCCGCAGGAGCGCGCGGCGTTCTATCTCGACCGGCCGGACCGGCTGCCCGAACAGCTTCACGGCAAGGCGCTCTCGTACAACAATCTGCTCGACCTGGATGCGACGCTGCGCCTGCTGTCGCGCGCCGCGCTCGGTGCGGCGTTCGATAGCGAACGCGACCGCTACGTGCGCGCGGCCGTCGTGAAGCACACCGTGCCGTGCGGCGTGTCGCAGCGTTCGACCGTCGGCAAGGCCGTGCGCGCCGCGCTCGACGCCGATCCGGTCTCGGCATACGGCGGCATCGTCGCCGTCGACGCGCCGCTCGACCGCGAAGCGGCCGAAGCGCTGTCGAACTTCTTCCTGGAGATCGTCGCCGCGCCGGCCTTCGACGACGACGCGCTCGACGTGTTGAAGAAGAAAAAGAACCTGCGCGTGATGCGTTTCGGGCGAGCGCTGCCGGACGAGTTGGCGCGCGAACTGCGCGTGCGCAGCGCGCTCGGCGGCGTGCTGGCCGAAGACAACGATCCGCTGGCCGCGCCGGAAGAGTGGAAGGTCGTCAGCAAACGTCAGCCGACCGCCCAGGAGTGGCACGATCTCGCGTTTGCGTGGGACGTCGTGCGCCACGTGAAGTCCAACGGCATCGTGGTCGTCAAAGGCGGAACGACGCGCGGAATCTGCGCCGGCCAAACCAATCGGGTGAGCGCCGTGCAGATTGCGGCGCATCGCGCCAAAGAATTCGGCAAGGGCTTATCCTGCGCGAGCGACGGCTTCTTCCCGTTCGCCGACGGTCTCGAGGCCGCCGTCGAAGGCGGCGCCAGCGCGATCATCGCACCCGGCGGCTCGGTTCGCGACGACGAAGTGATCGCCGCCGCAGACCGCCTAGGCGTCTCCCTCGTCTTCTCCTCATACCGATACTTCTACATTGACCACTGTGCGAATGCAATGACGCACATGTCATCCTGAGCGTAGGCGCGCAGCGCCGTAGTCGAAGGACCGCTTCCAAAGAACCGCCCGCCTCAGGCGGGTCATTCCTTAGAAGCGGTCCTTCGACTACGCTCACTGCGTTCGCTACGCTCAGGATGACAATGCTGTTCCTCGCGTTCGCGCTGCTGCTGATGACGGCGGCGGCTCGCGCGGCGCAGCCGGCTATCGGCATAAACTACCTTTGGTGGAGTTTCACGCCGGTGAGTGCGCATGAATGCAAGGTCGAAAAGGAGCCGAATGCTGTCGGTGCGTGGGTCGTTCCGAACTATCAGGATGCGAACGTGCGCGCCACCGCGCGCGAGCAGCTTCGCGCGATGCACGCCGCAGGTTTCACGACGCTGCGCACGGTCTTGATTTACGATCGCTCGTCCGACCCGGATCCGACCGCGTTCACGTCGTTGGACGGCAGCGTCTCGGCGGCCGACCGGGAGAAGCTGAAGAACTTCGTACGCGACGTCGGCGCGGCCGGATTTACGACGCTCGAAATCGTGTCGAGCTTCGATTCCGAAAACTGGATCTACTGTCGCAACCATGCGTGGGGCGATTGCTTCAGCCCCGCGCGCACCAACGACAACTGGCGCTTCATTTCACAGACGGCGCAATCCGCGATGGCCGCCGCCGGCCCGCTCGCGCTTCGCTTCGATCTCGGCAACGAACAAGCTCCGGATCCGCACATGCCCGCGCCAACGCTGGCACGTGCGAAGACGTATCTGCAAACGATTGCCGGGCGCTTTCAAGCGGCGTACGGCGACGCCTGGTTATTTTCAATGGCGCGCTCCGACGACTCGACCGCCGCTGAAACGCGCGAACGCCTCGATCTTCTCGTCGCCGACTTAGCCGAAGCCGGATTGAAGCCGAAATACTTGGAGCTGCACAGCTACTCGAACGACGGAAACGATATGGTGCAGTCGCTGGATGCGGCGCAGGCGATCGCCGAGAAGGTCGATGCGCATATCGTGCTCGGTGAATTACGGTATCACAGCACCGCGCAGGCATCGGCGATCGCCGGATGGCTCCGAAAGAATCCGCAATCGCGCGTCGCCGACCTCATCCTCTGGCCGGAGAGCGATCCGTCGCAAGCGTGCGCGAATCTGCCCGCGCTGCCTTATACGCCTGGCCCGCTTCTCCCGGGCGCGTAGTTACTGCATGCGGCCGATCGCGAGATGGCCACCTTCGGTGAACCAGATCGCGCCGTCCGAGCCGACCGTCAGGTCTCTCGGCAAGACGTTGACGAGGGGGATTTCCGTAATTGCACCCGTCGTGGTGATCCGCGCGAGTTGGCTGCTGCCGCATTCGGTGAACCAGAGCGCGCCGTCCGGGCCGGCGGTAATATCCATCGGGAAGCTATGGGTAACGAGCGGGTATTCGTAAAACGCGCCCGCGGGCGTCATACGGCCGATCTTGTTGCCAAACGTTTCGGTGAACCAAAGTGCGCCGTCCGGGCCGGGTGCTATTCCCTGCGGGATGGCAAACGCCGTCGGAATCGCAAACTCGAGAATCGGCCCACCACCCGGGTGCAAACGCGCGACTTTGTTCCCGACCTGTTCGAGGAACCAAAGATTGCCGCCGGGACCGGCCGTGATTCCCGAGGGAACGCTCCCGGCCGTCGGAATCGGAAATTCAGTCAGCGTTCCGGTTGTAGTGATACGGCCGATGTTGTTGGCATTTTGCTCCGTGAACCAGAGCGCACCGTCCGGCCCGTCGGTTATGTCGTACGGTTTGCTGTGGGCCGTCGGCGTAACGTACTGTCCCGTGACGTTTCCCGCCGTCGTTACACGCGAAATGGTATATGGCGACTCTTGCGCGATCCACAACGCGCCGTCCGGCCCGGCCGCAATGCCGTGCGGTTGTCCGCCGAACACCGGATACTCGGTCACCGGGCCGCCGATGGTTACGCGTCCGATCTTGCTCGCGGTAATCTCGGTAAACCATATTGCACCATCCGATCCTCTCCTGATGCCGACCGCATCCGCTGGGTTCGTCGGAATGGCGTATTCGGTGAACACGCCGCAAATGTCGCCGTTGAACCTCAGCGCGACGTTCGAGGTTATCGGCGCGCCCGCGCCCGGTCCCGGCGTCAGCGTTGCGGTCAGCGTCAACGAACTGAAGGCGTTCGATACGGACGGCCGCGTCAGCACGAAGGTGTTTGGCGACGACGGCTGCGGCGCAGCGACCGCAACGCGCGATGAATCGCTCGACGTCAACCCGGGTCGCGGCGCGCCCGGGCCGACGATGAAGTTACCGTCGATATCGATTCCGACGATGCCGGCTCTGGTCGGCGGAAAGCATTTCGAAATCGTGAACCCGGAAGCGACGCTGCCGCTTAAAGTGGAACCGCCGATCGGCACGAATGCGAGCGAGACCGGGACGCCCCACAACGTTACCGCAATCACGTTCTTGCGCTTGGGAACGATCCTCGCCGCGACGCTCTGATTCTCGGAGAGCTCGTGTCCGGTCGGTTTTCCGGTTGCGTCGAGGAGTCCGTCGAAGGTGGCAAACGTCAGTACGTAGTCGCCCGGCTTGAAGAGCATCGTGATGGTGCAAACGAGTGGCGACGGCGAACATTTTGAATTGGTTGCGGGCGTTAGATTGAAGTTGTGCTGCGTCGTCTTGCCTTTGCGTTCGATCGCGATTGCAATGGACTTCGTCGCGGGAGAGACGTAGTGTCCCCGGTGCGTTCGGCGCGGTATCGCAATCCGCAATGTGGCCCGAATCGGCGTTTGCGCTGCGTCGCCGTCGGTCATCGGTGCTTGCGCGCTTGCTGGGGTTGGCGCGGCGGGCATTTCGTTGCCGGCGGAACTGCAAGCGGCAAGGGCTGCCGCAACGGCGAGGGTTCCGCAAAAACGGACGAACGTGAGAGCAGCCATGGCCTCAACCCCTTGGCGAACGCACGGGCTCGCCCAAACGAATCTTGCGCTTCCCACGCGCTGGGCCCTAGGAACTATGCGCTTGCTTCCTAACGGGCCGGCAAAAACTCCGCTGCGAACTGCACGCTCTGCAAGTTGAGCGGTGTGCCGTCGAAGCCGGCAAACGCCGGAATCCGGACGAAACCAGTTCCCGGCGCCCCGCCGTACCTCTTCACCCAGGCGGCCGCGAGGCCGTCTTCATCGAGAGCGAGCACCGTCGTGACCGTGCGTGGGTCGGCCGGCCAAATCGCGGACCCGACCGCGTTCACGCCCCATGCGATTCCGTCCGGGGTAACGTGCGACATCGCGGCGTCGAAGTTGCTGCGTTCGAACGAGACGCCCAAGTATGCGCTCGCGGCCGACCGGTCGATGTTCAGCGGATCGCCATTGCCTTGCAGGTCGATCGGGAATACGAGCGGTGGATTACCGAGCCACACCACCTTTCCGCCGGCATCGAGATAGCGGCGCAACAGCGCCTTGTCCGGCACCACGTCCTGCGCGAACACGACGACGCTTGGTGTGCGATCGGCGATGCGTGCGGTGAGAAACGCCGCGAGTTTCGTCGCGTCGAGCGGCACGTAGGAGCGGTGTTCGAAATAGGTCTCGATCGCCGGCGCTCCGGCGACGGTCGACGCTTTCGCATACGCCGGGTCGAAGAACACCGCGCGCTGCAATCCCGGCCCGCGATCGAGGTTCAGCGCGTAGATGCCGCCGTCGTCGCTGCCGTAGTACAAACGATCGCCCGCAACGACGACCGTCGTCAGCGTGCGTTGCCAGCCGAGGCGATCGGTCCACAGCACGTGCCCATTTTGTTTGTCGAGTGCGACGATGCGCGCATTCCAATCCGCATCGAACAACACGTTGCCGGTAACCACCGGGGACGACCACACCAGCGAGAGCGCTCCGTCCGGCGTTCGCCAGAGTTCGTTGCCGGTACGTTCGTCGAGGGCTTGTACGAACTGCTTGTCGGAACTGCCGTCAAACACCATGCCGCTCGCGACGGCCGGCGTGGTGTTGATCCACGAGATCTTGTGATCGTAACGCCAGCGCAGCGTGCCGGACGCGGCATCGACCGCGTAGACGTAGCCGTCGCGCGCGCCGAAGAAGACGACGCCGTCTGCAACGACGGGCGACGACTGAATCGAACGGCGATCGTATCCAAACTTGCTCGAATCCAGACCGGTGCCGCTGGTTGAATACGTCCATTTCACGGCACCGTCGCGCAGATTCAACGCGTAGAGTTTGCCGTCGAAGCTGCCGGCGTACACGGTGCCTGCGGCGATTGCCGGCGTCGCTCGAACGCGCCCGCCGGTCGCCGTCTTCCAAACGACCGCGCCGGTCGCCGCGTTCAACGCGTACACGTTGCCGTCGCCCGATCCGATAACCAGCAAATCGTCTGCGATCGCCGGTGACGACGCCCAGAAATCGCCGCTCTCGTAGCCCCATGCCAGCTTCGCGTCGCTGCCGGTTTGCCGCTGCCAGCGCAGCGTTCCGTCCGCCGCATCCAGCGCGACGACGTTTCCGGCGTGTGTTTGAAAGTAGACGTTCGTTCCGCTGACGACGACTCGCGATGTAATGCGCGCGCTCGCATCGTACTTCCAGCGAATTGCGCCGGAACCCGCATCCAACGCGTAGAGGTTTCCGTCGCCGCTGCCGGCGTAGAGCACGCCGTTTGCGAGGGCGGGCGTCGAGCGCACCGTGCCGCCCGTTTGCACGCGCCAGGCGATCCCGCCGAACGAAACCGGGACGGGCTCGGCTGGGCGAGCGGTTATGATACTACTTGATGCGGCTAGAGCAAGCGCAAAGGCATTGACGAGCGTTCTCATGCGAGAAAGTATATGCGCGCAACCGTCGATCCCGGGTCAGGCGCCGCTCAATTTCTCATCAGAGCGAAGGAGCAAGTACCCCGAGACGCCGCCGTTGATATCGATCAGCACGTGCAGGATCATCGGAAAGACGATGGATCCCGTGAGAAAGTAGAAGGCGCCCAAGAAAAGTCCAACCGCCGCGGTGAGCGCGATGCCGCGCACGCCTTGATACGTGTGCCCGAGACCGAATACGATCGCAGAGACGACGGCCGCGCCGTAAATGCTCACGAACGGCGCGGCGACGGCAAAAAGAAACCCGCGATAGAGCAGTTCTTCGCAGATCCCCGCGGTGAGCGCGACTCCGAGAAACAACGCGAGCTCGCCCTTGGTACGCGGCACGACGACCGCAACGGCGCCGATGCGCCCGCGGAGTGCCGCCTTCTTTTCCGGCGACCACGTTGCCATTTTCTGAAGCCGAACGACGATCGCGATTGCCGCCATCACGCACACGATCTCGGCCGACGTCGTCACGATTCCGGGCAGAAGCTGGAAGCCGAGCGCATCGAACGGGCGGCCGTGCCGCCACCACGCGTAGAGCGTCACCAACGCGAGCATCCAGAGCACCGCCATCGAACGCACGTACAGCGAGCGGCGATGCGCGCCCGCGATCGTTTCGAGCCTTCGCCGGTTGAAGTACGAGTACAGCGGAACGACCAGAACGATCGTCGCGAGTAGGATCCAGTCCGAAAGCGCGAGCACGGACGCCAGGTTTTGTGCGCGGTTTCTCTAGGCCTGCGCCCGGCTGGCCTGGAAAAGGGCATCATGCCGCGTTACCTGCATACCTCGATCTTCGTCAACGACATGGCCGAGTCGATCGCGTTCTACACGGAAAAACTCGGACTCCGATTACTCGATGGGCCGTTTCACTATCCGGGCAATGCCGACATGGCGTTCGTCGGCCACGATTGGAACGCGTACGTCGAGCTGGTATACGATCTAGAAGAGCATCCGCCGTACGAACTCGGCAATCGCTACGAACATCTCGCCATCGAATCGGACGGCGATTTACGGGAATACGTCGACCGGCTCAAAGCCCTCGGCGTAAAAATTCTCAAAGACGTCAAGAAGTCGCCGGGCGGGACGCGCGCAATCGCGTTCGTCGAGGATCCAAACGGAATTCCGGTAGAACTGCTCGAGCCGCGCGCGAGGTAGCCGCCCCCTTGTCATCCTTCGACTACGGCGCTGCGCGCCTACGCTCAGGATGACAAGGTCGGCCTACGCTCAGGATGACAAGGTCGGCCTAGGCTCAGGACGCCAAGGTTGTGCTACGCGTAGGCGTCGATGTTGCGGCCGATGCCGATGGCCCGCAGGTAGCGCAGCACCTCGGGCGGGTCGGACGGCGCTTTGATGCTCGCCGGGCCGCTGCGACGGCCGAGCCCCACCGAGGCCAAGGCCTGGCGGTATTGCGAGATCGCCCATGCGACCGTAAGGCTCGACGCGTTGACCATTCGATTAGGCCTTCGGCAGGGAGCACGAGAAACCTGATACGAGCAGCAACCGAGCCCAAGGCGCTTTTAGCGGGGCGGTTGGATGGGTAGAACCGTCCGGATGGGCCAACAGACGGAGCGTGCGATCACAGGGACGGTGGAATGGGTTGGCCCCGGCGGGGTGACCGTTCGCGGTGCGACCGCCGACGACGCGCGAGAGATCGCAGCGTTGTGGAACCGCGCGAATGAGGATCAGAAGGAGCGCCGGCTTCGCCTGCCTTTCGCCGATTTGCTGGACGCCGTCTACCAACGCCTCGCCGATCCCGAAGGGCGTTTTTTACTTACTTTCGACGGCGGCGCTCTCGTCGGGATGGTGCACGCCGCCGTGATTTCGCGTGCCACGGGGCGCGACGGCGCCGCCTCGCGCGAGATGGTTTTGAGTATGCTCGCCGTCGACCCGTCGTCGTGGCGCCGCGGCCTGGGGCGCATGCTGATCGGTCGCTGCATCGAACTGGCGCGCGAGCGTCACGTCGAAGCGGTGCGGTTGTGGTCGCATAGCGCGAACGATCGTGCGTCGCGACTCTACGAAAAACTCGGGTTCCGCAACGGGCACTGTTTCAAACTGGATTGCGGCGGCGACGTCGACGTGCAGTACAGCTACACCGTCGACCGGTAACCTTCGAACGAACCCACCGACGGCATTCCGAACGTGCCCGCAGCATGCGAGCCCGCTTGAACGCAGGCCAACAGCGCGAGTGCCGTGATTGCGCCCGCGGCCGCATGCGACCAGCGTTTGTGCGCGATATCGAATCCGGCAAAGATGAAGCCGCCGATCGCCGCGAGCGGAAGGACGATGCTCACGCCGGCCCAGCCGAGCCATCCGAAAGCGCCCGAAAACGCCGTGCCCAGCGTTCCATCGCTCGCCGCTAGAACGAACGGTATCGCCGCGGCGATCGCGACCACCGCGCCGCCGGCGCGCAACGCAACGGGCGCGCGGGCAAAGAATGCGGCGCCGATTCCGCACAGGAGCAGCGCGACCGCAAGCAGGATCGCGAGCGCCGTTCCGGCCGGCAGTCCCGTCATCGTGAGCCCCGCGTTCGGCCCGGCAATGAACTCACCGAGCGCGAAGAGTCCGGCGAGAGCGAGCAATCCGGTCGAGGCGCTGATCGTCGGATAGCTGCGAAACGCGAACGCGGCGAGCAGCGCGTACAGCACCGCGATCGCCACCGCGACCCAACGAACGCCGGGGAGCTGCGCAAATGAGGCGGCCGCCGCATCGATGAGCGCAACGGCAAGAACCAGGCTGGCGATGCGAGGAAACAGCATGGACCAAGTCTACACGCAAACGGGCGAGGAGTCTTGCCGCCCGGCGCGACCCCAGTTGCGTTTCTAGCGATAGACGAACGGATCGAGCGGCGGCGCGACGCGTTCCAGGCTGGCCGGTGCGAAGAGCAGCGCGCGGTCGCGCGCAACGATCGCGCCGTCGGCACGAATCCACGTTCCGGGTTCGAACCGCGCGCGCGACGCGAGGCGCAGAACCACAGGCGTTGCGTCGGCTCGGCAGCAGACGATCGCATAGCGAACGAGTGCGTCGTGCGACGCGTCGCGCACGAGCGCGCCCAGAAACGTGACGCGTTCGCCGGGAAACGCGCCGCCGAGGGTCGTTTCGGTCGCGCGATAGACCGGCGGCGGTGCGGCGGCGAGGACGCCCGCAAGCATGATCGCGGGTGCGATGCGAACGGCCGGGCTGCGTTCGCGACGGTGCGCGGTGAAGAGCGCGAGATGCGCAACGGCAGCTGCGCCGAGAAAGCCGGCGATGACGGGATGCACGAGCGCATCGCCGCCGCGTAAAGCGACGGTGCCGAGTGCCGCCGCCGTCAGTAGATACGCGAATGCATCGTGGCCGCCGGCGCGATGGGAGCGGGTCGTTACCGTGCGCGCGTCCAGCAATCCCGCGACGCACAGAAATGCCGCGCCGGCCAGCGGCGCTTGCGCGTGAAGTGCTCCCGCGAGCGCGACGCCGCCGAGCGCGCACGGCGCGGCGGCGAATCCGAGGATCGCACCGCCGAGAGCGACGGCAGTTGGATTCGCATGCGCAAATGCCGCGAACGGAAGAACCTGCGTCGCAACGCCGGCTAGCAGCGCGGGCGCGGTCATCGCCGCCAGATCGTCGAGAAACCCGTCGCGACGCCCGCACGATGTAGGCTCGCAATCGCGCGCACGCAACAGCCGCGCGACCGCGATCGCCGCGGCGAAACGCGCGATCGCAATCGCCGGGCCGAAGAGCAGCCACGTGGCTGCGGCCGCCGGGAGCGATCGGGCCGAAGGGCCGCTGCCGCAGCCGCAGCCGAGAAACGCGATCGCGTGCGGATGCGCTCCGCAGACCTTTGCCAGGAGCCGCGCCGCTAGCAGAAACGGCGTCGCTTCGAGGAGCGCGCTCGCGGCGGTGGCGAGCACGCCTCGTGCTTCGGTCGGGGCAATCGCGGCAATTGCGGCCGCAGCCGCGACAAAAAGCGCAGGTCGCATGCCGTTGCACTCCCCCGCCGCCGTCCGCGTGACAAGCCGCAGGGGCCTTGCCCATCCGCCCGAAGCAGGGCCAAGCCCATGTCCTCTTCTTTTACCGCACCGCGCGGCACGCAAGATTTCTTTCCGCCGGAGTCGGATCGCTGGATCGCGCTCGAAGCCCGCATCCACGCGCTCGCGGCGCGCTTCGGTTACGGCGAGATCCGCACGCCGATCTTCGAATCGACCGCGTTGTTCAAACGCGGCGTCGGCGACACCACCGATATCGTCGAAAAAGAGATGTACACGTTCACCGATCGCGGCGACCGGGAGCTGACGCTGCGCCCGGAATTCACCGCGCCGGTCGTACGGGCCGCGCTCGAGCATCACCTGTTCACCGACACGCCGCTTCGTCTGTACTACATCGGGCCGATCTTTCGCTACGAACGCCCGCAGAAAGGGCGTTACCGGCAATCGCATCAGTTTGGGATCGAATGTTTCGGTTTCGCCGAACCCGAAGCGGATTTCGAGTGTATTTCGCTCGCGTGGGAACTCGTGCGTTCGTACGGCATCACCGACGCAACCCTCAACGTCAATTCGATCGGCGACGACGAGTGCCGCCCGCGTTATCGCGAAGCGCTGCTCGCGCATTTTCGTCCGCACGCCGCGCAGTTGAGCGAAGATTCGCAGCGACGATTGGAGCGCAACCCCTTGCGTTTACTGGACAGCAAGGATCCACGCGATCTGCCGTTCGTCGAGACCGCACCGACGTTCGAGTCGGTGCTTTGCGATGGGTGCCGCGAACATTTCGCTGCGCTGCTCGCGTTTCTCGACGCCGCCGGCATCGCGTACGTCGTGAATCCGAAGATCGTGCGCGGCCTCGACTACTACAATCGAACGGTCTTTGAAATCGTCTCGAGCGTGCTCGGTTCGCAGAGCACCGTCTGCGGAGGCGGACGCTACGACGGCCTGGTGCGGTCGCTGGGCGGTCCGGACGTGCCGGGCGTCGGTTTCGCGCTCGGAATGGAACGCTTCTTGATGATGGCCGAGGCGGCCGGAACCGAGACGCCGGCGCCGCGACGCGGGTATCAAGCCATCGCGCTCGGCCCGCAGGCCCGTGGCCGGCTTTTGGAGATCGCAACGGAATTGCGCGGCGCGCTCGGCCAGTCCGCGTTCATGGATTATGGGGACCGCAAGCTCAAGGCGCAGTTCAAGATCGCCGACCGGAACGGCGCCCGTTATGCGCTGATCCTCGGCAGCGAGGAACTGGCCGCCGGGGAGTTGATCCTGCGCGACCTGGTCGAGCGCACGGAGCGGCGGCTCCCGCTCGGAAAAGACGTTGCCCGCGCCATCGTCGAAGCGGGGGAATGATGGAACAAACCGGCGACCGCGAGATGGAGACGCTCCAGGAGCTGCTCGCGCTGATGAAAGAGCACGATCTGGACCGGCTCAAGGTCAAGCGCGGAGATGCGGTCTACGAACTGGTTCGTCGCGACGGAACGGTGACGTACGCACCCGCCGCCCCGCAGCCCGCAGCGCCCGTCGCGTCCGGCGATCCGGCCGTTCCCGTCGCAGGCGCACACGTCAAGAAGGTCGTCGCGCCGCTCACCGGCGTGTTCTATCGCTCGCCGTCGCCGGACACGGATTCGTACGTCGAGATCGGCAGCCACATCTCCAAAGGCGACGTGATCTGCATCCTCGAGGCGATGAAGCTGTTCAACGAAATTCAGAGCGATCACACGGGTTCGGTCGTGCGTATCGTGCCGCAGAACGGCGAGCTCGTCTCGCAGGGTGAAGAGCTGTTCTGGATCGAGCCGTAGCGGCCGCTGGGATATGACGAAACCAGACTACTACGCAAAACGAGATTTTGCCGCGCTCCTGGCAGACCGCCGGGATTTGCTCGACGCACCGCACTATCGCGGCCAAGTCGAAGCGATCGCCGCCGCGATCGTTCACGCGCTGCGCGCGAAGAAAAAGGTCTTGTGGTGCGGCAACGGCGGCAGCGCGGCAGAAGCGCAGCATATGGCGGCCGAACTTTCGGGCAGATACTTGCGCGAGCGTCCCGGGCTGCACTCCGAAGCGCTCTCGGTCAACTCGTCGACGCTGACGTGCATCGGCAACGATTACGGATACGACGACGTCTTCGCGCGACAGGTCATGGCGTTCGCGCATCCCGGCGACGTCGTTATCGGCATGACGACCAGCGGCACGTCGCGCAACATCGTGTTCGCACTCGAAGCGGCCAAGCGCTGCGGCGCGGTGACCGTCGCGTTCACCGGCAACGGCGGCGGCACCGTCGCGGAGATTGCGGATCTGGTGCTGCTTGGCCCGGACGGCTACGCGGCGATCGTTCAAGAAGTTCATCAAGTGATGGCACACATCGTTTGCGATCTCGTCGAACAGGTGTTGATTTTCGAAGACGGGATCGCGTGAGCGCGGCGCTGATGTTGGACGACGCGAGCGCGTTGTTCGAGCGTGCGCGCGGCCGGCGGATCCTCGTCGTCGGGGACCTGATGGTCGACGAGTGGATTTGGGGAACGGTTACCCGCATTTCGCCCGAGGCGCCGGTTCCGGTGGTTGCGGTCAGCGATCACTCGTTCACGCTCGGCGGCGCGGGCAACGTTGCCAACAACTTGCGCGCGCTCGATGCGAACGTAACGTTTGCCGGAACCGTCGGCGACGATCAGTTCGCGGACCACGTTCGCGAGTTGCTCCGCGCCGAGCAGGTCGACGACGCCGGCGTCCTCACGCTGAACGGCCGTCCGACCACGCGCAAAACGCGCGTCGTGGCGCACAACCAGCAAGTCGTGCGCGCGGATTGGGAATCGGTGGCGCCGCCGGACGGACCGGCTGGCGCGAGCATCGTCGAATTCGTGCGCGAGCGCGCGGCTTCCAGCGATGCCGTGATCTTGAGTGACTATGCGAAAGGGCTGATGTCGCGTGCGCTGGTGGAAGCGGCGCTCGCGTGTCCGTTGGTGGTTGCCGATCCAAAGCCGCAAAATCTGGAGTTGTTCGCCGGCGTCACCTGCGTCGCGCCGAACGCCCACGAAGCGGCGATGGCGGCCGGCGTGCCGATCGTCGACGACGCCTCGCTCGAAGCTGCCGGGGCGCGCCTGCTCGAGCGCTTGAACTGCCGGTACGTCGTGATCACCCGCGGCGAGCACGGTATGGCGCTGTTCGGCCGGGATGGCGAACGCCTGCAGGTGGCGTCCGTCGCGCGCACCGTCTTCGACGTCAGCGGCGCCGGCGACACCGTCGTCGCGATGCTCACGCTGGCGCTTGCTGCCGGCGCGCCGATCGCGCAAGCCACGCAGTTGGCAAACTTTGCCGCCGGCGCGGTCGTTGAAAAGCTCGGCACCGCGACGGCCTCGGCCGGCGAGATTCTCGCACTCGTCGAACATGGACAAGCGTAACGATTTCGCGCCGTTCGGCGCACTGTTGAACGCCGACGAAGCGGCGGCGTGGCGCGAAGCGCTGCGCGCGCAAGGCAAGACCGTCGTGTTCACCAACGGCTGCTTCGACGTGCTGCATGCGGGGCACGTCGCGTATTTGGCGTGGGCGCGCGCGCAGGGCGACGCGCTCGTGCTCGGGCTCAATACGGACGAATCGGTCCGCCGTCTCAAGGGCGAGAACCGGCCGATCGCACCGTTCGAAGAGCGCGCCGAGGTGCTGCGCGCGCTGCGCAGCGTCGACGTCGTGGTCGGCTTCGGCGAACGCACGCCCGAGGTACTGCTCGAGCGCATCCGTCCGGACGTGCACGTGAAGAGCGATCAGTATCGCGAAGACGAGCTGCCGGAGCGTACCGTCGTGCTCGCAAACGGCGGGCGCATCGCTCTCGCACCGCACGTAGCCGGGCGCAGCACGACGGATACGATCGCGCGCATCATCGATGCGTATAGCACTCACCGCTAACGGACCGGGCGAGGTCGCCGGCTGGGTGCGTCCGCTGCTGCGGCGCATCTACGAGCGCGCGCCCGATACCGAAGTTCATATCTTTCTGGTTCCGGACGACTACGCCACCGGATTCGAGGCGGCGACCGCGCGCGCGCTGTTTCCCCAAGCCGCCGTCTACGATCCCAAGACGTACGTGAAGTTCGCGCTCGGTGGCAGCGTCGACGGTGCGCCCAAGAACGTCGACGTCGTGCAGTATCTGGGCGGCGACCTGCTCCACGCCGCTCGCCTGCACGCGCGCCTCAAGGGCCGCACGGCAACGTATAAGTTTTCGCGCAAGGGCTATCGCAAACTCTTCGACCGGGCATTCGCGGTGGATGAAAAAAACGCCGAGCAGTTGATGAGCTGGGGCACGCCGGCCGGACGCATCGAGCGCGTAGGGAATCTGGCAATCGACGGCGCGTTGCTCGAAGCGCAATCGACGCTCGAGACCGATCCGCCGGAGGACGGCATTCTGATGATGCCGGGATCGCGCGGGTACGAAGTGGAGAACTTAATTCCGTTCTACTTCACGACGGCGCTGCGCATCGCCGCAGAGCGACCGGAGATTCCAATCGCCTTCGGGCTCTCGCCGTTCACGGCGTACGCGCAGGTTCGCGAAGCGGTCGAACGCGGCGGCGACCCGCGCGTCTTCGCGCAGCGCGGCCGGCTCGTCGAGGAAGGCGATCGCGCGTTTCTCGAATCGCTCGACGGCACGGTGCGCTTTCCGATCCTGCATAACTCGCTGGCCGCCGCGTCGCGCGCGCGCCTCGTGCTGACCATTCCGGGAACGAAGTGCATCGAGCTTGCGACGCTGGGAAAACCGGTCATCACGATCACCCCGCTCAACGCGCCGGAACTCGTGACCGTGAACGGGCCGCTGACCTATCTGCATCGGGTGCCGCTGGTCGGCGTGCCGCTCAAGCGCGCCGTTGCGGTCGGCGTATCGAATCGATTCAAGCATCATACGCAGCCGAATATGGATGCAAACGACATGGTGATCTGGGAATTGCACGGCACGGTCACCCCGGGCCGCGTCGCACGCGTCGCCCTGGAACGCTACGACGACCGGGCGTGGGTCGACTCGACCGGCGCGCGCTTGGCGGATCTGTATCGCGGACATGCCGGCGCGGCTGACCGGATGGCTGAATCGATTCTCAGCTTGGCCGGGTAGTATCTCTCGATGCGCCTCACCGTCGTCATTGCCACCAAGGACCGCGCGACCTACGTCGAGCGCGCGCTCGCCTCGCTGGAAGCGCAGGTCGGCGCGCCGCCGTACGAGGCGATCGTGGTGGACAACGGGTCCTCCGACGATACCAAAAGCGTCGTCGAACGAGCGATCGCGCGCGGCGCGATCCCCATCCGCTACGTCTTCGAAGGCGAGCCCAATCGAGGAAAAGCGCGCAATCGCGGCATCGAAGCGGCCGCCGGCACCATCGTTGCCTTCTGCGACGACGACGTTGCGGTGCCGCCGGGATGGGTCGCCGCCCACGCGGCCGCGCACGACGGCGGGGATCGCGTGGTCAACGGCCCGATTCTCAACATTCCGTCGTACGACGAACGTCCGAAACCCACCGTCGCGAATTACTCGCGCGCCTTTCTGTGCACGTGCAACGTGTCGGTGCCGAAAGCCGCGCTCGATCGCGTCGGCGGCTTCGATGAAGCATTCCATCTGTACGGGTGGGAGGATACCGAACTCGGCGTACGCCTGCGCGAAGCCGGGCTCACCTGGCTCTTCGCCTGGGATGCGTACATCTGGCACATCAAGCCGGAATCGGATAATACGCTCGAAGTCGAAACGCGCAAAGCCGTCGAGCGCGCGCGCATGGCGCGACGCTTTCTCGAGAAGCACCCATCGCGGCGCGCGCGCATGGCGACCGGCGCGCACGGCGTGAACCTGTTGCGCGGCAAGTATTTCCTACCCGATCGGCTGCTGGCCGTCTATGCGGGGCTCGCAACCGGGGACGGAACGCCGGGTTGGCTGCGCGCGCTCGCCCGCGCGCAGTTCCTCGACGGCATGTACACGCGCGAGCTTATCAAAAGTCTATCGAAGTGAGCGGAATGGCAAAGGCGCTGCTGTATTGCGCCGGCGGCGGGATCGGCGATTCGCTGGTCGCGTCAATTGTCGGGCGCGCGCTGCGATCCCGCTTCGACCGCGTCGACGCACTTACGCTGCCGGCTCATCGCGATACGCTGCTGCGCGTACCGGATCTCGACGCGGTCTATTCCGACGAGGGCGAGGAACGCGATGTGGCGTCGGCGGTGGCCGAGCGCGCCTACGACGCGTGCGTCGTAACCTGGGCGACGGCGCGAACGGCGCGGATTCCGGAGCTGGCCGGCATTCCCGTGCGTGTCGGGCAAGCGCGCCGGCTGTATTCGAATCGCTTTACGAAACGCGTCACCGTGCGCAGCGAAACCGGCGACGTCACGTCGCATTGGTCCGACATCCTGCTCGACTTCGCGCGAGCGATCGGCTGCGACACCGCGGACCGGCGTTACCGCTTCGTCCCGACGCTCGAAGACGAAGCGCAGGCGCGTGCGCTGCTGCCGCATCCCGGCATCATTCTCAACCCGTGTAATGCGGTCGCATCGGAGCGCGGCATCTGGCCGGTCGCCGGGTGGGCGTTGCTGGCGCGCGCGCTAATCGAACGCTACGAGATTCCGGTTGCGATTACCGGCGCCCCGGCCGACGCACCGATCGCGAATCACATCGTGGACCTCGCCGGCGACGAACGCGTGACGTCGATTGCCGGACAACTCGGGATCGGTGCGTTCGGCGCGCTGGCCGCGAGCGCGCGCGCGTTCGTGGGCATCACGACCGGCTCGATGCACGTCGCTGCGGCGGTCGGCGCGCCGACGCTGGGCATCTTCCCGTTCCAAAGCGACTACCCGGAGCGCTGGGCACCGCTCGGCCCGCACACGGAAATCGTGCGCGCGTCGTATCCGTGCCACAAAGGCGATACCAAAGAGAACTGCCCCGACTACGCCTGCATCGCCAACCTCGACATCCCCCGCATCGTCGCCGGCGTCGAAGCACTTCTCGGTAGGGTTTCGCTGGCGTGAGCGGTGCTAAAAACCGTAGAAGATTAGAGATCGATAAGGATTATCATTGAAAGCTTTCCCGTGGAAAGCTTCGGTACTCGCCTAGGGAACGACTGACACTCCGGTCGGGGGCGGTTTCTTTTGAACGTGCATCGCGTCATCGTTTTAACTCTGGCAGCCGGAGCAATTCTCGCTGCTTGCGGCGGCAAAAGCGGAGAACCGTTGCCGGCGGTCGTCGACCAACCGGCGAGCCGCGCCGCATTGGTTTCCCACGGTCGAGCGACGCTTACGATTGCGCTGCCTGCGATACAACCGGCGAAAGTGCCGTATCCGTGGACGAGTACGTCACCGCCGCTTCGCCTCTCGCCGGCAACGGCAAGCATTTCCGGAACCGTGGGAAAACGCCGCTTCGGGCCGATCGCGCTAGGAAACGGCACGGCTGCGTGCCCGAGCCCATCACCCGGACTTCCGTTGCAATGTTCCATCACCGTGAGCGCACCAGTCGGCAAAACCGTGAACCTCTCCCTGACGACGTACGCGTCGGCGACCTCGACGGACCCGCTGGCAACCGGATCTCAACGCCTGCAAGTGTTCGCTGGGACGAACTACGTCAGCGCGTCCCTTCTAGGACTCGCGCAACGGGTCGTGACGCGCTTGATCCCAGACACGCTGCGGCAAGGACATTACGCGCACGTTCCGGTCGTCGCATATGGCGTCGATGCAGCCGGCAAAGCGATTCCGGGGCAGCTCGCCAACGTAGCCCAGCTCGACGTGCTCCTCTCGGGTTTCTTCAACGCGAACGTCAGCCAAATCTGCGACAACTATGACTACTGCGAGCCGCTTTATTGTTGCGGCGTCGCTACGACGTTCGACTATGACGGACTGGCGACCGGTACGGAGACCATTCGCACCACCTCGACCATCAGTTACAATCCGACGACGACGTCGGTGAAGGTGCGGCCGGGGAGTTCGCAACTTGCGACGCTGCTCGTCGGCGCAGATACGGACACCGGCTTTTTGAATTTGCAGTTCGCAGCAGGTGCTTCGGGCAATGCCGCGCCGGTGCGCACGGTTGAAGTGGGATCGCCGCTCTATGGCGAGGACGCAGCCGGCAACTACTGGGCCAACACGACGCGCTATTCCAGCCTCGGCACCGTGCTCGGAACGATAACGCTGCCCGGACAGCTTCGACCGGTGGCTGCCGATGCACAAGGGCACATCTACGCGAGAGGACAGAACTGCGGCTTCACGGAGTTCCCGGCAAACGCGTACGGCATCGTGTCGCCGATACGAAGCGTAACGTGTTCGGGACCGAACTACGTTTCCCCAGCGATCGACGACGCTGGGAACGTCTACGTGACCGGTCCAAATCCCAATGGCACGGCGACGATTCTGGAGTACCCTCCGACCGGAAGCGGCAACCTCCCGCCGATTCGCAAGCTCTCGTCGCCGACGTTCACGTATGCGTCGTTCGAAAGTCTCGCGTGTGACGGGAGCGGAAACCTGTACGGCCTCCTCTACGCGGGAAATGTCGGCTATGAGTTGCTCGAGTTCGCTCCCGGAGCGACGACGGGCCAGCAGATTCTGGCAAACGTGCCGCTTTCGAGCTTTACCGTCGACGATGCGGGCGACACCTTTGCGGTCATCTACGATCAAATCGCTGCCGCGTCGACGATCGAAGAGTTTCCACCGGGAGCAACCACGCCGTCCGTGACGATCGGCGGGTCGAAAACGGGGATGACGAAGGTTGCCGCCGACCAAATCGTGGTCCCGAGGTAGGACGTGTCGAAAAAACTTGCATCGATCGTGTTCGGCGCCGTCGTGCTGGCGAGCTGCGCGAGCGGTTCCCACGAAGCTGCGTTGCCCGCCGCAGTTTCGAACGGCTTGCATTCAAATGTAAGCCCAACGTCGCCCCTTCACGTACTTTACCGCTTTAAAAATTATACCGACGGAGCCTGGCCATCTGGGCCGCTGGTGGCGTTGAACGGTACGTTGTGGGGAACCACGCAGGCAGGCGGCTCGCCTTATTCCAGCAGTCAATACGGCACGGTCTTTTCGTACGATTTAAAAACCAATAAGGAACGTATCGTCCACAGCTTTAAAGGAGGCGCCGACGGTTCCGACCCGATCGGCGGATTAATCGCGGTTGACGGTATACTGTACGGAACGACCGCAAGCGACAACGACGGGGGAACGGTTTTTGCGCTGAATCCAAAAACTGGCCTCGAAAGCGTCTTGCATACGTTCGCCGGAGCGGACGGCATATATCCGCAGAGCGGCTTGGTCGCAGCGAACGGCCTCCTATACGGAACGGCAAGCCGGGGCGGGACATCAAATTCGACCACCTGTTACGGAGGCTGCGGTACGCTGTTCAGTATCGATCCGAAAACAGGAAGCTTTCACGTGATTCACTCGTTTGCCGGGTCGCCGGATGGTGCGATTCCTTTGGCGCCGCCGACCGCAGTTAACGGTACACTGTACGGAACGACGGTGGGCGGTGGCGGAAATACGCTCGGCTGCGCCTGCGGAACCGTGTATGCGTTCGATCTGGCGACGGGTAGCGAGCGTATCGTCTATACGTTCGGCGGTGGTATCGACGGGCAAGAGCCTAGCGCTGCACTGACGTTCGCTCGAGGAAGGCTCTACGGTACGACGCCGGCGGGCGGATTTGGGGACTGCACGTACGGCGCTCCGTGCGGCACCGTATTCTCCGTGCAACTTGCTTCGGGCGAAGAGCGCGTCGTCTATCGATTCGGCCGCAACCCCGACGGCTCGGATCCGGAGGCTCCGCTGATCGTTGCGGACGGCTTGCTGTATGGTACGACTCGCATCGGCGGAAAATCGAACCACGGAATGATCTTTAGCATCGATATGACGACGCGTCAGGAGCGTCTCGTCGTCTCTTTTCCGGGTATCCTAAACCAATCAAAAGCACCGCACGGCGCGAGCCCAGCAGCGCCGCTCGTGTGGGCCGACGGTACGTTTTACGGTACGACCGAATTCGGCGGCAAGTACCGCAGCGGTGACAGCTCGGGAAGCGGCACGCTGTTTTCGTTGAAGCTGCCCGCGCGTCGGAGGTAGTATGAAATCGATCGCACTCACGTTTACAGCGGCCCTTGCCTGCGTGTTCGCGGCGCCCGCAGTTGCAGCGAACGTCCCGCTTACTCCGCCGGCGAACGTCATGGCCGCGTTCTCGAGTCTTCACCAGATCGACACGCTGGATGGCCTCCCCGCGGATATCCGCACCGGCAATTTCATACTTCCGTCCGGGAAATCGCTCGGCGGCTGGGTACTCGCGGCTCCCGGCGATGCGTGGAATGCGACGGATACCGTCGCCGATCCGTCGCTTCCGGGGCGGCGCTTGCATTTTGCGGGCTGCAACGCGTCGATCTGCGTGCTGCACTACGAGCGCGGCGGGATCGCGCACATCCATGAAGTCGTCACGCTGGTTCAAAAAAACGGCGCCTGGAAAGCGACGTGGATGGCATACGGTCAGCCCGCCATGAAGGACCTCGCGGCGTTGCACGCGTTGCTGGAAAACCGCTCGAGTGCAAACTATTCCGACCAATCGCCTGCCGACATCAACTATTAGGGACATTGCCTGGGCCCCGTCGAAGGCGGGGACCGATGCGCGCGACCATTCAGCTTTGCACGTACAACCGCTCGGCGCTGCTCGAACGGGTCCTCGACGCATGCTTCGAGCAGACGACGCCGCGCGACGACTACGAAATCGTGCTGGTGAACGACGGCTCGACCGACGACACGGCCGCAGTCATCGAGCGGGCGCGCGCCCGCGCGACCTGCGCCTTCGTCGTCGTCGATCAGCCCAACTCGGGATTGGCAAAAGGGCGCAATGCCGGCATCGCCCACTCGAGCGGCGAGCGCATCATCTTCATCGACGACGACGTGCTGCCGCTCCCGAACTTCGTCGAAGAGCATTTGCGCACCGAGGCCGCACATCCGCAGGCGATCGTGCGCGGCGGCGCGATCAACGTGGAGAGTTTCGACGACCTGCCGGTTCCGCTGTGGACCATCAAAGACTATAGCGGAAACTATTTCTGGACGACCAACGTTTCGGTTCCGCTGGCGACGATTCGCGAGGTCGGCGGCTTCAACGAATCGTTCTCCGAATATGGGTGGGAAGACATCGACGTCGGCCTGCGTCTGCGGTTTCGCGGAACGAAAGCAGTCTTCAATCCGAAGGCGCTCGTGTATCACTGGAAACCGCGCCCGCGCAGCGGCAACGTCGAGAAGATGATTCGACAGGCGCGGGCCCAGGCGCGCACCGCGGTGCAGCTCGCGCAGATTCATCCACATTGGCGCACGTATTTAGCGACCGGGATGAATCCAGTGCAGCGCGCCTACCACTCCGCGACGCGGTCGCTTCACGCGCCCGAGCGTCTGCGCAAAGTCGTCGGCGATCTCGACGTCGATCGCCCGTTATCGGATCGCGAATTGCGCGCGGCCCGCGCGCTGGCGAGCGAAGCGTACTTCGAGGAGTTGGAACGCTCCTTATCGTGAAGATCTTGCTCTCGCGCACCGATCGCATCGGCGATTTAATTCTTTCGACGCCGGCGATCGCAACCGTACGCGCGTCTTTTCCGGCCGCCCACATCGCGATGGTAACGAGTCCGCACAATCGCATCGTCATGGAGCGTAATGGCGACGTCGACGAATTGCTGGTGCTGCCTCGTGAAGTGCGCCCGGAAACGTTCGGCGCGTCCCGCCGCGGCTACGACGTCGCGATCGCGCTCGCGCCGCGGTCGGTCGACTTGCAGCTGGTCGGCGCGACCAAGTCGACGATCCGCGTCGGGTACACGTACGAGCGCCGCTGGCTCGCCCGTCTCACGGCACCGCTGTACGTGAACCGGATGATGATCTCGGAGGCCGACCCCGAGCTTTCCGAACGCGATCCGAGCCGCGAGGTGCGGCACGAGGTCGCCCAGCTGCTCGACCTAGTTGCCCTCGCCGGCGCCAAAAACCGGATCGACCAGCTGCGGCTGGACATCACCGACGCCGACCGTGCGGCCGTGTCCGGCCTGCCCGAAGCTCCGATCGTGCTCCACCTGGGGCAGCGCTGGTTCGTCGACGGCAGTACCCTCGAAAGCACCCTCGCGCTCGTGCAGCGACTCGCCGAGCTGCGCGAGGTAGTCATCACGGTCGCACCCGAGTGCGTGGATCTGGTCGGCGCCTTCGAGGCGGCCGGCGGAGCCACGGTGCTTTTGGAAGGGCTGCCGTTTTTCGAGTGGGCGGCGGTCTTCGAGCGGGGTGCTTGCGTGGTCACGGTCGACACCGGTGCGACACATGTCGCAAGCGCGATGCGAAGGCCAACGCTCGTCGCCTTTGAACATCGGTACTTCCGGTTGAACTCGCAGGAGTGGGCGCCGTACGGCGTGCCGCACGTGCTGGTTCGAAAGCCGGGTACGCCGGACGAAACGTCCCTCGCGCAGTTCCGCGACGAGATCGTGACCGGCGTCAAACATTTATTGCATGCTTGATATTTCCGTCGTCATTCCGACGTACAACCGGCTCGATACGCTGGCTCACGTAATTCCGACGCTCCTCGCGCAGGATCTCCCGCACGAGAGCTTCGAGCTGCTGATTTGCGATTCCAACTCGACCGACGGCACCGCGGAATATTTGGCCGGCGTTTCGGCCGAGCATCCGAACGTGCGGCACTTGCCCGGCTCGTACACCGGCCGCGCCGCCGCGCGAAACGCCGGCATCCGCGCCGCCGCGAGTCCGATCGTGCTTTTCAACGATTCGGATATTCTCGCGTCGCCCGATCTGCTCTCGACGCACCTCGCACGGCATCGCGAGCGGGCCAAGATCGCGGTGGTCGGATGGGAAGTGCAAGTCAAAGATTTGGACGACTACGCGTTCAAGCGCGAACATCCGCAGGAGCGCGGGCATTTGCATCCCGAGTCGCGCAAGCGCTTGCCGTGGCTCTACTTTCTTACCGGTAACGCGTCGGTGCCGCGCGACGATCTGCTGGCGGTCGGCTGTTTCGACGAGAGCTTCACGGGATACGGCCACGAAGATTTGGAGCTCGGTTATCGCTTGGAGCGAGCCGGACTCGAAATCGTCTACGAACCGAAAGCCGTAAACTATCACTGTCAAGACGTTCCGCACGACGATCAAAAAGAAAAAATGAAACTGGCGGGCCGTTCGACGGTGCGTTTCTATCGCAAGCATCCCGATTTTGCGGTGAAATTGAATCTCGGTATGACGCCGGTTTCGCTGGGCTTGCACTCCGTACTGACGCGCGTGCCGGTGCTGCTCGGCTACTTCGACGCGCGCGCGAAGTCGTCGAAGTTCGCGCGCGATCTCGTTCAACAATATTACTACGTCTCCGGTATCAAGGAAGCTTTGCAAGAGCATGGTCAACGTGGCTAATCGGTTTTCGTGCGGCGGTCTTCGCGTCGAGCACGAGGGACAAACGGTCGAACTCAACGGATGGGTCAATCGCCGCCGCGATCACGGCGGCCTGATTTTCGTCGATCTGCGCGATCGCGACGGCATCACGCAAATCGTCTTCGACCCGCAGCAACCCAGCTTCGCCGAGGCCGAGAAGCTGCGCCACGAAGACGTCATCAGCGTGAGCGGCGGCGTTCGCAAGCGGCCGGCCGGAACCGAGAACCCGAGGCTGCCCACCGGCGACGTCGAGGTCGGCGTCGATCGCCTGGACGTGCTCAATCGTTCGCAGGTGCCGCCGTTCCCGGTAAACTCCGACGACGACGTCGACGAGGCGCTGCGCCTCGAGTACCGCTACCTGGACTTGCGCCGCCCGCGCATGCAGCGCAACATCCGCATGCGCCACCGTATCGTTAAAGCCGTTCGCGACTTTTTCGACTCGCGCGACTTCGTCGAAATCGAAACGCCGATGCTGATGAAGTCCACGCCCGAGGGCGCGCGCGACTATCTGGTTCCCAGCCGCATCCACGCGGGTTCGTTCTACGCGCTGCCGCAGTCGCCGCAGATGCTCAAGCAAATCTTGATGATGTCGGGGTTTGGGCGCTACATGCAAATCGCGCGCTGCATGCGCGACGAGGATTTGCGGGCCGACCGGCAGCCGGAGTTCACGCAGGTCGACGTCGAAATGTCGTTCGCCTCGCAAGACGACGTCCTCGAGGTGATGGAATCGTGCATTCGCTACGTGTGGAAAACCACGCTCGACGTCGAGCTCGCGCCGTTTCCGCGCCTCACGCACGAGGAGGCGCTGCGCCGGTTCGGCAGCGATAAGCCCGACCTGCGCTTCGGTCTGGAACTTGCCGAAGTCAACGGCGTATTCACCGGCACCGAGTTCGTCGTTTTCAAATCGGTGATCGACGCCGGCGGCGCGATCGTCGCGCTGCGCTATCCCGGCGGCGGCGCGTTGTCGCGCCGCGATTTCGACGCGCTCACCGAAACGGCCAAGCAGTTCGACGCCAAAGGTATGGTCTGGATCGCACTCGCGGCCGACGGCGTCAAGTCGTCGGCGGCAAAGTTCTTGAACGAGGAAAATATCGCAGCGGTTCGAGCCGCAACCGGAGCGGAGGAGGGCGACGCGATTCTGCTCTTCGCCGACGCGCGGGAACGCGCGTACGCCGTTGCCGGCAAGATGCGCAACGCCGTCGGCGATCGCTGCGGGTTGCGCGATCCCAAAGAATTCGCGTTCTGCTGGGTGCTGGGCTTCCCGTACCTGGAGATCGACGAGGAGACCGGGCGCCCGATACCCGCCCATCATGCGTTCACCGCGCCGGCCGAAGGCCAGTGGGAACTCATGGACACGGACCCAATGAAGATGCGCGCCCAGCACTACGATATGGTGCTCAACGGCTGGGAACTCGGCTCGGGGTCGATCCGAATCCACAACCCCGAGAAACAGCGCAAGATCTTCGAGATGTTGGGCCTGACTGCGGAGCAGATCGAGGACCGCTTCGGCTTCTTCGTGCGGGCGCTGGAATACGGCGCGCCGCCGCACGGCGGCATGGCCCTCGGGATCGACCGGATCGTCATGATCGCGTGCGGCGAGGTGGATTTGCGCGAGGTCATCGCCTTCCCGAAGAACCAGGCGGCGCGCGACCTCATGATGGACGCGCCCAGCCCGGTGCCGGAGAATCTCTTGCGCGATCTTTACCTAAAGAGTACGTTCCCCGGACCCAATGCCGGCCGATAACCCAAACGTGGGATCTCGTTACCCGTTGCTGCGATGGAGCGCTGCGGTCGCCGTTGGTATTTTTGCCCTCGGTTGGGGGTTTTCGGTGCCCGCGTATGCGGATACGGCACTCGGGCCGAACTGCGGCGAGAAGATGATCCAATCGCCGACGGGCGTCAGCGTGCGCGTGCTTTTCGCCAACAACGGCTGGGTGCAGCGCTACGTGGTGGTCACCGGTTCCGACAACCCGGAGAACGCGAACGACACGCTCAAGGCGCTCGAGGCAACGTACGGGCAGGCCGGGGTCAATGCCCCGCCGCTGAAGGTCATTTCCTTCAAACCGAGCGACAACGGCGGCGGCATGCAGGTCCCCGACAAGGCGATCGATTCATGCGGCCGCACGCTCAGCTTTAACTAGGCTCGCGCCGTTGCTGCTCCGGCGCTTCGTCTGCATCGGGCTGCTCGTCGTCGTTACCGCTTGCTCTGCTAAGCATCGTGCTGCGGCCGCGGCGGCCGCGGTTTCCGATGCGGTCGGATCGCAGGCGCCATTGAAAGCCTGCGAATCGCGCATTTTCGATGCGGCGGGCGTAAACGTAGCGTTGACGTCGAACGTCGATGCGTCGCTCGGCGGGATACGCGTCTCGGATGGAGATCCCGTCGTGCGCGCCCAAGCGATTGCAGCAATTCGTCAGCGCTTCGGTATAGTGAAAACCGATCGGCGCGTTCAAACCCGGCCGAACAAATGGGGGCTCACCGTCTTGATCGATCCGTGCGGCCGGCCGTTGGATCTGTCGCCTTCGACTAAGCCCGCGAATCCGTAGCCTTCAGCAGCGCTCGCGCTCGCGCGAAGATCGCGTCGAACATCGGGACCGTGAGTTTTCCGGTGTTCGTATTTTGGCGGCTTGGATGAAACGACGCGATCGTCACGATCTTTCGTTTTCCCAGCGTAGCAATCGCTTCCGCGCCATGGCCGAATTGCGGCCGCAGCGGATCGAACGTAAAGCCGCGTTCGCGCAGCATTTTCAAGATCGCATCGAAGCCGATCGAACCGAGGCCGATCGCGACGCGCAGCGTCGGAAGCGCGTCGAACTCTTCCACCAAATACGGAAAGCAGTTGCGCAACTCTTGCGGCGTCGGTTTATTGCCGGGCGGCGCGCAACGGCCCGCGGCGGTGATCAAGCAGTCGTGCAGCGTTAGGCCGTCGTTACGATCGATCGCCTTCGGTTGCGATGCGAAGCCGGCGCGGTAGAGCGCCGGGTAAAGAAAGTCGCCTGAAGCGTCGCCGGTGAACGGCCGGCCGGTCCGGTTGCTCCCGTGTGCGCCGGGCGCCAAACCGACGAGAAGCACGCGCGCCTTCGGGTCGCCGAACGCGGGCACGGGCTTTCCCCAATAGGTCGCATCCAAATGCGCGCGCTTTTTTACGCGCGCGATCTCGGCCGTATATGCCCGCAGTTCCGGGCACCGCGTGCATCGGATCACCGATTTCTCGATATCGATCAACGTTTTCGGTTTCACCATTGCTCCTATTCGGCGGGCGCGACAAAAGCCGTTCACCCCGCGCGGACCCGGCATGAGATGATGGCGAAATGGCGGCCGTCGCGACCGCCGCTGCCGCCGCCCTCCCTGAGGCCGACCGGCGCGGTATTGGTCTTCTCTCCATCGCACACGTATTTAACGATACGAATCAAAGCGCGCTCCCGGCAATTATTCCGTGGCTGGTCGGACATCACGGTTTGACGCTCGCATCGGCTGCGACGCTCGTGCTTGCGATGAACCTTTCATCCTCCGTCGTCCAGCCGCTCTTCGGGCACCTCTCCGACCGGCGCTCGCTGGCATGGGTCATTCCGCTCGCGCTGCTGCTGGCCGCTTCCGGCACGGCGATCATCGGATTCGCGCCATCGATGCCGTTCATGCTGTTCGGTGCGCTGCTTTCGGGCGTCGGTGTCGCAGCTTTCCATCCGGAAGGTTCGCGGTTTGCGAATTATTTCGCCGGAGCGAATCGCGCCAGCGGCATGAGCTGGTTCACGACCGGCGGTTATATGGGCTTCGCGCTCGGACCGATCCTCGTCACGCCGCTGATCGTCAAGTTCGGATTGCCGGGCGTCGCGTGGCTGCTGCTGCCGGCGACGGTGATGGCGATCCTCGTGTGGCGCGACTTGCCGCGTTTTCACGAAGCACGCGCGCGCATCCACCGGGTGCATCACTTGCGCGCGGGCCAAGATGAGTGGCGCGGATTCCTGATGCTGGCCGGGGTCGTGGCGATACGCTCGATCACGTTCTTTGCGGCGGTGACGTTCCTGCCGTTCTTCGCCATCACCGTGACGCACGTGACCAAGGTCGACGGGTCGGCCGTGCTGGCGGCCATGCTCGTCGCCGGCGCTTTCGGTACGTTGTGGGCGGGACGCCTCGCCGATCGCTTCGACCGGCGATACGTCATCTCGATCTCGCTCTTTGGTTCGATGTTCTTCGCGCTGGCGATCGTCGGACTCGGATTCGTCGCGCCCAACTTTGCGACGCTCGTTCCGGTCGCGGCACTGCTCGGGTTCGCACTCGGATCGTCGGCCGGCGTGCTGGTCGTGCTCGGACAAGAGTATCTGCCGAAGCGCATCGGCGTCGCGTCGGGCGTAACACTCGGGCTCGCGGTGACGATCGGCGGCTTGGCGGCGCCGCTCTTCGGTTACATCGGCGACCACTACGGTCTCATCGCCGTCTTCGGTGCGATCTCCGCGTGCGGCGTCGTAGCAATGCTGGCATCGCTCGCGCTGCCGAAACCATCGGGCGTCGAACGCGCGTAGCGCCTTATTGCAACCCGGGAAAACCAAGTTGCGCGAGCGCGGCGTAGGTTGCGATGCCGACGGCGGTCGACAGGTTAACGCTGCGCACGCTGTCTTCGCGCATGGGGATGCGCAGCGCGCGTTCGGTTTCGCACGCGATCAACTCGGCCGGTAGACCCTTCGTCTCCTTACCGAAGACGAGCACGTCGCCGAGGGCGAACGCAGCGTGCGCGTAGCTGCGCGTCGCGCGCGTGGAGAAGAACCAGCGCCGCATCGCAGCGGTCGCTTCGAGAAAGGCCTCGAGTGATGGGTGGACCGCGACGTCGAGCTTTTCCCAATAATCCAGGCCCGCGCGTTTGAGTTCGCGATCGTCGATACGGAACCCGAGCGGCTCCACCAGGTGCAGCGCGCATCCGGTCGCGGCGCAGAGCCGCGCGACGTTGCCGGTGTTCGGCGGAATCTCCGGTTCGACCAGCGCTATGTGGAGCGGCGCGCCGCGCAGGCGTTCGAACGAGACGACGCGCTCGTGCGGCTGCACGTTCACAACGCGAGAATATCGGCGTAGGCGATGCCGGCGGGCGCGACGACGTACGCAACACCGCCGTTGCGTTGCCAGATGGTTTCGAGTGCCGTACGCGGGTAGACGACGCGAACGCCCGGGGCTGCCGGATCGTTAACCGCCGCGTCGCCGTTCTCCACGAAACCGGTGAGGACGGCGAGATGGCCGTCGGAGGTCTCGAGCGGAGCGCCGGGCAGTTCGCCCGAGCCCCACGAGTACGAGATGGCGATTGGGATATTCCGCTCGATCAGGCGCTGCGCGTGATCGAAGTTTCGCAGATAGGCGACGACGCCGCGCAACCCCAAACGTCCGCTGTAGGCGACGTTGAAGCTCCAGTTCCCGGTGCCGTTGTAGGCGCGGTCGAAGACGGCACGTGCCGTCTCTTCGATCGGCACCTCGATGCCGTGATACGCGTGCAGCATCGAGAGCGCCGTCGGGCTGCACCAGCCGCGCTCGCCCTCGATTACGTATTGCGAACGAGCGGGTACGTCGAGGATGAACGCGCCGCGCGCGTAGGGATTCGAGCGCGTGCAGCGCACGGTCGTCGCGAATGCGACGAGGTTGAAGCGCACGTCGCGCGCGCGTACCTCGATGCCGTCGAACGGCTGGTCCGATGCGATGACGTCCACGTCGACGCGCGTATCCTCATGCGTCGGACTGAACGACTTCGAACCGCCCGGATGCCACTCCGAGTGATCCAGCCACGCCGTCGCCGGCACGTGCGCGCGCAGCAGCCGGAACGAAATGGTCCCGCTTTCGGCGTACGTGTTCCAGCTCAGCACGCCGGCGCGCGCCGGTTCGAAGTACAGTGTCGCCTGTCCCTCGGCGTCGAGCACCTGCGCGAACGAGCCGGTCAGATCTGCCATGCCCATGCGTTCCAGGTGTCGCCGATAAATGCTGCCGGGATGTAGTTCTTCACGTCGGTATTGATCGCCGTGTAGTTCGTCGACCAAGCGAAGAAGACGGCCGGAACCAGCTTGCGGATGCGCTCTTCTTCGCGTTGGTACAGCGCCTTGCGCTTGCCCTCGTCGAACGTCGCCGCCGCGGCCGCGCTCGTCTCGTTGACGACCGGATCGTTGAGCCAGGACGTGTTGGCGCCGTTCGGCGGAATGAACGCGCCGTTCCAGCTTCCCGTGTTGTCGGGATCGGTGCCGTTGGTTTCAACCGACCACTCCAAGTCGTATTTCCCGCTGTAAAGCGGCCCGTTCTGGGCGAAGAGCAGCGTAGCCGGATGGTTGCGGATCTGTACGTCGATGCCCAAGGGCCGCAGGTTGGATTGAATCAGGACCTCCGACTGATCGTTTTCGATGTGACCGGTGGTCGCGGAGATCGTCAGATGCATCGCGAGCGGCCCCTTGTGCAACACGCCGTCGCTGCCCATTGCCCAGCCCGCGCCGGCGAGCAGCCGGTGCGCGTGTTGCGGGTCGTAACGATAAGGCGGCAGCGCCGGCGCGGCCCACGACTGCGGAAATATATCGGAGACGGCCATCTGGTTGATCCCGTGGTAAATCGTATCGTTGATGCGTTTCCAGTCGACGCCCTCGGAGATCGCTTGGCGCACGCGAACGTCGGCCAACAGCGGCCGGCTCATGTTGATGCCGAGGTGGCGCCAGTTGGCGATCAAACGTTTGTCGACGGTGATGCCCGAGATCGAGTTCAGCCGAGCGACGGCGTTGGCGTTCACGCCCGGATAGACGTCGACGTCGTGGGTTTGCAACTGGCTAAAGAGCGTGTTGACGTCCGGAATGACTTTCCAGATGACTTGCTTCAGCTTCGGTGCGCCGCGGAAGTAGCGAGGGTTCGGTACGAACTCAAGCGACGACCCGTGATTCCACGCCGTCAGCAGATACGGTCCGCTGGAGAGCGGCTTGTTGTTGAACTCCGCTGTGTTGATGTTCGCCAGCTTTGCGAGCACGTGCGCGGGCATCGGCGGATAACCGGCGCCGCCCATTGCAAGGATTCCCAGCACTTGGACGGTCGGCTTCTTGAGTTTGAGGACGAGCGTGTACGGATCGGGCGCGGAGGCGGATGCGATCTGGTCCCAACCGTAGCGGGTCTTTACGTTGTTCTGCGAGTTCATCACCGCGCGATAGGTGAAGAGCCAGTCGGCAGCCGTGAGGGGAGCCCCGTCCGCCCACACGACGCCTTTGCGCAAATGCACGGTGATCGTCATGCCGTCGGCACTGATGCCGCCGTTGTGCGTCGTCGGAACGACGGTCGCGAGATCCGGTACGTAGTTCCCGTCCGGGTCGTAACGCAAAATGAACGAGAAGAGCAGGCCGGAGATCGTGTCCGCCGCAGCGTTGTGCGCGAACATCAGATTGAGGCCGTCCGGTTCCTCATCTTCTCCGAGGCGAAGCACGTCCGGAATCGTCCACGAGTTCCCGGAACTCGACGCGGTCGGCGCTTGTCGCACGCACCCGGTTGCGAGTGCGAGCGCGGCGAGTGCCGCCGCGGCGACGCGGCCGGCGTTCACGCTGGTGCGGTGACGCGCAGCGGCGGATTGCGCCGCAGTCCCGGCGCGACCGCGGCGTACAAACGTTCCGGCCCGAACCGCACGACATCGTCCGCCGGAAGCTGCGTTTCGGCGTGGGCGCGCGCGATTTCCGCGCGGGCGGTCGCATCGTCGAGCCCGCGCGTATTGAGCGCGATGCCAGCCACTTTCGCCGGCTTCACCGTCGCGAGCAGCGCTTCGTGAATGCGAATCAGCTCGCGATACCCGAGCACCGGCGTCTCGAACTCTTCGATATGCATCTTTTGCGGCGCGCACACCAGAATCAATGCGTCCGGCGCGCTCCCGTACATGAGCGAAAGCGTGACGGGCGCGTACGCGGGATGATTGATTGCGCCTTGCCCCTCGACGACGATCAGATCGGCGCCCTCGTGCGCGGCGAACAGCACGAGCTGTTCGGTCGCTCCCGGCGCGAAGTCGGCGATCACGCGATCGATAGAAATGCCCCAGCCGGCGATCATGATCCCGGTCTGTCCGGTGGGTACGAACCGCGCGTTCGCGCCGCTCGCATTCGCCGCGCGAACGAGCTCCAGCGCGACGGTCATCTTCCCCACGGCGCAGTCGTTCCCCACGAGCAGCAGCGTCGGCGCGCTGACGTCGTAGACCGCGCCCGAGAAGAGCGGCACGTCGGGCGGCTTGCGCACGTCCCAAATTTCACAGCCGTGCTCGCGAGCGATCGCGGCAAAGTTTTCGTCCTCGCCGAGCATGTCGTGCAGACCGCTGACGACGTCGAGATCGGCTTCGAGCGCGTCGAGAACGGCCTGCCGCCAATCCGGCGGCAGCGCTCCGCCCTTCGGCGCGGTGCCGATCAGCAGCGCGGTCGGTTCGTACTGTAGGGCTTCCGCGACGCTGGAAACAATCGGCGCGTCGCTGTTCAGGTAGGGCAGCACCTCGCGGACGCTCTTGCCGGCGCACGCGGGGTCGATCACCGCCACCACGTCGTCGGCGCCGTACGCAATGACGCCGTGCGCGGTCTTGGCGTCGTGCTCGAATCGATCGAGCGCCAGAATTGCGTAGCGGCGTTTCACGTAAGCGCGACCTCGCGCACGCCGAGGCCCGGCGCGTCGGGCAGAACGAGCTTGCCCTTATCGTAGGTGACGCCCTCGAACGGGTCGCTCGCGGTTAAGAACGGTCCGTCGATGTCGGCCCAATCGACCAGCGGCGACAGATGCGCCGCGGCGGTCGCTGCAATCGCGCTCTCGACCATGCACCCGAGCATAACTTTGAAACCCATTGCGCGCGCGGTGTGAATCATCGCAAGCGCGCCGCGGATGCCGCCGGTCTTCGCGAGCTTCACGTTGATGCCGTCGACGCATCCATACAAGCGCGGAAGATCGGCGGCGGTCAGCGAGTCTTCGTCCGTGACGATCGGAATGTTGACGCGGTCGCGAACCGCGCGCAACTGCTGGGGATGGCCGGCGGGAATCGGCTGCTCGCAGAATTCGATGTCGAATCGCGCGAGTTCGCTTAAGATGCGAATCGCATCGGCCGCGTCCCATCCTTCGTTCGCATCGATGCGAATGGCACCGGTATAGCGTTCGCGGATCAATGCGATCGTCTCGATCTGCTCTGCCGCGGTGCCGGCGCCGAGCTTGACTTTGAGAATCGGGTGATCGCCGACCTCGGCAACCTTCTTCATGGTCGTCTCCGGATCGGCGATGCCGATGGTAAACGACGTGACGGGCGTGAGCGCCGGATCCAGCCCGAGCAGCGCGTAGAGCGGTTTCCCGAGATCCTTACCGATCCAGTCGTACAGCGCGAGGTCGAGACCGCCGCGAGCGGCGGCGGGTATTCCATCGTGAAGCAGCGCTTCCAGGCGATAGGGATCGTTCGATGCAAGCGAATGCGTGGCGAAATACTCGACGACGGTTTCGTAGGTTTCGTCGTAGCGCTCGACCGGAGTGGCCTCGCCTAGCCCTTCGTGATCGCCGGCGCGCAAGCGCACGAGCGCCGTGCGCGTGAGGGTTTCTTCGCCTCGCGCGATCCTGAACGGATGGAGGAGTGGCAAGTCGATGGGTGAGACGGAAACGCGCAAGCTCATGACCTTCGCTTTCAAGCGCCCTACGGCGCGTGCGTGTGAACCGGCCCCGGCTGCGGGTGCGGTGCGCCGACCGGTAGGTTCGGGAACGGTGCGGGATTGTACGGCGTCGGTATACCGTTCGGTGCGATGGCTTGGCCGCCGCCGGCAATCAAATCGAGCCATGCGTAGACGGTGTCGTTGACCGCACGCACGTCGCTGTCCGCCACGATGATCTGACGCGGGTCGCGCTGGATGCCGTTCTCGGCGACCTCTTCCTGCTGCAGCGAACCGCGGTCGTAGAGATAGCGGAACGTGCTTCCGGAGTTGATACGCTGGATGATGCGGAAGTGCAGCGCGTCGATGCGATCCATAACGATCGCTTGGGGATTCCAGCCGCTTTGATCGGTCGTCATATACATGTTGGACGTCAGCGGCGTGTTCGGGGGGACCTCAACCGTAAAGACGACCAGCACGGGCTTGCCGGAGTAATGTTTTACCACGCCGGGCGATTCGCCGGGTGCGGGCGTCGCGGGAAGGAGGTCGGGATTCGGGACGGCCGGCGAAAGGGCCACGGCGAACTTGGTAACGTCGGCCAAATTGCCCTGCGGCGGCAGCGGACGGCGCGAGAGATCGAGTTCGGTTACCGTTCCGCTCGGGTCGAACGTCGCGCGCACGTAGATGCGCGGCCCGGGTACGATCGTCGTCGGACCGCCCGACGCGGCGTCGTGAATCACCACGTTCGGTGCCACGTGAAATGCGTCGCCCGTCGTAAAGAAGACGTAGCCGTCTTGGTAGGCCAGTAGTTGTCCGGTCGCGACGATCGGTCCGGCGGCCGCCATCAGCGTGAAGCAGAGCGCGAGAATCCCAAGCGTTGCGAACGTGCGTTTGATCATTGCGGTAATACCTGGATAACGAAGCCGCCCCACTTCTGGTTATCGTAGTTGAAATAGTACGTGCGCTGAATGTCGAGCAGCATGTGCGGAAGCAGCCGGAAGCGCAGATCCGGTGTAATGTCGTAGGGCGGCTGGCCGAGATAACTGTAGTTGATGGGCTGCCCGATCGGATTTTTCAACGGCGTTTGAAAGACGTTGCCGTTCGGAAACGGCGCCGGGAAGTCGTTGTGTTTGCGTGCGAGCAGGCTGAAGTTGAAATCCGGATTCGGCAGGTAGTTGAGTTCGAAGTTCAGCGTCCGCAGCGTTGCGGCGCCCCGAAAGGAGCCGTACGCCACGTCGCAATCCGGCGGCGGCGGGACCGCTCCGCAATCGGCGGCCGGGTTCGACGTCGGGATGAACGACTCGTACCCGCCGTTTTCGTAGAGGTCGTTCGTGTTCTGAATCTGATACGCGACGTACGCGCCGAGCGCGCGGGTGAATTGACGGCTGATGCTGCCGGTCGTCGTCGTCGTGTTGATGTGATGCGGTACCGTGTACCATTGTCGCTGCGCGTTGACGCTGGCGTTGAAGTAGTAGGTGTTGTAGGCGTTGTCGAGGTTGCCGAATTTAAGCGAAGGCGTCGAGAGCGTGTATCCGACGAGCGTATTGTAGATCGTGTAGTAGGTGTATCCGCCGTACTCTTGCAGGCCGGCCGGGTTCCCGGGAGCGAGGGTCGCTCCCGGGCCCGTCCCATACTGCTGGCCGACGGAATCGTGGTTGAAGCCGTACCCGAAATACGTCTGTTCGTACAGCGGCAGTTTCCCGATGCGATTGTTGAAAGACGTCCAGGTGAGTTGAAGCGACGTCGGGTGCGCTTCCGCGCCCACGTTCGGCGAGTTCGATGGCGCGTTGAACGAGCCGCTGTTGAGCAGGTTGTAGTTGGTGAAGCTGCCGGTTGCAGAGATGTACGAATGCGGAAAGGCGTAGTTCGCGGTGAGGAACGTGGTTTGCGCGGCGGACTTGCGGTTAAATGGATCGTCGACGTAGTACTGCGTGAACGTCTGGAACTGAAATCGCTTGCCGATCAAGTCGTAGAGCTGGAGGTTCCAGAACTGCTGCGACTTGGTCGCGGGGTTGAACGAAAAGACGGCGTACTCGTGTTGCCCCACGAGGTGCTGCTCGAAGGCCAAATACGGACCGAAGTTCGTCGCGTCGTACCGCACGTGGACCGCCGTGAGCGCGTTGTTGCTGCCGGCGACGTTGATCGTCGCATCGAAGTTGGCGCCGGAAAGCGAGTTCTGCGCGAAATACTGATTCGGCGCGAAGTTGACGACGTAGGTGCCGAGCGGGATGGGGACGCCGCCGAGATCCGCCACCGCGCCGCCGAAATGGACGTAGGTACGCTCGCTGATCGTCGCGGACGATGCGGTGAGACTCGGATTACCCGTTAAGTCGGGGAAGTAGAAAACGTCGCCCGGCATGACGCGCCCCTTGACCGGATGCGCGAGGTCGTCGTTAAGGAAGGTCCATCGATCCGGCTCGCTCGTCACGGGGACGAAGTAGAGCCGGTTGAAGTCGAGAAAATCCGCGACCGCCGCGCCGTTGACCGTATCGCTTGCAGTCTTGAGCGTGACGTGCCCGGCGATGAGAAAACGATTAAGCTTTAAATCCATCGAGAAAGCGTCGCCGCTTACCGAAAAGCCGTCGCTCGTTTGGATTTGCACGTGGCCGTCCGCCTCGACGAGGAAGCGATCGTAATAGAAGGCGATGTGGTCCGCGTGGAGGCGAACCAGCGTCGCAGCCTGCCCGGCGGCACAAACGAGGGCGAATACCAGCGGCAGAAGGGCCGCCGATAAAGATAAACGTCGCATTGGGATGACGAGTTTTCGGCCACAGATTCTGCTGGCCTGCCGCCGGCGACGGCTCAGCGCGAGTACGCGAACGTGGTGGTCCGGCATCCCGCACAAGGAATGAGAATCTGATTCGGACCGGATTGCAAATCGAAGGCGACGACCGTGCCGGCCCTTCCTGCGCGAACGGCGCCTGGGAAGTTGATTTGCAGCTTGCCCGGATCGCTCCAAATCGCGATGCCGAAATGAAGCGCGACGGGCGCCGAGAAGGCCAATGCGAGTTTACCGTTCCGAACGGCGGCGCCGGTCAGCGACGGCATCGAAGCGGCCGGCAGCGTCGGGAAGGGCACGTCGAATGCGGAGTGCGTATCGTCGGCGTATCGGAACAGGCGCGTCGGCAACGTATGCCCGGCGAGAAACGTCATACCGGTCTGCGTGTCGTGATAGTCGATCGTCGCCGGGTAGAGTGCTTGCCCGTTCACGATCGACGAAGGGACTTCGACGCCGCCGGGGATGTACGGGAACGCTACCGCTCGCGATGCGGCCGAGAACGTGCGCGCGTCGGTCGCGGCGAGCGCGAGGGTTTCGACTTTCATTCCGTCCGAAACGGCTTGACCGTACAGTGCGTCGAGTATGGTGCCGTCGTCGGGCGTGTTTCCCGCGCTTTCCTGCTGCGACATCATGACGATCGGCTGCGTTTCGCCGGCCGCCGCATACGCGTCGGCGACTTCGCGTACGTACGTCTGCGCGCCGGACGGCGAGAACTGCGCCCGTACCAACAGATCGTCGGGATCGGTCGAAAAATATTCTTCGTGTCCGCTCAGGTACGCGCGCGTCAGGTCGCGCGCCGTCCACTCGAATGCGAGAAGGCTGCAGCTTCCATCCGGCTGCGGCCGCTTGTATGAGGTAGGATCCGCGCAATAGCTTCCCCACGGTGCGCCGTAGTCGTACGTGCGGTCGACCCCGTGGCTGTTCCAGGTAATGCCCCAAAAGGCGTGCTCGCCCAAGGCGATCAAGCCGGCGATGTTGCGTTCGTGCCCCGCACCTTCGACGCTTACCGTTGGAACGTACCACGGAAAATGATTCTTCAGCGCATCGACGAGAGTTTCGTTGTTCTCGGATTCGATGTCGTCGCCGCCGGAGGCGTGATACGCGTCGTACAGCTGCGCGTTGGCCAAATACGCGCGCGATCCGATCATCCACGAAACCGGGACGCGATTCGGCGCGGCGGACGCATGAATGCTCTGCATCCCGTCCGCCGTGTACGCTTCCTGAAGGGAGGTCGCAACGAAACGCGTCTGCGTCGCGCCGTGCGGGATCGACCAAGCCGGCCGGCCCGGGCTGAGCGTCTTGCCGAGCCCGCTGCGAGGGCACGTCGAGTTTCGGACGTCGATCGGCGAGAAACCGCCGGAGGGAATCGAATACGAAATCATACCGTCGTACGTAACGACGCACGGTTGAGTGCTCTGATCGACGACGACCGCCCCCGGCGTCGTTCCACCGGGCACGGTTGGGACGGCCGGCGTCGCACCGCTTCCGGAGCAGGCCCCCAAGGCAAGTACGAGGGCAACTGCAAGCGCGCGGCGACTCATAACGCGCTGTATGCGCCGGAGGGCGTGGTTTTCCCGTACGCTCTAGCACGAATTGGGTAGCCGCGCAAGTCTTGACGGGTGGTGGTAGTGTTGAGGGGCTCGACTGCGCATGGCGCGCAAGGCATCTTAGGTGCCGAACCGACTGGTATAACCTAGGGAGCACAAGCTCCGGATACGATAGGACGGGGGCCGAAACGCTTGCCGAACTAGCGCCCGGGCCGCACCCACCTGCGAGAAAGCAGGTTCGTTGACCGGATGCCAAAGACGTTACGTGCGGTTGAGTTCTTTTTCCGCAAGCGCGATGCGCCACGAACGCATCGCGCTTTGCATTTGCGCCGGCGTTGCAGAACCGGCGCGTTCGTCGAGCGCGACGTGTCCGCGGAACGATGCGAACGCTGCGATCGTATCGGCGATCGCATTGCCTGCAGCAGCATCGACGTCGCTCCACAGCAGTACGGCATTCGGCACGAGCGCGGCCGGATCGCTGGCGGAATCGAACGCGCCGGGATCTAATCCGAAGCGCAGCCACGCCGAATCGGCCTCTTTCGAAACGCGCTTACAATCGTGCGCGGTCGCGGCAAACGTTCCGGCAGCGTTGCGCAGTGCGAGGGTTACGTTCGCGCGTTTCGCAAGCGACGTCGCGGTGCCGAGCCGCTCGAGCTGCTCGATCCAAGAACCGCCGGTTTCGAGCGGCAGCGGCGACGCAAGCAGCGGCGCGCCGAGCGCGACGGCGCGTTCCAACGCCGATCGCATGGCCGTTTCGCCCGCGGCGAAGAAGCTTGCGTCCGCCAGCGCGGCGACGCCGAGGCCCCGGTCGGCCGCCATCTTCTTAACCTGGGCGAGGTAGTCGCCGTCGGTTCGCGGAAAGTGCCGCACGTCCAATACGACGCCGTCGCAAGCCAAGTCGCGCGCGCAAAGGTCCAGGAACTCGAGTTGCGTCAGCTCGCCGCTCTCGAGGCTACGGTGGAACGCGCTGCTCGCAACGGCCAGCTTCATCGGCGTCGGAGTTCGACCGCTTACCTGGAGGCCCTTCGTGGACATACTATCGCGCAGTCACATCGAAACCGAAGATCCCGAGATTTTCGCCGCAATCGCCGGCGAGGAAAAGCGCCAAAAGCAAAACCTGGAGTTGATCGCGTCGGAAAACTACGCGAGCAAAGCCGTGCGCGAAGCAATGGGCTGCGTCATGACCAACAAGTACGCGGAGGGCTATCCGGGCAAACGCTATTACGGCGGTTGCGAATGGGTCGACGTCGCGGAAACGCTCGCCATCGACCGCCTCAAAACGATCTTCGGCGCCGATCATGCCAACGTGCAGCCGCACAGCGGCGCGCAGGCAAATATGGCCGTCTTCATGGCGCACTTGCAGCCTGGCGATACGGTTCTGGGAATGTCGCTCGCGCACGGCGGCCACCTGACGCACGGAACGAAGGTCAGTTTTTCAGGCAAGCTCTACAACGCGGTCGCATACGGCGTGAATAAAGAGACCGAGCTGATCGATTTCGACGAAGTCCGCGCGGCCGCGCTGGAACATCGTCCGAAGATGCTGATCGCCGGCGCGAGCGCGTACCCGCGCACGATGGAATACGGACCGTTCCGCGAGATCGCCGACGAAATCGGCGCGACGCTGATGGTCGATATGGCGCACATCGCCGGTCTCGTCGCCGTCGGCCTGCATCCCTCGCCCGTTCCGCACGCCGATTTCGTGACGTCGACCACGCACAAGACGCTGCGCGGCCCGCGCGGCGGGATCGTGCTGTGCACGCAGAAGTGGGCGCAGCCGATCGACAAATCGGTATTCCCCGGAATTCAGGGCGGCCCGCTGATGCACACGATCGCCGCAAAGGCCGTCTCTTTCGGCGAAGCGCTGCGCCCGGAGTTCAAAACGTACCAAGCCCAAGTGATCGAAAACGCGCGCGCCATGGCGCAAGAGTTTTCGAACGCCGGGCTGCGTCTCGTCGCCGGCGGAACCGATACACACCTGATGCTGGTCGACGTTTCCGTGAAAGGCCTCACCGGCAAAGCGGTCGAGGAGTACTTGGACGAAATCGGGATTACCGTCAACAAGAACGCCATCCCGTTCGACCAGCAGAAGCCGTTCGTCACGAGCGGTATTCGCATCGGAACTCCCGCAATCACGTCGCGCGGACTCGGCGTCGACGACTGCGTCGAAGTGGCGCGGATCATCAACGACGCGCTGGGCGACGTCGAAACCAAAGCGAACGTCGCGCGCCTGCGCGATCGCGTCCACGAGCTAACCTCCCGCTACGACGTCCCGTAGCACTTGGCGGAGCTACCGTCGCGCGGTGCGTACGCTGTTGATGAGGACGAGGTAGGCGTTTTCGAACGTATCTTGGTCGATCGTGCGGTCGGTTTCGTTCCACGTCGCGCTCACGCAAACGTTTTTACCGTCTTTGGTGACGAGCCAGGTCGTCATGCTCGCCGCCCCCCAATCGGTACCGCCGGCGAACGCGACGTGATCCCACTCGGAGGGTGCGGCGACGCCGGGGTCGATGCCGGTCAGGGGCAGGCTTTGAACGTGGGACATCAGGTCGCAGAGCTGACGGTTGCTGTAGTGCCAGTCGACGTCGACGTTGGTCGAGGTCGTGTCGAGATCGATTGCAGGCGGAAGCGGCGTGCGGTCGAGCTGGGCGATCATCGCGCGCTGCGACGCGCCGCCTTCGCGCCACTTATCGAGCAGCTCGGTATTCTGCTTGCTCTTGAGGACGAACATGTCGCGCGTCGTCAAGAACGGAACGTTCGAACCGGCAAACGGGGCGATCGCGTCGCGACCGACGAGACGAATGATGGCATCGGTTGCGGTGTTGTCGCCGATCGAAAACATGAGCGACGCGAGCGATTCGACGGTCAGCGTCGAGCCCACCGGCCAATCTTGCAGGATGCCCGGCGGTAAGCTGCGCGATGCCGCCTGCAGTTTGACGGTGTCGGTCCAGCGGTAACGGCCGCGTGCGATTTCCGCAGCGAGGGCGTTGAGCACGGATAATCGCGGCGATCCGGCGGCGAGTTGCCGATCTTGTCCGGAGCCGGCGATCTCTTTGCCGTTCTCTTCAACGACGAAGCCGACTTGGCCGGGCAGCGACCGCAGCTCCGCGAGCGCTCCGTCGACCGAGTAGGTTTGCGGCGCGCGGAACAGCAGTTCGACGATGCGTCCGCGATCGTCGAGTGCGATCAGTGCCGGCAGCGTCCCGCCTTCGAAAATGGCGAGATAGACGCCGTTCTTGCCGGTGCCGGCGACGCGCACGAACGGGCCCAGCGCTTTTTCGTACTGCTGAATGTCGATTTCGAGTCGCGTTGCGGGGATTTGATCGGTGAAACTCGGCGCGAGCCAATCCGGCAAGATCGAGGGCGACGAGAGCAGCCGGGTAAGCGCCGCTTGCGGCGTCAATTCGGTCGCCGATGCCGACCCCGGCGTCTGCGCGGCGGCGCTTGCGATGTTTCCGGCAATCCACATCGAAAAGCACACGATGAGCCCGAGCTTCCTCACAGAAACGCTTTACGCCGCAGGGCGCCGCTCGCCCCGCTGCTAAGACTAGGTTCGATGCGCCCCGGCTGGGATGAGTACTTCATGCAGATCGCGCGAACGGTCAGCACGCGCGCGACGTGTCCGCGCGCGGCGGTCGGCTGCGTCCTGGTACGCGAACACCGCATTCTCACTACCGGATATAACGGCGCGCCGCGCGGCGTTTCGCATTGCACCGATGCGGGCTGCATGATCGTCAACGATCATTGCCAGCGAGCCACGCATGCCGAAGCCAACGCGATCGTTCAGGCCGCCCTCCACGGCGTCGGCCTCGAAGGAGCGACGGCTTATTGCACCCATCAGCCGTGCGTCAACTGTTCGAAGCTGCTGATCAGCGCGGGCGTGAAGCAGATCGTCTACGACGTCGCGTATCCCGACGCGATCGCCTCCGCGCTGCTCGCCGAAGCCGGCGTCGGGCTCAAAGCCTACGACAATCTGGAATCGTCCCGCGCGTGACCACGCAGCAGCTCAACGCCGGCATCATCTACGCCTCGACGTTTCTCATCGCACTCGGCGTCGTGCTGGTCGCGACGCCGTTAATGATTCGACTGGCCACGCATCTCGGGGTCATCGATCAAACCGGGGACGACCGGCGCGTGCACACGATACCGACGCCGCGCATCGGCGGCGTGGCGGTGTTCATCGGCTTTGCCTTCGCGCTGTTTGCGGTACTCGGCTTCTCGCTTTCTTCGCCATTTTCGCTCGTTCCGTCGGCGGTGCACGTCAGCCAAGCGCACCAAATCGACGTTCTCACCGATCAGTACGAAAGCGCCCGTAAAGTCGTCGGACTGCTGTTCGGCGGACTGCTCATCCTCGGCGTGGGACTGTGGGACGACATCATGGGGATGCGTCCTCGCAGCAAGCTCCTCGCGCAAATCGTCGTCGCGTCGATCGCGATGATGTACGGATTCGTCATCGGCGGCACGACCAACCCGTTCAACCACGATCCCAATACCAATTGGATCGAATTCCCATGGTACGTCGGCGTGCCGCTGACGCTGGTCTGGTACGTCGGGATGATGAACGCCATTAACTTCATCGACGGGCTGGACGGTTTGCTCTCCGGCGTCACGACGATTTCGGCGGCCGTCATCTTCGTGATTTCGATCCTGCATACCAACCCCGTCGTCGCGCTGGTCATGATGGCGCTCGCCGGTTCGGCGCTCGGCTTCCTGCCTTACAATTTCAATCCGGCGCGCATCTTCTTGGGCGACGCGGGCTCGCTGTTCATCGGCTTCGTCTTTGCGACGGTTACGATTATCGGCGAGGGCAAGCAGGCCATCGCGATGAGCCTTCTCGTCCCGCTGGTCGTGCTGGCGCTGCCGATCCTCGACACGGCCGCCGCCATCGTGCGCCGCGCCTTCGCCGGCAAACGCATCGCCGAAGCCGACCGGGGACATTTCCACCATCAGCTGATTTTTCGGTTCGGTTTGAATACGCGGCAAGCGGTGCTCCTGATCTACGCCATCTGCTTCATCCTCGGTGTCGTCGCGCTGGTCTTTTCCGGCGGCTTCACGCACGTTTTTGGAAGGGCCACATAGTTGAGCAAACTCAAGGTGATGACCGTGTTCGGTACGCGACCGGACACGATCAAGATGGCGCCCGTCGTGCACGCCCTCGCGCAGAATCCGCAGATCGAGCCGGTCGTGTGCGTCACCGCGCAGCATCGGGAGATGCTCGACGACCTGTTGGAGCTGTTCGAGATCGTGCCGGACTACGATCTCGACATCATGACGCGCGATCAAACGCTGACGCAGATCACGACGCGCATCCTCGAAGGCATGGAGCCGGTCCTAAAAGAGTCGCGTCCGGAGGTCGTGCTCGTGCACGGCGATACGACCACGAGTACCGCGGCGGCACTCGCCGCGTTCTACCAACAAATTCGCGTCGGGCACGTCGAGGCCGGGCTGCGCACGAACGATCGCTGGATGCCGTATCCGGAAGAGATGAACCGGCGCATGACCGGCACGATCGCGAGTTACGATTTCGCCCCGACGCCGCTGTCCCGCGAACACCTGCTAAGCGAAAACGTCGACGATGCCGACATCGTCGTGACCGGTAACACCGTCATCGATGCATTTCTCCTGACGGCGGCCCGCGAGGATCTTCCGTCGCCGCCGCGTTGGAGCGAGTTGGATCCGTCGCGTCCGATCGTCGTCGTAACCGCGCATCGACGCGAGAATCATCCGTATATGCGCGAGATGTGCGAAGCGCTGCGCGAGATTGCATCGCTGCCCGCGCGGCCGCAAATCTACTGGCCGGTCCATCCGTCACCGCACGTCGCGCCGGTCGCTCACGACGTCCTCGACGGCACGCCGGGCGTCGTGCTCGTCGACCCGATCGACTACGCGCGGATGACGGCCGCGGTTCGCGACTGCACCTTCGTGCTCACCGATTCGGGCGGTCTGCAAGAAGAGGCGCCGACCCTTGGAAAGCCCGTTCTGGTAATGCGGGATGAAACCGAGCGGCCGGAGGGGTTGACCGCCGGGACGCTGGAGCTGGTCGGGCACGAGCGCGCCGCCATCGTCGCGGCCTCGGTGCGGCTGCTGACCGATCAGGCGGCCTACGCCGGCATGGCCCGCGCCGCCAATCCGTACGGCGACGGGCTCGCCGCAGAGCGTATCGTCGCTTGGCTGCTGGCCCGGCTGCGCAACGGGCCGTACCCAACACCTTTCATCCCCTCGTGAAGAGCCTGATGCCGGTGCTCGGCGCCGGCGGGACGTTCGCCATTAGCGCGTTACTCGGTCTCGGCGTCGGGCTGCTGATCGCTCAGCGGTCGGGGCAGCAACTCTGGGTCCTCGGCGGGCTCTTTGCCGGGCTGGCGGTCGGCGGGTTCTCGGCTTTTTCGCTTCTGCGCAAGTCGATGTAAGGGGGTTGCCCGTGCAGGAGGATAGCACCGGCGGGCGTAGCTACAGCGACGCCGAAGCGGCAGCCGACCTCGCGACGTACCACGAACTCAAACGGTCGGTCTCGATTCGATCGCTCCTGCTCGTCGGACTTCTCGGACTGGTCCTAGTCTGGTGGCTCCCGTACCCTGCCCTCGCACTCGTCGCGGGCGGACTCTGCGGGGTGCTCAATAGCCTACTGACGATGCGGTACGGCGAACGGTTGGTGGATACCAAAGGCGTAGGGGGCTTCGTCTTTAGTAGTTTCCTGCGAATCGGGGTCTTCGGTATAGTCCCGGTGGCGTTCGCCATCGGCGGCCCGTGGTGGTCGATGGGCTTTTATTACGTCGGTTTTTTCGTCCCGCTTGCTCTGTTCGCGTTCTTAGCTTCTCGGAGATTTGGTTCCTAACCAACGATGCAAGAGTCCATCGGAGAACACATTACCTGGACCCTTCCGGTTCTAGGTAGCGTCCACGCAGATACCATCGTGACGACGTGGCTCGTCATGGTGCTTTCGCTGGCGTTTTTCGCATGGATCGGCGCGAGCTACCGTTCCGCATACCGTACGCGCCGCCAAGTTGTGGTCGAAGGCGTCGTCAACTACATCGCGGACCTCGCGAACGGCACCCTCGGCCCGAAGGGCGAACCGTTCGTCCCGTTCTTTATCGCGTTATTCGTGTTCATCTTCTTGATGAACCAGTTCGGGATCGTCCCGTTCAAAGCGCTTGGCCTTCCGTTCGGCGGATCTCCGACCGGCGATATCAACACGACCATCCCGCTTGCGGCGATCGTGTTTTTCATGACGTGGATCGTCGGCTTCAAAATGAACGGCATCAAGCAGCTGGCGCACCTTTTCAAGCCGTTTTGGATCCTTTTCCCGCTGAACGTCCTCGAAGAGAGCGTGCGCCCCGTCACGCTGGCCGCGCGACTGTTCTTCAATATCTTCGTCGGCGAACTGCTCTTCATCATCATCTCGTCGATCATCACGTCGCACGTGATGGTCGGACCGATCAATCTCTCGCTCGGCGTCGCCGTCCTTCCGTTCTTCATCGAATTCTTCAACTTTTTCGTCGGCACCATCCAAGCGTTCGTCTTCACCCTTCTCGCGATCGTCTATCTATCGTTAGCGATCGGGGACGACCACTGACCCCATGAAAGGTTACTCTCTTGAGCTCTGAAGCGTTGGTTGCAGCGTTCACCCTGCTGTCGTTCGGCATCATCGTAGCCGGCGTCGCCTTCGGCTCGGCAATCGGCGACGGTAACGTCGCGTCGAAAGCCGTCGAAGCGATTGCCCGTCAGCCGGAAGCGCGTCCGAATATCTTCACGTTTCTCTTCCTCGGCGTCGGCGTGCTGGAAGCATTCCCGATCATCGCGCTCGGGTTGGCGTTCTATATGCTGATCGCCGTCGCGCACGTTCCCGACCTCATCGCTAAAATCACGGCCGGCCACTAAGCTAAACCGCGCTCGATGTTTATTTTTCCCGACGGGACGCTGTGGATTCAGCTGGTCAACTTCGCGATTTTCTTCGTGGTGTTGAACTTCGTTTTCTTGCGCCCCGTGAGCGCGGCGATTCGTAAGCGGCGCGAGTACGTCAACAGCTTGGTGTCGGACTACGACGAGTACCAGGCCAAGGCGAACGAACTCCGGGAAAACGCCGAGCGGATCCGTGCGGAAGCGCGCCGTGAGGCCGAACATCAGCTTTCGAAAGCGCGCGCCGAGGCGTCGAATAAAACGGCGGCCCTATCCGCCGATTTCGCGTCCCGAGCTTCGGTGGTCGTGGCAGAGGCGCATCGGACGGTTAGTGCGGAACTCGAAGCGGCGCGGTCCAACGAAGACGCGCGCATCAACGAGTTGGCTGCCATCATGGTCGAGCGCACGCTGGGCGGGGCTGCCAAACAGTGAGCCAACCTGGATTCTACGTTCAAGTCGCTATCTGGAGCCAGGTCGTATCGGCGCTGCTCTTTTTCGCCGTGCTCGTTTGGCTCTGGCTGCGTTTCATCCAGCCGGCGGTGCTCGCCGCGCAGGATAACAGCAACAAACTGATCGCCGAAGCCGAACGCCGCCGCGACGATGCGAAGACCGCGCTCGACGTTCTCGGAGAAGAAATTGGCGGCGCGAAGCACGACGCCGAGCTCATCGAGGCGCGGGCTGCGGCGCAAGCCGAGCACGAATACGCGGCCAGCGTTGCCGAGGCGAACGAGGCCGGCGAGCGCACCCTGCGCAACGCTGCCGCCGAACTCGGCCGGGCTCGGATGGCGGCCGGCGATCGCCTGCGCGTCGAAATGCTCGACCGCGCGCTCGCGCAAGCGCGGGTCGATGCCGAGCGCCGCGTCGATGCCGCCGTGAACGCGACGCTGGTCGACCGGTTCATCGCCGGTTTGGAGCAGAAGAACTGATGGTGAGCGAAAAACTCGGCCGCCGCTACGCGAGCGCCGTCTTCTCCGCTGCCGGCGACACGAACGCCGTCGATCGCGTCGGCTCCGATCTGTCCGCAATCGCCGCGGCGTTCGACTCCGATCCGCTGATGCGCGACTTCTTTCTCTCGCCCGTCATCCCGCGCAGCGAGAAAGAGCGCGCGCTGCTGGCGGCTTTCCAAGGGAAGATCGACGAAGTCGCGCTCCATTCGCTGATCCTGCTCGTGCGCAAACGTCGCGAACCCGTGCTGAGCGTGCTGGTGAGCGAATATCGCAAGCTGCAGATGGCGTCGCGCGGCACCGAGCCGCTAACGATCACCGCGGCGCGCAAGCTCGACGACGCCGAGCTGAGCTCGCTGGTGAATCGCCTGCAAAGCATCTACGGTAAGAAATTCGAAGTTCGTCAAGTCGTCGATCCGAACCTGATCGGCGGCGTGCGCATCACCATGGGCGACCGCCGCATCGACGGCACCATCTCGGGCCAACTCGACGCCCTCGCTAGAACGTTGTTCTCACCCAACTAGGAAACAAGGCATGATTAACGCAGACGAAATCGCCGGCATTCTGAAGTCTCAAATCGAGAGCTTCAAAACGCAGGTACAAGAAGACGAAGTTGGCACCGTCATCGAAGTCGGGGCCAACCTCGCGCGCGTTTACGGGCTGCGGGGCGTGCGCGCGTCCGAGTTGGTCGAGTTCGCGGACGGCATGCAAGGCGTCGCGCTCAACTTGGAAGAGGACAACGTCGGCGTCGTGATCCTCGGATCCGATAAGGATATTAAGGAAGGCGACAAAGTCCGCCGCACCGGCCGAATCGCGTCGGTCCCGGTGGGCGAAGCGCTGCTCGGACGCGTCGTGAACCCGCTCGGCCAGCCGATCGACGGCAAAGGCCCGATCGAAACGAATCGCTATCGCACCATCGAGAACACCGCGCCGTCGGTCGTCCAGCGCCAAGGCGTCAAGCAGCCGCTGCAGACCGGTATCCGCGCCATCGACGCGCTGATTCCGATCGGTAAGGGCCAGCGCGAGCTGATCATCGGCGACCGTTCGACGGGTAAGACCGCCATCGCGATCGATACGATCATCAATCAAAAGGGTGCCAACGTCTTCTGCATCTACGTCGCGATCGGCCAGAAGAACTCGACCGTTGCCGCGCTCTCGCAAGTGCTCGAGCAGAAGGGCGCGATGGAGTACACCACCATCGTCGCCGTCAGCCCGGCCGAAGCCGCCGCGCTGCGCTGGCTCGCGCCGTTCGCGGGCGCCGCGATGGGCGAAGAGCTGATGATGAAGGGCAAAGACGTGCTGATCGTGTTCGACGATCTCACCAAGCACGCGCAATCGTATCGCGAAATGTCGCTGCTGCTGCGCCGTCCGCCGGGCCGCGAAGCCTATCCCGGCGACGTCTTCTTCCTCCACTCGCGCCTCTTGGAACGCGCCGCAAAGCTTTCCGACGAACTCGGCGGCGGTTCGATGACCGCGCTGCCGATCATCGAGACGCAAGCCGGCGACTTCGCCGCGTACATTCCGACCAACGTGATCTCGATCACCGACGGTCAGATCTACCTGACGCCGGAACTCTTCTTCCAAGGTATCCGTCCCGCCGTCGACGTCGGCCTCTCGGTTTCACGCGTCGGCGGTTCGGCGCAGACCAAGGCGATGAAATCGGTCGCCGGCCAGCTGAAGCTCGAGCTCGCGCAGTATCGCGATCTCGCTGCGTTCGCAAAGCTTTCGAGCGATCTCGACAAGCAGACCCAGACGCAGCTGATGCGCGGCGAGAAAATGACCGAACTGCTCAAGCAGCCGCAATACCAGCCGCAGAAGATGGAAGATCAGGTCGCGCTGCTTTACGGCGCCGGCAAAGGTTTCGTGAACGACATCCCGACGGTCCGTCTGCAAGAATGGGCGCGCGGATTCATCAGCTTCTTACATGAGAAGTATGCGGCGATCCCAGAGGCGATCGCTTCGAGCGGTCAGCTTTCCGACGATTCGAAGAAGCAGCTCGATACGGCGCTCGCGGAGTTCAACAAGAGCTTCTAAATGGCAACCGTCAGAGATCTTCGCGACCGCATCAAGTCGCTGAAGAACACGAGGCAGATCACCAAGGCGATGAAGCAAGTCGCCGCGGCCAAGATCCGTCGCGCCGAGCAGGCCCAGAAGCAAGCGCGTCCGTACGCGGAAGCGCTGGCGGAGATTCTGCGCGACCTGCTGTCGGCCGTGCACTCGGTGGATCATCCATTCATGAAGCCCGGCAAGGCCGGCGCGCCGATCGGCGTGATCCTGATGACGGCGGACAAGGGACTAGCCGGCGCGTTCAACTCGAACGTCACGCGCATGGCCGAGCATTTCGCTGCGGACAACGCAAGCGTTGCGTACTACACGGTCGGCGTGAAGGCACGCAACTTCGTGCGTCGCTTAGGCGTGGGCGACCGGCCGACGTGGGCGTTGAACGCGCCGTCCAAGATCGACGCCGCGCGCGACGTCGCCAAGCAAGTTACCGACGACTTCACCAGCGGCAAGATCTCCGAAATCGTCCTCATCTCGTCGAAGCTCGTGTCGATGCTCTCGCAGAAACCCGAAACCCGCAAACTCGTGCCGATCACCCCGGACGACATCACGACGCTGGACGTCGAAGCGGACGCGATGGCGGAGCCAACTTCGAAGGGGAGCGTCGAGTTCTCGCCGTCGCCCGAATTCGTGCTCTCTAGGTTATTGCCGAAGTACCTCGAGTTTACGATTTACTCTGCGATGCTCGAGACGGACGCAGCGTTCTTTGCCGCACAGCTGATTGCGATGAACAACGCGACCGACAACGCGTCGAAACTGATCGACGGACTTACCATTCAGATGAACAACGCTCGCCAGGCGGCGATCACCAAGGAACTCCTCGAAATCGTCGCCGGTGCGGAAGCACTGGGCGCATAAGGACGAAAGATTCACATCATGGCAGAAGCTACCGGAAAAGTCGTGCAGGTGCTGGGTAACGTCGTGGACGTCGAGTTCACGGCCGAAACCTTGCCGAAGATCAACGACGCGCTCACCGTTCGCCTCAACGATGACTCGCAGGCTGCGATCGGCGGCATCGATCTCGGCGGCTCGGCGATGGCCGCGCGCGAACTCACGCTCGAGGTGCAGGACGAACTCGGCAACAACCAAGTGCGCTGCCTCGCGATGGGTTCGACCGATGGTTTGGTGCGCGGCGCGCCGGTCACGAGCACCGGCGGCCCGATTCTGGTTCCGGTCGGCGAAGGCACGCTCGGGCGCATCTTCAACGTCCTCGGCAAGGCGATCGACTCAAACGAGCCGGTCAAGGAATCGGCGTTCTGGCCGATTCACCGCGCCCCTCCGGAGTTCAAGTATCAGGATCCGACGCCGCGTATCTTCGAGACGGGCATCAAAGTCATCGACCTCATGGCGCCGTACACGCGCGGCGGCAAGGTCGGTCTCTTCGGCGGCGCCGGCGTCGGCAAGACGGTTCTCATTCAAGAGCTAATCCGCAACATCGCCAACGTGCATAAGGGTTTCTCGGTCTTCACCGGCGTCGGCGAACGGACGCGTGAAGGCAACGACCTCTGGCAAGAAATGAAAGAGTCGGGCGTGCTCGCGCAGACGACGCTCGTGTTCGGTCAGATGGACGAGCCGCCGGGCGTGCGTTTCCGCATCGCGCAGACCGGCGTCACGATGGCCGAATATTTCCGCGACGAACTCGGCGCCGACGTGCTCCTGTTCATCGATAATATCTTCCGCTATCTGCAAGCGGGTTCGGAAGTCTCCGCGCTGATGGGCCGCATGCCGTCGGCGGTCGGTTATCAGCCGACCCTTTCGACCGACGTAGGTTCGCTCGAAGAACGGATCACCTCGACGCACAAGGGTTCGATCACGTCGGTGCAGGCCGTGTACGTTCCGGCCGACGACTATACCGACCCGGCCGTTGCCGTCACGTTCGCGCATCTCGACGCGACGACCGCGCTCTCGCGGCCGATCTCGGAGCTCGGCATCTACCCGGCCGTCGATCCGCTCGCGTCGACCTCGCGCATTCTCGACCCGCAGATCATCGGCGAGGAACATTACGCGGTCGCTCGCGGCGTTCAGGAAGTACTGCAGCGCTACAAAGATTTGCAGGACATCATCGCGATTCTCGGCGTCGAGGAACTTTCCGAAGACGACAAGATTGCCGTCGGCCGCGCGCGCCGCATTCAGCGCTTCTTCTCGCAGCCGTTCTTCGTGGCCGAACAGTTCACGGGCCGCGGCGGCAAGTACGTGAAGCTCAGCGACACGATCGCGTCGTTCAAGGAAGTGCTCGACGGAAAAGTCGATCATCTTCCGGAAGCCGCGTTCTTCTACGCCGGCGGCATCGACGAGGTCAAAGAGAACGCCGAGAAGATGGCGGCGACGGCCTAACCGATGGCAAGCACCGTGCCGTTCAAGCTGATCACGCCGACGCGCCTCGTTTTCGAAGGCGACGCCGAGCTCGTGATCGCGGTGACGACCGAAGGCGAAGAGGGTATCCTGCCGCAGCACGCGCCGTTTCTGGCCGCGCTCAAGCCGGGTATTCTGCGCGCGAACGTCGTCAAAGACGGCGCAGCGTCACGACTCGAACTCGCGACGGGCGAGGGTTTCATGCAGGCGCTGCCCGACCGGGTCACCGTGCTGGTCGGGGACGCGCTGCGCTTCGAGGACGTCGACGTAGCGAAAACGCGCGAGGAACTGGCGCAGGCCGCGGAACGGCAAAAAACCGAGGGTTCGGACCCTGCGGCATTCGCACGCGAGCAGGCGATCATCGATTTCGCCGGCGCCAAGCTCCGCCTGACCGGCCACTAGGCCAAGGGAAGCTCTGATTTAGCCGGCTCTGACTAAATCAGAACTTCCCTTGGTCGAATGTTCCGAACGCCTATTCAGCGAATCTAAGGCGACGATTATGCTCGATCGTTTGGAGACGACGCTCCGGGTACGGGGCGGCGCTAGGCTGGAAGGGTCGGTTTCTACGCACGGCGCGAAAAACGCCGCGCTCCCGATCATGGCTGCCGCATTGCTCGCCAAGGGGACCGTCACGCTCCATCACGTGCCGCGCATCACCGACGTTTCGGTGATGTGGTCGCTGCTCGAAGCGCTCGGGGCGCGCCTGCGATACGAAGGCAACAACACGATCACGATCGATTCCAGCAACGTTGCGATCTGGCGTGCGCCGTACGCGCTCGTGCGCAAGCTGGCCGCCTCGTTCGATATCGTCGGTCCGCTGCTCGGCCGTTTCGGCCGCGCCGAAGTTCCGCTGCCCGGCGGGTGCGTGCTCGGCACGCGCGCGACGGACATGCACGAACAAGCTTTCGTCGCGCTCGGCTGCGAAGTCCGCAACGCGCACGGCTATCTGATCGCCGAGAGCAAGCACCGCCGCCTGCAAGGCAACACGATCGAGTTCCGGATGCCGAGCGTCGGTGCGACGAAAAACGCGCTGCTCGCCGCGGTGCTCGCGGACGGGACGACGACGATCAAGAACGTCTCTATGGAACCCGAAGTAACCGACCTCGCGAACTTCCTGGTCGCGATGGGCGCGAAGATCTCGGGAGTCGGCAACGATACCATCGTCGTCGACGGCGTCGAAGAACTGCACGGCGTCGAGTACGAAATCATTCCCGATCGCATCGTCACCGGAACGCTGCTGCTCGCCGGCGTCGTCACGCGCGGCGACGTGACGGTCACCGGCTGCAACCCCGAACATCTGCGCGCCGTGCTCGATAAACTCGTGGAGTGCGGCGTCGTTACGATGACCGGCGACGATTGGATTCGCGTGAAGTGCGACGGCGTTACCGGCGGTACCGACATTCTCACGGCGCCGTATCCGGGATTCCCGACCGACCTGCAGCCGCAGATGGTCGGCTTCTTGTGTACCGCACCGGGAACCAGCGTCGTCGAAGAGTCGATCTTCAACGCGCGCTTCTCGTACGTGAACGAACTCGCCCGCATGGGGGCCGACGTCAAGGTTTCTATGGAAAGCAACAACGCCGTCATCAAAGGCGTCGCGCAGCTTTCGGGCGCGCCGGTCGAAGCGCCGGACATTCGCGCCGGTGCGGGCCTCGTGATCGCGGGTCTCGCCGCGGCGGGTGAAACCGAGATCATCGGCCTGGAATACATCGATCGCGGCTACGAGCGGCTCGAAGAGCTGCTGTCGGAGCTCGGCGGTCAAGTGCAGCGCAGCAGCGGCGTCACGCCGCTGGTCGAACCCGCTGCCGCGTTTTTCGAGACGAGCGAATACCCGCGCATATCAGCGGCGGGATAACACGAATCAAACAACCACACCACGACATCACACGGGAGTTCCATGGACATCGGGATCGATCTCGGCACGGCTAACGTGCTCGTTCACGTCAAGGGCAAAGGCATCGTTTTGCGCGAGCCCTCCGTCGTCGCTAAAGATATGAATACCGGCCGAATCCTTGCGGTCGGCGAAGAAGCGCGCCTGATGCTCGGCAAGACGCCGGCGCACATTCAAGCCATACGTCCGCTGCGCGACGGCGTGATCGCGGATTTCGAAGTGACGGAAGCGATGCTTTCGTACTTCATCAAGAAGGTCATGAAAGACCGGTCGTGGTGGGCCTCGATCATCAAACCGAAACCGCACGTCACGATCTGCGTTCCGGCCGAGATCACCAGCGTCGAGGAGCGTGCCGTTAAAGATGCGGCGAAGCTCGCGGGCGCGCGCGACGTGGACATCGTCGAGGAGCCGATGGCGGCGGCGATCGGGGCGGGCTTGCCCATCGACGGGCCGTCGGGCAGCATGGTCGTCGACATCGGCGGCGGCACGACCGACGTCGCGGTGATTTCGCTCGGCGGCATCGTGGTGTCGCAGTCGATACGCGTCGCCGGCAACAAGCTCGACGATGCGATCGTCCGTTATATCCGCCGCGTTTACAACTTGCAGATCGGCGAACGCACGGCCGAAGAAGTCAAGATCAAAATCGGGTCTGCGTACAAACTCGAGCAAGAACTTGCGATGGAAATTCGCGGTCGCGATTTGATCAACGGTTTGCCCAAGACGGTGAAGGTAACGAGCGAAGAAGTTCGCGAAGCGCTGGCCGAGCCGATCGGCGCGATCGTCGAGGCGGTCAAAGCCGTACTTGAAAAGACGCCGCCCGAACTCGCCGCCGATATCATCGATCGCGGCATCATTCTCACGGGCGGCGGCGCGATGGTGCGCGGCCTCGACAGGCTCTTGTCCGAAGTGACCGGCGTACCCGCCATCGTTGCCGACGATCCGCTCTCATGCGTCGCGCTTGGCACGGGTATGCGGATCCGCGTGTGATCGTTCTCGACGCTCGGACCGGCGACATCGACGACATCGTCGAGCAGGTAGCGGGCGTCGTGTTCGGCGGCGGAACCGTCATCTTTCCTACGGATACGAGCTATGCAATCGGCTGCGATCCGTATCGATCGGAAGCGATCGACCGCATCTACGTAACGAAGGGCCGCCCGGACGAGCGCCCGCTCACGATGCACGTCGCGACGCCGGCGGAGTTTCTCGAATACGCGTACGATAACAAACTCGCGATGCTCGCGGCAAAACGGTTGCTGCCGGGGCCGGTGATCTTGCGCATTCGCAAGCCGGAGTTCGTCAGCGACGACCTTGCCGCGGCGCTGGAAACCGTCGCTATGCGCGTGCCGGACGATACGCTGGCGCGCGCGATTCTCGAGCGCTGCGGTCCGCTTGCGGCAACGACCGCGAATCCCGCATCCGACAAGCGGTACCTCGGCGACGACGACTACGAATCGTTGCCGCCGGCCGACCTGCTGGTCCAACACGGACCGACGCGATACGACCGCGAATCGTCGATTGTGGATATCTCAGGATCGCATGCGAGACTTCTTCGCGAGGGCGTCGTCTCGGCGGAGCGCTTGACGGAACTTCTCGGCCCGATCGAACGCCCAACGATAAAGGTACGCACCCAACTATGATTCGCACGGTTCCGGCGCTGCTCGCCATCCTCGTCCTGGTCGCGGCCAGTCCCAGCCCCGCACCGCCGCCGCCGGCCTCGCGGATGCTGCCCGGAATTCCGCGCGGGCCGCATCCCTCACCCGGATCGAGCGCGACCGTGCCCGACGTTACGATTCCGCCGCCGGGCGCTCCAGGCGGCGCACCGGGCGCCGGTGCGACGCTGGAACTCGGCGTCTGGACGATTCACGCGTCGGCCGTCGACGCCAACTTCAAGAGCGGCGAGTTCAGCACGGCAAACAAGGTGACGATGACGCGCGTCGGCGGCGACGTCGTCGCCGATCGTTCCGACGGCAACTACAAGAGCCAACTCGTCAACTTGTACGGCCACGTGGTGATGCACGACAGCACCGGCGACTACGGCGGGCATGCGAAGCCGGGCCAATCCGGCGGTCCGTCAACGCTGACGGCCGACAAAGCCGTGATCGACGGCAAAGCCAAAGAATACAAGGCGACCGGCAACGTCCACTACGTCTCCGCCGACACCAACGTGACGGCTGACGCGGGAACGCTCAACGACCAAACCCACGATCTGTTTCTGCAAGGCAACGTCCACGTCACGCAAGGGCCGCGTTCGGTGCTGGCGGACACGGTGCACTACAATACCGTTACGGGACAAGCGCACGCCGAAGGCGCCGGGGAAGCCGGCGTTACGATGACGCTGCCGGGTCAGTTCAGCCGCGGTATCGCGACGCCCAAACCGATTCACGTGCCGAAGAACCCGGTCGTTCACCCGGTCACTTCGCCGTCGCCCTAGCACCATGAACCCGTCGCTCTTCACGTCGCCGGACGCGACGCCGCTCGCGGCGCGAATGCGTCCGCGAACGCTGGAAGAGTTCGTCGGTCAGGAGTCGATCCTCGGTCACGGACGCGCGCTTCGCCGCGCGATCGAAAGCGATTCGGTCCCATCGATGATCCTTTGGGGTCCGCCCGGTACCGGGAAAACGACGTTGGCCGAAGTGATCGCTCACTCCACCGGCGCGCACTTCGAGCGGCTCTCCGCGGTGAGCGCCGGCGTCGCCGATCTGCGGCGCGTCGTTGCCGAAGCGCAAACGCGCGCGCGCATCGGAAAGCGCACCGTCCTATTCGTCGACGAGATCCATCGCTTCAACAAAGCTCAGCAAGATGCGGTGCTGCCGTACGTCGAGGACGGCACGATCGCGCTGATCGGCGCGACCACCGAAAATCCGTCGTTCGAAGTCAACTCGGCGCTGCTCTCCCGCGCGCGGGTCTTCGTGCTCCACCAGCTCTCCGACGACGAGATCGCCACGATCGTCGATCGCGCCCTCGCCGATGAGGATCGCGGGCTCGGCAAAATCGGCGTCGACCTCGACGACGACGCGCGTGCCGTACTTATCAACCTCGCCAACGGCGACGCGCGCGCCGCTCTAAACGCACTCGAGTTCGCCGCCATCTCCGCGCCGCTGCGCGAGGGCCGCAGATACGTCGACGCGGCGACGATTCGCGAGGCGATGCAGAAGCGCGGCTCGACCTACGACAAGGGCGGCGAAGCTCACTACGACGTCATCAGCGCGTTCATCAAGTCGCTTCGCGGCAGCGATCCCGACGCGGCGGTCTACTGGCTCGCGCGCATGCTGGACGGCGGCGAAGACCCGCTCTTCATCGCGCGGCGGCTCGTGATTCTTGCATCGGAAGACGTGGGTCTTGCGGATTCGCGCGCGCTGCAAATCGCCGTTGCGGCGCAGCAGGCGGTGCACTTCATCGGCATGCCCGAAGGCTTCTATCCGCTCGCGCACGCAACGCTGTTCTTAGCGACCGCGCCGAAAAGCAATAGCGTCGGGCGCGCCTACTCCGCCGCGATGCAGGACGTGCGCGATACGCGAAACGATGCGGTGCCGCTGCACCTACGCAACGCAGCGACCGGCTTGATGCGCGGGCTCGGTTACGGCCGCGACTATAAGTACTCGCACGACGACTACGATGCCGATCAAACGTTCTTGCCCGACAACGTCGCGGGCCGCACGTATTACGTAGCAGGCGAGCGCGGAGCCGAAGCTGCGCGAGCCGCGGAACGCACGAAAAAAAGGCGGCCCGAGTGACCTCGAACCGCCGTTTCCCGTTGCTACTTCTCGGAGCATTTGTGCGTTGGAGCTTCGCACAAGATGATGGTAGGATGGGAGCCTTGGAAGGCCCTGTGAGCACTAGATGAGTCGTATATATCTCGATAACGCGGCGACGACGCCGCTACGCCGCGAGGTTGTCGATGCCATGGACGAGGCGCGTGCGGACGCGTACAACCCGAGCTCGATCCACGCCGAAGGCCGGCGAGCGCGAGCACGGCTGGACGACGCACGCGACCGCGTGGCCGCCTGCCTCGGCGTCTCGCGCAAGGAGATCGCGTTCACGGGCAGTGGGACCGAATCGGACAACGCCGCGATTCTTGGAGCCGTTCGAGCCTCCGGCCGGAAGGGCCACGTGCTGGCGTCGGCGATCGACCACCATGCAGTGCTTCACGCACTCGACGCGCTGGCAGCCGAGGGCCACGAAGTAGAACTGCTGCCGGTCGACGATCGTGGGGCGGTCGATCCGGCCGCGTTTGCGGCGGCGCTGCGCCCGGCGACGATCTTGGCCTCCGTTTTCTATGCCAATAACGAGATCGGCACGGTTTCGCCGGTCGCGGAGCTGGCTCGGATCGCACGCGAGCGCGGCGTGCTTTTCCACACCGATGCCGTTCAAGCCCCCGGGTGGCTGCCTTTGGACGCGGCATCGCTGGGAGCCGACCTGTTGTCGATCTCGGCGCACAAATTCGAAGGCCCGAAGGGGGTCGGGGCGCTTTACATTCGCAGCGGCGTGTTGCTGGAACCGATCGTACACGGCGGCGGCCAAGAGTTCGGCCGGCGCTCCGGTACGGAAAACGTGATCGGCGTCGTCGGCTTGGCGCGCGCGCTCGAACTCGCCGTCGGCGGCCAGACGGAGCGCGCGGAGCGCGTCGCGCGCCTGCGAGACCGCCTAGAGTCGGGGATTCGCAGCACCATCGCGGATGTTCGGTTCAACGGTTCCGGCGGGGCGCGGCTGCCCGGCAACAGCAACGTCAGCTTCGCGGGCGCGGGTTCCGAAGAACTGCTGCTGCAGCTGGATCTGCACGGCGTCGCGGTCTCGGCGGGCAGCGCGTGTACGTCGGGGGCAATCGAGCCTAGTCACGTTATCGCGGCGCTCGGCATCGGCCCGCGCTGGTGCTCGGGGCCGATCCGATTTTCGCTTGGCCGGACGACGACCGAGGAGGAGATCGATCGCGTGCTCGAGCTGCTCCCGGGTGTGGTCGCGAACGTGCAGGGGAAAGAGTCCGGGCGGCCCGGAAAGGCCGCGGCCTTAGGAGGAGTAGGTTGAACGCAGGAACTGATTGGGGCGTGCTCGCGATGGACCTTGCCTTCGGCGCCGGAGTGCTGTTGGCGGGCGGAGGGTTCTTTATCGCGATGCTTGCCATCGCGCGGACGCTGGCTCGCGTCAATCTCACGCTGGACGAGGTCGACCGGCAACTCGTCGGGCTCGGAGCCCCGGTCACCGAAACCCTAAACCACGTCGAAAGCATCGCCGGCTCGGCTGAAGAGACGCTCGGGAAGCTGGGCAAGGCCGTTGCGTCGATCGAGGGCGCAGCCGGTACGGTATCTTCGACGACGACCCTCACAAAAGAAGCGATCGCGCCCGCCATCGTCAATCTCGGCGCGACGTTAACTGGTCTGTCGGCGGGTTTACGCAGGCTAGTAACGGGAAAAGACTCTTCCGGGCAATCCTAAGAAATCAGGAGTAACGAGGCAATGGGTAACGGGAACGGCGGGGGCGGTGGATTCCTCCCTGGCTTAATCATCGGCGCAATCGTCGGCGGCGCGGCTGCCGTGCTGTTGACGCAAGAAGACACGCGCGATCTGCTCGTCGGAAAAGTACGCGAAGCCGGTAACGCGGCGATGGACGCGACCGGCGATCTTCGCGGAAAAGTAAACGACGCCAGCACGCAGTGGCAATCGACGGCGTCGGAATTGTACGAGCGCGGCAAACAAGTCGTGGACAACGCGCGCACGAATATCGACGCGGCAGTCGATACCGGTATGGATGCAGCGGAATCGCTCCGCCAGGAACTCCAGCAGGAACTCCAACGGAAGGCAGAGGGCTAGTTTTGGATATCAAGGTGAACGTTCGCGAGTCGGCCGGAGACTGTTACGTGGTCGACCTCGCCGGCGAGATCGATGTCTACACGTCGCCGAAAGTCAAGGACGCGATCGGCGAACTGATCGACCGCGGGGTCTATAACCTCGTCATCAATCTGGAGAAGGTACGCTACATCGATTCCACCGGTCTCGGCGTGCTGATCGGCGGCCTCAAACGCGTGCGCGAGCACGGCGGCTCCGTGAATCTCGTCTGCACGAATCCGCAGATCAAGAAGATCTTCGACATCACCGGACTCGTGAAGATCTTCGGAATCTTCGAAGACGAAGACTCCGCTATGAAAGCACTCGTGTGAACCAGCCCGTCGAAGCGGCTACCGTCGACACGGTCGAGCTGCGCATACCGTGCCGCGCCGAATGGGTGGCGCTCGCACGCCTTGCCGTTTCTGCAATTGCGAACCGATTGAAACTGACGATCGAAGAAATCGAAGACGTCAAGCTCGCGGTAGCGGAGGCGTGCACCTCGATCATTCAACAAGACACGCACGGCGAGGCGCTCGCGCTGACGTTCGAAACGATGCCGGGTGCGTTGCGCGTCCACGTGCGCGATACCGGCGTGCACGAACCGCGCGTCGACGCTCCCACCGCGATGGACTACGACGAAGCTCGCGTCGTCGGTCTCGGCGTGTTTCTGATCCGTACGCTCATGGACGAAGTGAGCTACGACCAGCATCCCGAACGTGGAACGGATCTGGTTATGGTCAAGAGGATCGTTCGCTAGCATTATGGTTGATCGGGGAGAGACGCGTCCGGATCGGCAACGGACGCGTGCGTTGTTGTCGCGCCTGACGGAGGCGAACGACGCAGAACGCGAGGGAGTGCGCGAAGAGCTGGTGGTCGCCCACCTAAACCTCGTGCGCTTTCTTGCGATGAAGTTCGTGAACCGCGGCGAACCGCTCGACGACCTGGTGCAGGTCGGAACGCTCGGGCTGCTCAAGGCGATCGACCGTTTCGACACCGAACGCGGCGTCGAATTCACGACGTACGCCACTCCGACGATCGTCGGTGAGATCAAACGGCACTTTCGCGACAAGGGTTGGGCGGTCAAAGTACCGCGCCGTTTGCAAGAACTCAATCAATCGGTCAACCGCAGCGTCGATGCGCTGGCGATCGAACTCGGGCGCAGCCCCACGGTCGCGGAACTCGCCGAACGGTTGAACGCGAGCGAAGAAGAGATTCTCGAAGCGCAGGAACTCGGGCAGGCCTACAATCTGCTTTCGCTCGACTCGGAAGTCGGCGGCGACGGCGACAAGAAGTCGCAGACGCTGGCGGATACGGTCGGCATGACCGACACGGGCATGGAACTGCTGGAAGATCGGGCCAATCTCGAACGGGCCTTTCACGTACTGACCGGCCGCGAACGCGTGATCATCTATCTGCGCTTTTACGAATCCGTCTCGCAGACCGAGATCGCCGCGAGGCTGCAAGTCTCGCAGATGCACGTGTCGCGCCTCCAGGCCAAGGCGCTCGAAAAACTGCGCGGCGCCCTGGCCGATTAAGAGCCCCTTACCTGCCGCTTGCTTGGCCCTTAGGGCGGCCCGGAGGGGGGAGCGTCAGGCGTGGTAGGTGCCGGGGCCTGTCTTCTGCTATCATTTCGCGTTGACGCCTATGAAAAGCCAAGAACTCCGCCAGGCTTGGATCGACTTCTTTGTCGCCAAGGGGCATAAGCCGTTACCGTCCGCCGGCCTGATCCCGGACGAGATGTCGACCACGCTCTTCACCATCGCCGGCATGGAGCAGTTCGTGCCGATCTTTCTGGGGGAGCAGCCGCCGCCGGCGCCGCGCGCCGTCACGGTACAGCGCTGCCTGCGGGTCGCCGGCGCGAAGAGCGACATCGAGAACGTCGGGCGGACGGGACGCCACGGCACCTTCCTCGAGATGCTGGGCAACTTTAGTTTCGGCGACTATTACAAGCGCGAGGCGATCGTCTGGGCTTGGGAGTTCGTCACGAACGTCATGAAGCTCGATCCGTCAAAGCTCTACGTGACCGTGCACACCGGCGACGACGAAGCCGAGCGCATCTGGATCGACGAGGTCGGGCTCGACGCGTCGCGCGTCACGCGTTTCGACGAAGATAATTTTTGGACGATGGGTCCGACCGGTCCGTGCGGCCCGTGCACCGAGATCTTTTACGATACCGGGCAAGCGTATGCGAGCGGCGCGGAGGATACCGGACCGAACCTTGGCAACCGCTACGTCGAAATTTGGAACGTCGTCTTTCAGCAGTACAATCGCGGCGCCGACGGCACGCTTTCGGAATTGCCGAAGAAATCGATCGACACCGGAGCCGGACTCGAACGCATGCTGGCGGTTGCGAACGGTCAGGCTTCGATGTACGAAACCGACTTGTTCACCGACGTCATCGCCGCGCAGCCGCCGGTCGGTAAGACGTCGCTCGATCCGCGCGAGCAACGCGAGCGGCAGAACATTATCGCCGATCACGCGCGAGCCGTAACGTTTCTGATCAACGACGGAATCTATCCGTCCAATAACGACCGCGGCTACGTGTTGCGCTTTCTCATCCGGCGCGCGATTCGCAACGGCCGGCTGCTCGGCTATCCGAACGGGTTTCTGACCGAGCTCGTGCCCGCGGTCGTGAAATCGCTCGAACCCGCGTACCCCGAGCTGCGCCAAAATCTCTCGCGGATCCAGTCCGCGTTGCGCAGCGAAGAAACGACCTTCGACCGGACGCTGGAACGCGGCATGGCGATGGTCGACCGGCTGGTCGACGATGCGATTACGAATTGCACCCGGCTCATCAGCGGCGAAGATGCTTTCATGCTGCACGACACGTTCGGCTTTCCAATCGAACTAACGCGTGAAATCGCGGGCGAACAGGGCGCCGCCGTCGATACGGTCGGGTTCGCAGAGTTCATGCAGGAGCAGCGCACGCGCGCACGCGCCGACGCCGCCGCCAAACGTGAGGTCGTGACGCTTGCCGAACTGCCGGCGATCAAGACGGATTTCACCGGCTATGACGGGCTCGAAGCCGAGGGCGACGTCATTGCGATTCTGCGCGACGATAAGCCGGTGCAATCGCTTGCTGCCGGCGAACGCGGCATCCTCTTGCTGGATCGCACGTCGTTCTACGCGGAGCGTGGAGGACAGATCGGCGACCGCGGTACGATCTCGTGCGAAGGCGGCCTGTTCGAAGTCGACGACACACAGTACATGGGCGAAGCGGTCGCACACGCCGGTACCGTCAAGAGCGGCGAGATTTCGATCGGCGAACGCGTCACCACGACCGTCTTCGACTGGTGGCGGCGAGAGATTCGGCGCCACCACACTTCGGCGCATCTCTTGCAGCGCGCGTTGAAGGATGCGCTCGGGGACGACGTGACGCAGGCAGGCTCGTGGGTCGGCATCGACCGGATGCGTTTCGATTTTCGCTGGCCGGGCGGCGCGCTCTCGCACGAACAGAAGCGCGACATCGCACATCGCGTGAACGAGATGATCCGCGACGACGCGCACCTCGTGACGCGCGTTATGAACGTGGATCAAGCCAAGCAGTCGGGCGCGATTTGGATGGCGGGAGAGAAGTACGGCGAGAACATTCGCGTCGTTGCGGCCGGCCCGTCGATCGAATTCTGCGGCGGCACGCACTCGCATTCGACCGGCGAACTCGGGATGTTTCTGATTCTCTCGGAGTTTTCGGTTGGCAGCGGAATCCGGCGCATCGAGTCGTGCGTCTCACAAGCGGCGGAGAACGCCGTCGCCAAACAAGGCGATCTGGTCGGCGATCTGTCGGCGGCGCTCGCGACCACGCCGGACGAACTCGGCGACCGGATCGAAAAGCTGCAGCGCGAGATCAAGGACTTGCAGACGTCGGTCGGTCAGATGAAGGCGCGTCTCGCATCGGCCGACGCGCTGGCGTATTTGGATAAAACCGAGCGCAACGGCGAGCGGGCGTTCATCGGTGCGGTCGTTCCCGAGGCGAATGGCGACGCACTGCGCCATTTGAGCAGCGCGATCCGCAGCCGTATGCCCAGCGGCGTCATCGCGCTCGCCGGCGTCGACAACGGAACGGTGAATCTCCTCGTGAGCGCCAGCGACGACCTGGTGAAGGCCGGCGTGCACGCCGGCAACCTGGTGAAGCTCGCCGCGCCGCTGGTCGGCGGAAAGGGCGGCGGCGCGCCGGGACAAGCGCAAGGCGGCGGAAAAGATGCCGCCGGCGCGGAGGCCGCGGTTCGCGCGATTCGGGACTCGGTTCTGGCATGAAGGCGCGTGCGCTGCTCGCTGCGGTGATGGCGGCTCTGCTGCTCGGCGCCGCGCCCGCGACGTCGGAGCTCGATTCACAGTACGTGCTGCAGCGCTACGCACTCGCGCTCGTCGATGCGCCGGTTCCGAAGCTGCTCGTTTTCGGCTACACCGTCTCGCAGGCCGGCCTCGGCAACATCGAGCAGCGGCACGTGGTGTACCGCAGCGGCTTGTCGGTGCGCGACGAAACCTTGGCGGTCGACGGCGTTACGCTGCATCGGAAGGCCGTTCGTTTCGAGCAGCGCGAAGATCGCTACGCGATCGACCGCATCGCTCCGCGCGGCGACGCGTACCAGATGATCTTTGTGCATACGGTGCGCGACGGCTCGCACCTCGACTACGTGTACGATACGACGCCGATTCTGCGGCAGGGTCCGGGCATGTGGGTCGAGCAGGTGACGATCGACGGCGTAAAGTTTCTTCCGAAGCGCGTGCGCTTTCATTCCGAAGGCGAGAACGCGAAAGGAAAAGGTACGATCGACTATGCCGCATTCGGGAAGTATTGGCTGCCGGTCGTCGCGACGGTCGACGCGACCGTGAACGGCAAGCCGGCGCGCGAGCGGATTGCATGGAGCGACTACCGCTTCCCGCCGTCGCTCCCGTCGTCGACGTTCCTGGCGCCGCAACCGCTGCCGCTGGCGTCGACTCCGCCGATTTGACCGCCGCCGTGCCTCAGCGCCGCATAAAGTACGCGTACGTCGCGGGGCTTGCGGCAGCGATCGTCACCTTTATCATTTCGGGCGGACACGCGACCCCGTACAACAACTTCGTTCTCCTGGCGCACGCGCTCTTGGGCGGCCACACGTGGATCGACTGGCCGGGTGCATACATCGACGCGCTGCCGTTCACCAACGGCAAGTACTACGTGATCGAAGCGCCGCTGCCGGCGGTGCTGCTGATGCCGTTCGTCGCGATCTTCGGATCGGCCAACCAGACGACGCTCTCGATCGTGCTGGCCGGCGTCGCGATCGGGGCGGCGTGGGAGCTGGGCGAACGCTACGGTTTGCGGCCGGCCGTCAACGCATGGATTTGCGGCTTCTTGCTCGCAGGCACGGATTTGCTCTGGGCAGCCATGCTCGGCGACGTGTGGTTTATCGCGCACGTCTCGTCGGTCTGTTTTACGATGCTTGCGCTGGTCGAGCTCGCCGGGAAACGGCGCGGCGGGGTGGTCGCCCTATGGGCCGCCTGCGCGTTCGAGTCGCGTTTTAGCTTGGTCGCCGCGGTTCCGGTCTATGCGTATCTGCTGCTCTCCGATCCGGCACGCCCGTTCAAGCTCGATCCGAACTGGCGCAAGACGCTGATCTCGCTGGCGGCCGTATTGGTGCCGGTCGCGGCGCTGTGGGTGCTCTACAACTACGCGCGTTGGGGAACGTGGAGCGACATCGGCTACACCGCGTGGTATCACCAAGATCAAGCCGGCGAGCCAACCGGCTCGCCGTTCCAGTTCAAGTATCTGCCGATGCAGCTCTACTCGTTCTTCGTCCAAGGCCCGACGCAGCTGCAGGGCTACCCCGGAATGCGGCCGGAGATCACCGGCGTCGCGCTGACGTGGACGTCGCCCGCGCTCGTGCTCGCATTGTTCGCGCGCAAACCCACGCGTCTCGTTGCGGCACTCTGGGTCGCCGCGCTGCTCGTCGCGTTTCCCGCCTTTATCTACTACGTAAACGGCTTCGCGCAATTCGGCATGCGCCACGCGCTCGATTTCGAACCGTTCCTCGTCGCCCTCATCATGCTCGCCTGTCGCGAACGCATCCCGCAATGGGGTTACGTCCTCCTAACCTGGTCGATGCTCGCCGGACTATGGGGCTGCTGGTACTGGAACACCTTCGTAAGGGTGTAGCTTGTCATCCTGAGCATAGTGAGCGAGAGCGAACGTAGTCGAAGGACCGCGATAAAAGAAAAGCCCGCCTGGTTTTGGCGGGCGTTTTCCTGGAAGCGGTCCTTCGACTGCGTTCGCTGACGCTCACTACGCTCAGGATGACAATGCGGCGTCTACTGTGTGCGCACCATTGGGACGCCGGTGATGTTGGGGCGGGTGCGGATCGGCGGCGGGGGCGGTTCCGGGCCGCGGAACGTTCCGGCGGCAAGGTAGCGGTAGGCGAGAGCGTAGGCGATCGCGTCGTTATCGGCTTCGGTGTCGAACCAGACGGTGCAGCAGTGGTAGAGCCAGACCGGCACGGTGATGACGACACCGATGCCGCTGATCGTGCCGATCGCCATCAGGATGCCGCGCGCGACGTTGCCGAGGTAGAAGTCGGCGACTCCAAAGAGCCCGCCGAACATTTGCAGCAGGAGCGCGAGCAACGGATCCTTGCCGTATTCACGGCACTCGAAGGCGAAGGCCGGCCGGCACTCGGCGGGCAGATAGTTCATCAGCATCTCGGCGTAGGGTGTCATCGTTGTCCTCCATCCCTCCATACGCCGCCCGATGCGGCTTGTTTCAGACCCCGAGGCTATCGAATGCCTCGCGCATGTTCGAGGCGGATGTCACCGGGGCGGCGCAGACCGTCCCGCGGCAGACGTATGCCGCCGGTGCGGGCTCCGCGGGCAGGCCGCCCTCACCCGGAGCGAGCGTAGCGACGGTGGTCAAGCCGCCGGGAAGGCGCTTCGCCGTCTCCCGGAAGCTCGCGCCCGCGGCCACGGTGCCGACGACCTTGACCGTCACTTCGGGCGAGAGGTAGCGCCGAAGCGCGCGGGCGTAGGTCGCGCCGAACGAGCCGGCCGCGGCGTAGGTTTTGGCGTAGAGCGTGAGCACGCGCTCGGCCCGGTCGCGGTACGCGCTCTCGCCGGTCAGCGCGGCGAGCCGCAGCAGCGACTCGGCCATCAAGCCGTTGTCTCCGATCGGCCGGTCCGGGACGTCCAGCCGCCCGAGTGCCGCTTCCATGGGTGCGCGGTCGTAGAATCCGCCGTCCTCGGCTTCGAACGTGCGCTCGATGGCCGCTTCAAGGACGATGGCGCGGCCGCGGAATCTCATTTCGCCCGAGGCTTCATACGCGTCGAGCAGCGCGCGAAGATACGCGGCCTGATCGGTGAGCAGCCCGCGCACCTGCGGCGTTCCGCCGGGAAGAATGTAGTGGTAGGCCAGGCCGTCGCCGTCGATGAGCCGCTCGTGCACGCGATCCAGCGTGAGACACGCACGGCCGATGATGCCGTCGTCGTCGAGCGCACGCCCGATCTCGCATCCGGCGCCGGCCAAACCGCACGTCCAATTCGTATACGACGTGCGGTCGATGTACGGCGCTTCGCGTTTGCGCCGCTCCTCGAGCGGCATCGCGAAATACTCTTCGTCCGCATCTTGGCTACCCGCGAAAAAACCGGTCTCCGGATCGCGCAGCACGTCGCGCACGTACCCGGCTGCGGAGACGAGCGTCGTGCGAAATGCTTCGTTGCGTTCGAGGAAGACCAGGGTTGCCAAGACGCGCAACAGTCCGGCGTGGTCCTCGGCCATCTTTTCGAAATGCGGAACCGACCAATCGCGGGTCGTCGAATACCGGAAGAAACCGCCTTCGACGTGGTCGTACATGCCGCCGCGCGACATCCCTTCCATGGTGCGCGCGACCATTTCGTACAGGCGCTGCTCCCCCGTCACGCGCCACTCCGAGAGGAGAAAATCGAGCACTTCCGGCTGCGGGAACTTCGGTGCGTCGCCGAAGCCGCCGTACTCCGGATCGTAGGCCTGCGCGATTCCCTCGACGACCGCAGCGACCATACTCTCGCTGAGTTCATCGCGACCGGCCGGCGCATACGCAACGCGCCGACCGCTAATTTCGCGGGCGCGCTCGGCGATCTCGTCCTTATGATCGGCGTAGAATCCGGAGACTTCCTCGAGCGCACGTCGCATCTGCGTTGCCGGCATGTACGTCGCACCGGTGATGGTCGTGCCGTCGGGCGCGAGAAATGCCGTCGTCGGCCACCCGCCCATGTTGTAGCGGGCATTGACGTCGGGGCGGCGATCGTTGTCGACGCGCACCGGCACGAAGCCCTTATTGATCGTGCGAATCACTTCGGGGTCGGAGTACGACGTTTCATCCATCACGTGGCACCAGTGGCACCAGACCGCAGAGATCGCGAGCAGAATCGGCTTCTGTTCGCTTTCGGCGCGCGCGAACGCAGGCGCATCCCATGGCATCCATTCGATTTCGTGCGCGCGATTGGGGCGGGGAGAAAAATGAAACTCACTCATGATGGTCGGAAGCTCCGCGAATAAAGGACGAAAAGTAGAGGATGACGATCACCGCGTAGACTGCAAGTACGATAAGGCCCACAAAGGTTGCGCGCAGGGCGAACGCGATCCCTAAGGCGACCGCGAACGCGAGGCTGACCGCGGCGTAACGCCGGTGGTGCGCCGGAACCATGCCGTAGACGCCTTCGGCGTAGAAGCCGCCGGGCGCACGGCTTTGCCTCCAGGCCAAGACGGCGGTGAAGAGCGCGACGACCGAGCCGATCAGGTTCCACATGAGCGCGTTCGTGCTTGCGCGATGTTGGGGAAATAGCCTTTATGACGTCGAATCGCGTGGTCTATGCCCGGCTCGCTTGAAGTCTATAACAAGAAGCGTAACTTCGCGAAGACGCCCGAGCCGAGCGGCAAGAAGGCTGCACCGGCGACGCGGCTTCGATTCGTCGTCCAAATGCATCGCGCCACGCGGCTGCACTGGGACTTCCGCCTCGAGGCCGACGGCGCGCTCGCTTCGTGGGCGATTCCCAAGGGACCGACCTTGGTACCTATCGATAAACGCCTCGCGATGCACGTGGAAGACCACCCGATGAACTATCGCGATTTCGAAGGCAACATTCCAGCCGGCCAATACGGCGCCGGCGCCGTGATCGTGTGGGACAAAGGAACGTACACCTTGGCCGAAGGCACCGATCCGGCCGCGGAGATCGCCAAAGGTAAAATCAAGTTCGTTATGCACGGTAAGAAGTTGCGCGGGCTCTTCACGCTCGTCAAAATCAAGCCGCGTCCGGGTGAGAGCGGTTCGCCGTGGCTGCTGTTTAAGGATCACGACGAGTTCGAAGATCCCAAGTGGAAGATCGAAGACCACCCGGAGTCCGTAAAGTCGGGCAAGACCCTCGCCGACGTCGCAATCGATCCCAAAGCCAAGACGTGGCAGTCGCACGCCGTCGGCAAGTCTGCCGACAAGCAAAAGTCACGCGCCAACGTCAAGCGCGAGCCGATCCCGAAAATCAAGTCGCCGATGCTTGCTACGCTTTCGGATAAGCCCTTCGACGACGACGATTGGCTCTTCGAGATCAAGTGGGATGGCTATCGCGGCATTTGTACGATCGACGAGCGCGGCAAGATGAAGCTGATCTCGCGCAATGGGCTCGACCTCCTCGCAAAGTTTCCGGACATGGACGATCTGGCGCAGGCGTTTTCCAGCGTGCCGATCGTCGTCGACGGCGAGATCGTGAGCTTGGATAAGAAGGGCCGCTCGGACTTTCAACGCTTGCAATACTCCGGAAAAGAACGCGTTGCGCTAACCTACGTCGCGTTCGACGTGCTCTACGCCGACGGACAAGATTTGCGGAAACGTCCGTTGGACGAGCGCAAAGCGCTGCTCGAACGGCTGATCGCCGACGAAACGCTCGTGATGTATTCGAAGCACATCGTCGGCAAAGGGACGAAGCTCTACGAACAAGCCAAGCGCAACGATCTCGAAGGCATCATCGCAAAGAAACGGGCGTCGACCTATCAGGAGCGTCGTAGCCGCGATTGGCTGAAGATCAAGGCCCAGTTCGAGCAAGAGTTCGTCATCGGCGGCTGGACCGAACCCAAGGGCAGCCGCAGCGGCTTCGGCGCGCTGCTGCTGGGCGTATACGAGGACAAGAAGCTGCGCTACGTCGGTTCGGTCGGAACCGGGTTTTCGAGCAAGCTGCTCGGCGAGATCTACGCGCGCTTGCAGAAACTCGAGCGCAAGACCTCGCCATTCGTCAACGAAGTGATCGCGAACGCGCCCGTTCACTTCACGAAACCCGAACTGGTGGCGGAGGTGCGGTTCACCGAGTGGACGCGCGAGCGGTATCTGCGTCAGCCCGCATATCTCGGTCTGCGCGAAGATAAGGATCCCAAAGAAGTCGTGGCGGAGCTGCCGTAGCGTGGCTTCCGAGCGCGTCAACATGAAGGTCGGTTCGCAAACCCTGTCGGTCTCGAACGTCGATAAGGTGTTGTGGCCGCGCGATGGGTACACCAAAGGCGACCTGATCGACTACTACAGCGCGGTCGCGCCATGGATGGTGCCGCATCTCAAAGACCGTCCGCTAACGCTCGAACGGTATCCGAACGGCATCGACGCGTCCTCGTTCTTTGAGAAGCAGATGCCGAAAGGCACGCCCGACTGGGTCGACCGCGTCACCATCCACAAACCGGATGGGCGTCGCGACAAAATCGATTACGTCGTCTGCAACGACGCGCCGAGCCTGGTCTACCTCGCGAATCTCGCGGCGATGATCCTGCACATCTGGACCTCGCGCGTCGAGACGCTCGACGAGCCCGACTTCGTGCTCTTCGACCTGGATCCGGGCGAAGAGTGTACGCTCAAAACGCTGGCAAACGTTGCGCTCGGCGTGCGCAAGCTGCTTGCCGACGTGGGGTTGCCGTCGCTGATCAAAACCACGGGCGGATACGGCGTGCATCTCGTCGTTCCGCTCGCTGAGGGCTATACGTACGACACGGCCAAAATCTTCGCCGAGATCGTGGCGCACCAAACCGCGGAGGTGCTGGGCGACGAGGTGACGCTGAGCCGCACGATTGCCAAGCGCAGTCAGAAGGCCGTGTACTTCGACTACGTGCAGGTCGGACGCGGTAAGACGATCGTGGCACCGTATTCGGTGCGCGCCCGCGACAAGGCGCCCGTTTCGATGCCGCTGCACTGGTCGGAGATGGAAGCGTACGCGCGCAAGCGCGGTACGACCAGCGGATACGAGGAGTTCGCGGCCTTCAACATCCGCACGGCGATCGCGCGTCTGAAAAAAGAGGGCGATCTGTGGTCGGGCAAGGCCTGGAAGAAGTCGCGTCTCGAGCCGGCCCTCGTCAAAGCGCAGAAACTCTGGAGTTGAAAACCTTTGAAGTATCGCGCCGCGCCTGAAGATATACTCGGCCGGTGAACGTACGCCGCAGTATTCTGGCAGGCCTCGTCGGAGCGATCGGCATCGATGCCTATCTCAGCATCACGCTGCCGCTGATGCACGTCGCCAACGGGATCCAGCTCTCGCAATGGGATGCGTCGAACCTCTTGGGCAGCGAGGCGTTCCGCGGCGGCCTTTCGACCGCAGCGATCGGCCTAGGCTTGCATCTGTGCGTGAGCATCGCGTGGGGGATTATTTTTGGCTTCGCGTTCTCGCGGATCTCGTGGATGCGCTCCCACGCGCTGCTCTCGGGCTTGATCTTCGGCGCCGTCGTTATGCAGGTTATGGCCTACGTCGTCGTGCCGCTCGGACACGCATCGCATCCGATGCCGTCGCTGGCCGGCTGGCTGAATAACTTCGTCGCCCACACGCTGTTCTTCGGGGTGCCGGTGGCCTACGTCGTCGCGCATCCCAAAATATCGTAGCCGCCCGCGCGCCGGCCACTATATATAGTGTAGTGGCGAACAAGCGTGCGATTTGGGTAGAATAGCTGGGATATGGCGCATGCAATTTGGTCCGGGGCGATCAACTTCGGCTTGGTCACGATCCCCGTTAAACTCTTCACCGCGGTGAAAACCGACGAGCTCTCGTTCAACATGCTGCACGCCAAAGACGAGGGACGCATCAAGTACGAGCGCGTCTGCAGCGTCGACGGAAAGCAAGTGCCGTGGGACGAGATCGTCAAAGGCTACGAGTACGAAAAGGGGCAGTACGTCATCCTCACGGACGACGACTTCAAGAAAGTTAATCCCGAGGCGACGCAGTCCGTCGATATCTTGGAGTTCGTCGAACTCGACAAGATCAATCCGATGTACTTCGACAAGCCCTACTATCTCGAGCCGAGTAAACAGGGCAAGCACGCGTACGCATTGTTGCGCACCGCGTTGTCGACGTCGAACCGCGTCGCCATCGCGCGCGTCGTGATTCGCACCAAGGAGTACATCGCCGCGGTGAAACCGATCGGCGAGGCGCTCGTGCTCGAACTCATGCATTGGGCTAGCGAAATCGTGGCGAGCTCCACGCTCGAACTGCCCGGCGATGAAAAGCTGCCCGAAGCCGAAATGAAGATGGCCAAGATGCTGATCGACACGATGAGCGTCGACGACTTCGAGCCGGAGAAGTTCACCAATAAGTACCACGACGAACTGCTCGCCATGATCGACGCGCGCGCCGCGGGTAAAGAACTGCCCAAGGCCGCGAAGAAGGCACCCGCGCGCAACAAGGTGGTCAACCTCATGGACGTGCTCGCGCAGTCGCTGGAAGAAAGCAAGAAGCAGCGCGCGTCGCGCACTGCTTCGTCAGACAAACCCGCCGCGAAACGCGGCAAGAAATCGGCGGCTTAGCTCCCGCCGAAAAGGCCTTTCAGAACCGAGCCGGCGACGCCGCCGGCTACGCCGGCTTGCACGCTGCCGCTCGCCGCTTCGGCGCCCATATAGGGTGCCAGCGCGTGCGCGAGATTTGGAAGCGTGAGCGTTTGCAGCCACACTTTGCCGGGTCCGGTCAAGTGCGCGATGAACAGGCCGTCGCCGCCGAAGAGCGCGTTGCTGATGCCGCGCATGAAGCGCATGTCGAACGTGACGCTATCTTGGAACATCCCGATGTGTCCGGGATGCACTTGAATCGATTCACCGGCCGCCAAGTCGTACGTTACGATTTCGCCGCCGAGCTCGATCCACGCGTTGCAGCTGCCCTCGAGATGCTGCAGGATGAAGCCGTTGCCGCCGAAGATGCCGGCGCCGAGCGACTTCTGAAAGCCCATCGATAAGCTCAAACCCTGCGTCGCGCAGAGAAAGCCGTGACGATGGATCATGTAGCCGTGGCCGGGCTCGACGTCGACCTGCATGATCTGACCCGGAACTTTGGCCGCGAACGCGATCAGCCCCTGACCCTGCTGCACGGAATATTCGGTCATGAACAATCCGCCGCCCGACATCGCGCGGCCGAGGACGCCGAACAGGCCCTTCGCGCCGGCGGTCATCGCGGTGGTCTTGAGTTGGACGCTCTCGGTCATCCATGCAAACTCGCCGGGTTCGGCGACGATCAAGTCGCCCTGTTCCAGCCCAATCTCGAGCACGGGAAGGGTCGTTCCCGTAATTTTGGTTTTCATCGTTGCGTTCTGGCCCCCATGAGACGTCGGTCAGACGTCGGCGATTTCTGCTGTTTCCATCTCCCCTGCGAGGCCGAGCTTGCTCGGAGTCTCGCCGCCCTCTGCATATCGAGAGGCGGACGCCAAAGTTTCGCCGCGTGCGGCAAAGAGCCCCATGCCGAGCGCGACGACTGAGAAAACCAGCGACTCGGCACCCGCGACGCGCGTTCCGTAGTGGCTGAGCAGCCCGGTCGACAGTGGCGGTGAGATCGTCCCCGAGAGCGAGTCCAGCGACGAGCTGACGCCGAGCACGGTGCCCTGTTCTTTATCCGAGGCTTTGTTGCTGATGAGCGCCGTGATGCCCGTGTTGGCGAGCGCCATACCGAACGCGAACGCCATCATCAACGGTATGAGCGCGTAGACGCTGTGGATGAACGGAACCGTGCAGAAGGCCCCCGCCAGACAGGTCAGACCGATGTTCGACATGGCGCGATCGCCGACCGCAGACGAGATCTTGCCGACGAGCACCGCGTTGCACAGCACGTTGAACGCCGCAAATCCGGAGAAGAAATAGTCGGTGTCGGTGAGCGAAAAGCCGAGCTGCCCCGCGAGATACAGGGCGATCACCGAGAACCAGCCGTACAGGCAGAGCGAAAGCGCCAGCTTCTGGTACATGATGCTCGACAGCCCGGGACGCCGCAGGCATTCGAACACGTCCTTCATGCGAACGCGATCTTCCTCGGCCGGTTTCTCGCGCGATTCGGGCAGCAGAAAGACCGTAAGCATCACGGTGACGAACTGCAAAAACGCTGCGGCGAGAAACGGAGCGGCAAATCCAAATCGCGAAAACAGCAGGCCGCCGCCCGCCGGTCCGAAGACCATGCCGGCGCCGAACATCGCACCGATCAAGCCGAACGCGCGTCCGCGATCCTTCGGCTCGACGACGTCCGCGACGTAGGCTTGCGTGATGCTGATGTTTCCGCCGCTGGCGCCTTCCAGGATCCGCGCGACGAAAACCACCGCGATGTTAGGTGCAAACGCCATCATGGCCCAGCTGATCGTCGCGCCGATTTGGCTGATGATCAGCACGGTCTTGCGCCCGAGCCGGTCCGAGAGATTTCCCCAGATCGGCGCCGCGATCAGGCCCGCGAGCGAAAACGTCGCAAAAAGCACGCCGACGATGAACGGCGAGGCGCCGAAGTGGGTCACGAAATACGGCAGCACCGGAATCAGCATGCTGAATCCGATGATGTCGACGAACGTAATCCCGAGGATCGGCAGAAGCTTTTTGATCATTGCGGTGACTCTACCGGCAAGATTATGGGTGAGAGGCGCTCGCTCTTGCGTAGGACGTCAAGTTTATATGGACGGCTCAAATCGACGCGGGTGAGAATCTTGTGGAGCATGTCCACGCCGATGAGGCGTTCGCCCTCGAATGCGAGCAAAACGTCGCCTTCTTGGAGGCGCGAGGTCGACGCCGGGCTGCCCGGTTCGATCGAGGCCACGAGCACCGCCCGGCGGTCGCTTAATTCAAAGCGGCGTGCCGCTGCGGGCGAAAGCAGCATATCTTGGCCCGCGATCCCGAGATAGCCGCGACGCACCTTGCCATCGCGAATCAGCAATCCGGCGATGAATTTCGCGGTATCGATCGCAATCGCAAAGCACAGGCCTTGGCCGGGCAGCACGGCGGTGTTCACGCCGATCACCTCGCCGCTCGAGGTCACGAGCGGTCCGCCGGAGTTGCCAGGATTGAGCGCCGCGTCGGTTTGCACGATATTGTCCATCAGCCGCCCCGATTGCGAGCGCATCGAGCGCCCAAGGCCGCTCACGACGCCGGCGGTCACGGTGTAGGCCAGTCCGAACGGGTTGCCTACCGCCACAGCCAGCTGCCCCGGGCGTAACGCTGCCGAGCTGCCCAGGGTGGCCGGGGTGAGATCCGGAGCATCCAGCCGCAAAACGGCAAGGTCGGAATGCGGGTCGTCGCCGACGACCTCGGCGGGCAGTTCGCGGCCGTCCAGCAGCGCGACGTCGACGAGTTCGGCCCCGCTGACGACGTGGCTGTTGGTCAGCACGAAGCCGTCGGGTGTAAAAACGAAGCCCGATCCGCTTCCGCCGCTTCGCCCGCGGCGCGCCTCGATGCACACCACGGCCGGGCTTACGCGCTCGGCGGCAGTGGTGACGGCTTCGGAATAGGGATCGAGCGCCGCAGCGTGCGCGGCCTCAAGGAATGCGAGACTCATGGTGGTTCTGAAAAACCGCCCGCCGGGCCCCGGTTGCGGGCGGCTCCCCTTCGGGCAGGGCCGGGGCCTAGCGCCGCGAATCCGGTGCGGTCGCGACCCGTGCCCAGGTGGCGGAATTGGTAGACGCGCTGGTTTCAGGTATCAGTGGTGGCAACATCGTGGGGGTTCGAGTCCCTTCCTGGGCATTTTTTGACTGCCTCATCAAGGTCCACGTCGAAATCGCCGTGCAAGAACAACGCAAAAAGCGATCGGAACTTCCGGTCGCTTTTTCATTGGGCTGCGTCGGGCGATGTAAGGCTTTCATGGATGGAACACTTTTAGTAGCGCAAAATCACATGGGCTCGTTACGCTCGCGGCTAATCCTCAGCCGGCGCCATTAGATCGCAGCCGATTCCATCGCGTCACGTTACGGAGCGACTTCGGGAACGGGCTTCAAGCGAATCGTGCGGCGGCTCCAGTCGATGCGAACGATCGGGCCGACCAAGAAGATCCAGCACGCGCCGCTGAGCAACGCCATGGCCGCCGCAACGGCAAATGCGCTGTAGAAGGTGCCGGTTCGCTCGACGAGGATGCCCGTCAGCGAAGGCGCGATAATGCCCGCAACGTTGGCGAGCGTGTTCTGAATGCCGATCCAACGGCCGGTGGCTGCGGGTCCGGCCATCGTTTGCGCGATAACGAAGGTATTCGCTCCCAAGATGCCGCCCGCAGTACAAGCAAAAACCAACCACGCGGCGGAGCCGAGGTTGCTTTCCGAAAAGCCGCATCCGATGAGGCCGATCGCCGAGCCGAAAGCGCCGATGCCGAAAGCGCTCTTGCGAACGATCGTCGTCGAAAATCCGCGACGAATCAGCCGGTCCGCGATCGCTCCGCACGCGATCGCCGAAAGGCCGGCCATCAAGAACGCCGTGCCGCCGATGCGAGCCATCTCGGGCAGCGCCCAGTGCCGCTGATGGACGAGATAAAACGGAATCCACGTTACGTAGAAGTACAGCACGAAGTTCGCACCAAAATGTCCCGCCGACGCGCCGTAGAGCGACGGTTCTCGCAAGATAAGCTCCATCGGCGGCGCGCCTGATGCTTGCGTTGCATCCGCTTGCCGCACGTGTTTCTGCGCGAGCAGAACCCAGGCAGCGATCCACAACAAGCTCACGACGCCGGTTCCGATAAAGAACGGCCGCCAGCCGAACTGAGCGATCATCATCCCGCCGAAGAAAATTCCGAATGCGGGACCGAAGGCGAGGCCGGCCTGGGTGATGCCGTTCGCCAAGCCGCGTTGCGCTTCCGAAACGTTTTCGCTCAGGATTTTCGCCATCGTGGGAAACGACACGGATTCGCCGACGCCGAGCAATAAACGGCATGCGAACAGCAGCACGAAGCCTTGTGCGAACCCACTCAGCACCGTCGCCAGCGACCAGACGAGGAAGCCCGCCACGAGCACGCGACTTGCGGTAAAACGATCCGAGAGCCAACCGATGAACGGCTGCATCGGCATATACGTAATGAAGAACGCCGTCAGAAGAAATCCAAGTTGCGAGGGAGAGATGTGCAGCTCGCTCTTTACCAACGTCGCGGCAGTGGAGAGATTGCCGCGATCGATGTAGTTGATGAAGATCGAAAACGCCAGCAGCACCACGATCGTAGTAACGGTACGCGGCATCAGTTTAGCCGAGATTTCCCATATGTTATCCCTTTCGGACCGGTGCCGGGTGTCTCCGCCCGATAACGCTTTCACACGGTTCTAGCCGGCTTGAAGAAACTGATGGACGAATGCAATCGCCATGCTGCCTTCGCCGACTGCGGCCGCGACGCGCTTGATCGAACGATATCGCACGTCGCCGCACGCGAAAATCCCCGGCACGCTGGTCTCGAGTAAATACGGATCGCGCTCGAGGTTCCAAGCCCCGCTCTTGCGCGCGTCGTCGCCCGTTAGGACGTACCCGCGCTCGTCACGAACGACCGACTCCGGAAGCCACGCGGTTTCGGCATCGGCGCCAATGAAGATATACAGAGCCGCTGCTTCGACGCAGTCGGTCTTCCCGGTGGCCGTCTCGACGCAGTCGATTGACTCCAAGTGATCGCTGCCGTGCACCGCATGTACCGCAGTCCCTAGGCGAACGCGGATGTTGGATTTGGTCGCGAGCTGTTCGATGAGATACTGCGACATGCTCTTTTCGAGCGCCGAACCGCGCACGAGCAGCGTCACGGTGCGAGCGTAGTTCGAAAAATACATTGCCGCTTGTCCGGCCGAGTTCCCCGCACCCACGATCAGAACGTCGAGCCCGGCAAGCGTGCTCGCTTCGCTCTGCGAAGCACCGTAGTAGATGCCGCGTCCGGTTAGTTCTTCGAATCCTTCGATTGGAACGCGCCGCCACGAGACGCCGGTCGCGAGAATGATCGTTTTCGCGCGCAGCACGTCTGCGCCGTCGAGCTCGATTTCGCGCGTCTTGGCGTTGATATTAACCACCGATCGCGTGACCAGTATCTCCGCGCCAAAACGCTTGGCCTGTGCCAGCGCGCGGCCGGCGAGCTCGCCGCCGGTCACGCCGTTCGGAAACCCCAAGTAGTTCTCGATGCGCGACGACGTGCCGGCTTGGCCACCTGGCGCCTCGCGCTCGATCATCAGCGTGCGCAGTCCTTCGGAGGCGCCGTAGACGGCCGCCGCCAAACCCGCCGGCCCGCCGCCGATAACGACGGCATCGTATTCGCCAAACGCGGCCGCGGTCGTCAAGCCCAAGCGGCGCGCGAGTTCCCGTCGATCCGGTCTGACCAACAGATCGCCGCCGTCGAGCGCGACTGCGGGAAAGCGGCCCTCGATCGCGGCGTGTCCGGGAATGCGCGATTCGAGCTGTGGATCGTCGGGCGTAATCCATTCGAACGTCACACCGTTTCGATCGAGGAAGTCGCGCAACGCACGACATTCGGAGTCGTACCGGTCGCCGACGATCGTCGCGCGCGGCGCAGGTTGGTCCGCCGCGATGTCGTGCAACCCTTCGATGCGTTCCAACGCGAGGGCGCCGACCGCTGCGGCTACCTCCGGCGCTGCCGCGGAGACCGCATGAAAATCGCGCGGTTCGATACGCATGAGACGTACGGGCGTCGTCGCGCGAAGGTTCGCTAGAATCGGCGTTCCGAGCACGATAGGAACTTCGCCGAAAAGTTGGCCCGGTACGCGATGGCCGACGACGCGTTCGATACCATCGATGGACCTCGTCACGTCCGCTTCTCCCTCGAGCATGACGAAGAGGGCGGCGCGCTCCCCTTCGTGCGTCGCGTACTCGCCGCGCTGCAGGTGCACGTCGGCGGATCGTTTTGCCAAACGTTCGAGCTCTGATTCGGCGACCTGGCGAAAAATCGGCACGGCGCTTATTTCTGCGGGGGTTATCATTGCAATTCCGATCCGTCCTAGCTCGGACCCGGCGGGTCGTCGTCCTGGTGTCTGATCGCAAGGTACGTTACGGTGTCCCAAGCGTTGTGGATGCCAATGAAGATCAGCAACACGACGGCGCCTGCGATGACGAAGAGTGCCTCCGGTGGGAACGCCTGCAGCGCGATAGCGCTCGCGAGGAGCGCAACGTACGCAACTAAGGGAAGCACCGCGTACCCCATCCAATCCTCGAGGTCGGCGCTGTACGTCGTGAGCCGTAACGTTCGATAGATCACGCGCACCCCGTACGCTATACCTACGACCGCTGCGATTTCGATCGTCCACCTTGGACCGACCGAAGACGGCCACGGTGCTACGAGGACTGCCGATGCGAACAGCGCCGCGCAAAAATGTACGACCGTCGGCGTGCTGAACGTCGAAACACCGTCTTCCGTGCTTCGCCGTTCCAGTCCGACCGCGAGTGTAATAACGACGAACATCAAACCGGTGAGCGCGGCCGCCGAGGACCCAGCCATGATATAGAAGTTCGACCACGGCGCGAGCGCCGGCCACACGGTTTCAGACATTGACCGTACCTGCATCCAGCGATACGGCGACTTCTCGCGCGACGCGCGTACCGGTTTCGAACGCGCCGTTGACGGTCCCGCCTTGACCGTCGGTCGAGGTCGCTTCCCCCGCAAAGAACAGCGTGTCGTCGAGCGGCAAGCCGAGCACGGCGCGAGCGTTTCCGCCGCCGACGGCGACGTAGCTGTACGCGCCGCGTGCGAATGGGTCGCGCAACCAATCGTGCACCGCGCCCGAATCAAAGGCATCACGCGCGAGCGCGGGCTCACCGAATAGCGAACCGATCCCGTCGAGCGCGCGGTCGATCAGCGCCGGCGTGGAGAAACGATTCAGCGCAGCAGCTTTCGGACCCCCGACCCACGCGGACATCAGTTCGCCGCGAACGGGAAACTGCGTCCAGAACCCGGCGAACGTATCGCCGGCGTCGTGAAAAAAGGAGCTATCGCGATAGCGGCCGCCGCGCAGCGTTTCCCAGAATGCCGTCCGGAACCAAAGCGAGACCTTGACGACGTGACCCATCTCGAGATGTTCGATCGCCTCGAGCTTCGCCGCAGGTAGTGCGGGATCAAACGCGATCGCGGTTTCGTCGCCATCGTGCCGCAGCACGCCGATCGGCAGCGTGACGACGGCCGCTCTCGCGCGAATCGTCCGCGCTTCGCCCTGCGGTGTTATCGTATCGACGGCGACCGAGCCGCGACGCCACGAGACACGGCGAACGATCGTCGCGAGGCGAACGTCGCACGCGCCGGCGACGACCGCGTGTAAATAGTCGAAGATCGGCCCGTATCCCCCGAGCGGCCGCGCGCTCTTCGCATCCACGCCGGATGCAATCTCGTCGGCAATCGCTCGCGTGCTCGCGATGGCGGGATCGGCGGCTTCGAACCCTTCGACGAACGCGCGCGCCCTCTCGGCCCTCTTGCGCATCGTTTCATCGGCATCGAAGCGCGCTAGAAATCGATCGACGCTTTCGTCGCTGGGCAGCGCGCGAATGCCTTCGAAAATAGCGGCAGACGAAACGAAGTCGTCGTCGTCAAGCTGAAGTTCTGCGCTTTCGTTCGTCCACGATTCTCCGGCGGTGTCGATCGCGGCGCTCCCGATCTCGCGCAGCAGCGCCGCCGTCTCGGGAGCCTTGCCGTGGATAAACTCCGCGCCGAGCTCGGCTGCCACGGCTGCGCGGTTCGACGCTACCGAATACACGCGCCCGCCGACGCGCTCGCGCGCCTCGAGAACGATCGTTCGAAACGAGCCCTTCGCCAGATTGCGCGCGGCCTGCAAGCCCGCGGCGCCGGCACCGATCACGATAACATCCGCGTCCACACGGTATGCCTTCTGCTTCGGATTTCCGGGACCTCGCGGCCCCGGTCGACTACTTTAGCGCTTGTTGAAAAAAATCGACGGCGTCCGCCGCGACTCGTGCGTGGATCGCATTGCGATCGATGCCTGCGGCGTCGACGCAAGCTGCCGCAAGCGCTTTCACCCCCGCCGGCGTGCACGTATCGAGGAAGGTGTAATGCTCCGCATCCAATACGGGCATCGTTGCAGCTCCGGGGATCCAGTTCGCGTAACGGAGAGCGTTTTGCGGCGCAGGAGCGATACGATCGCTCGTTCCGTAGACGATCCGGACCGGTATCGCGATGTTGTGCAGGCTGTCGAGCGTCACGGCTTCGCCTACGGCGGGTGCGATTGCGTAGACCGCGCGCACGCGCGGGTCGGCTACGTTGACGTTGCTGTTCGCGAGTGCGTTTTCATACGATGGGTCGCCGGCTCGCAGCGCCTGCGCCTTCGGAACGAGATCGGGAAACTCGGGCGGCGATTGACACCACGTCGATTGCGGATCGGTCTTGCAGTGCTCCAGCATACCCGGCATGTCCACGCGGGCGCCCGCAATCGCGATGACCGTGTACCCGCCGAGCGAAAAACCAGCTGCACCGATTCGCGCCTTGTCGATGCGCTGCCCGAACGTTCGGTCGGCCAGCACCGTATCGAGCGCCATCGAAAGCTCGCGAGCGCGAAGCCACCACAGCGTGAATCCCTGCACGGTCGGATCGGTGACGCCGTTGTTTCCCGGGTGATCGATTGCGACGGCGACAAACCCCGCACGCGCGAGCGCGGTGCCGAGCCACGCGAGCTGCCGCGCGGACCCTCCGGTCCCGTGCGAAAGCAAAATCATCGGAAACCGTTTTGGGGCAGACGCGAGCGGAGCATCGGGCGCGGCACTACCGGCGATGAAAAGTGCGTGGCCGGGCGCCCCAATCGTTTGCACCCGTTCGGCGACATTCCCGTCGACCGGGTACCAGACGATCCCACGCATCGTGTTGGATTTCACGCCGAGTTGCGCGGTTAGCTGCTGCGCTTTAAACGAAAACGGCTGCTGCCCCGCGTGAAAGAGCAGGGCGACGGCGAGCAGCGCGTGGCTAAACATCGAGGACGATCTTACCCGGTTTGTGTCGCGCTCCTGCCAGCATCAGATGAGCGGTGCGCGCATCGGCTAACGGAAGAACCTCGCCAATTCGCGCGTGCAGAACGCCGAGGTCGAAGAGTGCCGCGATCTCGTTCAAACGTGCGGTCGTGACGTCGACGATGAAAAACGTTGCGCGAACGCCGCGCCGTTTCGCTTCATCCTGCGGCGGTTCGTCGGCGGATGAGACGATGACGCCGCCTTTTCTGACGACCGCGAACGAACGTTTGAGCGTCTCGCTGCCGATCGTGTCCAGCACCGCATCGACGTTCTTTGCCGCTTGCTCGAACGGAGTCGCTTTGTAGTCGATCACGTCGTCCGCGCCGAGCGAGCGAACGTATTCGAGATCGTGCGCCGATGCGGTAGCGATAACCTTGACCCCGGCGTGTTTGGCGAGCTGCACCACAAACGATCCGACGCTGCCGCCGCCGCCCTGCACGAGAATCGTCTGCCCTGGTTCGACGCCCGCATAGTCGAACAGCATTTGCTTGGCTGTAACCGCGACCACCGGAATGCCGGCGGCGGTCACGTCGTCCATGGACTGCGGTTTGCGCGCGAGCATGCCGGCGCTCGCGACCGCGTACTGAGCGTAACCGCCGGTAAAGCTCGGATTCGTCGCGCCGAACACGTCCTCGCCGTCGGAAAACGCCGTGACGCCGGGCCCGCGAACGTGAATTGAACCGCAGATGTCGGATCCCGGCGTCAGCGGCAGTTTCTGCGGTATGCCGCTGTCGCCGGTACGTACGAGCGCATCCCACGGTCCGACGCCCGCCGCGCGGACGCGCACCAGCACCTCGCCCGCCCCCGGCACGGGGATTGGGATGTCTTCGAGCTTTAGTACGTCGGGTGAACCGTGATGGTGAACGACGATGGCTTTCATGACTTCCTCCGGGAGGGCGTTCGGCGCCGATTCGGTACCTACGCAACGAATGTCTCGCTTGCGCTCGCTCCTTATACCCGCCGCTCTGGCCCTTTCGGTCGCATGCGGCGGCGGCCGTTCCCCCAGCCAGGCGATCGGCCAATTCGTCGCGGCCGAAGACGGCGGATTCACGGCCGAGCGCGGCGCATATCGGGGCGAAGCCAAGGGTCTGAAGTACTACGAAACCTCGCTGCAGCTTCCCGGCGCGTCGAGCTGCGCGATCTACACGACGGCTCGCGGCACCCCTGCCTTCGGAACGTGCGATTTCTTGGCGTCGGGACCAAACGACGCGCGCCACATCTACGACGATTGGATGCACGATACGATCGCAGCGTTGCCTGGATGGAAGATCGCCGACCTGACGCACTCGCCCGAAGGGCATCTGGCGACGTTCGAAGCCGCCGACAGCAAGAACCATGCGGTCTATCTTTACATCGCCGACGATGCGGGTACGTATCGCGTTGCGGAGACGTTCGGAACGACCGATGCCTTCGCATCACACTAACGCGCAAAGCACGGGGAGGACCGGCATGTCATCACAACTCGTTCGCACCGCACTCGTCATCGGCTCGCTGGCGTTCGCGGCCGGCTGCGGTTCGAAAGCCGCATCGACGACCGGCGACGCGACGATCGCCCAGTACTTCGGCGCGATCGACAACGGGTTCGCCGACTTGAAGGGAAAGCAGTTCGGCGACAATCCGATCGTCACGAAGTACCTCGGCAAGCTCACGATTCCGAACACGAACGCTTGCGCGATCTCGCACATCAAACAGTCCGGCGATACGGTAGCGACCTGCTTCTTCGTATCGGATTCGCAATCCGCAGCCGATTCCGCGTTCGTTGCCGCAAAGGACCAGGTCCATGCGGCGTTGCCTGCTTTGACCGGTAAAGACGAGCCGCCCTCCAATGGAAACATCGCTCAATATTTCGCGCAGGACGGTAAGCATGCCGTGTACGTCGATGAAGGCCGGCAGGACGATGGCAAGTACACGGTCGTGACGTCGTTCGGTACGGTGAAGGCGCTGCAGTGACGGTTGCGCTGTTGGGTCTGCCGACGGACCGCAACTCTTCGTTCTTGCGCGGTCCGGCGAAAGCCCCGGCGGCAATCCGGCGCGAACTCTTTAGCGAAAGCGGCAACACCTATACCGAAACCGGCCTCAACCTGCGCGGATCAGACGTTTTAGAGGACGTAGGGGACGCGCCGCTGCGCGAAGACGACGGCGACGTCGACCGCATTGCCGAAGCCGTCGCGGCCCAACTGCGTGACGGCCGGCGCGTCGTTTCGCTGGGCGGCGATCACTCGGTGACGTTCCCGATCCTCAAGGCCTATACCGCCGCGTTCCCAAACATCAGCGTCGTGCATTTCGACGCGCACCCGGATATGTATCCGTCGTTTCAGGGCAACCCGCTCTCGCACGCGAGTCCGTTCGCGCGGATTTTAGAGCATGGCGGGGTCGCGCGGTTGGTGCAGATCGGGATTCGTACCATGACGCCGCCGCAGCGGCGCGTTGCGGACCAATACGCGGTGGACGTCTTCGGCGCGTGGGAGCTCGATGCGGCGCGGGCGGCGCTGCCCGAAGGCCCGGTTTACGTCACGCTGGACCTCGACGGGCTCGACCCCGCGTTCGCCCCCGGGGTCTCGCATCGCGAGCCCGGAGGGTTGTCGGTTCGCGACGTGCTCGAACTCGTGCGCGCGATTCCCGGCGCGGTCGTCGGAGCCGACGTCGTCGAGTACAACCCCGATTGCGACGTGGCGGGCATGACCGCGACGGTTTCGGCCAAGTTTGCACGCGAGTTCGCCGCGCGGATTTACACGGATGCGCGTGCGGAGGACCGCGTTTGAGCGCCGGCTACGACGTTACCATCGTCACCTACGAGAACTACCCAAATCTCGCGCCGGACGATCAGATCTTTCGGGCCGTGCTCGTCCGCCGCGGTGCAAACGTGCGATGTGCGATATGGAGCGATCCGAACGTCGACTGGTCGGGCAGCCCGCTGGCGGTGATCCGCGCGACGTGGGACTATCCGCAGCGCTATCCGGAGTTCTGGAAGTGGCTCGCGCACGTCGAGACGCGTACGCACCTGGTCAACGACCCGCAAACCGTTCGCTGGAATTCGCACAAGCGGTATCTGGCCGACCTCGAACGTTCCGGCAATCGCATCGTGCCGACGATCTTCGTCGAGTCGACGCTCGAGTTCGAACTCGCGGATGCCTGCGCGGGGCGCGGCTGGGACGACGTGGTGATCAAACCGTGCGTCGGCGGCAGCTCGTACGGAGCGCGCCGCATGCGCGGCGATGAGATTGCGGACAACGGCGTACGCCATTTGAACTCGCTCCTCGAAACGGGCGAAGCGATGGTGCAGCCGTTCATCCGCGAAACCGAGACGATCGGCGAACTCGCCTGCATCTTCATCGATGGGGCGTTCAGCCACGCGGTGCGCAAAGCGCCGTTCAACTCGTCGACCGTCACGACGTCGGAGCGAATCTACGATCTTAGCGAAGACGATCTTGGATTTGTGAGCGACGTCGTCGAAGGGCTGGAGCGCACGCCCGCGTACGCGCGCGTCGACGTCGTTCCGACGGCGAATGGGACGCTGCTGATGGAACTCGAGCTCATCGAGCCGACGCTCTACCTCGGTCTGCAGCCGGCGGCCGCCGAGCGGCTCGCGGATTGCGTACTGCGTACCGAACCGGCGCGATGAACGACGACGAAAAGTTTCGCCCGTTTCACGCCGGGCTGCTGCTGTATGCCAGCGCCGGGATCTTCTGCGACGGGTACATCCTGAGCAGTATTGGTCTCGCGATGATCACGCTCGGCCCGCACTTTGCGTTGTCGGCCGGCATGACCGGGTTGCTCGGCGCGATCACGCTCTTCGGCGTGCTTGCAGGCGCGCTGGTATTCGGCGAGATGGCCGATCGCTACGGCCGGCGCATCCTCATGATCGCGGACCTCGCCGTCTTCGTGATCGCCTGCGTCGCGCAGATCTTCGTAACCAACGTGTGGGAACTGATCGCGCTGCGCTTCGTGCTCGGCGTGGCCATCGGGGCCGACTATCCGATCTCCGCGGCGTTGATCGCCGAATTTATGCCGCGGCGAAGCCGCGGCGCCGCACTCGCCGGGCTGGAGACGATTTGGTTTGCCGGTGCGTGCGCGGCATACGTCGCCGGCTCCGCAATGCTCTCGCTCGGCAGCGACAGCTGGAAATGGATACTCGCCGCTCCTGCCGTCATCGCGGCACTCGGGTTGCTGATCCGTACGGTCGCGCCCGAATCGCCGCGTTGGCTCGCTGCGACGGCGACGCGTATGAAGCGGCCCGGGTTGGGCGAGATTTTCACGAAAGACGTTCGTCCTAAACTCGGATTCGTTTCGTGGATGTGGCTGCTGCAGGTCGTTCCGCTGTTTGCAATCTACACGTTCGCGCCGACGGTGCTTTCGGCGCTGCACCTCGGTACGGCCGATTCGGTGACCGGCAGCATCGCGATCACCGTCGCATTCGCCGCCGGTTCGCTGCTTTCGCTGCCCCTCATCGAACGCTGGGGCCGGCGACCGTTGTGTATCGCCGGGTTTGCCGTCGCCACCGTTGCCTTCGCCGCGATCGCTTTCGGTAACGTTCCACTGACGGTCGCCGCGTTTCTGGCCTACGCGCTCGCAATGGGCGCCGCGTCGGGGCTCGAGATCGTCTATCCGGCCGAGCTGTTTCCCACGTTCATTCGCGGCACCGCGACCGGGTTTGCCGCGGCCGTCAGCCGCGTCGGCGCGTTCGTCGGCACCTTCGCTCTCCCGGTCGTTCTCGGACGATACGGCATTGCACCGATCGTGGCGGCCTCGGTGGCGCTTTCGGTCGCGGGCCTTTGGCTTGCGACCGCTCGGGCGCCTGAAACGAAGGGCACGAGCTTGGACTCGCTCGAAGTGACGCCGCCCACGGGCGGCGAAGCCGCACCATCATGAGCAGCGACGCCGCCTCGGACCGCGCGGAACTCTCCCGCAACCTCATCATTTGTGCGTGGACCGCACCGGCGGCGGTCGTCATCTTTTTGATTTTTCACGCCGTCTACACGAACATCACGGAGACGGCGCAAGCCGTCGGGCAGATCGACTCGTCGACGACCATCGGACTTGCGATGGGGTGGGTCGCCATGGTCGGCGGCACCGGCGTGTTTGCGGTCATCGCGATCGTGGCAGCAATTCGCGCACTGCGGGCTTGGGCGCGCCTGCGCGCAGCGGCCTAACCGCGCGAGGTGCGCGCGCTGTTGGTCGTCAATTCCAACGCGCGCCGCGGCCGTGAGCTGCATGCGCTGCTGCATCGCGAACTCGAAGTGCACGGCATCGAGGTCGTGCGCGAACTCGGCGAACCCTCTCCCGGCGGCCGGCCGGACGTCGATGCGATCGTCGTTGCCGGCGGCGACGGGACGCTCGTCCACGTCATCCGCCGCGCGATGGCTTACGGCGTCCCGGTCGGAGTCATTCCCCTCGGAACGTTTAACGAACTCGCGCGCACGCTCGGGATTCCACTCGACGTTGCGGGTGCGTGCGCGACGATCGCCGCGGGACACCAACGCACCATCGACGTTGCTTGCGTCAACGGTATGTACTATCTCAACGAAGCGAGCATCGGCATATCGAGCCGTCTAGCGCGCCTACAGCTTCCGGAAAACAAGCAGCGGTTCGGATTTTTTGCGATCCTAGCCACCGCGGTGCAGGCGTTCGTGCATTCGCGCCCCATCCGGGTCGACATCGTTCACGACGGCGTTGCGAACCGGTTTAAGACGGTGCAATTGACGGTCGCCAACAGTCATCGATTCGGCGGGTTCTTCTACGTTGCCGACGCGGCGATCGACGATGGCTGGCTGGACTTATACAGCGTCGAGATCGAAGGCGTATCGGAAGCATTCTCGGTGGCGCGAGCGATCTTGTCCGGGAAGCGCCAATCGGTCCCCGGCCTCCGAACCTACCGGTCGGTGGCGTTCGACGTCGTCACCAAGCGCCGGCACCGCATCACTGCCGACGGCGAGCCGGCCGGTTGGACCCCGGCTCGATTCGAGATCGTTCCGAAGGCCTTACGCGTCTTCGCACCGGAGTAGCGCTCATGCAATTTCGAACGCTCGGTCACTCCGGTCTCAAGCTCTCCGTCATCGGCCTCGGCTCGTGGCTCACCTACGGCAACACCGTCGGCGGCGACATCGCTCGTAAATGCGTTATGCGCGCGTGGGAAAAAGGCGTCAACTTTATCGACACCGCCAACGTGTACGCCCGCGGCGCGGCCGAATCGACGCTGGGACCTATCCTAAAAGACCTCAATCGCGACGAGCTAGTGCTCGCGACCAAAGCCTATTTTCCGATGGCCGACGGCGTTAACGAACGAGGCTTATCGCGCAAACATCTGCGTTCGCAGATCGAAGCATCGCTGCGCCGTCTGGACGTCGACTACGTCGATCTGTATCAATGCCATCGGTACGACGACACGACGCCGCTCGAAGAGACCTGCCGGATGATGGACGATCTCGTGCGAAGCGGCAAGATTCTCTATTGGGGCGTTTCGGAATGGAACGCCGATCAGATCGTGTCGGCGGTGAATCTAACGCGCGCGCGCGGTTGGGCGGTTCCGATCAGCAATCAACCGCAGTACAGCGCGCTGTGGCGTCGCATCGAAGAGCGCGTGCTTCCGGCCTGTGAAGAATACGGACTGGGCAACGTCGTCTGGTCGCCGCTCGCGATGGGCATTCTATCGGGCAAGTACACCGACGCCGCGCATCCGCCCGGGGGTTCGCGAGGTGCCGGCGGCTACCGCGAGATGATGGAAGACTATCTCACGCAGCCCGTGCTCGATGCGGTTCAAAAACTCGTGCCGCTCGCGAAAGAAGCCGGCTGCAGCATGACGCAGCTTGCGCTGGCATGGTGCTTACGTCAGCCGGCCGTCACCAGCACCATCGTCGGCGCCACCAAGATCGAACACGTCGACGACAACGTCGCCGCCGGCGACCTGAACCTGGATCCGAAGATCTTCGACCGCATGAACGCCATCCTCAAGCCAGTGTTGCCGAACGAACCGTATTTAGCGTAGCCGCTTGTCATCCTGAGCGTAGCGCGAAGCGCGTAGTCGAAGGATCGCTTCCAGAGATGGTCCGCCAAGAATAGGCGAGCTTTTCTTTTCCGCGGTCCTCGACTTCGGCGCTGCGCGCCTACGCTCAGGATGACAAGGGCGAACAAAAGAGAAGGGACGGTGTGCCATCAAATGCACCGTCCCTTCGTTTTGCGTTCGCTGCGGCGCGAACCGTGAAGAGTTTTAGTTCCAGCGCGAGGGCCCCCAACCGCCGAACGTGGTGTCGCGGGGTGCGACTGCGATCACGCGGGTGAACGAGACGACTGGCTGCTCTTCGCGACTTTGGACGATGTAGGGTTTGCGCGGGGTGTTCACTTTTCTGCTCCTTGTAGACTTCGCTACACCCTTATCTACGCCGCGATTTTGGGATTGTTTCAGGTGCCGGCGTCGGCCCCGGCGTGGAAGATATATTTCACGATCAATCGGTTAATTGTCGCAGCTGCGGCGGGTGTGCCATAGTCGATGTACAGCTCGTTTCCGGTCTTGAAGCGGTCGTGGAACGCGATGGCGAGGTTGTTTCCGACCTGTGTCGCAAAGCCGCCCAGCCCGTTGATATCGCGCAGGGCGATGGAAAACGTGCTTTCGCTCGTGAGGTTGTAACTGAGCGTCACGCGGCGCAGCCACTGCGAGTCCAGAATGCCGGTCTGAAACGAGCGCTGGTACGTACCGTCGTACTCGAGGCCGAGCGAAAGGCGCTGTGTCAGCGGCCGGGCAGTCGTCGCGGTAAACAGGTGAACGTAATTGTCGCCGAACGGCCCCCAGGAGTAGTTGACGTCGACCGGCCGCGGCGTGCCGTCGTGGTAGCCGATCGGAATCGACGTCAGGTTGAACGGCTGCGTGACGCCGTCCAGATAACACGGATACCCCGTGAAACTGCTCGTGTAGAGGATCTCGCCGGTGCAGCCCGGTCCGGCCGGAACGCTGTACGACCGCAGCTGCCCGATCGCCGAACCGACGCCGTCGAGCGAGAAGCCGTTTTTGAAGGTCGCGTTGAGAAAGATCTGCGTGTCGGCCTGATGCACGGCACCCGACCGGTCCAAGAAGCGATCCCATGCGGCAAAGAAAAAGAAGTTCTTCACGCCGGCCATGCTGCCGGTGTAGTTCAGGTAGGCTTGCGGACCGCGGATATCCGAGTTCGCCGTGAAGCCGTCGATCGGGTTGTAGTTTGGCGAGACGTCCATGTACCCGATATTGGTTTCGAGCCCGCCCTGATGCTTATCGAGGAACGCCTCGGTAAAATCCGCGTTTCCTTGCGGAACCCACGAGCCGTCTTCGAACGCGTGATCGAAGAATGCCACCCAGCCGTGTTTTAAATCGCGCGCTTCGATGCCGCCCTCGAGCGTGGTGTCGTCGCCGTAGATGCTGTGGTGTGCCAAGACACCGTCGCTCCAATAGATGAACGTGCCGCCTTGAGTTGCGTGCTCGTAACCGTAGGCTTGGTCGGAAAACGTGTTGCCCGTCGACTCGTCAAAGCCGCGAAACGCAAGCGCACCAAGACTCTGCTGGCCGAACGTGCCCTCCACTTTCGCACCCCAATCGAACGGGCCGACGTCCGGCGAGTAGAAGATGAAGTTGGATGCCGTCGTGAATCCGCCGGTCGGCGAACGCGCCCCCGAGAGTGCGTTGATGAAGTTGGCCCCCTGCGCGAAGAACGGGCGGTACTCGACGAGCTGGCGCCGGAACTCTTGGGGCGCGATCGTTTGCTGGTCGACTTCGACGTTGGAAAAATCGGGGTTGGCGGTTCCGACGAAACTGATCGTGGGCGTAATCGGATAGCTCACGTCGACGCCGTACGGGCGAACCTTCATCGGCAGAAACTGACCGTCGGCTTGCTGGAAGAGATCGCGATCTTCGCCGATGCTGGCGAGGCCGTAAACGTCGGCGCGCGCGCCGCCGCGGGCTTTGCCAGTCGACTTCAGGATAATGCCGCTCGTTCCGGCCCACCAGCGCGTGTCTTGGAACGACGGCCAATTCGCCCCGATCTGATCCTGCATGAGCGGATCCCACGCCCAAGCGAGATGCTCGCCCTTGGCTGCAATTCCGCGGACGAATTGCAGTCGCCAGTTCTGCGCTCCGGCATGCGGAACGCGCAAGACGGAAAGCGGCACGATCAAAACGGCGCTCCATGTACCGCCGGTGACGGCCGCTGCCGATGCCCAGCGAGGACGGTAGCGGACGTTTTCGTTGGCCTGCTCGTATCGCACGCCTTTCGGCGTCGTCTCGAAGAGGTACGCTTGGCTGCCAGAGCCGCTCGTGTCGACGCCGAAACCGACGAAATCATCCTGGCCGAAGCCGACGTCATTGGTGGTCTGGGTCGCAACGATGGGGATGCCGGCCTGCTCGGCCTTAAAACCGATGTAGAGGGCGTTGTCGTCATAGAGCATGTAGACGGTCGTCGCCTGCGCCGCCGGCCCACGCGTGGTCACGTTTTGCCAGGGACCGGCGCCGTTGGGCACCAGCCCGGCCACCCAAGCAGGGTCCGAAAGGCTCGGATCGAGTGGCAAGGGATGCGGGGCCCTGGCGACGGGCAAAGAAAACGAGGTGGGCACCGCAGCCGCAGCCGGAGCGATTGGGAGAAGGGCGACGGCGAGAGCCGCGGTGAGAGCGAAACCTGGAGCCTTCATGGTGGTACACTGAGTAACCACCGCGGGTGGGGAGCGCGTCCTCAGAAAGGCATCAAAGATTCTTCGTCGAGGAATGTCACGATGAGTGTGTACGAGTTCGGTCCGTTTCGCCTGGATGCGGGCCAGTTGCTTTTATTCGAGCGCGGCGAGCCCGTCGCACTTGGTCCGAAGGTCGTCGAAACGCTGCTTGCGCTCATCGAACACCCCGGCGAAGTGCTCACGAAGAGCGCCCTGCTCGACCGTATTTGGCCCGAGGGTTACGTCGACGAAGCCAATCTCGCGCAAAACGTCTACGTGCTGCGCAAAGTGCTGCGCGGCCGCTGGGATGTCGAAGCGATCGAGACCATTCCGCGTCGCGGCTACCGTTTCGTCGCGCCGGTCACGCGCGTCGAAGCCGTGCACGTTTCGCCTCGGCTGCCGGCGACTGCCGCCGTTCGCCCGCGTCGCCTTTGGGAATCGTTCGCCGTGGCGGCGCTCGCGCTCGTACTCATCGCCGGAACGGCCTTCGCTCTTGCGAACCCGCATCGTACCTCGCGCTCGCCGCTAACCGTCGCCGGCGCCCGGCTTTACGAGATCGGCCGCTACTACTGGAACACGCGCAGCCACGACGGCATCGTCAAGAGCTTGGACTACTTCTCACGGGTCGTCGATTCGGATCCGCACGACGCACGCGGGTATGCCGCGCTCGCATCCGCAAACGCGATCATGGGCGAGTACCAGTACGGCACGTCGCCGACGAAGGTCTATTACGCGCGAGCGCGAGCCTACGCGCAAAAAGCGCTTGCGATCGATCCGCAGTGCGGCGAGGCCTACGCCGTGCTCGGCTTGCTCCAAACCGAGAAGGAAGTAGCATCGAAGGAGTCGCTGACCGACGGCATTCGTCAGCTGCGTCACGCCATCGAACTCGATCCGTCCGACGCGCCGGCCCACGAATGGTACGGCATCGCGCTGCTCGCCGCCGGAAACGTTAACGAAGCATTTGCGGAGCTGCAAAAAGCCTCGAATCTCGACCCGTTGTCGGTTGCGACGACGCACTGGCTCGGACAGACGGCGTATCTCGAACGCCACTACGACGACGCCATCAGCTACGAGCGTCAAGTGCTCGATCTGTCGCCGCAGTTGTACGAAGCCTTCGAAACGCTCGGTTTGGCATACCAGGCGCGCGGCGACGACCGGCAGGCAATCGATGCGTTCCGCGAGTTCGGCGCGAAGTGCAAGATGTGCCGGCCGGAAGCCGCGGCGCTGCTCGCGAGCGTGTACGCGCGAACGAATCGCCCGCTGGCGCGCGCGGAGTTCGCGATTGCGAAAGCGCATTCTTCGGACGTCGACCCGGAAGACTTAGCGCTGGCGTACGCGGCAATGGGTGAGCGAACGGTCGCGCTCTCGTACTTCAAACGCATTCACGGCGACTACTTGCAAGCGGCGACCGCCATGGATCCGCGTTTCGACGCGATTCGCGACGACCCGCAGCTAACGCACATAGCGCAAAAGCCCGCGTAGCATCGATGGCCGAGCTCTGGGAAGCGCTGGGTGCTCGCCCGGGGCTCGCGCGAACGTTGGCGCGTCACGCCGCTGAGATCGATGAAGGAACGGTTCCGCGGCGTACCAAGGAGCTCTGCGCGCTGATGGTGTCGTGGCTCAACGCTTGCGAGAACTGTACGAAGGCCCACGCGGAGATGGCGCAGAGCCTCGGGGTGGATCGCGCAACGCTCGACGATTTGACGGACTACGCTCGCAGCGAACGTTTCTCACCTGCGGAGCGCGCCGCGTTGGCGGCTGCCGTTGCCGTCACGCGCGAGCCGCGCGCCCTGCCGCCCGCCGTCCGCGAAGCACTTGAAGAGCACTACGACGCCGGAGAGATCGTCGAAATCGTCGCCGCGATCGGATTGACGAACTACTTGAGCCGCGCGAGCAACGTTCTATCGCCCCCCTTGTCATCCTGAGCCCTTCGACAAGCTCAGGACAGGCAAGTCGAAGGACCGCTACCCAGAACGCGCCCGATCCGCGCCCTTGGCAAACTTAGCGCCGCATTTCCACTTCGGGGACCGCGGCTAGCTAGTTCTGTGACGCGGTCCTTCGACTACGGCGCCGCGCGCCTACGCTCAGGATGACATGGCAGCGCGCGAGTAACGTTCTGTCGGGTTAGTGCGTTAGGGTGCCGGCGCCGCGGGCGAGGATGCGCTCGACTTTGACGACGCGCGTTCCGGTAAGTTTGTCGTGCAGCAGTACGCGGCGCCAGATCAGGCTGAGCAGAATGACGAGCGCAACTAAGGGGCCCTCGATCGCGTAGCGGCCGATGGTCCGCCAAATGCCGGGACGTCGAAAGTCCACCGTCACGACGCGCAAGCCGCAGATCATCATCCCGAACGATTGACCGGCGATGCCGACGAGGACCGCGAGATAGACCGGCGTCCAAAAATACGCACCCAGATTCGTGAAACGGTGGAAGATCCACACCGGCGGAAAATTCTCCCAGCGATCCCTCGACTCGACCACGGCCGTATTCTCGCTCGAACCCGAGTCTTCGTCCGCCGCTGCGTTCGTGGTCGCTTCGTTGTAGGTCTTGCCGTTGACGGTGACGCCGTTTTCGTCGATGTGCACCGGTCCGATATCTTCGACCTCCTCGCTCGAGGAGGGAGCGGGACTTGGGTTTCTTGCGGAGCTGGACGGCTTGGGAAGAACCTTGGCGTTTTTCGTGGCCGCGGCTGCCGTCGTCGACGGTAGCGGGCTCGCAGCCGGCGACGGAGTCGATGTGGCGTGACGCCGCGCGGCCCCGGCAGGATTGTTCGTATTTATCGACACGGCTCTGCTGACCCCGGGGTTACCGCCAAAGCTGGTGATGATCGCGCTGACGACGACGAGATCGATGCCGTAGGCGGTCGCACGGCGCCACCAGCCGGCGCAATCCTTGTTGACCACGACGGTCGTACCCGGCGCCGGCAGTGCCGGCGGCTCGTCGCTGCGCTCGCGCAGAAACCACTCTTCGGCCGCGGCGTACGCGTGCGTGTCGATGAAGCGCCGCAGCGACGCGATGCGCAGCGTCGCGTACGGCTCGCTGCCCAGCCACGCACCCCAGCGCAGTACCGGATCCTCCGCGATCTCGGCGGATTGCTCGGCGAATGCTTGATAATCGATCTTGCGGCCGAAGTGGTGGAATGCCGCGACGCCCATCGCTCGGATTGCGGCGTCGAGCGATCCGCAGCACAGCAGTCCGACTTTATCGCACGTAAACGTGCAGCGCCGCAGCCACGCACCGAAAATCAAAGCGATCAGCGGGCTTTCGTTGCCGTTGACGCTGAGCAGCGAGAGATAGCGCGTATGGCCGGCGGCGATGTGCCCGAGTTCGCGGCCGACCATGAATGCGAGCTCGTCGTCTTCGAATGCCTCGATCCAGTGGCTCGATATCACGAGCGCGTACGGTTCGCCGAAACCGAGCGCCGCCACCGGCACGTAGTTGTCCTCGCGCACGAAAATGAGCGGCATCGGAATATCGAGCGCGGCGCACGTGCGTTTGACGATTTCAAAGACGCGCGGGTACTGCGCCTCGTGTATGCGCACGCTCGAGCCTAGCAGTTTTCCGCGAGCGAGCGTGACGTAGATCATCGCGATGACGATGAACAGCGCGACTTGCGACACGCCGATGGACTCGTGAAGGACGTAGCCGATGAGCAGTGCGGCGGGAAGCGCGCACAGTGCCGTCAGCCAGAAGGCTATGCGCTCTGATGGATCGCGAAGGGAGCCGGGGCCTTCGAAGAGAGCGTATTGCACGTTCCTTTCTCGGAGAACGGAACGCCGCTTTCCTTCTCGGGGACGAGTTTGACGCCGCGTCCGCCGTTGTGCTTGACCACGTACATCTCGCGGTCGGCCATCGCAAGCAGGTCGTTCGGATCCAGCGAGCAGCGCGGTGCGACCGCGATCCCGATGCTCGCGGTGATTGAAAGCGCGCGATCGTCGTCGATGAAGATCGGCTCGTCGAAGCTGCGCAGCACCATGTGTGCCGCCGAGAGGGCCGCTTCTTCGCTGTAGAGGTCTTCGAGCAGCAGCACGAACTCGTCGCCGGCCAGGCGCGCGACCGTATCGGTGACGCGAACCTGGCGCTGGAGATGGTCGGCTACTGCTACCAGCAGCCGGTCGCCGTCCGCGTGGCCGTACCGATCGTTGACGTCCTTGAAATCGTCGAGATCGACGAAAAGGACGGCGCAGTGGGAAGAATGGCGCTCGGCACGCGCCACCGCGCCGGCCAACCGCTCACCCAACAGGGCGCGATTCGGCAGGTGCGTCAGCGCGTCGTACAGCGCTAAGTCGGCGAGTTCGGCCTCGCGTTCTTTTAGATCGGTGATGTCGAGGAGCGTCCCGGTGCGAACCGTCGCGACGCCGCACTCGTCGAACGACGTACGAACGCGTTCGCGGACGGAACGTACGCGTCCGCCGGGGCAAAGGATCCGATGATCGCACGAATAGTTTTCGCTGGAGTCGGGATCGTTGAGGACCCGCTGGATCGAAGCGCGATCGTCCGGGTGGTCGAAGGCGCGGATATTCAGGGCGTTCTCGTTGGGGTCGACTCCCAGCATCGCGCAAAGTCCGGGCGAAACGGAAAGCTTTCCGCAGCTCAGATCGACGCTCCACGTGCCGAGCCCGGCTTGGCACTCGGCGTCGGCCAGAACGGCTGGAGCGAAGTCGGGCGGCGCCTCCCGGCGCGTGTCGAACGCGCGGCCGTTGACGCCGACGATCCGGCCGTCGGGCGCCTGCAGCGGTTCCAACTGAAACCGGAAAATCGAATCGTACGCCGGAGCTTCGAACGAAACGGCCTGACCGTCGAGCGCCCAGCGATGGGCGACGACGATCACGCCGTAAGGTTCGTCATGACCCCAGAGATCGCTCACGTGGACGCGGCGATACACGTCACCAATGCCTGCGAGGTCACGAAGCCGAGCCGTGAACGACGTGACCGCGAGATCGGTATCGGTGATCCAGATTGTAGCCTGGTCGTGCATCGTCTTTCTCCGCATCTACATGAACGAGTCTCTGGTGAAGCGATAATAGCCGCGCGTCCCAATCAACAGCATCCGGGGAAACCCCTAACTTGAAAGCTAGGTACCGAGAGTGGGGCAAAAATAGGTACAATCCGCCCCGCCCGGCGAGGTCCGCAGGCTCTAACAGTGCTTTAGGTGGGCCACGCCCGGGGTAGTCCCGGGCTTTAACGGTGTCTGTGGCTCGGGGACCTGGGTGTTTAACGGGCGCTTCGCTCTGCTCCGCGCCCCCCACGCTTCGCGTGGGGCCCCCGGGCATGGGGCGCGCACGCCCTCGATCTGCTGTTGCCTCCCCTTGGGCGCCCCAAATTGTCCCTCGTGGCGAGGGCAGTGTTGGCGCGGGACCTCGTCTTCGAAAAATTCTTTCCAAAGGGGTTGACTCGGCCGTATTACTCAGCTATTGTACTAGTGTACTAGTACGACATGAGACTGGTACGGCTGATAAGGACAAAAGAAATGACACGCTACATCAACAACCGGCCCGACGCCGACGTCTCCCGCGAAACCCGCACCCCGGTCCGTCTTCCCCAAACGACCTCTTCAACGCTGTTCCAAGGTTGGGGCCCGAAGTTCTAAGGAACTCGGAATCATGCCGGCCGTATTGACGGTCGATGCGCGAAGCGGCGTACCGATCTACCTACAAATCATCGAGCAGATCAAGCGATCCGTCGCACTCGGTGTCTTGCAAAGCGGGGAACAGCTCCCTACGGTAAAGCAGCTCGCACTCGATCTCACCATCAATCCGAACACTGTCGCGAAGGCGTATCGCGATCTCGAACGGGAGCAGGTCATCGAGACGGCTGCCGGACGCGGATCCTTCGTCCGAGGCGGCAGTCAGACCGAGGCCAAGGCCGCCGTCGGTGACGTCGCCCGCGTGGCGATCGACGCAGCCGTCCGCGAAGCAAAATCGCTTGGCCTCTCGCGGAGCGATGTACACGACCTAATCGATCGAGTAGTCGACCGGTGGTTTCCGGAGGAACGATGAGCAGCATTCAGATTTCTAACCTGCGCAAGACGTACGGCAAGTACGTAGCAGTCGACGGCTTTTCGTTGGAGATCCCGGCCGGAACCGTCTTCGGACTGCTCGGGCCGAACGGCGCGGGAAAAACGACGACCTTCAAGTGTATGCTGGGTCTTGCGACGCCGACGAGCGGTACCGTTCTTTACGACGGCAAGCCGCTCGCGCCGGAGACCTTCCAACACCTCGCGTACGTGCCGGAACGCAGCGTCCTCTACGATTGGATGACCGTTGCCGAGCACGTCGAGATGGAGCGCCGCGCGTTCGCCGCTTTCGATCCCGCACGCGCTGTCGAACTGCTGGCCGGCTTCGACGTCGACCCGCGCAAGAAAGCGCGGCAGCTCTCCAAAGGTATGCGCACCGCCGTGATGGCGGCGATGGCCTTCGCACGCAACGCCGAAATCCTGATCCTCGACGAGCCGACCAGCGGCCTCGATCCGATCAACCAGCGCACCGTGCTCAGCCTCATCATCAACGAAGCCGCTAAAGGGCATTCGGTGATTTTCTCATCGCATCAAATCGGCCAAGTGGAACGCGCCGCCGAGCGCATCGCCGTGCTCGATCGCGGCCGCCTCGTCCTCGAAGGGTCGATCGACGACCTGAAAGCCGATCGCAAGATCGTCGAGGGCATCTTCCCCAGCGAAACCTACTCGCTCGACGGATTCGCAAACGACGCACGTATCGCGCACATCGATAAGACCGAGCGTATCGCGCGCCTGCTGGTGAACTCCGGCTCCGAAGAGATCGCCGCCAAACTCGGCGAGATGGGCGCGACCGGAATCCGCATCTTAGATCTCAACCTCGAAGATATCTTCCTGTACGCGGTCTCGCCGAAGAACGGCACCGTCGACGTCGTCGTGAGCGCAAACGCATGACGTACGTCGAATGGCTGCGCGTCCGCGGCGCGCTCAAGTGGACGGCGATCGTTTTGGGGGTTCTCTTCCTCTGCGCCGCCGGCGTCCGCATCTACATGTTCAGCAAGGGCGACATGCTGTCGTACGTCACGGGCCTCGAGAACGATCCGACGTCGAAGGTCACGCGGTCGGTTCTGCCGGACGGGACCAAGCACGTCGATATCGTCGACAAGACCGGTCAGACGCATATCACGATCGACGACCACGGCTACGCCGGCGAGCATATCGAGATCGTCGACCACTCCAAGTCGGCCGAATCTCACCATAAGGACGTGACCATGGGCTCGCTGCACGTCGAAGCCTTGGAGGACGGCAACGGCGAACGCGACATCATCGACACCAACGAGCCCGAGCAGTTCATCTTCTACGCTGCAATCGCGTGCTTTGTCGCGCTCATTATCGCAACGGTCCTCGGGGCGCCCTTCGCTCGCGAAAACGACGGCCACCTCGAAATCGCACTCACCAAGCCGATTTCGCGAATCGCGCTCGCCTTAGGGACGGTCGGCGTCGACATCGCCGGTATCGTCGCGGCGTGGGCGCTGACCGTGGTCTTTCTCATCGCCTGCGGAATGCTTTTCCAAGCACCGCACATCACGTTCGGGATGAACGATCTGATCGGTACGCTCTGCGGTCTCGCCGGCGCCGTTGCGTGGTACGCGATCCTTTGCGCCGCGACCACTTCGATGAAGCGCGCCTACGGTATCGTGCTCGGCCTCGCGTGGCCGTTTGCGCTGATCGTTTTCGGGCTTGGCAAGGGGAATCTCGGCAACCAGCCGATCCTCGTCGCTCTGCACACGGCGTGCCAATGGATCAGCTACATTCTTCCGTTCACGTACCTGCACTTCGGCCCCGCGATGACGGTGGACGGCAAAGCAGCCGGTTCGCTCGCCTTCTCAGCCGGCGTCGAAGGGCCGGTGCTAGCCGCTCTCGCGATTGGCTACGTCGCGCTCGCCATCGTTCAGTGGCGCCGGGTCGAGGCCTAGCGCGATGCTCTACACCGAATGGCTGCGCGTTCGCGGCACGCTCAAGTGGATATCCATCGTCCTTGGGATTCTGCTGCTCTTCTGCGTCATCGCGCGCGTGGCGACGTTGCGTTACGATGCGACGGCTTTCATTCACGGGCTTCAGACCGAACCGGACTCGAAGGTCACCGTGACGACTCTGCCCGACGGGACCAAGCGAACGCTCATCGTGAACGATCGCGAGCAGATTCGCGCGACTATCGACGATCGCGGCTACGACGGACAGCGCATCGACGTGATCGATCGCAAGCCGCATCACGACGACTCGGTCAACATGATGATGGGATCGGTCTCGATTCAGACGAGCACCGCCGGAAGCGGCCGAGAAACCGTGATCGACACCAACACGCCCACGTTCTTCGGCGACTTCACGATAATCGGGCTCGTCATGGCCTTGATTGCCGCAACGATTCTCGGCGCGCCGTTCGCCAAGGAGAGCGACGGACACCTCGAGATCGCGCTCACCAAACCGATCGGCCGTGCGTCGCTCGCGATACAGACGATGCTGGTGGACTGTGCCGGCGTGGTTGCCGCGTTCGCAATCGGCGTGGTCTTCGGTTTCATCGTGCACGCGATTTTCCAGTCGCTCAAGATTCGCGTAACCTGGCAAGACGCTGCTTCGATCGCCGTGGCGCTGCTGGGCGCGGTCGCCTGGTATGCGATGCTGAACGCGCTCACCGCTTCGATGAAGCGCGCCTACGGCGTCGTCGTCGGCCTGGCGTGGCCGATTGCCGGCGTCGTGCTGGCGCTCGCCGGTCTCCCTCCGGGAAACGCCGTGCGCGATCTACTCCGTACGATCTTTCACTACGTCAGTTTTATCGATCCGCTTAACTATCTCAACGTCGTTGCCGTCACGACGAACCAACTCATTCTGCTCGCTGTATTAGCTCTCGTCTATGGGACGCTGGCCGCCCTTCAATGGCGCCGCGTGGAGGCCTAGCACAATGGAAATCTTCGGAACCAACTTCTCCCTGGCGCTCGGCGCGTGGCGTCTGCGCTTCGTACTGGCCCTCGAAGACACCGACGGTGCGCCGCCGGTCAAAGCTCGCCCGCCGCACCGCATGCGCGTCGTACCGGAAGACGAGTACGTCCGTTAGAGGTTCTTCAAACCACGAATCCGGATCGGATCGCGGGTTGGGCGAAATCGAAGCCGTCTTTTCCGATGGTGTAGAGATAGATATTCGGGATCAGCGGGTCCCCGTTGATCGTGAAGTTGAAGTTGCCGACCAGCGTCGTCCACGTTCCGCCGCGCTGCATCGCGGTCAATAGCGAGAACCGCGTGCTCGCATTGCCGCGCTGCGACGCCGCAACCATCAGCTGTGCGGCAGCGTAGCCGTACGCCGAGAAGGCCGTAATCTGGCCGACCTCGTGCTGGAAATCCGAGAGCAGCGCTTCGATGCTCGGGACCCGCGAGAGCGGCGGCATCGACGATCCCACGAGCGCTCCCATCATGTACTTGCCGTACGTCGTTATCGTGTCCGCGTTGTAAAAGCCATCGCTCGCGCCGAAATCGCCGGTATAGTTGTTCGAGCGCAGCGCTTCGGCGACAGGTCCGAGTTCTGCGGTTTTTCCCGCTAGGAACACGTAGCCGGGCTCGCGGTCGAGAATCGTCCGCGCCGCGGCGCCCGGATCGATCGGTGAATCTTTCGGAAAGAGCAGAACGTCCGCCGGATGATGATCCGATTTCGCCTGCTGCACGAACGCGCGCGCGACGTCGAATCCGTAGCTGCCGTCCAGCGCGACGGCGAGCGAAGCGACGGGGCGTTTGCCGTACAGTGCGGCGCTCGCAAAGAGACGTCCGCTGTCGCTATCGTTTGCCGGCAAGCGGAAGACGTTGTGGAATCCGCGCCGGGTCACCGGGTCGGCGGTGACGGTCGGCACGAACAGGGCAAAGCCGACGTTCGCGTAGTGAGGAAGCGAGGCCAGCGTCATCTCCGCGGTAAGATTACCTACGATACCGATCACACTCGGGTCCGATGCGGCAACGCTCGCGTTGGTCGAAGCGACGATGGCTTGATTCTTGTCGTCGAACGCGCGCACGCCGTAGACGTGCGAAACCGGAGCGTTGAACTTGTTGATCTCGTCGACGGCGGACTGCACGCCCTTGACGACTTCGGCACCGTATCGTCCGTACGGCCCCGAGAGCGTGACGTTCACGCCGACGCTCAACTGCTGCAGAAACTGCTGCTGCAGCGGGATCTGCGCGCCGGCTGGGGCGATGGACGCTGCGGCGCCGGCAGCCCCGGCAGCGGCAATGAACGCGCGGCGTTTCATCGGAAACTCGCGACGGTCGTGCCGAGAAAAACGACCGAAAACGCCATGTTCGAAATAAATACCCGCTCGTTGATGACGAACAGATTTGCACCGCTGCGGAAGAGACCGTCTTCGTAAACGACCAGGGCGGCCGCCGCGGCGACGCCGGCGTAGTACGGCCACGTTGCCTGTGCGAGCCAGCCGGCCAAACCGAGCAACACCAGCATCGCGACGTGCAGCGCGATCGGAAGTACGCGGCCGGTCGTTTCGCCGAAGCGCGCGGGCAGCGAGCTGATCCCCTGTTCGCGGTCGACCCGCACGTCCATCAGTGCGTAGATGATGTCGAAGCCGGCGACCCAGAGCGTGACCGCAGCGAAAAGCAGCATCGCGCTCCACGTTACGGTGCCGGCGATGCCGATGAACGCGCCGAGCGGGGCCAGGCCGTCGACCGCGCCGAGAACGAAGTGCACGCCCCACGTGAAGCGTTTACAGAGCGGATAGATCAGCAGCAGCACGACGGCGATCGGCATCAGCTTGACGCAGAGCGGATTGAGCATCCAGGCTGCCCACAGTAGGACGGCGAGCCCGGCGGCGATCGCCCAAAGCATTGCGGACGCCGGGAGTTCGCCGGTCGCGAGCGCGCGTCGCGCGGTCCGGGGATTGCGCGCGTCGATGTCGCGATCGAAGTAACGGTTGGCCGCCATCGCCGCGGTTCGCGCGCCGAGCACGGCTAAGGTGATCCATCCCAACTGTGCCCAGGTCGGTCCGCCGCGCGCGGCCAGTACCGCGCCCGCGTAGGCGAAGGGCAGCGCGAACAGCGTGTGTTCGAGCCGAATCTCTTTGAGGAAAAGCGACGCGTATTTCACCGCTTCATCAACCGGTTGTATGCGGACGGTCCTTGCCCGGACCATTCGTCGGCGACCAGTGAATCCGCGACCTTGTCGAGGCCGTACTCGCGCCAGCGCTTGTCGACGCGCTGACGGGTCGCATCGTCCATGATCATATCGGGCGGCCATTCGCGTGTGTAGCCTTCGGATGCGTCCTTGCGCGTCGCATCGATCCCCATCTTGGTGCCGTACGCCACGCTGTACGAGCCGTGGTCCAGATCGTCGACCGGCCCCGGCATCATCACCAGGTCGCGATCGGGCGCGATGTTGTTGAACACGAACCACGCGACGCCGCGCGCGTCCTGTACGTCGACGTCGGCATCGACGATCACGAGCGTGCGCGTCAGCATCATCATGTGGCCGAGGCCCCAGAGCGCGTTCATGACTTTTTTGGCGTGACCCGGATAGGACTTCTTGATCGAAACGATCGCGAGATTGTGAAAGCCGCCCTCGACGGGAAGGTTCATGTCGACGACTTCGGGCAGCACCATCTGCAGCAGCGGCAGGAAGATGCGTTCCGTCGCTTTGCCGATCCACGCATCTTCCATCGGCGGCTTTCCGACGACGGTTGCGGCGTAAATCGGATTGCGGCGATGCGTGATCGCGGTGATTTTGAACGTCGGATAGTTGTCGGCCAGGCTGTAGACGCCGGTGTGATCGCCGAACGGCCCTTCGACGCGCACGTCTTCGTTGTCGACGTAGCCCTCGAGCACGAACTCTGCGTCGGCCGGCACTTTCAAATCGACGGTTTTCGCATCGACTAAATCGACGGGGCGACCGCGCAACAAGCCGGCAAACGCGAACTCGTCGAGAATCGGCGGCAACGGCGCCGTCGCGGCGTACGTGAGCGCCGGATCGCATCCGATCGCAACCGCTACCGGGACCTTCGCTCCCCACGCGTCGGCGTGCGCGCGCCCCTGCTTGTGGCGCTGCCAGTGCATCCCGGTCTCGCGACCGTTGTAAACCTGCATACGATACATGCCGACGTTGGGCCGGTTCGTACGCGGATCTTTGGTTATCACCAGCGGAAGCGTAATGAACGGGCCGCCGTCGAGCGGCCACGTCGTGAGGATCGGAAGTTTGGTGAGGTCGGGCGTCTTCATGACGACGTCGTGCACGCTGCCGTCGCGAACCGTTTTGGGGATCGCATTGGCGAGCGGGGCGAGACGCATCAGCGCCGCGGCTTTCTCGACGAGCGATGCGCCGGGCGGAGAAAATTCGATCAGCGAGCGAACGCGCGTGGCGACGTCGTCGAGACGGCCGGCGTCGAGCGCCATCGCCATGCGGCGCTGCGTCCCGAATTGGTTCGTCAGCACCGGAAACTTCGAGCCTTTGACGTCGGTGAACAGCAGCGCCGGGCCGCCGGCCTTGACGACGCGATCGGTGATCTCGGCAATCTCGAGACGAGGATCGACCTGCGCGCCGATCTCGCACAGTTCGCCGGCTTTGCGCAGCGCATCGACGAAGGCGCGCAATGAATCGTATGGCACTGGGGAATGGTACGCCTTCGGCCGCACGGTATCCGCTGTAGGCCCGGCGAACCTGAGCGTATGCAAATCTTAGCCGTCTGCCGGCGCCGGACCGAGTCGTTTACGCCGGAGCAATTCGCTGCCTTGCTCGACGAAGAGGCCGAAGGCGTGCGCTCGCTCTACGCGCTCGGCGTCGTCCGCGCCGCATGGACCCGCGAAGACGTCCTGGGTGCCTGCCTGTTGCTCGAAGCGGAAGACGTCGAAGCGGCCCGCACGGCATGCGCGGCGCTTCCACTCTATTCGCGCGAGATGTTGGACGTGCAGTTCATTCCGATGCGGGGCTACCGCGGTTTCGGCCCGCGGAATTAAGATCTAAACGACGATGTCGTCGAGCGCTTCGCGCAGGTCTTCCCACAGATCCTCTGCGTTTTCACAGCCGACGCTCAATCGAATCAAACCCGGGGGCAGGTAGGACTCACCCGGGTATTTTTGACGGCGCTCCATGGAACTTTCCACGCCGCCCAAACTGGTTGCGTGCGTGATCAGTTTTACGCGTTCGCAGACGCCGTCGGCTTGAGCCGCGCCGCCCCGCACGTCGAACGAGATCATCGCGCCGAAGCCCGGATAGCGAACGCGCTCGACGCCCGGATGCGTTGCCAGTTCGCGCGCCAGCACCTGCGCGCTCGCCTGCGCCTTCGTCAAGCGCAGCGGCAGCGTACGAATACCGCGCAACGCGAGATACGTCTCGAGCGTTCCCGGTACCGTGCCCGCAACTTCGCGATGACGGTGCAATCGCTTCAGACGTTCGCCGTCCGCAACGATCACCGCTCCGAGCGTGACGTCGCTGTGGCCGGAGATGTATTTCGAGGCCGAATGTATCGAGAACTCGGCACCGAGCGCGAGCGGCGATTGCAGAAGCGGCGTCGCAAACGTATTGTCGACGGCGACGACCGCGCCGCGTGCGTGCGCCCCGGCGATCAGCGTTGCAAGATCGGCAACCTGAAGCAGTGGATTCGTCGGACTTTCCAGCCACAGCAAACAGCCGCGCGTAACGGCATCCAGCACGGTGGCGGGTTCCATGATGTCGACCAGCGCGTACGGAATCGAGCGGCTCGCCGCGTACTCTTGCGCGTAGGGACGAACGCCGGCGTAGCTCGTCGTCGGAATGACGACACCGGTATACGCTTCGTTTGCAAAGATCGCGCCGACGGCCGCCATTCCGGATGCGAAGATGGCGGCGCGTCCCCCCTCGAGCGCGCCGAGCACGTCTTCGAGCGCTTCCCAGGTCGGCGTTCCGTCGTCGCGTGCGTACGAGCGCTCGACGCCGGCGTGAAAGCTGGTGGCGAGGACCGGCGGCACGTTGATCGGCGTCCCCGGCGTTCGTGAGGGGCGGCCTCTCGAGATCGCCAGCGTCTCCTTGCTCCAGCCGTTCGAATCAGGCATGACCGTTGACTTCGCTCCTTGCGCTCAAACGCTGCTCCAGCCGCGTACGTACGGCGGGCCACTCCGGCGCAATCACACTATAGAACGACGTATCGCGAATCTCCCCGTCCGGACGTATGCGAAAGTTCCGAAGAACGCCCTCGCACGTCGCGCCGATTCCCTCCAGCGCCCGGCGCGAACGCAAATTCGTGGCCTCCGCTTTGAATTGCATGCGCACGGCGTCGCATTCTTCGAACGCGTAGCGCATCAGCAGAAGCTTGCACGCGGTATTCACGTGCGATCTCCAGTACCGCGTCGCGAGAAACGTCCATCCGATCTCGAGCTTGCGGTGCGCCGGCTCGATTTCCAGATATCGGGTCGACCCGATCGTCGCTCCGCTCGTCGTGTCGATGATGGCGAACGCGTGCATCTTGGGGTCTTCCCGCGCGGCGCGCAGCCACGCGCTCGCGCTCGCATCGTCGCCGAACGGCGAACCGCTGAATGTAAACTCCCAAAGAGCTGGGTCGTGGCACTGCGCCCGCAGCGCGGGCAGATGGCGCTCTTCGAGCGCTTCGAGGCGGACGTGGTTGCCTTCGAGAACGATGTTTGCGTCGATCACAGCCCTCATTCCAGCACATAGAGTCAATAGGGTCACCGCGCCGTCGCAGACCCTGGCTAGGGCCAGGGCGGGTACCCGGAGGTCGTTTCGTCGCGCGGATCGATGCCGAAGAGCTGCGTCCCATGTGCCCGTCCGGGCTGTCCGGCGGTTCCCGCCGGAAGAAACTCACCGGCGTACCAGAGCGATCGCGGGTCGAGGGCGATGCGCCGCGCCGCTTGAAAAGCCGGATCGACCAACGCCTTCGCGCACGACGCTCCGCCGATCGATGACGTGCCGGTGAAGATCGCTTCGGTATCGTAGCGCCGGCCGTGCGGCGTCGTGGTCTTGACGTAGGATTCGATCGCCCTGACGTTTTCGAGCAGCCACTCGTCGAGGATGAACGCCGGGAGGCCGCGCCCGGCGCGCGCGTGATTGAACGCGTTCAAACACGGAAACTCCAGCGTTTCGTCGATCGAGGCTAAACGGTAGTTTCCGCTGCGTTCGATTGCCGGGATCGAGACGGGATACGGCGATGGGTACGGTGGGGTTGGGCGGGGCTGCCTGGGAAGCGCCGGTGCCGCCAGCCGCTGCGGGCCGCCCGTAAACCAGACTTGGTCGTGTACGGTCGCGCGCACGAAATCCAGTGCGTCGTCGCTTCCGACGATCAGCAGATAGTGCCCGTTCGGAACCCCGCGCAGTTCGAACTTCCCGCGCGCGTTCGTAAACGTGTGATACGGCAGATCCTTCGGACACTCGCGCCCCGATCGCGACGTCTTCACGCAACCCGCCCAAGGCGCTACGTGCACGGGCACGTTTGGGAGCGGCTTACCCGACGGATCGTCGTAAACGTAACCGTACGCCGTCGTCACGCCATGTCCGGAAAGCGCGCCCAACGCGTTCGGTGCTTTCGGTACGACGGGCGGAGTCGATTGTGCGCACGCGGTCAGTACGACGATTGCAAGCGCCGCGAGGCTACGCATCGCGATGCTGCGGCAGCGTCGCGACGAAGCGCGCGCCGCCGGTGGGACTCTGGGAAACCGAGACGGTGCCGCGGTGCGCGAGCGCGATCCAGCGCACGATCGCTAGGCCCAGCCCGGTTCCGGCGCCGTCGTTCTCGCGACGGTAGAAGCGCGCGAAAATCCGCTCGCGCTCTTCGCTCGGGATTCCCTCACCGTCGTCCTCGACGACGAGTTCGCATCCGCGCAGCGTCTTTTCGGACGCGATGCGAACGGTCGTCCGAGCGTATCGCAGCGCGTTCTCACCGAGGTTGCGAACCAGTTCGCGCAAACGCCGTTCGTCACCGTCGACGATCGCGCTGCCCGTTTCGGCTTCCAGCGCGATCCCGCGGCCGGCCGCCATCGACGCGAGATCGCGCGCCGAGGTTGCGACCACGGAAGCCAAGTCGATCGGTTCGCATTGCAGAACGCCGGGGCGCGGATCGCGCGCCAGGGTGAGCAAGCCGCCGACGATCTCCGAAGCATCGAGCGCGGTGCGTGCGATCTCTTCGAACGCGGCCCGGCTTTCGGGCGAAGCGTTGGCGCGCGCCGCTTGCGCCACGGTCGAGATGGCGGTGAGCGGCGTGCGGAGTTCGTGCGCGGCGTCGGATGCGAAGATGCGCTCGCGTTCGCGTGCGGCGTCGATCGGGGCTATTGCGGCGCGCGCCAAAACGTACGATGCGACGGCGACGATTAGGACGATCGGTATGTCGATGGTGACGATCGTCACGACGACGTTGCGCATCGCCGATGCGAGGCCGGCCGTCGCTTCCGGCGTTCCGAGGGCCGGACCCATGAGCGAGGCATATTGGCGCGCCATGAATGCGTACGCGCCCAGGCTGAGCGCGATGAGAACGCAAACGAAGCCGGCGAGATAGTACGCCGCGGTGCGGACGATCACGTCGTTAGTCGATATCCAACGCCCCAAACCGTTTCGATGATTCCGTTCGCTCCTTGCTTCTTCAACTTGCGCCGCAGCTGGCTCACGTAGACGTCGACGATGTTGCTCGAACCGTCGAAATCGTAGTCCCAGATGCGCTCGAGGATCTGCGTGCGCGACAGCGCGATGCCGGCGTTGCGTGCCATCAGCTCGAGCAGGCGGAATTCCGTCGCACCGAAGTCGATCCCCTTCCCTTCATAGCTGGCCGTTCGCGCCCCGACGTCGACGCGCAGCTTGCCGACCTCGATCACGGTGACGAGCGGACGATCGGCCCGGCGCAAAATCGCGCGAACGCGCGCGATCAGCTCTCCCTCGACGAACGGTTTGGCGAGGTAGTCGTCGGCCCCGCAGTCGAGGCCGGTCACGCGATCTTCGACGGCATCGCGGGCGGTGAGCATGAGGATCGGCGTCTGCACGCCTTCCCGGCGTGCGTTGCGGGCTACGGTGAAGCCGTCGATCCCGGGCAGCATCACGTCGACGATCGCGGCGTCATAGTTTTGGCGGAGCAGATGGTCGAGACCCGATTCGCCGTCGTGGACGACGTTGGCCGCGAACTTCTGGCCTTCCAGCATTTGTGCGATCGCGTCGGCGATCGACGGATTGTCCTCAATTACTAGTATTCGCATCATCCTATAACTTCCAAAAGCCGGGAAAAGCGACGGTCATTGCGCCGCCCAGGGTGGCCCGCCCTGGAATCGGCTGAACTTCTTCAACGAGCAGCCGGAACGGGCTGATCATGCCCGCGGCGTAGTACGTCCAGTCGCGGACGACGCTGGGGTTGGCCGCGGCATCGTAGCGGATGCCGAGATACGCATGCGGCACGGGATAGTATTTTAATCGAACGTACCCGCCCGCGGAGTGTTGGTTGGTTAAAAAGCCGTCGGCATCGTGATCGTCGCCCCACCACTGCTCGGCCTGGAGGTCGAGCGAGTGCCACGTCCCGTGGGCGAGCAGGCCGTAGCGCTGGTAGAGGTCCGAGAACGCAGGCCGTCCGGTCGGCAATATATGGATCGAACCGCCCATCACTTCGCCGCCCCCATCGAACTCTAAGTCGCCTTTTTGGTAGATCTTTTGATCGAGCCAGAGGCCCAGTTCCGGGCCCGAGAACGACGTGGACTCACCGGTGTCGACGGGTTTGCCGCCATACGGCGCGCCTTGATATGCCGCAACGGCGACCGTTCCGTCGATGCGCAGGTTGCCGACCGTCTTTTCGATCTGCACGCCCCAGCGCGGCGACGCGAGCGGCAAGTTGTTCAAACCGACGTGCGTTTGATAGTAGCCGTACGCCTGCAGATCGTCGAGCCGCTGTCCCGGCGACTGAAGGAGCGGCAATTCGAAAAGTCCGAAGCGATAGAGCGTCTTCGTGTGCGCGTCGTAGCGCGCGAGATATCCCATATACAGACCGCCCGGTCCGCCGCCCGCGCCGAGGCTGTAATGAATGAACGCGGCCATCGGGCCCAGATCGGCAGCACCCAAAACGATGCCGCCCGGAGACCAGCGTCGCGTTCCCGCCGGGGGATCGACGCCATACGCCAGCTGATAACGGATCGCGAAGATCGTCGTGCCGTGGCGCGGCAGCGGCAGCCGGTACCCGTGCGAACGGAAGTAGTTGCCGAACGCGTTGAGTTCCGGCAAAACGCTGTGACACTGCGTGCAATTGAAATGGTAGCGCTGCGCAAAAATCGGAATGGCGCTGGCGCGTTGCGTACCGAGCGCGAATAGGACGAGCATGGCGGCGAAAGCCGCGACGATCCTACTGGGCAACGATCGCTCCTTTCATCGGCGCTCCGAAATGGAAGTAGCAGCCGTATAGGTACGTGCCGGCTTTGTCGACGGTAATGGGCTGCGAACTGGTTCCGGCCTGCATTGCGCCGCTCGTCCAGTTTGCGGTGGAGATGGTGTTGCCGTGCTGCGTCGTCGCCGCCGACGTCAGCGGCGACGCGTTTGGAAACGTCGAGCCGGGAATCAGCGATGCGGTGTGCGCGAAACCGTCGGTGTTCGTAAACTGAATCACCGTGCCGACCGGGACCGTCGCGACCGGCGGCGTCATCGCACCGCTCAGTCCGTAGGGTGTCTGGACCGGCTGGCTCAGCGTCAGGTTCACGTCGATCGTGACGACGTTTCCACTGGGCCCGCCGCCTCCGCCGGTCATCGCCGCGCCGCCGGGCGTACACGCCGCCAGCGCCAACGCCAGCACGAACGTCGAACGCGCGCGCATCATTGCGCCACCGCCACGCGGCCGGCGGCCAGCGCATCGACCATGGTGTCGGCGAGATCGCTGGACGCCATCGTCGTTTTCACGAGCGCTCCGGATGCGTCGAGTTCGTAAACGAAGGTCGTGTGCCGTTCGCGATAACCGCTCTTCCCGACGATCGCGACGACGCCGAACGCGCGCGCGACGGCGTTCACGTTCGCCGGCGTACCGCTCGCGACGAGCCACGTGCGCGCATCGGCGCCGAACTGGCGGGCCAGCGCGCGCATGAGGCTAGGCGGATCGTGTTCGGGATCGAGCGTGATCGTGACGAGGTGCGCCGGCGATCCGCGGCGCTTCAGCTCACGCGCGGCTGTGGCGAACTGCGCGTTGATCAGCGGACAGGCATCGGTGCAGTGCGCCGAGACGAACGTCACGATCGCGGGCTCGCCGTGCAGCGTCGCCAGCGTGAACGAGCGGCCGTTCTGATCGACGAGCGATGGTATCACGGCGTCGCCTTTCGAGGGCGGCGCCGTCGCTTGCGGGCCGGGCGTTGCGTTCGCGCTGACTTGAATCACGTCGCGCATGCCGATCAGGTAATGAAAGGCGCAGCCGATGAGATACGTCCCCGGCTTTGAAAGCGTAACGGTGACGCTCTTGTTCGGGTTGACGATGCCGCTCGCGTAGCCGGTATCGAGCACCGAACCCTTTGCGTTGAACGACAGCGTGGGGTTGGCGGGAAAATTCGCCGGCGGACCGCTGGCGAGTTTGATCACGTTGAACGTGTGCGGATCGGTTGACGAAAGATTTTGGAGCGTGATCTTCGTGCCGGGAGCGAACGCCAGCACTTGCGAGGTGCTCGTTTGCGTGAAGCCCGAGATCGTTCCCCACACCGGATCGTTTTCAACGCCGATCGGTCCGGTTGGAATCGAAAAGCCGATCGTGTCCGCCGGCAGCGGCGAACCACCGCCGCCGCCTCCTCCGCCACCGCCGCCGCCGGCCGTCGTTAGCCCGCCGCCGTTGGCGCAGCCGGCGAGCGCGAGCGCGCAGAGTGTGAGCGCTGTCGCCCACGGACGAATGAACATCGAAACCTCCGGTTGAGAAGAGTTTGCGAGAACAGATCTCTCTTCACACCTTATGGCTTCGGAATGAAGAAAGTATTAATGAAGATGAAAAGGACGGGGATCTTGCGATCTCCGTCCTTCTCGGGTGTTGTTCGACCGATTACCAGCCGCTGCCGCCGCCGCCCGGAGTTGGCGTCGGGTTTGACGTGTGCTTCGGAATCGGCGTTCCTTGCGGACCGGGCTTCGCTTTCTTCTCGACGATTATGACGTCGCGCATGCCTTCTTTGTAGTGGAAAGCGCACTCGATAAGGTAGGTGCCGCTTTTTGCGAGCATGACCGTGATCGACTTTCCGGGTTTGATCGGGCCGCTAGCGAAACCAACGACGAGCGTCTTACCGCCGCTGGGCGTGAACGACGGCTGTTTCGCCGGGAACCTGGCCGGCGCTTTGGTCGTCTTACCAACGACGTTGAACGTGTGCTCGGTCGTCTTCGAAAGGTTGTGCACGGTGATTTGGGTACCGGGCGGGAAGGCGAGCACTTGCGCGTAGGTCATCTGCGTGAATCCGCCGATCATGCCCCACGTTGCGTTCTTTTGGGTTCCGACGCCCTCGGTCGGCAGTTCTTCGCCGATCGTATCCTTCGGAAGTTTGACGTCGGCGATCAGATCGTCGCCGATTTGGAATGAGCTGACCGTCATGGGCAGGGCACCAGGGTTGCTGGTTCCGTGGCCCATTCCGCCGCCGCCGCACGCAGCGAGGGCACACGCGGCAACCGCCGTCGATAGTGCCGCGAATTTTCTGAACATGAAGGCCTCCTGGAAAAAATAGCAGTTTCTATTGCTATCCTAGGGAGGCGGTATGAAGAATCTCTAAATGGCGATCGAATCGCGCATTGCCGCGGCAATATTTGCCAGCGCCGGATCTTGCGTCGCGTCGTGGGTCGCTTGGGCGAACGCCGCTCTAGCTTCGCTTTTTCGGCCCTCACGCAGCAGAACGGCGCCTAAGGCGAACTGCGCGCGAGCGTACCCGGGAGCCAGCGCGATCGAGGCGCGCAGCTCGCGTTCGGCCGCATCGTAGTTTCCCAAGCGCTCTTCGGCAAGGGCGAGATCGTAGTGTGCTACCGCATAGGCCGGGTTGGATTGTAGAAGTTTGCCGAAATCGTCGCGCGCCGTCTGGGCATCCCCGTCTTTGAGCGCGACGAGACCGCGGGAGTACAGAGCGCGTGCTGAGTCCGGAGAGAGCGCAAGGAAGCGATCGGCAACGCCGCGCGCTTCTTTGAGGTCACCTCGGGCTAAATCCACGGCCACGAGGTTTGCCATGGCAGCGAGAAAACCGGGATCGAGCGCGATCGCCGCGCGCAGATTGCGCGCGGCATCGTCGTTACTGCCGAGATTCGCCTGGGCGATCGCGAGGTCGTAGTGAGCGGTCGATCCCTTGGGTTCGGGCGGGTTCAGCGCCAGCACGCGTTCGAATTCGGACGCAGCGGATTTCCAGTCGGAACGGCTGAGGGCATCGAGGCCGATCGTAAAGCGTTCCTCGACCTCGCGTGCGATGGCAGCGTTGCGAAGCGCAGGCACCGACGTCGTGCGTGGCACCGGCGTGTTCATGGGATAGGTTTGGGCAAGCGAAGGCGACGCCCACACGAGGAACAAAACCGCCGTTAACAGGGGAGCCCGCATGGGCTAGTAGCGGTCGGGTCCGGCTGGCAGATTCGCGACATGCCAGTGCGACGCTTCGGCAGCGTGCTCCGGCTTGCAATCCCAGCCTTTTCGGCCTTCGGACGTGATGGGTTCCAACAGGCCCGGTGCGGCGGACGGGAGGAGACCTCCGGCCAGCAGTTCCTCCACCGAGGCGGCATTCGCCAATGCGATGCGACCGCAGAAAAGTGCGCCGAGCAGGAAGCCGGCGGCGAGCACGCGAGACACGAGAACCCTTGACATCGCTTCTGATTATACCTGAATGTCTAAGGAATCTGTGAATCGCTTCCTAAGCGCTCTCTTGGCCCTCTTCTTAAGCGCGCGCATCGCGCTGCCGGCCGGCGCGCAGGTCGCGCTGGTCGTCGGCTCCGTGCGCGACCAGCATGGGGCAGCCATCCAGGGCGCCGCGGTCACGGGGATGCCGGCTTCGGGAAAGGCGGCTAGCGCGACGACCGAAGCCGATGGCACCTTCGCGCTCCACGGCGATGGAATCGGGGCGGTCCAAATCGCGTGCCGGTACTGTGCCTCTGCGCGGTTCCCCGTGCGGATGGGCGAGCCGGTGGTGGCCATCGTCCGCCGGTACGACGCGCTCGAAAGCGATTCCCCGTCGACGGGCGATTTGGCCAATCTGCCCTACGCGCACGTCGAATCGACGATGGCACTGCGGCCGTTCACCCTGTTGTCGCAGACGACGCGCATCTATCCCGGCTCGGAAATCAGCGATCGTGGTTTGTCGTCGAGCGGTTCGCTGCTGGTCGATAACGACGCGCCGAACTACGACGTCGTCGCGGGTCTATCGCCGTATTCGACGATTCCCGCCGGCTACGAGCAGGCCGGCGAGTTTGCCGATGCCGGCAACGCGTTTCTGTACGGCGATCAGGCCGGCGGAGGCACGGTGTTTCTGCATCCGTTTGAGGACGGAAGCGATTCGCAGCTCGCACTGATTGGGCGCGATGCGATCGTCCGTGCGCAAGTCGGTACCGACACGTCGGCGATCGCGATGGGATCGTACAGCAACTTCCAGGAATCGCGCCAGCGCGCCGACGGAACGCTTGACGTCCCGGTCGCCGGGGATGGCGTGTCGCTGGAGCTGAACGGTGGCACCGAACAAGGGCGCGAGTATTCGTCGCCGTCGTCGTGGCTGGCCGATACGTTCACGTTCGGCGACGCAACCTTCGTCGACCGGCGGCTTGCGAACTTACAAGTGACGACGAGCATCGATCGCGGAGCGTACGTCGCGTCGTTCGGCACGACGCCGTACGATACGGTTTGGTCGGATTCCGCACTCGCTGCCGGCATTCACTCCAGCGGACCGATCCAGTTGTTCGCCGACGCGGGCACGCGACTATCGACCGGGTACTACGATGCATCGACGACGAGCCTTCCGCCGATCGGTGCGGCGTCGCGTCAAAGCCGCGCGGACGCGGGCGTCACCGGCGCCGGTACCTGGTATTCGTTTACGGGCGGCGTCGGAATGTTCTGGATCGACTACTCCGGCGGAACCTACGACAATTCACAACCGGTTTCGGCCGCCTTCGCGACGCCGTCGCTTCAGCTTACGCTGTTCCCGGCCGGCAAATGGAGCGTCGATGCCGAGGGAAGCGGTTCGTTCACTTTGCCCACTTACCTCGAGCAATACCAAACGCCGTACGCTTCGACGACCGTCAATTTTACTCGAAACTCGCTCTTTGCCGGTTCGCTCAACTATACCGACGATGCGCGTCTCCGGCTCTCATTCGAGGGCGCAACGCAGAGCGTGCGCGGCTCGTCGTTCGGCACCGTGACGTCGGCCGGCCTGGCGGCGACGTGGCAGGTCGCACCGTTGATTTCGCTGCGCGCGTGGGGCATGCACGTCACCGACACCGCCGACAGCTATCCGCTCGGCGTCGAACCGTACGGCGGCGCGGCGCCGAGTACCGGCGCACTCTGGGCGACGTACGACAACAACGGCGCCGTCCGCTTCGATGCGATCTACCGCCGCGATCTGCTCAACAACGCGCCGTTCTACCACGTCGACGGCGACGTCTCCGGCCCGATCACGCCGCAGCTTCGCTGGTACGCCGGCGTGGAAGACCGCATGCGAACGCAGTTCATCGACGTCGGCCTACGCTTCTCCGCGCCGTAAACGCCTTGACCATTCGTCGCTTCGAGCCTACAGACGCACCGCGGGTATGCGAAATATACTACCGTTCTGTACACGATGTAGGGCCAGCGAAGTACGAGCCCGCCCAACTTGAAGCGTGGGCGCCCAAGGTGCCCGATTCCGAAAAATGGCGAAGGCGCTGTATGGAATACGAGACGTTCGTGGCCGACAACGACGACGGAGAAACCGTCGGTTGGATCGCGATGACTCCGGATGGCTACATCGATATGCTCTTCTGTTTGGCGGAAGCGACGAAGTGCGGCGTTGGATTGGCACTCTACGCCGCGGTCGAGCGCATTGCCGTCGATCGAGGATTGACCGAATTGACCGCGCATGCGAGTGCATTTGCGGAGTCATTTTTCAAGAAGGTCGGCTGGTTCGTTCGCGAGTGTGAAACGGTCGGAACCGGCGACGCCGCGATCGTGCGTGCGCTAATGGCCAAGACCCCCTTACATGGGGAGGCGTAAGACCTTTCGGATCATGTTGTCGCGCGTTTTATGCGGCAGTAGCGCGATCGCGGCCTGGATCTTGGCTTGACGGCCGATCACGTAGCGTGCGCGAGGGGATCGCGTGGTGAACGCGGTTAGGATTACATTTGCGATGAGCGACGGTTCGAGGCCGCGGCGTTCTTCGTGGCCGATCTGCCGGACGACTGCTTCGATGATCGGTGCGTAGTCGCGCCGCGCTTGCTCGGGAAGACTGCCTTCGAGTTCGTCTTTGAGTGCACGGCCTTTCTCCCAGATCGGCGTCTTCACCGCAGCGAACTCGAAGAGCACGGCGCGAATGCCGAAGGGTGCGAGTTCGAGACGCAGCGAGTCGACGAGCGTTGCGATGGCGGCTTTCGAAGCGTTGTATGGCCCGACGAACGGCGCGCCGAAGCGGCCGGCAATCGATCCGATCGTGACCACGCGGCCGCGCGTCGCGCGTAAGAACGGAATCGCCGCTTGCGTGACGGCGATCGTTCCGATGACGTTCACTTCGAACTGACGGCGTAAGGCGTCGACCGGCAGATATTCGAGCGGTCCGCCGACGGCGATACCGGCGTTGTTGAGCAGACCGCACAACGGCAATCTGCTCTCGCGGATGACGGCGAACGCCGCGGCGATGCTTTCGGCGTTCGTGACGTCGAGCAAGACCGGCCGAACGTTCGCGTGAAGCGCGTCCTTAGCGCGGGCGTCGCTTTCCTTGCGCACGCCCGCAAACACGACGAATCCGGCTTCGGCAAGCCGCACCGCGGCAGCGTGACCGATGCCGGTCGATGCGCCGGTCACCACGATCGCGCGGTCGTCCTTCATCGAGCGGCCTTTTTGCGCGTGAAGACGGGAAGGAGCAGCGCCAGCAGTTCGATGACGGCGATGATGGTGCCGAACGGGAGGTACCACAGCGTGAGAACGCAGAGCAAAATCGCCGCCGGAAGGATAACTTTGTTGACGGCGATATTGCGCACGTGCACGAGCCAGATGAGGCCGAGCAGAACGAATGCAAGTTTTGCGGGCGTTCCGAGCGGATCGATCTGCATCAGTCCGAGCGTCCACGCCCACGGACCGAGCTGCCCGGCGTACTCGCCGCCCGAAGGCACGATATACGATCCGGTTGCGAGAGCGTGAACGCCGTCGACCAGCATCCAGATCCCGAGCAGTACGCCGAGCGCGAGACGAACGTTCTTCACCGCCACATGATTAGGGCCCGCATTGCTGCGGGCCCTTCGTCATCGACTAGTCGTCGTGGTGGCTTGGGGGACGGCGCCGGCGGCGCATCGGCGGTGCGCCGGGAGCGTCGGCCGACGGCGGTTCGGCGTCGCGCGGCGGGCGCGGAGCGTCGAAGTCGCGTTGCGGGCGAGGGCCGTCGAAATCGCGCGGCGGACGCGGACCGCGACCGCGATCTCCGCCGCCGCCGCCTCCGCCGAATCCACCGCGCCGGCCGCCGCCATGCCCGCCGCCATCGTCGTCGGTGGCGCCGGGGAGCGTGGCCTTGTGCGAGAGATTCAGCCGGCCTTTTTCGTCGACTTCCATGACCTTAACGTCGAGCTCGTCGCCGATGTTGACGACGTCTTCCACCGCACCGACGCGCGTTGCCGCGAGTTGGCTGATGTGGACGAGACCGTCCTTACCGGGAAGAATCTGCACGAACGCGCCGATCGGAATGATCCGGACGACCGTGCCCTTGTAGATCTTGCCGACTTCGACGTCTTGCGTGATCGCTTCGACCGCGGCTTTCGCCTTCTCGCCCGACGCGCCGTCGAGCGACGTGATGTAGACGGTGCCGTCGTCTTCGATGTCGATCTTCTCGGCGCCGGTCTCTTGCATGATCTTGTTGATCATCTTGCCGCCTGGGCCGATGACGTCTTTGATCTTGGCCGGGTTGATCTTGATCACGATCATTCGCGGCGCGTACTGCGAAAGTTCGGCGTTCGGCTTGGCGATCGTCTCTTCGAGCTTGCCGATGATGAACAGACGCGACTTTTTGGCTTCTTTCATCGCTTCGCGCATGATGTCGATCGTGATGCCCTGCACTTTGATGTCCATCTGAATCGCGGTGATGCCGTCCTTGGTTCCGGCGACTTTGAAGTCCATCTCGCCGAGCGCGTCTTCCATGCCCTGGATGTCGGTGAGCACGGCGTACTTATCGCCCTTGAGAATCAGACCCATCGCGACGCCCGCGACGTGTCCTTTGATCGGAACGCCGGCATCCATCAGCGCGAGCGACGAACCGCAGACCGACGCCATCGACGACGATCCGTTGGATTCGAGCACTTCGCTCATCAGGCGCATGGTGTACGGGAATTCGTCTTGCGGCGGAAGCACCGGCAGCAGCGCGGTTTCCGCAAGGTGGCCGTGGCCGATCTCGCGACGGCCGGGGCCGCGCATCGGACGGGTTTCGCCGACCGAGAAGGGCGGGAAGTTGTAGAAGTGCATGTAGCGCTTGTCGTCGAGGGCGACGATGCCGTCGAGGCGCTGCGCGTCGCTCTTCGAACCGAGGGTCAGCGCGGTGAAGACTTGCGTCTGTCCGCGCGTGAACAAGCCCGAACCGTGGACGCGCGGCACGAAGTGCACCTTGCTCCAGATCGGGCGGACTTCGTTGGGTTTGCGGCCGTCGGGACGAATCTTTTCGTCGACGACCATCGTGCGAAGCTCGTCCTCTTCCATCGATTTGATGATCTTATGGAATTCTTTGGCGGTCGCCGGATTCTCGAGCAGCGCGCGAACGTCTTCGTCCTTCTTCGTGGTGCGCCCCAGGGCTTCGTCGACGGAGAGCTTTGCGAACGCGATCTCGCGCTCGCCTTTTTCTACGATGCGCATCGCCTTAGCGACGTCCTTGGCGAACGCCTTGCGAACCCACTTGTCGAGTTCGGCGTTGACGGTAAGCAGCGGAAACTCGCGCTTCTTCTTACCGTTCTTTTTCGCAAGCTGATCGATCGCTTTGACGATCTTCTTGATTTCCGCGTGCGCGAACTCGACGGCGCCGAGGAAATCGTCCTCGGTCAACTCGTGTCCGGCGCCTTCGACCATCATTACCGCGTCGGCGGTCCCGGCGACGACGATTTCCATTCCGCCGGCTTTGTATTCGGCCAGCGTCGGATTACAGATATACTCGTCGTGATCTTCGCTGCGGCCCACGCGCACGGCGGCAACCGTCTTGTCGAACGGAATGTCGGAGAGTGCGAGCGCGGCACCGGCGGCGCAGACGCCGAGCACGTCGGGATCGAGTTCGGGATCGACCGACAGCACGGTAGCAACGATTTGCACGTCGTTACGGAAACCGTCGGGGAAGAGGGGGCGAATCGGGCGGTCAATTTCGACGCGAGCTGAGCACGGCGTGTTCGCTCGGACGGCCTTCGCGCTTGATGAAACCGCCGGGGACTTTGCCCGCAGCGTACATTTTCTCTTCGAAATCGCAGGTGAGTGGGAAGAAATCGATACCTTCGCGCGGTTTGGCGGAGGCGGTGACGGCGCAGAGCACGACATTTTGGTCGCCGTAACGAACCAGCGCGGAGCCGTTAGCTTGCTTCGCGAGTTCGCCGGTCTCGATGACCATCGTGCGCCCGCCGACCGTAAGGGTTACGGATTCGGGCACGTTTACTCCTAAATTATTGTTGTTTTTCTTGTTTTTTGAACCGCTCTCGGTTCGGGGGGCGCGAGGGTGCGCCCTGCCCTTGGTCTTGCTCGGCCGGTTAGCTAAGCGAGCGTGTTGAGGCTGCCGTAGTTGCCGCTCAACGCTGCACTTTTAAGCACGGAGATCGTGTTGCCCAGGCTTTGGAACTGGGCTTCGGCCGAGCCGAAGGCGGCCGGTGCGGCCAGCGGCTGGAAGCCGTTGATGGCGCTTTGGATCAGGAATGAGTCGGCCGTCACCTTGAACGCGTCGATGGCCTGCTGATAGGTGGACGGGCCGGCGGCGGTGGGAACCGGGCCGGGTTTGAGGACGTCGGAGCCCGCCGGCGTGGTCCGATCGATCGGATCCGCAACGCTCGCGTTTAAAAGCGGCGTGGCACTCGCGGGGTTGGTCGGATCGTAGCTATTGAGCCACGATTGAGTCGCGGAGACGGCCGGAGCGTTCATTACTCTCCTACTCTACCACCGCTCGGTTGCCTCCAAGCGTGAATTCGGAAATTCTTTACCGCCGAAACGACCACCCATGGTGCAAAAAAGAGGGCCCTCGTTCGGAGGGCCCTCGCGATTTCCTGAAAGCCAGGTCCAATCGTCAATCGGTTTGCAGCTGCGACTGTACCGAATAGGCGGCTGCGATCGTGCTGATGGTACTGGCGCTCGTCGTCGATGCGGACGCCAGCGTCGTCGGAATGCCGAACTCGTCGGTGCCGTCGTCCGACACGCTCGAGCTCGACCCGCCGCCGTGATGATGGTGGTGATGGCGGCTCTGCAGGTCGTGCTGAAGCGTCGATTGCTGTGCCGGCGTCAACACCGCGTTGACCTGTGCCTGCACCTGTTGTGGTGAGAGCCCTTGATTCTGCGCGTTTTGCAGAATCTGTTGGATTTGCGTTTGCTGTGCTTGGCTGAGATCGAGGTTGGCAAACGCGTTTGCGGGTTGTGTCGTAGTTACGTTCGGTGTCGTCGCGAGTGTGTTATTGACGCTCGTGAATAACGATCCGGCGTTCGAACCGGAGATACCGGAAATGCCGCTCATAGAGCCTCCTTTGCGCGGGTGCGCCATTTCCATATCGGCAGCGTACCTGGGAGGCGTTTTAGGATTCTCTGAGCTTTGCGCGGCGGGCTCGACGAGCGGCAAGCGGACCTCGGCAGCGAGCCCGCCGCCGGCGCGGTTGCGCAGCGAGATCGCGCCGCCGGCGCGCCGCACGACCCGCGCGACGATCGAAAGGCCGAGGCCGGAACCCTCGATGCCTTCCCCGGTTTCTCCGCGGTAAAAGCGATCGAATGCGTGCTCGAGGTCGGCCTGCGGCAAACCCGGTCCGCGATCCGCAACCGTCACGACGGCGTCGCCGCCTCGGTGAAAGACGGAGAGGTCGACGTTTGTGTGGCCGCCGTACTTGAGCGCGTTGTCGATCAGCGCGTCGAGCGCGCCGTACATCTCGCTTTCGCGCCCGGCGATCGTCGCATCCTCGACCGCGACCAGCCGAACGCGACGCGTCTTCGGGTTGAGTGCGTACCCGTCGACGAGCCGGCGCACGACGTCCGCAACGTCGGTCGTCTCGCCGGCGTCGTCGCGTCCTTCGAGTTTCGCGAGCACGATCAGATCCTCGATCAGCTCGCGCATACGCCGGCTCTCCTGCAGCATGTTGTCGAAGGCGGCGGTGCTGCGCGGATCGTTCGGTCGAAACGAAAGTGCGCTGAGATGCCCCATGATGACGGTGAGCGGCGTGCGGAGTTGGTGGCCTGCATCGGCGACGAACTGCCGCATCTCGGCTTCGGTCTCCAGACGCTCTTCGAACGCGCGCGTAATTTCAGCGACCGCGCGATTGTAGGCACGCGCGAGATTTCCGAGTTCGCTCCGATCGTCGGTTCGCACCGGTTCCGGCGTGAAGTGTCCGTCGCCGAAGCGTTCGAGCGCCTCCGTGGTACGAAGCAGCGGTTCGAGCACGTGCCGGGCCGTCGAGAGCGCGACGAAGAGCGCGGTGGCGATGATAAAGACGAAGATTCCAAGCGCGGCCAATCCGAACGACGCCACCTGCATGCGATAGCGGGCGTGATCGACGTTGAGGACTACCATTCCCCCACGAACGGCGACGCGTTGCGGCGGGACGTTCATTAAAAACGCGTCGATCAAGCCGCCGCGCGGGGGCCCGCCGCCGGCGCGCGGCCCAAATTCAGCCGGCGGGCCGAGCGAGCTGGCGAGCGGCCGGAATCCGTTAACCGGGTCGCCGGAAGCGATGAACGCAACGATGCCGGTTTTGTGAAAGTGTTCGGCGATCGCCGGCGCCGCGCGCGCGAGCGAACCGTCGCGCGCTTCGTACAGATTGACGAGATCCGGAACGACCCGCGCCGCGGCGCTCAAGCTCTGCCGCGCGTTCCAAGAAATTCCGGCGAAAAACAGCCACGCCGCGAGCGCCGCGACGACGACGCCCGCGCCCGCTGCGATGACGAGGTGCCATGCCACGATCCGGCTGCGAAACGAAAACACGAGACGCTCAAGCTCCGCGATGGCGGATCGTAAAACCGACGCCGCGCACGGTGTGAATAATCGGTGCGTCGAACGGCGCATCGACCTTCGCGCGCAAGTACGACATGTACGTATCCACCACGCCGGACGTGACGTAGCGCTCTTCCCAGACCAAATCGAGCAGCTCTTCGCGCGTGAAGACGCGGCGCGGTTCGCGCAGGAGCGTGGCGAGCAGATCGAACTCGCGCTTGGTGAGATCGACGTGCGAGCCGCCGCGGTCGACGACGCGCTCGCGCAAGTTCACGGTGAGATCCGCGAACGCCAAATAGTCGGGATCGCGCAGCGCCGGCCGCCGCAGGGCGGACTGCAGCATCGCGATCAGCTCGGGAATCTCGAACGGCTTGCTCACGTACAGGTCGGCGCCGCCTTCGAAGCCGGCAATCTTATCCGAGGACCGGCCGCGCGCGCTGAGCATGACGATCGGCGCCTGCGTTTGGCGGCGCAGCAGCGGCAGCAGCGACAGACCGTCGATGCGCGGCATCACGACGTCGAGCAGCACCAGATCGGGATTCCAAGCGCGCACCAGTTCGAAGCCGCTCGCACCGTCGGGCGCGGACCGCACGTCGAAGCCCGCTTCGCGCAGCTCGATCTCCAGGAGGGTTCGGATTCCCGGTTCGTCATCGATGACGGCCAAACGGGGTGAATCGTCCATGGCGTGACCTTATCGGGCCTTCCTGAGAGGCGCGTTAGGCCGCGCGTGAAGAAGGGCGCTTTATGAGGAACGCCGCCGCATTTCTGGCCTTGGCATTGCTCGCCGCGACGGGGCCATCCCGGCCCGTCGCCGTGGGAGCGCACGCGATGGTGGCCACCGAGGAGCACTACGCGACGCAAGCCGGTGTCGACGTGCTGCGAGCCGGCGGGAACGCAATCGATGCGGCGGTCGCGGTCGCCTACGCACTCGCGGTCGTCGATCCGTGCTGCGGAAATATCGGCGGCGGCGGCTTCATGCTGATACGCATGCACGACGGGCGCGAACGCTTTATCGACTTCCGCGAAAAAGCGCCGCGCGCGGCGACGCGCGGGATGTTTCTCGATAGCAACGGCAACGCGGTCACGCAGCGCTCGCGCAAGGGTTGGCTCGCCGTCGGGGTTCCCGGAACGGTCCTCGGGATGGAGACCGCTCGCAAAGAGTTCGGGACGATGTCGCGCGACGCGCTGATGTCGCCGGCGATCGCGCTGGCACGCGACGGATATACATTTCAATCCGGCGATTTGATACCGTTCGCGGGATCGGCGAGCGAAGGGTACGGCAGCGCGTATACGTTCGCGCGCCAGCCCAACGAACGCGCAATTTTTATGGCGGATGGGCACCTGCCGCACGCCGGTCAGCTCCTCAAGCAGCCGCAGTTGGCCGCAACGCTGGAACTCGTCCGGCGCGACGGGGCGAAGGCGTTCTACGACGGGCCGATTGCGCGCGCAGTCGTGGCGGCGAGCAACGCCGGCGGCGGAATCCTTACGATGGCTGATTTTCGCGACTACAGCGTCTCTGAGGCTGCGCCGCTGCACTGCGCGTTTCACGGTTACGACGTTGCCTCCGCCCCGCCGCCAAGTTCCGGCGGCGTCACGCTCTGCGAAATTCTCAACGTCGTCGCGCCGCTTCCACTCGCGTCGTGGGGATGGCATTCGGCCAAGAGCCTGCACTACATCACCGAAGCGGAACGCCGCGCCTACGCCGACCGCAACGCGTATCTCGGCGATCCGGTATTCGTAAACGATCCGGTCGCGGAGCTGCTCGCGCCGGCCTACGCCGCCAAGCTCCGCGCACAGATCGATCCGCAGCGCGCCACGCCGTCGGTCGAGGTGAAGCCGGGCCTCGGGCAGCTCGCGCACGAGAATGAAGAAACGACGCACTTCTCGGTCGTCGATGCGGCCGGCAACGCGGTCGCGGTCACGTATACGATCAACGACTGGTTCGGTGCCGGCATCATTGCCGGAAACACGGGCTTCTTTCTCAACGATGAAATGGACGACTTTACCGCAAAGCCGGGCGTGCCGAATCGATACGGTTTGGTGCAAGGCGAGCGTAACGACGTGCGGCCGGGAAAACGGCCGCTCTCGACGATGGCGCCGACGATCGTTACGAAGAACGGACGCTTGGTGATGGTTACGGGCAGTCCGGGCGGCGCGCGCATCATCACGACCGTCCTCGAAACCCTGCTCGACGCGCTCGTGTACGGCATGAACGCGCAGCAAGCCGTCGACGCACCGCGCACGCACATGCAGTGGCTGCCGGACCAAATCGAGTACCAGCCGGACGCGTTCACCGCGGCGACGGCGGCGCAGCTATCGAAGATGGGTTACACGACGTCGGAGATCCCCACGTGGGGATCCGCGCAAGCGGTCGTCGTCGATCCAAAGACGGGAATGCGCTACGGCGGGAGCGATGCGCGGCACCCAGCCGGCGAAGCCCTCGGGTATTGAAAAAGCGCGAGTCCTAGGGTAGCGGCCCGTTTCCCTGGTATAAACGGGCTCATGCAGACGCTCTCTCCCCAGCGCTTGACCGAATTACGGGTCAAGGCGAACGACGTGCGCCAAGGGATCATCCGGTCGCTGCTCGCGGCCGGATCCGGTCACTCGGCCGGATCGCTCGACATGGCCGATATCTTTGCCGCCTTGTACGGTCATCTGATGCGGCATAAGCCGGACCAGATCGACTGGCCCGATCGGGACCGGCTTCTGCTTTCGTGCGGCCACATCGCTCCGGTGCGCTACTCGGCGATGGCGAACTTCGGCTACTTTCCGGTTGAGGAACTGCTCACACTGCGAAAGTTTGGTTCGCGCCTCCAGGGGCACCCGGAGCGGGTCAAGCTTCCCGCCGTTGAGACGACCTCGGGACCGCTGGGCGAGGGGCTCGCGCAGGGCACCGGGATGGCGCTCGGCGCGAAGATGGACGGCAAGGATTTTCACGTGTGGGTCGTCACGTCGGACGCCGAGCATCAGTGCGGGCTGCACTGGGAGGCGGTGATGACCGCTGCAAAGTTCGAACTCGACAATCTCACCTGCATCATCGATCGTAACTTCATCCAAATCGACGGCAGCACCGAGGACGTGATGCCGCTCGAACCGCTTGCCGATAAGTATCGCGCGTTCAACTGGCACGTGTTCGAGTGCGACGGAAACGACATGGCGGCATTCATTGCGACCGCGGAAAAGGCGAAGGCCGCCAAAGGAAAGCCGCAGGTCATCATCGCGAACACCGTGCCGGGCAAAGGCGTCTCATATATGGAAGGCGACTATACGTGGCACGGAAAGCCGCCCAACAAAGAACAAGCCGACGAAGCGCTGCGCGAACTGCAAGCGGAGCGGGAAAGGATCCTCGCACATGCCTAGCGCCGTTGTCGATCGCGCCGCACAGGCGATGCATCTCGTCGACTATCGTACCGAAGTCAAGCAGCTCCCGACCCGCAATGGGTTCGGCGAAGGGCTGATCGAGGCCGGAACCCGTAACCGCAACGTGCTCGCGATCTGCGCCGATTTGGCGGAGTCGACGCGCATGGAAGGCTTCAAGAAAGCCCACCCGGATCAATACATCGAGATCGGCGTCGCCGAGCAAATGCTCGTGGCGATGGCCGGCGGCCTCGCCGCCGTCGGGAAGACGCCGTGGATCGCAAGCTACGCGATGTTCAACCCCGGACGCTCGTGGGAGCAAGTCCGCACCATTATGGCGCTCAACGAAACCGACGTGAAAATCGCCGGCGCGCACGCCGGCGTTTCGGTCGGGCCCGACGGCGCGACGCACCAAGCGGTCGAGGACATCGCGATCATGCGCGTGATCCCGCATATGATGGTGGTCGTTCCGTGCGATTCCGTGCAAACGAAAAAGGCGACCATCGCCCTCTCGGAAACCTTCGGACCGACCTACTTGCGCTTCGCGCGAGAGAAGTCGGCAATCGTCACGACCGACGAGACCCCGTTCGAGATCGGCAAGGCGCAGATTTTTCGCGAAGGCAAAGACGTAGCCATCGTCGCTTGCGGAATCCTGGTCTATAACGCGCTGATAGCGGCGGACGAACTTTCCCGCGAGGACGGCATCGAGGCGCGCGTCGTCAACAACCATACGGTCAAGCCGATGGATACCGACGCGATCGTCGATGCGGGCAAATCGTGCGGCGCCGTCGTCACGGTCGAAGAGCACCAGAAGCACGGGGGCATGGGATCGCGCGTCGCAGAGATCCTCGCGCAGCATCATCCCGTCCCGATCGAGTTCATCGGGGTCGAAGATCGTTTCGGCCAGTCCGGCGATCCGGTCGAGCTGATCGAGTACTACGGCATGGGCACGGCATCGATTAAAGAAGCCGTGCGCCGCGCCTACGCACGCAAAAAATAAGTAGTTTCCGTTCGAGCGGCGAATAGCCGCACGATGGACTCCGCGCTGAGGGACGTTGCGGCATTTGCGGACGCGTTGCCGCAGCTGCTGTGGATTGCCCGAACGGACGGGTCGGTCGAGTTCGTCAATCGCGCCTGGTGCGCGTTTACCGGCCGTTCGCCTGCCGAACTGCGAGGTTCGGGATGGCTGAAGCTGCTGTCGCCCAAGGCGGCGCAGGCGGCGGAGCGTTACTGGGAAGAGGTGCGCGCCGCCGGCCAACCGGCAGAGTTCGAGTTGCGCGTCGCACACGTTGCAGGCGGAATGCGTCGCGTTCGCGGCCGCAACGTGCCCGTACTCGATGAGAGCGGTGCGATCGCCTATTGGATCGGCTGGTGCGCGGGCGTCGACGAAATGGAAAGCGGCGGCGATCCATTTCATACGCTCGCCGATACGCTGCCGGCACTCGCGTTCATGGCAGCGGCGGGAGACGACCGGCTGGTCTTCGTCAATCGCGCGTGGTACGAGTATACGGGTCTCGGCATCGGCTCGACGCTTGCAGAGCGTCAAGACTTGGTCCATCCTGCCGACAAGCCCGCACTCGTGGAAGCACTGCGCGATCAAGCTGCCGAAGTCGAGCTGCGGCTGCGTCGCGCGGGCGAGCAAACGTATCGCTGGCATCTGATGCGCTGGCGGCGCGTCGCAGCCCCGGACGGGACGCCGCTGTACCGCGTCGGTACGCTGATCGATATCGACGAGCGCCACGCCGCCGAAGAGGAGCAGGCGTTTCTCTCTCGCGCCGGCAGTGCGATCAATGCGTCGCTCGATCTCGAGCAAACGGTGCGTGCCGTCGCGCGTCATGCGGTTCCGATGCTGGCGGATTGGTGCGAAGTCGATCTGGTCGAACGCCAAGGCGTGGTGACGCGCGCGTTCGCACATCGCGACGCTTCGATTCAGGAGCGCGTCCGCGGGCTCGTCGGCCGTCTCCACGAGCGCAGCCCGAGCCAAGCCTACGAGCGCATCGAGGAAGCCGTGCGCGCCGGTAAAGCCGTCGTTTCGCTGCGCGTCGACTCGGCAATGGCGGATGCGGTCGTTACCGATCCGAAGGCGCGCGAACTCTATGGCGTAGCGGGGTTTGCATCGTCGATCATCCTTCCGCTCGCCGCGCGCGGGCGAACGATCGGCGCCCTCGGGGTCGTCCGCAGCGATCCGCAGCGGCCGTACACCGCGCGCGACGTCCGCATGGCCGAAGAGTTTGCGCGCCGCGCGTCGCTAGCGATCGACAACGCGCTGATCTTCGGCCGCGAGCATCGCGTTGCGGAGGCGATGCAGGCCGCTTCGCTGCCGAAGCGGCTGCCCAAACTGCCGACCGTCGAGTTGCATGCGATGTACGTGCCCGGACGAGCCGACGCTTCCATCGGCGGCGATTGGTACGACGCATTTCGCCTGCGTGACGGACGTCTCGTTATTTCGATCGGCGACGTCTCGGGCAGCGGCGTCGACGCGGCGGTGACCATGAGCAACATGCGCCAGATCCTCCGCGGCACCGCGCAGGTGCACGCGGATCCGGTGCTGATGCTCAACGCAGCCGACCGGGCGCTGCGCATCGAGGACACCGATCGGTTCGTGACGGCGTTCGTCGCCGTTATCGACCCGATCCGCCGTTCGATCGTCTTTGCGAACGCCGGCCATCCGCCGCCGTACGTGCGCGATGCTGCCGGAAATCTTACGAAGCTGGAGTTCGAAGGTCTACCGCTCGGCCTGCGCAATCGTAGTGTTGCCCGGCCGGGTTGCCTGACGGTCGAAGAAGATTCGATTCTGGTCTTCTACACCGACGGACTGATCGAATCGACGCACAACATCGTCGCCGGAATCCGCGCGCTCGAATCGGTATTGCGCATGCCCGGCTTTGCCGTCGCGTCGAATCCCGCAAAGTTCGTGCGTGCAAACATGCTCGCCGGGCCGGCGCGCGACGACGTCGCAATTCTAACGCTCAAGATATTGGCTTCCGTTCGCGAAGGCCCGAGTATCGCCGGTACGAGCCGGCTTTTCCGCTGGCGCTACGATCGAATCGATCGGGAGGTTTCGGCCGAGTTGCGCCAACGGCTCGCGCGCACCCTCGACGAGCACGGATTCCATCAGGACGCGAAGGAACGCGCCGAGTTGGTTCTCGGCGAATTGATCGGCAATATCGCGCGTCACGCGCCCGGCGGCCTGGAAGTCATCGTCGACTTGAGTTCGCTGTCGCCGGTATTGCACGTCATCGATGAGGGTCCGGGCTTCGAGCGCGCGCCGATGCTGCCGCGCGATTTGCTCAGCGAATCGGGGCGCGGTCTCTACATCGTCTCCGAACTCACCGACGAGTTCAGCGTCGCCCGCGGTCCCAACGGCGGCAGCCATGCTCGCGCGGTGCTCGGTCTATGAGAAAAGGGACCCGTAAGGGTCCCTTTTCGATTCGGATGACGATCGGTTAGCGGCGCAGGCCGAGGTCGCCGATCAGTTTGCGGTAGCGCTCGATGTCGTTGTTCTGCAGGTAGTTGAGCAGACGACGGCGCTGACCGACCTGCAAGAGCAGGCCGCGACGGCTGTGATGATCTTTCTTGTGGATCTTCAGATGCTCGGTGAGCAGGTTGATCGAGGCGGTCAGGATCGCAATCTGGACTTCGGCCGAGCCGGTGTCGTTGGTTCCACGACCGTACTTGGCGGCGATCTCCGCCTTTTGTTCTTTGGTAAGAGGCACGAAACGAGTACTCCTTAAACAGGATGGTCTCGCTCGGGTACAGGCTGCCCAGCCCATCCCGGCGACCGGCCTACCTTACCAGACCCCCTTTGCGCTGGCAAGCGCCGGAAGTCGCCCCCAAGGGTTTCCGGAGGGGCAGATGGCAAATCGCGCAGGCATGAGCCAGCTTGTGGTCCCGGTGATCTACGGTTCGGTCCGGAAAGCCCGCCAGGGCATCCGTGCCGCCCGCTTCGTCGTGGCCCAGCTCGAGAAGCGAGATATCCGGGCCGTTCTGGTCGATCCGATGGAGCGGCCGCTGCCGCTGCTGGACCGCATGTATAAGGAGTTCCCCAAAGGAGAAGCGCCCCCGGTGATGGAGGCGCTTTCGAAACTCTTCTATTCTGCCGACGGTTTCGCCATCGTGTCGGGCGAGTACAATCACGGCATTCCGCCCGCGTTGAAAAACTTGCTCGACCACTTTCTCGAAGAATATTTTTTTCGGCCGGCGGCGATTACGACGTATTCCGGCGGACGCTGGGGCGGGGCGCATGCGGCGATGCAGTTGCGCATGTCGCTGGCCGAAATGGGGATGGTGACGACGCCGACGCTCTTTCAGATCCCGACGGTGCAAACCACGTTCGATACGAACGGCGTTCCGAAGGATCCGGCAACGGAAACGTATTCGACGGAGTTTTTCGACGAGTTCGTGTGGTACATGGAAGCCTTACGCGAACGCCGCAAGACCGGCGTACCGTACTAGAAGAGAAGAGAACCCGTGGATTTAGGAATCAAAGGCCGCGTCGCGCTGGTCACCGGTGCGAGTGCGGGAATCGGCGAAGCGGTCGCACTCGCGCTGGCGGCGGAAGGCGTCAAGCTCGCCATCGGCGCGCGCCGAGTCGATCGACTCGACGCCGTAGCGAAACGCGCCAAGGAGCTCGGCGCGGCCGACGCGCGCGGCTTCGCGCTCGATCTTGCCGACGCGGCATCGGTCGAGCGCATGCTGGCGGACGTTCGTGCGGCGTTCGGAGACATCGAGATCGTCGTCCTCAACGGCGGCGGACCGAAAGCCGGCCGGTTTACGGACGTCGCGTTGCCGGATTGGGACGCGGCATATCGCGTCGTTCTGCGAAGCATGATCGAACTGATCGATGCGACGCTGCCGGCGATGCGCGCCAAGAAGTGGGGCCGCATCGTGGCGCTTACGTCGACGTCCGTCAAACAACCGATCGCTACGATCGTGCTTTCGAATGCTTTTCGCACGGCATTGGTGGCGGCGCTTAAGACGCTCGCCGGCGAGGTCGCCGTCGACGGCGTCACGGTAAACGCCATCGCGACGGGGCGGATCGCGACCGACCGGCTTCTCCAACTATCCGGCAGCGAAAGCGCGATGCACGATTCGGCGAAGGCTGAAGTGCCGATCGGACGCGTTGCGACGCCGCAAGAGTTCGCGCCGCTCGTCGCGTTTCTGTGCGGTGCGCCGGCAAGTTACGTCACGGGTCAGACGATTGCGATCGACGGCGGCTTGGTTCGGGGTACGTTTGGATGAGTGAAGCGATACGGCGGGGTTTCGTGCGGGTCGCGAGTCGCGGCGACGTCGCGCCGGGCGCCGCGTTGGTCGTGACGATCGATCGCTACGACGTCGCGCTCTTCAACGTCGGCGGCGAGATCCACGCATACGAAAACGTGTGCCCGCATCAAGGCGGCCCGATCGGCGAAGGCTGGATTGAAGACGGCGTGGTGACGTGCCCGTGGCACGCGTGGCGCTTCGATCTTCGCACCGGCGGGATGACGCTCGGAGATTTTGCGCGTTTGCGCCGCTTCGACGTTCGCGTCGACGGTGACGACGTGTTCGTTGCTACCGAACCGGAGGCGGCATGAGCGCGCCGGCGTGGGACGGGCTCAACGGCACGGCGGGGGGCGCGGCCTTCGGGCAAGGCCTGGCCGCGCTGGCCGCGGAGCGCGGGGTCGCCGCTGCGGAGCTGTGCGAAGCAACCGGTTTTGACGAGCCTGCGTTGGCCGAAATCCTGGCCGGGCAACGGCGCGTGGGCGTCAGTGCGCTCGCTCGCTTCGCTTCGGTGCTGCGAACGCGGCCGATAGAGTTTCTGCAGCGAACGGCCATTCTGTCGCTCGAGTCTTACGCATTTGGGCTGGATCCGCTGTATTTTCTGCCGGAGGGGCCGGTGCGCTACGACGCCCGCATCTACATGCGCGAGATCAATCCGCGCCACCAAGTGCCGGAGGGCGACATGACGCGACGCAATTCGACGCTCAAGGCCGTCGCCGACGACGAGGTCCTGGACGCACTCGGTAAGACAGAAGTCGAACTCACCTACTTATTACGCGCCGCGGTCCAGCAGACGGGTGGGACCCTGTAGGGGGGGAGGCGAATCAGCCGACCGATGCTAGGAGTGGAAGGTAAACGGATCGCCGCCCTGATCGGCGACGGATTCGAAGAAATCGATGTAACCGAGCCCCGTAAGGCGCTCGAGGAGGCCGGCGCGATCGTCACGATCGTCGGCGTCGACGAACGTTCGCGTGCGCGCATTCGCGGCAAGCGCGGGTTGGACGACGGCGCGGCGCTGAAAGCGGAGGAACTCGTTGCGGATTGCACGGCCGAAGATTTCGACGGTCTCGTGCTGCCCGGCGGTTCGTCGCCGGACCGGATTCGCACCGACAAAGACATTCAGCGGTTCGTGCGTGAGTTCGATACCGCGAAGAAGCCGATGTTCTCGATCGGGCACGGCGCGCAGATTTTGATCTCCGCGCAACTGGTGCGCGGACGTCAGCTTACCGGCGCGCATTCGATCGCCGACGACATTCGCAATGCCGGCGGTTTGTATCGCGATCAGCCGACCGTGACGGATTCAAACTGGGTTTCGACCCGCGGCGGCGAGGATATGGCGCAGTTCAATCGCGCCATGCTGGAAAAGCTGGCGACGGCGACCCCTCCGCAGCCCGTCTAAGCTTATACGGGGTCGTATCGTGCGAGCGACTCGCCGTATTGACGCAGCGCGACGAGCGCGACGAGCGCGCAAAATAGCACTTCGGCGATGGCCGAACGCGCGTAGAACGCGAGCGTAAAAGCGGCGGTCGCCGTGGCGCACGCCAGCGCGATGTAGAGAAGCCGCGACAACCCCGTGCGAATCGTCGCCGAAAGCGCGACCATCGTGCACGCAATGACGGCGGCCAGCGCGAGCGCGAACGAGAGCGGCGACGCGGGAAACCCGGCAAGCCATTGCGCGCCCCAGTAAGCAAAACTCACGAGCACCGCTACCGCGCACGGTGCCAGCGATTTCGCGCGCGCGAGCTCGCGGCCATAGAGCGGAGCGCTCTCTTCGCAGAGATCGAGGTGGCGATGGCGCCCCGGCCCTTGCGTCAACGCGACGACGACGCCAAGCAAACCGCAGAAGAAGAGCGGGGCCGCCAGTCCGCTGGGCTGGACGAACGCAACCACGACGGCTGCTGCAAAAGCGTAGGCGATCGTGCGGCGTTCGGCGAGCAATCGCGTCGCAGCGATCGCGCGCCAAGATTGCGGAATCACGTCGGCACCACGCCCAAGCGCACGGTCCGCGCGCGCGTTTGGAATTTTTGCGCGGCGGCATCCGACGTGTGCGTCGAAAAAATCGCCCGCGGTCCGGCCGCGGCGAGAATCCGCTCGGCGTACGCCGGCTGCGGACGGTCGAGCACCAGCAGTTTGGGTGCGGCGATCAACGCCCCCGCGAGCGGATAGGCGAAGGCCTCGTGTACCCCTTCCAGGCGTTCGAGCAGCAGCTTTGCGCGCGCCCACGCACCGGTCGGATCGATTCCCCACAGGGCGGCGCGATAGCGGATGTAACCTTCGACGCCCGGCACGTCGAGCGGTAATGGATCGTGCGGGACGAACGCGACGACGCGCTTGCAGTGCACCGGCTGGACGCGCGGGTCGAATTCGTCGATGAGGACGCTCCCGGCGTTGGCCTTCACGATTCCGGCCGCCAGCATTGCGACGATGGATGCGTCACGCGCGTCCTCATATACGCGCGCGACGCGTTCCCCGGCACTCAATGCCAGGTCGATTGGGCCGACCGGGGCGCCGCGGGCAAGAAATCGCGCCTCGCGCATTCGTAGGAGCACCCCGGGGAATTCGACGCGCTCGGCTAATCCGCTACTTATGCTCTCGAATGCCGAGGTGGCCAAGAAACTGCTCGAGATCCGCACGCTCATGGAGCTGGCGGGCGAATCGTTCTATAAGTACAGCGCCTTCGAAAAGGCGGCGACGACGGTCGAGAACGCCGCACCCCTGCCCGAGGTGATCGCCGCCGGCGAACTGCTCAAGCTGCCGGGGATCGGCAAGTCCATCGGTGCCGTCGTGGAGCAGCTCGTCACCACCGGCACCGCCGACGCGCTCGACGCGTTGTTCGCGCGCTACCCGCCCTCGATTCTCGAAGTCCTCGCAGTGAGCGGCATCGGGACGAAAACGACGGCAACGCTCTTCGCGGAGTTCGGCATCGCGTCGCTGGCCGATCTCGAAGCCGCCATCGATTCGGGTACGCTCGCCGGTGCGCCGCGCCTCGGGCCCAAGACGCTGGAAAACTGGAAGCGCGGCATCCTCGCGTACAAAGGGCGTCAGCATCGGACGCCGCTTCCGCGCGCGCTCGCGATCGCGCGCGAAGCGATGGCTTTCTTGAGCGAAGGGCCTCCGCTGCATCGCTTGACGTTCGCGGGCAGCTTGCGGCGCCAGGAAGTGACGGTCGGCGACATCGATCTTATCTGCACGTCGGACAACGCGGCGGAGGTCACGGCATATTTTGCAAATTGGGAGCGCGCCGAAGCGGTTCTCGCCGAGGGCCCGACCAAATCCAGCATTTGGCTGCCGGGCGGATTGCAAATCGACTTGCGCGTGTTGCCCGATCATCTGTACGGCAACTTACTCCAGCACTTCACCGGTTCGCGCGAACACAACATCAAGCTGCGCGAACATGCGGTGCGCAAGAACCTGCGAGTCAGCGAGAACGGCATCCTCGATCTCGAGACCGGCGAGGTGACGACGTGCGCCGAAGAATCGGAAGTTTACGCAAAACTCGGCATGCAGTACATTCCGCCGGAGCTGCGTCAAGGGCTCGACGAAATCGATCTCGCGCGTAACGGAACGATTCCCAATCTGGTCGAGCTCGGCGATTTGCGCGGCGACTTCCACATGCACAGCACGTGGAGCGACGGTGAAAATTCGCTCGAAGAGATGATCGCCGCGGCTGCGGCGCGCGGTTACGAATACCACGCGATCAGCGATCACTCGCAGGGGCGCGGTTCGACGTTCGGCCTCTCTGCCGGAAAGCTGCGCGAGCAGCGCGCGACGATAGCCGCGCTCGGGAAAAAGTACGGCATTCGCACGCTCTGCGCGAGCGAAGTCGATATTCTCCCGGACGGCTCGCTCGATTTTCCGGACGACGTTCTAGCCCAGTTGGACTTTGCGATCGGGTCGGTGCACTCGGCGTACCGGCAAACGCGCGAAGAGATGACCGCGCGCTTGATTCGCGCGTGCGAAAACCCGTACGTCAACGTCATCGGCCACCCGACGGGGCGCGGACACGCGAGCTACGAATTCGATTACGACGCCGTCTTTGCCGCGGCGGCGCGAACCGGAACCGCAATGGAGATCGACGGACAGAAGATTCGGCTGGATCTGCCCGCCCCGCTGGCCCGGCGCGCGAAAGGCTTCGGCGTAACCTTCACCGTCGATTCGGACGCGCATCGAACCGGCGATTTGAGCGACGTGCAGTTTTCGACGGGGCAGGCGCGTCGTGCGGGGCTTACGTCGGACGACGTTCTCAACGCACGGCCGCTCGACGGCGTTCTTGCGTTCGTTGCCGCGAAACGGGGAAGGTAGAAGCGTGATCGAGACCATGGAAGTCGTCGTCGAAGGGGGTGCCGCTGCCGGAGCGCGCCATGCCGGCGCATCCGGACCGGCGCTGATCTTCGTACACGGCGTCGGCTCGACGGCGGCTATTTGGGACTCGCAGCTCGATGCGTTCGGCGGCGACTTTCGCGCCGTCGCGATCGAACTTCGCGGGAACGGAGCGCTCGTCGATCCCGATCCAGCGCTGATCACGCGCGAAGGGTTCGCGCAAGACGTGCTCGCCGTCGCCGAAGCCTCGGGCATCGACCGCTTCACGATCGTCGGCTGCAGCCTCGGCGGCGTGGTTGCGTTCGAACTGTGGAAGCGGGTACCCGAACGAATCGAGGCGATGGTCATCGTCGGAAGTTTCGCGCAGTATCCGAACGCACAGGCGTATGCCGACGGCGTCAAAGCCGCCGCTCGAGACGCCGGCGACATGGTGAGCTTCGCGCAGATTCGCGCGCCGAAACTCGGACTTCCGCCGGATCGCACGCGCGTGACGATCGATCAGATGGCGCGCAAGTCGATCCCCTGTTACGTCGCTTCGACGCAGGCCACGTGGACCGGCGACTATCGCGACGCGCTCTCGACGATCGACGTTCCCGTCTTGGTCGCTTGCGGGGAACGCGATACGATCGCGCCGCGCGCGCTCTCCGAGGAGATCGCGGCCGGCATTTCCGGTGCGCGCTTCGTGGAGATTTCGGAAGCGGGGCACGTCGCAAATGCCGACAATCCGGAAGCGTTCAATCGCGAACTGCGCGCGTTTCTGCGCGAACTGCCGGCGCGATGACCGCGACGCTCAAGCCGGGCGTGCCCGCCAACGAAACCGAACGGCTGCGTGCGCTCGCGGGGTATCAACTGCTCGACACGCCGGAAGAAGAGCTGTACGATGCGTTCGCGCAGCTGGCCGCCGACGCGTGCGCGACGTCCTCGGCGATGGTCACGCTGATCGACGAGTCGCGCCAGTGGTTCAAATCGCATCTCGGAATCGAAATCCGCGAAACGCCGCGCGAGATTGCATTCTGCGCCCACGTCGTCGCCGAAGACCGCATGGTGGTCGTGACGGATGCTAAACGAGACCAGCGCTTCAAAACGAATCCGCTGGTCACGGGCGAGCCGTACATCCGTTTCTACGCGGGGGCGCCGCTGCGAACGCCGGAGGGGTATGCCATCGGGACGTTGTGCGTCGTCGATCGCGAACCGCGAGAGTTAACCGGCGAGCAGCGCGGCATGCTGCAGGCACTCGCCGCCGCCTTGATGACCGCGCTCGAGGCGCGGCGCAGCGTGCTGCGCGTTTTCGACGCGGCGCACATCGATCTGTTTACGCTGGAACCGCGCGATCGCACGATCTTCTTCGCTTCGAGCGGCGCGTGCTCGCGTCTCGGGTACACGCTCAAAGAACTGGTGGGCATGCCGGTCTACGACGTCCTTCCCGCGCTCGAGGAGAGCGTTTTCGACGATGCGGTGGCCACCGTTCTGGGCGGGAAGCCGCTCGCGCGCGAGGCGATGCTGCGCCGGCGAGACGGTACGACCTATCCGGTCGAACTGCGCGTCGATGCCGCCGAGCAAGGTCCGGGGCAGCGGATCGCAGCCGTCGCGATCGATCAATCCGAGCGGAAGGCTGCGCAGCGGGAGATCGACTTGCTGATGCGTTCGATCAACGCTACCAGCGACGTCGTGCTGATCTATCGCGTCGAGCCGCAGACGGGGACGCTGCGCTTATCGTTCATGAACGATGCGTACACGCATCAGACCGGATATGCGCGCGAAGAAGTCCTGGGTCGCGATCTCGACTCGTTTCGCCTCGCGATGCCGGACGACGAAGGCATGCGGGAAATTCGCGCGGCGATCGTTGAAAGCCGTTCGGCCGAAGCGGAGGTGATCAGCTACCGCAAGGACGGATCGACCTTCTGGAATCAGGTTGCCTTCCATCCGATTTTCGACGCCGGACGGATCACGCATTGGGTTTCGGTCGAGCGCGACATCAGCGAGGAAGTCGAGCGCACCTCGGCTCTCGCCGAAGAGCACGATCGCCTGCTCGCGCTCGCGCAAGCCGCACGCCGCCTCTTCACGGTCTTCGACGCACGTCAGCTCGTGGCCGTCGTGAAGGAGGTCGCTCGCGAATTGCTTCAGGTCGAGGTGCGCGTCTTAGCCGCCCAGCCGAATGGTGCGGCGGTCGAGGTCGATCAGCTCGGCAGCGTCGTCAGCTTCCCGGCCGCGGCCGATACCGCGATCTCCGGAGCGCTCGCCAAGCGTGGGCGAGTCGTCGCCGACGATCATATGACCGCCGCCCTGTACGCGGGACAATTCGGCGACGGACGTTACGTTCTCGAAGCCCGGGCTCCGGGGGGACGGGCGATGCGCAATACCGATCTGTTCATGCTCGATCTCATTGCGGAATACTTCGCCGTCGCGGCGCGCAACGTCGCGCTCTATCACGAACTGGACGAACGCCGCAGCGCCGTACTCGAACTGAGTCAGACGAAGAGCGATCTGATTGCGATGCTCGCGCACGATTTCCGCGGACCGCTCACCTCGATCGTCGGATACGCCGATCTGATCCCCGAAGTCGCCAAGCTGGAAGAGGAACCGCTCGAGTACCTCGACGCGATCAAGCGCGCGGCGCTTCAGCTCTCCGAGCTGGCGTCGGATACGCTCACGTTTTCGCGCCTCGAACGCAACGAGGTCGCGCTGCAGCTCTCCGACGTCGATCTTGGGGCGCTCGTCGCCGAGATCGTCGAACAGTACGCGGATCGCCGCGAGGTCGACGTAACCGTTTCCGGCGACGCCCGCGTTATCGGCGACGACGAGCGGCTGCGGCAAGTCTTCGCAAATCTCATCGACAATGCCATCAAGTACACGCCCTCCGACGCGAAGCCCTCGGTCGAAATCGACGGCGGAACCGGCGCCGTGACGGTGGTGGTGCGCGACCGCGGAATCGGCATTCCGTCGTCGGAGCTATCGACCATCTTCGATCGCTTTTCGCGAGCGTCGAATGCGCGCAAGCTGAATATCTCGGGAACCGGGTTCGGACTCTTCTTGGCCAAGCAGATCGTGCAGCTTCATGGCGGCACGATTGCGGTCGAGAGCCAAGAGGGGAAGGGCAGCGCGTTCATCGTCACGATTCCTCGCCGCGTCGCACGCGCCAGCGCACCGCGAACCGTCGTCGTGCTCGATGCAGAACGCGATGCTTCGTTCCTCGCCTACGGGTTGCGCGAAGGCGGGTATCGCGTTCGGCCGGCGGCCGGGATCGACGAAGTCGCGGCGATTGCGGACGCAGAGAGTATCGACGCGGTGGTCGTGAACATCGATCCGCTCACCCGCGATCAAGCCGCCCGGTTGCGGGCTTTCGCCGGCAAACGCGGCGTACCGATCGTTTCCGTCGCCAGCGAGAATGCCGCACGTCTCGGAGCGTCGGCCACGGTCCCGCGCCCGGTGCTCGCCGGAGACGTGATGGCCGCGCTCGAACGTCTGCGTTAGCACGCCGCTTCGAAGGGTATACCTACGCCATGGCCGACCACATGACTAACGATCGCGGACACGATTCCGGCGAAAAAGGCAATAAGATCGAGGTTCCCGTCGAGGATGTCGATCGCGACGACGACGACGAGGCGTGGAGCCCCGATAACGACCTCTCGAAAGAAGAACCCTCGCTCGGGGACATCCCGTCTAACGAAGGCGGTCCACCGCCTCGAGGGAAGCCCTGATCACTGAGATGCGATACGCTCCGCGGCGCTGTAGACGTTTGCGCGGCGATTGCGCAAAAACCCCGCCAGCGTCACGTTGAACTCGCGCGCGAGATCTACCGCCAGGCTGCTCGGTGCCGAAACGGAGGCAACGATCGGGATGCGCGCCATCACGCTTTTCTGCAAGATCTCGTAGCTCGCGCGTCCGCTCGCGAGTAAGATGGTTCGAGCGAACGGCAGTTTTGCGTTGATCAGGCCCCAGCCGATGAGCTTGTCGAGCGCGTTGTGGCGGCCGACGTCTTCGCGCACGGCCAGCGCCGTGCCGCGTTCGTCAAAAAGCGCGGCGGCGTGCAGCCCGCCGGTCGATTCGAAGATCCGCTGCGCTTCGCGCATCCGTTCGGGCAGCGCGTAGAGCGTCTCCGCGGTAACGCGCACGCCGTCCTCGATCGGGGCGACGCCGAGGTCGTGCATCGAATCGAGCTGCGCCCGGCCGCAGACGCCGCACGAACTGTTGACGGTGAAGTGCCGTTCGAAACGGGCGAGTTCCGGCAACGGCCCAGTCAGCTCGACGTTGACGATGTTGTAGCGCTGTTCGGCCGCGACCGCCGGGTCGACGCAGTACGTAATCTGTCCGATCCGGTCGAGCGAGGTCACGATGCCCTCGCTAAAGACGAAACCGGCCGCGAGCTCGAAATCGTGTCCCGGCGTACGCATGGTCACGGCGAGCGTCTGCGTTTTCCCGCCGCCGACCAGCCGAATCTCAAGCGGTTCTTCCGTGACGACCGCGTCGTGCTTCGGCGCCCGCGCCACATCGTCGAGAACGACGACGCCGACCTCGACGGTGCGCCCCGGGCGACCGGGGCCGCCGCCGGAGTTCATTGCGGCGCCTCGTCCTCGCGATTCTGCACGTAGACGCTGCCGAATCGCCCCTTGATGCAGAGGCTGCCGTGCGTCACGCTGCTCTCGAGCGGCGACGTCACTTTGACGATGTTGTTGTCTTGGACGCTCAAGCTGAGCGTGCAGCCGACGCCGCAATACGGGCAGATCGTATCGGTCTTCGTCTGACGCGATTCGTCCCACGTGCCTTCCAGCCGCATCTCGTGCTCGCTCGAAAACATCAGCGCGCCCGTCGGGCACACGCCGATGCAGTTCCCGCAGTATACGCACGCCGAGTCGGGCAGTTCCACGTCGAACTCGGTGGAGATATGCGCCTCGAAACCGCGGCCGGCCGCGGCGATCGCGAACGTGTTCTGCGCGTCGGTACCGCACGCCTCGACGCACTTGTAGCACATGATGCACTTCGAGTAGTCGCGGACGTAAAGGTTATTGTCCACCTTTACCGGCTGCTTCACGTTTTCCGCGTGCGGTCCGTAGCGCGACGGGTCGGCGCCGTACTGCGCGCTGTAGCGCTGTGCGTCCGGCGCGGTGCTCAGATCGACCGACGATCCCAGAAACTCGAGCACCATCTTGCGGCTGTGGCGAACGCGCTCGGTATCGGTCTGCACCTTCATCCCGGCCTCAGCCTTGCGCGCGCAGGCGGGAACGAGCACGCGCGAACCTTCCAGCTCGACGACGCACACGCGACAGGCGTTGACGGGCGTTAGCGTTTCCAAGAAACACAGCGTCGGCGTCTCGACGCCCACCGTATTGCAGGCGTCGAGAATCGTGCTGCCTTCGGGTACGCTTGCCGGTTTACCGTCGACCAGAATCTCGATCATTGCGCGCCTCCGGGAGTGAGAACCCGCAGCGAGCGCTGCGCCGATTCGATCGCGCTGTACGCGGCTTGTCCCAATCCGCAAATCGAAGCGTCGCGCATCGCGCGCCCGATCTCGTCGATCAGGTCGACGTCGATTCGCTCGAGCGCTTCCTCTTGGCGCACGGTGCCGACCCGGCACGGCACGCATTGACCGCAGCTCTCCTCGCGGAAGAAACGCGCGATGCGTTTGAGTACGTCCAGCATCACCGTTCGTTCGTCGAACAGCATCAACACTCCCGATCCCAACGTCGCGCCGGCCGCGCGAGCGCCCTCGAAGCTGAGCGGCATCTCGAGCGCCTCGGGCCCGGCGAACGTTCCGGCCGCGCCGCCGAGAAGGATGGCTTGCAGCGCGTGACCGGCGGGCACGCCGCCGGCCATCTCGACGACGGCGGCAACCGTCGTGCCGTGCGGCACTTCGTAAAGGCCGGGTTTCACGATCGCGCCGGAGAGGCAGAAGAGGCGCGTGCCGGTCGACCCTTCGGTGCCGGTGCGCGCGTATGCATCGCCGCCTTCCGCCAGCACGAGCGGAAGGTTCGCCAGCGTCTCGACGTTGTTGATCGAGGTCGGTTTGTGAAAGAGTCCTTCGTTAACGGGAAACGGCGGTTTGCTGCGCGGTTCGCCGCGTTTGCCTTCAATCGAATTGAAGAGCGCGGTCTCTTCGCCGCAGATATACGCGCCGGCGCCGCGCCGGATTTCGACGTCGAAACGGAACCCGCGTCCCATCACGTGATCGCCGAGCAGCCCCGCCGCGCGCGCCGTATCGATCGCGTGCTGGAGGCGCTGCGTCGCCAGCGGATATTCTCCGCGGATGTAGATGAAGCCGAACTCGGCCCGCGCGGCGAAGGCGGCGATCGTCATCGCCTCGACGATCGCGAACGGGTCGTGTTCCATCAGGATGCGGTCTTTGAACGTTCCCGGTTCCGATTCGTCCGCGTTGCACACGATATAGTGCGGCATCGCGGGCGCCTGTGCGACCGCGTCGAGTTTTCGCCCGGCGGGAAACGCCGCGCCGCCGCGACCTAAGAGCTTCGACGCGGTGACTTCGCGAATAACGCCCGCGCTTCCAAGTTCGAAGGCGCGCTCGAGCCCGCGGTAACCGCCGTTCGATAGATATGCGTCCAGGCTCGAAGGATCGATCCCCGCCGCGACGCGGCGGAGCAATCGAAGATCCGTGCCGCCGACGTGCGGCGGCGGCGGTGCCGCTCCCTCGGGTACGGCATCCGCTACGATGTGCTGGAGTTCGGGTGTATTCGTCGGCGCGAGTTGACGCGCGACCGCCTGCGCGCTTGCGGCCGTGACCAAGGCGGCCGGCGCGCGATCGCACATTCCCAAGCACGGGCTGCGCATCCACGTCGTCGTTCCGCCCGCTGCGGGCGTGCCGGCAGGCCCGAACGCGGTCTCGAGCGCGTCGATGATCTCGTTCGCGCCGCCGCCCATGCACGCGATGTCGTCGCAGACGTGCACGACCAGCGGTGGGCGCGGCTTTGTCGAAAACATTTCGTAAAACGTCGCGACGCCGTACGCATCCGCGGGCGGAACCCCGAGATGCTCGCAGACGTAGTTCAATGCGCCGCCGCTGATCCAACCGATCCGTTCTTGCACGGCATGCAGCGCCGGCAGCAGCAAGTGCCGCCGATCGCGCGCCGCTTTGCCGCTCCACGCGCCGGTCGCACCGAGGAGCGCGTCGACGGCCTCGCGCTCCGGCGGAGTGGCCGTTGCCGAGGTGAAGTGTAGGTCCAACCGGCGGCCCTAAGGGACGTCGATGCGGACGGCGGCTGCTTTAAACTCGGCGGTTCCGGAGAGCGGGTCGGTGGCATCGATGGTGAGCAAGTTCGTGGCGACCTCGTCGTTGAAGTGCGGCGTCATAAAAACCAGCCCGGCGCGCAGGCCGCGGTCGATGCGAACCGGTGCGACCACCGATCCTCGCCGCGAGCTGATCCTGACCGGCTGTCCTTCTTGCACGCCGTAGTGGGCCGCGTCCTCCGGTGAGATGTCGAGACTTTCACCGCGTCGCAGCGGCGACGTGTAGCCGCCGCTCTGCACGCCGGTGTTGAACGAGTCGAGCCGCCGGCCGGTGGTGAGGCGGATCGGATACTCGGCGTCGAGCCCTTCGACCGGCGGGTCGTTTTCGACGGCGGCAAACGGCGCACGCGGCCCGACGATCGGGTCCTCCCACAAGCGATCGTGCAAGAACGGCGCACCGGGGTGGGTTTCATCCGGACACGGCCACTGGATGCCGTCCAGCTCCTCGAGGCGTTTGTAGCTCATGCCGGCGTGCCATTGCGAGAGCGAGCGAACTTCGTCCCAGACGTTTTCCGAGACGGCTTCGCCCCAATCGAACCCCATCCGCTTGGCGACTTCGAAGAGAATGGCGATATCGTCGCGAGCACCTTGCGGAGGCTCGAGCGCCTTGCGCACGCGCTGCACGCGCCGCTCGCTGTTCGTAACGGTGCCCTCGGATTCGCACCAGCTCGACGATGCGGGAAAGACGACGTCCGCTAACTTGCCGGTCTTGGTAAGAAAGATGTCCTGGACGATCAAGCATTTCAAGCTTCCGAGAAGCTTGACGGCGCGATGCTGGTCGGCTTCGGACTGCGCCGGATTCTCGCCGATAATGTAGACGGTGTCGAGTTCTCCGCTCTCCATCGCATCGAACATCTGCGTCAGGTTTTTCCCTCGTTCGGGGTTCAGGTCGACGCCCCACGCGCGCTCGAACTTCGCGCGAGACTTCGGATCGTCGACGTGCTGGCCGCCTGGAAACTTGTCCGGAATCGCGCCCATGTCGCCGCCGCCCTGCACGTTGTTCTGCCCGCGCAGCGGACAGAGCCCGGAGCGGCGTCGTCCCACGTGACCGGTGAGCAGCGCGAGGTTGATCAGCGCGCGAACGTTGTCGACGGCGTTGTGATGTTCGGTGATGCCGAGCGTCCAGCAGAGTTGTGCCGTTCCGGCTTTCGCGTAAGCATGCGCGAACTCCGTGATCAGATGCGCGGGTACGCCGGTCAAGCGTTCCGTCCGTTCGAGCGTATAGGTTTCGACGCACGCGCGAAACGCTTCGAATCCGCTGGTCGCGCGATCGATGAACGCTCGATTCTCCAACCCGGCGGCGAGTATTTCGCGCGCGATGCCGTTGGCGAGCGCGATATCGGATCCGACGTCGAGACCGAGCCAGCCGTCTGCCCACTGGGCCGAACCGGTCTTGCGCGGATCCATCACGTAGAGTTTCGCGCCGTTGTGAATACCCTTCAGGACGTGGTGAAAGTAGATCGGATGCGTTTCGCGTGCATTCGATCCCCAAAGCACGATGATGTCCGCGTGCTCAGCCTCTTGGTACGAGCTGGTTCCGCCGCCGGCACCGAAGACCGTCGTCAGACCGACGACGCTCGGGGCGTGTCAAGTTCGGTTGCAGCTGTCGACGTTGTTGCTGCCCATGACCGCGCGCGTAAACTTTTGCGAGGCGAAGTTGAGCTCGTTGCTCGCCTTCGAACAGCTGAACATCCCGTAGGTGAGGGTGGCGTCGCGGGCCTTCGCGTCGCGCAAACCGGCGGCTGCGCGATCGAGCGCTTCGTCCCACGTTGCGGGGCGCAGCGAATCGCCGTCGCGTACGAGCGGCTGCGTGATGCGTTTGTAGGGTTTCACTCGCCTAGTTTACCCGTCGCAGCACCGCAACGGCAAGGGCGGAAGCCGCGGCGTAGAGGCCGGCGATCGCGAAGAGCGTCGCATCGCCGAGCGGCCAAGCGACGTGCAGGCCTTCGCCGGTCCAAAACGTCCCCAGCGCCAGCAGCATGATACCCACGACCGCTTTCATCGCATTTTCCGGCACGCGCGCGAACGGCTTGCGCAGCACGATTGCGGCCAGCAAAACGGCGGCGAAGGCGGCGAGCGCTCCTCCCGCGCTCCACGGAAGCGCTCCCGCATGCGATGCGGCAAAGGTGACCACGATCACCACAACCTCGACGCCTTCGACGAATACGCCCTGAAACGACACCGCAAAGCCGGCCGCGCCGCCCGCGCTCAACCGCGCGACTTGACGTTCGTAGATCGCGCTCTCGTCACGCATCGGTATGCGGCCGGCATATCGAAGAACGGCTTTGCGCAGCCAGCTGAACCCGAATATCAAAAGGAACGGGCCGATCACCAATTCGATCCGCTGCAGCGTCGCCACGTTCGCGAAAAGCGGCCCGAGCAGCGCGACGATTGCGCCCAGAGCGAGGCTGGCTGCAACCGTGCCGCCGAGGGCTGCCCGCCAGCCCTGCGCGTACCCCACGGCCATCACGATCGTGGCCGCCTCGACGAACTCCACCGCGGAAGCAACGCCGGTCGTGCCGGCGAGAGCCCATCCATTCACGCCGGTGCGATTGCCCGCTCGTCGCGTGGGGTACCTTCTCCTCATTGTCACTAGAGGAGGCGTCCGCCCGTTGTCCCGGGGGTTCGAGCCAACGGGCCAAAGGAGGGGAGGAGGCTTTACGAAAGTTCCGTTGCCCCGAGTTTCCAGAAGGGATACGAACGTGGATTTGGCTTCGACGACGGTCTATGCGGGCGGCGACTTCCGGCGGTATGACGAGGCCAAGGTGGGCTTGCTCACCCACGGTCTGCAATACGGCACCGGATGCTTCGAGGGTATCCGCGGGTACTGGGTCCCGGAAGAGCGCGAACTGCTGCTGGTCCTCCTGCGCGATCACTACGACCGGCTGACGACCTCGGCTAAGATTCTGACGATGGTGCTGCCGCACACCGTCGACGAGCTGGTGAACATCACCGTCGATTTGTGCCTGCGCAACCGCTTCGAAACCAACGTCTACATCCGGCCGTTCATTTACAAGGCCGCCGAGGACGTCGGCGTGCGCCTCCACAACGTGCCCGACGCGTTTGCGATCGTCCCAATCCCGTTCGTCAGCTACTTGGACGAGCATCGGTCGCTGCAAGTGTGCGTCAGTTCGTGGCGCCGCGCCGACGACACGATGGCACCGCCGCGCGCGAAGATTACCGGGCTCTACGTCAACTCCGCGCTCGCAAAGAGCGAAGCGATCCAGAACGGATACGATGAAGCGATCCTGCTTTCGCACGACGGACACGTCGCCGAAGGGTCGGCCGAGAACTTGTTTCTCGTACGCCGCGGCGTTCTCTACACGCCCGATCCGTCGCAGAACGTACTCGAAGGATGCACGCGTCGCGCAATCATGGACATCGCGCGCGACGAGTTCGGCATCGACGTCGTCGAACGTTCGATCGATCGCGGCGAACTCTATTCCGCCGAAGAGATCTTTTTCACCGGAACCGCGTCCGGCATCTGTTCCGTCGGCGGCGTCGATCGCCGCGTCGTCGGCGACGGCACGATCGGCCCCGTCACCAAAAAACTCGCGGACTTCTACAACCGCATCGTCACCGGCCGCGAACCCCGCTACGACTCCTGGCTCTCCCGCACGTACGCACTGGGGAAGGTTTCTACCCTGTCATCCTGAGCGTAGGCGCGCAGCGCCGTAGTCGAAGGACAGCTGCAAGAACAAAGCCCGCTTAGAGATATGCGGGCTTTATTTTGGAAGCGGTCCTTCGACTACGCTCACTGCGTTCGCTACGCTCAGGATGACGAACGCGTTAGTTGTTGCCGCCGCTGCTCCAATAGGTGTAATCGGGTGAGTTATTCAGGTTGACGCCGGGGCCGAATGCGAAGGGGAGCATGCCGTTGGCGTCGCGCCATTCGGCTAGGCGCTGCTCGTCGCGATACGTCAGACGCGAGATCGTGTGGATGAACGCGCGGCCGAGGCTGAGCGACGGCAGACCGGTGGTCATCACCGCGATCACGTATGGGCCGTTGTCGGCGTACACGATGCCGGCGTCGTTGAGCGTGTCGTAGAGCGAACCGGTTTTGTGCGCGATCGTTACGCCGGGGAGCGGCGCGGGCAGCAGCGAGTTGAACTCGTTGCCTTCGAGGATCGTCACCATCTCGTTGGAAGACCACTCGTCGATCAGTTGGCGGCGCGCCATCATCGCGAGCAGATGAACTAGGTCGTGCGGCGACGTCCGCAGTTCCGCGCGGATCGACCAGCCCTCGGTGCGCACGTCGTCTTTGAGGCGCGTATGCTCGAGTCCGAGATCCAGCATCGTGGTGTTGATCGCGTGCAATCCGACCAAACGGATCAGCATATTGGTTGCCGTGTTGTCGGAGATCTCGATCATCTTATCGAGCAGCGTCGAGACGGCATACGTCGTACCGGCCGGCGCGTCGCAGAGCTCGCCGGAACCCCAATCTTTGTCGCGCGCCAGCAGCGTAACGCGGTGCGTCAAATCGAACTTCCCGTCGGCGAGCTGTCGAAACACGGCGACCATCACGGGGACCTTGATCGTCGAAGCCGCCGGCATGCTCGAACCGGCATTGAAGCCGATACGGTAGCCGGTGCTCAAGTCCAGCACCTCGAGCGCGTTCGACGCCGGTAAACGCGCCGCAAGTTTGCGAACGTCGCGGTTGAGCTGGGCAAACGGCTGGGGAAGGGTCGCGGCGGAGACGCGGCCCGCAAAGCCGAGCATTAGCACGGCAATCGCAAGCAAAACCGCGGAACGACGCAACATGGTGACGCGTTCGCATGCGGGGCGCAGTATCTCCTCCTTAGAGCGGCGAACGCGGCCGCATGGAAGCACGAAACTTAACCGTCGTGCCGCCGCGGCGCTGGAGCGAGTCGCTCGGCGGCATCACGTGGTTGCCGCGCCTGATCGACAAAGCGCGCGCCGCGCTCAACGGGACGCTCGGCTCCTACCTGTACGGACAAAGCCCGATGGACCGCGGCCTGCTCAAGCAGCTCGGTCTGAGCCATCGAGCATTTGCCGTCATCGTAAAGAACGCGCCGGACGACGCCGCCGTACTTGCGGCCCTGAAGGCGCACGATGCCGATGCGGTCGAACGCGCGCGCCGCTGGACCGACGTCGAGATCCCCGACCGTCATCGCCTCTTTCTCTTTCTGATGGATTACGACGACGGCTATCTCGGCGCACCGGCCGCGCTGAAGAAAATCGCAAATGCCGGTTCGAACGCCTTTACCGCGCTCGTGAAGCGCGCGATGCCGTCGGACGCGATCCGGCGCGCGCGAGAGGAGTAAATGCCGGGGCGCAACCCGTGGGGCTGGGTAACCGACGAGCGCGTGACCCTCGCGCTCAAGGTGTTGATGATCCTCGTCCTCGCCGCGTATCTCGGCCACTTCCTCATCGGCTTTTTCGCGCGCATTCGCGGGATCATCTACATTCTGATCGGCGCCGTGTTTTTCGCGTACTTGATCTACCCGGCGGTGCACTGGCTGACGCGCTGGATGCATCGCATCTACGCGATCCTGATCGTCTACGCCGGTATCCTGGCCGTACTCGCCGTCGCCGGAACGTTTCTGCTTCCGCGAATCGTTTCCGACATCGGTCAGATCGTGGCGGAAACGCCGGCTACCGTCGCGTCGCTAAACGCGATGCTCAACAATCCGAGCGACCCGGTTATGTCGAAGTTTCCACCGTGGATGCGCGCGGAACTCGTAAGAATTCCGGACCAGGCCATTCTTTGGATCAAGGTGCACGGCGTCGAGACGGTCGGGCAGGCGGTGGTGGTGCTGATGGGCACGTTCGTGGCGATCGCCACGTTCGTGATCATTCCGCTGATCACGGCCTATCTGCTGCTCGATCTCGACAATCTGAAGAACGGTCTCTCGGCCGTTATTCCCCCGAAGCGATGGCGCGCGACGCTCGACTTCCTGCACGACGTCGATCACGTCATCGGCGGGTTCATCCGAGGACAGTTATTAGTTGCGCTCGCCGTCGGCGTACTCATTACGATCGCACTGCTGATCCTGCGCGTTCCGTACGCATTCTTGCTCGGTCTGCTCGCGGCGATCGGCGATCTGATTCCGTACGTCGGCGCGATTCTCGCCTTCGTACCGGCAATCTCCACTGCGCTGTTCGTCAACGGCTGGGTGAACGCACTGATCGTGCTGATCGTGTTCGTCGGTATCTTCGAGGTCGAGGGACACGTGATCGCGCCGAACATCGTCGGCAATCAGGTCAGCCTAAGCCCGTTCATCGTGCTCCTCGCCCTGCTTATCGGCGGCGACCTGGGCGGTCTCGTCGGCATGCTGGTCGCGGTCCCGATTGCGGGCGTCCTGCGCGTCATTGCAATGCGGGTCTTTTCGCCGCCGCCGACGAACGGGGCCGGTCCGTGAACGAAACACTCAGCCGCGAAAAGCGCGTCGATATCGTCGGCGTACCGATGGACCTTGGGGCCAGCCGTCGCGGCGTCGATATGGGCCCGTCGGCAGTTCGCTACGCGCGCCTCCACGACAAATTGCGCGGTCTGTCAATCGGTACGATCAACGACCACGGCAATCTCGACGTTCCGATTCGCGAGTCGGCCGCGACCGCCGACTCACACGCGAAGTACTTCGACGTCATTCAAGAGGTCTGCGACCGCCTCGCTGCGGTGATCGAAGGCGCCGTGCGCGAAGGCGGGTTCCCGATCGTACTCGGCGGCGATCATTCGATTGCGATGGGAACGCTCGCCGGGTTGAAGCGCGCGCGCGGAGAAGCGCCGGGCCTCGTGTGGATCGACGCGCACGCAGACATCAACAGCCCCGAGACCTCGCATAGCGGAAACGTCCACGGGATGCCGCTGTGGTTCGCACTTAAGAATGGATTCGCCGTCGCGGATCGTACGGTTCAGATCGGTCTGCGCGACGTCGACGAAAATGAAAAGCGCTTGTTACGCGAATCCGGCGTGAAGGCGTTTTCGATGACCGACGTCGACAAGCTCGGCATGGTGCACGTGATGGAACGAGCGCGCGCGATTGCCGGCGCGGACGGACGTGCGATTCACGTCTCGTTCGATATGGACGGCATCGACCCAAGCGAAGCCCCCGGAACGGGCACGCCGGTAAAAGGCGGATTGAGCTACCGCGAAGCCCACCTCGTCATGGAAATGCTCGCCGACTCCGGGCAGCTCGGATCCATCGAGATGGTAGAGATTAACCCGATCCTCGACAACAAGAATCAAACCGCGACGCTTGCCGTCGGCTTGATCTGCTCGGGGTTGGGAAAATCGATCCTCTAACCCTCGCTCTCGTTCGAACGCATCGACTTCGGCGAGCGGGCGCAATGCGTTCGCTCGCTTCTTTTCTGGCCGAGTCGGATCCCGACGTGATGGCGCTTGGCGAAATCGACGCGGGCGATACGCTGGCGCTCGCAACGCGGTTCGACCGCCAGTGGGCGTATCGCGGAGGCCAGGCGCTGCTGTGGAACGGACGCGTCGCGGCTCACGAAGTGCACGATTTGTATTTGCCCGTAGCCCCGCTTGCATTCGAGCGCCGCGGGCTCTTGCGAATCGATGGCGAATGCGCCGGCGCGCCGCTGGCCCTGTTCGCGACGCAGTTCGGTTTGGACCGCAACAACGTTCGCGAAATGCGCTTCGCGCGCGCGCACGCGCGTCGCGCTCCATCGCAGGCGATGGTGTTCGTCACGTCGCCGCTGCGCCGCATCGGCTTTTCGGATCTGGGATATGAGGAGATGGACGAACACGACACCAGCGATCAGGTCGAGATCGCGGCGCGCGGTTTTCATCTCGAGCGTCTGCGCTCCGGAATCGTGGGCGGCGGCATCGGCGCGGCGCTGCTGGTGCGCGCCCGACGCCTCACAGTTTGATCGTCGCGCGCCCTTCGCACGAAACGCCGCCGCCGCATATCGCAGGATCCCAACTCGCGTCGGCCAGCAGCGACTCGATCCGGTTCTGGAGCGCGGAGTCGACCGCCGGCTCGAACGCGACGTTCTTGGTCCTGCCGTCTTCTCCGACGGTAACGATCAGCGTTACGTGTACGCCGAGCGTGTCGAGCTGGCGCCGCACGGACGGGTTGAGCACCGGGTCGGGCTGCTCCGCGCCGAACGGCAGGTAGCCGCCGGCATCGTGCGTACCGACGCTCGCAACCTCACGGTTGGCCGGCGTCGCCGTCGCTCGCGGCTCCGCGTCGCCCGCGATCGTCCCGTTGCCGGTCACCGAGTTTGCGGCAATCGTCGGTGCGCTCGAGCGGGTGCTCTGGTTGGCCGGGGGCGGCGACGAGGAGTGCCGCGGGGAGGTCTTCGAGAGCTCGAGGTGCTCGGTGACCAGCGTGACCTTGGGCACGATCGTCAGATGCGGCGCGACGGGCTTGGGCTGCGGCCGGCGCTCGGGCGGGACGATCACGATATGCTCGACCTTTGAGAAGCTGACCGTCTCGACGGCCGGGGCGGTCGAAGCGGTCCAAGCGAGCGCCGGAATGGAAAGCGCGGCGAGCACGTGCAGGGCTACGGAGCCGAGCGTCGCTCGCCCCATACGCCGTGGCGGTTCTACCAGCGTGACCATGGCTGCCTCCGAGGTCTTCCTTCGATGCAACGCCTGCGAGCTCCGCGGTGTGACGGCAGCAGGGGCGGGACCGGACGCGAGCGCACTCCAAGCGCCATGATCGACACGAATATCGTCCTGTACCAGGCGGAGTGGTGCCCGTATTGCGCGCGCGTCCGCTCGAAGTTTACCGACATGCTGCTCGACTATAAAAACGTCAACGTACCGCACGACCACGCGGCCCGTACCAACGTGAAGGAAATCTTCGGCGTCACCGGCATCCCGTCGATGACCGACGGTGACGTAAAAATCGCCGACGACGACGACGCGATCATCGCCTACGTCGAAAAGAAATACGGCGGAAAGTAACCCCGTGTCACCCTGAGCGTAGTCGAAGGGTGCATCGAAAACATTGTGCGAGCGCAGCGAGTCGAAATGTAGAAGGCGATGCCCTTCAACAAGCTCAGGGTGACACAGAAACTAGATTTGAAAGAGCGCGGCGAAGCGGTCGAGCAGCGCGCGTTTTCCTTGCACGCGTACGCTGCCGTTCTTGAGCGCCTCTTTCGGCGTTACTTCACCGGCCATCAGCGCGCGGATGTCGTGGCCGCCCTCGATGACGAGATCGGGAGCAACGAGCGACCCGGTTCCGGTCACGACGCTGCCGCCGCGAACCTGCGCGTTGACGACGATCGCGCCCATGCGCAGTTCGAGCGCAAGGCGTTCGCCTTTCATCGCGTGCTCCGGACGGAACGTACTGCGCAGCGCCATCGCCATAGAATTGTTGGTTACGACTTCGTCGGGGTACGGGATACCGAGGCGTTTCGCGCCCCACCGGCTCAGCGCGATCACGCTCTCCTCGAGTTCGCGCCCGTCCGCCGTCAGCTCGTACGCGACGCCGCCCTCGGGGCGCGGGCGCGCCGTGCGCCGTACGATGCCGGCGGCCTCGAGCTCTTTCAAGCGCGCCGTGAGGATGTTGCTCGGAATGTTGGGAAGGCCGCGCTGCAGTTCGCTAAATCGCTTCGCGCCGACCAGCAGATCGCGAATGACCAGCAACGCCCAGCGTTCGCCCACGAACTCGAGCGCCCGGGCGAAGCCGCAATACTGGCCGTAGCCTCGATTTACCACGAGTCGATCCTAGCATACACTTGTCTTTTCGCCTAGTACTTGCTTTTTACAAGTAAATCTGTTTAAGATCATTCCACTGTCGCTTGCGGCCTCGCCGCCACCGTAGGAGTTTCTGAAATGGGTCGACCAGTCGTGCACTTCGAAATCAACAGTAAGGACGCGCCCGCGCTGCGCTCGTTCTACAGCGATACTTTTGGGTGGGAGATCGGCGAGCCCGTCGACGGCGCGTGGAATTCGTACACCACCATCCAGACGGGGGTTCCAGGCGGGATCTCCGGCGGGATTGGCGGTCCCCCCGACGGCTGCGACGTACACGTCACGTTCTACGTCGGAGTCACGGACATGCCGAAGGCGTTCACGACGATCGCAAAACTCGGCGGCTCGAAGGTGATGGGTCCGGAACAAGTCCCCGGCGGCCCGGTCATCGGTTACTTCAAAGATCCCGGCGGTCACGTCGTCGGCCTCGTCGAGATTCCGGAGTAAGCCCGTGAGCAATCCCGTCGTTTATTTCGAGATCCTTACGAGCGATCCGCAGAAGCATCGGGCGTTCTATCGCGATGCGTTCGATTGGGAAATCGGCGACCCCGTTCCGGGTTCCGGAATCGCCGACTACACGTTCGTGAAAACCGGCGATCCGCGCGTCGAGGGCGGCATCGGCGCGCTGCCCGAAAACGGCTATACCGGACACGTGACCTTCTACATTGCCGTACCCGACATCGCGCAAGCGTTCAAAGAAATTTTAGCGCACGGCGGTACGCACATGATGGGCCCAGACCAAGTTCCGAACGGTCCCATCATCGGGCTCTTCCAAGATCCCGCCGGCAACATGATCGGCCTCGTTCAACAGCCGACAGTGTCACCCTGAGCGTGTCACCCTGAGCGCAGCGCCGAAGGTACTACAGCGCTTCGCGCTTACGCTCAGGGTGACAATGTAACTGCTAGTCGAGCTTGCCGACCTCGGCGCCCCAGGCGTCCCAGCCCGGAGTGCGCGAGCGAGCGAATAGTTCGATGCGCGGAAGGTCGCCGCACAGCGATTCGATGCGTTCGCGAAACACCGCCGGCTTTTCGCTGTGCACGCCGCGCGGGCTCAAAACGACTTGCGACTGTGCGAAGTCGAGAATCGGAAACGGCCGGCCCGTCGGCTTCGTCGTCGCGGCCAGAAGCAGCTCGGTGGTCGGCTTCGTAAACGTCGGCGGTACGCCTTGTCCCGCGATGATGCCGCCCTTCGCATTGGTTTTCACCCACACGTACGCGACGCCGCGATAGTGCAGCCCCCACGCCTCGATGAGTTTCAGCGCAAAATCGAGGCGCGGACACGTCGCCCACATGAAGACCGCCGCGCTCTTGGTCAGAATCGAGCGCACGTCGATCTGCGCGAGCTGTTCGACGGTCATCAGCGGATAGTGCTTTGCGGCCGCAGCATCTTTGATCGGGCTCCCGTAGTAGTACCACGGCGGATCGAGATACACAATTTCGTATCGTGCGTCGGGCAGTTGCGGCAAGAACGCATGCGGCTGTGCGACGGAACGCTTCGCCAGCCGTCCGAGCTGCGCGACGTTCTTGGGCGAAAGCGGCCGCGTCATCGTCGCACGAAGCGAACGACTGCCCACAAGAACAAGGCGGACGCGACGAGCGAGTATGCCAGGTTCACTTCGACGCCGACCCGTGGGTCGACGCCCAGCGCCAAGAGTTCGGAAGCTTTCATCGCCGCGATCCCGCTGTGAAGTTCGATCGCGCAGCCGATCGCGCCCACGATTTGCAGTCCGCCGAGCGCCGTTCCAATTGCAAGGGCCCACGGATGGCGCCACGCCGTCCATAAGCTCAAGACGAAGAGCGCAATTGCCGGTATCACGAACGGCAGCGAAGCCGACGACCCGATCCGCCTGAACGCCACGATCGCCGCCGTCTCGCTAACGAGAAATCCTACAAACCACAGCGCTGCGAACGAAAGCGCGAGCGGGCGGTTGAAGACGGCGCGCAGCATGCTAACGCCACACTCCGGCGACGACGGCGCCCGCGAACGTCGCTGCGAGATTGACGGCGTCGTTTTCCATCCAGCCGAACCCGCGGCGCAGCGGCGCCGGCGTGCCGCAATGGTGCGGATTGGTTTCGCAATCGACATCGCATGCGGGGCAGTGCCGCAGCGCTTGCGCCCCGGCTCCAAGGACGGAGTCGAAGAACGCGCCGGCGATGCCGGCCGCAGCGATCGGAAGAAACGGTCCGAGGTGGACGAGCCAGGCGACGATCGCCACGCAGCACGCACCGCCGATCGTTGCAAGCGATCCGGAGAGCGTTATCCCGCCCGAAAGCCCGGGTTCCATGGGCGCGAACGAAAGAATCGAACGCGGCTTTCCGGCGGCCAGCGTCCCGATCTCGGTGCCCCACGTGTCGGCTGAGGCTGCGGCAAACGCGCCGGCGAACGCCGCCGCATAGAGTGCGCCGAAACGCGGCGCGACGAGGATGCAAAGCGCCGCGACGCCGCCGTTCGCGAGCACTTGCCACCCATCGCGCGGGCCGTGCTTACCGACGTCGACCAGCGTTGCCTTCTTGGCGCGTCCGGCGCGCGACAACAGCGTCGACGGAATGAAGAAGGCAAAGAGCACGAGCGCTGCCGGCCAGCCGCCGGCACCGAAGACGATCGCGCCGATTGCAAACGCGGCAATCGCTCCGCCGCGCGAGAGCGACCGCGCGCGATAGGCGGCGAAGGCGACCGCGGCGGCCAAGACGGCCCCGAAAAGAATCTGCATCATGCGCGCAGTGCGAAGTACGCTTCGAGTGCGTCGAGCAAGCCGGCTGCCGTGAACGTGTCTGCGATGACGTCGACCCGCAGCCCGTACTCGCGTGCTGCATCGGCCGTTATCGGTCCGATGCACGCAACGGTTTTACCGTGCGCCGCCGCGACCGCTGCGGCATCGCCGCCGAGCGCTTGAGCGAAGCCCTGCACCGTGCTCGCGCTGGTGAACGTCAGCACGTCGGCGCGTGCGACTTTCTGTGCGAACTCCGGATCCCGCACGAAGGTCGTTTTGTAGGCATCCACGACCGTCACGCGCAGCCCTGCATCTTCCAACATCTGCGGGAGCACGTCACGCGCATCTTGCGCGCGATAGACGAGCACTCGGTCCCCGGTCTTCGCGGCGTCGATCAGTGACGGCGCGAGTTCTTCGCTCACGAACTCGGCAGGGACGAGATCGGCGCGGACGCCGTACTCGCGCAGTCGCTGCGCCGTGCGCGTGCCGATCGCAGCGACCTTCGCACGTCCGATGTAGCGCGCGTCGGCATCGAGCGAGTTCAACCGGTCGAAGAACGCTTCGACGGCATTCTGCGACGAAAAAACGATCCACGCGTAGCTCGCGAGATCGTCGATGGCGTGATGGCCCGCGTGCGAATCGTCCGGCGGTTCGATGGCGACCGTCGATGCGACGATCGGTTCGGCGCCGCGCGCGTACAGCGCATTTGCAAAGGCTTGCACTTGATGTGCCGGGCGCGTGAGCAGCACGCGCTTGCCGAAGAGCGCGCCGCGGTCGAACCACGCGATCTCTTCGCGCAATCGTACGACTTCACCAACGATCGCGATTGCGGGCGCGACGATTCCAGCGGCGGCGACGTCGTCGGCGATCGTCGCGAGCGTGCCGGTGGCCGTGCGCTGCGTCGGCCGCGTTCCATCCTGAACGACGGCGACGGGCGTCTCTGCGACGAGCCCGTGCGCGATCAGTTGCGCGGCGATCTCACGCAGATTGCCGATCGCCATCAGCAGCACGAGCGTGCGATGCGGATCGGCGAGCCGCGCCCAGTCGATCGTCGATGCCGGTTTGGTGGGATCTTCGTGACCGGTCGCGACCGTAAACGCCGGGTTGTGCGAACGATGCGTTACCGGGATGCCGGCGTAAGCAGGCGCGGCGATCGCGGACGTAATGCCGGGTACCACTTCGAACGGTATGCCGGCGGCGCGCAGCGCCTGCGCTTCCTCGGCGCCGCGTCCGAAGACGAACGGGTCGCCGCCCTTGAGCCGCACCACGCGCTTGCCTTGGCGAGCTTTTGTTGCAGCGAGCGTTTCGATCTCTTCCTGCGGCATCGCGTGATCGCCGCCGCGTTTGCCGACGAAGATGCGTTCGCATGCCGCCGGCGCCATCGCAACGATGGGATCGCTGGCGAGCGCGTCGTAAAGGAGCACGTCCGCATGGCGCAAGACGTCGGCGGCGCGTAACGTCAACAGGCCCGGATCGCCCGGGCCCGCGCCGACTAAGAAAACGGTACCGGGTGCGTTATTCGTCGACATCCGCGACGGCCGGATGCGGAATCAGGCCGGCGATGTGTTCGGCGAGATTGAGCTCGAACAGCTCGTCGAGCACGCGCGCGTGGGAAAGCGCTTCGGTCGCGTTGCTGGTGGCTTTCTCGCGGATCTTCAAGATCACCGAGTGCAGCAGCTTCGACACGATCGTCATCGTCATGCCGGTAATCAGCAGACGTTCGCGTTCGGTGAGTTCGGGGCACCGTGCGAAGAGGCGCTCCAGTTCGGCGGTACGGATCGCTTCGGCCTTTTGCGTGAGCGTGGCGATCACGGGTACCGCGACGCGCGCCTGATACCAGTGGCCGAAACGCGCGATGTACTCGTCGATGATCTCTTCCACGGCGGGAATCGACTCGCGGCGAATCTCGAGCTTCTCGTCGACCACCGTTTTGAGCCCGTCGATGTCGACCAGCGACACGTTCGGAATCTCGGCGACTTCCGGCTCGGCGTCGCGCGGAACCGCGATGTCGACGATGAACAGCGGCCGCTCGGGCCGCTGTGCCATCGCTTCGGCGACGCCGGCGCGCGTGACGACGAAATGGGATGCTCCCGTTGACGTCACGACGAGATCGGCGGCCGCCAGCGCCTCGACCAGCCCCGGGAGTTCGATCGCTTCGCCGAAGCCGGCTTCGGCGATCAGGTCGCGCGCGCGCGACATGGCACGATTGGTGACGATCAAGCGATCCGCGCCTTCGTTGCGCAAACGCTTGACGGCGATACGGCCCATGTTGCCCGCGCCGATGACGACGACCGATTTTCCCTGCAGCGTTCCGAGCTTCGCCTTGGCGGCCTCGACCGCAGCGGTTGCGACGGATACCGACTCGTCACCGATGCGCGTCTGCGAACGCGCCGTCTTGCCGGCGTTGAGCGCTTCGCGGAATAGGCGGTGCAAGATCTTGCCGAGCGAACGCGCGTGCTGCGCTTGCGCGTAAGCCTCTTTGACCTGACCGAGGATCTCGGCTTCGCCGATCAGCATCGAATCCAAGCCCGTCGAAACGCGGAACAGGTGCTCGATCGCTTGACGCCCGAGCAGCGTGTAGAGGAACGACTCGATGTCGTAGTCGGTCGAGCGATGCCCGAAGTTCGAGAGGAACGACTTGAGCTGCGTCACGCCGGCTTCGTAGTCGTCGATTTCGGCGTAGATTTCCAGACGTCCGCAGGTCTGCAGCATCGCCGCTTCTTTTACGGCCTCGTAGTCGCGCAGCGCGACCAGCGCCTCGGCCATGCGCGTCGCCGGAAACGCGTGCCGTTCGCGCACTTCGACAGGCGCGGTGTGATGCGAGAGACCGATGCAGACGATCGGCATCAGGCGCTCGCCTCGCGCTGAAGGGGTCCGATGCTCAACCGATGTGTGAGAATCGACATCTCACCCGCGAGATCGATGTTGCGCACGATCACCGGCGCGCGCACGTGCAGCGGAACCGGCGCGAAGTTCATGATCGCGCGGACGCCCGCGTCGGCGAGACGTGCGGCGCTTTCCTCCGCCGCTTCGGCCGGCACGGCGATGACGCCGATATTGCAATCGCGTTCGCGGACGATCCGTTCGAGGGTCGACGCGTCGTGCACGTCGGTACCCTGCCAGCACTGTCCGACTACCACGGGCGAGCTGTCAAAAATTGCCGCGATGCGAAATCGCGACTCTCGAGCGGTGATAAACGTTGCGAAGGCGTGGCCCAAGTAGCCGAAGCCCACGATCGCGATACGCCAGTCATGCTCTAATCCTAGAACCCAGGCCAGCTGTTCCACTAGCGGATTGATAGCATACCCCTGTCCGCGGCGGCCGAGCGGGCCGAGGGCGGAGAGGTCCTTGCGGATCTGGGTGCTGGAAATCGTCTGTCCGACCAGCGCGGCCAGGCCGTTGGAGGTGATGGTCGTCTCACCGGCGGCCTGGGCGGCCCGCAGCGCCCGGTGGTAGGCGTATAGACGGGGGATCGAGACGCCGACCAGCTCGATCATGCGTCCGCCAGGATCTCGGTCACGGCGGCGTCGGCTGCAGCAAGCGTGCGTTCGACGTCGCGCGTCGTATGCGCCGTCGAAACGAAACCGGCCTCGAATTGGGAAGGCGCGAGGTAGAAACCGCGGTCCAGCATGGCGTGGAAGTACTTCGCGAAGAAGGCCGTATCCGACTTCATGGCGCTTTCCAAATCGACGACCGGGCCCTCCGTGAAGAAGGTGCAGAACATCGACCCCGCCTGCGTCGAGTAATGCGGAACGCCATGCTTGACCAAGACTTCGTGCAAGCCGTCGGTCAGCAGCTTCGTCATAACGTCGAGGCGGTCGTACATGGTCGCGTCGTCGCGGATCGCCCGCAGCGTCGCGATGCCGGCGGCCATCGCCAGCGGATTGCCGGAAAGCGTACCCGCTTGGTATACCGGGCCGTCCGGCGAGAGATAGGCCATCACGTCGGCCCGGCCGCCGAACGCGCCGACCGGCAACCCGCCGCCGATGACCTTGCCGAGCGTGGTCAGATCGGGGCGGATGTTTTCAACTTCGGCAACCCCGCCACGCGCGACCCGAAATCCGGTCATGACCTCATCGAAGACGAGCAATGCGCGATGTTCCGTGCAAAGCTCGCGCAAGCGCTGCAGATAGCCGGGCTGCGCGGGTACGAGCCCCATGTTTCCGGCGTAAGGCTCGACGACGACCGCCGCGATCGCATCCGTGTTGGCTTCGAACGCCTTCTCGACCGCCACGACGTCGTTGAAGGGCAGCACGATCGTATCGTGCGCCGTGCCTTCGGTAATTCCCGGCGAATTCGGGACGCCGGTGGTGAGGGCGCCCGACCCCGCCGCTATCAGAAACGAATCGCCGTGCCCGTGATAACATCCGGCGAACTTCACGATCTTGGGCCGGTGCGTGAACCCGCGAGCCAATCGCGCGGCACTCATCGTCGCTTCGGTTCCGCTCGAAACGAAGCGGATGCGATCGATCGACGGCAGCATCGAGATGATGAGTTCGGCCAAGTCGCTCTCGGCGTCGGTTGGTGCGCCGAACGAACTTCCGCGCGCGGCCGCGCTCGAAATCGCCTTGACGACGGCGGGATAGGCGTGCCCGAGGATCAGCGGCCCCCACGAGAGGACGTAATCGACGTACTCGCGATCGTCGACGTCGCGCAGCGTCGCGCCGGAACCGCTCTTCATGAACACCGGCGAACCGCCGACGCCCTTGAAGGCGCGCACGGGCGAGTTCACCCCGCCGGCGATCACGTTCCTGGCGCGCGCGAACGCGGAGATGGACCGCTCGTATTTCACGAAAGAGCACGCTCCAAGTCGGCCGGGGTGTTGACGTTGACGAAGCGCGCGGAATCCATCGGCACGTAACGCACGCGCAATCCGGCCAGCAAATCGCGCATCGCGCGTTTTCTCCGTTCGAGCAGCGCAAACCCGCGTTCCAGCACCGCCGTGCGGTCGTACAGTGCGGCGAGCGGTTCGATGCCGCCCTCGTGCTTCGGGACGACGGCTTCATCGCCGTCCACCCAAGCGCGTTCCAGTTCGTCCAGCAGTGCGGCATCGAGGTTCGGAAGATCCGCCGCAACGGCAAAAACGCGCGGAGCGTCGATCGCGCCGCACGCCCCGACGAGCGCTGCGAGCGGACCGCGGCCGGGTTCCCGGTCGACGATCAGCGTGCAATCCAGCCGCGCGTCGAGCGCGCCGGGAAACCCGCCTTTACCGGCAATATAGATCGGGCGCGCTCCACGCAGGCGCTCGTAGACGCGCACCACCATCGGCGTTCCGTCGATTTCCCGTTCGAGTTTCCCCGGGAAACGCGTGGCTTCGCCGCCTGCGAGGATGACGATCGCCGCGTCAGCCATGCCGCGCGGCCCACTCTTTGGCAAAATACGTGACGACGATGTCGGCCCCCGCGCGTACGAACGAAACGAGCACTTCGTCGACGGCGCGATCGCCGTCGAGCCAGCCGTTCGCGATCGCGGCTTTGAGCATCGCGTACTCACCGCTGACGTTGTAGACGGCGATCGGCACGTCGAACGCGTCGCGTGCGGCGCGCACCACGTCCAGGTAGGGCAGCCCCGGTTTGATCATCACCGCATCGGCACCCTCTTCGATATCGAGTGCGATTTCGCGCAACGCTTCGCGCACGTTCGGCGCGTCCATCTGGTAGCCGCGGCGATCGCCCGATTGCGGCGTCGAGCCGGCGGCCTCGCGGAACGGACCGTAGAACGCGGAGGCGTACTTTGCGCTGTGCGCGAGGATGGCCGTGTGTACGAACCCGCGCGCGTCGAGCGCCGAGCGGATCGCTTCGACGCGTCCGTCCATCATGTCGGACGGTGCGACGACGTCGACGCCGGCTTGGGCGTACGTGATTGCGGTGCGCACGAGCAGCTCGACCGTCGCGTCGTTGTCGACGTTGCCGAGCGCGTCGAGCGGCCCGCAGTGCCCGTGGTCGGTATATTCGCAGTTGCACAGATCCGCGATCGTGACCATCTCCGGAATCGCCGCTTTGACGGCGCGAATCGTTTGCTGGACGACGCCCTGCGGATCGTAGTTGCTCGTTGCGAGCGCGTCCTTCGCGGCGGGAATGCCGAAGACCATCACGCTCTTGATGCCCAGCGCGAACAGCTCGCGCGCCTCGGCAACGGCGCCGTCTACCGTATAGCGTGAAATGCCGGGCATCGATGCGATCGGCACGGCGTCTTGCGCGCGTTCGGCTACGAAGAGCGGCATCACGAGTTGATCGGCATGAAGCCGGTGCTCGCGAACGAGTCCGCGTATCGTTGCGGTGCGGCGGAGGCGACGGGTGCGAATCATCGGCGGATCGGCTGCTCCTTGGTTGATGCGAGACGGATGAGCGAATCGATCGACGCCTCGGGTGCAACGGCGTCGGGTGGAAAACCGGCCGCCCGCGCCGCTTCACTTGACTCTGGACCCATCGCCAGCACCAGCGGTTTCTCTCGCGTGCGTTGGAGCCGCGCCAGATACGTTCGCGCGGCCGCTACCGAGCCGCTCGACGGGAAAATCAAGACGTGCGGCGCGCGCTCGGGGCCGGCATCGCCGGCGCGAAGTTCGATCACCTCGGCGCCTTTCGCGCGCAGCGCCGCTCCGATCCGGCTGGGGCGTTCTTGCGTTCGCGGCAGCAGGACGACCGTGCCGGCCATCGGTGCGACGATGCCGGCGAGCTCGCGTCCGAGTTCCGACCCCAGCGCCTCGGCGTCGGCGGCGGATGCGACCGCCCGCTCGAGACGAACGCGAGCGATCTCGGATTCCATCGCGTACGCGCCGTGCGCTGCGAGCGTGTCGCCTTCGAGCGTCGCGTGAATGCCGACCGGTGCGTTGCAGCCCATCCGCAACTCGCGCAGCGCGGCGCGTTCGCAGCGCACGCACCATTCGGATGCGGCGTCGTTCACCGCGTCGCGCAGAATCGCGCCGAGCGCGTCGTCGCCGGCACGAACCTCGATGGCGAGCGTGCCTTGTCCGACCGCCGGGACGAGCGTCTCGGGGGAAAAAGCTATGGTATGCGTCGCGCGAACGCGCAGCCGGTTCAAACCAGCCATCGCCAGCACGATCGCGTCGAACTCTCCGTCACGCAGTTTGCGCAGACGGGTGTCGACGTTGCCGCGAATGGGTTCGTATCGCAGATCGGGGCGTAACGCCGCCAGCTGGCGTTCGCGCCGGGGGCTCGAGGTGCCGACGCGCGCTCCGGCCGGCAGCGATTCGAATGTCCCAAATCGCTCGCTGCAGAACGCGTCGCGCGGATCTTCGCGCGCGGAGAAGGCGGCGATCCGCATGTCGGCAGCGAGTTCGCTCGGCAGATCTTTACACGAGTGAACCGCGTAGTCGGCTCGCTCTTCGCGTAACGCCGTTTCGAGCTCGGTGACGAACACGTTTACGTTGCCGAGCTCGGCGATCGGCCGGTCGGTGATGCGATCGCCGGTGGTTTTCACTTCGAGAATCGTCGTCGCCGTTCCGCGTTCGGCGAGTCGCGCCGCGACCGCGCGCGTCTGCGTCATCGCGAGCGCGCTGCCCCGGGACGCGCAGACGACGGCCGACGTTTGCCGCACGTCCTTGGCATCGCGCAGTTTCTCGATCGTCGCTTCGACGACGTCGTCGGCCTGAATCGGATTCATCGCCGCCAAATCGCCAACCGGCAACTCCGCGAGTGCGCGCAGCACGTTGGCACGTTCTTCGGCCGGAAGGATCGTTTTGACGTACGTGCGCATCCGCGCGAGCGTCTTCGACGCGCCGGCATACTCGGCGCCGAAGGCCGACGCGATCTCGCGCGCGACCCGCTTAGAAAATGCCGGTGCGCCGCCGCCGGTGTCGACCGTGAACGTGAGATCGCCGCTGCGGACGGTTGCCGGCATCGTAAAGTCGCCTCGCTCGGGCGAGCCGGCGTCGCACGCAAGAATGCCGCTGCGGCGCGCGTCGTCGACGACGCGAGCGTTTGTCGCGTCGTCGTTCGTCGCGGCGATCGCAAGGAGCGCTCCGTCGAGATCGCCCGCGGCATAGGCACGTTCGACGATCGAGCCGTCCGCAGCCTCGAGCGAGGCGCGCAAGGCAGCGTCGATGGCGGGAGCGACCACGACGAGTTGGAACCCGGCAGCGGCGAGCGTTTCCGCTTTGCGCAAGGCGACGTCGCCGCCACCTACGATGACGGCTCGGCGGCCGTTCGGGCGGACGGCAATAGGAAGCATGGGTCTGCGACAATGACTTCCGCGTCCGAGCGCTAAAAGCTTCGTGCCGAATGGATAAACCGGCGCGAGCGGCAATTGTCGGTGCTATCGTCGCGGCGCTGATCACGCTTCCCGGCCTTGGCGCGGGCACGCTTTGGGACAATAGCGAGACGGCCTACGGCGAAGTCGCCCGCGAAATCTTGCTCGCGCACGATTGGCTGGTGATGCACTTCAACGGTTTGCCGTATTTCGTCCAGCCGCCGCTCTATTTTTGGATTGCAGCTGCTTTTGGAGCGATTTTCGGTACCGATTCGTTCGCGCTTCGCCTGCCTTCGGCGATCGCGACCATTTTGATGGGCGCGATGACCGGATACGCAGTGGCGCGCCAGGCCGGCACGCGCGTTGGGGTCTATGCCGCGGTGATTCTCTCGAGCTGCCTCATGCAAGCCGTCATCGGACGGCTGGCGATCATGGACGCGTTGCTCGACCTCTCGGTGGCGCTGACGATCTTCTGGTGGTTCCGCGGCCTCGAGACCGGGCGAGACCGCTACTTCGTCTTCGGCTGGATCGCCGCCGCGCTGGGATGCTTGGCCAAAGGTCCGGTCGCGCCGGTCGTCTCGCTGCTCGTCATCATCCCCTATTACGTTTGGAACGACCGTTCGGAGACGACGTACCTGCCCTCGCCGCGCGCGTGGCTGATCGGGCTCGGCGCCTTTCTCGCCATCGTGCTGCCGTGGCCGCTGCTGATCTCGGCTCGCTACGGCTTCTACCCGATGCTGCAGCTCCTCGGGAAATACACCTTCGGCCGCTATACCGGCGTTATCGAAAATCAATCCGGCCCGTTCTGGTACTATCTGCCGGTAATCGTGCTCGGGTTCTTCCCGTGGATCGCGTTCTTGCCGATGGCCGTCGTCAACGGGATACGATCGCTGCGCGAAGGCGGCGGACCGCCCGAGTTCCCGCGCCTCTTCCGTTTGGCGTTCGTCTGGAGTATCGTACCGCTCGTGTTCTTTAGCCTCGCGCGCACGAAGCTGCCGAACTACGTCGCGTTGGAACTGCCGGCTCTCGCACTGCTGACCGCGCTGTATTTCGAAACCGTCGTGCGCAAAGGCGGCGCTCGATCGGCGGCGATCTCTGCAGCCGTCGTTCCGCTGACGATCGGCGCGCTCGGCATTGCGATCTGGGTGTTCATTCACAACAATCGGCTGACCGCCGAAGCTTCCGTCGGAATTCCTGGGCTGATGGGCATGGGTGCCACGATATTTATTGGCTCGCTGCTTACGGCAATTCTCGTCGCGCGCCGCGCGACCGCCGGCGCGGCGCCCTACGCGCTGGCCGCAGCCGCGGCGATCGGAATGGCTGCGCTCGCGGTCTTCGTACTGCCGCACGCCGAGGCGTACAAGCCCGTGCCGCGCCTCGCCGAGCAGATCGAACGGATGCGCCGGCCCGGTGATGCGGTGGCGATTCAAAGCGTCTCGGGCGGGAACGCGCTATTGTTCTACACGCATCCGTTCGTCTACGTTCTCGCGCCGCCGGGCGGCGGCGACCGGGATGAAGACGGCCTCGATCCGCGCGGCGTGATCTGCGGCGCAACCCGCGTTTGGCTCGTCGCGCCGGCGATTCGTCCGGGCTTCGATCCGACGTACGGCCGTACGCGGCACCTCGTCGCAACCGATGCGAAAGCGTCGCTCTTTCTCTATGACGGGCGCGGCTGCAGCGAGTAGCGCAGCGAGACGGCCACGAGAATGGGGATGAGGGCGAACATCGTCCACGGCGTCGCTAGCGTCGGTTCGCCCAGCACCGCGACGAGGGGAAACCACAGCAAGAAATAGAGTGCGATGCGGCGCCGCTGCAGCGCATACGGCAAACTCCAGATCGCATACCACGACGCGGTGTACGCGCCGAGCATCGGCATCAGCCACACGGCGGCGCGCAGGCGTCGCGCCCCGGCGACGGCGCCGGCGATGGCCGCGATGGCGGCAAGCGCGGCGACGCCGTGCAGCACGCCGGTCAGATGCGACGATGACGCGTAGCCGACGAGCGCGCGCGCGTAGGCCGCGCCGCCGGCGAACCACGAAAGCGCTGCCGACGCGACGACGACGAGCGTGCACGCAACGAAGCGGCGCTTGGCCGGATACATCGCCGCAAGCACCGGTAGGCCGACGAGCGCGTATGGAAGTTTGACCAACGCGGCGACCACGATCAATCCGCATGCCGCGTAGGGCAGCCTGCGCACGATCGCCGCAGCCGCGACGACCAGAACGACCGGCAGGATGTCGTTGTGCGCGTCGACGACGAACTGCAGATGCAGTCCGGGGTTGAGCGCCGCCAGTGCGAGGATGCGCGGCGGCAGGCCGTACGCGCGCAGCAACGCGATCAGTGCGACGAAGAGCGCGAGCGAGAGCGCGCGGAATGCCAAGAGTTTTCCGGCGAGCGTCGGAGCGAGCGTGACGACGAGATGCGCGACCACAAGCCACAGCGGCCCGTACGTCGAGGCCGGAACCGGCGTTCCCCACCGCGCGTTGATGAGCGCGAGATCGCCTGGAAACGAAACGTTTGGCGGCGAGTAGGCCGCTGCGCCGAGCAGGCCGTTCCCGACGTACGCATAGACGTCCGCGTTAAGAAGCACCGGCGCGTACCACGAGAGCAGCAGCATCGCCGCGCCGGTGGCCATCACCGGCGCACCGATGCGCGCGCGATACAGACCCGCGAGCGCGATTACCTGAACGGCGCCGAGGGCAACCATCGAAGCCGTTACGAAATCACCGGGCGGCGGGATCGCGGGCACGAGCGGAATCGGCCACGGCTGCTTTTGCGCCGCATCGAGAATGATAAAGAGCTGCGCCGCGTACGTGCACAGCAGCACCGCGCACCACGCCCACGCATCGAGTTTTGGCAGCGCGATCTTCCACGTCGCGAGACGGCCGCGCCAATCGCCGACGGCGAGGATAAGTGCGGCGATGTAGTAGACGCTAAAGATCAAGGCGTCGATATAGGAAAAGGACCGCCAGCAATGATTGCCGCGGTCCTTTCGCCCTTCGACTTCGCTCGCTTGCGCTCGCTACGCTCAGGATGACATTACTACGCTCCCGTTGCGTCGTACTCATCCTCAATTACGGCTTATATCCGGAGACTTGTTTTTCGGTGACGGCGGAGGCGCTGTTGCCGAAACTGGCGCGGATGTAGGTGATCACGTCGGCGATGTCGCCGTTCGAGAGCGTACCTTTCCACGGCGGCATTACGCCGTTGTACGTTCCGCCGTTGACGACGATCGAACCGTGCAAGCCGCCGGTGACGATGCCGATGACTTTGTTCGGATCGCCGGTGACGACGTCGTTCTTGGCGAGCGGCGGGAACGCGCCTGGTTGGCCCTGTCCGTTCGCGCCGTGGCAGCTCGAACAGTTGGTGCTGAAGACCTTCGCACCGTTGGCGTTGGCCGGCGCCGCGGCCGTACCGGCGGCGGACTGCGCCGGCGGAGGTGTGGCCGCCAGGATTTGGGCTTCGCTCATCGATGGTGGTGCCGCTGCCTGTTTAGCCATCGTTTGGACCTGAGCGAAAATCGATAGGCCGACGATCGCGATGATCACGATCGTCGCTCCCCAGAGGATCCCTCTGCGCGAACTGAAACTGCGCGTCGTGCTGCGGTCGAGCCACGGAATCGCCAGAACGACGAGCAGAAAGAGCGTCGGGATCGCGATCGTCGAGATTAGCTCGGTGGAAATCGAAAGTCCGGCAATCTTGAACTCCGGCGGGAACAGGGCCAGCAGTCCGAAGAGTGACAAGAAATACCATGCCGGGTATGGTACGAAGAATTTCGTCGGGTCGGCTTTTTCGTCCAGGAACGGCGGCAAGAAGAGCGCGAGCAGGATGATGATCACGAAGACGATGAACGACGCGGCACCGTCCATGAACATCTGATCCGGCCAGAAGCGCCCGATTTTCAATTTGCGCGGATCGTCGACCACCGGTCCGGCCGAGCCGTTGTGACGGAAGATCGCGAGATGCGCGCCGACTAAGCCGACGAGCGCCGCCGGCATCAGCCACACGTGCAAGCCGAAGAAGCGATTGATTGTTGCGGTTCCCATCGTGCCGCCACCCTGGGCGATGTTTTGGATGATGGCGCCGCCGGGCGGAAGCCCGGTAATATTGAGCGACACTTGCGACGCGAAGTACGCATCCATATCCCAGGGCAGCAAATAACCGGTAAGCCCGAGGACGAGCGTGACCAGCAGCAAGAGTACGCCGACGACCCACTGCAATTCGCGCGGCGATTTGTACGCGCCGAAGATCAGCACTTGCAGAAGATGTAAGAAGACCAGCGCGATCATCGCCGATGCGCCCCAGTAGTGGATCGACAACAACAGATGCGTGAACGGATTCAGGTAGATCGCGCGCGTCGATTCCCACGCGGTCGCGGCCGACGGTGCGTAGAAGAACGTGAGGAAGATGCCCGTAACGATCTGCACGATCATCGCGAACAGCGTCGCGCTTCCGAACACGTACCAGTAGCTAGCGCCGCCCGGGACGTCTTCGGTGAGGAAATCCTTCGTCATCGAGACGAAGCCGGTGCGCGATTCGAGCCAGTTGAGCATCGGTGTGTTCTTCCTTCGCCTTACGCTTGGTACGAGATGACGATGCGGGCCGGAACGTTCGGCTGGTACTGGATCCATGTAACGTCGGCCACGCCGCTCTGCTCGCGGAAAGGCAGCGGGTCGAGACCGCGGGGCGCCGGTCCGGCTACGTGCGTTCCGTCAAAGTTGTACTGCGACCCGTGACACGGGCACAGGAACTTGTTCGCGCCTTCGTTCCAATCGAAGCGGCAGCCGAGATGCGGACAGATCGGGCTAAAAATAACGAAACCCATGTTGTATGCCTGGTAGTTTTTGACGTTGCCCCCTGGCGTGTCGTAGATGTCGGGGCGCGCGGCCTTGAACTTGGATTCGTCGATCTTGATGCCCCAAACGTACTCTTCGGCCGCCTGCTCGGGCAGGTAGCCGTCCGTGTACTTCAGCGTGAAGGTCATCTTCACGGGCTTCGACGTCGCCGCTTCCAGCGAAGCGAGCTCCGCGGCGGTGAGGGCCGACCAGGATCCCGTCGATCCGCCGCCTGCGGGAATCAGCGAACCGACGATCGGAATCGCCAGCACGACGCCGATGATTCCGCCGATCGTCAACGTGGCGTTCGCCATGAAGGTACGGCGGGAAATCTCTTCCGGAGTGTCCTCCGGTTCGTCGTGGGCGGTCGGAATGTTACGTTGGACGCCGGTCGAAGCGTCGGCGGCACCATGATTCGACAAAGCGCATTTCTCCAGGGAAGCGGAACGGGGGTGACGTGACTCTTTTCACAAGGATTGTAAGCCTGCCCTCTAGGCGCGGGCGTGGACCTTCCTCGGAAGGCGAACGTCATGCCGCACCGCGGCCGATGACTGGGATATGGACTCCGCACGCAGCCGCCTCGTCGTCGGTATCGCCGCCGTCGCCCTTTTTGCAGGGCTTTGCTTCGCCGCCATCTGGTCCGATCGCGGCCGCTTGCCTACCCAACCCTCCCCGGTCGCCGTCGCGCCGGCTCCCGATCGGGCGCTCCGCGCCGAGAACCTCCGCCTGTTGGCACAAGTCGCCCGTCTGACCGCCGAGCGCGACGCCGCGCTCGCCAGGGCGCAGCCGGCCTCCGAGCCGGCAGCCCCCGTCGCACCGCCGCCGCGGCCGGCGGCTGCGCAACCTCGGCACGCCGCGTCCGCCGCGCAGCCGCCGTCGAATGGATTCACCGAGCCGCAGACCTTCGATTCAGTTTCGACTTCGAATTAGCGGCGTGGTCGGGGCCTGCATTCCTGCGGGAAGGCGGTCTTCGGTCATGAGGCCGAATCGGGCGGCGGCGCCGCGCAGTTTGTCGGGATTACGCATCGCGTAGACGGCGATAATTTTTCCATCCTCGATCTCCAGTGCGAGCGTGTTCACGAGGACGCCGAACGCCGAGATCACCAGGCCCGGCACTCCGTTGACCGTCGTATTCCGTGCTTCGATCGCGCCCTTGAGCTTGCGCGATACTCCGGAGTAAAACGCTGCGATCCGATCCGCACCGTAGAGCGGGTTGAGCGCCGCGACGGCCTTACCGCCGCCGTCGCTCACGAACACCGCATCGCGCGCAAGGAGCGCCTTCAACGCGTCGACGTCGTCGCGGCGAATCGCGTCGAGAAACGCGCGACGCACGCGGTCGGCTTCCTCGCGACGCGTCGCACCGACGCGGTGCGATTCGCGAACGTGCTCTCGCCCGCGCGAGGCTAAGCGGCGCACGGCGGGTTCGGTGCGTTGCAGCGTTGTGGCGATTTCCCCGAACGGAACGCCGAGGACGTCGTGCAGCAGAAATGCCGCACGTTCGGCCGGCGTGAGCCGGTCGAGTGCCAGCATGAACGCGAACGAAATGTCCTCGGCGATCTCCGTGGCGCGCTCGGGAAGCGCGGCATCGTCTTCTACGAAAGGTTCGGGAAGCCAAGGGCCGACGTAGGTTTCGTGGCGTTTTTGCGCCGATCCCAATCGATCCAAGCACAAGCGCGTCACGATCGTGCGCGCGTACGCGCGTTCGTCGCGAACCTCTTCGCCCCGCGCGTCGAGGCGGCGCACGTACGCATCCTGTACGACGTCTTCTGCGTCGGCGCGCGAACCGAGCATGCGATATGCGTGGCGCAGCAGCGCGGGGCGAAGCGCTTCGAAGAGCTCGGCGTTCATCACGCCGTCGCGAGCGCGGGCACCGGCACGGCCGCGCCTCCGACGTTCACGCGAACGCACGTCTGCCCGTGCCCGAGTGCGTACTTCAGCGCGGGATAGATGCCGCCGGCAGCGATCGCGTACGCGAGCGATATCAGTCCGCACGTCCCCCACGCAGCGACGACGTGGTCGCGCAGCACGTCGGCCGTGCGTTCGTGCGCGAGCGTCGCTTCGGCGAACTCGTACGCGAGGCACGCTTCCTCGCTGAGCGCGTCGGGGTTGCGTTCCAGTACGGCGCGTAACGCAGCCGGGTCGACGCCCGCTCGCTCGGCCATCGCCGCCACCAGCTGCGTGCACGGCCCGCAATCGCCCCGGCGAACCGCTACCAGCTTTGCGACGAAGTATGGTTCGGCTGGGACGTCGCGCCGATAGTTCGAGATCTTGTCGAGGTTGGCGACGGCCATTAGCGCTTCGAGGCCCCCCGCGTCGAGAATCTCGTGCATGTAGCCGGCGTCGTAGTTCCATTCGCGCTCGAACGCCTCAAGGCGGCGGCGCGCGATCGTTTTCATCATGTGCGGTGTACCCTTTCTACCGCAATGGACGACGCGCATCCCCGGAACGTGACGCCGCTCGCAGGCGGGCGCCCGGTCACATCTTGTAGCTGTGCAGCCCCGAGATGAAAATGTTGACGCCGAGGTAACAGAAAATCACCGAGAGGAAGCCGATGACGCTCACCCAGTTGGTGCGCATACCGCGCCACGCGTGCCGCGTGTGCAGATGCATGTACGCAAGGTAGATGATCCAGGTGAGCAGCGCGGCGGTTTCCTTCGGATCCCATTGCCAGTACGCGCCCCACGATTCTTTTGCCCACATCGCGCCGGTGATGATGCCGATCGAGATCAGCGGTAAGCCGACCGCTACCGCGCGATACACGATTACGTCGAGCTGGCCAAGACTTGGAAGCGCCGCGAGCCACTGGGCGACGGGATTGCCTCCCGCGGCAGCGGCTTCGATCGCGGGCGTATCGGCGCGCAGGCCGCCCGAGAACTCGACTCCGCCGAGTTCGATCGTTCCCGCGCTCGTCGCCGCGAGCGGGCGTCCTTCGAAAGCGCGCTCCGCGTAGTACTTCAGCAGGTAGATGCACGAGACCACGAACGAAACTAAGAATGCGGAATACGACGAGACGACGATCGGCACGTGGATCTTCGCCCAATACGACTGCAGCGATGGAACCGGCGGCATGTGGCCTTCGTTCCAAGTCGCGCCGTACGCGAGCGCGATTGCGGCCACTGCCAGCACGAATCCGCCCGCAAACCACAGCTTGTACTTGAACGCAAATCCGACGTAGATCGCCACGGCCATCGCCGCGAAGAGCGAGAGCGAACCGTAGAGGTTCAGCAGCGGCCAGATGCCGGTCGTTTCGAAGCGCACGACGAGCTGCGTGAATTGGACGACGCAGCCGAGAATTGCGAGCGGCGCGCCGAAGTTGCGCAGCCACGCTTCGCGCGAGAGGAAGTAGGCAAAGAGCGCGATCGCGGCGAGCGAGTACGAGCCGATCGCGGTCGCGAGCAAAACCTGGTCGAGGCTCATGTGGTTCATGTCGATGCCCTTAACTGTACGACGAGCGCGCGGAACTCGTTCTCGTAAACGTCGTATCCCTTGACCGTGGTGGCCGCCAAGCCAACCTGCGATCCGGCGCCGTGCGGGTCGACGCGGACGTAGAGGCGGGCAGGCAGCATGTAGAACGAGATGATCAGCCCCGCCAGAAGCACGAACGCGCCGATCCCGACCAGCGGGATCCCGGGATCGTAGCGATACTGGAAGCCGCTGTACAGCACGTAGCGAGCCGGCGTCACGCGCCATCCGCCGCCCAGATCGATCCATGTATGCAGTGGCACGAGTGCGTCGCCGAGCGGCTGGCCGGCATCGAGGGCGCCGATGATAACGGCCGGATCGTTCACGCGGGGGTCGGCCGACGGTTGGCCGGACTGACGGTCGACGGTCGGCGCGAACCGCTCGTAGAGCATCGAGCGCTGCGATCCCGGCAGATCGAACGAGTCGCCTTCCATCAGCGTGCGCTGCGAAAGCTCTTCTACCGGCTTGCCGTCGTGCGTCACGTCGAACCGCATGCCGAAGCCGTAGCTGGACTGATAGTAGAGCGTGCCGTCGATGTCGATTGGATGGTTGACGCGCACCGTCATCGTCTTGGGTATGCCGTCTTTGCCGGTGACGGTGACGCGGGAGACGTAGTCGACCGGCTGATAGACGATGCCGCTCTTGGTCATGATCGGCTCGATCTTGTACTGGAAGTCGTCGAGCCGCAGCAGCGCGTGCGTTTCCGGAATCTCGATGGTTTGGCCGGTAAGCACCGCCGTTTCACCGGCGAATCCACGCGCCCAATAGATCGTCGTTCCGGTGGCGACGATGACGAAACCGATGTGCGCGACCAGTACGCCGCGGCGCGCCCAGTTGTGCTTGTCGGCGAAGGTCCACTCCGTGCCCCCGAAGACGCGCTCGCGAATCTGCCAGCCGCGCGCTGCGAAGAACTTCGCGACGCGCTCGCGCACGCCGGCGGCGTCGCCCGGCGTTTCGAAACTGGCATGCAGCGGCATCTTATCGACCTTCACCGGATGCAGCGGCGGCAGCCGCGCCGGGATCACGCGCTTGAACGTGCAGACGGTCAGCGACACGAGGATCAGCCCGATGATCCCGACGTACCACGGCGAGTGGTAGATGTTGTCGAACCCGAGCCGCAGGATGGCGCGCGCGATCGGCGGAGCGAAGCTGGAGAAGTAGACGGACGGATCCTTTTGCTGATCGACGATCACGCCGACGAGCGTCAGCAACCCCCAAACGATGAAGAGCGAAACGGCAAAAAGCACGTTGCCGAACGTGCGAATGAAATCTTCGTAGAGATTGCGGGCGGCCGTCACGTGCGAGTTATGTGGAGCTGCGATGCCACGAACGCGCGAAGAGGACGATGACCCAGATCGAGATTTCGTAGAGGACGTACATCGGAACGGCGAGCAGCAGCATGGTCATCGGATTTCCATCCGGAGCCGCGATCCCGCTCACGACGATCATACCGAAAAATGCGTGCCGGCGATACTTCATCAGCATGGGTGCGTTGACGATGCCCAGGCGCGCCAAGCCGACGAGAATGATCGGGAGCTGAAAGATGATCGCGAAGAGCGCCAGCAAGATCATCACGAAGTTGAGCGTCGACGAAATACCGAACGTCGCCTCGGCAACTTGGCTGGTCAGAGCGAGCAGCGCCGCGATGACGCGCGGAATAACCAGGAAGTGTGCGAACGCGAGGCCCGCGAAGGCGAGCAGCAGCGACGGAACGACGAACGAATACACCATGCGTCGCGTGCGTGGATTGACTGCCGGCACGACGAACAGCCAGATTTGCGAGAGCAGCACCGGCAGGCCGACCACGACGCCGCCGATCACGGAGAACTTCAGTTCGGTAATGATCACGTCGGCCGGACCGAACGCGTGCAGGGTGACGCCGTGGAAATATTGGTTCATCATCCACTTGATGATGAATTGCGACGGCCAGAAGAGCAGCACCGAAAGCCCGCCGACGATCGCAATCGAAATCAGCAGACGATTACGGAGCTCCCTCAGGTGCTCCGTAAAGGGCATTTCTTTTTGATCCCACCGCGCCTCGTCTTCCGACGCGACGGGGGGTCTTTCCGCGAGCATGAAGCCTTAAGAGCTCAGCGTTCCCTTGTCGGGGGATGGCGGCGGGACGTTCTGCCCGCCGGCGGATCCGGCCGAGGTGTCGTTCATTAGGTCGCTGTGCTCGCGTTCGACGCGCAAGCGGGCTTCCTCGCGGGCCTTGGCCGTAGCCTCATCGGCCTCGATCTGCCCCATCATGAACTCTTTCTTGGCTGCCCCCGCGCTGCGGGCAAGCTTCGGCAGCTTGTCTGCTCCGAAGAGCAGCGCGCCGAGGACGAGCACGCCGATGATGATTTCCGGGGTCGCAATCGCTAAAAGCGGGTGAATCGCCATGGATCTTCTCCTTATGCCTCTACTCTACAAGCAGAGCGTCGGCAAGTTTCTCGAGCTCGTTCTTCGCCGTTCCGTTGCGAATCGGCTCCAACGAGGCTTTTGCTCGGGCCACGAAACGGGCAATCTGCTTGCGCGTTCCGGCGAGACCACCCTGCCGGGCGATGCCTTCAACGATCGCGTGCAGCCCGCCGTTCTCTTCGCCCGAATAGAAGCTGCGAACTTCGGCGCGAAAGGCATCGTCACCCGACGCAAGCGCTTCGATTAACGGAATCGTCATCTTCCGTTCGGTAAGATCGTTGCCGACCGGCTTCCCGAGCGAGCGCTCGTCGGCAGTAACGTCGAGCAGGTCGTCTTTCATTTGAAATGCGACGCCGAGTGCGTCGCCGTAGGAGCGAAGTGCGGCGATCTCGCTCGCGTCGCCTCCGCCCATGATCGCGCCGCACTCGGCCGACGCCGCGAAGAGCGAGGCCGTCTTTTTGCGTGCTACCTCTATATACGCCGCCAAGGGCAGCGCCAGTTCGCCGAGCGCCCGCAACTGCAGAACCTCGCCGTCACAGATGTCGGCCAGCGTGGCGGACAGGATGTGCGGCACCGGATGGGGGTAGCCGGCGGTCACGTTCTTGAAAATCCACGCAAAGAGATAGTCGCCGGCCAGAACGCTCACGCGGTTCCCGTAGTCCACGGCGGTCGCGTTGACGCCACGGCGCGTGCTCGCATTATCCACGACGTCGTCGTGGATGAGCGTTGCGACGTGAATGAGCTCCATGAAGGCGGCCAGATGGAGCTGCTCTACGGCTTGGCCGCCGCAGGCTTCCACCGCCAGCAGCGTGATGCGGGGGCGCAAGCGTTTGCCGCCCGCCGCGAGCATACGTTTAACGGCCTCGGTGATCAGTGGATTGTCGGTCGTGAACGTTTCGCGAAAGAACGTTTCGACCATCGCGTGCAGGTCCGCGTCGCCGCCGCGCGCGGGTTTCAGCAACGCGTCGCTCACGCTTTGCTCCCGTAGTGCAGCGCGATCGCTCCGCCCATCAGCGGAACGTAGGCGGCGTCGGCAAACCCCGCGCGCGCGAAGCGGTCGCGAAGTTCGATCGCGTTCGGGTGATGCGTCAGCGAATTCGGCAGGTACGCGTACGCTTGCTTCGATCCGCCAACGATGCCGCCGACGAGCGGAACGATGCCGTAGAAGTAGAGATCGAACGCGCGTTTCCACAGTTTGTTCGGCGCCTTGCTCACGTCGAGGTTGACGAATCGCGATCCCGGCTTGATGACGCGCAGTACTTCGCGCAGCACGGCGTCCACGTCGACCACGTTGCGCAGGCTGAACCCCATCGTGGCGCCGTCGAACGTATCGTCCGCGAAGGGGAGAGACATCGCGTCGCCTTCGACGAACTCTGCCTTGCCGCGCGCTTCGCGCGGCGCGCGGGCGCGCGCGCACTCGAGCATCGGAGCGCAAAAATCGACGCCGGTCACGTCGAGGCTCGGATCGGTACGCAATAGATGAAAGACCACGTCCCCGGTACCGCAGCAGAGGTCGAGGATGCGCCCGCCCGGCGGCGGCGCGAGCAGCGCGATCGCACGGCGGCGCCACCGCTCGTCGAGGCCGGCGGTAAGGACGCGGTTGGCGCGGTCGTAGCGGGGGGCGATACGCGCGAACATCTCGCGCACGTACGCTCCCTTATCGCCGTTCGGGCGCCCGTGGACTGGGGTGGAAGTCATGGGTGTCCGGCCTGCTTTCCAATCGGCGGGGGGCTCTCCTACCCGTTTGCCGTCCTCCCCTAGATGCGGCCGACCTTTGTCTGGATTGCAGGCCGGATGCTTTCAGTCAGCTCGACCGCGGAAGCGGCGGCGGCAATGCGCGGCGCGCACACCGTGACTTTTACCGCCTACACGTTGCGGCGCGGCGTCCTTTTCGACGCCCTCGAGGCCGCCGCGCGCGGAGGCGTGCGCGTCAGCGTGCGCCTCGAGGGTGCTCCCTACGGCGATGCCGACGGATCGTTCGCGCGCGTCAACGCCCGCGTCGTCGCGGAGCTGCGTCGCGCCGGCGTCGACGCGAGCGCGAGCGCGCCGGCGGACGCGCCGATTCACGCAAAGATGCTCAAGGTCGACGGGACGCGCTATCTGGACGATCGCAATTTCGGTGCGGGAGACTTGGTCGTTCGCGACGACGATCCGGCCGATCCGGCGCTCGCGACGCGCAAGCGCGATGCGCTGGCCGGTGAAGGGAAGCTGCTGCGTGCCGCAGCGCCGGGCGACGACACGATCGTCGAAACCGAGTCGTTCGGCTGCTGTAACGCCGTATATTCGGCGCTCGACGATGCCGCAAAGCGCGGTTTGCATCCGCGCGTGCTGGTGTGCGCGCGCGAACTGCGCGGGAACGATCGCGAACGCGACCGGCTGGCGCAGCTCGCGGCCGACGGCGCACGCGTTCGCGTTACGAAGGAGACGGATAAAATCGCGCTCGCCGGCGATCGGCTCTGGATCGGCAGCGCGAACGCCACCGCGGCGATCGAACTGCCGGATACGATCGACTGGGGCGTCTGCACCGACGACGCGGCGATCGTTGCCGCCGCGCGCGCCCGAGTCGAGTCGACCTGGGCGCGCGCGAAGGCCTTATGAGGTTTTGAAAAGCGATTCGGTAATGCCGGAGATAACCGGCAAGCGCACTTCGATGCCGCGGAATGCAGTGACCGACGTCCAGATCCAAATAAGAAACCAGAGTACGCCCGCGATCAGGCCCAGAAAGCCGATCATCGAGATATGCGTCGCGACGGTCACGATCGGGATGACGATTGCCAGCCCGATGTAGATCGCCCAGATTACGATCGATTGCGCCGCCGCCCATTTCACCGTCTTATTGCTGCCGCCGCCGGCGAGCATCACGATGCCGCCGAGAATGCCGAGCAGGTACGCTAGTCCCGCGGCGACGTTCGGTGCGAGCCCGAACGGAGCGCCCGAAGTCGTTTGATTCATCGTTCCCATACGGTTCGCGTGTAGAGCACGTCAAAACCGGCGCGCCGAAAGTTGCGTTCCGACGTGCCGCCGACGTCGGCAACGCCGTAGACGTAGCGCGCGCCGAGCTCGCGAGCCCGCGCGGCGCGGTCGCGAATGAGGATGATCTGCCACCCGCGGCGGCGCGCCGACGGCATCGTCGAGGCTCCATGCAGGCCCGCAATCTCGCCCGGCACGTCCATCGCCGCCGTCGCAACGACCGCTCCGTCGACGCGCGCTTCGAGCGGAATCATCGTCGCTGCGCGAGCCACGATCGTCCCGACGAGCGCCTCGTCGTCACCGGCTTCCCGGCCGAGGAAGCCCGACGCGGAAGCGTGCCCCCACGCGTTGCGATCCTCTGCGACGGCGATCCGTTCGTCGCGCACGTCGTCGCCGGTTATCTCGCGCGCGAACACGTTTTGATATTCGACCGGGCGATAGCCGGCGCGTGTCAACTCGTCGGTGAGCGCTAACGAGCAGAGCGGGCTGACGAGCACACGGGGGACCGAGCCGCGCTCCAGGTAAAACTGCGTCATCTGCGCGACGTCGTCCGCCGTCACGTTTTCGAAGACGCCCAGGCCGCACGCTTCCGACAACGGCGATCCCGTACCGGCAAACCCGGCAACACCGCCGGCAACCTCAAGCGCGGCGGCGTTCAGGTGCGGCGCCACGTCGCGCGCGGCTGTGACGCAAGCTCGGCACCCATCGATCCCGGCGCGCTCGATGTTCTTGGCGATCTTCATCATGCTTCGACGCCGTTCGCGTAGGCGTTTCAATTCCCCGGTGCGTGCCGAAACCAACGGCTGCATTAGCGGTTCGTGAAGAATATGAACGCCACTGACGTAGAATCGAAAGCCAAACCAGCGTCGAGCACGAGCGTCGAACCCTTGGTTCGCAGGACGCCGACGCTGCTCTGGTAGTTTGAAGGCTAAGTAAAAAGCGCCGAACCGACGCCGGTTCGATTTCGGCGACGGTGCCGTAGGCGACGCGATAAACGTGGTCGCGGATTTGTTCTTCGGTCAGCCCGCCGGCCGGATAGGTTGCGGTGCCGTCGCCGATAAGGGTGACGCGGTAGCCGCGACGCTCGGCTTCGCGAATCGTCGAGTCGACGCAATACTCAGTCTGCATGCCGCAAACGACTAGCCGCTTCGCTCGCAGCCCCTGCAAAACGTCATTGAGGTTCGTTTCCCGGAACGCATCGCGAACGTCTTTTCGACGACCGGCTCGCTCGCCCGCGGGGCAATCTCTCGGGCGACTTCCCACTGCGGCGTTCCCTTTTCGAGTTCGTGATCGTGATGACGAACGTAGACGACCGGCACCCCGGTTTCGCGTGCACGATCCAGCAGTGACGAGAGCGTCGCGAGGAAGCTCGCGCGCCGTTCGGCCGCAAGCCAGTCGACGAGCCCCTGCTGGACGTCGATGACGATCAATGCCGTTTCTTCTCGAGATTGGGTCATCACAATCCAAATAGCTTTCGCGCATTACGATCGGTCTGCGCAAGTATTTCGCCCGGATCGGTACGGAGTACCTCCGAGAGTTTTGCATGCGTGTACGACACGAAGGCCGGTTCGTTGCGTTTGCCGCGCATCGGCATCGGCGCGAGATAGGGGCAGTCGGTTTCCAGCACGATTGGACCGATGCCGACGGCCCGCACCGCGTCGCGCAGGGCCTCCGCGGCCTTGAACGTGAGCACGCCGCCGATGCCGAGGAAAAGCCCGAACTCATCGGTAAACGTTTTGGCTTGCGCGGTATCGCCGGTAAAGCAGTGGATCACCCCGCGCATTCCATCCGCGAACTCCTCGCGCAGTACGGCGACGAAATCGTCGTACGCGTCGCGCTGGTGAAAGATGACCGGCAGGTTGCGTTCGCGCGCGATCCGCAGCTGCGCGCGCAGCACGCGTTCCTGCGCGTCGCGCGGCGAGTGGTTGTAATAGTAGTCCATGCCCGTTTCGCCGATCGCGATCGCGTTCGGATCGGCCAGCAGCGGTGCGAAGGCCGTCGCGACGTCGTCGGGCGCGTCCTTGGCCTCGTGCGGATGGATTCCCACCGACGCGCGGATGCCGTACCGCGCCGCAGTCGAGAGCGCTCGCTCGCTATCGGCGAGGTCGCATCCGACGGTCACGATTTCGTCGACACCGCTTTCGCGGGCTCGCGCCATCATTGCGTCGCGGTCTTCGTCGTACTGTTTGTCGTGGACGTGCGCGTGGGTATCGATCATTCGCCGTCGTCGCGCGCTTCGACGATCTTGTTGCGGCCGGTGCGCTTGGCTTCGTAGAGCGCACCGTCCGCGCGCGCGAGCAGCGTTTCCGGCGTATCGCCGACGTTGGCGGCGGCGATGCCGAGGCTGGCGGTCACCAGCGAACCGTCGGCATGGCGCAGACCGCACAGCTGAATCGCCAATCGCAGCCGCTCGGCGACCATCATTGCGGCGTCCCTAGCCGTGCCGGGCATGACGATCAAAAACTCCTCGCCGCCGATGCGCCCCACGACGTCGCCGGCGCGCACCGCGGCGAGCGTGACTTCGCTGATCTTGCGCAGGCAGTCGTCGCCGGCGGCATGACCGAGCTCGTCGTTGATGCGCTTGAAGTGGTCTAAATCCAGCAGGCAGATCGCGCCGTTGCGCATCACGTCGTCCAGCATGAGCCGCAGCCGTTCCATGATCGCGCCGCGATTTTTCAAACCCGTCAGCGCGTCGGTCGTCGCGGCGCTTTGAGTCGCCACGATCGAACGCATATCGCGCAGCAGCGGGGCGATATCGCGTGCCGCGTCGAGATACTGGCGCTGATCTCCGCTCGGGATCGGGTCGTGGCGCCGCCGAACGACCAGCGCGCCGAGAATATCGCCGTCGTCGTCGATGCGAACGGCGAACGCGTGCATCACGGCATACTCGCCGCGCAGCATCACGCTCTGTTCGCCCGCAAACTTCAAGCGCGTGAGCGCGCGCCGGCGCAGTTCCAGATCGGGCGACGTCGGTGCCGCGCCCAGCTGCGCGATCACGCGCCAATTGTCGACGGGCTGCGTCGTCGCCGCGATGATCGCCACCGTCTCGTCCAGCAACGTGCCGTGAATCGACGACATGATCGCTTTGATCTGCGGGAGCGGATCGCCCGACCCGAGCATCGCCTGCACGGCGTCGCGGACCAGGCGCAGCCGGTGAAGCTCGACGGCTTGATCGTCGACGCGATGCATCAGCCACGCGTACACCACCACCGGGAGCCACAGGCAGATCATCGCCGCGGGATTGTGATCGGGTACCAGCCGCACGATCACGTAGCTCCAGAAGACCGTCGTGAACAGTCCCAGCCAGAGGCGGCGGTCGCTGGCGAGGCGACGCCAGATCGTCGACATCGCCAGGCCCGTGCGAATTGCGACGAAGGGTACCGAAACGAAGAAGACGACCGAGAGCGAGGCGACGATGCTGAGTCCGAAAAACCAGGCCGCACCCTGCAGCGTCGGTGCGAGCGCGAGGCCGACGAGCGTTCCGCGCAGGGGCGCGATCGCGAGAATCAACAGCGCGCGAGCGGCACCTTGCCGCAGCAGGTCGAGCCGCCCGGCGCCGGAGCGGACGCCCGCGGCCAGCGTAAAGCCGGAGAGTTCGGCTACCGCCGCGGCTTCGGCGCCGACCAGCGCGAAAAGCGGCACGCTGATGACCGCATCCTGAAAGAGCGCCTCCGCCGAAAAGTCGCCGCGCCGGATGCGCAGGCCGCGGACCGGCAAGCCGTTGAGCGCGATGAGCGTCGTGGCGACGATCGCACAGAACGCCAGCGCGATGTTCATGGTTCCCCACGGCTCGCGAACGAACAGCGGAAAGACGAGGATCAGCAACGCGGCCGCGGCAAACGCGACGACGCTCGCAACGGCGTGGACGTGCGTGCGTTTTTCCGGACTCACGTCACCGCCGCGAGTTCCACGCGTGGAAAGAGCGGATCGCCGGAATGCGTTTGCGTCCCAGCCTTCGTACCGCCCCAGGCCGTATGCGACCAATTCGCATCGACCGCGCCGGTCGCGCCGAGCCGGTTCCACATCTCGGCCATGCGCTCGGGCATGAACGGATGGAGCAGCATCGCGAGAACGCGCAGCCCTTCGGCGAGGTCGTAGAGCAGCTCGTCGAGCTCTGCCGTCTTGCCTTCTTTAAAGAGTGTCCAGGGCTTGCGTTCGTCGATCGCGCGATTCAGCGACGTCACGAGCTCCCATACCATTTCGAGCGCTTCGCGAAAACGCAGATCCAAGATCGACGCGCGAACGCGGGATGCGAGATCCGCGAAGCGCGCCGCAAAGGGGCTTTCGCTTCCGAGCCCCTGCGGGACGGCACCGTCGCGATACTTTGCCAGCATCGAAAGCGTGCGGTGCAGCAGGTTCCCCAGATCGTTGCCCAAGTCGCTATTGTGACGCTGTGCGATCTTCTCCGGCGAATACGAAAAGTCGCTGCCGAAGGGCGCTTCTCGCAGCAGGAAATAGCGCATCGAATCCGCGCCGAAGGTTTCGCTCAGTGCGAACGGGTCGACCGAGTTACCGACGCTTTTGCCGATTTTCTGGCCGTCGATGGTGATCCATCCGTGTGCGTAGACGAGTTCGGGCGCCGTCAAATCGAGCGCCCATAACACGGCAGGCCAAATGATCGTGTGGAACCGCGCGATCTCTTTACCGACGAGCTGCACCGACGCCGGCCAATAGGTGTTGAAGCGCGCTTCGTCTTCGCTCCAGCCGATCGCCGTAATGTAGTTCAGCAACGCGTCGAACCAGACGTAGATCACGCCGCCGCCGCCGGGCACCGGGATGCCCCAGTCGAAATTGGTGCGCGAAATCGAGAGATCTTCGAGCCCCTCTTCGAGGAGCGCCATCATTTCGTTGTAGACGCTCTTCGGACGTACCCACTGCGGGTTCGCCCGAAAGAACTCCAGCAGGCGATCGCGATAGGCGGAGAGGCGGAAGAACCAGTCGTCTTCGGAGAGCCACTGCACTTCGCGGCCGCACGTCGGGCAGCGCCCGTCGACCAGCTTCGACTCGAGCCAGAACGTCTCGTCGGGTACGCAGTACCAGCCTTCGTATTTTCCGAGATAGATGTCGCCGCGCTCGCGCAGCCGTTCGAAGACGCGCTGCACCTTGATTTCGTGGCGCGGCTCCGTCGTTCGAATGAAATCGTCGTAGGCAACGTGGTACGCGGCGAAAAGCGATTTCCAGCGCGGTATGAGCTTGTCGCACCAATCTTGCGGCGACATCCCGGCTGCAATTGCGGCGTTAGCGACCTTTTGTCCGTGCTCGTCGGTGCCGGTCAGCATGAAGGCGGGGCCGTTCGTCCGCGCGGTGCGCGCGAGCACGTCGGCGACGACCGTGGTGTACGCATGGCCAATATGGGGTTCGCCGCTGATATAATAGATCGGCGTTGTGACGTAAAAGGCTCGGGACATTTGTGTCAGGTCTCTTCGGCGGAATCGGCGTCGCCCTTGCCGCCCGACGTCCGGCCGCGCCGTCCTTTGGCTCGATCGTAGAGTTCGCGGCGGTCGCCGAGCCCGCGCTTGGCGAGCTGACGGGCGACCTCGGAGAGCTTGAGACCCTCGGCCAAAAGAGCGTCGATGTCGGCATCGGCGGCTTCCGCGGGTTCCGTCTTGAGGCGTTGGCCCTGGGGAGCGATGGCGAAGGCGACCTCGCCGCGGACCGGTTTGACGACGGCTGCGGCGACTTCGGCTGGGGAGCCGAGCGCTTGCTGCTCGTGAAGCTTCGTGTACTCACGCACTAAAAAGACGCGTGCGTCCGGGGCGACGGCTTCCAAATCGCGCAGCGTCTCGTGAAGCCGCTGCGGCGATTCGAACCAAAGCGTCGTCGCGCCGGCGAGCAGCGCCTCGCGGAATGCGGAACGGCGCGCGGCGGATGACCGCGGCGGAAAACCCTCAAAAACGAAGCGCCGCAGCGGGAAGCCGGAGAGGACGGCGACGCCCAGCGCGGCGCTGGGGCCGGGGAGCACTTCGACCGCTACCCCGGCAGCCCGGGCTGCGGCGATCAGCTCGGAGCCCGGATCGGAAACGCCGGGCATCCCGGCATCGGTCGTGACGGCAACCAGCCCGGCGCGAGCCCGCTCCAAGATCCCCGGGGTCGCGCCCGCCGCATTCTGCTCGCGATAGCTCCAGAGTTCGCGGCCCGGGATACCGAGCGCGCCGAGCAGCTTGCGGGCGACGCGGGTATCCTCGGCGACGATTAACTCGGCGTCGCGCAGAGCGTCGATCGCGCGCTGCGTGACGTCGCCGAGATTTCCAAGCGGCGTGGGAACGAAAACCAGGGGCATGCGTGGTCTTACTCGCCCGGCCGCGGCCGGAACTCCTATGCAAGTGCAGAACTTCGAACGGCGATGGCCCACAAGATCGACGTCGAACGGCTTCCACGCGGCGCAAAACTCGAGATGTACGTCTCGCCCAGCTGCCCGTATTGCGCGCAAGCGAAAGCGTTCTACGACGCCGCCGGAGTCGCGTACGTGACGCACGACGCGCAGAACGATCGCAAAGCGCGCGCGAAGATGTTCGAATACACGAACGGAGACCCGACGGTTCCGGCGATCGTCGTCGACGGCACGTACGTGCAATCCGGCTGGGGTACGCCGCCGCGCGGTTGAACGGTTCACTAACGCGCCGGTCGGCGCGCTCCACCCGAGTTTGCGGATGATGGTCGACGACGAGTATCTTCCCGTTCCGATTCCGGTCGCCGCGCCGGCGCTCGTCGATGCGCCCGAATCCAGCATGCTGGTTGAGTTCGGCGGCAAGCGTCTGTCCGGCGAACTGCGTCGCTCGCACGGCTGGCCGCTGCGCTACTCGCTAACGGTCGTCAACGACGCGCCGCTCTATCTGTTGATGACGTTCCGGGTCCGGCGCAACGGTTACGAAAAACCGATCGAGCCGGGCGAGATGTGGATGGATCCGCAATCGCACGCCGATCTCACGATGGCCGTTCCACCCCTCGAAGGTCTTTTAGGCGGCCGGCTGATCGTGCGTCTGGTCAACGCCAAGGTGCAGCGCGAACTGGTGGCTCCGCTGCCGGGCTCGTCACTGTGGCTCGGCGCGCTCGGCGGCGCCGCCGTCACCGCGCTGCTGGCGTTCGGGTTTTCGTTCGCACACCCGCATATCGACTTGTTCGCGGTTCCGCCGCTCGGCGTCGCGGGTGCCGCACTGCAAGTGCCGTACCAAACCGGCGGCGTTGGAACGGCGGCGTACGCGCTGGAAGACGAACGGGGCGCGACCGTGGCGTCCGGTACGCTCGCCGCTTCCAGCGGGGTCTTTTCGCTGCCGCTGCCCGGGGCCGATCGCACGCGAAACTACATCGTTCGCCTGTTCGACAAAGGGATGCTCGGCGGAGTCGATCGCGCGGCGCCGGTGACCGCGCTGCCCGCACCCGCACCGCCGCAAGAACAGCTCATCGACGCGATCGGCATCGATACGTCGCAAGTTCCGGACGGCGGAAGCTTCACGCTGCGCTACCGCACGCAAGCGAAGAACGGCCGGATCGAGGTCCGCGACGCGCAAAACACGTTGTGGGCGACCGCGCCCATCGCGCGCAACGGGATTTCGCAGATCTCGCTTCCGCATTTCGGCAAGAACAAAGAACTGCGCGTTACGCTCGAGGTGGAACGCGACGGACAGCGCGCAAGCTCGTCGGTCGGACTCGACGTCACCGGCGTGCCGCCTGCCGCCGCGCCGCAGTTAGTCGGCGGCGCGAACCAGCCCGGTTCGGCGCTCGTGTCGCCCGAAGCCGGAATCGGCGCCGACGGAATGCTGCACGTTTCGGTCGCCTCCGGCGCGCGCAACGTGCGCCTTGCGCTCGAAACGACGGAGGGTGCGACGATCGCATCGCAGAGCGTTCCCGACGGCGCGACGTCCGCGGCGATTGCGATACCGCACGGCGTGCACGGCCGCGTCGTTCTCGTGACGACCTACAATCGAGGCTCGGGAGAAGAGTCGACCGTCAAAGCGATCGACGTACCGTAGCAACGGTCAGCAGTTGCTACCGAACTCCTGAACGTTCGTCGGCAACGGCATCGGCTCGGCGATTGGGCTCGGCGTCGTGCCCGGGGAGTCCGGCGGGATCGTCGGCTGAAGCGACGTCTGCACGATACTTTGGAAATCGGGATGGCACGTCATCAGCGTCGACATGTCTGCCGGTTTCATAAAGTTCAGCGACGCGTTCGAGGGCATGTTCGGTTGAGAGATGACGTTTCCGAACTGCATGGCGGCGCTCAGATAGAGCGGAACGATGGTTTGGGCCTGGACGATCGGCGTGTTGCTGAGCGCGAGCGCCGTTTGATTTAACCCGGTAAACGCGGCGACTTGCGACTGCGGCGCGCTGCACGTCACGCTCGGCGGCATCGGCGAGGCCATCCAGAAGGGCGCGGTCGTCGGTCCGGGATAGGTTCCGCTGTTGGTGAGTGCGTCGGTCGTCGGCACGTTACACGTAGAAGCGGGGATCGGCGCGTTGCTGCTCACGGGACCGAGACTGTTGTAGAGCACGTACAGGCTGTACTCGACGTACGGGTTGATTTGATTCGAAATGAGGCCGCTGTACCGCACCGCGGACTGCACGCGCTCGCTCATCACGCCGTATTGCGCTACCCAAATAACGGCCCACAGCGTGAGCAGCGTCAGCGGCAAAAAGATGACGGTTTCCAGCAGCGCCTGACCGCGCTCGAGCCTCATGGCGCGTTCCATGCGACGTGCGCGCCGCAGTTCGTGCCGTCGGGGGCGAAGGTTCCGTTGTACGGCGCGATCGGAAGCGCGCTCCACCAGCCCGTCCAAACGGAGTACTCGTCGGTTCGGATAACGCCGGAAAATCCGCCGAACGGCGACGGATTGCCGACGGCGTAGATGCTGTTATACGAGTTCGAACACCATTTGACGGCATACCAATCGTAGTCCGCCGCCGCCGGCGAGCAGAGATCGGAAGCGGAGTAACCGGCCGGCGCCGAGTTGGTCGGGCTCTCGACGTACTCCGGAGGCTGGAAGGCGGCGGCGCCGCCCGGGCTATTTGGGTTGATTTGCACGCCGGGCGCCGCCCATTCTTGCGTCACCATTGCGGTGGTGGCGGCGGCGCGGCCGATCGCATAGAACGGCTGCACGTTGAGTTTGAAGAACGAATTCAGCGGCGAGCTGACCAGCGCGCATGCCGTCACTTCGACTTCGAGGGGCTGCAGGTCGGCGGGAACGGATGCGAGCGGCATGCCGTCGCCGTTATCTTCGCCGGCAGCATCCGAGAGCGCGCCAGAAAGGTTGGGACGCGCCGACGGCGTCGCGATCGCAAAAGAAAAGACGCAGTCGCCGCCGGTCGGACCGCTGCTGACGCACGTCGTTTGGAACGACTGCGCGATCGAGTTCATGTCGGCGATCTGCTGGGTTTGGGTGTAATTCGAGATGGCCTGCATCTGCTGAACGAGCTGACCGTAGCGCCCGACTTCGGCGATGTAATTGTTGCGAAGGCTGTTGTACGCGGTCGCGCAGTCGGGCGCGGTGCCGTTCGTCTGACATCCGCCCGAGCCTTGAAGCACCATCAGCAGCGCGTTGAGCGTGCGGCGAATGCGATACTCTTCGATCGCTGCAGCGTGAACCGTGATGAGCATCTGGTTGAAGTGCTGAGCCTGTACGCTCACGATGCCTTGCGCGACCGCATCGGCCGCGTTCTGCGAGCGAATCTGCCAGCGGATCGAGTTGCCGTAGTTAAAGACCATAACCATCAGCATCATCGACGTCAGAATGCCGAAGATCCAAACCGGAATCGTCTGACCGCGTTGTGCGTGCATCAGTAGCCCGGCTCTCCCGACACGGTCGCGCCGTTCAACGGGTGCGTCGGATACGAGCCCGGCGCCGTCGGGCGCGGCGGATAGTTGGGCTGATCCCAGTAGTACACGAGTCCGGGGCTCGCCAAACTCCACTGCGCCGGCCCGGCCGGTCCGTCGTTTCCGCCCAGAAGGGCGGGCGACGTTTCAAAGGCGTTCGACCACATCGTCGTCGGGTGCCAGTTCGGCGCGGGATAGGCGCCCTGGTAGACCCACCAGCGCATCGGATCGTAGTAGACGAGCGGTACGGCGACACCCGTCCCGTTATCGTTGGGCAGAATCGACGCGTTGCTCCAGTTCGATCCGCACGTCGCGGTGCTGGTGCAGCCGTTGCCCGCATAAATGCCGGTATTTTGGTTGTTGTAATTCAGGAACTGCGTGTGGACGATCGCCAGGTTCGCGTCCTGCACCGTCGTCGAGCCGCCGGGTATCACCGGAAACGCCGGCATCAGCTTTTGGAAAATGCGTTGATGCGCGGCCATGGCTTGGAACGTACCGCCGATGCCCGTTCCAACGAACGAAGCGCTGTAGTTGTAATCGTTGATGTAGTCGGCCAGTCCGAGGAACCACGGCTGCGTGTTGGGACACGCCGGGCCGGAGGCGGTATGGCTCGTCCACGCCGTTACGCACAGGATCATCGTCGGCGAAGGCAGATAGTACGGCGGCGTATTCATGTTCGCGATGTTGGCATCGCTTTGCGGAAGGAACGGGCTGCTGTTGAGCGGCGTGAGAATGCTGCCGTCGCCTTGATCGTCGTTCGGGCCGACGCCGGCGTTGTTCATCTGATTGTTGGTCATCAGATAGTAGCCCTCAACTGCGCCGGCGCTCAAACCGACGTTGTCGAAGCCGAGGAAGCCTTTGTAGCTGGCGTTCTTCAAGCCGACTTGAAAGTTTTGCGGCCGCACGAGCGTGTATCCGCCGTTGCGGTTGCCCGGGGCGAAGTTGCCGTAGATCTGGGTGAACAGCGACGCGTCGATCGTCGGCGGCGGCGATGGAATGTAGGTCACGGCGTTCGCGACGGACGCCGGAACGATGCCGTTCTCGACGGTTTTGATCGACGCCGCCGGAACGCCGAGCGTATATTCGTGCGCGGCAATGAACGTTGCGGCGTCGCCGGCCATTTGGAGGTAACCTAAAATAATCAGCTGCAGGATCGAAAAGAGCATCACTAGGGTGAAGCTGATCACCATCGCCGTCTCGGCCATGACCGCGCCGCGGGTGTAGTGCCGGCTCGCTTGCGGATAAGTCACGGTACGACCGCCGCCGGAGGGCTTTCTTGAATGGCCGTCATGCCGTTCGTGCTCGACGTGTATTGCGCGTTGGCGTTCGTGGCGACGACGCCGAAACCGACCATCGCGGCGATCGCGAACAATCCCAGTACCATCGCGTATTCAACGACAGTGGCCCCGCTTTCGTCGCGCAGGAGCCGCCCGATCACTGGTTGATGACCACCGGCGTCATGACGAAGACGATATCGGTCTGGCTGTTCTGGTAGTGGACCGACTGGAAGAGCTGGCCGAGGATCGGGATCGCCGAGAGTCCCGGAACCTTGAAGATCGTCTTCTGTTGGAGATGACGCAGCATGCCGCCCATGATAATCCCCTGTCCTTCGCTCGTAATAACGTCGGTCGAAAGCTGGGAGATTTTCAGAGCCGGGATCGTCGTGTTGTTGAACGTGACCGCGTTCGCATAGTCCAGGTCGGAGATGGTCGGTGCGATTTTGCACTCGATCTTTCCGTTACCCAGGATCGTCGGCGTCACGTCGAGTTGGACGCCGTATTGCTGAAACTGTACGCTCACGGTGCCTAGGCCTGAGGCGTACGTGTACGGGATCGAGCCGCCGACCAAGAATTTGGCTTCGTTGCCGGGCAACGTCACCAGATCCGGCGCCGAGAGGATCCGGCCGTGGCCGGACTGGAGCACTAAGTCCAGCGTCGGCGCGAGAAACGCCGAGCGGAAGAACGCGCCCACGTTGAAGGCGTGGCCGGGTACGGCCGCCGTCGCGAAGTTTTCGACGATCGGGAACGACGGGTTTTGAAGGCTGAACGTGCCGCCGCCGTTGGGCGTCGGAACGGCCGATTGGAAGTTGACGCCCAATTCGGAGAGCCCGGTCTGATCGACTTCGAGCACGTAGACCTTCACGTCGACTTGGGTCGTGAGGTCGACGGCGAGCCGGTCGATGACCTTCGCGTCGCTGGCCAGGTAGCGTCCCGCGAGGCCGCGAGCCCGCGCGAGAATCTGCTCGGCCTCCTGGCGGTCCTTCACGACGCCGCTGACGATGATATCGCCCGTACCTTTGGGGTCGTAGTCGAGGTGGACGTTGGTCGCGCCGGGGATGTGGGCGAGCTCTTCGGAGACCTGGCCGAGCGGGTGCTCCACCGCAACCGAGTCGACGATCGACTCGTGGATCTGCTTCGAGTACTCCTCGAATGCGCCGGCGACCGCTTTAATTCGATTGGCCTCGCCGATATCGTAGACCGTTCCCGAGATCACGACGAGATTGTTGTACGAGCGCACCTTGACGGCGGGATTGTTGATCTCGCTGCGGATGAGCCCGGCTACGTCGTTGGTCACCTGGCCGGTCACGACGATATTGAGTTTGCGGACCTCGCCGTCGTAGGTCCAGACGAAGACCGTGGTCCGCCCGGTGCTCTTGCCGACGATCACGACCTGGGACATCCCGATCGGAACGACGCCGGCGATGGCCGGATCCCCGGTTGAAACGCGAGTCAGCCCCGGCGTATCGACTACGGTCGAGGCACCTGACTCCAGCACGATGACGTCGGCGTCTGCAAGGGTCGCCAGAGGGCGCGCTAAGCAGAAGCCGACGAGTAGAAAAAGCACCGCTAAAGCGCGGGCTGCCATACGACTCGCCATGAAGTCTGGCGCCTTCAATGGTCTTATTTCGATTCCTGCCCTTGCCGTCATGCTATATCTTTCGGCACAAAAGCTTGACGGAAGTCTTAAGTTTAAAGAAGATTTGGCCGACGTTTATCCCGCAAGGGCGGTTGGGCCGGTTTTTCCAGCATTTAGGATAAGATTCAACCCGCCCCTCTTGTGCGAACGTGCACGAGAGGATACTTTTGGGGCCAGGTGTTCATGGAAGTTCGAACGCGTCTCCGAGCGTATACTCGGAGCTCAAGCCTCGTTAGCGTCACCGCCCTTATGGCCGTGGCTCTCTCGGTGCTTGCGCCGCTCAAGGGATCTTCTGCGAACGTTGAACCGATCACCGTGGGTGGGATCACGGTCTCGGCAGGCCCGGTGCAGGGTAAAGAAATGGTTTCCGTCACGGGCAAGGCCCCGGCAATGGCGCCGGTCACGCTGACCCTCTTCGCGACGATCTCCAAAGATCTACCCGACATCTTCATCAATCGCCGCGACATCCTCACGGATAGCAGCGGGCATTTTTCGGCGATGGTGCCGATCGCTCCGGATTTCTGGCGGGGGACGATTCTCACCGTTACTGCCAGCTCCCCGGACGTAACCTCGACGGCGACCGCTAAAACGATCGTCGTGGTCCCGAACCCGAACATAGAGGTCGCGCTTCCGGCCGACGACCTCCCGAACCATTAGCCGGAAACTTCTTCGGAGGCACTAGTTATAATGATTCGCACATTTAAGGCCATGCTCAGCAACGATGACGGCGCCACGCTCGTCGAGTACGCGCTCGTCGTCGCCCTGATCGCGGTCGTCGCGATTCTCGCGCTCACCACGCTCGGTAAGCAGGCGGCAAGCACGCTCGGAACGGCAGCCAACAGCATCTGATCCTCGTCCCCTACGTTGGGGCGCTGGCCGGCTGTCTGGCTGCGGCCTTCACCGACCTGCGCACGAGAAAGATTCCTAACGCGATTCCGGCCGCCGTCGCGCTATTCGGCCTTACGCTTCATGCGTTCGGAGGTTGGCGCGACTTCGGTTTATCGATCGCGGTGGGCGTCGCGGTACTCTTAGTCGGAATGATTCCATTCGGACTCGGATTGCTCGGCGGCGGTGACGTAAAACTCTTGGCGGCTTGTGCGTGCGTCTTCGGACTGCCGTACCTTCTGCCGTTGCTTGCATACACGGCCCTCATCGGCGGTGTGATAGCGCTTTGCGTCGCCGCTTTCACCGGAGAATTCCGAGCGATCGTCATGCGGGTGGGGGCGCGGGTCGCGCCGGCGTTCGTGCCGGGCGGCACCGCCGAACCGCCCTCCCGGACGCGGTTACCGTATGCCGTCGCAATAGCGGGCGGCGTGATCTGGATGCTACTAGGAGATACTCTCTTGCCGGCGTTGAAGATAATCAGATGAACAATAGACGGAATATCACGATCGCCGTCGTGGCCATCCTCGCCATCGGACTCGGTTTGGTCGTCTACGGCGTTTTGATGGTACCGCACAAGGCAGAACCGACGGTCAGGCCGATCGTGACGGCGGCTATGAATATTCCGGCTCGCGCGCATATCACGGCCCCGATGGTCACGACGACCACGCGGCCCATCGATCAGGTGCAGAGCGACGCGCTCGGCGATCCGGCCGCCGCGGTCGGACAAGTCGCGTCGATCGATATTCCGCAGGGCGGCGTCCTGGTCTCATCCGCACTCGCCAAACCGACGCCGGTTCCCGTCGGCGTTCAAGTCCCGACCGGTATGCGCGCCATATCGATTCCGATCGATCCGGTCAAAGGCGTCGCCGGATTGTTACATCCGGGCGATCGGGTCGACGTGGTGGCGATTCCTCCGCGCGGTCCCGGCGATCCGCAGGCCTTCACCTTCTTGCGCGATATCGTCGTGCTTGCCGTCGGGATCGATATCGTGAACCCGCAAGCGCAAGCCGTTCAAAACGCGCCCCCCGGCGCGCCGACGCCGCCGCCGCCGCCGGCTGCGACCGTGACGCTTTCCGTCACGCCCGAGCAAGCCGATATTCTGGCCGCCGCCGATCTCAACACGACGATTCGCTTGGCACTGCGGCCGCCGAACGAACGCGCGCAATCGCAGCCGATTCAGCCCGTGCAGTATCCGCAAATCGCGAAGCCGGCGCCGACCTCGACGGCTTCATCGCTTCATCCCGGCGTCGTCGTAATAAACGGCGACGTCGCGCAGCCGTAGACTCCGGTGGCGCAAACCGTCATCACGGTCGTCGGCGGTAAAGGCGGCGTCGGCGCGACGACCCTTTCGGTCGAGCTGGCGCAGGCACTTTCGAAGCGCGGAAAGATCGCGCTCGTTGACGGCGATTTCGGCGGACGCCGGACGATCGCCATCCTGATGGATTGCGTCAAGGAACTCGACAACAACCGCGACGACAACAATAACCTGTCGTTCGCACAGCTGCGCAACGGCATCACGGTCGTCGAGTGCGCGCACAACATTCACGCGGGTTTTACGCTCAAGCCCGACCGCGTCGAAACGATCGTGCAAACGTTCGGTCAGACCGGCACGGGCGCCGTGGTCGACGCGCCGCAGCCGTTCGCCGCCGCAATCCGTCCGTTCATCACGCGCACGTCGCGCTTCTTGCTCGTCGTCGAGCCCTCGCTCTTGGGAATGGCCGGCGGCAAAGCGATGCTCATGGAGATGGGCAAGTTCGGAATTCCGTCGAGCCAGATCGCGCCCGTGATCGTGCAGCGCGAGGCGCGTGCGGAGTTAAACAAGGCCGACGTTACCAAAGTGCTCGGTATCGCTCCCGTCGCCGAGATTCCGCCCAAGAGCGACCGCCGGTACGCGCACGCGTTCCATCAGCTGGTCGAATACTGTACGAGCTTTTCGACGTTCGAAGCAAACGATACCGAATACGGTCCGTCGATTCGCACGCCGCTCGGCGACCGGCGTCTTACCAAGCAGCGCCGTCCGGATCAAATGCCGCTCGGCCAAGAAGCGCGCAGCCTCGGCGACGTCGACGTCGAAAAAATGGAACGCGTCAAAGCGACGGCACACGATTCGCTTTCGAAACAGATCGATCTCGCGGCGGCTTCCGGCGGCGGCGATCCGCTCAAAGCCGAAGAGATGCATAAGAACGTCGAGCGCATCGTCAACGAACTCGTGACGGTCGAGTCGGTGGGTTCGGCAGAAGAAGTCGCGCGGCTGCGCCAGGAAGTGATCGACGAGGCCCTCGGCTATGGACCGCTCGAGGATTTGCTGCGCGATCCGGAAGTCACCGAAATCATGGTGAACGGCAAGGACCACATCTACGTCGAACGCTCCGGCAAGATCAAACTTTCGAATAAGACGTTTACCAGCGACCGGCAGCTGCGCCTGGTGATCGAACGGATGGTCGCGCCGATCGGCCGCCGCATCGACGAAGCCACGCCGATGGTGGACGGACGCCTTCCGGACGGGTCGCGTATCAACGCCATCATCGAGCCGCTCGCGATCGACGGACCGAGTTTGACGGTCCGGCGTTTCGGCACGGAACGGCTGACGATCAACAACCTCGTTTCCAAGAACGCGATCACGCCGCCCGTCGTAGACTTCTTGCGCGCCTGTGTCGAGTCGCGCTTGAACGTCGTCATCAGCGGCGGCACCGGCTCCGGTAAGACGACGCTGCTCAACATCCTTTCGGGGTTCATTCCGGAAACGGACCGCATCGTCACGATCGAAGACGCGGCCGAGTTGATGTTGAACCAGGAGCACGTCGTACGTTTGGAAGCGCGGCCGCCGAACTTGGAAGGCCGCGGCGAGATTCGCATTCGCGACCTCGTCCGCAACGCGCTGCGTATGCGCCCGGATCGCATCATCGTCGGCGAGTGCCGCGGCGGCGAGGCGCTGGACATGCTTCAGGCAATGAACACCGGTCACGACGGTTCGCTGACGACGCTTCACGCCAATACGCCGCGCGATTGCCTCTCCCGTATGGAGACGCTGGTCATGATGGCGGGTTTCGATATCCCGGTGCGCGCGATTCGCGAGCAGATATCCGGAGCGATCGACATCATCGTTCAAGTGGCGCGTCTTCGCGACGGCAGCCGTAAGGTCACCAGCGTTACGGAAGTCGTCGGCATGGAAGGCGACATGATCACGACGCAGGAGATCATTCGTTACGATCAGCGCGGTCTCGACAAAGAGAGCCGCGTCATCGGCGATTTCGTGTACAGCGGCGTACAGCCGTCCTGCATGAAGCGCTTCGACGAGTACGGCATTTCGTACGACGTTCGCGGTCTCGGAGAACTTACTCAAGCGGTCAATTGGTGATGTCGTTTCTGCCGTACCTAATCGTCCTTTTGGTGATGCTCGCGGCAGCATTCGTAGCGTGGCGCTACTGGGATTCGGCCATCGCGCTGATCGCGCCGTTCGCGGCGCCGTACAAAGCGCTGCTGGAACGTGCGGCGGTCCGCACGACCGAAGGCGAGATCGCGTTTCGGATGCTGGCGATTTCCATCATCGTTTGGGGCCTGTACGTATTCTTCTATCGCCCGGAAGCCTGGATCGGCATCGTGACGCTCCCGGTGAGCTTCGCGATCACGTTCTGGGCGTTCGGCGTTTGGATCAAGATGCGCATCAGCAAACGCTTGGAGACGTTCAATAACCAGCTGGAAATCGCGCTGCGGCTGATGACGAGCGGCCTGCGGGCCGGACTCGGCCTGCGCCAGGCGCTGGTGGTCGTGGTCAGCGAGATGCCGGATCCGATCCGTATCGAATTCAATCGCGTGCTCAGCCAGACGTCGATCGGCGTCAGCGTCTACGACGCGCTCGACATGCTCAACCAGCGCATGCCCAGCTCCGAAATGCTGATGATGACCAAGGCGATTCGCATTCAGGCCAAAACCGGCGGCAATCTCGGGCGCGTACTAGAGACGCTGGCGGAGACGATCAAGCAGCGGCGGCGCATCGACCGCAAAGTTGCAACGCTGACGTCCGAAGCGCGCGCGTCGAGCTACGTCATGACCGCGTTGCCGGTTTTCGTCGGCGTGTTCATTTTGGGCTTCGAACCGCCGATGCGCGATTCTCTCCTCGGCACGTTCATCGGCCGGATGATGCTGCTCGCCGCGGCCGCGTGTTTGGTGCTGGGCCAGGTCGTCATGAATGCCATGTCCAGGGTCGAAGTATGAGTACTCCACTGCTGTTCGGCATAATCCTCGTGATCGTCGTCGGCGCGCTCGCCGCCTATTACTTTCTCGTCGTCAGCCGTAACGACGTCCATCGCCGGCTCTCGGAGTTGAACCTCCACACGGAGTCGACGGACAGCAAGGCGTCGCTCTCGATCCACCGGATGCTCGACGAGGGCCAGAAGCGCACGCTCGCGCGCCGCCTTTCGGAAGCCGGCTGGTATCAGATGTCGCCGCCGAAATTCGTCATGATTTCGCTGATCGGCGGCGGCGTCGGCATCAGCCTCGGCGTCATGATGGATTTCGCGCTCGGCTCGCTCGACGCGAAAGCGATCGCCGCGTTCGTGGTATTGACGGTCGCCGGATTCATGGCGCCGAATGCGAGCCTGAACCGCGCGATCGAAGGGCGCAAGAAAGCCGTGCAGCGCGAACTGCCGAACTTTCTGGACATCGTTTCTACGAGCGTCGAGGCGGGCACGGCGCTCAGCGGCGCGATCATGGTCGGAGCCGAGGCCGTCGACGGCGCGCTGAAGGACGAACTCAACGCGGTGATGGACGACATCCGTCTCGGGCGTTCGCGTGCCGAAGCGCTGGCTGCGATGGCGCATCGCTTGCGCGAGCCCGACCTCACGACGACCGTCACCGCAATCGTTCAGGCGGAGAAGCTCGGCGGCAACATTTCGGACGTCCTCAACTCGCTCGCGTCCGAAGCGCGCGAGCGGCGCATGATGCGCGCCGAAGAAGTCGCCGCCCAACTTCCGGTCAAGTTGATTTTCCCGATGGCAGGCTTCATGCTTCCAGCACTGATGCTTTTGATTTTCGGCGGCATCGTCGCACAGTACTACGGTAAGTGAGCGTTCTTACCGCCATCCTAGCCGTTCTCGTCGGAGCGTTCGTATTCGGCGCGGCCGGCCTCCTCGGCGTCATGGCGGCGGTGGCGATGCTTCCGAAGCTCGAGCGCTTCGAAGACGGACCCGCGCCGCTGCAAGTCAACCCCTTCGCACTGATCGGCGGTGCGGCCGTGGTCGGCGCGTATATGGCGTGGCGGCACGTACCGATGCCCGAACTGCTCACGAGTGCCGTCGTCGTCGGCTTTCTTGCGGCGATCTGGTATTGCGATGCCAAGACCGGCATCGTTCCGGACGTCTTTACGCTCGTTCCGCTCGGCCTCGCGATCGTCGACGCGTTTTTCGCGCATCAGCTCGTCCAAGTATTGATCTCTGCGGCGGTGCTCTTCGTTCCATTCGCGATCGGTGCGCTGCTCACCAAAGGGCGCGGCGTCGGATGGGGCGATGCGAAACTCGCCGCCTTTGCCGGTGCGATCCTCGGCATGATGCTTGCGATGCTGTCGCTGGGCGTCGCATCGCTCGTTGCGGTCGTCGTCGCGTCGATTCGCTATCGTTCGAAGCAAGTACCGGTCGCGTTCGCCCCATACATGGCTGCCGCCATCGTGCTTGGCTTGGCCTATCAGGCCCGGTGACCGGGTCGCTCGTCGACCGTTCCGACGGTCGTGAGATCGCCGGCCGGGTCGTCCGAGCGGCCGGGCCTATCGGCCGCACCGTCGGCCTGCTCGGCCGCAAGTCGCTCGAACCCGGCGAAGGCATGTGGTTCGACGGCGCGGCTTCCGTGCACACGTTTGCGATGCGCACGTCTATCGACGTCGTCTTCGTGGATGAGACCGGCTGCGTGCTGCACGTCGTCGAGTCTTTGCCGCCGTGGCGCGCCGCCGCCGCGCGCGGAGCGCGCGACATCGTCGAACTCGCTCCCGGAACGTGTGCGGCCGCCGGACTGCGCGTCGGAACGCTGATCGAGATGCGATGGCACTTGCCTACGTAGCCGTCGCGATCGTGTGCGCCGCATTTGCGGGCAAAGCGATCAAAAGCCCGTACGTCGACGGGGACCTCTTCTGGCAGAAACATCTAGGCGCGTACGTGCTCGCGCATCATCGCCTGCCGACTGCGCTCGGACACGAAACGTTCTCGGCGCCCGGCGCGCCTTGGATTCCGCAAGAATGGCTCCTCGGAATCGTCGACGCGATCGCGGTCGAACACAACGCGATGTGGATACTCGGCATCGCGGCCGCGCTGGCGCTCGGACTCGCGTTGCTCCTTTCGATCGCACGCGCGCGCCGATTCGGCGCGTCGTCGTGGGCGGTCGTCGTCTGCTCGATCTTGACGGCGGTGAACGCCGAGGGTTCGTTCGGAATTCGCGCACAGGTCTTCGCGTGGCCGCTCTTCGTCGCGCTGCTGCTGCTGCTGGACGCTTCGGGTGCGGCGATCTTTTTCGCCGTTCCGCTCGTGATCGTTTGGGCCAACTTCCACGCGAGCGTGGTGATCGCAATTCCGGTCGTCTGGATCGACGCCCTCGCGACGCTCTACAAGTGCGGCTGGCGCGCCGGCGAAACGCGCCGGCGGTTTCTGCTATCCGCAATCGTTCCGTTTGCCGCGCTGGCGACGCCGCTCGGCGTGAAGCTGCCGCAGTACGCGATTATGCTGGTCGGCAGTCCGATCCGCCACTTGATCGACGAGTGGCAGCCGATCGGTATCAGCCATCACTTCTTTTGGTTCGGCGCGGTACCGATGCTGTTGGCGGTCGTGCTGTGTGCGCGGACGGTCGTACGCGAGCGTCCGCGCGACGTGCTGCTGATCGTCATCCTGACGGCGATGACCATGCAGGCCGTGCGCAACGCCGCGCTTCTCGGCTTCGCGCTCATGCCCGTGGCCGCATCGGCGCTGGACGTTCTGCTCGGCCGGTTCGCTTTTTGGAAACGCGATCTGCTGCAGTCGGCCGGCCCGCGACGGCTCGCGATTCTCGGCGGCGCCGTGCTGACGGCCGTCGTATTCGTCGTTGGAATTCGCGGCGCTCCGGGAGCGGCGACGTGGCATCCGGCGCTCGATGCGTTCGGCAAACTCTCCGCGATGCGCGGCGAGCAGCGGCTGTTCTGCTACGACTTTGCGGTGTGCTCGCCCGCTCTCGATTTCCCGAAGCTGCGCATCTATATGGACGGCCGTGCGGATCCGTACCCGCCCAAGGTCTGGGAAGATTTCAACGTCCTGCGCTATGCCAAGCCGGGTTGGCTCGACCTCGTGCGCAGTTATAAGATCAACGCATTTTACGTCAAGCGCGGCGATAAACTCGACAAAGCGCTCGCGGCGAGCGGGACGTGGCACACGGTCGCGACGGCGGAGAATTGCTGCCGGCTCTACGTTCCCGGCGCGCCGCCGCCCGGCACGCCCGGCTGGTGGACGGCGAACCGCTCGTGGTGGAACTAGCGCTCGCGAACCGTCTTCCAGATTTGTGCGAGACTCGGCGGCCGGCCGTAGAGCAGCATGCCGACGCGGTAGAGCCTGCCTGCGGCGACGGCAAACGCCCAGATAGTCGCGACGTTGATGAAGGCACAAAGGGCCAATTGCCATGCCGGTGGATTGCTCATTACGACGCGGACGAACATTACGAACGGCGAAATCAGCGGAACGAAACTGGCCGCAACGACCAGCGGCGCGTCCGGAGCGTCGAGCGCGAGCATCGCCATCACGAAGGCGCCGACGATCGGAAGGATCAGCGCCGAACTGAGGCTGCCGAGGTCCTCGGGCCGCGAGACTAGCGAACCGACGGCGGCATAAACGGTAGAAAACTGCAAGAGTCCGACCAGAAGCAGAAAGAGAAACGCCGGTACGATCAACGGCTTGAACGCGTCGTGCAACGCGAGCATCGAAGTCGCAGCTCCGGTAACCCCGGACGGCGCGCCCCCGCCTCCGCCGCCGAGGGCCGTCGCGGCAAATCCGGCAAGAAGCCACGCCGTCATCTGAATTACGGCGAGCACGATCCCCGCACCGATTTTACCGTAGAGGAGCGCGAGCGGATCTATAGCCGCAACGAGCAGTTCGGCGATGCGGTTCGTCTTCTCTTCGATAACGGAGTTCAGCGTAAGCTGGCTGTTGAGAATGATGATCAGGTAGAGCACGAACAGCAGCGAGAACGCGAGCAAGTGGGCGATGGCAGCCGATTGCGGCGTTGCAAACACGTCCCCGATCGGATGTACGGTCACTGGAACGGTCAGGAGTTTTGCGGAGTCCGCCGGAGCGAGACGCTGCACGACTTCTAGATTTAGCGGCGCGAGAAGGCCGGCGATTCGTCCGGTGGGAACGTTCTGCGAACTCTTTGCATAAACGGCGACGCTCACGCCTCGAGAGCTGGTTGTGAACGCGAGAAACTGACCCGCGTGCAGTCGTGCCAGGTCGGCGGCAGTCGGGGCTTCGATCGACGTTTGAATCGATCCGATCTTATAGGCGCCGCCGAGCAAGCTTGCGGCGCGTGCGGTGAGGGCTGGGGCACCCGCGAGTACGAGCGTCGTTTGATCGGCGCCGACGTGCGACGCCACGAACGACGGAATTCGAGACATTCCCGCGACGCCGAGCATTCCGATCACGACGCCGATTTGAAACGCGCGGGATGTTAAGCGTCGCTTGACCTCAGCGACGAGAACGATCCAAACGTTCTTCATACGTTCGGTTCCCCTACCGCTTCCAGATAGACGTCGCGCAGCGATGGTTCGACCGCTTCGAACCGCGTGATCGAATCGGCGGCGACGAGTCGCTGGAGAACGCTTGGAATATCCGTCCCGGCCGGCACTTCGAAGTCGAGCGTCGCGTCGTCGCCGGCATGAACGCGCGAAGCGCCGGGAATCGATGCGAGGACGTCGCGTACGGCGTCGCTCGGCGGCGAAACGCGAACGACCCGGGTCGGAATCGTCCTGCGCAAATCGGCGAGCGTTCCGGAGAGCCGCGATTCGCCGCCGATAACGATGCAGTACGCGCCGCACAGCTGTTCGAGCTGAAACATTTGATGGCTCGAAAGTATCAGCGCCGTGCCTTCCGCTCTGAGCGAGCGCAGCACGTCGGCAAGGATCTCCGCGTTCACCGGATCGAGTCCCGAGAACGGTTCGTCGAGCACGAGCAGTTCGGGCGAATGCACGGAGGCGCAAGCGATCTGCACCTTCTGTTGATTGCCCTTGGAAAGTTCACCGCATGGGCGTTCGGCATAGATGCCGAGGTCCAGCCGATCGATCCAATCGTTTGCGCGCCGTTTCACGTCGCGCTCCGGAAGGCCGTGCAGGCGGCCGAAGTATTCGATCTCCTCGCGCACGTGCATCCGCCCGTATAGGCCGCGCTCTTCGGGAAGGTAGCCGAAGCGACGGCGCATGGAGCCGTCGACACGCACGCCGTTCCAGCGAACGTCGCCGGAATCGGCGACCAGGATACCGAGGATCATCCGCATCGTCGTCGTCTTGCCGGCGCCGTTCGGGCCGATAAGTCCGAACGTCAGCCCGTCCGGAACGGCAAAGCTCACGTCTCTTACAGCCGTGACTTTACCGAAGTCTTTGCGGATGCGTTCGACTTCAAGCATTCAGAAGGGGTATTGGCCGCTTGGGGGCAACGGCCCCTTGAGTTGCTACTTAACCGTAGGAGGCTATCGAATGGACAACACCTCATCAGCGGACTCCGCAGCCGCAGCCGGTCTCGTCGCCGGTGGAGTGATTATCTATTGCCTGATCATCGTCGTGATGGTAGCGGTCTTCATTTGGATCTACTGGCGCATCTTCCAGAAAGCCGGGTACAACGGCGCGCTCGCGCTGCTGAATCTCGTGCCGGGTGTCGGACCGCTGATCTGCATCCTCATTCTCGCGTTCGGCCGGTGGCCGATCGAGGACCAGCTCGCCGCTGCGCGCGGAGGCGTTGCCTATATTCCGCCGGGAGCCCCGCCGTCGTCGACGCTCTCGACCTAAAGCGCCATCGTACCTACAACTCGGCGATCCAACTCTCGACGGCCTCGCGTTTTGAGGGAAGGATCGCCGAGAGATTCTCGTAGCCGGCGGCCGTAACGACGACGTCGTCTTCGATGCGGACGCCGATCCCGCGGAACTGCTCGGGGACGGTTGCATCGTCCGGTTGAAAGTAGAGGCCGGGTTCCACGGTCAGCACCATTCCGGTACGGAGCTTTCCGTAGCGGTACTCTTGCGCGCGCGCGGTCGCGCAATCGTGCACGTCGATGCCGAGCATGTGGCTGACGTTGTGCAGCGTGTAGCGCCGGTAATACGGACGCTCCGGATCGAGCGCTTCGTCGAGCGAAACCTTCAGTATCCCGAGGTCGATCAGGCCGGCGGCCAGCACCCGCATCGCGCGGCGATTCGGTTCGAGGAAATCGACGCCGGGCGCCACCGCCTCGATGCCGGCTCGCTGCGCTTCCCACACTAAATCGTAGATCGTGCGCTGTTCGGCCGAGAAATGCCCGGAGACCGGCAGCGTGCGCGTAACGTCGGCCGTGTACAGCGAATCGCATTCGACGCCCGCATCCAGCAGCAGCAGTGCGTCCGCCGGGAGTTTGCCGTCGTTGCGCGTCCAATGCAGCGTGCACGCGTGATGCCCGGCGGCCGCAATCGTCAAGTATCCGGTATCGTTCGCTTCGATGCGCGCGCGGCTCCAGAAAGCGGCTTCGATCTCGCGTTCGCTCTTGGCGTGCCGCATCGCACGAATCGCGTCTTCGAATCCGCGCTTGGTGATCTCGCACGCCTTGCGCAGCTCGCCGATTTCGTACTCGTCCTTGATGAGGCGCATCTCCGCGAGGTGTGTCGTTAGCTCCGCGTCGTCGGGAACGCGCCGGACCGCGTTGGGGCTGGTTTCGAGTTCTCGCAAGTAGTCCGTCATGGCCGCGAGCGGCCGGCACGCGTCGACGCCGTAGTACATCGCGCTCTCGTCGACGCCGCGATGCGGCCCAACCCACAGCTCGCCGTGCACGCGGTCGGTGAAGAACTCGGCTTTTCCGCGATTGTGTTCGGGGACGAAAAGCAGGCTGCGATGGGACGTGCGATGCGGCTCCATTACCAGCAGGCCGCCGGGTTCACCGCCGCCCATAAGGTACGCGAAATCGCTGGCGGGACGGTAGCGGAAATTGGTGTCGTTCGCGCGGACCTGCTCGCCGCCGGCCGGAATGAGGAGGTACTCGCCCGGATACGCCCGCGATAGCGCCTCGCGGCGCGCGGCAAAGCGTTCCGATTGCGGATGGCGGCCGGCGGCCAGCGGGCGGTCAAGCCAGCCGGTGGCCATGAACTCGATCAGCGCCTGCGGCGTCTCGGCATCGTGGCTGGCCTTGGTCGCGGGTTCGGGCGTGCGTTGCGTAGACATAGTCGTGGGAGATTCGCGAGGGGTGCCTAAGTGCACTTCTTAGGAGACCGTGGGGCTATGGCCGTTTCCGAATTCGTGAAGGCGGAAATGTGCCATAGGCCAACGGGCTCCTAATGGATTCAAATCGCGGGCCCGTCATGGAAGACCTCGAGGTAGCGGTCCGGGCCAACGACACGCTTGCAAACGAGCGGACGTATCTTGCATACGTTCGCACGGCGCTGGCATTCATCGGCTTCGGCTTCGTGATCGCGCGCTTCTCGCTCTTCGAACGCGAGTTCGAAACCATCGCGCACGTGAACGTGCAATCGACGAACATCTCTACGCCGTTCGGAACGGCGATGGCCGTCTTCGGGGTCGTCATCGCCATCCTCGGCGCGTGGCGCTACTCGGCGACGGATCGAGGTCTTCGCCGTGGCCGGGTCGTCCGGTTTTCGCCGGTGCTAGGGTATTCGATCGCAACCCTGATTGCAACGATCGGCATGGTCGTCGCTTTCGCGCTCGTGGGCTTGCTCGGCCGCTAGTTTGGCCGGCGACTAGATTGAAGCGCATCGGGTCTCTGGACGCACTGCGCGGCGTGGCCGCGCTGGCGGTCGTGATCGGGCACGCCCTGCCGATGGGTCTGCCGCAAGTGCCGTCCGTCGTCGCGGTCGCGCTCGGGCGCGTCAGCGTGATCGCCTTCTTCGTACTCAGCGGTTTCGTGCTTTCGCTCCCATACTTCGAAGGGCGGCCGCTCGCATATCCGGCGTTCGTGGTGCGGCGCATCTGCCGGATCTATCTTCCGTACGCAGCCGTCATGCTGGCGGCGGGCGCGTTGTTTTACACGATTTGGGGCGAGGGCGCACATCTCGCGGTTTACGAACCGATCGACGCGCGAACGGTAATCCATGCGATCTTCATGCTGGGCACGATGCACGGCGAGAACCTCGACCCGCCGACGTGGAGCCTCGTCGTCGAAATGCGCTATTCGCTGCTCTTTCCGCTGCTCGTCTGGGCGGCGATCCGCGCGCCTCGCGTCGCGATCGCGGTAAGCGCCGCCGTTTCGATCGTACTGTTCGTACTGCCGGTGAGGCTCCACGTCGATTGGTACGAGCTTTACGATCCGATCGGAATGCACACGTTCGCGGGATCGCTTGCGACGACCGCGTACTACGCGCCGACCTTCTTCGGCGGGATCCTATTGGCGAAATACCGCGCTGCGTTACCGGAGTTGATCCGGCAGTACGGAGCGCTTCTCTGGGGAGCGGCGGCGCTCTTCGTCGCGATCGGCGCGTTTCGCGATCCGTGGTTCGGCGTCGCCGCCGTCCTCATCGTAGCGCTCGTACCGAATACGCCGGCGGTCGTTCGCGCGTTCGCGTGGAGGCCAATTCGGTGGCTGGGGCGCGTTTCGTATTCGCTGTACTTGGTCCACCTCGTCATCCTCGTCGGGCTCTTCCGCACGACCGGCAGCCCGCAACTCGCGGCGCTGCTGGTGTTTCCCGCATCCTTCGTGGCGGCCGAGCTCTTCTATCGCTTCATCGAAGTTCCCTCAAACGCACTCGGTAAGCGGCTTACGCCCGTTCGCGTCGAAACGCAGGCGGTATGAACGGCTCGCTTCTCGCGTATCTCGGTGCTGCCGCCGCTCTGGCGGCCATTTGCACCGTCGCAGCCGTTGCGGCGCAAGGCGACATTCTGCTTACGAACGTGCGCGGCTCGGTCGCATACGTATCGTATCCCAGCGGCGACGTTCGCGACATCGCGCCGAACGCAAACGTCGTCGTGAAGGACGACGACCTCGCCAAGACGGGCGATCGATCGATGGCGGACGTCACGCTTCCGGATTCGTCGAAGGTGATCTTAGCGAGTGACACGGCGATCAAGCTCGATACGTTCACCCAGGAGTCGGTCGCGCAGGCGCACTTCGTCGTCGCATACGGCAAACTGCGGTTTCGCGTCGAGCATCCGGCGGGTGCGAAAGCCAACTTTACCTTTTCGACGCCAACCGGCGAGATTGCCGTGCGCGGGACGGAGGGCGATATTTCGGTCGATCCGTTTGACGGCGTCCGCGTGAACGTTTATCATCTCAGCGATCCGGCGCTTCCGGTTCACGTGAGCATGATCAACGGGTTGACGTTCGACATTCCCGCGGGGCAAAAGATCTGGATGCGTTGGCAAAGCGGAACGCTCGTCGGCAAGGTCTTGCCGCTCACCCAAGCGGAGATCGATCGCTTCAGCGAGCTCGGCCCAGTGTCACCCTGAGCGAAGTCGAAGGGCAGCTGCGAAGGGCACAGAGCGAAGCGAAGTGCCGTCAGCTCGAGCGAGGACGGGATTCTGTTAAAGCGCGTGATGCTTCGACAAGCTCAGCATCCATCGCCGCTGTCCTTCGACTACGGTGCTTCGCACCTACGCTCAGGATGACACGGCGGTGTCGGAGGCTTTTTGCAGCGTCGCGATGTCGAGTTTCGTCATTGGGTACATCACCTTTACGACGGCGTCGCGTTTGCGCTCGTCTTGCTGTAGCAAATCGAAGAGTACCGACGGAACGATCTGCCAGGTGACGCCGAACTTGTCCGCCAGCCAGCCGCACCGGCCTTCGTCGTCGCTGCCCTCCGAAAACCGCTCCCAATAATAGTCGACCTCGTCCTGCGATTCGCATTCGACCAGTAACGACGTCGCCGGCGAGAACGTGTAGTGCGGGCCGCCGTTGAACGCGATCAGCTCTTGCCCTTCGAGGCGAATCGTTACCGACGTTAGTGCGGAATCGTCGGCTTCTGCGAGACTCTCCGGGCTGACGAGCTCCGCGTTCTTGAAGATCGATAGATAGAATTTTGCCGCTTCCACCGCGCGGCCGTCGAACCAGAGAAACGGGCGAATCTTCTGCATTGCGTGCTCCTTATCCGAGCTAGATTTCGATATCGAGACCGAGATCGAGGGACGGTGCGCCGTGCGTGAGCCAGCCGACGGAGATGAGATCGACGCCGGCGCGCGCGATCTCGGCGATCGTTTCGGGGCGAACGCCGCCGCTGGCTTCCGTGAGGACGCGACCGCCGACGATCTCCACCGCTTCGGCCAACTGGGCCGGCGTCATGTTATCGAGCAGCACCGCGTCGATGGGCTGCGCGAGCGCCTCGCGCAGCTGATCCAGCGTGTCGACTTCGACTTCGACCTTCACCATGTGGCCAACGCGCGCGCGGACGGCTTCAACGGCTGCTGCCACCGAGCCGGCAAGCGCTAAGTGATTGTCTTTGATCAGCACCGCGTCGTCGAGACCGAAGCGATGGTTGCTGCCGCCACCGCAGCGGACCGCATATTTCTCCAGCGCGCGCAGGCCGGGCGTCGTCTTGCGCGTGCACACGACGTGCGCGCGCGTCCCGGCCACGAGATCGACGAGCGAGCGGGTTGCGGTCGCGACGCCGCAGAGCCGCCCCAGCAAGTTTAAGACGGTACGTTCGGCTGTGAGGATCGGACGCGCCGGACCGGCGATCGCGGCGACCGTGTCGCCGGCTTCCACCCGATTGCCGTCGGCGATGCGAACGTCGACGACGATGCGTGTATCGAGGATGTGAAACGCCGACGTCGCGACTTCGATTCCGGCGATGACGCCGGGCTTTCGCGCGGCGATGACGGCCCGAGCCGGGCGCAGCGGATCGACGATCGCATCGGTAGTTATGTCGTTTCCGTGGCCGATATCTTCGAGCAGCGCGGTCCGCAGCAGCTCGGACCAAACCAGGTGGTTCGGTTCAAGCCACGCTGCGGAGGCGGGTAAACGATCGTCTGGCAAGCGCTTCATCCGTTTTGGGATAGTCGGTGCGATAGTGGCTGCCGCGGCTTTCGTTACGCGCGAGCGCGGCTTCGGTGACGAGGCGGGCGACGACGAGCAGATTGCGCAGCTCGCCGCCGGGATGCGGGAAGACCTCGTCGAGCGCCGCGATACGCGCGAGCGCTTCGCGCAATCCGGCCTCGTTGCGCTCCAGGCCGACGTTGGCGTACATCACGTTGCGCAGATCGAGCGTGGCTTGGGCCTCACCCGAGCCGACTGCGAACGACGGCGAGTGCGCCGCGATGGTGCCGGCGGGCGGCGGTTTCGGCGCGTGAGCGATGTCGGTGGCGACGCGCGTTCCGTAGACGAGCGCCTCGAGCAGCGAGTTGCTGGCCAGGCGGTTCGCGCCGTGAACGCCGGTTGCGCTGGTCTCGCCGCACGCCCACAAGCCGGGCAGCGTCGAGCGGCCCCATTCGTCCACGGCGATGCCGCCCATGTGGTAGTGCGCTGCGGGCGCGACCGGAATGTTGCGGACGCGCGGATCGATGCCGGCACTCTCGCAGAACGCGAAGACGGTCGGGAATTCGATCGGGAACTTCGCGCCGATGCTCTCGCGCGCGTCGAGACCGACGGTGCGCCCGCGCTGAAGCTGCCGGAAGATCGCGCGCGCCACGATATCGCGCGCCGCAAGTTCTGCTTCGGGATGTACGTCGAGCATGAAACGCTCGCCGAGATCGTTGACGAGGATCGCTCCCTCGCCGCGGACCGCCTCGGTGACGAGCGGCATCGGGTCGCGCCCGATCGCCAACGCCGTCGGATGAAACTGCACGAACTCCATGTCGGCGAGCAGCGCCCCCGCGCGCGCGGCCATCGCGATGCCGTCGCCGGTGGCTTGCACGGGATTGGTCGTATAGCGATAGATGCGGCCGATGCCTCCGGTCGCGAGGACGACCGCGTCGGCGGTATACGTGCGCGCCTCGCCGCTCGCATTGTCATGCACGAAGACGCCTCGCACGCGATCGCCGTCCAGAACCAGATCGTCGGCGGTGACCTCTTCTACGATTTCGATCGACGGGTGCGCCTGCACGGCTTCGATCAGCGTTTTGAGAATCTCGTGGCCGGTTGCATCGCCGCCGGCTTTAACGATGCGCCGGCGCTGATGCGCGGCTTCGCGGCCGAGTGCGAGTTCGCCGGAATCGGTGCGATCGAACGCGGCGCCGAGTTCCAGAAGTTCTTCGATCCGCGCCGGTGCGTCGCGCGCGAGGATTTCGACCAGCATCTCGTCGCTGATTCCGGCACCGGCTCGCTGCGTATCGAAAGCGTGCAGGCTCGGCGAATCGTCTTTCCCCATAGCGGCCGCGATACCGCCCTGCGCCCAATCGGTTGCCGCTCCGAACCCGAGCCGCGTCTTGCAGAGCACCGTCACTCGCATCGGGACGAGCTTCAGCGCCGCCATAAGACCGGCGATTCCCGCGCCGACAACGATCGCGTCGCTGTGTCGCTGCAAGGCGCGCTTTAGTCCCGGGCCGCCCGGCTGAAGTCGAGCATGCGCTCGACCGCGCGGCGCGCACGTTCGGCAACTTCCGGCGGGACCGTCACTTCGTACTCCATCGCTTCCAGCGAATGGAGAATCTTTGGAAGCGTGTTGCGTTTCATGTGCGGGCACAGGTTGCACGGCCGCACGAACTCGACGTTCGGATAGCGCGCGGCAACGTTGTCGGCCATCGAACATTCGGTCATCAGCAGGACGCGCGATTTGTGTTCGGCACCTTTCGATTCTGCATCGAGCGGCGCGACGTACTCCACCATGCCTTGCGTCGATCCGGTGTAGTCGGCTTCCGCGAGCACGTCGGGCGGACACTCGGGATGAGCGATAACGATCAGCCGCGGGTCGTCTTCGCGAAAACGCCTGACGTCCGCGCCGGTGAATCGCTCGTGTACTTCGCAGTGTCCCTTCCACGCGATGATCTCGACGTCGGTTTTGGACGCCACATACGCGGCGAGATACTCGTCCGGAAGAAAAATCACTTTTGGAACGTTCAGCGCGTTGACGATCTGCACCGCGTTGCCGCTGGTTACGCAGACGTCGGATTCCGCTTTGACCTCGGCCGACGTATTCACGTACGTCACGATCGGTACGCCGGGATACGTTTCGCGCAGCAGGCGAACGTCGGCTCCGGTAATCGACTCGGCAAGCGAACAGCCGGCTTTCAGGTCCGGCACGAGCACGGTCTTCGAGGGATTCACCAGCTTCGCGGTCTCTGCCATGAAATGCACGCCGCAGAGCACGATGACGTCGGCTTGGGTTTCCGCGGCCTTCATCGCAAGAGCGAGCGAATCGCCGACGATATCGGCGACGGTATAGAAAATTTCAGGGACTTGGTAGTTGTGCGCCAGGATCACCGCGTTGCGCTCGCGCTTCAAGCGGTTGATTGCGGCTACGTAGGGTGCGTGAATCGGCCATTCGACGCGGGGAATGACGCGGGCGGCGCGCTCGAAAATCGGATCGGTTTCGGCGGCGACGTCGCTCGTGTAGGTCAGGTCGATGGCGGTCATGGCGCTCCGGTTGGTTGCGGCGACAGGGTCGAAGCCCCTTCCCGACGCAGAGTCGGGCGATGGCCCGGCACTCCCGCATAAGTATACCGCTGCTGACGGCGCTGCTCTGCGTCGTTTGTCTCGGCGCCCCGCGGGCCCAATCGCTGCCGGGCCTCGCGCTGCCGACCGTCGCGCCCGCCACGGCGCTCTCGGGCGGCGTTCGCCAAGACGGTCTCTTCTACACGGCGCCGATCGCTATCGACGGTGTGCCGGTCTTTCGCATTGCCGTGCCCACGAACGTCGGGTCGGATCAAATCTCCGTCGAAATGCGCGAACAGTCGATCGAAGCCGCAATCGCGCAAGTTCTGGCTCCTCGGACCCTAGAAGCCGGCTCGGATACGATTTACGACCCGAATTCGCTGCGCGTCGCGGTGCATCTAAGCGGGGACGCGGCGCAGCTCGTAGCCACCGACGCGCATCATCCGGATCCGCTGTCGCTGCTGACCGTCACCTCCGCCGACGCCAAATATCAAAAGCTGCCGGTCACGACCCTCGCCGAAGCGTGGCGCACGAAACTTCAAGCCGGCCTGATCGCGGCGCTGGAGAAACGCCAGCCGGCCGCGGTGAAAGCCAACGTTGCCGACCTCTATCGGTCCTTCGGGACGCTGTTCGTCGTGTCGCTGGCGTTGTGGTTCGTTCTGTGGTTCTTGCGCAAGAAACGCATCGCGCTGCGGGCGAGCATTTCGAAGAACCGTCACGACGTCGACGCGGCGGAAGCCCAGCAGAACCCCGAGCACCCGTCGGCGACGAGCCATCGCCGCCGTTTCATGGGGCTCGTGATTCGCGCCTCGGGAGCGGAGATGACGCTGCGCGCGCTCAAAGCGCTTTCCGGCATCCTCGGCTGGGGACTGCTGCTCGCGTGGTTTCTGACGATCGTGTGGGCGCTCTCGCTGTTTCCCGAGACGACGCAGTTTTCGCACATGTTGGGGCGGCGCGCGTTCTGGGTGGTGGTCATCGTCACTAGCGCGTTCGTGCTGGTACGCATCGCCGATCTCGCCATTGGGCAGATGGCTCGAATGTACGCCGAACGCGCAAGCGTCCGGGAAGGCGGCGAGGAGCGAACCCGCCTGCTCTTGCGCATCCCGACGCTGGCGCGCGCGCTTGCCGGCTTCGCGACGATGATCATCGTCTTCGTGTCAATACTCGGTGGGATGGGTGCCCTCGGCGTTACCAATAACACGGTACTCACATTCGGCGGCATCGCAGCGCTCGGCGTTACGTTTGCCGCGCAGAACCTGCTGCGCGACCTCCTCAACGGCGCGTTCGTATTGATCGAAGATCAATACGTCGTCGGCGACTACGTGATCGTCGACCAGTGGAGCGGAGTCGTCGAGCACATGTCTCTCCGCGTGGTGCAGCTGCGTGACTCCAGCGGCAGTTTGATCACCATTCCGCACGGCCAAGTAACGCAGGTGGTCAACTGCTCGCGCAACTGGTCGCGCGTCGACTATCGCGTGCCTATCGACGCGCGCGCCGATATAACGCTCGCGATCGACGTCGTGCGGAAGACGCTGGTCGCCCTCGCTGCCGAGGAGCGCTACGGCGACTGGATGCTCGATCCCGTCGAACTCATCGGCGTCGATTCGATGTCGTCGACGGGCGTCGTTCTGCGCGCGTCGATCAAGACGGCGCCGCTGCGCCAGTTCGAACTCAAGCGCGAGATCAACGCGCGCGTGCTTAAGGGGCTGCGCGAAGCCGGGGTCGCACTCGGTCTGGATCCGAAGGCGGCCGCGTCGTTGAGCATCAATTTGGGGCCGTCGTGATGCGACCGCTTCGCGTCTTTGCCGCAACGTTCGCAGCCGCTGCGTTGCTCGCCGCGCCGGCGCGGGCGTCGGCGCGGCGGGTCCTGGTTCTCAATGAAGGCAACGCGGCGATTATGTACTTGCGGATCGGCAGCGTGGCGACTTCCCGTTGGAGCGCCGACCTGCTCGGCTACGACGACGCGATCGACGTCGGCCGCGGAGTGGACGTTACGTTCGACGTCGACGAGACTGCGTGCACGTACGATCTGCAGGCAACCTACGACGACGGTACGACGCAAATCGCCCCGGCCGTCGACCTGTGCTCGACCGATCGCGTCAGCTTCTACGAATCGCTGCCGGGCCGATGAGCACGTATATCGCGCGTTCGATCTTGATCGTCGTGACACTGGTCGTGGCGATCGTGTACTACACGCCCGCCGGGCAAGTCGACTTTCTGGAGGATTGGGGCGGGGGTACGTACGGGATCGAGACGACGCAGAACGGCGACCCCGTCGTGCAAGGAGTTATCCCGGGCTCGCCGGCCGATCGAGCCGGTATCCGCCCAGGTGATCGCTTCGTCCACTATCGTATCGGCAACTCGTGGGCGCGCATCAACACGCCCTACGTCGGCGAGACGCGGACGGTCGGCATCGAGCGCGACGGCGTCGTGCGTGCGGTTACCTTGACCGCGACGCCGGTTCCGGGATTCGGCCTCGGGCAGCGAATCGGCGGCGTGTTGGCGCTGATCCCGCCAACGGTGTTTCTCATCGTCGCGTTCATGCTGGTGTTTTTGCGGCCGTCGATCATGTCGTGGTCGTTTTATCTTTTTGCCATCGGCTATTTCGGGACGCTGCCGGTCCTGGGATATTGGTCGCACTTCTTGCCCGACGGCGCCGCGAACGTCCTCGCCTTCATGCTGCTCGTTGTCTTCGGTTTTTGTAGTCCGCTGCCGCTGTTGCCGTTCATCCTGCGATTCCCCAACGGCGATTTGCGCGGGTGGCGGCACAAGGTGGACAAGTTCGTGTGGCTTTTTCTCGCCGTATCGTTCGCGTTGTCCGTCTACGAGTATTCCATTATCCAATCGACCGACGTCAAGCCGGCGTGGGACCCGTTGGTATCCACCGGCATTCCGTTGTTCACGTTCCTCTTCGCCGCGATCATCGTCGTGAAGAACTACTCGATCGCGAGCCCGGCCGACCGCCAACGCGTCGGGTTTCTCATTATTGGAACGATCGTTTCTTTTGCGGCGTACGCGGTCTACTACATTCCGGGAATCTCGTTCGACGTCGGCCAGGTTGTCGGGTTTGCGGTCGTGCTGATGCCGATTTGCGTCGCCTATGGCGTGTTTCGCCTGCGCGTGATGGACGTCAACTTCGTCCTCAATCGCGCGCTGGTCTACGGATTGCTGTCGGTCGCCGTCATTGCGTTCATCTCGTTGCTCGACTGGCTGTTCTCGCGCGTGATATCTTTGGGCCGATTCACGGTCGGCATCGAATTGCTCGCGACGGTGGCGATCGGTTTTCTGCTCGACCGTATCAACCGATTAGTCGAACGCACCGTCGAAGCCGTGTTCTTCCGGCGGCGTCGCGACGCCGAGGCCTACATCCGTCGCGCGGCTGCGGCGTTGCCCTACGCGACCGACGAAGCTGCGATCTCCGAGGGGCTCGTGCAAGTGCCCGTCGCCGCGATGGAGTTGGCCGCCGGCGCGCTCTACCGCCGCGGCGCGAACGGCGCGCGTTTCGAAGGCGTCGCGACGTCGGTAGAGACGACCGTCGCACCGCCCGGCTTCGACGCCAATCACTTGCTGGTGCGTATGCTGCTTTCGGGCGAAAGACGCATGTGGCTGGACGAAGTGCGCGCGTATCTCGATCCGGTGAACGCGGGGGTCTACGTGCTCGCCGTGCCGGTGCTGGTGCGTCACGAACTCGTCTCATTCACGCTCTACGGCGCGCATCGCAACGGCGCGCAGCTCGACCCCGAAGAGGTCGAGCTGCTCGAGGAGCTGGCGCGCGAGGCGTCCCGCTCGTACGATCACGTCGAAGCGGTGCGCGTGCGCGAACGCTACGGTCTCGCTACGGCAGCGACCCAAGAAACCGCGTGATCGCGGCGTAGAACGCATCGGGCTGATCGAGCATGACGAAGTGGCGCGACGGCGCGATGGCGACGACGCTGCCTTTGGGTGCCTCGTTGATGAGCCGCTGATAAAACTGCTGCACTTGATCTTGCGTGTAGTTCGTCGGCGGCTTCTGGTCGGCGGCGTCGTACGGCATGATCTCGACGAACGGGACCGTGACCTTCACCAGACCCGGACGCAGGTCGCTTTCGAGATCGGCTTGCGCCCAGGCGCCCACGGCTTTCGGGTCGCTCTTGGCTTCGAGCGCGGCGGTCGAATCGACGAGCTCCGGCTTGTTCGTTCCGACCGACGCCATGTAAGCTTTTTCACCGGCCAGCTCTTTGGCCGTATCCATCGACGCGTACATTGCGGCCATTTGCGTCGCCATCTGCTCGCGCTTGTCCGCCGTCGCCGATGCGAGCATCGGGAAGACCGGGAGGCCGTCGACGGCGACGATTCCGGCCAGACGTTCCGGGTGCTGTTCGGCAAGCGCGATTGCGAGCGTCCCGCCCAAGCTGTGTCCGATGACGACCGGTTTGGCGATCTTCTTCGCGTCCAGCAGCGCCCAGAAGTCGGAGGAGAAGGTATCGAACAGCGGCGTCTTCTTGGTTGCGGGAAGTCCGTCGAATCCGGGCAGCGTCAGCGCGTAGATCGTGTATTTGTCGACGCCGTCACCCGCGGTGAGATAATCGATGGTGCCGAACCACGTCCACGGTCCGCTCGCGAGGCCTGGGATAAGAACGATATTCTTCGGGCCATGGCCGTACGTATCGACGTGCAGCGTGCCGGAGTCGAACGAATCGACTTTCACCGGTGCCGTTCCGAACGGCGAAGCGGCGGCCGGCGCAAACGTTGCGAGTGCCAGCAGGAAAACGAGCGCGATACGCAGCGCGTGGACCAAGACGAGCATTTGCGGATTCTCCTTGCCGTTGTTATTCGGCGGATTCAGGGTCGAAGATCTCCTCGACCGGTTTGCTGAAAAGTTTGCTGAGTTTGAAAGCGAGCGGGAGACTCGGTGCGTACTTGCCCGCTTCGAGCGCGACGATGGTCTGGCGCGCGACGCCGATCCGGTCGGCCAGTTCGGCTTGCGACCAATCGTTCTCCGCGCGCAAAACTTTGAGCCGGTTTTTCACTCGTACCGCCGGTTGAGCGCGAGACGTGCGATGACGGATGCGCCCATGACCACGGTCCACGTCCACCACGCCGAGAGATGCGGCAGCCCGGTGTTCTCGAGGAAGCCGTACGTGACGGAAAGGATTGCGGTGACGCCCGCACCGATCGCAAACGCTTCGGTAACGATGCGGCGTTCGAGCTCGTCGGATTCGCGGAAGTAGCGCGCGACTGCCGGGACGAGAAACGCGATCGGCACGAGCGGCGCCAGCGTGACGGCGTAACGAAGCACCCCATGCAGAGCGAACCGCTCTAAGGCCCACATAACGGACAAAAGGATGGCAACGTACGCCGCCATGCTGGCCGTGACTTGCATCATATAGCGGCGTTTGGCAATCGTGGTTGGATTCGAGTTCATGAATCGGATGGTACGCTACCAATGACATTATGTCAAGTCTAACGTACTTTTTAGCTAGTATAAATAGCATTTAGGACGTTTAGGGCGACTTCTTGCCCGCATCGGGTGAGGGCCTGCTTCGAACTGAGGATGAAAGTCATGTTCACTCCTGGAGATTTGAGATAGACTCTCCGTGCGGCGGGCGGAGATCCCGCCGCCTCCATCTTCTTCGTATAGAAAGTAGTAGGTTTTCGATCGGATGTTAGCTCAGGTTGGTAAGAAGGCTCCCGAGTTCGAACTCGCGAGCACGAAGGGCGCGACGGGCGCGAAAGATCTCGGCAAAACGATCAAGCTCTCGGATTACAAGGGCAAGTGGCTCGTCTTTTTCTTTTATCCGCTGGACTTCACGTTCGTGTGCCCGACGGAGATTACGGCGCTCTCCGATCGTCTGCCTGAGTTCCAGGAGTTCGATGCGGAAATTCTCGGCTGCTCGACCGACTCGGTGTTCAGCCACTGGGCGTGGTTGAACACGCCGAAAGAGAAGAACGGCATCGCCGGTACCAAGTATCCGCTGGTTTCCGACTTTACCAAGGAAACGGCTCGCGCGTACGGCGTGCTCGAAGAGAGCTCGGGCGTCGCGCAGCGCGGCCTGTTCATCATCGATCCGGAAGGAACGCTCAAGTACGCGGTCGTGACCGACGACAGCATCGGCCGCAGCGTGGAAGAGACGCTTCGCGTGCTGCAGGCGCTGCAAACCGGTGGTCTGTGCCCGGCCGAGTGGAAGCCCGGCAAGGCCCTGCTGACGGTCTAGCAGTGGGTTTACGCATGCGCAGCCCCCTCCCATCGCTGGAGGGGGCTACGACCTGGCTTAACGGCGAACCCGATGCCGGCGCGCTGAAAGACACGCCCGTCGTCGTTTCGTTCTGGTCGAAGACCTGTTATCTGTGTCACGAGAGCGCCGAGCAATTCGCGCAGTGGCGCGATAAGTTCACGGCGGCCGGCGTGAAGTTCGTTTCGGTTCATCAGCCGCGCTCGGAAGACGAACTCGACGTCGAACTCGTGTCGAAAGATGCGATCGAAGAGATGAAGCTGACGCAGCCGGTAGCGATCGACAACGATCGTTCCATCGTCGACCGTTTCGAAAATCAGTTCGTTCCCGCGTTCTACGTTTTCAATCGGAAGCACGAGCTGCGGCACTTCCAAGCCGGCGGCAAGAGCTTCGATCGCATCGAAGCCGCAATCGAGCGCGTTCTCGAACCGGGACCTTAGCGCTCGCTTGAGCGTCGGACGTCCGAGAAAACGCTACGTGTAGCGCTCCGTCGACGGGGCATAAGGCTCCAGTCCGTTTGACTCCCATCCATCAGAGAGGATCCACTCTATGTCACGCTGGTTTATCGGTTTCGCGCTGGTCGTCGCAACGGCTGCAGCTCTGAGCGGTCTGAGCCCGTCCACGGCATCCGCGCAAACGCCGTCGCCCTCGCCTAGCCCGACCATGGCGGCTGTCGCGCAAACGACGCCGACGCCGTCCCCGACCCCAATGTCGACGATGCGACCCTAAACCGCAGGCACCGTAGCCCGCGTGTGCGTATGCACAGCGGGCTATGGTGGCGTGCGAGCGTCTGGCCGTTTTCTGCGGCCCATCTTTGCCGCCGGAAGACCGGCGCGGTTTCGGCGGCGTGACGTTTTTGCCGCCTGCCGCTCGCGGCGACGTCGAGCGCGCCTCATACGATTTCGCCGCGATCTTACTGATCGACGGCGTTTTCCATCACGACCTCGCCCCTTCGCCGAAAGAGTGCTATCGCGTTGCGCAGCGCGTACGCGCGTACGGCGCCTCGTCGATGGGTGCATTGCGGGCGGCCGAGTGCGCGCCGTACGGCTTTCTTCCCCTCGGTGCCATCGCGCGTTGGTACGCGTATGAAATCATCGACGGCGACGACGAAGTTGCGATGCTGGTTCATCCCGAGACGCACGCGGCGCTGACCGTCCCTTCCGTCAACGTTCGCTACGTCGCGCGCCTCGCGCGGCGACGCGGGCTGCTCTCGCGCGAGGAATCGGCTCGATTGATCGACGAATCGCGCGCGATCTTCTACATGGATCGAACGTGGGAAGACGTGGTGGCGCTCGTGCCCGAACGCGCGCGCGACGCGGTCCGCGTTGTTGCGGAACGTGAAGGCGATCTCAAGCGCTGGGACGCACGCTTTGCGCTGCGTTCCGTGGTACGCCGGCTCGCTTCTATCGTACCAGCGAAAACGGATTGAGAATCTGCGACGTCCACGTTCCGAGGCGGCCGTCGACCATGAGCGTCTCGAGTTCGGGCACGATCGTACGCACGACGCTGAACTCGGTTTCACCCGGCGTCAAGTCGACGGCAACGACGGCGCTCGTGCCGATGCGGCGCAGCGATTCGATCGCTCGCCGCAGATCCTCGGCGAGATCATCCGTCGAGCGGTCGGCTAGCGAAGCGAAATCGATCGTATCGCGCGCAGGCGCGTCATAGAACCAGGCGCCGGCCGGAAGCGCGTGCGACCGGCGTGCGTGTTCGATGCCGCCGTTCGACGGATCGTCCGGCCGCATCAAGTCTTCGCGCGCCGCCTGGATATCGCCGACGCGGCACTGCACCGCTTCGGTGATCGCGCGCAGCGCCGCGTGCTCTGGCGAAAGCGAGCAGCCGAAACCCATGTGCAGCATCGGCGGCGCGAGGTGCGGATCGTAGATCGAAGCCGTCATTACGTGCGGCAGTGCGCCTTCATCGAGTTCGAAAAGGCGCAGGACCACGCCCTCGCGCGAAAGCGTTCGGGCGAGGGCGTCGACGTTCGCGCGCGCCGCCGGCAGCCGTACCTCGAGCGCGCTCGAGCGATCGCACGCGCTCGGACCGAAGACGACTCGCGGCAGGAGCCGCGAGCGCGTGTGATGCAGCGCCCACACGTGCCGCTCTATCATCTCGCAGAGCGCGTGATACGCGGCTTCCCAAAAGGTGTTACCCGACGCTAGACCGTTGGTCGACGTTACGTCGTAGAGCTTCGTACCGAACCACGGGCACTGCACGTTCGCTAGCGGAACGGCGAGGCTGCGGCCGGTCAACAAATCCGTGCCCCAGACGCAATCGATCTCGAGGTCGAGCGCGCCGTCGCGCAAGCCGAGCGCGCGCAGATCGAGCTGCGCGAGTACGTCGGATACGCGCGCGCGAAACGTTGGAATTTTCGGCGCTGCCGCCACCTGGCGTTCCACCGCCTCCATGACGGCCCCGGCGTAAGCGGCGTCGCTCGACGTGCCCTTGCCGTTGTAGACGCTGATGAGGTCATCGCCGGCCGGAACGATGGCCGTCGCGGTCGGGATTCCGGTCCGATCGAGCCGGGTCGTATCTCCCAGCCGCGTCACTCCGAACCGGCGACGCAAGCCTCCGAGCCGCGCTACGGTAACGTGCAGCGGCACGCAGCGATCGCAGCCGCCCTCGGCTTTGGGGCAACGCTCGGGCAGGCGCATCGGTGGGGCAGGCGAGGGAAGCAATGCAAGCGTACTCGTGGGCGTCGCGACCGTTCGCCGCGGAGCGGCAGAATCCTCAAGGCTGCAACCAAGAAAGAAGACCATGACTTACCCGACCGTGCGCGATGACTACGAGCGCTTGCACGAGCTTCTCGACGATGCTAACCTCGATGCCATCGCCGCGATTGCCGGCTGCTCGCCCGCGATCGGCCGCCTCAACTATCTCGATGACGCCGCACTTACGGCATTGGTCGATCGGATGTCGCTCGCAGACGGCACGCGCGTGTTGGATCTCGGCTGCGGGCGCGGTTTTTTGGGACGATGGCTTTTCGCGCGCGGCGACCGGGTCGCATACACGGCGATGGATTATTCGCAGTCCGCTCTGGAATCGGTGCGCCGCAATGTGCCGGATGCCGAAGTCGTATGGGGTGACGTAAGCTCGATGACGGACGGCGCATACGAAGCAATTTTTGCAATCGAATCGATTTGGGTCGTCGACGACGCGCTTTCCGCGCGGCTGCGCGCTTCGCTAGCACCGGGCGGCCGCATCGCGATTTCCATATCCTCGTTGGATGCGTCGCACGGCGGCCGGATCGATACGACCGTCGCTTCACTACGGAATGCGGGGTTCGACGTCGAAAACGTCGCTTTTGCTGCGGGACATTCCGAGGTCGTCGGGAGGCTCTGTGCGGCGTTGATGATCGAACCGCCGAGCGATCCATGGGTTCGCGAACGCATGATCTCTGAAGCCATTCTGACCCTAGCGGCACTGCGCGACGGCGCGTTCCGCTCCGATCTGCTTTTGGGCATCGCGCGCACCTAAGGAGCGAGCCCTCATTTACGCGAATATCGCACGAAATGAATCGTCGTGCCTTCGTCTTAGGTTCGTCCTTGGCAGGCCTCGTCGCGTGCAGCCGGAGCAGGTCCGATCGGCTCGAGCTTTCGATCGTGGCGGTCAGTCAGGAACTCGATGCCTACGCGGCTGCGAATCTCGAGTCTGCGGAGTTGAGCTGGCTATATGGCGACGGCTTGGCAGGCGCCGATCCTTCCGCGCCGGAGGTCGGGTCGCTGTGCGTGCGCCAGGCGGTGCGTTCGATAGCCGGTGGGACGGCGTCGTATGCCTACGAGCTGCGAGGCGGCCTGCGGTGGCACGACGGCAAGCCGCTCGTCGCACAAGACGTCGCCGACTGCTTCGAGCGTGTGCGCGCGGGGGCGTGGGGTCATCAGCGTCCCTTCTCGTTAGTCGATCGAATCGACGTTCACGACGCCCGGCGCTTCACCGTGACGCTGAACCAAGACGACCGGCGTTTTCCATCCGCCTTCTTTACTCCGTTCGGGTCGCCGGGTTTACCGCTGATTCGCGCAGGCCGGGTACCGATCGGAACCGGGCCTTTTCGCTTGAGCGACCGGTTGCCCGATGCATGGACGTTCGAACGCTGGGATGGCTCGCCGCGCGGAACGCCCGCAGTGCAGCGTATGCGCCTCTCGTACCTCGCCGACGGCCGAACACAAGAAGTGATGTTGTCGAGCGGCGAAACCGATGCCGCACTCTTCGTCACGGGAAGCTATCTGTCCGAACGCGGGATTCCGTACTTCCGGCGCCGGTCGGGCGTTGCGTACGCAATCCTCAATGCGACCGGCTCGCTCGGTGACGCGCGATCGCGTCAGGCGTTTGCAGCTGCCATCGACCGCAAAGACCTGGTTGCGAAGATCTATCGCGGAATGACGGAGACGTACGATTCGGTCGTAGCGCCGTTCGTTACCGGTTCGGACATACGACTCGGGCACGAGTACGATCCGAGTTTGGCTCGCGAGACCTTTCGCCGCAATCCGCCGGCGCATCTCGAGATCGCCGTCATCGATGGCTCGTCGGAGCGAATCGGAATTTTGATTCAAGAATATCTCGCACGCGTTGACGTGAAGGCGTCAATTCGCCATTACGAGGCGCAGATATATCTCGGGCCGGAAGGACCGCTTCGTTCCGGACACTTCGACGTTGCGTTATTCGGCGAGTATTTCTCACCGGACCCGGATTTGGCCGCAACGTGGGGGTGCGCAGCGCGACCGCCGAACGGCGGAAATTTTTCACGGATGTGCGATCCAATCCTCGATCGCTCGGCGTTGTCCGGCGATCTTCACGGCGCACTCGAGCAATTGCGCCGCCAAGCGATGGTCGTGCCGCTCGCCGAATCGGTGCAATACGTTGGCTTAAGCAAACGGATGCGGGGCGCCGGCAACGCTCGCGATCTCGTGCCCACCGTGTACGCTTGCGCGGAGTGGTCGCTTGCCTAGCGCGATCGTCGGACGCGAGGCCGAGCTCGCGGCCATCGACGCGGCTCTCGAAAAAGTGCGCGACGTGCCGGTCGCCGGCGGCGTCCGCTTGTGGGGGCGTTCGGGAATCGGGAAGACGTCGCTTCTGGACGCGGTGCAGCAGCACGCGATTGCGGGTGGGTGGCTCGTCTTGCGCACCGAGTGCCATCATATTCAGAGCCAGGTACCGCTCGTGGTCGCGAAGCGTCTCGTTGCAGCGGTCACGGCCCAGCTAGGAGACCGTGCCGAACGCTACGTCGCGGGCCTTTCGCAGGGTGACGCCGGCGAAGATTCCGTCGAAGAAGCGTTTTACCGATTGCTCGAGGGGTTGCTGGTCGACTACCCGGTACTGTTGGCCGTCGACGACGTGCAATGGATCGATGAGGAAAGCGAACGCGTCGTCTCGCAGGCTTTGCGTCTTCTTGCCGACGAGCGCCTCGCACTCGTGGTCGCGGGACGCAACGAAACCGCGCAGTTTGGCGAACTCCGTTTGCAATCCATCACGCTCGAGCGCTTGAGCGACGCGGCGATTGCAGAGATCGTTCGCGCGCACTTTCCGGACGCAGCTGAGGATGTGGTAGCCGCCGTCGTAGCGCATTCGGCAGGCATTCCGATGACGGCGGCGGTGTTGGCAAAAGAGACCCTCGCCGCCGGCGTTACGAGTCCGAACGACGTGCCGGCTTCGATGCGAACCGTCGTCGCTCGTTCGGTGCATCAGATGAATGCGCCCCTTCGCGAGTTCTTGCAGCTCTGCTCGCTGATCGAGGACCCGGTCGACTATCGCGTCATAGCCAATTTGCACGAAGGGCAGGACGCAGAGGTCGAAGGATTCGTCCGCGATCTCGTACCGGCGTTCTTAACGTCGGACGGCCCTTCACTGCGCTTCGCGCATGCATCAATCGCGGAGGGCGTTCGCCAGACGATCGCTATCGAGATTCCGTATCGGCGGCGTGTACTCAAGGCACTACAAAGTATTGAGGCGCCGACGCTCGACGACCGCGAGCGAATGGTTCGGCAGGCTGCAGCGTGCGGCGATCGGGCCATCGAGCGCGAGGCGCTGGTCGATCTCGCGCATGCGGCAATGGTCGGGCAAGCCGTCGTGACGGCGTGCGACGCGTACCGGAGGGCCTTTGCGATCGAACTTCCGGCCGCCGAAGAGTTCGTACGTGAGTATTTCTCGTATGTAAGCGGACTAATTTTCATCGGCCGCTTCGAGGAGGCGCGCGAAGTTCTCGACGTCGCCTTACAGGGGGCGGCCGAGCGGGGTTTACGCGAGGGAATCGGCCTCCTCGCATCCTGCTTGATGCGGTGTCTCTGGTATCTCGAGCAGGGCGACTCGATCGACGCGACCTTCGATCGGTACATCGGTCTCGCTGATGGTGCGAACGATCGCGCGGCGTTGCTTTCGACGAAAGCGATGTTTCGCTCGTACCGAGGGGATCCGGACATCGTGGAGGACTGCAAACGCGACATCCTCGCGTTGAAGGGCGAGATCGACGCGATTTCGCTCCTTCGTCTGCATCAAGCGGAGGCGTTTGTAGGGTTACGCTCGGGAAACTACGCCGCTTCAATCGCGGCGCTCGCAGCGGCCGAAGCTTACAGAGAAAAAAGCCACTTTGGTGGATCGTTGGCGCTCGCGACGACGCGGCTGTTCGTCGATCTCGGACAGTTCGGCAGCAGCTCCATCACACAACATATTCCCGCGATTGACGCCGCGGCCGCATCGGTCGGGCAGCCAAACACGTATCGGATCTACCTAGAGGCTTTCGGCTGCCTCGTCTCCGGAAAAATGGACGAGGCGTCGTTGCTCGTCGAACAGGCTCTGATGCGAGGGCGGGATCGCATGGCCATGTATCGCATCCTGGGCGTCGAGGCGGCGCTCGCCGTCCTGGGCGACCGGCCGTTGCGCTACGAAGCGATGATTGCGACGGAAATTCGATCGACCTCCGGGAGCATTGGCGATTCGGCCGTTTCGTTCGCTGCATGGTGGGCGGTTGGAGCGGCTCGTTCGAATCCGGAAGATGCGCGCAAGGCGATTGATGCCGTCCTTCCACGGGTTCGCGCCGGTCCCGAACCCAGCGAGCTGTACTTGCCGGAAGCCCTAGCGATGTACGCCGAGCGCGCGAAGGACCGGAGTCTTCTCGAGGAGCTCGCCGTGTGGCCCGAAACCGACGGTTCGACGCCTTGGCTTCGCGCGCACTGGGCGATGACGCGAGCCCTTGCGAACGCCGGACTCGGCCACCGGAATTCGCAAGAATCGTTGGCTTCCGCCAGCGCCGAACTCAAGGCGCTTGGAGCGGATGTTTTTGCTACACTGGCGCTCGAGCGATCGACGGAGGACGCACCGTCGAATCGGCGTGCGTCCGAGACGGATCCGAGCGGCCGCCGCGCGCGAACTGCACGCCCGACCGCGCGTGAAATCCAAATCGCGAAAATGGTCGCCGACGGCTATTCGAACCGGCGCATTGCAGAGGAGCTCGTTCTGAGCGAACGCACGGTCGAGGCGCATCTCGCAAACATCTTTGGAAAACTCGGCGTCACCTCGCGCGTACAAGTCGCGGGTCTCGCCGCACGCGGCGAGTTATGACTGAGTGACGACGACCATGAGGGTCGTTTTCCCGCCGGGCGTGGCCTTCGCTACGGCGTCCGGCAGGTTCTCGCTCGCGTACTTCGCCATCGCCTGAAGGTCGCTCTCGGAAGGCGTTTCCGCGAGACCCAGGTGCTCGGCCAAGATCGTTGCTCGTTGGTCGTTGGAAAGATCGCCGTGCCACTGCGCCGCTAGATCCCGATTTACTGCCAGTGCATGCAGAAAACCGGCCGCATGAGCTTTGATCTGGTCCGAGTTCATGATGAAGGACGTCCTTTCATTATGGCGGAGAGCGCCGCGAACCGAGCGTATTCCGTTCCTTCGTGGAGCGTCACGCCCTCGTACGTCATTCCCAGCTTTCGCGCGACGGCGATCGCCGGCGCGTTCGTCACGGGCGTATTCGCCTCTATGCGTTCCAGCCCCAGCTTGGTAAGTCCATATCGGAGTAGGGCGGAGCCCGCTTCAAAAGCGTACCCATTTTTCCACGAGTCTTTCGTAAACACGCCGCCGATCTGAACGCACGCTGAAATGGCGGTGTGCTGCAATCCGCCGACCCCGATTGGATCGCCCGTTGCCTTAAGTGTAATGAGGTGCACGCCGTACCCGTACTGCTCGTAGTGGCGCACGATCGTCGAGAAGATCTCGGGTATCTCGGACGGTCCGTAGGTCCGCCCCGCCCCATAGAAACGCATGATGGCGGGGTCCCCGAACAACGCACCAATGGTCGCCGCGTCTTCCGGTAAGGGCTTTCGAAGGATCAGGCGCTCGGTTTCGATCGTATCGTTTGATGCGTCGTAGGGCACGGTCCCGCCGTCGTTCGCATCGCGCGGCGCCAATCCCGGGTCGCTATCGACTTCCCGGGATGACCAACCGGCGCGAAAATCTAGGTGTTTCCACGGATGCGGCGGTCCGGTACGCCCGGCTACGATAGGGGCGGATGGAAAGGAGGCGCCCGATGGATCACACGACCCCCCGCTGCTACGTGCTCGATGAGACGTACCGGCTCGTGCTGGCGTCGGCTCCGTCGCCGGACGATCCGCTCTATCCGCTCTACGATGCCGATTCGTCGCCCGAGGCGCTTCCGACCGAGATCGAACGCACGGTTCGCTCGCTGACGGGACGCTGGGACCGCACGGGCCAGCCCGTCGAGGGATCCGCCCTTACCCGCGGCCTGCGGGTGACGGTGGTTCCGCTTCACGGTGCCGGCGGCCGACACATCGCAGTCTTCATCGAGGCAGAGGCGGGCGCAGAGCCCGGCTGGGGCTACGCGGCTTCGGCCTAATCAACTTTCCGGGTGCGGGAACGACAGAAAAGGGAGCCGGTGTAACCGGCTCCCTTTTCAGGCTTTTCTTGCGGTCCGCGGTCCTAGCGGACGCCCGCCCGCGGCGTGAAGCAATCGCGGCAGTAAACCGGCTTGTCGCCACGCGGTTGGAACGGAACTTCGGCTACGCCGCCGCACTGGCTGCATGTGGCCTTGAACATCTCACGACGTCCGGCCGAGGCACCGCCTCCGCCGCCGCCCGCGCGTCCGGCCTTGCGGGCGGAACGGCATTCGGTGCAACGGCTGGGCTTGTTCGTGAAGCCTTTGGAGGCGTAGAACTCCTGCTCGCCTGATGTGAACGGGAAGGGGCGGCCGCAATCAACGCATGTCAGCGATTCATCTTGGTACATAACGAGTCTCCTATAACTCGGTGGGATTGAACGGTATTCGACTCGCTTAGTACGTGGAACGTGCATGCGGGGCTCGAAACCTGGTAACACCATACTATACACATCGCAGCAAGAAAAGGGTGCACGGGAGAGGCCCCCCCTTGCGACGCCGGCGTTTGACCGGGGGCCCGGCCGCGTGAGAGACTGTGCGTCTATGGCAAGACGTCGAGCGCCCATGCGCCCACCCCGCGAGCGGACCGAAAGCACCCAAAAGGAAGCTCCCCTGGAGCTGTACGGCACCGTGAAGCAGGTCTTTCCCAGCACGACCTTCGCGGTCGAACTGGAGAACGGGCACACGGTCCTCGCGCATATCGCCGGCCGCTTGCGCCGCCACCGCATCAAAATTCTGCTCGGCGATCGGGTCGAGGTCGAGATGTCGCCGTACGATCTGACCAAGGCGCGGATCGTCTATCGTTATCGCGCCGGCGAAGCACGCCGCGCGCAGTAGCGCGTCCCGCAAAGAACGCCGGAATGGAACAAAGCCCGCCGCCTTTCAGCGTCGGGCCTTGCTGTATCTCCGAGGTTTCGCCTGTTTGAGATCGTTGCCGACCCCCTACTGACGTGTGCGCCCGGTTTAGCCTTGCGGCTGCGGCTTTTTACGTTCCGCGCTTCGTTTTACTGAAGTGAGTGCATCGTAGCAACGGCAAAAACGGTTTGCAAGCGGTTAACTGCTCGTTCCACACGCTCTCCACAAGAAACTCGCGTTACTCACGCGTTACCCACAGCTTATACGATGTCGTCGGACGTTCCGCTGTGCATATCTCGCTGATCGTCGCGGTTTTCATCCGCCGTCGTTTCGCCGTAGATCTCTTCTTCGCGCTTTACCGCCTCGCCGGGGCGCAGCGGCTTCTCTTTGGCGGTCGCCACGTCCGGCGAAATCGTCTCTTCTTCGTCGTCCGGGAAGGGGAAGTGATCCTCATTCATGCCGGTAGTATACCGCTCAGCAGGCTCGGTTACACCCCGTGCAGGGCCGAGCGCCCTTCCGAAGCATACCTTCCCGATGCTGCCCGAACTTTCGTACGCGGCTTTCGAGCCGACGCAGACCACGCTGCATCTCTTCGCCCAGGTCGTCGGGAAGATTCAACTGCGCTACACCCGCCATCGCAATCACTGGTGGAACATGACGTTCGTGCCGAGCGCGCGCGGCCTCGCGACGCGACGCATGCGCTACGAAGAGACGCTCTTCGACGCGGCTTTCGATTTCATCGATCATCAGCTCGTCATTCGTTCGAATCGCGCGCACGCACCGGCGGTACTTGAGTTACGCGACGGACTTAGCGTGCGCGAATTCTATCGCTGGGTGATCGATGCGCTCGCGGCCATGGGCGTTCCTATCGAGATCTACGCGAAGCCGTACGGCATGGGCGTCACCACGCCCTTCGCACGGGACGACGAGCACCACACCTACGACGCGGTTCGCGTTCGCGACTGGTGGAACGCGATCGCGTGGAGCAGCGACGTGCTCGAAGAGTTCGCGACGGATTTCGCCGGCAAGCAAAGTCCCGTTCAACTCTTCTGGCATTCGTTCGATCTCGCGATGGCGCGCTATTCGGGCAAGCGCTCGGACCGGCCGCCGTCGCCGGATCCGGTGGAACAAGAAGCGTATTCGCACGATGTGATCGCGTTTGGATTTTGGTCGGGCGACGTCAACGTGACCGAACCCAGCTATTACACGTATACCGCTCCCGAGCCGGCCACGCTCGCGCAGATGGCGCTGCGCCCCGAAGGCGCGCACTGGGGCGCGTCCGGGACCGGACACCTGGGGCTCTTGCCTTACGCTGCCGTGCGCGCTGCGACAGATCCGCGAGCGGCGCTGCTCGAGTTCTTCGCCAGCGGTTACGAGGCCGGCACGAAAGCCGCCGGATGGAATGCCGTAGCACTCGAGTGCGACTTCGTCGCGCCGGATTACCGCTCCGACGGCTGAACGCTTTTCCCAAGCGTCAACAGCGCCGTAAGCGCGGAGGCTGCGGATAGGAGCGCGCACGCTGCTGCGACGCCGCGAAATGCATCGACGTAGGCAGCTTTCACGACGACGCCGTCGCGCTCGATCGTGAAGTGCGCGCCTGCCATGGCATCCTTCTGCGCACGGATGGCGGTACGTTCCGAGTCTGGAAGTGATTCGGCGCTCATGCGCGTTTCGAGCCGCGTCGTAAACACGAAGGCCAGCATCGCGCCGAGAATCGCGATGGCGAGCAATCCGGCAACGCGCGAAACGGCGTTGTTGATGCCGGATGCCAAGCCGACGTGACCGGGCGGCACCGAATCGAGCAAGGTCGTGGTCAGCGGAGAAACCGTCAGTCCCATGCCGACGCCGAATAACAGAATGCTCGGGAAGATTCCAGTCCAATAGTGTAAATCGGGAAGCAATGCAAAGCCCGCAAAGCCGAGCGCCGCAACCGCCGGGCCTGCCGTCAACAGCGTTTGCGCGCCGAGACGGTAGACGAGTCCGCCCGAGTAACGCGACAGCGTGACCATCAACACGACGAACGGCAGCAGTGCAAGGCCGGCGTGCGTTGCGCTCATCCCGTCAACTTGGATCAGCACGAACGGCAAAAAATAGAAGAGCGCGCCGAGCGCACCGTACAGCAGAAACGTCATCGCGTTGAGGCCGCTGAACGCGCGCGAAGCAAAGAGTTTTAGCGGAAGGATCGGCTGCTTCACCACGCTCTCGACGCGCAGGAAGATGGCGACTGCAATCACGCCGAGGACCAGCGTTACGATCGTCTTCGCATCCCAGCCCGAGCTGCCGGACGTCACGAACGCATAGACCACCAAACCGAGTCCGGCGGTAATCAAGAACGAACCGAGCACGTCGAGCGAACCCGTCTCGCCCTCGTCCCGGCTTTCGGGGACGTGTACGAGCGTGATGATCGTCACGGCGACGGCCACCGGAAGATTGATGAAGAACGCCCAGCGCCAACCGAGATGGTCGATGATGACGCCGCCGAGCACCGGTCCGAGCGTCGACGCGATCGCGGTCATTGCCGACCACGTGCCGATGGCCTTTCCGCGCGCGTCGCCGGTGAAGCACGCACCGAGGATGGCGAGGCTGGCCGGCGCGAGCATCGTGCCGCCGACGCCCTGCAGCACGCGGGCCGCGACCAGCGCGCTGATATTCGGCGCAACGCCGCACAAAAACGAACCGATCGCGAAGATGACGACGCCACCGACGAAGAGACGCTTGCGCCCGTAGCGGTCGCCGAGCGCGCCACAGAGCAGCATCAGGGCTCCGAGAACGAGCGTATATGCCTCGATGACCCACTGCATCTGCAGTGCCGTCGCCGAAAGTTCGCGTTGAATCACCGGCAAGGCGAGCGACACGACGGTGCTGTCGATGAAGACCAGGCTCGACCCCAAGATCGTCGCCGTGAGCACCCATACCGATGAAATCCCTCGGGGCATCATGGTCCATTGGCGAACCTTCGGCAGGAATCTTCGTTGGTTCAGAATAGCCTCGCCCCATGAAAAGATTTTCGATCGTCGGCATCCTCGCGCTGCTTGCCGTTGCGGCCTTTACCACACTCCCTTCGAGTGCGGCCCAGGGTCCGCCGAACGTCAAAGCGCCCGCTTCGTATAAGATTGCGTTCGATACCAGCGCCGGCAAGTTCGTCGTAGCGGTGACGCGCAGCCAGGCGCCACACGGTGCCGACCGCCTGTACAGCATGGTGAAGGCGAAGTATTTCGACGGCGATCGTTTCTATCGCGTCGTTCCGAACTTCGTCGTGCAGTGGGGCGGCGCGGCCAAGCCCGCGGTTACTGCGTTGTGGAGTGCGACGATTCCCGACGATCCGGTCAAGGGAACCAACGCGCGCGGAACGCTCAGCTTTGCAGCGACCGGCGAACCGAACAGCCGCTCGACGCACATGTTCATCAATCTCGTCGATAACGCACGTCTGGACGGTATGGGCTTCGCGCCGGTAGGTAAAGTCGTGAGCGGCATGTCGACCGTCGACAAGATCTATGCAGGCTACGGCGAGAACCCCGATCAGGCGCTGATCGCGTCGCAAGGCAACGTCTACCTGATAGCCCAGTTCCCCAAACTCGACTACATCAAGACGGCGAGAATCGTACAATAAAAGAAGCCATACGCGGGATTGAGCTAGTCCGCCCCGCCCTCGAGCATCTGCCTGGGTATATCGGCGCGCTAGAACGCGGCTGGTCGCCGGACACCGAGCGCGCCGAGGCGCGCTTCGACGAACTGCGCGACATCCGCCGTTCCCCCGAGACGTTCTTGCAATTGCTCGACGATCCGGCGGCTGCGGGCAAACCGATCCAACTGCCCGACGGTACGCGGGTGCCGCGCCTTCCGGGATTTCGGCGATGGATTTGGGACGGCGAATTCTGCGGGAACCTCGGCTTTCGCTGGACGCCCGGCAGCGCCGTGCTTCCGCCGACGTGCCTGGGTCATGTCGGGTACTCGATCGTTCCGTGGAAGCGCGGCCGCGGTTACGCGACGGCGGCGCTCGCACTCATCCTACCCGAGGCGCGCGAGCGCGGCCTGCCGTACGTCGAAATCGTCACGAACGTCGACAACGTCGCGTCGCAGCGCGTCGTGCTCGCAAACGGCGGCGAGCTGTTCGAGCGATTCACGAAGGGGCCGCAATTCGGCGCGAAAGAAGCGCTTCGCTTTCGTATTACGCTGCAGTAGCGCGCCGCTTAATTATTTTTGATGACGGGCGCGCCGGGTGATGTTACGATGCCGTCGTTATGCGTCGCTCGGGCTTTTTATACGGTATCTGCACCGTCGCCGCAAGCATCCCGCTCGTGGCTCAGGCGGCGCCTTTGCCGAAATCGGTCGCGGGCGTAGCGATCCCGGACAGCGCGCTCGCAAAAGAGGCGACCGCGATCGCGTCGTCGTGCGAGCCGCCGGCGATCTTCAATCATTCGCTACGCACGTTCTTGTTCGCCGAGCTGCTCGCGCGTGCGAAGAAGATCGACCACGACGTCGAGGCCGTCTACGTCGCCTCGATCCTGCACGATACCGGACTGATGCCTTCTCATTCGAGTGAGAGTGAGCTCTTTGAAGTCGATAGCGCGAACGTCGCGCGCGCTTTGCTCGCGAAATACGACATCCGCGGTCCGCGCGCCGACGTCGTCTGGGATGCAATTAGTCTGCACGATCAAAGCGGTATTGCAAAATGGAAACAGACGGAGGTCGTGCTGGTCAACGCGGGCGTGGGCGCCGATTTCGGCGGGTACGCCGGATTGCTGCAGCACGACGACGTCGCCGGCGTGCTCGCGGTGGCGCCGCGGACGGGATTCATGCCGACGTTTCTGGAGGCCGTTGCCGCGTTCGTCAAGCGAAAGCCGGATTCCACCGGCAGCTCGTGGGTCGCAGACGTCGGCTATCGCATGGTGCCGGGATTTCACCTCGACAACTTCGTCGACGAAACGAAAGCCGATCCGTTCGCCGGCAGAGGCTACTGACGAAGCTAGAGAAGCGCCGAAATGTCGTCGAATGCGTAGACGACGTCGTCGAACAAGCCCGCGTCGTTCGATACTCCGCCGGGGACGAGTCGCGCGCCAAGATGCTCGTAGAACGCGCGAGACGGATTCGCGCGCAGCACGCGCAGCGCCATATTTTTGCAGTTCTGCTGCACGAGGTCGGCCGCGAGCGCGCGCAGCAGCGCGCGACCGATGCCTTTTCCTTTTGCATCGGCGGCGAGGTAGAGCAAGCCGAGGTAGCAATCGAAACCGTCCGGCGCGGTGGGCATGACGAGCGCGCTCGCAAACCCCACCATCGCGCCGGCGCTCGTTTCAGCGACGTACGTCAGCTCGCCAGGCTCGTCGAAGGTATTCCTCCAGCCCTCGATACGATACTCGATCGTCCGCTTGTCGATTTCGGCGTCGTCGAGGATGCCGCGGTAGTGGTCGTTCCAGCTTGCGACGTGCACCGCCGCTATGCTGGGAATGTCGTCGCGCGCCGCTCGTCGCACGCGCAAGCCGGCGATCGCCATACCCTGGTCCTCTCTCTAACAGCGCCGAAGTAGGCCTTCCCGCGGCAGCGGGAGAACGGCTGGACGGTGTTTTGCTGGTTTCGTTCCGGTTCCGTCGCGGCGGTCATTCTTGCGCTGGCTACGGGTTGCTCGCCGTCGAACGGCTTCGCGACCAACTCCGGCCCCGCCATCCCGAGTATCGAGGCCGCCGCGGCGTTCGCGAAGCCGATCCAGCACGTCGTCATTATCTTTCAGGAAAACCGAACGCCCGATAACCTGTTCCGGGGCCTTCCGGGCGCCGACACGAAGCCGGCGACGCAGCTTACGCAAATTCCGCTGGCGTCCAATACGGATCTCAATCACACGCACGCCGGTTTCGTGAACAATTTCGAACACGGTTTCTCCGGCCTAGCGCTCAGCTACGTCAAGCGCGCCGACGTGGTGCCGTATTTCGAAATGGCGGAACAGTACGCGTTCGCCGACCGCATGTTCCAAACGAACGAGGGCCCGTCGTTCCCCGCGCATCAATACATCGTCAGCGGAACCTCGACGATTGCGAAAGGTTCGGCGTTGCGGGCGTCGGAGAGTCCAATCCTCCCCGGGCTCCCTTCGCTCAAGGCCGGAGGCTGCGATTCGCCGGCCGGTACGAAGGTCGCCCTTATCGATGCCGCCGGATCGGAAACGCAAAAAGCGTTTCCGTGCTTCGATCGCCCCGCGCTCAGCGACTTGCTCCAAGCTAAAGGGCTATCGTGGCGATATTACCAGTACTTTCTGGGTGCGGGAATGTGGAACGCGTTCGACGCGATCAAACACGTGCGCAATAGTCCGGAATTTCAAACGAACGTGCTCGCGCCGCCCGCTACGTTCCTGACCGATATCGGAACGAAAGGCCTTGCGAGCGTGACGTGGATTACGCCGACCGCGGCTGCGTCGGATCACCCGCCGTTTAGCGACGGCTCGGGTCCGTCGTGGGTCGCCGCCGTCGTCAATGCGATCGGGAAGAGCAAGTATTGGGATAGCACCGCCATTTTCCTTACGTGGGACGATTGGGGCGGCTGGTACGATCACGTGCAGCCGCAGCGCCTCAACTCGTACGAACTCGGATTTCGCGTTCCGCTCGTCATCATTTCGCCCTACGTCAAGAAGGGCTGCGTTTCGCACGTCGATCACGAGTTTGGGAGCATCCTGAAGTTCGCAGAAGAAACGTTCGCTCTTGGATCGCTCGACACCACGGACGTCCGTTCGGACGATTTGTCGGACTGCTTCGATTTCACGCAGAAACCGCGCGCGTTCAGGAAGATCCATGCTCCCCTTCCGCCCTCGCACTTCCTCAACCAGCCCGCCGTCGACATCCCTCCCGACGACGACTAACGCTATGCTCTTGCGCGATGCGCTGCTCGCTTACGCTCACTTCCTTGCGATTCTGTTTTTGACCGCAGTCCTGTGTGCGGAGCTCGCCGTCTACCGGCAAGAGCTCGCCGCGCCCATGGCTCGGCGGCTGCAAAGGATCGATCTGTTTTTCGGTATCGCCGCGATCGTCGTGATCGTTACCGGCATCGCTCGCGTCGTGTTAGGATTGAAGGGCGCAGATTTCTATCTCCACAACCCGATTTTCTGGACCAAGATGGGGCTCTTCTTGCTGGTCGGCCTTCTCTCGATCGCGCCGACGGTCCATTACCTGCGCTGGAATGCAGCCCTCTCCGCCGGCGCCGATCCCGTCCGGGACGAACCGAGTACCTACGGGCGTATCCGATCACTGCTTATTGCGGAGATCGTGGTGCTTGCATTCATCCCGCTCTGCGCAGCGCTGATGTCGCGCGGACTCTGATGAAGCGCGCTGAAGCGCGAAGGCGTTTCTTTCGGCGGCCGCTGCAGCTGCTACCGTCTCTCGTCGCCGGTACTCTACTCGCGTTCGTACTCGCGAGCGCGGCAATCGCTACACAAACCGATCCCACGGTCAAGGATCCGTCGCAGTTGGATCCGCGCCGTCCGCTCGCCGCCGAACTTCACACGAACGTTCCGGACGGATTCACCGTGAGCGCGGTCGGCGATCTGATCATCTCCCGCCCGTTAAGCCAATACGCATCGAGCGATCCCGCCTTCGCGGCCGCGCTGAACGTCCTCGCGCAGAGCGACGTGGTGTACGGCAACATGGAGAGCACGATTCTCGATCTGCGCACCTTCAAAGGCTCGCCGTACTCGTTTGACGGTGATTGGACGAACTCGAGCCTGCCCGGCGTTGCGGCCGACTTGGCAAAGATGCACGTCGCGATCGTGTCGAGAGCCAACAATCACGCGTTGGACTGGGGCGTTGAGGGGATGGACGAAACCAGCCGTTATCTCGATCGCGCCGGCATCGCGTACGCCGGCGTCGGAAGCAATCTCGGGCTCGCGCGCGCGGCCGGATATCTCGAATCCCCAAAAGCGCGCGTCGGCATCGTTTCGTTCGCTTCGACGTACCGTCCCGACACGAACGCGTTGCCCGCGAAGGACGAAACGCCGGGACGGCCCGGCTTGAGCCCGCTGCACGTCGATCAAGTCGTCGACGTCACCGCGGAAAGCATGCGGCATCTGGCAGCGGTCGCGTGCGAGACCCAGCGGATCGATTGCGGCACCCTGCCCTCCAGCCTCTCGCTTTTCGGCAGTGCGTTTCGCGTCGCCGGACGCTTCGGGTATACGTACGTCGTCGACCCCGAAGATCTGCACGGCATCCTTCGCTCGGTTCGCGACGGTAAACAGAACGGCGGCTTCCTTATCGCGACGATCCACGCGCACGAATGTTCGCGCGATTGCGACGGCCTGGATCCGATGCTCGCCGCCGGCTTCCTGCAGGAAGTCGCGCATCGCGCGATCGACGCCGGCGCGGACGAGTTCGTGACGACCGGAATCCACAACCTCGGCCCAATCGAAATCTATAAAGGGCGCCCGGTGTTTTACGGCCTCGCGAACTTCTTCTGGAGCGACATCCAAGTCGCGCTGCCGCACGACCTGTTCCAGCAAAATGCCTCGTCGCTCGGCAGGGCGTTTGCGAACCCGGGCGATGCGACGGCGTACGATCTCGCCGCGCTGCTCAACACGCAAACGTTCGCCTATCCGTATATCTTTCAGACGGTGATTGCGAAGAGCGTCTTCGAACGTAATCGCCTCGCGCGCATCGTACTCTACGCCGTCGATCTCGGCTACGGCCGCAAGCTGACATCGAGCGGCACGCCACGCCTGGCCGACACGGCCATGGCGCAGCGCATCTTCAAGCGCATCGCGGACGCGACGCGCGAGTACGGTTTGCCGCCGCTCGACATGCATATCGACGGAAACGTCGCAACGATTCTACCTTAAATGATTTGGTTGATTACGGGCAGTTCGCGTGGATTGGGTCGGGCGCTTTCGGAAGCTGTGCTCGACGCCGGTCACTCTCTGGTGGCAACGGCGCGGAACCCGCGGCAACTCGAGGATCTCGTCGAGCGTTTCGGTGATCGCGTTCGAGCCGTCGAGCTCGACGTAACCGATCCGCAAGCTGCGGTTCGGGTCGTCAACGAAACAGTCCGTAACTTCGGCCGTCTCGACGTCCTTTGCAATAACGCCGGTTACGGCAACGTCGGGCCCATCGAGGACACGAGCGTCGAAGACTTCCGCGCTCAAATCGAGACGAATCTCTTCGGCGTCATTTATCTCACGAAGGCGGCCCTTCCGATTATGCGGCAGCAGCGCGCCGGGCGCATTCTACAATTTTCTTCCATTGGCGGCCGTATCGGAGCGATGGGACGAGCAGCCTACTCCGCTGCTAAGTTCGGCGTCGAGGGCTTTTCCGAAGTTCTTGCAAAGGAGACGGCACCGCTCGGCATCAAGGTGACGATCGTCGAACCCGGCGGCTTCCGCACGGACTTTGCCGGAGCGTCCACCGTCATCAATGCCGGGCAGGAAGCGTATGCCTCGACGGTTGGTGCGACGGCAGCCTTTCAACGAAAGTACAATGGTACGCAGCCCGGCGATCCGGTAAAGGCCGCGCGCGTCATCGTTCAGATTGCCACGACGGAGGATCCTCCGTTGCGCCTTCTCCTTGGTAGCGACGCCGTCGAAGGCGTGGAGAGCGCCGATCGCGCTAAAACGGAGTCCGATCAAAAGTGGCGCAGCCTCAGTCTATCGACGGATTTTGACAAGTAAGCATCAAAATACTCCGCGCAGTGCCGGCGTGACGACGGTGTTTGCACCATCGGTGCTGACGATAATGGCTCCGTTTTTGTCGGTTCGATATACCGTCGCGCCGAAACCCTGAAGTGTTGCGATCGTCGTTGGCGCGGGATGGCCGAAAAGATTATGGCGCCCGACCGAAACGATCGCGTAGCGCGGGCGCACTGCACCGATGAAAGCCGGCGTCGACGAGTAGGCTGAGCCGTGATGCCCGACTTTGAGCACGTCGCGGCTCTGGATATTTTTTCTGTTCCGATCGTCATTGCGCTGCTTTTGCAGGTTCTTGCGATATTTATTAAACCGGCCTCGCGACCGCGAACGATTGCGGCGCGGTCGTATCGACCGTAGCCGCGGCGCAATCGCTTCTTATTAGTGTATTCATTGAGAAGTCGACGGTTTTTGTTGATTTCAGCAAAAGCCTCGTACTCAGAGAGCTGCCTATTGAGGACGCGCAGGAGCGACCATAATGAGCGGTGGGCGAACCAGCTTCGATCAAGACGAACGTACAAATCCCTACCTCTTACAATGGTACGAACGATGCCGGCCTGCTCAAGCTTTCGAACTGATTTGTACATCGCTCGAGACGTCCCGAGAAACCGTCGTAGAGCGAAGGCGGGCATGCTAATACCCTCCGCAAGGAGATGTAGAATCCGCACCTCCGTCCCACCCCCTAAAGCATGATTCTCTAGATCTTCGACATCATATTTCGGGACGGGCGGAGCTATATACCTAATCTTGCTTCGCGGCTTCGGGAGCCGGTGAATGAATGGCTTCAAATAGACCCCGTAGAGACGTCGAGCTAGAAGTCGGATCCGATTCGCCATAGGATGACGACGATCGAGCTCAACGGTAACGTGATGTCGTCCCCTAAGGCTCAGAATGCAGATTCGGACCTTCTCAAGTTCCCTCGCTGCCTGCCCGGTGCGACTCGAGTGCTGCTCTTTACCGATCATGGCCTCAATCTCGTGCAGACGCAGGGGGCCGTGAACTGCGGTCGCCATGACAATCAGAAGCTGGAGTCCGCCGCCGAAGAATGGGGGCAGGTGATCGGTTCGTCGGGCGTCCGTAAGTGGTGAGCCTGGCACAAAGCCCTATCGGCAATCCCTTCGAGAAATCACAGAAGCTCAAGGACACCGTACCCGATTCGGGCTAGCGGTTGATTCGGGCTAGCGGTTGATTCGGGCTAGCCGTTCCTAATGGGTCAACGCTACTTGGATCGGACCTTCCGTGAAGTCGGCTGCGATGTTTCGGTAGTCTTTAAGATTGGTCGCATTCTGCTGCGGCCGTGTTTTCGGATAGCCAAGTACTCCTCACTGGTGCGAATCAGTTGGTCTAAGAATCCCTTGAGTTCGTCGGACGCATAATAACTGGGATTGAGGTCCACGAGGCGATGCTGTCCGACTCGCTTTGTCCGAATTATATTCTCGCGCTCCCAATGGTTTATGGCGTAGAGGGCGGACACGGGGCCGATTCCCAAGAGGGCAACCAAGGTCTGCATGTTCGACGTACCGACAGCGGCGACGTAAAGAAGAACGCGGGATCTAATTGGGGAGAAGAACATCAAATCCAGGCGGCTTGACGTGACAGCGTCATCGTCGTTCCACATGTTCCAACGATATGAAGGTTTTTGAAGCCGTCCCGAAGGCCATTTTTCATCGAGCCTTTGCAGGAGGCGAAGTAGCGAGCGATGGACCGATAGTCGCCGATTGATCGCGATGTACTTTCGTCCTCCCAGCCTATTGCGCTTTACAACGAGCCCGCACCGCTGAAGGTAATCGATCATCTTCCAGGTCTTAGAAGAATCAGAGCCGATGGTGCGCCCCAGCTCGCGTACCGTGAGGGGGCCGTTCACCGAAAGGGCGATGAGGCAGCGATCACGGCCGCCGCGCCCAAAGAGTTGCGGGTGCTCCTTGCTGGGCTTACGGGATCGCAGGATCTGCTTTGAGAGCGTCGGCATGCAACTCGTAGCTTAGAGGCGACGATACGGCTGACCGGTACGAATTCGAAAAAACTTGCAAAACACCAGCCAGGATCCGAATCGTGCGCGAATACGTTGATACAGGGCCTGCTCCAAGCGGGTGATCTCGCCGGAGTTGAGGTACCGGCCTTCGGCCCTTACGTACAACATGTACTCGTCGAAGCACTCGTGGCGTTTGACCGCTTCAAGAGTGTTTCTTGGTACGGAGCGCGGGTTCTTTGCTTGGCGGCTCATCATCATCCGATGAGTCGCCAAGCTCGCCAGCATACTCGGCGAGCTCCTCAGGAGAACGAATCAGGTCGCCAAATATCGAGGCGGGACTGAGTTCCCCGCCCCAGGTCGCAAGCTTTGGCGTGAGGTCGTGGCTCGAAACGTTATAGCGATGGTCGATCGGAAACTCGACGATCATCCTTCGCAGGCCGCTATGAAGCATGTCAAACCAACTAGAGATCATACTTAGCGCGATCAGCCGGCGATCATTTAGCGCGAGCGATTCCGCAGCGACCGCTTGACAAATTACGCTGATAAAATGATCGAACTCGTTTAGCGAGGGGGGGGTCTCGTTGTTAAATGCCCGATCCCTGGCGGACGCGATATCCTGGCGAAACTGGTCGTCGAGGTTCCAGGGCTCCTTGGCGAGTTCGCGTTCAGCGAATCCTTCAATGGTTCGCACAACTGCAGCCGTCAAGGTTTCATGAGAATCCCGCCATTTCAGTAGCGCGGACCGCGCTTCTTGATCGAACGAGGCCTTATTCCGAAAGAACGTGGCGAAGGGTTCGACGTTGTCGAGGTCGGTCGAAATAGCCAGGTCGGATGCGAGCGCAGTCATATGCCAATACTGTCGCACTCGTTCGCGTGTGTACCGGTAGCCGCGCTGGAAGAGGTGGCGAGTAATCTCAAGATATGCTGTAAGCCGACCACAGTTCCACAGGAGTAATAGCCCTGATGCCCATTGGTAGCCTGCATCGTGGAGGCATTCACCGAGCGTCCAGACTTTGTTATTCGTCGGAACACGCGTGCCCGTCAGCCATTTCTGAATCTCATCGACGTTCAAGTTATTTGTTGACTTGTTCCTCTTGATCTCGTCTTCGGTCCAACGGCTATCAGCCTTCTCCAGTAGCTCGGTTCGCGAGACAAGGCCAGACCGATTCTTACCTCCAATAAGCATTAGAAGCGCGCGTCTGGTTTCGATCGCGGCCTCGGTGTCTTTCTCAGGGGCATAGTCGCCAAGCTTTGTCAAGGTCTTGCTGGCGTTCTTCTCGTCCTTCCCTTCACCACCTTGGCATCGCTATCATAGGCCAGAGTCAGTAATAATCGCGCAAGGCTCGGAAAGGAGTGAGATCAATCGCCGATACCGGTTCGCAAGCACCATTTGGCGCCGAGACTGGGCTAGCCATCGAGGCGCTGGATGCCTTCATAGGTGACTTGGAATACAAGCTGAGTGTGGCTCGACGACTGCGAGAACTCGTTCAAGGCGAGCGTTCGTTGGGGATGTCGGGACCGACAGCGCGGGGATACGCGTTGCGCGCTGGATCAACCGTCGAACGAGTCGTCGCACTGCTCGAAGCTAACCCCGCCGGGATGTCCGAGGGCGCGCTAGTAACAGCACTTAGAGAGCAAGGGCGACTGCTGGAAGTTAAAGACCCGATCCGATCATTACACTGGACGCTCTACCAGCTTCAGCGCCGTACAAAGGCCGTTCACCGTGATGCCGCCGGCAAATGGGCGCTCACCGCCGAGATACCAAGAAAGGTTGAACGGCTTGACGAGCATAGCGATGACGTAGGCACATCGTAGGACTATCGATGCCTACTACGAGACCGGCTCACTCGTAAAAAAACAAAAGCCCCACGATCGCGTCTTCTAACACAACGATCGCAGGGCGTACCTGTTACGGTGTTCCCAGTGTACCACACTGAGTCGGTTGGTCAATGGGGCGCCGAGGAGTAGTCATGGAAACCAAAAAAACGCCGCGACGCCAACGGCGGGAAACGCCGCAGCTCCAGGACCCGGAATACGCAGTGGTCGTAGGGAAGAGCGCGAACGGCTTGCGCTGCTCGAGGGCGTTGCAGATCGTCTACGGTGAGGAGCCAATTATCAACGTCGGGGGACCGATCTGGTCGGTCCCCTCGCAGACGGAATGCAAAACCTATACCGTTAACATCGATCGGAAGACTTGCGAGTGTCCGTATTTTCGGTCGCGGCGCCTGGTCTGCAAGCACATCGAGGCCGTCAGAATCTATAAGTCCAAGATTCTCGTGAGGGCGGATCCTAGCGATTCGAAGGGCATATCGCCGTACAAGAACGCGGCGTGGTATGACTACGTTGCCGAACACCAGTTTGACTTGTTGGTGCCACTTCTAAAGTCGCTCGGAACCGAAATTAACCGCCTAGGTACGGCCAGTGAGCGTGCGCAATGAGCGGGCAAGTAAAGAAGCGCTGCGGACGAAAGCCAATCTCGGCGGGAGATATGATAGTGGCTGGATTAGTCGCATCGTATCTAAATCGTCCTAGTAGGAAGGCAACTGGACTGCCTACACTTCTCGCGGAGCGGCTTTTTGTACGAGGGAAGGCGCCTTCGGCGATTAAGTTGCGCAGCGAGATGCGGAAACAGTCACTGACCGCTCGACTCGAGGCTGCGATCGCCCTGGTCGCGACCTCCGTTCGGGAGATCGAAACCTGCTTCGCGATCGACAGCTCATACTACAAAACTCCGAACAGTTCGTTGCACGTTCACCGGATGGGTAAAGGGACGCGGATCGTCGAGAAAGTGAAGAGCGCAAAGCTGCATCTGGCTGCCGGCGTAAAAACACTCATGGTTACCGCAGTGGCCGTATCGATCGGTGACGATCACGACACAACTTACTTTGCAGATCTGCTAACTCAGATCGCTCGCCGCTTCCGGATCGACGAGATCATGGCCGATGCGGCCTACGATTTTCCGGTCAACTATGAGCGAGTGAAAGGCCACGGCGGCATGGCGTATATCGACCAAAAATCCAATGCGAAGGTCGCTGAGACGTCGCCGCATCGGAACGAAATGATCAAGCTACGGAACGACAACTTCGACGAATGGAACAAGCACTACGGAAACCGCGACCTGATTGAGTGCGTCAACTCCATCATGAAACGAACGATCAAGCGTGTCATCAGGGCCAGACTCGAAGTGTCACGCGACAACGAACTACTCCTACTATGCCTGGTTCACAACCTTTGCCGCTTGATTGAAGCCAGGATCGCGCGCAACGTCCCGATTCCGTGGGCGGCGCCGGAGTATCTTGCGACACTCGACGCCATCGCCGAGCGGTACGGTAAGAAGGCAGCTTAGAACGAGGCCGGCTACATTGTTGAGTGAGGAGTTTCCGCGAGCGTTCACCTGCAGTTGCTGTTTGCGGCGCTGAAGCCTACTGATTCAGCACAGTAACGAAACCGTAAACTAAGGATAAAACGTATGAACACTGCCACCTACCTTAGAGAGGCCCTCAAGCGGCTTACGGGCATTGCGAAGCCACTGGATAATTGCTCTGGGATCAGCCATAGACTCGAGGTTCCGGTTCGCGGCCATAAGCCAACACTCGAGGATCTGCGAGGACGCTAGCGCGCCTCGTGATTTTCATGGTTTCTCCACGTGTGGCGCTAACCGCCTACGAACGAATCCTTGACGGTTGGGAGCTTGATCTCGGACAAGGCGCAAAGCTGCTAGGCCAGGCCGAAGCTACGCTCCAGAACTGGCTTGAAGACAAAGATGCGGCGTCTATACCGACCGAAGTGTTGGAGCGTCTCTCCCACCTGATACGGATCTGGGAGGAACTCGCGGCCGTCTTTGGCAACGGCGAACTTGCTCGGTCTTGGGTCCAGCGTCCCAATACGGATTTTGGCGAACAGCCGCCGCTTGAGACTTTGCTACGCGGGGACGTTGAGGCGTTTAACTTCGTTCGGGCGTATCTTGCCAACTTTTAGAGAGACAAACCTAATGCCAATGAAGCGGAAAGCCTTCGCGGTCGATATGAGATTCTGCAGAGGGGTTAGGGCTCTTAGAAACGGACAGCGTACTGATTGCATTCCTGTAGTTTGATGGATCAGTGGGCCTGATTCTTGGAACCAGCCACTCGACTTTTGAAACATGGCCGGTAGTCTCAGCAAAAACAAGCGGCGGCAATTCGCGCGGCTCCTTCGCAAGGTTTTAAGCGGTCGTCGAAGCCGGCAAAAGTTCCCAATGTGGTCTTGGCATGACAACCGCAGGCGAAAGAGCCTAAACCTAAATTTAGATGGTTACCGTCATCGCGATGGGTTCCGCGCCATTCAGCATTGGTGCGGCAAACATGAATTCGCCGAAAATCCGACCGCAGAGCTGTGCTTGTCACCGAGGCGCCTCCAAGATGAAGCTCGCGTTTCCGGGGGCTGGCTGGGCTGGGTCCCGTTCTCCTGTGTCGGCGCCATGCTGGGAGCGGCCTACAGCGCTGATGAGCACACCGGGCCGGTGCGCGATCGGGCGGTAGCCGACAAGCGCAGTCAAGCTTACCGCAATCGCAGTCGGGATACGAAGCCGCATACAGAGAGCCGGCGAACGACGGCGGGAAGGACTCCCGTTTCTACGTCTCAAAGCCATCGTGAGGCGCCCCTTGTTGGGTAGCCGCGAGTTGAAAGGGGTGTGCGGGTGACGTTCTTCGATTCTCTAGCGGCCCTAAATTTTTGGTCAAATCATGATCCGAGCGCAACGCAACGTACGGAGTTACCCATTTTCGGCGGCGCTTCAGACGAAATTTTTATCAGCGCCCCTAATGCAGCCTCAGCTCGCTCGATTGCTACACGAGCTTTCGAAGCCCTTTATTCAGAGTTTCGAACTTTTAGACTAATCAGGTTCGAAACTTCTTTTCGCATGCGCCCGCGGTCCAGTCCTAACGAGTCCAGAAAATTGCTGGCTGACTGGTCAAGGAACTCATCGTTGGTAACGAGCAGGGAGTAGATGACACTCCCGGTGGCTATCGCCTCAGCTCCGCCATGGTTCAGGCCGGCCTTCGCTCCCTGGCGGAGCGCGTGTAAAACGGCATCTGAGAAGGGTTGTTCGGAGCCGGTTGTCGTCGTCGATGCATCCGTCAGAGCCACCTCGGCCGCCCTTGCTCGCACCTCAAACGCATTGTATCCCAATGCCGCCAATGCGTCATCCAATACGAAGCCCCCCGATGTGATCATCAGTTGTAGGACACGATCGGCCTTAACTTCCGCGTTTCCCGCAACTTTTGCGTCCGTCGCGGTCCTTGCAATGATGCCCTTGATGCGGTCGTCAAGTACGAAAAGCGGCTCATGTTCGGGCATTGCAGGGCCTCCCTTGATCGACGAAGCAAGATTCCAACCCCAGATGGGCGCCTTTCCGATATACGCCCGAAACGTTCAGATTGTTTCGCACTTCGCTTTAGGCCTCACATACCCCGACCAGGCATGGCTAGGAGTTCCTCTGGCCCCACCGGGGCTCGAGTTCCGCAAATGCCCGGTGACACGGGGAGCCCCCCTGTTATCGCAGAGCCCCAGTGCTGTCTCCACCGCTCGGTCGTACCCTAAAGAACCATGTGACAAGGCTGGAGAGTCATCTTGAATCCGTCGTCGCTTTCCGAAACCGAAAAAGCAGTCCTTAGCTGCCTTGCTGACGGAATGCAAAGCAAGGAGATCGCGGCTCACGTTCATCGGAGCAAAGGAACCGTCGAGGGCTACATTCGCACGCTCTACATCAAGCTGGCCGCACGGTCGAGGGCACATCTCGTAAAGCGAGCAATTGAAAGTGGCATCCTCCTCTCGGCTTCGGATCAACGCGCTGAAAAAATCAACAGCTACCGTGCCGGCCAACCCGAGAGCGGGCACGAAGACAGAGCCTGAGGTCAAGAAAGACGGGGATCTACTCGCGTTTCTAGGTGATCCAAGCCCAGTGGATTGCACTCTACTAGGTCCTGCACTACTACTTCCGACTTAAGTTTTCGCGCACCGGCCGGTGGCAATACAAATATTTGACCCTATTAACATTTTTTATTAGGCATCAGAATTACCTAGTAATAGTACCACGCACTAGTGATTGACCACGACCCGCTTACCTCCGAAGCGAGCGTCCCGGGATATCATTCACGGCAGATTTCGCACCTTGCGTTGGTAAAAGTATCTGACATTATTGACTGCTTTCGGTACCAGGGTTGGGTTCTTGGTTTTAGAACGGCCTCATAAACGGCACCGTGCCACCAGCATTGCCGTCGGACGCTCTTCAACGTTTATTACTAGCCTAGACCACGCTAACGGAGATTCACACGACATGGACAGTGACGCGTTGAGTTTGAACCTATCCGACCTCGATGTCGAGCAGCTGGAGCAGCGCATCGAACTTGGCCACGGAGTTCCGCCGCTTCATCATCCTCATCCGGACGATTGCATCGACAATCATTGCATCGACTACGCGTCCGGTGGGGCTGGGTGTTTGGGCAATAACTGTAGCGGATATTTTTCACCGCATTGATTCTTGTTGACATTAAATCGTAGTTTTTCCGTGCCAGCATCTATCCTTTTGGTCACTTGCTCATCGAAAGCCGTAAAAATAACATGCGCGATGACTTAAATAGCCTTAATCTTGCCGATCTTGATGTCGAACAACTCGAACAACGAATTGAGCTGGGACATCTGCACCCAGGCTATGGACAGAACCGTCATACAGATTGCGATGGAAATCATTGCATTACGTACGACGAAAAAGGCAATCCATGCACTATAAATTATTGTGAAGATTATCGCGTTCAATACGTACCGACTAGGCCACACCTCTAGCAGGTACCATTAACACCTGGGGGCTTACTATGAACGACAATCCAAACGCAAACGACATCGAAAGCCTAAATTTGGGCGAACTCGATATCGAGCAACTAGAACAGCGGATAGAGCTTGGACACTCCCTGCCGCACCTGCCGCATCCGCACCCTCATCCAGATAGTTATTGCATCGACAACCACTGTACCGATTACGTTGGCAATGCCGGCTGCAAACTTGATGGTTGTGTCGGTAACGAATGTATCGGGTACGCAGCCCCGCAATAAAGTAGCACAGCTCCATGAAGTCGCGGGTCGGAAAAAGGAAACACCTTGGCTCGATCGAGCGATCACGGTGACTCGTTTGACCTTCCCGGGTCCGATGGAGCCGTCGTTATCATATTTGGCTGTTCGTTAATGAACCGTACGATGCAGTCGGCCGCGCTACAAAGCATTTTGTTAAGACGAACACCGAACCGGCGCTGGATCGACTTGCATCCGCGGGGCTGGAGTGCCTCACCGTCCTTTTAGGAATCGAGGCAACGCGACGGATGGTCGATCGCTATCGCTTTCTTACTTTCCTCGAAAGGGTCAACAATGGGCGACGAAGTCAAGGGCTTGAATCTCGCATCTCTGGACATCGAACAGTTGGAGCAAAGAATAGAACTTGGGCACGCTCTCCCCGTCCACAGGCATCCCGACAGCTGCACTGACAACGGCTGCGAGGGTTTCCAGGGAGACTGTACACACAACAAGTGCATTGGCTATGCGTCATGCGGCACGCTATCACAACCGCATTAAATTCAGATAGCAAATGAGCTTTACATTAATGAGATGCAACCCGTGAATAATCAAAGGACATCGAATGTGAGTAACGAGGCAGAGAGCTTAAATCTGGTCTCTCTCGATGTTGAACAGCTGGAGCAGCGGATTGAACTCGGCCACGCACTTCCAATCCATAGGCATACCGACGGTTGCTCGAGCCTTACCTGTGACCAGTTCACGTGTGATGATCTTAAGATTAATTGCACAGCTCACACTTGCGAGGGGTTCAGTACGCAGCACTAAGCAGCATATTCCTATTGTCAATATGAGAGCATTCTGATTCGATTCAATTGCCTTAAGTTTATTCCGCGGCGGAAACCGCACGCGACGAAAGAGGGATTATGACAGCCGTATCAGCCACAGGCGAGAGAGCTCTTGCAGACGGAGAAAGCAGCAAGGCAGGTGAATTGAGGGCCAGCAGCTACAATATATACGTAGATCTTCCGAATGATCAAGACCACTTGCTTCTACTCCACGGCTATACTGGCGCGTACGATCGTGTTTCGCGCGCCGTTGGCGCGTTTGTTCGCTCGAGAGAATCGCGCAACGTTCCAAAGCCGCTTTACGGAGTGTGGACTCACGAGGAGATAGACGGCGAGCTGGTGTCGCTTCCGAGTCAAGTCGTCATCGAGCACCTCAAGAAGCGCGGTTTTCTCACGACGAAGTCGTTGGAAGAAGAGGAAGCTTTTTTTATCAAGATTGTCGGAGCTATCCGCAAACAACAAGCTCTGCAGATGCCGTCTTACGTCGTAATGCCGAGTTACGACTGTAACCTCCGCTGTCACTACTGCTTCCAAGATTTCATGCGGACAGATCCGTCTTATAATCATCTGCTGCGCACAATGAGTTTCGATGTCGCGGACCGCATCCTTAAGTCGCTTACCGAGATCGAAACTAAGCATCACTCCATTGAAGATTCCGCAAGTAGAGAGCGTAATTTTACGTTATTTGGCGGCGAACCTCTAACACAGCTAAACCAGCCTGTAGTAGCCTACTTCATTGAAAAGGCAAGGCAACTTGGGCGGACGCGCTTCGGTGCTATCACAAATGGCACGCAGCTCCAGGCATATGCCAACCTTCTTAACCAAGAAAATATTTCGTGGCTACAAATAACGATCGACGGGCCGCCAGCGGAGCATGACAAGCGTCGAATTCGGGCAGATGGTTCTGGCTCCTTTGCCGCGATACACGATGGAATTGATCTCGCGTTGGCCGCAGACGTTGATGTTGTCATCCGCGTTAACGTCGATCGGTCTAGCTCCGAAGCTCTGCCAGAACTCGCGGCGACCTTCAAAGCGTCCGGTTGGGACGACAACAAGCGTTTTTCGTGTTATGTAGCGCCTGTCAGGGACAGCTTGAACAAGGGCGTACGCGGAGACTATTTTAATACCCATGAGCTGTCGGAAGAGGTCAGACGTCTACAGGCAGAACATCCCGACATGGCTCGGATAAACGCTCCAGATTTGGGTATGCGCGCCACAGCTCTGGCGATCTTTAAGGGCGAGAGAGAAGTGTATCCGACAAGGACAACGTTCTGTGGAGCGCACTCGGGGATGTACGTTTTCGATCCCTTTGGTGACATCTACGCTTGCTGGGAGCGTACTGGAAACAAGAACATCCGAATGGGCTATGTTGATGATGAGGGGCGAGTCGTTATGAACTTGCTTTCGTCACACTGGCGTGACAGGGACGTTACAAGTAACAAAACTTGCCTTCAATGCCGTTTTTCGTTACATTGCGGCGGTGGTTGCGCAATTCTAGCCGAGGAAGCTAGCGGATCGATGTATTCAAACTTCTGCGATGCCTTCGGAAAGCGCCTCCGATCGCGTATTGCCGAAGCGTACGAGCAGTTCCAAGCGGGATGCCTCGGAACAGAGACAGATCTTATTACAGGAAACCTCGAGGCGTTTGTGCGCTAAACCTATGAAGCGAGTTCTTTTCTGTGCGTTGGCGGGTCATGGCTTTGTCTTTCCTTGCATCGCAATTGCCAAAGAGTTGCAAGCGATGGGTCATGAGTGCGCAATCGTGACTGGTATGGACTATGCACAAGTACTGGCAGATAACGGGCTGACTCGAATTCCAAGAACCGCTAAAGATGGAAGCAGCTTTGAGATACCCATGTGGGGGAAACCACTCGGCGTCGCAATGCAAACAAAGCACATCGAGTTTGCTGTAAGCGCATTTCGCCCGGATGTAATTGTTACGACGCACCTCGTCCTAGGCGCCCTTATCGTTGCGGAAAAAGTGGATTTGCCTGTCTTCGTTCTCGGAAGTTCGTGTTACATGTGGCCTGCAAAAGAGCGGTTGATGAGACTGGGTGCGGAGACAGAGGCGGAGTCCAGTCGAATTTGGCACTACGAAGAACAACTTCGGATTTATAATGCCTGCCGCGCTGCCCTTGGCCTACGAGAAGCTGAATCAACCATGAAGAGCCCCGCACTAGCCGGCGACATGTTAATGGTCCGATCGGCCCCTGAAGTCTTTTCCGACTTCGACGCACTGCCACGCAAGGTAAGTTGTGTCGGGGATTGTCTTTGGGAGCCGAGTGTGCGTGACAGCGACCTCGACGAGTGGCTAGACGCTCATAACGGAGTTCCGATCGCTTATGTACAGCTGGGGCGGAGTTTTGAGTTTCCAAGTAATTGGCCCGTTGTCCGCGAGTGTCTGCGCAACAACGGATTTTCAATCGTGACTGCGACAGCCCGCTCCGACAAAGCGATACCCGATTATAGCGAGACCAGCGGTATCTTTTCGCGTCCTCACATATTGCAAAGCCACGTCTTAGAGCGTCCCAGTACCATGGTCGTTACAACAGGGCATCCGACGGCCACGCTCGGCGCGGTTACGCGCGCTTGCCAGCTCATAATGCTACCAAATGGGAGCGGGACCCAAGAGAATGCTGAGGCGTATTCGCGAGCGGGAGCTGCTATGGTGATTCCAAGCACTGACCTGACGGTGACAAAACTCAGTAGTGCCCTCGACCGTCTCAAAGACAATGTCAAGGCGGCTAGACAAAGAGAGACGGTCCGGTCCTGGTTTGACGTAGTGCGCTCTACGGTCTCCCCCGCCGAGACCATACTGCAAGCGTTTGAATACGGAGCAGAGAAAGTCACTGCTTAGTGATGGTAGACGTCGAAACTGAGGCTCGAATTGGTGTTTTCCACCCGTTCGATACTGTCAGCACAAAGCCACTTTATGTGCTCGAGTGTGCGAATGGATGCCTTTTCAAGCTCTCGCATACTGCCATGGTCGTCCTGGAGATGCGCTGGGGAGGCGCATCGTTCGGCGAAATTGCCACCGCGTTAGGAAGCGCGGGGTTGGCAGCCGCCACGGCCGAAGAGGCAAGTGTTTATTACGATCTTCTAAAGGCGCGCATCGTTCAGGACCGTGATGCGTATCGCGCTACCCCGTCCGGTTATACATTAAGAACTCCCTTAATTCCACAGGGAGCCGTCGAGTACGTCTCCTCGCGTCTAATTTGGGCGTACAACGGTGGCGTGGTAGCAGCATTGTGTTCGTTTATAGCATTGTCGCTGACTATATGGCAGCTACGGGCTCCGCATATGGATAACGATAAATTCACGACGCACAACTTTGCAATAGCATACGGCCTATTTTTCCTCTCCTTACTGCTTCACGAATTCGGGCATTCTAGCGCTTCCGCGCGATTTGGCATTAAACCGGGCTCTATTGGGTTTATACTATACCTGACTTTCCCAGCGCTATACAGCGACGTAACAGCCACGTGGAAGATCTCGAGATGGCGGCGCGTCATCGTCGATCTCGGTGGAACGTACTTTCAGCTCGTAGCAGCAGCGCTATACGCGGCTATTTTCCTCGTCTGGCATTGGATCCCACTGACATTCGCTGTACTAATGATCCTTGGTACTTCGGTGTTTAATCTCAATCCGCTCTTCAAGTTTGACGGATATTGGGCGATCTCAGACGCGCTCGGCGTGCCGAACTTGGGAAAAGGCGCGCGTCGAATGATGCTCGGAATGCTTCGCCGAGTGATTGACGCTAAATCTGAGCCAGACTCGTCATGGCCCCGCTGGATGCCGTACGCATTGGTCGTGTACGGTATATCTACGCTCGCCGCCTGGAGCTATTTTGTTTATAGAATTGTAGCGGCGAGTCCCAGATTATTGGTCGCCCTCTGGTCGCAGGGCATTAGTTTATTCCATGGCGCACTTACTTGGGATCGGCTATTCATTTTCAGCGGTACGTTGCTAAGCGTGTTGTTTCTCACCCTGTTCGTACGAGGACTTGCGCTGAGGGCCCGAGGGCTGCTTCAGGAATATAGAAGCAGCCACGTCGCGCCCGCTAAAAAGTGACAAGGCGTGAGTAAGACGGTCGTGTGGAACGCACTGATCAACTTCGCGCTAAAGTGGTGCCCCGAAGACTTTAGGAGAGAGTATGGTCACGAAATCACGGAGTCAATCTCTATCAGGCCGACGCTTCGCGTTGTGTGCGACGTGCTGGTGACTGGTCTTGCAATGCGGTTCGAGGACGCCGCACTATCCTTAAAGTTTGCTTGGCGCTCTCTTATGCGCACGCCGGCACTTTCGCTGATATGTGTGCTCTCGCTAGCCGTAGGCCTAGCAACTACTGTTGCTGCGGCTGCCGTCGTCAACGGAGTCCTCTTACGGCCTCTGCCATTCCAAGCCCCGGGCGACCTATTCTTTGTACGACTCGCTGGCGACGAAGAATGGCCAATGTCGTACCCGGATGCGGAAGATATTAGTAAGCGCAGCCTATTACTCGAGAATATCTCTGTGTCCGGTCCGGATCAAGAGACTATGCACGTCGGCCAGACTCGACTCGCTGCTCAAGGGCGATTTGTAGGAGGACGTTATTTTAGCATCCTTGGTGGAAGTCCAATACAGGGTCGATTTCTCACTACGCAGGATCTCGGAACGAGGAACGTAGTTCTTTCCTTTGATACCTGGAAGTCGCTGTATCACGGCGCCGATATCCTTGAGAAGTTTGTCGCGATTGGCGATTCGCAGTATAAAATCGTCGGCGTAGCGCCGAGGGGTTTTCAAGACCTGTCCTCCGACGGCCTCACGAGCAGCGACTACTGGTTGCCCATTGACCCGAGCGACCTAGACAATTATGCGAGGGGAGACTTCAACTACGATGCGGTCGTCCGCCTTGCGGCGGACACCTCTGAGGCTGCAGCCTCTGCGGATGCAAATCGCGTTTTTGAGGACTTGGCTAAGGCATACCCGAAGGAGCATGCCTCAGTTCGTTCAGTAAAGCTCGTGCGTGCGTCGGATTTCATCGAAGGCCGAGTGCGGATGCTGCTTATCTACGTTTTTGCGGCGGCCTGTGCTCTGTTCTTAATCGCGTGTATCAATATTGCCGGCCTCCAGCTGTCTCGCGCTATTCAATCGACGGGCGATATGAATATCCGAATCGCACTGGGCGCGAATGGCAAGAACATCCTTGCTCGACAATTCGCCGAAGGAGCGATTTTGGCCCTGCTCGGAGGCCTTAGCGGCTTCGGAATCTGTCAGCTACTGCTGACTCTATTTGAACCCTACGGCAGCGATCTGCTACCCCGCTGGAGCGAAGTAAGTTTAGGCGGCCCTGTTATACTTTTCGGAATCCTTTTACTCTGCATAGTAGTGGTCCTAAATTGCGTCGCATCTAGGCTTTGGCATGGAAAGACCCTTACCTCATCGCTCACTACGCAACGTTCATCCGGCTCGAGATTTCAAGCACGCGGTCTGCTAGCGGTGATGTGCTGTGAAGTTATCCTTGCGACGGCGATGCTGATCCCAGGAGCTCTTCTCACAAAGAGCTTTCTAGATCTCGTCAATCGGCCAATAGGATTCGAGATGAGGAATCGTTACGTCGTTTCCGTGAGTGGGCTCGATAGCAGTCGATTTCAGACTCCTAGCGGTCTGACGTCATTCACTAATCAATCCTTGTTGACAATGCAAGCGATTCCAGGAGTCGATAGCGCGGCTGCCTTCACATCCCTGCCGTTTCTCGGTTCGGGTAGCACGGGTATTGCGATTCCGGGTCGGCCGGCGACGAAGGGGAAAGTTGCGATTAACTCAGTTTCGCCTGACTATTTCACATTACTTGGTATTCCGTTGTTGCGCGGACGCGTTTTTAGCAGCAAAGACACTGGCCGCAGTACGCCAGTGGCTATCATTAGTGAAAACGTGGCCAACTTATACTTCGGATCGACGGATGTCTTAGGTAAGGTTGTGGTGACCTCGCACTGGAGCGGTTCAAGCAAAGTACCGCCGCAGCGCGTTATCGTAGGTGTCGTGGGCAATGTACGCGGCGGCTTCGATCGTCCCTACTCATTCACAGTTTATTCGCCACTTTCTCAAGACAGTGGTTTTCGGGGGTTTTTGCTTTCAAGTAGCATCGAACAAACGAGAATATTAACGACCTTAAGGCGTGCTTTTGCCAATATCGACAGCAATATTCCCCCGCCGACGATGGTTCCATATCAAACCCTAGCGGATCAAAGCACAAAAGCAATTCGTGGAATTAGCGTCGTTTTCGCGGGTTTCGCCGTTACGGCATTTGTCCTAGCTCTCGCCGGAGTCTACGCTACGTCTGCGCATTGGGCGGGACAACGAGTCCGCGAATTCGGAATTCGCAAAGCGCTCGGGGCAAGGGAGGCTCAACTTATTAGGGAGGCCATCGTTAGAACCGCCTCGACAACTTGCCTGGGTGTCGTGCTTGGGTTTGTCCTCTCAAGCGTCCTGGTGCAGCACATAAGACAATTCTTGGTTGATGTCTCATCGTGGGACGCGATTACGGTAATCGGAGTCGGACTTGTGTTGATCGTTACAACGATCGTAGCGACTCTTTGCCCATCGTTGCCCGCGATTTACGCGAATGCGGCGGATGCAATCCGTTACGAATAGATTCTGGAAGTGTGCCGCCCTAGTACCCTAGTGCGACCAAACCGGTAATTGATGAAACGTGCCCCCAGTCTCCCGAGCAATGGCCCGATGAGCAGAACCGGGGCGTTTAGATCACAAGCAGTGTTCTTTGTCAGCGTGCCCCTGCTTTGCATCTCAGCCGCTCGTTTTCGCAAGCGCCTGCGCCTGCGCGTCAACCGCTAAGAGGGCTCTTTCGGCGAACAGCACCAGTTGGTTTTTTATGTGCTCCACAAGGTCACGAGAGTCCTGAGAAGATGTCCCAGAGAACTCCACCTGACGCTGAAGAGTTACTCTCAAGGAGTTCCCCTATAGCCTAGACTCAGCGACCGAGAGGGATGTCACCAGCTTCCCATCTAGTAACCCAATCTGACGCTGGGCGCAGCCCGCAAAGCGCCGATCGTGCGTAACCATTACGATCGTCGCGCCGCCGATATGTAGCTCATTCAGAAGCTCCATAACGGCATCGCCGTTTTTCGTATCGAGGTTCCCAGTTGGCTCATCAGCAAGTAAAACTGAGGGGTTTCCAGCGAGCGCTCGTGCAACGGCCACGCGCTGCTGTTGCCCTCCAGATAGTTGTCCTGGATAGTGCTCTGAGCGATGACTTACGCCAACGCGCTCAAGGACTTCAGCTACCCTCCTCGCACGTTCGGACTTCGTGACGCCCCTATAGATAAGAGGCAGTGCAACGTTCTCGCTGCACGTAAGGTCGCCTATCAGGTTGAAGTTCTGAAATATAAATCCGATCTCTCGATTTCGGATCGCTGCCCGCTCGTTCGTCGAAAGGGTCGATACCAATACGCCGTTCAAGGTATACTTGCCGGCGCTCGGCGTATCTAGGAGTCCGATAATGGAGAGCAGTGTCGATTTGCCGCATCCAGACGGCCCTTCTATCGATACGTATTCCCCGTGATCAATACTCAGCGAAATTCCTGCGAGCGCGTGCGTCTCGATCTCATCGGTGTAGTACACCTTGTCGATGTTTTTGAATTCCAATAGCATTCATGAAGCCTTTCAATGTCTAGCGCAGGTGCAAGATCGGTGCCCCGTTGTACGATGTCGTTTCCGAGACAATTATTGTGTCGCCGGCGCTCAGGCCGGAGAGTATTTGGACGCGGTTCGCGGAGCCCCGGCCCAGGTGGACTGAAACCGGTGAAGCCGTCTGATTTCCACGCTCGATCCGATACACTACGACTGTCGACTCGTCTTCCGCGCCTGCCGGCCGAGAGACTGAGAGGGTGTTAGGAATCCGCTGTATGTCGATTGTACCTTCGACATTTAAGTCGGGGCGCGCGCCCCCCGGAGTTCTGTCGAAGCGGACGTCAACGAAAACCGTCCCGTTTTGTGCGGTTGGGGCGATGCGGTCAACGCGTCCGAACGCCTCATCACTGCCCGTATCGATCCGGGCGAGCATCCCTACACGTACGTCGTGAACGTCGCCTTCTGGGACCTGAAGCACGGCCTTTAGATCGTTCTGGTTCGCTAGGCGAGCAAGTTCAGCGCCCGCATCAACATGAGATCCGGGTTCCGCGCCAATTGATTGCACGACACCATCAGCACCCGCTCGCACGATCAGAGCGTCAACGTGTGCTTGACGAGCGGTTAGTTGTGCACTTGCCTCGTCGACCTGCGCTTGAGCCGCTGCAATCTTTGCTTGCTGGTCCGCGAGATCGACTTGTAACTGGGAGTGGCTGATTTCAACCTGTCGTCGCGATTGAGCCGAGCGAATTTTAGCAATGCTGTATGTTGAGTTCGCTATTAGGCCACTTCGATGCAGGGAATCGAGTGACTGCGCATTAGTTTGATCTTCTTCCATCTGTGCCTGCGCGCCAGCCAAGGCGGCCTGCTGAGTCAACAAAGATGCTCTGGCCTGTTCTCTGGCGCTGCCGAGTTGCGCTATCGAGACTTGCAGTGCAGAGCGGGCATCGACAACGGCGGCGTCAAGGTCAGGGTTATCGAGACGCGCGATTGGATCGCCGCCCCGGACGGTTGCGCCCGGCTTCACAAAAACGCTCGCTATTGTCCCTGACTCGCCCGCTGAAACAACGCGAACCTGCCGGGATGCGAGGTTGCCGGCGGCGGTTACTGAACGATCAATGGTGCCGAAGCGGACGACGTCCGTCACAACCGAAGAACGATCGACGCTTGGGCCTTTTTCATGCGAACGGAAAAGCGAAAGGAGCGAAGCCGCTACCGCTGTAAACAAAAGCGTAACGGCTAACAGTGTGATGACCTGCTTCGATGGGCCGCGTCGTGTCCTCACAACGTCCACAGAGCTAGCTCCCTATGCCGTGAAAGCATTTCTTCGTCGCTTTGCGAGTCCTCGCAGAATAGGTCACAATCGCCGTCGTCATTACATCGCTGAAAGTAAATGGTGATTTCTGGCGAGTCGAACGAGGTCTTCCAGTCGTTGGGCTTCCGCTCTCGCAATGTTGCGCCCCCACGGTGTAAGTCGATAGTAGCGCCGGCGCTGATCATCGACGATAGCGTTCGGTGTCTCGACAATCCATCCGTCAGCCAACATCTCTTTGATTAGACGGTAGAGTGTACCAGGTCCCAGACGAATCATTCCATCGGTCGCAGCTTCGACTTCTTTCGTGATGCTATACCCGTGCCGTTCGCCAGCGGATAATACCAACAAGATATGAAAGGCGCTAGAACTCAGCGGTAGGATGGCTTTCGGGTCTCTCTGAGAGGGTTTCACGGTGCGCTTTCGTTATTTAAGTCGTTCTCGCCTAGGGCGTACAAATACGCTTGTTCGGCTTGGCGAAGGGCGTAGACAGCAGTAAGGCGATCGGTTTCAGCGCCGGCCAGTTGTGCTTGTGCGTTCAATAGGAGCGAGAGAGTCGTCTGCCCGGCACGATATTGTATTTGTGTATCGCCGAGCACCTCGCGAGCTTTTGCGAGTTCTACAGCCGTCTGCGAAACCGCCTCGCGAACTGCGATAAGTACGACAAGTGCCTGGCGAACATCGGACTCGACCGTGAGTCGCGAGACATCAACTCCCGCCTTTGCCTGAGCTTGAACGGCGAGTGCCTCCTTTGTCTGCGCCGCCGGAATACCTTGATCAAAGATTGGAACAGTTAGAACTGCCTGCGCTTGAGACGAACTCAGCCACGAAGGGGCGCCAAGCGTTCCTCCGGAGATTGATCCGACATTGCCTTGTACTGAGATTGAAGGGGCCTGCAACAATCGTGCTGCTAAAGTGCTCTGCTCGGAGGCCCGTAGCTGCGCGAGCGCCGCAATATAGTCTGGCCTCGTGTGCATGGCGAGCTTGATCGCTGCAGTATAGTCTATCGGTGTCCCAGGAGGGATCGAATTTCGAGATGACGTTTCGTCATCCCGAGGCGAAACATCACTGTCAGCGTGCAAACCCATAGTAGTCGCAAAGATTGCTTGCGCAGCAAGGGCTTGCCCTTGGGCTCGAACCACCGCGACGCGGCCCTGGGCTGTCGGGATCTCGGCTGTCGCCAAATCAACGCGTGCGGCAGTTCCCGCTCGGATCTGTGCCGAGATTAGTCGTTCCTGCTCAAGGTCTTGTTGGACAATGTCAAGCTGCAGTCGAACTTGGCTCTCTGCTTCGAGCGCGGAATAGAAGGTTTGCGCAACATTGAACGCCAGCGTTTGAACGGTACGGCGATAAGTATTAGCCGCTTCATTTTCGCCATTTTGAGCCGCACGAATTTCGGCTATAGTATGGCCGCCATCGAAAATAATCTGATCAAACTGCAGAGTAGCTTCGCGCTCCGGCTGAGTCCCTAAGCCTTGGGAACCCCCTGACGAGAGATACTCACCTTGAAGTCCGAGATTTGGTGCGGTCGGAGTACGCGCGAGGGCGACGTTTGCGCTCGACTCGCTGTATAAGCCGCGCGCTGCTGCGAGGCTTGGAGAAAGGGCGACGGCGGCGTCTACTGCTTGAGCCAGGTCTAAGCTTGTTGAGAGGCCTGGGGCCGGTCGAGTGGTAACCGCCTCGGGAACCGCTGTTCCATAAGCGGGGAACGGTGTGCTGGCGCCGTCCGCGCAGCCCAGGCTCAAGCCAGCAAGGGTCAGTGAAAGAAGAACTGGAAATCGCATATCTATATCCACTACAACTATATCCACATCGGCTAGTCCTGTCCAGTAGACCGAGATTTTCCGCCACCGGGTGATCACTATAGACTCTGCCGATAGCCCTTGGCTAAAATCGGTCTTGGAAGCGTATCGAAGCTTCTGGCAACCGAGGAGTTTTAGCGAGTCTACGCCGATTCGGCACTTCATGATTTCTATCGACGAAGGTCCCACCTACGAGTTTATTGCAGAGCGATTCAATTGGGCCGAGCAACATGCTCCGCTTGGAGCGCTTGACGACCTTACGCGCGAGTGTTTGTCCGTCAACCAGCTGATTATCGAGCCGGACTTCTCTTCGAAGTGAGCACGCTATTGAGGAGCTCTAGTAAATAGAAGAGGAAGTTGCGGGGAGCCCTCGCTGCTCTCGCTCTTAAAGTGGGCCGACCTACCCACCGGTGGGAAAGGCGCCCGATCTGGAATCGCGAAGAATGCCCATAAGCCGCGGGTATTGGGCACTAAGTATGAAAGCGTCGCCCACACCCGGTATGCGGTCCCCAACAAATGGGCAGAAACGCATACGCGACGGCAGGAGGTCCGCTGAACAAGCGGGCCTTCTGTTTATCAGCATCTCCAATCGCCCGAGCTACGTGATTTGCTGCCCAACGGGTGGGCGCGACGATCGATCGTCCGCGTCCTGCGCCTCCGTCGGCTTCTTTTTACGGGGTTACGGTGATAGGTCCATTGAGTCAAGCAATTACAACGGCCACTACGGGAAAGGACAGCACCTAAAGCGGGTAAACCGGGTCGAGGTGGCTATACCCAAATTCCGCTTTCTTGAAGAACCACCGCATCAAGGAAACAGCACCGCCGCGTCTACCATCGGTGCCGGGCTGGAGGTATATATGGCACGGCAGATCGTCGCCGTCCGCATGGATGGCGGGACGGAACACTGGCACATCGCTGGTGCTGTTTTCGTCGAAACGGACGCGGCGAAATTCAACGCAGATTCTCGATCGATAGCCGATTTATTAAAGTTATTGGATGCAAAGAACGATTTCTTCACTCGAGATTACGCCGGCGACGTTGCGCGGGTCGTAATAGTGACAAGTCTGATGGCTCGCGTTACATTCGAACAAAAAAGGACGTAGTACTTAGGGACAATTTGCTACGTCTTCCGCGCTACAAGGCCGACTAGTTCTTGTAGTCATCGCAAAATCATGACTCAAGGAGTCTCGTAATTTGCGGATATGGTTAGGTATCCCACCCGTGGCCATCTACCCGCTCTCTCTGCCGAAGTACAGCCCCGCTCAGTTTTAGCGGACTGCGAATAGGATTTGCTCGCGCTTCTCGGTTACGCTCTGCGCTCGGTATTCGAAGCGGCCGGGGACGCGGGCGTGTTGGCGGAGGCAGACGGACCGGTTGGCGGAGGCGGCGGTATCGGATTGCCTCCCACGATGAGGCGCGACCCCTTTTCAACCAGATCGCGCGGGTCTGGGACTTTGTCGCGTATTACGTCTGGCATATTGCTTCCTCGCTTGGGAGTCGGCCGAAGAGGCTCAGCTCTATTTACCCGACGTACCGGACGCCGGCTCGGGCGTTGTGGGCGCGGGAGTCGGCGGAGCGGACGGCGCGCGCCCCCTTGGTGGATTCGCTCGTCACGGAAGCTTTGATCACGCGTCTAGCCTTTCTTGGTCGCCGAAGGCGTCTTGACGCCCTTCCGCGGCTCCCTGGTCGTCGGAATCGGTCGCGTCACCGTGACATTCGGCGCCTTGCCGCCCTCGGTTAGCCGACGGGTCGGCGTCGTGATGCTGGTCTTCTGATCGCTCACTTGCTAAAACCTCATTCGCCTTCGATCGATTATTGGCCGCGTCGACCACAGCTTGATAGTCAAAAGGCTCAATCAAGAATATATCATTCTTGTCGATGTAGACGCCCTCGCTTCCTTGGATCTTCGCAGATGAACCGGCCAGCATCATCAAGCTGCCAAACCTCGCTCAAGAAGAGATCGCTATCGTACGGATAGAGCCCGGCGTAACCGGTATTGATGTAGGCGCCCGCAATCTTCGTTCCCGTCTGGAGCGTAGTGATCGCCGCGTGACTCTTTTTGGTCAGCGTTACGAGAAAGAGCCGCTCCCAAGCGCGCGGCTCTAGCGGCAAGATCATTTCGTGATCGGCAAGCCAGCGCAGCAATACTTCGTACCTGAGCGCGATATCGATTGGTGTTACGAAGACCGTCAAACACGGCCATGCACTATCGGTGAAGTTCGTCGGCCACGTCACCCACGTAATCGGGGCGCGCCCTAGCAACGTCCATACGATCGGGTTGAGCAGCCCATAGGTAAGTATCTCGAGCAGCGCTTCGGTAAGCTTCTGTGAGCCGCGCGGCAACCGCGATTGGAGAACGACCCAAACGATATTTCCCGCATCGCTTGGGAAGCGCGCGAACATAGAACCTGGTGACATTCGAGACTACGAGCCCGGGACGGCATACTTTGAGCAACAACGCAAGAAAGGGTGCAGTAAAAAAACGAGCCGTAAGAAATCGTAGGTTGTCTGTAGCTAGGCCCTGTGACCCTTCGATTGATGAGCAGCCCAGCGAGAAGCAGAAAAGGCCCCGGCAGAGGCCCCTTCAAGAATCTAAAGCGCCTCAACGGCTAAAAAAGGCTATCTATTCAACGTTACGCGGAAAGCGTCCGCGTTGAAGTTCCTCCCGCGCGGTTTGCTCAGAGAGTCTCGACATGTTGTCGACGTAAGCTCCAATTTGTTGCCGATAGAGTTCCTGGCGTTCGGCTGCGCCGGTGTCTCCCTCCCGAGCAATCTTTAGTGCGTATTCGTCCCAAGACCTAGGCGGCATGTTCTCCTCCAGTATTGAGTTTCTGTAGTGCGATTCCGAGTTTTTGACTTAGCTTAACTTCCAGGAACGCGCACGAACACTTATAACTTGAACTAGGTGTTTTAGGAGCACCCGGGAAGCTCGGCGCCATTCGATTGGGCGTAGACGCAAGGTCCAACACTCATGGATATCAGGCTTCGTGGCGCTGGTTTGCTGCCATTCTGCTGGTCGTGGTGGTCCCCTTCAGGATGCTGTTTTCGCGTTTCCAGCGTTACTTAGTATCGCTTGAATACCAACGAGTGATTCCGCCGCCTGGAGAAACGCCTCTTTTACTAGGTCGCGAAATGTGAGGCCAACAAGGCCTGAGCGTTCGAGGGTCTCTTCCCAAGCCGAACCTCGGTAATGTGCGGAACCGGTCGACCGCAGATAATAGATGTTGAATAAGGGTCTCATCAACTCCACCGCGTTCTCGGGTGTAGCAAGAGACGCCAACAATATTTCAAGTAGTCGTAGACCCTGATGTCCCTTGACGTCGATATCTTTCGGAATTTGCGCCCGTAGAAGATCATTATCCAGAGCCTCAATTATAATCTTTGCGCAAAATGTGAGTTGCGAGTCAGCTTCTTCGGCGCTGTCCTCTAGGGGGACTCTCAGACCTGTTCGGACGTGGTCGTCGGCCGCAGACAATGCTCTGAACAACACACTGCCAAACGCTGCCTCGGAAGTAATATTGACGGATTCGACAGCGCGCAGTAAGTCAAAAGCGGCATCTGGTGTCGGGGCCGTCCATTGCGTCATGAAGTCGCGAGCAAACCGATCGGGCGATATGCCAGCATCCACTATTTCGTTGAATGGTCTCCAATGCCGCTGTTCTACGTACGGCATTGGTCCCAAGTCGCCGAGATATACTTGGATGATATCCTCGTTACGCTCGTAGGGTATATTCCACAAATCAAGGCAAGTTACCGTCGCGCGTTCCACAGAGAACCGTTGTGGCTCGGCGTAATAGCGACGTAAGACGCCAGCTCTAAAGAACACGGGTGTGAGAAAGTGTTCACGACCGGTGTCGCGAAAATAGCTGCTAGCAGCTTCGGGATTGCAGGTAGCTTCCCGTGGTGCTCCTTGGTCATCGCGACCTATCGCGAACGTTTGAAACTCTTCGCGGGTTGCGCGGGGCCCCGAGTGTGTAGGATAAGGTAAAACGAAGTCGCGGCCGACAAGGTCGCCTTGCGCAGTGTAGTCCGCCCCTGACACATTCGCGGCGCGAACTTCAAAAATGCCGGACTCGTCCCGAACGAACTCTTCAACGCTTGCTTCAAGGGCGTCTTTAGAGAAACGCCGATGCGCATGCAGTCGAACCAACGCGCAGTCATTCGCGGACAAAAACGCTTTGAGATGATGAGCATCAACTGCGATCCGACGACAGCGTTCCGCTTTCGATCTCGTAGCGACGTCGTGGAGCTGACCGCCTAGATCGATCCGGCGTAGCACATCATCGTCCCACCACGCGTTCCAATAGAGCTCAAAGGCTTGAATCAATTCAAGAGCTGAGGGTATATAGTTGTGGTAATAACGGTGCAGGGCAAAAGGCTTTGCTCCTGGCGCCTTAGGGGAGTCGTGTGCGTGGTCGCTGGACTCGTTGCCGAGAAAGGCGCCGACAGCTGCGATCAGGCCGTCCTCGACTGAAAACCCATCGAACCGCTCATTAGTAAGCATCTTGCCTACGCGATCAATAGGCACCATGTAGCTTGTAGTGAGCCGTTGCTCGATGTCGAGGAGGTTGTCCTCAGCGACGGTGATGAACCCGTGTGATTTGGAGTTGCCTCTATCTGCGAGCCAATCATCGAACGCCAGGAACCCCTTCGCATCGGCGCGCCGGCTCTCTCGCTCTTGTTTCGCTAAATGGTCGCGAACTGGCTGCGGAATTCGATTGTCCATAAGCGCCTAGACCGACGTTAGGCCCGCAGGGTTACGCGAGTCATCCGACAGTACGATCTCGCGCTCAATACCAAGGGATCACTACTCCCCCGGCTCTGAGACACGTTAAATCGGTCTAAAACGGGATAGTGTCGTCCAAATCGTCTCCGTATGCTTGCGAGGTGGCGACGCCACCAGCGGCTGCGTGCGCGAGCTCGCGGTCGCGGGCGTCTTCTCGTTGCCGATCACGCGGTGCTGCTTGGCGATTTGCGTACCGCTCGCCGCCCTGTCGGCGTCGCCGGTCGAGGCGTTCCTGAAGTAGCCCATTGAGGACTTCACGCTTGTCCGTGTCCGGCGTCGTCGAGTAATCGATGTACTCTTCGCCGAGCAATCGCTTGAGCCCAGGAATGACGTCGTTGGGCGGAAGATTGATGACGCCGAATTCTGGAACCGGCGCCGGCCACGTGCCTGGCCGTATAAGCTCGTCAATCCCTTTGTCACCATTCCGCCCCTCAGAATTGCTAGGATCGGTACGCTTGAGCAGTTCAAGCAACGTGAACTCGGGCGCTGCCCGCTGGTAGACGTTTCGTGGAAACCGCAGTGTTCGATTGGGTAAGGTCAACACGCGCTTGCGGATGAAGCCCAGCTTCTCTAGCGAGGAAACGGCTTCGTAGATCTGCGAGTCACTTTTCATCCCCATCGCAGCGCGGATCTCCTCGCCGCGCGGGTACATGACCGCGTGTTGCCCGTCGGACTTCATTGCCAGGAACATGTATACGGAGAACTCACGAGGACGTAGCACATGAAAGATAAATCCGCGCCACCAGGACGGGATCGTTGCAAAGGGGGCAATCTCAGTCGGCTCTTTGGGGTACTGATTGCCAGGATCGTAGACGAGCAGGTCGTTATACTGCATTTTGCCGTTTTTCCCACGTGGAAAATAATTTTCCGGTCATCGTACCCTAACCAAAAAACCGGAACCTACGAAGACGAAACGAGCCCGAGTATCGGAAGCAATTAAAACATGAAGCATAATCATAGGTTTCGGCACAACTATGACCGGATTCTAGGTTAATACCTAGACCGGATAATCGGTTACTGTTCGATTTGCTACCAGTTCCGGGATCAGCAATAATCATAGCGTCGGCAAAGCTGACACCGCGCCGGCGTTACCGGTAAAAATAAAGACGAGCCGCTCGCGCGACCCGCCTGTGTTTGAGACACATAGGTATCGTGAGGGAACCGGGGCGGCTCGTCAAGGGGGAACCTACCTTGAAAAGCCCATCTCACGTCGGCGTGCAGGACGGAGTCCTCACGATCGGCGCCTTGGACGTCACCGACGACGTCGTCACAAAGTACATCGACCAGCTGGAACCAGACGCCCGCGTCGCGGGGGTCGTCAACTGCCTGCAACTCGGGGCGCGGGCCCTTACCTTTGCGGGCGATCAGACCGGGGCGGCGCTGCTCGCCGACACCCTGAAGAGCTCTACCGAGTCCACCCAATCACTTCTCGGCCAGGTATCCAAGACCGTCCAGTTCTCATTCGAGAGCTCGGCCCAGTCCATGAAGAAGTCCGTTGGCGAGCTGCTCGCCGCCCTCGGCAAGGACCTCGAGAAAACACTCGATCCGGCGAACGCTGCTTCGATCATCGGTAAGTTGCGTAACGCGCTCCTTGACGATTATCGTAAGGTCACTTCCAAGGTCCGCGAGGACCTCGATCTTGCCAATCCGCTCAGCCCACTCTCCGCCTTACGAGCTGAGCTCGACAAGAGTAACGAGCGTCGTTACGACTCGCTCCAAAAGCAACTCAACGAGCTTCTGCAACAGCAAGCGGCACGTGCTGCCGCTTCTGCGGAACGCTCGAAGTCGACCCGAAAAGGCTCGGACTTCGAAGTCGCAATTGCAGACTTCCTAACCAGCGAATCACGTCCACGAAAGGACCTGGTGCGTCGCACCGGGACCGAGCCTGGCTTGGATAAGAACAACGTGGGCGACTTCGTGGTCGAAATCAATCCTAGCGAGGGGCACGGTCTGCGAATCGTCATCGAAAGTAAGAACGCGCACAAGACGACGACCGGCCTGGTTCGCGAACTCGACAAAGCGATGAAGAATCGCGGCGCGTCGTTCGGAATTTCCGTCATAACGGACCCGAGCGCGGTCACGCACGCGATCGTGCCCTATGGCGACGACAAGTTACTCGTGCGAGTGTCTGCGCTGCCTGATGATGATGGCTGGGACTTTACCGCTTTGAGCGTCGCCATCGAGGGCGCGCGTTGGAAAAGCATTATGGGCCGGCTGACGACTGGTTCGCTCGACGTTAATCGTATCAAGGCTGATATCGAGGCGGCCTTTGCGGTCGCCAACCGCTTCATCGAAGCCAAGAAGATGTTAACCGCCGGTAAGACTCATCTCGATCGAATCTCTGAATATCTCGATGAAATCCGACGCGATTTCGTCACCGTACTACAACGTATTCGTGATACGGTCGCCGAAGCAAACCCTAAACCCGAAGCCGCCTGAGCACGGCCCCGATCCATCAAGGACGCCGCGATGCAATCGCGGCGCTCTTTTTTTGTGCATCGTCTATTAGCACTTAAGCGAATAGATTGACAGCGGGCTCGCAGAGGCGGGGCTGGCTGCGGGCCGGCGTCGATTCTCACCAGCTCGCGTCGATCTCGCCGAATCGGGTCGATATCGCCGGCCTGCGTCGATCATCCCGGATGGCGTGGATTCTTCCCGGATCGCGCGATTCTCGCCGGCCGGAGTCGATTCTCGCCGGATCAGGTCGACCTTGCGGATCGGCGTCGATCTCGCTGGATCGCGTCAATCTCGCTGGATCGCGTCAATCTCGCTGGATCGCGTCGATTCTCGCCGGATCGGCGTCGATCTCGCTGGATCGCGTCAATCTCGCTGGATCGCGTCAATCTCGCTGGATCGCGTCAATCTCGCTGGATCGCGTCAATCTCGCTGGATCGCGTCAATCTCGCTGGATCGCGTCAATCTCGCTGGATCGCGTCAATCTCGCTGGATCGCGTCAATCTCGCTGGATCGCGTCAATCTCGCTGGATCGCGTCGATTCTCGTTGGATAGCGTCGATTCTCGTTGGATCGCGTCGATTCTCGTTGGATCGCGTCGATTCTCGCTGGATCGCATCAATCTCGCTGGATAGCGTCAATCTCGCTAAATCGCGTCAATCTCGGTGGATCGCGCCAATCTCGGTGGATCGCGTCAATCTCGCTGGATCGCGTCAATCTCGCTGGATCGCGTCAATCTCGCTGGATCGCGTCAATCTCGCTGGATCGCGTCAATCTCGCTGGATCGCGTCGATTCTCGTTGGATCGCGTCAATCTCGCTGGATCGCGTCAATCTCGTTGGATCGCGTCAATCTCGCTGAATCGCGTCAATCTCGTTGGATCGCGTCAATCTCGCTGAATCGCGTCGATCGCGCCGGATCGCGTAGATATCGCCGAATCGTTGTGTCTCGTCGATTTGCGCAGTCTCTCGTCGATTTGCGTAGCCTCTCGTCAATTTGCGTAGTCTCTCGTCGATTTGCGTAGTCTCTCGTCGGTTTGCGTTGTGTCTCGTCGGTTTGCTTTGTGTCTCGTCGGTTTGCGCTGCGTCTCATCGGTTTGCGTTGCGTCTCATCGATTTCCGTTGTCTCCCTTCGGTTTGCGTGTTTCACCGATTGCGCGGACACGCATGCACAGGACTTCAGAAAAATGGCTGTGCATAAACGCGAAAAAAAGGTTACGCGCGACCCTTTCGGAACGCGCGTAACTTGTGATAGGATGCGGATGTCAAATGCGCACCTCGAGCCGGCCCCGTTGTATAGGGATGTTCGAGGGAGGCAGTCGTCGGACCACATTTGTGAGTGGAACCGATCGGGCCGACGAGGAACGGATTCGCGCTAAACTGTGTAAGGGGAGGAGCGGGTCCGTTCTTTTCAATTTCTGACCTATGGCCCGGAACCCATACTAAGTCAATGATAGCCCCCTGACAAGATGGTATGAAGAAAAAAGCACCCAAAAAGGGGTGCCCATTTGGGGTGCCCCAATCGGATCACCCCTCAACGCGTGACCGTGTCGTAGAGAAATATGGGCGATCGGCGAGGAGCTCGGAGTGGCAAAAAGCAATCGAAATCGAAACGCGACAATTGAAGAGGTGCACAATAGGCTAAGTGCTGCCGGCGACTATCTAGGCGAGATGATTAAGCATGAGGCAGCAGCTGCGGAAGCTGCGGCGTGTCCGCAGTTTGACTTAGAGAGTTCAAAAAGAGCTTGTCGTTCTTTCGATCGAGATTTCCAGAGCTTTCTGACCTCGATGCGCACATGCTGGAATTACTTGATTCAGCTCTGCAAGGCTCGCGGTGAGATTACGTGGTTTAATGAGCGAGTTGCTGATCCGATATTTCGATTTCACCGCGAACTCGCAAACCAGGATCTTCACGACTATCAAGTTGTTCCAGGAGTAGAACAAAGGGTTCGATGGGAGGCTGATGCGGGGACACCTATGGTACAAACACCCTTCGGAATATTGCCCGTTTCTATGCGCATAGTGGGAAGTGAAGACGTTCAGTTTACGCACAACCCAAAGAATATGTCGATCAGGGCTGCGGTGGTGTATGAAGAAGTGCGTCGACAACACGGGAAAAAGACGATCGTGCAGTTGGCCGCCCAGTATTACGAAGTCTTGGACAGACTGTTAAGATTGGAGAGGGCAACGGCCTGTTAGTTGAGCCGGCCTCTGGAACACCTAACGCGCCACCTTAGATTTATGCATATACTTGATGGATCGCGTTTCTCGATCGCTAAAGTGAACAAATAGCGTGCTGTAGAAAAGGTGCTGAAGCCAATGCGTCCACTTTATTCTTGGAGGTAGCTATGGCTCGACCAATAGTCTTTTTGAAGCTGGCCTGGATGCACTTCTATGATGGGCGTGCCGGTGATGACCCGCGCCGACAATGAAGCACGTCAAGAAGACTGGCAAGGGCCACGAAGATCTGAACTTTCGTAAGATCAACGGGTGGTACTACGGATATGCCCCGATTGCCGGCGGAGATCGGGGCTGGATATCGCGAATCTTGGAGCAGGACGCGGTGATGTGTCAATGCAACACGTAGACGTTGTGTTCATCTCTAGCGCGCCCGGTAACACTGGCGTCTTCGTGCTTGGATGGTATCTTGACGCTATGGTCTATCGGGATATTCAAGTTCGTCAAGGCTCACAGAGTATATCGTCAAGAGCCAACGCGCGCACCTCGTCGATCGCGACGATCGATGGTTTCGCATAACGAACGGTCCGCGCAGAGGAAACAACTGGTATGCAAAAGATCGGCCGCAACTGGTTGCGCGTGTTCGCGCCTATATTCAGAGTGGAGGTGCGGTCCAACACAAGCCCATCAGTTCCAAGGCCAAGCGCGATCGCGACCGCGCCTTAGTGGTGGAACATAACGCCTACAACGTCGTTATGGAAAAGTTCTCGAAGGAAGGCTATGAGGTCGCTCCGGTGTGGCTAAAGAATCGCGGGTGGGACCTCGAGGCACGTCGCGGCAAGCAGGTGCTCTACATTGAAGTCAAGGGGCGCTCCGGCTCAGACTTAGTCGCCGAACTGACGCCAAAGGAGTACAAAAAAAGCAGCGTCCCCGGGTATCGGATCTGCATCGTCCCGGCCGCGCTAAACACAAAGCCCGACGTCTACACGTTTGCCAAAAATGCCGCCGGCATCTGGTGGAAGGAGCGGCGCCGCTGCGCCTTGCCATCGTTGAGTGTCCCGGCGCACGAATTAGCGCGTACTGAAAAGCTCCGGATGGCTATTCGATTAAGCCAACTGGGACTAAACGCGTAGCCATGTTGACCCTTCAGGGAGAGGGGTCACGTGGTTTCGTTAGTTACGAAAAAAGGACGCGTTAGCGTCCTCTTTTCTTAACTTGTAGAGGCATCCGCTATGCGATAGCGAGCTTCTTCACTAGGGCATTTGTTTCGTTGGTGAGTTCGGTCGCAAAAGCACGGTAGTCGCCTGGCGGATTCTTCGCCCGATTCAGAAGAATATCAGCAACGCCTCGTGCGACGGGCTCATTGATCGAGTCGGCAATTTTGGCTGCATACGAAGAGAGCCTCGCTCCACCATTTCGATGATGTTTTGGAGCTTCGTCGTGTCTTCTGGCCGGATTCCCCGGAACTGCTTGCCCATGTGCCTGTCCTCTCTGCCTGTCTATTACCCAAATGCCCCCGTATCGACCTGCCCGTGACCTATCTAACCTGGCAGACGTCGAGCAGGGAAAGGTAGCCTGTCGCCTCGTTGTCGTGCCTTCCATCGGCCGTCCATTCCATCGACATTTTACCTCTAATCTTGAGAACCACCGCCTGGGACCCCGGTTCCAAAATGATCTGCCTTGCGTCCCTCTGGAAGGCTTCTCGCCAGAGTGCCACACTTCTGTCCCCGCTTGGCCGGTGCCCGGTCAAGGCATCCCACAATAGTCGTAAGGGGCTTTTTCCCTTGCTGTCCCTGACCATATTTCCCAGATCAACCAGCCCGGCGGCTGTAAGGGTTAAAACTGATGATCTCGGATCCTCGGCCAGGACAGTAGCATAACGTGCCGCCAACGCCCCCTGACTTGCGCTCCATCCAATAATAGGGCGATCACCAGGCTCGGCCCAACCGAGCGAACTAGCTCCGAAACCGGGTCTTGCCGCGCTAAGTCTTCACAAATAAGAACGCAAAACGTTAGCCAATCGTTCGCATTGAAGAACGAACACGAGCGATTCTCGATCTCGATTCCTTCCCACCAGCCGCCGTTTTGCTTTTTCGGAGGGAGTTGGTTTAGGTCGTAGCTTTCTGCCTGATCGGCGTCGATTCTCCACCGATGATGCTTGCTCTGAAGGTACGGATGCTGCAACTGCCTATGAATGGAAATGGCAACGTTGTTCGTGCCGAGCCGGTCCGGATTAGCACCGCCTACGCCAGAGATCAAAAGCGGGATATTGCACGCCTCTTGAACGTCGCTGCGTACCTTCGTGAACTGAGCCATGCTCATTGTTAGTTCCGGAAGAATTATTCCGTGAATATCGCCGTAACCAGCACTCGCCTTTTTCACTACTTTCACAATTCTTGCGACATCTTCGTCTCCAAACGGCGTGTCGTATTCAAAAAGGCCGACGCGTTCAGGAAGACGCAGTTCGTGGCAGTTAGCCGCGGGATGGAAGGCACTTGGCTCGATTTTCAACGGCCAGGGTATGAGCAGCAGATTCATAGACTGCTTTGGAATATCGAGTCGAATATTCTCCCAAGTTGTTGAGACTTCAGGTCGGTCCCAAAGCGCGAGGTTATGAGTGAGCGACCTGAGCGTCATTCCTGTGAACGGGTTATGTGCTTTCGGAAGCACGATGCAGCGAGACGGATGGATCGATTCGCAGAGGGTATTTGCCGCCGAGAGATTAGAGTAGGCGCGGTCTTGTTTTGGAGTGTTGCCCCGGCCGGCCGGAAGCCGAAGCCACTGCAAGCGAAATCGCAAACGGCGACAACGCCTACAAGCGCGATGAATAGGCTTCTATCTAGTGCTATCTGGGAAACCGGCATTTTTGTATGAATGATGATCGTGTCCCACCAAGCCGCGACCTCGGCCGGTACAGCGCCGTCGTTTGCATCGCACGAAGCACGCCATCGATCTGCAATTTCTTTGGTGAGGTTATGCCAGTCGGTCGTGTCGCCGTATTCCCGCGGCGGCCACGCATTCGCAACCTGACGATAAGCGCCGCTTTTCTTTAGCAGCAGCGCCGCGATCGCGAACGCATCCGGCGGCCAAGGGGGAACGGTGCCGTCGAGGGCTTCGGGGTCAAGATACGTGATGACGTCGCCGAGCGTCTCGGCATTCAGCACAGGCATTTATGACCGGATCCAGATCTTTGCATTTGAACACCCATGGTGGAATATCTTACAACACCGGCCGTCGGTTTGTAGAGCATCCCGTTATGACGCGCAATCTTCAAGGGCGAAGGTGTATGTGTTGCGGGTATAGGACCTTTGGCACTCTAGGCGGCGGTGCCTCGCTTGGCGTTGTTAGGCTATTGCCCATTCAGTATCGAGCGTGTGTTCGAGATTCGTCGAGTTGCCTAGTCGCCAAACGCTGTTGACCTAGGTGAGAAGCAAAGCTCTTACGTCTTCGCAAGCCTCGCGCGGAACAAAGAGCCTGTGAAGTGTGGGTAGCGGTGTTATAAGCTCTTTCATATCGAGGCTTTCCGTAACTGGGTCAGCCGGGCGGTCGCTTTTCGACATATCAATAAGCAATACGCGCTTTTCGGGAGTTGCACTCACGAATCGGCGCTCGGTTGGAACCACTCTGTACCAATATTCGCTGTGCACGGTTTTCTTTAGCACAGCCCTTAGCCTCTCGTGCGAATCCGTTTTCTGAAAAAATGTTTGAACTTCCTCGCTGCCTCCGACTGACTTGAAGAGGTCTCGTGTCACGAGTCTGCGGCAAAGATCAGAAATTGCGGGTTCTGCGTCGCTTTCAGCGAGCTCCCAAATGAGTACAGACAGGCTGTGATCGTCTAAAGTCAAGATGTCATCGAGGGACAACACTTCACCACGGAATACTTTCGCGTAGGCTCGGAACGCGCGGCCTTCCTTAATCGTAGTGCTTTCAATCTGATCTGGAGCCTTCGCTAGTTGTTCGAACAGCAGGCCTATCATCGCCTCCGCGCCTTGGACAGTCTTATGATGGTATACCGTATCGTACATTGCACGTCGAGCGATAATAAATTGCTCAATGACCTTGAGCGCCTTCCGCTTGTCGAACCCGAAAACGAGGCGACCCTGGTACGTACCTACCTCGATCGTGGATATAAGCCACTCTAAGTCGTACTTTCCATACCTCACTCCGGTTAGTAGGCCATCTCGAAGAATATAGTCGCTTCGGTCAACGTCGATGTCGCTCGACAAAATCATTGGTAAATATGTAAGGTAGTGGTCGCCAAGCAACATGCTACGGATTCGCGTCGCGGACCCTCCCTCGAAAGTCTCAAGGAGCTTATGAAGGCGACCTTCGGGGTTATTCAGGATCGCTTGCGTTACGAGTTCGTGCCATTTCAGTCCCCGAATACGCTTGTCACACGGGACGCCGAGCGATTTTGACCAAACTTCGTGATCAAATTTTCCGACCACAAAATTGTCCCACGCGTGTGACGTTGGGCCTTCGCCGATGTCATGGCAAAGCGCAGCCAGAGCTACGTCACGAATATGGCCTTCGTTCGGAGATAAGTCTTTCGGCACAAAGCCCTCGCATGACGTCGCCAGACGCTTTGCGAAGCGTATGGCGAGATGCGAGGCGCCAAGAACGTGAGAGAGTCGGGAATGCTCAGCGCTAGGGAAAACGAGATGAGCTAAGCCAAGATGTCGGATTCGGCGAAGACGCTGAAGCTCAGGAGTGTCTAAGGCATCCAGGACGGCCCGCTCACTTCCCGAAAACTCCATGAGGCCGTGCACGCTATCTTGAATGCGATCGACCGAGCTCATTTAGCGTCACCTGGCAGTCGACGGCGCAAGGCTTCCAGGGCCGCCTTCCCATCTTCACCTAGGGCCGGCGATCGTTCAATCCTTTGAAGCGTGGCATGAAGTGTTCGGCGATCGTCGTACGACATCAATGCAAGGCTGGGCTCATCAGTTAAAAACTCAGACAGACAAGCGAGCTCTTCCATTGGTGAAAAGGCGCGTGGCGCCGTCCCAGTCCGTAGGTAAGCCCCCAAGGTTTGCTCGCAAATGCCCAGCAACTCGCGGGCCGTGCCTCGGTCATTGGGCTTCTCTGCGAGCATTCTCGTAAGTACCTGCCGAAAGGGCTCAGGTATTTCTTGCGATTTTATACGTACAGTGTATTCAGACTTAGCTCGGCTTTGCAAGAGTTCGAGAACGCGGTGCCGCCCACTAACGTCGGCGTGCGCTGGCCACGTATCCTGATGCGTGAGAAGGGGAAAGCGTTTACAAAGAAGACGGAAAACCGTAGCACCAATCGCCCAAATGTCGGACGCAAAACTCAGAGCCATTTCGTCTAACAGGACCTCTGGTGCGCGGGTTCGGTAGCTCCCGGTTGCTTTCGTTGGCTTTTCTGCCGATTGGCAGGTGCCAAAGTCTAGAAGTAAATAGCGTGAATGAGATCGGCCGATATTGTCCGGTTTTATGTCGCCGTGAATATACTCTTCTGACTCAAGGGATGAAGCCGCGTTGAGCATGTCTCTAAGCAGATTAGCTATTTCGATTTGGCCGAGATCCTGGTCTTCCCTAATTATATCAGGAAGGAGTTCTTCTGCGAAGAACATCGAACCGTCATCGGTTTTAAATGGAAACGTCTCGATAATGTTTGGATGATTTACTGAGAGCCCATGTGCAAAGAGCTCGTTGGTGCTGGATGAACCGTCGAGTCTGATGAGCTTCTTCAGAGCGACGTTACGCATTTTCGCGTTCCACGTGGCTTTAAAGACAATTTTCTCATAGCCGGCAATCGAAAGCACGCGAAGAACGCGGAACTCTTTAGGAGGGCGACACTGAAGACAGTGGACTACATTTGTTGCACGGACGCGCTTCTCGTCATCAATGTGGGCTTGAATCCAACCGGCGAGTTCAATGGCTTGCACGTTCAACCCACTGCTTACATCCTTTAGCACCGCTTCGATGATCGTAGCGATGTCTTCGTCGTCCCACGAGCGAAGAGCGTCGTGAAGCAATTCGAAGACGTTGCGGCCTTCGGTAAGGAATCGATCGGGAAACTCACGATGGGCGTGGAGCAAAAGCTCAATAGCAGCCCTGCTTTTGGGACCTTTGGCCTTTAGCGGCTCCGCATAGGCGTTAAGATCTTCGCTCGTCACTTTTAGAAATGGCCTGAGCGAGGAGGGCAAACGCGGCGCCTTCGATGTCTCTGCACAAAACGTACCGCCCGGCATACAAACGTGCGTATTTCGGGCGGACTTCGCCTGAGGACGAGGCCTTACCTAGGATTAAGGCGGTCGGGTATTCAGGTGGCTGGGAACAAGGTGAGTGCCTTTGCGGCCACGCCAGCGGTGCGAATGTCTTGGGCTGGTATCGGCGCCTTCGATCGCCTCCCACGGTCGGAACGGATATCCGCCTCAATTGCTTCCAGCAATACCTCATAGCGGACGCCAAAGCCGGCCTTCAACGCTGTGGCAAGGGTCAGTGAGCCGTCTCCGGCCATCCTTTCTCGGTGTTGAACGAAGGATCCGCATCGCGCTTCAAGCTGCAAATCGTCGAACGATGCTTCTGAAAGCGTTGCTAGCCGGGCTCGAAGAAAGCACTCTTCTAGAATCGCTTCACGCTGATCCTGATTGTCACCAAAGACCGTTTTCATCGAACACCCGAGGTCAGTTGGTACGGGTACAATAAATCGCGTCGATCCAAATGAGACACATACATTGCGCTGCTGCGCTGCTGTACTCTTTCGACTATACATTACTAATTTGCCAGGCTCGACATTAGCTGATGCTTCGCAATCGCGCGCGACACGAACGAAGGTTTTAAAAGTCCCGAGTATTTCGAGATCGGACATGTCGTGCCGTTCCTTTCCAAGTACCGTACATTTAGAATGAATAGGGTCGTCGATTTTAGAAGTGGTTACGGAATGCAGTAGTAAATCGAAGAGCAGCGCATTCGGGTTATCGCTTGTGCGACACCCTGCGTACAATCTATGGATTCCTTGTGAACTCACTGCGAAATGGCCATCCACAGAACTGTGGATAAGATTTGCCTGTGCAAAATGCGGATGCTGTGGATAGGTGTCACGGAGCGAGTTCTTTCCACAGGGCCGAAACGACAATTTGTCGCTGCACCGAAGTCCCGATCTCGGGGTGTTGGCTCGCTAACCAAGCACTAACGATGGCCTGGTTAGGGTGAATAGAAAAACTACTTTGAGAGGCGCATCGAAGAAAGACGTCTTCGAAAGCTTCTTGCTCGTTTTTCGTGAGAATCCAGGTATCACGTGAGGAGTGTAAAGCTCGCTCGATCCCGGCGGATTGATTCCGGATTGCCCTTCGTTTGGCTAGAGAGTTGAGGCCTGAATCACGAATCGCGTCAATCGATGCGAGGCTAGCATAATCGCGAATATCAACCGCTTCAACCGTTGCCGCGAGAAGAGACGCCTTTCGCGAGCGTGGCACGAGCATTTCGTCTGCCATCGTCAGCAGGTAGGCATACCATTCGAAATGGCCGGCGGCGAAAAGGAAAATCGGACCGGCGCACCAGTCCCGAGCCTCCAATGTCCTTGTGGCTCTGGCAGCCTCCCAGCAGGTTGATGGAGTTGGCAACCCAACGCCGCCGTTTCTGAGGCGCCTGAGTGCCGACGCTTCGGGTGATCGAGATGACGATGCCCCGGTCGACCCATTCAGAGCCAGTGCCGCACGGCTGACACTGCCCGCTGGGATCGCATAAGTTACGAAGTCCCGCCACCCGGCGGTCCTGGCCCCGGCACGTTGAGCCATTTGATACACATTACACCAAATCTGTATCAATAGCAAACATCTGTTCGACTTTGCCGTTCCTGACGACGAGGCGACCATCGGATTATTCGAACGCGAGTATTCGACGCTCCGCGCCCCAGCAATGTCACTGCTCTGGAACTGCGCTCGATTTGACGTGAACTGCGTTACGTTTCTCACTTCAAGTTTTCCAATAAAGACGCAGAGTCGCACGTCGCACCGAAGATCGAAGCCTTCGCCCAGAAAGCGTTGTTCAGCTGCGGCGCCGGCGTCGCCGGTGAAGAACATGCAGAATGCTTTGTACCGCAGGATGAACGCGACGGAGTTCTCGTTAATATCGTTGCGCGAGTTAGCGATGAACGGCAGCGAGGGCCCGAGAAAATGCAAGCTAACGCCGTCATCGGTGCGCCATTCCATCCCTGCACGCGGATACGCGATGGGTACGCGTTCACCGCGCGCGACGCTCAGGCAATCCTGATATGCGTGCCCGCCATACGCCTGCCCGCTATCTGCGACCTCTGCAACGCGTATCTTACGCAACACCGGCGAGCACCCACCAACATGATCGCCGTGTGGATGCGAGACGATCAAGGCGTCGAGTTGGTGGATGCCGCTTCGCAGAAGGTACGGTACGACGATGCGTTCGCCGATTCGCTCCGCGGTCGAATCGTCGCCTTGCTGCCCGCGTTCTAGGCGTCCGCCCGCATCGACCAAAAACGCGTGACCGGCGGGGGTTGCCACGACGATCGCATCGGCTTGCCCGACGTCGAGGACCGTGATGCGGAGACGCCCGTCGTTTCCGCGCGGTGGTGATAGCACGAATCCGGTTGCGATCAATAACACCGCCGCTGCTGCCGTTCGCGCGCCGCTGCGCCATAGCCAAGGCGCGGCGAGCAGTGCCGCGTCGTACAGAGCGATGCACCATGCCGATGGCGGCGTCATCGGCACCGAGGCGCCGGGGAGCGACGATAGCGTGCGCACGACCGCGAGCATCCATGCTAGGAGCCACGAGTTGAGGTTAGCGCAAGCTTGTGCCAGGGGAGCCGACCATGCGAGAAGCAACTGCCCGGCGCCGAGCGCCATCGTTACCGCGACGCACGGTACGACGCCGAGGTTCGCGAGGGGTGAGTACGCAGCGAACTGCAGGAAGACGGATGCGGAAAGCGGCCACGTTCCAAGCTGCGTTGCGATCGAGAGCACGATTGCCTCGCGCACCGGCATCGGCAGTGCCGTCAGCGCATGCATCCGCCGCTCGAGTGGCTTCGCGACCGCGAAGATCGCACCGACGCATGAAAACGAAAGCGCGAAGGAGGCCGTCGCGACGCTTTCCGGCCGAACGAGCGCGACGAACGCCGCGGCGATCGCGAGAGAGTTCCAGGATAGCGCCGAGCGTCCGAAGGCGCGTGCCGTGAGTGCGACCGCCACCATAACCGCGGCGCGCATCGCCGGTAACTGCGCGCCGCTCCAGAGCGCGAAACCCCATACGGCAAGAATGGCGAGGGCGCACGTAACGCGCCGTGGCGGCATGCCGAGCGAAAACAGCGCGAGCGCGAGTGCTGCAACGGCGCCCAGATGCAACCCCGCCGTGACGAGCACGTGCACGGTGCCCGTCTCTTGGAATTCCAGCCGTAGATCCGGCGGGAGCGCGGCACGCTCGCCCCAGAGTTCGCCCGCGACGACCGATGCCGCGGGCTCCCCCAACCGCAGCTGCAGTTGCGCGTACGCCCATTCGTGCGCGCGCGGAAGCCACGCACGCGCATCCCACGGCGAACCCGGATATGCGTGCAGCAGAACGGCCGACTCGAGTTGCGCGTCGATGCCGCGTTCGCGCTGGATCGCGCGCTCGCTCGGTTCGCCCGGGTTGCGCGCCTCGTCGAAGGACGCTAAGCGCCCGCGCAACTCGACGCGCGAACCGGCCGGGGGTGGATCGCCGCGAATCTGTGCGAGCACGGTACGGCCGCCGTCGAGCGCGACCACGATCTGCGCATCCGCGTTGCGCGACAGGAGCACGCCTTCGTAGCGCGCCGTGCGTAATTCGAAGGGCGCCTCGGTACGGCGCTCGTGCCACGCCGCGTTGACCGCCCCGGCGGCCGCCAGGCAGAGAACGAGCGCGCGGATTTGCCCGGTCTCGCATTGCCGGGAGCATACGAACACGCCGAGTGCCACGCAAGCGGCGGCCACCGGTACGCGTCCGTCCGGCGGCAAGGGCGATGCAGCGAGCGTGCCCAGGACGACGGCGGCCGATGCGAGGATGAGCGCAAAGGGCATCGCACGAACGCCTGCGACGCCGAATCGCTTTGTCTAGGAGGCGATCGCTCGCGCCGGGAAACGAGGATCGAATGAAGCACGTCTTGGTCGCAGCCTTGCTTATGCTGACGGTTGGCGTTTCGCCGCCGGTCGCGCGGTTCGGATACATCGCGCCGACCGCTCGAGAATCGATCTGGCAGCCGGTTCTCGATCGCTACGCGAATGAAATCGAGCAGCGCTTTGCGCAGACGATTCCGGCCTCCGTGGTCGCAGTTACCGCGGCGCAAACCCGCGAAGGAAGCGCAAAGGCTTGCCGCGCGCTCGATATTTCCGGCTTCGTGGAACCGCACGCTCACTGGCGCACCACGCAGACGGAGGTGAGCGTCGAAGCGGAGCTGATCGTTCGGGATTGCAACGGCAATCTGTACTACCAGGGTTCTGCTCGGCGTACGTCCATCCGCGACAACACGATTCTCCCGCAGACCCAAATCGACGAAGTGCAAGGGTTCGCTGCGACCGCACTTCTGAAGAATTTCGAGGCGTATCGAGAAGCGCACGCGCCGGCGTGGGAGGAACTGCTGAACGGCGGACTGATTCCGGCGCAATGAAGTAAGCAAACAAGGGCGCCGAGCATCGCCGCGCGAAGCGCTCCGGCTCGATGCGTATTCTCGTTACCGGCGGAGCCGGGTTCATCGGATCCCACATTGTCGACCGTTACCTGGCCGAGGGCCACGACGTGCTCGTGCTCGATTCACTGTGGGAACATGGCGGTGGCCGGCGCGCGAACATTCCGGATCGCGTGTCGTTCGTCCATATGGACATTCGCGACGAAAACGTCGGCCGGATTTTCACCGAGTTCAAGCCGGAGATCGTCAGCCATCACGCCGCGCAGCACTCGGTGGCGATCTCGTCGCGCGATCCCGTCTACGACGCCGAAGTCAACGTGCTCGGCTTGCTCAACATTCTCAACAACTCGGTCAAGGCCGGCGTCAAGAAAGTCATCTTCGCCTCGAGCGGTGCGACGTTCGGCAATCCCGAGCATTTTCCGATCACCGATTCGACGCCGCAGAACCCAACCTCGCCCTACGGCATCACGAAGATGGTCGCCGAGCACTACCTTCGCTTCTATAAAGCCGAAAAGGGACTCGACTTCACCGCGTTGCGCTACGGCAACGTCTTCGGTCCGCGCCAGGATCCGAACGGCGAAGCCGGCGTCATCTCGATCTTCATCGGCAAGTTTTTGCAGCGCGAAGGCGTGCGCATCGATTGGGATGGCGAGCAGACGCGCGACTACGTGTACGTGAAGGACGTCGCCGAGTGCAATACGGCGGCGCTCACGCGCGGTTCGGGCGGCTGCTACGTGATCGGCACCGGCATCAAGACGAGCGTCAACGGAATCTATCGCGCGCTCGTACAGATCAGCGGATTCGAGGCGCCGATTACGGCCGGCCCGAAACGTCCGGGCGACCCGCGCGACGCTCAGTTCGATTCGGCGGGCGCAAAAAAAGTGCTCGAATGGGAACCCGTCACCAAACTTATCGACGGAATGACCGAAACGTACGAGTACTTCAAGCTCGCTTAGCGAGCGGTGCCTCGGGCGTGCGGACGTGCTCCGGCCGGACACCGAGTCCGATAGCCAGCGCGGGCAGGCGCCGCAAATACGGCACGTGATCGAACAGCGAGAAGAGCAGCGGAGGCCGCTCGATCTCTTTGCCTTGCAGAACCGGTTCGATGGCTTTCTCCTGAATGAAAACCTGCATCCCTTGCGTGACTTTCGTTGGGAACACGCGCCGCGCTTGAACGCGCGCGAGGTCTTCGTCGGTCACCGCGCCTTCGGCGAGCGGTGCGGCAAGGATGTTCGCTGCCGCGACGGCGTCTTGCACTGCGAGGTTGATGCCCACGCCGCCGATCGGCGACATCGCGTGCGCCGCATCGCCTATGCAGAGGACGCCGGGGCGGTGCCATTTTTTCAAGCGATCGACGCGCACTTCAAGGAGCGAGACCTTCGACCAATCGTCGATCTCCTTCGCACGTTCGCGAAGCACGGGTATCGCTTGCGCGATCTCCTCCTGAACCTTCGCAATACCGGCGGACTTGAGCTTTTCGAACGACCCCTTCGGAATGATGAGCGCGCATTGCCAATATTCTCCGCGATCGATCAGCACGAGCAGCCGTCCGTCGTTGAGCGTCCCAAGCGGCTGCACGGGATCGCCAGGCGCTTTCGGAAGGCGCATCCACAGCACGTCCATCGGCGCGCCGAAGTTCTCTATTTCGAAACCCGCAGCGCTGCGGATCGTGGAGTGCCGGCCGTCGGTGCCCACGACGAGGTCTGCGTCGATCGTAACCTCGCCGTCTTTGTCTTTCGCGCGAACGCCGGTCACGCGATCGCCGTTCTCGACGAGACCGGTCCCTTCGGTCTCCATCAAGAGGTGGAATCCGGGATACCGCTTACCATGGTCCGCGAGAAAGTTCAGGAAGTCCCATTGCGGCATGAACGCAACGAACTTGCACTGCGTCGGCAGGTGTGTGAAGTCGCCAATCGTCATCAGTTCGCCCGCGACGTTCGCGCCGACGGTCGTCATCTCGTTGTGCGGGACCTTCAGGAAGTCGTCGATCCAGCCCAGCTCGCAGAGCACCTGCAATGTGGACGGATGGACCGTGTCGCCGCGAAAATCGCGAAAGAAGTCCTTATACTTCTCGAGCAGCGTTACGTCGATCCCGGCGCGTGCAAGCAGCACGCCGAGCATCATACCCGCCGGGCCGCCGCCGACGATGCAGCAGCGGGTCCTCAGATCCGCCGGCATCGCTAGACGACCAGGTTGAGGAGCTTGTCGGGAACGTAGATCCTTTTGCGCAATTCCTTACCCTCCAGTTGCCCGAGCACGTTGGAATCGTTCATCGCCAAGGCGAGCGCGGTTTCTTCGGTTATACCCGGCGCGGCGGGAATTCTAGCGCGGATCTTTCCGTTAACCTGGACGACGAGCGTGATCTCGTCGACCGCAAGCGCGCGGTCATCCGGCTCGAGATAGCGCTCGAGGTGTACCGACGTCGTGTGGCCGAGCCGCATCCACAGTTCTTCGGCGATGTGCGGAGCGAACGGTGCCAGCACGACCGGCAGGGCATGTACCGCATAGAGCGTCGCGGGCGAATCGGGCATGCTCTTCGCGGCCGTCGTCATCGCGTTCACGAGTTCGTCCAACCGGGCGACCGTCGCGTTGAAGTGAAAGCGGCGCGTCGAGGCCTCGTCGACGGTCGATTTCGCCGCAACGTGCACGGCGCGCAGAAGCGCTTTCTCCTCGGCACTTTCGGCGACGGGCAATTCGCGAATCGAGACCGCCGCGGCGCGGTCGAAGAACGGTTCGCACGCCCGCCAAACGCGATTGACGAAACGGATGCGTCCGTTGATTCCCTCGTCGGTCCAGTCGCTCGTATCTTCCGGCGGCGTGACGTAGAGCAGGAAGAGGCGCATCGCATCGATGCCGCTGCGCTCGGCAACGTCGTCGATGCCGATGACGTTCCCGCGCGACTTCGACATTTTCTCGCCGTTGTAGAGCACCATGCCCTGGTGAAAGAGCCGTTTGAACGGCTCGTCGCTTCCGTTCACCCAGCCGCGATCGTGGAAGAACTTGTAGAAGAACCGCGAGTACAGCAGATGCAGCACCGCGTGCTCTGCGCCGCCGATGTACTGATCGACGTTCATCCACTTTTCCGAACGCTCCGGCCGCCAGGGCAGGTTGTGGCCGTGCGGATCGAGGTAACGCAGATAGTACCAGGACGACTCGAAGAACGTGTCCATCGTGTCGCTTTCACGGCGAGCCGGGCCGCCGCACTTCGGGCACGTCGTTTCGATGAACGACGGAAGCTGCGCGAGCGGCGATCCTTCGCCGGTGAACGCGACGCCCGGCGGCAGCAGAATGGGCAGCTGGTCTTCGGGTACCGGCTGTTCGCCGCACGTCGCGCAATAAACGATCGGAATGGGCGTGCCCCAATAGCGCTGCCGCGAAACGAGCCAGTCGCGCAGCCGCATGTTGACGGTCTTCTTTCCGACGCCGAGTGCGACGAGGCGGTCGACGATCGCGCCGCGCGCGCGTTCGCTCGACATGCCGTTGAAATCGCCGCTGGCGATCAGGCGCCCCTCGTCCAAATACGCTTGCGTCAAGGGCGCGTCAGGCTCCACCCCCTTGGGGGCGATCACCTGTGCGACCGGCAGCCCGTGCTTGCGTGCGAAATCGAAATCGCGTTCGTCGTGCGCGGGTACGCCCATCACCGCACCGGTTCCGTATTCCGCCAGCACGTAGTTGGTCACCCAGATCGGTACGTGTTCGTGCGAGAGCGGGTTGATCGCATACGCGCCGGTGAAGAGCCCTTGCTTCTCCATCAAGCTCGTACGTTCGAGCTCCGACTTGGATGCGAGGCTCGCCGCAAACGCGTCGATGGCGGCAGCGTTCTTTTTCGACACGATGGCTTTCAAGCGTTCGAGCACGGGATGCTCGGCGGCGATCGCCACGAACGTCGCGCCGAAGAGCGTGTCGGCGCGGGTCGTGAAGACGTCGATCTTTGCGTCGAGCCCTTCGACGCCGAATGAGAACTCCGCGCCTTCGCTGCGGCCGATCCAGTTTCGCTGCATCGTGCGCGTGCGTTCCGGCCAGCCGTCCAGCTTTTCGAGATCGTCGAGCAAGCGCTGCGCGTAGTCCGTGATCTTCAAGAACCACTGCGACAGGTTGCGGCGTTCGACCAAATGGTCGCAGCGCCAGCAGCGCCCGTCGATCACCTGCTCGTTGGCGAGGACGGTACGATCGTGCGGACACCAGTTGACGGGCGCTTCGCGCTTGTACGCAAGGCCTTCTTCGTACAAACGCAAGAAGAGCCACTGATTCCAGCGGTAGTATTCGGGCTCGCAGCTGGCGATCTCGCGAGTCCAATCGTAGCTCGTGCCCATCAGGCGCAGCTGCCGGCGCATGTTGAGAACGTTTTCAGCGGTCCACGTTGCCGGATCGACGCCGCGCGCGATCGCGGCGTTCTCGGCGGGCAGGCCGAACGCGTCCCATCCCATCGGATGCAGCACGTTATAGCCGAGCATGCGCATGATGCGCGCGACCGAGTCGCCGAGCGTATAGTTTTTCGCGTGGCCGACGTGCAGATCGCCGGACGGATACGGGAGCATCTCGAGCACGTAGTACTTCGGGCGCGGATCGTCGTCGTGCGCGCGGTAGAGCTCGTCGGCCTGCCAACGCTCCTGCCACTTGCGCTCGACGGTACTGAAATCGTAGCTCTCGGCCATAGAACCGCTATCGTACACGCTGGCGGCGACGACCGCCATTACCTTTCCGGTCAGAGCCTCGCGCGTGAAAGACGAAGCATGACGCGTATCCTCATCGTCGCGGCCGCACTCACGTTGGCCGCGTTCGCCCTCTGGCACCCGGCGCCGGCCCCGCTCGCGGTAACGGCCCAGCCGTCCCCCCGCGCGATAGGTCACGCCGGACGCGGCAAGTCCGGGCACGCTTTCCAGCCCTCCGGGGCCGATTCCGAGACCGTGGTTTTCGTTGCGGGAGAGGTGGCTCGGCCGGGACTCTACCGGCTGCGCGCGGGGAACCGGGCCGGCGACGCGATCCGTTTGGCGGGCGGTCCCTCCGCCGCAGCCGACCCGTGGGCGGTCAACCTCGCGGCGCGGGTGCACGACGGCGACGAGATTTACGTACCGCGCACCGGAGAGCAGGCGGCTCCCGCAGCGAGGAAGCGCGGGCGGGGTCCACGCGCGACGCCGGCGCCGGCGCGCGATGTGGACGTAAATACCGCCGACGAGCAGACGCTGGGGCGCGTTCCGGGCATCGGCCGCGCGATCGCTGCGCGCATCGTCGAGCTGCGCGAACGCGACGGCGCGTACGCCTCGCTGGACGAGCTTCTCGACGCCGCCGGCATGACGTCGGGGCGCTTAGAGCGGGCCAGGCCTTTCTTGCGGCCGCCGTGAAAGCCCGCGGATGCCTTCCGCCCTGCCTGAGAAGGAGACGCTGCCGCATCTCATTCGACGCGCTTTGGCCAAGCCGCGCGACGAAGTGCTGCTCGAGCGGTCCGGGACCACCTGGACGGCGACGTCGTCCCAGAAGCTCCTCGAACGGATGGGAAACGTCGCGTGCGCGATTCGCGAAGCCGGACTTTCCGCCGGCGATCGCGTCGCGCTGGTCGCGCACGACTGCGTCGATTGGATCGTCACGGATTTCGCGACGCTTTCGGCCGGCTGCGTCGTCGTGCCGATCTATCCGACGCAAGCGCTCGATCACACGAAGTACATCCTCGAACATTCTGAAGCGAAACTCGTGTTCGTCGACAACGCGCCGACGCTCGCGCACCTCCGCGAAAGCGGCGCCGCCTTGCCGCGCTGCGTCACCTTCGAATCGACCGGGGCCGACGGGCTTTCCGCCTTTGAAGCGCAGGGCGCGCAGGTTCGCGCCGCGCGTCCGGAGGTGCCCGCCGCGTATGAGGCGGCGCAGCACCCGGACGATCTCGCGGTTCTGATTTATACGTCGGGCACGACGGGAAACCCCAAGGGCGTCATGCTCTCGCACGACAACTTGACGTTCGATTCGCAAGCGGCTCTCAGTGCTGGACTCCAAGTGATTGCGCCCGGCAGCGACGTTCTTTCGGTGCTCCCGTTTTCGCATATCTACGAGCACACGATCGTCTACATCTACCTGCTGGCGAATACCCGATATTTTATCTGTCACGATCCGAGCGAGCTGGCCGCCGATTTGCGCGACGTTCGCCCGATCGTCATGACGTCGGTGCCGCGCATCTTCGATCGCGTCCTCGCCGGGGTGCGCGGTGCCGCGCTGAAAGCCGGCGGATTGCAGGCGCGTATGGTTCCGTGGGCGCTCGCCGCCGGCCGCGAATACATGAAGGCGAAAATCATGGGAGCCGGCCCGAGTCCGATGTTGTCGCTGCACTACGCGCTGGCAAGCCGGCTCGTGCTAAAGAAAGTGCGCGATAAGCTCGGCTTGGATCGCATGCAGTTTTTTTGCAGCGGCAGCGCCGCGCTGCACATCGACGTCGCAATGACGTTCCTGGCGATCGGCGTGCCGATCTTGCAAGGATACGGCTTAACCGAGACGTCGCCCGTGACGTCGACCAGCCAACTTTCGGCAAACGAGTGGGGCGCCGTCGGCCGCGCGATCGCCGGCGTCGACATCAAGATCGCAGAAGACGGCGAGATCCTCGTTCGCGGGCGCCAAGTTATGCAAGGCTATTATCGCGACGAAAAAGCAACCGCCGAGGTGCTTCAAGACGGCTGGCTGCACACCGGCGACATTGGCGAACTCGATTCCAAAGGATATCTGCGCATCACGGATCGCAAGCGGGAAGTCTTCAAAACCGATACCGGAAAGTGGATCGCACCCTCGCGCGTCGAGGCGGCAATCAAGCGCTCGCCGTTCGTCGGCACCGCTATGGTCGTCGGCGCGAATCGCCCGCATCCCGCCGCACTGATCGTGCCGAACTGGGATATGGTGCGTATCGAACTCGCCCTGCCGAAGGAAGCGCCGCCCGAGGAACTGATCCTGCGCGACGACGTGGTGCTCTTCATGTCCAACGAGGTGCGCCGCAAGACTGCCGACCTAGCGAGCTACGAGCAGATTCGCCGGGTCATCCTGCTGCCGAACGAGTTCAGTGTCGACCGCGGCGAGCTGTCGCCGGCGATGAAGATCAAGCGCAGGGTCGTCGAAAGTCGCTACGCCGCCGAGATCGATCGCGGATATGCCGCCGATCTCCACACGGCGGCGCACGCGTAGCATGGCGGCAACGACGACGCCGCCGCAATTGATGTCGCGCCGCGTAGACGAGGTCGTCCGGGGGCCGATCAAGAGCAAGACCGTTTTCCCGGTCCTGATCCTTCACCTCGTCGGCCAGCAGCCGGATCACGGCTACGGATTAATGCAGCGCATCGAGGAAATTTGCGGCGATCTCGTCGCGGTCAACACCAACAAGATCTATCCGCTGCTCCGGCGATTGGAAGAGCGCGGTTTCGTTTCGGCATCCTGGGATCACCCGACGAAGCGATCGCGGCGCGTCTACGCGATCACGCCGGCCGGTCAGGAGCGGCTGCGTCGAATAAAAATGTCGATGCTTCCGTACCTCGATTCGATCGAACGCGCCGTCGGACGCTTGAAGGACGAACTTTACGACCGCGTTCCCGGCGTTTGAGAAAATTTTGAACCGCGCCCGGCGGATGGGCATGCAGGGACCCATCCCTGCGGCGACAATCTGCCAGGTCTGCCTACTCTGGAGGTCTCGTCGTTTGCGTACCAAACCGCTGCGCGCCGCCGTATTCTTGGCGCTTGGGCTCCTGATCGCCGCACCGAAGACGGCGACCGCCGCCGCGAAGGCCGCGATTCCGGCAACGACTGCCGACGCCGTGACGCACCATTCGCTGGTGATCGACGGTCAAACCATCAACTATACGGCGCGAGCCGGCACGATCACGCTGCGCAACGGCACCGATCAGCCGACGGCACGCGTTTTCTATACCGCGTACACGCGGGATGGGGTCGATTCGAGCCGGCGTCCGGTCACGTTCTTCTGGAACGGCGGCCCGGGCAGCTCGACCATCTGGCTGCGAATGGGCTCGTTCGGCCCGGTACGCGTCCAGACGGCCGACGGCGCTCTGACGGGGCCTCCGCCCTATAAGGTGTTGGACAACGGTTACAGCATCCTTGACCGCACCGACTTGGTCTTCATCGATATGCCGGGTTCGGGTTTTGGCCGGATCATCGGCACCGGCGACGGCCCGAAGGACTACTGGGGGGTCGATAAGGACATCGCCGCGTTCGGCCAGTTCATCGAGCGGTACGTCACCAACTTCAATCGCTGGAACTCGCCGAAGTTCTTGTTCGGTGAGTCGTACGGTACGACGCGCGCCTCCGGCCTCTCGTGGTATCTGGCGCAAAAGGGCATCTCGCTCAACGGCATCGTGCTGCTGTCGTCGTACCTCAACGCGGATCTCGACTACGGCCCGAGCACGCCGATCGGCGGCGGCGACTGGGCGTACGTTTTGTATCTTCCCACGGAAGCCGCGACCGCGTTTTATCACCACATGCTTCCGGGCTACAAGAGCTTGAACGAGCTGCTTCCGCAGGTCGAGCAGTTCGCGCTGAACGAGTATCTCGAGGGACTCGGCCAAGGCGCGCAGATTTCGCAAGACCGGTTTAACGACATCGTCGCGAAGCTGCACCGCTTCACCGGCCTTTCGGACCAGTACATCCGGCAATCGAACGCCCGCATTCGCTTCGATCGCTTCAGCGTCGAGCTGATGCGCGAACGCGGCATCGTCACCGGTCGCCTGGACGGCCGCTTCACGACGTACAACCTCGACCGGCCGGAAGAGTCGCCCGATTGGGACACGACCGACGCCGCCATCGACGGCGCGTTCGTTGCAGCCGGCAACCAATACATGCGCGAGACGCTGAAGTACAATCCGCCGCTGCTGTACCGTCACGAGATCTACGACCTGATCTACGCCGACGGCAATCAGTGGGACAACAAACACAACGGGTTGGACATCACCAACGTCACGCCGGATCTGGCGCAGACGATGACCTACAACCCCGACATGAAGGTTTTCTCGGCAAACGGTTACTTCGATTTCGCAACGCCGTTCTTCGCGACGCAATACGCGCTGAACCATCTGTATCTCGCGCCGCAGATCCAAAAGAACATCACCTACGGCTTCTACGAATCCGGACACATGGTCTATCTCCACGTTCCGGCCCTGGCGAAGTTCCACGCCGATTTGGAACGCTGGTACGCTCAAGTGATGCAGAATCGCTAACGGTGGAGAATTCACAAGTGTTGAAGCGACTCGTAATTTCGACTCTCACCGCGGCGTTCGCGTTCGCGGGCATGGGATTGACGGCTCTGGCCGCCGGCCCGGCCGGACCGCCGCCGGCGGCCGCGGCAGCGGCACCGCCCGTCGACGAAGCCCCGGATGCGGTAACCCAACATACGATCACACTCGAGGGCAAGGTCTATCCGTACACCGCGCGCGCCGGCACAATCGTGCTCAGTGACGCCAAGGGTACGCCGACGTGCCGCATGTTCTACACGGCGTTCACGCTTGACGGCGTCGATACGTCGACCCGCCCGGTGACGTTCTTCTATAACGGCGGACCGGGAAGTTCGACGATTTGGCTGCGCATGGGATCGTTTGGCCCGAAACGGGTCGTCGTTCCCGATGGCGGACAGACGCCCAACGCGCCGTTCAATCTCGTCGACAATCAGTACACCCTGCTCGATCGCAGCGACCTCGTCTTCGTCGACGCGCCCGGAACGGGCTTCAGCCGCCTGCTCCCGGCGGGCAAGCCGACCGACTTCTACGGCGTCGATCAAGATCAGCGCGCGTTCGCGCAATTCATCAACCGCTACGTCAGCAGCTTCAACCGCTGGAACTCGCCCAAGTTTCTCTTCGGCGAATCGTACGGCACGCCGCGCTCCGCGCTGCTGGTCAACGCGCTGCAGAACGAAGGCGTCGGCATCAGCGGCGTCATCCTGCTGTCGTCCGTACTGAACTTCGATCTCGACTGGTTCGACAATTTCAACCCGTCGGCGTTTGGCGGCGGCGGCTCCGACTGGGACTTCGTGTTCTATCTGCCGACCGAGTCCGCGATCGCGTGGTATCACAACCTGATCCCGGGCACGGCGTCGAGCCTGCAGGCGCTGATCCCGCAAGTCCAGCAGTTCGCGATGGGCGAGTACCTTACCGCGCTGGCCAAGGGCGCATCGCTGCCGGCCGCCCAGTACAACGACGTCGTATCCAAACTGCACCACTTCACGGGGCTTTCGGAAGCGTACATCCGCACGTCCAACCTGCGCGTGAACTACAACCGCTTTGCGACCGAACTTCTGCGCAACAACGGCGAGATGGTCGGGCGTTTCGACGGCCGGTACGTGAACTACAACCTCGATATTCCCAATCAGTTCCAGAACTTCGATCCGACCGATTCGTCGATCGACGCGGCGTACGTGGGATCGGGCAACTACCTGCTTCGCACGATCATGAAGTACAACACGTCGCTCATCTACCTGCCGACGACCAACGTTGGCCGCGGCTGGGATTGGAAGCACGACGGTCAAGAGCCGGCGAACACGGCCAACGATCTCGCCAACGCGATGGTGTTCAACCAGAACCTGCGCGTCTTCTCGGCCAACGGCTATTTCGATCTCGCGACGCCGTTCCAGGGCACGTACTATACGCTCAATCACATGAACCTGCCGCCGACGATTCAAAACCACATCAGCTTCGGATTCTACGAGTCAGGCCACATGGTGTACGTACATCCCCAAGCGCTCGCCCAGTTCCACAACGACCTCGAAAGCTGGTACGCAAACACGCTTTCCGGGAAGTAACTGTGCAGCAGCATTGTCATCCTGAGCGTAGGCGCGCAGCGCCGTAGTCGAAGGACCGCTGCCAGGGTTTAATAGAAGGGCCGCTTCTCAAGTTTGACCTGGGAAGCGGTCCTTCGACTTCGCTCACTGCGTTCGCTATACCCCGCGGGGCATTCCGCTCAGGATGACAATGCAGCGCCCTCCGCTCATCGATGGTGAGAAAATATGAAGAAAATAAATACGAACGACATCAAAGAAGACGAATGGAAATCGCCGAAGGGTACGTTCAAAGGTGCGGGCCGCCAGGTCTCGATTTCACTCGGGCGCGACCCGCTCTCGACGGACCTGATGAAGCGTCATCCGTTCGACGTCGAGATTTTGCGCATTCCGCCTGGGGAAAAGCCGTATCCGTATCATTCGCATAGCGCGCAGTGGGAGTTCTATCACGTGATCTCCGGCCAGGGTCTCGCGCGCGACGATGACGGGACAACGGAGATCGTGGCCGGCGACGCGTTCATTTACGAACCGGGCCAAGCGCATCAGCTCATCAACGACGGAACCGAAGATCTGCTGGTCTACGTGATCGCCGACAACCCGATCGGCGAGTCGTGCCACTACCCGGACAGCAACAAGTGGGTCGTGCGTTCGCCCGAACGCCGCCTCATGCGCGGCGAACCCCTCGATTACTTCGACGGCGAAGAGTAGACAAGGGGTTAGCGCATACGCTCCATTGCGTCGAGGCGCGCGAGCGTTTGTTTGAAGGTTGCGTCGAGTTTTTTCTGCGCTGCGAGCATATCCGGCGTCGGTGCTGCATCCGCGCTTTCGACCGCATCGAACAGATTGGAAAATGCGCCGTCGAGAAACGTCAGGCTCGTGAAGTCGTGCGATGGTGAACCCACCGAATCATCTGGATTGTCGGGGGGTTCGCCACCGATAATCTCGTCGTTGAGCTCCTTCAACCGGCCTGGGACGAGCATCTTCTTGGCGAGTGCACGCGCGCGATCTCGTGCGGCGGCGACGTCGACGATGGTTCGCGCGATCGCACTCGCGGTGGCGAATTGCGCGTCAAGATCGAGGTCGTTCGCCGAGATGCGCGGGTCGCGTAGGATCCGCGTAGACTGCTGATAGGTTTTCCCGTTCGCCTGCAGCGTGACGTCGTATTTTCCGATTTGGGCGAGCGGGTGACGCCGCTTTCCGATCGCGGTATCGGTAAAGTCCCAAACGAACCGGTGTGCGCCGGCACTCGCCGACGGCAGCGGCGGCGTCGAAAGCCACTGCGGCGCGACCACGGCTTTCTTCGCGTTGGGCACGTCGGGCTTATCGGCGCTTGACCAGTGTGCGACGGTGCGGCCATCCTTCGAAATGGTGATCTCGACCGGAGTGGACGAAGCATTCGCCAGATAGTAGTCGATGTAGAGTCCGGTCGCGGCGTTTTCCGCCTGCGGCTCGTCCAATGGAAGCGGCGTTCCCTCCTCGCTTCCGGGACGCGTGCGGTACGCGCGCGCCGGATCGAACAGATAGTCGCCGCCGGCCGCCCGCGCCGCACTCATCTGACGCAGCGACGAGACGTCGTCGAGCACCCAGAACGCGCGGCCGTGCGTAGCGACGATCAGATCGTTGCCGCGAATGGCGATATCGCGTACGGACGTAACCGGGAGATTCAACTGCAGCGATTCCCAGGTATTCCCTTCGTTGAACGAAACGTAGACGCCGCGTTCGGTCCCCGCGTACAAGAGCCCGCGGACTTGCGGATCTTCGCGCACGGCGTTGACGAACGAACCATCCGGGATGCCGCTTGCAATCGGCGTCCAGGTCTTGCCGCCGTCGTGCGTGCGATAGATATACGGACGGTAGTCCTCCAGCCGGTGCCGGTCGACGGCGAGGTAGGCTCCGCCCGCGTCGAAATGGGACGCTTCGATGATGCCGACCTTGCTCCACGCGGTGAGCGCAGGTGGCGTGACGTTGCTCCAATCCTTCGCCGAATCGCGCGTGACCCACACGTTTCCGTCGTCGGTACCGGCCCACACGAGGCCGGAAGAGAGCGGTGACGGTGCGATCGCATAGACCACGCCGTGACGCGACAAGCCGTTATTGTCGGCAAGCGTCGATGGGTCGAGATTCGCGGGGGTTCCCTCGTTGGCGCGCGAGAGATCCGGACTAACGATCTGCCACGTCTTGCCGCCGTTGCGCGAGCGAAAGACGTTCTGACGTCCGAAGTAGATCGAGGTCTTGTCGACGGGCGAGATCGCGATCGGCAGCGTCCACGTTCCGCGCCAGAGCGTGTTCGGATAGCTGAGCGTGGGATCGACGTTCTGTTCCCAGCCGGTGGCGAGATTCTCTTTGGTCACCGTACCGCCGTACACGAGCCCGGGATGCAGCGGATCGGGCGCGATCGAACCGGACTCGCCGCCGACGTCGATCGGGCGAAAGTCTTGCTGCGAAATCGTCGCGTATTTCGTGCCGCTCGGCGCGGCGGCGGCGCCGGAATCTTGCTGCGCGCCGTAGGCGACGAACGGAAAACCATCGTCGGTCGCGACGTGATAGAACTGCCCCGTCGGCTGGTTGTACCACGTGCTCCACGTTTGTGCGCCGTTCACGGTCACGACCACGCCTTGGTCGCTGCCGAGGATCATCCGTTGCCCGTCGGCCGGGTCGATCCACAGGGTATGATAGTCGTCGCCGCCGGGCGCGCCGCGGATCGCGTCGAAACTCTTGCCGCCGTCGACGGAACGGTACGTCGCCGTATCCATCACGTAGACGACGTCGGGCTTCTTCGGGTCGACGCTGATGCCGCTGAAATACCAGCCGCGCGTCCAAATGCGTCCTTCGCCGTCGGTGCGCGTCCACGTGGCGCCCGCGTCGTCGGAGCGGTACACGCCGCCGTGACTCGGATCGCTGTCGACGTTGGCGTAGACGCGCTGCGGATTCGACGGCGCTACCGCAATGCCGATGCGTCCGACGCGTGCGGGAAGGCCGTTCGTAAGTTGCGCCCAGGTCTTGCCGCCGTCGGTCGTTTTGTACAGACCGCTGCCGGGCCCATTTGAGGGGGGATAGACGTTCCAGGGCGGCCGGCGCGTTTGCCACAGCGCCGCGTAGAGAACGTTCGGATTCTGCGGATCCATCGCGAGCGAGACCGCGCCGGTATTCGCATCTTTGTACAGGACTTTGCTCCACGTCGCACCGCCGTCGACCGTCTTGAAAACGCCGCGCTGCTCGTTCGGGCCGTATTGATGTCCGAGCGCCGCTGCGTAAGCGATCTTCGCATTGGTAGGATCGACGACCACCGCGCCGATCTGCCGCGAATCTTCGAGGCCGCTATGCGTCCACGTTTTCCCCGCGTCGTTCGAGACGTACATGCCGTTGCCGTAGGCGATGTCCGAGCGCATGTCCGCTTCGCCGCTGCCGACGTAGACGACGTTCGGGGAGCTCGGCGCAACGGCGATGGATCCGATCGAGCCGATATCTGCCGCGTCGAAAATCGGCTTCCAGGTGCGACCGGTGTCGAAACTCTCCCACACGCCGCCGTCGACCGCACCGAAGTAGAAGTGGTCGGGCTGCCCGGGAACGCCCGTCACCGCCAGCGCCCGGCCGCCGCGAAACGGACCGATCATCCGCCAATGTACGTTGGAAAGGTAAGAGGCGCCGGTGCTCGACGGAGCGGCACCGATCGTGAAGGCGGCCGCAAGCGCGGCGGCAAGGATGCGTCGCATTCCGCACCCTTACTCAGTAGGCCGTGAAACTACTGCCCGGTTTGAAAGACCGACTCCGGAATCGGCACGTTGGTTACGTACGCGCCGTACACGACGTTGGCCGTGCCCCGGTAGGATGGGAAGTGCGCCGAAACCGCAGCGCCGGTCGGCAAGCGGTACGGATTTTCGCCGTGCTGGAGCTGGAATCCGAGATTCGAGCCGTTCTTGTACGCGTAGCTGATCGCGTCGAGCGCGTACGTCGACGCATTCACCAGCATGGTCACCGACGCGACGTTGCCGCCCTTGCGGGCCGTTCCGGTCAAGACGAAGACGCGGTCGCTGCCGTAGGTCTGCGTGCCGGAGACGCGCATCGTATAGATCTCGGGCCACGCAGCCGGCGGCGGAATCGATACGATCGTATTCTTGAATCCCGAGGCGATCTTGGGTACTTGAGTCATGCGCAGCGCGTCGCGATCCGGCGCTTTGAAGTACTCGGTCCCCTTCATTGTAAAATGCACCGAAATCAGACCGTTGCGCACGCTGCCGCTCATCGTGACGGGAACGCGATAGCTACTGAGCCCGCTGCGTGCGGCCTCCATGCGAGCAACGATTGCAGCGACGCTTGGTGGCGCGCCGGCCGTTGCCTGCACGGCGGGCGCGGCTGCGCAAACTGCGGCGACCGCAAGTAGGGAAAGAAAACGTCGCATGACGCTTTCTTACCCTAGGAGCCTGCCGGCGTAACCTTACTGCGCGAAGGCCGAGGCGGGGACTGGAACGTTCGTTTGGTAGCCGGCGTAGTCGATCGTTGCACCGCCGCTGTAGTCCGGGAAGTGTGCGTTGACGTTTGCCGAAACGGGCAGATTGTACGAATTGGAACCATACGTGAGCGTCAGAGAGACGCTCGAACCGTTGTTGTAAGCAAATGCGGCGGTGTCGATGGCGGAGGTGTTCGGGTTGACGAGCACCGTGACGTTCTTCACGTTCCCGCCCTTGCGTGGGACGCCGACGAGCTCGTAGTCTTGGCGCCCGGCGTATGCTTTTGTTCCCTGCAGAGAAATCGCGTACGTTTGCGGCCACGTCGAAGGCGTGCCGAGCGAACCGACCATATTCGAAAAGCCGGACGCCATCTTCGGTACGTCGACCATATGCAGCGCTTGTTTGTCCGGGGCTTGATAGTACTCGGTTCCACGCATCGAAAACGGCACGGAGACAATCTTCACGTGCACGCTGCCGTGCATGGTCACCGGTACGATGTAGCTGGTCAGGCCTTCGCGCGCGTTTCCTATGGCTTGTAAGATGTCGCCGATCGCGGGCGTCGCCGGCGCCGGTGAGGCGCCGAGCAACGCGACCAGCAACGCCGCGAGGAACGCGCGCACCTTACCAGCCGCCGCCGGAGTCGCCGCCCCCGCCGCCGGAATCGAACCCGCCCCCGCCGGAATCGAAGCCGCCGCCGCCCGAGTCGCCGAAGCCGCCGCCGCCCCAGTCGCCGCTACTCGAGCCGCTCATGCCGGCTTGCCCGGCGTCATTACCCCAGCCGCCGCCCCTCGGATCGTTGCCGGGGTTTCCGGCGCCGCCGGTGATGTCGCCGCCGCCGCGGTTGCCGCCGAAGAGCTCGTTGCCGAGCCACGCGCCGCCGAGGCCGCCGAGAAGACCGCTAAAGAAGCCGCCGCCGCCGCCTCCATACATGCCGCCGCCGTAGCCGCCCATCGGCATTCCCCCACCCATCGGCATTCCGCCGCCGGGGTAGTACCGCGGACCGGACATTGCGCGGATGATCGAGCGAATGATGAAGAATCCGACGATCGCGATAATGATCCACCAGAACATCGAGATGTGTACTCCTTGAAAGCTCGGCATTGAAAACGAGCTTCCGGACCCGGCCGCTGCAGCGTTGGTACCGCCGCGCTGGCTTACGTGTTGACGATAAATGGCAAGGATGCTGTCGACGGCCGAAGTGATGCCCGCATCGTAGCTCTCGGCCTTGAACTGCGACTCCATTTGCGTGCGGATGCCGCGCGTAACGTCGGCCGTAAACCATCCCGCGCGCGCTTCGTTGACGCCGGGGATGATGATGTCTTTGCGGTCGTCCTTCGCGATGTAGATTAGGACGCCGTTCACGCCTTGCTGCGAGAAGGCCGTCTGCGCCGCGCTTTGCACCGTGGTGCCGGCGGGGAGCGAGGGCACCGTCATCACCAGGATTTCTTTGCCGGTCCCAGTGTTGAATGCGGAAACTTTTTGATTGAGCCCCGCGACCGTGCCGGCCGAGAACATACCGGCCTGGTCCTGCACGAAGTCTTTCGCAAAAGCCGGTGCGGCCCACGCGAGGCTCGTGAGAACGAGCGTTGCCGCGGCGATGAGGCGTTTCATGACTGGGTGATTCCTCCGAAGGAGTCTTACTGGCGGGCCGCGGCGATGTTTCGCTGTAGGGCGGGCACAGGCCCTGGGCTTGGAGTTGTTACCCCAATCCATAGGAAAAGGCACCACAGAAGGGAGAGAGTAGCGCATGACCGCGCCTGCTAGCTTCAAGACCGGGTCTCTGAGCTTTATCGAGGTTCTGGCGACGTCCATCGCGCTGATCGGGCCCAGCATGACGCCGGTCCTGATCGCTCCGTACATGTACGCAAACGCCGGCAACGGCACGTGGCTGGCCTACGTCTTCGGCGGCGTGATGCTCATTTTTGTGGCGCTAAACATCAACCAATTCGCTCGGCGTTCGACCGGTGCGGGATCGATGTACGAGTACGCGGCCGAAAACTTGGGGCCGGCGCTGGGTGCGCTCTCGGGTTGGGCCCTGCTTTGGGCCTACGTGTTCGTCGCAGCCGCCGTTCTCGGCGCGATGGCACTCTTCGTGAGCCTGCTGCTGGCGCGCGCCGGCGTTGCGCCAAATGCGACCCTGTACGTCGTTATTGCGATCGCGATCGCGGCCGTTTGCTGGCAAGCGGCCTATCGCGGCGTCCAAGTCTCCGCCATTTTGATGCTCGTCCTCGAAGCGATCTCAGTGGGCATCATCCTCACGCTCGTCGGCATCGTGCTGTTTCGCCACGGCCCGTCGATCGATACGACCCAGCTCACCATCAAGGGCGGTTTTCCGAGTTGGGGGTTGGCGATCATGACGGCCGTCTTCAGCTTCGTCGGCTTCGAAAGCGCGACGGCGTTCGGCGCCGAGGCCAGCCGGCCGCTGGTGACGATCCCGCGCGCGGTGATCGGCAGCGTCGTGCTCGCGAGCTTGTTCTTCATTCTCACCACCTACGCAGAAATCGTCGGGTTACAGCACTCGGCCAAGCCGCTCGACCAACTCGATTCGCCGCTCGGCGTCATCGCGGCGATCCTCAACGCCGGGTACCTGCAGGTTCCGATTCTGATCGGCGCGCTATGCAGCGCGTTCTCCGTTTGCCTCGCGTGCGTGACGACGGCCGGCCGCATCGCTTACGCGATGGCGCGAAACGGCGTTCTGCCGGAGATCCTCGGCAAGATCGAACCGAAACACGATACGCCGCACGTCGCCGTAACGATCGCCACGGTCGTTGCGGTTGCGATCGCCGTCCCGTCGCTCGCTGCCGGAGTGCTTCCGGTCGATGTCTTCAACAATTGCGGAACGCTCAGTTCGTTCGGGTTCATCATCATTTATTTACTGATCTCGATCGCCGCCGGCATCTACGTCAAGCGCATCGGCGCCATGAAGGTCAAGGATTTTGCGATCTCGGCAATTGCCGTAATTCTTCTCGTTCTGCCGGCGATCTGGCTGGTACTTTCGAATCCGGCGGCGCCGCAGAAATGGTTCCCTATTTACTTCGTCGCCTTCTTGCTCTTGGGCTGGGGATGGTTTGCATGGAACGCGTCTCGACGGCAGCGCGCGTAGCCGATCTTCTCCGCGAGCGCATCTCGGCGGGGGAGATCGAGCCGGGCGCGCGCATCGTGGAGCTCGATATCGCGAGGGAGCTGAGCGTGAGCCGCAGCCCGATTCGCGAAGCGCTGCTCAAACTCTCAGAAGAAGGGCTGGTGAAGATCCTGCCCTATCGCGGCGCGATCGTCGCTGCGTTGCGCCGCGATCACATCAAGGAATTGCTCGAGTTTCGCCTCGCGCTGGAGCGCTTTGCGCTGGAGCGCCTCGTCGCCGGACGCGACCGGCACGCGCTAAACATGCTCAAAGAACACGTCGGCGCAATCTCGGATGCGGTTGCCGCGAAGGATTTTCGCGGGGCGGTGAACGCCGATCTCGAAACGCATCGCGCGATCGTGAGGCTCGCGGGTAATCAGCTTCTGGCACAGTCGTACGACGGATTGCTCACGCGTATCCGGCTGTACATCCGAATCACGAGCGAACGTTACGAGCGGGTCGAAGATCTTGCCGACGAACACGTCGCGCTCCTCGACGCGGTCGAGCGGGGCGATGCAACGCTCGCGCAGCACATACTCGACGCACACATCCTGCACGGATTCGAAGAGGCGCTCGGAGCCGTGCCCGACGACGCGACCGAGACCGCATGAACGTCTCCCGCTCACTCGCGCTCGCGGCTTTTGCCGCCGTCGCGGCCGTCGCTCCGGTTCGCGGACAGGACGCCGCGACCACCGTACCGTTTACGTACGTCGACAATCGCATGATGATCGATTGCACGATCGATGGCAAAGGGCCGTTTGTGATGGCCTTGGATACGGGCTCGTCCGGAAACGTGATCACGCCGGAAACGGCGCAGCGTATCGGCGTGACCGTTGCGGCGAACGGGACGACGTACGGAGCGGGCGAGGGAACGGTCAAGAACGGCAGCGCGAAACTCGCTTCGCTGGAGATCGGTTCGCGCACGTTCCGCGACCTCGATGCGTCGGTTATCGATCTCACCGAGATTCGAACGAAGCTGAAGTTCCCGCGCTTCGACGGCATCGTCGGGTATCCGATCCTAAGACAGTTTGCAACGTTCGTCGACGTCGATGCGGGGACGATCTCGTTCGAGACCCGTTCGCCGGAGGTGCCGGACGGCGTCGAGGCGACGACGACGGCCTTTACGGGCACGCTGCCGAGAATCGCAGCGAAGATCGACGGCATCCCCACGACCGTCATCGTCGATACCGGCGACCGGTCGTCGCTCACGCTCTTCGGTCCGTTCGCGAAGGCGCACGGCTTCTACGGACGGTACCCGTCGAAGTCCAACATCGTCACGGGTTACGGCGTCGGGGGCCCGGTCTACGGCGACGTCTTCACCCTCCCATCGCTCGACGTGCTCGGCGCGCACCTCGACGGCGTCGTCACCCGCGCGTCGCGGCAAACCGCCGGCGCTTTTACGAGCACGGAGGACGGCGGCAGCATCGGCGAGGGGGTTCTCAAGCGCTTTAACATGGTGTACGACTACCCAAACGGTCGGATGGTCGCTTGGCCGAGCAAGTATCGAAACGAGCCGGACGCGTTCGTTGCGCCGCCCGGCTAGGAGGCGAGGCACGGAGATTCGGGCGGCGATGGGTAACATGCCTCACATGAGCTCGCGTGCATTCTGCGCTTCTTTGGCGGCGCTCGCGCTGTTGTCGGCCGACGCGTGCGCCGGTCCGAGAGCCGTGTCGACGAACCTCGTTCCGCCGGCAGAAATGGCCGATGCGGGTGCGCCGGCGATGCCGATCAAGCACGTCGTGATCATCGTTCAGGAAAATCGCACGTTCGATAACCTCTTCGCGACGTTCCCGGGAGCCACGGGCGCGACGGCAGGCAAAACCCTCAACGGCAGCACGGTGAAGCTCCGTCCGATCGGCTTCGAAGCGGCGGTCATCGATCATGCGTGGAAAAATGCGATGAACTCTTGGGACAACGGAAAACTCGACGGATTCGGCATCGAGACCCCCGTCGGCAAGAACCGCAAACCGCTCGCCCCCGACTACACCTACGCGTACGTCAAACCGTCGTCGATCGTTCCGTATTGGTCGATGGCAAAGCAATACGCATTGGCCGATCACTTCTTCCAGAGCGAGTTTGGTCCGAGCTTCATCGGTCATCAGACGCTGATCCGCGGGACGACCGCGATCTCCGCGACGCGCAGCGTGATGGACGAACCCAACGGTCCGAACGAATGCGACGCGCCGGCCGGCACGACGACCAACCTGATCGACGACAAGCGCGTCTATCACGCCTTCGCCGGTCCGGCTCCGTGTTTCGATACCGTATCGATCGCCGACTCACTCGATCGCGGCGGCATTACGTGGAAGTATTACAACCAGGCGAGTCTGAACAGCAGCTTGTCGGTTTGGGATGCGTTCTTAGCGGTACGCAGCGTCCGTTTCGGACCCGATTTCGCCAACGAGTCGTACACGCCGAACCAAATTCTCGTTGACGCCAAAGCCGGTACCCTTCCCGGCGTATCGTGGGTGGTCCCCAGCTACCCCAACTCCGACCATCCCGAAACCGGATCGGACACGGGGCCGTCGTGGGTTGCGTCGATCGTCAACACGATCGGAAAAGGCCCGCAGTGGGACTCGACGGCGATCATCGTGCTTTGGGACGATTGGGGCGGCTGGTACGATCACGTTCCACCGCCGCAGCTGGACTATGCCGGTCTGGGATTTCGCGTTCCCTGCATCGTCGTTTCGCCGTACGCCAAAAAGGGCGTCGTCGTGCATTCGCACTACGAGATGGCGAGCGTCCTTAAGACGATCGAACTGATATTTCACGTGCCTTCGATCGGCACGCGCGACGTCCGGGCTCGCAGCATGCTCGACGCCTTCGACTTTACGCAGCCCAAGCGCCCGTTCAAACGAATCCCGGCGAAGTACTCAACGGACTTCTTCCTTCACCAAGCGCCGTCGAATCACGCGGTCGACGACGATTGAAGCGACCTAATCCGGCCAGCGGCTGATCACGACGCGCTGCTGCGTGTAGAAGGCGACGGCGTCTTTGCCGTGGCAGCGCAGATCGCCGAAGATCGAATCTTTGATCCCGCCGAACGGGAAGAACGCCATCGGCGCGGCGACGCCGATGTTCACGCCAATCATCCCGGCTTCGATCCGTGCCGAAAATTCGCGCGCGCTGCCGCCGTCGTTCGTGAAGATCGAGGATGCGTTTCCGTAGCGCGAACGGTTGGCGATCTCGATGGCTTCGTCGAGCGTCGACGCGCGCACGATTGCCAGCACCGGTCCGAAGATTTCTTCGGTCGCGAGTTCGCTGTTGGGATTGACGTCGTCGAAGATTACGGGGGCGAGGAACGATCCGTCCGTCGGAGCGCTGCCGCCATCGAGCAGCACTTTCGCTCCCGACCCGCGCGCGCGTTCGACGTATCCATTGATGCGCGCGACCGCTTCGTCGCTGACGACCGGGCCGAGCCCGACGGTCGGGTCGGTGCCGCGGCCGAGCTTGAGATTGCGTGCTGCATCGACCAGCATCGGTGCGATGTGATCGCCGGCATCGCCGACGGCAAGCACGACCGATCCCGCCAAACAGCGCTGCCCCGCGCCGCCGAACGCCGACGACATAACCGCATCGAGCGTCGTCTGCGTAACCCCATCCGGCATTACGACGAGAAAGTTCTTCGCGCCGCCCAGCGCCTGCACGCGCTTGTGCCTGGCAACCGCACGCGCTTGGACGATACGCGCGATCGCCGACGAGCCGACGAACGAGATTGCGGCGACCTCCGGATGATCGATCAGGGCCTCGACGACGTCGGCGCCGCCGTGCACGACGGTGAAGATTCCGTCGGGGAAGCCCGAGTCGCGCGCGATTTGCGCGAGCATCTCGGCCGTCAGCGGCGTTTGCGGTGAGGGCTTGAGCACGAACGTGTTGCCCGCCGCGAGCGCGATCGGCGCCATCCACAGCGGAATCATCGACGGAAAGTTAAACGGCGTGATCCCCGCACAGACGCCGAGCGGCTTGCGAACGGAAATGCAGTCGACGCCGCGAGCGATGTCGCCGAGCGCGTCGCCCATCATCAGCGACGGCATGCCGCAGGCGAACTCCACGGCCTCGATGCCGCGGCGCACTTCCGCGCGCGCGTCGACGATCGTCTTGCCGTTTTCGCGCGAGACCATCACCGCCAGATCTTCCTTGCGCTTCTCGAGCGCGTCCGCCCAGCGGAACATGTAGCGCGCGCGCTCCACCACCGGTACGCCGGACCACGAATCGAAAGCATCGCGCGCGGCGGCGACGGCCCGCGCGCAGTCGCTCGGAGCGGATTGCCGGACTTCGCCCAGCACTTCGCGCGTCGCGGGATCGAGTACGGTCAGATTCACGGCTATCGTCCTTTTTCCAGTTCGGTAAACGCGGCGTCGAAAATCGCGACGGCCTCGTCGAGTTCTTTTTCGGAGATGGTGAGCGGCGGCGCCACGACGATGACGTTGTAGCGTCCGTAGATGTAGAGTCCCCGTGCGAGCAGATCGTTGAAGAACGGCTGCAGCGACTGGGCACCTTGCCATGCCACCAACGGCGTGCGCTTCTCGCGATCGGAGACGAGTTCGAGACCGAAGAAGGCGCCGATTCCGCGCACCTCACCGATCGACGGATGCCGGCTTTGCAATCCCTCGAAGCGCGCGCGCAGCCATCCCTCAATCGAAAGCGCGCGTTCGAAGAGTCCCTCGTTGCGATATGCATTAACGGCGGCGAGGCCCGCAGCGACGGCGAGCGGATGCCCGCTGAACGTGTGTCCGCTCGGCAGCGGCTTGTCGTCGAAGAATTTCGCGAGCGACTCGCGCACGGCAACGCCGCCGAGCGGTACGTACGCGGACGTCACGCCTTTCGCAAACGTAAATACGTCGGGGGTTACGCCGAAGCGCTGCGCGGCAAACGCGGCGCCGGTGCGTCCGAAGCCGGTCATCACCTCGTCGAAGATCAGCAAAATGCCGTACCGGTCGCAGACCTCACGCACGCGCGCCAGATAGCCGTCGGGATAGAGCACGACGCCGTTCGAACCGACGATCGGTTCGATCAGCAGCGCCGCAATGCGGTCGCCGCCTTCATACACGATGATATCTTCCAGGTGCGCGATGGCGCGATCGACTTCTTCGGCGGCGTCGCGCGTGTGAAACGGACTGCGATACGGGAACGGTGCAAAGAAGCGTACGATGCCGGGCATGCCGGGCTCGTTGGGCCAGCGCCGGTTCTCACCGCTGAGCGAACCGGCTCCGGGAGCCGATCCGTGAAACGAACGATACGCCGCGAGCACCTTGTGCCGTCCGGTGATCGTGCGCGCGAACTTGATCGCATCTTCATTGGCCTCGCCGCCGTTCGTCGTGAAAAACGTGCGACAGCCTTCCGGCCACGGCCCGATCTCGCTCATCGCGCGGGCCAGCTCGGCGCGCTTATCGTTGCCGAGGCTCGGCGCGGCGTACGTCAGCCGGCGAGCTTGCTCGGCAATCGCATCGGCGACCGCGGGATGGCCGTGCCCCAGGTTGACGGCGACGAGCCCGGCCGAGAGATCGAGATAGCGCTTATCGTCCGAATCGAACAGGTACGATCCCTCGCCGCGGACGATCGTCGGCGGCGTCCGCCCGGCCTGGGCGACCCACGGGCTTAAGACGTACTTGGCGTGGAGGGCGGCGTAGTTCTCGGTCAGCGTCTGGCTCATACGGAAAGATTGCACATTGTCGACAATCTTGCCTCTTGGCCTCCCGGGCGTCGGATTGTTAGTGCGGCGTCCCGGCCAGAAGGCTCGCCACGACTGCGATGAGGCCCCCGACGACGCTGAAGGCAAAGACGAAGATGAAGACCCAGATACCCAGGCGTTTCCAGAATTCGCGCCGCGAGCGGGCCGAGCGTGTTTGGTGGCCCCTCACGGCGTCTGCGCCTGGCGCTTGGCGACTTCGGACCAGAGCCGTTCCAGATTGTAGAACTGGCGCTGCTCCGGCGTGAAAACGTGGGCGATAACGTGCCCCATATCGATGAGGATCCACGTGCCGTCCGCGTGGCCCTCGAGGCGGGGCGACGGGTAGCCCTCGGCTTTGACTGCTTCGAAGATCCCGTCGGCGATGGCTCGCGTCTGGATTTTCGAACGGCCCGTTACGACGACGAAGGTGTCGGCGAGGATGGTGCGGCCGCTCACGTCGAGGACGGTCAGCTCCTCACCCTTCTTGTCTTGCGCGGCCTCGCGCACGACGTCGATCAACTCGCGGATACTTCTTCCTCCTCCAGACGAATGCCAAACTGCCGGGCGGCCCCGAGCGTTTGCGGTGCGATGGGGATTCCCTTGCGAGCCAAATGCTCCAAGGTCGACTGCAGAACGTGACGCATTCCTTCGGCGAGATCGCGCGTTGCGAGCTCCCACAGTTCGCGGCGATGCGGGAAGTCGCGCCCCGGTTCCAAGCCGTCGGCAAGATAGAGCGCGCAGTCCAACGGCGACATCGATTCGCTGCCGACGGTGTGAGTTTCGATTGCCGAGAGCACCTCGGGGTCGTGCACGCCGAAGGCTTCCTGCGCGATCGAGGCGCCCAAGCGCGCGTGCAGCACGATCGGATTAGCGCGTTCGAATGCGGAGATCGGCATCGAACGCAGTTCGCATTCCGAAATCAAGCGCGGCCCGGGATAGAGGCGTGCGAGATCGTGCAGCATCCCCGCCAGGCGCGCCTTGCGCGCGTCGAGCGAGTGAAACTGCGCCAGCACGTCGGCGCAGCGCGCCACGCGAACGGTATGCTCGTAGCGATGTTTTTGTCCGATGTGCGTCCGCACGTGAGCCGCGAGCGTCGCATAGGTCATTGCGTCGGGGCAATCGTCGGCGCGATCAACTGCAGCTTTGAAAGAATCGCCGGCGTCGCCCACGTCGCACGGTGCAGCTGTCCGTCGTTGCTTTCAAACTGCACGACGAGTTCGGTTTCGCCGCTCAAGGCGAAGGCGCCGCAATATCCGCCCGAGTAGTTTGGCGCGCACTCGGAGAGCGCCGGCTCGTCGAGCGCTTTTTCCAGCGCCACGTGTGAGGCTTGCAGATCGAACGAACCGGCCTGCGGCAGCGAGATCGCGCCTTCTTCGCCCCGATCCGCCGCGAAATCGACGACCGCAACCTTTCCGCGTGCGTCGCCGGCGATCATCATCGTACCGCCGCCCTCGCGACGCCACGTAAAGGCCGGCCCCAGCGCCGTAAACGTTGCGTGGCCCGAGTGCGCTGCGGCGATCGCCGCCGCGTCGTCGCCCAGCGCGATGCCGTCGAACGAAAGCGATGCGGCCGCCGCCAGCAGCAAGGGCAGAATCACCGGGTCGCTTCGTTGCGCGCGCGCAGCACCTGCAGGCGATTGCGATAGAGTTCGCTCTTCAGGTTGCCTGCCCACATCACCAGCGCGCTCTCGTTGTCGTCGCTATAGTAGCCTTTGCGCGTCGTGACCGTCGTAAATCCGTACTTGCGATAAAGCTGCTGCGCGGACACGTTGCTTTCGCGCACTTCGAGCGTCATCCACGCGGCGCCGCGTTCGATGCCCTCGTCGATCAGCTTCAGCACCATGGCTTCGCCGAGGCCGCGGCCGCGAAGGTTCGGGTCGACCGCGACGGTCGTGATATGCGAGTCTTCGAGAATGACCCAGATGCCGCCGTAGGCGACGATGCGTCCTTCCAACTTTCCGACGAAATAGTGCGCGAGCTTGTTGGTGCTCAGCTCGTTGTAAAACGCATCGGTCGGCCACACCGTCGTAAACGACGCGCGCTCGATCCGCGAGACGTCGGGAATGTCGTTGGTCGACATCCGAACGATCTCCATGCGCTCGGGGCGATCCGCCGTGGCGGGATCGAGTTCCATCTTCACGCGCGTTACCGCTTCGGCATTTTCGCGGCGGGCAGTTCGCCGTAGTCGGCGCGCACTTCGTGCGGCGTGCGCGCGGGCTCGCGCGTCTGTGCGATGTACGCGGCGGCGACGGCGGCTTCGGCAACGAGCGGGGTATGGGAATTCACGACGATTCGGCGTTCGGCAAGTGCTGCGAGAACGTCCTCCGGGGCGGCGACGACATCGAGCGGCGGACCCCCGGTAGGAAGGCCCAGCTCATCGAGCACGTCGGCGATTCTGCCGGAGCCGCGGCGGGCGGTCCCGCCGCTGCGGAAGCGTGCCGAAATCACGCCCGGCCGCCCGATCACGACCGTAAGCGCTCGGTCGAAGGCCATGCCGTACTCGAGAATATCGAACGACGAAACGGGCACGAGCGGCAGTTCCCAGGCTTGTGCCAGCGACTTCGCATAGGTCACGGCGATTCGCAGCCCGGTGAATCCGCCGGGCCCCACCCCGACGGCAAGCCGGTCGAGCGCGCCGGGCGCGAGGCCGCTTTGGGCCAGGACGCCGGAAACGAGGGCGAGCCCCCGCTCGAGCGCCACGTTGCCGGCAAGGCTCTCGCTGCCCGCTAGGACGCCGTCCCGCGCGGCCGCGACGGAGAACGAGCCGAGAGCCCCGTCGAGGGCAAGAACGTTCATACGGGTTCGCGCACGTCGACCCGCCGCGGGCCGTCGCCGGCGCCCTGGATGTCGACCTCGTACCGCCGTGCGGGCAGGAGGTTCGGTGCGTTCTGCCACCACTCGACCAGCACGATCGACGCGCCTTCGAATGCGTCTTCCAAACCCAACTCGACCTGCTCGGCCGGGTCCTCGATCCGGTAGAGGTCGAGATGATCGACGGGCGGCGTCCCGTCGTAGCGGTGACGGAACGTGAAGGTTGGGCTGGTGGTCTCGTCCGCGCCGTGGAGCACCTCGACGATCGCTCGAACGAAGGTGGTTTTCCCGGCTCCAAGGGGCCCGGAGAGGGCAACCACGTCGCCTGGCCGCAGGCGGCGCGCGAAGGCAGCCGCAAAGGCGCGCAACTCGGCTTCGTTCGAAAAAGTGCGGCGCGCCGGTGCGGCGAAAGCGTCGGACATGTCAACAGACTTCGGCGCCGAGTTGGACGCCGCCCTGAAGGGGCACATCGACGTGATCCGGGCCGCCGGCGAGGCCGCCAAGGAGCGCGTCGACGACGCCATCGCCGGCGTTCCTGAAGAGCCGCCTTCGGATTTCGTCGCCCCGCCCGCGTCGGACTCAACTTCGGCGCACGGACCCGCCGTCGATTTCGGCCTCGACGAGGCGCCCCTCGAGTTCGACCACACGCTCGATGCGGACGGTATCCCAATGCCCGAGGAAATTTAGGGCATTTAGAGGTAACTACGCCTGTTGCGGTTGGCCCTGTGCCAACCGTCTTTGTGAGCTAAGCCGCCAAGCGGGCCGGAGCGCCTTTTACAACCGTGAACAACGACATTATCAGCCAGGTCAACGTCGAAGACGAAATGCGGGAGAGCTATCTCTCGTATGCCATGTCGGTCATCGCCTCGCGGGCGCTGCCCGACGTCCGCGACGGACTCAAGCCCGTGCAGCGGCGCATTCTTTTTGCGATGCGCGAGATGGGTATGGACCCCACCAAGCAGCATCGCAAGTGCGCCGGTATCGTCGGCGACGTGCTCAAGAGCTACCACCCGCACGGCGATTCGTCGGTATACGACGCGCTGGTGCGATTGGCGCAAGATTTTACGCTGCGGTACCCGCTGGTCGACGGACACGGCAACTTCGGCTCGATCGATCCCGACTCGGCTGCCGCGTACCGATATACGGAAGCGCGACTCGACCGGCTCTCGCTCGAGCTGCTTTCCGACATCGATAAAGAAACCGTTCCGTTCGTCGCCAACTTCGACAACCAGGGAACGGAGCCGAGCGTACTGCCGGGCAAAGTTCCGCAGCTGCTCATCAACGGATCCAGCGGTATCGCGGTCGGAATGGCCACGAATATTCCTCCGCACAATCTCGGAGAGATCTCCGACGCGATCGCGGCGATCATCGACGATGAAAACGTCAGCGACGACGTGCTGTGCGACATCGTCAAAGGCCCCGATTTCCCAACCGGCGGCACGATTTTGGGCCGTGAGGCCATTCGCGAAGCCTATAAGACCGGGCGCGGCTCGATCGCGATTCGCGGTACTGCCGAGATCATCGAGGACAAAGGCAAGTACAAGATCGTCATCACCGAGATCCCGTATCAGGTCTACAAGAACCGCATCGTGGAAGCGATTGCCGAAGCGCACGCGGAAAAGCGGATTCAGGGCATCGCGCGTCTCGACGATCTTTCGAATCGCAAGGGTATGAACGTCATCGTCGAACTGCAGAAGAGCGCGACGCCGAAAGTCGTGCTCAACCAGCTCTACAAGCACACGCCGCTGCAGTCGAGCTTCGGGTTCAACATGCTGGCGCTCGTTCCGGTCGGCGAACCGCGCCTCGACGGTTCGGTCGCGATGGAGCCGCGCGTCCTCTCGCTCAAGCAGATGCTGGAGTTCTTCATCGCGCATCGACGCGACGTCGTCACCCGCCGTACGCGGTACGACCTGCGCAAGGCCGAAGAACGCGCACACCTGCTCGAAGGCTACCGGATCGCCCTCGACAACATCGACGAAGTCATCGAGATCATCCGTGCGAGCCAAACGACCGACGAAGCGAAAACGAAACTATCGGCCCGCTTCGGTCTCTCGGACATTCAGTCGCAAGCGATCGTCGACATGCGCCTGCGCGCGCTGGTCGGACTCGAACGCAAGAAGATCGAAGACGAATACGCCGAGCTCATCAAGACCATCGCCGAATTGCAAGACATCTTGGGCAGCCCGCGCCGCATCCTCGCGATCGTCAAGAGCGAGACGCTCGAAGTCAAGAAGAAGTTCGCCGACGAGCGCCGGACGGTGATCGCCGCCGCCGAAGACGAAATGTCGATGGAGCAGCTGATTCCGAACGAAGACGTCGTCGTGACGTACACGGTCGGCGGCTACATCAAGCGCGTCTCGGTGGACACTTTCCGCACGCAGAACCGCGGCGGCCGCGGCGTTACCGGCATTTCGAACCTCAAGCGCGAGGACGTCGTGCGCAACTTCTTCACGACGAAGACGCACGATCACGTGCTCTTCTTCACGAACAAGGGGCGCGTCTATCGTTTGCGCGGGTACGAAATTCCCGATACCACGCGCCAGGCGCGCGGAACGGCGCTCGTCAACCTGTTGACGCTGCCGCCGGGCGAAGAAGTGAGCGCGGTCTTCCCGATCGACAAGTTCGAAGGCGAGAAGTACCTCGTGATGGTGACGCGCAACGGCGTCATTAAAAAGACGAAGCTCGATGAGTTCGCCAACGTGCGCCGCAACGGTCTCAACGCGATCAACCTCGACGAGAAGGACGAACTGCTCGCGGTCGATCTCTCGAACGGTTCGCACGACATCATTCTCGCGTCCCGCGGCGGCATGGCCGTGCACTTCAACGAGAAGACGGTGCGTTCGATGGGCCGCAATGCCCGCGGCGTCAAGGCGATGACCCTCGAGAACGGCGACACGATCGTCGCAATGGACATCATCGAAAAGGAGCGCAAGGAAGTGCTGCTCGTCACGTCGCTCGCCTTCGGCAAGCGCACGCCGATCGAGGATTACCGGCATACGTCGCGCGGCGGCAAGGGCGTTAAGGCCTTCGCGCGTCAACGCGACGACATCGGCCAGGTGGTCGACCAGATCCTCGTGGCTCCGGACGATCAGGTGCTGATGATCACCTCCGGCAATCAAGTGATCCGCCTGAAGGTCGGAGAGATCCGCAAGACCGGCCGCGACGCGAAGGGGGTGCGCCTCCAGCGCCTGGGCGACGGTGACGAAGTGATCGCCATCACCAACCTCGGCAAGCAGGCCGAACAGCTTTCCGACATCACGGGGGAACCCACCCAGACCGAGTTGTAAGGTCTGCAACTCGGAGCCCGGGACCCCCGGTTTAACTGGACGGAGGAATGAGTAAGCACCAATGAGCGCACTTGCAGACGTAACCCAAACCAATTTCGAGAACGAGGTTCTCAAGAACGACCAGCCGGTGCTGGTTGACTTCTGGGCGCCTTGGTGCGGGCCGTGCCGCATGCTCTCGCCGGTCGTCGAGAAGATCGCCGCCGCGAACACCGGCAAGGCGAAGTTCGTGAAGATGAACACCGACGACAATCCGAACATCGCCGGTCAATATCAGGTCTCCGGCATACCGTGCCTCATTCTCTTCAAGGGCGGCCAGGCCGTCGATCGCATCGTCGGATACGTTCCCGAGAACGTGATCGCGTCGATGCTCAGCAAACACGTCGCCTAGTTTAGCGATGCGCGCGCTTCCGGCGATGCATCGCGTGCTCGCCGAGCCTGCCATCGCAGAATACGAGGCGACGCTCGGGAGAGCGACGGTCAAACACGCGGTCGAGCGAGAGTTCGACCGCGTTCGCATTTCCGGCGTCGCGCCTTCGATGGACGAGATCGTCGCGGCGGTCACGAGCATTCTCGAACTGGAACGGCTCCAAGGGCTGATCCCAGTCGTCAACGCTACGGGGATCCTCGTGCACACGAACTTGGGCCGTGCTCCGCTTGCGCCCGAGGCGTTAGCCGCAGTCGAGCGCCTCTCGCACGGATATACGAACCTCGAATACGATCTAGCGGCCGGCGAACGCGGCTCGCGGTATTCGCGGACGACTTCGCTGCTGCGCGAGCTGACCGGCGCGCAGGATGCGCTGGTGGTCAACAACTGCGCGGCGGCCGTGCTGCTCGTGCTGGATACGTTTGCCAAGGGTCGCGAGGTGGTCGTAGCGCGCAACCAGCTCGTCGAGATCGGCGGCGGTTTCCGCATTCCCGACGTCCTGAAACGCAGCGGCGCCCATCTCCGCGAAGTCGGTGCGACCAACAAAGTGTATCTCGACGATTTCGAACGCGTGCTCAGCCCGCAGACGGCGCTGCTGCTGCGCGTCCATCCCTCGAACTACTCGATCGAAGGATTTACCCACGACGTATCTGCAAGCGAACTCGCCGCACTCGGCGCGCGAGTGGGCGTTCCCGTCGTCGAGGATCTCGGAAGCGGCGCCTTGGTCGATCTCGCGGAGTACGGCCTGCCGCACGAACGCACGGTTATGGAAGCCGTGAACGACGGCGTCGGTCTGGTCGCGTTCTCCGGCGACAAGCTGCTGGGCGGCCCGCAGGCCGGCGTAGTGTTAGGGCGCGCCAATCTGATCGCGCGGCTGCGCGATAACCCGCTGGTGCGGGCGCTGCGCGTTGATAAGATGACATTGGCCGCGCTCGCCGCGACGCTGCAGCTCCATCGGACGGCGGAATCGCGCGGCCGCATCCCGCTCTATCGCATGCTTGGGACGACCGTCGACGAACTGCGCGCCCGGGCCGGCCCCTACATCAGTGCGATGCCGGGTGCGACCGTCGTCGACAGCGATGCATACGCCGGCGGCGGCGCGCTCCCGCGCGCCCGCATCGCGTCGGTAGCGATCTCGCTCGCGGTCGATAACCCTGCGGCGTTCGCGGCAGCGTTGCGTCGCGAGAACCCGGCAATCGTGGCGCGCATCGAACGCGACCGCTTGCTCTTCGATCTGCGCACCATCGCGCCCGAAGAAGACGATACCGTCATCTCCACGGTTACGTACGGCGCGCCTCAGATCGACGTGTCATCCTGAGCGGAGGCGCGCAGCGCCGTAGTCGAAGGACGCGTCGAATACGCTGAGCGCAGTCGAAGCGAAACTACTATCAAGCTCTTGCCGACCAGTTAGCGAGAAAAGGGCCGCGCGGTCTGTCGGTTGACGAGGTCTCACGGCTAAAGAGCGCAGCGCCCTAGGCCGCGCTGCGACTCCGTTCCCTGCGCGAACCACCAGGATGACGTTACGGATCGAACCGGAAGATGCGTTTCCAGTCGTTTTTCATGCTGATGACGATCCAACCGTTGGCTTTAGCGTAGTCGTAGAGTTTCTGCGAGAACGTTCCGACTTTCGTGTCGGGGAGTCCGGTCGCCGGTCCGTATCTGTATTCGCGCGTCCCGTCGTCGTGAAGCACGAGCATTTCGAGATGCGCTTCGGGACTCGACTGCGCCCATTCGAGCATTTGCTGGTCGCCCGACGTGTTGCCGAACGCCGCTTGCGGCCGTTTTCCTACGAACAGGTAGATGTCTTCGGGCTTGCCGGACAAGTTGTTGTTGAGCAGGAGCTTCGGAAGCTTCATCAGCGTAGCCTTACCGTTACCGTCGACGAACTGCGTGTCACCGGCCGAGCCGATGACCTGTTCGGGCGGCACGCCATACGTTTCCTCAGCGTAGGCGCGGACGAAGTCTTGGCCGCCGCCGGTAACGATGTACGTCTTGTACCCGTTGTCGCGCAGGTACTTCATTACTTCGAGCATGGGTTCGTAGACGAGCTCGTTGTAGTGCTTCTTCCATCGCGGATCTCGCGCTTGCGCCATCCATGCCTTTGCCTCGGCTTGGAAGTCCGTTACCGACATGCCCGTGTGGGTAGCGACGACCACGGCCTCCAAATCTTTCATGGTAAACTTCGCGATCGCGGCCTTGTTGCCGGAGAGGATGGCGCTGAACGGCGCGGTTGTTTTCCACTGCGGATGCTGCGGCGCCAGTGCGACGACTCGCGCCAGCGCGAACTCCACCTGCGTGTAAATTGGATGTTCGACCCAAAGGGTTCCGTCTTGGTCGAACGTCGCGAGACGTTGCTCCATCGGCACGAATTGCGGACTCGACGGATCGGTCGTAACGTGCACGAAGTTGATGATGGCCTGCTTCGCAGCACCGTCGTTCCAAGATGGAAGCGGGTCTGCCGCAGGCGAGGCGGCAAGAGCGTACAGCAGCAAACCGCAAAGAGTGGCGAGACGTAAGATGGCCGTCGGCGATGTCATCCGGAACGCTCCTTGCGCGAGTGATTTGACGGTTCGTGCAGGCTTAACTTAGAACGAGATCTCCGCGCGAGCGCGGCGTTTCGGAGGGGCGCTCGCCGAACATCGCGCGGTAATCCGCCGCGAAGTGTCCCATGTGTTCGAATCCCCAGTCCATCGCAATGTCGATGATGCGCGCGCGATGCCCGTTCTCGCGCAGCGCTTTGCGCACGCCGTTCAGGCGCAACGCCTTGAGGTACATCATCGGGCTCACGCCGGTAAATGCCTCGAACGCGTTGATCAGCGAGCGCGGCCGAAAGCCGCACGCATCGCCGAGATCCTGCAGCGAAATCGGCTCGTCGATATGCTCGCGCATATAGACGTCGCATGCCCGAACCGCCTGGAAGCGCTGCATCAGCGCGCCGGGAGCGATCCTGCGGCCGAGCGTCACGTTGCGAACGAGCGTTAGAAGCGCCCGTTCCATGTCGCGCCGCTCGCCCAGCGGGCACGCGAAGGGTTCTTCGAGTTCGAACAGCGTGCTTAGGAACGAACGCAGGCGACGCGTGCCCGACGGGTTTCGCAACAGGTAGGCATTCTCAGTCGCCGCGCCGATGCCGAGATTCCGAACGGTGTCTGCATCGAGGAGAACGGAGAGGAGTTCGCCCGGCCCGGTCGCGCAGATGTCGATTGCGGCGCGGCCGACGGCGACGTCGTCTTCCGTCAAGCGCATGCCGAACCAGCGCGCGTGCGTCGCGAGGTTCGAGAGCGTGCCGAGAAGCAGCGTTCCAAGTTCCAACGGACCCTGGAGCTGCGATCCGATGCTGAATCGATCGCGAAAAACCCGGACGCAGCCGAGCCGAATCGATTTCGCGCTAATGGAAAGGGTGCCGCGTTCGACCTGCGTCCATTCCGGTGGGCAGAATACCATAGACAGCTCCTGGCGCTTTGGGGCTGGAAACGTTTCGGTATCGGGTTCCCTAAGGATACGTCTGCTTGCGGCAGAGAGCAACCCGATTACGGCAATCGAGTGCTCGGATTGTCAGTAAAAGATACGTTTGTTAGTAAACTCTGAAGCGCGCTTAAGCAAGCCCCTATTCGCTGAACCACCCCGACGGCGCGACGTCCAGGTTGACGTTGATTTGTTTGACCTCGGTGTACGCTTCGTAGCCGTAGGTTCCCAACTCGCGGCCAATGCCCGACTGTTTGTAGCCGCCCCACGGTGCTTCATTGTAGGTCGGGTGATAGGTATTGATCCACGTGATCCCGGCGCGCAGTTTGCGGATGACGCGGTGCGCTTTGCCGACGTCCTGCGTGAAAACGGCGCCGGCCAATCCGTAAACGGTGTCGTTGGCCAGGTGAATCGCCTCGGCTTCGTCGTCGAAAGCTTGAACGACCAGCACGGGGCCAAAGATCTCTTCTTGTACGATGCGCATCTCCGGGCTCGTATGGTCGAAGATCGTCGGAGCGAGAAAGTTTCCGCTTGCAAGCGCCCCGCCTAAGCGGTTGCCGCCGCACAGCAGCTGCGCGCCTTCGCTCTTGCCGGCTTCGATATACCCTTCGATGCGATCCAGGTGCACCGGCGAAATGATCGGCCCCATCTCCGTGTTCGGATCGAAGCCGTCGCCGACGCGAATCTTTTGCGCGCGCTCCACCAGCCGTTCCATGAAGCGGTCGTGCAGCGAGCGCTGTAAGATTAAGCGCGAACCCGCCGAACATACTTGGCCCGAGTTCGCATAGATACCGAAGAGTGCGTAGTCGATCGCGGTATCGAAGTCGGCGTCGGCGAAAACGATGTTCGGCGACTTCCCGCCGAATTCGAGTGAGATTTTTTTTAGATTCCCGGTCGCGTCGATCATGATGCTGCGGCCGGTTGCGGTACCGCCGGTGAACGCAATCTTGTCGACGTGCCGGCTCGCTGCGATCGCATGGCCCACGGTCTTGCCGGGTCCGAGAACGATGTTGACGACGCCCGCCGGGAACTCGAGCTGTTCGAAGATCGATGCAAGGCGGATCACCGAGAGCGGCGTCAGCTCCGAAGGTTTGAGCACGCAGACGTTGCCGGCGGCAAGCGCCGGCGCGAGTTTCCACGCCGCCATCAGCAGCGGGTAGTTCCACGGTACGATCTGTCCGCAAACGCCGATCGGCTCGCGCACGGTGAAGGTTTGCGACGGCGCAGGAACGTCGAACGTCTGGCCTTGCGGCTTCGTCGCGAGGCCGGCGTAGTAGCGGAAGCAGTTTGCCGCATCGACGGCATCGTATTCGGTTTCGCGCAGCGGCTTGCCGTTGTTGAGCGTGTCGATGCGCGCGAACTCGTCGCGCGCCGCGTCGATCGCGTCCGCGACCTTGAACAGCAGCGCCGCGCGGTCGGCCGCACTCGACTGCCCCCACGGGCCGTCGTCGAAAGCCTTACGCGCCGCCGCGATGGCGCGATCCGCGTCTTGCTGCGCGCCTTCGGCAACGGTGGCGATCGGCTCGCCGTTTGCCGGGTTCAAAAGCTCGCGCGTGCCGCCGTCGGCGGCGAGGGTCCATTGGCCGCCGACGTACATCGGCACGATGCCGCCTTTGCGCGGAACGTTGCGCAGAATCTCTTCGGTATTTACGATCGTCGTTTGCATGCTTGTCCTCTTAAACCCCAGTCTTGGCCAGGCCCGCCATCGATTGCAGGCTCTCGCGGAGAGCTTGGCACACGTAGTCGGCCTGCTCCTCCGTAATCGTTAACGGCGGTTCTATCCGGATTACCCGCGCATTAACCAGCGTGCCGGATACCAGCACGCCGCGCTCGAGCATCCGCTTCCCGAACTCGAAGCCGGTCTCGTTGTCGGCGAACTCGAGCGCCATGAGCAACCCCTTGCCGCGGACGTCGACGACGACGCTTTCGAAGCCGGCGACCGCGAGCCGCATTCCGGCCAGCATCCGCTCTCCCATAACCGCCGCGCGCTCCGGAAGTTTCTCCTCGATCAGTACGTTGATGGTTGCGAGCGCCGCCGCGCACGCCATGGGATTGCCGCCGAAGGTGGTCGTGTGCAGGAACGGGTTGGCGAACAGCCTGGAGAAGATGTCGCGCCGCCCGACGACGGCGCCGGCCGGCATCACGCCCCCGCCGAATGCCTTTGCGAGGCACAGCAGGTCCGGTACGATGCCATAGTGCTCGAAACAAAAGAACTTGCCGGTACGCCCCATGCCCGTCTGCACTTCGTCGAAGATCAGTATCGCTTCAAACTCGTCGCAGAGCGCGCGCACGCCGGGTAAGTAGTCATCGTCGGGAATGTTGACGCCGCCCTCGCCTTGGATTGGTTCGAGCAGCACGATCCCGACGTCTTCACCGACCGCTTTGCACGACGTCATCATGTCGCGCATCGCCGGCAGATCGTTGAATGGGACGTGCTCGATATTCGGGAGCATCGGTCCGAACGGCAGGCGGAACTCCGCCTTGGCACTGGCCGAAAGCGAGCCGTAACTCTTCCCGTGAAACCCTTTGGTTGCGGCGACGATCGTCTGTTTGTCGCGGTTGAACGCGCGCCCGAGCTTGAGCGCCGCTTCGACCGCTTCCGTTCCGCTGTTCGTGAAGAACGCGAACTCGAGCTGCGGCGGCGTGAGCATCGACAGCGTTTTGGCGAGCATCGCGCGCAGCGGGTCGAGGAGATCTTGACTGTGGAGCGGTTGGCGCCGCAGCTGGTCCGTCACTGCTTTGACGACCTTCGGATGACGATGTCCCACGTTGAAGATACCGAAGCCGCCGAGACAGTCCAGATACTCGCGGCCGTTTACGTCGCGATACGAGTTCGGCCCGGCGTCCGACCATTCGACGACCGCGCCCGCGCCGCCGACGTCGCCGGCCTTGCGGTATTCCAGGAAGCCCGGGTTGACGTGGTCGCGGAAACCCTCGACGGTTTCGCGCGTGATCCAGCCGGCGTCATCGGCCGTGATCTGCGGCTTGGCGATGAGGTCGAGAACTGACTGAGTATACTCGAGTACGTTGCGTTCGCGGTCGGTCGTAATTTTTTATCGTCCTTATGAAAGTGCTGCAGAAGTGCTTGCGGTGAGAATGTCGAGAGCTTCGCTGAGCTCTTCGTCGTCGATGACGAGCGGGACCAAAATGCGGATGACGTTACGCTTTCCTGCGAGCAGCAGCAGCAAGCCGCGCTCGCGCGCTTCTTCAACGATCCGTTCGCCGCCGGACGTAAGCTCCATCGCCAGCATCGGTCCCAGCCCGCGCACGTCTTCAATTGCCGAGAACTGCTTTTTGAGCGCGACGAGCGTTTCGCGAACGCGCTCGCCGATGGCGCGCGCGCGCTCGAAGAACGCTTCGTCCATGATCTCGAACGTTGCGAGGGCCGCGGCGCAAGCGACCGGATTGCCCGCAAACGTGCCGCCCAAACCACCGGGCAGCGGCGCGTCCATGATTTCGGCTTTGCCCGCGACCGCAGCGAGCGGCATACCGCCGGCCAGCGACTTTGCTACGGTGACCAAGTCCGGTTCGATGCCGTAGTGTTCGGCGGCAAAGAACGTACCGGTTCGTCCGAATCCGGTTTGAATTTCATCGAAGATCAGCACGATGCCGTGCCGGTCGCAAATCTCGCGTAGTCCGTGCAGAAATGCAGGCGGTGCGGGGACGAAGCCGCCTTCGCCGAGGACCGGCTCGATGATGATCGCCGCGACGCGGTCGGGCGTGACGCTGCTTTCGAAGAGCGCGTCGAGCGACGCTAACGCTCGTGCGGAATCCATACCGTGATGTTCGTACGGAAACGGCGCGTGATAGATCTCGCTGCAGAACGGGCCGAAGTGCTGTTTGTACGGTGCGTTCTTGCCCGTCATCGAGAGCGCGAGCAGCGTGCGTCCGTGATATCCGTGCTGAAAGGCGATGACTGCGGGACGGCGCGTGTATTCGCGCGCGATCTTAATGGCATTCTCGGTCGCTTCCGCACCGGTCGAAAGCAGGAGCGCTTTCTTCGGTGACGATCCCGGGAGCCGGCGGTTGAGTTCTTCGGCGACCTGCACGTACGGTTCGTAGCCGGCGACTTGGAAGCAGATGTGCGTGAATCGCTTAGCTTGCTCCGCGATCGCCGCGGTAATTTTTGGATGGGCATGCCCGACCGCGAGGGTGCCGATGCCTCCCACGAAGTCGTAGTAACGTTTTCCATCGCTGTCCCAAACGTTTGCGCCGCTTCCGCGCTCGATCCAGATGGGGTGGGCGGTGGAAACGCCCCTAGCGACGCTTGCTTCGCGTCGCTGGCGGAGGGTCTCACCCTTCGTCGTTGTGGCAGGCACGTTCGTCCTCAGCTTCTCCAGGAGGTGGTCTCCCTCAAGTGTAAAGGCTCGCGGCGGAGCAATCCATGTATGCCTGACACAATTTTACCGGGTCTTTTGGATTCTGAGGCCAAAAAGGGCACCTCGCTTGCCCTTCGAGACATCATGCGCTTGCCTACCCTCGCCGGCGCCCGCGTCGTAGCCGGGGAGGCCGGCCTCGACCGCCCGGTCCTGTGGTCCCATGTGGTCGATATGCCCGATCCGTCACCGTGGGTACCGGCGGGCTACTTTCTCCTAACGACCGGTTACAGTTGGCCCCGCGAGGAGTCCGGCCAACGTGCGCTGATCGAGGCGCTGGCCGCGGGTGGAATCGCCGGCGTCGGTCTTGCCGTTCCACGGTACGTCACGTCGTTTTCCGCGGCGGAGCGCGAAACGGCCGACCGCGTCTTTCTTCCGCTCGTCGAGATTCCGTTCGAAATTCCGTTCGCGCGCATTACGGAAGAATTGCATCGCGCGATCATGGCCGAACCGTATCGGATCATCGAGCGTTCGGAGCAGATCCATCACGCGCTGATGCGGGCGGCGTCGCGAGAAGCCACGCTCGACGATCTCGCGCGAATCCTGTGCCCGCTCATCGGCCGCTCCGTAACGTTCGAAGATCCGTCCGGAAAACTGCTGGCATTCTGTTCGATCGACGATCGCGCCGACGAGATTCGCCGCGCGACCCTGGACACCAAACAGACGCCGCAGACGCTGATGCGCGAGATCGAATCGTCCGGCCTTGCCCGGCGTTTGCGCGCCAGCGAAATACCGATACGCGTGCCCGCGAATCGCGAGCTCGTGATGTCGGCGCGCGTCGCTTGCCCGATCCGCTTGGGGACGGAACTCGTCGGCGTAGTGTGGATCATCGAAGGCGACGAACCCCTCTCCGAGTTGGATCATCGCGCCGCCGAATACGCGGCCCTGGTGGCGGCTATTCGCATCGCGCATCAGCGCGAGCTCGCGTCGCTCGAAGCGAGCCTAGGACACGCCTCGGTGCTGAGCCTGCTGGAATCGGAGCCGGACCAAACGGCCTCGGAAGAAGAACGGGTGCGTCTGCTCGGGTTCGATCCGGAAACGAACTATCGCGCCGCAATCGTCGTGCTGCCGGAAGAATTGCCGCTCGACCGCGACGGGTATCTGCGGCGGGACCGAATCGCGCAGCGCGTGCGCGAAGCGCTGCGCGCTAACGGCGGCGAACAGCTCGTCTCGGTGTCGGCGAATCGCGTGCCGTTTCTTCTGCCCGAAGGAATCGAGATCGGCGCCATCGTCCGGTCGTTCGGCGACAACAACTTATCGGTGGTCGTCGGGCGTCCCCATCGCGGCGTTTCGGGCGCGCGCAAGAGCTATCGCGAAGCGCTCTCGCTGGTGCGATATCGCAACCGCGCGATGGTCTGCGAGTTCGACGACGTGATGGTGCCGCGCGTCATTAGCGGCGACGACGAAGCGCGCCGCACCTTCATCGACGACCTGCTTGGGCCGCTGCGCGCCCAACGCGCCGGCGGCGCTCTGGTCGCGGCCGTTCTCGAGTTGGCCCGGTCGGGATTTCGCATGCGCGAGACGGCGATGGCCTTAGGGATCCATCCCAATACGCTGCGCTACCGCTTGGCGCGTGCCGGCGAGATTCTGAAGATCCGTTTCGACGACCCCGAGGTTCGGTTTCAGCTCCAGCTCGTAGCCCGGTTATTGGACATTGACGACAGCCAATCGTAGATAATTTGTTGCCCGTAGACATAGGAGAGGCAAGCCTGCGGGCGCTACTCTCCGTTCAACATCGTCACGCGAGGTAATCCTGGTGAAGCGGATCGTCACGGCAGTTGCCGCCTTGGTTCTAGCGACCTTACCCCTCACGACGAAAGCCGGTACGACCGGCACGTTAACCGGCAGCGTCGTCGAGACGCCGAGCGGCGCTCCGATTGCGGGAGCCCTGGTTGTCGTGAACTCGCCATCGCAGACGGCCCAAACGATGACCGACGGCGCGGGGCGTTTCTCGTTCATCTCGCTTGGGCCCGATACGTACACCGTCAGCGCAACGAAGAACGGGTACGAGCCGCAGACGCAGCCCGGCGTCTCGGTCGTCTCCGATCAGTCGGCTCACGTCACGCTGCAAATGCCCAAGGCGCTCGCGACGATCGCGCACACGGTGAGCCGCGCGAATACGAGCCTGGTTCATTCCGGCGTTACCAGCGACGTCTATTCGGTCAATCCGGCCGGACAGAAGGCGGCGCAGGCGCTCGGCGGCGCGGGTTCCGTGATGCAGGCGTACGGCGCGATCGCCAGCGTTCCCGGCGTCAACGTTCCCTCCACGCAAGCCGGCTGGTATCAGGGCGTGTATATTCGCGGCGGCGACATCGACCAAGTCGCGTATGAGTTCGACGGCCTTCCGGTAACGCGGCAATCGGATCTCGCGCCGATCACCACGCTGACGAGTCTCGGAAGCCAGGAAGTTCAAGTGTATACCGGCGGAACGCCGGCCTCTTCGAACTCGTCCGGTCTCGCCGGGTATATCAACCAAGTGATCAAGACCGGGACGCATCCCGGTTACGCCTCGGGCGAACTCGTCGCCGGCGGACCGGCGTTCTTTCACGAAGCCAAGGCCGAAGTCTCGGGAGCGACCCCCGACCGTCTGTTTTCGTACTACGTCGGCTTGGCCGGCTCGAATCAAGACTATCGCTACGGCGATCAATTCAACGGTGCCGGCGTGCCGCAGTATTTCTATCCCGTCCTCGCGCCGAGCGGCAATCCGCAATTCAATCTGTACGGCAACGGCATCCTCGACGGAAGCTCGGGCAGAGCGCCGAACTACGGTGCGATCTTTGCGCCGGGCGCCAGTTACGCGCAAGCCTACAACCAGGATCGCGAGAACATCGTCAACCTGCACTTCGGGATCCCACACAAGAACTCGGGCTTGAAAGACGACGTGCAGTTTCTCTATATCGCCGGCGGCATCAACACGTGGTTCTACAGTTCTCAAAACGAGCTGGGTATCACGAACTCAAAGATCGCCGGCCACATTGGCTTCTCGTATCCGTTCCCGTACCTGACCTCGACGTATTACACCGGGGCGCTGATGGGCGCACCGGACAGTTCGAAGGTCCTCGACGGCGCGCTGTTTCCGAGCCAGCCGCCGGATCAGGCGAATATCGGGCCGAACCAGCGCGACGGGTCGTTTAACGGATACTCGATCGAGAAACTGCAATACCAGAAATCCTTTAACGACCACTCGTACCTGCGTTTGCTGACGTACGGCGAGTATTCGAACTGGTTTATCACGGGCCCGACCAGCGCGCAGTTGCCCTTCGGCGCCGAACTGGCCGACTACGAAGTCGTCGCGAACATCTTCGGTGCGGGCGCGATCTATTCCAATCAGCTTTCGTCGAAGAATTTGCTGACCGCGCAGATGACGTTCACCACGCAAAAGCTGCAGACGTACAACGCGACGTTCAGTTCGACCGATGCCGCCACGTCGAGTCTCGGCACGAACAACTATCTCTACGACGGCGGAATGTACTCGACGGGTCTCGGCACGGTGCTCTCCAGTTACGGCACGCCGAACGGACAGTGCTACAACTATAAGACCGGTCAGCCGTGGAGTTGCTTCGATTACCGCAGCCAGGGCGGTCTGCAGCCCGGCGGCTCAAACTTCAACCTAACCCCCGGAACGGCTCCGGCCGGTTCGGCTGCGGCGCGCGCCGGCGCGACGTGGATGATGACCGAAAATGGCGTGGCATCGCAAATCGACAACGTGGTACCGCTCTTCACGTCGTATTCGGTGACCGACGTCTGGCAGCCGAACGACAAACTGCTCGTCAACTTCGGCGCACGGTTCGACCACTTCGCCTACGCCACCGACGATCTCGAAGACGGCTACCCGGCGCGCCAGTTTTGGTTCGACGCCTATAATCGCGAGCATTGCGGCACGCTCGGCCAACCGACGCAATGGACGTTTAGTCCGACCACCGGAACGTTCGGCGGCTGCAACGCGGGCTTCGCGCCGATGTGGAACGGCTCCGGACCGACGGCCGCCGGCCTGACGAACGTCCCTGCGGATCTAGCCGTCTCCAACGTGTTCGAGCCGCGCGCCTCGTTTACGTACACGCTCGATCCGAACACCGTCATTCGCGGATCCTACGGCAAGTACGCACGCGCCGAAGGCTCGTCGTACTTCCAGTACAATACCGGCCAGCAAAACCTCGCATCGTTCATCTCGCAGTTCTACTCCTATGGATACCACACACCGGATCACGCGATTTACCCCGATACCTCGTACAACTACGATCTTTCGCTCGAAAAGAAGCTGAAGGGAACGGACATCTCTTTCAAGCTCTCACCGTTCTATCGATCGACGCGCAACCAGGTGCAGTATCAAGCCATCGACGCGCTCGGCGGCACGCTCGCCGGCCTCAACATCGGCACGCAGCATTCGTACGGTGTCGAACTCTCGCTTCAAGGCGGCGACGTATCGCGCGACGGGTTCTCGTACATCCTGTCGTACACGTACACGAACAGCCTCGTTCACTACAGCCCGATCAACGGCCAAAGCGTGATCGATACCTTCAATACCGCGATCGAACAGTACAATTCATACACGCACGCATGCGCCGGCGCGAAGCCGGGCTCGGCCAACTACGCGGCCTGCGGCTCCGGTCAGGATGCCGGTAACGCCGCACCCGTACTATCGAACATCTATGCAAATACGAACCCGGGGTCGCTGAAGATTCCCAATCCGTACTACAACTCGCCGCTGCAGCCGCTGCTCAATACGAACGGCTGGTATTCGCCCTACGATACGATTCCGGGTCCGTTCAGCTACGGTAACGGCTACGAAACGCCCAACGTCATCTCGCTGATTCTGAACTACAAGCACAAGAAATTCTCGGTGACGCCGTCGTTCCACTACATCGACGGCTCTTTCTACGGATCGCCATTGAGTTATCCAGGCTACGTCCCGCAGTTCTGTTCGAAGCAGCCCGTCGCAACGCCCACCACGCCCGCCATCACGTGCAACAACGCAAACGATTTCACCCACAATCAGGCGATCTTCATCCCCGATCCGTATACCGGCAACCAGTTCGACAACCTCGGGTCGCTGCGGCAGCCGGGGCAGTTTACGATGAACCTTCAGCTCGCGTACGACCTGATGCCGAACGTTTCGATCACCGCAACCCTAGACAACATCGTCAACGTGTGTCCGCAACGCGGCTACGTCTGGGATAACTCGGTGACCTGCGTCTACTCGAGCCTGGCCTCGAACGTCTTGCCGCCGGCTGGAAATTTCTTGACCAATCCCCCGGTGCAGGTGAAGTACCCGTACGGAACGTTCTTCAACATCACCGAGGTCGGGGCAACGTCGCCCGTCCAGCCATTTAACTTCTTCGTCAACGTGAACGTAAAAATCTAACGGAGCACCCGATCGCATCATGGCCCGAAGTCCCCTGTTTCGCGCACTCCAACGATTCGCATCGGAGCACGCCGCCGCCGCCGACCAAGGCGTCGGCGTCGCGCGTATTCGGGAGGAGATCGGGCGCGGCGATTTTTTGCGGCGAGCCGGTGCGGCATCGCTTGCGAGCGCGGCCGTGCCGCTGTTCGCCGCGTGCGGAAGCTCGCACGCGCGCGGGCGCGAACGCATCGCCATCGTCGGGGCGGGCATCGCCGGTTTAACCGCCGCGCTGCACCTAAAGGACGCGGGCATCGACTCCACCGTCTACGAATCGTCGGACCACGTCGGCGGCCGAATGCACTCGAACTGGACGCTGTGGGACGATCGACAGCACACCGAGTGGTGCGGCGCGATGATCGACTCGGATCACCGCAACATTCGCGGTCTCGCCGCCCGCTTTAAGGTTCCACTGCTCGACACGATCGCCGCCTGGGCGCCGGGGGCGCGCGACACCGCGTACTTAGCCGGTCACTATTATCCGATGTCCCAAGCCGACCGCGACTTCGCAGCCATCTATCCGATTCTCGAAAAGCAGCTCGACGCGATGGGCGAAACGCCGACCTACCTCACGGCGTCGGCTGAGGCGAAGCGGCTCGACCACATGAGCATGCTGCAGTGGCTGCAGACGTACGTTCCCGGCGGCGCGCCGTCGCAGCTCGGGCGCCTCATCTTCGAGGCGTACCGCAACGAGTACGGCCGGGAACCCTCGGAGCTAAGCGCGGTCAACCTGGTGAACATGCTCGCGGTACAGAAGAAGTATTCGAAGAGCGGCGGCCAGATCAACGTGCTCGGCTATTCGGATCAGCGCTATACGACCTCGACGGGCAACCAGCATATTCCGATGGCCATCGCGGACGCTCTCCCGCCCGGTTCGATTCAGTTGAACAACCGCATGACGGCGATTCGCCGGTTGCCGAACGGCCCGTACGAGCTGACTATCGATTCCGCCGGAACGAAGCAGACGGCAATCTACGACCGAGTGATTCTCGCGTTGCCGTTCATCGTGCTGCGCGGTCTGGACTATTCGGGTGCCGGTTTCGACGGCGCCAAGACCAACTGCATCGACAATCTCGGCTACGGCTACCACACGAAACTGCATCTGCAGTTTCACGGCCGCCCGTGGAACGGCCCCGGGCCGTGGCCGCAGCCGACCAGCGGGCAGATTTGGACGACGCTGCAGTTTCAAAGTTCGATCGATTTCTCGCTCGGACAGAGCGGCAGTTCCGGCATTATCGAACGGTTCACCGGTGCGGCACCGGCGATGATCGATACCCCGCCGACGCCGTACGCGTCGCTCGCCGATTCGCCGGTCGTCAAGAATGAAGTCAAACACTTCTTCGAAATGCTCGACGATATTTGGCCCGGCGTTTCGAAACACTGGAACGGTAAAGCGACGTTCGGCAACGCCCAAGCCGACCCAAACATTCTGGCGAGCTATTCGTCGTGGCTGGTCGGCCAGTGCACGACGATCGCCGGTCAGGAAGCGCGGCGCCAAGGCAACGTGCACTTTGCCGGCGAGCACACGTCGGTTGTCAATCAAGGGTTCATGGAAGGCGGCGCCGAGTCGGGTATGCGCGCTGCGGGCGAGATCCTGCGCGACTATAAACTCAAAGATACCTCGTAGCGGCCGCGGATGATGCGCATCGTCGGCACGGCGGGTCATGTCGATCACGGAAAGTCTGCTCTCGTCGCCGCATTAACGGGCACCGATCCCGACCGTTGGCCGGAAGAGCAGTTGCGCGGCATGACCCTCGATCTCGGCTTCGCGCACTTGATTCTCGAGGGTGCTCCGGAAGCGGGAATCGTGGACGTACCGGGGCACGAGCGATTTTTGCACAATATGCTTGCCGGTGCGGCCGGGATGGACGTACTGCTGCTGGTGATTTCGGCAGTGGAAGGCGTGATGCCGCAGACCGTCGAGCATCTCGATATCCTCGGCTACCTGAACGTTCGCAAGACGATCGTCGTGATGACGAAAGCGGATCTAGTCGACGCGCCGCTTCTGCGCGACGTCGTTCGGGATACGGCGCAAGCGCTGCGCGGCACGATAGCCGAAGACGCGCCGTTCGTCGCGGTCTCCAGCGTAACCGGCCTCGGTCTCGACGAACTGCGGGACCGTATCGCGCAAGCTCTCAACGAACTGTCGCCGCGCGACGCGCGGGCACCGGTCTATCTTCCGGTCGACCGCGCCTTTACGCTCGACGGCGTCGGTACCGTCGTGACCGGCACCTTGATGCAGGGAACGATCCAGACGGGCGACATGCTAACCCTGCAGCCGAGCGGCTTGCGGGCGCGCGCCCGCAGCATCCACGTCTTCGGCAGACCGTCCGGCCGCGTCGAAGGCGGCACGCGCGTCGCGATTAACCTGCCCGGCATCGCGCGCAATGCCGTCGCTCGCGGTGCCGTCGTCGCGGGCGAAGAGTTCGCTCCGCGTTCGAGTTTCTCGGTTCGCTTCGTACCCCTCGCGGCGTCGCTGCCGTTGCTGCGCCGCCGCACGCCGGTTCGCGCGTACCTCGGCGCGGCCGAAATACTCGGCACGCTGGTCTTCGAAAAGGCACCCGAGTCGGTGGATGAGGTTACGGCCGAGCTCCATTTGCGCGAACCAACCGTTGCATTTCCGGGCGTTCGTTTCGTCGTACGGCGCCCGAGCCCGAAGTCGCTGCTCGGCGGGGGCGTCGTCGAAGGATCGGCCGACTCGCTCGCGATCGCTCCGGGCGTCGACCGGCTTGAGGAAAGCGCGCTCGCCCTGCTGCGCGAATGCGGCCTCGACCCGATCGAAGTGACGGACGCTGCAGCCCGTATCAACGCCCGCTCCGACGATACGCGCGAGGCGCTCGAGGCGCTGGTTCGACGAAACGAGGCGGTTGCCGTGGCTCGACCCGAAGCCTACGTCAACGCCGCCGCAGCGCGAGACGTGCTCGCTCGAACGCTGGAGCATCTGGAAACGGTACATGCGACCGAGCCATGGTCGCTGGGCGTAACGTCGATTGCGCTCGCGCGCGACCTGGCGATCGAAGAGAACCTGCTCGTGCGCGTTCTCGGCGCATTCGTCGAGGACGGGCGGCTCGCCAATCGCGGGGGGTACTACGCAACGCTCGATCACCAAGCCCGGCTCAGCGAAGAACAGCAGGCTTTGTTCGATGACGCGATGCCGCTCGACGGCACGCAGCCGCTCTTGCCGGTTGCGGCCGATTCGTTCCTCGCGACGCTGCGCGCGTCGCGCGTCCCCGGAGCCCAGAAAGCCTACGATACGCTCCTCGCGCGCGGCGCCCTCGTGAAAGTCGGCGACTCGATCTATCGGGGCTCGCAGATCGCCCAGATCCGCGCGCGCGTCGAGTCGCACCTGCGCAGTCGTGAGTCGATGACGGCGGCCGAGTTTCGCGATCTCCTAGGAACCTCGCGCAAATACGCGGTGCCCCTGCTCGAATGGTTCGACGCGCGCGGTATCACGGTCCGCAGCGGAGATCTCCGCACGCTGCGGAAGAAATCGACATGATCGATGTCGTCCGACTGCCGAAGGCCGAACTGCACATCCATATCGAGGGGACGCTCGAACCGGAAATGATCTTCGCGATGGCGGCGCGTAACGGCGTCGCCCTCGACTATCCCAGCGTCGAAGCGCTTCGCGACGCGTATCAGTTTACGGATCTCGAGTCGTTTCTGCGGTTGTACTACCAGGGAATGGCGGTACTCCGTACGATGCAGGATTACTACGATCTCACCGCCGCATACCTCAAGCGCGCGTGCACGCAAGGCGTTCGCCACGCGGAGATCTTCTTCGACCCGCAGGCGCACCTCGATCGCGGCATCGCGTTCAAGACCGTGATCGACGGCGTGTGGACCGCGCTGCGCGACGTGGAACGGACGCTCGGCATCACGAGCCACCTCATCATGTGCTTCCTTCGGGATCTCAGCGCCGATTCGGCGATGGCCACGCTCGAGGCGGCGCTGCGGCATCGCGATCGCATCGTCGCCGTCGGCCTCGACTCGGCCGAACGCGGGAATCCCCCGAGTAAATTCACCGCGGTCTTCGATCGCGCGCGCGCCGAAGGTTTTCTCACGGTCGCGCACGCCGGCGAAGAGGGGCCGCCCGAATACATCGTCGAGGCGCTCGATCTGTTGAAAGTCTCGCGCGTCGACCACGGCGTGCGCTGTATGGAAGATCCGGCGCTCCTCGCGCGCCTCGTTCGGGATCGCGTTCCGCTGACGGTCTGTCCGCTCTCGAACCTCCGCCTTCGGGTCGTTGACAAGCTCGCCGATCATCCGCTGCGCCGCATGTTGGAAGCCGGGCTCGTCGCAACCTGTAATTCCGACGATCCGGCCTATTTCGGCGGATACGCCGGCGATAATTTTAGCGAAAGTGCCGCCGCACTGGGCCTTACCGACGCCGAGTTGATCGCACTCGCACGCAACTCGTTCGAGGCCTCGTTCATCGACGAGCCGGCGCGCAGTCGCTATATCGCGGAAATCGATTCGTTCGTCGCGCGCGGCTGACCGATCGGGTCACGAGGACCCGTTTGTAAGCGTTCCACAAGTATGTTGAGTGCGATCATCCTTGCCGGCGTTACCTTGCTTCCGTTTGCGCTCGGTCAGACCGGTAATGCGAACTACGCCATCGTCCGGGGTACCGTGACAACGGGCTGGCCGCAGTACCTTCCGATCCCCTACGCTCGCGTCATCGCTTCTTCGAACGTTGACGAGCGAGAAGTGCGCGCAGATGAAAAGGGACGTTATGTCTTTCTTTCGCTGCTTCCAGGCGACTATCGACTGTACGCAGGGCGGCCCGGCGCGCATCCGGGCTTTAAGGGAACCCTCCTGTTCGGCAGTAGCATGGACACGTGGACGCCTGCCGGCAGGGAAATCTACAGCGCGTCGAGCCAAGCGACGCTCGCGCAATGTTACGAAGCGGCGAACAGACCCATCGAGATTTCGGCGGGGCTCGAATATAGCGCGACCATAGCCTTGCACACGAACTGCAGGGAGCGGTAAGCCCTTTACGCGTGCCAGCGGACTAAGGTGAGAACGCCGACGATCAACTCGAGTGCGATGAGGAAGATGATGATGAGTTCGAGGAACTCGTCGCGGCGACTGCGGGCCTGGTCGCTGACGAAACGGTACATGTCACCGACGCTGGCAAGTTTGGTGTCGATCTGTCGCTGCCAGTCTGCTAGGCCGAGGCGTTTTGCGGCCGCACGGTAGATGCGCGCGTAGTACGCGTCGCCGACGACTTTTAGCGCATTGCTTGAACGGTCGATGAGTTCGAGAACGTCGACGAGTAAGTAACGCAGCGTCGCGGCTTGGTCGGCTTCGCGGCGGCCGCTGAGCGAACGACCGGGGTTACCGGGCTGCATTTTATAGATGACGTCGAGCTCGCGATCGAGCAGCGAGTCGTAGGTGCGCAATTCGATGAGCTGCGAGTTGGCAAACTCGAGAATATCCTCGATCGCGCGAGCGCTTTCGCCGCGGTCGTAGAGAAAGGCCGTATCCCACTGCACGATCGTTAAATCGTCTACGTAATATGAAAAACGCACGCGCAGCGCTTCGTCAACCTCCCCGGTGGAGAGGCGCGCACGCTCGCCCAGTAACAAGCCGGCAAGTGCGGGTGCGTGGCCGGCGAGCAGTGCGTGGGCATCGACGGACTCGGTAAAACGGTCGATTTCGATCGTGAAGTAATCTTCGATCAGCGGGTCGTGGCGGTCGTCGAGTGCCGACGCGATCTCGTCGCAGAGGCGCATGCCGGTGTCGGCCGCGTATTGGGCGATTCGTTCGTCGGTGCGTACTCGTTCCGCTAGAGCAACGAGTTCGTCCCACGTTCCCTTTGCATCGAACGTGAGGCGCAGCGAAATGACGCCGTAGTCGAAGTATTTCACGCGCACGTCGCAGTGCAGATCCCCGATCGTCGCCTCAGGCAGCCGCCCGGCAAGCGGCGGCAGCGGGAACTGCAGGTAGGCGGGTGAGGTATGCGGCCGAAGCGGAAATTCGGCAGGAGCGAGACCCTTCGCCGCATCGGCGCCCATGGCAGCCAGATCGATCGTGTCGGCGACGTCGAGCAGGTAGTACGCGCGCACCACGCCGGTCGCGATTTCTAGCATCGGACATCCGTTAAGGTCCCGACGGGGACTTCCCTGGCCGCCCCGAATTCGTCGAAGCATGAATGGACTGTTGAGGACCCTTGGAGCCGTCGCGCTCTTCGCAATGCTCGTCCCGGCAGCCGCCGGCGCCCAGCAGACGACCAAGAGCGGTTGGAAAAGCATCCGCGCGGCTGGTTCCGCGCGATCTCGCGGCAGCGAAGGATTCGGCGTACAAGGCTGCCTATGCGCGCTGGAGGGCTACGTCGGCTCGATGATGTCGTCGGTTGCCTCGATCTTCGATATGCTGGGAAAAGGGTCTATGCTGACCGGGGGGGTTCCCGAACTCACGCAGTCGGCTACGTTTACCTTCGAAATCACGCCATAGGCGGAAAAAATCAATGAACGTCGACAAGATGACCGAGCGCGTCGGCGACGCGCTCAACAATGCCTACACCCGCGCGCTGCACGAGCACAACACGCAGACGTCGCCGGAACACATGATGGCTGCGCTCCTGGAGCAAGAGCGCGGAATCGCGCCCGACGTCATCGCGAAGGCGGGTGCCGATCCGAAGGCCTTTGCGCGCGCCATCGACGCCGCGATCGGCAAGCTTCCGCGCCTATCCGGTTCGAACGCCGACAGCGCGCAAGTCACGCTTTCGCCCGAACTATCGCGTATCATGAGCGCCGCGGAAGCCGAAGCGAAAGCGCTGCAAGACGACTACACGTCCGTCGAGCACGTGCTGCTCGCGATGGCGCAGTCGAGCGGTGCGATCGGGAAGGTCTTTCGGGATGCCGGCCTGACGAAGGATAAGCTTCTGACGGCGTTGCGCGAGGTGCGCGGCAATCAGCGCGTCACCACCAAAGATCCCGAGGGAACGTACAAGGCGCTCGAACGGTACGGCCGCGATCTCACCCTCGAAGCGGAGCGCGGTAAGCTCGATCCGGTGATCGGCCGCGACGAAGAGATTCGCCGCATCGTTCAAGTGCTCTCGCGACGCACTAAGAACAATCCCGTCCTGATCGGCGACCCCGGCGTCGGAAAGACCGCCATCGTGGAAGGGTTGGCGCAACGCATCGTGCGAGGCGACGTGCCCGAAGGTCTGAAAGGGCGCCGGATCGTCTCGCTGGATATGGGTGCGCTGATAGCCGGTGCGAAGTATCGCGGTGAATTCGAAGAACGCCTCAAAGCCGTGCTCAAGGACGTCGCCAGTGCCGAGGGCTCGATCATCCTGTTCGTCGACGAGCTGCACACGGTCGTCGGCGCGGGCAAGACCGAAGGGTCGATGGACGCGGGGAACTTGCTCAAGCCGATGCTCGCGCGCGGCGAGCTGCACATGATCGGCGCCACGACGCTCGACGAATACCGCAAGTACATCGAGAAGGATGCCGCGTTGGAACGCCGGTTCCAGCCCGTACTGGTAGACCAGCCGAGCATCGAAGACACGGTCTCCATCTTGCGCGGCCTTAACGAAAAATACCAAGCGCATCACGGCGTTCGTATCAAGGATGCGGCCCTCGTCGCAGCGGCCGTGATGAGCAGCCGGTATATCACCGATCGCTTCTTGCCCGATAAGGCGATCGACCTGATCGACGAAGCGGCGGCAAAGCTGCGTACCGAAATCGACTCGATGCCGCAAGAACTGGACGAAGTCTCGCGGCGCGTCATGCAGCTCGAGATCGAGCGCGAAGCGCTTCGCAAAGAAGACGACGCAGCGAGCCGGCGGCGCTTGGAGGCAATCGACAAGGAAGTTGCGGATCTCAAGAAAGAGCAGGCGGACCTGCGCGCGCAGTGGGAATCGGAGAAAAACGCATCGGTGAAACTGCGCGAATTGCGCGAGCAGATCGAGCAGACCAAAGTGCAGATCGAGCAGGCAGAACGTCAATACGATCTTAACCGCGCGGCGGAACTGAAATACGGTAAGCTCGGGCAACTGCAGAAGGACCTCGATGCCGAGGAGCACCGCCTCGCGGCATCCGATGGCGGCCGTATCTCAAAAGAAGAGGTCGACGAAGACGACATCGCCGAGATCATCGCTCGCTGGACCGGCATTCCCGTCTCAAAACTTCTCGAAGGCGAGAAGCAGAAGCTGCTCAATCTCGAAGGAGAACTTCACCATCGTGTGATCGGCCAGAACGAAGCGGTAGACGCCGTCGCGGAGGCCGTGCTGCGTTCGCGTTCGGGCCTTGGCGATCCAAATCGTCCGATCGGTTCGTTCATCTTCCTCGGCCCGACCGGCGTTGGAAAAACCGAGCTGGCTCGCGCGTTAGCGGAGTACCTCTTCGACGACGAGCGCGCGTTGATTCGCATCGATATGTCGGAGTATCAGGAGAAACACACGGTCGCGCGCCTGCTCGGAGCACCGCCGGGGTACGTCGGCTACGACGAGGGCGGTCAGTTGACGGAAGCCGTGCGGCGGCGGCCGTACTCGGTGATTCTTTTCGACGAGATCGAAAAGGCGAACCCGGACGTCTTCAACGTGTTCTTGCAGATTCTCGACGACGGGCGCCTGACCGACGGTCAGGGGCATACGGTCGACTTTAAAAACACGATCGTCATCATGACCTCGAACATCGGCAGCCACCGCATTCTCGAGTATAGGGGCGGCTTCGAAGGCAAAGACTACGAAGCGATGCGCGAGACCGTGCTCGACGAGATGCGCGCACACTTCCGTCCGGAATTCCTCAATCGCGTCGACGAGATCATCGTCTTCCACGCACTGACCGAAAAGGAACTCGAGGAAATCGTCGTCATTCAGCTCTCGCGCCTGCGTAAACGGCTGGCCGAGCGCCACATCACGCTGGATCTAACGGAAGAAGCCACGCGCCATATCGTACAGGTCGGCTACGATCCGCACTACGGTGCGCGCCCGCTCAAGCGAACGATTCAGAAAGAACTTGAAACGCCGCTCGGCCGGAAGATCCTCGCCGGCGACGTGAAGGACGGCGACAACGTACGCGTCGGGTACGACGCCGAACGCGGCGTGCTGACGTTCGAGGCGAAGGAAGCTGCGGTCACCGCTTGATCGACCCGCGGATTACGTTGGCCAACGAACGCGGCGAGCGGGTCGAGCTCTCGCCGGCGGGCGCGTCGATCCTTGCGATCGTCGTGCGCGATCGTGTTGGTCGCCTGGCAAACGTGGCGGTGGCCGAAGGCGGCAGCGCCGGCAAAACGATCGGACGATACGCCAATCGAATTGCCAACGGCCGGTTCACCCTCGATGGTCGCGTTTATCATCTCGCTACCAACGAAGGCAAGAATACGCTGCACGGCGGCCCGGAGGGCTTCTCTAAACGCCTGTGGACGGTTGCGGGCCGGCGGAAGGACGAATCGCGTTTGCGGCAGGTGCGGCAAGAGTTCACGTTTCAGAGCCACAACGGCGATCAAGGATTCCCCGGGTCGCTGGCATGCAGCGTCGTCTATTCGTTCGATAACGAAGGCGCGCTCCGTATCGACTACGCTGCAACGACCGACGCGCCGACGGTCATCAATCTCACGAATCACGTGTACTTCAATTTGATCGGTGATTCCGTCGCTTCGATCGCGGATCAGCTGCTGCAAATCAGCGCGTCGTCGTACACCCCGGTCGACAAGGCGATGATTCCGACTGGAAAGATCGCGCCGGTCGCGCGAACGTTGCGGGATTTTCGCAAAATGCGTGCGATCGGAACGCAAGCCTACGATTGCAACTTCGTGCTCGACGGGTACACCGGCGACCTGCGGCGCGTTGCGGAGGCGCGCGACCGAAGCAGCGGACGGGTCCTCACCGTCGAAACGACCGAACCGGGCCTGCAGCTCTTTACTGGAAAGGCCGGTGCGTTTGCACTGGAGACGCAGCACTTCGCCGACGCGCCAAATCATGCGAATTTTCCGAGCACGGCACTGCGGCCCGGTCAAACGTTTCGCTCGACGACGATCTACCGGTTTACGGCCCCGGCCTCCTGAGGCGTCTCCGGCTCGAATCCGAAGGTCGCGAGTGCCAGCGCGAACGTGCCGATGAGGAACGCATAGTACGCGAGGCTCGTCCAGCGTGCGAACAACAGCATCGCCGCCAACACGATGCAGTTTTGAAGCAGGGCTTCGCCGAGCGTTGCAGGCTTGCGCGTCCAGAGGGTCATCGCCGTAAAGAGCGTCGCGAAAATCGCGACCGGCACGGTGTATTTCAACAGCGTCGTCGCAACTGCCGGATGAGACGCTTCCAGTGCCGCCCACACGTTAAAGCCCCAAACGTTGTCGTGCGAAGTAAATCCGCTGCCGATCGAATGGAAGAAGTCGACCGGCGCGGCAATTGCAAATGGGACGCTGAACGCCAAGGCCACGCCGATCGCTCCCAGCGCGTAGACCAATCGCCGCTGAGGCGCAATCGCGCGCATGACGAACGGAAACGCGATCCAAACGAGCGCTTTGAAGGCAAGCGCCCACCCGAAGAACGCGGCACTGAGCGCGTAGAGCACCGCCGCTAACCAGAGCTTTTCGGCTCGAGCCGCGCGCGACGCGTACGTCAGCGCGAGTACCGCCGTGACGAGTAGGAACAGAAGACCGGTGTCGTTGCTGCCGTCGACGCCGATCAGGATGTTCGTCGAGCTGACCGCCAGGAGCGCAGTCGCCGGCATAACCCTAGCGCCGCATACCGGCGCGAGCGCCGCTACACCGAGCAGGGCACCGACGCTCCACCAACGGTCGTGGTCTTGCAGGGAGCCGAATATTCGCTGCTGGATGTCGTAGAGCCAAAGTTCGCCCGGAAGGTATGGAAACGGCTGGCCTTGCGGATTCGTCGTAGAGTAGACGTGGTGATACGGGCTCGTGCCGGCGGCGATCGCCCGCAACGCTTCGGCCGTCGCGTTCGCGACGTCGCTGCCCGAGTATGCGTCGGTCGTCAAACGCAGCGCGATCCCGCTCGCAACCGCGACGATCGTCACCAGCCACGGTGAAACGTTGTAAAGGAAAACGAGCGCGCCGAGTATCAGCGCGCTCAGTGCCACGAGGATCGCCACGGCGTTGACGTGAGCGAAGTCGGTCGTGACCACCGGCCAGAGAAACATCACGGCACACGCGCTCAAAGCGTACGCACGTTCTCCGGCCGGGCGGGTCATAAAGCCGAGGTTTTGGCGCGCTTTCTTTGTTTGAGGCGTTCGCCTTCATCGAGCGTGCGTTTGCGCAGGCGAATCGAAAGCGGCGTCACTTCGACGAGTTCGTCGTCTTCGATAAACTCGATCGCGCGCTCGAGCGACAGCTCGTCCGGGGGAGCGAGGCGGACGTTTTCGTCGGTGCCGGCGGCGCGCATGTTGGTAAGTTTCTTCGCGCGCACGACGTTGAGCGCGATGTCCTTATCGTCGTTGGCGCGGCCGACGATCATGCCTTCGTAGACTTCGACGCCGGGGCCGACGAACCAGTAGCCGCGCTGATCGAGACCCATCAGCGCGTGGCCGGTGGTCTTTCCCGTTTCGCTGGCGACCAGCGCGCCGACGCTGCGGCCGGGCAGATCGCCCTGCCATTCCTGGTGGTCGTAGTAGGTGTGCGACATGACGGCCGTGCCGCGCGTGAGCGTCAGCAGTTCGCCGCGCAAGCCGAAGATCGCGCGTGTCGGCATCGTGTACTCGAGCCTGCGCGACGCACCGACGTTGATCATGTTCGACATCGTCGCTTTACGTTTGCCGAGCGCTTCGATCACGGCGCCGGAATATTCGTCCGGCACGTCGACGACGACGTACTCGACCGGTTCCCAGCGCTTACCCTCCCGCTCCACCACGATGACCTGCGGTTTGGAAACGGCGACTTCGAAGCCTTCGCGGCGCATCGTTTCGATCAGGATCGAAAGATGCAGTTCGCCGCGGCCGCGAACTTCGAACGTGTCGGCCGACTCGGTGTCGGCGACGCGCAGCGCAACGTTGGATTCCAGTTCGCGCATCAAGCGGTCGCGAATCTGTCGCGACGTAACGTACTTGCCTTCTTTGCCGCAGAACGGGGAGTTGTTGACCAAGAAGAACATCGAGACCGTCGGCTCGTCGACCGCGATGGCGTGAATGCCTTCGGGATTACCCGCGTCCGCGATCGTATCGCCGATGTTGAGATTGTCGATGCCGGAGATGCAGACGATGTCGCCGGCTTCGGCCTCCTCGACTTCGATTCGCTCGAGACCCTGGAAGGTGAGCAGCGTCGTGAGACGCAGGCCGGTCTCTACTTTCCCTTCGCGATCCACTTTGGCGATCGGTGAGTTCACGCGGGACGAACCGCGGAAAATGCGCCCAACGCCGATACGGCCGACGTATTTGTTGTGATCGATCGCGGAGATCAACAGCTGAAACGGGCCCTCTTCGGCGGGCGCTTCGGGGATGCGCGAAACGATCGTTTCGAAGAGCGGTTCGAGCGAATCGCCTTCGTCTTCCAGATTGCGCAGCGCGATGCCGCGCCGCGCGTTGCTGAAGATCACGGAAAACTCGGCTTGCTCTTCGCTCGCGCCGAGTTCGATGAAGAGGTCGAAGACTTCGTTGACGACTTCTTGCGCCCGCGCGTCCTTGCGATCGATCTTGTTGACTACGACGATGGCTTTGAGGTCCAGCTCGAGCGCTTTGCGCAGCACGAAACGGGTCTGCGGCATGACGCCTTCGGCGGCGTCGACCAGCAAGAGCACGCCTTGCACCATTTGCAGAACGCGCTCGACCTCGCCGCCGAAATCGGCGTGACCCGGCGTGTCGACGATGTTGAACTTGACGTCGCCGTGGCGAACCGCGGTGTTCTTGGCAAGAATTGTAATACCGCGCTCTTTTTCGAGCGGGTTAGAATCCATCACACGCGTTTCGATGTGCTGGCCCTCGCGAAACACACCGCTCTGCTTGAGCATCGCGTCGACGAGAGTGGTCTTCCCATGATCGACATGGGCAATAATAGCGACGTTACGAATATCCGGACGAGTTTTCATGGGCCAGCCTGCTTTGACCGCACGAGGGCAATTGCCCTGGTTTTAAGCGCTTAATCCGCCCGTGGAAGGGCGAACCAGAAGGAAGTTCGCTTACCCGGCTCGCTCTCGAAGCCGATGGAGCCGTTCATTTTGGAGACCAACTCCCGACAAATGTAGAGTCCGAGTCCGGTCGATCCGTTGTCCTGCGACAGACGTCCGAAGCGCTTGAACAGCTTCTCCCGATCGCTTTCGGGCACGCCGACGCCCTCGTTTACGACCGCGATCGCGATGTCCTCACCGTTCGGCTTGATGTCGATATGAACGGGGCTATTCGGATACGAATACTTCACGGCGTTGGAAAGCAAGTTGGCCAATACTTGCACCAAGCGGCCCTCGTCGGCGAGGATCTGCGGCACCGGATCGAGGTATGCGATGTTGAACGCGCGATCCGGATGTTCGCTGCGAATCCGCGCGATCGATTCTTCGATCATCGCGACCGGCGGCACCGGCTCGATGCGCAGCGAGAGCTGCCCCGCGTCCATGCGTGAGAGCAGCAAGAAGTCTTCGAAAATCGTTGCCAACCGCGATGTCGCGCTGCCCAGCACGCCGAGCAATTCGCCGCGGCGCTCGTCGCCCATCGTTTCGAAGTGCGATTCGAGCAGCGAGGTAGCGCCGCGAATCGCGGCGAGCGGCGAACGCACTTCATGCGAGACCATGCTGAAGAATTCGTTTTGAAGGCGGACGTTTTCTTCCAGCAGTTCGCGCCGTTCGATTTCGGTGCGGTGCGCGCGCGTGTTGCCGAGTGCCAGACCGACGAGATTGAGGAACAACTGCATCTGTCGCAGCGTATCGATGGATGGGACCAGTCCGTCGATTGGGCCGTCGACGGAGAGATATCCGAGCATCATGCCGTCGCGATCCGGAAGGACCAGCGTCAGCGTGTCGCGCTCGTGCCATGCGTTCGGAGAGCTGCGCTTCTCGTGTCCCGTGCTGTTGCCGATGTAGATGCTGCGCTCCCAAAACAGCTCGCGCTCGGCCGGGTTGTAGAAGCAGTTCGGCAGTACCTCGAACTCCGGCAGGAGGATGGTCTTGATGTCATCGCGAGCGATGCGTTCGCCGAGGCGCGTCTTGATGACGTCGGGATCGAATCCGAGAAGCACGCGCCGGTAGAGATCGCCGCCCGGCTCGTCGGCCGCGACGATCGTGACATAGCGAAACCCAAAGAGGATCGAAACGCTTTCGGCGATCGACTCTAGCGGAGGAGCGACGTCCTGCACTTGCAAGATGTCGTGCGTGATGGCAAGCAGCCGTTCGAGGAGATCCCCGCTCGCCGACCGACCCTGGGCGATCTGCATCGTTACCTACCATTATCGGCACGGGGCGCGCTTTTCCCGTGGATAAGCGGTCCAAGGGGGCAAACTGGGACCGGATTTGGTGTAAAAAACCCGTCAATTCGCCCTGCCGGCGGGCTAGCCCGCCGCCAGCACCAGCGGAAACAGCCGCGGCACGAAATCGTACGGGAATCCATAGCCGTAGATTCCGGGCGTGTCGCTCCCGTTGTTGGTCAGGATGACGATGTCGATGCCGTCGTTCGGGAACGTCGCATTCATCGTCTGGTAGCCGCCGACTTCGCCGTTGTGCCAGACGAAGCGATGACCGTCGAGCTTCGTCACCACCCATCCGTCGGCGTAATCTTCGGAAAGCGGGTTTGTCGCGAACATCTGCTTGAGCGACTCTTTGGTGAAGACTTTCCCGGGCGTGCGGACGGCGAGATCCCACTTTTCGATGTCGCCCGGAGCCGACGTCAGGCCTCCAGGCCCGGCGAGCCAACTGAGATTCCACTGCCAAGCTCGATAGACGGTCGGACCCCCAGCCTGATATCCGAGCGAAAAATCGTCGACCGGCGCCGGCGGGTAGCCTTGATGCGTGGCGCTCATTCCGAGCGGATCGAAGATGCGCTGCTGCAAGAAATCGCCGAGCGTTTCACGGCTGACGCGTGCGACGATCATTCCGAGGAACAAGTAGTCCGTGTTGCTATAGTAATAGTATGAGCCGGGCGGGTTCTGCATCGGATCCCGAACGAACTCGCTCGGAAGCTTCACGAAGTGATCGACGATCGTGCGGTAATTTTTCTGACCGCTCGCCATAAAAGCGTTGTAAGCGGCGTTGACGTTCACGTCCCCGGTTCCGCCGTTGTAGTCTACGAAGCCGGTGCGGTGTTGCAAAAGGTAGAGTAACGGAATGTCGGCGGCGTCTTGGATCGCTGGGAAATATTTCGAAAGCTTGTCGTTGACGGAGAGTTTACCATCTTGCTGCAGCAGAAGGATCGCACCGCCCGTAAACTCTTTGGATACCGAACCGAGATCGAAGATCGTGTTCGCATCGGGAGCGAACCGGCCGCGTCTGAAGTGAAAGAGCTGCGATGGCTGACGGATGTCCCAGCCGTTCGAACCGGCGAACGTGTTCCTGCCTAGCCCGAAATCGCGAAACCCATACCCGTGCTGATAGAGCAACGTCCCGCTCTTGTAGATCGCGAGGGAAATGCCGAAATGTTGTGGATTGCCCGCGTTAACGATTCGGTCGACCGCGCGGGTATCGAGACCCGACGCACGAGCGTTCGAGACCGGCGCCGAGGTGACGGATACTCCACCCGAGTTCGAGCATGCCGTAATAAAGGCTACCGCAACCACCAACGCGGAAAAACGGAACACGTTTAACCCCTCCTCACCGCATCATTATCAGCGCAGCGCCGTCCTCCTATCAAGGCATAGAGGGGAAATGCATCGACGCGGCGTTCTTTTGTACTATCGTGGGAGCGTACGAGTCTGGTGGCTCGCACGGTCTTCAAAACCGCTGAGGCCGTCGCAAGGCGGCTGGTAGGTTCGATTCCTACACGCTCCCGCCACGACCACGCGATGACTCGGACCGACTCGGACTAATCGTTCCAAATCGTTGCAAACTATTCGGATCTTCTGGCTTAGGGGACTCAGAGCAGCTAATGAGTTTGGCCTAGTGGCTGCCATTATGCCGGCGGCCAACAGTATGCGAGTTTGCTACTGGAGGCGCCCGATCTTTTCACCGTAGTTTTCGGTGAACCACAGGGCACCGTCCGGTCCCGTGGTAATGCCGCGCGGGGCGGCGACGGGCGTCGGTACGGCAAACTCCGTGATCGCGCCGCCCGTCGTGATGCGGCCGATCTTACTGGATGAGCACTCCGTGAACCAAAGCGCGCCGTCCGGGCCGCGGGTGATGCCATACGGGCCGCTGGCAGCCGTTGGTATGGCGTATTCGGTGATAGCGCCGGTGAATGCGATCCGGCCGACCTTGTTTGCGCTGGACTCTACGAACCACATTGCATCGTCCGGTCCGGCGGCGATGATATTGGGCCCGCTCGCGGCCGTCGGAATCGGATATTCGGTGATCGATCCGGTGGTCGTGATCCTGCCGATATTGTTTCCGGCGCCTTCGGTAAACCACAAATTCCCGTCGGCACCGGAAGCGATACCGTACGGAAAACTTGCCAGCGTCGGGATCGGGAACTCCTTCTTGGCGAAGGACGTCGTAAAACGGCCGACGTTGTTGCCGTCGAACTCGACGAACCAGAGGTTTCCGTCCGATCCGGCCGTGATGCCGACGGGATAGCTGGCGCTCGTTGGAACCGACACTTCGTTGAGCCCACCGGAGAGGATCTCTTGAGCGATTCGGCTCGTACCGTTTTCCGTAAACCACACATTGCCGTCCGGACCTGCCGTTATGCCGCGCGGCCGGCTTCCGGTTGATGGAAATGAACTCGGAAACGTCATCGTGCCCGTGGTGGTAATCCGGCCGACCCGGTCCGCGTACTCGGTGAACCACAGCGCGCCATCCGGGCCGGCCGTGATCCCCTCGGGATCGCCGCCGCCCGAAATGGGATACTCCGTAAAGACGCCGCACACGTCGGAGTTGAACTTCACTGCGATCGGCACGTGCAGCGTCGCGCCGCCGCTGTCGGCAGCGGGCGTAACGGTCGCCGTCAAATACACCGTCGAGTTTGGACTCGGAATCGACGGACGCGTGAGTGTAAAGGCGTTTGGTGATGCCGCCGAGTGCGACGTCACAGCCAGATGCGCCGGGTCTCCCGACGACAGAGTGGTCACCGGGGCACCGGGCCCGAGGATGAAGTTTGCATCGGCGTCGACGCCCAGAACGCTCACCAACTGAGCAGCCGAAAAGCACTTCGAGATCACGTATCCCGCAGACGCGTTTCCGGTAAGCGTCGAAGCGGCTCCCGGGATGAATGCGATCGACGCGGGGATGCCTTCCAGCGTAACCTTGACGACGTTGGCCTTGCTCCGAACGAAATTTGTGGGCACGTCTTGATTCGCGGAGAGTTGGTTGCCGGTCGGTTTACCGCCCGCGCCGAGAAGTCCATCGTAGGTTGTAAGCGAGAGCGTGGCGGCCCCCGGCGATACCAAAAACTTCAGCGAGCAGACGACGGGTGACGCGGTACATGCCGGATTAGTGGCCGCAGTCAAATCGAAATTCTCGTGGCGCAGCTTACCGCTTTGCGCGATCGCGATGGAGATCGACCGCGTTGCCGGCGAAAGGTAGTGGTGCGGTTTACCGCCGCGACGCTTCGGGATTACAATGCGGAGCGTCGCAGTCACCCTGACTCTTGCCTCGTCGGCGGAATTCGCTACCCGCGCATTCGGCAGCGGCGACACGGCGCCGTTCTCGCCGCCGGTACAGGCTGCCAAAACGCAGAGTATGAGGGTCGCCGCCACGCAGCGCATCGATATGCCTTCCCTTCGGCAGGTGTAGACCCTTCTGCCTTGGTTCGTTTTTGGCCGCGTTAATGTCCTATCTTCATGCAGCGAATCGGCGCCGAACGATGACCGACCTTAATCCGCAAGGCAAACAGATGGCCGACGAGTCGATGGTTCGCAATCTCGCGGCACAGACGAATGCAATCTGGCCTCAAGAAGCCCCACTATTCGCACGGTACGATCTACGGCCTGACGCTTACATCCTCGACGCGAATGCGGCACCCGTCAGGCGAGTTCGCGGCTGACGGCGCTCTTTCCGCAAGCGCGTATTCTCGGTGTCGACATCATCGACGAACATCTCGTACCGTATCCATCCGGAAAGAACGCGGTTCCGCGATACAGGGGCTGAGAGATGGGAACCGCGCCCTTATAAGTCACCACGGTCGTTTCGAGGATACGAAGCAGATCGTTGACGGTTACGGCATGCATAAACTACGGCTTCGGCGGTTCAGGCGGCTGAGGCGGAGTTGTCGTGGCAGCGTCAGGTTGTTAGAGGTACATTTATTTTTGTGAAGTTGCCGGCTGCGGCATCGACATTCCGTCGATGATTTGCCAATCGTCTCCGACCTTGAGCCACGTATGCATGACGCGCAAGGTGGTGGTCGTTCCGCTACCGCCTTTGCCGACCCATTGAAAGGTAAGCCAATAAAACGTAGCTGTAAGATTCCCGGTTACTCGAATGTCGGCACGCTTTAACTCAACGGTCTTGAACGTCAGACCCTTTGCCGTTTGCGATGTAATCCAGTCGGTGATGTGATCCTTGCGAACGGGTGCGGCGCTGACCGACGGCCAGCCGAGGAAGTCTTCGTTCCAGAGGCCCCGATAAGCGGTCAAGTCATTCGCCTGCACGTAGCGCCAATAGGCAAGCTCGTGGCTCCAAACGACGCTCTCGGTCGTAGCGCCTGCGGATTGGGTGGTTCCCGTCGATGCCACTGCTGCAGCGCCGCTCAAGACGCTAAGCATTATGCTCAGCAACATGACGTTCCGATAGGTGGACACGTTCTGCCTCCGATCCAAACGAGGGCGTGCCCATCCGGACGCAGATCGGGCATCCTAACCAGTTTGACGTGTACCGAAATGTTACTTCCGTTCGCCGGTACCGGAAGGGCCGCAGCACCTAGAGGCCTCGCAGCCCGGGCGGCGGGGCGTTTCGTTCGCTTCGCTCGCAACGATGAACGCCTCGCATCGCGGTGATCGGCCTCGCAGCGCCTCGCGAGACGGAGCTTCGCCTTCGTCGAAAATCGAGAGCGTGATATTCGTGCGTTCCGAATCGTCTACACTATCCGGGCCCAATGTGATTTAGAGCAACCAGGCGGCGCGCTCTTCCAAGAAAGCGCTCGGCTCGCGCCCGCAGGTTAAGTTCGATGCGGGGCCGTCGCCTGCTCGTCAGACGGCTTTAGAGCGAGCAGCATCGAGGGGCAAAATCCACGATGCCCCAAATGCAATCGCCCGATGGTTGCGTAGCCTAAGTGGCGCTTCCATGGCTGCTCGGGCTACCCAACGAATGTCGCGAGATGATTTGACTTTGACGATTTTGCCGCGCGTCGACTCAGAGGAGGCTCCTGAACGTCCGTTACGCCGAGCAGGTACGGATTAACAAGAAAAGGGCTTTGTGCCCCATTGACCGTGATCGAGAGGCGCGAGTAACATGCAGACTCAGGGCGTTCCGGCACGCGGGAAAGACGGTGGCAATTGATGCGTCAAAAGCTATTTTTCGCTTTTCTACTCATTGCGGCAATTGGCAATGGCGGATGTTCGGGTAGTAGTGGATCGCAGCAGCTGCTTCCGCACCAGCAAGTGGCCTCTAACATTGACAGTGCAATAGATTTCATGGGCCGCAATCACGCTATGCAGTTCAATGCAATTGCACTTCCCGGGGGATTTCAGCCCATCGCCATCATGAAGGACGGCGCGATACCGGGCTCGATTGCGGATCATGCTGCGGTATTCAGCCATGGCAGGCTTAGTCTTCTTAAAGACTATCCCGGGTGCACTGTTGGTGAGCAGGATCGGGACTTCATCAATACCGCAACTAGTGTTAACGTGCACGGAGAAGTTGTGGGATATTGTAATTACCATAATGTACCATCCGCATCAGCGCCCTCGTTCGTCGGCATCGCCCTGTATTACAAAAATGGCAATGTCAAGGCCTTACCATATCCAATCCAAGATGAGACCCTCGGTTCTTCTGTTTTCTCGATGTCCATTAACGATTTAGGGGTTATCGCAGGGGGTATTAACCAAGCAGGCAATTTTACTTCCGGGCTCTATCGCCTTTACACAGATGGCACGCAAGCAACGTTTATTGCTGACGCATTTAGTTACATCCAGACGATTAATGATAAGAATGAGATCGCTAATACTCAAGGGCAAGCTACATGTTGTCAGGCAACAATAACGAGCGTCATCGGGCAAAGCACAATACTGATCGGGCCGGAACCTCTGTGCTCAATAAGTGCCTGGATCAACGATCGAAACGCTGTCGTTGGCGCGTACGGCTGTTCTACTCCGCGGGCGTATGTCTATAGCGCCTGCGGCGTAACATATTTGCCCGCACCGGCGAGGGAAGCGACGGGTATTAACAACGCCGGTGATATCATCGGCGCCGAAGTATCAGGTCTTTTTCTATACAAGAACGGCATTCTAAACTCAATTTCGTCGGACATTAGGCCGCCGGGCAATTACAGCGTTCTCACCGCCGATTGCGTTGCCTGCTTTGCCCCCTACCTCGGTGGACTCAGTGAACATGATGAATTCATTGCCACTACGGGGTCTGGTCAGTTTTATTTGGTGAAGCCATCAGGAAAAATATAAGCGCGCCGCTCGGAGCTCGCCGGATTGGATCCAGGCATGGGCCTTCGGCGCGCTGACACGACGCCTTTTTGCGGCCGTTAGACCGCCGGCTTTGCGGGGGATAAACGTAGGCATGAACGCGTTTGAAATCTTCCGGGAAACTCCCTTCGGGCTTGGCGGCGTGCCGTTCGGCAACGAGTTCGCGTACGTAACTGATGAGGTCGCGTACGCGACGATCGAAGCCGCATGGGGCGCCGGCGTGCGCTACTACGACACTTCTCCATGGTACGGTTTGGGGTTGGCAGAGCGCCGCCTCGGTGCGTTTTTGCACACACGAGCGCGCGGCGAGTACGTCCTATCCTCGAAGGTCGGTAAGTTACTTACGGCGTCGCGCGAGAACAACGCGAAGGACTACTTTCCGTTCACGCCTTCACCGAACAATCTCCGTTACGACTACTCGGCCGATGGCGTCAAGCGGTCGATCGAAGACAGTCTGCAGCGTTTAGGTGTTGACACCCTCGACGTCGCGTTCGTTCACGATCTTTCGCCGGATAATCCGTGGTTACCGGGGCCGTGGGAAGAGCAATTCGAGATCGCGCGCAAGGGCGCATTTCCCGCGCTGAGTCGGATGCGCGACGAAGGCGTGATCAAAGGCTGGGGGCTCGGCGTCAACTCGCCCGAACCGATTCTCAAACTGATGGATGTTGCGGACGCGAACGTCTGTCTCTTAGCGCGGCAATATTCGTTGATCGATCATGAGAATGCGCTGCACCAGGTCTTTCCAAAAGCACGAGAACGCGGAATGGCCTTTGTCGTCGGTTCGTCGCTCAATGCCGGCTTCATCAGCGGTAGCCCGCGCTTCAACTACGGCAAGGAAAACTATAAAATCCCGGACGGGGCCATCGAGAAGCGCGCTCGGCTGCGCGCGGTTGCGGAGCGTCACGGTGTCGACCTGCGCACGGCCGCACTAAAGTTCTCGAAGGCGCCGGACGTGGCGGCCGCCCTGGTCGTCGGCTGCGCGAATCCGCAGCAGGTGCTCGCGGATTACACGTCGCTGCAGACGAGAATCCCGCAGGCGTTTTGGCAGGATCTTGAATCGGAAGGGCTGATCGAAAACGACGCACCGATCCCGCCCGAAATCTAGGCTCTTCGTACACTCGACCGTAAACGCTTGATTCCGTACGGACATTCCCCACGCAGAGGGCAGCGATCGCAGTCCGGATGCGTACGCTTACAGAGTTCGCGGCCGTGGTGCCGCAGCAGGGTGAAGGCTTCGATGGCTCGCGTACTCGTATCGACGCCGTGTTCGAGTAGATAGGTCACGCCGGCGCGGAAGCCGGCGGCGTACGGTAACCCTTCGTCGATTAGGCCGAGGCGCTCGAGAACGCGTAAGCCATTCGAATCGATCGCCGGGCCGGATGCCAAGCCGCAGAAAAGCAAGACCTTCGCGACACCGGGATCGGCGATGCCCGGAAAGCGCTTGAGCAGCGTTCGTCGCGCTTTCGAATCGAGCGAGCGCAGCGTTTCGAACAACTCGCCGTCGGCATAGTCGATGGCGATCTGCGCGCACCGGAGCACCTTCGCCGCGCGATGCGGCGGCTGCATGCCGCCGTCGCGAATCGCCGCCTCGATCTTTCGCGCTCCGGCCGCCAGCAGCGACGCAGGATCGACGCCGATCCGTTCCTTCAAATTTTCGAAGACGAGCGACCGCCGCTCGTCGCTGACCAGATATGCGGCGTTCTCCCAGACGATCAGCGCGAAGGGCGCTCTCGGCTCCGGCGCCGAGAGGTCGCCGTAGAGGCGTTTGAGTTTTGAGAAGAAGATCAACGTTTCGCCGTCGCTGCGGTCAGCAACTCGATCGGCTCGGCTTTGCCGAACGCCCACCCCTGCGCATAGTCGATGCCCGCGCCGCGCAGCTTCGCGACCACCGCTTCGTCGGTCGCGTACTCGGCGACGGTTTTTAAGCCTAAAATCTGCGATACGCGGCGGATGGCTTCGACGATTGCCATGTCGATCGGCTGGGTCGCGCAGTGCTGCACGAAGCTGCCGTCGATTTTGAGGTAGTCGACCGAGATCGCTTTGAGCAAGCCCAGCGACGAACTGCCGGTGCCAAAATCATCGAGTGCGAATTTGATACCGTGCGGCCGCAGCGTGTTCATGAGGGATTGCAGCGCGGGCAAGCCCGAGGTAACGACGGTTTCGGTAATTTCGAAGCAAAGCGCGGACGAGCGAATGCCGCTCTTTTCGATGCTGTGCAAGATAAACTGCGGCAGGGTCGCATCCCGGAGCGCGCCGCCTGAAAGGTTGATCGAGATGCTTTGAAGCGTGTCGTTTGCGACCATCGGTGCGAGGAGCGGCAGCGCCGTCGAAATCACCCACCGGTCGATTTGCGCGATCAAGTCATAGCGCTCCGCAGCCGGCAGGAAGTGCGACGGCTCGATCACCTGGTCGTCGTCATCGAGAAGGCGGATCAGGACTTCGACGCGGCGCTCGATCGGCGCGTCTGCGCCGAGCGCTACGATCGTCTGACAGTAGAGCCGGAAGCGATTCTTTTCGAACGCCTCGGCGATGCGCGCCATCCACGCCATTTCGCTGCGCGCGTGATGGGCGCTCATCTCGTCGCTCACGAAATGAACGCGATTGCGGCCGCCGTCTTTCGCCCGAGCGCAGGCTGCGTCGGCGAGCGCGAGCAGCGCGGTTGGGTGAATGGAGCCGCGCCGGACGGCACAGCCTACGCTGGCCGAGATCGGGAAGCGTTGCTTCGCGCCGGCGAATTTTAGGTTTGCGATCGCCTCCCGCAGCGCTTCACACGTGCGGCGAAGCGCCTCCTCGGAGCGTGCTCGAAGGACGATCGCAAATTCGTCGCCGCCGACGCGTGCGACCGTATCCCGCGAGTCGACGGCGCTTTCGAGCGTCTGCGCGAGAAGGACCAGCAGACGGTCGCCTTCCGCGTGGCCCTCAGTATCGTTGACGACCTTGAAGTGATCGATGTCCACGTATGCCAGCGCGTCGAGCTCGCTGTCGTTGCTGAACTCGCCGAGCTCGGCCAGTACGTGCTCGATGCTGCTTCGATTCGGCAAGCCCGTAAGTCGATCGTGCATGGCAACGTATTCGAGCTCGGAGGAGTGGCGCCGCGCTTCCGCGAGCGCTCTTGACTGAACCGAGAGCAGTTCCGCATTGGCAGCGTCCTTGGCTAGATTGAGTTTGCGAACGCGGTCCGCGAGCGCGACCGTTAGGAAGAGTCCTTCCCACGCGATGCCGAGATACGGCGCTAAGGCGAAGCGAACGCCGGTGATGGCAAAGAGGCTGTCCGCGGCGACGCCGGCGACGACGCCGGAGAAGGCGACGACAAAAAAGCGGGCGGGCTCGTAGTGCCGGCGCAACGCTTCGATGCCGACGCCCAGAATGACGACCAGGATGGCCGCATCCGCGATGTTGCCGAGAACGGACACTTTCACCGGACCGATCGAGGCGTTCGTAAAGAAGAAGAAAACGACGCTGTCGAAAACGATGTACGCAACGAGCGACACGAGCAGCAGGCGATCGAGCCGTACCGAAAGCGCTCGCGTTCGCAGGAAGCTGCGGGTGAAAGCGACCGTCGCAACAACGTACGCAAAGACGCTTAGGTACGAAACGATAAGGACCGGTGCCGACGTTCGCGGGATGATCAACGTATAGAACAGCCCCGGGTTTTGCCGTAGGACGACCATCGCCGCGGCGAGCATCGTGAGGCTATAGTACAGATACGCGACGTCGCGCGAAAAAAGAAACAAGACGACGTTGGTGAGCGCGATCGCGAGGAAAAAGCCGCAAAGAACGATGAGCGGTACGTTCGCGAGACGATCGTTGTCGAACGACTCCCGCGCTTCCGTTTCCGACGAAAGGATGCGCGCTCCCGGGCGCGCTTCGGAACCTTGCAACGTGACCACCAGCGGCGTTCCCGGCATCACGTCTCGCGGAATCTCGATGGTTGGGCGTCCGCGCTTTACGGCACGTTGCAGTTGCGGAATCTGCATGCCGAACTGCACGTTATGAACCGCACCGTCGGTTCCGTGAAAGGTGAGAATCGCCGAGTATTCGTTCTCGTCGGTGTCGATGTCCCAGCCTTTTGAATCGGCCCACCGCGGATCGTACGGGATCGTGAACGACACGGTTGCCGGTTTGAAAAGCGAGGCGGTCGTGTCCGGCGTGAATGCGGATGGATCGGCGCCGTCGACGCGCGCCGACGGCACGGACCACAGCGAGATCGGATCTGAGTTTTGACCGAAGGCAGGCGCGCATAGCGCAACTCCGAGTAACGCTAGGACCGCAACCATCCGTGGCAGCAGGCGCCTCATCGCCGGGCTTTCCTTGCCCCCTTGTTGAGGGCCTTGTCGGCGCACTTGTGCCTACAAGCCGAGCTCCGTTAGTCCGGGAAAGTCGTCGGGGCGGCGCGCACCTTCCCAACGGAACTTTCGGTCGGACTCTTGGATTGCAAGATCGTTGATGCTGGCCTCGCGACGCTGCATCAGGCCTTCTTCGTCGAACTCCCACAGCTCGTTTCCGTAGCTTCGGAACCAGTTGCCGGAGTCGTCGTGCCATTCATACGCAAAACGCACGGCCATGCGGTTGTTGCGGAATCCCCAAACTTCCTTGACGAGACGGTAGTCGAGTTCGCGCGCCCACTTGCGGCGCAAAAATGCAACGATGGCTTCGCGACCCGAGAAGAACTCGTTGCGATTGCGCCACCGGCTGTCGGGCGTATACGCCTGCGAAACCCGTTCGGGATCGCGGCTATTCCACGCGTCTTCGGCAAAGCGCGCTTTCTGCGGCGCGGTTTCGGCAGTGAAAGGCGGCGGGAGCATTGTGAAGCGCTTCATCGCCGCAGGGACGTTCCCTTTGGCCGCCCGCGCCGGCGCGAATCGTGCCGCTAAAGCCGCTTGCGGAATTTGATCAGGCGATCGACCTCTTCAAAGTCGAGGCTTCCGTGGGCGAGCCGCGAGCCTTCGTTGTCGATTTCGGTATCGGAGGCGAGCTCGGTGTAGCCGCGTTGCCGGGACCACGCCTCGGCGGCCGCAACGAGCGATCGGCCGACGCCGCGATGTCGCGCGGACTCCTCGACGAACCAGCCTTCGACGTGCGGCACCGGCATCGAATCGCAGCCGTCGGAAAAAGCGCGCACGGAGAGTTCGAGAAAACCGATCGGACCTGCGGCGACATCCTCGGCAATAAACACGGCATCGACGATCCCATCGCTGGTACCGTCGACGAACGCGTGCGCTTCGCGCGCGAGCGCAGGAGCGTCCTCATATTTCCACAGGCGGCTGCGCATCGCAGCCCACGCGGCGGCGTCGCGCTTCTCGATCGGCCGAATCACGCTAGCCCGGAAGCGTCAGGAGCGTACCGAGCTGGTGCGCGCGCTCGCGCGATTCGGCGCCGACGACGCCGTCGGCGAAGTCGAAAAGCCGCCGGCCCGCGCGCTTGCGCTGACCGAGTTTAGCGCAGCTCTCGATGGCCGTCAGCTCGGCGTCGCTGGCCCACGCCGACATGCCGCGTTGCGTGAGACGATTCGCTACTGCATCGGCACGCTCGAAGGCGGCTGCATGGTCGCCGCTCCGCGCGGCGATTTTGGCATCGGCGAGTTCGAGGAAGAGCGTGTCGCGCAGTCCGAGCCCCGCGCGGCGAACGCGGGAGACGGCGCCGCGCGCTGCTGCGATGCCGCGGGCTTCCAGCATGAGGTCGAGCGATTCGAGCGTGAGCCGGGCGAAGCGATCGCCGGGATAGAATCGCTCGGCAATTTCGAGACCGTAGTCGGCGAATCGCATCATGCGTTCGGCATCGCCGTCGTGCGCCACCGAGGCATAGTAGACGGCGGACATGGCGACCAAACCGAGTTGACCGGCGGCGCGGTCGCTATCGAGCGCCGTCCGGTATTCGGCGATGGACCGCGCTTTATCGCCTTTCGCCCGGGCGATTTGCGCGGAGAGCCGCAGGTGCGAGGATCGCGTCGTGAACGTTTTACCGCGCTCGGCTAGTATCGTCGCTCGCGCGTACAGGTCTTGGGCGCGTTCCCACCGGCCGCAGTCGCACTCCATCGACGCCACGTACCCGAGCATGATCCCCACGAGAATCGCTTCGGGACCTTGCAGCGTACTCTCATCCGGGCCGCGACGCAAAGCCGCTTCGAATGTCGCGCGCATTCCGTCGTAGTCGGCGTCGGTCCACTGCCGGTTTATTTCGCCGATCGCATTCCACAAAACGTGCTTGAACGTGCCGGCGCGGCCTTCGACGCGATGGACGGCGCGCCGCGCGCGATCCAGCGCATCCTCGACCTCTTTCGGTCCGCAGACGTAGCGCGCCGCCTCCGATGCGATGATCCAGAGTTCTATTTCACGCGGTTCGCCGGCGGCTCGTATCGCGAGGGCGCGGGCTTCGCGCCACACCGTACGATATTGACCCGCGGAACGCAGCGCTTCGATATATGCTTCGGCGGCGTCGCCGAGTTCCAGCGAAACCGAGATCGGCCGCAGCCGCCGCAGTTCGCGTTCGATTGCGACCGCGAGCGCAAGCAGCGCTTCGTGCCGCTCGCGATAGAATTGGCGCCGCGACAGTCCGAGCCCGGCGATGGCGAGCTTGTGCGGTTCCGCGCGCAGATCGCATCGAACGAGAATGTCGTACAGGCGGCGCTGTTTCTGCTGGGCTGCGTCCGGGCTCGGCGGTGCGAGCGATTCTAGGGCGCGCAGCGTGGCGGCGCGCAACGTATCGTACGGCAGACCTGCCGCATGCTCTCGTATGAGCGGATTGCACGGAAGCTCTCGCTCGTCTCCAAGGCTGGCGAGCGCCCGCCCCGCGGCGTGTGCAAGCTCTCGATGGTCCATGGCTAAGAGTTCTCCACGCCGGCAGCTAGGTCTTACGATGAAAGAAGCCGTGGAACTGCGTTTTCCACGTTTTACCGTTGTCGATCGAAACCGTCCACGTCTCCTCGACGACCGCACCGTGAACGACCCAGATTCCAGTATCGTGACGGCGCGTTCCATCGGCAGGATAATCTACGCCGGACATCACCATTGCGGCAAGATGCCCTCTTGAGCCGTCGAGCAAGACTACCAGGCCGTCGTCCCCCATGAAGTCCTGATGCCACGTGCCGTTCTTGGCTTGATATCCGCTTAGACCGATTCCAACGCTGCCGTCGGGGTTTGTGTATCGCTCGTAGATGACGCAGCCGTTCAAGCGTTTCTCGACGACGTCGCTTCCCAGGAAGCGGCCCTTCGCATCGTAGACGTTCCATTGACCGACGAAGAAATCGAACTGATGGTAGGGCGCCGCGGTACAAGCGGCCCGAGCCGCCGACGGCACGCCAAACGCCCCGATCGCCGAGACGAGTGCAATCGCAAAGGTCTTAAGCATCTTCTCCTCCAGTCAGAAGGCGAACTCGTCGGTTTCGTATTGCGCAAATGGCGTCGAACCGGCGAGGTATCCGATGTTCCAGGTCGCGGCTATTCCTTGCTCGTCGTTGAATCCCACGACTTCGACGGGCAAGACTTTCTCCGGACGCTTCACGTAGAACGTCGAGGCGTAGAGCGAGTTCAGAAAACCCTCGAACTCCGCGTATTTCGCCGCCGATCCGTGGGTCAGCTGCGCGACCTTCGAAGCCGACAGCGCGTCGAACGCCTGTTTCCCATACGTTTCGAACACCGCCGCCCGAACGTCGGAATCGAGAATGCGCTGCTGCATCGTGCCGAAAACGCCGATACCGATTTCCATTGCATTCTTGTACGTCTCGGGTTGGAAAACGGGATCCATCAAGACGACGTCGACGATCGACGCGAAGGCGCGAGCCACGCCGATCGGCGTGTTCGCGGTAACGCCTCCATCCACGTATTGCGCCGTGCCGCCGGTCGGCGACGGCAGTTCGACCGGATCGAACGCAAGCGGAATGGAGGCCGAGGCCTGCAATGAATCGATCAAAATGTCCGGTGTCGCTTCGCGGACCGCGGTATCCGGCCCGACCGTCTCTTTGATCGCCTCGATTGCGGTGTTGCGTTCGAGTTCCGTAAGTTCCGTCGGAATGCGGTAAAAGAATTCGGGGCGCTGATCCGACAGGTTCGTCACCGTCCAGACCACCGGCATCAGCACGGGCGCGGCCGGATCCATGTGTTGCGTGAGCCAGTTGCGAACGCTTCCGCTGTCGAGCACGCCCTTGACGTTGCTCTTCAGGCCGAGCGCGAGACCGATCGCCTGCGCGATCCGGTTTCCGAGGCCCGAGGTTGGGTCGACGATGTAGCGATAACGGCTCTTGAGCTTAACGACGTCCTGGCGCGCGACGGTGAGCCACATGGTGTGCAGTTCGGAATACCGCCCGGTCGCAACCATGTATGCATTCAGCGCGCCGATCGAGGTGCCGCAAACGAGTCCGTAGGGTTTAAGCGGCTCGCCGTCTTTGACGTTGCCCGCGGCGACCCACGACGCGATCAATCCGGCCTGGTAAGCGCCGCGTGCCCCGCCGCCGCTCAGGACCAGCGCGCGCCGGTCTAGACGATTGCGGTGGAGTTGTGTTAAGAGCGCTTGGGACGCAGTGTTCGGGCTCGGCGGTACAGCTTGAGCACGAGTTTCCAGCGGAAGCATCGCGGCTTGAAACGCGGCCGCTATCGCGAGAAATCGGCCGCGCGAGAATTCGCTGGGTGGCATGAACCAGGCTTGACCGCACTCCCGTGAGGAACCTTTTCGTATGGCGGCCTTCCGGATCGAGACGTTCGGCGAACTTCTGCTCGCGCGCTTAGCGGCTGGAACGCGCGTGCTCGAGATCGGCAGCGGTGCCGGCGAACTTGCGTCGAAGCTTTCGCTCGGAGGTCTCGACGTAACGGCGATCGACCGCGCCCCGCGCGCGGAGTTCCCGGCGCTCGCCCGGAGTTTCGAAACGTACGACTCCGGCGGCAGAACGTTCGATTGCGTTGTCGCGATGCTCGTGCTGCATCACGTCGACGATCTTGAGGGCACCATAGCAAAAATGTCATCGATGCTGACGCGGCCCGGCTTCGTCGCGATCGACGATTACGGGTGGGAGCGCCGCGACGAAACGGACGAGGAAGGTCGAGCGTGGCGGGCGGAGCGCGCCGGCTTGCATACGTCGGCCGCGATGCTGGCAGCGTTAGACCGTCGTTTCGAACGGACGCTCTATAAGGACCATCCGTACTTCGACGAAGGCCAAGGCGAGGATCGTCTCGCGTTTACGTACTTTGGAACACCGCGCGACCTTCGCGCGTTCTGATCGAGAATCGCGACGCGATTCAGCGTGAGGCAGAGTACCAGGACCGCGTCGTGGTATTCGGAGAGCGGCACGCTCGGCGGCATGTACGAATTGACGTCGGTAAGCGTGACGGCCGCACCCCGTTTCTTGAAATACGCGTAGGCCAGGCGCGCGTTTTTGTATTCCACTTGCGGGTCGCGACTGCCGCCGCACAGCGCCAGCGGTGCGACCGGCGTCCAGCCGTCAAGCAAGTCGTTGATTGCGGTGTCGACGCGGCCGCCGGTCGTCGGGTCGCTTTCGAACGCGCGCGCGAATGCGGGCTGAAGAAGCGCATTTAGCTTTAGCGGCAGCGTGGTGCCATCGAGCTTGGCCGCCTGCGCGTACGTGTTCACCGGAAGCAGCGTATCGATGCCGGCTGCGTACGGCTGTTTGAACGCGTCGGTGGGCGTCGCATAGACGTTGTTGTAAACGTGCTGATATGACGTTAGCGCATACGCGGCCAAGACCGGCGCGTTTTGCCCGGGATGGGTCACGCCGTCGACCAAGGTTTGCGTCAAGGCGTAGGGCCCGCTCGACGGCGCGTCCGCGACCAAGTGGAACTCCGCGGCGTTGGAAGCTTCGATCTCGCGCTGCGTCGCCATCGCCGCTTGGCCGCCCTGCGAATGTCCGGTGACGAGCACGCTGCGCGAGAGCGAAACGTGGAGCATGTTCGCCGCGGCGCGAGCGGCCCGCATCGAGTCGATCACCGCACTCGCTTCGGCGCTGACGACTAAGTACGGCTGATAGGGATAACTCGAGTAGCCGAGCCCGAGATAGTCGGTCGCTGCAACCGCATCTCCATGAGCCGCGTAGATCGCCGCCACGACGACCGGTTCGATGTTGCGCTTCGTGGGGTTGGTGATCTTCTGCGCTTTGATCACGTTGGTGCCTTGCGCGTAGCCGACCAGCGGATACGGCTTCTTACAGCCGTTGCCGGGAACGAAGAACCCCTCGCTTGCGTCGGCCGGTTCACCCTGCACGCCGATCGTCCGATACGTGATGGCGTATAGCGTGACGTTGCAGTCAGGCGCGCCGCCCAGCGCGGTGATGACTTGGCCCGGCAGTCCGGCGCTCATCTGCGCTTCGGTGATCGTTCCGGCGCGCGTCATCGAGATGATGGTGCCGCGGGCGGGCGGCACCACCGGCGGTCCGGAAGCGGGGCCGGGCACCGGGCCGATGGTGCCGCTGCACGCACCGAGCCCCATCGAAAGCGCCGCCGCCGCGAGCGTTACGCAAAAAATGCGCGCGGTCACGGCTGTGCCTTCGTCCGATGCGCGCTGCCGGTAAGCATCTTCGCCCAGTGCGTGCCGTCGGTCGTATATTCCGTCCAAAAGCGATAGTGATCCGGATCGTCCCACACGTTGAGGGTACGCACCGTGACGTTCTTCGTGCCGTCCGCGAACGTCGTCGTATAGGTGATGCCGCTGTCGTCGACCGTGATGCCGACGTCGGAAACGCCGTTGACGCGCGCCGCATAGAAATGATACTTCGCACCGGCGGAGTCGTACGTGTAGACGGCGACGGAGTGCGTAAGCGCTCCGTCGCTAGAAACTGCCTGCTGGCAGATGAGGAAGTCGCGCGATGACGACCACGCGCAGGTGGTATCGCCCGTCGTCGAGCCCGCCTTGCTGTAGGGTGTCGCCAACGCCGTCGCCGTGGCTTGCCAGATACCTTCGAGCTTCCCGAGGGCGTCGGCGCCGCTCGCCGCTTGGGCGGGTGCGGCCGCAAAGAGTACGAGAACGGCGACGAGGGCATACTTCATGCGAGACCTTTCCAATGCAGTCGGCCGGCGCGGCCGCGAGGGCGAAGGCGCGTTTCACGACATAAGTATACTCCAGGAGGCGCAGGCCGGTGGGAACAGGCTTCGGGCGGCGCCGGGCGGTAGAGAATGCGGGTGACGCAATACGTTTATTCGATGTTCAAGCTTAGTAAGATGGTCCCGCCGAAACGGCAGATCCTCAAAGATATTTCGCTGAGTTTCTTTCCGGGAGCCAAGATCGGGATTCTCGGCCTCAACGGCTCGGGGAAATCTTCACTGCTGCGCATCATGGCGGGTGTAGACGCGGAGTTCGACGGCCAAGCCGCGCCGATGCCGAATCTGTCGATCGGCTTTTTGGAACAAGAACCGAAACTCGACGCGGACAAAACCGTTCGAGAAACGGTTGAAGAAGCGCTCACCGAAACGAACGCCGCCCGCAAGCGGCTCGATGAAGTATTCGCAGCGTACGGCGAACCCGACGCGGATTTCGAAGCGCTCGCCGAAGAGCAAGCCAAACTCGAAGCCGTCCTCTTTGCAGAAGGCGGCGACGACGGCGACCAGCAGTTGGAGATCGCCGCGGATGCGTTGCGCCTGCCGCCGTGGGATGCGAAGATCGCCACGCTGTCGGGCGGCGAAAAGCGGCGCGTCGCCCTGTGCCGCCTGCTCTTGTCGAAACCGGACATGCTGCTGCTCGACGAGCCGACCAACCATCTCGATGCGGAAAGCGTCGAGTGGCTGGAACAATTCTTGCTGCGCTTTCCGGGCACCGTCGTCGCCATCACCCACGACCGTTACTTCCTCGACAACGCTGCGGAATGGATCCTGGAACTCGATCGCGGCCGCGGCATTCCGTGGAAGGGCAATTACAGTGGCTGGCTCGAGCAGAAACAGGAGCGGCTCGGACAAGAAGAAGCCACGGAGTCGGCCCGGCAAAAGGCGCTCAAGCGCGAGCTGGAGTGGGTTCGCTCCGGCACGAAAGGGCGGCAATCCAAGAGCAAGAGCCGCATCGCGCGCTTTGAGGAACTCTCGAGCTACGAATATCAGCGCCGCAATGAGACGCGCGAGATCTTCATTCCGGTGGCCGAGCGATTGGGCGATCGCGTGATCGACTTCAAAGACGTGAGCAAGGCGTACGGAGATCGCCTGTTGATGGCCGACGTGAACTTCTCGGTTCCGGCCGGGGCGATCGTCGGCATCATCGGTCCAAACGGCGCCGGCAAATCGACGCTGTTTCGCATGATTGCCGGAAAAGAAAAGCCGGATTCGGGCGAGATCGCGATCGGGCCGAGCGTTAAACTCGGCGTGGTCGATCAGAGTCGCGAATCGCTCGACGACGCGAAGACCGTTTTCGACGACGTCACCGGCGGCCAGGACATTTTGATGGTAGGAAAGTTCGAGATGCCGTCCCGCGCCTATCTCGGACGCTTCAACTTCAAAGGCGGCGATCAGCAGAAAGCCGTCGGCACGCTCTCCGGCGGCGAACGTGCGCGCCTGCACTTGGCCAAGACGCTGCTCTCAGGTGCGAACGTTCTGCTGCTGGACGAACCTTCGAACGATCTCGACGTCGAAACGTTGCGCGCGCTCGAGGATGCGCTCGGTGAATTTGCCGGCACCGTGATGGTCGTCAGCCACGATCGCTGGTTCCTGGATCGAATCGCTACGCACATCCTGTCCTTCGAAGGCGATTCGGCGGTGTATTTCTTTGCAGGCAACTACCAAGAATACGAAGGCGACAAACGCGTGCGCCTCGGCGAGGAGGCCTCGAAGCCGCATCGGATTCGGTACCGCCCGCTCACGTTGAAGTAGGGGAATCACTTCCGCTCTGGAATTGCGTGATCATGCGCAACGTATTCACGCTCTTGGTCGTTTCGAGCTTCGCTTTCGCCGGGTGCACGAGCGCCACAGTCGGCATTGCACCGACGCCGGCTCCGAGCCCGGGGATGGGCGTTACGACGCAGCGGCTCGAAGCTCAGGCGGCGATTGCCGTAGCGCAAGGGATTCATGGTGCGTCGCTGCTCACGGCGGCGCTCTCCGGTATTCAAGGCGTGTTGAGCGGGAAAGTGCCGCCCCCCGACGGCACGTGTAAGGACGGCGTCGAAAGGACGGTCGTCATTACGAGCCCGACGTCGCTGACGGCGACCGTCGACGTCTTCTACGATAAGGCGTGCACGCAGAAGCTGTCGCACTCGGTGCTGACGGCGGCGCTCACGGTCGGCACGAATCCGCTGTACACCGTTGCGATCTCCGGAAAAGCGACGATCTACAACGCTCGCGGACGGCACGTCGGGTACGGATCGATCGCCAACACGACGACCGTCTCGTCTTCCAACGTCACGCAGTCGGTTTCGACCGGCACGATCTCGAGCAAGCCGAATGGCCACGGCATTGCGCTGTCGTTCGGGTTGACGTGCACGTACGCAACGACGAACACCTGCGGTTTCGGCGGCGTGGTTCCGGTTTCGTCGTCGCAGGCGCTGGGCGTTTCGGCGATCCTCAAGGGATTTACCGGTAGCGGAACGGTGACCGGCGGCACGGTTTCACTCAACGGATATACGGGCGCTCCGGGTGGCTTGACGCTCGCCGAGGGCAGCGGTGATCGCTGGACGATTAGCGGCGGAACACTCGTCGTCGCGCAAAAGGGGACGTTCGATGAAACCGTCAACGCGAAAAGCCTCAACGTCGACGGGAAGCTGGCCGTACAGGATGCCGGCAACAATGCCGCGGTCACGCTTTCGTTTGGAACGAGAACCGGAATCAAGAACGGCGACGTCTCGAGCATTAGCCCGGCGAAGCTCTACTCCACATTTAGCACCGACGAAACCGGCACCGGTGCGATCGTCTATTCCGAAGGACCGGCCGCTCGGATCGTGTTCTTCATCATCACGGGCTGAGTCTTGAGTCTCCTCTCGCGCCGCGAACTGATCCAGACGGGCGTCGCCGGTGCGGCCGTTCTCGCACTGGCGAACTGCGCGCGTTCGAACGCGCCCGGACGCGCGCCGTTCAACGATCCGTCCTATCCGTATAAGATCCTCGGCCCCGGCGATCGCGCGACGATGGCCGCGATCGGCAGCGCGATGCTCGCCGGTGCTCTGCCGCCAGATAAACCAGCATACGCGACCGCTCTCGTCGAGGTCGTTCGCGGCGTCGATATCGCGGCCGCGGGGCTTGCGCCGGCTCCGCAAGGCGAGCTGCAGCAGCTCTTCGGCCTGCTCTCGTTTCCGGTGACGCGCGGCTTCGCTGCGGGAATCTGGAGTTCGTGGGACGATGCGTCGCCGGCCGACGTAGCAAAATTTCTCGAAAGATGGCGTTTCAGCGGGCTAACGCTGTTTCGTACGGCATATCAGGCACTGCACACGATCGTCATGGCCTCGTGGTACGGCAACGGCGCGTCGTGGGCGAAGATCGGGTATCCCGGTCCGCCGAACCTCGGCTGATGATTCACGATCCGATCACCGAAGGCGTCAAGCATGGCTGGGACGTGCGCGATCTCTCGAAGCTGCAGGGCAACTTGCATCTTGAAGCCGACGTCGTCATCGTGGGAACGGGTGCGGGCGGCGGCACGGCGGCGGAGATTCTGAGCAACGCCGGGCTGAAGGTCGTGATGGTCGAAGCCGGCGGATTGCTTTCATCGAGCGATTTTCACATGCTCGAACGTGAAGCGTATCCGCTCATGTATCAAGAGTCGGGAAATCGGCAGACGTCGGACAAAGGCATCACGATTCTACAGGGTCGCACGGTCGGCGGATCGACGACCGTCAACTGGACGAGCAGCTTTCGCACGCCGGTCGGGACGCTCGCATACTGGCGCAAGCGATTCGGGCTGACCGACTACACGCCGGAGGCGCTCGCGCCGTGGTTTTCGATGATGGAACGACGGCTCCACGTTGCGCCGTGGTCGTTGCCGCCGAACGAAAATAACGCCGTCTTGAAGCGCGGCGCGGAAAAGCTTGGGATTGCGACGGCGGTCGTTCCGCGCAACGTCAAGGCGTGCTGGAATCTCGGGTATTGCGGCTTGGGCTGCCCGACCAATGCAAAACAATCGATGCTGGTCACGACGATCCCGGCCGCGCTGCAGCGTGGCGCGACGCTTCTCACGCACTGTCGCGCGGAACGCTTCACGATGGGCGGCAATTCGATCAACGGCCTCTTATGCGAAGCGCTCGACGAACGAGGGCTGCGCAATACGCCGTATACCGTAACGATCGCCGCCAAGAGCTACATTGCCTCCGGCGGTTCCATCAATACCCCGGCGCTGCTCCTGCGCAGCGACATTCCAAATCCGCATCAGCGTCTCGGCGTGCGCACGTTTCTGCACCCGGTCGCGGTGTCCGCAGCCGTGATGCCGGAAGTCGTCAACGGTTTCGCGGGCGCGCCGCAAACCGTGTATACCGATCACTTCTTGGAAACGCAGCCGTTGGACGGTCCGATCGGCTATAAGCTGGAGGTGCCGCCGATATATCCGCTGCAGTACGGCTCGCTCACCCAAGGGTTCGGCCAGAAGCACGCGCTGCTGCTCGAAGATATGCCGAACAAAGAAGTGATAATCGCGCTGCTGCGCGACGGTTTCAACGACCAAAGTGAAGGCGGCAACGTGCACCTCCGTCACGATCATTCGCCGGAACTCGACTACCCGATCAATTCGTTCGTATGGGATGGTTTACGCCGGGGATTACTTTCGATGGCGGAGATTCAATTCGCCGCGGGGGCGAAGACCGTGATGCCGCTGCACGAATCGGCTTGGCCATACACGTCGTGGTCGCAGGCCCGCGCGGAGATCGCCGCGCTGCCGATGGAGCTGCTGCTGATGCGCGTGGTGAGCGCCCACGTGATGGGCGGCTGCGGGATGGGATCGGACGAGCACACGTCGGTCGTCGATGGGACCGGGCGGCACCATCAAGTCGGCAACCTTTTCGTGTTCGACGGCTCGGTGTTCCCGACCAGCATCGGAGCGAACCCGCAACTCTCCATCTACGGCGTGGTCGCTCGCAACGCCAGCTTGCTCGCAACCGCCATGACCGGGCGCTAGAACAACAGGGTTCGAAACTCTCCCAACGTCTCGAACCCGATTCGGCGATAGAGCGCGATTGCCGGCACGTTGAAATCGTTCACGTAGAGCGACAACTGCGGGATGTCGTTGAGAAGACGATCGCATATCGCACCGAGTGCGGACGACGCCAGTCCGCGGCCGCGATACTCCGGCGGCGTCCAAATGCCTTGCAGTTGGGCCGTCTTCGGACACCACGGTCCGATGTTGCAGAAGAAACACAACCTTCCCAGCGACTCGCCGACCCACCACAGATTCTCGTCGATCATGCGGCGCACGTTCGAGGAAAAGGCGGCGGAGCGGCTGCGCGGATCGTAGTCGAGTTCGCCGTCGATCATCGCCGCCGAGTTGTCGGCCACGGTCGTCCATTCGTCCGGTCGCGCGTGTCGCACGGTGACGCTGTGGTCGTACGGCTGAAGTCGCGCGCGGTCGACCGCCATCAGGAACTGGCGTTCGCGAACGAGGCGCGGCGGCGGGTGCCAGGCGCGCACGAGTTCCCAATACGCCTCGACGGTAGCGCGCGGTCCCACCAGCATTCGCTCGCCCATGTGCTTGTGCGATTCGCGAGCGAACGGCGCGACCGATTCGGGATCGCATGCGAGCACGACTTGTCGCGCAAAATATGCTAATCCGCGCACGGCGCCGCCTTCGAGTAAGACGAAGATTCGATTTCGCGTCGCCGACGAGAGATCGAAGCGCAGCAGATAGCTGATGAAGACGTTCTCGGCCGGCTTCGCCGACAGATACTCGAGCGCCGCTTTTTCGGTAGCGACTGAAATGCGCTCGACGCGCGTCACGACACCTTCGGTGAGGCTAGTTGAGCGGCACGACGAGCACGGGTTTGCTGGTCGGCGCCTTGCTGCCGCCTTCCGGCTCGATGCTGACGGCCACCGTATTCGTAAGCCGCGCGTCGACGGGCAGCGAGACGATCGCGACGCCGTGTGAATCCGGCACGAAGGTCACCGACGGCGCCATGTCCTTCGCGCCCTTGGCCAGCGTCCACGCTTGGTACACTTTGCCCTTCGGAGGGGGCGGAAGATCTTGCATCGCCACGTACAGCTTGCCGCCGTGCGTCACCACTTCGCCGTCCGTTCCCGTGTAGTGCTTCGATTCCGTGCTCATGATCTCGGAGATCGTCGAACGCTCGTCGGCCAGATTGCTTGCGAGCTGCGACGAGCGCGTCGTGCTCGCGGCGAGTTTGTTTTGAACGTCGCGCAGTTGACTCGACAGCGTGACGTTGTAAAGCGACGTGATGATCGCGATCGCGAAGCACGCCGCCGCGACCAAGTAGGCCGGCCATACGGGAACGCGCGCGGGCGCGCGAAGGTCGCGCGACGGCGCCGCCGACTTCCGGATCTCACGCATGATGCGCGGCTTAAGCAGGGTGCTCGGGCAGTCTTTCAAATCCCCTTGCGTCTCCGCCGAGACGCCGACCAATGCGGCGGCCGGTGCCAGCGCCGCGTATTCGGCGCGGCATTCCGAACAGGTCGCGATGTGGTCCCGAACGCGCTGCGCGTCGGCGGCCGGCAGCGTGCCGAGCGCGTAGAGGGCGACGTCGTCGAGCATGTCGTGGTACGGTTGCTGGTCGCTCATACCGTCACCGCCCCGTCGAGGACCGAACGCAGTTTGCGTAATCCCGAGCGAATACGCGTCTTAATCGTGCCCAGCGGAATGCCGCTGCGCCGCGCGATTTCCTCGTGCGTGATTCCATTAAAGAACCCCAGCTCGATCGGCTCGCGCTGCTCTCCCGGCAACTCGGCCAGTGCCGTGCGAACGAGCTGCGCATCGATTCGAGCGAACGCGACGTCTTCGATGCCTTCGGTTTCGGGCAGTGCCTCGGGGAGCTCGCCTTCGTTGCGGGTCGCGCGATTGCGCAACACATCAAGAGCCCGGTTGCGCGTAATCCGCACGATCCAGGCCCCAAAATTTCCGCCTCTAAAAAGTTCCGGTGAGGTCCACACTTTGACAAAAACCGCCTGAGTTACATCTTCAGCTCCGGGAGCGTCGCCGAGCATACGCAGGGCCACGCCGTATACGAGGCGATGGTGCGCGTCGTAAAGCGCTTCGAAACCATCCGCATCGTGCGCGCGGACTCGCTCCATCAGCACGTCGGCGTCTTCGGTCACAACCTCTTGCTTTCGCCTCGACGTCCCCGTGCCCTCGATTCTCTTAACGGGGGAGCCGCCCGTCTGGATTCCCGGCGGCTTCCCAGCTCCGGCCGCCGAAAAGGACACGAGAATGGAAGAGCTGGTCGCCCGCCTCAAGCGCGCCCGGTCGGTGCTGGTGCTGACGGGCTCAGGAATTTCCTCAGATTCGGGATTGCCAACGTTTCGCGGGGTAGGCGGCCTCTGGCACAATCACCGCGTCGAGGAGCTCGCGTCGCCGGCCGGATTCGCGCGCAATCCAGCGCTCGTCTGGAGCTGGTACAACGAGCGAAACGCAGCACATCGCCGAGCCAAGCCAAACGCCGGGCACTACGCGATTGCACGGCTCGAAGCGCTGGTCCCCGATTTCACGCTCGCAACGCAGAACGTCGACTCCCTGCACTTACGAGCCGGCACGACCGGCCTCCTCGAACTGCATGGCAACTTGCGCGAGGCGCGGTGCGAGCGCTGCGGGGAGCGGCGCACGCTGGACGCTTCGGGGTTACCGATCGACGAGATCGAACACGGCTGCGGCGGCCGCATGCGCCCCGATATCGTCTGGTTCGGTGAGTCGCTGCCGCAGGGGGTGTGGAAGAAGGCCGAAGCCGCAGCGGCCCGCGCCGAGGTGATTCTCGTCGTCGGAACGAGTGCGCTCGTCTATCCGGCGGCGGCACTCGCGACGCACTATAACGACTCCGCGTACGTGGCCGAAATCAACACCGAGGAAACGGCGATCAGCGGGCGCGTCGATTGCGTCCTGCGCGGCACTGCTGCGGAGACGCTGCCGCGAATTGTCGAGGCGCTGTCCGCCTGATCGTCGAAATGCACCCAAGCGCTATTATTCTACGATCGGGGTGACAAATGAATTTCTTCAAGGGTAAGAAGATCGACTTTCGCTCGCATCCGGCGCTGCCAAATCCCAACGACATTCATACCGAGAGGCTCTCGGTGACCGAGCGCTTTTGCCAGAAGGTCGGACAGGCCACCGGCGCGCCGTTGACTTTGGTGGCCGTGATCGTCTTCCAACTGATATGGATCGTCGTCGGGCACGTAACGAAAATGGATCCGTTTCCGTTCGTCTTTATGCTGACCGTTTCCAACGTCATCCAGCTGATCCTCATCGTCGTTCTCGCGGTGGCCGGCAAGCAGCAAGCCGCGCACGATCAGATTCGTGCCGAAGAAGACCACGCGGCGTTGTCGCGCGTCCTCTACCACGCCGAAGCACAGGAACAGCTCTTGCTCAAAATGGCGGAAAAAGCCGGAATCGACACGAGCGACATTCAGAAAATCATGGTGGATCTCGCTTCGTCTGCGAACGCACCGTCAACGGCGCCGGCGACGGCACCGGCAACAGCCTGAACAGTGACTCCTCACCTCATCCGCAAGAGTGAAAGAGCGGCGCTTTGAAAGTCTTCCTTTTTTTCCTAGCTTTGGTGATTCCGGTTGCGGCTTCCGCGCAGAGCACCCCAGCGCCGTCGCCCTCGCCCTCAGCTAGCCCGGGGTCGCAAGGTTCACCTGGATCGGCCGGATTCGATATGAGCACGCTGACGCCGCAACAGCAAGCGGCGCTTCAGGCAGCGATCATCAAAACGTCCCAAAACCCGGTCGGCAATATCGCGATCGTTCCATTCCAAAGCAATTTCAATTATGGCGTTGGCCCGTACACCCGATTCCAATACAACCTGAACGTTCAGCCGGTCGTGCCGTTCATGCTTAGCAAAAACATGAACTTGATCGCGCGCACGATTATCCCCGTCATCGATAACCCTTCGTTTGCGCCTCCGCAGGTGTGCGCGTCGGCCGCCGGCTGTGGGTCGACCTTCGGAATCGGCGATATCCAAGAGCAATTGTTCTTCGCCCCGAAAACCAAACCCGGCGCCCTGATCTGGGGAGCCGGACCAATATTTCAATTTCCGAGCGCCTCGCCGGACACGCTGGGAGCGGGGAAATGGGCCGCGGGACCGGCCCTGGTCGGCCTGCTCATGCCCGGAAAGATCGTCACCGGCATACTGGTGACGCAGCTATGGTCATTCGCCGGGCAGGCCAACCGCCCCAATATCAGCGCTGCGCTTTTTCAGCCGTTTTTCAACTACAACCTGAAGGGGGGCTGGGCTATTTCAACGGCGCCGATCCTTACGGCAAACTGGAACGCGACGCAAGATAAGTGGGCGATTCCACTCGGTTTAGGCACTTCGAAGACGTTCAAGCTCGGCGATCAGTTGATGCAGCTCTCAGCGTTCTACTACACGTACGTTGCGCGTCCAGTCTCGTCACCGCAAACGAACATCAAAGTCGTTTGGAGTTTGTTGTACCCGATCAAACGCGGCATCGATATTCAAGAGTTGATCAAAGAGAATCAGTGATAGCGGACCGTTATCCCGTCACTCGTGCGCTTGCGGCGGGTTTCCTTTCAAGCGATAGACGAGCCCGGTCTTTGTCGTACCGAGAAGCAGCCAGCCCGCTGCGATTTGCTGCAACTTGATGAACAGTTCTTCGGCGCGATCCCGATATTCGCGGTTGACGTCCGACCCGCGTGCGAATCGCGTTTGAAATGCGAACTCGCCGCACATGACGCTATGGTCACCCAGCGAGCGCCAGAGCGAGATGTTCGCTTTCGCGACGAATCCTTTGCCGAGGGTAATTGTCCCGAGATCCATTAAGACTTCTTCGACCAGCGTGGAATTGACCATCGAGACGTATTCTTCGGCAGCGCCGACGAGCCCGGCGAGTGGCGTAAACACCTGCGCGATCGTCTTTAGGTTCGTGCGATCGCCCTGATGCACCGAGCTAATCGGAAAAATGCTGTTGTGCGCATAGAGAACGCGGTAGCCGCCGGTCTCATCCTTTAGGGGTAGGGCTTCGGCTTTGAGTTTAACGCGATACGGCCCGGCGATTTTCGGCCGCACGTCCATCGCGGCCACCTTCTCTCGATCGGAGTTGCGGTACTTGAACACGATCTCCGGGTCGCCGATCGGAAAACCATCTTGAAACTCGGTGCGGCGGCGCAGGATGAATGAGTTATTGTAGAGCCGGAAATCTGCGGTGTCGATGAACATCACTTCGCGCAGTCTCGGGCGCTGCTTCTTTAGGTCGATCGCTTGATACGATATCTTTTTCACGCGGCCGACCGCCTCTGCCACGAGGTCGCTGAACATTTTGAAACCGCGTACCGTGCCGAAAAAGTCCGGTTTGAGAATCAGCTTTGCGTCGAAGAACTGCACCACATCCTGGGGCTGACCGTCGGCGTAGGTTTTCGCACCGTTTCCGTCTACTGCGGTTTGCTTCGTAACTTGATCCATATCTTCACCTTCGAATTGAGTTGCTTATGGAGGGAGCTGCATCGGCGGCCCGTGATCGTCTTCGTACGTGCCGGTGATCGGGAGTTCCGGCACGATCGACTCGCTATCGTCGTAGCTCGAAAAGCGCGGTTCCACGCGCTCGGCCGGCTCGTAGCGCGTCGATTTGGGAAATGCGATCGGGCCACCGACGCGTTTGTCGACGATCGTCGGTGCGGTTTTCGCCGCGTCGACCCGGCCGGCATCGCGAACCATCGCGGGATCGGGAGCGGGCTCAGGAGCGGGCTCGGGCGGCGTGATGGGCTCGCTCTCGACGATCGTCTTCGCGAACGAACTCTGCGAGGGCATCGTGAGCGTGTCTTTCTGATCCCCGCGTCGCGAAACGCCGCGAATGATGTACGCGTTTTGCAGGCGTTTGAGCCCCCGGAGCGGCAGCGACGACGTCGGTACGCCGACGAACGAATCCTGAACGACGCTAAACGTCGATTGCGATGCGACGATGGTTGCGTTGAGTTCTTCGGATGCGGCCTCGAGGCGCGCAGCGACGTCTGCCGGATTGCCGATGATCGCAAACTCGCGGCGCTGTTGGAAGCCGGTGTCGCCGGCGACGATCTTTCCCGAGTTGACGCCGACGCCCACGTTGAACGGCTTGCGCCCCTGCGACTGCCAGCGGCTTTCCATGGCTTTCACCAAACGCATGATATCGAGCGAGGCGCGAAGTGCCCGATCTTCCTGCAGCGTCTCCTCGAGCAGCACGCCGAACACGGCGACGACGGTGTCGCCGCGCAGCGACTCGACCATTCCACGATGGCTCTGCACCGCGCGTCCGACGATCGTGTAAAACTCGTTGAGATAGCGAAGCGTTTCTTCGGGCGAGAGCGATTCGGAGAGCAGCGCGAAGTTGTGAATGCGGCAGCAGAGGATGGTGGCGTAGTACTCTCGGGCCTGGAAGAGGCGCGGGTCGCGCCGGGCGAGCAGGTCCTGAACCACCGGCGCCGGGACGTAGCGGGAGAAGAGCGACAGGACGCGCCCCTTTTCCGACCGCTCCGCGAGGTAGCGGCGGAAGAGGACCCGAGAGCAGACCGCCGCCACGACGGCGGCGACTACCGCAAGCACCAGAAGCGCGGTCATCACACTTACTTCTACGGCAGGCGGCCCGTGCGCTCTTAGCGTAGCCAGGCGGAATGGACCCGCTTGAACTGCTCAACGAGCGCATGAACGACTTCCCCGGCTACGCGACGGACACCGATCGCCGTCTCTCGGACGAAATGGTGAGGGCCTTCCTCGGGGAGATGCTCGCCGATCTTCAGGTCAAGCTTGCGCCGCTCGACCCCGACGTCGGCGGCCAAATCGGCGAATTGATGTTCCGCGCCGGCTTTACCAACCAGATCGCGTTCAGGCCGTACGAATCGGTAGAGCTCAGCGATGCGGGTGTAGCCGAAATCGCGTCCGCGGACGTCCGCGCCATCGATTTGGCCGACGTAGCCGCGACCGTGCGCAAGGATGGTCTGCCCAGTTTTCTGGCCGACGTGGCCGCGGCTTTCGACGCGCGAGACGCAGCGATGCGTTCGCTCGCCGCTACTGGCAGCTAGTCGATTTGTTCGCCGCAGGCGTCGGCGTTTCGGCCGGTTTCTGCTTCTTGCCGAAGATCCCGATCGCCTGACTTACGGCGCTTCCCGCGAGGCCCCCGCCGACTGCGCCGGCGGCTTGGTTCTGCGCGTAACTAACGATCTGGCCTTTGGCGGCGTCCCAACTCGTCGGCACGCCGAAGTCCGGCGAGAACTGATTGATGAGCTGCTGCGTGATCTGCTCGACCGACGACCTCAGGATGCCGTTGACGACTTGCGCCGATAGCGATTGACCGGCGATGACGGTCAGCGTTTTGCCGCCCGCGGTCACCTGCACCGGATAGTTCTTGTCGCACAGCTCGTAAACGTTGACGCGCATCGCGCCGTTTGCATCGTATTCGATGTCGCCTTCCGTACCTCGAACGCCGACCGTCCCGGTCGCGGTTTGGAACGTGTAGTTCGCGTGGGCACCCTGCGGGTGCTTCACGATGAAGCGCGTCTTGCCGGCGTAGATCACGAACTTCGCGTTCGCAACGTCGGTCTCAGTGAACGACGCAAGCTGAACCTTCGTATTCGCGCCCATCAGTACTTGCGAGCTGTCCGGCATGGTCAGCTGGGCGAGCGACGCCGCGCCGGTGATGGTGTAGTCCTCATCCGGAAGGTCGACGGTCGCATTGAGTGCGATCGCCTGCTGCGTCGCGTTGGGCTTCTGATAGAAGACGTCGCCCTTCTTATTCAAGAGTTCTTTGGGGGCGCCGGCCACGGCGAACGCTCCGGCAGCAATCGTGCCCGCGAGCGCCACGGCGGCGATGGATGCGATGCGAACGTTCATAGGCCGAAGGCTTACTCCTCGGCGCGGCAGGCACCTGGCGGGAACGCCGCCCGAAGGCGGCTAACGGCGGCCCTCTCATGCTTCTTGCTGCGGTGCTCGCCCTGCATTTGATTCCGCGCCCCGCGCTGGTCGAGCAGCCCGCTGCGTGCTCCGCAACCGCGGCGCCGCTGACGGCCCCAGCCGGGTTCGATCCGGGCGCGCTTGACGAGCTCAACGAGCGCTGGCGGGCTCTGGGGATCGGTACGGTTCGCTCGGTCACCGCGGAGTCCGCGATCTCGGTGACGCACGACGGGTCGCTTCCGCCACAGGCCTACCGTCTCGACGTTCGCGCGGGCCGCGCGAAGATCGAAAGCGGCGGGGCCGAGGGTACGTTTTATGCCGCGATGACGCTGGCGCAGCTTCCCCGTCGCGAGGGCGGCGTGTGGCGGATTCCGTGCGTGTCGATATCCGATCGCCCGGCGCTGCAGTGGCGGGTGCTCTCCGACGACGTTTCCCGCGGGCCGTTGCCGACGATGCGCTATTTCAAAGAACGCATCCGCACGATTGCGGCATTCAAGATGAACGGGTATTCGCCGTACATGGAGCACGCGTTCGTCAGCCCGACCGATCCGCTCCCGGCTCCGCTCGATGGGATCACGCCCGCGCAGCTGCGCGAACTCGGGCAGTACGCCGCACGTTTTCACGTCGCGCTGATTCCCGAACAGCAGACGTTTGCGCACATGCACAACACGCTTCGATTGGAACAATACGCCTCTGCTGCGGAGTTTCCGCACGGCTTTCTGCTGGCGCCGAACGTTCCGCTTTCGTCGGAATATCTGTCGCGCATCATCGGTCAGGAACTCGAAGCGGTTCCGCATCCGCCGTTTTTTCACATCGGATCCGACGAGACCGCAACGCTCGGTCTGGGCGCGACGCAAGCCTACGTGGCGCAGCGCGGGCGCTCCCAGGCGTATGCGGACCATATCGTCGCTATGAATCGTTTGATCCAACCATCCGGCGCGCGCATCATGCTCTGGGACGACGGCATCGAGGCCGATCCGTCGATCATGGCATTGATTCCGCGCGACGCGGTGATCGTGAACTGGCACTACGACGACCGGGCGAGCTTCATGCCGTTCATTCGAACGATCGCCGGTGGCGGCTTCGAGCAGATGGTCGCGCCGGGCGATAGCAACTGGAACGAGATCTTTCCCGACGTCGGCGCCGCGCTGCGCAACGAACGCACGTTCATTAACGAAGGCAAGAGCGCGCACGTGCTCGGGCTCTTTCAAACGGTATGGCACGACGATGGCGAGACGCTCTACGAAGCCACGTGGTACCCGCTCCTTTACGCCGCCGCCGCGTCGTGGGAAGCGGGCGATGTCACGCCGGAGCGCTATGCCGATGATTTCCCCGCAGCCTTCTTCGGCGTCGACGATCGCGCGTATTCGAACGACGTTGCCGCACTCGGGCGCGCCCTGGCGCGGTTGGAAGCCCATCAAAACTATCAGACCGACGCGCTGTTCTGGTCGCCGATCTTCAACGACGCGGTCGAGACGCGACTGGCCGCCGTCGACGTGAGCGCGGTGCGCTTGGATGCCGAAGCGGTCGAGAAGCATCTGTATGCGGTCGCGCCGCCGCTGCATGCGAACGCGGCGGCCGTGATGTTTCTGGCGGCGCGACGCTACGACGCGCTGGCGCGAAAGTTCCAGATTGCCGAAGAAGTGCGCGCGATGTACGCCGACGCGGTCGCGCACGCAGCCGAACCGGACGGCCCGACGGTACGCGACCTCTTTTGGTCGCGCTACTGGATGTGGGAAATGCGCGATGCCTACGAAGATCTGGCACCGCTCTACGCTCGCGCCTGGAACTACGAGAGCCGCGACGGGCACTTGGCGAGCAACCTGGAGCGCTACCACGCTTCGGCGCAGCGCGCGATCGCTCTCGGCGACGCGTTTTACCGCGTTACGTATGACGGCTATCTGAAGACGAAGACCTTGCCGCCCCTGAACGACGTGCTCGCGCCGTGATCGCGGCCGCAATCGCGATCGTCTTCGCCATCTTTGCCGTGCTGATGTACCGCCGCGTGCTTCCGGCAATTCTCGCGCTGCCGCTGATGGCCGTCGTAATGGCGCTCGTCGCCGGCGTACCGTTTGCCGCGCTCGGAACGATCGTGGTCAGCGGGGCGAGCGATCTTTCGCAGGTCTACGTTGCGGTGATCTCCGGCGCGCTCCTCGGCCGCGTGACGATGGATACCGGCATCGCGCGCGCGATGGTCAACCTCGCGGCCGAGTACGGCGGCGAGCGGCCGTTCGCCCTCGCGATGGTGCTGTGTGCGATCGTCGCCGTGCTCTTCACGTCGCTGAGCGGGCTGGGCGCCATCATCATGGTCGGTTCGATCGTCCTGCCGATCATGATGACGGTCGGAGTACCTCGAACGGTCGCGGCGACGCTGTTTCTCATGTCCTTCGCGCTCGGGTTCATCTTCAATATCGCAAACTGGACGTTCTACACCAAATATTTCAACGTTGCGCAAGAGCAGATGGTCCGGTACGCCGTCACGCTTGCCGTCATCGACGCGGTGGTGCTCGTGGCGTACGCCATCGTCGCGTTCCGGCGCGAGCGCGAATACGCAACCTGGGCGGTGCGCGCCGAAAACGAGCCGGCGCCGCACGTTCCGGCGGTGGCGCTGCTCACGCCCGTTCTGCCCATCGTCCTGTTCTACGCACTAAAAATGCCCGCGACCCCGGCCTTCATGATCTCGGCGCTCTTCGGCGTGCTGGTGACGCGGCCGCGCGAAGCGGTGCAGACGCTCGTTGCGGCGGCGATCCGCGGCGTCGAAGACGTCGCGCCCGCGGTGCTGCTGTTCGTGGGAATCGGGATGCTGCTGGTCGCCACGCAGCAGCCGCAGTTTGCCGCAGCGCTGCAGCCGCTTGCCGGCGGATGGATCGCAAATCCGGCACTATACGTGCTGGTGTTCGGCGTCGCGAGCCCGCTCGCGCTCTATCGCGGGCCGCTCAACCCGTTCGGCGTAGGAATCGCCATCTTTACGGTGCTGCTCGCAGCCAACGTCGTTCCGCCGGTCGTCCTCGTCGCCGCGATTATGGCGGTCGTGCAAGTTCAAATTGTTTGCGATCCAACCAATACGGCGAACGTTTGGGTCGCCAACTTCACGGGCGTGCAGATCGACACCATTACGAAGCGTACGCTGCCGTACCAGGTTGCGGTTGCGATCGCGGCGACGCTGGCAGTGGTCTTCGCGGCGCCGCAGCTCTTTGGCGTGCCGGCTTTCCATTGGTCGATGCCGGCCGCGCGCGCCGATGCGATGAACGATGGATTCTACGCGCCGGAAGGCTCGAACGGCCGCATCGGGATCGGCGACGACGGCACGCCGTTCGGACGCGCGGCGGCGGACGCGGTCGCGCACGACCTAGGCAGCAGCGGGCGGCGGGTGCTTCTCGCGAGCGACGATGCGAACGAAGGCGACTGCGCGCACAAGCCGTACGCTGCGTACGTCCACGTTGCCGTTTCGCAGTTTACGCTGATCGAAGGCGACGACGTCGACGTGGGTCTGCGCCTGGAAGACTGCGGCGGCTGGGTCGTGCAAGAGTGGCACGATCATCGCGTCGTAGCCGCTCCGGCGACCGATCCCGTCGTTCGCGAGTTGGCGCTCGAGGGCGCCGCGCGCTTGCGCGCCTGGTCGGCCGCCGACCCAGGGCATAGCGGCTTGCTGTTCTCACGCGGGGTGGCCTCGGCACCGGGCGATCCCCCGACGTACTTCTACGCACTCTTTAAGACGGTCGACGGCAACATGCGGGCCTACGTGCGCGGCGGCGGCCCGGCATACGCGGCGGGCCTGCGCTCCGGCGATGTCGTCAACAAAATCGACGGGAAGTTCTGGTGGGAATACGGTACGTTTCAAACGCAACTCCGCGCGTACGACGGCAAGCCGCACTCCTTTGAAGTCCAGCGCGGAAGTAAGACACTCGATATTCAACTCGGCGCGCCCTTCGTGCCGGCAACCGGAGGAACATCATGAGCGCGATCGATCCGGGGTTGGTCCGCTACTGCGACGCGCATCAAGCTGAGTTTCTTCAAGAACTCGCACGGTGGGTTGCCATTCCATCGGTTTCCGCCGATCCGGAGCGCGTCGCAGACGTCCGAAGCTGTTGCGAACGCGTCGTACAACGGATGCGCGACATCGGTCTCGATGCCGAAGTGCTCGAGACGGGGGGCAATCCCCTCGCGTACGGTCAGTGGCTCGGAGCGCCGGGAAAATCCACGGCGCTGATCTACGGCCACTACGACGTGCAGCCGGTCGATCCGGTCGAGCTATGGCGCACGCCGCCGTTCCAGGCGGCGGTGCGAGACGGCAACGTGTACGGTCGCGGAACCGTGGACGACAAGGGCCAAGTGCTGATGCATCTCGCGGCGATCGAAGCACATATGCGCGAGCGCGGCGCGCTTCCGATCAACGTGAAGGTGGTCGTCGAAGGTGAAGAAGAGATAGGTTCGCCGAATTTCGACGAGGCCGTCGAGCGCTATCGCGATCGTTTCGCGGCGGATCTTGCGATTATTTCCGATACGGCCGTGTATGCCGAAGATACGCCGTCGCTGACGACGTCGCTGCGCGGCCTCGTACATTGGGAAATTTCGATCGACGGTCCGACCGACGATCTCCACTCCGGCTCTTTCGGCGGAGTCGTGGTCAATCCGATCGAGGCGCTGGCCCGCATCGTCGCGTCTTTTAAGAATGAAAACGGCCGCGTGCTCGTACCGGGTTTCTACGAAGGCGTCCCGGAATTGACGGCCGAGCTGCGCGGCGAGCTGATGGCTCTCGCGTTTGATGAGAAGCGCGAAGCCGAGACGCTCGGCGTTCCGGAACTCGCCGGCGAAGCCGGCCGTCTGGCGCTGGAGAATCTCTGGCATCGTCCGACCTTGGAATGTAACGGCGTTTGGGGCGGGTATCAAGGGCCCGGAAGTAAGACGATCATCCCGTCGTGGGCGAAGGTGAAGGTTTCTGCACGACTGGTCGGACGGCAAGATCCCGAACACGTGCGGCGCGTCGTCACCGAGTTCGTGGAGGCTGCGGCCCCCCGCGGCGTGCGGGTCACCGTGACCAGCGACGGCGGCGTGCGGCCGGTCGTCATCTCCCGCGACCACCCCGTTGTCACGGCCGCGGCGCGCGCGATGGAAGCCGGCTTCGGCAAGGCGCCCGTATTCATCGGCGCGGGGGGATCGATCGGGCCGGTCGAGATCTTCGACCGCCTGCTGGGGCTGCCGCAAATCATGCTCGGCGTCGGCCTGCCCGACGACCACATTCACGCGCCGAACGAAAAGTTCTCGCTCGCGCAGTTTTTCGGCGGCATCAAGACCGTGGCAAGTCTTTACGACGAGCTCGCGAAGTCGGCCAGTCGATGACCGAGCAAAAGCATTCGACGGAGCGGTTTGGAGATCGCGCCGTGGCGTATGCCGCGTTTCGCCCGTCCTATCCGGACGAGGCGATCGATGCCGTGTTCGAGGGCCTGGGCGATCCCTCGGCGCTGGTCGTTGCGGATATCGGCTCCGGGACCGGAATCTCGTCGCGAACCTTTGCCGATCGCGGGGCGAACGTGATCGGAATCGAGCCGAACGCGGAGATGCGTAACAACGCTCGCGTACCGGAGAACGTGGAGTTTCGCGAGGGCACCGCTGAGGCGACGGGTCTGGCGCCGGGAAGCGTGGATATCGTCGTCGCTTGCCAAGCCTTTCACTGGTTTGCGACGCCCGGCGCGATACGCGAGTTTCGCCGCATCGCCCGGCTGCGCGCGGCGCTTCTGCAATACGAGCGCGACGAAAACAACGCGTTTACCAAAGCGTACGGCGACTGCGTTCGTGCTCACGCGAAGGACGATACGGAGCAGATGCGGATGCGTGCGCTCGCCGTCTTTTCAAACTTCCCCGAAGCGCGCGTCATGCGCCACGCGTACCCCGCAGTCCAGGACCTCGATCTCGACGGGGTGCTGGGTCGCGCCGCATCGTCGTCGTATCTCGCAAACACGGGACCCGAATCCGTCGCTTTGCGCCGCGACCTGCGCAAGATTTTCGAGCAAAACGAACAGTCCGGACGCGTCCAACTCACGATGGTCTGCTTCGTGATCACCGCCGACTGGGAGTGAGCAAACTCCGCTTAGGCATCGACGTCGGGGGCACGTTCACGGATGTCGTCGCCATCGATGCCGCTACGCGCGAACTCGTCGCGCGAGTAAAGGTTCCGACGACGCACGATGCGCCCGAAGGAGTTGCAGCGGGGATCGTCGCCGGAATCGAACGTCTGCTGGCCGGGTCGAACGTGGCGCCGGGCGACGTCGCGTTCATCGCGCACTCGACGACCCAAGCGACGAACGCGCTGCTCGAAGGTGACGTAGCGCGCGTCGGCGTGCTCGGACTGCTCGACGCCGGCGGCTGGTTCGCACGGCGTCAGATGACGTTTGCGCCGGTTGCACTCGCACCGGGACTGACCTTTACTCCGGCGTTTGCGTTTTCGGCAGCGAACGACGCGTCGGCGATCCGCGCGGCCGTCGACGATCTGCTCGCACGCGGGGTTGAGGCGGTGGCGGCGAGCCAGGCGTTCGGCGTCGATCGCCCCGGCGCGGAGACTGCGGCCGCGGAGTACGCGCGTGAACGCGGTGCCGACGCCACCAGCGGACACGACGTCAGTGCGACCTACGGCCTGCGCGCGCGCACGCGAACCGCCGCGCTCAACGCAGCGATTCTGCCGCGGATGATCCGTACCTCGCAGATGACCGCGTCGGCGGTGGAGCGTGCGGCGATCGCCGCGCCGCTGATGATCATGCGCAGCGACGGCGGCGTGATGGACGTGCGCGAGATCGAACGGCGTCCGATTCTGACGCTCTTATCCGGACCGGCCGCCGGCGTAGCGGGGGCGCTGCTGTACGACAACGTGAGCGACGGGATCTTCGTGGAAGTCGGCGGTACCAGCTCCGATTGCAGCGCCATTCGTGCCGGGCGGCCGCAGATGCGCGCGGCGAAGATCGGTGGCCATCGCGCGATGCTGAGAACGCTCGACGTGCGCACGCTCGGTATCGCGGGCGGAAGCATGGCCAAGATCGTGGACGGTGCCGTCGTCGACGTCGGCCCGCGCAGCGCGCACATTGCGGGATGCGCGTACGCGTGCTTCGTCGATGCCGCGCTCATGGACGGTGCACGCGTGGACGAAGAAAGCGAGTACGCCGTCATCGTCGCGCGCGACGGCACGCGCGTAGCGGTCACCCCGACCTGCGCCGCTAACCTTCTCAACGCCGTTCCGAGCGATGCGTTCGCACGCGGCAACGCCGTATCGGCGCTGCTGGCGTTCGCACTGCTGGTGCAGCGCTACGGGGGCGACGCGGAATCGCTCGCACGGCAAATATTGGATATCGCCGCGCGCAAGCTGCGCGCCGGCATCGACGAACTGATCGCCGACTACGCACTCGACCACGGTCACGTGGTCGTCGTGGGCGGAGGCGGGGGCGCGGGTTCGATCGTCCCGTATACCGTCGAGTCGATGGGATTGCCGTGGCGCATCGCGCGCGATGCGGAGGTGATCTCGCCGATCGGCGTTGCGCTGGCGCTCGTTCGCGACGTCGTCGAGCGGATCGTCGTCAATCCGTCGCCGAAGGAAATCGCGCACATCCGGCGCGAGGCGGCTGACCGGGTCGTCGCGGCGGGTGCGTCGCCGGATCGGGTCGAGGTGCAAGTCGAGATCGATTCGCAGCGCAATCTGGTACGCGCGACGGCATCCGGCGCGACCGAGATCGCCGAGAGCGCGGCGTTGCCGGTCGCGACCGAAGGCGAACGGCGCGCGGCGGCGGCACGTTCGATGCGCTGCGAGCCCGGCGACCTGCGAGACGTTGCGCTGACGGAACGCCTGTACGGTTACGAACGCTTTCCCGACGTGCGCGTCGTCGACGAACGCGGTGTGGTTCGCTTGGCCCTGCGCGACGCGGCAATCCGTCGCGCGCCTGCCGCAGACGTCGAAGTGCGAGTACGCCAAGCGGTCGAAGCGGGTACGCGATTCGGCGACGTGGGACGCGCGGTTCCGGCGCTCTACGTACTGCGCGGCGCGCGCATTGCGGCGTTCGAGGGCCTCGCCAACGGCGAACAGGGTGTAGCGCTGGCCTGCGAAGAAATCGAAGGCTGCGATGGGCGGGAAATCGTCGCGCTGATTACGGTTGCAAGACAAGCCTGAGATATCATGCGGTGACGCATCGTCACCCTGAGCGTAGCACCGAAGGTGCGTAGTCGAAGGGCCGCTACTCAGGTTTAACCCTTCCGCTATCCTTCGACTCCGCTCACTACGTTCGCTATACCCCTGATATGTTCCAAGAGCCGGTGCTCCCGGTGGGTTGGGTCGAATCCATCCCTCGCCTTCGGTGTCGCCGCTTTACCCCCGAGCCCGTGCTCGTCCCCGAGATAGGTGCCCGATCGCGAGAATTTCTGGTGGCAAATCGGACAGAATCAAGGGCAGGCCAAAGGCTCGAGCCCGCATTCGTCAGGTAGATAGTGCCACCTGGCCAGATGGAGGTAGGCGTGAACGCAATTCTCGGAATCGACGTCGGTAAGAGTGACTTTCATTGCGCGCTTCTTGAAGAAGATCAACTGCGTAGTAATAGTTTTCCAAACACGCCTGCTGGGTTTAAGAAGTTTGCTAGTTGGCTTCGAAATCGTAAGGTGGCGCGAGTACGCGCTTGCTTAGAATCCACCGGCGGATGGAGCGAAGACCTCGGCGAGTTTCTGCATGAAGCGGGCCACGTTGTCAGTATTGCCAATGCCGCCGCGATCAAAGCATTCGGGCAGAGCGAACTCTCCCGGACAAAGACCGATAAAGCTGATGCAGCGCTGATTGCACGGTATTGTCGGGCGATGAATCCCCGCGTTTGGAGTCCGCCAAGCCCTTCGGAGCGGCGTTTACAGCATTTGGAGCGACGCCGCGTTGCGCTCGTGGAAATGCGTGCGCAAGAAATAAACCGACTTAAGAGTCCTGGAATCGACGACGTTCGTTCATCTCTCGAAGCTACGATAGCCTTTCTGAAAAAGCAAATCGAAGCGATCGAATCAGAAATAAATCACACGATCGATCAAGATCCGACTCTGCGCGAAAAGCGCAAACTCCTCGAATCAATCCCCGGCATCGGAGAGACCGCTTCCATGACGCTTCTCGGCGAACTACCCAATATTCTAGACTTCAGAAGCGCAAAGGCAGTTGCCGCCTACGTTGGTTTGTGTCCCCGGGAGTTTCGATCTGGAACGTCCGTCTCCAAATCCTGGGTGAGCAAAGCAGGAAACAAGCACGTTCGGCGGATGCTCTATTTGCCGGCTGTGACGGCCATCTGTTTCAACCCTGCCATGACCGCATTTGCTGAGCGCCTCCGAGTCCGGGGGAAGCGAGAAAAGCAGATCATCGTCGCCGTCATGCGCAAGCTCGTGGTCATAGCCTACACCATTCTGAAATCCGCGAAACCGTACCAAGCAGCGTTAGCCCCTTGACCCCCAACACAGAATCTCGGGGCATTCCGCTCAGGATGACAATTGCATGAGTTTCCACATCCGTCCGGCCACGCTTTCAGAGGCCCCCGCGTTGCAAGCGCTGATTGTCTCCTCCGCACGGCAGCTGCAGAAGAGCGACTACACGCCGGAACAGATCGAAGCCGCGCTGCGGACCGTGTACGGCGTGGATTCGGTCTTAGTCGAGGATGGTACGTATTTCGTCGCGGAGAGCGATTCGGATCCGGGCGACTTCGCCGGATGCGGCGGGTGGAGCAAGCATAAGACGTTGTACGGTGCGGACCACTGGACGTCTCGCGACGACGTCCTCCTGGATCCGGCACGCGATGCCGCCAAAGTGCGCGCGTTTTTCGTGAATCCGGAGTGGGCGCGACGCGGCGTCGGGACGGCTCTACTCGATGCGTGCGAAACTGCCGCTCGCGAAGCCGGCTTTCGACGGTGTGAGATGGGCGCGACGCTGACGGGCGTCAAGCTCTTTGCATCGCGTGGCTATCGCGAGATGGAGCGGATCTCCATACCCGTCGGGGATGAGACGTTCATCGACGTCATCCGGATGGAAAAATCGCTTGGGGGCTCAGGGTGACAGTGCAAACCCCTTGTACGCGTTGGTGTTTATCGTATTTTGAGGTCTCGACGGCACCGCGATCATGGATGTATACGGCGGCGCCGATAGTTGCACGGTGTCCGTGTCCGACATGATGACGTCGTCGATTCCGTCGATTAACATCTCGCTTGGCTGATAGCCAAGGCCGTTGAAGAAGAGTGTGCCGTTACCGGCGTACGCAGGCGCCAAGAACTCCGCGATATTTTCGTTCGTCGCCCCGCCCGGACCGTTGCCGACGAAGATGTCGTCCGCCGAATCCGCTGCAACCGAGAGCGGAACGCATACGAAGGGCGCTGTTCCGCATGTGCCGCCGCCGGTGATTGTCGCGATCGGGCTCGTTCCGCCGGGTGCGAATTTCGTAATTGAATATGTGGGCGTCCCGCCGCAAGTCGCGCAGTTGGCGACCAGCATATTTCCTGCGTCGTCAAACGATAGCGCATACACCACGGCGACGCCGGTTGTGATCGCTCCGGGTGTATTCGGATATGTCGGATACGAGAAGTCCAGCACCGCGTCGGCAGAGGCGTACCCACACGAGTGCGCGCACGTTCCAACCATCAGGTCGCCATCTGGGCTCGTCGCCATCGCGTAGATCGTGGCGTTCGCGTCGAGCGTACCCTGGAGCGCGTAGCCACCATGCAGGTACCACGTAACGTAGTCGTTGGTGCCGAAATTGCAGCTTTGACAGTCGTCCACGAAGACGTCTCCGTCCTTGTTGACCGCCAGCAGGTCGGGCAATTGAACGCCGCTAGTGATGGTGGTTGGCGTCCCCGTGTACGGCGGCGCATAAACCGTCACACTATCCATTCCCGTGTGTCCTACGGGACACACCGACGACTTGCAGTTTCCCACAAACAGCGTGCCGTTGGGCGCGAAAGCGACGGTGAGCGGCTCGAACACGCCGTTCGTCACCGTTGCAAACGGCGTCGTCGTATTCGGTAGTCTGAATACATTGATGCTATCCCCGCCGGTGTATCCGCAATTCGTTCCACAGGTCGTTGTGGCCAGGAACTGAACGCGATTGGAAGCCACGAACGTTTTCGTGCAAACGACGCCGCTTTGCGCGCACGTTCCGGCATTGATGACGAACGTGATCTTGATCGAGGCGCTCGAGCCGTTCGTTCCGGGCGGGGTGATCGAGAACGTGTTCGGCGTCGCAGGATTGGGCGTCGCTTGTACCTTCCAGCCGCCGCCGCTCACGATCGCGGCGGAGTAGTGCAACGAACCCGGTCCGACGATCGTATTGCCGTCCGCGTCCTTGGCGGTGACCGTCACGGGTCCGGCGCTCGGGCCGAAGAGCGAGACGCCGTTCGAGGTGGTGCGAACGAACCGCGTCGCACCGGTGACGGAAAGCACATGCGGCACGCCGCCGAGCACGAAGGAAAGCGTGTTGACTTTCTTCTTTAGAACCTTAAACGGAACGGACTGATCCTGCGAAAGGACGTTGCCTCCCTGGTTGACCGCGTCGTACGTGCTGACCAGCGCCGCGTATTCGCCCGATTTGAGCAGCGTTTTGATCGTGCACTGCGTGCCGCCGGCGATCGGAACGCATCCTTTGCTCGCGGGCGTTAGATTCTGTTTGATCGTGCGGGCCACCGACCCGCTCGGGCTCTTTGCAAGGGCGATGGAAATGCTCTTCGTGCTCGGGCTCACGAAGCGCGAGCCGCGATGCCGTTCCTTGTGCGGAACGATGATGACGAAGGACGCGTCCTCGCCGCGCGCGTTCGAAGCATCGCTGCCCATCGGTACGCCCGGAGCGAACGGCGCATTCGCACCGCCGCCGCAGCCAGCGAGAAACAGTGCGATGCCCAACGACAACCAAAGTGTCCGACGCTGCAGAATCATGCTCCAGATCCTCCGCAAAGCCCGAGAAGGTTACACCCTTTCCGCGCGCCCGACGACTGGACCAAGCCAACGCTTGCTCGCTAGATTGAAATAAACTCGCTGCCGGGCCGGTTAGTTCACCCGCGGCTGTTCTACTGCGAGACCGGCCGCTTCTTCGAGCGCGACCGTACTCTTGTGGCGTCCGTAGATGAAGTAGAACGCGAGCCCGACGATTAGCCAGATGAGGAACCAAAACCACACGAGCGGGAAGAAGCCCCACACGAGCGGGTTGCCGATCTTGAGGTAATAGATGAGCCCGAGCGCCGTTACCGCCGACAAGATCGGAATGATATACGGCCCGAACGGCAGCGTGAACTTGCCCTGCAACTCCGGGTGCCGGCGGCGCAGAATCGGGACCGCGATCGAGACGAGGATGAACGCCGCGAGCGTTCCCATATTGGTCAGCGAGCCGACGATATTGATCGGGGTGAATGCGGCGATCGCGGCGATGACCACGCCGAAGAACACCGTCGAGTAGACGGGGGTCCGCCAGACCGGATGAATTCGCGTGAACGACGGCGGCACCAATCCGTCGCGTGCCATCGCAAACCAAACGCGGCTTTGCCCGAACATCATGACGAGAAGCACCGTCGTCAATCCGGCGATGGCGCCGAGTGAGATGACGACGCCGGCCCAACTGAGCCCGACGTAGTTCATCGAGAACGCGACCGGGAACGCGACGTTGAGTTTGTAGAACGGCACCATGCCGTTGAGGATAGCGACCACGATGATGTAGAGGACCGTGCAAATCACCAAACTCATGATGATACCGAACGGCAAATCCTTACCAGGGTTCTTGGCTTCCTCAGCCGTCGTCGACACCGCATCGAAACCGATGTACGCGAAGAAGATGAATGCCGCTCCGCCGAGCATGCCTTGCCATCCGAAGGGGAAGTAGCCACCCATACCGGACTGCGGGCCGGCGGCGAGATGATAATTCGCGCCGTCGATATGCCCGATGCCGATTGCAATGAAGAACAGCACGATCAAGAGTTTGATCGCGACGATGACCGCGTTCACGGTGCCCGATTCTCGCGTCCCTCTCGCAAGCAGCGCGGTGACGACCAAAATGACGCCCGCCGCCGGGAGGTTGGCAAACCCGGAAACGCCGGCCTGGCCGGGAAGGCCCCAATGCGGACCGTTGGCCCATTCGGGCGGGATGTTCAGCCACGAGATTCCGGTCTGATGCATGATGTTCACGAAATAGCCGGACCACCCGATGCTGACCGTCGCCGCACCCAAGGCATACTCCAGGATCAGGTCCCAACCGATGATCCACGCCATGAGTTCGCCAAGCGTCGCATACGTATACGTGTACGCGCTGCCGGAAATCGGAATCTTACTGGAGACTTCTGCGTAGCAAAGAGCGGCTAGCGCGCTGACGATACCTGCGACGACGAACGATATCGTGATGGACGGGCCGGCTCGGGTCGCCGAAGCGACGCCGGTCAGCACGAAGATGCCGGTGCCGATAATGGCGCCGATTCCCATCGCGGTAAGAGCCCACGGGCCGAGAGAGCGTTTGAGGCCCTCGTCGCGGTTTGCACCTTCCGCCAGGATACGCGCGAGCGGCTTCACTCTTTGTAAAAGCATGTGCCCCTGATATCTCCCCCGGCCAGCGACTCCTTCAGCGAACGAACTTGATCGCGAAGGGATAGGTATACGGCTTGCCCGCGCCAGCTGCCATCGTCCCCATAATTATGAAGACCAGCGAGACGATGAAGAGCGACCCGACTACTCCGAAAATGATGATCCAAAGTGCGATGAATCCGATCCCGGCGGCTGCAGACGTCGCGTCGTCGGTGTGCGGAGACGCGACCCCGGCGACGGCGATCACGACTGCAAGAATGATGATTCCGACGATAACCGCAAGGATCGCCGCGATCGAGACCGTGATCTGATAGTTGAGCGACGAACGCGAGTGCTCCGCGACGAACGCGGACTCTTTGTGCTTCACGAGGTAGACGATCAGCGGTCCGACGACGTGGCCGAACGGGAGGCCGGCGATGGCGACTAGGGCCGAAAGGTGCGAGGCCATGGCCCAGTTCCGCTCCTCGGTGGTGAGCGTCGATGCAGGGGCCGGCGAGATCTGACTCTCCATGGACGGTTCTTGGAGGAGGGGGGGAAATGGCCTTCCGCTCGCGCTGCCGAACCGCCAGGCGATGCACGAATACGACGTGCTGGTCGTGGGCGGCGGAAACGCCGGATGCGCCGCAGCGATCGCAGCAGCCCGGCATGGTGCCCGGACGCTCTTAGCCGAGCGCTACGGGTTTCTCGGTGGAACCGCGACTGCGGCCATGGTTGGCCCGTGGATGACGTTTCATTCCGGCCGGGAGCGCATCGTCGGCGGGATCGCTCAAGAGATGGTCGAGCGTCTGGTTCGCGCCGGCGCGTCACCGGGACACATCCCCGACTCGTCCGACTACGTGCCCACCATCACGCCGTTCGATCCGGAAATTCATAAAGCGCTGCTCTTCGAAATGATGCGCGAGGCCGGCGTTCGGCTGCTGCTCCACGCCTACGTCGTAGGTGCGCTCATGGACGGCGATACCGTTACCGGAGCGCGATTCGCAACGGTCGGTGGAATGCGCGAGTACCGCGGCCGCGTCGTCATCGATACGACGGCGGATGCGTACGTCGCCGCGTCGGCCGGCGTTCCCACGCAGCAAGGCGACGATCGGGGCCGCGTGCAGCCCGCCAGCCTGATGTTCCGTTTGAGTCACGTCGATCTTACCAAGCTCGCCGCGTACGTGCGCATGCATCCCGACCAGATGCGCACGTCGCTGAAAACGCACGAACGAACCGCGCCGTCGCTTACCGCGGTCGCCGGACTCTCGGCATTGTGGCAGCAAGCGCGCGAAGACGGCATCGTCGACGTGCCGCGCGAACTGGTTTCCTTCTTTATATCGCCATATCCCGACGAGGTAACCGTGAACATGACCCGCGTGGTCGATATCGACCCGCTCGATCCGGACGATTTGACCCGCGCAGAAGTGGAGGCGCGTCTGCAAACCACGCAGCTGCTGCGCTTCTTTCGCGAACGCGTACCCGGCTTCGAAAACGCGCGTATCGCCGCGACGGGTACGCAGATCGGCATTCGCGAGTCGCGCCGGATCGTCGGACGCTATACGCTGACCCGCGACGACGTGCTGCACGCGCGCCGTTTCGACGACGCGGTCGCGCGCAGCGCGTATCCGATCGACATCCACAACCCGTCGGGAAGCGGCACGACGACGCAGCGCTTGCGCGAAGGCGAGAGCTACGAAATTCCGTATCGCTGCCTCGTTCCGGTCAATCGCGAACAGCTGCTCGTTGCCGGGCGCTGCATCTCGACCACGCACGAAGCGCTCGCGTCGACCCGCCTGACGCCGACGGTGATGACGCTCGGGCAAGCGGCCGGAACGGCGGCCGCGCTGTCGCGCGGAGCGCGCGTCCGCGTCGGCGACGTCGACGTCGCCGCGCTGCGCGCCGAACTCGTTCGAAACGGCGTCGACCTGCGCCGCGCCGAGGCGGCACGATGAACGCTGCGATCGCGATGGCGCGCTCGTACGGCATTCGCGTCAGCTTCGCCGATCTCGGCGACTGGGGGCTCGACGAACTCCGCTCGGAATACGACCCGAAAGGGCCCGAGATTCGATTGAACATCCGCGTTGCCGAACAGTTGACGCCCGAAGAACTCGGCGAGTTCGTCGTCCTCGCGATCGGGCACGAACTCTATCACCACCGAGAACGGCTGGGCGAGATCGTGGTGCTTCCCGACCGCGTCGCGCGCGAGATGGCCGCGAACGATTTCGCGCGCGGGCTCCTTCGGCAGAACGTGTGAGCGCGTTCGTCGCCGGCATCGACGGCGGCCAAAGTTCGACGATCGCGGTGATCGGCGACGAGACCGGACGCATCGTCGGCCGCGGCGTAGCCGGTGCGGCCGATGAGGTCGGCGCCGGTGAATCCTCCACGCGTTTGCGCGATGCGCTCGCGTCGGCGCTGGCGGCCGCGCTGCAATCCGCCGGGCTTGCGCCGGAGACGCATTTCGCATCGATCGTTGCCGGAGTCAGCGGATACGAAGGCCGCATTTTCGGACAAGCACCGGATTTGCGCGCGACGCGATTCGTGATGATGCACGACGCGCCGGTGGCGCACGCCGGCGCGCTCGGCGGCGAGCCGGGCGTCGTGGTGATCGCCGGAACCGGCTCGGTGGTGTACGGCACCGACGCGCTGCGCGGCCGCACGATCGGCGGCTGGGGATATTTGTTCGGCGACGAGGGCAGCGCGTTTTGGCTCGTGCGTGAAGCGCTCGCGATCATGATGCATGCCGAAGACGACGTCGAAACAAGTCAACCGCTCGAAGCCCGCGCGGCTTGCGAGTTCTTCAACCAGCCGTCGCTGCGTCACGTGGCGCGCGCCTTTTACAGCGGCGAGATCGGGCGCGACCGGCTTGCATCCTTCGCGCCGCACGCGCTTAAGTTCGGACGGTTTCGCGAGATCGCCGAGCGCGGCGCGGGACGTCTTGCCGAACTCGTCGGAAATGCGGTCGAAGCCGGCGCGTACCCCGCCGTGGCGTGCGTGGGCGGTATGTTCGAAGATGCAGCCTTCATCGCGCGGGTCTACGATGGCATCGCGGCGCTCGGCCGTCCGGTTGCGATCGTGAAGCCTCGCGGCGAACCCGCAAGCGGCGCGCTGATCCTGGCGTATCGCGAGGCGGGGCTCGCCGTTCGGGTAACGCGGTGAGCCTGCTCGACGGCCTGCGCGGCGGATTGATCGTCTCGGTGCAGGCGTGGCCGGGGTCGGCCATCGACGATCCGTACGTGATCGCAGCGATGGCGCGCGCCGCGGTCGACAGCGGCGCGGTGGCCGTGCGAATTCAGGGCGTCGCCAACATTCAGGCGGTCCGCGCAAGGCTCGACCTTCCTATCGTTGGCTTGATCAAGCGCGAGTACGCAGGCTTCGAGCCGTACATCACGCCGACCATTGAAGAAGTGCGCGCGATCGTGGCAGCCGGCGCCGACGTCGTCGCCTTCGATGCGACCGCTCGCCCGCGGCCAGGGGGCGTGACGGCCGGAGCGCTGGTCGCCGCGATTGCCAAGGCCGGGCGCGTGGCGATGGCCGACTGCGCGACGGCGCAAGACGGCGCTTCGGCGCGCGAGGCGGGTGCGGAAATCCTCGCGACGACGCTCTGTGGTTATACGCCCGGCACGCAAGGAAGCGTGCTGCCGGCGCTCGGTCTCGTGCGCGAGCTGGCGGCGATGGGGCGCTTCGCGATTTGCGAAGGAGGCGTCTCCCGCCCGGACCAGGTGCGCGCCGCCCTCGATGCGGGTGCGGGTGCGGTGGTCGTTGGAACGGCCATTACCAATATCGACTGGCTCGTCCGCGAGTTTGCAGGGTCTGCCGACACGAGGCCAAAGCCTCATTAGTAGGTGCAGGGACGCTGCCGATGTTCCTATAGTTTATTCAGAGCGCGACTCGCGGACTTTTTAGGGAGAGAGCTCCTTGGTTGAGAGCAAAGCGAACTCCGTCCGACTCGGACGCGGTTTTTGGATTGTAACGGGCATCTATGCCGTTTTGGCGATCGCTTCGATCGTCTTTTGGTACAAGGCGCCCGTCTACCAGTGGCTTAATCTGCCGGTCGCCATCGAGACGGCTGCCCGGGTGGACGAACTGTCGACGTTCATGTTCGCCACGGGCTCGGCGCTGTATATCTTCGTCGTCGGCTACATCGTCTATTTTGCGATCGCGTTCCGCGCCCGCAAAAGCGATCCGCCGGACGCCATCGGCGTGCAGATCCACGACAACTTTAGGCTCGAGCTCTGGTGGACCATCGTTCCCGTCCTGTTCGTCATCCTACTCTCGGTCCTCAGCGTCAAGATCTGGTATCAGATCATGGTCGAGCCCCAGAACGGCATCGTGGTCGAATCCATCGGCCATCAGTTCTATTGGTCGTTCCGCTATCCACAAGTCAACGGGGAAGTCACCGGCGAGATGCACCTTCCGGTCAACGTGCCGGTCACGCTGAACCTTACCTCCGCCGACGTCATTCATTCGTTCTGGGTTCCGGCGATGCGTTTGAAAAACGACATGGTCCCCGGTCTCGTGACGACGATCCGTCTAAAACCGACGCTGGTCGGCCGCTTCCCGATCGTCTGCACGCAATTCTGCGGAACCGCGCATAGCACGATGAACTCGATGGTCGATTCGACCAAGCAGTGGGTCGTCATCGAGGATCAAGCGTCGTACGACAAGTGGTACAACGGCTGGAAGATTAAGAACGCGCACGTCAGCAACGCACTCGTCACCGCGTCGTCCGGCGCGGTCGATCTGTCGGGCGGCGTCGCGGCGACCGGCCAGGCGCTCTTCGCGACGAAGTGCTCGGCGTGTCACGCCGTCGCTCCGTTCGATAAGGTCGTCGTTGGCCCGGGACTCAAAGGCGTGCTGCACGACCCAAGCCATCCGAGTCTCGTCGACGGCGATCCGGCGACGCCGGGCAACGTCGCGAAGATCCTGCAGAACGGTTTCACCGGCAGCATGGGCCAGATGCCGAACGCAACCACGAACGGTCTGTCGAATCAAGATATCGCCAACCTGGTCGCCTACCTGAATTCGTTGAAATAACCCGGGAGAGATACGAAGACCATGTCAGCTACAGAAGCAACCGAACATCCTGGCGGAATCGCCGGCCACATCCATCAGGAGCCGGAAGGGTTCGTCAAGCGGTACGTCTTCTCGATCGATCACAAGATCATCGGGATCCAGTACATCATTACCGGCTTCGTGTTCTTCGTTCTGGCCGGACTGCTCGCGGGCGTGATTCGCGCCCAGCTCACGCATGCGACCGGCGGCTTCGTCTCCGAGCAGACCTACAACGAAGTCTACTCGATTCACGGCAGCTCGATGGTCTGGCTCGTCGTTATTCCGCTGTTGACCGGTGGTTTCGGTAATCTCGTCTTTCCGCTGATGATCGGCGCGCGCGACGTCGCGTTCCCATGGCTCAACATGCTGAGCTTCTGGATTTTCCCCGTCGCCGGACTGATGTTGTTCTCATCCTTCCTAATGGGCGCGCCGACCGCCGGTTGGACCGAGTATCCGCCGATCTCGCTGGAAGGGGCGGCCGGTACGTCGATGTGGGCAGCGGCCATCTTTTTAGTCGGCGTCAGCTCGACGCTTACCGGCATAAACTTCGTCGTCACCATCATGCAGATGCGTGCGCCCGGCATGACGTTCACGCGCATGCCGCTGTTCGTGTGGGGCCAGTTCGCCACCGCGCCGTTGCTGATGATCGCGACCACCGCGCTGGCCGCGGCGCTCGCCGCGCTGTTCATCGAGCGCCAGTTCGGCGTGCCGTTCTACGATCCGACCAAAGGCGGAAGCCCGGTCATGTGGCAGCACATGTTCTGGTTCTACTCGCATCCGGCCGTCTACATCATGATCTTGCCGGCGTTCGGCATCATCTCCGAAGTCCTGCCGACGTTCGCGCGCAAGCCGATCTTCGGCTACAAGATGATCGCGTTCTCGTCGATGGCGATCGCGCTGGCCGGCTTTATGGTCTGGGCGCATCACATGTTCACGTCGGGCCTCGCGCCGTATCTCCAGCTGCCGTTCATGCTCATCACGTTCGTGATCGCGGTGCCGACCGGCATTAAGATTTTTTCGTGGGTCGCAACGCTGTGGGGCGGCAAGATCCATTACACGACCGCGATGCTCTTCGCGATGGGATTCGTCGCGCTGTTTACGCTCGGTGGAATTACCGGCGTATTCCTGGCGGCCGTTCCGTACGATCTGCATCTCCACGGCACCTATTTCGTGGTCGCGCACTTCCACTACGTGCTCGTCGGCGGCAGCATGATGGGCATCTTCGCCGGCATGTACTATTGGTTCGCGAAGATGTCGGGCCGCCTGCTCAATGAGAAGCTTGGCCACTGGCACTTCTGGCTGTTCTTCATCGGCTTCAACGCGACGTTCTTGCCGATGCACTGGCTCGGCATCGAAGGTATGCCGCGCTGGGTCGCGACCTACGACCCGCAGTTCACGTTCTGGAACCAGTTCGCATCGGCCGGATATGCGATTCAAGGCGTCTCGATCATCATCTTCGCCGCGAACGTTTTTTGGAGCATTCGCAACGGGAAGAAGGCGGGCGCGAATCCCTGGGGCGGGCGCACGCTCGAATGGCAGATTCCGTCGCCGCCGAACTACTACAACTTCAAGAACATTCCGAGCGTCTACGGCCTGCCCTACGACTTCTCGCAGCCGCTGCCCTATAAGGGTCTCGATGACGAACTCACCGACGCGCCGCCGGCTCTGCTGGCCGGTCACCACTAGGTACGGGGTAGCATCGTGGCAGTAGCTTCGGTTCCGGTTATCGCGCACGATCCGCTCGAGCAGAGTTCGGATCAGCTCTACAACGAAGTCCGCGACCTGCGGTTGCAGGGCTTCTTGCTCTTCCTCGTCAGCGACTGCGTGCTGTTCTCGTCGTTCATCTTCGCATATCTCTATATGCGCAACAGCGGCCAGGGCTGGCCGCCTCCGGGAATCAATCGCTTAGACGTCGGATTCGCGGCGGTAAACTCGGTGGTGCTCTTCGGTTCGGGCGCGACGATGCACTACGCGCTGGAGAACTGGAAGCACGGAAACTTTATGAAGTACGCCTGGATGATGATCTTCACGATCATCCTGGGCGCGGGCTTCCTCGCCGGCCAAGGGTACGAATACACGAACCTGATCTTCAAAGAGCACGTCTCGTGGTCGGGCAGCGGCATCTTCGGCGCGTCGTTCTTCACGCTCACCGGCATGCACGGCTTCCACGTCTTCATGGGCGTTTGCTACCTTACGATTTTGCTGCTACAGTCCGCAGCCGGCGTCTATACCAAGCACAAGTTCTTCGGCTTGACCGCCGGAACGCTGTACTGGCATTTCGTCGACGTCATCTGGGTGCTGCTCTTCAGCATCTTCTATCTCATCTAGAGGAACGCGGATGCACCTAGACTTAGCCACCATCGAGCACATCGTCGCCATCGGCGGCGGAATCGTCGTAGGCGTCGTTGCGTTCTACGCGCTGTATAAAGACTGGCGTACGCCCGGGACCGAGAACCAGGTCTTTAAGATCATGCTGTTCTTGCTCGGCGTCGGCGCCGTCATTGCGATTCTCGCCGGGGCGGGCGTCCTCGGGAACTTCCCGCCTTCGAAGGGAGCCTAACGTGATCGTAAAGGAAGACGAACGGCTCGATTTTAGCCAAGTTCCGCAAAGCGCCGGCTTCCCGCCCGTGCTGTTCGTATTGCTGGCGATCGGCCTGATCGGCATTTTTTCGATCGGCGGCGCGGTGATCCTTAATTCCGGCTACGGCCATCATTGGCCGTCGGCGACAAGCCAGCGCGCCCCACTCGTAAACAGCGACAACCCATAACGCTTTCTCCGCGCTCGCTAGGCACACAAATGCGCGCTGTAGTCTTTATCGACGCCCTATCCCACTGGTGTTTGCTTGCGATGGATGCCGTCGATGCGCTCGCGCAGTTGGGCGTTCCCATCGAGATCGTCCTCGCACCGGTTGCCGGTAGCAAGCCGATGGGGACCTCGCGCGAGAAGGAAGCGTGGTTTTACACGCGCGGCACTCGCGCGCACGGCCGCGTGCTGCGCAGCGATTGGTGCGAAGGCGAGCAAACCTCCACGTGGCATGCGAACGCCGCCGTTTTGGCCGGTGCCGACGCCGGCGCCGGTCTTAGCGAAACGCTACGCGCCGTGATGCGCGGGGCGATGGAGGACGGTAAACTCTTCGGGCGTGCGAACGACGTTCGCGCGTTCGTCGCCGAGTTAACCGGAACGAGCGTCGCTGAGATCGACCGCCGTTGCGAAGATCCGGCGCTCGCGCAGCGCCTGCACGACGGAAATCGGCGTTTGGCCGAACTCGGCGCCGACGAGCGTCCGACGTTTTCTCTTCTTAACGACAACGGCGACTTCGCCGTGCTCAAGGGCTTGTGGCAGCGCGAGGCGGTGATGGCCTGTGCGCAGGCGCTGCTTTCGGACGAACGCGCGTACGCGGAGGCTGGATCGCCGCCCTAGGAGCTAGTCGCGCGGAAGGCGCTGATTCATGCCGATCGCGAGGAAGGGCATATCTTCGTCCGGCAGCAGGCCGGTGGCTTTTCCGTCGATGCGGTGGATGCCGGCGTACGTGGAGAACTCGATCAGCGATGGGATCGTCGCGTTGACGAGCCGCTTCTTTCCAAGCCATTCCCATTCGCACGCGACCGATTTATCGGCGAAGAGCGCGGCGACGTAGCCGCGCGCGTCGGCTTCCGAGTACTCGTCCGGCTCGCGATAGCGCACGTAGCCGTCGAGCACGTAGATCGGTTTAAAGGTTTGCAGATACGCGGTGAACGGCGCGACGAGCACCGCGACGAAGTAGCCGAGGAAAAGGATGAAACCGAGTCCGAAGATCGGCGCGATCTTTACCAGCGTTTGGTCGGCGGGCACGTGCTGTGCGCGCCAGACGATGCCCCACGTGATGAACGCCATGAACGCCATGCCGATCAGCGGCTCGATCGCGATCGCCATCCGCCCGGTCAGGCCGCGCCACACGATGCGCCGCTCGCGGTCGGTCCAGGGTCGCTGCGCCAACAGACGCGCGCGGCGGTCGAAGTGCCGGTACTTCACGGCGCCGCCCGATCGACGATCGCGCGCAGCGGCGTGCCGGCCGGCAGCGTGCCCAGCGTGCGCCCCCAATCCCCGGCGATGCGGCTGACGACGAATGCATCGGAAACCGCGTGCGGCGCGTGCTGCAAGAGCAGCGAAGCCTGCCACAGCAGCGCCAACCGCTCCGCAATGAATCGGCCGCGTACTTCCAGGCCGGCGGTGTCGCGAAGTTCCGCTTCGAGCACGCGCGCCGCGGCCGCCATGCGCGGATCGCCGAGCGTGGGTGCGATCTCCGCGCGGAGCGCTTCCAGCGACTCGGGCTGCTTCTGCACGATCCGCACCACGTCCAGGGCGTTGATGTTGCCCGAACCCTCCCAAATGGAGTTGAGCGGCGACTCACGATAGAGGCGCGGCAGAATCGATTCCTCGACGTAACCGTTGCCGCCCAGACATTCCAGCGCCTCGCCGACGACCACCGGCGCGCGCTTGCAGACGTAGTATTTGCCGACCGCGGTACCGATGCGCTTGAGCGACGCGGCCTGCGGATCGCGGTCCGACTCGTCGATCGAACGCGCGATGCGCGCGAAGAGCGCGGTCGCGGCTTCGCTCTCGAGCGCGAGGTCGGCCAGTACGTTTTGCATCAGCGGATGGTCGATGAGGAGCTTGCCGAAGGTGCGCCGGTAGGTTGCGTGATGGATCGCTTGCGCGAGCGCCTGGCGCATCAGGCCGGCGGAGCCGAGAATGCAGTCGAGGCGCGTGTGGTTCACCATCTCGACGATCGTCTGCACGCCGCGCCCTTCTTCGCCGATCAGCCAACCGTGCGTGCCGTCGAACTCAACTTCGCTCGAGGCGTTGCTGCGGTTCCCGAGCTTGTCTTTGAGCCGCTGAATCGCAAACGGATTGCGCGACCCGTCTTCGAGCATGCGCGGGACGAGAAAACACGAAACGCCGGCGCGCGCCTGCGCGAGCACGAGAAACATGTCGCTCATCGGTGCCGAGCAAAACCATTTGTGCCCGGAAAGCAGATACTCCGCGCCCGAACCCGGCTCCGCGGCCGGAACGGCGCGCGTTTCGTTGGCACGCACGTCGGAGCCGCCTTGTTTCTCCGTCATGCCCATCCCGCACGTCGCAGCACGTTTTTGCGCGATCGGTACCAGGCGCGGCTCGTACGCGCGCTCCGCGAGTTTCGGTACCCACGCTGCCGCAAGTTCCGGCTGCACGCGCAGCGCGGGCACGGCGGCATACGTCATCGAGATCGGACAGCCGTGCCCCGATTCAACCTGCGAGAACAGAAAGAATTTCGCGGCGCGGCGCACGTGCGGATACGGTGCATCGTCGACCCACGGCGACGCATGCAGCCCGTACGCGGTCGCGTGCCGCATTAGCTCGTGCCACGCCGGATGAAAGCGCACCTCATCGATACGATTGCCGAAACGGTCGTGGGTCAGCAGCTCGGGTTCGTTGCGATTCGCCTCAAATCCAAGCGCGATGATCTCCGGCTGCCCCGCCAGGCTGCCAAGCTCGCGCAGCTCGTCGTGCGGCGCGCCCGGCGCCTCGCGCACGATCGCCTCGGCTAGGGCCTTGTCGCCGGTGAAGAGATTGTGCCCCTCCAAAGGAGGCGGCTGATTGGAAACGGCGTGGGTCGGCACTCTATCAGGATTTCGCGAGACCCCGCCGGAACCCACCCAGATGCTCGAGTTTTGGTTCGATTTCGCCAGCACGTACTCGTACGTCGCCGCCTCGCGCATCGAACGTCTCTGCAAAGATGCTGGAGTAGAGCTTATCTGGAAGCCCTTCACCCTCGGTCCGATCTTTGCCATGCAAGGCTGGAACGACTCGCACTTTAACCTGAACCAGCGGCGCGGCGACTACATGTGGCGCGACATGGAACGCTTGACCGCAAAGCTCGGCCTTCCGTGGAAGCGCCCTTCACAATTCCCGCGCAACTCGGTACCCGCACTTCGCATCGCCTGCGCGATCGCCGGCGAATCGTGGTGCGGCGAATATATTCGCCTCATCTACCTCGCCAACTTTGGCGAAGACCGCGATATCGCCCAAGAGTCCGTCATTCTCGACGTGCTGCGCGAACTCGGCCAAAACGGCGACGAGATCTTCGCGCGCGCCGCCTCCTCGGAGCATCGCGGCGACCTTCGGGCTAATACCGAGCGGGCGATCCAACGCGGCATCTTCGGCGCTCCAAACTGCGTCGTCGGCGAAGAGCTCTTTTGGGGCGAAGAAGCGATGGAGGACGCCATCGCTTGGTGGAGGCGGTAACGTTGTATCCGGTGCGGCGCTACAAGTACGCCTTAACGACGCCGACCGGCAGAACGTCGTGTCGATTGCGGTCGTTGACGAAAGCTGCGGTCCAGACATGGGTGTCCGTTGCGGGCAGTCCGAGGACGAAGCCCCGCGGGGTACAGCTATAGGTAAGCCGCCTGCCGGCGATCGTCGCCGTCGACCCGATCGTGTAGACGCAGCGGGACCCGTTAGAAAGTTCCAAGGCCCACGGGGCTTCTCGCCCAGCCTCGCTCCCGTGCAGTGGAAGCGAATGCGGCAAGTTGAGAACGACGACGCTATTGGTAAAGACATTGATCACGCAAGTGACTTGCGTTCCCGTGGAGTTACTAAAGCACGGGTCGTAGAGGCGGTTACCACTCTTGCACTGCCAGGCGTCTTGCCGCTGAACTCCAAGGGATGGGCCCAAACACGAGCCCTGAATTGGAAAACGTGACGTGCCCGTCACCCCATTCACGCGATTTACGCCATACGGGGAAACCCGTACGACGGCGGTCGTCGTCGTCGCCGCCGGCGCAGCAACCGATGCGACCCAATAGAGTAAGGTTCCGAGCATTGCAATACGAAAAGCGCCCGACATCGCCGTTCTACTCCGTGCGGCGCTTCGATCGAAACGGCGGATCGTCAATGTCGTACCAATCCATCGCCGCGTCGTAGAGAAATTCGAAATTCTCCAGCGAATAAGGATTGTTTCTCCGGCGAAAATCAAAATACCCAAGCGTATTGAGTTTTTGCCACATTTCGCGGATGAGCGGACCGCAGTAGTCGGCGATCAGAACCGTATCGAGCAGCCCGTGCCGGGCATACGTTCCGATTTTTTCGAAGACTTGCGCGATGAGGATTTCTTTGTGCTTGCGCTCGTCGAGTGAGTGAAACGGAAGCTGCAGCTCCTCACGAAACCGCTCGTCCTCCATTTTCGCCGCCAGTTCGTTCTCGACGAACAAGCGCGCCGCGCGAAACTCGGGCGTTGCCAGCTCTGCGAAGATGTGCATCGTCCCGTCGAGCTGAGTCGAGCGCCGCAAGTGTTCGACCTGCTCGGCGGCCAGGCGGATCTGCCGGTACCCGAGGAGGACCGTCCCGACGATGACGATCGCCGAGGCCGCCGTCGAAATGGCCGTTACGGCATCCCAAGACAACATCGCTCCGCCTTCGACTTTCCGAGCACAAGAACCGCCTCGGCGGCCCGGCCTTTAGGCGAGCGTGGTTTGTGCGCCCTCGTCGATGGGCCGGCTGCGTTCTTGGGTGCGCGACTGAAGCGTTGCGGCGAGGATCAGTGCAACGAACGCGGCCGCACAGAACGCGAGATAGGCGTGGCGGTACCCGAGGAACTCACTCGTCGATAGTCCGATAAAGAGGCCGGCGAGCGAACTGCCGATGATTTGGCCGACGATGAGGCACTGGCTGAGAATGCCAACGGCGGTCGCGCGCGTGCGATCGGTCGTCTCGTTGGTGACGATATAGCGCGTTGGAGCCCCGAGCAGCGCGCCGAATCCGCATCCGGCTACGACCATTGCGAGTAAGGTCAGCCAGAGGGATTGGAATCCCAGCGCAAACACGGCGAGTCCCAGTTCCGTCAAGACGGTTCCCGCGAGGAGTACGTCGCGGCTTCCAAGCCGGTCGATGGCGCGTCCCGATGCTGGAATGACGGCGACGAACATGAAGCCGCCGAGTGCCGCAACCATGCCGGCTGCAGCATACGACAAACCTTGCGTCGCCACGAGCACCGTTGGGATAAAGAAGAGCGAACCTTCGAGCACGCCGATGACGATTTCGAGAGCGTAGGTTTTTGCAAGCTGCGGCGATGCCAGCAGCGATTGCGGTACGATCGGATATCGCGCGAGCCGCTGCCAGAAAAAGAACGCTGCCAGAAAGAGAACGCCGAGAATACCGATCGCGACGTGCTGACCGAGCAGGCCGTCCATCACGCCGAGCAAGCCCACGCACAACAAAATCAAGCCGAACACGTCGAGCGGATCGCGCGCGTGCGGGGCGATCTTCGGAACGTTCTTGCGGGCCATCACGAAAACGGCGATTGCCAGCGGAATGTTGGCGACGAAGATCCAGCGCCACGAGATGAAGTGCGTGACCAAGCCGCCGAACGCGGGACCGATCACCGCGGCCAACCCCCACATGCCGGCGACCATGCCGAGCGCCGCGCCGCGCCGTTCTTGCGGCACCACGTCGCCGATCGTCGCGGTGGCGACCGGAAAGATGCCGCCCGCGCCGAGCGCTTGAATCGCGCGCGCGAGCAGAAAGATGCCGTAGTTCGGAGCTAGGATCGCGATGATGCTGCCGAGTGCGAAGAGGCCGATGCACGCCAGATAGATCGGGCGGCGTCCGTAGCGGTCGGCGAGCGTGCTGGCGATCGCGATGGAAAGCACGGTGACCAGTAAGTAGAGCGTGAATATCCACGCCAAATCGTTGGTTGCGACGTCGAACTGGTGTCCGAGGGCCGGGAGCGCCGGCGAGAGCACGCTCAGGTCGAGCGCGCCGGCAAAGACGCCCAGCGAGAGTGTCGCGAGCAGGCCTTTCACGTGATAATGCGGTCGATCACCATGACGGCGCACATGAGCGCGAGGTAGACCAGCGAATAGCGAAACATTCGCCGTGCGTCCACGGTTCCGTTGCGCTCGCGCCACGTGCGAAAGGCCTCGAGTAAGAAGATTCCGCCCAGCACGGCGGCCGCTCCGAAGTAAAGCGCGCCCATCACGTGCAGCGGATACAGTGCCAGCGACGCGACGACCAGGATAATGCTGTAATAGATGATTTCGCGCTTGGTGCGCTCGTCGCCGTAAACGTTCGGGAACATCGGCACCTTCGCTTTTGCGTAGTCGGTTTCGACGGCGAGCGCGAGGGACCAGAAATGGGGCGGCGTCCACAGGAAGATTAGCGCGAACAAACCCAGCGCCGGCGCGCCCATCGAGTGCGTTACCGCGGCCCAGCCGACCAGCGGCGGAACGGCGCCCGCGGCGCCGCCGATCACGATGTTCAGCGGCGTCGTGCGCTTGAGCCACATCGTGTAGATCAACACGTAGTAGACGTTGCCCGCGAGCGACAGATATGCCGCGAGGGGGTTGACCAAAAAGAAGAAGATGGCAAACGAGATCGCGCCGATGATGCTCGCGTACACGATCGCCGCGCGCACGGAGATTCGTCCGGCCGGAATCGGCCGTTCTGCCGTACGTTTCATGATCCTGTCGATGTCGGCGTCGTACGCGCAGTTGAACGCGCCGGCCGAACCCGCGGCGAGCGCCCCCGCCAGCAGCGTCCAGAAGACGAGCGTCAGCGATGGGATACCTCGGGCCGCCATCACCATCGCCGCGAGCGTGGTGATCAGCAGCAGCACGATGATGCGCGGCTTCGAGAGTTCGAAGTAGTCGCGCAGCGTGGAGGCGGCGTTCACGAAAGCGCCGCTTTCGGAACGCGGCCTTCGAGCGCCGCAAAGATCGCGGCGATCACGAACGACAGGAAGACGAGGGCCGCGTTGAAGGCATGCGCTTCACGAAGATCCATCGGCAGCCGCAGCGCCACGTTCATCAATCCGAGCAGCACTTGCACGCAAACCAGTGCGACGCCGGCACACACCGCAACGCGAACGCGAACGGAGGTAGGGCGTGCCCAGGCGAGGGCCAGCGATGCGGCGGCACAGAGTAACGTGCCTCCGGCAAGAATGCGATGGAGCATTTGGACGTACTGTCCTTGCGTGTACACCACCACGTTTCCCGCGCAGCCCGGAATGGATAGACAGGCGAGCCCGGCGCCGCTCGAGCTGACGAACGCGCCGATGCACATGGTCACGAAGGCGACCAAGGCCGTGCCGGCCAGGATGCCCGTCAATACGTTTTCACTGACGAATCCCCGCGAGGGATCGGCGTCGTCGGAATCGGCCGCCGCGGCGAAGATCGCCATGGCCGCGAGGGCGGCGATAAAGGCCATCGCGGTGCCCCAGTGGAGCACCACCGAGATCGGGCTATTCGACTGATGGACGGTTGCCGCCCCGAGCAGCACCTGCGCCACAAATAGGAGCGAGATCGCGACGACCGTGGGTAGGATGAAGGGCGACCGGCTGCGCCGGCGCCACGCCTCGATAACGACGGCGATGATCAACGGAGCGACGAGGAAGGCGAGGAGGCGATGGGTCCACTCCCAGATGGTGCCGTCGGCCAGCGACGGGATCACCCTGCCGTGGCAGAGCGGCCAGTCGGGGCAGGTCATTCCGGCGCCGTTGATCCGGGTCCAGCTCCCCAGCATCACCGTGCCGAGAGCGACCGCAACGGACGCGAGCGCCAAGCGCCGCAACATCTTCATGAGCGGCTTTCAGCGTAGCCCCAGAGAGCCCCGGCGGACAATGACATTAGCAGGCCGGGGTGGCGCGCGGGCGAAGGCGTCGGCCGTGAAACGGTGGTGGATCCTTGCGGCATGCTTGCTCCTAGTAGGCTGCCGGGAAGTGCGCGTCAAGACCTTCGCCCAGGGTACGACGAGCTTGCCGGGGGGGAATCAGATCAGCGTCATTCGCAACGCGGCCGACTTGGGAAAATACGGCATTAAGGCGCCGGTCCATTTTAAAGGCGAATTCGGCATGATCTTGCTTATGGGGCCGCACGAGCGAACCGGCTACAAGCAGATCATCGAATCGATCCGGGCCAACGATAGCCGCGTTCGCGTCGTGGCCTTCGAACAGGCGCCCCCGGACGGCGGCGAGCCGTCGCCGAGCTACCGCACCTATACGCTGTGGATCGTCCCGAACTCGGTCTACCAGCGGGGGCTGCACGTCGAGGTCGTCACGCCGAGCAACGAGCCGGTGGCCGACACCTATTTGCCCTAGGATGACTAACACTTGCCTCGTAACGGACGATACAAACTGAGGTGCTAGCCCCCCGAAAGCAAGGTCCCGACACGACGATACAGCTCGACGTTTCTATCGAACGCCTCGGGTTGGTTATGCAGCCCGACGGCAGTCCGGAAGAAGCCGGCGGCGTCCTGAATCCGGCATGCGCGCGCACGCCGGACGGCGACCTGTTGTTGTATCCGCGCGACGTCGCCGCCGGCAATATTTCGCGCATCGGCCGCGTACATACGCGAGCGCTGGAAAGCGGATTCGAGATTTCGCGCGATGGATTCGCACTCGTTCCCGAAGCCGCATACGAACTGCGCCCCGCACCGGGGTACGGCTGCGAAGATCCGCGCGTTACCTTCATACCGGAACTCGAGTCGTACGTGATGGCGTACACCGCATTCGGTCCGCCGGGACCGCGCATCGCGCTTGCGTTATCGAAAGATGCCCGTACGTGGGAGCGCCTCGGTTTGGCGAACTTCGAGGAAGTCGAAGTCGGCGGCGACGACAAAGACGCGGCGTTCTTCCCGGAGCCGGTGCTATCGCCCACGGGCGTGCGCAGCTTCGCGTTCTATCACCGGCCGATGCTGCATCTCTCCGCCGTCGACGGGCGCGCGGCGATCCCCATGATCGAACGCATGCCCTTCGAAGATCGCGAATCGATTCGCATCGCGTACGTACCGGTCGACGCGGTCAAAGCCGACATCAAGAATCTGCTCGAAGTCAAGGAAAGCGTCCAGGTTCTCTCGCCCAACGAACAGTGGGGATCGATCAAAGTTGGAAGCGGCACGCCGCCCTTGCGTGTCGAGGAAGGTTGGATGTCGGTTTTCCACGGCGTCGATCTGCTCGACAACAACGGTGCCAAGCCGAAATTCCGGTACGTCGCGGGAATCGTGATTCACGATGTCGAGCGGCCGGATCGCGTGCTCTATCGTTCGCCCACGCCGATCTACTGGCCCGAAAGCGAGCACGAATGCAACGGCGTCGTCGACAACGTCGTTTTCCCGACCGGTATCGACCCCCGCCTGGATCTCGGACCGCGCACCTACGACGTCTACTACGGCATGGCCGACTTCTCGATCGGCGCGTTCCGTATGAAGCTCTAGGAGCTTGCCGGCACGCGTGTCGTGATTCGCTACTTTGCGATCGCGACAGTCATCGTTCTTACCGTCGTAGTGATCGCGACGGCGTGGGAAAATCGCGAACTGATCCGGATACGGATCGCATCGACCAGCGTGCCGGCTCCCCCAAAACCGGCCGATTCGACCGGCGGCGGCGGGATAACCGTGCCCTTCCGGGGCGACGCCCCGTGGGCGCTCTCGGCCTTGCCGGAGTGCCTCACCCAGCTCAGCGTCTCGACGGGCCGGCTCGCCTACGTGCGGTCGCGCGTGCCGGCCGGTGCGACTCCGGTCGTACCGCCGGCCACGTTCTCTTACTGGGATTGCACGATTTCCGTAACCGGCGACGAAGCAGACGTGCGGCGCGGCAACGATCGCTTCCACATTCCGGGCAGCGTCCGGTTCTATCGCGGGCCCGCGCTTTTGGCGGTTCTGCGGTCGAGTGGGGGCGGCAACGAACTGCGCGTCTACCTGCCGACCCATCCCTAAAGAAACTGACAATATCGTTATGCCCATCGAGGACGAAGTCCGTAAACGCCGCTCTTTTGCGATCATCTCGCATCCGGACGCCGGCAAAACCACGCTGACCGAAAAACTGCTGCTGTACGGCGGTGCGATTCACGTTGCCGGCCAGGTGTCGGCTCGCAAGCGGCAGCGTCAGGCGACCAGCGATTGGATGGCTCTGGAACGAGAGCGCGGAATCTCGATTACCTCGACGGTGCTGCAGTTTCCGTACGCAGGCTACACGATCAACCTGCTGGACACGCCGGGCCACCAAGATTTCGGCGAGGACACGTATCGCACGCTGCTCGCCGCGGATTCGGCGGTGATGCTGATCGACGCGGCTAAGGGCGTCGAACCGCAGACGAAAAAGCTCTTCGCAATTTGCCGCGAGCGCGGTATCCCGCTCTTTACGTTCGTCAACAAGCTCGACCGTCCGAGCCGCGATCCGCTGGAACTCCTGGACGAACTCGAGAGCGTGCTCGGCATCGGCGCCTATCCGATCAATTGGCCGCTCGGCAGCGGCGAGTCGTTCCGCGGCGTGTACGATCGCGAAACGCGCGAAGTTCATCTGTTCGAGCGCAGCGCGCACGGTACGAAGCGAGCGGTCGAGAGCATCGCCGGCGCTCGCGACGAGCGTCTGCGCGCGCTGGTGGACGATCAAACCTACGCGGAGTTCTTGGACGGTATCGACTTGCTCGACGGGGCGGGTGCCGCTTTCGATCGCAATGCGATGCTGCGCGGCGAAGTTTCGCCGGTGTTCTTCGGCAGTGCGGTCACCAACTTCGGCGTCCAACTCTTTCTCGATCGCTTCGTCGCGATGGCCCCGGCTCCGGGGCCGCGCCTGACCGCCGACGGCGGCGAGGTCGAGCCGACCGACGAGCGCTTCACCGGTTTCGTGTTCAAAGTGCAGGCGAATATGGATCCGCGGCATCGCGACCGCGTTGCCTTCGTCCGCGTCTGCTCCGGAACGTTCGAACGCGACATGGTGGTAAAAAATGCCCGAACCGGTAAGGAAGTCCGCCTCTCGCGCGCGATGCGGCTCTTCGCCGACGAACGCGAATCGCTCGACGCCGCCTACGCAGGCGACGTCGTCGGCCTGGCCAACCCCGGTGTCTTCGCGATCGGCGATACGGTCTTCGATCGCGCGCCCGTGGCCTTCCCGGCAATCCCCGCATTCGCGCCGGAACATTTTGCATCGGTCCGGAGTATCGACTCAGCGGGTTACAAATCGTTCGGCAAGGGCATCGCGCAGCTGCGCGAGGAGGGAGCGGTGCAAGTGTTTTACCCGTACGGATCGACGCGAACCGAGCCGATCCTCGCGGTCGTTGGCGAGCTGCAGTTCGAAGTCGCAAAGTACCGGCTCGAAGCGGAATATTCGGTGAAGACCGTCTTCTCGACGCTGGCATTCTCGACCGCGCGTCACGTCGAAGGGGATGCCGCAACGATCGCAGCGGCAAAGCTGCCGTCGAACGCCAAACTCGTCGAGGATTGGGAAGGCCGTCCGGTCGCGCTGTTCGAGAGCGAATGGTCCCTGCGGCTCGCGCAAGAGTGGAACCCGCAGCTGACGTTCGGTTTGTTCCCCGCCGATACGGCGAAGGAGGTTGTCTCAACGTGACCGCTCGGAAACTCGTCGCCGTCGCCGCGCTCGCGGCGTTAGCCGCGTGTTCGTTTCAGAACAAGTACGAGAAAGAAGCGCAATCCATCACCGAGGCCGTGATCAAAAACAACATGCAGCCCGTGCAGAACGACATCGAGCCGGGCGTCAAGATTACGCGCGTGCAGGTCGCCGCAATGTCGGACGAACTCGGCGAAGCCGGTAAACTGATCTCATTGAAGGAAACGACGACGAACTGTCCGCCGGGCACGCACTGCTTCGACGTGAAATTCGAGAAGCGCGCTTACGTCGAGCACATGACTATCGACGAAAACGGCAAGGTCAAAGGCTGGAACTACATTCCGGCTCCGGCGGCGCAGACCAATTAGCGTCACCATCGCCGACGTTCGCGCGGCTGCCAAGCTCCTCGACGGCATCGCGCATCGCACGCCGGTGGTTCGCTCGCGTACGCTCGACGAGCGCTGCGGCGCGAGCGTCTTCGTCAAGTGCGAGAACTTGCAGCGGATGGGCGCATTTAAGTTCCGCGGCGCGTATAACTTTCTTTCGACGATCCCCCTCGACCGGCGCGCGAACGGCGTCGTGGCGTTTTCGAGCGGGAATCACGCGCAAGGGGTCGCCCTCGCGGCCAAGTTACTCGGGATTCCGGCGACCATCGTAATGCCGAGCGACGCACCCGAAGTGAAGCTCGCGGCGACACGCGGCTACGGCGCCGAAGTCGTGCTGTACGAGCGCGAACGCTCGCACCGTGAGGAGATCGCCGCGAGCATCGCCGCCGAGCGCGACGCGACGGTCGTACCGCCGTTCGACGATCCGCGGATCGTTGCCGGCGCGGGCACCGCTGCGCTGGAACTGCTCGAGGAAGCCGGATCGCTCGACGCGGTCGTCGTGCCGGTCGGCGGTGGCGGCCTCATGAGCGGCACGGCGATCGCCGCTCACGGCGTCGACTCGAAGATCGCGATCTACGGCGTCGAGCCTGAAACCGGCGACGATTTCGCGCAGTCGCTCGCGCGCGGCGAACGCGTGAAAATCGCCGTGCCCAAAACGATCGCCGATGGTTTGCAGACCACGTCGCCCAGCGAGCTGACCTTCGGCATTGCGCGCGAGCACGACTGCACCGTCGTGACGGTGAGCGACGCGGAGTTGAGCGAAGCAGTCGCCTTCGCGTTCGAGCGCATGAAGCTCGTCGTCGAACCGAGCGGCGCCGCCGGTATCGCCGCACTGATGCACGATCGCATCCCAAACGTCGCCGGCAAACGCATCGGCATCATCATCAGCGGCGGCAACGCCGACCCCGCGCGATACGCTTCGATACTGAACGGCGCGAGTACGGCATTGTCAGGATGACAACGCTAATTGCAGTGTGCGTCGAGTTCCTTTGCGAGTTTGAAGTGGATTGCGTCGATGGCATTTGAATCCTCGGACCACCGGTGCCAATCCGTCGCGACGGTCCGTGTCTGCGCTAGCGCCCATGCGCCGCGTCCGCAGGCCTTGAGCAGCGAGACTTCGTCGGCGTCGTACATCCCGTCGCGAATCCACTTCAGACGCATCGACGGAACCAGCGAAGCGATGCCGGCGTCCGATCCCGGGTAGGTAAGAATACCTTCGCCTGCGGAGAAAACGCCGCCGCCGTCAGAATATTCCACGTCGTCCCACGCCCGCGCGTGCCACTTGTTGAGCGCCCAGTAGAGTTCGCCGGTGAGCCCCAGGTTCTCGTCAATGAGCGACGGAATTCGATAATCCGCCGGCGGCGCATCGACCGCCCACTTCGGCGAGTAGTCGTCCGGCGAGAGATCGGTGTAAAACCAAGCGCGATCGCCTTTAGCGAGCACCTTGCGCACTTCCGCGAGGTGGCGATCGTACTCGGGCGGCTGCATCGTCCAAATGTCGACGGCGGAGCGCCCGGTTCCGCTGCCGTCGTCCTCGAGAGCGGGAATCGGCGCCATGGTGATCAGGTCGAGGGTGTTCGCCGCGTGCAGTTCTCGGGCGTATTTCTGAATAATCGGCACGAGCTTGGTCAGAAGGTTCGGGCACGCCCCGATCTCGTCGGCGGGCTGATCGAACAGATACGGGATGGTATTGCGCGCTGCCTCGCGCGCGACGGCCGCCGCACTCGGCGGCGGCGCCATCACGCAGTGGCCGTAGTCGGCACCGCTCCATATTCCGAGCGCCACCATCTTCAACCCGAGCGGCTGCAGCCGCCGTTCGTTCGCCGGTACGACGGGGCTAAACTGAATTCGCTCGGAGAGCAGTTCCGTATCTGCCGCGATCGAGTCGGGATCGAAGCCGGCGTACGAGTAGACGTTGAAGGAGGAATCGAGCGACGGCGCCGCCGGCATGGTGAAGCGCCAGACGTGCAGCGGAACCTGAAGTGTTGCGGTCCCTTGGTCGCTGTGCAGCACGTACGTCGCGGTATAGTCACCGGGTGGTGCGTTCGAGCCAACGCGGACGTCGATCCAGTAAGGCTGCACGGCGCGCGCCGCAAGTGTGATCGGCCCGGCGCGCAACCGGCTCGGCGGCGGTGTCTTTCCGGTCGACGGATCGACGAACGGAATGAGTCCGTCGGGATAGATGCCGGCGCCCAGACTTTGCGGACGGCCGCCGATCGGGCTCGCGTGCGGAATGTTGACGAAATACTCGCGGTAGAGGACGGATGCAATCGCGCCGTGCGCATCCGAGCCGCGCGCGAACGGCTGCGCGGAAAGGGTTACGCCGGTCAGACCGCCGGACGGCGCGCGAACGGCAATCTGGAAGCTGACGGTTTCGCCGCGGGCAGCGGCAAGCGCGATCGTGGCCGCTCCGGTGCGCGACGAGGAGTTCGGCCGCAGGCGCGTCGCGTCGTGCATCGTCCAAACGATCGGGGTGCCGGAACTCGCGCCGCGATCTTCAATTCCGCGCGGAACGGCGGATTGCGTGACGCCGCCGGTGCAGGCCGATACGCATGCCAGGACCGATGCGAGCAGGAGCGCGGGCTTCCACATACCGGTTCATGATATCACGTGCCCTTCTCGGCTCCGATGTAGCGGATCCACTTCAAGAACAAGGCCGGCTCGGTCGAGAGGTTGTTGGCGTCGCCGTAGACGACGTAAAACTCGTTCTTAGCGGTGAGGAAGTGGTACGCCAGCGTGACGTTGCTGGCGTTCACGAGGCATCCCGGGTTGTACGGATTGTTGAAGCACACCGCGGGACTGTTGTAGACCAGGGGTTGGAAGGAGTTCGGCAGATTCGGCCCGATGATGCGCCGCACGCCCGCGTCGAACGACGAGAAGCGATTGATTTGCCAGTCGACGCCGGCACGTTCGAGCCACTGGCGGCCGGTCGATTCGCCCGGCCACGACGTTCCGTATTGGTTCTCATCGGTCTCCAGCGATAGATGGACTTTCTTCATCAGCGGCAGCGTGGTGAGGTACGTCCACGAGTTGAGCGCGCCGTGATAGTACTTTCCGCCGCTGTACGACACGTACGTCGGCGTCGCGGTCGACATGCGATATCCGAGCATCATGCCGTTGCCTTGAAACGGCAGAAACTCGTTATCGAAGATACGGATGCCGGTCGTGCTCAGGTACGTGTGAATCGAGATCAGATCTCTGAAATCCACGTTGAAGTTTTCGCTGGCGTCGGTTTGCGCGACCTGATTTAAGCTGTCGTTATACCGCGCGTAGAAGACTTGTGCGTTGATATCGTGGACGGTCGCCTTCGGTGAAAAATCGAGCGTCTTCATGTTGAAGAATTCGTAGCCGTTTAGGTCGGTCTGTTGGACGAACCCGTCGATCGGATTAAACTGCGAGCCGATCGACTGCAGGTTTAGGACCGACGTGGTCGTGGAGTCGACGTATCCGACGCCGCTCTCGAAGTAATTGCCGCGTGAAGGATCCGTCACCAGGTTCCCGCGGTCTTGTCCGAGGTTGAGGTATTCCAAAAAATGCGTCTTGGGATCAAGATACCCGGTCGAAAACGTCGATGTCACGTCGCTGACGCCCGCAAATGAGACGCCGACGCGTTGGGCGTTAAAGCTGAAGTTCGAATTCGGATCGCTATAGTTATAGTTGAGTGACTGTGCGTCGTCGTTGCGGCCGTCCGCCGAGACGTCGAAGGCACCGAAGCTGAGGTGCCCTTGCGTCCCTTCGATCGCGTACCCTTGCGCGAAGGTTGGGATCGCCGGCGTGTACAGCGTCTGCGGGCAATCCGAACAGGACATGTGCTGGTTGAAATACGACGCGGCCTGCGTGAAGAAGGGACGCACTTCCGCGTACTGTCGCGCGAACGCTTGGGGCGAAATCGTCTGCTGGTCGATCTCGACGTTCGAGTAGTCGGGATGCAGCGCACCGACGAACGACGCGGTCGGCGTAACCGGAATCGCGAAGTCCATGCCGACGCGCGACGTACTGCCGCCGTTTTCTTTCGACGTCGACTCGCTCAAGCCGTACACGCCGAAGCGGGGCTTCGGGCGCGACGATTGTGCCGAGGCACCCTGTTCCATGCCCGTGAGCGTGCCGGAGTACGTCGAATCGGTACCGCTCTGCTCGTGCGGATCGAACGACCAGACGGCGAAGCTTCCGGCGGAGACCGACGAGCGCACGAACTGTGCTCGCCACGTTTTCGAGCCGCCGCTGCGAATGATACCGAGCGGAATGCGCATCGTCACGACGTACCCGGTCGGCGTGCCTTTCCCGACCGCGGTCCACTGCGGCGTGTACGACGTGTTTTCGCTGGAGGTTTGATATCGCGCGCCGTGCGGGTTCGCCTCGAACGAGTAGGCGATACCGGACGTGCCCTGCGGGTAGAGATAGACGCCCACGTAGTCGTCGCCCATCACGCTCGATGAATTCGTCTCCTGCGCGGCCGTTTGCGAGCTCCTCTGCGTGACGTCGAACGCGACGTCCAAGAAGCCGCCCTCCTGAGCGAGGTAGACCGTCGTCGGCTCCTCGGCGGGGCGCTTGAAGATGGAATCGGTGTCGAGAGTAATCTTCGCGGCTTTCGCCCACGACTCGTCGATCGTTCCCCGCATCGATGGTGCGGTATCGAGTACCGGTACCGCGACGCTCGGGAGTGCGGCGGCTAAAGCCGGCCGTGCAGACACGAGGAGAACCAACGCGAATGCAACGCCCGCCGCGAGCCTGTTCATCACTTAAAGAATACAGAGATAGACGGTGCGTTGTTTCAACGAGCCATCAAAATTGAGTCAGCGACCCATGGAATAGAACTCGGGATTCGGCCGCATATCCATGAGACCGGCCATCCGGTTCGAGAAGCCGAAGAATGCAGCGATCGCGGCCACGTCCCAGATCTCATCGTCCGAAAGGCCGCTCCTGCGCAAAGCGTCGATCTCCTCGTCGCTCGCTGCGAATCCACTCTCGTTGACCCGCGATGCGAACTCTAGAATCGTACGCAGCCGCGGCGTAAGATCGGCAGTGCGCCAATTATTGGCAATTTGCTCCGCGAGCTGCGGGTCCTTGCCGAGAATGCGCAGCGCCGCGCCGTGTGCGGTCATACAGTATTGGCAGCGATTTTCGGAGGAGACCGCCACGACGATCGCCTCGCGCTCCGCGCGCGAGAGCGGCCCGGGCGTCTTCATCAGCACGTCGTGGTATCCCATGAACGCGCGAAAGTGATCGGGGCGCTTCGCGTATGCGCGAAAGACGTTCGGAACGAACCCAACTTTCGTACGGTTCGTCTCGTAGATTTCCCGGATATCGTCGGGAAGTTGATCTTCGGCCGGCTCGCCGAATCGGGAAGCAAAAGAGGGACGCTGCATAGCAACGTCCCTCTTCGCCGTCTTAGATGAAAAGACTGGGGAGCCTACATCCCGGCTACGATATTGCCGCAGGAGACGTAGGTGCCGATATCCGAGGTGCTCTTATGCACGTTGATCGCGTACGGCGTCTTGAGCATTTGATCGATGGTTGTGCCTTTGACGACCGTTGTCGAGGTGCCGTTGCTGAGGTTGGTCAGCGGCCACATCGGTGCCGGGTTGAGCTTGTCGCACGTACCGGCGTGAATGTGTTCCGGCTGCGCGTCGGCCGGAGCGCCTTTCAGCGTGACGACGACCTGCACGCCGTCGGCGGTTTGCGTCAGCACCGCGGTCCCGGCTTCGCCGCTGTTATTTTGCGCGTTCATGGTCACGGTCAACGTTGATGTTGCCGCACCTGCGGGAGTGGCGAGAACCAGGAGTACGCCGGCGGCGAGGGCCGCGAGAGAACGGGAAACGATCATATGTCGAAAATCTCCTTTTCGGTTTGCATAACGCCGCTGCGCGGGGAGTAGTTGCTACGGTTCATCTTCTTGTCGCACCTGCGGAATTGGGCCCGTTCCTGCAGCGACGCGCTGCAATTTTGCGAAAGCGGCGATGGCTTGGCTGGTTGGCGCGGCGTCCGCGTCATCGACGATCGCAAGAAGCACGGACAGATTCCCCCAGAGCGCCTCGGCGCGGCCCGCGACGTCTTTGTGTTGCGCTTTTCCTTCGTTCACGCTGGTTTCGTAAGCGCGATCCATCATCGCCGCGATGGCGTGCGCCATCGTGTATTGTTCGCGAAGCTGCGCGGTTGACATCGAAATACGCGGATCCATGACGACGTCGAACGAGGTCTGCATCTTCGAACCGTCGACGTCCATCAAGACCGAATACCGCCCCGGCGTCACGAGGACGCCTTCCGGAACGCGCGGCGTTCGATGCGGGACGGCCGAAATCGGAAGATCTTGTTGTTTGGCATGTGGAGGCGTTTCGCGCAAGTCCCAGACGAAGCGATGCATGCCGGCACCGTCCGGCGGCGCCGTAAAGGGCTTTTCCCAGAACGTTGGCTTGTCGAGATCGGGAATCGGCGCCGGTGCCGCTTCGTCGCTCGCGAATTGACGCACGAGATTCGAATGTGAGTCGAAGATCGAAATCGTCACGTGCTTCGCCGGTTTGCTCAGCCAGTAGTCGATCATCGCGCCGTCGGGCGGGTTCTCGCCGGTCGGCTCGTCGGGCTGTAATGGGGTATCGGTGTTATAGCTGCGTCGCACGCGGTACGCGCTCGCTGGGTTGTAAAGATGCCCTTTGCCGTCGTTGTCGATCGAGCCCTCGGCGATTTGGCGCAGCGGCGTTACGTCGTCTAGGATCCAGAATCCGCGGCCGTGCGTCGCAACGACGAGATCGTCGCCGTGAACGGTTGCGTCGCGCACCGAGGTGTGCGGCAGATTCAATTGCAGCGACTGCCAGCGCGCTCCCCCGTCGAACGAAACGTCGACGCCGCTCTCGGCGGCTGCATAGAGGACGCGCGGCTCGCGCGGATCTTCGCGTACCGCGTTGACCGGGCCGCTGGGCAAGCCTTGCACGGACAGCGTCCAGCTCTTTCCGCCGTCGCGCGTAATGTAGACGTACGGTCGCTGATCGTCGAGCCGGAACCGGTTGATCGCCACGTACGCGGTGTCGTCGTTCGCGCGCGAGGCCTCGATCTGCGAGACCTTGCTCCACGGCGTGAGTTGCGGCGGCGTGACGTTCGCCCAATTCACACCCGCATTGCGGGTGATCCAAATCTGTCCGTCGTCCGTACCGGCCCACACCGTTCCGGCGTGCCGGTACGACGGTGCGATCGCGTACACGACGCCGCGGTGCGCGCCGCCTTGCGGATCGTCGGCTTCAAACGGACCGACGACGCCCGGCACGCCCGGATGCGCGCGCGTGAGATCGGGGCTTATCGCTTTCCAAGAGTGTCCGCCGTCGCGCGTGGTCCAAACGACGTTGGATCCGAAGTAGAGCATGCGTTTGTCGAAGTGATCGAACGCGAGCGGTTCGGTGCGAACGACGCGATGCGTCTTGTCGCGCGAGACGATCGGCGAGATCTCCTGTACGCCGCCGGTTCGCTCTTCGAAGCGTTCGACTTTGCCGCCGAACATCGTGCCGGGGTGCAGTGGATCGGGAACGACGTAGCCGTATTCTTCGGCGCCGACCGTGTACCAGTCACGCATCGTCGTCTCACCCCAGGGACCGCGGCTCAGTACGCACGCCGAACCGCTCTCCTGCTGTCCGCCGCAAACGCGGTAAGGGAATCGGTCGTCGGTATTCACGTGATACATCTGTGCGGTCGGCTGATTGAACCACGAACTCCAGGTACGGCCGCCGTTCACGGTAATTACCGCGCCTTGATCGCTGGCGAGGAGAACGATCTGCGGATTCGTTGGATTCACCCAAACGGTATGATAGTCGTCGCCGCCCGGCGCTCCGCGAATTGCCGAGAAGGTCTTACCGCCGTCGGTCGATCGATACGTCGACGTGTTGGTGAGGTAGACGGTTTGTGCGTGCTGAGGGTCGACGGCGAGCGAAACTAAGTCGTCGCCGCGCTCGCCGATATTCCCGGCGCTATTGACCTTCGCGAAATGCGCGCCCGCGTCGTCGCTGCGGTAGAGCGTGCCGTTATCGCCTCCTTTGGCTTCTTCATCGGCATAGACGTAGACGACGTTTGAATCGTTCGGTGCGACCGCGATTTCGCAGCGACCCACGCGCGCGGGCAAACCCGCGGAAAGCTCAATCCACGCAGTTCCGCCATCAACGGATTTCCAGACGCCGCTGCCCGGAATCTCGAACGACGCGCCGATTTCCCAGGGGGCTTGCCGTGCGGCCCAGAGCGTTGCGTAGACGACTTTCGTGTCGCTCGGATCGATGACGACGTCGAAGGCGCCGACGTCGGGATTCTTGTACAGCACGCGCTGCCACGTCGCGCCGCCGTCGGTGCTGCGGAAGATCCCGCGCTGATCGTTCGGCCCGTACGGATGGCCGAGCGCCGCGACGAAGACGCGATTGGGATCGTGTGGATCGACGGCCATCGAGCCGATCTGCTGCGCGTCGCGCAATCCGACGTTGGTCCACGTCGCGCCCGCGTCGGTCGATTTGTAGATGCCGTCACCGATTGCAAGGTCCGGCCGCTGCAGTCCCTCGCCGCTGCCCGCGTAGATCGTTTTTGGATCGCTCCAAGCAACCGCGAGTGCGCCGAACGATCCGGTCGGACCGCCGTCGAAGATCGGCGTCCACGTGCGTCCCGCGTCGTCGCTCTTCCAAATGCCGCCGTTCACGGCCGCAATATAAAAGAGGTTCGGGTTGTCCGGCGATCCGGTCGCGGCGACCGTGCGTCCGCCGCGCAGCGGTCCGATCGTGCGCCAGTGCATCGCGTCGTACATCGACGGTGCGACCGTCTGAGCGGCTGCGGGAATGGCGAACGCCGAGACGGCAGCCAGCGACGTCAGGAAAGCGAGTCCAAAACGAATCATAAAGACGACCTCCGCTTGGCTATTTCAAGGCTAATTGCAGGACGGTTTGCGTACTCTTGCCGCTGACGGGATCCGTCGCGGTCACCTTTACCCGTATTACGTGCTGTCCCGGCATCTGCGTAAACGAGACGCGCATGTTGAAGTTTCCTTGCCCGCCTGCGGTGACGTTGCCGCTAAACTGGCCCGTTGCGGGAGCGCCGGCGCCGGCCGTGATGACGACGCGTCCGTTTGCGATCGTACTGCCCCGCACGACGAAGCCGGTTCCGACGACGGCATTCGGTCCGGGCTGCTGGATCGACAGCGTGATGCCCGGCGACGAACCGGCGATGGTAAACGACCACGAGCGATCGAAAGCGAGGCCGCCTTCGCCGTGGCCGGTCACGCGAACCGTATGGGAGCCAAAACCGAGCGGCGCCGGAGGTTTGTATGAGAAGGCGGTGGCGGAAATGCCGCATTGCGACGTGCGATCGGCGCCGTCGAGCAGTACGCGAACGCTGCCGGGCGCAACGCGGTTCGTGAACTCGGCCGAGATGGGAGCGAAACGATTGGCAACGTTCGCGCCCGGTGCCGGTTGTTGCGCGCGCAGCGCGATCGGCGAAGGCGGCGGCGCCGCTCCGCTGACGTTGAACGACCAGGAGCGATCGAAACGCGAACCCCCGGCGTCGACGCCGGCGACGCGCATCGTGTGTCCGCCGAAAGCGAGCGGCGCGGGCGGCCGGTACGAAACCGACGCGCGCGAAACGCTGCAGCGCGACGTGATGTCGGCGCCGTCGAGCCACACGCGAACGCTGTTCGCATTGACTTGCTTCGAGAAATCTGCGGAGAGCGTTACGAAACGATTGACGACGTTTGCGCCGGGCGCGGGCTGCTGTGCGACCAACCGAACGATGCTGACCGGGGGCGGATTCGGCGGCGGAATCGGATGCACGGGCGGCGGAACGTAGTTTCCTCCGCCGTGCGGCACGCTGATCGCGACGACACGCGTCGATGCGTCGTAGCCGACGTTCGACCCGAACGATTGCGCGACGAAACGAAGCGGCACGTACGTCGTCGCGCCGACGATAAACGGCGCGACGTCGAGGTATTGCATCTGGCCATTGACCGTGGCTTGCGTCGATCCGATCTGCAGTGAGATTCCCTGGCCGGCGCGCGTCGCGTTGATCGTGCCGGATTGATAAACGACGCTCGCACCGAGACGCTCGAAGATGCTGCGCAGTGGAACGAAGACGCGTCCGGCGCGTTCGATCGGTCCCGGATTAAGGTAGAGCGGCTGGCCGCCGACGACGACGGTCACGGATTGTGCGGCGCCCGGCATTGGCGCGCCGAGTGCGGTGCCGGCCAGCACGACGGCCAGCGCGATCCCGCGCAGTGAGACTAGGGCGCGGTTCATGTCGACCTCCATCTGCCGGCCGCATCGACCGGTCCCAAGGCGTTCGCCGACGGCACAGCACGAGCTTTCATAATGGGCGACGGCCTCTGAAGGGACGGCGGCGAGAACTGCAGGCTCGCCTGCAACACCCGAAGGTGCACCGAAGCCGTTTCCACCAGAGGAATGGCCGAGAGTTCGCGCGATCGCTCGATTTCGCGTTTTTGCGCACGAGCTGGCCGAGATCGTACGCGACGACATCTCGAAAGCCAACATCACCGTACCGACGCCGAATGCCGCGGCGTAGCCGGCTCAGCGTTGAAGCAGCCAGGCTAGAGGGCGCGATCTCTGGCGACGACGACATCCATCTGCAAAGTGGACCTTGGCTAATGGTTGAAGGACGTTTCTTGGACCATTAGCGTTAGCCCATCCCTATCAATGATGGGGCCGGAAGGGCGAGCGAACCGCCCAAGGTTCGGCGAGAGTCCATCGCCGCTAGCGCCAGCGTAGTCGTTTTGGTGACGACTCCCAGGCACCATCTCCCCGAGCTTCTGAGTTCCGCGGTACGAGGGTCAAAATACGGGTCCGACCGTAGCCGGCCGCCTATGAAAATGAGGACATCGCGGGCGTCCTTAGGGAAATGTAAAGACATTGTCTTGAACATTAAGCTCCTGCGATTCGGGGCCGACTAAATTCTGACAGATGAACCCGTCCGTAAAGCCGTTACGACGTAAGACTGCCCTTCTTGCCGTGATCGCAATGCTCGCAGCACCGGCCTTCCTCGGCGCGGCGCCTGGCGAGCAGCAGATCCATGGCCGGATCGTCGATTTTGGGTCCGGACGGCCGCTCTCTGGGGTCGTCGTTGCCGCGGTTTCCGAAAACGGCGACCCAGGTGACGTCGTGGCGGTCGATCTTCCGACCGTTATTCCAGCAGGCGTGAACACGACGGCAACGGACGCCGACGGGTCGTTTACGCTGCCGTTGCCGTCCGGCGCGCACTTCCTTTTTGACGCACTTGGCGCTCCGCAATCACACGTTACGTTTCACGGCGTCTTTGCGGCCGACCATGTTGAACTCGGAACGCTGCGGCTCATTGCCGTGACGCGCGACGAGCGGGCGGCCCTTGCGGAACTGAATCGCTTTCGCGGAGCCCCCGGCGGCGTGGGCCATTTTGCCGCTCCAACGAAGCTGGTCTTCGACGAAAATCTGATGGAGAGCGCGCGCTTTTGGGCGCTGCAGGAAGGACACGCGGGGCGGATTGGCCACACGTGCGGCGACCTGGGCAACCCGCCGAAGTGTGTCGAGTTCGACGCTTTTTTTCACGCGCTCCCCGGAGCGCCCCAAGACTGGTCGCCCGCTCAAAACGCCGCCTTTACGGCGACTTCATCGTGGGCCGATCCAAATATGCTTTTTGAAATTGAAGGGCGCCGCTGCGCGCCGGCTTACGACTGGCGCCGTTGCGGATACAACGAAGAAGTGGGGCACTTTGTCAACATCATGTCCGCGGAGCATTGGGTCGGACTTGGCGCCAAGGGCCAACGCGACGCCGGCGTGTACTACGCCATGAACCTTATCTAAGCGCTCCGTTCGCGACTTCCCGTCGTACGAATCGCTCGCGATCGCGCGTCGATGAAAACTCGATCGCGACAGCGATTTCGCTGCGTTTACACCTAGTCGCGACCCAATCGATCTGCCAACGGCGATTGCCTTAACGTCTGGAGGGCATGGCGTTGCCGTCGGCCTCGCCGTGGGTGTCCACGTCGGAGTCGGCGTCGGCGATCCGCAGTTCCACTGACACGGCGTTCTAGTCGGGTACGGCGTCGGCGTCATCGTCGGATAGGGCGTCGGGTGCGGCGTCGGCGACATTGTTGGATACGGCGTCGGCGACGTTGTTGGACTCGGCGTGGGCGATCCGCAATTCCACTGACAGGGTGTGCCGGTTGGATGCGGCGTCGGCGACGTGGTTGGATGCGGCGTTGGCGTCGGCGTCGTCCTCGGTTGAACCGTCGGCGTTACCGTTGGATGCGGCGTCGGCGACATGGTTGGATGCGGCGTCGGCGACATGGTTGGATGCGGCGTCGGCGACATGGTCGGATGCGGCGTCGGCGACATGGTTGGATGCGGCGTCGGCGACATGGTCGGATGCGGCGTCGGCGACATGGTCGGATGCGGCGTCGGCGACATGGTCGGATGCGGCGTCGGCGACATCGTCGGATGCGGCGTCGGCGTCATCGTCGGATGCGGCGTCGGCGACATGGTTGGATGCGGCGTCGGCGACATGGTTGGATGCGGCGTCGGCGACATGGTCGGATGCGGCGTCGGCGACATGGTCGGATGCGGCGTCGGCGACATGGTCGGATGCGGCGTCGGCGTCATCGTCGGATGCGGCGTCGGCGTCATCGTCGGACGCGGCGTCGGCGTCATGGTGGGGCGCGGCGTCGGCGTCATGGTTGGACGCGGCGTCGGGGTCATGGTCGGGCGCGGCGTCGGCGTCATGGTTGGACGCGGCGTCGGCGTCGGCGGCGGTGGCGGCGGCGTCCTCGTCGGGCGCGGCGTCGGGGTCATGGTCGGGCGCGGCGTCGGCGTCGGCGGCGGTGGCGGCGGCGTCCTCGTCGGCTGCGGCGTCGGCGTCGGCGGTGGCGGCGGCGTCCTCGTCGGCTGCGGCGTCGGCGTCGGCGGTGGCGGCGGCGTTAACGTCGGCGGCGGTGGCGGCGGCGTCCTCGTCGGCTGCGGCGTCGGCGTCGGCGGCGTCATGGTGGGATGCGGGGTCGGCGTAATGACCGGCGTCGGCGTCGGGTGCGGCGTCATGGTGGGATGCGGCGTCGGCGTCGGCGGCGGCGGCGTCATGGTGGGATGCGGGGTCGGCGTAATGACCGGCGTCGGCGTCGGGTGCGGCGTCATCGTTGGATGCGGAGTCGGCGTCGGACCCGTTGACGGTGTCGGCGTCGGGTGCGGGCTGTGGCTCGGGCGCGGGGTCGGCTTGTGATGCGGCGGCGGAGGCGGCGGCGGACCGCCGTGGTGCGAAAAGCACCCCGCAAACGCGCAGCCGACGATCGGCACGAGTATCCCGCCGAGAATCGGCCCATATCGGGCCCAAAATCCAGGATTTGGTGCAAACGTCGGTGCGGGCGGCGGGGCGGCCGGCTCGGCGGCAACCAGCGGGACCGGCGGCGTCTCCGTCGGCGGGATTACGACCGGCGGCTTATGGTGAACCGCCGGAACCGGTAATGCGAGCGACCGGACGATGCTTATGTTTCCGCATGCTGCGGGGATGTAAAATAGCGTTCGTTTGCTGCCGTAGGAATAAGCCAGCACCCACCCGTGTGAGTTGGCAGGGATCGTCACGTTGAAGAGCGCTTCGTAGCCGTTCGGTCCCATGCCCGTGATCGCATCGAGGTGACGCGGGAGGACGACGTACTGGAACAAACTCGGCATGTTGTCGAGCGCGTCGGTTAGAGTCTCCGTCTCTCCCTGCGAGAGTTTCAACGTCTTAGCAGCGGCGAGGATCTGCCGCCGATGCGCTACGAGTTCTGCCGTCGAATGAAGCGGCGCTGTAACCGGCGACTTTCCAAGCTTGGTGATCACCGTTTGGGCCGACGTCGGCGCGCTTGCGATCAGCAGCGCGACGACCATTAGGACAACAGAAAATTTCTTCACAGGAATATGGGCCTTAAAGACCATATGATGTGCACGCCGGTGGCGACGCTGTTGTCGGACAACGCTTTATTCGTGACTTTCGTACCACTTTTAAAAGTGATCCGCTCCACGTAGCGACGTGGAAGCGTCACCAATGGCCGCCTGCTTCAAAGACGAAGGCAGTGGTCAACACGATGGTCGACGATCCGTTGAAGGGCGCCATAATAAAGGATTCCTTTTTAAAAATTCACTACGACCGGGAATCCGCCGTGGGCGATGCGGTCATTGCGATTAAAACGTGAACAAAAGATTACGTTTACAAAAGACTACGTGTACAAAAGATTACGTGTACAATTGTTACCCGCAAAGACCGACGATCAAAGCCCCTAAAAACTGCGTATTTTGCTGTTCGAGCGGCGTTTTGAACGCCGGCGATTGCTTATGAAGCGGTCACACGTACCACAAACGCTGCAATGTCGTCGAACGCTTCGCGCGTTTCGGGAAGAATCTTGAACAAATGCCAGACGTGCGGAAGCCCGTCCCAAAGTCGCAGCGTCGAATCGACGCCCGCGTTGCGCGCCTTTGCATCCAGCCGGACGGCGTCGTCGAGAAGCACCTCGATCGCGCTTGCTTGAATCAGCATCGGCGGCAGTCCGGCAAGATCGGCGTAAAGTCCGGAAGCGAGTGGCGTGTCGAGCGGAGCGCCGCCCATGTAGGCGTGCGCGAGCCTGTTCTCGCCGTTGTCGGGAACGACCACGTCGTCGGTTGCGGCGTTGGTGCGTACCGAGCCCCCGGTTGCTAGCAAGTCCACCCAAGGCGCGATCATTACCGCTCCAGCGGGCGGCGGCAAGCCCCGATCGCGGATTGCGATGAGCGTCGAGAGCGTAAGGCCGCCGCCGGCGGAATCACCCGCGACGACCACCTTCGAGGCCTCAATGCCCTGCGCCAGGAGCCAGCGGTACGTCGCGATCGCATCGTCGAGGGCGGCCGGAAACGGATGCTCCGGGGCGAGCCGGTAGTCGAGCGCGAAGACGCGCGCCGTGCAGCGCAGTGCTAAGGCCGACGTGACCGACCGGTACATCTGGATCGTTCCGCCGACGTAGCCGCCGCCGTGCAGATAAATGATGACGCGCGGTGAAAACGGTTCGGCGTGGGTGAGGATCCACTCGCCGTGGACGCCGGCGACCCGCTCTTCCACCGGTACGCGCGTAACGCCGCGCGGCAGGCGCGCGAAGATCGCCTCTCCGCCGCCGATGAGTTTGCGGTAGGTTCCGGTGAGGTTCGGCTTGCGCAGCGCACGCAACGTCGGGTTCTTTACCGTGTTGCGCAACAGTACGCGCACGATTCCCGCCTGAAAGCTCGCCATCCGGCTTAGAGCCGGCGCCCGCTCTTGCCCCGGCGTTTCGGCTGGAACGGCGCGCCGATCTTCCAGTCGGCCTTACGCTGCAGATCCTCGTCGACGTCGTCGCAACCGATCGGCGTGAACTCGGCGCAATCGTGCGGGCGCGCTTCGTAGATACCGCAATAGTAGCGGCCGCTGCGCGAACCCATCAGGAAAACGCACTTGTCCGCGAGATCCTCGGTGATCTTGCGTACCCAGCCGACGTGGAATCCATCGGCCGAAGGACGCTCGACGATGTACTCTTTCATGACGTCGTCGTAGCTCATGCCGAGATGTTTGGCGATGCGCGTCACGTCGGCGCGGCTGACGAACGGCTCGTAGCCGCTGCAGCATTCGGCGCACCCGGGCGGGCATGCGATATTCTCGGGAATTTCTTTGAGGTGTTTGCGCGAGAGGTCGATGACCTTCGCAATTGCTTTCACCATTTCGGGATCGTCGTTGTATTTATAGACCCACTCGCGTTTAGTGATCTCGTTGACGTTGTAAAAGCGCGTCGTCTTTTCGTCGTACTCGATCGTGAGATGCTCTTCGTCGATCTCGATCTTGTTGACGTGCTCGATCGGACGCGCATCGAGCAGTTCGGGGTGGGTGGGCTGGCCGGTGCGGCGCGTGAAGTTCCGCAGGGCGGTGAGGTCGATTGTCTCCATTTTATTACAGGTTCGCCCACCCGTGCGGGTGCGGCCTTCGGCGTTGCGGAAAAGAGTGTTTATGCGTACGGCAATTGGCGTTGACCTTGGCGGTTCACACGTTACGGCTGGGGTCGTTACGGACGACGGAACGATCCACGGACAGTACGAGCAGGATCTCGAGGACCTGCAGTTCGACAAGGTCATCGAGGTGCTCGCCGAGCGAATCGGCGCCGCCATCAAGGCGGCCGGCAGCGATGTCACCGGCATCGGCATCGGCTCGCCGGGCAACATCGACGCGCGATCCGGCGCCGTACTCTACAGCCCGAACTTTGGTTGGCGGAATGCGCCCCTCGGGGAGACGCTGCGCAAGCGCTTCTCGCTGCCCGTCTACGTCGGCAACGACGCGCGTTGTGCGACGCTCGGAGAATACACCTTCGGTACCGGCAAGAAGACGAAGAACTTCGTACTCCTGACCTTGGGTACGGGCATCGGCGGCGGCATCGTTGCCGACGGCGACCTGATCCTGGGCAATCGCTGGGGCGCGGGCGAAATCGGGCACCATCAGATCCGCCCGACCGACGGATTCATCTGTGCGTGCGGCAAGACGGGCTGCTTCGAGGCGCAGGCGTCGGGCACGGGCTTGATCCGCCACGCGTTTGCGGTCGCGCCCTCGTTTCCGCGCAGCACGATGCTCGACGTCGAACGCGACAAACTCAGTTCCAAGAAAATCCGCAAGGCGGCGCAGGCCGGCGACGGCCACGCGCTTGCGGCGTGGGGGAACTACTGCGGCGATTTGGCGATCGGACTCGCCAACATCATCGCATTCGTGAATCCCGAAATGATCTCGCTTGGCGGCGGCGTCGCGTCGGCCGGCGATTTCATGCTCGACGCCGTGCGCCCTCAAGTCGAGACGCTCACGACGATGGTCCCCCGAGGCACGACGCAGATCGTGGTGGCGCAGCTCGGCAACGACGCAGGACAGGTCGGCGCCGCAACCATGGCCTTCCGTGGAGGTCTAGGAGCGCGTGCCGGAGCGTAAGCTCGCGCTCGTTACCGGTGCTTCCGGCGGCCTCGGACTCGAGTTCGCCAAACTCCTCGCCGCCGACGGATACGATCTCGCGCTGGTCGCGCGCTCGGCAGCCAAGCTCAACGAAATCGCACTCGCACTGCGCGTAGCGCACGGCGTAGAGGTTGCAACCGTCGTCCAAGATCTCTCCGTACCCGGCGCTGCCGACGCCGTTCTCGCCGAAGTGCCGCGATGCGACGTGCTGATCAACAACGCCGGCTTCGCGAGCAACGGGCGCTTCGATCGGCTGCCCGCCGATCGCGTGCGCGAAGAGGTCATGCTCGATGTGGTCGCGCTCACCGAACTCACGCGCCGCTACGTTCCGGGGATGCTGGAGCGTCGCAACGGAAAAATCATGAACGTCGCATCGACGGCCGGTTTTATCCCAGGCCCGTTCATGGCGGCCTACTACGCTTCCAAGGCGTTCGTGATCTCGTTTTCCGAGGCGCTCTGGGAAGAGTTTCGCGGCACGGGTGTCACCGTTACGTGCTTCTGCCCCGGCGCGACGGCGACCGGTTTTGCAGAGCGAGCCGAGGTGGGTAAGACGCTGCTTTTCGCCGCCATGCCGATGGCGAACGCCGCCGACGTTGCGTCCGACGGATATAAGGCGATGATGCGCGGCAAACGGATGAAGATCTCGCGTCCGTTCACGAACTTGCTCGTACCGCTCGGGGTGTTCATGCCGCGTGGGCTGCTGCTGAAGATGTCCCGTAAACTCGTGGAAACGCCGGAAGCCTAGACGTAGCGGACCGACGTCGCCATGCCGGCGGCGAGATGGTAGAGATTGTGGCAGTGGTAGAACCACCAGCCGGGGTTATTCGCGTCGAACGCGATCGTAACCGTCGCCTTCGGCGTTACTAAGACCGTATCGCGCATCGCGCCGTTAAAGCGCTGCGTGCCGATTCCGACGACTTGGAACGAATGTCCGTGGAGGTGCATCGGATGCGTCATCATCGTTTTGTTCTGCATCACGATCTCGACGCGTTCGCCTTGCTTTACCCCGAGGAACGGCGCCTTGCCGGAGCGCGCTAGCGCGTTCGTCCACGCAACGCTGTCGATCGTCCATGCGTACTTGGCCATGTCGCCGGTCAGGTTCATCGTAATCGTTCGATCGGCTTTTCGCGGCGCCAGCGGAAGCGTGGCGCGAAGCTGCGCCTCGAGCACCAAGTCGTTGTACGGTGCGACGAACGGGCTGGTCGACGTATACTGCGGAACGTTCGCGCCGGTCGACGCCAAGATAAACGCGCTGCGCGGCGTATCGCCCTCGCGTACCGAAAAGATCGGATAGACGCCGGGCCGGGGCGTTTCGATGCGGATATCGCAGCGCTGCGCGATCCCGATGCCGAACCGCGTACCGTTCACGGGGACGATGGGGCGTCCGTCGACGGCGATAAGGGTGCCCGTCAGCGAGCCGAGATCCACGGTGTAGTTCGTCGCCGAGGAACTGTTGATCAGTCGCAAGCGCACGCGCGCTCGCGATTCGATGCGAAACACTTCGGGATTCGCGACCGGCCGGCGGTTGGCCAGGAACGCGTCGTAGTTTACGTCGTTGGCGTCGCGCTTCATCGGCCCCAGCGGCGGCGTCGCCGGCCGCAGCAAGTTTGCGTAGATTTTTTCCGGATTCGTGAAACTGAAGTCGGCGAGTTCGATGACGACGTCTTGCTCGCCGCGCGCATCGTCCGCCGGGTCCTTGATGATGAGCGGCCCCGATAACAAGCGCTGTTCCTGAAGCCCTTCGTGCGAATGCATCCAATACGTGCCCGCGTCGGTAAGCGGGAAATCGTACTCGTACGTTTCACCCGGCCGCAGCGCGGGTTGCGATACGATCGGTACCCCGTCTTGGTGCGGCGGCGGCGTCAGGCCGTGCCAGTGCATGAGCGTCGGCGTGTCGAGCTTGTTGATCTCGCGAACGCGAAACCGGCTGCCGACGGTGGTCGTGATGCCGCGCGTGCCGTTGGGTTGGAGCACGTCGAGCATCTCGACCGTGCGCCCGAGTACTTCAACCGCCGATTTCGTAATCCAAAGCGTCGTTACGTCGCCGGCGGCCAGCGCGCGGCCGGCCGGGCCGGTGACCGCCGCAGCAACGGCGGTTGCTCCCAATCCCCGAAAGAACGCACGTCGCGTCAAATCGAGCATGACCGCTCCCTTCGTTCTTCGTTTAAGAAAAGGCGAGACTAACGATTTTCCCTACGCTCGCAAGCGCTTGGTCGCGCTGTTCGCCGGTAAACGCCGTGGCACCGGTCAGGTAGGCGGCGACGAGGATCGGTGCGCGACCGGGCGGCCACACGATCGCCACGTCGTTACGCGTACCGCGTTCCCCCGATCCGGTCTTGTCCCCGGCGCGCCACGCGACTGGAATGCCCGCGCGAATCGCCGCTACGCCGGTTTTGGTCGCGACTAGCCACGAGACGAGCAGATCGCGCGACTGCCGGGAGAGCACCGAACCAAGAACGAGTTTCTGCGCATCCTTCGTCATCGCGTGCGGCGTCGTCGTATCGCGCGGGTCGCCGATTGCCGCTTCGTTGAGCGATGGCTCGGTACGGTCGAGTTGCGTGATGCGATCGCCGATCGATCGAAGAAACGTATTGAGGCCTTGCGGACCGCCGACGGTTGAAAGCAGCAAGTTGGCGGCGGTATTGTCGCTCACTTCGATCGCGGCGATGCAGAGGTCGCGAACCGTCATCCCGCCGTCCGCGACGTGGGCCTTGGTGACCGGCGCGTAGTCGAGCAGATCGTGATTGCCGTAGGGAACCGTGCGATCCAAGCGTTCTTTCCCCGCATCGACGCGTGCCAGAATATCGCCCACGAGCAGCAGCTTGAACGTGCTGCACATCGGAAAGGCCTCGAACGCGCGGTATTCGATGCGACGGCCGTTACCGGTGTCGATTGCGGCGACGCCGAGCCGTCCGCCCGTGCCATGCTCGACGAGCGCGATTTGCCGCTCGGGCGTTTCCGGCGTTTGTGCGCGCGCGACGATCGGCGATGCAGTCGCAACGACAACACCGGCGACCGTGCGAATGAATTGCGGTCGTTGCATGTTCGGGGCCGAGGTTCGGGAGGTGCCGGTTAAACTCCGGCTGCTTGACGAAGGGGAGCGGCGGGCATGTCGTCCTGCGCCGGAATCGTTCCCGTGTTCGTAATCTGCGCGATCAGCGCGGCGATGCGCCGCGAACTGCGGACCGGCGCGACGAGTTCTTGGTTGCGCCGGATCGCGTCGAGCTTTTCCGGCGTGCGGATCATCGTGCGCACCGCTTCGACGACTTCCGCGGAACTGTGAATCGCGACCGCACCAAGGCCGTTCTGGCGAACGAAGTCGACGTTCCCGCGTTCTTGTCCCGGAACGTAATCGTAGACGACGACGGGCAGCTGCGCGGCGTTGGCTTCGGCCAGCGAACCCGGGCCAGCTTTGGTGACGAGCAAATCGACCGCTCGGAAATACTCCGGGATCTTGTCGGTGAAGCCGAGCACGTGCATCGGCGTCGGCAGCGTCTTTCCGAGTTCTTCGAGCTTCTGGCGCATGTGCTCGTTGCGACCGCAAACGACGACGAGTTCGACCGGCAGGCGCGCGCGCGCAAGCGCGAGCGTCGTCGAAAGCAGCTTGCCGCCGCCCTCGCCGCCGGCCATCAGCATCACCATGAGCTTGTCTTCCGGAAGCCCGAGTTCGCGGCGAAGTTCGGTCTTCGTTCCCGTGACGTTGTCGAAGCGTGGGCTGATCGGATGCCCGAGCAGGCGCAGACGGGCGGGAGGCACGCCGCGCGAAAGCGCCCGGGCGTAGACCTCGCGCGCCGGCACGACGACGGCGTCGGCTTCGGCTACGAGCCACGACTCGTGCACTTTGCCGAGATCCGTAATCACGGTGACGACCGGGACGTGCTGCATGCGCGCATCGGCCCGCGCGCGCAGCGCGGCGTGATTGAGAAGGGGATGCACTGAGACGATGACGTCGGGCTGGTACGCGATGAACAGGTCGCGCAGGCGCTCGCGGTAGAGCGGCTCACAGAAGCGGACCAGTGCCTTATACCGGCGCCGGCCATTGGTCGCATAGTAGAGGGCACCGTACAGCGGCGGTGCGTAGCGCAAGGCGAGACTATAGCTGAGGCCGAGCTGCGTCATTGGGAAGGCGCAGTGCGCGGCGACGTCGTCGATCCGGTGTACGAACGAATTGGGCGTTTTGATCTCGTCGAGTGCGGCCGTGATCGCGTTTGCCGCGCTCCGGTGGCCGCCTCCCGTATCCGAGATCAAGAACAGTGCCCGTTTCGTCAAATCGCTCTCCGATGCCCGATGTTGGCCCCTAGGCTTGCGCTGGGGCTCGCTGGCTAGCCCGCCGACCGGCGGCATTTCGAACGCGACGGCTGGTGCGGGAGAGCTTGGCCATCATTACCCGTGCCGGAACGTCGTAAAAACGAAAAATATCGCCAAACTCAATATCGGGGTTTCGGTGGTGGCCGTCGTGGTCCTCGGGGAGCACGATCCAGAGGGGTCGCAACACCGCCTTCAGCCAGGCGGGGGTCCTCCAGCCGAGATCGGTCGTGTGCCGCCACCAGACGTGGAGTTGCCCCAGGGCCAGGCCGGCAAGCGCTCCCGGCCAGGAGAACGGCCAGACGGCGGCCGCGACCGCGAGATAGGGGACCGCCCCGAGAAAGCCATCCAACAGGATCGACGGATCCTTCGAAAGGACCGCGTGATCCCAGTACGAGCGTTTGCGATCGTGGTGCGTGCGAAGATGCAGCGTGAACCAGATATGCTGCGGGACGTGATAAAAAAAGGTCGACGCAAAATCGCCTACAACGAGGACGATCAATGCTGCTGCGACCACGGCCATGATGATACGTATCCTCCGCTCGACCGCGCTGTTGGGTGTCGCCGCGTTGCCGTGCGCATGTGCGGTGACTCCCTCTACTGCGAACTATACCCAGGAGTTGCGCTTAGCGCCACCACGATTGGCACGAGCTCTTAACTTCGTGTTAAGTTGGCCGGCGCCGCCCGGTGTCGATGCGATAAAAGGCGCGATGCCGCTTCGCGACGGCCCGCCGGTCGGTTCGCCCGAGCTAGCGCTCGCGCGAGCGATTCTGCATACGAATCCGCGAATCGCGCAAGCCGGCGCGCTGCTGCTCGCGGTCGTGACGGCGAATGCCGCGCGGCGCAATGGATTGCCGGTCGAGTTTCTGGGCGCGACGCTGCTTCAGGAATCGGCCTACGATCCGCGCGTCATCTCGAGCGCCGGGGCGATCGGCATCGCGCAGTTCGAACCGGATACCGCCGCGGGTGAGGGGATCGACCCGTGGGATCCGTTCGCATCGATCGATGCGGCGGCGGATTTGCTCGGAAGTTACGTGCGCGCCTACACCGGCGTCTACGACGTACCATACAATGCCGCACTTGCGGCATACAACGCCGGTCCGGCGGCCGTAGCGCGATACCACGGGGTGCCGCCGTATGCGGAAACGCGGGAGTATATCGACCTCATCGGCGACCGATGGGCGCGCATCGCCTCGTACGAGGCGGTCGCTAGCAGCGCGAAGAAGCCCGCTCCATGAGGATCATGCGGTACGGCATTGCCGCGCTCGCGCTATTCGGAACCATCGCGACCGTCGCGTGCGGCGGCCTCACGAAGAGCCCGGCCGAAGGGCTGACGTTTAAAGCTCCGGCCGATTGGCCGTCCTCGCCCGGGATCATGGGCATGATGCAGTTTTGGTCCTCGCCCGATAAAAAACAGGTCTTGATGCTGTTCAAAGTGCCGTCGGACTTCAAGACCGATCAAGCGTTCAGCAGCGCGGACGTCAAGGACGCGCATATCGAAGCGCAGCGAACGATCAAAGTGTGCGGAGAACAGCCAGCCGACTATACGAAGGCGATCGCCACCTCGTCGCGCACCGGCGACGACAACAACCTCGAGATGGTCTCGACCAAGACGGCCGACGGCGTATTGATGGCGATGTACATCTACCCGATCGGAACGCGGCCCGACGCGACCGCGGACGCGGCGATCTATCAACTCTGCCCGGCGAAGTCGTAAGGTAGCGTTCTGAACACGTTCGCGCGTCAAGCCGTCAAACAGCTCTTCGCGCGACAGCCGCTCGGGTGGACCGCGTCCGAATCCGGCGAACCGTCGCTGCGCCGCGTGCTGGGCTGGCCTGCGCTGACGGCGATCGGCCTGGGCACGATGCTCGGCGGAATTTTTGCAACGATCGGCGCGGGCGCGCACGCCGCCGGGCCGGCCGTGATTCTGGCGTACGTCCTCTCCGGGCTGGTTAGCGTCTGCGTGGCGCTCTGCTATGCCGAGTTTGCGTCGATGGTCCCGGTGGCGGGCAGCGCCTACACCTACGCGTACGCGACGCTCGGTGAGATCGTCGCTTGGGTCATCGGCTGGGATCTCATTCTCGAATATGGACTGTCGCTGGCACCGTCGGCGTCGTCGTTCTCCGACTACGTTCAGCACATGCTCTCGAGCATCGGTATCACGCTTCCGGCTTGGGCGCAAACGGCACATCTCGCGGGCGCGAACACGCAGATCGACGTTCTGGCGGCGCTCGTCGTGCTCGGCATCACGGCTATCGTGGCGATCGGCATTCGCGAATCGACCAACGTCAATTTCGCTTTAGTGCTGGTGCAGATCGTCTCGATGGTCGTCTTCATCGTCGCCGTCGCGGGCGCGATTCATCCGTCCAACCTGAGGCCGTTCGCGCCGTTCGGCTGGAGCGGCATCTCCGCAAGTACGGCACTCGTGTTCTTCGCCTACATCGGCTTCGATACGGTGACGGTTGCGTCGGAGGAAGCGAAGAAACCGGAACGCGACGTTCCGATCGGCATCATCGTCGCACTCATTATCGGCGGCCTGCTCTACGTCGCGCTGACGCTCTGCACGGTTGGCGTCGTTCGCTTCAATCTGCTCTCGGACGGCGCGGCGATGCTCGATGCGGTTTCGGCAGCTACGAAAAACCAAACGATCTATCTCATCGTCGCGCTCGGCGGGCTCGCCGGAAACTTCACGGTGATGCTGACGTCGCTGCTCGGTCAGATCCGAATCTTTTACGTAATGGCGCGAGACCGGATGCTTCCTCCCAGCGTCGCGAAGGTCGATCCGCGTTTCCGTACGCCATTGCGCACCACGCTGGTTACGGGCGGCATCGTGACCGTCTTCGCAGCCATCTTTCCGTTGACGGATCTGCTGCTGCTCGTGAACATCGGCACGCTCGTCGCCTTCGCGATCGTTTGCATCGGCGTGCTCGTCTTACGGTATACGCATCCCGAGGCGACACGCCCGTTTCGCGCGCCGCTGCTGCCGATATTCGCGGTTGCGGGTGCCGCGACGTGCCTCTACCTCGTGATGCGGCTCGATCCGCACACGTGGATCCGATATGGCGTGTGGTTCCTGATCGGCGTGCTCGTCTATGGGTTGTACGGCTTCTGGCATTCGCGTCTGCGTACGGGGATCGCGCCGCCGCCCGCCTGAGGGCCCGAGAAATTTACGAGGTCGAACGAAACCGAAGGTTTCGGCGAGGCGTTCTGCTGGTACAACCCCGCGCAGGAGGGCGCCAATGACCACCACAGCTACCCGGGTATCGGACCGGTTCGAGCTCGTGACCTTTCCCCGGGTGGCCGGGGAGCCGACGTTCGGACAGGAGATCGCGGCCGGGCTGCGGGCCGCGCCCAAGCGTCTCTCGCCGAAATTTCTCTACGACGACGTCGGATCGGCCTTATTCGATGCCATCACGCGTTTGCCGGAGTACTATCCGACGCGCGCCGAAACCGACATCTTGCGCGAATGGGGCTGGGAGATGGTCCGCCTGCTCGACGCGCCGCTCGATTTTCTCGAGCTCGGCAGCGGCAGCGCCGTCAAGACGCGGATCCTGATCGAAGAAGCCCTGCGCGTGCAGCGAACGCTGCGTTACAGTCCGATCGACATTTCGGCTGACGCGCTGCGCGTCTCGTCACAGAATCTGGTTGACTCGTATCGAGAACTCTCGATTCGCGCGTACGCGGGCGATTATTTCGACGTGCTCGGCTCGGGCGTGCTTCGCCTGCAGCGTAAGACGCTCGCCATGTTCATGGGTTCCAACATCGGGAACTACGAACCGGCCGAAGCGCGACGTATCTTAAAACTTCTCGCCGGCGTCCTGCGCCCCGGCGACGGTTTGCTGCTGGGGCTGGATTTAAAGAAGGATCGCGGGACCTTGGAGCTCGCTTACGACGATCCGGCGGGCGTGACGGCCGCGTTCGATCGCAATGTGCTCTCGCGCATCAATCGCGAGCTCGGCGGCGACTTCAACGTTCGCGATTTCGATCACGTCGTTCGCTACGACGAAGGCCGCGGCAGCGTGGATTCGTTTCTCGAAGCGCGATGCGACATGCGCGTGACGCTGGCCGAAATCGGCGTCTATCTCACGTTCGGACGCGGCGAACGCATCCACGTCGAATCGTCGTACAAGTTCTCGGATGCGGATATTGCGGCGCTCGCAGCTGGTGCCGGATTCCGCGTCGCACAGGCCTGGACCGACGGCGCGGAAGCCTTCAGCGTGAGCCTGCTCGTTCGCGAGTAGGAGCTACTTCCCGCGTCGCGAGCGCGGCGCGGTGTCGCCGATGGCTTCGAGGCCGCGTCGCAGCGTATGCACGTCGCAGGGTTCGGCCGCTTTAATCGCGCGCTTTTCCAGCGCGCTCAGAACGGTAACGATGCGCCGGGCCGAGCGTTCTCCGGCACGCGTAAGCCGGACCAGCAGCACGCGCCGGTCTTGCGGGTCGTCATATCGTGTGATCAAGCCGCGTTCGACTAAGCGATCGGCAACGCTGGTGAGCGTCGACTTGCGTTGCCCGAACGCATGGCGCAGTTCGGACATGCGCTGAACTTTCGCTTCCGCCAATTGCGCGAGGACCAGCGCCTCGGCGTGCGTGACGTCGATGCGCTCGTCAGCGAGCAGGACCTGCACGGCATTGACCGCCCGGTGCAGGGCGGGGATAAATTCCAACACTGGCCATACAATAGTACGATATAGAACTATGTGTCAAGCGCGGGGGAGCCCGCTGCTAGACGGCCGCGATGGCCGCGATCTCGATCAGGTATTCCGGACCGGCGAGGCGGCTTTCGACGGTGGCGCGGGCCGGCGGCCGGCCGGGAACGATCCACGCTTCCCAAACGGCGTTCATTTCGTCGAACGTCGCGATGTCCGCGAGCCAGATTTGCGCCGACAGCAGTTTCGATTTGTCCGTTCCCGCTTCGGTAAGCAGAGCTTCGATTCGTGCGAGGATGCTCTGCGTTTGTTCGGTAACGGTGGCTCCCTCCGCGACATGGCCGGAGAGATACACCGTATCGCCGTGAACGACGGCTTTGCTCATGCGCTTACCGGGTGAGATGCGGCGGATGTTCATAGCGACACCGCGGCGCTGTTGCCGCCGCTGATCACGACCACGACGCGTTCGCCGGGTTCGGGGACGTAGCGCCTGGCGAGAAGTGCCGCGAATGCAGCGGCACCGCCGGGCTCGGCGACGATCGTCAGATTGCGCCAAAGCGAGGCTTGCGCGCTGCGAATGTCGTCGTCGGTGACGAGCGCGACGCGGTCGACGTAGCGTTGCGCAATCGGGAAGACGAGCTCCCCGATTTGCAGCGGTGCGAGCGAATCGTTCGCGATGCTTTCGGTTGGCGCATCGACGGGACGGCCGGCTGCGAGTGCGTCCGTGAGGGTCGGCGCACCTTCGGGCTCGACGCCGATCACGCGCTTACCGCCGGCATACCAGGTCGCCATGCCGGCGATCAATCCGCCGCCGCCGACTGCGGCGAGCACGGTATCGTAGGCCCCGAGTTGTTCGTCGAGTTCCTTCGCAAGCGTTCCGGTTCCGAGCATCGTTTCGCGTTCGTCGAATGCGTGGATGGAAAGCGCGCCGGTTTGATCGACCCACGCCTGTACGCCTTGCAGCGCTGCGCCGTAGCGTTCGCCGGTGATGACCAAATCCGCGCCGTACGCGCGTATCCGTGCGACTTTCGGCGCCGAAGAAACGACCGGAACGAAGATCTTTGCCGGGATACCGAGTTTCATTGCCGCGAACGCTACCGCCGCGCCGTGATTCCCGCCGGACGCGGCGACGACGCCGGCCTTCGGAATATCGCGCAGCAGCAAGTTCGTGAACGCGCCACGCGCCTTGAACGACCCGGAATGCTGCATCAGCTCGAGCTTAAAGACGACGGTTACGCCGGGCAGACCGAAGTCCGCGCCGTCGGTCTCGATGACGGGTGTTTGCCGAACGTGTCCGGCGATGGTGCGCGCGGCAGTTTCGATACCGCTGCGATCGATGGCGCGGGGCGCCGCGGAGCGGTCGATCATAACGGCCTCTGCTGGTCGGCCAGCGAGCGCGTCTTCTCGGTGATTTCGTTTCCGGTGTGCGCCGTCGATTTGCGCTCGATCAGCATCACGAGGCATTCTTCCGGCGCGACTGGGTTGTGGCGGACGCCTTTGGGGACGACGAACGCGTCGCCCTCGCCAAGCTCGACCGTAGGCTCGTTCTCTATCTCGATGTGCAGACGGCCCTGGAGAATGAAGAAGAGCTCGTCCTCGTCGTCGTGGCTATGCCAGACGAACGTTCCGTGAACTTTGGCGACCTTGACGTACGAGTCGTCGAGCTCGGCCACAATGCGCGGAGACCACAGCTCGGTGAGCGACGACGCGACGCTTTTCGGTGATGTTTTACTGGGCATACTTGACATTGTAGCCAGTATTTAGCAAAATGGCAATATGCCTATGGAGCGAGCGCTGCGAGCGCTCGCTAACGACCGACGGTTACAGATCCTCGACTGGCTCAAGGATCCGCGCTCGCATTTCCCGCCGCAGGTCGACGGCGATCTGGTCGACGACGGCGTCTGCGGCAACTTCATCGCCGACAAACTCGGCGTCAGCCAGCCGACCGCGAGCGAACATCTGAAAGTGCTCACGCAAGCCGGCCTGGTTCGCGGCAAACGCATCAAGCAGTGGACGTTCTACAAGCGCGACGAGGAACGCATCGCCGCCATCAAGGACGACATCGTCAAGAACGTTTAGAGCCGGCTCTCATCGCCTGGCGAGCCGTTCGACCACTCGCAGCGAGGCGTCGACGGCGATGGCGAGCAGCGAGGCGGCGATGCTTCCGGCGACGATCATCGCGTTGTTGTGTAAGGCGAGGCCGGTGAAGATCAGCACGCCGAGGCCGCCGCCGCCGACGTAACCGGCGAGGGTGGCGATGGCGATCATCGCGATCGCGGCAACGCGTACGCCGCCGAGCATCACCGGCAACGCTTGTGGAAGCTCGACGCGCAGCAATACTTGCGCGTGCGACATGCCGAGCCCGCGGGCGGCATCGACTTGTGCTCGGTCGACGCCGTTGATGCCGGCGACGATGTTGCGCGCCAGCATGAACTGTGCGTAGGCGATCAGCGCGACGAAGATCGAGGCGAATCCGATGCCGAGCCACCGCACCAGGACGGCCAGCAAGGCCAGGCTGGGAATCGTATAGATCACGCCCAGGACGCCGAGCAGCAGCGCCGCTACGTGCGGACGGCGCGCCGCGTAGATGCCGAGCGGAAGGGCGATAGCGAGCGCAACGACGAGTGCGGTCGCAACCAGCGCGGCGTGGTCGCCGGCCAAGCCGAGTACCTTCGCGGGATGCTGGAGAAGATAGCTCACGCGTTCGTGCCGGCACGCAGCAGGTCGCGCGCGTGCAGAAAGTATTCGCGGTATACCGGATCGCCGGCATGAACGAGGTCTTTCACGTAGGGCGTGGCTGGATTCTCGAGCAGTTCGAGCGGGGTTGCAGCCTGCTCGAGGCGTCCTTCGCGCAGAACCACGATACGGTCGGCGAGACCGAGCGCTTCTTCGACGTCGTGCGTGACGAAGAGCGTCGTGGTGCCGAGCTCGCGTACGATACGCGTGAGTTCGCGCTGCAGGCCGGCGCGAACGATGGCATCGACGGCGCCGAAGGGTTCGTCCATCAGCAGCGCGCGCGGCCGTGCAGCGATGGCGCGCGCGACGCCGACGCGCTGCGCCTCGCCGCCGGAAAGCTCGCGCGGGCGCCGCGTGCGGTAGCGGGCCGGATCGAGCCCGATCAAAATCAGTAGTTCGTCGACTCGGGCCGCGATCTCGGCGCGCGACCAGCCGAGCAGCGACGGAACCACGGCAATGTTCTCGGCAACGCTCATATGCGCGAATAGCCCGACTGCTTGAATCGCATATCCGATTCCGCGCCGCAGCTCGACCGGATCGCTCTGCGCGAGGTCGTTGCCGTCGACGAAGACCGTGCCGGAGGTGACCGGCGCGAGCCGGTTCACGGTGCGCAGCAGCGTCGACTTTCCCGACCCGGATGGGCCGAGCAGCACGATTAACTCGCCGGGCTGCACGTCGAACGAGACGTGCTCGATCGAGTCGCGGTCGGCGTCGGCGTAGCGCACGCCCACGTCGCCGAAGCGGATTGACGCTCCGTTCACGGCGTTGCGCTCGGCGCTGGTGAGACCGCGTGCAGCGAGTCGAGGAACGCATCGGCAACGTCGCCCGGATCTTGTTTGCCGCCCTCGACGGCGGCGTTCATGCGCGCGGCCGCCCGGTCGGTGATTGCGGGCGAGACCCCGTCGAGCACCGTCGCAATGCGCGGCTCGCGCGCGAGCGCATCTTGTCGTACGACCGGTGCGACGTTGTAGGCCGGCCAAAAATTCCGGTCGTCGCGCAGCACCACGAGATCGTCGGTCGAGATCGCACCGTCGCTGGAAAAGGCGCTGGCGATATCGGCGGCGCCCTCTTTTAGCGCTTGGTACTTCAGGGTGATGTCGTACGTGCGCACGGATTTGAAATCGAATCCGCCGTAAAACTTTTGCAGTCCTTGCAAGCCGTCGGCTCGCGCGAGAAACTCTTGAATCGTCGCCAGCCGAAACTGCGGCGCGGCTTTCGAAAGCTCGGTGAGCGTCGTAAGATTGTGCGCTTTGGAGATCGCCTTGGTGGTAGCGAGCGCCTGCGAGTCGTTCATCGGCGACGGAGGTAGCCAGGTGAGATGGTATTGCTTCGCATAGGCAGCGGCAACCGTGTCGTAGATTTTCTTCGGGTCGCTCATCGGCGGAAGATGCAGAACCTCGAGCAGGCCGGTGCCGGTGTACTCCGGATACAGGTCGATATCGCCGCGTTCGATCGCGGCCATCGCGATCGCCGTCGAACCGAGATTGAGATGACGCTCCACTTTCAAGCCCGCATTTTCCAAGGCGCGCGAGTAAATCTCCGCGATCACGATCGATTCGGTGAAGTTCTTGGATCCGACGCGGATCGCCGGTCCGCCGGAACTGCAGCGTGCCAGAGCGACGCTCGACCCGATGAGCGCGAGTGCGCGAGCGCGCGAAAGTATCACGAGCGAACCTCCAGCAGGCGGCCGGCGCCGCTCAAGACGAGTTCCGTGAGGAGCGCGAGCAGCGCGACCGTAATCGCGCCCGCGAACAGGATCGTTGCATCGTTGGTTTGCAGGCCGCGCACGATCTCGTCACCCAGACCGCCGGCGCCGACGAAGGTCGCGAGGGTCGCGCTTGCGATCGTCTCGGTCGCCGCCGTTCGCACGCCCGCGAACGAGACCGGCAGCGCGAGCGGGACGATCACGCGCGCAAAACGCTGCACCGCCGTCATGCCCATTCCGTCGGCGGCGTCCAGCGCCGCAGCCGGAACCCCGCGTATCGCGAGATCGGCGTTGATGACGATCGGCGGAATCGCAAGAAGTGCGAGCGCTACGATGGCCGGAAATGCCCCGACGCCCAAAAGTGGTAAAAGGAGCATCAAGACCGCAATGCTGGGGAGCGTGCGGCCGACGCCGGCGACCGAGAGCACCACGGTGCGAACGCGTGCGCTTTGGGCTGCCAGCACGCCCAGGGGCAGCCCGAGGATGACCGCCAGCGCAAGCGCGGAGCCGGCCAGGATAAGGTGTTGCGCGGCGCTGGCCGCCAGGTCGGTCCACACGATTGGAGTAGTTTTTCACACCCGGCGTCGAAACACATGGTTCTATGATCACCCCGCAAGCGCTTCCCGAGGCCGTACCAGTCGTCTCGCTCGAGGATCCCTCGCTGTATATCAGCCGGGAACTCTCGTGGCTCGAGTTCAACGACCGCGTGCTCGAAGAAGCTCTAGATGCAAAGAACCCGCTGTTCGAGCGCCTCAAGTTCGTCGCGATCTACGGAACCAATCTCGACGAGTTCTTCATGATCCGCGTGGCGGCCATCAAGCAGCAGATCGAAGCCCAGGTCGTACGGCGCTCCGATGACGGCCGGCTGCCGGCCGAGCACCTCGCTGCGATTTCCGCCCGTTTACGCACGTCGCTGCTCACGCAGATGCGCTTGCTCAACGACGATCTGATGCCCGAGCTCGCGGCCAACGGCATCAAGATCGTCCGCGTTTCCGATCTCGACGAAAAGACGCAGCTCGCCCTCGAGCGCACCTTCGACGAAACCGTTTTCCCCGTGCTGACGCCGCTCGCCGTCGACGCGGGCCATCCGTTCCCATATATCTCCAACCTCTCGCTTTCGCTCGCCGTCGAAATGGAAGAGGCGACGAAAGACGGCGTCGAGCTGCACTTCGCGCGCGTAAAGATTCCGCAGACGCTCGCGCGTTTCGTTCCGGTCGAGAGTCCGGCCGGCGAACGGCGCTTCGTGTTGCTCGAAGACTTGATCGCGCACCACCTCGACGGCCTCTTCCCCGGCATGCACGTTCGCGAAGCGTACTTGTTCCGCGTCACGCGCGATGCCGACTTGGATCTACAGGAAGACGAAGCGGACGACTTGCTGCAAGCGATCGAATCCGAACTGCAGCGCCGCCGCTTCGGCGAGCCGGTCCGCTTGGAAGTCGAACGCGGCATGCCGGAGTACATGCGCGACCTGCTCTTCGGCGCGCTTGACGTCATGCCGGTGGACTGCTACGAAGTCGACGGGATGATGGCGATCAGCGACCTGTGGCAGATCGTCGGCTTGCCCGACTACGAATCGCTGCGCGACGCGCCGTTCCTGCCGGCGATACCGAAGCGCCTCCTCGGCGTTACCGATATCTTCGGGACGATTCGCGAAGGCGACATTCTGTTACACCATCCGTACGAATCGTTCGATCCGGTCGTACAGTTCTTGCGCCAAGCCGCCGCCGACGAGAAGGTGCTCGCGATCAAAGCGACGCTCTACCGCACGGCCGGTAAGAATTCGGCAATCGTGCGCGCGCTTCTGACCGCAGCCGAGAACGAGAAGCAGGTCGCCGTCGTGGTCGAGCTCAAGGCGCGATTCGACGAAGAGAACAACATCGAGTGGGCCAAGCGGCTGGAGCGCGCGGGCGCACACGTCGTCTACGGCTTCGCCAACCAAAAGGTACACGCAAAAACGCTGCTGGTGGTACGCGAAGACGAAGACGGACTGCGCCGCTACATGCACTTCGGCACCGGAAACTACAGCGAGAAAACCGGTAAGCTCTACACGGACTTGAGCCTGTTCACGTGCCGCCCCGGTCTCGGTGCGGACGACGCCCAGGTTTTCAACGCCCTTACCGGCTTCGCGCGCGTCACCGACTACGAAGAGCTCTGGGTCGCTCCGGTCACGCTGCGACGGGAGCTTATCGCTCGGATCGACCGCGAGGCCGAGCACGCGCGCGCCGGCCGCCCGGCCGCGATTCGTGCCAAGGTCAACGCGATCACCGACGCCGGCGTCATTCGCGCGCTGTACCGTGCCTCGCAAGCCGGCGTTCCGATCGAACTGATGGTGCGCGGCATGTGCGTTCTGCGTCCCGGCGTCCCAGGAGTGAGCGAAAACATCCGCGTGCGCAGCATCATCGGACGCTTCCTCGAGCACTCGCGTATCTACGTCTTCGAGAACGGCGGCGAGCGCGACGTGCACATTGCCAGCGCCGACTGGATGGGCCGCAACTTGGACCGGCGCGTCGAACTTGCCGTACCGGTCGAGGACCCAGCCCTGGCGCAAACGATCGACGGGCACATTCTCGGCGTGCAGCTTGCCGACAACGTACGCAGCCGCGAACTCCTGGAAAACGGCTCGTACAGACGCCGCACGCCCGGACCCGGCGAGATGCCGATCGACGCGCAGCGCATCTTCTTGACGGAAGCGCAATCGATTTAGTTCGAAAGTTCGAGGACGACCTTCCACTCCTGCGGCGTGACGGACTGAACGGAAAGGCGCTGTCCGCGGCGTAAGAGCGGCATCGCCATCAAACGCGGCTCCGCGCGCATGCGCGCGAGCGTTACGGGATGGGCGAGCGGCTCGACGTACGCGACGTCGACGAGATACCAAAGCGGCTTGTCGGGTTTGGCGCGGCCGTCGAAGTATTCGCCGCCGCGCTCGAATTGAGTCGGATCGGGGTGCGAAGTGGCGACCACCTTGCAGATGCCGACGGCCGCCGGCTCGGCGATGCTGGAGTGATAGAACAAGCCGAGATCGCCGAGCTTCATCTCCATCATGTTGTTGCGCGCCTGGAAATTCCGTACCCCGCTCCACATCGTCGTTCCGTCCTTACGAAGGTGCTCGAACGAATAGGCGTCGGGTTCGCTCTTGAACAGCCAGTAGCGGGGCATGGATGCTCCTCATGAGAAGATGCCGGGCGTGCCGTCTTCCCGGGTCTTCGCGCTTATCGCTCTCGGCGTCGCTCTCCTTGCGCCGGTCCGTGCGCGCGCGGACCAAACGTGGCTGGTCGTCGGCGACATCCACTTAACCCCATACGATACGTTGCAGCGGCCGAGCCCCCCGGGCAACGACAGTAACCTCGCGCTCTTCCAGTCGACGCTGGCCGAAATGAAACGCAGCGTCCCATCTCCTGCGGTGGTGCTGATTCCGGGCGATTTTTTGGCTCACAATTTTCCGCGCCTCGTAGGTTTGAACGACGCCGGGAGCGCGCCTTCGGGCATCGGATTAAAGGTCATGCGCATCATCGAACGCGGCTTCGCGCAGACGTATCCGAACGCGCAGTTCGCGATCGTGCTCGGAAACAACGACGACCCGTGCGGAGACTACCGCAGTCCCGTCGACGGAGCGTATCTCAAAGAGCTGGCGAGTATCTGGGCGCCGCTAGTAAATCGCAAAGGTGCCGCGCCGGCGTTCTCCGCTTCCTTCGCGCGCGGCGGATATTACGTCGCATCGCTACCGGTGCACGGCATGCGGCTCGTCGCGCTCAACAGCGTGTATTTCTCGCGCGAGTATCTGGGCGACTGCAAAGGGCGGCAGCCCCAAGCCGCGCCGCGCGAATTGGCATGGCTCCGCGCCACCCTCGCGTCGACGCCGGCCGGTACGAAGAACGTGCTATTGATGCATATCCCGCCCGGATACGATGCATTCGTTACCGAAGCAGCGCGCGGCGTCGTGGCGTGGCCGTACTACGAGTCGGGTCCGAGTACGGGTTTCCTCGATACGATTGCCGCCAACGCCGATCGCATCGCCTTCGGCATCGCCGGTCACGAGCATCGCTTCGATTTCCGGCTCGTCCCAGGCAAGCCCAACGTCGCGATCCTCGTTTTCGGTGCGCTCTCGCCGATCTACGGCAACAATCCGACCTTCGCAACCGCGACCCTCACGCCGGGCGGCGACGTGCGCGAGATCACGTTCTATGCGTTCGATGAAGCCGCTGCGAAGTGGATGCCGGGCCGCAGTTTCGGCGATGCGTGGAAAACCGCTGCGGCGCCGATCGGCGCCGATGCGCTGCAGAGCGTACACCGGAGTCTCGAGAGCACGCCGGCGTTGCGCCCGGATTGGGACGCACAGTCGATCGCTTGGCCGGCGCCAAACGCCAACGCAAGATTCTTGTGGGGCAACGGCTGGATCATTCCGTGGTGCGCCCAAACCGAATTGGGTGGGACCTACGCAGCATGCGCGAAGATCGGCGATCCGATGGCGTGGCTGCGCGTCGCGGCGGCAATCGTTCCGGCGATCGTACTAGCGATCGCGCTCGTGATTATTTTGCGGCGCCGCCGGATCCGGTTGTAATCGGCCGCTCCGGGTCGGCGATCCATTCGCTCCAGGACCCGCCGTAGAGTCGCGATCCGTGCAGTCCCGCGATTTCCATCGCCAAGAGATTCGCCGCGGATGAAACGCCGGAACCGCACGTGTGGACGATCTTTTTCGGATCGCCGGACTCGGCGAACTCGAGACGAAGCGCTTCGGGGCTCTTGAGATTGCCCGACTCGTCGAAGTTCCGTTTGAACCAGCGATTGTGCGAGCCCGGAATATGACCGGCAACGGGATCGATCGTTTCGTTCTGTCCCGCGAACCGGTCCGCGGCGCGCGCGTCCAGCAGCTGCGTTTCCGGATTGGTGTGGTTGGCGAGCACGTAGGCGGCGTCGACGAGCATCTCGTGGTTCATCCGGACGCGCAGCGTTCCGCCGCCCAAGCGCGCCGGCACCTCGGTCGTTACCGGATAGCCGAGCGCCTTCCACGCTTTGATTCCGCCGTCGAGCACTGCGACCGCATCGTGGCCGATCCATCGCGACAGCAGCCACAGCCGGGGCGCGAACATGTCGGCGCCGTCGTCGTAGGCGACGATTTGCGTCGCATCGTGAACGCGGAGCGAACGTAAGAAGCCGGCGAACGTCTCCGGGTCGGGCACGGGATGGCGTCCGTTCTTGCCCGTCTTCGGCCCGGCGAGATCTTCTTCAAACGCGGCAAAAAAGGCGCCGGGAATGTGCCCGGCGTCGTACTCGCGTTTCCCATAACTGAAGTCGGCCAGCAGATGCCGCGTATCGATGACGACGAACTTTGGCTCGCCGAGGTGCTCGTGTAGCACCTGCGGCGAAATGATGGTCGTAAACACGGGCGCGCTAGTGGAGATTGATGGTTTGCTTCGGCGCCGGTTCGTAACCGAAGGCTTCGGCAAGCAGCGGCTGCAGTTCGCCGTTCTGCGCCATCGGCCCCAGGATATCCGTGTCCCCGTAAAACTTGCCTTTAATGAAGATCTTCGGCAGGGTCGGCCAGTTCGTCATCTCGGAGAGCGCTTCGCGCTTGGGCATGTTCTCGAGCACGTCGATCACTTCGAACGGGTAGCCGAAGTTCGTGAAGAATTGGATGGTCTCCAGCGTGAAGCCGCAGCGCGGCGCCGTCTTCGTCCCTTTTCCGTAGACGAGGATGGTGTTGCCGGCGACTTCGCTTTCGATTTCCGACTTGAGTTGATCAGACACGTTCGTTCTCCGGGATAAGCGTTTTGAGTTCGACCGCGTGGACGCGGCCGTCTTTGAGTGCGGCGCGCAGCGCGCCGTAGACCAGTTGATGCTGCTCGATGAGCGTCTTTCCGCGAAACGCGCCGGACCGGACGGTAACGTTGAAATGGTCCATCGTCCCGGTGCGGTCGACGATCGCGACTTCGGCGTCGGGCATGTCGGCGCGGATCAGCGCGGTCAGGGCGTCGTTTTCGATCAAGATTGCAGCCGTTTCGGGTTGGAGCTCAGTGCTTCTGCTAACCCGCGGGCTTCGCTCAGGGTTTCCGGCAGCCGGTTGGCACTCTTGGACAGGGCGGCGGTGATGCCGCTCGCCAGCACGATCCCGGTGACTCCGAGCAATATCGCAGGCGCGCCCGTTGCGCGCAGCGGTCCGATCTCCAGGGTGAAGGTCTTCGCGGCCCGGGCTAAGCCGCGGAAAAACGCCTTGACGACGCCCGCAGAATTCTTCATAGACGCGCGCTCTACGTCGCGCTCGACCGGAAGGCCTTGCGGTCGACGGCCAGGCGCCTCCCTGCGACGAGGCCCGGCACAGCGGCGGCCCGAAGAGCGCGGCGTGCGCGCGCTTTCCCATTCGCTGACGGCGCTGTTGATCGCGGCGGCTGCCTCGGCCGCCGTGTTGTCGCACTACGTCATCGATGTCGTGGCCGATTATTTGGTGCCGCACGCATCGTTCGACGACGTTGCCAGCCACGATTCACGCGGAGTGATCGGCGCGATCGCGGTCATCGCGGCCTTCGCGCTCGCACGCCGCGGGTTCCGGCTTTGCTGCGAAGCGGCCATCAATCGCGGCGCGCGCGCAACGTCGCCGCCCAGCTGGTGGAACGGCGCCTTCTTCGTAGCCTTGACGGTCGCGTTCGCCTGTATCGCCGTTCCACTGATGGAAATCGCCGACGCGCGCTGGGGCGGTGCGGACATCGACGGTCTCGACGATGCGTACGGCGGTTCGGTGCTGCTCGGCATCGCGACCACCGCGATCTGCGGGATCTTGGTCGGCGCGGCGCTGTTCGCGGTCGCTCGCTGGCTGCTCTCGCGCCGCGACCGGATCGTTGCCGCGATCGCATCCGCTATCCGGCGAACGTATAAGGCTCAAGCAAACCCTCAGCACCTCAATCGGCTCGGCAGCGTTGCCGTCTGCCAGCCGCGCCTCGTCGCGTTCCGCCGCGGTAAACGCGCACCTCCTCGTGATGCTCGCGAGTCCATAACACACTCGACGACACCATCACTAGGAGCAACATGTTACACACCCTCATTGCGGCGTGCTGCCTCATTATGGGCCACGTCCACGCGCCCTCCGGGGCGCCTATCGCTCAAGCCCAGATCGTCATCGACGGGCCTAAGCACGCTATCGCGACCACAGACGCGAAGGGCGATTTTTCCATCGACGGACCGCCCGGAAAGTACGTCGTCTCGGCGAGCGCCCGCGGATACGCCGCGGTATCGGTCAGCACCGCGATCGACGCCGACTCGCACCTCGACGTCGTCCTCGAACCGGGTGACTCGCCGAAACTGCGGACCATCGGCCAGGTCAACGTCAACGGCGGCTACTCGTTGAACCGGAACGTCATCCCGGAGATGGACGTCACCCGACAACAGATGGACGCGGTCGGTTACGAAAGCGCGCTCGACGGCTTGAAGCAAGTTCCGTCGGCGATCATTCAATATCCCGATTCCGGTGCGCCGACCGCACCCGTGGTCGTCTCGCTGCGCGGGCCGGATCCGTCCGAAGCGCTCGTGACGCTCGACGGTCAGACGCTCAACGACGGGAACACGGGTGACCTCGATATTTCGGAATTTCCGGTCGCCGCATTCAACAGCATCAACGTGACCGAAGGACTCGGACCGACCGATAGCCTCGGAAGCAACACGTTCGGCGGAGCGGTCAACTTCGTGACCCTGCAGCCGACGCAGACCGAGCACTTCACGCTCGCGGGCTCGCTCGGATCCTACGGCACCTCGCAGATCTTCCTCAATGCGACCGGTTCGATCGGCAAGCTCGGCTATGCGTTCGCCGGCAGCAACTTTCAACAGGCCGGTCAAGTCGATGCCAACGTCTTCGTGACGCCGTCGAACTACGCTCCGATCAATTGCGGACCGGCAACGAAGAACAATCCCGAAAATTGCCCGACGCTGACGCATCTCGGATCGACCATCTCATCGCGCCTGGGCTCGGTGAACCTGGTGTACAACTTCTCGCAGCGCGCCGATGCGGGCGTGCGTATTTTTACGCTCGGCAATTCGCGCGACGAGAGCAGCGCCGTGAACGGCATCGCCGGCGATCCGTTCATCCCGTGCGATCCGACCGACACCTCGGTGCGCTGCCCCGCCAGCGGCAATACTTCTATGCCGAATCCGGAGTACGGCCAAAACGTCGGCTTGGGCGAATCGACCTTCTCTCAGAGCATTCGCGCGTACGACGTCTACTCGCGTTCGGTTCTCGGCGCGGGCTCGCTGTTAGCCGACTTCTATGCTAGCGATAACAACGTCGATCTCGTCGGCGGCGGCGCCGCGTCGCCCTACGACGTGTCGCATCTCGACAAACGGTACAACGAATCGCTGTCGTGGGGCCGCACGTTCGACACGAGCGAGTTTGCGTTCGGCGGCTACGCGCGCCAGGAATCGCTGACGGGCCTAGGCATCACGCAAACGCTTTCCCAAAGTATCGACTCGTACTACTTGCGCGGCGCGCAGCAGTTCGGCCGCAACCTGCGCCTGTCGGCCGGCGTGTACGACGCCGATTATTCGACCTTCGGCAACAGTGTGGACTGGCGTCTCGGGGCAAGCTACGACATCGATTCGTCGACGGTCGTGCGCGCTTCCGCCGGTACGGGCTTCCGCGCGCCGCTACTGATCGAGCGCTACTATTTCCCCGAAGTCATCGGGCCCCACGGCCAAGTCCAACCGAATCCGGGCTTACCGCCGGAGGACTCAAACTGCGTCGTTGCCGGCCAAGGCAATCCGCTCGAAAAGGCCGAGCACGCGACGGAGTACGAACTCGGCCTCTCGCATCTGTTCTCGAGTCAGTCGAACCTCGACGTATCGGTTTACCGTTCGAACTTGCGCGACACCATCGAGAACTTCTACCCGGGTTTTTCATGTAACGCACCCAACGGGTTCGCCTACGAAATTCCGATCAACATCGGGAACGCCGTGTACGAAGGCGCCGAAGTGCGCTTCAAGCAAGGTTTTCCGAAGCAGAACCTCTCGATGGTCCTCTCCTACGGTCTCAACGTCGCCTTCCCGTTTTCGCTGGGGCCGAACGTTTCGAACCCGACCTCGGGCGGCACGCTCGTCGACTACGAGCAGTTCCTGGGCGTCCCGCAGCAGCAAGGGTCGGCGCTTTTGATGTGGGCGCAGCGAGGCTGGCACGCGGCGACCGCACTTACGTTCGCGGGCAACAACAACTCGCTCTCGCACGGCCCGTACACGCAAACCGACGCGGCGGTCGGAAAGTCGTTCGGCCGGATCGACTTTACGGTGGCGGCGACGAATATCTTCAACTCGGTGTCCGGTCCGTACACGCTGTACGGCGGCGGCGTTCCGTATCAGGGGCTGTACGCCACCAAGAACGGCGGCACGTATACCTCGAACTACGTGACGGATCAACTCAACATCTTGCCGGCGTCGGTGCGCTTCATTCTGACGGTTCACGAATGAGCGAAACCATGCGGGCCGTCCGGCTCCACGAGATCGGCGGCCCGCAAAACCTGGTCGTCGAGGAGATCCCGCGTCCAGAGCCGGCAGACGGCGAGGTTCTCGTACGCATACGCGCGGCGGCCTTCAACCGGCGTGATGTGTTTATCACGCAGGGGCTGTATCCGGGGATCAAGCTTCCCGTCACGCTCGGCTCCGACGGTGCGGGCGTTCTCGAATCCAGCGGTGCGGAGGTGGTGATCGATCCCATGCTCGGCTGGGGCGACGACCCGAACGTATGGGATCCGAAAGGCAGCAGCCTCCTTGGGATGCCGCGCGACGGCACGTTCGCGGACTACGTTGCCGTGCCGTCGGGCAACGTCTATCCGAAACCGCCGTCGCTTTCGATGGAAGAAGCGGCGGCAATTCCGCTCGCGGGCTTAACCGCGTACCGGGCGACGTTCGCGCGAGCGGGGTTGCGCGCCGGCGAGACGATTCTGATACCCGGCGTCGGCGGCGGCGTGCAAACCTTCGTTCTGCTCTTTGCCAAGAAGATCGGTGCGCGGACGATCGTCACGTCGGGCGACGACGCGAAGCTCGAACGCGCAAAGACGCTCGGCGCGGACGTGTGCTTCAACTACAAGACCACGCCGGATTGGCACAAACAGGCGCGCGCCGCCGGACCGATCGACGTCGTCGTCGATTCATCCGGCGGCGACACGCTCGCCAAAGCGATCGATGCGATCCGCCCGGGCGGACGCATCGCGATCTACGGCGGCACGACCGCCGACGCAAACATCAAACTGTTTCCGCTTTTTTGGAAGCACGTCACGATACTCGGAACGTCGATGGGAAGCCCAAGCGACTTCCGCGCGATGCTCGCCCTCTTCGACGGCACCATCAAACCCGCCATCGACAAAGTCTTCCCGTTCGGAGAGGCCGTGGCCGCAGCCCAGCGCATGGCCTCATCCGAACAGTTCGGAAAATTATTTTGTCATCCTGAGCGGCATTAAAACTGAACGGGAGAATCGAGTTTCCGCTCGGCCGGCCGCTCCAGTCCGAATCGCGCGGCGCACAGTAAGTCGACGACGCGTATCGCGGAGCGGCGCGGCGAGAAACGGCGCCTTGTATCGGCGGCGACGAGCGCACCATCTCGCCGGCGAGCGAACGCGTCGGTGACGAACGTTTCGACGCACGCGCTCAGCCCTTCCGGATCGATCTCGCACGCAACGTCGGGAGCGAACAACGATTGCAGCTCGCCCGTGAAAACGATGTTCGGCAATCTCGACTGGGCGAACAAGACGTTGCCGAAAGCGCTCTCATCGGTAGGGCCGGCCTGAAGAACGCACGCGGCATCGACGCTCGGACCGGGCTCTTCGATGCCGATGGGAAACGCGCGGTCGCCGAAATGCTGCAAGAGTTCCTCACCGGCGACGACGGCGATCTGCAGCGCGGGAACGCGTGCGGCCGTCGCAGTGATGGCTGCGACGATCTCGGGCTTGCGATCCGCAGCGGCCCCGTCGAATCCAGCGACCGCGATCGTCGCACACGACTCAGACGTCGAGAGGCGCACGTGCAGCGATTCGACGCGTTCCGGCGACGCGCACGGAAGCCACGGAACGCGCAATCGCACCGCGCCGACCGTATCGACGAACGTTCCGGTACCGTCGCGACGGACGGAGACGCCCGGACTCGGCGCCTCGCCGCAAAACCACGTAAGCGCGGCGCTCTCGCGGAAGCGGCGATCCAGTCGGCGCCACGCCGGAATGGGACCGCGATGGATCGGGTGTCCGAACGAACGCAGGCCGCTCTCGAGATCTTCGAGCCCGGCGAGAGAGAGCTGCGAGACCATCGGGGAGACGCGCACCGAAATCGCGCCCACGCTTCCCCGTGCCGTTCGCGGAACGGCGGTGAGACGGTTGTGCCATCGGCCGTAGAACTGCCGCTCGTTCTCGGACTCCCGATCGAACCGGCCGGCGCTCGCGCCTTCGTAGTGCGCGAATCGAGCGTCGGCAACGTAGCGAATCGCGCGGCCCTTTTCGCGCGCGCGCATGCAAAGGTCGACGTCTTCGAAACCGTTGATGTAGGACTCGTCGAAGCCGCCGCCCTCCAAGAACCACGCCGTCCGCACCGCCATCGCCGCTCCCGAAACGCCGATCGCGTCGCGCGATTGCGTAACGTCGTTTAGCGTGGATGGCAGATTACGGCAATAGTAGTGCCAGTGCGCGTTCGGAAGCACGACGAAGCCCGCGCCTTGCGTTGCACCGTCTTCGAAGAAGAGCGCGCCGCCGGCGATGGCAACCTCTTCGAGATCGAACGCGCGCGCGAGCGGCGTCAGCGCGTCGTCGAGCGGATACGCATCGTTGTTCAGGAACAACACGAGCGGTGCCGTTGCCAAGCGCGCTCCGGCGTTGCACGCGCCGGCAAAGTTGGTGTTGGTTTCCATCCGCTGGTAGCGAACGCTGGGAAATTCGCGCATCGAGGTTTGCGTTTCGTCGGTGGATGCGTTGTCGACGACGATGGTTTCGAAGGACGTCCCCGATGCATCGCGCAGCCGGTCGAGCGCGCGCAGCGCACGGGCGGTCATCCACCAGTTGTTGTAGGCGGGGATGACGATGCTGAGCTGCGTCACGCTCGTTCGACGGAAAAGCGGCGCAGGCAGACGCCGAGGCGCCGGCGATCGGGGCCGAGTCCGCGCTCGAGCGGCGAGCGAAGCCCGGCGAAGTCGAAGCGCACGCGATGCGCGCGTCCCGCAGCGAGTTGGACCTTCGGAGATTTGAAGCGACTCTTACGGCCGTTCTTCAAACGGACGGCGACACGTGCTTCGCCGGCGGTTATATGGAAGTCGAGCGGCTCGCGCACGTTCGGAACGCACCCCGCGAACTCGAGCTTTATCGCGTACCTAGCGTCGCTCGGAACGGCGAAGAACAAATCGGCGTGCGGCGCGTCGCTCCAAATGCCGGCAGGCTCCGCACCCGACCAGCCGGACCCGAGCAGGCCTCGGTCTCCGACCGGCGCATCGCAGCGATACACTTTGCCGGGTTCGACGACGCGAAGCCCGTCGTCGAGTTGACCCGCGAGCGCCGTCGCCGGCCCGGTGAGTCTCTTGGCCGCCCAACCGTCGATCGCGTTGCCGAACGCGGCGCGCACGGCGCGCTCTTCATCCCGCGTCAGCACGTTCTTGGCAATCGAGGGCGGTCCGACGAGCTTTGATTCGTCGCGCAGCTCCATCCCGAGGAAAGAGCCGAGCGACGCGAGCGTCGCCGCCGGGTCGGCGATCAAGTCGTCATAGCCGACGACGAACGACTCCTCACCGGAATCGGCAGCGCACGAAAGCAGAAGGCCGATGCCTTCCTGGTAGCGCGCGATCGCTTCTTCGACCGGCTTGTCAGGCCACAGATGCAGTCCGGCGCGCGCCCGATTCCGGAAGTTGAGGATGGAATTGACCGTTTCCATGGGGTTGCGCACGATGAAGACGTATTTCATGCGCGGGAACGCCGAACGCACGAGATCGAGTTCGAAGCGATCCCAATGTCCCGGCGTCTTGGATCCGACGACGGCGAGACCGGGTTTCTCGAGTGAGGCTTCGACGACGCCGGTGAGGATCGCGCCGAATTTTTCGCGCGTCGGATACCTGCGCGGAAAGCGCATGCGGTCGAGGTTCTCGACGAGCACGAAATGTTCGCCGGAGCCGCGTACCTTCTCAGCCGCGTGCCGTTTCTCGGCGATGATCGCGCGCGTCTCCAGGATGTGATCCTCAAACCAAAAGATATCGAGCATCCGCGCCGCCAGGTCGCCGAGCGGCTGTTCGACCAGCAGTCCGATCTTCGGTGATTCGTTCATGATGTCGGCGAGCAGCGTCGTACCCGATCGGGCGCAGCCGCGAACGAAGACGACCAGCGGAAGGTCGTTCACGCCGCCGGCCGCGGTCGCGCGACTACCGCAAATTGAATGGTGCGCAGGTCTTCATACCCTTCCGCATCGACGTCGCGAATTTCGACGCGGCGGCCGACCACGCGCCCGGCGCGCGGAACCGGCAACATGATCCCGAGCACGCGGTGCCGCGTGAGGTCGTCCACGCGTCCATCGGTCGTGCGTTCCCAGCGCTCGATCGTAAAACCGGCATCTTCGAACATCCGTGCGATCGTCGCGCGCGTAAAGAAGCGCAGGTGCGTTGCGTCGAGCAGGCCTTCGGCTTCGTAGTCGAACCGCCCGGCGGCGAGTTCTTCGAGAAGCCACAGATTAGCGACGTTCGGAATCGACGCAACGACGACCGCGTCGTCGCTAAGCGCGCTTCGCAGCCGCTTCAAGAACTGCCACGGGTCGACCAGATGTTCGAGCACGTCGGCCAGCAGCACCGCGTCGACGCCGGTGACGCCTTCGGCGACGAAGTCGATCGACTCGGCCGATCCAACGACGACGCGGTCGATGCGCTCGGCGGCGCGCTGGGCTGCCTCGGGAACGATCTCGACGCCGATTGCGAAGAGGCCGGGCCAGCGCTCTTTCGCGGCTGCCGCAGTCGCACCGTTGCCGCATCCAACGTCGAGGAAGCGCCGCGGCGCGGCCGGCAGCAGATCGAGCAGTGGTATGCGCGCGTACTCGTAATATGCGGTCGGTGCCGTCATGCACGACCCTTCGGTTCGTTTTGCACCGGCCCCCGCAGCGTGTAACGGTGAAGGCGTTCGACGTGCAGCATCGCTCCGAGTTCGGCACGAATCACGTCGGCCTGTTCGTGACCGACGATCTGTTCCCACGGCGGGTTCATAATCGCCATTTCCTGCACGTCCATCGGCGCGGAGAGCGGCGTGGACGTCACGCGGCCTTCCTCTTCAAGTGCGAGAAGGTACGCTAGCATCTGCCGCGCCATGGCGGGCCACAGGATCGGACGCGACGCGCCGTAGATTCGCAGAACGAGTTCGGGAATCGTTTGCGGTCCGGCCGAGAGGGCTTCGAGCAGTTCGCGTTCGCGCATCTTACGATGGGCGATATATTCTGCGATCTTGCTTTGCGCGTCGTCGACGCGATCGCCGTGTCCGCCATAGATGTAGCGCGCGTCGCCGAACTCATCGGCCAGCCGGCGCAGCGTGTGCTGATAGGGACGCATCGCGCCGCCCGGCGGCGCGATCACGACCGTGCCCTCACCCAGAATCACGTCGCCCGTAAAGAGCGCCCGCTCGTGCGCTTCGTAGAAGACGACGTGATCGAACGTGTGCCCGGGCGCGTCGATAACGCGCAATGCGACGCCGCCCGCCTGGAAGAGGCCGTCGAGGGGCAGATCGCCGTCGCGTTCGACCTCCGACCGAGGATGCGCGAAGATCGGCGCGCCGACCGCGGCTGCCAGCGGGGCGGCGCCGGGCGCGTGATCGGGGTGTCCGTGCGTGAGCGCGATCGCGCGAATCGTCACGTTCAGGGCCCGCGCGCGTTCCACGATTGCGTCGACGTGCCGTGGAATATTCGGCCCCGGATCGATCACCACCGCGTCGTCCTCGTGCGAAACGATATACGAGTTCGTCCCCGAGAGCGTCATTGCCGACGGATTGGGAGCGCGCACGGACGTTACCACGCATCCTCCAGCGACGCGGGCATTGCGAAGTCTTCGTAGGGCGAGCCGGTCGGCATGATCGTCAGCACGGGCTTCGTGCGCGCGAATGCCGTCAGCGCTTCGATCGTCGAAAACGGCGCGATGCGTTCCAGATGCTTGATGGTCGGATACACCAGGCGAAACCGTCCGGCGCGATAACGTTCCAATGCGTCGGCTGGAGCGACCCATACGCCATCGTGCGTTTCATCGGCGTCGGCGAGCGCCGTTTGATCGGGCGCGATCGCAAGGAAGAAGTGCGTGTCGTAGCGGCGCGGTTCCGTCGGCGGCGTGATCCAGTGCGAAAAATAGAGCAGTGCGGCGGCGTCGGCGTACCAGTCGCGCTCCTGCAGCACGCTCGCGAACGTCAGCTCCCCCGAGCGCAATCTCGTGCGCGCCTCGACGAGGCCCGCGTGCGCGTCGGCGCCGAGCGGGCCGCCCGCGGCCGTGCGCGCCAGCGCGATACCGGCTTCTTCGAAGAGTTCGCGCAACGCCGCTATCGAGAGCGCTGACGCGAGCTGCACGTCGACGACGGAGCCGTCGGCCGGCAGTTCGGGCGGAACCGTCGCGCGGAATGCCGCTCGGAGGCGCTGCGGATCGAGTCCGATCGTTCGCGCACGGATGGCCTCCTCACCGTCGGCCGCATCCAGCGTGCCGCCCGGAAAGACGTATGCGTCCGGAACGAACGAGCTGCGCGAGCTGCGGCGCAGCATGAAGACCTCGATCCCGTCGCCGGCCGGTCGCGCCAAGATAACGGAGGCGGCCGGTCGTGCGCTCGCGGCGCCGGAGGCCTGTTGGTCGATCATCACGCGTATGTTGTCACGCGTCGAGGGCGCAGCCCTGGGGCCGGGCCAATCCAAGCGCGCCCGCGCTCCGTTAGCTCAGCGTTACTCGTCGTAGAAAGGGCTCACGAATCCATGAAACCTCGTCTTCTCACCGGCCTCGTCGCGGCAGGCGCGATCCTGGCCATGGCCGTCCCGGCGCTCGCCGCGGGCCGGCTCCCCAACGTCACCGATGCCCCCTCGCGCTTTTCCGGACCGGGCGTCTACACCGGGCAGCCGGAGCTGCCGGTCACCCTCTCCATGGTGATAGCGGGCGGCGGCCCGAGCGATTTCAAGACCATCACCCTCGTGAAGGTGCTCGCGGGCGATAAGACCGATGCCGAAGTCGCGTCGCTGACCCAGAAATTCGGGTCCGACAAGGTCACGAATTTCGTCGAGATCTTCCCGTTCGTCGTCAGCGACGCGCTGAAAATCGCCAAAGCCAAGGGCGTCGCGCTGCCGTCGGCACCGAATCCGGATCCGAAGAACGGTGAAGCGCTTGCGGGCGCGCTGTGGGCCGCCGGTCAGACCGGCATGGGCTTTAACGTCGAGGTGATGCTGGATCGGCTCGTTTCGCATGGGATTCACGACCAAGTGATGACGGACATCGATGCTAAGTACGGCATCGCCAAGGACGCGGACTATCACGCCGTTCTCAACCAAGCGATGCACGATCTCGCCACGGTCTACGGTTTCGACGCGATGGGTAAGCCCAAGTCGTCGATGTAGGCCCTCGTGCCCCCACAACAGCAGAGGGGTCGCGCTAATCGCGCGACCCCTGGTTTTACTGCCGTTCGCCGGACACTGGAACTACCGCCACGCGTCCGGGTCCCGATTTCTCCGGGCGAGGCTGCCGAAATCGGCCGCTCCTACCAGAGAAACGCATTCTACCAAACGCGAGCGCTCTAAACAATACGTCCGTTTTGAAGAAGCAGAATCGTAACAAGAGTCCAGTTTACCGCGTGCGCGGTCCAGCAATACGGACACGGGCGCTTGGTGATGAAGAGCAGAGAGTAGGCGAGCACGGCCGACGTCGCCGCCGCAAAGCCTGCGATGATTAGCACGATAAGTGAAACGATCTGACCGTGTCCGAACCAGACCGCGATCGCCAGTGCCGGATAGTAGATACCGCCGAGGAGGGCGTTTGGCACCCCGCCATAGAGGCGGGCCGCGGGCCGGTGGACGACGCTGGGCTCTTCGAGGAGACCCAGTTCGGCCCGGCGGGTCTTGGCAAGCATGAAAAGCGAGGCGTAGAGACCAACTCCGCAAAGAATCGTGATCACTACCCTCAGCAGCATAGCCTCCTCGGTTTGAGCCGGATTCTCCGGCGCCTCGGCGCCTTCGGCCTTCTGGCGTGCTCGTTCTTGCTGGCCTTCTTGGTCATCAGGTATCAGCCGCACGTCGAAGCCGCGATCCGGTCGATCGGATTGTTCGCGATTCCGCTGGCCATCGCCGTCTTTGCAGTCGTCGCATCCGCGCCGTTCTCGGTGACCGACGCGCTCGCCGTGATGAACGGCGCGATATTCGGCCCGGTCGAGGGAACCTTCGTCGACATCGTCGGACTCGTCTTGGCGGCGATGCTGGGGTATTGGGTCAATCAACGGGCGTCGCACATGCTCGACTTGCACGAATATTTGCAAAGGCTGCCGCCGTGGGTCAAACGCTTTCCGGTAGGATCGCCCGCGTTTCTGATCGCGGTGCGCGTGATCCCCGGATTTGGTGGAACCGTTGCAACGGCGACGGCTGCGACGTTTAAGGTGCCGATGTGGGTGCACGTTTGGACGATGTGCGCGATCGCCGTGCCGCTCTGCACGCTGCTGACGATATTCGGCGACCGCTTAACCGTTTTCGTGCATAATATCGAGTATCGCGGACAGCATTGGTGCGAGACGCATCGTTGTCCGCGCTTCATGCACCACAAAGAACCGGAAGGAACGCGAACGCCGTGAACGCTTCGATCGCCGCGACTCCCGAATCCCTCGAAGCATTATCCGCGCGCGTACGCGAGAATTCGCGCGTCGCGCTGGATACGGAGTTTCACACCGAACGTACCTACGCGCCGCGCTTGATGGTCGTCCAGCTCGCATTCGACGACGGTGCGGCCATCGTCGATCCGCTCGCCGTGCCGGACCTGCGCCCCTTGCTGGCCGCGCTTTCCGAAACGACGGTGATCGGACACGCACTCTCCTCGGATCTAAAAATCTTCGCCGATCGCTTCGATATGGTGCCGCCGAAGGTTTTCGATACGCAGGTCGCAGCCGCGTTTCTCGGGTACGGGATGCAGATTTCGCTAGCCGATTTGGTGCGCGATCTGCGCCGAGTCAAACTTGCGAAGTCGCAGACCGTCAGCGATTGGTCGTCGCGACCGCTTTCGGAACGCCAGATCGAATACTTGGTCGACGACGTCGCGCACCTGCTGCCGATGTACGACACGCTGGTCGAGCGTCTAGAAGAGAAAGGCCGTCTTGAGTGGGCGCTCGAGGAAGGCGCCGATTTGGGTTCGCTCGATCGCTATCGGATGGACGAACGGCGCGCGTTTTTGCGCATTCCCGGAGCGATGCGGATGAACCGCCGCGAGCTCGCGATTCTGAGCGAACTCGTGAAGCTTCGCGACCGGATCGCTCGCGAGCGCGACACGCCGCTGAAGTACGTGATCCCCGACGACGTGATCGCCGGGCTCGCCGGTCTGCGCCCGAAGACGATCGAGGATCTGGCGCAGCTGCGGCGCCTCGATGCGGGCGCTCGCCGCAACCTCGGCCCCCAGATTCTCGAGGCCGTCGCGCGCGGCGAAGCCGTGCCGGACGACGCTTTGCCGGAGAAGCCGCAGCGCCCGCTCGGGCAGGCGCGCGATACACTGGCCTCCGTGATGGGCGTCGTCGTCGGCGAGATCGCGCGTCAGAACGAATTGCCCCCGAGCCTGCTCGTGCCGCGAGCGGCGCTCGAGCGAGTGGCGCGCGAGGCCCCGGACCGCGAGCGCTTCGAAACGGCACTCGCCCTGTCGCCCTGGCGCTACGAGCTGATCGGCGAACCGCTCTGGCGACTTTTGTCTGGCCAGGCCGGTCTCGAAATCGAAGGCTACGCGGACGGCGACCCCAAAATACGTCTGTCCCATGACCACGAACGCCAACAGCTTTAACGCGCACGACACCCTTCGCGTCGGCGACCGCTCCTATTCTTACTACCGGCTGGACTCGATCGAACGCGCGGGGCTCACGAAGCTCGCGCGACTGCCGTATTCGCTGAAGATTCTACTCGAAAACCTGCTGCGATTCGAAGACGGCCGTTCGGTGAGGAAAGCCGACATCGAAGCGCTCGCGCTTTGGGATCCAACCAAGCGCCACGAGAAAGAGATTGCGTTTCGTCCGGCGCGCGTACTGCTCCAAGATTTTACCGGCGTTCCGTGCGTGGTCGATCTCGCCGCAATGCGCGATGCGATGGCCGCGATGAACGGCGATCCGAAGAAGATCAATCCGCTGCAGCCCGTCGAGCTGGTCATCGACCATTCGGTGCAGATCGACTACTTCGGCTCGAACGACGCGTTTGCCAAGAACGCCGATCTCGAGTTCGAGCGCAATCGCGAACGGTACGCGTTCCTGAAGTGGGGCCAAGAGGCGCTTGCCGATTTTCGCGCGGTGCCGCCCGATACGGGCATCGTGCATCAGGTCAATATCGAATATTTAGCGCGCGTCGTCTTCGGCGCCGGCGGTGCGGGCGTTGCGTACGACCCCGCGACCGCAACGGCGTATCCGGATACGGCGGTCGGGACCGATTCGCACACGACGATGGTCAACGGCGTGGGCGTACTGGCATGGGGCGTCGGCGGCATCGAAGCCGAGGCCGCGATGCTCGGCCAGCCGGTGACGATGCTGATCCCCGAAGTGATCGGTTTCCAACTCAACGGCAAACTGCGCGAGGGCGTCACCGCGACGGATCTGGTGCTCACGGTCACCGAGATGCTGCGCAAGAAGGGCGTCGTCGGAAAGTTCGTCGAGTTCTACGGTAAGGGACTCTCGTCGCTGCCCGTCGCCGACCGCACCACGATCGGCAATATGTCGCCCGAGTTCGGTTCGACGTGTGCGATCTTCCCGATCGACGATCGCACGCTCGAGTACATGCGCCTCACGGGCCGCTCCGCCGAACACATTGCGCTGGTCGAAGCGTACGCGAAGGCGCAGGATCTTTTCCGCACCGACGCAACGCCGGATCCGCAGTTCTCCGACTCGCTCGAACTCGATCTGTCGACCGTCGAGCCGAACCTTGCCGGTCCGCGGCGACCGCAGGATCGCGTACCGCTGAGCAACGTGAAGTCGACGTTCCGCGTCGCACTGCAAGAATGGCAGGAAGCGCGGGACGCCAACGGCCCCGGCGTGTCGCGCTTTCTCAACGAAGGCGGCGGCGGAACGGCGACCATTTCGCAAACCGGTAAAGACGTAGCCGACGGCTCGGTGGTGATCGCCGCGATCACGAGCTGCACCAATACGTCCAATCCGTCCGTGATGATCGGCGCGGGATTGCTCGCGCGCAATGCGCTCGCACGCGGATTGAAGACGCAGCCGTGGGTCAAGACCTCGCTCGCGCCGGGTTCCAAAGTCGTGACCGACTACCTCGCAAAGGCAAATCTGCAAAACTCGCTCGACGCGCTCGGCTTCAATGTCGTCGGCTACGGCTGCACGACCTGCATCGGCAACTCGGGGCCGTTGCCGCCCGACGTTGCCGAAACGGTCGCCGATCAGGATCTGATCGTCGCCGCGGTGCTGTCGGGCAATCGCAACTTCGAGGGACGCATTCATCCGCAGGTGCGCGCGAACTATCTCGCATCGCCGCCGCTGGTGGTCGCATACGCGCTGGCCGGCCGGATGGATCTCGATCTTACGACCGAGCCGATCGGCCAGGACCAAAGCGGCAAGCCGGTCTTTCTCAAGGAGATTTGGCCGAGCAACGACGAGATCGCGTCGACGGTGGCGGAGTGCGTCAACGACACGATGTTCAAAGCGCGCTATTCCGACGTCTTCGCCGGCGACGACAATTGGGCGAAGCTGAAGGTTGAAGCCAGCGAACGGTACGACTGGGATCCGAAGAGCGAGTACGTCAAGAAACCGCCGTACTTCGACGACATGCCCGCGCAGCCGGCGGCATTGCGCGACATTTCCGGAGCGCGCGTGCTCGCCGTGCTCGGCGACTCGGTGACGACCGATCACATTTCGCCGGCCGGCAACATCGCCCGCACGAGCCCCGCCGCCAAGTACCTGATGGAACGCGGCATCGAGCCGAAGGACTTCAACTCGTACGGCGCGCGCCGCGGCAATCACGAAGTGATGGTGCGCGGCACGTTCGCCAACGTTCGCCTGCGTAACCATCTGGTTCCGGGCGTCGAAGGCGGCGTCACCCGGCATCTGCCCGATGGCGAGCAGATGTCGATCTTCGACGCTTCCGCAAAATATATCGCGGAAGGAACGCCGCTGATCGTGCTCGCCGGACGCGAATACGGATCGGGGTCGTCGCGCGATTGGGCGGCCAAGGGTCCGTATCTGCTCGGGATCAAGGCCGTAATCGCGGATTCGTTCGAACGCATCCATCGCAGCAATCTCATCGGCATGGGGATCTTGCCGCTCGAATACGTCGAAGGCGAACACCGTGCCAAACTCGGACTCACCGGCGAAGAAGTCTACGACGTGACCGGCGTTGCGGGCGGCATCACGCCGCGCATGCACGCGACGGTCAAGGCGACCGATCCGAATACCGGCGCCGTCAAAGAGTTCAAAGTCCGCGTCCGCATCGACACCCCCGACGAAGCCGAGTACTACCGCCACGGCGGAATTCTGCAATACGTTCTGCGGTCGCTAGCCGCCGTGTCATCCTGAGCGAAGCGAACGCAGTGAGCGACGTCGAAGGACGCAACGAATACGCTGAGCGAGCGAAGCGAGTCGAAGCGTCACCGGCCGTACGAGCTTAATGCTTCGACTTCGTTCGCTACGCTCTCTACGCTCAGCATCCTCGACGCGCCCTTCGACCTCGCTCAGGATGACACTGTAGGAGCGTGCTTTCCGAGGCCGACCAACAACGCTTAGATGCGTTACACGCTAGGATCAAGGATGCGAGCGGCGTTTCTTTAGGCTATCCGTCTGCGAAGGATTTCGATTACTCGGATCTCGCGCATTTTCTGCAGTATCCGGTCAACAACGTCGGCGATCCGTTCGCCGAGGCGACGTATAGGGTCGAGACGCGCGAGTTCGAACGCGAGGTCGTCTCGTTCTTCGCCGAACTCTTTCGCGCGCCGCCCGACGACTGGTGGGGTTACGTCACCAACGGCGGCACCGAGGGCAACCTCTACGGGCTGTACCTCGCGCGCGAACTGCTGCCGAAAGGCGTCGTGTACTATTCGGAGCACACGCATTACAGCGTAAGCAAGAACCTGCATTTCCTTGGGATGCGGCATATCATGATCCGCGCCCAGGAGAGCGGCGAGATCGACTATGAGGACTTGCGCGAGACGCTGAAGATCCACCGCGACGTGCCGCCGATCGTCTTCGCAAATATCGGAACGACCATGACCGAAGCGCGCGACGACGTACGCAAGATCGCCGGCATCATGGACTCGCTCGCGATGCGGGAGCGCTACATCCATTCCGACGCCGCGCTGGATGGCGCGTTCGCCGCATTCCTGGCGCCGCGCCCGCACTACGACTTCGCTGACGGCGCCGACAGCGTCGCGATCTCGGGGCACAAGTTCATCGGCGCTCCGATCCCATGCGGCGTCGTCGTCGCGCGCAAGCGCAACGTGCAGCGCATCGCGCACGCCATCGACTACATCGGCAGCCTCGACACGACGATCACCGGATCGCGCAACGGCATCACGCCGGTGATGCTGTGGAAGCGCATCCGCGAGCTCGGCGTCGACGGCCTCCGCGAGCGGATCGACCGGTCGCTCGAGAACGCCGCGTATCTGGAGTCGCGGCTCAAGACACTCGGCGTAGCGGCATGGCGCAATCCCAACGCGATCACCATCGTGTTCCCGCCGCTCGGCGCCGGCATCGCCAAAAAGTGGCAGCTCGCGACGGCCGGCCCGATCCAGCACGTGCTCGTCCTTCCCAACGTGACGCGAGAACAGATCGACGCGTTTCTGGCCGACGTCGCCGCCCAACGCCGAACGGAGGAACCGTCGTGCCCAGCTTAAGAGTGATCGTACCGAATCGTCCCGGATTGCTGGCGGAACTCACGGAGTGTCTAGCTGCGAAGTCGATCGACATCGAACAGATCGTCGTAGAGACGCACGGCTCCGGCGCGCTCGTGCGAATGGAAGTCGCGCGGGACGACGATGCGCTGGAGTGTCTCTCGGCTGCGGGGTATCAAGCCGTGACGGACGACGTCGTCCTTGCAAAGATCGCCGACAAGGCCGGCGCGCTCGCGCAACTCTCGCGCCGTTTGGCCGAGGCGAACATCAACATTCGTGCGCTGCATCACGTTCGCCGCGACGACGGCTACGCCGTCGTAGCGATCAGCACCGACGACAATGCGCGTGCGCGCAAAACCCTCGGCGAGGATTTGCTCTGAGCGCGAGCAGCGACGAACGCACGATCTCCCGACTCGAGTCCTTTTCGGACGTCGTGATGGGGTTCTGCCTCGCGGAGATCGGACTCAATCTGGCGATTCCGAACGATCCCGCAAGCTTCGCGCATAGCTGGTTCGGCCTCGCGGCATTCGCGATCTCGTTTCTCTTCGTTTCCGTCTTGTGGTGGTTCCATCACAAGCTCTTCGCGACGTATTTCGTCCTGAATCCCTTGACGGTCGTTCTGAACTTCGTGATGCTCGGAAGTCTGGCGCTCGCGATCTATTTTCTGCAGGTGTCCGTACACTTCATGATTCGCGACGTCGATCCGTCGAAGCCCGTGATCTGCTGGACGGTCGCGCTTGCGGTGGTCTACGCGATCATCTCGCTTCAGTACACAATCGGCATCGCGTATCGGAAGTCGACCCTAAGCGAGCGGGAGCTGCGGTTCGGCGTCAACCGGGCGTTCCGGACGGCGGTCGTCGCCGTTTTGATGACGACGTTCTCCGTCGCATTCTTGCAACTCCACCACATCGGATCGACTCCCTACGCTATCGTTGGAGCGAGCGTCATCCTCGGCATCGCGCGGCGCGTTTTCGTACCCAAGATTACTGCAAACCTGCTCGCCGGTCGCGACGCGTAAGCTAGGACGCCCGGTCTCACGACGCGAAGCCATCGCTTTGTGCGTGCCGCCTTACGCTCGCTCGCCCTACTCTTCGTGGCAGCAGCTGCCGCGGCGGCGGCATTTTCGCACTACGCCATCGACATCGTTGCCGACTACGCGCTCGCGCACGACACGTACGACGACGTCGCTCACGGCTCGCGCGACCTCTTAAGCGGAATCGCCATCGTCCTAGCCGCAGGACTTGCACTTCGCGGTTTGCGGTCGTGTTGCGAGATCGGCGCGGCCCGGCGTTTCCGCCTGGCCGGCTCGGGCTTAACGTGGCGCTCGGGGCTGCTCTTCGTCGGCGCGACCGCGATCCTCGCTTGCGCCATCGTGCCGGCAATGGAACTCCTGGATGCGCACCTCGCCGGAAAAGTCGTCGACGACCTCGGCGATTTGTTCGGCGGCTCGATCCAACTCGGCCTGAGCCTGACGCTCTTCTGCGGCGCGCTGGTCGCTGCAGTCGTCTTCATGGTCGCCGGCTGGCTCCTGTCCCATCGCGCCTCGATCGCCGCGGCGATCGTCAGCTTTGCCGCGCGTCGCCGCGGCACTCGCCCAAGCGCGCAACGCTTGCGCCGCCTTCATACCGCGCCGCGCCGGCAGCCCCGGCACGTCGCGCTGCATCGTTCCAAACGCGGACCTCCGGATGTTGATCGCACCCAGCGTTCAACATTTTTACACGCAAGCTACGGAGGAGATCCGCGTGCTTTATTTTACTTTGCGAACGTCGCGAGCGTTGCTCGCGATGGCCGCAATACTGGGCTTCGCGATGCCCGCTCGGGCGGCCACGCCGCCCGTTCCAATCGGTAGTATTACCGGGACGATCGCCGACGCAGCGACCGGCGTCCCGCTCTCGAACGTGGAAGTCCACGTCGTCGGCTCAGCCATCGTCGTTCACAGCGACGCGGCCGGGCATTTCACGATCGCGTCGCTCGCTCCAGGGAGTTACCGGCTCAGCCTGACGCGTCAGGGATATCAGCCGGCCGTTTCCGAAGCGATCGCCGTCGGCGCGACGGTCGTCCTCGCGACGTTGACGATGCAGGAAGGCACGAACGGCCTGCAGGTGATCGCCGTGACGTCGGCGCGCAGCAGCGATTCGCTTCAGCAATCGAGTACCTTCACGAAGACGCTCAACTCGGAAGACCTCCAGCGCCAAGGCATCGTTCGCGTTGCCGACGCGCTGCGCACCGAGCCGGGCGTGAACAACGGCATCACGGGCGACACCGCGGCGCCGGCCGACGACATCAATCTCAGCATTCGCGGCATCGGCACGCTCGAGACGATCGCCGCGATCGACGGGCATCCGATCGGTTACGGGATCAAGGGCGGGTACAACTACCAACTCTCACCAGTGTATCCGTACCGCAATATCTCGGTACTGTACGGGTCCGGCGGCAGCGACCTCGTCGGCGTTAACGCCATCGGCGGCGTCGTGAACTTTCAAACGCTCGATCCAACGCCTCACGACACGGCAACCTTCACGCAAGGGTACGGCACGTTCGAGCAGCTTTCGACCAGTATCTCCGCAACCGGGACGACGGGCCACCTTGGGTACGCCGTCGCAGGCGGCGTCGCCAGCGCCGACGGTCCGCTGCGCAACGCGACGATGTATCAAACGGGCGCAGCCTTCGACCAATCGGTGCAGTCGGGCCCGGTGCACGACCTCGGCGTCTACGTCGACGATTCGCTCGCCGTGACGCGGGCCGATTTGGTCAAACTGCAGTACAACTTCAATCCCACGACCTCCCTAACGCTCACGTCGGTCGGTCAAAACAGGTGGGTCGACAAGACCGGTAACGGCGATGGCGACTATCTGGATTACACGCCCGCCTTAGCGTTCGGAGAAGAGCTGCTCTCGCAATATAGTCCGGCGAACTATCCCACGCTGCCCGCGTGCCCTAAGGGCACGTTCGTTGGAACCAATGCGAACGGACAGCCGAACGGCTACGGTCCGAACGGTAAACCCGACGGCGGCATAACGTGTCAGACGCCGTCCCAATATGCCTACTTCAATACGGGCTGGGACGGTGCCGGACCGTCGTGGCAGTCGTTGAAACTCAACGATAACTCGCTCGACTTCCGGATCGCCGGAAGCAAGTCCACGATTCGCGCCGGCGTGTTCAACAGCTACTACGAGAATCTCACCGACCGCACGTACCAGCTTCCCAATCTTGGCGAGCCGGTCAGCCCATACTACCCCGGGAACAACGGGAGCTGGTCGAACATCGGCGTCAACGAAACGGGCGCGATCGTGAGCGACGACCTGCTCGGGACGAACAACGATATCGAGCTCGGCTCGTCGTATTTAAACAGCACGTACTTTACCGATAGTAAAGGCGAGCTCAAAGGTGCGCCGGTGATCACCGACACTGCCTACTTCCTGCGCGACGTGTACCATCCGTCGCAAGGGCCGCTGGCGGCATATCTCAATCTCTGGGCAAAACACTCGACGGCGACCGATACGTCGTATCTGGATTCGCGCCTCTCCGTCGTGTATCGCTTGACGGCACACGATCAAGTGCGCGCATCGGCCGGCTCGACGACGACGCAGCCGAGTGCGAACATGCTCGGCGAACAGTTCATCGAGAGTCCACCGGGCGGTGCCGGCGGCGGTTCGCCAATCACGTGCGGCGGCTTGAACTCGATCGGCAGCGTGCCGTCGACGGCGCTTAAGCCCGAGGACGGAGTCGACGAAGATCTGGCCTTCGTTCATCACTGGGGCGGCGACAGTCAAACCCAGTTAACGCTGTACAACACCAACGTCTACGACAAACTCTACTCGACGATCGTACCGGTTTCCGACACCGGAACGGGGTTCATTCCGCCGGCCTATTTGACGCAAGTGACGGCGGCCATCGCCGGCAAGTGCGGCGTTGCGGCCGCGCCCTCACTCCTGGGCTTGACGGGGAACTTCAACGTCGGCACGCTGCGGGCACAGGGCTTGGACTTGAGCGGCCGCTACCGCGCAACGCGGCGTCTCTACTTCGACTACGATTACGCAATCACGTCGACCGTGCTGTCGAATGCGAATACCGAGCTCCTTCAGAAGAACCTGACCTACATCATCGATAGTCAGTTGCCGCGACTGCCGCTGCACACGGCAAACCTATCGGCGGACTATACGCTCGGCGCGGGGTTGGAGATGCGGTACACGGTCTTCGCCGTCTCCGAAGGGAACACGAAATCGTTGCCGGCGTACGACTACAGCGACTTCAGCGTCGCATATCCGGCCGGCAAGGGCCTCATGGTGTCCGCAACCGTCCTGAACCTCTTCAATCAGTGGGGGTCGATCGCCGGGTTGCGGTACGAAGGAACGCCGCTGCCGCTCAACCAGTATGCAAAGCCCAGCAGCTACGCGCAATACATCGGCGCAAGCTCGACCGAGCAGTTCGGTTTGCCGTATCGGACGATCTACTTCAGCGTGCAGAAGTCAATCTGACGTAACGGGGTGGAGGCCCGGGTCGCGGCCCGTGGCCTCCACCGTCAGCACGATGTCCACTGTATAGCCGACGAGGAGCACGCCGGCCGGGGTGAGCGACTTGTCGACGATTCCCCAATCACGGCGGTCGATCTGCAGGTGCCCGCTGTATCCCGCGCGCCACCCGCCGGTTCCGTCCGGAATCACGCCGACGAGGGAGACCGGGAACGACACCGGCTTGGTCACGTTCTTGATCGTTAAATTCCCGTCGACCACGAAGTTCTTCGCATCCTTCGTCTCGACCGACGTCGATGCAAAGGTCATCGTCGGATATTGCGCCGTGTCGAAGTACGTTGGGGATCGCAGATCCGCATCGCGGTCGTGATTGTCGGTGTCCTCGTGGCTCACGTCGAGCATTGCGTCGATTCGCACGGGCACCGTGGTGCCCGGCGCGATGAGAAGTGTAAGCTTCCGTATCGGAACGTGACCCCACACTTTGGAGACGACCATGTGCGAGACGGTAAATTCGGCTCGGCAATGAGCGAGATCCGCCTGCCACGGCACCGGGCCGCTCGTCGCTGCGGTAAGCGACACGATGCCGAGCAGGCCAGTAAAGAGAACCGGTATGCGTGCGAAGTTCATGCCGGGCCATTCTTCCGCCCGACGATCGAATCTTGCCGGACTAGGAACGCGTGCAGTCGTCTTCCCAGCGAGCGTGCTTGCCGTTGCTGAGAAAGTCGAACGTCAATACGTACGCCGTATCGGAGCGCTTCTCGAACCGGGCGCGTTGCGAGTCGTCCGGGTAGACCGACTGCGTCGGCATGTTCGTCGGGTCCGCATCCACTTCGGAGACGAGCACCGACATGCTCCCGTCCGGTTCCATATCGATGGTGCGCCACCGCTTTTGCGCTGCGTCGTAGCCGAGCATATCTTCGCTCTGCGAGGCACCGGAACGGTTCGTGCCGCGCATCCAGCGTCCGCCCGGAACGGCGGCCCAATCCGTGCTGTAGACGCTTTTCTTTCCATCGGCTACCGACGTGCACGACCAATGTCCGGCGAGAAACTGCAGCGACGCCATCGGATCGGGAGCGGTTTGGGCCTGCGCCGCGGCGGCGCCGCTAAGAACGAGCGACGCAGCCGCTGCAAGAACGAAACGCCGCATCGAGCGGATCTACTTCAGCTTGTGGATGGCGAAGGTGTTGCCTTCGCTGTCTCCGCACCATGCGATGCGGCACACCGGCGATTCGATCGCACCGTCGGTGTAGAACTTGACACCGGCATCTTTGAGACGTTGCACGGCCGCGTCGAGATCCTTCACCGCAAAAATCGCGCCGCCGCTCGGATACCAGACGTCGGGCATGTGGGAAACGCCGAACGTATTTCCATCGCCGAGATCGAACTCGACGTTTCGCTCGCTTTCGGACGAGACGGTCAGCCCGAGTGTGTCACGATAGAACGCGACGCCGCGGCTGAAATCCTTGGCGAGATAGTAGACGGCATCCAGGCCGGTTACGGCAATCGAGGCGGCAGTGTTGGCGCTCATGGCTCCTCCTAGGTACGGATAAGTGCTTTTTCTCTATCCTAGGCCGCATACTTGACAGATACTGTCATATTTATCTAGTCTGCTGGAGAAGTGAAAGCCGATCGACTGATCACCCTGTTGTTGCTGCTCCAGTCGGGGCGGCGGCGGACGGCGGGCGCGCTGGCCGAGGCACTGGAGGTCTCGGAGCGCACGATTTACCGGGACGTCGACGCGCTGTGTGCTGCGGGTGTGCCGGTTTATACTGAGCGCGGCCCGGAGGGCGGTATCGCTCTCGCGGACGGCTACCGGCGCGCGTTAACGCATTTCAACGAGGACGAGATTCGCTCGCTCTTCGTCTCGGGCGCGAGCCCGCTCGCCGATCTCGGCATGGAGAGCGGGCTCGATCGCGCGCTGGAAAAACTGCACGGCGGCCTGGCCGACGTGCAGCGCCGTGCTGCCGACAAAGCGCGCTCGCGCGTTCACATCGATCAACGACGCTGGAATCAAGGCGAGCCGCCGCGCGAACTGCTGACGGTCCTGCGGCGCGCGGTGTGGGACGATCGACGCGTGCGGATTCGCTATGAGGATCGCAATCGCAAAGCGACGATCCGGACGATCGATCCGCTGGGACTCGTTTCGAAAGCCGGCGTGTGGTATTTGATCGCGCGGTTGAGCGAAGAACTGGAGATGCGCAGCTTTCGCGTCGAGCGCATGCGTTCGGTCGACGAACTTCCGACGCGTTTCGAGCGCCCGCCCGAGTTCGACCTCGAACGCTATTGGAGCGACACGAGCGCCCAGTTCAAACAGAGCAGCCCGGAGTACTTCGTCACGCTGCGCACCGACCTCGACGCCGTCGAAACGGTAACGTTGTATTGGACGTCGGAGATTGTCGAAACGAACGCGGATTTCGGCGTCGTGCGCGTGGCGTTTCCCGGGCCGGAAGCCGCGACCTTCGCGGTGTTAGCTTGGGGCGGCAAGGTGACGATCGTCGAGCCGCTCGAACTGCGCGAACTCGTCGTTGCTCGAGCACGCGAAGCACTCGAACGCCACGCGCTTTAAAGTGCGACGCGCCGGAAGTCGGTGAGCAAGCCCGCGACATAGGCGAGGAACCGAGCGGCGCCGGCGCCGTCGATCACGCGATGATCGTAGCTGACGCTGATCGGAAGAATCAAACGCGGCACGAACTCCTTGCCGTTCCAGACCGGCTTCATGGTGGAGCGAACCGCGCCGAGAATGGCCACTTCAGGTGCGTTGACGATTTGCGTGAACGCCGTGCCGCCGATGCCGCCGATCGAGGAGATCGTAAACGTTCCGCCCTGCATATCGCTCAGCGGCAGTTTTCCGTCGCGAGCTTTGCCGGCCAGTTCGGACGTCTCGCGCGCGATTTCGATCAGGCCTTTGCGATCGGCGTTTTTGATGACGGGGACCATTAGGCCGCCCGGCGTATCGGCGGCAAAGCCGATGTTGTAGTACTTCTTGTAAACCAGGTCGTCGCCGTCGAGCGACGCGTTGAACTCGGGAAACTCTTCCAGCGCCGCAACCGACGCTTTGATCAGGAACGCGAGGATCGTGAACTTCGGGCCTTTGCGTTTAGCTTGTTCGGCGTTGATCTCGTTGCGGAACGCTTCGAGATCGGTGATGTCGGCCTCGTCCTGATTGGTGATATGCGGGATGGCCAGCCAGTTTCGATGCAGGTTCGGGCCCGAGAGTTTTTTGATGCGCGGAAGCGGCTTGCGCTCGATCTCGCCGTACTGTTCGAACTTGACCTTCGGCCACGGCGGCACGCCGAACGGCGACGCTGCAGCGCCGGGCGCAACGCCGCGCGCCAGCGCACCCTTCACGTAATGCTGCACGTCTTCGCGCGTAATCCGCCCGTTCGGTCCGCTTCCTTTCAACCTATGGATGTCGACGCCCAGCTCCCGCGCAAACCGCCGAATCGACGGACTCGCATGAACCTGGGCAGTGTTTGAATCGAGCACCGCGATTGCGCTTGGAGCGGGAACTGCGCTTGGAGCGGGGGCCGCACCCTTGTCATCCTGAGCGTAGGCCGGCACGGCCGTAGTCGAAGGACCGCTACCCAACTCTTGCTTACCGCCGGCCCCTCCCGCAACAGCAAGCGTGACGATAACGCGCCCCTGCGAAACCTTATCGCCGACTTTGACTTTGACGTCCTTCACGACGCCTGCCTCCGACGACGGGACCTCCATCGAAGCTTTGTCGCTCTCAAGCACCACGAGCGGCGCCTCTTTCGCAACCGTATCGCCGGGTTTTACCAGCACTTCGATGACGGGGATGTCTTTAAAGTCGCCGATATCGGGGACGGCGATTTCTTGGATGCGGTCCTTCGACTCCGCGCCTTGCGGCGCTACGCTTAGGGTGACAGGTGCAGTGCCCGCCGCCGGTGCAGTGCTCGCCCCCGGTGAAGCGCTCGTTGCTCCCACGCTCGCTGGCGCTACCGCGGGCGGTGATGGTGCTGCTGCCGCCGCCTCCGCTCCCGCCACCGTAACGATGACAGATCCCTCCGACACCTTGTCGCCGGGTTTTACGGCGACGGATTGAACGACGCCGGCGGCGCTCGATGGGACTTCCATCGAGGCTTTGTCGCTTTCGAGAACGACCAGGGGCGTTTCTTTGGCGATCGTATCGCCGGGTTTGACGAGAACCTCGATCACCGGGATTTCTTTGAAGTCGCCGATATCCGGAACGCGGACCTCGATCGTATCGCTCACCTAAAGCTCCTCTATACCGTGATCGGGTTCGGCTTCTCGGGATCGATGCCGTATTTCTTGATGGCCTGCGCGACGCTCTTCGCAGGAACGGCGCCTTCCTCTGCGAGCGCTTTGAGCGCGGCCAGCACGACGAAATGCCGGTTGACTTCGAAGAACTCGCGCAGCTTGCGGCGGAAATCGCTGCGGCCGTAGCCGTCGGTGCCAAGCGTCACGTATTTGCGGCCGACGAACGGGCGGATCTGCTCGGCGAACGTGCGCACGTAATCGGTCGCGGCGATGCCCGGCCCCTCGCGGCCTTGCAAGCACTCCGCGACGTACGACAACCGCGGCTTAGACTCGGGATGAAGCAGGTTCCATCGCTCGGCCGCGACGCCGTCGCGCTGCAGTTCGTTGAAACTCGGACAACTCCAGACGTCGCTCTTTACGCTCCAATCGCTCGCAAGCAGTTCCGCGGCTGCCTGAACTTCGCGCAGGATCGCGCCGGAACCGAACAACTGCACGCGCGGTTCGCCCTTAGCAGATTTCCCGCCGTCGGAGAGCAGATACATGCCGCGCAAGATCCCCGCGGCCGCGCCTTCCGGCATGACCGGGTGCGGGTAGTTTTCGTTGAGCAGCGTGATGTAATAGTAGACGTCTTCCTGGTCGGCGAGCATGCGCCGCAAACCGTCTTGCAGGATGACGGCGACTTCGTAACCGTACGTCGGATCGTAGCTGCGGCAATTCGGGACGAACGACGCCATGAGCTGGCTGCTGCCGTCTTCGTGCTGCAAGCCCTCGCCGTTGAGCGTCGTGCGTCCGGACGTGCCGCCGAGCAGAAAACCTCGCGTGCGGCTGTCGCCCGCGGCCCACGCCAGATCGCCGACGCGCTGGAAGCCGAACATCGAGTAGAAGATGTAGAACGGAATCATCGGCAGATCGTGATTGGAGTACGACGTTCCGGCCGCGATCCAAGACGAGATGGCCCCGGCTTCGTTGATGCCTTCTTGTAGGATCTGTCCGAGCTTGTCCTCGCGATACCACATGAGCTGTTCGGCGTCTTGCGGATGGTAGAGCTGCCCCACCGACGAGTAGATCCCGAGCTGGCGGAACATGCCTTCCATGCCGAACGTGCGCGATTCGTCGGCGACGATCGGCACGACGTGCGGCGCGACGGTTTGATCGCGCAGAATCGTACTCAAGCACCGCACGAACGACATCGTGGTCGATACCTCACGATCGCCCGTGCCTTGGAGCTGCGCGTCGAACGCCGAGAGTTCCGGCACGGCGATGGCCTTCGACGAACGGCGCCGCTTCGGCAGCTGCCCGAGCGCGTTGACGCGTTCGCGCAGATACTTCGCCTCCGGGCTGTTCTCGGGCGGCTTGTAGAACGGAATCTTGTCGATGTCTTTATCCGAGATCGGAATGTCGAAGCGATCGCGAAACGCGCGCATCTCCTCGAGCTCCATCTTCTTGGCCTGATGCGCAATGTTGCGAGCTTCGCCGGCCTCGCCCATGCCATAGCCTTTGATCGTTTTTGCGAGGATCACCGTCGGCGCGCCCGTGTGTTCGGCCGCCGTCTTGTAAGCGGCGTAGACTTTGAGCGGATCGTGTCCGCCGCGAGAGAGCGCCCAAATCTGTTCGTCGCTCCAGTGTTCGACCAGCTGCTGCGTTTCCGGGAAACGGCCGAAGAACTGATCGCGCACGTACTTTCCGTCGCGCGACTTGAACGTTTGGTAGTCGCCGTCGACGCATTCGGTCATCAGCTGCACCAGGCGGCCGGAAGTATCGGCTTGCAGGATCGGATCCCAGTTGCTGCCCCAGATGACCTTGATGACGTTCCAGCCGGCGCCTTTGAAGACGCCTTCCAGCTCTTGAATGATCTTGCCGTTGCCGCGCACCGGGCCGTCGAGTCGCTGCAGGTTGCAGTTGACGACCCAAATCAAGTTGTCGAGTTTTTCGCGTCCGGCCAGCGACACCGCGCCCAGCGTTTCCGGTTCGTCGGTTTCACCGTCACCGATGAACGTCCACACCTTGCGTCCGCTCGTGTCGCGCAGACCGCGATCGTGCAAGTAACGCATAAAGCGCGCCTGGTAGATCGACATGATCGGACCGAGACCCATCGATACGGTCGGGTACTGCCAAAAGTCCGGCATCAGCCAAGGATGCGGATACGACGAGAGACCCTTGCCGTCAACTTCCTGGCGGAAGTTCTCAAGGCGGTGTTCGTCGATGCGGCCTTCCAGAAACGCACGTGCGTACACGCCCGGTGAAGAATGCCCTTGAATGAAGACCATGTCCCCGCCGAACGTCTCCGACGGCGAGCGGAAGAAGTGATTGAAGCCGACGTCGTAAAGCGTCGCGGCCGACGCAAAACTTGCGACGTGACCGCCTAACTCCGAGCTGACTTTATTCGCGCGCACGACCATCGCCAGCGCGTTCCAGCGAACGTAGTGGCGCAGGTGCGCTTCCAACTCGCGATCGCCGGGCATCGACGGCTCTTTGGCGACGGGGATCGTATTGACGTACGGCGTTTCGAAGCCGAGCGAAACGTGCGCGCCGCCGCGCTGCGCTTCGTCGACGAGGCGGCCGATCAGCGCGCGAGCTCGGTCGGGCCCTTCGGCGGCCAGAACTCCGCGCATGGCTTCGAGCCATTCGGCCGTTTCTTGCGGATCGGGATCGTGCACGTGGGCGCTCATAGAAGCCCCACCATTCCCGCTACCAGGCCAATCCCTTCCTCAAGGATCGATCCAATCGCCCGGCTGGCGCCATCCGCTTAAGCGCTCCTCGTTTAGGAACACCGCGATGGAGGCCAGCAGGACGACCCCGCCGGCCAGCGACAGCGGCGAAAGTGCCTCGTGAAAGATGATGAGCGCCAGAATTGCCGCCGTGATCGGCTCGAGCAGGGTCGAGAACGAGATGGCGCTCGGTGAGAACCAGCGCAGGCTGGCGTTCAACGCCGTGTGACCGAGCAGCTGTGAAATGAGGGCCATGGCGACGATGCCGCCCCACGCGGCGTACGCGTCGATCGCCGGCGGCGCTTGCCTTGCGAAGGCCGCGGCCGCGATCAGCACGAGCGCCGCCCACGTATACGTGTGCGTGACGATCGTTCGCGTTCCGAGCGCGTCGCGCACTTCGCGCACCAGAATGAAATATGCGGCGATTGCGACCGAGCCACCGGTGGCCAGCGTAATGCCGAGCCATTCATATCCGGCACGCGGCGGCGCCGTATGGTTGAACGCGACGACCATCGCGAGACCTGCCGCCCCGCCGGCAAACGCGAGGATCGAGCGCAGTGAGAGGCCGCGGCGGTGCACGACCGCATCGTAGCACGCTGTAAAAATCGGCGTCGTTGCAACGAAGAGCGTGGAGATTGCGACGGTCGTGTATTCCAGCGATGCGATCCAACCTGCGAAGTGAGCGGCCAGCGCAAGCCCGGCGAATGCGAGCAGCGTCGCTCGCGCTTTGTCCGGCTTGGCGCCTTTGGGGCGAACGGTTGCAAAGCACAACAACACGATGGCCGCGATGCCGAGTCGCGCGGCCGCAACCGCGAGCGCACCGGCGCCGCCGAGTGCCAGCCGAGCAAAAATTGCCGCGGCGCCGACAGCAAGCTGTGCGGCGCCGAGGACGAGATACGGCATCAGCCTTCGAGATCGCTCGGGATTACGGCGGCGATCCCCCGCCGGGCGGTACCGGCAGCGGCGGCGGCGTCAGGATGCCCTGCGGTCCGGTGATCGGCTGCATCGGATGCATTGGGTTTCCAGGCGTATGCCGCGGTTGCGGCTTGGACGGATTCGACGATGGTAACGCGACGGGATGAGGGTTCAGCCCGGGGCGCGCGGGCTTCGGCGGCGCCGAGGCCGACCGAGCCGGCGGCGGAGTCGGGCACGGCGTTGCTGCCGCGTCGGCTCCGCCACCCGCACCACCGTGGCGCGCATGAATGATGATCGGCACGCAGGTCCCCGTAGGCTGCGGCGACGGCGATACGTTCACCGAAATCTTGGTCACGTTCCCGGCGTCGTCCGACATCGTGAGCATTGGATTGCCGAACGCGACCGGGGTTACGGTAAAGAGCGTTCCGGTTGCCGGACCCGAGCCGGGGCTTACCGTGGCTTTCGAGGTCGCATCGATCGAGGCAGATATCGTGGTGGCGCCGACTTCGGAAGCCGTGAAGTTCTTGTTGGGGCCGCCGACGACGAGCGAGATGCTCGGTGGTAATCCTTGAATTCCGAGCGCGGCGCGTACGTTCACCTTTAGCGTGTTCGTCCCGTCGGAGACGCCGAGAACTCCCGTTCCACCGTTAACGGCGGTAAGGGTGAAGCTGGGCGAGGAGCCGCTGAACGAGAGAATGTTGCCGCTCACGTTCGAGAGCGTAAATGCACCGCCGAAGCCGTACTCGAACGCCGTAGCGTTCTGCGTTTTGTGCAGAACGTTAAACGTTTGCAGAGCCGGCGTTAGCATAATCGTATGGTTTCGTGCGACGACGCTCACCTTAACCGGAGGCGTGCCGGAGGCGCCGTTGACGTCGAACGTCGTTCTTCCGCCGGTCGAGCTCGTCGTGAAGGTGAAGTCCCCGTTTGCCGACGACGACGGTATCGAGATAACGCTCGGGTCGGAGATGTTGGTTATTGTAAACGGGCCGCTGAACTTTGACTGCTTGGCGGTAAAACTACCCTGTTGATTTGGACCGCTGAAGTCGAACTGCGTTTGCGAAACTTTCAGTTCGCCGGGCGTCGGCGTAACGGTGACGTGCGGCGCAGACGGGGAACCATGCGACGTGCCTGCGATGACGGCCCCCGCGACGACGGCAGCTGCGCCGGCGGCAATTGCCGCCGGAGCTGCGACCGCACCTGCAGCGCCGGCCGCGCCGGTCGCGCCGGCTGCGCCCGCGTTACCAGGTGCGCCGAATTCAGAAAAGGTGCCGGAGAGCGACGACGATACCGACGAGACGGCGGCCGTGGCGATCACCGCACCGGCGACGCCGACGACGAGAGCTTGGCCCGCGCCCAGCGTATACTTCTTGCCGTTGTTGAGGGTGACCTCAACCGGCAGATTCGGATCGCCGAGCGAATAGACGTTGACCTGCAGTTGCGTCGCGTCGGACGAGATATCGCCTTCGGTGCCGCGCACGGCGATCTGTCCGGTCTGGGTTTGAAACGTATAGTTGGCTTTGGCGCCGCTTGGATGCGAAACGGCGAAACGCATCTTGCCATTGACCAGGACGAACGTTGCCGTCGTGATGTTCGGCTGGTTGTCGAACGACGCCAGTTGTATGCGCGTGCTCTGGCCAACGGTCACGACCGAACTGTCGGGAAGCGTGATCTTGGCTTGCGAGTTCACGCCGGTGCTTGCGAACGCGCTGTCCGCGAGCGCGACGGAAACGTGTGGCGCCACCGGCTGTGGGGCAGCCGAACCCAGCTGGTAGGTGACGTCGCCGCTGACGTTCGTCAGCTGCTTGTCACCGGCTGCGCTGGACGGAATGATCGTCGCAACGCTAATTGCCAACACCAACAAAAGAGAGGAGAGGGCCTTCATGAGCGTTCTCCTTAGAGAAAGCGGAACGGGAGCGCCACCGTAAGCAACGGTTCGTCGGGTTGGCCTTGTCCCCTGGCCGGGTCCTATGGGTCTTTGGGGTGCCGGAGATATCCGGCAGGGGGCGTACTAGCCGTAGTAACGGGAGTCCGCGTGGCGGGCTGAGAGGGCGGGCGAGACCTCGCCGACCGTAAGCACCTGATCCGGATCATGCCGGCGAAGGGAGGAGAAGATATGAGAGTTTACGCCCAGGGGTCGGATCCGTCGATCCGCGTCCCCAAGCGCGAAATCGCGCTCACCGATGGCTCGTTTCATACGGTCTACGATACGAGTGGCCCCTATGGCGACGCCAACCTGACCACCGACGTGCGCCGCGGTTTGCCGCCGTTGCGCGAAAAGTGGATCGAAGCGCGCGGAGATACGCACGTGTTGGAGTCGCCGACGTCGATCTATCGGCGCGGCCGCGAAGCCATGCCCGAACTCGACGCCTTGCGTTTCGATGGCCGGCGCAAACCGCGCCGCGCCAAACCGGGTGCCAACGTTTCACAGATGCACTACGCGCGGCGCGGCGACGTGACGCCGGAGATGGAGTTCGTCGCGTTGCGCGAAGGCCTCGATCCCACATTCGTGCGCGACGAAATCGCGCGCGGTCGCGCGATCATTCCGGCGAACGTCAATCATCCTGAAATCGAACCGATGATCATCGGGCGAAACTTCTTGGTGAAGATCAACGCCAATATCGGAAACTCCGCGATCACGTCGTCGATCGAAGAAGAAGTCGAGAAGATGACGTGGGCCACGAAATGGGGCGCGGATACCGTCATGGATCTCTCGACCGGAAAAAACATCCACGAAACGCGCGAGTGGATTCTGCGCAACTCGCCGGTGCCGATCGGCACGGTGCCGATCTATCAAGCGCTCGAAAAAGTCAACGGCAAAGCCGAAGAGCTCACGTGGGAGCTCTATCGCGATACGCTGGTCGAGCAAGCCGAACAGGGCGTCGACTACTTCACGATTCACGCGGGCGTGCTGCTGCGGTACGTGCCGCTCACCGCGTCGCGAGTGACCGGCATCGTCTCGCGCGGCGGATCGATCATGGCGAAGTGGTGTCTGTCGCACCACAAAGAGAACTTTCTCTATACGCATTTCGAAGAGATTTGCGAACTCATGAAAGAGTACGACGTGTCGTTCTCGCTCGGCGACGGGCTGCGCCCCGGCTGCACCGCCGACGCCAACGATGCCGCGCAGTTCGGCGAACTGGAAACCCTCGGCGAGCTGACGAAAATCGCGTGGAAGCACGACGTCCAGGTGATGATCGAGGGCCCGGGACACGTTCCGATGCACTTGATCAAAGAGAACATGGACAAGCAGCTCGAGATTTGTCACGAGGCCCCGTTCTATACGCTCGGCCCGCTCGTGACCGATATCGCACCCGGATACGATCACATCACCAGCGCCATCGGCGCGGCGATGATCGGCTGGTTCGGGACGGCGATGCTCTGCTACGTGACGCCGAAAGAGCATCTGGGTTTGCCGAATAAAAAAGACGTGAAGGACGGCGTGATCACCTACAAGATCGCCGCGCACGCCGCCGATCTCGCCAAGGGGCACCCGACGGCGCGCCACTGGGACGACGTGCTTTCAAAGGCGCGATTCGAGTTTCGCTGGGAGGATCAGTTCGATCTCGCCCTCGATCCGGAAACCGCGCGCGAGTTCCACGACGAAACGCTTCCGGCACCGGGCGCGAAGGTCGCGCACTTCTGCTCGATGTGCGGACCGCATTTCTGCTCGATGAAGATCACGCAGGAAGTGCGCGAGTACGCCGAGCGCGGGATGGCCGAGAAGTCGAAAGAGTTCGTGGAAAGCGGAGCGGAGGTCTACGTCGCCACCTAAGGTGTGCGCCGTACTCTTCGATCGCGATGAAACCATCGTAATCGACGAGCCGTTCAACGGCGATCCCGAGAAAGTCGTGCCCGCGCCCGGCGCGCGGGCGCTGCTCGATCGGCTGAGGGCCAAGGGTTTGCCGCTCGCGGTCGTGAGCAATCAGAGCGGCGTCGGTCGCGGCTATATAACGATGCAGCAGGTCGACGCGGTCAACCGCCGCGTCGACGCGCTCATCGGCCCGTTCGCGGGATTCTTCTCGTGCCCGCACGCGCCGGACGACGATTGCGAATGCCGCAAACCCAAACCGAAGCTGATCCTCGACGCTGCGACAGCCCTCGGCGTCGATCCGGCATGCTGCGTGGTGGTCGGCGACCGCGAAAGCGATGTGCAGGCTGCGCGCAACGCCGGTGCGATCGCAATAAAAATCGACGGCCCCCACCACCTGGCGGACGCCGTCGAAAAAATTCTCGCGATGCTGGGCTTGTCATCCTGAGCGTAGTGAGCGCAGCGAGCGTACGAGCGCTACGCGCGACTACGGCGCTACGCGCCTACGCTCAGGATGACAAGCCCACACTCACTATGACAATTAGCGTTCCGTGCCGTCTAGCCAGTAGTCGACGTCGGGGCCGTGGGCGTCGCCTTGCGCTGCGATGTACGCCGGAAGATGGACGGTGCGCTGCAGATGCGCGAGCGCGCGGAGCACTTTGACGACGTAGCGCTGCGTCTCGTCGAACGGCGGGATGCCGCCGTAGTTGGTCACGGCTTCGGGCCCCGCGTTATACGCTGCGAACACGAGCTCGTAGTTGCTCGATCCAAACTTGCGCAGCAGTCCGCCCAGATATTCGGCGGCGCCTTCGAGATTTTGCTTCGGGTCGTGCGGGTTGACGCCCAGTTCAAAGGCGGTGCCCGGCATCAGCTGCCCGAGTCCGATGGCTCCGGCGTGCGAAAGGGCCTTGGTGTGCCAGGCCGATTCGACGGTGACGATGGCCACCAAAATGTTCGGATCCACGTGCCAACGCTCGGCGTTGACGAGGACGCGCTTTGCGAACAGCTTGCTCTGCCAGTCCGGCATCTGCGGGTTGACGCTTCGAAGGGCTTGCGCGTAGACCGCAATCGTCGTCGGCGTGGCCGGAAGCGCCCGGTGTTCGGCTCGAGCGGGCAGTGCCGCCCCCATGCCTAAAACGAAGGCCGCCGCCGCCACGTAGCTGGCGAGGTTGTTCCGCATAAGTGGCTTCGGGTTCGGGGCGCTCACCCCACCCCCTCCCGGGGAAGCGCCAGGCTTTCGTGAAACTCTCGAACCTGTGAGCCGCCGTCCGCCCATGTCCCCCAAAGCCCGACGCAACTGGGGAATCGGGATCCTCGTCTTTTTCATCGTCATGTGCGGCATGATCGCTTGGTCGCAATGGTATGCATACAACGTGAACGTGCCCCGCTACCAAGCCAAGCACGCCGGCGGTCCGTGAGATATACTTCATAGAGGAGATGCTCGGAGGGACGCCATGGCGGTTACGGACTTTCGCGAAGGAAAGCTGCTCAGAATTTTTCTCGACGAGCAAGATCGCTCTGGGGTGCAGCCGACCTACACGGCGGTCGTCGAGTTTCTGCGCAAGAACGGCGTTTCGGGTGCCACCGTCTTTCGCGGAATCGAGGGTTTCGGCGGTCACAATCAGATGCACGTCGCCAAAGTCTTTTCGTGGTTTCCCAACCTCCCCATACTCATTGAAGTGGTCGACGACTGGACCGTTCTCGAGCCGTTGCTCTCGCAGTTGGAGGCAATGGTCGGCGAAGGCCTGATCACGATCGAAGCGGCCCAGTATTTGCGGCTCGTCAAGGAGCAGGGAGGAACTGCTTCGGCCGGACGGTAAGGCCCGCTCAACGGGATGGAGCTCCCCGTCTAACCGCCGGACTCCGGCTGATGGCTCCTGTCGATGCTCGAAATGCTTGGACGGGAGTTTTCTATTTTGCCGGACGATCGAGGTACCACATCGAGGGATGAAGCGCGCGGCCAGTTGCTGCGCATCTTCATCGACGAAGACGACCGGTATGCCGAGCAGTCGCTGTACGAAGCGATCGCGGAAGCATTGCGTGCGGCGGGTTTCGCCGGAGCTACCGTCCTCAAGGGCATCGAGGGATACGGTTGCCATCGAATCGTGCATTCCGCCCGCCTCGCCGACTTCAATACCAATCTTCCGATCGTCATCGAGGTGATCGAGTCGGAAGAGAAAGTACTCGCGTTCTTGCCCGCCTTACGAGCGATGATTCCCGAAGGGTTGCTCACGCTCGAAAAGGTCGACATTATCCGCTTGAGCGACGCGGCATCGCCATGATCGAATGGAAAGCCGTTTGCGCCGTCGCGATTGGCGCCGCGCTTGGAGGGGTCGCGCGCTACGTTATCGGTCAAGTTTTTGCACAAAGATTCGGCCCGGGATTTCCGTACGGGACCCTCTTCATCAACGTTACCGGGAGCTTTCTGATCGGCGTCGTCGCCGAACTCGCTACGTCGCGCGCCTTCGGCGTGACGCCCCTGGTCCGCATCTTCGCAGCGACGGGGATCCTCGGCGGCTACACGACCTTTTCGGCGTTTTCGCTCGACTCTCTAGTGCTCGTGACCGACGGTGCTGCATTTCTTGCCGCGCTCTACGCAGCCGGCAGCGTCGTATTGGGACTCGTAGCCGCGTACGCCGGTCTGATCTTGGCGCGCATCACGATTCGCTAAAAAACGAAAGGCACGGATGCATCTCATCGACGTGGATAACATGTGGCTGGTGGCGGGCGTTTGGATGCTCCTCGCGGCCGTCAGCGCGTTTGTCGCAATTCGTATCAAGATGCCCGCGGCTCTAATCGAGATCGTCGTTGGAATCATCGCGGGGAATCTGATCGCATTGCGCACCAATGCATGGATCGATTTCGTCGCCGGTTTCGGCAGCATTCTGTTGACGTTCCTCGCCGGCGCCGAGATCGATCCGGTCGTATTGCGTAAGCAGCTCGTGCCGTCGACGGTGTTGGGGGCGGCGTCCTTCGCCGCGCCGTTCCTCGCAGCGATGGCGTTCGCGTTCTTCTTCGGGCACTGGACCATCGACGCGTCGAAAATCGCCGGCATCGCGATGTCGACGACCTCCGTCGCGGTAGTCTACGCCGTAATGGTGGAATCCGGCCTCGCCGGTAAGGAGTTCGGCCAGCTCATTCTCGCCGCGTGCTTCTTTACCGATCTCGGAACCGTCGTCGCGCTGGGACTGCTGTTCGCGAACTACAATCTGTGGCTCGTAGCGCTCGCGGTTTCAATCGTGGCGGCGATGGTGCTGGTTCCAAAACTCTTGCCCGTCTTCATCGAGCGAACGCGGCAATACGTGAGCGAACCCGCCCTGCGCATACTGTTCGCCATCATTTTCGGACTTGCGGCGCTCGCCACGTATGCGAAGAGCGAGGGCGTCCTGCCGGCGTATTTCCTCGGCCTCGGCTGCGCCGGCGTGATGATGACGTATCCGGACGTCAAGCGCCGCCTGCAGACGATGACGATGACGCTGCTTGCTCCCTTCTACTTTATCAAGGCGGGCACGTACGTTTCGGCGCCCGCCGCAATCGCCGGCACCGGCACGATCGGCGCGCTCTTTGCCGTGAAGGTGATCGCCAAGCTGATCGGCGTCTTTCCGTTGGCTCGCTTCGTCTTTCGCTATTCACACGTCAACGCGAACTACCTCACCTTAATGATGGCGACGGGTCTGACGTTCGGAACGATCTCGAGCCTCTACGGTTTGACGCACCACTACATCAACCAGGCGCAATATACGGCGCTAGTGACCGTCGTTATCCTTACGGCGGTCGTGCCCACGGCGATCGCGCAGACCCTCTTCAAACCGTCCGACGAGCCGGCGGAGATGGAGTCGAGCGTTCCGTAGATCGCCTCGGCGACCCTACTTTGATTGCTTTTTGAAATGAGCCGGTAAGCGCAGCGTCCAATCAGTTTGGCCCACGCCTTTTTACATATCCGCCGATTTTGTCATACCGAATGGGAGATGCTTGTGCTGAGCCGTTTTGCAGGTAGCCTCGTCTTGCTGGTCGCCTTCTTGGGGGCGGCAGCGCCGGCAGTCGCCGACGCGCCACCCGCCGCGGGAGCCCCTCCTTCGCCGAGCCCGACACCGTCGGCATCGCCCGCCGCCGCGGCGTCGCCTGCCGCTGCGACGTCGCCGGCGGCGTCGCCCTCCGCGAAACCCACGCCCACCCCGACCCCCGGACCGCCGTTTTCGAATATGGAGTGGCGCGAGATCGGGCCGGCGACTGCCGGCGGGCGCGTGGCTGCGGTGGCCGGTACCGCCGAGAATTCGAAGCTCTACTACGTCGGTGCGGCCGGCGGCGGCGTGTGGAAATCGAGCAACAGCGGCCAGACGTGGGACGCGGTCTTTGCAAAGCAGCCCGTCGCGTCGATCGGCGCGATTGCGATCGATCCCACCGATCAGAAGACGGTGTGGGTCGGAACCGGTGAAACGAATCCGCGCAACGACGTCAGCTACGGCGACGGCATCTACAAGACGACCGACGGCGGCGACACGTGGACGAACGTCGGGCTCAAACCGACGAAATATATCTCGCGCATCGTCGTCGATCCGCGCAATCACAATCACGTCGTGGTCGCGGCGCTCGGCGACCTATTCAACAACTCACCCGATCGCGGCATCTACGTCACGCAGGACGGCGGAAAGACGTGGAAGCAGACGCTGTTCGTCGGTCCGCAGAGCGGAGCTTCGGATCTCGCGGCCTCCGCGGAGGACCCGAACGTCATGTACACCGGCATCTGGCAGTTTCAACGCCGGCCGTGGACGTTTATGAGCGGCGGCGACGCCGACGGACTCTACAAGTCGACCGACGGCGGGATGACGTGGGCGAAACTCACCGGGCACGGGTTGCCGGGGGGTATCACGGGGCGCATCGGGCTGGCGGTCGCACCGAGCGACGGACGCCGCGTCTACGCGCTCATCGAGTCCAAAGACGGCATCCTTTGGCGCTCGGACGACGGCGGCGAAAACTGGACGATGGTGAGCAAGAACACGCTCGTCGATCAGCGGCCGTTCTATTTCAGCCATATCGCGGTCGATCCGAAGAATCCCGATCGCGTGTACGGCGTTTCGGAAGCGCTATCGGTGAGCAAAGACGGCGGCAAGACGTTTAAAGAGATCGCCGACAGCGTGCACGTCGATTACCACGCCATTTGGATCGCGCCGAACGATCCGACGCGCATCATCACCGGCGAGGACGGCGGCTACGCGCTCACGCTCGACCAAGGCGACAACTGGTTCTTCTCGGCAAACTTGCCGATCGCGCAAATCTATCGCATCGGCTTGGGCAACGACAATCCGTATACGGTGTGCGCCGGATTGCAGGACAACAGTGCGTGGTGCGGTCCGTCCAACTCGCTCGACCCGTCGGGCATTCAAAACAAGAACTGGATCTCGACCGTCGGCGGCGACGGCGAGTGGAGCATTCCCGAACCGGACGACGCGAATTGGATTTGGTCCGATTCGGAGGGCGGCGCCGTGTTCATCTACAACCGCGTTACGCAAGACGGCATATTCGCGCAGCCGTACGTTCAAAACTCGATCGAATCGTTCGATAACCGCGTTTCCAAGTACCGGTTCAACTGGGAGTCGCCGATTGCGTTCGCACCGTGGGATCCGCACGTCGGGTGGGTTGGCGGCAATGCGATTTTTCAAACGACGGACCGCGGCCGGCATTGGACGACGATCAGTCCCGATCTCACGCGAAACGCTAAGGATCACCAGCAGCCCTCCGGCGGCCCGATCACGCACGACGTTTCGAGCGCGGAGGAGAGCGACACGATGCTCGATATCGAGGGGTCGACCATCGCTAAGGGAGAGATTTGGGCCGGTACCGACGATGGGCTCGTCCAACTGACGCGTGACTACGGAAAGCATTGGAAAAACGTGACGCCGCCGGGCGGCCCGGAGTTCGGACGCTACGCTACCGTCGCACCATCGCAGCTCGTCGACGGAACCGCGTACGCAATAAATGACGGCCATTACGTCGGCGACTTCGAACCGCACGTGTTCGTCACGAGGGATTTCGGCGCGCACTGGACGTCGATCGTCAAAGGGTTGCCGGCCGGACAATGGATCCGCGCGATCCGCCCAGATATTCACAACAAGAACATCGTCTATCTCGGCAGCGAGGAGGGGATGTTCGTATCGTTCGACGCCGGCGCGAGCTGGCAGCCGTTCCAAAACGGGATGCCGACGGCATCGATTCACGACATCCGTATGCAGCCGCAAACCGACGATCTGCTGGTCGCGACGCACGGGCGTTCCGTTTACATCATGGACGACATGACGCCGGTGCAGCAGTTGATGCCCGCCGTCGCGAGCGGCGCCGAACTGTTCGCTCCGCCGTTGAGCTACGAATGGAGCCTGCATTCGAACGACGAGGGCACGTATACCAACTACGCAGCCTCGAATCCGCCGTACGGCGTGATGATCACGTTCTACCAAAAAGAGCCGCAAAAAGATGCACCCAAACTGGAAATCTTGGACCGGTACGGGCGCGTTCTCCGCGCGGTCTCCGGAACGCACAAGGTCGGCGGCAAGGACGAGCCGCGCATCTCCAACAAGGCCGGTCTCAACCGGTACACGTGGGATTTTCAAATCGACGGTCCCGTGAAATGGACCGGCGCCGCGAAGGAAGCGTATCAAGGTCCGAACGAGGGGCCGGGCGTTCCGCCGGGGATGTACTCCGTGCGGCTCACTATCGGTAAATCGACGTTCGTTCGTTCGTTCACCGTCAAGCCCGATCCGCGCTCGAATTTCACGCAAGCCGACTACGAACGCTCCTACGAAGCCGCGAAGCGCGTCCAGGCGCAATATTCGCTGATCGACACGATGCTCAATAACCTCGATGCAGCCAAGAAGGACATCGACGCGGCGACGAAAGCCTCCACGGATAAGAGCGCGTACGCGACGGTGGAGGCGGCGCGCGTGAAGATATTCAACACGCTCACCGCCAACTATCAAAACGACGAGGACGGCATCCAAGCCCCCGGCGCGCTGCGCGAGGACGTGCAGTCTGCGTACTTCGGGGTGCAAGGTATCATCACGCAGCCGATCGTCGAATACACCAAGCGGATCGATCGCGAGGTTCGCGACGCGGTCGTACAATACAACGCCTTCGTTACCGGCCCGCTCGTCCCGGTGGAGACGGCCTTAAAGGCGGCGAAGCAAACGCCGTCGGCAGTTACGACGCCCGTGACGGCACCCTAGCGACTTTCGAAAGGATCCTTCGTTTGAACAACGCCTTCCGCTCGAGCGCGCTGGTTGGAGCGCTCGTACTCACCCTGGGCGCCTCCACGGCGACCGCGCAGCAGCGGGACGAGACGACGTTTTTGGCGATTCCAAGTGCCGACGGAGCGAAGGCGAGTTCGCAAACGCTGAACCAAAGTTACCATTATCCCGGGACGCCGGGCGACCATCAGATGGCGATCTGGATGCGCGACCGTCTCACCTCGCTGGGACTCACTGCGCGTATCGAATCGTTCCCCGCGATCGTCTATACGCCCAAGACGCTGCAGCTTGCGCTGTTGACGTCGCCGGCAGTGACGTTCGATTTGGCCGATCCGGCGATTCCGGGCGATCCGAGCGGCTCGCGTCCGGGAATCGGCTTGCCGTTCAACGCGGGCAGCGGCGACGGCGACGTTACGGCGCCGCTAATCGATGCGGGTAAAGGGCTCGATGCCGATTACGCGCGCTTGAAAGCGAGCGGCGTGAACGTTCGCGGAAAGATCGCACTGGTGCGCTACGGTGCGGAGTATCGCGGCAACCTCGCGCTGCGCGCGCAGCAAAACGGCGCGGCCGGCGTCGTGTTCTTCACCGATCCGCGTGCGAACAAAGGCCCGGCGTATCCAAATGGTCCCTACCCGTCCGACCTGACGATTCAGCGCGGCGAGGTGATGGGCGACGATAACCTGCCGCTGCGCATTCCTACCCTGCCGATCGACGCGCGCAACGCCCGCGTGCTGATCGCAAACATTCGCAACGGCCAAACCGCGTCGTCCGTGCACGAACGCGTCGTCATGAACGCGAATCACACCACGCTGTGGAATTCGATCGGCGAGATCGCGGGAAGCGACCCGAAGCAGAGCATCGTGCTCGGCGGCCACCGCGACGCCTGGGTGTACGGCGTCTCCGATGACGGATCCGGCATCACGACGCTGCTCGAAGTCGCGCGCGGTCTTGGAAAACTGCATCGCAACGGCTGGACGCCCAAGCGGACGATCGTCATCGCGGGCTGGGACGCCGAAGAAATCGGCGAGCTCGGCTCGGCCGCCTACGTGGCCGCGCACCGGGCGGATCTGCAAAACGGCTGCATCGCGTATCTCAACACCGACGAGTCCGCGGCGGGTCCCGACTTCGGCGCTTCGGCCGCGGCCGCGATCGCGGACGGCGTCGTCGGCCCGATTCAAAGCGTCCTCGGTATCGGCCATCCGGATATCGATCCGCCGTCGGGCGGATCCGATTTCGAGTCGTTCATCTATACGATGGGTACGCCGATCGTCGACATGGGCTATACCGGCGCGCTCGGGACCTATCACTCGCCGTACGACGACTTTCGCTTCGCATCGCTCTACGCCGATCCGGGGTTCGTGCACCATGAGAAAATCGCGCAGACGCTGGGCGTCGTCGCCATGCGCTTGGCGCAGTCGGACCGTCCGTTCGCTTTTGCGCCGTACGCCACGGCGCTGGATTCGGGCGCGCGCGAGATGATCAAGGAAGCCGGACACGCCAATCTCATCCTGCCTGCAGCGAACCTTGCGGACGCCATCCGTCGCGTCGAAGAGGCCGGCCGGCGCGTCGACGAGAGCCAAAGCGCGGAGAACGTTCCGATCGCACTCAAAGCCGCGCAGCATCTCGATTTGATCGCCTATTCGGCAAACGGTTACGCGAGCGTCGCATTTCCGACGATCGCGAAGGCGATCGCGAGCGGAAAGCAGAGCGAGTTGGATAATGCGGTGCGCGAGACGATCGTCGCACTCGACCGCGTGAGCGCGTTGCTGCACCAGACGGGCGCTTGAGCCGGGCACGCATCGATCGCAGGCGCTGATGCACCTGCCGCACGACCCGAGCGCGATGCTCTCGGGAGGTTTGGGCGCGCTGTGGATCGTCGGATTGTGGCTGGCCGCGCCCGCGCTCGTGCCAATGCGTACGCCGGCGAGCCGCGTCGCAATGACGATGGCACTCGGTTGCGCGATCCCATTAGTTCTGGCGATCGCAAACGTACTGTACTGGTGGTCGCTGTGGGCGGCGCTCGTCGCAGTGCTTGCCGTGCGCTTCGCGCGGCAGCGAGACGCGCGTGTCGAGGCCGATTCGGCGGACGCGCCGGCGTGGGATCTCGCCTTCGGCTTCGTTGCGATTCTCGCGATTGCGTGGCCGGTTGCCGTACGCCCGGTCATCGACGGCGACACGCTGATCTACCACCTGCCCAACGCGGCGAGCTGGGTCGCGCAGCACGGGTTGTGGACGACCGGCACGCACTACTGGTGGTATTCTCCCGCGTCGGAGATCTTCGCGAGCGGATTGCTGGCGACCGGCGGTATCGGCGTCGCCGGACTCGCCGGCTTGCTCCCCGCCGCGCTGCTGGTGTTGACCGTTCGCTCCGTCGCGGTGCGCAGCGGCATGCCGCCGATCGCCGGAACGCTGTCCGCGTGCGCGCTGCTCGCAACGCCGGTGGCCGCCGTGCAGCTCGTCTCGCTGCAAAACGACGTGTGGCAAGCCGCGTTGTTTGCGTATGCGCTGACCGAGTTCGCCTTGCCGGCGTTCGGCGTTCTCGCGCTGACGAAGCCGAGTGGGGTGCTCTACGCACTCCTGGCGAGCGGCGCGTGGGCGTCCGCGCGCAAACCGTTCCTACAAGCAGTGATGGTGTCTCTGGGCGTCGTCCTGCTTTGGACGGTGCACAACGTGATTCTGCTGCCGCACGCGATCGTCCCGGTCGGCGGCGAGATTGGGAAGTGGTTTGCAGGTACCTCGATCGCCGCTCATTTGCCGCACTCGCTTTCAGTTCTCGCCGGGGCTTCGTGGCACGCGGGCATCGTATGGACCGCATTTCTTTCGCTCGGCGTTGCGTCGATCGTCCTCGCTCGTCAAACGTATTTGCGCTGGGCGGCACTCGCGTCGCTCGTGCTCTTCGCCATCGCCCCGACCGGCTATGAGGGAACGATCCCGCAGCTCGCTACCGGCGCGTCATTGCGCTTCGCGCTGCCCCTCGCCGCACTCGGCTTGCTGTGGCTCGCCGGCCTCCCGCGCCGCGCGGCTGCGTTCCTCGTCATTACTGGGGCGCTTGCCGCCTGCGCCGGCATCGCGGTTCAGTGGCGGCTCTTCTTTAACGATGCGACGACCCACGATACGCCGGTCGTGATTGCCGCTGCCGCGCTGGTTGCGGCAGGCGTGCTGTGCGTGCGAGATTCGCGCGTCCGCATCGCCGCGAGTGCGACGTTCTGCATCGGACTTGCCGCATTCGCCGGCGGACTTTCGCGCAGCCATCCGGCGGATTACATCGCGGACGCGTTCGGCAGCGGCGGTTTCGCGTACGTCGCATCGTCGCACGTTGCAAACGTCGTGACGCTGGGCTTGCCTGCGGGAGCGGTCATCACCGTCGACCCGCGCACCAACGTTTTCGACGGTCTCGACGCAGGCACGTGCGAGCAAGCCCGTGCACTCGGCGCGGTCATCCTCACGAGCACGTCGCGACTCGGCGGACTCGATTGCCGCCGCACTCTCTATCGCGACGCCGCGACGGCGGTCGTCGATCCGCGCTAAGCAAGCGATGGCACGTAAGGCGTAAAGGAGCCAGGAAACCGGCACACCAAATGCGCTTGGTATGCTTGCAGCTGCACTTTTAGCGGCAGTTTTGCCGTACGGGAATCTATCCTGGCGTTCGGTCGGACCGGCCGTTTCGGGCGGGCGCGTAGCCGCCGTCGCCGGAACGCCGCAGGACGACCAGCTCTACTACATCGGCACGGCCGGCGGCGGCGTTTGGAAAAGCGCCAACGGCGGAGCGACGTGGGATCCAGTCTTCGACAAGATGGGCGTCGCGGCGATCGGCGCGGTCGCGATCGATCCGACGAACGAGAACGTCGTGTGGGTCGGGACGGGTGAAGCCAATCCACGCAACGACGTGAGTTACGGCATCGGCCTGTTCAAGTCGACCGACGCCGGCAAGACCTGGACCAACGTCGGGTTGAAGGCGACGCGCCACATCGCGCGCATCGCGGTCGATCCGAAAAACTCGCAGCACGTCGTGGTCGCCGCGCTCGGCGACGTGTTCGCCGATTCACCCGATCGCGGCGTCTACGTGACGTTCGACGGCGGCCGGAGTTGGAACAAGACGCTCTACGCCGGCCCGATGAGCGGCGCGTCCGACGTTGCAATGGATTCAACCGATCCAAACGTGGTCTACGCGGGCATCTGGCAGTTTCGGCGTCAGCCGTGGACCTTTACCAGCGGCGGTCCGCAAGACGGACTCTACAAGTCGACCGACGGCGGCAAGACGTGGGCGCGCTTGACGGGACACGGCCTGCCGGCCGGAATCACCGGCCGTATTGGCCTGGCGGTCGCGCCGAGCGACGGGAACCGCGTCTACGCGCTGATTGAGTCGAAGGACGGAATTTTATGGCGCTCGGATAATGCCGGCGGAGATTGGAAGATGGTGTCGAGCGATACGCTGGTCGATCAGCGGCCGTTCTACTTCACGCATCTTGCGGTCGATCCCAAAAACAAGGACCACGTCTACGGTGTTTCGGAGGCGCTGTCGGAGAGTAAGGACGGCGGTAAGACCTTCGAAGAGATCGCGAAGGACGTGCACGTCGACTATCACGCGATTTGGATCGCACCGAACGACCCCAAGCGCATCATGACCGGCGAAGACGGCGGCTACGCACTCGCAACCGACGGCAAGTCGTGGACCTTTTCACGCAACCTCGCGATCGGCCAGTTCTATCACATTGCGGCCTCGAACGAGAATCCATACCTCGTTTGCGGCGGCCTGCAAGATAACAACGCCTTCTGCGGCCCGTCCAATTCGTTGGATCGCGAAGGCATCAAAGACGATAACTGGATCAACGTCGTCGGCGGCGACGGAATGTGGGCCGTGCCCGACCCCGCCGACGGAAACCTGATCTACACGGATCTGCAAGACGGGCGCATCAACCTTTTCAACCGCGCGACGCAGGCGAGCCGCGGCATCGCTCCGTACTCGGATTTCTCCCGACACGACTTCGACATCTCGCAGCGCAAGTACCGGTTCAACTGGGATTCGCCGATCGCGTTCGCACCGTGGGATTCGCAAACGGTGTGGTACGGCGGAAGCGTGCTCTTTCAGACGCGCGATCGTGGCGAACATTGGACGCCGATCAGCCCCGACCTTACCCTCAACCTGAAAGACCATCAGAAGCCCGCGGGCGGTCCGCTCGCACTCGACGTTTCGGGCGCCGAGTATTCCGACACGATTTTGTACGTCGAGGGATCGCCGCTCGATCGCGGCGAGATTTGGGTTGGAACCGACGACGGATTGGTGCAGCTGACACGCGACGGCGGTTCGAGCTGGAAGAACGTGACGCCGACGGGCGTGCCGCCGTACGGTCGCGTCGAAGCGGTCGTCCCGTCGCCGCTGCACGCCGGAACCGCGTACGCCACGATCGACCGTCACCGTTCGGGCGACTACAGACCCTACGCATTCGTGACGCACGACTTCGGAGCGACGTGGACGAGCATCACGCAAGGCTTGCCCGGCGATCAATACGTGCGCACGATACGCCCGGACAGCGTCAATCCTAGCCTCGTTTACCTGGGAACGGAACTCGGGCTGTACCTTTCCTACGATGAGGGCAGCAACTGGCAGAGCCTGCAACTGAATCTCCCGCCGACCTCGATGCGCGAGGTGCGAATACAGCCGGGCTTCAACGACTTGATGCTGGCCACGCACGGGCGGTCGCTCTGGATTCTCGACGACATCGCACCGCTTCAGCAATTACCGCAAGCGCAAGCAGCGGGAACGTATCTCTTCACGCCCCGCACCGCCTACGCGTATCACCTGCACTCGAATGACGAAGGCGTCTACACGCGGTTCGCCGCCAAGAATCCGCCGGCGGGCGCGATCGTCGACTTCTATCAAGCGCACGCGCAGCCGAAGGCGCCGGTCGTCGAGATTCTCAATGCATCCGGCACGGTGATTCGCACGGTCTCCGGAACGCATAAGGAAGATAAGAAAGACGTTCCGGACGTTCCGAACAAGGACGGCGTCAATCGCTACATATGGGATTTGCACGAAGACGGCCCGGTGTTATGGATGGGAGCTGCCAAGGAAGACTATCGCGGTCCCAAGGAAGGCGCGCCGGTCGTACCGGGCACGTATACGGTCCGCATCGTGCTCGCAGGCAAAACCCTCGATCGCACGTTTGCGGTGAAGCCGGATCCGCGCGACAAGTGGACGCAGAGCGACTACCTCGCGGGCTACGCCTTTTCGAAGAAATACCTGGACGATTACAGCAAGATCGATACCGTGCTCAACAATCTCGATGCGATGAAGAAATCTTTATCGGACGCCGCGAAAGCCGCAACCGGGAACGATGCCAAAACGGCGCAGATCGTCGCTGCGCAAAAGGATCGCGACGCGATCTTTGCACTCTTCACCGCGGACTACCATAACGACGAGGATTCGATCGGACGGCCGGGCGCCCTCCGCGAGGACGTACCGAGAACGTTCGGCATCACGCCGCCGACGGCCGCGGCTCTGGAGTACGCCGGACGATTCGACGCCGACTACGCGGCGGCGTTCGCGCGCTACAACGCGTTCGTGGACTCCGTGGCGCCGCTCTCAATTTCGGGTGCGACGCACGTTACGCCGTAGCGAAGAATCGCTTGAGGAAGGCCTCGTGTTTGTACGAGTTGCTTTTGCCGAAGCGCACGACGATCGTGTCGAGCGACGGCGCGACGTAGAGCGCTTGTCCGCCGGCGCCGCTCGCGTAGAAGAGATCCTCCGGAGCGCCGGCCGCGCCGAGCCACCACCCGAGACCGTAGCGCGGATTGGCTTTCGAACCTTCAAAGCACGCCGATAGTTGCGAGCGGTGGCGCAGCACGTATCGTGCATAGGCGAGCCAGTCGCGCGCCGTCACCGACGCCCCGGTCGGGAGCGGTAGCGTTCCGTCGCTCAACGACCGCCACGCAGCAATATGGACTCCCGCCGGATCGAGAACGCGCTGCGTAAGATACTGTTGCGGCGTTAGCTCGAGCGGCGCCAGTTTGCGTGCGAAGACCGCGCCGAAAACCTGAAGCTGGATTCCGCCGTACGCAAACATCGATCCCGGTTCGGTCTTTAGGTCCATCGCGAGCGCGCGTTCGTAGAGCGGCACGCTCGAGCCCAACCCGCCGAAGCCGAAGCCGCCGCTTAGCGAGAGCAACATGCGCGGGGTAACGCGCCGCTTCCACGGGTCTTCGCTCCACGCCGGGAACGTCGCCGCCACCGGTTCGTCGAGCGCAATCAGGCCCTCGTCCTGCGCGCGCAGCGCGGCGACGCCCCAAAAACTCTTCGTGCCGCTATACAGCGGCTGCACGGTATCGGCCGATGCGCCGTTCTCGTAGATTTCCACGAGCGGGTCTTCGCCGCGCGCCACCAAGAGCGCGCGCAGGCCGTGTTTGCGGGAGTATTCGAGTGCGGCTTCGATGCCCATAGAGAAGGAGCGTTCGAGGGTGCGAGGCAAGACCGCTTCTTATGAAGCCGTACGTCCTTCTGGTTGCGTCCGTCGCGGCTCTTGGCGGGCTGCTTTTCGGCTACGACACTGGGGTTATCTCCGGCGCGATTCTGTTTATCACCAAGGACTTCGCGCTCGACACGCGGCTGCAGGAGTTCACGATCAGCGTCGTGCTGATCGGCTGCATCGGCGGGGCGGCCGCAGCCGGCTGGGTTGCCGATACGATCGGCCGGCGCTGGACGCTCTTCACGGCCGGCATCATTTTTCTCGTCGGGGCGATCGCTTCGGCGTTTGCTCCGAACGAGACCGTGCTGCTGATCGCGCGCGCCGTCGTCGGCGTGGGCATCGGGTTCAGTTCGGTGGTCGCGCCGCTATATATATCAGAAGTCGCTCCGGCCGACGTGCGCGGCGGCTTGGTGTCGCTGTATCAGTTTGCGATCACCGTCGGCATTCTGGCGGCGTACATCATCGACTTCAAGCTCTCCGCCGGCGGCGATTGGCGCACGATGCTTGGCCTCGCCGTCGTTCCGTCGCTCGTGCTCGTGTTCGGGATGCTCGCCATGCCCGAGAGTCCGCGTTACCTCTTCAAGATCGGTCAGGATGCGCTGGCGCGCGCCGGGCTCGCGCGCATTCACGGCGAGGCGGTGGCAAAAGCGGAAGAGCAATCGATTCTCGACGGGCTCGGCACCAAATCGGCCGGCCTGTCCGCATTCAAAGCGCCGGCGATGTTCTACGCGCTCTTCGTCGGCGTTTCACTGGCGGTACTCCAGCAAGTCACCGGCATCAATACGGTCATCTACTACGGACCGCAGATCCTCGAGCTCGCCGGCATCGGCAGCGCGCAGAATTCCATCCTCGCCCAAACGCTGGTCGGAACCGTCAACTGCGTCCTGACGCTCGTCGCGATTTTCTTCGTCGACCGGATCGGGCGCAAGCCGCTGCTCTACGCCGGCCTTACTGGAATGCTGCTGGCGCTCTCGGCGCTTGCGTATGCGTTCTCGCAGCCGCACCTTTCCGGAGCGCTGAGCACGATCGCGCTGTGGAGCATGATGGTGTACGTCGGCTGCTTCGCATTCAGCCTCGGGCCGATCGTCTGGATCCTCATTTCCGAGATCTTTCCGCTCCAGGTGCGCGGTATGGGGATGTCGATATCAACGCTCGCAAACTGGGTCGGAAACTTCCTCGTTTCGCAGTTTTTCTTAACGATGCTGCAGAAACTCGGCACGCCGGGCACCTTCGCCACCTACGCCGTGATGTGCATCGTGACGATCCTCTTCATCCGTGCGACGATCCCCGAAACCAAGAACGAGCTCCTCGAAAAGATCCGCATCGGCGGCCCGCAAGGGGGTAAGGCGTCGCCATGAGCCGCGCTTTCGTTAAGGACGACAGCGACCGTCCCGAACCGGCCATCGTCCGCAGTCTCGGCGACAATCCGAACTACGTGACCGCGACCGGCCTGGAAATGCTTCGCGAATCGTTGGCCGAGGCGCGCAGTCAGAACGACGCGCGCAACGTCGCGTACTACGAGCAGCGTATCGCGACCGCCATCCTTGACGAACCGTCGTCGCACGAACGCAACGTCGTCTCCTTCGGATCGATCGTCACGACCACCGATGCCGCCGGCAAACAGACCCGCGTGAAGATCGTCGGTGAAGACGAAGCCGATCCCGCGCACGGTTCGATCAGTTGGACCTCACCCTACGCGCAAGCCCTGCTCGATCAAAAAGTCGGCCAAAAAGTAACCATCCACCGCCCCGCCGGCCCCGCCACCGTCACCATCGCCTCAGTGGAGTAATCGCGCCTCTTTGTCATCCTGAGCGTAGCGCGAAGCCCGTAGTCGAAGGACGCGCCGAGAATGCTGAGCGTAGTTCGCTTTAGCGAACGAAGTCGAAGCACACGGCAAAGCGCTTCGACTCGCTTCGCTCGCTCAGTGCATTCGGCGCGTCCTTCGACTACGCGCTTCGCGCTTCGCTCAGGATGACACAGGGTTATAACTTGTCTAGTGGGATGGCTTTGATGGTGTCGCTGTTGGCGATGAAGAGCGTGCTTCCGATGATGACCGGCGGTGACGTGGCGTAAGGTTTGTCGGAGGGTATCGCGGTGCGAACGGCGCCGGTCTTGGCGTCGAGCGCGTAGAGCATGCCGGCGATGTCGCCGAAATAGACTTTGCCGCCGGCGACGATCGGACTCATCTTTACGGGTCCGGTCGTACGCGTTTGCCAGAGAATGCTGCCGTCGTTCGCGCGGAAGGCGATCATTGAATTGGAGACGGGCACCGGCTGGTAGAGAACGCCGCCGTCATACGTTCCGGTGATGCCGCGTTCGAGCGATCCGATCGAAGCGAACTGTCCGTTCGGACTGCGATAGTGCCAGCGTATCGTTCCCGTCTGTTCGTCGAGTGCGGAGACGTCGTTGCTCCCCCACGCTTCGCGCGGGCCGATCGGTCCATCGATGACGCCTTCGACGAAGACCATCCCTTGTGCCACCGTCGGCGTGCAGTCGGAGTTGCCGAACGGCGCACTCCAGCGAACTTTTCCGTCGGCCGTTCCGAGCGCCAGCGTGTGATTGCGCGTCGGGCTGGCGACCTTCGACTTGCCTTCCGTCACCACGAAAAAGGCGTACCCGTCGTGCACCATCGTCGATCCCATCGTCGGCACGCCGGGAAGCGACGTTTTCCAAATCGGCTTCGGCGATGCGGCAACGACGGCGGTCGCGAGATCGTCGCCGGTCGCAAACAGCAACTGCCCGGCGAGGTATGCGGCGGACGGCATCGCTTGGCCGACGGTCGGATACGACCAGACTTCCTTTCCGTCGCCGGTGCGAAACGCGTAAAGATGATTGCCGCCGTCGCGTCCCCACACCGTCCCGCTCGGACCGTCCGAGAGCACCGCGTTCGTCCCCGAACCGGCGAACACCAATCCTTCGGCGACGATCGGCGTCGACATCAGCACGTCGTCGGCGCGCGCGCGCCACACGATCTTTCCGGACTGCGGGTCGAGCGCGAACAAATCGTTATCGAAGTCGTCGGCGTAGAGATACCGCCCGTCGTACGCCAGCCCGCCGTTGATCTTCGCGTGGAGGTTTTGCGACCAGCTCACCGCCGGAAAATCGAGCGGCAGCACGGCGTTATGCGTGGTGCCGTTCTGATACATGCTCCACGTCAAGGTCCCGCCTGACTGCGCCTGTCCGCACGCCGCAAGGAAGAGGGCGACCGCCGCCGCGGCGAGTGCTCGAAGATTGCTCATAGGAAGGGAGTTACTGCAAACGCAAGCGCTGTCCCGTCCCGGCGAGCTATAGCCGGATACGGCCGATCCGATTCGCGGCCGACTCCACGAACCAGAGTTTTCCGTCCCGTGCGAACGCAAGGCCTTGCGGTTTCGCGTTCGGCGTCGGTATGGCGTACTCGGCAAACGCACCGGCAGTCGTAACGCGCCCGATTTTCCCGGCGCCGTATTCGGTAAACCACAACGCGCCGTCCGGCCCGGCGACGATGCCCCATGGCTGGGAACCTTTCGTTGGAATCGCATACGCGTGGACGATCTTGCCGTGCGGATCCATCGCCCAAATGACGCCGCTTTCGAACGCCGTCCACCACAGGTTCCCGTCGCTGCCGACGGCGACGCCGTGCGGAACGTCGGCGTACTTCTTTTCGTATCGCAAACCGTCATACAGCGCGATCGCACCGGAAGCGTCGATCCGGGCGATCGTCGCAGTACCGTCTTCCGCGAACCACATTGCGCCATCCGGCCCTTCGACGATCGCGTTCGTTTCGCTCGGGATGCCTTGCAGCGGAACTTGCTGCATCTTCCCGCTCCTCGAAAGGACCGCAAGGCCGCCGCATCCCTGGGTAAACCACATGCGCCCATTTGCGCCGGCGGCGACGCCGAGCGGCATCATGTCGTTGTCGTTCCATTCGCGCACGCGCCCGTCGGTCGACACGCGCGCGACGTGCGTGTCGTACTGCGTCGGTCCTTCGTTCTCGGCGACGTAGAGCGCGCCGTCCGGGCCGGCTGCGATGCCTTCGGGCTGCGCATTTTTCGACGGGAGCGGAAACTGGCGCACGGCTCCACGTTCGTCGATGCGGCCGATTGCGCTCGCGCCTTCCTCAGTGAACCACATCGCACCGTCGGAACCGGCCGCGATCTGGTAGGGAACCGGATTGGGAATGGCCCGTCGAGCGATGGCGAATTCGGTAACGGCGTGCGGCTTTTGGGCGGCTGCGACCGGGGAAATCGCGGGCGGACCGGGCGTCACGCCGGCGGCGCTGCACCCGGCGGCTAGGAAGCACGCGAGAAGGCTCGATCGGCGAATCATGGCGCTACCCCACTTAACTCGCCTTAATGTTTCTTAAGACATCGTTAATGTCCTCTCGGGGCTAGTGGAGGAGGCCGGCGACGACGTTGACGACGAGCGCGAGGATCGAGGTGTTGTAGGCGAACGAGATCAAGCCGTGAGCGAGGGCGAGCTTTCGAATCGTCGGACTGGTGACTTGGACGTCCGATACTTGAAACGTCATTCCGAGCACGAACGAAAAGTACGCGAAATCCAGATCGGTCGGTTCCTCGCAACCGGGAATGATCAAGCCGCCGTCGCTCCTGTGGTCGTGATCGCGATCGCCGTAGTAGAGACGTGCGTAGCGAAACATGAAAATCGTATGGATCAGGAACCATCCCAATATCACGGCGCCGAGCGCGATCACGTACATGAACGCTTGATGCGGATCGCCTTCGAGCGAGCCGCGGGCCATGATCGCGAGCGCCGCTCCGAATCCAAAGGCAACCGATAGAATGACCAGGACGACGATCACGTTGCGGCCGGGGTCTTCCATCGCACCGCGCCGGCCCGCGCCCATCGCATCGCGTTGGAGCGCAATCAGCCAGTACCACGCAAGCAAGCAGAGAGCGAAGACGTCGTAGGCCGCAACGAAGCGCGTCCAGGGCCCGTGCCAGTTTGGAAAGGTCAGCGCGACGATCGCGGCCGCGAGCAGCGCGCCGCCAAACGAGACGACGTGCGAGACCATCGGGCTGCGAATCATCGAGGCCACTTTTCCAGGCGAGGCGACCCGGCCTCTAATCGGGAATGCGACCGCCGATGATCGCGCGTCTGGAGTTTTTGCAGAGTTCCGCGGCGGCGCTGCTCGCATCGGCGGCCGCCGGTCCGATGGACTGGGCGTTTCCAGGCCTGGTCGCCGCGTACGCGCGTCGCGTCGACGCAGCCGCGCCGTTCGTGAGCCACAACGCCCGAACGGTCATGCCGGCGGCGTCCGTCATCAAAGTTTTGATCCTGCTCGCCGTCATCGCGAAGATCGAGACGCAGGCACGCGCCTGGAGTGACGTGCTGACGATTCGAAAAGCCGAAATCGTGGGAGCATCCGAGACGTTCGGCCACGCGGTCCCCGGACAAACGGCGACGTTCGACGCGCTCGCGCAAGCGATGATCGAGCAGAGCGATAACACGGCCGCCAACGCGCTCGCGGATTGGGTCGGCTTCGAACGCGTCGGCCTCATGGCCGATGCGGCAGGTTTGAGCCAAACTGAACTGCGGCGTCACTTCATGGATTTCACCGCGCGCGGCGCCGGGATCGACAACACGACGAGCGCGCGCGATATGGGGCTGCTGCTGCTCGGCATCGCACAAGGCAGCGCGTCGTCGGGTTTCGCGGGCGTCTCGCGCGACGGCTGCCGCAGGATCGTAAAACTGATGCTCGATCAAGAAGATCGCGACACGATCCCGGCCGGCGTTTCGCGCCCGGTTTCCGTCGCCAACAAAACGGGCGAACTGATCGGCGTACGCCACGATATCGCGATCGTTAACGTTGGCAATGCGAACGCGTACGCGGTCGCTCTCCTCTCCTGCGAGATCACGAACCGCGCGCTGGCGTTCGCGCGTTTACGCCAACTCGCCGCGCGGATCGACGCGCAGGCGGTCGCTACAGTTTGATCTTCAGATTGACGTAGGCGGAGAACGGCGCCACGGTCGAGTCGTTGAGATCGTTGTACGTTCCGAATCCCGGTTCGTACGGGTACTTCAGGAACGTCTGAACGTTCGCGCCCGGATTGTAGATGTTGCCGACCGGCGCGAGCCCGTCCGCGAGGCCGCCGTACTGGCAGACCGCCTTCGACCAGAAGTACGTGAACGAGGTCTGCTGTCCGCCGAAGCATTCGGAGACGAGATTTGCGAGCGTAAGCGTCACCGACACGTGCGGAGAGATGTCGTACGAGAGACGTAAATGCGCCATGATCTGGCTCGGCTCGCGGAACGCGCCCAATCCATCGAAGCCGCCGGTGAAGGAATCGGGAATCGCACCGAGCTGACCGAGGCACGTGTTCGCGTCGTATGCGCGGCCGCCGGCCGCGCCGTACGGGTAGCGCGGATCGCCCGACGTGCCGGTCTTCAGCGCGACGCAGCCGGCTGCCGGATCGATCCCGGGCATCGTGACCGGCGCGCCGTAGCGGTTGCCGGCAACGAACTGAAACGACGGCGTGACTGCAAGTTTATTGTACTTATAGTTCAGCAGCAGCGTTGCCACGTAAGGATAGTTGTACGCATTGACGCCGGTTCCGATGCCGCCCGGAATAACGGAGAACGGCAGATACTCGCCGTTGGGGTCGAGCAAGCTCTGCGGCGTCGCGTCCCAGTACGGATTTGCGTAGGCCGCTCGCGCCGAACACGGCGAAGGTGAGCCGCCAACGAGATCGCTGCCGTTGTACAGCGGAACGTAGCACGCCGAACTCGGCGCTCCGCCGGTCGTTGAACCGCAGATCGGCGTACCGAACTCGCGTTTTCCGACCGCGCTGCCGCCCGGCGCGCACGCTTTCGTATAGGCGTTGTAGTTGGCGATGTCCGCGTTGATCGGCGTCAAAACCGTGGTGCCGTTCGGGAGGGAGCTGTACTTGACGTAGACGTTGGTATACGCAAACGAAAGCTGGCCGGCGAACCCGTTCTTGTCGAAATCGCCTTTGTTCAGTTCGAACTCGAAGCCGTCGGAGGTCTCGTTGCCGGCGTTGAGCCCGGCGATGATGCCTTGCTTGAGGCTGATGTAGAAGTTCTCGATCTCGTCGTGCGTCTGCCGCAAGAAGGGTGTGAGCTTGAACGACCAGTCGGTTCCCTTGAAGTGGTGTTCCAGCGAGAAGTCGCTGTTGAACGAGATGGCCGGCCGCACTGCGTGACCGGCGGAGTTAAACCCTTGTGAGTAATATGGAATGAGTTCGGTCGGCAGATTCTGCTGTAGCGCGTTGTATTGTTCGTAGCTCGAACTCGGCTGCTCGTTGTATTTCCCCCAACTCGCCCGAAGCACGGTGTCGGAGTTCACCGTATAGGTGGCGCCGAGCCGCGGCTGCCAGATGTTGTAGGTGAAGTTCGTCGGGGTGTTTTGCATGTTCACGTCTTGGAACTGCGGTCCAGCTGCCGAACACGGCTGGCCGATCTTTATCGGCGCGACGCCGGGCAGCGCGGTCTTGTCGTAGAGCGTGAGATTGCTCGTGTCGTAACACGAGTCGTGGTTGAATGCGGCAAACCAGAACGCGCGCGCCGGGCCGCCCGTCGTATCCTCACCTTTGAAGTTGTATTGATCCAGCCGAATGCCGAGGTTGAAGACCAACTTGTCGGACGGGCGATATTCGTCAGTCAGCGAGAGACCGTTGAACGTCGGGGTCACGCGCTCGACTTGGCCGTAGGGTCCGTTCTCTGCAACGTAGTACGCGCAGGTTACGCCGCCACACGTGTAGCTCGTTGGGTCGACGAACGGCGTCGCATTTCTATACACGCCGGCCAGATGTGCCCAGGTCGCGGGCGCCGAGTCCAGTCCGTCCAGCGTTCCGCCGGGATTGCAGGACGTGGGCTGGGCTTTTCCGCTCGGGGCATTCGGAAGCGCGTAGCATACGCCGTTATTGAGATTCTTCGGATTGACGAGAACCGCAAAGTTGTTGGCGCTGCCGAACATCTCGGAGTTGTTGTAGTCCATCGACGTTGCGGTGGTATACGAGCCCTGCAGGCTGACGAGATGCTGCGAGCCGAATTGCTTGCTGAAGGTGGCGGACACCCCGCGCGTGTGGGCGTTGAGCTCGTAGTCGCCGGAATCGTAGCCGGTGTACGGCTGAAACGACGATACCGCGCCCGCGCCGTTGTAGGTAGCGAAGTAGGTGTATCCGTAGATGCGCAAATACGCATCGGATGAAAAGTTTTTCTGATACTGCAGCTTCGCAACGACCTGCTGGTTATATTGCACGTCGCGGACGTCCAATCCGATCGGAGCGTGAAAAGCCCGGTCCGGATTGGAGGAGGGGAAGTAGTACTGACTGACCAGCTGCTTCGCCGCCGCGGGATCGTTGGGCAAGAACGTTCCGGGCTGGCCGTTATATTGATACCAATCCCAGTAAAACGGCTGCGTACCGGCGGGATAGTACGAACCCTGGAGGTTTTGCGGCCCTTCGTCCAGCGCGGAGACGTAGAGCGGCGACGTGATCGTGTCGTTGTCGTAGAGGATCTGAATGTCGTCGCGCAGCGCGTCGTGCTTGTGCGGGATGCCGATATGAATGTTGACGAGAGACGAGCGATCCCACACGGCGGCGTTTTCGTTGCCGAAGGGCATCGGTCCGAGAATATACCCCGGCGCTCCGGCCAGCCCGACGTTGCGCGCGCCGTTGGTGTAACACGACGCCGGCGGAACGTATTTCGGTGCGCCCGGTTCGGAGCATTGATCCAGGATTTGCCCGAACTCGTTGGCGTAGGAGGCGCCGTTCCATTGATCGATATAGCGGTGATCCTGATTGAAACCGCCGACCCCAACGTAGTAGCTGAAGAGGCGGTCGGGCGTCGAGCCGCCGGCTTCGACGTTGAGGCTGTGATAGAAGGTCGGCGTCCCGAGCGTCACCGTGCCGTTGGCATAGCCGGGGAACGTTCCCGTCTTGATCACTTGATTGACGAAGCCGGAAAGGCCCTGCGCTTCGCTGTCGGCGGGCGACGCGCCGGTGTAGACCTGGAGTTCGAGTTGTCCGAGCGACGAGAGCGAGCCGGAGTTGTACCCGTCGATCGCGCGGTTCATCGGGATGCCGTCGAATTCGTATCCGACTTCGCTCGAATCGCCGCCGCGAATATGCACGGCCACGAGATATCCGGCCTGATTGGTGGGAACGTAGGCACCCGGCACGGTTGCGATCGCGGAGTAGGCGCTGTCCAGCGTTCCGCCGCCGCCGAGTGCGTTCGCGCGCTCTTGCTGCTTGGCGTTGATCGAATAGACGTCGGCGGTCGTTCCGGGGCGCACCAACGACGACGTGCTGCGCGACACGGTATTCGCGATCGTGAGCAGCGTCTTACGTATCTGCAGGGTGACGACTTGCGTGGCGTCGGCAAAGACGACGGCACCGGCGAACGATGCGCGGTCGTAACCGTTCTTCTCGGCCACCAGCGTGTAATCGTCGGGAGCTAGCGACGCGAAGGTGAAGTGCCCGCTCGCATCGGTCGTCGCGACCGCGATGCCGGACGGGCTGGTGGCCGTGATCTTTACGCCGGCAACCGGCTTGCCGTCGGAGGTAACGACGCCGCTGAGCGCGCCCGTCGTTCCGGCAAGCGCCGGCGCGCCGGCCAGCATCCATGCGGCAGCTGCGAGAATTGCGATGGCGGCCGAAAAAAGGAACCGCATTTTACGTAGCCGGCGTAGCGGTCATCCGATATTCCTCCGATATTGTTGATGGGGTGGTACACCCAGGCGGCGAAGAACGCCTTCCTCGGTCAAGCTCTCCACGTTAGGGGTTTCGAGATGACGATACAAGCCGCGTTTGAAAAGCGTGTGGTACCTTTTGGTGCCGCGCCGGCAATTGTAACCGTGCAGGCAAGCTGATGACCGCTGGAACATCGGCGCCCGATTCAAGCGTTACCCTGATCGTGTGTGCTCGCGTTAGCCCCGGGAACGAGACGGCTTTCAAACAGTGGCAGTCGCGCTGGCAGCACGCGGTGCTCGACGCACCGGGCGCGCTCAGCTGCGATCTGCTGCCGTCGGCGCCGCCCGATCAGGAAGAGTCGATCGCGATCGTGCGTTTCTCCGCGAACGACGCGCTGCGGGCGTGGCGAGCGTCATCGGTGCATACGTCGCTCGTCGCCGAAGTCTCGGCGCTCGTCGAAGGCGGCTCGATCACCCAGCTCGCCGGTACCGCCGCAGCCGAATACTACGTGCAGCGGGCCGCGACCGAATTGATCGTCACGAAGGTCAAACCCGGCAAAGAAGCTGAGTTTCGCGCGTGGAGCGGCCGCATCGAGCGAGAGCAGAACGCCTTTCCGGGGTTTATCGGCGCGTTCGTCCACCCGCCGCAGACCGTAGATGATGCGTGGACGACCGTACTGCGCTTCGATACCGTGGAGAATCTCGAAGCGTGGCTGCGATCGCCTCAGCGTCTCGAGCTCGTTCGGGAAGCCGAGGTGCTGACGAACGATCTGGTCGTACAGCGATTCGACGCGAGCTTTCCGGGCTGGGCTCCAAACGATCCGGTCACCGGCGCGCCGCCGAATCCGTGGCGAACCGCGGCGCTGGTGCTGCTGGTGCTGCTGCCGGTAGTTATGCTCGAAATCGTGTTCCTCGATCCGCGGATCAAGCACCTCAATCGCGCGCTCTGGGCGCTGATCGACGTCGGGCTGGGCGTTTCGCTGACGACCTGGCCGTTGATGCCGATGATGGTCTCGGTTTTCAAGAAGTGGATCTTCCCCGATAGCCCGCGGCAGTCGATGGCGTACGGCGCGATGCTCTTCGGTATCTTCGTCGTAGAAATGGCTATTTCGTGGTACACGGTGCACTGAATTGAATCTCAATACGATCCTCGAAGTCAAACGACCGAAATCGGCCGATGAGATCGCCCACTGGCGCGCGGGTTTCGCGTGGCTTGCCGGCGGGACGTGGCTCTTCTCGGAGCCGCAAGTGCACACGGACACGTTGATCGATCTCGCGGCGCTGCGCTGGCCGTCACTCGAAATCTCGGCATCCGGCCTGGATATTGCGGCAACCTGCACCGTCGCCGATCTTTACGCATTCGAACCGCCCGCCGAGTGGAACGCGGGAGCGCTCATCGGCGAATGCTGCCGCTCGTTTCTTTCATCGTTCAAGATTTGGAACGAAGCCACCGTCGGCGGCAACATCTGTATGTCGCTGCCCGCCGGTCCAATGATCTCGCTGACGACGGCGCTCGAAGGCGTATACGAGTTGTGGCCGCGCGAAGGCGAGCCGCGCCGCATTGCCGGCGTCGACTTCGTCACCGGAAACAATCGCAACGTCCTGCAGCCGGGCGAACTGCTGCGCGGCATCCATCTGCCGGTCGAAGCGCTGGCGAAGACCTTCGCATTTCGCCGTTCGACGCTAACGCATCTCGGCCGCTCGGCCGTCCTGATGATCGGTACGCGCGATCTGAAGACGGGAGCGATTCTGATGACGATCACCGCCGCGACGCTGCGTCCGGTGCAGCTGCGTTTCGAAACGCCGCCGACGGCCCAAGCCGTTTGCGACGCAATCGACGCGTCCGTTCCCGACGATCTGTATCTCGCCGACGCACACGGATCGCCTGCGTATCGCCGCCACCTGACATATTACTTCGCCGAAGAGATTCGCCGCGAGTTGTCCGCATGAATCTTCAAATCAACGGAAAATCGTTTTCCGCCGAACCGGCGCCGGGGGAATGTCTGCGCATGTTCCTGCGCGAGCAAGGCTGGTACGGCGTCAAGAAGGGCTGCGATGCGGGTGACTGCGGCGCGTGTACGGTTTGGGTCGACGGCAAGCCGGTGCACAGCTGTCTCTACCCGGCGTTTCGCGCCGAGGGACGTCACGTCACGACGATCGAGGGGCTCTCGAAAGACGGCGAACTGCATCCGATGCAGCAGGCGTTTTTGGACGCGCAGGCTTTCCAATGCGGTTATTGCACCGCCGGCATGATCATGACGGCCGCGACGTTTACCGACGAACAGAAAGCGGATCTGCCGCGCGTGCTCAAGGGAAATCTGTGCCGCTGTACGGGCTATCACGCGATCGACGATGCGATCAAAGGCATTTCCGCGGTCGAGGAAGACGTCGCCGGCAGCGCCTGCGGCGCGAGTTTGAACAATCCGTTCGCGCACTCGATTGTGACCGGCCACGCTCGCTACACGCTCGACCTCCCCGCGCCCGATGCATTGCATCTGAAGGTCGTGCGCTCGCCGCACGCTCACGCGCGCATTCTCTCGATCGACAAGAGCAAAGCACTGGCCGTCCCGGGCGTCGTCGACGTGTTCACGTGGGAAGACGTCCCGCGCAAGCTCTTCTCAACGGCGGCCCACGAAGATCATTTGGTCGACCCGGACGATACGTACATTCTCGATAACGTCGCGCGCTTCGTCGGGCAGCGGCTCGTCGCGGTGGTCGCGGAGACCGAAGGCGCGGCCGAAGAGGGCTGTCGCCGCGTCGAAATCGAGTACGAAATTCTTCCGGCCGTCTTCGACGCGGAACGAGCGATGGAGCCGGGTGCGCCGCTGCTGCACGACAAGCGCAGCCAGTCCGGGATCTTAGGCTCGGAGCGGAACATCTTCGTCGACATTCACGGCGAGGTCGGCAGCGTGGCGAGAGGCTTCGAAGAGGCCGATGCCGTGCACGAGATGACCTACTCTACGCACAAAGTGCAGGTCGTCCATCTCGAAACGCACGCCGCGCTCGCCTGGGTAAGCGAAGACGGACGGCTGCAGGTACGCACCAGTTCGCAAGCGCCGTTTATCTCCAAGCAAAAAATCTGCTACTTGTTCGATCTCTTCCCGCGAAACGTGCGCGTGTTCACGGAGCGCGTCGGCGGCGGATTCGGCGGCAAGCAAGAGATCATCTGCGAAGATCTGTGCGTGCTTGCGACGCTGAAGATCGGCCGCCCGGTGATGTGGGAATGGACGCGCCCCGAGCAGTTTACCAGCGCGACCACGCGCCATCCGATGACGACGCACGTGAAACTCGGTGCGAAGCGCGACGGAACGTTGACGGCCATTCAAGCGCGCGTCGTTTCAAACACCGGCGCTTACGGCAACCATGCGGGCGAAACGCTGGCCGCATCGCTGAGCGGTCCGTTTACGGTGTATCGCTGCGATAACAAAAAGGCCGATGCGTACGCCGTGTACACCAACCTGGTTCCGGGAGGCGGATTCCGCGGGTACGGCGCGACGCAGACGACGTTTGCGATGGAATCGGCGATGGACGACCTCGCCAAGTTGCTCGGTATCGACCCCTTCGAGATGCGGCGCAAGAACATGATTCGGCCGGGCGACCGCATGGAATCGATTTGGAAGGAAGCCAGCGACGTCGAGTTCGGCAGCTACGGATTGGATCAGTGTCTCGATGCGGTCGAAGCCGGTCTCGCGAGCGGGCGCGGATTGACGAAACCCGACGGCGCCGATTGGCTGGAAGGCAAAGGCTTCGCGATCGCGATGCTCGATTGCGGGCCGCCGACCGAGCATCGCTCCGCATCGACAATCGCGCTGCAGCCCGACGGCCGTTTCCATCTGGCGGTGGGTTCGGCCGAGTTCGGCAACGGCTCGGTGACGACGCATCGCCAGCTCGCAAGCGCGGCGCTAGCGTGCAAAGCCTCCGACATCGACATCATCAACGCCGATACGGACGCGTGTCCGTACGACACGGGAACGTTTGCGAGTACGGGCACGGTCGTCGCCGGCAAAGGCGTCGTGCTGGCTTCGGAAGCCATGCGCGAGAAGCTGATCGCTTTCGGTGCGAGTCAGATGAACGTTGCACCGGAAAACGTCACCCTCGAACCCGGCGCGGTGGCCTGCGGTGACAAGCGGATCGCGCTCGCGGAACTGCATTCGATGGCGGAGCAGGCCGGGTATCCGCTCGAAACGTTTCGCAAGGCGTATCTTTCGCCGCGCACCGTAGCGTTCAACGTCCAGGGCCTGCGCGTCGCCGTGCACCGCGTCACCGGCGAGATTCTCATCTTGCAGAGCGTTCACGGCGCGGACATCGGGCGGCTGCTCAACCCGATGCAGTGTCGCGGACAGATCGACGGCGGCATCGCGATGGGCCTGGGGTATGCGCTGTACGAGCGCATGATCGTCGACGACAGCGGCGCCGTGACCAACGCCACGCTGCGGAACTATCGCATTCCGGCGTTCGCCGATCTGCCGCGCAACGAGATCGTTTTCGCGGACACCTACGACACGGTCGGCCCGCTTGGAGCGAAGTCCCAAGGTGAATGTGTGGTCAACCCGATCGCGCCGGCCGTCGCCAACGCCGTCGCGAACGCCACCGGAGTCCGGTTCGCCCATCTGCCGCTGACCGCCGACCGGATCTTCAGCCGCCTCCAGGACGCGCTCCGAGCCTGAGAAGGGGCTAGGAGGAGAGGTGCGTCGGATTGCATATTGTCGACAATATGACCCGACGCTTGCTCCTCAGCCTCGTGGCCGTCGTCATTTCCGTCTTTTTGGCGTTGCCGGCGCCGGCCTCGACGACGGGCAGCATCCGCGGCCGCGTGGTCGATTCGAGCACCAACGCACCGATTGCCGGCGCGAAAGTTACCGCGGAATCGCCTTCCCAGAGCGCGACCACCCTGACCGATTCGACCGGATCGTTTTCGTTTCTGGCGCTGAGCCCCGACTCGTACACGATTCGGGTCGAGAAGACCGGTTACGAAACCGCCGCGCAAGCGGGCGCCGTCGTCTTCGCCGACCAGTCGAGCAGCTACGTGATCTCACTTGCGTCGACGCTGCGCACGATCGCGCACGTTGCTTCGCGCTCGAGCGGCAGTTTGGTTCGGCCCGGAACGACCAGCGACGTCTATTCGATCAACGCCGCCGGACAAAAGGCCACGCAGTCGGTTGCAGGTTCGGGCTCGTTGAATCAAGCCTACGGCGCGATCGCGAGCGTGCCGGGCGTGTCGATGCCGTCGGGGCAGCAGGGCTGGTACCAAGCGGTCTACATTCGCGGCGGCGACTACGATCAAGTGGCGTACGAGTTCGACGGCGTTCCGGTCGTGCGGCAATCCGATTTTGCGCCGATCGTTACGCTCTCCGCACTCGGTCAGCAAGAGGTGCAAGTCTACACCGGCGGCACGCCCGCAACGTCGAACTCGACCGGGTTGGCGGGCTACATCAATCAAGTCATCAAAACCGGGACGTCGCCGGGCTATGCGAATGCGGAAGGCAGCGTCGGCACACCGCAGTTCTATCATCTGGCCTCCGCCGAGGCCGGCGGTTCGACGCCGGATCGCCTGTTCTCGTACTACGTAGGCCTGGCGGGTGCCGACCAAGGCTATCGCTACATCGATCAATTCAACGGCGTCGGCGATCCGCGCTATTTCTATCCGCTATCGGTCCGCAGCGAAAATCAAGTCTATTTCGTGGTCGACGGGAGCTGCTTGCTGGTCGCGCCGCATTGCAAGAACGATCCGAACTTCGGCGCGAAGTTTTCGCCCGGCAACTCGTACTTCCAAGCCAACGGCGCCGATCGCGAAAACGTGATGAACTTCCACATCGGGATTCCGCATAAGGACGGCGCCGGAAAAGACGACATCCAGCTCCTTTACGTGACCGGCAACATCGAGACGCAATTCTACAGCTCGCTCAACGACGTGTACTCGAACGGCGTGTGGCCGGACGGCATTCCGTATCTCGACTCGACGTACTACAACGGACGCCTCGGGCAAGCGCCGGTTCCGTCTCAACTGGTCAACGCGCCGTTTCCAAGCAGCCCCGGCGGACGCATCCTCAACAACACGACGGTCGACGGAACGACCACGACGCCGTCGCTGGTCGGGGCGAATCAACGCGACGGCAACAACGTCGGCTTCTCGGTGGAGAAGGCGCAGTATCAGCGCAACTTCGACAACCACTCGTATCTGCGTCTGCTGGCCTACGGCGAGTACTCCGACTGGTTGATCAACGGCCCGGACGGCGCACAGCTCGACTTCGCCGCCGATCCCGCCGAATACGACGTGCTCGCCAACATCTACGGCGCCAACGCCATCTACTCCAATCAGCTCTCGAGCAAGAATCTCTTCACGGCAAGCCTCGCGTACACGTTGCAGACGCTCTCGAACTACAACGCCGAGTTTGCCAGCGTTGCGGGCAACACGGTGCCGGCGAGCGGACTCGGAACCGTTATCTCGAGCTACGTCGGCAACAACGGCGATTGTTATAACTATCACACCGGCGCGCAGTGGAGCTGCTTCGACAAAGGCAGCCAGGGCGGCATCGTCACCAATCAGAAACCGGGTTGCCCCGCACCTGCGAACTTCCCCGCGATGTGCTTGACGCCGGGAACCGCGCTCGGAGGAACACCGGCAGCATTGGCCGGCGCGCACTGGATCATGACCGAGGACGGCCGTTCCGCGCAGGTGGATACGGTCGCACCGTACTTCACGTCGCTGGCGCTCGCCGACGTCTGGACGCCCAACGATCGCCTGTTGATCAATCTCGGCGCGCGCATGGACGAGTTTCAATACCATCTTAACAATACCGCCGCGGGCTATCCGGCCCGCGCGTTTTGGTTTAACGCCTTCAATAACGAAAACTGCGGCGCGCCCGCAACCAACCCGATTTCGCGGTGGAACGAATCCACCGACACTTTTGGTTCGTGTCCGGCGGGATATCAGCCGCTTACCACGCCCGGCGTCGGTCTGGTCAATAGCGTACCGAGCAGCGTAACGTACTGGGAATTCTCGCCGCGCGTCGGTCTTACGTACACGCTGAACACGAACACCGTGCTGCGCGCCTCGCTCGGCAAGTACGTGCGCGCGCCGGCGACATCGGCGCAGGAAGTCAACGCCGTGCAGCAAGACCTGCCGGACGAGATTTCGCCGTTCTACAAACTCGGCTATCTAACGCCGTATCATCCCAACGAGCCCGACACGTCGTCGAACTACGACTTCTCCTGGGAGCAGCGGATCAAAGGCACCAACCTCTCGTTCAAGCTCTCGCCGTTCTACCGCTCGACCCGCAACCAAGTGCAGTATTTCGCAACCGATCCGGCGACCGGCGTCGGCACCGGCTTGAACGTCGGCACGCAGCAATCGTCCGGCGTCGAGTTTTCATTTCAAGGCGGCGACTTCTCGAAGGACGGCCTCTCGTTCCAGCTTTCCTATACGTACACGAGCAGCAAGATCAAGTACTCGACCACTGCCAACAACGTCTCGGTTCTGGATAGCTTCAACTCGGCGATCGAGCAATACAACTCGTACACGAAAGCGTGTGCGGGCTCGGCGGCCAATTCGACGATGTGCGGCGGCGGCGTGTACGCGGGCAATGCGGTGCCGGTTTTCCACAACGGCGGTGCGACCGTCGATAACCCCTACTACGCGTCGGCGCCCGAGGCGCTGATCGACCGCAACGGCTGGTTCACGACCTACGATTTCATTCCGACGGCGTTCAATAACGCCAACGGCTTCGCGGTTCCCGACGTCGCGACGCTGGTCGTCAACTACAAGCACAGCCGCTTTAGCATCACGCCGAACTTGACGTACACCTCGGGATCGTCCTACGGTTCGCCGCTTTCCTGGCCGGGCTACGTTCCGCAGTCGTGCTATCAGAGTCCGGCGCTCACGCCGTCGGCGCCCGGCGCGAGCTGCAACGGTACGTACACGACGGCATCCGGTTCCACCGCGGCGCCCGGTGTCGTCTTCATTCCGGATCCGTACACGCATCGCTTCGATGGGCTGGGCAGCCTACTGCAGCCGTGGCAGCTCACGCTGAATTTGGCGGCGAGCTACGACATCAATCCGCGGTTGTCGCTCACGATGACCGCGTCGAATCTATTCAACGCGTGCTTCCAGCGCGGGTATGCGTGGGACGATTCGAACATCTGCATGTACTCGAATCTGCCTTCGAACATCTTGGCGCCGGCGGGGAACTTCCTTACCACGCCGCCAGTGCAACTGAAGTATCCGTACGGGCCTTGGTCCAACCAGAACGAAGTCGGCTATACGGCGGTCAAACAGCCTTTCCAGATGACGTTCGACTTGCACATTCGCCTGTAGCTGGTTTTGTTGAAGAACTCCGGTAAGCGTGGACGAGCCTCGTGCCCCTGGGCGACCGCTCGAAAAAAACATCCATGTTTTTTTCTACTTATCCGTTTTTTCAAAACTTTAAAGGAAGCGCCCTCCGGGCTTTTTTGAAAAAATCAGAAATCGCCCAGGGGCACGCGGCTCGTCCACGCTTACCGGAGTTCTTCAACGCCATGAGGCTGCATGAGTTATAGCGATCGAGAGCTTGGGATGGATCGGGCGATTGCGCGGCGCGATTTCCTTGATGGGGTTGCGGCTGCGGCAGCGGGTGTGCTCGTTGCAGGAGCGATGCCAGGGTGTACGCCGCAAGCGCCTGCTGCGTACCCGCCGGCGAATACGGGGCTTTGGGGGCAGACCGATGCGAGCTATGCGGTGATGCATAAGCTGCGTGATGGTAGCTATTGGCAGAACGCTCCCGCTCTTCGGGATCGCAATGAGCGATATGATTTGATCGTTGTCGGGGCGGGGTTGAGTGGGCTTGCTTCTGCGTATTTTTATCGGGAGAAGAAGCCGGATGCGCGGATTCTTGTTCTTGAGATTCGGCCGGACTTTGGGGGGCATGCGGGGCGTAACGAGTTTGAGGTCGATGGGCGGTTGCTGCTTAGCAATGCGGGGACGCAGTCGATCTTCGATCCGTCGAAGTATCGTCCGTCGGCGGCGCGGCTGATTCGCGAGCTTGGCATCGATACCAATCGGTTCTATAAGTATTTCGATCAACACCGGTACGATGGGCTAACGCCGGGTATTTTTTTCGGGCGTGAGACGTTCGGGCAAGACCGGCTCGTCTCCGGGGCGTACGCGCGGCCATGGGCGGAGGTGTTTGCCGCCGCGCCGCTTTCGGCCCGAGCGAAGCACGATCTGATTCGCATCCATACCGAACGCGTCGACTATCTCCCTCAGATGAACGCGCGGCAGAAGGCCGATTATCTGCGGACGATCCCGTACGACAAGTTCTTGATCGACCACGCCGGCTGTGACGCGGGTGTGCTGCCGTACTTGCACGACCGGCCGTTCGATCTGTTCGGGACCGGGATCGAGGTCGTTTCGGCTTGGGATATCTACGAGAACGGTGAGGATTACGGGTATGAGTATCCGGGCTTTCAAGGTATGGACCTCGGCTTCGGGACCGGTACGTGGCGCTATCCGGATCCAGACCCGTACATCTTCCATTTCCCCGACGGCAACGCGTCGATCGCGCGAATGCTCGTGCGCTCGCTCGTGCCCGGCGCGATCGCCGGCTCGACGATGGAAGATATCGTCCTTGCGAAGTGCGACTATGCCCGTCTCGACGATCCGGCTAACCAAGTAAGAATTCGTACGAATTCGACCGCGGTGAAGGTGACGCACCTAGGCAGCCCGTCCACCGCGCGCGCGGTCGAGGTGCTGTACGATTCCGGCGGCGCGCTGAACCGTGTGGTCGCAGAGCACGTCGTGCTTGCAAATTGGCACGTTGTTTCGAAGCTGATTGCGCCCGAGCTTCCCGAAGTGCAAAAGAAGAATCTCGCGTACTGCGTGAAGGAACCGTACGTCTACACGCACGTCGCGCTGCGCAACTGGCGCTCGTTTCACAAACTCCGCATCTCTTCGGTTATGGCGCCGGGCGCGTATCACTACTTCACGATGCTCGACTATCCGGTCGATATGGGCGGCTACGCGTCGGCGAAGAATCCCGACGAGCCGATCGTCCTCTTTATGCTGCGCGCGCCCACGAAATACGGCTTACCGCCGAAGGAACAGTATCGCGCCGGCCGTTGGGAACTCTTTACGACGCCGTTCGAGCAGATCGAACGCAGCATCCGCACGCAGCTCGCTACGATGCTCGCCGGCGGCGGATTCGATCCGGCAAACGACATCGCGGCGATCACCGTCAATCGCTGGTCGCATGGCTACGCTTATGAATACGATAAGTCGTTATGGGAACATTGGCCGGACGGCCAACGCCCGTGCGATCTCGCCAGAAAGCAATTCCATCGCATCACGATCGCGAACTCCGATTCCAGCGGCGGCGCCTTCACCGACACCGCCATCGACGAAGGCTACCGCGCCGTCAACGAAGCCTTGTCATCCTGAGCGTAGTCGAAGGACCGCGTCCCAGGTTGTGTCTGCTTCCTCGGCCGCCCTATCGTAAGGATCGCGGGAGCGACGCGTCGCTGGAATACTGCGACGGTCTGACGACGCCCGAGAGCATATCGTCCCACGCTTGCGTTAACACCGGCAGCAGCGACGAGAGCCGGTGGATGCCCGTGGGCTCGATGTAATAGGATACCGGCACGCCGCTGTCGCGCAGATACACGGCGGCCGCGGTCGAGAGGCGAGACGGGACGGTGTCGTCGAGTTTGCCGGTCACCACGTAGACGGGCGTCGTGTGTAAAGCGTGGGCGGCGCCTCCGGCCTCCGGCTGGAGCAGCGAACCGGAGATGCTCATCACGCCGGCCCACGCGTGCGGTTTCATCGGCGCGATGCGATAGACGGCGAAGCCGCCCATGGAAAAGCCGGCAAGGTATTGTTTACGTTCGTCGATCGTAAATGCAGATTCAGCCGCAGCCAGCGCGTCGTAGACGTCGCTCTCCGAACCGGTGTAGTCGAAATCGGCGCGCGCGTAGGGCGCGATGACGATCGCGCCGTTGCGATCGGCGAGCTTGTGCAGGAACTCCGGGCCGAGCAGTTCCGTTTCTGTTTCATTGAGTCCGTGCAGGAATACGACGAGCGGCGCTGGGTTGCCGGGAACGTATGCGGCGGGAACGTAGACGGCGACGGGCTGCATCGTGCCGTCGGCCGACGAGCGTACAAACGTTTCGTCGAGACCGCGAATCGCCGGCATCGGCTGATAGGTCTGCTGCATGAGCTGCGTCGCAAGACTAAGGTCGAGTCTTACGAATTCCCGCATCGTGCCGTAGTACAGCGTCGCGTCGTAATTCGGAGGCGGCGTGGTATCCAGCTCGGCAAGGTCTTCGACGAGGCGATTGTAATAATCCATCGTCGTATCGCGCCCGGTAACCCTTGCAATAGCGGCAACGTCCGCATAGTAGGACGCCGCGACGTCGCGCAGGGTCGTTTTCACGTCGGTGGGCGCGGTACCCAAGAGCGCGATTGCGGCGCCGAGGGCGAGTGCAGCTGCGCGCACGCGGGTCATATTCGGGTGAAACGAACGAGAACCGCGATTGTGACGAGGCGCTTGAGGGTGAGGCGCCGTGCCCGCCTAACGGGTAACGGCGGTGATCGGGGTTGGCGCGGTGCTCTCCATCTCCAAATACGTGACCGTCGAGCCGGCGCTTGCGAGCGATTTGCGGACGTCGACGCTGCGCAGCGACTGGTCGTTGAACGTGCGGAAGTAGAACTGCAGGTTCGTCAAATCCTCGGCTGAGGTCCAGAGCGTCCACTCGTCGATGGTTTTGCCGTTGAGCTCGTCGCGTACGGCGCCGACTGGAATGTCGAAGTTGTTGAGGATGTGAAACACTTGCTGCACGGCGTCGCTCGCGGTTGCGGGTTTGACGGCGGCCGATTCGAACGCAACGGCGCGAACGAAACGCGACGGCGGCGTGAAGTCGCCGGGCATGCCGTAGAAGCCGGATCCTTGGCCGAAGCCGTTGAGCGTGTAGCCTTGGATCGTCTTCGGCGCGGTGATCATCGCCGAGAGGCCGGCGTAGTTGTTGAGATTGGTCATATGCCAATCGAAGGTCGGTGAGTTCGTGAGCACGCCGAACGGATCGTCGTAGATCACGAGTTTGCCGCCGAGCGGTTCGACGACGACGGATGCGCCGGTTTTATCGACGATGCGAAAATGGACGGGCGGCGCCATTCCAAGCTGCGGGACGACCGTCGGCGCGAGCACGACGCGGTCGTATGCGGCCTTCACTTCCGCAACGCTTGCGAAGTTGCCGAGAATCCACATGCCGTATTGGTAGCCGGCCATCGCGCGCGACGCGTTCTCCGGCGTAACGGCGGCGTAACCGGCGGATCCGGGAAAGAAGAACTCGCCGAGATAGAGCCCCTGGTCGTTCACGCCGTCGACGACCATCGGCAAGCCGAACGCGTTCGCGCCGACGATGCCGTACTTCGTCTTGAAGTTCAAGCCCGTCGCGTTATTCGGCAGCGAGGCGGTGATGGTCGTACCTGCCGGAAACACGCCGACTTTCGACTGCAGATCCGCGCCGAACTCGAGGGTCCGCGCGACGACCACGGTGCCGTCCTTGGCGATGAGGCGAATTCCGGTACAGGCCCGGGCGGCCTGCCACCCTAGGAGCAGAGCGGCGATAACGGCGACGATCGGCAATGTGCGTTTCATTGACCTACTCTATGGCGCTCCGGGGGAAAGGCGGCGTTCGCTCGCTTTCCGCGTCGAGAATTGGTTGAGGCTTAACCGAAGGGACTGCGAGCGAGCCGATGACAGGCGCATTCGCCGCCGGCCCTGGCCGGAAGCTCGGCCGTCCGATTCGGCGCGCTAGTGCCTTCGTACACGATCTTGCCGCCGACCATCGTGTGCTCGATGTGTGCGTGCAGCACATCCTGTGGCGAGACTTTGCGCAAGTCGCGGTCGACCACGACGATGTCCGCGAGTTTACCGGCTTCGATCGTCCCGATGCGATCCTCCATGAATCCGGCGTACGCGGCGTTGCGCGTGTAGCCGGCGAGAATATCGTCGAGCGGTAAATCTTGCGCCGGAAACCATCCGCCCTTCGGATTGCCGTCTGCATCCTCGCGCGTGAGTCCGGAGTAGACGCCGACCAGCGGATCGATCGTCACCACCGGCCAATCGCTGCCGTGCACCATCATCGCGCCGGTGTCGACGATGTCGCGCCACACGAAGCCCTCTTTCCATCGCGCCGCGCCGAGATTGCGCGCCCACGTGTCGCTTCCGTCCGGGGCGGGACAGCAGAAGTGGTAGGGCTGCATCGACGCGATCACGCCGAGCTTTGCAAACCGCGGTACGTCCGCCGGGTTGCAGACCTCGATGTGTTCCACGCGCCAGCGCCGGTCGCGCGGACCGTTGGCCGTACTGGCCGCTTCATATCCATCGAGCGTCGCACGAACGGCCGCATCCCCGATCGCATGCGTCATCACGCTGAAGCCGCGTCTGTCCAGCTCGGTCAGCATCGCGGCGTAGCGTTGCGGCGCGTAGTAGGCTTCGCCGCGAACGCCGGGATCGTTGGCGTAGGGCTGCAGCATGTCCGCGGTATGCGTTTCGACGACGCCGTCCATGAAGAACTTGACGACGCCGGCGCTTACCCAGTCGCCCGTAAACCGTTTGCGTGCCGATTCGAACGACGCGAGCTCTTCCGGCGAGAGCGTATGACGCGATCCCGATCCGGCGGAGTACGCGGTCTTCGTGCGGATCGCGAGCGTGCCTCGCTCGTACAGCGTTTGGTACAGTTCCATCTCGGCGATGTCGCCGCTGGCGTTGAACACGCTGGTGACGCCGCGCGAGCTGGCTTCGCCCATGCCGCCGAGCAGGGCTGCGAGGACGGCGTCGCGCGGGGGTTGCGGAATAACGCGCCGCACCATGTCTTGCGCGCCTTCCTTGAAGACGCCGGTCGGCTCGCCGGATGCGTCGCGAACGATCGTACCGACGACGATGCCGTTCACCACGGGGTCGGCCGTCGTGCGCGTTATGCCCGCGAGCGCGAGCGCTTTCGAGTTCGCCCAAAGCGAATGTCCGTCGAAGGCGTCGAGTGCCACCGGCCGATCCGGAATCGCGCGATCGAGCAGCGCTTTCGTCGGCAATCCGGTCGGCGGGAATGCGTCGTACTGCCAGTTGCCGCCAAGAATCCACGCTTCGTTCGGATGCGCCGGCCCCCATGCAGCCAGCCGCTTGAAGACTTCTTCGGGGCTCTCCGCGTCGTCCAAATCGACTTGCGTGCGCGCGAGGCTGCCACTGACGAAATGCGTGTGCGTGTCGATGAAGCCGGGCAGCAGCATGCCGCCCTTCAAATCGATGACGCGCGTGGACGGCCCGATGTAGCCGTCGATGGTCGCGCGCGAACCGACGGCGAGAATGCGATTACCGCCGACGGCGACCGCTTCGGCGATCCCGCCGTCCTTGCGGCTGGTATAGACGACGCCGTTGCGAAAGACGATCGTCGCGCGGTCTTGATCGGCGATCCCGCGCCGTGGAATGGCGGTGGCGATCCCGGCAGCGCCGAGCCCCGCGAGCAGGGTTTTACGCTTCATCCGATACCAATGCGCCTAGGACGTCGAGAGCACCTCGTCATTAAGAGGCTACCGGAGCCGGCCGATATTGTTGCCGCCGAATTCGGTGAAATAGACGGCCCCGTCCGGCCCGGTGGTGATGCCCACGGGCTCGGAAGTGGACGACGGCAATGCGTATTCGGTGATCGCCGTTCCGTTCGCGCCGATCCTGCCGATTTTTCCCGGCACCAGTTCGGTGAACCATAGGGCGCCGTCCGGTCCCACCGCGATGTATTGGGGTTCCGACGACGCCGTTGGAATCGCGAACTCCGCGAACGTCCCGCTCGTCGTGAGGCGTCCGATCTTGTTGGCGTTAATTTCGGTGAACCACAGCGCGCCGTCCACACCAAGCGCGATCGACGCTGGGCCGCTGGCGGCCGTCGGCACCGAATAGGCTACGAACAGACCGGCCGTCGTGATTCGGCCGATTTTATTTTGCGCGCATTCCGTGAACCACATCGCACCGTCCGGACCGCGCGCGATTCCGGTCGGGCGACTGGTGGAAACCGGTATCGTGTAGCCGGTCACGATGCCGGACGTCGTAACCTTGCCGATCGCGTTGCCCGCGTATTCGGTGATCCACAGATTGCCGTCCGGTCCTGCCGCGATTCCATATGGGACCGTCCCGCTCGTCGGGATCGAAAACTCGGTCACGACCCCCGCGGTTGTGACGCGCCCCACCTTGTTCGCGGTAAATTCGGTGAACCAGAGTGCGCCGTCCGCCCCACGCGCGATACCGCCCGGGCGGCTTCCCAACGTCGGCGTCGGATACTCGACGACTGAGGTCGGCAGCATGTCGGTTGAGATCTTGCCGATTTTGCTATTGCAGTCTTCGGAAAACCAGAGCGCGCCGTCGGGACCCGCCGTTATGCCCTGGGGCCAGCTATGCGCGGTCGGAAGCCCAGTTTCGACGATTGCCGGCTGGGCGGCGGTGAAGGTGACGTTCGCAGGGGATGCTCCGTTGCTCGCGGTTGCCGAGAGGATGCTGGCAAAGCCGTTTGCGGCCTGCGCGCTCGTCAGGCTGTACGGATGGTACTCCATGCGAATGCCGTCCGGCAGCGGTTTGGTAAACGTCGAGGGATCGAAGACGATCGCCGTACCCGCTTGCGCATCGGCATGCATGGAGATCGTCACCTTGCTGCCCTTCGCATCCGCGAAGCGGCCGGTGACGATGGCTGCACCGTCGGCGTCGAGCGCCTGCACTTGTGCGGCATCGTCGAGCGGATCGATGGCCGGCGTGCCCGTCGTGTTGAGTTCGAAGAGCAGCTTGGCCACGACGCCGCCGATAACGGCCCGAACGAGATTCTTCCCTTTTGACGTGGCGTCGCGCGTCGCAACGCCGGCGCCGAGTTCTTTTGCGCCGGCCGGGATGCGGCCGTGCTTCGGCGCTTTGTCGTAGGTGCGGAGGACGAAATCGTAGCGTCCGGGTCCGTCGAGATCTACCCTGAGCGAACACACGCGACCGTGTGGCGCGCGCTTGCAGTCCGGTGAACCGGCTTCGATGCTCTTCACCGTGCGAACGACCGGTTTGGCGTGGTGACCGTGGCGATATACGGCGATTGCAACGCCCTTCGTTGCGGAGTCGACGAACGACGCGTCTTTTCCCGAGGACTTTGGAACGGTAAGGCGCACCGTCACGCTCACCGTTGAGGCCGCTTCCGGAGCGTTGGCAAAGCGCTCTGCCGGGAGAACCGCGGCGCGATTCACGCTGCAGCCGGCGGCGAAAAGCACCGCGGCGAAGGCAGTAAGGCAAGATGGCACGCGCATAGTGCGCCCTCCCACGAGACGTCGAGCCTTCCGTAGATTCCGCTAGATTCCCGTAAAAGCTCTTCCAAGCAGGCGGTCGGCGCAGATGGTTTTACGGCGGAGGCGTCCCGGGCACGGACTCGAACGTCATCTCCCCCAATTTTTCAGTGGAGGCATGCAGCCATGGCCGCGACCTACGTGGGTGAAGAACTCTACGACCTGAGCCAACTCGGCATCGAGAGCCCCTTCAGAAAACGCTACGACAACTACATCGGCGGCAAGTTCGTGCCGCCGGTTAACGGTCAATACTTTCAAAACGTCAGCCCCATCGTCGGCGCGCCGTTCACCGAGATCGCACGCTCGACCGCCGAAGACATCGAGCTCGCGCTCGATGCGGCGCACGCGGCGAAAGACGCCTGGGGCAAAACGTCGGCCGCGGAACGTTCGAACATTCTCAATCGCATCGCCGATCGCATGCAAGAGAAGTTAAGCACGCTGGCGCTGGCGGAGACGATCGATAACGGCAAACCGATCCGCGAGACGACGGCGGCGGATATTCCGCTGGCGATCGATCACTTCCGGTACTTTGCCGGCGCGATTCGCGCGCAAGAAGGCTCGCTTTCGCAAATCGACGACGAGACCGTAGCATATCACTTCCACGAACCGCTGGGCGTCGTCGGGCAAATCATCCCGTGGAACTTCCCGATCCTCATGGCCGCCTGGAAGCTCGCGCCGGCGCTGGCCGCGGGAAACTGCGTGGTGATCAAGCCGGCCGAACAGACGCCGGCGGGGATCATGGTTTGGCTCGACATCGTCGCCGATCTGCTTCCACCCGGCGTGCTGAACGTCGTTAACGGGTATGGGCTGGAAGCGGGCAAGCCACTGGCCTCGAACAAGCGCATCGCAAAGATCGCCTTCACCGGCGAAACGACGACCGGCCGGCTGATCATGCAATACGCATCGCAGAACCTGATTCCCGTTACGCTCGAACTCGGCGGGAAATCGCCCAATATCTTCTTTGCCGACGTCTTGGCGCACGACGACGATTTCTTCGACAAGGCGCTCGAAGGCTTCACGATGTTTGCGCTCAATCAAGGCGAGGTCTGCACGTGCCCGTCCCGCGCGATCATTCAGGAATCGATCTACGAGAAGTTCATGGAGCGCGCGCTGCCGCGCGTCAAGGCGATCGTCCAAGGCAATCCGCTCGAAGCCGCGACGATGCTCGGCGCGCAAGCCTCGAACGAGCAGATGGAGAAGATTCTTTCGTACTTCGACATCGGTCGCCAAGAAGGCGCGGAAGTGCTGACCGGCGGAAAACGCGCGAGCATCAACGGCCACTTAAAAGACGGCTACTACATCGAACCGACGGTCTTCAAAGGTCACAACAAGATGCGCGTGTTCCAAGAAGAGATCTTCGGGCCCGTGGTCTCGGTCACGACCTTCAAAGATGAGGCTGAAGCCCTGGCGATCGCCAATGACACACTTTACGGCCTAGGTGCCGGCGTATGGACGCGCGACATGAACACCGCGTATCGCATGGGGCGCGGCATTCAAGCCGGCCGCGTGTGGACCAACTGTTATCACGCCTATCCGGCGCACGCCGCATTCGGCGGATACAAACAATCCGGCATCGGACGCGAGAATCACAAGATGATGCTCCGTCACTACCAGCAGACCAAGAACGTGCTGGTGAGCTACAGCACGAAGAAGCTCGGCTTCTTCTAAGTTCGCAGATGGAACGCGTTACCCGCGTCGATGCAACGCCCGCAGCGCTCGAATTAATGGAGCGTCTGCGGGCGAAGCACGGCCCGCTCATGTTCCATCAGTCGGGGGGCTGCTGCGACGGCAGCAGCCCCATGTGTTTTCCGCTGGGCGAGTTCATCGTCGGGAGCTCCGACGTAAAGCTCGGCGAGATCGGCGGCGCGCCGTTCTACATGAGCGAGTCGCAGTTCGAGTATTGGAAGCACACGAAGCTGCTCATCGACGTCGTGCCGGGAATGGGCGGCATGTTTTCACTTGAGAACCCCGAGGGCGTGCGCTTTTTGACACGTTCGCGCATCTACACCGACGACGAGGCCGCGCAGTTGTCTCCGGTCGAGGCGGTTACGTAGAACTCCGTTCACACGTCGCCTTGAAGTTCGGCTCAGTAGCCGCTGGGCCGTAACCGGTTACCGTGTAATGGTTCTGGTCGGTCCGGACGGTTTGACCGTGCCCGAGTTTGCCGTCGACGGTTGCGACGTCGGTCCACTCCTCCGTGTTGCCGGTCCACGGACTCGCCTTCGAAACACTCCAGCCGCCGAAGTTGTCGCTGTTGACCTGACTGTAAAGCTTGGTGGCTGGATTGTAGGCGAGCGTGAACGTTTGTGAAAACGCGCCGGTCATCTTTCCTTGTGCGGGGACCGAGACGTGTTCGGTGAGCAGGCCGTCATTCATAACGGCGGTGATGGCGGCTTTGACCGCGGGCGAGTCGGTCGGTCCCCCGAGGCACGACCACGAGCCTACATAGTAGCTAAATGCATCCGCGCCGGCCGGCGTTTGCGAAAGCGCGGGTGCGGCGCTTAGGGCGATGAGGATGCAGATCACGAGTAGTGGTTTCACGAGACCCTCCTTTTTAAAGCTTAACCGGGGGTATTCCGTAGGCGCGGCGCTCGAACCCCTCGGGCGTCCAGACATGGAGTTTGGTTGAGGGGCTAGATTCGCTGACGAGGTAGTCGATGCGAGAAATGTTTCCCGCCGCGTCGCAGTGGATGTGCAGTTCGCCGAGGACGTGGAAACGAATTGCATAGGTGCGCGTCCCAATCGGCGGCTCGTACGTCGTCTTAAACGAGCGGCAAGCACCGCCGCATTTGTGGAGTTCTCCGACCTGCGATGATTCGAGCGAACGAGCCAGGCCCGCGAGCATCGCATCGGTGGGCTGGTCGCGAGCGGGGCTGACGTAGTCGCCCTGCAGGCACGTGGCGATAAGCTCGTAGAGAGCCGGGTCGTGTTCGAAGATGGTCATTGCCCGATCGTACCCCGCGAGCAAGTCGGACGTCCGACACGATGGTTAGTTGCTTAGTGAACGTTTAAACCGGCGAAAACGATGCATGCGGCGAGAAGCGCAATCGCGGCGATCACCGCACACCCGCAGCCCGGTTTTATCGGCTCGCGCGACCTACCGGACATCATGCCGGCGAGAAGTTGAAATTTCGGGTCGCGCGGGTCCATCTAGGAGTAACACGAGTTTTTCACCCAGTAGAACGACATCGGTATGACTTGACCGGCGTACGTTTGGCCATGGAAGTGCCCGACGGCGATCGTGCAGCCATTGCCGTTAGGTTTGTTGTGAAGGTAGAACGACGACTGCTTGTAATAGGGGCTCGCGCTTCCACCGGAGATCGAGCAGCCGGTAACGATGCCGTTCGGGCCTCTCGTAAGCGAGCACTTTCCGTTGAGCGTATAGGCCGCTGCCTTGTAGCCTTTCGGATAAACGACTTCGTACACGCTTCTGACCGGATAGACGATATGGGGCGTCGCGTCTGCCTGCGCCCGCGCATCTTGCGTAACGGGCATCGTTGGCTTGTCGTTAGCGAGCAGCGGGTTCGACGCGCCGGGTGCGCAGCCGGAGAATAGTGCCAACGCGGCAATCGTAAAAGCGTATCGTTTCATCATCGGATCCCTTTCTCTGCCAATCAAACCACGGCGTACCGTCACACGTGTGGCGCAAGCACCTCTGCGTCAAAACGCCGGAGCGGCAAGAGAAAGAAGTGGGGTACGACGTCAATGAAGCGCGATGCCGATCGGTCCGCCGAGGCGCCGGATCTTTGGGTTAGCCGGCTTTCCTTGTGAGCGCGCGGCGGCGTTACCAGCGCTCGACGATATCGCCGCCGGTCTCGCTGGCCGCCTCTTCGAGCCAGCGCGCGACGCGGGATTGCGGATCGCGCGTGGTCACGACGAGCACATGCGCGGCCCGCGTGACGGCGAGCAAAAGGGCGCGTCGTGCGACGTCGTCGGCGGTTGCGGATTCACCCGCTTCTACGTTCGGATGGCGAAGCCGATTTGAATCCCACTCGTCTAAATCTAACAGCACCGCGGCCCAGCCTTCGAGCCCGCGTATCGACGCATACGGAACGATCGCAACTTCGTCGGACTGTCGCGGCGTCAAGCGGACTCGGTCGTCGCTCGCATCCCAGACGTCCATACGCAGCGTTTTCAGAATCTCCGCAACCTTCGCATGCCGGATCCCGTCGGAACTTTCTACCAGCGTGGGCGGTACGGCGATGAGGCAATCGCCGATCGATACGCCCGCTTCCTTGGTGATTTCGAACAGGCGCTCGTACAGCAGTGGATCCGACGCATTTGCAGCTAGAACGACTCGGCCGCCGACGAGATCCGGGTGCGTGTCGACGCGCCAGTCGTTGTATCCCATCGCCCGTGCGAATCCCGTTACGAACGCGGCCACGTTGGCCGACATGCGCAGCGAGCGGTTGAGGTTTCTGACGTACCGCGCCTCCTTCGGGACGCCGCGCGTCCAGTCGCATCGCGACTGACGCTGAGCGAACTGATCGACGCCGTCGGCCAAGACCATAGAGGCGGACGGGAACAGCAGAAAGAGGAGGTCGCGAAGCTCCGGCCGCCAGTCTTGCGCTTCGTCCACAAAGGCATAGTCGAAATTGTATTCGAGCGGAAGAAGCTCGCGCAGCGCCTCCGCATCTTTCTGTAACTCATCGGTCGGGCGGCTTCCGAGAAAGGCTGCGATCGCTGCCGGAAGCGCGGCATAATCGGTGCGGCCGTCGGCGGCCAGCGGGACGTCGCCGCCCAGCTCCGCAAAGAACGGCAGAAGAAAATCGTGCAGCGTGCTCACGACGATGTGTTCGCCGCTCGTTCCGGCCGGCCCGAGGATCGATCCGACGAGATGCTCAAGCTCGCTGCGTAACACGTGGTGATAGGTGAGGAAGAGAACGCGCGCAGCATCGCGCTCGACGACGCGCTTGGCGACCAGCGCGAGCGTCGTGGATTTACCGCTGCCCGGTCCGCCGACGAGGCGAACGTTGTGAGTGCCCAGCTTGGCCATGACGTCGCCGGCAACGTCGCGCGCCACGGTCTCGGTGGTAAAGCGATCGAGCTTCGCAGCATCGCGCGCGGAAAGACGGCGCTCTCGGGTCAGCCGTTCCGTTGCGAACCGAACTGCGCTGCGGTACGACTCGCCGGCCGGATTCGCGATATTTGCGTGCTCTTGCGCGGCGGCTGCCAGCATTTCTAGCCACGTTGCGTCGCTTCCGAGGATGAACGGCGAGATCGCCGGTGCCTGTTCCAGCAACTCGGCACGGGTGACGCCCCGCATCCAGGCGAGCCCGTGAATGAAGCAGCGCTCCCGTCCGTAACGCTCCAAGACGGAAACGATCCCATCAATCTGGCTCTTGAGTTGCTCGAGTACGGTGTGGTACGCAGGCTTTACGCCGTAGACCGGACGCAGGTCGTTCCCGATCGAAATCAGTCGCGAGCGATCGAGGGCCTTGCATTCGATCACGATCGCGCCGGCTTGAACGTCGCCGCCCGGCCACGTCGTGCCGTCGCGCAGCGTTTGCGGCTCGAGTCGTCGCGGTTCGTCGAAGTCGAACGTGACCAGCACGTCGCTCTCGCGCACTAACTTCAGGCCGGCGGCGACCGTCACGCGTTCCGTTTGGGTGGAAAGAATCCCCGGCCATGCATCTCGGATGAGCTGCGCGAGCCGATCTGCATTCGCACGCTCGTTCTGCGACGAAACCGTAAGAACGCGAAGCATAGAACGATCCCCCGATCCGTCGCTACGAGGTTTCGTTAAAGACGCGGACGTGCCACGAGCAGCCCGTTTCGATATTGAGGGAGTACGTGCCGGGTTCGTGAAAATGCGTGATGTCGATGCCGCTCGGCCCGGTCGGCGTTATCGGTGATTCCGCGGCGGTGCCCTGAACGTTTACGGCAAATGCGGCCGCGCTTTTCGGGGCATTGGAACAATCGTAGCTCCAAGCAATCGCCCACGAAGCCTTCACGGCAAACGGCTTGCTCGTGCTCGAACCGGTACCTGCGCTCTCGAAAATCGTGGTAGTGGTGGCGGGCGCCGTCGCCGGCGCGCTTGCCGGCGTTACCGCTGGCGCGTACGCGCTTGCAGCGGCAGGCGCGGTTCCGCCGTTCGGGGGAGCGGACTGCGCGTATCCGCCCGGCGCGGTGCTCTTGGCCGATGCGACGACGTAGACCGAGTCATCGACGTACGCCTTGAACGGATGCGTGCTGTCGACCGTAATGTCGCGACCCTTCACGAAGTTGTGGGCGAAAAGTCCCGGCCAGCCGAGAACCACCCACGAGAGGAGAGTGATGGTGGATGATTTGCCGCGCTCGCCCTGTCCCTCTTCGGTTTTCTGTTGATTCGTGAGTTTGACTTTGTGGCCGTCCACCGCGTAGATCCAGTCCATTTGCACGCCGAGGCTTCCCGGGTGTCCGTGCGAGCCGGCGCGATCGACCGTCAAGATCTCGCCTTGCCCGGCGGCTCCTTTGGCGATCGCAACCCAGCCGTTCACGACGACGTCTTGACTCGTACGAATGGCGAACGTATCGCCGACATTGGCGTTAGCCGACGAAATCTTGTCGGCAACCACGATCGAAATCGCCGTGCCCCCTGGCAGGACGATCCGCGTGCCGGGACCGGCCAGTGCCGGAACGGCAAAAACCATCGCCAGCAGAGCTGCGGCGATCGAACGAGCGAAAACGACGCTTTTCAACGCACACCTTCCTGAATGAAAGCCTATCCGTCATTACGCCGGACGCTTGACGGAGCCTGTATCGGAGAGGCCGAAGGTCGCGCAATGGCGGGACGAATTGGGAAACCTCGTAAATCGGGAGATCCGACACCGGCGACCGTTCGTAAGATCGGCATTCTGCTCGACTTGGTTCGCAACCGGCGCATTTCCTTGGGTGCGTGCCGGCGAACGTATGGAGCTTCGGAGCGTACCCTACTGCGCGATCTGCAAGAGCTGCGTCAAATCGGAGAGAGTGCCGGCTTCAAGATCTCCGATCGAGGGCCAAACGATTCATTTACGCTTTCGGAATTCAAAGCGCGGCCGAGCGCGTTGCTTGCCGGCGAGAAACGCTTTCGAAGTCTGATCGCCGAGTTGCTCAAGGCGTTTGGCGAACCGCTTCAAAATGCGGCCGGCGGCCTCGATGCGAGCAGCGGCGACGATACGGCTTCATTCTTGCACGTGGTTCAACCGAGGCTCATCGGCGGGAGTGCAGTAGCGCGAACCTACGATGAGCTCGAGGCAGCATGGCGCAACGACGCGCGCGTGCGCTTCACATACAAGGGACGATCGCGCACGGTCGAGCCTGCAGCGGCGATGGTGCGCTCGGGCCGTTACTATCTCGTCGCGCGCGATATTGAAAAAGGAAACGCCGGTTGGCGTATTTTTTCCATGGATCAAATCGCCGGTCCGATCGTTCGGGCCGGAACGTTCGCACGCAAGGCGGCGCCGCCAAAATATGCTTCGACCGATACCATCGGCTGGTTCAAAGGCGACGGCGAGAAGCAGACGGTTGAAGTGACCTTCTCGAAGGAACTCGCACCCGCGGCAGCGTCGCGGCAGTGGCAAACGGCGCAAACGGCGGTTACAAACGACGACGGCACCGTTACGATATCGCTGCAGGTGTATGACGTGGACGAAGTCATCCGCTGGTCGCTCGGTTTTGCAGATGAGGCTTGGATCAGCGCTCCGCCGTCGACGGTGCGGCGGGTGGCGGAGACGCTGAAGAACATCCGATCGCGTTATCCCTAGCGCGGCGGCTCTTCAGTAATCCCGCTCGTCACAGACGAGTAGACGAACGCCGGCCCTTCGTGATTAGCTCGGAAACATGAACAGAAAACGGGCTCTCCAAGTCGTCGCGTGTGCGGCCGGCTTTCCGCTCTGGGCGCGGGCCGGCGGCGCGTTCCGCCGGCGGCGGCCCGGCGATCCGGCGTGGCCGTCGCGGGCTCAGTGGGACCGGCTGGACGCAGAGGTCGGCGGCAATCTCATATCCGTGCGATCGCCGCTCGCGGTTTGTAAAACCGCGCCCGACGGTAGTGCGTGTGCCGCGGTTTTCAAAGATCTGCAAAATCCGTACTACATCGGCGACAGTCCGGGCATCACGCAGACGCTCGGATGGACCGATGCGTGGAAGACGGAGCCGAGCGTCTACGCCGTTGCCGCGCGCAATGCCGCGGATGTCGCGGTAGCGGTGAACTTCGCGCGCGAGAACGATCTGCGTCTCGTCGTGAAAGGCGGCGGACACAGCTATTTGGGAACGTCGAACGCGCCGGACTCCCTGCTGATCTGGACGCGACACATGAACGATATCGAGCTGCACGACGCGTTCGTTCCGCAGGGCTGCGCGGGCTCGGTCGCGGCGCAGCCCGCGGTGACGATGGGTGCGGGAACGATTTGGGTGCATGCGTACGATGCGGTAACGACCAAGGGCGGTCGCTACGTGCAGGGCGGCGGCTGCACGACGGTCGGCGTCGCCGGGTTAATTCAGAGCGGCGGTTTCGGCAGTCTTTCGAAGCACTACGGATTGGCAGCCGCAGGCCTGCTCGAGGCCGAAGTCGTTACCGCCGACGGCAAGATTCGCATCGCGAACGCGTGTACGAATCCGGATCTGTTCTGGGCGCTTAAAGGCGGAGGCGGCGGCAGCTTCGGCGTGGTGACGAAACTCACGCTGCGCACGCGCGAACTTCCCACGTTTTTCGGCGGCGCGAACTTCAAGGTGAAGGCGTCGTCCGACGCCGCGTATCGCCAACTCATCTCGCACTTCGTGGATTTCTACGCGGAGAATTTATTCAACGAACACTGGGGCGAACAGGCGTTGCTATCGTCGCGGAACACTCTCGAGATCAGCATGGTCTTCTATGATCTCGATTCGAATCAAGCCCGAGCGACGTGGAAACCCTTCTTGGATTGGATCGCGCAGCGACCGAACGATTTCACGCTCGCCGGGTCACCGGAGATCGGCGCAATTCCCGCGCGCAACTGGTGGAACGCAGAGTTCATCGAAGCGCACTATCCATCCGCAATTACACAGAACGCGGCCGCCGGCGCGCGCCCCGGCGAGTTTTGGTGGGCCGGCGACGGCGATCAATGCGGGCAGTTTCTGTATGGGTACGAATCGCTGTGGCTGCCGTCGTCGCTGCTTCAAATCGCGCAGCGCGAACGGCTCGTCGATGCGCTCTTCCGTGCGACGCGGCACTTCGGCTTCTCGCTGCACTGCAACAAGGGTCTCGCCGGCGCACCGCCGGAGGCGATCGAAGCGGCGAAGAACGCCGCGACCAATCCCGAGGTGCTCACCGCGTTCGCGCTGGCGATCAGTGCCGACTCGCAGTCGCCCGCATACCCCGGCATCGCGGGGCACGAGCCGGACGACGCGCAAGGGCGAACGAGTGCGGCCCGCATTCACGCGGCCATGAACGAACTGCGCGCGGTCGCACCGGCCAACGGCTCGTACGTTTCCGAAAGCAACTATTTCGAAAAACGGTGGCAGCAATCGTACTGGGGCGCGAACTATTCGCGGTTAGCTTCGATAAAAGCGAAGTACGATCCCAAAGGCCTGTTCTTCGTCCACAACGGCGTCGGTTCGGAGCAGTGGAGTGTGGACGGTTTCGCCAGAATCTAATGCGCCAGGCGCTATCTTGAATAATTCGGTTCAAAACGATTCCTTTGGGGTAGAGAATGTGTATCCCCAAAGGAGAATTTTGTGCGCATTTCTGGTTTATCGTTCCGCCCCGGTTTCGCGCTCGTCGCATCCATCGCGCTTTTCGCGCTCGCGACGATTCCCGTGCCGTCGGCCGCTCAATCATCCGCGCCTCGGACGCTGACGCCGGCTTGGACGCAGTTTGCGCAAACGTGGTCCGATTTAAGCGGGTACAGCGCAACGGTTACGGTGTTCGAGCAGAAGGGCACGCAAACGGAGAATATGGTTCTGGACTACAGCTACCATAAACCGTCCAGTGCAACCATACGCATCGTTCAGGGTAAAAATGCCGGCGTAACCCTTGTCTGGAACGGCGGCAGCACCATGCAGGCCCACCGCGGTTCGGGTCTTATGGCGGCGTTCAAGAAGACGATGGCAATCGACGATCCTCTGGCGACTACCGTTCGCGGATCGACGATCGATCAACTGAGCTTCGACGCGATTCTCGCGCACGCACAGCAGACGCCCGGTTCGGTCGCGCAGCTGCCCGGTGCCCCGATCGATGGGCTCCCGACGGACGAAGTACGCTTAACCCACGCCGACGCAGCGAGCGACGGTTTAACGCTTGAAGTCGTCGACGTTTCGAAGACCACGCATCTTCCAGTACGGATACTCGGCTACGACGGCCCTGTACTCGTCCGCAGCATCGTCTTTTCGGACGTCAAGCTCCAGCCGCAAACATGAGAAACGGATTGATCTCGATTGATACGAGGCTCAAACGGCAAAGAGTATAAAATGAACGCACTCTTACATCGATTCTTCCCCTCTCCTCGCTTCGCAACGCTAGCGGCCGGCGGCCTCTTAGCCGGCGCGCTTGCTCTGGTCCCGGTATCCGGCGCCGCTCAGCAGGCGGTCGCGGTTGTCGTCAACGGCCAGCAAATGTCGTTCGATCAACCGCCGATCGTCCAAGCCGGACGCGTCTTCGTGCCGTTGCGCAGCATCTTCCAACAACTTGGCGCGAGCGTCGTGTACGCAAACGGCCAGATCAACGCGACCGGTCGCGGACGCACCGTCGCGCTGACGATCGGCTCGACGCAAGCGACGGTTAGCGGGCAACCGGTGACCCTCGACGTCGCGCCTTTCGTCGTTGGGTCGCGCACGCTGGTTCCGTTACGCTTCGTCGCGCAATCGCTCGGCGCCAGCGTCAACTGGAACGACGCGAACAGCACCGTGACGATCGATAGCGGCAACACCCGTAACTACCGCGTATCCAATGCCAACGTCAATCGCAACAACGTCAACTACATTAGTGAAGCACCGCCGCAGCTTCCTGAATATCAACAGCCGTACGCGCCGGCGCCGAACTACATTTGGACGCCCGGCTACTGGGCGTGGTCGGGTTCGGGCTACTATTGGGTTCCCGGAACCTGGGCGCAGCCGCCGCAGACCGGCCTCTATTGGACGCCCGGATATTGGGGCGAAAATGCCAACGGCCCGGGCTTCGCCTGGAACCCGGGTTACTGGGCGCCGCAGGTCGGATTTTACGGCGGCATCAACTACGGCTACGGATACTTTGGTAACGGTTATCAGGGCGGTCGCTGGGAACCCAACGGCTTTGCTTACAACACCGCAGTCAGCAACGTCAACAGGACGATTATTACGAACACGTACGTCGACCGGACCGTGGTCAAGACGACCGTTATCAATCGTGTAAGCTACAACGGCCGCGGCGGCGTTCAGATACGCCCGACCGACCAGCAGTTAGCCGTAGCGAAAGACCGGCACGTAGCGATGACGCCGGAGCAAACCAAACACGTGCAGGCCGCGTCGAAAGATCGCAATCTCTACAGCAGCGTCAACCATGGAAAACCGGCGGTAACGGCGGTAACGAGACCGCTGGGTGCGCCGCCGGCAGCTGCGAAACCGGCCGCGCCGCCGGTAGCCCCGAAACCGGCCGCGCCTCAAGAGCGGCCCGCTGCGCAACCGCGCGAAACGGTGCGGCCGGAAAATCGCGCAACGATAACGCCGCAAGAGGTAAAGCCGTCGGTAAAACCCGACGTGAAGCCGCCCGCGCAAACCGAGCCGAAGCCGGCGCCGAAAACCGAGCCCAAACCGGCGACGAAACCGGAGACGAAACCGACCGATAAGCCGTCGCCTCCGCCTTCGCGCTAAACGCCGGATCCGTTACTGGAAGAGCTCAGTCCAAGCTGGGGCTCTTCCAGTTCGGAACCTTTAGTTCAAATGCTCCAGCAGCGAACCGTTGCGGATGGCGCTCGTCGTCGCGGAGCCGGTGTTTTGCAGGAGCGTGAATCTCATTTTCGCACTGCCCGTCGCCGGTCCGAATTCCTTACAGGTCGCCTTGATCTTGCTGCCGTTACCGGTGATCGTTCCGTCGACTTCGCTTCCGCTTCCGGACGTGATCACATACTTCTGGGAAAACGTCCATATATTGTTGCCCGGAATCTTCGTGTAGTTCCAGGTGCCGGTCGACTTAAACGTACCCGGGTAGGGGCCTTTTGCGGTCCCGTTTGCGCTGAAGGTGACGACCGTTGAGCCCTTGATGCACAGTTGCTTTTTCACGGTGACCTTGTGTGCCGAAAGTACTTCGCCGAACGCATTAGGCGCCAGGATTCGCGCGGCGCCCAGAGCGTCAGCCGGAGCCGCCGGCGAGACTTGCGCACCGCCCGAGCACGCGGTAATAGCGAGTATGCTGCACGCGCAAAGCGGCAGCCAGAGTTGCGTTTTCATTATGTCTCCGATCAGTACTTCTCGCCGCTCGCCGTCTTAAACGAAATGTCGGGCGTCGTCGAGACGATTTTGTAGCTTACGGTTCCTTCGAGTGTGGACGTCAATCGGGCGCATTCAAGCGGCGTACAGAGGGCGCTTACGACGGTGCCCATACCTTGGATGGTGAGCGATTGACCGACGTTGCCGGTAACGGTGTCCTCCGCCACCGTCCCGTGTTTTCCGGGCGAGTTGATGAAGAAGACGAACTTCGAGCCAACGCACGCACCGTTGATGGTCTCGTACGGATTGGGCTCCCCGTTGGACTCGAAATGAAAGGTGATCGACTCTACGTCGTTCTGGTTGCACGGCGCCTTGATCACACCCGGCTTCAGGGTCGTCGTAACTTTGAAGTGTCCGATGGCCCCGTACGGCTTGGATTTCGACGTTACGATCAGGAGATCGGTCCAGCCGAACTGCGTGTTGGCCTGAACGCCTTGAGCGATGTGCATCGCATTGCTTGTCGTCGAAATGGTGTGACTGAACGTGAACGTGCCGAGTTTGGTATTCGCGGACGACTCGGCCGTAAACGAGCCCTTCGACCAGGCTTGCGTCTTATCCAACGAGGCCTTCGCGGATCGATCTCCTAGGCTGAAGAGCGGGCATCCCGCGGATTTATTGACCTGGCAGAACGTCTTCTCGAAATGATGCTCGGTCAGCCCTTCCGGCGTCATTATGCTGATAAAACCGCTCTGCCCGATCCCGTAGAAGATTCCCGAGCTTGGGAGCCGCGAGAGCGGCATGCCGGGCGGCGGCACGGTTGACGCGGCGTTGGAACCGGCGCATCCGGCAAGTAGGGCCAGGAGCGCCGACCGGAAGAATGCGAGACGTGGCTGCATCATCGATGGGTCCCTCGTCCGGTGGCGTTTTGCGCCGTTTGTCGCAGACCATTGGTGCCGAGGGCTTGGCTGCTATTTGTAGCACCGGGGAAGAACCGCTTTTCGAAAGGTTTTTTTAATGTTCGTCGCTGGATAGAGCAACCATGAAGAGAATCTTTGCCGCCTTATTAATTTTATCGTTTTCTGCCGCCCCGCTCGCTGCAGCCGCGGCCCCCGCCAAGACCCCGGCTCAGGAGTTGATGGGTAAGCTCGCTTGGCGCAGCATCGGCCCCTACATCGGCGGTCGCGTGGTCGCCGTCGCGGGCGTGCCCAGCAATCCCGATCTCTTCTATTTCGGCGGTGTCGAGGGCGGTGTTTGGAAGAGCACCGACTACGGGCAGAACTGGACGAACATCACCGACGGCAAACTCCCGGGTATCGCGAGCCCGATCGGTGCGATCGCGGTCGCCGACTCGAACTCCAACATCATCTATGCCGGTACCGGCGAATCCGACATCCGCGGTGACTTCGACACGGGCGACGGCGTTTACAAAACGACCGACGCCGGCAAGACGTGGTCGTACGCGGGCTTGCGCGACACGCACATGACGTCGTCGCTCGCTGTCGACCCGCGCAACCCGAACGTCGTCTTCGCCGCGTCGATGGGACACGTGTTCAAACCGAACCCGGAGCGCGGCATCTTCAAAACCACCGACGGCGGTAAGACGTGGAAAAAAGTCCTCTTCGTCGATGAGAACACCGGCGGCGTCGACATCTCGATGAACAAGCACAACCCCAACACGCTTTACGCCGCCATGTGGCAGGCGCAGCGCACGCCGTGGAAGCTCACCAGCGGCGGACCCGGCAGCGGCCTTTACAAGACCACCGACGGCGGCGCGCATTGGACGAAGATTTCGACGAACCCCGGCTACGCGACCGGCATCCTCGGCAAGATCGGCGTTTCCGTTTCGCAGAAAAATCCGAACGTCGTGTATTCGATCGCGCAGGCAAAGGACGGCGGCGTGTTCCGTTCGGACGACGCCGGCAAGACGTGGAAACATACGAACAACCAGTGGAAGCTGCGCCAGCGCGCGTTCTACTATACCGCCATTTTCGCCGATCCAACGGACGCCAATCGCGCCTACGCCCCCAACGTCGACGCGATGTACGTGACGAACGACAGCGGCAAAGTGTGGAAGACGATCGACGGCATTCCGCACGGCGACAATCACATTATCTGGATCAATCCGAATCACCCCAACATCCTGTTGGAAGGCAACGACGGCGGCGCGACGGTCTCGGTGAATCAAGGCAAGACCTGGAGCACCGATTTGAATCAGCCGACCGGGCAGATCTATCACGTATCGCTCGACGATCAGTTCCCGTTCCATCTGTACGGCGCGTCGCAGGATGAAGGCGCCTGGGAGTTCGTCAGCGCTTCCAACGGCGGCGGCCCTTCGCTGAACGATTGGCATTCGGTCGCGCTCGGCGAGAGCACGTTCATCGCGCCGGATCCCGAGGATCCGCTCGTGACGTTCGGCTCCGGTTACTACAGTTCGTTCGTGAAGTTAAACCGCGTGACCGCGCAAGAGAAGAACGTGAGCCCGTGGCCGCGCTATATGGCCGGCGCGTCGTCGGCGGAAACGAAGTATCGCTTCGGATGGACGCATCCGATTCTGTTCTCGCCGGCCAATCCGAAAGAACTCCTCGTAGCGTCGCAGGTAGTTTTCTCCAGTGTCGACCACGGAGAAAACTGGAGCGTGCTCAGCCCCGATCTGACGCGCAACGATCCGAGTACCGAAGGGCCGACCGGCGGACCGGTCTATAACGATCAAACCGGCGCGGAAACGTTCCCCGACGTCGCATCGTTGGCGGTGTCGCCGCTCGATGCCAACGTTCTCTGGGCGGGTTCTTCCGACGGGCTGGTGCACGTGACGAAAGATCACGGCGCAAACTGGACGGCGGTGACGCCGCCGCAGCTGACGCAGTGGTCGCAGATCAGCTCGATCGAACCGTCGCACACCGATAAGGGCACGGCGTTTCTCTCGGCCAACCGCTACATGTGGGACGACTATCATCCCTACGTCTACATGACCACCGATTACGGCGCCCACTGGACGCCGATGACCAACGGGTTGCCGTCGGATCAATACGTATTTCGCGTGCTGCAAGACCCGCGCGAGCCGCGCCTGCTCTTCGCGGGAACGCGCAGCACGGCATACGTCAGCCTCGACGGCGGCGCGCAGTGGCAGCCGTTGACGCTCAATCTCCCGGGCGTGCAAGTACGCGACCTCGCGATCGACGTTCGCGAAGGTGAACTCGTTGCGGCGACGCACGGCCGCGCGTTCTGGATACTCGACAACCTCGCGCTGCTCGAGCAGCTTGCGAGACAAACCAGTTATAGCGTTGCAAGCGTGCAGCTCTTCGCGCCGGAAAGCGCGTGGTTAACCCAAACCTACGGGGGCGGCAATTTCGGCCCGCCGGGACAGGGCGAGAACCCACGGTACGGTGCGCGCGTGTTCTTCAACCTGCCGCCGAAGTACGACGGGAAAACCCCGGCAACGCTCTCGTTCGTCGACTCGAAGGGCACGACGATCCGAAGCTACACGCTGCATCTCGCTCCGAAAAAAGAAGCCGAAGACCTGACTGAAGATCAGCAGAATGCTATGGATGCCGCCCAGCTGCGCGAACGGCGTGTCGGCAAAGCTACCGAGGCGAAGCCGGGCATGAACGCGCTGCAATGGGATCTGCAGTATGGGCCGGCCTACGATCCGCCCGGGTACAACAACGACATCACCGACGACTTCCCGGACGTTGCGAACGGTCCGTCGACATTGCCGGGTGCGTACACGGTCGTACTGCAGTACGGATCGCAGAAACTGCAGGCACCGTTAACGATCGCGGTCGATCCGCGCGTGCACCCCGCCGCTGGCGCTCTCGAGGCGCGCCTGGCGTTCGAACAGCAAATCCTGGCGACCATCGACGAACTCGACCGCGCCATCGCCGCAGCGATGACCGCGAGCGCGCACATGCCGGCCGCGAAGCGCGCGCCAGTGGACGCTCAGATTGCAAATCTCATACTGTTGCACGGCAGTTCGAGTGAGTATGACGTCGTGAACGAGACGAAGCTGCGCGAACAGCTCGGCTTCCTGCTCAACTCGCTCGAGGGTGCTTATGCGAAACCGACTCCTGCGGAGATTTCGACGTACGACGATCTCAAAGCATTGGCCGCCGACGGCGAGGCGAAGCTGAAGAGCGTGACGGCTCCGTAGCTTCATCTCGCCGCGCGGCGAGTGCGGTTACTTTAGTGCGGCGGGTTTCGCGAACGTCATTTTGACGAGATATTTGCCGTTGGGCTGCTTCGTCTCGAAGATGTAGACGGCGTGCGTGTCGTTCTGCAGCTGTGACGACGCGATATTCTTGCTGTCGGCCGGCGCCGTTCCGGGTTTGAGCGACGGATCGCCCGCTGCAGCGATCTGCGTGGCGGCTTGGTAGTTGGCATCCGCGTTGCTCTGCGCGGCGCTGACGCCCATGATGCAGTAGCCCCAGTACATCGATTTATCGGCGTTGCTGCCGACCGTGCACGGGTACTGCGGAAAGAACCCGACCGACGTGGTGGTCTCCGGACCGTTCTTCTGGTCCGTCATGAGATCGGCGAAGTTGTTGTCGATGCCGGCTTCCATCTTTTGGAAGGTCGGCGTGAACTGCGCTAACGGGTCGGAACTGTCCATCGGTGACGCCGCGGGTGCGGCGCTATCCGATGCGGTGGTCGCGGCGGAGTTGTCGGCCGCCGCATTAGTAGCAGAGTTTGTGTCGGAATGGGCGCTGCACGCGCAAAGCGCCAGCGCTACGAGTACAAGACTCGCGAATGGCTTAATCATGGACGTCATGTTCGGCAGTGGGTTCTAACCGAACCTTGCGAGCAACCGGGGATGGTTAGTTCGGGTAGACGTGCGAACAGGGGCCGTTGATGACGTCTTTGGAGTCGTCCTGGACCGTACCGAAGTTCTTTCCGGCGCAGCGGATGGTCTCTTTGCAGCCGTCATCGGCATTTACGGCATAGAGGTCTTTGGGGCCCACCTCGTAGATGAGGGAAGACGGAAAGCAATTTTGACCGCGTGCGGAGCCGGTGGCATCGTGGCCGATCGTTCCGCCGTCGGGAGCGTCGATGGTCACCGAGGAAACGCCTTGCGCCGCGCAATACGCCGTCGGAACGTCGCCCTCTTTGACGACCTCGCAGTCTCCTGCGCTCACCGGCAGCGGTGCCGTGCCGTTAATCGCAGAGAAGATGTAGCACGGATGCGCGCTCTTGCAGTCACCTTTATCCTTCGCGTATGCCGAGAATGCCCCGGCGGCGCCGTCCTTTGGATTGATCATTCGTACCATAAGGCCCGAGCCCGAACGCGAGATCTCCAATTTGCCGTTGGCGTGATGGTTAACGAACGCGGCGAGCACCGTGCCGGGCGTAGCCGGCGCCGTTTGCAGTGAGGAACACGCGGTCAGCGTCGCGACATAGGCGAAAGCGACGACCACGGAAAGAGCTCGCACGAATGAATAACTCATGTGTCAAGGACTCCTTTGTACACTGATATTCGGCCGGCAAGGGATCGGTTCCCCACTGGGACGCCCGACGGGCAACCGAGCGCTAGGCCAAGATAGGGCTCGACCCCGTCGTATGTAGGTGCATGCGCCCGAGAGCCGCCCTGATACTCGACTGTATCCTCCTCGTGCTCGTGATCGCCGGCCTCGTGGTGGTGTTCGTCCACTGGCATTTTGCGGCGTCGCCCGCCGTGTCCATCGCTCTTCCGCTTGCGGCCTTCGCCGCGTTAGCCGGCGCAGTTTACGCGATAACGCGTCGCGCTTGGCGCATCGCAATGCGGTTTGCCGCGGTCGCGCTCGCGTTCGGATTCGCGGTCTTTGCGAGCCTGGGAGTTTCGAACACCGGAGTCGCGACGCAAGCGCCGCCGGCATCCCAAGCCCCACAGGCATCGCAAGCGCCGCAAAGATCGCAAACGACTCAAACGTCGCAAGCGGTATCCGCGCAGTTGGATAGCGCGACGCAAAAGATGCAGGCACAGGATTACGTGCTGACCGAGCGCGCGAAGCTGCTACCAACTACCGACGCTGCATTCGCCTACGTGCGTGACAACGTCGGATTCGAATCCTACAGCGGAATCTTGCGCGGCGCGCAAGGGACGTTCCAGGCGCGCGCCGGCAACGCCCTGGATCGCGCGATGATGCTGGGGGCTATCCTGGAAACGAACAAGATTCCGGTGCGTATCGTGACGGGTCAACTCTCCGCGAGCGATGCGGAACGGCTCTTCGCGCGCATGTTCGAAGCCACGCCCGCGCCGTCGCCGCCGCCGTCTGCCTCCGCCGAAGCCAACGCGTTGAAAGACCGCGTTTTCACGCGCGGGCAGCGCGATTACGCGACGATCCTCGCCGCGCTCGGAAACGCCGTGCCCGCGGTGGCAAGTGCATCGCACGACGATCTCATCAAGGAGATCCAGCAGCACGCGTGGGTTCAGGCGCAGGTCAACGGGCAGTGGATCGATCTCGATCCGTCGTTCGCCGATTCGGTTGCGGGGCACGCCTACGCGGCCGTCGGTCAGACGTATACCGGGCCGCCGGCGCCGCTGATGCAGCAAGTAACGATTCGCGTCGTCACCGAAACGCTGGCGGGAGGCGCGTTGATCAAGAACGTCGTCCTCGAAACCACCACGCCCGCCTACCAGATCGTCGACAAGCAAGTGTTCCTAACGCACGTTCGTCCGTCGATGAATATCTTGGGCAGCAAGGATGTGTTTTCGCCCGCACTGAGCATCGACGGGGATTCATCCATTGGCAAGCCCATCAACTACGACGCCGGCGCATCGCCGGCCGTTGTCGCCTCGGCCGCGCCGCTAAATCAGATCCAAAATGCATTCGGCACCCCGGCGCCGTCCGCAGCCAATCCCAACGCGCCGCAGTTCGTCGCCGAGTGGCTTGAGTTCGAGGTGGCGTCCCCTGACGGGCACAAAGACGTAACGCGCCGCGCGATCGTCGATCGCGCCGGCACGGCATGGCGGCATGCGGCGACGCCGGACCCCACGCAGCTGAAGGACCTCGCCAGAAACGCGGACGGCCCGATCGCACCGCAGACGCTGTACAACGTGTGGTTTAGCGCGGGCAAGCACGATCTGCTTGCGTTCGCCAACAGCGAACAAGCGTTGTTGAACGGCACGATTCCGAGCAACGATCCCAACGCGCCGACGTTTGGAGAAGAAGTCTGGCCGCTCGCGATCCGCGACTTGAGCTGGTTTATCGCAAGCGATCACGTGCTGGTGCCTTCGATCAACGACACGCCGGGGTTACGCTTCTACGCCGATTCGCCGCGAATATTCATCTGGAGCGTCGGTCCGGATCCGTCGGGAAAATCGGGTGCGACGTACATGGAGTCGGATTTGCGGCGCGATTCGTTGCGCGGCGTCGCGAAGGATCCATCGCAAGGTCAAGCGCTGGCGCAACACAAGCTCTTATTCGGTGCGCTCGAGGGTGCGCTCGAGCACGAGATGGCTGCGCCGCCGCATCCCGATCCGGCGATGCCGTTCGTTTCGACGAGTGGTCTGGCGGATTCGGGAAGCGTCGTCGTGATTGGCCCCGGTTCGACAGTGACCGCCAGCGATCCGGAAACGCAGGCGCGGCTGAACCTTGCGATTGCGAGCGGCGACACGCTCGTCGTGCCGAAGCAAGTCTTGGCCGGCGGCATTTCAGGCTGGTGGGAGATTTCGCACGGTACCGGCGATACGCGCGCCGTGCTGGCCGACGATCTCGACGGCAGCGGCGGCGTCACGCCGGGTGGATACGGTCGCGGACCGATCCGCGTGAAAATCCCCGGCGGAGGCGGTCCGCCGAAGACCTATACGTTGCCCGAAGATCCGAAGTACTATGCGAGCCTGAAGAAAAAGCCCGGCGGCGGCGAGCTCGGCGAATACAATGCCACCAATGAGATCGCCGTCGACAACGCACCGGTGTACAAGTTCATCGGCGCGCTGGTCGTGGCGACCGTGACGTGGGGCTACGTCATCTTCTGGGCGATCGGCCAAGCCACAAACTAGCGCGCTCCAAACGCCGGTCAGCCCGGTTTGAGGATGCCCCCTTCCCGGGATAGGGGCACCGGGTGAATCCCGTGGAGCCGGATCGGGCGCAGGTGAAGGTCGAAGTGCGAGCCCCTCGCCGCGGGGTGAGCTCGCGTTTTGTGCCTTGCCGCCGTCGGCACGCCGCCGTACGCGAAGGCGCCCACGTCGCAGAGGCCGCCGGCCCCGAGCGCGTACCCGCGTTGATCTTGCGTTAGCGCGCTGGTGCCGCAGTGGCCGCCGGAGTACGGAATGTAGGCTTTCCCCGGACTCGTCGCTTGATCGGCGTTCGTAAACGTTGGGCCGCCGTTGTTAGAGAGTGCCAGAAGCAGCGGGTCGGCGATCTTGTTGTGCGTCGTCGTTCCGGTGAACGGGACTCCAACCACGGCGGTTTGGACGATGTTGTAGTCGCTCGACGCTAGCGTACCGGTGTTCTTGATGTCGGCACCGCTTGCGGCCGTCCCGCCGGCAACGATGCTGTTCGCCAGGATCATGGTAAACGGGTTGATGATGTTTCCGCCCGAGCCGATTGCACTGTTTCTGAACACCGTGACGTTCGCGAGCGACACGGTAGCGCTTGCGCCGACGTCGATACCGCCGCCGTCGAGCTTCGACGCATTGTTCGAAATGGTATCGTCCTGCAGCGCAGCGTTGTTGGCGAAGTATATACCGCCGCCGCCGCTCGACGCAGCGCTTCCGAGGACGGAGTTGCCCGAGACGGTGCTGTCTTCGAGCGCCACGGCGCCCATGCTCATGATACCGCCGCCGCCGCTGGAACCGGCGCCGCTGACGGTTACGGAGTTGTTCGCAAACGTCGACTGTGAGATGTCGCTCGTGTCTGCGGAAAAGAGTCCGCCGCCGCCTTCATGGGCCACCGCTGCGTTGGTGACGGAATTTCCGCTGACGATGGAACCAATGATCTGTCCGGGGCCGGCGCTCACGATCGCGCCGCCCTCCGCGCTTGCCGAGTTTCCGGTGAAGGTGCTGTTCGAAAGCAACGATCCCGTCTGTTCAAAGATCGCTCCGGCTGCGCCGGGACCGGACGTCGCGGTTGCGACGTTGCCGGTGAACGTATCCTTCAAGAGTTCGCCGGTCGTTTCGGCGGCGAAACCGCCGCCGATCCCCTGGCTCCCCCCGGTCGCGCGGTTTCCCGAGACGGTCGCGCCGCTGATGAGAAAAGTACCGTCGAAAATTGCCGCTCCGCCGCCGGCGATGCCGCTGCCGTTGACCGCGGAATTGGATGTGAAGACGTCGTGTGTCGAGACCGTCGTTCCGCTGCTAATCGTGGCGATGGCACCGCCGGCGGTGATCCCCGTACCGACCGCTTCCGTCGCACTGTTGGACGTAAAGCTGTCGCCGCTCGAAGAGATGAGCCCCGACGTCAACACGACCGCGCCGCCCGTGGCTTCCGTCGAGTTCGGCCCTTGTATGGTCGCCGTATTCGAAGTGAACGTGGTGGCGCTCATTTTGATGATCGTCTGCCCGTAGAGCGCGCCGCCGGCGGCCGTCACGGACGTGGCGCTTGCGGCTCCGGTGCCGACTGCCGCGTTCGACGTGAACGTGTCGCCGCTCAGGAAGCACTCCACGCACCCAACGGCGCCGCCGCCGGCACCCGCGTTGCCAGTTGCCACGTTGTTCGCGAACGTGTCGTTCGTAAGCGTCGCCGAGACGGACGCGTAGAGGGCGCCGCCGACGCCCTGCGAAGCGGTGGCGCACGCGCTGCCCGATGCGACGACGGTGTTTGCCTTGAACGTATCGTTTGACGCTTGTAACGTCGATGTGGCCACGATCGCACCGCCGGCGCTGATACTGTCGCCGGCCGCGCGATTACTCGTGAACGAGTCGTTGTTCAATACCACCGGGACCGTCGCCACGATCGCACCGCCCTCGCCGGTCGAGCATGACGCGGTGCCGCCGCCGGCGAGATTACCGGTAAACACGCTGCCGGTAACCGTCGGAATTCCCGAATTGAGTGCGAGCGCACCGCCTTCGCCCTCGCTGCCGTTCGAAACGCCGCCCGCGACGTTGTTTGTGAAGGTGCTGGAAGTAATCGTGACCCCGGCACCGTCGTCGAAGATCGCCGCACCCTCCCCTTGCGCGAAACTGGTGCAGCCGGCGCTCGTGCAGCCCGACGTCGGGCAGCCGGTGGTCGCCGTGCACCCGGTGTTCGTGGTAAACGTATCGCTGGTAAATGAGGCTTGGCCGAGTGCGGTGTTGTACACCGCGCCGCCGCTCAAGGCGGAGTTGCTCGCAAACGTATCGCCCGTCGAGCTGATCGAACCGGCAACGTCGTTGTAGATCGCGCCGCCTTGACCTTCAACGCACCCCGCAATGTTGCTTAACAGGAAGTTGCCGCTGAAGGTCGTGCCCGTCGTGATCAGCGTGCCGTCGTTATAGAGCGCACCGCCAAACACGAACGTGGTCGTGCAGTGCGGACGCCTCCGGATCCCCGGATCCGACCGCGGGTGGTGCGCGCGCACGACTGAGACGGTCGACGTGTTGCCGCCGATCCTATCGTTTGCGAGCGTGAGCGTGCCGAGGTTGGAGATTGCTCCTCCGGCATCGCCGGGAACCACCGCTCTGCCTTGGGTGAGCGTCAGGCCGGAAATCGTCGCCGTACCAGTGATAGAGAACAACTGGTGCGCGTTGCCGCCGGTGATCGCAATCGGCGTCGCGGCGCCGGGTCCCGCGAGCGAGACGTTTCCCGAAATGTTGATCGGTGACGCGAGCGCGATCGTCGATCCGGCGGGAAGCAAAAACAGAATCGTGTCGCCGGAGTTCGCGCTGCCGATCGCGTACCGCAGCGATCCGATTCCGCTATCGGCCGTCGTCGTTACGGCCGGCCCTAAACGAATGGCGACCGTGTTGACTTTTCCTTTGGTAATCGGCACCGTCGCGATTCCGCGATCGAGCAGGGTGCCGGTTCCACCCGTCGCCGCATAGGTGTTTACGACGAAGCTGTCGGTGCCGGGTTTGACCAGCATCGCAAAAGTGCACGTCGTTCCGCTCGGGCCGATGCTGCAGCCCGGCGACGTAGGCGTCGTGTTGAACACCGTTCTGTTTTTACCGTTCACCGCAATACTTAGGGACTGCGTGAACGGCGAGATCGTCGCTGGATGCAGAGCGCGCGCGTGCTCTCTACTGCGGCGCGGGATGCGAATCTCCATGCGTACGCTGATGGGTTTGCCCGAAGCCTCTCGCAACGAAGATGTAGCGCCGACGGCGTCGACCGCGCCTGCTCCGGGAACCGGCGCCGCCGGGAGCATCTGGTTCGCGCCGGCACAACCGGCGAAAAGGCTTGCGGCCGCGACGAAGGCGAGCGAGCGCGCGAAGGTGTGATGGACGGTGTTCATACGGTTCATGACCTTCTTGTTTCGAGCGAAGTGTTCTCAGAGGGGCGTGGCGGCCGGCAAGTGGATTGGACGAACGCGAATTGGTCGGAGGTGCAAGTCGACGTGCGGTCCCGGCGCGGGGCGTTTCAGCGAAGAGTGGTGTCGCGCTGCCGTCGGCACGCCTCCGAGCTCGAACGCACCGATGTCGCACTTGCTGCCCGCGCCGCGAGCGTACCCGCGTTGATCGACCGGGTTTGATATGTTTCCGCAGGTCCCGCCGCTGAACGGAATGTATGCCGTTCCGGGGCTGCCCGCCTGATCGGCGTTCGTGAACGTCGCACCGCCGTTGTTGGACAACGGCAGCAGCTTTGGATCGGTCATCTGGTCGTTCCCCGTCGCGCTGGTAAGGGGGTTTCCTACGACCGCCGTTTGGATGTTGTTGTAGTCGCCGGACGTGATCGTCCCGCCGTTCTTGATGTCGGGGGCCGTCGCCGCCGTTCCACCGGCCACGATGCTGTTGCTCAAGATCATCGAGAAAGGATTGTTGATATTACCGCCCGTGCCGGTTGCGGCGTTCTTATACAACGTAACGTTCGCGAGGAAGACGCCGGTATTGGCGCCGATGTCGACGCCGCCGCCATCGAGGCTCGTACTATTTCCCGAGATGGTAACGTTCGTAAGCGACGCGGTCGATACGTCGTAGAATCCGCCGCCGCCGCTTGACGGGGCGCTCCCGATCACCGCATTGCCGGAAATCGTGGACTGGGCAAGGGTGATGCCGCCGCCGTTATAGATGCCGCCGCCTCCGCTGCTGCCGGCGCCGCTGACCGTCACGGTGTTGTTCGAGATCGTGGAATTCTCGACTTCGATGCCGGCTTCCGAGAAGATGCCGCCGCCGCCGCCGTTGATCAGTGCCGCCGCCGTGACCTTGTTGGCCGTGATGGTGGTTCCGATCACGTTCTCCGTACCGCTCGTTAGAATTCCGCCGCCGTTGGTGTTCGCGGTATTTTGCGAAAGGGTACAGTCGCTGATCACGGCGCCGGTGCTATCGAAGATCGCACCGCCGCCGCCGGTATTACCGGTGCCGGTCGCCCCATTCGCAACGAACGTGCTATTCGCGAGCAGTCCCAGCGAGGTGAGCGCGAGGCCGCCGCCGATGCCTTCGACGCCGGTTACGTGATTGCCCGAGAAGGCGTCGCCGCTCATCGTGAAACCGGAAGCGAGGAACGCTCCGCCGCCGGCAGCCGTATTGCTGCCGGTAACGCGATTGGACGCGAACGTGTCGGCATTGGAGACCAGCGCTCCGCTAATTAAAGCTAGGGCGCCGCCGACCGCGGTGCCGGTACCGGTGGGCTCGCTTACCGCGTTCGACGTGTAGGTGTTATGGCTCGAGACGAACGAGCCGGAAGTGACGACGACGGCGCCCCCGAACGCACTCTGCGAGTTCGGCCCTTCGATCGCAACGGCGTTGGAGGTGAACGTGCTTCCGCTGACTTTTGCAAGGGTCGCCGTAAAGAGCGCGCCGCCGGAACCCGTAACGCTGGTAGCGCTCGCCGCTCCCGTGCCGACGGCCGCGTTGGATGTAAATGTATCGCCGGTTAGGATGCAGTCGTCGCAGGCCAGGGCACCGCCGGCGCCTTGCGCGCTTCCGCTCGCGGAATTGCCTTGAAACGTGCTGTTCGTCAACGTCGTTTGCATGGTGCCGAAGGCCGCTCCACCGATGGCCATAGCGCTAAGGTTGCACGCGCTTCCTGAAGCGACCACGGCGTTGGTCTTAAACGAATCGCCCGACCCTTGTAACGTGCTGGCTTCGAAAATCGCGCCGCCATTGCTGCTGGTATCGCCGGCCGCGCGATTGCTGGTAAACGCGTCGTTGTTGATAACGACCGGCGTATCCGCAGCAATCGCTCCACCTACGCCGGCCGAGCACGAGGCGGCGCCGCCCCCGGCGAGATTACCCGTAAACACGCTGCCGGTTATCGTCGGAGCACCCGCAAGGAGGGCGAGTGCGCCGCCCTGGCCTTGGCTTCCAGTCGTCGCACCGCCAACAACGTTGTTCGTGAAGGTGCTCGACGTAATGACGACGCCGCTGCTTCCCATGTCGAAGATCGCGGCGCCCTCGCCTTGTGCGAAGCTGGTGCAGCTGGTGGTGTTACACCCGCTGGTTGGACAGCCGCTGACGGCGTTACAGCCGGAGTTTGCGGTGAACGCATCGTTGGTGAACGAGGCGAGGCCGACGCCCTGGTTGAAAACGGCCCCGCCGGCAAACGCGGAGTTGTTGGTGAACGTGTCGCTGGTCGAGGCGATCGTTCCCTCGAGATCGTTAAAAACGGCGCCGCCTTGACCGTCGATGCAGGTAGCGAGGTCGCTCTGTATGACGTTGCCGTTGAACGTGTTTCCGCTCATGGTGAGCGTGCCGTTGTTATAGACCGCGCCGCCGTTTGCGAACGTCGTCGTGCAATGGGGATGCCGGCGCATGTTCGGATTGACGTGCTCCTTGCGAATGCCCTTGAGGGCGACGGTCGACGTGTTCGCACCGATTTTATCGTTGATGAGTGTCAGTGTTCCCGTATTAAATATAGCCCCACCCGGATTGTTGGCGATGGTAGCCTTTCCTTGCGTAAGCGTTAGGCCTGAAATCGTCGCGTTGCCGATAATGACGAAGATTTGATGCGTGTTGCCGCCGCTGAGCGTCACGGTGGCGGCCGTTCCCGGGCCGGCGATGGTTACGCGGCCGTTGATGACGATCGGCGTCGCCAGCGCAATCGTCGATCCCGCGGGGAGCAAGAACATGATCGTATCGCCGGCGTTCGCGCTGCCGATAGCATAGCGCAGCGATCCGATACCGTTGTCCGCCGTCGTGCTGACGACCGGGCCGAGGCGCACCGCAACCGTGTTGGCTTTGCCTTTTGCGATCGGGACCGTTACCGCGCCGCGATTGAGCGCCGCGCCGGAGCCGGAGGTGCCCGAAAAGGTGGTGACGACGAACGTATCGGTGCCGAGGTTGGCGAGGACCGCGAACGTACACAGCGTTCCGGAGGTGCCGATGCTGCAGTTCGGGGAGGCCGGCGTCGCATTGAATATCTGCTGTCCGCCGCCGTTGACGATGATCCCGATCGAATGCGTCATCGGCGAGATCGTCGCTGGATGCAGGGTACGCGCGTCGTCTCTGCGGCGGCGCGGGATACGGATCTGCATGCGCACGGTAATGCGTTTGCCGGACGGCTCTTTCAAGGAAGATGCTGCGCCGGCAGTTCCGGCCGGGCCCGCGCCGGGAAGCGGCGCCGCTGTCGGAAGCAGCTTCGTTGTGGAGCATCCGGCAAAAAGGCTCGCGGTTAAAAGCAAGGCTAGCGAGCGTACGATAGAGTGATGGACTTCGTGCGTGCAGTTCATAGGCCTACCTTACGAGCGAAGCGTCCCTTTAGCGTCCAAATTGCACGGAGAAGCAGGCAGCGTCCTGCCTGGCACCGGCGAGTTATTTCTCGAGGGAGACTTCGACCCGGCGGTTGAGCGCGCGGCCGCTGTCGGTGGCGTTGTTCGCGACCGGCCGCGTGAGCCCGTATCCCTTGGCGGTGAGCCGGCTCCCCGCGATGCCGTGCTGCGTGATCCAGCCGACCACGGAGTTGGCCCGGTCGCGCGAGAGCTCGAGATTGTACTCCGCCCCGCCTTGATTATCGGTGTGGCCCGCGATGATCCAACGCGACGACGGAATACTCTTGATGAGCTCTAAGATCTCGTTGAGCGACGTCGTGCTGTCGGGGCGCAGCTTGGCCGATCCGGTATCGAAGTGAATGCCGTAAATCGCGACGGTTCCGCTTTGCTGGATCTGTTGCTTGAGATCCTCAACGCTCTCTTTATGGCGCTTCAGTTCGAAACGCGCGACGCCGTGGTCGCCGGCCGCCAGATCCAGTAATTGCGTTTGGCTGTCGTAGTCGACGGCCGATGCACCAACGGAGACGAGGCCGGCGGGCACGCCTTTCATCGAACAGGTTCCGTCGGCGGTCGTCGTCACGGTTACTTGCGCCGCCGAAACGGATGCTTTGGCGATGGGCTTTTGCGTCGCGGCGTCGACCACCGTGCACGAAATCGAAACGCTGTATTGGAACGGCCCCGGGTTGACTAAGACGCGCACGAAGTCGATCGCGTAACCGTCGGGCGCGCCGGTCGTCGGGTCGTCGATCAGTAAGTTCACGGTGCCGGACTTCAGGATCGGCCAGTATTCGGGCAAAAGCTCCAGCGTGATGAGTTTGCCGATGGGACCGGTTTGATCCATCTGATTGATCGTGTCCTCGAACTGCGGGATGCGCGTTCCGTTGAGGGTCACTTGAAAATGCGAATGGAATGACGGCGCTTGGAAATCGTCCAGGAACATTTGAAAGAAGACGCCGTGGATTTTGCTCGGCAGCGTGCCCATCTCGAGCGGAACCGCTTGCGGAAGATTGTCGGGACGCTTGCCGCAGCCCGAATAGCCGTCCGCCGATTTTCCGACCTTCGATTGATCGGTCACCCCGGTGCCGAGCATGTTGCGATCCGTTCCCGGCGCAGCGCCGGGCCGCGCGTCACAAATCCAAGCATGCGCCGGCGTCGACTTACCAGAGAAGGGCGTGAAGTTCGGCGGCCAGCCGAAGCCGAGATTGTCGATCGAACCGGTGCGCACGACGAGTTCGGCTTCGCGACCGTTCTGGACGCGATCGGATTGTTTTTCCCAGCCGGCCGGCAGACCGGGGGGCGGCGTTGGAATCGAAGGCTGCGGCGTCGGCTCTTCCGTCGATGCGGCGGTCGCGGTCGGTTCGGATGTGGCGCCCGGAGTTTCTGACGATGCGGGCGACGCCTCGGCCGGTGAAAACGACGTCGACGGCGTGGTTTCTGCGAGCGCCGGCGTTGTTGTTTCGACCGCCGGCGTCGCGGTTGCGAGTGCGGCCGTGGCCGAGGTCTGATGCGATCCGATGACCCGCAAAACGACAACCAATATCGCGACCAAGACGAGTACCGAACCGATAACGATTAAACGCGCCTTCATAGGGGGAACGTTCCACCCGGCTGCGGTTCAGTCATGGCGATGTGGGTAAAAAGGCGTATGAACGTTACCTCGATTGCTTTTACCGCCTATCCCGGCAAAGATGTGCCGAAACTGCTCGCGTTCTACCGCGACGTGTTAGGCCTTCGGGTCGGTGGGGCGCATCCAAACGAAGAAGAGGCGCGGCTCGTCGAGTTCGATATCGGCAACGATCATTGGTTCACGCTTATGCCGGAGCAGATGCTCGAGCGTCCCGCCGGAAGCGGCGTTGGTGTCGTATTCGAAGTTGACGACATCGACGGAATGCTCGAGAAGATTCGGCCGTTCGCAAAGAGTGCCGATGAGAAAGCAACCGACTATCCGTCGTGCCGTATGGCGTGGTTCGAAGATCCCGAAGGCAACAAAGTCAGCCTACATCAGAAAAAGTAAACTACGGCGCGCGGTTCGAAACGGGGCACAGGATCACGTCGGTTTCCTTGCCGGCGATGGACGTTTGCACCACAAAGGTCCAGCCGCGCAGCCCGGCGTGCGGCCCCGATTCAACCGTTACCACGAGGTCCCGGTCGAACGTCAATGGTTTAAACGAAACCACTTTCACCATCGCCGAGCTTCCAATGTCCGTGCCACCTTCCGGCTCTACGTTGCGTTCGTTCGCAATCGATGCGCGCCGCATTGACGAGGTGGGTTTGAGCGTCAGTGTCGTCCCGGTTGGAATCAGCGGGTACACGGCAGTAATCGCCGCGTACCCTTTCCAGGAACCGTCGACGGCGTGAATCCCAAGCACCGTGCGATGCTGATCGCACGTCGCGCCTTCGTTCACGATCGAGTCGATGACGATCGTCGTGCCTTCCGCGCGGGTACCGCAGGTATCCTCAGGCATCGACTTTCCGGATTCCATCGCTCGGTAGTCTTTCGCCGTTTTGCAGACGATGGCGACGGGAGCATCTTCCCCGTCGGTTCCGAGCATCGCTCGCGACCCCGGGGTCGCGTAAAGCCAAGAAGGCGGTGCTTCGGCTCGCACCGGGACCGGCGTTAAAAGCATGTCTGGGCTATTCGCGGCGGTCGCTAAGGAACCCGTGCCGAGACGATCGGGACCATCCAGACGGCGTAGCGTTTCGGATCGCGGATGTTGGCGATCATCTGATCGAAGTACGCCGTCGCCTGCCCGGCGGTCAGCGCGGTGTATTCGGCGATCGGCTGGACGTAGCCGTCGCGCCACGCCTCGAGAATGGTCGCAAACGTTTCGCGTTCGACCCGGACCGTGTCGACGATCGCATAGTCTACCGTGATATCCTTCAAGCCGAGCGCGTGCAGAATCCCGAAGATATGCCGGCCGATGAACAGATCGGTCTGCGTCGCGGCGCCGAAACTCGCCGGGACTTCGTGCCAGAATTCTTGTGGGTCGGGTGTCGCGCGGTCGAAATGGAGCATCCCATAGTCCTCGGGGATGAGATGCAGAATGCCGCCGGAGCGCGTGACGCGCGCAAGTTCGGCAACGACGCGCTCAGCGTGCGGAATCGAATGAATGACGTGGCGGCAGACGGTAAGATCGAACGTTCGATCGGCCGCGGCGAGCTCGTAGATGCTTTGGTGTTCGAACGCGACGCGCGGCGCGAGCGCTCGGTAATGCGAGCGTGCCAAGTCGAGATGTTCGTCGATGATGTCGACGCCGAGTATGCGTGCTTGCGGAAAGAGCGCCGCCAGTCGCGAACTTGCCTGACCGGTTCCGCAGCCCGCGTCGAGGATGTCGGCGTCGGCCCGCAGATTGTAGCGTGCAAACAGCGGGGATTCTTGCGGCCAAATCGCGTTCGTCTGCGCCGCGAGGTTGCGGACCATCGACTCGTCCGCCATCTGTTTTCCTTGCGGATTGAGGTCGGTCATTTTTTCTTGTGGTGTCGCTCGCATTCAGGAAACTTCCAGCTAGCCTTGTTGAGATCGATCGCGGCAATTATATTTACCAGACACGCTCGCAGCTCGTTCCAGTCCCGAATCTCGTTGAGATCGTGCGGCGTGAGCTCGTCATTCGCGGGATCCGGCGCCGGGCAGCCCTTACCGTCATCTATATGATCGGAAAGCTGCTTGAGGGCGACGCGTAGCTGCTTCGGATGCGGAATAGCCGGCCAAGTCATATCTCACTCCTCTCCAGAGTTAGGTAGAACGTACGCGATTTAGGGTATCGGCGGTAGGGGCCGTTCGGCCTAGGGACGGTAAAACGCTTTGCAAGACGCGCGAGAAGAATTCGACCGGTATTTCGTTGCTTTCGGGCGCGATGGACGGCGGCGCGGTATCGCCGAACGGTAATAGCGACTTTATCGTCTCGTCGAAATGCGTTTGCATCGTTGGCACTCGCGGTGTATTGCGCTTCGCTCGGTATTCCTGGGCCATTCCATACAGTAGAGCGGCCTCCCCATGACGGCGTTCCACTTCCAAAATTCAACCGCGGCATCGAGCGCGGCGCCGGTGTGTTCGGGATCTTCATCGCCGGCTTCGGCAAAGAGCCGCAAAGCCTCCGTCAACGCTTCGCATCCTTGGACCGAATGCCCGAGCCGGTGCGCCGCGCTTGCAAAGATGGGCAGAAATGCCGCCAATACCGGCGTAGCGCCGAGCTCGCGCGCGATGCCTATGCTTTCGGCGCTCAATCGATACGCGGTTTCGAAGTCGTCGCCCAAGAGCGCCAGCTGCGCCATGTTGCCCAGCATCACGCCCTCGGTGCCGCGTGCACCGGTGCGGCGCGCGCTTTGCAGACATCGGTCGTAGAGTTGACGCGCGAGCGCAAACTCGCTGGGGTAGCAGTCCGTAAGAAGCGCCGCCAGCGTCCCCGCCACGGTGTTGGCGCGCTCGCTGCCAAGTTGCTCGTAGATCGTCAAGCTCTCTTCGTACGAGCGGCGTGCTTTGTCGTACAGGCCAAGCGAACGCTGAGCGATTCCGAGGACCGTGAGACTCTGCGCGAGTGCGGCGAGATCGTCGGCTTTGCGATAAACGCCGACCGCCAATTCGGCGCTTGCCATTGAGGCCGTCGGATTCGAAAACTCGCTGACGATCGCAAGACCGATATGCATTGCAGCGAGTTGCGTTGGATCGAGGTCGGACGATCGTTCGAGAATTCGCGTAAACCACTGCCGCCCGGTTCGCAGCTGCGCGTAGTGGAACCAAAAGAGACGCAGCGATTCGGCGATGTGCACGCTGGCGTTAAGGTCGCCGTCGCGGAGTCCCCATTCCATCGCTGCGTAGACGTTCTCGATGTCGGTTCGTACTTGGCGCATTCTTCTATCGTAGTCGCTTAGATTTGGATCCATCAGGCGGCGGGCGAGATCGCGGAAGTGCCGCGCATGCCTGCCTCGCAAAGTCTGAAGATCGGCCGTACTGCACAATTCGATCGCAAACATCCGCGTGGATTCGAGCATGCGGAATCGCTGGCCGTCCGGTCCGGCCTCCGTTTGTACCAGCGACTTGTCGATGAGCGAACCTAACAGTGCGACGACTTCGGAACCCGAAAGCGGAGCGGCATCGCAAACGTCGGCCGCGGCGGAAAGGTCGAACGTATACGGAAAAACGGCCAAGCGGGAAAAAAGAAGCCGCTCGTCCCGGAGGAGTAAGCGGTAGCTCCAGTCGATCAAGGCGCGCAGCGTCTGCTGCCGTGGCGCCGCCATTCGGTTTTGCGTCGTTAGGCGTTGCAATCGCTGGCCAATTTGCGATGCGAGCTCTTTCACCGACATCAGGCGCAGTCGCGCGGCGGCAAGCTCGATCGCAAACGGCAATCCATCCAGGTGCGTGAGGACCTCGAGAACGTCTCGCTCCTCGGTGCCGGAGTCCTCCAAACGCACGCCTACCTCAAGCGCGCGCTCGCGAAAGAGTATGACGGACTGCAGCGGATCGAGCGGTGGGAGCGTATACACCGCCTCCCCCGCGATAGCGAGCGGCTCGCGGCTGGTGGCGAGGAAGCGAAGATTGGCGCACGCCGCCAGCAGGCTCGAGCACAGTTCCGCCATTGGGTCGATCAGGTGCTCGCAGTTATCCAAGATGACGAGCGCCGAGCGGGTTTCGAAAAACGCGACGACGTTTTCACTTTCGGTCTTCCCCGGGCTTTGCGAAATGCCGACGGCGCGTGCGATCGTGCCGGCGAGATTGTCGGCGCGTGCGGTACCGGAAAAATCGACGAACCAGGCGGCATTGCGCTGCGCATGCGCGCGATATTCGTGCGCGGCGCGCAGCGCCAGCCGGGACTTGCCGATGCCGCCCGGCCCTTTGACGCAGACGAGCCGGTGGCTTGAGATTAACCGGCCCAGAGCCGACACGTCGTCTTGACGTCCGACGAATGAAGCGACTTCCATTGGAAGATTTCCGCGTTCGGCTTTTTCCTTGGGCATCGCAAGACTCGGCGTGAGAAATGCGAGTGCGATGCCGGATGCTTCGGCGAGCCCCGAAAGAATCTGACGTTCTTCGGGGGCGTAGTCCTTCTTCGAAGCGATAACCAAAAAACCGACGAGTTCGCCGCCGGCCATCATGGGGCAAGCGATGGAGCCCGGAGCGCTTGAATCGAGCAAACGCGGATCGGCGGGCAAGCTCGAGGAGCGAAGTCTGATGACGAGCGGGTCGCTCACGCTGATGGGTTCGATACGTGAATCAAACGTCGAAGCCGCCGGAGCGTAGTCCGACTCGCGCAGAAAAATGGCGGTGCCGTCCCCATGCATGTAGTGGTCGACGCCTTCGACGACGCGGCGCATCAGCTGCGCGGCATCGGAGAACGAGGGAAGTTCTCGAGCCAGCTTGTAGATCTGCGCGCGCGCTCGCCGCTCTCTGCGCGTCAAAGCGTTCTCGATAAACCGGTCGACACGCTCGTGAATCGGCCGGAACGCAAGCGTGCCGATGAGGACGATCGCAATCTCAATGGCCGTCGTTTCTGCGCGCGAGTAGTAGGAGACCGACTTTTCGGTCCACCACTCGGCAAGCGCGAATACGAGCACGACGGCCGTTGCCACGAGCCAATTGATGTACGTACTGACGCGATGCCGTGTCTTCGATCGGGAAGGCGACACGGCCGATCGTTGCATGAGGCTAGTATAGGGTATCGCCGCAGCCGATCAAAATGAAAGGTGGAAGGCGCTCGAATGCTTCGGGGTGATCGCACCTAGAGGTGCGAACTCAGAGCGTCTCGAGGAGCACGACATGATTTTGCCGCTGTTGTTGACCGTCGATTTTATGAACTTTACCTACACGAAACTGCCTTGTTCGGCCAACGTTCCGCCGCCCGCAATCGTGCGCAAGGGCAGCTATTCGTACTACGACAAACAGATGGGCAGCGTACTATACGTTATCGTTCCGCGGCAGAGGTGTCCGGAAGCATTGCGGTTCCGTTCCATATCGTGCCGCCGGGAAGAATCTCCGGCGGCCGCGGCGGTTGCGTGAAATCGAAGTCGGCGCGCAAGTCTCCCAACTGTGCTGCGCTTTCACGTACGCTGGGGCGGCGATCCGGGCGGCCGTCGGTGTGCGGGTCGATGCGCCGGCCGCCAAGGAAGTCATCTTCGATAAACTTGACGTACGCATCGTGGCTGAGCACTTGGTGATCGATGAAGCCCTTACGCGCGTACGGGCTGATGACGATTCCCGGAACGCGGATGCCGTAGCCGTTTTCATCGACGATCGGTGGCACGGCGTGGTCGTAGAATCCGCCCCAGTCGTCCCACGTTAAAAAGATCGCCGTGCTGTTCCATTGCGGCGAACGCATAATCGCGTTGATCAGGCCGGTGACGTAGCTCTGTCCGGCGCTCACGAGCGCCGTCGGATGCTCGCTGTAGCGGTTGGCCGGCGTAATCCACACGACGCTGGGCAGCCGTCCGCTCTTCGCGTCGGCATAGAACTGGCGCAGGTCGCGGATCTTTCCGAGGTCGCCGTCGCTTTTGACGGTGTCGAAGTAGGGAAGTGGATTCCATATGCCGGGCGTTCTCGCGTTCTGCTTCACGGCGGCGCAATCGTCGTCGTTGTTCGCGCAGTCGGGTTCGTTGCCGGCCATCACGTAGTACGCCCAGCTAACGCCATTCTTGTGCATAAGATAGGTAAGATCGGTCCAGGCGTAATCTGGGCCGCCGGGACGGTGCGCGCTCGGGTTACGAAGGTCGAAGTCGGGCGGGATGTCGGGCTGATCGAGCGCGTTGATGCACGACATCGGGTCGGCTCGCTGCGGGCAGATTGCCGACCACTCGGACACCATAAACAAATGTTGCGGCAAACTCCACGACGCGTTCGGCTCAAAGAGCCGGTCTTGCAAGACGAAGTCGCGCGCATACGACCAGTAGTTAGGAATGTCGCGCCCGTCGTGGTATCCCATGGTATCGCCGCGACCGGTCGCACAGCCCGGGGCGTTGGGATCCGCGCAGCGGCGCCGGCCGCGTCTTTGCGCGGCGCGCGCAAAGCCGTCCATCTTGCCGCCGTCGACGTCTTCGACGAATGCCTTCGCGTTGTGGGGGCCGCCAAAATTGATATCGCTCGTATCGTGATAGGGCCTGGTACACTCATCCGCCCGCAGATTCGGCAGGCAAACGGTAAACTTTCCGTTGCTCGACGGTATCCCGTCGGCTCCCGGGAACGTGCCGAAGTACGAATCGAACGATCGATTCTCTTGCATGATGATGACGACGTGTTCGATTTTATGAATGGCGTCGTCCGGCGCTGCGGCCTTGGCCTGCGAACTGGTCACGCTGCTGCCGGCGATGGCGATCGGCACCAGCACCGCGGCGACCATTCGAAAGACTGTATTGAGCATAAAGGCCCCCTTGCGACACCTCGATTCTACCCTTCACGAGCCGAAAAATGCCCTTTTGGCTCAGCGATTGAGGAATTCGGACCTCCATTCCGGGGACGTCGTTATTTAAGATGAGACCACGTGGTTTTCTTTGGGAGGACGTTGTGAAGCTTGCGAATATAGCCGGCGCTGCGGCAGTTATTGCGTTGTGTGCGTGCGGGGGTGGAATGCAGAGCCCTGCAATACCCGCGCGAACCGAAGCGATTGCCGGGCCGGCCCTCGAGGCAGCCGCCGCACAGAACACGATCCCGTACTGGCAATCTTCGTTCAGCTATGGCGGTGTGGAATATCCCTACCAAATGGTCGGGAAGAGCCCGATGGGGCCGGGCGGCTCGACGACGATTGTCAATGAAATCGTCCCGCTAAATCTCGTTTTTAGCAACGGCACGGAGTTTAAAGCCGATCAGTTCACGAAGGTTCTGCAAAACTCGCCGCTGTTCGTGAATGCGTCGTTCGGCACGGTTGGGGTCACGCAATTCGGAGATGCCGTCATGCGCGCCGAGTTTTGGAAATACGCGCAGAAGAAAACCTATCACGTTTTACTCGCACCGCCGGTGATCGAACCGGCCGTCGTCGTAAATATTCCCGCCGCGGACGGGCACGTCACGATCATCGGCGGCGTTCCGCACGGCTACGTTACGTTCGACTATTTTATGGACGTCGTCGAGCCAAGCGTCATCGCTCAGCTGGGTATCAAGCCCAACACTTTAACGATCTTCCCGACGTTCCACACGCAATTGCTGGAGCCCGGCAGCAACTATTGCTGCTACAGCGGCTACCATAATGCGCTGAAGGTAACGACCGCCACCGGCACGTCGACCTTTACGACCGTGTGGGGGCCCATTACCGGCACGCATAAGATGCCGCCGTTATCCCACGAAGTTGCCGAGTGGCTAAACGATCCGTTTTACACCAATCGCGTACCGGAATGGATCCAGCCCGGCTTCACGACGTGCGGCGGCGAATATCTCGAAGTAGCCGATCCCGCAACGGCATGGGACTTCACCGTCAATACGTATCAGGTACAGGACATCGCCGAGTACTCATGGTTCACGCGCAGCAAAAAACCGCTCGGCATCGTCCTGGCTACCGGGAAACCCGGCTACGATTTGATGGGCATGTTGAAGGGGCCGGCAAAGAGTTGTACCTGAGGGCTCCGTCAGGAGCAGCCCGCAAAGGAACAACCCGGGTGCCCGATCGGACCGGCTCCGGGCGCGGTCGATGAGTTGTTGGTCAGCAGGACGTTTTTCGACGACGCATCCGTCTCGATCGGCGTCGCGATGCGATTGTTCGAAGCTTCGGTTCCTTTAAAACCCGCAAGATTCAGCAGCCAGATACTCCGCGTGCCGGTGTCGTGGATCGTGTTGTTGTCGATGCGGTCATCGAGCGAAGGCTCGTGCGGTTCGCCGTGCACGAAGATCCCGGGGTAACTCGCCCAGACGACGTTATGGTCCGTTTCGATCCCGCCTAACCCGTTGTCGATGTAGATGCCGCCCCACGGACACGGACAGGTGTTGGAAGGCGGGACGCGTCCGCGCGTGGAGAGCTCGGCGTGTGCCCAGTTATCGTGAATGCGCGTTCCGCGGGCGCGCGGGAAGCAGCACGCGTAGATGACGGCGTCGTCGACCGAAAGCAGCGACGAGTTAAAGACGTTGTTGTATCCGATATCGAGGTTCGCCGTCGGGCCGAACGTGATTGCGCTGCGGCCGGTATTGTAGATCGTGTCATGCGAGATCGTGTTGCCCGGAGCGATGGGAAGTACGCCGGCGCTGTAGTCGCCAAGCCAATCGACGTCGTGGATCAGCGAGTTGGTGACGGTGTTCGCGGTGCCCATCAGCAGTACGCCGCTCGTCGCACTGTACGCGACCGTGCTGTTTTCAAGGATGTTGTGCGTACCTGCGAGCACGATGCCGCTCTCGAGCGGGTAGTTGCCGTAGCTGAAGTACACGTTATCCGGCGAATGCGTTACCGACGAAATGTAGCGGGCGTCGATGCCGTCGAGAACGTTGCCGCGGCTGCGCCCGTCCATCGCGATGCCGGCACCGGCGATGGCGATATTGCGGATGGTGACGTCGCTGCGCCTGCGCAGGTCGATCGCGATCTGCCGCTGCTTGGCTTCGACATCGAGTTTGTTGGGATCGGCGCTCTTCGGCGGCCACAGGTAGAGGAGGTGGGCGTGCGCGTCGTACCACCATTCGTTTTGCGCGCGCAGTAGCGCGCGTGCGCCGGTGACGTAGTACCAGCCGCGCGGCATCGAACAGAAGTACGGACAGCCGTCGCCTTCCTGCGCGAACGTGATGACGCCGCCGCCGGCGGACGTGACCGGCCCGGTGACGTGCGTCCACGGATCGGTCCCGGACCAAACGTTGACGATCGCTCCGGCGAGGTCGCTCGTCGGCAGTGTTGGGTCGACGATCGTCGTTCGCGTGCTGCCGGCGCGTTCGACGGCCCAGTTCGGATGCATCGGGTCGGTGCTCGGCACCGGCCACTGTGCTTCGTTCACCAGTGTCGTCGTCGGGCCGATGAAAACTTGGCCTGCGGCGAGATGCGGATTGATCGTCATGTGCGCAACGTAGATCGAGCCGGCGGAGCGTTTCCAGCCGGCGACGCGATCGGTCGCGAGCAAGGTGACGGTGCCGCCCTCGGAGCGGATGGTCACGCCGCTATTTGGCTTGAGGACTTCGCGGTAGATGCCGGGACGGATCGCGCAGGTTTGACCGCGCGTCGCCGTAGTCGCACACTTGCCGATCGTGCGGTACGGGTGCGCGGCAGAGCCGTCGTTTGCATCCGAACCGGCCGAGGCTTGGACGTAGCGCGTTGCGGCATCCGCTCCGGCGGTCGGCAGCATTTGGCGCGCGGAACATGCCCACATTGCAAGGAGTGCTGCAAACGGAATAAGGGCGCGGCTTTTGCGAGATGTCGTCAAGATCTCCCGTGTCCTTTCTAATAAGGCGATTCGCGGTCGAGTCGCGGAAAGCATCGGCCTATCGACCTAAACGATGTCAAGCTTGCGAATTTCGCCGCCGGGCGGCGCTGGTGCGTTGACTTGTTCCGGCTACGGGACTGTGGACTCCGCAAACCGTATAGCTTGAACGTGACGCCTGAGGTTGACGGCCCCCGCCGTGCCGGTCATGACTTGTTCGTCTGCCACTCGTTCGAAGATGCGGAGCGGGCGGCGGCGCTGTGCGCGCGTCTGGAGGGGGCGGGCGTCCGTTGCTGGATCGCTCCGCGAGATCCAGTCGCGGGCATACCCTACGGCCGCCAAATCGTCGAGGCGATTGAAAGCTGTCCGATCGTGCTGCTCGTCTTTTCCCAGCACGCAAACTCATCCAGAGCAGTCCTGAACGAGCTGGAAATTTCGTCGAATCGAAGCAAGACGATCGTGCCGGTTCGAATCGATGACGTGGCGCCATCGCCGGATCTGGAATTCTATATTCGATCGATTCATTGGTTCGATGCCGTTACCAAGCCGTTCGACATCGCCGCACTCGAACTCACAAAATTCGTACAGAGCATGCTCGTGAGCGACTCGTCGCTGCGCGGCGGATCGGCCGCCGCGCAAGACGATTCGATCGCGACAACCCGCCACAACTTACCGCTCGAGGTTACGTCGTTCGTCGGTCGCTCTCGGGAGATTTCCGAGATCACCGCGTTCCTCGAAAAATCGCGGCTCGTCACGATCGTGGGCACCGGCGGATTGGGAAAGACGCGCACGGCGCTTCGGCTTGGCGCGGGAGCCTTTTTGGCGGACGGCAGTTCCGGTGTTTGGTTCATCGAGCTGGCACCACTGACTGATGGCGCGCTCATCGCGGGGGCAATCGCCCATGCCGTCGGTGTCGCCCTCCCAGCTGATGGCGATCCGAACGCGGAGCTCGCAAGCGCGTTTCGTACCAGGAGACTGTTACTGATTCTGGACAACTGCGAACATCTCGTCGACAGCGTCGCCAAGCTGGTCTCACTCTTGCTGCGGGAATGTCCGCTCGTTTCGGTGCTTGCGACGAGCCGGCAAGCGCTGGGTATCGCCGGTGAAACGGTCTATCGCCTTTCCGCTCTCGATGATGCGGAGGCGGTCGCGCTCTTCGTCGCTCGTGCTCAAGCCACGAACGTGCGCTTCAACATGAGCGATGCCGATGCGCATATCATTACGAAGATTTGCCGGCAGCTCGACGGCATCGCTCTTGCGATCGAACTCGCCGCCGCGCGAATGAACGTGCTCACTCCCGGGCAGTTGCACGATCGGCTAGCCGAGCGATTCCGCGTTCTCTCGGGCAGTAATCGCGATCTCCTCCCTCGTCAGAAGACGCTTCTCGCAACGATCGATTGGAGCCACGACTTGCTCGACGAGCGCGAAAAACTGATCTTTCGCCGCATCGGGACCTTCGTCGACGGATTTACACTCGATGCCGCAGGCGCCGTCTGCGCCGATGACTCGCTGGACTCACTCGATGTATTCGATGTATTAGCATCGCTCGTCGATAAATCGCTAGTCGTCGCGGAGTTCTCCGTGGACGCACTTCGCTATCGGATGCTCGAATCGATGCGCGCGTATGCCCGGCAAAAACTTGAAGCCGCGGATGAAGTCGAGCGTTGCGCAAAACTACACTTCGACTACTTCTGCGCCTTGTTTGCCGAAACCGACGCGCAATACGAAGCGACGATGGCGGCTGCGCTTCTCGACAGACTGGCCGTTGAGTTGGAGGACGTGCGCGGCGCACTCGATTGGGCGGTCCGCGCGGGGACGCCGGCCGAAGCGGCCGAGTTGTTCGTTCACGTACGGCTGTGGGATTCACTCGGGCTTCACTATGAAGCAATCGAGCGGGCACAGCGATACGTGCAGCTGCTTGGTCGCGACGGCGTTCTGATGGCGCGGCTATGGGAGCGCATCGCGTTTTTGGCAGGGAGAAAAGGTAACCTCGCACTCGCGAGTGAGTCGGCAGAACGAGCCGTTGAATGCGCGCGGGCGGCCGCGGATCCGTCAACGCTGGCCGATTGCCTCGTTCGATTTGCGAGCGCTGTGGCGAACGCCCGGCGGTTCGACGATGCATTGACCGCACTGGACGAAGCCGAGAGGATTGCCGATCCTCCTCCGCGCCGCAGGCTTCAGATGCTGGAGGCTCGCGGGCGTATATGCATAATTCGGGGAGATCTTGCGACCGCCGCTCGATGCCTCGACCAAACGATGGATCTGTGCCGTTCGATCGACAACGCGTTCGTCGAAGTCTCGTCGGCCTTAAACCTCGGCGAAATCGCTCACGAACTTGGGGACACCCGGCGTGCTATTGACGTGGCCACCCGAGCGCTCGCGCGCGCCGAGCAATTGCCCGATCGGGGCGTTCAGGCCGCGCATCTGTTACGGAATCTTGCCGGCTACTATGCCTTCGTCGACGATCTCGACCGTTCGCGAGATGCGGCGACGCGCGCCGTCGAATCCGACGCGTCGCGCGAGCCCGGCGGAACGCACGTGGCGATCGCGCTGGAGCACCTGGCGTTGGTTGTTGCGCTCTGCGGAGAAACCCGCGAGGCAGCACTGCTCGAAGGCTATTCGAGCGCCGTCTTTGCGCGATTTGGTTTCGAACGAGAGCACACGGAGCGAACCACCCATGAGCGTCTTCTCGCGGCTCTGAAGGCCGATTCCAAAGACGGCGACTTGAGCGATTTACTCGATCGCGGAGCGGCCTTTACGGCGGAAGCTGCGATCGCGCGGGCTACCTCTGCTGCAGATCGACATCAAGGGCAGCGCTGACTGCAGCCACCTTTTCCGCGAAACAGCCTCTTTCTTCCGGTCGGCGACGAGGCCTTCGGCGGCCCCTCACGAAGCGCAAATCTCAGGGGGTAGCTGTTTCATGGAGAAGCGTCCACTCTTCCCGTCCGCGCTCATCGCCGGTGCGGTTCTTGCGTCCGTAATGAGCGCCTGTCATTCGGAGCCCGCGACGATGCCGGCCGTTTTAAACGGCAACGCGGGAGTCCCGCACGCTCGACTTAGCGCAGTTGCGCAAACCGGCTACGTAACCGTGGCGTTCGGCAACGCACCGTGGAAGACACCCTCGGGGATTGCCTTCGACGGGAAGTTCGTCTACGTAGCCGATCTGGGAAACCAAACGATTTATAAAATCAGGTCGAAGGGGGGCGTGCAAGCACTCACGCTGTCCACCGACCCGGTCGCGCTGGCCGTCGACGGCAGCGGCGATCTTTTCGTCGCCGGTGCGGATAGTTCCGTAACGGAGTACCCGAAGGCCGGCGGTCCGATGCAGATTGGTATGAACTTCAACAAGCCGCGCGGCATTGCGGTGAACTCGGCGACGGGAGTCGTTTACGTCGCCGACACCGGCAACCACGTCGTCAGCTCGATCGCTCCGCCGTTTAATACGCCGTCGCACGGGACGATCGTGCCCGTCGCCGGAACGTTTTCGCAGCCGACCGGAGTTGCCGTCGACGCACAAGGGAACATCTACGTAACCGATTTCGCGAATAACGCTCTCTATCAAATCAACGGAAGCGTCGTCACAACGTTTGCGAGGTCGCTAAGCGGGCCGCAGGGAGTCTGCGTCGACTCGATCGGGGGCGTGTACGTCACGACGAGCGGTGCACCCCCTCCGTTCACGAGCGCGAGCGTGCCTTCAGTGTATCGTATAACTTCGTTTGCGAACGGCACGGTCGAGCCGGTCGGCTCCGGATTCCTCGACCCGGTTGCCGTAGTCGTCGGGGCCAAGGGGAAGATCTACGTCGCCGACTACGGTGCAACGGCATTTAAGAGCGCGACGATTCCTGGTTCGGTCTATCGGATAAACACGCAAGGCACGCAGTCGGCGGTAACGATCGCCGGTACATTCACCGAGTCCTCGAATATTTCGCTGGATCTGAAGGGAAATATCTACGTCGCGGACGTCATGGGCAATAGTATTGGTCTTGTCAGCCGAAACGGCGTCATCACGCCGATCGGCAGCGGATTCAGCCGACCGTTGGGGGTCGCCGCCGGGATGCCCGTGGTCGTCGCTTCGACCCAGCCGGATCATACTTCGATAGGCCCGTTCTTCGTTGCAGATTCTGGAAATAAGCTCGTGAAGCTGGTCACTTTAGGCACGCACGTTCAGCAGGTCGGCCATGGATTCCAGGAGCCATCTGCCGTCGCATTGGACGCCGCCGGGAACGTCTACGTAACCGACTACATAACGGGTGGCGTAAACGTCGTCGAACCGCCTTTTACCAATCGTACGCACGGCTCTCAACATCGGATCGGCGGACCACATGCGACCTTTTTTCGCCCTTCGAGCGTCGCCGTCGATTCCGCAACGAATGTGTATGTCGTCGACTCGCATGGCAACGTCTGGGTGACTCGTCCGGGAAGCGCGCCGGAGTTCTTTACGCAAGAGTTCTTCGAGCCGTTTGGCGTCGCGAGCGACCGAGACGGACACATCTACGTTTCCGATCAGCTTCGCGCAGCCGTGTACGAACTTGCATCTAATGGAAGCATCATCGCATCACTTGGCTCCGGATTCGTGCAGCCTAGTGGTATCGCCGTCGACAAGCGCGGCAACGTGTACGTCCACGACGGAGCCGCGATTTACAGATTTAACCCTTCAACTCCATTACCGACGGCATCGCCGACGCCACCGGCATCGCCGGCGCCTACCTTCTCTATCTATCCAATCGCTCTGCCCAGCAGCCTGCCGTGGGCCATTGCGTTGGGCTCGGACGGTAATCAGTGGTTTACGCAACGATTCGACCGAAAAGGAGGAATGGTCGGGAAAATTACTCCCAGCGGTTCGATCGCGCACGAATATAAAATCCCGAGTGCAGACAGTGCGCCGCTCGGGATCGTGGCCGGGCCGGACGGAGCGCTTTGGTTTGGCGAGAGCGTCGGAAAGATCGGCCGCATCACCACCAGCGGATCGATCACCGAGTTTACGGTCGGTACGGACAAAGAGAGGGCTTTCGGGATCACCCAAGGGCCCGACGGCGCTTTATGGTTCACGCTGAACAATCAGATCGAACGCATTACGACGCTAGGGAAGACCGGGCCGAGTTTTCCGGTTCCCACGGCTTCGAGCGAACCTCGCGGCATCACAACGGGGCCAGACGGCGCACTCTGGTTCACGGAATGCCTCGGCAATAAAATCGGTCGCGTGACGACCAGCGGCGCATTTGCCGAGTTCACGATCCCAACGGCAATGAGCGCCCCGAACAATATCGTCACCGGCCCGGATGGTGCGCTCTGGTTCACCGAATATCTCGGAAAGATTGGGCGCATTACCACTGCCGGCGTCATCACCGAATATCCCGTAAGCCTCACCAGTCATCCGTGGGGAATCATCTCAGCGGCCAATGAGATTTGGTTTACGGATGAAGCCGACAACACGATCGACCGTATTTTGACGACTTCCGCTCCCGGTAGCAGCGTGGGCATTACGCAATACGCGATTCCGAATGGTAACGGCCCTCTCGGAATCGATGCCGCGCTGGACGGATCGTTCTGGTTTACGGAGCACACCGGCAACGCGATCGGCAGGATGGTCTTTAGCGGACCTTCGGTATTGCGTCGTTGAGTTTCCTGAGCGGTCCAAGGGTCAGACACGCGGCACGTTGAGCGGGCGTGATCGATGAAGATTCAGCCACTCGACGCTCTCGCGAATCGCCTCCTCGCCGAGCGCACGCAATACAGAGCGAATCTGTTGAATTTGCGTCGTCTCGGGAGCAGTGCGGTCAAGGAGTGGTGCGATTCGCTCTCGAGCGTCGCCGAAAAGCGCGGACATCACATCGTAATGACGAGAGTGTTCGGCCCAGCCGCGCTTCTCCGAAAAATCGTGAACGAGTGCGGCCATGACGGCGAGCATTGCCGCACTGAAGAGGACGGTCGGCAGATGGTCCTTTACCAACGCGGATTGCGCAAAGACATAGGAACCGATCGTGACCGCCACGGAGAGACAAACAAATATGGTTGCAAGCTGTGCCGAAACATGCGCGCGCCGTCGTTCACGCTTCCCAGCGAGCAAAGTGAAGTATCGATATTGATCCAACACCCATTCCTCATAAATCGCGCGAAGGTTCAGTGTAAGATCGCTCTGGGAACTTTGGGGTTCGCTTACAGAGAGGCGCTCGTCGGCCAGCGCACGCAACGCGATTGCGAGCCAGTCGATCTTCGTACGCTCACTCTCGCTGAAGCGGGCCGAGACGCTTTCGTCAATTCCGGCAAGATTCCAGAAATGCGCAGTCTGTAAGAGTTGCTCGAGAGCGCGGTAGTCTTGGTGGCGCGCCTGCCATTCGTGACGGTGGGATAGGCGATACGGGATAAATGCAGCCCCAACCAGCGCTAAATACGTTAACAAAAGTGCAAATGGATGGCTTGGCGTCGATGCGTAGGCGTTAAATGCGATCACGGCAGCGAATGCTGAAGCGAATACGGCAAAAAGCGATATCAATGAGCGGCGTTGGTATACATTAGCCAGTCGTTGTGCCTGGTCGCGAACCGGTAGATCGGCGATAAACTCTGAGTTGGGAGATCCGACGACATCATGATTGAAACGCTCTATATCACGCTTCGCGTTTTCGAACGCCTTTGCGGGATCGGCCAATGCCCGTCGCGGATACAGCTTTTCAACCACGAAGCGTGTGGGAGTTGGGCCGCCATCTTTGTTGCGCGGCACTTGCACGTAAAGAACCGGTCCGGTGAGTGACGGATCGAAAGCGCGATGTTCGGGAAGGTAGGGCGCTGGAATACCGTCGAGTTGAAAGCCGACGACTTCCGCCGTTCCGCCGATGCTCGAGTCCTTACCATCCCAGAGCGCTATGAGTTCGACACAATGGCGCACCACATACGCCCCGCAGTTAGCGTAAGCGGCGTCCCGGCTCTCTGTAAGCCCGATTTTCGTAGTGGCCGCCGGAACAACGAACGCTTCGTCGGCACTGGCAAGTAGCGCGCGGAACTCGGCAATCGATTCGAAGGACGAGAAGTCCTTTTCGTACTCTTGGGCGGCCATAGGTAACGGTGCAACTAACGAAAACCCGAGATCCAACGCTTCCCACGCTACGAGGCGATCGGCGCCTTCTGCCAATGGTGAAAGCAAAACCATCCGAGTCGACGGAAACCGCGAGCGATACGTGGCAAGGAGCTCGCGTACCGTGCGGCGCAGTTCGCCCAACTCCAGGGGCAAGTCACGATGACCCACAACCCCAAGAATCAACGAAACGGGGCCATAGACACGGGAAGTTGTCCACGCCCCTTTGCGGTTGTTCCAATCGCAAATCTCCCAGAAGCCTCGTGGCTAGGATGAAACGTTATCGAGCTTGCGGATCGCTCCGATGAAGAGTAGCGTGCCGGTGTGTTCGTCGCGCAGGGCAAAGACGAATGGATGGTCGACGACGATCGGGCGCGGCGGCTTTTCCACGCGGATGGCGGTCATGGTCATGCCGACCGACGTTGCGGCCGCGGCGGTGGTTCCGTCTTCATCCACGCGCAGGTACGTCGCGTGCTCGACGCTGGAGATTCGCAGATTCGGCGGCGGCGCATGCATGACTGAGAAGTTGGCGGAGTCCGAGAAGGCCGCGGTCATGCCCATCGCTTCAAGCGGTGGGATGAGTCCGGCGCGATACGAAATGGTGAAACGGGGCAGCGAAAGCGCGATGCGTTCATCTTTCAGGGCTTTCACATCGGCGTCAAACGTTGTCGCGGTGAGGTGCTGCAGCAACGCCGCCGTCGAGTTGCCTTTCGGCAGGAGCACGTACGCAGCGAAGCCGCCGTTGCCGTAGGGCATGCGTACGACGTCGTAGCCGTCGCCGCTCGCGGTGGAAAAGTGCTCGGTCTGCGTCATCATCGAGACGCTGACTTGCGTGCCGTCGCCGTTGGTAAATGCATGCGGGTGCGTCGCATGGGCTTCGAACGGCGTGCTCCACTTCGCTTGGAAGGCGAGCGCGTTCGTTAGGTACGCAAAGTCCATCGGGCTGGTTTGATCGACCAGATGATCGATGAGGCCCAGCGTCTTCGCCTTAACCCAAGCGTTGATCGTTTCTGCGGCCTGCGGGCTCGCGAAAGTCTACCGCTTGCGCTTGCGCGCCGTAGCTTTTCTCGAGCACGCTTACGTAGCTTCGGGCTGGGCGGAATATCGGAACGCAGCCAAATGGCGTTGGCGAGACCGATCTTCGCATCGCCGTTTGCATGCAGCTCGGCGATCAGTGCGGCGTTGACGCCGGATACGTCACCGCTTGAAGACCGAGCGTACGAAGCATCCCGCTGCGCGTGGATCCGGCCGCGCCGTCGGCAGCCATCGCCAGCGCAACGCCGATGCTGACCGGCGAAATGAAGACGTTGTCGTTCGCCTGCGTCGAAGCCAGTCGCTGCAGCAACCCGATGCCGAACGCGTCGTAGTTCGCCGGCTTCTCGGTCGCCGCTGAAGACGAAGAGCCGACTCCCAAAATCAGTGTCAGCAGAACCCCAAGCGCCAAACCGTATCTCATCGTACCAACCTCATTCACTTCCACGGTGACGGTTTCTCGCAGGAACGCTTGGTCTCCGCCCCTGAAAGGCCGCACATGAAGCATCGAACCGTCCTGTTGGCGCTGGCGTTCGTGTTAGCCGCGTCGTCCCTCGCGCGAGCCCAATCGTCCGGCGCTATGGACGTGGTCAATAAGGTGGTTGCCGCATCTGAAGTGCTCGACGCTTCGGCCCTGACCGGGCTGTACGCCGACAACGCGGTCTTCATCGACGAAGGGCCAATCGTTATCTACGGCCCTACCGTCGGCTACGATTGGCTGACGCGCGTCAAGCAGAAGTTTACCGAAAGGAAGATGACGGATTTCAAAGCAACGGCGTCGCCGCCGGCCATAGCCCAGATCTCGGCGAGCGCTGCATACGTCGTCGTGCCGATGGAGCTGAACGCCCGCGTCGGTGCCGACAAGCATTTTCACGAAAGCGGCACGTTCACGTTTACCCTCGTGCAACAAGCGGGCACATGGAAGATCACGAGCCAAGTCTGGACCGTGCTTGCGGAGTCCGTTAAGTAACGGGCTATTTGCTGACGACGACGCTCGTCGCACCCGAAGCGGCAATGCTCAGAGTAGCCGCTCCGCCCGCCGGATACTTATAGATTTGGATCGCTTCTCCGGACGCGCAGATGACCGACCCCCCATCAATGAAGAATCCGTTGACGGTGCCGGCACCGGTGAGCGTGGTGGTTCCTGCGACGTTCTTGCCGGACGTCTCGTAGATCTTCGCGCCTTCGGCATCGCCGACGGCGATGTATTTGCCGTCGTATTGAACGCCTCCGGGGAACTTGATGTGCTGCGTGAGCGAAATTTTCGTGAACTTCGTGGCACCGGATGGAAGCTCCGCGTACACGAATTTGTTGCCCTTTTGCCCGTCGATGAACAAGTTGCCCTTCGAATCGTACGCGATCCCGTGCATATAGAAGAACGCCGAATCGGTGAGCGTTTTTGCCGTGCCCTTCGCTTTCTTGAAAATGCTGACATAGCCGGGCCCGACGTTGCCCCGCCACGCCGCAACCGCCAAGTCGCCGGTCTTGCGATCGACCGAACAGGCATACGGGCTTTGGAAGTCGTCGAGCTTTAAAGTCGCTTTCGGCTTGCTGGCACCGTGCGCGAACTCTTCCATCTTCTGGACACCGTAATCGGCGACCCAAACGTCACCGGCAGCATCCACGCAGAGCCCCAAAGGTTGCGCGAATCCCGTCAGCTTCCCGACGGACTGCAGCTGCGGGTAGGAATAAATGTAGACCGAGCTGCTTGCATCCGAGACGTACGCCAGCGAGCCTTTAGCGTTTGAGATCATCGACGCTTCCGGAACGCGACTCTGCGGAATGTTCGCCGCCGTTCCGGACGGCGAGATTGCGCCGCCGCAGGCAGAGAGGAGCGTCGCGGCAACTAGCGCTCCCAGAATTTTGATCGACGGAGACGTCATCATCATGCACTCGCCTTCCTTTGGTTAGACGGCCACCCTTCGTCGGGTTTGCCCCTATTCATTGCTCAAGCTACTCCTACTTGGCTGCTTCGTTGGAATTGGGACAAAAGACCCGGCTCGCGAAAAACTGCGCGGCGACTCGCCCTTCAAGGTGCCCTTGAGGCGGGGCAGAACCCGGACGAGAGAGCCGAGCTGGAGGGATTGGAATGAACGGGAGCATCCGAGTACTTCTCGCGATCCTCGTCGCCGCATCGCTCGGCGCGTGTTCCAGCACGGGCGGCGTGGCGCCGTTCGCGTCCGGTGCGCAGGATGCCGCAACAAACCGAACCGCTAAGAGCGAGCTTGTTCTGCGCGTTCGCGTGCCGCGGCGCAAGAAGACGCACCGAGGCGCGCATTACATTTCGGCGGGGACCAAGGCGCTGACGATGTCGTTTACCGGCCCGCAGACGCTCACGCAAGTCGTCAACCTGACCCCCGCCGATCCCCGTTGTTCCGGCTCGCCACTGATCTGCACGGTCACGATCCATCTCATCCCCGGTTCCTACACGGCCGCCGTCAGAACGTACGACCAAGCGCCGGTGAACGGCGCGATACCGCTGGGAGCGAAACTGCTCTCGACTGCTGCCGGCATTCGCGTCGTCAAGACCGGGACCGTCAATCGGCTCGCGCTGACGCTGGACGGCGTTCCCGGGAGCATCGTTGTCGAGAGCTTTGCGCCGGCCGACGCGGGGAGCGGCTTTTTGAACAAGAGTTTTGGCGTTACCGTCTTGGATGCCGATGGATACATGATCGTTGGGACGTACAGCACGCCGGTCGTACTCTCGAATAGCGATACCACCGGCGCAACCGCGGTGACGACCACCGGCAGCGACAATCCGCCCGCGCATACGCTGCTGAGCACGGGAGACACCGCGCTGCTGAGCTATTCGGGGCAATCGATTATACCGGCGAGGATCACCGCGACGGCGGGAAGCGCGAGCAGTTCCTCCGTGTTTGAAGTGTTTCTCCCCACCTTCGTCGGCGACACCGGGAACAATGCGGTGAAAGAGATCCCGGTGAGCTGCAGCGACCCAGGCTGCGTCATCACGATCGGCGGCGGATTCATTGCGCCCCACGGAGTTGCTGCCGATGCCTCGGGCGACGTTTACGTGGCCGACTACGGCCATAGTGCGATCAAAGAAATACCGCCCGGTTGTTACGCGGCGGATTGCGTTGAAACGATCGGCGGCGGATTCAACAAACCGTCGGCGGTTGCGGTCGACCATGCCGGGAACGTCTTCGTCGCCGACTACGGCCACAGCCAGGTGAAAGAGATTCCTGCGGGATGCACCAGCGCCATGTGCGTCGTCGTAGCCGGCGGCGGTTTCAACAATGCATTCGGCATCGCGCTGGACCTGTCGGGAACGGTCTTCGTGGCGGACACTGACAATAACGAGATCAAGTCCATGCCCGCGTCGTGCATCTCTGCGAGTTGCGTCACCACGCGGAACACCGGCGCCGCGATCGCGGCGCCGTACAGCATCGCCGTCGACGGAGCGGACAACGCGTACGTCGCCGAGCCGGGCAGCAACGCGGTTCTGGAGGTTCCCGCCGGTTGCAACGCCGCATCCTGCGTCGTCACAATCGGCGGCGGCTTCGCCACGCCATACGGCGTGGGGGCCGATTGGCAGCAGGATGTGTTCGTCGCCGATACATTCAACAACGCAACGAAGCTGATTCCGCCCGGCTGCACGGCCGCTGCCTGCGTCACGACCTTCGGGACCGGCTTCAGCACGCCGACGGCCATCGGGATCTTCTAAAGGGCCGGCCTCCGGCGTTTGGACGGTCGGTGGACGCTCCGGCGCGTAGGCTGGGCATATGGGAAACCTACGCTTCGTCTCGCTTTGCCTGCTTGCTTGCCTCACCGCCTGCGCTGGAGGCGGCGTTTTGCCCGGCTCTCCGGGCTACGGCGCCCCCGCCGGGAGCGGGCCAACCGCTCGTGCCGATGCACACCGCGTTCCGGTGGCGCTGCACGTCGTCATTGGCCGCGCGCATCGCCATCGCAAGGTCGGCGGCCGCGGGCCGAAGTTCGTTTCGCCCAGCACGAACGGTCTCGCCATCGCCGTCTACCCGCACGGCGCGGCGCACACGCTTGCCAACCTCATTGCATCGGCAGTCGTCGACGTTTCTTCCGGATCGCCGGCCTGCGGTAAGCACGTTGGGTTCCCGCGAACCTGCACGGCGACGATGAAGCTTGCCGCCACGAGCGCGGGCCACGGCTACGACGTGTTTGTGGATTCGTACGACTTCCCGCCGTCTCCGAGCGGCAGTTTCGCCGGCGCGAATCTCCTGGGTGTGGGTGCGTTATACAACGCGAACGTCGCGCTTGGGAAAGCCAACGATCTTGCCGTGTACATCAGCGGCGTGATCTCGTCGTTAACGGGGCTGCCCGCCAGCGTCTCGCTGCCGGGAGACGGCTTCCAGCATACGCTCGGCATCGTGATCGATCCCGAAGATTTCGGCAATCATCCGATTTCCGCCGGTGCGAAGGATCCGTTCGCCAACCCGATTGCGGTGACGCTCAAAGAAACCGGAGGCACTGGCAACGTCGCGCTTTCGCTCAACGGCGGAACACCCGCATCGCATGTGATGGTAACGCGCTCCAGTGATTCGGTACAGCTGATTTATAACGGCGGCGGCGCGGCGTTCTACGGCGCGACGGTGACGTTGACCGCGCCGGCCGTGAGCGGCTTCGGCGGCGCGACCGAGAGCCTGAACGTGAGTCCGCTCATTCTGCTTGCCAGCGGAAGCACCCACTATCAAGTGCCGCCGTATCTTACGCTCGACGGCAACGGCGACGTTACGACGGTTTACGGAGTCGAGCTCAATCCGCCGGCGGGCGCGAGTTATTCTGCAACACCGTCGAACTGTTCGGCGATCGCCGATACGACGACGATGAAGCCGATGTTTTTCGGCATTCCAGGTTTCGTCACGTTCGCCCGGCCGATGCAGTCCGATGGGGGCTGCACGATCGCCGTGTCCGACGGCATGTCGACGGTGACGCTGCAAGTGCTCAACTCATACAGCGGCTTTTTGGGGTCGCCAACGGTTACGAAGTTCTACATGCCGGCGACCGCGCCGTTTGACGCCGGACCAACCGGCATCACGACCGGCCCCGACGGCGGCGTGTGGTTCTACGAAAACTCGGCCGGCAACAACAGCGGCCTCGGAAGAATCGACGCAACCGGTAGCAGCCCGACGTTGAAAGATTATCCGCTGCCGTCGAGCCTCGGGCAAGTCCCAGCGGATGGAATCGCCGTCGGCCCCGACGAGAACTTTTGGTTTACCGGATACGGCTACGCGTCGATGATCGGCAACATCTCGCAAACCGGCGTGGGGGCGGTCTGGGCGAATACTTCAGGGTCCGATCCGAAGAACATCGTTGAAGGCGCCGACGGCGCGATGTGGTTCACCGAATGGGGCACCGGCAATCAGATCGGTCGCGTAACGACGACCGGCGCGATGACGTTCTCCGGCGCCGTCGCAGCCGGCACGCCGAAGCTGAGCGGGATCACGCTGGGATCGGACGGCAACGTGTGGTTCACCGAATGCGCCGCGGGCGTGATCGGAAAGATCACGCCGAGCATGGCGGTGACGCAAATCGTGCTTGCCGCCGGGTCGCAACCGGTGAGCATCACCTCCGGCGCCGACGGCGCGCTGTGGTTTACCGACAAAGGCAAGAATAAGATCGGCCGCATTCCAACGACCGCAACACCCGCCAATCCGCAAGTCAGCGAATACGGCGGCGCGACCGGATCGGCTCCCTCAGGAATTACTACCGGCCCCGATGGCGCGCTGTGGTTTACTGAATGCACCGACCCAACAAGCGGAACATACAACGGCGTCTCCGTCGTCGCGCGCTTGGACGAGAACTCGCACAAGATTACCGAGTACGGTTTGGAGTTCGGGGGACTGCGACCCTACGACATCACGCCTGGTCCGGACGGCGCGATTTGGTTCGGAGAATTTGAAGGCCACAGCGTCGATCGCATTGCGATCGGATCGTCAGCTGCGGTGAGGCGACACGCGTCGCTCCCACCGCAGCTGCGGAGACGGTCGCTTTAGTCCGGCTGGGAGGCGAACTCTTTTGCGATCGCTTTGAGCGCGGGCTTCGGAATGCGCTTGTCGGCGGTGCGAGCCGGGAACGGCTTGGTGCCGCTGCCGGTCGGCGCGACCGCGTTGAGCCCGAACCAGCCTTCGTCGCGATAGCAACCCGGGAACACGGCGTTCGTGGTAATGACGTTGCCTTCGCCGCCGATGTGCGGTGCGTTCGGCCATCCCGACTTCCACCACTCATCGTTCCACTCGAAGTAGTAGCCGCCGGAACCAACGTTATCGCCGCCGCTTTGCGTGGTCGAGTGTTGGAAGACTTCGTCGGCGTTAGCCACAACGAGGTTCACGTAATCCTGGCTGTTGGGATTGCCGGTTGCCGGCAATTCCTTGGCGGACTCCCACGGACGCGGCGCCGGAAGGCCGTAGTACGGGGCTTTGTTGTAGTCTTTCGGGTACGTATTCGTCGGGCAGTAGTGCAACGTGTCGTCGTACTGGGCGCCGGCCGCCGGATAGTACGCCGTGCTGTAGCCGTATTCGGAAATGAGCGCCGGCTTTTTCGTATCCGAGTGAAACTGCTTCCAGATGTTGGTGAAGGTGAATCCGCGATACGAGTTGATGCCCCAGACGTCGACGGTGAAGTGGTTCGCCTCGCCTTGCTGCAGCGTATCCATGTTGTCGTCGACCATCGTGGTGGTCGTGATTTTCTCTGCGTTCGCTTCCTTGTAGCCGGCTTTAAACCCGGCGTCAATCTGGTTAAGCGCCTTCCACCACGCGGGGTTCACGCGGACGGTAGCATCGTTGATCTCGTTGCCGATGCTGAAGCCCATGAACGCCGGGTACGCGGAATATTCTTTCGTCGAGAGTTCGGCGACGGTCGCGATGGTTTTTGCATAGCTCGGAATCAAGACGTTTTGTCCCGAGAACGCGAGGCTGAGTACGACGTAAATCGGATGATCGCCACCATTCCAGGCCGCGGTGAGGAACTTGCCGATCTTGCCCGTCTCGTCGGACCGGAGCGGCGAAAAGTTTTGACCCAGCTGACTGTAGTACGGCTTGAAGCTGGTCAAGCTGATGTTGTATACCTTGAGCGAGTTGACACCCGCGGCGCGCATTTCAGCGAGATCTTGCGACCAGATCGGCTCGTTTGCGTCGTCCAGCGGGTTCGGGTCCGGATACGCGTTGATCTGAGCGTTTCCGTAGTCCATGCCCTTAACGAAGAAGGCTTTGCCATTGAGGAGCAACTCGCGCCCCTGCACTGTGAAGGCGGTCGTCTGGGCTCCGCCCTTATGCGAACCGACGCGGTCCTGACGAGCATCTGCCGGGCCGCCCCCCTGTGGCGTTATCGACGTCCCACCCTGCGATCCGCCGCAGCCGGCAAGAATAACAACGGTTGCAAATATGCCTCCAGCATAGCGGCTAAATGTTCGAGAATTCATGAATTCCTCCCAAAGAACAATCTCTCACCAAGAACGATACAAACATTCGGTTAGTTCCTTCGCAGGGCCTGGACGAGAGGGTTTTAGCGAGCGCTCCGAGCGCGTAGGTTTTTTGCACGGGAAAATTCCAATTCACGTTACCGTATCGTTAGGAACGGGCATTCTTACGGGTCGGTGGGATTCTTGGCGTTGACGCCTTTCTTGCGCAGACTGTCGGTTGACAATTGTTTGACCAGATCGTTCGCCCTTTGAAGTTCCAGGCTTTGCGCTTGAATTTTCGTCGTTGCCTGTTGGTCGCTTCGCGCGATCATGATGGCGTAGACAATCACCGTTGCGCTAATTACGAATACTGCAATCTGAAACGCCGCGGGCAACATGTGCCGTCTGCTTTCTCGGCGGGCAGCCGCCCGAACCTTACGTTCGTATGCTGCGCGCTCTTGCAATCTAATTTGTTCTAACCGCCGCTCGTCGGCGACTAACGCATCTCGGCTAGCCTCAATCAGGCGCTCCACTCTTGCCAACTGACCGCCATAACGACGTGCCCAGGCTTCCGTTCTTGGACGGGAATTCCACCATTCCCAACGCGCCTTCACCTGATCGAGCGGAAGAAGGGCGCCGTTTTCCGGGGATCCCATTTCCGCAATTGCTAGCAACACTCGATAAAATCGCCCGTCGTCTGCTTCGGATTCGAGCCATCCTGTCTTTGTGCCCAGCTCCACTCCCAGCGTCGTCTTCTCGCGCGTCGAACCGATTCGCTCCCAGCGACGAAGAAGCGCTTCATGTACGACGTCAATGCGCGTATCGTTTAGAAGCTCCGGAACTGACAACGGCGATGGAACGACAAACGAGCAGTCCTCGGACCGAAATCGGTCGAGCACGTCCAGAAGCGTTTGGCGCTGCATGCCGGTTTCGGCCAAAAGTTGTTCGAATAGCAGCGGGCGCCGAGTTGCACGGCCCTCTTTGTCGAGCTCGCAGAGGGCTCGAAAGGTTTGCTCGATGGCTAGCTGCGCCTCGGGTAATGACGCCATTACTTCTTCAGCATGAATCGAAAGTGCGTTCTCGATCGTTCCAATCTCTTGATATTTTTCGAGTGTTAAGTGCCGCGCTGCTTCCCCAGCCGCAACCGGGGCTGCGCACTCCCACAGACGCAATAGCGTGTGCTGGAGTACCGGCAATTGGTCTATTTCGCTTTCCGCATCGTTTAGGAGCCTCTCGACGAGCGCTGGTTCGATCGTTGCCCCTGCTCTCGCAAGCGGCATGCGTGAAACGTCCTCGCGCTCATCGCGAGTAAGCGAGGGAACCAAAAACTGCGCCGAGCTGACGGCCTCGGGCAGTCCATAGAAGCGCGCGCAGTCACCGATAAAATCGGAGCGCATCGTGAGTAGCACGTAAACCCGGCAGCCTTCTCGCCGGCGCGCCGCCTCGACGAGAAGTTGAACGAATTGCGTTGACTCGTCGCGCCAACGGGCCTCGGCGACGGGATCGTTCATTCCGCTCGATTGCGGCGAACGGAAGAGCTCTTCAAACTGATCGATAACCAAGAGCAATGTGCATCCTTGAAGCTCGCGCATTTCCTCTAAAGCATGTACGAGTCCAAAGCTCGACCGGCGCAAGAGGTGTTCGGTGCGCTCTTTTCGGATCTCTTGTATCTCGGAATCCCCGCTTTGATCCGGGCTAATTGTGCTCAAAGCGGTTGCAAGTGCCCTGACGGGAAAAGTGCCCGGATGCATCGACGCGAACCGCCAGTTTCGCCCACCACGACCCTCGCTCTCGGCGCGCAGAAGCGGTAAAAGCCCGGCGCTCACGAGCGAAGACTTGCCGCTGCCCGAACTGCCGACCACCGATATGAATCGACTTCGGTCGAGTATTCGATAGAGCGAGTAAATCTGCGCTTCTCGCCCAAAGAAAAATTCGTGGTCTTCGAATCTGAACGCCCGCAGTCCGGCGAACGGACGATCGCGTGAAAGCCCTGGGCCCATTGCTACTGCACTGTTTCAGGCGTGTTGCGCACGAGTGAATGCAAGTTTTCCGGCGAAACTAGCTCGACTCCCGTAAGGTCGACGACGACGTCGATTTCGCAACGCGGCGGGAGATTCAGTAGGCCTTCCTTGACGCGAGATGGCGGGGGCCCCGCAATGAGACTGCGGTAAACGAAGTTCTTCTCCCTACCTAGTGCGCGCCAGCTCCGCAGCTCGTGCGAGCGCGATTTTACCCAGACGTCGGGGGCATTCGCCCAGCAAAGCACGACGGCGTCGCATTCCGCGAGATCTTGATGATGTAAAGCAGCCACTTCAGCTGGGTCGCCTTCGAGCGCCGGCGTAACGGCCTCGACGTTAAGCTTTTGCAACGCCGCACCAACCTCGAGAGCATATGCTAGATCCTCGTTGCTGTGGTATAGATAGACGCGCGCATCAGGGCTAAGCTGTTCCCACGTGGCCGAACTTGGCGGGGGTTCCGAACGTTCGAGATGCTGCAAGACGAACTCAACGAACGCACTGATCTCTCTCCCATCGACCTTGTCGTCTGGCCTTTCGGCGTCGAGCAATTGCAAGACAGCAAGGGGATCTCGCTGCGTCTCGCTCTGCGACCCAAAGACGAATACTTTGGGCGCCCAAATGATGCGGTGGAAATCGCCGCCCTCAGCGGCTCGAACAGCCGCCAGTTCCAATTGCAACTTTGCGATCGGACTGCTCGCATCTTCCGGTGTAAAACCAGCCTTTGCTCCGAGCAGATGAATGGAGGACTCGGCTTCAGCGAGTGCGTTTACGATGAAGCCGGAAGCGGTCCCGTCGAAAGGAATCTCTTGCTCGGGAATGACCCGGTAGTGACGGAAGCGCAGTTCGTCAACGAGGCGATTGTAGGGTCCTTGCATGTCGGGCGCCGGCCTGGCTACGTAAATCGACCGGCTGGCCTTGCGCGCAACCGGCGGCGTAAGATTAGCTGGCGTGTCGGTAGGCCTGCCGCGAGCCTGCACTTGCGGCCTTTTCCAGAGGTCCGTTGCCAGAGCTCGGGCGAGATCGTGGAACTCTTCGGGAAGTTTTGCGTGGCCGAAGTATTCCACGAAGTTTTCAGGATGTTCGTCATCGTTGCGATAAAATGCGTATCCGGATTGCCCCTGGAGTAGCGCGGGGCGTTCTTGGGGATCGAGGTAGTGCTTTTGCACAACAATAATACGCTGCTTCGCCGTCTCGCTGCCCTCGAGCGCGAAATGGTTTCCGAACATCTCGAGTTCTGCTCTGCAGTACGGCCGATTGATCCAATTATTCGAGAGTACGACGAGAAGCACTTGAGATTCCTCAATGCCCTTCGCAATGAGTGGATCGAATTGCGCGCTCGGGTCAATGACGCGTGTATCCCGCCACAAAGTCGGTCTAGGCGGACCTAGTGACGTAAAGTGATATTCTAAATGCTTGAGCAGTGTGCTGACGAACCCCTTGACCTCGGTCTCAAGGGGCGGCGCTACGTCATCATCCCGAGCGTAGGAGACGAATATCTGAAATGGGGGCTCGGGGGAGTCTCCGGGCATCCGCACACCTCAACTCGAACTGGACAAGTCACCAACGACGTTCCGATTTGCCCTGTCGGGTTCGCCGTTTCCGGCGAATCATCATCTCCAGCCGGCTTCTCGGGCCGTCGGGAGCTTCGGCGGGTTCTGGGCGGCGCCGACGCTCGATCGACGCTGCCCGGTAAACCGGGCCACCCCACTTCCATAGTTTAGGGCTGCCCACGCGTAATTCCGGAAAATCGCGAGATAGACGATCAGCGACCGCAGCAGATGGTTGGGCTGACGCTGATACGCGTTGAAGCTGAGCACCGCGACAAAGATAAAGGCGAAGACCGAGAGCGAGAGTTGGGCGGAGCGCCGCTGAAACGCGATCGCCAGACGCTCTGACGCAATTCGAGCGTCGAGATTCGTTCGCGCGTCACGACTAAACGCTCGACGTCCACCTTTACGATAGCGAAGGCCTTCTCGCCGCGCGTGTCGATCGACGTCCGCGTGATCTCGCGTCAGGAACAAGAAACCCACAATCCCCCGCGGGACGCGGGTTTCCAATTGGTGGAGACGTGGAGAGTCGAACCCCAGACCTCTTACATGCGAAGCAGACCGTCCAGCATTGGCGAAGGAAGAAGGCCATACGTATGGCATAGCCGTGCGGGAGAATCGGTTCGTGAAACGCCGACAAGGGTATCGCTTTCGATTGCTGCTAACGAAAGCCGAAGATGAGCTGCTCCGCAGATTCGTCGGTTGCTCACGCTTCGTCTGGAATGAATTGCTCGCCCAGAACGAGATCCGTCTTGAACGCGGTGAGAAGAAACTTGGCTACGGAGCCATGTGCGAGTACCTCGCCTACCTCAAAAGCGAGTACGCCTTCTTGCGGAACGTTCATTCCCAACCATTGCAACAGACTCTCAAAGATCTAGCCGTCGGGTACAGCAGGGCATTCAATCTAAAGCTTCCCGCGCGTCGACCTCGCTTCAAGAAAAAAGGCCGCCCGCAGGGCATTCGGTTCCCACAGGGTTTCACGATTGACGGCAGCTGCATCTACCTGCCGAAGGTTGGATGGGTTGGTTTTCGCCGGAGTCGCCACATCGAAGGTACTCCTAAGAATGTCACGGTGTCATCCGACGGTAAGCACTGGTACGTCGCGATTTTGACGGAGCGCGAAGTAAACGGCCCGGTTCATGCCGCAACATCCTCAGTGGGAATCGACTTAGGCGTCGCCCGATTCGCTGCGCTGTCCGACGGTACGTTCGTCGATGGAGCAAATGCTTTCAAGGCATGCGAGAAGCGACTTGCGTTCTACCAGCGGCGGATGCAGCGCAAGGAGCTGTTCTCTGCGAATTGGCGCAAAGCGAAGGCGCACGTCTCTCGGGTCCAGCGCAAGATCGTGAACGTGCGTCGGGATATGCTTCACAAAGCCAGTACTACGATCAGCAAGAACCACGCGGTCGTCGTGCTGGAAGACCTTCGCGTTCTCAATTTCGACGGCGTCAGCGAGTGGAACCGTGCGAGACCCCGGTCGAAACGTGCGCGCGAAGAGCGGCTTGAATCGACGTATTCTCGACCAAGGCTGGGGCGAGTTTCGGCGTCAGCTCACCTATAAACTTGCCTGGAGTGGTGGCTCGCTTTTGCTCGTGGACCCGCGCGATACGAGTCGAAAGTGTTCGCGATGCGGTCATGTCGATGAGGCCAACAGGCCGACCCAGACTTCGTTCAAATGCGTAGTTTGCGATTACACCGCAAATGCGGATTCGAACGCTGCAGTAAACGTTTTAGGAAGGGCCGGACAGGCCCGGATCGCCTGTGGAGATTCACCGATTGGCGGATCGTCGAATCAGGAAGCTCGACGTGTCTCATGAGGGATGCGTTGAAATATCCTCGGCCTCAAACCGGGGAGCATGTCAAATGCGAAGCAAGCCTCTTTTCAGGATCCATTTCTTACAGGGCCGGTGTTCCGAGAGTGGTGTCGCTCGGACTGCTGCGCCCATGCGACTCAAACCGTAATAGGTCTTAGGTCGCTGCCTCCGCTGCAATATCGCCGTGCATTTGTCGATAGGAAGTGCCTTAGATTATCCGCAAAAAAAGAGCCTGCTAGACCTGCAGGCTCTTTTCGTTTTTGGTGGAGACGTGGGGAGTCGAACCCCAGACCTCGTACATGCGAAGCACGCGCTCTACCAGCTGAGCTACGCCCCCAAACCCAATCGGGCAACGCGCCTAATTATACCGCCGCGGAACAAGAACCTGTCAAAATCCCAGGCTTTGCGGCCAGCGGATGCGCTCGGAGGATTATAGAGGGGCGCCTGAGCACCAGTCAATCACATGAGAACGATTGGGACGGCGCTTTTAGCCGCTGCGATATTGGTAGTGTCCCTCGGGGCGGCGGGGGCGCGGGCGAGTTCGTCGATGGTGGCGATCACGCGGTGCGATGCCAAGAACATCAACGAGTTCCAGAACACGGTCCAGGACTACGAGCGCCATCCGGCCCGCAAATCCGGCGACCAGCTCAAGGAGCTCTCCGACCTTCAGGACATCGTCCAGGGGCTGGCCCAGGAGCGCGGTGTGCTCGATGCCGTCTGTCCCGAGACTATGTCACGGGCGAAGTACTTCACGCAGATCGCGGCCGTTGAAGCCTGGGCCTACGCCCTCCAGTCTGATATGGCGATCAACCTCGGGCCGCCGTGCCCCACGGCCGGCAACGTGATCCCGAACCAGCTCCTGGCATCCGGGTGGTTCGTCCTGGCCGGTAGCGTGCTCGAATTCGGCAGTGGCGTTCCCTCGATCACGGCAGTTATCCCGAAGGTGCAAACCCGCGCGGCCAAGATCGACTTAACTCTGCCGACCTTCGCAGACACCTCGAACTACTGGGTCGACACCATCAAAGAGAAGGCGAAGGCCGCTCTGGTCGCCTGCAACCTGCCGGTCGTCACCCCGTCGCCCAGCCCGACGCCAATCCCCACGCCCTTCTAGGTCGTTAAGACCTTCGGGTGGTGCAGGCGGTGCTTTTGATGCGCGTCGTGATTGTGCGAGCCGCCTTCCTCCTCGGTCATCGGCTTGGACACCGGATGCGTGCGGAAATACTCGATCGACCGACGGATGTCGTCGATGAGCGCGTTTCCGAAATCGAGCGTGGCACCGTGTCGGATCAGCACGCGCATGACTGTCATGTCGCTGATGTTGGGGACCATCGAATACGCCGCCACTTGCCAGCCGCGCGCGCGCAACCGCTCGGAGAGATCGAAGAGCGAATAGCAGACGTCCGCGTCGTCGCTCAGCTTCCACGAGACCGCCGGTATTCCGTAGCGGCTGTCGCCGTCGAAGAGCACTTCGAACGGGCCCATTGTGGCCAGCTCGCGGCCGACGTGCTGGGCGACGTAGTAGCAGGCCTGATGGATTCGCCGATAGCCGTCCATCCCGAGACGCAGCATCAAGTAGTACTGACACACCACTTGGCCGCCCGGCCGCGAAAAGTTGAGCGCAAACGTTGGCATGTCGCCGCCGAGATAGTTCACGTGAAAGACTAAGCCTTCGGGGAGATCGCTGGCTTCGCGCCAGATCGCCCAGCCGACGCCGAGCGGCGCGAGGCCGAACTTGTGTCCGGATGCATTGATCGAGCGCACGCGCGGCAAACGAAAATCCCAGATGATTTCCGGCTGCACGAACGGCGCGAGGAACGCGCCGGAGGCCGCATCGACGTGGATCGGAACGTCGATGCCGGTCTCGCGCTGATATTCGTCCAGCGCTGCCGCGATCTCGGCGACCGGCTCGTACTGACAGGTAAACGTAACGCCGAACGTCGGCACGACGCCGATGGTGTTTTCATCGACGCGTTTGAGCACTTCCTCGGGCGTCATCACCAAGCGGTCGCGTTCAAGCGGCACTTCGCGCAACTCGACATCGAAATAGCGCGCGAACTTATGCCAGCACACCTGCACGGGGCCGGTGACGAGATTCGGTTTATCGGTTGGTTTACCGGCCGCGGCCTGGCGTTCGCGCCACTTCCACTTCAAAGCGAGGCCGCCCAGCATGGCCGCTTCGCTCGAACCGGTGGTCGAACAGCCAATGGTCGTCCCGGCCGTCGGCGAGTTCCACAAGTGCGCGAGAAGATGCACGCAGCGGCTTTCGATTTCGGCCGTTGCGGGATACTCGTCTTTATCGATGATGTTCTTGTCGATGCTCAGATCCATCAGCTTATGGATCCCCTCGTCGAACCACGTCTGGCAGAACGTCGCGAGGTTTTGTCGCGCGTTGCCGTCCAGCATCAGTTCGTCCGCGCAGAGTTGGAACGCGACGTCCGGCCGCAAGCCTTCCGGCGGAATGAAGTGTTTCGGAATCGTCGCGTCCAGCGCACGGGTCGCGTAGATATCGGAGGCGGCCGGGTCGGGTTGTCTGCGTCGATGAAGAGGCACGATGTACACGCTCCCGTTGCTGCGGTGGTGGGCGACTCGCTTTCGAGACCTGCGACCGAGGCGCCTCGCAGGTAGCCAAAGCCCGAAGGGGCGGCAACCCTCGAGGTTGCTTCTGGGACTTTCGGCCCCTTACGTCGACTTTCGCCATCTAATAGGATGCTGAGAAGAGTCTCGTGCTCGTCAGCCAAGGTGTCGATTCCCCGCTGAAGGAGAAAGATTCAATGTCAGAACCGATTCTCTGTGAGTACCTGCTTAAGCTCGCGACGGATGCCCCCACGCGAGACCGGTTCAAGAAACTGAGTTGCGCAGACAGGAAGACGTTCCTGATTAACCTCGGGTTGCTCGATGAGCCCGCACGTGCTTTGGCCGAGTTCGACGACGACGCCATCAAAAAGGCCGTTGAAGCCGAACTTAAGGCAAAGGGCGGCGTCCCTACGGGCCCGCATCACACGATCCAAATGAGCCTCGACTTAATAGATAGTCTATCAACGCAGAAGAAATGAAGCGCGGCTCGCTCTGCGCCGTAGGTATCGGCATTCGTGCCCCAGCGCAGACGACGCTCGAGGCCTCTCAACGCATTCAGGAGGCCGACAAGGTTTTCTCGATCGTCGCCGATTCATTGTCCGAATACTGGCTTTCGAAGCTGAATGCCTCGACCGAATCGCTGGCACGTTTCTACGCAGTCGGCAAACAACGACGCCAAACGTATCTAGAGATGGTCGAATGCATTGTCTCAAAGGTTCGCGAGAACGTGCGGGTCTGCGTGGTCTCTTACGGACACCCCGGCGTCGCCGCGTTTCCTCTGCACGAGTCCGTACGTCGCGCGCGTGCCGAAGGCTTCGAAGCGGAGATGCTGCCGGCCGTCTCGGCGCAAGATTGCCTGTTTGCCGATTTGGGAGTCGATCCGATCGACGGTGGTTTGCGTAGTTACGAGGCGACGGATTTCTTGGTACATCGGCGCGGAGCAGATCCCGCGAGCAAGCTGCTGCTGTGGCAAATCGGCGTCATCGGGGACCTGTCGTTTCGACCGAGCGATCGAGCGTGGAATTCGGACGGTATCGCTATATTGACCGAGACGCTCCTGGAAACGTATCCGCCGGATCACGAGGTGGTGGTTTATGAAGCGGCACGGCTTCCGATCAGCCCTCCAGCGATCGAACGCGTCGCGCTGCGCGACTTGCCTCAAGCGCACGTGGCCGCACTCTCGACCCTCTACGTCCCACCCTCCGAAAACTCAGTCGCCGACGAATCGATGATGCGAAGATTGCGAATGCGGCAATGAGCGGTTTCTGGCGCCTTACGCTGGTTCTGGTGGTTGGCATCTGGATGCTCGGTACTCTGCCACCCCAACTAAACTGCTTGTGGGCGGCTTGCCCGGACAATGGCCTCTACGTCGATTACGACGGGGTCGTCGTCGGCATCGGCGATGGATCGCCGGCTGCGAAGGCGTCGATCCAACCGGGTGACCGCGTGGCAGCGCCCCTTCCGCGCGGACTTTTTCAGCTGCCGCCGCCGCCGTTGACCATCAATGTCGTTCGTAGCGGAGCGTCACGCACCGTAACGGTGCTGGCGCAGCCCGTGAAGATGACGGATACCGACCGCGCTTATTTCATATCGATCGTAGCAGCGTATCTCGTCTTTCTTATCGTTGGATCGACGATACTGCTTTTGCGGCCGAGCCCGATGACGTGGGCGTTCTACCTGTATTGCGTTCTCCGGCGCTTCGGCGATCTGGGATTCTACTGGCCGGGCTCCGACTGGTTCTTCTGGGCCAACTATCTAGCGCTCGTAGCGTTGGGCGGAGCGAGCTGCGCGCTCGTGACGATCTTCGCACTTCGTTTTCCGAGCAATCGTCTCGAAGGATGGAGGATCCCGGCAAATCGCGCTGCCGTGGCGCTGGCGATCGTCTTGCCGCTGGCATGGTTTTGTGTGTTCGGGCGAATCGTCTTCTTGGGATTGCCGTCGCAGTGGCTCTTCGACCGCCTCGTCAACTTCACGTCGATTGTCTATCTCGCCGCTGCCGCGATTTTCATCGCGACGCTGGTCCGCAGCCACGGGGACGAACGCCAGCGCATGCGATGGATTTTGGTTTTCCCCGTTGTGCTGCTGTTGCGAGTCGCTGCCATCAATATTCCGTATTCGTTGCCCGACTGGTTCTCCGGCTTGCTCACGGCGCTCGGCGTGTGCGTTCCGTTGACCGTCGCGTACGCGGTCATCCGCCAGCGCGTTTTCAACATTCAATTCGCGATCAGCCGAGCGTTGATTTATGGCGCGATCACCACGATCATCGCGGGCACGTTTCTACTGCTGGACTGGTTCATGGGCAAGGAGTTCGCACAGACGCAGCTGACGCTCACGGCGGAGATCATCGTCGCTTTGGCGCTGGGCTCGTCGCTCAGCATGCTCCATCACGGGGTCGACCGCTTCGTCGACGGAACGTTCTTTCGCGCGCGCCACGAGGCGGAGAAGCGGCTCGCCAGGGCGGCCGTGGCGTTGTCGCGCGCCGATTCGCACCAGATGGTAGATCGCTTCCTGGTACACGAGCCGGTGCAGGCGCTCGATCTCACGTCCGGCGCGCTCTTTCATCGCGACCGCGCCGAAGGACGCTTCGTTCGCGAAATCGCAGCTGGCTGGAGCGCCGGCGACGTCGGCGAGCTGGCGGAAGACGATCCCCTCGTGCTGCACCTGCTGGCCGAAGGCACGCCGATACGATTGGCCGACGTCCGCTGGTCCACCGAAGACCTACCGAGTATCGGCAACTCCGTGCTTGCAACCCCGGTGTTGCTGCGCGACGAGTTGCTCACGATCGTCTTATACGGTCCCCATCGCAACGGCGCGGACATCGATCCCGATGAGGTACGCAGCATCGTCAAGCTCGCTGAAAGCGCCGGCGCGACCTACGATCACATCGAAGCGCGAATGCTGCGCGCCGAAGTGGAGTCGCTGAAGCGCGAGCTCGCAGGTCGCCTAACGGCCAGCCCGAAGGCCCTTTGAAACCCGCGCTGGTTTGGGAGCGTCGTACATGGCAACTACCGCCAGGTCCTTAAGTGCGCTTCTTGCCGCCGCCTCACTTGCGGCGTGTTCGTCCGCAGGAGCGGGACCTACGGCTGTGCCGCCGGTGCTTGCGAACGCCGCGCACCATAGCACTAAGGGCCGCTTGGTGTTGCGGATCCTGATCCCCACAAAGAAGAAGACGGCCCATACGTCGCCGCGATTCATCTCGCCGGCAACGGCGGCGATGAAGATCGTGATTTTGGGGCTTACCAACGTCACGAAAACGGTAGCGCTCGCGCCCAACGCCACGGGCTGTTCGGGCACCGTGGCGGGAACATTCTGCACGGTCACGATTGATGGACTAAGGGCGTGCCCATCCTCGGGCAACTGCTACGTGAGCACGATGGCAACGTACGATGCCGTCACCGGATGTCCATCCGCGTGCACGATCCCGGGAACGGCGCACGAACTCTCGTCCAATCAAACCGTGGAGTTCACCGTTGCGCTCGGCCGGACAAATCGAATCAAGGTGACGTTAGACGGCATTCCGGCCTCGGTCGTGCTCCAGCCGGGCGCGGACGCGGCGCTTACGGGCAACATGACGTCGGGATTCTCTCTCGGAAAATGTAGTTCGGCGGCACAGCACGTGAACGTCTACGGCCTCGATGCCGACAGCAACATCATCCTGGGCGCGGGCGCTCCCACTCCGTCGCTCGCATCGAACGATGCAGCCGATCTGTCCGTAGCGGCAGCGTCGCCGTCGTCGCCGAATCGTTTCACGCTGACGCCTTCCGCAACGGTCGCGGCAAACAAAGTCGTCCAGCTCACGATCGGCGCGACGCCGCTCGCCGCGAGCCAAGCCTCGCCGGTTACGCAGCACGTCAACGTAACGTTTGACAACAGGATATGCGGCGTTTACGTCGCCGAATTCTACAATAACTTCGTGAAGGAGGCGCTGGCGGTCGACGGGAGTATCCCACCATCGCCGCCCAGCAATAACATCGGCTCGGGATATGACGGGCCGCTCAACGTCGCGGTCGACGGTTCGGGCAACGTCTACGTGGCGAATGCCCAGAGCGACCAGGTGCAGGAGATCATGGCAGTCGGCGGCAGTATTCCGGCATCGCCCACGATAAGGATACTCGACTCGGGAGTCAACGTGGCGGCGGGTGTCGCGGTCGACGCGTCAGGCAACGTCTACGTGACCGACAACTTGACGAGCATGTTTGTCCCCGCGGTGGTCGAGATGTTGGCAGTCAACGGCAGCGTTCCGGCATCGCCGGTTACCAAGACCTTCGGCTCGGGGGCGTTCTACGAGCCGCAGGGTATCGCCGTCGATGGTTCCGGGAACCTCTTTGTGGCCGACACCGGTGACAATAAGGTGAAAGAGATTTTGGCGGTCGACGGCAGCATCCCGCCATCGCCCACCATCATCGAACTCGGATCGGGATTCTTTCGACCGACGAACGTTGCGGTCGATAGTTCCGGCAACGTGTATGTGGCCGATTTCGGCAATAGCTCGGTGAATGAGATTCTGGCGGTCAACGGCAGCATCCCGGCGTCGCCCACGATCAACACCCTCGGAACGGGATTCGCCAATCCGCAGGGTGTCGCGGTTGATGCATCGGGTAACGTCTATGTCGCCGATACCAACAACAACGCGTTGAAGGAAATTAAGGCGGTCGACGGCACCGTGGAGACGATCGGCTCGGGCTTCCTGGCACCAACGAGCGTTGTCGTTCGCTAACTTTGTGAAACCGTGCGCCGGTTTGGGAGTGTCGTTCATGGCAACTATCGCCAGGTCGCTAAGTGCCCTTCTCACCGTCGCAATACTTGCGGCATGTTCGTCCGCAGGAGTGGGGCCAACGCCTGCGGCGCCGCCGTTTACGAACGACGCACACCATGGTGCCAAGAGCAGTCTTGTCTTCCGCATACTGGTGCCTAGAAAAAAGAAGACGCACCACGCGGCACCGCGATACGTCTCGCCGGCAACGGCGGCCATGAAGATCGCGATTGTGGGGCTTGCCCATGTCACGAAGGTCGTCGGGCTCACGCCCAATGCCGCGGGCTGTTCGGGTATCTCGGCGGGAACGTTTTGCACGGTGATGATTTCCGGGTTAAAGCCGTGCCCATCCTCGGGCGACTGCTACGCAGCCACGTTTTCAACCTACGATGCGGTAACGGGATGCCCGTCCGCATGTACGATCCCCATAACGGCGCACGAACTCTCGTCCGATCAGAGCGTCGGATTCACGATTGCGCTCGGGCGGTCAAATCAAATCAGCGTGACGTTAGACGGCGTTCCGGCGTCGGTCGTGCTCGAGCCGGACGCCGACGCGTCGCTCTCGGGCAACATGACGTCGGGGTTCTCTCTCGGCAAGTGTAGTTCGGAAGCACAACACGTGCGGGTCTACGGCGTCGACGCCGCCAATAACCTCATCCTGGGCGCGGGCGCTCCGACCGCATCGCTCGTATCGAACGACGCCGCCGATCTGCCGGTAACCGGAGCGCCGTCGCCGTCGTCGCCAAACCGTTTCACGCTGACGCCTTCCGCAACAGTGGCGGCAAACAAAGTCGTCCAACTCACCATCGGCGCGGCGCCATTGGCCGGGAGCGGAGCGCTGCCGGTAACGGCGCACGTCAACGTAACGTTCGGCAACGGCATCTGCGGAATCTACGTGTCCGACAACGGTAATGGCTTTGTGAAGGAGATCCTCGCGGTTGCTGGCAGCATTCCGCCATCGCCGGCCATCAAACAACTCGGGCCGCCATACGACCATCCGCAGGGCGTTGCGGTCGATGGTTCGGGCAACGTCTATGTCGTCGCCAACGGCGGAGTGCAGGAATTCGTAGCGGTTGGCGGCAGCATTCCGGCATCGCCGACCATCCGGACGCTCGGGTCGGGATTTATCCAGCCGGAAGGTGTTGCTGTCGACGGGTCCGGAAACGTTTACGTGACGGACGTCTTCGGCGCAGGCAAGGTGGAAGAGATGCGCGCCGTCAACGGCAGCGTTCCGGCGTCGCCTATTATCAATACGCTTGGCTCGGGATTCGACGAACCGTACGGTCTCGCCGTCGACAGTTCCGGCAACGTCTTTGTCGCCGACTCGTTGAACAATGAGGTCAAGGAGATTGTGGCCGTCAACGGCAGCATTCCGCTAGTATCGCCCACCATCATCACACTCGGATCGGGATTCAGCGAGCCGATAGGCGTTGCCGTAGACAGTTCCGGCAACGTCTTCGTGGCCGACACCTTTCACGACGAAGTGAAGGAGATGCTGGCGGTCGGCGGCAGCGTCCCTGCATCCCCCACCATTAACACGCTCGGCTCTGGATTTTTCAGGCCGACTGCTCTCGCGATTGATGGATCGGGAAACATTTATGTCACCGATTCAGCCAACAACGACGTGAAGGAAATTGCGGCGGTCGGCGACACGGTCAAAACGCTCGGGTCGGGGTTCAATAACCCGTTCAGCATTGCCATTCGGTAACGACGACGGTACGCGTGACTAACGGCCTCACCCTCACTCTCACCCTACGCGTCCGCCTCCGGCGCAACTTGTCCGTAGTTGAGAATCGAGACCAAGAGCACGCCGCCGATCGAGTTGCCGATAAAAACCGGCAGCAGAAACCCGGCGAAATAATGTCCCCACGTCGCTGCACCGCTTACAACCGCATAGAGTGCCTCGACCGAACCGGCGATGATATGGCTTAGGCCGGCTACGCCGACGATGTACGTGATGATGATGATCACGCTGACCCGCGAACGTTCCGCCGCCGGAAGCAGCCAGACCATCAGCGCGATCAGCCAACCGGCGAAGATGCCCTTCACCAGGATCGTCAGGAAATCGTAAGATAGCGCCTGCTTCCCGAGCTCGAGAAACGCCGCCTTCACTTCAGGTGCAAATGCGTCCGTGTGCGCGAGACCCAACGCGAAAAGAAGCGCACCGAGCACATTCGTCGCGAGGACGACGATCCACAAACGCGCGACGCGCAGCAACGTGTCGCGTTTGTTCGGGTCGTCCAGTAGCGGTACGATCGCCGTCACCGTGTTCTCGGTGAAGAGCTGTTGCCGTCCGAGGATGACGATGAGGAACCCTAGCGTGTATCCAAGATTTTCAAGGAGCGGCCGCCAGCCGCTCGGCGGTAGTGCCGCGCGAATGAGCCCGGTGGCAACCAGCGAGAATCCCATCGAGAGTCCGGCTGCAAGGCCCGAAAAAGCAAGTGAAGCAACGGGGCGCTCCAACTCTTGTTCGCCCTCGCGGCGTACCGTTTCGAAAACGACGGCGGCGCGCAATGCGGTGCGGCGCGTGGCTTCTTTGTGTTCGGAGTCACTCAACGTTACCGTCGCGCCGTCGCGTTCCCCGGGAGGCTTGATCAGCATGTTCGGGTCCATCGCCTGCCGATACCCAGCCCGGCGCCACTCGAACCAAGCGAAGGCGTATTTGCATGCTCAAAATGCGCAGTTTTTAGGGGCTTAACGCCTATTTAGGTGGGGAACCTTGTAGAGATTCTTTCAAGGAGCAAAGACATGATCCACCTTGTACTCGCTCTCACCATGGCGAATAGCCCTTCTCAAGCGCGCTACAATGGTCCGCCGGATCTCGCCCTGACTGCCGCCGTCGTCCAAGCCGGCGGAGGGCCTAAATCCTTTTCATCACAGCAGCTCTTTTCGTATCTAGCCGGTAAGGATGCCGCCAACGAAGGGGCCTCGTTGACAAATCGGTACGGCGCGCAAAACGTAAAGCAGTTTTTTGTGACGTTCGATGCCTTTATCAACGGCGCGCTGACGCAGCTGACCGCGAAGGGCGTGGCGCTGCCCGCTGCAAAAACGGCGTCCGGCGACGAATTGACGCACGCACTCTATCAGGCGGGCGTGATCCCGGATGGACGCTACGATGTCGGGTATATGATCGAACATCTCATTTCCCGGCCGATGCACATTACCCTGATGAATGACGTGAATGCGAATCCTGCGTTCGGTCCGACGGAGAATGCCGAGTTCCACGTCATACTCACCAGCGCTATTCAGGACTTAAATCAGTTCTACAAAAGTTAGAAGCAAGCTGCCTCGCCACGGTATGCGTCGTGGCGATGGCGGCCTGCTCTGGCCCTCAATCCTCCTCTGCGGCGCAGTCGGTGGTGGCGTTATCACCTGTCGCGCACAGTCGCGGAATCAACGCCGTTTCTTACAGCGGTCTCTGGGAGTTCATTAAAGGCCGCAGCGACGGGCGTTATTTAGGTGAGAGCGCTCGAAGTTTTCGTGAAGGAGCTTGTATGACCGTTCTGTTTCACGGAAGCCGTTTGCGAATCTTTGGCGTGATCGGTAGAAATGGCGGCGACGCCTCGGTGGTCTTTCCGCCGCGCGAGATGGAACAAATCTCCTTCCTCGGCGCGGCAAAAACGACGCATCGTTTGGTGTACGATAGTGGGCCATTGCAGAACGGATTGCACGTCATCTCGGTTGTGGTGATGAAGCCGCTGCGACAGGCGCACGGATACGTCAATATCGACGAGCTAGAGATTAGCTCTGCCGGCGGTTGAGGGCGGCCCCCGTGTGGCGGGTAGCCGCCCTCAAGACTCCAACGTGATAAGAGGGCAGATGGATTGGCGTAAGGGCCGATAAGAATCCGCTTTTCCCGAGCAAGGTATCTGGGAATGGTTCTCAAATAGCTCGGGGATGGGTACCCGAGCCGAGTACGCTACCAAGCCGCGCGAGCAGATCTCGCAGATTTTGCGGGAAGAGCCCCGCTTCCTCACAGCCGCGGAAATCCACCGCCGGCTGGACCTCTCGCAGGCGAAAGTCTCGCTCTCGACGGTCTATCGCACGCTGGACCATCTGCTCGCCAAGGGAGCGGTCACGTCGCGGGTCGATGCGGAGGGCGAGGCGTCGTTCATGCACTGCGAGCCGTTGCGGCACCACCATCACGCGATCTGCCGCGCGTGCGGCCGCGTGGAAGACGTCGATTGCGCCGCAGCGGAACAGTTCGCCGAAACGCTGCGAGAGTTGCACGGTTTTGAGCTCGACGACCACGCGATGGAATTCTTCGGACGGTGCAGCGCATGTCGCTAAAACGCGTGCTCGCGGTCGCGCTCATTCTCGCGTTTACCGCTTGCGCCGGCAAAACTGCCGCGAACTCGAGCTCCGACAACACCGGCCAAGGCAAGATTTCCGTCGTCACGACCATCTCGACGCTCAACTCGTTCGTCGAAGGCGTAGGCGGCGATCGCGTGACGGTGCAGAGCATCGTGCCGATCGGCGCTTCGCCGGAAACGTATCAGCCGACGCCGCAAGACATCGCGACGCTCTCGCAGGCGCAGCTCCTGGTCGAGAACGGCGCCGGCTTGGAAACGTGGCTTGCAAAGATGCTCACTAACGTCGGCTCGAGCAGCCTGAAGACGGTCGTCTGCGCGGATGGCTTGCCGGTCAAAGGCTTGAACCCGCATCTGTGGATGGACCCGGTACTCGCCAAGCAGTACGTCTTAAAGATTCGCGACGGCCTGATCGCCGTCGATCCGACGCACGCGAGCGACTACACGCGTAACGCCGACACGTACAACACACGCCTCGATTACCTGCGCAAGAAGATCCAGTGGGAGATCGATACGATCCCCCGCTCGCAGCGCTACATGATCGTCTTCCACAATGCGTGGCAGTACTACAACGACCGCTTCGGCATCACGACGCTCGGCATCGTGGAGATGAACCCGGGGCAGGAGCCCAACCCGCAGCAGATCGCGGCGATCATCGATCTGGCCAAGCAGCACGGCGTGCACGCGGTCTTCAGCGAGCCGGAGTATAGTCCGAAGATTCTGCAGTCCATTGCGCAGGGCGCCGGCGTGAAAGTCGTCGAGGACCTCTACGACGACTCGGTCGGCACGAATCCGGATGTGGCAAACTATACGTCCATGCTGCAGTACGATACCGGCGTCATCGTTCGGTCGCTCAAGTGATCGAATGCGCGCCGGGCGAAGCGGTCGCCGCGTACGACCTGGTCGTGCGCTACGACGATTTCACCGCGCTGGAAGGCGCGACGTTCGAAGTACGTTTCGGCGAAGCCCTCGGCATCATCGGGCCTAACGGTTCAGGGAAATCGACGCTGCTGAAAACCATTGCGGGGCTGCTGCAACCGACCAGCGGCGATCTTTGCGTGCTCGGCACAAAGCCGCGGTCGCTGCCGGCGGGGACGATCGCGTACGTGCCCCAGGTCGAAGCGGTGGATTGGTCCTTCCCGGCAACCGTGTGGGACGTCGTCGCGATGGGACGCTTTCCGCGGCTGAAGTTTTGGCAGCGCTGCGGCAAACAGGATAGCGAAATCGTTCACCAGGCGTTGCGTGCCGTCGGGATGGAGCCGCTGTCGAAACGGCCGATTGCGAACCTGTCCGGTGGACAGCAGCAACGAGTTTTCGTAGCGCGCGCCATCGCACAGGAACCGAAGCTGCTGTTGCTCGACGAGCCGACCACCGGCGTCGATGCGAGAACCGAAGAGCAGCTGCGTGAAGTCGTGCGCGGACTCGTGGCCGGCGGCATGCCGGTGCTCATGACCACGCACGACCTAGATCGCGTCGACGATTGGTTCGACCGGCTGCTCGTACTCGACCGCCGCGTGCTTGCGCTGGGCACCCCGGGCGACGTCGCGGCCTCGGGAGCATACGCGGGGATTCGCGAGCATACGCATACCCACGGCCACCTGCGTCACGATCATCCGCCGCACGCGGCGCACGCCACGCACCCGGAGATCAAGCATTGACTCTCGACGCGCTCATCGCGCCGTTTCACTACGCCTTCATGCAGCGCGCCTTCGTCGCGGCGCTGGCGGTCGGCTTGCTGTGTTCGACGATGGGAACCTACGTCGTGATCCGCAAGCTCTCGTTCATCGGCGACGGCATCGCGCACGCCTCGTTCGCCGGCATTGTAATCGCCTTCTTGCGTGGCGCCAACTATTACATCGGCGCGGCAATCGTCGCAGTGGTCACGGCGGTCGGCATCGGCTTCGTACATCGTCGCGGCCGCATCTCGCTCGACACCACGATCGGCGTCCTCTTTACCGGCATGTTCGCACTCGGCGTCTTTCTGATGAGCCAACAGCGCAGTTACGCGGTCGATCTGCAGAGCTTCCTCTTCGGCGACATCCTCTCAGTTGGTCCAAACGATCTATGGCTCATCCTCGGACTAAGCGTCGCGGTCGCGATCATCACGGTCGTACTATATCGCGGCCTGCTCTACACGTCGTTCGATCCAGTCGTGGCAATGGCGTCCGGCATCAACGCCGGCATGTACGAGTACGCGTTGCTCGTGATGCTCGCATTGACGATCGTCGTCGCCTTGCAGTCGGTCGGTATCGTGCTGGTGGCCGCACTGCTCGTCACGCCGGCCGCAGCGGCCTATCAGCTCACAACGCGCTTTTCTCCAATGATGGCGCTCGCCGCAGTCTTTGGCGCTGTGAGCACCGTCGGTGGACTCTATCTCTCCTACTACCTTCGCGCGTCAAGCGGTGCCACGATCGTGCTGCTCGCGACGATCCTGTTCTTCCTCGCTATCGCAGCAAAGTACATTCGACAGGCGATCGCGCGATTGGCGATTCCTCACGCGAAACAAGCCTAGGAGAATCCTACTTAAAATGCCTGGGATGACTCTGCTCGATCGTATTGCTGCGCTTAGGGCAGCGCCGTTGCCGGACGATGCACATCTCCTCGCTGACGATCGAGTTCTCGGTCGCACGAAGGAGTATGTGGTCGTCTACGGTCCATTTGGTTGGTTCCCGAACCCCAAGGCGGAACTCGTTTTCGTGGGTCTGACGCCCGGGCTCCAGCAGCTCACGATTGCGAATCGAATCGCGCGTGAGAATCCAGAGTACCTAACGGAGCAGCACGCCAGTATCATGCGCCGGGAGGTCGCGTTCGCCGGCTCGATGCGGCGCAATCTCATCGCAATGCTCGATGCACTCGAGGTCCACGCTCATCTCGGCATCACGTCGACCGCCGAACTTTTCGGGGCGAGCTGCGACCGGATCGCGACGACGTCCGCTCTACGCTTCCCGGTCTTTCGAAGAGGCAAAAACTATTCTGGAAACAGCGCAATCGTCACGGAGCCACTGTTCATCGAGATGCTCGAAGTTCTTCTAGGTCCGCTTTTGGCGGCGATGCCGGACGCTTTGGTCATACCACTTGGGAAGTGGGCGTCCGCTGGCGTCTTGCATGTGGCGGATCAGGGCGTGGTCGATCGACGTCGTGTTCTACTGGGTTTCCCTCACCCTTCAGGCGCGAACGGTCATCGAAAACCGCACTTCGATCAGAATGCTAAGCAGATGCGACGCCAGCTCGCGTCATGGTTTGCAAGAGTGTGAGGCTCGCGACCCCGGATTAGCCGGCTGACTTATTCGCGAAGAGATTGACGACGCGACCGGACTTCTCGGACTTTGGTTCGGTGACTAGGCCGCGAACGAGTTGCGCGAACTGCAGATCGGGGATTGGCCGGCTAAAATAGTAGCCTTGCGCGAGTGGTGCGTGGACCGTCGCGAGAAAGTCGCGTTGGGCGGTGGTTTCGACGCCTTCGGCGACGACACCGAGGCCGAGGGTCTCGGCGAGTGTCGTGATCGACTTAACGATGGCCTGATCGTGCAAGTTATGTGCGAGATCGGCGATAAACGATTTGTCGATCTTAATGGTGCCGACCGGCAAGCGCTTGATGTAGTCGAGCGAGCTGTAGCCGATCCCAAAATCATCGACCACGATATGGACGCCGGTCTTCTGGATCGCGGTCAGCGCCTTAACGGCGACGTCGTTGAGCGTGATCCCCTCGGTGATCTCAAGGCTTAAGCCATCCGGCGAAAGACGGCTCTCACGGAGCGCTTGCGTGATGTGGTCGTGAATACCGGGATCGCACAGGTCTCTGGCCGACACGTTGACGGCTACCCGAAACGCAGAGAGGCCAATCGCCCGCATCGCTGCCGCGTGCATACACGCCTGCCGCAGCACCCAAGCGGTCATCTCGATAATCGTGCCTATTTCTTCGGCAATACTGATGAAGCGATCCGGCAGAACTTCCCCGAGAAGCGGATGCTTCCACCGCACGAGTGCCTCAGCGCCCACGATGTTGCCGCTCGAAAGTTCGACGATCGGCTGGTAGAGCACGTTGAGTTCGTCGCGAGAAAGCGCTTGACGCAGGTCCAGCTCAAGGCCCATGCGTTCCAGGATGTGCGCGTGCATCGCGCCGCTATAGAACTTCGCGTTTTGCCGCCCGGCGTCTTTAGCGCGATACATTGCGGAGTCGGCCTGTTTGATGAGTTCGCCGGCGTCGGTTGCGTTCGTCGGATAGAGGCTTGCTCCGATGCTCACCGTGATCGGAAGATCGCGGCCGTCAAACGGAACTGGATCCGCAAACGAAGCGAGAATCTGCGTTGCCATCGTCGCGACGTCGTTCGAATCGACGTTGCCTTCCGTAAGTACCACAAACTCGTCGCCACCGGGGCGGAAGACTCGCGCGCGGCCTTCTAAGAGTGCTTCGAGCCGTAGCGAAACGCAGCGAAGCACCTCGTCGCCGGCGCGGTGCCCCAGTGAGTCGTTGATCACTTTGAACCGATCGAGGTCAAGAAACATGACGGCCATGCCGTGCTGATTTGCTTTGGCCTCGGCGAGCCTCGCGTCGAGGTGTTCCTCAAGCGCGAGCCGATTCGGAAGCTTCGTCAGGTTGTCGACACGGGCCAGCCGTTCGAGCTGCGAGGCGCTAACCTTGATCGCGGTGATGTCCAGCGCCGCACCGACTGCGCCGATGATCGTACTGTCGTTGGCGCGGAGGGGCTCGATGTCGTGCTGGAGCCAACGGCCATCATGCGACGTCTCGTACCGAAGCGATTCGCCGCGCAACACGCGCGTGAGCATGGCTCGTGGCGTCACCGCCTGGTCCTCCGAGCTGAAAACGCCGTCGAAGGGCTTGCCGATGATCTCGTCGGGACGCAATGAGTAATCGGCCAAGGTTGTCCCCGACGCCGAGGTCATGATCATGTCGAGGTCTGCGGTCCACAGAAGTGCGGGAACCTGCTGCAACAGCAGGCGTAGGCGACGCTCGCTCTCGCGCAAGCGCTTCTCGGAGCGACGTCGCTCGGTAACGTCGCGCAAATAGACGAGGGTCTCGGTCGCGGACGGCAGCACTCGCACTTCGACCGCGCGGTCGGTCGACTCAAAGCTTTGGACCACCTCGATCGGCGTACCCGACTCACGCGCCCGCAGCAGCTCGGGGAACAACTCCGAGGCGAGCGGATCCAGAATGCTCGGGAGGCGCCGGCCGATCAGGTCGACCGCCGCGTGCCCGAGCAGCGTTTCGGCGCCATCATTGACGTGCGTAAAGCGCCATTCGAGGTCGACGATGAACAGAGCATCCGGGATGCTCTCCATGAGAGCGTAGCGTCGTTCGTCAAAGGTTTGTTGCCGGTCGCGCCGGCGCATGATAAATATGAATGCACCCGAGCCGCACACAATAGCAAGCGCTAAAGCGATGACGGCGATGGTGATCAAACGAAGTTCCAGCCCTGAAGCGCATTCCGTAGCGCGCGGCGGTTCGTCACGCCGAGATGCGCGAACACCGCATCGACTTGCTTATTGAGGGTGTATGCGCTGCGGCTGAAGCGCCGGGAGAGGTCGGCGAGTTCCAAGCCTTCGGAGAGCGCGAACGTGAGCTGCCGCTGCATCGGCGTCAGCGATCGCAAGAGCGGCGCGATCGTCGGTTCGCTTTTCGTCTTAAGCGCGGCGCTGATCGGACTATGCGGGAAGACATCGGCATGACGCTGCGCTTTTTCTTTCCACTGCGCGTCGGCGGTGCCTTCAAAGATTGCCGTTGCGGCTTGAGCCGCCCGGAAGTGGTACTGGGCGCCTTCGAAGATCTCGTACGCTGCTTCGAGTGCCTTCATCGCCATGACCTCGTTGCCGAGGACCTGCTGCACGCGGCCGAGGGCGTACTTCTCGAAGCCGATGGCCCGCCGATCGTGAGCCAGCGAGAGGACGGGATTGACGCTGTCGCGCCCGAGTTGCGTATACATCGAAACGTACCGCTGCGCTTGCGCCATATCCGTTGGAGCAAACAGCACAGCCAACATCACCAAAGCCTGGCGCTCTTCACCCTGCGTCGCACTCCACTCCACCGTGCGAGCGGTCGTGTGAGCCGCGAGCAGTTCTTCCGTCGCCCATGCCTCGTTGCCGCTGGCGCGAGCAATATAGGCACGGTCGAGGTGCGCGACCACCTTCCAAGCTGGCTCGTGTGCGCAATCCTTTGAGTCCTTCAACAGCCATTGTGCGCGCGCCGGCTCGCCGCGAAGGAACGCTTCCCACGCCATCGCGCGCAGACAACCGAACCGCTCGTCAAGGAGGTCGTCGCTCCACGTCATCCACTCGTAGGCGTCGTGCGCCGCGGTGAAGGCCGCTTCGTCTCCGGTCTCAAGGCCGAGTCGCAGTAACGCAAAGACTTGCAATGCAAGCAATGCCGGATCGCACGCGCCGGGTTTGGCGACGGCGATCGAGAGTGCAATCGTGAGGTCGGCCTTCTGCTCCGCGTAGTTCCCGACGCCGGCGTACATATAGGCGCGCGAGAGATACCCTAAAAACTGGCCATTCGGATCGTTCGACACCAAGAGCGCGCCAATGCTCGCGTCGTGCGGATTATACCGCTCGAGGCAAACGGCGAGTACCGCTTGTTGATGCCAGAGGAGGCATTTACTCGAAATATCGACGGTGTCGAGGAGACGCTCGGCGATAACGCCCATTTCGGCGGCACTGTCAAAGTTGCGCGTACCGGTGTAGGCCCGCATCGAGGCGACGTAATAGCCGAAGATTCCCTCGGGCGTCGTGAAGATGTCTTGCGTGCGTGCGAGCAGCTCCAACGCTTCAATCGGAGCGCGCCGAGCGAGAATCTGCGCCCGCAAGAGGGTCGCATCCTCATTCTCCGGAGCTGGCCAATCCTCGCACCCCTGAAGCAAGTCCAGGGCTTCGGTATAGCGCGCGGACTGCCGAGCGGCCCGCGCAGCGGCGAGCCGTTCCTTGGAGTGCATGTCTGGTCCCTTTAAGGACACGAGCCCGGGTTTCCTTATCCGCGTCCGGCCTAGTCCTGCACAACCCCGACGAAGTTCGTCTGCCCAGGTACGACCGTTGCGCTCGGTCCCTGGATTGCCCCAGAGCCGCCGGTGCTATTTGCCGCCGTCACGTTCCACCCGGCCGCGGTCGCGTATTGATTGAAGACCTCCAGCGTATAGGAACCGCTGGTGAGCGTATGGAGCAAGAAGTTCCCGTTGGCATCGGTGACGCCCGTTGCCGCGGTTGCCCCGTTGCTGGCGATCGCTGCGACGACGGCGTTCGAAACGGCGGTTCCGGACGTGTTCTGCACGACGCCGGAGATGATTCCCTCATTGCCTTCGTCGGCAACCGAGACGCTCGGCCGTGCGACGTTGGTGTTGTAAACGGCTGCGGGGGTCGGATTGAGGGATTCGAGGGCGTTAAAGTCGACATCGACATTCATCGACGATCCGGCTACGGAGAACGCCTGGCTAAACGTGATCGCGACGGTACCCGGCAGCGGGCCGACCGTGGTCGTTGTCGTGGTGCCGAAACCCGAGGTGCTCCGAGAGTTGGCGTTCGTGTTAAACGTCAGCGCCTTGGAGGCGCCGGCGCCCGTGATGTAGGTGCTCGTGGCGGTATCGACGACGATCGTCAGCGAGGAGTAAACCGTGTTTGCGACGTTGCCGTCGGCGATCGGGATCATGTTGCCGCCCTGATAGGCCAGAACGTTAACGACCTGGGGCGAGGTGTATTGTGCGACGGTCGTGACGTTTCCGTAGGCGTCGGTTGCCAGGATTTGGTCGATGCCCAGGTTGATCGCCTGGATCTTGCTGCCGTTGGGCAGCGCGGCGTCTCCGAGCTGGACCATCAGGCGCTTCCCGACGCCACCACCGATTTGGTCGGAGGGGTGCATCCCGTGTCCGGGCTTTGGAAGGTGGTTCTGTGGCGGATTGGTGATCGCTTTAGCCGCCGGCGCTGGGGCCGTGCCTGCGCCTGGTCCGGTGGGAGCATTCCCTGTTTGAGCTGAGCACGCGGCCAGAGCCGTTGCCAATGCCAAACCCATCATTGCTCGAACGAGTCCCGACATGTTTCCTACTCCATGACGCCGTTACGGCGCCCCCAAACCCGTACACACCCTGACATACGGAAACTTCCCGCGCTTATAGCGCTTGCCTTGGATTTTACTCCTTAACGAGCGGGCACCGTATGGGCCACGACCCGCCGTTTTGTAAGTCGCTGGTATAAAAACAGTCAAGGCCGTGTAAAGGGTTTTTTCCGGACGGCGAATTGGGCTCTCCCGTAGACCAAAAGGCCCATGCTTGGCTGGAGAGCAACCGCGGGACAACGCGGCCAGGGGCGAATAACCGGTACATGGCAACCCCACGCGACGAAGGGGCTGGTCCTGACGGCCGACTTATTGTCGCTCGAGCCTTAGTGAACGTGCAGCCGCAGTCGACTTTCTCGCGCGCCCAGCGCATCGCGCACGATTCGTTGATGGGCCGGAACGCAGTCGTTCACCAGGTCGGTCAAAATCGCTCGCTGCATCTCTACGAACTGCGCGAGATCGATGCGGAAATCCGTGAGGTGCTGTGGGACTTTTACCGATCGGGCGCCGAGGTTCACCTCGCGCTCACGCCGCTGAACGTCCATCCTTCCCTAGTCGGCGCCGAGGCCCTTAGTGACTGTGTCAGCGCGACCATCGCCGACGACATCTTCCCTAGTAGAAGACTGCGTCGATCCGACACCGTCGTCTTTCGACCGGATGTCGGCGATTCGATAGAACCGCGCGTGCGCGGAAGCGTCGAACCGGCGCCCGGCTCCGTCGGCACGGTGACGCGCGTCGACCCGGGTTCCGAATTCGGGCTAACGCTCGCGCACGTGGCCTTCGGCGGAACCGTTGGGACGTGGATCGTACCTGAGGGTTCGCTGCAGCCAAATCCGAAGATTACGGCCGGATCTTAAAGACCGTTCCTTTGTCCGCGTTGCCGCCATGGAAGGTTGTGCCGTACAACGTTCCGTTGACGTTGACGAGACCCGCTTGCGGCGTGTTGCCGTCGTTGCCGCCGTGGAAGGTGTACACCACGTGTTCGCTGCCGGCTTTGGTGACGGAGAAGATCGTACCGAGGTCTTGCGGTCCGCCGGTCTGCGACGTTCCGTAGATCACGCCGTTGAGTTCGACGAGTCCGCCGTTAGGCGACGCGCCGTCGTGCTTGCCTTTGAAGCTATACAGAATGCGAGCTTTCCCGGACAGCGTAACGGCGACAATCGCACCCTGAATCGCGCCGTAGGGCGCGCTGACGTAGAGCACGCCGCCGCTTTCGAGCGGCAGTCCGCCCGGGTGCGATCCGTCATCGTAGGCGGTGAAATTGTAGAGTACTTCCTTGTTGCCCGAGGTCGTCATGCGAAAGATCGTTCCGGCGTTGTGTTTTCCGCCGTAGGAGGTCGTGCCGTAAAGCACGCCCTTGACGGCGATCACGCTTCCGGTGGGGGTGGATCCGTCGCCTTTGCCTTTAAACTTGTAGATCACATGATACGAACCGCTGGGGGTCACTTCGAAAACGGTTCCGCATCCGCTGTTGCACGCGTTCAGGCCGCCGAGCTCCGTAACGCCGTAGAGAGTGTTTCCGACGCGCGCAAGTGGGCCGAGCCCGTCGTAACCGTCGGCTCCGCCCGCGAACGAGTGCAGCAGCCGTTCCGTACCGCCGGCGTTTATGGCGAATACGGAAAAGCTGGTGGTTCCAAAAAACTCCCCGTGCGAGGCCGTCAGCCCTTCGTTCGGTGTGTAGTTGGCCTTAGCGCTGGTGAAGTTGTACAGCACCGATTCGCCGCCGCCGGGCGTCAGTTTAAAGGCCGTGCCGAGGTTCGAAGCACCACCGCTTGCCGTCGTATCGTACAACGCGCCGTTTACGGCGATCAGGTCGGCGTTGGGGGTAGCACCATCGGGTTGGCCCTTGAACCTATAGAGGGTGGTGTAGCCGGCGTTAGCAAGCGGCTCCGCCGCGTCTTGACCAATATCTGCGCTCGGCAGGGCGGCCGTCGGGCCTGGCCGCGAGCAGGCGCTGAGTGTGATAAGGGTCAGCGTGAGAAGGAGGGCGCGCAAACGGAGAGTGTCCATTCGACGAGTGTATTTGCACGCCGTGCCGCCGGCGTGCGTTACGGCTCGCCCACTTTGAGAAAGCTTGCGCTTGCTCGTTAATGCCAAGGGCACGAGGCAAATAAATAGAGGACCCGCTCGCTCCCTTTAGTAACCGGAAAGCCTAGGAGATCGGCGCAAACGGCAAAGGGGAACGGAGGCCAGCTCGGCTGAGTTTCACTGGTCTGCGCCGGAAGACGGCGGGACGATGATTTTGTCTGAGCGCGTTGCCAAGGAAAATCTCGAGCGCACCGTTAGGACTGACTACCAAGTCGGTCACGGAGTTTTGCGCGATTATTTGCCGAGACACTCGGGCCGGAATTACTCGGAACCGCTTTTCTAATTGGAGATATGACGGTGTTGATCCAATTCACTTACGTTCGCTCGTTACTCGCTCGTTCGTTGTTTATCGGCGGTGCATGCCTAGTGCTCGCAGCCTGTCGTGGAGGGTCGTCGTTGCCGTCGGCGGCCCAAAGTATGCCGGATTCGGCGACGCCCGCCACGCACGCAGCGAAGCCTCATGCGGGCATTCCGGTGACGCTGAACTTGGTCGTTCCAGTCGGGAAGGCGGCATTGCAGCGCGGGCTCAGCGAACGCAGTCCCTTCTTCGTTGCGCTCGGCACGAAAGGCGCTAAAGTCGTTGCCTTCGCGCATGGCGATCGAACGACGCCGTTGGGAAGCGTGGTGGCGAACGTCGCCGCCAACTCGACGATATGCACGCAAGGTGCGGCGCGCGTCTGTGCGCTCACGCTGTCGGTGCAGGCGGCCGGCAAAGACGACTTCGTCATTACCACCTTCGACCAATCGCCCTCCGGCGGCGCCATTCCGGCGTCGGCGAAACAGTTGGGCGCCGGCGTCGACGTGAAGAAGATCGGCAAGAATGGCAAGACGCTAACCGCGGTAGTCGGCGGGGTGGTCGCCAGTACATCGTTCTTCCTGTCGGCCGGTGCGGTCTCGAGCATCGACGCGACGAAGTTTTCGGCGATCGTTGTCGCACGCGACGCGGATGGAAACGCGATCGTGACCGACCGGTACGAAAGCGCGAATGGAACGCCGGTCAAGATCGCGCTGAGTGCGGCCGCGAGCGGCGGCACGTCGTTTCATTTCAACCCAAACAATTTCTCGACTGCGGCAAAAGCGCTGAAAGTGACGATAAGTTATAAGCCGTCGGGCGTCACTGGTGCACAAGTGCAAGGTGGCTTCTCGACGGTTCTAAGTGCGACGGCCAACAACGGCGCGACGGTCGGCACCGCGACTTTCGCGGCGCTGGCGCCCAAGATCACCGAATTCGCGACGCCGACGGTGGGCAGCGGGCCGGCCTTCATGACCCCCGGCAGCGATGGCGCGATCTGGTTCACGGAGTACCTCGCCGGCAACATCGCTCGGATTCCGACCAATGCAACGAGCGGCACGCAGATTACCGAGTTTCTCATTCCAACGGCCTTTCCTCGCCCGTTTGACCTCACGAGCGGTCCGGATGGGCAGATATGGTTTGTAGAACAAAACGGTAACAAGATCGCTCACATTCCGGTGACGGCGACGAGCGGTTCGGACATCTCCGAGATCGCTCTTCCGACTGCCGGCAGCACTCCGAGCAACATAACTGCCGGATCGGACAGCGCGTTGTATTTTACCGAGCAACTTGGAAATCGCGTTGGTCGCATTCCAACGAACGCGACCAGCACCTCGGCCATCACGGAGATCACGCTGCCGGTCGCGGGTTCTCAACCCACAGGCATGGGAACGGCTGCGGATGGCACGATCTGGTTCACCGACCAGGGTTTAAATAGCGTCGCTCACATGCCCGTAGGTGCGACGTTGGCATCGCAGATCACGTCGATTACCATGCCTGCCGCGCTGAGTCTTCCACGTTGGGTTGCACCAGGGGCAGCAGGTACGATGATCGTTTCCGAGGCCGCTAGTCACAAAATGGCCAGCGTACCGTTGACGGCTACCAGTCCGGCGCAAATTACAGAGTTCACCGGGGGAACGGGCTCACCATATCAAGCCGTACTTGGTCCCGATGGAGCGATTTGGTTCGCCGAGCTCGCCACCAATAAGGTCGGGCGCATCGCGACCGACGGCACGCTGCTCGAATTCACATTGCCGACGGCTGGAGCGAGCGTTACCGGCGTCACGACCGGTCCCGACGGCGCTATCTGGTTCACCGAAGAAAACGTTGGCAAGATCGGCAAGATTCAATAGCATCTCGACTACACGGAACCACTTCAAATTGGAGATATGACAGTGTTGATCCGAATCACTAACGTTCGCTCGTTCCTCGTTCGTTCGTCGTTTATTGCCGGTGCGTGTCTGGTGCTCGCAGCCTGTCGCGGAGGGTCGTCGTTACCGCCGGCCGCCCAAAGCGTGCCCGATTCGGCTGTGTCTTCCACGCATTCAACGAAGCCGCATGCGGGCATTGCGGTGACGGTGAATCTGGTCGTCCCGATCGGGAAGGCGGCATTGCGGCGCGCGCTCGGCGAACGCAGCCCCTTCTTCGTGGCGCTCGGAACGAAAGGCGCTAAAGTCGTGGCCTTCGCGCATGGCGATCGAACGACGCCGCTGGGAAGCGTTGTGGCGAACGTCGCGGCCAACTCGACGGTGTGCACGCAAGGTGCGGCGCGCGTCTGTGCGCTCACGTTGTCGGTGCAGGCGCCCGGCAAAGACGACTTCGTCATTACCACCTTCGACCAATCGCCCTCCGGCGGCGCCATTCCGGCGTCGGCGCACCAGCTGGGTGCCGGCGTAGACGTGAAAAAGATCGGCAAGAACGGCAAGACGTTGACCGCCGTGGTCGGCGGAGTGGTCGCCAGCACATCGCTCTTCCTGTCGCAAGGTGCGGTCTCGAGCATCGACGCTACGAAGTTTTCGGCGATCGTCGTCGCTCGGGACGCGAATGGAAACGCGATCGTGACCGATCGGTACGAAAGCGCGAATGGAACGCCGGTCAAAATCGCGCTGAGCGCGGCCGCGAGCGGCGGTACGTCGTTTCATTTCAATCCGAACAATTTCACAACCGCGGCCAAAGCACTTAAAGTGACAATAACCTATAAGCCGTCGGGCGTGACCGGGGCACAAGTACAAGGTGGATTCTCTACGGTACTGAGTGCGACGGCCGACAACGGAGCGACCGTGGGCACCGCGACGTTCGCGGCGCTGGCGCCGCAGATTACCGAGTTCACGACGCCGACTGCCGCTAGTGGGCCGATCTTAATAACCCCGGGAAGCGACGGTGCGATCTGGTTCGCCGAGCGCGCGGCGGGTAACATCGGGCGGATTCCAACCAATGCGACGAGCGGCACGCAGATTACCGAGTTTCCTATTCCCACGGCAGGCAGCGAGCCGGAGGGGATCACAAGCGGTCCGGATGGACAGGTGTGGTTTGTAGAACAAAACGGTAACAAGGTCGGTCACATCCCGGTGACGGCAACGAGCGGTGCTGACATCTCAGAAATCGCTCTTCCGACCGCCGGCAGCGATCCAAGCGACATCACGGCCGGATCGGACGGCGCCTTATATTTCACCGAGCAAGCTAGCGTCGCAAATCGAATTGGCCGCATTCCAACGAACGCGACCAGCACGTCGGCCATTACGGAGATCGCACTGCCGGTCGCCGGCTCAGACCCCTTCGGTATCGGCACGGCCGCGGATGGCACGATCTGGTTCACGGAACGAAATACGGCAAATGGCGTCGGCCACATGCCCGTCGGCGCGACGCTGCCATCGCAGATCACGTCGATTACCATGCCTACTTTAGGCAGCGGTCCACTCTGGATTACTCCGGGGGCCGCGGGGACGATGATCGTCTCCGAAGAGTTCGCGGGCAAAATAGGCAGCGTACCGTTGTCGGCAACCACCCCGGGGCAAATCACAGAGTTTAGCACGGGAACGGCAAAACCGTTCCAAACAGTGCTTGGCCCCGACGGAGCGATTTGGTTTGCTGAGGTCGTCGGCAACAAAGTCGGCCGCATCGCAACCGACGGCACGCTGCTCGAGTTCACGCCGCCGACAGCCGCAGCGCAGGTCACCGGCATCACGACCGGTCCCGACGGCGCGATTTGGTTTACCGAAAATAATCAGGCTAAGATCGGCAAGATTCAATAGCATCCAGCTGCCCGGAACCACTTCAAATCGGAGATATGACAGTGTTAATCCAATTTACTGGCGTTCGCTCGTTACTGGCTCGTTCGTCGTTTATTGCCGGTGCGTGCCTGGTGCTCGCGGCCTGTCGTGGAGGGTCGTCGTTGCCGTCGGCGGTCCAAAGTATGCCGGATTCGGCTGTGTCCGCCACGCACGCGATAAAGCCGCATGCGGGTATTCCAGTGACGGTGAATCTGGTCGTTCCGATCGGTAAAGCCGCGCTGCGGCGCGGGCTCGGCGAACGCAATCCCTTCTTCGTAGCGCTCGGAACGAAAGGCGCCAAAGTCGTTGCCTTCGCGCATGGCGATCGAACCACACCGCTGGGAAGCGTCGTGGCGAACGTCGCGGCCAACTCGTCGGTGTGCACGCAAAGTGCGGCGCGCGTCTGTGCGCTCGCGCTGTCGGTACAGGCGCCCGGCAAAGATGACTTCGTCATTACCACCTTCGACCAATCGCCCTCCGGCGGCGCCATTCCGGCGTCGGCGAAACAGTTGGGCGCCGGCGTCGACGTAAAAAAGATCGGCAAGAATGGCAAGACCATAACCGCTGTAGTAGGCGGAGTGGTCGCCAGTACGTCGCTCTTCCTGTCGGTTGGTGCGGTCTCGAGCATCGACGCGACTAAGTTTTCGGCGATCGTTATTGCTCGCGACGCGGATGGAAACGCGATCGTGACCGACAAGTACGAAAGCGCGAACGGAACGCCGGTAAAAATCGTACTGACTGCGGCCGCGAGCGGCGGCACGTCGTTTGGATTCAATCCGAACAATTTCTCAACCGCGGCAAAAGCGCTCAAGGTGACAGTAAGCTATAAGCCGTCGGGCGTGACCGGCGCCCAAGTGCAAGGTGGATTCTCAACGGTTCTAAGCGCGACCGCCAACAACGGCGCGACCGTCGGCACCGCGACCTTCGCAGCGCTGGCGCCTCAGATCACCGAGTTCACCACGCCGACCGCGCTCAGTAACCCGGTCCTTATAGCCCCTGGCAGCGACGGTGCAATGTGGTTCACGGAGCGCGTCGGCAACGTCGCGCGGATTCCGACCAACGCGACGAGCGGCACACAGATTGCCGAGTTTCCTACTCCCACGGTGGGTAGCGCTCCGGAAGGAATCGTAAGCGGCCCAGACGGTCAATTGTGGTTTACAGAGGAAAACAGTAACAAGATCGGTCACATTCCGGTGACCGCAACGAGCGGTTCGGACATCTCCGAGATCGCTGTTCCGACCTTAGGCAGCGCTCCGACCGGCATTACGGCCGGATCGGACAGCGCGTTGTATTTTGCCGAGCAAGCTACAAATCGCATTGGTCGCATTCCGACGAGCGCGACCAGCACCTCGGCCATTACCGAGATCGCACTGCCGATCGGCAGTTCACCCTTCGGTATTGGCACGGCCGCGGACGGCACGATCTGGTTCCCCGAACGAAATCCCGTGAACGCCGTCGCTCACATGCCCGTCGGCGCGACTCTGCCGTCGCAGATCACGTCAATTACAATACCTACCGCGGCCGCAGGCCCACTCTGGGTTGCTCCAGGCGCTGCGGGGACGATGATCGTTTCCGAAAGCGGTGCTCACAAAATTGCCAGCGTACCGTTAGCGGCGACCACTCCGGCGCAAATCACGGAGTTTAGCACGGGAACGGCGGAACCATTTGCAACGGTGCTCGGTCCCGACGGAGCTATTTGGTTCGCCGAGGCCATCGGCGGCAAAGTCGGGCGCATCGCAACCGACGGCACGCTGCTCGAATTCACGCTGCCGACGGCCGGAGCGCAAGTCACCGGCATCGCGACTGGTCCCGACGGCGCGATTTGGTTTACCGAAAATAATGAGGCTAAGATCGGCAAGATTCAATAGCATCTCGACTACCCGGAACCACTTCAATTCGGAGAAATGACAGTGTTGATCCAATTTACTGACGTTCGCTCGTTACTCGCTCGTTCGTTGTTGATTGGCGGTGCGTGCCTGGTGCTCGCAGCCTGTCGTGGAGGTTCGTCGTTACCGGCGGCCGTCCAAAATATGCCGGATTCGGCTGTGTCTGCCACGCACTCGACGAAGCAGCACGCGGGCATTCCGGTGACGGTGAATCTGGTCGTTCCAGTCGGTAAGGCGGCATTGCGGCGCGCGCTCGGCGAACGCAGCCCCTTCTTCGTGGCGCTCGGAACGAAAGGTGCCAAAGTCGTTGCCTTCGCGCATGGCGATCGAACGACGCAGCTGGGCAGCGTCGTGGCGAACGTCGCCGCCAACTCGACGATATGCACGCAAGGGGCGGCGCGCGTCTGTGCGCTCGCACTGTCGGTACAGGCGCCCGGCAAAGAGGACTTCGTCATTACCACCTTCGACCAATCGCCCTCCGGCGGCGCCATTCCGGCGACGGCGCATCAGCTTGGTGCCGGCGTCGACGTGAAGAAGATCGGCAAGAATGGCAAGACGTTGACCGCCGTCGTCGGCGGGGTGGTCGCTAGTACGTCGCTCTTCGTGTCGCTCGGTGCGGTCTCGAGCATCGACGCGACGAAGTTTTCGGCGATTGTCGTCGCTCGGGACGCCGATGGAAACGCGATCGTGACCGACAAGTACGAAAGCGTGACCGGAACGCCGGTCAAAATCGCGCTGAGCGCGGCCGCGAGCGGCGGCACGTCGTTTCATTTCAACCCAAACAATTTCTCGACCGCGGCAAAAGCGCTCAAGGTGACAATAAGCTATAAGCCGTCGGGCGTGACCGGCGCCCAAGTGCAAGGTGGATTCTCAACGGTTCTAAGCGCGACCGCCAACAACGGCGCGACCGTGGGCACCGCGACGTTCGCGGCGCTGGCGCCTCAGATCACCGAGTTCACCACGCCGACCGCCGGAAGTGGGCCGGTCTTGATGACCCCGGGGAGCGACGGTGCAATTTGGTTCACGGAACGCTTGGCCGACAATATCGCTCGGATTCCGACGAATGCGACGAGCGGCACACAGATTACAGAGTTTCCTACGCCCACGGCCGCCAGCCACCCGGAAAGCATCGTGAGCGGCCCCGACGGCCAATTATGGTTTGCGGAACAAGATGGTAACAAGATAGGTCACATTCCCGTGACGGCGACAAGCGGTTCGGACATCTCCGAGATCGCACTTCCGACTGCCGTGAGTGTTCCGACCGGCATTACGGCCGGATCGGACAACGCGTTATATTTCACTGAGGAAGGTGCGGACCGCATTGGTCGCATTCCAACGAATGCGACCAGCACGTCGGCCATTACGGAGATCACACTGCCGGTCCCCAGTTCGCTCTTCGGCATGGGCACGGCCGCGGACGGCACGATCTGGTTCGCCGAGCCCGGTATAAATAGCATCGCTCATATGCCGGTCGGCGCGACTTTGCCGTCGCAGATCACGTCGATCGCCATGCCTACGTCGGCCAGCTTCCCACTCTGGGTTGCGCCGGCGGCTACCGGCTCGATGATCGTCTCCGAACTGCTTGGGCACAAAGTGGCCAGCGTGCCGTTGGCGGCGACCACTCCGGGGCAGATCACAGAGTTTTCCACGGGAACAGCGGACGCGTTCGAAACCGTGCTAGGCCCCGATGGAGCGATTTGGTTCGCCGAATCCGGGGTCGGCAAAGTCGGGCGCATCGCAACCGACGGCACACTTCTGGAATTCACGGTACCGACGGCCGGAGCGGCACTCACCGGCATCACGACCGGTCCCGACGGCGCCATTTGGTTTACCGAATTCAATGAAGGCAAGGTCGGTAAGATTCAATAGCGTCGAGGCGACGAGGGAGTGCTAGTCGCGGTTTCTTTCATTCGTCTTGGCATGGCGGCCGCCCGATTGCTGTAAGGAAAGGGGGCATCAAGTTCGACTGCCGGGCGCTCGGCAGTTTTGAGCAAACCAACCCTAATAGTGGTCAAGGTTACGAAGAAGTGGGAACGAACGATTTTGATATGAAAGCGGCTGTGATCCAAGAAGAGCTTCACCAACGGTTTCCAAGAGATTGGGGATTGTACCGGCGATACCGGCTTCCATCCGACGATCTCGGACAGCCCTACTACATCGTCTGGGATCTCGCACGGTTCGGTTTAGAATCGTTCGACGCCGAAGGTGTGAGGAGCACGAGCGGCATTTACAACCCCGTAAGCATCGCGCAATACGGACTGTACTGTTACGGCGAGTTGGTTGGCGGTAATGAAGAGTTGCGCCAACCGTTCTTGCGTCAGGCGCAATTTTTGCGCAGCTATCAACGCCAAGACGGCACGCTCCCGTATTGGAACCCCTTTCCAAGGTATTGCGAAAACCCGCCATGGATTTCGGCAATGGCCCAGGGCGAAGCCGCTTCGTTATTTCTCCGCGCTTATGCTCTGACCTCAGAGCGCTCGTATCTCGATGCAGCGCTGCATGCCGTCGAGTCCCTCAAAGCGGACGTCGCAAGGGGCGGAGCATCGTTCATTCGCGGTAACGCCGTGTTCTTTGAGGAAATCGCTTCTAACGAGCCGGTTCACATACTTAACGGCCATTTGTTTGCAGCGTTCGGCGTTTGGGAGTTATGTCGCTTTGGCTTCGGCGATTCGGATCTACACCGTCTGCACGAATGCGCCGTACAGACGCTCGCGCGTTGGCTGCCTCTCTTTGACGCTTCGGGCTGGAGCTACTATCAACTCGCTCTCAACGAGAGCGGTGCCCGATACTATTGCCCGATGAACTATCACCAGTATCACATCGCGCAACTGTACGTGTATGAGGCCATGACCGGCGTGAAGGCGTTCGGCGAGTGCGCGCGCCGTTGGCACGCGGGGCTTGACGACTCAAAGCTTCGTCTTCGGGTTTGGCTCGACGCCGTTCGATTTTTCGCTGATGCGTCTCGCCGGCAGGTCACGCACTCTGTCGACGCATGGCGACCCATGCCCGTTCCGGTCACCTAACCCATCAACGCTAACCAGACGCTAAGAACGATTACCTACGACGCCCCAACCGGAGGCGAGCTCGTCTTCGGCGTCGTGTCCGATACCCACTTGCCGAGATACGGCACGGCTCTCCCGCCGGCGCTCGTCCGCGGCTTGCGAAAGGAGCGCGTCCGGGCAATCCTTCACTGCGGCGATTTGACGGAGCGAATCGCCATCGACCTGCTCGAAGAGATCGCGCCGGTGTTCGCCGTTGCGGGGAACAATGACGGCAAGAAGTTACGACAGGAACTCGGAGACCTGATTCTGCTCGAAGCCGGCGATGCGCGGATCGGAATCGTTCACGGCCATACCGGTCCGGGGCGCCTGACCATCGATAAAGCATACCGCGCGTTTGAAGACGAGAACGTAGACGCCGTGTTCTACGGTCATTCGCATCTTCCGTTTCGCATCCGGCGCAACGGCATTTTGCTCTTCAATCCCGGTTCGCCCACCGACAAGCGAATCAACCCTGCCTATTCCTTCGGGATCGTTCGCGTCGAAGGACGCCGCGTTCGCGCCGCACACAAGTGGTACCTCCATCGTTAAGATGGCTCGAGCAGCTGCTCCATCGTACACTGCGCCGGGTCTTTATCGGGGCGCCATCGCAGGAGCTTCGAACCATGCCTGAAGCGCCGCCCGGTGACGTGATCGAAAGCCACTTCGACCACGACGGTTGGGCGCACCGGAAACCATTCGCTCGCCTCACCTTTTCGCCACCGGCTCGGGCCGCCGGGAGCATTCCCGGTAAAGCCGGGCGGCTCAACAATCGTTCGCAAAAGCTCGCCGGCATGCGCGCGCTGTTTGGCATCCATGCTGCCGACGAATCCAACGTGGTTCAGCAGACCGTCTTCGTACAGTCCCAGCAGCAGCGATGCAATTGACCCGTCGGCCGAGACGCGAAAGCCGCCGACCACGCAGTCGGCGGTGTAGCGGCGCTTCACTTTCACCACCGCGTCGCGGCCGCCAAAATCGTACGCGACGTCGCGTTTGGCGATGACGCCATCGAGGCGCGCGACGTCACCAGCGAGCCAGCGGCGCGCGATTTCCACGTCCCGCGTTGAGGGCGAGAGCGCGACTGTTGACGAGAACGACTGTTTATCGACGAAACGTTCCAGGTAGCCGCGGCGTTCGCGAAGCGTCGATGCCGAGCGATCTTCATTTCCTTCGACTAGAAGGTCGAACAGCGCATACGAGGCCGGCGTTTCTTTAGCGAGTCGAGCGACGCGGCTTGCAGCCGGATGGATGCGTTGCAGCAACGCGTCGAAATCAAACCCGCCGCCGTCGTCGATAAAGATCTCACCGTCGACGACGAAGCGCGTCGCTGGTGCAGCAAGCAGCGCCGCTACGATTTCGGGAAAGTACCGCGTCAGCGATTGGCCCGATTTCGATTCGAGTTCGACGTCTTCTCCGTCGCGAAAGGCGACGCATCGGAAGCCGTCCCATTTCGGCTCGTAGGTCCACTCTGCGCCGACCGGCAGGGTGGCGGCGGTTCGCGCTTCCATCGGCTCGATGGGCGGCTGCAGCGGCAGGCGTTCAAACGCGGGCATGCGCAGTTCGAGGATAGGCGGCGAGATCGAGGCGGCCGCGTTTTAAAAGCAACGGCTTCCACAGATCGCCGGTCTGCGCTAGACGTTGCGGGAGGTTGACCATCGTAAAGTCTTCGGGTTCGCACCCGTCCCGTACTTCGTCCCAGGTCACGGGCGTCGAAACGGTCGCCGCTTCGTTGGGGCGCACCGAGTAGACCGATGCGAGCGTTTTCCCAAAGGCATTCTGATTGTAGTCGACCAGCACGCGGCGCGGCGGCCGGTCCGCAATGCGGTACACGACGGTGAGTAAGTCCGGATACGCGCGCGCCATCGCGTGGCCGATTTCCTTGGAAACTTGCCAGACCTCGCGTTGCGACGGGCCGCTGCGGATGGCAACGTAGAGGTGCATTCCTTCGGCGCCGGAGGTCTTGACGAACGGCGTCATGCCGAGGCCGCGCAGCACGTCGCCGACGATCAATGCGGCCTCGCGGACGGCGGCAAACGGCGTATCGGGCGTCGGATCGAGATCAAAGTGCAGGTACTCCGGCCGGTCGGGTTCGCTGCACGGCGCATACCATGGATTCAGATCGATGCATCCCAGATTGATCAGCCAAAGCAGCGAAGCGACGTCGTCGACGACCGCGAAGTCGATAACGCTCCCGGAACCGTGCTCGATCGGGCAGGTACGTACCCAATCCGGGCGCGGTGACGGCGCGCGCTTCATATAGAAGAATTTTCCCGTAACGCCGTCCGGGTACCGCTTCATCACGATCGCCTTGCCGTCAATGTGAGGCACGAGAGTCGAAGCGATCGTGGCGTAGTAGTGCAACAGATCGCCTTTGGTTAACGCGAGTTGTGGGAAATAGATCTTGTTCAGGTTGGTCAGTCCGACGCTGCGGCCGCCTGCTTCTACAGTCGCCGCGTTTTCGCCCGAAGGAATGCGTAGTTCCACGCTCTCACCTTTCCGCGTTCGGCTGCCTTTAAACCGGAACGCTCACGTCGGGGTGACCGACCCGGTTGAGAACGAGTTGGGAAGGACGCTTCCCAATCCGTTCTTCCCCCCGCCGTACCCTGAAGGCATGCGCTAGCTTCAGGAGACGATCGCCCATGCGTTATTTTTCACGAAACATCTTTACCGCGGCCGTTGCGGCGGCACTCGTATTCGCGCCGCTGCGTGCCGCATTCGCCCACCCCAGTATCGACATCGTTGCCTCTAACTGGAAGTTCACTCCCTCGACGATCGAACTTCATGTAGGCGAACAGACGACGCTGCGTCTGACTTCGAGCGAAGGCGTTCACGGTTTGCAGTCGGACGCCCTCGGCATCGCGCAGACGACGATCATGCCGGATCAGTTCACGTCCGTCAGCGTTACTCCCAAGAAGGCCGGCACGTATGTCATCCATTGCTCGGTCATGTGCGGAGCCGGTCACGCCGATATGGCTCTCACCATTAACGTGGTGCCGTGAGAAATTCACCTTCAGTCTTCATCGCCGTAGCGGTGGTGATTGGGTTCTCGATCGGCATGTCGCAGCGTGCGGAGACCATGCCCGTGTTCGCTCAGGCCTATGGCGTCAAATGCAGCGTGTGTCATACGCAAGTCCCGGCGCTCAACACCTATGGACGCTACGTTCAACGCACCGGGTACGCCTCGCTCGATCCGAAGGTGTTGCGCCGTGCGTTCCCGCTATGGTTCGGCGAAGCCGTCACGTACGATAGCCTGGCCGGCGCGAAGCCGCAGTTCGGGAACGTCGAAATTCACGCTGCCGGCGGCGTTGGTGACGATCTGACGTACCATTTCCAGCAATGGGTCTACCAAGGCAATCAGGCCGGCGATCTCGATACGTTCTGGATCTCGTACAATAATTTACTTCACCGCGACGGCCACCTTTTCGTCGGGCTGATCGAGGCGCCGGGACCGTCACCATATAGTCAATGGATGGATCTCGCCGGATTTACCACGCCCGAAATCGCCGTTGGAGAGCACACGTACGAGTTGGATGGAAATCGTTGGGGAGCGAAGTTCAACTACATCAAGAGCAACATCGACGTTGAGGCGGGATATCTCGCCAGCAACGAGGGATGGGTGGGCGCGAGCGATTGGGGCAGCGACACGGAGAAAACGTTCCAGTACAAAGCTGCCTACGCCAATCCGCAGCAGCCCGCCGAAGTCGGCGTCTATGGCTCGCGCGGTTCGTCCCCGTTAGCCGAAGGCGGCACCGATCAGTATTGGTCGTTCGCGCCGTACGTGCAGCGCGACCCCAGCAAAGGCGTTCCGGGGATATTGCTGATCTACCAAATGGCGCATGACGGCAACCCCGGATACACCACGCTTCCGAACGGATCGCTCGTGCCGCTCGGTCAGGCTGCCAGCACCGCAACGACGCTCGAACTTTACCAGCCGATCATGGATAAGGGATTGATTTCGTTCCGCAAAGAGTTCACCAACGACGGACTCGGTAATCAAATGCAAACAGGGAACATAGACTTGAACTACCAGGTCGCTAAGTATCTTCACGTCTATGTCGAGAACTACTTCGCGCAAGGCAGCATCCCTGGATGGCGCTACATGCTCTGGTGGACGACACCCGTCACCACGGTGAAGTAACTTGAAACAATCGCGCCGCCGGCGGCGTACGAGTCGCTGGGAGGGTTTGTAGAATGGACGAAGTGCGGGTGGCAACCGGTCAGGGATTTGAGACCGGGGGCAATGTCGAGACGGATCTTATTGTGGAGTCGCGAGGCTCGGCCGTTGTCGGAGGCTCGGTGCTCGGGCGACTGACGGCGGTCGGCTCCGCCGTGGTTGGGAACGACGTGGCGGGTGACGTAACGGCCGGCAACTCGGCCAGCGTCGTCGTGAAGGGCAACATTGGCGGGAAGCTCACTGCCGGCCAGGGCGCGAGAGTGGTCGTTTACGGTGTCGTGCGTGGAAATCTGACGGTCGGCAACGGCGCGAGCGTCGTCATCGGCGGCTCGGTGTCGGGTAAGATCGTCAGCACGGGTGAACTCGTTATCAAAGAGCCTATGCCTGAGCCATAGTTTATTTACCAGTGGAACGGACCTTGGGCGTGCGGCGTCACCCAAACGATTAGGTCCCAGATCGTTGGAAACTCGAAAATCGTCACGACGTAGTTGGCGCTCGGCACTTTCCCGAGCTTTACGACGGTTGCAGCGCTGGGGTTTGTGAGGCTGCCGCCCGCGGCAACAAAATCGTTATTCCATATCCACAGGTCGTACGTGGTTTTACCACTGGTAGGATCTTTAACGACGTAGTGCACGTGACCATTGAACTCAACCCAACGACCGGGATTGATGCCCCAAAGCTGCGGCCGGGGCTCTTCGTTCGGGCGAGGGACGGAAAAGTCGGCGCCGAGGAGATTGCCGTTCTTGTCATACCAGAGCTGGCTCGGATGGGTCGGATCCGACGTCCACTGCTGGTTGGCGTAACTGATCGCGCCGGTGTCGTCGGGCGCCGTGTATCGCACGTAGCCGGCCTTCTCGGCGTCGCTCGCATGCGGAAAGCGCGCGGTAAGATCGCTTTTGACTGATGCAAGAAACTGGGATTCGGCCGGCGAGAGCGGCCCCTCGAAGGTCGGCCCCTCGTCGGCGCCCGCGGGAACGACGGCGAACGCGCAGCACGCCGCCACGAGCGTTGCGAATAAATATGCCTTCATCGAATCCTCGCCTTACTGAGCGGTCCCTTTTCATCGAAAACGCGGCATGCCCTAGGGTTGTGACATGCAACAGAGCCACCTTGAACCGCGGTCAGCTAATACTCAGTGTAAAACTCGACCGCGGGAATATTGGGAGGCAAGACGTAGGTAGGCCCGACCTCGAGCCAGATCGCTTCGTGCGAGTATAATGGGATAGTATTCGGATCGCCGGTGTATTCCGTATATGAATCTGCCGTCGGCGCCTCCAACGGAGCGTGGTCGACGAACGCGCGCACGGTTCCGCTAAATGGTCCGACGCCGTTCGGCCCTACCGGCATGCCCCAAACGTCGAGCATGGTACCGAGCGTATAGATGCTCGAACCAAGGGAGGCCGTGCTCGGAGATTCGATATGAATCATTCCGGACGTATCGTGCATGTGAATCTCGTAATAGCACTGCGCCGTCGCCGTGAATCCGCTTTGAATCGGACCGGGAATGTTGAGCCCGATCTGGTCGGGGACCGCGATCCGCGTGCCGTTCACGATGATTCCAAGATAGGCGTGCACGTGATACTTGTTTAGGATCATCGACGGCGCGCAAGGGATTCCATCGATTTGTTGACCGTTGCCGCCGGATGCCGTGTCGCCGCTGTTCGGCGTGAACTGATTGTCTTCTCCGATAACCGCGCCCTGACTTAACACGACCGGCGAGGGTGTCGGGCTTGGCGCAGACACTTCAAAGACTGAGAAACCGCTCACGCTTCCCGCCGTCGCGGTGATCCTTGCCGATACGATCGATTGCCCCGAGTAGCTCAACGCCGCGGTGTCTCCCGAGCTGAGCAAGGTACGCTCGGGCGGGTTGTCGCTGCCGCTGGTCGTCACCGCGGTTGCGCCGGTGGTGTCGCTATCTGAAAGAACGACTGGCGTGCCGTACGTCCCGACGATCGTGTATCCATCGGCATCCGAAACGGTAACGCTAAAGCTCTTGTTCGAAAACCCGCTTCCCGCGTCGACGGGCGCAAAGCTCGCGACAAGAATGCTTGCTGGAACACCGTCGAGCGTAAGCCCGAGCGTGTTGGAGATTCCGCGCTTCACCGCAAAGTGAATGCCGGCTGCTGTCGAGAGCACTTTGGCGCCCGCAGGAATGGCGCCCTCCACCGGCGCTTCGTCGTATATATTGACCGACACGCTGTAGGAACCGGCGGCGAGATCGATAGTATTCGTGCAGACTAGCGGCGAGCCGGAACAGCGCGGGTCGGCGGGAGTGAGATTGACCACTTGAGTAAACGTCCGCCGGCCGGTAAGCGACATCGTCAAACCTTTGGTCGCCGCCGAAATGTACTGCGCGCCTCGGTGCGCCTTCGTGCGCTTCGGTATTCGAACGCGCAGGACGAGCTCACTCGTTGCGGTTCGGTTTCCCGCCTCGTGTTCTCCGAGTGCGAACGACGCGGGGCTGCCGGTATTGGAACACGCGCCAAGCGTTGTGGCGACGAGGATCGCGAGGACTACCCGGATGCTCCCGCTCATTGATGGCCCTCCAGTTTGGCCTTCTCCGATTCTGTCCGATTTTCGATGATACCCATAAACCGGAACCTTGAAAGCACGACGCGGGTACGAGCGAGTGCTATGCTGGTTCAACACTCGCGCATCGAGGAGAACGTCATGCGTTTTTTAGCTTTCTGCCGATATCTTCACCCGTTGCCCGCCGCCGCCGTCGCGGCGACCATGCTGGCGTCCGGTTGCAGCGGAGGTAACGGCGCAAGCGGCGTCCCGGCGACATCGCACCAAACCGCGTTGGCGAAGCACCCCGGCAAAAGCAGCCGCGTCGAAGCGCACGTTGCATTAACGACAACGGTGCCTTTTTCGCAGCGCGCAGTGCATCAGCGTAAAATCCAGCCGCACGAAAAAGATATCGCCGAAGAAGCACTTCAAGTCGGACACGCGTATCCGAATCGCGAGTCGTGGGGCTACTCGGATCTGGATCCGTCGTGCGGGTCGCTGACGTGGACGTACGACAACAACATCCCCGGCGTCACCGTGACCATGCATCCGACGGAGACGGGCCTCGACGGCAGATCCGAAGTGAGTTTCAGCATGATCCCGGTCGGTACGCCGGTCGGCGTCTATCATGAAACCGTCACCGGCACGTGCACCGGCAGCGACCCGACCGGCACCCTCCCCGGTCCGACCGAATACACGATCGCCGTCGTAACGATGGACGTCGGTCTTGTACCGCAGATCCCGGCAGCTCCGACGATCGAATCGGACATGACCTTCAGACCGGTGGTCGGTCAGTTCATCGAACTCAAAGCCGTCGCCGATCCCGACGTCACGCTTCGCAAGAGCGTCTGGAAGCCGATCTCCGGCAACATCATCGGCTCGTACACCGAAACGCCCACAATGGCGTCGCCAAAACCGTTCGATACTGACGACCTGAAAAAGCAAATGATCGACTTCTATTGGATCCAAGACACGAAAGGTTCGCCCATCGACATTCGCGTCGATGCAGTGTTCCCAGTCAAGGCCATCCACTGTGGTTCGACGTGCACCGGCTCAGAAGACGAATGGGGCGCCACCGACGCCGAATCAAAAGCCGACGTTCTTGCACCGACGGGCGTGTCGCTCTCCTCGCAAACCGGAAAGGTTTTGGTTGGGGCCGATCCATCGGTTGGGTGTATCCCGGCGCTGCACTTCGGTTTCTACGGAACCGACACGTGCCCCGGCGAGCCGACCGGGCCGAACGGCATTCGCTGGACGTTTCGAGCGACGGCACCCAAAGGCGGAGCCGGCGATCTCGATGCGACGCAGCTGATCGAACGCACCGACGAGCGCACGGCGCTTCCCGGCCCGGGATCAAATCCGGCGCCGCCGATCGGAACGCACGGCCAATCGCTGCTGGATCAGTGTCTGCACTACGGGAACGATCAGAGTAAGCACGAGCCAATCGCCGAGAGCGCTTCGGCGACGTACACGAGCGCCGACTCGCCGGATTTGCCGCTTGCCGACGAATGGAAGACGCTCAAGGACACCGATTCGTTCTCTCTCTACTTCGTCTACAAACCTTCGGATGAAGGCGGACTCTCCCAAGCATCATCTCGAGGAAACATCTGGATACCGCTTGGATTGCTCCACTGGAACTGGGCGGGCACCGCGACGAACAAAGGCACGCGCGCGAACACCAACTGGAAACTGTCCACGAGCAGTTCTTCGCACAACCCGTCGGGCGTTGCGGGATACACGCCGCTGCCAACCTGGACCGGCCTCTTTGACGCCGTCAAGACGGAGTGTCCGCCCGGCGGCTAGCCGCGGAACCCCTCGCTTTCGCGAAGGGTTCCGCCGGTTGGTCGTCTGCTTTTGGGTTAGTGCTGGTGGGCGGAGCACGCACCGCCTGAGTTGAGCGTGATGATGTAGTTGCTGGACGCGACGGCCTTGGCATAGCAGTATCCGTCGCTATTTCCGGCAGCGTAGGTTTGCGAACTCTTCCCGCCCGATGGGAAGTCGCCGCCGGCAGCCGGGAACGTTAGCGTGTCGCTCGACTCGACCGCGTTCGAGAAGAACGAGGCGAAGGGTTTTCCGGTTGTCGTATGGTGAGGCTTTGCTCCGCTCGTTTCTGTGACACCGATGCGAACTGCGACGCGCTTCCGTCGGCGTTCTCCGTGAAGTCGTATACGAGCGCGAGCGGCCAGCTCTTTTGCTCCGAAGCCCATTGCGTCATTGCGCCGCGACGAAGCGTCATCGTCCGCGAGGAGACGTTCGTCATCTGCCGGATCGATTGATCGAAAACCGTTCCGGCGGCATTCGCGGCGATCGTCTGGACGTTGGAGAACCCAATGGTTTGCTGAACCTTCGTTTCGATTCTCCCGTGAGACGTATTGACGTACCCGTCGATCGATACGGGGTGCGACGCCGTGACGGAAACGGTGCCGCGCGTGATTCCCTCGGAATCCGTGGTTAGGTGTTCGCGCACGTTCGGCGACGGATAAAGCGAGGTCGGGTCGCCGATCAGCCCGCCGGTCACTTGCGAGGAACCGTGATCTAAGAACACCAGCAGTGCGCCGTTGGCCGCGAAATAGTTGCCGTTGTTGAAGACGTTTACCGTGATGACGTGCGGATTGCCGTCGTCGAGCAGCGCGGCAAACGGCGTGAGATTCACGCGATAGGGCCGGAACTCGAGCGCTTCGACACCGGGAATGGGGCGCCAGAGATAGGGATCGATGCCGCCGGTAAAGATCCAGGGATAAACCGGTGCGACGCCTGCAGAACGGCCGTCGATTGCGACGTCGCCTTCACGAAATGCGGTGTTTCCGCAGTTGGGAATCTGTGCGGCGAGATCGTTCGGGAAGCACGTGTACCAGAACTCGTCGCCGATCTGTGACTGTAAATAGACGTCCAAATATGCCGCCTCGACGTTGCGAGGAAGCGTGAACGTGCCGGTGAGCGGCTGTTGTTGTGACGAAGGATATTGGTTGTCACCAAGCGGACCGCCGGAGAGCGGATAGACGTCGTCGGCGACGGTGGGCGCCGGGTTTGCCGCGTTTGCGGGATAGAACTGCAGCGTACCGCTCGCCGTGATCACGCCGGTATAGGTGCTGTCGACGACGTTGCCTAGCACCACCTCGCCCGTCGAAGGCGCGGTAAGGATCGCACTAAGATCGGTAATGTCGCGCTCGACGTGCCACGACGGCCCGAGATTCGCCGACGGCTCGGCCGTGGTTCCGAAGTAAATGTTCGTTCCGGCAATCCAAATGGAACCGCTCCGATCGAACTGTCGTCCGGCGTTCACGCTGAAGTCCCCTTCGAACACGACTTTTGCCCACGGTCCGTGGCAACCGGCCGGAGGCGCGTATTGGAACGTTGGATAGGTGAAACTTGTAAATTGAAAACCGGAAAAGAGCGTTACGGTGCACGGCGATTCGTTTGGCCGCGGAACGGGCGGATCGGCCGTGGTCGTATTGGATGGATGGGTGTAGTCGTTCGGCCGTTTGCCTTTGCGCGACGCGGCGTGCAGCTCGTGCGTCTTGGCAATGCGGGCGATACCGTTGGTAACGCCTTGCGCGAGAAACTTTATACCGCCCGCAACCGACGCTACGCGAGCGTTCGACGTTACCGACCGCGTGTTTGGCATTTGCGGCACGGCGCCCGGCGCCGCCCCGTTGTTCGCGCCCGACGCGCAAGAACTTAGCACGAGTGCCGCCGCGGCCGAGAACGCAAATGTTCCCAGAGACCGATGCGTATCCATGGGCACCTCCAAACATAAAAAAAGGAACTATCACCGTTCGGTTTTTAGGTTCATGAATCGTAGCGGCCGCCAGACTGCTGCGAAAAACGCGCAGCTCGTAAACTGGCGGCAGCTCGCTCGTGGGGTGGGCGAAAAGGCCCACGCTCGCAAACGTTGGTCCTAATTGACCAGAGGAGGGCCGCCGCGACGCTGGTATTCATGAATATGGACCATGGCAAGCCGTCGCATGCGCTCGCCAAATACGTCAGCGATATGCTGGTGCTCGAACGGCACGTCCGGATTTCATTCGATATGCAGCGATGGGACTACGACTTTGCGAAGTTGGACCGCGCGTCGCAACTGGTCGGTCGCTTGACCTGCGCGTCGGACGATCACATTCAGGTCCTCAAGCAGTGTTTGCACGACCTGGGTGGACGCGAGGCTCCGGACGTAAAGAATTCCTTTACCGATATCGTCGGGTTCTTAGCGGGGGCGATCGACAAAGCGCGCAACACCAAGGTTTCGAAAGGTCTGAGCGATGACTACGCCTCCATCGCCCTCTGCGCCGCCGGATATGCGACGTTGATAACGACGGCAAATGCGCTTGGCGAAAGTTGCGTTGCGTCGAGCGCCGAAGAGCTGCTTGAGGACTGCGGCGATTTGATGGCGGAAGTCGCTCGTACTTTACCCGAGATCGTCGTGCAGGAGATGGCTCTATTCGGACTCAGCACGCTGGCATCGACCGCGCTGATGAGCGAGCAACAGGTCGAGCGTGCATGGCAAACGCAGAATCGTCAGAAAGAACGTTCCACGCAGGCTACAACGGAGACGGGCTCGGCTGGACCTACCCGGTTTCGGAGCGCTTCGGGGGCGTAACTGCGCCGTGCGTCGACCGCGGCGCCCTCAGCGGAAGATCGCCGGCGCGGTGCGGTTTATGGAAAAACAGCGACTCGTAGCCTCGCGTTGCGCCCTGTGTGCTGACCGCAGCGGTGTCGTCGGGCAACGCGTCCGCGACGTTCTCTACTATCGTGAAGAGCGCATCGACGCGGGTAATCTCGAACAGGCGCTTCATCACCGTGCTCGGCACGAGCATTGCCGGCGAGGCACCCCGTTCTTCGCGCTCGCGTGCGAGCAGGACGAACTCCGCCAGGCACGACGCTTCACAATAAGAGACCGCGCTTAGATCGAGGATCACGCGCTCGTCGTAGCGCACGGCGTCGAGGTCTTGACGCATACGCTTCCGCAACGACAAATCGTATTCGCCTTCGAATACAAGCATGCTAATCATTATTGACAGTCTTCGATGCCAAGCAAAACAACGAAGCTCTGCGAACCGTTGCGCAATTGTATGAATCAACTATGAATTCGATGACGAGCGCGGCCCCGCTCGGCTGCTGTGCAGTTAATCGAATCAGGTAGGGTTAGGCTAGTTCGCCGATCCCAGGAGCGTGACGAGTTGGCGAGCGCGTTCGCGTGAATCGGCGGCCGCCAGCGTACCGGTGAGACTCTCGAGATGCCGCCGCGCGCGCCGGCGCTGCCCCAACTTCGCGTACGACTCGACGACCGCTAGCTGCGCGGCTTCCGCCCACGCCGAGAAGCCGCGCTGTGCGAGCCGGTTCGCCACGTCGCATCCGCGTTCGACTGCGACCGCGTGGTCGCCGGCACGAGCGGCAATTCTCGCTTCGGCGGTGTCGAGAAAAAGTAAGTCTCGCAAACCCAGCCCGGCGCGCTTGATTCCGGCCAGCACGCGGATCGACTGTGCCGGTCCCTTGGCCTCGAGAATAACCGGAAGCGCTTGAAGCGTGAGTTTCGCCAGACGATCGCCGGGATAGTAGCGGCGAGCGATCTCGAGTCCGTACTCGGCGTACGGCAAGGGCTGTTCTGGGCTGCTGCTGCCGATTGCGGCGGCGTAGTAGACGGCCGAGACGGCGATGGGGCCGAGCTGGCCCGATTTCCGCTCGATTTCAAGGGCAGCACGATGCTCGGCAATGGCACGCTGCCGATCGCCGCGAGCGCCGGCGAGTCGCGCCGAAAGACGCAAGAGTGAAGATTGCGTCGTAGCAGACGGTTCGCTCCCGGCCAAACGCCGCTCGCGCGCGTACAGGCTTTCCGCTTGTTCCCATCGTCCGCAATCGCACTCGACTGCCGCCATGTATCCCAACATGATGCCGAAGAGTTTCGCTTCACCGGGCGGAAGCGTGCGTTCGTCGCGTCCCGCGCGAACGGCCTTCTCGAACGTTTCGCGTACGCGCTCGCATTCGGCCGCCGCCCAGTACTGGTTCATCTCACCGATGGCAACCCAAAGCGTGCGCGCATACGATCCATCCGTGCCGCTCAAATTCGAGGCGGCGCGGCGCGCGCAATCGAGTGCCTCCGCCGCGGCCGCATGATCGCCGACGTAGCGAGCAGCCTCGCACGCAACGCTCCAGAGTTGAACCTCGCGTGCCTCACCCGCTGCATTCATCGCCAGGTCGCGCGCCTCGCGCCAAGCGTCGCGATACTGTCCGGCAAATCGCAGGCCTTCGATGTAGGCTTCGGCCGCGTCGCCGAGCGCGAGCGAAACGGTGGCAGGGCTGGTCCGGGCAAGCTCTGCATCAAGGGTGTTTGCCAACTGCAGCAGCGCTTCGCTTCGTTCGCGATAGAACTGACGCCGCGAAAGGCCGAGCGCCTGGATCACCGCCTTGTGTGATTCGCCGTGCACGTCGCATCGCAGTAGGATGTCGTGGCGGCGCTGCTGTTTCGGATCCGAGGAGGGAGCGATAGGCTCAAGCGATTCGAGAGCCCGCAGTATCGCCGCGCGCAGAGTTCCGTACGTCAGCCGCGGCATCGTGGGAAGGAGCGGAACGCGCATCAGCTCGCTTTCGTCGGAAAGCAAAGCAAGCGCGCGACGCGCTGCGGATGTTCTTGCGGTGTTCACTGCACGACGAGTGTAAATGAGGCGGTGTAAATCTGTCCACCCGCGCCGCCCAACTGGATGTTGAGCCTATACGTACCCGCCGGGACCGCAGCCGGCGGCGATACTTCCAGCTCCGCGCCGACGCTCGCCGGTGGGGATGCATTCGCCGGTGTTTGGGTTGAGACGGATGTTCCGATTGGGTTGACCGTGGTGTAGTACGTCGTGCCGGTTTGCATGTTCGTGAGATCGGCCAGGCCGCACGAACCGCCGTACGGTTTGAGATCGGTCGCGAGTTTGCCGCCTTTGCGTACGGTGAGCGTCACCGCGCTGACGGACTTCAAGTCGATGCTCGATTGGTTGAGCGTGATCACGTACGGGCCGGCGTTTTGTACCTGCGTTTTCGGCGGGTCGGCGGCGTGTGCCGAGCCCGAAACGCAAGCCAAGAGCGCACCCACAAGGAGAACGCCCCTGGCCCAGCGGTTCATGCTATTGCGCGACGATGGTGAACGGCGCGGTCATCAACTTCCCGCCGCTTCCACGGATTTGCACCCAGAGTTTGTACGAACCGGCCGGGAGAGCGGGGAAGTCAGCGTCGATGTACGGGCTCGCCTGCGGCGTGCCGCCGATGGCTTCCTCCGTGGCCTTCGCGTTCGACGTTCCGCGCGTGTACAAGCTGAGGTGAATATAGTCGAGCGTCGAGGTGTTGATCATCGTTGCGTACCCGACTCCGCCTTGGTACGGCTGGAGATCCCACGCCATCTTGCCGTGTTCGTGTACGCCGATCAGCAGCCTCGAGGGTTGGTTCGCGTTGATGGTCGTGTCGCCGACTTGAATGTTGTACGCGCCGATCGCAAACGACTTCGAGGACGCCGCGAGCGTCGATGCCGGCGGGACGGCCGCGATGTGCTCGTCTTGCACGTTGAAGCGGTAGACCTGTTCCTTCATATGCAAGGGGACGGTGGCGGCATAGAGATAGTAGCGGTGCGCCGGGTCGAGTTTGGTCAACGTTTCGTGGAACGTGCCGGTAGTTGCATCGACGGACGGGTTGACGTGATCGAACGTCGCGAAGTCGTCGCGAATCACCATCATCTGCATCGTACGCGCGCCGGAAATACCGAACGCGACGATCGGGGTTTTGCCGTCGGATTCGTAGAGGCGCACGCGCGTGCGAATGCCGCCGCCGTTGGCCGGATCGCTGCGATACTCGGCCGTGGTCGTCGGCGTGCCGCCGAATAGCGCGAAAACGCCAGGCTGTTTCGGCTCTTTCGCAGCTTGTGCGACGGCGGCGATCGAAGCAACGGCCGCGACCGCTGCGAGGATGCCGCTTAGTCTGCGGCGCGTAAGACCTTCCACGTTTCATCTCCCGTTGGGTGTAAGTAACCGGCGGCCGCAAGCGCATCCAAGACCTCGCGCATCGCCGCCCGCTCGTTCTTATTCGGCATTCCCGCCCAACGCATCGCCACCTCGTTTAACTCGATGTCCGCATCCGGCACCAGGGTTTTCCGGACGAATTCCGGCGTAAGCTTCACGCGCTCCATGCGCCGCGCAACCGGTTCGAGCGCCGCTTCAAAGGTTGACCCTTCGCCGGCGGCCTTGGGTGGTGGTTCTTCGACTGTGGCTTCGCCTTCGCTCGGGATGACGCGTTTGGTCGGGGCCATTTTGATGAGGGTGGGGTCGGCTAGGGTGCTGGACCATTCGCCGATGACGGTGCCGAGGGTTTGCCAGAGGACGCCGGAGACGGCGGCAGAGCGCCGGGCGATGCCGCGCAGAATGGCTTGGGCGACTTTGGCGGGATCGGCGGCGGGGATGTCGTTCGTGCGTTCGGTCCCCATGGCGACGTGGAACTCGGTCGCAACGAGGCCGGGGTCGACGTAGGTGACCGCGATGCCGTCGCGTTTGAGTTCGCGGCGCAGCTGCGTTGCGACGGCGCGGATCGCGGCCTTGGCGGCGGCGTACGCGCCGTAGTTCGGAATCGGAACGCGAGCGAGGCCGGAGCCGACGAAGACGAGTTGGCCGCGCGTCTCGCGCAGGTGAGGAAGGGCGGCGCGCGCGATCCGCAGCGGCGCGGCGACGTGGAGTTGCCACTGCGCGTCGATGGCGGCGTCGTCGATTTCGAGCAGATACCCGAGTGCGCCGGTGCCGGCATTGTTCACCACGACGTCGATTCGGCCGAACGCTTGCATAGCCGCGCCGACGATTCGCTGCGGGGCGTCGCGCGCGGTGACGTCGGCGGCAAGCGTCGCGCACGTGCCGCCGTTCGCGCGAATCTCGGCGGCGGCTTCTTCGAGGCTATTCGCACGGCGCGCGACCAGCAGCACGCGGAAGCGTTCGCGCGCGGCGGCCAGCGCAAGCGCGCGGCCGATGCCGGAGCTGGCGCCGGTGATGACGATCGAATGCGTCTTAGGGGTAGAGGTCACAATACTTCCGATATTCATCGAAGATGCCATGCGGCAGAGCGGCGTAGTAGTCGGCTTCGTTCACGATTGCGGGTTGCGCTTCGACGACGCTGCGTGCCTGCGATGCGATACGCGCCAAGGTTGCGGCAACGGGTTTGAGGCTCCCGTCGGCGCGGACGATGCCGAAACGCATTTCGTGCGAAGCTTCGTCGCACGGCGGGACGTCGGCCAGCGTCAACGCGTAATCCGCCCAGCACCACCAGAAGGCGCCGAGGGCACCGCGTTTGTGCAAGCGGTCGATTACGGCGTACGCATACTTCGCCATTTCGTGCTCGTCGAGACAAGCGAAGCCGCCGGCGCGGTCGCGACCCGGGGCGCATTGCGGATTGCCGAGTTCGGAGAAGAGCACGCGTTTGCCGCTGCACGACTGCGTCACTTGCATCAAGAACGGCACGACGTTGGGGTCCATGCGGTCGCGCGCGAACGCGCTGTACACCGGATAGCCGTGCATCGTTGCGAAGCTCCATGGTTTGGAGATGCTGGAGGGGCGTATGTGCCGGTCGCGTTCCAGATCTTCGCCGTGCAAACCGCCGGTCGCGCCGACGTTGGAGCACTCGATCAGCGTTTCGGTTAACCGCACGCTCCACGCCGCGGCATCCGTGGGCGTTGCGGGCTCGCGCAGATTCGAAAATTCGTTGCCGAGATCCCATGCGTAGAGCGCCGGATGATCGCGCACGCGTTCGGCGATGCGATGCGCGAACAGCGTCTGCGCGCGCAGCAGATGCGGGTCGGCATAGAAGTCGCCGATGCCGTACGGCGAGGCGCTCCCTCCGCTGATCGTCCGAAAACGGCCGTGCGGCGTATCGGGGTCGAGCGTCCAAGCGGGCAGCCAGTTGACGCCGCTCATATGTCCGCAGAAGAGCGTCGGCATCGCCTGCAGGCCGGTGTCGTGGATCGCCGCCATCACCGATTCGAACTGCTCGAGTGCGGCCTCGTCCATCACGTCGGGGTGAGGTTGGAAGCGCTCCCACAACAAGAAGAAGCGCACGACGTCGAGCCCTAGGCTCTTGATACGCGCCATGTCTTCGCGAATCTCGGCCAGGTCGAACCGTTCCCAGGCGTACATCGCGGAGCTGCGCGGCCAATAGTTGATGCCGAGTAGGAAGCGGGACATATGGGGTCCTGAGGTTCGGTAGCGGTCCTTCGACTCCTCAATCCCAGACCGTAGGCCGAGAACGACGTTCAGCGAAGACAGGAAGGTGGACGAAGAGCGTGGACGCAGAGCGTAAGGCAGCCCTCGAGCCGCTCGAACGCTTGCTGGCGATAACGACCGAGGTCTCTCAGACCTCGGACTCGCTTGCGCCGCTCGAATCAATCGTATCGGCGGTTTCGAGCATATTTGGGTTTCGCGGCGTCAGGATCGTCGCTGCTGAGGATGAAGACGCGACACTCGTTCTTCGGGATGCGGATGGAAAGCCGATAGCGTACCTTCGCGTCGACAGCCCCGAAGAGGGCAACGTTCCGTCAACGGCGACGGTCGAGCAAATGCAGGTCTTTTTGAATCTGGTCGGCCTGGCGCTGACAAATGCGCGCATCGTGCGGGAGCAGCGGGATCGCATCGCTGCCCAAGCCGAGGCGCTTGAAGCGGCGCAGAAACTCCTACTGGAAACGAAACATGCGACGATGGACCCGCTCACCGGCATCGCCAATCGCAGAATATTTGACGAACGTCTCGCGCACGAATGGCATCGCTCCGAGCGCAGCGGAGCGCCGCTGGCGATGATTTTCATCGACGTCGATGAGTTCAAGGCTTTCAACGACGAATACGGACACGTAGCCGGAGATCAGTGCCTTAAGCGAATAGCCGAGTGCATCGCCGTTCGGCTAAAGCGCCCGGACGATCTTTTTGCGCGGTACGGTGGCGGGGAATTTGCGATCCTTCTGCCTACAACCGACGAGGCAGGCGCGCTGGCCATCGCCGACGAGCTTTGCGTAAATGTTTTCGACTTGAACGTCGTTCATGAAAATTCCAAACACGGTTTCATTTCGATTAGCGCCGGCGTGGCTTCGCTCGTACCAAAATTTGAGGAAGCGTTCCACGCGTCTCTCGTTAAGGCCGCCGATACGGCGCTGCACCGGGCGAAAGATGCCGGGCGCAATTGTGTCGTCGCCGCTTCAGCGCTTCGAACGACGCAGTGGTGAGATCGCCTTACCTCGAAACGCCGGGTGGGGTCGGCCTCGGGCTTCGTCCGCACGGGCGTTCCAACACCATCTTCACCGAACGTTATGGTGGCGGCGAGCCGCACGGCATGACAAGCGGGGATTTGGCGCGAAGGCGTTTTTTGATGGTCGGAATCATTATGGGCAGCAAATCGGACTGGGAGACGATGTCGCCCGCGCGCGATACGCTGGCCGATTTGGGGATCGAATGGGAGATGCGCGTGGTTTCGGCGCATCGCATGCCGGACGAAATGTTCGAGTATGCCGCCTCGGCGAAGGCACGCGGCGTGCAGGTGATCATCGCGGGCGCCGGCGGCGCCGCGCATCTGCCGGGGATGACGGCTTCCAAGACGGCCGTCCCCGTGATCGGCGTGCCGGTGCAATCCAAGGCGCTGAGCGGCATCGATTCGATCCTGTCGATCGCGCAGATGCCGCCCGGCGTTCCGGTCGCGACCATGGCCATCGGCGGCGCGGTCAACGCGGCGCTGTTTGCGGCGCGCATCTTGGCGCTCCACGATCCGGACGTTGCCGAGCGCCTCGATGCCTACATCGCGAAGATGCACGACGCAGCCGCCGCCAGTAGTTCCGAATAAATGTATACGATCGGCGTAATCGGAGGCGGCCAGCTCGGCCGCATGTTCGCGGTCGATGCAAAGCGGATGGGCTATCACGTGATCGTGCTCGATCCGCAGGAGCATTCGCCGTGCGGCCAAGTCGCCGACGAGCAGATCGTCGCAGGTTACGACAATAAGGATGCGGTTGCCGAACTCGGCCGGCGCAGCGACGTCGTCACGTTCGAATTCGAAAACATTGCGGTCGAATCGGTCGAGCACTTGGAGAAACTCGGATACCGCGTGACGCCCTCGAGCGAGGTACTGCGGATCACGCAGGATCGTTTACTCGAAAAGCGCTTCGTGCGCGAGTGCGGCGTTGCGACCGCCGACTTCGACGAGATCGATCGCATGGACGATCTTTCGCGCGCGGCGATGATGGTCGGATTCCCCGCTATGCTAAAAACCGTGCGCGGCGGTTACGACGGTAAGGGGCAGTGGCGTGCGAACTCCTTGGACGACGCCAAGTCGGCATTTGCCGCGGCGAAGGGCGCGAAGCTGATCTTCGAAAAATTCGTGCCGTTCTCACGCGAGCTCAGCGTGATCGCGACGCGCGACGCGAAGGACAACGTCGTCACATACCCGGTTGCGGAGAACGTCCACGATCACGGCATTCTCGCGACGACCGTCGCGCCGGCACGAATCGACAAGAAGCATACGGCGCGCGCACAGCAGATGGCAACCACGATCGGCCGAAAACTGAAGATCGTCGGTACCTATGCAGTCGAGTTTTTTCTCACGCACGATGAAGAGCTGCTCGTCAACGAGATCGCGCCGCGACCGCACAACAGCGGTCACTACACCATCGACGTCACGCAATGTTCGCAGTACGAACAGCACGTCCGAGCGATCTGCGATCTCCCGCTCGCGCAGCCGCGGCTATTCTCCGGCGCGGTGATGGTAAATATCTTAGGCGATGGGACGGGCGACCATCTCGCCGGTATCCCCGCGCTTCTGGCGGACCCGTCGATCGTACTGCACATTTACGGAAAAAAGCACGCCGTCGCGCGGCGCAAGATGGGGCATTTCACGATGCTCGTCGACGAGCCGGTTGAAGAGCAGTCGGTCGAACGCGCCAAACGCGCGCGCGAGCGCCTGCGCTGGATGCCGGATATGCCAAAGTTCGGGAGCTAGCGCAGCCGACCGATCTTTCCATTCGATCCGCTTTACGGTGCCGGAGCGAGCGGCGCCACGTACGTGATGCCGTACTGGCTGCCGAGGCTTATGAGTTCCGCACGATCTTTCGGTATCACGAGTTTTTGCTGCGACATAGCAACGAACATTTGCTCCAAGCCGGCCGGTGTGATGGTGACCACGTCTTCGCCCGGCTCGGTGCCGACGTTCACGATTTGGTGCGGGACGTTGCGAGGAAAAAACACGATCGTTCCCGGGGTGGCATCGATCGTTTGCGTTCCAACGTAAAAGCGGAAGTGGCCGCGCGTGACGACGTTGGTTTCGTCTTCACGAGTGTGCACGTGCGCGGGAACGCCTCCCCCCACCGGAATCTCTGTAACGATCGTCGCGCTGGCCCCGTTCGTCTGCGTCGACGGGACGGCTATCCGCATGGTGACGGCACCCAACACGGTGAGGACGGTGGGGTCGGCCGGGGTTGTGGCCCCGAGGATAGCGCAACTCAGGGTGAGCACGAGCAGGCGAGATATCAGTGACATCGTCCCTCCCTTAGCCGGTCAGACGGCCGGGCATAGTCCTTATTCTAGGGATCGCGCCCGCAGGCATCAACCGTCTTTAGTCCCTCTTATTTCGGCGCGCCACGGGGATCACGTACTGCGTTGCCGCGTGCGAGTCGGTATAGCCGCTGATTTTGTTGTCTACCAGGCCCGCGGCGAGGCCGGCCGCGCGGACGTCCGAGTCGGCCGGCGACGCGCCTTTGCCTTTCGGATGAAAGATCCACAATCGCCCATACGGCTCGAGATGTCCGGCCGCGCCGGCGATCTTGATGAGATCGCGCGGTGCGTCGACTCGCAGGAAAATGATGTCGTAGGTTGCGCGCAGTTGCGTTGAGGCGTTGTTCGCAAGCGCGGCTGTAAGGCCACGCAGGAACGTCTCGTCGTGCTTACCAATCAGCGCGACGCGCGATTCTTCCTTTACGCCAAGTTTGTCGTAGAGCGAGCGATGTGAGTAGTCCCGTTCTTCTTTTGTCAGGAGAACTCCAGGCTTTCGGGTTTCGGCGGAATGTCGGTGTAGCCCATCGGGCGGTCCCACCAGTCATGTCGTCGCATGCGTACTTGCTCGGCTGTCGGCGGCCCGGGCAGGCCGCGTGCGACGGCGAGTTCGTACGCGCCGAGATAGCGATCGACCATACGCTCTACGGTGAACCCGGCATCGACCCTTGCGCGGCACGCACGGCGATCCAGCGCTGCCAGCCGCGGAACCTTTGCCACCGCGTCGTCGACGCTATCGCAGAGAAAGCCGGTGCTGCCGTCGACGACGATTTCCGGGATCGAACCCATGCGCGCGCCGAGCACGGGCGTGCCGCAGGCCATCGCTTCGATCATGGTCAGGCCGAAACGCTCCGGCCGCGTCGTCATGTGTACCAGTGCGAGCGCACCGCTCAACAGCTCGTTGCGCGCGTCGCGCCGGACTTCGCCCAGAAACTGCACGCCATCGCCGTCGATGTGCGGCTCGACCAACTCGCGGAAGTACGCCTCGTCCTGCGGGATCGCGGCCATTTTCAACCGCACGCCCGCGCGCTTCGCGATTTCGATCGCGAGATGTGCGCCTTTCTCGGGATGAAAGCGGCCGAGGAACACGAGATAGTCGCCGGCGCGATCGTTGAAGGTAAATAGGCTCGGATCGATGCCGTTGTAGGCCGTCGCGAGATAGTCGAGTCCGGGATCGCGATCGGAATTGGAAATCGAACAGAAGAACGAGCGGCCGGCGCAGGCGTAGTACGCTGCCAGAATTTGCGGCGACGAAAAGCCGTGGATCGTCGTAAGCATCGGCGGAGACGCGGAGCCGAGCGCGTAGGTCATCGGCTTCCAATCGAAGTTGTTGTGGATCAGGTCGAACTCGCCCGCGCGCCGGAAGAGTTCGCCGATGTGCAGTGCCGTATAGACCTCGCCATTGAGTGCCGGATCCTCGTTGATACCGACCGGGACGACCGACACCACTCGTCCGTCGAAGCGCGAGTTCGCCGGGGCGAAGAGCGTGACGTCCAGCCCTCGCCTGCGCATGCCGTCGGCGATATCGAAGGCGACTTGCTCCCACGGCCCATATCCGGGCGGCGGTACGGGCCAGGAGATCGGGGCGAGCACCGCTACGCGCAGTCCGGTGAGATCGTTGCCTTCGCGCACGCTACTGATCGTCGTCCACGGCGTGCGTGTCGTGCAGTGCAGCCGCGAGATTGAGGCCGGTGCGGCGAATCATGCGCTGCATCGACAACTTCGTGATAGCCGGAATCGGCGCGGCCCGGGTGTAGTCGAACATGTCGCTCAGGTCGTCGCCGCTCGCGTCGCGCTGCCCTAAATCGCCGAGCGCCCAGTTCTTCTCGATGAACCGAACGATCGCCGTCGATTCCCGAACGGTATGCGAAACGTATGGAGTCGCGTGCGGATTGGCGGAATCGTAGTTCGAGCGCGCCCACGGTGAGATCGCAACGATCGGAATGCGGAAGCCCCAGTTCGTGCCGTCCGGTCCCTTCGGCGGCGGTACGTGATCGTACCAGCCGCCGCTATCGTCCCAGACCAAGATGATCGCCGTGTCCGCGTAGTAGCGGCAGCCCGGCGACTTCGCGAGCGCGCTTTGCGTGATCGCGAGATAGATCGAACCCACCCAGCCGGGGCCGCCGCCCGTCATGCTGCCCGCATGATCGGACATCAGCCAGGTCGGGGTGACGTACGATACTTGCGGAAGCTGGCAGTTTTGGATATCGCTTAAGATCGTCGAATTCGGCGTCGAAATATTCCGGCTCCAGTCGAGACCGTACCGGATGTGCTTGATCGCGTCGTAGACGTTGATCTGCGCGTCGGCCAGATTGCCGATGGCGCCGGTATAGTATTTCCACGTCACACCCGCGTGGTCGAGCAGATCGCCGATCGTCTGGTTATCGACGCAGGGAAAGATGCCCGGGAAGCTTTGGTCCTCGCCGCTTTGGAAAATCGGTGCGGTCGTGCCTGCTTTCGAATCGCAGCCCCAGTTCGTCGGGTCGGTCGGGTTTCCTGAAAACTGGCTCTGCGCCGTAATCAGAAATACGTGGCTCGGGAACGTCGGAACGAGACGCGGTGCGAAGTTCTCATCGGCCATCGCATAGCGCTGCGCCAGCAAGTGGTACAGCGTCGTTTCTTCCGCGGGAACGTACGCGATCGGAAAGCCCGGCGGTGGTTTCGGAAACCCGCCGTACGCCGACGTAGGATCGTTGGCAAATCCGTCCATCTTGCCGTCGTTCCATTCGGCTAGAAGTTGTGCGTGATTGTGCCCCGGGTCGCCGGGGTTCTGAAACCCGACCGGCTGTAGGCTGACCGTCTTCCCGTCAATAGTGGTCGTTTGCGAAACGTTCGCGCCGGGATAGGGGCCGCCGTTTGCAAGAACCGACGATGCGAATAAATTGTCCGTCGATCGATTTTCTTGGATAACGACGATCACGTGCTGGATTGGGCTGCCGGCGACCGTGGGAGCGGCGGGCGCGGCGAGGAGCGGAGCCGGGATGGCCGTCAGCGCGAGCGCCGCGGCGATTGCAAAGGCCGGGAAAGCTCTCATGATATCGCGAGGTTCGTTGCACGGACATGACATGTCCTCGCGGCCCCGAAGAACGCGGCATGAGAAGACGATCGCTTGCAGTCGGACTGACCCTCGCGTTCTTATTGGCCGCAGGCGTAGCCGTGGCCGAATCGCCGAAAACGACGTACACGCTGCTCCAAGACGTTCACTGGGTGCCCGATACGACGAAGGGTGTGCCACCAGGTTCGTTTCGCGCGTTTATTCGCGGTAAGAGCGGCGATAAGTGTGACGTCATCGAGTTGGCGAAATTCCCCGACGCGTTTGTCTATCCGTGGCACACAAACGATGAGTACGATATTTATACGATCCTTAAGGGGACGCTGGTCATCGGCTTTGACGAGCATCATGCGAAATCGGCAGAACGAGTGCTGCCGGCCGGATCGATAATGCAGGGGCTGGCGGCCGAACCGCATTACGGCCGCGCTATCGGCGAGACGATCTTCGAAATATATACGCCGTGCCGGTAGCGTTTCGTTTGCTGGTTCTCGGCACCGTTATGCTGTTGGGAGCGGCACCGGCCTCTTTCCATAGCCGTTACCTCTTCGTGTGGGCGATGGAAGCTCGACATCCCCGTGCAATAACGGCAGCGTCGGTTGGTTTGGGAAAAGATTTCCTTGCGGTGTTCGACGTCGCACCCGATGCGCCGGCGTTCGGGAAGCTCGTCGCGATGCTCCCGGTCGGAAGCGGGGCCAAGCAGGCGCATCACACGAGCTATGCGCTGCAGCCGAACGGCGTGCTCTTTGCCAACGATTGGCTCGGGAATCGGACCTACATGTTCGACGTTCGCGACCCACAGACACCGCGTCTGATCGCGCAATTCGGCAATGCGGGTAAGTACATGTACCCGCATTCGTTCGTCTATCTAACGAACGGAAACACGCTTGCAACGTTTCAATATACCGGAGGCTTCAATCAGGCTCCGGGCGGTCTCGTGGAAATCGACTCCCACGGCCACATCGTCAAGACGAGTTCGGCGGCGGACCCGCACGTCGATCGCAACATTCGGCCGTACAGCTTAACCGTCGTCGAGAAGTTGAACCGCGTGGTCACGGGAAGCGCCGATATGATGGGAGCGCAGAAGAGCCGGGTGGTTCAGGTTTGGAGGTTGTCGGATCTCAAGCTGCTCAAGACGATCGTTCTGCCTCAAGCTTCAGATTGGTTCGCCGACGACGCGGCCGACGCATCGGAGCCCCGCGTGCTGGCCGATGGGAAGACGGTTGCGGTTCCGACGTTCCACTGCGGGCTTTACTTGCTGCAAGATCTTGCCGGCGACCCGACGCTGAAACACGTCTACGACTTCGGCTATCGAGTGTGCGAAGTACCGATCGTCGTCGGAAACTATCTTGTGGAAACGATGCAGAGCGGCCACGCCATCGTAAGCCTCGACATGCACGATCCATCCCATCCGCGCGAAGCCGGCCGCATTCTTCTGAAGCCGGACGAGGATCCGCACTGGCTCGCAATCGAGCCCGGGGGAGACAGGATCGTGATCACCGGCCCCGGTGCGCTGAGCACGCGCGCGTTGTTCGCTACGATCGACCGCGAAACGGGTCAACTCGAACTCAGCGCGCAATCGATCGACTTTACGCGCGCATGGCCCGATGGCTGGGACGGAAGCGCAATTCCGCATGGAGCCGTATTCAGCAACGATTGAGCAACGGCGAATCGAGGTTAGACCACGTGGCCGCCCTTGAGCACGACCTTCGGGCTGCGTAAGGCTCTGACGTCGGACCCGGCGTCGCGATCGAGCAGCATTAGGTCGGCGTGTTCGCCGATCGCGACGATCCCGTGGTGCAAGCCGATAAGTTCTGCAGCGACGGCGGTCGCAGCGTGAAGTGCTTGCTGCGGCGTCATGCCGAGCAGCGTGCTCATGAGCTCGACTTCGTACGCGTAGGCATCGTGATAGTTGAATGGCGTTCCGGCGTCCGAACCGCCCGCGATGCGCACGCCTTGCTCGTATGCGTGTTTGATATTGACGAGCATCGCTTCGTTTACGGTCCTGGCTTTGCGCAAGACGAACTCGGGCTGTCCGCCGCCCTCGATGTGCGCCAGGATGCACGTCGGTGCCGTCAGGGTCGGAACGAGATACGCGCCGCGTTCCTTGAAGAGCGCGATCGCTTCGTCGTCCAGCATGTGCCCGTGTTCGATCGAGTCGACGCCCGCCCGCAGAGCGTTCTTAATGCCGAGCGTGCCGATTGCGTGCGAGGCGACGCGCATGCCGTGCCGGTGCGCTTCATCCACGGCTGCGGTGAGTTCTTCCGGCGTGAGCTGCGCGTTGCCGGGAACCGCGCCTTTCGTGAGCACGCCGCCGGTCGCGATGAGTTTGATGCAGTCGGCGCCGGCCCAGAGCTGCTCGCGCACACCTTTGCGCGCTTCCCACGGGGAGTCGATGGTGCGGCCGACGGGCCAGCCATGACCGCCTGTCATGCACAGCACCGCGCCGGAGGCGCGCATGCGCGGTCCCGGGATGCGGCCGGCATCGATTGCATCGCGCACGTCGGCCGCGATCGCGTTCGAACTGCCCACGTCGCGGATCGTCGTCACGCCGGCCTTCACCGACTTGCGAGCGTTCTCAACCGCTCGCAGCAGCCGTTGCCCCGGCGTCGAGTTTATAATGGTCGCCATCGTGTCGGGCTCGCCGCTCATCTCGAGATGCGCGTGCGCGTTCACCAGCCCCGGCGTCACGCACGCCGCGGCGAGATCGTACTCGCCCTGGCTCGCAACGATCTGCAGAATCTTGCCGTCGGCAATTTCGATATCGACGTTCCGCTTCGGCGGCTCGAGCGTCCCGTCATAGAGAATTCCAGCGCGTACGATCATGCATATCAGTACAGCGCCGGGTCCCCTTTGTCATCCTGAGCGTAGCGAACGAAGTGAGCGTAGTCGAAGGACCGCCGCCCAAGTTGAACCTGAGAAGCGGCCCTTCGACGACGGCGCTGCGCGCCTACGCTCAGGGTGACAACGCAGTTCAGGGTGACACGGAGATGACCGTTCCTTGACTTCGGCCGTGATCGTTCGAGGCGTCGTAGGCGTTGCTGGCCGAATTCAGCTCGCGGAGTGCGGTCGTCCAGGTGGCGGAGGCATTGCTCGTGGACTGCCCGGCAAGGCGTTCGTCGACGCCGGAGAGTTGAGACGTTACGAGATCGAGATGCCCTTGTTCGTGTGAACGGAGAGCGACGTAGAAGCGGTCCCATTCGTCCTTTTCAGCTTGCGTCGCGTTGTCGTACCCGCTCCACTGCGGCATCGTCACCTTCGTCCGTACCGTTACGGCGACGTTGACGAGTGCGCCGTCCGCCGTATCGGCGGTGTACGCCGGGAACCACTCCGTTTTTGCAGCCTCGTCCATCTGCGAAATTGCCTGTGCGACGGCAGCGAGCGTGGCCCCGCCCACGCTCTTTGTCGTCCATTCCGTGTCGCTGAACTCAACCGACACGGTTACTGAATGCCGCTCAGGCCGGATACCGGAGCGATTCCGTTCTTGACGAAGGCTTCGACGAGCTCGGCCATCTTGACGTTGTCCTCGCCCGCCGCTTCCCACTGCTCCAGAATCTTTGCGCGCGTTGCCGCGAGCACCGGCGTGTTGGTTTTGTTCAGGACGAGCGAACCCGACTCGTCGATCGGATAGATCAACCCGTCGGATTTCGCAAAGAGGTCGGTGGGCGAGCCGCTCGCGTTGACGTCGATCAGGCCGAACCGGATCGTCGCTTGGGCTCCGCTCGAGTACGTCGTGATGAGGTTCTCGTTATCGAGCGATTCCTCAAACGGTGAAAAGTCTTGCAGGCGAAACGTGGCGATGTTCTTATCGACGTACGTTTCGTTGAACTCGGTCGCATCGGCCATGCGGCAGGTCTTCGCGTCGTTGTCGATCACGTAGTAGCCGCCGACCGTCGGGGACGACAAGTCTGGGCCGTCCTGCCGAAGTTTTACTCCAGAGTCGAGAAGCTCTTGGTCGGTGATGAGGTGCGCGCTTACGGTGGTAGTGGACATAATAATTCTCCTAACTCATGCTTACTTGCTGGCCGTCGGTGATGTTGTCGACTCGCGTCGGCGCGCCGTCGGAACGCTGATAGATCGCGAGCCCGTAGATGCCGTCGCTGCTGTAGAGGGATAAGGGCTGCGTGACGTCGTTGGGCCCCAGATAACCGTCGAACAGCGTGGCGGGACTATTCTGGTCGATGCCGATGTCGAGAATGACCCAGCGCCGGCTCTCGCTGTAATCGCTTTTGAAGGTTGCACTGATTTGTGCCATGGTCGATTCTCCTAGCACGCGCCCGAACGGGCGGTGCACATGTTCGGCGGATAGTGTGCGTTGACCAAAGCTGCGTTGATGAGCTGTACGTATTGCTCCATCGTGAGCGCCGCCAGGTCGGGCGACGGTGCGGCAACGACGATCGTCGTCCAAGGTTTTCCGTCGAAGAGCAGGCAGAAGGGGAACTGCAGCAGCTGCTCCGCGTCGGTTGCTTGCGGCTGATTCGAAGTATCTGCGGTGAGCGTCGAGGGGACGTCGAAGCCCGTCGGCAGCGTATCGAGATCGGGGGTGTTGTCCATGACTCATGCTCCTGTCTGTGTGTTGAGTACGGCTTCCCATGTCGTGTATGCAGGTTTTTCTGCGTTGACGATGCGCTCGATCAACGCGCTCATGTTTGCGGCGGCATCGGGGATGGCGACGCGTAAGTGAAACGGAGCGGCGCCCTGGCTTGCGTCGCTGACGACGAACCCGCGCACGCCGGTCGCGATCTCCAAGAAGCGCACGAGGCCGCGCGCCGTGCCGCGAGCTTGCGCGAGCGAATGCGACTGTTCGATCAGCAGCCGCAACCGTCCGAGCGGCAGTCCGGAATCGAACCACGCCTGGGCGGCCGCCATCGGATCGGTTTCATCCTCGTCGGCATAGAGCCACTCGAGGTCGACCCAGCGCGCGAGCATCGGTGCGAATCGCCCCGCCGTGGTCAACGCATCGAAGACGCGATCCAACGACTGTAAACGGATCTCGACCGGATCCTGATACGATTCCATCACGCCGAGCAGCGCCGAAAGCGTGGTATCGCCGGGCAGCGCGTTGCGGAAGACGGCGGGCAGCAGTGCGGCGAACTCAACGGTTTTCACGTGCCGCGCCGATCCTCGGTTACCGTGATTTCGTGCGGCCCCGAGCAGAACAGCCACATCGGCGGAAGCGCGACGACGTCGTTGAAGCTCGTGCCGGATGCCGGGGCGTAGGTATCGCCGTCGTCGTCACTTTTAAATACGCCCTTGGCGCCGCCGGCTAGCACCGTCTTGGCCGGTGCGGCTGCGACCGTGAGCACGAGTTCGAATCCGTCTTGCACTTGCGGACGCTCGGGAAGGCCGTGGCCGAGCGCCATCGGCTGCCACGCGGGCTTATCGCTCGTTGGATTGAGCCGCAGCACGCCGCGGCTGAAGGATGCGGCATAGACCGTGGTATCGGAAAAGGCCAGCTCGCGCACGCCTTGGCCGCTCCAGTTGTCGAACGAATCCCAGGCGTTTGCGCTGGCATTCTTGGCATTGCCGGCGATCTCGATGCGCGACGCGCCGGTTCCGATATCCGTACCGACCGCGCTGTAGCCCGCCCACAAGAACGCTCGCGTGCCGGCGCGCTGCACGCGCAAAACCGAGACGTCGGGATTCGGCGGGTCCCACCATTGCTCGAACGTGCTGCCGAGACCGCCTTGGTTCGAAATGTAGATGCCTTTCTTGGCTTGCGCCGCCGCGGCCACCACCGGACGTCCGCCGACGCGCGTCGATGCGATCGAGAAAAAACCGAACTCCGAGTCGCCTTCGAAGACGGGAACTTGCACCGGCGCGCCGCCCGCCTTGAGGCTCACCTCGTACAGCCCTTTGTCCGTCGCAAGCAGCAGTGCGGAGCCGTCGTCGCGCCGCGTCCACGCTAAATCCGCGACCTTGAGCGTCTCCAAGCGCGACGGATCGCCCCACGATTCGCCCGCGTTGCTGGATACGCGTACGATCGACGCCGTCGGCGATCCATCGTCGCCGGTCTGCGAAACGACCGCGATCAAACCGGGCGTATCTTCGGAGAGCGCGACTTTCACGACGCGCTCGCCGTCAAATGCCGCGACTTTTTCCCACGACCCCGCGTCGTCCAGCGAGCGGTAGAGGCTCGCACCGCTGGTTGCGTACCAGCGGTTGCTCGCGGTTGGATCGGCGGAGAGCGCGTGAACGTCGACCGACGGTACGTCGTCGACGATCAACTCGACGTCCTGATAGTAAACGACGCCGCGCTCCGCCAGAATGAGACTGGTAACGTCGGAGACGTGCAGCGGCCGTCCGAAGCGCCAGCCGCGCGCATCCGGCGTCGGCAGCGGATTGATGAGCGCGTGCAGCTTCTCGACGATCCGGCCTTGCACGGCCGCCGCGTTCTCGCCGCGCGCGACCACGACGTCGGCTTTGACCTTCACGGTCTTATAGCGAACCCAATCGACCTCGCACACGATGCCGAGCGGACGCCGCTCGTCGACCGTCGTGCGGATGGACTCGAGCGTATCGGCCGTTTGGATGACTTGCAGGGCTGCCGCCGTGACGGCACCGGTCGTACGCGCTTCCAACTCCAGAAACTCCGGCACCAGCAATACCGCGACCGTGCCGGGATCCGCGTAGTTCCATAGCTCGTGCTTGGGATAGGCGCGGGCGCGCGCGACGCTGGCGTTGCGGCAGGCGATCAGTTCGAAATCGCGCGCGGTGACCGCTCGCTGCAGCGAATGGAATTCGCGCGGCCCGCGCGCGAGCGCGTTGGCCAGCGTTTCACCACTGCGTCCGCCGGAGGCTGCGGCCGGATTGGTGACGGCGAGCGCGGCGCCGGCAACCTGATCCTTCAGCGTCGTCAGGCTTCCCGCGACGACGTTGCCGGCCGAACCGCCGCCGGTTGCGTAACTCGCAGCGATCTTTTTGCCTGCCGGCGGAACGCGGCCGATAAATGACGGCGCTTCCGCCAGTTGGCCGCCGTCGCTCTCGCGAAGCTGCGGGGCAAACGTGATTTGACCGCTCGCGCGGTCGCAGACGTACACGCCGGCTTGCGGATCGGCGTCGGCGAACGAATCGACTTCGCGCCAGATCTCGTACGCGACGCCGTCGATTACGCGCGCATCGCTGCGGGCGAGCGACGTGGTATCGCCCATTTCGACGGCGATCTGCACGTCGAACGAGGTATGGCTCGGGCCGACGATCGGAACGTGCGCGACGTAGTACGTTTGACTGCCTTCGCCCGTCCCCGTGCCGATGATCTCGTTCTCGGTGCGGTCGGCTTGAATGGCGACTGCGTTGACGGTCGTCTGCCCCGGTGCGATCGTCGCGTCGTCGACGGTTGAGAACACGATCTCCGCGGTGCCGCCGGAGAGGCGCGACGCGCCGACGCGCGTTCCCCGCGGAATGACGATCTTCGCAGCGGCCGGCTGCTGCGAGGTGAACGCCAGCGTTACGGTCGCCGCACTGGGCGGATAGAGCGTCGCACCGATCAGGTTCAAGAACTCGACGTATGCTTTTTCGGGAATGCGGTTAAAGCGGAAGAGCATCTGCTCGGCGATATAGGCAAACGCATCGATCAGCACCATGCCCGGATCGCCCGGTGCCGGATCTTTCCACGCGTTGCCCTCGGCCTTGATGCGTGCGACCGCGCCGGCCACGAGTTGGTCGAAGGTCCGATCGTCGAGGTTGGGACTCGGAAGCGGCACGTTAGACCTGCAGCTGCACGGGGACGGAGACGGCATCGACGACCGCCGTCGTTCGGGAGCGGTACGTCACGTCGACGACCAGCCGCGTCATGTCGTCGACGTCCGGACCGGCGCCGATGGAGACGATCTCGACGCGCGGTTCCCACCGTTCGATGGCCGTTCGCACCTCGTGCATCGCCAAGCCGGCGGTGGTGTCGTCGTTTGGAGCGAAAACGAAACGCTCCAGCGGGCATCCGTACGTCGGCCGCATAACCCGTTCTCCCGGGGTCGTCGAGAGCAGCAGCAGAATCGACTGACGGATTGCGAGGTCGTCACTGACCGTATCGATGCGGCCGTTCGGCGTTACTTGGAATCCGGATGCGGCGCCGCTTTCGCTGACGGCGAATCGCAGGGTGGTGTAGCGGGCTTGCGTCACGTTGCGATACTCACGTGGGCTTGCCCGGCATCGGCAACGGTATAGAACACCGTTCCGGGAGGCGTTCCGTCGGTGTGGCCTTTTACGGTTGCGAGACACACGGCGTGGCCGTCGATCTTCACGAACGTCGAATAGCCTTCTTCGACAACGAGCGTGTGAGAGCACGGCTTGGTGGCCGGGGTGAGATTCGGACACATGTGAATCGTCCTGCCCTGCGGATCCGTGGCCACGAGCATCTTTCTGCCGTCGATCGTCACCAGCGTTTGCGACGGCTTGTTTTCAACTTTGCCGAGATGATCGCACTGCAGCTTTGCATCTTCGGTAATGACGAGCGGTGCGCTGCTCACGTCGTTTCGAACTCCACTTGTTTCGCGCCGATCGAAATCGTTTTGCCGGGCGCCTCGATGCGAAGATCGGTCTCGCTGTGCAGGGTGCTTTGCTTCTGGCCGAGTTCGAGCTTCGTGCCGCCGGGCGTGCGCAGCGTCATCGCACCGTCGTCGTCGAGTTCGATGACGTGTCCGCCCGGCGAGAAGAAGGCGTAGCCGGCGAACGGCCGCGCGCGATCCCCCGGCATTCCGTCTTGTCCGTACAACGCACCGATGATGATGCCGTGCGCGGGGTCGTCATCCAGGCCGATCACGAGCACGCGATCGCCCTCGGCCGGCAGCGCGACCAATCCTTTCTTTCCGCCCGCGCCGGCGGCGAGCACCTGCAGCCAGTCACTCTCCGCGTCGTCGACGGCGGGATAGCGCACCTTCACGCGCCCGAGATTCTCGGGATCGCGCACGTCGGCGACGACGCCGAGCGTGGCGATCGCTCGATCGCGCGGCGCGTGTCCCGGCGGCAGCGCCGACGACAGCTCCACGACGTAGCCGAGCTCCGGTGAGAGCTTGTGGCAGACGCTGGTCAATCGGAAGGGCCCCGCATATGCGCCGGGCAGATCTTTGATGCGCACGCAAAGACCGGGCGCAAGCGCGGGATCGCCTTCCGCAACGGCTTGCAGCGCCGCCGCAGCGGCGGAACGGCGTTCGATTTGCGAGCGCGCGTAGGCGTCGGCTTCGCGATCGGAACGCAGGACGACGTTGGTGATCGTTACGGCCGCGGATGAATCCGCTTGCTGCGCGGCGTGCCCGCGGCGTTCGCGGGCGATATGCGGATCCCAGCCGCAGACGTCGACCGTCGCGACCGCGGTCGCATCGCTGAGCAAAATGCGGGCTTCGCGCAGATCGGTGCCGAGGGCGAGTGCGAGCGTCGCGGCGGCCGGGGCGGCGCTGCACGAATGCAACGTGGTTCCCTCGAGCCAAACGTAGACGCCGGCGCGCTCGGCGGCATCGACCAACAGATCGAAATCGCTACGCCGGTGCTGCACCAAGCGCGCAAACACGGGCCCGGTCACGTCGAGGTCGGCGCTTATGCCGGCCGAAGCGGTCAGCTCGCGCGCCAGCTCCGAAAACGTCACGTTGGTATGGACGCGTACCGGCGATCCGTGGCGCAGCGAGTCCAGCGCATCGGTGGCCAGGACGCGGATGGTTCGGACGAGCGCGCCGCGGGCTTCGAATTCGACCGCAGCGACGGCGCCCGAAAAGATCTGCTTCTGCTGCGCACCGACTCGCACGTTCAGCGCATGCCCTCGTGCAAACGTCTGCATCGCGCGACCGCCGGCGTCGCTGAATTCGAGCTCGCAGGATGCCGGGGCGTTCACGCGCTGCGTTACTTCGAGGCGCACGAGCTGCGACATCAGCGTCTCGTCGACCGCCGAGCCCCCGGCGCTGACGACGACGGCAGGGAGCGCTTCGATGACGATCATGCCGGCGTCCCCGCGGCGGGCGGAATGCGCAGCGTGGTACCGGGCGGAATGCGCGCCGGATCGTCGATCGCGTTGTATTGGGCGATCTGGCGCCACAACGACGGGTCGCCGTAGTAGCGCGAAGCAAGATTATCCAATCGCTGTCCGGCGACCGTGTCGTTCGCAACTTGCGATCCTGCGACGACGTGGTCTTTGGCGCGCTCGCGCCCGGCGTCGCTTAAGTCGAGCGCGGGCGGTGGTGCCGGTTTCGCGTCCGAAGGCCGCGTTTCCAAGACGCGCAAGAAACGCATCGTCATCCAGGAACGCTGCGGTACGCCGCCCTGCGAAAAGTGCTCGAGGCGCTCGCTAACGGCGGCCACGACGCCGCGAACGTTCCACGCTTTGCCCCAGATGAAACGCGCGACCGGCAGCTTTCCCGGCTCGGCGGCGTTTTCCGAAAGCGTGAAGAACGGTGCGGTCAAATCGCGGACGTCGCGCTCCTGCGATGCGTCGAGCGCTGCCGGCGTCGCGCGCATCGCGGAGTGGAGGGGCGCGTCGAAGAGCAGCTCGAGCTGCAGTTCCGTGCGGCCGCCGGCGGTATAGAGCAGCGGGGCATCGGCCGCGCCCCGCCGCGAGAAAGCGCCGCTGACCGTGCGCTCGGGAATGATTCCGGCGGTGCGCGAGACGACGAGCGACACCGGATTGAGCAGGCACGAGATGGACTCGCCTGTCGATTCGATGACGAAGCCTACACGTACCACGCGTTCTCCAGACGTTCGCGCAGCGGCGCGCGTTGCGTGACCGGCTCATCCCACTGCACCGGCCATACGGGCAGCTCCGGCCAGGTGTGAGCCTGCGGTTGCGCCGCGGCCGCGTCCGGCGCGGCTGCCGGTGCCGGTGCGCTTGCGGGTGTCGCGTGCACCGTCGCGGGCGCGGCGGGCTCGTGTGACGCAATGGCGTGAGCGGGAGTTGGCGCGGCGTGAGCGGATTGCGCGGTTGCGGGGCTCGCGGTCACGGGCGGGTGGCCGGCGGTGATGACGACCGGTGCGCGCGGGAGTCGATCCAGTGCGGCGTTTGGTTGCGCCGCGGGCGTGGGCGTAAGGTGCGCGTCGTGCAGCGCTTGCTGGTCGATGGTCCCCGATTGCGCGGGGGAGACCGGCAGTAGTTCGGCTCCCGGCGACGCCGCGGGTGCGTGCGGTTCGTCGTGATGCCGCGCGAGGAATTCGGTCAACTGCGTGCGATCCATCGTGCCGCCGTGCGCTGGCGACGCTTCGAGCAGTTCCTGTTCCGGCGTGAGTTGCGGAGCGGGTGTTGGCGCGAGGTGCAACGCTTCAAATGCCGCGCGATCGATCGTTCCTTGCAGCGGCGCGGTGCTCCCGATGGGGCTCGGTGCGGCTGGACCCGGCGGCGCACTCGCGGCCGTTGCATCCGGCGATGCACTCGTCGCCGCCGCAGGTGCCGGCGTCGCGGCCGACGCGCCGGGCGTGGGCGTAGGAACAGGCGCCGCCGGCGCGGGCGCGGATACAGCACCCGGTGCGGCGGCGGGCGGTGCGGCAGCGGCGGTGGGCGCGGACGACGGCTGCGCACGAAAACGTGCGACGAGCGTTGCCGAGTCGGGCAACGCTTCGCTCGCATCGTGCGGCCCCGCACCGGCTAACGCATCGATCAGGAATCCGGCGATCGCGACGACGGCGTCGCTTACGGCACGGAGGAACGCTCCCACGTCACGCGCGTTCCAAGTACTGGTACACGAGCGTCACTTGTTCGACCGCGATCGTTTGCCCGGACGCGGCGAGCGGCGCGCCGGTCCACTCGGCGATCCACGCGTAGTTGAGGTTCCAACGAAACTGCTCGGCGCCGGTCGAGTCCAGCATGGCAACGGAAACGTTACGATAATCGATGCGCCCGTTAACGGCCGCCATGAACCAGTCCCACATTTCGGTCGACGTCGTGAGACCGTATTTCAAGGTGATGTTGCCGTAGGAGACGGGGCCGGGCAGTTTGTACGTGGTAGGCGTGTTTCCACCCTCGTTGTAGGTGATGATGCCGACCTTGACCATGAGCGAACTGCACTCGGTGAAGTGGCCTTCCGCGATGTTTCCGACGTACAGCTTGAATGCATACGTGCGAAGCGGATCGGGAGGCACGCCGGTTTGTGCCATTTAACTTCCTGCCTTTCCGGCTTTGCTTGCGTCGGCCGGCGTTTCGGTCGTGGTCGCGCCGCCGGCGCTCTGACCGATGCGGAAGATTACGAACTCCGCCGGTTTTACCGGCGCGATTCCAACCAGAATCACGACTTGACCGGCATCGATCACGTCGGACGGATTCGTTTCCGCATCGCATTTTACGAAGAACGCCTGATCGGGCGTCGCGCCGCGCAGCGCCCCTTGGCGCCACAACAGCGTTAGGAACGCACCGACGTCGCGGCGGATGGCTTTCCACAGCACTTCGTCGTTCGGCTCGAACACGACCCAGCGTGTGCCTTGTTCGATCGATTTCTCGATCATACAGAACAGCCGTCGCACCGGAACGTAGCGCCACTCCGCATCGGATGCGACGGTGCGCGCGCCCCACACCAAGATGCCTTCGCTTAAGCTGCGGATGCAGTTCACGCCCGCCGGATTGAGGACGCCTTGGTCCTGCGGCGGGACGGGGATGGTCAGGCCGCTGGCCCCGACGACGGGTTCGTTAGCGGGCGCTTTGAAAACGCCGCGCGTCGCATCGACGCGCGCGTAGATTCCGGCGATATGCCCGGACGGCGGAACGTCGACCACGGCGCCGGTAATCGTGTCCTTGGCTTGAATCCACGGATAATAGATCGCGCCGTAGCCGTTCTGCGATTTACGCGGCCCGAGCGCGGCATTCGGATCCGTGCCGGTATCGCCCGCTGCCGGCTTCGCCGCGCTCGATTTTGCCGTCGGCGTCGTAGTCGCGGGCTGCGTCAGTTTTGTAATGTCGGGAACGTCTCGCGGGGTATCGAGAACCGCGACGCGATCCTTCATCGTTTCGCAATGCGACAGAAGCGCATCGTAGGAACCGGCGTCGGTCAGTCCCGGCGCGGCGACGATCGCGACGTCGTCGATCGTTTCCAGCAGATCGAGCCCGGCGCGTCCCCGCGTTCCGCCGGTAAGCGAGTTCTTTTCATCCAGCGCAACGACGTAGCAGCGCGAGCCGCCGTTGGCGAAGAATCCGAACACGGCTTGAAACAGCGCCGGCGTATCGGTGGGCGGACTGCTGCCGTCGAGCGGCGTTTTATACGCACTCTGCTCGACGATCTTCGTGCGAAACTCCGTGAGATTATTTATGCTTATGGCTTCGGTCGAGGGCGGATAGCCGCGGACGAATCCGAGAAACGCTGCCGTGCTGGTTCCGACCGCTTCGATCGGACGCGCGCCGGAAGCGACCTCCTCGACGTAGACTCCGGGAATCGTATAGCTTGTCGCCATGGGTTTGCCCCGTTAGCTTGTTGCGGTGTGAAGAATGTCTCGCGTCAAGTGTGCTTGATGACCGGGAACGGGTGGACGGGGAACGGGTGAACGATCACCTGCCGCAAGCAGGCGCCGTTTTCGCGCACCGACGACCCGGGTTCGACCCACGTTCCTGAGGCCGGACTCAGGCTGGCAATGCCCCAGACGGTCCCCCCGACGCAAAAGACGCTGAGCGTCGGCGGAATCGGCACCAAACCTACGGCCGTAATGACGTTGTTCACCGAGCTGCCGCGCGGCGGAAGCTGCGGAACTTGCGTTCCCTGCACGCGTACGCACACCGATACCGCTTGCGGCGACGTAGTGATCGGCGTCCCGGCCGCGACCGTTTGCGTAGCGATTTGTCCGACGGTGTTCGTCGGACCGTACACCGGGCAGTTACCATCGGTAATCGTCAGGTTCGCAAAGGAATCTTGGGCCGCCGCAAGCGTTTGTCCGCTCAAATCGGGCATCGTCGCAACCGACGCTTTTTTATGCGCCCCCACGTACCAAAACACGCCGACGAGAATCGCAATGAGCGCGACGGCCGCGATAACGATCCACCATGGAAACGGCGCGTGCGTCGGGCCGGCGACCGAGTACGTGACGGTCGGCCCTTCGGTGAAGTCTACGTCGGGAGTGTCCGCCAGCGCCGCAATAAGTTGAAATGAATAATCTTTGGGCGCGGCACCGTTCCCGGGCGTAACGACGACCGTAACTTGCTGCGTGGTACCCGGAGAAAATTCGAGCGACGGTGCGCCGCGGATCGAATACCACGCTTTGGTCGACGAATCGGAAGGCTTGATTGAAAACGCGGCGCGTCGCGCGCCACCCGAGACGTTGGTGACGGAATACGGAACTTCGGCAGTTCCATCTGCTCGTAAGTTGACTCGCGCGTTCGGAGTCGTGACTTGAAAAGACGGCAATCGACCCTCACTCCCCGGATCAACCAACCAGTTCCGAATCTAGCTCTCTATGTTTCGGACACCGTCGATTCTTCGGTGGGCCTTTAGACCCTAGGGTCCATCCGCTCGTTTGCCGGTTCATCAGGCGGCCCTTCGGCCGAACGCTTCCCGCTCGCTCAGGACGGCGAACTTGGTGCAACGTCGATCACGATTACAACGTCGCCGGTCGAGTGGGCGGCGCGCCTTACCTCGACTTCCCGGCCCTTCGCGCGCGCGCGCAGCGTGAGATCGATTGCGTTCGTGACTCCCTCGATCACGAAGCGGCCGTCGGCTCTCGCCGTGGCCGTTCGTCCCAAATCGGCGATATCGATCACGGCGCCGGCGATCGGCGTACCGTCTTTCGCCGTTACCTGTCCGGCGATTGCTTGCATGGGAAGCGCCGACAAAACGGCGGTGCGCACCGGCGGTGCGAGGCGTTCGTCGCTCACCTCACTTGCCGTTGCGTGAAGAATGAAACTCGCGCGGGCTGCAAGATTGAGCGCAGACCATGCGGCGGCAGCAGGGGCGCCAAAGTCGAGAGAGTACTGCGGTTGTGTGCCGGCTTCTGCGATGACTTTTCCGAGCAGTGCGTGCGCCGCAACCGGATCCGGTCCGCACGACGTGACGAGATAGCCAAGACGAAGCTGCACGGGAGGGGTTCGTCCGGATGGAACCGCCGCAGGCCGCTCGATCTCGAATAAATAGGCAAAAAGCGTCAGCTCGGACGCATCGTCGGACGGGCGCGCGAAGCTGATGGTCGCGCCGTCGACGACGTCTTTTAGCCAATCGCGGAGTTGTTCGTCGATCGATTCGATCATTGCGGCGCACTCTTAGCTATGCGAACCATGCGGACGCCCTTCTTCATTCTCGCGCTGATGCTGCTGCTGGCTGCGTTCGCGTTGGAGATCGGATCGAACTGGATTCTGCTGACGCCGTCGCAATCCGGCGCCTCGTCGAACGTCCAATCGCAGTTAGGCATTCCGTCGCTCGCGCTCTTCGATGCGTCGTTCGTCTGGACGCTCGTCTTGATGCTGCTCGGTATCGTGTTGGACCGCGCGCTCGTGGGTCGCATCCAGGGCATCGTCACGCTCGTGATTTCGATCGTCATCATTATCCTCGGCATCAAGACGCTGCTGACGTCCTTCATCTTGTTTCTGATTATGTTCGCGCTGCTGTCGTCGTTCTTCGGGTGGATCGTGTATATCGCGCTCTGGGGTTCGTTCGATACCGCGGACGCTGCGACCGTGCTCGCAACGATTACGTTCTTCAAGCTGGCGTGCGCCGCATTGCTGGTCGTCGCGCAGCAAGACTACCTGAAGAGCACGCGGTTTATCATCCTGGTGCTCCTCTCGCTGCTGCTCGATTTGCTGCTGTCGTTCTTGCAGGGCTTGCCGCCGGGCGTTTTGGTCAGCGTTACCGATGCGATCGGCGCCATCATCATTTCCATCGTCGCGATCGTCTACGCGCTCGTGCAGGCCATCTTCGCCATCGTCGCGATCGTTCGCGTGCTGCTCGGCATTCGCCTCAATAGGACACAACGCACGGAACTGGACCAGCACACTGAAGCGTAACCAGTCCGCCGGCTTTCGGCAGAACGAAGCTCTGATGCGGATTCGACGGCGAGAGGGGTTCCGGCGTCTGCGAGGGCGCCGGGTTTGAGAGCGGCGGATAGTTCAGCGCGACGGAGTAGGGCGACGACGCGAGTTGGAGCCGCATCATGCGGTATTGCTGTGCGGACGGACGTATTTGCAGCGAGGCCGTCGCGAAGGCCGGGATGCTCACGAGGTTCGGCCCGGCCATGGTGCCCAACACGGTGACGTCGGCCGGCTGGACCTTAAGAAACGCCGGCACCATGGGCCAGACGGCGTCGAACGATATCGGGAGCTGCTGACGGTTCGAGGCGGACGGAGCCGGCTCGCCGGCGTGACGGTGCGCGCCGGTGGCGATGACCGCGAAGAATAGAATGACGAACGCGACCAGCACGATCGTCCACACGCGCATGGGGGCGCTTTCGCAATCCCGCCTCGGCTTTCCGGGGTGCCAGACGCCTCCTTGGTGAGGCGGGAAGCGTCACGGCGCTTGCTGAAACCGGGTTTCACTTCGGGGGGACGAACCATGAGCGTACGTACTTCAGGTTTCGTTTTTTGCGCACTATTGCTCGCCGCTTGTGCTGGGCATTCCGGCGGCTTCACACCGATGGCACCCAACTCGGCAGCGTCGTCGAGGCACGTCGAACCGGCCCGCGATTTGGGCCGCCGGGCCGCGGGAAAGACCGCGTCGGTCGTGCTGCTGCTGAAATACCGCGATCAGGCGGGGCTGGATCGATTTACGGCTCAGTTGGCGCGATCGCGATCGCCGCGCTACCTCACGCATGAAGAGTTTCTCGCGCACTACGCACCGACGCCGCAGCAAGAGCAGCGCGTAATCGATGCATTGCACCGTGCGGGTTTTACTATCAACGCACGCTATGCAAACCGCACGATCGTCGACGCCACGGCCCCCGTGCGCGACGTCGAACGATTCTTCGACACGCAGATTCACGATTTTCGGCAGGCTCGCCACGGCGTACGGTTTGCGAGCGTCCGGCCCGCGGTCATTCCGAGCCGGCTCGCATCGCTGGTCTCGTCGGTGACGATCGACACGGTCGTGCGCATGCACGTCGCGTCGGACTTTGACTCGCCGCCGGCGTTGCCGGACACGATGCCGGTGCCGGATAAAGTCGCGCCCGCCGAACCCGAGACGGCGACCGGAAACATCGTCAAGAATCCCGGCTTTGAAACCGGGCACCTGAAGCCATGGCAGGCCTGCTCGAGCAAGGACGCCGCCGGGGGAGCCATCTCGAAGACCGCGCACTCCGGCAAACGTGCCGCTTCGACCGGTTCGACGAGTGCGCCGGAAGTTGCGGGCATCTCCTGCGTGTGGCAACTGGTGACGATCCCCGCGCAAGCGCAGCTCACCGCGTATATTCTGCGCAGCACGGACGACACGAATCACTCGAAAGCCGGCCAGTTCGCAGCGCTGTACAACGCGAAGGGCAAGTTCGTCGCGACGCTCTTCAACTCGCTCGTCTCATCGAAGCACTGGTCGAGGCAGACGATGCATCTGGCGCAGTACGCCGGCCAGCAGCTCTACGTTACGTTCGGCGTAATCGGAGCGAAGAAAGATGCGAAAAAATACGTAGGGATGTCGATCGACGACGTCTCGCTGACCGGCGTTGCTTTGACGCCCACGCCGTCGCCTTCCCCGTTGCCGACTCCGACGCCGACGGGGGGGGCCGATTCGCCCTGTCCGACCGCGGCGCGGCCGACGCCCAACTACGGGCCTAACGACGGATGGGGTCCGGCGGCCGCGGCCGCGGGCCTCCTACTGCCGTCGATCTATTGCTACAACGGCGCCGGTGAGACGGCGGCTATCGTTATCAGCGCCATGCCGCCGACCTCCGATATCGCCGAGTACATGCAGAACTTCGGCATCACGCGCCACGGCTCGATCGTTGCGGAGCCGATCGACGGCGGCAACCCAAATCCCGGAGCAGACGACCTCGGAGAAGCGACGCTCGATCTGGAGACGATTGCGAGTTTGGCTCCGAACGCGAACGTGATCGTGTACGTGATCCCGAGCCTGGATGACGACAAAATTCTGGATGCGTACAACAAGGTGTTGAGCGACGGTACGGCCTCGGCCGTGAACTCGTCGTTCAGCGGCTGCGACACCGGCGACATGTCCTTCATTACGTCCAGTAACGCGATTGCCCAGCAAGGTGCCGCGGAGGGTGTAACGTTCGCCGGCTCGAGCGGCGATCAAGGCGTCGAATGTTACAACGGCGGGTATGTCTTCGGTACCGGTTCGCCGGGGAGCGACCCGTATTTCGTCTCCGTCGGCGGAACGCAGTCGTCGTCCGCCGCGGTGACGGACTCGTGCTACCCGTATGACCCCACGACGGCAATCGCTAACCCGGTCGTCTGGAACGACTGCGTTGGCGCCGGCGGCGGCGGCGTTTCGACGCAGTGGCCCTTACCGTCGTACCAGACCGGCCTCACGAGCGTCCATGGAAGAAGTGTCCCGGACGCATCGATGCCGGCGGCCGGCATCGATACCTACTCCGCCAGCGCAGGAGGCTGGCAAACGTTTTGGGGCACGTCGTGGGCGAGCCCGCTCTACGTTGCGATGCAGATCGAAGTCAACGAGGAATGCGCCAAACATCTCTGGGGCATCTCCGCGCTCTACGGCAGCTTCGCGCAAGACCCAACCGATCAATACGCTTTCGTCGACGTTACATCAGGGAACGACGACTACGACGGCCAGCCGACCTACTATACCGCCGGAACGGGTTTCGATACCGCATCCGGTATTGGAATCCCAATCGGCGTGAACATTGCGTACTATTCGTGCGGGGGCAACCAGTTGCGACGGCTCTCTCCGAAGCCGCCTATGGCGGCGCCGCCTCGTCTTCGCCGCTAGGCGGGGAAAAATCCAATCGCGGCAGCCGGCGGAACTTTCCGTCGATCACGACGCCGGGTTCGCGATCGTGCGACATGACGTCACGCAGGATGTCCAGCTCGGGCAGCCACTGGCGCCGTTCGCCGTCGTACTCGTATCCGAGCAGAATGATTTGTTCGCGCTGCAGCAGCGCGTCCAGCGACATGATCGACACGTCGCTCGGCGCTAAATCGTCCGCGATGATCCCAAAGACCGCATCGACCCGCCGCGTGCTGGGCTGCACGCCGATCACCTCGGCATTGCCTTGATCGGACGAATAGAAGTCGTCCGCCAGAAGCGCGACCTGCCGAATGCTCTTATGCGTATGATCGTCGTGATCGACGCGGTCGGCGACGATCAGATGCGACGTCACCGGCACGCGGAACACTTCGCCTTCGTTCTCGAGCACGCGCAGGATGTTCTCACCGTCATCCGTTTCCAGCGGCGGCGGTGGATCGCTGGACTCACCCACGCCATAGCTGATCAGCGTGACGCCGCCGTTCTGTTTATCGATCTCGTGATCGTGCAGATCGAAGAGCAGATATGCATCGTCGGCTTTCGACGGATCGCGCTCGTACTGCACGTCGATTGCGCCGCCTTCGATCAACTCGTGAAAGAGCGGCCCGAGCGGTTGCAGCAAGCGCCCGCGCTCCTCGTAGACCTTGCGAAGCGCGGGCCCGCGCGTTTTATCCGCCGTCGGGAGTTCGATCAGCCGGTCGCGTTCGGCGCGCAGCTTCTTTAATTCGGCGATATAATGCGCGATGGTCGCTTTCGCGGCGGAGGGTTTCGGCGTCGCCATGCTAGATGGCCGTCACGATGCGGAGTTCCGCGGCTTCCATGGCTTGATGCGCCTTGCTGGTGAGCGAGTGATCGAGAACGGTGGCGATGTAGCGCGAGGCCGCACGGATCTTTGCGAGATCGATGCCGGTTTCAATCTTCATGGTATGCAAGAGGTAGAGCACGTCTTCGGTGCCGACGTTGCCGGTCGCGCCCGGCGCGAACGGACAGCCGCCCAGGCCGCCCGCCGACGAATCGAAGTTCGCGATCCCGTTCTGCAGTGCGGCGTACACGTTAGCGAGCGCCGTTCCGCGCGTGTCGTGGAAATGAAAGGCGATCTGCTCGCGCGGAATCTTCGCCACGAGAAGCGGAACGAGTTCGTCGACTTGGCTGGGCACACCGACGCCGATGGTGTCGCCGATCGAAAGCGAGTCGCAGCCCATCGCCATCAGCTTTACGCTAACGTCGACGACCATCTGCGGAGTGACCTCGTCGCCAAAGGGCGAACCGAACGCCGTCGAAACGTACCCGCGCACCCACATGCCGTCTTCTTTAGCGGCGCCTACGACGTGGCGGAAGGTTTCCAGCGATTCGTCGATCGTCATGTTGATGTTGCGCTTCGTGAAGTGCTCCGAAGCGGCGGTGAAGACGGCAATCGCATCGGCACCGGCGGCCTTCGCCCGCTCGTAGCCCTTGATGTTGGGGGTGAGCACGGGGTAACGGACGCCCGGCGCCTTGCGGATGCGCTTGAAGACCTCAGCGCCATCGGCCAATTGCGGAATAGCTTTCGGACTTACGAACGAGGTCGCTTCGATCCAGCGCAGGCCCGTTTCGCTCAGCAGGTCGATGAAGGCGACCTTGGCGTCGGCGGGAACGAGCGCGGACTCGTTTTGGAGCCCGTCGCGCGGGCCCATCTCGAACAGCGTGACTTCTTTCGGAATGCTCATATTCTTATAGAACCGTCCTTCGACTCCGTCCGCTTCAACCTTCCGAGGGGCGGTCGTATCGGTCGCTGAAGCACCCTCGGCGAAGGTTCACTGGCTGCTGCTTTTAGGAGGGTGAGATGCACCGGATTCGGGTTATCGCGGTAGCCCTATTGGCGTTCGCGGGGGCGTTCGTTCTGCTCGACCGCAGCGCACCCGCGGACACGACCGGCGTCCGCGTCGACAGCGATGCCGACGGTCTGATCGTTACCGTCAATACCGAAGCCGCGAACGTCCATTTCACCTACGTTGAAAAGTGCGATAGCGGGCAACCGTGCTACACCATCAACGTGGGACAAGGCATGGTTGGGATTCCCGCGACGGCGAGCGCGTGCACGGTGAAGCAGGGGAACGAAACGACGCCTACCGCGATCCAGTGTCCGGCGGCCTCCGCCGGTTCGGTTCAATTCAAACTGCTGCACGGCGGCACGTGGAGTGCGTATCAGGGCGGCGGCGGGCAGCACACCGGCGCGCCGTGTTCTCCGGCGCGCTTGATCGTTACGACCGGTTCGGGAGCAAATTCAATCGACGCGTGGGACGGCTGCCACGAAGTCATCAACTGCAATGCGGCGGCCGGCGGATTCTCCGGTGTGGAAGTCGATGCGACCGACGACGTTCACGGCACGTGCTCGTCGGTCGTCAAGCACTAAGGTTAGTTCATCGGTTTCATCGACGGATCCGGGATTCCGTCGGGACAGATCGACGCTTCAATCGCGGGCGAAACGTAGTAGGCGTGCAGGTCGTAGTGCGGCACGGGGAAGCCGTTGTGACCTTTCGGCTCGAACTTGAAGTCGATGTGGTCGATCGTGTAGCCGGGCAGCGCGTGGACGTTCGCGTAACTAAAGCCCTCTTGCAGCTGCTTCACGGAAACCATGATCTCCGTGAAGACCGGTTTGCCATTCCATGTGCCGTAAATCGGGCCGAGCGGCGCATCTTTGAGATTGACCCAGTGCTCGCCCATCGTGGCTACGCACGGACTTACCATCACCGCGCCTGCGGGAATTCCGGCGGGACGAACGGCCGGCTGGGGCGGGAGCTGCATCCCGCCGTCAGGAGGAGCGGCGACGGCCATCGCGGTCGTCAGCAGACCGGCAGCGAAAATTCCGAAGAGCCAACGAGACATAAGATCTCTCCCTCAAAATGCTAAAGCATCTCCGGGAGTACACCGCGTGGTTCGCTCGCTCCCCTCCTCTAGGGACAATTGAGCCATATGGCAGGGCTAGCCGAGTTCGATCAGCGGCGCGCCGCCGGGAACGATATCGCCTTCCCTAACTAAGATGGATTTGACGCTCGCCGCGTTGGTCGCTTCGATGCGGTGTTCCATCTTCATCGCCTCGAGCACGATCAGCAGCGCGCGTTCGGCAACGTCGTCGCCTTGGCGGACGGCGATCTTGACGATCTTGCCGGGCATCGGCGCGGTGATGCGGCCATCGCTGCCCGCGCCGCCGATCGCGACCGCAGCATCGGAACTCGGCGCATCGGCGAAGCGCAGATCGTACGCCGCACCGTCGTAACGCACGGAGAACGCGCCGTCGATGCAGGCGACCTCGCCGGTGAATCGTGCGCCGTCGAAGTCGACGGCGATCGTACCGCCCGCGTGGCGCGCTTGCAGCGCGCCGGCGGCATCGCCGGTGAGATGCCACTCGCCGGGCGTCGAAGTTGCGTCGGCGCGATACTCGATCGTCTTGCCGTCGTGCTGCAAGCGAATCGGCATGCCGACGTGCGCGATGCGCCAGGGTGCGAGTCCGTCCAGGAGCAGCGCGGCGGCGCAGAGCAGCGCGGCCTCGCGCGGCAGCGTGCCGCGGGTGAAGATCGATTCGTCGAGATACTTTGCGAGAAAACTGGTGGTGGTGTCGCCGGCGCGAAACGCGTCGTTGCGCGCGATCCAGAGCAGCAGCGGAACGTTGGCGCGAACGCCGTCGATGCCGAACGATGCGAGCGCGCTGGTCAGGCGTGCGACGGCGTGGGCGCGATCGCTGCCGAACACGATGAGTTTGGCGAGCATCGGATCGTAGTAGACGCTCACCTCGCTGCCCGTGGTAACGCCGGCATCGACGCGAACGCCAGGCCCTTCGGGCGGCGACCAGCGCACGATCGTACCGGTCGAGGGCAGCATGTGATTGGCGGGATCCTCGGCGTAGATGCGCGTCTCGATCGCCCAGCCGCGCGGCCGCACATCCTCTTGCGCGAACGTCAAGGCCTCGCCGTCGGCAATGCGCAGTTGCCATTGCACGAGATCGATGCCGTAGACGAGCTCGGTGACCGGATGCTCGACTTGCAGCCGCGTGTTCATTTCAAGGAAGAAGAAGCTTCCGTCGGTATCGAGCATGAACTCGCAGGTGCCGGCGTTCACGTAGTCGACCGACTTTGCGGCGCGCACGGCGGCCGCGCCCATGGTGGCGCGCAGTTCGGGCGAAAGCGCGACGGAGGGTGCTTCCTCGACGACTTTCTGATGCCGGCGCTGAATCGAACATTCGCGCTCGCCGAGATGCACGGTGCTGCCGTGCGCGTCGGCCAGCACTTGAAACTCGATGTGGCGCGGATCGCGCAAATACCGTTCGAGCAGGACGGCGTCATCGCCGAAAGCAGCCAGCGCTTCGCGTTTGGCCGCATCCAGCGACTCGTCGAACTGCGCGAGCGATTCCACCACGCGCATGCCGCGGCCGCCTCCGCCGGCGCTGGCTTTGATCAGCAGTGGAAAACCGACGCGCTCGGCTTCCTTGCGCAGCGTCGCGAGACTCTGATCGTCACCTTCGTAGCCCGGCACGACCGGGACGTCGAACTCGCGCACGCGGCGCTTGGCATCGATCTTACTGCCCATCGCCTTCATCGCTTCCGGTGACGGCCCGACGAAGATCAACCCCGCATCGCGCACGGCCTGCGCGAACGCGGCGCGCTCCGAAAGAAAGCCGTATCCCGGATGCACGGCATCGGCGTTCATACTCACGGCCGCCGCGATGACGTTATCGATGTTGAGATACGATTCGGATGCAGGCGCGGGACCGACGCAGCGCGCGTCGTCCATGAACTGCAGGTGGTAGGCGTTTTCGTCCGCTTGCGAATAGATGCCGAGCGGAGCGATCCCCATTTCGCGTGCCCCGCGCGCGACGCGGACCGCGATCTCGCCGCGATTGGCGATCAACAGGCGGCGGATCACTGCGCGAATCCGGCCGGACGGCGCTCGAGAAAAGCGCGCAGGCCCTCTTGGCCTTCCGGCGTGACGCGCTGTTTGGCAATCGCTTGCGCGGTCAGCAGCTTCGACGCATCGTAGCTCGCTGCGGCGACGGCGGGGATCAGCGCTTTCGCGGCGGCGACCGCGGACGGACCGGCGGTGCGCAGCTCGGCGAGCACGCGTTCTACCGCGGCGTCGAGATCGGCGACGGCGACGACCTCGTGCACGAGGCCGATCGTGCGCGCGCGTTCGGCGCCGAATCGTTCGCCGGTAAGGAAGAGCGCGCGCGCGTACGACACGCCGATCTTCGCGAGCACGAACGGCGAGATCACCGCGGGAATGATGCCCAGTTTGGTTTCGGTAAAACCGAAGAGCGCGTCGTCGCCGGCGATCGCGATATCGCAGACGGCCGCCAGGCCCGCGCCGCCGCCGAGCGCCGCGCCTTGGATGCGCGCGATCACGGGCTTGCTGCAGCGATCGATCGCGCGATACATCTCGCTCATCCGCTCCGCATCGGCGACGTTCTGATCGAAACTGAGCTCGAGCGACGCGCGCATCCAGTTGATGTCGGCGCCGCCGCAAAAGACTTTGCCCTCGCCCGCCAGCACCACCGCGCGGACGGCCGCGTCGCCGGAAAGCCGGGTGAAGATCGCGTGGAGTTCGCGGATGACGTCGGCGTTGAAGGCGTTGCGAACGTCGGGTCGCGCCAGCGTTACACGGGCAACGCCGCCGTCCATGGCAAGAGTAACGGTCGAATCGGGCATGCGGGGCGCTTCTCGCTGTCATCCAAACTGGCCTTGATGGCGTATAGTCAAGGTGATGCCTACGCCAGCCGCCGTCCCGAAGGTCATCAAGCGCTACAGCTTCGTCACGCGGGCGAGCCACTGGTTCTGGGTGATCGCGTTCGGTATTTTGGTCTCGAGCGGGCTGCAGATCTTCAACGCATCCCCGATGCTCGACGCCTCCGACAAGAGCAATCCGGCCCGGCGCGTGCTGGCCATCGGTTCGCCGGACGACGGCACCGGCATCACGACGATCTTCGGCCACGACTTCAACACTACGGGCTGGCTCGGGTGGGTGGACGACGGTACGGGCGGCAAAACCGCGCGTGCCTTCCCCGGCTGGATCACGATACCAGCCTACCAAGACCTCGCCGACGGCCGCCGCTGGCATCTCTTCTTTGCATGGTTTGCTGCGGCGTGCTGGCTCGCGTGGATCGTTTCGACGGCGATCAAGGGCAACTTGCGCGAGATGCTGCTGCGTCCGAGCGACCTCCCCAAGCTCTGGCCGATGCAGGCCTACTATTTGAAGCTCCGCAAAGAGCCGCCGCCGCACGGCATCTACAATCCGCTGCAAAAAGCCGCGTACACGAGCATCGGCTTCGTGCTCGCGCCGTTCGTGGTGCTCACCGGGCTCGCGCTTTCGCCCGGCATCGACGCGATCGCCAACCCGCTTACGTGGCTGCTGGGCGGCCGTCAGTTCGCGCGCTTGTGGCATTTCGCCGGAATGTTCGCGCTGATCGCCTTCATGTTCGTGCACGTTTTCCAAGTTGCAACCCAGGGTTTCTTGAACCAAATGAACTCGATGATTACCGGCCGCTATCGACTGGACTCGCACGAATCGTGAAGCGCAAACTCTTTCTGGCGTCGTCGATCTCGGCTGCGCTGGCGGGTTGTTCGCCGATCGGCACCGCGTTGAACAACAACCAAGGCTTCCGGCGTCTGCTCGAATCGGCCGAAGGCTTGAATCATGCGGTCATCGGTACGCGCGGTTTGGCACGGCTCTACAACGACCGCGACGTCGACACCACCTTTCGCGTGAACGGTTTCGCACCGCCGGCCGATCAGTCTTACGCGCGCATGATGATGGACGGGTTCCGCTCGTACAAGCTCGTGGTCGACGGTGCGGTCGACCGGCGCAGCGCGTTCACGCTGGCCGAGCTGCAACATATCGGCGAGCAGACGCAGATCACGCGGCACGATTGCGTGGAAGGCTGGAGCGCGATCGGCAAATGGAGCGGCGTACGTTTAGCCGACGTGCTGGCTGCGGTGAGTCCGCGATCCGATGCGAAGTACGTGGTGTTTCATTGTTTGGACAACGACGGCCAAGGCCATCTGTATTACGAAAGCCTCGACCTTCACCAGGCCAACCACCCGCAGGCGCTGCTGGCCATGAGCCTCAACGACGCGCCGCTGGATGCGGCCCACGGCGCGCCGGTACGGCTGCGCGTGCCGACGCAGCTCGGATACAAGAGCGCGAAATGGGTTGGAAGGATCGAGCTGGTCGGCAGCTACGCCAACATCTACGGCGGCGGCGGCGGATACTGGGAAGACCAGGGCTACGAATGGTACGCGGGGATCTAAGCCTTGGTGCCGGCGCCCGATGGACTCAAGCCTTTGAACAGAAGCCAAACGCCCAATACCATTTCGAAGAGCGCCATCGGTACGTCGAACCAATACGAATTCACCATCGTGTCGAAGTGTGGGAAAACGATGAAAGCGAAAGCGCAGATCACGCACCACGCCGACGAGATTACACCGAAGCCGGCCAACGCTCTCGGGATATAGCCTGACTTGAACCACAAGTAGCTGCACAGCGTGGAGGCCAATCCCCAAAACGGCAGGCCGACGTAGTACGCGTCAAAGCTCGCGGTGAGGTGCAGCTTTGCCAGGGTCTGCAATTGATCCGCATGAAAGACCGAGAGGTAAGTAGCGTCACCCAAGAGGCGCAGAGCGGCAAGCGAGTTCAGCGCGGTAATGCTCCACATCACCGCAAATACCAGCCTACAGAACGTTGCGACTAGGGCCAGGTGCGGGTTCACCGGCTTGAGGATCACGTAGAGCGCTGCGAGCAGCACCACGACGTCCGCAACGTAGATCAGATTGCAAGCGATGTTGATGCGGAACAAGGTTTCGTGCGCCACGATGTTCTTGGCGGTTTCCACGGCATTGCCCGGGACGACGAGCCGAAAGTCGATACCGTAGTTCGCAACGATCACGATCGCTATCCCGAACAGGAAAGCGAATCCCGCGACTCGCGCAGCTTTGCGTTGCGACTCCTCGGGCGTGTTCATCGGCCATTCACTCCTTAGAGCGATCCCCAGATGACCGCCCTACTAAAGCCAGCGCCGTTTTGTTTCGCGCGAATGGGGGCAAAGACGAGTTCGATGCGATTCGTTAGGCGCGCGCTGCTCCGGATTGCTGCCGTTTTCGCGCTAGCGGCCTGCAGCGCGCCGGACCTGCACTCCGCCGCGGACTATGCGGGGGCGTCGGCGGTCGGCGTCCCCGACGGCAGCCTTACCCTCATCGCCGGCCCGGAAACGGCGATCGTCCAAATGACGTCGACCGTGCGCTTTCCGCAGGGCGATACGCCGCCGGACGTGCGCAGCGTGTTGATGTATGAGGGCCCCGCGAGCGCGCCCGGCGCGTGCCTCTTTCGAGCGGGTTACAAAGGCAACCGTTCGTACACGATCGTCAAAGAGGATGTCGTGACACAGCCGTGCGACGGCAAGCAGCAGGCGCGCTTTCGAATCGCCGGCATCGACGTCGCGTTCGTCGGGCATCTCGTAAAAACCGACTACAAGGGAACGCCCGTCACGCTGTTCGAGATAAGCGATCACACCGTCCCTGAGTCGATCCACCTCGTCTATTAGCACGCGGCCTTTGACTTGACTTGATGCACGCCGTTCGCGACTGCGGTAGAATGGTCTGACCATGACCCGCCGGTTCGCGGCCGCCGCCGTCGCATCGATCTTTCTCCTCGGCGTCTCGGGGCCGAACGACCTCGTCGCCGCGCTGCACGATGCCGCGACGTCGTACTACGCCAACCTCGCCAAGATCGCCAAGGTAACCAGCCGCGAGACGACGATCGACTACTACCAGCGCCTGCTCGATGACCAGGACATGCTGCTGAACGAACCGGCGCCCGTCGGGTACGATCAGGCGACCTGGGAGATCTCGACGCACGGAATCGCGACGCTCGATCTGAGCTTAGCCAATCAGTTGCTCACCGATACGATCACGCCGATGGCGTCGATCCGCGGATTGGGCGAAACGTTCGTGCGTTCGTCCAAGGACGGTTCGATGCAGCCCGTCGCAGTGTACGTACCTTCGTCGTACGTTCCCGGCAAAGACGCGCCGCTGATCGTCTTTTTGCACGGCAATCCGCAGTCGGAATCGCAGCTGCTCGCGCCGCGTTTCGTGCGCGAGCTCGCCGAAGCCAACGGCACGATTCTGGTCGCCCCCTACGGGCGCGGCTACTACGATTTCCGCGGAACGAAAGAGGACGTGTACGACGCGCTCGATGCGGCAGAGAAAGCCTTTTCGGTCGATCCGCGCAAGCGCTTTCTGGTCGGATACTCGATGGGCGGTTTTTCGGTTTTTGAGGTCGCACCGGACCGTCCCAACACTTGGACCGCCGTGATGTGCATTTCCGGCGCGCTGCTCGGCAGCGACGCACCGCGCGTGCTCGCGTTCATGCCCAGCACGCCGTTTTACGTGCTGACCGGTCTCAAAGACGAGAGCATCCCGACGCAGTACCCTACGGTCACCGCCTCCTATCTGAGCCAGCAGGGCATTCCGGTTTCCTTTTACTCCCTGCCGAACGGTATCCACCGGTTGATCAGCCTGCTGCCGATCCTCACGCTGGCTTGGGCCGACATGGTGCACGGGGTCGTCCGGTCTTCGCCCCCGGCGCTCGGCAATGCGATGCTCCCGACCCAAGCCCCGGTCGCGGGGATGAAAACCTAGGCTCTCCGAGTCCCTGCAGGGGGCATCCCCGTCGAATAGCAAGTAACCGTGGCTGGAATCCGCATGGAGGAACCAATGCACTACCTGCGCCTCGCGCTGGCTACCGCTATGTTTGCTGCAGCGGCATTGGGTCCGCGCGCGCTCGCCGAGGAGCCGCCGCACTACACGTTCGACGTTACGGCACCCGGGACGGTGCAACAGAACCAGCTCTTGTATCTTGCCGGTGACGCCATGCATAGCCAATGGCGTGCCGTCTTAAGCAAAAAGCGCGTCGGTTCGTCAGGTCACGACGTCTTCTATCAGTGGTACCTATCGGTCTATGCGATCGATGGAACGACGTACAAGCTGCAATACCAGTCTCCGCGCGACGGCGGCCCTTTCTCGAACGTGACGAAGGCCAACGGCGAGCAGATGTGGTTTCCGGTGCAGTCGGGGAAGATCGACGCGCCGATCGCGTTGATGACGGAAGGCAAAGATAATCTCGTCGTCGAGTCGCACGAATTTTCGGCGGATTGCGGCGGCGGCGTCGTCGCGGTCTTCACCACCAACTCCGCCGGTAAGGTCGTGCCCGCGGTTTCCGCGCGCAACGGCTGCGAGCTCACCGCAACGCCGGTCAATTCGAAATCCGGCCCGAGTTTGACGTTGAAAGGTCCGTATTACGGCCCGACTGCGCCGATGTGCTGCCCGACGATTGCGAATGCTACTGCAACGCTGCGATACGTCAACGGCCAGTGGGTCCAAACGCCGAAGCGGTACGAACTTTTTCCGGGGAAGCTGCCCCCGCAATAGTATGGATCGCTTGCGAGCCGCGCGCGAACTCCTTCGCCGAATTGCGATGCTGCTTTCGGGCGAGCAGGAATTGACGGAAGTGCTGCACGAGCTGTGTGCGCTGCTGGCCGAGACCTTCGAAGCCGGCGTTCGCGTCGGCTACACCGTTGAAAACGGCGAGCCGCGGACGTACGAGCACGGCGAGCAACACCCCGAGATTCCGTCGACGCGCGTACCGGTCGCGTTCTCCGGACTCATCCTGGGCGATCTGTGGGTCAGCGCGGCGCGACCGCTCGATGCCGACGACGTGTCGCTGCTCGAAACGTGCGCGGTCTATCTCGGCGCGCGCCTGCACGACGAACAGAGCCGCGTGCGTACGGAACAGCTCGAGCGCCTCGCGCTCACCGACTCGCTCACGACGGTATCGAACCGCCGCGCGTTCGATCAGGCGATCTCGCGCGAGTGGTCGCGCGCGCGTCGTAACGGCAGCTCGCTCTCGCTGGTGATGCTCGACATCGATCACTTCAAACTCTACAACGACACCTACGGACATCGAGCCGGCGATCAGTGTCTGCGTTCGATCGCGGCCGCAGCGTCCGCATGTCTACGGCGCCCCGGCGATTTCTTCGGCCGCTACGGCGGTGAAGAGTTCGTCGCGCTACTTCCGGAAACGGGGTTGGAAGGCGGCTTGATCGTGGCCGAATCGATGCGCGGCACGATCGAACGGCTGGCGATCGCGAACACCGGCACGTCGATCGGGCGCGTCTCGATCAGCGTCGGCGTCGCGCAGTGCGTGCCCAAGGATACGGGCGATTCCGGTCAGCTCGTCGGATCGGCGGACGCCGCATTGTACGCGGCTAAGGCCGACGGGCGAAATCGCGTCGTCGGCGCGCACACGCTCGCTGCCGAAAACGTCGACGCGCGCTCGGTGCTCGGCAACATTCCGTCGCGTGCGACGCGGTTCGTCGGTCACCACGATGAGGTCACGCGGCTAAGCGACGCGGTCGAGCGAGCGCCGGTCGTCACGATTACCGGCGCCGGCGGCGTCGGCAAGACGCGCATTGCGATCGAGATTGCGCGCCGGCTGGCACGTTTCTTCTCGGACGGGACGTGGTTCTTGGATCTCGCAATGCTCGACGACCCGGCCGACTTCATGCCGTTTGCCTGCGAAGTGCTGCGCACCGTCGCGCCGCTCGCCCGCGACACCGAGAGTTTGGTCTCGGCCCTGCGCGACAAACGCCTGCTGGTCGTGATGGACAACTGCGAACACGTCATCCCGCAGGCGGCGGAACTCGCGCGGCTGCTGGCGGTTTCTGCGCCGAAAGTGCGCGTCATCGCGACCTCGCGCGAACCGCTTCGGGTGAAAGGCGGTACGACGCACCGGCTCGGGTCTCTCCCGCTTGAAGATGCCGTCGAACTGTTCACCGAGCGCGCGCGCGCCGGCGGCATTTGGCTCGGCGACGAACGGCGCGCGATCATCGCCGCGATCGTACAGCAGCTCGATTCAATTCCGCTGGCGATCGAACTCGCCGCACCGCAGCTGCGCAGCATGTCGCCGGAAGAACTGCTGCGCCGTTTGGACGAGCGCTTGCAAGTGCTCGGCGCGTCCAATCGCGGCGGTGCCAGCCGGCAACAGACGCTCGAAGCGCTGCTCGACTGGAGCCATCGACTGCTCGACGAGAACGGCCGCAAACTGTTCCGGCGGCTCGCGGTGTTCACGGGCGGCTGCACGCTCGAAGCTGCGATGCACGTGTGCGGCGACGAAGAGCGGCTCAACGAGGCCGTCGTCGGCGAAGCGCTGGCCGATCTCGTTTCCAAATCGCTCGTCTCCGAAGAGTCGTCACCGTCGGGAACGCGCTACCGCATGCTCGAGATCACGCGCATCTACGCGCAGGGGCTGCTCGTCGCGTCGGAGGAGTTCGACGCCGCGGCGTACGCGCACGTTCGCTTTTTCACGACCCTCGCGCTGCGTTTCGAAGGCACCCTCGAAGCGACGCCGGTAACGCATTGGCGCAGCCTCGTCTCGATGGACGGGCAGAATTTCCGCGCCGCGCTCTCGCTGGCCATCGACGCGGGCGACGTCGACAGCGTCGCGACGATCTGTCAGGCGCTGCACTACTGGCTGTGGGAGCACGGCGCCGTGCAGGCAACCGATCTGGTGCGGCGCATTGCGGCGATTCTTGCGACGACGCTGCGCCCATCCGTCGAGGCGCCGATGCGCTTGGCGCTGGCTTCGCTCGTTCGCCGCTCGGACCGGACGCGCGCGCACGAGGCGGCGCGGCGCTCGCTGGATCTGTATCGTGCGCTCGGCGACGACATCCACGTCGGCGACGCGCTCCGCTGCACCGTCGCCACCGAACTCGAGACCGTCAGCGAACTGGATCCATCGCTCGAAGGCGAGATGCTGCGCTTCATCGAGACGATGCTCGATTTGGGCAGCACGCTGCGCGCTGCAGAGCTGCTCAACAATCTCGGCGTGTTTTACGCGCAGCTGCTGGACGACTCGCGCCTGCCTGAAGCGCTGGTGTGTTTCGAACGCGCTGCGGCCCTGCTCGAGGCGCGCGGCGACGCCGACCGGTGCGGGCGCGTCATCGGAAACTCGGCCGGTATCGCGTTCCTGCTGGGCGATGCGGAGCTGGCGGCGCGCCGCAGCCGCCGCGCGGTCGAGCTGTTCGATCGCAGCGAAGAGAGTTGGAGCGGCGGCCGCCAGTGGGCCAATCACGGATACTATCTGCTGGCCTGCGGGCGTTACGACGAGGCACGGAATGCGTTGCGCCGCGGGATCGGCGTGCTGCGCGATCTCGGCGATCGGGTCGGGCTGGCGGGCGCGCTCGAGTATATGGCGCAGCTGTACCACCGAACCGGCGACGACCGGCTGGCCGCGCGATTGATCGGTTTTGCCGACGTGACGTTCGGCCCGGGCGTCGCACGCCAGGCGCGCGAGGCGGCAATGTTGCACGATCTGCTCGAGGCCGTCCGCAAGAATCTCGGCGACGAAGCGTTTTCGGCCGAAGCGCATCGCGGTGCCGGGTCTTCGGTGGAGGATATCGTTCGCGCCGCCGAGAGTGCGTAAAAATATGGACGTGCAGCGCAACGTTTGCGCGCTTAGAGCGATTGGAAGTGCGGACTAAGGTCCTATCGCAAGGCCCCAGGGTGCTTCGAACGGCTTACCACGTCCGTTGTTTCGAATGGCTTCTTGCGAGCCCGTTGCGAACGGAACCGCATAGAGAACCTGCGATCCAAAGACCGGCGGGAGGGGATTCGGGGGAGATCCGAGCGTGCCGAGCGTGCTCATGTAGACCTCGCGTTGCGCGTCCACGGCGATTCCCGAAGCTTGCGTCATCACGGGGATGCCGGTGTTGGGTGGCGCGCAACTCGCTCCTACGGTACAGCTAATGTAACCGTCGATCTGCGCGTATGTGGTCGGTACGTAAAGCCCATAGAAGGTCGTTGTTGAACCGTACTCCCACGCGGTCGCGACGGGCGCGACTTGACCGCCGCCGTACGGGTAGAACGCCGGCTTGGCCGAACCGCGCGCAAAGACCGCCAGGCCCGGGGGTTGCGAATATGCTGTGAGACCGAAGGGCATTGCTACGGCGAGGTCGCCTTTGTTGTTGAGCGAGCCGCCCGTAAACGGCGTCCCGAGCGGGAAGCCGGGCAATGCGATTTCGGACGGTTGCGATTCCTCGATCAGCGTCCTACCGAACGACCAGGTGTTTCCCGAACGTACGAATCGTTCAATGACCCCTTCGGACTGAGGCGGTGTGACGGTGGTGCCGTAGATGATATAGCCTGACGTTCCCGCCGCGTCGACTGCAATGCCGGTGGCCGCGGTATTCGAACCCGGGTACGTTTTGGTGAGGATTTTCGTACACTTACCGTTCGAACACTCGCCGATATAGATATTGAGAAAAGCCGACTCATTTGCGGCGTAAAAAACGTCGCCGCCTGCGTCGACCGAAAGAGCGATTGGATGTGCTCCGGCCGGCTTCGTAGCGAGCGGCGGCGCTGACGGCGACTCATCGGAGACAATCGGAAAATCGAACCTGTCGATCGCGTCGGCACTGAAGTCCGCAACGTAAAGGCCTACACTTGATGGCGAAGGATAAGCGATTCGCGTGGTGAGTGTTGCCGTAAGTCCAGTTTCGGATTTGTCGGACATGACAAACGTACACGTATATGTTGGCAGGCCGGACCTTCCGTATTTCGCGGAGACGAGATACTTCGTGAACTTGACGCCGTCCTTTTCGCCGCTGCTCTGCGTGCTAAACGTTACTCGCGGCTCTTTCGGCGCCAGAGATTTGCAATGAGCGTTTTCGCGTGGAACGGCGAGGCTCGCGTCGTATTCGAACTCTACCGGAACCGGTTGGCCTAAGTAGGTAACGTTTACCGTACTCGGCTGCCATGTGAACTCGGGACGCTTCGGCTGTCCGTTCGCGAGAATCGCGTTCGGGGCACTTTGTGGGTTAGATGCCGACGCGGACGGAACGATGCCGCCGCATCCGGCACACGCAATCACGATTGGCAGCAGTGCTGCTCTAAATCGCCGGCCCACGATAAACGCGTTAGTGCGGCCTCTGTGCGGTCCTCCCTGGCAAGGGTCCCATCCCTTGGTTCGGGCGCGGCGTCCCCGCAGCTGCGTCGAGTTCCAACTACATCCGGAAGATTCCGAATCGCGTCTGGGCTTGAGGTGCGTGGGCGGCGGCGTCGAGGCCGATCGCGAGCACGCGGCGTGTATCGAGCGGATCGATGATGCCGTCGTCCCACAGCCGCGCGGTTGAATAATAGGGATTGCCTTCGGCTTCGTATTTCTCAAGGATCGGCGCCTCGAAGGCAGCTTTTTGCTCGGGCGTCATCTCGCCTTTGACCGTTGAGAGCACGCTCGCGGCCTGCGGGCCGCCCATGACGCTGATGCGCGCGTTGGGCCACATCCAGAGCTGTCGCGGTGAGAACGCGCGGCCGCACATGCCGTAGTTGCCGGCGCCGAAACTGCCGCCGATCACCACGGTGAACTTCGGAACTTCCGCGCACGCCACCGCCATCACGAGTTTCGCGCCGTCTTTGGCGATGCCGCCGTTTTCATATTCTTTGCCGACCATGAACCCGGTGATGTTTTGCAAGAACACCAGCGGCGTGCCGCGCTGCGTGCACAGCTCGATGAAATGGGCGCCTTTGAGCGCGCTTTCGCTGAACAGAATACCATTGTTGGCGAGGATGCCGACCGGGTGCCCTTCGATGTGCGCGAAGCCGCAGACGAGCGTCGTGCCGTACCGCGCTTTAAACTCGTGGAACTCGGAGCCGTCAACGAGCCGGGCGATCACCTCGCGCACGTCGTAGCCGGTGCGGCTATCCGCGGGGATGACGCCGTAGATCTCGCGCGGATCGTACTTCGGCGGCAGCGCCTCGGAGCGGTCCCACTGGACCGGATGCTCCAGATGCAAGTTGCGCACGATTTCGCGCACCATCGCAAGCGCGTGCGGATCGTCGTTCGCAAAGTGATCCGCAACGCCCGAGATGCGCGTGTGCACGTCGGCGCCGCCGAGTTCTTCGGCGGTTACTTCCTCACCGGTCGCCGCTTTGACCAGCGGCGGACCGCCCAGAAAAATCGTGCCGTTGCCTTTTACGATCACCGCTTCGTCGCTCATTGCGGGAACGTACGCGCCGCCCGCCGTGCACGACCCCATCACGGAAGCGATCTGCGGAATGCGCTTGCCCGACATGCGCGCTTGATTATAGAAGATGCGTCCGAAATGATCGCGATCCGGGAACACTTCGGCTTGCAGCGGCAAGAACGCGCCTCCCGAGTCGACCAGGTAGATGCACGGCAGATGGTTCTGTTCGGCGATCTCCTGCGCGCGCAGATGCTTCTTTACCGTCATCGGATAGTACGTACCGCCCTTGACGGTGGCGTCGTTGGCGACGATCGCGCAGAGCTGTCCTTCGACGACGCCGATGCCGGTGACGATGCCGGCGCTGGGCGAATCGTCGCCGTACATGCCGTTTGCCGCGAGCGCCGCGATTTCGAGAAAGTCGGAGCCCGGATCGATCAGCATTTCGATCCGCTCGCGCACGGTGAGCTTATTGCGCTTGCGATGTTTGGCGGTCGCCTCGGGTCCGCCGCCGGCGTGGGCCGTCGCGAGACGCTCGCGCAGTCCGGCGACTAAGCCTTCCATGCGCGCGGCGTTGCGCTCGAAGGCTCGCGAATGCCGCTCGAGACGAGTCTCCAGTAGTGCCATCGCCCCGCGCCTTCGGCGCCCTGCCGCCGGGCTCCCAGGCTTGCCCGGCCTAAAGCGGCCATGAGGGGGCGGTTAGAAGTCGGCTCGGACGGGAGCGTCCCGGCCGTGCGGCGCGTTATACTCTCACTGCACCATGTCAGCACAAACACAAGTAGACGTCGGCGGAATCCTTCGCCCACAAGGCCGCCTCGACGCGACGCCGCTCGCGCCCTATCGGGGCACGCTCGACGACCGCAGCGCCGCGCATTTGCTGCGCCGCGCCGGTTTCGGCGGATCCGAGACCGAGATCAAACGTTATACCGGCATGCCGGTCGATACCGCGGTCGAATCGCTCGTGCGCTTCCCGTCGACCGCCGCGCTGCCGCCGCCGTCCAACGTCTTCGACCCGACCGACGTTCTTCGCCAATATACGCCGCAAGATTTTCGGGCGCTCGACAAGGCGACGAAGCGCGGCATCGAGCAGAGCCTGCGGGAGCAGACGCAGGCTTCGGTGTTGTCGATGCAGGTGTGGTGGCTGAACCGCATGCTGGACACGCCGGCGCCGCTGCAAGAGAAGATGGCGTTCTACTTCCACGGTCATTTTACGTCCGCCGCCGTGCAAAAAGGCGCTGCAGCCACGCTGACCTATCAGCAGAATCAACTCTTTCGCAATTACGCCCTTGGGAATCTGCGCGAACTCACGCGCGCGGTTTCGCAAGATCCGGCGATGCTGATCTATCTGGACAATGCGGCCAACGTCGCCTCACATCCAAACGAGAACTTCGCACGCGAGCTGATGGAGCTGTACACGCTCGGCGTCGACCACTACACCGAGAAGGACGTTCGCGAATCGGCGCGCGCTTGGACCGGTTGGCAATATTCGCGCTTCACGGGTGTGGCTCGCTTCAATCCGCGCCTCCACGACGACGGTGTGAAGACGTTCCTCGGCCAAACCGGAAACTTCAACGGCGACGATATCGTCAACATCATCTTCGCGCAGCCGCAGTGCGCCCGCTTTTTTGCAGGCAGCCTGCTGAGCTACTTCGTGTACAACGATCCCGAGCCGGAGCTTATCGACGCCGTCGCCGCGCTGCTGCGCAAGCACGACTACGAACTGGCCCCGGTGATGTCGGCGATCTTTCGCAGCGACGTATTCTACTCCGACCGCGCCTACCGCGCGCTGGTAAAGACCCCGGTCGAGTTCGTGGTCGGCACGTACAAGACGCTCGGGCTGTCGCAGTTCGACGTGACGATCGTGCCGCAGCTGCGGCAAATGGGTCAGATACTTTTCTCGCCGCCCAACGTCGCCGGCTGGCCCGGCGGCGCAAACTGGCTGACCAGCGACATGATGATCGCTCGGCAGAACTTCCTCGAGTCGTCCGTTAATTCGCAAAACGTAACGGCTTCCTCGTGGCTCGGAACCATGCCGATGAAGGCGAAGACCGTAACGAAAACGCTGGTTGAGACGATTCTGCAGGGCGATGCGTCGCCGGCTGCGATCGCGAAGCTGGACGCGCTGCTCGGCGGTGCCGGCAGTGCCGCGCTTGCTGCTTTCGGTCCAGAAAACTATGGCGAACGCGTGAGCGGCGCCGCCTACCTCGCCATGGCCGCGCCGGCCTTCCAACTGAATTAAAACATGTCGATGAAACGCCTGAACTTCCTACTCGGCAGCGTCTCCGGCCTCGCGGTCGTCGCGAATACCGAGCATCTCTTCGCCAAAGCGCTGGCGCAAGCGCCGCTCGCGGGATTGCCCGGCGGCAGCGATCGCGTGCTGATTCTGTTGAATCTGCAGGGCGGCAACGACGGGTTGAATACCGTCGTCCCGCACGGCAACCAGCGTTACTACCAGCTGCGTCCGAATCTTGCGATCGGGCCAAACGACGTGCTGCGGATCGACGACCAACTTGGGTTCAACCCCATGATGAAATCGTTCAAGGCCATGTACGATAAGGGCGAGGTCGCCATCGTTCAAGGCGTGGGCTATCCGAATCCCGACCTCTCGCATTTTCGCTCGACGGAGATCTGGCAGACGGCGTCGCCCGATCGCTACTTGCACAGCGGCTGGCTCGGACGCTATCTGGATGAAGCAAACCTGCCGGCCAACAACCTCTTCAACGGCGTCGCGCTCTCGCAGCTCGTGCCTGAAGCGCTCGACGCCTCGAACGTCGACGTTCCGGCGATTGCAAATCTGGGCGCGTACGGGCTCACGATCAACGGCAACAACGGTACGCGCAACGCGTTCTCAACGCTCGTGCACGATCGGACCGTGCCCTTCAAGTCGCCGTACCTCGCGCGCGTGATGGAGATCGAAGACCACGCCCAACGGGGTTCGCAAGAGTTGCCGAAGCTGATCGCCGGGTATAAAACGCAAGCCGCGTATCCGGCCACGCCGATCGGCCGCAGCCTCGCGTTGGCCGCGCAGATCGTCGGCAGCAATCTGGGCACGAAAGTGATCTACGTCGAGCACGGATCGTTCGACACCCACATCAGTCAGAAGGCAACGCACGACAAGCTCATCGAGCAGTTCTCCGATGCAATCGCCGCGTTCTACGACGACCTCGCCGCGCACGGCAACGACAAGCGCGTGCTGACCATGACCTTTAGCGAGTTCGGCCGGCGCGCTGCCGAGAACGGCAGCAACGGCACGGATCACGGTGAAGCCTCGCCGCTCTTCCTGATCGGCGGCGGCGTCAAGGGCGGCGTCTACGGAGACAATCCGGTCATTGGCCAAGAAGCGTTCGGCAACGTCAAATACACGATCGACTTCCGCAACGTCTACGCCACCATCCTGGAACGCTGGCTGAACCGCCCCTCCGTCCCAATCCTGTCCGGCTCGTTCCCAATACTGCCCGTTCTCGGGTAACTGGAATTCCCGGGCGGGGGACGAAAAAAGACCGGTCGGACGGGGGATTACCGGTTAGCATGCTGTCTCGAATAAAGCCGCTGGCAACGATTCTAGCCGAAGGTGCCAATCAGGAGCACGGGCTCCGACGCTCGCTCGGACCCTGGGCGCTGACCGCCATGGGTATCGGCGCGATCATCGGTACCGGGATATTCGTCCTGACCGGCGTCGCTTCGGCAACGCGCGCGGGCCCGTCGCTGACGATCTCGTTCGTCGTTGCCGGCTTCGTCAGCGCGCTAGCCGCGCTTTGCTACGCCGAGGTTTCGAGCAAGATTCCGATCTCGGGAAGTGCGTACACGTATACGTATGCGACGCTCGGCGAGTTTCTCGCTTGGATCGTCGGGTGGGGTCTGGTCTTCGAATACGCGCTGGGCGCGGCGACCGTCAGCGTCGGCTGGTCCGGCTATTTCACATTCATTTTGAAATCCGTATTCAATGCCGACATTCCGCAGGTTTGGCAGCACAGCCATTGGGACATGACCCCGGGGATCGCGAATCTGCCGGCCGCAGCGATTATCTTGCTCATCACCGCGCTGCTCGTTCGCGGGACGAAGGAGTCCGGGACGGTCAACGCGGTCATCGTGGCGATCAAAGTTGCCGTCGTGATCTTCTTTATCATCATCGGCATCCAGCACATCAACCCGGCAAATTATCATCTGCCGCCCGGACCGCAATCGGGGCTCGGTGGATATTTTCCGTTCGGCTGGGCCGGCACGCTGGGCGGCGCGGCGTTTATGTTTTTCGCCTACATCGGCTTCGATGCGGTGTCGACGACGGCCGAAGAGGCTCGCAATCCGTCGCGGGATTTGCCGTTCGGCATCATCATGAGCCTGGTGATTTGCACGATCCTCTACATCATCGTCTCGGCAATTCTCGACGGCATGGTGCCGTTCTACAAACTCAACGTTGCGTTTCCCGTCGCGTTCGCTGCAGATAGCGTCGGCCTGGTTTGGGCCGGCGTCATCATATCGTTCGGTGCGATCGCCGGCTTGACGACGGTGCTGCTCGTGATGATGTACGGCCAGACGCGCGTCTTCTATGCCATGGCGCGCGACGGTCTGATCCCGCCCAGCTTCACGCGGTTGCATCCGGTATGGCGCACGCCGATGATCTCACAGATCTTCTTCGGCGTCCTGATCGCCGCGGCGGGCGCCCTGTTCCCGATCGGCATCTTGGGCTCGGCTACCAACATGGGAACGCTCACGGCGTTCGTGCTCGTCGCGATCGCCGTGCCGGTATTGCGCCGCCGGCATCCCGAACTAACCGGCAAGTTCACGCTTCCATTCGGCCCGTACATCATTCCGGTGCTCTCCGCCGTCTCGGCGCTCGTGTTGATCTACTTCTTGAAAGTCGGCAACCCGCTGGTGTGGGGCTTCTTTCCGCTGGTATGGCTCGCGTTCCTAATCTGGCTCGCGATGGGCTTAGCGTTCTACTTCTCATACGGCCGCCGCAAGAGCACGGTAGCGCTCCAAGAGGCCGAAGGATTAGCGCCCGTACAACCGCGAGTGAACTAAGCAGTGTCATCCTGAGCGTAGCGAACGCAGTGAGCGTAGTCGAAGGACCGCGGAAAAGGATGGCTCGCCACGGCGAGCCCGCTTTTAACGGAACCGCGGCATTGCTCTTGTCATCCTGAGCGTAGCGAACGAAGTGAGCGTAGTCGAAGGACCGCGACAAAGGATGGCTCGCCACAGCGAGCCTCCTTTGATTGATGGAATCATGGCATTGCCCTTGTCATCCTGAGCGTAGTCGAAGGACCGCTACACTGGTTTCGCTCGATCCAGACCCCTCGCAAACTTAGAAGCCATCGCCCAATCATCGCGGATGAGGGCGATCTTCTTGCGACGAGACCAACGTTTCAACTGCTTTTCCCAATCGATCGCCTGACGGACGTCGTTGAACGCCCACGCTTTCGCAAGCACGACTGGGCGACGGAAATGAGTGTAGCAATCTGGATCCTAGCCGTCGTTGTGCTGCCCCACTCTTCGGTCGGCATCGCGCGTCACGCCGACGTAGAACGAGAGGTCCGCGCAGAGGAGCAGGTAGACGTAGTAGGTGTTCACGCCGTGCTTCTGCTTCCGGATGGGTGGATGGCTAGAGTTGGGTAGCGGTCCTTCGACTACGGCGCTGCGCGCCTACGCTCAGGATGACAAGAGCGGCGCCCTTCGTCTCCAAAACCCTGCAGCGCCCTTCGTTTCCCAAACCCTGCAGCGCCCTTCGTTTCCCAAACCCTGCAGCGCCCTTCGTTTCCCAAACCCTGCAGCGCCCTTCGTTTCCCAAACCCTGCAGCGCCCTTCGTTTCTCAAACCCTGCAGCGCCCTTCGTTTCCCAAACCCTGCAGCGCCCATCGTTCTCCAAGCGAACTTAGATTGCTCGGATTGTGGCCATCATGCCGGCGTCTTCGTGGTCGAGGATGTGGCAGTGGAAGACGAAGAGACCTTTGATGATGGGGTCGCGGAAGTCGACGATCACTTGGAGATGTCCGGGCGTCCACGAGCCGTTCTTGCCGGGAATGCGGTGCGGGACGACGACGCTGTCGGCCCAGTGCGGGTGCGCGACGCCGACGCCGTTGATGGATTGCACGAAGAAGTGCACTTGATGCATGTGGAAGTCGTGGACCTCCTCGGTGATGTTCACGACTTGCCACTCTTCGATCGTTCCGGTGCGAACGGTGAACAGCGGCGGCGCCGACGGGTTGTACGGCGAGCCGTTGATGTACATCGCATTTGCATCCTCGTTCAGGACCACGGTACGAAACGCTGCAGACGGCGGGAACGATGACGACAGCGGATTGACGGGAAGCGGGGTGCCGACGCGCAGATGCGGCAGCCTCGCGATTCCGGCGCGATGCGAAGCGCCGGGGCCGGGCTTGAGGGTGGCGAGCAGCGTATCCGGGTCCGGGTCACCGGTCGGTCCGGAGTTGTAGCATTTCGTGTGGAACGCCGTCGGCGAGCCGGTGCCGGTTACCACGAACTCGGCACGCGCGGCCGGCGGCAGCACGAAGTCGGGAACGATCTGCGTTGCAGCAGTACCGGGATACGCGTCGAGCGCGACGCCGTCGATCGCCACCAGCTCGAGGGAGGCGCCGTCGACCGCTAAGTCCATGTTCTTATGGCCCGTCGCGTTGACGACGCGAAAAAATTGCGATTCGCCGGCGGCGATTCTGATGCTCGGGCTCACCACGCCGTTGACGGTCACCGTGAGCCCAGGGTCCGGTCCGCACGGGTTGGTGTTACTATCGACGTCGTTGGGACGCATCACCGGCATCGCGTCGCTTTCGCCGCCCATCGACATGTGCATCGGCGCGCCGTCGTTGTGGCGCAGCGAGAGCGCCTCCGGCGCGGACGATGCGACGTCGCGAACGATCATCAGGCGCTCTTTCATCGTCGCGAGCGCGGGAAGATGCTTCTGGAGACCGTTTACGACGATGGCACCGGACATGCCGCCCAAACCAACTTGATAATCGGTTTGCCCGTGAACGTGCGGATGGTACCAGTAGAGCCCCGGTTCGGCGTTCTTCGGCAGCTTCACGACATAATGCAGCGAACCGCCCGGCATCGCCAGCGTCGTTATCACGTCGTCGGATGGTGCTTCGGGCGAAACCTCGAGGCCGTGAAAGTGCAGGTTCATGTCGCTGGCCATACCGCCGGCCGCCGGCAGCGCATTGTGCACGTCGACGATAATCGTGTCTCCCGGGTTCACGCGGATCGTCGGAGCGACGCCCTTTTGCCCGTCGTACAGAAACGCCGGCAGCGCGGTCGCCGGATCGATGATGGTGCTGAGTACGACCGTTGCGACGCGATGCACGGAGTCGACCTCAGGCGGCTCGGGCAGCGGAGCGCCCGGCCCGAGCGCGCCTTGACGCGCGAGCTCGGCGACGGTCGGCAGAAGGTTCTGCGTTGGCGGCGTGCCGCCCGAACCTCCGCACGCGTTGAGTGCGAGCGAGCCGATCAGAATGGTCCAAAGCCGTTTCGTCATGTCGTTACGTCTCTTAGTAAGCGAAGAGCAGGCCGAGCGCGAGCTGGTATTGCTTTGCGGAATAGGTGCCTTCGAACGTCAGGCGCGCGCGATCGACCGGACGAATCACGAGGTCGAGCGTATCCTGATACGTGCGCAGGTTGAATGGGTCGTAGACGTTGTCGTAGCGGCCGTAGAGCGCGATACCGCTGTTGAACTGCCACCCGGCCTGCACGAATCCGCCCGACGACAACGCACCGTTGCCGAACCCGTAGGCGCTCGAATCGTTGCCGGTTTGAATGATTCCGACCGAGCTGAACTTCCCTTTTTCGTAGCCCAAGCCATACGCTTGCCGGTAAAAATTATCGACGACCGGCGAGAAGTTCTGCTGGCCCTGATAGCGATAGACGTACGCGGTGACGTCGTTGCCGATCGTCTTCGACGCCGTCGCCATGAAGTCCAAACCCGAGATGGGAATACCGCTCCCGCGCGTGTAGGCTTCGAGCGTGTCGAAGTGCGCTTCGAAGCCGTGCCGGTCGTCGGTGTACGAGAGATCCGAACCGATCTCCGGATTGAAGAAGTTGAACGCGTTGCTCGCAACGACTTGGCTGTACAGCAAATAGCCGGAGAGCGTCGGCCGCTGCGTTTCCGGATCCACCGGCAGCGGCAGCGTGAACTGGCCGAACTTGGCGTGGAACGTGGGGCCGATCGGGTCGTCGGCGCGAGCGTACTTGTCGAAGTTCACCCACATGTCGCGCGGCTGCCCCGGGAGGCCATCGTCGACGATGTACTGCTCCAAATAGTACGAGGTATTGCGGCCGATCGAACCGGCCGAGAGCACTTCGATTTCGTCGACCAGCAGCTTCGGCAGCGGCTGGGGGGCGCCGCCGGGTTCGTCCGTGTCGCCGGCACCCGAGCTGTTATAGGTGATTTCCGTCTTCACGGCGATCGGCAGCGTCCCGCGAGCCCCGCCCGGGAGCCGGAAGCCGTGCCTCAGGAAGTATTTTCCGAAGGCGTTGAGGTTCGGGACGGTCGTGTGGCACTGCTGGCACGAGAAGCCGTACCGGTGCGCAAAAATCGGCAAAGCAGAGGCCCGAGCACTCAGAGCGGCGGCCAGGGAAACCGAAATTATGAGTGTGAGGCTCCAAGTGCGCAAAGGACCCCCTAAAACGAAAGTTAGGAGCGCCTAATATCTCATTTAGGCGACCTTTACGCACCGACTTCTCTCGCAGGTCAACTTTCTGAAAGCGTGAATGAATCGCGCTTCAGCACCCTCGGTTTGTTCGGCTCGGGACCTGGGAATTGATAAAACACTGATGGTTTATAATCCGCGGGAAGCCTTCGGGTGAGAGCCTCCCACGAGCGCGTCTTGTCGCTCGGCGCCCGCGATAGCGGACTGCCGCCTAAAGGCACGCCCAAGAATTACTTGATGGCGTGGCTGCTCGTAATGCTCGCCGAACATAATTTGCACGGTTACGAAATCACCAAGGAACTCAACGAGAAGTTCGACCTGACGACCGACGCCGGAACCGTCTACCGCGCGCTGCGCCAGCTGGAGCGCGACGGATACATCTCGTCCTGGTGGGATCCGAAAGAACAGGGGCCGGCTCGCCGCTTCTACGCCCTCACGGATGCCGGAGATGCGGCACTGCGGTTGTGGAGCGAAGTGCTCAACCAATACCGCGCCAACCTCGAGACGTTTTTCGCACTGTACGACGCCCGGGGTGAGACCGCGTCGGTGAGGCAGCGCGGCGCCTGAACTCCATCCTCTTTCTGGGCAGCGGCGGCGCCCGCTTCGTCGTCGCACGCCAGTTGCGCGCCTCCGGCGGGATGTGGATGCGCTTCGGCGAGACCCGCATTCACGTCGATCCCGGGCCCGGAGCCTTGGTTCGCGCGCTGTCGCACGTCCCGCCGTGCAACCCGCGCGAACTCGACGCGATCGTCTTGTCGCACAAGCATCTCGACCATTCCGGCGATGTCAACGTACTGATCGAGGCGATGACGGCCGGCGGTTTCCGTCCGCGCGGCGCCGTGTTCGCGCCGGCCGACGCGTTCGACGGCGAGCCGGTCGTGCTGCCGTACGCGCAACAATTCCCCGAGCGGGTCGAACGTCTGGAGCAAAGCTCGGGCCCTTACCGCATCGGTGATGTCGAACTGCGCACGTCGATCGCGCACGTGCACGCCTCGCAAACGTACGGCCTGCATTTCGCGCACGACGGGCTGCGCGTTGCGTATCTTCCATGCGGACGTTTTTTCGAGGGCTTGATCGCCGACTATGCAAGCTATAGACCGGACGTTCTCGTGATTAACGTGCTGCGCTATCGCGACGAGATGAGCGTCGACCATTTAAAATGGGACGACGCCAGGCGCATCGTCGAAGGCGTTCGTCCGAAAGTCGCGGTCTTTCAGCACTTCGGAACGAAGATGCTCGAGGCCGATCCAAAGCGGCTCGCGCAAGAAGTCGAAGACGAGCTCGGCCTTCGGGCAATCGCCGCCTACGATGGGCTCGACCTCGATCTCGACACCGAGGTCGCGGCGGTTGCCGGTTGAGATCGGGCGCGCCGCACCGGGATCGGTCGACGCGTTCTTCAAGAAAAACGAACGCGAAGCGCTGAAGTCGCTCTACGAGTTTTCGGTGATCTGGCACGAGCAGACGTGCGATTTCAGCGCGACCGAAGACGGCGAACCGGTCGGTGCCGCAACGATCCGAATCGCTGCGTCGCTCGCGCACGTCGAGCGAGTCGTCGTGGTTCCGGAGCGCCGCCGCGCGGGAATCGGACGCGGAATGCTCGATGCTGCCGCCGACGTCGCGAACTACTACAACTGCCACAAGATGACGGCGCTCGTGCCGCACGCGAGCGCGGCGCAGCAGTTTCTCGAAGCGTGCGGCTACAAAGAAGAAGCCGTGCTGCCGCAGCACACGTTCAAACTCGACGTCGCCGTCATGCGAAAGTTCCTGCTGTAAAGCGCCGATAAGAGAACATGCGCCCATACGACACGGCGGATTCGCGGCAGATCTGGACCGAAGCCGTCACCGCGATTCCAACATCGGACGTCGACCCGCAATCGCCACCGCGCTTCACCATCGACCGCGCGACGAAGATTGCTTCGGCGGGAAGCTGTTTCGCCCAGCGCATCGCGCAGGAGCTGTCCGGCCGCGGCTTTACCTACGTTCAGACCGAGCCGAACTGCGACTTCTCCGCTCGCTATGGGAACATTTACACGACTCGGCAACTTGCTCAGCTCCTCGAGCGGGCAACCGGCGCATTTACACCGTCCGACGATGTATGGACGAATTCGCAGGGTCTCTACATCGATCCGTTCCGGGCGCGCGCCGTGCCCGAAGGTTTTGCGTCGGTCGAAGCTTTGCGTGCCGATCGCCGGCAGCACCTCGAGGCCGTTATTCGCACCATCGAAACTGCCGAGGTCTTCATATTTACACTTGGGCTGACCGAAACGTGGCTTAGCGCGATCGATGGTGCCGCATACTCGGCGCCGCCGGGATACGGATCCGGACAATACGATTCGCAGAAGCACCTCTTTCACAATAGCGACGTTGCAGAGAACGTCGCCCACTTAGAGCGTTTTCTCGAGCTGGCGCATCGGATCAATCCGGATCTCCGCGTTTTGCTTTCGGTTTCGCCCGTTCCGCTCGCGCTCACGTACGAACGTGCAAACGTCCTTAGTGCGACGACGTACTCGAAGTCGGTTCTGCGAGTCGCGGCCGAAGGTATTCGCCGGCGCTACCCGCAGGTCGACTACGTTGCATCGTACGAGATCGTTACGAACACCGGGAACGGGTCTGCATATTTTAGCGACGACCGGCGAAACGTGAGCGACGTGGCGGTCGCGCACGTGATGCAGTCGTTCTTTAGAAACTTTGCGCCGGAACCGCTCGAATTGATCCTTGACCGCCCGGCGGTCGCGCCCCATGAGGATCCCTGCGACGAGGAACACGTGCTTCGTTCCGTACTCGCCGATCGAGCGCGATGAACGTTGTCCCCGAAGTCACGACGGTGAACGTCGTCGGCGACAGCCACGCCGAGGTGACGTTCCGAAACGTTCTGCTCGAACGCGACGGCGAGATGATCAATACCGAGACGGTCTACATCGAGTCGATCGAGGCCGCGAAGTTTTACGAGAACGGCGAAGTTATCCGGCCCATTCTGACCTCGCTGACCGTACAACGCATTCTGCTCGCAGAGCGCATCAAGGGAGATAACGGCGACGTCAGCTTTCACCTTCGGGCACATCCGTTGAGTGCCGGCCGGCCAACGCTTTTTAGCGTTGGCGACAACGATTTGCGCGGCATCCTGCTGGCGCAGATCGCGTCCTACGACTATCGGATCCCGTGGAGATCCGAGAGCGAACAGCCCCCTCCGGTGCCATCCCTCAAACCAGCCCCTTTCGAACAAATCGACGGCTTCGTTCAGAAGCTTTTGACGCCATACATGACCGGTTTGGGGTATCTGAGATCGCTTGGGCTCAATCGGTTAGCGGTTCTAAGCATCGCTCCCCCGACGCTTGACGACGACGAGTACGAGCGTTTCAACGGATACCGGACGCATCTGCACACGCGCTACAAAGCAGCGCTGCTGATGAACGATACCCTGCGAAAACTAGCAGCCCAGAACGGCTTCACCTTCATCGATATCTGGGGCGCGGTAACCGAGAACGGTTATCTGAATCCTCGCTACTACCTCGACGGCACGCACCTCAATAGGCAAGCCGCCGCCGTCGCGATTGAAGCGCTGCTGGCGCGTTAGTAGGGCGGGTGCTTGTGGGTCGGCGTCGGTTGCGGATAGGGACGCAGTTTGCGCGGCGGAAGCGGACGCGGATATGCCTGCACCGGATGCGGATATGCCTGAACCGGGTAGTGTCCCTGGGCGGACGCGCCCGGATATCCGGTGGCGCGTTGCTGCACGCGCGGCGCAGCCATCGCGGGCCGTTGGGCGGCAGCGGCGGGCGCCGTACCGCCGATCGAAGGTTCGAGATTCTGCTGCACCATGGGGTGTGCGGCCATCGAGCCGTTGTACAGGTAAACCGAGCCGTTCTGCGATGAGGTCGTGACGACCGGGCCGCCGCCGCGCACGCGCGCCTCGGTGTCGCTGTCGCCGCCGGTTACCTGCGTCCCATCGCTATAGTTCGAAACGATGTGGCCGCTGCCGGAGTGCGCGCCGATCTGGACGCCGTTCCCCTGATTTTGCACGCCGATCGCGACGTTGCCGTACTGCGACTCGAATCGCGCCAAGCCCGGCTGGAACTGTCCGTTGTCGTACACGATCGAACCGTAGGTGCTGCTCGCCTCGATTTGATGCGCGACGCAGTTGCGGAACACCATGTTGCCGGTACCGGTGCGGGCGCGCAAGCGCGCGAACGACGAATCGTCGACGGTGACCGGCCCGCGCAGCGACTGCGCGAAACCCGTTCCACCGACGTGTTGCAAGGAGATCGCGCCGCCGCGCGAGTGCGCGACGAAGACGCCGTTGTAGTTTTGGATGGTGATGCCGCCGGCGCGCACGTGCGCGAAGACGAACGCCGTTCCGCGCGGAATCGTAATCGTCGTGTCGCCCTGTCCGCGAACGAAGATCGCGTCGTGCGGTCCGGGGGGCAGATGCGGCAGCACGAAGTTCTCGGGCACGAGCGCGATCGTGCCTTGCATGGTCTGTGCGGTTTGCGCGTCGATCCGGATTTCGGGCGGATACTGTGCGCCCGGGTCGTTCGGCCCGAGATGCTGCACGTCGACGATGCCGGTGCTCGAAACGGTGACCTGCGGGTTGTCCGACGTCGCGATCGTCACTTTGCCGGTGCTCAACATCACGCGCACGATCGGCGACGGGCCGACCGAGTACGACTCGTCGGCGCGTGCGACGCCTGCGAGGAAGAAAAAACACAGTGAGACGAAGAGCGCCGATACCGCCCCTCGCCCCCGAATTCCGATCACCCATCCATTGTAGCCGGGGGCCCACGACCGCATCATGAGATATCGGTGAGCGGAAGATTCATGCGAGGTAAAACGACGCGGAACAAGGCCCCGCCTGCTTGCGAGCGCCCGGCCGTTACCTCGCCCTCGTGAACGCGAGCAATCGAGCGCACGATCGCTAGTCCTAAGCCGGTACCCGGAACCCCCTCGCTGCGCGAACGGGCCTGATCGGTGCGGTAGAAGCGGTCGAAGACGTGAGGCAGCTCCTCCTCGGGGATCCCGGGGCCGCTGTCGCTTACCTCGACCCAGGCCGAGTTTTCGCCCTGGCCCACGCGCACGTCGACCGACCCGGTTTCGGTGAACTTGATGGCGTTGTCGACGAGGTTGCCGATGAGCTGCCGCAGCAGGCTGGGATCGCCGAACACGACCGGCATCGCCTCGTGCTCGAAGGTAAGCTCCAGCTGTTTATCCGCAGCGCGCTGCGCCGAGCCGCGCACGGCTTCGCTCGCCATTTGGGCCAGCGAGACGGGTTCTTTGGGGACGTCGTCGCCGCGATCGGCCTTGGCCAGCGTGAGCATGCCGTTGACCATCGCCGCCAGCGACGCGCTCTCCGCGGCGATCGTCTCCAGGCTTTCGTGCCGGATGACGGGCTCTCGATCGCCCCAGCGCAGGAGCATTTGCGCGTTCGCGTTGATCGACGTGAGCGGCGTCTTTAGCTCGTGCGATGCGTCGGAGATAAAGCGGCGTTCGCGGGCGAACGCCTCTTCGAGACGCGCGAGCAGATCGTTGAAGCTCTCGGCGAGCCGTCCGATCTCGTCGTTGCGCGGCGGCCGTTTCAGACGCAGGCTCAGGCGGTCGAATCCGATCTCGCGCATCGCATTCGACAGGTCGTTGATCGGCGTGGTCGCCTGTGCGGCGAGCAAAATCGACAGCAGGATGACCGCGATCGCAGCCGCCGCGAGCGTTAGGAGAATGACGCGCCGCGCTTGCGCGAACACCTGATAGAGCGCGTCGAGCGGCTGCGCGACGTGCACGACGGCGGCGCTGTTGCCTTCGCTGATGAAGCGGTCCTCCACCAAATACGGCGTCCCGGCGATGCTTACGTTGCGGAACGCCGTATCGGACTTCGCGCTCAAGTCCGTGTTCGGCGGGATCGTGTTGCCGCCGAGGTTGTCGGTCTTGGCGAGCGGGTAGCCGCTCGACGAATCGACCTGGATGAACGTGCTGGGCGATTCCCACTGCGCCAGGTTCGTGCTGTTGAAGAAGAACTGAAGCGCGCCGCCGGTCGAATCCGAGAACGTATAGGGGTTCGAGTGCTGCGAGGCGACCACGATATCGCTCATCGTCGCGTTGACGTTGGCCTTGGCCGAATCGTAGAGGATCGACTGAAAGCGCCACGCGATGATGGCGCTCGTTACCACGAGCGCTGCGACGAGCAGCACCGCGTAGACGAGCGCGATCCGCCACTTGAGCGTCAGAGCGAGTACCTGTAGTCTTTTTAGTCTTTGATTGTGTAGCCGACGCCGCGCACGGTCGTGATCAGCTTCTCGTCGAAGCCGTCGTCGATCTTGCCGCGTAAATACCGCACGTAGACGTCGATCAGGTTCGAATCGCCCAGGAAATCGCTGCCCCACACCCCGTTGAAGAGTTCGTCGCGCGTGTGCACTTTGTTACGATGCAGCAGCAGGTACTCGAGCAGCGCGTACTCTTTGGCGGTCAGGTTCACCGGTTTGCCGCTGCGGTGCACTTCGTGACGATCGCGGTCCATCACCACGTCGCGGTACTCGATCACGTTGGATTGCGGCGAGCGCTCGCGAAGGCGCGCGCGCACGCGGGCCAGCAGTTCTTCGGTGGAAAACGGCTTGGTGATGTAATCGTCGGCGCCCAAGTCGAGGCCGGCGACGCGGTCGGGCACGCGGTCCTTGGCGGTGAGCATGATGATCGGCACGTTGCTCTTGGAGCGAATGCGCTTGCAGACTTCGAGTCCATCCATGCGCGGCAGCATCAGATCCAAGATGACGAGATCGGGTTCTTTGAGCGCCTTTTCCAACCCGGCGAGTCCGTCGCGTGCGACGTCGACCTCGAAGCCCTCATGCTCGAGTTCGAGCTGCAGGACGCGGTTGATGGCGGTGTCGTCTTCGACGACGAGGATGCGGTGGGTCTTGGCCGGTTTCTCCATGCTGGAGATTACCGGCTACCCCTCCGTCCGGACCTCTGTCCGGCGAGCGCGTACGGTTGGGATCCCATGAAAAGTGTCAGCCACACGGCGGTGGCGACGCCGGCGCCGGTCCATGCCAAGTTGCCCATGTTGGAGAACGCGTGGGTGAAGCTCTGGCCGATGGTATCGAGCGTGTGCGCGAAGAGCGTTCCGCCGCCTAGGGCGATGAGAATGGCGAACCAGATGCCGATCGCGGCGACCGCGCCGATGGCGGCGATCTCCCACGGTGCGAATGCCGGGACGGGGCGGTAAACGGTTGCGGTCAGGATCGAGGCACGCATACCCTCCGGCGGCTCCTCCAGGGGGAGCGCGAACAGGGCCCGGTCGAGTGCGTCGTCGCTGTCGTATTTCATGATTCCGTTACCTCCGCTCCGGCCAAGAGCTTCCGTAGATGCTCTTTTGCCCGGAACAAGTGCGTCTTTACCGTTCCCATCGGCAGATCGAGGACTTGGGCAATCTCTTCGTACTGCTTGCCCTGCAGATGGTAGAGGGTGATGACCGTTCTATACTTCTCCGGAAGCTGGTCGATTGCCGCTCGCAACCGCTGGGCTTCGTCGAGGGCGATCGCTTGGGCTTCCGGGCCCGGGGTGCTGTCGGCCCGTTCCGGCAGCTCCTCATTCGAATAACGCTTGCGGCGGTTCAAACGGTCGCAGCAGGCGTGATAGGTGATGGCAAAGATCCAAGTCGAGAACTTCGCTCCCGGTTTGAACGTGCGCAGGCTCCGGTACGCCTTGAAGAACGCCTCCTGTGCGACGTCGCGGGCTTCCTCGACGTCGTGAAGGGTCCGGTAGGCCAAGTGGTAGACCGCGCGGTCGTACCGCTCGACGAGGGTGGCGAAGGCGTCCGGGTTGTCCCTGAGGGTCAGGGCCACGAGGTCGCCGTCGGCCAGGCCGTTGGCTAGCCGGTCGATCTTGGGTGCCTCCACGAGTAGAGCCGACACGCCTGACCTACGCGCCCGCGATGGGCTTTGTTTCGGGGGGCAACTCGAAACAAGTCCCCCTGCCGGCCGTAAGTAGGGCAGAAACATCCACGGAGGCTCACCCCACTCATGGCAATCATCACAAAATCGACTCTCCCGGGCACGCAGCGGCCGCCGCTCCACACCACCTTTCACGGTTGGGGTCCGGAGCTCCGGGTGTCCCTATGAACTCGAAAAAGGTCGCGCTGGTCGGCATGCTGATCGCCGTCGAAGTACTCATCGCGGGATTCGCGATCTGGTGCATCGGCGGTGCGGGGCATCTGTCGGCCGCCGGCTTCGGCGCCCACCACATCGACTACGCCGCAAAGACGGTTGCCACGTTCGAAGCGGGTCAAACGCCGCACGTCGTGATCAGCGATCCCGAATCTCGCGTCTACGTAAACGTCTCGAGCGACGGGCAAGTGCACGTCAAAGACAACACGAGCATCCACGGCTTGATCTTCACGTCCGATCGTTCGATTCCGAAACTGAATGCGACGCGCACCGCCGACGGCGTACTGGTGGAGCGTGCCGACTATAACGATAACTGGATGCACGTAACGTTCGGCGACACGGAGCAAAACATTGAGGTCGACGTGCCGGCGAACGCGCGCGTCGAAATTCAAAAATCCTCCGGCGCGACCGTCGCCGGCTTGCGCGCCGGGATCTCCGTGCAATCGCAGGACGGCCATATCGCGCTCAGCGACGTACAAGGCGTCGTCGACGCGCATAGCGCGGACGGTTACATCAACGCCAACAACGTCAAAGGTGATACGTTGACGCTGGTCAGCGCGGACGGGCACGTCTCCCTGACCGACGTTACGGCCCAGCAGCTCACGGCGCGCTCCAACGACGGCCGCGTCGAAGCCACGAACCTTACGATCGCCGGTACGCAACCGCAAGCAACGCTGCACTCCGACGACGGATCGGTTCACGTTCGCGGCAGTTTCGCGCCCAGCGGCACCTACGACGTTTCATCGAACGACGGGCGCATCGAACTCGGTGTCGCATCGAATTCGGATCTCACGATCACGGCATCGACGGCCGACGGCAAAATAATCGTCGACGGCAAGTCGCCGGCGTCCGACGAGGACGCACATAACAAGAACATCAAACTCGGATCCGGCTCGGGCTCCATGCACGTGAGCAGCGGAGACGGATCGATCCACCTGACAACGAACGGAGCGTTCTAAACGCCATGGAAGCAGAAACTGTCGTCCCGGTCATTGCAATCATGTTCCTCTTCGGCGGACCGATTGCGGCCATCATCATCTGGCGTGTGCTCGCGCACCAAGAACGCATGGAGATGCTGCGCCGCGGTATCACGCCGCCGCCCGACCCGCGTACGATGCGCCGCGCGATGAAGTACGGCTGGCAGCCGGGGCCGATGCCGGGCACCGGTCCGGTTCCAGGCCCGATGCCGACGATGAATCCATACGGCTACGATCCGAACTACTACGCGCAGCATCAGTTGCGGCGCGGCGTGCAGGTGGCGTTCATCGGCCTAGCGCTGCTGATCGGACTTTCGTTCATCGGCTACCACGGCGACGGGCCGCCGCACTACGGGCCCTGGCTGCTCGGCGGCCTGATCCCGCTCTTCGTCGGGCTGGCTCAAGTCATCAGTGCGATCATGAGCGGCGCTCGCATCGGCGGCGATTCGGCCCCGACCCAGAGTTTCGGTCCCGCCCCCGGGCCTGGAATGAGCGCACCCCCGCCGCAGGGAGGGCCGTCGGCCGCTCAGGCACCCTCCGGCCCGTACGGCTGGCGCCCTGGCTCAACTCCGGAGATCGAGAAGCCGGCGGGTCCGCCCGACTTCCGCTAGTCCCCCAGAGCGATGCAAAAGAGCCGCCGGTCGTTACGACCGGCGGCTCTTTTGGATAATGTTTGGAAAAATCTCGGAATGAAGACGTTATCTACACGAGACGAGAGCCATCGCCCAACCTGCGGTGGTGCGCGTCCTGACCAGATATCCGTCCGCAGTACGGTCGTAAACCTGATACCCAGCGCGCAAAGCTTCGGCGAGCGACTTGAAGACCATGAGACCTGACATCTGCGGACCCTCCTTTCTTATTTTCTAAGAGTCTATACCCTATAACGGCTTTTATCGCAAGTTAGTTGACGTACTTTGCCTGGGTTTCGTTAAAGATTTGGAGAAAATCGGTATTATGACGGTAAAAACGCCCGGGCGCGTGCACGCGACGCTGATCACGGATCGTCGCGAACTTGCGCCGGGCGTCGTCGTTCTCGGGTTCGATGCCGCCGAATTGGTACGCGACGCGCGGCCCGGCCAGTACCTGATGGTGATTCCACCTTCCGGCGAGGCGTGTGCCACCGCACTCGGCATCTACGAAGCGGAAGGAAGACGCGCGAGCATCCTCTTTTTCGTCACCGGTAAGCGCACGCGCGAACTAGCGGAATTGCGCCCCGGAGATCGCCTCGATGTGCTTGGTCCGCTCGGCAATGGATTCGACCTCTCGGGCGGCGCGCGCGACGTGGCGATCGTCGCCGGCGGCGTGGGTTTGGCGTCGGTGCTGCTTCCGGCCCAGTGGCTGGTTCGCGCCGGCGCCCGGGTGCGGCTGTTCTACGGCGCGCGGAGTGCCAAGCTGCTCGTCGACGCGAAGCGTTTCAGCGACGCGGGTTGCGAAGTGCTTTTTTCAACCGACGACGGCTCGGCCGGGCACTATGGCTTCATCACCGATCTGCTCGCGCGCGCCGCCAGGCGGCAACTCCCGGACCTGATCTTAGCGTGCGGTCCGTCGCCGATGCTGCGCGCAGCCGCGCGCGTCGCGACCGAACTCGGCGTCCGGGCGCAACTGAGTTTGGAAGAAACGTTCGCGTGCGGCGTCGGCGGATGCTGGGGATGTGTGGTCCCGCTCGCACGGGAGAGCGCGCAAGCGCCCGGGTTTCCCGATGCCGAAGCCGGCGGCAGCGACGTCGTCAACGCGCGCATCTGTAAAGAAGGGCCGGTCTTTTGGGCGGACGAGTTGCGATGGTGAACGCGAAGGCGAATCTCGGCGTCAAACTCGGCAAACTCGAGTTGAAGTATCCGACGCTGATGGGCAGCGGTTGTTACGGCTCGGGCGAGGAGTACGCGCCGTTCGCGGACTTATCGAAGCTGGGCGGCGTGGTGCTCAAGAGCGTCACGCGTTTGCCGCGCATCGGCAATCCGACGGCGCGTCTCGTGCATACGCCGGCGGGACTGCTCAATGCGATCGGGCTGCAGAATCCGGGGATCGATTGGTACCTAGAGCGCGAGGTTGCGAAGTTCGCGGCGCGGCCGTGTGCGGTGATCGGCAGCGTCGCGGGTTTTTCGATCGACGACTATGCGTACGTCTGCGAGAAGCTGGCGGCGCGCGACGAGATCGAGGCGATCGAGATCAACATCTCCTGTCCCAACGTGGCCAGCGAAGGCGAAACGTTTGCCTGCGATCCGAAGCTGACCGCTAAGGTGGTCGGCGCGGCGCGGGCGACGACCGATAAGACGCTGATCGTCAAGCTTTCGCCCAACGTCACCGACATCACGGAGATCGCGCGCGAGGCCGAATCGGCGGGTGCCGACGCGCTTGCGGTGATCAACACCGTGCGCGGCATGGCGATCGACGTCGATGCGTGGCGTCCGCGGCTGGGTAACGTTACGGGCGGCCTTTCTGGGCCTGCTATTCGGCCGATCGCGGTGCTGGCCGTCTACGAAGTCGCGCGCGCGGTGCGTATTCCGATCGTGGGGCAGGGCGGCATCGAGACCGTCACCGACGCGCTCGAGTTTTTCCTAGCGGGCGCGAGTGCGATCTCGATCGGTACCGCGAATTTTACCGATCCGCGCGTTCCGGAGCGCATCGTCGATGGGCTCGCATCGTACCTCGCCGGGCGCAACCTTTCTTCGCTGAGCGACATCGTTGGAAAGGCAAACGTGGGGTTCGCAAACGCACACCAATACGAGGGAGATGAAGGATAAGCGCATGGCACAACTCGTCGTCGCACTAGACGTTCCCGGGCCGGATGAGGCCGAGCAGCTGATCGACCGGCTCTACGAACTCGATATCATCGCGAAGATCGGGCTCGAGGCGCTGTGCGGGTATCCCGAGCGCATTCTCTCCTACTGCGAATCGCGTGACGTGCGCACGTTCATCGACGCCAAGCTGCACGACATCCCGCGAACGGTCGGCGCCGCGATCCGGCAACTGGTCCGGCCGAACGCCCACATCATCAACGTGCACGCGCTGGGCGGCGGCGAGATGATGCACGTCGCAGTCGAAGAGGCGGCCAATCGCGCCGACGAGTTGGGCATCGCGCCGCCGAATATCTTCGCGGTGACGATTCTCACCAGCATCGCGCCCGAGGACCTCCTCGAGTTGGGGCTGCAGGGCGGTCCCGGTGAAAACGCAACGCGGCTGGCCGCGCTGGCGCGCGACGCCGGATGCACCGGCGTCGTCTGCAGCGCGCACGAAGCGCGCGATATGAAGAACTTCTTCGGCGAAGGGTTCCTCACGCTTACTCCAGGCATTCGTCCGGCCGGCAGTGCGCACGGCGATCAGAAGCGCGTGATGACGCCGGCCGATGCGGTCGCCGCAGGCGCGGACTACATCGTCGTCGGCCGGCCGATCACCGAAGCCGCCGATCCCTTCGAGGCCGCGAGAGCCATCTTGGAAAACATGAAGGTGCCCGCTTGACCGATGCGACTATCGACTTGATGAAGCTGCTCGGGGAGCGCGGCGCGCTGCTCGAGGGGCATTTCAAGCTGAGCTCGGGGCGCCACAGCGACCGGTTCATTCAAAAATTCCGCATTCTCGAAGATCCCGAACTCGTCGAACCCGTCGCGATGGCGATCGCGGACGCGTTTAGCGCGATGGCGCCCACGGTCGTCGTCAGCGCCGCCGTCGGCGGCATCGTGCTCGGCTACGAGGTCGCGCGGCAACTCGGTACCAAGGCGATCTTCGTCGAGAAAGAGGCCGGCACGGCGCTGCTGCGGCGCGGTTTTGCGCTCGGGCCAAACGATCGCGCGCTGGTCGTTGAAGACGTCGTGACCACTGGGCTCTCCGTGAAAGAAGTGATCGGCGTGGTTCGCGCGCACGGTGCCCAAGTTGCCGGCATCGCGATTATCGTGATGCGCGGGCAAGCCGACTTCGGCGTGCCGACGCACGCCTTGCTCGATCTGCCGATCGTTTCGTACGATCCGTCCGAATGTCCGCAGTGTATCGCGGGCGAGCCGATCGCCGATCCGGGTTCGCGCCGGTCGTGAACCTGGCCGTACGACCGGGCACACCAGCCGATCGGGCGTACGTTACCGACCTTGGAAAGCGTACGGTCGTCGACAGCGTGGCTGCGTTCCGGCCGGCTCCGGAGAAGCAGCTCTTTCACGCACTCGACCGGCTGTACGAGTCGATCGCCTATCAATCGCACCTGACGCTCATCGCCGAATACGACGGCGAGCGCGCCGGCTTCGCGCTGTTTCTCGACGATCTGCCCGACGAAGTCACCGCGCTGCCGCAAGGCTTCATCGCGTACATGGCCGTCGAGCCGCTCCTGCGCGAGCGCGGCATCGGCTCGGCGCTGCTCGCGGCGACCGAAGAGGCGGCCCGGCAGCGGGGCCTGCCCTACATGTCGCTAATGGTGACCGAAGATAACGCACCGGCCCGAGCGCTCTACGAGCGCCGCGGCTATCTCACGGAGCGGCGTTTGATGAGCAAGGCCTTATGAGCCCCGTCGTGTGGCGCCGGATCGGCTGGATTGCCGGCGTCATCGTTGCGGCGCTCGTCATCTGGTGGATCGCCGTGCACATTCCGCGCACGATTTCGATCTTCGTAATCGCCGCATTCATCGCGTTCGGCGTACAGCCGATCGCCGTGCGCTTGGAAAAACGTATGCCCAAGCCGCTCGCGATCACGATCGTGTTTGCGGGGCTGCTGATATTAATTGCGATCGGCTTAACGATCGTCGTGCCGCTTACCATCGACCAGTCGCAGCAACTTGCGGCGAATCTTCCCTCATACGCGGCCGCAACGGAGTCGTGGCTGAGCGGTATCGAAGTTCAGCTCACGGAACGTTTCCCGCAACTGCACATCCCGACGAACGCGCTCGACCTCAGCCACGTCGGCAGCTCTGAAGCCAGCGGCGTCGTGGCGGGCGCGATCGCTTCGATCGGCGAGATCGCCGTGAATACGATGACGGGTTTGTTCATGGCGTTCTCGGCGATCATTCTCTCGTTTTTCTTCCTGCTGTACGACTCGCAGGTCGCCGAGGGATTCGCCTCGATGTTTCCGCCGGCACGCCGCGAAACCGCTCGCAAACTCGCCGCCGAGGTAACGCAGGTTTTCGGAAGCTACATTTCCGGCCAGGTCATCGTGAGTGCGATTACCGGCGCGGTAATCGCGATCGCAAGCGCCGTCATCGGTTTCAAATTCTGGCTGATCATCGGCATCGTGGCCGGCGTCGCGTACGCTATCCCGATCATCGGGATGCTGATCGCCGAGATTATCGCCGTGCCGCTGTGCGTTCCGCAGGGGTTGTTCATGGTCGTCGCCGTGCAAGTCATCATGTTCGGCATGGCGCGCATCAGCGACAACGTGCTCGTGCCTAAGATCATGGGCGAATCCGTCGGCGTCTCCCCGATCGGCGCCATGTTCGCCGTCTTCGCCGGCGGCGAGTTGTTCGGCATCCCAGGTTTGATTCTCGGCATCCCGGCCGCCGCGCTCATCAAGATCGTGTGGCGCTATTTCGTTGCGCCGTGGCTGCACTCGCAATTCGAAACGCCTGCTCCCGCGGTGGTGGAGGATAAGAAGCGAGCACCCTGAGCGTGGTTCACGTTGCGCGTTGCTGGGGTCCATCCGGCAGACGCTCGAAAACCCCATCCATTGGGTTTTCTACTTGCCCGTTTTTTCAAAACTTTTAAAGGAAGTACGCCATCCTGGCTTTTTTGAAAAAATCAGACACTGCCGGATGGACCCCAACAACGCGCAACGCAAACCACGCTCAGGGCGGTGAGGTGAGGTTGAGCTACATGCTATCCGGCGCGCTGACGCCGAGCAGATGTAGCGCGTTTGCGAGGACGCTCATGGTGGCGAGGCAGAGCGCGAGACGTGCAAGGCGGACGGCGCGGTTGTCGTCCAAGACTTTGCACTCGGTGTAGAAAGCGTGGAAGTCGGCGGCGATGTCGCGGGCGTAGCGGGCTAGGCGGTGTGGGGCGAGGTGATCGACGGCGGCTTGGATGGCGCGCGGGAACTCGGCTATTCGGCGCGCGAGCGCGAGTTCGGTTTCGTGGATGAGGGGGGCTAGCGATGCGGTTGTTGCGGCGACTTCGTCGTCGCCGCCGGCGCGGCGGAGGATTGAGGCGATGCGCGCGTGGCCGTATTGTACGTAGTAGACGGGGTTTTCGGCGGTTTTTTCGACCGCGAGCTTTAGATCGAACGTAAGCGGCGATTCGGGGGAGAGCATGACGAAGAAGAAGCGCGCGGCGTCGTTGCCCACTTCGTCGAGGATCTCGTCCAACGTCACGATGTCGCCGGCGCGTTTGCTCATGCTCATCGTCTCGCCGCCGCGCATTAATGCGACTTGCCCGGAGATCAGGACGTCGAGCGCGAGGGGATCGAAACCGAGGGCTTTCGCTAGCCCGCGCAGGCGGCCGATGTAGCCGTGATGATCGGGGCCGAGAATGTCGATCACGCGGCCGGCGCGCTGCAGTTTTTGATAGTGGTACGTTACGTCGAGCGCGAAATAGGTTGGGCGGCCGTCGCTGCGCGTGACGACGCGATCCTTGTCGTCGTCGAAATCGGTCGCGCGAAACCAGACGGCGCCGTCCTTCTCGTACGTCGTTTCGAGTTCGGTCAGGCGGTCGACGCCTTCGCGGATCTTGCCGGTGTCGTGCAACTCTTTTTCGCTCTGCCACAGATCGTAGTGCACGCGGAAGCGCTCGGCGGTGCGCTGTTGCTGTGCGACCAGTTCGTCGCGCCCGAACTTCTTGAAATATGCCAGCCACTCGCTTTCGGGCGCCGCGATCCATTTGTCGCCGTCGCGTTCGCGAATCGCTTTTGCGATGGGGACGAGATATTCGCCGGGGTAACCGTCTTCCGGGAACGGGAATCCCGGTTCTCCGATCTGACGGTAGCGGGCGTAGAGCGAGCGCCCGAGCGTATCCATCTGTGCGCCGGCGTCGTTGATGATCCATTCGACGAAGACGTCGTACCCGCGCATGCGGAACGCGCGCACGAGCGCGTCGCCGATCGAGAGCGTGCGTCCCTGCACGACCACCAGCGGCCCGGTGGGGTTCGCGCTGCCGAACTCGAGCGAAATCCTCCGGCCGTTGCTCGGCAATCTGCCGAAATCGTCGCCGAGCTCGAGAGTTTGGCGGATCGAATTCTGCCACACGTGCGGTGCCAAGCGCAGGTTGATGAACCCGGCGACCGCATCGATGCTCGCGAAAAGCGATGCGAGCTCCGGCGCGGCGGCACGAACGTCCTCGATCAGCGCCAGCGCGACATCCTGCGGCGAGCGTTTCGCAACCTTGGCCAGCTGCAGGGCGACGTTCGTTGCGAAATCGCCAAACTCGGGGCGGCGGGGGGCCTCGAATGCCGGCGCGGCTGCCGGAGCTTCGGGATAGCGCGCAGCCACGGCGCGTTCAACGGCGGCACCGAACGCGTGCAGCGCATCATCCGGCAGGGGCCCCGAAATTTCAGTGGTGGTAGGGTTCATTCCGCAAAATCTTCGCCGCGCGATAGAGTTGTTCCAGCACGATGGCGCGCGCCCACTCGTGCAAAAACGTTAACTCCGAGAGCGACCAGCGCATCTCGGCGCGCTCGAGCAGCGCTTCGTCGGCGCCGAACGTGCCGGCCACGACAAAAGTCAGACGAGAAGTGCCGGCGTGCGCGACCTCGTCAAGCCGCTGCGCGAGGGCTTCGCTCGAGAGCTGCGAGCCGCTCCGTTCGAGCAGCCACACGCGGTCGTCCGGGCGCAAGTGCCGCCGAATGCGCTCGGACTCCTCGCGGATCGCAGCCTGCGCGTTTTTTCCGTTACCGGGCCGCACTTCGATCTCTTCGTAGGGATAGTAAGGTCCGAGCCGTTTGCGCAGTTCGGCGCAGAGTTCGGCAACGTGCGGCGAGCGCAACTTGTCGACGGCGATCAATCGCAGCTGCATCGCGCAATAGCATAACAGGTCGCGCCGCGCCGCTCGACCATGCCGTCGAGTTCGAGCATCGCGAGGGCGGCCATCACGGCCGGTGCGAGTATGCCGGTTTCATCGACCAGGCCGTCGAGGTCGCGTTCGCCGCCCTCGAGTACCGTCAGCAGCCGAGCGGCAATTGGATCCGTGCTTGCAACTCCGAACGGCAGCGGAAGCGGACTCCCGTGGCCTAGCACCTCAAGGACGTCGCCGGCATGACGCGCCAGTATCGCGCCGTCGCGGATCAGCGCGAGACAGCCTTGAACGTGCGCCCGGTCAACGTCACCCGGCACCGCGAAGACCGGGATGCGGCCCGCCGCCCAGCCTGCGGTGTTGAGTGCGCCGCTGCGCGCAGGGGCCTCGATCACGACCACGGCGTCCGAGAGCGCGGCGACGATACCGTTTCGCGCGAGAAACTGGTTCGGGTAGGCGACGTCGTCCGGAGCGTACGGCGAAAGCACGGCACCGCCGGCGGCAACCATACGCTCGGCCAATCCGGCGTTGCGGCGCGGAAAGAACTGCCGGTGGCCGCTGCCGAGCACGCCGATCGTCGGCGCGTTCGCGCGCAACGCGCCTTCGTGCGCTTCGGCGTCGATTCCGAGCGCGAGGCCGGAAACGATGCAGCACCCTGCCGCGCCGAGACGTTCGGCAAACGCGCGCGCAAGACGCCTCCCATACGGCGTAGCCGCACGCGTGCCGACGATCGCGACGCACGGTTTTGCAAGGCCGGCGAGCGTTCCGGACCGCCATAAACCAGCCGCTGCAAGCTCGACGCCGCGCGCACCGCACGCCGATACGATTGCCTCGCGCGATTCGAACACGGGGTCGTCCATTATCGCCGCTATCACGCCAATCGAGGTCGCTCGCAAGGGGTACCCTTTTCGTGCTTGTTCGTGCTTAGGCGCCTCCCTCGAGGGGAATCGCAGGCAAGCCAGGGAATGGGCCCGGCACCAAACGGAGGTACCCCAGGTGGCAGCAGAAGCGTATTGCGTGAAGTGCAAAACGAAGCGGCAGATCAAAGACGCCGTTCAAATCACCATGAAGAATGGCCGTCCGGCAACCGAGGGCAAGTGCCCGGAGTGCGGGACCAAGATGTTCAAGATCGGAGCCGCGAGCTAACCAAGCGCGGTCTTTCGATAGCGAAGGGACCGTCATCCGACGGTCCTTTTTGCGTTCGCTACGGATAGTAGGCTATAATCGAGCGGGCACTAGATATTGGGGTAGCTGCTAGGAGTATCGCCGCTGTTCTGTCCGACCTGTCGCAAGAGCGAGACGCGCGTCGTCGATTCACGCGACGATGAGACCGTCGTTCGCCGGCGGCGCGAGTGTTTGGACCCGCGCTGCAAGCACCGTTTTACGACCTACGAGCGGATGGAATCCCCGCGTCTCTTCGTCGTGAAAAAAGACGGCCGCCGCGAACAGTACAATCGCGAGAAGATCCTCGGCGGGCTGCGCAAGGCGTGCGAGAAGCGTCCGATCTCCGAAAGTCAGATGGAAAGCACCGCTGCCGACCTCGAGCGCGAACTCTTCGCACGCGGCGAGAGCGAAGTGCCCTCGACGATGGTCGGCGAGAAGCTGATGGAATCGCTAAAGAAGCTCGATCCCGTCGCGTACATTCGTTTTGCGAGCGTCTATCGCTCGTTCCGCGATCTCGAGAGCTTCCGGGAAGAGTTATCCGCCCTCTTTGCTAAATGAGCGGTTGATGACCGCTAGGCCCAGCGACGGCGTTCGCGTCGCGCTACAACGCTTGCCGGAGGGCGAAGGCTTGCCGGCTCCTGCCTACATGAGCGCGCACGCAGCCGGCGCCGATTTGTGCGCGGGCATTCGCGAAGAACTGACGCTGCTGCCGGGCGCTCGCGCGCTCGTCCCGACGGGATTCTCGATCGCGTTGCCCCCCGGCTTCGAAGCGCAGATTCGGCCGCGCAGCGGCCTCGCGCTGCGCAACGGCGTAACCGTGCTCAACTCGCCGGGCACGATCGATGCCGACTATCGCGGACCGGTGCAAGTACTCTTGGCCAATCTCGGTACGGAACCGGTGACGATTCGCCGCGGCGACCGCATCGCACAGATGATCGTCGCGCCCGTGTCGCGAGCGCTCTTCGAAGAGGTCGACGATCTGCCCGAAACGCCGCGCGGTGCGGGCGGCTTCGGATCGACCGGCGTCGCGACGCTAGCAACGCAGGTACCCGGGTGAGGGTCTACATCGTCGGCAAAGGCGCGGTCGGAACGTATCTCGGCGGCTTGCTCGACTCGATCGGCGTCGAAGTGATGTACGCGCCGCGCTCGATCGACGACGTGGTGCCCTACGATGCCGACGTGGCAATCGTAACGACGAAATCGTACGACACCGACGGCGCGATCGCGACGCTGCGCGTAGCGATCCCGCACCCGGAGAAATGCGTGTTCCTTTCGCCGCAGAACGGCGTCGGCAACGAAGAAAAACTTGCCGAGGCCTTCGGCGCCGACAACGTGGTCGCGGCGGCGCTGACGGTGCCTATCGATCGCGATCGCGACGGCAACGCATCGGCGGCTAATACCGGCGGCTTCGCGCTCGCGCCGATGGGCGCCAACGCATACAACTGGCTGGTGGCCACGTTCGCGAGCGCCGGACTCAACGTGAAGGTCGTTGACGATTGGCGCGCGCTGAAGTGGAGCAAGCTCGCGCTCAACGTCGTCGCCAACGCGAGCTGTGCGATTCTCAACGTGCTCCCGAACCGGCTCGTGCACTTCGACCGCATCTTCACGCTGGAGATCCGGATGGTTCGCGAAGTGCAGGCCGTGATGAAAAAGATGGGGATCACGCCGATCGACCTGCCGCGTTATCCGGTGCGCGCTCTGCTCAACGTCGCGAGCCTGCCGAGCCCGCTCGCGCGCACGCTGCTGACCAAACGGATCGCCGGCGCTCGCGGGACCAAAGCGCCGTCGCTGCTGCTGGATCTGCGCGGTGCGAAATTGCAGACCGAGGTCGACGTGCTCAACGGCGCGGTTGCCGCTGCCGGACATAAATACGGCGTTCCAACGCCGGTGAACGCGGTGTATTGCCGCGTACTCGAAGACATCGCCCACACGCCGCCGCTTTGGGCGAAGTACCGCGAACGCCCCGAAACGCTCGACGCCGAAGTCGAAGCCGAGATCAAACGCGTTAAAGCCGTCACCCGGTAACCCTAGGACCGTCAACGAGGAATCATGCGCGACCCGAACGTTCCCGAATCGATCGAGGGCTGGTGGATACTCCACCGCATGTTTTCATTGGACCGTCGACGGTGGGACGCACTGCCGGAAAAACGGCGCAACAAATGGACGCAGCACGCGGTCGACCTGGTCGATCATTTCAAGTCGAGCGAGGAAGGCGACGTCGGGCTCGCGCAGATCGTCGGCAACAAAGGCGACCTGATGCTCACGCACTACGCGCGTACGTACGACGGCATTGCATACGCGCAGACGCTGGTCGATAAACTCGAGCTGCGAGAGTTCTTGACCCTGCAAGGTTCGTACGTCTCCGTGCTCGAGCTCGGCCTGTACGACGCAACCGGCAAGATTCACCTCGAGCTTACGGAGCGCGGTCTGGCGCAGCAATCGCCGGAATGGATTGCCGGATTCGACGAACTCATGCGCAAGCAGGCGGAGAGCCCGTATGTCGGACCGCGCCTGTGGGCGAAGATTCCGCAGCGGCGCTACGCATGTTTCTATCCGATGAGCAAGCGGCGCGGCGAGGTGGAGAACTGGTACATGCTCGGATTCGACGCGCGCGCCAAGATGATGAGCGAGCACGGCGTCGTCGGCCGCACCTATCACGGCCGCGTCACGCAAGTGATCTCGGGTTCGATCGGCTACGACGACTACGAGTGGGGCGTCGATCTCTATGCCGACGATCCGCTGGTCTTCAAGAAACTCATCTACGAAATGCGCTTCGACGAAGCCAGCGCGCGTTACGGCGAATTCGGTGCGTTTTGGTCCGGCATTCAGTTCTCTTCCGACGAACTCGCCGCGTTCCTCGACGGGGATGCGATCCCGCAACTCAACGCCCCGGCCCCGTGACCGGCGAGTACTCCGTTCGTGCGGCTGCGCCCGACGACGCGGAGTTCGTGCTGGAACTGTTCGCTCGCGATCACGTCCGACCGTACACGCACGGACCGCGGTCGATCGAGGATTTCCACCGCAGTCTCGCGATCGGCGGCAAGGAAGTCGCCATTCTCGAACGCGGCGGCCGGCCGTTCGGAAATATATGCCTGGGGACGTCGCTGCCCTGGCTGTTGGAGCTGCAGGTGATCGCGATGTGGGAGAACGGTCGCGGTGCCGGGCAATTTGGGATGCAGTACGTGAAGTGGCACGGCTTTGACGACCTGCGTGTGAACCGGATCTATCTGGAGGTCGTCGCGACGAACGCGCGCGCGCGAACGCTCTACGAACGGTCGGGATTTACGGCCGAAGGTCTGTTTCGCTCCGGTTATTGCGACGTCGACGGAACCTTCCACGATCTCGCGGCCTACGGGATGCTCGCGACCGATCCGCGCTAAAGCTTTTTGAAGTAGAAGATCTCCGGGTCTCCGGGGTCGAGATTCTCCAGCCGACCGACCGGCTCGAATCCGCGTTTGCCGAGCATGCCCTGCATCACCGCGTTCGATTCGTTGGTCGACGTGTAGAGATTGTGCCCTTTGTTGAGCGACTCGACGCGGGCGATCAGCTCCGTTGCGACGCCCAAGTGCTGGTGGTTCGGGTCCACGCCGAGCATCCACATGAACGGGCGGGCGTAAAAGCCGCGGTCCCACACCACGAACCCCGCAATCGCGCCGTCGATCTCGGCGACCAAGCATTCCTTCGAGCCGAGGGCGTGTCGGATGAACGTCAGATGGTGCGAGTAGTGCAGCGCGTGCGGCATCGTCTCGAGTTGCGCGAGCTCTTCGGGCTTAGCTTGGCGGACGTGCATGGCGACCCGTTTTGCCTCCCGTAAAAACGGTTCCCTCCGTCGCCGCGTCGAAATAGCGCGTAACGATGATGCCGCTCGCTCTGCCGCCCGCGCGTGCGATGATTCCATTTCGGGAACGGCACGTCCGGCGGACGCCGGCCGTCGAGCGATTCGGCGCGCGCGTCATCGTCGTCGGCTCGCAGCGCCTGCAAGCGTGCACGCTGACCGTGCGCGGATACTGCGGCGATTTGAACGTTCCGCTCAACTGGCTCGATTCCACCGACGGTACGATCTCGATTCGCTACCAATGGGTTCCGGCAAGCGGCGTTCCGCATTCGGCTCAGACCATCATTGCCGAGGAAGGCGGCCCCGGCTATTCGACGACCGGAACCGGTGCCGAATACGCGCAGCTTTTTGCGCCGCTGCTTCGAACGCACAATCTGCTGATGATGGATCAGCGCGGCACGGGCGGCTCTGCCGCGATCGATTGCCCGGCACTGCAGCCGTGGGGCGGCGACGGTACGATAACGGTGCCGTTCTTGCCGGCAGTAGAGCAGTGCGGCGCACAGCTGAATCGAACCTATCGCGATGCGAGCGGGAAGTTCGTTCGTGCCAGCGATCTCTTCGGTACGAGCCAGTCGGTGCGCGATCTCGCGGCGATCGTCGGCGCGCTGCAGCTCGGGCGCGTCGACTACTACGGCGATTCGTACGGGTCGTTTTTCGGACAAGTATTCGCGTCGCGCTACCCGCAACTGCTTCGCTCGGTCGTGCTCGATTCCACCTATCCGACGATCGACCAAGATCCGTTCGACCGCGCGGGTCTGGCTGAGATTCGTTTCGGCTTTAACGCCGTCTGCGAACGCAGTCTGGCGTGCAGCGCGCAGGCGCCGGGATCGTCGATCGACCGGCTCCATCGGCTAGCCGACGCGCTCGACCGGCGCCCGCTCATCGCCGAAGCCTTCGCGCCCGACGGCCACGTGGTGCACGTGCACCTCACCGGACCCGACCTTTACGAACTCACCGGCTCGGCCGGCGATGACTACGGACCGTACCGAAACATCGATGCCGCCGCGCGCGCGTATCTCGAACGCGGTGACAAAGTGCCGCTCGCGCGGCTCTTCGTGTGGACGACCTACTTCCCGCCCTCCTCGGAGTACGGCGTGCGCGAGTTTTCGATGGGTCTGGAGATGGCCGACAGCTGCACGGTCTACAAGAATCCATTCGATATCGATGCGCCGGTCGCAACCCGCCGCGTGCAGTACGGCCGCGCGGTTGCCGCGCTGCCCGTTTGGGTTGGTTTTCCGCTGAGCGTTTCGGATTTGATTCACTCTCCCGAAGAGGCGTACAACGAGTGCCTCACGTGGCCCGCCCCCGCGCAAGTCGATCCGATCGTAACCAAGAAGCCGCCGATCGTTCCGGCAAGGCTGCCGATTCTGATCGTTTCCGGCGACCTGGATGAAACGACGTCGCCCGGCGACGCGCGCCGCGCGGCGAGCGCCCTCGGCCCGAACGTCGTCTTCGCATCGTTGCCCAACGAAATCCACGTGCCGGCGCTGGACGATCCGTTCGACTGTGCAGCGGCAATCGTCGTCGCGTTCGTCGCGCACCCCGGGCCCGCGAATACGCAATGCGGCGCCTCGATTCCCGAAGTGCGCACCGTCGGCACGTTCCCGTTGGTGCTCGCCGATCAGCCGCCGGCCAGCCCAGCGCCGGGCAACGCTGCGACGATGCAGGAACTGCGCTTGGCGGCGCTCGCGGTCGAAGCGGTCGGCGATACGCGGCAGGCGTCGATCTATAACTACGAATCGTACTATCCAGACTGCGGACGCGGCTATTGCGGCCCTGGATTGCGCGGCGGCACGTTCTCCGCAACCGGCACGATCGAGCGCGTCGCGTTAAACAAAATTGAATATTCCTCAGATACGTCGACCTCCGGTGCGCTCTCGGTTGACGGCGCGCTTGGGCCGGGTTATCCCGGCGCAGTCGACGCACGCGTCGTCGCTACGGGACCGCAGGGTCTTTGGATCGACCTTGCGGTGCGCTACGACGAGCGCGTGCCGCACGCACTCGCAACGATTACCGGCCAAACGCGCGGCGGACGTCGCATCGCGGCGACGTTCCCAGCACCGTAAATTTGCTCGTCACAAAACGGCGGCGTGCCGCGTTATCCCAAAGTGCTGACGATCGGTCGCGTGCTCTTCGCGATTGCAGTCTGCGCGTTCGGCGTGCAGGTGCTGCTCTACGGCCGCTTCAGCGCCGCGCTTCCCCCGTGGCCGCCGTCGACGCCCGGCGCGCCGCTCGCAGCCTACTTGCTCGGCGTCGTGCTGATACTGTGCGGCGTCTGCTTCGTCATTCCGGCGTTTGCGCGGCAAGCGGCACTCGGCGTCGCCATTCTCTTCGGCGTCGGTGCGCTGCTGCATTTGGGTCACGTACTGCAGCTCTTTAGCGATGGGCAAGAGCGAACGCGCTTCTTCGAAGCGCTCGCGCTCGGCGCTGCGGCCCTCGTGCTGTACGGAGCGCTCGAGATGTGGCGCCTGCGGGCCGGCGGCCTGGAGCGAGCCGGACGCTACGCTTTCGCGCTTTGTCTCATCGTTTTCGGCGTGGAGCACGTCGAATACGCGCCGTTCATCGCATCGTCGATCCCCGCGTGGGTGCCGGACCGGCTGCCCTTGGCATATATCACCGGATCGGCGTTAATCGCCGCCGGGCTGGCGATCGCCACGGGGCTGCTCGCGCGCCTCGGAGCGGCGCTGATCGGCCTGTTGTTTTTCGTGTGGGTGGCCGTAGTGCACGGGCCACGCGTTTCGAGCGCGCTTCTCAACGGAAACGAGTGGTCGAGTCTCTTCGTCGCGCTGGGAATGGCCGGCGCTTCGTGGATCGTCGCCTCGACGTTCCCGCGAAGCAAAATGGATATCATCTAGCGAACTCTACGCGGATGCATTCACCCGGCCGCGCCGCGCGCCTCGGTAGAACGATCGCGATTTCGGGCGTCCTCGTCATCGTGCTCGCGAGCGCCGGCATTTACGTCTTGCTCAAATACGCGCCGGCCAGGCCCGGAATCAGCCATCTGGCCATCGCGGCGAATGCTCCCGGGGCGAACGTCGTGGTGCGGCGCAAGTTCCAGCGACGTTTCATGGCGGAGGCGGTGCTCGATCTGCCGCCGGTTCCACCGCAAAAAGACAGCCCGAGTTTGCAGGTATCGTTCTTTCAACCGGGCGCGCTGGTGCAAGGCGGAGTCATTCGCACGCCGGCCAACCGGTTTCGTCTAGAGGCGTTTCTCGCGTACGCCCACGCCGGTGAAAACGAAACGCAGGTACGTTATTTTGGGAACCTATCCGACGGCCCGCACGACGTGATGCTGACCGGCGATGAACGGGACGTCGTCTTTACGCTGGACGGAAAAGTCTTGGATCGCGTGCCGCGTGCGACGTATCTGCCGGACGATGGGCCGAACAACCCGTGGCTGATGATCGGTACCGCGGTCGCCACGCCGGGCAGCGCGGCGTTCGGAACCATCTCCAGGATTTTCGTTCGAGACCAGAACGACGCCGTCGCGCGGCCCGTCGTGCCGGGTTGCGTGGTTACCAACGCCGGAATTACGCTGGTGCGATTTGGCGACGTCTGGCATATGGGCGGCGCCTACGATCCCGACATTTCTGCAAAGTACCAGCAGTGTACGGCTAAGGAGCTGCCGGGATAGCGACGTCGATGCGGATCGCGGCGGTGAATCTTCGCGCGGGCGGAAATGCGACGACGATTTCGCAAATCGTCCGCCGTTTGGCGTTCCGCGACGCCGATACCGTCGTTCTGTCGGAGTTCCGCGATACGCCGGCGGGCGCGCTCCTGCGTGATGCGCTAGCGCAGACGGGCTACGAACACATCGCGTGGACGCAGGGCCATCGCGGCAACGGCGTTTGCATCGCGTCGTCACTGCCGTTCGCGGCCACGTTGAATCCGTTCGGCCTCGCCGACGACGAGTATCCCAACGCCGTGATGAAGGCGGTGTTTGCCGATTTGGATCTGTTCGGCGTCTATCTGCCGGGCCAAGATCGCAAGCGTCCCCACTTGCGGTATCTCATCGCGACGGCGCAGCGCTACGACGAGTCCGGCGAAGCGGCCATCTGCATCGGCGATTTCAACTCGGGACGTAACGAGACGGACATCGAAATCAACGCGCGCTCCGGCCGTCTGCGCGACGAGTTCAGCACGGCCGACTTGTATGCAGAGCTAGAAACCGTCTGGACGGAAGCTTGGCTTTACTTCCATCCCGGCGAGTTCGAATACAGCTGGTACCCGTTTCGCAAGGATCCGGAATACGTGAGTCGGGGCGGCTGGCGAATCGACAAAGCCTTTGCGTCGCCCGCCGCGCTGGCGCGCATGACGGCCGCAGACTACGACCACGCATTTCGTCAGGATCGGCTAACCGACCACTCGGCGCTGATCGTCGACGTTTAGGGGTATCGGCGCCGGGTAGAAATCCGCCATGGATTTAACGAAAACGGTCCCGCGCAGCCCCAACGATAAGCTCGCCGGCATCGTCTCGCTGAAGCGGACGATCGACAAATCGAAGGCGAACGACGAGGGGCACTTGGGCGAGTACGACTACGACTGTCCGCACGATAAGCCGCTATTCAAATTTCTCGGCACGAATGGAGCCGAGTTTGCAGCCAAGGTGCGAGAACTCAAGACCGACGATGCGATTGCGAAGTGGGTCCAAGAAAACGGTTTGAAAGGCAAATCTCCTGTCGAGATCGAGGCCTTTAACGCCGAGCGCAGGCGTTGGCATCCGGATCCGGGCAGCGACAGCGCTGCGTACTTCAAACAGACGCTAGCGACCATCGCGCCCGGTCGCAATGATATCGAGACCTGGTTCGATCTCCTCGATCTGGACGAAGGCCGCCAGGTTCAGCAAGCAACGCACGTCTAGCCGGCCGGATCTTCGCGAAGTTACCGCCCGCGATACTCGTTGTAGAGCAGCAGCAGGCGGTTAACTTCATCGTTGGCTGCGATGAACGACGCGCGCGCGGCTTCTTGCTCGGCGGAGTCCGGGCTGGCTGTTTGCCATTCCGAAAAAGAGCGCTCCTGGACTGCGTGCGCGGCTACGACTGCGTCGCGAACGGCCAGCCGGGACGGATACTCGCTTAGGCTCCGGTCCACGCTTGCACCGTACCCGCAATCGGCTCCGAGCTAACGCGTGAGCTGCGCCTCGCCGATTCGAATCGAAGTTAAAGAGCGCATAACGCACGCTTAACCCCGCGACAAGAGCCTTTGCCTATGCTCGGACGCATGAACGGCCTGCTTCGTTTGCGCGCCACGGTCCTCTGCGGGGCCTGCACCATGCTTTCGGCGTGTTGGGGCGGCCCGGCCGCCCCAAACTCCGGCGTTTCCCAGAGCGCCTCCGGCGTCCTTACACCTGCGACGCCGACGTCGGTGTATATCCAGGATTTTACGTACGTGCCGGCGGCGATACGAATCAAAAAAGGCACGACCGTCGTCTTCACCAATCGCGACCACGTAGACCACACGGTAACGGCGAATGGCCATACGTTCGGATCTCCTAAACTCGTTCAAGGACGATCGTGGAAACACACGTTTACCGCCACGGGCGTAATGAAGTACTACTGCCGCATCCACCCCTACATGCACGGCGAAGTAGTCGTCACGAAATAAAATGCTAAGCCGCCGCGCCCATACGCTCGAGGCTGCGATATTGTATTGCCTCGGCGACGTGATCGGCATGGATGGCATCACAGGCGGCTAGGTCCGCGATGGTTCGAGCGACGCGGGCGATCCGATCGAGGGCGCGAGCGGAGAACTGCCGCTTCGCGCTCGCGAGCGCGAGCAGCCGCAATGCGGAGTCGTCCAGCCCGCAGTGCTGCTTCATGGCGTTTCCGGGGATTTCGGCGTTGCATGCGAGCGGCGTCGAAGCGAATCGCGCGCGCTGGCGTTCGCGCGCGGCGACGACGCGCGCGCGGATGTTCGCCGAACGCTCGCCGTTCTCGCGCCGGACCATGTCGTCAAAAGGGACGCGCGCGATCTCGATCTGCAGATCGATGCGGTCGCAAGACGTCAGACTACCAGCATCACGTTTTCGCTACCGTGGCGGGTCTTGGGGCCGGGCCCTCCGCTGGAACGGCTGCGCGGTTGGGGATACGCCGGGCTTGAGCTTGCCGTTCGCATCGACGCAGAGTCCGCCGAGCTGGACGGCGACGGCGCGCGCGAATCTGCCGCTGCTGCTCCTCATTGCTTTTCCGGACGGTTTTTTGAAACTGTCCCACGTTGCCGGAGGCTCCGCGGCGAAAGCGGGCTGTCAGCGTTGGGACCAGGCCGGGACGTTTCCGGGATGCTACCGGTGGTAGGGTGCGATGTATGAGTTTCGTCATCCGCACTCGCAGCGCGTGCTACCTTGCGCTGCTTGGATTCGCCGGGCTGGCTGCGTGCCGCGGAGGGGCCACGTCCGGTTTTACACCGGCAGCGGACCCCGCCGGCTCCGAGCGAGCAAATGTCTTCGCATCGCAAATCGTGAGCGAAGGCGCTGCCCCGCCGAAGTCGATCGCTTCGATAACGCCGGCCCCCGGCTACCCATCTGCGCCGCCGCTGAATCTTCGCCTGACGCCGCCAAAACGGTTGCCGGTATCGACCGCATCGGCGCGTATCGTTACGCTCTCGGGCACCGTCGGCGCGGGACAAATCGGCGGATCGTCGTTAAAAGGAAGCGTGACGGGCGCGTTGCTTTCGGCGCTGCCGACGCCCGATCCGAACACGCTGGTGTTCGGAATCGTCGAAGGCTATACGAGCGACGGCATTCGCCTTCGCACGCAGCCGCTGGTCGAGCCGAGCCCCGGCGGATCGCCGGTCGCCGGCGTGGCGCCGATTCCCGGGCCGAAGATCCCCGCTACCTTGGTCGTTCGCGTTTCGGGCAAGACGGTCGACGCGGTACCGGGCGGTTTCAGATCGATTCGCACCGGCGATCGCATAACAGCCGTCGTCGAACTCGCCGGAAGCTCTCAGCCGATCGCGAAGTATCTGTCCGACTTTACGGTGTTGGGGAAAAACGTCCGCCCGGATCGCATGGTCGCGCCGCATTCGTTTGCGAGTTTCTCTCGCGAGGCGGTGGCGCAATCGGCTTTTGCCGAGGCGATGACGCGTTTGCAGCCCAACGCCGCAGCTCCGGTCAAGTTTTCGTTCAAGGGTCAAACGTCGCCGTACGCCAAGGGTCTTCTCACGCCGGTCGAGCCGGCCTTCCCGTATCCCATTCAGATGCCGTTCGGCTCGATCACGATTCAGTGGGAGTCTTCTCTTTCGTTTGGCGAGAGCGTGAACTATCCATTGCAGCTCGTGGATGAGTCGGCATCATATTCCTGGAACGAAAACCTTCAATCGGTTCTGCCGGTTGCGGTGCTCAACGACACCGCGACGTCGCCGACGTATACGATCGATGGTGCGAGCGTCGTCGCGATTTCGGCAAAGATTGCCTATTCGTACAAGGAGGACGGCAGAGAGGTATCGGGCAGTGGCGAATATTTACTCGCGCAAAGCGACTCCGGTGATTCGGGAGATCCCGGTTTGACGTTTCAGTCGACTAGCATGTCCAAGCTGCTGGCTCCGGATGCGACCGCGACGATCGCACCGTCACGCAAGGCGATCTATACCGTCAATCTCGCGAGCGCGATCGAAGATCTGGTCGGCAAGCTCGATCCGTCGGCCGGCAACGTGCTCGCGGGCTACCCCGAAGGCATTCCGCTCACCGTCGAACAGTACATCCAGGGGACGCTGTCCGGCGGATGGCTCGCGACCATCGTCGATGTCACCAACGCCAATCCGACAACCTCCGGCGGTCCGGAGTACTTTAGCGTCGACAACGTCCCGCTCGGCGTGAACCCAGGCGTCGGCTTTCCGTGGATGCCGACCGGCTCCCAGTCAGCGCCGGCCGCGAACGTCGTTACGCTATCGGAGGCCCCGAAGACTTATCTTTACGCCGGCAAGGCAACCCACCAATACTTGGCCGAGACCAAGTCTCCGCTCGGGAACATGGGACCCTTAACGCTGCAGAACTTCACCGGCTTGCCCGACGAAGAGACCGGTTTTCATGAGGGTAAATTCTCGCCCGCGCGTCCTGCGATCACACTCTCTCCCAGTGCGGGCAACGTGTCCGAATGCATCGCCGACAACACGCAAGGCGATCACGACGGTGGCGGCACGTGCAGTTCGAAGACTGTTTCGGCCGTCATGCTCGATATCGTCGGAGCCGGCACTGCTACCGTCCAAGTTACCGATATCGGCGCAGGTGGAAGGACGATCTCGCCCGACGCGTTTACCGTGAACCTCAACAACCCGCCGCCGCAGTCGCTCTCGGGCGTGCCGCCCTACACGTGTCCATCGGCCGGCATTACGGTGGCGCCGACGAGCGGTACGACCGATCCGTTCTCGATCACCGTTACGATGCCGCCTGGGAATCAGGTCCCCGACGGCGGATGCGGCTTCGCGATCGTCGATTCGTTCGGAACGACCGTCTATGCTAGTCTCACCGACGACGTGCCGTCTTCAGCTCGGCGAGGCCACCGCTAAAGCGGCCGAGAATGGAGCGCATCGTCGCGGCGGCGCCGGCCGACGCGGCGCTGCGCGACGGCAGCAAACCGCTTACGCTCTCGCGCAATCGTTCGTAGCGTGCGCGCTCGGTCGGTGCGCGCACGAGCGCATACTGGGAACGCACGCCATCGGCGGTGACCGCCGCGACGACGGCGCGCTCGCGTTCGCCGTTCGCGGCGCAAAGTTCGGCACACGCCTCAAGGGCGATTGCCGAGAGTTCGATGTCGCCGGTTTTGAAGGCGATCGCCGCCGCTCTCGTTAGATGCTCGTTCGCATCGGTTGCTTGGCCCCGATCCAGCGCCAATAAACCGAGGCTGACACGCGCGTGTGCCTCGACGTAGACGTTGCCGGCGTCGAGCGCTCGCGTGAGGCCGCCTTCGAAAGCCGCTTCGGGTGAGAAGAGATCGCCGCGGCCGAAGTCGCACCGCGCTGCATTTACGAGCATGAGCGCTTCGTCGTCGCGCGCGTCGAGCGCTGCGAACGCGCGGGCGGCCATCTCGAACTCGCCTTTCGCACCGTCGAGATCTCCAAGCGCGTAGGCCGCTGTCCCGACTGCGCTCCGCGCGAAGGCCGCCAAGTATGCGTCGCCGCCGTTGGCGACGATCGCGTACGCTTCGTCCGCAAGAGTGCGAGCGCGATCGCCTCGCCCGGTCATCCGCGCGGCATTCGACGCATAGAGCATCGCTTTGGCCAGCGTCAACGAGTCTTCGCCGAGTTTCAGCGCTTCGATCGCTTCTTCAAACGCATTTAAGGCTTCGTTGAAGCTGCCGGCATTGCGCGCCATCAGCGCGCGCACGTACAGCATCTCGGCCCGCAGAGGCGAAGCGGCATCTAATGCGGCGACTGCCGCTTCGCACCAGCGGCGCGTCTCGACTGCGTAGCCGCGATCGAAGAGAAAGCGCGAAAGCGCTGCGAGCGCGCGCGCCCCCAACTCGACGTCCCTCCGCCCGACGATCGCGCGATCGAACGCGCAGCGGATATCGTCCATCGACGCTTCGATCGCGTTGAATGCATCCGAGCCTCGCGCGCCGCGCAGCTCGTCGTTGCGCAGAACGTACGGCGCCAGTATGACCTCAACGTAGCGCAACTCAAAACGTTCCAATTCGCCGGACTCTGCCAGGCGCAGGCGCATGTATTCGCGGGTCGTCCGCAACGATGAAAACGTCCCGTCGCTCGGCCCGAGGTCCAGCAGGGACGCATCGACCAGTCGCGCGATTGTTTCCACCGCGCTTCGTTCCGTCACGTCGGCGAGCGCCGCCGACGTCTCGGGAGTCCAGGGAGAGCGCAGCAGGCCGGCTATGCGAAAGAGATGGCGCTCCCGTTCCGCGAGCAAGTTATAGCTCCAATCCAGCGCGCCGGCCAGCGTGTCGTGGCGCCCGGAGCCGCCCGATTTCCCGAGCATCGTAAAGCGATCGTCGAGTGCCTTGTAGAGATTTACGAATCCGGTTGCCGGCAGACGCCGCGCTGCGAGCTCGAGCGCGAGCGGTACGCCGTCGAGTTCGCGGCAGATCGCCGAAGCTGCGGTAAGATGCTCGTGTGTTCGTTCGAACTGCGCCCCAGCCAATTCGGCGCGCGACAGGAAGAACGAAACTGCATTCGACCGTTCGAAAGGCTCGATTCGAACGACCGCTTCACCCTCCGAGCGCAGCGGCACGCGGCTCGTTAGAATGATTGCCGTGCGCCGGTCGGCCGCAACGAGCGTGGCGATCAGCGGTTCGAAATCCGCGATCAACCCATCGGCATTGTCGAGCAGCAAAAGCGACGGGGGCATCGAGACTGCTTCTGCGATGGCGCTCGCGGTAGCCGTTCTCGCACGCAGCAGCGTCGCGAGCGCCGCCCGTGCGGAAGGTTCGTCGCCGTAGGCCGAGAGATCCAGATAACGCGCGCCGCCCGGAAACGTGCTCGCGAGCTGCGCGGCGGCCCGCCACGCCACGCGACTTTTTCCGACGCCGGGTGGACCGACGAGCGTGACGACGCGTGCTCGTTCGAGCGCGCTTGCAACGGCGCGTAGTTCGCGACCGCGTTCGAAAAATGGGGTCGATTCGAGCGGCAACCCGGGCGGCTGGCGCGACTCGATCGGAATTGGATCGGCGTCGACCTGGCTGCGCAAATGCGCTTCGAAGCGTTCGAAGAGGCGCCGCGCGCGATCCGGCTCGCCGAGATCGCGCAACGTTCGAACGGCTTCGGCGATCGCCGCTTCGCTCGACGGGTCGTAGCGCGCAACGCCTTCGGCATGTTCGACGATTGCGATTGGGTCTTTCGCGGCGATCGAACGATCCAGCAGCGTACACAGCAACTCGACGTGTTCGGCCCGCATCCGTTCCCGTGCGGAGTCCAGCCACTCGTCATCGACGCCGGCAAAGATGGGTTGCGCGTATATCGCCGCCGCGCGCGCCGCACTCGCTGGGTCGTTCTTCTTATGAAGGTAGTCACGGACATCGCATCCTTCTCGAATGAAGGCGGCTAGCCGAACGCCCGCGGGCGAACGTTCGAGCGCTTTGGGACAACCAATCGATGCAAACGCCGCCGAAAGCTCGTGGAGGCGGCGGCGCAAGTTCGCGACCGCGCGCGCCTCGGGCACGTCCGGCCATAACTCGAAGGCGAGCGATCGCCGGTCGACTGCATCGCCGTGAAGCACTAGGTGCGCGATGCACCGGCGCAAGCGAGCAGAAAACGCGGCCGTGCGGTCGTCGTTACCGGCGAAGATCGTAAAGCCGCCGAACGCGGCGATCCTAAGCCGCTTCACCAATGGGTCGTTGTCGACGCAAGCAGCGGCGCCCTTCCTTTGCGCCCTAGTCATCAGTGGTTTTCGATGGCGGCATCTCAAGACCGACTCTGCACGCGTCGCCTTAGCTAGGCGATCGGGCTCCGTCGCCATGCGGGGAGCGAAGCATCGCGCGAACAGACGAATGCATGCCGCATCCATACGTACATTCCGGTGAAGCCGTCGTCACGAGGTAGGCATTAAGCGGCGGCACCCATGCGCTCGAGGCTGCGATATTGAATGGCTTCGGCAACGTGTTCGGCATGGATGGCGTCGCAGGCGGCCAGGTCTGCGATGGTTCGGGCGACGCGCGCGATCCGGTCGAGGGCGCGCGCGGAGAACTGCCGCTTCGCGCTCGCGAGCGCCAGAAGCCGCAACGCGGAGTCGTCCAGCGCGCAGTGCTGCTTCATGGCGTTTCCGGGTATTTCGGCGTTGCATGCGAGCGGTGTCGAAGTGAAACGCGCGCGTTGGCGCTCGCGCGCCGCGACGACCCGCGCCCGGATGTTCGCCGAACGCTCGCCGTTCTCGCGCCGGACCATGTCGTCGAACGGGACGCGCGCGATCTCGATCTGCAGATCGATACGGTCGAGCAGTGGGCCCGATAACTTGCCGACGTACTTCGCTACCGTGGCATCGTCGCAGCGGCACTCCGCGCTGCGCGTGCCGCGATAACCGCACGGGCACGGGTTCATCGACGCGACCAGTTGAAAGCGCGCGGGATAGGTGAACGTACCGGCAGCGCGCGCGATCGTCACCGTGCCCTCCTCAAGCGGCTGACGCATCACTTCGATCGCGCTGCGCGAGAACTCGGGCAGTTCGTCCAAGAAAAGTACGCCGTGATGCGAGAGCGATATTTCGCCCGGCTTCACCAAACTGCCGCCGCCGCCGACCAATGCGACCTGGCTGATGGTGTGATGCGGAAAACGAAAAGGTCGTGCGCGTACGATACCGGTTTTTCCCGTAAGCAGGCCCGCGACGCTGTAGATCTTGGTGACGTTGAGCGCTTCGTCCAGCGTCATTGGCGGCAGGATCGAGGGAAGCCGTCGCGCGAGCATCGTCTTCCCGCAGCCGGGCGGACCGACGAGCAGCAGGTTGTGACCGCCGGCTGCAGCGATTTCGAGGGCGCGCTTTGCCCCGAGCTGCCCGCGGACATCGCAGAGATCGCCGTGAACCAGCTCGTCCGTCGAGTCCAGCTCCGGCGCGTGGGTACGCCTTCGCCACTTCGCGCCGTTTCCGCAGATCACGCCGATCGCGCTCGAGAACGAGTCGACCGCATAGAGCTCGATGCCGTCGACCAGCGCGGCTTCGTCCGCGTTCTCGGCCGGTACGATGAGTTTCGTGAAGCCGGCGCTGCGCGCGCCCAGCACCATCGGCAAGATGCCGCTGACCGGCTGCAGTTTTCCATCGAGCGCGAGTTCGCCGAGGGCGATGAACTCTTGCAGTGCGAGCCGGTCGATCTGTTCGTCCATGGCGATCAGCGCGAGCGCCATTGCGATGTCGAATGCCGGGCCGGCCTTACGCACGTTGGCGGGCGCGAGATTGACGAGCAGGCGCCCCGCCGGATAGGCGAAGCCAGAGTTCACGATCGCCGAGCGGACGCGGTTCGACGCTTCGGCCAGCGCTCGATCCGGCAGCCCAATAATAGTAAATCCCGGCGTGCCGGGCGCGCTGTCCGCCTCAACGCGAACGACGTATCCTTCGATACCGAGCATCGCGGCGGAGAATGCGAGCGAAAGCATGTCGCGCACCATCTGCGCGCAGGCGCGACTTCGTCTAGTCCTCTTCGCTAGGTCTGCTGGAGGAACGACGGGAGTTTTCCCGACGGGTTGCAGATCTTCATATGCTCGTCGTGCGGCACGAAAAACAAGATCACATCGTAATGGGGTTCCGGGAAACCGTCGTGCCCGTGCGCCGCGAACCAGACGTCGACGTGATTCAGCGGGACGGTCGTCGACACGGCTCGGATATTCTCCCAGTTCTTCCCGACGGCGAAGTCGGCTTGTGAAATCATGAACTCCTCGAAGATCAAGCGCCCCTTATAGACGCCGTAGGTCGGGCCGAACGGGAGTTTTTGGGGGTTCCAGTAGACGTCGCCGAGCGCAGGAACGCACGCGGCGCTCGCAGCGGAGTCGCTCGGGATCATCGACGGGACCGCCGCATCAGGGGCTAGCTCCATCAGCATGGCCAAAACGGCTATCGCGAGTCTGAGCATGAAGAAACGATAGTGCGACGCGAGGGCCGCGTATTGAACGTTTTAAACGCACGCTTGCTTAATTCGGCAAGGCTTCGTGGTAAAGTCTCACTATGGAGCGCCGTTCGCCCCTCGCGTTTCTGTTAGACCTCGTCTCGCGAGGTTACGGCGCCGATCCGCCGGAGCACGACGCTCGCGAAATGTACGCCGAGTTCGTTCCGGAAGCCAGCGCCTTCGGCGGTCACGAACTCGAAGGCCTGATCACCCGGATGAACCGCCTCTGTTTGACGCTCTGCGTCGACGGTCGCGTGTACGACGTCGTCTTGCGCGCGGGAACTGCGTATCATCCGCGCGTCGAGGCCGAATCGTTTGAAGGCAAGTTCGTCCGTATTCACGGCACGTGGAGCGACGACGGCTTTCACGCAAACCGCATTACCCGCATCGCCTAAATCCGAGGAGGGCTTCCTCGGTCCTCACAGTAACATTACGCGTTACTGTGAGGAGCTTTTCGTGAAGAGCTCGGATTGGATGGCCGGCCGGCGTCGGCGAGCGCGGGCCGCTGGCCTCTGTATAACGTGCTGTACGGCAGCGCCCGCCGATGGCCGTTCGACGTGTCTGAAATGCAGCGCCGAAGCCGGCGCCCGCGTTCGCCGAGTTCGCGGCAAGCAGCGCGCAATTGACGACGCACGGCGGCTCGCGGCCGACATGGAGCGCGCAGGCGACGCCGCACGATTGCATCACCTTCACGACGACGCGGCCCGCTACTATGCCGATGCGCTCGATGCGAGCGCGCTGCAAACCGAAGACGGCGCGCGTGTCGCTGAAAAGCTCGCCGGCGTCATTGCGCTCGGCCACGGACCGAACGACGCGGCGAAGCTTCTCGACCGAGTCGCCGCCTTTTATAGCGACAAACCGGACGCAGCTGCGAAATCGGTAGACAACTTGTTACAAAAGAGCCGATTGCTGCATTTCGAATCGAAACACGAAGCCGCTCGCGCGCTCGTTCGCCAAGCGATCCGAATTGCCGAAGGGAGTGCCGGGCGGGCGTTGAGTCAACGTGCGTATGTTACGATGATCGGGTACATGTTCGTCCTGGGGCGCGACGACGAAGCGGAAGCCTACATGCACGCAATTGAGCCGCTCGAAGACGACGACGACCCATCGATACGCATTGCGTATTTCCGCACGCGAGCGCAGCTGGGAGCTAATCGCGGCGACGCGGAGGAGATGATCGAGTATTTCGATCGTGCGATAGCGGCGACGCAAGACAGCGACGATATCCTCCGCGTCGTCTCGATTTGGTCGTCCTACAGCCTGTGCGCGATGAAGCTGGGCAATATCGAACTTGCGACGGCGTGTTGTCAGCGATCGCTCTTGTTGGTTCGGCGTTTCCGCGTCGGCTGGCTCACGCCGGTGCTTTGTTTGGACTACGCGGACATGCTTTTTCAGCAGGGCCGCGCGGACGAGGCGCTTGAGTACGTATTAGACGCAATGCGATATGACGTTCGTTCAACGACGCTCGACCAAGCTTTCGCTACGGACGGCATACCCATTGCCTTGTACAAAAAAAATGAGGAGGTACTGCAGCGCTGCGCGCGTCCGGCTGTGTTCGAGGCGGCCGTCGAAGACGCCGATCTCGCCACGCTGGGATCGCTGGCTTCGGCTTTTGCCGCGTGGCACGATGCGTGCGGCCGGCCGCGACAAGCGCGCGACGTACTCCACCGCACGACGAAGCGGCTTGCAGCGTTGGGCGACCCGGCGACCCGCCGTATGTACTCTCCATTCGTCTGGGATTTCCCAATCGCAGTGGCGCGCTTCGGCGCTCCCTCGGACGTTCCGATCGCGCGAGCGATCATCCAAAGCCACGCGGACCTTCCGAATGCCGCCATCGCGCAAGCGTGCCTACGTTTGTTCGACGCATTCGCGATTAGCCAAAGCGATCCGGGCGGTTCGGAACGACTCGCGGCCGAAGCATCGCGCGCGTTTACCGAGCTAAAGTGGATCGCGCATGCCGGTCTCGCTCGAACGCTCCTAAGGCGTGAAGACGGCATCTTGCCCGAGGAACCGCACGCCGCGGCGCTTCTCGCAGGGATCTTTCTTACCCTGACGCCGCGCGAACGACAGGTTGCCGAACTCGCATTACGCGGCCTGACAAATCGAAAGATTGCAACCGGACTGACAATTAGCGAGCACACGGTGGAATCGCACATGACCTCGATTCTCGGGCGCCTCGGGCTGCGATCCCGCCATCAGCTCGGCGACGTAGCGGCACAGTAAGGGTTGCCCTCCCGGAGTCCGGGATGCGCGCCCATACGGCCTTCGGTAGAATCGGCGCATGCACTTACGTCAACGACTGCAATTCTGGCCGGCGCTCGTTTGCCTTGCCGCCGCTGCCTGTTCTAGTCACGGAGCGTCGTCGTCCGCCACCGTCTTGCCGGCGACGCCGGGCGCACACCATCAGCGATCGGACGCTAGACACAAGTCGAATGCCTCGACGCTGTATATAACGGACGTTATTCACGCGCTCATCAACTTTTACGGGCCAAGTCATGCGCTACTCGGCACAATCACGAGCAGCCTGAATCACGCCAACTCGGTAGCCGTCGATGCGTCGTCGAATCTGTATGTGGGCGACAGCGCGATAGAAGTCTTTCCAGGGGGTGGAAATAAACGCGTTCGCGCCTACCCCGGTGGCGTCGTCTTACCCGCGGCGGGTTACGACTATACGAAGTACGCCTCGCCGGACGGTGCGGGAGCGTTTGTGTTCGGGAATACGCTGTACGTCACGGCCGGCATAACTGATTCGACCGGTAACCACAGCGTGATTGCGAGCTACCCGACCTTCACGCAGCCGGCGGATGCTCTCGCGAAACCGGCAAAGATCTTCTACGCTCCCACCGGATGGTGTCTTTCGGACATGGCGGGCGATGCGAACGGCAACCTCTACATGGTATTGGCGCAAGGCTGTCAGCCCGGCACCTTTCAATTGCGCGAGTACTCGCCCGGCGATACCGTTGGAAAAGCCCTGCCGATGCCGCCGGCGATCGCGCATACCTTCGCCGGTATGGTTCTAGACGGGAGCGGCGATCTCATCATGTGCGATCGCGAACACACGCAAGTCGATGTGTTTCCGCCCGGGAAGACGACTGCCTCGCGCGTGATCTCCAACGGCCTGAAGGGCTGCGGAGTGATGGCGTTCGACAGCACCTACAGCACGCTCTACGTGGCGAACCAGCCGGACGTGGAAGACGGTCCAGGATTCCCGGGCGTCGTCAGCGCGTTTGACTACGCAACGGGGACGAAGGAGTACGACATCTCAAAGGGCCTCGATCCCACGTCTGCGGTCATCGGCGATATCGCCGTCGACCCGCCCGCGCCGCTCGGCAAGCCGTACCACAAGTAGAAGGGGAAAAACGAGTGTTTGATTCGCGATATTTTGCTTCGCCCGCCGGACCGACGTGCGCTATCTTCACCCTGATCGTCGGCGTTCTCGCGTCGATCGCACAACCAGCCTCGGCTGCGCCAATGCGTTTCACCGCGCGCCAGCAAGCGCTGCTAAGCTTTCATAGAAAACCAACCGTAAGCTGGATCCGAGGCGACGTTGCCGGCTCGAGTGCCGAGCTCGTTTATGCGAGCGTGCTCACGAGCGCCTCCACCGGTGAAACCGAGATCTACGAGCGAAGCGGCAAGACGCTCGCGCTCGTAGGGCAGCTCAATGAAGGCGGCGGCCCGGTAGCCGTAGACCGCGATCAGAACGTGTACGTCGCCGAAGCGGGCAGCAACGCTCTAGGATTTTGCGCGCGAAACGTCTACGAGTACGCTCGCGGATCGACGACGCCCAAGCGCGTCCTTCAAAATCCGAATATGTCATGGGCGATGGCCGTCGGATACGACGGAACCGTCTATGTGGCCGGGATGGAAGTCGCCCCAACCGTGCATCCATCTGTGATCGTGCGCTACGCCCACGGCGCGACCACGGGTCAGACCGTGCGGATCGGAGACGTGAATCCCTCGCAGCCGACTGGGTTAGCCGTCGACGCCGCCGGCGATCTGTTCGCGGGTTGGAACCCAACCGACGATACGGTGTCGCGAAAGTGTGCGGTTGGTTCGCTCATCGGCTGCGTCGAGAAACTTGCGGTAGGAGCAAAAAGTTGGAAAACCCTCTTGTACGCCGGCGGAGCGGCGAGCACGAACACCAGCGGTCCCATTCTCGACGGTAACGGCGACGTGGTTCTCACGACGTTGTGGAGCCGCTCCCTCTTGCAGACGCTGCTGACTTTCCCCAAAGGCGCCTGGATGCCGTCTCAAGCGTTGTCGGTCCCCGCGGCGTCGATCCAAATGTTTGCGATGACGTTCGGTCCCCCGGGCCAGACGATCTGGACGATGAACACGTTGTTTAACGGCACGGTGCCGCCGACGATTTGGCTGCTCGATTATCCGAGCGGCACGCTCCAGATTACGTACCCGATTCCGCAGGATCCCGTGGCCATCGCCGCCGATGACGGCATCGCCGTGAGTCCCGCATATTATCCGTAGCCTGAAAGGACACGTGAACGTTGTTACTCCGGCCAAAGGCGATCGTTTCGCTGTCGCTCGTCGCACTCTTAGTTGCGTGCTCGGGCGTGCGCACGGCAGATTCTCTCATTCCGAGCGCAACGGCAGGATCGACGAGCGCGGCCCCGCCCGGCGCGGCGCCCCCCGGCGCGGCCGGTCGAGAAGATGCCGTTGTCGCCGAGGCTGTCTCTCTCGCGTCCGCCGGCGTGCGCGATCGGGGGTCCGCTGCACCCAATGCGGAACTGCACGTCGCGCTGACACTTCGCTACCGCAATCAGGGCGATCTCGACAATTTGATCGCGAGGCAGCAAGAACGTTCGCAAACGACGCCGTGGTTAACGGACGGTGAGTTCAATCGGCTATTCGCACCTTCGGAATCGACCTACCGCCGAGTAATCGGCTCGCTGAAACGAGCGGGACTTCTCGTCGGCGATACCTTTGCGGATCGCACCGTCGTCGACGCCAGCGGGACGGTCGCGCATTTCGAACGATACTTTGGTACGCGCATTCATGCGGTCGCGCAAAAAGGCCTCGGCACACGCTATGCGAACGTCGTGCCGGCGCACGCGCCGGCCGGCATGGCGGACAGCCTGCTGGCGGTTGACGGGCTCTCGACGATCGTGTCGGTGGCCCCGTTTCACCAGTTGGTGCCGAAGACGGCGCGATTCTCGCTGCGACCCGCGTTGCAGTCGTCGCCGTTGTTTGGGCCGCCGAGCACCGCAACTGGATTGCAAGGATATGGTCCGCTCGCATTTTCGGCCGGCTACGACCTTCCCATCATGCATGCGGGCGGCGCGAACGGGCATTACGACGGCGCGGGCCGCACGGCTGCAATCGTCATCGATTCCGATTTCGAGACCTCCGACGTTACGAGCTTCCTAAAGTATTTTAAGATCGTGCAGAAGGGCGCGATCAAGCGCGTTTTAGTCGACAAAGGGCCGCCGCCGGGAGACGAGAGCTTGGACGCAGTCGAGGCGACGCTCGACACGGAAACGATCGCATCGAACGCCCCCGGAGCGACGCTGTACGTCTATGAAATACCCTCGCTGGAGGACGCGGACATCACGGATGCATATGCGAAGGCGGTTTCCGACAATAGAGCCGACGCCGTCAACTCGAGCTTCGGTGGTTGCGAAGTATTGCTCGGCAAGACGATCAAGGCCTGGAGCGCGATTGCCGAACAGGGGCTCGCAAAAGGCATGACGTTCTCGGCATCGACCGGCGACGGCGGCGGGCAACTTTGTCCGAACTCGCCGGCGAGTTCTCCGTACTTTGCGGCGGTCGGCGGGACCGCGCTGGAGATCGGCGCGAGCGGGGCGTGGACGTCCGAAGCCGGCTGGCCGGGAAGCGGAGGCGGCGTTTCGGTTACCTTTGGTTTGCCCGCTTGGCAAAGCGCCGTTGCCGGCATTAACGGGCGAGGCCGAAACCTTCCCGATGTCGCTTTCGACGCAGATCCAGTCTCGGGCGCGGCGATTTACTTCGGCGGAAGCTGGAATACGCTCAACAACCCAATCGGTGGTACCTCGCTCGCATCGCCCATCTACGTCTCGGCCGTGACGGAAATGGATCAAGTCAAGGGCGCTCGCTTGGGCCTAGCCAGCGGCGCGCTTTTTGCACGATTTGCTAACGGCGGGTATGGAACGACGACGACGTATTATCACGATATAACGCTCGGCAACAGCGGCATCTACTACGCGGTTCCCGGCTACGACCTGGTCACGGGAATCGGGTCGATGGACGCGTGGAACACGGTCGAATCGATGTAGTTTAATTTGTCCGACCCCGGCATGACGCCGGGGCTTTGAGCGCGAACGCGCGGGTCCATGCACCTCACGACGCTGGATTGGATCATCGTCGCGCTCTCGCTCGGCGTGACGTTCGTTCCGGCGATCGTTCTGGCGCGCCGCGCCGGCCGCAATATCACCGAGTTCTTCGCCGCGGGGCGGCAGGCGCCATGGTGGCTGATCGGGATCTCGCTGGTCGCGACGACGTTTTCGACCGATACGCCCAATCTCGTAACGAATCTGGTACGCAGCGGCGGCGTTGCCGAGAACTGGGTGTGGTGGTCGTTCCTGCTGACGGGCCTTGCGACGGTGTTCTTCTATGCGCGGTTGTGGCGCCGCAGCGGCGTGTTGACCGATCTCGAGTTCTACGAGATTCGCTACACGGGACGCGCTGCGTCGTTCGTGCGCGGTTTCCGCGCGATCTTTCTCGGATTAATCTTCAACTGCTTCATCATCGCCAGCGTGAGCCTGGCGGCCGCTAAGATCGCTGCGGTACTCTTCGGCTGGTCCGAACTCTTCACGCTGAGCGTCTGCGTCGTCGTGCCGATCGTCTTTGCGGCGACGGCCGGACTCTGGGGCGTGATGGTCACCGATATGATTCAGTTCTTCATCACGATCACTGCATCGTTTGCCGCGGCGTATTTTGCCGTGCACGCGCCCGGTGTCGGCGGCCTTCACGGGTTGATCGCGCACTTTTCCGGCGCCCAGGCCGGCGTGCTGTCGCTGCTGCCGAACTTTAGCGATTGGCCGACGGCGCTGACGATCTTCGTGATACCGCTTACGGTCACGTGGTGGTCCGTGTGGTATCCCGGATCTGAGCCGGGCGGCGGCAGTTACGTCGCGCAGCGCATGCTTTCCGCCAAGACCGAGCGCGATTCGCTCTTCGGAACCTTGTCGTTCCAGGCGATGCACTATGCGTTGCGCCCGTGGCCCTGGATCGTCGTCGCGCTCGCTTCGATCGTCGTGTATCCGTCGCTTGGAGACATTCACGCGCGCTTCCCCGGCGTGCAAGCGAGCCTAATCGGGAACGACATTGCGTATCCGGCGATGCTCGTCTATCTGCCCGCGGGCTTTGCGGGCCTGATGGTAGCGGGCCTCTTCGCCGCCTACCGGTCGACGATGGAGACGCATCTCAACTGGGGCACGTCGTATCTCGTGCACGATTTTTACCAGCGCTACATTCGCCCGAACGCAAGCGAGAAGCACTTGGTACTCGTCGCGCGCATCGGCACCGTCGTGCTGATGCTGCTCGGCGTCGCGCTGACGCCGCTGCTGGATAACGCCAAAGAGGCGTTCAACCTGCTCCTTTCGATCGGGGCCGGCACCGGCCTCATCTACTTGCTGCGCTGGTTCTGGTGGCGCATCAACGCCTGGAGCGAGGTGAGCGCCATGGCTTCCTCGTTCTTGATTTCCGTCGGGTTTTTCGTCGCTGGGAAGCTGGGATATCTCAACGGCTTGACCGAGGACCAGCGCGGCATCCTCACCCTGCTCACGACCGTCGCCGTCACGACGGTCGTCTGGGTGCTCGTCACCTTCCTCACGCCGCCGGTCGGCGACGCCACCCTGGTCGCGTTTTACAAGAAGGTCCGGCCGGCCGGTCCGGGCTGGAGCCGGATCCGCGCCTTGGCCGGGGTTGGCCCGGCGCCCGACTCGCCCACGCTTGCTCTGCTCGGCTGGGTGTTGGGGCTCGCGTCCATCTACGGCGCCCTCTTCGCCACCGGCGGTTTCGTGTACGGGCGACCGATTGAGGGCGCTGCTTGGTCGCTTATCGCCCTGGCGGGCATCGGAGGCCTTGCGTCCATCGGAAGGCGACTGTGGGGCGGCGGCGAGCCCGTGGAGACCGTTTCGTAATGCCTGCGTACGTGTAATCCACAGATTGCACAAGACGAACGTCGCTTTTTGTGGACAACGAAGGCCCGCGTTCGACTATAGCCAAACCCAAAGGCGCACCAACCGGCCATGAGGAGAACTGCTTGAACTACGCCCGCATCGTTCCTTGTCTTGCAATTGCACTTGCGCTCGCCGCTTGCTCCGGCGCGAGTTCCGATAATTCGTCGAATTCGGCCGCTTCACCGGGTGCCGCGGGTTCGGCCGCTCCGGGCGGCAAGGTCATCGGCGTATCGATTCAGGATCGTGAAGCGCAGTTTTATCAGGACATGGAAGCCGGCATGCAAGCGGAGGCTAAGAAGAATGGTTACACGCTGATCGTCGTCGACGCGAATCGCGACAACGCCAAACAGCAGAGCCAGGTCGAAGATTTCATCTCCAAAAAGGTCGACGCCATCGTGCTGACGCCGTTCGATTCCAACGCGATCGGCAGCGCCATCGTCGAGGCCAACAACGCGAACATTCCCGTCTTCACCGCCGACATCGCAAACGGCAGCGCGCAGGGCAAGGTGGTCTCCCATATCGCCAGCGACAACGTGCAGGGCGGCTTCCAGGCGGGCAAGCTCATGTGCGCGGCGGTCGGGAACAGCGGGAGCGTCGCCATCCTCGACGAGCCCGAGGTCACCAGCGTTCAAGATCGCGTCAAAGGCTTCAAATCCGCGCTGGCCCAACTTTGTCCGAACGTCAAGATCGTGGCCGACCCGGACTCGGGCGGCAATCGAGACAAAGCCAACAGCGACATGGGCGACGTCCTGCAAGCCCACAAGGATCTCAAGGGCGTCTTCGGCATCAACGACGACTCGGCGCTCGGTGCCGTGACCGCGATCAAAGCCGCGGGATTGACCGGCAAAGTTGCGGTCGTTGGCTACGATGCCGGGCCGGAGGCGCGCGCGGCGATTGCGAGCGGCGCCATGTACGGCGATGCGATCCAGTATCCGGCCAAGATCGGTGCGCAGACCATCGACGCGATTCGCGATAACTTTGCGGGCAAAACGCCGCCGGCGAAGATCGCAACGCCGACCGGCACGTTCACCCAGGCCGACGCCAAGAAATAGCTTGGCCTCCAGCGTAGCGACCACGGGGAGCGTCGTCGAGGCGCCGGTTCTCGAGATGAACGGCATCTCAAAGAGTTTTCCCGGCGTTCGCGCATTGACCGACGTGTCGTTGACGCTGCGCGCCGGTGAAGTGCTCGTGCTCGTCGGAGAAAACGGCGCGGGCAAATCGACGCTTATGAAGATCTTGGCGGGCGCGCAGCCGGCCGACGCGGGCACGATCTCCATCGACGGCCGCGAGGTGCATATCGACTCGCCGCGCGGCGCCGAACGGCTCGGCATCGGGATGATCTATCAAGAGCTCAACCTCGTGCCGCAGCTGACGGCCGCACAGAACATCTCGCTCGGTGCCGAGCCGGTGCGCGGCGGTTTGCTCGACGAACGCGCGGCGCGCGAGCTGGCGACACGCATGCTCGGGGAGTTGGGTCTCGAGATTCCACTGGATATTCCCGTTTCGCGGCTAGCCGTGGGCCAGCAGCAGCTCATCGAAATCGCGAAAGCGCTGGCGCGCAACGCGCGGATTCTCGTGATGGACGAACCGAGTGCCGCGCTTTCGGAGCGCGAAATCGAAAAGCTCTTCACGATCATCAAGCGGCTAAAGAGCGGCGGCGCGGGTATCATCTACATTTCGCATCGTATGGACGAACTGCCGCGCATCGGCGATCGCGTCACCGTCCTGCGCGACGGCCATTCCATCGAAACGCGCGCGGTCGCCGACTTTCCGCCGGGCGAGATCGTACGCGCGATGGTCGGGCGCGAACTCGACTCGCACTTTCCCGAGATCTTGCCGCTCCGCGAAGCGGCGCCGGTCGTCCTCGACGTTCGCAATCTGGTGCGCGCGCCGGTCGTGCGCGACGTGTCATTCTCCGTGCGCGCGGGCGAAATCGTCGGTCTGGCCGGTTTGGTGGGTGCGGGGCGCACGGAGATCGTGCGCGCGGTTGCCGGAGCCGACGTTCCGGACCGCGGCGACATTTCGATCGACGGCACCAGGGTGCGAATCCGCAAACCGGAGGATGGTATCGATGCCGGCATTGCGTTCATCACGGAAGACCGCAAAACGCAGGGTCTCGTGTTGGGAATGAGCGTTCGCGAGAACACGACGCTCGCCCACCTCGCCGAGTTCGTGAATCCCGATCAGGTCGTCGACACGGCGCGCGAACGCGAGGCAACGCGAGAGAAGATCGAGGAACTGCACATCCGCACGCCGGGTACCGAACAGATCGTGCGTAACCTCTCCGGCGGCAACCAGCAGAAAGTCGTGCTTGCGAAGTGGCTGCTCGGCAAGGCCCGCGTCTTTCTATTCGACGAACCGACGCGCGGCATCGACGTCGGCGCGAAGGCGGAAATCTACAATCTCATGCTCGAACTCGCCCGAAACGGAGCGGCCATCGTGATGGTTTCAAGCGATCTGCCCGAAGTGCTCGGGATGGCTCATCGCATTCTCGTGATCCGCGACGGCCGCATCGCGGCCGAGTTCGCGCGCGCCGATGCGACGCCCGAGCGCGTTATCGCGGCGGCGACCGGAGCCGCGGCATGAATCCGCGCCTTTCCTACGCGCTGCGTATCGGCGGCGCGGTTGTGCTGCTCGGCGTCCTCGTGACGGTCATCAACGTGGCGTCGCACGGCGCTTTCCTCGAGCCGACCAATTTGGTTCGCGTGCTGCGCCAGATCACGTACAACTGCGTCCTCGGCGTCGGGCAGACGTTCGTGATCGTTACCGGCGGCATCGACCTTTCGGTCGGCTCGCTTGCGTCGTTAACGGGCGTCGTCGGCGCGACGTTTGCGAACTCGGTGCATCTCACCGGATTCCCGCTGATCGCCGCTACGCTGGCGGTGACGATTTCGGTCGGCGCGGCCGCCGGCTGGGTTAACGCCGTACCGGTCGTCAAGCTCGGCCTTCCGCCGTTCATCACGACGCTCGCGATGCTCGAGGCCGCGCTCGGGCTCTCCTACATCGTGTCGCACGGCCGTCCCGTCGCGCTCAACAGCACCGATTTTCAACACACCGGCATCGGCTCGTTTGCCGGCGGACTCACGGGCTTGCTGCATCTACCCAGCATTCCGGTACCCGTCGTCTGGATGATCGCGATCATCTTCCTCGCGTCCGTGCTCTTGAACAAGACGCGCTTCGGCCGTTACGTCTTCGCGATCGGCGGCAACGAGGAGGCGGCGCGTCTGGCCGGCGTCAACGTCTCGCGCGTTAAGACGCTGGTCTACGTCATCAGCGGCGTCTGCGCGGCGATCGTCGGCTTTCTCTACATGGCGCTGTTTTCGTCGGGCTCGCCGCAGACGGGCACGGGCGACGAATTGCTCGAATCGATCGCCGCCGTCGTCGTCGGCGGCACCAGCCTGATGGGCGGCCGCGGCAGCATCATCGGCACGTTCTTCGGCGCGCTGATCATCGGCTTACTCTACAACGCCATGAACCTGCTCGGCGTCGATTCCTACTTGCAGAAAGTCGTTCTCGGCGCCGTCATCCTGCTCGCCGTCGTTTTCGACGAACTCCGCAAACGCTACCTTTCGAAGGCCTAAAGTTTGCGGCGCGGCCGCTGCTTTCCAGAGACCAGGCGAAGGATGGTGACGATGCTGCCGGTCTCGCGCATCGGGTATTGAGCGATCGCTTCGGCGGCGTCGATGGTGTCGGCGATTTCGCGACGCGCGAGGTCTGCGGCGCCATTGGGCAGCCGGATGAATCGGTTTTGCTTTCCGTTTCCTTCAAGGACGTGGTGTGGGTCCGGAACGTCGGAGCCGCGGTAGAACATCAGGGTGATGCCGTTGGCGTCTGCCGCGAGCGAGAGGATGCTGCTCGATGGTCGTTCGGTCGAGCAGTAGGCGACGACGAAGAAGTTGTAGTTGTCGTAGACGAGTTCGTAGGCGGTCGGGAATTGTTTGCGCAGGGCGGCGCGTACGGCGCGGATTGCGCGCGCGTTTGCCGGGTCGAATTTTGCGATGGCCTGGGCGATGCGCGTTGCGTCGGAAGTCGGCGCGGTCACGGGCGAACGAGGCCTCGCATAACCTTGCCTTCGGTGTTGAGATAGTAGTTGCGGCCGTCGAAGCGCGGCGTGTCGGCGAAGGTCAAATAGAGATACTTAAAGTTTTCGGAAAATGCGTAGGCGGGAAAGTAGTCACCTTGCTTCATCGGATGCGCGGTGACGTCGAGGAGCACGGTGTAGCCGTGCTCGACGCGGCAGTTGGCGCGAACGGCGTCGAAATGCGCGTAGGCTGCGCGGCGATATTTTTCGTCGCGGGTGAGAAACCAGAGATCGAAGGCGGAGTTGGCGTACTCCGGTCGCAGCCAATATTTCGGATCGTCCGTTCCAAACGTGCGGTAGTCGATCTCTTCGGGAATCAAGCCGTACTTATCCGCGACGGCGGTCCACGAGTCGAAGTAGGCCTCACCCTCGGCGCGGTTGCCGCCTTTGGCCAGCAGCTCGGCGTAGAACGAGGCCAGTTCGCTCACCGTCGCATCGCTCTTCGGCGCGCCGGTTTGATAGTCGACGAGCTGGAACCACAGCCGTCCGTCGACGCTGACCGATTTGTATTTGAGGATCGCATCCGTCAGCGCGCGATACCAATCGCGCGTTTTTGCGTTGCCGAGCATCGCCCAGCCGCCCCAGAGATATTCATAAAAGGAATCGACCGGCTCGTCGGGCGCGACGTCGTCGCTTCCGATAAAGGCACCTTTTTCGATGTCGAATTCCGTGCCGAGCAAATCCAGACTCGACTTCCGCAGCATCACCGCTTCGAGCGCCTTCATCGACGCGTTGAGATATCTCGGATCGCCGGTCAAGCGGCTCAGATCGCCGAACTCCACGATATTGGAGCCGATCTCTGCGAGATTGCTCTTCGGATCGCGCACCGCGCCGGTGCGCAGGTTGGCATACCGATAGGGTGCGCCGGTCGGGGACTTGGTGAAGCAGACCAGCAGCCGGTCTGCAAGATCGCGCGCGCCGTCCAGCAGAAACCGTTCGCCCGTTGCGTAGTAGCCAGTGATCAAGCCCGCGACCATGCGGATGACTGCCTCGAACATCTGGACGTCCCCGTCGACGTCGAAGTTCAGGTTCTTGCGCAGCCAGAGCACGCAATGCTCCAGCTCGTCATCGAAGCCCATCACGTAGAGCGTGTCGAGCGCTTCGATGATCGAGAGACCGAACGAATGACCGGGGATGAAAAAATTGGCGGGTTTTCCGGAGACGGGCTTGACCTCGTCGTAGCCCCACGCGTACGTCTTGTAACCCAGCCATGCGTGGAAGAATTCGTCGCGCACTTCGCGAGCCGCGACGCGAGGGTTGGGCATCGATGGTGATGCGAGCGCGCGCGCCGGAGCGACTCCGGAAACGACGGCGGCGGCCGCTAGCGCACGCGCAAACGACCGCCGCGTCAGGTTCATCTCGTGACGGAGTTAGAAGGGGAAGTCCGAGGGCTTGAGCCCGGTGTTGGTCTTGATGTCGCTGAAGTGCTGATCCAGGATGATCGTCGAGCCTGCGTAGACGATCTGGCGCACCGGCCAATGCGTGTCGTGGTTCACGTAGAGAATCATCTTGGTTATGCCGCCGTTGCCTGCCGGATTGGCAACGTCGTTCTCGATGCGATCGGTTTGCACGCCGTCGAGGATGCCGCCGCCGCCTTGCGAGAGCGCTCCCGCGACCGTCGCATAGTTGCCGATGATGGTTTGGATCAAGCCGTCGGGAATCGTGTAGCCGAGCAGCGAGACCGCTTTCGGATCGTGCAGGTCGACCTTGAGATGAATTGCCGAGAGGATGCCGCCTTGATGGCCGCTGACCTGCGTGCCGCCCGTCCACACGCCGCCGCCGCCCTTGCCGTCGCCATCCAATATCAGCGTCTTCACGTACTGCGGCTTGAGGAACTGATAGCTGTACGTCCGGTCTTGCGTCGCCGAGCCTTTGACTTCGTGCGACTTGAGCGTATACGTGTAGTCGTTGATGCCGGCGAAAATCGTATTGAACGCGGCGATTGCGGGGGCGGATCCGGCCGCTCGCGCACTGCTGCCGGCGGCTACGAACGCTGCGGCAACCGCGGTGGCGAGGATGAATGAAAGCGAACGCTTTATGTGCATGAAACCTCCGTCGAGCTAGCTGGAATCTCCGAGTAACGTTCCGTGCTTCCCTTCGACGCCGATGAGCACGTCGCATTTTGCATCGGTGGCAATTTCCTCGATCATGTGGCCGAGCGGCGCACCCGAGTACTTCCCTTCGCGGTACGAGCCGAGGATAATGAGGTCGGCCTTGTCCCGCTTGGCGATGTCGAGAATCGCTTGTTTGGTAGACCGAGCCTTGATCGTCTCGGTGCGCAGCGTCACGTCGCTGTTCAGCGCGAGGGTCTCGGCGGCGCCGAGCGCATCCAGCGCCGACCGCTCCTCTTGCGCCATCTCCGCGTCCGGTGGCAGCGTGTAGGGAACTTCGATCACGTAGACCGCATGCAACGCGGACTTTTGACCGTGGGCGAGACGCACGGCGAGCGCCATCATATGCGACGAGTTGATTTCGGGAGAGAAGACGACGATGATGCTGCCGACCATTCGTTCGAGCGAACTTTCGGCTTCGGCGGCGAGGCGCTGCACGAACGATGAGGGAGGATGCAGCATCCACCAGAGCGTGGCGCCGATCGCCGCTGCAATCAGCAGGGCGATCACCGCGCCGGCGATCGTCACGTGAACTTCCGTGGCCGGGGAGATCACTGCGCTCTCCGCAGGCGAACGATCAGCGAGATCTTATGCACGCCGTACGCGATCATCGCTAGGCCCAGAACGACGCCCGGCAAGATCGCAAAGCCGCCGGCGCGCGCCAGCGGTATCATGCGTACGAGAATGACGATGCCGAGCACGACCGTCAGCGCGGAGAGCAGCCCGCGAGAGTACAGCGCGGCGTTCCTCACGTCGGCGCGATCCTGGTGCGGCGCTCGTCGCTGGCTTTTACGTTGGCGATGTATTCGTCCATCAGCTCGAGCTCACCGGCGCTGCGCAGGATCTCGACCTGCTGCTTGCGCCAGTCGCGTTTCTCGGAGCGGAACAGCGGCAGCCCTTTTCGCGCGCGATAGATGATGTAGAAGACGATGCCCAGGAACAGCCACGTCGGTCCGGCAATGCGCCCGATCGGATGGGTGAACAGCGTGAAGATCAGGATTGCGAAGATCCCGAGGAAGCCGATCACCGCGACGACCGGAAACTCCACGCGCTCGCCTCGGACGGTCATCGGAATGTTGAGCGGAATTTTAAATTTGCGCGGACTCAACGGGTCGACCAAGCGCAGCGCGATGAGCGCGACGAAGACGAACGAATAGCTCGTCGCCGCGCCGAAGGCGTACAGATCGGCTAGGAAGTCGAGGCCCTTCTCGCCGCGGAAGAGATGCGTATACACGGCTTTCGCCCCCGGATCGAGCGATGGCAGCGCAGCGAAGATAAGTTCGAAGACGGCCATGGCCGAGAATGCGATGATCGAAATCGCCGGCGTGCGAAACTTTGCGTGGACGCGCTGGAACATCGAGGGCAGCAGGTTCTTGCTGCTCATCGCGTACGCGATGCGCGAACTGCCGAAGACGCCGGAGTTCGAAGAAATCAACAGCAGGATCGCACCGAGAATCGGCACGTAGAACGCCGCGAAGGCCCCGTAGTACGGCACCTGACTCGCGAGCAGCGCGACGGCTTTGCCCTGGTTATCCTGGTTGTCCTTGAAGATTTGGAAGAACTGCATGGCATGGCCCTGCGAGTCGACGATCGGGTGCCACGGCTGCATTCCGAGCGCTAAGTTCGAATAGGCCAGCGCGAAGATGAGAATCGTCAGGATCAGGGCGACCGACGTTCGTGGAATGATCGAGGCGGGTCGCTGGGTTTCTTGCGCCGCCTGCGATATCGATTCCAACCCCACGAACGAAATAATCGATAGCGAGATGCCGAGCATGAGCTCGTACGTCGTCGGCCAGTGCACCTGCATGTTGTGCACGAGCAGCTCGGGCTTGAAAGCAAACAGGAATCCAAAGCAAAGGATGGCCGTCTCACTCAACACGTCGAGCGCGGAAACGAAGCCGTTGAAGGCGGTGCTTTCTCGAACGCCGATGACGTTGAGCAGGCAGAGCCCGACGATCAAGCTCAGCGTTACGATGAAGTGTACCCAAGGGTAGCGCGATTCGGTGAGGATGGGCAGAAGCTGGCTGGAATAGTCGACGCAGGTCCAGGCGAAGAGCGTGACGTCGATCGTGAAGTCGAGCAGCACGGCCCACCCGGCGATGAATCCGAAGATATCGCCGAGCCCGCGAAGCACGAAGTACTGGCCGCCGCCGGCGACCGGGTACGTTGCCGCGAGTTCGGTGTATGCGAGGCCGATGCAGACGTACACGATGCCCGCAAACAGGAACGCGACGTTCGAAGCACCGGCGGCCGCGGCCAGCACCAGGCCGAGGCCGACGAAGATGTCCGCGCCCACGTCGGAGTAGCCCCAAGAGAACGAGCCCCAGGGCGTGACGGAGCGACGCAGCTCCGGAGTAGCTTTATCCGGCATGCCCTTTTTTAGAAAATGACCCCGATGGCGGTGCGTTCGAGTGCGTTGATCGTGTATTCCGCGTGCGAGAACTGCTCCTGGAGGCCGTACTCGCGAAAGATCTTCAGGCAGTCGTTGAGACGGTTGACGGCGTCGCGAAGCTCGTTGCGATCGCGGCGCCCGTCGGCGGCCTTTTGCAGGATCATCGCCCCGAACTTCAAGGCGGTCTTAGCAAACTCCACTTCGTTCCCTATCGCGGATAGCTCGTGCATCGCGACCAAGTACGCGTCGCGTGCCTCGTCGTAGTTGCGCCGTCGCGTCGCAATCATCCCTTTGAGCACGTTCTCAAGCGCGTCGCTTCGATTTCGGGCGGGGGCCAGCGCCCGATCGATCGCGTTTCGCAGGCCGGAATCGCTCGAGCCGGTGCCCGTGCTGGGAGTGAACGTCTTCGGAGCGCGCGGTTCGGCCGGGGCGGCCGAGACGGGCGTGCCGAGCAGGTTCTGTACCTCGGTGAGGAACTCGCGCGCGTTTTGATAGCGTTTGCCGGGCTCGCGGTCGATGCCCCGCATGATCACGTTTTCGAGCGCTTCGGGGATATTTCGGTTGATCTCGCGGGGCGGCGTCGGGAAGTCGTGCACGTGCGAGTACATCGTGGCGACGATATCGTCCCGGTCGTTGCGGAACGGAAGCGTACCGGTGAAGATCTCGTACATGACGATGCCCACCGAATACAGATCGCTGCGAACGTCCGCAGGTTTGCTCAAGAAACGCTCGGGCGCGAGGTACGAAATGGTACCGATGATTTGTCCGGTACGCGTCGTCTGCGTCACGTCGCTGGCGCGCCGCGCCAGACCGAAGTCGGTGAGCTTCACGTGCTTACCGCCTTCGAGAATCATAATGTTGGATGGCTTGATGTCGCGATGGATCACACCTTGGCTGTTGGCGTATTCGAGCGCTTCGAGCACTTCGGAAACGTATGCGAGCGCCTGCTTATAACCGAGTTCGCCGCTCTCGAGCGCCGAGAGCGTCTTGCCGGGCACGAACTCCATGACGATGTATGAGAGCCCCTCCCACTCGCCGGCGTCGTAGATCGCAACGATGCGCTGATGATTGAGGCGCGCCATCGCTCGCGCCTCCGCAAGAAGGCGCGCGTTGGTGTCGTCCGAGCGGTCGACCAGCACCTTGACCGCAACGTCGCGGCCCAGCGTGTGATCCGTTGCTCGGTACGTGTCGGCAGTGCCCCCGCGGCCGATGAGTTCGACGATCTCGTACCGCCCGGCCAGCGTCCGTCCTTGGAGGGAGTCCACTGCGTTATCTTTTCAAGCCCATAAGGTTAGAAGGCGTTTCGATGCAAGGTCAGCCGATTACCGTCTAGCGCCACGACATCGAACCGTATTTTGGCGCGGGGGGCGACGATCTGCGCGTAGTCGGCGGCGATCCGCCGCAGGGTGGCGCGCTTGCGGGCGTGCACCCCGGCGAGGGCCGGCCCGAAGCGCCCCGAGTCGCGCCGCTTGACCTCGACGACGACGAGGGTTGCCCCGTCGAGGCACACAACGTCGATCTCGCCCCCGGGCAGGTGGACGTTGCGGGCCAGCACGCGGTAGCCTTCGGCGGCGAGAAATTCGGCGGCGCGGTCTTCGCCCGCCCGGCCCTTGCTGCTAGACACTCAGTTCGAAGCTGAGTTGGGCCGCCCGCACGCGCGCGAAGCCGGCGCGGTGATGGGGCCCGGGGCCGTGAGCGCGCAGCGCTTCGATGTGGAACGGCGTCGAGTAGCCCTTGTGCTCGGCGAAACCATATCGCGGGTCTTCGCGGTCGAGTTCCACCAGCAGGGCGTCCCGATACACCTTTGCCAGAATCGACGCCGCGGCCACGACCGCGCAGCGCGCGTCGCCGTGAATGACCGGCTCTTGCGGACCGCCGTACGACCGGATCCGCACGGCGTCGGTGATCAGATATTCGGGCGCCGACGGGAGCGAGGCGATGGCGCGTTCCATCGCGAGCACGCTGGCCCAATAGATATTGAGCCGGTCGATTTCGGCGACGCTTGCGACGCCGATCCCCCAGGAAAATGCGCGCGCCTTGATCTCCGCTTCCATTTCGATGCGAACCTCGGGTCGCACTTGCTTCGAATCGTTGAGTCCCCTGATGAAGAGTGGTTCCCCCGCAACCACGCAAGCGGCAACGACCGGGCCCGCCAGCGGCCCGCGGCCGACTTCGTCGATGCCGCCGATAAAGGTGAAGCCGCGCTCGCGGGCGGCGTATTCGAACTGGTGCAGCCGGTGCAGCCGGCGCCGCTCGCGTTCGTAGGCGTTCTTTTTCTTCTGTTGTTTATTCGTCATGCGGCGACTCGAATGAGAAGCGCCCAAACGTGCCTTCGTTGAGCGCGCGTATGTACGACTGCGCGGCGTTGTGATAGTCCACCTCGCCGCCGCGCCGCGCGAACCGCGTGGACGCGAATGTTTCGAGATCCGGCGCCGAGGTGTGGGGATTCTGCGCGACCGCCCATTTGTGGAACGCGTTGGCGACTTCCTCCGGCTCGTAGTGCGTGCGCGGCACCGCGCCGGTTATCGCCAGCTTCCACTGCGCGGATTTCGTCGCGATCTTCGGCACCAGAATTCCCGGCGTATCCATAAGTTCGATATTCGGCTTCAAACGAAACCACTGGAGCTGGCGAGTAACGCCGGCACGGTTTTCCGTCTTCGCCGCCGACCGCTTGAGCAGGCCGTTGATGATCGACGATTTACCGGCGTTGGGAATGCCCACGATCAGCGCCCGCGCCGTGCCGCGTTTTCCTTCGGAGAGGTTCCGCATCGCGGTAGCGACCCGCGCGACGCTCGGCTGCGCGCGGCCGTCGGTCGGAACCGCTTCGATGCCGAGCGCGGCGAAGTGTGCGACCCACTCCTTGGTCGTTTGCGGATCGGCAAGATCGGTGCGATTGAGCACGATCACGCGATCGCGGCGGGCGGCGAGTTCGTCCAGCCGCGGGTTGCGGCCGCTCTTTGGGACCCGCGCATCGACCACTTCGACGACGACGTCGATGAGCTTGAGGTATTCGCCGATCTTGCGCATCGCGCGCACCATGTGGCCGGGGTACCACTGGATGACTCGTTCGAGATCGGCGCTCACAAGGCGCCGACCGACCCGGGCGGCCACACGCCGGCCAGCGCTCGCCCGATCAGGCGATCGTCCGAGACCGGTCCAAAGAACCGAGAATCCTCGCTATCGGCGCGATTGTCACCCAGCACGAAAACGCTCCCCGGCGGCACGGCCACTTCGGGGAAGCTGCGCTGGTCGGGGAAGTGAACGTAGGGCTCGTCGAGTTGCGCGCCGTTGAGGTACACGACGCCGCGATCGATGCGGACGCGGTCGCCCGGAACGGCGGCGACGCGCTTGATGAACAGTTCGTGGGTCTCGTCGTCATGCCGGAATGCGACGATATCGCCGCGATGCGGCGGACCGAAGCGATACGCGAACGTGTTGACCAGGACGTATTCGCCCGAGGCGATGTGCGGAGCCATCGAGAGCCCGAGGACGGGCCACGCGCGAATTGAGAACGTTGCGATCAGCAGGCCGAGAATCGCCAATTGCAACGTCAGGTTCGCAAGCGAGCGCCAGTGGAGCAATGATGACACGTCGGGGAATTTCTTTTCGACGCGCTTGCCCCCGAGCCTACTGCGAAGCGGTCGCCGGTGGTAAAGACGTGCTGGGCGGTGTTAGGACTTTCGCCTGCGCGAGCGGCCAGAAAATCAAGAATGCGCGCCCCGTAAATCCGGCGCGTTCGCCGTGGCGAGGCCCGGTCGCGAACGAACCGGAGTCCTGCGCGAAGCCCCAAACGTGCGAATCCTCGGAGTCGTTACGATTGTCGCCCATCATGAAGTAGCAGTGCGGCGGAATTTTATCCGGTGCGGTCCACTCCGATTTCGGCGGAACGTTGGCCGAAGACGGATCGAGTCGCTGCCATCCGGCGCCGTAGCTCACGTAGACGCCGTAGTTGCGGACCTCGAGCTCGTAGGCGGGTTTGTCGGCGGTGTACGGTTCGTTCAACGCCTGCTCGTTCACGTAGACGTTGCCGGCGAAAACGCGAAGCGAATCGCCCGGACGGCCGATCACGCGCTTGATGAAATCGTCGGGCGTCGGGATGGGAGGCGGGAAGACGACGATGTCGCCGCGGTTGGGCTGGTGGAAGCGGTATTCGAACTTGTCGACAAGCAGCACGTCGTGAATCTGCAGCGTCGGAAGCATCGAGGCCGAGGGAATGTAGTACGTACGCGCTACGAACGTGATCAGGATCCACGCGGCGATGCCCGCGATGATGAACGGGTCGAGAAACTCGCGCGCAAAGCTCGTGCTCTTGCCGTTCGATCCGGCGCGGACCGGCCGCAGCGAAAGAACGACTCGCGCAACGGCGATGATGGCGACGATGATCAGCAGTTCGTAGGGCGTCATAAGCTTTCAGTGGAGGATGCGCGTGCGATCGAGTGGCCAGAAGAGGAGAAACGCCTTGCCGGCAAAGCCCGCGCGCGTCCCGCTCTTAGCGAGCGGCCCAGCGGCAAAGTTTCCACTCGCCTGGGCAAAACCCCACACGTGCGAGTCGACGGAGTAGTTCCGGTTGTCGCCGAGCATAAAGTAAAAGCCGTTCGGAATGCGGTCCGGGGCTTGCCAGAGCGCCTTGGGCGGCACGTCGGCCGCGGACGGCTCCAATGGACGGCCGTCGACGTAGATGCCGTAGCGTTTGATCTCCAAATCGTATTTCGCCGGCTCGTTCGCATAAGGCTCGACGAGCGCGGTGCCATTTCGGTAGACGATACCGTCGGAAATGCGAATGGTGTCACCCGGAACGCCGATGACCCGCTTGATGAAGGCGCTGCCCTCGGCCGGAACGGGCGGAGTGAAGACCGCGACGTCTTCCGGCTGGGGTCCTCCGAACCGGTAGGTGAGCTGGTCGACCAGGACGACGTCGCGTACGTTCAGCGTTGGGACCATCGAGACCGACGGAATGTAGTAGGTGCGGATCACGAAGCTGATCAGGAGCAGCGCGACGAGTCCCGCGACGATCAGCGAGTCGAGATACTCGCAGACCACGGCAACGGCCGACGACTGGACGTCGTCGGCCGTAAAGAGTTTCGTCGAAAGGACCAGCCGTGCTACTCCGAAGACGCACAGGAGCCCGAAGAGCTGCAGTGGCGTCAGGGCGGTTTACTTGACGGCCTTCTTTTCCTTAATGCGTGCGGCCTTACCGATCTTATCCGAGAGGTAGTATAGGCGGCTGCGGCGGACGATACCGCGCTTGCCGACTTCGATCTTCTCGACGCGGGGGCTATGCACGAGGAACGTCTTGTCGATGCCGACGCCGTGGGCGATACGCCGCACGGTGATCGCCGCGCTGGCACCGCCGCCCTTGCGGACGGTTACGACGCCTTCGAACATCTGGACGCGTTCTTTGCCGCCTTCGATCACCTTCGAAAACACCTTGACGGTGTCGCCGGTGCGAAAGGCGGGAATCTTCTCTTTTAGCTGCTCGTTATTGAGCACATCGATGACGTTCATGGCACTCTTCTGGTTGGCGAATTGAGGGACGCGAAGAAAAGGCCGGAAAGGGACCGGCCAAACCACGATATGCTATCACGCCCCCGCCCTCCCCGCAAGCGGAAAGGCCCTGGCTAGGGCTCCAGGTCCGAAAAGGCCTCGGAGACGTCGAACCGCAGCCACGGCGCGGCCGGTTGATCGAAGGCCTCTCCTTGCCCGAACGTCCGTTCGTCCATGCCGGGGGCGAAGGCGCGGATGGAGACCACCGATGCGTACATGTCGATTATTCCTCCAGCAAGTCTTTGCGGCGCGCGGCGGTGCGCGCGCGGGATTGCTCGCGGCGCCAGTTCGCGATCTTTGCGTGATCGCCGGAGAGCAAAACCTCCGGAACGCTCACGCCGCGAAACGTCGGCGGGCGCGTATAGCTCGGATAGTCGAGTTGTCCCGCGGCGAACGATTCCGCAGCGAGCGATTCGGCACGCACCGCGCCTTCGAGCAAACGCACCGTCGCATCCATGAATGCGAGCGCCGGAATCTCGCCGCCGGTCAACACGAAATCGCCGAGCGAATATTCTTCGACCGGGTACAACTCTGCAAGCCGTTCGTCGATGCCCTCGTAGTGTCCGCAGATGACGATCAGCCGTTCCAGTTGCGCGAAGCGCTGCGCGTCGTTTTGTTCGAATGGCTTGCCGCTCGGCGACGGCACGACGATCGCTCGCCGTTCCTGCGGAGGTGCCGCGGCGATCAGCGCGTCGAGGACGCGCGCGAGCGGCTCGATCCGCAGTACCATGCCCGGGCCGCCGCCGAACGGCGAATCGTCGGCGCGCTCTTTCCCCTCGAGATAGTCGAGGAGATGGTGGTAGCGCACGTCCACGAGCCCGCCGTCGACGGCCCTCCCGACGATCGAGAGGCCGACGAACGGCGCGAAGACCTCCGGGAAGAGCGTGACCACATCGATCGTGAACATACCCAAGGTGTTCCGGCTGTTTCGAAAATTCGCTTCTCGCGAGCCCTCGGCGTGCGAACTCGCCTTGGCCGCGATCGCCCGCGGGGAATATGCGGACGCCCACCAGCGGCTCGGGGCGCTGCTCGCCGATGCGGAGCTGAAGTCTGCGGAACGGGCCTTCTACCTCAATAAACGCGGCGTCGCGCTCGCGGCCATGGGGCGGGCTCCGGAGGCGCGCGAGGACTTCGAGGCCGCCCTGGTCTGCGTGCCGAGATTCGCACCGTCCGTCACGAATCTCGGCAATCTGCTGATGGAGGCGGGCGATGTCGACGGTGCCGTGGAGCTGTATCGGTCGGCCATTGCAGCGGATGACGATTACCCGGTCGCCCACTTCAACTTGGGCGTCGCTCTCAAGCGCGCCGGGAAGGTCGACGAGGGCGTCCGGGAGATGCGCAAAGCTCAGCGCTTGGAGGGGCGGATGGGCCGGAAGCAAAGCAGACGGCCATGAGCGACCAAGCCGAGCAGCAGATCCAGCTCTCCGACGAGCTGCTGAAGGTGATGCGCGATGCCGGCGCCTACGCGCTGAAGCTGCGCGAGCCGTTCATCACGGCGCGCGCGGTTTTGCTGGCCTTGCTCGACGATCCGGAGATCGGCCCCGCAATCGCAGGCGTCGTCCCGCGCGACAAACTCATGGAACTCGAACCGAGCGGCGATCTCCGAAACGGCGCGGCACGAATCTCCGAATCGGATCTGCCCGCCGGCGAACGCGGCGCGCTTCCGCGCTTCGACACGCTCGCATTCAAACTGCCCGAAGGCAACGCCAGCGTTTGGCTCGGCCGCGAAGCTTATTCAATCTTCTGCGAAGGCGCCAACCGCACCGAGGGCCGCTATCTCCCGAAACACCTCGCATTCGGCCTCGCAAGCGAAGCCCTCCGCTCCCCCGGCATCCTCTCGACCATACACGTAGAGCCGGGCAAACTCACCGACGCCATCTACAACATGGACCGCGAACCCGCCGCATCGGAATAACCATTGCGTTTGGTGAGCGCGCTGCGTTGCCATCCTGAGCCCTTCGACAAGCTCAGGACAGGCAAGTCGAAGGACCGCTACAAAAGAACAGCCCGCACATCGTATGCGGGCTTTTGATTGGAAGCGGTCCTTCGACTACGGCGCTGCGCGCCTACGCTCAGGATGACAAATGCTAAGGCAGCCGCTGGACGCCGGTGTTGCAGTTGGCTTCGACTGCGGTGATTTCTTCGAGGTATTCGAAGAGCTGCGGCAAGGTGATTTTTTCGAGGCCGGTTTGTGAGTGGATGCGGTCTTCGTCTTCGCCTTCGTCGCGAATGTAACAGCGCGTTTCTACGCCTTCGTCGCCGTCGCTGATGAACGAGACGGCGAAACCGCGGCCGGGCATCTCGTCGTAGATGCGCATGGTCTGCGGGTTGATCACTTCAACCGAGTGGGCTTGATTGTGGGCGTCGAAGATCAGAATCTTCAAATGCTCGAAGTTCGTGACCTCGATCAAGCCGACGACGAAAACGTTCTTAGTGGAAAAGAATTCGTGACCGCGTTGCTTGCGACTCGAGACCTCGTAGAAGACTCGGTGCGCGACGAAGCGGTTGAGGATCTTGCGCAAGGTCGCCAGCGAGGCCAGCGTTTCCGTGCGGTTGCCGCGGGTATAGATGATCTTCACGGCGGACGAGGCACCTTGCACGGGTCTCCAGCCGAGCCCTGCCGAAAGGCGGCCTCGCATGTTTTCCGTTCCCGATATTCTGGTCGTTTCGGTGCTCGCGCTGCTGCTTTTCGGCCCCGATCGCCTGCCGAAGCTGATGCGCCAGGCCGGCCGGTTCATGCGCGAGGTCCAGAACACGTCGCAGGGGTTTATTTCCGAAATGGAGCGGGCCGCCGATCTCGCCGAGCACCCGGTTCCTCCGCCCGCGCCGGCCAACACGTATGGCGACAGCGGCCCGGAAGACATCGCCGGCTACACCCCACCCTCGGTCGATCTAGCGGAACACGAAACGGTGGAAAAGGCCGATTCGCTCGCAACCGAACCGGCCGTAAACGAACACGCCGAGCACTCATCAAACGAGCACTCGGCGCTGCGTAACCCGCCGCTCGGCGGATCGGCGATCTAGATATTGAAGTTCTGACGGATTTCGTTGATGCGCGCCGCAACGACGGTGCGCACCTGCGCGTTCAAGCGCTCTTTCTGCTCGTCGGGTAAGCGGCGATAGATCATATAGCCGGCAGCCGAGACCAGGCCGCCGAGCAGCCCGACCAAGAGTGCCTTTCCGACTTCGGCACCGTCGTCCGGCGGCTTCGGTGCGTCGTGTCCGAACGCACCCTGCGCGCCGTTGGCGGGGTTCGATCCCGACCACTGCTGGCCGGGGGGCGTGCTGCGAAAACTGTCGTTCATGGGCATCTCCTTCGGGGCGTCCAACACTCATACCCGGTTTGAGCCTGCGATGTTGCGCTAGCCGTCTTCACCAGTGCGAAGCAAGCGAACGTGTTCGGGATATTGGCTTGCAATCTGCTCGATCGAGAGCTCGGCGGTGGTGACGATGGCTCGCACGGCTTCGTCGTCGCGGCTGCCTTCAGGCCAGCGCATCCAAAAATCGCCGGCCTCTTGGCGTACCTCGAGATCGACACCGGCGCAGGCTTGGAGGCCCAAGCGAGCCGCCTGCACGATCGCCGAAACGGCAGCGCAGACGACGTCCTGGCCGTATTCGCCGGCTAGCGCGTGGCCCTGGGCAAAAACAGAGGACAGCCGGTTGCAGCTGTCCTTCGTGAAGGTAACGACGAGCACGAGTCCCCTACAGGGCGATCTTCGTGATCTTCACTTCCGCATAACGCTGACGGTGGCCGTTGAGCTTGCGGACGCGCTTCTTCGGCTTATAGCGGAAGACGAGGATCTTTTTGTCTTTGGCCTGGCGCAGCACGGTGCCCGTAACGGAGACGCCGTTCAAGAGCGGAGCGCCGATTTTGACGTCATCGCCGCTGCCGGCAAGCACGACACGGTCGAACGTAACGTCCGAGCCGACTTCGCTCTCGAGGAGGTCGCAACGAATGATATCGCCTTCGGCGACCTTATACTGCTTGCCGCCGGTTTCGATGATCGCGTACATAACCAAGGAACAATATCAGCCCGGGCCTCGGGTGTCAAACGCTCTTGACGGGGCGCCTCAAAGGCTTTACTATAGGCAGAGTAGTCTAGAAAACAGACTAATCGAGAAGTGAGGACGCGACGATGGAACGGTTCGGTACCACGTGCAGCAGCAAACTCTTCTGGGTCTGGGGGCTCTATGCGGGCGTTGTCGGCATGCTCTGCCAACTGACCGCCGCCGCCCACTTTCCTTCGATGGTTGCCTGGCTGATGGCGGGCGGGCTCGGTGCGGCCACGCTGGCCGCGACGGAAGAGGTGTAACCGTGGACTCGATCGATGGCCGTCAGGCCCGCGAACACATCGAAATGGTCGAGCGCATTCTGGTGGAGTCGTCGCAACGGCTTTGCCACGGCGCCGAGTATTTCATCGTCTGGGGCGTCTACTCGGCCGCTGCAACCGTCAGTTGGAATTTCATCCTCACCGGCAAGTGGCCGTTGACGGCCGTTTGGGGACAAGCGGCGCTCCTCGCCGCCGCAATCACTTTCACCATCGTGCGCAGCCGCACGAAGCGCAGCGAAGAGTTGCGGCGTTCGCTCGTGCAACGCGAATTCTTTAACATGCTCTGGCTCACGATGTCGCTGGCGTTCATCGTCAACGTCGGAGCGTACAATATCTTCTCCGGATGGGCGTCGGCCGCGATCTGGAGCTTCGCCGAAGCGATCGTACTGCTGTTTATCGGCTTGCACGGCAATCGCCGCGCGCAGATCTGCGGCGTTCTCGTCGTGGTCTCGGTCGTCATCGCGAATTTCGTTGCTCCAGAGCTGAAGGGGTTTGTTTTGGCCGGCGGCATGCTTGCCGGATACGCCGGTTTCGGTATCGCCGAAATGCTCGCGGGCGACTAGCCGCGCGATGGACGAACTGCTGCTCTCCAAGATTCGCTTGGGGATCGTTGCGGAGCTTTTGACCGCGGAATGGATCGCGTTCTCGGAGCTCGCGCGATCGCTCGACGTCAGCAACGGCAACCTCGGCGCGCACGTCGCGCGCCTGGTCGAGGCCGGCTATGTCGACGAAGAAAAAACGTTCGTCAACCGGCGCCCGCTTACGCGTTATCGCTTGACCCCGCGCGGCCGCGCGTCGTTCGTCGCGCACGTCGAGCAGCTTCAATCTCTTCTGAAAGCGCAAGCGTGATGATTCTCGAACTCGAAGGCCTTACGAAGTCGTACGGTGCGATCCGCGCGCTGGACGATCTCACGCTGTCGGTCGATCGCGACGAGATCGTCGCCGTTCTCGGTCCGAACGGCGCAGGGAAAACGACGACGCTGGAAATCGCCCTCGGCCTGCGCAGCGCCGATGCCGGACGCGCGCGGCTCTTCGGCGCGTCGCCTCGTGCGGCGGCCACCCGCGCCCGCGTCGGCGCGACTCCGCAAGATAGCGGATTCCCCGACGCACTGCGGGTCGACGAACTGATCTCGTTCGCCGCCGCGCATTTTCCGCAGGCGCCGCCGCTTGCATCGACGATCGAAGCGTTCGGCCTTTCCGAACTGGCCGCTCGGCGCGCGGGAGAGCTCTCCGGCGGGGAATCGCGCCGGGTTGCGCTGGCGCTTGCATTCGCCGGCAACCCCGAGTTCATCGTGCTCGACGAGCCGACGACCGGACTCGACGTCGAGTCGCGCCGCCGTCTGTGGGAAACGGTAAAGTCGGCGTCGCGCGGGCGCTCGATCCTCTTCACGACCCACTATCTCGAGGAAGCGGAAGCCCTGGCCACGCGGATCGTCGTGATCGATCGCGGCCACCTGCGTTTCGATGGCAGTCCGAGCGACCTGCGCGCGCGATTCGGGACGCGTCGCGTCTCCTACGTCGGGGCTGCGCTCGCCATGACCGGACTTGAAACGTCGATCGTTCAGTCGAACGGACGCGTCGTAATCGCAACCGCCGATACGGACGCCTACGTCCGGGCGCTGGTCTCGGCCGGCATCCCGTTCGCCGACCTCGAGATCGCGCGTCCTTCACTCGAAGAAGCGTTCCTATCCATCACCGGAGGCTCCAAATGAACCCGGTTGCAACGGTCGCCGCGCACGCGCGGCTGCAGCTGACCGATCTCTTTCGTTCGCCCGGATACGTCGTGCCGACCGTCGGCTTTCCCGCGTTGTTCTTCGCGCTGTTCGCGTTGCCGTTCGCTCGAACGGGTTCGGCTGCCGCCAATATGCTCGCGCTCTCGTACATCGCCTTCGCGGTCGTCGGCGTCACGCTGTATCAGTTCGGCGTCGGCATCGCGGCGGAGCGAGGGCGTCCCTGGGAACGCTACCTGCGCACGCTGCCGGTTTCGACGGCCGAGCGATTCGCGGCGCGTATCTTTTCCGCTATGGTCTTCGGCGTGCTCTCGGCCGCCGTCGTCGCAATCGTCGCACGGCTCTTCACGCCGGTCGATCTTACGGCGCTGCAGTGGCTCCAGGCATTCGCATACGTTCTGATCGGCGGCGTTGCGTTCGTGCTGATAGGGATTACTATCGGCTATTGGGTCTCCGCGCGCGCGGCGGTGCCGCTCGCGACCGCCTGCAATCTCTTGCTGGCGTACGCCGGCGGCCTTTGGATTCCGCCGCAGTATTTACCGCACGCGCTTCAGGTCGTGTCTCCCTATTTGCCGACACGCGCCTTCGGCGATCTGTTGTGGAGCGTCAACGGCGGCGCAAACTCGTCGCGCGCCATCATTACGCTCGCCTTGTACGCCGCGGTTTTCGCCGCCATCGCATCGCTCGGCTATCGTCGCGACGAAAGGGTTCGCTATGCTTGATCTCATTCTCGCCGCCGCGCTCGCTGCGCCTTCGCCTTCTACAAGCCCGGTGCAGGCGGCCTCGTGCACCAAGCTGACGCAGCCGTTCACCGGCACGCTGTGCATTCCGCGCGCAGGGAAACCAAAATATCCCGCCATGATTTTGCTCGGCGGTTCCGAGGGCGGCGACTCGATGGCGCGCGCGGCGGAACGGTTCGCCGCGCACGGCTACGTGACGGCATCGGTTGCATACTTTGGGGTGCCGGGATTGCCGAAAACGCTGGTCGACGTTCCGGTCGAAACGGTCGGCGCAGCGGTCGCGACACTCGCAAAGCGTGACGACGTCGATGCGTCACGCATCGGAATTATGGGCGGCTCGAAAGGCGGCGAACTCGCGCTGCTTGCCGCCTCGACTTATCCGCGAATCAAAGCCGTGGTTGCGGTCGTACCATCCCCCATCGCGTATATGGGCCTGGGCGTCAACGATGCGCCGACCGGCTGTTCGTGGAGCGAGGGTGGTAAGCCGCTCCCGTGCGTTCCCGCAAGCGACGCAGCCAATCAACAGATCGGCATGGCGCTCATGCAGCACCAGCCGCTCGTCCTGCGCAACCTTTACGACGCATCGCGCAACGCCGACCCCGCGACGACGAAAGCCGCTTTCTTTCCCCTCGAGAAAATCTCCGGACCGGTGCTGTGCCTCTCCGGCCAAGACGATCAAATGTGGAACTCCACCGCGCAGTGCGATCTCGCGATGGCGCACTTGAAGGACTCGCATCATGCCTATGCCGACCGCGCAATCGCCTATCCCGATGCGGGTCACACGTTCATCGGCGCGACGCACGGGCCGTCGTCGGCAGTCACCTCGGTTGACTTCGGCGGCGTGACGATGGCGTTTGGCGGCACGAAAGAAGGCGACGCCGCCGCCGCCGACGCAGCGTGGCCGGTTATCTGGTCGTTTCTCGCCAGCACGCTGGGAGGCAAATGAGTCGGTCACCCTGGTGGTATCGCCAGCGCGCGCTGTGTATCGCCGCGCTGTACTTCGCGGGATTCTACGGGGCCTACACGCTCGCGCACGTTACCGGTCGCCCGGCGATACCGACGTACGCGTTCTTCGGCGACCGCTGGCAGACGGTGATCGTGTCGCTGGCCGCGGCGCTGGCGGCGATCGGCTGGTGTTGGCGCGCGTGGGGCACGAGCTACCTTCAAGTTGCAGTCGTCTGGAACTACGATGCACTCACCGATAAGCTCTACATCGCGGGGCCGTTTCGCTATACGCGCAATCCGTTGTACCTCGGGAACCTCTTTCAGGCGGCGGCGTTCGCGATGTTCGCTCCGCCGGCCGGTTGGTGGCTCATCGTGTTCTTGCAGTGGCTTTTCCTAACCGCGCTGATGCACGTCGAGGAGCGGGGCATGCTCGCGCGCTACGGCGCGGCGTTCGAGGCGTATCGTGCATCGGTGCCGCAACTGCTGCCGCGGCCGGTCCCGATCGCGGGAGAACCGGCACCGCACTCGTCCTTCGGCCGTGCCCTGCTCTCGGAAACGATGTCACTAGGATTTGCCTTGGCGATGCTCGTGTTCGCGATATTCGGACGCGCGGCGTGGGAGGCGACGTGGATCATTGCCAGCGCCGGCGCCCTCTTCCAATACGCCATCCGCTGGAAAGACGCGCGGCGGACGACTTAGGGCCGGAGCGTTTCCGTCTGCACCGTCGCGCGTTTTACGGCGGCATCGGAGTACGGAAGCGGCAGCAGTTGGCCCGCAATCCAGGCGTCGGCCTCGTCGAGATAGTGGCCGGAACCCGGTTCGCCCGATTCACCTTGCGGAATCGTGATGCCACCGGCGTCCCAGTTGCCGACGTCCCACACGGCGCGGAAACTTTGCGAGTCGTACACCGGTCCGGTGCCGGACTGCATGTGCAAGGTGAAGGCGTCGCCGTTTCCGGGGAACACGCTGCCGTTGAGCGCTTTGATGCCGAGCGAGTTGAACGCGTGCAGCACTGGAATCGCACCGGCGGTGCTCCAGGGCGGCGGCGACGCAAATGCAGCGCGTACGCCGTCGCCTTCGAGAGCGCCGCCCGGCCAGGGTGCGCGGCGCAACGCTTCGAGGACGACCGGCATGCGCCCGTTGTGTCCTTCGGTCAGCGCCAAGCGCAATCGCTGGGCGATCGTCGCAGCGACCGAGTCGCCGCGCATCTGGCCATCCCACGCGCTCAACTCGGCGGCCGCGGTAGCGTCGAGATGGCGCAGCGATGGGCCGATCGCGCGCGCGAAATCGCGTTCGGGAAGCGACAGCACGTCCATCTGCATCTGCATGAAGTACGCCACGTCGTATTTTGAGCGGGCGCGCAGCAACTGGGCGGTGCGGTAGGCGCGATACGGCGGGGCAAACTGCGCGCTGAGGGGCAGCGGATACCCGGCGCCGTACATCTTGTTATTGGCGGTCCACACGATCGCGTCTCGCGATGGCGCAACCTTCGGCAATGCGCCGAACGGAACGTTGGCGTAGCTGCGCGTCAAATCGCCGCTCGGATGAATCCAGCGCGCCCATGCGGGATCGTTGGGAATTACGCCGGCTAGCTGATAGGCGGCGCGTCCGCTCGCCTCGGCGAGCGCGAAGTTTTGCGTCGGCCCGGGATATCCGGCGAGCGCCTTGACCGCGTCCTCCAGCGACGTCGCGCGATTGAGACCGAGAAATGCCGGCAACGGTGAGACGGGGCGTTGATATGCATCCCAGCGCACCATGACGAAGCGGCCGTCGTCGGTCGTGAGTCCGAACTCGTTGCGCCCGCGATAGTATCGCTTCGTCGCGTCGCCGTGAAGGCGAACGTGAAACGTTTCGGTCTGCCACGCGGAAGCGTCGAGATTCGCGGGAGTGTTAAAAACCGATAGCGTCGCGACCGTTCCGTTGGTGGCGGCCCAAGCGATCCGATCGTTATGCCCGAGAACGATTCCGGGCGAGCCGGGAAGCGACGCGCCCGCGGCATGAAATCCGGGCGCGCGTAAGTCGAGCAGATACCAGACGCCCGGAATTCGCAACCCCAAGTGCGGGTCGTTCGCGAGCAGCGCGCGTCCGGTGCTCGTGTGTCCGGCGCCGGCCGCCCATTCGTTGCTGCCGAGTGGGCGGCGCGTATCGCCGAGTTCGCCGAGCAGCGCAAAGCGCTTCGTACACGCGGGTCCGGGCCCCATCGCTGCCAGGCCGCCGGTGACCGGCGCGTCGTAGCACGGATCGGTAAATGGAAAACGTGCGGCCAGTCCGGCTAAGCCGCCCTTGCGATACGCGCGATCGCGTCGAGCGACTTCGTTCCAATCGTCGATGAGATCGAGCACCGTCGCCATCGAAACGACCAGCGAATCGTCCGGCGTCCAGGGCGCCGGTTTGTAGGCGAGCATGCGGAACTCGACCGGCAGCGGCTCGCGGTCCATCGCGGCGTTGACGCCGTCCGAAAACGCGCCGAGAATCTCGCGCTGGTTCGCGTCCAGCGCGTTCCACTGTCCGTCGACCATCGCGCGAATCGGAACGGCCCGCGCTTCTTCGTCCGCTTGCAGGGCGGCAGAGCCGAAGACTTCGGCGAGATCGCCGCGCACGTAACGCCGCAGTAGATCCATTTGGAAAAGCCGGTCGGAACCTTCGGCGTAGCCCTGCGCGTAGAAGAGATCGTGCTCGTTTTGCGCGACGATGTGCGGCACGCCGCGGGCGTCGCGCGCGATCGATACCGGCGCCCGCAGCGCCAGCCCGGAGATCGTCCCGTCGACGCGACCGCTCGAGTGCATGCCGACCAAGATATTGATGAAAAACCAGGCGACGATCAAGACGACGATCAAGATCAGCGCGCCGCCGGCGCGCAGCACGTTGCGCATGCGTTCTCCTTAGAGTTCCACGTACACGTCGTCGCCGCGAACGTCGACCGGAAACGTGGCGACCGGCATGACGGCCGGCATCGTCGGATCGCCGCTGCGCACGTCGAAGGTGGCACCATGGCGCGGGCATACCACGCACGCGCCTTCGAGCTCGCCCTGATCGAGCGGACCGCCATCGTGCGTGCAGACGTCTTCGATTGCGTAAACCGAACCGTCGACGTTGCAGAGAAGCATGCTAAGACCGGCGAGTTCGACGCGTTTGGTCGTTCCCGGCGCGATCTCCGAAAGGGCAGCGACGCGATGCTCGCTCAAGTGGGCTACCTCCCTAGTGCGGGAGGTATGCGTCGCGCTAGCCGACCGAGCCTTCCATCTCCATTTTAACGAGACGGTTGAGTTCGACGGCATATTCCATCGGCAATTCCTTGACGAAGAAGTCGAAGAACCCGTTGACGATCATGGCGGTCGCGTCGGCCTCGGAGAGTCCGCGGCTCATCGCGTAAAAGAGCTGCTCTTCGCCGATCTTGCTGACGCTGGCTTCGTGCTCGACCGTCGACTGCTGCTCGTGGATCTTCATCGTCGGCTTGGTATCGCTCGACGAGATATCGTCCATGATCAGCGCGTCGCAGCGCACGCGCGTCTTCGCGCCGACGGCGCCCGGGAAGATTTCAACCAGCCCGCGATACGTCGTCTTACCGCCGTGGGCGGTAACGCTCTTGTTGGTGACGACCGACGTCGTGTTCGGTGCGACGTGGATCACCTTCGCGCCGGCATCCTGATGCTGGCCTTCGCCCGCGAACGCCATCGAGAGGATTTCGCCGCGCGCACCTTCGCCCATCAAGTAGATGGCCGGATACTTCATCGTCAAACGCGAGCCGAGATTGCCGTCCACCCACTCGACCGTCGCATTCTTGTGCGCGACGGCGCGTTTGGTGACGAGGTTGAAGATGTTGCGGTACCAGTTTTGGATCGTCGTGTAGCGGATCGAGCCTTCTTCCAGCGCGATCAGTTCGACCACCGCCGAATGCAGCGACGAGCTCGAAAACTTCGGTGCGGTGCAGCCCTCGATGTAGTGAACCTTCGCGCCCTTGTCGGCGATGATCAGCGTGCGCTCGAACTGGCCCATGTTTTCCATGTTGATACGGAAATAGGCCTGGAGCGGCTGCTTCAGCTCGACGCCCGGCGGAACGTAGACGAACGAACCACCCGACCACACGGCCGAGTTCAGCGCGGCGAACTTGTTGTCGCCGGGCGGAATGACCGTGGCGAAGTACTTCTTGAGAATGTCGGGGTAGAGCTTGACGGCGCTGTCCATGTCGCAGAACAGCACGCCTTGGTCTTCCAACTCTTTGGCGACGTTGTGATAGACGACTTCCGACTCGTATTGCGCCGAGACGCCCGCGAGGAACTTGCGTTCGGCTTCCGGGATGCCGAGGCGATCGAAGGTGCGCTTGATGTCGTCCGGTACGTCGTCCCACGACTGTTCGCTGCCGTCGGTCGAGCGAACGAAGTAGTGGATGTTATCGAAGTCGATCTCGTTGAGCAGCGCGGTATCGCCCCACGTCGGCATCGGCTTGCTGATGAAGATCTCGTAGGCTTTCAGGCGGAACTCGCGCATCCACTGCGGCTCGTCCTTCATGTCGCTGATGCGCTCGACCATTTCGCGCGTGAGGCCCTTGCCCGACTTGAAGACGTAATTCTCTTCCGAGTCGTGGAACCCGTGACGGTAGTCCTCGATCAGGTCCTGGGGGGAGGTGGTAGCCTTGAGTTCGGTCGCCATAGCCCCCTGAGCGTACCCGTGTGACCCCCAATAGTCAAGATAGTGAAGTAGTAGCTTCATAATCTAGGAAAACGACCCTTGTCCCCCAAGCGCAACATTAACCCCCTTAAGGCTTTACAGGGGGGGGTGCAGGGGGTATCATGTTCGCCGGTCCCTTCGACAGGCTCAGGAGTACGCGCCTTACGGCGCTCCCCCAAAAGGGAGTCTAAAAGACAGGCTCAGGAGTACGCGCCTTACGGCGCTCCCCCAAAAGGAAGTTGAAGTGGCCGATTCTGGACCCGGGTGGCGGGTCCACGGTTCGAGGGAAGGCGCGCCCTAACGCGCCATCGCGGCGAGTCGCCCGTGCACCGCAAAAGCGCCGGCAAGAGCTCGCCGAAAGGTCAGGGACGTGAACTGCACAGCAGGCGCCAGCTGACGAAGTCCGGAGGTGGGATTCCCCCAAGGGTCAAGGAGCCCGTACAAATTGAAGGCACTCGGTCGGCACATTGTGTGCGAACTGTCGGGGTGTGACCCCGTAATTTTGACGGATGTCGACAACATCCACGCGATGATGATCTCCGCAGCCAAAGCTGCACGCGCAACGATTATGGAAAGCGCGTTCCATCGGTTCGAGCCCCAAGGGGTCTCGGGAACCGTCATCCTCGCGGAATCGCACCTGTCGATCCACACCTGGCCTGAGAAGGGCTACGCCGCGATGGACTTTTACACGTGCGGCGATCATACGGATCCCTGGCTCGCCTGCGACGTCGCGGCGTCGGTACTCTCTGCAAAGAGCGTCCTTACGACCGAGTTCAAGCGCGGCATCGAGAAGAGCGACGGCGAGTTCACACACGTCGTCTTCGCCCAGGACCACGAAGAGCGCACCCTGAGCGCCTAACGAAGCTTCCGCTTCACGCGTCCGGCCCTCCGCTACGGCGGAGGGCCTTTTCGTTGTTGCGCCGCCGCGGCGCCGCATCGTAGAATGTCAAACGGCGCCGATCGGAGCGACGGATATTAGGCGTTCGCTCGCTTTGACCGTAAGAATTCGATTAGAAATGAAATCAACGGGGGGTCGCTTACGTTGACCGTCCAAAGCGCAAACACACCGGACTCCACTTTTCTTTAACGAGGTTGATCTACTAGGATGCGTTTCTTTTCCAGCAGTCTCATCGCTGCTTCGACCGCCGTCGCCGCGCTGCTTTTGGCCGCGTGCGCGAGCCACGGAGTCGTCCCGGCGACGAGCTCATTTGGCCCCTCATCGGTAAGTCCGGAAGCCCTTAGCCCCGACGCGAAGAAGCCGACGCCCAAGCCCTGTGCTAAGCCGCAGGTGCCCTGGGATTTCGGCGGCTCGTGCGGCACGGTAGCCATCAAGGCCGGCGGCGGCACCGCGTCCATGGCGGGGTACAACGGTTTTACGATTAAAGCGACGTTCCCGAAGGCCTCCCCGGCACCCGGCGCCGGCGAGCTGCTCGTCGTACGCGACGCGACCAACACGAAGAAGGACATTACGGGTCTCGTTAAGGGTATGGCGTTCCCGCCGTTCAACAGGGCCGGCGGTTCGACGTCACCGTTCACCGTTAAGCCGATTCTGTATATGAAAGCCCACAATCAAGGCGGCGCGTTTGCATTTACGGGCACGCCCCTGCTCACGGTTACGAGCGTGAAACCGTTTCCCGGTAAGTACTGCATCTTGACGAAAATGATCCCGTCGAACAATACCTGGCAAGGCGAGCCCGTCATACAAGGCAAGATCACCGGTCATACCGTCGTCTTCCCGTCGAAGGTCAGTCAAACCATAGTCGGAAAAAACGGCACCATCTACTTAGCGATGGCCTGTTACACGTCCGTTTAGCGATGGCCCGGTAGACGGTGGGCCGCTCGTTTCGGCGGGCGGCCCAACCCTATTAAAAAATAGAAGGAACTTCCGGCAGGGGGCATACGTTGAGCGGCCAAAGCCCCCTAACCCGCTTCTCTGCTCCATCTGTGTGAGGTTCACTTACCCTATGACATTATCTCTCATCCGCTCGGGTGCTGCGGCCCTCGTCGCCGCCCTGGCCTTCGCCGCGTGCGCCGGCAATACGACCGTTCCGTCGTCGGGCTTACCGGCCGCGAGCGATTCGATCCGCGCCGTCGCCCCCGACTCTGGCGTTCCTTGTCCGCTGCCGGTCGGCTGGACGTTCGGCGGTCCGTGCGACACCGTTCCGCTAACGAAGACGGGCGGCACAGGATCGCTTCCCAATTACATGGGTTTCACGCTCACGTCGGTCCTTGGGTCGAATACCGCCAAAAAGGGGACCGCGCTCGTTTTCGAAGACGCTACCGGTAAGCACGATATTACCGGCTCGGTTAAGGGCAAGCCGTTCCCCAAGCTCAAGAACGCGATTCTGTACCTTGCCGCACTGAACACCAGCAGCTCGTCGTTCGTGTTCAACGTCACCCCCTCGATCACGATCAAGTCGAAGAGCAAGATCGGCGGCAAGGTTTGCGTGCTCAACCAGTTGATGAAGAAGAAGGGCGCCTACTCGTGGTTGCAGACGCAGATTACGGGCGTGCCCAAGGGTAAGACCGTTTCCTTCCCCTCGGTTCAGTTCGCGCAAACGATTCCAACCGGCGCGTTTTTCCTCGGGTTTAGCTGCAAATAAGACCAAAGTCGGCGTAACACGGGGACAGGAACCCCGCCCTTGCGGCGGGGTTCTTTTTTTATGCCGCCAATCTAACGGGCCCATGCCTAAAACCGAGCACTGGCAGTGGTACGTCGAAGAGTCGGCGCCCACCGAACAGCATCATCACGCAATCGACCGCGTCTACTACGAGGGCCGCTCCGATTTTCAGCAAGTAGCGATCGTCGGGACGCCGGTTTTCGGCAAGATGCTCATTCTCGACGGCGACACGCAAAGTTCGCAGGGCGACGAGCGCATCTATCACGAGACGCTGGTCCACCCGGCGATGGCGGGCGCCGCCGATAACACCGACGTGCTGATTCTCGGCGGCGGCGAGGGCGCGACGCTGCGTGAAGTGCTGCGCGTGCCGGCCGTCCGCCGCTGCACGATGGTCGACATCGACGGCCTGGTCGTCGACCTTTCGAAAAAGTATCTGCCCGAGTGGTCCGACGGCGCATTCGACGATCCGCGCGCGCGCGTGATCGTGGGCGACGCGCTCGCGTTCATGCGGGAGGATTCGGATCGCTACGGCGTGGTGATTTCGGATCTCACCGAACCGCTCGAAGATTCGCCGAGCAACGTCCTCTTCAACGAAGACGTCTTCACACTCATCAAGTCGCGTCTGGCCGACGGCGGCATTTACGTGCTCCAGGCCAGCACGGCCGCATTTCACAACGCGTCGCTGCACTGCAAGATGGCGCGCACGCTGCAGCGTCACTACCGGCACGTCACCTCGTTCTTCACCCACGTCCCGGCGTTCGATACCGACTGGGCGTTCTTGGCGTGCAGCGATCGCGTCGACCTGGCCGCACTCGACCCCGGCGCGATCGACGCCTACTGCGCGCAGCTGCGCGGCGAGAATTTCTTCTACGACTCGGTGACGCACCGGCGGATTTTCTCGCTGCCGCTCTACCTGCGCCGCATGCTCGCCGCCCCCGGGGATACGTTCTGATGTCACAACGCCGTTATGAAAACAAGGTCGCCGTGATCACCGGCGGCGGTTCGGGACTCGGTCGCGATATGGCGCTGGCGTTCGCGCGCGAGGGCGCGCAGATCTGCGTGATCGGACGCCGCCAAGATAAGCTCGACGAAACGTGCGGGCTCATCGAAAAGGAAGGCGGCAAAGCCTTCGGCCTTTCCGCCGACGTACGCGACCCCGCGCGCATCGAAGCGGTGATGAAGGAGATCGTCGAACGCGCCGGGCGCATCGACGTGCTGGTCAACAACGCGGCCGGTAACTTCGTTGCGCCATCCGAGGAACTCTCACCCAACGGTTTCAAGAGCGTCATCGATATCGTTCTGCTCGGTACGTTCTATTGCACGCGCTTTGCCTTCGGCGCATTGAAAGAGAGCAAAGGCGCGATCCTCAACATCATCGCGGCGTACGCATGGAGCGGCGAGCCCGGCGCGGTGCATTCCGCGTCGGCCAAGGCGGGCGTACTCGCGATGACCCGCACGCTGGCCGGTGAGTGGGGGCGGTACGGCATTCGCTCCAACGCGATCGCTCCGGGGCCGATCCACACCGAAGGCACCGACAAGAATCTCTGGTCGGTTGCGAACGTCGAGGAGATGATGCTCAAGTCGATTCCGATGGGTCGCATCGGCGAACCGGCCGACGTCTCGCGGGCCGCCACCTGGATCTGTTCCGACGAAGCCAACTGGGTGAGCGGCGCTACTCTCGCGGTAGACGGCGCGCAGTGGCTGCACGGCGGTACGCTCAACTTCCGCGAAGCCTACGATTCCGTCAAAGCGAAGATGATGTCATGAGCATCGACTTCAGTAAAGCACCGCACGCGTGGGAAAAGGAACGCGGCGACTTCGTCGCACTGCTGGATTTACAGCTGGTGAGCGTCGACCAGGGCAAAGCCGTGATGCGCATGCCGTTCCGCCAAGAAGTCACCAACGGCACCGGCGCGGTCCACGGCGGAGCGATCGTCAGCTTGTGCGACACGGTGTTCTACGTGGCGCTCGCATCGATCTACGGGCGCGAGCAGCAGACCACCACCGTCTCGCTGCAATGCAACTTTCTCGCGCCGGCCCTTCCGCCGAACGATCTGATTGCCGAGGCCGAAGTCTTGAAATCCGGCCGCCGCGTGGTCTACGGAGAAGTCTACGTGCGTAGCGGCGAAAAGATCGTCGCGCACGCGACGCTCAACTTTCTCAACAGCTATCCGCACGAGAAACCCCCGAAGGACAAAACGAAATGAGTGCGACGCAAACGCAGAAGCGCACGGCGCTCTACGATCAGCACTGCAGCCTGGGCGGCCGGATGGTGCCGTTCGGCGGCTTCGAGATGCCGGTGCAATACGCGGGTATTCTCAAAGAGCACGACGCCGTTCGCAAGCGCGCCGGGCTCTTCGATCTCTCGCACATGGGCCAGTTCGTCCTCACCGGCGAGGGCGTCGCGGATTGGGCCGACACGCTCACGATCAACGCCGTCGGCACGATGAAGCCGCTGCAGGCCCGCTACAACATCTTTTGCAATGAGTCCGGCGGCGCACACGACGACACGATCTTCTACCGCCTGGATGGGCGCTGGCTGCTCGTCGTCAACGCGTCGAACGCGGACAAGATGTGGGAGCACTTGAACGCTCACCTCGGTTCGGCTTCCGGCGTGAAGCTCGAGAATTTCCACGGCGACCGCGCGCTGATCGCGATTCAGGGGCCGAAGTCGGTCGCGATGCTGCAGCCGCACGTCGATATCGATCTCGCCGGCATGAAATATTATTTCTGCGCGGAGGGCAACGCGTACGGCGTACCCGCAACCATCGCGCGCACCGGCTACACCGGTGAGGACGGATTCGAGCTGTTCGTCGACGGCGATCGCGCGCCCGAAATATGGAACGCGCTGCTGCGCGATCACGCGGCGGATGGATTGGAGCCGTGCGGCTTGGGCGCGCGCGACGTGCTGCGTCTCGAAGCCGGGATGCCGCTCTACGGCCACGAGCTGACCGAGACGATCACGCCGGTTCAGGCCGGTCAGTCGTGGGCGCTGAAGATGAACAAGCCCGACTTCATCGGGAAGGCGGCCCTCGCGGCGCAGCTCGACCGTGACGACTTTTCTCGCATTGCCGGCCTGGAGATGGCCGGGCGCGCTCCGGCGCGCGAGGGATACGCGGTCCATCTCGGCGGAAAGCGCGTGGGCGAGGTGCGCAGCGGCTCGATGGCGCCGTCGCTCGGCAACAAGAACATTGCGACGGCGCTCGTTTCCAAGGAGGCCGCAACTCTCGGTACCGTTCTCGGTGTCGATATCCGCGGTACGATGCACGAGGCAACGGTGGTTGCGTTGCCGTTCTACAAACGCTCAACCTAAACCAAGATGGGGGACTTGCACTAGTGGCGCAGCCGGAAAATCTGCTGTATAGCAAAGAGCACGAATGGGTGAAGGTCGACGGCGACGTCGCGACGATCGGGATCACCGACTACGCGCAGAACTCGCTCGGCGACATCGTCTACGTCGAGCTGCCCAAAGTCGGTACGAAGATCTCCCAGTTCGGCAACGTCGGCGTGATCGAGTCGGTGAAAGCCGTCTCGGATCTCTTCACGCCGATCTCGGGTGAGATTACGGAGATCAATGCCGTCCTCGACAATGACCCTTCATCCGTGAACCGCGAGCCGTACGGCGAGGGCTGGCTCATGAAAGTTAAGCTCACGAATCCTGGCGAGACTACGAACCTTCTGTCGCCTGAAGACTACGAGAAGATTGCCCACGACTAACAGTGTCACCCTGAGCGTAGCGCGAAGCGCGTAGTCGAAGGAGCGCTTCACAGGATTAACTTTTTCCGCGGTCCTTCGACTACGCTCACTGCGTTCGCTACGCTCAGGATGACAAAAAGCACCACCCACTAAGAGAAACGATGTATACACCTCATACGGAGCGCGATATTGCGCAGATGCTCGATGCGATCGGCGTCGGGTCGCTTGATGATTTGCTGAAGGTTCCCGAGGCGGTTGCGCTTCGGGAGAAGTTGGATGTCGTTCCGGCTTTGCCGGAGTATCAGATTGCTCGGCGGTTTGATTCGTTTGCGAAAAAGAACGTCGGGCAGGGGTATCGTTCGTTTCTTGGGGCGGGGGCATATCGGCATTACGTGCCGCCGGCTATTCCGGCGTTGGCGATGCGTGGGGAGTTTTTGACCGCGTATACGCCGTATCAGGCTGAGGTTTCGCAGGGGTATCTGCAGGCGATTTATGAGTGGCAGACTTACATCTGTCTGCTGACTGGGATGGATATCTCGAACGCTTCCGTTTATGACGGGGCTACGGCGTTGGCGGAGGGCGCGATTATGGCGCTCAATGCGAATGGGCGGAAGAAGGTTCTCGTTTCGCGGGCGATTCATCCGAACTATCGGGCGGTGCTGCAGACCTATTGCGATGGGCTCGACGTCGAGGTTGACGAGATCGGGTATGTCGCGGATGGTACGACGGATCTTTCAGCGCTTCGCGATGCGGTGGCGAGTGGTGAGTATGCGGCGGTTGCGCTGCAGAGTCCGAACTTCTTTGGGAATGTGGATACGCTCGATGCGGCGTCGCAGGCTGCGGTTCGCGAGAGCGGGACGGTTCCGATCGCGGTCGTCGCCGAGGCGCTTTCGATGGCGGCGCTGGCGACGCCGGCGTCGTGGGGCGCGGAGATCGTCGTCGGTGAAGCGCAAAGTTTTGGTGTGGCGATTGCCTACGGCGGTCCGTACGCGGGCTTCATCGCGTCGACGCAGGAGCACATGCGCCGCATTCCAGGGCGCTTGGTTGGGCGGTCGGTCGACAGCTCCGGGCGCACGGCGTTCGTGCTGACGCTGCAGGCGCGCGAGCAGCACATTCGCCGCGAACGCGCGACGTCGAACATCTGCACGAACCAGGCTCACTGCGCGCTGATCGCCACGATGTATCTCGCCCTGATGGGCAAGACCGGACTGCGCGACGTCGCCGCGCTCAACCTGGAACGTTCGCGCGAACTCGCGACCGCGGTGTCGAGCGTGCCCGGCATCGACTTGAAGTTCTCATCGCCGTTCTTCAACGAGTTCGTTGCCGACGTGCATCAGCCGGCCGGTGCGGTGCTCGCGAAGCTGCAAGAACGCAAAATCCTGGGCGGTCTCGATCTCGGACGCTTCTATCCCGAGTTGTCCAGTTGTATTTTGATGAACGCAACCGAACTCACGACGACCGGCGACATCGCTGCCGTAACGTCGGCCCTGCAAGAGGTGGTCAGTGTCCACGCCAACGTTTGACAACACGGTTTCCCCGCTGATTTTCGAGATCGGCCAAGAGGGGCGCGCCAATCGCTACGTCGAGGAAGGCAAAGCGCTCGAAGCGTTTCTTCCATCGGCTGACCTGCGTGCGGATCTTCCACTTCCGGACAACACCGAACTCGACGTCGTCCGGCATTTTACCAAACTCTCGCACCGCACGTTCGGCATCGACTTGGGGTTCTATCCGCTCGGCTCGTGCACGATGAAGTACAACCCGCGCGTCAACGATGCGATGGCCGCCAAGCCGGAATTTGCGGAACTGCATCCGTTTACGCCGGATGAGCTCTCGCAGGGCGCGCTGCAGGTGATGTACGAGCTGGAACGCACGTTAAGCTCGCTCTTCGGCATGGCGGCGTTCTCGCTCAATCCGTCGGCCGGCGCGCATGCGGAACTCGCGGCGCTGCTGATCGCCAAGAAATACTTCAAAGAGCGGGGGAAACGGCCCGCGATAAGGTGATCGTTCCGGACACCGCGCACGGCACCAACCCTGCGTCCGCCGCGATGTGCGGCTTCAAAGTTATTTCGCTGCCGAGCGACGAGCGCGGCCGCGTCAGCGTGGACGAGATCAAGAAGGTGCTCGGGCTGGATACCGCCGTCTGCATGATGACCAATCCGAACACGCTGGGCCTGTTCGAGGATCACATCTCCGAAATAGCCGCCGCGGTGCATGCGGCCGGCGGGCTGATGTACTACGACGGTGCCAACGGCAACGCGATCATGGGCAACGTGCGCCCGGGCGACATGGGCTTCGATCTGATGCACCTCAACACGCATAAGACGTTCACCATTCCGCACGGCGGCGGCGGCGCGGGCCACGGTCCGGTCGGCGTGGCCGCACACTTGGTTGACTATCTGCCGACGCCGGTCGTCGTTGCGACGCCCGATCCGAACGCCGATCCAAACGCCCCGCCGAGTGACCGGATGCGCTTTCATTTGGACTTCGACCGCGCCAAATCGATTGGACCGATGCGTTCGTTCTGGTCGAACTTTGCCCACGCCGTTCGCGCACTCGCGTACATCTACGCGAACGGTGAAGCCGGCCTCAAGCGCGTCTCGCAGCTCGCGGTGTTGAACGCCAACTATCTGCGCGTGAAGATTGCCGAGTTTCTCGACACGCCGTATCCCGAAATCTGCCGCCACGAGTTCGTGGCATCGGCACAGGGGCTCAAGAAAGAGACCGGCGTCCGCGCGCTCGACATCGCCAAAGCGCTGCTCGACCGCGGGTTCATGGCACCGACGGTGTATTTTCCGCTGCTGGTTCCGGAATGCTTGATGATCGAGCCGACCGAGACCGAATCGAAAGAGACGCTCGACACGTTCGTCGAGGCAATGCGGGAAATCGTCGCCGCCGCGAAGACGGATCCGCAGCAGCTCTTCGATGCGCCCGTCAATACCGTCGTCGGTCGCGTCGACGAAACGCGCGCCGCGCGCCAGCCCGATCTGCGCTGGCACGCACCGGTCGCCTAGCTTCTAAGGCGTCAGCAGCAGGGTCGCGCGGGTCGAACGCGCGATCGCGGTCTCGGAGAAGGGCAACGCTTGCAGCGTGCCCTTTTTCCACGCGCCGGCGAGATCGCGATAATGGCCCGAACCGGGTTCCCCGGACTCGCCGTTGGGAATGGCGATGCCGCCGGCATCCCAATTGCCGACGTCCCATACCGCGCGAAAACCCTGCGTGAATCCCGGCTCTTGCAAATGGATCGTGTATTCGTCGCCGAGTCCTTCGAGCGCAGGCCCGTTGAGGAACGTAAAGCGCATCGGCGCGAGCGGATGTTCGACCGCGACCGCGCCGGCGCTGCCCCACGCGGCTTCGCGCCGCAGCGCGGGAGAGAGGGCGTCGCGGACGGCGGCGAGCGCGTACGAAGGCCGCGCACCGTCACGCAATTCCGCCAGCAGCGCGCCGATCGACGGCGCCTGCTCGAGCATAGACGTGCGCATCGCGTGCTCGATCGACGCAGCCCTAGAGTCCGGCGTGAAGCGCCCGTCCCACGCGGCCAAACCGTTCACCGAAGTAGCGGGCACGTCAAGCGGGTTCGCGCGCGCGATCCGCACCACCGCGCGCGCGATCTCTAAATCCACGGGCGAGAGTGCGTCCATCTGCATGCGAGCAAAATAGGCCGCGTCGTACGTGCGGCGTGCGGCCAGAAGTTCGGCGATGCGATACGCGCGATAGGGCGGCTCGAAGCTTGGCGAGAGACGCAGTCCGTACGCCGGCCCGTACATTTTGTTGTTCGCGGAGAGCACGACGCGCGAGATATCCGGCTCGACATTCGGCAGCGCGCCGAACGGAACGAGCGCCATGGGCGAGCGAAGATCGCGGGCCGGATGAACGTACCGGCCCCACGCGGCGTCGTCCGGAATTGCTCCGGCGAGATGATAGGCGACGGCACCGTTCGTACCGGCGATGACGAAATTCTGGGGCGAGCCGCGGTACCCGGCGAGGATCGCGAGTGCGTCGCGCACGCCGCTGGCGCGGTCGAGCGCGAGGAAGGTCGATATCGTCGACTGCGTTTGCGCGTACGGCGGCCAGCGTACGAGCGCGAGCCGGTTGCGATCGTTGTCGTTCGGAACGCCGAACTCGCGCGCGGTCCGGTAGTACGCGCGCACGACATCCGGTGCAAAACGTACGTGGAAGTGCTCGTAGACTAAACCGCCGTGCGACAACGCTCCTGCGTCGTAAACGCTGGCCGTCGCCGTCTGCGCGTTCGACGCGCCCCAGGCGATGCGTTCGTTATGTCCGAGGACGACGCCGGGAACGCCGGGAATCGTCGCGCCCGCAACGTGCACGCCCGGGAAGCGAACGTCGACGAGATACCAGATCCCCGGAATCGTCAGATCCAGATGCGGATCGTTCGCCAGCAGCGCTCTCCCATCAGTCGTCCGAAGTTTTCCAACCGCCCACACATTGCTGCCCGGTCTCGAATGCTGCGACGGGCGTCGCGCGGTGCCGGCAAGTGCGGATGAATCGAGGATGCCGCGATTGTCGTTAGGCGCGTGCGTTCCATCTAGGGCGACGTCGTAACGCGGGTCGGAGAGCGGCGAAATGGTGTCGAAGCCGCGGGGTCCGTTGCGGCGCCAGACTGCGTCGCGACTGAAGATGCGATGCCAGGAGTCGGCGAGTTCGAGCGTTGCGACGGCGGCGACGGCAAGACAGTCGCGCGGCGACCAGGCGCGCGGACGATAGGCGAGCAGCCGGAACTCCGGCGGCAGCGGCTGCAGCGTTATGGCGGCGTTGACGCCGTCGGTGTAGGCCTCCAGCAGCGAACGGTCGTGACGGCCAAGATGCCGCCATTGCCGGTCGGCCGTCTGGCCGATGGCGGCGTAGCGCTGCTCCTCATCGATGGGAAGCACTTTAGCACCTAGCACTTCGGCCAGCTGTCCCAGCGCGTAGCGGCGAGCGAGATCCATCTGGAAGAGGCGATCCGATCCTTCGACGAAGCCTTCGGCGAAGATTGCGTCGCGTTCGCTTCGCGCGCTGACGTGCGGTACGTCGCGTTCGTCGCGCCGGATCGAGATCTCGTTGCGAACGCGCAGTCCGGCGATCGTGCCGTGCGTCATCGCCGCGCTTCGCAAGCCGGCGAAAACGCCGCCCGCGTAGTACGCCGCCGCAACCAACGCGACGCACGCGATACCGAGCGCCTGACGGCGCAGCATGAAAAGGAGCGCCGGCGCAGCGTCGCGTTCGGCGCACTCGGTTTCTCGCGGGTTGGGCCGCTCGAAGAACCCCATCGTTTCTAGTGTACCAGCGCCCCGCCCAGCGGCGGCGTGACCTGCAGACCTCTTATCGCGCCTCTTTGCGGGCGTAGTACCCGTCGAAGACGTCTTGCCAAGGCTTGCTGGCGGGGCCCGACTGCTGCCAATGCTGGCGGACGCGCCCGTCCGACATCGGCGTCCACGTGATCCGGTCGATGACCGCGCCGGCCTTGGTCGCGCGCGGACCCTCGAGCACCATGCTCGTGCCGTGCAATCCCCCGAAGAGAATCAGCGTGAGGCCGCTGTTGTCGACCCACGTCTGGTGCCACTGTTTGCGGCCCGGCATGTACGTGTTGAAGCTGCTCCCTACGTCGCCGCCGTTCCCGGTCCAATGCTCTTGCAGCGCACACCCGCCGTACACGCTGGTCACATCGTTGGTTCCTTGGAACTTGCCGGATGCGTCGCTCACGCGCCAATTCCCGAGCCAAAAATCGAACTGATGACGCTCCGGCGCAGTACACGCCGGCGGCGAGGATGCACTCGCGGCGGGGCGCGCGAGCATCAGAATTGCGGCGATTACGAGACCGAAACGAAGAAAGCGCAACGAACGATCCTCCAGCGGCCCATGCTATCGCGAGCGTTCATCAATTGTCTTGAAGAATTTCTTCTCCAAGCGTGATTTTGAGCTTAGGCCCCGCATATCGAAAGCCGTTGCGCTTGTAGAACTCGACCGTCCGGCCCCACTGACGCCCCTCGGGCGCGGTCACTTCGATGCGCGACCACCCTTGCGTTCTTCCGTATGCGGCCGCGCGCCGCAATAATTGCGCGCCCAACCCGCTCGACCGGTGTTCCGGGGCGACGTACATCTCCAAGAGAATTCCGTATCGTCCGTTGGCATACAGCGCGAACGATTCGACCAGCGTCGCGACGGCAACGACGACGCCGTCGTCGACTGCGACGATCGCGCGCAGTAATTCCGGATCGGCACGCCACGCCGATTCCAGACGCGCCGCATCGAAATCGCCCAGATGCTCCGATTCGGCACCCAGTTCGCGCAGCAGGTCGAGCACGCGTTGGGAAATCTGGGGCCATAGTTCGGGGCCGGCGATCCGTATCTCCATCCGCTCAATCCTAGCATCCTTGCTTGCACCGATTTTCGCCCACATGGGGCAGGCCCGAGGGGCAATTGGACGGTATACTGCACCCCACCGTGTATGATATCGCGATCGTCGGCCTTGGGGGCATGGGCAGTGCCGCCCTGGCGAGCGCTTCCCGTCTTGGCCTGCGAGTCGTCGGACTAGAACAGTTCGGCCGGCTCCACGAGCTGGGGTCTTCGAGCGGCCGGTCGCGCATGATCCGGAAGGCGTACTTCGAGGACGAAGCGTACGTGCCGCTGCTGCTGCGCGCTTACGATGCGTGGCGAGAGCTCGAAGCGCAGACCGGTGAGAAGATCCTCTACCAGACCGGCGTGCTGATGGTCGGGCAGGCGAACAACTCGATCTTGGAAGGTGCTCGGCGTACCGCTCTGGCGCATGGGCTCGCTCACGAAGACCTTTCTCGCGCCGACGTTGCAAGTCGCTTCCCGCAGTTTTCGGTCCGCGAAGGCGAGGTCGCGCTGTTCGAGCCGGAGGGCGGGTTCGTCGTCCCCGAAGCGGCGGTGCATGCGCAACTCCGCGTCGCCGAAGGCAACGGCGCCGAGACTCGCTTCAACACGCGCGTTACCGGGTGGCAGTCGTCGACTTCGAACGGCTTGCGCATCGATCTCGAAGACGGCTCGTCGCTGGAAACCGCGCGTCTGGCGATTTGTTCGGGGCCTTGGATCGCGCCCGTCATGCGCGAACTCGGCGTACCTCTGACGATTCAGCGCAACGTCCAGCATTGGTTCGAACCGGCCGCCGGGCGTTTTGCCCTTGCGAACTGTCCGTCGTTCTTTTCCGATCGCGACGACCAGCCCACGCGACTCTACGGTTTCCCGGATCACGGCTACGGCATTAAGGCCGCGTTTCACGGATATGGCGAACAGGCTTCGGCGGATACGCTGGATCGCGAGATCCACGAATACGACGTCGAGCCCGTGCGCCGGGCACTCAACAATCTCTTACCAGGAGCCGCTGGGCGGTATCTCGGAGGAAAGGCTTGCATGTACGCGCTTACCCCAGACGAGCATTTCGTCGTTACCATCCATCCGAATGACGAGCGAATCGTCGTTGCGGGCGGTTTCTCCGGACACGGCTTTAAGTTCGCGCCGGTCATCGGCGAAATCGTCTCCAGCTTGCTCGTCGACGGCGGGACGCGATTCGATATCGGTTTCCTATCGAACGCGCGCTTCGCAAAGGCCGCGCAATGAGCGCGGCTCTGCAGCGCGGCATTGCCGCCGCGAAGAACGGACGAAGCGCCGAAGCGATCGCACTGCTGGATGAGGCCGCCGTCGCGGCCGAACGCGGCGGTGACGCCGCAGTCGCAGCCGACGCGCTCGATTGGCAAGGATGGCTGGCGTGGGTCGAACTCGACGGCCAGCTCGCCCGCAAAGCCGCAAGCGCGCTGCTGCGATTGAATCTGCCGAAGACCTCGCGGGAAGCGTTTCGCGTGTATATCGGACAAGCCACCGCGACGCTGCAAGCGGGCGACGCGCGCCGGGCCGCGCAGCTTCTGGAAGAAGCCGAGAACGCCGGAGAACTCGCCGATATCGACGCATTCGCCGCCTACTTGATGCTCAAGGGCGACGTTAGCGCGGCGCTCGGCGAACACGAAAATTCGGTCCATCATCTGCAGCTGGCGGTCGAGATTTCACGCAAGCGTCGCGACCCGTACGCGCTGTGGCGCCAATTGCTTTACTACGGCTACGGGCTGCAATCCGCGGGGCGCGTGCGCGCGGCGATGGCCACGCACGAAGAGGCGCTCGCCATTGCGACCGAACGCGGCTTCACCTGGGAGCGGACGCTTTCGCATTCCCGTGCGGCGCTCGGCGCGTACACGCTCGGCGACATGACGCGCGCTCGCGAACACCTGCGCGCCGCTTTCGCCGCTCCGGAAACGCATCGTTGGGCGTACGTGCAGCGCTCGTTCACCGGTCTTGCCGTCGCCGTCGCGACCGGCGATGAGGAACTGCTGACCCTTTCGTTCGACGAGGACGTCCCGCGCATCGCATTCGAGTCGGCAGATGCATACACGATCGGCTATACGGCCGCCGCGTATCACGCGTACTTCCGTCGCGCCGAGCGTGAAGAAGATGCCGACCGCCTTCTGAATCAGGCGATCGAACGACTGCCCTCGCCGGATTGCGGCTGGGGTCTCATCGAAGCCGTCGCCGAATACGGATCTCCGGAACAGATCGAGCGCGCGAACGCGCTGCTCGCAAAGTTTCCGAAAACGCATCCGCTGGCATCCGCCTATCGCGCGCTCTTCGACGCACGGATCGCGTTGCGCCGGGGCGATCGGGCCGATTGCGAACGCCGCGCCGGCGAAGCGCAAGCGTTCTTCGAGCATAACGAGTGGCTCTTTATGGCGGCGCGGGCCGCCGAACTGGGCGGCCGGTTGGGCGATGCGAAGAGCCGTTACTCGGCGATGGGTGCCGGCGCCGAGGCGCGGCGTTTGACGGGGTTGCGCGCGCGTCCGGGGCGTCCGCGCGGCGGATACGAGAGCAGCCAGCAGCGCCGCCGCATCGTCGAACTGATCGCGACCGGCGCGACGAACCGCACGATCGCCGAACACTTGGGCGTCTCCTCGCGCACCGTGAAGTATCGCATCAGCGAGCTGTATGCCGCCGAAGGCGTAGGGTCGCGCGACGAGCTTCTCGCCGTCATCCGTTCCGGCAAGATCGCGACGTGATGCGCGACCTGCGCCAAGCGCCGCGCTATCGCGAGATAAGCGAGCACTTTGCGCGGGCGTACGGACCGTCGCTCGGACGCGTAAGCGGTGCCGTCGATCTGTGCGTTTCACCGGATGGAACGCAGATCGCGTTCGACGGTCCGGTATACGAGCGTTTGGAAGGCCAACCGGTCACGCGCATCGCCGGCGTAGCGACGGCCGGCGGCGCCGTCGCGATGCTCACGTCGGGTCCGAACAGCGATCGCTTTCCACGATGGTCGCCGGACGGTTTGCGACTGGCGTTCCTTTCCGACCGGCAGACGCGCGGGCGCTTCGAACTCTACTTCGTCAATGCTGCGGGCGGCGAGGCGACGCGCGCCGCCGACGTTCCCGGAACCATCGAATGGTTCGATTGGTCGCCCGACGGAAAGCGGCTGCTCGTGCAAACGGCCGGGCTCGATGCCGACGCCGCGGGCGCGCAAGGTTCCGGAACGATCGCGAAGCCCGTTTCGGAAGACGCGCCGGCGTGGCTGCCCGACGTGGAAGACAACGTGCCCGAAAACATGTGGCGCGATGCATGGACCGTCGAGGCATCGACCGGCGACGTGCGCCGGGCGAACGCGCCGGGCGTCAACGTATGGGAGGCGGCTTGGCTCGGGAACTCGCATTTCGCCGCAATCGTTTCCGAGAATCCGCGCGAGAGCGCGTGGTACGGCGCGCCGCTGGCGGTCTGTGCGCTCGGCGGCGCGATGGAGATCGTCCATCGGCCGAATGAAGAGATGGGATTGCCGGCAGCTTCGCCGGACGGCCGTTACGTCGCGGTCGTCGAGGCTTGCTGCAGCGATCGGGCCGTCGTCGCGGGCGACGTGCTGCTGTTCGATCGAGCCGTTTCGGAGGACGTTCCGCGGCGCGTCGATACCGGCGGCGTCGACGTTACGCATCTCGCTTGGGCGGGCGAGGCCCGCTTTCTCTACGTCGGCGTGCGCCGCTTCGAAACGGTCGCCGGCTACATCGATGCGGCGTCCGGACGCAGCATCGAGCGCTGGTCGACGCGCGAAACGTGCGGCAAACGATATCCGTCCGCGTGGCCGGTTCCCGGACGCGATGCGTTCGTGGTCGCACTGCATTCCTACGATCGATTTGCATCGATCGCCGTCGTTGAAAACGGGCACGCGCGCATCGCCGCGGACCTCGGCGATGCCGGCAGCGCGTACGTCGCATCGGAAGGCGGAACGCTAACCGACGTGACGTGGCGCGGACGCGACGGCTTGGAGATCGACGGCTACTTGATCTCGCCACCGGGGCCGGGTCCGCACCCGCTCGTCGTGCTCGTTCACGGCGGACCGGTTTGGGCGTTTCGAAATAGCTGGTCGATGTTTTACTACATGCCGCCGATCTTTGCCAAGTACGGGTATGCGGTCTTTTGCCCGAATCCGCGCGGCAGCGGCGGGCGCGGTCAAACGTTCGCGCGTATGGTGCGCGGCGACATGTGCGGCGAGGACACGCACGATATCATCGCCGGCGTCCGGTACTTGATCGAGCGCGGCTTGGTCGATGAAAAGCGCGTCGCCTGCAGCGGCGGCAGCTACGGCGGATACATGTCGAGCTGGCTCGTGACGCAGACCGATATGTTCGCCGCGTCGATCCCGGTGTCGCCGGTGACGGACAACTTCAGCTTCCAATTTACGAGCAACATCCCGAGATACAACGAGATCTTCCTCGGCAGTTCGCCGTACGATCTCAACGGTAACTTCTCCCAGCGCAGCCCCATCTTTTTTGCGCGTAACGTGAAGACGCCGACCCTGCACATGAGCGGCGGTCTCGACCGCTGCACGCCGCCGACGCAAGCGCTGGAGTTTCATCGGGCACTCGTCGAGAACGGCGTACCGTCGGAGCTGGTCGTGTACCCGCAGGAGGGGCACGGCGTGCGCGCGCTTGAGGCGCAGGCGGATCAAATGACCCGGATGCTCGACTGGCTCGAGCGGTATATGCCTGGCCCCGGTGCGCTGCCGTAGGTTCCTGGCAGCCGGTTGCCTGTACCCCATATTTAGCACCTGAAAAGGCCCCGAAAAGGGGAGACCTTTCGGCAGGCACTTCTTGGGCCTGGAGGCTATAATGGTGGTAATCAGGGGGTTCGCTTGCGGGCCCCTTCCATATCCCTCGAACCTCCTAAACGGGCGGGATGACATGCGGATCAAGTACGAGGTTTCGGCCGGCGGCCTGGTGTTGCGTCGTCGCGATTCAACCTTCGATGCGCTGCTCATCGGTCGTGGAACGCCGCGCGTTTGGACGCTGCCCAAAGGTCATGTCGAAGCCCGCGAATCCAACGAACAAGCGGCGCTGCGGGAGGTCCGCGAGGAGACCGGCTGCTGGGCCGAATTGATCGGCCGCCTGAACGAAATCGCGTACTGGTTTTACGTCGGTAAGGCCAAACACCGCAAATCGGTGACGTTTTTCCTCATGCGCTACCTCTCCGGAGACACCGAAAACCACGACCACGAAGTCGACGAAGCCCGCTGGTTCGATATCGCGCAGGCCCGCCGCTCGCTGAAGTACGTGAACGAGAAGCGCTTGGTCGACATGGCGCTCGAATACCTGGCCGCCAATCCCGCCGCGTTCGGCGACATCCCGCTCGTCGCCCGAACAGCAGAACAAAAGAGCTCTTGAACGAATCGTTGACTATGGAAACGCTGCCGGCCGAGCAGGCCGAGCAGGTCGGTATGCGCGTGCAGTTGGATGTCTTCGACGGCCCGCTGGACCTGCTCCTGAGCCTCATCAAAGAACAGCAGCTGGACATCGCGACGGTTCCGCTTGCAAGTGTCGCCGAGCAGTATCTTGCCTACGTGCGCACGATGGAAGTGCTGGACGTCGAGGTCGCCGCCGAGTATCTGGTGATCGCTGCGACCCTGCTCTTTCTAAAATCGAAGGCGCTGCTGCCGCCGATCCCGTCCGAGTTCGTCGACGACGAATCCGAGTCGCCGGAGGAAGTCGAAGAGCGGCTGCGCCGGCGGCTCATCGCGTATTCGAAGTACCGCGAATTGGGCGAGGGGCTGCGCACGCGGCAGAACGAGGCGAGCGGGTTCTTCTATCGCGAGTCCGGCGATCCGACCAGTGAGGTGATGCAGCGCTACGCGATCGATCCCGAAAAGCTCAAGCGAGCGTTCGTCGCGATGCTGCGCCAGGCGCGCCCCGAGAAGCGCTCGATCGCGCGCGAACGCGTCTCGCTGATCGCCCAGATGGACTACATCACTCGTCAGGTCAAGGAGCGGGGCGAAGTATTGTTCTCGGCGCTCTGCCACGAACTTGGAATGACGCGCGAGGTGGTTATCGTGACCTTCCTCGCGGTCCTCGAATTGATTCGCCGCCACCGGATCGGCTACGACCAGCCCGAGCTGTTCGACGACATCCGGCTGTTCCCGATCTCTGCCTCAACCGAAGGATAGTACGTGCCCGACGATACCACCACCGAATCGAACGAAGAAACCGTCGCCCTGGAAGAGGCGGTGCTCCGGCTGCATCAGCCGATTGAAGCGCTGCTCTTCGTGGCCAGCGAACCGCTCTCGATCAAGCAGATTGCCAAACTCGCCCGCGCCGACGAAACCGAAGTCGCCGCGACCTTGCAGCAAATTGCGGCCGACTACACCGATCGCGGCATCGTGCTGCGTGAAGTCGCGGGCGGATACCGCTTCGCGACCTCGCCGCTCGCGCGCGAAGCCGTCGAAGCCTATCTGCTTCCGGCTAAGACGACGCTCTCGGTTCCGGCACTCGAAACGCTCGCAATCGTCGCGCACCTTCAGCCGGTGACGAAGAGCGAGATCGAGGCGATTCGCGGCGTCAACTCGGACTCGGTCGTCAGCACGCTGCTCGATCGCAGCCTTATTATGGAGGCCGGCCGTAAGGAAGTTATCGGGCGGCCGATGCAATATAAGACGACGGCATTTTTCCTCGAGTCGTTCGGTCTGCGCTCGCTCGACGATCTCCCGGAACTCGAACTGGAGCCCGGGCAGCCTTTAGAACTCAACCTTTTAGCGCCGTCGTCGAGCGCTTCCGAAGAAGCCGCTGCGATGGACGAGTCGCAAGCCGGCGAGGACGACGCCGCGAGCGAGGAAGCTTCCGCGGAAGAATCAGCCGCGCCGGTTCCGCAAGGTGAAGGCGATGACGACGTTTGACGAACTAGCCGAAGCTTACGAAGCCGGACGCGTCGGATATTCGACCGAACTCTACAACACGCTGGTCGGATTCGGACTCAACCCGAAGCTGACCGTGATCGACGTCGGCTGCGGCACGGGGTTGGCCAGCCGTCCGCTCATCGAGAACGGTTTTCACGTTACCGGCATCGACATCTCGGAGCCGATGCTTGAGAAGGCGCGATCGCGCTTTCCGGGGACCTGGATCGTCGCTTCGGCCGAAAAGATTCCGTTTACGGATTCGAACTTCGACGTCGCGATCTGCGCGCAGTCGATCCATCATTTCAACCGTCCCAATGCCGTCGCGGAGATGATTCGCGTCGTGAAGCCGGGCGGCATTGTGGCCGTGTGGTGGAAGGTGCTCAGCGGCGAAGATCCGGTCAAGATGCTGCGCGACGACGTCGCGGCCGATCTCGGTGCCGATCCCCTGCCCTCAGGGCTGGCGGGCGGCTTCAAAGAATTTTATGCGGCGCCCCTGACGGATCACATGCTGCGAGTAATTCCGTGGCAGACGATGATCGGGCTCGAGGAGCTGATCGTCTCCGAGCGTTCGCGCAAGATCGTGCGCGATCGCCTGCGGTCGCGGGCGGAGGAATACTTCAAGAAGTTCGAGCGCCGGCTGCGCGACCGCTTCGGCGAGGGCAATCCTCGCATCCCGCTCAACTACGTTCAGTTTCTGTACGCGGCCCGCAAGCCGTAGCGTAGAGGCGCGTCATGCGAATCGGCCTTCACGTCCGCACCGGCGGCGGCTACGGAGCTGCAATCGCTCAGGCGAAAGCTGCCGGGGCGACCGCGCTCCAAGTCTTCTCGTCGAATCCGCGCACCTATCGCACGTCGCCGATCGACGTGCCGGCGCTGGAGGCGTTCGCCAGCCTGCGCCGCGAGGCGGACCTGGATCCGTGCGTCGTTCACACGCCGTACCTGATCAACTTTGCGAGCGACGACCCGAAGATCTATGACGGTTCGCTGCGCTTGCTGCGGCACGATCTGCAAGCGGCCGCTGCGGGAAGCATGCGCTTCGTCAACACACACCTCGGATCGTACGGCACGCGCGACCGCAACGAAGGTTTTGCGGCGATCTGCCACGCGCTCGAAGCGGCGCTGGACGGTATCGACCCCGCCGTCTACCTGGTGATGGAAAACTCGGCCGGAGCCGGAAATCTTGCCGGCGGAACGCTCGAAGAGCTGGGGCGCTTCATTAAAGCGCTGGATCATCCGCAGCTCGGCGTGTGTCTCGATACGGCGCACGCGTGGGCGGCCGGGTACGCGATCGATTCGAAGGACGGGGTCAATCGCTTCATCGATGAAGCGGAGCGCGAGATCGGGCTAGACCGCTTGCTGATGTTTCATTTCAACGACACCGAAGTGCCGCTCGGGGGAAGCCGCGATCGTCATTGGCACATCGGCGAAGGCAAAATCGGTTTTGAGGGTTTTCGCGGGCTTCTCGCGCGGCCGGAGCTGCGCGAGAAGACGGCGATACTGGAAACGCCGGGCGACGATGCCGACGATCTGCGCAACATGCAGGCGATCCTCGCGATTCAGAAAGGTGCGCTACTGAACGCGTAGATTGGGCAGGTGCAGTTCGAGCACGCCGAGTGAAAGTGCATCGTCGGCGCGACGAACCGGCATGCGGCGGCGTACGTCGGCGACGTCTGAGACGAGCGGAGAAGGGCGGAACGGGTCGTGGAACATTGGGGTCCTCTTTCGTGGTACTGGCTGCCGATGAGGTAACCTCCAATAATAGTATACTAGTTACGGTAACCCGTCAACACCTTTTGGCGGAGCATGCCGGTCCCTACTTCGGAGGGGCTACGGGGCGGTCGATCCGCGTGCAGCCGATCGATCCCGCGACGACGGCCACGGCCGCTGCGTCTTCGCTCTGCTTAAGGAGGGTGAAGAAGTCGCCCGCTTGGGCCGCGGCCCATGAATGCAGCGCCGGAGCCCCGCCTTTTCCCGGGCTGTCGAACGCGTCGAGCGGGGCGGAATGGAACCCGGCCGTGGTGGTGTCGGGCGCGGCGAAGTTCGGCAGGTCCGACGTGTCCATGAACTCGTTCAATTGGCTCGTTTCCAGCGTGCCGTCCAGCACGTTGAGCGTCATCAGCTGCTGCCGGGCGACGTCGCGAAGGGACGTTTTCATGCCCTCGATCCTTTGCGCTTCCGCCGGAGGCGTGTCAGCCGGCTCCTTGCTTTCGAGCAGGCGATTGACCGCGGAGAGGTTCCGCACGATGCCCGAAACGTCGTTCTCGACGTGCATCATGTCCATGTGAGCGCGCAGGGTGCCCCCGTCGCCGCTCCACTTGTTGAGGAAGTAGACGCCGTCGACGATCGTGTGGTCGTTTTGCAAGAGGCCGGCGATACTCGGGGCGATGCTTTCCTGAATCGCGGCGCACACGCGATTCTTCGACTGCACGTTGACGATCGTCGGCGGCGGGGTCGATGCCGGCAGGGCCGGCGACGCCTGCGCGATCAGCACGGCCAGAAGAAATGAAGCACCCATGCGCTGGTCGTTCCAGCGGTGCGGGCTAGCGCCTTTTCGGCAAATCCCCAGGTATGGCTGCCGGCCCCGGTAACTTGTCAAACGGTTTTGATGGTGCTAGGGTAAGGGCGATGGCTCCCCACCCTACCGACGACGCCCCCGGCCGCCTGGACCTCGTCCGGCTCTTCGTAAATACCCTCGACTTCCCGGCCGGCCCCGACGCGCTCGGCACGCTTGACTCGGCCTCCACGTGGTGTCGCAACCACGCACTGCCGCCTGTCTCGAATGCTCGGGAACTCGCGCGTCTCCGCGATTTCCGCGAGTCGCTGCGCGAATTGCTTTTCGGGAACAACGGCGAGGGAAGCGCGCGATCTTCGTGGGAGGCGCTGCGTCCGTTCGCTCGGGTCGCGCAGTTTGCGGTAGCGCTGGACCCCGTTGCGGGCCCGGTCTTGGAACCGGGCGGCGCGGGAGCCGATCGCACGATCGCAACGATGCTCGGCATCGTGCACGAAGCCGTCGCAAATGGGACGTGGTCGCGCCTGCGCGCCTGCCGGCGCGACACCTGCAAGTTCGCGTACTACGATCGCTCGAAAAATGGATCGCGCGCGTGGTGCAGCATGTCCTCCTGCGGAAATCGCGAGAAAGCACAGCGAAGGCGCGCGCGTGATCGCGCACTTTGACATCGACGCGTTCTACGCAAGCGTTGCCGTTCGCGACGATCCGAGTTTGCGCGGCAAACCGCTCGCGATCGCGTGGCGCGGCCGCCGTTCGGTGGTATTGACCGCTTCGTACGAAGCGCGCCCGTTCGGCGTTCGCTCCGCGATGCCGCTCTACAAAGCCCTTTCCGCCTGCGCGGATCTCGTCGTCGTGCCGCCGGATATGGCGAAGTACAAAGCCGTCTCCCGCGAGGTCTTCACGATCTTCGGGCAGCGCGGACACCCGGTCGAGGGGTTATCGATGGACGAAGCGTTCATCGACTTCGGCCCGATGGATCTCAAACCGGCGCGCGAACTCGCGCAAACGATCCGCGACGAAGTCTACGCCGCGACGCTGCTTACGGTGAGCGGCGGGGTCGCGACGGGAAAAATGATTGCGAAGATCGCCTCGGATTTTTGCAAGCCGAACGGGTTGATGGCGATCGCGCCGGGCGAAGAAGCCGCCTTTCTGGCACCGATGCCGGTCGGCCGGTTGTGGGGGATCGGCCCGAAAACGCAACGGCGGTTGCTGAGCCTCGGCGTCGAGACGATCGGCCACCTCGCTGCGCTCGACGACGCCGCGCTGCGCGAACTCTTCGGATCCTGGGGTGAGGAACTGCGCGATCTCGCGCGCGGCGTCGACGTCCGCACCGTCGAACCGGAACGCGAAACCAAATCGATCTCAAGCGAAGAGACCTTCGAATATGACGTGAGCGACGAGAAGATCTTGATCGCCACCATCAAATCGCAGGCGATCGAAATCGCCGCAAAGCTGCAGCGCGAAAATCTGAGCGCGCAGACCGTCGGCGTGAAACTCAAACGGACGGATTTCTCAACCTTCGGCCGGCAAACGCATCTCACCGAACCGACGCGCGACGCGCGACGAATCTACCGCGCCGCCGTGTTCTGCTTACGCCGCGCCAAACTCGAGGGCGAACCAGTGAGGCTGCTCGGAACTCGCGTCGCGCAGTTAACCGAAGGCGAGCCGCTTCAACCGAGCTTGTTCGACGGGGCGAAAGACTAGCTGCCGGACCGTTTATGGCGGCGGGACGCGGTTGCATACGGCGGCGGCCGCCATTACCGTCGTTGCCGCCTTCGACTCGAGTTCCTGAATCTGGGCCTGCTGGGACGAGATCGCGTCCGCCACGGTGTCGTCCGGGGAGCCGGACGTCATGTCGAGGTTGGTGCCCGGATTTTGAAGTTCGCCGGGTGCTCCCGACAAGCTGGAACGGTTGTGTGCGACCGTGGGGCCGTCGCCGTCGGTCGGGTTCTGCATTGTGTTGAAGTTGCTGGTTTCGAGAGCGCCGCTTAGGAGATCCAGCGCCTTTTTCTGCTGGGCGGCAATCGCCGTAAGCTGCGCTTTCATCGCGAGCGTCGCACGCGCGTCGCTCGTCGCCGAATCCGTAGGAAAGCGCGACGGGTCGGCGAGTTGTTCGTCGACGAGCGCGAGGTTGTGAACCATTGCGGTGACCGCGTTCTCGACGTAGAGGCGATCGATCGCCACGTCGCGGGTGTTGGTGGTCTTATCCGCAGCCATCTTTTGATACGCTTTGCGGCCGACCTCGATGATCTGATCGTCCTTCATCAAACCCGCGAGCGCGGTCCGAACGTTCTCGCGCAGCGTCGTGCACGCTTGGTGCGACGGCGCGGGCGACGGCGCCGGGGAGGGCGCGGCCAACAAGAAAGCAACGACGATCGTGCCGAGCATCAGATGTGGTCCGTCGCCCAGCAGAAGTCTGCGGCGCTCGGCGCGAGTGCGCTCTTGATGAGACGCGTACCGGCGGCGGTGAGCGGTGCCGCCATCAGAACGGAAGACTTGCGCTTGCGAACGGAGCCGCGCGGCAGCAGTTCGCGCGCTCCGGAGGGCGGCAGCCAGCCGACGATGCGGCGCAGATCGCCGGCTGCGGCACGAAGCAGCGCGGGGATCAGCTCGGCGGCGGCATCGTCCGCGAATCCGTACTCGTCGACGAAATAGGCATCGCGCTCGGGCGCGCGGACGCCCAGAACGTACGCCGCGATCCCGCGGCCGCGTCGCGCGACGAGATTCGTCTGCTGCCCGTGCTTGTGTTCGGTAAACTGGGCCATGCGCAGGCGCATCCATTCCCAGACGAGCGGGGTGCGGGTAAATCCGTTCGGCGCGAGCCGGCTGCACAACTCGAAACAGCGGCGCACGCCGCTCCAATCGGAATCTTCAAGCCGGACGACTTCGAGGCGCCGCTTGCCTAGCGTATCGGCGCGCAGCGAGATCTCGCGCGAAGCCAGCGTGCGAAAGCCGAGCGGCTCGTAGAACTGCGGCCGGATATCGGAGAAGAGGTAGGCAAGGTCATACCCGTCGGCCTTGCCTCGGTCGAGCGCGTGACCGAGCATGACGCTGGCGTATCCCCGGCCCCGGAACGTTTCCGGCGTGAATACTGCGCCGATTCCGAGCGCGCGGAGGCGTCGCGGTCCGTCGTGCACCACACGTTCATAACGTTTGAAGGACGCCACTGTGACCTCGCCCTCAAAAAGCCCGATCGTGCGATAGTGGCGCCGGCCGTAACCGCAGCGAGCGACTGCCAGCGATTGCGAAACGTAGGTTTGCAGATCGCGATTTCCAGCCCATATGGGAGCCGTCAACGGAAGTACGTCGCGGGCATAGGCGTCGGCCGCGATCTCCCTCATTTCAACGCCTGGCAACGCCGTCAGACCGCTTTCGATCCAGGCAGGCGTGCGTTGCGCAGCTCCTCAAAAAATTCCGGCGCCGTGATTCCCCGGGTTGCGCTGCCGGACGTCGTCACGTAGACGTCGCGCTTGGTACGCCGCAGGGCATAGACGAACGCCCGGCGCTCGCCCTCGTTGTATTTTTCCCTTGCCTTGGCATAGTGCATGTAGTAGGAGAACTTCGCGGTGCGCGCCGCTCTCCCGCCGCCGGCGTTCTCCTTGGGAATCATGCCGAGGCGCGGGCTGAAGAGGAAGGCGTCGGGAACGTACCAACGCGGGAACGCGCCGGCCTTGACGTTGGCAACGAACACTAAGTCGAACCCAAGGCCGCGCGCGGCGTCGATGCTCGAGAGGTGCACGAACCCTTGACCGCGCGCATCTTCGCACGACTCCATGGCGCTTTCCGCGCGCAGCTGCGCGTAGTCGAGGGCATCCGCGACGGTTGCGTCCGGCGCCGCGTTGAGAAACGCGGCAAGCCGGCCGAGCAGCCGCTCGAGGACGAGCCGCTGCGTGCGCTCGGCCGCCGATCCCGGTGCGCCTTCGCGCGCGAGTCCCTCGCTCCAGACGCGCGAAGCAAAATCCGCGAACGTGTCGGCTTCCATGGCGGACAGCCACGATTCACGCAGTTCGCGAAATCGCACGAGCCGGGCACGCGCCCGATCGGAAAGTGCGGCATCTTGATCGCCGCGTACGACGTTCCATCCCAGCCTCAGATCCCGCCGGGGGTCCCATCGGCTCGCGCGCACGGTCGGAGCCGGCTCGGTATCCAGCGAGAACAGCGGACGTTGCGGATTCGGCGGCTCGGCACAGAGCATTGCAAGCGACGCATCGGAGAGAGCGAACGCGGGATTGCCGAGCGTACGAAGGAGCCAGTCGTGCCGAAACGGATCGACGACGTTCCACAGCAGCGCGAGCGCGTCCAGCGCGCGCCGGTCCGCAAAGACGTTCCAATCGCCGGCGATCGATACGGGCACGCCGCGATCGAGCAGAGCCTTTTCGTAGAGCGTCGGGCTGGCGACGGAGCGCATCAGCAGAGCGATCTCGCCGGGCGGCGTTCCGGCGGCGATCGCATCGGCAATCGTCGCGGCGATGAACGCGGCCTCGTCGCGCTGGTCCTGCGCGCGATACGATCGCACGTGGGTGTCGACGGATGTTGCATCGATCGTTTCGCGCGGCGCGATCAGCGCGCGGCACGCCAGTTCGACGGACAGCGGCGTGCGGTGTTGTTCGTGCAGTTCGAAGCGCGCCGTTGCGAGGGCGAACGCAGCGTTGGGAGCCGGAGCGCCGAAGCCGGCCGTTGCGGAGGACGGGTCGCCGGCGAACGTGACGCCGGAGAGCGCGTCGCCGAAAATCGCTTGGAGCAATCGCAGTTCGACCCCGCGCAGGTTCTGGGCCTCGTCGATGAAGGCGAACCGATGCTTATCGCGCAGCTTCGATGCCAGCGCGGCGTCGCCGCGCAGGATCTCGGTGGCAGCGATCGCCGCGTCCCGCGACGTTACGACGCCGCTCTCGGCAATCAGTTCTACGTACCGCGTATAGACCTTCGCGAGAATCTTCGCGAGATCGACCTCACGCCGGTACTGGCGCTGAAGCTCCTTTGCGTCGACCGCAAGCGAATCGCGATACGCATCCTTCGTGCCGATCAGCAGTTTTGGATCGGCGAAGTTCGGCGGTTTGGCGTAGAATTCGGTGGCGCGGGCCAGCGCGATCTGTAGAAACTCGGCGGGCCCGATCGACGCATCGCGGAGCTTACGCACCAACCGGAAGGCCGCTTCGATGAAGCGTTCGGGCGACCGTAAGCCGGGCACCTCGGGATCGAGCGACGGCGGCTCTCCCAGCTCTTCCCATTCGAGCGCGAAGAGCGGGGCGCACGCGCCGGCGAACAGTGCCTCCGCATCGATGTCGTCGACTAAGCGAGCCGAAGGGTTCGAAGTGCAAACGATTTCCAATGCAAGGACGTCGAGCTGTGTCTGCGACGGTACGATCAGGGGACGGGCATCGGGATGTTCGCGCGCGGCACGCTCGGCGCGGGCGAGAAGGGCAGTCGTCGTGCCCGTTCCCGCTACACCGACGATCGCAGTGCATGGCCCCAGCGGCGCGTCGATCATCGGCCAAACTTCTCTTCGGCCGGCGCCGGCTTCCCCGCGCAGGCCAGGGCATACGCACAATAAACGCAGGCGCCCGGATCGGTTGCGACGGCGAAGCGCTCGATCTCCCCGGACGTCAATCGGTCGCAGACTTCGATCATTCGCGCGCGCGCGCGTTCGAGATCGGCGACCGAAATGGTGCCGGTCGCCGCGTCATTTCGGGTCTTCGCGTCGTCGCGGGCGATCGTTACCTCGAGCTCCACCGGCCGCACGTCGAGGAGGGCATCTTTGAGCGGAAGCAGCGCTAGCCGCGAGACGCGATCGCCTGCCTCGGTGCGCGCCCAGTAGTAAAACGGCAACTGGAAATCGCGGAACGTCCGGACCTTTTCGCGATATTCCTCCGCGGACGCCGCGATGTTGCCGGTCTTGTAATCGACGACCGCGACGCTTCCGGTGCGTTCGTCGCGATCGAGCCGGTCGATGAAGCCGACGAACGCGTGGCCGCCGAGTTCGATGTTGGCGGGGACTTCGCGGCCGATCACTTCGAACGGCGCGCGACGCTCCTGCGCGAGCAGCCAGTCGACGTAGCGCTGCGCCGTGCGCTGCGCTCGCCGCAGCTGCAGTTCGAACTCGATCGCCGTATCGAATCCGTCGCGATTCCTTTCGAACGCCCACTTCACGTCGTCGACGATCGCGGCGCGCATCTCGCGCTCGTCCTCGGCACGCGGACGCGGATAGACCGCGTGAAAATCTTCAAGCGCCAAATGGAACGCCGTACCGTACGTCGCTGCGGACGACCCCTTGTCTTCGACTGCCGCGCAAACGTACCGGTAATACCATTTGCGCTCGCATTCGGCATATGCGTTGAGTGCCGACGCGCTAAAATGCTGCGACCGGGCTCGCACGCCGGAAGGCGTCTCGCGCTCCACCGGTTCCGCGAGGTTCAAGGGTTTAGAAGCGTCCCCAATCTTGTCATCATGAGCGTAGTGCGAAGCACGTAGTCGAAGGGCGAAGGGCCGCTGACTTGTTTTGAAAGAGGATCGGACCAAATCACGTAGGGCTTCATCCGTGAGATCCCGCGCCGCGGCAAATAACCGGCGAGCGCGTTCCGCGAAAGCGAACACTGCGTCGCGATCCGGCGCCGGCAATGCTAGCCGCTCGCGTTCGATCGCCTCCAACAGCGAACCGGTGCGTGAGGCCAGCGTCGCGTAGGCGGCTGCGACGTCGTGCGGCACGCCGGAATACGGCGACCGGATGACCCGCGCGAGCGCGTCTTCGGAGGCGGTTCGGCACCAGCGGACCGCATCGGTCTGGAAGGCGCGGGCGGAGCGGGACTCGGGCATTGCCGCAGTCTGCTTTCCCGTCGCCACAGGCGCCCCTGCACCCGGCGTGTAAACGCGCGTCTATGCGGCGTCTGGTTGTCGGAATTAGCGGAGCGAGCGGGAGCGTCTACGGTTACATGGCGCTGCAAGCGTTGCGTTCCATCGGCGGCGTGGAGACGCACCTCGTCCTGACGAAGGCCGCGCGCCGCACGATCGAGATCGAAACGGAGATGACCGGGGACGAATTTCGAAGCGTTGGCCGACGTGGTTCATCGCGACGACGACCTGGCCGCCGCCATCTCGAGCGGCTCCTTCCTCACCGACGGCATGCTGGTGATCCCGTGCTCGATGAAGAGCGCGAGCGCGATCGCGTATTCGATGAACGACAACCTGCTCGTACGGGCCGCGGACGTCTGCTTAAAGGAGAAGCGCAAGCTCGTGCTGATCGTTCGCGAGACGCCGCTTCACTTGGGGCACCTCCGCACGCTCGCGCAGCTCGCCGAAGTCGGCGCCGTGATCCTGCCGCCGATTCCGGCGATGTACGCCAACCCGCAGAGCGTCGACGATATCGTCGCGCACACGGTCGGAAAAGCCCTCGATCAGTTCGGCATCGCCAACGAACTCTTCAAGCGCTGGCGTTCGCCCGAGTAGCGGAGACGGCTACTTCAAGAACGCATCCGAATCGACGTAAAACTGGGATATCTTCCACCCGGCCCCGCTTATGACGTCAACCTCGATCCTGATCGTTCCCGGAGCCTTCGCGAACCGTGCGTTGAGAAGGTATTGCTGTGCGATCACCGAGCCGGTCCCAGCGAACCAGCCTTCTTTCTGCACGCTCTTGGCGACGGAAAGTGCCTGAAGCGGCCCGAGCTTGCGGCGAAATGCGTTGAAGAACTTCTCGCTCTGCGCGTGCGTAGCGCTCTTATAAAAGTTCGGTATCACCTGACGGTCGAATTCCGAAATGCTCCAGGTCTTCGCGAAACGCGGTACCGTTGCGAGAACGTACTTCTGACCGTCACCGCCAGCTTTGCCCTGACTGCCTTGGGCAAAGCATCCTGCGAGCAGCACCGTAAGGACCACTAAACCAAAGAAACCCCGCACCGCCACCATCCGACCGCGCCATTCCAGCCGCCCCCGGGACGTTTCCAATAGTTTTGAGGCTAGAGAAGCCTTCGCAAAGCCGGTTTGTCGAGTTTTCCCATCGCGTTGCGTGGCAGGGTCTCGAGGACGCGTATTTCCTTGGGGATCTTAAAGCTCGCGAGCTGCGAACGCAGCAGGATCAGCAGCGCTTCGGTGTCGACGAACCCTTCGACTTCGACGAACGCGATCGGGAGTTCGCCGCGCGCCGGGTCGGGCTTGCCGACGACCGCGCAGGCGCGCACCCCTTCCAGCCGTTCGATTGCGTCTTCAACTTCGCGCGGGTAGACGTTGAAGCCGCCGGTGATGATCAGCTCCTTGATCCGTCCGACGATGCGATAGACGTCGTCGATGGTATCGTACTCTGCGAGGTCGCCGCTGCGATACCAGCGCGTTCCGTCGTCATCCACGGCAAACGATGCCGCGGTGTCCTGCGGCCTCTCCCAATATCCGGCGAACACGTTCGCGCCGGCGACCAAAAGTTCGCCGATCGCCCCTTCCGGCAACGGTTCCACACCGTCGGGTGCGGCCACGCGCACGCGAACGCCCGGCATCGGAATGCCGACGCTGCCCGCGATGCGCGGGCCCGCGTATCGGTTGCCGAGGGCGAACCCGAACTCCGTCGCGCCGTAACGTTCGAGAATCTGCGCTCCGAAGCGATCTTCGAACGCGCGATGCGTTTCTGGCGATAGCGCCGCGCTGCCCGAAACGTACAGGCGAATCGGCGGCAGCGTGCGTTCGCCGGCGTTCTCGAGCAGCCGTACGTACATCGTCGGAACGCCGAAGAACATGGTGACCGCGCCGGCGGCAATCGCGTCGAGCACGTCGCGGGCGTCGAATCGCTCGCGCAGCAAGATCCGTCCGCCAGCCGCCAGCGATGCGGTCGTCGCGGCGATCAGCCCGTGCACGTGAAAGAGCGGCAGCGTAACCAGCAGCACGTCGGCGGCTTGCCAGCGCCAAGCGACGAGGAGCGCGGTGACGATCGCCGCGAGATTGCCGTGCGAAAGGATCGCTCCCTTAGAGGCGCCGGTCGTTCCGCTCGTATAGACGATGATCGCCGGATCGTCTCCGGCCGGCCGCAGATGCGATGCCGGCGCCGGAAGACTCGTGTCGCGCGCCCAGGTTTCAACGTCGGCCGCGTACATGAGCCACGCCTCGGTCGCGACCTCGGCAACGAACGGCGCGCTGGCGGACGAGCAGACGACGAGCGACGGCTGCGCGTCGGAGAGCACGTGCGAAAGATCGCTCGCGCGGTAAAGGACGTTGATCGGCACCGCGATCGCACCCATGCGCAGCGCGGCGAGGTACGCGAAGACGAACCCCTGGCGGTTCTCGCTATAAATCGCGACGCGATCGCCCGCGCGGATGCCGCGTTCTTGGAACTTGAGTGCGACGCGCCGCGAACCGTCGTGCAGTTGGCGGTACGTGAGATCGTCGAGGGCGAGCGCCTCGGCGCGATCGGCGAGCGCGGCATCAAAGAGGTCGAGCAGCAAGCAGCGCCTCCGCGAGGGCGATATCGGTGACGCGGTCGACGTTGACGCCGGTCTCGGCGTGCGGCGAAACGTGCGCACGCACCGGCGCACCGAGCAAGGCGCTCGCCCGGGCTTCGGCTTGCGCGATCGCGAGACGTCCGGCTGCGTAGCGCGCGAGCGTATCCCATCCGAACAGCCCGGCCAACTTCCACGGATATTTTCGCGCCGCTCCGAGGCGCTCGATGAAACGCTCGAGCGATATCAGCGCACGCGGTTTGATCGCCATCAGTCCGCCGCCGCAGAACGTACCGTCGCGCAAACGTGCCCACGTGTGCGGGATCTCCGGGTAACGGCTCATATGCACGCTCTTTTCGACGCAGCCGTAGACGAGGTCGGCGTCCATCTTTCTGACGCCGGCGACGAACTCTTCAATAGATGCGGCGGTCAACACCGGCAGGTCTGACGCCGCGACGAGAACCAGGTCGTCCGGCGGCAGTCCCGCGAGCCCGCTGCGCAAGCTTTCGGTGATGCGCACACCGTCCGCCCGGCGTTCGTGCGCGCCGATCAGTGCGGCGTGTTCGTGCGAGGCTTCGGGTGCGACGACGACGATGCGGCCGACCGATGGGGCCGATCGCAACGCCGCAATGACCCGCTCGACCAGCGTTATGCCGGCGATGCGGACGAAGGCTTTGTTCGGCGCTCCCGGCTCTTGCGCCGCGACCTCGTCGGGCGGTCCGCCCGCGAGGACGATCGCCGTCATCGCCACGCGGGTGTACTCGCGAACTGGGCTTTGTACACCGCGTACGCCGCCGGCAGATGCAGGCGCGAAGCGATGGCTTCGATGCGCTCGGCGGCCGGGGCCAGCGTAAAGACACACGAGCCCGATCCCGACAAAAGCGCGCGGCGCGCCCCCGCGCCGTGCAGCGCGTCGATTGCGGTCGCGACCTCCGGCACGGTCGACGCGATGACGTCGTGGAAGTCGTTCTGGAGCAGCCGCTCGACGGCGTCGAAGTCGAAACGCTGCAATGCGGTCAGCGCTTCGATCGAAACCGAACTATTGCGAGCGCGGCTCGGGCGCTCGGTGCGGTCGATTGCCGCGTACGCCGCCGCGGTCGAAACGGCGGCGGGCGGTTTGACGATCAGCACGTTCCACGGCGGCAGCGAGCCGGCGGGCGTCACGCGCTCACCCGTGCCTTCAACTAAAGCCGCAGTCCCGGCGAGAAAGAACGGCACGTCCGAGCCGAGCATTCGGGCGATCTGCAACCAATCGACGCGGGGCGGCCCGCCCAGCGCTCCGTCCATCGCCGCACGCAAGATCGCGGCGGCGTCGGAGGAGCCACCGCCGAGACCCGCTTGCGAAGGAATATGCTTCGTCAGCGTTATTCGCACCGGCGGCAGTGCCCCCAGGGCTGCGACGGCGCGGACCACGAGATTGTCGTTGCCGCCGAGACCTTCGGCGCCGCATTCAAAGGCAAAGCGCTCGCTCGGCTCGATGGCGATCGCGTCCGCCAGCGAGAGCGGAACCATCACGCTGCGCAGCGAGTGATAGCCGTCCTCGCGCCGCGCTAAAACTTCAAGCGTCAGGTTGATCTTCGCCGGAGCGAGGTATGAAGCCATCGCGGCCTGGAGTTTGCCGTCCTTCCAGGAGGCGCCTTCGCCGCCGATAGCGCAAAGTACGGTCAAAGAATGCGCCCGAGCTTCGACGCACAACGGAACGAATTTTGTGCCTACGTCCTGCCCGAATCGGAGACGCCCTACGGGCTGTTGCTGGGAAATTATAAGACGTACGCGCAGGCCACCGCAAAAGGCGGCGTGCGCGGTTTATGGGACGCCGACACCGATCAAATCATTTTCGGCACGCATCAAGTCGCCTACCGACTGCGCGATCCCGGCAACGCCATCGGCGGGCGGACCGTTTTTCCCCACCAGTTCGAACGCGAACTGACGTTTTTGCCGTACGCGCAGATATCCGAGTTTACGCTCGAGCATCGCGCCAACATTTCCGAATCGTTCTACGTGCCGCACGGGCCGGCGTTCGAGCGGTCCGTCGCATTCGTCGTGGACATCACGATTTACAACCCCGGCAAAAAAGACTTCGAGGTTGCGGTTTTTCCATGGGCGATGCTGGTCGGCCAGCAGTTCTACGGCGAACCCGAGCATCAGGTGCGCGCGTGGAGCGATGGCCGCTTCATCTGCTCGAAGAACGTCGAGACCGGCGGCGAGCGCTGGTGGGGCGGATCTCGCGAACCGGCGGCGGTCGAACTTTCGCTTCGCGAACAGGTGCTGCTCGAATACATGCGCCGTGCGGCACTCACGACCGAGGCACCGTCGGCCCGCGCCGAGATTTCCGGCCGCCGCATCTTCGGCGCACTGGAATACGTGCTGCGCGTCGCACCGGGCGCGCGCGAATCGCTGCGGCTGTGCGTCGTTTACGATAAGGATGGTGCCGGCGCCAGCCGCAAGGCGCTCGAAGCGCTGCTGACCGACCGGCGCGCGCTGCACGACACGCAGCAATATTTTGCGCGTCGCCTGGCCGACGCGCGATTCGTCACGCCCTGCCCGGAGATTTCTCGCGGCGTCGCGTGGGCGAAAGCGAACATGCTTCGCATCGTCAAGGAGTATCCGCACGGCTGGGGTTCGACCAACTCCCCGCCGTCGGATATTTTGGTTTCACGCGACACGTCGTGGTTCGTCCACGGATACGACTATCTGTGGCCGGAGTTCTCACGCAATTCGCTTGAAGTGTTCGATAAGAACGTGGAAGCCAGCGGTTTGATGGTCGAATACGTGCGCGGAGTGAGCGGCTACAAGACCGCCTACGATCTCAACATCAACGACGACACGCCGCTCCACCTCATCGCGATGCTGCACCACTACAACGCTACGCTCGACGACGCGTGGGTGCGCGACCGTCTGCCGCTTGCGATCGCGCTGGCCGATTATATGCTCACGCAGCGCGACGAGCGCGGCCTGGTTTTCTGCCGTGCGAAGGGCGTCGACATGTACGGCATCTCGTCGTGGCGCAACATCATTCCGCAATACACGCTCGACGGTGCGGTGACCGAGATCAACGCCGAGGCGGTCTTCGCGCTGGAAGCGGCCGCGATGCTGTGCGCCGTCGCCGGCGACCACGAGCATTGGGAGAACTACTCGGGGCAGGCGCGCGAGCTGCGCGACGCCATGATGAAGCATCTGTACAACGACGATACGCGCGCCTTCGTGCTCAACTACGATCAAGAAGGCAACTATCAGGACAACTTTACGGCCGACGAAGTCTTTCCGGTGTTGTTCGACGTCGCCGATCCCGAACAGCGCCGCGCGATCCTCAAACGGCTGCTCGAAGCCGATTTCGTAACGCCGGTCGGCTTGCGAACGATCTCGACCGCAGACGCTTGGTACTTCCCGTCGTTCGGATTCGGGTTGCTCGGCGGAATCTGGCCCGACTTGACCTTATGGTACGCCGTCGCACTCGCACGCAACGGCCTGACCGACGAGTCCGTGCATTTCTTGGAGATCGTGTACAAGGCGATGGAGGGCGGGAGTCCGCGCAATACGGTTCCCGGCGAGTTCGGTGAATGGTTCGACGGCGGATCGCTCTCCAACCGCGGCATGTACCTCTCGCCGTGGACCGGCGCGAAATATCTCTGGGCGGTCGCCGAGACGGTCGGCGGTCTCAACGGCTATCGGACCAGCGGGCGTCCGCATCTCGCGCCGCTTCGTCCGAAGGATTGGACGTGGGTGGCGGCCGCGCGCGTGCATTGGGGCGGACGGCGCTGCACGTACGTGATCGATTTGGCCGGCGATACCATCTACGCGGATATGCCCGAGCTTTCGGCGGAAGAGCCGTTCACGTGCATCTACGCGGGTCGCGACGTGAGCGACGAAGTGACGACCTCGCCCGTCGAAGTCTGTGCCGTTGCATTCGAAGACGAAAACGACGCGGTGCGGATTTTTCTGGGCAACATGCTGGACGCGCCGCGCGACGTCCAAGTCGAGTTTCGTGGCGTCACGGCGCGCGTCGAAATGGCGCCCGGCGCCCTGCGTGAAGTCCACCTCGTCGGCAAGCCCCGCGACCGCAAGGCGCGCGCCGCACCGCGCGACGTGCTGAAGAATCTCGTCCGCGCTTAAGCCGCGAAAGGCAGGAGTCGGCAGGCAGTAGGCGCCGAATGACCGGATTCCCGATGCCGACCAACCGCCTTCCCACGATTTTCCTCGCCGCCGGCGCCGCCGTGCTGCTCCTGGCAATTCTTTTGGGCGAGCGCATGGGCGACACGGTGCTTGGCCAGGTTGCGCGCGGGAACGTCACGCTCCCGGTCGCGATTACGCCCGAGCCGCTTCAGACGGCCGGCCCGTTCGGCCCGGATTGGAAGCGCTCGATGACCCTCACCGCGGCACCGGATCCTCGCTTTCCTGACCCTCGGATCCCGCCGATGCCGCTGCCCACCCCCGCGGCGGTCACGTCGGCCCCCGTTTCGCACACCCCGACCCCCAACCCGAACATCCCGGTTTGGCGCCAGCAGCCGCTGCCGACCGCGACGGCCAGCCCGCTTGCGATCCCAACCGAGGAGCCGACAACCGCTCCGCAGCCCGTGTCCAGTCCCCCGCCCTTCGACAGGCTCAGGAGTGCGCGCCCTACGGGCGCTTCCCGATAAGGAGGGTTAAAAGCGCCTATCGAGAGGCTGCGTTCCCAATGTTCCCATTGGAAACCGATGATACGATAGGTACATGGAACATACTGGAACCGTCACCGTTAAGCGCGGGCTCGCGCAGATGCTCAAGGGCGGCGTGATCATGGACGTGGTCACCCCCGAACAGGCCGTCGTCGCGCAAGAGGCCGGCGCGGTTGCCGTGATGGCGCTCGAACGCATTCCGGCCGACATCCGCGCGGATGGCGGCGTGGCGCGCATGAGCAGCCTCGAGCTAATCCAGGGCATCATGGATGCCGTCACGATTCCGGTGATGGCCAAAGTGCGCATCGGCCATTTCGCCGAGGCGCAGGTACTGCAGTCGATCGGCATCGACTACATCGACGAGTCGGAAGTGCTCACGCCCGCCGACGACAAGTACCACTGCGACAAGCACGACTATACGACGCCGTTCGTCTGCGGCGCCCGCGATCTAGGCGAGGCGCTGCGCCGCATCGCCGAAGGCGCCGCCATGATTCGCAGCAAGGGCGAAGCCGGCAGCGGAAACATCGTCGAGGCCGTGCGCCACATTCGCGCCATCTCGGACGCGATTCGCGAGCTGACCGTCGTTCCGAAGGAAGAACTGGTCGTGCGCGCACGCGATCTCGGAGCACCGCTCGAGCTGGTCCGCCAAGTCGCCGCGGAAGGCAGGCTGCCGGTCGTGCTGTTTTGTGCGGGCGGCGTCTCGACGCCGGCCGATGCTGCGCTGATGATGCAGTTGGGCGCCGAAGGCATCTTCGTCGGCAGCGGCATCTTCAAGTCGAAGAATCCGAAGGCGTTCGCCAAAGCGATCGTCGACGCAACGACGCATTTCAACGATCCGAAAGTCATCGCGGACGCGAGCCGGTCGCTCGGCCTCGCGGAAGCGATGGAAGGCCTCGACTTGCGAACGCTCGACCAGTCGCAACTCATGTCCACCCGCGGAAACTGATGCTCGTCGGAGTACTGGCGTTACAAGGCGACGTTGCCGAGCACGTCGCCGCGCTCGAGAAGGCCGGGGCCGCCGCTATTCCAGTAAAGACGCACGCCGAGCTGGAGCGCGTCGACGGGCTCGTGATTCCCGGCGGCGAGTCGACGACGGTCATGAAGCTGCTTGCCCGCTTCGAACTGGCAGAGCCGATCGTTGCGCGCGTTCGCGCCGGGATGCCGCTCTGGGGCACGTGCATGGGAATGATCGTGGTCGCGCGCGACGTCGCCGGGCTGGACCAGCCGTCGCTCGGCCTGCTCGACGTAACGGTCCGCCGCAACGCGTTCGGCCGCCAGAATGATTCGGCTGAAATCGACCTCGCAATTCCGGCGCTCGGCGCGCGGCGGTTTCCTGCGATATTCATTCGCGCGCCGTGGATCGAGCGCGCCGGGCCAGCGGTCGAAATGCTCGCCGAGCGCGACGGGCACGGCGTGATGGTGCGCCAGGGCGCCGTCCTCGGCACGTCGTTCCATCCCGAGCTGACGGCCGACCCGCGCGTGCACGCGTACTTCCTAAGTATGGTCGAAGCGGCCGTAGGGAAGGCGACGACCGCCGCGTAACTCTTTGCAGTAATGACTGCGCGCGCCGACGCCCACGGGAACGAACCCGCGGGCTTCCAAGGGCAGATCCCACCGGTCGAGCCGCTGCTCTCCGAAGTGGTCGCCACGCTCGCGCTCGCGGCACACGCCTACCTCACCGACACGGACGGCCGACAACCTGACTACCCCTCCGCGGAGGTCGCAATCGACGTTGCTACCGCCGCTTTCGAGCGGGTCAAAGAAAGGCTGCGCCCGGACGAACGGTTAGCGATGGCGCAGATGCTGACCGAAACCCGAATGACGTTCGTACGAAAGCGAGGCATATAAGTGCCTCGCTTTCGCGCTTTGGAGAAGACCGTCGACCGTGAGTGACGTCCTCGTTTTGAACTTTACGTACGAAGCGCTGAACATCACCAGCTTTCAGCGCGCCGTCAAACTCATCTTTGCCGGCAAGGCGGAGATGCTGCACGGATTGGAGCGCATTCTCGCGTCGACCAGCTACGAGATGCGAATGCCGTCGATCATCCGGATGCTGTATTATATCCGCCGTCCGATGCAGCGCGTCGCGCTGACGAAAAAGAACGTCCTGATCCGTGACAATCACGTCTGCCAATACTGCGGCGTGCGCGGCGAGCGGTTGATGACGGTCGATCACATCGTACCAAAAAGCCGCGGCGGTCCGTCGACGTGGGAGAATCTGTGCTGCGCGTGCATGCGCTGCAATAATCGTAAGAACAACCGCACGCCGGCCGAAGCGAACATGGCGCTGAAGCGAAAGCCGCGTCAGCCGAAGTACATTCCCTGGATTCAGATTAAGCGCAATACGCTGCCCGGCGAATGGGGCAAGTTCCTATTCCTCTACAACGTCTCGATCGACGAGCGAGTCGAGTAGTAGTGGCGCAAGAAGCCGTTCCCTGCACGCACCTCAACACGATCCGGGTCGTCAAACCCAGCGCTGCCGGCTGCGAGGAGTGCTTGAAGATGGGTTCGACCTGGGTTCACCTGCGCGAATGTTTGGAGTGCGGGCACGTCGGCTGCTGCGACTCGTCGATCAACAAACATGCGACCAAGCATTTCCACGCGACGAAACACCCGATCATCCGCTCCTTCCAACCCGGCGAGCGTTGGAAGTGGTGTTACGTCGACGAAGTCGGCTGGGAGTAACGCTCTCCTAATCCGGCGCTAACGAATGGCCCGGCCGCTTCCCAGGAAGCGGAACCACAATCGATCCATGAGTAATCGAGCGATCGTTCTCATTGCAGCGATTTTGGCGGCGTGGCCCGGCAGTGCCGCCGCTCAAGTGACGGCACCCGGCGCTTCCGGCTCGCCGGTCGCGGTCACCAGCCCGTTCGTGATTCCGTGGCATCACGACACCGTGCTGGCGTGCGTAACGTTCACGAACACGTCGGATCGCCCGATCACGGCCGTTCGCTTCGGGTTGACGACGGTGCAGCAAGATCCGCTGGGCAGCGTCCCCGCGAACGAATTCGTCGATCGTCTCGGGTCGTTCGCGCCCGGCGTCGCCATTCGGCCCCCAACCAAATTTCTCGGAACGGTGAATAGCACGAGTCCGGCTCTCGCGAACTGCTGGCAGTCGGTCGCGTCGAATATTAAGACCGAACTGCGCATCACGGTTCTGAAGGTCGTGTATGACGACGGTTCGGTGTGGACCAATCCGCAACCCGAACCGCTCGCGTCGGTAAGCTACTAGCGCCTATCCTGCGAGAGCTTCTCCCGCGAAAGCTTTTTGCCAGGCAGCCTCGACCTTCGCGCGCGTCGGTTTCTCGACGACCGCAGCGACGATGCCGTCCGGGCGAACGATGAGAACCACCGGTGGCTTCACGACCCAGCGCTTCGGAGGCACGGGAATCCGCAATGCGGCCAGACCCTCCAGATCGATCTTGCCGACGGCGATCAACGCGGCTTTGCCCGCGCGCGCGCGATTGATCCGCGAGCCGTTCGGAAGAACCAGATCGTCGATACGGCGCCCGGCGAGCGGATGGCGCGCATCGATCAGCGCCGATTTCGTATATCGCCCGGTTAGCATGCCGGCGTTACGGCAGGCCTTGCGTTGGATGCCGCGCTCGCGAAGCATGCGCGTCAGCACGCCGAGGCCGATTTTCTTCATCCACACGGGGGTCTGCATCGTGAACTTCGTGAGCTTGTCGCTCATCGCGTCGACGGTGTCGGCGATGATTTGCTGTCGCTCGTCGTTGTAGCTGGCGAGCAGCGCGACGGCATCGCCGCGTCCGTCGACCGCATGCGCGAGCTTCCATGCAAGATTGAACGTGTCTTGCAGGCCGGCATTCATTCCTTCGCCGCCCGCCGGGCTCACCAGATGCGCCGCATCACCCGCCAGCGCTACCCGCCCGACGACGAAGCTGCGCGCCCGCCGTCGATGCAGTTGGAAAAGGCTTTTCCACAGCGTTTTGCCGCGCGGATCGCGGCCGAAGACGGCGCGGAGCCGCTCGGCATGCGCCGCGTCGCCGAGTGCTGCGGACTCGTCGGCGCCGGCGTCGACCGATGCGATGACGCGCCAGGTTTTCGGCGCGTAGCGAATTCCGATCAAAAACCCCGGATAATCCAGCGCGAGCCGGATGAAGGGCGCGGCGGCGTCGTCGTCCTCCACGCGTTCGTCGCTGATGATCGCGCGATGGCTATACGTCGTGCCGTCGAGCGTCATCCCGAGAAGGCGCCGCACGATACCGTGCGCGCCGTCGCAGCCTACGGCATAGGCGCATCGCAGCACGCTTTCATCGCCGCCGTGCTTAGCCGTCACGCGGACGCCCGAAGCGTCCTGCTCGATACCGGTAACCTCCCACCCGGTACGCGCTTCGCACATGCCGCTGGCGATCGCGCGATCGCGCAACACGCGCTCCGTATCGTACTGCGGAACGATCAAGCCGCCGGGGTTATCGAAGACGTCGCTGATCGTCGTAAAATCGATCGTGAAAAGCGGCCGTCCGTCGCGCGCATCGTGAATCGATGCGGCGGGATAGTACGTGCCGGCCGCGCAGAGCGCGTCGCCTGCGCCCCAATCGCGCAGGATCTCGATGGTGCGCGCCCAGACACCGAGGGCGCGCGATTCCGTCGAAGGCTGCACCTCTTTCTCGAGCACGATCGACCGGACGCCGTGGTGCGCGAGACCAAGCGCGAGCGAAAATCCGACGGGTCCACCGCCGACGACAATAACTGGTGCGTCGTTTACTGCTTCCACGGGCATGGTTACGCTTCGGCGTGCCGAATCGCGAGCCTCTGCTATGAGCGCCCCCACCACGACCTCGAACCTGTGGCTTCCCTTCACGCAAATGAGGGAGTTCGACCGCGCCGCGCGCACGTTCGTCCGCGGTGAGGGCACGGTGCTGATCGACGAACGCGACCGGCGGCTCTACGATGCCGTCAGCTCGATTTGGACCGTCGTCCACGGCCACTGTCATCCGCGAATCGTCGAAGCCATCACTCGCCAGGCGACGATCCTCGATCATGCGACCACCCTGGGCGCGACCAATCCGGTCGCGGAAGAACTCGCGCAGCGGCTGTGCGCCGCGACCGGTATGGAGCGCGCGTTCTTTGCGAGCGACGGCGCGAGTGCCGTCGAGGCGGCGTTGAAGATGGCGCTGCAGTATTGGCGTAACGCCGGCGCCCCGGAGCGCACGCGTTTCGTGCGGCTAACGGACGCGTATCACGGCGATACGATCGGAGCGATGAGCGTTTCGGACGTCGAACGTTTCAAGGTGCCGTTTGCAAGCGTCACGTTTGAGACGCGTTCGTACGACGATCCGGCCGCCCTCGACGGTGACGTTGCCGCCGTCATCGTCGAGCCGCTCGTGCAAGCGGCGGCCGGGATGCGCGTCGTTCCCGCAGCGAGCTACGCGCGCTTGCGGGAGATCGTCCCGCTCGTCATCGTCGACGAGATCGCGACGGGCTTCGGCCGGACCGGGACCATGTTTGCCTTCGAGCAGCTTTCCCTCGAACCGGATTTGCTGACGCTCGGTAAAGGCGTCACGGGCGGAACGCTCGCGCTTTCTGCGACCCTTGCGAGCGCGCGCGTGTACGACGCATTCCTGGGTGCGCCGGGCGATTTCAGACACTTCTTTCACGGACATTCGTACGCGGGCAACCCGATTGCTTGTGCGGCGGCGCTTGCTTCGCTCGCGCTGTTCGAAGAAGAAGGAACGCTGCACAACACGTCGCTGATCGCGCGGGCGGCGCGCGAACGGCTCGCGGCGCTGAAGACGCATCGTCTGGTGCGAGACGCGCGGCAAACCGGAGCCATGATCGGTGTCGAACTGCGCGCCGAGGAGATCGACGCGCGCGAAGCACCGTCGCCCGCCTGGCGCGTAGCGAACGGACTCTACGAGCGGGGTGCATTCACCCGTCCGATCGGCGATACGATACAGTTCGTTCCGCCGCTTTCGTCGAGCGCGCGTGAGGTCGACGGATTCTTCGACGCGCTCGCCGCCGAATTGGAGACGCTGTGAGCGAGCCGGGTTATCTGCGCCGGGTCGACGCCATGCTTGCGGCGATACGCGCGGATGGGCGTTATCGCGAGGTCGCTACGCATGCCGACGACGGTGCGATCGACTTTGCATCCAACGACTACCTCGGACTCGCGACGGAACCGCAAGTCGTCGCGGCGCTCAAGCATGCGGGGCGGGTAGGCTCGGGCGGTGCGCGGCTGCTGGGTGGCCGGCATCGCGAACATTCGCTGCTCGAAGACGAACTCGCGCGGTGGCTCGGACGCGAGCGCGCGCTCTTGTTCTCTTCGGGATATCATGCGGCGCTCGGCGCGCTTCCGGTGTTGGCGCAGACGGTCGATGCCGTCGCCTCCGACGAGCGCAATCACGCTTGCCTGATAGACGGGATCCGCCTTTCGCGCGCGCCGCGCACGATCTATCCGCACGCGTCGCTGCCCCCGCGCGCGTCGCGCGGCTCGAGCACGCTGGTCGTAAGCGAGACGATTTTTAGCATGGACGGCGATGTAGTCGATCCGCGCGGGCTCCTCGACGATCTCGGAAACGACGACCTGCTCTTCGTCGACGAAGCGCACGCACTGGGCGTCGCCGGGCCGGAAGGAGCCGGCCTCGCGCGCCGGTTGGACGATCCGCGCACCATCGTCATGGGCACGCTCTCGAAAGCGCTCGGAGCGCATGGCGGATTCGTCGCCGGGCCGGCCGAGGCGATCGACTTGCTCGTGAACCGCGCGCGTTCGTTCGTTTTCGATACAGCGCTGCCGCCCGCAATTGCACTCGCCGCGCGCGTCGCAATCGTGCTCGCGCGCCGCGCCGACGATCGGCGAGCGCGTTTGGCCGCAAACGCGAGCCGGCTCCGCGCCGGGCTGCGCGAACTCGGATTCGAAGCGCCCGACGGCATCTCGCCGATCGTCCCGGTGATTCTCGGTTCGGAGCGGCGCGCGCTCGAGGTCGCCGCATCCCTGCGACGGGCGCGGATCAACGCGCCGGCCGTGCGGCCGCCGACGGTTCCGCCGGGGTCGTCGAGGCTGCGTTTTTCGATTCGGGCCGATCACACGCCGGAGCAGATCGACCTGGTCGTGAAAGAACTTCGCCGATGCATCGCTACCTCGTAACGGGCACCGATACCGACGTCGGCAAGACGCGAGTCAGCGCGGCGCTGGCGCGCGCGCTGCGTTTAGGCGGCGAGAAGCCGACGATCGTCAAGCTCGTGCAGACCGGGCTCGCTCCCAAGCTTGCCGGTGATGCCGCGCGCGCCGGAGGACTCGCCGAGACCCGATTCGTCGAACTTGCCCGCTTTACGAAGGCAGCCGACCCGTGGTCCGCAGCGCTTGCACAAGGCGCGGCCGCCGTGCACGCGCACGAACTCGCGGATGCGCTGGACTCGATTCCAGGAGCAATCGTTGCCGAAGGGGCCGGCGGTCTGATGGTGCCGCTCAATCAGCACGAACACTTCGGTCACGTAGCCGCTAAGGCGAAGCTCGCCGTCGTGCTTGTGATCGGCCTTCGCTCGGGCTGTCTGAACCACGCGCTGCTTACTTATAACCTCTGCGAGCAGTTCGGCTTGCCGGTCGCCGGTGCGGTGCTGGTAGAGCGGTGGCGTCGCACCGAACCCGGATATGCGAAAGAAGTCGAGCGAGCGCTGCAGGGAAAGCTGAAGATTCTTGGCATTCTGCCGTTTGCCGACGACGAGCCCGCCTCGGTTGCGTCCGGCGTATCACTCTTCGACCCATTGGTGCATCCAGAATAAACCGTGTCTCATCCGACGATCGACCTCGCGCGTTCCTGCGTACTGGTACGGCATTTGCCCGCCGGCCGCGATCTGCTCGTGCACCTTGCCGCTCTTCCCGAGAGCGAACTGCCCGAGCTGCTGTCGCTTGCGGACGAGGTGCGCGCGCTGCACTGCGGCGATGGAATCGCCGTGGAAGTGCTGTACAACGCGAAGCGCGGCGGCTGCTCGGAGGACTGCAACTTTTGCTCGCAGAGTGCGCGTTACGCCAGCGACGTCGAGCCCGACGTCCTCTCGAGTGTCGAAGGTTTCGTTGAAGCCGCTCGCGACGCGCACGCGCGCGGTGCGGGCGAGTTCTGCGTGGTCGTCGCCGTGCGCGGCCCGTCGACGAAACTGTTGGAGCGCGTCTGCGAAGCCGTCGTCGCTATCAAGGCGGAGCTTCCGCTCACGGTGGCGGTCTCGCTCGGCATCCTGACCGAACCGCAGATTGCGAAACTGCTCGCCGCGGGTGTGGACAAGGTCAACCACAATCTCGAGACGTCGCGCCGCTACTTCGGATCGGTCTGCACGACGCACACGTTTGACGAGCGCTGGGAGACGTGCACGCTGGTGAAGCGCGCGGGGCTGGAGCTCTGCTGCGGGGGCATCATCGGCATGGGCGAGTCGATCGAGGATCGCGTCGACTTCCTTTGCGCGCTCCAGGAACTCGGCCCCCAGGAAGTGCCGATCAACTTTCTCAATCCGCGACCGGGCACGCCGTTCGGCGACCGGTCGCTGGTCGAGCCGGTCGAAGCGCTCCGCTTCGTCGCGATGGCGCGGCTGGCGCTGCCGAAGGCGCTGGTACGGTTTGCCGGCGGCCGCGAAATCACACTGCAGGGCCTTCAGGATCTCGGCATGCGCAGCGGCGCCAGCGGCATCGTCCTCGGAAACTACCTCACCACGGACGGGCGCGGTGACGCCGACGACTTCGCGATGCTCGACCGTCTCGGCTTCGAAGTTTTGGCGTAGGATGGCGCTCGACCAAACCAAGGCTCCGTATTTTCAAGCGCTTCTCGACTACGTCGATGCAGGGGTCTTGCCGTTTCACACGCCGGGGCACATTCAAGGCGTCGGGATGGACCTCGCCTTCCGCGAATTCGTCGGCGACAATATCTGTGCCATCGATCTCACGCCGATGCCGGGGATCGACGACCTGCTTCAGCCGACCGAGTCGGTTAAAGAGGCGCAAGAACTGGCGGCGGAGGCGTGGGGGGCCGATCACACCTTTTTCCTGGTCAACGGTTCGACCAGCGGCAATCAATGCATGATGATGACCGCGTGCAATCCGGGCGACAAGATCGCCGTGCCGCGCAACTCGCACAAGTCGATGCTCGGAGGACTCGTCATGAGCGGTGCCGAGCCGGTCTATATGCAGCCCGAAGTCGACGAAGAACTGCACATGGATCTGTGCGTCACCCCCGAGACCATCGAGCGGACCCTGGCCGAACATCCCGATCTCGTCGCGGTGTACGTCGTTTCGCCGACGTATTACGGCGTCGCCGCCGACCTTGCGTCGATCGAGCGCATCGTTCACGACGCCGGCAAGCTGATGCTGGTCGACGAAGCGTGGGGCCCGCACTTTCACTTTCATCCGGCGCTGCCGCTCTCGGCGACGGCCGCCGGCGCCGACCTATGCATCAACTCGACGCACAAAATGCTCTCGGCCTTTTCGCAGTGTGCGATGCTGCACGCGCGGGGCGACCGCGTCCGGATGGACCGGCTCAAAGCGGTGCTGAAGATGTTCCTTTCGACATCGCCCAATCTGCCGATGCTGGCCTCGCTCGACGTCGCGCGCAAGCAGATGGCGACCGAGGGGCCGGCGCTGCTTTCGCGCACGATCGCGCTCGCGCAAGAAACGCGCCGCCGGCTCAACGAGATCGATGGATTGTACTGCTTCGGCGACGAAATTCAAGGCCGCGTCGGCGTGTTCGACCTCGACCCCACCAAGATCGCCGTCACCGTAAAAGGTCTAGGCTACACCGGGTACGAGGCGTCGGAAATTCTACGCAAGCGCTACAACATTCAGGTGGAGTTGGCCGACCTCTTCAACGTCGTCGCGTTGTTCACAATCGGCACGACGCGTGAAGCGGCGGATCGTTTCGTCACCGCGTTCGAAGAGCTGGCGCGCGACGACCGGCCGGTCGACATGTACGCCCCGTCCGGCATACTCGAGCAGCGCTTGAATCGGGGCAGCTATCAGCTGCCGAAGATTCCGCCGATGCGCATGCTGCCGCGCGACGCATTCTTAGCCGATACCGAGTTCGTGAAGTTCAAGGATTCGCACGGCCGCATTTGCGCCGAAACGCTCTCGCCATATCCGCCGGGCATTCCGGTGATTTCACCCGGCGAAGAATTGACGCCCGAGATCATCGACTACTTGCGCCTAGAACTGCGCGCGGGCGTGCGCATTCAAGGTTCGTACGACGACGAACTGAAGGTCATCCGGGTCGTTAAATAGCGGCACTACGACCGCCGCCCCTCGTCGAGATCGAGCGCCGACGGGCGGCGTTTACACTATTTGGTGCCCGAGGGCAGGGTCGGACCCCATATATAGTAAAGTCCACCCAAAATACCTCAGGGAAGTGAGGATCAGTATTGGCGGTTCGAATCCAGTCCGTCTCCCCGAGTTGGGAACTCTCTCAACTCCTCGACATCTTCCCCCTCGCGATCCGGCAAGCGCTCGTACGGGTCAACAATCTCGAAGATATAATTGAAGTCGTGCTCGATCTCGGGCGTCCGCCCGAGGCTCGTTTCGAGCACGATTTTTCATATCTGACCGAGACGCCGGTTTCACACGAAGACATCGCGCACGTCTGCTCGCGAATCTCGCCGTTCGGCGCGGATAACCGGGCCGGCATCGAGCAGACGCTGCACCGTATCAGCGCGATTCGCAATCGTACCGGAAAGATCGTCGGTCTCACGTGCCGCGTCGGCCGCGCCGTCTACGGCACGATGGACATCCTGCTCGACGTTCTGCGCAGCGGCCAGTCGATCTGTCTGCTGGGCCGTCCCGGCGTCGGCAAAACGACGATGCTGCGCGAGTGCGCGCGCATTCTGTCTGAAGATCGCAAACGCGTCGTGATCGTCGATACCTCGAACGAAATCGCGGGCGATAGCGATATCCCGCATCCGGGCATCGGGCTCGCCCGGCGCATGCAAGTCGCGGACCCAGCCCTCCAGCACGGCGTGATGATCGAAGCCGTCGAAAATCACATGCCGCAGGTCATCGTCATCGACGAGATCGGAACCGAAGCCGAAGCCGGCGCCGCCCGCACGATCGCCGAACGCGGCGTGACGCTGATCGGCACCGCCCACGGACAGACCCTCGAGAACTTGCTGATGAATCCGACGCTCTCCGACTTGCTCGGCGGCATCAGCGCGGTGACGCTCTCGGACGAAGAAGCCCGCCGCCGCGGCACGCGCAAAACCGTGCTCGAACGAAAAGCGCCGCCGACGTTCGATATCGTCGTCGAAATCAACGATCGCGACCGTCTTTCGATTCACAAGAACGTCGCCGAAGTCGTCGACGCACTGCTTCGCGGATATCAGCCGCAGCCTGAGATTCGCCAGCGGCATCCCGGCGGCGAAGTGACCGTCGTTCAGGAAGCCGACACCGAATCGATGCCGCAAATGGCCGCCGATGCGTTCGATCCCGAGCACGATCCCGACGAACGCGACCGTCCGGTAACGATCTTTCCCTACGGCGTGTCGCGCGCGAAGATCGAACGCGCCATCCACAACCTGCGCGTCAACGCGACGATGGCGAGAAATTGGGACGAGGCCGACGTCGTGCTCACGCTCAAGACGCTCGAACGCAAAGGCCAGCCCAAGCTAAAGCAGATCGCCTCCGACAACGTGCCGATCTACTCGATCAAGACGAACACGACCACGCAGATCCAAGCGGCCTTGCGCGACGTGTTCAATCTCGGATCGATCGATCACGAAGAGATCGCGCTGCGCGAAGCCGAGGAAGCCGTCTATCAAGTGCTGCTGACCAATCAGGCGATCGAGCTGTCGCCGCAGACGTCGTACGTTCGCCGCGCGCAGCATCAACTCGCCGAACGCTACCGCCTGCAGTCCCGCAGTACCGGCCTCGAACCCAATCGCCGCGTCAGGATCTTCAAGACCGTCGATCTCCCTTAGGAGCGCCGCTGCTGACCCTCGGACATGGAACGGCAACCGCGGATGAGCTCGCCGAGCTCATCCGCGGTGCTGCAATTGAAGCGATCGTGGACGTACGCGCTTTCCCGAAAAGCCGGCGCCATCCGCATTTCTGGAGCGAAGCGATGGCGCAATGGATCCCGGAAAAGGCTGCGAGCGCCTATCTCTGGGAGCCCGCGCTCGGCGGTTTTCGCAAGCCCGATCGCAACAGCCCCAACGTCGCGTTGCGTAACGAACGTTTTCGGGCGTATGCGGACTACATGGAAACCGGCGAATTCGCAAACGCTCTGGCTGGGCTGCTCGCGCAAGCCGCCGAGGCGCGCGTCGCGATCCTCTGTTCCGAAACCCTGTGGTGGCGCTGTCACCGGCGTCTGATATCGGATGCGGCGATGCTGCTGCACGGCGTTCCCGTCGAACATCTCATGCACGACGGTAAACTTCGCCCGCACGTTCCGACGGCCGGCGTACGCGTCACCGAAGCGGGGACGCTGCGCTACGATCGATTGTTCGTCGAAGACTCGACGCCGGATTAAGCGAGTTTGACTTCGCCGTCCTCGCCGACGAGGAAGCGCGTATCGTAGGCCATCAGCTCGTCTTTGAGCTGGATGCGGCTATGCACGTTGACGCGATGGACGACCGGCTGTCCCGGCTTGCTTATGAGGCCGCCATAGAAAATCTTGACCAGCGGCGTTTGCCCGGGAGGCGGCGCTTCGAGTTTGTTTTGCTGGACGAGTTTAGCGATGATCTTCTGTTGGATCGCGAGCGGCAGCAGGCGATAGGCATCGTCTTGTTTGGCCATCTCTTGGTTCTGCATCCTGCGCCGGTCCGGCGTTTCCGCCTCGTTGTTCACGTAACGCACGAGGCGGTCCCAATTGTCCGCGGCAATGCCGACGAACTCACCCATGTAGCGAGTCCATGGTTTGCCTTGATGCTGGACGATATCGGTGCGCGCAGTCCGGACACGGACCGGTATCTTCGTATCGTGAAGTCGCAGGACCAAGTTGAATTCGGTACTCGGAAGCTGCTCGGGCATCATGAACATCAAGCCGTTGGGCGACAGTTCGAGGCCGATGCCGGGGCGCGGCTCGGTGCCCGGCGTGGGCGGCAGGTACCATAGATGGAAGGCTCCCGGGCGTCGTTTATACTGACGCCGGTCGCTGCCTCGCCCGAGAAACCAATCGATAACGTCGGCGAACATGTTCGTTCCTCTGCCTCGTAGAACACCCGCACCGATGTTCCTAACCGTCGAAGGAATTGAAGGAAGCGGGAAGAGCACTCTGCTCTCGGGTCTTTCCGACCGATTACGCTCTCGGGGCCGCGAAATCTTCGTGACGCGCGAACCCGGCGGCACGCCGGTCGGCGATGCTATTCGCGCTCTGTTCCTCGATCGCGGCGTCTCCATCGCGCCTTTGACCGAGGCGTTACTCGTCAATGCGGCCCGCGCGCAGCACGTTGCCGACCGAATTCGTCCGGAACTGGCGGCCGGGCGAATCGTGCTGTGCGACCGTTTCGTCGACTCGACGATGGCCTATCAAGGCTACGGCCGCGGAGTCGATCTAGGGGTCCTTCGGACCATGTGCGATGCCGCGACCGGCGGTCTGGAGCCGGATCTGACCTTCGTATTGGATATTCCGCTCGAACTGTCGCGCAGCCGCACCATCGCCCGGGGGCGCGCCGTCGATCGGCTGGAGGCCGAAGACGACGGCTTTTACGCACGGGTACGCGACGGATTTCTCGCGCTCGCCCGCGGCCCGCGCTATCGGGTTCTGGATGGAACGCAATCGAAGGATGAGCTGATCGAACGAGCGTTGCGTGAGGTCGACGATGTTTGACGTCATCGGGGCGCAGGGGCCGCGCAAGTACTTCGAGTCGCTGACGCCGCAGACGATGGCGCACGCATATCTCTTCAGCGGGCCGGCCGGCGTCGGGAAGAAAACGTTCGCGCGACGCCTGGCGCAATCGCTGCTCTGTACGGAAACAAAAAGCGGCGTCGTCGGCTACGACGGAACGTGTGCGTCGTGCCTGCTCTTTAAAGGCGTCGAGACGCATCATCCGGATTTCCTCGAGCACGCCGGGATGATGAAAATCGGCGATCGCGACGCGTCGATGGGCTTCGGTGAAGGCGATGAACTGACGTCGCGCGATCTCGTGCGGCAGCTGCAGTTGCAATCCTACGGCGGCGGAATGCGCGTGCTGTTGCTTGGCGATATCGAGTTTGCGGGAGCTCCGGCCGCCAACGCACTGTTGAAGTTCCTCGAAGAGCCGCCGCGCGGCGTCGTGATGATCCTCACGACACCATCGCCGGGACGCTTGCTGCCGACGATTCGTTCGCGCGTGCTCGAAGTGCGCTTCTCACCGCTGGCCAAGACGCAGGTTCGGGAGATCTTGCTGCTCCAGGGACGTACGCCGGACGACGCGGAACTCGGTGCGTCGCTGGGTGCCGGCAGCGTAACGCGCGCCGTCGCCGCACTCGAAGGAGAAGAAGAGTCGCTGCGCACGCAGGTCGCGCGCTGGTTCTTTGAAGCCGTCGAGGGAAGAACTTCCCAAGAGACGTGGGCGACGCGCGAAACGCTCGACGATGGTATCGAGACGGTGAAAACGCTGGTACGCGATTGGATCGTCAGCGCCTCCGCGGCGTCGGCGTCATTGGCAGCGCCGGATCAAGCCGCGGCAATGCGGCGCTTGCGCCCGCTCGAGCCCGGCGCCGCGACCGCCGTGCTTGCGAAAATCGATGACGCACAACGGCTCGCTCGAACGAACGTCTCACCCGCTTGGGTGAGCGAACTCGTGCGGATGGCGCTGACCCAGGCTTCTACCAGAAGCGGCTAAACGCGACGTCGTCGTACTGTTTGGCAAACGGAAAGGCTAAGTATCCGAGCAGCAGTGCGTGGATAGCCGCGACGATCAGATTGTTCACCGCGAAGTTGCCGCCGAACGGCATGATCGCGATGTAGTTCGGAAGGACCACCCAGATCGCGACGAAGACGATCGCGAGGACTGCGGCACCGGGAACGTTGCTCTTCACCGCGTTGATCGAACCCGATAGCGCGAGCTGACCGGGCAACCCGCCGATTGCCGCCGCCGGGATCGTATAGATCAAGAAAAAGGACGCAACCAGTTCGAGAAAGATGCCGGCGATCGATCCGAGGATGCTTCCGATGTAGGCCGCCACCCAGATGATGAAGAGAAACCCGAGTGCGGCCATCAGGATGCCGCCCGACTTTCGCTTGCCTTCCTCCCATGCCTCGTCGAAGGTCGCGCGCCGTCCGCGCCACGCGTTGCTGGCTTGAATGATGGCGATGCCGAACGCGTAGAGATAGATGATCTGCGCGATCGAGCTGAAGATGCCGCTCCCGGCGCCGCCGACGGCGTCGGTCAGCAGCGGCGTGACTTCGGCAATCCCCCACGCGATGACGCCGGCCAAAACCGGCATCGCGAGGATCGACGGATGGCGCAGCAGCATCGGTACGGCGCGAAAGTACATCAGAAAATCGACGCGGGCGGCCTTCATTAACGGGCTCCCTGCAGCGCGTGCATGCACGAACAGTCTGCTTCGAGCGGGATCTTCGCCACGATCGCACCGATGGCAGCTTTGACGCGCTCGTTGTTCTTCTTGAAGACCTCCATGACGGACGCGTGCGAAACCGGCATCATGCCCTCAAGGCCGACGTCGTAGTCGGTGATGAGCGAGATGTTCACGTAGCACATCTCCAGTTCGCGCGCCAGGTAGCACTCCGGGTATTGGGTCATGTTGATGACCTCCCAACCCTGGCTTTGAAACCACCTCGATTCGGCGCGCGTCGAAAAGCGCGGGCCTTGAATGACGACGATGGTCCCTCGTTCGTGCGTTTCGATGTCGAGCGAACGCAAGGCATCGATCGCGATGGGCCGCAGCGTCGGACAGTACGGATCGGCAAAACTAACGTGCGTCGTGACGGGTCCGTCGTAGAACGTGTCCTTACGCGCACTCGTGCGGTCGACGACTTGATCGGCGACGACCATCGATCCCGGCTTCACCTCTATCTTGAGGGAGCCGCATGCAGTCGGAGCGATGATTCGCTTTACGCCGAGCGACTTCATCGCCCACGCGTTCGCGCGATAGTTGATCGTCTGCGGCGGGAACCGATGATCTTTCCCGTGGCGCGGCAAGAACGCCACGCGCCGGCCGCCGATCTCGCCGATCGCGACCTTGTCGCTGGGCGCGCCGTAGGGTGTTTCAACCCAGCTTTCCTGCGCGTTATCCATCAGCGAATAGAAACCCGAACCGCCGAAGACGCCGATCTCGACGCTGCCTGATCTTTCCATGATGCGGGCGGTTCGAGGTGAGCCGCGCGTCCCCTCGAAAGCCGTGCTCTATGCGCTTCGCGGCCGCCCTGCTGGCACTCGCTACTCTCGCCGGATGTTCGCGCGTCGCGTCGTCGATCGGTGCGGGGCAGCGCCATTCGTGGACCGTTCCGCACGTCTTGCGCTTGGCGGACCTGGCCGAACCCGATCATCTGAATCCATATTTGTCGCAGATGGACGTGACGTACGACCTCAGCTCGCTGCTCTATTCGTTTTTGATCGTCGCAGACGACCGCGGCCGCTTGATCGGCGACTTGGCAATAGCAACGCCGACCCTGCAAAACGGCGGTATCTCGCGCGATGGCCGCACCTACATCTACCATCTGCACCGCGGTGTCGTGTGGCACGACGGCGAACCGTTCACGGCGCGCGACGTCATCGCGTCATGGCACGCCGTGATGGACCCGCGCCACAATACGCTGCATCGCGAGGGCTACGATCGCGTCGTCTCGATCGCGGCGCCGGACCCGTATACGGCCGTCGTGCACTTGGATCGCCGCTACCCGCCGTTCGTTACACAGTTCTTTGCGCCGCTTCAAGAGGGCGGCAAGCCGATTCTTCCGGCGCACGTATTGGCTCGCGAGGCCGACTTCAATACCGGGGGCTTGAACGCACTTCCGGTCGGGACGGGACCGTTCCGGTTTGCGTCGTGGGAACACGGCAGCCGCATCGTGCTCGCTCGCAACGAGCGCTATTTCAAAGGTCGTCCGGCTCTCGACCGGATCGAACTAGACATCGTACCGAACGACCAGACGATTCTCGCGCAAGTCGAGGCGCACCAGATCGATCTGGTCGTTTCGCCGTCGAGCGCGCTCGCGGATCAATACCGAGCGCTAAGCGACGTGACGACGGCGCTGTATCCGTGGAACGCGCAAATGTCTCTCGGCTTTAACAGCCGCAAGCCGCTGCTCGCCGATCCCGCCGTACGCCGCGCGATCGTCGCAGCGATCGATTACGATCGCTTGATCGCGACGGCGACGCACGGTGTGGGCGAAACCGCCTACAACACGCTGCCCCCGACCGCGATCGGCTACGAGCCGCTGGTGCCGCATCGCTTCGACCTCGCGACTGCGAAAGCGCTGCTCGACGGCGCCGGCTGGCATATAGGCTCCGACGGCATCAGAGCGAAAGGCGGCCAGCGCCTCGCGCCGACGATCGCGTCGATTGCCGGCGCCACGACCATCATGCAAATCGACGTCGAACTTCAATCACAGCTGCGGGCGGCCGGAATCGACTTGGGGATCAAGCCGTATCCGTACAACACGGTCTTCGCCATCGACGGTCCGATCTACGGCGGCACCTACGATCTCGCCGCTTATTCAACCAGTCTCGCGTGGGATCCGGACGTGCACTTTTATCTCGGCTGCGATCAGTGGTTCCCAAAAGGCGAAAACGTTTACGGGTACTGCAACCTGAAGCTGGACCGGCTCTTCTCCGCGGGTCTGCAATACGATGACCCGCGCAAACGAGCTCCCATCTACAACGCCGCGAGCCGACTAATTTGGAGCGGTGCGCCGTACGTTCCGCTATACGAAATCCGCCGGTTCGTCGTACGTTCTCCCGACCTGCGCAACTTCGCCGTCAACCCGACCGCCACGCCCTGGTTCAATGCCTGGCAATGGGACATCTGAGACGCCGCCGCCGGCATCCCAAAAACGAAGATATCCACAGGGAAATAAGCCTTTAAGACTACTTCGAATCGATAGCAGTCCAACGACCTAGACCCTGGGTCGGAGTACTCTGGCTTCGACGCTATGGTGGTCGTACGCTTAGGCGGTGACAAACGCAGAGCGGTGTGCATGCGTCATTGCGCTTATCGTTACCATCAGCGGCTGTTCCGGTCAGCACGGCGGCGGTACGATGCTGCCGGCGACGAAGACGCGCCACCACCACCTTCGCGCGCAAGACGCAGGCAGCACCTACGCCGGCGTGATCCTGGGCGATAATCCGTCGGCCTACTATCGCCTCGACGATACGGGCGCGACCGCGGTGGACAGCAGCGGCAACAACCGTAACGGCAGTGTGGGAACGGCGGTTACCGAAAACGTGCCCGGCTTGCTAACCGGCGCCGATACGGCGATGACGTTTCCGGGCGGCACGACGTCCACCGGTGTCGTCAGTTTTCCGGAAGTTAAGGCGATGGAGCCGGCGACCAACGTTTCGCTCGAGACCTGGCTGCGCTTTACCACGGTTCCCAAAATCTACACGACGGCAGTAGCCTATGGCAGCGACCGTGCAGATGCACCGTACTCGCTGTTCTTCCGGGCCGGCGGCACGATCGTTGCTCAGTTTTATACGAGCACCGGAGTCCTCGAAGTCAAAGGACCGGTCGCGCTCGCCGTCAACACAACCTATCATCTCGTCAGCACGTTCGACGGGACGACGGGAAAGTTGTACGTCAACGGCGTGCTCGCGGCGAGCGGCACGAAAGCCGGGACGCTGATCGGATATCTTCCCAATTTCGGATTTTCGATCGGCGACGATGCCGCTCTCTCGGATCCGGAATTCGCAGGTACGCTCGACGAGGTGGCCGTGTACGCCGGTCAAACCCTAACCGCACCTCAAGTCGCGAATCATTACGCCGCGCGAACGGCGGGCGGCGTCAGCACGCCGACGCCGAGTCCGGCTCCGACGCCGACTCCGGTTCCGACCACCGCGCCGACGCCGACGCCGATCGTCGTGGGCGGCAACTATCCGTCGGTCGTGCTGGCGGACGGCCCCACCGCGTATTATCACCTCGACGATTCAGGAACGACCGCCGCAGATGCGACCACGCATAAATTGACCGGTTCGATCGGCTCGTCGGTGACGGCCGGCGCCGCCGGTCTGCTGCCGGCCTACGGCGATGCCGCAATGGGATTCCCGGGGAATGCAACGTCGGGCATCGTTACGGTACCTGCGGCGAGCGTCTTGCAGCCGGCCTCCGTGGTGTCGCTCGAAGCGTGGATGCAATTCGCGTCCACACCTCCGACGTATACGTTTGCCGTGGGTTACGGTTCGGATTCGTCCTACGCTCCCTATGGATTGTTCTTCAGAGCCGGTGGCCAGATCATCGCGCAGTTTTACTTGAGCAGCGGCGTCCTCGAGGTACCTTCCTCGGTCGCGCTCGCGCCGAATAAGCGGTACTACGTTGCGGGAACCTACGACGGAACGACGGGACGAATCTACGTCAACGGCGTTCAAACGGGCAGCGTAGCGAAAACGGGAACGTTAAAAAACTACGCGCCGGCATTCGGGTTCGCGATCGGAGACGATGCGGGTCGCAGCGATCCTGCGTTTAAAGGGACGCTCGACGAAGTCGCCGTGTACGCCGGCACCGCCCTTACCGCCGCGCAAGTGCAAAATCACTACACGGCCGGGACCGTCGCGAGCGCTCCGACCCCGACGCCGTCACCCACGCCGGCGGCTGCCACGGATTGGGATACGTTCGGATTCGATCTGCGCCGTACCGGCTACAATCCGAACGAAACGACGGTCGGACCGAGCAACGTCGGCACGCTGCAGAAGGTCTGGAGTTTCAACGTCGACTCGACCATGGTCCACGAGCCCGTGTACGCGGCCGGCATAAACGTGAACGGGCAGCCGACGAACATCTTATACGCAGGCTCGCAGTATGGGTCGACGATGTACGCGATCAACGCTGCGACGGGCGCGGCCGTGTGGCAAGATCCGGTGCCGTCCGCGACCTATCATTGCGGAACGTCGACGTCGCAGTTTTCAATCGGCGAGACCCCGACGATCGATCGCGGTAAGAAACTGCTCTACTTTGCCGACGGCCACAATCAAGTTCATGCCGTCGACTTAGCAACGGGGGTCGAGGCCAACGGATGGCCGATCACCGTCGCCGACTATACGCCCGATCACAACTTCATGCACGGCGGCTTCACGTACAATCCGGCCAACGGCATGCTTTACGGCGTGACCGGATCGACGTGCGATATCTCGCCGTGGTACGGACGCATCTTTGCCATCAATACAAACGGTCCGAGCATTGCGGGTACCTTCTATACGATGAGCGGCACGTCGACGCAGGGCGCGAGCGGCGGCGGTATCTGGGGACCCGGCGGCGGCTCGATCGACCCATCGACCAATAACGTCTTCATCGCGACCGGGAACGCGGATACCAGCGGCAGCGCCGCGCAGAATGCGACGTACGCAGAGCAGATCGTCGAGTTGACTCCCGGGCTGGACACGATTCTTGCGAACAACTATCCGACGAACATTCCGACCGTTCCCGGAGACGACGACTTCGACTTCGGTGCGACGCCGCTGCTGTTCCAAACACCGTTCTGTCCGCCGCTCCTCGCGGCGGTGAACAAGTCGGGAATGTTCGAACTCTACGATAGCGGTTCGATCGGCAGCGGTCCGGTTCAGTATATCGCGATGTCGATTCCGTCCGACAGCGGCACCTTCGTCGGCGTTCCCGCCTACGATCCCGTAACCGGCTACGTCTACGTCGGAATGCCCGCGACGGTAGGCAGCTACCAGGCGGGCCTAGCCGCCTTCAGCGTCCAGTCGAACTGCACGCTCAATCCCACCCCGGTCTGGAGTGCGAACTTCGGACCCGATGCAGCCGGAGGAGGTCAGACGCCGCGCTCGCCGATCTCGATTGCGAACGGTGTGGTCTACGTCGCCAACTACACGGGAGACACCGAGTTTGCATTCAACGCGGCGACGGGCGCGCAGCTATGGAGCACCGCGCTGCCGAGCTGGGGCAACGTCGGAACCGTCGTCGCGAACGGCATCGTCTACGTGGGTGCGGGAGACGGCACGATCTCGGCGTGGAGTTTGCCGGCGCAAGCGCAGAATCTACGCAAGCACGTTCGCAAGTCGAAACACTCGCTCGTTCCGGTGCACCACAGGTCGCCGCGGGATCCGTGGTCCCCCTGGCCGGATCGTTGATAAAGCACGCTCGAGGCGCCGCAGAAATGCGGCGCCTCGTTTTCGTTTCTCGATACGCTACTCGCGGAAAGAAGTAATTTCTTTCGGCGCCACCGTAGCAGTCGCTGCCGATGCAGCATCGCTTGAAACCGGCGTCCGGATCCGCACGGGCATGGATCGTTGCGCCCGAGCTTCTCGACAAGTTCTTTGTCGCCGTGGACTACCCGGTCGCCACGCTTTACACGTGTTTCGGACGGGTATCCGGAGCGGCGTTTGCTGCTCCGTTCAAAAGCTCGGCATTTCGTCGTAGTCTTCGTTTTGCATGGTCGTAACCTCCCGAATCCAAAAAGGCGATACTAGGCGTCTTCCGCCGGTCTGTCAAGCGAGTCGAAGGTGTTTGCTTCTTAACGAATAACGGGCCGACGCGGAGGGGACTCTTTCTTGGGTGACTTCAAGCTTGGCGCGCGAGCTTTATCTTCGTTTCGCGTGTGGTTCGCCATTTTCGTTTGGACCGCGCTCTATTCAGAGGGCGCCGGTTTTGGCGGCGCAACATACCGCAACGTCTGCCGCGGCGACGGCGCGAGTCGGATCTGCTTGCTCGTGCACGTTCCACTATTTCCGCCGCAGGTCGATTTCGGCTCGTTTGTGATGAGCGCGGCGGGGTTTTGGCTCGACGGGCTGTACGATACGGGGTTAACGGTCGGCTTCGTTATGGCCGTCGTTTTGTTGTTCGCAGCCAGCCGCATGACGCGCGACTTCGCCGAGCGTACGTTCTCATGGCCCGTATTCGTCGCGGTCGGCGTTATCGCAATTTTAACCGGCTACTTCTACGAAGTGCATCGCTCGCTTAGCACGGGCATAGCGAGCGCGATACATCTGTAACCCGCGGCATCGGCGCCGCCATGGCGTCAGGAGCTGCTGCCGCAGCCTTGTTGAGCGACGTGGACCGGCTTCGTTAGCGGCTGGATCGCGACGATGCCCTTGGCGGCGTCGTAGTAAATGACGTTGCGGTTGAAGAGCGTCATGCCGGTGTTGACTTGCGGCGTTTTTTGAGTCTTTTTAGTGACGATGCGATTGAAATTCGTTAGGTTGCCGGCGTCGAAAGAGGCGACGACCGTGCCGTCCGCCGTTGCGGCCGAGAACGGTGTCCCCGGCGTCACGCGATCGCCGCAGTGCGAGGGCGACTCCGGCAGCTTGTCGCCGGTTTGGAATCCGACGTCGGCCGCTCCGGTATCGAACAGCGTGTCGTAGCATTTTTTTGAAAGCGTCGCGATGGTGTAGCACAGCGTGACGTCGCGCTTCCACGGTCGCGCGCCGTTGGGCAGCGGTTTTGGCGCCGTCGATTTCGTCAATGGCATGACCGCGTAGCCGTCGGTCGCGCGATCGCCGACCACGAGCGCGCCGGGCGTGACCGCGAACGCGTGTGCCCACGGCTGAGCGATGCCGAAGATCACGTTGTACAGTTCGCCCACCGGGGCGGTGGTATTCGGAAAGCCGATCGTCGTCACGTCGGCGCCGAACGTCCCGTAGAGCTTGCGGCTGGATTCGAGGCACTCGACGCCGGCGTTCGGGCCGGGCTTGACTGCCGGGCAGTAACTGCTTCCCGGCTGTGCGGGGCAGACTTCTCCCGATTTGCAGGACGCTTTTTGCACGAGTGCGACCGGCACGTCGCCGGTGGCGATATCGTTGCCGAAATCGACGTGCGTATAGACGACGATTCCCGTGTAAACGATACCGCTGGCGTAGCTATTGCTCACCGCGTACGAGGTTTTGCGATAACTCTTGCCGATCGCATTCGCATACACCCACAGGCCGGCGGACCCGGTGTCGAGCAGAAAGTCCCGCGCTTTGCCGCCTCCGACGGAAATCGTGAGATGGTAGCCGGGTTTGCTGCCGGTGTTGATGCCGAGCGGAATGCTCGCGCCTCGCACCGGGTTGGGCGGCGACGTCGGAGCTCCAGGCGAGACGGCAATCGAAGAGGAGCTGCACGCCGCAAGCACGGCGAGCAGCGCGCACGTCACGATGCGACGCACTTAGCGGTTGAAGTCGGACGGTTTGAGTTCGTCCAGAAACTTCTTGAAGCGCATCATGTCGTTGTCGCTGGCGGGTTTCTTATCGCCCGTCGACTCTTCGAGCACGATTTTGTCGGTGACGAAAATCGGCGCTTGAACGCGCAGCGCCAGCGCGATGCCGTCGGACGGACGCGCGTCGATCTCTTGGAGCTCGCCGTTCGTGCGTACGATTAGTTTGGCGTAGAACGTCGAGTCGCGAATATCGTGAATGATGACTTGTTCGAGATTCGAACCGAGCGATTCGAGAATGTTGCGCATCAGATCGTGCGAAAGCGGGCGCGGCACGGGAGCGCCTTCCAGTGCCAGCGCGATCGCCGTGGCCTCGAACGGGCCGATCAGAATCGGCAAATAATGCGAACCGTCCATGTCCTTCAGGATCACCACGGGATCGTGTGTGAGCAGATCGATGCCGAGTTTGTCGACCTTCATCTGGCGCATGTTACCAACTTATCCGACGCGCCTCATTGATTCTCTTGCCGCCAGTCAGCAAGCCGAGCGCCGGTAGGGTCCCCGGCAGGTACGGACGAACGGATGGCGGTTCACCATGGCTCTTTCGTGCGGAATCGTCGGCTTGCCGAACGTTGGCAAGTCCACCATCTTCAACGCGCTCACGCGCTCGGCCCAAGCCCTTGCGGCCAACTATCCATTCGCGACGATCGAACCGAACGTCGGCGAAGTGGCCGTCCCCGACGACCGGCTCGAGGTGCTCCGGGGTCTGGTCAACGGCCAGAAAGTCGTCCCGGCGACCGTGCGCTTCGTCGATATCGCGGGCCTGGTGCGCGGCGCCAGCTCGGGCGAAGGCCTCGGTAACGCCTTCCTGAGCCACATCCGCGAGACCGACGCGATCGCGATGGTGGTCCGCTGTTTCGAAGACGCCAACGTCACGCACGTCGAGGGAAACCCCGACCCGCAGCGCGACGTGGAGATCGTCGCTGTGGAATTGGCGCTCGCCGACCTCGCAACCATGCAGAAGCGGGTCTCCAAGCTGGAGCGTGAAGCCCGGACGAACCCGAAGCTGCGCGAGTCGCTGGAAGCCGCCCAGCGGCTCGTCTCGACGCTGGAACAGGGTAAGCCGGCTCGCATCTTTCCCCCGGGCTCGCTGGAAGCCGAGGTCGCTGCCGAGGCGTTTCTGCTGACCGCGAAGCCGCTGCTCTACGTCGCCAACGTCGATGAAGCGCAGATCGGCAAGCCCGGGCCGCTGGTCGACCAGCTTCGCGCGTTCGCAGCGACCGAAGGCGCCGGTACGGTCGTCCTGAGCGGCAAGATCGAATCCGAACTCGCCGGCCTCTCGGAGAGCGAAGCACGCGACTTTTGTCGTGAACTCGGCCTCGAGCGGAGCGGCTTGGACGAACTCGCCGAGGCGGCGTACGCCCTGCTTGGGCTCATGACGTTTCTTACGGCCGGCGAAAAAGAAGTGCGGGCTTGGACGATTGCCCGGGGCACCAAAGCGCCGCAGGCGGCCGGGAAAATTCACGGCGATATCGAGCGCGGATTCATTCGGGCCGAGATCGTCTCGTACGACGATTACGCCCGACTACGTACCATGGAGGCCCTCAAGGCTGCCGGCCTGGTACGCAGCGAGGGCAAAGAGTACGTGATGCAGGAAGGCGACGTCGTCAACTTCCGCTTTAACGTGTAGGGGCCGGGCGGCCTGAGGCACAAGACCTCACGGTTCGGATTCTTTTCGGAGGCGCTCACTTTCTATGACCACTGCTGCTCGCGAAGTCTCGGTTTTCGGAGACGGGATCACCTATTTTAACGAAGCTGCAGACCTGCTCGAACTCGACGCGGGCATGCGCTTGATCCTGACTCACCCTTCGCGCCAAATCATCTTTTCGATTCCGTTTCAGCGCGATTCGGGTGAGTTCGAAGTCTACACCGGGTATCGAGTTCAATACAACTTCGCGCGCGGACCGGCCAAGGGCGGCATTCGCTACCATCCGGGCGTGACGCTCGACGAAGTCACCGCTCTCGCTTTCTGGATGACGTGGAAGTGCGCCGTCGTCGACCTGCCGTTCGGCGGCGGTAAGGGCGGCGTCACCTGCGATCCGTCGACGCTATCGATGAACGAAGTCGAACGCATCACGCGCCGCTATGCGGCCGAACTGGTAGAAGTGGTCGGCCCCGATAAGGACGTGCCGGCACCGGACGTCAACACGACGCCCCAGATCATGGCGTGGTTCATGGATACCTACTCGATGCACGTGCGTCAGAATACCCCGGGTGTCGTCACCGGCAAGCCGCTCGAAATCGGCGGCTCGCGCGGGCGCGTCGAGGCGACCGGCCGCGGCGTGACCATCTGCGCGCTGGACGAGATGAACGAGATGGGCCTGGTTCCGGAAAACACGAGCGTCGCGATTCAGGGGTTCGGCAACGTCGGCATGTATGCCGCAAAACTTTTCGCCGAACGCGGCTGCAAGATCGTCGGCATTTCCGACGTCACCGGCGCCTACTACAATCCCGAAGGCATCTACATCGGTGCCGCTCAGGAGCACGTCGCCAAGAACCACAGCCTCGAAGGTTTCAAGGGCGGAGAGAAGATCAGCAACGACGAGCTGCTCGAGTGCGAATGCGACGTGCTCGTGCCGGCGGCCCTTGAGAAAGTCTTCAAGACCGAAAACGCGGGTAAGGTCAAGGCGAGACTCATCGTCGAGGGGGCGAACGGACCGACGACTCCCGAAGCCGATCGGATCTTCCGGGATCGCGGCATCACCGTCATTCCCGACATCATGGCCAATGCCGGCGGCGTCACCGTCTCGTATTTCGAGTGGGTGCAAGACCGCATGGGTTATTTCTGGAAGGAATCCGAGGTCAACGAGAAGCTCGAAGACGTGCTGCTCACCAACTTACATGAAGTGCGCAACATTTCACGATCGCGTTCGACTTCGCTGCGCACCGCCGCTTACACGCTGGCGATCGACCGCGTCGTCAAAGCTTTAAAACTCCGCGGCATCTACGCTTGAGGATTTAGCGCTAAAGGTTTAGCGCTAACGGTTAAGCGCGGTAAAGGGGGCCCCGACGGCTTTGCCGGCGGGGGCGCGGAGGTGCGCAGCACCGGAGTTAAACTTTAGGGGTCCCCATGGGCGCGAAGCACCCATGGGGGTTCTTGCGAATGTCGACGGTCGTCACGCCCTTACGGTCGCGCAGTTCGCCCGGGGTAACGCTCTCCACGTCATGCAACTACTGAAAGGCGTATGGGTCCGCGAACTTGTATGGCGGCTTGCCGGAATAGATCGCCTTGATCGGAGTCTCGGGAATGTTGGCGCCGTACGCTGCGTACGCCCTGTTGATCGTCTGGATGAAATAGTAGGAGATCAGCGCGTATCCCGTGTTCGAGGGATGCAAACCGTCGTAGCTCACCAAGCCGCCGTGGAACACCTCCGAACAGCACACGCCCGGATTGACTTGTGCCTTCGCAAAGTACTGATTGCTCGGGTCCCCGCTTGCAATACCTTGGAAAATGGCTTGAACGTCGACGAGCGGCGCACCGGTGTTGCGAGCCGAGGCGTCGATGCCGGCGTTGACGTTGTTGTTGATCACTTGAATCTGTCCCGCGAATGCCGGGGTGATGTAATTACCGCCCAAGCCGCTGCCCGGGCCGTGGGGATCCAGACTCGGAATCTTTGTACCGGCGACGACTGCGGGGACGATCGTAAGCGCGCCGGGCAGCGTTACGTAACCGCAGGGCTTCGAAAGGCTGGCTTTGACGCACTTGTAACTCGGTTCCAGGTGATATGCCGCGCGCACTTCTTTGACAACTTTGGCCGCCACACTGGTCGGCACGCCGAACGATACGACCATCAGGCAGTAGAAATATTGATTGACCTTGCACGCATTCACGTTTGAGGGGATGTCGACGTTCATAAAGTACGGAGTAAGCAAGACGTCGGGCAGATTCGCGATGACGACCTTCGTATTGATCTTCTGAAAGCTGCGGATCATCGGCTGAAGATCGGCTTGCGTCTGCGCAGCGGTCATGTCGCCGCCGCGGAAAAGACCGCCGCTGCCCATGAACTTCAATACGTCGTTCGCACCGAGCCAGATCGTCACCAGCGTCGGCACCAGCGATCGCGCCGCGGCGACCATCGTGAGGTTCTGTCCCAGCCGCGGCGCGAAATCGCCGAGAACCGGATAGAAGACGCCGCTCTCGCCGTTCGTTACGGCACTGAGCAGGCCGGCCGTCCCCGGAAGTGCGTTGCACGTCGGGGTGAGGGGCCGCGTCATGTACGACGCCTCGTGCAGCGTAATTCCCGGAACGCCCAAGTCGCGGACGAGTCCGGAGTTCGCATTGAGACGAACCCGAGAGAGGTTGCTCAGACTGAAAGCCGATTGATCGAAATTGTTATCGAACGTGCATGAGTCGCCGGTTTTGCTTTGGGCGAATACCGTGGTTAAGGACGAGACGACTTGATTGTCGAGCCCGGGCCCGGCGATCAGCGGCAGCGGCGACAGTTGCGGCTTATACATCGATTCGGGCGAAAAACCCGTGGCTTGCTCGTAGAGATCTGCCCAAAACCCGCTCTCTTGTCCCGGCGGAATGGAGGTGCCCTGGAAGAACGGGTTCGGAACCTTGAGCGCGCCCAGAAAGCCCCCGGATTGGTAGCCGGCGGTGAGGCTGTCGCCGACCCCGACGATGTTTGCGAACATGCCCGTCCCGTCATGCGGGCGCAGCATGTCGACGCGGTGCGTCGCCGGGATCGGGTTCATCGCGCTTCCGCTTCCGCTGCCGCCGCTGCAGGCCGACACGGCACTTAAGAGCAGCAGCGCGATCGATTTACGTGCGAACGTTTTCATATCGGTTCCCTTGCGTTACAGCGGAATCACGCTCGGCGATCCAAAGCCGAACTGAAGTTGGATTTGTGTGGCCTTGAGACCGCCGGTATCGACCGCGCACGACGATTGAAGGACCGTCACGCACTTCACCGACTCCACACCGTACGAAGAGCCGATGTTCGTGGGGCCGCCGCTATTGAGCACGAGCTGGACGAAGGACCACGGCGTGACGCGCTGCGAGACGCCGGCGAAATAGGCGATGAGATGCTCGGGATACGGGTCGGTCGGCATGTAGTCGCGCGAGCTTTGCGGCTCGAAGAAAATCGTCGTTTTGCTCTTGTTCGGCGTGTATTCGAGATAGAGCACTTGATAGAGCTGCGCGGTGTTCGGCCCGTTGATGCCGCTCGGGTGGACGAGCCACGCCGGCGAGAGCGTAAACGTGCCGAACATGTTCGGCGTCTTCAGGAACGGAAGCGTGATTCCAAACGACATGACTTGCGTCGTACGCGTCTTGAGGTTAAAGAACGCCGGTCCGTTCGGCGCGTTATAGGCAAACGGCACGACGTCCGTGTTGTTGCCGGAAGCGCCGATTTGCGACGTGCGCGCCACGTAGATCGGCGAGACGACGAACGGTATCGCCAGGTTGTGGATCGGGCCCGCCACGAAGACTTGCTCGCCCATCGCGACGACGAACGTGTCCTTCGTAGCGATATTGATGTTTTGGGGTTGGCAGCCGTCGGCGTGGCCGCCGCTAAAGTCGGCGCAGCCGACCGGGTTTTGGAAACCGTTGAGGTAGACGGGATGGATGCCGCTGTTAAACCCCACCGGCCAGTGCTGGAGCTGATAGAGGCTGGCAACGATGCGCGTCGTCGGATTGAATCCGTAACCCACCGACAGGTCGCCGCCGCCGGGAAGCCACTGCTTTCCCAGCGATCCGATGTTGCCCATCGGGTACGCCATCGAGAAGTCGGCCGTCCACGTGAGTCCGGTTGGGAGGCCGAGGAGTTGCTCCGGGCCGAGTGGTTGCTGACTGATCGGCGGAGCTTGTGCGACCGTCCCGCCGTTGATGACGTTCTGCGCTGCCAGCGATTGCTGGCGCAGGGCATCCTCTTTTTTCTTCTTCTCGGCAGCGATGCGGTCCATCTCGTTGCGGATCGCAGTATTCGCGCCGTTGACCATGGTGTTCGAAAAAACGTCCCCGGTGCTTTGGGCCAGCGCCGGGGCTGCGGCAAAGCCGACCAAAGCGGCGGCCAGCGCGGCCATGGCGATGCGGACGAAGGTCTTGAGCATGCTCGTCTCCAGCGGAAGAGGGGGCCTGATTATTAGAAGTATCAGGTTCCGGTTTGAGCGGATTGTTGTCCTTGCGGACCCTAAACCCTCGTCTCGCTGGGGGAAAAATCTGGGCTGACCGCGGTCGCTTTGCCGTTGCTTCCCGAGGCGCGCTTCGGTTCGAGTGCCTTCACGATGACGTACAGCACCGGCGTAATCACCAGATTGAGGAACGTCGAGACCAGCATGCCGCCGAAGACGACCGTGCCGAGCGAGTGACGCGCCGCGCTGCCGGCACCGCTCGCGAAGACGAGCGGCAGAACCGCGATGATGAAAGCAATCGACGTCATCAAAATCGGCCGCAACCGCGTTTGCGCCGCGCGCAGGGCGGCCTGAACGATGCTCGCACCTTCGCGAAGCTGCTGGTTGGCGAATTCGACGATCAGAATGGCGCTCTTACTAGCCAGGCCGATCAGCATGACGTAGCCCACTTGAGCGTAGACGTCTTGCACCAAGGTCGGATCGAAGAGAAACGGAATCGGCAGATGCCGGAAGTTCATGAAGCCGAGCGCGCCCAGCAATGCGGCCGGTACGGCCAGGAGCACGATCAGCGGATCGATGAAGCTCTCGTATTGCGCGGAGAGCACCAAGAACACGAAGACCAGGCCGAGGGCGAAGATGATGATCGTCAGGCTTCCCGCGGCAATCTCGTCGAGCTGCAGGCCGGACCACTCGTAACTCACGCCAGCGGGCAGAACCTTTGACGCCAACTGATCCATAGCTTGAATCGCCTCGCCCGAGCCGTGTCCCGGGGCAGCGTTGCCGCTGAGCTCGATGTTCCGATACAGGTTGTAGTGCGAGATGATCGGCGCGTCCAGCGTTTGCTTCACGTCCATCAGCACCCCGATCGGCGTCATGACGGTTCCCGTGCTCGTGGTCGTGGTCGTCGCCTGCCCCGGTGCCGGCGTCGCGATAAAGCTCGGCACGACCGTCGTGCCGGGCGCCGAGTCGGAGTGAACGTACAGGTTTTGCAGTGACGCAACGCTATTGCGATACGGTGCGTCCGCTTGGACGTCGACCTGCCACGAGCGGTTGAGATACGTGAAGTTATTCACGTACAGCGAGCCGAGCTCGACCTCCATCGTCTGGAAGACGTCCTCGAGAGAAACGCCGATCGATTTGGCCTTGTTGCGATCGATATTCGCCTCGATTTGCGGCGAGTTGATGCGGAACTGCGTGAAGACGCCGGTCAGGCGCGGATCCTTTTGCGCCGCGCCCATCATCCCGAACGCACTGTTCATCAGCGCCGGCAACCCGACGTTTCCGCGGTCTTCAATTTCGAACTGGAATCCGCCGAAACTGCCGACGCCGTTGATCGCCGGCGGATTGACGGCGTAGATCTGCGCTGAGGGCAGCGACGTGTACGCGGCATAGTTGACGCGGCCGGTCACGGCGTCCACGCTGTGTGGCGTACAAGCGGGAATTTGCGCTCCGAACGTTACGTTGCACCAAAACGGATTCGATCGCTCGCTCCAAGGCTTCAGAAGCGCGAACATGATGCCGCGGTTGGGTGCCGCCCCGGTGAAGCTGAAGCCGCCGATGTCGAAGAGATGCAGCACTTCGGGTTGCCCGAGGATGATCTGCTCGACCTGCTTCGCGGTCTTCTGCTCGCCCTGAAGCGACGTGCCTTCGGGTGTTTGAACGAGAACGATAAAGTAACCGAGATCTTCGCTCGGGATGAACGCTTGCGGCGTCTTCAGTGCCATGAACAGCGTCGTGAGGAGCGCGAGCGCGAACACCCCGGCGACCCACCAGCGCCGGCGGAACAGCGTGGGAAGCAGCTTTCCGTACCACGCGTGGAACGCGCGGAAACGCTCGTTGAACCATACGAAGAAGAAGAACTTCGATTCCGTCTCACCGGTCAGCAGACGCGAGGACAGCACCGGCGCGAGCGTTAGGGCTTGGAATAGCGAGATCGTGATCGCAGCCGCGATCGTCAGAGCGAACTGCTTGTACAACTGACCCGTCGTACCGGGGAAGAATGCGACCGGTATGAATACGGCTAGCAGCACCAGCGAGGATGCCACCACCGCGCTCTGAACCTCCGCCATCGCTTCGGCGGCGCTTGCTATGGGACTCTTCTTGCCCTTGTTCATCTCCATATGACGCGCGATATTTTCGATCACGACGATGGCGTCGTCGACGACCAACCCGGTTGCGAGCGTCAGGCCGAAGAGCGTGATCGTGTTCACCGTAAACCCGAAGATCTGCATGATGAAGAACGTGCCGATCAGCGAGACGGGAATTGTGGCCGCCGGTATCAGGGTGGATTTCGGGTTCTGCAGGAAGATGTAGATGACCAGAACCACGAGGAAGATCGACAGCAGCAGCGTCTTGACGACTTCGGTGATCGATTCCTTAACGAACGTCGTGGTATTGAATGCGACGGTGTAGTGAACGCCGGGCGGGAACGTCTTCTGAAGTTCGTTCATCTCGGCGATGATTGCGTCCGAAACTTGCAGCGCGTTGGCCGTGGGATACTGGAGCACGCCGAGTCCGACGACCTGGGAGTTGGCGTCGAAGCGCAGAGCGCTGGTGTAATCCTGCGCGCCGAGCTCTACGCGCGACACGTCGGAAAGGCGGACGTATCCGCCGTTCGGATTCGCGCGCAGAATAATGTTGCCGAACTGCGTGGGGTCGGCGAGCTGCGTCAGGGCGTTGACCGTGTAGGTATGCTCCTGGCTGTCCGGCTCGGGCGCGGATCCGATGCTGCCGGCCGCGACCTCGGCGTTCTGCTCGTTGAGCGCGTTGACGACGTCGCCGACGTCGAGGCCCTGTTGTTGGAGCTTCTGAGGGTTCACCCAGATGCGCATCGCATATTGGCGCTGGCCGAAGATGCGGATCTGCGAGACGCCGGGCGTGCGGGAAAGGTTATTGACGATGTTGAGCTGGGCGTAGTTGCTCAGGAACAGCGTGTCGTACTTCTTCGAATCCGATTGCAGCGCGATGCCCATGACGAACGCACCGGAGTTCTTGCTGACGGTAACGCCGATCTGCTGTACCGTTTGCGGCAACTGCCCGAGCGCCGATTGGACGAGGTTTTGAACGTCTGCCGCAGCGATGTCGAGGTCGACGCCTAGGTTAAACGTACAGGTGATCGTCGATACGCCCTGGCCGCTGGTCGAACTGATGTAGCGCAGGCCCTGAACGGTGTTCACGGCTTGTTCGAGCGGCGTCGTGACCTGCGCTTCGACTGCTTGCGGGCTCGCGCCCACGTACGTCGCCGTGACGGTGACGACCGGCGGAGCGACTTGAGGGTACTGAGCGATGGCCATCGCCGGAATCACGACCAGGCCGGCGATCATGATGATCAGCGAACAGACCGCCGCCAACACCGGGCGGTTTAGAAAGACTTTGGTCACGCTGGGAAAGCTTGCTCGGCGTGGTAGGAACTGCGCGAAAGCGGACTGGAAACCACCTGGTGAAATCCTTTGCTCTTGGCAAGCGCGCCGAGCCGCTCGAACTTCGCGGGCGTTACGAACTCGACGACCGGCAAGTGCTTCTTGCTCGGCTGTAAATACTGACCCATCGTAAAGATGTCGACGCCGGTCGCGCGCGCATCGTCCATCGCGGTTTCGACTTCGTCTTCGTTCTCGCCGAGGCCGACCATCAGCGACGTCTTCGTGAAGCGTTCGGGCGCGCGGCTTTTCGCGTGAGCCAGCATGCGCAGCGACTGATCGTAGCCGGCACGCTTGTCGCGGACCGACGGCGTGAGCCGGCGAACGGTTTCGAGATTATGCGCAAAGACGTCGGGCCGCGCGTCCATCACGATGTCCAGGGCGGCGAGATCCCCGCGGTAGTCGCCGCTCAGTATCTCAACTTTCGCACCGGCGACGCGCTGATGGATTTCACGAACGGTGTTGGCGAATATCAAGGCGCCGCCGTCGGGCAGATCGTCGCGGTCGACGGCGGTGAGCACGAGATACTTCCATCCGAGATCGCGCACCGCTTCGGCGACGCGAACCGGCTCGAGCCAGTCGACTTCACCGCGCGGATTGCCCGTCTTAACGTTGCAGAAACGGCAGCCGCGCGTACACTTCTCGCCGAGGATCATGATGGTCGCCGTACCGGCGCCCCAGCACTCCGCCAGATTCGGACACGCCGCTTCCTTACAAACGGTATTGAGGGCGAGCGTGTTGACCTTCGCTTTGACGCGTTCGTAGTCTTCACCGGCCGGCAGCGAAACGCGCAGCCAATCCGGCTTGCGCGCGTATTTCGGCGCTGCCGCGGGATCGATCGCGGTGAGATCGACGTTGACGGTCGTCACGCGGGCACGCATTCGACGTCGAACGTCCGGCTTAATTCCTCGAGGAGCACGTCTTTGGCTTCGGCGACGCCGACGAAACGTCCGGTTTCCTCCGACAGCGACGTAATGCCCCGATCGATGAGGCCGCACGGATTGATGAGACTATTGTAGTCGAGCTCGGTCGATACGTTGAGTGCGATGCCATGAAGAGAAACCATCTTGCGCACTGCCAGGCCGATGGCACAAATTTGATTCGGTCCCACCCAAACCCCAGCGTGTTCGCTCCACCGCTCGGCGGTGACGTCAAAACGAGCACAAACGTCAATTACCGCGCCTTCGAGCGCCCGCACGAGAGGCACGATTTCCCGAAAGCGTTCCATACGGCGAATCGGGTAGACGACGAGCTGACCCGGCCCGTGATACGTGACGTCGCCGCCGCGCTCGATCTCGACGACGTCTACGCCGCGCCGAGCCAGCTCGTCGGGAGAGAGCAGCAAATTCTCGCGCTTGGCCGCCCGTCCCAACGTGATGACCGGCGGATGCTCGACGAAGATCCAGGTATCGGGCTCGCGGCCTTCGCGGACGGCCTCGTGCAGCCGGTGCTGCAAATCGAGAACCTCACGGTACGGCCGCACCCCAAGGTCGAGCAGCCGCGCCATCGTTGCCATGCACACCTTAAACCGCCGAGCCCCGGAACCGATGCACTTTGCTGCAGGGCTTTGCGCGACGGCTAGCCGGCCGCCGCCGCCGCGGGCTTGGGCTTTGGATTGACGATATGGATGGCCTTACCGTGCGCGGCCTCGGCCGCTTCTCCAAGACCTTCGGTCAAGGTCGGATGCGGATGGATCGAGAGGCCGATGTCTTCCAGCGTGGCGCCCATTTCGAGGGCGATCACGCCTTCGCCGATGAGCGATTCGGCTTGCGGAGCGACGATGTGCATGCCGAGCAGCAGATCGCTCTTCGCGTCGCCGACGAGTTTGATCACGCCGTCCGTCTCGTTCATCGTCCGCGCGCGGCCGCTGGCCGCTTGCGGAAACTTGCCGACGCGAACTTCGTAACCTTTAGCCTTGGCTTCTTCCTCGGAGAGGCCGACGGTTGCGACTTCCGGGTCGGTGTAGACGCAGTTCGGCACGGCGATCGGATCGAACGCCGCCGACTTGTCGCCCGAAATCACTTCGGCAGCGATCACGCCTTGCTTCATCGCGCGATGCGCGAGGAGCGGCTGGCCGGTAACGTCGCCGATGGCAAAGATGTTCGGAACCTTCGTGCGCAGCTGCGCGTCGACCGCAATGAAACCTTTGTCGTCGGTCGAGAGCCCGGCCGCTTGCAGGTTCAAATTGTCGGTAACGGGCCGGCGCCCGACCGCCACCAGCACCGTGTCGAATTCGCGCGTTTCATCCTTACCGCCGGTGCCGTCGCCGTTGAACGTCGCCTTGACGGTTTTTCCGCTTTTGACGACCGCGCCGACCTTGGTGCCGAGCATGATCTCGATGCCCTGCTTCTTGAGAATGCGTCCGAGCGTTTTGGAAATATCGAGGTCGGTCCCGGTAAGAATTTGAGGAAGCGCCTCGATCACCAGCACGTTCGCGCCCATGCGTTTGTAAACGGTTGCGAACTCCAGTCCGATTACGCCGCCGCCGATGACGAGCAAGTTCTTCGGAACGCGTTTGACCTGCACGGCGTCGTCGGAGTTGATGATGGTATCGCCGTCGTGCGGCCACGCCTTCACGTCGATCGGCGCCGAGCCGGTCGCGATAACGACGTCTTTGGCGCGGATCGTATCGGTGCCGCCGTCCTTGGTTTTGACCACGATTTCCGTCGGGCTCTTAAACGAGGCTTCGCCGTATAGAAATTCGACGCCGTTGGCTTTGAAGAGCGTTTTGACGCCGCCGACGTTCGCGTTGACCACATCGGTTTTGAACTTTGCGACGCCTTCCGGGTCGATGTCGTAGCCTTTGACCTTCAAACCGATCGCGGCGGCGTGGTCCATGTGACGCACGACTTCGCCGACGTGCAGCAGCGCCTTGGTCGGAATGCAGCCCCAATTCAGGCAGACGCCGCCGACCTCGTCGCGGTCGACGCAGATGACTTTCTTGCCGAGCTGTCCGAGCCGGATCGCGACGTGATAGCCGCCTGGCCCGGCACCGATGATGACCGCGTCAACCTGATGTTCTGCCAAGGTACACTCCTAATGCGAATGGGGTGGGAAAGGCCGTTTCGCCCTCACCCTAGACCGACCCGCTCAGCGTCCCGGTTGCGGGTCGAGCGCCTGGCGGGCTAGCTCGGCCAAGTGGCGCAGCTCGACTCCGGCCGCCTCGGTCCGGGCCGCCTCGTAGTCGGCCGGCGCGAGCGACGACTCGAGCCGTGACATGAGGATCGAGGCTTCGGCCACCCCGCTGCCGATCGGCGGAATGCGCCGTTCTTTGCGCAGGCGCCGCGAGGCAAGCAAAAGCGTCGCAGCCGGCCGCTGCCCGCGCGCACCGGCGAGCAGGCGGGCTGTCGTCTCGATGCATTGCGCCAGATACCCCGGATTGGGCTGCTGCTCCAACAAGCTCAGCGCGCGCAGCAGTTCGGCGCGCGCGCCGCCGATGTCGTTGCGCGCGATCCTCGCGCGCGCCACCGAGGTGTGCACCCACGCCGTGCGCGCGAGGTCCCCGGTCGTCGCCAGCAGATCCAGCGCGGAACGCGCGTACTTCTCGACCGCGCCCGGGTCGTGAAGATCGTTCGCCGCCTCCGCGAGGTTGCCGTAGACGACGGCCGTCAGCGCCCCGGATGCGGTTCGCGACATCACGTCCAGCGCGCGTAAGTACCGCTCGCTCGCGGTCACCGGATCCATGCGCGCTTCGAGCGCGATATTGCCCTGATTGATAAGCGCGGCCGCCATTCCGCGCTCGTGACCGAGCGATTCGTAGAGCGCGAACGCCGTGTCGACGTACGTTTGCGACTCGTCGAAACGCCCGGTCGCGTGCGAGGCGACGGCGAGGCCGTTGTACGCGCGCGCGAGTCCGAGCCGGTCGTTGACGATCGTGAACGTCGTGATAAGCTGCGGCCCGAGCGCGAGCATACGATCGTATTCGCACGCCGCGAATGCAATGCGCAGCGCCGAGTACCATACGCGCCCGCGCGACTGACGATCGAGAACGCTCGCCGCGGCTTGAACGCGCTCGCTCCAGCGCAAGCCTTCGATGAAGCGCCCGCCGTCGGCCCAGATCGCGACGAGAAGGTGAAAGATGTCGATCGTGAGCGGCAGCCTCTCGCTCGGAGACTTCAATCCCCACGCAAGCGCCGCCGTCAAATCCTCGTATCGCGCGACCATCGTCTGCCGCGTTTCGGGATGGCTTGCGGATTCGACGAACTCGCGAAGTTCGTTCGCCAGATCGTTCATACGCCGCGCGAATCGTTCGTCGACGGCGCGCCGGTCGGGCAGTCGCGTTCGCCGGCGAGCGGATACGGCACGAATCGGCGCGAGCATCACGTAAGCCCCGTTCTCTTGGCTCGCGACGATCAGCGATTGTGCAGCGAGCGATTCGAGCGCGCCGGACGCCGATTCGGAGCCGCCGGCCAACGCCGCAACGTCGCCTTCCGTGAACGAGCCGGCGAACCGGCTGGCGAGTGCGAACATCGTCTGGGCACGTTCGTCGAGCTTCGCGACGCTCCAATCCACGACGTGATTGAGCGTCCAGTGGCGCGGTTCGCTGCTTCCCGTCGAGCGAAAGTGATACGGCCGGGGATCGGTCAACTCGTCGGCCAGTTCGCGAACCGTTAGCGATGCGAGGCGCGCGGCCGCGAGATCGATCGCGATCGCAAGACCGTCAAGGCTCGCGACGATGCGGCTCACCGCCGGCGCGTCGGCGTCGTCGACGTCGACCGGCACCGCCGCGTTGCGCGCTCGTGCCGCGAAGAACGCTCCGCCTTCGCGCGAATCGAACGGCCGAACGTGAAGGATCCGCTCCCCTTCCGTAACCAGACGCGAGCGGCTGGTGGCGAGAATGGGAACGCCTGCAATCCCTTGCAGGCGTTCGATCACGGCGGCGACCGCCGCCCCGGCATCTTCGCAATTGTCCAAAAGCAGCGCGCGCGGTTCGGCCGTCAGCCCGTCGGCGATCGCTTCCAGTACGTCCAGGCCCTGTTCGTCGCGAATCTCGAGTGCTCGGGCGATGGCATCGGCGATCAATTCGCTCGCGACTCCGGCGAGTGCGACGAAGACCGCGGTGCGTCCGGTGCGTCGCTCCCATTCCTCCGCGGCCTCGATCGCCAAACGGGATTTTCCGACGCCGCCGGTCCCGACCAGCGTGATTGCCTCGCCCGCGTCGAGCGCTTTCGCGAGCGTGGCCAGTTCCTCGTTGCGGCCGACGAAGGCCACGCGCAAGTCTACGGTATGCGGCCCTTTCATACGCTTGGTCCGGCCGTTTCCAAGGCGCGTTCGGCAACTTCGAGCAGCTCGCGCGCTTCGATCGCCTTGGCTCTCTCGGCCGCGTCGGCCATGCCCGCTTCTCCGAGGTGCGCGTGCAGGCGCTCGAGCTGGGCACTCTCCTCGCGTTCCGCAGTACCCCGCGCGGGCGTCGATCGCTCGGCGCGAAAGCGCCGCAGCGCAAGCAACAGAGAAGCCGCTGACGGCAAATCGCCGCGCTCGGTAAGCAAACGCACCGTCGTATTGACCGCGCCGGCAGCATACTGCGCGTGATGCTGTTCGCGCAGCGATGCAAAAGCGAGCGCGAGTTCGCGGATTGCCGAAGCGCTGTCGCCCCGAGCGAGTTTCGCTCGTGCGACGGTCGTGCGCTGCCAGGCCGTGTGCGCGGCATTCCCGGTACCGGAAAGCCGTTCGATTCCAAGCCGCGCCTGCCGCTCGGCTTCGGCCGGATTGCCCAAGTCGAGAGCCGCGTCGGCTAGATTTCCGTGAACGATGGCAAGCAGCGCATCGGACGCGTCCGTTTCCAGAAGTTCCAGCGCTCGTTGGAATTCCTGTTGCGCTAAAGCCGCGTCGGAACGTCCTTCGTGGGCGACGTTTCCAAGATTGATCAGCGCGGTCGCAATACCGCGCCGGTGCCCGAGCGCTTCATAGAGTGCCAGCGCGGTCCGGCAATACGTTTCGGCCGCGTCGATTCGAGCCGCGGAGAGCGACGCGATCCCGAGGGCATTGTACGCGCGCGCCAGGCCAAGGCTATCGCTTGCGATCGTAAACGCGGTAATGAGCTGCGGCCCAAGCGTCAGCATGCGCCGGTAGTCGCCGGCGGAGTGTGCGACGAGAATCGCACCGTAGAGCACGCGGCTGCGGCTCGGCAGATCGAGCAGGCCGGCAGAGGGCAAGACGCGATCGCACCAGCGCAAGCCGTCGGCAAACCGACCGCCGTCGCACCAGACTGCAGCCAGCGCGTGGAAGACGTCGGTAACCAGCGTGAGGCGTTCGCGCGGCGCCTGGAGCGCCCACGTAAGTACGGCCGTAAAGTCTTGATAGCGGGCTGTGACTTCGGCGAGTTTGGCCGCGGAACCCGGAGCGGATTGGCGCCGCTCGATCTCACCCGCGAGGCCGTTCATCCGCGCCGCAAACCGGATGTCGACGGCGCGGCGATCCGGCAAGCGGGCCAATCGCCGAATCGAAACCGCGCGCAACGGCGTCAGCATGGTGTACGATCCGGCGGTCCCCGAGCGAACGATCAGCGATTGTTCGAATAAACTCGTGAGAACGGCTTCGGGATCCTCGAAGCCGCCCATTTCGTCGCCGTGGAGCGAGGCGACGTCCGCCGCATCGAATGCGCCGGCGAAGCGCCCTGCAAGCGCGAACGCGCGGCGGGCGTCTTCGGAAAGACGCTCGACGCTCCAATCGACGACGTGATTGAGCGACCAATGCCGTGGCTCTCGGCTGCTCGAAGAGCGGAAATGATACGGGCGAAGCTGCGATAACTCTTCGGCAAGCTCGGCGACGTTCAATGAAGCCAGACGTGCCGCTGCCAGATCGATGGCAATCGCCAGGCCGTCGAGATTGGCGACGATGCGATCGACCGCGGGTGCGTCCGCGCCGTCGACGTCGAGCGGCACCGCGCCGCTGCGCGCGCGCGCATTGAAAAACGCGCTGCCGTCACGAGCGTCGAACGGCGTCACCGGGAGGACGAATTCATCCGCCAATCCGAGCCGCGAGCGACTGGTTGCGACGATTGCGACGCCGGGAATTTTCTGCAGCCGTTCTACGGCAGAAGCAACTTCAGCGGCGGCGTGTTCGCAGTTGTCGAGCACGATCGTGTGCGGCGTGACGGCGAGTGCGTCCGCGACGGTATCGATCACCGTGCGGTTCGGTTCTTCTGCGACGTCCAGCGCGCGCGCGATTGCGTCGGCGACGCTCTCGGGTGCAACCTGGGCGAGCGCGACGAAGGCCGCGCTGCCTCCCGACGCGCGTTCCCATCGTTCCACCGCTTCCAGCGCGAGGCGCGACTTACCGACGCCGCCGGTCCCGACGAGCGTTATCGTTTTCCCGCCCTCAATGGCGCGAGCGAGTTGCCGCAGTTCCTCGCCGCGCCCTACAAACGCAACCCGGACGTCCACTGTATGTTCAGCCGGCACTGGACGGTGTTTGCTCTGAACCGGATTGCGCGTCCTCTGCGACGAAATGGACCCATCCATGCCGCCGATTGGATTGCTTCCCGACCTCGACCGCGAGTCGATCGTGCCTATGTACCGGCAGATCTACGAGCATCTCCGCGAGGCAATCCTCGCCGGCACGCTCCCCGAGTCGACCCGGCTGCCTCCGGAGCGGAGCATGGCCGAGAAACTCGGGGTCAACCGCAGCACGGTGGTTCACGCCTATCGCGAGTTGGTGCGCGATGGATTGATCGAGCAGCGCGTCGGTTCGGGTTCGCGAGTGGTCCCGCAACTGCGGGGCGGCCAGCCCGAGCGCGCCGCGGGCGTGCCGTGGTGGGTGACGTTGCCGCCGTGGCGGGTCGGCGAGTTTCCCAACGTTCTCGGCGAGTTGGCGGCCAAACAGGAAGAGGGCCGGATCTCATTCGTTCAAGGCGTTGCGCCCGACGAACCCTCGCCGCTCGGCGAGCTCGCGAAGTCGTTTGGCCGCGTGGCTCGCGATCCGCGCTTCGTGTTGTCGTACGGCGATTCGGTCGGGTACGAGCCGCTACGAACCGCGATCGCTGCGCGTATGAACGCGCGCGGCGCGACCGGCATCGGCCCGGGCGATACGATCGTCCTGACCGGCTCGACCCAAGGCATCGCGATCGTGGCGCAGAGCTTGGCCGAACCGGGCGACGAGATCATCGTTGAATCGCCGTCGTATCCGGGCGCCCTGCAAGTCTTTCAAATCAACGGGCTGCGCGCGATTCCCGTGCCGGTTGACGACGAAGGCATGCGCGTCGATCACGTCGAGGCGATTCTGCGCACGCGGCGGCCGCGTTTCATCTACACGATGCCCACGCTGCACAATCCGACCAGCGCCACGATGAACACGGACCGGCGCGAACGGCTGGTGACGATCGCGCGGCGCGCGGGCGTTCCGATCGTCGAAGACGATCCGTACGGGCCCCTAGCGCGCGGGGAATCGACCCCGCTGGTAGCACTCGCTCCAGAGAACGTCGTCTATCTCTCGACCTTCTCGAAAACGATCGCTCCGAGCCTGCGCGTCGGCTGGCTCATCGCGCCGCGCACGATCCACGAGCGCCTGCTACTGAGAAAGCAGGCGTACGATATGGCGACGAGTCTCTACGTACAGGCTGCAATTGCCGACTACTTGGACCGCGGCTACGACGCCCACGTCGAGCAACTGCGCGACGAACTCATGCTGCGTCGCGGTTTAGCCGACGAAGCGATCGCAAAATACTGGCCGCCGACGTTTAAAGTGAGCCGCCCGGCCGGCGGATTCTACCTCTGGGCCTCGACGCCGCGCGAAATACGCGCGCGCGCACTGCTCGATGCGGCCGAACGCTTAGGCGCGTCGTTCCTTTTCGGCGAAGCATTCTTTGCCAACTCGGGCGGCGATCACTACTTCAGACTCGCGCTCACCGCGGTGACACGGAAAGAGATCGGCGAAGGCATCAGGCGTATCGGCGAAGCGATCGCTGCTCTCCGCTCGTAAGCAATCCGCCGGGGTCCACGAGCTCGAGCTTCGTTCCCCTGGGCGACCGCTCGAAAAAAACATCCTTGTTTTTTCTACTTAACCGTTTTTTCAAAACTTTAAAGGAAGTTCGCCCTCCGGGCTTTTTTGAAAAAATCGGAAATCGCCCAGGGGAACGAAGCTCGAGCTCGTGGACCAAGCAAGTTCCTTAGCTCGCTACGGGATGATGTGGCCGAAAAGGCTTGCGTTGCCGGAGGTGTACCAAAGGCTGCCGTCTGGGCCGACTGTTATGAATTGCGCGCCGAAGTTTGCGTCGGGTATGGCGTACGTCGTTTGGTTGTTGCCGGCGTTTAGAGAGATTCGGCCGATGGCGTTGTTCGCGTTGTCGACGTACCAGACGGCGTTGTCGACGCCGCATGCGATGCCGCGCAAGCTCGCGCCTGGAGCGACGTTGAACGGGTTGACGGTATAGCTTCCGGAGGATCCCGTGATTTGGTACACGTTGGAACTCGTGCTGTTGGCCGTGAACCAGATGTTTCCGTTCGGCTCGGCGCAAAGGTCGAAGGCGGAGCCGCCCGACGGAACGGCGACCTCTTGTAGCCCGAGTCCGACCGGGTCGTACCGTCCGATCTTGTTGCCTTCGGTGAACCAGATCGCGCCGTCGGCGCCCTGCACGATGCGGGACGGGACGTTTGATGGCGAGGCCGACGCGGGGGTGAAGCCGCCACCGACGGTCAGGTTGACCAGCGTTTCGAATTGACCCGAACCGATCCACATCGTGCCGTCGGAGGCCGATGCGATTCCGGTCGGACTTTGGTTGGATGGATAGTTGGTTACTCTGTTGTCCGAAACGTTGATCCGGTCGACTCCGCCGTTCGTCGAGTCGGTTAACCACATCGCGCCATCCGGCCCGGTGGTGATTCCTTGCAACGAACTCGGCGGCGGTGAGCCGGCGCCGGTCGGCACGGTGAGCGTATTTTGGATGGTCGGCATTTGACCCGGTCCGCTCGGCGTGACGATGAGAACCTGCGATGGCGGTTGGACGATCCACAAGTTGCGGTCGGGACCGATCGTGATTTCCGAACCGGTGCCCGTGGTGCCCCAGTCTTCGAGCGTCACACCGTTGATGATGACGTGTCCTGCGAGCGGCGTGTTGGTCGCGGGGAGAACGAAGGGCGCGGTCGGCGAGTTTGAATCGGCGACGTTGATGACACAGCCGTTGCCGCTGGCCGTCGCGCCGCCTTGAGCCAAGAACGTGGCCGACGATCCCGTTCCGCTTAGTCCGTTGGCCGTTGCAATTCCCGTACAGCCTGTGCGCGTCAGCGTGTAGCTCGTGCCGGACGGCGCGTCGGTTTCGGTAATGGTCATCGTTCGAGCCGGGACGCCGGCACCGTTGAGGTTCAGCACGTGCTGCTGGATTTGGGTTGCGGTAACGTAGAGCGGCGAGATCTCAATCGTTTGATCGGGCGCGCCGTTCGCCGTGAACTTGACCATCGCCGTATACCCGGGTTTGCCGGTTCCGTCGAAGTTCAACTGCAGCGAATCGTTCGACTGCGTGAGAACGGCTTTGTTGCCGGGCGCGCCCCCGTTGAGCTGCAGCGCTGAATGACTAGCGCCGCCGTCGCCGTGCTCGGTCAGCTTGGCCGTAATTGGATTGCTATACGGATCCTTCGCGCCTGCTTTTATTTTGACGTTGCCGAAGTCGCGTCCGTTTACGACGAAGACTTCGCTAGATGCTGCTCCGTCTGCGGGAAGGGAGCTGAACGCGGGCCCGGGATCGATCGAGTCGACCACGCCGCTGAGATAAACGTTGATCGTCGGAGTTGCTCCGCCCAGAGTAACCCGCTGCGTCTGCGAACCGACGGCTAACTCCGTGTTCGGGTTGAAGCCGCCTGCGCTCGGAGCCTGCGCGTACGTCGTGATCGTGATCGTATCGTTCCCGAACGGCATTGAGACGGGAATCGTGCACGAGCTCACATTCGGCGTTATCGTCGTGCAGTATGGCGACGCCGGTGAAAGATTTGCATCCGTCGTGACGCTGCCGCCGGCGTCGCTCGTAACGACGAACTCGGCGCCGAGCGTCGCCGAGGAGATGAAGCGCGGGTCGACGCCGCGCCCGCGATGTTTCTTCTTCGGGCGCCGGATGATGATATGTGCGTAGCCCTTGACGCGGTGCTTCTTCATCGAAGCGTCCGAATTGCCGGCGCGAACGGCGTTGGAAGGCGAACCGGGCAGGAGGGACGTGCCGGATCCGCCGCTCGCGCAGCCGGCGAGCAGTGCGATGCTTAAACCGGCGGCGATTGGGCGCGCGTTCATCGCGCCACCTCCACGAGCGTCTGCGTGTTTTCAAAGACCATGTAAACCAATCCGTTAGAAGCTGCGCCGATCGCCCCCGGCTGCGAACCGGATGGGCCGCTCGGGTCGGTCGCCATCGAGAACGTCGGCGGGGAGACGTTCGTATCCATCCGGGCGAGCCCGATCTGATTACCGTTGATCAGATAGTCGAACCAGACGATTCCGGCTTGCTGGTAATCCGGCATCATGTACCACGGCACGGCGCCGTTCGGTATGGCGATCACTTGGGGCGCTGCGTTCGGATTGCTGGGGTTGACCTTGAGGATCGCGGGGTTGGAACCGTGATCGGTGATGAAGAGCCCGTTTGCATTCGCCAGGGCATCGAAAGGAACTCCGCCGGACTGAAGGCCGTAAGGGCCTGAGATGGTTCCGGAGCTTTCTTCGTAGAGCGCGTTGTTCGCTTCATCGACCACCCAAACGTTTTGACTCGGCGTCTGGTCGATAGCGATACCGGCGCTCTCGTGGAGTCCGATCGTAAATGCCGCCGGTGTGCCGTTGAGGGGGAAGGTTACGAGATCGTTCCCCGCCGCGTACCATAGCGCGTTCCCCGACGCTTGATAAACCATGGCGCTTCCGTTGGATACCGGTGCGGCCGATTGGGACGGGAGCGGAGCGTACGAAGAGCTCGGGTTAGCGCTGAACGTGGCAACCGTCGTTCCGCCGATGGCGTACGACGTCGGCCCGGAACTCGCGATGCTGCCGCCGATCAGTTCTTGGCCGAGGGGGGGCGTGTAGTGGTCCGAGACGCTCGTTCCAGTACCGCTGAAGTAGGAAAGTCCCCCGCCGGGTCCCGGCACGGTGGTGTAATACACGCCGCCGTTTTGATCGAAAACGATGCCGCCATGCAGCGTGTTCGGCGTCTGAATATTCGGATCGCTAATCGATTTGAATACCGGATCGACGGCGGTTAGTTTGACGTTGTCGTTTATTCCGGTGCCGGTCGAGGCGCTAATGGTAACGGTCGTCGTACCGCTGCCCTGGTAACCGCCGGGGTACGTTAGATGCACGCCCCGCGGCAATGGCGCGGAAAGCGACGACGGGTTCAGCGTCAGACTGCCGTTGAGCGCGTTGTCGAGCGAGATGCCGATGGAAAGCGCGTTGCCGTTCGCATCCATGAAGCCGTTGGAGACGATCACGTCGCTGTCGGCATCGAGACCGTATACGCTGACCGTCGCGGTCGACGGAACGATCGTATGCAGCGACGACGGCGTAAGCGCCATGCCGATCTGCGCAAGGACGCTGCCGAGGGTCAGATTGATCGTCGGCGGCGGATTTCCGGCGGTAAAGACGTTGCCGAGCGAAGCGCCCCAGCCGAGTTCGTTTGCTGAGGCCGGAATGTTGCCGCTTCCATTCGGAACCATGTCGTAGGTGGTCACGACGAAGTCGATTCCTGCGGGGTCGGGGGGCGCCTCAAGCGACACGGGACACGTAGCGCCGTCGTTCGCGCCGCGCGGGCACGCGGCCGGCGAAATGTCGGCGGTGATCGATCCAAGGGGATTCGACCGCAACGTGTCGGTGCTCGAGTAGGCGATGATTTGTATTCCCTTGGTGTTCTCCGAGATGGTCATGCGGCGGCGCACGCGCTTATTCCGAAACTTCTTGTGGTTCGGAACGTGGATGCGGAATTTAACGCGCACCTTTTTCTTGTGACGCTGACGCGCGTCGTTCTGCGCGTTCGCACTGCCGTGCGTTTGTGAGATCGTGTTTTCGCCTTGAACGCGCGGAATCGACCCGTTGCTCGTGCCACCACAAGCGGCGAGCGAAAACGCGAGAACGGCGCAACCAATTCGGCGCTCCATGCGAAGAACGTTAGAAGGCGGGCGGGTCCTTCCTGCACGAAGCGGGGACCTAGAGTGCCGTCCACGGTCGACTTAATCCAAAAGTCCCTAACCGCTTGGTACCGCCTTTACGGCCGGACCACGCTGCCTTGGCGCGTGAGGCGCGACCCGTACTACACGCTGGTCAGCGAGTTCATGCTCCAGCAGACGCAGGTCGAGCGAGTCGTGCCGAAGTTCGAGGCATTCGTCGCGCGCTTTCCCGATTTCCGTACGCTCGCACTTGCCTCCACGGCCGACGTTCTGCGCGAGTGGAAGGGGCTGGGGTATAACTCGCGGGCCGTGCGGCTCAAGCAGGTCGCCGAGGCCGTCTGTCAGCGCTTCGGCGGGGAAATGCCGCGGGAGGCGTCACTTTTGCGCCACTTGCCCGGCGTCGGCCCGTATACGGCGGCGGCCATCCGTGCCTTCGCGTTCGACCTGGACGATGCTCCGGTGGACACCAACATCCGCAGGATCGTCCACCGTCTCTTCTTCGGGATCGAGTTTCCGCCCAAAGCAACGCCCAGAGGGCTCGACGAGCGAGCAAGCGAGCTCGTCCCGCCAGGGGAAGCGCACGATTGGAACTCTGCCATGATGGATCTGGGCGCGAATCTCTGCACGGCGCGAGCCCCGAAGTGCATGTTGTGCCCGCTACGCTCGAACTGCGCGGCGGCACCGATCGACCCGGCCGCGCTCGAGGCCGCGCGGACGGCGAACGCAAAGCCCCGATCGCCCCAAGAGGCGCTCCGCTTTGAAAGCACGACCCGTTACGCGCGCGGCCGTATCGTCGACCGCCTGCGCGAACTTCCACCCGGCGCGGCGATCTCTCTGCTCGACCTTCATCGCGAGGTGGCGCCGCTATTGCCGGGCCGTGAGATCGAAGAGGTCGACGAACTCGTCGGAGCGCTGGTGCGCGACGGACTCGTCGCCCGCAGCGGCGAACGCATCGCGCTTGCCGAGTAAGCTTTTGTGAGAGGAAGAGCGATGCGTTTCGCCAGGCTCGTATTTGCGGTCGTCGCCGCGTGGATCTTTGCCGGCGCGGCGGCGCAGGCGTTCGGGTTTCCCGACGCGCGCCGGCTGGTGGCGCTGCGCGAGGCACAGATCTCGCCCGACGGATCGCGCGTGGCGTTTATCGAGTCCCGAGCGGATTTTGAGAAGAACCGCAACGTCGCGCAACTGGTCTTGATCGACGTTCGCACGCGAGCGATGCGCCCGCTCACCTACGATCGCAAGGGGCTCAGTTCGCCGCAATGGTCGCCTGACGGAAGAACCCTGATGTTCGTTGCGAACGACGGCGACGACAACGGCCAGGTGTACGCGATGCCGATGGACGGCGGCGACCCGAAGCAGGTGACGCATGCGAAGGACGGGGTCGACGCGTACGCGCTCAGCCCCGACGGGAAGCTGATTGCCTACGAGATTCCTGACATTAACCCAAAGCAAAAAGAGATCGACGCGCATCACGATGCGTTCCAAGTCGGCGACAACGATTATCTTCGCCGTTCCGCGACGATGAACGAACACGTGTGGATCGTCGCGGCATCCGGAGGCACGCCGCGCCGTCTGACGTCCGGTAACTGGTCGGTCGGCCTGGACGGAACCGGGCCGCTGTCGTGGTCGGCCGACGGCAAAACTTTGGCGGTCGTGCGCTATCCGACGCCGTACATCGGCGATTCGCTCGCATCGAAGGTCGAACTCGTCGACGTCGCGACCGGCGCGACCCGTCCGCTGACGTCCAATACGGGGCTCGAGGGCAACCCGCTCTTCGCGCCGCACGGTACGTCGATCGTCTACCAGCGCAACACCGGCGGCGATGCCGCCAACGGAACCGCCGCTTATTTGACGACGTCGAGCGGCGGTGCGGGCATCGATATCCACCGGTCGATCGATCGTAACGTCGACGACTACGCCTGGAACCCGGACGGCAACGGCATCTACTTGCTCACGCCGGACGGTTCCGAAACCGCCCTTTGGTATCGCGCGTCCGGTGGAACGATCGATCGCGTCGCGACCGGCGCGGTGCAGGCCGCCGGCCTCGGAAACGTGGCAAACGACGGAGCAACGGCGTTCGTCGGGTCGACGTCATCGCATCCGAGCGAACTCTATCTGCTCGCGTCGCCGTCGTCGAAGCCGGTCGCGCTCACCGATCTCAACGCGTTCGTAAAAAATACGCAAGTCGGCAAAGTCACGACGATTCACTGGACCGGCCCGAACGGCTTCAAAGAAAACGGCGTGCTCACGTATCCGCCCGGAAAACAAGGCTGCTCCGGGTCGTGCCGCCTGCCGCTCGTCTTGCTCATTCACGGAGGCCCGCAAGGTTCGTCGGGGATCGGCTGGTCGACGCTCGGCCAGATCTTTGCGTCGCACGGCTACCTCGTGTTTTCACCGAACTATCGCGGCGGCACCGATTCCGGCGACACGTACCAGCGAGCGATCGCGCGGGATGCCGGTGACGGTCCCGGCAAAGACGTGATGGCCGGCGTCGCCGCCGTCGAGAAGCTGGGTATCGTCGACACGTCGCGGATCGCCGTGAGCGGTTGGTCGTACGGCGGGTTCATGACGTCGTGGCTGATCGGCCACTATCACGTATGGAAAGCGGCCGTCGCAGGCGCTTCGCTCGACGACTGGTTCGACGACTACAACGTCTCGTTCTATACGTTCACCGACGTTCCGTTCTTCGGCGGATTGCCGTCCGATCCGAAGTTCGCCGCGATGTGGCGCTCGCAATCACCGATTACCTACGCAACGCAGATTACGACGCCGACACTGATTCTGGGCGACATCGGCGACAACAACGTGACGATCACGAACTCGTTCAAGCTGTATCACGCGCTCAAGGACAACGGCGTGCCGGTCGAGTTCGTCGCCTACCCCGTGCCGGGACACCATCCGTCCGATCCGGTGCGCAATGAGGACATCAATAAACGTTGGGTCGCGTGGCTGGATAAGTATCTGAAATGAGAAGGTTGGAACGAGCGATGAAAACGCTAGTTATTGCCGCGTCGTTCGCGGCGGCACTCGCAGCGGCCGCGCAAGCGGATACGCGAACGATCGGACTCGACGACTTCGCGGCGCTCGTACGCGTCTCGGACGTTGCGATTTCGCCCGACGGAAAGGAGATCGCGTACGTCGTCAGCCGCGTCGATCTCAAGGAGAATCGCGATCCGCAGACGTTAACGCTCTTGAACGTGGCTTCCGGATCGCAGCGAGCGATTTCGTACGACCGTCGCGCGCTGAGTTCGCCGGCGTGGTCGCCGGACGGTTCGCGCATCGCGTTCCTCGCCGACGTTGGCACCGGCGACGACGCAAAACAACAAATCTTCGTGATGGATATGCGCGGCGGCGACCCCGTGCCCGTGACGAAAGCGCCGCTTGGCGTTCAGCAGTTCGCATGGCGCCCCGACGGAGCGGCCCTCGCGTACGTCGCGTCCGACGAAGCCCCGAACAAGAAAGACATCGACGCACATCGCGACGGTTTCGTCGTCGGCGACCAAGCCTTCAGCGACATGGCCGCTCCAACCATCGCCCGCATCTGGACCGTCGCCGCCGACGGCACCGGCGCGAAACAGCTCACGAGCGGAACGTTCAGCTTACCTAGCGCACAACCGCCTAGCAGCCCCGGCGCGCCGATCTCCTGGTCCCCCGACGGCCGCGAAATCGTCTTCACCCAAATGCCCAACGCCTACGACGCCGACAGCGATCTAGCCGTCGTCGCCATCCTCGACGTCCAAACCGGAACCGTACGCGCGCTAACCACGCACGGCAAGTACGAAGGCTTCGGCGAGTTCTCGCCCGACGGCAAAAACGTCAGCTATTGGTATCCCTTCGCCGGCGACCCCGCCGCACAAAACGACATCTTTGTTGCGCCTGCCGCCGGCGGAAACGGCGCCGACATCACCGCAACCGAAATCGACTCCAACGTCCAACGCGCCATCTGGATGAACGACGGCACGCTGCTCATCGCCGGGCACAAAGGCACCGACGCCGCGCTCTGGCTCAAGCCGCTCGGCGCGCCCGCCCGCGAAATTGATCTCGCCGGCGTGCAGCCAACGCAGAATTTCTGGCTCGACGCCGGCGTGAGCCGAAACGGCGCCATCGCGTTTGCCGGTACGGAAGCAAACCATCCATCCGAACTGTACTACCTCGCATCGGATACCGCGAAGCCCCGCCGCCTGACGTCGTACAATCAAGCAACGGCAGATCTAAATCTCGGCAAAGTCGTGCCCGTAACGTGGACGTTCGAAGGTTTCAACGAAGACGGCGTACTCACGTACCCGCCGAACTACGATGCGTCGAAAACCTACCCGCTCGTCCTCGTCATCCACGGCGGTCCGAATTCGTCGTCGACGACGGGCTTTAATTTCCTCAATCAAGTTATGGCCGCACGTGGTTATCTGGTCTTTAATCCCAACTATCGCGGCAGCGATAACCTCGGCGAGAAATACTGGCATGCCATTGTTGCGGACGCGGGCGCAGGCCCCGGACGTGACGTGATGGCCGGCATCGAAGCTGTAAACAAAATCGCGAAGATCGACCCAAAGCGTGTGGCCGTATCCGGCTGGTCCTACGGCGGCTACATGACCTCATGGCTCGAAGGCCATTACCACGACTGGAAAGTCGCGGTCGCCGGCGCAGCCGTCAATAACCTCGTCGACGAGTACGCGCTCGCCGATAATGGCGTCGGCGATCGCTACGCGTTCGGCGGATCGCCTTGGACGAAAAACCTCATGCAGCAATACGTCGACCAATCGCCGCTAACGTACGCTCGCACGATCGTAACCCCGACGCTCATTATGAGCGACACCGGCGATCAGCGCGTTCCCGTCACACAATCGTACGAAATGTTCCACACGCTAAAAGACCGCGGCACATCGGTGGAATTCTGGGCGTATCCGGTCGGCGGCCACTTCCCAAGCGATCCGGTTCGCAGCCTCGACATCTATACGCGCTGGACCGACTGGATCTCCAAACATCTTTAGCCTAGTAGATTGGGTGGGGAGTCGTGGGCGTGCCTGGGGTCCATCCGGCAGTGTCTGATTTTTTCAAAAAAGCCCGGAGGGCGTACTTCCTTTGAACGTTTTGAAAAAACAGGCAAGTAGAAAACCCCATGGATGGGGTTTTCGAGCGTCTGCCGGATGGACTCCAGGCACGCCCACGACTCCCCGCCCAATCTACTAGCCCCCCACCATTGCGCGAACTTTTTTCGGGACGACGCGGTCGCGTCGCGGCAGGCTTGCTTGTGGCCGAAGTATCGTCGGCGACGCAGGCGCTCGTTATCGCCGCGATCATGCCGCAGATCGTCAAAGATCTTCATGCACTTGGCGAGTACCCGTTAGGTTTTGCTTCCTTCATCGCGTCCGTACTAATCTTCATGCCGTTCGCGGGTCCTTGGTCTGACCGCCATGGTTCACGGCGCGTTCTGGGAATTGCGCTGGGCTTGTTGGCCGCCGGTCTTGCTTCGGCTGCGCTTGCACCGAACATCGGTGTCTTCGTAGCCGCACGATTTATCGAGGGGGCTGGTGGCGGCCTAGACTATGCGCTTACACTTGCGGTCATTGCTAAGACGTTTGATGAGACGCTGCGTCCGCGAATGTTTGCGGTTATGGCTGGGGCTTGGGTGCTGCCGGCAATCGTTGGGCCCGGGCTTGGTGCGTTCGTTGCAACCGCGTTTGGGTGGAGATGGGCTTTCGCCGGCTTTCTGCCGCTTATCGCAATCGCGGCGTTATTGATTTTACCTGTCGTCGATAACAAGCCGAGCAACGAGCGCGTGGACGCGTTCGCGTCTCTGCGGCTACTGTTCTCGCGTGCTACGCTTCGGGCGGAGCGGGGGCTGCATGCGTCATTCTTGGGATTCGTCGCACTGCACGCAGCGTTTCTCGGTGCGGATGCGTATGTCGCCCTGTTGCTCACCGGTGTTCGCGGACTGTCGTTGGAGTCGGCTAGCCTCTGTATTACGCTTGCCGCGCTTGGGTGGTCGGCATCTGCGTTTGCTCAGCCGTCGCTTCTTGAACGCGTTGGTGCGGTGCCGTTGGTGGTTGTTGGCGGGATCGCGCTGGCGCTCGCTACTGCGGGGATGTGCGCGATTGCGCTTGGGGCGCCAATTCAGCTTGCGTTCGTCGCTTGGACGATTGGCGGCTTCGGAATGGGGTTTTCCTACCCGACGATTTCGCTGGTCTCACTCGCCGCCGCCCCTGAGGGAGAAGAGGGGACGATTTCGTCCGCTACCGCGCTCGCTGCGCTGGTCGGGATGCTGGCGGGTATTCTGCTGTGTGGGATTCCGGTTTCGCTTGCGGGGCACGCGGGTGTTGTGTTATCGAAGGCGATCGTTTATACGTTTGCGATCGCGTTTGCGTTTTCGGTGCTGCTGTTATGGGTTGCGCCGCGGTTAGCTGCGGCTAGGCGCTGAGCGTGTCGAGATCGATGACGAGGTCGCAGGTTGCGGTGACGATGCGGCTCGTGCGCGTGTGCTCGTCGAAGACGTTGTACGTGGCGATCGGGGCGGCGTAGAGCTGCAGCGAGTAGGCGCTTCCCGAGCCCGAGTTGACTACCCGGTGCAGTTCGGTCGGGCCGTAGCGCGAATCGATGTCGTCGCGTTTCAGCTTAAGTGTGCCGCTCGGGCGCATCGAAACGGCGGTGGTTTCGGCCTCGAGGTCGCGTTCGAAGTTCTCGACGTCGAGCGTTCCTTCGAGCATCAGCACCCAGCAGCGCGAAGCTCCGTGATCGTGTATTGGGCTTACCGAGCCGGCAGCCCACTGCATGGCCACAATTTCGAAGTTTGGGCGCTCGATCAGACGCGTGCGAGTGTAGGCGTAGGGGATCGTCGGTAGTTGAGAGCGATATTTGGAGAACGCAAGCGCAGCGCGCTGCATCGCAGAAGCGTACTCGGGGTCACCTAGTGTCCGCGACAGCAACTCGCCTCGAATCATTGTTACGAGACGGCTTCAAGTCGCTCTGAAGCAAGTCCTCGCACGAGGGTTTGCGCCATGCGAGCAGCCTGGCGGCCGATTTCCGGTACCGCGGTCGTTTCGTAGAGTAAACCGCGCAACGGCGGACCGAGTGCGAACACGCGCTCGTTCGGGCTGCCGTCACGGCGAATCGTGCAGAAGTCCGCGGTCGCGTCGAGCCCGAGGTGCAGCGGGTCGGGCCGGATCGTGCCGTTGCGGATGAGATTGCGCACGAGCGTGTGGCGAATGCGCGAGTAGTCGCCATTCGGTCCGGTGCAGTTGATTGCAGAGCCGACTGCCACGACGGTCGTACAGCCTCGGCCGGCGACGTCGATCGAGAATCGCCCGTCCCGCAGGACGCGTCCCGACGCGATGCGGCCGCGGTGGCGCACGATGCGATTGGCGCGATCGAGCCGCTGGTACACGGCGGCCGTTTCGGGAGGCACGCGGTAACGGTGAACGGCCCAATACGCTTGAACGTGGCGCAAGAATCGGCGACGTTCGCGAAGGTTCCATCCGCTCCAAATCGACGGCAACGCATCGCGAATCGCCTCGACGACGTCGCGCCAGTCGCCGCCGTTTTCGGCGTGTGTGCGCGCCGCTTCGCGCAGGGAACGCACGAGTGCACGCGGCGTTTCCACGCGCAAATCGAGCCGGCCGGAATCCAGCGCTTTGGCGTGCGGGGTCTCCAAAGTCGGCAAGAGCCCGTGACGCGAAACGATATGAAATGCCCCTTCGAAGCCGCGCTCGTCCAGTTGGACGATCGCATCCATCGCGGTGAGTCCGCTGCCGACGATCAGCACGTCGCCCGTCATCGCGGGCGGATCGTAACGCCACGGGTCGCCGGCGAAGCCTCGCCACGTCCGCAAACTCTGCGGTAAGAACGCATCGTCAGGCGGGAAGTTGCCTAGTGCCAGTACCACGCTGCCGGCGGTCCATTCGCTGCCGCGCGCGTCGCTGACGACGAGCCGGCCCGCGTTCTCGACGACGTCCACCACTTCGGCGCGCGCGATGTCGAACAGCGGCCGCTCTGAAAGTGCCGCGTCGAACCGTTCGCGCAAATATCGTCCGAACTCGTTTCGCGGAATCAGCGTTTCGGGGGCGTTGCTGCCGAGCCAGCGTACGAGGTGGTCCTTATCGTGGGGAACCGCGCTCATCGAGGAAGCCGAGCCGTTCATGTAGAGGCGGTTCGACCGCGGGGCATAGGCGGTTCCCGGCCCGGGATCACCCGCGTCGATTAGGAGCAGTCGGAAGGCTGGAGGCGCGATGCGGGCGAGTTCTGCCGTGACGGTCGTCCCGGCGAGGCCTCCCCCCACAACGACGACATCGTAGCGGCTGGCCGAATCCATGGCCTACTAGGTATCGGCACCTTTGCGGCGATCGACCATGCGCTCGAGGGCCCGGTAGATCCGTGGGACGAATTCGTGCTTGTACGGGTAGAGGTCGACGGGGTCGGTCGTGTGCACCAGCATGGCGGCATCGGCCTCAAAGACGAGCAAGCGGCTTTCTCGTGAGATCGCGCAGTCGATGCCAAAATACTCCAGACCGACGGCCGGCGCGATGGCTCGAACCGCCACGCCGAGCGATCCGCTGAAGCGGTCCCACGGGTGGGAGAGAAAGGCGGCCTCCTCGTCGCGCATCCACTGATGCTCGGCCATCTGCGCGTTGTAGTAGTGGATCATCCACCGCTCCGAAATCGCTTCGTGGACCGGGAACGGCTCGCCGTCGACGTAGACGAATCGATACTTGCGGTAGTATCCGTCCTCGCTTTTGTAATCTACGAACGGGCTGATGAAGAACGTCGACGCCCGGGTGCCGGCAAGATACGTCTGAAGTTCTTCGCCGTTCGAGACGCGCGAAAGGTCGTGCCCCGCGTGCGATCCGACGGGCCGGACGATTGCCGGATAGCCGGCCGGGACGTCACCGCGCTCCAACGTCTCGCGTGCGACCTCGGTGACGGAAGGAACGTCGGCGTCGACCGAGGCGAGCGTCTGCGGCAGGCGTTCGCGCGAAATCGCGAGCACGCGTTCCGAATGGTTGAGCGCCGGAGCGCGCTGCCCGCGCATGAAGCGCTCCGCGCGTTCGAGATAGGGTACGGCGCCGCGCGATTCCGCGATCGCGTTCAGCACGACGTCGTAGTTTGGAAGCGCCGGAGGAACGCGATCGTCCTCCAGCATGTATAGTTTGTGAATGCTGGTCGTCGCGCGATCGACGAGAAAGTCGATAGGCACGTTGACTTGCCAATCACCCGGCGCACAGAGCACCAGCAGGCTGCGGGCTTCGTTCGGTGCGGCGTGCGAAAAGAGACGCTGGCGTGCAAGCGCGCGTTTCTGATGCTCGACCGCGGCAGGCAGCTCGCCCTTGATCTGCAGCAGTTCGTACAGCCCAAGGTTTGCGGCAACCGATTCCGGTTCCACGCCGATCGCGGCTTCTAAGGCCGAACGCGCCTCCTCGATCCTTCCGTCGCGAAGGAGAAGATTGGCCTTGCCGACGAGCGCGGGCACGAAGTGCGGAGCGCGCATTAGAGCCGACTCGTACGCTAGAAGCGCTTCCTTCGGTGCGCCGAGTTCGTCGAGCGTCTGGGCGAGATTGTTGTAGAGAATCGCCGAGCCGGGGAATTGCACGATGCCGTCGGAGAATGCGCCGACGGCTTCGCGCAAGCGGCCTTGCGCGCGCAGGTCGATCCCTTTTTGGTTTGCGGCAGCCAAGGTCAATTCGCTCATGGCGCTTTTCTACAACGGCAGGCGGGCACGTTCCGCTGGACAAACTCCTAAAGCGTGGCTAGCATTCCATTTCCGAAGAAGAAGGTGCCGAGGAAGGTGGCGGTCGAGGAACTTGCCATCCTCGAACGGACCTATCCGCAAGCCGTCACCGCGCTCGAGTTCAACAATCCGTTCGAACTGCTGATTGCAGTCATTCTCTCCGCCCAGTGCACCGACGTTCGCGTCAACATGACGACGCCGACGCTCTTTGCGAAGTACCCGACACCGCAGAAGCTGTCGGTCGCCAAGACTCCGGACGTTGAGAAGATCATCAAGTCGTGCGGATTCTTTCGGATGAAGACAAAGAACATCATTAGCGCGGCTCGCGACCTCGTCGAACGTTTCGGCGGAGAGGTACCGCGTACGCGCGAGGAGTTGGAATCGCTCGCCGGCGTCGGCCGCAAGACGGCGAGCGTCGTGATGTCGGTCGCATTCGAAGAGGCGGCCTTGGCGGTCGACACGCACGTCTTTCGCGTCTCGCACCGGCTGGGCCTTACCCTGGGCACGACGCCGCGTCAGGTAGAAGAAGACGTCAAGGCGCTCGTCCCCGAGGAAAAGTGGCGGCACGCCCACCACTGGCTCATTCTGCACGGGCGCGAAATATGCAAGGCCCCAACGCCGCTGTGCGGCCGCTGCCCGGTAAGAGAGATTTGCCCGACGCCGCCGATCATTGCGCGAATGGTGACGTTGAAAGCCCGGTCAAAATAGCGTTTAGTCGACCCCTGGGCGCGCAAGCGCAGCGGTTTCGTTCGGGAATTTCCCAGGGCCTGCGGATAAAGTTTCGGGAGCAAACACGAGCTCGGAATCTTTATTTATATTATGAGAGCAGCCAGAGTTATCGCCTTTGCGCTGTTGGTAGGCTGCACGCACAAGCCGTCGGCGCCGGCGGCGCTCCCCGTGGTGAAGACTACCGTCGCGCAGATCGGAAGCATCGAGCCTAGCGAACGTCTCGCGGGCATCGTCGCGCCGTACGAAAACGTCGCCCTACAGTCGACCCTTTCCGAGCCGGCCGATACCGTTGCGGTTCAAGAGGGGGATCGAATCTACGCCGGCGAGGTCCTGGCGCAACTCGATACCGCGGACTTGCAGGCTCAACTCGATTCGGATCTTGCGACGGCGACGAGCTCGCAGGCCGGTACGACCCACGACGTCTATCAAGGGTCGCTTACGATCGCTCAGGGTTACGATTCCCTAAAGGCCGCGAACGCGGCAGTCGATCAAGCCCAGGGCAACTTGGCTCGCGACCGGGCGCAGCTTTCTCGCGACATGGCGCTCTTTCGGCAAGGCTACGTTTCGCAAGAGGCCGTCCAGCAGGATCAAGCCACCGTTCGTGCCGATCAAAGCGCCGTCAACACCGCCGCCTCCACGGTGGAGTCGGCGAAATCGACGGTTCAAGCCAATGGCTCGCTCGGCGCCGGCGGTCTCGAAGAATCGACGATCGAGCAATCGCGGGCGCAGGAGCAAGTCGCCATGGCGCAAGCGCAGCAGGTTCGCGTCCAGATCGCGAAGGCCACGATTGTATCGCCGATCGACGGCGTCGTCGTGAATCGAAATCTCAACCCCGGCGAATATCCGGGTACGCGCCAGATTTTTACGCTCCAGCAGGTCAACCCGATCTTTGCGATTCTGCACGGGTCGGGAGCGCAGGTCGCGCGTATCGGAACCGGTTCGCTCGCTCACGTCACCGCTTCGGATCTCGGCACCGCGTCGGCCTTTAGCGGACGGGTCGTCGGAGTTCTGAATCAGATCAATCCCGGCTCGACGGATTTCCAAGTGAAAACGCTGTTGCAGAATCCGTTTCGAAAGCTGCGCCCGGGGATGGCCGTCACTGCAGAGATCGGGCTTCCCTCGGTCAGGGGCGTAGAAATCCCGGAGACGGCATTTACGGACGACAATCATGACGCCATTCTTACCGTTGACGAGCAGGGGACGGTGTCGACGGCCGGCGTTACCGAGGTTAGTTCGAACGGAGAGGTCGCGATCGTCACCGGCATTCCGGCCGGAACCCGCGTCATCGACGACGGGCAGCAAAGCATCGGCGACGGAGAGAAGGTTTCGTCCCGTTGAAATTTAGCCTGACGCGGTTGTTCATCACCCGGCCCACGCTGGTGTTTGTGATCGTGGCCTTGATGGTGTTCGCAGGCGTCCTCTCGACGGCGACGATCGTCAAGGAACTTTACCCGGACGTCAGTCAGCCGACCGTTACGATTTCGGTGACCTTCAACGGCGCGTCCGTCACCGAGATGCGCGACGAAATCGTGACGCCCCTCGAAGAGAACCTTGCAGGCACGCCCGATCTGCAGACCATCAACTCCGTCGTCCAGCAAGGGCAAGCCTCAATCTCGGCGATCTTTACGGTCACCTCCGACACCGCGACGGATTTGGCGCTGACCAACAAGGCCGTGCAAGCTTCGGAAAAGCTTCTGCCCACGAACATTACGCCTCCAACCGTCAACCTTCGCGATCCGACCGAATCGGTCGTCGTGACCTTAGCGCTCTTTTCGAAGAAGCTTTCGCTTGCGAACCTGTCGCTCTACGCGCAGAACGTGATCGCGCCGGCGCTCGAGCAAATACCCGGCATCTCGTTTGCGAACGTCGGCGGCGCCGTCACGCCGGCGTACGAGATCGTCGTCGATCCGGCAAAGCTGGCCGCAGCGAACCTAACGATCAACGATATCGTAACCACGATTACCAACGACAATCAGCGCGTCCCCGGGGGATTCGCATACGAACCCAATCGCCAAACGACCATCGACGTACGCGGCGATATTCAAAATCTCGACTCGGTGCGCAATCTCGCGATCATGCCGGCGGGCGGCGCTGCTGCGAACGCGCAGGCAGCGCAAGTGACGAACTACCTCGCGGGTATCTCCGGGATGCCGGGCGCCGTCGATCCGTGGACCGCGAGCAACGCGGTCGTCAGGATCGGCGACGTCTCGACGACCAATGCCGGAAACGAGCCGAGGCTTCAATACGCACAGATCAACGGTAAGCCCGGCCTGTTCTTACAAATTCAGAAGGCGTCGACGGCGAGCGAAGTCGATGCTTCGAACGGCGTGCTCAAGGAACTGCCGAAGGTCGAGCGGCAGTTCCCAGCGATATCGTTTAACGTCGTCAACGTCCAATCCAAGTTTACCGAGCAGCAAATCGAGATCGTCGTGCGTACGCTGATGGAGGCGATCCTTTTGACGGGGATCGCTATGGTATTTTTCTTACGTTCGTGGCGAAACGCGATCGTGGTCTGCGTTTCGATTCCGACGTCGCTGGCGATCGCGATCACCGCGATGAAACTGCTGAACCTGACGCTGGATACGATCTCCCTCCTTGGGATGTCGTTGGTGATCGGCATCCTCGTCGACGACTCCACGGTCGTACTCGAAAACATCGAACGGCACTTTACCGATCTGAAGAAGTCGCCGGCCGAAGCTGCAATTTCCGGCCGCGAGGAGATCGGCGCGGCCGCCGTGGTGATCACGCTCGTCGACGTCGTCGTGTTTTTCCCGATCGCGTTCATTGGCGGACAGGTCGGCCGGCAGATCTCCGAGTTCGCGATCGTCGTCGTCATCTCGACGCTGACGTCGCTCTTCGTATCGTTCACCGTCACGCCCACGTTGGCCGGGCTTTGGGCGCTTAAAACCCACTGGAACCCGCCCGCCTTTATAAACTGGTTCTCGGATCGGTTCGATCGGACGCGCAGCTGGTACGTCGACCGCGCGCTTCCGTGGGGTCTCGCACACGGCCGGCTCGTGGCGGTTTTTTGCGCGGGCACCTTCGTGGCGGCGATAGCGATGGTGGCTTTCGGCCTCGTCGGCGAAGAGTTCATTCCCGGCGCCGACCGCGGAGAGATCTACGTTCAGGTCAGCTACGCCATTGGCACCCCGGTGGACACGGTAAAGCAGGGACTCTTTGCGCTTGAGAAACAGATCGACGCGCAAAACGACGTCGCTGCCGAGACGACGGTTGCCGGCGCTTACTCCGCAGCCTTCGGCGGATTCGTAACGCAAAGCAACGTCGGACAGATTCACGTGTTTCTCAAAGACGACCGTAAGCGGAGCACCGACTATTGGGTTTCCAAATTTCAGAAGATGGCAAACGCGCTATTCCCGAGCGGCGTCCAGAGCGTTGCGGTTCCGGCAACCGGAACCGGCGGCGGAAACGCTCAACCGATCGACGTGCTGGTGACCGACCTCATCGGCGGTGACCCGACGCCGTACGCCACCAAGGTGCTTGGCCTGCTTCAGGACGTCAAGGGAGCGACGAGCGTGAACAGCAGCGGAACGCAGCTCGCGCCCGAGATCTCGGTGCAGTTCGACCGTCGAAAGGCGCAGGCGCTCGACGTCGATCTCGGCCAAGCTGCCATTGCAGCCGGCGCCGCGTTCGGTGGTAACGTCGCCACACAGTTCGAAACGCCGCAAGGCCTGGAACAAGTGCAGATTATCTACCCCGCCGACTACCAGACAAACATCGGCGGCCTAAGAAATATTCCTATTCGCGCGCAGAACGGATCGATCGTTTATCTCGGCGATATCGCGTCGTTCCAGTCTACACCGACCGCACCCCTGATGACGCGAACCGATCGTAACACGGTGATTCACGTCGATGCGAACTTCGCGGCGAGTTCGTCGCTTTCCAGCGTGGAGAACGGGCTGTTCAAGCGAATCCCGGCGCTCCATTTGCCGCCCGAAATAGTCGTTCGCCCCGCCCCGCTGGGCCAACAGGACTTCATGCATCAAGCGCTCACGGGCATGGGTTCGTCGATGATCCTCTCGGTGATTCTCGTGTACTTGCTGATGGTCGCACTCTACAACGATTACCGCTCGCCGTTCATCATCATCTTCTCGGTGCCGGTTGCGGCGATCGGCGCGATCGGAGCGCTCGCTCTCACGCACAAGACCCTGAACCTCTTTTCGCTGATCGGGATCATTCTGCTCATCGGAATCGCCACGAAAAACGGGATTCTGCTGGTGGACTACGCCAACACCCTCCGCTCGCGCGGCTACGACCGGCTCGCGGCGATCAAGGAGAGCGCGCACACCCGCTTCCGGCCCATTATCATGACCAGCTTCTCGGTAATAGCGGGAAACATTCCGTTGGCGCTCGCGCTCGATCCCGGCTCCAGCTCGCGTTCGAGCTTGGGCATCGTCGTGATCGGCGGCGTCTTGAGTTCCCTCGTGCTGACGCTCGTTCTCATTCCTAACGTCTATATGTGGCTCGCTCCCAAGAAATGGCCCGCTCGCAAAGACGCGAAGCACGAAACGCACGAAAACGGTGCGAGGCGCGGCGCCGGCGACTACATCTCGACTTCTGCGAGCGTCCCGTCCGAGTAGAGTTCGTAACGCTTGGCGTCCAAGTCCATAACGAGCGGAAAGCACGCTTCCCCAGGTACGTTCTTTGCGGACCAGCGTTTGGAGGCTAGGTCGACGTCGAACGGCATGACGTCCCCCTCGACCGATATTTGAACGTTCTGATGCACGATGGCTTCTAGAACCTCACCGACGCAAGATCGTTGCGCCTCGACGGCGCGCTCGCCTTGGCGGCGTGCGTCGCGCTCTCGATCCGATCGATCCGTGAGTTGAACGCCACGAGAACGAATCCTAAGAAAGCCGTTTCGATCGTTATGAAGATTAACAAAGCGATAACCGTTCGATTCATACTTACCCCTAGAAAGAAAGCGGTCCGGGTGAATTGAGGTGGTCGGGGCGAGGGAGCTCCGCGTCTTGCGCGATGGCTTTTAGCAGCGACGACGCCGTAAGGCGATCGCCATAGCCGGCTTCGGTGGAGATCTTCGAAAGATTGATGAGCGCCGGCACGTCCGCGCTCGGATCGAACTGGTATTCTCCGTCGAGCTCCAGTCCGAGGACGCGCACGAGCTGATGCACGTCGTCGAGTTCGAGGCTCAAACGCTTGTCTCGAAATCGGATGCGCAAACGCAGCGGCCGTTCGAGGCTTACCACCTTCACGCCATCCCGCCCAAGGATCGAGTTGAGGCGTTTCGCGGCGGTGTTCAGGTGGTCGACAAACAAGCGCAGTGATTCTTCGGCGTCTTCGGCTTTATGCGGCGCGGCGTCGCCGGTCGCCGAATCGATCGCCGCATTGAGATCGCGGCGCGCACGGATGCGGGTTGCCGCAGCGACGATGGGATTTTGGCCGGTGAACTCCGGGTCCATGGGGTCGGGCATAGGAGCGGTATTCGTGGGAACCCGCGTTGAAGCCCCGCGCATGGTTGTACGTTTCGTCGCAGTCCTAAGCGTCGTACTATTCTTGGCGGCAGTGGCCGCACCGGCGCAGGCACAAAATCTCACGCTCGATTCGGTCGCTGGAATCGAACCGCCCTGGGGACGCTTGCCGTCGGGAATAAGCTGGTCGCCGGACGGCCGAGCCTTTCTGTACACGACGCCGGGCCAGGATCCGGACGAAGCGCTGCCGCTGCGACGCTTCGACGTTGTGAATCGTACTTCGTCGGTATGGGCAACCCCGGCGACGTTCGATTCGAAGCGAACTCCGCGCGTTACCGGCTGGTCGGCCGATGGGTCGCGCGTGGCGATCGCTGCGAGCGGCGCGCTCTACGTCGTCGATGCGTCGGGCGCGAACGTCCGCTTGGTGGCCAAACAGGCCGGGGATTCCCGCTGGTCGCCGCGCGGTGACGCGATCGCATACGTCCACGACGCAGACCTCTACGTTGCGACGCTCGGCGCTTCGATAACGTCGCGCCGTCTGACGACGGGCGGCATCGAAGCTTCGCTGCTCAACGGCGACGTCGACTGGGTTTACGGGGAGGAACTCGATCTTACCCACGGATTCGCTTGGTCGAGCGACGCAACGCAGATCGCATATCTGCGCATGGACGAGCGACCCGTAACAAACTTTCCCATCGTCGACTACCTGCTTGCCGACAATCGCGTCGAGAATCAGCGCTACCCGCTAGCCGGCGAGCACAATCCGCAGGTGAGCCTGCGCGTTGTCGACCTCGCCTCGGGCGGCGACCGGCTCGTGTACGACGCGGGGCCGGCGGATGAGTACGTCGCTGCCTTCGATTGGATCCCAAATACGGAGAAGCTCGAAGCCGAAATTCTCGACCGGCACCAGCAGCATCTGCGCGTCGACGTGTGGGCGAACGCATCCGCGCCGCCGGCGACGACGTACGCGCAGAGCTCGAAAACGTGGGTCGACGTAATTCTACTTCCAAACTGGCTGCCGGACGGCCGCTCGGTGTGGGTCTTGGCGACGGGCGCGACCGCACGGGTCTACCTGCGCAGCCCCGACGGAAAGCTAAAGCCGCTCGGCGAGACCGCGCACGTTTTCTCGAATCTCGGCGTCGACGCAAAGGCCGGCAACGTATTCGTACGGGCAGCATTTCCAAAGCGCCGCGACTCCGCACTGTTGATCGTGCCCTTAGACGGAAGCACGGCTCGACTCGCAACGCCAAGCGAAGGCTCGCACCAAATCTCGCTATCGCCCGCCTTCGATTCATTCGTCGACACACAAGACACGGTCAACGATCCACCGCAAGTAAACCTGCGATCCGTCGCCGGCCCCGAGTCTTGGCCCATCGCCGCAGCGAGCAAAACGTTAAAGTCCGAACTGCTCCCGACGGAAGAATTCACGATCCCATCGCCCTACGGACCACTCGACGCCCAAATGCTCAAACCGCCAAACTTCGATCCATCAAAAAAGTACCCGGTCGTAGTCTACGTCTACGGCGGCCCTGAAGCGCCGGTAGTCACGGACGGCTTCGGCTATCAGCGCGCGCTCTACCACCAATTGCTCGCACGCGAGGGCATCATCGTCTTCTCCGTCGACGGCCCCGCATCCCAAGTCGACAACGAGGAACACGTCCGCCTCCTCTACCACAACTTCGGAGCAGGCTCGCTCCTCGGCCAAGAAATCGGCGCCCGATACCTCGCATCGCTCCCATACGTCGACGCATCGCGCATCGGCATCTGGGGCTGGAGCTTCGGCGGCTTCGAAACGACGTACGCAATGACGCACAGCAGACTCTTCGCCGCCGGCGCCGCCGTCGCTCCCGTCACCGACTGGCACTTCTACGACTCCATCTACACCGAACGCTACATGGGCACCCCGCAAGAAGATCCAACCGCCTACGAAGCCAGCTCCGTACTCAACAGCGCCGCCTCACTAAACGGGGCCCTACTCATCCAACACGGCACGTCGGATGACAACGTCCACATGGCCAACACCATCTCGCTACTCCAGCAGTTCATCCTAGCAAACGAAAATCGAGTACAGTTCTTCCCATACCCTCGGAAGGTGCACTCGATCAACGGCCTTTCGCAGCGCCGCTCAGTCTACGGACGCATGTTAGATTTCTGGCAGACCGCGCTCAAGCCCTGACTCTGTTATCGTGAATGGGAGGGCTCGCGCGGAGCCACGGTCCTCCAGAAAATGTCGAACTTTTATTGCAAAAGCCAGGATGGCGTTTCAATTAAAAGTTGCAAGAAAAGTCGTCAAGCGAAAAAATCCGCTGGATGCGGATTTTTTCAGCGGTTTTCAGGAGGACCGTGGCTCCGCGCGAGCCCTCCCATTCACGATGCCCCTACTTCCCCTTCCCAATCATATTCCGATTGATAACCAGCCGCTGAATCTGCTGCGTACCTTCGTAAATCTGCGTAATCTTTGCATCGCGCATCATCCTCTCGACCGGATACTCAGAAGAGTAACCGAACCCGCCGAGCACTTGCACCGCGTCGGTAGTCACAGACATAGCGACGTCCCCGCATTTGAGCTTAGCCATCGCCGCCCAAAGCGTAACGTCCGGTTCACCGGCGTCGCATTTGCGAGCGGATTCGTACAGCAGAAGACGAGCCGCCTCAACTTCGGTTTTCATATCGGCGAGCATGAACCCGACGCCTTGATGCTGCCCAATCGGTTTGCCGAACGCGATGCGTTCCTTGGCGTAGTTGGTCGCGTATTCGAGCGCGCCGGCTGCTATGCCCAGCGCTTGTGCTGCAATCCCCGGGCGCGACTTGTCGAGGACGCGCATCGCGATCTTGAAGCCTTCGCCTTCCTCGCCCAAGCGATTCTCGACCGGAACCTCGCAGTTGTCGAAGATCAGCTCGACGGTCGGTGACCCGCGAATGCCCATCTTTTTCTCTTTCTTTCCGACAGAGAAACCGGGCGAGTTCTTCTCGACGACGAATGCGCTAACGCCGCGCGATCCCGCCGCCGGATCCGTTACGGCGAACACGCAGATCACATCCGCGACGCTGCCGTTGGTGATCCAAATCTTTTGTCCCGTCAGGTAATATTTGTCGTCCTTGCGCTCGGCCCGCGTGCGCATCGACCCAAGCGCGTCGGAGCCGCTCGACACTTCCGTAAGCGCGTAGGCGGCCAAATGTTCGCCGGATGCGATCTTGGGGAGGAAACGCATTTTCTGCTCTTCGTCGCCGGCGATCATGATCGGCAGCATGCCGAGTTCTTGCACGGCCACGATCAGCGAACTCGATGCGCACGCCTTCGCGATCTCTTCGACCACCTTCACGTAGGTTACGAACGTGCCGCCCAAGCCGCCGTACTCCGAGGGAATCGGAACGCCCATCAGGTCGTTCTCGGCGAAGAGTTTTTTGATATCCCACGGGAACTCGCCCGTCTCGTCGATCTCCGCAGCGCGCGGCGCAACTTTCTCTTGCACCAGCTCGCGGACGACCGCCAGCATCATTGCCTCTTCTTCGTTGGTATCGTTCTTCGCCGGCGCCATCGCCATGTGGATTCTCCCCGTGGTTGGTAATGCGGAAAGGCGGAGTTCCACACCGGGGGGACCGCTCCCGGTTCGGGGCGCATAAGAACCGCCTATGGACAAAGTCTATCCTTCGTGCGCCGAGGCGGTCGCCGACGTTCCGAACGGGGCGTCACTGGCGGTTGGCGGCTTCGGCTTAAACGGTATCCCACACAACCTCATCGAGGCGCTGCTCGAGCAGGGCGCGACCGATTTGGTCACCGTGTCGAACAACTGCGGCGTCGACGGGTGGGGCCTCGGCGTCCTCCTCGACCACAAACGGATCCGCCGGACCACCGGTTCTTACGTCGGTGAGAACAAAGAGTTCGAGCGGCAGTATCTGCACGGCGAACTCGAGGTCGAGCTGTGCCCGCAGGGGACGCTTGCCGAACGTCTGCGCGCCGGCGGATGCGGAATCCCGGCGTTCTACACGCCGGCCGGAGTCGGTACGCTGGTAGCAGACGGCGGCTTGCCCTGGAAGTACGGCAAAGACGGCAGCGTAGCGGTGGCTTCTCCCAAGAAAGAGACGCGCAAGTTCGGCGGGCGCGACTACGTGCTCGAGGACGGCATCGTATGCGACTACGCGCTGGTGCGCGCATCGGTCGGCGATCGCGCCGGCAACTTGATCTTTCACAAGGCCACGCGTAACTTCAATCCCCTTTGTGCGATGGCCGGAAAGATCACGATCGCCGAAGTCGAGGAGCTGGTCGAGCCCGGGGAAATCGATCCGGAGCAGGTCCACCTGCAGGGTATCTTCGTCCAGCGCGTCGTGCGCGTCGGCCCGCAGGGAAAGCGTATCGAACGCGTCACCACGCGTACCAAGGAGGCCAAATAATGGCGCTCACCAGGACGCAGCTTGCCGCGCGTCTCGCACAGGAGCTTCGCGACGGTCAATACGTCAATCTTGGTATCGGCTTGCCGACGCTGATTCCAAATTATGTGCCGCACGGCGTAACGGTCACGCTGCAGAGCGAGAACGGCATTCTCGGTATGGGTCCGTATCCGTTCGAAGGGCAGGAGGATCCCGATCTGATCAACGCCGGCAAGGAAACCGTCACGGTGCTTCCCGGTGCCTCGTTCTTCGACTCGTCGCTTTCGTTCGGCATGATTCGCGGCGGCCATATCGACCTCGCGGTACTCGGCGCGATGCAGGTCTCCGAGCACGGCGACTTAGCGAACTGGATGATCCCGAAGAAAATGGTTAAAGGCATGGGCGGCGCGATGGATCTGGTTCACGGCGCCAAACGCGTGATCGTGATGATGGAGCATCTGGCCAAGGGCGACGCGCATAAAATCGTGCGCGAGTGTTCGCTCCCTTTGACCGGGAAGCGCGTCGTGCACAAGATCGTGACCGACCTCGGCACCATCGACGTTACTCACGAAGGTCTCATCTTGCGCGAACTGGCTCCGGGTGTGAGCGTCGAAGAAATTCAGGCGGCGACGGAGCCGAAACTCCATACGCCGGATCCGCCGGCCGTCATGCGAATCCCCGAGGGAGTCTAGACGGCGGCGGCCAATCTCTCGCACTCATTCATCGTCTTCTTAGGAGGCCACATATGATCAAGCGCTACACGATGCCGCTGCTCTTCGTTCTCGGTCTCGTCGCCGGCTCGATCGGTACCGGCGTCGTCGCTCTCGCCAATCAGCCCCACATGCAAAACGCGCTGAACGCTCTCTACACGGCCCGCGAGCAACTCAGCGCGGCCGGCACCAACAAGCAAGGCCACCGAGTGAACGCGATCAACTACGTCAACGACGCGATCACCGAAGTACGTAACGGCATCGCCGCCGGCAACGGATACTAAGCTAGGCCGAAAGGTCCCGGAACTGCGTGCGGTAGAGCCGCGCGTAGAGTCCGTTTCGGGCGAGCAGCTCGCCATGGCTCCCGCTCTCGACGATCCGGCCCGCGTCGACGACGAAGATCACGTCGGCCGCAACGATCGTCGAGAGCCGGTGGGCGATTACTAAACTGGTCCGATTCTTCATGACGGTAACCAGCGCGGCTTGAATGGCCGCCTCGTTTTCCGAATCGAGGGCGCTGGTCGCCTCGTCGAGGATCAAGATACGCGGATCTTTGAGCAGAACGCGGGCCATCGCGAGCCGCTGGCGTTCGCCTCCCGAGAGTTTGTGCCCACGCTCGCCGACGACGGTTTCATAGCCGGCCGGCAGGCTCGCGATGAAGTCGTGGATATTCGCAGAGCGTGCGGCGGCCTCGATCTCCTCGTCGGAAACGCCGGGTTTACCGTAGCGCAGATTGTTGGCGATCGTGTCGTGGAATAGGTACGTTTCCTGCGTGACGATCCCAATGTCGCGTCGCAGCGATTCCAGCGTAAGCGTGCGCAGATCGTGTCCGTCGACGAGAACGGCGCCGGCGCTCGGATCGTAGAATCGCGGCACGAGCTGCGTGATCGTCGTCTTGCCGGCACCCGAAGGGCCGACGAACGCCGCGATCTCTCCGGGGCGAACGTGGAACGAGACGCCGTGCAGAACCTCGCGTGGTTCGTCGTATCCGAACTTAACGTCTTCGAAGCGAATATCGCCGCGCACGGATGGCAGTGAAACCGCACCGGGCGGGTCGTATTCCTCGGTCGGCATATCGAGATAGTCGAATATCCGCTCGAACACGGCGAGCGCGCTCACGATTTGGACTTGGATGCCTGCGAGCGCGGCGGCCGGACCATAGAGTCGCGCCTGAATGTAGGAGACGAACGCCACGATGACGCCGACCTGTAGCGTGCCGGAAGTAATGGCATACCAGCCGCCGCCGAACCACACGAGCGCCGGCCCAACGATAACCATCGCGGTGACCGAGGCGAGGAACCAGCGGCCGACCATCGCCAAGTCGATCTCGAGCGACATCAGCTTCGTGCCGACGTCGTAGAAGCGGGAACGTTCGTAGGCTTCGCGCGCGAACGATTTAATCAGCACGATCCCGGAGATCGACAGGGTCTCTTGGGTGATCGATTCGATCTGGTCCCGCTTCTCACGAGTAAGCTTGCGAATGTCGTACATCTTCCGCCCGACCGGCCCGAGCGGAATGATCATCAGCGGAACGATGACTATCGAGAGCAGCGCCAATCGCCAATTCCAGACGAACATCGCGACGAGCGTAGTCATAATAACTACGACGTTAGTGAAGATGGAAGTCAGCGTGCCGGTAACCACGCCGTCGATGTTGTCGACGTCGTTGCTGACGCGGTTCATAATCTCGCCGGTCTTCGTACTCGTGAAGAAGGAGACGGGCATCTTATGCAAATGCGTCACAAGGCTCGTGCGCAAGTCGCGCATGATGCCCTCGCCGACGATGGAGTTGAGGTATCCCTGAACAATGCCGATTCCGGCCGCGACGAAGGCGGCCGCCAGCACGAGCCCGACGTCGGTTGCGAGCGCCCGTACGTCGCGATTAGGAATCGCCGAATCGATGATCCGAGCCGTAATAAACCCCGGTGCCAAACCGATGGTCGAGGCCGCGACGATGCAAAACAACACCGTCGCCTGCTGTCGCCAGTACGGCGCGAACAAAGCGCCGATTCGCTTCCAATCGACGCGTCGCTGAACTTCGGGCTTGTCGGGCCGATACATCGACGACCACATCAAGCCATGCGGACTCATCATCGCTCGGTTACAACCCTACGAGCACGCGTGTGGTTTCCCAAATGCCGGCACGATGTTGAAGAGCTCGCGCGGGGCGCGTGCCTGGGGTCCATCCGGCAGTGTCTGATTTTTTCAAAAAAGCCCGGAGGGCGTACTTCCTTTGAACGTTTTGAAAAAACAGTCAAGTAGAAAACCCCATGGATGGGGTTTTCGAGCGTCTGCCGGATGGACTCCAGGCGCGCGCCCCGCGCGAGCTCTTCAACAGCACGCTAATCGCTAATGCGGGACCGTGATTTGATGGAGGATGACTTTGTTGCCTTCGAGGTCGCGGATCGTGGATATCTTGCAGACCGGCGTGACGTATGGGTCGTCGGATTCGATGCCCTTGGCTTTGAGTTCTGCCAGCCGCTTATCGAGGTCGTCGATTTCGAAGCCCACGCCGGCGCCGCTGCCGACGGGTTGCTGCATCCACAAATGGTTCATGATCGCGAAAAATCCGCCGCCGACGTTGGACTCGTTGTATTGCTCTACGCCTTCTTCGAGATACGGGGCGTCGAACTTTAAGCCGAGATTCGTTTCGTACCATGCGCGCAGGGCGGCGACGTCTTGCGACGGGTAGGCGGTGAATGCGATTTCTTTGATCACGGGAGGCACCTCTTTGGTGGCGGCGTTCGTTATTGCTGGCGCGTGCTTTGATGGAGAAAGAAAACGTTGCCTTCGGGGTCGCGCACCGTGGTCGAGTTGCAGACCGGCGTAGCGTGCGGTTCGTCGAATTCGATCCCTGCGGATGCGAGCGTGGATAAGGTCGAGGCTAAGTCGTCGACGGCAAATGCGACGCCTCCGCCGCTGCCGGGGGGCTGGCGAACCCAGGCGTGATTCATGAGCGCGAAGCAGCCCGAGCCGACGTCGGCTTCGTTATACTGCTCGACGCCGTCTTCTTCGTACGCCCCTTTGAACTTTAGACCGAGGTGCGTTTCGTACCACGCCCGTAGGGCTGCGACGTTGCTGGAAGGGTACGCGCAGAACGCGATGTCCCGGGTCATGACGTGGAGCTTCCCGGCGTGGCCGCGGCCGCCCTACCGCCGAAGAACCAGCGAACGCGTTCTTCCATCAGCAGCAAAATTATTCCGAGCGAGCCGATCACTACGTTCGGCGCCCAGGCGGCGAGCCCCGGGTTCACGATACCGTTGCGCCCGAGCGCGCTGAACGCGAACGTGAGCATGTAGTAGATGAAGAAGACGAGGATCGCGATTGCCATCGCGAGCATTCGTCCGCGCTTGCCGAAACGGATCGCCAGCGGCAGCGCGATGAGCACCGAGACGAACGCCGCAAACGGATAGGCGACCTTGTCGGCAAGCTGGACCTGCATCGTGCCGAGCGTGCTGCCGCCGACGCCCTGTGACTGCATCTGACGCACCTGGGATGCCATCTGTTTGGCGTTCATCGACGACGACTCGGAGTTCATGCTCTGGGTAAACTGCGCTGCTTCGTCGCCGAGTGGGAGTCCCATCGTGACCTGCTTGATGTGGCTTTGCGACGTCTCGTAGCCGTCGTTGTTATAGCGCGTTTGCAGAATGTCGTTCAGCACGATCTTCGACTCGTCGATCGTCGCGGTTTTGGCTTCCCACGTCTCGTTCCACGGAGTGGTCTTCCCGGGCTTGAAGATGCGGACGTCTTCCATCGTCTTGCCGTCGTGCGAGATCTGCCCGACGTAAAAGACGTTTCCGGTGTCGGGATCCTTGTTGAAGAATTGCGGCTGCAGCGGAATGGAGGCGGTGCGGTAAATGATTTGATAGAAGGTCCGCTCCGAAAGCGCGACCGCCTTCGGCGTGATGTACTCGTCGCTGACCAGCGCCAGAACGAAGCAGATCGCGCCGAAGAGCAGCGGGGTGATGCAGAGGCGCCATAGCGTGATGCCCGACGTGCGCATCGCGATCACCTCGTGGTCGCCGATCAGCCGCCCCATCGCTAGAAGCGCCGCGAAGAGCGTCGCGAACGGGAAGGCCATCGACAGCGATTGCGGGATGCGCAGAATGACGAAGCGCAGCACGAGAAAGATGGGCGCGTGCTGGTTGATGAGGAAATCGAACGAGGAGAGAATTAGGCTGAACGCCCAAAACAAAAAGAACGCCCCGAATGCAAAGATGAAGGGCGGCACCAGCTCCCGCAGGATGTAAGAATCGAGAATCGAGAGCCGAACGCGCCCCACGCGGGCCTTACTTCTTCCCGTTGCGCAGGGTCGCGAGTTCCTTGAAGAGCTTGCGCTCCTTATCGTTCAAGGTTTGCGGGAGCTGACCGATCAGCCGTACGTATTGATCGCCGGTGCCGCCGCCCTTAACCTTGGGCATGCCGCGGCCCGAAAGCCGCAGCAGGCGATTGTTTTGGGTTCCTTCGGGGATCGTCATCGCGACCTGGCCCGAAAGCGTCGGCACTTTGACTTCGCCGCCGAGCAGCAAGTCGTAGATGCTGACCGGAAGGTCGACATAGAGATCGTCGTCCTTGCGCTTGTACGTCTGGTCCTCTTGCATCTTCACGATCAACTGAAGGTCGCCGTTCGGACCCCCGTTGATGCCGAGTCCGCCTTGACCGGCCAAACGAATGCGTTGTCCGTCGCGGATGCCTTTCGGAATCGACACGTCGAATTTCTTCGTCAGCAGCACGCGTCCGGTGCCATGGCATTGCGGGCAGAGCCGCCCGTTTTCCGTTCCCGTGCCGCGGCAGCGCGGACACAGATCTTCGACTTGCACGCTGATGGCTTTCTTGCCTCCGTCGTACACTTCGCGCAGGCCCAGTTCGATCGTCGTCTCCACATCCTGGCCGCGCTGCGCGAAACCGCCGTGCGGCGACGTCGTCTGCGTTTGGCGCCGTCCGATGCCGGAGAAGAACATGTCGAAGAAATCCGAAAATCCGCTCGGTCCCGCACCCGCGCCCGCGCCGGGTCCGAAATCGTACACGACGTCTTCATCGTTGTACTGCGTGCGGTAGCGCCGCTGCTGCTCGGCCTGGCGCGCCGCCTGCTGCCAGTTCGGTCCGAGAACGTCGTACTTCTTACGCTTCTCCGGATCGCCCAATACTTCGTAAGCCTCGGTGATGTCTTTGAACTTCTCCTCAGCCTCTTTTTGGTTGCCCGGGTTCGTGTCGGGATGCCACTTACGCGCGAGCTTGCGGTACGCGGATTTGATGTCTTTCTCGGGTGCGTTCTTAGGGACGCCTAGAACCGCATAGTAGTCTTTATAGTTCATCCGTCGCTTTTTGAAACGACGACGCGAGCCGGGCGCAACAGCTCGTCGCCGATCGTGTAACCCTTCTGCGCGACCTCGACGACGGTGTCGTCGGGAACGTCTGCATCGCTCTTCGTAGAAATTGCTTCGGCGATATGCGGATCGAAAGGTTTACCAATCACGTCGATGGTCTTCACGCCTTCACTTGCGAGAATCGCCTCGAAGCCCTTAAGGGTCTGCTCGATTCCCCCGCGCAGGCCGTCGCCGGTACCCACGGACAGCGCCCGCTCCAAATTGTCGAGCACCGGAAGAAAGCGCTCGAGCAGCGAGCGGCGATGCGACGTGACGATCGACTCGATGTCGCGCTGCATCCGCTTCTTGTAATTCTCAAAATCGGCCATCGCCAACAAGAACTTGTTGTAGTTGTCGTCGGCGCGGGCTTTTTCGGCGGCGAGCTGTTCGTCAAGCGCTACGCCGTTGCGCGCGCCGTCGTCTTCGATTACGGCTTCGCCCGCTTCGGTCCGAAGGACCGTTTCATCTTCAAACATTCAAAACTCTCATGCGTGCAGCGGTGCGGTAACGACGAGGGATCGCGGCTTTCGCCGAAATCCCCCGTCACACCGAACCGGATGGTCGCCTTACTTGGCTTCTTTGAACTCGGCGTCGATGACGTCGTCGGAAGGCGGCGGGGCCGAGGCTCCATTCGAGGAACCGTTCGAACCTGGCGCGGCGCCGGCTTCGGCACCTTCACCTTCGGGCGCTGCCGTCTTGTAGAGCAGCTCGGCCATCTTGTAGCTGGCCGCTTGCAGCTTCTCGATCGCGGGCTTGATCTCGGCAACCGTGCCGTTCTCACTCACGCGTTTGAGTTCGCCAAGGGCTACTTCGACTTCGCCGCGCGCGGTTTCGTCGAGCTTTTCGCCGACTTCCTTGAGCGACTTCTCGGTCGAGTAGATCAGGCTCGAAGCGTTGTTGCGAACTTCGGCTTCTTCGCGCTTCTGTTTGTCGACCGCACCTTGGAGCTCGGCGTCGCGAACCATCTGATCGACTTCCTCTTTGGTGAGGTTGGTCGAAGCGGTGATCGTGATCGCCTGTTCTTTGCCTGTGCCAAGGTCCTTTGCGCCGACGTGGACGATGCCGTTCGCATCGATGTTGAACGTTACTTCGATTTGCGGCACGCCGCGCGGAGCCGGCGGAATGCCTTCGAGGCGGAAGCGTCCGAGCGTCTTGTTATCCCCAGCCATCGGGCGTTCGCCCTGCAGCACGTGGATGTCGACCGACGTTTGACCGTCTTCGGCCGTCGTGAAGATCTGCGACTTCTTGGTCGGGATCGTCGTATTCCGGTCGATGAGTTTGGTCATGACGCCGCCCAGCGTTTCGAGTCCGAGCGACAGCGGCGTGACGTCGAGCAGTACGACGTCGCGAACTTCGCCCGCCAGCACGCCGGCTTGAATGGCGGCGCCGATGGCGACGACTTCGTCCGGGTTGACGGTGAGGTTCGGGTCCTTACCGGTCAGCTTTTTGACCAGCTCGAGGATCACGGGCATGCGCGTCGATCCGCCGACCATTACGACTTCGTCGATTTTCGAGATGTCGATCTTCGCATCGGAAAGCGCCTGTTTGAAGGGGCCGATGCAGCGATCGGTGAGATCGCCGGTCAGCTCTTCGAACTTGGCACGCGTCAGCGTGTAGTCGAGGTGCTTCGGGCCTTCCGCGTCGGCGGTGATGAACGGCAGGTTGATCGTGGTCGAGACCACGTTCGACAGCTCGATCTTCGCCTTCTCGGCGGCTTCGGTAAGACGCTGCATCGCCTGCTTATCTTTGCTCAGATCGATGCCTTGATCGCGACGGAACTGATCGACGAGCCAATCTACGATGCGAGCATCGTAGTCGTCGCCGCCCAAGTGCGTATCGCCGTTGGTCGATTTGACTTCGAAAACGCCGTCGCCGACTTCGAGGATCGATACGTCGAACGTACCGCCGCCGAGGTCCCACACGAGGATCGTCTCGTTGCCCTTTTTATCGATACCGTAGGCGAGCGCTGCCGCCGTCGGTTCGTTGATGATGCGCAGCACGTCGAGTCCGGCGATCTTGCCGGCATCCTTCGTCGCTTGACGCTGCGCGTCGTTGAAGTAGGCCGGAACGGTAATGACCGCTTTGGTCACGCGCTCGCCTAAATAGTTGCTTGCGTCGTTCACGAGCTTTTGCAAGATCATCGCAGAGATCTCTTGCGGCGAGTAATCCTTGCCGTCGACCTTCACGTGATAATCGCTTTCGCCCATGTGGCGCTTGATCGAACTGATCGTCCGATCGGGATTGGTGATCGCCTGACGCTTTGCGAGCTGTCCGACGAGGCGTTCACCGGTCTTGGTGAATGCCACCACCGAGGGAGTCGTGCGCGAGCCTTCCGCGTTCGGAATGACGACGGCCGCAGGCCCCTCCATAACGGCCACGACGGAGTTCGTCGTGCCGAGGTCGATACCGACCACTTTAGCCATGTAGTTTCTATACCTCGTTTGTCGTGTATCTAAATCGCTTCCGGACCAGCTAAGCCGGGCACTCGCCTGCGAGGTTGTTGCGAATACCACCGGCGGCGCCTTGCCGCTTACGAACCGACCAGATTAGGGATACCGAACCATCATACAACGACGATCCAGTTTTTGTTTCCAAGCTCTATAACAGCTTGCTAACCTTGGAGGTTGCAGGGGTCACCTTTGTCTTATGCGCTGCTCCGGTTCTGGGGTGGGCTTCGGGGCGGCTGGAGCGGCGTACGGGGGCGCCCGGCAGACGCTCGTCGCCCCCATCCATGGGGGCTCCTACTTGTCCGTTTTTTCAAAACCCAAAAGGAAGTACGCCATCCATGGCTTTTTTGAAAAAATCGTACACTGCCGAGCGCCCCCGTACGCCGCTCCAGCCGCCCCCAAGCCCACCCCAGAACCGGCCAGTGATCAAGCAACGTTGAGTTCCCCAAACGCCCGAGGCGGGCGGCCGCTGTTCTAGAGTTGGAAGGGTGGTTTTTGCAAGTCCCAGGCGAGCTTCTCAAGCCGGCATGTGGGTTTGCAGATCTCTAAGTCTGCGTTTGGTGTGTGTGCGGCTGGGTTGTGTTGGTCTCGGGGCCGAGCCTCGCTCCCCTGGGCGATTTCCGATTTTTCCAAAAAAGCCCGGAGGGCGTATTCCTTTGAAAGTTTTGGAAAAACGGATAAGTAGAAAAAAACATGGATGTTTTTTTCGAGCGGTCGCCCAGGGGAGTGAGGCTCGGCCCCGAGACCAACACAACTCAGCCGCACACACACCAAACGCAAGCGGCCCACCATGATGGCGGGCCGCTTGGCGCTAGGATTTGGGGTGGAGTGGGTTAGGGTTGCTGCTGTTGGTTGGGGTCTTGTTGTTGGTCTTGGGGGTCTTGTTGTTGGCCTTGGACGGGGACGCCGCCGGCCGGCTTTTCTGCGACTTTGATGGTGACGAGTTTCTTGGCGCCTTGCGACCAGACTTCGAGGTGGATCGTGTCGCCGGGCTTCTTGGAGGCGATGTAGGCGGCAAGAGCTTTCACGTCGTTCATGGGCTTGCCGTCGGCTTGAAGGATCACGTCGCCCGGGGCTAAGCCGGCTTGGTCGGCGGGCGAGCCGGAGAAGACTTGGCCGATGCCGATTCCGCCTTCGCCGCTGTAGCCGGTTTGGTTCTTGAAGCCCGGGGTGAGCGGGCCCATGTAGATGCCGATGTAGCCGGAGTCCGTGCCTTGATGGACGCCGGGATGTTTGAGCAGATCGGCGATCGTCTTTTTCACCGTGTTCGACGGGATCGCGAAACCGATGCCTTGGGCGTAGGCAGACTTCACGGTGGATTGGTTCATGCCGATCACGCGGCCGTCGATGTCCAGGAGCGGGCCGCCCGAGTTGCCGGGGTTGATCGGTGCGGACGTCTGGAGGAGGCCTTTGAAGTCGATCTCGCCGCCATTTTCGGTTGGGATCGGTTCGGCGCGGTTGAAGGCCGAGACGACGCCGACGGTGACGGTCTGCTGAAGCGAGAGGGGTTCGCCGATGGCGATTGCCCACTGGCCCTGTTCGAGCCGCTCGGAGTCACCCAACTCAAGCGGAGGCGGCAGCTTGGCGTAGTTGTCGACCTTGATCAGCGCGACGTCGGCGCCGATATTTGCGGCCACGACGTGCGCCGGCACCTTATCGCCATTTGAAAACACGGCCATCAGCTTGCTGACGGTGCCCATACCCTGCGGCGAAACGACGTGCGCGTTGGTGACGATGTCGCCCTGGTCGTCGATGACGAAGCCGGAACCCGACGCTTCACCTTGATAGCGTTGGATTTGGTTGCCGCCGTTCTGGCCGAAAAACTGCTGGAAAAATGGGTCTTGCTGGACGACCTGCTGGCCGTTGATGGTTTCGGTAATGGCGACGACCGACGCTTTCGTGCGCTTGACGGCGCTGACGATTCGATCTTGATCGCTCACGCCGTTGAGCGGGACGGCCGCGATGGCCGGGGGGGTTCCCGAAGGACCGGCTCCGGCGTTCATGTGGGTGCCGGCGTACAGCATCATGAGGAAGCTGCCGAGCACTGCACCGGCAAGGCCGACGATGAGGGTGGGCAATACGCGATTCTTCACGACTCTCCAACTCTGCGAGGGGAAGGTAACTTTCAGGCTATCCTACTCGCAAAACGCTTGAAAGTGTCAAGCCGTGCCGATTGTCACCGTTTTATCATCTGAGACGACCAGGCCGTCGAGGAGTCTTATCACGCGTCTTGCATTACGGGCGACCGCCTCGTCGTGGGTCACCATAATGATGGTACGGCCGCTTTCGTGGAGCTTGCTGAAGAGCGCCATGATGTCTTCGCTGGTGCGAGAGTCGAGGTTGCCGGTCGGTTCGTCGGCGAGCAGTACGGCCGGGTCGTTGATGAGCGCGCGCGCGATCGCGACGCGCTGCTGCTGACCGCCGGACAGCTGGTTCGGCTGGTGATGCCCGCGGTCGGCAAGCCCGACCTCTTCGAGGGCGGCCTTCGCGCGGCGGGTGCGCTCGCGGCCGGAAACGCCGGCGTAGAAGAGCGGCAGTGCGACGTTCTTGGTGGCGTCCGTGCGCGGCAGCAAGTTGAAGCCCTGGAAGATGAACCCCAGCTTTTTCAAGCGGACTTCGGCGAGCGCGTTGTCGTCGAGTTCGGAAACGTCGATTCCGTCCAGGATATACTTGCCGCTGGTCGGCCGGTCCAGGCAGCCGATCAAGTTCATCAGCGTCGATTTTCCCGAGCCCGACGGACCCATGATCGCGACGTACTCGCCCGCGGCGATCGTGAACGTCAGCCCGTGCAGCACGGGTACTTTCATCGGACCGTTTTCGTACGTCTTGTGGATGTCGCGAAGATCGATCGCGAGGGGGCGCTCATTCATAACGCAGAGCCTCGATGGGATCCAGGCTCGCGGCCCGGAAGGCGGGGTATGTACCGAACGCAAGCGTTACGACGACGGCGAACGCCGCGGCAATCGCAATGGTTTGGATCCACGGCAGCGGCGGGAGCGTTCCAGTAACTTTGATGATCGCGACGTAGTTCACGAGCGCGCCGAGGCCCAAACCGATGGCCCAGCCGATCGCGCAGCCCGAGCCGCATAAGATCAGCGCTTCGATAAAGAACTGCGCGAGAACCTGACCGCGTCGCGCGCCGATGGCCTTGCGAACCCCGATCTCACGGGTTCGCTCGGCGACGGAAACCAGCATGATGTTCATGATGCCGATGCCCGCGACCAGCAGCGAGACGGCGCCGATGAACGCGACGATCAGCGTCATCGCACCGAAGACCCCGTTGATGCCTTGAGTGAACTGCGCTTTGTCGACCGTTTGATACTGTAGGTCCGATTTGCCGCGCAGCGAGCGGATGCGATTGATTACGGCGGTCTCGGTCGCCGCGAGGGTCGACGCGTCGTTCACGATGAATCGCGCGCCGAAGATGTCGTCGCCGTGGATGTATCGGGCGACGTACGTCGTCCACGGCAGCGCGATGGAGCCCGCGAATGAGGCGTTCAGCAATCCCTGTTTCGGCGGCTGAAGCACTCCCACGATGACGTAGCGGTTCGGGCCGGCGTAGATGCTCTCTCCGGTCGGATCGCCGCCTTCCGGAAACAGGCGGACGTACGCGTCGTTTTTCAGAACGACTACGTTGGCCGCATCGTCGACGTCCGCTTGATCGATATGACGGCCGTAGGCGGCCGGCAAGTTATCGTAGGGAATCGAAGCTTCCGGGGAGAGCGAGTAGCGCGCGGCGTTGTGACCGTGCCGGACGAGCTCTTGAACCGATCCGAGCGGAATGGCGGCATTGATACCGGGCACGCTCGTGCGAACGGCGGCGAGGTCGCTCAGTTTTATCGTGGCGGCCGTCACGTTGCGTTGCTGCGTGTTCGGGAACATCATGAACGAATTGTCCGACATACCACCAAGCAGCCCGTCGAGCGCGCCGGCCATACTGCCGCCGAGCACTTGGATTGCAATGACGGCAGCGACACCGATGATTAGTCCGGTAATCGTCAGCAGCGACCGGATTTTGTTGGCCAAGAGAACGGCGATCGCTTCTTCGATGTAAATCACGAACGCAGCGCCTCGATCGGATCCAAGCTGGCGGCGCGAATTGCCGGGTACGTACCGAAGACCATGCCGATGGTGATCGAGAACGTCAGTGCGATGCTGATGATGAGCAAGTACGGGATGAGCAGGTCGCCGAGCTGTTTGCTCAAGAGGTCGGCTGCGCCGATCGTAACGAGCAGGCCGAGCCCCATGCCGATACCGCCGCCGATGAGCGACAGCACGACGGCTTCCATAAGAAACTGAAGGATGATATTCCCGCGGTTGGCGCCGATTGCTTTGCGAATTCCGATCTCGCGCGTTCGTTCGGTCACCGAGACGAGCATGATGTTCATGATGCCGATGCCGGCGACGACGAGCGCAACCCCGCCGATTGCCGAGAGTCCCGTCGCGATGACGTCGAGCGCGTTGTCGAAGCCGCTGATGAACCCAGCGCTATTCTGAACGCGGTACTGCGCGCGGCTGCTGTGGATATGCTGCAGCGCGGTGACGGTCGCAGCTCCCGCGGCGTCGGCTTGCGCCGGATCGGATGGGTAGATCATGACTGCATCGAGGTCGCCCGGCGAGAACATGTTGTTGAACGTCGTCGTCGGTATGTAAATGGTTTCGCTGTTGGCGTTGTTGAGGAACGAGCCCTTGATGTCGGCATAAACGCCGACCACTCGGCAACGGTCGCCGTTGATCCGCAGATCGTTGCCCACCGCGGGCGCGCCGTGGAAATACTTCGTTGCAAGATCCTGCGTCATGACGCAAACGCGGGCCGCGCTGGCCTCGTCGTCTTGATTGAGTTTGCGCCCCTCGGACATCGCCAGCGTGTCGGTTTGTAAGCCGCTTTGGTCTTGCACGCTCTCGTAGTCGTGCGTGTTTCCGACGGCCACTTGGTAGGTCCGTTGCCAGAACGGCATAACGTCGGCTGCCCGATCGCCGAGAGCTTCCTTCACGACCGCGACGTCCCGGTAGTGCATTGCGGCGATCGCCGGGTCGTTCTGCGAGTTATCCACGGCGATGAAGACCGGAAACGTACCGAACGATGCGAACGTGCTGGTTATGCCGCTCGTTGCGGCCCGGCTGATGCCGAAGACCGCGATGATCGACGCGCTGCCGATGATCATGCCGAGCATGGTCAACGCCGAGCGCACGCGATTGCGCCACAGCGCCGCGATCGCTTCCTCCAGATAGGAGAGCAGATAGGTCATGTAGCGCTGGGAGACGGCGACGCGGACGGCATCGCTTTCACCTTGGCGCCGTCGGTGATGCCTAGCGGCTTCTGGGCGACGATCGTATCGCCGGCGGCGAGACCGGACTTCACCAAGGTTTGCGTGTCGCCCGCCTTCCCGGTCACGATGGACCGCTTGCGAGCCGTGCCGTCTTGCACGACGTAGACGTACGACTTGCTCCCCTCTTTCGTGATTGCGTCGTTGGGAATCACGATCGAACGCGGGATGCTGGTGGTGAGAATGTCCACGTCGGCGCTCATACCGTCGCGCAGAAACGGCGGGTTCTGATCGAGCTGGATCGTCGTGAGCACTTGTTTGGCCGTGCTGGTAGCATCCGTCGACTTCGTCGCAATCGGAGCGATAGTGGCAACGTGCCCGTGAATGGTTTTGCCTGGGAAGTCTTCACCGGTTACGAGCACGGGCATGCCGAGGCGAACGTTGATGATGTCCTGTTCGTCGACTTGCGCGCGCACGATATAACCGTTTCCGCCGGCCATCGTGAAGAGCGGTTGGCCGGCGGTGACCGCGTCGCCGGGCTGTAACGGACGCAGCGCGTCGTTGGTTTGCGCCGTCACGCTTTGGACGATGCCGCTAAACGGCGCGCGGATCTGCAGAAAGCCGGCCTGCTGCTGGTTCTGATCGTTGATGATGCGCGCTTTTTCGGCCGCGGCTTGGGCCGCCTGGACGGAACCGCCGTTGTAGCCGGAGATCGCGCCGAGCCGAAGCTGCTGCACCGATTGATCGTATGCGACTTGGCGCTGATCGAGGGTCGCCTTGTCGGTATCGAGCTGATTGCGCGGAATCGCCTTGTTGGCGTACAGCGACACGTCTTCATCGTACACGCGCTTGGCGAGATCGAGCGCCGACTTGTTCGTATCGACCTGCGCCTGATTGCCGACCTTGGTGCTCTTTTCGAGACCCACCGCGGCGGAGATGTTGGCGTTGGCTGAAGCCGCGTCGGCCTCGGAGCCCGCAGCGTTGTACTGGATCGTCGGATTATAAATCGTCGCGAGCAGTTCGCCCTGGCTTACCGTGCTGCCGGCTTGGACGAAGATCTGCCCGAGATTGCCGCCGACGAGCGCCGGAATCGTCGCCGCGCGTTGGTGCATCACGACGCCGTTCTCAGGAAGTTTCACGGTGAAGGTCGTGTAGCTGAGTTTCTGCAGCCGCACTTCGGCGACGTCGGCGTGCTTGCCGCGCGAGGCGACGACCGCGACGACTACGAGCAGCGCGAGCGCGCCGGCGATGATGATGAGGTTGCGTGTGCGTTTGCTCATGTGCTTCCTATTTCAGATCCAAGACGGCGCTTCGGGCATCGTACGTTCCAAGAGAAACTCGTAGTTTGACGACTGCGTCGACGTAGTTGACGCGAGCGTTCACGTAGTCGTTTTGAGCCGATTGGGCACTCTGCTGCGCCTGGAGGACGTCGTAGATCCCCTTTACGCCGGCCTTGTACTGAAGTTCGGCAATGCGTGCGGCTTCCGTCCCGGCGGTCGCTTCGACCGATGCGAACGAGAGCTGGGCTTCCGCGGTTTTTGCCGCGCGATAGCTGGTGCGAACGTCGAGCTCGGCCTGAAGGCGGGTTTGCTCGTACGTCGTCTTCGCCGAAGCGAGCTGTGCGTCGTCGTTGACGCGCTCGCTGTGGCGCGCGTTGTAGTCGACGATCGGCAGCGAGAACGTCGAGACCGCCTGAATCGACCAAAACCCGAACGAGCCGCGGGGAACGGTCGGGCAGGGCGGCGGGATGAGGGTGGCCGCGCATTCCTGATCGATCGATTGCTGCTCCGCGACCGCGCCCGTCGGCGAAAACTGGTTGCCGATGTTGGCCGAGATGTTCACGGTCGGCAGCAGTTCGACGTTCCAGCCTTTGCGCGTGAGGCCGGCAGCCAGGACGGCCTCACGCGCGGCAGAGACGTCGGGACGGTTGACGTCGGCAATCGCTACGAGCGAGTCGACGGTTCCCTGCGGAATCGGCGGCTGCGGGATGGCGAGCGGTACCAGGAACTTCGATTGGATCGGCGCGCCGATCTGTTGGGCGAGCTGCTCGCTCGCATCGTCGACGCTGGCACGATCGGCCACGAGCTGCGACTGGCTTTTGGCTTGCGCGCTCTGCGCCTGCAGGACGTCGACGCCGGCGGCCACGCCGGCCTTCTCCTTGGTCCTCGAAACGTCGAGCAAGATCGTTTGATAGTTGAGCGCGACGAGATCGACCAGCACCGTGGCCTGCCGCTGGGCGATCGCGTAGAACGAGTTGGTGACGCTGGTCGCGATCTGGTCCTCGGTATTGGCAAGCGTGTTGCGGGCCTCGGCTTCCTGGGCGCGGGCTGCGGCCAGTGCCAGGAAAGCAAATCCGCCGCTGGTCAGATTCCAGTTATTGATGCCGACCTGCACGGTGTTCTGGCTGACTTCATTTTGCTGCGAGGCGCCGATCGCGGCGAACGCACCTTCGAAGTTAGCGCTTTTCGAAAGATAGCTCTGAAGCTGCCCGTTGACCAGCGGCCACGCGACGCCGCGCTGTAATGCGAGCGCGTGCTGCGCGTTGGTAACGTTGGCGATCTGGGTGGAGACCGTCGAACTGTGGGTTAACGCGTAGGTCACCGCATCGCTCAGCGACATCGGCTGCGACGCGCCGGCACCGGACGCGGCCGGAGCCGGCGTGGCGGCCGGCACCGGCGCGGGCGTCGGCTGCGCACCGGCCCGAATCGGGCCGGTCGAGAGCGCCACCGCCGCGATAACCGGCAGTACGAGAGTCTTCCAGGGCATCGATCTTCCTACTTACTTGGCAAAGACCACGGCAATAAGTGCGGGTAAGACCCAACAGAGAATCGCGGCGAGCCACGCTTGGAGTTTTGGAACGCGCGCCACGATCGTCATCGTCATCATGACGAGCACGATCGACCAGATCGAAAACGGCGTGATGGTGGCGAGGAACGCCACCAGTTTTATGCCCGCACCCGCCGGTGCGAGCAGCGCGAGCGAAGGAACGGCGCGTTGGACTTCGCCGGCGGTTGCGAACGAATCCGCTCCGCGCAAGAGGACGACCGCCATTCCGACGATCTGCGAGATTCCGTAGATGATGCCGATGTTCACCGAACTCGCCCACAGCGTCTTGAACGTGCCCGAGCCGCGGCCCATGGCGTTGAACACCAGCATGATGAGCGCTTCGATCAGGCTGAAGAAGAGCACGACGATCGGTAGAATGGCCGCACCGATAGGATAGAACGTCTTGGTAATGTCGAGCGCTTTTTGCACTTGCTCGGGCGACATTTGCTGCATCTGGGGGTTCTTGGCAAAGTCGCCGGCGATGCCGTGAATGCTCGCGGGCATCATCACGAAGTACGCAGCGATGGCGAGCACGCAGGTAATGAGGAACGCCCATCCCCAGGTCGGCGACACTCGAATCGATTCGAATGCCTCCTTGGGGGAAATAACGATATCGATCGCCGTCTTCAGGCCGTTCGCCTTCGGCGTCGCGGTTGAGTCGATAGCCATCCGCAATCCTCGCTTTTCGAAATCGCGCTACGGGGAGTTGTAGCGCTTGGAGCGCTCGATTGTTTCACTCCCCTGGCACTCGAGCCTGTTGCGGACGGCCGCAGTTCCGGCGGGAGGCGGCGCAGGATCGCCGCGCGGACGCATTCGAGGCGCTCTTCGCGCAGCTCCAGCATGCGCATTTGGATGATGAGCCGGGCCCGGCGCAGGGCGCTTTTCGAGAAGAGCGTGCCCGGCACGGCCGGCGCGCTCGCGGCCGGCGGCCGCGGGGGCGAAGGATGCTCCTGCGGGGCGGGTTGAGCGGTGGCCAGGGTAAGGGCCGTTGCGGTAGCCAACCAGGGAAATATCCAGTTCATCGAGGTCCCTCCGGACTTCCATCACCCGTCAGCCCGCTAAGAACAAGAGTATTTTGAATAACCCCGATGCCCTAGTGGTCCCGGCTCCGCCCCAAGAGCCCTTCGTTCGCGTCGTCCCCCTCGGCGGGTGCGGCGAAATTGGCCGCAACATGACGGTCGTGGAGACGAACGACGATCTGGTCGTGGTCGACTGCGGCCTCATGTTCCCCGACGAAGAGATGTTTGGCGTCGACGTGGTCATCAACGATTTTACCTACGTTCGCGAACGCGCGCACAAGCTGCGCGGCGTCGTGGTGACGCACGGGCACGAAGATCACATCGGCGGCATCCCGTACTTTCTGCGCGAGTTCCCGGGCACGCCGGTCGCCGGAACGCCGATGACGGTCGCGCTGATCAAAGCCAAATCGCGCGAGCACAAGATGGGCGAAACGGACTTCATGCAGGTCAAGCCGGGCGACCGTTTGTCGTTCGGGTCGATCGACGTCGAGTTCGTGCACATCAACCACTCGGTAGCGGGCGCCTGCGCGCTGGCGCTGCGCACGCCGGTCGGTGCGATCTTCCACACCGGCGACTTCAAGTTCGACCAAACGCCGATCGACGGCAAGCCGGCCGACTTCGCGCGCATCGCGCGCGTTGGGGACGAGCGCGTGCTGTGCATGCTCTCGGATTCCACCAACGCGGAGCGGCCGGGACATACCCTCTCGGAGCGTATCGTCGGCGAAGCGTTTACGGCGATCTTCGCGCGCGCCAAAGGCCGCATCGTGATCGCCTCGTTCGCATCCAACGTGCCGCGCATCCAGCAGGCCGTCGACCATGCGGAGCGGTTCGGACGCAAGGTCGCGTTCCTCGGGCGCTCGATGCAGAACGTCGTGCATTTTTCCAGCGAGCTCGGGCATCTGCGCATCGCGCCGGGCACAACGATCAAGATAGAAGACGTAGAAAGCTATCCGCCGGAGCAGGTTGTGGTGATGACCACCGGCTCGCAGGGCGAACCGATGAGCGGTCTCGCTCGCATGTCGGTTCGCGACCATAAGAAGTTTCGCGTCGTGCCGGGCGACACGATCGTGATCAGCGCGACGCCGATTCCCGGCAACGAGAAGAGCGTCTCCAAGACGATCAACAACCTTTGCAAGCTGGGCGCGCACGTGATTCACGGAACCGACGGCAAATCGCACGTCTCCGGGCACGCGTCGCAAGAGGAGCTGCTGCTGATGCTCAATCTCGTGCGTCCGGAGTTCTTCGTTCCGGTTCACGGCGAATATCGCATGCTCGCGCAGCACGGGCGCCTGGCGGTGCAGACCGGCGTCGATCCGTCCAACGTCTTCGTGGTCGAAAACGGCGACGTGCTCGAGTTCACCCAAGAGTACGGCGACAAGATCGGAAAGACGTACGGCGGCCACGTTCTCGTCGACGGCTCCGGCGTCGGCGACGTCGGCGAGGCGGTCTTGCGCGACCGCAAGGCGCTCTCCAACGACGGCATCATGATGGTCGTCGTGGCGATCGACTCCGAAGAGGCGCGCGTGATGGCAGGCCCGGATCTCATTTCGAAGGGCGTCTTCTATCTGCCCGAGTCGGACGGCGTGATCGAGGAACTCCGCAAGGAATTGCTGACGGCGCTCGGCGAGGTTTCGGTAGAAGCGATGCGCGACGTCAACGCCGTCAAGGAACATATTCGAAGTTCAGTCACCAAGTCGATCTACGCGCGAACGAAACGCCGGCCGGTGGTGATTCCTGTGGTGATGGAAGTCTAGGAGCCTGTAGGGTTATGGCTGTTTTCGAATCTGCGCCGAATTTTCTTCGAAGACGAGGCGCGAGGAAGGAGCGAAGCCGTAGCTTCGTGACTGACGAGCAACGAAGTGTTCGAAGAAAAGGCGGCGTAGAGGCGAAAATGTGCCATAGCCCTACAGGCTCCTAGTTGTTCGCCGTCGTTCTTAGCTTGCTCTCGGCTGCGCTCTACGGCGGAGCCGATTTCTTAGGCGGGGTTGCGGCCCGGCGCGCGACGATCATCAGCGTGACGGCGATCTCGCAGGGCGCCGGTTTGGTGCTGCTTGCGGTCGCGGCTCCATTCTTCGGCGGCCATCCGGTGGCCGGCGACCTTGGGTGGGGTTTGCTCGGCGGCGTCTTCGGCGGCATCGGTATCGCGATGCTCTATCACGCGCTTTCGATCGGGAAGATGGGCGTCGTTTCGCCCATCACCGCGGTGCTTGCGGCCGTCGTTCCGGTCGGTGTCGGCGTGGTTCGCGGCGACCCGCTCCACTGGTTTCAGTTTGCCGGCATCGGGTGCGCGCTGGTCGCCGTGGTGATGATCTCGCTCTCGTTCGAAGACAACGGCGTGCGCGAAATCGGAACGAAGGGCGTGAGGGAAGCGATTATCTCCGGCGTAGCCATCGGCGGATTCTTTCTCGTGCTCGGATTATCGCGATCGAGTGCCGGCGTCGACACGCTGCTCGCCGCGCGCGTCGGTTCCGTACTCTTTTTGCTGCTGCTCGCTGCCGTAACGCGCACTAGCCTGCGTCCGCGGGCCGGCACGCTGCCGGCGCTCCTGGCCATCGGCGCCGTCGACATGACGGCCAACGTGCTTTTCGTGATCGCCGCGCAAACCGGCGCGCTTGCGATATCCGCCGTTCTCACATCGCTCTATCCGGCGAGCACCGTCTTCTTAGCGCGAGCCGTCCTGAAAGAACGGCTGCAGCTCAGTCAGAAGATCGGCGTCGGTCTCGCACTGCTCGGCGTTGGGTTGATCGCCGCGTAGCGCCCGATTGCTTCGCGGCTAAGCAAGTGGGGTATAAGAAGCCAATCAAAACGAATTTCGAGAGAGGTTTCCTATGCTCCGCACCATCATCGCCTCATTCATTCTAGTCGCCTCCAGCGCCGTCGCGTCCGCCGCGACCTGCGGCGCCCCTGCGATTTCAAACGTCGCCGTGAAGAACGTCGACACCGTCGGCAATCTCAACCACTATCAGATCGCCGGTACGGTCGTAAATAATGGCCCGACGCAGGCTTCGAACGTTCTGCAGTCCGTCGATATCTATCAAGGCACGCAGAAACTCGACACCCGCAGCGTTCCACCACTCAAGGCGGGAGAGTCCTTCACTTTCACGTATACCGCGGATCGCGCGTCCGACGCGGGTAAGGGAACGACCACGCTCAAGTTCCAACTCGATCCGGCACCGGCCGCAGCGAACTGCACCGGTAGCGACGAAGTGGCTTCGGTAAACTTCTAACGCTATTGTCAGCGCGCGTTGCGCAGCTTTACGAGCTGCGCCGCGTGCGCGAAGCGCGCGATCTCTTCGCGCTGGTAGCCATCGATGTCGGTGAATCCGACCCCGTAACACTCTTGGCCGCGCGAACCTTCCAGGCGCGCGAGCACGCGTCCGCGGATGATCATCTCCTCGAACGAACGGCGGTTGTCGGGCAGCTTCACGCGCCGGTGGCCGAAGGGTGAGATTTCCACCCGATCGTCGGCTTTGGGATAAGCCGACAGCACGTCGTTCGGTAGCGTGAATCGGATCTCGATCTCACTGCCGACCGGCAGCGAATCGGCGCACAGCAAGCGCAGCCCGCCGGCGGAGATGTCGCTGGCCTCGCCGACGTTGCCGGAACGGTTCGTCGGCCGGTAGCGCACCGGGAAGACCGCGACGGTGCGAAGGCTCTTACGGCGTTGCTTGGCGTCGGCGCTCGGGTCGGACGAAGCTAGAATCTCCGCGTCGCGTTCTTCCGAACGCGCGGCGGCGGCACGGCGCTGCATCTCCGCGATCTCTCGCGAGAGAGCATCGTGCGTCGTCGTCTCCAACTGATCGAACTCGACGCCGTACTCGTAGCCGGCGTCGCTGTGCGGCGTGACGCGCGACATCACGCGTCCGCGTAGCGAGAGCGGCGGGCGGCCGGGGCGGTGCAGCGTAAACTCGACGATGCGGTCGCGATCGAGCAGAATGAGCGAGCGAATGCGGCAGCCGGACTCGGAAACGTTGATGAGGGTACCGTAAACGGGAGCCGGCAGGCCGCGAACGGTCACGGCAATCGGTAACTCGATCGATTGCCGAAAATACCGGCGCTGGTTACTGCGCTCGGCCGACGGCGAGGAACTATCCTGCCACCCCATCCAGCCGCTCCTTTCGCTTCCCTACAAAGTGGACCATACGTCGAGCTTGCGGCGCACGCCTTCGATGACGGCGTCGGTGAACTCCGTGGTCGTGGCGTGGCCTCCCAAATCCGCGGTCGCGATGCCCTCATGGACCGCTTCCAAGGCGGCCTCGTAGATGGCCCGCGAGGCATTGGCGGCTCGCCTATCCTCAATGTATGAAAGCACCGCGCCGGCCGCCAGGATCATGGCGAGCGGGTTGGCGACGTTCTTACCCTGAAGCCGCGGGGCCGTCCCATGAGGTGCTTCGGCCATCACGACCGACGGCTTGAGTTCGCGGTCGAACGCGAGCAGCACGGATTCGGCGCCGGCGATCGAGCCGAAGAGCTGCATGACCAAGTCCGAGAGGCAATCGCCGTCGCGATTGAGGGACGGAATCACCAGCGGTTCGTCGCCCGCGGTGGAAAGCAGAAGCGCGTACGTCGCGTCGATCAGTTGCGGTTCGTACGGAATCTCGGGATGGCGCCGGGCGGCCGCGTCCATCTCTTCCTTGAGCATCCCTTCGTACACCGGGCTTACCGTATACTTCGGTCCGCCGAAAACTTTCGCGCGCATTTTGCTCGCGTGCACGAACGCGTACTCGGCGACCGATTGGCAAACGTCGCGTGTAATCGTTTCGGTGCGGCACGCGATTTCGCTCAGGCCTTCGCCTTCGCGCCATTCCTTGGCGCCGTACGCATCCCCGACCGCCATGCGCACGACCGAAATCGGTGCGTGAATGCCCGCGACCGGACGGACGCGCGGCAGTTTGCGGCCGGTACGGACGATCACTTTGCCGTCGACGGCTTTGCGCAAGATCTGGTTGGGGGATCCGATGCCGCCTTTTCCTTCCGGGGTGATCGTCGCGGCCTTGATCCCAAGGCGATGTTTCTTCATCGCTTCGGCCGCCGCATACACGACGGCGTTTTGCGTCGCTTCGCGATTCGCGAGCGAAAGGTCGTGGTTCTCGAAGTGAAGTTCCAGATCGATGACGGGCCGGTCGAGCACGCGCAGCGCTTCGACGAGCAGTTCCTGTCCGGTCTGGTCGCCCTCGAGGACGACGATGGTCGGCGTAGTCAAATGAACTCCCAGCATTACGAAGAAAAGATAGATTCCATGGCAAGAGCAGGTCGCAAGACGAGCGCGAGAAAGCGGCTGAACCTCGAGATCGTCGGAATCGCTGCGTTCGGAATCGCGATTCTCTGCGGAATCTCCCTGGCGGTGCCGCACCACGCGGGCAACATCGGCGCCCTCATCGCTGACGGACTGCACGGACTCTTTGGAGGAGCCGCTTGGCTTTTCCCGGTTATCGTGGCCCTCTTCGGCGGGATCATCTTCCTCGAAGTCAAGGTTCCGGTCTTGATCGCCAGCCACGGCACCTCGGCGCTGGTGTATTTCCTGATCGTCGATGCGATGTTTGGCGCATCCGGCATGCAGCGCGGCGGTCTTATCGGCGGCAGCATTTGGTGGGCGCTCAGCCGGCTGGTCGGCACGGTCGGCGCCTGGGTCGTGCTCGTCTTGGTGACGCTGTCGCTCACCGTCTGGCTGACGAACGTCAGCCTCAAGCAGCTCATCGGCCGGGCGATCGTGTTCTTCGGCGGGTTGAAGCTGCCCAAGCTGTCGATGCCGGTCATCGAATCGGAAGGCCACGCCTCCGTGCGGGAGGCGTTCTCGCTGCCCAACCCTGCGCCCAAAGCACCCAAGCCCGCGAAAGCCTACGACGCCGAAGCGGATGACGAAGATGATGACGACGGCGAGGATGATGCTGCCGGTGAGGTTGAGGTTGAAGTCGAGCACGTGCCGGCGATCGTGCCGGTCGGAGCGTTTCGAATGGCGCCCCAGATGTCGCTGGCTCTGATCGAAGAAGAAGAGCCGCCCGCCCCGGCGCCTCGGAAGCCGTCCGCACCGGTGGTCGGTGAATTGGATGGGCGGCCGTACCGCCTGCCGGATCTCTCGCTCTTCGATCCGCCGCAAGCCCAGGTGGTCGACGACTCGAACCGCGCGCACGTGCTCGAGGATACGCTGGCAAGTTTCGGCGTGGGCGCGAAGGTCATCCACATCGAGCGCGGACCGTCGATCACGCGTTACGAACTCAAGCCCGATCGCGGCATCAAAATCTCAAAGATCGCGTCGCTCTCCGACGATCTGGCGCTCGCGCTTGCGGCGACGAGCGTGCGCATCGAAGCGCCGATCCCCGGCAAATCGGCTGTCGGAATCGAGATTCCGAATCAAACGGTGTCGATCGTCGCGATTCGCGAGATCCTCGAAGCGATGCCGAATCGCGGGACGGTTCCCCCGCTTTGGATGGCGCTCGGCAAGGATATTACCGGCCGGCCGGTCTTCGGCGACCTCACGAAGATGCCGCATCTGCTCGTCGCGGGGGCGACGGGCGCCGGAAAATCCGTGTGCCTGAATACGATCATCGCCTCGCTCCTCGTCAACGCGACGCCGGATCAAGTGCAACTGCTCATGATCGATCCGAAGCGCGTCGAACTCACCGTTTACAACGGGATTCCGCACCTCATCAAGGATGCGATCACCGACGCTCGTCTCGCGGCCGGTGCGCTGTTCGAGATGACGAAGGAAATGGATTCGCGCTACGAGCGTTTCGCCAAAGCCGGCGTTCGCAAGATCGAAGAATACAACGCGAAGTTCCCCGACGAAACGCTTCCGTACATCGTCATCGTCATCGACGAGCTCGCCGATCTCATGCTGGTCGCGCCGGCGAAGGTCGAAACGACCATCATGCGGATCGCGCAGCTCGCGCGCGCGACGGGCATCCATCTGATCGTCGCAACGCAGCGGCCGTCGGTCGACGTCATCACCGGGTTGATCAAAGCCAACGTTCCGTCGCGCATCGCCTTTGCGGTGAGTTCGCAAGTCGACTCGCGCACGATTCTCGACATGAACGGAGCGGAACGGCTGCTCGGCCGCGGCGACATGCTCTATCTCCCCATCGACGCGCCCAAACCGATTCGCGCGCAAGGCGCGCTGATCGGCAATAATGAGGTGACGCGGCTGGTGGATTTCTGGGCGAAACAGGCGCGGCCGGATAACCTGGTCGACGTCGATATCGTGCCGGTCGGCGACGACGAGAATCGCAAGGACGTCGACCCGTTGTGCTACGAGGCGGCCAAGTTCATCATCGAAACCAACTACGCGTCGACCGCGCAGCTCCAGTCGCAGTTTTCGATCGGGCATCCGCGCGCCGTTCGTTTGATGAAACAGCTCGAAGAGTTCAAAGTCGTCGGTCCGCATGAAGGCACCAAACCGCGCAAAATCATCGTCGGCTTCTCCGAACTCGAGATGATGGCGCCGCGCCTCGGCAAAGGCGAGGGCGGCCAGCAAGATCTGTTCGCAAGCGGCGCCTAACCGGTGACGGAGGTTCGCAATGCCCGGGTCGCCGCTGCCGTTACGGCGATCGCAGCGTTCGCGCTGTTCATTCTACTTGGCCACCACGTTACGCATCGCGGCGAACCGGAAGCTCTCGTCCCGCTCGAAGCGGCGCTGTTGAACCACGGTTCGCTGATCGCCTGGTGGTTTACGTGGCTCGGCTACGCTTACGTTCTCGGGCCGCTGTGCATAGCGCTGATCGCCATCGCCTGGCGCTATCCTCAGTGGCGTGGGCGCGTCGCCTTCGGAATCGTCGTGCTGCTGCTCTGTTGGATCGGCGCCGATTTCTTTCAGCACGCCTTTGCGCGGCCGCGGCGCCTGGACTGGGTCGTCAAACACGAGACGGCGTTTTCGTACCCAAGCTCGCACGCGGCGATCGCCGTCGGCTTCTACCTGTTGTGGGCGGAGTTCGTCCGGCGCAGCGACTTGCCGTCCCACGTTCGGGGACCGCTCGCGCTCCTGCTGGGTGCCGTCGCGGTCGGGATCCTCTGGTCTCGCCTGGCGCTCGGCGCCCATTACGCCACGGACCTTTTCGGCGGCGCGCTCTGGGCGCTGGCGGTTATCGCCGCCGGCCTCACCGCCTTTCCAACAAAGGTCCTTTCGCCGCCGCAGGGGCGCCCGTAGAGTTAGAGCCGAAGAAACAAGGCCACTTCACAGGAAGGTTCACGTGGCATACCAGGATCCGGCGCTGATCGAGATCGGGCGCAAAGTCGAGGCGGGAACGCCGCTTTCGATGGCCGACGGGCTCGCGCTCTATCGTTCGCCCGATGTTCATACGCTCGGGCGGCTCGCGCGCAATCAAAAAGAACGCAAGAGCGGCAAGAACGTGTATTACGTTCTCAACCGTTACATCAACTCGACCAACGTGTGCTTTGCTGCGTGTAAGTTCTGCTCGTTCGCTGCGGATGAGTTCAAGGAATCGGAACGGGTCTTCCGGATGACGGCAGACCAGGTCTTCGCCAAGGCGACGGAGACCGGCCCGAACTTCAATCAGATCCACATCGTCGGCGGCCACGATCCTCGCCAGCTTTCGCTCGACTACTGGCTGCCGCTGATGCGCCGCTTCAAGGAAGCGCTGCCGCACGTTCAGCTCTCGCTCTTCACCGCCGCCGAAATCGAGTACATGGCCAAGCGCCATCGCCTGTCTTTCCCGGACATCGTCAAGGCGCTCAAAGATGCCGGGCTGGATAACGTCAACGGCGGCGCAGCCGAGATTCTCGGCGAAGAGACGCGCGCGAAGATCTGTCCGAACAAAGTATCGAGCGCAAACTGGATCGCGATTCACGAAGAACTCCACCGCCAGGGCGTCGCGAGCAACGCGACGATGCTGTACGGGCATATCGAGTCGCTGGAAGATCGCGTCGATCACATGATTCGCCTGCGCGAATCGCAAAGTCGCGTTCCGGGCTTCAACGCGTTCATTCCGCTGGCATTTCATCCCGACGGCAACGAACTTTCGGATTGCGGCTGGACGACCGGCCTCGACGATCTGCGCACGTTCGCGGTCGCGCGGCTGATGCTCGATAACTTCGATCACATCAAGGCCTATTGGATGATCCAGGGGCTCAAAGTTTGCCAGGTCGCGCTGCAGTACGGCGCCGACGACATGGACGGAACGCACGGCTCGACGGACGAGGAGATGATCTATCACTCGGCCGGCACGCAATCGGGCCAGTACGTCGACGACCGCGAGTTCCGCCGCCTGATCGAAGGCGCCGGCTACGTCCCCGTGCGCCGTAACTCAACGTACGATACTTTCCCGTACGACTGGGCGCCGCCCGACCGGGAACTGGTTACCGCGTGAGTCTACGTTGCGGGCGGATCGTGTACACGAACGATCTGCCGGTCTATGCCGCGTTCGACGCGGGCGCTATCGCGTATCCGGGCACGCTGCATGCCGACGTTCCCTCGCGCCTCAACGCGATGCTGCTCGCCGGCGAACTGGATTTGAGCCCGGTCTCGGCGTTCGCTTGGGCGGCCAATCCCGACGAGCTGGTGCTGCTGCCGGATCTCTGCATCGGTGCGCGCGACGAAGTCGTGTCCGTCGTACTCGTCTCGAAGACGCCGCCGGGTCAGCTCGACGGCCAACGTATTTACGTTACGGGCGAGTCGGCTTCGGGCAAGAACCTGCTGCGCGTTCTCTTAGAACGCCGCTACGGCGTGCATTCCGAGTACGTCGAAGAGGCGCGTCCGCTGGAACGCGCGCGCGCCGGCGACGCGGCGCTGCTTATCGGCGATTCCGCGATCGACGCGATCCAGTCGCTCCCGCGCGAGACGATCTACGATCTCGGCACCCTTTGGCACGAGTGGACGCGCCGGCAGACCGTCTTCGCGGTGTGGGCCGCGCGCCGCGACGCCTACGAACGCGATCCCGAAGGCGTACGCGCCTGTATGGATGCGCTCACCGATTCCTACACGTGGTCGCGCTCCCACCAATCGTACGTCGTAGAAGAAGCGCAGCGACTGATCGCGCGTCCTCCCGGGTTTTACGAAGCTTACTACGGCAAGCTCAACTTTACGTTCCACTCGGCCGCACAGACCGGCCTCGCTGCCTTCTGCCGCGAGCTGCACGCCATCGGTGCCATCGCTGCGGTCCCCTCGTCGCTTCCGGAGGTCATCGGTGTCCTCGCTAGCTAGTTTGCTCGACCGCGCCGCGACCGGCGGACGCCTCGCGTTCGAAGAAGGCGTGCGCATCTATAACGAGGGCGATTTGCACGACCTCGGTGCCGCGGCCCACGCGCGCCGGATGCAGCTTTACCCGAGCAACGTCGTCACCTACGTGATCGATACGACGATCAACTACACCAACGTCTGCAACGTGCACTGCACGTTCTGCGCCTTCTTCCGCCCCGAGCATCACAAAGAAGGCTACACCATGTCGTACGACAAGGTGCTCGAGCGCGTAAAATACGCATCCGACCAGGGTGCGACCCAAATCATGATCCAAGGCGGCGTCAACCCGGAACTCGGCCTCGAGTGGTTCGAAGCGCTGTTCCAACGGGTCGCGCGTGAATTCCCGCGGGTAGACATCCACTCGCTCTCGGTCTCGGAGGTCGTCGGACTTGCCAAGATCGAGAAGATGCCGGTTCGCGAAGTGCTCGTGCGCCTCAAAGCCGCCGGCATGAAATCGCTTCCCGGGGCGGGCGCCGAGATTCTGGTCGAGCGCGTTCGCAAGCGTATCTCCGCTCGCAAAGTGAAGCCGGAGGAATGGCTAGGCGTCATGCGCGAGGCGCAGCTGCTGGGTATGCCGACCACCGCGACGATGATGTTCGGCTCGATCGAAACGCCCGAGGAACGCGTCGAGCACATGCACGTCCTGCGCGAACTGCAGGACGAAACCGGCGGCTTCACCGCGTTCATTCCGTGGTATTACGTGCCGTTCAAGACGCCGCTGCGCGGAAAAGAGTCGACGGGTCTGGAGTACCTGCGGGTGCTCGCCGTCTCGCGCCTATACATGGACAACTTCCCGCACTTGCAAGCATCGTGGCTGACGCCCGGAGTCAAGATGGGGCAGATGGCCTTGTTCTACGGGTGCGACGACATGGGCGGAACGATCATCGAAGAACAAGTCGTGCACGACGCCGGCAGCACCAACGAAGCCACTCGCCGCGACCTCGAGAACCTCATCATCAAAGCCGGCTTCGAACCGGTAATCCGCGACACATACTGGAACCTCCGCGACGACGTCGCGCTAGCAATGTCATCCTGAGCGTAGGGGCGCAGCCCCGTAGTCGAAGCGACGGCTTTGCCCTTGTCATCCTGAGCGTAGGGGCGCAGCCCCGTAGTCGAAGGACCGCTTCCAAGCAAAAGCCCGCATCCAATGTATGCGGGATTTTCTTTTATCGCGATCCTTCGACTACGGGGCTGCGCCCCTACGCTCAGGATGACAGGGTGGAAACGTTCCGGTAAACCATCGCCAAGAAAAAAACTCAGGTGTTCGCCCGGCGCTTCTTCGCGAGCTGGGCCGCGTGCGTGAAGCGGGAGATCTCTTCGGATGTATACGCGTCGAGATTGTGGAAAGCCAGCCCGTAAGCATATTCGCCCCCAGGCAAAATCTGGTGCGACGCGACGCGAGCGAGGATGACCATCTCGCCGAACGGACGCCGCAAGTCGCTGTGCGTCGACCGCACGACTTCGCGTTTGCGAAGGTCGAGGGTCACGGTTTCCTCAGGGTAGATGTCGAGCACGTCGTCGGGAAGGGTGAACTTCACTTCGATCGCCATGCCTTCGACGAGAACTTCTTTGCACGCGACCATCATGCCGCCGGCGGAGATGTCCGCACAGCGTCCCGGTTTGGCAGCTTCTTTGGCGGTGCGGATCTGCAGTTCAAACTCCGAGCTGACGCGCACGGTGCGACGGGTAAGACCGTCGGTGGTCGGAAGATTCTTGACGGTGCGCTCGTGCGAGCGCGACATTGCAACGCGGCGGTGCGCTTCATTGACCGTGCGCGCCAACTCGTCGGCTTCGCTCGGGCTCATCCGGTCCAGGACGACGCGGTAGATGAAACGCGGCCCCTTCTGCGTGCGGGAGACGATCCGGCCGCGAGCGATCACCGTCGCGCGCCCGGACAAACCGAATGAAAACTCGACGGTCGAGTTGTGATCGAAAAGGAGGACCGAGCGTAGGCGAGCCTCGGACGATGTAAGGTGTTCGATGATCGCCTGCGCCGGAGCTAGCCCCCGGGCGCTGACCGTCGTCGGAAATTCGAGCGACGATGGCGCCGCCGGCGCTGCCGTGGGGGATGTCTTTTTACTCGCCGATCCTATCCAGCTCACATACATAGAATCGACGCGAGCGAGCGAGCTCCTTAACCTCTTGTACGAACCTTTACGAGGCGTCTTGTGCGTAGCTTTACAAAGCGTTGCAAATCGTTGCAGCGCCTAGCACCTCGTCGCTCACCGGATCGAAGATAGCAACGAGCTGTCCCGGCGCGATCGCGCGCTGCGGCTGCTCGAACGTGAGCTGCAGGCGATCCTCTTCGATCGTCGCGCGTGCCGGTGCCGGCTCGGCGCGGTAGCGGATCATCGCGCGGACTTTCGTTTCACCGCCGGCGAAGCGCTCTGCGCGAATCAGGTTGATTTCGTCGGCGACGAGCCGCTGCGAAAGCAACTCCTCTTCGCGTCCGATCACGATCGTGTTCGTAGCGGCATCGATGCGCGTTACGTACCGGGGTCCGTCGTTGCCGGCAGGCAGCGCCGCGCGTTGACCGATCGTGTAGTTCGCGACGCCGCGATGCTCGCCGGCCGAATCACCGTCCGCCGTGAGGATTGCTCCCGGACGGTTGATGCCGGGCCGCGCACGTTCCAGTACGTCGCGATAGTCGCCGCCTTCCACGAAGCAGATGTCCTGAGACTCGGGCTTGTCGTGGACGGGGATGCCGAGCCGCCGGGCGTGCTCGCGCGTGCTCGCCTTATCGAGGTCGCCAAGCGGCAAGAGAAGCTGGGCGAGCTGCGCCGGACTGAGCTGAGCGAGCGCGTACGCTTGATCCTTGGAGGAGGAGCTGCGGAAGAGGTGCGGGCCGTCGTCTAAGTGCTCGATGCGCGCGTAGTGGCCGGTCGCAACGTACGCGGCCCCGAGGCGCTCCCCGTACTCGGCTAACGTGCCGAGCTTGACGAAGTTGTTGCAGCTCACGCACGGATTCGGCGTTCGGCCCGCGGCGTAGTCGTCGGCAAAGCGTTCGATGACGCCGCGCCGGAACGTTTCTTCGAAGTTCAAGACGTAGTGTGGAATTCCGAGGATCGACGCACTGCGACGCGCGTCGTCGAAATCGTCGATACCGCAGCAGCTCTTAGCGTGCGCGGGTTTTGTCGGTTCGTACATCTTCATCGTGACGCCGACGACGTCGTAGCCTGCTTCAACCAGGAGCCCGGCGGCTACGGCGGAATCGACTCCGCCGCTCATTGCGGCGATAACGCGTAGTTTGGAAGCCATGTCGGCTACAGGATAACAATACGCCGAGGCTAACAAAAGCCCCAATGCCCGCACTCGGTGACCGCTTTCGCTCCGCGCGCGAGGCTCGCGGCCTCAGTCTCTCGGACGTCTCCGAGCAAATTCGTATCCGCTCCATCTACTTGGCGGCGATCGAGGAAGAGAACTGGAGTGCCGTCGGCGCCCCGGTCTACATTCGCGGCTTCCTAAGAACCTACGCGCGTTTTTTAGGCTTGGATCCGGAAGATGTGGTGGCGGCGTTCAACGGCGAGGTTCCGGCAGCCCAAACGGCTTCCCAGGCAGCGAACGAGCCTTCGCGAGCGGCCGAGGCGGGCCGCCACGCGCGGCCGTCGGGCCCCTATCTGATCTGGATCGCCGGCGTTATCGCCGTTCTGCTCGTTGCTTTCGTTGTCTATAACGAAGTCACGATGCACCGCTCGGCGACGGTCGTCATCGAGACGGCCGCACCAAGCGCAACCCCGAGCGTGCTTCCTTCTAATGCCCCTTCACCCGGTGCGGCGCTCGCTCTCTCTGCTGCCGCTCCGCCGCCGTGCCCCTCTCCGAGCGCGGCGCTCGGCGCCTCGCCGCGCGCCTCGGCTGCACCGAGCCCAACGCCCTGCCCTTCCCCCTCGATCACTCCGGAGCAGATCGCCGCCCTGGGTGCGCAGTCGATGGCCATCGTTCTGACCGCCCCTTCTTGGCTCAGGGTGACCGTTGACGGTAGTGTTAGCATGGAGGGTACGTTTCCGGCGGGTACCTCCCGAGCTTTCCATGGGAAGGCTGCCGTGGTGCGGGTCGGAAACGCCGGCGGCGTTGCGATCTACGTCGACGGAAAGGATGTCGGAAAGCTCGGGAAATCGGGCGACGTCATCGACCGCAGCTTTACGCTGTAAGAAGAAACTGCAGTAAGGGGAACAACTTGCCGAGCGAATCATCGTTCGACGTCGTGTCGCGTATCGACCAGCAAGAACTGGACAACGCGCTCAATCAGGCTCGTAAAGAAATCGAGAATCGATTCGATTTCAAACACAGCAAGACGAATATCGAGGCCGACGACAAAAAGATAACCATCATTTCGGACGACGAAATGAAGATGCGCAACGTCATCGACATCGTGCAGAGCAAGGCGATCAAGCGCGGGATCGACATCAAGGCTTTCGACTTCGGCACGCTCGAACCGGCCGCCAATAGTACCGTGCGCCAGATCGTGACGCTTCGCAGCGGCATCCCCAAAGACAAGAGCAAGGCGCTCATGGAGAAGATCAAGTCGCTCAAGCTCAAGGTCACGGCGCAATATCAGGACGAACAAGTGCGCGTCTCGGGCAAGAACCGCGACGATTTGCAGAAGGTCATCGCCGAACTGAAGGCGATGGACTTCGAGATCCCGCTTCAATTCGTGAACTACCGCTGATGCCGAGCGTCAGTTTTGTAAGCCTCGGCTGTGCGAAGAATCTCGTCGACACCGAGGTAATGATCGCGCGTCTCGGCGCGGCCGGATGGCAGCTCGAAGCAGACGCGCGTCAAGCGGACACCGTCGTGATCAATACGTGCGCGTTCATCGATCCCGCCAAAGCCGAATCGACCGAGACCATTCTCGAACACGCCGCACAAAAACAATCCGGTCAGCAGCTGGTGGTCGCCGGATGCTTGGCGCAGCGCTACGGCGACCAGCTGCAGGCCCTGATTCCCGAGATCGACGGCGTCGTGGGCACCGGCGCGTACGCAAGCATCGTCGAACTGCTCGACGACGTGGCCGCGGGGAAGCGCCCCGTGCGTCTCGGTTTCGAAGCCGAGCCCGAACACGATTTTCTTCCGCGGCTGATCACGACGCCGCGAGCGACCGCTTATCTGAAGATCGCCGAGGGCTGCGATCATCCGTGCACGTTCTGCATCATTCCGAAACTGCGCGGCGCGTTTCGCAGCCGCAGCGAAGAATCGATTCTAAAGGAAGCGCGCGCGCTTTCCGAGGCGGGCACCAAAGAGCTGATCCTCATCGCGCAAGACACGTCGATGTGGGGCCGCGATCGCGGGCACCGGCGCGGCGGCCTCGCGCAATTGCTCGAACGCCTGCACGAGATCGACGGCATCGAGTGGATTCGGCTGCTGTACCTCTATCCGGCGACCGTCGACGCGGAGCTGATCGACGCGATGGCGCGTCTTCCGAAGGTCTGCAAGTACATGGACATGCCGCTGCAGCACGCACATCCCGAAGTGCTGCGTGCGATGCTTCGCCCGTCGAACGGCGAACGCTATCTCGAAATCATCGCGCAGTTTCGCGAGCGGGTTCCGGGCATCACGATGCGCTCCACGTTCATCGTCGGCTTCCCGGGCGAGACCGACGAACACGTCGGATACTTAGAAGAGTGGATCGGCCGCGCGGAGCTCGACCGCGTCGGCTTCTTCGAGTACAGTTCCGAAGAAGGCACGCCCGCGGCGCAGCTCGGTAAGCCCGTGCCGCAGCGCGAGCGCCGCAAACGGCTCATCCGCCTGCGCGAAGCCCAGCGCCTCGCGTCGGAGCGCGCACGCGCGCGCCGGATCGGTTCGACGGTGAGCGTCCTGGTCGAAGAGCGCCGCACGCTGCGGCGCAGCGACGAGTTTCGGGCGGCGCTCGGCGCAACTAACGTGTGGTTTGGACGCTCGCAAGGCGAAGCGCCCGGCGTCGACGGCGGCATCTACTTCACCGGCGATGCGCAGCCGGGCGACTACGTTTCGGTAACGCTCGAAGGCTACGGTCCGTTCGACTTCGTTGGCCGTGCAACCGTGCGGGAACCCGCCGCCGTTGGGTAAGCACTTCGCGGCTCCGGAGGATGAAGCTCCGAAGCGCCGCAATTCGGTTTGGCGCAACGTCGTCCTGATCTTCGGCCTGCTCGCGCTCGGCCTCGCCTCGACCGCGGCGGGTTACGCGATCTTCGAGCACAAGAATCCGATTTTGGCGATCACGCAAGTCTTCGTGCCCACGCCGCAGCAAGTCTTCGGTAAACCGAGCGTTCTGGTGCTCGTCGAAGGCCTGGACTACGATTACACGGACAAGGATATGGAGTTCTCGACCAACTCGCGCAGCGATGCGATTTGGGCGGTGAACATCGATTTCGACAACAAGCGCATCTATCAGTTATCGATTCCGCGCGACATGATTGCCACGATGCCGAACGGCGCGCAAGCCAAGATCAATCAAGCCCAAGCCGACGGCGGGGTGAAAGAAGCCAAGCAGGTCGTCGCGAGCTTCCTCGGGATCCCGGATTTCGATCGCTACGTCGTGTTGCGCATCGATGCCACGAAAGACATCATCAACGCTATCGGCGGTTTGGATATCGTCGTAAAGTCTTCCGACTGCCTGCAGTACCACACCGGCTGTACGGGCGAAACGATCGACTACGACGATAGCTGGGGGCACCTGCACATTCACTTCAAGCAGGGGCTGCAGCACCTCGACGGACCGCAGGCGGTCGCTTATATGCGCTTTCGCCACGACTGGTGCAGCGATCCGTGCCGGATCAAGCGTCAGCAGCAAGTACTGCACGCAATGATCGCCAAACTCAAAGGGGATCAAGTCAACACGCTGCTGCACGTCGGCAACCTGTTGAGTATTTTCCGGCGCGACGTGCAGACGGATTTCACGGATCAAGAGCTGCTCTCGATGGCATCGTATTTCCAGGGAATGCCGGATGGATCGATCGTCAACAGTCAAGTCCCCTACACCGGCGACATTGATTTGCCCGTGTACGGCGACTCGCTCGTTCCTGACACTGAAGCAAAGAACCGGCTCGTGCAAGCGATGCTCGTCGCGCCGCCGTCGCCCGAACCGTCGCCCGACGTGATGGCGTTGGCCGCGATCGCGCCCGGTACGCTTCGCGTCGACATCGTCAACGGCAGCGGATCCGAAGGCGCCGCGCATCGCGTCGCGCTGTTGCTGAAGCACGCCGGCTTTACCATCGGCACGGTCGGTGACGCGAGCCGTTCGGATTACGCCACCACCGAGATCCACGAACACTCGACGGTTACGTTTGCCGGGGCGAAAGTTCGCGCTGCGCTCCCGGCTTCGACCAAACCCGCCGTCGTCGTTCCAGATCCAGCCCCGACCGGTTCGCCGCTGCCGGTCGTCACGAGCGACGTGACGGTCATCGTCGGCAGCGATCTTGCGACGGCCACGCCACCGGCGTCGCCGCCGGCGCTAACGCATTAGTGCGCTCGATGAAAACGATCGCAATATTGTTGCTGGCCGCCGTCGTTGCCTTCGGCGGATGGAAGACGCTGGCTCACCGCAGCGATTCAAAACCGGCATTCGTTCCGCCGGCGATGAACGCGCACCTCGAGTTCTCGGACGATCTGATGTCGCGCGCGTACCGCGCGGCGGCGATTCCCCCTTCGGCTACAAAGACGACTCGCCCGAAACTGATCGCGCTGACGTTTGACGACGGACCGTATCCCATCTTTACGCCGATGCTGCTCGACGAACTGCGCGACCTGAAGGTTCCGGCGACGTTTTTCTTGATCGGCCGAGACGCCGAGCAGTGGCCGGAACTCACGCGCCGCATCGAAGAGGACGGCCACGAGATTGCCGATCACACGTACTCGCATCCGAACTTGGACCAAGAGACGCCCGCCGAAGTGCGCGCCGAAGTGCTCCAAGGGCGCGACGTACTGTGGGGGCTGACGCACGATCCCTCGGTTCGCACGCTGATGCGTCCGCCGCACGGCCGTTTTACCGAAGAGACGCTGCGCGTCGTGCAGTCGCTCGGCTATTCGACGGTCCTGTGGACCGACGACGGCGGCGACTGGCGCACGTTGACGCCACAGGAGATCGGCGATCAGGTCATCGACCATGCGACGGCGCCCGACCTGGTCTTGCTGCACAGCGGCAAGTTGGCGACCATCGAAGCGCTTCCGGCTATCGTCGATCGCTTTCGTAAGGCCGGGTACACGTTCGTCACCGTCGGCCAGTTGCTCGCGCACGTCTCGCCGGACGCGCTCAACCACCCGCTGCGCGGCCCGGTGTAACCGGAGGGTCGTATGCCCAGACAAATCATCGATACCGAATCCAGCCGGCCGGCCTACGTGCGCCGTCGCGTGACGACTTTTGTCGTCATCGGGGTGCTCCTGGTGGCGCTCGCGGCGGTCGCATGGCTGATTTTCCGCTCCCATGCCGGTTAGGCCAGGAAACTTGACGCGCTAGGGGAACCAGGGACCGGTTCCAACCCTTCAGGAGAGAGAATGCTGCCTAGGCTGTCTATAGGTTTTATCGTGCTGAGTTCGGTCATCGCCTTTGCGGCGTGCAGCTCCGCCGGAATCAACAATCCGGTAAACGTTGGCCCGAACTTCCCCACGGACTCGTTCTACGCGACCAACAGCGTTCAGAACGGCATCAGCATTTTCACCGTCAACCAGAAGGGGGGCGGTCCGGCATTTAACATCGGCGGCTCTCAGACGCAGCTCAACGGCCCGCAATACATCGCGTTCGATAAGCAGAATAACCTCTGGATCACCAACTTCGACAAGCAGTCGCAGACCGGCGCGCTCGTCGAGATCGAGGCGCTGGCAACGGGCAACGTCGAGCCGCTTGCCGCAATTCCGCTTAACAATGTGCGTCCGCGCGGCATTGCGATCGATACGAGTGAGGGCCTGATGGTCATCGCCGCCGTCGTTCCGACGTCGTCGCTGCCGAGCCAGCTGGAGCTCTTCCTGGTCGGAGCGGGATCGTCGTACGATCAGATCGCAGGGGCGAATACAAGACTCAACGTACCGTCCGGCGTCGCAATCGATACCAAAGACCACATCTACGTAACGAACCTGCAGGGCGTCGCGGGCGGCTCCGTTGAGAAGTTCATCCTGCCGACGCCGAGCCCGACGCCGAGCGGCTCACCGACCGCCTCGCCGTCGCCGTCTCCGACCCCGAGCCCGACGCCGACCTCTACCTCGACCGCGTCGGCGTCGCCCTCGCCGAGCCCGTCACCGACCGCGTCGCCGCTCAATCTCAAACCGAACTTCATTATTACGGGTCCGAACACCGGCGTCGTTACGCCGACCGGCGTCACCGTCGATGCGAATTTCAACGTCTACGTATCGGACCAAGGCAACATCGCCCTTGGAAAGAAGCCGGCGATTCTGGTGTTCCATCCGACGACGCACGGCCTCATCAACACGCCTCCGATTCGTCGCATCTGCGGGCCGAAGACGAATCTGAACGCACCGACCGACGTAAAAATCAATACGAGCGGACAGATCTATGTCGCCGACTCGACGAAGAGCGGATCGGGCGTCCTCTACGTCTACGCGGCAGCGGGCGCAGTCAAGGGCGGCGCGGTATGCACCGGTTTGCAAAACGTCGCGCCGACCACGACGTACACATCGCCCGGAGCGGTGACCGGAATCGGTCTCGTTCCGTCACCGGCGCCTTCTTCGTCTTAAGCGAGGGCACCAGCAGTTCTCTCGCTCGCGCGCCTTACCGACGCATCGACGCTCGCGGCGAAAGCTGAGGCCATCGCCGTGGGTGCGCGCGGGACGCTTGAAGCCGCGTCGGCAACGGCGCTGCTCTTCTCCGATGAAGGCAACGTAAGCGCGACGGTCCCGGAAGACGCGGCGGGTTTCGCGCTGCGTGACGGATCGATCGAACTTCGCAGGCTCTTTCTTCACGCGCTCTCCCGCTTCGGCGAAGGTGGCGCGTTGTTCGTCGAACGCGACGCACAGCGCGTCTTAGCCGGCGTCGCACCGGCGGTGGGGTTGTCGGATCTCGTGTTCGTTCCGCTCATCGCCGGTCCGCGTGCCCTCGGCATGCTCGTGCTCGCGGTCGCCGGGCGTCCGAGCGTAAACGAACTCGAAGCGCTAGAAAGCTATTGCGATGTGGCGACGCGCATCGTCGAGATGGGCAGGGCATTGCTTTCGGCGCGACGGCAATCCCGCGATTCCAGTCTTCTTGCGATGGTGAACGAGCGATTGCACAAATCGCTCGATCGGCGCGACGTGCTTTTCGGCATCGTGGAAGGCGTGCGCGCCGCGTTCGGAGCCGACCGCTGCATCGTCTATCAGCGCTCGCCCGACGGCGAGCGCGTCTCGGTCGCAGCCGCCGCCGTCGGCGGCGGCGTGACGTCGGTCGCTCCCGGGTCCGTACCGCTCGACGCCGATTTGCGCAAAGTATTCGGCGGTCTTACGGTTCGGCGCGAGGACATCGGCGGTACCGAGATCTACGGCCCCGGCGCGCATAGCGCGATGGCGGTTCCTTTCGTCGTCGACGGCCGTGTCGAGGACGCGCTCGTGCTCTCGTTTGACCGGCCGGATGCGTTCGACGACGGAGATTTAGCCGCGGTTCGCTCGCTCGCGTTCCACGTTGGACTGGCGCTCTCCAACGCTCGCCTCTACGAGCGCGAGCGTGCTCGGCGCGCGCAGGCCGAATCGCTCGAGCGCGTCGTGCGCATCTTGCGCGATACGCAATACGTCGACGAAGTGCTGCTCGTGTTCGTGGTTACCGTCTCGCACGAGCTTCCCGTCGATTGCGCCGCATATACGCTCGAGGGCGACTATCTCGTGCGCAGAGCGGTTCGCACGCGCGATCAGCGGTCGAACGGCTTTGACGAGCGCGTTCCGCGGCGCGAGCTCGAGCCGTTTCTCGCGGTCGACGAACCGTCGGATGCGGCGCTTCTCCCGCGCTCCGTTCGCAACGCGCTCTTCGACGGTCGCGGCGGCGTCGTCGTACCGCTGCGCCTCGACGGCAATTTGTGGGGCATGACGGTCGTTCGATCGGCCGAGACGGAACTGGAATGGCCGCCCGAAGAACGCGTCACGTTCTTCCGGACGCTCGGGTCGCACCTCGAAATCGCGCTATCGAACGCGCGGGCCTACGAACGCGAACTGCGCCGCGCGCAAGAGCGCGAAACGCTGGCGGAGGCCGCGCGGACGATTTTAAGCCACACCGTCCTCGGCTCGCTCGCCGACGTCATGTGCCGCCTCGGCGTCAACCTCGTGCACGCTGCCAACGCCTGCGTCCTTCGATGGGACGCAACCGAATATCGCATGGTCGGCGTCTACGGCGACTCGGTGGAACGGCTAATCAACGACAGCGGTTTCGATCTCGAGCAGCGCGTCGAACGCCTCACGAGTATCGCAAGCGAAGATCGGCGCGTGCAGCGCCTTATCGACGGGCCGGGATACGTGGTCATCCCGCTGTCGCGGACGTCGGCCGATCAGGGCAGCGAATCGATCGACGCGTTCCTGCTGGTCGGAAAATTCGAGGGCGAGCGCTTCACGCGCGAGGAGCTGCGCCTGCTCCAAGAACTCGGTGCGCTGTTGGCACTGGCGCTTCGCAATATCGAACTCTACGAGGCGACGTCGAGAGCAAACGACGCGCTGCAAGAATCGAGCGAGTTCAAGGACGATCTCCTGGCGATGCTCGCGCACGATTTCAAGGGACCGCTCACGGTCATTCTGGGGTACTGCGAACTGCTCGGTGAGAGCGATCGCGAACATCACGAAGAGATCGAAACGATTCACGCGCAGACCCAGCGCCTGGTCCGCTTGTCCGACGACGCGCTCGTCCTCGCGCAGACGCAGTCGGAGGGGTTTTCCCTCGCGCGCAGCGTGCTGGATCTCGGGAGCTTCGTGGCCGAGTGCGCCGATGCAACCGCGCCGAACAATCCGCGTTTGATCGTCGACGTGCCGGTGGAGCCGATTCCGGTCGAACTCGATCCGCAACGATTCCGCCACGTGATCGACAACCTGATCTCGAACGCCCTGAAGTATTCGACCGACGAGGCGCGCGTTTCGGTGCGCTCCGAGGGTTCGCGGGCGATCATCGAAGTGACCGACCGGGGCATCGGCATTCCGGTGGACGAACTCGGCTCCGTCTTCACCCGTTTCGGCCGGGCGAGCAACGCCCGCCGGAAGGGGGTGGCCGGGTCCGGAATCGGCTTGTACGTGGCCCGAAAGATCGTCGAGGTGCATCGGGGAGCCCTGACCGTGCGTTCTAGAGAAAATGAGGGCAGCACGTTTATCGTCTCCCTGCCCCTAGCCGCGCCCCCAAACCCCTAGCTGAGGGGCCACCAACACCCATGGAGAACCAGTAGTACCCCTATGTCATTTTTGAAGGGCCTGTTTGATGGGAACGAGCGAGAGGTCGCTCGGATCCGTAAGACCGCCGTCGCCGTCAATGCACTCGAACCGGCGATGATCGCCCTATCCGATGAGGAACTGAGCGGTAAGACCGCCGAGTTTCGCGCGCGTTTAGCCGAGGGCGAGTCGCTCGACGCGATGCTGCCCGAAGTTTTTGCAGTGGTTCGCGAGGCCGGAAAACGCGTTCTCAACATGCGGCACTTCGACGTGCAGATCATGGGCGGCCAGATACTGTTTGAAGGCCGTATCGCGGAGATGCGCACCGGTGAAGGCAAGACGCTGGTCGCGACGCTCGCAGTGTACGCACGCGCGCTCGAGGGCCGCGGCGTTCACGTTGTCACGGTAAACGACTACCTGGTCAAGCGCGACGCCGAGTGGATGGGGCAACTTTACAAGTTCCTCGGTTTGAGCGTCGGCATCATCCAGCATGGACTCGAACCGGCGGAGCGCCGCGCGCAATACGACTGCGACATCACCTACGTTACCAACAACGAAGTCGGCTTCGACTATCTGCGCGACAACATGGCGTGGCAGCTCGAAGACTTGGTTCAGCGGGAACTCTACTTCGCGCTGGTCGACGAAGTCGACTCGATCCTGATCGACGAAGCGCGTACCCCGCTGATCATCAGCGGACCCTCGCAAGAATCGACCGAACTCTACGACAACTTTGCGAAGATCATCCCGCGCCTGAAGAAGGGCGAGGACTACACGGTCGACGAGAAGGCGCACGCGGTTCCGATCGCCGAGCCCGGCGTCGCCAAGGTCGAGAAGATGCTCGGCGTCTCGAACCTGTACGATCAGCGGAACATCGAGCTGGCGCATCAGCTCAACGCGGCGCTCAAAGCCTGGAACCTGTTCCATCGCGATCAGCAGTACATCGTCAAGGACGGCGAGGTGATCATCGTCGACGAGTTCACCGGACGCCTGATGTACGGCCGGCGCTACTCCGACGGCATCCACCAGGCCATCGAAGCGAAGGAAGGCATCAAGGTCCGCGGCGAGGATCAGACGCTCGCGACCATCACGTTCCAGAACCTCTTCCGCCTCTACGAGCATCTGGCCGGTATGACCGGAACGGCGAAGACCGAAGAGCGCGAGTTCCGCGACATCTACTCGCTCGACGTCGTCGTGATCCCGACCAACATGCCGATGATCCGCAAAGATAACTCGGATATCGTCTATAAGTCGGAGAAGGCGAAATTCGAAGCCGTCGTCGACGAGATCATTGCGGAGCACGCGAAGGGGCGTCCCGTCCTGGTCGGCACGCGGTCGATCGAAAAGAGCGAACTGCTCGCGTCGATGCTGCGCCGCAAGGGCGTGGAGTGCAACGTCCTCAACGCGAAGTATCACGAGCAAGAGGCCCAAATCATCATCGATGCGGGCCAAGAAGCGCAAGTGACGATCGCGACCAACATGGCCGGTCGCGGCACCGACATCAAGCTGGGCGAAGGCGTCGCGGCCAACGGCGGCCTGCACATCATCGGTACCGAACGGCACGAGTCGCGACGGATCGACAATCAGCTTCGCGGCCGCGCCGGCCGTCAGGGCGACCCGGGATCGACGCGGTTTTACATCTCGCTGGAAGACGAAGTGATGCGTCTCTTCGGCGGCGAGCGCATGACCAACATTATGGACCGGGTCGGCTTTACCGACGAGCAGCCGATCGAGTCGAAGATGGTGTCGGGGTCGATCCAGCGCGCGCAGAGCAAGGTCGAGAACCACAACTACGAAGCGCGTAAGCACGTTCTCGAGTACGACGACGTGATGAACAAGCAGCGCAGCATCGTCTACGGCGACCGCCGGGCGATCCTCGAAGGCAAGTTCGATTCGCGTGAGTTCCTGACGCAGACCATCGAAGCGAAAGTCGACGAGGCGCTCGAGCAAAACGCCCCTGAGAACGCGAACCCGCACGATTGGGACCTATCGGAGATGGTCGAGCAGCTCGAGCAGGTTTTCCCAATCAAGGCATCGCTGAGCGTAAGCGACCTCGAAAAGAAAGACCGCGAAGAAATTCGCAAGATCCTGCGCGGCAAAGCGCTCGAGTCGTACGAGGCGAAGGAACGCGAGGTCACGCCGGAGATCATGCGCGTCGTCGAGCAGCGTTACCTGATGCTGCCCATCATCGATCGCCAATGGGTCGACCATCTCTACGTGATGGATCATCTCAAGACCGGCATCGGCCTGCGAGGCTACGGACAAAAAGATCCGCGCGTCGAGTACGAAAAAGAAGCCTTCGAAATCTTCGAATCGCTGAAGAACAACATCGCCGACGAAGCCATCAAGGGTGCGTTCCGCGTCGTGATCGAACACGGGCCGCCGCCGGAGATGCAGCAGGCGGTTCCGGCGGGCCAGCATTTCGAAGCCATTCCATCCGGAGATCTCTCGCCGCAAGCGGCACCCCAGGGTCGTCTCGCACCGCAGCACGTCGAGCAGCTGCTCGGCCCGATGCCGGGATCGGATCGCCGCCCGTCACAACTGCACACCAACAAGGACGACGAGTCACCCGCGAAACCGGTACAGCGCGACGCCGCCAAGGTCGGCCGCAACGACATGTGCCCGTGCGGAAGCGGCAAGAAATATAAGAAGTGTCACGGAGCTGCCGCCTAGCGTGAGCGAAAAGGAAAAGGCTCCGTCCCGGCTGATCGACGAGCGTATCAAAGAGCTCGGGGATTGGCGGGGCAAGACGCTCTCGCAGCTGCGCACCTTGATCAAACAGGCCGACCCCGAGGTTGTCGAGGAGTGGAAGTGGAGAGGGGTTCCGGTGTGGTCGCACGACGGAATCATCTGCACGGGCGAGACCTATAAGAACGTCGTGAAGATGACGTTTGCTAAGGGCGCCGCACTCGAGGACCCGTCGGGCCTCTTCAACTCCAGCCTCGAAGGCAACGTCAGGCGTGCGATCGACGTTCACGAGGGCGAGAAGATCGACGCGGCGGCGCTGAAAGCTCTGGTTCGTGCCGCCGTGGCGCTGAACGCTTCCAGTACCCAAGGGAAGAAGGGCAAGAAAAAGCAACAGGACTAACGAGCAGGGCCGCGCAAGGCGAACATCCCTTGGACTCTTTACTTGCAACGGCGGCAGCGCTCGTTTTGACCCTTTGTGGCTTCACCGCGGGCCGTTATATTGGGCGCCATTTACCGAAAGAGCATCTCCAGTCCGAAACGACGGACTTCGTTAAGATCGTCGCCGCGCTCATCACGACGATGGCGGCTATCCTTTTGGGATTACAACTGTCGTCCTCTAAAAATTCGTTCGACTCGCAACAAGCCGAGGTCACGGGGATCGCCGCAGACGTCATCATCTTCGACACGACGCTTTCGCATAGCGGCGCAGGATCGCAACGGGCGCGGGAGATCTTCCACCGGCTCGTCGCCCAGATGATCGATGGTACGTGGCCGGACGAATGGCATACGGCGCGACCCGCGGCGCCCGCAGGTACGAGCGAACTATACGACAGCGTATCGGAGATCATTCCTCGTACCGAAGAGCAGCGCATCTCGAAGAATAACGCTATCACGTTTGCTCTAGCGCTCGCTAAGCAGGTTCGTTACCTTGGCAAAGAGCAGACCAGCTGGACGTCGCGAGCATTGCTGGCCGTCGAACTCGCGTGGATCACGATCATCTTCACGAGTTTCGGCCTTATCGCACCGCGTAACGGCACGGCGCTCGCCGCGCTCATTCTGTGCGCCGGCGCGGTCGCCATCGCGATCTTCTTGATCGTGGAGATGAGCGAGCCGTTCTCGGGATTCATCCACATACCCAGCACCGCACTACGCGAAGCCCTGGCGCAGATCACCCACTGAACGCGGCGCAAGCGGCAATGCCGCTACCGTTGAACGTTCTGAATGTTCGGAAACTGGGCCGTTTGAAATACATCGGGCTGCAGCGGGCCCGTTAAGGCAGTTGGGGTTTGCGCGTCGGGTTGCATCTGATTGCCGTAGACGAGCGTGCCGCCGAGATCGACGTTTTGTGCGCTGACGCTGACGTTGACGCCTTGACCGGAGTGCGTGAGCGTCGTCGTGATCTGACCGCCGCTCCCGTTTTGGGCGACGACGGTAAGCGAGCCGTTCGCGTTGCGCGTGACGTTTTCGCCGTTGCCGAGCTGGACGGTTTGGCCGGGCGAGATCGGGACGTTTTGTCCGTACTCTTGGATTGAGGCTTGACCTTGATTGTTGAGCCCGACGGTCGTCGTGCCGCCGTTCATCGCGATCGTCGCCGATTGGTTGTGCGTTATGCCGTTGGCCGACGGCGGCGTGACCTGCGTCGAGATTTGATAACCGCCCGGAAACGAATTCGACTGCAGCAGATTGGGCTGCGACGTCATGTTATCCCACGTATTGCCGTTGAAGGACAAATGCGGATCGCCTTGCGACGCGCCGGTGGCGTTCGCGTAGTACTGCTCGTTGCCGTACTGGGAGCATCCCGGGTAACCAGACCCGTAGCCCGGCGGACACGGGGAGGAGCCGAAGCCGGGCGGGTATCCGGATCCGTAGCCCGACCCGAGGCCAAGAGAACTCATCAGCATCTGCATCATCTGCATGAGTTGCGCGAGCATCGATCCGAGCGGATTGTACATTTGCGACGCGCTCGACTCGAGCGATCCCGGCAGCATTCCTTCGGGGATGCCGGCCGGCGCCTGTGCCGTTTGCGGCGCGACGAACCGGTCGATTGCATCGCTGCCGATGCCGGGAGAACCAAGCCCGAGCGAGAGGGCATTGTCGACCCCCATGATGCCGGTCATCAGCGGCGACGAGGCGAGCGGGCTAATCTGGGGCGCTACGTTCATGGTGAACCTCCGGTGATGGTGCTGCGGCTCTATCACACCGCAGCGGTCCTCCGACAAGGGAGCGCCGTCGATTCCGTTAAACGACAATCGCCGCAATGAGTGATTCACAACTGACGACCATCGCCCGCCTCGCCGATCGCCTCGACGCGCTCAAGGAGCGTCTTTGACTACGCTGGCAAGAACCGCCGCGTAGCCGAACTCGACGAGCGCTCGCGCGCGGAGGGATTTTGGAACGATCCCGACGCCGCGCAGCGGGTCATGAAAGAGGTTGCCGATCTTCGTGACGAGACCGGGGCCATGGACGCAGTCGCAGGATCGCTGAAAGACGCGCGCGATTTGCTCGACCTCTTCGCCGGCGACGCCGCCGCGGAGGGTGAGGCCGAAGCCAACGTCACGTCCGCCGAAGGAGCCATCGAACGCCTCGAGATGGCGGCCAACTTCGACGGTGAGTTCGATTCGCATGGAGCGATCGTGAGCATCTATGCGGGAGCGGGCGGCGTCGACGCGGCCGACTGGACGCAGATGCTGGCTCGCATGTATTTGCGCTGGGCCGAATCAAAAGGCTTTACGACGCAAGTCGTCGACGAGTCGCCGGCGGAAGAAGCGGGACTCAAGTCGATCACGTTTTTCGTGCGCGGCCGCAACGCGTACGGAATGATGCAGAGCGAACGGGGCGTGCACCGACTCGTACGGCTTTCGCCGTTCGATGCGGCACATCGCCGTCACACATCGTTTGCGGCCGTCGACATCATTCCCGAGATCGAAGCGAACGAGAAGATCGACATCGAGATCAAGCCCGACGACTTGCGTTTCGAGACGTTCAAATCGGGCGGCGCAGGCGGCCAGTACGTGAACAAGACCGAGTCCGCCGTTCGTATCATCCACATTCCCACCGGCCTTATTGCAGCGTCGCAGCAGGAGCGATCGCAGGCGCAAAACCGTGAGGTTGCGACCAACATCCTGCGCGCGAAGCTCGTACAGCGCGCGACCGAAGAGCACGCGCAGAAACTCAGCGATCTCCGCGGCGAACGTCAAGCCAACGAATGGGGATCGCAGATCCGATCCTACGTGCTGCAGCCGTACCAAATGGTCAAGGATCATCGAACCAGCGTCGAAACCGGCAACGCCCAAGGGGTTCTCGACGGCGACATCGATACGTTCGTTTGGCCCTATCTGCAGCAGCGCCGCACGACGGCATCCGCGTAGGCGAGCGCTTGCGCGACAAATGGCTGTGGGCGGGAACGATCGCCTACGCGGCGCTCTTTACCGCGCTCGGCGCGCTTAAGTACGCCGTTCACCGCAACCTCGTCGACTTCGGAATCTTCGCGCAGACGGCGTCCTCGGCGTTCGGTTGTTTTTGCAATACGATCGAAGGCAGTCACTGGTCGTTCCACTCGTCACCGATTTTGTACGTCGCCGGAGCCGCGGTTGCGGTGTGGCGCTCGCCGCTCGCGCTGGTCGCGCTGCAGGCAATCGCCGGCGCGCTGGTCGCACCGCCGGTCTACGGACTGGTAATGCGCGCCCGCGGCGACGTCGCGCTCGCGCGATTTGCCGCCGTCGTGGTGTGGCTCTATCCGCCGCTCGCGGGGTTGATTTTCGGCGATTTTCACGAGAACGGTTTTGCGCCCGCGGCGGTCGCGTGGATGCTGTATTGCTTCGACGGCGGCCTCCTGTTGTGGACGGCAGTCGCTGCGGCCGTAGCCTTAGCCGTTAAGGAAGATCAGGCGATCTTTCTGACGATCGCCGGCGGCCTCGGATGGCTGCGTTTTCGCGGAACGATGCCGGGAATGCTTGCGCTTGGGATCGGCATCGTGAGTTTGGTCGTCGCGATACACTTCTTCGCCTCGGGTCAGTCGCACGCCATCGTATCGGGCGTTGCAAATACGCACTGGCAGCCGATTCGCTTTTATGCGTGGTCCGGCGCGGACGTGCGCGATCTGCTCCGAACCGGCGTCGCCGCGCGCGCCGGTTTCGTGGTACTCGCGTTCTTGCCGCTGCTGTTCTTGCCGTTTCGTTCGCGCATGATGTGGCTGGCCGCCGCGCCGCTGGCCGAAGTGCTGCTCTCCCGAATGCCGACGACGTACACGCTGGGTACGCATTACGCCGGCGCGTGGCTGGGCTACGTGCTGGTTGCGTTCGCATTCGCGCTGCGCGATCTCGACGCTCGCCGGGCCCGGACCGCGGTCTTCTGGTGCATCGGCCTGTGCGTCGTCGAGCTAGCCGCCGCTAATCCGATGCATCCGGGTTTAAATCTGCGCGCCGTCGCCGCACGCGATCGCGCTCTGGATGCATATCTCGCCAAACTGCCGGCGAACGCCGACGTGGCGACGCAAGAGGAAGCGTACACGCATCTCGCACTCGACGATCCGCGCGCGACGGTGCTTCCGGAGACGAGCGGCGTCGTACCGGCATCGTGCTACCTTCTGCTCGATCGCGACTATCCGAATTCCGCCCGGCTCGAGGAATACGGTGCAGCCGTCGATGGCCTCGTGAAGAATGGAACGTACGCGCTCGCCGATCGGTCGGGCGCCATCGCGCTCTATCGTAAAACCGGCGGCGCCTGCCCCTAAACTACAGCAGCTGCGAGAGCGCGTCGGTCGCGCGCGCGGGCCAATCGCGCTCGGCTTTCACAATGCGGCTCGGTGCCGCCCACGGCGACCACCGCGCGACCTGAAGATCGAACTGCGGTGAAGCGGGAAATACACCAACGACCGGAGTGCCGATCGTCCCGGCGACGTGCAGCGCGCCCGAATCCGGCGTAACCAGCGCCGGCGCCTCCGCGATGGCGTCCTTCCACGCATCGAGCGAATCGAAGCGGTCGATGCGAACGCCGGCGGCGATTTCAATTTCGTCGGCGTAGTCGCCCTCGGAACTCGACGCGATGAACCGGCCGCCGAAGCCGGCAACGCGGCGCGCCATCGCGACGACGTCTTCCGAGGCGATACCCAGCCGCTCCCATTTATCGGTTATCTGCATCGTGACGCGATCGCCGGCATCCGGCTCGTTTTCGATGACGAGCGGGCGCAAAACGGCGGGGTCGCGCGTCAGCACCGCGTCGCCGATCAGCGATTTCCCGAGCGCGAAAAGCACTTCGCATTCGTGCGGCGCGTTCGGGTCGAGACCGGCGGCGCGGTAGATGCTCGCCGTGAGAAAACGTCGCGTCCACAGGGCCTTCAGCGGCTTACCCAAGCCGTTGGAAAAGCCGATCCGCGCAGGCGCGCGCGTCGCGCCGGCAAGCCGGTAGCCGCCCGGGTCTTCGGTCGCAACGAGAACGTGGCTGTATCCGGCCCGCGAGAGGTCGGCGCCGAATGCGTCGATGGCCGCAAGATTCGGGCGGTCGCTCGAGCGCAACTCGAACGGTGCGACCAAGACCCGCCGCGCCGCGCGCGATGCGAATATCCCGGCGTTGACCTCACGCATCACCAGATCGACCGGAATTGCGCGCTCGCCAAGTGCTGCCAGCAACGGGGCGAGCGCGAGGGCATCGCCGATCGCGTCGAGGCGGATGATGAGCACCGACGGTGAATCTTCGGGCATGCCCGTACTCTCCGACCGCCGAATGGGAGTTGCCTGCAGCCGATGATCGCTCGCGACGACGTCGTCACGTTCGATCGGATCGACGGCTATCAGACGGTTCGCACCTTTGGGTACGTGTCGGGCATCGCCACGCGTCCTCGCAACCGTCTACGCTCGACGTTCCGAAGCCTCGGAATGCTGATCGGCCTGGCGGCCGGCGAATTCCTTAGCGACGCCGAGCAGCTGCGCAACGAAGCGCTGGAGACCCTGCGCAAGCACGCCGATGCGGCCGGAGCGAACGCGGTGCTGGGCTTGCAGTTTTATGTATCCGAAGGGCCGGACGGTTCGTGCAAGGTGGTGGCGTTCGGGCAAGCCGTCCTCGTGTCGAAAGCGGACGACGGCGGGTGAGCCTCGAGGAACGCGCGCGGCGCGAACGGCTGCTCGCCGCCGGCGCAAAGGCTGCCGATCTCTGTCGCAAATGCGCGATCGGTTCGCAGCGGCGCAACAACGTTTACGGCGAAGGCGATCCGAGCGCACGATTGATGCTGATCGGCGAAGGGCCGGGAGAAACCGAAGATCTGATGGGGCGTCCGTTTATCGGACGCGCCGGGCAGTTGCTCGACAAGATGATCGGTGCGATCGGCCTCGCCCGCGAAGACGTGTATATCTGCAATACGGTGAAGTGCCGCCCGACGCTACCCGGAACGCGCGGCCCGCGCAATCGCGCGCCCGAGCCGGACGAGATGGCCAACTGCCGCCCGTTCCTCGACGAGCAAATCGATATCATCCGCCCGCACGTTATCCTCGCGCTCGGCGCTCCGGCCGCGAAATCGTTTCTCGGCCGTGACTTTCAAATTACAAAAATGCGCGGCTGCTGGTACGAAGGGCCGCACGGTATCGCGCTGATGGCGACGTTTCATCCCGCGTACGTGCTGCGTCAAACCGGCGGCGAACTGGAAGGCGTAAAACGCATGGTGTGGGCCGATCTCAAAGCCGTTCGGGCAAAACTCGACGAACCGCCGGCTAACCTAGCGGAAGCGGTACCCGAGCAGGCCAGCCTCTTCGCGGAGTAAGCCTGACCTAAGTCGCAGGCTCGGCGCTGTGCTACAATGTCGGGCGTGATGCGCGACCCCCTGGCCATTTGGCTCAACGACGTCGTGACCCGCGCCGGCTTCTCCGGGGTGGACGATTTCGTGCGCGAATATTCGCTGAAGAACTATCGTCTCAAGCAGTTGTATCAAGCAGCGACCAAGCAATTACTGGAAGGCGTCGACGACGTCACCACGCTGCCGAAAGAGCTGCGAGCCGCGCTGATTGCGCGCGGCGTCACGTTCTCGTCGGTCGAACCGATCGTGATTCAGCGTTCGAGCGACAAGCAGACGTCGAAAGGTCTCTTTCGCCTGCGCGACGGCAAGGAAGTCGAAGCGGTGCTCATGGAGCATTTCGGCGATCGCACGACCGTTTGCATCTCGTCGCAAGCCGGCTGCGCGTTTGCATGCGCGTTCTGTTCGACCGGCCAAGCCGGGTTCACGCGCAATCTCACGCCGACGGAAATCTTCGATCAAGCGCGCTTCTTCGCGCGCGAGCTTGCAGAGCGCGGCAAGCGGATTACCAACATCGTCTTCATGGGTATGGGCGAGCCGTTCCACAACTACGAAGCCGTTATGAGCGCAGTCGCGCTGCTCAACGACGGACAGGGCTTCGGACTCGGCCACCGTCACATCACGATCTCGACGGTCGGGCTCGTCGACAAGATCGACCAGTTCGCCGACGAAGGCGTACAAGTGAATCTCGCGATCTCGCTGCACGCTCCGAACGATGCCGTTCGTTCGAGCTTCATGCCGGTAAACCGCAAGTTCTCGGTGGGCGAGCTGATGGCGGCCTGCGAGCGCTACGTGGCCAAGACCAACCGCAAGATCTTCTTTGAGTACGTGATGCTCGACGGCGTCAACGACAGCGAAGCCTGCGCGCAAGATCTGGCCAACCTCATGCGCGGACACATCTATCACGTGAACTTGATTCCGTACAACTCGACGCCGGACGCACCGTACACCGGCACCCCCGACGGCCGGATCTGGACGTTCGCCAAGATTCTCGAAAATGCGGGCGTGCCGTCGACCGTCCGCCACAACATGGGCCGTGACATCGCCGCAGCCTGCGGCCAACTCCGCGCCGAAACCCAACCGAAGGCGCACGTAAAAGCGGCGCAAGCATAGTGAACCCGGATATGAATGAGGAGAGGCTGTCTACCTTTGGCCTTGCGCATGTAGTGCTTCCAAGAGAGAATATTTCCGAGTTTTCGTATCGAAGCGCCGCATCGTTTTTTGATTTCATCGTTGACGGTGCGTCCATGCGACAACTGCTTCGCACGGACAACGTGGGTGTGCTCAGCGAGCGGTGGGATAGCAAAGGTTTTGCACGTCAGTTGCTACTAAAAGAGGCTGCTGAGAGCCGCCTAGAAGGGCGTGCGCTCATCTATGGTTGTCGCGAGTGCCTGGACCTCGACTGCGGGGGTATCGCCGCTAAAGTGATGCGAGTCGGCAAACGCATCCGTTGGGAAAGCCTCGAGCGATACTGGGTCGATCATGAGCAGGACAGGTTCGTATTCAAGCCTATTGATGTCGACCCGATGGAGTTTGACTTTGACCAGTATTGCTCGACGCTAGAGCCTTTTCTGGTATGACGCACGTGCACGCACAAAACAAGGCGCCGCATTACTGCGGCACCTTGCGCGTTTCGATGTGTCTGCCAGCCCGATACCCCTCCGACACTACCACACCATCGACGACTTCGCAACAGCAAACTGCGCGGTTGGAGCGCCCGGGAATCGAACCCGGTGCTGCGCAGTGTATCGGACTGGCAGTCGACGCCATCGAAGCGCCCCAACATTGCTCTTTCACTCGCTTGTCTCTCAGTGACAAGCCCCCGGCGCGTTCGATTAATCCGTTCAGCTGCGGACAACTCCGCGCCGAAACACAACCAAAGGCGCACATGGCAAGCGCGAAGACGTAGATGGTAGCGATCGTTACGGGCGCTTCGGGCGCGATCGGTTCGGCGACCGTGCGTGCGTTCGCCGCGCGGGGTACGGACGTCGTATTGGCCGCGGTCGAAAGCGAGCGCGAAACGCTCGAGGCGCTTGCGGCGGAGGCGCGCAGCAAAGGTGTCAGAGCGCTGGCCGTTCCGACCGACGTCACTAAACGCGGAGATATCGACCGATTGGTGGCGACGACGATTGCTGAGTTCGGGACCGTCGACGTGCTTGCGAATATCGCCGGCGTCGGCTCGTCGCCGTCGTTGAGCGATGAAACCGACGAAAATATCGAGCGCGTCATTGCGATCAATCTCCTGGGCTGCGCGCGTACCATGCACGCGGTGCTGCCGATGATGATTGCAAAGAAGAAGGGCGCGATTATTAACATTGGGTCGGTCGCCGGCGAAGCGGCCGTCATGGGCGTCTATTCCGGTTCGAAGTTCGGACTGCGCGGGCTCAACGATTCCGTTCGCCGCGAGGTTCGCATGTACGGCATCGGCGTGACGCTGATCGAACCGGGCTTCGTGCGCTCGCCCATGAATGCGGCAATGGGCGACGGCTTGCCGAGCCCCGACATCGTCGCAAACGCGATCGTCAGGGCCGTCGATCGCCCTCGCCGCCGGATCATCGTGCCGAAGCGCTATCACGTTCCCGTGTTCTTCGTGAAGATGTTTCCAGGGCTGGTCGATCTCGTCTTCGGCGACGCGCGCATTCAAGACCGTCTGAATCGCGACGCGCGCGAAGCACGCTCCGCCGAGGGCCGCCTGTGAGCGCAGTCGTCGTCAGCGGCGCCTCGACCGGGATCGGCGCCGCAACCGTGGAATTGCTTGCGGACAGGGGCTTCATCGCGTTCGCCGGCGTTCGCGGGGCCGCAGACAAGGAGCGCCTGGCCGCGCTGCATCCGAACGTACGCCCCATCTTGCTCGACGTTACGTCGGCCCAATCGATCGCGGCGGCGGCCGCCGAAGTCCGCAGCAGCGGCATCGAGCTGACGGGTGTCGTCAGCAATGCGGGGATCGCCGTCGGAGGCCCGCTGGAAACGCTGCCGATCGACGAACTGCGCCGGATCTTCGAAGTCAACGTCTTCGGGGCGCTTGCGATGGTGCAGCCGTTCCTGCCGATGCTGCCGGAGAATAGGGGTCGCGTCGTCTTCGTGGGCTCGATCTCGGGACGTCTCGCCACGCCGTACGTCGGTCCGTACAGTGCGTCGAAGTTCGCGCTGCGTGCGCTTTCCGACAGCATGCGCGTCGAGCTCGCTCCAACCGGCATTTCCGTCTCGCTAATCGAGCCGGGCTCGGTGAAAACGCCGATCTGGCAAAAAGGTCGCGACAACGAAGCGCAGCTCTATGAAAATCTCGGAGAGAATCCACGGCCGCACTACCGCAGCGCGCTCGAATCGGTCGTCGTGGCGACGAACAACGAAGAACAAGGCGCGATGCCGGTCGAGGTCGTCTCGGAAGCCATCTACCGCGCGTTGACCGACGCCAAGCCTCGGCATCAACAGATTCTCGGAACGCCCGCAAAAGTGGGGAATCTCATCGCCTCGCTCCCGGCAGGTATCCGCAGCCGGATCATGCGTAGAGCAATGCGTTTACCTTGACTGTGACGAAGGCTTGATCTATGCCCCTCGTCCTGATGCAGCGCGCCTGGCAAGACGATCCCAAGTATAAGGATACCGAGTTTTCCGTATACCACTATCCTCAGCAGTACTTCGATGGAATTAAGGGTGGCGAGAAGTTCGTTTATTACCGCCCCTCCCGAGGAGCGAAGGTAGGCGAGGCAAGTTCGTACTTTGGCTGCGGCGAGTTGGGCGATTGGTGGACCGATCCCGGTGATCCAACCCACCGATTCGTCGGCATAAGAAAACCCATAAAGTTTGCTACGCCAGTGCCATTTGCTGACAAAAGTGACCGCATGTATGAGTCTAAATTTGCCAGTAGGAACGCCTTCCAGGGTCATTCTGTGCGGTACATCGCCGATTTGGACTATTTTCGAAATTCTCGACGCAGCTGGCCTGACTGGTGAGGTTTGGGACACTGCTCCGACGATCGACGACGTCCTGAGCGGCCTGCTCGTTCCCAGTACGTCGATCGCTCCTCCGCGCGATCCGTTTCGGCCGCTTACTGTCGTTCCAGATGGGACGGGTTATCGACCAACGGGAAAAACGATCGATATTTTTGAAGTAGCATCGCTTCAAGAGCGCGCACGAAACGATCATCAAGAAACGTTAAAGCTCGTCAAATCGATGACAGAGGCCCGTGGTGGTGAGTGCCTTTTCAATAACAACGTTGATTTGCTCGCGTCGTTCGGCGAACGGAAGCTTCTTGTTGAAGCTAAGAGCTTGAACGTCCCAAGTGCTGCCGTCGACCGGATGCGGTATGGAATGGGGCAACTCTTCGACTACGGTGTACGTTATCGCGCCGAAATCGGTCGCGCCGCCCCGGTGCTGGCGTTTGGAGCACTACCCGCGCACGACGTGAGCTGGATCTCAACCATTTTACAAGAAACCGGTGTTGCGTTTGTCGCCCGTCAACGCGAGGCGCTCTTACCCATGAACGACTTGGCTCGGGATCTACCGCTGTTTTCTTGACGACTCTTACCGCCGGCCTCGGATTGCTCGTCCTTGCGAATCTCGCGTTCGCGTTCAAAGCATTTGCGAGCGCGCTACGGCCGGCCGCCTTGCTCCAAGGCACGAACGGCGCTAAGGATTTGCCGAGCCTCTCGATCGTCGTGCCGGCGCGTAATGAAGAGCGGCAGATCGAGGCGTGCGTGCGAACGCTGCTCGCACAAAACCACTGCGACTTCGAAGTCATCGTCGTCGACGATCAGTCGACCGACGAAACGCCCGCGATACTCGAAAGGCTCGCTCGGGAGAGCGCGAATTTGAGAGTCGTACGCGGAGGGCCGCTGCCGGAAGGCTGGGTCGGTAAACCGTGGGCGCTCGTTCAGGGGGCGCGTGCAGCCAAGGGCGCGTGGCTGCTCTTTACGGACGCCGACACGTTCCATTCGCACTGGAGCGCGTCATCGGTGCAGCGTACGGCCATCGAAAAAGGGCTCGACGTCCTCAGTATTCTCACGCAGCAGGATCTCGTTTCGCTCGGAGAGCGGGCGTTGATGCCGAGCGTATTTCTGGCGATCTTTCTCGGAACGGGCCCGATCGACGATGTCGGCGATCCAAAGAAGGCGAGCGTTGCGATCTTCAACGGCCAATACATTCTCGCTAAACGCGATGCGTACGACGCGATCGGCGGACACGCGTCGGTGAAGGGTGAGATCGCCGAGGATATGGAACTCGCGCGCCGCTTCAAAAGCGACGGGCGCTTCCGAATCGCGCTTTCGGGTTCGGCAGGTATCGCACACACGCGGATGTATCGCTCCTTTGCGGAAATTTGGGCCGGATTCGAAAAGAATTTCGCGCTGGGCGTTCGGGGCGAACCGCTTCGCGCCTCCGTTGGTTTGTTGGGTTACGCATGCTTGTCGCCGTTATCGCCTATCGCGCTGGCCTTTTTCATCGTCACGCGACAATGGCCGGCGTCTGCGATCCTAGCCGCTTCGATGGCGAGCGGCATTGCTGCGGCGATATGCTGCGTGTGGCGGATGCGACTGCCGCCTTCGCTGGGACTATGGGTGCCGGTCGGGAACGCATTCGTACTTGCGGTTCTCGCGGCTTCGATGGCACGTTTTGCGAGCGGTCGCGGCGTCGAGTGGCGCGGACGGCGTTACGACGGGACCTTTGGTTCAGGCTAGCGACAGCCTGGGGAGCTTCTGAATAACGGCTCCGAAAAAGTTTGCTATGCTGTGCGCATGATGATGGGTGTCATCCTGATAGCGCAAATCGTGACGGCGCAAGTGGTGTCGCCGTCCGCGCTCCCCAGTGCGCCGCCGACGATCGAGCACGTTCAGTCGTCGACGCTTTGCACGGCGCTCCGCGACAACGTCGCGCCCGCGCTCTTCGGCCTTATCCGAAACGATAAACTCGTCAGCGTCGGCCGGGCGTCACTCCTCAATCTCGGAAGCCTATCGGAGCACGGTCAACTCGCGTCCGGTTACGGCGAGAATGGCGCGCATGTGACGCAGCCGCTCGGTATGACCGAGGGAAACAGCCACCTCTTCGATATCGGCCGGTCGCTCGAAAAAAACGTCGAGACGATCGATCGTATTCTCGCCGACCCCGTACGCTTCCCCGATCACCCTCAAACGGATGATGAGAAGAAGCTCGTGCAAATTAAATCCGAACTTTTGAGCGTTCTCGATATGCAGAAGCTGGTCGTCAACGCATTTTCGGGAACCACCGACACCGCGATGATGGAGCAGTTCGTGAGTCAGTCCCCCAGTATCGGAGGTCGGGACTCGTTCTCCGACACCGGTATTGCCGGACCGCTCGGCGGCGGCAGCCCGATCGACAACCAGGAAATGGCGACCAGTCCGGCATTCCGCTCTCTGATGGCCGTCTATGCGCAAGCAAACTCAATTTCGATCGCGCACCTGTCGCCGTACGACCGGCTGGCGGAGCTCATCGGTGGCGAGCAGCGTGCGATCGACGCTTCCGAAGGTTCCGCCGATACGACGATAGCAGCCGCAGCCGCGCGATGCGCCGCCCCGCACTAAGCATACGCGTCGAAAATACTGCCCGTATTTTGACCGATTCGCGGTATGACTTTGATTCGCGACACGCCCGTCACGACGTCCGGATTCTCGTTATACGGCTGGTAGAATGCGGGCTGATAGATCGGCACGATGAGTGAAGGGGCGAATCCGTACGTCTGGGCGATCGTCGTCGATGTCGTTACGGCGTTCGAAACAGTCGGAAGCGCGTTGGTCGCATCGACCGGTGCGAAGGCCGCAATCGAACCGGCAGGCGGAAGCGTCGAGATGGACATGCATCGCCTATTCCCATTTTCTATAGGTTTTCCGAAGGAAAGCGCTCGCTTGGTGCCGTCTTCGCGTTTTGTTTCCACGACGTAGGGACGGGTACGAACGAATCATGAAAGACGAACAAGAAAAAATTCTAACGCTGTTGCTCGACGGCGAGAAGAGATCGTTCGACTCGCTCAAGGCCTCGGGCGATTTAGACTCCGTGCAGTTGCAGAACGATCTCAAGCGATTGACCGACGACGGTCTCATCGAGCAGACGGTGCTGCCCGGCGAAGACCAATACATGATTACCGCTAAAGGTCAGGAGGCCGCCAAGGGCGTCGAAGCGCTCTAGCGCGAGCGCTTCCGAGGAGGGAATGGCCCGGGCGGAGCCGGCGGCGGGGGTTTCCGGGCCATATGATAAATCTAGCAACCCCTATGGACACGGCTGCCCCGGAACAACGCGTCACTATGGATGAGGTGACGGCGCTGGCAAAGCGTCGCGGCTTTATCTTTCAGTCGAGCGAGATCTACGGCGGAATCAATGGATTCTGGGACTACGGTCCCCTGGGAACCATCCTCAAACGAAACGTCAAGGACGCCTGGTGGCGCGATACGGTCGAGCTGCGCGACGACGTGGTCGCCTTCGACTCCTCGATCATCATGCATCCTCTCACGTGGCAAGCCTCGGGGCACGTGGACCAGTTCCACGACCTGCTGGTGGATTGCAAAGTCTGCAAGCATCGCTTTCGCCTGGATCATTTGAAGGATACCTCTAAGTGTCCGGACTGCGGCAGCAAAGACTCGTTTACCGAACCGCGCAACTTTAGCCTGATGATGCAGACGCAGGTCGGGCCGATGGAAGATACGGCGTCGACCGCGTACCTGCGCCCCGAAACCGCTCAGGGCATCTTCGTCAACTTCAAAAACGTGTATCAGACCGCGCGCAAGCGTCCGCCGTTCGGCATCGCGCAGATCGGCAAATCGTTCCGCAACGAAATCACCCCCGGCAACTTTACGTTTCGCGTTCGCGAGTTCGAACAGGCGGAGCTCGAGTACTTCGTCCCGGACGACGGCAGGGACATGGTTACGTTTCAGGAGTGGGTCGACTTGCGTAAAGCGTGGTACTCGAAGTACGGAGTCAAGGCGGATCGCCTGCGATTCTACGAGCTGACGTCGGAAGAACGCCCGCATTATGCGAAGGCGGGGATCGACGTCGAGTATCTGTTTCCGTGGGGCTGGGGGGAGCTCGAGTCGATCGCGCATCGCGGCACCTACGACCTCGACGCGCACATGAAACTCTCCGGTAAGGACCTGCGCTACTTCGATGAAGCCAACAAGGCCCACTACACGCCGCTGTTGATCGAAAGCTCGGCGGGTATGGACCGGACCACGCTGACGATGCTGATCGATGCGATGGAGCACGAGCGCGGAATCGACCCGAACGGCAAGGAAACCGAACGGACCGTCTTGCGTTTTCATCCGTTCATCGCGCCGGTCCAAGTCGCCGTCTTTTCACTCGCCCGCAACAAACCGGAGCTCGTCGAACGCGCTCGCACGATCGAATCGGCGTTGCGGCCAAAGCATCGCACGCAGTACGACGAGGGCAACATCGGCCAGCTTTACCGGCGCCAAGACGAGATCGGCACGCCGTTCTGCGTGACCGTCGACTACGACACACTGACGGACGGGACGGTGACCGTGCGCGAGCGCGACTCGATGCGCCAGGAACGCGTCCCGAGTACCAGGCTCGAAGTCTTTCTCGCGGAGCGCCTCTAACTCCATGGCTGTGCAGGCCGACACGAAGCGCATTTTCTTCTTCGAGGAGGGCAACGCTTCGATGCTCGACCTCCTCGGCGGTAAGGGCTCGGGTCTCGCCGAGATGACCGCTGCTAAGCTGCCGGTTCCGGCTGGATTTACGATCAGCACGCAAGCGTGCCTGGAGTTCTATAAGGCGGGCCGTACGTTCCCGAGCGGCCTCAAAGAGCAAGTTGAAACGGCGATGCAAGAACTGGAACGGCGAACCGGCAAGGGATTCGGCTCGGTCGAAAATCCGCTGCTCGTCTCCGTCCGCAGCGGCGCGCGCGTCTCGATGCCCGGCATGATGGATACGATCCTCAACCTCGGGCTGAACGATCGCACGGTAGAATCGCTCGCCGCGCTGACGAGCAACGAACGCTTCGCATGGGATGCGTATCGCCGGTTCATCATGATGTTCTCGAGCGTCGTGCTCGGCATCGAAAAAGAACATTTCGAAGATCTCATCGACGACGAGAAAGAGCGGCTCGGCCTGAAGACCGATCCCGAACTCGGCGCCGAGAGCTGGAAGCAGCTCGTCGGCACGTTCAAGAACGTCGTTCGCAAGCAAGGCGGTCGCGAGTTTCCGCAGGACGTTCACGAGCAGCTAGTGCTCGCGATCCAAGCCGTCTTCGACTCCTGGAACTCGAAGCGTGCGATCGACTATCGCCGCTTCAACAAGATCTCGGACGATTGGGGCACGGCCGTCACCGTAATGGAGATGGTCTTCGGCAATATGGGCGACGACTCGGGGACCGGCGTCGCCTTTACGCGCGATCCGAATACCGGCGAGAAAATGCTCTTCGGCGAATATCTTCGCAACGCGCAGGGCGAGGACGTCGTCGCGGGCATTCGCACCCCCGAGCGAATCTCCGATCTCGCCGACCGGCAACCCGGCGTCTACGCGCAATTCGTGGAGATCGCCGATCGGCTCGAGCGCCACTATCGCGACATGCAGGATCTCGAATTTACCGTCGAGCGCGGCAAGCTGTTCATGCTGCAGACGCGCAGCGCCAAGCGCAGCGCCGAAGCCGCCGTCAAGATCGCGCTCGATCTCACCGCTGAAGGCTTGATCGACCGCCGGCGGGCCGTCGGCATGGTCGACGCTCGCGCGTTGGATCAACTCTTCCACGCGCGCATCGACCCGGCGCAGACGCCCGTCTTCGCAGCGAAGGGTTTGAACGCGTCGCCCGGAGCGGCGACCGGTCACGCGGTTTTTACCGCCGACGATGCCGTCGCGTGGAAAAATGAAGGTAAGCCCACTATTCTCGTGCGTGTCGAAACGACGCCCGACGACGTGCACGGCATGATCGCGGCCGAGGGGATTCTTACGGCAAAAGGCGGCGCGACGTCGCATGCCGCGGTCGTCGCGCGCGGCATGGGGAAACCGTGCGTCGCCGGCTGCGACGCGCTTCAAATCGACCGCCGCACGAAACTCGCGAATTTGGGCGGCGCCGAGCTGCACGAAGGCGACTGGCTTACCATCGACGGTACGACGGGCAAGGTCGCCGTCGGCAAACTCGTTCTCATTCCGCCGCCGGCCGAGCTGCCGAAGTGGCTCGAGACGTTCTTATCCTGGGCCGACGAATTGCGGCGCATGGAAGTGTGGGCGAACGCCGACACGCCCGACGACGCCCGGCGCGCGCGCGAACTCGGCGCCCAGGGGATCGGTCTCTGCCGCACCGAGCATATGTTCATGCAGCAGGACCGGCTGCCGATCGTCCAACAGATGATCCTCGCCAACACACCGGAAGCGCGGGCAGACGCGCTGGCCAAACTGCTGCCGTTCCAGCGCGACGATTTTGCCGGAATCTTGGAAGCGATGGCGGGCTTGCCCGTCACGATTCGCCTACTCGATCCGCCGCTGCACGAATTCTTGCCGGCGCTCGAGCAGTTGCTCGTCGAAACGACGGAACTGCGATTGACGCAGGGCGTCGATTCGGCCGCCTTCGTCGCGAAGAACGCGGTGCTGCAGCGCGTTCTGCAACTGCACGAGCAAAATCCGATGCTCGGGCTGCGCGTCTGCCGTCTCGGCATCGTGTTCCCCGAGATCTACGCGATGCAGGTTCGCGCGATCTTCGAGGCCGCATGCGACCTGAAGAGCCGCGGTATCGACGCGAGGCCGGAGGTCATGATTCCCGGCGTCGGAACGAAGGAAGAGATGCAAGCCACGCGCGACGCCGCCAAGGCGGCGGCCGAAGAGGTTCTGGGGCGTCTGAACTGCACGGTCGGCTATCGGATTGGTACGATGGTCGAGCTGCCGCGTGCGTGCATCATCGCCGACGAGTTGGCAGAGTATGCCGAGTTCTTTTCGTTCGGCACCAACGACCTGACGCAAACGACGTACGGCTACAGCCGCGACGACGCCGAGGCGTCATTCATCCCAGTCTATCTCGACAAGCGGATCCTCAAGGACGACCCGTTTCAGGTGCTCGACCGGCGTGGTGTCGGCGGCCTGATGCGCCAAGCCGTCAAGCTCGGCCGCGGCGCACGCGAGAAGATGAAGATCGGCATTTGCGGCGAGCATGGTGGCGAGCCGAGCAGCGTCGCATTCTGCGATCAGCTCGGGCTGGACTACGTCTCGTGTTCGCCGTATCGAGTCCCCATCGCACGTTTAGCCGCCGCGCAAGCCGCCATCGGGGCGCTGGAATAACGCAACGCACTCCTTTTGAAAGAGGGTGTTTCATGACCGGCAGGGCCGTTCTCGCCGTCGCTGCGTTCGTTGCAACCGCACTCCCCGCGTTTGGGCAAACGACGCTCGCGCCGGATCTGCAGCCATTGGTCGATGCGCTTCAAAGCGGAAAAGCCAACGGCGAGATCGTCAAGGCGACGGATGCTTACGTCGCCGCACATCCGGGGGACGGCAACGGCTACGCGCTCCAGTGCGCGCTCCTCACCTCTGCCGCGCAAGCCGAAGGAATCGATCCAAAGCTGGCGGTTCCTATCTGCCGCAAGGGGCTGGAGCTCGCTCCGGACAGCGCGTTTGCGAATTCGGCGATGGCGGACGTGACGTACAACGTGGGCCAACCAGCGGCGTCGATTCCATTTTACTCGAAAGCAATCGCGCTCGGCATGACGGATGACGGCGTCTTCTGGAAGCGTTGTGACGCGTACCGCCTCTCCGGAAACCTCGACGCCGCTCAGCTCGACTGCAAGAAGCAGATCGAACTAACGCCCGACCTCTTCGCGGCCCGCTACGCGTACGGCCACCTGCAATACTCCCGTAAGAACTATCCAGACGCGATCGCGTATCTAACGTCGGCGTTGGTGCTCAAACCCACGGATGTAAACGCACTCTATTGGCGGGCGCTTTCATATGCATCGACGGGAAAATACCAGGAAGCTACGGCCGACCTAACGGCATGTATCCTCAACGGAGATACGTCGCCCGATACGTACCTCGCACGCGGGCTGATCCTGCGTCAATACGCCAAGCCGGGTTCGGGCACCGCCGATCTCGAGAAGGCGATGGAAGGGTATCGCGCCGCGGGGATGACCGACCGCGCCGATAAGATTCAGGCGTTACTTGCGCAGTCGCCGCGGCCCGAACCGAGCGCTCCGGCGTCGCTGACGTTTAGCTACGACGGCATGTCGTTTGACGGCGACGAAGTCGCGACGCTCTTCAACGGCGTTCGCGCCGCGTACGACCCCAAGAACCTCAGCGTGCACATCGGCATCGTCTTGATGCCGGCAGCAAAGATGCCCTCGTACGATCCGAAACTTCACTACGCCGGCACGCACAAGAGTCCCGACGGCAAGCCGGCGTTCACCATTTGGGTGCTCGATTCACTGCCGCAGGATCAAATGGCGGGGCCAATGACGCAGGGTGCGCTCCTCGGTCTGACGGACAGCGGATACGCGGGGGCGAGGTGGGAGGCGCTGTACGACCAAGAGGCTGCAAAGGACGCGGCGCTCGGCGCAACCGCGCCGGATCCATTCCTGAATCGGCGACAACTCGCATTAGCCCTCGAAAACCTCTTCGACAGCGTCGCGAAGACGTCGGTAACGGTCGAGCGAACGCCCGCGTCTCCGCCGCCGTAGCGTTCGCTCGCTAATAAAAATTGATAAGAGGTGAGTTCCGGGCATCTACGAAGGCCCGGCGTATCGGAGCGTGCGTGCGATGATCGAGCTCACCGTCAACGGCCAAACACACCAACTCGACGTTCCTGACGAGATGCCGCTCCTGTGGGTGCTTCGCGACGTTCTGAACCTGACCGGTACGAAGTTCGGTTGCGGCGCGGCGCGGTGCGGCTGCTGCACGGTTCACGTCGCCGGCGAAGCGCAGCGTTCGTGCGTTACGCCGGTGGGAACGCTCAACGGCAAGTCGATCGTAACCATCGAAGCGTTGTCGCCCGACGGCACGCACCCCGTGCAAGCCGCGTGGATCGCGCGCAACGTTCCGCAGTGCGGTTACTGCCAGCCGGGGCAAATCATGACGGCGGCAGCGCTTTTAGCGAAGAACTCGAATCCGAGCGACGACGATGTAATTGCGGCAATGACCAACATCTGCCGCTGCGGCACGTACGATCGCATTCGCAACGCGATCGCGCAGGCGAAGGCGCCGTGAGCGGCGTCACGCGCGACGCTTTCATGCGTGCGACGGGCTCGTTTGCTGGAAGTTTGATTCTGGCTCTTGGTGCGGACGGCTGCGCGAACCGGAGTTCTGCTGTCGGGCCGCCTCCCGCGTCGTTTCGGCCGAGCGTATGGCTCTCGGTCCATCCCGACGGCACGGCGACCGTCACGCTCAACCGCACCGAACTCGGTCAAGGCGTGACCACCGGATTGCCGACGCTCGTCGCGGAGGAACTCGACCTGCCGCTCGACCGCATGCGGTATTCGTTCGCTCCAGCCGAACCGGCGTATTTCGATCCCGACGGAACGATGGGCACCGGCGGCAGCGATAGCATCGCTTCGTCGTACCTGTGGCTTCGTAAGGTGGGAGCGACTGCACGGGCGATGCTGGTTGCCGCGGCCGCCGATCGCTGGAACGTCCCGCGCGATACCTGCGTCACGGCGGCAGGCGTGGTTTCGCATCCGCCGTCGGGCCGTACCGCCGCGTACGGCACGCTCACCGAGCTCGCGGCGAAGATCCCGGTGTCGTCGCACGTACCGCTCAAAGGGGAAGCGCAGTTTACCCTGATCGGCAAACCGTCGGCGCGACTCGACGCGCGGCCGAAGGTCGATGGGAGCGCGCGTTACGGCATCGACGTTCGCGTTCCGGGCATGCGCTTTGCCGCAATCGCGCGGCCGCCCGAGTTCGGCGCAACGACGCGATCGTTCGACGCGGAAGCCGCAAGGCGCGTGAAGGGCGTCGTTGCGGTCGTCGAGGTTCCGTCCGGGGTCGCGGTCCTGGCGACGAATTCGTGGGCGGCGTTTCAGGGCCGCGATGCGCTGAAGCCTACGTGGACCTCCGGACCGAACGCACACGTCGACTCCGACGATATTCGGGGGCGCGACGAACGGTTGGCGCGAACCGGCGAAGGCGCAAAAACGGCGACCGAACACGGCGACGTGACGCGCGCGCGAGGACGCGAGATCGCGGCGGTATACCGCGGATGTTTCCTCGCGCACGCGACGATGGAACCGATGAACGCTACGGCGTCCGTAACCCCGGACGGCATCTACATTTGGGCCCCGGTTCAATCGCAGAGCCGCACGCGCAATACCGTCGCCCGCGTGATGCGCACGCCGGTTGAACGCATACACATCGAGACGACGCTGGTGGGCGGCGGATTCGGGCGCCGCTTGTATACGGACTTCGTTGAAGAAGCGGTCCACGTCAGCAAGGCGGCGGGGATGCCGGTGCAAGTGATCTGGACGCGGGAGGACGATATTCAGCACGACCGTTACCGGCCGATGAGCGTGAACGCACTGCGCGGCGTTCTGGACGGCGGTAAGCTGGTGGCCCTCGAGCATACCGTGGTTTCCGAATCGATCATACGCGGTTTCGGCGAGAACCTGCCGAGCGGCGTCGATCTCGCCGATATGGACGGCGCGTACCAGCCACTGTACGACATTCCAAATTTCCGCGCGTCGTACATCGACGTCGAACACGGCGTTCCGCCCGGAGCCATGCGCGCCCCCAACGCCAACTGGAACTACTTTCCAATGGAGTCGTTCGTCGACGAGTTGGCGTTCGCGGCCGGAGAGGATCCGCTCGCATTTCGGCTCGGCATGCTTTCGCACCGCCGCGGAATCGCAACGCTGGAGACGGTCGCACGCCGCGCAAACTGGGGAACGCCGGCGACGCCTGGCGCCAAGCAAGGCATCGCGCTGACGTTTTGGAACGGCACGTGGGCCGCGCTCGTCGCCGAAGTGACGATGAAGGACGGCAAACCGCGCGTTCACCGCGTGGTGGTGGGTGCGTACGTCGGCCAAGCCGTGAATCCCGATATCGTGGCGGCGCAGCTCGAAGGCGCCGTGATGTACGGCCTCTCCGCGGCGCTCTACGGCAAGATTACGGTGAAGAAGGGGCGCGTGGTCGAACGAAACTTCTTCGACTACATCGTGATGCGCATGCCGGACGCTCCGGTCGTCGAAGCGTTTGCGATTCCGAGCAGCGCGGCTCCCACCGGAATCGGCGAAGTCGGCATGCCGCCGATCGCGCCGGCGGTCGGCAACGCGGTCTTCGCCCTAACCGGGCGCCGCGTGCGCGATTTGCCGTTCAGCGCCGGCTAAGGGCGACTGCGATTGCGAAGGCTACGGCTTTGTCGATTTCCCGCCGGCCTTCTTGGCTTTTGACGCATCGGTGATATCCGCGATCGCATCCCACGCGGCGTTCTGCACCGGCTCCTCGCTGTCGGTCTTCTCGACGGCTTCGAGAACGGGAATCGACGTCGTCTGACCTAGCGTGCCGAGTGCGATAACCGCTGCCGAACGGGCACGGAAGTACGGGTCCGTCTGGGCGATGCTCTCGAGGAAACTTTGAGACGCCGACGGATTTTTATTAGTGAGCTTAGCAAGCGCCGCGATGGCGGACGGCCGCGCCGCCTCTTCCGCGCCGTACGCCGCCCACTGTTTGACGACCGGGATCGCGCGCGCGTCGCCGAGGTTCCCGAACCCCTGGATCGAGCCCATCGCAATCACTTGGCGGAACGACGGCTTCGAAAGACCGGCCGTGAGCACGGCATACGCGTCCTTGCTCTTCGTCGCTCCGTACGCCGCGTACGCGGCGCTCGCGAGCAGCGGGTTCTGCGCCGAAAGCAGCGAGCGGATCTCGGCAGCGAGTTGCGGATTTCCCGGATGGTCGAGTGATTTCACCGTTCCTAGCGCGGCGATCTGCACGCGAAGGTCCGAGTCTTTCATCGCTACGCGAACGGTCGATGCGTCGTCGTAGTCGGCCACTTGGTCCAACACGTCGGAGCGCACGCCGTAGAAGCGATCGCTTGTGACCGCATCGCGGAGATACTGCATCGCCAGTTGCCGGTCGCCTTTCGACACCTTGTCCTTGGCGAGTTGTTCCGCGGCCCACAGGCGATCGCTCACCGAGGGCGCGTGAAGTAACTGGTAGCCGAGCTGATTGACGCTCTTCTTGAAATTTAGCTCGCGCAGAACGTTGTTGTTGGGGTCGAACAACACCATCTCAGGCATCGCCGCAACGTGCGGAAGCGGGGTCACCTGATGGTTGCGATCCGCCGTGAAGCGGTAGAGCGTCCCGTGACCGTTCACGTAGACGGCGACGTCGATCGGCATCCGGAACGGTTTGCCGTCGTGATTCTTTTGCGTGACGTCGAGGCTGAGCGTCTTCGTCGACGCGTCGTAGCTTTGGATAACGTAGAAGTGCGGGTACGCGGCGCGGTAGAACCACTCTTGTTCGAACCAGTCGAGGTTTTCGCCGAGCGATTTCGAGATCGCGGCGAAAAACTGATGCGTGTTGGCCGTTTTGTACTGGTACTCGTTGAGGTAGTCGCGCAGTGCGCCGAAGAAGCGCTTGTCTCCGTACATCCAGCGCAGCATGTGCAGCACTTGGCCGGGGCGCGGATATCCGCTCGCGTCGAACGAGTCGAAGGCGCTGGTATAGACGTAGTCGACGATCGGACGCCAGTACCGCTTCGTCTCGCTGAAATAGGATTGCTGGGCGTCGTAACGCTCGTACTCGAAGCGCGCTTCGCCGAAACGATGCTGCGCCCACAGCTCTTCAAAATAGGTTGCGTAGCCTTCGTTGATCCAAATGTTCGCCCAGTCGGGTGTCGTGACGTCGTCACCCCACCATTGATGAGCCAGCTCGTGCGCGACCAAGCCGTCGCACGGACGCACGAGGTCCCACGACGGGGGGTGAATGGCGAGTTCGGTTTGGGTCGTCGCCGAAGCGTTCTCCATGCCGCCGGCCGTGAAGCGCTCGACCGTCGTTTGGTCGTACTTTTCCCACGGGTACGTCACGCCGATGATCTGCTGGAAGAAGGCGACGATGTCTTTGGTGCGGCCGAAGCATAGCGTCGCGTACTTTGCATCCTCCGCGGACGTAAAGTAGTCGACCGGAATCTCGGAACCGTCCGGCCGCGTGGTCGCTGTGTGGAACGCCGTGTACGGGCCGGCCGAAAACGCGGTGAGGTAGCTCGAGTGCGGGTGCACCTCCACCCAGTCAAACGTCGTCGCGCTTCCGTCGGTACTGTCGGACTGCGATTTGAGCGACCCGTTGGCGATAACCGTCCAGCCTTTTTGCACCGTGACGATCAGTTCGCTCGGCGACTTCTCGTTCGGTTCGTCCCACGTGGGGAACCAGCGGCGATTATCTTCGGTCTCGCCCTGCGACCAGATCTCGGGCTGCATGTTCGGATACTTCGAATCGGGCCGGATGAAGTAGATGCCGCGGACCGGGGTCGTGGTGTACGTCGCCACGATCTCTAGCCGGTCGCCGGCCTTCGCCGGCTGCGCGAGATCGACGACGAGTTTGTTGCCGTCCGTGTGGTACACCGCCGTCGCGCCGTTCACCGTAACGCTTGAATATTGGAGCCCAACCGAGTCGAACGGAATCGATTGCAAGCCGTCTGCCTTGGGGTGGATGATGTTGGTCGTCTGTCCGCTCACGACGCCTTTTGCGAAGTCGAACGAAACCTTGATGATTTCGTTTTCGAACGTGTAGGGCGCGGTCGCCGTCGCGTGATACGAGGCCTCACCGCGACCGTACGGTCGCGGCGGCTTCTGAGGCGCTTCGGCGGCTCCGACGGGGACGTACGGGGCGAGCATGGCGGCGGCCAATGCAAGGGTAAGCAGACGATAAAACGGCTTCATGCCGGGCTCTTCAACGCTTGGCGAGGATTTCCGCGCAGATGGCTTGCGCTTCGCGGACCATCGCTTCTTGAGCCTCGCTGGGCAGGGCGGGATTGCGCCGCACGAACAGCTTGCGCCAATAGGCCTTCCCGCTGAGTTTTCCGATCAGGTCGGAAGCTTCGCGCGCGTCGACGAGATGGCCGCCGACGCTTACCCACACCGTCAGACCGCCGCCCGCACCGAGGGGTAGGCGATGCATCACCTGGGACTGCTCGTCAGCCCAAACGTTCTCGGCGCCGAACCGGCCGCGCAGCGCGGCCTCGCACAATTCGTACACGCGCAGGTCCCGTTCCGCGTTGAACTCGGCCGCCAGGCCGAACGTGCGTATACGCTCGCGCAGCGCCCGCGCGGGTTCGCTCGAGAGTCCGCTCAAGCGATCGAGCACGCGAAAATCATCCCACTTCAAGAATTCGCCGATCGGGTCGAGGGCGCGCGGATCCGGCCAGAGCTCGCGCAGCGCGTCGTGCAGGATGTGCTCGAAGAGCCGCGTGGTGTGGTGGAAGTAGACCGACGCGAACATCATGTAGCGCGCCATCACGAACGACTCGAGTGCCACGACGCCGCGCGCGTCGATGCCGGTCACAATTTGACCGTCGCGCTCGAAGAGCCGCAGCGATGCGACGAGCTGGTCTGCGTCGTATTGGCCGGCTGCGACGCCGGTGAAATACGCGTCGCGCTGGAGATAATCCATACGGTCGGCGTCGAGGTTGGGACCGCTGACGAGCTCGCGCAATGCAGGATACGGGCTGGCTTCATCGCCGAGAATGAGCCCGAGCACGTCGCCGCCGTCGATTTCGAGGGCATCGAGCCCGGCACGGATATCCGGCAGCTTCAGCAGTTCGGTCGTGCGAAGTTCGTGGCGTACGCCCAGCACCGCTTCGCACGCGTGACTAAAGGGCCCGTGACCGATGTCGTGCAGCAGCAGCGCGCCGCGAACGAGCCGCCGCTGGTATGCGACGTCGGCGTCGTCGCGAAAAAAATCGCGGCCGACGCGTGCGAGCTGATCGAACGCGCGCGTGCCCATCGCGAGCGCTCCAAGAGCGTGCGTAAAACGCGAGTGCTCCGCCGAGGGGAATGCGAGGTAAGCGAGCCCGAGCTGGCGCAGCCGCCGCAACCGCTGCACGACCGGCAGATCGAGCATCCGCGCTTCGGCTGTGGATAACTCGATAAAGCGATGGACCGGATCGAAGATGCGCTTCACTTGCCAGGCGCTTTTCGGGGGCGCCGCCGAAACCACTGCTACCGTGCGCACCACCGACGATCCGGTCATTCGCGAGATCCACGCCCGTACCGATATCGTGGCTTTTATCGGTCAATACGTGCAGCTCAAAAAGCGCGGGCGCGACTTCGTGGGCCTGTGCCCGTTTCACGGCGAAAAGTCGCCGTCGTTTCACGTGCATCCCGATCCGGACAACTTCTTCAAATGCTTCGGTTGCGGCGTCGGCGGCGACGTCATCACGTTCCTGCGCCGGCTCGAAAACGTGTCGTTCGGCGATGCGAAGCGAATGCTGGCGGCGCGCGCCGGTATCGAGATCGAGCCGGAGAATCCACGTACCGCCCGGCAGCGCAGCGAACGCGAGTCGATCTATGAAGCCAATCGCATCGCGGCCGGCTACTTTGCGCGTATGCTCAAGGAGGCGGCGGGCGAGCGCGCGCGCGCGTATTGCGCGAAGCGCGGATTCAGCGAGTCGACGATCGAGAAGTTCACCCTCGGTTACGCGCCGGATGCGTGGGATGGTTTGGTTACGGAACTCGAGCGCAGCGGGATGGATCTCGCGCTGGCGGCGCACGCGGGCTTGGTGAAGGCCGGACAGCGCGGATACTACGATTTCTACCGGGATCGCTTGATGGTGCCCACCTACGCCACGACCGGCGAAGTCATCGCGTTCGGCGGTCGCGCGCTGGGCGACGGCGAACCGAAGTATCTGAATACGTCGACGACGCCGGTTTATACCAAGGGGCGTCATCTGTACGCGCTGAACGTCGCCCGGCGCGCGGCGCAGAGCTCGCGGACGTTGATCGTGGTCGAGGGCTACCTCGACTGCATCGCCCTGCACCAGGCCGGATTCGAGAATGCCGTGGCGGCGCTCGGTACCTCGTTTACGGAAGGCCAGGCCCGGGAGCTGCGCAAGTATGCCGATTACGTCTACCTGTGCTTCGACGGGGACGCTGCCGGGACCAATGCTGCAACCAAAGCCATCGATACGGCGTCTCATGCCATAGAGCACGCCGGTTCCTCGGTGCGCATCGTGATGCTGCCCGCCGGTGAGGACCCCGACAGTTTCGTGAAAACCCACGGCGTCGACGCTTTCCAGGCTTTGCTGAAAGAAGCCAAGCCCGCGATCGAATACAAGATCGACGGAGCCGTCGACGGTCTGCGCGACCGCTTCGATTCACCTTCAAAAATTGCCGCGCAAGCCGAATCGTTGATTCAGGGGCTGGCGCCGCGCGAAGAGTGGGATCGTTGGCGCGTGTACGTAGCAAGCCGCCTGCAGGTGAATGTAGACGACCTTCGGAATAGCCGGTTCCTCGCACGCAGCGCCAACTTTGCGCCGCGAGGGGGCGCCCCCGTCGCCTCCGGAAGCCGTCACGTGAAAGCGTCGGTCGAAGCACTCTCGTTCGAGCGTGAGGTCGTGAGCGTACTGCTCGAGGACCCCAAACTCGCCTCGGAGTTCAGCGCCCGCATTCCCGCAGCGCGCTTTCGAAACGAAATCTACCGCCGTATTTACGAAGGAATCGTCGATGCGTCGGGAACGCTGCACGGCCCGGCAGACGTGTTTGCGCTCTTCGCCGAGGATGACCCCGGTCAAGAAGTGCTCGCGGTGCTCGGGCGCGGCGATCGAAGTTCCGCCGTGCGCTACGCCGACTCCGACGAACGGCGCGCGCATCTCGAGCGGGTCGTCGAGCGGCTGACGCTCGAGGACGATCGACGGCGATATGGGGACGTGCGCCGGCAGATTGACGAACTCTTTACCGCCGGGCATGCCGTCCCACCGGAACTCCGGGACGAGCTGGAAGCGCTCGACGTGAAGCTCCAACGTAAGACTCTAAAGAAGGAATAGGAAACGAAAAATCGACAAAAGGACCCCACGGGGTCCAGCACGGCACAGACCCAGGCCGCACAACGCACGGCGTCATTAAAGAAGAAAGGGGGTGAAGAGAAAAATATGGCACGCAAAAAGGGAGCTACGGCAGTGGCAGACGACAAGCCGGTTATTTCGCTCGACGAGCTCAAGAAGAAATTGGTCGCCCGCGGCAAGACCCGCGGTTCGCTGACCTATGAAGAAATCAATCTTGCGTTCGACGCGCTGGACGACATCAGTCCCGATGTGATCGACGAGTTCTTCGAAGAGCTGACGTCGATGGGTATCGAGATCGTCGACGAGTCGAAGGATGAGAAGCCCGAGGCCGCCGCAGAAGCGGAGGGAACCGAGGTCATTCCGGACGGCATGATGTCGCTGGACGATCCGGTACGGATGTACCTCAAGGAAATCGGCCGCGTGCCGCTCCTTTCGATGGAACAAGAGAAGTCGCTCGCCATGCGTATCGAAGCCGGCGAAATCGAAACCGCCAAAAACAACGGCGCGTCCGATTGGGCTTTAGCCGAAGACGGCGACGAAGCCAAGCGCCAGCTGACCGAAGCCAACCTGCGTCTCGTCGTCTCGATTGCGAAGAAGTACGTCGGCCGCGGCATGCTCTTCCTCGACCTCATCCAGGAAGGCAACCTGGGCCTGATCCGCGCCGTCGAGAAGTTCGATTATCGCAAAGGCTACAAGTTCTCCACGTACGCAACGTGGTGGATCCGCCAAGCGATCACGCGGGCCCTCGCCGATCAGGCCCGTACCATCCGCATCCCGGTGCACATGGTCGAAACGATCAATCGCCTGATCAAAGTCTCGCGCCAGCTCCTCCAGGAACTCGGCCGCGAACCCTCAGTCGAAGAGATCGCTGAAGCGATGGCGCTCACGCCCGAAAAAGTGCGCGAGGTCATGAAGATCTCGCAAGAACCGATCTCGCTCGAAACCCCGATCGGCGAAGAAGAGGACTCGCATCTCGGCGACTTCATCGAAGACCAAGAAGCGATCGCTCCGGCTGAAGCGGCGTCCGTCATGCTCCTCAAAGAGAAGATGCAGGATGTTCTTCAGAACTTGACCGAACGCGAGCGCAAGGTTCTCGTCTTGCGCTTTGGTCTTGAAGATGGGCACCAGCGTACGCTGGAAGAAGTTGGGCAGGAGTTCGGGGTTACGCGCGAGCGGATTCGGCAGATCGAGGCGAAGGCTTTGCGTAAGTTGCGGCATCCTTCGCGTGGTAAAGCCCTTAAGGACTACTGGTCGAACGAGTAGGTTTTTGATGGTGGCGGGCGATTGCGATGACGCGTTGCGCGGAGCCTCGGTCCTCCTGAAGACCGCTGAAAAAATCCGCATCCAGCGGATTTTTTCGCTTGCCGACTTTTCTTGCAACTTTTAATTGTAACGCCATCCTGGCTTTTGCAAGAAAAGTTCGACATCTTCTGGAGGACCGAGGCTCCGCGCAACGCGTCATCGCAATCGCGACAGGGAAGAGCTGGCAAAGGCCCTTCGGTCTCGAGGGCTACTCATGTAGGTGAATCCGGGGTTAGATTTTGATTTAAGCAGGCGAGCTTGGCTTCTAGGTTGGTAACTGGGGGATTGTGTCGAACGTTCTAGGGGATATGGAGCTCTCGAGTCTCGTTCTTGTTCTTGCCCTGCTGCTGCCGGTTCCGACGGCCTCGCCGGCGGTCTCGCCGAGCCCGTCGGCGGGTCCAGGTGTCTCAGTTACGCCCGATGCTTCGGCTTCGCCGCGGACTCCGTTGAAGACGATCGTTACGGTCAAGTCTTCACCGTACTGTTCGGCGCTGGAGGATCATTTTAATTCGGCGCTCGTGCCGATGATTGCGAACGATCGGGTGTTTACCACGGTCGATGGGCAGTTGGACGACATGAACAATATGTTCAAGTATCCCAACTATATCGACCGGTTTGTGGTGCTGCGGACGAAGCTGTTGAAGGAGACGGGCGTTCTGGAGAACTCGCTTAAGCCGATACAGCAGCAGATCGATGCTCTTCGGAATTCGGCGACGTTATCGACCGATCCGGTAGAGCAGAAGCAGATGCGGGATGCGGCTTCGCAGCTGCAGGATGCGTATAAGCATCAGTTTCAGCTGTCGACGGACCTGACCGGGCTTGCGCAGTCGATGATGGAGTATAACATTTTTCGGGGAAGCGCGCCGTTGGGTGGGTGGACGCCGTATGACAATACGCTGCCTGAGGATGAGAAGAATATCAAGAGCTATCTCAAGTACGGCAAGCAGCTGAAAAGCATCGACGACGCCGAAAACGGCGCCGTCGATATTGCCTACGCGATTGCGACCGACCACTGCGGGAAGCAGTAGTCTAAACCCGGCTACATATCGTCTTTTTCGGCGGTGGCGCTAGGCGTCACCAACGGGTTCTTATCGGCGAAGGCGCCGTTCGGGTTGGGTTTGACCCAGACGATCAGATCCCAGATCGACGGGAATAGAAACACGCGCTTCACCTGGGCGATGCTGGTGGCTTTGCCGGCCTTGACGATCGCTGCGGCACCCGGATCGGTTACGCTGCCGCCGGCTGCTACGAACTTCTTCGCACTCATGCCGCCGTAGGTTTCCGTTCCGTTCGGGCCGACGAGAACGTAGTGAATGTGCTCGCGGAACGACGTCCAGCGTTGGAAGTCGACGCCCCAGAGCTTCGGCGGTTCCATCGAGTTGCTTTGCAGCACCGAGAAATCCGCGCCGAGCAGATTGCCCTTCACGTCGTACCACAGTTGGCTCGGGTGCTGCGGATCGGCGCTCTGCCACTGCAGGTTGGCGTAGCTGATTGCGCCGTCGCTGTCTTCGTTGCCGAAGCGGAAGTAGCCGGCCTTGATCGCATCGGCCGAAGTCGGGAAGCGTGCCATCAGATCTTTTTGTATGCCGGTTACGAATGCAATCTCCGTGCCCTGCGGCTGCGGATTGAGGGTCGGCGACGGCATTGGCGAGGGTGTCGGCGCGGCGAGCGCGATACCTGCGGTGAGTATCAAGGCCGCCACGGCGTTGACGGCGGTGCGAATGATCATACGTTCTCCCTAAGCTTCATGGCGAGAATGAGGACGACGGAGTCGGCGAGGGTAGTGGCGTCACGTCGTCGTCCGATGGCGACGGCGTTGGGGACGGTGTCGGCGTCGGACGCGTCCGGTGACGATATTCCCCAGCCGGGCCGTATGGAGTCGCGGCCGGTTCGGCCGGGAAACTCGAATGCGGCAACTCGAAGTGGTTCGCTACCGGCAGCGGCGTTTCGATCGCAAGGGTGCCGTTCGGAAGCGCTTCGAGTTTTGCCTCGGTGCGCGCTCGAATCGCGTCCCCCGGAGACAAAACGAAGTTCTTCCCGTGGCGGAAGATTTGGTACAGCGCGTAATCCGGGATGAAGATATCGCCGATTTGATCTTCCACGCCGACGGTCGATTCGTGACCGCTGGACACGTTCACCGCCAGGCGCGACGTCGGTGCGCGCAGCGGCAGCGTGCGGCCGTCGGGGAGCTGCAGCGGCTCGAAGAAGATGTCGACGAAACCGTAGGTGTCCATGATATCGGCCTTCGAGGCATTGATGATTCGGATCGTCGCCGGCGTTCCGGCCGGTACGACATCGCGCCCATTGAGAACGATCGCGTCCTTTAAGTGAACGCGAACCAAATCACCCTTGCTGGACCCCTTTGACGAAATCGTATCGTCCAATACGAAAATCAGACTTGCATCGAAAGGCAAGACATTGCTTGGAACCGGCGATCCGCTTGGGGTCGGGCTTGGAGACGACGGCGGAGGGGAGGGTGGGACCGGCAAGGCCCGAACCGTCCCCGCGCCCGTCGCGAGAATGAACACGAAGAGGGCGCCGGCCGCAATCGGCCGGGAGATCGCGTTAGCTAGCTTTGCGCTCGCGGGCTTCTGCGGCTGCGCGTTTGCCTTCTTCGATGAGCTGTTTGACTTTCTGGCCACCTTTTTGTCCGATTCGTTCGTAGAAGTCTGGGCCGTAGCGATCGCGCGTGGCTTCGCCGCCCTTCTTTCCACCTTTCTTTCCGATTTGCTCGTAGAACTCATGGCCGTGCGCTAATTTGGTCGCGAGACCACCTTTGCGGCCAATGGCTTCATAGAACTCGGGGCCGTACTTTTGCTTGACGGTCTCGCCGCCTTTTTGGCCGGCCTCACGGACTGACATGCCGGTGGTGCGTTTGCGTTCTGGGGTGTCTGACATCTGGTTTCTCCTGCGTTTCCTTGTGCCGTCCTAGGAGGACGGCGGACTCCTAGCTTCTATATCAACGCAGACCAATGAAGGAAGGTTGGGTCGCTATGCAAAGGCTTGGTTTGGTTCTAAGGGTAATTGGGGCCCTGGCCGTCGCCTTGGCGTGCGCCGGAGCGGCCCCCGCACCCCCAAGTTACGTTCAAATTCTGCTCTTAGAAAGCAGACGCTCGCTTGGTGACGGGCAGCTGGCGGCTTTCTTAACCTCGCCGGATACCCGCACGGCCGTTCGAGCCGCGCTGGCGATCGGGCGGACGAAATTGCCGGCGGGCGAGCCGCTGCTTGCGGCCCATCTTAAGGATTCGCGCGACGCCGTTCGCGCGATGAGCGTGTATGGGCTCGGATTGCTGGCGACGGGCGCGGAGCCGGCTGCTTTGACGTTGGCGCTGAGCGATCGCTCCGGCGCAGTGCGGGTCGCAGGTCTCGATGCGATCGCGAGATACGAGGCCGCGCATCGGTATTCGCTCGATCTCGAGCACACCGCGCAAGCATCGGTTGAAGGTTCGCTCGCGCGCGACGCGGACGCAATCGTGCGCGGACGCGCGGCCATCGCGCTGGTGCAGTTTCGCACCGGTGCGGACGCCGCCGAGGCGGCCGACGCGTTGGCCACGGCGTTTCGCAGCGACGCCGCCGTCGAAGTGCGTCGCAATGCAATGTGGGCCATCTATCGCGCGTATGCAAAATCGGTGAGTCGGAACGTGATCGAAAATGCGCTGCACGATCCCGACGACGTGATTCGCATCGAAGCCGTGCGCGCGATGAGCCGTTACAAAGATCCTGCGCTCGTAGCGGTCGTTCGTCCGCTGTTGGGCGACGTATCCTGGCGCGTGCAAGAACAGGCAGCCGAAACGATCCGCGTGCTGAACGGAAAACCGTTGACCGATCACTGGACGCGTATCCCCGCAAACGTGCACGTTCCGGCGCGGGTTCCCGACCCGCTCGCATCGCTGCCCGCAGTTTCGCGTACGCCGGCGGGCAAACTCGGCGCGCCGCACGCCGAAGATGCCGGCCCGTCGCTCGCGCTCGAGCCCGTAACCGCCCAGCAAATGACGAGCCCGGTCTCCGGCGCCCACCCGCGCGTTCGCATCGTCACGACCAAGGGTAACATCTACGTGGCGCTTTTTCCGGAATGGGCGCCGCTGACCGTCGCAAACTTTTTGGATCTGGCCAATCGCGGGTATTTCGACCATAACCGCTGGTTTCGGATCGTTCCCGACTTCGTCGTGCAAACCGGCGATCCGAACGACAACGGCGAGGGCGATGCCGGCTACTCGATCGGCGCCGAAGAGAATCCCGTCGCTCAGGACAGCTACGTTATTTCGATGGGCTTGAACTATGACGATAAGACGAACACGCCGATTCGTGATTCGGCGGGAACGCAATACTACATCACGCTCTCGCCGCAGCTTCACCTCGATTGGGATTTTAGCGTCTACGGACGCGTGACCAGCGGCTTCGACGTGCTGGGGCGGTTGATTGAATCGGACCGCGTGGTGCGTATCGAACGGATCGCCGACCAGGTGCTGTAGCCTAAAACAGCCGTTTCGAATCGAGCAGGATCGTAACGGGCCCGTCGTTGACGAGTGCGACCGCCATCTCTGCGCCGAACTCTCCGTACGCAACCGTCAATCCGATTGTTTCGAGTTCGCGCCCGGTGCGTTCGTAGAGTCCGCTCGCCAGCGGCTCCTTTGCCGCCGTGATGAACGACGGGCGCCGGCCTTTACGCGCGTCGCCAAAGAGCGTGAACTGGGAAACGAGCAGCACCGATCCGTTGGATTCGACGACGGAGCGATTCATCAAGCCGTCGTCGTCGTGGAAGATGCGCAGCCCGGCGACCTTCTCGGCCATCCAGGTCGCATCGTTCTCGGCGTCGTCGACGCTCACGCCCACCAAGACGAGCAGCCCGGGCCCGATCGCGCCGGTGATGCGTTCCGCGACGCGCACGGTCGCACTGGTGACCCGCTGAACGACGGCGCGCATGGCGGTGCTAGCGCGTGAACATCGACGAGAGCGCGAAGAACGCGTTCTCGCGCCGCTCGAGCACGCGTCGATAGAAATATCCGGCCCAGTGCGTTCCGAACGGGACGTAGATGCGCACGCGGTAGCCTTCGCTGACGAGTTCTTGCTGCACGTGCGGGCGGCATCCGAAGAGCATCTGAAACTCGAACTTATCGGCGCCCAGCTTCAATTCGGCCGCGATCTCCTTGACGGCCGCAATCAGGCGCCGGTCGTGGGTCGCTATGCCCGGGTAGTTGCCGCGAGCGAGCAAATCGCGCGCCATCTCGAGGTAGGCAACGCGAATGTCGGGCATCGATTTGATCGCGATCTGTTCCGGTTCGTTGTACGCGCCTTTGCAGAGGCGCACGCGCGCGCCGAGTTCGATCGCGCGCTTCACGTCGCCCGGCGTCCGCTTGAGGTACGCCTGAAGCACCGGCCCTACGTTTTGATGCGATGCGAAGACGCGTTCGAAGATGCGCAGCGTCTGCTCCGTGACGGCGCTGCCCTCCATATCGATGCGCACGAACGGATCGGCGTTGACGCGCGCGTGTTCGACGATCTGCGAGAGATTCGAAAAGGCGAAGTCTTCGTCGACCAGCATCCCCATCGCCGTGAGCTTCACCGAGACGTTGGTGTCGACGCCGCTGGTCCGAATCGCGTCGAGCATTTCGAGGTAGGCGTCGCGCGTTTTGGTGGCAGCCTCGCGCTCGAAGACGTCCTCACCCAAAAAATCGAGGGTAGCCGACATGCCTTGAGCGTTGAGCTCGCGCACGGCCCGAATCGCCATCTCCGTCGTTTCGCCCGGAACGAAACGCTTGGCTAGAAAGAAAAAATTCTTCGAAAAAATAGAGTCCGGGGCGAAAAGCCGATCCAGTGCTGCCATTACCGCGAAGGTACGACGCTCCGGCGCAAAACCCACTGCATCCCCAGAACCAGCGCCGCCAGAATCACGAATCCGTAGCAGAGGGCCAGCGCCGGAAGCACTCCCTCGGCGGAGAGCGTCACGTACAGTGCCACCGGCAGCGACGTCGGATGGTACGCAAGGACGCTGGTCGCGCCGTACTCGCCGATCGCCCGCAGCCAGGCGAAGGCAATGCCCGCCGTCACGTTGCCCGCGGCGGCCGGCAGGGCGACGCGAGCGAAGATCCGCCACTCGCCGGCGCCGAGGGTGCGCGCTGCGTCCTCATAGAGGCGGTCAAGGGAGGCGAATGCCGCCGTAGCCGCCAGCGCCACTAGCGATCCCGAAACGAAGAGCTCGGCCACCCCGACGCCCAGCAACGTGTCGGGGACCGGCACTCCGTGAGCCGACAGCCATCCGCCGGCCGGCGAATTGCGCCCAAATGCATACAACAGCATCAAGCCCGAGGCTACCGGCGGAAACGCCAGCGGAAGGGCGAGCAAAAACACGGCCGGTGCACGAAACCGGCCGGGGGAGCGGGCCAGCCAATACCCGGCGGGCACCCCGAGCACGGTGGCCGCAAACGTCGCGCCCAGCGACGCCTCGAGCGAGACGCGTAAGGCCGGACCAGCTTCTTGGAAAAAAACTTCCGCGGCTTGCGTAGGGGGCATAGCTAGCAGGAGGCAGGCAACCGGCCAGGCGACTGCAGCCAATAGCAACGCGGCTGCCGCGGGGAAGAGAATTCCGATCGAGCCGCGTGTCATCATAAGAAAGTTTACCAAAGCATCACCGGGACGACCGAGGCGGAGGGTCTGAGGACGCGAATGGCTGATGGGATGGTGCAACGTAACTGGCGGGTGCTGATTGCCGACGACGACCCGGCAATCTGTACGCTAATCGATACGGTCCTGCGAAAGGGCCCGTACGAGATGGTTATGTGCAACGATGCCGAGAGCGCGCTCGTCGCCGTCGACCGGCATGGCCCATTCGATATCATCATTTGTGATTTTATGCTTCCGGGTATCTCCGGGATCGACTTGGTCGAGCGTTTGCGCGCCGCCGAGGGCACGCGCGGCGTGCCGATTCTGATGATCAGCGGGCACACGAACTACGCGATGGACGGCCGGGCCAAAAACGCCGGCGCGAACCTTTTTCTGAACAAGCCGTTCACGATCTCTCAACTCCGCTCCGCCGTCAACCAGCTCCTGTCGACGTCGTCGAAGCGCGACTCTTTCTCGGGCTCGACCGCTTCCCGCTAGCGGCCGGCCTTGGTTCTCTTCAAGGTCTTTGCTATCGCGCTCTCGCTAGCGCTGGACGTCTTTGCCGTCAGCATCGGCGTTGGCGTGCGCGGCATTTCGACGCAGCTCAAAGTACGCATCGGTCTCGCGTTCGCCGCAGCCGAAGTTTCGATGACGATTATCGGAGCGCTCCTCGGAGAGGCTGTGGGGCACTTCCTGGGCGACGTCGCAGGATACTTCGGATTCACGGCGCTCGTCGGTTTGGGCATCTACATGATGATCGAGAGCCGGCGAATCTCGGGCGAGACTGCGAAGTTCGATCTCTCAAAAGGCTGGGGACTGTTCCTGGCGGCGCTCTCGATTAGCCTCGACTCGCTCGGCATCGGGTTCTCGATTCTGTACGTCGGCGTCCCGATGCCGGTCTCGCTGATCGTCATCGCGATCATCTCCGTCATCTCCACCGGCTGCGGTCTCGCGATCGGCGGCCGGCTCGGAAGCTATGCCGATCGCTGGGCCGCGCTGCTGGGCGGATTGCTGCTGATGCTCACCGGTGCCGCCTTCATCCTACTCAAGGCGCTCCATCTCGGCTGATAGAAAGCGACCGGCGATGCGTGTCGGTCACGAACTCCTGGAACTCGCGCGCGCCGGCGGCGCGCGCTCACTGTTCGTCGTCGGCACGGGAAAGAACGTCGGCAAGACGGTGGCGATGCGCGCGGTCTACGAAGCGGCCTGCGCCATGGGGCTTCGCGTGGCCCTCACGTCGATCGGCCGCGACGGAGAAGCGATCGACGCCGGAGACGCGCAACCCAAGCCGCGCTTACGGCTGCAGCCCGGCACGGTCGTCGCCACGGCGCGCGGCGTGCTGCCGCGCTCGCCCGCCAGCCGGCTGCTCGGACTCTCCGATTTGCAAACCGCGGCCGGCCCGCTGCTGTACGCACAAGTCGTTCACCCCGGATTTTACGAACTGGTTGGACCGCCGACGGCGTCCGGGATTCGCGAAGCCGTCGAAACGCTTGCGCAATGGGCGGAGTTCGTCATCGTCGACGGCGCGATCGATCGCGTTGCGGCGCTGGCCGGCGGCCGCGACGCCGTCATCGTGGCGAGCGGTGCGGCGGCGGCCGGTACGATGAACGAAGCCGTCGACGCCGCGAGCGCGCTGGTGCAGCGCTTGAGCGTTCGCGCCTTCGATCCGAGCGAAGCGGTTTTGCATATCGACGGCGCGCTGACGGCAACGCGAACGGCGGAATTGATCGCCGCGAGCGAACGGCGGCAGATCGTCGTACGCGACCCGACGCAAATCGCGCTTGTCGGAAAAGCCGCATCGCACGCCTTCGCACACCTGCGGATCCGGTGCGAGCGTCCGCTTCGCGTCGTCGCCGCGACCGTGGCATCGATCGGTCGCGAGAACGCCTTCGAACCACGCGGCTTCGCCCGCGCGGTCGCGGACGCGTCTGGAATTCCGACGTTCGACGTCTACGCGGGGGCACGCGTCGCGTGAAGCACGCAACGCTCTTGGACGCGGCCAGCGCACACGCGCTCGCATTCGATTGGCTGGTCGCGGCCGTCGCACCGGCCAGCGACTACGGCGACCGCATCTTCGCGCTGCTCGAACCGTTTTCGCCCGGCGAAGAGGCGCGAGCGTTCGCGCGAGCGACCCGGATCGCCGAAATTGCTGGCGCGGTCGACGCGTCGAAACTCGACGCCGCGCGGGAAGCCATGCGTGCGGCGCCCGACGCGAGCGCTGCGATCGCGCGGGCGTCGATGGGCGACGTGCTCTCGGACCCGAACTTTCTTGAACTCCAGCGGCTCTTCGACGCGATGTTGCGCGTCGACGCGCTGCTCGCGGGGGCCGACGTTCCGACGCTCGCAACCGACGCCGTACGGTCGGTCGCGCGATCGCTGGAGATGGGGCGCAGCGGGAAGTTCGGGTTCTATCTTGCGGATAAGTTCGACGCGACGCTGGCGGCGGCGCGCAATCGCCTAGCGCAATCGCAAGCCGAGTTCGATGCGGCGCGAGGGCGCGAAGCGGCGCGTGCGGCGGCTGCGCTCGGTCGTGACGAAATTGCGGGCGACGAGTTCATCGTCATGCGTTCCGACTTGCCGCAATCGCTTCCGCCGGGCGTGCGGGCCGTGCGGGAAGCACCGACCTACGTGCTTTGCGCGCTCGAGTACGATGCGGCGACGCTCGCTGCGCTCGAACGCCGGGACGCTGCCGGCGAGACGGTCGCGATTGCGGAGGAAAGCGTTCGCGCCGTCCTTTCGCAGACGGTGCGCGCGCGAGCTGCGGAACTCGACGCCGCTGCCGGCACGTTCGGCGAAATCGACGTACTCATCGCCGCAGCCCGCTTTACGCAGCACCATCGCTGCACGGTCGCGGAAGCGGCCCGCGAGAACTTCGTCGCGTTCGCCGGCGGCCGCTTCTTGCCGCTGGCTGCAGAGTTGGAAGTCGAAGGCCGCGCGTTTGCGCCGATCGACGTGGTGCTGCACGACGTTGCGGTGTTGACCGGGCCGAACATGGGCGGGAAGAGCGTTTGTCTGCGAACGTGTGGATTCATCGCGTTGTGCGCCGCATTCGGTCTCCCCGTACCCGCCGAGCGCGCGCGCGTTGGATTGTTCGGCGAGATCGCCTGGCTCGGCGTCGGCAGCGACGACGACATCGGCGGCTTGCTCTCTTCGTTTGCGCGCGAGGTCGTGCGGTTGCGCGAGATCCTCGGTCGCAATGCCGAGCGGCTATTCATCTTAGTGGATGAGTTCGCGCGAACGACGACGCCGCACGAAGGCAAAGCGCTGCTCGTTGCGATGCTCGAACGATTTCGCGACCGCGAAGCCTGCGGCATGGCCGCAACACATCTCGGCGGGGTCGCGCAGGAAGCGGGTGCGCGGCACTTCGCGGTGCGCGGCTTGCGCAACATCCCGCAGCGGCCCGAAAGCGGCGACCTGCACGCCGCGCTCGCGGCCCTCGGTGCATCGATGGATTATACGATCGCCGAAGTTACCGGCGATGACACGTCGCGTGCCGACGCGATCGCGCTCGCCTCGCTGCTGGGATTGGACGACGGGTTCATAGCGAGGGCGTACGAGCATCTGTCGGGATAGGCTCGCGCGCGGCGCGATGAATCCGCTTCGTGAAGATACCGACGCAGGCAAAAGCGGAGGCGAGCATCGCTAACGTCGTCGGCACGAATAAACGCGAGAGCGCTTCTTGCCGCGCGCCGGCGATGGCTTCCAGCGTCATCACGATGAAGAACGGAACGACGATCAGCAACAGTGAGGACATCATCTTGTTCGAGAGTCCGTTCACGATTTCTAGGCGTTCCTCGGCGATGCTGAATGGAAGGTTCGGCCGGATTTGGAGTTTCGGCCCAAGCCAGACGATCGTCGCGAAAACCGTGCCTGCAAGCGGAACGAGCAATATCGTCCAACTCGGCCCCCACGCCGTCGCGTGCCCGTCGAATCCGAAGTTCGTCGGAATGCGCGTCGGGAGGGTCGCGTAGCCCCATATCCCGATCCCAAGCATGAGAACGATGCCTGCTACGGCGACGTAGTCGTGCGGGCGCCGCGATTCGTCCATTGCTGAAATGGTACTACACCGGGCGCGGAGGTTGCGCTTTGCCCGCGTACTGTATTGACGGGAATCGATATACGGCGTAATATCGAAATATGTCGATGCAACGCTGCTGCCCACCGGCCACGGTCGCGCCGGAGGCCTTCGAGGCGGAGGCGGGGATGTTGAAGGCGATTGCGGATCCGTATCGCCTGCGCATGCTCGCGACGCTTGCTCGCGCGGCCGACGAGGTATGCGTCTGCGATTTCACCGCCGCATTTCCATTGAATCAACCCACGGTGTCGCATCATCTTCGGATCCTTCGCGAGGCCGGTCTCGTATCGTGCGAACGACGCGGAACCTGGGTCTACTACCGGCTCGCGAATGATGCCGCGCGTCGAATCGAAACTGCGACGCTCGGCGCGTTCTCGCAGAAAGCACTCGCATGAAAACGCATCTCAACTTTGCCACGAGCGACCTCTCGGCGAGCGTCTCATTCTACTCAACGCTGCTCGACGCGCGACCGGTCAAAAAGCTTGCCGACTACGCGCTGTTCGTGACCGACGAGCCCGGACTCGAGTTGGCGCTCGACCTTCGGCAAGACGTCAGGATCGCGGATGACGTGCACTACGGCATCTTTGTCGATACGGCGGATGCCGTCGAAACGGCCATCGAGCGCCTGGCCTCGTGCGGTCTTGCCGGATCCATCGAACGCGAAGATACGTGCTGCTACGCGAACCAAACAAAGGTGTGGGCAGTCGATCCGGAAGGGCGTCGCTGGGAGATCTACACCGTTCACGAAGATACCGAGGTTCGTGACGATTTAGAAACGGTTTGTTGTTCGGTAGACGACGATGCGACGCGTGAGTGCTGCGTTGCGTAGAGCGACCCCCCGCGACCTCGACGCGATCCTCCGGATTTACAACGAAGGCATCGAGGATCGCTTGGCCACGTTGGAAGTCGATTCCAAGACGCAAGGCGAGATCGAGGATTGGTGGGCGCAACATGACGAGAGGTATGCCGTCGTCGTGGCCGAGATCGGTGATGCGGTCGTTGGTTGGGCGTCGCTCAATCGCTTCTCGCACCGCTGCGCTCATGCCGCGATTGCGGATCTCTCCGTCTACGTCGCGCGCTCGCAACGCGGACACGGCTTCGGAAAGGCACTGCTTGAAGTACTGGAGGTCGCCGCCAGAAAAGGCGACTTCCACAAGATCGTGCTGCACGCAGTCGAGGAGAACGAGGCTGGGAAGCGCCTCTATCGCAGATCCGGTTTCGCGGAGGTCGGCGTTTTCAGAGAGCACGGACTGCTCGATGGCCGGTACGTCGACGTCGTTGCCATGGAAAAGCTCCTCGAAAGTTCTCGATGACGTTAGTAAAACGGTGCTCCGCCGAATTTGTCGGGACGGCGTTCTTGCTAGCGGCCGTCGTCGGATCGGGTATCATGGCGCAGCGGTTGTCGGGCGGCAACGCCGGGATTGCGCTGTTGGCGAACACGATCGCGACGGGCGGCGTACTTTTGTGTTTGGTCGCCGCGTTCGGGTCGATTTCCGGCGCGCACTTTAATCCCGCCGTGTCGCTCGCCGAGGCGATGCGCAAGGGCTTGCCGTGGAAAGATCTGTTTCCTTACGTCGTCGCGCAGTTGCTCGGTGCGGTTACCGGCGTCGCCGCCGCGCACGTCATGTTCGGGTTACCACTCTTCTTCGCGTCTCATCGGGTGCGAAGCGGCCCGGCGCAGTCGTTTGCCGAGTTCGTCGCCACCTTCGGCTTGCTCGCCGTGATTTTTGGCTGCACGCGCGCGCGTTCGGTCTTTACGCCGTTCGCCGTCGCCGCGTATATCGTCGCCGCATATTGGTTCACGTCATCGACGTCGTTTGCAAATCCAGCCGTTACGATCGCGCGTTCGCTTTCCGATACGTTCGCGGGCATTCGGCCCCAGGACGCACCGGGATTCATCGTCGCTCAACTCCTCGGCGCCGTCTGCGCGACGCTGTTCTTCGGCTGGCTTACCCCCGCGCGCGAGGAATCGAACGCCGTTGCCTAAGCCGTTCGTCCTCTTCGTTTGCCGGCACAACACAGGACGCAGCCAGATGGCCGAAGCCTATTTGCGCCGGTTCGCCGGCGACACGATCGAGGTAGCCTCGGCCGGAACCGAAGCGGCTGACGCGCCCAACGCGGGCGTTGTCGCTGCGATGGCCGAGGACGGCATCGATATTTCGCAGGCTCGCCCGAAACTGATCGATCCGGAGTTGGCCCAGCGGGCCGACCGCATCATTACCATGGGCTGCGACGTGCAAGGCGTCCCACGAATCGACGAAGACTGGGGCCTGGACGATCCGAAGGGCGCCGGGCCGGAGCGAGTGAGAGAAATCCGCGACGCGGTAAAGTCGAAGGCGCTTGCGCTTGCGCGGGACATGCGGGGGGACTCCGCTAAACCATAACGGGCTATGGATCCGCTGATCATCACCTGCGCCCCGGTGGGCGCTGAAATTACCCTCGACGAGACCCCGTATCTGCCCTATACGCCGAAGCTGCTAGGCGAGACAGCCAAGGCCGTGCGCGAGGCCGGCGGGTCGATCATTCACGTGCATTGCCGCAACGACGACGGGACGAACACGCACTCGGTCGAGCGGTTTCGCCAGGCCTACGATGCGATCCGCAGCGAGAGCGACTTGATCGTGCAGTTTTCGACCGGCGGCGCGATCGGCATGACGCCCGACGAACGGGCCAGCGTACTGCAGTTGAAGCCGGAAATGGCGACGCTTACCTGCGGCAGCGTGAACTTCGGCGACGATATCTTCGAGAACAGTTTCCCAATCATGCGCGGGATACTGAAGAAGATGGGCGAGTACGACGTGAAGCCGGAACTAGAGATTTTCGACAAGGGGCATCTCGCCAACGCGCGGCGCCTCGCAAAAGAAGGGCTGCTCGCGTTCCCGCAGCACGCCGATTTCGTGCTCGGCGTGCCGGGCGGCTTGGAAGCGACCGTTCAGAACCTGTGCGAACTGGTGGACGACCTGCCGGCCGGCTGTACCTGGTCGGTTGCCGGCGTAGGACGGCAGCAACTGGCGATGGCGATGGCGGCGATCGCGATGGGCGGCCACGTACGCGTCGGCCTAGAAGACAATCTCTACTACACAAAAGGGCGCCTCGCCCGGAACGAGGAGCTAGTCGCACGGGTCGCTCGGATTGCCGAAGAGTTCGGCCGTCCGGTTGCAATCCCCGATCAAGCAAGGGCACTCCTGGGGCTGCGGGGGCTCGCAGGCATTTCGGTCCAGGCCGCTAACTAGCGGCGGTTCGGTCCGTTCCTGGAGGAAACGCTCCCTGTTTAATTACGTGGTGCGCAGGACGCTGCAGGCGATCCCGCTGCTTCTGCTGATCTCGATGATCCTATATCTGATTCTGAACAACGCTCCGGGCGGTGCCCTGGCGCCGTATCTTCAGAATCCGCATATTACGCCCGCCGATATCGAGCGGCTCAAGCATAACCTCGGAATGGATAAGCCCCTTCCGTATCGCTACGTCGTTTGGTTGGGACACGTCCTCACCGGCGACCTCGGCTATTCCACCAGCAACTCGGAGCCGGTTTTGCAAGCGCTGCTCGAACGGCTGCCCGCGACGTTGGAGCTGATGGGTATTTCGACGCTCGTGTCGGTTGCCGTCGGCGTCTTCGCCGGCATCATCTCCGCCGTCAAGCAGTACTCTCTCACCGACTACTTCATTACGACCCTGGCGTTCTTCGGCCAATCGATTCCGGTGTTCTGGTTCGCCCTGATGATGCAGCTGCTGTTTGCCGTGCACGGCATCCCGCTGCCGTTCGGGTACATGATTCAATTGCCGTCGGCGAGCATCGCCACGAACCCCGACGTATTCGACTTGGGCGATCGCGTCTCGCACTTGATCATGCCGGTGATCGTGCTTTCGCTGCTGAGCCTCGCGGTGTATAGCCGCTTCATGCGCTCGTCGCTGCTCGAAGTGCTCAATACCGATTACATGCGCACCGCAGCGGCGAAGGGCCTCAGCTTCCGCGCGATTCTTTTCAAGCACGGATTGAAGAACGCGCTGATCCCGGTCGTCACGATTCTCGCCCTCTCGCTGCCCGGCGTGGTGAGCGGCGCGATCGTAACCGAAACGATCTTCGCGTGGCCCGGGATGGGCCGCCTGTTCTTCAACGCGATCGGGCAAAGCGATATCGCGCTCTTGATGGGCTACCTCGTGATGGTCGCCTTCCTCGTCGTCTTCTCAAACTTGCTCGCCGACGTCGTCTACGCGTGGCTCGATCCGCGCGTGAAGTACGATTAGAGTAATACGATGGCCGTAGACGCTGCAAATCTTATCGAAGCCGACGACCTGGAACCAACCAAGGTTACGTTCTGGACGCGCCTGCGCCGCCATCGATTGGCGGTCGCCGGGATGGTCGTACTGCTGTTGATGGTGCTCTCTGCCGTTTTCGCAAAGCAGATCGCGCCGTTCGATCCGAATTTCATCGATCCGGCATGGCAAGGTAATCCGTTGCCGCCGTGTTTCCAGGACGCTTCGCAGTGCGCGCACCATCTCTTGGGCAGCGACGAGATCGGTCGCGATTTGCTATCACGCCTGCTCTTCGGTGCGCGCATTTCGCTAACGGTCGCGGTTTCCGCCGTGATCATGGAAGTGATCATCGGCACAATCCTCGGCGCTATTGCCGGCTACTACGGCGGCTGGGTCGATTACGTGATCATGCGCGTGACCGACGTCTTTCTCTCCATTCCGCTGCTGCCGCTCTTGCTCGTACTGACCGCGATCGTCGCGGCGAGTTCGTCGAAGGCGTCGCTGAACTTCGGCGTTATCGTCATCTTGATCGGCCTGCTCTCGTGGCCCAGCGTTGCCCGTCTCGTTCGAGCCTCGTTCCTGAGCCTGCGCGAGCGCGAGTTCGCCGAGGCGGCTCGAGCGCTGGGCAATAACGACGGCCGGATCATCTTCCGACACCTGCTCCCGAACGCCGTCGCCCCGATCATCGTCCAGGCGACCCTGGACGTCGCCGGCGTCATTCTCACCGAATCGGTCCTCTCGTTCCTCGGCTTCGGTATCCAGCCCCCGACCGCGTCGTGGGGCAACATGCTCGCCAACGCCCAGTCCAATCTCCAAACGGCCTGGTGGGCGGCGGTTTTCCCCGGCATCTGCATCCTGATTACGGTGCTAGCCATCAACTATATGGGCGACGGCCTGCGCGATGCGCTTGACCCGAACCAACGCTAAAGGATAGACTACCCTGGTTCGCCGGGCCGCTGCCCGGCATTTTTAGCCCTCTATGCGCAAGTGGCGGAATTGGTAGACGCACTAGCTTGAGGGGCTAGCGGGAGCAATCTCGTGCTGGTTCGAGTCCAGTCTTGCGCACCAGAAAAGAAAAAGGAGCCGACGGCTCCTTTTTCTTTACGGTGCGCAAGCCCTGAGCGTAGTGTCCGTAGCGAGCGAAGCGAGTCGAAGGACGCGTAGTCGAAGGCCGGCTTCCCGGGCTAAGCCCGACGCAGTTCGTTTACTCGGTCGACTCTCCGCATCGTGGGCAGACGCGAGATTGCCTTGCCAGTTTGAGTCCAATACCCGTTATGATGAGAACGGTGACGCAGACCATTGCGGTCGCGAGAACGATTGCGGTTGGCAGACTCATGACGCCCCTCCCTTCCTGTATTACCGGATTCGGCCAAAGCAGGTTTCGCAAAACGGCTTCCCGTTTTGGCGGTTTCCAGCGGCGCTGGACTGCGTCGCTACGGGGCTCACGGCCGCTAGGCCGATTCGCCCCTCGCGGCTTCTGGCTCGTGGTGATTTGGAAGGGACGATACCTGCGTGAAGTAATACGTCCTTTGAGTTGCCGTGTTGGCGACCGATCTTGAATGAGGAGACTTCTCGACATGTTATCGCGATTCGCCGCTATGTTCTCCGCTTGTGCATTCGCGCTTTCGACCGCGGCCATCGCGGCAGCGCCCGCGTCGGGAACCGTTCTAAATGGGATGCTGGCGCAGTCGTTCTCTACGAAGTCGGCGTATGTCGGTCAAGCCGTCGAACTCGTCAATGTCAATAGTACCGACAACTCGATCCGGGGCGCAAAGCTGTACGGGCACGTATCGGTCGCCACGAAAGCGGGCCAGGGTCGCAACGCCGAGCTAAACTTCACGTTTACGAAGTTGGTGGTGGCGAATGGGACGAGCTATGCCGTCGTCGGCAAAACGACCGGTGGGCAAGCGCAGCCGGAGAGTCAGGCGGGGAAGAAGATCGTCGGCACCGGCGGCGGTATGTTGGTCGGAAACGCCATCGGGAAAACGGTGTTTCAGGGAAATAATGGCGGTGCCGTCGGTGCCGTAGCCGGATTCATGCTCGCAAGCAACAACAAAGCGGACTTCACGATGCCGCAAGGCGCTAGCGTAGCGTTTCAGATTTCGAACGCTAAGTCTTCAAACTAGCTACGGCGCGATCTTGAAGATGCTGCCGGCGTCGGGGTGGTTGAGGCCGTTGACCTTGACGCCGCCGTTCACGGTCGTACCGTATAGAACGCCGTCGAGTGCAGTGAGATTGCCGAACGGGTTTGCGCCGTCTTTCGGCGTGCCTTTGAAGCTGTAGAGCATTTGTTCCTTGCCCGACGCCGTCGTCGAGAAAACCGTGCCGAGGCCATCGGCACCGCCGTACTCGGTGGTGCCGAACAGCACGCCGCTCATCTCGGTTAGCCCAGCGTGCGGTCCGGAGCCGTCCGACGGAGAGCCCGCGAACGTATAGAGCGGGCTTTCTACACCGGACGTCGTGATTTTGAAGATCGTTCCCGGCGAAGCTGAGGTCGTGCCGTACAATACGCCGTGGACGTTCAGCAAACTCCCGATCGGAAATGCGCCGTCGGCTGCTCCGGTAAAACTGTAGAGCGGGTGCTCGTGGCCGGATGTGTCGACGACGAAGACGGTTCCGAAGCGATGCCCGCCACCGCCTTGCGTCGTACCGTACAGCGAGCCGTTTAGCGAGACGAGCGACGCGTACGGAGTCTCGCCATCCTCCGGATAACCTTTGAACGTGTACAAGACGTGCTCGATACCGGTGGTGCTCACTTCGAAAACGGTTCCGGTACCTTGCTCCGAACCGCCATTGTCGAGCGTCGTGCCGTACAGCTTGCCGCCCAATTCGACCAATCCCGCTCCGGGATTTGTGCCGTCTTTCCCGCCGGCAAAGCTGTAGATCACGCGTTCCTTACCCGAGGTGTCGATCTGGAAAACGCTTCCCATGCCGTGCGCGCCGCCGTTAAACGTCGTGCCGTAGAGCGAGCCGCCGACCGCGAGAAGACTCCCGACGGGCTCCGCACCATCCGGCGTTCCTTTGAAACAATACAGCGCGCGTTCCTTACCCTGCGGATCAACCGAGAAGACCGTACCGTAGCCGCACGCGCCGACGCGGTTGCCGTACGTAACGCCGTACAGCGTGCCCTTCACGTCGGTGAGGGAAGAGAACGGATTCGCGCCGTCGGAGCCGCCGCGGAAAAGGTACAGCGATTTGTAGCCGGCGGCCTTAGCCGCGCGCGATGACGCAACGTCGTGCGAAACCGCCGGCGCTAACGAACCCGAGCCGGCGCAGCCGCCCAGCGTTAACGCGGCCGCAAGTGCGAAAGAAGCTCCGAAGCGCGGCGGGACTTGTCCGAAGTGTAATGCCATGGTGCCTCCATTTTAGAGACGGCCGCGACTCGCGCGCAGTAGGGGTTTCCCCACGATTTGGACCGAACGCAAGCGGCCTTGTGATATCGCAGCCTGTCCTTTGCAGGGCGTTCATCGGGCGCGCGGCCGAACTCGAGCATCTTGCCGAGCGGCGCCGGGCAGCGGCCGCCGGCCGCGGCGGTGCGGTTCTCGTCGCCGGTGAAGCAGGCATCGGCAAGTCGCGGCTGCTGGAGCAGTTCCGGCGATCGCTGCCCAAGCGCACGACGCGCGTTGCCGTCACGGCCTGTCGCCAGTTTGCACAACGGCCGCTCGGTCCGCTCCTCGACATCCTTGCGACGCTCGATCCACGCGCGGGCGCCTCATTGGCCGCCGGAACGTTTGCGTCGAAGACCGATCAGATGGCGGCCCTAGTCGAAACGTTCGGACGGCTAGCCGAAGGTTCGACGACGATCGTGTGCGTCGAAGATCTGCATTGGGGCGACCCCGACGTCGTCCAAGTTCTCTCCGCGCTGTCGACGCTCGCGTCGGGGCAGCGCCTGCTGTTCGTCGGAACCTATCGAGACGACGAGATCGCTCCGGGGCACCCGCTTTTCTCGCTGTTTGGAAAGATGGTGCGCGAACGCTCGACCTCGCTCGTTCGACTCGCTCCGTTTAACGAACGCGAAATGACGGCGCTGCTCGGCGACGCGCTTCGCTCTGCGCCGCCGCTCCCCGACGGCGTCCTGCGCGACGTGCGCCGGCGCGCCGACGGGAACGCGCTATTCGGCGAAGAGCTGCTGCGTCACGCTGCGGATCGACGGGGCGACGACCGGTTCGCGGCGCCTCTGCCGCTGTCGCTTCACGCGATCGTTCACGAACGGTTAGAGCGTTGCGTCGCCGAGGATCGTGAATTGCTGGTGCGCGCGTCGCTCATCGGTCGAACCTTCGATATCGATCTGCTCGCCTGTGCTTTCGGTCTTTCCACGGATTCGTGCCGCGACGCGATGACGCGGCTAAGCGCGCTGCAGCTCATCGACCGCACGTCGCCGGAATCCCCGCACTATCGCTTCCGCCACGCGCTTACGCGCGACGCCGTTTATGCCGAAGTCCCGGAAGCCGAGCTCGCGCAGCTGCACGGACGCATCGCCGATGCAATCGCGGTGTCGGGAGCGGGCGGCGAACACGTCGAGTGGCTCGCGTACCACTACGCGCTCGGCGGGCAGCGCGAGCGCGCCGCCGAGTACGGCATGGCGGCGGGTGAAGCCGCCCACGCGATCCATGCGTACGAGGATGCTGCCGCGTGGTACGAACGAGCCGCCGAGGGCTTCGACTCGGATCGCTCCGCGAGCGCCCTGGTCAAAGCCGGATTGATGCTCGTGCTCTCCGGCGACGTCGAACGCGCTCTGGCTCTCTACGAGCGCGCAAGTCGCATGCACGAGCAGGCCGGGCGTTATGAGGATGCGATAGCTGCGCGCGTCATGGCTGCCGGCGCGCTGCACGACAACGGGAGAGTCGACGACGCGATCGCGCTGCTCGACGAGGCGAAGAAATCGCTTGGACCGCGCGCCGATCGCGAGGTTCGCGATCGGCTGCTCGTGCGGCTCGGATTTCTATACGCTTTCGCCCGTCGCACCGATGAAGCGTGGGCCGTCGCGGCCGCGATCCGCGACCAAACGCTCGCGGCAGTTACGCCGCTGGCGGCAGAGGCAAACTTTCTGCGCAGCGCGCTGCACGCGCAACGCGCCGAGCCGTCGCTTTGGCGCGAGCATTTGGATCGTGGGCTCGACGTCTTTGGGCGAATCGGCGCGCTTCCCGATAACGTGCGGGCCGCGCTCGGAAACGGCGGCGTGCAGGCGCTGGCGCTGGGTGATTTGAGCCTCGCTCACGCCTACCAAATGCGAGCGCTGGAAAAGGCTCGCGAACTGAACTCCAGCATCGAACACGAAAGCTACGTCCTGGCCGAAATCCAACTTCATCAAGGCAATCTCGAAGGGGCGCGCTCGCTGCTGCGCGTCGGCTGCGATCAGACCAAATTCATCGCGCGCATGCAGCGAACGGTCGTGGCTGCGGCGCTGGCGACGCTCTGCGGCGACGACGCAACTGCCGCCCTCGTCGACACGACGCTGCTCGGCGAAGCCGTGGAGGGCGGACAGACCGCTGCGGCAATCAAGCTTTGCGCAGCCTACGGAGCTTTGTTCGAATTCGCCGGAAGGAAATCCGAAGCCGATCGTCTTTTCGATTCGGCCGTCCAGACCATCTCGACTGCGTACGACATGATCGCACCGATCGCCGGCATCGCGCTGTTGCGGCCGAAGCTCGCCGCCGGATTGAAATCCGTCGTCGAGCGTTCGGCGAAGCGTTCGCAGGATCGCCTCAATCAAGCGTTGCTCGCTCTCCTCGACGCCGCGGAAGCAAGGGAAGCCGGAAACGGTGACGAGGCGCTTGCGGCAGCGCAGACCGCCGCGCGCCGCTTCGCGGAGCTGCAATGGCCGATCTTGGAAGCCTACGCCTGCGAAGCGGGAGGCGACGTGGGCGGCGCGCTGGAGCGGTATCGCTCGCTCGGCGCGCACGGTGCGATACGCCGGCTGGAGCGCAACCTCGGCAAAGAAACCAGAGCCGGCCGAGCTCAGAGCTTGCTCACGCCGCGAGAGCGTGAAATAGCCGACGCCATCGCGGCGGGGAAAAGCAACCGCGCCGCCGCCGCGGCGCTCTCGGTGAGCGAGAAAGCCGTCGAGAAACACCTAACCTCGATCTATGCGAAGCTCGGAATGACCTCGCGCGCGCAGCTGGCGGCCTATCTCGCTCGCTGACTTGACATGTGACCATTTAGTCACATATAATCGAAGTGTTGGACATCTTTAAAGCGCTCGCTGATCCGAGCCGGCGCGTCATCTTAGATGCGTTGTTCGCGAACGACGGACAAACGCTAACGGAACTGTCGGCGCATCTTGAGGGCATGACCCGATTTGGGGTGATGAAGCACCTGCGGATCCTCGAGGAGGCGCATCTCGTAGTGGTGCGTCGCGCCGGACGGAACAAACTGCACTATCTCAACCCCGTCCCGATCCAGCGCGTCTACGAACGGTGGGTCGACAAGTATCGCGGACGCGTCGCAGCGGCGCTTACGGAACTCGCGCGTGATTTGGAGGAATAACATGGAACGCGTCTACGAAATTTTCATCAAAACGACACCCGAGCGGCTCTGGCAGGCGATCACGAATCCGGAGATGCGCAAGAAATACACATTCGGCGCGGACGTGACGTCCGACTGGACGCCTGGTTCGCATTACGAAGCGCGCGGACACGGCCATCCGATTTTCGAGGGTGAGAACGTTGAAGTGAACCCGCCGCGGAGGCTCGTCCAGACCTTCCGCGCGCTCTGGGGCGAGGACGTGAGCGCCGAAGGCACGTCACGCGTCACGTGGGAGATCGAACCCGTCGGCGACTCGTGCCAACTGACGGTCATCCACAGCGATTTGCGCGAAGGCGCCAACCCGCAGCTCTACGGCGGTTGGATGATGATTCTTTCCGGGCTGAAGACGCTGCTCGAAACCGGCGAACTGCTAACGACGCCGGGCTCGCAGCGTTGGGTAGAAGATCTGCGTCCTGCGCGGGAGCCGGCCTGAGGGTCCGTCCGAGAAGCCTACGTGGGCATTCGACGTAAGTCGCTTTGTTCGCGTACGGTTTTTTGGTCGTCTTTTGACATACCGCCGTTGAGCGCCGGTGGTATGCTGTCGGCTGGACGTCTCGGGCTTGAGTGCCCGCTTCCCGACACCTGAAACAGTCAGGCCGCCCGGACCGTAGTGGAAGGCAGACGTTGCCGATGGAGCTTCTACCGTGTGGTTAACCCGTTTCGCTATCAATCGACCCGTGATCACTGCGATGCTGTTCATCGCGCTGGTGCTCGCGGGTCTCGTCTCGTATCTGAAGCTCGGACGCAGCAACGATCCGCCGGGGGTGGCGTGGCCGATCGTCATCGTTTCATCCAATTACCCGGGCGCGTCGCCTCAGGAGATGGAGCGGCTCGTCGTCAAACCGATCGAAGACCAACTCGACGGTATCGATAACCTCGATCAGCTTACGGCGACCACGCAGGAGGGCAGCGCCACCGTCGGCGTGCAGTTCAAGCTCGGCACGGATCTGAGCATCGCGGCGATCGACGTACAGAACGCGGTCGACACGGCGCGAGTGTACTTGCCCGCCGATCTCGACCCGCCGTACGTTTTCAAGAACGGCGCATCCGAGGAGCTGCTCGACCTCGCAATCAGCTCGAACTCGCTTTCAGCCACGGGGCTCGCGGACGTCGTCAATAATCGACTGGAGCCCGTGCTCAAGTCGATCCCCAACATTCAGACCGTCAGCGTGTTCGGCACGACCGATCGCGAGTTTCACGTCGAGCCAATTCCGGGAAGAATTCTCGGCACGAATGCGACGATGCTCGACGTTTTCGCGGCCGTCGCGGCCAACAATTCGAATTTACCGGGCGGTATTCTCGAAGAGCCGACGCGGGAAACGTCGGTCTCGGTGCACGCGGAAGTCAACGACGCGGACGACTTGCTCGGCATTCCGCTTCCGGTACCGGGCAATGCCAACAAGGGCCTTCGAGTCGGTGACGTCGCGATTGCCGAGGACAGTCACGTCGAGCAGCGCTCGTTCTCGCACTTCAACGGGCAGCCGCGCGTGGGGATCGAGCTGGACCGTAGTATTAACGCCGACGAGATCAAGACGACGCAAGTAACGCGCGACCGGCTTAAGGACATTGAAAAGCAATTTCCCGAGCTGACGTTCCACGAGACGTTCGCTCCGGCAGACTACACGCAGAAGTCGCTCAACGGCGTGGGGCAATCGCTTTTGGAAGGCATCATCCTCACGATGATCGTGATGATGCTCTTCCTCCACGCCTGGCGCAACGCAGCTGTCGTCATGATCTCGATCCCGACGTCCATCCTCTCCACGTTCATTCTGATGAACATGTTCGGGTTCCATCTCGACTCGATGTCGTTGATGGGCCTGTCGTTGATCATCGGTATTCTCGTCGATGACTCGATCGTCGTGCTCGAAAATATCACGCGTCATCGCGATTTGGGCGAGGAGCCCATCGACGCGGCCATCAACGGGCGAAGCGAAATCGGTGGAGCCGCAGTCGCCATTACCTTGGTGGACGTCGTCGTCTTCCTACCGGTCGCGTTCTTACCGGGGATCGTCGGCGCGTATCTCAAGGAGTTCGCCGCGGTTATCGTCGTCGCGACGCTCTTCTCGCTGTTCGTGTCGTTCACGTTGACGCCACTGCTCGCGGCGCGCTGGAGCGTACTGCACCGGTCGCTCGCGCCGCCGAAGTGGATGGAGTCGCTTAGATCTTGGAAAGTCTCCGCTCTGCTGCTCGGAGTCGCGGCGCTCACGTACTTCATTCCGTGGCCGATCAAAGAGCTGCGTTTCGTCGTGCCGATGATGATCGTCGCGGTGCTGCTATTGAATCTCTTCGTCCAGAACTACGACCGCATTCTCTCCACCTACCGCACGAAGTGGCTGCCGTGGGCGCTCGCACATGGGCTGTTCGTCGTATGGGTATGCGTCGTGCTCGTAGCAAACGCAATCGCCCTGGCAGCGGGAGCGGGGAACAACACGCTCATTCTAAACGCAGCCTTCATCGTCTGCGCCCTTTTGTGGCACGGCGCGGGATGGCTCGTGCGGAAGTTCGTCCGGGCGTCTCGCTTGGCTGCCGCGTGGTCTCATCTGCCTCGTTCGGCGGGATTGGGCCTCCGGTTCACGTGGTTCGTCGCGGACTCCGTGACGAACGGCTTTCGAGTGTTCGGTCGCTGGTTCAAAGCCACGGGTAGAGGCTTACGAATTACCGCTGCAACCTTTGCGCTTCCGGTTGCGCTCGCGCTCGTTTCGGGCGTGCCCGTGCTTCCCAACGGGCAGCCTCTTATCGGCGCGGTCGCTTTCGATTTCGTTCCGGCGACGCAGACGGGCACGATACGCATGACCGTCACGTATCCGCCGGGGACGCCGATTGCGACGACCCAGAAGTTCGTTAATGCGCTCGAGCAAGGCATCATGGCGATTCCGGACATCGACACCGTTAGTTCGCGGGTGGGCCGCGCATCGCAAGGTTGGGGGGCGTTGATCGGCGGCAACTATGCGTCGCTTACTGCGGAAACGCTCCCGGACAAGCGTAAGGAAACGTACCGGCTCATCGACGTGATTCGTAAGCTGAGCTATCTCGTTCCGGGCGGAGACTTCCAAGTCAGCGGCGAGTCGGGCGGCGGATCCGGTGCATCGATCTTCTATTCGCTCTCCGGCCCCGAAGACCAAATCGGGCCCGCCGCAATACGCGTCGCCCAGTTCTTGCGCAACACCCCGGGGAGCGTCAACGTCACGACGAGCTCGGAAGTCGCGGCACCTCGCCTCAACGTCAACATCGATCGTCAGAAGGCCGCCGTTCTCGGCATCTCACCGGCGGACGCGGCAACGGCAGCGCGGCTAGCGGTAGCGGGTGCCGTTGCAACGCGCGTGCGTTCGCAAAACGGCCTAGTCGACGTGCGCGTGCAGCTTCCGCCCGAAGAACGCTACAACGCCGACCAGCTACGGCGGGTCCGCGTACGTGCGCAGGACGGAACGCTCGTTCCTTTGGGAGCCATTGCCGATTTCGTGTGGACGACGGCGCCAACGCAGATTCAGCGGCTGAACCGTCAGCGGGTCGTGAACGTCTATGGCGGCGTACTGCCCGAGTACTCCCTCGGCGCGGTGACGGGGCCGCTTGAGAAAAAGCTCAAAGAACCGGGATTCCTGCCGGACGGCGTGACGCTCACCGCGCAAGGCGATACCCAGTTTTTAGCGGAGACGCTCATCAACATGGGCATCGGTTTGATCACGTCGTTCTTGCTCGTCTACGCGCTTATGGTGATTCTCTACGGTTCGTTCCTCGAACCGCTGATCGTCATGTGCTCGGTACCGCTCGCGATCATCGGCGCGCTCGGCGGTCTCGCGCTGATGCATCGCCTCGATCCAACCGGAGGACAGTCGCTCAACATCATCTCGATGCTCGGCATCGTCATGCTCTTCGGACTCGTCGCGAAGAACGGAATTCTGCTCGTCGACTATTCGAATACGCTCTGCAAACGGGGAATGCGCGTCAAGGACGCCGTGCTGCAGGCAGCGCAAACGCGATTCAGGCCGATTCTCATGACGACGTGCGCGATGGTCTTTGGTATGCTGCCGCTGTCACTCGGATTCGCCGAGGGCGGCGAGTGGCGGCAGGCGATGGGTACGGTGATCATCGGCGGTCTGACCAGCTCGCTGATCCTCACGCTCTTCCTCGTACCGATGATCTACGGCACGTGGATGGGCTGGCTCGAACGTCGCGCCGACAGGAATGCCGTCGATGCGGAGATGAAACCCTTGGCGGCTACCGTCTAGCGCTCGCTCCGATTGAGGGCAAGCGAGCTTGGGTACGAGGGGGCGTATGAGAATCTTCTGGAAACTCGCGGCTTTGCCGCTCGCTCTCGCCTTCGTTTTACCCGCCGCTGGATCGGCTCAAAGCGCGGTTTCGGTGTTCGTAAACGGACAGCGCATGAGCTTCGATCAGCCGCCGATCGTGCAGAACGGACGCGTGTTCGTACCGCTTCGCGGCGTCTTCCAACAACTTGGCGCCTCGGTCGTCTACAACAACGGTCAAATCAATGCGACCGGCCGAGGCCGCACGATCTCGTTGACGATCGGATCGACGACGGCGGTCGTTGACGGGCAGCAGCAAATTCTCGACGTCGCGCCGTTCGTGGTTGGCGACCGGACGCTCGTCCCGCTGCGCTTCATCGCGCAGTCGCTCGGCGCACAGGTCAACTGGGACGATTCGAGCTCCGCGGTAACGATCACCACCAACGGGCGAAACCCCGGACCGGTCGCACCGCCGCAGCCGGTCTCGAACGTGGCGTTCGCGACCAAAGCGCCGACGGGTACGATCTTCACGAACCAGCCCGTATTCAGCTTCCAGTTGACGCGCCCGGCACAGATCAACCGCTTCCGCGTGACGCTCGACGGTAACCCGATCCCGGCAAGTTCGATGACGCAAGTGAGTACGGCATCGTATAGCTTCCGTTATCCGCCGCTCGGTCAGGGACGCCATAGCGTTCGCGTGTGGGGTCAAACGAATAACGGTGCGTCGTTCGACTTATCCTGGGCCTTCACGATCGCCGCGCCGCGATGATTCGGATTCGCGATTGACGCCGGCTCGTCGCGCGCTCGTTACCGGGGCGGCTGCCGGCCTTGCGGCCGGCATCGCTCCGGCGCTCGCGCGGGACGGGTTCGCGCACGTGGCGATAACGTATCGGACGACGCCCCCAAATGCGACGCTCGCGGCTATCGAAGCCGCGGGCGTTTCTGCTAGCGCGGCGCGCGTGGATTTTCTCGGCGACCCCGAAACGATTGCGTCCGCGCTGGACGAACAGGTTCGCGCGCACGGGCCGTTCGACACGCTCGTCCATGCGGTAGGTCCGCTGGCGATCAAGCGATTCGAACGCCTGACCGTCGCGGATTATCAAACGATCTTCGACGGAAACGTTCGCAGTGCGGTCCTTGCAAGCCAAGCGGTGCTCCCTGCGATGCGCGCCGCCGGGTTTGGAAGGTTAATCTTTTTTGGATCGCTGGACGCTGCGGAAACGCGTCCGTTTCGCGGTTTTTCGCTCTACGGAGCGGCGAAAAGTGCCCTTACCGCGTTCGCCCGAACGCTGGCCGTCGAGGAAGCCCGGCACGGAATTACCGTGAACGTCGTGGTTCCCGGCGATATCCGGGAGAAGACCAGCGACCGCGCTGCGGCGCGCGCCGTTGCGGGCCGTTCTCCCAGGGGGCGCTCCGGCAGTTATGAGGATGTTGCCGATGTGGTGCGATTTTTGGCGGCGCCCGAGCGCGACTTCGTTACCGGTGCCGTGATTGCCGTAAGCGGGGGGTTGACGCAGGCCGACGAGCGAAACGAACCGGGCCAATGAGTTTTCGCGACGAATCTAATGGCCGGCGCGCGTTTCCGCTCCCCGGCTCCAAGCTCCAGTATGGGCCCGACAAAACGGTGCAGGTCGAACACATCGACCTCCATCTCACCCCCGATTTCGAACGCGAAGCGCTCGACGGAATTTGCACGACGACGGTGCGCGCGCTCGACGAAGACGTAGCGAGCCTCACGCTGGACGCAGTCGATTTAGACATTGCCGCCGTCGAACTGAACGGTTCGTCGCAATCGTTCGAACGGCGCGCCGGAAAACTCGACATTGCGTTCGACCCGCCGATCGCCGCCGGGGCGAGTGCGACGATCGTCGTTCGCTACCGCGTCGTCCGTCCGCGCCACGGTCTCTTTTTCGTCAAGCCCACGGCCGCGCGTCCGAACAAAATCGCACATTGCTGGACGCAGAGCCAAGACGAAAACGCCCGTTACTGGTTCCCGTGCCTCGATCACCCGCATTCGAAACAGACGACGTCGACCACGGTCGTCGTTCCGAAGGGCATCTTCGCGCTGGCAAACGGCGCGCTCGTCGAGCGTAAGGACGAAGACGACCGCACGACGTTTCGTTACGAGCAAAAGGTTCCGCACAGCACGTATCTGATGACGATGGTCGCGGGACCTTTTGCAGAAGTCGAACAACGCGCTGCCGGAACTCAGTCGGTTCCGGTATGGTACTTCGTGCTGCCCGGCCGCGAAAGCGACGGCGAGCGTTCCTTCGGGAAAACGCCCGACATGATCGATCTTTTCGAGCGACGCGTCGGCGCGCCGTATCCTTACGCGCGCTACTCGCAGATCGCGGTGAGCGACTTCATCTTCGGCGGTATGGAGAATACCTCGGCGACGACGCAAACCGAACGCACCCTGCACGACGAGCGCGCGCATCTCGATTTCAGCAGCGAGCCGCTCGTGTCGCACGAACTGGCGCATCAGTGGTTCGGCGATCTCCTGACGTGCCGCGATTGGGCACACGCCTGGCTCAACGAAGGCTTCGCGACCTACTTCGAAGCGGTGTGGCTCGAGTCCGAACTGGGCTACGACGAATATCTCTACGACGCGTTCGGCTGCGCCGCGCGCTATCTTGATGAAGACACCGAGCGCTACCGCCGCCCGATCGTCTGCAACACGTACCGCGACCCCATCGAAATCTTCGACCGGCATCTGTACGAAAAAGGCGCCGGCGTTCTGCACATGCTGCGCGGCGAACTCGGCGACGCGCGCTTCTGGCGATCGATCCGCACGTACGTGGAGCGCAACGCCCAACGCAACGTCGAGACCATCGATTTGATTCGCGCGATCGAGGAAGCGACGGGCCGGAACCTACGAGCGTTTTTCGATCAATGGGTTTTTCGTTCCGGACATCCGGAACTCGAGGTTCGCGTCGCCTGGGATGCAAAGCGTAAGGCCGTTACGGTCACGCTCGATCAGAAGCAAACCGTCGACGACGATCGTCCGCCGTATCGCTTTGACGTCGATCTTGGATTTCTCGCCGTCCCCCCTGGGACGCCCGCCGAGAACGCCGGTTTCGGCCCGCTGCCCGGAGAACGCCGCATTCGCGTCTCGATCGAGCGAGCGCACGAAACGGTAACGATACCGCTCGACTTCGAACCGAAGCTCGTGCGGTTCGACCCCGGCGCGTTTCTTCTGGGAAGCGTTACGTACAAACTCGGCGTCGACTACGCCGCAGCCTCGCTCCGCGGCGATCCCGACGTAGTCGCCCGAATTCGTGCGGCTCGCGAACTCGCAAAAGACGGGTCGCAGGTCGCGCAGGACGCGTTGCGCGGCGCACTGTTGAACGACCCATTCTGGGCCGTTTCCGCCGAAGCGGCGGCGTCGATCGGCGCGACGCGCGCGCCCTGGGCGCGCACGATGCTGATCGAAGCGTTGGCGCACAAGCATCCTAAGGTGCGCCGTTCCGCAGCGTCCGCGCTTGGGAATTTCCGCGACGCGCGGGCGGGCGAAGCGTTGCTCCCCCTCGCCGCAGGCGACGCGTCGTATCTCGTCCGCGCGGCCGCGCTTGCGGCACTCGGACGTACGCGCGACGCGCGCGCATTCGATGCCTTGGCAGCGGCGGCGAAGGAACGAACCTGGAACGATACCGTCGAAGCGGGCGCGATGCGCGGCTTGGCCGAGCTCGCCGACGCGCGAGCCATGCCGCTCGCCATCGAGGCTGCGGGCTCGGAAAACGGTGATGGGTTGCGGCGTGCCGCCGTCGCGGCCATCGGCCGGATCGGCGAGCTAGTCGAAGCCGAGCGCACGCGGGCCGTTGAAGCGATCGACGAGCGACTCGACGATATGGCGTTCCAAGTCCAAATCTCGGCGCTCGCGGCCGCCGAATCGCTTGGCGACGCGCGTTTGCTTTCGACGCTCGATCGTCTTAGCCAAGCGGCGTTCGACGGCCGGGTGCGTCGCGATGCGATGGAGGCGGCGATTCGCGTACGCGAAGCCGCAAAAGTCCCGGGCCAAGTAAGCGCGATGCGCGGCGATATCGACGAACTACGTGAAGAACAGCGCAAACTTCAAGAGAAGATCGAGACGCTCTCGCGGAATTAAGCGCCGGGTCTTTCTCGGCGCGATTCTGATCGTCGCGATCGTCGTAGGAGCGTGGGGCGTGTTGCGCTTGCGTTCTTCCGCCACGCCCGCGACGGCCGTTGCCGTCGCGACGGCGCTTCCGACGATGGCGCCGCAGCCTTCCGCTCCGCCATGGGCGCCGGCGCAGCGCGCACGCTTGCAAACGGCAATGCTCGATGCCTTCGGGGCGTCGCTCGCAGGCGCGGATCGCTACAGTCTTGCCGTGCTGGATGCCGGCGGAAGGCCGATCTTCCTGGATCGAGCCGATCGTGCGGTCACACCCGCTTCGACGCAGAAGCTTCTAATCGCGGCAACGGCGTTGCACGACCTCGGCGTGGGATTTCGATTTCACACGATCTTCGCGGCGAACGCGCTTCCAGCCGGCGGAACGCTTCCGGGCGATCTCTGGATGGCCGGATCGGGCGATCCGTCGCTACGCTCGAGCGACTTGCGCGCAGGCGTCGGGCGCCTGCGCTCGTTCGGCATTAACCGCATCGAGGGCGGCGTTTCGATCGATACCGGCGCGCTGCTCGGAGCGGAGATCAATCCGAACTGGGATCCCGCCGATGCGGGCGAAGATTTTCAGGCGCCCGTGAGTGCGGTTTCGATCGACGGCGACACGCTCGAATTCGACGTGCACGGCGGCCGTGCCGGGGAGCCGGCGGATGTGACGCTCGTTCCGAATAGCAACGCGGTCTCGATCTCGGGAGAAATCGAAACGACCGCGGACGACGATTCCGTTACCATCGCTCCCGCGGCTATCGCGAATACGTTTACGCTCCACGGTACGATACCGGAAGGCACCACCGAAAAATTCTGGCTGCCGGTTCATGGGATGCCCGCATACGCGGGCGCGGTGCTCGACCGGCTGTTGCGCGATGCCGGCATTGCGACGGGTGGGCCGGCCGCGATCTCGGCGGCGCCGTTCTATTCGATCGTTCTGTGGGATCACGCGTCGCAGCCGTTGCGGGTGCTGGAAGGCCACATGCTATTCCACTCCGACAATCATTATGCGGAACAATTGCTGCGTACCGTGGGCGGCGAGGCGGATGGCCTGCCGGCCGACGCGGGCGGAATAGCCGCCGTCCGCAGCTTTTTGACGGCCGACGGAATCGCGATACCGGGGCTGCACCAACTGGACGGCAGCGGCTTGGCGGCGGGGAACCGCGTCGCCGCAATCACGCTGGCCGGCGTCTTGAGCGCCGCCGAGCGGGCGCCGGGCGGGGAGTCGCTTTATCTCCTCTTGCCAGGCGGCCGGCAGGGGACGCTCCAATACTACGGCTTCACGACCGCGCTCGGGCGCGTTCGGGCGAAGAGCGGGCACATCGGAGGCGTGTCGGCACTCGCCGGGTACGTAAATACCATGCATCACGGACGCGTCGCCTTTGCGTTCGCGATCAACGGTGCGCCCGGAGACCCCGATGCCGCAATCGTACGCGCGGTCGACCGCCTCGCGACGTTCTAAGAGGAAGTGCACGCACAACCGATGCTCGACGAATCGATGCTCTCGCGATTGATCTCACGCGCGCTGCGCCGCGGAGCGGAGTTTGCCGACGTGTTTTGCGAGCGGCGCCACGCCGTCGCCTATCGCCTTCAAGATGGGAAGATCCACGACAGTTCCTACGCCGTCACCCAAGGTGTCGGAATTCGCGTCGTCACCGGAGAGTCCGCAGGATACGCGTATTCCGACGATCTCAGTGAAGAGGCGCTGTTCGCGGCGGCCGATGCGGCATCGCTCGTCGCGCGCAATGCGCCGCAAAGCGAGCTGCGTTCCGTCGGCTTGCGCGCACAGACGGTTCCGTCGTTCTACGATCGCGATCGCGATCGGACGGTCGAAGCGGCCCGATACGTGTCCCTGCTCGAACGGAGCGACGTCGCCGCGCGCGCGTTCGATCCGCGGGTCGTAGCGGTGAACGCGCACGTCACCGACGAACTGCAGGAAGTGTGGATCGCCAACAGCATGGGCGTCTTCGTGCAGGATCGGCGACCGATGGTCACGCTCGGCGTGCAGGTGGTTGCAAGCGACGGCTCCGAGCGCGGTTCCGGCTATGTCGGCGACGGCGGACGAACGTCGATGGCGTTTTTCGATTCGCACACGCCGGAAGCGATGGCCGCCGACGCCGCTCGCATCGCGACGGTCAACGTGGAGGCGATTCCCGCGCCGGCGGGCGAGATGGCGATGGTCGTCGGCTCGGGCGGCGGCGGCGTGCTGCTGCACGAGGCGGTGGGGCACGGTCTCGAGAGCGATTTCAACCGTCGCGGCACGTCGCTCTACAGCGGGCGCGTCGGCGAAAAAGTCGCAAGCGAACTCGTCACGATTTACGACGACGGCAACGTCCCCGAAGAACGCGGTACGATCAACATCGACGATGAAGGCGTTCCGGGCCAGCATAAGGTGCTGGTCGAGAACGGCGTTCTGCGCGGTTACATGCAAGATACGCTCAACGCGCGCATGATGGGCGTCGAGTCGACCGGCAGCGGGCGAAGGCAATCGTTCCGGTTTCTGCCGCAGCCGCGCATGTGCAACACTTACATGCCGGGCGGCGATTCAACCGTCGACGAGATCGTCGCGTCGACCGAGCGCGGCATCTACGCAAAGTCGTTCGCCGGCGGACAGGTCGAAATCAGCAAAGGCGACTTCGTTTTTATGGTCGGCGAAGGCTATCTCATTGAACGCGGCAAGATCACCGCGCCGGTGAAAAACGCAACGATCGTCGGCAATGGGCCCGACGCGATGACGAAGGTGGTGGCGGTCGGAAACGATCCGCGCTTTGCGCGGCGCCACTATACGTGCGGAAAGGGCGGCCAGCACGTTCCGGTCGGCGTCGGCATGCCGACGGTCAAGATCTCGTCGATCACGGTCGGAGGAACCGGCCATGAATGAAGAGAGCCTCTTAGAGATCGCCCGGCAAGCCGTAACCGTCGCGCGCGAAAGCGGCGCCAGCGCGGCCGAGGTGACCGTAAGCAACGTGCAGCGGTTCTCGGTTGAGGCACGCGAAGCGCGGCTCGAGAAGCTCGAGCGCACCACCGGAAAGCACCTGCACGCTCGTATTTTCGTCGACGGCCGAAAGAGTTCGCTTTCAACGTCGGATATTTCGCACGACGGCCTGCGCGAGGCGATTCGGCGCGCGGTCGAACTCGCCGATAGGGTCGCGGAAGATCCGTATGCGGCGCTGCCCGATGCATTCGCACCGGACGTTCCGGATCTCGGTCTCTACGATGAGGCGATCGCCAAGCGCGACGACGACGAGAAGATCGAGGATGCGCTCGCGATGGAACGCCTGATCCGTGCGGACGATTCGCGCGTCGCAAACTCGAGCGGATCGCACTACGCCGACGCCAGTTCGGTCACGGCGATGGCGAATTCCGCCGGATTTTCCGGATCGTATGCCGCAACCCGCGCCAGCCGGTCCACGGCGCCGGTCGCGCTCGACGGCGAGCACAAGCGAATCGGCCACTACGGCACGGCTTCGCGCCGTTTCCGCGAACTCGAGGAGGTCGGTGCGGTCGCGCGACTTGCGGTCCGGCGTGCGGTAGAGTTGTTCGGCGCGCGGACGCCGGCGACGATGCGCGTTCCGGTCATCTTCGATCGCGACGTTGCAGCGTCGGTACTGGACGACGTCTTCGGAGCGATCTCAGCTGCCAACGTCGCCGCCGGCAATTCTTGGCTGATCGGCCGCATCGGCGAACGCATCGGCAGCGAAGCGGTGACGATCGTCGACGATGGCCGCATGCTCGGGCAGCTGGGCAGCTCGCCGTTCGACGGCGAGGGCGTTGCGACGCGCCGGACGGTGGTCGTGGATCGCGGGCGCCTGGAGACGTTTTTATACGATACGTACTATGCGCGCAAGTTGGGGGCGGCCAGCACCGGAAACTCGACCGGCAACGGGATCGGGCCGAATAACTTCTACCTCGAGCCCGGCACGCGCTCGCTCGAGGAGCTGATTGCCGCAACCCCGCGCGGCGTTTTAGTGCTCGATACAATTGGGTTTGCCACCGAGCACGCGTCGGGCACCTACAGCCGAGGCGCACGCGGCTTTTTCATCGAGAACGGCGAACTCGCGTATCCGATCGATCAATTCACGATTGCCGGACGGTTTACGGAGATGCTGAGCGGCGTCGATGCGTTGGCCAACGACCTACGTCACGACGGGTCGGTCGTATCGCCGTCGTTCCGGGTCGCGGAGATGACGGTCAGCGGAAACTAAAAGAGGAAGATACATGCCCCAGCCGGCGATCGGTTTTTCGCTCATCATACGCCTCGAGATGCCGAACGAGCCCGGCGCGTTCGGCCTGTTGGCCAATGCGATCGGCGACGCCGGCGGTACCATCGCTGCGGTCGACATGCACTCGGTGACGAAGGCGCGCGTCATTCGCGACATCACGATCAACGTTCCTTCGGACGCGGTCGCGACCGAAGTGCGCAAAGCCCTCGAGAGTATCGAAGGCTCGCGCGTCGTCAGCGCATCGGACTCGACGTTCCTCGCGCACCTCGGCGGCAAGATCCGCATCGAGCCGAAGATTCCGGTGAAGACGCGGCAAGATCTCTCGACCGTCTACACGCCCGGCGTTGCGCGCGTTTCGATGGCGATCGCAGCCGACCCGAGCAAAGCTTTTCAGCTGACGATCAAACGCAACTCCGTTGCGGTCGTGTCGGACGGCACGGCCGTCCTGGGACTTGGCGACGTCGGCCCGCTCGGTGCGCTCCCGGTGATGGAAGGCAAAGCGATGCTGTTCCGCCAGTTCGCCGGTATCGACGCGTTTCCAATTTGTCTCGATACGAAGGACGTCGACGAAATCGTCGAGACCGTCATTCGGATCGCGCCGGCCTTCGGCGGCATCAACCTCGAGGATATCTCGGCCCCGCGCTGCTTCGAAATCGAAGAGCGGCTGATCGAAGCGTTGGACATTCCGGTTATGCACGACGACCAGCACGGAACGGCCGTCGTCATCCTGGCGGCCCTCATCAATGCGGCGAAGGTCGTCAACAAGCGGCTGGAAGATCTGCAGGTCGTGTTGGCCGGCAGCGGCGCGGCCGGGACGGCGACCATCAAGATGCTGCTGGGGGCCGGGGTCGGGAACGTGATTCCGGTCGACCGCGCCGGGGCGCTGAGCCGCGACGGCCTGTATGAGAACTCCCACTGGCGCTGGCTGGCCGAGCACTGCAACCGGGAGAACCGGCAGGGCCAGCTCGCCGACGTGCTGCCTGGAACGGACGTTTTCATCGGCGTATCAGCGCCGGGGATCCTCCAGCCGCAGCACATCGCCTCGATGGGCCGCGATCCCATCGTCTTCGCGATGGCCAACCCGACCCCCGAGATCATGCCCGACGTCGCGGCGCCCTACGCGGCCGTTATCGCCACCGGGCGCTCCGACTTCCCCAACCAGGTGAACAACCTGCTGGCGTTCCCGGGCATCTTCCGAGGGGCGCTGGACGTTCGGGCCAGGCGCATCACCGAAAAGATGAGGCTGGCCGCGGCCTTCGCGATTGCCGAAATAGTAACCGAGGACGAGCGCAGCCCGGAGTACATAATACCCAGTGTTTTCGACACCCGGGTGGTCGACGCGGTCGCCCGAGCGGTCGCAGCCGCGGCCCTCGAGGAAGGCGTTGCGCGCCGGACTTTGGTAAAGAACGAAGGCGAAGACGTAGCGGCCAGCGTTTAGAAGCCGCGCGGCCTCGCAAATCCGGAAGGAGCCGGCTCAATGTCATTGGCACGTATCCTGGTAATCGAGGACGACGAGGACGTCGCTCGCCTCGAACAGACCGTCCTCGAACGGGCGGGCTACGAAGTTCGCGGGACCGGCAGCGGTGCCGAAGGTTTGGAATTGGCGGACTCATATAAACCCGACGTCGTGATTCTCGACGTCGGCCTCCCGGATATCTCCGGGCTGGACGTCTGCACCTCGCTCTCGAATTCGAACAACACGTTCATCTTGATGGTCAGCGGTCATTCGCGCGAACAGGATATTCTGCTCGGTCTCGGACTCGGCGCGGACGATTACATCACCAAGCCGTTTTCGGGCAACGAACTCGTCGCGCGCGTCGCGTCTTTTTTGCGCCGTCGCGAAAAGTTTGCCGCGCGACCGACCGGGACGAACCTGCTGACCATCGGAAGCGCGACGCTCGATCGCGACTTCCACACGCTCATCTACGACGCCGGGACGGTGACGCTCACCGCACTCGAGTTCCGCCTGCTGTGGTTCTTGGGCGAAGCCGAAGGGCGTCTCCTAACGCGCGCGCAGATTCTCGAACACGTGTGGAACGACACGTCGGGAGTTCCGACGCGCGTGGTAGACGTGCACGTAGCGGCGCTGCGCAAAAAACTGATCGAAATCGGTGCGCCGGTGGAGATCGCAAGCGTTCGCGGAATTGGCTATAGACTCGACAAAAAATAGACTCGAGCTGCGGCTCGAGCCGAACGACCCGCGCCCGCTCTACGTCCAGCTCGCCGATCAGCTCGTCGAAGCGATCGAGAACGAACACGTTAAACCCGGCGACCGCCTCCCCGCCATGCGCGATCTCGCGCGCGAGCTCGACTGCGCGCTGGTAACCGTTTCACAAGCGTACGAACTTCTGGCCGCCCGCGGGCGGGCGGTGTCGCGTGTCGGTAAAGGCACGTTCGTCGCGCAGCGTCCCGAGCGCGAACCGGCGTTCGCGCGCCGATGGGAACCGGACGTCGGCCGGTTCGCGCGCGCGCAACGTCTTGAAGGCGTGATGGAGCAGTTGACCCGCGCCACCGCGCCGGGTGCGATTTCACTGGCGACGGGCCACCCCGCGCCGGAAACCTTTCCGCTGCACGACTTCGGCCGCGCGTTCCACCGCACGCTGTTGGACGATCCGCCGGAGCTGATGCAGTACCGGTCTTCGACCGGCGACCGGGATCTCTGCGAAACGTTGGCCGCGCATCTGCGCCGGCGCGGCTGCAGCGCCGATGCGAGCGACGTCATCGTTTGCTCCGGGGCGCAGCAGGCAGCCGACATCGTCGCGACGGTTTTGCTCGACGAACGCAGCGTGGTAGCGAGCGAAAGCCCGACGTATTCCGGCACGCTGGGCGTCTTCGACGCGCGCGGCGTCACGTATGTGGAGGTTCGCGGCGACGACGACGGCGTACGCATCGACGATGTCGAACGCGTCTTTTCAGAGTATCGTCCGCGATTGTTCTATATCAATCCGATCGCGCAGAATCCCACCGGCGCGGTTTTGCCGGCGCGGCGCGCGAAGCAAATCGTTTCGCTCGCGCGGCGCTACGACGTGGTCGTACTCGAGGATCAAACCGGCTGGGAACTCACCTACGATGCCGCCGCGCCGCCGCCGCTGGCCTCGCACGACACCGACGGCCGCGTGATTTTGATGGAGAGTCTGTCGAAATCGATCTTTCCGGCACTGCGCATCGGGTATCTGTACGCGAAAGGCGGCCTAGCGGAAGCGCTCGAGGTTGCGAAGGTTCGGGCCGATGTGTTCACCTCGACGCTGACCCAGCGCGCGCTCTGGCGTTTTATGAACGGTCCGGCGCACGCGCGCCATTTGCGATCGTCGCGAGCGCTCTATCGCGAACGGCGCGACGCGTTCGTCGACGCGCTCGCGCAAGCGGTGCCCTGGGCAGAAGTGCGTCCGCCGGCCGCCGGCGTCAACGTGTGGCTTCCGTTGCCGCCGCGAATATCGACGCAAGCCGCATTCGACGCGTGCGCGCGCGAAGGCGTGCTGGTGATGCCGAGCGAGCCGTGCTATCCCACGCGCAACGGTCCGCCCGCGCTACGCCTCTCGTTCGGCCATATCTCGATCGAAGAAGCTCACGAGGGCGTCGAACGCTTAGGTCGCGCGATGTCTGCATTGTCCCTATGACCGCCGATTGTCATCCTGAGCGTAGTGAGCGCAGCGAACGTAGTAATGTCATCCTGAGCGAAGCGACCGCAGGGAGCGTAGTCGAAGGGCGAAGGACCGCTACAAAAGATTAGCCCGACGAAATACCAAAAGAAAATCGAAACCGCTTCCGATTATGTCGTGTCACCAATAACATGAGCTCCGCAAAGCGCTACTTTCCATGGATCGCGCTCGTTGCCGTTTGGATTTTGTGGGGCTCGACCTATCTCGCGATCCGCGTTGCCGTTGAAACGATTCCACCGTATCTCATGGTCGGCACTCGCTACATCATCGCAGGGATCCTGCTCGGAGCGCTGCAGTACGCGTTCGCTAAAGATAAACCGGCGATGCCGACGGCGCGCGAACTTCGGCGCATTGCGATCACCGGCATATTGCTGCTCGTCATCGGCAACGGAATTCTTTGCCTTGCCGAAACGCGTATCCCATCCGGCATTTCCGCCTTAATCGTCGCGAGCGTGCCGATCTGGATGCTGATCTTCGAATCGATCCGGACGCGCACGATGATGAGTTGGGCTTCGATCGCGGGGCTGTTGATCGGCAGCGTCGGGATGATCGTGCTCGTCGGCCAGCAGTCCGGCCAAACGAACGTCCTCTACGCAATACTCATTCTCGTCGGATCGGTAGCTTGGGCGCTCGGATCGATCTACTCTCGCACGACCAAGAACCACCACCCGCTCACCGCGCCCCTGGAAATGACGATCGGCGGATTCGTAGCAGTCGGCGTCGGGCTCGCACTGGGCGAGGCGTCGCACCTCTCGCTCGCCGCAATCTCTGCGCAGTCGATCTACGGCATGCTGTGGCTCATCACCGGCGGCGCGATGGCAGGGTACACGGCCTACACCTACATCGTGCATAATCTTCCGGCCTCAACCGTCGCGACGTACGGCTACGTCAACCCGATCGTCGCGGTCGTCCTGGGAGCCGCAGTTCTGCACGAACCGGTGACGTGGAGCGTGATCGCGGGCGGCGCGGCCGTAATTCTGTCCGTCGTCGTCATCCTCGTCGGGAATCGCCGCAAGGAAACCGTCGACGTGAGCATGGATCTGGCCGAAGACGCGGTCGGCTGAGGCGCTTGGCCGGCTCGCCACGAGCTAGCGTCGGTGCTATACTTGGCCCCCGCCTACTTCGTGGGAGCCTTCTAAAGGAGTGCACCATGGGACGCAAAGTCATCGATTGCCGCGAGCACCCGAGCGAGAAGAACTGCACGATCGCTATCGCAGCCGACAGCGACGGCGAACTTCTCGAAGCCGCCGTCATTCACGCCGTCAGCGCGCACGGGCACGCCGACTCGAAAGAACTACGGGAGATGATCGCCGGGGGAATCAAAGAAGCCGCGCTAACCTAGCTCGAGCGGCGCGTCAGCCTGGACTCCTTATTGGCACGGTGATGTCTTCGGCCGCAACGATCTGCCATTGGCCGTTCCTGAGAACCCACGTGTCCGTCCAGACGAAGCGCCCTTTCCGTGCGCCCTTGCGCGTCCAGGTCTCCATCCCCTGGACCACTGCGGTATTGCCGAAAAAGCGAACGTGTGCGTAGTTCAGGTGGTCCGAAAGAAAATCGCCCGGACCGGCCTTCGCGTCGGCAACGGCACGCGCTTTGTTCCACACTTCCCCGTCCAAGACCCAGACGAAATCGCTCGCCAAAATTCGCTGCAGAACCGTGGCATCGTTTGTCGAGAGTGACTCCGCCCACGCCGCCTCGCTCGCCTTGATGTAGCGCTCTGCAATCGCCGGTGAGTAAGCATCGCTAGCAGAAGCCGCGCTGGAGCAGCAGTTCCCGATCAACAGCGAACAGATGGCTATTCGCACCTGTGGCGACATCATACGCCCTCCGCGGAACAAGCATTTAACGACCATCCATACCGCCTGGGGGCTTCACGCACCTTGGCGGGATTACCACCTCGCCGGCTACCGTCACAGGGGCTGGCCGCCGCGCGTTCTGGATTCGATGCACGCGCTTGCTCTAGCAGCGAGCCTTCCATGGTTTCTCGCGCAGGCTACGCCTCGCGAGCTGGTTTACTCTTATAGCGTCGAGCGCAGCCAGATCGACCAGGGCGATACCGCGCACGGCGTCGACAAGATGGACCCGGGCGGCGGCGGGACGTTTTATTTCCACAACAACGCGCGCGACTATCGGCCTCCGCCGGCAGGCGGCGGCGGGCAGCGGCGTTCGGGCAAGATCGTCATTGACATCGTGCGGGAACAGGCGGATGGCGGACTGGTGCTGCATGTGAACGAGGACGACGCTGCCGGCGGCCCGGTAACGTGCGTCGCGTTCGGCGATACGACGGTCGTATGCGACCCGAACCGACAGATATCGCCGGAAGTTCCGGCGTTGGCAGCGCTGCTTGGGGCCGGCTTCGTCGATCCCTCTCGGCTGGATAACGCGCGGCATTGGCATGTCGAACCAGCAACCGGTTATGGAATGACCGCGGATTACACGATCGTCGGCAAAACGGGCTCGTTGCTCGATATTAAGGAAAACGCGACTCGAACGGAGGCGAACTCCGCCGCGAAGACGACGATCGCCGCCGCGATCGAGTACGACATGGCGCGATCCCTGCCGACGTCGCTCCAGCAGTCATCGATCGAGACGGATCACCGCGGATCGGTCAACGAGACGATCTCGACGCAGACGACGCTTAAACTAGAGAGCGCGCCGGGTGGTTAGCGCGTTTTCCTCGACCCGCGTGCGCAATACGAGCAACGCGGCGTTAAGCAGGGAGAAAATCAACGCGATCCAAACCGCGCCGAAAGCCAGCGGCAATACGGCGATCTCACCCACGACCACCAAGTAGTTCGGATGGCGGAAGAAACGATACGGGCCGCCGCGCACGAGCGGAGCGTTCGGAACCGTAATGATGCGCGTCGTCCAGAACGGCCCGAGCGCGCGCACGACCCAGACGCGCAATGCCTGTAGAATCGCGAAGAGACCCAGCAGCCACCAGTTCGGCAGCGTTTGCGGTGGAATCACTACGGCCATCGCGATGAGCCACGATGCGTGAAGCAAAACGAAAAGCGGATAGTGGCGCGCGCCGATCTCGACGCCGCCCGCGGCCAGCAAACGGCGCGTGTTGCGCGAAGCGTAGACGAGCTCGATGCCGCGCTGCACGGCCACCAGACCGAGTACGATCCACAGAACGCTCACGCGATATCGCTCACACTTCCAGAAGCGTAAACGCCGCGGTGAAGCCGGGACCCATCGCCGTCATCAGCGCGCGGTTCCATGGCTGCTCGCGCATTCGGGCGACGACCCGCTCCAAAACGAAGACGACGGTGGCGGCCGACATGTTACCGAATTGGCGCAATACGTCGCGCGCCTCGACCAGCGAACCCGGCTCGATCTCGAACGCCGCTTCCAGCGCATCGAGAACTTTCGCGCCGCCGGGATGGCAGACGAAGCGGTCGATGTCGGCGAGCGTCAATCCGTTCGAAGCCAGAAATGAAACGGCAAGCTCGTTGAGCTCGGAGCCGATCAACTCCGGAATGTCGCGCGAGAAAATGGCTTTGAGCCCGTCGTTGGTTACGTCCCAGCCCATCACGTCGAGACTCTGCGGCCACGTGTGTTCGCCGGATGCGACGATCGCCGGTCCGTCAAAATCGGTCGAAAGCAGCGCAGCCGCCGCGCCGTCGCCGAACAGCGCGGTCGCAACGATGTTGCTCTTGGTGAAATCGTCGCGGCGAAACGAAAGCGCGCATAGTTCTGCGACCAGAAACAATACGAGCGAGCCCGGCTTGGCCGCCGCCATCGTGCCCGCGCGCGCCAATCCGATGGTGCCGCCGCCGCAGCCGAGCCCAAAGATCGGCAGGCGCAGCACGTCGCGGCGCAAACCCATGCGCTCCATAAGGAGAGCGTCCAAGCTAGGGGTCGCGATACCGGTGGTGGAGACGGCGACGATCGCATCGATCTCTTCGGGACGCCTTCCGGCGATTTCCAAAGCATCGTGCGTTGCCGATTCAAACAGTTCCATCGCCGTTTCGAGGTAGATCGCGTTGCGCTCCGGCCAATCGTGAAGTTCCTCGTACCACTCGATCGGCACGCATGAATACCGGCGCTCGATGCCCGTATTCCCGAACATCGGCAAAAGTCGCATGATGTGCTCGGAGCGCGGCCCGAGTGCCAGGCGGATGCGCCGGGTGACGTCGGATTGGTCCAGCTCGTATCGAGGCACGGCGGTCGCGACCGCGCCGATGCGCGGAAACTTGACCTCGGCACTCCGGCCGCCCGGCAGGTCCCTCGCCCCTCGCATTCTAAGCCTTACCTCCCGTGACGTTTAGACTATTCATTGCGGCGGCATTGGCCGCCGTTTTGTTGGGCGCCGTGCCGCGTCCGACCCAGCTCATCGTATATAGCGCTCCCGCTGGGGAACGCCCCGCCGGTGCCGACGCAATTCATCCGACCGACGGTGTTCTTCCCGACGGCCGTCTCGTCGCACCCGCCGGAAAGAGCGTTTTCGTTGGAACGAATCCGCTCGGCTTCGCGCTTTCGCCCGACGGCCGCTTCGCCATCGTCAGCAACGACGATCAGCGCACCGGCGGACTGTCGATTCCCGCTTCCGAGCCGCCGCTCGCCATCGGGTATTCGCTGAGCGTCGTCGATACCGCCACGATGAACGTCATCAGCGTGTTTCACGATCCTTCCGTGACATTTTTCTTGGGTGTTGCAGCCGTATCGAATCCGCGCGATCCGTCGACGTCGCTGGTCTTCGCCTCCGACGGCGCGAACGGCGTCGTGCGCGTTTTCGATCTCGATGCAACCGGCCAGTTGACGATGGAACCCCAAACCATCCCGATCGCCGGTCGCGTAAACGGTAAATCCTTTCCCGCCGGAATGGCCGCGGCGCCGGACGGCAGCGCGGTGTACGTCGTGGACAATCTCGGCGGCACGCTGACGGCAATCGACGTTGCGTCACGGCGCGTCGCGCGCACCGTCGCGACCGGAAACTTTCCGCTGGTCGCCGCAGCGGATGCAGGCCGCGTGCTGGTCAGCAACGGCGGTCTTGGCGCGTACACCGAACTCGCACGCCCGGCTCACGCACCGCCGTTCGGTGCACCGCCATTCGATCCGGATCGCGCATCGTCGCTTTCGGTCTTTACGCTCAATCCGGATCGCGGCCAGTTTGCGGTCGATCCGGCCGTCGCGCATCTCGACCCGGCACCCGACGGCACGACGAACGTGGGCGGCGCCGGTGCGGGTTCGATCGTATTGTCGCCGGACGGAAAGCAGGCGTACGTCGCGCTCGCCAACGTCGACCGCGTTGCGGTCGTGGATCTCGAGGGTACCCCGGAAGTCGTCCGAGGTCTCGATTTGCGACTCTTTCCCGACGCACCGTTCGGCGCGCAGCCGAGCGCACAGGCGATCGGGTCCGGCGGCAAGCGTCTCTACGTCGCGCTCGCCGGACTCAATGCCGTCGCGATTCTGGATGCGAAGACGCCCAAGAAATATCGTTACGGCCTCATCCCCACCGGGTGGCTTCCGGTCGGGCTCGCGCTTTCGCCGAACGGCGGCCGATATCTGTATATCCTCAACGCCAAGGGCATCGATGGATTCGGTCTCCTGCAGAAGATCGATCTCAAGCATCCGGATCTCGTCAAATGGACGCTCGACGCGCTGCGATTCAACCGCGCGACGGCCGCAGCGAAACCGAACCTCGTCATCCCGCCGCTTCGTTCGGGAGCGCGCAGCGACGTTGTCGATCACGTCGTCTACATCAGCTTCGGCTCGCAAACGTTCGACGCGATGCTCGGCGATTTGAAGGACGTGACCGGCGGACAGCATGGGAACGGCGAGCCGTCACTCAATATTTATCCCGAAAACGTCACGCCGAATCTTCATAAACTGGCGCGCTCGTACGGGCTCGCCGACAACTTCTACGCGTCCGATCCGAACGCCGATATTGCGCGGCAGTTCGCGCTAGGCGGCGAAGCGTCGCTCTACACGCAACTGCTCGCCAACGTCAGCGTGGCTCGTACTCCGCTCGCCGAGCACGGCGAAGATCCGGAAGACTACGTGCGTGCGGGCAGTCTGTTCAACGCGTTCGCGCGCGCCGGCATGAGCTATCGCGACTACGGCGGCTATCTGGACTTGACCGGGTATCGCGACGGGAACTATGCGCTCAACGTTCCGGCGCCGGGCGTCTTGAACGCAAACGTCGATTTGGATTATACGCTCGATTCCGCCAAGACCGACGACACCAGCCGCGCGCGCGAGTTCATGCACGATTTGGATCGCTTCGCGCAGGCAGATCAAATGCCGAGCTTCGTGTATCTTTCGCTGCCGACGACCGGGCGGCAAGGCGGCGTCGCCGAGGCCGATCGCGCGCTCGGCAGCATCGTCCGGTACCTTTCGCAAACGTCGCACTGGAGCTCGACGGCGATTTTCATCGTTCCCGCGGGGACCGACGGCGGAACCGACCACGTGAATGCCTCGCGCAGTTATGCCGTCCTCGTTTCGCCGCTGGCGCGTCGCGGTTACGTCGGCCACGCGCACCTTTCACCGCCCAGCGTGGTGAAGACGACCGAGGAAATCTTCGGCTTCGAACCGCTCTCCCTGGGGGATCTGCTCTCGACCGACATGGCCGACTTCTTCCTGGACGCGCCGCAGCCGGAGCAGTACGAGCCGGTTCGGTGACCGAATGAGATGAGACCATGACTTCGCAAGCCGTGCATTTTGGACCGCGCCTCGTCGGGAACCCGACCGGAACGCTGCGTGCCGCCATCCTGGTCAAACCGACGCCGAGCATCGAGCGGGCCAAGCCGGTTCCGGGCGAGCCGGGGGTCGTCTACTCCCGAGCCCTCGAGCAGCACGCGATTCTGTGCAAGACCTTGAGCTTTTTTGGGGTGGAGGTCGTGCTTTTCGACCCCCACGGTGAGGACCCGTGCGAGGTCTCCGCTTCCGAGGCCGCGGTCGTGCTGGAGGACGGCGCGATGCTCATGCGTCCGACCATCATGGGGCGCCGCGGTGAGGCCGACCGGATGGAGGCCGAGTTTGCGCGGATCGACATCCCGCTCGCCGGTCATATCGCGACGCCGGGGCTCATCGACGGCAGCGACGTGCTGTTGGTAGGCAATACGGCGTTCGTGGGCGTCGGCGCCCGCGGAAACGCCCTGGGACGCAACGGGTTCTCCCAGGTGGCTGCCGCGCACGGGTACCGCGTCGTCGAGGTTGCGCTGCCGCCCGGAGCCCCGTACCTGCGTTCGGTCGCGGGTGCCGTTTCGAAGGATACGATCGTGCTCTCCGCGGGCCGGGTCGATGCTGCGGCCTTCGCCGGATTCAAGACGATCCTGGTTGAGATGGGCGAGGACTTAGCTGCCGGCGTCCTGCCGCTCGGCGAACATCACGTGATTGCGGAGATGCGCTATCGTACGTCGCTGCGCGCGCTGCGCAAAGCCGGCGTCGTGGTCGAGTCGATCGATCTTTACGAATTCACCAAGATCGGGATCACGCCGTCGATGTTGGTCCTCGCATTGAAACGCGATTGATGCGCATAGCGATCCTCTCCGACATTCACGGCAACCTGCTGGCGCTCGACGCATGCCTGGCGGACCTCGAAGCCCAGGGCGGCGCCGATGCGATCGTCGCGGCCGGCGACCTGTGTCTCGACGGCCCGAAACCGAAGAAGGTACTGCAGCGACTCCAAGAGATCGGCGCGCAGTGCATACGTGGAAACACCGACCGTTATTTATCCGATGCGGACGGCGAAACGTTCGCCGCCTCGGAGGACCTCGTGATCGCGTGGACGCGCAAAGAACTCGGCGAACAGCTGCTGGGTTGGCTGCGCGAGTTGCCGTTTGCCATTCGCATCGGTGAAGACGACAATCAACTGCTCGTCGTTCACGCAAATCCGCAGACCGACGACGAGCACCTTTGGCCCGATGCCGACGAGGGCGTCCTCGAGCGGATGATCGGCGACGAGCGGGCGACGGCGATCGCCTTCGGCCACTTGCACCTGCCGTACGTCCGCATTTGGCGCGGGAAACTGCTGGTCAACGTGGCGTCGGCCGGACTGCCGAAAGACGGCGATCCGCGCGCCTGCTACGCTATTTTCACCGAGCGCACCGGCGGATGGCAAGTCAAGCACCGCCGCGTTGCTTTCGACGTGAAGCGGGTTGCAACCCAACTGGCCGATTGCGGGATTCCCGATAGTGGAGAACTCATCGCTACCCTTCGCCGCCATCGGTACAAGAAATTCAAGAACTCGATTCCGTAACCTACGCCATCGAAATCGACCGCTTGGTCAAGCGCTACGGCGACTTCACCGCCGTCGACGACGTCTCGCTGCGCATTCCGGCGGGCGAATTCTTCGGTTTCCTCGGCCCCAACGGTGCCGGCAAGACGACGACGATCAATGCGATCGTCGGTCTCGCGCAAAAGACGAGCGGCACGATCCGGGTTTTCGGGCACGATAACGAGATCGAGTGGCGGACGGCACGCCGGCTGATCGGCCTGGCTCCGCAGGAGTATAACTTCGACCGGTACCTTTCGATTCGCGACGTCCTGATCTTCCAAGCAGGCTATTTCGGTTTGCACGGTCCGGCAGTGAACGATCGCGCCGATATGCTGCTCGAACGATTCGGTCTGGCTTCGAAATCGAAGCAAGAGTACACCAAGCTCTCGGGCGGTATGAAGCGGCGCTTGACGCTGGCGCGCGCGTTGATCCATCAGCCGAAGCTGCTGATCCTCGACGAGCCGACCGCCGGCGTCGACGTCGAACTGCGCATCGAACTGTGGGATCTGCTGCGCGAACTCAACGGCGACGGTCTGACGATTTTTCTCACGACGCATTATCTCGAAGAGGCCGAAGCGTTGTGTAAGGAGTTGGCGATCATCCGCGGCGGTCGCATCGTCGCTCAGAAGCCCACCGTCGAACTGCTCGCAGATGGTTCTTCGCTGCAGGACGTGTTTCTTGAACTAACGCGCGACGCGGTGGCGCTATGATCGCGACCGCCAACTACATCGGTGCGTGGACCCTGATCAAACGCGAGCTGATTCGCTCGTGGAAAATCATCAACCAGGTGATCTGGCCGCCCGTGATCACGACGCTGCTCTACGTCTTCGTGTTCGGATTCGCGATCGGCAGCCGCATCCAGAGCATTCAGGGCGTCGGATACGCACAGTTTTTGATTCCCGGCTTGATCATGCTCCAGGTCATCGACTCGTCGTACGGCGAGTGTTCGAGCTCCGTTTTTCAGGGCCGCTTCATGAACTCGATCCAGGAGATGCTGATCGCGCCGATGTCGGCGTACGAGATCGTCGGCGGCTACGTGCTCGGCAGCTTGGCTCGCGCGTTCGTGATCGCCGGGCTCATTACCGCGATCGGGTTTTTCATCGTGCATACGGCGCCCAGCAACTGGCCGCTGTACTTTCTCGTCATTTGCCTGGTGTCGATTCTCTTTTCGGCGCTCGGCGTGATCTTCGGATTGACGGCCGAGAAATTCGATCATATCGCGATTCTCACGACCTTCGTGATAACGCCCCTGACGTTCGTCGGCGGCGTTTTCACGGATGCGAAAATGCTGCCGCCGCCACTGCGGACGTTCGAACTCTTCAATCCGATCTTTTATACAATTCGACGCCTTTCGACGCAGCTATACGGGCGAGAGCTATCTCGCTCCGGCACTATCGGTGGCGGCCATCGCCCTGCTGGCAGCGGTTTCGCTCGGAATCGCGTTGCGGATGATGGCAACTGGGTATAAGCTGCGTACGTAACCTTTAAGGAGTCTTGATTTGCCGTTCGCCACGTTCTCGTTGATGCTCGCCCTCGCGCAGCCCGTTACGCATTTGACCGTTCAGCCGTGGACCGGCAAGGATTTGACGACCACGACGACTGCGGCCGCGAAGTACCGCTTGGTCGTAGATGGCAAGCCGAACGCCACCGTCGAACTCGAAGCCACCGACGTTGCAGACGGGTGGATCGCAGCGTTTTGCACGACGACGGTGTGTGCGCCGCAGCGAGTTCAGGTGACGATTCCCGCTTCGGGCCAAGCGGTCTATCAGTTCGAACTCATCCGCGAAGCGGATACCGCCGCCACGACCAGCGGCGCGACGATCACGGGCGGCGACGCTTCGGTAAAGGTGCCGCCCGCACATCGCTAGCCGTTAGGTCGAACTCGGATTCGGCTGATTGGTGGTCTGTTGTTGTTGCGTAGTCGTCGTTTGCCCTGATTGATTCTGCGGCTGCGACTGGCTCTGCGGTTGCGAGATGGTCGTACTCGTCGACGTGCTCGTGGACGTCGTCCACGGATGGTAGATAAAGAGCGCGACGAGTGCGGCGATTACGACGATCGCAACGAGCGCGACCGCCCCTGCGGATCCGCCGCTGCGCACGATGACCGGTTCGGTTTGATTCATTCCAGTGCTCCAATGCTTGTAATGTTGCATCGGTTGTCCCCGCTTTATCCGCGAAGCAAACACTGCAGGCTCGCGCTCGCCGCCTTCAATTTCGCGGAAAAAACGGGTTGTGTTCGCGTTCGAGCGCGATCGTCGTCGGCGGTCCGTGCCCCGGCATCACGACGGTGTCGTTCGGGAGCGTGAAGAATTTCGAACGGACGCTGTTGAGGATGTCGTCATACGTGCTCGCGTCGCCGAACGCACCGCCGACGCTGCCGGCGAACAGGGTATCGCCGGTAAACACCGTCGATCGAAAGAGGTAAGACGACGAGCCGTCCGTGTGGCCGGGCGTGTGAAGCATGCGGATCTGCACGTCGTCGCCAAACGGCAGCCCCTCGCCGTCGCGTACGGCCAGCGCTTTGCTTGCGAGCGATCCGATCGCGGCCACGTCGAGCGCGTGCATCACGATCTGCGCTTGTGGAAATGCCTTTGCGACATCGGCGGTCGCGTCGCAGTGATCGGCGTGTTTGTGCGTGATCAAGATGTATTGCAGATGGTAATCGCCGTCGCGAAGGACGCGTAGGAGGTTCGCGGGGATCCCGGCCGGATCGACCAGTGCCGACCGGCGCCCGCCCTCGAGGAAGAAGACGTAGCCATTGCTCGGATGCGGATTCTGCGGATGATGGCTGACGTCGGCCGGCGCGATGTGCGGCGGGTGCCAGCGCTTCGCTGCACTGTCCGCGAGCGCGCCCGGGTCGAGGCGCAGAACACGCGCGATCGCGCGAGCCTGCGCGTCGTCGGCGGTTCCGACGTATTTCTGCCACGCGGCAATGGTCGATGCGTCGACGCCGATCTCGCGAGCCAGCGCGCCCGCTTGGGTCCCGGTCCCCTTCATCGCCTTGCGTAAGATGTCGCCGAAGTCGTCCTCCAGCGGAATATCGGGCCAGTCCATGACGGGAACTTCGACGCCACGCAACCGGAACCGCCCCCGGCGCGGTCGAAGCGCAGGCTATGGAACGCGTGATCATCATTGGGTCGGGCCCTGCAGGCCTGACCGCCGCCGTCTATGCGGCGCGAGCCAATCTTAAGCCTCTGGTCTTGGCCGGCGGCTTGTACGGCGGGCAGCTCATGCTGACGACCGAGGTCGAAAACTATCCGGGATTCCCCGAGGGGATCATGGGCCCAGATTTGATGATCAAGTTTCGCGAGCAAGCCGAGCGCTTCGGCGCGCGCATCGAAAACGTCGACGTCACCGAGGTCGATTTTCGCAAGCGGCCGTTGACGGTGCGGACGTACGACGACGAGTTTACCGCGAAGACGGTCATCGTCGCGACCGGCGCGAGCGCCCGATGGCTGGATATTCCGGGCGAAGAAAAACTTCGCGGCCGCGGCGTCTCGACGTGCGCGACGTGCGACGGTGCGTTCTTTCGCGACAAACATATCGTCGTCGCCGGCGGCGGAGATTCGGCGATGGAAGAAGCGCTCTTTCTTACGCGTTTCGGTCACAAGGTAACCGTCATCCACCGTCGCGACTCGCTGCGTGCGAGCAAGATTATGGCCGACCGCGCCCTCGGCCATCCGAAGATCGATTTTCTCTGGAATACAGTCATCGAAAGGGTGCTTGGAGACCCGACGATGACCGGTCTGCGCTTGAAAAACGTCAACGACGGCAGCAGCTACGAGTTCGATGCCGACGCGCTCTTCATCGCCATCGGCCATACGCCCAACACCGGCATCTTCAGGGGCCAACTCAACTTGGATGCCGCGGGATATATCGTCTCGCCCGACGGTTCGTCGACGAATATCGAAGGCGTTTTCGTGGCGGGCGACGTCAACGATATCCGCTACAAACAAGCCGTCACCGCCGCGGGTTCGGGCTGTAAAGCGGCGATGGACGCCGAGAAGCACCTCGAGGCGATGGAGTTCGCAGTCGCCGAATCGAACGCCTGAGCGCCGCGCCCTACGCTAGCAGGTTCGCAAGTGCCGGCTCGAGCGTTTCGAAAGCGAAGCGGTACTTCAACTCTTCGAGAGTGCGTTTCGGCAGCACGCGCTGCCCCGTGAGCACCGCGTAGGCGCCCTCTCCCAACATCAAGCGTAGCGCGAACGGCGGCGTGGGAAAGATCGCCGGCCGATGGAGCGCTTTGCCGAGTGCGGTCGTAAACACGGCATTCGTAACCGGCTCCGGCGCAGTCGCGTCGTATGCGCCGTCACCGGCATCCATCGCCGCAAGATAAATCCCCACCAGGTCGTCGATATGAATCCATGAATACCACTGGCGTCCACTCCCCGTTCTCCCGCCAAGCCCCAACCGGAACGGCGGCAGCAGCTTGGCCAGCGCGCCGCCGTCTACTCCGAGCGCCAGGCCCGTGCGGATGACCGACGTGCGCAACCCAAGATCTCGCGCCTTGAACGCGTGTTCTTCCCAGCCGGCGCTGACTTCAGCCAAGAAATCGGTTCCGGGCGGGCTCGTCTCGACGAACGTTTCGCTCTCGCTGATGCCGTAGTATCCGATACCCGATGCCGAGACGTAGATCGAGGTCTTTCGCTCTAGGACGGAAAGTGCGGATAGAAACCGACGCGGCAGTTCGGTACGGCTATAGACGATGCGATCCTTAATGACGTCGTTCCAGCGCTGCGCGACGGTTTCTCCCGCTAGATTGACCACGGCGTCGCACGTCGCCGCCACGATCGCGGCGCCCGCCGGATCGCGCAGAGAGAGTCGAGCCACTTCGTCGCCGCGCTTCTGCAGCGCGGTTGCGAGATGCCGGCCGATGAAGCCCGAACCGCCGAGGAGAAGAACCTTCACGCGTGAATGCTGGCGCCGGATCCCACAAGCGCTTCCAACTCGTCGACGCGTTTCGGGATCGCAGCGGTGAGGTTTTCGTGGCCGTCGGCCGTGACGAGCAAATCGTCCTCGATGCGGACGCCGATTCCCTTGAAGCGTTCGTCGCAGTCGAGGTCGCTATGCACGTAAATGCCCGGTTCGACGGTCGTGACCATTCCCGTCGCAAATGCGATGGGTTTGTCCGCGTCGTCGCGGTAGCGTCCTGCATCGTGCACGTCGAGTCCAAGCCAGTGCCCCGTCCCGTGCATGTAGTAATCGCGATAGCGCTCGCTCTCGACATTTTCATCGACGCTGCCGGAAAGCAGCTTCAGCTCGATCAATCCCGCGACGATCGTCCGAATCGCGACATCGTGGAAAACGTTGCGCGGTATTCCGGCGGCGACTTGCGCGCACGCGGCTTCCTGCGCGGCCAGCACGATGTCGTAAATGGCACGCTGTTCCGGCGTGAATCGGCCGTCGACGGCCCACGTACGGGTGACGTCGCTCGCATAGAAGTCGAGTTCGCAGCCGGAGTCGACGAGCAGCAGCGTACCGGGTTCGAGGCGGTCGCGATTCGTGACGTAGTGCAGGATCGTGGCGTTGTCACCCGAGGCGACGATCGATTCGTAGGCCACGCCTTGCGCACCGGAACGGAAGTACTCGAACTCCATGATCGCACGCAGTTCGTATTCGAAGAGTCCGGGCCGCGTGGCGCGCATCGCCGCGACGTGCCCTGCCCGAGTGATGGCGGCGGCGCGGCGGAGCGTCGCGATCTCGGCGTCGCTTTTGATCGAACGCATCTCGTGAAGCGTCGTGCCGGGATCGGTGATGGAGAGCGGCGCGCGCCCGCCGTTGCGGGTTCGCGATCGTGCCGTGGCGATCGCTTGATGGATCGTCCGGTCGGCGGCTTCATCGGCGCCGAGCGCGTACTGCAGCGACTGCGCACCGCGTAAGTACTCCGGCAGCCGATCGGCAAATTCGTCGATCGGGAACGCCGCGTCGACGCCTAGATGCTCGACCGCGCGTTCTACGCCGAGGCGTTTGCCGTTCCAAATCTCCTTGGCGCGATCCAGTTTGCGCAGGAAGAGCACGCTGCGGTGTTCGGGATGCTCGGGGGCGAGCACGAGGATGGCGTCGGGTTCGTCGAAGCCGGTGAGATAAAAGAAATCGGAGTTCTGACGAAACGGAAAATCGGTATCGGAGTTTCGCGGCAGGATACGCGCCGACGGAATCACGGCCGCGGCCCCGCGAAGGGCTTCGAGAAGTTTGGCGCGCCGGTCGCGGTAAATTTGCATCGCTACCGCAGCATCGAGGTAACGGCGTCGATCGAGGCGGCCGTATTGCCGGCTTCGGTTTGGATGCGCCCGGCGTCGCCGGTTGCAATCGCGCCGCTCAGCGCGGGGAATGCCAGCGCCTGATAGCCGTTGCGCCCGTAGAAGAGCATATTGAGCCGGTGGACCGCTTCGATCTCTACCGTTGGATCGACGCCGCCCCGCTCGTACGCAGTCGCGCGTGCGCCAAAGCGCTCGATGGCGAGGGAGACCGGCGCGAGATCCGGCGCGAGCGCCGTGGTTCGTCCGATCTGGTTGAGCGTGCCTTGCATGTCTTGCGTGTAGGCGGACAGGCGATACGGCATCGGTCCCAGGGTGAGGCGATATGCGGTCAGCGCCAGCATTTGCGCCATCGTGCGATGCGCGTTGAATCCCGGATCGGCCTCGGTGGTCGCATAGCGGAGATCGTCAAAGACGGAGTGATAGACGCCGAACGGGCCAGCGAAGCCGAACGAAAGGGTCGGAACCCCCAACAAGTAGAGGAACGGCTCGTGGTCCGAACCGCCGCCCGGAGCGCGCGTTTGGATGCCGCCGTTTTCCCCGGTCCACGTTTCCCAAAGAGTATGGGTCTTTATGCGCGGATCCGGAACCAGGCGCGCGACGCGCGGCGTGATATCGGCGAGCCCGGCGACACCGCTCGCATAGAAGTACGTCCCGGCGACGTCTTCGTCCGCGTTCACGTAGGCGATGCAGCCGCGTCGCAAGAGCGCTTCGTGCGTGCGCACGAACGAATCGGATCCGGCTTCGCCGATCTCTTCGCCGTCCCAGCCGCCGATGAGAATCGAATAGTGCGGCCGCCATCCGGCTTTGTAAATGTAGCCGAGTGCGTGCGCGGCTTCCAGCAGCGTGGAGATGCCCGATCCGTTATCGGTTACGCCGTACACCCACGCGTCCCGATGTCCGCCAAGAATCACTTGGTGTGACGTGTCGAGGCCCGGCAGAACGCCGACGGTATTCCAAATCGTGATCCAAGGGTTGCTGATGTCGACGCGAAGACGCACTTGCGATCGCGTAGCGCCGAGCGAATAGTCGGCGTCGAGCCCGCCGTGCCACGCCTGCGGGCTCGGGACGCCCGCGATGTTGCGCAGCAGCTGGCCGGCATTGAACGCCGTGATCGGAAGAACCGGGATGCTAAGCGCGGGCGCTCCGAGACTGCCGCGCTGCACCGACGTATTCGGGCGATACGGGCCGTCGGGATAGGGTGCGCCGTTTGCCGATCCGTCACGATCGGCTGGATCGGTATAGAAGATCACGCCGGCGGCGCCGTTCTTTTCGGCGCGCCGCGCGAGCAATCCGCGGAACTCCGAACCATATCGCACCAGGACGATGCGCCCTTGGACGGAGACGTTGGCATTTGCAAGCGTTTGATAGTCGGCGTCGAGGCCGTGGCCGGCGTATACGAGTTGCGCGGTTACGTCGCCCGATCCGCTCCATGCGTTGAACGGCGTCCCGGCGTCGTGTCGCGCGCCGTCCCAGTCGTGCGCGAGCGGGCCCTCTTGCAAGTCGAAGTCGACGCGCGGGCTGACCATGAGCTGAAGCACCGCGTGCTTGAACTGCGGAACCTGGGTAAAGACCGGTTCGATATGGGCGGAAAAGCCGTAAGACTCGAGCTTATCCCGCATCCACAGCGCCATATCGTGGTCGCCGATCGTCCCCGGGTAGTGCATCTCTTCGTTGAGCCGCGCCGAATCGTCGGCCGCCCCTTGCGAGGTCGGGATATCGATCAGAAAGCGCTCGACCTGGCGATCCGTGGGATAGCCGTTGTCGGCACGCGCGGCTCCGGCGCCCGACGCGAGCAGCAGGCCGGCAATGAGCAGGACCATCGTACGACGCATGCATCCTCCCTTCTAGAAGCAGCGCAACAGCGCCTCGGCCTGACCGTTAAGCCCTTGTGCGTAAACCTTAGGATGCGTCAGGTAAAACAGCGCCATCACGCGCAACACAAACCGGTGCTCCGCAGGCACCGGGAGCGCGGAAAAACCCAGCTTGGCCCGCCCCGCTAAGTAACCCACCCGATCGCGCAGCCGGTCCGGGCTGGGATACACTTCCGAGAAGCACAATTCGCCGTACTCCCGATCCTCCGCCTGATCGATAAACGAATCCAGAAGTACGTGCAGCGCCGCAACCGCCGGAAAATGCGCACCGTACGCCGCTCCGATCGCTACGGACCTCCCGGCCAGCAACTCATACAGCGGTGCATACACCTGAAACTGCGATCCCGCCGCACACGCAAACTCTTGCCACTCCAGATTCAATCCACGCCCGCGCCGCTCGTACCAAGCAATAAGCTCGGCTTCGCGTTCGCCCGCCGGATAGTGCTTATACGTTTGCATCTCTGCATATAGCTCGGCGGCCTCACGGAAGTGCGGCAGAAGTTTCTCGTATCCGTCGATTGCGCGGATGCCATCTTGCGAACGCGTGACCAGCCATCGGAGATACCCGCCGTCGTCACCTGCCGGACCCATCGCATAGTAGTCGCGCGGCACCGCACCCGGATCGAGTGCATCGGCGATCGCTTGATGCAGTACTGGATATGCACCGATCGGGACGTCGGGATGGCGGTCGCATAGGTTGTCGAGGTAGTCGTAAATCGATTCGAGTGGCGCCACGATCGAAACGTATCTCCGCGCCGCGCCGTCCGGCAAAAACGTTGCTAGAATGCACGCACCGGCCACGTGATAAGCCTTCCCATCTACGCTGGAAATCGCTTCGCGACGCAACCCCTCATCTGGAATCGCATTCGCGCGCTCGCGTATCGCATAAAGTTCAGCCGAGGCGAGCGGTACGATTCGCCGGAGAAATCGCAGCAATCGAACGGGTACGCCAAGTCCCTGTGCAGCGAGAAACTTGAGGCGAACAGGGCTGCCCAGCACATGCCGGACGGCCCAGCCAATTTCGTCTTTCAAGGTAGCGGTGGGCCCGCGTTTCGATTCGGGCAGCTGCGACGAAGCCGGTCCGACCACTCGGACGTTCGTCGACCCCATCCATGGGGTCTCCTACTCGCCCGTTTTTTCGCAACTTTCAAAGGAATACGCCATCCATGGCTTTTGCGAAAAAATCGGACGCCTCGCTTGTCGGACCGGCTTCGTCGCAGCTGCCCGAATCGAAACGCTCAGATGCCGCCGACAAAGCGTCCTGGGTTTAGGGTGGAGTTTGGGTCGAACCGCATTTTCAGCGCGCGCATTCTGTCAATTGACGCGGGAGGTTGGCCCCAGACGTTGAGTTCGCTTCGGTGGGGATGGTCGCTCGCGATGACCTGCGCGTACGGTTCGATGGCGTGAAGTTCTTCGTCGAAGACGTCGATTTTGGCGCCGAGTGCTCGCGAGTCGAGATCGCTTACGCGCAGGATGACGTCGCCGTTCATGATGTCGAGGATCGTTTCGCTGCGCAGTTCGTAGCGATGTGCGAGGTTGTAAGCGGCCGTCGCTCGTTCGCTCGATTGGTCCACCAGGCAGTGAAAACGATAGGTTACGGAACGCTCTCCGAGGTTTGCGATGTACGCATCGATTACGCGTTCGAATGATTCGCGGGCGCCGGAGTCGACGACCCGCGTTTCCGGTACGCCGGCCTTCCCGATCGCCGAGCGAAGGTCGCGTGTGGCTCGCTCGAGCAGCGTCGAGCTTCCCTCGAGTAATATTACGAGCCGGCCTTCTTGGCCGTCTTCACCGTCTATCGCATTGTGGAAGCCGTACACGTGTACGGCGCCCGCGGGCCGGATTTGGAGGGTTTGCAGCACCGCACAGGCGCGTGCGTACGTGCCTTCGGGAAGGCGTGCTAGAAAGACGCGCGAGCATTGCGGGGATGCGAGCGTCTTGAGGTTTGCCTGTATGAGGACGCCCAGCGTTCCGAAAGAGCCGGTGTAGAGGCGGCTCATGTCGTAACCGGCTACGTTCTTTACGACCATGCCGCCGGCTTTCGCGATCGTTCCGTCAGCCAGGACGACCGTCGATCCTAGGATGTAGTCGCGCGGGCGGCCGTACAGGTGGCGGCGTGGCCCGAGCCATCCAGCAGCGAGGGTACCGCCTACTGTTGCATACTGCTGGCGGGGAGCGTCGAATGGAATGAACTGGCCGTTTTTCGCAAGCAGCGCGGCGACGGTGCGAATGCTCGTGCCGGCCTGTGCGGCGATCGTGAGGTCGGCTCGTTCGTAGTCGACGATCTTGCCGAGGGCTTTCGTTTCAAGCGTTACGTCGATGCGTTCGGGGGTGAAGCCCATGCCGCTGAGCGTGTTGCCGCCGGCGATCGCGACTTTTTGACCGTCGCGATCGCAGCGAGCGAGAAATTCGCTGACCGATTGCGCGGTTGCGGGCTTGACGCATTCGATCCGGGCGTTCAACCGGGTTTTACCTCCGGACAGCGTGCGCCGGACGGGAAGATTTTTTCGGGATTGAGTTGGCGTTGCGGATCGAAGACGTCGCGGACGCGCGCCATGGTGGCAAGGTCGTCCGTGGAATAGACGCGGGTCATGGCGTCGCGTTTCTCGTAGCCGATTCCGTGTTCGCCGCTGATCGTGCCGCCGAGATCGATGGCCGACTGCAGGATTGCGTTTCCGGTTTCGATGACGGCCGCGACCTGCTTCGGTTCGCGCTTGTCGTACATCAAGAGGGGATGTAAGTTCCCGTCGCCGGCATGAAAGACGTTTCCGACGACGAGATGGTGCGCGCTGGCGGCCTCTTCGACCGCCCGCAGTGCCGCGGGAAGTTTGCTGCGCGGGACGCAAAGATCTTGCGTGTAGTAGTTGGGCGAAATGCGCCCCGTCGAGCCCGCCGCGCCTTTACGCCCCGCCCACAGGATGTCGCGCTCGGCCTGGGAATGTGCGCTGCGCCACGATATCGCGCCGTGCTGGTGGACGATCGCGTGGATCGCGGCTTCGCACGCATCCATATCGTCTTCGAAACCGGCGTTTTCGATCAGCAGCACGGCGGCGGCATCGGTCGGATAGCCGGCGTGGAACGCGGCTTCGACCGCCTTGACGATGACGGAGTCCATCATCTCGAGCGCGGTCGGTATGATTCCGGCGCCGACGATCGCCGACACCGCTTCGGATGCGGAATCGATATCGCCGAAGGCGGCGACCCACACCCGGACCGACTCGGGCATCCGGAGCAGCTTGACCCACGCCGATCCCACGATCCCCAGCGTCCCTTCGCTCCCGACCAATGCAGCCGTTAAATCGTATCCGGCGTCGTCGATGCTCGTCGAGAATACTTCTCCGTGCTCGTCGACGACCTCGAGTCCCAAGACGTGATTCACCGTCGTTCCGTACGACAGGCAGTGCGGGCCGCCGGCGTTGGTCGCAATGTTTCCACCGATCGTGGAAATCTTTTGCGACGACGGATCGGGAGCGTAGAACAAGCCATCCTTGGACGTCGCCAACGAAAGGTCGAGATTGATGAGGCCGGGCTGCACGCGAGCCCGCCGATTGCGCACGTCCAGTTCGAGGATGCGATTCATGCGGGCGAACGAAATGACGATTCCGCCCTCGGTTGGGACCGATCCGCCGCAGAGTCCGGTGCCGGCACCGCGCGGAACGATCGGCTCGCCGAATTCCCGCGCGATCTTCACGATTGCGCTCACGTCGCGAACTCCCGAGGGCAGCACGACGGCCGCGGGCAGACGGCCATCGGTATACGCGTCGAACGAGTACGCGGCGAGGTCTTCGGGGGCGGTTTTCACCGCATCCGCACCGAGCGCCGCCGTCAAACGTTCGTGGAGCACCTTGAACCACTTTGGGCGAGCAGGAAGCGAGGCCTGCCCGCACCAACGCCCACCGTCCGATGTTCTCGTTTTTTGGAAAAGGGAAGACGGCCAAGCCTCCCGCCATGGCGCACCTGAGTGCCGCACAAAAGCGGACGTCGTTTCGCATGCCGGTCGAGTTCGACGTGATGTATACGCTCGTCGGGCGGCAAGGCCGCCGCAAGGCGCGTGCCAACGATCTCTCGTCGGGCGGCCTGCGGATCGCGACCGACGAGGATTTCTTTCGCGAGTCCATCCTGGAACTCGACTTTCATCTCCCGGAAGACTTCCTGCCCGAGATGATGATCGAGAAAGAGGTCTTCGAGCAGACGCCGTTCGGCCTGCGCCCGGAGATGGTGAAAGTGCAGCCGCCGGGGTTTCACCCGATGCACATGCGCGGCACGACGCTGATGGCATTCTTCGACAAGCACACGCGCAAGTTTGCGTACGGCGTACAGTTCGTCGACATCCCGCAAGAGATGCGGGAAGAACTTTCGCGCTTCATCCACCTCTGGCAGCTTCACTACCTGCGCACGCGCAACGAAGATTAAATACTCCTAGCCCGCGAGCGCAAAATACGCGGCGGCAAATCGCTCGACGCCGCGTTCGATTTCATCTGCAGTCAACGACGCAAAACCGCAAAGCAACGCCGCATGTTCCGGCGGCAAGAGATAGTGCGGGCTGGCGGAGTACATCCGTACGCCGTGCCGGATTCCTTCGGCGACGAGCCGCTCCGCGTCGTCCGGCGCGAGCTCCGGAAAACGAAGAAAAACGTGAGCTCCGGAACCGGACCAGCGAACGTTGCGTCCGCGGAAACGGGCTTCCAACTGCGAAAGTAGGATCTGCCGGCGCTCGCTCAGCGAGCGCGCCATGCGGCGCTGTGCGCGTTCGTACGTTCCCGAGACCATCATCGCCGCGAGCGCTCGTTGTCCGATCGGGGAACTGCCGCGATCCGCGAGCCATTTGATCGCATGAAACGTATCCCGCAATGCGGGCGGAACGACGATATAACCGAGTCGTAACTCGGGTGAAAGCGTGCGGGCGAACGTCCCGACGTAGATGACGCGGCCGCTCGCGTCGAGGCCGCGCAGCGCCGGAATCGTTCCGGTTCCGTAGTGGAACTCGGAATCGTAGTCGTCTTCGATCACCCACGTCCCGCGTTCGTTCGCCCACGCAAGCAGGTTGAGCCGTCGTTCGACGTTCATGACCGCCCCCGTAGGAAACTGATGCGACGGGGTGACGTAGATTGCGCGAACGTCGCGCAAGCGCGCGGCGTGCCGCGAGATATCGAGCGCGCCTTCGTCGAGCGCGCACGGCACGAGCCGCGCTCCCATCGCCAGAAACGCTCGGCGCGCACCCTGGTAGTGCGGATCCTCGATACCGACCGGCGTGTGCTCTTCGCACAAAGCCCGGACCACGAGGTCGAGCGCCTGCTGCGAACCGGTAACGACGAGCACGTCGCCGGGCATCGCATCGATTCCGCGATGCCGGCGTACGTGACGGCAAATCTCGTGGCGCAACCTTTCGAGACCGGCGGGATCCGGATAGTCGAACTCGGCGGCGCGGCCGGCGCGCGAGAGCGATCTCGACCAGGCGCGCTGCGTTCGTTCCTCCGGCTCGAACGTTCCATATCGGAAGTCTACGGTCGAGCGGTCGTCCGCCGGTCCGCTCGTCGACGCGTTCGGTACCAGCGCGAGCGCTCGCGCCGCGTAGGCGGAGACCGAAACCGGGCTTGGCGAGGCCGCACCGGCAGCCCCATGGGTCGAGTCGAGAGCAACCGCTACCCGCGACCCCGACCCGGGCGAGCAGACGATGTATCCCTCGGCGGCCAGCTGTTCGTAAGCTGCGACCGCGACGATGCGCGATACACCCAACTCGCGGGCTAAGGCGCGGGTACCCGGCAGCCCGGTACCCGGCTCCAGGCGGCCGGCCAGTACGGCCTCCCGCAGCGCAGACGTGACCGCGCGGTACAGCGGTCGCTCCGGGCCGAGTTGTATCAACATAGCGGTTATAGTAGTTCGTCAAAAAGCGGATATTTACTAGGTCCGCCGTCAAGGCTAGCCTTGGACAGTGGAACGCAAAGCGGCCATCGCCATCATGCTCGCCGGGACCGGCGCGCTGGCCGTCGGCTTTTCGACCTTGCCCGCAGCCGCAGCGGAGAACGGAGCCCTCAACGTGCCCAACACCGATTTTGATTTTTGGATTGGAGACTGGAAGCAGAAGAACCGCCGGCTTAAGACGCCGCTTGCCGGCGCGAACGATTGGTACGAGTTCGAATCGCGCTCGATCGCGCGCCACATCTGGGGCGGACTCGGGAATATGGACGAATACTACGGCGAGGCGCCCTCCGGTAAGATCACCGGAATGACGATGCGGTTCTACGATCCGAAGGCCGAGCAGTGGAGCATCTATTGGGCGACCGCTGCAAACCCGCGCGTCGGCGTACCGACCATCGGCAGCTTCAAAAACGGCGTCGGAGAGTTCTACGATCAGGAAGATTTCAACGGTAAGAGCATTCTCGTGCGGTATACCTGGTCGAAGATTACACCGGTGAGTTGCCAATGGGACCAAGCGTTTTCCGACGACTTCGGTACGACGTGGGAGACGAACTGGATCATGGAAAACGCGCGCGCATGACGTCCGAGGTTGCGAACTCGTGCGCCGTCGTCGAGCTGAGGCAATACACGCACCATCCCGGCCGCCGCGACGATCTCATCGAACTCTTTGAGGAAAAGTTCCTGACCGGCCAAGCCGAAGCTGGGATGACGGTGATCGCGACGTTTCGCGACCTGAACGACGCGGATCGCTTCGTGTGGCTGCGCGGTTTCCCCGACATGGTCGCGAGAGAAGAAGCGCTCAAGACGTTCTACGGCGGTCCGGTGTGGAAAGCCAACCGGGATGCGGCGAACGCCACGCTCGTCGACAGCGACAACGTGCTGTTGCTTCGCGCGGCCCGGCCGGCGTCCGGGTTCGCTTGGGATGACGCCCGCGGCGGGCTCATCGCCGCGATGGTTTACGCGGTCGGTGCGGAGGGTTCGCAAGCGTTCACGGAACGGTTCGAGCGTACGCTGCAGCCCGCGCTCGTCAACGCAGGCTCGACGCTGTTGGCAAGCTTCGTCACCGAACACGCGAAGAACACGTTTCCAAATCTTCCCTTCCGCGAAGGCGAAGACGTCTTCGTTTGGTTCGCCCGCTTCGCCGACCGTGCGTCCTACGAGCGGTATTTGGCGGCGAGTCAATCGTCGCGGCCGCGGCCATCGGAAACGTTGTTGCTCGCGCCGACCGCCGCGTCTCGGATCCAGTGAAGGCGAATGCCATGAAGACCTTTTGGCTTTGCCTGCTCGTCGCTGTGGTGCTTCCGCTTCCCGCAGGCGCGCAATCCGCGCCGCGCGACGGCAGTCACGATTTCGATTTCGAGTTCGGCGCATGGAAAACGCATCTGCGGCGTCTCGTGCATCCGCTCAGCGGGTCTACGACGTGGGCCGACTATTCGGGAACGTCGATCGTCTATAAAATCTGGGGCGGTCGCGCCAACTACGGAGAACTCGAGGTCGACGGCCCGGCGGGCCACCTCGAAGGCCTGACGATTCGGCTCTACGACCCGCAAGCGCATCAATGGAACGTCAGCTTTGCCAACGCAGCAGCCGGTACGCTAGGGGTCCCAACCATTGGCGGATTCGAAAACGGTCGCGGCGAGTTTTACGACCAAGAGACGTTCGGCGGCCGCGCCATTTTCGTTCGCTTCATATTTTCGGATATCACCGCGAACGCGTTTCGATTCGAGCAGTCGTTCTCGGCCGACGGCGGTAAGACGTGGGAACCGAACTGGATCGCCACATTCGAACGAACGTCGTAGGCTAGGTTCCGTAACGCCGTTGGCGCAGGGCGTAGGCGTCGAGTGCCGACTGCAGATGGGCTTCGTCGAAATCGGGCCAGTACGTTCCGGTTGCCCAGAACTCTGCATACGCGGCTTGGAATAAGAGAAAGTTCGAGATTCGAAGCTCGCCGCCGGTGCGGATGACGAGGTCGGGATCCGGTAAGCCGGCGGTGTAGAGACGGCTTTGGATCGCGCGTTCGTCGATCGTCGCGGCGTCGCGGAGCCCCGCACTCACTTCGCCGACTAGTGCGCGTACGGCGTCGCTGATTTCGCGGCGGCCGCCGTAGTCGATGGCTAGGTTCAACGTGATGCCGGTGTTGCCGGCGGTAAGTTCGACCAGATCGTCGAGCGCGGCGCACGTGCTGGCCGGCAGCCGGTCGTTGCGGCCGCACAAGCGAACGCGGACGTCCTCATCGGCCAGCGCGCGAAGTTCGCCGCGCGCGGCGGTACCGCAGAGGTTCATAAGGATATCGACTTCGGCGCTCGGCCGGTTCCAGTTCTCTTCGGAAAATGCGTACGCCGTCACGACGCTGACGCCCGCCGCACGCGCCGCGAGGAGCGTTTGCCGCAACACCGTAACGCCTTGCTGGTAGCCGAACGCGATCGGCAGCCCGCGCTCTTCGGCCCAACGGCGATTGCCGTCCATAATGATCGCGACGTGCTTGGGGCTCACGTCGCGGCCAGCTTTCCCTGGGGGGCCCGTGCTTGCGAACGTTCGTGAACGTCGCGCACGACGGCTTCGAGCTCGTCCACGTAGGCGAGAAACCGCTGGCGCCCGCTCTTGGTAATGCGATAGACGGTGAGCGGGCGGCCGGAGCCGCGCTGTTTCTCCGTTTTGACGATTCCGATGTCGGCAAGCGCGTGCATATGACGGTTCAGGTTTCCGTCGGTCAGGTCGCAGGCGTTTGCGAGTTCGGTGAAACTCAAGCCATCCGGATGCGCGATCAGGCACGTACAGATAGCAAGCCTTCCGCGCTCGTGAAAGATGCGCTCCAACCCCGGGTATGAAAATGGCGCCTCTTCAGCGTCAGGCATGACGTCCGTCCTTCCAAATGAGATATCCGATACCGATTTGCCCAACGCCGAAGCCCAGGGGCATGACCCACCACGCAAGGGCAAGCGGCGCGAGCGGTGTAACCAAAAATACGATGGCGAGCAGCGCGAACGCGAGCATGATACCGATCGCCGACTGCGGTACCACGCTGCGCGAAGCGAATAGTCCGATGGCGTACAGCGCAAACCACGTCCCCGGCAGCAGCGCATACGCGCCGTGCTCTCCAAGGGCCAGGCTCAGCGCGCCGCCCAAGATGACGCTTGGAGCGATCGAACGCGCAGCCGTTCGAAACTGGCTGCGTGCGCCGGGACTCCGGTGCTTGAGCACCCACACCGCGACGGTGCCGTAGTTGAGCGCGAGTGCGACGGCGAGGCAGCTAATCCAGATCAGCACGTACGTGTGCAGCGCGTCGGGGGTCTGCGGCAGCGGCACCAACGCTTGCTGAACGAAGCCGGCTGCCACGGCCACCGCGCCGCTGGCAACGGCCGCCGGCCCTGAATAGCCTTCGAATCGCTGGACGTGGGCTAGGCGGTCGCGGACTTCTTCAAGATCGGAGAGCGCGCGCTCGATTTCCATGGAGTCCCTTCGCTTTGCGTTGCAAAGTCATATACTTTGTAACACAGAGCCCCCCGTCGTGCAAGTCCCTAGTCCGATAAGCCCCTAGTAGAGGAGATATTTTTCGCGAGAAGTCATGAACGAGTCGACCGGCGCGCTCCAAGCGGCGACGATATCCTTGGCGCTCTTGCCGCTCAGTAGCCCTTGGCGCAGGAGCGCGGTTCCCCAGTCCTTGTCGAGCGCCGCGGCTTTGACGTCGAGCGCGTGCGGAAAAAGGTCGCGGAACGCGACGAGGATCTCGACCGCGGTTCGCACGGCTTGAAAAGAGGCCGGCTCGAACACGACGAGCTCGACGCCCGACAACTCTTTTCCGCTCCAAAATCCGGCGATCGGCGACCACGCCTCGGGCCGGAACCACACACCGGGCAGATTGCGCGAGTTCAATCGTTGCGCCAGTGCGTTGCCGTCGATGCCCGCGCTGCCGGCGAGAAAGAACGGTTTGGTGAACCCCGTCCCGTTGTTGACGCCGGCGTTGTCGATAAGGCCGGTACAGAGATAGACGAGGGTCGTTTGCCACTCCGGAATATTCGGCGACGTCTGTACCCACTGCAGTCCCGTGCCGGGCCACAGCATCGCGCGGTCCCATTCGCGCATCTTAACGACGTGAAGGTTCGCACCGATGCCGAATCGTTCGTTGAACATGCCGGCGAGCTCGCCGACGGTCATGCCGTGGCGCATTGCGATCGGATAAAGGCCGATGAACGACTCGAACGCGGCCTCCATGACCGGCCCCTCGACGGTCGTTCCGCCGGTCGGATTCGGCCGGTCCAGCACCCAAAACTCCTTGCCGAACTGTTTCGCGCTCTGCATCGCGTAAGCCATCGTCGAAATATACGTGTACGCACGCGAACCGACGTCTTGTATATCGAAGAGCAGCACGTCCACACCGTCGAGCATCGCGGCGCTCGGGTGGCGCGTAGCGCCGTACAGGCTATAGACCGGTAAGCCGCTCTGCGGATCGGTATAGGTCGCAACGGAGGAGCCGGCCGGGCGATCGCCGCGGAAGCCGTGTTCCGGCGCATAGATTGCTTTGAGATGCACGCGGCCCGCACGACGGATCGCGTCGACGATCGATTCCAGCCGCGAGGTAACGCCGGTTTGATTGGTGATGACGCCGGCGCTGCGGCCGTTAAGGGCGCGCCATTCATCTTGCAGAAACGCTTCGTCGCCGAGCGTGACGCGCGCGTGGGGCAGCGTTTCGGCCGATGCCGGCAGAGCACTCGAAGCGGCGAGAGCGGCGGCCGAAGCGATAAACTCTTTACGATGCATGCCGCCCGGTTCGCTCAGACGAAGCGCGGTTCCGTCGTCTCCGGGATGATCCCGGCTTCGTGAGCGCGCGAGAAGAGCGCGTGGACCGCCTCGATGCCCTCCCGGCCGACGTCTTCGGTGAAGCCGTTCACATACAGCCCGATATGCGCGCGCATCACGGCGTCGTCCATCTCGAAGGCGTGCTCGCGAACGTAGGGCATGATCGCCGCTTCGTTCGCGCGCGCGAAGGCCAGGCTCTGACGAATCGCGTCGTCGATCTCCTTCGCGTGCTCGTCGTCGATGTCGTTTCGCACGAGAATCGCTCCGAGCGGAATCGGCAGCAAGGTATGCGTCTCCCACCACTCGCCGAGATCCACGATCGCAACCAGATTCTTTTCGCGATAGGTGAAGCGCGACTCGTGAATGATCAGCCCGGCATCCACCTCGCCGTTGGCAACCGCATCCGCGATGCTGTCGAACCGCATCTGCACAACGTTCGGCCGGCGGCCGAACGCGAGCTGCAGCAGCATGAACGCGGTCGTGTGCTCGCCGGGAATCGCGATGCGTTTGTCGGCGAAATCCATGAAGAGCGTTCCGACGCCGTGTCGCGAGATCAGCAGCGGGCCGCACGCACGCCCCAGCGCACCGCCCGAGCGCAGGATGCGGTAGTCCTTCATGAGCCTCGGGATCGCACCGTAGCTGACTTTGGTGAGCTCGTACTTGGCCTTTGCCGCGGACTCGTTGAGCTCTTCGATGTCCGCCAGTTCCACGTCGACGTGCGGCGCCGAAGGGCCGAGCAGTCCGTTGGTCAGCGCCGCGAAAATATACGTATCGTTCGGGCAGGGCGAATAGGCTAGCCGGTAGTTCATGCATGCTCCGCGTGTTGGTGACCGGCGTCGAGGATCGTGAACAGTGCGGCGAGCACGTGCTGCAAGCCCACCACGCCGGCGGCGAAATCCCAACCGGAACGCGCCGGCTCGCCGACGCGATTCGAAATGCCGCGTACTTCGACGGTGTGGACGCCTGCGAGTTCTGCGGCGCGCATAACGGCGAAGCCCTCCATGGTCTCGATCTGTGCTCCCATCCCTGCCAGTCGCTGCGCAGTCGCTTCGGTCGACGTCACCCGCGAAACAGTGACTCCCCTCAGGGCCGGAAACCCGACAGCGGCGAGCTTCGCTGCCAACAGCGGGTCGCAATCGCTCACCGTGTCGACGATCCGTTGACCGTCCGGCAGAGCGATGGGCGTACCGTCCTCTCGATCGAGTTCCAATCGCTCGCTGGAAACGACCACGCCGCTGCCGATCTTGGCGGCGCCCTCGTAGGCCCCGGCAATCCCCGCATTTACGATGAGTTTATACCGCTGCTGCGCGAGTCGATGCGTGACCGCAATCGCGGCTTCGACGACGCCGACGCCGGTTATCAAAACGTCGACGCCGTCACGCGGCTTCCAGAAGGCGAGTTCTTTTTCGACGGCGCAGGCGAGCAGAATCACGGCGCACCGATGAACTTGTGCGTCTGGAGCGAGAGGCGGAAACGCTGCGGATGCGCCTTCGCGTAGTCGAGCGCGATCGCGACGTTGCCGGCCTTATTTCCCTCGGGCTGCAGCAGGATCGTCGGATGCTCGGCAAAGAGTGGAAGATGTTCCTCCGGCACGCGCGCGTCGACGATCAGCTTCGCCTCGTTGGCGCGGCGCGCCATCCGCGGATCGACGCGCTCTTTCGGCGAAACGCAAAGCCACACGTCGTCCGGCAGTTCGGTGAAGATCGTGCCGTTCGATTCGATATGCACGCGGCGCCCGTCGGCTCGCAGCGCCTCGATCAAGGCAGGCGTTTCGGTTTGTGCGAGCGGTTCGCCGCCGGTGAGGATCACCATCGGGCACTCGCCGCCGATCCGGCGCACGGCCTCGACGACGCCCTCGACCGATTCGATCGATTTCATCGAATAATCGGTATCGCAGAAATCGCACGCCAGGTTGCATCCGGCCAACCGAACGAAGACCGCCGGCGTTCCGGCCCACGTGCCTTCGCCTTGGATGCTGTAAAAAATTTCTGCGAGCTGGATCACGTTAGTGAAAGTCGCTGCGACGCAGGACCGCGCACGAATTGGTCGTTTCCCACAGCACGAGTTCGTCGAGGCCGGTCAACGCCGGTTCGAGGCGCTTCCAGATCCAGGCAACGATGTGTTCGGCGGTTGGGTTCTCGATGAAGTCGTTGAGCGTTTGATGGTCGAAGGCGTCCACGATTTCGCTGCGGACGATCGCCTTGATCTCGTCGAAATCGAGGATCATCCCGCGCGCCGGTCCGTCGGTCTGCAACGGACCGCGCACGCCGACCTCGAGAACGTAGGAGTGACCGTGCATGCGCGAGCACTTGCCGGTGTGAAACGGCAGCACGTGCGCCGATTCGAAGCGGAACGTCTTACGAATTTGCATGGGGTGGAGCGCGTTAGAGCGCTCCGTCCGGCCCCATCGCTTCAAGACGCTTCTTGAGGTCGGCCAGGAAGCCGCTTGCGACGTATCCGTCGACGACGCGATGATCGAGCGACAGGCAGCAGTTCATGATCGAGCGGATGGCGATCGCGTCGTCGTCGCGTACGACCGGCTTCCGGACGACGCTCTCCATGGTGACGATACCCGCCTGTCCCGCATTGATGATCGGGGCCGACGCGTACGAACCGTTCGCGCCGTTGTTGTTGACGGTGAACGTGCCGCCGGCCAGGTCATCGACGCCGAGCTTGTTGCGGCGCGCCTTGTCGATCAGCTCGCCGCCCGCAATCGCGAGGCCTTTGATCGAGAGCTGGTCGGCGTGTTTGACGACGGGGACCACGAGATTGGTCGCCAGGCCGATGGCAATACCGATGTTGACGTCCTTCTGAACGTAGATGCCGTCCGGAGTAAACTTGGCATTCATTAGCGGAAACGCGGCAAGGGACTCGACGACGGCGCGGATGAAGAAGGGCATCAGCGTGAGCTTGTAGCCGGTTTCGCGTTCGAAACGATCTTTCTCGCGCATGCGCCACTTCCAAACGTTGGTAACGTCGACTTCGACCATCGACCAGGCGTGCGGTGCGTTGTGTTTGCTCTCGACCATGCGTTCGGCGATGATACGCCGCGCTTGGCTGAGCGGAATCGTCGTTCCCGGAATCGGCTGTGCGTACGTCGACGTTCCCGCGGGCGGCGGCGGGCCCGATGCCTTCGGCATGGCGGCCGGCGCGCCGGTCGCACCGAGGTTCGTTCCGACGGCGATGGACTGTCCGACTGCGGTGGCCGGGCCCATGTTGGCGGCCGTGAGGACGTCCTCGGCGGTGACGCGCCCGTTTGCGCCGCTTCCCGTCAGCCCGCGGATGTCGATCGCGTGTTCGCGCGCTAGACGGCGCACGGCCGGCGAGCAGCCGCGCAGCGCGTCCTCGGGCGTGCCGCCGCCGGTCGCCGGAGCGGAAATGGTTTGCGGAATTTTGGCGTGGCCGTTGGTTTGCGCGGGCGCAGCGGTCGCGGCGACTTGTTCGCTCGGGGAAAACGATTGTGCGGGCGTTGCCGGCGCCGCAGCGGGTGCGCTCGGGGCGGCTGCGCCGACTTCGTCGATCACCGCGATTGCGGTACCCGTCGCAACGGTTTCGCCTTCTTTGACGAGCATTTCGCGAATGATGCCGGTGACCGGCGACGGCACTTCGGCGTTGACTTTATCGGTCGAAACTTCGACGAAGGGCTCGTACTTATCGACGCTGTCGCCGACCTTCTTGAGCCACTGCGCGACCGTACCTTCGGTAACGGTCTCGCCGAGCTGCGGCATTGTGATCGTGGTTGCCATTAGAACTTCACCATTTCTCGCATCGCCTCGGCCATCTTGGCCGGCGACGACATGTACTCGTGTTCCAGCGGCTCGGCGTAGCCCATCGCGGGAACGTCGGGCGCCGCCAGACGCCGGATCGGCGCGTCGAGATGAAAGAGCGCTTCTTCGGCGACCATCGCGCTGATCTCGGCGCCGATGCCGCCGAACTTGTTATCTTCGTGGATGATCAGCAGCTTGCGCGTCTTCTCGACGCTGAGCAGGATCGTGCTCTTGTCCATGGGCCGGATCGAACGCAGGTCGATCACCTCGACCGACAGGCCTTCTTGCTGCAGCTGCTGCGCGGCTTCGAGCGCCCAGTGCACGTACAGCCCGTACGAGACGACGGAAAGCTGCGTGCCCTCTTTGAGCACGTTGGCCTTACCCAGCGGAATCGTGTAGTGGCCGTCGGGGACTTCGCCTTTGATCAGGCGGTAGGTTTTCTTGTGTTCCAGAAACAGGACCGGATCCGGATCGTCGATGGCCGCGTTGAGCAGCCCTTTGACGTCCGCCGGGAAAGCCGGTGCGACGATTTTCAGACCCGGTACGTGATAGAATAGCGCTTCGATCGAAACCGAGTGTGAAAGAGCGCCGCGAACGCCGCCGCCGTACGGCGTGCGGATGACCAGCGGGCACGTATACTCGCCGTTGCTGCGGTAGCGCGTCTTGGCGGCCTCGCCGACGATCTGGTTGAACGCCGGATAGATGAAGTCCGCGAACTGAATCTCGGCGATCGGCCGTAAACCTTCCATCGCCATGCCTACGGCGATGCCGACGATCGACGCTTCGGCGATCGGCGTGTCGATGACGCGCTCGGGACCGAACTCGTTGATAAAGTCCTTCGTAATGAGGAAGACGTTGCCGCGCGCGCCGACGTCCTCACCGAGAATGATCGTGCGGTCGTCGGTTTTCATCGCTTCGTACAACGTCGCGCGAACCGCTTCGACGTTGTTCATGACGGTCGACGATGTCGTGCTCACTGCCACGGCTGCCAGGCTCCTTCGTAGAGATTGGTATAGAGTTCGGAGGGCGCCGGATAGGGGAGCGCCTCGGCTTTATCGGTCGCTTCGTTGGTCTCGCGAAGCACGTCTTTCTTCATCGCTTCGAGTCCGGCGGCGTCGATCGCCCCGATATCGACCATGACGGTCTCGAACATCGGCACCGGATCCATCTTGCGTCGCTCGGTGACCTCTTCTTTGGTGCGATACGTCATGTCGTTGTCGTCGGTCGAGTGCGCGAGGAAGCGGTAGCACATACCTTCGAGCAGCGTCGGACCGCCGCCGGAACGTGCGCGTTCGAGCGCTTCGTTCACGACGCCGTACGTTTCGACGGGATCGAACCCATTGAAGCGCCGGCCCGGCATTCCATAACCCGCGGCGCGCTTCCAGATTTCCGGCTGGGCCATCTGCTTGTTCAGCGGCGTCGAAATCGCCCATTCGTTATTCTCGACGAGCATCACCAGCGGCAGCTTGTGGATCGCCGCGAAGTTCATCGACTCGTGCCACTCGCCTTCGCTCGTGGTACCGTCTCCGCAGGTCACCAGCACCGCGCGACCCTTCTCGCCGCGGTACTGCATCGCATACGCGGCGCCGACCGCGTGCGGAATGTGCGCTGCCAAAATCGATGAGAACGATAACATCCCCGCCGCTTTCGACGAGTAGTGGTTGGGGAACTGACGGCCGCCGTTGTGATCTTCGGCGCGCGCGAAAAGCGAGAGCAGAATCTCAAACGGCGTCAAGCCGATGCCGATCGCGAGACCGAGATCGCGATAGTACGGTGCGAGAATATCTTTGCCGCGGTGAAACGCCATTGCCGCGCCGGCCTGCAGCGCTTCGTGTCCCTCGCTGCCCAGCGCGAAGGGCACTTTGCCTTGGCGGTTGAGCTGAAACCCACGGTTGTCGAGCTGCCGCTGCATCAGCATGTTGCGCAGCATCGCCCGCAACTGCTCGTCGGTGAGCCCGTAACGTTCGAGCGCTCGCGCTTTCGTCTCGGTCTTGGCCATCACTCTTGCTTCCTTCTAAACGTGTAGTACTAGGAGCTCGTCCTAGCGCCATGGCTCCCAGCCGTCGGCGTACACGTTGGTGTAGAGATCGCCTGCGGTTGGGTAGGGCATGGCTTCGGCCCGGTCGGTGGCATCGTTCGCTTCGGCGAGGACGGAACGCTTCAGTTCCTCCGCGCTCTCCGCGGTGAGAATTCCCTGCTCGATCAAGAGGCGCTCGAAGTTCGGGAGCGGGTCGCTTTTACGCCGCTCCTCGACCTCTTCGCGCGAGCGGTAGGCGCGATCGTCGTCGTCGGTGGTATGAGCCAGGAACCGGTAGCATTTTGCCTCGATCAGCGTCGGGCCCCCGCCCGAGCGCGCGCGGTCGAGCGCTTCCTTTACGGCGGCGTAGCAGGCGATCGGATCGAAGCCGTTCACGACGACGCCGGGAATGCCGTACCCGGCGGCCCGCTTGTACACGTCCGGTTGCGCCATTTGGCGCGCCAGCGGCGTGGAAATCGCCCACTCGTTGTTCTCGCAGAGAAAGACGATCGGCAGCCGATGTACGGCAGCGAAGTTGAGCGATTCGTGCCACTCGCCTTCGCTGGTGCATCCGTCGCCGAATGCGGTGAGGACGGCGCGCCGTTCTTTGCGATACTTCATCGCATATGCGGCGCCGACCGCGTGCGGCAGCTGCGCGGCGATGATCGAACTGATCGAATACAGACCGAGTTTACGGCTCGCGTAGTGATGCGGAAACTGCCGTCCGCCCGAGTGATCCGATGCGCGCCCGAAGAGCGAGAGCAGCACTTCGTACGGGGTCAGCCCGATTCCGATGTCGAGCCCGAGATCGCGGTAGTACGGCACGAGCACGTCGGTGCCGCGCAGGAAGGCCAGCGCTGCGCCGGCTTGCACCGCTTCGTGCCCCTCGCCGGCCGAGGCGAATGGGATTTTGCCCTGGCGATTGAGCTGAAAGCCGCGGCTCTCGAGCGTTCGATGTGCGACCATCGTACGCAGCAATTCAACGAGCTGCTCGTCGCTAAGGCCGTGGCGCTCGAAAGGCGGCAAAGCCTTCTTCGTGGAGCGAGGCGGCGGGGACCGGCGGACCGGCGTTTTACTTTTGGGCACGGGACTCCGTAACTCGCCCGGCGCCGCCGTCAAATCCTGCGGCCCTGCCCGGAGGTGCCGGGCCCCTGCTTACCCGAACCAGGCCCCCGATGCAAAAAACGGGTGTTTTCATGCTCGCGCTATTAGGCACGCTCGTCTCCGCACCGGCCCTCGCTCAGGCGCCGTCGCAGTTGCCGGCGCATGGGCCCGTGCCGTGGAAGTTCGACAATCCATTCTGTGAGGTCCGCGCTGGTCTCGTCCCGGTCGACTCGGCGATTCGCGGTACCGAATACGTCGCGGAGCTGTATGCAAGCCACGGGACGCGCGTTTCCGCCCACGTCACCCTGATCGGAGCCGAAGGCGCTTACGATGCGAGCCTACCGATGACGAATCTCAGCGGTGCGCTGGACGATCGCCGGACGGACGGTGTCGTCGTTAAGATGCCGGAGTCCGCGCCGATCCACTACTTCTTCGTCGACTCGTATGCGATCGACGGCGAAGCGCCGGTCACATGTCCTTCGTACGTTCAGCCGGCCGGTTCCGGTCCGTCGGCGGACGAGATCGGCGGATTGGGCCTCACGAGCGCGACCGCAACCTTTCTTCAAAAACTGCCCGACTTGCCGTGCGGCAAGGCGTACATCCCACCGAGTTCGCGTAAAGGCTTCGAGCCGATCGTCGGGCACTACGGCGACAAACCGAGGTCGGTGGTGATGCACGTCTACGTCGACTCGGCAGGCAACGCGTTGCGAGCAACCATGAGCGAATCGAGCGGCATCGAGGGACTCGACGGCGCGGCGGTTGCCGCGGCGGAATACACAAAATACAATCCGGCGCGCTTCCTTTGCATGCCGGTCGTCGGGGAGATCGACATGCAAGTTGATTATTCGGGACAATGACGGCAAGAGCGGCGTTCTTCTGTGCCGTACTGGCTGCGTTCGCGTCGTGCTGTGCGACGGCACGCGCCGAAACGGAGTTCTGCCCGGGAAAGGTTGCAGCTGTCGAATCGTCCGCCGGCGCAAGCGCTCCATCTAATGAATATTCTTACGCGTTGCAAGCCAAAACGGCGCGAACCCTCGACGACGCAGCGATCGTCGCCGACACGGACCATGGCTGGTATCGATGGAGCATCGCCAACGTTCCATTACAGATGACCTCGCAGGCGGCCTCGCATCGAGGCCCCGCGGGAATGGTGAACTACACGTACAAATTCGCGCAGTCGACGCGACAGCTCGTCGCATTTCCCGAGGCACTTTTAGTGCGGCACGCATGGATTACGAGCGCGCGGTCCGACGACGACAACGTTTTCGGGTGGGGAAAACGCGGCGAGTTCGCTTGCGAGGTTCCGACGTTCCCAAATCGCGGCATCGACACGGCCGAGCTTGCACGTCCACAATCGCGCAAGGCAACCCCCTCTCCCGCCCCCGCGGGATCCGCGCTTCCAGCGCTCGCGGACGGCGCGGTGCGTGCGGTGTCGACGTCCCTACCGTTCGACAGCATCGATTGCGACACGCCGTTCCGCGAGGTACGCGTTACCGACGCCGTCACACCCGAGTATCCGCCGATGCTGCGTGGAAACGTGTCCGAGCAGGCGTCGGTGCTGGTCGACATAGCCGCCGACGAGCAAGGGCATTTGATCGACGCCTCAGTGTTCGCTGCCTCCGGGTATCCCGCGTTTGATGCCGCAGGGCTGCGCTCCGCGCGCCTGTCGTCGTACTCGGGTGCGATATCCTATTGTCAAAAGGTTCGCGGGGAGTACATCTTTACCGCAACGTTTCAACCGCGTTCGTAGAGGATTGGGCCGCCGCGCTTGCGGAGAAGACGGCATGAAGGCCGTTTGGTTCACCGCCGCCGCGTTCGCGGCGTTCCTTGCAGCCGCCGCGAGCGCCGATGCAATGGTCGAGCAGTGCCCGGCGCACGCAAGCCAGCTCCAGCCGATGGGAAAGACGCCCGATGCGACGGTCTTCACCTACACCGTCGATGCGCTCTCGCAGCGAACGGTCGATGCCACGCTAATTGCGGACACGGATCGCGGTTGGTTCTCGTGGAGTGTTGCGGGCGTTCCGCTGGTCAGTGTGAATCGCATGGATCAAGCCGGAACTTGGCCGGTGCCCTACAAGGCGTGGTCGTCGCGCAACTTAAGCATTTCGATCCCGGGCGACGTCGTCGTGAAGCACGCGTGGGTGACGAACGCTCGCGCGACCGGTGAAACGACCTTCAACTGGGACGCGAAAGGTTCGATCGCGTGCGACGTGCCGGGATTCGATGCGCCGCCGTCACCGGCGCCGGCGGCCGCGCCGCCCGCGGCGATCGCCGCCTCGCCGGAAACGCCGGTCGCAAAGCCGACCTCTGCGCCGTTCGACATTCCGACGTGCGACAAGCCGTTCGTAGCTGCGGCGCCGCTGACCGGGCCGCCGCTTAACCCGGCGGCGCTCGGCGGCCTGAACAACGGGCTGGCGGCGGAGGCCGCGGTCATCGACGTTGCCGTGGACGGTGCCGGAAACGTACTCGATGCCTGGGTGAAAGGTTCGACGCACTCGGCATTCGACAAGCTCGCGATGGCGGGCGCCTTGCAGAGCAAGTACACCGGCGCGGTTTCGTATTGCCGCCCCGCTGAAGGGATCGCAAAGTATACGGCCTGGTACCAGCCGACCAGCTAAGCATTCTCCAGGGGAACCGCGCCGTTGCGGGCCGTACTGGGGCGTTGATGATGACGCTTCCCTCCCTTGACGTCCCGCACGACGAACTCGTCCGCTATCGGCGCCACTTCCACGCGCATCCGGAACTGTCGCTCGAAGAGTTTGAGACGGCGGCGTTCATCGAGCGCGAACTGCTCGGCTCGTTCCATCTCTCCGACCTGCGCACCGGCGTTGCGAAGACGGGCATTTTGGCAACGCTCAAGGGTGGAAAGCCGGGTCCGGTGACGCTGCTGCGCGCCGATATGGACGCATTGCCGATGCAAGAGGTCAACGACGTTCCGTATCGCTCGACACGCGACGGCGCGATGCACGCATGCGGACACGACGGCCATATGGCGATTCTCCTTTCGGCCGCGCGCGAACTCAGCCGCCGGCGGGACGAAGTTCCCGGCACGATCGTCTTTTGTTTTCAACCGGCCGAAGAAGGGCCGGCCGGAAACCAAATGATGATTGAGGAGGGCGCCCTCGAAAATCCGCACGTCGACCGCACCTTTGCGCTGCATCTGTACAGCGGACTCGAAGCCGGCAAGATCGGCGTGCGCGACGGTCCGTTTTTCGCTTCGTCGGATCGTTTTGTCATCGGTCTCGTCGGTAAGGGCGGTCATGGCGCCATGCCGCAATCGTCGGTCGATCCGATCGTCGCCGCCGCACAGCTCGTCACCATGCTGCAGACGATTCCCAGTCGTGAGATTGCGCCCAAAGATCCGGTGGTCGTGACGGTCGGTTCGATGCACTCGGGTACGACGTTCAACGTTATTCCGGATCGCGCCGAGATGATGGGAACGGTTCGCGCGTTCGACGCAGCGGTTCGCGAATCGATTCCGGTTCGGATGGAACGTATCGTCGAAGGCGTGTGCGATGCATTGCGGCTCGACTACGAGTTCGAGTATCAATGGGGCTATCCGACGACCGTCAACGACGCCGCCATGAACGACGTCGTTCGTGAGGTCGGGCGCGCGCTGCTCGGCGCGGAGAACGTCGTCGACCCGCACGATATCCTGATGTGGGCTGAGGACATGTCGTACATGCAGCAGCAGCGGCCGGGCGCGTACTTCGTCGTCGGCGTAAAGGGCGCGGAGATCGGTTTCGAGCCGCAGCACAACGCCAACTACGATATCGACGAACGCGCACTCGACGTAGGCTTCAAAATGATGGTGGGCCTCGGGCTTCGGGGCGCTTTTCCGCCAGGTTGAACTCACTCTTCGGTCACGAAGTGGCCTTCGCTCCCGAATCCAGTCCTAGAAGCGCGTTACTCTCTCGCGTCCGTTACCGTGAGCACCCAGCGGATCGCTCGGGCGTATTGATCCATCTCGCGGAGCGAGCGCTGCAGCCAGCGGTAGGCCTCGTCCTTCATCAGTTTGCGACGGCGACGCCGTTCGGCACTCTGCGCGAAGAGGAGCGCGGCATCGAGCTGGCTCTCGAGCAGCGGCCATTCCTCACGCAGCGCGCGTTCGGAGGGCTCGGCCAAGCGGCCGATGACCGGCGGTGCCTTACTGCGAGGATAATGCAACGCGAACTCGAGGCGCGCGAGCGAATATTGGCTGCGAGCACCGATGAACGAGCCGAGAAGCTGCACCAGGCGGACGTCCATGCAAGACGACTTCTCCCGACGGCGAAGCTCCGCCTTGTCGACCTAGCCTCTTTCCGATCAAGGAGACGCGAATCTTGTCGAATTCGGACGCGCGCAAGTACGTCATCGTCGGGAACGGCTTTGCCGGTACGACGTGTGCTGAACAGCTTCGCAAGCACGAGCCTTCGTGCGAGATCACGCTGTTCGGCGACGAGCCGTACACGCTGTACAATCGCATCTCGCTGCCGCCGATGTTGCGCCGTCAAATCCCCGAAGCAAAGGTGATGATTCGCAATCTCGCCTGGCACGAGGAGAACCGGATCGACTTGCATCTGCGCACGCGCGTCGACCGGGTCGTGCCGGAAGAGAGGGTCGTCGAGGCCGACGGCAAGCGCTACCCGTACGATGCGCTGCTGATCGCAACCGGCGGACGCCCAAATCCGACCGGTAAGCCTGGTTCGGAAGGCGCGTCGAACCTGTACCCGTTCCAATACCTGGACGACACGCGCGCGATCTCCGAGCAGATCGATCGCAGTAAGGCTGGCGTTGCAATCGGGGGATCGTTCATAGCGTACGAGCTGGCCGAAGCGTTCGCGTCGCGCGGCATCGAGACGCATTGGCTGATGCGCGGCCCGTACGGACTTCATCGCATCATGGATGAAGTCGCCGGCGAGCTGCTGCACGACTCCGCGACCGCCGAGCACGTGCACATGCACTACGGGCACGAAGTCGACGAGTTCGTTCGCTCGAACGGCGAGATTACGAAGGTCCGGACCAACAAGGGAATGGAGATCGAGGCGCAATGCTACGCCTACGGGTTCGGCTTGGCTATGAACACGGAATTTTTGGACGGATCCGGCATCGAGATCAGCAAGAACGGGCTTCTCTGCGACGACCACCTGGAAACCAACGTCAAGGGCATCTACGCTGCCGGGGACGTCGCCGATTTTTACGACCCGATTCTAGAGATGCGCTACCGTATGGGCACCTGGAACAACTCGGGCGCCCACGGGAAGGTCGTCGCGCAGAACATGATGGGCGGCAGCGAAAAGTACCACGACGTACCCGAATACTCGTCGCTGCTCTTCAAAGGCCAGACCATCACGCAGTTCGGCCTCGGCCTCGATCTGCAGCCGAATCTCGAAATCTCGCGCAAGGTCGATCGAGAGAAGAAGTGGTATCGCGCGCTGTTCTTCTGGCAGGATCGCCTGGTCGGCGGATTGATGCTCGGTAAGGGCAACCGCGCGGGCAAGCGCAAGTACGTCGAGGCGATCAAGAGCAAGCAGCGTTTTCCGAAGCCCGAGTGGGAAGCGATGCTCGACTGGACGGCATGATGGCAGAAGCACTACCCGACGTCCGTCCCATCGAGATTGCGGAAGTCGAAGTGGCCAGAACGCGCATCGCCGGAACGATCGCGCGAACGCCGCTGGTCCGTCTCGAATTAGGACCGGCGCACCGAGCAGTCTATCTCAAACTGGAAAACCTGCAGCCGATTAATTCGTTCAAGCTGCGCGGCGCCGCCAACGCCGTTGCGAAGCTTCCTGCGGCGCGCCGCGCCGACGGCGTCTGGACGATCAGCGCCGGGAACGCCGGGCAAGGCGTCGCGTATGCGGCACGTCAGGCGGGCGTGCCCTGCACCGTCGTGACGATCGAAACGGCGCCGCAGACGAAAGTTGAGCGCATGAGCGCTCTCGGTGCGACGCTGGTGAAGGCGTCGTTCAATGCCTGTTGGGAGGCGATGGAACGTCGCAAGTTCCCCGGCGTCAACGGCACGTTCGTGCATCCGTTCGACGACGACGATTTTATCGCGGGCAATGCGACGATGGGATTGGAGATCGCGGAAGACCTGCCCCAAGTCGAGGTGGTGATTGCGGCCATCGGCGGCGGCGGCCTCGTTGCAGGCGTCGCGACCGGCGTGAAGTCGCGCTTACCGAACGTGCGCGTGTTCGGCGCGGAGCCCGAGACGGCGGCGCCGGGCGCCGCTTCCTACGCGAACGGCGAAGCTTCCGCGTTCGAGGGTTGGCAGGCCACCTTCGTCGACGGAGCCGGCGGTAAGAGCGTCTTCCCGCGGATGTGGCTGCGTTTCAAGGATATCGTCGACGGTTCGATCGTCGTCTCGCTCGAGGAGACCAAGCGCGCGATGCGCACGCTTGCGGAGAAAGCGCGTGTGATCGCCGAAGGCGCCGGCGCTCTCTCGGTGGCGGCGGCGCTCTCGGGGCAAGTGCCGGGCGACGGACCGATCGTCGCCGTCATTTCGGGCGGCAACATCGATCTCGCAGCCTTCTGCGAGCTTATCGCCTCGGTTTAATCGTGGGCGCATTGCCGAATGCGATCGCCGGCTTCACCGCGGTGCTCGCGAGTTTCCTTACCGCCTACGCGATCGGCGCGCGTTTCTCGGCCGGCCCGAGCGTCGCGATCATGTCGGCGGTGCTCGCGCTTACGCTGGCGCGCCGGCCGAGCGCGCATACGTCGCGGTGGCTCACGCTTGCGATGCTTCCCGCGGTTGCCGTTGCAGCCGCCTTGGCGGGATATCTGCTGCTCTCGATTCCGATACTCGGCGCGATTGCGTTCGTCGCGGCGATCGTTCTGTCGATTTGGCTGCGTCAATTCGGTCCGCGCGCGGCGGAACTCGGCGGTTTGATCGCGCTGCCCTTTGTGGTGATTTTGATCTCACCGGTACGGCCGAACGCGCCGGGCGGCCCGCTGGTGAATCTCGTCCTCGTCGTATGCGCCGGACTCGTCGCTTTCGTGTGGGTCGCGATCGTTCGCTATCTGGCCGCGCGTATCGGCTCCCCACCTGCGACGCAGTCTGCGTCCCGAGCTTCGCGCCCCGAGCCCCGTCCAGTCAAGGACGGCGAGCTGAGCGTGAGCGCGAGAATGGCGCTGCAGATGGGCGTCGCGCTGTCGGCGGCATTTACGATCGGGCTGATATTTTTCCCGCAGCATTGGGGATGGAGCGTACTTACGGCATTCATCGTATGCAGCGGGGCGCGCGGCCGCGGCGACGCCGCCTACAAAGGGCTCTTACGTCTCGCCGGCGCGTTGGCAGGCACGGTCGCTGCGGCTGCCGTGCAGCATCTCGCCCTTCCGGCCGGCGTGGCGACGGCCTGCGCGATCTTCGCCGCGCTCTTTCTCGGGATGTGGCTACGCGAGCGCAACTACGCGTATTGGGCGGCTTGCGTAACGCTCGTGCTGGCGCTGCTGCAGCGTTCGGACGCCGAGCCCGGGATCGCATTGCTGCTCGGGCGTCTCGAAGGAATTCTCATCGGCGCGCTGTGCGCGGTCGCAGCGACATGGTTCGTCTACCCGATTCGAACGGAATCCATCGTCCGGCGGCGCGTAGCCGACGTGCTCGCGGCCCTCGAAGACCTCTTCCTGGGAGACGTGCCTTCGGAGGAACGAGCGCACAAACTCGCGGTCGTCGAGCATCGTGCGGCGGAGATGGATCGCGTCGCACCTCCGGTCGAACTGCATCGGCGCATCTTCGCGCGCACCGTCGACGAGCACCCCGCCGCTTGGATCGCCATCGTGCGCGAACTGTTGGCGCACGCGCGCGAACGTGTTGCCGGCGGCCGGCAAGACGATGACGAGGCGGCGCGGCGGGCGATTCGTCATTCGCGACGCTCGATCGGAAAGCGTTTGACACCGCAAGAGTTGGAAGCGGCAGGCGACGCGCCGGTGGCGTCGTCATTGAAGCGATTGCGCGAAACCCTCGCCGGACCTAGCGGAGCGGAGCCGATCCGGGATAGGTCAGCGGATGCCGGTCGCCAGCATCTCCTCGAGGCTGCGGCCGCGTCCCTCGACGCCGTAGCGCAGCCACCAAACCATCGTTACCGCGCCGAAGAAAAAGATTACGCTCATCGCCGTAAAGACGGCGCCGACGCCGCTCCTTTGATAGAGGAAGAAGAATAGCGGCGGGGCGATGATGGCTCCGACTCGTCCAACGGCCACCGAAAGCCCGATCCCGGTTGCGCGGACGTCGGTTGCAAAGATCTCGCTGAGCACCACGTATGCGCCGGCGCCGCACGACGCACTGAACATTCCGAATACCAGGAAGGTCGCAACGAACATCGGCGTCGTGTGCGCGAGCGCCAGCGCGAGGCAAAGAAGACCCGACCCGGTGAACGCCGTGATGAGGGTCGGGCGCCTACCCCACGTATCGGTTAGGTATGCCATGACGACTTGTCCGCAAAGACTCGTTCCAGCGCTCGCGAGATAGAGCAGAGGGATCTGCGTGCCCGTGATGCCGACCGCAGGAAAGATCGCGATGCCGCCGATCGCCAGGATCCCGTAGTATGGCATCACTTGCGCAATATTGAGTGCAAACGAAAAGAGCAGCCGCATTGGCGTCTCGCTCCAGAGCCGGCGAACTTGCGCGAGATATCCGGCGGGTTGCGCCGGCGCGTCGGGCGCGTCGGAGACCGGCACCCCCTCTTGCGCGCCGAAGAGTTTTACGACGATCGCGCGCGCTTCGGCGGCGCGCCCGCGGGCGAGCAGCCAGCGCGGCGATTCCGGCACCGTGTTGCGCACGAACAGCACCCCGACGGCAACGACCGCCCCGAACCAGAACACGGTCCGCCACGCGCCGATCGGAAGGTGGCCGAGCGCGAAAAACGCGGCAGACGAAGCGAGGATCGCGCCGATGTTCCAGGATGCGTTGATCAGCCCGTCGACGCGTCCGCGGTACGTGGGCGGGATGAATTCTTCGATCGCCGAGTTGATCGCACCGTACTCGCCGCCGATACCGATACCGGTGATAAAACGAAACACCGCCAGCGACGTGAAGTCCCACGAAAAACCGGTCAGCACGGTTGCGATGCCGTAGATCGCAAGCGTGATGAGGAACAGGCGCCGTCGCCCGAGACGGTCGGCAAGCGGGCCGAAGATCAACGCGCCGGCGAGCATGCCCATCGTATAGATCGGATTGACCCACGATGCCGTCGCGCCGCCGAAATGCAAATCTTTCGCGACGTTTGCGAGGACCGGTGCGGTGACGGTCGATTCGAAGCCGTCGAGGATCCACGCGATACCGAGCGCGACGACGATGCGCAGATGGATGCGCGACCAAACGGCGCGGTCGAGAATGTCGGCGACGTTCACAGGCGGCGGCCGTTTGGCGTGCGAAGGCTCGAAATCATGCGGATCCTTATCACAAACGACGACGGCATCGATTCACCCGGAATCGCGGCGCTCGTAGAGATTCTTTCGGCGGAGCACGAACCGCTCGTCGTCGCGCCATCCGAGAATCGCAGCGGCGTTTCGCACGCGATCACGACCTACGAAGCGATAACCGTCGAGCGTCGAAACGACGCGAGCGTGCTTTCCTACGCATGTTCGGGCACGCCCGCCGATTGCGTGTTTCTTGGGGCTACGGTGCTTTCCCCGCGGCCCGATCTGATCGTGAGCGGCATCAATCACGGCCCGAATCTCGCCGACGACGTCAACTACTCGGGAACCGTCGCCGGCGCCATCGAAGCGGCGCTCCTCGGCATCCCTGCGGTCGCGGTTTCGCTTGCCGTCGATCACGACAGTTCCGAGCAGCGGCATTGGCTCGCCGCGGCGGAGATGACCCGCCGGTGCATCGAGCGCATCGTTGAGACGGCACGCGAGCCCGTGCATTACTGGAACCTTAACGTCCCAAACATTTCGCTTAAAGCCGGGCGCGGCATAATGCTGACGAAGCTCGGGCGAAAGACGATCTGCGGCCGCGTCGTCGGCGAAGAACACGAAGGCTCGACGCGTTACTTTCGAGCGTGGGAGTCGCCGTTCGAAACCGATCGCGACACCGTCGGCACCGACATCGCCGCCGTTCATGCCGGCTACTCGAGCTTGACGCCGCTGCTGTTGGATCGAACCGCGCACGCCTTCCTCGCTTAAGCGGTAGCCGCGGCTTAGCCCGCGGTCGCGCGCCGCAGACAGGCGGCGAACGCTTCGATATCTTGCGGCCGGGTCGCCCAGTGCGTCATCCAGCGAACTTCCGGGAGCAGCTCGTCGAAGGTAAAGAAGAAGAACTCGCCGCGCGCGCGTTCGATCGCGTCGCGATCCATCGTTGCAAAAACGGCATTGCACGGCGCCTCACGCGTAATGCGAATGCCGGGAATGTCGCGCACGAGTGCCAGCAGCCGTGCAGCCATCGCATTGGAATGGCTGGCGTACTTCAGCCACAGGTCACCGTCGAGCAGGCGCTCGAACTGCGCGGCAATGTAGCGCATCTTGGACGCGAGCTGCATCGCTTGCTTGCGAACGTAGCCCACCGCCTCGCGGTGAAGTGCCGGGTCGAAGAAGCAGATCGCTTCCCCGAGCATCAAGCCGTTCTTGGTGCCTCCGAAGGTCAGCACGTCTACGCCCAGGTCGACCGTCAGCGCACGCGGCGTCGTGCCGAGCGCGGCGGCCGCGTTCGCGATGCGCGCTCCGTCGACGTGTACCAGCAGATCGTGCTCGTGCGCGTACGTGCAGATCTCGCGAATTTCGTGCGGCTGGTAGATTCCGCCGAACTCCGTGGCCTGGGAAATCGATACGACGCGCGGCTGTGGAAAGTGCACGCTCTTGCCCGACTGCAGATACGGCTCCAGATCCTCGCAGCGCAGTTTCCCGTCCCGAACGGCGATCGGAATCATCTTCGAGCCGGTGAAGCGCTCGAAGGCCGCGCATTCGTCGGTTTGGAGATGCGCGCTTGCCGGGAGGAGGACGGATTGCCACGGCTGCATGAGCGCAGCGAGCGCCGTCACGTTCGCGCCGGTTCCGTTGAAGGTGAAGAGCACGTCGGTCTGCGCTCCGAAATGCGCGCGGAAGCGTTCGACCGCGCGATCCGTCCACACGTCTTCACCGTAGCCGAGCGCGTCGCCGGTATTTGCATCGAGGATCGCCTGCAAAATCTCGGGTGCGATCGGCGCGTTGTTGTCGCTTGCAAAACTGCGATCCACTAGATCGTCACCGTCGTCCCGCGCTTGGCGACGTCGGCTTCCCAGCCGTATGCCCCGTTTGCCAGCGCCGCCAGCGCGCTTGCCGACTCGGCCTCGCCGTGCACGGCGTACAGGTGCGGCTTGGTCGGGCAGGTTCCAAGCCATCGTTTTAAATCGTTCCGGTCGGCGTGCGCGCTGAACCCGGCCAAAGCCACGATCTTCGCGTGCACGGGTACGGCGTCGCCGTACAGATGGATGGCGTGTGCGCCGTGCACCAGGTTGTAGCCGAGCGTACCGGCGCCTTGATAGCCCGTGAAGATCACGGTCGCCGTTTTGTCGGGCAGGGCGCGGTGCAGATGGTGCAGGATGCGCCCGCCCGAGGCCATCCCGCTGGCCGAGATCACGACGAACGGGCCCTGTAGCGTGTTGAGCTGTTTCGATTCGTCGGTCGTCACGTGCACGGTGAGATGCTGCAATCCAAACGGCGTCCGCGGGGAATCACCGGGGATCGGTTTGTGCGCGTCCGGAAATTCCGCGAAGAGCGCGTCGACCTTGATCGCCATCGGACTGTCGAGATGGATCGGTAATGCCGCGATCTTTGGATTGCTCTTTTGCAGCATGGCGATTGCGAGCAGCATGTCCTGCGAGCGCTCGACGCTAAAGGCGGGGATCACGATCGGGCCGCCGCGTGCCATTCCGGTTTCGAGTGCGTCGCTCAATTCGCCCAGTGCGTCGGGCGGATGCACGCGGTCGCCGTACGTCGATTCGCAAACGAGCGCGTCGGCGGCCGGCAACGGTTCCGGATCGTACATCAGCGGCCGGTCGTATCGGCCGAGGTCGCCCGAAAATACGGCGTGTTTACCATCGAGCAAGATGTCGACGAACGCGGAGCCGATAATATGACCCGCGTCGTGATAGGTTGCCGTGGCGACGCCCGCGATGTCGAAGGCCTGGCCGAGCGGCACGGTTTTAACGAAACCCATCGTACGCGCGACGTCGTCGGCATCGTAGTAGGCGGGTAAACCGTGCGGCCGTTCGTGCTGAAAGCCGCGCTGATGGAGCGTGTTTTGCAGATGCGCTGAGTCTTCGAGTACGATTTCCATCAGCGGCTGCGTCGGCGGCGTGCAGTAGATCGGGCCGCGAAAACCGTCTTTCACAAGCTTGGGCAAGTAGCCGGTGTGATCGAGGTGTCCGTGCGTGATCACGACCGCGGCGATTTGTGCCGCCGGGACCGGCAGCGCGACGTCGTTGAGAGCGCGCACGTCGACCACGCCTTGAAAGAGCCCGCAATCGACCAGGAAGTGTTTGCCGCCGGTGGAGACGAGGTGTTTGCTGCCGGTGACGGTTCCGGCCGCGCCGATAAAGGTGATGTCAGCCACGGGTCTCCTGTGTTACGAGCGGGCGGCGCAACGGGAATGCGGCGTCGCGATTGAAAGCGACGGAACCCGCTACCGAGCCGCGCAGGTAGAAATCGAGGCATTTGTCGACGAGTGCTTCGGGGTCGTCGCCGGAGACGATGGTCGCGCCGGTCTCCTTTTGAACGAGCGATGCGATGCGCTGGTATTCGTTCGAAATGCCGCCGGAGTTCCTCAGGATACCGATGAGTTTGCCCTCGTCGTACGCGATGCAGAACTCGCCGAGCGTCCCGCTGCGGCCGCCGACGAACAGCACGAAGTCGGAGCTGTGAATGTTGTGCGTCTCGCGGCCCATCAGCCCGGAGCCGGTAAAGACCATGGTCGTATACGGCTGGAGCGGTGACGTGTAGACGTTGATGTGTTCTTCACGCGAGAGGGCCGGCGAAACGCCGAGGCTGATGCCGCCGGCTTCCGCAGCGCCAAGGACCGCCGCGTGGGGCAGACCGGGGCAGGCGCCGGTCACGATCGTGCAGTTTCGTTCGGCAATCCGCCGCCCAAGCCGCCGGGCGAGCTCCAGCTCCCCCGTCGAAATAAAGCCTCCGGCGGAGCCCATGACTCCGATTTGGACGTTCATGGGTCCAATGGTATGTGACGACGATGAATGGCACCTACCGCGACCTGGAACTGGCTTGGAAGGGACTTCGCAGCACGCACGACCTGCGGGTCCGGGAGGTAGCGTGCGTCAACGCTCCGCGGACGCTGCTCTGCGTCGAGGCGGGGGATCATATGCTTCCCGCGATTGCGCTGGCGGCGGGCATCCACGGCGACGAACCCGCCGGCCCGTGGGCGCTGCTGGCCTTCGTCGCCGAGGGGCAGCTCGATCCGCGCTACAGCTATCGCATCTGGCCGTGCACCAATCCAACCGGGTTCGGCGCGGGCACCCGCGAGAGCGCCGACGGCGTCGACCTCAATCGCACGTTCGGGCGCGGGGGAGGCTCGCCGGAAGCGAAGGCAATCCTCACCGCAAATCGCGACCACACCTTCGCGCTATCGATCGACCTCCACGAGGATGTAGATGCTGCGGGCTTTTACTGCTACGAATACGGCGGAGCCGAACTGGGACGCGCAGCCATCCGTGCCCTGGACGATGCCGGGCTTCCCATCGATCCGATGCAGGAAACCTTCGACCTGGCCGGCCCGCTGGACGCCTCGTCTTGCGAGCGCGAGCGCGGCCGGATCGCGGTGGACGCAGTGCGGGAGTCGGCCGCCGTCGGCGGCTTTTCATACAACATGCTGCTGGCTCGCCGGGCGGCACGCCACGCGCTCACGTTCGAGACGCCGTTGCGCCTGCCGTGGGAACTGCGGCTCGAAATGCACCGGCGGGCGATCGGCGCTGCGATCTGCGCAGTTTCTGCAGTGTCGGTGAAAGTAACGCAATGATTGGTGTGCAAGTAGGGAGACACTATGGCAGCGCAGCGCGATCAACTTGAAGTCGACGTCCTTTTTGTGGGCGCCGGCCCGGCGAGCTTAGCCGGCGCGATCCGGCTCGGCCAGTTGGCGAAAGCCGCCGGACGCGAGCTCGAGATTCTCGTCATCGAAAAAGCGGCCGAGATCGGAAATCACGGCATCTCGGGCGCGGTGATGGATCCGCGCGCGATTACCGAACTGCTGCCCGACTGGCTTGCGAGCGCGCCAATCGAATCGCCGGTGACGAGCGATGAGTTGTGGTTTCTTACCGAAGGCGGGAAAATCAAGGCGCCGCTGACGCCGCCGCCGCTCAACAACCACGGCAAGTACGTCGCGTCGCTGCAGAAGATGAGCAAGTGGCTGGGCGAGCAGGCCGAAGCCGTCGGCGTGCAAGTGTTCGGCGAATTTCCCGGGCAGGAACTTCTGTGGGACGGCGATCGCGTTATCGGCGTACGTACCGGCGACAAAGGCGTCGACCATAACGGCCAGCCGAAATCGAACTACGAACCGGGCGCGGATTTACTGGCGAAGATCGTCGTGCTTGGCGAAGGGCCGCGCGGGACGCTTGCCAAGCAGGCGATCCCGCGGCTCGGCTTGGACGACGGACGCGCGCCCCAAGTCTACGCGGCCGGGGTGAAAGAACTGTGGCAGCTGCCGGACGAGCGCTTCAAGGCGGGCTCGGTGATTCACACGCTCGGCTTTCCGCTTCCGCGCGAAACGTTCGGCGGCGGCTTTATCTACGGGATGGCGAGCAATATCCTGGACATCGGTCACGTGACGGGGCTCGATTACAAGAATCCGACGACCGATCCGCACAACGAACTGCAGCGCATGAAAGAACATCCGGCGATCCGCAAGATGCTCGAGGGCGCAAAGCTCATTCGCTACGGTGCGAAAGCGATTCCCGAAGGCGGATTCTTCGCGATGCCGCGCCCGTACGGCGACGGCCTGCTGTTGATCGGCGATACCGCCGGTTTCCTCAACGGGATGCGCCTCAAGGGCATTCACCTCGCGATCAAATCGGGGATGATGGCCGCCGAGACGGCGTGGGACGCGCTGCAAGCCGATACCTACGATGCGAAGACGCTCTCGGCGTTCGAGACGCGTTTCAAGGATTCGTGGGCCTACGGCGAGATGCGGTCGTCGCGCAACTTCCATCAAGGCTTCAAGAACGGCATGTGGCCCGGCATGATCAACGCCGGCCTTTCCACGTTTACGGGCGGCCGCGGGTTCGGGTTCATCGACCAGCTTCATTCGGAACCCGGTTACGAAGTAATGGTGAAGGCCGGCTACAAACCCAAAGAGACGCCGCGCGCCAAGATCGACAACGTGCTGACGTTCGATAAGCTTACCGACGTCTTCAACAGCGGCACGATGCACGAAGAGGATCAGCCGTGTCACCTGCACGTCGCGGATACGAACATTTGCCGCGATCGCTGTACCGTGGAATACGGCAATCCGTGCGAGTATTTTTGCCCGGCGAAAGTCTACGAACCGATGTTCGAAAAGAAAGACGGTAACGGTGCCGTCGAGGGGCGCTTGCAGATCAACTTCACCAACTGCGTGCATTGCAAGACCTGCGATATCGCCGATCCGTATCAGATCATTACGTGGGTCCCGCCGCAGGGCGGCGAAGGCCCCGTCTACACGGGAATGTAGCGGCTGCCGGTTCGCACGCTCATCGCGGGGTTGTTCGGGCATCGCCGTCCCGACGATCCGGCGTACGTCGTTTGGATTCACACCGTGCAGCAGTGGCTCGCCGCGCATTGGGGCGTCCTCGCGGTGGTCATCCCCGTCTGCGGCGCTATTCTCGCCGGCATCCTCAATCACTATCTCGCGGTCTCGCGCGAGAATCGCTCGCGACGCATCAGCAAGGGCGACGTGCGAGGACGCGTCTATAAAGATCTCGGAGCGCGGTTATTGATCCATTGCCGCGAACTGCAGGTCGCGATCGCCGACCCCGGCAGCGTCGATTCCGAAACGCTGCGCCGTTCCAACGCGGGGCTGAAGCGGCGCACGGAGTCGGAGGACGTAGTCGAGGGGCTCGGCTCGTACTACATCGCCTTCGTTGCCGCGATCGATGAAGAGCGGCGTTCGCTCAATCACCTCGGCAGTTCCGGCGGCACCGCGATCGCCGCTCGCGCGATTTTGGGCTACGCGCCGTTCATCGCGCAGTTCGGCCAGGAAAAACAAAGCCGCGACTTACGCAAGTTCGCGGAAAAGGCTCTACGCTAGGATACACTCCTAGGGTTTCGTTTCCAACCCGTCGAGGAATTGCTGCGCGTCGGGCGCGTCCTGCGGCTCGTTCGAGGTTGCCGCGTCCTTCAGCGCCTCCTTGGCATCGGCGATCGCTTCGTCGCGCTTGCCCATTTTCAATTCGATCTTCGCTCGCGTTAAATAGGCCGAGCTGATGCCGGGGTTCTCGCCGATATAGTGGTCGACGTTCGCCAGAGCGTCCGGGTATTTGCCGAGCTCGTACTGCGCCTGCGCGAGCGATACGTAGACGTACTTTATCGTGGTGTGCGTTTCGATCGCTTGATTCAAATCGGTTTCGGCCATCGCGAAGTCCTTCGCGTACGCCGCGAGCTTCGCGCGTTGAAACCACGTCCAGCCATTCGTGGCGTCCATGGCGAGCGAACGATCGCAATCCGGCGTGGCCGCTCCATAGCGGTTCAACTCGATCTCGAGTTCGCATCGTTCGGCGTAGGCCCACGCGCTGGGTGCGATCGCGATGCCGCGGCTCACGTCGTCGAGCGCGGAGTTCTCGTGCGCCGCGTCGTCTTTCGCGTCGAGCACCAAAGCGCGCTGGTCGTAAGCGCCGGCATCGTTCGGATCGAGGGCGATCGCGTTCGTGCACGCCTGGATCGCTTCGTCGAGACGGTGAAGGTTGTAAAGGGCGGCGCAGTCCATGAACTGCGTTTTTTCGAGGTCGGGCTTGGCGGCGAGCGCCACGGTGAAATCGTCAACCGCTTTGGCATAGTCGCCGCGCGAGTCGTACACGGCGCCGCGAAGGACGAACCCGCGATAGTCGTTCGGGTGGCTCTTGAGGTATGCGTCGAGCACGCTCAGCGCTTCGTCCATCTTTCCCTGCTGAACGAGAGAAATCGCGCGCACGAGATTCGGCGGCACCTGTTCGGCGGCTGCCGGTGCGGCCGCGCCGGCCGACGCCGGAACTGACGCATGCCCGGCGATGGGCACGAACGCGAACGCGAAGAGAAGGGCGGCGGCGATCGAAGGGGAGCGAAACATCGTCATACTTATTTCATCGGATGCGCGAGGAAGAACGTAACGGCGTTCTCGGCCCAGAGCGAAAGTTTGCAGAAAAGGCGCTCGGTTAGGGCTTCGGAAAACCAACGATCGCGCGGCCGGGCGTGTAGCCTTTGCGTGCGATCAAAAAATAAGGCCAATAACCCAAAAGAATCACGACCATCAACGCTAGCCCGATCGAGGCGAGAACGTTGCTCGCCGACGGCACCCGAAGTCCGATGCCGAACACAATGCCGACGAGGACGTCGACCATGGCCACTTGGATAAAGAAGTCCAATAGAATGGCGAGCAGCGCCGATGGCTTGCCGCGTTTCACAAACTCCTACTTCATCGGGTGCGCGAGGAAAAATTGGACGATGGTTTCGCTCGCGTCGAGTTGCCGGCTGGCGGTGCCGACGAACAGTTTCGGTAAGTACTGTGGTCCGCCAGGCCACGCGTGACCTCCGCCGGAGACGGCATACCCCTCGATCCCGGTGCCTGAACGGCAACCCGAAAACGACGAACGCGTCACGCTGGTGCCGTCGGGCGGTGCGATCGCCGGAAGCGGTGTCACTGTCGGGCTGGCGGCGCACTGCGCGTTCTTAGCCCAGAACGCGCCGGTTTGCGCGAACGATAAGACCAAGCCGCGGTTCATTCCGGCCAGCACGATTTGGCCGCCGTCGAAGGGGACGATCGGATCGGCCGTCCCGTTGATCTCAAGAAATGAAACGGCACGCTGCGGGTGGCAGTTCGGCGCGTCGACGACTGGCATCGGGCCAGAAACGGGCGCGATCGCGGCGAATCGATTCGCTTGATTACACGCGAGGTAGTTCGAAAAGACGGCGCCGTTCGAGAAACCCGTTGCATACACGCGCGCCGGGTCGATCGAGTAACGATGCTCCAGATCGTCAACGAGTGCGCCCGCAAAAGCGAGGTCGTCTGGACCCTTCGCGTTGACCGGCCGTCCGTCGTTCCAAGCGCGGTCGATGCCATCCGGATAGGCGATGATGAATCCATAGCGATCGCTCAGCGCATCGAATCCGGTGAGGCGGGCTTGTTGCGCACCGTCGCCGCCGTGACCGTGAAACGAGAGGATGAGCGGCACGCGCCCGGTTATGCCGTCGGGAACGTGCAGTACGTACGTCCGGCGCACGCCGTTCACCGTGATGCTCTCACTGCTATCGCCCGGGGCAGCCTTAGCGCAACCGGCGCCGAAAACACCGAGCAGAGCGAGTGCGGCGATAAAGGCGATTCCGAGCTTCATAGCGCGCTGATTGGCCGGTCGTGCGGACGGACCTTGCGCGCGGGTCGCGTAAGAAGATAACGGTATGGATATCTCGGGCGGCGACGTCGTCATCGCGGGCGGGGGCCTCATCGGGCTCGCCGTCGCCTTCGAACTTGCGCAACGCGGAGCGACGGTGCGCGTCTTCGATACGGGCGAACCTGGGCGTGCTGCGTCGTGGGCGGGAGCCGGTATGCTCGCGCCCTACACGGAGGCGATCAACGACCGGGCATTTCTCGACCTCTGCGCGGCGTCGCTCGCGGCATATCCGGAATTCGTCGAACGCGTGCGGGAAGGCAGCGGCGTCGATTCGAGGCTGCGTCTCGACGGCATCGTCAACGCGGCATTCGACGAGAAACAATTCGAGCACGTTTCCGGCCGCGTGCGCGATCTGCGTAACGCCGGGATCGCATGCGAGCTCCTCGATCGCGCGGAGACGCTGGCGCTGGAACCGGCGCTCGGTTCCAACGTTGTCGGCGCCGCAGTCGTGCGTTGCGAGGGCAGCGTCGACAACCGGCGCCTGGGCCGTGCGCTGCTCGCGGCGTGCGTCGCTCGAGGCGTGCGCGTCTCACAAGTCGCCTCAATCGGCGTGGAATGCGACGAACGCCGCGTGCTCGGCGTTCGCACCGATCGCGGCTTCGTTCCCGCGAGCGCCGTCGTCAATGCGTGCGGCGCGTGGGCGGGCTCGCTCGAAGGCGTTCCGGCCGGCTATTTGCCGCCCGTATTTCCGCTTAAGGGTCAGATGCTCGCACTCGCGGTGCCGGACGGTCTCGTCCGGCGGCCGGCGTGGGTGCCCGGCGCCTACTTCGTGCCGCGCGACGACGGACGTCTGCTCGTCGGAGCGACGGTCGAGTCCGAGGGTTTCGACACTCGCGTGACGGCCGGAGGCATGCACGCCTTGCTGGACGCGGCACTCGCGGGGGCGCCGGCGCTGCGCGGCTTCTCGGTCGCAGAAACCTGGGCAGGCCTGCGTCCCGGAAGCGCCGACGGACGCCCGTTTATCGGCGCCACGCCGCTCGAAGGCTTCTATCTCGCCACCGGACATTTTCGCAACGGGATCCTTCTCGCCCCGGTAACGGCGACATTAGTCGCGGATGCGATCGCGGGCGAGCGAGCTGCAACCGAGGCCTTCGGACTCGGCCGCCTAATCTCTCGCGTGTGAAGGCTACGATCAACGGTGAAGCGCGCGAGCTGCCGGACGACCTGACGGTCGGCGCGCTGCTCGAACACTTGGGTGCGCCGCGTACGGGCATCGCGGTCGCGCGCAACGATCGCGTCGTGCGCCGGGTCGAATACGATACGCGTGCGATCGAAGACGGCGATCGCATCGAAATCATCAAGGCGGTAGCAGGCGGATGACACAAGCCCTAAAGATCGGCAAATACGAGTTCGCGTCGCGTTTGATCGTCGGCACGGGAAAATACCCGTCGATGGACGTGATGCGTGCCGCGCACGCGGCCAGCGGGGCCGACATGGTGACCGTCGCGATCCGGCGTATCAATCTCGACGACGCGAGCGGCAAGACGATGCTCGACTACATCGACCGCACGCGCATGCGCATTCTTCCCAACACCGCCGGCTGTTATTCGGTCAAAGACGCGCTTCTTACCGCACAGCTCGCCCGCGAGCTTCTCGATACGGACTTGATCAAACTCGAGGTCATCGGGGACGCGGATACGCTCTATCCCGACGCGCGCGGAACGCTCGAAGCTGCGGAGAAGCTTGTGGCCGACGGTTTCACCGTGCTGCCGTACATCGGGGACGATCCGGTGGTGTGCAAACAGCTTGAGGAGGTCGGCTGTGCGGCGGTGATGCCGCTCGCCGCCCCGATCGGCAGCGGGCTTGGCGTGTGCAACCCCTATTCCATTCGCATCATTGTCGAGCGCGCCGGCGTTCCCGTGATCGTCGACGCCGGCGTCGGCACGGCGTCGGATGCGGCGATCGCGATGGAAATCGGTGCCGACGCGCTGTTGATGAACACCGGCATCGCGGCCGCGCGGGATCCCGAGCGGATGGCGGGCGCGATGAAGCACGCGGTCATCGCAGGCCGCGAGGCGTTCCTCGCGGGCCGGATGGAGAAGCGGCTCTATGCAAATGCGTCGAGCCCGATGCGGGATCTGATCGGCAGCGAGAAGTAGCGTGCCGCTCGACTACATCGAGATGGACGTCGCCGAACTCGACCGTTGGCGGCAGCAGGGCAAGCCGTTTACGCTGCTCGACGTTCGCCAGGCGAGCGAAGTCGCAATGGCGTCCGTGCCCGGCGCGCTGCACATCCCGATGCGGGAAGTGCAGGCGCGCATTCGCGAGATACCGCGCGACCGGCCGGTGATCGTGATGTGTCACGTCGGCGAGCGCAGCGCGCGCATCGCGCGATTCCTCGTCACGGACGGGCTCGGCGAAGTCTACAACCTCGAGGGCGGCATCGATGCCTTCGCCCTCAAGATCGACCACAGCGTCGGACGTTACTAACTCTATAGCGTATTGCTAGGCGTTATATTATTGGAAACGGCTTCCAGCCGTTTTCTTGCGCTTGCTGCATCGCAGCAACGCCCGCCGGCACCATTTGAAAGCCGGGCAGCAGATTCTTCTCAAAATCCGCGAGTGCAACTTTTGGATCGCCGCCCATCTTCGAAGCCAGAATCATAGCGATTGCGGTGGTGGCGTTGTGGCAGACGAAGAACGAGCCTCCCCGTTTGAGCACGGCTTGTGCGCTCCAATCCTGGTAGAGGCCTTTCGGGTCGTCGGGAGAGGCGCCCGAGTCTAAGTTCGAGGTCGCCTTGTAGTAGATGTTGGTCGCGGCGAGGTCCGAACCCAGCGCCTTGCCTATGCCGTATTTCGTCCACATCGCATCGGTCAGTGCGAAGACGATCGACGGTCCGATGAGCACGCCCAGCGTCGACAGGTTGCCGAGGCCTAACGAAAACTGGTAGGCGTTCATCGAATTCTGCATGTGCAGATAGAGGCTCGAGAGCCCTGGAACGATGATGGTCGGCGAAACGGATTGGAAGACTTGTTTGTGATCGGAAGACTGGGTGAGGGTTTTCAACATTGCCGCAGCGTCGTATTCGCTCGACTTTAAAATGTGAAATTTTACGAGAGATCGCATGTCGCCGGCATCCGCCGCATTGGCGGCGCTCGCCGATGCGAGCGTAGCGATCGAAGCTCCGGCGGCAGCAGCCGATAGAAAGTGCTTTCTGGTCAGTGGCATAGTAACTCCAATTTTTGCCGCCAAGCGGCGGCGACATCGGGCGAGGGCGCCCGGTAACGAATTTTGGAGAGTCAGTCGCGCTTGCGCGCGTGGACGAACCAGTGGGCGCTGCTCCGAAGCGGTTTCTCTCGATGCGCCCAATCGCCGGCGATTTCGTCGGCATTACGCTCTTCGACGGACTCCAGCGCAAACCGCCCCTCGAGAAGCGCGCGAAGCCGGGGCTCGTCGAAAAAGGCGTGGGCGACGCCGCGCTCGTCGCCGTCCAGCGGAGCATAAACGAAACGCTGGATCTCCAGACCCTGCGCGAATCGCGCGTCGCGAACCGAGCCGAAGGTCGCGAAGAGCCGTCCCCGCGGCTCGAGTTTGGCCGCGATCGCTTCGACCAAGGCGCCGATGACCTCGGCGGTGCCGTGGAGCAACCCGTGAGTGGAGAGTGCCGCGGCAAAGCGGCCGCTGGTGCGTTCGATCGTCAGGGCGGTCGCGTCCGCGTCGCCGATCTCCGCCACCTCGAACCCGGCGGCGCGCAACGCGCGAGCGTTCCGGCCCGACCCCGAGGCAAAGTCGATGACGCGCGTTCCTCCCGCGTCGAGAACTGCGATGAGTTCGACGGCGAGCGGGTGGGGCGGACGAACGGAGGCATGCTCCGGCGAGGTAGGCGGCATCGGTCGGGTTAATCAGGGGGCCTATGGCTTCGGAGACGGTCATTATTGTCGTCGGTGGTGATTACCTAGCGCTCGAAATCTGCCGAGAGATCCTCAAGACGGCCGGACACGCCGTCGTGATGATGTGGAAGCACACCGACGAGCGTACGGCGCGTTTGTTTACCCATGAGACCGACCGGCTTGCCGAAGAGTTCGGGGACGCGTTCACGTTTCTCAACGAGGACCCCGGCGAGCCGTTCGCGCTGCAGCATGCCGGATTGCGCTCGGTCGAGGAAGCACCGAACCAAAGTTTTTGCGTCGTCGCGGTCGCACAGGACGACCGGATGAACCTGCGCGTGGCGCTTTCGGCGCGCGACATCAACGACAAGGCGCGCGTCACCCTGCGTCAGTTCAATCCGCTGCTGGGTCACAAAATTCAGGAAGGATTGCGCTACAACTGCACGGCGATCTCGCCGGCCGCCCACGCGGCGGCGACCTACGCCGCCTCCTCGGTCGATCCGGCGTGCTTCTACGCGCTTCCGTTTCCGACGCTGGAGTCGATGGTCGCGCGCGTCGCGCACCGGCGCGAACAGGGCATTGATCCGAACAGCGTTACCGACGACGGCTCGGCGCTTTTCGGCTTCAGCGATCGCGACGCCGAGAAGTTCGGCATCGCCGGAATGACCGTGATCGAAGCCGAGCAGGCGCTCGGCGTGCGGATCGTCTCGATCAACGGCGTAGCCCCTTTTCTCTGTCACGGCGATGAAGAACACCCGAACACCGAATTAATCGCAACGTCGCTCGCCAAGACCGACCGGCTCGTCGCGTTCGGGCCGGTGCGAAATTTAAAAAACGCCGGAAGGCGCGCGCAAACGCGACAGGATAAGGCCGAACGACGGCCGCTGCGGGTGCACTGGAACGACTTCTTGGCTGCTTTTCGCCGGAGCGAGCCCATCCTGCGTACCGCGCTGATGACGAGCGTTGGGCTGTATGTCGCCTTCGTCATCTATTTCTCGATCGCCATGAGATGGAACGTGCCGGCCACGATGTACTACGTGCTCACCACGATGACGACGGTGGGATACGGCGACGTGAGCCCCTGCAACGGGTGCGCGCGGGGGCCGCAAGCCCTCCTGGACGTTGCATCGCTCTTCGTCGCCATGGGTGTGATGCTTGCGGGACTGATGACGTTTGCGATCTTCACTGCATCGGTGACGTCCGGGCTCAACGCGGCCGCGATCCGGCGTATACGCGGGTTACGGCAAATCCATCGCAAAGGCCACGTGATCGTTTGCGGCGCCGGGAACGTCGGCTCACTGGTGATCGATTACTTGCGCGAGCTCGACGAACACGTGGTCGTCGTCGAGAAAAACCCCGACGGTCTGTTGATCGAAATGGCGCGCGATCAGCAGATCGATCTGCTGACCGGCGACGCGACCAACGACGAAACGATCACCTTTTGCGCGCCCGAGAAGGCCAAGAGCTTGGTCGGGGTGACCAACAGCGATACCGCCAACCTCGAAGCGGCGCTGGGAGCGCGGTCGCGGACCCGCGAGCGCGGCCTGGAAGATCTCCATATCGTCTTACGCGTCGACGACCTGACGTTCGGACGTTCGATCAAACGGCACTTCGGCATCGCTTCGTTCTCGACGACCGAACTGACGGCGCCGACGATCGCCGGGCTGGCCCGTTTCGAGAGCACGCGCGGGCGCTTCGACCTCTTCCCGGGAAGCTCGTTCGTTCAGACGTTCCAGTTGGCCGAGCGGTTCCAGGGGCCCGAGAATGCTCCACCTCCCGCTCCCCCCGAGATGCCGGGGTATAAGGTCCGCTGGGTCCCCCTGTACGCGTGGCGCGACGACGGTCGGGGGAAAGGAGAGACCGTGCCGATACACAAGTTCGAGGGAGAGGTCCAACCGGGCGACCGGTTGCTTTTCATGGTCCCCCTGGACCAATTTAGCGATCAAAGTTAGCCGATAGATACCGTAGGGGAGTATTGAGGATAATGCGTTGCTTGGTGTAGGTGACACCCTCCCGGCGGTGACCCTGCTGGACGACCGCGGCGAGAAAATAAAGACGACCGACCTGCTGGGCGGCCATTTAGTTTTGTACTTTTATCCGAAGGACGATACGCCGGGCTGCACTAGCGAAGCTTCGCAGTTCCGCGACATCTACAAACAGTTCCAGAAGAAGAACGCCCGGGTGGTCGGCGTCAGCCGCGACTCGGTCGAGTCGCATCAGAAGTTCAAAAAGAAGTACTCCATCCCGTTCGCGCTGCTCGCCGACACCGAGTCCAAGCTCTGCGACGCGTTCGGCGTGATCGTCGAGAAGACGATGTACGGAAAGAAACGTCTGGGAATCCAGCGTTCCACGTTTTCCATCGACGAAAAGGGCAAGATCGTCAACGTTTGGCCGCGGGTTAGCGTCGACGAACATGCCGAGGAGGTGCTTTCATCGCTATCGTAATGGCGGCGGCCATACGCATGCGCGTGATCGGTTCGAGTCCGTCCGTTCAACGGCCGGGGCGCGCCTGCAGCTGTTACTTGCTGCGAACGCGCGATTCGTCGGTGCTGTTCGACATCGGCAGCGGCGCGCTCGGAAATCTTCACGCAACGATCGACTATCCGCAGCTCGATGCGGTCATCATCTCCCACATGCACGCCGATCATTTTCTCGACCTGATCCCGCTACGCTACGGCCTGAAGTACGGACCGCTGTTGCGAGACGGCCGCATGCCTGTTTTTCTGCCGCCCGGCGGCGAAGCGATGCTGCGAAAACTGACGAGTGCGTTTCCCTCCGAGGGGCCGGAAGATTTCCTCGACGAGGTGCTGTCCATCCAGGAATACGACCCGGCACGGCCGCTCGAAATCAACGATCTGCGCCTGACCTTTCGGCATACCCGCCATTATATCGATACCTATTCGATTCGCGCCGAACACGGCAACGCCAGCGTCGTTTATTCGGCCGATACCGCGCCGTGCGATTCCGTCGTCGAACACGCCGCGAATTGCTCGCTTTTCTTGTGCGAAGCGACGCTTGGCCTCGGCCATGAGGAAGGCATGCGCGGACACTCCTCGGCCGAAGAGGCCGGCGAAATGGCGCAGCGCGCCGGCGTGCACCGTCTCGTCCTCACGCACTATGGCTCGACGTACGCGCCGGACGAACTCGAAGAGGCGGCGCAATCCGCTTTCTCCGGCCGCGTTTCGATGGCCGACGACGGTATCGAACTTAGCGTCGAAGGTTCCTCGTCCGACGTCAGCTCCCGCGTTTCCGACCGGCGCCGCATGCCGCGTTGGCAGGCGGAGCGTGCGGCGGTTTCTCCGTTTTCGCAGGAGCGCAACGAAGGCTGAGGTTTGTGGCGGGCGGTTGCGAGCGGAGCTTGCGCGCGGGCTTCGTGTCCATGGGCGACCGCTCGAAAACCCCATCCATGGGGTTTTCTACTTATCCGTTTTCCCGAAACGTTCAAAGGAAGTTCGCCCTCCGGGCTTTTTCGGGAAAATCAGAAATCGCCCATGGACACGAAGCCCCGCGCGCAAGCTCCGCTCGCAACGCGGCGCGGGGTGATAAGCGCGGCGTTTCGTGGCGAGCGTTCTGTGGGAGAAACTGCGTATGTGGATTGAAATGAGGCGGGAGGATGGGAGTGCGTTGCGGGGGTATGCGGCGCTGCCTGAGAGCATCGCGGCGGATACGCCGTCGGTGGTGCTGATGATGCATATTTGGGGCGTCGATGCGTCGATGCGGGAGACGGCGCACGGTTTTGCGGCCGAAGGGTTTGCGACCGTCGTTCCCGATCTGTACGCGCGCTTTGACGGGGTGCCGGACGGTGACGAGACCAGTGACCATTCGCTCTTCAAGCCGTTCGCGATGAAGCTGACGACCGAATCCATCGATCTGGATACGCGTCCCGCGGTGAGCTGGCTGCGCGAGCGGTACGCAGAGTCCAAGACCGCCGTCGCCGGGTTTTGCATGGGCGGGACGATGGCGGCGTACCGAATCGTTGGATACACCGATCTTTATTCGGCGGCCGTCGTTTGGTATGGCCTCTCGGGTGACGTCGACCCCGGCAAAGCCGCGATCCCGATCGTCGCAAGCTACGGTGAAGACGACGCCGGCATACCGGTAGAGAAGGTCGAGGCGTTCCGCGACAAGCTGCCGGTCGACAACGACTTTAAAATCTACCCGCACGCCGGCCACGGGTTCTTCGACCAAACGCGAAAGAACTACGAACCGAATGCGGCCGAAGACTCGTGGAAGCGAACGACGGCTTTCCTCAACAAACATATCGTCAATGCACGTTGAGGAAATTTTGCGCTTGCCGGCGCCGGGGCCGGAGCCGCTTGGAGTCGCGTTCGACGGAAGGACGTTGTGGGTATCGAGTCGTGAGGCGCATCGTCTCTACGCCCTCGACCCCGCGACGTGGACGATCGGCGACGAAGTCGAGACTCCGGGAGCACCATTCGGCATCGCGGTCGTCGGAGACGAACTCCGGCTCGTAATCGGATTTGGTGAAGACGACGACGATCGATACATCTATCGGTTCGTTCCGGGCCAGGGCTTTGCGGACGATCGTATCGAGTGCCCGGATCGCAGCGGCGTGCACCTCGCCTACGACGGCGACGCGCTCTTTTTGTCGCAAGCGCATAACCAAAGAATTCTCGCCTTAGACGGACACGGTGGGGTCATTACCGAGATACCGCTCGGCCGGAATCCCGTCGGCATGACGATCGTCGACGGTGCGTTCTATCTCGTAACCGGCGAGAACTTCAAAAACCTGCACCTCACGAGAGTGGACACGACGGGTGAAACGCCGCTCGTATCGTTGCTCGCATCGATACCGTTCGTCGCGCGCGGGCTCGCCTTCGACGGCAAATGCTTTTGGACGGGTTCTCGCAGCGATAACGAGATCGTCGCATTCGAGATACCTGCGCCCTAGCCGAAGAACACGACCCACGTTCCGAAGTCGTCGCTAAAGTCTTCAAAACGATGGACGACGTGCGCCGGTACGAATAAGAAGTCGCCCGGGCCGAACGGATCCGTCGCGTCGCCGTTGCGAAAGCGTCCGCTGCCCGACGCGACGATGTAGATCTCATCGCGATCGTGCGGATGCTGATCGTCTACGCCCCGCGGAGCGTAGTACTCCACGGATACGTCCCGGCGTTGCCAGAGCTCGACGTACGTCGTGGGCACGCCCGCGAGACGCTCCCGGGCGCCGTCGAGCGAGATGCGGCGCTCCTCGCTCACGAAGCGGCCTAGTTTTCCGCCGAAGCGTTGCCGCGCGGGAGCGAGAAGTGCATCAGCGCGCGCACCGGAGCGAGGCCGCGGCTGATGACCGCGCACGGTGTGACGTGCAGCCCGAGATCTTCGAGCCGTTTCGTGGCCGCGATCAGCTCGCGCCCGTTCGTGACGACGTCCTCGAGCAGCAGCACCGATTGGCCCTTCTCGTACGGCCCTTCGACGTACTCGTCGGAGAACGCGCCGTAGCCTTTGGGCTGCTTGCGGACGGCGATCATCGGCAGGCTCGTGAGTTGCGACACCGCGGTTGCGATGACGACGCCGCCGAGCTCGGTTCCTCCGATTAAGTCCGGGTTGACTTCGGCGATAAGCGAGGTGAACAGGCGCGCGATGCGCCGCAGCACGTTCGGATCGGCGAAGAGGCGGAACTTGTCGATGTAGTAGTCGCTATGCACGCCGCCCGAGAGGACGTAATCGCCGCGGGTGAGCGCGCGCTCGACGATGATCTTACGCAGCCAGATCAGTTCCAGCGCCGGAGTCTGATCGGGCGAACCTAAATGCTCCATTGCCACGCGTCCCAGTCTTCGACGACGGGGTTAGGGTCGAAGCCCTTGAAATCGACCGAGATCGGTTCGAGCTGGCGAATCCACCACGTGAAAACGAACGGATTGTCGCGCGCGAGCAGATCCTGGATCCGGTAGTAAGCCGCCTGTCGCGTCGGGCGGTCGTAGTGTGTGAGCGCTGCGTTTTGTGCTGCTTCCATGTCTTTGTTGCAGTAGCGCGAGTAGTTATAGCCGCCCGGCGGGAAGTCGGCGCACAAGAACTGCGAGCTGTCGTCGGGATCGATCCCGGAATACCATCCGGCAACGGACAGATCGAACTTCCCGAGCTGAAGGATGCCGCCCATGCCGGCGGGTGCGAAGAGCAGGTCGGCGGGGTAATACTTGATCTCGGCGTCGATGCCGGCTTGTTTGAGCATCTGCTGAACCTGGACGGACATTTGTTTGCGCGTCACGTTCGAGTTGTTCGAGACCATGACGAGCACGAGCGGATCGCCGTTCTTGCGCATGATGCCGTCGGGTCCCGGCGTCCACCCCGAGCTGCGCAGAAGGTCGCGCGCTTTTGCCGGGTCGTGCGGATACGACTTCGCGTGGGGATTGAAGGCCCACATCCAGTCGGGGATGTCTTCGGTTGCGATCGTCTGCGTGTTGAAGGTCAGGGTCTTGTTCAGTTCGTTCTTGTCGATCGCGTAGGCGATCGCATCGCGTACGTTCGGGTCGCCGAGGTACGGTCGTGCCACATTCAGCTGGATATCGTAGTAGCCGTTGACGTTCACCCAAACCATTTTGATGTCCGGAATGTCTTTGACTTCGTTGTACGTCCGCTGCGAGGCTTGAAACATGTAATCGATTCCGTGCGTGCGCAGCAGATTTACCGACGTGTCCTCGTCCGGGATCACTTTGATCTCGACGCGGTCCAGGTTCGGTTTGCCCATGAAGAAGTCGTCGTTCCGAACGAGGTCGATATGGTCGTTACGCGACCATTCGGCGAAGCGGAACGGTCCGTCGCTGACGTTCGGTTCGCCGTTGAACTGAATGGCGTTCAGGTTCGGATACTTTGAGAGGATATGTTCCGGCGCAACCGGATACGGCTGATCGCTTTCGGCGAAGAAGCTGTTGACGAAGGGCGAGAATTTCTGTTTGAGATGCACGACAACCGTCGCAGCGTCCGGCGTATCGACGCTTTTCACGTAATCGTAGCCGTGCCGCGAGACGACGTTGTTCGCCGGGTTCATGATCGCCGACCAGGACCACTTCACGTCCTTGGAGGTTACGGCGACGCCGTCGGTCCATTTCGCGTCTTTTCGCAAGTGGTAGGTGATCGTGAGGCCGTCGGCGCTGATGCCGCCGTTCTGCGTCGTCGGTACGACGACGGCCAGCATCGGCAGCGGATTCCCTTTGGGATCCGCGGTGAGAAGCGGTTCGAACATCAGACGGTTGATGAAGACGTCGGTGGTATTCGAGTTCAGCAGCGGGTTCAAGCTCTTGACGTCCGACTGGATGGCGATGCGCAGAACGCCGGCTTGCGTCCACGAATGACGCCCTCCGCTCTGGTCTTCGTTCGCCACTTTCGTGCATGCGGCAAGGGATGCGGCCAACGCCGCAAACGCGAGAATCCGTTTCACAAGTATCCTTCGTCGAGTGGTGAGTTCTAAACCGCCGCCTTGGGGGCCACGCGGTTGCCGGGGACCGGGTCGTAGCGTTCGTGGCGCCACGAGTAGGTGCCTAGGCCCTGCGTTCCGGTCCGCAGTTCGGTAATATAGCGCGCCAGCTCGACCTGCGGAACGTAGGCTTCGACGACGTCGGAGCCCGGCTTCTCGGCGGGATTCATCCCGAGAATCTGACCGCGCTTGCCGGTGAGCTGCTGGATGACCGTCGACGTGTACGCGGTCGGAACCAGGACCGAGACGTGGACGATCGGTTCGAGCACGACGGGATTGCACTTCGGAAGCGCCTCGCGAACGCCCATGCCGGCCGCCGTCTTGAAGGATTGCTCGCTCGAATCGACGTCGTGATAGGCGCCGTCGTAGAGCGTGACGTGCACGTCCGTGACCGGATGGCCGCTCGGGCCGTGCAGCAGCGCCTCGCGGACGCCCTTTTCGACGGCGGGGAAGAACTGGCGCGGGACGACGCCGCCGACGATCTTCTCTTCGAAGGTGACGCCGCTGCCGCGCGGTCGCGGCTCGAAACGCAGCCAGACGTCGCCAAACTGTCCGTGGCCGCCGGTTTGATGTTTGTAGCGCGAATGGATCTCGGTGCCGGCCGTAATCGTTTCGATGTACGGAATCGACGGGGGATGCATTTCGACTTCGACTTTGTATTTGCGCGCGAGGCGCTCGATGGCGATCGACGCGTGCTGTTCGCCGCAGCCGAGCAGCAGAAGTTCGTTCGTGATGTCGGCGCGGCGCAGACGCAGCGATGGATCCTCGTCGACGATACGCACGAGCATCTGCGAAATTTTCGCCTCGTCGATGCGATCTTTCGGCCGGATCGCAACGGCGAAGACCGGTTCGCTCGACGGCGGCCGCGGCAAGAGGACCTTGTGCCCGTTCGACGTGAGCACGTCGCCGGTCGCGACGGCTTCTAGGCGGCCGATAGCGACGATCGAACCGGGGCCGGCCTCGGTAATCGCTTCTTGTTTTTTGCCTTGCAGGCGGTACAAACCGCCGGCCCTGGCTTTTTCATCATTCTTGCTGATGTTCACGAGCGTCGCGTCGGATTTGAGCGTTCCCGAAAGCGTGCGCACAATCGAAAGTTTGCCCGATTGCGGGTGGATCGACGTCTTGATGACGTGCGCGATGACCGGCCCGTTGGGATCCGGCGCGATCGGCCGGCCCTCGGCGTCGACCTTCGGCGCTTCTGCGGGCGACGGGAACCATTTTTCCATCGCGCGCACGAGAGCCGGAACGCCCGCGCCGGAAACGCCCGACGCGACCAGTACGGGAACGATTTGATCGTGCGCGCACTCGGTGCAGAGGTCGCGCTCGATCTCGTCGAGCGGAGGCTCGATTCCCTCGAGCAATTCTTCCATCAAGTGGTCGTCGAAGTCGGCCATTGCTTCGAGCAGCTCCCCGCGTGCTCGCGCGACGTCGCCCTGCGCGTCGCCGGGGATCGCCTCGTCGGTTTCGTGGTCGCCTTTATGGCCGCGCGCTCGCAGTTCCGCTAGATCGACGAAACCGTGAAAACTCTCCGCGCTGCCGAGCGGCCATTGCTCCGCGACGACGTGACGGCCGTATGCGCCCTGAAGCGCGGCCAGCGTCCCGGCGAAATCCGCGCCGGGGCGATCCATCTTGTTGACGACGAAGAGATGCGGCATGCGCACCGACTCGATGTAGTCGACCAGCGCCTGCGTTTGGACGATACGGCCGGGGTCCGCCTCGACGACGATAACGGCGGCGTCGACGCCGGTCAGCGCGAGGCGCGTCTCTTCGTAGAAGTCGATGAAGCCGGGGCAATCGACGATCGTAATATCGATCTCGTCGGCGACGGCGTGCGCGAAACTCACTTGCGTCGACTGGGCGTGGGAGATGCACTCGGGCTCGTGATCGGTTACCGTCGTTCCGTCGGCGATCGTTCCGCGCCGGCCGATGGCGCCGCAGAATGCGAGCACGGCTTCGACGAGCGTCGTCTTCCCCGCATGGTGGGTTCCGACGAATGCGATATTGCGTAGGCGCGCGATGTCCGCCATTCCTACTCTCCTTACAAAGACGTTTTGCCCTAGAGCTATCGGCGCTTGGCCGCCGGCTTCGCAACTTTCTTCGCCGGCTTTTTCGCGACGGGTTTGACCGCGGGTTTGGCCGCGGGCTTCTTCGGTTTCGCCGCGATCTTCGCCGGAGGCTTCTTGATCGAGGGTTTCTTCGCGACCGCCGCCTTCTTCGCTGGAGCGGGCGCGGGTTTCTTCGGTGCGGATTTCTTCGCAGCAACGGCCTTCACGGGCGTGGCTTTGGCCGCAGTCTTCACGGCGGCGGCCTTCTTTGGAGGTGTAGCTTTTGGAGCCGGCGTCTTCGCGGCAATCTTTTTCACGGGCGGGGGTGCAGCTTTTACCGCGGGCTTGCCCTTGGCGGCTTTGGGGGCGGGCGCGGCGGGCTTCGCGGCCTTCACCTTTGTCGCCGGTGCGGGTTTGACCGCCGCAGGTTTGGCGAGCGCGGCCGCCTTCGCGGCCGGTTTCTTGGGCGGTGCGGGTTCGTCGGTTCCGCGTGCCGCCTTCGCTTTGCTCGACGACGTCGAGGATTCGGCCGTGCGCTTCGAGGTGCTCTTGGCGGTCGAGGCGCCGGTCTCGGCGCGCTTAACCGGACGCGTAGCATCGCCGGGCCGCTTTTTCGGGCCGACGGCGCGCGCGGCGCGGGCTTTCGCCGGAACCGGAATCTCTTCGGGAAGTCCGAGTTCGGCGCGGCTGAAGCCGGTGATGCTGCTGCCGGGGTTGACCGTGTCGCGCCGCTTCTCGTGCTGTTCGAGATGCTCGCGCGTCGCTCGCAGGACGACGCGCGCGAGGCGGCCGGCTACCGGAAAGACGACTTCGTTGATCTTGAACGCGTCGAGCAGCGGCAAAACGATCTCGAAGCCGTTGCCTTGGTCCTTCGGACTATGCGCCGCGGAACCGATCGCGATGCCGACGCCCCTGGCGTGCGCTTTGCGCATCAGACGCGAGATCGCGTCGATGTATTTCTGCTTTTGATCCTCCGGGTTGTCTCGATACAGGAACCGCGTGTTGATTTCGACGGCCATTCCGCGCGCGTGTGCGGCTTCGAGCATCTTGTCTTCGTAGTTTTCCAGATGCTTGGCCGCGGGCCAGTGTCCGAACGTCGCGGGCAGGTAGAAGTTGCCGACCACGTTGCCCGGCAGCTTTTCTACGTCGTCCAGCAGCTTGGCGATGTAGAGCTCCCAGGTTTTTTCGGTTCCGACGTGCTCGAAGAGGTGCGCGAACTCGGCGTTGTCGATCTGCCACGCCCAATCCGAGCCTTTTTCCGGGTGATCGACCGTAATGAAGTGCACCGTGCGGATAATGCCGTCCGGGCGCATCGCTTCGACGATGTTCTGCGCGTCCGGCCGCGCGCGCGGGTCGTTGTCCACCTCGGCGCCGATCGAAAAACGCATGCCGCGACGCAGGGCATCGGAGACGACGGAAGCGTGTGCGACGTCGACGCCTGCGGTTTCGGCGGCGCCGTAGAGATCGCCGGCGTGCGCGAGTTTAAGAGCGCGACGGACCGTGTGAACCGCGCCGGGATCTTCGAACGTCAGATAGTTGACGTGATCGCTCACCATCATGAAACGCGGAGAACCGCGCCGGCATGCATGATAGAACCACAAGAACAACATCCGCGCGGAATACGAAATCGGCCGCTCCTCCGCAAACGGCCGGTGCTCGCCCTTGGCGTGGCCGTGAATGTCGGGGATGACGGTAATGCGTCGGTCGCTCAGCGTTCTACTTCCTTTACTCCGCGGGGGATCCACAACTCGCGGGATACCTTATCAGACGGCGGAACTGCGGCGGGTTCCGTGCTGCGTTGATCGACCCACGGGACGAGCGTTTCAACCAAGATTTCGATGCCTTTTTTCATGAGGTCGAACGACATCGAAGGATTCGTTTCCGAACCCGCGGCGATCGCTTGCGCCGGCAGATACGGTAGATGGATCAGGCCGACGATAATCGGCGCCGGCGCGGCCTCGGTGAGCGCGAGCAGTTCGTAGAGCGCCTGGTTTCCGATGAACGTGCCCGATGCATTCGAGACGTAGGAAGGCACGCCGTTCGCGTGCCACGCCTCGATCGCTCGATCGAATGGCAGGTTGGAGAGTCGGGCTTCGACCCCGCCGCGCTCGATGGCATCGCCCTTGCGAGCGATCCCGACGTTATCGGCATATTCGAAATCGAGGACGTTGACGGCCACGCGCTCCAGCGACAGCGATACGCGGCCGCCGAACAGGCAGGTCGCGATGACGATGTCGGGATCTTCTTCGAAGAGCACCGCCTCCATGCGTTCGCGCAGCGTTCGCGTCTCGACCGGCAGTACGCGCACGGAAATGGGACGGCCGGCAATAAGCCGGCCCTCAAGGCTGCGGGCGAGCATCTCGCTCGGATTGATCTTCTCGCCGCCAAACGGCTCGAAGCCAAGAATAAGGACGTGCTTTGCCACCTTCGTTAAGGTTGGCGAGGCCTTAGCGTTCCCCTTGCTCCATCTTCAAAAGTCGCTCCTTCATCTCAAGCCCGTAGAAGTAATTGTGAAGCGCTCCCGTCGAGTCCACGACGCGGTGACACGGGAAGAAGATGGCCAGCGGGTTTCGCGCCATCGCCCGGCCGACCGCGCGGGCGGCTTTGGGGCGGCCCATCTGCGTTGCGACCCAGCCGTACGAACGGACTTCACCCGGCGGAATCTGAGCGGCCGCTCGCAGCGCGGACTGCTCGAACGGCGTGAGGTCGCTGATGTCTACCACGCCCTCGTCGACGATCCAGGTGGCGAAGAATCGCTCCAGGGTCGCGTGGAGCCACGGCGGCGCTTCGCCCAGAACGACCGGCCGGCGCAGGCGCTGCTCGACGCGCGCTCGCACGTCCTCCAGCGTATCCCCGGTATCGATGCCGATGTAGGCGATGCGGTTCTCTTTGAAGCCGACGTAGAGCTGGCCGACCGGGGCTGCCACCGCGGTCAGCAAGATTGCCGAGCGCGTTTTGAATTTCAGCGTCGCGATGTGCTGGACGACCTTCTTAGCGAGGTCGCACGACGGCTCGGGCGCCGGCAGGCACGACAGGCAGAATGCGACGCCTTCGTACTGCTCGTACAAATCGCGGCAAGGCGGGCACGCTCCGACGTGGGTATGGACGGTCTCTCTGAGGCTCGCGGTGCATTCGCCGCGGATCTCGTCCCATAACGCGTCGACATCACGACAACGCATGCGCGGGGGCTCCTTCGGGGGTGAAGCGTCCGAGCTGCGGACCGAGGATCTTCCGCAGGACACGAACGGCTCGGTGGACGTGGGATTTTACCGTGCCGATCGGCTGGTTGAGGATTTCGGCGATCTCCGGATGGCTGCGCCCCTCGATGAAGCGCAGCGTTGCCGCTGCACGAAGGTGCATCGGCAACTGCAAAAGCGCGCGCTCGACCAGCGCGATCTCGGTATTCTGTTCGACGATTTTTTCGGGTTGCGGCGGCCCCTCGTTCGATTCGCGCAAGAGCGCCTCGGGGTCGGCCAGCGCGTCCAGGGCGACGTTCGCAGGGCGCTTGCTGCGCAAGCGGTTGCGCGTGACGTTCAGCGTGATCGTGTAGAGCCAGGGCTGCAGCCGCAGTTCGGTGCGCTGTTCCGCCGACATCTTGCCGAGCGCCCGATAGGCCCGCACGAAAGCGTCCTGCACGATCTCTTCGGCGTCCTCTCGGTTGCCGGTCATGCGCAAGGCAAAGCCGTAGAGGCGCCGCTGGAAATCGTCGACGATGCGATCGAAATTCTCGACGCTCGGCGCCGGAGCCGGCGGTCGAATAGACGGCGTTTTCCCCGGTGGGACCGCAGCTGGCACTAGGACTCCCCGATGGAGGGTCGCGACGGCACTCATACTGTGCCTCCGACCGCTCCTTATGGCCGCGTGGTTTCACGCCGGGGTACGAAAAAACTCCTGTGGATGGGCGAAGGGGCCTCCGGCCCGGCGACAAAAGCCACACCCATGGTTCACGTTCCGGCCGCCGCCCGGCCAAGCTTCGCAAAGCCGCTTCCATCGCTCGGTCGATGCAGCGGCTTTTTACTTTATAAGTTTCTCAGCCGCTTCGCGGCTGAGGTCGCGCCGCGGGCGCGACAAGTTTCTGGGAAAGGTACCGCATGACGCAAGCCCTCGAAACCACGGAAATTTCGTTCGACGCGTATACGATGTGCAGCTTTCTGCCGAACCTCGATTCGACGCGCGCGGTTCCGCTCGTGCTCATCGGTTACCGGCAGAATCGAGATCCGTGGTTCGTGTGGCTGGTGCCGAAAGAAGGCTTGAGCGCCGACGGTCTAACCGGCGATCCGTACTACGCGAAAGTGTTAAGCGATCCGCACGAATATTTCACGCGCAAGCTCGCGAAATACGTCGCATCCACCGGCTGCGTGAAGCGCGGTATCGAAATGCTGATCGACTGCCATCAGAATCATCTTGCCTTCACGCCGCTTACGGTGTTGCAGGAGATTCCGTTTCGGCACCCGTTGCAAGTGGAGTTGGTAGGGGCGTTTTAATCGTCGAGTCGGCGCGTATCGCGCGCCGGTAGACGATGTGCACCGGTACGCGGTTTTGCGCGTCCTGCTCCAGCTGAGCGACGATCGTGAGGGTCGCGTCGAGCGCGAGCAGCAGCGCCGTCGATGACGAATAGTACGCGGTGCCTTCCATACGCATCTGGCCCGACATGCGCGCCGTCGATCCCTTGGTCGGCAGCGTCCCGGTCATCACGCCTTCGGCTTCGAACTTCACCGCGACCACCTGCGCGCCGTCGATTTGGCCGCCGGGCGCCGGTCGTAAGAAACCGCGCAAAACCGCGTCGCCGCCCAGAGGCGAACTCGCTTCGAACGGCACTTTCTTGTGCAGCGTTCGCAGATCTCGCAGCGTCGCCGCATCGAGTTGGATCGCGAACGGCTGGTTGAGTACGGTCAGAAAGTCCGGATCTTCGTCGACCTCGTCTTCAAACGAACCGCGCGGCGTCATATCTTGGACGAACCGCGCCTGAACGCTGGCCCGTCCATCGTCGCCGTTACGGGTGTAGCGAGCAAGAGCCGTGTAGCGCTTCGTCCCGCCGACAGCCTGCGTGATGGACAGGCGCTCGGTTCCTTCGTACGTGATCTTGGCGACGGTGGCGCTCGAACCTATGCGGTAGATGTCGTCGCCGCTCACCGCGTACTCTTGGTCGGCCGCGGCCATAGCCGTCGTCGCAAAGAGCGCGGCGGCGGTTAGGAGGGCGGCTTTCGCCCGAGGGAGTCGAATTTTCGGGGCTCCGTTCCGTGAGAAGTTTTTATTCTACACTACCACCCGGCGCAAGGTTTCAATCGCCGATTTCAGGGTGCGCGTCATCATTTGCAGCCTTGCGCGTCGCGTCGCGGTAAACGAGGGCCGTCAGCGCGGCGATCGGGGTCACGGTTATTGCGTTGAGCGGAACGACGGCCCAAAACTCGGCGTTTGCGATTTGCGCGTGATGCATCCAATCGAAGAGCGGTTTTTGCGCGAATAGCGCGAGAAGGCCCAGGGCGAGGATGGCGATCGCGCGCAGGTAGACCGTTCCGCGAGCGGCGCGGACGCTGCGCCAGAACGCGCCGGGGAGCAGCCACCAGACCGGCATCTCGTCCACCGTGGCGCTCGTGTCTGCAAAGACGAGCGGAACGGCGACGGTGAGAATGACGATTCCAAGCACGACGCCGATCGGATCTTGTATGACGAGCGCATTGATACCGGTGTTTACGAGAATCGAAAACAGCAGATCGATCACGATCACTGCCCACGCGCGCTCGAGAACGCGTTCCCACGTCGAGGCCGCAGTCTGCGGCGCCTCATCTGAGTCGTTCCACACGAACGCATAAACGAGCGTCGTGAGGATCGGCGGCAGGACGAACCCTGAGTAGTCCAGGCCGTGCGGTATGCGCCAAACGAAAACGATCAGCGCTTGCGCGCCGATCACGCACGCCGCTGCGGCGGCGTACAATGGAAGGCGCCGCCATACGAGAGCGAGCGCCCGAACGATCAAGCTCGGAAGCGACGTTTGCGATGGTTGCAGATGCGGCCTAGCGCGAAACTCGGGCGGCCCGGCGCTCGACGAAGAACCGAACGTCGGCGGTCCCTTCGCAGACGACCACGGTCTCGACGTCGCCGAATGTGCGGCCGTCGATGTCGACCGTGAAGTCGCCGGCGGCGACGCCGGCCAGCGTACGATGTATGCTGCGATAGAACTTGTCCTGCGGCGCGCGCGCGCCGATCGCTTCGCGTACGGCCAACGCCAGCAAGTCGCGCACGCGCAACGGCGTGACGAGCGCAAACGCCGCCGAGCCGCCGCAGGCGACGGCGTGCAGATCGAGGGGGACCCTCACGCGAATCACGCCCTCTCTTTTTGCTCTGATTCGAGGAGCCGCCTGCCGGAGGGGATAACCGTATTGGAGTGTTGTCCCACTTCGGGAATGTACCGGCCGACGTGCTCGTGGGCGCGATCGAAAAGCTGGTCGCAAAAATGGACGAGACCGAGCTTGCCTCGGCCTTTTGGAGCGAGCTCCCGTCGATGCCGCCCGATGCATCCGACGCGTTCGTCGAGGCGATGTTCGACGCGTTCCGCGATCGCGGCGAGTCTTCCGAGGATGCGGTCGAAGGCGCGGGAACGACGCTCGACGGCGTCGGGAACCGCGATACCGATGCGCTTTCGAATCTTATCGAGTACGCCCGTACGAATTCCGGCCTGTTAAAGGAAGCCGTCGTGCTGTTGGCCGAGGAGCATCCTGAAATTCATCGATGCGCTCCCCAGCGCGCTGCGCACGGCGCTCGCCGAACGGCTGGCAAATAAAGCGTGACGAACAGCCCACGTCGCCGTCGTGCCGACGACGACAACGGCGGAGGGGGCGGTCTGCCGCTCTTCCCCTTGATTCTGGTAGTCGTTTTCGCCGGTCTTCTGCTCGGCGGTCTGCTCGCACACTTCTTAGGCAACAACAATACAAAGGCTCAACCGACCGCAACGCCGGTCCCGCTCCCATCGATCACTCCCATCATTCGCCCGTCCGTAAGAGTCTTGCCGCGCCTCCATTTCACGCCCAGCCCATCACCATCACCAACGGCAAAATCTTCGGCAACGGCGTCGCCGAGCGCCTCGCCAACCGCGAGTGCTTCACCGAAGGCCAGCGCGTCGGCGTCGCCGAGTCCGAAGCCGTCCGCAAAACCAACTCCTAGTGCAACGCCGCCGCCGCCGTCACCGAAACCATCTTCCGCGGCGAAGCCGACACCCGCCGCAGTCGTAACGCCGGCACCAAAGAGAACAGCAGCTCCCGCAACGCATCCGACGCCCGCGCCTCCACCGACTGCGGCGCCGGCGGCATCGTCGAATTCGAGCGGCTCGGATACGGCAGCCGCAGTGGTGCGCGCGTACCTCGGCGACCTATCGCGCGGCGATCGCTCCGGTGCATCGGGCTATCTCGCCACCGGATCGCCAAGCGAACCGTTCATGGACTCCAGCGCCAAAATCCAATCCGTACACGCCGACGCCACCGGCCGCGGCACCTACAAAGTCGGCGCCGACGTCCAAACCGCAACCGGCGAGTATTACATCACCTTCACGCTATCGCCCGGCCCCGGCGGCCTACAAATCCAAGACCACTTCGCAATAAAAACCGGCCCCTAATTCTGGAGCTATACCTCGGCGCCGATTCCCGTGTTGGCGCGAACTTCGAGTTGGTTGAACTTTTCCTCCGCTTCCGTATCGCGAACGAAATACGTACCAAGGATCGCGCCAAGGAAGCCGATGGGGATCGAGAATAAGCCGGGATTCTCAAGCGGGAAGAGCGCCCGTTCGTGCAGGAACAGCGGGCTGATTGCGATCAGCACGATCGACGAAACGAGACCGCTGATCATGCCGCAGATCGCCCCGGTGCGCGAGAAACGGCGCCACGTCAGCGACAGAATGATTGCCGGCACGTTTGCGCTTGCCGCAACGGCAAAAGCTAAGCCGACGAGAAAGGCTACGTTGGCGCCGCGGAGCGCGATCGACAGGACGATCGCAACGATGCCGATGCCCAGAGCCGCGCCGCGGGCGACGAGCAAGTTTTCTCGCTCGTCACCCTGTCCGTTTCGGATGACGTTCCACCATATGTCGTGCGCGAACGCCGTGGATGCCGTGATGGTTAACCCCGCGATGACCGCCAGGATCGTCGCGAAGGCTACCGCGGATACGAAAGCGATGAGCAGCGGTCCGCCGAGCGCCTCGGCCAGCAGCGGCGCTGCGAGATTGCTGTTGCTCTCCGGGACGATGTACCCGTCGCGCGCGAGATCCGCGTTGAGGACCGGGGCTTGGGCTTCGTGCTTGGCGATGTAGCCGATGGCCTGACCGGCATAGATGCGTTTGCCGATGTGTTCTTGGCCGACGATCGTGGCCGCGCCGAGTCCCATGAACGACGAGGTGAGATAGAAGGCGCCGATAAGGACCATCGCCCAGGCAACGGAGGTGCGCGCGGCTTTCGCTGACGGCACGGTAAAGAAACGCATCAGGATATGCGGCAGCCCCGCCGTTCCCAGCACGAGCGCCAATCCGAGCGAGATGAGATTCAATGCGCCGATGTGGCCTTTGTAGAGCAGCCCCGGCTGCAGCAGGTTCGTGACTTTGCCGAGGACCGGCGTCGTCGCGGCGGCGTTGAGGAAGTTGCCCATCGAGAAACCGAAGCGCGACATGACGAGCACGGAAAGCACGATTGCCGTCGCGAGCAAGAGTCCGGCCTTGATGATCTGCACCCACGTCGTCGCGAGCATGCCGCCGAACAGCACGTAGACCAGCATCAGGATCCCGACGAAAATGATCGCGATGTTTTCGTCGAACTGCGGGAGCAATAGGTTGAAGATCAGGCCGCTGCCGACCATTTGTGCGATCATGTAGAAGAGCGTGATCGTCAGCGTGGAGACGGCCGCGACGGCGCGCACGCTGCGCCCGTGCAGGCGGAACGAAATGACGTCGCCCACCGTGTATTTGCCCGTATTGCGCATCGGCTCGGCGACGAGGAAGAGGACGGCGAGGTATGCGACCAGCCAGCCGACCGAATACATGAATCCGTCGAAGCCGAAGAATGCAACCAGCCCGGTGATCCCGAGAAACGACGCGGCCGACATGTAATCGCCGGCGATGGCCCAACCGTTCTGTAGTCCGCCGATCTGCCGGTGAGCCGTATAGAAGCCGCGCCGCGTTTGGCTCTGTCCGGAGGCCCAGTACGTCACCACGAGCGTGATGCCCATGAAGACGCCGAACATGACGAGGGTAGGCGTTTGGGTCATGTGCGCAGCTCTTCCCGTTCGTGTTTGGCAAGGCGCGCGGCTTGCAGATCGAAGCTGCGCGCGCGCCAGAGGTAGAGGGCCAAAAGGATCCACGCCATGGCAAACTGCGAAAGCGCGAAGGCGTATGCGAGCGTGAGCGGCCCCCAGACCGCGCGGCTCATGAGTTCCGGCGCGAAACCGACGAGAATGGGGAGCGCCAAATAGTAGGCGATGAAGAAGATCGTTGCCGGCACTACGAACTGCCGCCGCGAACGGAGCAGCGCGATGAACTCCGGTTTGGCGGCCAGAGCATCCCATTCGCCGGGCGTAATCTGCCGATGTTGCACAGAGCCGTGAGTTGTCTACGGCTCGCCCGCTCCCTCTTTAGTCCTCGTCGGGCCAGGAGGCGATTTCACCGATTGCGGCGCTCTTGAGGACGCGCAGGCCGAGCATGGCGCATTTCATCCGGGTCGGACTGATCCCGATCCCGACGTTCTCCAGCACGACGTCTTTCGAGAGCCGGGCGACGTCCTCGAGCTTCATGCCTTTGATCTCTTCGGTCAGCATAGATGCCGAGGCTTGGCTGATGGCGCAGCCCTTGCCCGAGAAGCGTACGTCGCTCACTTTGCCGTCGTCGACTTGCAACTCCATCGTGATGGTGTCGCCGCAGAGCGGATTGAGATCCTCGGCGCTTGCGTCGACGCGATCCAGATGCCCGAAGTTGCGCGGGCTCCGATAGTGGTCGAGAATGTAGTCGCGGTAAAAATCGTCCATGTCCGGCGGCGCTTAGAGCTTGAAGACCTTGGCGGCCTTTTCGAGGCCCTCGACGAGCGCGTCGACGTCGGCTTCGGTGTTGTAAATATAGAACGACGCGCGCGCCGTTGCGGACCAGCCCATCTTGTTCATGAGCGGCATCGTGCAGTGGTGCCCGGCGCGCACGCAGATGCCTTCGGTATCGAGAATCGAGGCGAGATCGTGCGCGTGGATATCGGAGAAGTTAAACGAAACGGCGCCCGAGACCAGATCGGGGTCGCGCGGTCCGTAGATCGCAAGGCCGCGCGATTCGAACGCGCCCAGTCGTTCGAAGGCGTATGCAACGAGCTTGCGCTCGTGCTCGCGTACCCAATCCATGCCGACGGCGCTCAGGTAGTCCGTGGCGACGCCGAAGGCGATCGCATCGGCGATGTTGCTCGTGCCGGCTTCGAACTTCCACGGCAGTTCGTTAAACGTCGTGCTCGCGTAGTCGACTTTGCGAATCATGTCGCCGCCCGCTAAGAATGGAGGCATCGCTTCGAGCAGCGCGCGCTTTCCGTAAAGCACGCCGATGCCGGTCGGGCCGAGCATCTTGTGGCCGCTAAACGCGTAGAAATCGACGTCGAGCGCCTTGACGTCCACCGGCAAATGCGGAACGCCCTGGGCTCCGTCGACCAGGACGAGCGCCCCGGCCGCATGCGCGCGCGGAACGATTTTCTCCAGCGGAACGATGGTTCCGAGCGAGTTGCTCACGTGCGTGACCGCCACGAGTTTGCAGCCGTCGAGCAAACGATCGAGATCGTCGAGTACGAGGAGTCCGCGTTCGTCGACCGGGATGAAGCGCAGTTCGGCGCCGGTCTTCTCGGCAACGAGCTGCCACGGAACGAGGTCGGAGTGATGCTCCAGCTCCGTCGTCAGGATCGCGTCGCCGCGTTTGAGATTCTGCGAAGCCCAGCAGTACGCGACCAAGTTGATCGCTTCGGTCGTATTACGCGTCCAGATGATCTCCGGAACGTCGGCATTGATGAACGATGCGATCTTCGCGCGCGCGGCTTCGAACGCTTCGGTGGCGCGTGCCGCGATCTCGTACACGCCGCGGTGAATATTGGCGTTGTAGCGCGTGTAGTACTCGACCAGCGAGTCGATCACGGCCTGCGGCTTCTGCGAGGTCGCCGCCGAATCGAGATACACTAAGCGTTTGCCGCGCGAGGTCGGGTGCGCGAGAATCGGAAAATCGGCCGCGATGCGCGCGGCTTTGGGGTCGATTTCCCGGTGGATCGTCTGGGTCACTGCAGTTTTGCTGCGAGCGCGACACGCAGATCCTCGCGCAGTTTCGCGGTCGGAAAGCGATCGAGTGCCGGCTCGAAGAATGCGAGGGCGATCATGCGCTCGGCCTCGTTCCGCGGGATGCCGCGGCTCTCGATGTAGAAAATCGAGTTTTGATCGAGCGCCCCGACGGTGGCGCCGTGAAACGCCTTAACGTCGTTGGCTGCGATTTCGAGGGCCGGCACCGAGTCGATGTGCGCGTGCTTCGATAGCAGCAGCGCGTCGTCGCGCAAGCTGGCATCGCTGCCTTGCGCGTTGGCGGCGATACGAATGTTTCCGAGATATCGCGCTTGTCCCCGATCCGTCGCCGCCGACTTCACCAGCGTCTCCGACGTCGAGTTACCAACGCGATGCTCCACCGTGCTGATGATGTCGACGTGCTGGCTGCCGCGTGGAAAGAAGAGCGTTGCGATTTCGGCGTGCGCACCGGGATGCTCGATCGATACCGTCAGCTGGCCGGCAGAAAGGTTCGATCCGATGTCTGCGGTTGCCCACGCGACGGTCGCGTCTTTTCCCGGCCGCGAAGTCCGCGTCGTGAAGATCCGCGCGTCTTCGGCGAGCCGTTGAATCGACGCGAACGTCACGTGGCCGCTCTCTTCGGTAACGATCTCCGCTGCGCCGCAGACGAACGCGCCATCCCCGCCCAGGAAGCGCTCGACGACCGTGACGCGCGCGCCGCGCTCGGCGAGTACGACGGTGTAGGGAAAGACGTTTGCGCCGCTTGGGATATCGTAAGTCACGAGGATCGGTTCGTCGCACGCCGCATCGGCCGGCACGTACACGAACGCGCCAAGTCCCGCGAACGCGGTCGTCAGCGCGCCAAACTTCGTCTCGGCCGCACCGGTCGTGCCGAAAGCGCGCGCGAAGAGTGGGCCGTGCTCGGCAGCGGCCGTGTGCAGATCGCACGCGATCGCGCGTGCGTTCGTGTTTTCGATCAGAACCGTGCCCGCATCCGGAGCGAAAGCCGTTAGGTCGAGCTCGAGTGCATCGAGATCGATCTTCCAGTAGCGTCCGGGCCGTTCGCGCCCCGCGGGCGTGGAAGCGTAACGCTCGCGGGCGGCCGCTCGCGCGTCGCCCGAAAGCAGACGGTCCTCGAGGGCGTTAGGCAATTGCGCCGTGCTCCTCGCGAATGGCGTCGTAGCCTTCGGCCTCGATCAGATGCGCGAGCTCGGCGCCGCCGGTTTTGGCGATGCGTCCGTCGATCATGATGTGCACGACGTCGGCCGAGATGTGCTGCAGGATGCGCGGGTAATGCGTGATGATCAGGAAGCCCGCTTTTTGGCCCTCTTCGCTCGCGCGCAGCGCGGCGACGGATTCGCCGACGTCCTTGAGGGCGTCGACGTCGAGGCCCGAGTCGGTTTCATCGAGAATTGCGTACTTGGGCGCGAGGACGGCCATCTGCAGCATCTCAAGGCGCTTCTTTTCACCGCCCGAGAACCCGTCATTGAGATAACGCCCCATAAACGAGGGATCCATACCGAGCAGCTCCATCTTTTCGAAGAGCATGGCGCGGAACTTCGACGGCGTCAGGTCGCCCGGCCGGACGGCTTGGCGCGCGGCGTGCAAGAAGTTCGCAACCTTTACGCCCGGGATGGCGGCCGGATATTGAAAGGAGAGGAAGAGGCCGGCGCGGGCGCGCTTGTCGGCCGGCAGATCGAGAAGGTTCTCGCCGTCGAGCGTCGCGGTGCCTTGGGTGACTTCGTATGCCGGGTGGCCGGCGAGTGAGAAGGCGAGCGTCGACTTGCCGCTGCCGTTGGGGCCCATCAGGGCATGAACTTTCCCCGGTTCGACCGTCAGATCGATACCCTTGAGAATCTCCTTCCCCGCCACGCTGGCGTGGAGGTTCGTGACGCGTAGACCCTGATCGGACACGGCGGTGGTTCCCTCTCCTCTTGTGAGCCCTCGTATCGTAGCGAAGGCTTGGGTAGAAAGTCAAGGATAAACTTTACTATCTCGATTCCACATGATAGGATAGCGCCGAAGACATGCACGCCGACCGCTTTTTCCAGTCAACCCGGGGCAAGATCGTAGCCGAGCTGCGACGCTTAGGCACGGCCTCGGCGGCCGACCTGGCCAAAGGCTTCGGCCTGTCGCCGAACGCGGTACGCCAGCAGCTGGTCGTGCTCGAGCGGGACGGCTTGGTGGTCGAGAAACCGGTTCGCCGGGGTCCGACGAAACCGACCTTGGAGTTCTCACTCACGCCCGAAGCCGACAAGCTCTTCCCACAAGCCTACGATAAACTGCTTGGGGCAGTGCTGCGGGAGGTTCGCGAGCAATTCGGAGCGCCGGCCGTCGACCGGATCTTCGATGGTCTCTCGAAGCGAGCGGTCGAAAAAGCTCAGCGCACGATCACTTCGGAGAAACCCGAAGAGCGGGTCGCGCAACTGACCGAGATGCTGCGTGAAAGCGGCGTGGTCGCGGAGTATAGCTTGATCGACGGCGGCTTCGCGCTGCACGAGCATAGCTGCCCGTACTCGACCGTGGCCAAGGACCACCCGGAGATGTGCCAGGTGATCCATCACGTCATCGAAGAGACGATCGGCGAGCAGAAGCAGACCGAGTCATTGATCAACGGCGGCAAGGAATGCCGCTTCGAAATCAAGCCAACCGCAACCGCTGCGGTCGCCGAACCTGTTTAGGAGAACCATGGATTTCCCGAAGTTTCAGAAGCTCGTCGAAGAGCGTACCGGATTCCGGACGATGGACAAGCCGACCGCGAGCGGCGAGTATTTCAGCGACTCGTGCGGCGACATGTATAACTTCTTCCTGAAAGTCGGACCCGGTGCGGTGATCGAGGACATCTCGTACTTCACGACCGGATGCGGCTTCGGCACGGCGACGTGCAGCCTGGTGGTCGATCTCGCCGCCGGCAAGACGATCGACGAAGCGGCCGCCATTACGACCGCGCAAGTGGAGGATCTGCTGGGCGGCTATCCCGAGAAGAAGAAAGATTATCCGGAGCGCGCGCTCGAAGCGCTCCACGTCGCACTCGACGACTATCGCACGAAGGTTGCGAGCGGTGCGGTTCCGGACTTCGCAGCCATGCCCGCGCCCGAGCGCCCGGCTCCCGTCGCGGCAGCGCCGGTCGCGCCGCCGGCACCGGCGGTTGCCGATGACGGCAAAATCCTAATTAAGCTTCGCTGATCCCGCGGCGAATCGCCTCGGCTTTGTAGAAACCGAGCAGTACTTCGCGCAGCATTTTGCTTTGCGCGAGCATCTCGTCGGTGGGCAGGCCCATCGACTGCATCCCTTGTTTCCAGACGTTTTCCCACGCCGCAAACATCGCGTCGACGTTTTGCGCGTTGGTGAGCGCCAACTTGATTGCTTCGTCCGGCACCAGTTGCATGCCGACGGCGACCGAGTTCCAGTCATACTTCGGGAAATCTGCCACGAGGGTACCTCCACGAGCGCGAGTCCCGTAGCCAGTTCGGGCGGACGCGGCTGGAGCCTCTGCTAGCCGGGCTTGCGCACGTAATCCACCATGAAGAGCGGTTTGTAGCGGTCGTTACTGCCGGCTTTGCGCGCGGCGAGCGTCCAGCGATACGTGTCGCCCGGCGTCTTCGTAACGACGGCTTCCAAGTCGACAGGCCCCGACGCGTCCGGCGCCTCGCCGCTCCCGGCGAGCGTTATCGTCATGCCCATCGGCGAGGTGCCGACGGAGCCCTGCGTAATCGCATTGTTGCGATCCATGTACCACATCGCCAGCTGCTTGGTCGCTGGATCGTAGTAGAAGTTGCCGGCATAGTTGCCCGCCGGTTTACCGTCTTTGCCGATGAACTGCGTCGTGAACTGGATAAAGTTCCCGGTCGCCGCCCAGCGATATTGCGTCTCGATTCGCAGCGTATTGGGCGGCATGTCGTCGCCCTGCGCGACCCAGGTACCGCCGACGAGCCATTCGAGCGGCGAAATCGGCAGTTGCTGCGCGCGAGCTTTGCCGGCCGTTGCGGCGAGCGCGAGCGTGACGAGAACGGCGGCGAGAAGCCTCGTGGGGTTCATGCGTGCGGCCCTTTCTTCATAAGCGAATTGACGTAGTTGCGAAATTGCGAAATCGAAAGATCGAACGGCTCGATGCTGCGCTGCACGGCCGCCTGCATGACCGCGCCTTCCATCACCGTCAGCGCGAGCGCGGCCAGCGCGGCGGTGTCGACGCCTTTAGCGAAGCGGCTGCGTGCGAGTTCGAAGCGCGATTGAATCGCCGTTTTCCACGCGGAGAAGTTCGCGTCGACGAGTTTGCACGCGCGTTCGTCTTCGTTGGCGATCTCGAGCGCAAGGCTGCCGATCGGGCAGCGATACCCGAACTTCGTCGAGAGGACGCGCCGGCGGTAATCGGCCAGTACTTCAAAGACTTGCTCGACCGGGTCGGCGCTGCGAGCGAACGCCGGAGACATCACGACCGGGCCAAGGCCGCCGAGATAACTTTCCAGCACGGCTTCGAGCAGCTTGGATTTACTTGGAAAGAAATGGTAGAGGCTGCCGGTCAGCACGCCCGCTGCGCCGGCCACCTGCGCGAGGGTCGTGCGCTCGTACCCGCGTTCCGCGAAGAGGTCGCGGGCGCTTGCCACGAGGGAATCGCGGGTAGGCGAGGCGGTCATCCTTGTTTGGTTGGCTAACCAACTAAGGGGGTCCTTCGTGAATTCTTCGAGCCGCTTTACCTTGCCCGTTCCAGCGATGCGCGCGCGGTGATTTCGTAACGCGTGCTGGGCTTGCTCGGGTCGAAGATCGACTCGAAGAGGGCGAGTTCCACGACGGCGACGGGGATCGGCTCGACGTCGATGGCCGGGACCGGCCCAATGCGAGCGCTGCCTTTCACGCGCGCGATCGTTACGTGAGCGACCGCGTCGTCTTTGAATGCAAACCCTAAGCCTTCGTATGCCGACCGCGCGATCTTCGCAGCGTTTCGAAAATTCGCGCCTTGCTGCCGCGCGCCGATGTAGACGACGCGCGGGCTTCGTTCGTGCGGAAATGCACCGATTCGATCCAGCGTGAGGTCGAACGGCGCAACGGTCGAGACCGCGCCTTTCAAAGCTTTCGCGAGATCACCAAAGCGATCCTCAGCAACGTTGCCGAGAAATGCCAGCGTCAGATGGAGTTTGTCCGCGTCTTCGTATGTCGCTGAAAAACCGGTCGTGCGCAGACGCGTCATCACGCTTGCACACTCCTCTCGCGCGGCGTCGTCTAGCTCGATTCCGACGAAGAATCTTCTCACGCGTTACCTAGCGCGCTTCGCCCCTTCGACTACGCTCAGGATCAGGGTGACACTTGGAGGTATGGATTTGACGTGCGCTCGATGCCGATTGTGGTGAAGGGGCCGTGTCCGGGGATGACCGGCGTTGCGTCGGTGTAGTCCATGAGTTTGAGGTGGATCGAGTTGATGATGTCTTCCATCGACGTGCCGCCGAGATCCCAGCGGCCGATTGAGCCGGCAAAGAGCGTGTCTCCCGTGAGCAACGTCGTTCCCGCGCCATTCGATACGGCGAAACAGACGCTGCCGGGCGTGTGGCCCGGCGTGTGAAGCACTTCGAGTTCGATACTCCCCGCTTTGAAGCGGTCGCCGTCGAGCAAGTCACCGTCGAGATCGACGACCTTCGGAGCGTGCTGCAGTCCCAGCCAACTCGCCTGCACGTCCATGGTGTGATAGAGCGGCAGATCGCCGGGATGCAGCAGCCCGCGCCCACCGGTGAGCTCGCGCAGCCGGCCCACATCGGCGATGTGATCGATGTGCGCGTGCGTGTGCACGAGCAGGCTCGCGCGCAACCCGCGCGACTCTAAGCGCTGCATCACGTCGTCGACGCCGTCGCCGCCGTCGACGACGATCGCATCGCCGGTTTCTTCGTCGGCGACGATCGTGCAGTTGCAGCCGAGCTGGCCAACGGGGAAGGTTTCGAGTATCATCGCAACTTTCTAGTCGACGTGGATGCCGAAATCGTGGAAGCCGCCGTTGAAGTAGCCGAGCGGCGAACCGGCCCGTGCCGCACACGACAGTACTCGGCCGATCATAATCGAGTGCGACCCGACGTGATGTTCTTCTTCGAGCCGGCAGTCGAAGTGCGCGATCGCGCCGCCGAGGACGGGAGCGCCCGTCGCGTCGATTGCGTATTCGACGTTTTCAAACTGCCGCTCGCGAACCTTGCCGGCGAAGTGTTCCGCCAGATGGCGCTGCTCGCCGGCCAGAATGTTGACGCAAAAGAGCCCCGACGCCGAGATGAAAAGATAGCTGCGGGCTTCGCGATTGATACAGATGAGCAGCGTCGGCGGGTCGGCCGAGACGCTCGCAAAAGCGTTGACCGTAATTCCGCGCGGCTCGCCGTCCTTGAGCGACGTGACCACGGTTACACCGGTGGGTACGTGCCGCATCGCCTCCTTGAACGTCGCCGTGTCCGGGGTCATCGCTTGCGCGCGCCGATACCGGTGCCGTTTCCGAGCGGAAGAATCGTTGCGTCGAGGTCCGGATGGTTGAGAAAATAGTCGTTGAAGTCGCTCATTGCTTCTAGATCCGAGAGACAATCGTCGACGATCACGAGTCCGGACAGTTTGAGCATGGGAATCGTGAGGTTCAAGTAGTCGCGGTATTCGTTCTTGTTGGCATCGATGAACACGATGTCGAGGTTGCGATGCGAGAAGTTTCCGAGCAGCTCCAGCGCCGGTGTATTGAAGATCTCGATGTAGTCGTCTTCCTCGGCGCGTTTGAAGTACGCCATCGCAATATCGCTGCGATGCATCTCCGGGTCGATCGTCCAAATCTTGCCCATGCGCGGCTGCGCCATAGCCATCCACAGCGTTGAATATCCGTAACCGGTTCCAATTTCCAGGATGCGGCTCGCCTGCATCGCGTGCGTCAGTACGGAAAGCAGGCGCCCGGTCTCCCGGGACACGATCGGAATTCCGTCTTTGCGGCCATGCTGCTCGAGCTCGAGAAGGAGCGGGTGCGGCTGGGGATGGCTAGCTTCAAGGTAGCGTAAAGTCTGCTCCATCGTCCTCTTGCATTGGCGGGGAAAGGAGGGCAACCTGCCCAAGTGATGCCACGCAATGCCCAGGCGCCTGCGGCTTTTCCCCCTCAATGCGGTGCTCTTTCCAGGAGCCGCCCTCAACCTTCATATCTTCGAAGCCCGCTACAAGCAAATGATCAACGAGTGCTTGGAGAGCGGCGAGGGTTTCGGCGTGGCGCTGATCGCCGACGGCGCCGAAGCGGGCGATCCCAACGTGACGCCGCACGACATCGGTTCGATCGCCGAGATCGTCGACGTGCAGCCTCTGCCGTTCGGGCGTTTTTACATCTCGACCGTCGGCCGCGCGCGGTTTCGCATCACCGAGATCGTTAGCCGCGAGCCCTACCTTACCGTCAGCGCCGAACTGCTCGAGGACGACGCGCCGCCGCTCGATGACGACATCGAAGATTTAAACGAACGCGTGCGCGATCTCTTTGTCGAATATCTCGATCTCGTCGTCGAGTTCTCCGGCCAGGAGACCGTTATCGAAGTACCCGACGACGCGCAGGATGCGTCGTACCTTATCGGCGACACGCTGCAGATCGCCGAAGCCTTCAAACAGCGCCTGCTGGAGTTGGATACGGCGAAGGAGCGGCTCGTCGCCGAGCGCGATTTCCTTGAGGGCCTGCTGCCGCGATTGCGCCGGCTGCTCGAACGCCGCCGCAAAGAACTCGAAGCGCGACGCGAAAACGGCGAAGACCTTTCGTATCGCCCCGGCCAAGAGAAGTTCTTCGGAAGGTATTTCTCACTGAACTAGCAGCCTGCTAGCGTGCGTGCGAGGCGGAGAGGCCCATCTTTTCGGCGCTCTTGACCACGTTGCGCAGCAGCGCGACGTTGGTCACCGGGCCGACGCCGCCGGGAACCGGCGTGATCGCGCCGGCGACTTTTACCGCGCTTTCGAAATCGACGTCGCCTTTGAGAACGCCGTCGACGACCGTCGTGCCCACGTCGATGACGGTAGCGCCCGGCATGATGTCGTCGCCGGTGATGAGTCCCGGAACGCCGGTCGCGACGACCACGATCTCCGCGTTCTTAACGTCGCGGCGCAATTCGCGCGACTCTTTGTGCAGCACCGTGACCGTCGCGTCCTGGGCGAGCATCAGCATCGCGACGGGTGCGCCGACGACGATCGATCGGCCGATCATGACGGCGCGACGGCCGCGCAGCGGCCAATGCGGGCTGCGTTCCAGCAATAGCATAACCGCTGCGGGCGTGGCGGGCACGTATTCCGTGCCGCTCCCAAACGCGAGGTGCCCCTGATTCATCGGATGCGTGCCGTCGACGTCTTTGTGCGCGGGGATCGCATCCGCGATCTCGCGGATCCGGAGATGCGGCGGGAGAGGCTGCTGGAGCAGGACGCCGTGGACCGAACGGTCGTGATAGAGGCGCTCCAATTGGGCACGCACCTCGGCCGCGGTCGCTAGCTCGGGAAGGCGGTCGACTTCGACCGCAATCCCTACGCGCTCGGCCGTTCTGGCCAGATTTCTGACGTAGGCGAGGCTCGACTCGTTTTCACCGACGAAAACGATGGCCAGTTTGGGATGAATACCGGCATCCCGCAGCGCATTGGTACGCGCGAGCAGTTCCGTGCGCAAATCGGCGGCAAGCGCTTTTCCGTCGAGTATTCGGGCAGGCACGCCGTCGCGATTTCTTCAACCGAGGAGGCATCCCTGGAACGCGTCCGACGCGAGATCGTTCTCGAAGCCCGCTTTGGGGCAAGTGAGTTCGAGCGCGCGTACGAAAGCTTCGTCGCGACCTATAACGTCGCGCCGCACGTGGCGCGCTGCAGCCCCGACGTGCTCGATCGTTACTGCCGGCTCTTCGAGCTCGGCGAAGAAGCGGCGCGGCAGCGTGAGGTTCGGTTTCGCAACGTGCCGGTTTTTGCGGCGATTCTTCCCAGCGGCACGGTCGTCTTCGAAGGTGAAGTCGACGAAGATCGGATGGGCGATTGGTGAGGCGCGGTCTGGTTTGGCTGCTCGCGTTCGCGGCGATCGCGGTCGCGGCAATCGTGCTCGTCCCGCTGTTCGTCGCTCCCGGTGCGCGCCCGGCCGGCCCGCAAGGCTTGGTCGGCGAGCCGGCCCCGGTCTTCGCACTCGCGAACGATCGTGGGGCGCCGGTCTCATTGGAGCAATATCGCGGCAAAGTCGTCGTGATGAACCTGTGGGCTTCGTGGTGCCCGCCGTGTCGAGCCGAGATGCCGGATCTTCAACGCCTGTCGCAAGCGTATGCCTCGCGCGGCCTCGCGGTCGTTGGAGTGAACGAAGGCGAATCGCCGGAACGCGCCGGTGCGTTCGCGGGATCGCTCGGTATTCGATTCCCGATTTGGATCGACGGGCAACAGCAGTACGGACGCGTCTTTTCCGCGCTCGGAATGCCGACGACGGCGATCGTCGATCGCAACGGCGTCATCGCGCGGGCGTTCGACGGTCAACTCACGTACGACGAGATGCGGAAAGCCGTTGCCGGCCTGCTGAATCGAACGTGAACGCATTCCTCTCACTCGCTCCGCTGACGCTGGCAGTCGTGGCGTGCGAGCTTCTGTTTCCCGGGCGCGATTTCTACCACTACGGGTGGTTTAACGTCGCGTTGGCGTCGCTCGTCGTCGCGTGTCTGATCGCGGTACGGAAGCCGTTTCGCGCAGCGAAGTCCGTTCGTTCGCGCATCGGCATCGTCGCGATCGCGTTCGGTGCAGGCATCGTGGGTTTTGCCGGCGTTGCGAGTGGGCTGCTGGCGCCCGACAACCGCGTCGTGGTCGGCGCCCCGGGTGCCAACGTGCGCGTCGACGAGCTCGGCGGAACGCTTGCGTTTCCGTTGAAGACCGCCGGCGGAGGCCCGCTCGACGTCGTCTTGACGAGGTCGGGGCGGACGACCGCGATCGGCGCGAGCGGACGCAATATCGGAACGTTCTATCTGAGCCAAGTTCCGCGCGACGTCGTCTACGTCGAGGCGGCGGACCGGCGCGGCGCGAGCTTGACCGTCACGCAGCCGAACGGTGCGACGTTTCTTTCCCCCGTGCTATTGATGCAGCAGCGCCAAAAAATCCCCGATACGAACCTCGACCTGCCGTTCGACGCCTTTGCCGTTCCCGCCGCGCATCGCAACGTAAAAGCCGTTCTCTTCACCGCGCAGCAGGCTGCGATGCTGCATCCCATGGCCGGGATGCAGGCGCAAGTGGTCTTATTCGCGGTCGACGACGAAGACGACCGGCCGCTCCCGGGTGCGATCGCGCTAGCGCGCGACGGCGAAACGGTCGACATCGGCGGACTGCATTTGCGTGCGGGTGCCTTTAGCTATCCGGCAATCGAGTTCGTGGCCGTGCCGTCGCTGGTTGCAGTCATTCTCGGCGCGCTGGCGATCGTCGGCGGATTCTTGCTTAAGAACGAAGCTCGTGTTGAGGTGTCGGTGTGATCGTTGGAATTTTAGGATATGGAACGCTCGGCCGCGCGATCGCGGCGGGGCTGCACGTGCACGACGGCGTCGAATCCGTCATTGCGACCACGCGGCGCGGCTTCGCACCGGGCGACGACGCACGCGTCGAGGCACCGGCCGACAATCTGGAGCTCGCCCGCAGCGCCGGCGTGATCCTGGTCTGCGTGAAGCCGTTTCAGGTGGAAGGCGTTCTGACGCCGATCGCTTCCGCGTTGCGACCGGAACAGCTCGTCATCTCGTGTGCGGCGTCCGTCTCGACCGCGCAAGTGCGGGCGTGGACCGGCGATCGCGTGCCGGTCATTCGCGCGATGCCGAACATGCCGTGCCGCATTCGCGCAGGCATGACGGTGCTTGCGGCCGGTTCCGGCGCGACGGCCGTGCACGTTGCGCTGGCCGAATCACTCTTCGCCACCCTCGGGCTCACGGCGACGATCGACGAACGGCTGATGGACGCCGCGACCGGGATCAGCGGCTGCGGGCCGGCCTACGCCTACGTGATCATCGAAGCGCTCTCGGACGCCGGCGTGAAGCTTGGCCTCCCGCGTGCGATCGCGCGGACGCTGGTCGCGCAAACGATCCTCGGTTCGGCGAAGATGGTGCTCGAAAGCGATATCCATCCGGCGGCACTCAAAGACGAGGTGACGACGCCGGCGGGCTGCACCACGGATGCACTGATGGAACTCGAGGATGGAAAGATCCGGCACACGCTGCTACGCGCCGCGGTCGCCGCCGCCGAACGGAGTGCAAAGCTAGGAGCCTAGGGGCGGGGGCTTTAAAACTCAGTCGTGCTGGTGAAGTTGAAGCGTTCGATCTTAGCGGCGGGAGCGACGAGTGAGTACGCGTAGCCGCCGGTTCGCGTTTGTTTGTCTGCAAACTCGCAGGCCGCCAGCGCTTCGAGAATGCTTTGATTGAAGCGCAAGTTGCGTACGCCGCCCGCGATCTTCCCGTTTTCGATCAGGAACGTTCCGTCACGCGTCATGCCGGTGACGATCGCTTTCTTCTGATCGACGGTGCGAATGTACCAGAACCGCGTCACCAGGAGCCCGCGCTTCGTTTCGGCGACTAGCTGTTCGAACGACTTGGTGCCGGCCGTCAAAACTAAATGTCGCGGATACGGGCCGAAGGCGTTCGGTGCGGGCAGCGCGTGCCCGGTGTTCGGCCGGTCAAGGCGCTTGGCGTAGTAGCTGTCGGTGACGATGTTCTTCACGACGCCGTTCTCGATCAGCGGCAGTTGCATTGTCGGCTGGCCTTCGTAATCGAAGGGCATGCCGGGTGAAAGCGGATTCGCATAATCGTCGCCAAGCGAAAGGTTCTCCGAGAAATATTTCCGGTCCAGACCATCGCTGCAGAAGGACGAGCCCTCCTCGTACGACTGCGCGGAGAAGTGGTGCGTGATGTACGACAGCAGTTCGCCCAGCGCGGCCGGCTCCAGGATCACCGTCCATTCGCCCGGATCGACCGATCGCGGCGAAGCACTTTGCCGCACTTTCCCGGCTGCGACGGCCCCAATAGCGGCTGCGTCGATCGAACCGACGGCGTTCGCGTGGGCTTCCGCAAAACCGGTGGAATCGGCGCCGTTCATCTTGACGTTGACGGATGCGTCGGTGCCGTCGAACGATGCCAGCGCTCCCGACGTATTCGCGATCGTGATGCCGCTCGAGGCGGTCGAAGCGTAGCCGGCCGACCAGTAACCGGGGGTTTCGGCCGCGCGAAAGATGGCGTCGCACATCCGCGCCCGCAAGTCGGCGCTCGCGCGGGCCGTCGCCTCGTCGTATGCTCCCGGCGGCGACGTGGTCGCGCCGCCGTGCGGCAACTCCGGCGTCTGCGGATCCTTCGGCGCAAGCTTGGCCATTTCGGCCGCGCGCGCGGCAACGTCGCGAAGCGATGCGTCGTCGCGCCGATTGGTTTGAGCCACACCGGTTCGGCCTTCCAGGATGGCACGAACGGAGATGCCGGTGTCGTCCACGACGACGTTCTGGTTCGACGTTTCGTGCGTAAAGCGCGTCAGCGCGTTGTCGCCGCTCCCGACGAGTACTTCGGTCTGCTCGGCCTTGGAGAATTCTAAGACCTTCTTGGCCAGCGATTCGCGATCGGCTTTATTCACGGTAGCCGACTCCAACGGATACGTTGCGAAAGCGCGCCGGGCCCGTCGCCTGCGTCGTTCGCCCGGTCTGCATCGGCTCGCCCTTTCCGCAGTTCGGCGTTCCCCACGCGAACCACGATTTTTCGTCGGCGACGGCGTCGCACGAGTTCCAAAACTTCGGCGTCATGCCGGCATACGTCGGGTTCTTGACGAGGCGGCCGCGCTTGCCGTTCTTAATTTCCCACGCCATCTCGCAGCCGAACTGGAAGTTGAGCCGCCGGTCGTCGATCGACCAAGAGCGGTTGCTCTCCATATAGAGGCCGTCTTTAACGTCGTCGAAGAGATTCTCGAATGGAACGTTGCCGGGCAGCAAGCTCAAGTTGCACATGCGGATCATCGGGACGAACTCCCAACTCTGCGCGCGCACGCACCCGTTGCTTTCGCGTCCGATCGTTCGGGCCGTATCGTTGCTCATTTCGTAACCGGCCAGCGTTCCGGCGCGCACGATATCCGACGAGATCGACTTGGTGCCTTCGTCGTCGTAGCCGCACGTCGCCATGCCGCGCGGCATCGTGTTGTCGATCACGATATTGACCTTGTCGGAGCCGTACTTCAATTTATCGACTTGATCGATTTCGAGAAAGCTCGTTCCCGAGAAGTTGGCTTCCCAGCCCATCACGCGATCGAGTTCGGCGGGATGGCCGCACGACTCGTGAATCTGCAGCGACATTTGGGAGCCGCCGAGAATGATATCGAAGGTGCCGCTCGGGCACTGGGGAGCTCGCAGAAGCGCGAGCGCCTCTTCGCCGATCCGCGGCGCGCCCTCGATCAGCTTGGCTTCCCGGACGACTTCCCAGCCGCCGCTGTTGTAGAGGCCGTTGTCCCCCGGATACGAGCGCACTTGAACGTCGCCGCCCGCCACAGCCATGGCTTCAAGGCCGGAGCCGGTCTGGCGAATCTGCTGCTCGATGCGCGAGCCGATCGTGCTGTAGAAGATTTTGTCGCTGCGCCAAAGATCGAGCCAGGCCCGGCCGACCGCGATATCCGGCCCGGAGTGAAGCAAACGTTCGGCCTCGAGCAGCAGCGCGACGCGCTCGCCCAAGGGTATTTGTGCCGGGTCGAGTTCCATTGGGGTCGCAAATGCGTCGACGTAGGCGCGCGCCGGCGGGCTTCCGATTCGGCGGCGACCGATCGCGGCGCCGGCGCGGGCGATCTCGACCGCCCGGGCGGCGGCGGCGTCGACGCCGGCGTCGGAAAGATCCGCCGCCGCGGCAAAGCCCCAGGCGCCATCCACGAGGGCGCGGATCCCGTAGCCGGTACTGGTACCGTCGGCCAGCGTGGCGACGACGCCGTTGCGAACCTCGATCCGCTCGGAACGGGCAACCTCAAACCGAATATCGGCATAGTCCGCCCCACGCGACTTCGAAGTATCGAGCGCGCGGGCAGCTAGGGCATCGAACTCCATAGCCTCGCTATTAGGGCTTGCATGGCGCCCGCCCTCCGCCCGGCGTTCGCGGCGGAATCGCGGCGTTTTCTGCACAATTGCTTAACCAAGGAGCAAAGGTCCGACCGGCGTCCATCGAACATCCAATAGTCCGCTGCGTGCTTCGTTTCCGCCACCTCGGTACGAAGCACGCGGGGTTGCGCTACTTACTCGAAAGAGGCTCGCATATGATTAAAAAAGCGGCTTTCGGTCTGTTACTGGCGGCGTTTGTGCTCCCATTCGCGACGCTCCCCGCTCAGGCCCAATCGCACACGTTTAAGATCACGAACAACGGCGGCCATCAAGTCGATCACATCCATATTTCCCCCATCCAGAAGAAGAAATGGGGCCCGGACCAACTCGCCGCCGATGAGGTGCTCGCGCCGGGGCACAGCATCACCTTTAGGATTCAAACGAACTGCGAGATGGACGTGCTGTTCATCTACCACGACGGCACTAAAGTCGAAAAAGCCGATGTCGATACCTGTAAGTACGACTACTCCCTAGACTACTAGGGAGAACTTCAGGAGCTTCACACAGATGACCAACCGCAGTTCGATGTTTTCTTCTGCAAAGAAGGCACTCTTGCTCGCCGTCGCCGTGGCAATGTGCACGGCACTTCCCGCAAGAGCTGCCGATCAGGATTTTACGCTCAACAATCACACCGGCAAAATCATGAAAGCCCTCTTCGTCTCCCCGGTCGGCACCGACAGCTGGGGCTCGGACATCATGGGCAGCGACGTACTCGCGGACGGCGCCAGCGTCGACGTTAAATTCGATCGCAGCGAAGACCAGTGCAAATGGGACGTTCGCGGCGAGTTCGAAGATGGCGCCTATGCCGAAGTTCGCGACGTCGACTTCTGTACGATAAGCACGGTCAACTTCAATCCGTAGTTCCTTCTCCTAGCTACTTTCCCGCGACGATTGCGCGGACGTTCCGCAGCCCGATCGAGCCGTTCGATTCCTGCATTCCCTTCGGCGGAAGCAGATAGATCGCAACCAGCTTGACGGGCTGCGCCGCTTCCGGCGGGAAGCGGACCGTGACGTGGCGCCATCCGGTTCCGTCGAGCGCCGTTGCGTCCACGAAGAGATCCTCGTTGATCGAGTTGCGCACCGCCACGCGCAGGCGTGCGTTTCCGCCGTCGTCGTTCACGTCGAACGAGACGCCGATCGTTCCCGGAGGCAGCGGAATCTCCGCCATCGCATAGGCGGCACGTTCGTTACCCGCAAACGCGTATTCCAGGGTAAGACAACTGCCGCACGCAGGATCGCGTGCGAGGCTGCCTCCGCCGCCGCGCGGAGCGGTAACGAAGTGCGCGTGGTCGGCGAAAGGCAGCGCTACTTCGTGCGATCCGACGGTAACGTGAACGCGCCCGACGGCGTCGCCGATGCCGACGCTGACGTCGGCGGGTTTATCGGCCGCGCGAAACGCGCCGCGCGCGTCGATCGAACCGCTCGTCGTGCTCCACGGTAAGAGCGCGGGAAGTTCGAGCGCGTAACCGCGAGCGCCGAGGGCGCGGGCTGCGAACTGCAGCGTTCCGTTCTTATCGACGTTCGGCTGCGGCGGCGAGAGCAGAATTCTAGCGGGGCCGCGCGATACTTCCACGGGTATCGATCCGGCGAGCGAACCGCCGCGCAGGACGATGCGGCCCGTCCCCGGCGACAGTGCGACGAATCGTCCATCGCCGATGCGGCCGAGTGACGGCGGTTCGACCGATGCGACGATCGAAGCGGACGGCGGCACGACGTGGTTGGCCGCATCGACCGCGGCGAGCCGCAGCGCGACGTCGGCGCCCGGCAGTGCGTGAATGGCCCCGGGACGCGCGACCAATCGGGCCGGCGGACCGGCCGGCGCAGTGCTGTAGACAAAAATTCCATTCGAAACGGGGCGCTCTATGCCGTCGGATGGTGAGTTTTGCATGGTTGCGTCGGCGTCTCCGATGCGGCGCGCGACGATGGTCGACGAACCGCCGCCGTCGAAGGCCATTCCCTCCGTCGCTCCGAGCGCTCGCATCAGCGCCGAAAACGCATGTCGCTCGATGCCGACCGAAAGGAGCGGCTGACGGCCGTCGACTTCGATCAGCAGCAGCGTGCCGTCGGGCTCGAGCGCGGCGCCGGATGCCGGAATCCGCTTTGCGTATTCGCCGCCGTTCGGTCCATCGGGATCGTCGTACCAAACGCCCTGATGCAGGATGAGCGGTCCTCCCCCGATTGCCGCCGCGATTTGATCGAGGCCGACTGGAGAGAGGTCGCCACTCGCCTCGGCAATGTCTCCGGGGTTCGGAACGCCGGCCTGGCCGTACGCTGACGGGCCGATCGCGATGTAATACCCGGGCGGCTGTCGCGACAGATTGTCCGAAATGCCCGTCACCCGAAACCGCGCCAGCGGAGGAGTTCCGCCGAGCAGTGCGACCGGCACCAGCGTTACGTTCTCGAGCGGTGGAACGCTCCCGAACTCGGGCGTGACGAGCGAGATGCCGCCATCCGGTGGGGGAAGTTCGTCGATCCCGTCGAGGCCGAACGTCTTGTCGCCGATCGAGATCTGTCCGGTGAACGAGAATTCGTCGAGAGCCGCGTTTCCGTCGCGGGTGATGGCGAGGGCGAATCGTTTGCGCGGCATGCGCAGCAACTGGCCGTCGCGCACGACGATGTTCGTCGGGCGGTTGGTATTCCCGACATCGAAGTAATCGCCGTTGATTCCGGCGACGGCGCCGGTTCGCTTGCCCATCGAGCCGACGGTTTCACCCGCCGACGTGAGGGTGTCGTGCGCCAAGATCGTGGAGGCGTGGACGTCGGAGCGATGGAGTTGGGCGGCGATCACGCGAACGACGATCGGGCCGTCGACGGTCACGAGCGAATACTCGCCGTACTCGACCCCCGGAGCGACGTTTTCAAACGACGGTGCCTGGGCGAGGATATGCGGGAAGTTCTCCGATGGCGCCAGACTTTGCGGCAGCTCTTGCGCGACTGCAGCAACCGGTGCGAGCGCGAGCAGTGCCGCTGCGACGAGGATCTTCATGGATGCCAAACGGCGACCGCCAACGGATAGCCCGCCGTCGCAAACGGTGCACCTTTTACGCGATGCAGCGTGTGCATATCGATAACGTCGATCGCGTCGGCGCGCGCGCACGCCACGTAGAGACGGCGCCCGTCAATGGTCGGTTTCCACGGCGTGCGGCACGTCGGGAGCGGCGCTCCCACGGGGCGCAGCGTGCGAGCATCGAGGACGTCGACGGCATCGTCTTCCTCGTCGGTAACGAATAGCCGCGCATTTGCGGGATCCAGTGCGATGCCGATCGGAAACGTCAGACTTCCGCTGCGCGCGACGACGTGCGGTGAGGGCGTATCGAGTGCGATCGTCACGACGCCGCCGGCCGCCGAGAACGGCGAACCGGTGCTCTGATTGGAGACGGCGTACAAGCGCGAGCCGTCGGGCGAAAGCGCTAGAGAAAAAACGCGTGCGACTGCGTTGAAGCGGCGCGTAACGTGCATCGTCGCCGCGTCGACGACCGCGACCGTACCGTCGTTCACGTTGGCAACGTACACGAGTCCGCGCTTCGCGTCCACGGCCAAGCCCTCGGCGGTCAAGCCGGTCTTGACGACCGTGACGCGGCCGTTTGCGTCGACGCGCGTCAGCGCGCCGGACCCGTCGACGTCGCGATTCGTCGCGAAGATGGCGCCCGTCGCCGAATCGACGGCGATTTCGTCGCCCACCGGTACGCCATCGATGCGAGAAACGGTCCACGGTGCGATCGACGCGACCGACAGCGCCGAACCCTGTGTGTCGGTTGCGACGACGCGATTGCGCGAATCGACCGCAACGTCGCTTGGAGCCCCGCCGCCGGTCGCGAGCAGGCCGAGCGGCGCGAACGTCGCCGCATCGTGAATCGCTATCCCGGAGTCGTAGGAAGCTACGGCAAGTAGCGGCCGCGTTCCGTCGGGCGGTGCGGCGACGCGCGCCAGCGCCGCCGCCAGTCCGACTTTGTTGCCGGCCACAACGAAGTCTTCGCCCGGCGCCGCGTCGTCGGGTACGTGCAATACGCCGCCGTCGACATGTCCGCCGCCGATCACTGCGGTACCGTACGGCGGCGCGAAGCCGTTGACGCTGATGCGAATCGTGCTTCCGGGTAAATACGCCCAATTCCCGAATTCCAGCGTACCGGTGGCGCGCTGGTCCGTACTATCGCGTGCGGCGGCCGCCGTAAGCCCCACGAACGCGAGCGCGAGTGCCGCGATTCTCAATGCGCCTGGAAGTAGCCGTAGATGAGAAACGCGAGGCCGAAGGCCGCAAGGCCGCTTCCGATGGTCAAGAAGATGCGCGCACTTGCAAGCGCGGAGATCGAGACGAGCACGATCGCAATCTCGCAAAACGTCGTGCCGATCTCGAGCGTTTCGTACGACTTGAGAATACGGTCCGATAGTTCTTCCTTCGCGCTTGAGAGTTGTTCCAGGCGTTGCGCGTCGGCGAAGGTTGCGAGCGATGAGGCCTGCTCTCTCTCGGCGAGCTTCTGTACGAATTCCTTACCGGCCGGCGCCTTCGGCAGTCCGGCCGTAAGAAACGCGGTGTAGACGTTGTAGCGTACGCGCTTGGCTTCATAGGAGTTGAAACGGTCGGATGCCCGCGACTGTGTCAGTATCGCCTCATTTTTAGCCGTCAGCGCCGAGATGGAGCGATGGTGCGAGAAGAGCGTACCGAGCGCGGCCAGCACGGCGATAATCGCTGCGGCCAGTGCGACGAGCTTGCTGCCGCCGCGGGCGAGCTGGGCGTTGCGCTCGTTGGCGTCGTTGAATTTAGGGTAGATGTTCTCGCTCAAAGCGGCGTGACTTCCTCTCGGCCTATGAGTGCGTCAACTCGGCCGAGGCCGTCGTGAACGTCGGTCCCTGGGGCGACGATCGTGTCCGTCGTCTTTCGCGGGTCGAGCGAAAAGCTTGCGAGCTTGAAGTCGTCGAACGTGCCGCACACCACGACCCCGTCCGGATCGACGGCGTACGCGCGGCGTTCGGCCCGGCTCAGCACGATTGCGTAGAGACGCAGCTCCAACGCTCGCGCACGCGCCATTCGCTCGACCCACGCGGGCTCTCCGTCGGTCGCCCACACGAAGAGGCGGTAACCGGCGCGGCGATACTCGACCAGTCCGGCGGGATCGAGCACGTCGTCGTCGCCGGCCTCGACCGTTGGGATGACGCGGTCGAGCGCAGTGAATCGCTCCGGCGCTCCGGGCGCGATTGCGTGCTCGTCGTCGAGCACTTCCAAACGCTTGTCGAGATCGACCGGCAGCGGCTCGAATGAGATCGCAACGCGCACGGGTGCGTCGGCAACGGTCGCGCGCGGCGCGGGGTGTGCGACCGGACTCCGGTACGGCCGAGGATCGCCGACGTCGACGACGGCCGTTACGATAGCGGCCTCGTGTTCGGGTGCGATCGCGACGACTTCGCCCGCGGCGTCTACGACTTGACTCTTTCCGCAGTAGGCGACCATCCCGAGTTCCGCACCGCATTTATTGGCGGCGACGAATGGAACGCCGTTTTCGCGTGCCCGCACGCGAGCCAGCAGATCGGCCTGCACGTTCTCGAGGAAACCGGGATTCCGTCCGCTCGTCACCCAGGCCGTCGGCATCACGAGGATTTCGGCGCCGCGGTCGATGAGCGCGCGAGCGATCGTCGGGATGCGGCCGTCTGCGCACACGAACGCGCCCAACATCCCAATCGAGGTCTGCACCGGTGCGACGCGGTCGCCGGCTTCGAACCATCGCCGGTCGAAATGCCAGAGAAAGAGTTTGTCGGCGCGGCCGGCCACCGTGCCGTCGCGATCGATAACCAGCGCGGCGTTGCGCGGCTGCTCACCCCCAGCGGTGGCGACGCCTGCGACGAGGACGGTTCGGGTTCGGCGCGCCAAATCGCGCAGGGCCTCGACGGCGGTTTCGATGGAACCGCGGTCGACGGGCTCGCTGCCGAGCACGTAGGCGGGGAAGGTGCCCTCGGGCACGACGACCAGCTCGGCTCCGTCCGCTGCTTCGGCGATCCGGTCGAGAATCGAGGGCAGCTTTTTCGTGAAGACGGCACGGTCGTGTGCGCGCAGTTGTACGGCGGCGACGCGAAGAGAGCGGTTCATGGTCGGCGCTTGCTTCGCGACGCCCGGCGTTTGCGCCCCTCGCCCACGCGGCCAAGCGTCCCAGAAGGCCGCGCGGCTATGCGCGGAAAACGTTTGCATCCAATGCGCGTTTCCAGCGCGATACGTGGGCCGCATGATGCCCGGAGGAGATTCGTCAACGACGTGAGACGCTTGTTTACCTTAGCGGCCGTGCTTGCAATCGCGAGCGCCGGTTTGATGCCGCCCGTCCCCACGCTCGCCCAAGCCCAGCCGACCGGCGAACCGACGCCGCCGCCGAAGCAGCAATGCTCCGCGAAAAAGACCAAGTGGCAGATCAAGCAATGCCAGGATTACAACAACTCGGCTCCCGGCGACGAGTACTTCGGCCGGATGAAGATGAGTTATCTCGGCATCAACAACACGTTCAAAGACATGGTGATCGAATCCGGCGAGTACACGACGAGCCAGCAAATCATCAACAAACTCAACTTCGCGGTCGAAGCGCTGAACAAATGGTCCGCAAAATATCCGAAGGATCCGGATCTCGCGCGCAGCTACTATCTCGGCGTTCTTGCCCTGCGCAAAGTGTACGTGCAAGCGCAACAGGAGTTAGCTTGGCAGTATATCCAGACGATCCTCAAGCGCTTCCCGAACACGTACTTCAGCAAGCAGATGGTGCTCGCAACGAAAGACGGCTTCACCGAGCACTGGTATACCGACGCGCAGCCCTGCCCAGTCGCCGGCGCCGATCCGCCGGCAACGCCGACGCCCGCTCCGCCATCAAAACCAGGCCAGCCCGTCGTCGATCTCATGTCTCCGCCATGCATCGCCCCGCCAACGCCCGAACCCGGCTTCGAACCAACCGCAACGCCAAGCCCCGCACCGCACGGCAAAAACGCACCAGCTCCGGTGGTAACGAATCCACCCGCAACGCCAATGCCCGCGAACCCGGCGCCAACGACATCCGCAACGCCAAGCGCATCGCCTTCTCCAAAGGCCGTCGCCGCAACGAAGAAAGCACCACCGGCACCAAAGGCTAGCGGCACACCAGTTCCCGGCCCCTGGCCGCCGCCTCCGCACTAAGTCTCCCGTTCGTTTCGGAAGTTAAAGCTCTCGCGTTATAGCGAGGGCTTTTTCGTTGCAGGTGTCCGGTGGTGGTTGCGTGGGTGCGAGGGACGACCTCCACTCCCCCGGGCGACCGCTCGAAAAACACATCCATGTGTTTTTCTACTTATCCGTTTTTTCAAAACTTTAAAGGAAGTACGCCCTCCGGGCTTTTTTGAAAAAATCAGAAATCGCCCGGGGGAGCGGAGGTCGTCCCTCGCACCCACGCAACCACCACCTCGTTTACGGCTCGATGATTCACGGATCTAACGATGCTGCTAAACGCAGGGAGCTCTCTTTATTCGCTGACGGATTCGCCGGGGCGCGTCCAGGCTCGCATGGTGTCGGTGCGCATGGATATCTGCGGCGGCTTGGCCGCGAGAACTTCGATAATATCGTTGCTGGTCATGATAATGAAGTTTTTCAGGTTCTGATTTCGGTGCATATCGAAGCTCTGTTCGTGGAACGTGCGGAGGTACTCGCAATCATTGCTTTCGTAGAGCCAGTGTCCCGTTAATCCGGTTTCGGGCATATAGAGTGGATCGAGCAGCGAGTCGCCTTCGTCGTATATCCGGAAAGCCGCGTGGTGTTCGAACTCAATGTTTACGCCAACGTCATTCCGATCCCGAATCCGAATGCGGAATAAGCTTGGCCGTAGGTCTCTTCTGTTCCATCATGGCCTTTCCGCATACTCGATTGCTGTCGCGATTAGCAAGCCTCGCGGCTTTGCGAAAGTGATGAACGTGTCCCTCGCGACTATCGCTCGTATGTGAGGTGGTGATGGTGTTGGGTTTGGGCGAGCTTCGCTCCCCTGGGCGATTTCCGATTTTTTCAAAAAAGCCCGGAGGGCGAACTTCCTTTGAAGTTTTGAAAAAACGGATAAGTAGAAAAACACACGGATGTGTTTTTCGAGCGGTCGCCCGGGGGAGTGAAGCTCGCCCCAACCCGACGCCATCACCACCGGGACTCTAACCTCGCACGATACGAGCGGCGGGGCAAAGAGAAGAGCCCCCGGCTCGCGCCGAGGGCTCTTTCGTTGTCCGGTTCTAGCGAGCTAGAACTTGAGACCGATACCGACGTACGGGCCGTTCTCCGAGAACGGAGCCGGAGCCGTCATCTGGTTCCAACCACGATCGCCCAGGAATCCGCCTTCGATGAAGAGCGGCGTATTCTGGAACGAGTACAGGACGCCGAAGTCATACTTCAGGATCGAGTACCCAACGTTGTAGTTACACGGCGAAGCCGGCGTGCAACCGAACGCGGGGGTCGTGGAATTCTGGTACAGTGCGCCACGTACGCTGAGGTAGTAGTACGCGCTGCCGTACACCGAGAATGCATGATCGAGATCAGGCAGTTTCTCGACGCCGAATCCGAAGCCCGAAAGCGACGGGTAGCCGGCGTTGTTGCTGCGCCACATGTAGCCGACGCCGATGTAGATACGCGGGTTGAGCACCTTGAGTGCCAGACGCGCATCGAGATCGTAGTCGCGAACCGTGAACGCGGGAACGACGGTCTGGAACAAGCCACCGATCGCCGTCACTGGTCCCGTATAGTGCGGGAAGTTGAACTGGCGATAGTCGCCTTCGACCATCCACGGCAGGTTGAACAGGTTGAACTCGGCCGCTCCGTGGAGACGGTACGAGAAGCCACCGTTCGTGTTGCTGCCGGGGTTGCCCGGGCTGAACTCGTCATAGACCTTCGGCGAGATGATGTAGTCACCGGCCACGAACAAGTCCTGATAGGGCTTGACGATCGGCGCCGGAGTCGGCGTCGGCGGCGGCGGCGGGACTGGGGTTGCCGTCGGAGCCGGGGTCGGCGGCGGCGTCGGCGGGATATAACGCACGACGACGACGTGTTGATCCGGTACCCACTGGACGTACGCTCCCATGCCTTCCGAAATTACGCGGACCGGCACGAGAATGTTGCCCTGGTAGATCATCGGCGGAACGTCCAGAGGACGCGATTCGCCGTTGATGACGACTTCCGGCTTACCCACGGTCACTTGGACCTGGGCACCCGGTTTGCTGACCGTTGCAGTCTTAGAGCCCGCATCATAAGAAACCGTCGCGCCCATTTGTTCGAACATGGAACGCAACGGAATCAAGAGCGTGCCGCCGCGCACGAGTGCGGCGAGGACACGTCCCTGCTTCAGGACATCGGGCTTGCTATAGACATGGTGGTCATTGTAGAGAATCGGGATCTGACCCGACGGCGGGGATCCGAAGTTCGCCGGCGGAGCAGCCATGGTGCCGCCCGAGGCCTGCGCGATCGCGTTGGTTCCGATGTTGCCATGCGATGCGCCGGTCTGTGCAGCAACCGCATTGAGTCCCAAGCCTGCTGCCATCAGCACGGCTAGAAACCCGGTGCTCAGTCGCTTCAATGTGTCCTCCTAGCTAGCTAGTTAATAGGCCTAGAATTGCGCGGCGGGGTCCCGAGGGGCCGTGGCAGAGCAATCCTTCCCGCCCTCTCTTCAGAACAGCCGATTGCCCCCCCTGCAGTGGGAGCCCAAATTCAACCGAGCTTTTCTTCCAGTTTGGCGAGAAATTTAGACTTATCGATGATGTAACGCTCGTGAGTGCCCTCGGCCACGGGTTCTTGTTCGTCGAAAACCTGGACGGCAAAACTGACGCGCGGGCCGTCCAGCATGACGACCTCGACTTCGGTCCGGACGATGAATCCAACCGGGACGGGCTTATGGTGCTCGAGGTCGATGTGGGTTCCGAGGGTAACCTGCCCCTCGGCAAGGGCCGGCTGGATGCAGTGCATCGCGGCGCTCTCGATGAGTTGGACGAGCATCGATGTTGAAAGCACGTCGACGCCATGGTTACCGGCCTTCTCGGCCGTCATCCACTCTTCGACCCGGCTCTGGAGACTATACGAGCTCCCGACAGCGCCTTTCCCGCTCATGCGCCTGGGGTGTACGCCGTGCAGCCCGCCAGGTCATTCCCAGGTTTAGACGATATTGAATGAATCAAAGCGTTTCGACGGCCGTATATGCCACAGAGACGCCCCAGCTACTTTTTTAGGAGAGAGATGCAGTTTCAACGCCTGGCGATAGCCGCGCTCGTCGCGACCCTCGTTCTGGATGCATGCGGTGGAAGTAAGGGTCCCGGCGGGCCGCAGGCCCTCAACGTGGACGTTGCCCCGGCTAAGGTCCAGGATATCTCGACGAACCTTTCGCTCGACGGACAAGTCGCGCCGCTCGAACAATCGACGCTCGCGTTCCAGCAGAGCGCGCCGATCGTCGAGATCACCGTGAACATCGGCGACGTCGCGAAAAAGGGCGTGCTGCTCGCGCGCATCGATCCGTCGACGCTTTCGGCACAGCTCTCGCAAGCGCAAGCGCAAGCCGCCCAGCAGCACGCATCGGCGCAAGGCGCCGTCGTCGGCTACCCGGTACAGACGCAAGCGAACCTCGCTACGCTCGAGACCGCAAAGGCTTCGCTCGCCAATGCGAAGCTCGTTTACGATCAAAACAAACAGCTTTTCAAACAAGGCTACGTTTCGGAAACGACGCTCGAACAATCGCAAGCGTCGTACGTGCAGGCGCAGCAGACGTATAACAACGCGGTCGTCGGCATGCGCAACAACGTCGTGAGCGCCGAAAACGTGAAGGCCCAGATCGCGGCTGCGAACGCCGCTTCGGCGAACGCCAACGTGCTCTCGACGCAAGTGTCGCAGACGTCGATCTACGCACCGTACGACGGCGTCATTTCGCAGCGCCTGCTCGACCCCGGTGCGTTCGCATCGCCGAGCCAGCCGGTACTGACGATCTCGCGCATCGACAAGATCTGGCTCAACGTGAACGTTCCGGACGAGGATCTGCAGTACGTGCGCGCCGGCGTACCGTTTACGTACACAACCACGTCGCTTCCCGGAAAGGTATTCAGGGGCGTGATCCAAACCGTCAACGCCGTTCCAACGTCGGGCACGCTCTCGTACCTCGCGCGCATGCAGGCCGACAATCCGGGAGAGGTGCTGCGCGGCGGCATGCTTATCACGGCGACGATTCCGAAGCAATCGGCCAAGAACGCGGTCGTCGTTCCGCGCAGTGCGATCGCCTCGACTGAAAACGGCGACATCGTTTATGCGGTCGTCGACGGCAAGGCCGTGGCGACGCCGGTGAAGGTCGGCGTGCAGACCGATACGCTTTCGCAAGTCACGAGTCCGAAGATTACGCCGGGCACCGTCGTCATCACGACCCGGCCCGACGCGCTCAAGGACGGCAGCCCCGTTCAAGTCAGCGGCGCGACCCCCGAACCAAATCCGGGCGCAAAGGCTCCGAAGCCTTCGACCTCACCGAGTGGAGCGCCGAGCGGACAATGACGAGTATGAAAACCCGGGCCGCCGCAGTCGCGATGACGGCGCTGGCCGTCATGCTGGCCGTCCCGGGCGGCCGGCCGGCGCAAGCGGCGCCGGTCGCCATGCCATCCCCCGTTCCGACGCCGACGCCCAATTCGTCGCCGCTTGCGTATCCGGCGTACGGTACGCCGGCTCCCGACGTCGAACAACTTACACAGCATACCGGCGTCCCGGTCGTCGTCAATCTCGCGCAGGCGGAGAAGATCGCGGTCGCGCTCTCGCCGGTCTTTCAGACGCAGAACGCGCAATGGGCGGCGATCCATGCAAAATATACGTCTGAGAAACAAGCGATATTCCCGGCCCTAAGTGCCGACGGGTCGATGACGAACCAGCGTACGACCCAAGGGGCGACCGGAGTGGCTCCCAACGCTTCGGCGGGTCCGAATGCGACCGGCAGCGGTTATGGTACCGTCGAGAACGCCGAAATCACGCTGACGCAGTTGATATTCGACGGCGGACGCGTCATTGCGGCGATTCGCACGGCGAATGAAGCCGATATCGCCGGACGCGGAACGCTTTTGCGCAATCTCGAGACGCTGCAGATCAACGTGGCGTCCTCGTACTACGCCGTCCTCCAAGATAACGCGACCGTGACGGCCGACGTCCAGCTCGTGCGCGAGTTCGAAACGAACGAAGGCTCGGTGACGGCGCAAATCCGCAACGGTGCGGCCGCGCGTTCGGACTTAGCCGGCGCGCAGTTTCAGACGGCGCAGGCGCGCGGAAATCTCGTAACGGCGCAAGGCGTCGCCATCGGCGCGCAGGCAGTCTTCGCGACGACGCTCGGTCTCGATGCCGATACCCAAATTCTCCCGCAGCAAATCGGTGAGGAAACGGCGGGCGCGAACCCGACGTATCAAGCGTCGCTAAAAAAGGCGCTGGTATTGCGCCCCGACTATCTCGCGGCGGAATACACGGTCTACTCGTCGGAGGACAACGTGCGCTACGCAAAACTCGCGCGTTTTCCCGTTTTGACGGGAACCGCGAGCTACGGCGTGCAGCGCACGCTCGCGCAGAACTACTCGTCTTTCAGCAACGCTCGCAACCTCGGACTGGCGGTGGAGATTCCGATCTACGATCAAGGACAGACGAACTACAACGTCGCGGTTGCGGCGTCCCAGCTCGATCAAGCCAATGCGGGTTTGATTCAGACGAAGCTGCAAGTCGAGTCGGACGTGCGTTCGGCGCTCGCAAACCTGATCTCGGCCCGCGCAAACCTGGTCCAAGCCAAGGCCGAGCAACGCGCCGCGCAGGTGTCGCTGGATGCGACGCAAGCGCAGTACAAGGTCGGCGCCAACACCATCCTCGGCTTGGTAACGGCAGAAGCCAACCTGTCAACTGCGACGGCGAGCTACATCACGGCGCTCTACGGCGTCCGCACCGCCTACCAGAACTTCCTCTACGCCACGGGCGCGAGCGACCTTCAACTCTAAACCTGGGGCGGCTCAGAAAGCGCACCTCGGTCCTTCGACTACGCGCTTCGCGCTACGCTCAGGATGACAACCAGGGGGGTCACATCGGCGGCCGGGTCAAAAGACTCGGCCGCTATGTCTGTGAGTTCCGTCCCGGCGGCGGTTTCCGACCCCGTCAATGCGGCCATCCTGGCCGTCTCCGAGGATCGGCTGAGTGGATTTCAGCCGGATCCGTTTGGGGAGATCGCGGAGCGTGCCGGCCTCGACGTCGACGTCGTCATCGAACGCGTCGCGGCGATGCTGCGAGCCGGAACGATCCGCCGCGTCCGGCAAACGCTGCTCGCCACCAGCCTCGCGCAGGGCGCGCTCGTCGCGTGGGAGGTTGCGCCGGAACGGCTCGACGCCGCGTTCGAGTACATGTTCCGCGAGGATCCATTTTCCGGCCACGTCGTGATCCGTACGACCGACGCGGTGACGGCGGGCAGTACGTATCGTCTCTGGACGACGCTCAAAGTGCCGCAAGGATACTCGCTGGAGAAGCACGCCGAGTTCCTGCGCGAGCGCGTCGGCGCGACGCGCTTCCGTCTGATGCCCGCGAAGTACCTGTTCACGCTGGGCGTCGGTCACGTGCGTCGCCGAGGGCTCGAACCGGGTGCGCGTGCGCCGGAACCGGCCGTCCCCAACGACACGAAACTGGTCGAATTAAATGAGAAGGAGTGGCGCGTTCTCGTCGCCCTCAAACGTGAGTTCCAACCCGAGGAACTGGTTCGCAATATCTGGTCGGCCCGCGCTGCCGAGGCCGGCGTTTCGTTCGAGGAGTTCGCCGCGACGGCTAAGGAACTCGAATCGCGCCGCGTGATTGGCCGATTTTCGACGTTTCTGGAGCACGTGAAGAAGACGGCGAACGACGAACGCGTCACGCGCTACAACGCACTCTTCCACTGGGCGGTGCCGAAAGGGCGCGAATACGATGCAGGCTGCGAAGTCGGCCGCCACTACGTGATCACGCACGCGTACTGGCGCGAAGGCGGTCCCGAGTTTCACGACGTCAACGTGATGGCCGTCGCGCACGGCATGGAGAAGGATGCCGTGCTCGCGCATAAAGCCGCGATCGACGAACATTTGCGCGAGGCCGGTCTCGACTTCACCTATACCAACGTGTTTTGGGGCGGCCGCAGCGAGATCAAGCCTTCCGAGATCGCGCCGAGCGCGTATGCCGAGTTTTGCCGAGCGAACGGCATCGATCCGAACAGCATGCTCGCCGAACCTGGCGAAAAAGGAGACTCCGTCTGAGCCAGAAGACGTTACGCGGCATGGCGGCCGCACTGATCGCCGCGAGCTTCCTCGCCGGCTGTACGAAGAGCGGCGGCGGGACCGAAAGCACCGGCGGCCAGCATCCATGGACGCAGCCGGGCGTCCTTCGGATCGGCGAGAGTCAGGATACGAACACGCTCGTGCCGGAGCTCGCCACGAACACCGTGCCGCTCGACATTTCGATGTTCATCTATTCATACGCCGTGCGCTACGATCAGAACGCGAAGCCGGTTCCGGACGCGCTCTCCGAGCTCCCGACCGTGGCCAACGGAGACGTCAGCAAAGACGGGCTGACGATGAAGTTTAAACTGCGCCATGACATCAAGTGGCAGGACGGCCCACCGCTTACGTGCACCGATTTGAAGTTCACGTGGCAAATGATCATGAATCCGAAGTCCAACGTCAACACGACCGACGGCTTTCGCGATATCAAAGACATCGATTGCACCGATCCGTACGTCGCGCTCATTCACATGAAGCGGCTCTATGCGCCGTACCTGCAGCAGCTGTGGGGCGTCAACGGCAACGCACCGATCCTGCCCGAGCATCTGCTCGCGAAATATAACGACAACAAAGGCTCGATCAACACCGCACCGTACAACTCGCTGCCTATCGGCAGCGGTCCATTCAAGGTGGTCGAATGGCAGCGCGGCACGGTCATTCGGATGGAAGCGAACCCGAACTATTTCTTAGGCGCACCGAAGCTGCGCGAAGTCGAACTCAAAACGCTTCCCGATGAAAATACGCTGGAAACCCAGGTACAAACGCACGAGATCGACCTGCTCGCCCACGGTACCGGCATCAACTGGCTGCGCTACAAAGCGCTCGGCGACGATCCGAAGAACGGCCTCAAGGCCATCCGCGTCGATTCGTTCCAGTTCGCGCACATCGACTTCGACGTCCAGCATCCGATCGTCAGCGACGTCAACGTCCGCCGGGCGCTGGCGTACGCAACGAACCGCCAGGAGATCATCGACAAGATCATTCACGGCTCGGGCGAAGCCGCGGAAACGGATCAAAGCCCGACGCTGTCGTGGGCGTACACGAAAGACATTGCCCACTATCCCTTCGATCCGGCCAAAGCGCGCGCGCTGCTCGACGCCGACGGTTGGAAAGTGGGCCCGGACGGCATCCGCGTGAAGAACGGGCAGCGACTCGAATTCAACTACGGCACGCAAACCGAGAGCACCAACGGCAAAGCCATTCAAACGCTGATCCAGCGCCAGTGGCGCGACGTCGGCGTACAAGCCGATGTGAAAAACGCACCGACCTCGGTCTTCTTCCAAAACGGTTCGACCGGCATCCTTGAAGGCGGCCACTACGATGCAGCCGGCTTCAGCTGGAATGCCGCCGCCGATCCGGACGACAGCTCGATCTATTCCGGCGACAACCTCGCTCCGAGCGGACAGAACAGTCTCTTTTGGAATAACGCCGTCGCAACGGCGGCGGAGCACGCCGCGCTCGGCACGGTCGATCAAAACGCGCGTAAAAAACAATACGTCATCATCCAGCAGCAGCTCGCGCTCGACGTGCCGACGATCGTCCTCTACTTCAACAAGGAACCCTACGTCTACAATACCGACCTGCAGAACTTCTTGCCATCGCCGGTCATCTCACCATTCTGGAACCCGTGGGAGTATTCAATCTGATGAAAAACGTCGCGTTGAAAAAGAGCATCGCGCTGGCGCTCGGAGCCGCGTTCGTGTTTACGGCTTGTACGAAGGCGGGCGGTACGGCCGAGGGCGGGCGCGCCAACTCTTGGACGCAGCCGCACGTCTTGTCGATGTCGTCCGGCGCGGGCGACGTGAGCACGCTCAACCCGCATTTGGGCCAGTTTGTAGACATTTTCTACATGGCTTCGATGACGATGGCGTGGCTCGTCAAATGGGACGAAAATAACAATCCCTATCCGGAGCTCGCGACGGAAGTTCCCACGAAAGCCAACGGCGGCGTCAGCAAAGACGGCCTGACGATCACCTATCATCTTCGCAAGGGCGTAAAGTGGTCGGACGGCGCACCGTTCGATGCGGACGACGTCGTCTTCACGACCAAAGTGATTCTCAATCCCGCGACGAACGAAGTCGGGCGCCTCGGCTGGGATCAAATTACGAAGATTGACGAACCGGATAAGTATACGGTCGTCTACCACATGAAAAAACCCTACTCGCCGTTCGTCACGACGTTCTTCTCCACGGCCGGCGCAAACCCGTGCATTCTGCCGAAGCACCTGCTCGACAAGCTTCCGAATATCAACAACGCTCCCTACAACGCGCTGCCGGTCGGCATCGGGCCATTCAAGTTCCAGAGTTGGAAGCGCGGCGACCAAATCGTGATGGTCGCCGACCCAACCTACTGGCGCGGCCGTCCGAAACTCGACAAAGTGATCCTGAAACTGATCGCCGACCGTAATACGATGCTCTCGCAAGTCCAATCGCATGCGATCGACATGTGGTACTTCATGCCGGGCGCGTACATGCCCGCCGCACAGCAGCTCGACGCATACACGCTCGTGCGCCGGCCCAGCTACGTCTTCGATCATATCGACTTCAACCTTACTCGTCCGATCGATCGGGACCCGATCGTCCGGCAAGCCCTGCGCTTAGCCTTAGACCGTCAAGAACTCCTAAAAAAGATCGCTCACGGCGTTGGGATCGTGCAGGACGTCACCACGCCGATCGACGCACCGTACGCGGTGAAGGACATCCCCGTGACGCCGTTCGACCTCAATAAGGCGAACGCGCTGCTCGACCAGGACGGTTGGAAGCGCGGCGCCGACGGAATCCGCGAAAAAGGCGGCCTTCGCCTCGTGTTCGATTTCGGAGCTATCGTGGGTTCGCAGGATGTCGACAAACAACTCGAACTGATGCGCGCGAACTGGAAAAAGATCGGCGCGGACATCGACGTACACCACTATGCATCGGCGCTCTTCTTCGCACCGCTTCAAATGGGCGGCCTCGTCTACAGCAACAAGTGGGACATGATCGCCTTCGCATGGACGAACGATGCGATCGGCGATTACTCCCCCATCTACGGGTGTCAATCCATCCCGCCGAACGGTCAGAACGACTTGCACTGGACCAATCCGAAGTCGTGCGCGGCGATCGATGAGGTCTTCAATCAGTTCGATCAGTCCGAGCGCAATGCGAGCGTGCGGATCGTTCAACAAGAATTCGTAAAAGACGTTCCTTCGATCGTGTTGAAAATCCGCGAAGACCTATTCCTCTACAACAAAGACCTCAAAAACTGGCATCCCAACGCCATCGCGCCCTTCGACAACATGATGGACGTGGATATCTAGCGAGCGTCCCTCGTCTGACGAAAGACGCTCGCGGCTAGGAGCGCGCACCCGAGCAGCGACAGCGCTCGGAACAGCGCCCACACCGGTTCGCAAGCGTCGAGTCCGGCGACGTGCTGTTCGGCGTTCCAAACGGCGGCAGCACTCAAACTGGCAGCCGCGTGGAATCCGTCGAGCGTATCCGGCCACACCGGCGCCGGGTAGCTCGCACCCAGCCAAGCGGCCATACCGAAGACCGGAATCATTGCGAGGCCCGATGTAAGCGTAGCTCGGGTCTCGCTTTCGTTTGAGAGTGCGACGAGCGCGGAGAGTGCGGCTGCGGCGAGCAGCGCGCTCTGGAGTATCCCGCTCGGCCGCTGGGCGAGACCGAGCCAATCGATCGCGACGAACAGCGTGCCGATGGTCGCGAGCATGCGCGTTGAGCCGCGCGTCTCGAACGCGCACCAAACGGCTGCCGGGAATGCGACGATCAAATCGTGCTCGTGAAAGAATCCCGCGACCAGCGGCACCAGTGCGGCGGCTGCGGCGAAGCGCGCGAACGGTTCGTTTAAGCTTCGTACGATTGCGAAAGCGGCGACGATCGCTCCGCCTGCGACCGCCAGACCGAATGCTGCGGCAAAGCGTTCCGGAGCGCCGAACCCGAACGCGATTGCCGCCGGGCTGATCTGTATGGCCGTGAAGCGCTCGGCTGCGGCGTGCGCCGTAAGGACGTTCGCGTACGTCACCGGCCACGACCAGCCTGCGCCCGCAACTCCGGCGAGATACGTCGCGACGGCGGCGCCGACGAGCACGAGCGTCGTGCGATTGCGCCCGATTTGCGAGACGAGACCCAGCGCAACGTTTGGCTGAAAGAACGCGGCGAAGGCGCCAAAGAATGCGCCGACCGGCACGCCGGCCAGACAAACGCAAGCGATGGCACCGAGCAGAGCGACGAGAGCGATTTGCCCGAGCGCGAGGTCGCTCGTCATCGGTCCGAAGCCGAGCGCGAGCAGCACGAGCGCGGCGATCGAAAACGGCGCAACCGTTCCACCGGCGGTGCAAGCGAGCAGAAGCAGCACACCGAGGAGCGCGACGACGAGCAGTGCCCACCACAGTACGGTTGCGGTCTCGTAGGGAAAGCGTGCAAATACGCTCCACAGCGGCAGCGTCGCCGGCGGTCCGACGAACGGCAGCAGTTCGTCGCGCGTAGCGTCGACGCCGGGAACGGTGCGTTCGGCACTCCAGACGCCGCGGCCGTACGGATCAACGCCTGCGTTGAATGCGACACCTGCGCTCCAATACGCTTCGAAGTCGCGCTGCGCCGGACCCGGCGTGGGATTCGGTCGCGCGAACAGCAACGCGGCGGCGACGAACGCACACGCCAGCACGAGTGCGACGCCGCGCGCCATTACGAAAGCGGCGCGGGTGGTGCGCTCTCGCGCAACGCGTACAGCGCGAGGCGCTCGATAATGCCTTTGTTGCCCATCGCGTAGGCGGCGCCGCCCGGGAACCGTGCTTCGCAGATATCCGCGTAGATACCCAAACCTTCCGGCGTTTCGATCCGCCGGTAGCCGTCGGGCAGCGTTGCGATCTGCATGCCGACGATCGTTTCGCTCGGTACGAACCGGAACGTCATATCGCGCGGTTCGAGCGCGGGAGCGCGGTCGAGGCGGGGCGCGTACAATTCTGCCGAGATCAGCTCGCCGCTCGAATAGAACAGGCTCAAGAAGAGGCGGCCGTCGTTGCCGCGCACGCAGTAGGTGTGCCAGTTCGTCGCGGGATACATGAACGCGATTCCTAGCGCTTTTTCGACCTCCTTGCGGGTGGTCTTGTTCACATCGAGTGCGATCGCTTCGTTGAACAGCGTGACCGGCACGTCGAGCGGCGGCGGAGGGACGTCGGCGATCCTGCGCTGCTTTTCGTAAATCTCCGCAAGGATTTCGACCGCCCGGGCCATCGCGAAGTCAACGGGCCGTTCGTCTTCACTCACCAGGTCACGTTTTGCGCGGCATGCGGCGCCGCAATCCCGTGAGAAATCGCCGAGATGTAGACCAGCCCGAAGAGCGTCGCCAGGTACCAGATGCTCACGCTGACGCGCGAGCCGGCGGTCATGCGCGCCGCGCGCGGATCGACCTGTCCACGAAACGCTGCGATCAGGGCCGGCGCACCCAGTACCCCGATGATCAGGATGAACAAGATCGGGATGTGCAGATAAAATGCCGCTGCGATGAAAATGACGAATCCGCCGACCCACAGCGCCGGCCAGATCGCTCCGACGATTCGCCCGCCGTCGAACGGCGGAATCGGAATCATGTTGAACAGGTTCAAGAACGCCGACGTATCCGCGACCGCAAACCAGAACCGGTCGTGGGTGACGACGCCGGCACCGTAGCAGGCGGCGGCCAGTGCGAGCCCCGTCAGCGGCCCCGCGAGCGCGATGTACGCATCGTGTTCGAGCTCCTGGGGAACGGCGCCGTACGTCACCGCGCCGAACAGCGGAATGAGCATCGGCAGCTTCGCCGGCAGCCCGTAGGCGCGGAACGCAAAGTAGTGGCCGAACTCGTGCGCGAGCAGCAGCAAGATGATGACGACCGCAAACTGCCAGCCGAACAGCGCGACGTAGAGCCACAACGAAACGAGAAACAGCCAAATCGGCGCGAGAAACTTCAGGCCGACGAGCACCAGCTTGAATTTGAGAAGGAGCGCGAGCGCGGCCGCACCGATTGCACCCAAGCCGCCGAGCCTTTTGCGACGCGGCGGCGGTTCGCTGACGGCGACCGGCTTCGGAGAGGGTTCGTCGCTCGAGGGGGGCGGGAGGTATTCCACGCCGCTCTCTTCAACCGCGAGCCGTGGCCGTTCCCGTCATCGTCATCCTCGGCGGCGGATTCGCCGGTATATCGGTCGCCCGCCGCCTTGAAGGACTCCTGCGCCCTGGCGAAGCCGAGCTGGTCGTACTAAGCCGCGAAAACTTCTCGCTTTTTACGCCGATGCTGCCCGAGGTGACGTCGGGCGAACTCGAAGTGCGGCACGTCGTCACGCCGATTCGCACGCAGTTACGTCACACGCAATTCGTCCTTTCCGAAGTTCTCGAAATCGACGTGACGCGCCGCACGATCCTTTACGAGCACGTGCTCACCGGCGAAACCGAAACGCTCGTCTACGACCACCTCGTGCTGGCGCTCGGTTCCACCACGTCGACCTTCGGTCTGCCCGGCGTCGCCGAGCGCGTCTTCGCGCTGAAAACGCTCGAAGACGCGGAGAGCTTGCGCAATCGTTTGGTCTGGCTGCTCGAACTAGCCGACACGATTCGCGACGACGCGTATCGCCGCCGCCTCCTGACCATCGCCGTCGTCGGAGGCGGATTTACCGGCGTCGAAACGGTTGGCGAGGTTTTCGAACTCTTTCGAAGCGTGCTGCGTTTCTATCCGAACATCGGCAAGGACGAGGTGAAGATGGTGCTCGCCGAGGCCGGCCCAACGCTGCTCGCAGGGTTGCCGCCCAAGATGGGAATCTACTCACGCAGAGTTTTGGAGCGTCGCGGCATTGAGGTTTTGCTGGGTGACGGCGTCGCGCTGGCCGATGACGGCGGACTGCAGTTGCAGAGCGGACGCCGTATCGAGACGGCGACGATCATCTGGAGCGCAGGCGTCGCGCCGTCGCCGACGATTGCAAACCTCGGCCTGCCGCTCACGAAACGCGGGGCGGTGACGACCGGCCGGGATATGCTCGTCTCCGGTGTCGATCGCGTCTGGGCTCTTGGGGACTGCGCTTCGATTCCAGACGGCGAAGGCGGGGTCTACCCGATGACCGCCCAGCACGCCATTCGCGAAGGGCCGCTTTTGGCCGAGAATCTGGTCGCCGCGATGCGCGGCAAGCCGACCAAACCGTTCCGCTACACGTCCTTGGGTATGATGGCCGCTCTCGGCGGGCGTCGTGCCGTCGCGCAGCTTCCCGGCGGCGGCGTTCTGACCGGCTTCTTCGCTTGGTTCCTCTGGCGAACGTACTACCTCTCGCGCTTGCCGGGGTTGGATCGCAAGTTGCGCGTGGCATTCGACTGGACGCTCGAGCTCCTGTTCCCCCGCGATATCGCCGAACTGCGCGTCTACACGCGTCGCGCTCAAGAGGAGGCTGACAAAGAAGCCGGCATCAAACGCCAAGAGCCGCGGACACCGAGGTAGAAGCAAGCACCATGGAAATGCGAGAGCCGATCGAGCGCCTGATTCGCGACCCGAAGGAATTTACTCGAGCGGTCCATTTCCCGGATCCCTCGCAGATTCGGATTTACGACGAGACCCTGCGCGACGGCGAGCAGATGCCGGGTGTCTGTTATACGCCCGGGCAGAAGCTCGAAATCGCGAAGGCGCTTGCGAATATCGGCGTACATGTCATGAGCGTCGGTTTCCCGGCCGCCTCGGCGGGCGATCGCACCACGCTGCAGCTCGTCATGGAGGCCAAACGCCGCGGCGAACTCGGCGACGTCGAAATCGTGGTGATGTGCCGCAGCAACCACAACGATATCGACGTGACGGTCAAGACGCTGCGCGACGTCGGCATCGATCCCAACGACGTGACCTTTTTTATCTTCACGAGCGGCAGCGATCTGCACCTGAAGTACAAGATCGGCAAGACGCTGCTGCGCTACGAAGGGCGCGACGAGGCGGACTGGCTCGATCTTCCGCTCGAATTCTACCGCAACGCGAACGTACGGCTGCAGTGCGACGCGATCCGGCACGCGCGCGAACACGGGATCGAACGCATTGAGTTCGGTGCCGAAGACGGCAGCCGCGGCGACGTCGACTATTTCATCAGCTACTTCCGCGCGGGACTAGAGGCGGGCGGCACGCGCCCGGCGTGGCCCGATACGGTCGGCACGCTCACGCCCGAGGCGACTCGGTGGTATTGTTCGCGTATCGTGCAAGGCTTGCCGAAAGGCATCCCGATCGTCGCGCACCTGCACAACGACTACGGTCTCGGAACGATCAACGCGCTCACGGCGACGTCGTGCGGGTTCAAGGTCGTCTCGGTGACGGCCAATGGCTACGGCGAGCGGGCCGGCAACGTAAAGCTGCACGAATACGTCGTCGCGCTGCGCGTGCTGTACGGTATCGAGATCCCCGGCTTCAAGTACGAGAAATTGCGGGATCTCGCGCGGTTCATGGAACGCATGAGCGGCATTCCGATGCAGCAGCACGAGCCGATCGTCGGTACGAGAGTATTCGCACACGAGTCCGGAATTCACACGCACGCGATGCTGCTGGATCATCGGATGTACGAAGCGGTTCCCGCCGATTTGGTTGGCGCGGAGACGAGCTTCGTCTACGGTAAACACACCGGCGTCGCACTGGTCGAAGATACCTTACGCCGCCGCAGCGAGAGCTTGACCGGATCCGGCATCGAGGTGACCAACGAACTCGCGCATCGCGTGACCGACGAAATCAAACGGCTGCGCGAGGAGCGCGCCGCGTCCAGCCGCAGCGAGGAGACGATCGAACAGTACGAGCTGGCGATGCGCCGTCTGTCGCTCAACGAAGAGGACGTCGTCGATCTCGCGCTGGCGCTCGGAAGGCCGGTCGCTACTTCGGCGTAATCGGGAAGTCGAAGTACGTCGTCGGGAACGGCTCGTTTGCCAGGGTGAAGTGCCACCACTCCTCTTTGATTCCAACGAACCCGTACTTTTTCATGACGTTCGCGAGCTGTTCGCGGTGAGTGTCGGCAATGTGCCCGACGTCGGCGCTTGGATGCGAGAGTTCGTCCATGCAGTCGAAACCGGTGCCCATGTCCAGGGTGCCGTCGTGATAGCGCTCGATCCACGGGGCGGTGCACGCAACGAGCGGCTGCCCCGGCGTGTAGGGCGCCGCGTCGCGCGGCGGGGCACGCTCGATCGTTAGATCGACGGTGCTGCCGCGGGTGTGGCCGGACTTCGCCGCGACGTAGCCGAGTTTGAAGAAGAGCGCCTTGTTGACGCGCGGGTAGAACTCCGCCTTCATCCCCTGTTCCGACGGAATCTTACTCCAAGCGATGAAGTCGTTGACGGCGCGCTGCGGCCGGTAACAATCGTAGACGTGCAGCGTCAACTGCAGCGCTTCGAGTTCGGATTGCACTTTTGCAAGTGCTTCCGCCGCCTGGCGCGTGAGGATGCACTCGGCGGCCCGATAGCCGGCTACGGGCCGGCCTAGGAAATTGTGATAACCGGCGTAGCGCATGTCTTGCACGATCGACGGCGCGACGTCACGCAGGTAGACGAAATCGGGAGGCCGCGTCGGCTCGGCCGTCGGCGACATTGCCGGCGCGGCGAGCAGAAGCGCAAGGACGACGGCGATCATGCCAGCACTCCCAACCGCCACGTCGCGACGAAGGCTTTGAATATCGTCGGGAAGTCTGCATGAACGAAGCGGACGCTGCGTCCGCCCGTGCGTTCGAAGCCGGGAATCATCGAAACGAGATCGGCCTGCTCGACTTTAGCGAGATCGACTTCGAGCGCAACCGGGGCATCGAAGACGTACGGTTTGGCGGCGCTCGCGTTCGCGATCGCCGCTTCGGCCTCGCGACGGATCAGCCGCCGCGCGGCGTCGGGTACGAGCGAGTCGGCGGCGAAGTTGCCGATCGATTCTTTTACGATCGCTCCGCGCACCCACGGCATCTGTGCCTGCACGCCTTCGACCGTCGTGCGGTCGCCGGTGACGAGCAGCAGCGGCACGCCGTAGTAACCCAGCAGGCCCGCATTGATGGTGGCTTCGCTGCAGCGAACTCCGTTCACGCGCACTTCGTGAATGACCGACGGCGTGTACGTATGGCAGAGCACGGCGTTCTCGTCGCCGGCGCCGCCGTGGTACCCCACGAAGAACGCACCGTCAAATCCGCCGGCATCCTGCACCATCGAAAACGGCTTGCGGTTCCCGAAGATTACGCGCACGTCGCTTGGAAGCTCCTCGAAAAGAAGGTTGCGCATCGGCCCGTGCGAGTCGTTAACGAGCACTTCGCCGGCGCCGCCCGCGCGAGCGCCGTCGACCGCCGCTGCAACCTCTTGCGTGTAATACCTCCGGTAGATGGCGTACTCGGGATGCGGCGTCCGCGCGTCCACCTGCTCCCAAGCGCACACGCCCGCAACGCCTTCCATATCGCTCGATACGTAGAGCCTCATTGCGCCCGTCATGCGACGGCGTTCGCTCCCGCAGAGATGCGGGTTGCCACGATGAAGGCGCGCAGCATCGTCGGATAGTCGTTCGAAACGAACCGCACGCTGCGGCCGCCGGTGCGTTCGAACTGCGGCATCAGCTCGATGTAGTCGGCGTTCTCAACGTTCAAGGTCTCAATGATCAGCTCGTAAGGCGACTCGAAGGTAAACGGCTTGGCCTTCGCGATCCTGCCGACCGCGTCGCGCGCGCCCGCGCGGATGGCCGCTTGCGCTGCCTCCGGCGGCAGCGAATCGACCGCCGTGTAGCCGATGCTCCGCTTGACGGCGACGCCGACGGCCCACGGAAGCGAGGCGAGCGTCGCGCGCACGATCGCATCGTCGCCGGTAACCAGCACGACCGGGACGCCGCAGCTGCCGGCGAACGCCGCGTGCAGCAACGCTTCGCTGCAGGCGGTCCCGTTGACCGACACGCGATAGACGTCCGAACTGTATGTGTGCGCGAGCGCCGCCGCTTCGCCCGCCCCCGCGTGATACCCGGTAAAGAACGCGGCATCGAAGGTCGCATCCAATCCTTGCCCCATCGACAGCGGCTTGCGCGTACCGGAGATCACCCGAAGATCGTCGTCGCCTGGAAGTTCGTCGAAGAGCAGGTTGCGCATATCCCAGTGCGAGTCGTTGACCGTCACCGCGTGCGCGCCGGCTTCCCGGGCGCCGTCGATGGCCGCGCGCACCTCCTGCGACATATACCGGCGATACACCGGATACTCGTGCACGTCGCTTGGGTCGCACTGCTTCCAAGAGCAGACGCCCGCCGTGCCTTCCATGTCCGCTGAAATGTAGAGCTTCATTGACCTGCTTCTCTCAATCCGTCCTTGGCTTGATCGAGCCCCGTCTGCGCCGCGACGTTGTGCGGATTGACCTTGAGCGCTTGCGTATAGAGCGGTATCGCCTGCGCGTAGCGGCCGACGGCCAGCTCCATGTCACCCAGCTGCGTCATCGCGACGTCGTCGTCGGGGTGAGCCGCGATTCGCTCGCGCAGCGTCTTTATTTGCAGCATCACCGCAGCCGGCGGTCCGCCGCCTTCAACGTTGGTGTTGGGAACGGCGGCCTGCGCGGCCGGCTTGCCCGTCTTTCCGAAGACCGATCCGTTGACGTCGAAGCCGACCGAAACGAGATACGCCATGATACCGAGGAACAGGATCGCGATGACCGCGACGATGGGAACGTAGATGCGCGGAGGCAGCCCGCGAGAAGGTTCGGCCGGCACGAAGAGTCGTTTGGACGAATGGAGAAGCAAATCATCCGTGACGACGCAGTTACCCACCGAATCCGATCTCCAGCTCCTCTTCGCGCGGCTCAACTATCAACATTTCAAGGGCGAAGCCCCGGACTGCCGCATCCGGTACAACGAACGCTTCTCGAACTCGGCCGGCCGGATCACCTATAGCCGCCCGCCGCTGCTTATCGAGTTATCGCCGAAGCACTTTCGCAAGTACCCGCAGATCCTCGAAGAAACGCTGCTTCACGAGATGATCCACGCCTGGTGTTACGCGCAGTATCGCGACACCGGTCACGGCGCGCGCTTCAAGAAGAAGCTGCGCGAATGCGGCCTCACCTCGATCTACCACGACCTCGGCAACGTGCGCCCGCTCACCGAGTCCAGCAAGCGCTACATCCTTCGCTGCGAACACTGCGCCTTCGAAATCCTCCGCAAGAAACGGCCGGGCAAACCGGCGAGTTGCCCGCGCTGCGACAAACGCCGCTTCAACGCAAAGTTCCCACTCTCGATTTACGAAGTCGTCGAGACAAAGCTCGTCGGCGACACGATCGAAGGGCTGAAGGCCTCGAGTAAGGGCCCACCTTTGTCATCCTGAGCGTAGCGAACGCAGTGAGCGTAGTCGAAGGACCGCCGCGTATGTGCTGAGAGCAGTCGAAGCACAACGTCCTTTAGCAACCTTGGGTTACGGTTAAAGCTGATGCCGCTTCGCTTCGCTCAGCGTCACTCGCAGCCGTCCTTCGACTGCGGCGCTGCGCGCCTTCGCTCAGGATGACACGTCGAGCTTGCAGCGATATAGTTCGAAGACGTCGTCTTTTGCGAAGTTGAGTTCGGTGTAGAACTTTACGAGATGGGGTTCGGAGAACGGGATTTCGACGAGGATGCTGCGGGAGTCGACGTGTTTGGCGAAGTCGATGCAGGCGTCGACGAGTTTGCGGCCGATGCCGCGGGCGCGGAATGCTTCGGCGACGTAGAGGTCGCTCAGGAACCATTGGCGTTTGCAGTACCAGGATGAGAAGAGCGGGTAGAGCTGCAGAAATCCGGCGCAGGCGTTACCGTCGAAGGCGGCTAGGACGACCGATTCATTTTTCTCGAGGCGTTCGCCGAGGAATTCGCGGGAGCGTTCGAGTTCGGCTTTTCCGGCGAAGAACTGGCGGTAGAGATCGAAGAGCGGAGCGACGGCGTCGAGATCGGCGACGGTGGCAGTGCGGATCGTCAGTGGCATGTGCGCCTATTCTCCAGTGAAGAGCGTTCCGCTTTGAACGAAGCAGAGGCCGTTACCCCAAGGGTCCTCGGCGTAAAAAGAGCGTTCGCCCCACGGCCGGCTCAGGATCTCGCCGCCGGGGTGGCCGTGGACGTCGACCGTGCTGAGCGCGCCGAGATCGGCGGCCCGTGCGTGCACCGCCTCGAGGTCGTCCACTTCGAAGTACAGGTACTGGGGGATGGCTCGCGGCCGTTCGCCGGTGGAGATCAGCGCGAGGATCGCCGGCCCGCAGTCTACGTAGGAGCGCCCGCCGCCGACGGGGCGTGGCCGCTGTCCAAAAAGTGCCCGGTAAAACGTGGACGCCTTTTCGGCATCGCCGACCTCCAGCGTCGCACGAAAAAGTCGCATCGAGCTCATGGGGAAGTTTTGCGCCGCGAAGATAGGCCTTGCCTCCGGCGAATGCGACCTTTATCCAGGCAGAAAAAGGCCTCGCAGGGCGAAGATAGGGGGCCATGACCACTGCACAAATTTCCCCGAACGGGACCAAAATGCGCGTCGAGTCCGACTCGATGGGTAAGATCGACGTTCCGGCCGACAAGTACTACGGCGCGCAGAGCGCGCGTTCGCTCATTCACTTCGACATTGGCGACGGCACGTGGCCGCGCGACGTCATGCCGAAGCAGGTCATCAAAGCGATGGCGACCTTAAAGAAGGCGGCCGCGCTCGTCAATCACGATCTTGGGAAGCTCGATAAAGAGAAAACCGATTTGATCGTCAAGGCTGCCGATGAAGTCATCGAAGGCAAGCTCGACGCGCACTTTCCGCTGCGCGTGTGGCAGACCGGTTCCGGCACGCAGACGAACATGAACGTGAACGAAGTGATCGGCAACCGCGCGATCGAGATTGCCGGCGGCGAGATGGGTTCGAAGAAGCCCGTTCACCCGAACGATCACGTCAACATGTCGCAGTCCTCGAACGACACGTTCCCGACTGCCATGCACATGGCGGCCGCCGAAGCGATGGTCGGCATGCTGCCGGCGGTCGAGAAGCTTCGCAACGCGCTCGATGCGAAAGCTAAGCAGTGGAATCACATCGTCAAAGTCGGACGCACGCACCTTCAGGACGCGACCCCGCTCACGCTCGGCCAAGAGTTCTCGGGCTACGTCACGCAGCTCGACCGTGCGATGGTCGCGATCAAGGAATCGCTGCACCACCTGTACGACCTGGCCATCGGCGGCACCGCCGTCGGTACCGGTCTCAACGCGCATCCCGAGTTCGGCCAACGCACCGCCGAGAAGATTGCCGAACTCACCGGCCTGCCGTTCCGTTCGCATCCGAACAAGTTCACGGCGCTTGCGTCGCACGACGACTTCGTCTTCGCCTCCGGGGCGCTCAAGATGCTCGGTGCGGCTCTGATGAAGATCGCCAACGACATCCGCTGGCTCGCCTCCGGCCCGCGCGCCGGCATCGGCGAACTCACGCTGCCGGAGAACGAACCCGGCAGCTCGATCATGCCGGGCAAGGTGAACCCGACACAATCCGAGGCGATGACGATGGTCGTCGCGCAGGTGTACGGCAACGATCTCGCGATCAGCTTTGGCGCGTCGCAGGGCAACTTCGAACTCAACGTCTTTAACCCGGTGATGATCTATAACTTCCTGCACTCGACGACGCTGCTGCGCGACGCGTGCACGATGTTCCGCGAGCACGCGGTCGAAGGTCTCGAAGCCAACGAAGAGATCATCAAGGGGTATCTCGATCAGTCGCTGATGGTCGTGACCGCGCTCGCGCCGCACATCGGCTACGACAAAGCCGCCGAGATCGCCAAGCACGCGCATCACAAGAAGACCACGCTCAAAGAGGCCGCGCTCGAGCTCGGCCACGTCACTTCCGAACAGTACGACAAGGTCGTCGTTCCAAAAGAAATGACCTACCCGAAGTAGGCTCCCACCCAGGAGAAAGGGCCCGGCAGCGATGCCGGACCCTTTTTTGTGTTCGCAGAAAGAGACTGGCTAAGGCCCGATCGACAGCCCGAACGTATCCGATCCGTTCTTCAGGGTTACGGCCGGTGCGCTCTTTCCGGTGATGGGCTGGGAGTAGACGGAAATAGTACCGTTCGTCTGCCCAACGTAGAGGTTGCCTTTCGAATCGACCGCGCAATCCTCGACGTCGAAGAGGCCTTTCGTGACGCGTTGCAAGGGCCGTGCCCCGCTCTTGAGCGGTAATTTGTAGGCGTCTACGAAATTATTAAATCCGCCGTGCCCGTTGGCGATGAATCCCGTCACGTACAGGCGCGTCGGGCTCGCGGCGAGACCGCGAAACTGCGTCGCCGGCACGGCGTGGACGGTAGCGATCACCTTGCCGCCCTCGATCGCTTCTAAAACGTTTACGCCGTCGTTGATGTAGAGCAGCCCCTTTCGTCCACGTGCCATTTCTTGCGCTTGAACGCCGGGAAGAGCGATCTCGCGGGCCGGCTTCGATGCATCGGTAAAGGGTGGTGCGTAGACGTCGATGTTGGCGGCGTCGGCTAGATAGAGGTTTCCGCGACGCCAGAACATCTTTCCGTCATTGGTGTGCGCGATCGCGGCGATCGCTTTGCTCGAGGAACGTATTGGAGCCTTGAAGATGTTCAAGGTGTCGTTCAGCAACACCACGGCGACGTATTTTGGGCTTGCGGCCGTGGCGAAGCTCGAATCGAACGCGAGCTTTGTCGTCGGACGGCTGGAGGCCGTTAGCGGAAGATCGTAAACGCGAAGAAAGCCGTTTCTAGAGTTATCGGCGACGTACAACCTCTCCGGTCGCGCCGTCTTTCGAGGGGCCGTGTCTTCGAGGACCGCTGCCGTCAGGCCCCGCGGGAGCGCGCTCCCGGAACATGCGGCCAGCGCGGCCGCGCAGGCGATCGCCGGGAATGTGCGTCGAGCGTTCACGAGACCTCCTCCATTTCGGAGCGTCGTTGAGTCTTTGCACGCAGAGCGGTCAAGCCCTGGTGCTCGTTCTTAGTTTCGCAGCGAGATGGCCAGCGCGCGGGCGGCGTTCGTAACCGCGTCGTCGCTGCCCGCGCTAAAGCCCATCACCAGGCCCTTGCAGTCGGTACGATCGACGCACAACGCCGAGATCGGCAGGACGCGCTGACCCTCCGGCATTGAGTTTGCCGCACGAACGTCGTCGAAATCCGGCGGTCCGTTCACGGCGACGTGCAGTCCGGTGTGCGCGGGGCCGACGCTAAAGCCGCGCGGAAGGTTTTTCGTGAGTGCGTTTACCACGAGGTGGCGGCGGCGTTCGTACGATGTGGCCATGCGCCGCACGTGCCGGCTAAAGTGTCCCTGCGCGATAAAATCCGCCATGGTCGCTTGCAGTTCTGCGGATGCGCCGAGGCTGGTGATTTCGCGCGTCGACCGAAACGTCTCTGCGAGGTGCGGCGGCACGACGACGTATCCCAGACGCAGCCCCGGGGCCAGCGTCTTGCTGAACGTCCCGATGTAGATGACGCGCTCGTCGCGGTCGAGACTTTGCAGCGCCGGGAGCGGATGCGTGTCGAACTCGCTGTCGTAGTCATCCTCCACCACGTATGCGCCGGTGCGGTGTGCCCAGTCGAGCAGTTCGGTACGTCGCGCGAGCGGTAGGGCGCCCCCCAACGGAAACTGGTGCGACGGCGTGACGTACGCGAGAGTTGCGCGTTCGGGCAAAAGGTCGGTCCGGATGCCGTCGTCGTCCACGGGCACGCCGTGCAGTTCCAAACCGTGCGCCGTAAAGACCGCACTCGCATTCTGGTAACCTGGGTCTTCGATCGCGACCCGATCGCCGCAGCGCATCAGCACGAATGCCGTAAGGTGTAGGCCGCCCTGCGTTCCCTCGACGACGATGACTTGGTCCGGCTCGGCAACGACGCCGCGAAACTGCGCGATATGGCGCGAAATCGCTTGCCGCAGCGGAAGGTAACCCGCCGAAATCCCGTAGTCGAGATGCGCGCCGGCAGCCGCTAGATTCTGTCGTTTTAGGCGCTGCCACGTGCGCAACGGGAACGCCGAGAGGTCCGGCGCGCCGACGCGCAGCGGGCCGAACGTGGATCCGGCCGCGTCGAGCCGGTCCTTGACGGCCCCGAGCTTACTCGGACTTGTAGGCAGCGGTCGCGGCCTTGCGACGGAACGTTCTCGCGCCTTATGAAGCACGTCGGTCACGAAGGTTCCCGCGCCGATGCGCGCTTCGAGATACCCCTCGGCGATCAGCTGTTCGAGCGCCGTTATCACCGTGTTTCGCGAGACACCAAGGCGCTGCGCCAGCTCTCGGCTCGGCAGTAGCCGGGAACCCGCCGGAAAGAAACCACTCTCGACGGCGCCGCGCAGGCGGCGGAGCAACTGTGCGCCGAGCCCTTCACCCGAGGCTCGATCCGGGAACAACGGCTCGAGGTCGATTGGTTCTATCATAATCCTTTGTATTGGTCCAATACGAAGAACCAATCCTCTCGTAGACTATGCCTATGAGGAATCTGATCGTCGCATTCCTATTCGCCGTGGTGGCGGTCGCCTCGGCGGCCGCGGCAACCTCGTCCACGTATCCGGTCGCTGCGACGACCGCAGTCCCCGGTCTTCACGACTTCGACTTTCTGGTTGGTCGATGGCAGGCCCATCATCGAAAGCTGAAGCGGCGTCTCGCCAATAGTCACGAGTGGATTGAATTCGACGGCACGTTGGTTAATCAACCGCTTATGGGGGGTTACAGCAATGTCGACGACACCGTGCTCGACGTTCCGGGCGCGCCCTATCGCGGAGTCGCACTGCGGTCATTCGACCCAAAGACTCGGCAGTGGTCAATCTGGTGGCTCGACAGCAGGGCACCTTCGGCACCATTGGATCCGCCCATGATCGGAGGCTTCCACAATGGGGTGGGAATGTTCTATGGGGAGGATACGGTCAAAGGAAAGCCGGTTCGGGCGCGCTTCGTCTGGTCCAACATCACTGCGACATCGGGCCACTGGGAGCAAGCGGACTCGCCGGACGAGGGTAAGACGTGGGAGACAAACTGGGTGCAAGACATCACACGAGTTCGCTGATCGTATTCCGCCGCATATCCATTGGTTCGGTCATAATGCTTCGTATTGGTCCAATACGAAGAACCAAATCCTCCCGTAGAATGAACCCATGAAGAGTTTGATCGCCGCACTCCTGATCGCTGCCGTGCCGCTCGCCTCCGTCGCTGCAGCGCCGGCAACCGTCTATCCGGTCGCCGCGACGTCACGCGATGGGCGCAACGATTTTAACTTCGAGTTCGGAACGTGGCGCACGCATTATCGTCTGCTCGCAAAGCGCCTCGCCGGAAGTCACACGTGGTACGACTGCTACGGCTCGTCGGTCATCCGGCCGTTCTGGAACGGCAACGGAAATCTTGAGGACGGCGATCTGAAATGCCCGACGCGGTACATCGGCGGGATGACGCTGCGGCTTTACGATGTGCGGACGCACCAATGGACGCTGTGGTGGGGCACGAAGAAATTGGGCGTCGCACCGCCGGCACAAGTCGGGCATTTTGCAGCGAACGGCGTGGGCGACTTCTACGCGTACGATACGTGGGAAGGGAAGCCGGTTATCTGTCGCTTCCAATGGACGATCGTTAACGGCAATCCTCGTTTCGAACAGGCATACTCCGTCGACCGCGGCCGGTCGTGGGAAACGAACTGGACGACCGATTACGAGCGTGTGCCGGCTTCGGCCAAAGGCGTCTGGGACGCGACGTCGCCGGCCGGCGATGGCCACGACGGGTTCGACTTTCTCCTCGGGACGTGGCACACGAAGTACATGCGCTTGCGCCGTCCGCTGACCGGAAGTCACGATTGGTACGAATGCGACGGTACGTCGACCGTGCGCGCGTTTTGGGGCGGAGGCGGCAACATCGAAGACGGCGACCTTCACTGTCCGGCGCAATATATTTCCGGCATGACCCTGCGGCTGTACGATCCGGCAACGCGGCAATGGTCGCTCTATTGGGCGACCCAAAAGAACGGTCTGGCGTTTCCGCCGCAAGTCGGCCGGTTCGATGCGAACGGCGTGGGCGATTTTCTAGCACCGGACACGTTCGACGGCAAAGCGATTCTCGTGCGCTACCACTGGACGCGGCGCGACGGAAATCCGCGGTTCGAAGAATCGTTTTCGACCGACAAGGGAAAAACGTGGGAGGTCGTGTGGACGACCGACTACTCGCGCTCGGCCGGCTGAGTCTCTACTCCGGCGGGCTGGGATTGACCCACGCCGTTCCGTCGGCGTACAGGACCTTCGTCACGATGCATTTCGTTGCCCCGGGGTTAAGTGGGAACGATTCGAGTTGAATCTTGAAGTCGTGCCGGATGTCCGCGCCGGCACCGATGTTTCCGACGTCTTTCACCGCAGTCATCGTGCCGCTGCGGCCGACGAGCGCGAAGTCGATCTCAGCTGCGGCAACGTCCGCATCGTTCGTATAACCGATTCGGATTGAGGGCGAGCCGCTCGAGCCGAGCGTTACTGATTCGCTCGTCGTCGGCTGCCCCTGTGCGTTGACTCCCGTCGTCACCGCCGGATCGCTCGGAAGTTTGAGCGTACACTGCGAAACGGTGATCTTGGAACCCGGCGTTTGCGCGGTGTCCGCATGCGCGATTGCGGTCGTCATCGCGACCGTCCCGAGAAGAGCTGCGATGATTCTCATAAACGATTCGTACGCGGCGGCGCAGAGGCGGCCCTTCAAAGCGGAGCGTGTAAGCAACCGGCGAACCAGTCGTTGCCTATGGGCGAATTCCCAGACTTTGACCGGTACGACGCACTCGGGCTTGCGGAGTTGGTCCGCGCGAAAAAAGTAGGCGCCGAAGACTTGCTGGATGAGGCGATCGCACGCGTCGAGCGCGTCAATCCGGAACTGAACGCGCTGGTCTGCGAGCGCTTTGACGAAGCGCGAGAAGATGCGCGGCGCGGATTGCCCGACGGCCCGTTCTGCGGCGTGCCGTTTCTCATGAAAGATCTAGGGCCGGAGCTTGCCGGATCCGTGATGACGAGCGGCAGCCGCTACTTCGCGGCGTACGTACCGACGCGCGACGACGAGTACGTGATACGTGCGAAGCGCGCGGGTCTCAACATCTTCGGCAAGACGAACACACCCGAGTTCGGGCTCGCGCCGGTTACCGAACCCGCGTTGTTCGGGCCGTGCCGCAACCCGTGGGATACCACGCGCACGACCGGCGGTTCGAGCGGCGGATCGGGTGCACTCGTGGCCGCGGGTGTGGTGCCGATGGCGCACGGCAACGACATGGGCGGATCGATTCGCATTCCGGCGAGCTGCAACGGGTTATTCGGTATGAAACCGAGTCGTGGACGCACCCCCACGATCGGCGGAGCCGTCGGCGATGCCAATGCCGATCTCGGCGTCACGCGCAGCGTTCGCGACAGCGCCGCCCTGCTCGATGCCGTGCGGCTCGAACGGGGCGTGCTCTACGACGCGCCGCCGTTCGACGGCAGCTACCTTGCGCAGACCGGGCTTGATCCGAAACCGCTGCGCGTCGCGGTCGTGCGCGGTGCCATGCTCGGCAAAACGATCGATCCCGAGTGCCGCGCCGCCGCCGACCGCGCTGCCGAGCTGTGCGAGCGTCTCGGCCACAACGTCGAGATCGCGGAACCACAGGGGATCGACTATCGCGAGGTCGCGCAGTCGATTCTCCTGATCTTTGCCGCCAACATCGGCTGGAGGATGCACGCCGCAAACCCGCTGCGGGGAAAGAAACTTAAAGCCGGCGATTTAGAACCAGCGACCTGGGCGATGCTCGTGATCTCCGAAGTGCTTTCGGCCAACGACCTCGCCACCGCCATTTCCGTGCAACGCGATCTGGCGCGTACGTTCGATGCGTTCCACGAACGCTACGACGTGATGCTGATGCCAACCGTTGCCGCGCCGCCGGTCCGCATCGGGGCGCTCGCGTTAACGAAGTCGGAGATTTCGCAGATCGAAGTTCTCGCTCGCCTGCGATCGGGACCGCTCATTCGCAAAGCCGCCGATGAGATCGCCAAGACGCTCTTCGATTGGATTCCATACACGCCGGTCTTCAATCTTACCGGAGCGCCGGCGATGTCGGTGCCGCTGCATTGGACCGCGCAGGGGCTGCCCGTCGGCGTCATGTTCGCGGCGCGTTTGGGCGACGATGCGACGCTCTATCGCCTCGCGGCCCAGCTCGAACGCGCGCAGCCGTGGGCCGAACGCCGGCCCGCGATTTGGAGCGGCCGGGCAGCCTAGTATTTAGGACTCATTACAAATGCCGTCGCCGTTCCGCGGAACACGCCGATTCCGACGATCGATCCGTTCGGCGAAATAGCGTACGCCGACTCGAAGCGCCAGCCGGCGGCGTGCGCGACGTCGTCGAGAAGCTGCATGTGTCCGGCTTGCCACAGAAATGCGTGGTGCCGCCCATCGTCCCCCTCGATCATTCCAGTGATGCGACCGCTCGCGTCTAGCGCGTAGGCAACGCTGAGAGCGGGGCCTGCATCGAGATCGAACGCGTCGCCGTTGGCCGGCCAAAACCGTGCGTGAGGAACGACACCGTACGTGGATCCGAGTCCCGGCGGCGCATCCGCTCCCGCGGCGCTGCCGTCGGCCGTGAGCGCCAGTGCAGCGCCGGTGCCGAGGACCTTGCGTTCGTCGCCATGCCAGCGCAGTGCAACGTATCGCTGCTTCGTCACGACGCTCGGCGATTGCGGAACGTTACCGACGTACCCTGCGTAGCCCACGGCGTACGGACCGGCCGTCGCGATCGCGGTGCCGTTGCCCAAATAGGCGCACTCACTGCCGCGCAACCGAACGACGATCGGCGCGAGCTGGCCCGAAAGGTCGTTGATGTCGACGAGTTCCTGCGATTGCAGCGTTGCGATCGCATCGCCGTCGGTGTAGAACCCGGCGATCGCAGCGCCGGGCGAATGCGGCAAATACGGGCACGTGGAGAAATCGAGCGTCGATATCGACGTTCCGCGCGCGCGTTCTGCGACGTCGTGCATGCGCCGGATCGCACCGCCGTACCCGGCCGCGACGTTGGCCAGCAACGCCCCCTCGGCGTCGAACCCGGCGACGGTCAGATCGACCGAATCGGCGCCCGGCGGCAAAGGAGGCGCTGGCAAAAGATGCCATCCGCCGGCCGCGTTCCACACGGTGACGCGCGTCGCGAATCCGCCGATGGTGACAGTGGCGGCGACGGTGCCGTCGCGCGACGCGGCCATGAGCGGCTGCGCGCCGAACGGATCGATCGTGCTGTGCGGCGGAAGCGTCAGCGCGCGAACGGTGAATGCGAGTGCCAGCAGCGCCGTCATCGCGTCTCGTTCCGTAACGTCGGCAAGCACAAGGCGACGATGGCGATGACGATATAGCCGATGCACGCAATCCACATCGCATTGTGCGGGCTGCTATGGTCGGATACGTAGCCGAGCAGAATTACGCCGGGGGCCATGCCGGCGAGAACGACGAGCCGCACGGCGCCCATCACGCGTCCGATCGCCTCCGGTGGTGAGACGCGCATGCGAAAGCCGATGATCTGCGCGATCTCGAAGTTTGCGACCGTGTTGGACGCCATCCATGCGGCCGCGCACAGCCAGATGTTGTTGAACAGAACGATCGGCAAGAAGAGAAACGCGTCCAGCACGTACGCCGTGGTGAGCGCTTTCCCGAATGGCCACTTGCGCGAGAAGCGGGCTGCGAAACCGGCGCCGATAACCGCGCCGAGCGCCGACAGCCCAAGAAAGATGCCGACGACTTGATCGCTCGCACCAAAGCCGCGCTTGAGGAACGGGATGAGGATCGCGTAACCGCCGAACCCGAAGAAGTTGAAGCAGAAACCCGCGATCGCCTGAATGCGCATCGCCGCATCCGACCAAAGATGCCGGAAGCCCAGCACGATATCCTGGCCGACTTCGAGCAGTGACGGCAAACCTGAGGATTTGTCGGGACCGAGTGTCGGGATCATCGCAATTGAGATCTGCGAGCCCAAATACGTAAGCGCGTTCAGAATGAGCGCCGGCTCGGGGCCCATCGCCGCATAGATGGCGGCGCCCGACGCCGGCATCACGAGGCTCGTCACGTTCTCAGCCGCGATCAGCATGGCGATCGCTTCCGTCGAACGATCGCGCCCCAGCATGAACGGAATGCTTGAGGATTGGCCGCCCATGAAGAATGCCGCGGAGGTTGAGATGACGATCAGACCGCCGTAGATCATCGGAAGCGTCAATGCATGAAACGCAAACGTTACGGCGAAGGCCGCCATCACCAGAAACCGAATCGCATCGGCCGCAATCATCAATTTCTTGCGATCGAGGCGGTCGGCGAACGAGCCGCCGATCAGCGAGAAGATCGAGAAGGGCGCGATCTCGCAGATGAATGCGCCGCCGGTCGAGAGCGCCGAGTGCGTGATGTGATAGGCCAGCAGCGGAATGGAAATCAAGCGCAATCCGTCGCCGAGATAGCTCAGCGTCTGGCCGGCGTAGTATCTCCGAAAAGCGGACGACGCAAAGATGCTCGGCCGGGCGGTCGTGGCGTTCACCGGACTAACGGATGATTTTAACGAGGCGGCTCATCGCTATAAGTGTTTCACAAAGAGCGAGCCCGCGACAACCACGAGCGCGCAGCCGACGACGAGCAACAGCTGCGGTGATTTAAATTTCGAGGGAAAGTCGCGCGCCGAGCGGGCCGCCGCATAGGCCGCCGGCAACGAGCGGTACGACGTCGCCAAGAATGATGTCGCGCTGGAGCGCGTGGACGATGAGCCCGACCGGCGAGGTAAGCAGGATGCCGAACTGCGACGTCGCGCCGACCGCGTGAATCGGCAGCTCCGAGAAGTAGAGCAGCGACGGCACCAGCAAAATACCGCCTCCCAATCCAAAAAGGCTCGAAAGTAAGCCGACCGCAAAGCCGAGCGCGAGCGCCGCGCGATACGACATGCCCTTGATCCGTTGCACGTGCTCGTGTTCCGGGCGGCTCTCCATGCGCTTGCGCGCGTTGAGCATCATGTCGACTGCGACGGCAATTAGGATCGTTGCGAGGATCCAGTCGAAGAGGCGTGCCGGCATCCGCACGACGAGCATCGCGCCGATGATGCCGCCCGGCAAGCCGCCCGCCGCCAGCAGCCACCCGATCTTCAGGTGAATGCGCTTATGAAGGAAGAAGGTAAACGCGCCGCTCGCGCTGCTGGCGACGACGAGCGCGAGCGAGGTGCCGGCCGCCTCGGCGGGCGCGATGCCGAAGAAGACGCGCAGGATCGGCACGAGGATAAAGCCGCCGCCGAGCCCGACCATCGAGCCGAAGACGCTTGCGAAGAATGCGACGGCGAAGAGTTCGGCAGCGAGTCGGACGTCGATGGCTGCCTCCTATACTCGCGCGGCTGCGGCTGTTTCCAACGGTGCGGCGGCGATCTTCAAGCTCTTCACGTTATAAATCTTGATCGGAGCGACCTTGCCTTTGACGGCGACCGGGTCGAGCTCGTCCACTTCGACCAGGTCCTTCACTTCTTTGTAGGTTTCTTCGCTGATGATGATCTCGCCGCCGACGGCGACGTTGTAGAGACGCGCCGCGACGTTGACGTTGTCGCCGATCACCGTGTAGTTCATGCGCGAACTCGCACCGAGATTGCCCATCACGACGTCGCCGGTGTTGATTCCCATGCCGACGGTGAATTCGCGCTTGCCCTCGGCCATCCACTTGGCGCTGAGTTCGCGAATCTTGTCCTGTTGTTTTACCGCAGAGATCACCGCGTTCTTGGGATCGTCCGCAGTCTGGTAGGGCGCCGAGAAGACCGCCATGACGCAGTCGCCGATGAACTTGTCGACGTAGCCCCCGTACTCGAAGATGATCGTGCACATCTCTTCGAAATACTCGTTGAGCTGGCCGTAGATTTCCTCCGGGGTCATCGTCTCGGACATCGCGGTGAAGCCGCGGATGTCGCTATAGAAGATCGTCGCACGAACGCGTTTGCCCTTGAGCGCGAGCGCGCCTTTCGGATCGTCTTGCCCCAGAATATCGCTGACGACCGCCGGGCTGACGTGCATACCAAAGAGGTTGGTGACCATGCGCTTTTGGCCGCCCTCGTACATGACGCGGTATATCGCCACGAACATCGTACCCAGCAGCATCGCGAGAACGACGTGCACCAAGTCGACCCAATAGAGCTCCTTGACGAAGAGAAACAGGTTGACGTATGCGTAAGCCAGCGTCGCTACGACCGACGTGACGATCGCGAACGACGTGCGCATGAACGTAAATCCAAGCGCAGAGAACAGCGGCAGCGCAAAGGCGAGCACGATATCCAGCCACAGGGGCGCAACGCGAAGATAGTCACCGCGCATCATTTGATCGGCTAGCCGGGCATTGAGGAAGAGGCCGGGCAGTTTACCGCGCGCCGTCGTCGAGAAGTCGAAGCTCGCCGCCGCCGTCGAACCGACGTAGATCAGTGCACCCTGCGCGAACGGGCGGAGGTCTTTCGGCGATTCGTTGTATGCGTCGGAAAACGAGATGATGCCGCGTCCTACGAACGCAACGTTGGGGGTATCGATGCCGTCTTTTTGAACGTGCTCGAGATCCGGCGGCAGCAACAAGACCACGTTCGAACCGCCGCCCTCGTCGAACTTCGGCATCGACGCAATGTCGAGCGGTTTCCCGTTGAACGTCGAAACCGCGGCGGCCGCGAGCGAGAAGAGGTGCTGATTCGCGTTCGTTCCGGTGCCGGCGGTATCTATTTCCGGGACCTGCCCGAGGAAGTAGCCGCCTGGAAAATCGATCGTCGAAAAGCCGACCGTCGCCGCGAACGGCTTGAGGGTCGGCGTCACGGGCGCTTCGCCGATCAACCCGTTCGAGGTCGTGTCGATCGTGTAAGCCAGTACCGACGGCATCTGTCGCATGGCCGCCGCGAACGCCGCGTCTTGCGCGGGGACGGCACTTGGGTTGACAAAGTCGATATCGAAGACGACCAACTTTGCGCCGGCAGCCTTGAGATTATTCAAAAGCTTTCCGTAGTAGCCGCGCGGGAACGGGAATTGCATCGCCTTATACGAGGCGTCGTCGATCGTCACGATAGCAAGCTTGTCGTTCGCTTCCGACTCGTACGCCGGCACGCCGAACCCCAGTTTATCCGAATTCGCCAGCGCGTTTACGTGCGCCACGAGGTCGGCGATTCGATTCGCGAACGGCAGGTCGCTGAGCGGAAGAAGCTGCAGGGTTTCGCCGATGGCGCTCGCGAGTGCGCCGAGAAGTAGAGCGATGATCAGTACGCGAACGCGAGCCTTCATCGCGGCGGGCGTCTTAGCTGACGCGGCCGATGTAGCGGCGGTCGCGCGTGTCGACCTTGATCACGGTGTCCGGCTCGACGAACAGCGGGACTTGAACGATCGCGCCGGTTTCGAGCTTGGCCGGCTTGAACGTGTTGGTCGCCGTGTCGCCCTTGAAGCCCGGATCGGTTTCGACGATCCGCAGCTCGACGTGCGGCGGCAGGTCGACGCCGATCGGCAGATCGTCGTGAAACTGCACGTCGACGACCATACCATCTTTAAGGAAGTCCGCCGGCCCGCCGATGAGGTCGCGCTGGATCGTGAAGTTCTCGAACGACTCCTGATCCATGAAATGGAAGCCGTCGGCGTCGTTGTAAAGCATCTGCATTTGACGATTGTCGACGGTCGCGCGTTCGAGTTTTTCCCCTGCGCGAAACGTACGCTCCAGGGTCGCGCCGGTCTTGACGTTCTTCAGGCGAGTTCGTACGAACGCAGCGCCTTTGCCCGGTTTAACGTGGAGGAACTCGATGACGGTCCAAAGGTTGCCGTCCACGATGACGGTGACGCCGTTGCGTAATTCGTTCGACGAAATCATGACCCGCCCCAATACGGGTTCAAGGCGAGTAAGCCCTGGTAAAGAAGGAGTCTCCTACTCACTTCCGCCGCAGGAAGCCGATCGCGCCTTCCGTGCCGGCGCGTAGACGTCCGACGTTCTCGCGATGCATGAAGATGACCAGCAGCGCGGCGGCCGCTCCGTAAAGCGTTTCCGCCAGCGATCCGGTGAAGAACCACAGCGCGACCGGCGCGATCACGCTGCCGAACATCGACCCGACGGATGAGTACTGCGTGATCAGCGCGCCTGCGATCCAGCCGCCCACCGCGATCAGGCCGGACTGCCACGAGAAGCCGAAAATCGCACCGAACGAAGTCGCGACGCCTTTACCGCCCTTCCAGCCCAGCCACGGCGAGAAGCAGTGACCGAGCACGGTCGCGAACGCAACGATGCTTCCCAGCACGTGCGCCGCCGAGAGCGGAATGGTGTGGGTACCTTCCGTCCACGTCAGCGCGCCGCTCACGTGCGCTTGTATGTAGGCGACGGGAACGAAGCCCTTGAGCGCGTCGAGCAGCAGCACCGCGATCGCGCCGCCCTTGCCCATCGTACGCAGCGCGTTCATCGCCCCGATATTGCCGGAGCCGGATTTGCGGATGTCGATCCGGTAGACGAACCGTCCAATCAAATACCCGAACGGGATCGAGCCGATCAAGAACGCGGCGATTGCGGCGGCGACCGGCAGGCCGAGAATCAGCACGTAGCTCACTCCGACGCCTCGTCTTGCTCCCGTCGCGGCCGAAACTCGAGCGTGAGCGGAACGCCCTCGAAATCGAAGTGCTCGCGAATCACGTTTTCCAAGAAACGCTTGTAGTGCGGCTGCAGCAGGTCGGGATCGTTACAGTGAAAGACGAAGAGCGGCGGATGCGTCGCGGGCTGCGCTCCGTAATAGATTTTGAAGAGCTTACCTTTCAGCGCGGGCGCCGGATGCGCCAGCATCGCGTCGCGAATCACGCTATTCAACTGGGCCGTTGGAATGCGGCGGTCCAGGTTCTCGGCGACGTGCGCGACCAGCGGCATCAAGCTGCCGAGACGCCGCTGCGTCTTTGCCGAGAGAAACGTGATCGGAGCGAACTTGGCGAACGGCATGAGGTCGTGCACGACGTTGGCCAGCTCTCCCTGGCTGTATTCGCCGCCCTGTTCGAGCGCGAGATCCCACTTGTTCCCGACGATGATCAGGCCTTTTTTCTCTTCGATCGCGATGCCGGCAAGACGACGGTCCTGCATCGTTACGCCGACCATCGAATCGAAGACCAGCAGCGCGACGTCGCAGCGCGAGATTGCTTTGAGCGATCGCAGGGCCGCATAGTATTCGATCGCACCGTGCGCTTGCGATTTCCGATTCACGCCCGCCGTGTCGATCAGACGGATTTTGCGGTCGTTCCACTCGAAGAGCGTATCGATCGCATCGCGGGTCGTGCCGGCGATCTCCGAGACGATCGCGCGCTCTTCACCCAGCAGTGAGTTGAGGAGCGAGCTCTTTCCGACATTCGGACGGCCGATGATCGCAAGCGCGAGCTCGCCTTCCTTCGTTGCGTTCGGTGCTTCGGGAGGCAAGAGGTCCACGACGCGATCGAGCAGGTCGCCCGTCCCCTCGCCGTGGATCGCCGACACGGCGATCGGCTGGCCGAATCCTAGGCCGGAGAATTCGGCGGCAATCGACGCTTCTGCGCTCGGCGATTCGGACTTGTTCGCCACCACGATCATCGGGCGGCGCTTGCGCCGCAGAATCTGCGCCACGTCGTCGTCCAACGGATGCATGCCGCTCTGCGCGTCGACGACGAAGATCACGACGTCGGCCTCTTGCGCGGCTGCCTCGGCTTGGCGTCGCGTGGCTTCGGCAAAGTGATCGCCGTGCGCCATATCGGCGTCCGGATCGATGCCCGCCGTGTCGACCAAGCTAAAAGTGCGCCCACGCCACTCGCACAGCGCGTACAAGCGATCCCGGGTAACGCCGGGCGTGTCCTCGACGATCGCGAGGCGTTGACCGATAAGCCGGTTGAACAGGGCGCTCTTTCCGACGTTGGGGCGGCCGACGACGGCGACGGTTGAGGGTTGCACGGCCTCCTACATTCTGAACGGGGGCGCGCCGCACCCATCGAGCCGGAGGAACCACGGTCCGGCGCGAACTGCGCTTGGTGCGGTGGTTTCTTTGGGTGGCGGTCGCGTACGTCTTCCTTCTCGGGGCGAGCGTCGGCGCCATCAACTACCTCGCGCGCGCCGAAGGAGGGGACTCCTACACCTTCGTCAGCGACGACGGTTTGTACACGATGGAGGCGTATCGTTACCTGAGGCTGCCGTTCCATTTGAGCGGTCCCGGCGCCGCGCCGGGCGAGGTACGCGTTCTCGATCGCGCCGGGCGAGTGATCGACGCGGAGAACCTCGAAGACGTGGAATCCGTACAGGACGTTCGGTGGAGCCGCTTCAACGTTACGTTCGGGTACCTCCGAAACGGCCGCGCCTACCAATCGTCGCTCGACTTGCCGCAATAGCATAAGGTTCCATGGCCAGTATCTACATCGAAACGTTCGGGTGCCAAATGAACGAAGCCGATTCGCAGTATATTGCGGATCGCGCGGCGTCGGCCGGGTATTCCATCGCGACGCGACCCGAAGAAGCGAACGTGCTCCTGCTCAACACGTGCACCGTGCGCGACAACGCCGAGCGCCGCGCGTACGGACGCATGGGGCATTTCAAGGTGCTGACCGAGGGCGATCCGCAGCGCAAACTGGTGGTGATGGGCTGCCTGGCCGAGCAGGACCGCGACCGCATGCAGAAGATCGCGCCGCACGTCGATGCGGTCTTCGGCACGAAGGAACTCCGCGCGCTCGGCGATCAGCTCGCAGCCTGGCAGCCGGACTTCGACGACGTCGACTTTACGGACGACGCGGCTCTGCTCGCACTCGGCGGGTCGGCGGATGCCGTCGTCGACGCATTCTCGCATCTGCGCGCGTTCGTCAACGTGCAGCGCGGCTGTTCGTATTACTGCACGTTCTGCATCGTGCCGCAGGTACGGGGACGGTTCGATCACCGGCCGGCGAGCGGCATCGTCCACGAAGTGCGCGAGAAGATCGCCGGCGGAGCCCGCGAGGTGATGCTCGTCGGCCAAACCGTCAACGCGTGGAAGGATCCCGCGACCGGCGCCGACTTCGGAGATCTGTGTAAGGAAGTTGCCGCGCTTCCCGGCGTCGAGCGGTTGACGTTCATCTCACCGCATCCGAAAGACTTTACCGAGAAGATGATCGCCGATCTGGCCCAGGTGCCGCAGATGAACCCGCGCGCCCATCTGCCGCTGCAGTCGTTCAGCGACCCAATTTTACGGCGGATGAATCGCAAGTACACGGCAGCGCAGTTCCGGGAGAAGGTGGACCTGATTCGTCGCTATCTGCCGGACTGGGCGATCACGACCGACATCATCGTTGGTTTCCCGGGCGAATCCGAAGCCGATTTCGACGCGACGGTCGACTACGTCGCGACCGGCGTCTTTGCCAACGCATTCACCTTTATCTACTCGATCCGGCGCGGGACGCCGGCCGCGCGTTGGGAGCAAGTCCCGCGCGAGGCCGCTTCGGCGCGATTCGCCCGTCTGTGCGACGCACAAAATGCGTCGACCCGCGCCTATCACGATCGCAAGATCGGCACCACGGTGCGCGCGCTGGTCTGCGGACCGTCGAAGAAAGACGCGAATAAACTGGCCGCTAAGACGCTCGACAACGTAACCGTGATTGCGGCCAAACCCGACGACTATGACGAAGCGCTTTACGCACGCGAACCCTGGCTCGACGTCGAAGTCGAAACGGCGCACGTGTGGGGCTGCACCGGCACGATCGTCCGGCGCGCCGAGCGATTCGGCGAAACCGGCTCGGCGGTCGTCCGGCCCGCGATCTCGCTGATATCCACAGCTTTAGGGACATAACCACAAGCTGACCACAAGCAACAGAGGGGGACGCGCCGCGCGTCCCCCTAAATCCACGCTGGAGTGAGCGAAGCGCGAAAGTACTCGCCGATGCTGGAGCAGTACTTCGGGATGAAAGGTAAGCATCCCGAAGCCGTCCTGCTCGCCCGCGTCGGCGATTTTTATGAAGCGTACGGCGAAGACGCCGAGACGATCGCGCGCGCCTTGCAGATCGCGCTAACGAGTAAGGAAGCCGGCGGCGGCCAGCGCGTAGCCATGGCGGGCGTCCCGCATCACGCGCTCGCGCAGTACCTTGCGCGGCTCGTCGCGCAGCGATACATCGTCGCGCTCGCCGAACAGTTGGAAGCGCCGCAGCCGAACAAGCTGGTACGGCGCGAGGTCGTGCGGATCGTCACACCCGGCACGCTTATCGAAGATCAATTGCTGGACGGCAAGCAGAACAACTATCTGGCGTCCGTCGCGTCGATCGACGGAACGTTCGCCCTCGCCTACGCCGACGTCTCGACCGGCTACAGTGCCGCGACGGCGATCGGCGGCGAGAACGCTTACGACGAAGTGCTCGCCGAACTCGGGCGCATCGGTCCCGCCGAAGTGGTGGCGGATTTACCGGCCGGCGTCCGCGCGACGATGGCGACGGCGATCGAACAACTCGGCGCGCGCCTTGCATCGGTACCGCTGGGTCTCGTCGAGGCGCGCGATCGCGGCGTCATCGACGAATTCTCACTGGACGAATCGCTGGCAATCCATCGCGCGCTCGACGCGCTCTCCGCGTTCGTGAAGCGCACCGGGATCGCGACGTCGCTGCGCGCGGTTAAGGCCGGTGAAGAGACGCCGGAAGGGGCGCTGCGCAATCCGCACGTCTATCGCCGCCAAGCGTTCCTAGCGCTCGACCCGTCGACGCGCAAACACTTGGAGTTGACTCGCGCGCAAGGCCAAAATCCGCGTGCCACGCTGCTGGCAACGCTGGATCGCTGTGCGACGTCGATGGGCTCGCGGCTGCTCGGCCGCTGGATCGCAGCGCCGCTGGTCGAGCGCGAATGCATCGTCGCGCGCCAGGACGGCGTGCAGGCACTCCTCGACGAACCCGCGCGGCGCGAGGCGGTCCGCGAAATTCTCAAAGGCTGCTTCGATCTCGAACGCATCGCGCAGAAAGTGCGCTTCCGCCGGGCGCTGCCGCGCGATCTCGCATCACTGCGACGCACGCTCGACGTCCAACGCCCCCTGCGCCAAGTAACGCCGCCGGCGCTTGCCCCGCTCGTCGAACGGATCGGGGACTTTGAAGAGATGCTCGCCGACCTGGTGCGCTGCCTGGTCGACGAGCCGCCGGCGCAACTGAACGACGGCGGCGTCATCCGCCCCGAAGCGCACCCCGAACTCGCCGAATGTGTCGTACTGCGCACCGACGCGCGATCGAAATTAAGCGAGCTCGAAGAACGCGAGCGCGAACGAACCGGCATCAAGTCGCTGAAGGTTAAGTACGCGAGCGCGTTCGGGTACGCCATCGAGATCGGCAAGAGCTTTGCCGGCAGCGTTCCGGCCGATTACGTGCGCAAGCAGACGCTGACGACCGGTGAACGCTACGTCACGCCGGAACTCAAAGAACTCGAACTGGCGATTTCGACGGCGCAAGCGCGTCAAGAGCGCCTCGAACTGCAACTCTTCGACGCGCTGCTCGATCGGATAGCAGCCCGCACCGACGATCTGCTTCGAGCGGCGGACGCGCTCGCCGAAATCGACGTTCTCGCCGCGCTCGCCCAGTGCACGGCCGAGCGGGGCTACGTGCGCCCCTCCTTCGTTGAGGAAAGCATTGTTTCAATTGAAGAAGGCCGCCATCCCGTGATGGAGGCGATTCTGCACGCGCATTTCGTCCCGAACGACCTGCTGCTGCGGGCCGCGGATCATCGCTTCATTCTACTCACCGGCCCGAACATGGGTGGCAAGTCGACGTATTTGCGTCAGACCGGCCTACTGACGATAATGGCGCAGATCGGGTCGTTCGTTCCCGCGAAACGCATGACGCTCGGCGTCGTCGACCGGATCTTCACGCGCATCGGCGCGGGCGACGATCTTGCGTCGGGACAATCGACGTTCTACATGGAAATGGCCGAAGCGGCCAACATCCTGCGCCGCAGCACGCATCGTTCGCTGCTGCTGATCGACGAAGTCGGCCGGGGAACGGGAACGCTCGATGGTCTTTCGATCGCGCAAGCGATGTGCGAGTTTTTGCTCGGGCTCGAAGAGCAAGCGCCGATGGCCCTGTTCGCGACGCACTTCCACGAACTATGCTCGCTCGCGGAACACTGGGAGCTCGTTGCCAACTATCACATGACCGCCGTCGAGAACACCGCGCGCGACGGGGCGCCGGTCTTTTCGCATCGCGTGCAGCCGGGGAGTTCCTCGCGCTCGTTCGGCATCGAAGTCGCCCGCATGGCGGGGCTGCCGGAGGCGGTAGTAGCGCGGGCGCAAGAGATCGCCGACGCGCTCTCCGGACACTCCGACGTCGAAGCGCAGGTCCCGCTGCGGCGCCGGATGAGCAAACACACCCCAGCCGAGCTCCAGCTCTCGTTCCTGCGCGAATCGTAAGCCGTATGTCGATTCACCAACTCGACCCGGTGACGATCGGGCAGATTGCGGCGGGCGAAATCATCGAGCGCCCGGCGTCGGTCGTCAAAGAGCTGGTCGAGAACGCCGTCGATGCCGGCGCGTCGCGCGTTACCGTCGTCCTCACGCGCGGCGGCGTCGATCTTATCGAAGTGATCGACGACGGCGGCGGCATCGCCCCGGCCGATTTGCCGATGGCCGTCCGCCGCCACGCAACCAGCAAGCTCGCCGCGGCGACGGACTTGGAATCGATAGCGACGTTGGGGTTTCGCGGCGAGGGCCTGGCATCGATCGCTGCGGTCGCGCGGCTGGAGTTGCTGTCGCGCGAGTCGCATGCCGAAGTCGGGGCGCGGGTAACTGCGCACGGCGAAGTGGTCGGCCCGACCGAACCGGCCGCCGCTCCCGCCGGCACGCGCGTACGCGCCGAAGCCCTCTTTGAAAACGTCCCGGTTCGACGCGAATATCTGCGCTCGCCGAGTGCCGAGTTCAATCGCATCTCGTCATGGCTCACTTCGTTCGCACTCGCGTACCCGGCGGTAACGTTTACGCTGCGGCACGACGGAAAAGACGTCTGGGTCATGCCGGCGACGGCGGATCCGCGCGAACGATTGGCGATGGTCTTCGGTCGCGACGCTTCCGATGCGCTGATTCCGATCGATCCCGCCGCGGCGCGGACGCTCGACGGATCGCTGCGAGGGTTCATCAGCGCGCCGGGCAGCGATCGCGCCGACCGGCGCATGCAGATGCTCTTCGTCAACGGACGATTGCTTCGCAGCACGCTGCTGGCCGGCGCCTGGACCGCCGGATACGCGACCTACGCGATGATCGGGCGGCACCCGTACGGCGTGCTGATGCTCGATCTGCCGCCCGACCACGTCGATCCAAACGTCCATCCGACAAAAAGCGACGTTCGGTTGCGCTACGGATCGCAAGTCTTCGACGCCGTGCGGCGCGCGTTGGCCGCGACGCTGCAGAAGCATGCCGGCGAACGTTTTCGCGAACACGTTGCGCCGGCGGGAGCCGGCGTTTCGCTCGCGCCGCCAAGCATCGATACGAGCTTACCTCACGTCGAATCCCTCTTCTCGCGCTTCGCGCACGGCGAACCCGCCCTGGGCCGCGCCGATGAGGTGCCTCGCCGGCGCATGCGCGTGCTCGGGCAAATCGATCGCACGTACATCCTGGCAAGCGACGGCGAGTCGCTCTTGCTGGTGGATCAGCACGCGGCGCACGAGCGCATTGCCTACGAGACCATCGTCGCTCGCGCCGGCGAGCACGCCCCGAGCGAACCGCTGCTCGTACCGCTCACGATCGAGCTGGACGCGACGCAAAGTGCGGCGTTGGATCGCGCGCTCGAGTTGCTGCATGAAGGCGGCCTGGAGATCGAGCCGTTCGGCGAACGCAGTTATCGCATCGCATCGACGCCGGCCGGGTACGGTGCGCGCGCGTTCGATTTCGCCGGGTTCCTGGACGACCTCACCGAGGATCCCAAACAACGCGACGTGCGCGAGCGGATCTGGGCATCGCTCGCGTGCCACTCGGTTAGCGTCGCCGGGGAGCGTCTCGAGCCGGAGGAGATGACGACGCTCGTCGACCGGCTGCAGCTCTGCGCGAACCCGATGCATTGCCCGCACGGGCGTCCTACGATGGTTCGTCTCGGCCCGCTCGAGATCGCACGCATGTTCAAACGTGTCTGACGGCGTTCTGATTCTTGCGGGCGCGACCGCCAGCGGCAAGTCGGATCTGGCGATCGAACTCGCGCATGCATTCGATGCCGAGATCGTCGGCGCGGATTCACGGCAGATCTACCGCGGCATGCCGGTCGGGACCGCCGCGCCGTCGGCGCAGGCGCTCGCGGCAGTTCCGCATCACCTCATCGGATTTCTCGATCCGCGCGAACGCTATTCGGCCGCTCGGTACGCGAACGACGCTCTCGCCGCCATCCGCGACATTCGCGGCCGTGGGCGGCGTGCGATCGTGGTGGGTGGTACCGGGTTCTATCTCCGCGCCCTTATCGGAGACGTCGAACTTGCTCCCCAGCACGACGAAGCGCAGCGGGCGCGCTTAGCCCGAGAAGCCAAGCTGCACCCGCCTGAGTTTCTGCACGCGTGGCTGATGACGCGAGATCCGCAGCGCGCTCGGGCGCTGCACCCCGGCGACACGTATCGCGTGCTGCGCGCCCTCGAGGTCGCGCTGTCTCCGCAGATACGTGCGCGCGACGACGCGCTCTCGACGCTCGCGAGCGACGGCATCGCATGGCAAACCATCTTTCTCGACGTGCCCGTTCCCGAACTCGACGTGCGGATTGCACGGCGGACCGCGGCGATGCTCCAGAGCGGACTGCTCGAGGAGGCCGAGTCGGTGGGAGGCGACGCGGTGGCAGCGAGTGCGGTCGGCTATCCGCAGGCGCTCGCGTTCCTTCGCGGCTGGTGCACGCGCGACGAGTTGCGTGCTTCGCTCGAACGCGCGACCCGTCGCTATGCGAGGCGCCAGCGTGCGTGGTTTCGCGGCGAGCGCGACGTGCTGTGGCTTCCGGCCGAGCGCATCGCGGCAGCCGCACGGGAAAAGCTTGGGTGGCCTGCGAACGCCATCTGACATGGCCGGTCTTCAGGATGCGTTTCTTGCGGAATGCCGGCGCCTAGGCGCGCCGGTGACCGTGTTTTTAGTAAACGGCTTCCAACTGCGCGGCGTCGTCAAAGGGTTCGATCCGTTTACGCTGCTGCTCGAATACGAGCGCAAGACGCATCTCATCTATAAACACGCCATCTCGACGATCTCGCCCGGCGCTCCCGTTGCAGTCGCCTCGACCGACGGCGTTGCCGCCGCCGCTGTCGAAGACGAAAGCGGCTAAGAATGCCGATACCCGTCACGAAGATGCACGGGACGCGCAACGACTTCGTGATCGTCGACCTTCGAAACGCGCACCTGGACGACGTTGCGGCGTTCGGCCGCTGGGTGTGCGACCGCCACGCGGGGGTCGGCGCCGACGGTTTGATCGTGCTCGAACCTTCGCTCCGGGCCGGCGTGGGGATGCGCGTCATCAACGCCGACGGCAGCGAGGCGGAGATGTGCGGAAACGGCGTGCGCTGCGCGGCGTCGCTGGCTGGACGAGGCGGGAGAGGGCGACGCCATTCGTTTCGATACGCTAGCCGGCATCGTCGAGACGCGCGTGGTCGCCCGCGAGCCGGAATACCTGGTGCGCGTTGCGATGGGATCGCCGCGCAAGGCCGTGGAGTCGCTGCCGTATATCGACGACGCATGGTTCGTCGATCTCGGCAACCCGCACGTCGTGCTGCTGCGTAAGAATGTGGAAGTTCTCGAACTGTCGATGATCGCCAATCGCCTTCAAACGATGCCGCTCTTCCCGAATGGGACGAACGTGCATATCGCTGCCGTCGAAGGCGATGCGCTGCGGGTCAGGCACTGGGAGCGCGGAGCCGGGATGACGATGGCCTGCGGAACCGGAGCGGTCGCGTGTGCCGTCACCGCGATCGATCGGGGTCTGCTTGCGTCGCCCGTCGACGTCTTCGTGCCGGGCGGCCGGCTCGTGGTCGAGTGGGATGGCGGCTCGGAGGTTTTCCTTACCGGACCAGCCGTCCGCGTCTTCGACACGGAAGTGCGGGCCGAGGTTGGCGCGGCGCGCTAAGAGCCCCACGATCGGGCTCGCGTATTGCGACGCAAAGGGCCGCATCTATTTCGACGAAGATTCCCTACCGCTCGCCGACGGCGGTATCGTACGCGAACCCGCGCGCGACGAACTGATTCCGGCGCCGCCCGGCGTCGTTCCGATGATTCTTCCCGGCCGGCGACCGTTGACGGACACCGGCCCCGCGTCGCGGCGTTTCGCGCTGGCGACGATACTGCCGGCCGGCTACACGCGTCTGCTCGTACCCGCGTATGCGAAAGAACGCGGGGCTCCAGCACTGCCTTTATTTGGCTACACGTTCGCGGCAGTCGTGAACGACGAGCTTTACGTTGCCGCAATGAAGACCGATGAAAGCGAAGCTTGGCGTCCGCGCGCGTTTGAGGAAGGCGAACTCGAAACCATCCTCGAGCGGCGCCTCGAAACCGATCCGTACAATCGCGTCCTGCGCCAGGTGGCGCTGTGCTCGCGCGAATACGGGTGCTTTACGGCACAGAACGTCTTTCTGGAACGCGGCGAAGCCGCGCTGCCGGTCTCGCCGAAATGCAACGCCCGCTGCGTCGGCTGCATTTCCGAACAGGAACCGGAAGCCGAGCTCCCGTCGCCGCAGCGCCGCATCGCCGACGAGATGAGCGGTGCCGAGCTGGCTCGAGTCGCCATCCATCATCTCGAGCGCGTCGACGACGGAATCGTTTCGTTCGGTCAGGGCTGCGAAGGCGAGCCGCTGCTTCGCTCGATCGCGATCGCGCACGCCATCGAAACGATTCGCGCCGCGCGCGGCAACGGGACCATCAATCTCAATACGAACGGCAGCATGCCGTCCGCGCTCGAGCGATGCATCGATGCAGGCCTCCAAGCCGTGCGCGTCAGTCTCAACTCGTTCCGGCCTGCCGTTTATGCGGCGTACTACCGGCCGATCGGGTACGCGCTCGACGACGTCCTCGAGTCGATTACTCTGGCCGTGCGGCGCGGCTTGCGCGTAAGCCTGAACCTGCTCACGCATCCCGGCGTTACCGACGACGCCGGCGAGATCGCCGCGATGGAAGCGTTCTTGTGCGACGTCCGCGTCGCGATGGTGCAGACGCGAACGCTCAACATCGATCCCGAGTGGTATTTCGATACCGTCGGCCGGCCGCGCGAACCGCTCGGCATGCGTCACGCCATCGCAACCATCCGCCGTCAGACGCAAGTCGGCAACTTCACGCACACGCACTAGCCGATGAAACTTTGGCAGATCCTGGCCGTCGTTGCCGTCGGGATCGTTTGCGGCATCTTCGAACAAGGTCGCTTCGCATACGCACTTAGCCAGGCAACGCTCTTCGTGTTTCTTCCGCCGCTGCTATTCGAAGCCGCATGGAATCTGAACTACCGCGCAATCGTCCGCCAATGGCCGGCAATCGCTACGCTCGCGGGGCCCGGCGTTCTCCTAACGGCACTGATCGTCGCCGGGGCACTTTCCATCGTTCGCGTCCCCTTCGGGCCTGCACTGCTGGCGGGAGCAATCTTGAGCGCCACCGACCCGATCGCCGTCGTCGCGATCTTCCGGCGCCTCAAGGTGCCCAAAACGCTCGAAACGATCGTCGAATGCGAGTCGCTCTTCAACGACGCCACGGCAGTGCTGTTGTACCGGTGCGTATTAACGTCAATGGCGCTCGGCGCGAACGCGGAAGCATTCTCCCTCGCAAGCGCGCAGGTCGTCGCGGGCGCGATTGCCGGCGTCGCGCTCGGCGCCGTGTTTGCGTGGTTGACCGCACGCATTTTGCGTGGAAACGCTAACGCGGCACTTCAAATTGCCGGGACCGTCGTTTGCGCCTACGGTTCGTACTTTGCCGCCGACTGGCTGCACCTCTCCGGTATATTTGCGACGATCGCCGCCGGAATCGGGTTGCGATTCTTCGAGCGGCGCTGGTTGACGTTGCGGCTCGTCGGCGACGTCGTGCGCGTCTGGGATATCATCGCCGTTGCGGCCAATGCTGCGGTGTTCTTTCTGGTCGGCGCGGCTTTGCAAATCGGGCAGGTCGCGCGCGAGCCGGTTTTTGTCGTCGCTTGCATCGTGGCCGTTGCGGTCGCGCGCTTCGCGGTCGCCGGATTGCTCCTGCCCGCAGGCTATCCGCGGGCGTGGCTCGACGTCGTGCGCGTGGCGGGCGTGCGCGGGGCCCTGTCGCTTGCCCTAGCGATCGCATTACCCGCCGGCATTCCGTTCCGCGCGGCAATCGTCGACGCCACATTTGCCGTGGCGTTGGCGACGCTCCTCGCGGGCGCACTCACCGCTACCCGCGTGGTCGAGCGCACGTCGCGAAGACGGCTTAGTTCATAAACGAGAGGCCCGCGCCGATGTAATGCTGTTTCTGACCGTTGATCACCGTCGGCGAGAAGCCGTATTCGACGTCAAACTGCAGATGCGGGCCGAAATCGCGGATATAGCCAAAATCCAGGTAACTCTTGCCGCCGAGATTGGGGCCGGTTTGCGAGAAATACGCGTATTCGCCAAACAGTTCCGAGGGTCCGCCGGGAAGCGCGGCCGTCGCTTCCAGCGTGGGAATAAACGCGAAGTACGATTGGGGCTGGCCGCCGGCGTTGTATGCGCTGAGCGCGTTGAAGCCGAGCGTCCCGGAGAGTCCGAATTCCGAGTTGACCGTGTAGCCCCAGTTGAAGTTTCCGGTGAACTGCGCGTTGCCGGCGGAGAATGCTGGCTTACCCGTCGGCACGGTGAATACGCCGTTGACGCCGTACACCCATTTGGACGTGTAGCCGATCTCGTATTTTGCACCGATGCTCAAATCGCTCCAGCCGCTCGTGACGGTGCCGCCGGCGTTTGACGTATTGAAGCTGGGCGTTCCGACCTCGAAATCGAGATGCGTGTCTGCCGTGCCGATGCGTATGAGTCCCTGCGGGTAGTTTCCCGTCACGTTGCCGCCCGGGCCGGTGGTGTCGGTGTTCGTATAACCCGTTTCCACGTCGAAGTGCCCGGTCTGAACGGGACAGACGCCCGTACCAATGGTTGGGCGATTGACGATCGACATAATAGATCCGCACGGATCGCTCGGTGGGGCGGTCGTCGCGGCGGCTGCCGGTGCGGCCGAGGGCGTGGGCGTCGTCGTTTGGGCGAGCGCCGAGGTCGAGACTCCAGCTGCGCAGGCGAACGATACGGCTGCGATGAGCCGCGCGGGTTTGATCATTGAGAGGCTCCTAGCGTGATGGCCCGATGGGGGCCTCCGCGATTATACGCAAGGATGAGCGGGGAGCAACAGCCTTCGTTCGGATCATCCGTTCGGTTCATCCGAACGGCGGATGGTGCGGTGGGAGTCGCGGACTTATCCTGATTGGGTCATGTTGACATCATCTTCGCGCCGGCCCACGTCCGGTGCTTTCGCCACGCTCGGAGCAAGGACGGAGGCATGATCCTCGAGATCGCCGTTATCGTAATCTCAGTCGTAGGGTTCGTCGTTCTCGACCTCTACGTTCTCGGTTGCGAGAAAGTTTAGCCCCATGCAATTCGATGACCTTTTAGGCGTCGCCCTCACACTTGCCGGCCTCGCGTACCTGGTGTTCGCGATGCTGCGCCCCGAAAAGTTCTAGGAGCCCGCAATGACCGCAATCGGCTGGCTGCAAGCCGTCGTGTTCTTCTTGATCGTCTTGGCGCTGACCAAGCCGATTGGTCTCTATATGGTGCGCGTCTTCGAAGGCGGCCGGACCTGGCTTTCGCCCGTTCTGCGGCCGATCGAGACGGCGATCTACCGGCTCGGCGGCGTCCGCGAGGACGAAGAGATGGCGTGGTATGTCTACGCGCTCTCGATGCTCGCGTTTTCGGTGATAGGCCTGGCGTATCTCTACGTATTGCTGCGCACTCAGAAATGGCTGCCGCTCAACCCCCAGCACTTCGATAATATGGCTCCGGATCTCGCCTTCAACACGGCGATCAGTTTCGTGACCAACACGAACTGGCAATTCTATTCGGGCGAGAGCGCCATGAGCTATCTGTCGCAGATGGCAGGGCTCGCGTGGCATAACTTCGTCTCCGCGGCAGTCGGCATCGCGATCGCAGTCGCGGTCGTCCGCGGCGTCGTGCGTACCACGGTGAAGACGTTAGGTAACTTCTGGGTCGACCTAGTTCGCTGCTCGCTCTACATCTTGTTGCCGGCTTCGATCGTCATCGGCCTGTTCTTCGTGTGGCAGGGCATGCCGCAGAATTTCCACGCCTATCAAGACGTCAAATCGCTCGAGGGCTTCTCGCAGTCGATTACCGGCGGCCCGATGGCTTCGCAGGAAGTCATCAAGGAGCTAGGCACGAACGGCGGCGGATTCGTCAATGCGAATTCGGCGTCACCGAACGAGAACCCGACGCCGCTGACCAACTTGGTAGAGCTGATTCTGATCTTCTCACTCGGCGCCGGCTTGACGTACATGTACGGCAAGATGGTCAAAGACACGCGCCAGGGCTGGGCGATCTTCTCGGCGATGGCGATCATCTTTTTCGTTGGGTTTACGACCGCCTACTGGGCCGAGGCAGCAGGCAATCCGCTGGTGCATCAGCTCGGGGTCGCGGGCGGCAATATGGAAGGCAAGGAGTGCCGCTTCGGCATCGGTGCGTCCGCGCTGTTCGCGACCGTCACGACCGACACGTCGTGCGGTGCGGTCAACTCGTGGCACGACTCGTTCATGCCGCTCGGCGGACTCGTGCCGCTCGTCAACATGCAACTCGGCGAGATCATCTTCGGCGGCGTCGGAAGCGGTCTGTACGGTATGATCGTCTTCGTCGTCCTGACCGTCTTCATCGCCGGCCTGATGGTCGGGCGCACGCCTGAGTTTCTCGGGAAGAAGATCGAACGGCGCGAGGTTCAGTTCGCGATCTTAGCGGCACTGGTAACGCCGGTGCTGTGCTTGGTCCCGACTGCGATCGCAGCGGTGATCCCTGCGGGGCTCGCAACATTGAACAACGCGGGGCCGCACGGGTTCTCCGAGATTCTCTACGCCTTTACGTCGACCAACGCGAACAACGGATCCGCATTCGGCGGCTTGGGTGCGAACCTGTTCTACAACCTCACGACGGGCGTCAACATGATGTTCGGACGTTTCGCGGTAGCGATTCCCGCGCTGGCTCTCGCCGGCGCCCTTGCCGGCAAGAAAGCCGTGCCCGAGGGACCGGGCACGTTCACGACCCATTCCCCGATTTTTGTAGCGCTGCTGATCGGCGTGATCGTCATCGTCGGTGCGCTGACCTTCCTCCCGGCGGACGGCCTCGGGCCGATCGTCGAACACTTGCTCCTCCTACAAGGAAAGACGTTCCAATGATTCCGCAGAGACGCATCGAGCGCCGGCCCAAAGAGCGTTCACTCTTCGATCGTGCTATTATCGCGCGCGCGATCGGAGATTCGTTCAAGAAGCTGGACCCGCGCTGGCAGGCGCGCAATCCGGTCATGTTCGTCGTCGAAGTAGGTGCAGCCGTAACGACGTTCTTCTTCGTACGCGATGCCGTCCAGCACACCGGGACCGCCGGATTCGATTTCGCCATCTCCGCGTGGCTTTGGTTCACCGTGCTCTTCGCGAACTTCGCCGAGGCAGTGGCCGAAGGCCGCGGCAAGGCGCAAGCAGATGCCCTGCGGCGCACGAAGTCCGATTCGACGGCGCGCCTCCTGCTCGACGGCGGCAAGGAGGAGCGCGTTCCGAGCGCGAGTTTGCGCAAAGGCGATCGATTCGTCGTCGAGGCCAATGAGATCATCGCCGCGGACGGCGACGTGCTCGAAGGCGCCGCGACGGTCGACGAATCCGCAATCACCGGCGAATCTGCGCCGGTCATCCGCGAATCCGGCGGCGACCGCAGCGCCGTGACGGGCGGCACGCGCGTGCTCTCCGATCGCATCGTCGTGCAGGTTACGGCTAATCCCGGCGAGAGTTTTCTCGACCGCATGATCGCGCTCGTCGAAGGCGCCCAGCGTCAGAAGACGCCGAATGAAATCGCGCTGTCGATTCTGCTTTCCGGTCTGACGATCATTTTCGTGATCGCGGTAGCGACGTTGCTTCCGTTCTCCGTGTATGCGGGCGCGAAGCAGAGCGTGACCGTGCTCATCGCGCTGCTCGTCTGTCTGATACCAACGACCATCGGCGGATTGCTTTCGGCAATCGGTATCGCAGGCATGGATCGCGTGATGCAGCGCAACGTTCTCGCGATGAGCGGTCGCGCAGTCGAAGCTGCCGGAGACGTCGATACGCTTTTGCTGGATAAGACCGGCACGATTACGCTCGGCAACCGCCAAGCCGTAGAAATCATCACACCCGAGGGCATCGACCCGAAGGACGCCGCGCGCATCGCCTATCTTTCTTCGCTCTCCGACGAAACGCCGGAAGGCCGTTCGATCGTGGCGTTGGCGCAGCAGGAAGGCGTCAAGTCGGACGAACCCGCCGGAGCGACCTTCGTGCCGTTCAGCGCGTACACGCGCATGAGTGGTGTGGATTTGCCCGACGGCACGAAGATCCGCAAAGGCGCACCCGATTCGGTCCTAGCCTGGGTGCGTGAATTGGGTGGAAATCCGTCGGCGGACCTGACGGCGGACGTGGAGAGAATCGCGCGCAGCGGCGGGACGCCGCTGCTGCTGGCACGGAATCAGATCGTGCTCGGCGCGATCTATCTCAAAGACATCCTCAAACCCAACATGCGCGAGCGCTTCGATCGGCTGCGCTCGATGGGGATTCGCACGGTCATGATTACGGGCGACAATCCGCTGACGGCGGCGACCATTGCCAAGGAAGCCGGCGTGGACGACTTCTTGGCGGAGGCGACGCCCGAAACCAAGATGAGTCTGATCAAACGCGAGCAGACTTCCGGCCGGCTCGTCGCGATGACCGGGGACGGAACGAACGACGCTCCGGCGTTGGCTCAGGCCGACGTCGGCGTGGCGATGAACTCCGGCACGCAAGCGGCCAAGGAAGCCGGAAACATGGTCGATCTCGATTCGGATCCGACGAAGTTGATCGAGATCGTCGAAATCGGCAAGCAGCTGCTGATGACCCGCGGATCGCTGACGACCTTCTCGATCGCGAACGACGTCGCGAAGTACTTCGCGATTCTTCCGGCGATGTTCACGCTGGCATATCCGGCCGCGCATGCGTTCGGGGCGCTGCAGGCGCTCAACGTCATGCACCTGGCGACGCCGCAGAGCGCCATTCTCTCGGCGGTCATCTTCAACGCGCTCATCATCATCGCGCTGATTCCGCTCGCGCTGCGTGGCGTCAAATACGCTCCGAAGGGCGCGAACGCGGTGCTCTTTCAAAACGTCATGATCTACGGCGCCGGCGGGATCATCATTCCATTCGTCGGCATCAAACTCATCGACGTGATTCTCACGGCGTTTCACCTGACGTAGGAAGAAGAACCATGCTCAAACATCTCGGCACTTCGCTTCGCATCACGATCGTTACGATCGTTCTGCTTGGGCTGATCTACCCGATCGCCATGACCGGCGCCGCCGAACTGATCTTTCCGAGGCAGGCGAACGGATCGCTCGTCACCGTGAACGGCAAAGTCATCGGGTCGTCGATCATCGGGCAGCTTTGGACGAAGCCGCAGTATTTCCAGGGGCGTCCGTCGGCGGCCGGCAAGGGGTACGATCCCACGTCGACCGGCGGAACGAACTTCGGCCCGACCAACGCGAAGCTGATCAAGTCGACGGCCGACACGGTCGCGCAATTGAAAAAGGACAATCCGGATGCTCCGGGGGCGCCGCCGATGGATCTCGTTACGTCGAGCGCGAGCGGAATCGATCCCGATATCAGCCCGGAGGCCGCGTATTGGGAAGCGCCCCGCGTTGCCAAGGCGCGCCACCTGAGCGCCGGTGCCGTGGACGCGATCGTCGCATCGCACGTCCAAGGCCGCACGTTTGGATTCCTCGGCGAGCCGCACGTCAACGTCCTCGAACTCAATATGGCGTTGGACGGCGTGCGCCCCGACTAACGCGGGAGTCAGTCTTCCGGGAGGGTTTCGGTCGCCATTTCGGGGCGCATCAACACCAAGAGCTCGCGTGCGCCGGCGTCGAGTAAGCGGCGTGCGAAGGCGGGCGGCCCGAGAAAACGTCGCGGTTTGCGATGCGTTCCGGCCAGAGCGATCGTCGTTTCCGGCCGGATGCGCGCGATCTCGAGCAGGCGCTTGGGGGTATCTTCAGCCGTGTCTTCGATCCACTCGACGTTCGATTTGCGCGCTTCGGCACGCATCTCTTCGACGGCGGCGGCATCGACTTTATCCTTCGGACCGACGACGTGCGCGATTGCGAAGTCTATGGCGAGCCGGGCGGCGATGCGGCCGGCGCGCGTGATCATCGGGATGTCGATCGCGCGCGAACCGACGCTGAGCAGCAGGCGTTCGAACGGAGAGGAGATCTGCTCGCGATAACGCGCTCGCAGCGCCTCGCGCAGAGCGAGCTCCCGGAGCGCGAACAGATTTTCCGTTCGAAAGAAATTCGAAAGCGCCGTCTCGATGCGCTCTGCCGGGTAGATTTTGCCCTCGCGTAGGCGCTGCCGCAGCGTATCGGGCGTGACGTCGATCAGGATCACCTCGTCGGCGAGCGCCAGGATGCCGTCGGGCAGCGTTTCGCGTACCGTCGTTCCGGTCAAGCGCAAGACCGTGTCGCCCAACCCTTCGAGATGCTGGATGTTCAGCGTCGTAATGACGTCGATGCCTTCGCGCAGAATGGCCAGAACGTCGTAGTACCTTTTCGGGGCGATCGATCCGGGTGCGTTGGTGTGCGCGAGCTCGTCGATCAACGCGACTTGCGGATGCCGCACGATGAGCGCCTCGCGATCGAATTCTTTGTAGGTGATGCCGTTTGCGGCGAGAGTTTTGGTCGGCAGAACTTCCAAACCGTCGAGCAGCGCGGCCGTTTCTTTCCGGCCATGGGTCTCGACGTAGCCGGCCACGACGTCGACGCCGTCGGCTCGTAGTTGGTGAGCGCGATCGAGCATCGCGAACGTTTTCCCGGCTCCCGCGGCCGCCCCGAGGTAGACCGTGAGCTTCCCATACCCGACGCGCATCCGGTCTCCGGCGGTGTGTGAGTACGGTGAACGCGCCGCGTTTTCGGCGAGGTACGTTTGCCCCTCGCCGACGATGAAGAGGTCGTATGGTTGGGGAGCGTTCGCTAGCTTTGTGGCGACCTTACCGAACGGAAGCGCGACCAACGATGCGCGTAAGGCGTCGTCGCCGGTGACGATCGCGGGATCGAAGGCCCCGCGCAGAATCTCGCCGCCGACCTCGCGCACGACTCGCTCCAGCCCTTGCCGGTCGGCGAACTCTCCAGGAACGACCTCGAGCGCGAGGTCGAGCGCGTGCGCGATCGCCGCCGTTCGCTTCAAGAACGGCAACGGATCAGAATCGGGTTCGACGAAGGCCGCGGCCACCGAGGTGCGTCCCGCCTTCACCACGGGCAGCGTCAAACTGTCGACCGTGCGGAGCAGCAGTTCGCGCAGCATGTAGAGCGTCTGCTCTTTGAAAACGCCGGCCAGCGCGCGCTCGATGTCTTGTTCGTTGACGATTTTGCCGGCGCGCACGCGATTCTGCAGCAGTCGAGGCGATACGTCCAACGCGATGACTTCGTCGGCCGCCTGGAGGAACGACAGCGGAATAATTTCGCGTACCGGATAGCCGATGAGGCCTTCGGCGATCGGCGCGACCGTTTCGAGGTGCTGAATATTGAAGGCACCGATGACACCGATGCCGGCCTCGCGTAATGCCAGCGCGTCCTGCCATCGCTTCGCGTGGGCGGCCGTACCCAAATTCTCGTGAGCGAACTCGTCGAGCAGGATGATGTCCGGTTTTTTGCGCAGCGCGCCGTCGAAGTCGAAATCTTCGTACATGCGTTCGCCGATTTTCACTTGGCGCGGCGGAATGCGCGGCAAGCCGCTCGCAACTCGCTCGAGATCGGGTCGGCCTTTCGTTTCTACCCAGCCGATCGCGATGCGCTTACCGGCGTCGTGCATCCGGCGCGCGTCCTCGAGCAGGCGGCGCGTCTTTCCAGCGCCGGGGGCGCTGGCGACGTACACGACTAGCCGTGCGCGGCCGCCGAGTTCTCGCAGGAGCACCTCCGCCTTGGTCGTTCGATCCATCCGGCCATGGCTTCGGGGTAGGGCCCGGCGACCCCGCCGCGGAGGGGCGAGTCATACGAGCGAGAACGCGGAGAAAACTCGATGCCGACCTCGCCGAACGCGCGTTACGTCGCAGCGCTCCCATATCTCTGTTACGCCTTGCTTGCCGCGGCGTGGGTCGTCGACTTGTATACGCCGCAATTGTTCGTCGCCGCAATCTTGCTCAACGGCCCGATCGCGCTCAGCAGCATCGCTCTGAACAGCCGCCTCACGACGAGCCTGGTGATCGTAGCGCAGATCGCCAACATCGTGGCCGGCTACGTCAACGGCGTACAGGCAGGCCACCACTGGGACGGCGTCGCCGTCGGCGATCGATTGCTGTCGGCTGCATCGTTCGTCTTGGTCGGCTATATGAGCGTAAAGACGCAGGAGTTCGCGCGCGAAGCCGGCGAGTCGTCGGGCCGCAAGCGCCAGCTGGAAATCGAAAAGCGATTGCGCGAGGCGACCGGACGCGTGCGCGAAACCCTCAACGTCGAACTCGTGCTGCGCGGCGTCGTGCGCGAAGCGGTGAAGCTGCTCCACGCCTCGCGCGTGCTGATGATCGTGCGCGATTCCGCATTCGAGCAGCCGCTCGTGCTTTCGTACGATGCAGGTGAAACCGACGTGCAATACGAGCGCAAACCGCTGTCGACGGAACTGGCTTCTCTGGCCGCGCGGCCCCGCGGCGCCGACGGGGTCATTCAGGTTGACGGGGACGACGCGCTCGGACGGCTGACGCTCGACAGTTTAGGCGCGAGTGAGATTTTGGTCACAACGGTTCGCTCGACGCCGGCGGTGAACTACGTTCTCGTCGCGCAAGCGCAGGCCGAAAGGCCGTTCGTGCCGGATGCGCCGTTCGTGTTGGCGGCCTACGCCGAGCAGGCCTCGATCGCTCTAGAACAAGCGCGTCTCTTCACGCAGTTGGGCGAGCAGAATCAGGAAATCGCGGAGCAAAAGGATGCGCTCATCCATCGCGGCGAGGTCATTCGCGATATCGTGTACGCGCTCGCGCACGACTTGCGTACGCCGCTGGCCGCGACGGAGTTGACGGTGAAGCAAGCGTTGGCCGGCGCATATGGCGAGCTGCCGGCGCGCTATTTAGAAATCTTGCGCACGACGCTGGCCACCAACAGCGACGAGCGGCGCATCGTCGAGACGCTCCTCATGGTCGCGCGATACGAAGCCGGCGAGGAATCGAACCTTCGCGAACCGGTCGCATGCGACGCGCTGCTTGTACGCGTAACGGACGAATTGCAGCCGGTGGCCGAGGCGAAGAGCGTTTCGCTCCGGTCCCAAGTCGAAGACGCTCCGTTGTGGGTGATGGGCGATCCGAATGAGATCCGGCGTGCGCTCGTGAATCTCGTGGCTAACGCGATTGAGGCGACGCCCGCAGGCGGGAACGTGACCGCTCGCGGGCACCGAGCCGACACGCGCGTGCTTCTCGAGATCGAGGACACGGGATTCGGCGTGCTGCCGGAACTGCGCGGGATGCTCTTCCAGCGCTTCGGCGGATCTCGCCCGGGTGCGGGAACGGGCCTTGGCCTGTACATCGTCCGGCGTATCGTCGAAAAGCACGGTGGGACAGTCGAATACGCGCCGCGCGAACCGCGCGGCAGCACCTTTACTATCTCGCTGCCCTACGGAGAGAGCTAACATGGAGCAACGCACTCGCGTCGTCATCGTCGAAGATCACGCGCTTACGCGCGCCGGCTTGCGAACCTCGCTCGAAGCGGCGTTCGACGTTGCAGGAGAGGCCGCCGATGGGCTGGCGGGCTGGGAAGTGATCGAGCGCGAGCGCCCCGACGTCGCGGTCATCGACATCGGCATTCCCGGGATGGACGGTATCGCGCTGACGCAAAAAGTCCGCCGCGAACTGCCGCAGACGCACGTGGTCATCGTTACGATGATCGATTTAGAGGAAGAAGTGCTCTCGGCGCTCGCAGCCGGCGCCGACGCCTACTGCTTAAAGGCGTCCGATCCCGAACACATCGTCGACGCGGTTCGAATCGCACGCGAAGGGGGAGCGTACTTCGATCCGAAGATCGCGCATCTCGTGCTTGCCCGTTTTTCGACAACCACCAAAGACGGCGCGCGCTCGTCCCCGCTGACGCCTCGCGAGACCGAGATCCTGCGCTTAATCTCCGACGGCCACGCCAACGCCGAGGTCGCCGAAACGCTGCACATCGGCCTCGGCACCGTCAAGGGCCACATCCGCGACATTCTGGAAAAACTCTCCGCGGCCGACCGCACGCAAGCCGCGGTGACGGCGCTGCGCAAGGGTTATATTTAGCTCGAGCTTGCGGACTAGCCGCCGATGAGCGTTCGAATTCTCTCGGCCGCACCGTTCTTTACGATCACGATCATCGAATCGCCGGCGTGAATCGTCGAGTCGCCGGTCGGAATCTCGAGATCCTTGTCGGGCCGATCGATCGCGACGACCACGGAGTTGTGCGGCAAGTTTATTTCGGCGAGTCGTTTGTTGTCCACCGGTGAGTCCGGCGGAATCTCGACCTTCACCAACTGCATGTTTCCCTTACCGAAAAGATGCATGGTCTCGAGCATCGCACGGTACTTTGAGGCGTTGACCTTCTCGTTCAAGACGTCGAGAATCAGTTCGGTCGAGGAGATGACGGTGACCGGATCCTCGGGGTCGAGCGATTCAAAAATCAACTTGTTTGCGGGGTTGTTGACGCGTGCGATGCAGCGCGACTTCGAATTCCGTTTGGCCAACAAAACGACGACGAGGTTATCCTCGTCGTCGCCGGTATCTGCGACGACGACGTCCGCTCGCGCAACGCCCGCTCCCTCGAGCACTGAAGGATCGCAGCCGTCGCCGATTATCGTCACCTTGTGGTCGACGAGCCGGTCGAGCATCTTGGCTTTGCGTTCGTCTTTCTCGACGACGACCAGCTCGTGCCCCTGTTCGAGAAGCGCCCGCGACAAATACGAGCCGACCTTACCGCCGCCCACGATGAGAATGAACACTTATACTCCAACCTCGACGTGCGGTGTCGCACCATGGAAGCGTTGCGCGAACTGGCTCATCGCTTCCGGAGCGACGATGGCGTTGATCTCGTCGCCGACTTCAAGGACCAAATCGTTGGTTGCGACGACGACGCCGGTCGTGCGGCGCCGCACCGCGGCGATGCGGATTCGCCCGGCGTCCTCGATATCGCCGATGCGTTTGCCGGCGTCCTCCGGCGAAACGAACGCCGAAATCGACGTGAGCTTACCAAAATCGAACGACTGCAGTGCATCCCAGGGCGCTTCCATGAGCGTGTCGCGAATGATCTTCGCGCCGATGGTCGTCGGACAAACCGTCTGCACGCCGAGTTCGCGGTACATCTGCCCGCGCTGCGGGTCGTAAATGCGAGCGACGATCCGCTTGATCTTGAACATCCGCTGAGCGATGAGGGCCGCCATGATATTGCGGTTGTCACCGTTGGTCACCGCGATAAATCCGTCCGCGGTAGCCGCTCCAGCCCGCTTGAGCACGTCGTAGTCGATTCCGGTACCGACCACAAAGTGACCTTTGAAGGTGTGAGCCAACCGCTTGAAAGCGGAGGCGTTTTCGTCGACCACGATCACTTCGTGGCCGTCGGCGTCGAGGAGTTTCGCAAGTGCCGAGCCGACGCGGCCGCACCCGACAATCAGGTATCGCATGAGTCGGAGAGAAGGCTTCCCAGGGGCGCAGCCTTTCCCCTGGTGGCAGGAGGCCGACCTTACCCTGCGAACAAGGGGGAGTTTTTCTCGGGATGTGGCTCAGCTTGGTAGAGCGCTTCGTTCGGGACGAAGAGGTCGCTGGTTCGAATCCAGTCATCCCGAAATTTCCCCCCTAGCACAACGGTTCCGAGGGCTTGTTTTCCAGGTTCAATGCCGCTTCGCGGCGCGTTCTTCGTGTAGCGGAACAAGAGTGCCGTAACCATAGCAACTACTACGTCGGCGCCGAGCATTTACTCGTGGCGCTGCTCGAGGAGCGCGACGGTGGGATCTTGAGCGCGCTCGATGCGGACGGCATCGACGTTCGCGAGGTCCATGCCGAGGTACGTCGCAGTCTCGGGACCGGCGAGGAACGGCTATGGGAAGGCATCTTGGTCACGCCGCGCGTTCGAAAAATGATCGCCCTCGCGGAAACCCATGCCGGGGACCGGGAGATTGAGCCCATCGACCTCTTTGAGGCCCTGCGCGCCGAAGGCGGCAGCCTGGCCGCCGAGATTCTCCGCCGAGCGGCGGCGCTTCGTAACCCCAGCGGCCTCTAGGAGTACTCAGCCCCGTGGAACAGCTCCAGCACGCGGTCCTCGCGCTAATCGAACATTACGGCTATTTCGGCATTTTTATCGCAATGACGATTGGAAACGTCGGTGGGCCGGTTGGTGCGGAAGTGCTCATGCCGGTCGTCGGCGGCTTGGTTGGAACGGGCCACTTAGGAAGCCTCTGGATCGCGATTGCCGCCGCAGTCGCAGGCGAACTCGCCGGCCAATCGATTGCTTACGCAATCGGTCGCTACGGCGGTTATCCATTTTTCGAAAAATTCGGGAAGTACGTACACTTCGGTCACGAGGAACTCCAAAGAATTCATGGATTTTTCGAAAAACACGGCACGTTCGCGCTGTTTATCTGCCGTTTTATCCCGGTGATCCGCGGCTTCGTTGGATTCCCTGCGGGTATGGCGCAGATGAATCTGCCGCAGTTCTTCCTTTGGACGTTTCTCGGTTCGGTCGTATTCTGTGGCGCGTTCATTTACGTCGGGGACGTTCTGGGCGACCACTTGTACGAAATACTTCCGCTCATCCATAAGGGCGGACTCGTCATCCTCGGCGTGGCCGTCGTCGTGGCTGTTGCGGCGTTCTTCATTATGCGTGCGCGACGTGCGCAACGAGTCGGGTGACACCGCAGCTCGAATCGACGCTTTCGCAAATCCCCGACGCCCCGGGCGTTTACCAAATGATCGGGGCCGGTGGAGAGATTCTCTATATCGGCAAAGCCGTATCGCTGCGCAATCGCGTGCGCTCGTATTTCCAGGAGAGCGCGGCCCATCATATACGCACCGTCGCGATGGTCGAGAAGGTCACCGACGTTCGAACGATCGTCGTTTCGAACGAAATCGAAGCGCTGATCCTTGAATCGAATCTGATCAAGCGGCATCAGCCGCCGTTCAACGTCAATCTTCGCGATGACAAGCGTTACCCGTACCTTAAAGTTACCGGAGAACTGTTTCCCCGGATCGTTTTCACGCGCATGGTGCGCGACGACGGCGCGAGGTACTTCGGGCCGTATACGAACGCGCACGGTTTACGAGAATTAATCGATCTCGTTCGCCTCGTGTTTCCGTTGCGAACGTGCCGCGAGCCGATCGACGGTAAACGGCATCGTCCGTGCTTGCAGTATCACATCAAACGCTGCCTGGCGCCTTGCGTCGGATATCAGTCCGAAGAAGACTACGACCGGACCATCGAAGAAGTCGTACTCTTCCTCGAAGGAAAGCAAGAATCGCTGCTCGCGCGACTTCAGCACGAGATGTCGGAAGCTGCGGAGCACTACAACTTCGAAACGGCAGCGCGTCTGCGCGACCGAATCGTTCAGGTGCGTCGCGTGACCGAAGGGCAGAAGGTCGTCTGGAAGTCGCGTCTCGACATGGATCTCCTCGCCATCGCGCGCGCGCGCGGCCAGGCCTGCGTGCAAGTCTTTTTCGTACGCGGCGGAAAGCTGATCGGGCAGGAATTTTTCGTCCTCGACGGCGTGCACGACCAACCCGACAGCGTCGTCATGGGCGCATTCCTGCAGCAGTTCTATACCGCACGCACGGCAAGCGCCCCGGACGGTCCGGTGATCTCAACCGCGCGCATCGCGCGCGACAATCAGTCGCCCGTGCCCGTAAAAGCGCGCGCGCGAGCGGCGGCAACCAGCGCGGCCGCGGTACCGAAGGAAATCCTCGTCGCCGCACTCCCCGAAGATCGCGCGACCATCGAGGCGTGGCTCAGCGTGCTGAAGGGGCAACGCGTGCGCATCCTCGAACCGCAGCGCGGCGTTCGTGCCGAGTACTTGCGTCTCGTAGCAAAGAACGCCGAGCAAAACCTAAAAGCCTATCTCGCACATCAGGAAGTTCAGGAAACGGCGCAGGCCCGCGCCCTCACCGATCTTGCCGACGCGCTGGAACTACCCGAGCCGCCGCATCGTATCGAATGCTACGACATCTCGAACGTGCAAGGCACGAACCCCGTAGCGTCGATGGTCGTCTTCGTCGAAGGCCGCGCGCGCAAGAGCGAATACCGCAAGTTCAAGATCCAATACGATCGCGGTCCGAACGACTTCGCAATGATGCAAGAGACGCTAAGACGGCGCTTGCGCTACCTACGACGCTCGACGGACGAAACCGACACGCCGGTCGAACGCGAACTCGCAAAGAAAGAGAAATTCAATAAGAAACCCGACCTGCTTCTGATCGACGGCGGCAAGGGCCAGTTAAGCGCGGTCGTCGAGGTGATGGAAGAACTCGACATGACCGGCATTCCGGTCGCAGGCTTAGCCAAAGAACACGAATGGCTTTACCTCCCCGGCCAGAACGAGCCGATCGTCCTCGCACCCAACACGCCGGCGTTGCATTTAGTGCAGCGCATCCGCGACGAAGCGCACCGCTTCGCCGTAACCTATCACCGCCAACGCCGCGCCAAAGCAATGACGCGCTCCGCGCTCGACGCGCTGTCGGGCGTCGGCCCGGTCAGGCGCAAGCGTTTGCTCACGGTCTTCGGTTCGGTCGCAGCGATCAAGCGGGCCGCCGTCGATGAAATCGCTGCCGTTAAAGGCATGACGGCCGCCCTCGCCGCAGAGGTAAAACAAGCGCTGAACCAGTAACTGCGAAGCCAACAGTTAAGACGGAGAGCGATCGATGCATCTAATCCTACGATTTTTGGTAAACGCAATCGCGCTGTACCTGATCGCGCGATACGTCCCCGGATTCAATCACGCGGTAACGCCGTGGACCGCGGCAATCGCCGCGCTGATCTTCGGCCTCGTCAACGCGCTGCTGGGACCGATCCTACGTTTCCTATCGCTGCCTTTGACGATCGTCACCTTCGGAATATTCTCGATCGTCGTCAACTACATACTCTTCGCAATTACCGTGTGGCTCGCGCCGAACTTCCACAACACCGGCGAGATCAGCCCGTGGCTCGCGAACCTCTACGGCGCCGTCATCATGATGGTCGTCTCCGGACTGGTGCGGCAGTCGAGCCGGCCCGAATCGGAGCGAGGGAGGCGCTAAAACAACAAATACGCGGCGATTCAGACTCTCACAACGTTTACGGGCGATGGTAGTTCCGGGCCTAGATAAAAAAACCGGCGCTACTTTCAGGAGTCGTTAACAACAATGAAGAGAGCCAAACTCGCCCTCGCGGCGGTCGCGCTCGTCGCCATCGCTGCATGCACGGCAGCGGGAGGCGGCAACGGCGCAAACACCGTCCCCGGTATCACAGCGTCAAACGGCACCTCCATGACCCCCGACCGCCGTCACCGTCGGCCGCCCAATAAGAAGAAGCAGCAGTCTCTCGCAACTGCCGCGCTTTCGGTTGCAGGCGCCAGCATCGACCTGGACCAGTTCGGCTCGCAACACAGCCTGCTTTCGCAGCTGTTGCATTTCGGCCACGGTGTCGCGCGTACGCGCAAAGCCAAACCGCGTACCACCGGCGCGCCCCCGTGCAACAACGGCGTCGAATACAGCTGGTCATCGACCGGCGCCGGCCAAGTCGATCAGACGATCGAATTCTTCTACGACGCCGCCTGCACCGAGCCGTTTAACCTCGTCACGCTCAACGCAACGTTCACCTCGGCCGGCGGAAACGCAAACGGCACGCAAGAGACGTGGGATCGAAGCGGCAACGTCATCGGCTACCAAACCTACACCGCAACGTTTACGCCCGGAATCAACGGCGGCATCGGCGAGATCGTCGTGCAAAAGACCTCGGCTCCCGCGCCAGGCGCATCGCCGTTCTCGCAGAGCGGGTTCACGTGTCTCTTCAACACCGCAAACGCCGTCGATTGCGGCAGCGGGAACGTTACGAATATCGCCCTCGCATCGCCCACGCCAGAAGAAGTCGGCTTCCAACAAACCGTCGTCGGTGAGTTCGTCACGCCGAGCCCCGGCCCAAGCGAATCCGCATCGCCGCAGCCGAGTGGTTCCCCCTCGGCCGAACCAAGCGAATCCGCGTCACCGATGCCCTCCGGATCGCCATGGGGCGACGACCACCGCGGACCTCCTGGTGGCGGCTGGGACGGTGGCCCGAGCGGCTTGCAGCTCCAGATCAACGGCATCGGCTACTCCGGCGCGCTCGGAGCCCTAGCCCTCGCGGCGGCAACGCCCCCGACCTGGACCATCACTGGCGGCACCCAGAACGCCACCCTTACCGGAACCGCGACCATTGGCTTCGGCGGCTTCAACCACAGCCACGGCGGCTGGCACGACGACCGCCGGAACCAGCATGACCACGGCGGCGGCCCTGGTGGCGGTGGTGGCCCCGGAGGCGGCGGCGGCCCTGGCGGCGGTGGCGGCCACGGCGGCGGACATCACGGCGACCCAGGCCCGGGTGCCATGACGAGCCTCGACCTGACTCTGAACGACACCGCCGATGGCCTCACGGTCGCGATCACCTCCGCCGGTTTCGAGAAACTCACCGGAGCTGTAACCGAGACCGCCACGGGCCAAGCCGTGGCAACGATGACCCTCGACTTCTCGGGTACAGGAACCATTACGTACGCGAGGGGCGAGGTCGACCAGGTGCGAGACTGGATCATCGTCACGTAACCTCTGTCTCGAAACGCGCGCGAAACTCCCCCGGTTGCTTGCCGTGTTATAGTGGGTGTTCCCTCGGGTGGGGACATGACCGGTCATGGGGCTGAATTAGGTTCGACGGGAAGATCCGTGATCGGCGTCAGCAGGCGGAGTTGCGAGCCCTCCTTAAACGATCGCAACGGCAATATCTGCCAACAATCAATACGCACTCGCTGCTTAATCTAAAGTAGCGACCGGACGCAGAGGGTCGGCCCGAGCCGCTCCGCTATCCGGCCAAAAACTCGGGCTGGTACGATCGAGTGATTCGACGCTCGTACGAGATAAAGGATCTGCAGTCGACGATAAGCCCCGCTTTGAGGCGTCCGTCGAAACAAGTAAAATTCGAAGCTGAGCCTGGAGAACGCGCCGGTTAGGCTTTTCGGACTCGGGGGGCAGTACCCCGACAGCTCCACCAAGTTTAACAAAAAGAGCGATCGCAAAATGCGGTCGCTCTTTTCGTGCCGCATAAGCGAATGCTCCTGGAAGGCGGCTCGTCGAAGCGCTGCAGCCGCGCCCAGCGTCCGGGCACACGAACTCCACGCCAAGGCGTTCGCAGAGCGCCAAAGAATACGGCGAGCGCCGGAAAGGCCCAATAAAAACGCTTCATCCGGCCTTATGAAGCGGAATGCTCGCCGCCTCCCATAGACGAGGCCTGCCCCGGCTGCAGCAACATCTCGCGCAAGGACCTAAGCTCGTCGAGGATCGCGTCGCGCGGATCGTCGTGCTTCGCCGCGAGGACGTCCAGTGCGGCACCGAGACTGTGCCCGAGCTGTGCGATCGCCGCGGCTTCGTCGGGAGCGTAGGATTCGCCCGAACTCCGCGGTCCGAGCACGACGACCCCTCGCAAATTCCCGCGCGCGACCATTGGAAAAACGAGATCGCCGCGCAGCTGCGAGTCGAGACCGTGAAGGTCGGCCGCCTTGTGCGTCGCGCGCAGGCGCACGAACGCCGGGTCGTTCTCGTCGATGCCGGCGAAACGGCCGTCGACGCCTTGCAGCACGATCTCAACGAACGACGCGTTCGTGTGACGATCGAGTATCGAGGCCGCGCGTTCCAAGAGCGTTGCCGCGTCCGTGATGTACGGCGCTTCGTATGCGAAGGTCCGAATCGCCTCCTCGTCTTCGTGGCGCTTGCGGAAAAAGACGCCGTCGACGACTCGATCGACCCGAGCGTGAACGAAGCGCATCGAGAACCCCAGCGCGAGCGCGAGACCGGCGCCGAACAGCACGTTGGTCGTGTGACTCGCATCGCGCAGCCAATCCGCAAGCAGCCATTCGACCAGAACGAAGCTCCCCACCAGCACGACGGAGACCGCCGTAAAAATGGCGGCACGGTTCACGATGAATCCGATGTCCGTTAGACGCCGGTTTAAGAGCGAATACGTCAACACGCACGGCATGACGAAGAAGCCGACGTTGGTGACGATGTCGCGCATTGGCACGAGCGCCGGCACCACATCGGTCGCCGCCGTCCAGAGGCATACCGGCGCGAGCGCGACGGTCGCCCAGACCACGCGCGTACGCTCCGCGCCGCGCGCCGCACCAATTGCGGCGAACAGCGGCAGCATGCTCGCAACGAGCAGGAGCGAGCGGCGTACCCTCAGCGGGACGAAGGGATCCGCGAGACCCGTCAGCAGCGCGACGTTGTGCGTCAGCATTATGCCGAGCGTCGTGAGGATGGACGCATAGGCGAGCCAGCCCAAAACTCGCCGGAACGTCGATATCGGGCGTCCGAAGAGTTGGGCGTACACGACGATGAGTCCGAAACTTCCCCAGAGGATCACCGAATCGACCGAACGTGCCGCAATATCGAAGTAAGCGGATTGCGTTACCCACCCCGATTGACCCAGTACCGACGACAACAAGTAGAAGAGCGCCAAGACGCGCACTTCGCTGCTCCCGGGGCGACGCCACGCAAGCAGCGCGCAGAACGCCGCGATCCACACCTGCGTCGCAAAGAACATCCACTGGTCCCACGTGATCGGCACGGCGGCGTTCGTAACGATCGTGAATACGTGCTGCGCGCCGTCGCGTTCTATCGGCACCGTCAACGGGTCGCCGAGGCGCGCGTACGACGCGAGCCTCCATCGCGCAGCCGGGTCGAGCGCGCGCGTGTCGAGCAAATCGCCCGTCAGCAGCCCGCTCGCCGCGGCCGCTCCCGCCGGCTCGACGACGATCCGATCGACGTACGGAACGGCGGTCGGCTGCGCGTGGAAGCCGACGTCCGAGACGTGCAGCTTCATCGCCAGCATGAAGCCGACCTGAACGAGCCCGAGCGCGCAGAGCGCCAGTAAGCCACGCTGCCAAAGAACGTCCGCACGCGACAACATCACCGTCGCAACAATTGGTCTTTAGCCCCGTCATTCCTGGGGGCAAGCCCGCGCGCGGCGGAAACATCTACCTCGGACGCGCTCGCGGCAGGCCTATAACGCACGGTCGCGGGGATCACCGCGAGGCGATCATGCGTGCGCGCAAGGCATTCCAGGAGCGCGAATCGGCTCTGTAAACAACCTCGGATTCAGCGTTGCGTCGCGCAAAGGCGCTAGACGGACGTTCGACGGAAAAATCAGACCGAGAAAGGGCATTTTTCAGATTCGCGCGCGCTCCGGGCGCATTTCTAGGTTTCGCGGCCTTTTTAGGATAGAGCCCCAAGCTTTGCTTTGTGCAATAACATGACTCGCAATTTCGTTCTAATCTAAGCCATGAATTCGGCTTGCGGTCCTGCGGCGAACGCCTTACGGTGGCAGCGTTATGGAAAACAGAAACACCTGAATCCGGTGGCGGATTTGGAAACCGTGATGGCGATGACGGCCGCGATCGTTACCGAACATCTGCCCGGGTATCGCGGAAGGATCTCGCTGGAGTTCTGCCAGCTGGCGTATCCCGACGACCCGCGCGCTCGCTTCCGCGGCAACGTCTTCGTTGAAGCCGCGGTGGGGGGCCGCGCTGGGCCGACGGTTTCGACCGACTGATGCGTCGTCGGACCCACCTCGCTATAGCTTGCGCTGAGGCGTGAGTTCACCGTCACCACCCGGTCACTTCCGCGTACGTCAGAAGATGCCGGTTGGATCGCTCCCGCTGGTCGGCGAATGATAGTACAAGTAAATTCGACACATCCGTTCGGAGATGAGAAGCCCGCGCGAAGCGTCGGGCCACGCGTGCGAGAACTGGGCGATCATGATCGCGAGGCTCACGAAGGCGATCGCAAACAACACTGGCGTAAAGTCGAGCCCCTGCCACGAACCGGCAGTCGAGGTAATTCGGCGCATACCCTAAGAACGCCGGGCCGCCTTCCGCGGATGAGCCGGGATCACGTTGACGGCCTTCGCCCGGTGACGCGGGTATTGACAGGCGCCGAAATGTCTTAAAACCGATACCGATGCTACGGTGCCCTTTGTCGCTTTGCAGTTGAGATGCCACGGGCGTCAGCGAACTCACGTCTCCGGGAGGCAGGTCGACGCCTCGCCGATCGGCTCGGCGAAGCACATGCGCCCCCAGCGGCATCAGTGTCATCCGTGGATGGGTCTCCGGCGTTCGATCTACATGAATATACTCTTCGCTGCAGTACTGCTGGCGCAGTCGGCGTTCGCCCCACTGTTCAACGCCTCGCACTGGATCGGAACGAAGCCGACCGCGAATCAACTCGCCGGAAAGGTGGTGCTGGTCGACGTCTTCACGTACTCCTGCATAAATTGCAAGCACGTGGTTCCGGAGTTGCAGCGTTTGCGCCGGCAATACGGAACCGACGATCTCGTCATCATCGGGGTGCACACGCCCGAGCTGCAGTCGGATTACGCTCGCTCGAACGTCGAGCAGAACTTGGCCATTCAGGGCATAACCTGGCCCGTAGCGATCGACAACGACGAGAAGCTCTGGAATGCCTACGGCGTCAATGCGTGGCCCACGCAGTTCTTCTTCGATCGCAACGGCCGGCTGCGCAAGACCGTTGTCGGGGATTCGCAGGACGACGACGTGTCGGCGACCGTTCGCGCGCTCGTCGGGAATCGATAACCGGATGATAGCGTCACTGACGCTGGCGGGAGCTCTGGCGGCCACGCCGGACGGCCCCGGCTTTCGCATTGCTTTGAGCGGAGCGCCTGGATCGATTGTCACCATGCGCGCTCAGGCTCCGCGCGGATGGGTCGCGGCATTCTGCAGTTCGCGAGTCTGCGCTATCGGGCGCGTAACGGTGAAGATTCCGGCGACGGGGGCCGCGTCGGTCGAGCTTCACATGCATGACGTTGAAAGCGGCGCGCACGGTCGGGCGATCGTCGAGGCCTCCGGGCAGACTCTAGCGCTCATGATCTAGTGTGAAGTGTGCCAGACACACTTTTTCAAGTCTTCGTAGCAAGCGATTCGACGTAGTCGATCGTCGTGTCGAGCGCGGCTTCGAGCGGCGCGGTTTGCCGGCGCACCTGCGCGAGGGCTTGGCCACCTTGCAGCGCTGCAAGCATCGCGAGCGCCAGCTTATCCGGATCCACCTCCGCCGGCAACTCCCCGCGCACGTGCATCGCACGCAGTCCGGAGCGAATGCCGTCTTCCCACCGTTCGAAGGCCGTTGCGAGATCGGCGCGCGCGTCGGAAGACTTCTCGGAAAGTTCGGACGAGAGCGAGCCGAGCGGACAGCCGCCTTCACATCCCATCGAGCGTTGAATCGCTACAAGATGATTACGCCACGCGCGCAACGCCGCGACGCTGTCGAGATATCCTAAGTGCGGTTGCTGTGCGCCGAGTACGGCGTCGGTCTGGTGCGCGATAACGGCGCGCACGAGTTTCATCTTATCTTCGAAATAGTGGTAGAGCTGCGAGAAACTCACGCCGGCCGCGTCGCAGACGTCCTGCGTTGTGGTGTCCGCGACGCCTCGTTCAAAGATCAGGTCAGCCGCCGCAGCGACGATGCGGTCGCGGGTCGCGAGCCCTTTTCGGGTCAGTTTGCGCGGTCGAGCGCCGCGGGTTGCCAAGCTCATATCAAGCCAAGTATATCATAAAATGGAGTTGACACTCCATTTTACGATCCATATAGTGGAGCAATCACTCCACTTTACGAATGAAGGACCACATGGAAGCGAAAGACCTAGCCGGCAAAACGGCCCTCGTTACCGGGGCAACCAGCGGAATCGGCAAAGCCACGGCGTTAGCACTCGCAAGTCGCGGTGCACGCGTCGTCGTCTCCGGGCGCGATGCCGCGCGCGGCGCCGGCGTCGTGGAAACGATACGCGCGAGCGGCGGAACCGCCGACTTCGTTCCCGCGGATCTTCAAGATGCGACGTCCGCACGCGATCTCGCCCGGCGCGCGCTCGCGACGGTTCCGCGGATCGATATCTTGATCAACAACGCGGCGATCTTTCCGTTTGGAACGACGGCCGAGACGACGGAAGAAGCGTTTGACGGCGTCTATAACGTGAACGTGAAGGTTCCATTCGTTCTCGTTGGTGAGCTCGCACCGAAGATGGCGCAGCGCGGTAACGGAGCGATCGTCAACGTCAGCAGCATGGTCTCGGAGTTCGGCATGCAAGGACTCGCACTCTATGGTTCGAGCAAAGCCGCCCTCGACTTATTGACGAAAGCGTGGGCCGGAGAGTTCGGTCCGAGCGGCGTGCGCGTGAACGCGGTGAGCCCCGGCCCAACGCGAACCGAAGGCACGGCAGTAATGGGCGACGGAATCGACCAACTTGCCGCCATGGCACCCGCCGGCCGCGCCGCATCACCGAGCGAGATTGCGGCCGCCATCGTATATCTCGCGTCCGACGACGCCAGCTTCGTTCACGGAACGATCCTCGCCGTCGACGGCGGACGCAGCGCCGTGTGAGTCATTCGGGTCCTACGGAGAGGTCGGGCGCGGGTGCGACGGAATCGTAAGGAGTGCGATCGCCGCCGGAAAGGCACCCGATACTGAAGCTACCGCGCGAATTCTTCAAAACTTAAGTAGAGCCAAGTTTAACAAAAAAGAGCGATCGCTACAGCGGTCGCCCTTTTGCTGTGTCACTCTCTGGTGGAGCGCCTAAGGCTAAAGCGTTGACTGCACTTCTTGGTAGAACGTCGGCCATTTGGTCGACGGAACGAGATCTTCGGCGGCGTACCACCAAAAGCCGGCGCGCGTGAAGCGCGTCAGGCCGGGTGGCGCGATCGACATGTAGTAAGAGAAAATGCTTTGCGCGTCCGCAAGCGAGCTGCTGTCGCTAATGGGCGCCGCCCTGCCGATCTCGCCGAAGCCGACGATCGCGTTCGGAAAGTCGGCCGCGAGCTGCGTGAAGATCTTGTTCCATTGCGAGGCGGTCGGCCGCGCGCCATAGTTGCCGGCTTCGTAATAGGAAACGAGCACGTAGCGCAGCCCCCGGTGCATCTTTGCCGGTACGTACGTGCGTTCCCACTTGATCATGTCGTAACCGGGCGTCACATACTGCGGCACTTGGTAGTACAGCGTCAGTTCGGTCGCCAGTCCGCGCGCGTTCACGATGTCGTACATCGTCTCCACTTTCGACATCACGTCCTGAGCTTGCGCGGCGCATTCGTGATAGGAAGGGCAGCGCACTTTGCTCAGCCACTCGCCGTTCACTTCGTTGCCGATTTCCCACAAATCCGTGACGCCCGCGAGCGCCGAAACGTACGATTTCGTGCGCGCCCTGATCTTCCCGAGCGAGTAGCGCTTCAGCGACGAACTGTCGGCCAGTTCGCCCATCGTGTACGCGTACTGATGCAGCGCTTGCATCCCCGACGCGTAGCACGACGGCCCGATCGGGTCGAATACCACGCGTACGGTCGGATGATTCAGAGCCTGCACGGTCGCAAGTTCGTCCGAACTCACGCCGCAGCGGCTCGAAAAGTCGTCGTAGGTAATGCCACGCAAACTAGCGGGAAGCGCAGCGGTGCGGCGCGCGGCCGAGACCGGTTGCGACACCTGGCCGAGCGGCGGTGCGGCGCTCGGGCTCCCGCTGCAGCCGGCGGCCGCAACGACGATGAGAAAAACCATGGCAGTCTCTCGGCGCATGCTCATCTCAGTCCTCCAAGCATCTCCTTTAACGCTGTTGCATGTAACCCTTGTGCGTGCCGTGGTCCGCCGGCGCAATCGCGATGCCGAGCGGATCGCGGAATCCGAGGCCGATCTGGGCGACGCAAGCGGCGGCCTCGCAGCCCGGCGGAACGACCTTCACCTTGGCCGTGTAGAGCTCGGTCACAAAGACGTCGCCGTGCTTGTCGACAGCCACGCCGGTTGGACGCGAGAATCCGCCGCAGAGCGTGACGGCGCAAGAGGCCTCGAAGCAACCGTGCGGGATTTTCTTGACCGTGTTCTCCTCGTGGTCGGCGACGAAAAGATTGCCCGAAGCATCGACCGCAACGCCCACCGGATCGTGGAACCCGCCCCGAATGGCGATGGCGCACTTGGCGCTCTTGCACGTGGGGGGAAGCTTTTCCACCACCTTGTCTCCGGGGTTGGCGAAGAAGACGTTGCCGGAGCCGTCGACCGCGATCCCGGCGGTCGTCACAAACGGTCCGATATTCCACGTGCAATTGGGGCGGCACCGCGCCGGGATTTCCTTCACCCAGTAGGTTGAGTCGGTCGCGAATACGTTCCCGTCCTCGTCGACGGTAACGAAGCCCGGGCGATCGAGGTGGCCGAGCAAGGTCACGCATTTGACGGAGGCACAGTCGCGTGGAACCTCCACGATGGAGTCGATCTGGGAGCTGGCAATGAAAAGGTTGCCTGACGCATCGAGCGCAATGCCTTTCGGCGCAGCGACGAAACCGACGAGGGTCGCGACGCACCTAGCGGCTTCGCAGCCGGGCGGAATCTCCTTCACCGCGTCGCGGGTGGGATCGCTTACGAAAACCGGCGGATCGGTACGTTGCCGCACCTGGGAGCCAGCGCCCGCAACGTCGCCACTGCCGCGCGGCGTAATTAGGGAGGGCCCGCTGCTGCAGGCGGCGAGCGACGCACAAAAGAGCGCGATCGACAACGTCAAGAGCCTCGAAGAAGAACGCATCCGCAACCTTTCGTTTTAAACATGAAACGTCGCATCTCCCGTGGAAAGTGGAGCGCATCGAAAGGGAGACTCACAAATGCTTGATGTGGCAATGGACGCGCAAATGACCGGGAAGCCGGGGTTTATCGCCGCGCTCGATCAGAGCGGCGGCTCGACGCCCGGCGCCTTGCGTCTGTACGGTATTCCGGACAGCGCCTACAACGGCGATACCGAAATGTTCGCGCTCATGCACGAAATGCGCGTGCGCGTCATGACGGCTCCCGCGTTCACCGGCGATAAGGTCATCGCCACAATCTTGTTCGAGCGCACGATGGACGGCACGGCTAATGGCAAACCCGTGGCGACGTTCCTGTGGAAGGACCGCGGCATCGTCCCGTTTCTGAAAGTGGATAAGGGGCTGCAAGACGAGAGCGACGGTGTGAGCCTAATGAAGCCGATTCCGGGCCTCGACGCGTTGCTCGCTCGTGCCGCCGGATTAGGTGTCTACGGCACGAAGATGCGGTCGACCATCAGGCTTGCCTCGACCAGCGGTATTGCCGCCATCGTCGATCAACAGTTTGAGTTGGCCATGCAAATCGCCGATCGTGGGCTCGTACCGATCCTCGAGCCGGAGGTACTGATCAAAAGCCCAGACAAAGGCGCGGCCGAGTCGATGCTCCTCGCCGCGATCGTGCGCAAGCTCGACGCGCTACCCTCGGGTCGCCGGGTGATGCTGAAGCTGACGATCCCGACGGTACCGAACCTCTACGAGCCCGTGAGCAAACACGAAGGCGTCGTGCGCGTCGTCGCGCTCTCCGGCGGCTATTCACGCGATGAGGCCTGCGAACTGCTCTCGCACGACACCCATATGATTGCCAGCTTTTCGCGAGCTTTATTAGAGGGACTCACTCACGATATGAGCGACGAAGCCTTTAACGCGCAGCTGAAAGAATCAATTGACGAGATATACACGGCATCGACGGTGAAACACTAAATTTGAATTGAGCCGACGGTCAGTGTCACCCTGAGCGAAATTGAAGAACGATTCGTTCCATTACGCTGGGGGAACCATGCCATTCTTTCCGACCAGAACAAACTTAGCTATTAGCACTTGGCCGTTCTCGACTGCAACCACACGAACGTGAGCGCCGTGCATGAGCGTTGCCTTCGTGCCGGGCTCGAGATACGTGACGGGGACGTTCGACGGAATGTGGATCGTCTTCGTGCCGCTCGGGAATGTCATCGTAATCGTTTTTCCGGCTGCAGTTGAGCCGACGGTCCTCACCGTTGAGTTCGCCATCATATTTGGCGCCGCGACGGTACGGACGGTGGAATTTGCCATCATATGCTGTCCGCTGCCGCCCATCTGGGTGAAACCTTCGCCTGTGCCGCGGAGCGCCGGTGCGAATATGTGCACTTCGGTCGACGTGAAGGTTCCGTCTGGGTCGGGAGCAACCGCCGTTCCGATGAACGACCCGTCGGTGACGTCATTCAGCGACGATTTGCTGACCACGAAGAACCGGCTCTTCGAATCGTAGGACACCGTCATTCGTCCAGACGAAGTGTCGATGACGAGCGTGGAGGCAGTCGTCGAAACGAGCGTTCCCGAGAGATTGACTCGCTGGGGGTTCTCTTCCGCTCGAGCGGCTAATGGCGCAAACAGCACGACTGCGAAAAACAAAGCAATTAAGCGCACGCGAAATCCATCCTTAATCAAATAGGCGGTAATACGGGGACCGTACAGCGCATTCATAAGAAAAGCCTGAACTATCGCAGCAAAAGAGTGACTTTCTATCCGGCGGTCTTCGGCAGGCTCGTACGCGATGCGATGCACGATTTAGACTCTTTTAATCACCAGCACGTAGATTCAAGTTCATCCACTCGATTCTTTGGAGGACTTGATGTTCAGAAAACTAGCGTCGCCGACGGCGATGCTCGTCGCATGCGCCCTCGCTGCGTGCGGGGGAGGCGGGACGACAAACAATGCCGGCACCGGCAATCCCATGCCGGCGATGGCGGGGCATGCAATGGCCGGCGCCGACGAACTCGCGTTCACGGCGACGGTACCCGGAAACACCGTCGGCGAAGAACTGCCCGAAGAGGGCGTCGGTACGTCGAACCACAAGCCGTGGGGCAAGGTCGGCGGTTTCACGCAAACACAGCGAGCCCAGACGCTGGCGTTCCCGCCCGGAACGGTAATTACGATTCGCAATCTTTCGAAAACGAACGAACATACGTTCAACTTTATCAAAGCCGTCGATGGTCCGCCGGCACACTTTCCCGTCAACGTGAAATTCAGGATCAACGCGCACGGAAACGGCGTGTTCGGCCCCGGCTACGCCAGCGGCCCACTCGCGCCCGGTGCCTCCGTGAAAGTCAAGCTGGTAAAAGCAGGTACGTATCTGGTCGGCTGCGCGTTTCACTACGCGGACGGTATGCAGGACGTGATCGTCATCAAGGAAGGGAAGAAACCCGGACCGGAAGGCACGCCGATTCCCGCTTCGACACCGTCTCCGCCGCCGGCTTCGACACCGACTCCGATGCCGACCGGTCCCCCGGGCGGAGGAGGCGGCAGCGGCTGGTAAATATCGTAGACGACAGCAGTGAATGATTTCTCGCGCCGGCATCTGTGATGCCGGCGCCGCTTTTCAAACGCTAATCGTTAACGTGCCACATCGAGCCGTCTTTAAACTCGACTGCCGTGACCGCGCAGGAAGCTGCGTCGGTGCTATCTAGCCCAAACGTGTGATTGATGGTGACGCCGGGGCTGAACGTTCCGACGTCGTAAATGTTCGTGCCGTCGTCGAGCGTGAAGGTAACTCGCGCGATCGTTTGCTGAGCCGCGTCGGAAAAGCGTACGAGCATGGTAAAGCCGCCGCTCGTCGCTGCGCTGCCGTCGCCCTGCTGCTGTATAGCGGGCGTCGACACTTCGCACTTGGAGAGCGCGACCGGTGCCGCCGACGTAAGCGAGATCATCGAGCTCAGCATGAGAGAGGTAAGCATATCGTTACTCCTTTGTAGTGAAAATCGTCGAATGCTCATACTATGCGTGCCGAGTACAAACGGTTTGTCGTGATGCGTTTGCCGCAAGGCGGCAGATCGACCAAAAAAATATTTTGGGCTAAGCGAACCGCCCGGCCCCGCCGCGCATAGTAAGGGCATGAACGCTCTACTATTAGCCTCGCTGCTGCTGGCAGCGCTAGGCACGCCGCCCACTCCAGCCCCAGCCGCGGGCCAGACGGTGCATATCAAAGACTTTAGCTACCATGCGGCAACGCTCACCGTTACGCCCGGCACGACCGTTCGCTTCGTTAACGACGACGGCGAGGCGCACACCGTGACGGCCGTCGATAAAACGTTCGACTCGGCCGGCATGGATATGGGAGACGCCTGGACGCATACTTTCACCAAGCCAGGCACGTACGCTTATTTCTGCGCGCTGCACCCCTACATGAAGGGCGTCGTCGTCGTGCGCGCGGCTGGAGGAACGACACCATGAAACGCAGCGACTTTCTCGGGCACGTCGGTTGGACCGGCGCCGGTATCGCCTACTCACTAACCGCCGGCGGCATCGTGCGTGCGGCGGACATGACGCCAGATGGCCCGTACTTCGTGCAAATCAGCGACAGCCACATCGGCTTTCACCAGCCCGCCAACCCGGACGTAGCCGGTACGTTCAAGCAAACGATCGATCTGATCAACGCGCTTCCGAACCAACCCAGCTTCGTCATTCACACCGGCGACGTCACGCATCTCTCGAAGCCCGATCAGTTCGATACGGCCAAGCAGTTATTGGGCACCCTCAAAGCGCCGGCGATCGTACTGCCGGGCGAGCACGATGCGCTGCAAGACGGTTTGAAACCGTTTTACGCAAACTTCCCGGCAAAGTCCGGTACGGACGGCTGGTTCTCGTGGGAAGCGCAAGGGGTGCACTACGTAGCGCTCGTCAACGTCTTCGATTTCGAGCAGATGGGCAAACTCGGCAACGACCAACTCACCTGGCTCCAGCGAGACTTAGCCGGCGTTCCAAAGTCGCGTCCGGTGGTCGTCTTCGCGCACGTGCCGCTCTACGCGCTCTATGCGCAATGGGGGTGGACGACGGAAGACGGCTCGAAGGCGCTCGCGATGCTCGCTCGCTTCGATGCCGTAACGGTGCTCAACGGACACATTCATCAAGTCATCGAGCATAAAGAGGGCAACATTCGCTTCGCCACCGCCAACGCCACTGCGTACCCGCAGCCGGCGCCCGGCGCCGCGCCAAAACCCGGTCCGCTCGCGCTTCCGCCCAATCAACTCCTGCACGCGATCGGCTACCGCTCCGTCGAGATGCTCGCAGGAAACGCCACGACGCACGACGTCACTTTGGGTTAAGTGACGGATGACGAGCCGGCGCTCGCGCGAGGCTTCGTGAATCGCGAAGCGTGGGCGTACGATTCGGCGTATCGATTGCACGGCAACGTGCTCTACTCGGCTGCGTTGCAGGTGTTGCACGACGCCAACGATGCTGCAGACTGCGTGCACGACGTCCTGCTGAGGCTCTGGCGGCGCGGTGACGCGTACCGCGCCGAACGGGGAAGTCTGCGAGCCTTTCTCGCCGTCTGCGTGCGCAATGAAGCGCTCTCTCGCGCGCGCAAGACGCGCCACCGCGACCGAATCTTCCAATCCTTGGACCGCCCGGGCGACGCCGGTGACATTTCCACCGGCGTCGTCGATCGGGAATCGGTACGGCGCGCTCTACAAACGCTCACGGAAAAGCAGCGAGAAACGATAGAACTTGCATACATGCGACACATGACACACGAAGAAATCGCGCGCGAGCTAGGCGAGCCGGCCGGAACGGTCAAGAGTCGCTTATCGTCTGGGCTGCGTAAGTTGCGCGAGACGTTTGCGCCCGGGGGGTCGGCCGGTGCTGGATGACCATATCGGCGAAAACGCCGAGCTCTATTCCCTGGGCCATCTCGACGAGCTCGAAGCGAGCCGCGCCGAGCGCCACGCACGCACCTGCGACTCGTGCGCCAAACGGCTCGGCGACGCCGAGGCCGCGGTTCTGCATTTGATCGAATCCGGTGAGCGTCGCAACCGAGACACCGACCGAGTTGGACCATCGCGTCCGCTTCGTCAAGCGGCCGCCGCTTGCGTGGATCTCTTCGGTTGCCGCTGCGTTCCTAATCGGACTGCTCCCGTGGGGCGTGACGACACTGCGCCATTCAAACGATGGAATCGGCTCGAATCAGCAGCTCGCGATGAACGCGATGTTGGCCGGGCACTTCCTGCACACGCCCGTTGCGGCGCTCAAGCCCGACGCGCCCAAGGCGAAGGTGATTTATCCGCGCGAGGGCGGATGGTTGTACGTGCTCGTCGGCCCTTCAAACCAGTCGATCGACCTGGTTGCGATTGCCGGCGACCGCCGGATGACGGTCGCGTCGATCGCGCCGGGCACCGATACCCGGGCGACATTCGTTCAAATCGCGCAGCAAGTCACCGCGGTCCAACTTCTCGAAAACGGCACGCCCATCGGCGCCGCTCGGATCGTTTACGCGGCACCGCCGCCATAGCCGTCAGTTAAGGGTAAACGCGTCTATGTGTCATCCTGAGCGAAGCGAACGCAGTGAGCGCAGTCGAAGGAAGCAACGAAGGCGCTGAGCGAGCGAAGCGAGTCGAAGCGGACGCCCCGCGCTTTACGCTGGGGGAACCATGCGAATTCTTCCCGACGAGAACGAACCGCGTGCGCCTTTCCTCTTTCAACTCCGTTCGCGTCACTGAGAATCACTTCCACGACTGCCTGTGGTTTAGAGAGCATTATCACGTGACTCGACTCAACCTCGGTCGTCGTGGCGTTCATTCGCTTCGCCGGGAAGCGTTCCAACTCGGGCTGGACGGTTTGAAAGAGGCGTCGAGCCCTACCGCGCCCCCACCAAGTCGGCTCGCGAATTCACCCCAAACTTCTTGAAAATCGCCTGAATGTGATTGCGGACCGTGAGATCGCTGCGATTCAACCCGGCGGCGATCTCCTTCACCGACACGTCCTCGAGCAGCCGGCGATATACCGTTAGCTGCGTCGGCGTCAGCAACGCGGCCCGCGGGTCTTCGGGCGCACGGTGAGGCTTACGCGCCGCGAGGCCGTCCATGCGGTCGAGTCCGGCGAGCCGTCCCTTCAGATACGAATTCGGATACGGCGAAAGGCAATCGCGTGCGCGGCCTCGCCAAACGATCGCATTGGTGGCTTCGGCAAGAACGATCGCGCATTGTCCGGCGGGCCAGTCGAGACCCACCGCAACGAACCCGCCGTACGCGGCCTCCAGCATCGCCACGCCCTTGCCCACCTCGCCGATTTCGGCGTTCAGCAGACCCAAGCAGTAGTTCTGCTGCGCGCTCTTCGCGCGCGGGTCGCCCGAGGTATCGTCATCGAATCCGCCCAGCGAATCGAAGTGCGCCGCAAAAGACAGCGCGAGCGCGCTGTCTCTGTGCGCGTGCATCTCTGCAAGGAGAATGAGAATCTCGCGGGAGTTCGAAGCGATGGCTCGCCAGTTCACTTGTTCGGCGAGCGCCGTCGCTTCCAATAGATACTCTTCGAAAGCGAATGGCTCGCCGAGCCACTTCGAGATCTCCGCGTGAGTAAGCAGCGCGGAAATCCGATTCGTCAACGAGGCGGCCCGCGTCGTGGAAGCCCGTTTCAGCAGCGCCAACCCCTCGCTGATCGCGCCCTCGACTACCGCTCGCGTTCCGAGCAGCCGGTACACTTTCGAAATTCAGATCGGCAAGCTCTTCAGTCCACGGCAGCGCCGACGCATGGCGCGTCACCGCCTCGCGTACGGCCGGGCTCGACACGACCAGTAGAACCATCGCCAACCGGTGCAGCGTTTCGGCCCACAGCGCGACCTCGGGTCGCGAATCGGCCGAAATGGTGCGCAACGCCTGCAGCAGGTGTCCGGCGCTTTGTTCGTGCTGCCCGCGAAGCGACGCGACCTTGGCTAGCAGTACGTAGGTAGCCGCGTGCGACGACGACTTGTCTTTTTCCAACATTGCGCTCGCGATGCGGTCGGCGTCGTCGGTGCGCGATTGCGCGGTCATGATCGTCCCGATCGAGAGCTCGATCTCGCGCGACAAATCGTCGTATCCGGCGCCGCATTCCTTCAAACGCGCGCGAGCCAGTTCGAAGCATCGCTCGGCTTCCTCCCATTCCTTCAGTTTTGCGTGCGCGCGGCCAAGCAGCATCGAAGCCTCGGCCTGTTGCGGCGGCGAGTAGCTCGAGAACCGCGGATCCCGCAAAAGGCCGATCACTCCGGATGGCGAGAGATCGATCGAAATGCGCGCGCGCAGCAGTAAGGATGTGGGGTCGGTCAGGTTCGACCGGTCGAGCGCGCTCATCGCCTCGCTAAATCGCCCACACCGGTGAAGGGCGGAGACTTCCGCGTGTATTCGACTTGTAGCTACCGCGATTCCGGTCGCAATCTTGACGCGAGCCATAACGGCCCTTCTAGTCAATTACAGCGCCTTCTAGTTAACGGTAATTGACGATTTTGTTGTTTTCGTCGCAGCGACTAACCAATTACTAGTTAAAAGCGACATCGGTCGTACTATCCACCGTATAATCACTCTTGCCTAGACACTACCACGTCTGCGGCCTAACGGTGCGAAACCGTCCCAACCGTTGCGAAAAGATTTTTTTCGTTCCGAGCGATCTGACAGGAGTAGATCTATGACCCGAGGCTCACGTTTCACCATTATAGGAGTGGCCGCGTTGCTGCTCGCCGGTTGCGGCAGCGGAAGCGGCGTTTCGCCTTCGGGAGTCGTGCCCGCACAAGTCCAACAAGCGCTTGCTACAACGAACAAAACCGCGATCGGAAGCATCGTCGTCACCATCGCCGGCACGCCGGCGATCGGCAGCCCTGGAACGTACGACGTCACGATCGTCGCTGAAAGCACCGAAGGCACCGTTATTACCGGTCGATATGCAAAGCCGGTCATTCTAACGAACTCGGACAAGAGCGGCGCGACCCGTCTGAGCCGTGCGACCGTTCCGAGCTCCGGCACGGCCGTCAAGCTGATCTACAACGGCAGAGGCGGGTCGCCCTTAGGCGGCTTTGAGGGCGCGACGATCACCGCAAAAAACGGCGGGACGACGGGCCAAGCCGCGTTTCTGGCGGGCGGCTGCGTTACCTTACGAAATATCGGCGGATACTATCCCTGCGACCTTCAAGATGCGTACTCGCTGCCGAGCATGACGGCCGGAACCGGGCAAACGGTCGCAATCGTCGACGCATACGACAATCCGAAAGCCGAGGACGATCTAGCCGTCTATCGCTCCGAGTTTGGATTGCCGCCGTGCACCACGGCGAATCATTGTTTCAAGAAGGTCAATCAGCGCGGACAGCAAGGCAAACCTCCAGGTTTCGACACCGTCGGGTGGTCGCTTGAAGCAAGTCTCGACGTCGATATGGTTTCCGCGATTTGTCCGAACTGCCACATTATTCTCGTCGAGGCGACGAGCGACGGTTTCGCCGACTTGGGGGCTTCCGTCAACGAAGCCGTCAAGCTAGGCGCAACGCAGGTCAGCAATAGCTACGGCGTTTCCGAGCAGCGGGGCGAGAAATCGTACGACAACGATTATCACCATCCGGGCGTCAGCATCGTCGTCGCATCCGGCGACTCGGACTACGGCGTCGCGTTTCCCGCGAACTCGCCATACGTCACCGCCGTCGGCGGTACGACGATGAGCGTCGCCTCCAACGCCCGCGGTTGGATCGAAACCACGTGGAACAATGAGAACATTCAAGGCGCCGGCAGCGGCTGCAGCACGTTACAGCCGAAACCGTCCTGGCAAAAAGATGCCGGCTGCGCGAACAATCGGATGGACGTGGACGTCTCCGTCGTCGGCGATCCGTTCACCGGCGTCGCCGTGTACGACTCGTTCATCGTGACCGGCGAGACGCTCGGAGGCTGGGTCGTACAAGGCGGAACGAGCGTCGGCGCTCCGATCATCTCGGCCGTCTACGCCCTCGGCGGAGCCTCGGGTGCGTCGCTCGACTACGCATCCACCTCGTACGCCCACACGAACGCCCTCAACGACGTCACCAACGGCTCCAACGGCGTCTGCCCGGTGTCTTACTTCTGCAACGCGCGAAGCGGCTACGATGGCCCAACCGGAAACGGAACGCCAAACGGCGTCGGCGCATTTGGCGGACCGCAGTTGAAGGCTGTGCACGCCGAAGCTTCACATGGCGTGCGGCGCAACGTGCTGCAAGCTTCTCTTGGTACGCCGCTAGTGCGCGCGTGCGGCAATCCGGAACCGGGTCACTTCAAGTGCAATGCGATCGTGGTGCAACTGCAATGAACGGTCGTACCTCAATCGTCTCTAGCGCGTTTCTCACCGTCGTTCTTGCGAGTTGCGCTGGCGCGGGAGGCAACGGTGCCGCAACGCCGCCGGTCGTTCCAACGAATGCGGTCATCGCTGCGGGAGACCCCGGAAGTCCGGCGCAGAACGTCAGGCTCGGGCTAGCGCAAACCGTCACCTTTGCTCCGATCGCGTCGGGAGCGTCCGCCGTCGTTGCGTTCCCAGCCACGCTCGCCGGCGCGGGCACCGCTAGAGTTTCGCTTCAATCGACGCGTCCCGTTGGTGTGCCGCCATTCAAATTAGGACTGTCACCTCTAGCGTTCGTCGTCGTAAAACCCAGTTCGACGCTCACGTTTAGCGCGTCGCCGGGCATCGACGCAACGTTTCCTGCCGGCGAGCTCGCGGGCTATGCGTACGTCGCCTCGTACGATACGGCGAATCCGCACCTCGGCTGGAAGCTCGTTGCGGGCCCGGTTCAAGCGAAGGGAAAAAGCGTAACGCTGCCATCGACGCTGCAAGAGCCGCCGATGTCGCTCGGCGCCGCGAAGAACTATCTGTTCGCGATCGTGCAGCGTCCCAACGTGCTCGCCACGCCGTCACCGGCTCCGGGCACGATTACCGAGTACGGAATACCGGGAACTACGGGAGTCTCGGTCATCCAGCACGTTACGGCCGGCCCCGATGGCAATCTGTGGTTTATCGAAGAAGATGGGAGCATCGGGGAGAGCGTTGCGAAGTTCACGACCACCGGCAAGATCACACGATATCCGCTCAAAGAGCCGCCGTACGACGATCCCAAAAGCATCATCGCCGGCCTCGACGGAAATATGTGGTTTACCGAAACGAACAATTCCAGGATCGGGAAAATGACCACCGACGGCGTGCTGACGGAATATCCGGTCACCGAAGTCGGTTCGGCGCCGTGGGAAATCACGCCCGGTCCGGACGGCAATATGTGGTTCACCGAACCCGACTTTGAGCTCGGCGCAGGCCTCGGCTCCGGCGCTATCGGCAAGATCACGACGAACGGCGTCATCACCGACTATCCGCTCGCCATACCCGCGGGGCAAGTTGGTGTGTACGCACCCAGTCCGCTGTACATCAAGACCGGTCCGGACGGCAATCTCTGGTTCACATTGGCGAGCTGCGACAACCGTTTCTGCATCGGCAGAATAACCCCGCAAGGCGTCATCACCCTCTATAAGGTCCCGCTGAAATACTCCGAGCCTTATGGCATCGTATCCGGTCCGGGCGGCAAGATGTGGTTTACCGATTCCAGCAACGGCCAGATCGACTCGATCACCATGAGCGGCGTCGTAAAGCAATACGGCGGCGGCAGCTTCACGTCGCTGAATGAAATCACCGTCGGTTCCGACGGCAACCTTTGGGTCGCCGATTACAACAGCCGCATCGATAGGCTCACGCCGCAAGGTGTGCTCACGCAATATCCGACGCCGACTCAGCCCTCGGGACCGCAGTCGATCGTAGCGGGCCCGGACGGCAACATCTGGTTCAGCGAGACGGGCGTCCCGCAACTCGGCAAAGTCTTCATTGCGAAGAGAACTCACGGTAAAGGAGCTTCGATTCATGACTAGCGGTCTGCGTCCAATTGCATCGGCGATAGCCGCCGCGTTTCTAATCACCGGCTGCGGCTCCGGCTCCACATCCGCGGGGCTTGCCTCGTCGGAACTACCGCAAATGCAGCCGCAGTTGCAATCGTACGCGTCACCTGCAATCGAAAAGCTTGTCGCATCCATCGGCGGTACGCCGGCCGTCGGGACACCCGGCCGGTACCAGCTGAAGATCGTCGCTGAAAGCAGCAACGGCGTCGTGCTCACCGGACGCTATCCGACACCGGTTACGCTGACCGACTCCGATACGAGTGGTGCGACGCATCTAAGCAGGTCGAGCGTCTCAAACTCGAATGCAGAGGTGTGGCTGGCCTACAACGGCCTCGGCGGTTCGGTCTTGGGCGGTTTTCATGGCGCGACCATTACCACCACCAGCGGCTTGATATCGGGACAAACCACCTTCCTCACCGCGGCGTTCGGTTGCGTAACGCTGCGAGGCATCGGCGGATACTATCCGTGCGATCTTCGCGATGCCTACTCGTTACCGAGCACGTCGGCAGGAGCGGGACAGACGGTTGGGATCGTTGACGCGTACAACGATCCAAATGCCGAGGAAGATCTCAAGGTCTACCGTTCTGAGTTTGGACTGCCACCCTGCACCACCAACAACGGCTGCTTCAAGAAGGTCAACCAGACCGGACAGAGCGGTAATCCTCCGAGTCCCGACAAGATCGGCTGGTCGGTCGAAGAGAGTCTCGACCTCGACATGGTTTCCGCGATCTGCCCGAACTGCCACATCTTATTGGTTGAAGCCGACACCAACAGCTACTCGGACTTAGGTCACGGAGTTGACGAGGCGGCCGCTCTGGGTGCGACGCAGATCAGCAACAGTTATGGCGGACGAGAGTTTGTGGGAGAGAATCTCGACGATAAGTACTATAATCATCCTCGTGCATCGGTCGTCGTATCATCCGGCGACGGAGACTACGGCACGACGTACCCGGCGAGCTCGCCGTACGTTACCGCAGTAGGCGGGACGACACTAAGCGAAGGCGCCAACGGCCGAGGCTGGAACGAAACCGTTTGGAATAATGAAAATATTCAAGGCGCGGGGAGCGGATGCAGCGAGTACGAGCCGAAGCCGTCATGGCAGCTCGACCCGGGGTGTGCGAAACGTATGGTCGCCGACGTCGCGGCCGTCGCCGATCCGTTCACCGGCGTCGCTATCTACGACTCGTTCATCGTAAGTTACATAACGAGGGGTGGCTGGGAAGTCGAGGGCGGAACGAGTGCTGCCGCACCGATCGTCGCGAGCATCTACGCGCTGGCAGCATCGCGGTCGCCCCTCGATGCTGCGTCTCACGCATATAGCCACAGCAGCTCGCTCAACGACATCGTTAGCGGCAGTAACGGCGGATGCGGAACGTTTCATCTCTACTTCTGCAATGCCGGAGTCGGATACGACGGTCCCACCGGAAACGGCACGCCCAACGGCGTCGGCGCATTCGGCGGCCCACCGATCCGCTCGTCCCAATCGATCGAACGCACCGGCCCGAGGCGGCATGTCCTGGAAATCCCAATCGGGAGCCGCGCGGTGCGCGCTTGCACCATTGCGCAACCAAACAGCTATGCCTGCGATGCCCTCATCATCGTCCACTAGTACGAGCACCGTTAGGGCGTCAGCGTGGGCGCCTGCGTGAGAAGCGAGCGTTCGAGTACCGTTGCGCGTTCACGCCACCGACGCGCTTCGACGTTGCCGTAGGCGGCGCCGGCAGCGTGCGCAAGCCTAGGTTCCGGGCGACTTCAGTTCGGCGTCAGGGCGAGTATCTGGTGAAAACGAAATCGTGATCCGCAGCCGACGCGTGGCAAGCCATGCAATTTGTTTGCACGATCTTGTCGGGTTTGCGGTTGCTGAATTGAGCGAAACCCCACCCGCCGGTCGAAGCGTATTTCTTCGAGTCCTTGACCATGAACTGTACGTTCGTCGCCGGCCCGGCAACGAACGAACTACTCAGGAGCTTCTGAACGGTAACTTCATTCAAGCCGACCAACGTGGGATGTTGGCGAAATGCGTTGTCGTTTTGCTCGGACGAAACTTGTTTCCAGGCGAGCCGGGCAATGATGGCCCCGTCCGGAAACGGCATCGTTCCTTTCCGGTAGGCCCCGATCGCGAGATCGTTGCCCAGTTTGGCACGAACGTCGTTGAACGGCGGCCCTAAGACCGCTAATGAAATCAATTTCCAATCACGGTATCCCGGAGGAAGTTTACCGCCTAAAACCGGTGACCGCGGTCCCGTCGGCTCGTTCGGATGCCGTCGCCGCGATGGCGGGAAAACCCATGCGCTGAAAGGATAATCCGACCAGGAGGCCCACGATGGCGCCAACGATCCAGATTCGGAATCGAGCGGCGAGGCTCGGTCGCTTACATTGTCGCATCACTAAAGACCCCGCAGTTACTTTAGAGACCGTAGTACTTTCTGCCGGAACCGGCGTCTCCGCTTGTGGTTGGCAGTGTCTGCCTGCCTACCCACGAGGCGCTCCGGAGTGCTACTATCTTTGAACGATAATTCTTATCCGCTTGCTTGGCCGATCGGGCAAATACCTTGCACTTATAACGTCGTTTAAGAATTCAGGAGGCGTCTCTAATGTCAAAAAACGATACTATCGATCGCCGCCGTTTCCTTAGCGCGGCAGCGGTGACCATCGCCGCCGCGCAGCTCGCGCCGCTTTCTGCCAATGCGCAATCCGGCAACTCGGATTCCGGCAGTACGACGATCACCCTAACCCCACAACCGGGTTCGCACACATCGTTCAGTTCGCTAAAGCAAACCGAAGCCGGCCTTTTGAACGTCGGATACGCCGAAGCCGGCCCCGCAAACGGTACGGTAGTGATCCTTTTGCATGGATGGCCGTACGATATTCACAGTTACGTTGGGGTCGCTCCGAGTTTGGCAGCGAAGGGTTATAGGGTCATCGTTCCCTATTTGCGCGGCTATGGAACGACGACGTTCCTTTCAAGCACGACGCCCCGCAACGGCCAGCAGGGACTGACTGCTCTGGATACCATCGCACTCATGGATGCCCTAAAGATCAAGCGCGCCATTTTTGGCGGCTTCGATTGGGGGTCGCGCGAAGCCGCGATTCTCGCGGCGCTCTGGCCGGATCGCTGCAAGGGCCTCGTCGCCGTCAGCGGCTATTTGATCACCAATCGTAAGCTCACCGCATTACCGCTGCCACCGAAGGCCGAGCTCGGATGGTGGTACCAATATTACTTCGCTACCGAAAACGGCGTGCTCGGATACACGAAGTACCGCCGCGATTTTGCGAAGCTTATTTGGAGCATCGTTTCGCCAAACTGGCACTTCAGCGATGCGACGTTCGATCGAACCGCAGCGGCCTTCGACAATCCGGATCACGTCGCTATCGTGATCTCCGATTACCGCTGGCGCATAAGCGTGGAGAAGGGCGACCCGCAATACGACGAAATGGAAGCGAAGCTGGAGCAAGGCCCGGTAATCACCGTTCCGACGATCACCATTGCAAGCGATTTCGATGGTGCCAACGCGAGCGGAACCGTCTACCGAAGCAAATTCTCGGGCAAGTATTCGCATCGCATCTTCAAGGGAATCGGCCACGACGTTCCTCAAGAGGCTCCGCATCCGTTCGCGCAAGCCGTGATCGACGTGGATGCCTACGGGTGAGGGCGTTTCTGGCTACTGTGGTCCTAGCGATCGTCGCCGCTATCGTTGCGGCGCCGGTCGCGATCCCGATCCGGGCGTCAGCCGGGAGCAAGGTCATGATAAGTGAAACGATCCCCTCTTTGGGCGGCGCCGTCGACTGGCTGAATTCGAAGCCGCTGACGGTCGCCGAATTGCGCGGTAAGGTCGTGCTCGTCGAGTTTTGGACGTATACCTGCGTCAATTGGCTGCGCACCCTTCCGTACGTTCGCGCATGGGCCGAGAAATATCGAGACAAAGGTTTGGTGGTCATCGGCGTGCACACGCCGGAGTTCGGATTCGAAAAGAACGTCGATAACATTCGGCAGGCGATGAACGCGATGCGGATCACGTATCCAGTCGCGATCGACAGCAATTACGCGATTTGGAACGCTTTCGGAAACGAATATTGGCCGGCGATGTATTTTATTGATGCGCGGGGGCGCATTCGAGACCATCACTTCGGCGAAGGTAACTACGATCGATCGGAACGGATTATTCAGCAACTGCTTGTCGAGGCCGGGAGGCATGATGTCGGCAGCGCGCTCGTGTCCGTGGATCCACAAGGACTGGAAGTTGCCGCCGATTGGAGCGACGAAAAGTCCGCGGAAACGTTTCTCGGTTTCGATCGCACGGAGAACTTTTCTTCGCCCGGCGGCGTAGTCGCCAACGAACGGCACGTCTACGCGGTTCCTTCGTTGCTCGGCATCAACCACTGGGCGCTCTCGGGGGCGTGGACGATGGGGCGCGAGGGCGTTGTTCCGAACGACGCCGGTGGAAGGATCGCGTACCGTTTTCACGCCCGCGACGTCAACCTCATCATGGGACCGACGGCACGAGGTACTACTGCAAAGTTCCGCGTGTTCGTCGATGGGCAGCCGCCCGGCGCAGCACGAGGGGAAGACGTCGATTTAAATGGCTACGGTTCGGTGTCCGAGCAGCGGACGTATCAGCTGATTCGGCAACCGAAGCCGATCGTGGACCGATTGTTCGAGATCGAATTCAGCGGCGCGGGCGTCGAGGCTTTTGACTTTACGTTCGGCTGAGCGACCGAGCCCCCGATCGGTAGCGTCACAGCGCAACCACAGCGGAGCGCAGCATCATCGACAGATGTTTCGCGACCTGGCGAACGACTGATGAAAGCATCCGTGATGACCGCATACGGCGGTCCGGAAGTGATGCGCTATCAAGAAATGCCGGATCCCACGCCCGGCGCGGGCGACGTCCTGATCAAGGCAGCCGGCATCGGCATCAACCCGGAAGACATGCTTGAGCGCAACGGCATCCTCAAGGATCAGTTTCCGCTGCAATTCCCCGCGATCATCGGCCTGGACGTATCCGGAACGGTGGTCGCGGCGGGCGATGCCGTCACCGGCCTCAAGATCGGCGACCGCGTCTGCGGGTGGTCGTACCACACGTACGCCGAACTCGTCGCGGACAACGCGAATCTCTTCGCCAAAGTGCCGGAGACGATGGACCTGGTTGATGCTGCCGCGATTCCGCTCGTGGGCCTCACCGGCGGCCAACTAATCTCCGTCGCAAGCGGTTTGCGGTCCGGCCAGACCGTCCTAGTCTCCGGTGCGGCGGGCGCGGTCGGCCGTTGCGCGGTCTACATGGCGAAATCATCCGGCGCGCACGTGATCGCCGGCGTGCAGCGCTTTCAACTCGACCAGGCGGCGAGCATCGGCGCAGACGAAACGATCGCCCTGGACGACCCCGTCGCTTTCGCGAAAATCCCGCAAGTCGACGTCGTCGCAAACATGCTTCGCGGAAAACCCGCAACCGATCTCCTCGCAAAAGTCAAAGACGGCGGTACCTTCGCATCCGTAACAGGCGCGCCCGGACGGCGCAGACAACTACCCCAAGGTGCACGTCGTCCCGTTCCGCTCAAAGCAAGACCGAGCGGGCATCGCCTTCATCCTCGATGCCGTAAACGCCGGCAAGGTAACGATCCCCATCGGCCGCCGCGAGCCGCTGAAGAACGCAGGCGCGGCGCAGGCCGAGTTCACGAAAGGCGGCATCGGCAAGGTGCTGCTCACCCCTTGAGCAAGCCAAAGCGCAAACGAAATCGGAGTAAAACAAAATGAACGAAGTACAAGTCGAGCAGAAGACCTACGAAATGCCGCCGCGTGAGGGATTTTCCATCGCGCACTTTATCGTCGTCGCGGACATCCAGCGCTCTCTTGATTTCTACGAGAAGGTCTTCGGCGCGACCATTCTAAGCCGGGGCGACGGCGACGCACCCGGCTATCTTCGGATCGCCAACACGTGGATGATCATCAACGTCGGCGGCGGACCGACCCCCGACAAACCAACGGTAACGCTCGTCGCGCCGGACCCGAACAAGACCAGCAGCTTCATGAACATCCGCGTTGCGGATATCAAAGCATGCTACGAACTATGGAAGAGTCGCGGAGCCGAGTTCATCACCGAGCCGCTCGACAAATACGGCGAAACGCGCTGCTACATCCGCGACCCCGACGGTTACATCATAGAAGTCGGCCAAAGCAAACCGGACTTCACCTACGGCTAAGCATTGTAAAGGATGGCTCGCTACGCGAGCCTTCGTTAAAGTAAGAAAAGAGAAGAGCGATCGCAACCACGATCGCTCTTTCAAAGCCCGAAGGCGAAGAAGACCCTAAGACTTCGTGCAGGTTTGTTTAACCGTTACCACGGTGCCGTTCGTCTCGGTGAACGACGTCGTCATCGTCCTCTTCGTATCGCCGTCCCGCATATACACTTCGGGAGCGTATGAAGCAATGTCCGCCGCCTTCGTTTGAATCACGTACGTGTACGTTTTCCCCTTGCCTGCCAACGGCATCGGAGCGGTCGCGACGGAGTACACGCCGCCGTCCCCAGCCGAAATCCGCACCCAAAGGTTTGCGACGGGGTCCCACGTGATTCGCGTCTGGCCGTGCTGCTCGGCCGGAATCCACGATGCAGTTTGCGTGGTGTCCGCGCGAAGCATCCAGTATCCGCCCGGATCCATCGAATACACTTCGGTCGTCGTAAACGGCCCGGGCCGCCGTGAACTCAGGTTCGAGCACGTCCACGTCCCGATCAAGTACTGCATTGACGAAAAATCTGGTTTCGGGCGGGTAGGAACCGGCGTACCTTCAATCGCCGGAGTGGCGGCGAACACCGTCGCCCCTGTTGCGAACAAAAAGAGCGATAGTGAACTGAAGAACCGACGAAATTTCATAGTGGTGAGCCCTCCCTTAGAATCAAGCGCCTTCGGCCGCCGGCCAACGCTTCCTTGCCCGCTTGCCTGCTTCCCCACCTTTTGCAGCGTCGATCGAAGCAAAAGTGAATACAAAGTCCTACACTAATCCGCTACGATCTCATTATCGTCGGCCGTCGCAGCGAGCGGCTCGAAGAACTCGTGACCGCGCTCCCAAGCATCAACGTCCGTCCACTCGTTGCCGACCTCGGCATCGATTCCGGCGTTGATGCGATAGCCGAAGTATGTAGTCGCGACCGAATTTCACGAACGCCAAGGGCTCGATCTCAGTGCGACGCGAGCGTTACCGCACGTAGCGCGGGAAGAAGAAGACAAACAGCGGAATTGCGACGCTTCGTCGCAAAGAATTACGGCATGGAGACGCCGCAAACGGGAATCTTTGCGCTCGGCGATGCTGCGCACGGCTTCTTCGAGTTCTCGCTTCGCGACGGCGTCGACGCGTCCGCGGCCCTAGCCGCGCTGGTCTCCGTACGCGAGCCGCGCGCTACGGTCGGTGGCGCGAATCGAGTGCTTGGCTTTCGCCCATCCCTTTGGCTCAAATTGGCACCGAACGACGCGCCGCCGGACGTGGACGACTTCGGTCTCCCAATCGAAGGCGCCGGCGGTTATCGCATGCCCGCAACGCAAGCGGATATTTGGGCCTGGTTCTCGGCAGCCAGCTACGACACCGTATTCGACATGGGCGAAGCAGCGGTCGAGACGCTCACCCCGTACGCGACGCTCGAGCGCGAACAACGCGGTTGGTCGTATCACCACAATCGTGACCTCACGGGGTTCGAAGACGGTACAGAAAATCCACCGCTCGATGCGGCGCCGGAGGTTGCACTCGTTCCTGACGGAAAACCGGGCGAAGGCGGCAGCGTATTGTTGTTTCAAGTATGGAAACACAACAAGAACACGTTTCAGGAACTGCCGCTAGCGGCGCAAGAGGCCGTGATCGGCCGAACGAAAGCCGATAGCATCGAGATCGACGCGGCCCGCATGCCGGCAAACTCGCACGTTTCCCGCACGACGCTCGACGTCGACGGCAAAGAGCTGAAGATCTTTCGCCGCAACGTCCCATACGGCATCGTCTCCGATAACGGCACGCTCTTCATCGGCTTCAGCGCCGAGCAATTTCGACTGAAGTCTATGCTCGAGCAAATGGCGGGTATCGGTGGTCCGCGCGATGCCTTGACGCTGTACACCGAGCCGCTCACCGGCGCGTACTACTTCATCCCGTCGATTCAAGCGTTGCGACGATTCGCACCGCCCGACACGGACTGAAAACGCCGGCTTACGATTTGGCGTTCACGGGAGTCGCCTGCGAAAACACCGCGTGCCAGCGGGAACCGTCCCACATGAAATAATCCGTCCAACGGTCTGTGACGCCATTGTGCGCCTCGGAGAGACCGCTGGATGCGGCAAACGGACCGTTCATGAACACGGTCAGGGCTAGAATGCGCGACGTATCCTTGAAGTGTGGATTCGCGGCCGCGAAACGCTTCGACGCTGCAATATCGTGTGCCTTATCAATGATTCCCCGCGGCGTAACGTAGTGCCACGTCGGATCGTAGAGGCAACTGAGGAAAGCAACATCGCCGGCCTTCCAATGATTACCCCATGAACGGTCGAGATCGCGAACGAAGCTCGCCGTCCGCGCTTGATCGGCCGTAATGTGTCCTTCGCATTCTTCGCTAACCGGGGAGCTCGTGGCATTAACGTCGAGGCTCCTCGACGAGCATCCGACGAAGATCACGAGTGCGAGCGCGGCGGAGAGAACCGTGGGAATTCGCACCACGAAATACATTTGTTCCATGGGCGAAAGCTTCGTCTTGACTCGCGCACATCCTAGAGTAGAGAAACACAAAAATGAGGCGCGCGATGTTCGTTTTTCTGTTTGAAAAATTCTTGAGATTAGTTGGTCGTCCCTAATCTCTAACGGCGGAGAAATCAAGCGGCTAAGGGTAGCTTGTTGCTGTGAGCGCTAGGATAGAAGAGTGAGTCGGGAGAGATACCATGAAAATCGCCGTCCTGAATACTGAAAGCGCATACGCAGCGTCGGAGTTCGAGCATCTGACCGCCCGTTTGTCCGATCACGAACTCGTAGCGTGGCATTCGGGCGAACCACCGCCTGCAAACGATTTTCAAATTCTCTTGGGCACCGGGAAGATCGATGGCAGGCTGATGAAAAGCCAACCGCAACTCGAACTCGTGCAGACGACGAGCGCCGGCTACGAAGGCGTCGATCTCGAAGCCGCGAGTGCCCTCGGAATCTGGGCTTCGTTCGCACCGTCCGGCGAGACCGGCCTTGCGATCTCGGTTGCGGAGTGGACCGTCCTCCTATTGATTGCGTCGGCGCGCGATCTCGGCCTCGCGCTCCAATCGGAACGCGATCCAAGCGTCAGGCCAGACCGCCCCGGGTTGTCGCTTTTCGGCAAGACCGTCTGCATCATTGGATTCGGCGGTATCGGTCGCGAACTCGTCGACCGCCTTCGGCCGTTCGGCGTGCAATTCGCCATTGTCGACAGACACCCCGAGCACGCGCCAAACGACGCCCAGGCCTACGAGGCCTCCGATCTCAAGCGCGCGCTGCCCGGCGCTGACTACGTCGTACTCTGTATGCCGGCGACGACCGCGAACGAGAACTTTATCGACGCTGCCACCCTCGCTTCGATGAAGCGTGGCGCGATCTTCATCAACGTCGCGCGCGGCACGCTGGTAGACGAGCCGGCATTAACTGCCGCCCTCGCGAGCGGCCACATCCGCGCAGCCGGCCTAGACGTATTGCGCAACGAGCCGGCGTCGATCTCGGATCCGCTCGTGGCCGCACCGCACAGCTTCGTCACGCCGCACGTGGCGGGCGGAACCGACCTATCGATGGAAGGCGTCGTGCAACACGTCGGGACGGTCATCGACGCGTTTTCGAACGGCTTGCGCTGGGACTCATTGCTCAACGAGCCGCCGAAGCCGCGTCGTCCGCTTCACCATCACGCCGCCACGGCGCAACCCGTATGACGGTGGTGTTGATCGATCATCATGGCGCCCGCTTCTTTGAGAGTGCCGGTTCGGGCACCGCTCTTGAGGAGCGCGAGCATCTCAAACCGAAAGATCCGCACGGGTTCGAGCGTCACCTCGAGCACCGCAAGGAAGCAGACTACCGAGGTCAACGCGTTCCCGAAGCCGACGAGTTCTACGAACGCGTGGCGCAGCGCCTCACGAGCGCGTCTCCGATCCTTCTCATCGGCGATGCGACCGGGAAAAGCAGCGCAATGCAGTACTTTCTGCACTACCTCAAAAGCAAGCACAAAAGCGTAGCGGATCACATCGTAGGCACGGAAGACGCGAATTTGTCTGGGATTACGCTTGGCCGGATCGAAGAAATCGCGCGGCGTCACTAGGGACTAGGGAAAATTACGAATCGGCCTCCGTTCGTGAACAGAGTGACGAGCAACATCGAGACGAGCATCATCTCGTAGGACCAGCCAAGCCCATCTTTGCCCCAAAATCCCGTTTTCCACACGAAGATTTTCTTCTGAATCGCGCCGAGCATGATCAGCATCAGTCCGATTGCGGCTAACTGCTGAAGCACGCCGAGGATCACCGCGGCTCCGCCGGCGAGTTCGGCAACCGCGAGAAAGATGACGAACGCCTTGGGCATTCCGATGCTCTTGCTGCGCGCGTCCGGATCCTTGAGATCCTTGTAGCCGCTGTCGACGTAGATCGCGCCGGCCATCACTCTCAGAAGAAGCAGACCATAGTCCGTGAACTGTTCGAGATGAAACACGCTCTAAAGCCTCCGCGCCGCAACGTTAGGATACCGCCACCGCACGCCCCGCGCAACCAGTTGAAAAAGACTTGCATGTCGCAAGGATACAAGCGTATACTGGTTCTCCGACTGCGGGTGCTAAGCTGGCAATCATGAAAGAAGGCGAATTATGACCACCACAGACGTTGGGACCAACAACATGGAGTTGGTGCGCAAGGGCTTCGAGGCGTTCGCCGCGCGTAACATGGCGGCCCTCAGTGAGCTGTTCGATTCGAACGCCACGTGGCACAGCGCAGCGGCGGGGATTTTGGCCGGCGACTACCGCGGACGAGATGCGATCTTCGCCATGTTCGGGCAACTCCACAAAGAGACGGCTGGAACGTTCCGCTCGACCCCGGGCGCAATGGCGGCTTCAGGCGATAAGGTATTCGTGCAAACGGAGGTCTCGGCCGAACGCAAGGGTCGCAAACTAAAAGACGGCGAGGTCATCGTCTTCACGCTCGCCGGAGGACGCGTTCGCGAGGTCCACCTCTACAACGAGCACTACCCGGCAGCTCTAGAGTTCTGGAGCTAACATTGTTATAACCGCGGCTCCGTCGAACGAATCGCTCGCAAGCGCTCGTAGCGCATCGTTGACGCGCGCGAGTGGAAAGACGGTCGCGGTGGGTTTGATGCCGATTCGCGCGGCGATCTCGAGGAACTCCCGCGCGTCCGTTCTCGTCATGTTCGATACGCTGCGGATCTCGCGTTCGCCCCATAGCAATGAGTCGTAGTCAAACTGCGGGATAGAGTCCAGGTGAATCGCGTTGACGGCGACGACGCCGCCTTTGCGTAAGGCCCCGAGTGCTGCGACGACGACGGCTCCGGCCGGCGCGAACGTGATCGCGCGATCGAGTTGCTCCGGGGGACGATCGTCCTCGTCGCCGACCCAATCCGCGCCCAATGCCTCGGCGAACGCCCGGTGATTCGCGCCGCGCGTTACAACCGAAACGTTGCATCCCCAGTCTTGGAGCACGGGAAGTGCAAGATGAGCCGAGGCGCCGAAGCCGTATAATCCAACCCGTTCACCCGGGCGAACGCCGGCGACGCGCAGGGCGCGATACCCGATGATGCCGGCGCAGAGCAGCGGCGCGGCATGCAAGTCGTCGAGGCTGTCGCTCAACGGATGGGCAAAGTCTGCGCGAGCGATGACCGACGTCGCGTATCCGCCGTCGACGTCGTACCCCGTGTACACCGGACGATCGCACAGATTTTCGCGACCTTCCAAACAATAGCGGCACGTGGCGTCCGTTCCGCCAACCCACGAGATGCCTACTCGCGTTCCAAGCGGAAGCGTGACGCCGGGCGCGGCGTCGGAGACGACACCGACGATCTGATGACCGGGAACGATCGAAGCGTGGTGCGGCTTTAGATCGCCTTCAACGATATTGAGATCGGTACGGCACACGCCGCACGCCCGAATTGCGACGAGAATCTCGCCGGTTTGCAACGGCGGAACGTCGCGCTGCTCGATATGGAGTCGATCCTGCGCTATCGAACCGACGGCACGGAGAACCGCCGCGGTCTTGGTTGCGCTCACCCGATCGTGAGGAGTGCTTGTGCGACGCGAGCGACGCGCGTTCCCTGATGGCGGGCCGCATTTATGACGGGCTCCGAAACCGTATCGCTATCAGCCGTATTGCTCGTTCCGTACGGATTTCCACCGGCGGCGTAAGCGACGGGATCGGTGTACCCCAAAGGCACGATGATCGAACCCCAGTGATAGAAGACGTTGTTGATGGCGAGAATCGTACTCTCTTGCCCGCCATGCGCGTTCATCGCGCCGGAAAACGACGTCGCAGCTTTATTTGCCAGCGCGCCCTTCTGCCAAAGCGGCCCAGTGGTGTCGATGAACTGCTTGAGTTGCGCCGCGGGACCCCCGTAGCGGGTAGGTGATCCGAACGCAAAGCCGTCCGCCCATTCCAGGTCGTCCAGCGTCGCCTCATGGACGTGTTGCGTCGCTACGCGATGATCGTGCCAACCCTTCTGAGTCGCGATGATTTCTTCGGGGGCTAGCTCGCGAACCTTACGCAGTCGAGTCTCGGCTCCGACGGCTTTGGCTCCCTCTTCGAGCGCCTTCGCCATCTCGTACGTGTGACCGTACGCGCTGTAGTAAACCACCACGATCTTCGCCATTTCGTCCTCCTTTTTTGTGGCAACCAAGCGCTCCGTTCGCATAAGCTACCGTGAGGCTTGTGCTTCCGATGGTGCGTTATTATGATACTCGGAAGGAGAAGTCATGCAGATAAAAGGCGACACCTCCACCGATCGAACAATGCATCTGCTCGCGCTCATGCAAAAGGGTGACGACGCGTTTAATGCTCGCAACTTCGCCGCGGTAGATGCGGTGCACGACCGAAACGTGGTCGCGCACATCACCGGGAATGCCCTACCGATCTACGGCCGCGAAGCCCACGCTGCAGCGATGCAGCAGATGTTGCGAATGTTTCCCGACATGCACGTGAACACGCCGTATCCGATTCAAATTCGGAGAAGGCGACTGGATCACGGTCGTCACCCACGCCACCGGAACGTTTACCGGAGAGATGGCACTTCCCGACGGTAAGGTGATCGCGCCGACGGGAAAAGCATTTGACGTCGAGTTCGGCCAGACCACGAAGTGGGAAGGCGACCGGATCGTCATCATCGCCGCCTTTTGGGACGAAGCGGCGCTGGCACGGCAGATCGGCATCGCGTCGTAAAGGAATTGCGGCGACGCATTATAAGGTGACCAGGCCATGGATCGTGTAATCAACATCTGGGCCGACGTTATTTGACCGTTCTGCTATCTCGGCTCGGTCTGGGCCGAGGAGGCTGCGCGAGAACTGCAGGCTAGCCTGCGTTGGCTTCCCTTTGAAATTCACCCGGAGACGCCGCCGAACGGTGCGCCGAAGCCCTTCCCGCCCGAGGAATGGCCGCAGGTCCGTGCGCGGCTCGAGCATTTGGCCGCGGAAGTCGGACTCCCAATCGACCCGCCGCAACGAAACGTAAATTCGCGTTTTGCACTCGAGACGGCCGAGCTCGTGCGCGCTCAAGAAGGCGACGACGCGGCCGATGATTTTTATCACGGCGTTTCGCGTGCCTTCTTTGCGGAGCGCGCCGATATCTCGAAACCCGACGCCATAATCCCGATCGCCGAACGCCTCGGCATAGCCGGCTCAGCGGTTGAAGCGGCCTGGCGCGAGCGTCTGTTTTCCGTAATGGTCGACACGTTAATTCGAGAGGGGCTCGTCGCCGGCGTTACCGGCGTCCCCGCCTTGGCGTGGCCGAACCGCCGCGCGGTCGTCGGGATGCGACCGGCGGCGGATATCGTACGATTACTGCGAAGCGACGAGCCTACGTGAGGTCACGCCACGACGTTTCGGAAAGGTTCACGCCGTAGTAGCTCGCCGCTTTTTCGATGTTGGCGAAGGCGAGCGCGCGTTCTTCATCGGTGACGCCGATGACTTGATCGAAGCGAGCGACGGCGTTGCGCACGTGCTCCGCGTCGGTCAGCGGTTCTTTACGTTCGTTCGGAAAAGCGAACACGCTGTCGGGCAAGTCGCTCTTCGTCGTAAGATTACCGTGCTTCTCATGCGGTTCCCAAGTAGTTTGCATTTCCTTATTTCCCCCGCCCTATTCTACCAGGCCCAGGCCGCAAAACGAACGAACCAAGCCGTATGTTGTTCGCTCGAAATGAACGCAAAGACAAGTTATCGACGGTCCGCGATGTCGTCGAAATCGTGGCGATCGTCGCCGCGGGGCTGTGGGCGCTGTACGTCTTCGTGTACGAGCAGCGGATCAAGCCGGCAAGCGAACCGCCGTCGCTGATTTTAACCGGCTCGCTGCACCGGCTCGGCGCTCAGAACGGCCTTATCCGGATCGGCATGAACGCGACCATTCTAAACAACGGCCACACCAGCGCCTCGCTCATCGCAACGAGCTTCGCCGCGGACGGACTTCGCTATTCCGCGAACGCCGTACCGATGACCGACCGGTCGATCGACGGATTGACGACCTACGAGCGGGATGGGCGCATCTCATCGCGGACGCTCGTCTATCGCATCGTCGAGCTCACGCGTCAGATCTCACCGAAGTACAGCACCAGCTTTACGCTGGCCCCCGGTCAATCCGTTCCATACTCGGCAATCTTCGTCGTCAAAAGCGGCGAGTTCGACACAATCGCTCTCTACGGAAGCCTCGCCTACACGAAGAACGACATCGAGGGCGGCTACCCAACAAAGATCCAGTACACGCCGACGAACGCCGTATTCTTCGACTCGGCCAACGGCAACCCGGACTACTACTCCCAAGAGATCACCCTAGATCAGGTCTCGCTCTGAGTCGAAGCGCACAAAGGACGGCCCGCTCCGCGAGCCTTCGTTAAAGAGACTTGTCATCCTGAGCGTAGGCGCGCAGCGCCGTAGTCGAAGGACCGCTTCAAAGGTTGGCTCGCGACGCTCGCCTTCGTTAAAGTCTGACGAACGCTAATGTCCGCCGACCTCGACCGGCCCACCCGGCACTTTGGGCTTGCGCATAAGGAAAATCAGCGGAAGGCAGGCGGCGCAAACGATAGCGATTGCAAACGTTGCATCCGCGTAGGAGAGAACCAAAGCTTGGCCGTTGACCACACCGGAAAGCTGCACCAGCGAGTTGGACTTGAGAAACTGAGATACCACCGGATTCGAAAGCGTCGCGCCCGCAGTCAACACCGACGAATGGAACGCTTCGCGCTGGTCGAGGAAAACGTCGAGCACCGCGACGGCAATCGACCCGCCCAACTGCACCGCTAGATTGATGAACGCCGTCGCCTTCGGCCCTTCTTGCGGCGTTGTAGCCCCCAGCACCGCGATGTTGAGCGGAATGAAGAGCATGACGGCGCCCAGCCCCGTGAGAGCGAGCGCGGGGCCAAAACTCCAGAACCCGGCTTGCAGCGTCGTGACGTCCGCTAGCAGCACGCTGCCCATGGCGATCCCGAGAAACCCAAGCCCCAAGAAGATCCGCGGATCGATTTTCGACGTCAAGCGCACGAGGATCGGCGTTACCAACAGGATTGGAATGGCACGCAGAAGGAAAAGCTCGCCGCTAACCGTCGGTGTGAATCCAAGCGGGCCTTGGGTAAATTGCGGCAGCGTGTACGTAGAGCCGAACACGGCAGCGCCAAGCGCCAACGCGAGCACCGATCCCGCCGAAACGCTGCGATTTCGAAGTACCCGCAGATCGACGATCGGCGTCGTGGTTCCGTACAGTTCCCAAAATACGAACGACGTCAGCGCCCCGATGGCAACGATCGTCCCCGCAACGATAGCCGGAGACGCGAACCAGTAGTATCGTTCGCCTTCAGTCAGTACGTACTGCATCGAGCCCAGGCCGGCTGCCAGGAACACCAACCCAACGACGTCGATCGTGCCGCCGACCGGTTTATTGGGATCCTTCAGCAGCATGAATAAGACGATCGACGAAAAGATGCCGGGAAGAATGTTGATGTCGAACACCCAGTTCCACGATGCGTTGTCGACCAGAATGCCGCCAAGCGGTGGCCCGAGCGCGGGGCCCATGATCGCGCCGAGCGCAAAGATCCCTTGGCTGATATTAAGTTGTTCCGGCGGAAACGTATCGCGCATAATCGCCTGGCCGGTGGCGAGCAATCCGCCGCCAAACATCCCTTGCATCGCGCGCCAAGCAATCAACTCCGTCAAACTGCCCGACGACCCGCACAGGATCGAAGCAATCGTAAACCCGACGATCGAAGCGATAAAATAGTTGCGTCGTCCAAACCGGCTCTGCAGCCAGGGCGTCAACGGGATAACGATGATCGCCGCGATCACATACGCAGTGACGATCCACGTGCCTTCGTCCTGACTCGCCCCGAGGTTACCCTGAATATTCGGCAGCGCAACGTTGGTAATCGTCGAGTCAAGCGTCTGCATCAGCGCCGCTGCCATCACCGCCGCAACGATAAACAGGCGGCGCAGCCCCGTTTCCGTAACATCTTGGCGCGTACTACTGAGAACAGCCTTGCTTGGTCGCTCCACCTGGGCCAGAGCCATACCCACGCTTGTTACCCGCTCCGCGACTTAACCCAACACCGTTGTCGATGCATTCTACCAGGCCGCAATTGCAGCCGGCGCGAGGGACAACATTTCACCTCGCGCGCGACTGGAGTACTACCCGGGTTACTATGCCGCCGACGTATTCGAGGTTAGCTACCAGAATCGGGTGATGCGGACCAATGCTCGCTCCGCCCGATGGCCACCGAGGTCTTTGCGGAAAGCAGCGGGCTCAGGTTCTCACGCACGCTCCACGCCACGACGAACCACAGGATCGTAGCCACGAGCGGCATGGGGACGAGCGATGCCGGCCACATAGTGACGTGAAACGCGATGACGTTTGCGATCACCGCAGCCAACGCGACAATTGCCAGCGGCACGAAGCGGTTTACGAGCAGCAAAAGTCCGCTTAGCAACTGCACGCCGAACACGAAGTAGGAGAAGTGTGACTGTACCATGACGCCAAAAAACGCCATCGCATTTTGAGGAATCGCGGGCGGGAACGGTACGAACGGCACGAAGCCGTTGAAGCCGAATACCACGAACATCAAACCCAGCAGGATGCGCGCCGCGCTGAACCATGTATTGTTTTTCATGACGTTACGCCGCCACCGATCACCACGACGACCGATTGGTCGCCCGTGATGCTGGAGTCTATCTGGAGGAGATTCACGTTGAAATTTTCTTTCCCAGGCCGCTTGCTTGGTCGCGTCGATTTGCCGACACCTGTTGCCTAACTGACCTGTGTCGGGTATAATACGGCTGTCGGAGGCGATGGTCAACCGACAAACCGGCGAAAATGTCGCTTAGGAATACACTGACGGGAAACTGATGGTAACGAAGATTGCAGACGAAACTCGCGTCGATCCGCGAGTCACGCGAACGAAGAATCTGATTCGCGATGCGCTCAAAGCGCTTTTGATGGAGAAGAACTTCGAATCGATCAGCGTGCAAGATATTGCGGAGCGCGCGACGGTCAACCGCGCCACGTTTTACGCGCATTTCCAGGACAAGTTCGCCTTGCTCGATGCGCTCATCCGGGAGGATATGCGCGCGCACCTTTCGCAGGGCCAACCGATAGCGTCGGACGTCCGTTCGATGCTTATAGCCGTAGCGACGAATGTATTCAGCTTCGTAACCTTGCATCGCAAATGCAAGATCGATCGCGACTTCGAGCCCCAGTTCGAGCAAACCATGGAAGCCGAAGTGAGCGACCTCCTGGCGTCCCGGTTCAACAGCTGCAACGCCCACCTGGTCGCCGCCGCGCTGGTCGGGTCCGCCATGCGTTGGCGCGGCGCCGGCTGCAAGGAGCCGGCCGACAACGTCGTGCGCGAAATCGTAAACGCTCTCTACGACGGCGTCGGAATGTCATCCTAAACGGAGTCGAAGGACCGCCGCGAAGGCGCTGCACTCCCCATCACTTTTTAAGTTCCGTACGGTTACCCAACATCTCGAACATTTTGTCGGTTGACGCCGGTTAGCAACAGGCGTACTGTAAACAACAGTAGTCTTGAAAGTTTACAGGTGTTGCAAAAATGGAAGTCGGTGTTTTAAGTCTTTTTGCCGGTGCGATCGTCGCCAAAGCGGCCGCGGACGCATGGTTTTCCTCCGGGTCGTTTGGCCGCGCCGCCGCGTCCCGCTCCGCCAAGTCGCGAGCCACAGAAGGCCGAGGCGGCTTCCTCCGGAGCTTACGCTAATGTTCGGAACCCCCAGCGTTTCGCACGAGTGGGACGCTCTCGCATTTGGCCTCTCCACCATCCCGACGATCGTCACGATGCTTCTCATCGCAGCCGCGTACTGGGAGCAGTGGCGTAACAGGGTTGGCTCGCGTCGCGAGCCGGCGTTATACGAACGTCAAACTGCTAAGCGGATGACCTATCCAGGTCACGCCGGCGCCGGTTCCTCCGCGATCGTCGGGTAGTCGGACCCGGGCTCGTCGCCGCCGAAGAACGTCTCGCAACGTCTGCAAAGGCCGCTTTAGCCGCACTGCACCAGGTTGCGGTTGTTCCACGCTTCGCGAACCGCGTCGACCACGCGCCCCGAGGCGGCTTCAGGCGTTTTCGAATGGCGGTCGTCAACCTCGACCTCTGCGCCGTTGATCTAGCTTCAATCGCTTCCTTTCGCTCGTCAGCGCTAATGTCGCGCCGGAGCGGGCGATTCGTCATCGCCGGATTTGGTGAGCGACCTCAAAAACGGCTACTCGAGCGGGCGAGGCGACCTCAGCCAAGAGCGAACGGCGTCCGCGCCCACGATCGCCTTGTACGACCTACCGCGCGCATCGATGAAGTAAACGGCGGGAATATCGATCCCCGTCGCCCCGCGCTGCTCGTCCGTCACGCCCGGCGCATCGAAGGCGGACGCTGAGAGCAGCACGGTCGGAAACGGCACCTTGTACTCTGCAACGAGCGCCTTTGCAGCGTTCGCACTCTCGAGCTCGTCGATTCCAACAAACCGAGATGAACTCGTCCGCGCAAGCTGGACGAGGGCGGCCATATTCTCGCGGCATGGATCGCACCAGCTCGCAAAGACGACGAGCACGGTCGCCTTCCCGTCGGGACTGCGCAGCGAAAGCGTGCCGCCCGCAAGGTTCGGAAGAGCCGCCGCCGGCACGGGCGTTCCGGGTTGCCGCAAGGCCGCAATGTCCGACGGGCTCAAGCCGGCCGCGAACGCACCTGCGAGAAGAACGCTAAGAACGAGAGGGCTCATAGGCAGAGTATGCACCGCGCAGCGAAAAAAGATTCTAAAAATCGCCTCAATCTTTCGAAGCGCCCGATTCGGTAACCGGAACACGGTGAGCAAGGTAGAAAGGCGTGGGATGGACGAGACGATGCACGTCAAGATCGCCACGAACGGCCCCTACCTGGTGTACGGGCACATCTCGCTCGCCATCGAGACGATTGGAACGAACGCCGAGGGCGACTCGCTGACCTGGGATCGCGGCCGATCCCTAACCGCCGGAGAATCGTACGCGCTGTGCCGCTGCGGCCAGTCCTCGACGAAGCCTTTCTGCGACGGAACACACGCTCGCATCGGATTCGACGGTACGGAGACGGCTTCGCACGAAATGTTCGAAAGCGATGCCGAGGTGATGAGCGGACCGGCAATGGTTCTCTACGACGACCAGCCCCTGTGCGCGTTCGCGCGCTTTTGCGACAACGCCGGAACGATCTGGAAACTGATCCACAAGACGGACGATGCCGAAGTTCGCACCATCGTCCGGCACGAAGCAAGCAGCTGCCCATCCGGGAGACTCGTAGTGCGTGACGCCGCGACGGGCGTGGTCCTCGAACCGAAGCTGGAGCCGTCGATCTCTCTCGTTGAAGATCCAGCCAAAGCGTGCAGCGGCCCGATTTGGCTGCGGGGCGGCGTTCGCGTCACGTCTGCAGACGGGTTCGAATACGAGAAACGAAATCGCGTCACGCTATGCCGGTGCGGCGCATCGCAAAACAAGCCGTTCTGCGATGGTACGCACGCTGACATAGCCTTCCAGGACGGCCTCGACGCCCGCCAAGAGAAGCCTTCCGGCTGAAACCCTGGGGACGGCCCAGCTGTCTATTGAAGCCAATGCTTGTGGATCGAGCTGTCATAACGGGGTTGGTCGAGTCGGCTGGTAGTATTCCATGTGAATTTCGGTCCCGGCCGGCATAGGTGTGCTCTGCGCTTCTCTCACGGTTCCTATTATATCTAATTGGTGAAGGGCTGCACTGAGGTGCTTGGCTAGGAAGGGATTTTGGATCAAAACCCGCCGACGTGGCTCAAGACCCCGACCTTTGAGCCAAAAAGTTGAGGTTTTGTACGCAGAGCCGCACGATGACGCCGGCGAGCCTGGCCTTAAGAATGGTGCGCAGTTAGCTCTTGATAATCTGGCAAACGTTTTCGTGAGCAAGGGGAGAGCTGGTCAAGAAAGTGCTACGCCGCGGTGCGCGCAAAAAATGCGGTACTTGCGATGATACGAAAGTCGACGAGCGCGCGATGAACTGCTCTCGTCCCTTAAGTCTAGAGGCTGTCCACGCCGTTGGGCATACCCCCATCCGGTCGGTCCGTCGTAGCCCATGCCAGCTTCGCAGATATATGCATAGCTTTTCGGGCACACGAACGTCCCAGCTTTCTTCTTCGAGTTCCTGCCAAGAGTCACGTCGTTAAACCCTGCACCCTGATGAGCCCAATTAGTGGATGCGCTTTGCGTTTTAAAAACCTCCCTTAAGATTCATCCCATCCAGCGGCACGGCCTCAAGCCGAGCGACGCTGAACAGGAGTGCGCGCATCGCAAGCGCCGCAAGCTTAACACGCTCGAACGCGACGCCGGCTCTCGCTTCAAGCAGAATCCGCGCAAACTGCAAGCGATCGCCGGTGCTCGGCAATGGCGCCCACGTGTAAAACTCGACCGCGAACTTCGCGTGAATCAGCCAAAGCAGCTTGCTTTCGGTGAGTTCTATTGCCGTCACGCGGAAGGACGGTGGATTATCCAGACCGTTCGGATAGTTCGCGTAGACAATCGGCGTGCCGTGAAGGCTCCGCTCGAGCAGAGGCGCAACCCGAAGGTAATGCGCCAGCACTTGCGGCATTATCGCCGCGTCATTCACACCCATGGGGCCGGAGATTCCACGCAGCCGGCCGCCACCCTTCTCACCGCATCGCGCGAGGGTCAGGCCGATGTCGCGAACGTCACGCGGGCGTTGCCGCCAGCGACGGTTCGGGTAATGGGGCGCATGACGCCCCGGTTAAGTACGTTTTGCGGTAATAGCTCGATGGCGGAGGTCGCGCTGGGCCTAAAGGAACCTAGAAAGGTTCATCCCATCAAGCGATCCTATGCCAGTCACTAAGTCGTAGCCGCGGGCGGCACAATACGGTCCAGCGCAGCCTTGATCGATGTCGTGGAAATATGGATTCGCCTTGGACCCGTAACCGTGTGCTCTCCAAATCGCGTAGAGGTTAGCAGGCACCAGCCCTAAGCGGCCGTTATGCATCTGATCCAGTTCGGTGACGAGCGCACCAAATATTGGCGAAGAAAGCGACGTCCCCCCAATCGGATTCGCCTCGCTATTCCAAGTACCGAAGATGTAGAAAGCGGTTCCCGTGCTTGGGTCAGCGTCAAAAGAGACGTCCGGTGAATTGCGTCCCCGATTGATCGTGCCCGGAATATTACGTTGCCATACCGGCAGCGGAAACAGCGCAGAGACGCCGCCACTGCTGCCGGACCAGCTGGTTTCGTAGGCCCACGCGCCTCCGGTCCCGATCGCAAGCGACGTACCGCCGACTGCAACAAAGTAGGGAGCATCCGCCGGAGCGAACGGCGCGACCTCCCCGCCGAGGTCTCCCGAAGCGGCGTGAAGCGTCATCCCCTTTGCTACACCTTGCTTCGCGAGTTCGTTCCACGTCAACGGCGTCATGCCGGCATCTTCCTCGTATGTTCCGAAGCTCGTGTTTAGCGTGTCGGCGACGTTGTCTGAAACAGCGCGGTTATATGCGTCCGTCACGCTCGCAGGGCTCAATTTCTGCATTTCGTAGATATACAGCGCGGTGCCCGGCGCGCTTCCGAGTATCGTTTCAGCATCGAGCGTCGACTCAACCGTCGCTTGAGGAAGTGCCTTATGGTCCGCCGATATTACTTTCGTCGGCGGCCCCGTCCGCTTGATGCCGAAATAGCGAAGAAACGCGTTGATGTCGCCGGGTGCGGGGTTGCCATCGATGACGATGCCCGACGATCTCCCGGTGCCGTCATAGCGCAGACCCGAGGCACTCGGGTGAATGATCGGCATATCGTAAGCATGCCAAAATGCCATGGGCGAATAACCGGCCCCACCTGACTGCGAACTCACCGGCCCAAACAGCATCGTATTGGATTTCTCGGCGTTCTGCGGAAGCGACGCCTGGCTTCCGCGAACCATCCGCTCATTAAACGGGTGAATAACGTCCAGCGTGCTTAGTCCATCGACGCTGAGGATGATTCCGCTAATGCTTGGAGGTGCCACCGCCGGCCGCACGTTCATAAATCGTTCGCCGGAACCGGCTTGGCGCACACGATGGATCGACGTATGAAACAGTCGATCGATCGATGCAACGCTAGCCGTCGCATCAATTATCGTACGATTGTCATACGTTGTATCGATCGTGAAACCGGCTTGGACCAAGGTGTTCCTTAGCCGGTCGTAGTCCCGAACGGCTGGTGCGAATGTACCGTTAAACTGAGCGTTCGACAGCCAATGGCGGAATTGTCCCGAGTTGGGATCCGTCTGATTGAGGATGAGCTGGTCCAGCCGTCCTTCATTGCGATAGCGCAATGTAATTGCGAGGCTCAGCTTGGTCGACGGGGGCGCCGGTGCGAGATCGTTGACCTCAAGGCTCCCGGTGGAGGGCACCGCCGCGACGATGCCGGTAGTCGCGACGCCATTCGTAGGCAACGTCGGATCGCTCGAGACGGTCCCCAGTGCCTGCGGCACCATTCTGGAGCCGGAGCAGCCCGATGCAATCGCGCAGCACAGAATAATCGCTATTCGCTTCATTGCTAAAACACCGCGTTGGGTGAGCTAGCGACGCCGCCGGGATTCGTGACGCCGTCGGCCGCGCCAAGCGTCTTAATGAGCTTACCCGATGGATATTGATAGATCGAAACTTTTTCGTTCAACGTATCGACATTAAACAGCAAGGTTTGCTCTCGATTCAGCGCGAGGCGGAACGGATTACCGAGGCCCGTAACCAATGTTGTTACTTTCTTGTAGGGTGGGGCGATCACCGCGATCGTTCCCGGCTTGTGCGGCTGCGTTAGGCCTTGCTGGTCGGAGATTAAGTTGCCTTTGCCGTCGAGCACGAGACCGGCCGGCGAGTCTGAGGTTCGCGCACGCAGCACCATCGGCGTGGTTTGCCCAACCTTGAAATTCTTCGAATGCTCCGCCGGCCACCGTCGTGTACGATACGAAGACGTCTCCTTGCGCATCGACTGCGACGCCCTCCGGCGGGGTAACGATCGGGTATCGCGCCGCGATCGCGTTGCTGCACTGTTTGTATTCGTCGATGTAGCCAGGGCTTTGGTCGTGATTGAAATCGACCACGTAGACGTTCCCGGCGTCATCGGTCGTTTCATCGATTGGGCCCACGAGTTTTTTTGAATACGTACAGATTGGGGTTGTCCCGCCGGGTGCGTATTCCGTCACGTTTCCTCCGCCGGAGTTGGCAACATAGAGGTTTCCGGCTTTGTCCACCCAGAGACCTTCAGCATTGCGGATCCCCTTGGTGATCTCGCCGATGTGTTTATACGTCCCGCTCTCGTAGACTTCGACAGTGTTACCTTTGGCGCTAACGGCATTGCTGATATACAGGCGTCCGGGAATCTTGGCGTTCTGCGAAACTGTGGCCATAGGGGCCGTGTCGGGAACGCTTGAGGCCGGTCCGTGAGAACCACCGTAGGAGCAACCAGCAAGGAGAAGAGCGCCGCCGACAGCCGCGCTCAAGATCGACATCATTCTGTACACGATAAAAACTCCTAACGGCTTAAGTGCAGGAGATACCAAAGACGAAGAATCCAGTCGCCAGTTCCTGGGGATGGGGATATTTGACGGCGTTGAGCGTGAACTTCCCGTTTTTTACCTTCGCCGTGATCGATGTCAGTTGATAGCCGATCTTGCCGTTAACGTTTTTCAAATTGTCGAGCGTGCATGTACCCTTTGCCGAACTGTCCGTTACGGCGATTTCGGGTGTCGTTTTGAACGTAATTATATTGCTACTGGAATTATCTATGTCGAAATAGACGATTTGTTTACCCGTACACTTAGTCGCAGCCAGGTTTGCGTCGAAGCAACTCTTGCCGTAAAACGGAAACGCTAAACCCGACGACAACGTACCGGTAATATCGGTCTTACCGGTTCCATCCCCGGAAATGATCGTTACCGTTCCGGTGGTCTTCACTTTGCCGAGCGATTCGGTCATGGTTATTCCCTTGTACGCTTTCAGCGCGATCGTCGAACCGGAGTCCTGGATCGTGATTTGGCTGCACGATCCCCTGAAGTACCACATGTTCTTGATGTTACACGGGTCCTTCGCTGCATCAATCGCGGACGGTTGAGCATTGCCTGCTTGCATGGGCACACTCCCTTGGCCCGAACAAGCGCCGAGGACGACGATAACTGCGAAGGTCGATATCCGAACTAGGTTGTGACGCATGTAAGACTCCAATTCAATGCTAGACGATGGCGACAATAAACAAGGCTATTTCCCTGACTCACACTCTTAGAACGTGACGTTACGACGCCACCGTTCCGACGATTCTTACCTAAATGGCCGTCGGCCGCGAAGATTCCGAGGGCGATCGGCCGAATTGCGCTGATGGTAGCACGGGCGCCAATGGTGCCCGCCTCGGACGGAGAATTGTGGCACTTTCGGCCCGAGGGACGCTGCATAGCCTGCGAGCATGCCAAGTTAGCACCAGCATCGGAGGAGTAATTCTGTTATTCCTACGAAGCGGCTCGGCGTCATGATTAAATGCCCGAGACTTTCATTCGAGCCTATGGGGCCGACATTAGGAGCCGTCGCGAGCGGCGTTGCGTTCGAAGACTGCCTTGACGCAAGCGTAGTGCCTGAGTTAGCGTCTGCGCTTGAAAAGCATCTGATTCTCGCCGTTCGCGAATGGCCCATGTCCGCTTCGCAGCAGCGCGCGCTCGCCGGCGCGTTTGGCCCGCTCTACCGTCATCCATTCTACCCAGGTGACCCCGATGCACCCGAGGTCATGGTGATCGATCACGACGATCGACGGCGAGCCACTCAAAACAGCTGGCATGCCGACGTGACCTTTCTAGAGCGGCCGCCGCACGTCGAAATCCTCTATGCGGCGCACGTGCCGGAACTCGGCGGAGACACCCTGTGGGCCAGCATGTATGCCGCCTACGACGCGCTCTCCGAAACCATGCAACGCGCTCTTACGGGCCTGTCCGCTGTTCACGATTTTGCCAAAGACTTTCCCCCGGCTCGCTTCAACGACAACAATCTACGCGCAACGGCCGACCTCTACTCCACGCTACCTCCCGTGATACATCCCGTCGTACGCACGAACCCAATGAACGGTAGAAAGGCCCTGTTCGTCAACTCATCATTTACGACGCGCGTTCAGGAGGTATCCCGAAAAGAAAGCGATACGCTTCTTGCATTTTTGTTCGAACACGTCGGGCAACCCGAGTTTAATGTCCGCTGGAAGTGGCGCGCCGACGACGTCGTCCTATGGGATAACCGTTGGACCCAGCACTACGCGGTTTCGGATTACTATCCAGCAAGCAGGCGCATGCGCCGTGCCTCGGCAATCGGCGAGCGGCCGGTATAGGAGCGATCGCGCTCATGGCTGAAAGGACTCCAAAAGGGGGTCTAGACCAAGATTATTGCTCACGACCTAGCAGGCCAGGAAGTGATTGATCTTCGCGACCTCATCCGCGGCGTTCACGGTGCCGAGCGCAGGGGAATAGGTAGCCTTTTGCCGCGCGTTTCTTGCGCCCCCACCGGCGGTACCGACGATGCGATCAAGTGGGCGATTAACGTCAGCCTGTACCGCCTGCCGAAGCGCCTCCGCGCGACTATAGAGCATTACGACATCAGGCGAGAGAGCGTGGACGACACGTGCAATGTGCTCGGCCTCTCGCGCCGCCAGTTTTATCGTGATCATCGCGTAGCCCTGAAACGCCTTGCGGCTTTCATGTTGTTGCCTACTTCGCCCCGAAATAGTATTCCGTTTCCCGTTGAGCGACCCGAATCGGTTGGCCGAAGGTCGGCCTCGATTTCAGGTGCGCTCGCGGCCGGTGCACGGAGTGTCGGAGCGTATGCAGAGGCAATAGATCTGCTTAAGCGCGAAGACGATCGAGACGCCGGCTCCGTCTTGCGGCGTTCGCTTGATGCAGCTGAGATTGCAATTGAAGCTGGCTGGGTTTCTGATGCGCGCGAGCAGATCGATCGCGCCGGCATGAATGTCGCGATTGTAGGCTTCGGTTCGAACTGGGACCTTGCGCGCTATCTGCTAACAAAGGGACATATAGAGCACTCGCACGCCGAACGCCAAGCATGCTATAATCGCGCGCTAGCAGTTGCTGAGGAAGCCTCCGGATCGGAAGAGAAGTCGAGCGTTGAAGTGTTCGTGCGCATCTTGTATGCGCTTTCTCTGAGCCACGATCACCAAGGTGAATGGGTGTTGGCGCGGGCCACGGCGGTGAGCGCAAGCGACATCTCGACGAAGCACGGGCTCCAGGATTCACCGATTGGTCTGCTCGTGAGAAGCAACGTCGCCATGCGCGACGCGCGCCAGTTCGGGAACGTCACCGCCGGGCTTGCCACGCTTTGGGAATGTTTTGATTGCGCATTGCGCAACGGGTGGCTTCCCGTACTCGGAGAGATCGCAGTCCACTTTATCAACCTCAACTTGATGTGCCTTCAATATAAGCGGGCACTCGATTGGCATCAGTGGATCTGTCGGGCGGGCCCGGCGCGTCTCATGGCAAGGACCCGCAATTTTCTCGCCGTTGATAGCGCGCATGCCTTTACGATGCTTGGGCATCCTGGGCAGGCTCTTTCGCTTCTTCGTGGGAGCGACGACGAAGGGTTAGCCTTTCTCGGGGTTACCGATTATTGGAAGGCGGAAGCTCACCGCGTTGAGGGCGAATTGGACGTCGCGGTAGATTTAGGTCTGCAAGCGCTCTCACAAGCCGAGGCGGCGGGGAGTCACAAAGGCGAGGCGCGCTGCAAGCGCCTTTTGGCGGGTTGCTATCATCGCCTCGGGCGCCGTCGTAGCGCCCGCAAACTGATGAAAGAGTGCCTTACGCTCTCCGAAAGTTTTACCTCAACGTACGACTTTCTGTTGTCGCTCCTCACCGCCCGCCGGCTCGACATGCATTACGCAGAAGACGAAAATCGGCTATTACGGCTCCTTCGCGATCGTGGATCTGACTCTGCGTTTTCCGCGCCCGCCGAACGCTCGGCGCTATAGTTTCGCGCATGCATCAGCTGGACCGCGTCGATTGCGCAATAATTCGCCTTCTCGAGGACAACGCGCGAGAGTCCTTTGCCAACATCGGGAGAGCAGTTTGCCTTTCCGCGAACAGCGTGGCGGACCGCGTCCGCCGGCTTGAGCGCAATGGTATTATCGAGGGTTACGGGGCATGGGTCGCCGCGAGTAAGCTCGGATTCGCTATTAGCGCGTTCATTCTGGCGCAATCAAGAAACGCTGATGAGCGGTTCGCAAAGGCCGCGAGCGAGCGAGACGAGATACTAGAATGCTTCCGGGTTACTGGCGAGTTTGCGTTCGTCGCAAGGGCTGTCGTAAACGACGTGTCTCATCTCGAAGAGTTGCTCCGACACCTCGAACAGTTTTCGACAGCATTGGTAACGCTGGTCGTATTATCGCGCTCGTTCGCTCGCAAGCCTATACCGCTTTAACCCAATCGGCCCTTAGCACTCGATCGCCGTTTCCCCGCGCGAGCGCAAGCTCGCTCTATTACATCGCGCGCGACCGCGCTCGCGCTCGACGCCGAGAGGTCGTCCGCGCATACGCGTAGCGCGGTCTTTCGAGCGCGAGCGACAGGATCTCTGCACCCGGGCCGTTCGCCAGGCTTGGTGATGGGTTGCTGCGCGCCCGGTGGCGACGCCGAGGTGGACGCTTATCGCTCAAGAATACTAACTGAACTGTGGTCACGCACCTAGTCCCGATGCCCTGCGGTACGATTGCTATTGCCCTAGGGAAGGCTGGTACCCGTTTATCATTCACTAAATTCGGATGCAATATAACTGCCAGAGAGTGGTCTAAGTTTAACACTTCGATGAAAGGGGATGCGCCATGAGCGACCTAGATCCGACGCACACCGATCCTGACAAGTACAAGGTCGTCTTCGAGAATGATCAAGTCCGAGTTCTAGGATACCGCGATACGCCGGGAGCAAAGACCAAGCCGCATCGACACCCGAATTCCGTCTTACTCTTTCTGTCTAACTTTCGGCGTCGGCTGACCGTCGGCAACGATGCCAGGGAGGTGACTGTCGAGGCAGGGCAAGCTGTGTGGTCGCCGGCGCACGTTCACACCGGCGAGAACATCGGGACCACCGACACGCGCGTCATCTTCGTAGAGCTGAAAGAGTGACGCGGTCGATCCCTACTTCGATTGTCTGTTTGGAGGGCTATCGTCATGTCGCAGGAGACCCTAAGCACCGTCGCTACCATCGGCACGTTTATCGTGATTGCGGCGACCGCCGTTGCCGCCGTCGTGCAACTGCGCCATTTGCGCGCACAGAACCAACTCACCGGCTTGCTGACTGTCTTGTCGCGAGTCGAGGATCCGCAATTCAACGCTTGGGTGGATGGGGCGAGAGAAACGATCAAATCGCAAATGCCCGATCCCACCTACCGACGCGCGATCTTGGATGGAACGTATCCGCGAAAAGACAACCCCTGGTTAAACCTCGCGAACTCCTATGATTGGGTCGGCAGCCTCGTGAAACACAATCTTATTCCCGAGGAGGCTTTGCTCGACGTCTATGCCGATAGGGTCATCCAAGCGTGGGACATTATGGAGGGCGTCCTACCGCTGGTACGTAGGCGTGGAGGTCCTGCAGTTTGGGAGAATTTCGAATACCTCGTCGTTCAAGCGCGCAAGTATACGGCACAACATCCCGACGGCTCATATCCGAGAGGAGTGCCAAGGCTGAAAACTGATGTTACGTGGCCTGAACTCGCGTAGAATAACGCACGATATCGGGCGTCACCCACGTCTTCGGCTGGAAACTAAAATCCGCTTAAATCCCGATCCGGCTTTCGGGAAGTTCCAAACGGACTTCGAGGCCGCCGTCGGGATGGTTGCGAAGCGCGATGGTTCCACCCATCCGCGTGACGATGTTGCGTGCGATGGTCAGGCCGATACCGGTCCCGCCGGTTTCACGAGAGCGCGAGGTCTCGACGCGGACGAACGGATCGAACACGCGCTCGAGCTGTTGTTCGGGAATCCCGGGGCCACCGTCGCGTATGCGCACGATGGCGCGCTTTGCTTCAGTCGTGCACTCGACGCGCGCGTAGCCCCCGTAGGCGATCGCATTGTCCAACAGATTCGTGAGACATCGGCGCACAGAGTTCGGTGAACCGAGCACAAAACTCCGCGTGCGCCCTTGCAGTGATGCATCGTGCCCGGTTTCGCACGCGTCGGCGACGACGCTCTCAAGCATCGAATCAAGATCGATCGGCTGGGGCGCTTGGCGCGAGTCCAGACTGGTTGCGAGGTCGAGCCCCTCCCGAATTGTGGCTCGCATTACGTCCAGGTCGGCGACGAGCTTTGCGCGGAGCGCCTCGTCGGTGACCTTTTCCATGCGCAGCCGCAATCGGGTTACCGGGGTTTGTAAGTCGTGCGTGATGGCGGCAAGCATGCTGGTGCGCTCGCGTACGTCGCGAGCGATGCGCGCCTGCATGGCGTTAAACGCGGACGCAGCCTGCCGAACTTCGGTCGGGCCGCCTTCGCGAATGGGAGCGCTCTCAATGTCGTTCTTCAGGCGATCCGCTGCCGACGCGAGATCGGCAAGCGGTGCCGTAGCAATACGCGCCACGAGAAACGAGAGGGCGAGAATCGCGACGAGAAAGGCGAGTATGACGAGCGGGTGATGGATGCGCCAGCTGGCAAGGTAAGTCGCGAGCGCAAACGCCGCTAAGACGCCGGTGGTGATGTAGAAGAAGACGCGGCCGGTCATAGAGCGCGCGAATGCGATCACGGTTCGGCGTGCACCGTTGCCGCGAGCATGTAGCCTTCGCCGCGAACCGTCTTGATCAACTCGGATGCGCGCGAGTTGTCGCCAAGGCGTTGGCGCAAGCGGCTCACTTGCAGGTCGATAGAGCGGTCGAACGCCTCGACGTCGCGCCGCGTAAGATCGAGCAGTTGGCCGCGCGTCAGCACGCAGTTTGGATTGGAGACGAACGCCTCCAGCAGCCGAAACTCCGCACTGGAAAGTCCGACGACGACGCCGCGTCGATCCACGAGACTGCGCGAAGTGAGGTCGAGAATCCATTCGCCGAAGCTCAGACGCCGCGCCGGCGATCGCGAGCCCTGCGCGTCCTTCGTGCGCCGCAGCACATTGCGAACGCGCGCCAATAACTCGCGCGGCTCGAACGGTTTCGCAAGGTAGTCGTCCGCGCCGGTTTCAAGTCCGAGAATGCGATCGGACGCGTCCCCGCGCGCGGTCAGCATCACGATCGGCACGTCGGAGGTTTTTCGCAGCTCGCGGCACAGCTCTAAGCCGTCTTCGCCCGGCATGGTGAGATCGAGGATGATGAGGTCGCACTCCGATTGCGCGATGGCCTCGCGCATTTCCCCGCCGTCGCCGGCGGTGCGCGCGGCGTAGCCGTGTACCTCGAGATATTCGGCGAGGAGCGTGCGAATGTCGCGATCGTCATCGACGATCAAGACGCGGGCCGGCGAATCCATTCCCGCATTCTACCACGGACTGAACCACTGGAGCTGACACAAAACGACACAATTCGACATACTTCGGACACTCGAACGGGGCAGAATCGCGGCATGAATAAAACATTAGCTGCGATTGCACTTGCCGCCGTGTCGGCGTTGGCCCTTTCATCCACGCGCGCCGTCGCCGCGCCGCCCAATGCGCCGCAGATGGCGAAGATCGCTTACATGATCGGGACGTGGGATTGCAAATGGACCGCGGGCACGTCGTCGGGGACGCTCGTTGCGACGTTCACGCCGGTGATGAACGGCGCGTGGCTGCAGGAGACGGAAGCCGTGGAAAGCGGCGGAAAGGTCGCCGTTCAGACCACGCACTTCACCGGTTACGATCCGTCGACCAACCATTGGATGCATCTTGGCCCCAACGCCGACGGCACGTTCGAAGTCGCGCAGTCCGAAGATTTGGCCACCTGGAAGACGCTGCTCCCCGCCGGCGCGAGCGACGGCAAACTCGTTCGCCCTTCCGACACCGAATACGTCATCAGCGAAGACTTCCAGCAGGACGGCAAGACGCTGACATACGCCAACGACTGCAAAAAGCGCAATTTAGCGAGTGTAATACGGTAGGCCCCGATGAAATTTTGGGACGGATGGGGAATATGCCCCCTATCGGCTTGTTCGCTAAGGGGGCGTCATGATAAGAGAACTGGCTTTCGTAGTTTATTCCGTTAGAGACGTGCCTCGATCGACGGCGTTCTACCGGGATGTCGTCGGTTTGAAGCCGGGTGAGTTGTTTAACGACGAATTCGTTGAGTTCGATCTTGGCAACGCGACTTTCGCGATTGACGGAGCCGGCGAGGGGGTCGGAATGCCCCCGGGACACTCTAGCGGGGCAGTCTTCGAAGCGGACGAGATCGACGGCATGCGTCAGAAGTTGCTCGATGCCGGTGCGGATGTTACCGAAGTTTATGAGTTTCCGCCATGCTGGATGTGTTTCGCGAAGGATCCGGAAGGCAATCGCTTCGCAATCCACCAGAGAAAGCAAATGCGATGACTTAGCGTCTGATACCCACCAAGTTTGGGTATTTAAACAACACGAGGGCGTCGGCCGGGCTCATGCAGGCGCCCTCGTACCTCTCACGTTTGGCGGATCCGTGAGCTATCAACAGGAAATAGCCTTTTCTTGCTAACAACAAGGGAAGCATGGCGTCCCGCGTTTTCGGGTTGTGTCTCATGGTCGCGTGCATTGCCATTGCGCCGGCTTCTGCACAGGAGGGTCCGGCGACGGACACTCCTGCCCCAGTCTCGCCGGTAACGATAAATCAATGCGAGGCGTGGACTAACGATCTCATGTACGACATGAATATCGGAGAAGAGATTTACTTCTCGGGTGTCGGCATCAAATTTACGAACAACTCAAATAACACGATAACGGGGCTGGTACTGGAAGTGTCCGCCTACGACGAGTCAAACGTGATACTGCCGAATTTCCCTAGGTATTTTAGTACCGCGGCCAATCGCGCTGCGGCCGGAATTGCACTACCTCCGGGGAAGTCGTTCTCCCTACTTGGAAAAGTACGAAATTGGCGCTTTCGAGCGAACGTGTTCCGCAATAACGAGCACGTCGAATGCACGATAGCCGTCGTGACGTTTGCCGATGGAACCGTCTGGAGACTAGCTGACCCAATTTAGCCCGCACCAGGAGATTTTTATTGTGTCTTTCTCAAGGCGATTGTGTGCCGCATGTGCGCTGCTTATGGCGACCGCGATTCCTGCAATGCCGAACACTCTCGCTGTCGCCGCGCCGCAGCCTCTGAAACCCCCGAATGGGACGTACGCGTATTCCATGGCCGTCGGGGGCTCGACCATTTTCAACAGCACGATCGTCGTCGACGGAAGCGGATCGACCTTCGGTATCTCCGAGGCGACGAAACTCCCAAATGGCGCGATCGCGACGACGAGCAGCACATGGTCTCGCGATACGCTATTGCCAACAACCTTCGAGGTGCACCAGGGAAAGACAACGCTGCGCGCGCACATCACGCGCGCGACAATGACGCTCGACGGCACGCGGGTGTCGTTTCCCCGGATACCGGGCACTAGCTACGTACTGCCGAGCGTGGGGCTCATAGCGACTATAATGATCTACGCCTACGCCGTTTCCGCGCATCCAGGCGAATCGTTCACTCAGGCTGAGATTCAAAATAACCAAACAGTGGTGATTCGGCCCGACAGCGCACCGTCGCCGGCAACGGGTCTTGCTGGCGACACCGCTATCTACCTCATCAAGAATGAGGAATACGGTAACGGCGCCGATCAGGAGCGGATCGTTACGTGGCTGAACGGTAAGACCGGAGTCATGGATGCAGCTCAAGCTGATCCGGGCGGTGCCAAGATAACGCTGCTCAGCTTCAAGCCGCAGTGATGCCTGCAGAGCCCTCAGAAACGAGCAGCGGAATCGTACGGTGAACGATTAGGGTTCGCCACTACCAACCTTGCCGGGCGCAGTGCCGTTCGGATAGTTGAAGAAGAGCTCTGTCATACGTACATATCCTCGATTCGAGCAACTTCCGCTTCGTCGTCTACATGAGCCCCAAAGATCCAACCCCATCACAGGAACTGCGCTCCCGGGAGGCGCTCGCGCCCGTCTTCGCCGACTTGAACAAATACGACGCGACGACGCACTTCGTAGGCCAAAGTACGATCCTGACGCTCGAACCCGACCGCGCGACCGGCGAAACCTATTGTCTAGCGCACCACGTCTGGACCGAAGCCGGAACGCGCCACCTCATGCTCGCCTCGCTCCGTTACTACGATACCTTCGCAAAGACCAGCGACACGTGGCTGTTCGCAGAGCGCCTTCTCCACGTTGACTGGGTCGACAACCGCGACCTTCACTGATATACAATGAAGCAATGACCACGCCTTACGAGGACAGCGTCGCGCTGAAGCCGGATCTCGAACTGCGCCTCGCGCAATCGGGATCGGGGCGCCCGGCGCTCATTCTTCACGGCGGCGCCGGCCCCACATCCGTCAACACCTTGGTCGCCCATTTTTCGAGGAACATGCAAACGATAACGCCAACGCATCCCGGCTGGGACGGTGCGCCCCGGCCGGAATGGATGTCGGGCGTCGGTAAACTCGCGCAGACCTATTTGCGGTACCTCTACGAAGCCGGGCTGCACGACGTTCTTGTCGTCGGCTCGTCGATCGGCGGCTGGATCGCCGTTGAAATGGCGGTCCGCGATGCGGATCACCGTATCGGCGCCCTCGTTCTCATCGACCCCGTCGGCATTGCAGTAGCGGGCGAGCCGATCCTGAACGTCTTCGAGAATCCTCCGCCAAGCGTATTCGAAGCAACGTTCTTCGACCCCGCGAAGTTTGCGCCGAATCCCGCAACGATGACCGAAGAACGCGTTGCGCAGCAGCGTTCGAACATGGCCGCCCTGCGCGCGCTCGCCGGCGAGCCGTATATGCACGATCCCGGACTTTTGGCACGCATCAACGGCATACGTATTCCGACGCTCCTGCTTTGGGGGTCGGCCGACGGGGTCGCGACACCGGCATACGGTCGCGCCTACGCCGCCGCCTTTGCGGACGCGCGATTCGAGACGATCGAGCGTGCCGGCCATTTGCCGCACGTCGAGCAACCCGAGGCAACGTTCGCAATCATCGACGACTTCGCATCGCAACGTCTCAATCTCGCGCCGGGCGAGCGGCGATGAACTTACAAGCGTGGCGGGCGCGTGGGAGCGCGGCGCTTGCTGCCGCTCTCCTTGCGCCAACGGCTGAGGCGGCGACGCCGCCGGCACCAACCCTGCACAGCGTCGCCGCGGTGATTAGCGGTATGCAGAGTCAATGGCTGAATCTGAAATCCTATCAGGTACCCGTGACGCTCAGCGGCAGCGTGAAGGCCAGCTTTGTCTCCGTCCCATTTACGATAAAAGGTACCGAATACTATCGCGCTCCCGATCAACAAGCGCTGCACCTCGACTCCGCCCCTGCGATCGCGCAACAGTTCCAAAACACCGTGACGTCGATGGGCACGCCGCAGACTTGGCCGTTAAACTATACGATGACCCTCAAAGGAACGCAGCTCCACAACAAACACCTCGCCTACGTCCTCGTAGGCACGCCGAAAAATACCGGCAGCACCGTCAAGACGGTAACCATGTACGTCGCCGCCAAGACGTTTGCAGCCGAAACGGTAACGTTCGCCTATCAGAACGGCTCCGCACTCGATCTGGAGTTCAGCCACCACGGCCGATCGCCATATCACCTACCGACGCGAATCAGCATATCGGCAAAGTTCCCATCCTACGGCGGAAGCGCTCAAATCCAATACGGCACCTACCAGACGAACATCGCCATCCCCGATTCGGCATTCCAGGCAGACGATAGCGGACAGAGCGGGTCTCTCTGATCAATTCCGAGACGGTGCCGGCGTCGGAACGGCTTGCAATACCTGGTAGAGGATATCAGGCTCCTTTGCCTTCTCGTGCCGTGCGTAAGCAGCCGAGTTGAAAAGCCAATCGGGTAAGGCGTTGGGGAAGGCGATTTCGATGATCGACGTACGGAAGGCGAAGTAGGAACCGTCGAATTTGTAATGCCAAGCTAATCGATACGCGATCTGGTATCCCAGAATACGTTTGAAGAAGACGGTGATGTCGCTAGGGACGAGCGGAGAGGTTCCATACGGCACCAGGGCGGGATATTTTCCGGCGAGGTGCGCCTCCCAAAGATCGAACGTTTCCACGTCAACCCACAGGTCGCGCAGATTGTGCCGTTCCGGATCGGCGAGCGGGCGCAGGCGCAAATGGTACACGTTGTGACCGTTGACCGTCTCAATCACTTCCATCAAGTCGACCGCGTATGCCGGCGGTGCGTAAGCGGTTACGCTCGCGATCGTCTTTAATCCCGAAACATCGGGTTGCATCGGCGCGGGGCTCGCCTGCTGCACGGTGACGGTCGAACGCAACGACCACGCAAACGGCCCTTCGAACACCGAAGAGACGTTGGCGTCGGGAAGCTGAGCGCCACGTCTCGGTACACTCTCCACGACGTTCTGCAGCCCGTCTGAAGTGCGTTCGGCAAAACGCTCCGCAAGGCGCCACGTCGACCACGTTGCGTCAACTCCTCGGTTGATTTCCCAGTAACTCGTCCACACCGCATAGTCCGGCACCGGATAGGAGCGCAGTCTTTCGAGCGCGCGCGACAGGATCTGCATCGGAGAAGGAGTGGGCGAAGGCACGGGAATCGTCGCCGGCGACTGCGCCGTAAGGAACAAGGCTACGGCGCATATCACCGGCAGCGTCCTCACGAGACGATCGTACCGCTGTTTCCTAAGCGCACCCTGAACGAACGATCCCAGGCCGTCTTGGTTACCTCATTCGTGTCGCACAATGCAGACAGGTACTTCTGCCGAAGCCAATACGGCCTCCGCGACACTGCCGAGAACGAAGCGCGCGATTCCCTCGCGCCCATGCGTCCCCATGACGATGACGTCCGCACCGACGGACGACGCCGCTGAAACGATCTCTCCGGCGGCGGCGCCGGAGCGCGTAACGGTCTCCACCTGGATACCAAAAGAATCCGCCACTGCGACCGCGGCGTCCAAAAGCGTCTTTGCCTTTTCTCCGCTCTCCGCCACGGTACAGAACGTGACGCGCGCCTTTTCGACCCGCGCGACCTCGCACGCAAACCTCACCGCCAAGGCGGCCGCCGGCGAACCGTCAACGGCGACCAGGGCGTGCCGCAACGTGCCCGCATTCGAAGCGCGTTTCGATCGGCGCGAAACGACGAATACCGGAGCAGGCGCAGAGCGAACGACTTCATCGGTCGTGCTTCCGAGCGCTACCAGGCTGTAACCACTCCGCCCGTGCGCACCCATCACGATCAGGCCGGCATCCGAGTCCCGAGCGTAGGCAAGTATTTCAGCGCCCGGCACGCCGTCGAGCCTGACGCGGCTTACCGAGACGCCGGCTTTTCGCACGAACGCTTCCGCCGTGTCGAGGTTGCTATCGGCCTCGGAGTCGAGGGTTGCAATGAGCGGCGCGGGATCGGCGTTTTCGTACGGAATTGCGGTCGTAAGCGCCGCAGCCAACTCGTTGACGACGAGGACGACCGCAATCTCCGCACCGGCCACTCGCGCGCGCTCGACCGCGAACTGAAGCGCCCGGCCCGAAAGTTCGGACCCGTCGATCGGGCACAATATCTTGCGCAGCGGGCTAGTCACTGCCTAGCGTACCTTAGTGCGCAGTTGGCACCTTCGCAGCCATCGTGATGAGATTCGCCACTTCGTCTGGATGCGACACCATCGCGACGTGGCTCGACGGCACTTCGACCGTCGTCGCATTCATGCGCTTCGCCATCGCGCGCTCCGCATCGGGTGGAATCGCCTGATCCTTCGTGGCAACCAAGTACCAGGTCGGAAATGATTTCCATGCCGGATGGCCGATCACGGTTCCGAAAGCCGACGCGGCTAGCGGCTGCTGCACGGCGTACATAACCTTCGCCTGCACCGGATCGACATCGAAGGCAAAATGCGATACGTAGTCATCTTCCGGAATCCAAGCCATGCCCTGTCTGTCGATCTTGAGGTGCGCGATAGCGGGCATCGGCGGGCCCGGTGCCGCCCCGAGCGACTCACCGTTGTCGATTGCGAATGCCGCGACGTAGACCAGTCCAACCACGTTCGGTGCATCTTTGCCGAGGGCGGTCATAATCTGCCCGCCGTAGGAATGGCCGGCGACGATCGTTGGCCCATTCTGCAGCTCCAGCACTTCGCGCAACCGGGCTACGTCGTCGTCGAGCGTCGTCAATGGAAATTGCGGCGCGGTAACGTTGTATCCGGCCGCCTGCAAGCGTTGCACGACACCGCTCCAGCTGGAACCGTCGGCCCACGCGCCATGGACGAGAACGATGTTGAAAGACACGGATGCTTTCCCTTTCGTGGGCATAGCCTCACCCAATTAGGTGAGACCTTAACGCTCGATCTTCACCATAGCGCGCGTAAGCTGCACGCGCGAGTTCACCGATAGCTTGCCGAACACCGAACGTAAGTGCGTTGAAATGGTATTTGGCGAGAGCGCAAGCTCCCGCGCTGCAGATCGATTGGTGTGCCCGTCGGCGATGAGCCAAGCGACGCGCCGCTCGGTTCTCGTCAGCGACTCCCAGCCCTCCAGCGCCTTCGGCGCTTGCGGCTTGCGCGCTCGAACGCCGGCTGCCAGCAACGACCGCCGCGTACGCTCCGCATCGCTAATTGCGCCAAGCGCCTCAAATCGCTTTTCCGCCTCGCGTAGTGCCGCTAACCCCGCGCGACGTTCCCCGCGGCGCAAGAGTTCGCGCCCGTAATCGGCCTGCGCATCCGCAAACATCGTCGGCCTCGGACAGTTTCGAAACGTCGCCATCGCTTGCTCGAGTGCGGCGAGATCCGCGAACGCAAGACCGCGCGCATAGTGCCCGATGCCGACGATCGTCGCGACGTCGGGGTTCCGCTCGCCCAGCGCCGCCGCCGAGGCGGCAAGCTCCGCAGCCAAGTCCGCATCGCCGGCGGCCGCCGCGCAGCGAACTGCAAGCGCTAACCAGCCGCTCTGCCAACGCCACCGATGACGCACGCCGCGTTCGGAGTGCACGACTTCACGCACGCACGCAAGCGCCCCCGGTAGATCCTCTTCGGCTTCGCACAACCACGCATTGGCAACCAACCGCAGCATCCGGCGCGTCTCGTCCGAACTGGTGTTGCTCTCGGCAGCGAGAACCAAGTGTCGATGGGCCGCAGCATAATCGCCGCGCGCCTGCGCCACTCGCACCAGAAGCAAACGCCCTTCCACTTCGTATGTTTTCTCGTGCACTTCGTCGCACTCACGAACCAGCGTCAGCGCCGAAGCTTCGGCGTCTTGGAAGTTGGCCGTCGTATATTCATGCCAAAGCTGCGCCAGAACGAGATCCGAGATGCGAGTGCTAGCTCCCTCAAGCGCGAAACCGCGCTCGAGCAGCGCCCGTCCTTCCTCGTATCGATCGAGTTGTTGCAGCAGCATCACTTCCTGGCAAATCGTCCCGAGCGTTCCCTCGGCGGAATCGATTTCCCGAACGTAGTTCAAAGCGTCGACGTACCGCCCGTCGTTGGTCGACGCGTCGGCCAAGGCATGCAGCGAAAGCGACACTGCGCCGGCATTGCTTTCACGCCGGCTTTCCTCGAGCGCGTGTCGTCCCGCCGCGATCGCCATCTCATAGGTTCCAAATCGCGCGAGCCCGAGCGCGCGGAGCGCCAGTAATTCCGAGCGGGCGGAACCGGAGATCCCTGCGAGCGCAAGCGCCGCGTCAGCCCGCGAGACGATTTGCTTCGAATACCCCATTTCCCAAAGCGCGCGCGACGCATGCGTTTGAATCACGGCCCGCACCTCATTGCCGGGGGCCGCCGCAAGCAATCGATCCGCCAGCGCGACGGCTTCACGCGGACGCCTCGCTTGTACCAGAATCGAAAGCGCCGTAAGACCGACGTCGAGCCAGCTCGGATCGGAAGGCAGAATCAAAGCGAACGCCTTCATTACGAGTTCGGCTGCTACCGCGGGGGTGGCCGAAAGAACTGCCGTCGCCGCTCGAGTAACCACATCGGCCGCGTCGCGATCCGCGATGCTGGCGCTCGCCAATACGTGCGACGCGGCATCGACCGGCCCCGCCGTTTCCAAAAGATGCGTTGCGATCGCGCGGTGCAGCGCCAACCTCGAAGACGGCGTTATCTCTTCGTAGATTGCCTGGCGCAGCAAATCGTGCTTGAATGCAATCGCCGTCGTGCTCTCGACGAAGATGCCGCCCGCTACGGCCGCAGCGAGCGCATCGAGCATCTCGTGAGAGGAAAATTCTTCAAGCACCGTATCGGCGTCCACGATGGAAAACGGTCGTCCCAAGACCGCCGCGAATCGAACCAGCGCCACGGTGTTTCGGCCAAGGGCCTCGACGCGCCGCTGAACGCTCGCGCGAAGTCGCTGCGGAACCCCGTCGTTCTCCTCATGCGTAGCCTCGACGACTCCGCGCAACAGTTCCACGGCAAGAAACGGATTGCCGCCGGCGCGCTCGAGCAATTGGTGCGTGGAGGCGTTCGGCGCGCCGCCAAGGTGAAAGTTCGCGATTTCCGCGATCGCTCGTTCGTCCAGCGGTCCCAACGGCAGTTCCTCAACGCGCACGAGATCGCGCGTCAACGTCTCCCGAACGTCCGCGAGCGACCGGTCTTCGGAACGGACCGACAGCGCCCATACGATCGGAGATCCGGCGAGCCGTGCCGGCATCATTCGCAGGCACGATAGCGTCAGGCGATCGGCCCACTGAATGTCGTCGAGCGCAATGAGGATCGGCGTTCGCATGGATCGCTCTTCGAGAATGGCGATCAGCTGATCGATGAGCCACAACGGCTGATCCCGCAACGGTGCGAGATCGCTAAACGCTTGATGTGAAACCAGCGGATGTGTTCCGTAACGCAAAGCCAGCAGCAGCAGCGCCATCGGTGCGATCTGATCGGCCTCGTCGGCTTTATTCCGGCCGATCGCAAAACCGCGCCGTTTCGCGCTTCGAACGATCCGGTCTAGGACGGCGCTCTTGCCGATTCCCGGCGTTCCGGATATGAGGATTGACGATGCCTGCCCCGTGGCCGCGGTTTCTTCCAGAACGCTTTCTGCCCGGTCGAGTTCGGACAGTCGCCCTCGCAGCGGCGGCACGGATGGATGGCCGCCGGCGTAGTCCTCAACGATGCTGACCCGGGTCAGCTCGGGCGTTTTTGCGCTCATTGGCCGGACTGCGATATTCGGATGGCTCGTGCCGAAGCCCTCGGGTGTCAGAATCGCCGGGCTTAGCGTACGAATAGTTCCCATCGGTAGCCGTCCGGATCCCGAAACCACAGACCCAAGCTGCTCGATCCCGGCGTCACGGGCCCGATCGCATCGTCGCCGTCTTCGACTTCGACGCGGTTTGCCCGAAGCACCACGGCTGCTTCTGAGAGCACGCCTAAATCGGCGACGCTAAACGCCATGTGTTCCAGCGAGGTGGGCTTCGGCTCGCCGCGCACGAACGCCACAGCGAACGCTTCATTTCTCAACAGCACGCGATCGCCGGACCAATGAACGTCGGTCAGAGCAAAGTTGGCGAGCCACCATTTTGCGCTCGCGACCGGATCGCGCACGGCCAGCGAAAAGTGCGCGACGGAACCAAGCTTCACACGCGACGGCACGTTACGGCCTTGCGTAGATCATCGTCCAAATCGCTCTGGCGCCGGGCCGATACTCGTTGCCCTCCCAGGGCGAACCGCAGATATGCAAATGCGCGTAGGGCGTCCCCGCAAACATCACCATCGTTCCCGCATCGCGCATCACCGTCGACATGCCTGCGGCCGCGGCGTCGAACGGCCAGATGAGCATCCAGTGCGGACCGATCGGAATCGCAGGACTCGTTCGATCGAAGGGATCGGTATAGCTATGCTGCAGTGCGCCGTTGAGCATGTAAATGAGCCCGGGTTCCGTGTTCGTCGGCTTGGGTTTCCCGGCCATCAAGTCGAGCATCCAACGCATCCCCATGGGGTCCGCGCACATGTCCGTCGCTCCAACGATGTTTTCGTCCCCGGGTATGCACACCCACGCATTCGTCCCAGCGCGCAGTACCGTCAGGTTCCCGTGAGCGTCCAATTCGCCGACAGTAGCATCTTTCGTGACGGCTTCAGGCCCCGACAGCAGCGCTCGCCGAATCTTAGCCTGCACGATGCCGTCCGCGATGGTGCTGTTTCCCATACCTAATACTCCCCCGGTCGCCGCTACGGGGCCTCACCCGATTGGGTGAGGTTAAGCGCACTCCGGGAGTGCCAGAATCGCCCTATGGCGAGCAACACCGCGGCCCCGACGCAGTTCATCGACGCCAAGAACGAGCGCTACGCCTATCGCCGCTTCGGAAAACCCAATGGTTTACCAGTGCTGCTGCTTCAGCACTTCACTGGAACCCTAGACAATTGGGACCCGGCCGTCACGGACAAGCTTGCTGTCGATCGAGAACTGATTCTCTTCGATAACGCCGGCGTCGGCCGCTCGAGCGGGACGGTACCGCCAACAATCGCCGGAATGACGCAGCACGCGCTCGCATTCCTCGAAGCGCTCGGGCTGAAAACGTGCGACGTCCTCGGCTTTTCCCTGGGCGGCATGATTGCTCAGCAAATGGCTCAAGACAACCCGTCCATCTTTCGCAGGATGATTCTCGTCGGTACCGCTCCGCGGGGCGGAGAGGACATCATGCACCTCGAGAAACCGAGCCTCGCGAAATTCCTAAGCGACCGGTCGCTGCACGGCTATGACGTTTTGCAGAAGATCTTCTTCGCACCGACGGCATCGAGCCAAGCTGCCGGCGGCGAATTCATCGCGCGGCTCGCGCAGCGCAAGGAAGATCTCGATCCGCCCTCCGGACCGGCCGTCGCGGAGGCGCAGATCGCAGCATTCCGCGAGTGGGAGCAGCCCAACGGCGAGCGCTTTTCCGATCTACAGAGCATTCGTCAGCCCGCGCTCGTCATAAACGGCATCTTCGATGACATGATTCCCGTACGGAACTCATATTGGCTAAGCGCAAATCTCCCGAACGCGGTTCTGATGACGTATCCTGACTCCGGCCATGGCTCGTTGTTTCAGTTCCACGACTCGTTCACGCAACAAGCGGCTGCGTTTCTCTCTTCCAACTCCTCTGAGGCACCGTACTAATGAGCGATAAATCGACCGATCGCAACAAGGCGATCGTACTGGAAGCGTTCGACACGCTCTTCAACAAGCGCGACTATGAAGCTGCCGAGAAATTCTGGTCGCCGGACTATGTTCAACATAGCGCGCATATCGAGCCCGGGCGGGACGGTCTCTTTAACCTCGTGAAGAGCGCGCCGCCGACCTTACACTACGAATCCGCCGAGGTCGTCGCCGAAGGTGATTTCGTCATCTTGCACGGCAGATTCTCTGGTCGCGGCGATTTACCGAACTGGATAGCCGCGGACGTCGTACGCATGGAGAACGGTCGCTTAGCCGAGCATTGGGACGTCCTTCAAGACGAAGTGACCGCAGAAGAATCGAAGAGCGGCCGACCAATGTTTGGCGACGTATTTCCCAATTCTTTAACGAAGTAAGTGAGGTTCCAACGATGAGTAATTCAGGCAAACCGAGCATCGTTTTCGCCCACGGAATCTGGGCAGACGGCTCGTGCTTTAGCAAAGTAATTCAGCCGCTTCAGGCCGCTGGCTATGAAGTGATTTCGTCTCAGTACGCACTCGACACGGTCGACGATGATATCGCGACGGTCAAGCGCACGCTGAAGCGTGTCAGCAGCCCCGCGATCCTCGTCGGGCATTCATACGGCGGCCAGGTTATCACCGGCGCCGGCAACGACGATCGTGTCTGTGGGCTCGTGTATATTTGCGCACTCGGCCCCGACGAGGGCGAGACCGCTCAGTCCCAGCTAGATCGCTTTCCGAAGACGAACGTCTTCAAATACGTCGAGGTGGCCGACGGTCGCGTCTGGATGCTTCCGGCGGGTATCTCGTCCTTTGCGGGCGATCTTCCCGAGTCGGAGCAGAAGGTCGTCTGGGCGACGCATTATGCGCCGGATGCGAATCTGTTCAACATTCCGTTCAACCAAGCGCCGGCGTGGAAGACGAAGCCAAGTTGGTATATCGTGGGCAAACGCGATAACACCGTGCACCCCGATCTCGAGCGGTATCTCGCCAAACGTATGGGCGCAACGACGATCGAGCTCGATTCGAGCCACGTAGCGATGCTTTCTCACCCCGACGCCGTCTTCGAGATCATCGTGAAGGCCGCAAACGCCGTCCACTCGTCTCAACCAACGGCTGGAGTTAGCGCCAACTGACCTCGCAGTAGAGGACGCCTCCAGCGGCGCCAAGTAGACCCAAGCGATGGGCGTAGAAAAACCCGCGACGGGTCCATCGCCGCTGGCGGCGTTCCGACATCGAACATTCGCGATGCTCTGGATCGCGACGGTCGTTTCGAACGTCGGCGGCTGGATGTACAGCGCGGCTGCGGGTTGGCTCATGACGAGCCTTACGAAGGATGCGTTCCTCGTTTCACTCGTTCAAGTAGCGAACAGTGCGCCGTTCTTTCTTCTCGCGGTGGCCGCGGGCGCGCTTACCGACATTGTGGACAGGCGCCGGTTGCTAATCTGGGGCGAAAGTACGACCGCCGTGCTCTCCGGCGTTTTTGCAGCGTACGTCTGGTTTAACTGGGTTACCCCGGTCTCGCTTCTTTGGTTTATGTTCCTGATCAGCGTTTGCGGAGTGCTCACCTCCCCGGGATGGCAGGCGGTCGTTCCGAGCCTCGTGCCCAAAGAAGAACTTCCCAGTGCCGTGTCTGCGAACAGCGTCGGTTTCAACGTAAGCCGAGCGGTTGGCCCGGCCCTAGCGGGAGCGATCATCGGTCCGCTCGGAATTGCGTCGCCGTTCATCATTAACGCGGTCAGTAACTTCGGCGTCATCGGCGTGCTCATCGGATGGCACGAACCAAAATCATCGGCCGACGCCCTTCCTCCGGAGCGCTTCGGCAGCGCAGTCGGAGTTGGGCTACGATACGCGCTCAACAATACGGCCTTGCGGAAGACGTTCGTTCGAACGGTCGCGTTCTTTCTGTCTGCGAGTTCCTACTGGGCATTGCTGCCGCTCATCGCGCGCGAGCGCGTCAGTGGAGGGCCGGCGATATACGGCTACTTGCTTGGCGCGATCGGCCTGGGTGCGGTGGCCGCCGCATTCGTGATGCCCTCCTGGAAGAAGCGGGTAGGTGCGGACGGTTTGGTTGCGGCGGCGAGCGTCGGCACGGCAATCGCCATCGTACTTTTCGCCATCGCACGCGAACCAATCGTCGCCTTGATTGCGAGCCTCGTGGCGGGCGCTGCGTGGATCGCCGGCGTGGCGATGCTCAACGTATCGGCTCAACTCGCGCTGCCGGACTGGGTACGCGGCCGTGGACTTGCGATGTACATGACGGTCATGTTCGGATCGTTGACGATTGGAAGCGCGCTGTGGGGGCAGTTGGCAACCGTCACGAGTCTTCCGACGGCACTCTTTATCGCAGCCGGCGTCATGCTTGTGGGGATCCCGCTTACATGGCGTTGGAAACTGCAAACCGGCGAACGGAAGGACCTGACGCCGTCGACGCAATGGCCTGCGCCGGTCGTAACGCACTCGATCGAAGGAGCGGATGGACCGGTTCTCGTGACGATCGTATATCTTCTAGCCCGTCCTGATGACCGCCAGGCGTTTCTGTCGGGCATGGACGAGGTTCGACACGAACGGTTGCGTGACGGCGCCAGTTCGTGGGGCATCTTCGAAGATACCTCGCAATCGTGCCGGTTCGTGGAGACGTTCCTCGTCGTTTCGTGGACGGAGCACCTACGCCAGCATCAACGCGTAACAAACGCCGACTTCGTGGTGCAACACCGAATAACCGAGTTGCTTGAAGCGGAGCCGCAGATAACGCACTACATCTCCGCGTCATCCTGAGCTTGTCGAAGCGCACGGAGCCCGCGCAACAAGATGCACTTACCGGCAAGTGGAACCCACCGCCCGTCACAAAAACGTAGCGACGTCCACGTGCGGTCAGGCAGGCACGAACGTCAGCCTGACCGCATCCTCGCCAACGGGAGCGGACCCGACAAGACGGAGCGGCGGACGCGCACGCGCGAAGTACGGTTTTCCGCGACCCAGCACGACCGGACGAAGGTAGAGCTGATACTCGTCGATGAGACCGAGGCCGGTCAGGCTCGCCGCCAGTTCGGGCCCGGCGACGTCGATTTCGCCCTCGACGTTCGCCTTCAGCCGGCGTACGAATGCTTCGACATCGTCACCCACTAGCGTGGCGTTGGCGCCGACCGATTTCAGCGAGCGTGACGCAACCCATTTCGGCTGCGCTCGCCACGCTGCTGCGAAGTCGTGCTCGACCGCGTCCCAGTCCGGCCGATCCTCGTCCCAATAACGCATCACCTCGTACATCCTACGGCCGTACAGGCTGCCGGCCAGGCCGCGGACGTGATCGTTGAAATAACGATGGAGCGCAGTGCCAGGCATGGGCAACCCCGGCCCATCCTCAATTCCGGCAACATAGCCATCCAGCGACTGCATCATTCCAAAAACAAGTTTCCCCATACGGCGCCTTTCGAGCCGCTCCCCACTTGTCATCCTGAGCGTAGCTCGCTCCGGCGACGCTTAATTTAAAAGACACGCAACAACGAAAGCGCGCGAACCTTATGTTGCAATCTCACGTAACATCATAAACACCAAACCTGTCACAAAAGGGGCGTAATCGCACGCATTGAAGCGGGGGTGCGTCAATGCGTCCGCTTGTCTCTCTGCGCGGTCGCATTGCGGCAACACGATACAACTTCTTGATTGAGGAACACATGAACAATAAGGGCTCCCTCCGTCAGGTCGTTGTGGCGCTCGTTCTGCTCGTTGCATTTTTCAGCCAGGTAACATGGGCACTGGCTGGAACGACGGGCGGATTGAGCGGGCAGGTTACGGATGAAAAAGGCGCACCGGTCGCGGGCGCGGCCGTTAAAGCTTCATCTCCGCAACAAACTGCCTCAGTCACAACCGACGCGGGCGGACATTTCTCGTTCTTAAACCTGGCACCCGATACGTACACCGTTACGGCTTCCAAAGACGGATTCGAGACGTCGAACAATACGGGCGTCTCCGTCTTCGCCGACCAAACGCTTACGATCGCCGTTAGGATGTCGCACGCGGGGTTGAAAAACATCGCAAACGTAACGGCGCGCGCGGCCAGCAGCCTCGTGAAGCCGGGCACGACCGTCGACGTTTACGCCGTCAACTCGGCGACGGCGACCCAGCTTCAGATCTCGGGTGGCGGCAATAACATCGATAACGCCTATTCCGCCATCTATTCGATGCCGGGCGTCAATGGCTTACCGGGAAACTACGGCTTTGGGCAAGTCTTCTACATTCACGGTTCGAGCTATAACCAGATCGGTTACGAGTTCGACGGCATCCCGGTCAACCGCGCGTTCGATAACTACAACGCGAGTTCGCTCTCCAACCTCGGCGCGCAGTCGACCGAAGTGTACACGGGCGGCGGTCCGGCCGCGGGAACCTCGGCGACGCTCGGCGGGTACATCAACCAAGTCATCAAGACCGGAACGTATCCGGGCTCGATCACGCTCGGCGCGGGGCTTGGCGCCCCGGCCTTCTACCATCAGGCGCAAATCGAAGCCGGCGGCGCAACGCCGGACCGGCTCTTCTCGTACTACGTCGCGCTCCGCGGCGCGAACCAGATTCCGAATCAGATCGACAGCCAAAATGCGAGCGATCTAAACCAGGACGGTAACAATCAATTCGGCGTTCAGGGCGTCCCTTGGAATACGCTGATGGAGCCCTTCACGATCTTTGGTTTCAATGGAAGCCGCGGACCGTGGTCCGACTGCAACGCGAACGGCTCGGCGAAAGCCAACGGTTCGTTTCTATCGCCGGCGCTCGCGGGCGCCTACGGTGTGAACGGACCGATGCCGACCTGCAACATGTACGGTCCGGTCTACGGCGCGCTGAGCCTCAATCTGCGCGGCAACGACTTGAGCGATCGCGAAAACGTGATGAACTTCCACTTCGGGATCCCGCACCATAAGGATTCCGGTAAAGACGACATCCAGATCCTCTTCGATAATTTCTTCTACCAAACCAGCGGTTGGGACAACATCAGCACCAACGGCGGCCTTGGCTTGATGAATGCGCTCGAATCGCCGGCCGGTTCGGCCAGCGGACTCGGCAACTACAACACCTGGGTCGCTAACGCGTTCGGGTTGCCGCCGGGGAACTATTTGGGGCCGGCCCAAATGCCGGGTTCGCCGGGTCTTTGTGCGTGGTTCAATTTGCTCGCTCTCGCCGGAGCCAGCCCGAACTGCGCCGCAACCGGATACTCCCCGGCCCCATACTACGATGCTTACCAGGTCGTTAATGCGCACTTCGGCCAGGCGGCGGTCGGCGCGACGAATATCGTCGCACCATACTACTTCCCGAGCACCAATCCCAACCGGGCTTTCGGCGCCGGATTCTCTCCGTACCAGGTCTCGGATACGAACAATAACGGGTCGATCGTCAAACTGCAATACACGAAAAACTTCGGCTCGAACGCCTTCGTGCGACTGTTCGGATACACGTTCTACTCCGATTGGCTACAGACCGACCCGAACTACGGCTACACGCCGTTCGAGGTCGGCGCCGCGACTCAGCCGGACTACGAACTGAACACGCATACGACGGGGTTCGGCCTGCAGGCTGCGGACCAAATCAACGCGCAGAATCTCATCACGCTGTCGGGAAACTATATCTCGGCGGCGACGATGCGATACAACAACCTGCAGTACACGTTCTCGCCGAACGGCGCTCCGTTCGCGACGCTCCAGAACGCTGCGGGCGCATGCTTCGCGTACACCGCCAACGAACCGGCGGCCGGCGCGAAACTCATCGACCCAGGGTATAACCCCACGCTCAAAGCCGGCGCTCCGGTGTCGTGCCTATCGGCACTCGCCAGCGCTACGCTCGGGCAAGTTCAGAGCCAAACCCTGCCTGCGGTTCCCGGTGCGGCGGCTGCGGCCGGAGCCAACTGGGACCTAACGCAAAACCTCGAACCCGACGCGAACCGGAGTACGACCGGGCCGCGGTTCCTCAACATCGCCCTCCAGGACGAGTTCCGTCCGTCGGACCGCTGGGACATCAACGCTGGCATCCGTTTCGAAAGCTACGGATACGCGCTGGGAGACTATTCCTCTCCGGAACAGCAGTTCTGGTTCGGCGAAGTCAACCAGACGGCGTGCGTCGCTCCGAACGGGCTCGTGCAGGCGCCCGCCTCCGATTTGGACGGCGGAAACTCGCGCAATCCCAACGTTGGACAAAACTATCCGACGTACGTGACCACGGCTCCGGGCGTTGCTTGTCCGTACGATCCCGTTCTCAAGCAGCAGCTCTATCACCCCGGCCAAAACGGCGTGCCGGCGATCACGCTGGGCGGAAGCGGAATGATTACGAATACGACGTTTTCGCCCCGCATCGGCTTCACGTATACGCTGTCGCCGAACGACGTCATCCGTTTCTCGTACGGCCGCTACACGCAGCCGACACAGACCGCCTCCGAACAAGTACTGACCTATCTCGACGGTTATCAGATGGCCAGCAACCTGTACAACTCGTCGTACTATAACAACGGATACAACTCGATCGTTCACAATAACCCGATCCAGTTCTCCAATAACTTCGACGCGTCGTTTGAATCGCACCTGAACGGGACGGACATCAGCTACAAAGTCTCGCCGTTCTATCGTCTCACGTCGAACCAATCCGTCGAGGTAGCACTTCCCGGCGGTTTGTCGGGATCGTTTAACTCCGGTACCGAACAAACCGAAGGCGTCGAGCTCGCCGTAACCAAGGGCGATCCGTCGCACAACGGTCTATCCGGCCAACTCTCGTACACGTATACGTTCTCGCAATTGAAATACTCGCTGATCAACGGCAGCAACATCATTGCGAGCCTGCGCAGTACGGTCACCCCGTATTTGGGTCTCGAAGGGATCAACGGCGGCTCCCCGTGCTACGTCCAGGGTGCCAGCAGCGGGGGCAACACGATCGGGGTTCCGAACTGCTCGAAGCCCTTCACCACGACCGTCAACGGTACGAAGATGACCTTTACGCCGTCGGAATACAACGAAAACCCCTACTATGGCGGAACCCTCACCACGGCGGCATTCAACGCGTCGTATCCGTTGACCGGATATTACCCGACCTATGCCAATTTCTTCCCGTATGGTTTGCTGCAAGGTGATGCGGCAACGGCGCTTTCGCCGAATATTTTTGCCGGATACATCTCGTACAAGCACAACAAGTGGCAGGCCACCCTCACCGGCAATCTCTGGGAAGGGACCTCGTACGGCTCGCCTGGATCGATCTCGGGTACCAACCCGACGTCGTGCAGCTTCAACCAAGGAAGCACGGGGATCGTCGCCCACTCGCAACTCGTCGACTATCAGACCTGCGGCGGCAACATTGCCATCCCCAACCCCTATACCGGCCAGTTCGACGGAATCGGCCAATATCGCAATCCATGGGACTTCAACCTGGGCGCGCAGATTTCGTATGAAATCACTCCGCGCGTTCAGGCGACCGTCGCGCTCGCGAATATCTTGAACGCGTGCTTCGGTGGTTCGGCCGAACCGTGGACGGCGGCTTATGCGCCGAATTCCGTCATCTGTGCGTATTCGCAAAGTCCTCAGTTCGTGGGGACCCAGCCGGGTGCGGGATACTTCTACGGAAGCAGTCCGCACTCGCCGGTCAATGGAACCACCGGGTATCCCAAGATCTTCGATCAAGCCTACGAACCCGGAACGTTCCAAATCTCGTCACCCTTCCAGGCCTACTTCCAAATCCACGTGAAGATGTAGTCCGGAATCGAACCGCGGTGAACTTAGGGGAGCCCGAATGGGGCTCCCCTTTTTTGATGTTTGTTTAAGTATGTTTAGAAAAAAGCGGAGTTAGTATCAATTGCAATTCACGCAGTAAACCACGCATACTGAACGCACATGTAAATCCTCCTCAGGTGTACATGTCGCAAAGCCCGTCTCGCTCAAAAGGCAAGAAGGGCTTTGTTATGGGACGTGTCACGCCGGGGCAGGCTCGGTCGTTGAACAAGTTATATGCTGAGGGGGATTTATCAAAACTGCCTGATGTGCCAACGGCCGAGGCGTTCCCCTTGAACCGGTCATAATGGCGCGGCCGCAGCGGTGGGTCCACGGCGATGGTATCTCGGAAGCGGTGGAGGCCATCTATCGCAGCGAATCGCGGCGCGTGCTCTCCACGCTCATCCGCTTGCTCGGCGATTTCGATCGTGCAGAGGAGGCGCTGCATCTGGCTTTCATCGCGGCGCTGGAACAATGGCCGCAACAGGGTTTGCCGAGGAACCCGCGCTCGTGGCTCGTTTCGGCCGGTCATTTTAAGGCTATCGACGCGCTTCGCCGGCAAGCTCGCTTTGATGCGTCGTTGGACGAACTGCGGCTGCGCCTTGAAAACTCGATCCTCGAACAAGCCGAGAGCGAGGACGCATCGATCGAGGACGATCGCCTACGGCTCGTCTTCACCTGCTGCCATCCGGCCATTAGATCCGAGGCGCGCTTGGCGCTCACGCTGCGCGAGGTTTGCGGATTGACCACCGAGGAAATTGCACGCGCGTTTCTCGCTCGTGCGCCGACGATCGCCAAGCGCATCGTGCGCGCCAAAGCGACGATCCGCGACCTGCATATTCCGTATGAAATCCCATCGCGCGAAGAATTGCCGCAGCGCCTGGAATCGGTCTTGCAAGTCATCTATTTGCTATTCAACGAAGGGTATGCGGCGTCGTTCGGGGCCGAACTAACGCGGCCGGACATTTCGGCCGAGGCGATACAGCTCGCACGCCTGCTCCTCGAGCTGCTACCCGAGACCGAAGTGTTCGGCGTGCTCGCGCTGATGCTGCTGCACGAGTCGCGCCGCGCCGCGCGCACGTCGCCGGAGGGCGAACCGGTGCTGCTCGACGATCAAGATCGAACGCGCTGGAACAGCGCGCTCATCGACGAGGGCCGCCGCCTCGTTCGCCGTGCGATGGCCACCGGACGTGTTGGGCGATATACGCTGCAGGCGGCGATTGCGGCCGTGCACGCCGAAGCGGCGACGGCTGCGGACACCGACTGGCACCGGATTACGGTTCTGTACGACTCGCTGTTGCGGGCCAACCCATCTCCCGTCGTGGAACTGAACCGTTCCGTGGCCGTGGCGATGCGCGACGGTCCGAACGCGGGCCTTGCGTTGATCGACGCTATCCTGCGGCGCGGCGACTTACACGACTATCATTTAGCCCATTCGGCGCGTGCGGATCTACTGCGCCGCCTCGGGCGAACCCGTGAAGCAATCGCAGCATACGAGCGAGCTCTAGAACTGGCCCTGCAGAAGCCGACGCGGCGTTTCTTGCTGCGCCGCCTTGGAGAGTTAGGCCATGGGGCCGGCGAGCAAGCGACTCGGGGACTGTTCGGCGGCGACGCGCCGTAAGAAGAAGCACGCGAATTGTCCATTTCCGGAAGTCCCGTTCGACCAAAGGATGAGATGCTGTTCCGGACGCCCCCCTCGAAGAGACTCGTACCCCTGGCTCCCCACACGCTGGGGATGAAGGCTTCTACTATGGGACTCAGGCCATGAAATATATGTTTCTCGTGCACCTTCACGAACCGAAGTACGGGGCGCTGTCCGAGCACGACCTGCAGGCGCTCGACGACCAAGCCATCGAGTATGTCGAGAGGCTGCAAGAACGCGGACAAATTGTGGCCGGAAACGCGCTCGAGATGGCCCACACGGCGACGACGGTTCGCGTGCGCGACGGCAAAGCTTGGGTAACGGATGGTCCGTACGCCGAGACCAACGAGCAAGTTGGCGGCTTTCTGGTGGTCGAAGCTCGCGATCTCAGCGAGGCGATTCAACTGGCAACCACCTGGCCGTGCGCGTACGAGGGCGGCGTCGAGATTCGTCCGTTGCGCGAACTCGTCTCGAGCACGAATCCGGAAAAGCGGATCTAGCGACGTGATCGAACGCAACGTTGGCCCGGTATACGCCTTTGGACCATTTCAGTTTGAGCCCGGCCGGCGCATTCTGAGGCGCGACCACAACGAAAGTCGTCTGCCGGATCGCATCTCGCAGTTGCTCTTGCTCTTGATCCAGGCAAATGGAAAGGTTGTCGACAGGGAAACGATTGCGGCGCGGGTTTGGCCGGAAGGGCGGCCTCGCGAGAATAATCTTTCGCAGCACCTGTACATGCTGCGCGAGCTTCTCGACGAGGCTGAGAGCGATCGCGCGTACATCGTAACGGTTCGCCGGAAAGGTTACCAGCTTGCGGTTCCGATACGCGTTATCGTGGCCGACGCCGGTGCCGCGAACGCTCAATGCTATTTGAGCGCGGGAGACGCATTATTACGCAGCGGTCTCGACGCGTTCCATCACTTCGGGCTCGGCTGCCATCTGCTCGAGCAGCAGACCGCGACGAGCCTCACCGAAGCGAGTCACCACTTCGAAGAGGCCCTGCTGCTCGACCCCGACTACATACCGGCTCTCGTTGGTCTCGCTAGAACCTACACGTCGCTCGCGGAGAACTGCTACGTTTCGATATCGCACGCCTATTCGCGGGCGAAGCAAGCGACGAAGCGCGTCCTCGAGCTCGATTCTTCGTGCGCGTCGGCGCACGCCATGCTGTCGAACATCGCACTTTTCAGCGATTGGAGCTGGATTCGCGCAAAACTGGAGCTGGACGCGGCATTGAAGCTCAACCCGACGTCGAGTTTCGTCCACAGTACGGCGGCATGGTATCACAGTTGCCTCGGCGACAGCGATCGGGCCATTGAAGAGGTCGAGCACGCAATTTCCCACGAGCCGTCGTCGCCGGCGTTTCACCTGCTCCTGGCGCGCATCTTCCTTTTGAGCGGCGCGTACGAACAGGCCATCAAATCGTTGTCGACTCTTATCGATGCGGGTCCGGCCTTTCAAGTTGCCCGTCGTTACCGAGCTCAGGCGTACATCCTTAGCGGCGAGCCCCACAAGGCGATTGGCGATCTTCTGCACCTCACGCCAGGCCGCATCGAGGACATCGCATTTAGGCTGCCCCTCTTAGCGCGAGCGCACGCCGATTGCGGCGAAACCGTGCGGGCGAAGGAGATCTACGACGGCTTACTTTCAATGGCGCGTACGGAGTTAGTGCCGGCGTGGTATTTGGCTATCGTAGCCGTCGGCCTCAATAGGCCGGACTCTGCGCTGGATCACCTGGAGCAGGCCATGGAGCGGAGGGAGCCTGCGCTTCTCACGGTTCGCAACGTGCCGTGGTTTGAACCGCTCGCACAGCGACAACGCTTTAGAGACATTCTAGAGGCTCTCGGCTTAGACACACCAGCGATCGCGCCAATCACCGCACCGGCGTCCGAGCGCGGCCTCGTGCCGCTTCGAGCAGTAGCATCGCCGCAAGTAACGACGGCGGCATCAATGAAGCAACTTCCAACACGAACGTGGTTTCGGAGCGTCTAATCGTATCGAACGTGCGCTTTGAACTTTGTGAACAAAACACTGATAAGAAAGGCGCGTTAGTTCAGAAATCTCAAAAGGTTCGATTCTTAAACGAACTTAAGTTTACGTTACGCGTCTAACCACGACGCAACATCTATTCATTCGAATAGGAGAAACACGCGTGAAACGAGTTTCGCTACGGCTTCTCGTCGCAACGCTGCTGTCGCTCGCCTTACTTGCAGGCCAGGAAACATGGGCACTGGCCGGCACAACGGGCGGTCTCACCGGCAGCGTCGTCGATGCCACGTCCTCAGCACCGCTTGCCGGTGCGATCGTCACGGCTTCGAGCCCGTCGCAATCTGCGACGATCACAACCGATGCAACGGGACACTTTGGGTTCCTCACCCTCGCGCCGGACACGTACACCGTGACGGTGACGAAGGACAACTACGCGACGCTGATCGTTCCCGGTCAGATCGTCTTCGCCGACACGGTGCAGACGGTGTCAGCTCGACTGCAGAAGGCGCTCAGTACGATCGCCCACGTCACCGCTACCGGTCCCGGCGCGCTCGTGAAATCGGGTACGACGGCCGACGTCTATTCGGTCAACGCCGCGGCTCAATCTGCGGCTGCCGCACTCGGCGGCGGCGGCAGCCTGAATTCCGCGTATTCGGCGGTCGCATCCGTCCCGGGCGCGTACGTCCCTCCGAACCAGACGGGTTACTTCCAGACGGTTCATATCCGCGGCGGCGACTACGATCAGGTCGGATACGAGTTCGACGGCGTTCCGGTGAACCGCTCGTTCGATAACTATCCGTCCAGCTCGGCGTCGTCGCTGGGTAACGCCGAAGTGCAGGTCTACACCGGCGCCAACCCGGCGAACTCGGAAGGTCAAGGCCTCGCCGGTTACATCAACCAGGTTATCCGCACGGGCACGTATCCGGGCTTCGCCAACGGCCAGCTCGGAATCGCAACTCCGGCGTTCTACCATCGTGCGATGATCGAAGCGGGCGGCTCCACGCCGGACCGTCTCTTCTCGTACTACGTCGGTGTCGCCGGCTATAACCAGGAATTCAACTACGTTGACAACCAGAACGGCGCCTCCTACGACAATTGGGCCGGCTCGCCCATGTCGTTCACCTCGAACAACGCGTTCACGGTTCCTTACGCGCCCACGATCAACATCTACAATGGCTTGGCCCAGACCTACTACTACATGGGCCCGCTCCAGTACACATTCCAAAGGGGAATCGCTGCTCGCGACACCGTTGTAAACCTGCACTTTGGAATTCCGCACAAGAACAACGGCGGCCGCGACGACGTGCAAGTGCTGTGGGACAGCGAATCGCTCCACAACACGTGGTACTCGACGACGAACGATATCACGTCGACGCAAGGTTGCAGCGGAGGGATAACGGGCGCGCAGTGCGCCAACAACATCGGCCTCGGCGCCCCGGTCTACGTCGACAACATCTATTGGAGCTGCCCGAATACCATCGGCACGACCGGCTCCGCTAAGTCATTCAACGGCAATGCGGGCTGCGTGAAGACCTACTACTTCCCGTCCAGCACCAATCGCACGGCTCCGTTCCAAGCGATTCCTCCCAGTGCGAGCGACACGACGTGGAACAATCAGGAAATCGTGAAGCTGCAGTACACGCACAACATGGGAAGCAGCGCGTTCATCCGGTTGTACGGTTACACGTACTACAGCGATTGGCTGCAGAACGGTCCGCAGAGCCTCTACGCGGACTTCGACTCATGCTGTTCGTACGACTACGAGCTGAGCTCGCACACGCGAGGAATCAGCGCGCAGATCCAAGACCAAGTGAACTCGCAGAACTTGGTGAGCCTCCAGGGCTCGTATGTGACCGCAAACAGCGTTCGCGACAACAACTCGTTCTACGCCGTCAGCAGCCTTCCGGCTTTCGAAATCGTCAACGCAAAGGATCCGATCGGCGGCTACTGCTTCGGCGGTACGCCCAGTGGTTCGACCCTTGCCCCGGTGAACTGCCACACGGCATACGCTGCCGGCAGCGGCAGTACGCCGGCGAGCTACGGCTATCAGAAGTTCGGGGCGGCGGGTACGTTACCGGACGTGAGCGGCTTCAACTGCGCCGTTCCGGGTGCGCCGCAGTTCGGCTCGGCTTGCGCGTACTTCCAGGCCGAGAACGGCCTGCACGCCACGTTCAACAGCGTGGTCCCGAAGTTCTTTTCAAGTTCGTTGACCGATGAGTTTCGTCCGAGTGACAAGTGGCTGTTCAACCTAGGCATTCGCTTGGACAGCTTCACGTTCGACGGGGGGAACACGGACTTCGGCGCGGCACGCGACTTCTGGACCAACGCGTTCAACATCGATAACTGCGTGGACAACGTTTCGGGCGTCCCGTTTCCCAAGGCTGGCAATCCGGCCGCAGCCTGCCCGAAGGGCTCGACATCGGCGTTCTTCCAGAACATCTCGAGCCAGTCGTACACCTATAACATCTGGCAACCGCGTATCAGCGGCACGTACACGGTCAACAACGACCAGGTTGTCCGCTTCTCGTACGGCCGCTATACGCAAGCTCCGATCACGGCGTACGAGCAGTACAACGTCCAACAGGAAGATCTCGCGGATTACGTCGGCACGAACTTCTACGCGTTCGGCCGCACGACGCCGGGCTACCCGGTCGTTCCCGCGACGTCGATCAACTACGATATCTCGTGGGAGCAGCACTTCAAGGGTACGGATATCTCGTACAAGCTGACGCCGTACTTGCGGCAAACGCAGGATCAAATTCAGGAGTTCTACCTCGACCAGAAGACCGGGTTCGTTTCCGGACTCAACGCCGGCAGCCAGCGCAGCCAAGGCGTCGAGTTCCAACTGACGAAGGGCGACTTCTCGAAGAACGGTTTCGCGGGTCAAATCGCCTTCGCGTACACGGACTCGTACATCAAGTACGGCACGCTCGCATCCGGCGCGTACGGAACGACCGTCATCACCGGAACGAACCAAGCGATCTCGGCCTACAATGCCTACACCGCGGCGTGCGCGCCGGGCGGCAAGTGGGTTGGTAAGACGGGGTACAACCACGTGCTGCTATGCGGTGCGACGACGAACGGCCAGCCTGCGGCACCGTGCTATACCACGGCCGGCGTTGCGGTCTACCACTGTACGGATGCCGACGTCGGCAATCCGTACTGGAACAGCCCGCAGCCACAGATCGATCCGAACACCCAGTTCCCTACGTTCTCGATCTTCCCCGGCGGCGTTGGATCGTCGGCGTTGGCGTACGGCTCGCCCTACGTTGCATCGCTGATCCTGAACTACAAGCACGACAAGTTCAGCGTCACGCCGTCCTTTCAGTTCGAAGGGGGCGGAAAGTACGGCTATCCGGAAGCGAACCCGGGCGTCGATCCGGCTGGTTGTACGGCCGTTCTCCCGGGCGTTGCCGGATACAACGGCGCCGGCCGCTATGATGCGACCAAGTGCGGCGCACTCTCGGCCGTTCCGGATACCTATACCGGCGTCTTCGATCAGCTGGGTGCGTTTACGCAGCCAAACCTGATCGCGATGAACCTCGCGCTAAACTACGATGTGAGCCCACGTGTCACCCTAACGGGCACGCTAGCGAACATCTTCAACACCTGCTGGGGCGGCTCAGCCGAACCCTGGACGTTTACGAACGGTAATGTCTGCTCGTATGCGACGGTAGGCTACGAGCAAGGTTATGCCGGTGAGATCCTCCCGGTGGGGAATATCTACAATCCGGCCGGATACCATGGATCGATCATTCAACCGCTCGTGAAGTACCCGTATGCCGCGCAGTTCGGGCCGGCAAGCCCAAACACGACGAGCGGCGAGGTTAAGATGCCGTTCCAGTTCTACCTCACGGCAAAAATCAAAATCTAGGCCGGCGACGGATGCAGGGCCGGACTCCGTCTCGACGGAGTCCGGCCCTATTAGGAGAAACAACTCGAGACGTGAAGACGGAGGTACCGATCGTGGTTCTATCTCGATTGCCTCGAGCGCTCGTGCTGCTCCTTGGCGCTATGGCGCTGCCGTTTGTGGCGCGATCCGCCACCAGCGAAGGATTGCCGACGATGGGCCCAATCGCTGCATACCTTATGCCCGATCGTCAAGCTGAAATTGCGTTGGCGCGGACCGCCGCTGCGCCATCCACCGCTGCAAACGCCGAGGTGCTCGTGCTCACTTCCCACGGATTCGAGACGGCGGTGAAAGGAACGAACGGCTTCGTGTGCGTCGTCGAACGTTCTTGGGCTGCGCCGTTTAACGATACGGAGTTTTGGAATCCGAAAGAGCGCGGGCCCGATTGTTACAATCCACCCGCCGCTCGCACCGAGATACCGCAGCTGCTGCAAGAGGCGCAATGGGCCACGGCCGGGCTCACTAGGCAGCAAATGGAGGAAAGAACGAACGCTGCCTTTGCCGATCATACCTTTAAGCCGCCGGAGCCTGGTGCATTTGGTTTTATGCTGTCGAAGCAGGGGCACCTAAACCATGCTCACGGACCATGGTATCCCCATATGATGTTTTTCATCCCACGCGACCAAGTCGCGAGTTGGGGACCAAACGTTGACAACTCGCCAACTCAGTCCGTCGATCGCGGTCCATATCTATCGACGTTGATTATGGTTCCGGTACGCACCTGGTCCGACGGATCGCCCGCGCCGTAACAAAACCCCTCCTTTGGCCGGTTTCAAGACCAAGTCGGGGTTTTGCACGATTCGATACTGATTGAGGGCAACGAATCTGTTCGTATTATCCAGTCTGCACGCCAACGACATCAATAGATCGAGACATTGATGTTGCTCACCTTACTCAAGAAAACATCAAGTCATTACCTCGGCGATGAATTTTGCGGCACGCGCGGCACCGCCCGCATCCACGGGACGATAAGCCGGCATGCGCTCGAGTTCGCCGACGACGGCCGCTACGATTGTCTCGGGCGTCGCCTCGCCGAACTCCATGCAGCGACCGGCGCCGTATCGTTCGAGCCGGTAGCGAACGTGGAAGTTCTGCTCGAAGTGATGCCGAAGTGGGAAATACACGAACGGCCGGCGCGAAGCCGTGAGCTCCATCGTCGTCGTCAAGCCGCCTTGCACGAGGGCGAGGTCGCACGCGCTAAGGTGCCGATGCAACTCCGGCACGAAACCGCGCACCTCGGCGCCGCCGTGCGGCGCGAGCGAGGCCGGATCGATACGCGGGCCGGCGACGGCGATCAACCGTAAACGCGGGATCCGCTGGTTCAGCGCAGGGTAGGCTGCGACGATTTTGCGCAATAGCGCGGTCCCGACGCCCGAGCCACCGACGGTCGCGATGCAGACGATCTCATCGGAACCGTACCCGAGTTCGGCGCGTAGCGCTTGGCGTTCATCTTCGCTTGGCGGAACGAAGCCGGTGACATAACCCGCGAAGTCGTAGTGTGCTTGAGTCCATTCTCGGATCAGCGGTAAGCCTTCGCCAAAGCGATGCGGCACGATGTCGTCAAGATCGCCAACGAAGATCGAGCGGTCGCGCAGCCCCGGATACCGTTCGATATGCTCGATCATTTCGGCGTTGTAGTCGGCGGTCAGCCTCGCCTCGCGTTCGCCGCCGTCGGGCATGGGAATCCAGCCGACGAAGTCGGTCAACCACACGAAGGACGTACGCTTCTGATCGGGATGCTCGTGTAACAAGTGGTCGATGTCCCAAGCCTCGTCGCCGACGACGATGTCGTAGTGCTCCTCACGTACGGCGTCGTGGAAGACCATGAAGTTGTTTACCAAAATCTCGTCCATGCGCCGAATCGCTTCGAACGCATGGAGATCGTGTTCGGAACACTCGCTTTCGATGTGGGCCGACTCGTTCGCCAAGAGCGCGCTCGCGGGGTGCACCGTCTCTCCCCGCGCACGCAGAACGCTCGTCACGGGATGCTGCGCGAGCCATTCGATCTGCAGGTTCGGGTGCAATGCGCGAAGTTCGGCCGCGATGGCGGCGTCGCGCTGCGCGTGACCGAGCCCGATCGGCGAAGAGATGAACAGCGCGCGCTTCTGCTTACCGGAACGCGACGGCGCTTTGGGCGTGGCGCCCATGAAGTCGCGAATCGCCACGTTCACCAATACCGGTACGCGCGCTTGAGGCAGGTGCCCGCTTCCAGCGATAATGCGGTATTCACCGCCGGTCGCATCGGCGAGCTGCTTCCCGCGATCCGGGGGGACGATGTTGTCGGAATCGCCGTGCAACACCAGTACGGGACACCGAACGCGCGCGGCTAGCGCTCGCGTTTCTTCGTCGGTGAGGCCCGCCGCGACGAAGGTGGCCGCGAGCGTCTCGGGCGTGGTCTCGAGCGCCCAAGCGACGGCGTCCTCGTGTTGTTTGGTCGAGTGCGGTTCCGGCAGCGATTGTTCGAAGAAGAACTCCACGAAGTCACGATAGTTCTCGAGCCAGTAGTGACGGTTGAACTTCGCCCAACCCTCGTTCGTGTCGAGGTGCTTGTCGAATTGAGCTTTCAAAGCGGCGCGCACCTTATCGGGTTCTTCGATTTGCACGGCCGGACCAATCAAGACCATACCCTCGACCCGCTCCGGGTGCTGCGCCGCAAGCATGAGCGCCCAGCGGCCGCCGGCGGACAGCCCAATGAGGGTAGCGCGCTCAGTGCCGGTCGCATCCATCACCGCCAGTGCGTCGGCGGCGAAGGCTTCGTCGGAATAGTCGAGCTTCGGCGATTTATCGGAGCGGCCGTTCCCGCGCCCATCGAAGGTTATAACGCGGCCGTGACGTGCGAAGTATGGAACTTGCAGCTTCCACATCCGGGAGTGGACGATCGACCACGCGGGCAGGAAGAAAAGAGTGCGATCTCCGCTACCGTAGACGTCGTAGGCAATAAGCACGCCGTCGCGTTCGACGAAACCCGAGCGATCGGGCTCGCGCGCTTTCACCGCGCGCGCTCCTTTTCCCAGCGCTGCAACTGGTCGTCGATCATCTTCAGCAGCTCGCGATGGCCGGTGTCGTAACCGTTGAGCCGTTCGAGAAGCAGGCCTTCGTTGAACGTGCGCACGAGCGCGGAAATCGCGTGCGGCGGAAAGCGCCGGCGATCGATTCCGTACTCGCGCATCGCGGTCGTGACGGCGCCGGTGAGGACCTCATCCCACTGCTCGTGGACGTGCAGCAGGCGTTTGCGAAACTCGGGTCGATTCCACGCCATTGCCTGCAATTCGTACCAGATCTTTGGATAGCCGGCTTCTAAATCGACGTCAATGAAGCCCATGGCTTTGCGCCACTTCTCGATGAAGGGCACGCCGGGGTCGGCGTACATCGCTCGCTGCCGCGTGAGGATACGATCGGTAAAGCGCTCCAAGACTTGCATCAGGAGCTCCTCCATTGAGCCGAAGTAGTAGTGCACCAACCCGTGATTGGCGCCCGCTTCGGCGGCGAGCGTTCTGGTCGTGATCGTCGCGTAGCCTTCGCGGATGAGCAAGCGTTCCGCTGCGTCGAGGAACGCCTGCTCGGCCGCTTGGCGTGACGTCGAAACGCCGGCGCGTGCGCGGTTCAGGGCTTGACTTCGTAGACGATGTTGAACGGCGTTTCGGCCGCACGCCGGAAACGTGTGAAACCGGCCTCGGTGACGACCTCGCGCATGCGCGCTTCGCCGGCCTGCGCCCCGAGCGCGAGGCCGACTTCCTGCGAGAGCGATGCCGGTGTGCAAAGCATCGTCGAGCAGGCGTAGTAGATGCGTCCGATGAGGTTGAGATTGTCTTCGAGCCGGTCGCCGGCGAACGGTTCGACCACCATCCAGGTGCCGTCGGGCGCCAGCGCCTTTTTTACGGCCTTGGCGGCACCGACGGGGTCACCCATGTCGTGCAGGCAGTCGAAGAACGCGGCGAAATCGTAGCCGCCGGCCGGCACGTCTTTGGCGCCCGCCGTTTGAAAAACGATGCGGTCGCCGACGCCGGCGGCCTTTGCTCGCTCGCGCGCCAGTTCGATCGAGGTTGCATGGTAGTCGAAGCCGTGGAAGAGTGATTTCGGGTACGCCTGCGCCATGATGATCGTAGACGCGCCGAGGCCACATCCGATGTCGGCCACTTTTGCGCCGTCGCGCAGCTTCTGTTCGACCCCTTGCAACGCGGGGATCCACGAGCCGATGAGATGGGCGTTGTAACCGGGCCGGAAAAACCGCTCGCAGCCCTCGAACAAGCGCGAGTCGTGCTCGTGCCATCCAAAGCCGGCGCCGCTGCGGAAACGCTCGGCGATCTCGGGCTCGTCGACGATCATCGACTGGAGCAGCTCGAAGAGGCCGGTGACGTTAAGCGGGCTACTCTCGTCGGCCAGCATGAAGCCCTGTTCGGGCGGAAGCGAAAAGCGCTCCGTCGCCGCGTCGTACTCGACGTAACCGCTCGCCGCTTGGTTGGCGAGCCACTCCCGCACGTAGCGCTCGGACGTGGCGGTCCGCACGGCGAGCTCCGCTGAGGTCAGCGCCTCGCCCTTTTGCAATTCGCGATAAAGTCCGAGCTTGTCGCCGATGATCACGAGGGACGCGGACGCAACGGCGCCGAGGTCGCCAAGCATCTTTCCGATGAAGGCGTCGAGTTTGTCCGGATCGGTCGTCCGAGCCGGCGATGCTATCGTATCGACTGTCATGAGGATCTCCGGTCTATCGAGCACGCCGTGCGGGCGTGAAGGGTGCCGCTATTCGGGCTGTCCAGTTGGATTAGTCACTTGACTAAATCTAGAACGCGGGGCTTCGAATGTCAAGGTCGTTAGCGAAGAATCTCGACGGTCAAGACCCACGCGTTGCCGATGCCGGCGACGTACGATACCACGGTCGCCGGAACGAGCCAGAAAAACCCCGCATCGTGGCCGGCCACCATCAACGCTCCGGCCACGATCGTCGATAGCGTTGCCGCCTGCATCAAAACGATGCGCGAGATAACATCCCGAGAAGTTGCCTGCGGCGGGTGGTCGCGCAGGCCACGAATCTGCAGCCGCGTCGTCAGCGCCCCTATGACAACGCCCCCGACTAGTGTCTCGACGCCGAAAGAAGAGACGCTCTGGTGCGGCACCATACCGAATATCGAAAACGACAGCAGGCCGCCGAAAACGAGTACGGCCTCCGCGGCGCGATCCACCAGATATCCAGAAGCCATGATGCGCTCTAGGTTGACGGAAAGCGCAACAAACAGCAACCCGATGAGTGCCGCCGCCGCACCGCACTGCGCGACGAAGAAGTTGCTCCAGTCGCCCTGGTTCAAGCGAAATCCCTCCAGCCACAACGAGTTCGTGCTGGCCGGACCATCCTCCGGCGTGAAACCTGTCAGCCTGAGCCTAGGTGCGAAGCACCGTATTCGAAGGGCCGCGGCTCGCAGCATTGCGAACCTCAAGTCCCCGTCCCCAAAAAAGGCCTACGACCCGATCCGAATCCAGCTTCTCAGCGAATCGAAATCCGGATCGGTTCGAATGCGCGCGATTTCATCGATGCCGTGCAACCCCGAAGAAACATAGCCACGCACCGTTTGCAGCGCCTCGGCGCGGTTGCCCATCGCCACGTCCGCCGATGCAAGCGCAATGGGATCGATCTGCGCCGGATCGCGGATCTCACGTAACCGGCGGTAGTCGGCGAGCGCCCCGCGCCTGTCGCCCTCCCGCGCCTCGATGCGCAACCGAAGCACCAGCGCCGACGCCTCACCCGGATACAATCCGAGCAACTGATTCGACATCGCCAATGCCTGCGCGTCCCGCCCCTGCAGATAGTACGATTTCGCCAGCCAATACCGCGTGAACCCCGGATGATTCCCAAGGTCCACCGCCTGTGCGAGCACCTCGCTTGCGCGCGCGTAGTTGCGATGCAGCAGCAACCATTCCCCGTATAACCCAACCGCATATCCCGAAGTTGGTGCGGACTGACTGATCGCCCGGAAATCGTTTCCCGCCGCATAGAAATCCCCGACGCTCAGCAAAAACTTCGCGCGCCACGCGCGCGGCATTTCCCCCGTCGGGTCGGCCGCAACTGCGCCATCGAACATTCGTCGCGCCGTCCCCATGCAATGGTCGCGCACGGCCGCAATAATCCCGAACGCCGTCAGCGCGTTGCTCTCCTTGGGATTGAGCCCAAGCGCAATCGCGGCCTCCGCCGAGGCGCGCATAAACGTAGCCTGGCGCCGCGGCAAATCGGTCCCCGCGTCGAGCGCACGCCTCGCGTCGACGATCGCCAGCCCGCCGTACCCGGCCGCACTCCCCGGAAACCGCGTGACGAGATCGCGATAGTATACCGCAGCGCGATCGAGATGGTGCGGCCCCTCGGCCGTCGTCAGATAGTTCCCAAGCGCCAACTCGCGGTCGCCCGCTTGCGGTGGCGGCTGCGAAGGCACCAGTAAGGCAATCAGTGCAATAACCGCACACGCCGCAACCGAAAAAATCGAGCGCCGCCCGCGCGCGGGCACCGGGAAAGCCCGAACGTCCGCAACCGCCGGCGCCATCACCAACCGGTACCCGCGCCGCGGCACGTTTTCGATCGTCACTCGCGGATCGCGACGCAACGCGCGGCGGAGCATATAGATCTGTTGATTAAGGTTGCGCTCCTCGACCGGGGCGTCGCCCCAAAGCGCCTCGCGCATCCACGCGGCCGGCACCACATCGCCGCCGGCGCGCACGAGCGCCGCGAGCATCTGCGCCGGAAGCGGCGCGAGCGGGACGACCTCGCTCCTGTCGTAGAGCACGAGCCCATCGAGGTCGAATTCCAGGCGCCCGATCGCGACCATAACCGCCATAGGCACGACTTCTGACCGCCGCCCGACGCTACCTAGCACAATCAACTAAGCGTAGGCCGAAGCGGCCGGCACGACTATCATCAAACTGTCACCGCCGCTAGATTTCGCGGTGGTGACGCGCCGTTGACTGACCGCAAAGCTCGCCGCCGCTACGGTCAAGACTATGAGCCTCCTCATCGCGACGGCCCTGGCCTTCACCGCCATCCGCGCCGCGCACCCGATGCCCCTCGATCCCGCCCTCACCGACCCCGCCTGGCAAACCGGACAGATCCAGCCCGACGCCTTCACTAATCTCACCAAACGCGGCAACGCCCCGCTCGCGACGCGCGTCTATCTGCTCTACGACAGCCGCAAACTCTACGTCGCCTTCCACGCCGAGCAAGCCGGCGTCCCAATCGTCGCCGATCAAACCACCAACAACCTCGGCTTCGGGCAGGACGATTTCGTGGGCGTCGGCATCGATACGAGCGGCTCCGGAAGCCGCGTGTACTTTTTCGAGACGACGCCGCGCGGCGTGCGCTACCAACAATCTAGCGAGAACGTACGCTACGCCGCACGCTGGCACAGCGCCGCCGCCCGCGAACCCGGCGGTTGGAACGCCGTCCTCGTGATCCCGCTCGAGATTCTGCGCCTGCAGCCCGGTCCGCAACGATGGCGACTGAACTTCATACGCTCGGTCGCGTCCGCTGGCGAGCACTACACGTGGGCCTACGACGGCCTCATGGCCGACGGCCCGGTCGGCACAACGTGGCCGCCATTCGCCGATGCAAAATACTGGCCCACGATCCAGACAGACGGCAAAGGCTTTGCAACGCGCCCCAAGCCGCGCGCAGAAATCTACACGCTCGCAAGCCTCGGCGCGGATCGCAACGAGTTCCAGCAAGCCAACGGCACGTTCGGGCCGGAGAAGGTGCGCAACGCGGGAATCGACCTCGCGGTCCCGCTCGCAAGCACGATCAACATCGTCGCGGCGCTTAACCCCGATTTCTCAAACGTCGAGGTCGATCAGAAGACGATTGCACCGCAAGAGTTCGGCCAGCAGCTCGTCGAGTACCGGCCGTTCTTCGCCCAGGGCGCACCCTTCCTGAACCCCAGCGAAATTGGATTCTCAACGCCGACTGGCCCCAACAATCAGATCTTTTACACGCCGGGAATCGGCCCGTTCGATTCCGGTCTAAAAATCGAAGGCTCGTTCGGCCTCCAGTCGTTCGGCGTGCTCAGCGTTCACGGCTTCGACGAAACCACCGGCAACGCGTTCGACGACATCGCGTATGGCTACAAACACGCTCTCGGCGACAACACGTTCGCTTACTGGGCGGACGGCGTAATCGCACATCACAGTGTCGCCGGCGACGACGCGACGACCGACGCCGGCGTGAACGTCCTCAACCGCCACACCGGCCTCGAGTTCGGCACCGACCAAACGCTCGAACAGGGAAGTTGGGTGCCGTACACCGGCATCGCGCACCAAAGCTTACAATACGTGGCGATCAACAAACCCAACTACGCCGCTGCCGTCGGCTACAACAACCTAAGCCCCAACTACAACCCGATCGATGGCTTCACGTTCAACTCGGATATTCACGGCTTTCAGGGCTTCGCGCAAGCCTCCGGCGCAAATGCCTTCGCAAAGAATTTCACGCTGGCCGCGCTCGGCGATCGTTGGTTCGATGAATCTGGCGCCATCCACGAAGCCGACACGCTGGTGATGCTGACGGCAAACTTCAAGAACGGACTCTCGATCAACAACCTCGGTCCGAGCGTCGGCACTCTACGCCAGTACGACGTACCGGGCGGCCCGGGGTGCAGCGGACCTACCGTCGGAACGACCACTTTCACCGGCTATCCCTGTTACCGCAACGGTCAAGACGAGCGATTCAATCTCTTCACCGCCGCGCTCGGCTATCGCGACGGCACACCCGCGCCCATCGACGTATCGTACGCGTTCGGCCCGTTCGGCGGCAACCAGACGCAGCTCTTCACGCTCTCGACGTCACGCTCGATCCATCGCATTTCCATCGCGCTCTCCTACGACGGAACGTACGAACGATCGCTCGCGACCAGCACGCTAAACTCGCAATTCTTCCGGCGCCTCTCGGTCGGCGAATCAATCGGGCCCGAATCCAACGTCTCACTGTCGCTGCAGAACATCAACGGCCTCGGCGGCTTCGCCCCCCAAACCGGAACGAACATCGCGCTCGCCTACCACCAGCGTTTCGAAAACGGCAACGAACTCTTCATCAACTACGGCACCCCAGCCGCCTACGCCACACTCCAACGCTTCATCATAAAGTTCGTCTTCCACGAAGGCGCCGACGCCGGAACCTAACCCCCCGTGTCATCCTGAGCGAAGTCGAAGGACGCCGCGAAAGCGCTGATTTTGTCGAAAGCGCCCCAAGGTTGGCTCGCTTCGCGAGCCTTCGTTAAAGAAACTCGAAGCGCCAGCGCTACGTGCCGGCGACGAGAACGTCGCCGGCACCAGCAAAGCTATTTCGAGGTAGCCGCTGCGGCCGCTTCGATCGCCGCGGCGGTCGCTTCGGGATGCATGACCATGCTCGGATGGCTGCCGCCCGGAACGTGGGAAACGTGTGCTTTCGCGCGCGTCGCCATCGACATCTGCGCAGCCGGCGGAATCACCAGATCCGCATCACCAACCACATACCACGACGGAATAGTCTTCCAACCTTCGGCAGCCGGTGCTTTCTCGCTGAACGCGCTCTGCGTCAGCGGCCGCTGCGTTACGGCCATCAGCGACGACATCGCTACCGGAATGTCCGACGCGAAGACCGGGCCGAAGTACTTCGTGCTGAAGTACAGGTCAACGTCTTTTCCCGCCGCGGTCACAAACGGAACCGGAACGAAAAGATCTTTCGGCGGCGGCGGGCTGCTCGCCAACAGACTGGAGAGCGTGTCGCCGCCATCCGGAACGAACGCGTCGACGTAGACCAGCGCCTTGACGTTAGGATTGCCGGCCGCTGCCATGCTGATTACAAAACCGCCGTAGGAGTGTCCGACTAGGATAACGGGCCCCGGGATGCTTTTCACAAGCGTCGAGATCACGCTCGCGTCGTTAGCCGGCCCGCGAAGTTCGTTCGGCGGCGCCATCACGGTATATCCCGACTCCTGCAGCAATTTTATGACGCCGTTCCAGCTCGAGCCATCGGCCCACGCGCCGTGAACGAGAACGATGGTCGGTTTAGCGCCCGCAGCCGGAGCGGCCTGCGCAGCGGCCATCGGCGCGGCCAACGCCAATGCAGCAAAGAACGAGAGAGTGCGTAGTAAATTCATAGGCCCTACTTTCAATAAGAGGCTTGCACGACGTGGCTCTTCAGCCGCGGGACAACAGGATAGCCGATACTTACCTGAACGAGAAGCGAGTGACGTGTATTTTCTCCGAACGCGCAACCAAACGCGTACGATCCGTTTCTGGACGGTGCTTTTTCAGCAGGTTACCGCGCCTGGCAACCCGGGCGTTCCAATCGTTTCGCCTTCGTCGTTCTTGCCGGCGGCGCCGCCACTTCCGGGCGGCGTACCGTTCGAACCCTGACCTCCGATAAATCCGAATCCGAACGGTTTGCCTGTCAAGTACTGAAAAAGCCCGTTGTCGTGCAGCGTACCGGCATCTCCACCGTTGAGGCCGGGGACCGAGGCCCCGCACACAAGCACCGAATCTCCGCCTTTGCCGAAATTGAAGACGGTAATTGATATACCATAGCCCTTGAGTTTATCGCTCTCAATATGCGGCGGCGGCACGACCGTAAACGATCCACCCTTGCCGCCTTGCGCAGACGTGCCCGGCGGAGGCGCCGGAAGTACGGCTGCGTTAATCCACGCGCTGCCCCACCCGCCGTCAAACTGCATCAACGGATACTTGCCGTTTTTCGGCTTGTTCGGCTTATTATTGCCGTGCGGGCCCTTCAATCCGGGAAGCGCAAGTTCGAGTGTGAGGGAACCGCCGACGGAACTGCCGCTCAGCGAAGCGTTGGCCGGTAGGGCGAATTGCGGCCAGCCGTCCCCGGCAGCAAACGTTCCGTCGGTTCCAATCGTCGACGGACTTCCGCCGTCGCCCGCCCGTTCCCAAATGCTCTTTGGCGTTTTCGCGACGATAAAGATGCCGCCGCCTCCGCCGCCCGACGCCATTGAAAGCGTCGCCGAGATTGCGTCCGCCGATTCTTGCGTACCATCCAATGGATACGGAAAATCGTCGAACCCGAAACCAAGATCGCCGCCGCTTCCACCATTCCCCGCGGCAATATGCGGCAAGTTTCCGCCGATCGAACCCGCGGAGATCTGAACCGATCCGCCGATTCCACCGGCCGAGGGGTTGAAACTGTAACCGCCGCCGCCGCCGCTGCCGAGATCGTCCGCGCGTCCTTTGCCGCCGTTGCCGGCGGCCAAGAGCGAGTCGATCGTCACGATGTCCGGAGCGAAGGCGCGCAGCGTTGGATGCCCGTCCTTTTTGGCGAGCGCCTGCGTTACAGAGATCGCTTGCGGCGACCCGATCACGATCCATCCGCCGTCTTGTCCGATGTAGCGATGCGGATCGCTCCCGCCCGGCACGCCCGGATCCATCACCAGGCTCGAATGATTGTCGCTCTCACTGCGCGTCGCGAATACGACCGTGCACGGATATTTAGGGTTTGCGTTCCGTTTCACGCTCGAAGTGATGCCGAGACTGTCGCCGGCGCCGACTTCCCATAGGTTCGCAACGTCGATCTGGCATGCGCTGACGATGTCGTGCGTCGGCCCGGGATAGTGCTTGTTCGTCAGCGGAACGATCGAACCGGTCGATGCGATCGTGAAGGACGGCGTGAAGAACGCGACGCTGACGCCCCGCGGAACCTGCATCGTGCCCGCAATCGTGACTGCCGTGCTCGCGAAGACCGCCAAATCGCTCGCGACCGTTACGGTCTGGCCCGGCGCCACCGAGAACGTTTTCGTATTGACGATTCCACCGAGCTTCGCCGGCGTAACTACCGTTCGATCGCTGCCGTTACGAATCGCCTGCGGCGTAAACGCCCCCGTGTGCGATCCGCCGGAACAGCCCGCCGCAAGCGATGCGATTCCAAAACATACGCTCGACGAAAAGAGTGAGGGCCGAAGACACATGCGTCCAGCCTCGTCCGCGCGATGGCGAAAGCGTAATCCTCTCGCCAGTATAGCACGCCGGCTAGCGGCCGTCCGCTTACGCCGGGGCGCTGTGCGGAGGACCCACGTAGGGGAACTCCACGAGCAGGTCGGTATGCGGCTTCAGTCCGTCTCCCGTGACCTTCCCGTTCGTCAACACCGCAAGGAAATGCGCGACGGCATCGTCGGTGAGCGCCCGGCCGTTGGTCGGGTACGAGGCCGGGAGCCCGGGCTGAAACGGCAGCACGTCCGGCAGCAAGGTACCCGCGGCCTGCGTTGCCGCCTCCGGCGTATAGCCGCCCGCGTGTTGCAGCGAATGCGCAAAGGTGGGGATGAAGCGCGCGTCGTTCGCCGGCTCTCCCGTTATATATGCGAGTTTGTCGTCCCCGGCAAGGAACGGCTCTTGCGAGGCATGTGCGTTTCGGTCCGACTGAGCCCACGTTCCATTCTTACCATCGACGGTTCGGCTCCACAGCCGAAGGTTTGCAGCCCCGAGCTTCGCGTTGGGCACTTCCAGCACGATCGAAGCGACGTTCTTGTCGGCGAAGAAGTCCTGGCCGGTGAACTGTAGGTTGTGTAAAGCGCCCATTGCGTCGAAGAAGAACGGGTCGCTGCGCACCCCTGCGAAGAAGCGGTAATCGCTGGCGTTCGTAATTTTTGGCTGGCTCGCGGTCGAGACCGGTGCCGCCTGCACGATAACCACGCCCTCCTTACCGGTGCGCGCTGAACTCGTGCCGTCGATGCGACGCAAGGTGGCAATCTGTTCGCCCGACTTCGAGGCCGTGAAGCGCACGCTATAGGCGACGTTCACGATGTTATCGCCATCCGTATCGATCATCATTTCGTACATTGCGGTGGTTGAGAATGGTACGGTCGTCGTCGGCCCTTGCGGGTTCACGCCGAAGGACGGGTGAGAGTTCATAATCAGAATCGTTTTGCTTGCGTCACCGGGCTTCGGAAACGCAAATATATCCGTGACGTTCAAGTGCGGATCGCCGTTCGGAAACGCGAAATCGGGGCCCGAATAATGGTGGGACATAGATAATCCTCTCGTTGGCTACGCGCTTACGCGATTGCCGGCGTTGATTGCTTCCGCTTCGCACGAATAGGCGCCGCGATTTGTGAGCCCGTAGCGAGCGTCACCTTTGTGATAGTAAACACCGCTCGGTACGTCGAGCCACACTACGGCGCATCCGCACTCCCACGCCGGCTTGGGAAAGCCGGACGCTCCGATCGTCGAAGCAACCGCTGCACGGCTCGATGGAGTTTCGGCCTTCGCCAGCAAAGGCTGGACAACGCAAATCGCGCCTGCAGCGGCCGCTAGAAAGGTCTGTCTTTTCATGTTGATGCTCCCGTCTTCGGATCAGATGGCCGCAAGAGCGGGCATAAAGATCAATAACGCTTCGTTTACCTGGCCGGCGTGCGTCCACGGGATGGCGTGCGGACCGCCCTTGATAACAACGACGCGCAGATCTTTTATCTGTCCGCGCAGTCGCTCGCCGGTCTTCGAAAAAGGAAGCACGCGATCGTCATTGCCCTGGATCACGAGTATGCGCACGTCGATCCTCGGCAGGTTCGGCGCGAAAGTCGGTCGCCCATGTCGGAATGCATGCCGCTGCAGCTATGGCTGAGGCCGTTACGGCGAGGTTCCAACTCGCCTGATACGCCTGATCGCTGACTAGCGTTCCGCGCAGCGTATCGACGTTGTAAAAATTATCCAGGAAGCCTTTCATCCACGCCGGCGTGTCTTGCTTGGCGGCCTGAACGAAGCCATCGAAAACGCTCTCCGGAATGCCGTCCGGAAGAGACTCAAATAGCGCGTCACCTCGCCGCTTCCCATCGAATGACCCACGAGCGTTACGTCGCGCAGGTCCAGCGCCTCCAAAAGAACATGAAGGTCGTTTGCAAACGTGTCGTAGTCGTATCCGCAACTCGGCTGGCTGGACTTTCCAAACCCGCGACGATCGTAGGCGATCGTGCGATAACCGCTTTCCAGTAACGCGGCAACCTGTTTGTCCCAGGCGCGACCGCTCAACGGATACCCGTGGATCAGAACCACAGGCTGTCCCGATCCGTGTCTTCGTAATACAGCTCGATCGAACCGGAGTTCTCTTTGCCGACGGTGATAAAAGACATCAATTCGCTCTCCTCTACGGAATCGAGCGTAGCACCGTAACAGAGCGCAGTCTGCCCAGAAAAAGTGCTCAAACCGTGTCATCACCAGGGTAAGGCTTGCTTGGCTCAAAATCGTCAAACTTGCTGCATATTGAAGTCGCGTTCGTAGTCGCGCTATCCTTACTTATGCAGCCAGCGAGATCGGCGTCTAGCCGCCGCTTTCGTAGAGGACACGACTTCGTTTTCACCCGCCGCGCGCCTTAAGGCCGTGAGGAGGCACCATGTTCGAGAACCTCGACATCGATCGCCGCTGCTTCGTCCGGGGCGCCGCAATGGCTGCAGCCGCCGTTCAGCTCGGCATCGCCGGCTGCGCTAAATCCGAAAACGCTTCAAACGCTTCCACCGCTTCCACCGCTACAAACGCCCCTTCAGGAGGGAATACTACCGTGGATCAAATCCGTCCATTTCCTCAGCTCAACACGCCCGAGAACGAACTTACCGACTTGCGCCGGCGCATCAATGCGACGCGCTGGCCGTCACGGGAACTGGTGAACGACCAGTCGCAGGGCGTGCAACTAGCCACGATGCAGGCGCTGGCAAAGTATTGGGGCAGCGATTACGACTGGCGTAAGTGTGAGGCGAAGCTCAACGCTATACCGCAATTCGTCACCCAGATCGACGGCCAGGACATCCACTTCATGCACATTCGCTCGAAACACGAAGATGCGTTGCCGCTTATCGTCACCCACGGGTGGCCCGGGTCGATCATCGAGCAAACGAAGATCATCGATCCGTTAACAAACCCAACGGCGCACGGCGCGAGCGCTGCCGACGCGTTCCACTTAGTGATTCCGTCGTTGCCCGGCTACGGTTTTTCACCCGAGCCGGCCGTCCTCGGCTGGGATCCCCAGCGCATCGCACGCGCATGGACCGTGTTGATGCAGCGCCTCGGCTACGAACATTTTGTCGCGCAAGGCGGCGATTGGGGTGCGTCCGTCACGCAGTTGCTCGCGCTGCAATCGCCCCAGCAAGTGCTCGCCATTCACTCGAACATGCCCGGCACCGTTCCCGCCGACATTCTGGCGAAAGCCATCGCCAACGAACCGCCGCCCTCCGGACTCGCAGGCGACGAGCTGCACGCATATCAGCAGTTGGCCGACTTCTACGCCAAACATCTCGGCTACGCCGTCGAGATGGCCAATCGCCCGCAAACCAGCTACGGCTTAACCGATTCACCGATTGCCCTTGCAGCCTGGATGCTCGATCACGACAAAGACAGCTACGAAATGATCGCACCCGCCTTCGACGGTCACCCGGGCGGCCTTTCGCGCGACGACGTCCTCGACAACATCACGCTTTACTGGTTAACCAAGACCGGCGTCTCATCGGCACGTCTCTACTGGGAAAACAAGCTCGGCTTCTTCGACGTCAAGGGCATCACGATCCCAACCGGCGTGAGCGCGTTCCCGCACGAACTCTACACCGCGCCGCAAAGCTGGTCGGAAAAAGCCTATCCGAAACTCACGTATTACAAGAAGCACGACGTCGGCGGCCATTTCGCCGCCTGGGAACAACCCCAACTCTTCTCCGAAGACGTCCGAGCAACGTTCAAATCCGTCCGAAAAGTCCCCGCGTAGTAGGCTTAGTAAAAAAGGAGAGCTCGTGCTCTCTGTCATCCTGAGCGTAGGCGCGCAGCGCCGTAGTCGAAGGACCGCGAAAAAGGAGGGCTCGCTACGCGAGCCTTCTTCAAAATGCTACGGCGAGTTTAACTCAATCGCTGTGAGGGCAAGCTAGCCGTCAGCAAAGGGTCGCTAAGAAAGGAGTCAACGAGAATGCTGAAGTGGATTCGAGTAGCCACAGCCGTCCTAGCCGCCGTCGTAGCAGTTACCCAACTGGTCCATGCGGTCCACGATCTGGCGAAAGAAGAATAACCTCACCCGTCATCCTGAGCGTAGCGCGAACCTCAAGTCCCCAGCCAGCCGTCCAAATCCATACGCGGGTCCAGATAGTTAAGTCGCCATCCCGGATGCAAAACGTCGAGCAACATCGCCTCCCCCGCCCCGATCGCATAGAAATTGGAACGCTCGCCATCTTTGAGCGGCACCGTCTGCAGCCGCTTGAGCACGCCGGTGTACGTCGCATCCGCATCCTGCGAAAGCGCAGCGGCCTCATCGTCGCTCAAAAACTGCGGATCCAGGCGGTGCGTGTCGGCAGCGAGACGAGCGACGGCGATCTCCGTGTAGCGCGCCACGCCCTCTTGCCAACATTGGAACGTGAAGTAGCGATAATCTTTCGCACTAACCGACTTCTGAAACGCTGCACGCGCCGTCAAGAAAGCCTTCGCATCGTCGTTAAACGTAGCCGTCCCGATTGCGGTAAGCGCTCGCGATAAGGCGTCAGCCATCGTAGCATAGGCGCCGCCAACCACCGGATCCCCGTACGGGAACGGATAGTTAAGCATCCACATCGCATTCACGTCGTCAGCCGGTGCCAGCCCGAGCGCCCGAGTCGCAGCCTGATATTCCGGCCACGAATCTTGCCATTGATGGAAGTGTTCGTGGAGCAAGGTGACGCTCCAGCGCACCGGCGTCTTCGCCGCCGTAAACTGCGGCTCGCCGATGACGATCGTGGGGACGCCGTTGGCAAGCGGGAACGTCGCTTCGAGGTTTGGAGGAAACGACGGCGCCGGCGACGGATCGGTCGCGTTAACCATAACGGGTCCGTCGGCGGTCAGCAAGTCGATAACGAAGGGTGTCTTCGACCAGTTCGGCCACATCTGATCGCCGACGCGCGCTGCTATGCGCATGCTCAACGAAATATTCGCTCGATCGCTCGTATTCGGGGCCGCTTGAGCAGCCGCCAGAGCCGCGACCAAAACCACCGAAGAAATCATTCTGCCCGCTTGGACGCCAGCGCCCCTCATCCTCGTCGGCGCCGCACACGTTTGCTCAAAACCCTGAAAATCGGTATCGTTAGGCATCGTGCAAAGACCGATCAACCGGCGAGAATTTGCAGCGAGAATGGCGCTGCCTGTACTCGCTTTAGCTATTCCGGGCTGCGGCAATAAGAATATCCCCGATAGATACGTCGTCTCGGAAGCGGCACCGACGTATGAAGAAGCCGTCGAGACGATTCAGAAGACAATCGCAGAAGAAGCCGGCGATCCAGCCATTCGACCCGAAGGCGTCTCTTTGCTATTTATGCACGGCAAACCAGCCCAAGACGCCGTCGTCTTGTTTCACGGATTCACCAACGTCCCGCGTCAATTTCGAAGAGCTAGCTCATGCGTTCTTCCAAAATGGCTGCAACGTCTACATCCCGAGGCTCCCGAGGCACGGCCTCAAAGATCGAATGACCAACGATCTTGCAAACTTGACGGTCACCGAAATCCAAAACGCCGCCGATCAAGCGTATTCAGTGGCTCGAGGGCTCGGCAAAAGCGTTAGCGTGATCGGACTATCGCTCGGCGGTTCCATGGCCTTTTGGCTAACGCAGACGCAGCCGGTCGATTTGACGATCCCCGTCGCCCCATTCCTCATGCCGCTTGGGTATCCGGAAGCCGTCATAACCGCCGCCGCCCACGTAGCCTACGTCGTACCAAGTTTTTATTGCTTCTGGGATTCGAAACTAAAAGAGAACTCTTTGCCGAACTACGCCTACCCCGGCTATCCAACCCACGCCATGGCCGAACTCGTCTTTTTCGGAGATGAGATCTTCAAAGCAGCTGCGACGAGCAAGCCCTTAGCCAAACAGTGCATCCTGGTCACGAATGCCGGAGAAAATGCCGTCAACAACGACGTCTCACGCCGGCTCGTCGCGCTCTGGAATGCCAATGGAGCGCATTACACGGAACTAATCCTGAAGAATCTCGGCTCACCGCGCCACGACATCATCGATCCGGTCACTTTTCCCCAAGGAAGTACGCTCGTCTATCCCGTGCTCGAAAAACTGGTATGCTGCCAGTTTACCTTCGGCTAGCCACTGTCAGATGCGCCGGCGACGCTTCCATGGTACGTTGCGATCTGCCAAAAATTGCCGAACGGATCCTCGACCATCGCGCGGCGGTCGCCATACGGCATGTCGGCCGGCTCTTCGACCGCGATGGCGCCCGCTTCCAATGCCCGATTGAACGTTGCGTCCGCGTCCGGGACGTAGAGGTGAAGAAGAGAAGATGTCGCCTTGCGCGGCCCCGCGCTGACCATCACGATCGAGTCGCCGATCGTCATTAGCGAAGGCGCGTCGCTCGCGAACTCGCCCTTCGCAGCGAACGCGCGCTTCAAAAAATCGACGGCGGCAGCCGGGTCGCCGACGATTAAACGCGGGGTAATGCTATGCCAACCATCCGGCAGGTCGTCGAACATTCGCCTACTTCTGAACTAGAAGAGTTCGACGGTCACGAATGCTGCTTTACGAAGTAGCTCATCGGTTCGCGGACGACTACATCGAAGTTGCTCAATTTCAGTCCGCTGAGAAACTTTAATGAGGCCGAGGCGATCCACCGATCCGAGCCGTCCGTGGCCCGGCCCAGTCGAAACTCCGGCGCAAAAGCAACGTCGGTAACCACAGCTCCATACGTTTTAAGCTGGGTACAGACGGCTTTGGTACCCACCGGACAAGCGACGCCCGGCTTGAGACGAAGAATGTCGCCCATCGCAAGGCAGTTCGACGTACACGTTCCGCTGGTCGTCGCGATCCTCGGCGAGTAGTTCGTGTGAGACGCCGGCGGCATCATCACGGCAGTCTCCGGAAGTAAAGCACCAACCGGGTGGTCGATCGTCGCTCCAAGCTCGTCGGACCAATCCGTGAACCCGTACAGTGGAATGCCGGCGGCCGTCACGTTGCCCTGCTTATTAATGATCTGATAGATGTACGAAGTGTCACTCGCCAGCTTGTCGATGATGCCGTCGTAAGCGCTGAACGCCGAACCGGTCCAGTTGCCGCGATACGCCTCATATATCGTACAGGTAATCTTTTGGCTCGGCACCTTCTTCTCGGTAATCAAGGTGACGACGTGGCAGTTACCAGTGGAACAGTTTTGCGGGATCGATCCCTCCATCATAAATCCGGTACGCCAAGGGAATGCTGCTCCCGCCCCGCCACCGAAAATGCCCGGTTGAATCGGCGTCGGATGACCTGTTGGAATCGCGCCGACGACGTAGGACGGCGTCAGCCAATTCCCGAGATTGACGATCTCCAGAGGAGCCGTGTCCCCTCCAGTAAATTGGAGCGCACCGAGGTGCGTCATGATCGCCTTGTTGTGCACGTCTACGGGTTGGCTCGTCACGTTGTAGTTTATGACGGAGTCATTCGGAGAAGCATACAAGGGACAGCCGTGATACAAGGAAATCACTTTTGGCTTGCTCTTGCTCGCGGGCAGACGTGTTGCCGCAGCATCCGTTAAAGTCGGGATGCCGGGAGTTCCGTTTTGGTTCGAACACCCAACTAAACCGAGCGCGAAAAGTGCAATTGCGAAAGTGGTAGGTCTCATCAGTCCCCCGTCTGGAATTTAGTCGCTTCGCCGCGACGAAAGCGAACCCGCTTGCGGGTTTAGTAAAGGTTCTGAATTGTGGGACTCCGTCTGGAACGGAGGTCCCGGTCAGTAGGTCGGATGGGCTATGTCGCAAGCGAAAAACCAGCCGGAGAAAGTCGACGACGGGCGAACCTCCAGCTGAGATGACGACAAGATTTTCCAGCGCAGCGCTCGCCCTAACGCTCGCAGCAACCGGTTGCGCGGGCCACGGCGCCGAGTCGCCCAGCATGCTACCGGCCGCTGTGAATCCCGCGCCGCAGACGATGCTCGGAAGCCACATCAAGCACGTCGTCATCATCGTGCAAGAGAACCGCAGCTTCGACAACATTTTTTCGGGCTACCCCGGTTCCGATTCCGCAACGACCGGCGTGACGAGCACAGGTACGCGCATTCCGCTTAAAGCGGTAACCTTCGACGTTCCGCAGGACATGCTCCATAATTGGACCTCCGCGCACACAAGTTGGGACAACGGGAAGATGGACGGGTTTAACGAGAACTCGTTCTCGACCGGCGCTCCCGTCGGCACGTATCCGTACGCCTATCTCAAGCGTCAGCTCGTCGCGCCGTATTGGGCGCTCGCCAAGCAGTACGTTCTCGCCGATCACATGTTCCCGTCGATGTTCGGCGCGAGCTTTACGGCGCACTTGGATCTCATTGCAGGCACCGCCGACCTGAACCCGTCGCTTTCGGAAGTCAACTGGCCAAGTTCGGAGCCCTGGGGCTGCGACGCCCGGAACGGAACGACGTCGTCCACGGTAAACTCGCACGGCGTCGTTTCCACGGCCGGTCCGTTCCCGTGCTTCACGCAGTTCAGAACAATGGCCGATACGCTCGACGCGGCCAACGTCAGTTGGAAATACTACGCCCCGGCCCTCAAATCCAATCCGGGCGGTTTGGTGTGGTCGGAGTTCGACTCGATCGCGAAGGTACGGCACGGTCCGGATTGGAGCAAAATCGTCTCGCCGCCGTCGACGGTCCTCACCGATGCCAAAGCCGGGCAGCTCCCCGACGTATCGTGGGTAATACCGGACTGGCTCGATTCCGATCACGCCGCAGCGCACAGCGATACCGGCCCGTCGTGGGTGGCGGCGGTCGTTAACCAAATCGGTCAAAGCCCCGACTGGAATTCGACCGCTATCGTCCTCGTATGGGACGACTGGGGCGGCTGGTACGATAGCGCCGCGCCGCCGCAAGTCGATTGGAAGGGCCTCGGCATCCGCGTCCCGGCGATCGTCATTTCACCCTACGCGAAAAAAGGCTTCGTTTCGCACACTACATACGAGTTCGGCAGCGTGCTCAAGTTAGTCGAGCAGACCTTCAACCTGCCGGTCGTCGGCCCACCATCGTTCGGCTATACCGATACGCGCGCAGCTTCGTTAGTCAACGCATTCGACTTCACGCAAAAACCGCGCGCATTCCAAAAAATCCACTCAAAATATCCCCCCTCCCACTTCCTAAAAGCCCAACCATCCCTACGCGCCCCCGACGACGACTAAGGCTTTGTCATCCCGAGCGGAATGCCCCAAGGGGTATAGGTGCGAAGCACCGTTGCGTTGTCATCCTGAGCGTAGGTGCGAAGCACCGTAGTCGAAGGACCGCGATAAAAAAGGTCGAGCTCGCTACGCGAGCTCCCCATCAAAGTTGGATGACCGGCCGCGCACCCGAATACCAAGGTCCTCGGCAAACAGTTCGGCGTTTGCGGCGATATCGCTAGCCTCCATCTCTACGCCTCGCAGTGCCAGCCCTCGCAGCTCGCCCAACACGCAGCGTCGTATCTCCGTCCGTTTCAATTGCACGCCGGCAAAGGTAGCGCGGTCGAACTCGACATCCGTGGCATGGAGCGCCAACTGGTCCGGTGCAGCCGTTCGGGCGCGCACGGAGTCGGGGATCTTCGGCTCGGGCTCGAACCGATGGCTTTCATCGGGGGTGCATTCGCTCGACCCTGACGTCCGCACCTAAACCGCGACTCTAGGCCGAAAGCCCCGCGCGCTTTGTTCGTTGGATTACAGACTATGCTGAAGGGGCCCGCCTAAGATGTTGTCTCCAACGAGCGTCGCGGAGGTAAACATGGACGTAGTCGTAGCTGTTTTCAAAGGAGAATATGACCTCGCACACAGGCCAATTCTTCGCGTGGAACTCAGCGGGCTCTGCGAGCAGCCGAATCTCGTCCTCGATATGAGCGCGGTTACCTATATCGATTCGACGTGCATCACCGAGTTGATGGCGCTCCAAGATCGCAGACGGCAGGCCGGCCTTCCCGGTCCCGGGATCGTGCTGTACGCCCCGTCGGTCCGCAAGCTCTTTAGGATCCTCAGTCTCGGTTCGATCTTCAATATCGCGACCGCCTTAGATGAGGTTCTGCCGAAAAACAGCACGTCGGTAACCGTGTGGCATCTGTCCCCCGGAGGCGAGACGTACATTGCCTCGTCCGAAATCGCAATCGAACAGTACGCCGCAAACGGCTGATACGCTGTTACTTGGTTCCGGGCGGCGCCGCGAGGGCCCAGTGAAATCTCCATCGAGCTGTAGGCGCACGGTCACGAGCGCAGTACAAGTCTCGGAAGCCGCCGGTCGTCGTGTAAAAGAATTATACGACCTACCAAGATGAGACGGCCCGGGTTACTTTCAAGCTGGAGAACGTAAAGGGGTCGCGCTTACTTACGCGTGGTCTCCCGCGACATTTGCAATGCGTTCGGAATAGCGGCGCCCGCCGCGGTATTGTCGAATATGCACCAAGCGCGCGGCACGGCAGCGAGCCCGCGACCGATGCGAACGATCGCGTTCGGCTCGTAAGAAGAGTAGTACGTGTGCGGCGACCCATGAAGACGGCAATAGACGAGTCGCTGGTTGCCGCCCGGCCCGAACTCCTGAGACGCCGGCGGGGGATCTGCGGCCACTCGCGCGATGCCGATCGAATCGAGCCAAGCTTCAACCCCTCGGTCGAACCAGCTCGCATGCCGAGGCTCGAGAGCCACGTCCCCTTCGTACATGCTTTGAAGGGTGTCGAAAAAGCCACGAGCGACGGTCGCGTCATAGGCGAGCGACGGCGGTAATTGCACCAGCAGCACATCGCGCTTTCGCCCAAGCGCGGAGGTCTCGGCGATAAAGCGGGTCAGCTCGGGCGCACAGTTCTCGAGCCTACGCACGTGCGTGATCTCTCGCGGCGTTTTAACGGAAAACGCGAAGTTCTCCGGAACGCTTCGAGCCCAGCGCTCGTACGTCGTCAATCGATGCGAACGATAGAACGTTGAGTTGATCTCGACACAGTTGAAAACCGCGCTATACCGTTGCAGTGCGCTCCCCCCGGTCCCAAAGCAATCGCGAGATTCCCGCGGAATGCCCCACCCGGCCGTGCCGACCCGCGTCACGCTCGACGGGTTCGCGTTTTAGCCAAGAGTGGGGCGGCGCGAAACCACGTCGTGTGCGTCCGCCGATGTCCGTGAAGCAGCAGCACCGTCGGCCCGTTTCCACCGAGTCGAACGCGCAGCGTCGCCTCGGACCACTCAACCTGCGACAATTCGAAGCCGTCAAACACTAGCGTCGCCATTGTTAGACTCCGAGTTCGGTTCGACGTTGTAGGTTCACTACGACGGAATCTGCATCAGCGTAGCTTCGCTCGCGGAAGCGGCGATGGGTTTGCACGCAGGCAGCGAAGAAGTTCCTCGGCGTACGGAAGGCCGACCGTTGCCGTTACCAAGAGCAAAATCGTGGTGACGTACGCGTGCGATGGAGGCTCGGCCTTCGGGCGAATCGTAAAGTCGGGCTTTTCCGGCCCAAGTCCAAAAAGTGATGCAGCCTGATTCGGTCGTAGGCACAGTAGGAACGAGAACGTAAGGATCGGCAACACCTCCAAAAAGCCATGCAGGTGTTGCTCCGTGACGTTCGGCGGGCGACGAGTTGAGGCGTAGGAGACATCCCAAAGAACCACTAGTTCGTGAAAGGCCATTGACGCCGCTGACGCGGTAAGCGTCAATGCATTGATTTCAAAAAAAAGCGATAGTAGGGTTGGCACGGCTATCGAACCCATCATCAAGCAATGGGTGATTGATTCCAGCGTTCCGCTCGTCGTTTCGATCTTCGCGCGCTTGTGACATAGGTAGTCACCATAGCCCGGGATCGTCCAGGCCGGCAAAATGACGTACAAGAAGAAGCCTTGCATTGCGAGCTTCGTGAGTCGATCTTCCTCCTGCCTTTGCCACGGCAGGGGCTTCGCCCGACGCTTTGCGATGGTCGCGAGCGCCTTCTGGGCCATCAACCCGACCAGGCCGCGAATACGATTGCGCATAGCAAACCCTTCCCCAAGAACTGCCCGCCAAATCAAGGCGGTATCCCGAGCAGTCGCTCGAATTCGTCTTCACTATTTCGTAGCACTCACAAGGCGCACACTCCAGCGCCGTTCCATCCACTATTCGGATGTGGCTGCGTTTGTATTGGATGATTCCGGCCTAACGCTCGCCGGAGAACGCAGCTTCTCACCGATAGAGCGGGGTCCCCTTGCTTTCATTTCGCTGAATCAGTCCGCGGAGCGTTATCACGTACCGCTCGTCACCTTGAGCGCGGCTCAACTCTAGCAAGCTCGTATTGACCAAGGCGTTAAGCGTTCCTCGCAGGCGCTCCGGCTCGAGTAGCGTGAGAAACTGAATCGCATCGAACGATCGGTGTCCTCCGTCAGCCATGACGGACAAAATGTGCTGCTTTTCGTCCTGCATAGTTGTTACTCCACTACAAGTTGTTGCTCAGTTGTCTCGCACCAACCACAAGACCATAAATGTCAGGTCAAAACGGTAGCGTATCACTCCAAACGGAACCGACTCAGAAGAGACTGAGGCCCGGCGACTCCTACGACTGTATCTCCCAATAGGTTTCATCCCACTGCCTATGCGCTACCTGAGGGTGAGGCGAGCAGACTTCTAGCAGTTATCAAATACAGATCTTCCCCGGGAACGACCGTCTGCTCTATTAAGGCGTCGTTCGCTAGCGACTTTATCCGGTCCGCTAGAGGCGTCGGATCAAGACCGGTCGCCGTCTGGATTTCCTTGAACGTGCGTTGTTGACCATCCGTCAGTAGCATTATGATTGCTGCACTTTCGTCGTTCACGACCGTGTAATACCCCTGGAGTTCGGGTATCTAAACAACTACGAGGGCGTCAGCGGGCTCATGCAGGCGCCCTCGCCATGCGTCTCATAGGCGCGTTTGCCGTGAGGTGGGAAAGCCTGGCTGCCTGTCTAGATCTAGCAGCTCCCGTTTGGCGATGACGTAGCCTCGCCGATGCAGAACGATCTCGAAAATTTCGATCAGCATTCTCCAGAAGCTGTCATCGTCCACGACTTCGGGCATCAACGTCTTAACATAGGGACGTGACCTCGACTCTTCCTTGAGGTCTGCCGCAACTTGGGCGATTTCTCGAGAAAGCAACACGGCGTCGCTCCTTTGCGTTACGTCTACCAGACTTGTTCGCCGCCTAAACATCGTCTGGGCGATGGGACGGGGACGAAGAGTTGTCAGGCCGAGTGGAAGCGCAGTTATGTTCGGTATCGAACAGACGCAAGTGGGGCGTACGCAAGGTATGTGCCATCTTATGACTGTTACGTCGCGAGGAGTTCGGGTATTATTACGCGATGGTGGTGACTCGCGGGATGCGGGTTTTAGACCGGTGAGCGCGCGGCGACGGCGGTGACGATTCGTTGCACGTCTTCCGCGCAGAGGTCGTTGTTAACCGAAACACCGGCCACCGTGCCGCCTGCGGCTGCGGTCACCACTTGATGAACGTGCGAGGTCGCGTCACCCGCCGAGTATACACCCGGCACGGACGTCTGCTGATCGACGTTTACTTCTATTCGGCCGCGGGACGTCATCGCGCATCCCAAATCGGACGCGAGATGCGAGCGTTGAACGAGGGGGACGCATGTAAAGAGTGCGTCGCACAAAAAGGAGTTGCCTCTCTCGAGGTGCACCGTAAGCGCAGCATCTCCGCTAAGGGAGGCGACGGGCGAAGCGAAGGTTGAGGTACCAGTCTCGCGGATCCAAGCCTGCTGGTCCAGGTTGCATTGTGAAGAATCTACACCGCATATCGTGAGTTGGCGGCTCCACTGATAGAGCTCTTGCGCGAGCGGCACGAGATCGTTGCCGTCGCCGGCAATCGCGATCGCGCGATCGCGCATTTCCCAACCGTCACAGTATGGACATGAGAAGACCGACTGGCCCCATCGTTCGAGAAGGCCGGGGATTGGAGGCAGGTCTTCGATCATCCCCGTGGTCAGAATGATACGTCGCGCCGAAACCGCGTGGTCGGCGAACCCGATAAGGAAGGCGTCGTCGGTTTTCTCTATCTGTTCCACGCTCCTCCGGGATACTGCGACCGTCGGATAGCGCTCTAGCTGCTTGGTTGCTTCGGCAAGAAGTTCTAAGGGCGGCATGCCGTCGCGGCTGAGAAAGCCGTGCATCTCGGCGGCAACGGCGTTGCGCTGGGAGCCGGTGTCGCACAAAAGAATGCGCCGGCGCGAACGACCGAGCACGAGCGCAGCGCTCAGGCCCGCTGGGCCTCCACCTACGATCACCGCGTCAAACATTCAACTGTTTATTTCCGCTTCCAGAATCTTAAGTCCGCACATACCTTCAGGAACGACTTCGCAGCGGCGGCGTTACTGAGTTCAATCATCCCGGCGTCGAGTTTCGTGATGCCGAGAACGCGCTTTACGAGAGACTGGGCTTCGGGCGTAAGGGCAACGAACTTCTTGTGCGCGGCGGCGTCGGAAATAAAGTCACGCAAGGCCGGATTCGTTGAAAGTTCGTTTGCTCCAGCCTCGGACAAGAGTAGGGCAACGGCATCGTAGAGCACCGATGGGGCGCCGTCGATGCGCTGCTGCGCTTCGATCCGGGTTCCGTTCTTGGCTTTGACTCCTCCGACTTTCGGTGCGACGATCTCGAAGGTTGCGCCGGCATTGTCGATAGCGGTTTGCAAACTTTTCAGGAGGACGGTGTCTACGCCGTCGGACACGACGATACCGACTTTACGTCCTTCAAACGTTTCCGGCGGATTGCGCAATATGCTTAGTGCGGGAGAGTCCGCGAGCCGCTCGATTGTCGGCCGCGATGCGGGCGCGGGTTTGGGGACGGCTGCCAGGCCGAGTCCGTCCGCCACCGTCTGCGCGAGTGATTCGTCAACGTTTCGAAGCTGCGAGACCATGCGCTCGCGGATCGCGGGGTTCTCGACTTTACTGAGCTCGAAGACGTAGGAAGTGCAGATATGGTCGCGCTCGATTTCGGTTTGGCTGCGATAGAACTGTCGTGCTTGGCTGAAATGGTCGGCGAACGTCTCCGATCTCTCGCGAACCTTTTGCCCGTCTTCCTGCGCCGGATAGGCCTTGAAGCCTTTGCGCGGATCTTCCCGCGGGCCACCCGCCGCGCCCCCGATGGAATTGGGTTCGTAGTTCGCGCGTCCCTTGGGATTGATGAAGGCCATGTGCCCGTCTTGCTGCAGCGTATGCATCGGACACTTCGGCGCATTAATCGGCAGGTGGGTGAAGTTCGGGCCGCCCAAGCGTTTGATCTGCGTGTCCAGGTACGAAAAGTTTCTGCCCTGCAGCAGCGGGTCGTTGGAGAAGTCGACCCCTGGGACGATGTTCTGCGTGCAGAACGCGACCTGCTCCGTTTCGGCGAAGAAGTTGTCGACGCACCGGTCGAGCACGAGCCGGCCGACAATGCGTATAGGGACTTGCTCTTCGGGAATCAGTTTGGTTGGGTCCAACACGTCGAACTCGAACTTCTCGGCGAAGTTTTCGTCGAAGAGCTGGAGGCCGAGCTCCCACTCCGGGAACGCACCGGATTGAATGGCTTGCCACAGATCGCGACGGTGGAAATCCGGATCCGCACCGTTGATCTTCACGGCTTCATTCCAAACGACGGACTGCATCCCCAGCTTCGGCTTCCAATGAAACTTCACGAACGTCGACTTGCCTGCGGCATCGATCATCCGAAACGTGTGAACGCCGAATCCCTCCATGAACCGCAGACTGCGCGGTATCGCGCGATCCGACATAATCCACAGGGTCATGTGGGTTGATTCCGGGGTAAGCGCGATGAAGTCCCAGAAATTATCGTGAGCCGTTTGGGCTTGCGGGAACGCACGATCCGGCTCTTCTTTGGCCGCGTGAATCAAATCGGGGAATTTGATCGCATCCTGAATGAAGAATACGGGTATGTTGTTGCCGACGATATCCCAGTTGCCTTGTTTCGTGTACAGCTTCACCGCAAATCCCCGGACGTCGCGTGCCAGATCCGCCGAGCCCTTGTTCCCCGCGACGGTCGAGAAGCGCACGAATGCAGGCGTGCGTTCGCCCGCGCGAGCGAAGATGTCGGCTTTCGTGACGTCCTTTAACGATTCGTAGGTTTCGAAAAACCCATGCGCGCCGTATCCGCGCGCGTGTACCACCCGCTCGGGAATGCGCTCGTGGTCGAAATGAAAGATTTTTTCACGGAGATGGAAGTCTTCGAGAACCGTCGGCCCCCGCACTCCGATTCGAAGTGAGTTCTGATCGTCTGAAACGGGCGTGCCCTGCTGGGTGGTCAGGGCTGGAACGTCCCCGCCGGATGTTTGATGCAGTTCGCCCGCCGAACCGGTATCGTTAGATTTTTTTTGCTTCATATAACCTTTCAGACAACTAACCTTTAGACAACCCGGTCCTGAGCTTTTCCCCTTGCGGACCGCATGAAACGTATAAGCGCCGCTCGGTTCGAACTTTTTCCAGCGGGTATGATTTGCTCGTGATGAACGAACGCCTGACCTTCACCTGCACCCGGAATTCCGCCACGGGGGCGCGGCGGCTCATCAAGAGCTTCGGCGCGACGCGCCTGGCCGAGCCCAACATTTCCGATCTGGCAGTTGCGGTCGGCGAAGCGCTCGTTAACAGTTTGGAATACGGTCTAGCGACGGAAATCGACGTTTGCTGCTCCTACGACTCAACGAGCTTAGTCGTCGAACTTTGCGACAACGGACAGGGTGTTGACCACCCAAAAAGCGTCGACAGCGAAGCCCTCTCGCTAACCCCAGCTAGAACGCTCGGTTACGGATTTAGAATCATGCGCGAATTAGCCGACGAAGTAACGTATTCTAAAGGCGGCCGCCAAGTGATACTAAAAAAACGCTACACCTCGTCATCCTGAGCGGGATGCTACGAACGCTGCGAAGGCGCGAGAACGAATCGGGAACTCTCCCCGGCCGCGACGCGTTCGTAAGCATCGATCGCTCGGTCGAGCGGCACGACGTGCTCTTGGATCGGCGGCGCGGCGACCGCTCCCGACTCGAACGCCGGCAGCATCGCGGTGAGAACGGCAGCCGACGCACTCGCATCCAGTTTGCGCGTATCGACCCCGATGATGCGGCTTTCGTTGTGGTAGAAATCGCGCAGATCGAATTCCACGCGCGTGCGACCGGTGGCGCTGATTTCGAGCAGCCGGCCTTTATGCGCGAGGCTCTTAAGCGACGCTTCGAACGTGATGCCGCCGACCGTGTCGAAGATCACGTTTGCGCCCATGCCGTTCGCGGCAGCGCGCACGCCATCGGCAAAGCGCTCGTCCGACGTTACAAAGCGGTCGATCGAGCGTGCGGCGGGCGACGCGTGATCCGGCGCTTGCCGGTCGACGCCGATGATGAGCGAGGCTCCGCGCCATCGCGCAAGTTGGGCGACGAGCGTGCCGACGCCGCCAAGGCCGACGATTACAACGCTTTCGCCCGCTTGAAGCGCCGCATAGTCGATCAGCCCGAGCCAAGCGGCAACCGACGTAACGCCGATGCTCGCCGCTTCCGAAGGGCTTAAGCGCGCCGGCTTAGCCGTCAATGCGGATACGGGCACGACGAGCAGCTCCGCGTGACTGCCGTCAACGGTGAAGCCCAGATCGCCGCCGGTTCCGAAGACTTCCCGCCCCACCCAATCGTCAGGTCCGCGTTCCACAACGCCCGCAAAATCGCGGCCCGGTGTGCGCGGCAGAACCGTTCCCTCCATCGTCCCGGCGACGTTCTTCACGTCGCTCGGATTGATTGAAGCCGCCGTGACGCGCACGATCGCAATTCCGTCGCGCGGCTGCGGATCCGCAACGTCCACCAGCCGGAGTACGGAAGGAGCTCCAAAGGCGTCAAAACGTAGCGCGCGCATCATGCGCCTCTGTGGATGAAGGACAAAACCAGCGGCACGAGCCGTTGCCCCGCAAACATACCGACAAGGCCGATGAGCCCCAGCAGCGGCGGCGCCGGCGACGGCAGCTTCACCAAACTAAACACAACCCCAACCGCCAACCCCGTGCACAACGCAAGCAAAACGTTCCCAACCGTAAGCGACGAATCAATCATAGCCTTGTCATCCTGAGCGGGATGCCCCGCGGGGTATAGGCGCGAAGCGCCGTAGTAATGTCATCCTGAGCGGGATGCCCCGCGGGGTATAGGTGCGAAGCACCGTAGTCGAAGGGCGAAGGACCGCGATAAACAAAAGCTCGCCAGCCAATCCCCTTCGTTTTCATCAGATGCTCATGGTTCCTGGAGCGCCCGGAAAGACCCAGGATCGAGTGGAATCGCCGGAACGTCCGTTTCAATCGGTGCATAGTCGAACGTTACGGTTGCGTTCGAAACCGTCCGTCCGTGCGCTTCTTGCAGGGTGCCGAGCGCATTTTCGTTCGTGATGTACAGGCCACCATCAATCGATGCAAAATCGACGGTCCACGCGACCGTGTCCTCAGGTGCAACCGTAAAATTACGCGAGAGGACCGCGCGCCGCGGAAGCTTCGACGCAGAATCGACCCACAACTCGCGTAGTCGAAACCGGTTCGGATCGTGTAATGGCCGCAGAGTTAAATGCTCGAAGGTTACGCCGGCGATGGCTTCGTCGCCGTCTAGCGTAACGGCGTAGTCGTGCTGCGCAGCCGAAACGACGGCGATCGTCTTCAGGCCCGTACCTTCGGGCGACGGCGTCGCCCCGAGCGATGGCGCAAACGAGCGGGCGAGGCCGAACGAATACGTTGGCGTCAAGAACGGAACCCCGAGCAAATCTTCGATGGCTTTCGTGGGGGTGAGATTCTTTGTATGCAAGATGACCACTCCCCACAGCGAGATGTTCAGCGTCAGGTCGAACCCATGCGGAGACGTAGGTTGCGAAAGCTCTCGCGCAGAGATCGTCTGGACGCGCAAGACGCCGGTGTCGGTGTCGTAGCGCGCTCGATACCGATCCGAACGATACTCCGCTCCGTCCTCGCCGCCTACGACGACCGCATAGTCGACGCGCTCCGGGTACCGGACTGCCGCTACCGCCGCGCGCACTCGCGCGAATTCGGCGTAAGCATCGTCGGCGATCATGTGTCTAAGGTGCGGCCCGTGATGTGATTCCGAACCCCCATCTGACCCAGATTTTCGACGCCCGGAGCGTCACTCCCCGGCTAGCGGTCCGGGATTCCCGCTGCAAAGAACCGGCTGATGAAACGCCGGGCACGCGGGTTTTTGGCAGGTTGGAAGCCGCACGATTGTTTAGATTCGGTCGTACACCAGAAGTTGTCGCCTTTGCCGTAGTTCGTGCAGGTGCCGTTCACGCAGACGACGTTGTCGCCTCTCACCGTTCCGCTCAGCGCTGCAGCCGACACGTTCCCGTTCTCAACATACCCTTGCACGCTATCGGAGAAGGATGCCGTCGTATACGGCCTCGGCGAATTCGGGTCGTATTTGCACACGTCCAGAAGGTTCTTCGACGCTGCTCGGGCGGGAAACGAGCCGAGCGCGACGATATTCCACGACGGGCTCGTGATTGCGCCGGTCGCCGAGAAGGAGAGGCCCTGGACGTGGTTGCTCACGGAGTCGCATCCGAAAAACACGCCCACGCCCTGCCATGCGCCGTTAACAGGCGCAGCTTCGGCTATCTGCAACCCTTGAAATAAGTTCCCGTCCGAAGCGAGCGTCTCGACGCCGATGCCGCTGCTAACGGTAAGGAACCCGTTAACGAACTGATTGTAATACGACAAGTTTCTCTGCGACCAGCAGGCGTTTTCCCGTTGCTCGCTTTCCCACATGCCGCAGGGCGTGTCGATAAGTACGCCGGCGCCCGAGTTGCGGGTGTTCGTAAGCACGTAGTTTGAGAAGAAGTTGTTCATCGTGTTGAGGCCGTTGTGCGTCTGTCCGAGAGCGATCGCCCCTTCGTTAAACGAGTCGGCCGCAACGTTTGCAAACATCGCACCTTCCACGCCCTCGAGATCGAGCCCGATGGCTGCGGATCCATTGTTGGAGGCAAAGCCGATATTGCTGATGCCGCCGCCCTGGATTTCTTGTCCCGTTCCACCGATCAGCAGAATCGTGCCGTTCGCAGAACCGGTCCACTTCAACGTCGTCTTCGGGACGAACGCTGCATGGGTACGCGAACCGGGAGCGCCCCGAAGGAATGTGTCCGGCTGCGTGATCTTCAGCGTTTGGCCGATCGCACACACCGTGCCAAAAAGTTTAGTCGTGCCTCCACGATCGAATGTTGACTGAATCGCCTGGTAGTCGTCGCGTCCGTGGCACGTCACGATGTGGTAGCGAGTTGATGCACGTCCGGCGCTGCTCGGCGAATCGGGCAGCAGCGCGCCCCCGTTTGTTTGGAGGCTCTTGCCGGTACACGCCGCGAGCGCGACGCAGATGGCCGCAATTGCGAAAGGCCGAGCGATCATCGCTTCGGTAACGGAGTGCTCGTCGCGCACGGCACTCCACCGTCGGTGGTGCAGGTAAAGTGCGTCCCGGGCGCCACGACCGGCGGCGCCGACGCATTGTCGTTCACGTCGTAGAGGTCGATGCTCGAGTACGTGGAACCCGGCGCTCCGCCGCACTCTCGCGCACCATACACCCGGACGCTGTTTCTCGCGCCGGGCGATGAATACAACGGTGATAACCAGTTCATGACGTCGTGGTTGGAACCGCACCCGAAGAGAACGCCCAAACCCGGTGCGGGCGCCTGCTCGTGCGTGTCGTTAACCGTCTCATCGGACGTTTTGAGGAATTCGATGCCGGTACCGTCGCAAACATGGATGTACGAATCGTCGAAGACGTCGTGCTGCGCGTCGGCGAGCACGAGTCCGGCACCGCGATTGCACGGCGATCCATTGTAAAGAGAGAAGTTCTTCATGAGGTTGTGGCGCGATCCGTCGAACGCGATCGCCGCCTTGGTGAACGAGTCGCCCGTAATCCCCGCGAACGTCGCGTTCCGCACGTCGACGACGTCGAGGCCGCCGGCCGCCAGCCCATGATTGGAAATCAGCGCCACGCCGGTCATGCCGCCTCCGGAGATGTAGGCGCGGCCGGAGCCGAACTGTAGAATCGTTCCACCCGCCGCGCCGTTCCACTTTAAGGCGGACGCCGGTTTGAAAGAGCCATCCCCCTGAAAGCTGCCGCCGGCACCGACGATATATGTGTTCGGCTTGCTGACGACCAGCGTTTTGTCGATCGCGCAAATTCCTGTCGGCAGACGAACGGTGCCCCCGCCATTCAATAGTCTTTGGATGGTCGAATAATTGCATTTTGCCATCGAGCGCGGCGCGAGACCGGATAACTCCGGCGTTTGCGGCAAAGCGCTTCGAGCGACCGTGCCGTTCTCGCCGGAGCAAGCCGTAAGCCCGCAGAGTGCAACGAAGGAGGCCGCCAATACGCTATGTAGTCTTGACGGTCGTTCCATTCGATTGTTGATACGAAAGCTCTGCGTACCAGTCATCTCGCCCTTGCGGCATGAGATCCAACATATTGTAAACCGGAGTAAGGCGGTCGATGCCGCGCTGATTGATGTCATCGGCCAACCAGGGATGGCTGGTGTAGAAATGTCGCAGCGTTCCACTCGAATCCCGAGTAAAGACGGACAGCGTCGAGTCTTGATTGCCCTCGGCATCTTCGCTCGCCATGTCATACTTGAACGTGCTGCCTCCGCAACTCAGAAGACGCAGGTGGTTCCAGCCGCGCGAACGAGCGTGAGCTCGCAAAGCTGGTAAATCGGCCGCCGCCGCGATCGCGAAATCGATATTCTGTGCCAGGTGCTGCGCGACGCCGTTGTAACCGTCGATCCACATCGTGCACATCGGACACGGGCTCGTTTGCTTCTTACCGTACATGAACTGGTACAGGACGACTGCTCGCCCGGGGCCGGTAAACAACTCGCCTAACCGCACGTTCCTTGCAGGTGCGTCGCCGGCATCGAGATCAGCCGGCCCCTCGGTAAACTCATAATCCTCAACCGTCGCTCCCTCCGGAAGATCGCGTCGCAACTCGGCAATACGCTCTAGCAGCCGCATTGACTGAATCTCCGCGAGCCTAAGTTCTTCGCGGCTCGCCAGATACGCAGCGGATTCGTTCTTAAGGTTTGTCTGTCGCATGCAACGATTTTCCCTCAATGGAACATCTTTACGCGCGATGCCTTACTATAAGCGGCGAATGAACTTGCCGTCAAAGGGAGCAGCCTAGGCTACGTATGGTTATTAATACCCATTCCTCATGTTGGAAACAAGAAAGGCCCGCTTAAAGCGAGCCTTCTTGCCGATCGGGAGGAAACGCGAATCTAGGACGCGAGCGACGCCATATCGATCACGAAGCGATACCGGACGTCGCTCTTCAGAACGCGCTCGTACGCCTCGTTGACCTTCTGAATCGGAATCGTCTCGATATCGCAGACGATCCCGTGCTCGGCGCAAAAGTCTAGCATCTCTTGCGTCTCTTTCAAGCCGCCGATCCCCGATCCAGCCAGCGTCTTGCGCCCCATGATCAGCGCGAACGCCGCGACCGGAATCGCGTCGCTCGGCGCACCAACGATCACGAGCGCACCGTCGACCTTCAGCAAAGCCAGGTATGCGTTCCAATCCAACTCCGCCGAAACGGTGTTGATGATTAGATCGAACTGCCCGGCCAGCTTCGTAAACGTCTCCGGATCCGACGTAGCGTAATAGTGATCCGCCCCCAAGCGTTTCCCATCCGCCTGCTTTGAAAGCGTCTGACTCAGCACGGTAACCTCCGCGCCCATCGCATGCGCGAGTTTCACGCCCATGTGCCCGAGTCCGCCCATTCCGATGATCGCGACCTTCTTACCCGGCCCCGCATTCCAATGCCGCAGCGGTGAATACGTCGTAATGCCGGCACACATCAAAGGCGCCGCCGCATCCAACGGAAGCGAATCGGGAATCCGCAAAACGAAGTGGTCGTCAACCACGATGCGATCCGAATACCCGCCATACGTCGGATTGCCGGACTTATCCAAAGCATTGTACGTCCCCGTCGCCCCGGTCAAGCAATACTGTTCGAGATCGCGCTTACACGAATCGCAATCGCGATCGGAGTCCACCAAACACCCAACCCCAACGCGATCGCCAACCTTGTACTTCGTCACCTCGCTCCCGACGTCGGTAACGATCCCGGCGATCTCGTGTCCGGGAACCATCGGGAAAATCGACTCACCCCACTCGTCGCGAGCTTGGTGGATATCCGAATGGCAAATGCCGCAATACTTCACCTCGATGCCGACATCGCGCGGCCCCAATTCCCGTCTCTCGAAGGAAAAGGGAGCGAGCGATGCATCGGCAGACGGCGCGGCGTAGCCTTTAGTCTGAACGATAGTCTTCATCTAACACCTAAGCACCCCAAGCGCCCAAGGGTTGCACCTTACCCGTGTCTCCTGAGCGAAGTCGAAGGATGCCGCGAAAGCGCTGAGCGAAGCGCGAAGCGCGTAGTCGAAGCGCACCAGGCTTGGATCGCCCCACGAGCCTTGGTTAAAGAAGCAATAGGCAATTAAGCGCGAACCGGCACCGCCATGATCGTAGCCCTGGCACTCACCATCCTTACCGCGATGACGACACCGAGCCCAGTAGAGAGCGCCGCACCCGCTTACTTCGCCCCGCCAAAAGGCTGGTCGCCGATGCAACTGCCTCCCGGCGCCCCGGTAGATTTCGCGTGGCTCTCTCCAAACTATCACCCCTCAGGTGAGAACATCACCGTGACCGTAAGAACGGTTCCCGCCGGCGCGACCCTCGACTCCGAAGTGCGTGAAGCCACGGCCGAAGCAGTTCAGGACGGAAAATCGGTTGCTACGTCGCAGGCGTACGCAACATGCGCCGGCAGCGAACCCGGCTGGACGATCGATATTCGCGTCCGCGTGACTGCAACGCGTGTAGTTTCACAACTCCAACATATCGCCGTTCACGGCGACAAAGCGTATGTGATCATGTACACGCATACCGCCGGCAGCCCAATCGAAAAAGACGTCTACGATTCGATCGGCTCTCTTTGTCCCGCAACGCGCACCTAACGAGCCGTCTACCTGACGAGCGTTCGCTCGTCCGCCGATTGAACCATGAAATCCAGGACCGCTCCTCGCTGTTGCGAAGCAACCAAACGAGCTCGCCGGAGGAATCATCGATGCGCGTGCGTTCCGTTTTCGTCGCATTTGCCGCTGCGCTATTAACCGCGTGCGCGGGCAACGCCATGCACGGCCCCTCGCCCCTCGTCCCAGGCATTGCGGCGCCTGCAGCGACGGACACGGGCGCACTCACGATTCGCGTACGTATGCCTTTGCATCCCGACGTTGTCTCACCCTCAACCAAAGGCATGACCGTCAAGATCGTCGGCCCGACGAAGTTTCACAAAGCCGTTGGCTTAGTGCTCAATGCCAAAGGCTGCAAAAGCTCGTTGATGACGCTCGAATGTACGTTGCAGATCCCAAATCTAAAAAACTGCCCAACCAAAAAGCACTGCTACACCGCGTCGGTCGCCACCTACGACGCCTTCGACGCCGTGCACAAAAAAATACCGCCCGGCGCGCACCTCCTATCGCAAGAACAGGGCTTAACGTTCACGATCCGCTCCGCAACAACGCTAATCCCGCTCGTGCTGCAAGGCTTACCCGCAACCATCGCCTTTATTCCCGCAGCAAACACCTTGCTGACCGGCTCCCAAGACCACGGCTACGTCGAACCCAAGTGCAGCGCGAGTTCGCAGGCTATAACCGCACTGGGCGTCGACGCCGACGGAAACTACATCCTCGGCGCGGGCGCGCCGGCCATCTCGTTCGCTTCCGACGATCCGGCTCAGCTATCCACCGCGAAGCTATCCTCGAACGCCTTCGCGCTGAACCCGCCGGCCGCGCCCGGCTATGCATTCGGAAATCACACGACCCACATCACCGTAACCGCAAAGCCGGGCTCCAAGAGCGGCGGCACGACGCGCACCGCGGTCGTCGCCATCACGTACAGCGGTGAGATCTGCGGCATCATCAACGAGTTTCCCATTCCCACCGCCGCGAGCAGCCCGGCGTCCCCGTACCGTTTGGCATCACGACCGGTCCGAACGGTGAACTCTGGTTTACCGAATTCGGAGCCAGCAAAATCGGCGAGCTGAATCCGGCCAACGGAACGTTCGTGCAAATTCCGACGCCCACGGCCGCCAGCGAACCGTACTCCATCACCGCCGGTTCCGACGGCAACGTCTGGTTCACGGAAGCCGGCGTAGGGAAGATCGGTAAAATTTCCCCAGTGACGAACGCCATCACCGAGTTTCCCCTCGCATCCGGCTACCTCGGCCCCCACAACGATCGTTAACGGTCCGAATGGTAACCTCTGGTTTAGTGAGACCGGATCGGGCGCAATTGGAACGATTACGCCGGCAGGCGCGATCGCCCAGCTCAGTATTCCATCGGGCGGAACTAGTGCGCCCAACGGAATCACCGTCGGCGCCGACGGCAATCTCTGGTTCGCGGAATGTAATCGCAACTTCATCGGCACAATCTCACCCACCGGCGTCGTCTTCGCGCAATATCCGCTGCCCGAAGCCGCGAGCGGCCCAATCTTTGCTGCAGCCGGGCGGGACGGGCGCGTGTGGTTTTCGGAAGAGCCGGGTAACCGCATCGGCGCAATCTGCGAAAACGGAACCTTTACGGAGTTCGCCTCGCCGACGTCAGCCTCAAAACCGGCCGGCATCGTCACCGGCCCCGACGGCGCAATCTGGTTCACCGAACTCGCCACAAACAAAATCGCCCGAATAAGATAGCCTCCCCACGCGGTGTCATCCCGAGCGAAAGCGCGCAGCGCCGCAGTCGAAGGACCGCCTCCTGTCATCCTGAGCGGGATGCCCGCGGGGTGTAGGCGCGCAGCGCCGTAGTCGAAGGACAAAACTTCGCAGCCACCCACGAGAACGATACGATCGTCACGTCGCTAGGAGCGAAAACAAATGCAGTACGCCGTCGTTATTGAGAAAGCCGGGGGCAACTACAGTGCTTACGTTCCCGATCCTCCCGGGTGCATTTCAACCGGCAGAACGGTCGAAGAAGCCGAGCAGAACATTCCGGAGATGCGATTGTCTTCCACATCGAAGGCCTCCGCGAAGATGGCGAAATCGGCTAGCCTCGCGTTACTGCACTCGAACGATCGCGTTTCCAAACGATTGAGTAAACCACATCGCATTGTCCGGCCCGAGAACGATCATCGCCGGGTTGCCGGCATAACCGGGGATGGCCATCTCGGTTACCACTCCGGTGGTAGTGATGCGCCCGATTTTCTGCGCGCCGGTTTCGACGAAATACATGGCCCCGTCAGGCCCTGCGGCGATGCCTTCGACTGACGTCGACGTTGGAATCGGATACTCCGTAATCGTACCGCCCGTCGTAATTCGCCCGATCTGGTGCGCGCCTGATTCGGTAAACCACAGATTTCCATCCGGTCCCGACGCGATCTGTTGGGGTGAACTCACGCTCGTCGGAATCGGAAACTCGTTGGTCACCGAACCGGAGAAGCGTCCGATCTTGTTACCGCACTGCTCGGTAAACCACATCGCGCCGTCCGGCCCCGCCGTGATTCCCCACGGCTGCGCCGACGCCGTCGCCACCGGCGATTCGCGAACCGTTGCGAAACCAAGACCGGTCTCCCGCAACGTGTCGATGTTATTTGCCTGCGTCTCGGTAAACCACGGAAATCCCCCATGCGGATCCGACGCGATGTTGTACACTCCGGCGCTGGCCGTCGGGATGTGCGACTCGTACACCGTGCCGCCGCTCGTCGCGATTTGCCCGACTTGATTGCTTTGCCACTGCGTGAACCAAATCGTATTCTCCGGCCCGGCTGCGATCCCGTACGGAGAGCCGCTTGTTGGATACTCCGTAAATGCCCCACTCGTCGTCATGCGCCCGACCCGATTGCCGAGTTCTTCCGCGAACCACAACGCACCATCCGAGCCGACCGTTAGGCCAATCGGAAAACTGTCCGGCGAAGGTAATACGTGGGCGGTAAACACACCGCAAATCGATGCATCGAACGTCACGGTAATCACCGCACTCACCGCAACCCCATGGCTCGCCGCAGCCGGCGTAACCTTCGCCGTCAAGTGCACGGCCGAGTGTGGATCCGGCAGCGCCCCAGTCGGATCGGAAAGCGTAAACGACTGCGGGATCGTCGGCGCTGCCTCGGTAACCGCGAGATGCACGCCGTCATCCGTCGTCAGCGACGCCGAGGGCGCGCCGGCCGCCAGGATATAGTTCTTATCCGCATCCACGCCGATTACGTTCACCGACTGCGTTTGTTGATTGAGGTTATGCGAATAACACTTCGAAAGCGCGAATGCCGCCCCGCTGCCCACGAGTACGGAGCTCGGCGACGGCACCAGCGCCACCGACGTCGCAATTCCGTCGAGCGTCACGCCGATCGTATTCAGGCGGCCCTTGAGAATCGTCACCGGCACGCTGAAGTGCGCCGAGAGGACGTGCCCCGTCGGATGCCCGCTCGCGTCCAGAAGCCCATCAAACGCCTCCAGCGTGAACGTGTACGCACCGACGGCGAGTGAGAACGCGATCGAACATCCCCCGGCCTTGCAGTTAGGATTCGTCGCCGGCGTCAAGTCGACGCTGTGATTCGTCGTAACGCCTTTCGACGATAGGACCGAAATCGCCAACGATCGCGTCGACGGGGAAATGTAGTGCGCGCCCCTCCCGGGATGCCGCCGCGGAATAACGATCCGCATGTGCACTTCCGCCCGCTCCGCGCGCTCCCTCGCCGGGGCATTAGCGCCGCCGCCGCTCGGCAGCGTGGATAGCCCCGCCCCGCCGCACCCGGCGAACGCTGCAGCCAAAAAAACCGCGACACAACCTCTTAATCTCATGCCCCGACCCTACTCCGCGCCCGTACGCCCGCCGTGCCGGGTCAAAAATGGACGCTGCGTGGATGCTAGGTTTGCGAGAATCGGTCCATGTCAAAGCAAGCTCTCCCCGCCGCCGCGCTGGCGCTGACCCTCGCCGCCTGCTCTGGAGCCGGCGCCGGCCTCCCCACCGGTGGCGTCACCCCCTCGCAATCCGGCGCAGCGATCGCCCAGTCCAAGCCCAAAGGCACCGCCCGCTTCGAAATCAAGATACCTAAGAAGAAGAAGCCTCGCCGCGAGCGCTACGTCTCCCCCGCCACCAAGAGCTTGCAAATCGCCATCACGCCGGTCGGCGGCGGCCAGCCGGTCGTAAAGAAAATAAACGTCACGGGTGACACGCTCGAAGTCGCCGTCCAACTGAACCCGGGCAAATACCTCGCCACCGTCGCGACCTACGACGGCCTCAACGAAAGCGGCAACACTCTCTCGTCCGGCCGGGCGCTCCCATTCCAACTCGCCGCCGGCAAGGACACGACCGTCACCCTCGTCCTCGGCGGCGTCCCGCACGCGTTCGACATCATACCGGACGACGCGCCCGGCTCGGTCGCAACCGGATTCACCATATACGGCTCGACCGAAGAAGTCTTCACGGCAGCCGGCACCGACGCCGACGGCTACCTGATCATCGGCGCCGGAGCGCCGGCGTTCAACGTCACCGTCACCGGCGCGGGATGGGCCGTCACGCCCAAGCAAACGTTAAAGAACAACGCCGGCCGCTTCGCCGTAACGCCGCCCGGCGTCAATGGATCGGCCGCCACGATCAAACTCGCGATCTCCGACCCGAATCTTTGTACGCTCGCCGGATCCGCATGCACCACGACGTTCGGCTTGAAAGACATCTCGCAAAAACTCTACGCTGCGATCTGCGGCGCGAGCTGCGGCGTCGCGGGCTCCGACAGAGTCGTCATCTTCGAAGCACCGTATACCGGCCAGCCCATCGCGACCATCACGAACGGCATCCTCGGACCGACCGACGTCGCCGCCGACAAGAACGGTAACGTGTTTGTGGTGAACAATCCCCTGAAGTATGGCGGCAGCGGCACGCCGCCCAGCGTCACCGAATATTCGCCGACGAACGGCTACGCGAGCCCCATTGCAACGATGACTGCGGGCCTCGAGTATCCCACCCGAATCGCCCTCAACCCCTCCGGCGACGTGATCGTGATGAACGGCATGAACGACACCTACGACTACCCCGCGATCTTCACCGCCGCGTCGAACTACACGGCGCCACCCATCACCATCAAGATGGATCTCTCGCAGGCCGTCGACATGCGGGTCAACGCGCAGGGCACGATCGTCGTCGCATCGTGCGGCACGTCATGCGGCCACGGCGCCATCAGCGACGACATCGTACAGCTCCCCGAGCCCTATTCTTCAACGGAAACTCCGACGTATTTCAGCACCGTCGATCCGCTCTCACTCACGATCGACCCGCTCGGCAATCTGTGGGTCGGCGAATGTCAGGGCTGCACCGTTCAAGCCAGCGACGTCGCCGAGCATCTTCCGCAACCCGGCACGCCGAATCTCTACTCCAGCTCCATCGAAAATCTCGCCGACCAAGCCGACTACATCGACGGCCCCGTCGCCATCGCCGTCGACGCATCCAAACACCTGTTCATCGCCGACGCATACAGCGGCAACTACCCCGGTCTAGCCGAATACACGCCCCCCTACACTGCGACGCCGACCGCACTCTTCGCCCAACAAGTAAACGCGCGCCAACTGCAAATCGATCAATCCGGCGAACTCGTCATGGACCAAAACATCACCAGCTTCGTCGTCTCGCTCCCCCCATACACCACCTACACCCCCATCATCGACGAATTCAACGATGCCACCGTCTTCGGAGAAGCCGTCCGCTTCACGTTGGGAACGTAGTATGGCCGAGCGAAGGGATCTAGCACTGTCATCCTGAGCGTAGTGAGCGCAGCGAACGTAGTCGAAGGACCGCTACAAAGCACAAGCTCACCAGGCGGCCGCAACCCCTACGGTTCTCGCAGCACCTGCCCCGAGTCCATAAACGGAAGAGTCGGCAACCTCGTATCCGCCTCCTTGATGTCGCTAAAGCTAATGCTCGCCGCCGTAAACGTTCGATCCGATCGAAACGCAAGCGGCGCCTCGGCCCTCTCCGTCTCGATGTACATCGCGCCGCCGATGTCCTGAAAGGTAATCTCCCACGGGACCGCGTTCATCGGGGAACCGGTGAAGTTTCCTTGCGTAGTCAGCTTTAAGACGACGTAGCTGTAAGTATCAATCCACATTTCCCGCAACCGGTATTTCGCCGGATCGCGACGCGGCTGCAGGCGCAGATGATATGCATAGAAGCCGCCCAGCGCCTCCGTCCCAACGAGCGTAATGTCGTACGCGTGATCGGTTACGTTAACCGTTGCAATCGTAGGCAGCGTTGTCTGTGGCGCACTCGCTTCAGGCGAAAACGCAGGTTCCGGCTGCCGCAACGGACCTAGCCCAAACGAATACTCCGGACTGATCAGCGGCACGCCGAGATAATCCGGCGAACTCTCTTTACGGTGTGAGTCTTGGGTAACAGACCCAACTTTGCCGCCGGCGTTCTTATTCCAACTGATCTCGATGTGAATCTTAAGATTCACCCCGGTCGCTTGGTGCGGAGCTGCCGCCTCTTCGTCGCTTATCCCGTCGACACGAATACCGCCGTCGATCGATGCTTCGCCGGCGTAATGCTCCTGCTCGTCCTTAGCGCCCTCGGATACGTGGATCGTCGTTCTATACGCAATGTCGTCCGGATACGTTTGACTACGCCAAACGGCTCGCGCCCGATCGTATATCTGATACGCATCGTCCGCCGGCGGTGCCACGACCCCAAGCAGCAGCACCGCGAGCGCTGTCATCCTGAGCGTAGCGAACGCAGTGAGCGTAGTCGAAGGACCGCTACCCAGCATTAGCCCACAACCCAACCCCCAGAAAAAGCTAAGAAGGAGACTGCCCCGCAATCAGCTTGTGATATTGATTCAGCACGTCGGTGCCGTAGTTCCCGCTAGCACTTCCCGTATCCGGATCGCGCGAGGCCGCTACATCCGCACTCACCGCGCCGTATCCGCGATTGAACGCGTCCGCCGCTGCCTTCACCAGCGCATCACCCGTCAGCCCATACCGATCGTACAGCGAGTTGACGTTATCGAGCAGCCAATACTTCAACGCCGCTTCCGCATTCGTTAGCGGATCCGCCCACCCGACCGGCACGTAGCTCGTCAGCTGAAACAGCCCGTGTCCGCCATCGGCCGAAACGACCGTCGCCGCCGTCCACTTCCCGCCAACCTCACCGCGAATCGACTCACGCCACGCAATCGCATACGCAAAGCACGCGGGAAAGTTCGCCGCCAGACACGCCGCGCCGATCTCCTCGGCGTACGGCAGATTCAAATTCTGCGGTATCGGTGCACCCGAAATCCCCCATCGCATCGACGTCACTCATCCCTTCTCTACACAGCAACAAAGCGCTCGTACGCTCTCGTAGACTCCGGTACGTCACCAGGCGTAACGAAGACTATACCCAAAATAACGACGATGGCTAGAATCGGAATCGTCGCCGTTCACGGAGTCATTCCGCAAGCGCGTTACGCCTTTCAAGACGAAGTCGCCGACCAGCTGTGCAAAGCCCTTGACGCCTTCCCAACCAGCAACGGTCCATGGCAGAGCAGCGTCGTCTTCCAAACGCCGCAACCGGGCGTCGAAACCACAGCGACCACCGACCCCACCAACACACCGACCATCTCGCGCGTACACCGCGCTGCCGAAGCCGATCCCAACGCCCCCACCGGCGACTTCTTTGACGTACGCGAAGCCTATTGGAGCCCGATCGACAAAGGCAAAACGACCTCCCTCGGCGTCCTCCGCTGGCTGCTGACCACCGTATTCCTCCCCATCGACGACACCGCGCGCTACAACGAGCGCTTTCGAAAGGTCGCGTGGGACATCGGCTTCGTCCTTTCGGCAATGCTCCTCGGTACCGCGTGTTTCGTTTTCTCGCTGCTCGCGGCCGCATGGGCGATCGGCGCAACGCAGATGCCCGGCGTCGCCATGCCCTCTCCGTTAGAAGCGCTCGGCTACATCGGTGCACCGTTCACGCTCTTGGCGAATCTCCGCCCCGGCATCGTCGTTCCGCTGGTAGCCGGTTTCGTTGGCGCTTATCTCGCGGCGCAAGCCATCCGCGCGGGCTGGTCGCTCGCGCACAACGTTCGCACGCTCGTCGCGACCGACCCAATCCAACTCTGGTCGCGCATTGGCGCGATCTCCGTGCTCGCGCTGCTTGCCGCCGCGGGGATCGCGTACTGCGTGATCGCGCCGTCGTCGGGTCAATCGCCGATGACCGTCTCCGGTTTCGCGCTGGTCGTCACCGTTCTGCTGTTCCAATCCGGGCGCTCGCTCTTACTTTGGTTTGTCCTGAATTTCTTCGGCGACGTCCAAATCTACACGACGCGCGACGAAAACTCGGAATTCTTCGCCCTGCGCGAGCAGATTCTGGAACTCGTCACCGGCACCATCGTCGACGTCGCACAATGCACGACGAACGGGATGCCGTACGACCGCGTCTACGTTATGGCTCACAGCCTCGGTTCGACCATCGCACTCGATGCCCTCATGCGAATCTATAACGCGCAAAAAGCCGAAGCCGTATCTCCTTGCGCCTGGGCGCGCATCCGCTCGTTTATCACCTTCGGAACGTCGCTCGAGAAAACAAAATACTTCTTTAACGCATGGAGCCCAACGGCTTCGCAAGCCTACGAAGAATGGCAAAACGATCTCTACGGCCCACTTTTCACGGCGGACGCCGCCACGCTCACGTCTGCGCAGCAGACTACCGGGATCTTCTGGTTAAACTGCTGGTATTTCTCGGATTTCGTCTCGGACGAAATCAACTCGTACCGCTCGTTCGTTCTTCCGAACCAGCCCCCGTCCACCCGATTTGCAAATCGAGCGCGAGCGCAGGAACACGCAAAGAAGAACGGCGTCGCCGTCGCCGGCCGATTGGTCGCCAAGAACCGCAGCCGCTTCGGCGACTTCGCTCCATGGCGTTTTCACTTCGTCACGCACGTCGACTATCTCAACGACGAAACGTGGTTCTGGCAATCCGCCCCCGCCGATCCCAACGACATCGCCGTCCTCGACGTCCTCACCGCCGGCCTAAGCTGGGCACCCCCGCTCAAAGACCCCCCATCGCAAGACTGCTTCGAATCCAGACCGCGCAACGAAGCCGCCGGCTTCCTAACGTCAGACGTCATCGTGTCATCCTAAGTGCGAAAACGGGCCGCCCAAAAAAGGAGCCGGACGCGTACGCAGTGCACAGCACCTTATGTTCAGCATGTTTTCGCATATTACGGAGGGGCTCTGGGTCGACATAGCGGCCGTAGCCGCCGGTCTGATCCTTGTGATCGGGCTTCTGGTCATATCGCGACGGGGCCCGAAAAAGCCGGCCGCGCGGCCGCCGCGAACGGAAGCTCAGGCGCGAGAAGCCCAAGCCGACCGCGACCGTCTAGCCGGCCGCCGCTAGCTCATAATAGGCGATCGATCACGTCGGATGCTTTAGCCAGCGTCGCCAGATCGGCCGCGCTGGCGTCCTGGAGCATGGCGGTGAAGAGATCGAGCCGGCGCGCGCGCGCTTTGAGCAGCAGTTTTCGCCCTTGGGGTGTCGCGCGAAGAATGACCGAGCGCCGATCCTTTGCCGCACTGCGCGATACCAAACCGAGCTCTTCCAAGCCCTGAACGAGTTTGGTCATCGTCGACGCCTTTACTTGTTCGGCAGCGGCGAGTTCGCCGATCGTCGAGGATTCGCCAAACACGAGAACCGACAGAACGGACAGCCGTGAGGGGCCGATTTCCGCTTCCGCATCGACCTCGCGAAGACGACGCAACAGGTGCAAAGCCGCCGAATGGAGGCGCTCCGCGACACGGCGGCGTTCAGGGATTGCCATAGAATGAGAGCATATGCCCGTCGGGATCGTTGAGATTGACGGCCCATGCGCCGGCGTTAACCGCGCGCGGCTCGTTGACGAACTCGACGCCGGTCGCGCGTAGTTCCTCGAATGCCGCCTTGACGCTCGGAACGCCGAAGACGATCTCGGACGCGGTTCCACTCTTGGGAGTGCCTCGCGCGAGCGCGCCGCTTAACGCCAACGTCGTCCCGAAGCAATCGAAAAACGCAAAGTCCTCAAAGCGAGCCGTTAGCGGAAGGCAAAGCCGATCGCGATAGAACGCAACGGAACGTTCGATGTCTTCGCTGGCCAGCATGACGAACCTCAATGAATCGATCTGCACGATGCACGCTCCATAAGTAGTTAGTTAGCCTAACTAACTATAGCCTCCAGCCATCCTGTCGTCAAGCCCGGCCCCCTGTCACCCTGAGCGTAGGCGCGTAGCGCCGTAGTCGAAGGGCCGCGGAAAAGGTTGATCTCGCTACGCGACCTCTTCGTTAAAAAGCGTGCGCAAGCAAATCACCCGCGATCCGCGCTGCTAACGCGCGTCGCTCGGTCTCAGTCGCGAGCGGCGGATTGTCGTACGACAGCGCCAGCCGTTTGCGCCCAACCGGCTCGTCGATCAGAAACACATTCACCCGTTTTCCTCCAGCGATGTCGTGGACCATCACAACCAACAACTGGGCCGCACCGACCGAGGAAGCGACATCGCGCAACGCCGTACCGCGCATGTTGCTGTGCCGCAGGAGTTCCGGCCAAGCGACGACACCGAGAGCCCGATTCGCAAGCTGCGCATCCACGTCCTCAGCCAGCGCGACGTCGGCGGCATCCAACGTTCCATCATCGGGTTCGATCCAACGCCCCGGAATCGGTGCGATCAATGCAACGGGATGCGCCCGCATCAGCCAATACACCCCGCCTGTCGCAAAAAGCACCACGAGCGCCAAAGCGGCGACTACGACCCAAACTCGCGACGGCCGCAACCCACGCGCGCGCGTCGCCGCAACGGAGCTGAACACCGGAACGTAGCTCCCCTTCGGATACTCCAGCCGCAGCGGCTCGTCCCGACCCGGCCCGCTATAATACTCCGCCAAAAGCGCGCGCAGCCGGCGTGCTTCGACGCGCACGATCGGGTCCAGCCGCGTATCGTAGTCGTTCCCCCGGTCGAAGACTTCCCTACCGAGCACGTACTCCTTGACGTCACTCTCCCGCCCGTCCAGCTTCGACTCGACCGTAAACAGCAAGAAGCGGCAGAGGCGCCCGGCGCCCGCAAATAAGTCGCTCGCCGTGATCCGCGCCACATGGGCGCGAACGGCTTCCTGCTCGACTCCGTTCATCTCCCAACTCTCCCACCAAAGCGAACTTCAAGGCAACTCCCCGCCCCGATGTTACGGTAAGTTACGCTCGCTTTCGCGCGGATTACTCACGTTTTTCCGCCCGCCGGTGCATCGTGGTGCCGGAGGGAGACATTACATGCACATCACGCGATCGATCTGGACCCTGATCCTCTTGCTCGCCATCACCGCGGTCCCAGCCGTGGCCGGACCGCCGCTCATCTGTCATTCAATCGACATCGGTTCGCACCGCTCGCTGCCGTGGATCGTGACGGATCGTTGGAACGGCGCCGACCCAACCTACAACGTCGTGCGTCTCATGGACGACGTGCTGGACATCCTCGCCCCCGACGCTCCGGTCCAAGTGCGAATGGAGACGCTGCGGCGCGCCGCAATCTACTCGGCCCGCGAAGAGGGCCTCTCCGATCGCCTCACCCTTCGCCTCGTAGCCCGGGCCATGGACGCACAAGCTGCCTCCGCGCCGGATCCGTCCGCCTGGTTCGATGCGGGCTACTTCGTAGAAACGCTGCGCGACGCAGCCAAAATCTATCCGAAGCTGCAAGGATCCGAACGAGACGCGTGGATGATTCGCACCGATCCGCAAATCGACGGCCTCGCATGGATTCGCACCGCGCTCCGCATGGGCGATGCAGGCGTGCGTCCGGTCGTAGCAATCGTAGAAGAAGCCCGAACGAAAGTGCATTGACGTTGCATTCGCGATGCGAAAAAGAAGGGCGCGCTCGATTGCTGTCGCGAGAAATTTTACGCGGCGATACCCAGATATTTTATGTTTTAAACATCTAAATTTTTGTTTGTAAATTAGGGGGAAAGGCTTCGCCGCTCGGCAGAAGAGAGCGGTCCATGAGCCTTACATTTACGAAGACCCTTGTTCCCGTTTTGTCCGTATGTATCGCGTCGTGCAGCAGCGTCAACTCGGGATCAATCGCACCACCGGCGGCGGATCCGTCGCAAACTTCGGCTGCGACCTTGCGGCAGGCAAACGCCACGGTTACGGACTCGGGTACGATCGCAGCAATGATTAAGGGTGGCTTCACGCTCTGGAGCAGCAACTGCGGATACGTTCACGTATTCGTAACTTCGTCGACCAAAATGAGTGGACCGGCACCTACGGTTCACTCGACCGCATCCGTGACGGGAGCGGGATCCTGCGCTACGTCCATCAGCGCATCGTCCGTATCCGTAAAAGCTGCGGGCGCGAGCGGAGCGGGCGCCCCCGTTGTCTCCGGTACATGCACGGTGTTTCCAGCCGGAGATCCGACGTACAATCGAAACATCAGCACTGCGTCGGTCGATCCGCACAGTGCCTCGTACATCGCCTCCATGCAGCAGGCGGGCGACACGGCGAGCTTCTACGCCTCCACCGGCGTGGAGAGAGCAAATCTCGCGACAAGCTCCACCCCTCTGCTGACCGTCTCGCGTAAGGTTTCCTATCACTCGTTCCCGCTGCCGTATCCGTGGACGAGCAGCTTTTACATCGAACCGTTGGGCGATGCTCATGCAATCGTCGTCCAAACGCAAAGCTGTCGCTTGTACGAGGCCTTCGATACGACATATTCGGGCGGCAAGCTTTCGGCGTACAGCGGAGCGAATTGGGATTTAACCAAACCATACGTGCCGCTGCCTCCCGGCACGCCCAGTGCGATGGCTTCGGGACTTTCGTTGTTCGCCGGCATGGTCACGTGGACCGACTATCAATCCGGCTCGATCCGGCACCCGCTGAATTGGGCGGCGATCACCGGCACCGTTTCAAAGCTTAGCTTCGTGGCGCCCGCGAGCGCGACGGACCAGATGGCGTTTAGGGGAAGCAGCAGCTATCAGTTGCCTTACGGTGCCCATTTGCGACTCAAGGCATCCTTCAGTACTGCAGGCTGGGGCCCGCAGTCGACGATGGTCGCCCAGGCGATGAAAAACTATGGCATCCTTCTCGCCGACACGGGATCGAGCGGGAACGCGCTGTACTTCGCCAATGAGAGCAACGGGACCAACCCCTGGAGCTATTCCGATCTGTCGGTGCTGAGCAAGATCAACCTCAGCGACTTCGACGTACTGACGTTGCCGACGATCCAAAACGTGCGATAACCTCACGCGGCCTCGTCTAACGAACAAATCACCCGGCCCTTCAGGCAACTGAAGGGCCTTTTTTACTATCCCACTTATGCGGCCGAGAGGGGGCTACCTCGATTGCACCGTGAATGATAACATTCCATGCGTCGTTTTTGCCCCTTTGTTGTTGCGCTCGTGCTGGCGGGCTGCGCCGGGCTAACGACTTCAGCGCTGCCGACGGCAGCGCCCGATGGCCCTTCGAAGGTCGGAAACAAAGACGCGGGCACCGCCGTAATCAGCATCGCGATTCCTACGCCGGCGCCGAAGCCTGCGGGCATGCGACCAGCATACGTTTCACCGTCGACGAAGGGCATGACCATTTCCCTTACCGGGCCGTCGGTGCTCGTCAAGACGATCGCGTTGAGGCCGCAGTCGCGAAACTGCGCAGGTAATGAAATCGGCATGCTCTGCAGCGAGAGCATCATGTTGGCGCCGTGTCCGTCAAAGGCCACGTGCTATCGCGGTTCCATCGCGACGTATGATGACGTTAGCTGCGTCCGGTCGGTGTGCACGATTCCAACGGGCGCGCACGAGCTCTCGACAAACCAAGACGTCGTGTTTTCGATTGCTGCGCGGCGGAAGACGCGAATTCCGCTCGCGCTCGGCGGAATTCCGGCATCGATCGCATTGACGCCGGTTCCGCCCTCGACACTGTCGGGAAGTTCGAGCAGCGGGTTCACGATATCGAAATGCGTGACGGCCGCGCAGGCCGTAATCGTGGTCGGCGTCGATGCCGGCGGCAATCAGATCGTCGGCCGAGGTGCGCCCGTCCCAACGTTGAGCTCGAACGATGCAACGCACCTGGCGGTTATACCACCGCAATCCGCGACGCCGAACACGTTTGGGCTCGTTCCGCCGTCATCGCTGCAGTCCGCGACACTCCCCAAACCTGGGAGCGTCGTACAGCTGACTGCGGGTGTAACGCCGCTGCCGCAAAGCGGCGGCTCGGCGCAGAGCTTGCAGATCGACGTGACGTTTAGCCGCGATCTCTGCGGCGTGATTACCGAAATGTCGATTCCAACGGTCGGGAGCGCCCCGCGCAGCATCACGACGGGTCCGGACGGGGCGCTATGGTTCACGGAAAATGGCGGCAACAAGATCGGGCGGATCACGACCGGCGGGTTGATTACCGAAACAACGATTCCAACCACCTTCAGCGCGCCAGTGGGCATCACGGCTGGTCCAGATGGGGCGCTGTGGTTTGCGGAGAGTTGCGGCAACAAGATCGGCCGCATCACGACCGGCGGAACGATCACCGAAACGTCAATTCCAACGCTCGCAAGCGGAACATCGTTCATTGCAGCCGGCCCCGACGGAGCGCTATGGTTCACGCAGTTTGATACCAATCAGATCGGACGCATCACGACCAGCAGGGCAATTACCGAAAAGGCGGTTCCAACGAGCGGCAGCCAACCACAAGGCATTACGACTGGTCCGGATGGTGCGCTGTGGTTCGCCGAAAACTTCGCCGGCAAGATCGGGCGCATCACGACCAGTGGAACGACGTCAGAAACCCCGATTCCCACGCCGGCGAGCTATCCGTTCGGAATTACGTCGGGCCCGGACGGTGCTCTGTGGTTTACGGAATGTAACGGCAACAAGATCGGGAGGATCACGACGGCCGGCGCGATCACCGAAACATCAACGCCAACTGGTGAGAGTTCCCCCATTGGCATCACGACCGGCCCCGATGGAGCGCTCTGGTTTGCGGAGGGTGGCGTCAACAAGATCGGTCGAATCACGACCGCTGGTGTGATTACCGAAATGTTGATTCCAACGAGCAACAGCGTCCCGTATGGCGTCACGACCGGTCCGGACGGAGCGCTGTGGTTCACCGAAGCTGCCACCGGCAAAATCGGGCGCCTGCAATAAGTCGCCTCGCTAAAATTTACTGGGCTACGCTGATCGCCGCACCAATTGTCTCGTAGAAGCTATGGTACTTGAGGATCGTCGTAGGTTTGCCGCCGGCCGGGTATTTATAGAAGAGCACTTTATTTTCGGGTCCGTCTTGAAAATCCGGCCCAATAAGGGTGCCTTTGTAAATCCAAAAATCTACGATATCGCCTGAACCCTTAAGCGGTATGCTGCTCACAATCTTGCCGCCGGCACCGGTCGTCCGATTGATGCCCGACGTATCTAACGTTCCACCATACGACTGATCTGCAACCGTCACGTACTTGCCGTCCCAGAAAACCTTGCCCGGGAAGTAAATATACCCGCCTTTCAACTTAATGTTCGAAAACTTCTTTTTGCCTTTCGGAAGCTCGGCAAATACGAATCCGATACTCGGCGGCGTCGCGCCATCGAGGAAGAGATTTCCCTTATCGTCGTAGCCGACGAAATACACGTTAGTCATCTTCGAATCAGAGTAGATCGTCGGCGTTCCCTTACCGTGCGCGTAGATGGCAACGCTGCCCGGTCCGTCACTATACGTATGGATGGTTGCAACGGCGAGATTCCCGGTCGTCGGATCGACGGAACAGTTAACCGGGTAGCCGGCCGTGCCGGCGAGGGTCGCGATTGGCGCAGTACCGCCGTGCTTATACACAATGATGGTGTCATTTTGGTTGCTGACGATAAAGACATCGCCGGCCTTGTTGGTGCAGATGCCGTCCGGCTGGTCAAAGCCCGTCAGCGTTCCCACCAATTTAAGTGCCGGATACGAGAAAACGAAAACCTCGCTGGTGATATAGTTGGAGACATAGAGCAGATCTTTCGAAGCGGCATCGGGACTCATCCATGACGGACCCCGGTCTGGCCGAACGGCTAAAAAGCCGGTCTGCGCGGCGTCGCTCGTGCGTGTGTCTACCAAACCCTCCGGGAGTTGACCGAGCGGTGACTGCGCGCCGCTCTGTTGCGAACCGCCGCACCCGGCGAGTAGTGCCATCGCGGCGTAAAGGCCTAGCGCGTCGCGGCGAAAAGCTGAAACTCTCACGTGCCGTTCCTCCTTTGGACCTTGCTCACCACCCTCGCCGCCATCATAGCCGAACCGAAGCCAAACACCGATACGGGACCAAATGCCCATGGAGAACCTTCGATGAACATCACCGGTATCGACGTTCACACGTACATGGTCAAAGATCTCCCCCGCGCGATCGCATTCTACCGCGACGTAGTGCAGTTGTCGCTCGCACCAACGATAGGCGAGAACGGAGCCGAATTCGAACTCCCCGACGGCTCAACGTTCGAGTTGTGGAACCCCGCTGAAACGAACTCACCGTGGGAGCGCGGAATCGGAGTAATGTTCGCCGTGCCCGACGCGCACGAGGCAGTCGCCGAGCTTCGTTCGCGCGGCGTCGCGATCGGTGACCCCATCGATAACCCCACATGTTTCATGGCCATCGGCGAAGATTCCGAAGGAAATCAACTCGTAATCCATCAGCGCAAACCCCCCTCGGCCTAGAGCGTGGGACTTCGTACCCACGGGAGCAACGGTGTCCACCCCGAAGGACAGGCTGGGAGGGTTCGTCTTGTTGCACTCTCGATTTCTTGCGATCTTAACGACTGGGTCGCTTCTATTAGCTGGCTGCGCTATGCCGTCCGCGACGAGCTCAACGCCGTCGTTGCTTCCGTCCGCGCCGCTCGCCGCACCCGCCGTGTCGCCGTCGGTCAAACGGCACGGCCACGCGAAAGTTACGTTTAAGATCCACTGGAAGCATCGTCGCCAAGCGCGTCGCCCGCATTATATTCCGGCGACCGCACGAAGCATTTCGATTTCGATTAACGACGGCGTCCCGCAATACGCGAACTCTCCGACCAGCGCGCTCATCGTAAGCGCTCCCGGCGGCACCGACACCTTCCAAATCGCCACGTACGACGAGCAAAATGGTCAAGGCAATATCTTGAGCACCGCGCTCGTGAGTCAAAATATTATTCCGGGACACGCTAATACGATCGCAGCGACGTTGAACGGCGTCATCGCGTCAACCGCGATTTCGCTCAGCAATCCGTCACCGAACGCAGGTGTGCCGGCAACGATAAATGTCAACGCAACCGCATTCGATGCCGATCACAACGTGATCGTCGGCGCCGGAGACTACGACACGCCGATCCTCCTTTCGATTTCCGACCCCGCAAGCAGCGGGACGCTCTCGCTAAGCACACTCGTTTTGCAGAACCCGTCCATGGCCGCGAAGCTGATATACAATGGCGGTACGCTCAGCACTGCGAGCATCGTCGGAAGAGCAACCGGGCTTGCAGGCGTAGCGGCGACGTTCGCGCCGACGCCGACGTTCTATCAATTTTCGATACCGGTCTCTTCCAACCGCCCGCAATTCATTGCACAAGGTTCCGACGGAAACATGTGGTTCACCGAAGCGTCGCCCGGGAGCAAGGTTGCCAGAATTACGCCCGCCGGTGTGGTTACTGAATTTAGCCCGCCAACCGCCAATTCGGACCCGGGGCAGATCATCGGAGCCTCCGATGGGAATCTGTGGTTTACGGAAATTATCACGAACAAGATCGCGAAGTTGACGACGACCGGGACGTTCACCGAATACACCACGCTGTTCGCCCCGCCTCCGAACGACGAGCCTTTTGGATTGGTCGACCGCGGTGACGGCACCATCTGGTACGTAGCCAGTGGAAGCTCGCGAATTGGTTTTCAAGGCATCTCCAGCGGCGTCGCCGGCGAGACCAGCATCCCCACCGCAAATTCCGGCCCGTACGGCATCGCGACTGCGCCGGATCTCAATCTCTATTACACCGAGTCCGCCGTTAATAAAATCGGGCGCATGACTAATCTTTTCAACGCGCAGTCGGAGATTACGCTTGCCAGCGGTACGGTACCCGAGCAGATCGTTCGCGGACCCGACGGCAATTTGTGGTTTGCCGAAAATGGAACCAGTAAAATCGGGCGGCTTTCTCCGAACTCGTTCTTTGTGTCGGGCGAGTTCCCAACGCTGACGCCAAATGCAGCACCAACCGGCATGGTGGTCGGCTTAGACGGCGCCATCTGGTTTACGGAAAGCGCTTCGGACCGGATTGGCCGCATTACAACGGGCGGGACGGTATCCGAATTCGTATCACCGGTCACCGGTCTGGGACTTGTTGGGATCGCCGTGGCACGGGACGGTTCCCTTTGGTTCTGCGAGCCGGGAACGGGTCTGAATCCCGGGCGGATTGGGAAGCTGGTGTACTGATGCGCCGTAACGCGCGATGCATCGCGGCAGCGGCGGCGTTTGCGCTAACCGCATGCCATGGCGCAGCAACTCAACAGCTTATTCCCGGCGCTGCAGCGCTCGCCGGCGCGTCGTCATCCGTTGTGTTACCCGCCTCCGCGACGACCATAAAGCTGTCGCCGAAGACACTCTCCTTTTCGGCGATCGGTGCCTCGAGTGCCAAATCGATTATGGCAAACGAAGCCGGCTTCAAGGGAAAGTTCAAAGCCAAAAACAACTGCGGTGCCGCCCTAAAAGTCTCACCGATGAGCGCGAAAGGTCCTAAAGGAAAGTTCAAGCTCACACCTCGTTCGTTCGGCACCTCGTGCGCCGTCGTCATTTCCGACGGAAAACATCAAGCGACGCTCAAGGTCACCTTTTCCAAACCGGTTAGGAACGCGCTCGTCGTAGATCCGTCGACGCTGAACTTCGACGCGGTTGGAGCAGCCTTCGTTCAAACGTTCGCCGTAAGTGAAGCGTCGTACGCCGGAGATTACACCGTAAAGCCGAGCGGATGCAGCGGAATTCTAACTATCGCCGCGACGAAGCTCGTTCCCGATCCAAAGACACTTCTGGCGACTGAAAACGTGACGCCCGTCGCAGCCGGCTCGTGCATTATTGTTGTGTCTGACGGCGTGCAAACGGCGAACGTCTCCGCCGTCGTCACGACCACGGGAATAGGCGTCAACGAACGGCACCCTCACTCGTAGACGTGTCGACCGTGCGCAGAGCGGCATCGGTCTTGCTCGCTTCCGTCGCCCTCGTCGCGTGCTCGCACCGGGGTACCCCGCCATATGGGCCGCCGCACGTACTGCGTATCGCGTTTTCCGGCGATCCGAACTCGCTCGTCCCTCTCACCGCCATCGATACGGAGCTGGGCGCGCTCGACACGCTCTTCTGTCAGCCGCTGCTCGGGCTCTCTGCAGCCAACGCGCCGATGCCGATTCTCGTGACGCGCATTCCCTCGCGCGGCAACGGCGACATTTCTCCCGATGGAACCCGTCTGACGTATCACCTGCGTCGCGGCATACGGTTTGCCGACGGCGTCGAGTTTACGTCGGCCGACGTCGCCTTCACGTACCGCGCCGTTCTCGACCCGCGCAATCGCGCCGAAGTGGTTGGGCCCTATCGAACGATCGCTTCGCTGCAGACGCCCGATCGCTACACGGTGCGGCTACGGCTGCGGCGTCCCTGGAACGCAGCCACCGGCGAGCTGTTTTCAGAAGGCGACTTCATCATTGGGATCTTGCCCAAGCACGCGTTTAGCGACACGAAGGTGGTCGGTACGCCTTGGGAAGACGCGCCCTTCGGCACGGGGCCGTTTCGCGTCAAGGAATGGATTCGCGGTGACCGGATCGTGATGGTTCCCAATCCGTACTATGCCCCGAAACCGAAGCTGCAGCAGATCGTTCTGCAGATCGTGCCCGACTTCAACTCCAACTTCATAGCGTTGAATACGGGCACGGTCGACATCGGCACGTTGACGACCGAGAACGTCGAGCAAGCGGCCTCGTTGCCGGGAGTCCGCGTGCTGCGCATCGCGGATAACGGCGCAGACCTCTTGTATCTCAACACGCGGATCGAACCCACGCGCGACGTGCACGTACGCCGCGCCATCGCCTACGCCATCGACTATTCGGCGTTATCGAACGCGTGGAATCACGAGTACCCGTCGGCCACGGGGTTCCTCCCGCCCCCGATCGTGCGATGGCACGCGGCTCCCATTCCGCCCTATCGCCACGACCTCGAAGCGGCAAACCGGGAACTCGACGCCGCCGGATGGCGCTTGGAAAACGGCACGCGCGTCAAGGGCGGCGTCCCGCTAGATGGCCTGATTGCGGTGAACGCCCAGCACCCGTGGCAAGTTCGCATTGCAACCGTAGTACAAGCGCAGCTTGCCGAGGCAGGCGTGCATTTCTCACTGAAGACGCAGCCGTCACGCATTTGGTTCAGCCCGGACAGCTTACTTCGCAACGGGAAGGCCGCGATCGTCAGCGAGTCCTGGGACGGAGGCATGGATCCGGAGCAGTCGCTCAACTTGCGGTGTTCCCAAGCCGTTCAGGGCGACGCGAATCATTCGTACTACTGTTCTAAAGCATTCGAAGCGCTGGCCGGCGATCAGGCCCGGACGCCTAGCGAAACCCAACGCTATCGGGATTTCGACGCAATGCAGCGTCTCGTACACGACGACGTGCCCGTCATCCCGATATATTACGAGCGGATCTTCCGAGGCGTCAGCCGGCGCGTCACCGGTTACGCAGCCAATATGCTGTGGATCCCCGTCAACGCGGAAAACTGGGATGCTCTGTAAACCTGGAACCTACTGACGGCAGCCGGCTGGGTCTTTTGGACCGGTTTTACGTGCCCCGCGATCGTCTTCGTCGATGCGTGGCATGGAACGAAGCTCTTCGGGCGAACGCATTTCGTCGTGTAGCTGCTCGCGTTGAAACCCATTTTCGTTATTGAGATGGAGGGTGCATTTCGTGAGCGTACGCACGCTGGTTGCAATTTGCTGCGCGGGGACAATACTCGTCGCCTGTGGTGGCCGCAACGCCTCATCGCTCCCCAATGCCCCGGGAAACATGCTCGAATCCGCTGCTCGCGCGCAAACCGAAACGCGCGCAAAATCGGCGACTGAAAAATCGACGAGGGCGACCTTGACCGTCATCGTCAGCGTTCTGCATAGTGCGAATCCCTCGGCGCATTACATTTCGGCGGCGACGAAAGGGATGACGCTTTCGTTCAAAGGCCCCGAAAGGCGCAGAGAAATACTCGGTCTAACGCACGCCAGCGATTCGGACTGCCGAGACTCCAACCGTATCGCGACCTGTACGTTCAGGCTGCAAGTGTCCACCGGCACGTACACGGCCGACGTCGCAATGTTCGATCAGCCTCCCGTCAATGGGCATATCCCCACGACGGCCAAACTGCTTTCGACGGTCGCGCAGGTGCCATTCACGGTGAAGAACGGTAAGGTGAACCGCCTGAAGTTCAAACCTGCCGGTGTCGTCGCATCGCTTGCGATCTCCGACTTACCCAGTGCCATTGCCGGCACCGCCTTCGCGTCGGCGGCGAGCTTCGCTGTAACGGCCAAAGATCCCGACGGCTACGTCATCGTCGGCCCGTACCAAACGGCAGTGACGTTGACGAATAGCGACGTGACCGGCGCAACAACGATCGCGACCTCCGGCACCGACGCCCCGCCGGCCGGCGAACTGCTGAGTTCCGGCGACATCGCCACGCTCAACTACTCTGGCCTCGCGATCGTGCCCGCCACGATCACCGCGAGCGCAACGGGTGCCACCGCAGGCACGGGCACCTTTACGCCGGCCTTGCAACCGGTCGTCATCAAGACGACCGATACGCTCAATCCATCGTACGTTGGTGTCGATCTCTACGCGACCAGCGGCGCGGGCTCGACCGCGACCTTCAGCGCATCGGAAATGGGCTGGACGAACGCACCGTACAACAAGACGCTCTCGGCTTCAACGGCCAGCGATTGCAGTACCATCGCGAGCCTCCCAGCGAGCGGCACGTCCTTCACGGTTACTGTAGCGAGCAGCCCCAGCGCCGGCAATTGCGCCGCGACGATCCGCGATCCATTCGGTCAAACGCAGTCGGTGACGCTGGCCTATACCAAGTACGCGTACACTGGCGCGAGTCAGACGATCAGCATTCCTTCCGGTGTAACGCAGATCGCCGTCGACACGGTCGGCGCTGCCGGAGGATCGGGTTGTAACCCACCCGTTAATCCAACCCCTGCGGGTCTGGGCGAAGAAGTAAAGGCGACCCTGTCGGTTACTCCGAGCGAACCGCTATACGTCTTTGTCGGCGGAAGCCCGGCCGCACAGGCCAACGGCTGCCAGACGGGTTTTTCGAGTTACTCAGCCGCCGGCTTCAACGGCGGCGGTAGCGCGGTCGCATTCCTTGGTGGCGGCGGTGGCGGGGGTTCCAATGTTCGTACGAGTTCGGATAGCACAGATTGGTCGACGCGGGTGATTGTCGCAGGCGGCGGCGGGGGCGGCGCCGCCCGTTTAATCGGAAACGTCGGAGGAAACGCCGGTTCTGCGACGCCGCCTGGTAGCGGCCAGGCTGGAATGTGCGATAACATGGTTGGATCCGCGTGCGCCGGTGGCGGCGGGACGCAATCGAGCGGTGGAGCAGCTGGGATGTTGCTGGCCCCCGGTGATATTGGGGGCGATGGTCGTGCAGGGGTCCTTGGCGTTGGTGGTAGTGACGCTGCCGCCGGCGGCGGCGGTGGCGGGGGCTATTTCGGCGGCGGCTCCGGTGCCGCAGACGGTACAGCTGGTACTGACGGTGGCGGCGGCGGATCATCCTACGCGGGAAGCGCCACCAATGTTACAAACTCCCAAGCAACCACAAACCAGTGCGACGCAAACAACAACGGCTGCATCGCCATCACGTACTAACGCAGCATCAACTCAATGGACGATAAATGCGACGATTGCTTCAAATGGTTGAAGGTGGAACTTAGATTGGTGAATCCTGTTGGCATACCCCGATTTAAGTGGTGAAAACTCTACCAGTCTCGACCGTCCAATGTTGAATTTGTAATAGACTTCAATGGCGTAGATATTATCCTGTGCATCTGTGACGACATTTGTGAAGTTACCGTCGATCGTTGCGACAGATTGCACGCCTCCGGTCGCTGAACGCTTGTACACGGAGATGGCACCGTCCACCGTGAGTATGCGTCCTTTTTGATCGATCGTGAAAGCGGCGTTTTGGCCCGGAATGTTTACCACGGGTGCGACGTTACCGCTACCGTTCGAGTCGAAAGCAAGGATAGCGAACTCTCCCCTGACATACAGATAACCGGACGTCGGATCGAACATTAGGTTTCTGGCCGCTAAGTGAGTTTTAGAGCCGCTGATCCTCTTGATCGGGCTAAGCGTGAAACTTCCTCGCGCATTCGCAGCAAGAGGGGGGTACTCGAAAATGACCTCACCTGCGGCGGTCCAAATGTTGCCGTGCTTGTCTATCGCGATTCCCGCATAACCCTGTCTTTGCGGGATCGTCAGATACGCTTGCCGCGCGGTCGTTGCCGTCGCGCCGGGCGGATACACTGAAATGTATCCCTGTCCCGCCATATAGCGGCGGCCCGACTTGTCGAAGGCAACCCACAGATCGCTGCTCTCCCCCTTAAAGACCTGCGTGGGGTGTAGGTGGTGTTGGCCGATGTCGGCCGCTGGAATTTCTTCCAGCAGCCCGCATATGCCGTAGCGGCAGTTTTCTACGTAAATGCTCTGCGTTGCCGTTTGCGGGCGGATGGTTTCGCGCAGAGCCAAGGTCGGAGGGGAAATGGCACTTTGGGCGCAGGCTGTAAGCGCGCACCCGATCACCATGACCCAAACCCGTCGTAGTTGAATCGCCATTGTAGTGCACCCGTTCTCACGCTGGGAAAGCGTGCCTACGTCGTTCGACCTTCGCGATGTGCTTTCCCGGAACTACGCATAAGGCCCGGCATCGACTCTCTCGTCTGGTAGGACTTTAGGACCGCCGGTCATCAAGAGGCGAACCATGATCTACGAACCCGCCGAACACGAAGCGCTTACCGATGCCGTCTTCGATCGCGACAAAGCGCGAGCGTTCGTCGTCGATACCGTTCGCACGATTGACGGCCTCTATGATCCGAATGATGCCTGGCGGTTACACCCCGAGGACGACTATGGCCAGGAAAAGGGCGCTACAAACCTCGGCATTTATCATGGCGCGGCCGGAACTATGTGGGCGCTCGCGCGCCTAGCAGAAAGATATGACGTCCCGCTTCGCAACGACTATGGACGCGCGATCGATCGATGCATGGAGCAGTACCAAACGTATCCCGAAGAATCGCGAGCCCCGTCGTATTGGATGGGAGCCGCTGGGATCGCGTTCGTAAAATATCTTTTAACGAAGGACCTCAGTGCCCTGGAACTCTGCATGCGCGCGGCAGAAAGCAACTCCGGCAATCCCACGCGTGAATTCATGTGGGGTTCACCGGGTACCATCTTTCCCGCCTTGCTCTTGCGCGAACGAGACGGCGATCCCCGTTTTGATACGCTTATACGATCGGTTCACGACGAGTTATGGGAGTCGTGGGAACCCGAAAATCAAGATGGCGGACTCCTGTGGCTGCAAGACATGTACGGCAAGCGCCGCCGGTACGTCGGGGCAGGGCACGGGGCCATCACCAATCTCGCGGTATTCGTACGCGCCATCGACTTGCTGGACGCTGCTCGCAGAGAAACGTTTGCATTGAGACTTCCTGCGATGCTCGAACGTTACGCGATCTCCGAGGGTGAGGTAGTGAACTGGTACTCGCTGGGTCAACCATTGGAGCAGAAGCGGATGCAATGGTGCCACGGTGCTGCGGGTGTCATCACAAGCCTCGCAGCTCTCGATCGAGCTGACGAGATCACAGAAGACCTTCTACTTCGAGGCGCCAACGGGGTCTGGCAAGCTGGTCCGCTGAGGAAGGGGCCCACCCTTTGTCACGGGACTGCCGGTAATGGCTTTGCCTTACTGCAGATGGACCGCCGGACGGGTGATGACGTGTGGTTGGACCGGGCTCGGCGCTTCGCTATGCACGCAATTCAGCAAGTATACGAGTGGCGCACTGAGTTCGGAATGCCTAGCGCATCGTTGTGGACGGGAGATCTCGGAGTAGCGGCCTTCGTTGACGCGGTAGTTCGCAACGATCCGCGCATACTATCGCACGACGTGACCTAGTTGCGTAGCCAAGGCCCGTTTAGCCCGGCGTCGGGGGCAACGCCTCCCGTACCTCGCCACCGAGCATGGCCTCAAAGAATGGCGCGCCGGTCCGTCACAGCCGGAAACGCCCTCGCGTTAGCACGAATTCAAGCTATGTGGCAAGAACGCGCCTGGGCCCGGCACCAAGACCGGGAGATGACCTTTCAAGTCCGCACGGCGAGCCGGGACTGGATGGGTTTCGAAGCGACGATCTACGACGCGTCCGCCGGCGTCTCGGAGATGCAATTCGTTCGCCACAACGTCAGCATGCAGCTGGGACGGCCGTTGCTCGTCACCAGCCGATGCGATGGAAAGTCCCTACGTCGCTTGCAGGTCCCCGGCGATATGAAGATCGTCCCGCCGGGCGTGCCGCGCGTCTGGGAGACCGAATCAGCGACGACCAAGCTCTCCATGTACCTCGGTCCGGCGCTCATGCGCTCGGCCGCCGAAGCGATAGGCGTTAACGCCGACCGCGTCGCGGTTGCGCCGCAGCTGCACGTCAAAGATCCGCGTCTCGAGCACATCGGCTGGGCAGTGAAAGCCGAGCTGGAATCGCCCCAACCGCTCGGCCGCATTTATGGTGAAAGTTTGGGTCTCGCGCTCGCGGCGCATCTCCTGCGGCAGTACGCCCCCGCCGTCGCGCCGCGCACCGGCGCACTTTCGCGCCCACGGCTCACCCGCGTGTTCGAATACGTTCGTGAAAATATCGCAAGCGATCTTTCCTTACGAGAGCTCGCGACCGTTGCCGGTGCGAGTCCGTCCCACTTCAAGGCGCTCTTCAAACGCGCCGTCGGTACGCCGGTTCATCAATACGTCATCCGCACGCGCGTCGAATACGCGGCGGAACTATTGCAGCGCGAGAATCTCCCGTTAGCCGACGTCGCGCTGCAGGCCGGATTCTCGAATCAGAGTCACCTCGCCCTTTGCATGCGCCGCGTCATGGGCGTCACGCCGGGGCAGTTGCGCGGACGGGAGAGTTCGTAAGCCATGAAACGTTCCATCGGGCGTTATATCTTCGGCCTGTCGGCAATTGGCTTCGGGATCAGCAACGTCGTGTGGCACGACTTCATCAATGCGGATCTTCTCAAGGCATACGGGGTCCCGCACGTTGAGTTTCTCGCCTACATCGTCGGCATCGTTCAACTCCTCGGAGGCGTCGCCGTCCTCTTAGCGGGAGCCGAACGAACCGGTGCGATCGCGTTGGGCGCGGTCTACGTGTTCCTTAGTCTAATAGGGCTGATGCCCGTGATCAGGCACCCGCTCGTTTTCAACGGTTACGGGAATTTCTTCGAGACGTTTTCGCTCATTTCGGCGGCGGCGATCCTCTACGCATGGTCCGGTCCGGGCACTGCGCCTCGAGCAGCCACTGCGGCTCGGTTCGGTTACTATTCATTCGGTGTCGCCGTCATCTCGTTCGGATTGGAACAGGCGTTCTATTTTGCGCCAACGGTGACGCTCGTTCCGAAATGGATTCCACCCGGCCAAACGTTCTGGGCCTACGCAACCACCGTCGCCTTTTTTCTTGCCGGGATCGCGCTCCTCACGGGTTTCGTGGCCCGGCTCGCTTCCATTTTGAATACGGCGATGCTCTTGGGTTTTGGTTTGCTCGTTTGGGTGCCGATACTCGTTGCGGATCCCAAAAACTACTCGAACTGGTCTGAATTTCCTGGAGACGATCGCGATTGCCGCGGCATCGTGGATCGTAACGGAATATCTCAGCGCGAAGGCGTCGCCAAGAACGTCGTAGCCGCCGCGCCTTTCGGACAGGTCTTGCCCTTAAGCGCGCACGCGCCGCCGGCAATCTCGCCGCGATCGTTGATGTCGTTCGCATAGAGCAACGATAGCGCCGGTTTACCCGCCAGCAGATCTTGCAACGGCCGCATCGCGCCGTCGATCACGATGAACGCACGCGACGTCGCGAACCCGGCGCCGTAAGATGCGCCCACGATGACGCCTCGGTCGTTGATTCCCAACGCCTCGCTATATACGTCGCCCGGAAGCGTTCCGAGATCGTGCATGCCGCCGTCCTTCGTCCAGACGAAGGCGTGAAAGTTCGGTACCGCGTGTGCGTCGCCCGGAAGGTCGGAGAATCCGACGACTACACCGTTGTCGTTGATGGCGTCGGGCGTATTCCACGCGCCGCCGCCCAGGCTGCCCATGTCGATCGCTTTGCCGTTCTCCCAGAGCACGGCGTGTTTCGCAGACAGCGCGCCGACGGCCGTGTCGCACGTCCCGGAGATGCCGACGACTTGCCCGCCGTCGTTGATCGCCGTCGCGGCCGAGTCGGGATCGGCATCGACGCCCGCTAGCGCTTTGGCTTTGTGCGTGCCGGCCGCCCAAACGACCGCTTCGAAACCGAGTTGCTGCGGCTTCTTGCACGTCGAATCGTGCGTCGTCGTCTCGGCCCATCCAACGATCTGGCCGCTCGCGTTCGCCCCAGCCGCAAATCCGTTGTTGCCGCCAAGGGTGGAGAGCGCCGTCATCTTGTTATGCTCCCACACGAACCCAAGGCACGTATTCCCATCACTCGGGATGAACGCCGAACACGACCAACTCTCTTTCAGCGGGTCCGGGGTTGAGGTCTCGGAGATGCCGTCGATGAGCCCGCTGACGTTAGCCACGGGATATTCGACGCCGCTGTTCGTCCCGCCGAGCGTCCCCAGGTCCGTAAATTTCTTCCCGCGCCACAGCGCAGCATGGACCGCGTTGCCCGCTCCCACTGCAAACCCGGTGACCCAACCGAGATCGTTGATGCTGTTCCCCCCGCTGGGCACCGCGCTCAAGGCGACGGCCTTATACGCGATTTGGCCAACCCCTCGAGCCGCGTCCGAGCCCGTCGCCGGCGGAACGCCCGGCCCATGACCGCCGCCGCACCCGGCGAGCATAGCGCCCACGATAATAGAAGAGAGAATGTCTTTCCGCACGGTGCCCCCGATCGTCGCAGCGAGAAATGCCGCGAGTAATTCGAACCTAGCACCGCTCCCGGAGCCCGTCGCCTAAGATCGGGCGCTCCGGAACAAGATCGGATGAAGCTTTTCCATTTCCCTAGATTGCTTGCTACCCAAGCAAGCGCAAGGCACAAAAAGGTGGGACCAAAGGGGTGCAATTCGCACCTATATGCTTTTGAGGACTTTTTGTAAAGATGATTTTTACGGTTGAATAGGTCATCGGGTGGGGGAGCCCCGTGGGCTTTCGGCTTTGTTCGTTTCACACTCGGCGCTTAAGGCTTGGGCCTTAACACTTGAAATTTGGAGGCACATGCGAAGAACATCCCGCGTCATAGCGACGGCACTCGGCCTGTCGCTGGCGCTCTCTGCTTGTAGCGGGCAGCACGGCTCGCTGCTTCCGACTACGCCCGGCGACGGGGTCGACAACTCGGCTCCCGTCAAGTCGGCCAGCGCGATGCAGTCGCTGACCCCGATGGTCTCGGTTCCGCACACGCTCGGAGCGCTCGCGTTCACGGACGCCGGCCGCCGGGCTGCTAATGCGCCCGTCGGCATCACCCTGACGCTGCGATACAACGATCAAGCCGGTCTCGACCGCTTTGTCGAACAGCTCGGCAACTCGCGCGGTAAGCGCAACCCGCTGACGCGCGAACAATTCAACGCGCGCTTCGCGCCGACCGTGAAGCAAGAAGAAGCGGTCGTTCATGCGCTGCAAAAAGCCGGTTTCACGATCACGCAGCGGTTCTCGAACCGCACCATCGTTGATGCTAAGGCCCCGACTTCGGTCGTCGAACGTTATTTCGCGACCGAAATCCACACCGTTCGCCAGGGCAAGTACGGCGAGCGCTTCACCAACGTCAAACCGGCGACCGTTCCGAAGGAAATCGCATCGTACGTTCGCGACGCTTCGTTGAACAACGTCGTCATTGCACGCACCGGCGTAGACCAATCCGGCGGTATCACGCATCCGTTCCCGTCCGGCGTTCCCGGCGACAAGCCGACCGGCGGCGTTTCGGGTCAGGAACTCCCGATGTTCTTGCGTCCGATGGCCTCCGGCTGCACCGGGCAGATCCTGCTCAATGGCGGGTTCGAGTCCGGCAACGTCGACTGGACCACCACGCCGAACGTCATCACCGACGACTCCTCGCTCTCGTATCAAGGCAGCTGGGAAGCATGGATGGACGGGTATACCGGTCCCGAAACCGACACGGTACAACAGACGGCCGCGATTCCGGCCGGTTGCACCGCCACGCTCACCTACCATCTCTACATCTATACCAACGAGCGCAGCAGCGCCGGTGCCATCGACACGCTGAAGCTCACCGTCAACGGCACGAGCGAACAGTCGTTCTCGAATAAGAATGCGAGCAGCGGCTACGTCACGGAAACGGTCAACCTCTCCTCGTTCGCCGGCACCAACGCTGCCGTGCTTTGGACGTCGAATCAAACGGGAAGCCGCGCGACCGACTTCTTCATCGACTCGGTTGCGCTGACGCTCAGCGGCGGCACGTCCACGCCGACGCCGTCGCCGGCTCCGACGGCAACGCCGACCACCGCACCGACGGCAACGCCGCGTCCGACGGCGACGCCGAGCAGCGCGCCGACGGCCACCCCGACCGCGGCGCCAACAGCCACTCCGACTGCAGCCCCGACGTCAACGCCGGGCAGCGGCTGCACCGGAACCGCGGCACTCAACGGCCCGCTGACCAACTCGAGCGGAACGCTCGCAACGGGTATTGCGAAGCCGTTCGACTTCCCGGTTCAGCACGGTTGCAACGGCGCCGGTTACACCGCCGCCATCGCGATCGACGATGCGGTCAACACCAGCTACGTCGCCAAATACCTCACGGCGGCCGGCGTAACGCAAACCGGAACCATCACCAATACGGCCGTCGATGGCGGCGGTACGGCTGACGATCCGGAAACCGATCTCGACGTTCAGACCATCGCCGGCCTCGCGCCGGGTGCGAACATCATCGTGTACGACATGGGTTCGCTTGCCGACCAGAACATCGAAGACGCCTACAACACGGCGCTCTCCGCCGGCAAGGCGGCCGCGGTCAACTCGTCGTTCGGCGGCTGCGAAGCCAGCGACGTCTCGTTCGCAGATTCGACCAACTCGATCGCCGAGCAAGGCGCAGCAGAGGGCGTTGAGTTCTCCGCATCGTCGGGCGACAGCGGAAGCAACGAGTGCGGTTCCAAGGGTCCGAGCGCGCCGTCGGGCGGCCCGTACTTCTTGTCGGTCGGCGGACTCAACTTCACCGACACGAGCGCAGGCGTGCTCGAAACCGTCACCATGGGCAGCGAAGATGGTGACTCGGGCGGCGGCGGCGTCTCGCAAGGCGTCTTCGCAGTCCCGAGCTACCAGAGCGGCCTTGCGGGCGTGATCGCCGGCGGCCGTAACCAGCCCGACATCTCGCTCCCGTTCGACCCGGTTGCGGTCTACACGGGCGGCGCGTTCGGTGACTACCTCGGTACCTCGTGGTCCTCGCCGCAGTCCGTAGCGTTCGCGATTGAAGCCGACGAACTTCACGGTTCGAAGCTCGGCTGGCTCAACCCGACGATCTACAGCCTGTTCTCGTCGACCAAGTACGCGACGTACTTCACGCCTTGCACGTCCGGCACCAACGGCGCCTACACGTGCAGCGCAACCCAGTACAACGACGCCGCCGGCATCGGCGCGCCGAAAGCCTGGGCCCTAGCCCAAGCCCTCTAGCCAACTAGAAGGCTAAAAGCAGAACCGGGTAGTGCAAACCGCACTACCCGGTTTTTTTCTGCAGTGTCATCCTGAGCGTAGCGCGAAGCGCGTAGTCGAAGGACTGCTACAAAGGTTGGCTCGTTACGCGAGCCCTGGTCAAAAGAAGAAGAGGCGTATGAACCGCATAGCACTCGTTGCCCTCATCACCGCGATCGCGCTCGGCGCCTGCTCGAGCACACTCGCAACGCCACCGCCGCAGCCAACGTCGTCGCCGTCTATCCTCCCGATCGAAACGCAACGCATCGAAGCTCAAGCCGGGATTGCGGTCGCGCAGGGACTTCAGCTCGCGTCGCTTCTCACCGCCGTTCTCGAACAGCTTCCGCTAGGCGGCGGCGTGCTGCCGACCGGCGAATGCAAAAACGGCGTCGAGACGACGATTAAAGTCCTCAATCCCGAGCAACTGCAGGTGACCATCGACGCCTTCTACGACCACACGTGTAAAACGCGCTTCGCGCACGCCTCGCTGAAAACGACGTTCTTCCCATCGGGCAACCTGATTATCGACGGAACGTCGACCGCATACAACACGCGCGGCCGAGCCGTCGGATTCGCAGCCTTCACCACTAACGGCACCGTATCGTCGACCGGCGCACAGGCGACAACCACCGGAACCATATCGCAAAAGCGCAACGGCCCCGCGCAACTCGCCTTCGGCCTTAGCTGCACGCTCGCGTCAACGAACGACTGCGGTTTCGGCGGCGTGATCGCCTCGATTCCATCGCTGTCCCAATCGCTCGGCGTAACGGCGACGTTCGACGGCTTCACCGGAAGCGGCGCCGCGAGCGGAACCGCTTCCCTCAACGCCTACAGCTCAGCACCCAGCAAGCTGAAACTCAAGCAAGGCAGCGGCAATTCGTGGATCGTTCGCGGCGGCAGACTCGTCGCCTCACCCACGGGAACGTTCGAGGAGAACGTCCATCAAAAGAGCCTCAACGCCGTCGGCAAAATCGATCTCAAAGACACCGCCGCAAACGCGGGCGTCACTCTGAACTTCGAAACGCGAACGGGCATCTCCAAAGGAGAAGTGCAAAGCATCGCGCCGGCTGAACTCGCATCGTCCTTCAGCACCGACGCAACCGGAACCGGCGCCATCGCCTACTCCTCCGGCCCAGCCGGCCGAATCGTACTCTTCATCATCCTCTAAGAGCATTGTCATCCTGAGCGTAGTGAGCGAAGCGAGCGTAGTCGAAGGACCGCGGCTAAGCACGGCTCGCTACGCTCGCGAAAAAGGAGCGCGCAGCATCACGCTAGGCGGCGATCCGAATGCAATAGGATTCTACGAGAAACTAGGCATGCGACAGATTGGAAGCGAGCCCTCGATAGCCGGCGAAGGCAGGGTGCTGCCCGTGATGATGATGAATCTTGCCCCCTGAGTCCTGCTCGTCGGGGGAGGCAGCATCATGAAACCGTTCATCGCGCTATTGGCGTTTCTGGCGGTCGCATCGAGTACCTCGGCCGCCGTCGTCCCCGTCAGCCATCACGACCGCGTCTACGCCGCGGAGCAATATTCGAATACCATTTCCGTCACGGATCCCGTCGACAACAAACTGCTCGGCGTCATTCGCTTAGGCGATCCGCAGCCCGCCAACCTGAGCCCGCTGTATCGCGGGCAAGTGCTCGTGCACGGCATGGGCTTTTCTCCCGACGGGCGCACGATCGCCGCTACGTCGATCTCGTCCAACTCGGTGACGTTCATCGATACCGCGACGAATGCGGTCAAACACGTCACCTACGTCGGCCGCTCGCCGCACGAAGTCTTCTTTACGCCGGACGGATCGGAAGTGTGGGTGACGATCCGCGGCCAGGATTACGTCGCCGTTCTGGACGGCAAGTCGTATGAAGAGAAGATGCGAATCCCGGTGCCCAACGGCCCCGGCATGCAGATCTTTTCGCCCGACGGCACCTACGGCTACGTCTGCTCGTCGCTCACGCCGGAAACGGTCGTCGTCCGCGTCGCCGACCACTCGATCGCCGGTCGCGTTCCGCAAGCCAGCCCATTTTGTCCGAACATCGCGGCATCGCCCGACGGAAAGCAAGTCTGGTTCACGCTGAAGGACGTCGGTAAAGTCCAAGTTTTCGACGCGCACCCGCCGTTCGCAATTCTGAAAACCATCGACAGCGGACCGATCACCAATCACGTGAACTTCGCACAAAATGCAAGCGGCCTGTTCGCCTACGTGACCGTGGGCGGGCTCAATCAGGTGCAGGTTTACAACACAAGCGATTTCTCGCTCGTCGCCACCATCCCGGTCGGGAAACTGCCGCACGGCGTTTGGCCATCCGGCGACGGCAGCCGAATCTACGTCGGACTCGAGAATGACGACGGCCTTACTGCGATCGACACGCTTACGAACCGCGTGATCGCGACGGTCCCAATCGGCCAGGCGCCGCAAGCTCTCGTCTATGTTCCCAACGCCGTCCCGACCGGTGACGGTCTGCAAGGCCTTCAAGATCTTGGCATCGCCGGCAAAATCACGCGCTTCACGCTCGTTTCCGCCGAAAGCGGAGTTTCACCAAATGCGCCGCCGCCGACCAGCATCGCGCTGTTCGATCAAGGGCTCACGCAGATATTGCAAGCGGCGGTCACCGGATTGTCGCCGATGAAGCCGCACGTCCTCGCGCTCGCCGCGCGGCCTGACGGCAGCGGCACGCTCCAACCGCTCGCGTCGTTCACCAGCAACCCCGCCGGAGCCGCGGTCGTCGTAGCCGTCGGCGCTATCCGCCAAATCGTCGGTGCGGACGCCGGAAGCCGGCGCCGTTATCTCGTCATCGCGCCCGGCACTCCCGCCCAGCTCGGAACACCGGTCCAGCGCGAACCCTAGGCGAGGGGAAAGAGCGACGGGGGTAAAAGGCAACCGTCATGAAGACGGTTGGCTCGAGTCGTCGCTTGCGGGCGTTCGCGTTCGGCTTGGTAACAACCGTCGTCGTGCTGCTTTTCGCGCTCGCCGAATATTGGACCGACAAGTACGTTGCGGATCGCTCGCGCATCGCCGGCACGACCATCGAAATCGCGATCGTCCTGGTCGCGACGCTGGCGTTCCGCCCCATTCACCAGCGCGTCGAAGCCGCCGTCGAAGCTGCCTTTACCAAGCGCCGCCGCGAAGCCCGCGAAGCCTTATCGCAATTGAGGAAAGAGCTTACGTCGTTCAACGACGCACAACAAGTGCTGCGCCGCGTCGTCGAGGCGATCGACCGGCACATGGGTGCCGACGGATGCGCGATCTACTTGCGTCGCGACGCGTATGCTGCCGAAGTCTCATCATTCGACGTGCCGCTCGAAAACATCGAGCCCGGCGACGCGCTGGCCGTTCGGCTGCGCTCCACGTCGGCGCCGGCGGATCCGCGTGCACTCGGATCGGCTGCGCCGGGTGAACTCGCGTTCCCCATGATGGTCGGCGGCGATCTCGTTGGGTTTCTCGCTCTTGCGCCAAAGCGAGTCGAATACGAACCCGAAGATCGTCACGCAATCGCAGCGTTGGCGGAAGCGACGGGGTTGGCGCTCGTCGCCTTGGATCCGCGCCTGCGTTCGCAGGCGCCGGCCGCGCCCCGGAACAACCTGCCGCGCGCGCACAGCACGTTCGTGGGTCGCGAGGTCGAGATCGCCGAGATAACGGAACTCGTCAGCGAAAATCATTTCGTGACGCTGGTCGGGGCGGGGGGCGTCGGCAAGACGCGTACCTCGCTGCAGGTGGCGTCGAACGTATTGGCCGGATTCGTCGACGGTGTATGGTTCGTGGAACTCGCATCGCTATCGAGCGGCACCTATATCCCCGCCTCGATCGCGCAAGCCATGTCCATTAAGCTGCCTTCAGCCGGCGATCCGCTCGAGAATCTCTTGCGCTTGCTCAAGAGCAAACAGGCGCTGCTGGTTTTCGACAATTGCGAACATGTGGTCGAGGCGGCCGCGCGCATCATCGCATCGATTCTTAGCGGCTGCCCGCAAATTAAAGTGCTTGCGTCGAGCCGTCAGGGGCTCGACGTTGCCGGCGAGCGGACGTACCGCCTGCCATCGCTCGAGGTTCCGGCAGAAGATGCTGCCGAAGGCATTCGTGCGGACGATGCCATTCGTTTCGCGGCGGTCGCGCTGTTCGTCGAACGAGCGAGCGCGCTTGAAAAGCGATTCGCACTGACCGACGACAATGCCGGTGCCGTCGTGGATATCTGCCGAAGGCTGGACGGCATTCCCCTTGCGATCGAGCTGGCCGCGTCAAAGACGGTCGTCCTCACCCCAAAACAGCTCTCGTCGAGATTACACGAGCGATTTCGCCTGCTCTCGCAACCCGGAACCGATCGCCTGCCGCGCCAGCAAACGCTGCACGCGCTCATACACTGGAGTTTCGATCTGCTCGACGAAGCCGAACGCACGGCGTTTCGGCGGCTATCCATCTTTGCCGGCGGATGGACGCTGCAAGCCGTGGAAGCCGTCTGCACGGACGATACCGTCGACGAATGGAAAGCCTTCGAACTGCTCTCCGCGCTCGTCTCGAAGTCGCTGGTCGTCGCCGAGATGGGCGGTGAGGAATCGCGTTACCGGATGCTGCACTCGATACGCGAGTACAGTCGAGAGCGACTGGACGAAGCAAACGAGACGCACGCCATCGCCGCAAAACACGCGCTATACTATGCCCGCCTCGTCCACAGCCTCGCTCCGGTGGCGCACGCGCTCGAGGACGTAAAGTGGCGCGAGGCCCTCGCGCCGGAGATTGGGAACCTGCGAGCCGCATTGGATTGGTCGATTTTGCGCGGCAACGACGTCGAGGCCGGGTTGAGCTTGCTGGCAGGCATCGAATGGCCGGAGCTGTTGATGACGCCGCAGGAAGCGATCCATTGGTTCGATGCCGCCGCGAAGCTTGTCGATGGGGTTCAAGACGCGTCGACGCGCGCGCGTGTCTTACGCCGTTGCGTCGATTTGGAGTGGCTGGTCGGGCGTTCGATTGCGCAGCGCGAGAAAACCGCGGTACACGCCCTCGCCGCCGCGCGGTCGTCCGGCGATGCGGACGAAATCGCTCGCGCCCTCTGCAGCTTAGGCGCCTGCTATCGCGATGCCGGGCGCTTCGACGATGCCGAAAACATGTTCGCCGAAGCCTACGAGGCGCCGCAACAACTGCACGCCCTCACGCTGAACGCGCTTCTTCGCAACTGGGCGGTAACGGATTTGCAGCGCGGCAACGTCGAACGCGCACGGCTGCGCTTCGACGAAGTCGCGGGGCGCGAACGGCCGGGCAGCGAGTGGCACGGGAGCGCCCTCCTCAATCTCGGCGAGTTGGAGTTCGCCGTCGGGAACTTCGAAGCCGCACGAGCGGCCGCGATAAAAGCGCGCGAGACGTTCGCGCACCTCAATACCGCTCCGTTGGCGTTAGCGCTGTGCAACGTAGCGGCGTACGCGATGGCCGTCGACGATTTGGACGAAGCGCGCGTGGTTCTTCGCGAGGCGCTCCACCTGCTCAAGCAATCCGGCGCGCGCTGGATGACGACGGCGTTGGAACACCATGCGGTGCTCGGCGGACTCGCCGGAGATCACGAACGGGCCGCGGCGATCGTCGGTTTTACCGATGCCGCTTACGACGACTCGAACCGGCAGCGAACCGAACAATACGGATACGACCGGCTGATGCAGGCTTTGTCGGCAGCCTACGACGCGAACGAACTCGCGCGTCGCATGAGTGCCGGCGCCGGCCTAACGGAGGAGCAGGTTCTCGAGCTGGCCGAAGCGATAAGCCAACATACTGCTCGGAGCCAGGCGGCGGGCGCCGCCTAGACAAGGAGAATCAGCAATGTCTTCCCACGATCAAGCTTCTGCCAATCTCGAGGCGCACTCGAAGGCGATCGACGATCTTCACCACAAACTTGCCACGCTGCCCGGCGTGAATACGCAACGACTTGCGGCCGCCGTCGACAAGTATAAAGCCGCGCACCAGCAGTTTTGCAACGACGCGCTGGGGTGCATGAACTAAATCGGAGCTATCCCCGCAACGCCGTTTCTATGGCCGCGCCGTTTGGAACGCCGAGACCCGTGCACGGATTCCAACCGGGCGCGGCTGCAAACCGGCCGTTGTTCCCGGACGTAATCTCGCCGAAAAGCCCGTCCGCCTCGCTATAAAGAATAGGAAGGAAGCAGCCCGCCGGAACTCCAAGGCGTTGATTCAGCCGGGCGGTAAGTGCCGACCACATCGGTGCGACCGCAGAGGTGCCGCCCATCGCTAGTTCGGTTCCATCCATAATTACATAGTAGCCCGGCCCTTGTTGCCCGGCCACGTCGGGAACGCCGCGCCCGGGCGGCACGCCGTTCTTCACCGCGCTCGCGCGCGCGATACTCTGCCAGGCGGGGACGTCGAATCGATCGCTAAAACCACCGCCGCTTTTCTGCCACGCTTGTTCGCCGCCGTCACCGGGAGCTGCGATCACCGTCGCTCCGCATGCGATCGCGAATGGGCTCGATGCCGGCGCAACGACGTGCGGCGTGCCGTCGTACTCCGTCTCCGCTCCGTCGTCGCCGGACGAGCAGAAAACGCTTACCCCGATGAGCGCCGCAGCGGTAAATAAGTCCTCGAGGATGGCGAGCGCAATCGGCGTCCACAGCGGTTCGGGCCATCCGTAGCTGACCGAGAGAATCGTCGGCGCGTACTCTTCGTCGAAGATCGCCCGGTGGATCGCGTCGAGAAAACCACGCTCGTCGTTGGGCGCTTCGTACACGACGATCCGTGCGCCCGGTGCCAGCGCACCGGCGATCTGCACGTCGAGTGCCGCTTCGAGATCTTTAAACGTCGCGACGTCGTGCGCGAGATCGGCGTTATCCACGCGCTTTACGATCGGCCGTACCGGCGCAAGGCCTTGCGCCTTCATGCACGCATCGAAATCGTCCGGCTTAAAAACCCCGCCGAGCTGAACGATGCCGATCGTTTGCCCCCGCCCGTCGGCATCGGGGAATGCATATCGTTCGGCAACGTCGCGGGCGAGGAGCGGCGTCGAATGGCGCTGCAGCGATTCAAGCTTCCGCGATCGCGGCCACTGATGCATTCCGAAAATCCCGCGAACGACGTTTGCAACCTCGCTTGGAACGTGCAGCGCCTCGGATCGATGGCGAAAGCGCATACCGCCGCCGTCTTCAAAGATCGCGACCGTCGCGCCGAAAGCTTTGACCAGTTGTTCGACCGGCCCGCTAATCGTGGCGGCTCGCCAGCTTACGTCGGAGACGACGAGGCCGAAACGTTTGCAGTACGTGCGCAGCACCGCAACGTCGTCGGGATCAGCGCCGGTTGCCTTTGTAAGTGCCTTCCGATCGGCGTAGGTGCGACGTAACGGAGGCGTTGCGGAAATCTTTTGGGCGGCCGCCGCGTCGAGCTCGCCGCCGCTCCGCGGCCGCAGCCATGCCGTCAAGCGAATCCTGGCATCCGACGACAACGGCTCCGCATGCCGGCTCCCCGGCCAAATCGTCCGCTTCGTCCCCGGAATCGCAACCCGGTTGCGCTCTGTCATCGCAACCACTTCCCCGTGCGTCGCGGTCCCCCCTCACGGGCCGATCTTTTCCAGCAGATCCTTGAAGCGCGGCTCGGCGGCGATCGGCTTGAACCACGGCAAACTCTTGAGAAAGAGCAGGGTGGGTTCGCGCTCTTCATATGCCCGCTCGAGCCACGTCATCGCCTCTTCGTTCTTGCCGATCCCGATTGCCGATAGCGCGAGATTCCAGCACACGACGTACGAGCTCGCAGCCATCGCCACCAAGCTTTTGTGAATGTCCTGGGCCCGCCGTTTGTCCCCGCAGTCGGCATATGCGCGCCCGAGCATCGGCAGCCGGAAGCTCGGATCCTCCGATTGCTCTTGTGCGCGCAGCAGAAGAAGATCGCCGATCGCGGGTTCGGGCTGCCCTTGCAGCAAGTACGCTTGCGCGCGATACCGCCGCGAAATGTAGAAGGAGCCGTCCGCTTCCACGAGATTCGACAGCGACAGAATCGCTTGATCGTATTCGCCGGAGTGGACGAGGACGCGTGCGAAAAGCAGTTGCAGATGCGGGCTCGACGGCTCCATCGTCAGCGCGCGCTGCACTTCGCTCAGCGCTTCATCGTACGCGCCCCGGCAAATATGCAGCCACGCGGCGTTGTTGCAGACGAACGTCGATCCAGGGTTGAGCCGAATTGCCGTATCGATTTCGCGTAGCGCCGCGTTCCAATTCCAATCGCAGAACAGCAGAATCTCCGAGAGCGCCGAATGCGCCGCCGCCGACTTCGGGTCCAGCGCGAGCGCGCGCCGCACCGCTTCCCGCGCCTTCGGAAACACTTGCTCGCCGGCGACGTTCCAGAACTCCGCCAGCAACGCATACGCTCGAGCAAGCCCGATCAGCGCCGGCACGTACTTCGCATCCAGCCGAGCTGCGGCGTCGAAGGCATCGATCGCCTCCCACAAACATGGTGCGGTTCGGCGCTCGAGTAGTTGGCTTCCCCGGCAGTAGTGTCGGAATACCTCGAGACCGCTGTCCAGCAGTTGCGAACCGGGCGACGCGGTGTGCTCGGCCGCGACCGGCGGTTGCGCCGCGGGCGTCGCGAAAACAGGTGCCGCGAAACGGTAGCCCTTTCCCGAAACGGTGATGATGTAGGCGCGATCCCGCGCGCGCTCGCCGAGTATCTGCCGCAGCATGTAGATATGCTGCGAAAGATTGCCGTCCGACACGGTCGAGTCCGGCCAAACGCGCACGGCCAGGGTTTCCTTATCGACGATCGTTCCGCCGGCTTGAATCAGGATCAACAGCAGTTGGAACGTCCGCTCCGGCAGCGGGATCGTTTCATCGCCGCACGTCAACAGCCGTCGCGACGGATCGAGCCGGAACGGTCCAAACGCATACGTTCCCGTGCTGCGCGTACGCGGGGACAGTGAATCGTGGTGCGACGTCGTTCCTCGGGCTTCGATCATTGCACTTACACCAGTTCTTAAAAACATAAGAGTTTCCCGCCGTCAACAACTCTCAGGAACGTGAAAGTTATCAAATAACTTTAAATCGCAAACGCGCTTGAGAAAAACTTGATGTTATCTGAGGTAAATGTATCTAAAAAGGTTCGTTTCGCGCAGCCAAGCAACGCGATTCGTGCGCTACGCGATAGCGCGCATCTCGTACGACCTTAGGAGATTACATAAGCGTGAAACGAATGCAATATCGGCATCTCGTCGCCGCGCTGGTAACGCTCGTCATGTTCGTGAGCCAGGAAACGTGGGCACTGGCAGGCACGACGGGCGGTCTTACCGGTTCGGTAGTCGATGCAACATCCTCAGCGCCGATCGCCGGCGCCGTCGTCACCGTCTCGAGCCCGTCGCAAACGGCGTCGGTAACCACCGATGCCTCGGGCCGATTCGGCTTTCTCACCCTCTCGCCCGATACGTACACCGTATCGGTCAGCAAAGACCAATACCAGCCGGCATCCGAATCGGGGCAAGCCATCTTCGCCGATACGGTGCAGACGCTGACGCTCCGCTTGCAAAAATCGCTCACCACAATCGCGCACGTCACCTCAACCGGGAGCGGCGCACTCGTGAAGAGCGGCACCACGGCCGACGTCTACTCCGTGAACGCGGCGGCCCAGCAAGCGGCCGCAGCGCTCGGCGGCGGGGGCGGTTTGAACTCCGCCTATTCCGCGGTCGCGTCCGTCCCCGGCGCGTATGTCCCGGGCAACCAGACCGGTTACTATCAGACCGTCGTTATTCGCGGCGGCGACTACGACCAAGTCGGATACGAGTTCGACGGCGTTCCGGTGAACCGCTCGTTCGACAACTATCCGTCGAGCTCGGCATCATCGCTGGGCAACGCCGAAGTCCAGGTCTACACGGGCGCCACGCCGGCGAACTCGCAGGGCCAGGGCCTCTCGGGCTACATCAACCAAGTTATTCGCACCGGCACGTATCCGGGATTTGCCGACGGCCAGCTCGGAATCGCAACCCCGGCATTCTACCATCGTGCGATGGTCGAAGCGGGCGGCGCAACGCCGGACCGGCTCTTCTCGTACTACGTAGGCGTAGCCGGGTACAACCAGGCGTTCAATTACGTCGACAATCAGAACGGTTCGAGCCTCGACAACTGGGCGGGCGCGCCGATGTCTTTTAACGAGAACATCAGCTACGCACCGACGTACAACATCGATACCCGCACCATCGGATCTTTCCACTACTACATGGGTGCTTTCAACTACGCAATATTGTCCGCCATCTCAGCGCGCGACACGGTCGTGAACCTGCACTTCGCGATCCCGCACAAGAACGACGGCGGCCGCGACGACGTGCAGGTGCTGTGGGACAGCGAATCGCTCCACAACGACTTCTACAGCAACACCAGCGACATCACCTCGACGCAGGGTTGCGGTGGTCTCACGACCGGCGCGGCTTGCGCGGCAGCCATCCAAATCGAAGGCATCGCCGGGCCGCCCATCTACTTCGACGGCCTGAACTACAACTGCCAGGGTAACGTCGGCAAGACGTTCACCGCGGCACAACTAGCAAGTCAAAACAAGTGCGTCGGAACGTACTACTTCCCCAGCAGCACGAATCGCACGGCTCCTGGTCAGCCGATCGTCGGCGGTGACACGATCTGGAACGACCAGGAGATCGTGAAACTGCAGTACACCAAGAACTTCGGCTCTTCGGCGTTCTTGCGCGTATACGGCTACACATACTACTCGGACTGGCTGCAGAACGGCCCACAGAGCCTCTATGCGGACTACGCCGGCTGCTGTTCGGCGGATTACGAGTTGTCCTCGCACACGCGCGGCGGCAGCATCCAGTTCCAAGACCAGATCAACGCTCAAAACCTCGTGAGCCTATCGGAAGACTACACGACGGCCAACAGCATTCGCGACAACAACTCGTTCTATTTCGTCGGTCCGGCAGCCGTCGTCGTCAACGCCGCCGCACCCACGAGCGGGTATTGTTACGGACCGGCGGGCGGCGCCCCCGTGAACTGCAATTCGAATACCACGTCGTTCGGTACGATTCAATCGGGCCTGGCTCCGGGCACCACGGGCGGCGTTCCGAACCTGCCCGCCTCGTGCCCGAATCCGACCGTCGGCAGCACGCAGTGTGCGTACCTGCTGGCAGAGAACGGCAACCATGCCACGTACAACCAGGTCGTTCCGCAGTTCTGGTCGAGCTCGTTGACGGATGAGTTCCGTCCGACCGACAAGTGGCTGTTCAACCTGGGCATTCGTCTCGACAGTTTCAATTTCGCGGGCTCGAACACCGATACGGGCGCGGCCCGTAACATGTGGACGAACGCGTTCAACATCGATAACTGCGTCAACGACGTCTCCGGTGTGATCGTCCCCAAGGCAGGCGCGGTAACGGCAGCTTGCCCAGCGGGTCAATCGCCGGCGTTCTTCCAGAACGTGCCCGCGAACTTCACGTATAACATCTGGCAGCCGCGTATCTCCGGTACCTACACAGTGAACCCAACCAACGTCGTACGCTTCTCGTACGGCCGGTATACGCAGGCCCCGAACACCGCGTTCGAGCAGTACAACACCTCGCAAGAAGATCTCGCCGACTACATCGGCGGCAACTTCTACGCCTTCGGACGCACGACGCCCGGCTTCCCGGTCGCCCCGCCGACCTCGATCAACTACGACATCTCGTGGGAACATCAGTTCCGCGGCACGGATATGTCGTTCAAGCTGACACCGTTCTTGCGCCAAACGCAGGACCAGATTCAGAACTTCTTCCTCGACCAGAAGACCTCGTTCGTTTCCGGCTTGAACGTCGGAAGTCAGCGCAGCCAGGGCCTCGAGTTCCTGTTCCAAAAGGGCGACTTCTCGAAGAACGGCTTCGCAGGTCAACTCTCGTTTGCGTACACGGACTCGTACATCAAGTACGGAACGCTGGCGTCGGGTGAGTTTGGGACGACCATCATCACCGGCACGAACCAGGTCATCTCGCAGTACAACGCTTACACCAAGGCGTGCGCGCCCGGTGGTGCGTTCGTCGGCAAGACCGGCTACAACCACGTTCCGCTGTGTGCCACGACCAACGCCAACGGCGCTCCGCAGGTTGCGGCGGCGCCGTGCTATACGACGGCCGGCGCTCCGGTTATGACGGGCTGTACGGCCGCCGACATCGGCAATCCGTACTGGAATAGCCCACAGAGTCAAATCGATCCGAACTCGCAGTTCCCCACGTATTCGATCTTCCCCGGCGGCATCGGCTCTTCGGCCGACGCCTTCGGAGTGCCATACGTGGCGACACTGCTCGTCAACTACAAGCACGACAAGTTTGCCATCACGCCGTCGCTCCAGTTCGCCGGCGGTGGGAAATATGGCATTCCCCAGTCGAACCCCGGTATCGACCCGGCCGCTTGTACCGCCGTTCTGCCCGGCGTCCCCGGTTACAACGGCGGCGGCCGCTACGACGCACAGTCGTGCGGTGCGCTGACGGCGATTCCGGATACGTACACCGGCAACTTCGACGGCCTCGGTGCGTTCACGCAACCGAACAACATCGCGATGAACATGCAGCTCAGCTACGATGTGAGCCCGCGCCTCCAACTCGTCGGCACGCTCGCGAACATCTTCAACACCTGCTGGGGCGGCACGCAAGCACCCTGGACGTCGGGCAACGGCAACGTCTGCGGCTACACGACTGGAGGCTTCATCGGTGAGATCAATCCCGTCGGCAACATCTACAACCCACCCGGCCACAACGGATCGATCGTCCAACCGCTGGTGAAGTATCCCTACAACCCGCTCTTCGGCCCCTTCAACCAGAACGGCAGCTCGTTAAAGAGTCCGTTCCAATTCTACGTAACCGCCAAAATCAAGATCTAGAACAACATCACCTTGTCATCCTGAGCGTAGGGGCGAAGCCCCGCAGTCGAAGGACCGCGACAAAGGTTGGTTCGAACGCGAGCCCTCCGTTAAAGAATGACGGAGGGCTCGCCGTCCCCTATCAACGGCGCGCCATCGTTCGCCGCCGAGCGAAATACCTCCGGCGTCACGCCGACGTGTCGCACGAACTGCCGCGTGAAATTGCGCAGATCGCCGAACCCGACCGCCGCGCATGCCGCAGCGACGCTCGCATTCGACTCGCCGAGCAGCCGCTGCGCCGCACCGATTCGTCGCTTGGTGATCCAGGCCGCTATCGACAGCCCCGTCGAGCGCCGAAACGCATTCGCTAAATATCGTCCCGAATACCCAAATGCTTCGGCAACGTCCCGCAGCCCGATCTGCGAGCGATAATGCAGTTCGAGATATTCGATGACACGCTCCGACAGGGAATGCTCCCAGCCTTCCGTGGTCAGTTGGTACGCTCGCGTCCGAAGACCACGGTCAAACATGCCGCCTCACTCGCTTTCTTTAAGACCATGCTAGAACGTGCGGGCGAAAGGCGCCAGGAAAAATCCGTACAGGAATCCGTACAAGTAGCTTTTGGAGGCTAGTGAATGGCGTGCGCCTGTTCGAGCGCCTGCTCTTGCGACATCGTGGCCCCGGCGGACATCAGGCGCTGGAGGTCTTGCTCGCCGACGACCGTACGGATTGCGGCGAGCGCGCGGTCGAACTCTTGACCGTCCGCGTGCGCGTCGGCCGTCGCGCTGCCAAGATTCGAGGCCAGAAACCCAAGAAGACGGGCAGCACCCTCGTAGTCTGCCGTTGCGTCGACGGTTTCATCGCGCGGCACCAGCGTGACCAGAAGCGCGATCTGGCGCAGGGAAGGCGGCACCAGGTCGGCGTAGCCGAAAGTTCGCGCGAGTTCGAGGACTTCGTCGGTCCGCGCGCGAGCTTCGTCGTGCCGCCCGAGTGCGATCGAGTACGCCGCGGCATTAAACAGTGAGACGCTGATCCCGCGCATATTGGGCGACGCCTTGAGCGCCCGCAGCTTTGCTAACGCATCTAGCGTGATTCGCAGCGCTCCCTCCGGATCGCCTGAATCGAATTCGTTACCGGCAAGATTGGCCGCGATGGTCGTCGAGAGCACTTCAGAGTCCAGCGTCCGCGCGATCGCAAGTGCCTCATAAAAGTACGAGCGGGCCTTGGCAAAGTCGCCGTCCGTCGATCGCGCGTGGCCGAGTACTTGGAGGATGCTCGCAAGGAGTCGCCGGTCGCCCAAACCCTCCGCTGCGCGAAGCGCACGCAGCAGGCGCTCTTCGCCCTCGGAATGCCGGCCAAGTACGAGGAGCGACGACCCGGCGAGATATTCGCTCTGGGCGCATCCTAGCGTATCGCCGAGCCCGCGATAGAGAAGAAGCGCGCGTTCGGCCGCGGCCAAACCCGCCGCGTTATTTCCGAATCGTACGGCGCCGTCGGCCTCGGCATGCTCGAGCAGCGCCGCTAAACGCGGCGGCGTATGCTCGTCCACCCGTTCCAGTGCGGCGCGAATCCAACGCCGTGCCTCGATGTGGGGAAACGCGTACCACATCACTTTTCGCTGCGTCGCCAAGCGCTGCCCCAATCCGACGTCGCGCGCCTCCCCGAGGGTCCATTCAAAGACCGCCCGCCAATTCTCCACCTCGAGCTTGACTTGCGCGAACCAGATTTGCTCCGGGCGCACGTCCCATTCGCGTTGGAACTGTTCGGCGATGTCCACGTACGCCTCCGCATGGCGCCGCGCGATCTCCTCGTATTCGCCGCGCGCGATGAGCTTGCCGCGCGCATACTGTCGCGTCGATTCGGAGAAACGATAGCGCTGTTCGCCGCCGGCGGACTCCGCGACCAGCAGCGACTTCGTTACCAGCGAAGCAACGAGATCCATCACCGAGATGTGGTCCTCGCCGTCGATGGCGCATACGGCCGTCGCCGCATTCAGTGCGCAGCTCGTCGCAAAGATGGAGAAGGCGTCGAAGAATCGCTGCTCGCGCTCGGTCAGGAGATCGTAACTCCAGTCGATGAGCGCCATCATCGTCTGATGCCGCGGAAGCGCCGCGGGGTCGCCGCCGGTGAGGATGCGAAAGCGTTCGTCCAGCCGCTCGGCTATTTGTGCGACTGCCAGCACGTTCACGCGAGCGGCTGCAAGCTCGATCGCGAGCGGAATGCCGTCGAGCCGGCGGCAGATCTCGGCGACCTCAGGCGCGATTTCGTCGGTAAACTCAAATCCAGTGTCGAGCGCCAGCGCGCGCTCCACAAAGAGCGACACGGCGCCGTACGTCAAAGCCTCGCCGGCGGTCCGAACGTCGCCGGCCGGAAAGGCGAGCGAAGGCAGCCGGTAGATGCGCTCGCCGGGGATGCTCAGCGCCTCGCGACTGGTGGCAAGAATGCGAACGTCGCCGCACGATTGCATGATTCGGGCGACGACGTCGCGCGCGCGCGCGATCACGTGCTCGCAGTTGTCGAACAACAGCAACAGTCGCCGGTCTTTGAGATTGTCGATCACGACGTCCATCGACGAGTCCGGCGAGGAAATCTGCAGGGCCGCTAAGATCGCTGCCGGCAGCAGCCCCGGATCCACCAGCGACGCCAAGTCGACCAGCCACACGCCGTCCGGAAACCCATTCAGAGCGTCGGTTCCGATTCGCACGGCAAGCCGGGTTTTGCCGACGCCGCCCGAGCCGACGATCGTCACCAATCGATGCTCGCGTAGAAGTGTTGAAACGTCGGCAACGTCGCGTTCTCGTCCGACGAACGACGTCAACGGCTGCGGCAAATTGCTTCGCGGGCTGCCGGGAGCTGCCTCGGCGCGGTCGCGTTGAATCGACGGATTCGCGATGCCGACCGCACCCTTGAGAAGCGCCTCGGATTGAGGCGCCAGCGCGAGCGCCGTTACCAACATATCGACGGTTTCGCGATGCGGTCGCGTGCGGGTTCCGCGTTCGAGCGCCCCGATCGCCTCCACACTTAAGCGGGCCCGCTCGGCCAAATCTTGCTGGGTCATCCCGGCTTCAAGTCGATAGAGCCGCAGGAGCGCGCCAAAATGGGGCCGGCCGTGGTTCATCGTTAAAGCAAGGGCTCCCTCATCGTACAGATATTCGTACGGGTGTCCCTGGTCCTATCCCTCCGGTAAGCACAGAATAAGCGGAGTCACCTTCTACAGGTTTTGGAGACCCCGCCAATGCGCGTTTCATCGGCTATTCTGTGCGGCTCGTCAACGCTTGCGTTGCTATCCGCCTGTTCGACCGGCAACCCGCAGCCGCGCGTCGCTACCGGCGCCGAAACGCCGTTTGTCGACGTCGCAGCCGTTACGGCGGCGAACGGAAACGAAACGATCGTCTCCGATAACCTCAACAACGTCGTCAGCGTTTTCAATGGCGCCGGACGAGCGACCGCACGCATCACCGCCGGCATCTCCCAACCCACTGGTATCGCTACCGATGCCGCCGAGCAACTCTACATCGCGAACTCGGGTGCCGGCAATATTCTCGTCTACGCAAAACCGTACACCTCCGTCACGCTGACTCTCGCCGATACCGTTGGAGAACCCCTCGGCGTTGCCGTTAGCGGAGGCGGCGTCGTCGGCATTATGAACGGCGGCCTCGGCGACGCGTCGGGCAGCGTGAGTTTTTACGCCAAAGGCTCCGCGAAGCCGTGCGTTACGGTCGCAAACAACGCCGGCCTGTATCCGCAAACCGGAGCGTTCGACGCTGCCGGAAACCTATTTGTCCTCGGCAACCACCTGGTTAAGGGCAGAAGCGAACCATTCGTCGCCGAAATATCCGGCGGCTGCAGCGCTACGTCGGTCGCAATGCTTCGCATCGGCAACGTGCTCGCTCAACCAACCGCCATTGCAGTCCGGCGCGGAGGCGTCCTTATTGCGGACGAACCCGTGGGGAATCCAGGTCCTGTCTTAGGCAATCTCGATCCGGTGATTTACACGTATGGGCCGCCGGCGAACGGGTCGCTTGGCGCGCCGTTGATCGTAACCAAACTCACACAAGGGACCACGACGGCGGCGTTCGCGCTTTCGAAGAACGGAAACCGCGTGTGGGTCGTCCATTCAGGTCTCGCGGCGGGACGAATCGAGTACGCTTTTCCCGACGGTCGCTTCATGAGATCTCAAAACGAAGCCGCCAAGGGCAGCATTTTCACCCCCGGCGGCATCGCCGTCAATCCGCCGGCGATTCCGTAGTGCGCCGTTCGCGTCAGGAGAAACTTCCAATGCGTGTCTCTTCGCTTTCTCGTTTGATTCTCAGCGGCGTCGCATCCGCACTGTTCGCTGCGTGTTCGTCGGCAGGGTCTCAACTCCCAACCGCCGGCGGTGTGCCTTCCACTGGATCGGCCTCCGATACGTCGCTGTCCGGCCCGAGGCGCATCCCAAGCCTAAGATTGATGGCAGCACGCTACATTCACGCGAATCCGGCGCACCCCAAGCCGTTCGTCAACGTCGCAGCCATTAACCACGCAAAGGGCAATCAAACGTTCGTCTCCAGTTTGGGAACTGACACGGTAAGCATCTGGGGTGCGGGCCGGCAGTTGAACGGTATTATCTACGACGGTCTCAACGCACCATTCGGCCTAGCCACCGACGCGGACGAAACCCTCTACGTCGCAAACTCCGTCGACAGCGACATTCTCATCTATCCGAAACCATATACTTCGTTTAGGCGCGTGCTTACGGATTTCGGCGGCCAGCCTGCGGGCGTAGCCGTGTCTTCCGCCGGCATCGTTGCGGTGAGCAACACCATCGATCCATCGAACGGCGGCAACGGCAGCGTCACGATTTATGCGAAGGGCGCATCGTCACCATGCGTGCGTCTGACTGATCCCGGATGGCGCGAGATGGGCCTCGACGCATTCGATAAACACGGCAACATTTACGTCAACGGCATCAATATCGAGCAAACGAAGGTGCTCATCGGCGAGATCTCCGGCGGCTGTAAGGCCAAGTCGATTCGCAACGTCACCTTCAGCAACGCGCTTCAATCGCTCGGCGGCATCCAAGTCTATAACGGCAAGCTGCTCGTCCTCGATCCAGCGGGAGCGACGTTGTACACCTACGTGCCGAAATCCGAGCGTGCGCTCGGGCAGCCCGCTGTGCGAACCACGCTGCCGCATCTGGTCGAGCCAGTTTCGTTCGCAATGCTGACTGGGGATCCGATCCTGTGGGTGACCGACGAGTATTGGAGCGCCGTGTATCAATACGCCTACCCGTCCGGCGATCCGCTCAAAGTTCTCGACAACGGCCTCAGCGCTCCGTTCGGTGTTGCCGTCAACCCGGCCCAAAACCCGTAGTTTACTTTCACAGCTGTAGTAGGAAATCGTATGAACGTCATCTTTCGAATCGCCGCATCGGTCTCGGCAGCCGCACTCGTGACGGCTTGCTCGGGCGGAAGCGCAACGAACGTACCGCAGGTCTCGCAGTCGTTCGCATCGTCGAGAACGGTCGCGCGCGTCCAGCAATCGCTGCCGGGGACAAATTACTTCCTGGCGTGCGGCGACCAAATCTTCGTCGGTGAAGTGCGATGCTACGCGGCGGTTCGTACCGACGTCAATAGCGCCGCGATCGCGCGTGCGCCGGATACGTCCGATTCGACCGGCCCCTTTCGCGGTTTTACGCCCAAGGATCTCCGTAGCGCCTACAACCTCCCGAACACCGGAGGTGCGGGCCGCACGATCGGCATCGTCGACGCGCTGGACGATCCACTAGCCGAATCGGATCTCGCGATGTACCGCGCGCATTTCCATCTGCCGCCATGCACCACCGCCAACGGCTGCTTTCGTAAGCTCAATCAGGAAGGCGTCGCCGGCAACTACCCGTCGTCAAGCGTCCAGTGGACGTATGAAATCTCGCTAGACCTCGACATGGCATCGGCAGTCTGTCCGGATTGCCACATATTGCTCGTCGAGGGCAAGACGCCGACCACGCACAACCTCGCGGTTGCCGTCGATACCGCAGTTGCCAAGGGCGCCTCGGTCGTCAGCAACAGCTACGGCGGTCCCGAATCTGCGTCGTACGATCGGCACTACGATCACAAAGGCATTGTGATCGTGGCCGCAAGCGGCGACGCGGCGTTTGCCGACGGCGCCGTGGATCCGGCCGCATTTAGCACCGTCGTTGCCGTTGGCGGGACGTCGCTCTCGCGTACTTCCGGCGGCCGCGGCTGGACGGAACTCGTTTGGCCGGGCGCCGGCGCCGGCTGCAGCACGCTGGTCAAGAAGCCGAGTTGGCAGCACGATACCGGATGCGCCGGCCGCGTGGAATCGGACGTCTCGGCGGTCGCCGATCCCAGCACCGGCGTTCGCATTTACGATTCGCTCGGCACCTGCTGCAAATGGCTGGTGATCGGCGGAACGAGCGTCGCATCCCCAATCGTCGCATCCATCTTCGCTCTCAAAGGCCATACGAACACGCAAAATGCCGCGCAAAACCTTTGGAACGGTCAAGGCCACGATCTGTTCGACGTGACCGACGGCAACGATGGCACGTGTCTACCTACCTATCTCTGCACCGCAGTCCCAGGTTACGACGGCCCAACGGGCTGGGGAACGCCAAACGGTCTCGGCGCCTTCTAACATTTCCCACTTTCTGGAGGTCTTCATTCCATGCGTTTTTCATCCTCAATAGCTTCCGCGATCACCGCTGCCGCCGCCATCGCAACCCTCGCGGCGTGCTCGGGCGCCACCGGCACTAGCGCCGGCAGCGCACTTCCCATCGTCGGCGGCGCGTCCGCGTTCGCGAAAGTTCCCGGCTCGCCAACCGCTATAGCCTATATATCCGACTCAATCGAGAATAGCATTACCGCCTACTCGAGCAGCGGAAAGATCAAGTTGCGCATCTTGAAAAATCTTAAAACACCAGGCGGCCTACTGGTCGATGCAAATCACAATCTGTGGGTTGCCAACGGCGGCGACAACAACGTCCTCGTCTTCGCGCCCGGCGCGACCAAGCCGAAGCTTACGCTAAGTACCGCCGGCTTCGAGCCAACCGACGTTGCGATTTGTCCGAACGGTACCGTGTTCGTCGCCGCGGACCAGGGCCCCATCCTCGTCTATTCGCACGGCGCTACCAAACCCACGCGCACCATGACGTACCAGGGTGGGGCCATCGGTAGCGTGACCTGCGATGCAGCCGGCAACGTATTCGCCACCGGCGTCGTGAACTTCAGAGCCGCCATCGTCGAATTCCCAAAGGGTAAGCATCAAGGTGCGAAACAGCTTCCCATTACCACGCTCGCGACGCCGTTCGGCATTCGGGCGTCCGCCGACGGAAAACACGTGCTGATCGGCGATCAGAGCCAATATACGATCACGGAGTTTAACGAAAACGGCAAACCAACCGGCAAACAGATCGCCACGACCAACGGCGCTTCATGCATCACCTTCGGCGTCGCCACCGACGGCACGATCGGCTGCCCCGTCTACTTCGAAAACCCGCAAGGAACGATGGTCGGCGCAACCTTCAGCTTCCCCGGCGGCACCGCCGGCCCAACCTACACCAACCCGCTATTCGGCCAACCCTACGGCTTCGCATTCGACAGCAGCAGCATCTAAGCTTGTCACCCTGAGCTTGTCGAAGGGCGCAACGAAAGCGCTGAGCTTGTCGAAGCGCACCAAGGATGGCTCGCTACGCGAGCCCCCGTCAAGAAAGACGGAAGGGCTCGCGTAGCGACCTTTTAACGTCAGGTAGCTACGGTAGCCCCAAACGCCGAATGCGACCGTTTCGCCGCAAAAGCAGCGCGAATCTGCGCGAACACGATGGCGTGCCCAATGAGGTAAAGCGGTACGAGAACCGTCGGCACGAGCGACCACGGCAGTGCCGCTATCGCCGCCGATCCCACGCCGGCGTGAATGAACTGCAGCGGCGATCCGTCAGCCGATCCGATCCCAAGCACCAGCGCGAACACGAGGTCCAACGTCCCCAGCACATTCCACCCCACGATGCGCAGATCGCTCGCCGGAACGCGCATCGCCAAAATCGCTACCGGAATGGCGAGCGCCCCGACGATGATATCGCCCCAACCGGCCGAGAACGGAAACGGTCCGCTCAGCCGCCCAAGGCTCGCTAGCACGAGAAACCCCGCGCCCAGAACTCGAAAAGCGTTTACCCCGATAATCAGCGGCATCGGAATCGCAAGCATTGCAGACCGCACCTTTCCTGATGTTGCAGCGAGCGCGCCCGCGGTAACGAGCGGGATCGCAGCGAGGATGCCGACCACTGCCGGCCTGGCGAGGCCGCCCGAGGCCGCAATGGCGATCGCCAGACCAACCCACGCGCCAAGGATGCCGGCGAAAGCCAATCTCCAAGCCCGCGCTTCCGGAATCGTGCAAATGACCACGAGCAGCACGGCTCCCGCCGATGCCGTCACGATGGTGTCGATAAAATCAATCATGATAGTTCCTTTGTACGTGTATCTACACGCTTGTAATCAAAAAGAGAGTTAGCCGAGCGCCTTACCGGAGAGCGCGCGCAATGCCGCGAGTCCGGACGGCCCGATCGCAACGCCGGCCGCAGCTTGCGCTCGCCGCCAGGCCGGCATCGCAGCGGAAACCGCCCGGCGTCCCTTCGGCGTCGCCGTAACGACCCGCGAACGCCCGTCGGTATCGCCAACGCCGACCTTCACCCAACCGCGATCCTCAACCACGCTAAGGTTCCGAGTAAGCGTGGTGCGCTCGATGCCGAGTGCCTCCGCAAGGTCCCCAATCGTCGTCGGCCCATATCCCATCAACATGGTCAGGATCGAAAACTGCGTGCCGCGGATACCGTGCGGCCGAAGCTCCCGGTCAAACGCCCGCGTAATGGCACGGCTAGCCCGGCGTGACGCCAAGCATAGGCAGTCGAGGCACTCGCGCACGTCCGGTTCGGGATTCTGGGTCATAATATGTATATACACCTATTTCGCCCGCAGTACAACACGGTTGCAAGATTTGACTTCCGGCTACTGTCTAGTTATACTAGACATTGAACATGGCGAACGATTGGTGGCTTGCGGTATCTGCGGCTCGCGAGCGTCTCCGAAATGCGGAGCGTGATCTGGAAGACGCAAAGCAGCAGTTTCATCGTGCCGTTTACCAGTTGAGCCGCGAGGGGAATTCCCTTCGTGCGATTGCGGGGAAACTCGAGATGAGCTTTCAACGAATCTATCAGATTGTTGCCGACTGCAGAAAGCCGCCGCATAGTGCTTGCTCTTTTTGCGGCGCTCCGCCCGCAGGTGGGGCGATGATTGCCAGCCCAGGAGTAAGATGCTGTTCGGAGTGCCTCAACAAAGCACAAGAGGCTTTCGAACGCGCGGAACCGGTTGGCAATTTCCTCGTATCCCGCCGCTCGACCGAGCGTTGCACATTTTGCATGAAGCGGCGTCGGGTCGTGGGGAACGGCGATGCGAGTATTTGCGCGGAATGTATTTTGCTCGCGAACGGTGCTCTCGACCGCTCAGCGACGTGATGTCTACCCCTCGATCGCGTATCGAGCGTAGCGGAAATCGCGAATCAACCGGATCCGACCGTCCGCCCAATCGAACGCGATAAAATAGATCGCGCGCGACGAATCCCCCGGATCGAACACGAGCGCTGCCGGAAGCCCATCCACCTCGCCCGCAACGAAGTGCCAGTCGCTCATCCCAGCGTAGTTTGTAAAATAGTTCGTCGCCTCGCGCCCGCGCAACTGCGTCTTATTGACGAGCTCGACGCGAACGTCGTCCGCCAGCATCTCGCGAATCGCATCGAAATCCCGCGCATTAAACCGATCGACGTAGCGAGCCAACCGCGAACGCTCCGGTTCGGGTAAAGCCGGCACTGCCGCGCCCTCCGGTTCGCGCGCAAACTCGCGGAGGCGCATCCGCCCGCGATGCAGCGCCGACTTCACCGCCGGTACGCTGCAATCCATAATCGCGCCGATCTCCTCCAGTGAATACCCAAGCACGTCCATCAAAATGACGCTGCTGCGCTGAACCGTGGGAAGCCGCATGAACGTGCGCAAACTGCTCGCGACGATCTCCTCGCGCTCCATCACACCCTCGGGAACGCCGTCCGTCGCGACGATCCCCTCGAGCTCTTCATCAGAACCGAAGCCCGCAACCCGCGCGCGCCGCCGCAAAAAATCCAGTGCAGCGTTGTGAGCGATTCGAAACAGCCACGCTTCCGGATTCGACGGCGCTCCCGCCTTGGGAAGCGCCGCAAAAGCCTTGAGCAGCGCGTCCTGCACCACATCCTCGCCGTCGATCCGCGACCCCGTCATGCGCGCGCAATAGCGGTGCAGCTTGGGCCGCAGCCCGGCCGCCAGCGCCTCGAGGGCCTCGGTCGCTTCGAACGTCTCCATCTCGTCATAGACGTTCGGGACCCTACAAAGGATTCGCTCCAAAAAAGTGCGGCGCGGAGAATCCTTTAGCTGCCGCCCCACGTCTAACGGTCATGATGCAAACACTCATTCGTTACCAAACCAAGCCCGAGAAGACCGAGGAAAATAAGCGCCTCATTCAAGACGTCTTCCGCGAACTGCACGCCGCCGCGCCAGAGGGCGTGCGCTACGTCTCGTTCTCAGACGACGACGGCAATTTCTTTCATTTCGTCACCGTCCAATCCGAAGAAAACCCCATCCCGGAGCTCCCCGCGTTCAAGCGTTTCCAAGCCGAAATCAAAGACCGCTGCGCCTCCGGGCCGGAATTTCATGAAGTTACGATCGTCGGAAACTATCGCGCCCTCGGCGATTTGCCGGCCGGTGCCTCGCTGCCGGCTTAACGGCACTTTAGGGCGGCCCACCGTTGCCTTTTCGGGATAGCGTCAGGCCATCGGAAGCAGTACGCTTGTTGCTCTCTGACCGAAAGGACGACTATTCATGGCTGGAACCGCGAAGAAGCCGAATATCCTGGTCCTCTGGGGCGATGATATCGGCATATGGAACATCAGTAAATTCAGCAACGGCATGATGGGGTACCGAACCCCAAATATCGATCGGGTGGCGAATGAGGGCGTCCTCTTCACCGATTACTACTCTCAGCAGAGCTGCACCGCCGGCCGCGCCTGCTTCATCGCCGGACAGAACCCGATCCGCACCGGCCTCACGAAGGTCGGCATGCCGGGTGCCACCGTCGGCCTCCAAAAGGAAGACCCGACGATCGCCGAGTTGCTCAAGCCGCAGGGCTATGCCACCGGGCAGTTCGGCAAGAACCACTTGGGCGACCGCAACGAGTATTTACCGACCGTCCACGGCTTCGACGAATTCTTTGGTAACTTATATCACTTAAATGCTGAAGAAGAGCCCGAACTGCCGGACTATCCGAAGGACCCGAAGTTCAAAGAGATGTTTGGACCGCGCGGCGTCCTCCACTGCTTTGCAACGGACAAAGATGACGCCACGGTAGACCCGCGCTGGGGCCGCGTCGGCAAGCAGACCATCGAAGACACCGGCCCGCTTACCAAAAAACGCATGGAAACCGTCGACGAGGAGATCACCGCCAAAGCCCTCGACTGGATGGAGAAGCAGGCCAAAGCCGACAAGCCGTTCTTCCTCTGGTACAACTCCACGGCCATGCACTTTAGAACCCATGTCGCCGAAAAGAACATCGGCAAGAGCGGGCAGGATCCATACAGCGATCGCATGGTCGTGCACGACGAGCAGATCGGCATGATGCTGGACAAGCTCGACGAGCTCGGCATCGCCGATAACACCATCGTCATGTATTCCACCGACAACGGGCCGGAGAACGACACCTGGCCGGATGGCGCGAACACACCGTTCCGCGGTCAAAAAGACTCGAACTGGGAAGGCGGATGGCGCGTTCCGTGCTTCATGCGCTGGCCGGGGCACATCAAGCCCAACTCGGTCCTCAACGGCATCGTCTCGCACATTGACATGTTCCCGACGTTCCTGTCCGCAGCCGGTAATCCAGACGTCACGAAACAGCTTCTCGACGGCTGCACCGTCGACGGCAAAAAGTTCAACGTCCATCTCGATGGCTTCGACATGATCCCGTACCTTACTGGACAGGCCAAAGAGAGTCCGCGCCGCTCACTTATATACTTCAGCGATGACGGCGACGTTATCGCGGTGCGCGTCGGGGATTACAAGTTCAATCTTTCCGTGCAGCGTGCCAATACGATGCAGCAATGGGCCGAGCCTTTCATCAAACTGCGTTTGCCGCACATCGTGAGCTTGCGTCGCGATCCCTTCGAACGCGCCGACTTCAACTCGAACACGTACTTCGATTGGATGGTCGACCACGTTCCCCAGATGTACGAAATGCAAGCGGTCGTCGCCGGCGCCATCGGCGACTTCGCCAAGTTCCCACCGCGCCAGAAACCCGCGTCGTTCAACTTGGACGCCGTCCTGGCACAAGTGCAACAGCCGCACAGCTAAAGCGGTGCAACGGGAAGAGCCTTTCATACCGGGTCGTAACGGACCCGGCATGGAAGGCTCTTCTCGCATGAAGAACGACGATATCGCCGCGCGGGTAATCGACTTTTACGAAACCCACCCCTATCCGCCGCCCATCGACGATCTCGACGCCTATCGCGCTCGCTGGGACGATGCGCGTCGCCGCACCGAATCCACGCTCTTCTGGCCGTCGGAACCCTACCGCAACGATCGCAGCATCCTCGTCGCCGGCTGCGGCACCATGCAAGCCGCGCATTACGCCGTCCGCTGGCCAAAGGCCAAAGTCATCGGTATAGACGTCAGCGACAAGAGCATCGCATTTACGCAGGAACTGAAGCGCAAGTACGCTCTCCACAACCTCGAGGTGCGTCAACTCCCGATCGAACGCGCCGCCGAACTCGACCAAACCTTCGAGTACATCGTCTCAACGGGTGTGCTTCACCATTTAGCCGATCCCGACGCCGGCTTACGAGCGCTGCGCGGCGTGCTCGCGCCGGCGGGCGCGCTCAACCTAATGGTCTACGCGCAATATGGCCGTGCCGGCGTCTACATGCTTCAAGACTACTGTCGCCGTCTTGGCATCGGCACGACCGAGGCCGACATCGACGACCTTGCGGCAGCGCTGCAAGCGCTTCCCGTCGATCACCCGCTCGTTCCGCTGCTGCGCAACTCCCCCGATTTCGGCGACAAAGCCGCGCTCGCCGACGCACTGCTTCACCCGCAAGACCGGGCCTACTCCGTCCCGCAGTTCCTGGACTTTATCAATCGCGCCGATCTCACGTTCGGTCGCTGGATCCGCCAAGCACCGTACCTTCCTTATTGCGGCGCGCTCGCAACCAAGCCGCACCAAGCCAAACTGCTGAAACTCCCCGTCGAAGAGCAATACGCCGCCATCGAACTCTTCCGCGGCACGATGGTGCGCCACGCCGCCATCGCTTATACGAGCGAACGCGCTGCTAAAGCGAACACCCCGAATTTTACGGGTGATGCATGGCTCCAATACGTGCCGATGCGCTTACCCGAAACCGTTACCGTCCGCGACCGCCTCCCCGAAGGCGCCGCCGCCGTGCTCATCAACCGCAACCACACGTACAACGATCTCTATCTCCCAATCGACCGCGCCCAAGAACAACTCCTAACCGCAATCGACAACAAAAAAACCATCGCCCAAATCATCGGCGACGGCAACAAAGAGAGCGCCCGCACCTTCTTCGAACAACTCTACCGCTGGGACCAAATTGTCATCCTGAGCGTAGGCGCGTAGCGCCGTAGTCGAAGGACCGCGGCAAAGCACCGCTCGCTACGGAGCCGTGGATATATCTACACCTTTATTATACCCCATGACCGGAGGCTTGCGGCAAGCCCCGTATCGCGGCGTATAGTCACGAAATGCAAACGTCGAACGAGCATGCCGTGGTAATTGCTGGGGCGGGCCCCACGGGACTGATGTTGGCCGGCGAGCTGGCGCTAGCGGGCGTCGACGTTGCCATTGTCGAGCGGCGCGCCGGCCAGGGCGTCAGCGGCTCGCGCGCCGGCGGCCTACACTCGCGCACCATCGAGGTTCTCGACCAGCGCGGGATCGCCGATCGATTCTCTTCGCAGGGGCAGACGTTTCCAACCGTATGGTTCGCCGGAATCACTTTAGACATCAGCGATTTTCCAACCCGGCACAATTACGTGCTCGGGCTGTGGCAGGAGCACATCGAGCGCATACTCGCCGGCTGGGTCGACGAGTTCGGCGTGCCGATCTATCGCGAACGTGAAGTGCTCGGCTTCGCGCAGAGTGACGCCGGCGTCAACGTCGAGCTGAGCGACGGCCGATCGCTGCGAGCGCAATATCTGGTCGGCTGCGACGGTGGACGCAGTCTCGTCCGCAAGGCAGCCGGCATCGAGTTCCCCGGGTTGGATCCAACGACGAGTAACCTCATCGCCGAAGTCGAGATGACGGAAGAGCCGGAATGCGGCATCCGCCGCGACGCCCTCGGCATCCATTCCATCAGCAGCTTGGGTGATGGAAAACCAATGCGCGTCCTCGTGACCGAACGCCACGTCGGAGCCACCACCGAACCCACCCTGCGCGATCTCAGCGAAGCTCTTGTCGCGGTATACGGCACCGACTACGACGTCCACAATCCTAGCTCGATCTCGCGGTTCACCGATATGACTCGGCAAGCCGCGGCATATCGAAATGCACGCGTCTTTTTGGCCGGCGACGCCGCGCACGTGCATCCCCCGGATGGAGGACAAGGGCTCCAGACTGGAGTCCAAGATGCAGTGAATCTAGGATGGAAGCTGGCTCAGGTGGTCCGGCAGACATCGCCGGACAGCCTTCTTGATACGTATCATGCCGAGCGTCACCCGGTAGGTGCGCGCGTGTTGCGCAATACGATGGCGGCAATCGTCCTTCGGCGCGAAGACGAGCGAACGAAGGCGCTCCGCGACACAATGTCCGAGCTGCTCGGCCTGGACGAGTCGCGCAAAACATTCGCCGCGAACCTATCCGGTCTCGACGTTCACTACGATCTCGGCGACGGTCACCCGCTCCTCGGTCGCCGCATGCCCGATCTCGATCTGGTCACTACAAACGGCCCGGTGCGCGTTTTCACGTTGCTGCACGGCGCCCGCCCGGTGCTGCTCAATCTTGGTGAACCCGGCAGCATCGACATCGCTCGATGGCAAGATCGCGTTCGATCGGCCGACGCGGAATACGAGGGCGCATGGGAGCTCCCGGCACTCGGCGCGGTCAGCGCTCCCACCGCGGTGTTAATTCGGCCCGATGGATACGTCGCGTGGGTGGGGGACCAAACGCAGTTAGGTCTTGCCGACGCACTTACGACTTGGTTCGGTGCGCCCACCGTTTGAGGATCACGAACGCTTGACGTTAATCGAAAGCCTCGCCGTCTTGCCGTCGCCTCCCGTGAACGTTGCCGTGCACTTTCCGCGAGCCAGTGGGACGACTTTGTACGCCGCCGCGCCATCGCCGTTGAGGCTCGAGGTTAGCGTCGCGATTCCGCTGCAGCCGCTCGCCGTGAACGTACCGCCGTAGAAGAGCTGTCCGACCAGCGCCGCCTTCGCCGAACCGAATCCGGTCCGGTTGAATTCGAGCGAATCCGGAACCACGACCACCGGACCCGGCGCGAGCGTCACGACGGTAATCGGCAGGCGCGCCGTCTGTCCGTTGCCGCCGGCGAACGTTGCCATGCAGTGCGAAAGCACGAGGGCGCTCACCTTATACACGGCGTGTCCGCCCGCGTTGCTCGTCGCCACGATGCTTGCCTTGCCGCCGCAATCGCTCGACTCGCTGAACGCACCCGTGAACCCGGTCTGCGAGACATCGACGAACTGGGTCCCAAACGAACCGAGCAAGTGGAACGTCAGCTTCGTCGGTTTCAATACCACGTTCCCCGGCGGCGTCACCGACACCGACAACGGAGCCGATTCGCCCGGACTGCCCGTGAAGGTGACCGTGCACGTGCCTTTCGCGATCGGCGTTACCCGATAGGTCGCTTTGCCGGCGGCGTTGCTTGCCGCGCTCACCGACGCGATACCGGAACAGTTGTTGACCTGCGTGAACGACCCACTGTACCCCGATTGGGAAACGTTCGTGGTTTGCGAATTCGTCGGACCGGTCTTATCGAAGGTCAGCGCCGACGGATCGACCACCACGCTGCCCGGCGGCGCCACCGAGATCGTCAGCGGCCCCGTTTCGTTGTTGCCGCCCTGGAACGTCGCCGTGCAATCGCCCTTCGCAATCGGCGTCACCCTGAACTCCGACTTCCCGACGGCGTTGGCCGGCACGACCGTTGCGATCCCGGCGCAGGTGTCGGTCTCCTTGAACGTCCCGGTGAAACCAGATTGTGAAACCGTGACGATCTTCGCCGCACCCAAACCCGTCGACGTGAACGTCAGCGCGTTCGGATCCACGACCACCGGCCCCGGCGGCGGAATATTTACCGCAATCGGGAGCGGCCCGGTCTCTTTGTTGCCGCCCGTGAAGGTCGCCATGCAGTTTCCGTTCGCCACCGCGGTCACCGTGTACGATGCGCTCCCGCCGGCATTGGTCTGTTCGCTCACCGTCGCGATGCCATTACAGGTGTCGCTCTCGGTGAAAGTACCGGTAAAGCCCGATTGCGTAACCGCAACGTTTTGCGCCGAACCCGACCCCGCCGTTACGAACGTCAGCGACGACGGTTTCACGTCCACGGGACCGAGCGGCGCAACCGTCACCGACAACGGCGACGACTTCCCGCCTCCGCCGGTAAACGTTGCCGAGCACGAACCTTTCGCCAGTGCCGTCACCGAATACGCGGCGCTGCCGCCGCCCGTGGTTTTAGCGGATGCAACGACCGCGATCCCCGAACAGTTGTCGGTTTCGGTGAATCCGGCGTCGTAATGAGATTGCGTAACCTTCACGCCCTGCGATCCGTCCGGCCCGAGCGACGTAAACGTCAGCGAATCCGGCGTCACGACCACGTCGCCCGGCGGCGGGGGCGTGACCGAAATCGAGAGCGGCGCCGTTTCCTTATTTCCACCGGAGAACGTCGCGGAGCACGTCCCGCTCGCAAGCGGCGTCACCGTGTACGAGGCGTGGCCGCCGGCGTTGGCCGACGCGACCACCGACGCGATGCCGTTGCAGTTATCCGACTCGCCGAACGAGCCGGTGTAATCCGTCTGCGAAACCGTAACAGGCTTTGCCGCGCCGGGACCGACCGTATCGAACGAAAGCGACGACGGCGTCACGACGACGTTCCCGGGCGGTGCGACCGTAACCGAAAGCGGCGCGGTCTCCTTATGGCCGCCATGGAAGGTTGCCGTGCACGTGCCCTTGGCAACCGGCGTCACCCGATATTTGGCGTGACCTTTCGCATTGGAGATCGCGTCGATCGTTGCGATACCGCTGCAGGTATCCGTCTCTTCGAACCCGCCGCTGAATCCCGACTGTGAGACGGCAACTTTCTGCGCCGCATCCGAACCGGTCGCCTCGAACTGCAGCGAAGACGGTTCGACGAGAATATCGCCGGCAAGCGCGACCGAGATGGCGAGCCGTCCCTTCGCGCCGTTCCCGCCCGCGAACGTCGCGACGCAGTCGCCCTTCGCGCTCGGTGTCACTTTATACGAAGCGCTGCCGTTCGCATTGCTCGTCTGCTGGATCTTCGCAACGGAATCGCAGTTGTCCGATTCCGCAAACTTCCCGGAGTAACCGTCCTGCGAAACGTCCGCATTCTTCGCCGCCCCCGAACCGGTCGCGGTGAACGCGAGTGCCGACGGCTTGACCTTCACATCGCCTTGCGGCTCGATGTCGATGAATACCGAAACCGATTCCTGCAAACCGCCGTCGAAGGTCGCCGTGCACGACCCCTTTGCAATCGGCGTCACCTTATAGGTGGCCTGTCCCTTCGAGTTGCTCGTCGCAACGATGCGTGCCACGCCGCTGCAGTTGTCGGCGACCACGAACCGTTTGGAAAAGCCGTCTTGCGAAAGCGACACGTCCTGGCTCGCGCCTGGTCCGGTCGTCGTAAAACTCAGCGACGCCGGCGAAGCCTCGATCGGACTCGGCGTCACGGTGACGGGCAGCTTCACTTTCGCGCCGCCGCCGCCGGCAATCGTAACGACGCACGTTCCTTTTCCGATCGGAACGATGAGCAGCTCGGCCTTCCCCTTGCCGTTGCGCAGCAGCGATACGCGCGCGATGCCCTCGCAATCGTCCTTCTCGGTAAATTTTCCGCTATAGCCCGGCTGTGAAATCTGCACTCTCTGCGGCTGGTCGTCCGTGAACGTCACGCTCGTTACCGAGAGGTTGATGGGCGGCGGCCCCGGCGTCCCGGTCGGGTTCGGCTGCGGAATCCCGGCAACCGTGCTAGAGCAGGCAACCAGACCAAGTACGATACCCGCGAGCCCCAAACCGCGCAAGGATTTCAATAAAAGCAAGGCCGCTCTCCCCAAAGACAACGTTCAACCCATTTTTCTATAAGCTCCCCCCCTTGTCATCCTGAGCGTAGTGAGCGCAGCGAACGTAGTCGAAGGACGGCTTCAGGAGTAAAACGCGCCACCCAACCCTTCGTTCCGGCATTAGCCAACTCAAGAGCCAGGCTGTTCGTAAACCTCATAATGCTGCACGGTAGGCTCGAGTTCGATCAGATAACCCGCGTCGAAATCGTAATACTTTGCAACGCTAACGTCGTCGCCCGCGAACCCGCGAACCGCGTCGAGCGAATCCCAGTATGTCAGCATAATGAAGTGCGCGACGTCACCATCCACGCGGTGCAGCACGTATGCGCCTCGATTCCCCGGCGTCTTCGTATAATCGGGAATTGCCACATTGCGCATCAACTCGAGATACGCATCGGACTTTGCAAGCGGAACCGCCCCATGCCAGGTACGAGCAATCATAACAACCCCCAAGAACCGGGAATTGGCCCTCCAGTGGCAACAGCACTTGTCATCCTGAGCCCTTCGACAAGCTCAGGACAGGCTAGTCGAAGGACCGCGGTAAGACTCAACCAGCCAAGGGACCCCCGGCGGCTTTAAAAAAAAATCCCGACCATGTCGATTTCCGGGCCGGGCCTTCGACGTCTTGATAGAACCCCCACCAACTGCAAGAGGAGACGTCGATGCGATTTCTAGTTATGGTCAAGGCCACCAAGGAGAGCGAAGCAGGGGAGCTCCCGACCGCCGCCATGCTGGCCAGAATGGGCAAGTTTAACGAAGCCCTCGTTCGGGACGGCGTGATGCTGAGCGGCGAAGGCCTGCATGCGACTTCGAAGGGTGCGCGCATGAAGTTCGGCAACGGCGAGCCGCGCGTTACCGACGGGCCGTTCACCGAGACGAAGGAGCTGGTCGCCGGCTTCTGGATCTTACAAGGCCGCTCGAAAGAAGAGATCGTCGAGCGTATGAAGAGCTGCCCCTTCGATGGCGGGGTAGAGATCGAAATTCGTCAGATCTTCGAAGCCGAAGATTTCGCTGGGATCAAATAAGGCAGGCCGATGAAGATCGTGTCGATATTCAAGTCCAATCCGCAGTCGCGCCATCAGGATGAAAACGAGTTTGAAGCCATGGGCAAGCTCATCTACGAACTCACCAGCAAAGGCGCGCTGGTCGACACCGGCGGCGCGCTGGACGAGGGCTTCAGCGCCAGCGTACGCCGCACGGGTGGCGAGATTCGCGTGACCGATGGTCCGTTCACCGAAAGCAAAGAGATCGTCGGCGGCTTCGCGATCTTTGAAGTGAAGTCGAAAGAAGAAGCCCTCGAGTATACCCGCCGTTTCCTCGAAATCGCCGGAGACGGCACCTGCGACTTGCACGAAGTCGGGGAAACGCCTAAGTTCGGCCCGTGAACGCAGAGTCGCACCGCACCGTCGAGGCAGTCTGGGGGATCGAATCCCCCAGACTTATCGCCGGTCTGGTGCGAATCGTGCGCGACATCGGCCTCGCCGAAGAACTCGCCCAAGACGCGTTCGTCGCGGCGCTTACGCAGTGGCCGCAAGAAGGCATCCCGCGCAACCCTGGAGCGTGGCTCATGGCCGTCGCAAAACGCCGCGCCATCGATCGCATCCGCCGCGAACGTGCCGGCAAAAAACACGAAGAGTTCGCGGCGGAAGAAGCGCGGCTCGAAGCAGATTTCACCGTCGATCCCGACGACGATTTCGGTGACGATCTGCTGCGCCTCATGTTCGTCGCATGCCACCCCGTGCTCTCAACGGACGCACGCGTCGCGCTCACCCTGCGGCTCCTCGGCGGACTCTCTACAACGGAGATCGCGCGCGCTTTTCTCGTCCCCGAGTCGACCATCGCGCAGCGCATCGTGCGCGCGAAACGCACGCTGGCCGAAGCCCGCGTCCCCTTCGAAGTTCCGGGCGCGGCCGATCGCGCGAAGCGCCTCGCCTCGGTGCTCGAAGTCATCTATCTCGTTTTCAACGAAGGCTACTTGGCAACCGCAGGCGACGACGTGCTGCGCCCCGCGCTCTGCGAAGAAGCGCTTCGGCTCGCGCGCGTGCTCGCCGGACTACTACCGTACGAACCGGAAGTCCACGGTCTTGCGGCGCTCCTCGAAATCCAAGCTTCGCGCTCGAAAGCGCGCGTCGATGCGAACGGCGAACACGTGTTGTTGTTGGACCAGGACCGCGGCCGCTGGGATCACATCCTCATCGCGCGGGGTCTCGCCGCGCTCGAGCGTGCCGAACGGCTCGACGGGCCGCTGGGAACGTACGCCCTCCAAGCTTCAATCGCCGCATGTCACGCGCGCGCTCGATATAAAGAAGATACCGATTGGGAACGCATCGCCGCGCTCTACGACGCGCTCGCGCAGCTCGCGCCTTCGCCGGTCGTCGCACTCAATCGTGCCGTCGCAATCGGGATGGCCTTTGGGCCTGCCGCCGGCCTGGAACTCGTCGACGAATTGCTCGACGAACCCGCGCTGAGAAGCTACCATCTGCTGCCCAGTGTGCGCGGTGATCTTCTGGAAAAACTTGGGCGCCTAAGCGAGGCGCGCTCGGAGTTCGAGCGCGCCGCCGGCCTTACGCACAACGTTCGCGACCGAACGTTGCTCCTTACGCGTGCCGCGCGTGCTCGCTAAGCGGAGAAGGAGCTGCCTCGGGGGTAGCTAACGCATTATCGTAAATGCGTAAGTCACGCTCTATCGTGCTTTGGATCGTGGTGCTGGTTGTTTTCGTGGCTGCGTTTTTCAGCGTGGGCGTCGCCGTTCGCAACTCCGTCGCGGCAACCTTCGACACCGATCAGCGCGTTCGTGACGCGCGGACGCAGGTCTCCACGATGCTTCGCGCGCAACTCGACGAGGAGACCGGCATTCGCGGCTACGTCGCAACGCGAGATCCCGTATTCCTTCAGCCATATAAAGAAGCAAGCGCGAGCTTGCCGGAGATGTTCCCGCGGGTCGAGCAGCGCCTACGCGACCTGGGATTGAACGAAGCAATTGCTGCAACGGCCGACGCGCAGCGCACGAATGCGGAGTGGCAACATCGAATCGCCGATCCAACGCTCGCCGGTGCGAAAAATATGGTCGCCTTGCAGCGTGATGGAAAGTATCTCGTCGATCGTTTTCGTGCCGACACCGACCGAGTCGAAGACGTTCTCAGCGCGGAAAACGAGGTCCTCAAACGCGCCTTTCAATCGGCAACGGTTTATCTGAATGCTCTAGTCGTCGCCGCCGCCGTCATGCTCGTCGCGATCGGCGCATTATTCCTCGCGTTCCAAACGCGCGCCCAAAACCGGATAGATCGCGAGCGCGAGCTGAACGAAGAGTCGCGCGAACGTGAGACCGGCTTGCGCGCTGCGTTCGTCGCGGAGAAGCAGGTGACCGGTACGTTGCAGGCCGCGTTCACGCAGCGGCTGCTTCCGACGTTACCCTCGATGAGCTTCAGCGCGACGTACGTTCCGGCAGCAGAGGAAGCGAAGGTTGGCGGCGACTGGTACGACGCCTTCGAAATCGGCGAGGATCGCGTTCTCTTCACGATCGGAGATATTGCCGGTCACGGCCTCGAAGCCGCCGTCGCGATGAGCCGTATTCGCGGCGAGATGTTATCGGCAGCTGTTCTTGATTCGAACCCAGCTTCTATTCTGCAGCGTGTCAATCACCAGATTTTGTCGCTCGCGCCTCGCGTAACCATGGTCACCGCCGTCGTCGGCATCGCCGACGCTAAGAGTTACTCGTTCGCGTATGCGGCGGCTGGTCACCCGCCGCCGATTCTGGTCGAGCCTGAGCGCGATCCGCGCCCGCTTGAATGTGGTGGCGTTCCGTTGGGGTTTTCGGCTAAAGCGGCGTATAAGACGCGCGTCGTGCAGAGCGTACCCGGCGCGATGCTCGTCTTGTACACCGACGGCGTCGTCGAACACTCGCGCGACGTCGTGAAAGGCGAACGCCAGCTGATCGAATCGATTTCGGCACTTCGCGAAGACGACGACCCGGCCACGGCGGTCTACGACGCAATCTTCAGCGACAAAACCGCCGGCGACGACGTGGCGATCCTAACCCTGGGCTTCCGGCGAACGAGAGGAACGGGCATGACGATTTCTGCGGAAGGTGGCAGCTCGGCATTCGTCGGACGAATCGACCGATCGGGCCCGTCGTCCGCCGCCGCCAAGTTAAGAAAGGTATCGTGAACGTGCAAGGGGCGATTGAGGTCGTGCGCTTCACCGGCGAGCTCGACATCGGCCGGCGGTCCGAACTACGCGGCGGACTGAGCGTCGGCGACAGTGCTCGTGCAGTTCTGCTTGATTTAAGCGCCGTAACGTACGCCGATTCGACGGCATTAACAGAGTTGCTTCGGTTTCATGCCGACGCCGAGGCCCGAGGAATGCCGGTCGCGATGGTCGTCGCGGCGCCGCAGTTCGAACATTTAATCCGCTACGCGGGCCTCTATGAGGTGTTCAGTATCTTCGACGACCTCGGCGCCGCTTTGACCCACCTAGATGGTGTATCGTAGTGGCGCGCGGTAACCTTCGTCTCGAACTGCGCGCGGTCGATTCGACGCCGTCGGCAATGCGCCACGCGTTGTCCTCGTTTCTTACGGCTCTAAAGATTCCTGAGGATCGACGGATCGACATCGTGACCGCGTCCGGTGAGGCACTAGCCAATGCCGTCGAACACGCCTATCCCGAGAGCGATGTCGGCGGGGTCGAACTAAACGCGATTATGGAGCGGCCGGACAGCATCGTGGTGGAGGTGATCGATCGCGGCGCCTACGTCGAACCAACGGAACGCGCGAACCGTGGATTCGGTATGCGCATCGTGCGGGCCGTCGCCCAAGCGGTCGAAATCGATACGGCGGAAGGCACGGCGATTCGCATGACTTTCCACGTCGCCCGTTCGTAGCCGCAAACCGCTGCGTGCGAGGTTAGTCGAGCGTCCCGATCGCCAGCTTGAGCTGCGTGGCGTTGTCCACCGCAACGTAGTTCGAATACCCGCACAAATCGTCGTACGCGAACCCGTAGAACTTGCCGTCCAGCGCGTACTCGTGCAGGATCTTCGAGTACAGATTGGTCTGCGGGTTCTTGTAAAAGTGCGCCGTTTGACACCAGGGCTGCTTCTTGGAGTTCAACAGGACCGTGCGGTTGAGCGTCGCGCCGAGGTTCTTTCCGCACGCGCCGAAGATGTTCGTCATCGAATCGACCGGCTGGCTCGAGTCGGATGGCGATGGAATCTCGTTGGCCGCGCACTCGAACGCTCCCAAGCTCGTCGGCTTTGCAAACCCCGTCCATCCCTTCCATGTGACCGGTTGGCCTTTGGCGTTTTTAAAGAGAAACACATCGTTTATGTCCACCTGGCCCGTCGCGAGCAGCGTCTTCTCGTCGTCGGTGTAGATGCTCAGCACGTTCTTCTTGTAGTAGTCCCAGCACTGATTGATGTACGGTTGTAAATAGTCCACCGGAAACTGGTTCAGCAGTTTCTGCTGCGTGTTCTCGATACCGTGCCCGGGAGCAATCACGCGAAGATACTTGTTCTTCCCGCCCTTTACCAGCAGGTTCTTAAAGATCGGCGTGGCTTCGAACTCCGCGAACAGCGCCGACATGCGCTTCTTTGGATCGAATCCGTAGGTTTGCGCTTTGCCGCCGGCCGTCAACGTGTACGTGAACGGAAGGCTAAGCATATCGACGGTCGTCGTATTCACGCCGAGCGTATTCGTGATGTAGGTATATTCGATGTGGTCGAACAGCTTGTCGTAGTTCTTTCCATAAGCGTTCGAATTCCAAGCGTTCGGTGCCACTGGTTCGCGTTGATTCGCCCCTTGGCCGTTCAGGAAACTCGGCTTCCCGGTTCCGAGCGAAACGTAAATCTCAGCCGCTACGAACTTCGGCAGTTTAACCTTCGTCGTTTTGCTCAGTTGAATGCCGAAGTCGTTACCGACGGCGGGCGTCCACTGCTTGGTGTTGCCGTTCGGGAGAAGATATTGGATCTGCCCATCCGCCTGCCCCCAGACGTAGAAGAAGACCTGCGAGTCGGGATACGACGTGTTATTGACGAGAACGAGATCCGTTGGAGAGGTCGCGTGCGAGGACTCGCCGTCCGCCCCGCCCGTCGTCGGAACGACCGATCCGACGCCACTGCTTCGCGAGCACGCCGCCAGCGCTCCAGTCGACGCGAGAGAAAGCAAAAAGGCACGACGGTCGAAGTCTGAACGTTTCACAGTAAACTCCCTTCTGCAAGAAACCGCGTTGTCATCCTGAGCGTAGGCGCGAAGCGCCGAAGTCGAAGGACCGCGACAAGGTTTATCTAACCACCCGGCCACAATAACCTATGCATGCGCTTCACGCCAAAGTTCACCTGCACGGGTCGCCCCAACGAAGCGGATGCAATCGACTTAAAAAAATGAGTGAGCCCGGCGACTACTACATTGAAAACGGCTTCGTCGTGATGACCGAGCAATATCACCTGCGCCGCGGGTACTGTTGCGAAAGCGGCTGCCGCCACTGTCCGTACGAGGGCGAACCCGCACCGGCGAAAGAAGATGAAGACAAATCCGAATGAAGTTCTTTTGCGACGGCGCCTGTAATCCGAACCCCGGCCCGATGGGCATCGGCGTAGCCATGCTGAACGACGCGGGTGAACTCGTCGCATCCGTCTCGCGCGCCCTCGGGGAAGGCACGAACAACGTCGCCGAGTTCGAAGCCGTCCTCGCCGCATTGCATCTCGCACGCACGCACAAAATCGAGACGCCGCATATCTTCACCGACTCACGTCTCATTGTCGAGCAGATTTTCGGCCGCTACACAGTCTCGGCCGTGCATCTGCAAGGCCTGCGCAATCGCGCGGCTGCCGAAGTACAGTCGGCCGGCGCGGTTCTCTCCTGGATTCCCCGCGAAGAAAACGAACTCGCCGATCGCCTATCGAAACGCGCGCTAGCGCCCGCCGTTCTGCCGCCGGCCGATGTCGTTATCGCACAAGTGGAGCGTGCCCGCCCCAACCTCAGCACCGAAAACGCGATGCGCGAAACGTCCCTCACCGTGCTGAAGCACATCCAGACCGCGCCGGAAATCGCGGAAGAAGCGCTCTTGCGCGCGCGTTTCGGCTACAACGGCAAAGACCCCGAAAACCTCGCTCGCTTCAATGCTCGCGTTCGTCACGGCGAAGAAGCCGTCAGCGCAATGGAACTCGCCGTCGCAAACCGCTCCGAAAAAACCCGCCTAAAAGCGCTGCGCTGGGCGGGACGCGGCTTCCCCCCGGCGCTCGTCGCCGCCAAACTGGCACTCGAGAAAGCCCTCTCGGCGCCCTTTATGAAGGCCAGGACCTAGCCCCGGCACGCGCCCCGTACGCTCGTAGCGTACAATCCAAGCATGCGTACACCAAATACGGTCGCTGCCGCGCTGGCATGCTGCGCCGCCCTCTCCGCTTGCTCCCGAATGGGAGCGACGCCTTCGGTTCCCGCCCAACCGGCGAACGCCGACGCCGTCGCACCCCTCTCGAAGGTAAACTATCAGACCCTTTATCGCTTCAAGGGTCAGCCTGACGGCGATACGCCCAACCCCGATTTGATCGAGGCAGGTGGCGTTCTCTACGGCTCGACCGTATCCGGCGGAACCGCCAACTTCGGCAGCCTCTTCAAAATTACAACCGGCGGCAGCGAAGCGCCAATTTATAGTTTTGCAGCCGGCACCGGCAGTAATTCTCCAAACGGAGGCGTCATCGAATCCGGCGGCACGTTCTTCGGCACGACAACCACAGTGGTGTTCGCAGTCACGAACGGGACCGAGCGCGTTCTCCACGCCTTCGCCGGCGGAGCCGACGGCTACGAAGCTCAAGGTCCGCTAGTATTCGCCGGCGGCAAGCTCTACGGCGCGACGGAACTCGGCGGCCTAAACCAGTGTAACAGCGGTTGCGGCACGATCTTCGACGTCACGCTCGCCGGCTCTGACCACGTCCTCTACAAATTCCGCGGCGGCCACGACGGTCAAGTTCCGACCGGCAGCCTGATCAATGTGAAAGGCACGCTCTACGGCACTACGTCGTATGGCGGCGCGCACGACGGCGGCACCATTTTCAAAATCAGCCCCTCCGGCAACAAAGTCGTGCTCTACAGTTTCACCGAAGAAAACGACGGTTCTCGTCCGAGCGGAAACCTGCTGTACGCCAACGGCGTGCTATACGGTGCCGCGCGCTATAACGGCGTCAAAGCCCAAGGCGCGGTATTCGCGCTGAACTTGAAAAACGGGAAGCTCACAGTTCTGCACGGTTTTCTCGGCGCTCCGAAAGACGGCGGATCGCCCAACGGCGGACTCGTGATCCGTAACGGCACGCTCTACGGCACGACCGCGCTTGGCGGCCACGGCAGCAAAGGCACCGTATTCTCGATTAGCAAATCGGGCAAAGAAGAAATCCTCTACGAATTCAAAGGCGGCAACGACGGCGAAAGCCCGCAAGCCGGTCTCGTCGACATCAAAGGCACGCTCTACGGCACGACCTCCGTTGGCGGAACAGCCGGCAGAGGGACGGTCTTCAAACTCCGTCCGTGAAGTGCGCAGCACGGATGGCCGGCGCGCTGCAGTTGGTCTGTGCGATCTGCATTCCGAGCGGAATGCCGATGCCCGAAACGTTGTCGAACGCATTGGTCGTGTTGTAAGAGCTGCCGCTTCCGGCGTACGGGCTTTGCCACAGGTTGTTGCCTTTCGTCACGTCGACGAAGTCTGAATATCCGCTCTTGGCAAAGGCGCCGTAGATGGTGCCGATTCCCCATTGCTTGACGTTGCACGCTTGATTGATTTCGGTTTGCATGGCAACGTACGTTGGGCTGGACCACGACGTGCCCCAGATGAGCGACCAGTTGATCCAAACGCCGCCGTAATCGGCGCAGCCCAGGCAGATGTCGTCGAAGGCGGCCGGCAGTGCGATATCGGGAACGTTGCGGCCAGTCGCCGACGCACCATTGATGCCGGCCTGATACGACGGCACGGCCCACACGATGGAAATACCGCCGCCGCCCGACCCAACGCAATCGTTCCACACGGCCGGATTCGTAATGGCCGTCGCGTTGATGAGACATTGATCGAATCCCGCCGCCGTGGTCGACTGCGTGCCGCCGACGCCGACGAAGTGCGGGTCGCTCGCCGGCGACTGTACGCCAAACGGGAAGTCGCTCGACGACCCGGCGTAGCAGTCAGCTCCTTGATCGCCGCTCGATGCCGAGAAGGTGACGCCGATGGCTGCGCCCTGGGCAGCGATCGCGTCGGTCATCGTGCCGAACGAATGATCTCCGCGATACACTTCGCATCCGCCGAACGACGAGTTGATGACGCCCGGCTTGGCAGCGTCGGTCAACGCGAGATTGTAGGCATCTTCGATGTGCTGGTCGCCGAGATCCGGCACGACGTACATGATGACGTTGGCGGCGGGGGCGAGTCCGACGATCGTTTGCTGATCGAGCGTCGCTTCGCCTTCGGTGTCGTACGTGGCGCTCGCGCCGTCGACCAGCGTGTTGGTGATCGTGCCCGTCTGCGTGATGCCGTAATACTGCAGGTAATCAGCTAAATCCGTGGGATTGACTTCGGCGTCGATCACGATCGCGGCGGTTTGCCCCGCACCGGTGTAGCCGTAGTTGAACGGCATGCAGAGACCGGCGTTGACCGCCGCCGGCCCCCAGCCTTCGTCCGGCCCGAGCGTCGGTGCCGGCGTCGGGCCGGTGTGCGCGGCGGGACACGGCACGCTCGACGGAGCCGGCGTCGGCGTCGGTACGGCCGCTAGCGTAACGTCGTCGACATACTGCCCGATGCTCTTATGTTTGTCCGCACTGGAGCCGGAGCCGACAACTCCGAATGCAACGTACTCCCGCATTCCTGCAAACGACGACACGTCGTACGGACCGCGCGCAATCCATTTGTGGTCGTTCTCGGTGCTCTTATAGAACGTTTTGACCGCTTTGCCGGTGACCGGGTCGAAGAGCACTGCGAACTCCTCAACTCTCTTGCTATGGTCGTTGGAGACGCCGAAGGTCCACGCGCTGAGCACGCCGTTCTTGGGAATCTTGACGAGCTGGCAGACCGCAACGGTGCCCGCGGGCTCGTTGCTCCCTTTGAACGTTCCCGCGTACGCATCGTACTTGCCGCCGTGCGGATGAACGTTCGCGATGACCGGCGGCGATTGCGATCCCGAGCGGCACGTTTTCCATGGCGAGAGCTTGCCGGTTTCGAATCCTGGATTGCGAATGACGTTCCTGCCCGGGGCCTGCAGCTCGACATCGATGTCCGGATGCATCAGCACGACATCTTTCGCGTCGGCGGCTGCTACCAGCGGCGCGAGCGCAAGTGGGATCCTAAGCGGGCGAACGTTGGCGGAGCGAATGCCATACCGGCCTTGACGAAAATCGTGGATTTCCGTTGAAAAGAATCGTTCCACTACACCGCTCGGTGCGGACGCATCGACGAGCGTGCGATTCGGATACGTGCGCGCGATCGTAAAGCCCGCGGCCCGCAGCGTTTGGAGCACGCGCGCCTGCTGCCGTTCCGTCGGGGCATAGCGCGCGACGAACTGCGCCGCCGTGAGGTAACCGCGCTCTCCACGCGCCAAGCCATCCAGGAGCCGCTCGAGTTGCTCTTCGTTGTTGTAGCGCAGCAACAGCGCGACCTTGACCGGGCGCATGGAGGCGCGGCGGCCGAGATCGACGGGGACCGGAAGGCTGTGCGCTGCGTGCCGTGCGGCGGAGGCCGGGCCGGCGGGCACGAAGGGCGCGCCGGCGTGTGACGCGCACGCCGCAAGCGCGGACGCCAGCAGGATGATGGCGAGAACGCGAACGCTCGACATCGTCCGCAAGCTTTCTTGTAGGCCGGGGCAGATCCCGCCCGGGAGCGTATCGGCGACGTCGAGAAGGACGACGGCGGCCGATGCGTATCTTAATCATTGAGGACGATCCGCGGATCCATCAATCGCTCGCCGACGACCTACGACGCCAGCACCACGCCGTGGATGTCGCCGAAGACGGTCGGGTTGGTTTAGACTTCGCTCGCACCAACGTGCACGACATCATCCTGCTGGACGTCCTCTTGCCCGGAGTCGACGGCTTGGAGGTCTGTCGTCGCCTTCGTGAAGAGAAATCGAAGGTTCCCATCTTGATGATTACCGGACTCGACCATGTCGGTGACAAGGTCGGTGCGCTAGACTCGGGTGCCGACGACTACATCGTGAAGCCGTTCGACTTGGCCGAGCTCTCGGCTCGAATTCGAGCGGTCGCACGCCGGGAAGGCGCGCGCCTCCAGCCGGTTCTGGAGCACGGCGACCTGCGGCTCGAACCGAGTCGCGGCATCGTGACCTACAAGGATCTCCCGGTTCCGCTAACCGCAACCGAGTACACCATTCTCGAAGCATTCATGCGTAGCCCGCTGCAGATTTTTAGCCGCAAAATGTTGAGCGAAAAGCTGTCGACGTTCAACGACGACTCCGAACGTGACGCGATCAAGACCCACATCACGAATATTCGGCGCAAATTCGACAAACTCGGCAGGCATCACTACCCAATTGAAAACGTCTACGGCATGGGCTATCGACTCTCAGACGTTCGTTCGTGAGTCTACACTTTAGCTCGCTCGCCCTCGAGCGACGCCTCCTCTTTTCGTACCTTGCGGCGTTCGTCGCGGTTTTTGCGATCGCCGCCATCTTGGCGCATTTTTTGCTCGCAGCCGCCATTGAGCGCGAGTCGGCCACGCATCTCGAAGACATTGCGCGCGCCGGTTTGAGAAGCGTCCTCTTCGCAAACGGCACGTTAAAGATCGACGAGACGGACATATCGAATGCGGCGCTCTTACGAAGAGATCAAGGCTTGCAGTGGTTTGACGCCGGCGGCCGGCTCATAGCGGCGCAAGGTCTCAATCCGAGCACTGGGCAACGAGAGTTCGATAGCTTTTCGTCACCGATCGTAAGCCCGCAGACCGGACGGCGCCTCGGCACGGTGCGGGTCAGCCAAGGGAACGAACGTCGAGTCGCGCTGATCGCGGAATTCGATGACGGGCTGCTTGCCGGCACGCTCTTAGCGATCTTAGGAAGCGGCGTGGCGGGATTGGTGCTCACGCGCTTGGCCGTGCGGCCGGTCGCAAAGAGCATTGAAACGCTGCAAGAATTTAGCGCCGACGCATCGCACGAATTACGCGGACCGTTAACCGCGATCGCAAGTACGGCCGATGCGGCGCTGCGCGATACGCGCCGGGATTCAGCGCACGACCGCGTTCGGTTCGAAGCTATTGCGGATGGGGCTCGGCAGATGTCTCGACTGACGAACGACCTCTTACTCTTAGCCGGCACCGAGCGCTCCATAGAGCGCGAGCTATTCGCGATCGACGTCGCATCGATGCTGGGATCGCTCGAAGCCCGTTATCGTGACCGTTTCGCCGAGGCCGGCGTCGCGCTCACGTTTACGGCGGAGGGGCGTTCGATCTTGTACGGTAATCCGAACCAAATCGAGCGCATCTTCTCAAACCTCATCGAGAACGCGCTGCGCTACACGCCGGCCGGTACCGTTTCGGTTGAAAGCAGTCAAAGGCGCGGAGTCGTCAGCGTCACCGTTCGCGACTCGGGAATCGGAATCGCTCAGGAAAACCAGGCGCGAATCTTCGAACGCTTTTGGCGTGCGGATCCAGCGCGGTCCCGCGGGGGATCGGGATTGGGCCTCGCCATCGCGCGTGCGCTCGCACGGCGCCACGGCGGAGACGTAACGGTGACCAGCGAGCTCGGCCAAGGGAGCGCGTTCGTTGCCTCCTTTCCGATTCGCCCGGGTCGCGCCGGCTAATTGAAGGGTCTTGCCGACTTCTTGACCATCGCGTTCTAGAATCGCAAGGTCCATGAAAAACGGCATCGAGATCATCGACTTTCGCTGTCACCCGCCCGTCAACGCTTACAAAGCGCTATTCGATCTGCATTTCGGACGCCATACGCGGAAGAACAAATTCATCTCCGGGCCGGAGAATGCGGAGAGCCCGTCGATGCGCAAAGTCGGCGAGGAAGCCGGGCTCGATCTTCTGATGCGCGAGATCGATGAGGCGGGTATCGATTTGGTCGTCGCCCCAGGTCGAGAAACGCCGCCAGGCCATGCCGACGGGGAGATCGATTCCGACGTCTCGGACGAAACGTTGGTCGATTTGCGCGAACGCTTCAACAACCGGCTGCTCGGCCTGACCGGGCTCGAACTCGGAAGACCGGCGGCGCAGCTCGCCGATCAGATCGAGCGAGCCGTCAAAGAACACGATTTGCGCGGTGTGGTGATTGAACCCGCATACTACAACGCCGCGGGTGGCGGCCCGCTTTGGGCGGACGACGTATCCCTCTATCCGATCTACGAAACCGTCATTGCACTCGACGTGTTCGTCATGTACCAAGGCGGAATCTATGGCGTCGATCGGGTTTTGCAGGATCTTCCACGTCTAAAACTCGTGGTCGGGCATGGGGGTTATCCCGCCGTGATCGAAGCGCTGGAGCTCGCGACGAAGCACGAGAACTGTTATATTTCTCCGGATGTTTACTGTTTTTTCCCAGGCGGCGAGACGTACGTCAACGCGATTGAGAAGCTGCAGGACCAGTTTATCTTCGCCTCGGCGTATCCGTTGGCGGGGCAGAAGCAGTCGGTGGATGAGGCGCTGCAATTCCCACTACCGAAAGATGCCTTGCAGAAATACATGTTCGACAACGCGGCGCGCCTGCTGAAGATTTGAGCTCTCTTGCCGACTTCTTGACCATTGCACGGTATGGTCGGATTTGGGGCACCGACTCGCTACGCGCGGCGTAGAGGAGGACTTTTAACGCGTGATCCGACGGGACGTCGTTCGCATCACCGGGCTTTGCGGAAGTCTTCGACCAAATGGCTTCACGAAAATGGCGCTGAGTATAGCGCTGGCCGGCGCGGCAGAGAGCGGAGCCGTCACTCAGATCGTCGATCTCAGTGAGTACGACCTGCCGTTTTGCAATGGGGAGAGCGCCAATGAGTATCGAGATTCGCCCGGAGTTCGGCGTCTACGGCAAAACGTGGGCGAAGCACACGCTGTCATTTTGGCGACCCCGAACTATCACGGAACTCTTAGCGGCGTCCTAAAGAATGCTTTGGACTTGATGACCACGCGCGAGTTCGAAGGCAAGGTCGTCGGCCTCATCGGCGTTTCCGGTGCTCGGACGGGTGGAGTAAGCACGCTAGACACGCTGCGAGCAATTGGCCTGACGCTTCACGCTTGGGTGATTCCGTCGGAAGCCTGGATCGACGACGTGGCCGCGGCATTCGCAGCAAATGGGGTTCTAAGAGATGACGCCGCCGCGCAACGGGTGAGAGAGGTAGGGCAAAAGGTCGCGCGCCTAACGCAAATGCTCGCCTCAAAGGAAGCACGAGAATTACTTCAACTATGGGAGAAGGCAGACTAACATGAACAATAATAAAATGACGAGCCCCATAACTGGTCCGTGGAACGACACGGCATTTAAAATACTCGAACGTTGGGACCCCGAATGGAGCGAAGCGGTCGATAGAATGACCAGCAACCCTTGGATGGGTTCGTTGGATCGCAAAACGGTGGAGCTTGTTAGCTTGGCGGTCAATGCGGCCTGCACGAATCTCAACGCTCAAGGAACGCGGCGTCACATCCGAGGGGCTCTTGAAGCCGGCGCATCGCGTGCTGAGTTATTGACGGTGCTGAAGATGGCGTCGCTCACGGCAATTGACGCATGCAGCCTAGGCGCATTAATTCTCTTGGACGAGGCGAAAAATGCCGGAGAGGGCGCGAAAGTAGCGGATGCGGTAACGCCAGTTTGCGATCAGATGAAAGCGTCGGGTCAATGGAACACCGCTTGGGACATGTTCCATAGACTCGACCCGGCTTGGACGGAAGAATTCATGTCATGCGTCGCTCCCGTCTATTCTAGCGGCGTTCTCGAACCGAGGCTGGCCGAGCTCCTGGCCGTCGCTCTCGACGTGTCGTGCACGCACGCGTACGCTCCCGGCCTGCGTCGTCATATAAAGGCCGCGCTCGACCTCGGAGCAACGGTCGAAGAGGTCATGGATGTTCTTAAACTTTGCGTCCTCCAAGGCGTCCAATCCAGCAACTTGGGCATCCCGATCCTTGATGAAGAGCTACTGCTGAAGCGTGCCGTCGACCATCATCTGAACGGCGAGCCCGCAATTTCTTAACGTCAGCTTGATAACCCGAGGGTCCGCTGTGTTATTGTAGAGGACATATGACCCGGACATTTCTAAAACTGTTAAAATCCGAAGACGGCGCGACACTCGTCGAGTACGCGCTGGTCGTCGCGCTCATCGCGGTCGTTGCAATCATCGCACCGACGAAACTTGGTAAACAAGCCGCAAGCACCCTAGGAACCGCCGCGAACAGCATTTAGCGGTTAGGAGTACGGCATGCCGCGTGCGAATCCGAACGCATCGTTCGAGGTGGCGACGAAACATCTTTTCCGGCACCTTCACGAACCCGACGATCTTCGCGCCAACCCGCTCACGCGCGCCTTCTTTGAAGAGCCGGATGCGCTCGAACGCATCCACGGCTTGATTCGTGCCGCGGCCGCGCGCTGCCGCGACGAGGATAGAGCGGCCGGAGAAGAGGAACGCGCCCGCCGGCAGTACGCCATCGCCATCGAAGATTGTCTGGGCGGCAAGTCCGTTCGGGCCATCGCTCGCGCGCTCGGAATCTCGCCGACCCAGTATTATCGCGAACGCGCCGAAATCCGTGCGCGAATGGCCAGGCACGTTCGCGATGCCGGCGACCCCGCCGCGCAGGTGACCGGCGTATCGTTCGATGACTTTCGCTACGGAATGGCCCGCGCGTCGAGCCTGATCGAACTCGGCGACGCAGTCCGCGCGATCGAAGAATACCGGCGTCTTTTCGATTCGACGGATTCCGCCTCGCGAAGAGTCGAGATACTGTGCGAAACGGCCCTCGCGCACGCTCGAGGCGGCGATTGGGAAGACGTAGAGCGCGCGCTCGAGCAAGCGCGATTGCTCCTCGATCGCCCTCTCACGCTCTCATCACGCGAACGCAAGGTCGCGGAAGCGCACGTGTTGTTCGTTCGAGGCATGTCGACGTGGCCGGCCGATCCGCGCCGCGCGCTCGATTTGTTCGCTGCGGCGATATCGATTCTCGAACGCCTCGCGCACCCGAGCGAACGAACTAAAGAGCTGCTCGTTCGGATTCTTTTTGAGTACGGCGAGGGTTTAGCTACCGTCCAAGGATTACGAAGGAGCGTCGAGACCCTGACCCTCGCGGCGAAGACGTTGGCGTCGTGCAGCGATCCGTCGCCGAATCTCTCGCTTCGAATAGCCATCACGCTGCGCGTCTTTCGCAACTCGATGTTGGCGGACCCATTTGGATGGGAGCCGATGCATCAACGCCTGCAAACGATGCTCGAACTCGGAGAGCGCGCCCGTTTGACCGGATCGGTCGATCTCAACCTGAGCGCCCTGAACGGGATAGCGCAGTTGCACGCATGTTCGGGAAATGCCGCCGCCGCGCGCCGTGCCGTGCAATCGGCGTTAGCGCTTTCGAAGTATCATCCGACCAAAGAAATCTTTTCGGAAGTGAGTTTACGAATGGCTCGAACGCTCATGTACACGCCGCTGTGGCGTGACGTGCCGAGCGTTCTACGCCTCGCCGGAGCACCGGCGACCGTCGCGGTAGCCGCTTCGCGCAAGACGCTCGAGGCCGAGTACGCGCTCCGCCTGGGGATGTACGCGCAGGTGCACGATGCGATCGGCGAAGCCGAAATGTCGCGGCGGCCGTTTCTGGCAATGCTTGCCGCTCAGGCCGCGGATGGCTTGGGGCGACGCCGCGAGGCGCTGGCGCTCATCGAACCCGCCATGCCCGAAATAGAACGAAGCGGCATAGCGCTAACGATTGGGCGTACGTATCGCATTGCCGGGCAAATCACGAACGACCGCCGCTACCGCCGCAAAGCCGAGGAGGTCGAGCGGGCAACCGGCACGTAAATCCGCTTTCCCAAACTCGTAACTTTTTCCCAACCAGCGTGCACAGCGCCGGCCGCGAACAATTAGAATAAAGGACCTATGGGAATCATACGTATCGCGAAGCGCTGCACCGGCGCCGCCGTTCTAGTCGCGCTCTTCGGGTGTGCGTCGTCGTCGAACGCGGTCACGCTGCCGCCGAGCGCGCCCGATGCGGCGCAAGGCTCGATCGCTCCAACCTTTCACGTCTTCACCGTCGGGAAAACGCCCGGGTTACCGATTACGGCGGTTCCCCGAGACATCGTCGCCGGTCCCAACGGCACGATGTGGTTCACCGACCTCAATACGCCGGCGATCGGAACGATTTCAACGGGTTTGAAGATTCGAGAGTTCACAACCGGCTTGGGAACCGGCGCCGAACCATACTCGATCGTCGCCGGTCCCGACGGGAACCTGTGGTTTAGCGACGGAGCCGGCGCCATCGGACGGGTCACTCCCGGCGGCAAAATTACCGAGTTTCATTCGCAGCGGATGGTCGCCGCGAGCCCCGACGGCCTCACCGTCGGCGCGGATGGAGCGATTTGGTCGATCGGCGTCGGAACCTCGCAATCGTATCTTTTCCGCGTCACCCTCGATGGGAAGATTTCGTGGTTTCCAATATCGCCCGGACTCATTCCGGATGGTTCCGTCGAGGCCGATTCAAAGGGAAACCTTTGGTTTTTCGGCTCGCGTCTGAACCACGCCGTCGTTCTCGCGCAGTACGGGATCGATGGAAAGCCGCACGCCGCGCACCTGACGGGCCTGATCACCAAAGGCGAGCCATGCTGCCCAAATCTCGCACCAAACCACGTTGCGATCGGGCCTGATGGAAATCCATGGTATACGACGCCGTACTTCGCGCTGCCGACGATGGACGGGCAACAAGTGGGTACGTTTGCTTCAGGTAAAACGACGTTCTTCGCCGTAAACCGCAACAAGATCCCATACCTCGTCTACCCAAGCGGTATCGGCGCGTCCGAACACTACCTCTGGTTCGCCGGCAGCGATCCGCTGGGTTTCAATGGCGCACTCTGGAGAATGAACACCGCCGGCAACCAAATAGGCTACGCGATTCCATACGATCCTGCCGGCTTCGCCGTAGTCAACGACAAGACGCTTTGGTTCACCAGCCAAGCTCAGGGCCGCGCCCCCCAAATAGTCGAAGCAACCTACTGAGTCGGCGGATGCACGATCTGCATGGCGCCGTTGACTACCATCTGAACGGCGATCGCGGCAACAATGATGCCCACGAGGCGTCCCGATGCGTCCACGCCGGTCGGTCCGAGCACTTTGGTAAGTCCCTCGGCGCCGCGCATCGCGAGATACGTTAACCCGAACACCACCAGCACCACCAGCACGAACGCAAGGTCCGCCATCGCGACGTTTTGATGCGCGTGGTTGATCAGCGTCACTGCAGCCGTCAACGCACCCGGGCCGCTGAGGATCGGAATCGCGAGCGGAAACACCGACGGATCGTTTTGCGGCGCCCGCGTCTTCTCGGCATCGGCCGTTTCGCTGTCGGTCTTCTCGGCGAAGACCATATTGAACGCAATCTTCAGCAACAGCAATCCGCCGGCAATCTGAAACGCCTCGATCGAAACGCCCAGCGCCCGCAGCAGTGCCTCGCCTAAGAATCCGAAACCGAGCAAAATCGCGCACCCGACGATGGTCGCGTTCAGTGCGATCTTCGCCTGTGCGTCCGGCGTACGCCCGGACGTCAGCGTCGCAAATGCCGCCGCCGCCTCGACTGGGTTAACCATCGCCAGCATCGTGACGAAGGCGTAAAGTATTTCAGTCAGAGCGTAACGCTCCGCGCGAGCGCATCCAGCGGCGTCTGCGGCCGGGCTCCAAAGTGCCCGATGATTTCCGACGCTACGAGGCTCCCGAGCCGCGCGCACTCATGCATCGGCGCGCCGCGCGTATACCCGAACAAAAAACCGGCTGCGTACAAGTCCCCGGCCCCGGTCGTATCGACGACGTGCGCGACCGGAGCCGCCGGAACTTCGACCGTCTGCTCTTTGGTCACCACCACCGACCCGCCGGGGCCGCGCGTTACCGCGGCGATATCGATCATGTCGCGCAACTGCGCGATCGCCTCGTCCAGCGACGCTGTCTCGAAGAGCGCCAACGCCTCGGCTTCGTTTGCAAAGAGAATATCGACGTGATGATCGACGAGCTTGCGAAACTCGGCACGATGCCGGTTCACGCAAAACGCATCCGACAGCGAGAGCGCGACCTTGCGTCCCGCCGCGTGCGCGATATCGGCTGCGGCATGAAACGCTTCCATCGCCGTCGGCGCGTCGTACAAGTATCCCTCGAGATACGTCACCGCGGCCGAGCGGACCAATTCCGCGTCGATATCCGCCGGTCCGAGATTCACGCAGGCGCCTAAGAAGGTGTTCATGGTCCGCTGTGCGTCCGGCGTCACCAAAATCAGGCACCGCGCCGTTGCCGGTCCGTCCTTTGCCGCGGGGGTCGAAAAATGCGCGCCCGCTGCCGTGATGTCGTGGCGGTAAGCGACCCCTAGCCCGTCGTCGTGCACGCGACCGATGAATCCGGTCCTGCCGCCCAGCGACGCAATCCCGGCGATGGTGTTTCCGGCCGAACCGCCGGAAGTAATCACCGTCGACCCCATCGCCGCGTAAATCTCCTCGGCGCGTTGCTCGTCGACGAGCATCATCGATCCCTTCGTCATTCCATGCTTCTCGAGAAAGGCGTCGTCGGCCGACGCGATCACGTCGACGATAGCGTTGCCGATCCCGACCACGTCAAGGGTCACATCAGTCATGGCGCCTGCCTTCAATGCCGACAGGCGTTTTCCCAGCGAAAGTCGGATACAACCGGTGTGCGGACCGTACCGATCGACGCGGAGGCGATAATCGTCGGAGCGGGCTTTTCCGGTATCGGGATGGCCATCCAACTCCGCAAGCGGGGCGTTGACTCGCTGCTGATCCTGGAGCGCGCCGGCGACGTCGGCGGTATCTGGCGCGACAACGTCTACCCCGGCTGCGCCTGCGACATCCCGTCGATGCTCTACTCGTTCTCGTTCGAAACGAGCACCGATTGGACGCGGCTCTTTCCACGTCAGGAAGAGATCTGGAACTACCTGCGCGACTGCGTCAAGAAATACGATCTGCAGCAGCATCTGCGGCTCAATCAAGAACTCGTCGAGGCGCGTTATGACGATGCAAGCGCGACCTGGCACCTGCGCATGGCCGACGGTACGTCGCTGACAACGCGTATCCTCATCCTCGCGATGGGCGCCCTCAACCGCCCGGTCGTCCCGTCGTTCCCGGGGTTGGAAACCTTCAACGGCGAACGGTTCCATTCGTCAACGTGGGATCCGAAGGCCGATCTGCGCGCCAAGAACGTCGCCGTCATCGGCACCGGCGCGAGCGCGATTCAAATCATTCCGGAAATCGCGGGCGACGCGAAACGCCTCACTGTTTTCCAGCGAACCCCCGCGTGGGTGACGCCGCGCAGCGACCGCCCCGTATCGCCCGGCGAGCGCTGGCGCCGTCGTCATCTGCCCGGCTACGCGTGGCTGCAGCGTCGCGCGATCTATTGGATGCTCGAGGTGCGCGCGTTCGGCTTTGTCGTCAATCCAAAGGTGTTGCGAGCCGGCGAGGGCGTCGTGCTGCGCTTCCTCGCATCCCAGGTTCCCGATCCGGAACTTCGCAAAAAATTGACGCCGCCATATCGCATGGGCTGCAAACGCGTGCTGCTCTCCGACGATTACTACGCAACGTTCGTCCGCGACAACGTCGAACTCGTCACCACGCCGATCGCCGAGTTTCGCGAGCGCGCGATCGTGACGTCCGACGGCCGCGAATATCCGGTCGACGCGGTCGTCTTCGCGACCGGATTCGACGCGACCGAAAGCTTCGGTTCGGCCAGTATCTATGGCCGCCACGGCGCCGACCTTGCCGCTGAGTGGAAAGACGGCATGGCCGCCTATATGGGAACAAGCGTCACTAAATTCCCAAATATGTTCCTGATCATTGGTCCCAACACCGGGCTTGGGCACAACTCGATGATTGAGATGATGGAAGCGCAGTACAGCTACGTCTGCGGCGCCATCGATCTGCTCAAAGGCAATGGCGCCCGCGCGCTAGACGTCTCCCCGCAGGCTCAGGAAGCGTTCAATCGCGGCCTCCAGGAGCGCCTCAAGACGACCGTTTGGAGCACCGGCTGCCGCAGCTGGTACCTCGACAAGAACGGCAAGAACACGACCCTTTGGCCCGGCTTCACGTATGCTTTTCGTAAGCTGACTCGCCGCCCCCAGGCGGAACACTTCGAAATGCTCCGATAGGACTAGCTCCCAGGCCGCAAAAGGGGGAGGAACCTACTCCGCCGCCGCCAAGTCGCTGACGCGAGAATTTATGAAGCTGAATACCAACGCGGCTGCCGCCGTTGCGTCCATCGTCGATCCCATCCGGCGCGCGGTCGAGCAAGATCGCGTAACGATGCTGGCCCCGGCCATCGCCAAACTTCAAGAGGCGGGCGCTTTCTCGTTCCCCGAGTTTTTCGCGAGCGCGCGGGCCGATCGGTATTCGCGCCGCTTGATTTGGCCCGATCCCGCCGGACGTTTCGTGATCGTCGGCATGACGTGGGCGCCGGGCCAGTTCGCCCCGCTGCACGATCACGCCGGACAATGGGGCGTCGAAGCGGTCGTCGAGGGCTCGATGAAACAAACCGCGTACCGGCTGGTCGATCGCGACGCACAGGAGCGCTATCGCTTCATGCGTGAAGGTGAGGAGATCGCGCACGTGGGCAGCGTCAGCGTCGTGATTCCGCCGCTCGAATATCACGCCTTCGCCAACGCCTCGCCGGACGTCTCGCGCACCGTGCACGTGTACGGCAGCACGATGGAGCGATGTCAAAAGTTCTTACACGATGCCGACGGCTGGTGGCGTGCCGAAACCGTCGAGCTCACCTACGATGCGTAACGTCAGCGTCGCCATCGCCGGCGGAGGCGCCAGCGGAACGCTCCTAGCCGCAGCACTCGTTCGCCGTTCGGCGAGCGCTCGCGTCGTCATCATCGAACCGCGCGCCCGCCTCGGTGCCGGCGTCGCCTACTCCACCGACTGCACCGCGCACTTGCTCAACGTTCCCGCTCAGGGAATGACCGCATTTCCGGACGATCCGCAGCACTTCGTTCGCTGGCTGCGCGAGAACGGTTACGTCAACTACAACGCGCGGTCGTTCGTACCGCGCCCGGTCTACGCCGAATACCTCGGCACCATCGCGGCCGAGATCCAGCGCGACGGCCGCGTCATCCACGTGCATGCGCTCGCCACCGACGTCGAACTTCTCGCAGACGGCGTACGCGTAACGTGCTCCAACGGCGAATTCCTCGAAGCCGAGACCCTCGTCCTCGCATCCGGCAATGCCGCACCCGCATCGTGGCCGCGCATTTCCGAGGATGCGAAGCACTCGCGGCGTTTCTTCGGCTCCGCATGGGACGAAGGCGCGCTCGTTCCCGGGCACACGAGTGAAGACGTTCTATTGCTGGGCACGGGCCTCACCGCCGTCGACGCGGTCCTTGGGTTGCGCCAGAACGGTCATCGCGGCACCATCTCGATGGTCTCGCGTCGCGGGCTGCTTCCGCACGAACACCGTCTCTTCGACACGCCGCCGGCCGCATGTCCCGATGCGCAAACCGCACGAGACCTGCTCGGCAGCGTTCGCGCAACCGCGCGCGACGTGAAAGACCAAAAAGCCAACTGGCGCCCCGCCGTCGACGGTGTCCGCCCCGCCACCAACGCGTTGTGGCAGGCGCTCACGCTGGCCGATCAACGCCAGTTCGTGCGCCACGTGATGCCGTATTGGAACGTGCACCGCCACCGCATGGCACCTGAGGTCGCGAAGATCTTAGCCGAGCTTATCGCGCGTGACGCCCTGCGCATGCTCGCCGGCCGTACCGGCGAGATCGTCGAATCGACCGGCGGCCTCAACGTGCCGATCCGTTTGCGCGGCGAAGGCGAAACCATCACCGTCCACGCCGGCCGCGTGATCAACTGCAGCGGCCCCGAACACGATTTCCGCAAACTCGACAACCCGCTCATTCAACGTCTGTTAGCGAAGGGCTTGATGTCGCCGTACCCGCTGAACATCGGCGTGCAGGTCGCACCCGACGGCGCGTTAGTCGGCACCGACGGCGCCGCCTCTACCCGTCTCTACACGATCGGCCCGGTCCGCTTCGGAGCCCTCATCGAAACCACCGCCATCCCCGAAGTCCGAATCCAAGCCCGCGACCTAGCCGAAGCGCTCTGCAGCGAGCGAAGCGCTAAGCAATTGTCATCCTGAGCGTAGTGAGCGAAGCGAACGTAGTCGAAGGACCGCGGCAAACTAAAGCCAGCCCCATGCAAGCCAAATTCCGGATCGCCGTCTTCTGCGCGACCACGCTCGCGTTGCAAGCATGCGCGGGCGTCGGCACCCATTCGCCAAGCGCATCGATCCCCGCCACGGCCGCCGCCGGTCGCGTCCCGGTCGGCAACTACATCAAACACGTCGTGGTCATCATTCAGGAGAACCGTTCGTTTTCGAACTTCTTCGCCGGATATCCGGGAGCGCAGGACGCACCGATGTACGGTTACCAGTACAATCCGATGACGAAGCAGCGCGTGAAGATCCCGTTGACGCCGCACACGTTCGCGGGGCAGGATTTCGACCACACTTGGCTCCCGGCGATCACGGATTACGACAACGGCAAGATGGACGGCTTTCCCTCGGAGACGTACGGCTACGTCAACCGCGGGCTGGTCAAGCCGCTCTGGACGATGGCCGGCCAGTACGTCTTGGCCGATCACATGTACCCCGACGAGTTTGGGTCGAGTTTCACCGCGCACATTTCGCTCGTTGCCGCGACCGTGAACTTAACGCCGGATAACGGCCCGAACCCGACCGCCGAAGTAAATCTTCCGACCTCGGCATGGCGCTGCGATGCGATTACCGGTACGACGACGAGCATCCTGACGCCGGGCCAACAAGATCTCCCCGTAAATTCCGTCGTCCATTCCAATAACGGTCCGTTTCCGTGTTTCACGCAGTTCAACACGATGGCGCAGGTTCTGGACCAGCACGATCTGTCGTGGAAGTGGTACAACGCTCCGCTCGGAACGCCGTATCTGCGCTGGGACCCGTTCGACGCGATCAAGTACGTCTGGGACGGTCCGGACGAGTTGCGCAACATCATCCAGCCGCAGCAGCAAGTCATCTACGACACGCGCAAGGGGCAACTCCCTGCGGTTTCGTGGGTGACGCCGGACTGGCAAGATTCCGATCACACGGGCAACAACAGTGACACCGGTCCGTCGTGGGTAGCCGCGGTCGTCAACGCGATCGGTCAAAGCCCGGAGTGGAATTCGACCGCCATCTTCATCGTTTGGGATGACTGGGGCGGATGGTACGACGGCTCGGCGCCACCCGTCAAAGATTTCACCGGCCTGGGTGAACGCGTCCCGTTCCTCGTGGTCTCACCTTACGCAAAGAAGGGCTACGTTTCGCACACGCTTTACGAGTTCTCGAGCACGCTGAAGTTCATGGAATCCACCTTCGACCTCCCCGTGATCGGTCCACCATCGTTCGGCTACACCGACACGCGCGCCGCAAATCTACTCGACTGCTTCGACTTCACGCAAAAGCCGCGTCCCTACATCAAAATCCCCGCGCGCTACCCCCTAAGCCACTTCCTCCACGAAAAACCCTCCTACCACGTCCCCGACGAAGTCTAGGCATCGTGGTGGCTTTGCGTTGTCATCCTGAGCGTAGGCGCGTAGCGCCGTAGTCGAAGGACCGTGAAAAAGGATGGCTCGCTACGCGACCCTTCGTCAAAAACCGCTTACCAAAACTGTTCGCCGATCCAGCCGTCCTCCATCTCGGCGATGCGTTCGCGTTCCAGCGCATCCATACAACCGCCGCCCTCAACCTTACAGGCTTTGTCGCGATACGAAATCCACGCAAGTTCCGCCGACGTTAAAGCGTCGCGCTGCGCCGCCGTGAGGTCCCGCTTTCGTAGAAGACCATAAACTCGATTCAATTCCGCGTCCGTCTTAGCCGAAGCCGGTTGCTTCGCGGGAACCACGCCTTCGGCGTTCAACGAGGTCACGAGATTTTGGATCCGTGCGGTGCGGGCACGAGTCATGCGGTCGACGCATTCGGAGTACATCATCGGAGCGATCGACCCGCCGGCATTCATCGACTCTTCGAAGTCGCACGTCTTGTTGCGCGCGGAAATCCAGGCGAGCTGAACCGGCACGAGCACGCTTGGATCGATCCCCATCTCGTGCAGTTCCGTGCCGGCCTTCTTGTATGCGGCGTTGAGCTGGACGTCGGCCTGCTTCGCCCTGCCGGCCCAACAAACGTCGAGATCGGCCTGCGTCTGCGAGGAAGCGCATGGGTTCGTCGCCAGAGCCAAGAACATCGCCGCAATCATGTCGTGTGCTATTGGTGCCGGTGCGTTCGCGAATGCCGTTCCTTCGCGCTGGATGTGGTCGGCGCCGGTATGGGCTTTCCACACCCGGGATTGGGATCGCCCTTCGCGCAAGTCACGTATTGTTGCGGCTGATAGTTACCGCAACCCGATAAGACGAGAAGCGACATGGCGGCAAAAACGACGATTGCGCCGAACGGACGTTGCAACACGATTGGCGCACCTCCAAGTTACGTAGACCGCGGGTTGTACCGCGCGCTCAGAGAAAGCCCTTTTATTCGTCGCCGTCAGACGGGCTGCGCGTGGAGGGTGCCTTCCGATGCGGCCGAACGGACCTGGTCGTGGGACCCAATTCGAGAGCCTTCCAAGCCGCGCTTACCTGGATGACGGCGTTTGCGCTATGCTTGGCTCAAACATGCCTCACGAACGCGGGTACCGCAACATTGTCAAAATGCGTATTCCACCGCGGCGACGCGTTCCAAGGCTCGTGTGGGAAAATCTTCGACGAAAACCGGACGTTGAAGCTTACGCGCACCGCGACGATTACGACCGGCGTCTGGAGCAGGACGCAGCATCCCGAATCGGTCTGGTCCGGCACGATGACGGAAGAAGGCAGCCCCGATCAGCCCATCGAGGTCGAGATCTACTCCGGCGGCTGGGGTATCTTGCGAACCGGCGACGCCTGGGTTCCCGTTACCGGCTTTACACTCAACACCTCGATGAACTTCAACGCCGACGCCGCGCACGAAGTCGCACCGAACGCCCTGGATCGCGCGATCGTCGAGCGCGCCTCGGCGATTCTCTCGAGCGTCGCCGTTTGGAATCGCGCCGACGATCGGAAATGTCCGAACGCGGCCACGACCTGGTCCATTTACTGCGCAATGGAAAAAGCGACGATCGCCGTAACCGGCGGCTTCGCGCATCGTCGCCCGGCACTCGAAGTCGTGCGCACCATCGTCGACGAGCGCGCGGCGCATCGGAACTACGACCATCGCCTGATGGACTACAATAACGATCCGCGCACGCAGCTCAGCGACGTGAAGAGCCTATTCGACGAAGCGCTAACGCGAATGAACGACCCCACGTGGCTGAGCGCCAACGGATTCGTTCGGATCGGTCCATAGCGGCACGGCGTTACGCCGCACCCGTGGATGGGCACATGGGAGCTATGGACCCGAAATAAACGGCACTCGTGTCAGCAGAAGCGTATCTCCCAGACCGCCTGTCGATCAAATCCCTTCGTGAGGCATCGGCCCGATGCAAAGGGTGCGACCTCTACCGCTATGCCACGCAAACCGTTTTCGGCGAAGGTGCGGCGCGCGCACGTTTGATGTTCGTCGGCGAGCAGCCCGGTAACGAAGAAGATCTGAGCGGGCACCCGTTCGTCGGCCCGTCCGGCAGGCTGCTGCGCAAAGCTATGCAGGACGCCGGAATCCGCCCGCGCGACGCGTACATCACGAACGCGGTAAAGCACTTCAAATTTATCGAGCGCGGAAAGCGCCGCATTCACGCAAAGCCGAAGGTCACCGAAATTCGAGCGTGCGAGCCGTGGCTGGAAGCCGAAATCGCCGTGGTGCGCCCGCAGCTCGTGGTTGCGCTAGGCGCGACGGCCGCTCAGGTTCTGCTCGGACCGGCGTTTCGCCTCACCAAGCATCGTCAGGAACTGATGCCGACGCAATGGGGACCCGTCGTCGCGACCGTCCATCCGTCGTCGATCTTGCGAGCGCCCGATTCGGAATCGCGGGCTCGCGAGCTCGCCGCTTTCGTCGAAGATTTGCGATTCTCAGCGGCCAAAGGCGGCGCGTAGCTCGTCCTTGGCGCGCTCGAGCGTCTGCAAGCGTTTCTTCGATAGGCCTTTCCCTGCACGGTTGATGTAAAAGGTCAACATGGACATCGCCGATCGGTACGGCGAACTCTTGCGCCGGGAGCTATGTTCGGCCGAGCGCTTCAACGACTCCGCGATGTCCTTCGGATCGTCCAGCGTGAACACGTCCTTTTTTAGATCCAACGCATTGCTGTGTTCGGTAACGTCCTGCGACCATTTTTTCTTCGTGGGCATATCGGCAATGTACCCGCCTTTGACCGCGTATATTCGGGAAGGGCCGCCTCCTGCTTAGCCGAACAAGTGCTAGGTGAGTGCGCGACAAGATGTGACCAACACCGCCTGGCGCGCCGCTCTCGTTACGCTCTGCATACTGGCGCTCGCACAGAATTTTGCCGGCTGGTGGACGGCATATAACCTAGTCGCGGGCACCGGAGTTCGGGTCGACGGCGCCGCGAGCACGCTACAGTGGAGGATCGACGTTGCGCCGGCGAGTCCCGCCTATGCAGCGGGGCTGCGCAGCGGTGACGTCGTCGACGCGGCACGTCTATCGAGCGCCGAGCGCTACCGGCTTTGGACCGGCACGTGGATCTATGGCGAACGCGTAACACTCCCGGTGCTGCGTCCCGGAGGCACCACGGCCGTGGCGGTGACGGCGAGCGAGAGAAAAAACCTTCGCTGGGATTCGTTGCTGGGGTGGATCGGGAGCACGTGGGCGTTCGCGTTCGCTCTCCTGCTCGCATGGCGCCGTTCCGGCACCCCCCAAGCGCGCCTTCTGACGATGCTGATGGTACTTCCGAACCTCGGCATTAATCTATTTCCGTCTAGTTGGGAAACCGGGTCCGCGCTTGTCGATGCGGCGAGCTTCGCATTCTCGAGTTTCTGCGGCGCCGCCGGATGGGCGCTACTCGCTACGTTTTCGATGCTGTACGCTCGCCCGCCGGACGCGCCACGGCGAACGCTTGCGTTCGTGACGTACGTCTGCGCCGTCGTTTCCGCGATGCTTGGAATCACCAACGTCGCCGCCGCTTGGTCGGGGTTCGCCGACCCGCTGCAACTGTTCGGCGGTGGTCCGGCCGTAACCGCGTCTATCGTTCTCGTTCTGTTCTTCGCCTTTTCTTGCGCTCTCGTCACGCTCGCGCGGACGCGCGGCGCACAACGCGAGCAGTTCGGGTGGGTGGTCGCGTCGCTTTCGCCCTGGGTCGTCGGCGGGATGGCCGTTGCCCTCGCGTCGACCCTGGATCTTCGCACCGCTTTCGTCGTTTCTCTCGCGGTCGCGAATATCGGCAATCTCGCGGCACCGGTCGGGTTCACCTATGCGATGCTTAACCGCCGGCTCCTCGACATCGGCTTCGCGCTCAACCGAGCCGCGGTGTACGGCACCGTCTCGCTGATGGTCGTAGGAATCTTCGTCCTCGTCGAGTGGGCCTTCGGTGAATGGTTCTCCCAAGCGAGTCACACCACCAACTTCGCGATCGGCGCGGCGCTCGCAGTCGCGCTCGGATTTTCCACTCGTGCCCTTCATCATCGCGTCGACAGCGCGCTCGACGCCCTGTTCTTTCGCAAGCGTCACGAGGACGAGCAAGCCATTCGGAGCTTCGCTCGCGAGGCGCAGTACACCACCGATACCGCTACGCTCGTATCCCGGGCACAAACTTGCCTCAAGGATCACGCCGGCGCGACCACAGTGGCGATTCTTGTCTTGGGTGAGGACGGTCGTTACGGCGGCGTGAGCGAAAACGATCAGGCGATCGTCTCGATGCGAACCTGGAACAAACCGCTCGACCTCCACGACGTGCAAACGCAGCTCGAAGGCGATTTCGCTTATCCCATGGTTGCGCGCGCGCGCCTGATCGGCGTCATTGCGATCGGGCCGAAACGGTCCGGCGAATCCTATGCCCCCGATGAGTCGGCCGCGATCGCCCAGCTCGCCAATGGGGTCGGGACCGCGCTCGATCTGATTTCAAACGAAGGGGACCGCACGCAACGCGAACTGCTCGACGCGGTCCGCGCGCTTCAAGTGAGTATAGGGGCGCTTTCGGGACGGCTCCCCCGGCCGAGTTAGAGGCGTCCTAGCGCCCTCAACGGAATCGAAAACCGAGATGTCGATCTTGGAACGCCCTATGCGGGCGGCCATTCTTGCCGCAGCCGACAGCACGCCGGTCCAACGGTTTGTGAAGCGCTATGGGATGAAACTGGGTGCAAAGCGTTTCGTGGCAGGGGAGACCGCCGAAGAACTCCTCGCCGTTGCCCAATCCGTTAACGCTCGTGGTTTCGCCGTCGCGTGCGGCATCTTGGGCGAGGGCGTCAATGATCCAGCCGAAGCTACCAAAGCTGCGGATCAATATTGCGAACTGCTCCAAGCCTTCGCCGATCGCAAGATCGACGCCAACGTTGCCTTCAAACTCACGCACGTCGGCCTCGACATCGATCCCGAGCTGGCCTATACGAACGCCGCGCGCATCGCGCAGAAGGCGCTCGATCTGGGTAATACGATGCGCATAGACATGGAGCAATCCCGTTACGTCGACGCGACGCTCGCCATCCATCGCCGCCTCCGTGAGAGGTACCCCAACGTCGGATTCGTCCTTCAATCGTATCTCTTGCGCAGCCGCGAAGATCTCCGAGCGGCAATGATTCTGCACCCGAACGTCCGTCTCGTAAAGGGCGCATATCTCGAGCCCGCCGGCATCGCGTTCCCGCTGAAAACCGACGTCGACGAAAACTACGATCGCCTGGCGGAAGACGCCCTTGCCGGCGAAGGTTACACGGCCATCGCCACTCACGACCCGCGCCTCATCCGGCGAATCGTCGAATTTATCGACTATTTAGGCCTCCCGAAAAAAGGCCGCTTCGAGTTCCAAATGCTCTACGGCGTCGGTACGCCGCTCGCAACGAAGCTCGTTGACGACGGCTATCGCGTTCGCCTCGCCGTTCCGTTCGGCGGATATTGGTTCCCGTATCTCATGCGCAGGCTCGCCGAGCGCCCTGCAAACCTCGCGTTCTTTCTGAAGGGAGCGTTTTCGCGCTGATGCCTGCCACCACGCGTCTCCGCGGCATCTGGTCTGCCGCGCTCACGCCGCTCGACGCGCAACTCCAACCGGATGCAAAAACGGCGATCGGCTACTACGGCGACCTTCTTGCAAACGGCTGCGACGGCATCAATCTACTCGGGACGACCGGCGAAGCGATGTCGTTCGGGCTAGACCAGCGCCTGCGGCTGATGCAGTCCATCGCCGAGAGCCCATTGCCGATCGAGCGCTTCATGGTAGGCACCGGTGCCGCAGCGCTGCAAGACGCGGTACGGCTCACGCGCACCGCGTTCGAACTCAACTTCGCCGCCGCGCTTGTACTACCGCCGTTCTTTTTTCGCGACGTCACCGACGACGGCATCGTTCGCTACTTCGACGAACTTCTACGACGCGCGCATGCGCCGGGCAAGCGCCTCTTACTCTACAACTTTCCGCGCATGAGTGGCGTCACGTTCCACGCCAATCTCGTCGATCGCCTCGTCGCCGAGTTCCCGGAAGCCGTCGCGGGAATGAAAGACAGCTCGAACGATCCCTCACTCCAACGTGAAGTCGTGAAGCGCCAACCGCATCTCGCCGTCTTCCCCGCGACGGAACAATCGCTCATCGAAGCCAAAGCGTACGGCGCCGCCGGCTGCATCTCCGGCAGCGTAGCGCTCTGGTCGAACCTCGCCGCCAAAGCGTTCGCGGGCGAAGAAGAAGCCGCCACGCGAGCTGGGCAACTCCGCGCGGCACTCGCCGGTCCGTTGCTGATCCCGGTAATGCGTTACCTCACCGCCAAAGAACGTAACCAGGAATCGTGGGAGCGCACGCTTCCGCCGCTCGTCCCGCTAACTCCGGCTGAGCGCACCGCACTCGACGCACGACTGGCTAGCGTAGCGCGCTGACGTCCCAGGAGCGGCCGAGCGCACGCAACGATAGTTCTGCCGGTTTGCGGGTACGACCTCGGGATGGTGGCGACCCTGCTCGCTCTTGCGATTTCCGTGACCACGCCAAGTCCGACGATATCGCCGCTCCCCTCCGCCGTCGTGCAATGGTACGCGCAACGCGGCGCCGACGCGAGCGGTTTAGACCCGTCGCTGGTGCGCGCCGTCATCGATGCGGAGAGCGGCGGCGACCCGAAAGCCGTGAGCAAGGCGGGTGCGATCGGCATGATGCAGTTGCAGCCGGAAACCGCCGGCGATTGCGGCATTCGCGACTCGTTCGATCCGGTGCAGAACGTCGAATGCGGGGCGCGTACGCTCGCGTATCTCGTTCACCGGTACGGCGTCGAAACGGGCATTGCCGCTTATAACTTCGGCCCGGGGTCGGTCGACGCGGTCGGCGGACACTTCGCGAAGATGCCGCTCGAAACTCAGCAATACGTCAAAAGCGTCATCGACGACTACGACGGCCGGCAGCACGAAGAGCTCGCCGTCGAGGCGCCCGCGCCGGCACCAACTCCTCTCCCCGCATTTTCCCTAGCGCCGCTCGCCACACCGGACGTCGGCGAGTACGGAATCGTCGATCTGCTGCGAATTCCCGCCCAATCAGGCGCGGATTCGTGTGCCGCCGACCGCCTCGCGGCGCTGCTCAGCATCGTCTAGCGCGACGTCGCCGAAGCATAACCAGCGTCGGCGTCGAAAGAAGACGCGATGAGCGTCGGCCACGACCACACCGCGGAAAACGGGCGCCTCAAAGTCGCGGTTGCGGTCACGCTCGGCATCCTCGCGGTCGAAGTCGCCGGCGGTCTGCTGGCCCATAGCCTCGCGCTGCTCACCGACGCCGTTCACGTGCTCACCGACGTCGCGGCCGCTGCCCTCGCGCTCTGGGCCGGCATCATCGCGCAGCGCCGCCCCGATCAGAAGCGGACCTTCGGATATGGCCGAGCCACCGTCCTCGCCGCGTTGCTCAACGCGGTCGTCCTGATCGTCCTGACCGTCTACATCATTTACGAAGCCGCACGCCGGCTCGCGGAACCGCCGGCGGTGGCGCCGTGGATCATGATCCCGGCTGCTGCGTTTGCGATCGTCGCCAACGTGCTGCTCGCGTTCTACTTGTCCCACGGCGGCGATCGCTCGATGAACGTTCGCGCCGTCATCGCTCACGTTGCCGGCGATGCGTTCATCTCCGGAGCCGTCGTTATCGGGGCGTTCGTGATTTTGTTGACGCACCTCAACATCATCGACCCGATCCTCTCACTGCTCGCCGCCGCCGTCGTCGTGTTTTCGGTCTGGCGAATCGTCAAGGATGCCGTCAACGTCTTGCTCGAGGGTGCGCCGGCCGGTACCGACCCGCAAGCCGTTAAGGCCGACCTCGAACGAGCCGTCGACGTACTGGGCGTTCACGACCTGCACATCTGGTCCGTTTCGGACGGGGGCTGCGCCGCAAGCCTGCATTTGCGCGTCGACCGTGCGTCGCTCGCACGCTCGCCCGATGTCGTCAAAGAAGTAAAGCAAATTTTACACGACCGATTCGGCGTGACGCATGCAACCGTCGAAGTCGAGTGCGACGATTGCGAGGCCTCCTGCTGACTTTCGACGAAGCCGTTCGCTAGCCCGGAAGGAGGGCAACTCCGTGCACGCACTCATCTTCGTGCTCGCCGTCATTGCGACGCCCGCACACGGCGCCGTCGTCGCTCCCACCGCAACGCCCGCAGTGCCCGCGTTCGGTCCGCACGCCGTCTACGGCATCATTCGTTCGATTGCCCCGTCCAGCATTACAATCGTCCGGCATAACGGTCAGTTGATGGTCGTCGACATTACATACGCCCGATCCGTCGGCCGTACGGGACCCCTTTACGTCGGCCGCACCGTCGGCATCTTCGGGACGTACGGCGCCCCGATGCACTTTAATGCGAACGCCGTCACCAGCGCGAACGGCATCCATCACGGAATCTGGCCCGAAGACTTTTGAGAGTGCTCGCCGCGCTCGGCCTCGCGCTGAGCCTCGCCGTAACGCCCGCCGGAACGCAGCTCGCGGCATCGCCGATGCCGGGGCCGCCGTCTGCGCTGGCGCTTTCGCGTGACGGCAAGACGCTCTTCGTGGGTATCGATCGGGTCCAAGGCCACGGCGGCAGCCTCGTCGCCTTCGCGCGCGCCGGCACCACGCTGCGCGAACTGGCGACGGTCGACGTTCCCGGCGGCACCACCGGCCTCGCACTTACGCCCGACGGCGCGACGCTGATCGTTGCGACGCGTGTCGGACTTGCCGCCGTTTCGACGAGCGCTATGCTCGCCGGCACCGTGCACCCGCTCGACGTCGTTCGTGATTCCGACGCGCCGCGCACGAATCAAGTCGTCCTTTCCGCCGACGGACGCTACGCGTTCGCAACCAACTCCGCCACCGGAACGCTCGGCGTCGCGAAGATCTCCGACGGTGCGACGCCGTCGCTTCAGTACGTTTCGCACGTGACGCTCGACCGTTCGCCCGATGGGCTTGCGATCTCGCCCGACGGCTCGACGATCTACGTCGTTAGCGAGGTCGCGGAAAGCGCCGCCGGCGTTCCTGGTGCGACCGATCCTCGCATCGGCCGCCCGTCATGCGCCGTCAACCTCGGCTGGAACGGTGTCTTGAGCGCGGTCAGCGTGCAGAAGGCAGTCGACGATCCCGCCAACGCGGTCATTTCGCGCATCGCCGCCGGCTGCGCCCCGGCACGCGTTGCGGTTTCGCCGGACGGCAATGTCGTCTGGGTGAGCGTTCGCGGGGAAGGCCGCATCTTCGCCTACGGCGCGCCGTACCTGCGCGAGCCCGAGCACGCGCTGCTGGCCAGCGTCGCCGTTGGTTCGGCGCCGATCGGGCTCGCCTACTCTTCCGACGGTGCGTTCTTGCTGGTCGCGAACTCCGCCGGCGGCGAAGACAGCGACGATGCGCAAGCCGCATCGCTCTCGGTCGTCGACGTTCGCGCAGCCCTCGACGGCGCCAAAGGCGCGGTTCGCGCGACCATTCCCACTGAAAAACTCGCGCGCGAAGTGCTCGCAGCCGCGGATCGTGCGTTCTTGGTAACTATTTACGGCGCAAAAGCCGTGGATGCCGTTCGTTTATCGCTTGAAAGGAACGACCCATCGTGAATCGTTTTGCCGCTGCCGGACTCCTTGCGCTCTGCGCCGCACTTCCGGCGCGCGCGCTCGCCGTCGACGTGCTGACGTATCACAACGATAACCTGCGGTCGGGCTGGAACAGCGCGGAAATCGTGCTGACGCCGAAGACCGTCGCCGCGGGGATGAAGGCGCTCTTCATGCGCGATCTCGATGGCGTTGCGTACGGCCAGCCGCTCGTCGCAACGGCCGAACCGACCGCGAGAGGCACGCGCGACATCGTGATCGTCGCCACCGACAACGATACGATTTCGGCATACGACGCGCACGATGGCTCCGTCATCTGGACGCGCTCTCTGCTCCCGACGGGCGAAAGCGTCGTCAAGCCCCAATTCACCGGCTGCATCAATCAGCTTCACGCCGGCGTCTCGGGTACGCCGGTGATCGACCGCGCCCGCGACGCGGTATACGTCGTCGCCGAGTCGCTCACCGCTGCAGGGGCGCAGCAGCACATTTCCTTCCGTCTTTACTCGATCGCACTCGGCACGGGCCGCAATCGAAGCGCCGCGGTAGCGATTCACGGTGAGGCCCCCGGCGCCAACGGCCGCATCCACTTTCTCGCCGACTACCAGCAGCAGCGCACGGCCCTCGTGCTCGCCAACAACCGCGTGTACGTCGGATTCGGCAGCACGTGCGACTTCAACGGCAACTACTACCACGGTTGGCTTTTCGCATACAATCCCGATTCGCTCAAGCAGATCGGGACGTTCATGGATTCGCCGACACCAGACCAAAACGGCAACTTCATGGGCGGCATCTGGATGAGCGGCAACGGTGCTACCGTCGACGCGCGCGGCAATCTGCTCCTCATCACCGGCAACGGCACGTTCGACGGCCGCAACAACTTCGGCGATTCGGCCGTGAAACTCGCGCCGGATCTCTCGGGCGTGATCGATTACTTTACGCCGTATACCGTGAAGAGCGACAACGACGCCGACGCCGACTTTGGTTCGGGCGGCCTGCTGTTGTTTCCGGACGTCGCGGGCCAACCATCGGTCGCATTCGGCCAAGGTAAGGACGGCATCTTAACGATGCTGGATCAGCACCGGCTAGGTCATTTTCACGCAGGCGGTCCGGATCACGCACTGGCCGAGCTTACGCTCGGCTCGACGTGGGCCTCGCCCGCGTATTTCGCCGGCCCCGAAGGTGAGTTTGTATTCACCACCGGTGGTCCGCTGTACGCGGTGCAAGTCTCGCGGAATCCCGCCCGGATGCGCGTCATCGCGCAGAGCAGTTCGACGTTCCCCATGAACAACGGCAACGGCGAGACGCCCTCGATTTCCTCAAATGGAAAGGACAGAACGTCGGCAATCGTCTGGATCGTTTCCTGGCAATCGGATCGCACGCTGCATTTGCTCGCGTATCCGGCGTTCAACTTGTCGCAGCCGATCTTTCAGTCGCAACTCGGCCCATGGCGCTTCGAGCAGACCAACAGCGTGCAAGTTCCGACGATTGCAAACGGCACCGTGTACGTCGTCGGCTACCACAGATTGTTCGCATTCGGCCTGCAATAGCTCTCACCGGTTTCTCATTGTTCGTGCCGCGTTTACTAATGTAGCGTGCTAAGTATCGGTCGTACAATGGGTGCATGAAACTATTCACTCTTCGCTCAGCAACGGCCGCCCTCCTCATTACGGCCTTTGCATTCTCATCGTCGGTGCGCCCAGCTAAGGCCGATACCACGTCGACGCTCCTGATCACCGCCGCGGCCGTCGCCGCGATCGCTACGGGAATCAACGTCGCCGAGAAGAGTGCCAAAGCAAACACCGTCGTCGGTTACCTTCGCAACGGTTCGGTCGTCTACGCCGACGGACACGTCGTCGCCCCGAACGGCCAATCTTGGTACCCCGGTAACTACAACCAAAGCATCGCCTGCAACGGCCAGTACTGCTCGATCGTGAACAACACGTACGACTACGGCTACACGAACGGCTACCCCGCCTACCAGACGAGCTACGACAACTTCGTCCCCGCCTACACCGGCTACGCTCCGGTCTTCACCGGCTTCAACTTCGTACCGGGCTACAGCGGCTACACGGGCTACAACGGTTACAACGGCCCGACCTACGTCGCGCCGAACCGCACCGTCAACATCTACAAGACGACCGAGATCGTCCACCGTCCCGCGCCGATCGTGGTCCACGAACCCATCGTCGTTCACCGCGACCCGATCGTCGTCCACCACGACCCGATCATCGTCCGCAAAGACCCAATCGTCGTCCGCCACGATCCAGTAGTAGTCCACCACGACCCGGTAGTTGTAGTACCGGAACGCCACCCGCTCAAGCCACGGCAGTAGCACTGCACTGAGCGCGAAGCACCAGCACTTGTCATCCTGAGCGTAGGCTCCTGAGCGTAGCGCGAAGCGCGTAGTCGAAGGAACCGTAGTCGAAGGACCGCTACCCAACTTCCACTTACACCTAACCAAAAGGATCAAAGAGACCGCACCCCAACCGTGCGGCCTCTTTGAACTACGAGCGAGAGTTCGGGAACTACGCCTTAGCTGGAGTCGAAGCGTGGCCGGCAGCCTGGCGCCACTCGCCATCTTGCAAAACCCACGTATCCGTAAACGGGAGCTGGATATCGAACGGGCTTCCGTTTTGGGTACCGGCCTCTTCAACGATGCCGGTGACGATGGCCGTTGCGTCGCCATACATGCGCACGTGCTCGTCGTGGGATCGATTCGTCGTCAGTGTAACGGAACGATCGGCTACTAGAGCCAGAAGCGCCGCGCGGTCAAGCACTTTGCCCGATGCCAACGTCAACGTATAGTCGTCCGTGAGATAGTGGCCGGCAGTCGCGACGTCGTGAGCGAGCACGGCGTTGTTCAGAAGAACCTCAGCCGAAAGAACATCGGCCGCCGAAGCGGACGCCCGCGAACCGATCGCTAAAGACAGAACGGTGAAGATCGCAGTGGATAGAAGTAGGCGCTTATATGACATGCTCACATTTACGGAAGTGAGCGAAAGATGTTTCGGGCGCCCGCACTGTGCCAATCCCGTGGCCGAGCCGATACAAAATACATGACCCACCGACTCGCGACGGCGATCGCAGCGCTAGCGCTAGCCGCTTGCAGCAGCCCAGCGAACCACTCTTTAAGCGGCAGCGGTCTCGATCCGCTCCTCGCGCCGCAAACCGGCACCGCGAAGATGATCCTTGACGAAGAATTCGCCGCCCCGAAACTCGATACGAACCTCTGGTTCACGTGCTATACCTGGGTCAACCCCGGCCAGCGATGTACCAACGGCGGCAATCTCGAACTCGAATGGTACGAAGCCGGAAACGTGACCATCGCGAACGGCATCGCCAACCTCACCGCCGACTCGCACCCGCAAACGAAATCACACTCCTATATCTCGGGCATGATTCAAACCGGCGGAACCGCTTCCACCAAGTCAACGTTCGCCTTCCGCTACGGCTATGCCGAGATCCGCGCAAAGCTGCCGAGGGGCGCCGGCATGTGGCCCGCGTTCTGGCTCGTCCAAGCCAACCGCCAATGGCCACCCGAGATCGACATCATGGAATGGCAAGGCATCGAACCAACGACGGACGTCGTCACCACGCACTGGAAAGACACAAACGGAACTCATCAGCAAAGCAGCACCGGCGTGGACACCGGCGTGAAGCTCTGGCAGGCGTACCACACGTACGCCGCCGACTGGGAACCCGACGCCATCACCTGGTACTTCGACGGCAAACCCATCAAGCGATTCGCCGAAAAGCGTTGGATCCCCGACAAACCGATGGTCGTTATCGCCAACCTCGCCATCGGAGGCTGGGAAAACGGCCAACTGAATCCCCACGCCAACGATTTTCCCGCCACTTTCGCCATCGACTACATCCGAATCTGGAATAAGAAGCCCTAATGCTTCGTCGTGAGCGTAGTTGCATTTGTCATCCTGAGCGCGGGTGCATTTGTCATCCTGAGCGTAGGCGCGAAGCGCCGAAGTCGAAGGACCGCAACTCGCAACAAACGCGCACCTCAAGTCCCCAATTAATCGCACGAGCAGCAATAGCACTCATGCTCGCGGGGTGCGCGACGCGCACACCCTACGGTGCAAACCTAGCGGACGTCCCGCAAACCCTCGATGCGTCGAGCAGCGCTGCCGTCGCAACCAAGCTGATCTTCAACGACGAGTTCTCCGGCACGTCGCTCAACACCAAAATCTGGTACCCCTGTTACAACTGGGCGAACGAATATCGAGGCTGCAAAACCGGGCCGGGCGAACTCGAAGTCTATCAACCCGGCAACGTCACCGTCTCCAACGGCTACCTCAATCTCACCGCCAAGCACGAATCCAAGAAGTATCTTGGCAAAACCTACAACTTCACATCCGGCATCATTCAAACCGGCGGCTCTCCCGCGAACGGCAGCACGCCGACCTTCTCGTACAAATACGGCTACAGCGAAGTCCGCGCAAAACTCCCGTCGGGTAACGTCGGTATGTGGCCTTCGTTTTGGTTACTCCCAGCCGACAATAGCTGGCCGCCCGAAGTCGACATCATGGAATGGCAAGGCGTCACGCCGACTCAAGACCAAGTGACGCTCTGGTGGAAACTCCCAAACGGTGACGCCGCTCGCGTCTACGACACCGGCGCGTCGCTCGCCGCTGCATACCACACGTACGGCTTCGACTGGCAGCCGTCGTACGCAGACTTCTATTTCGATCGCAAGCGCATCATGCATTACACCGGCCCGAACGTCCCGCAAAAAGCGATGTTCATCCTGATCAACCTCGCGATCGGCGGCTGGGAAAAGGGCCAACTCAACCCGCCCATCTCCGAATTCCCAACCACGTACTCGGTCGACTACGTGCGCGTCTGGAACAAGCGCCCGTTTTAGGGCCGCCGTCAGCAGGTTTCGGAGAAGCGATCGAGTGCAGCGATCGTAGCGTCCCCTAAACCCAGCGAATGCCCCGCATCGTCGACAACGATGAACTCGCTTCCGGGCCACGCCTTCGATATCTGCCAGGGAATGTCGAGCGGGCTGCTCACGTCGAAGCGGCCGTGAATCAAGACGCCCGGAATGCCGGCCAATTTTGGTGCATCGCGGAGCAGTACACCGTCCTCGAGCCACGCCGCATTACTCCAGTAATGAGTAACGAGCCGGGCGAAGCCGAGCCGAAACGTCGGATCGTCCCAGCGTGGACTGCGGCCGCCGGATCGCAGCGAGACGTGAGCTTCCTCCCAAGCGCACCAATCCCGTGCCGCCTTCTCACGCACGGCGGGATCGGCATCGAATAAGAGACGAGCATATGCTTCGGCGAGGTCGCCGTCGCGTTCCGCCGGTGGAAGCCCGCCGCAAAAGCGCTTCCACTCGTCCGGGAACAATCGTCCCATGTCCCGCGTCAGCCAACGAATCTCGTGTCGCCGCGTCGTGACGACGGCGGAGAGCACCATTTCGGTGACTTGCTCGGGATAAAGCTCCGCGTATGCGAGTCCCAGCGTCGAGCCCCAGGAGCCGCCGAACACGAGCCACGATTCAAATTCTCAGATGCGTGCGTAATTTCTCAATGTCTTCGATGAGATGGTGCGTCGTGTTCGCACGCAAGTCGGCGTCGGATCGCTCGCGAGCGGTCTGCTTCTGCCGCAGCCGCGCTGGTCGAACAAGACGGCCCGATACCTTTCAGGGTTGAAGAGTCGCCGCATCCCGACGTTACACCCCGAGCCTGGTCCGCCATGTAGCACGACGGCGGCTTTGCCTGTTGGATTGCCGCAGCATTCCCAGTACAGTCGATGGCCGTCTCCAACATCCAAGTTTGTCGTATAGCGCGGTTGCGCATCGGCGAACCCACGTTTGACGTGCTATGCGTGAGTACGTTCTCTACCAACGTGAGTGTCCCGTGATTCGCGATAGCCCCGCCAGATTGATCGCCGGGCCGCCCGCGTGGCGTTTCCGTGCGTCAGCGTCAAACCGGAAATTGTCGCCGTTACCCCCTTCGGGATCGCAAAGATTTGATGCTCGTCGTTGCCGCTGAGCGTTACTCCGTCGCGGCCTGGCCCGGCAATCGTTACATTCGCCGCTAATGAGAGTCCGTCGTCGAGCACGATCCTCGAGTGTTTGGGAACGAAGAAAACGATCGTTTCACCTGGTGTGGCGTCGCCGATTGCGGATCGTAACGAGCCGCGACCACGGTCATCCGCGGTCTTCACCGCTGGACCCAACCTAAATTCAGAATTCTTCGCTACCAAGAACACCGCGCTGCCGCGTGCGAGCAACGATCCACGGCCGTTCTCGAGGCGGTATGCGCTGACTTAAAATGTCTCGATGCCCGCGCGCGCTCTTACCAGAAACGTACAGGCAATCCCGGCCGCGCTTGCCCTGCAGTCCGGCGACGTCGGCAACGAATTAAAGATTTTGGCCGCACCGCCGTTGACCGCAATGCCAATCGAACGTGCCTCGCGCGCGATCGCCCCCGGGAATAGTTTTAGCGCAACGGTTGTGACCGCACCGCTGCGAGTTGCGACACCTTCGAACGGAGTCGCGGTGGAAACGCGACTCGGCGCGGTGGGCAACAGCCGATTATCTGCCCCGCCCATACCGCTGCAACCGGCCAAGAACATTACCGCTACGGAAAGTGCGATCGGGCGCTTCACGGCGCATCTCCTCACTAAAGCAGCACGGGCTGGGCCTCTGCTGCTTATCTTCTCGCTTTCGTCGAAGTGGTCAACGACCGGGCGGCAGAACGCTCGCTGAACGATTGGGCGACCGTTTGCTCTCATAGTACTTAGACGAGCAATAATTTGCTTGGCTGCACCCGACTCGTTTTTCTGCGGCGCGCCGTCCAGCATTCGATTCTGGCGGCGTTCGTACTTGATGGCGGAGAAGAACGCTCCGCTGGCCTGCCTTTTTCTAGCGCACCCAGAGGTCAGGTGCGGCTTCGGCTAGCCGGCGTTCGTAGCGCTGCGCGAGCTCGGTTGCCCGAGCGCCGATCAAATCGTCAATGCCTTTGGCGCTCTCGGCGAGGCGGAAGAAGTAGGGATGGATTTGGTCAGGTTGATACTCCGCAACCTCGACTAGTGCCGCGAATGCAGCGCGCAGCAGTTGAGGCGCTTCGGCGCGGCCCAGTCGTGCAGCGACACGTGCGCGTGCCAGCGGATCCAGTGCGCTGCGGGGGTCTTGGGTGTGCCTGGGCGGGATTCGTTCGACGAGAGCTTTGGCAGCAGCGAGATCCCGGGGCGAACCAGATGCGAGCCGGGCGTCGACGGCGACCGAAAGGCCTTGCCAAGATCCCATCGGGCTGTTGAGCATCCACGGAGAGCGGATCAGCCATTCCGACTCCGCGACGGCCTGCTCTGCGTTGCCGGCACGCACGTACGTGTGCGCGATCGCGTAATGCAGCATCCATTCGAGTTGTCCGCTGGGCGTCGTGAAGACCGAACGCCGGCGCCGGTGCATTTCAATGAGCGCGAGCCCGTGGCGGAACTCTTCCAATGCCCCGTCGAGGTCGCCGACGGAGGCGCGCACGGACCCGAGCATGTGACGCGCGACGGCCTCTTGCACGGGCCCGGCCAGGGCCGCCGCCTCGAGCTGGCGTGGAGCCCATGCGAACGCCGCGTCGATCCGAAGGGCGCGTCGCGAAATCTCGATCACGAGGTTTGCGGAATTTGTCGCAGTCGACCACTCACGTAGTCGCATTGACCGGTCAAACGCGGAAGCCGCAGCCTCGGCCGCGGCGTCGTAGTCGTAGCGATCGCGCAACACGCAAGCCAGCAAATGATCTGCCGCAACGTGGTCGCGTTCCGTACCGTAACGCGTCGCTTCATCTCGCGCTTGCTTCGCGATCTCCCACGCCGAATCGACGAGGTCCATACGCACGAGTGCGTGCCCCATGCTTACGAGAGCGGCGATGCGCATTTCCGAATACTGCGGCTCGGCGCAGACCTCGAGCGCTTCTTCATTCGCGCGCGTCGAGGCGAGGAAGGCGCCCTGCTGATACAGGCACTTGCCCTTTAACAGATGCAGTTCGCCCGAAAGGCGGCGAATTTCTTCGGATTGCGGCAGCGATTCAAGCGCGGCCAGCCCCGCGTCGATGCTTCGCGTCGCGCTTTCCCACGCCGACGTGCTCGTGAAGGCCTGCGCCGCGTCGAGATAAGCGCGACTCGCTTCGGCGCGACGCCCCAACTCGACCAAAAGATTAGCCGCGTCGACGCGCTCGGCGGGATCCTCGTGAAGCTTCAGGCGCTCGGCAATTCGTCCCAACAGATGCGCGCGCCGGTTCTTAGAGATCGTGCGCAGTGCGGCTTCGGACGCGTGAGGCAACGCCGCGCCGAGGCGCGCGCAGCTCTCTCTGGCTTCCAGCACGCGGGCCAGCGTCCAGTCGAGCAGTGCGGCAATGTCGTCGTCGTCGAGGCGCGGTTCGAGCGCGATGAGCATCGCAAGCTCCGTGGCGTCGCTGCCGCTCGAGCGTATCAGCTCATCGAAGCGCCGTTCTACCGAGCCGGGCAGGCGCAAGCGTGCGATGGCCTTCGCATCGACCGCGTCGAGCCGGTCGATCTGCGCGACGATGCCTTGCAAGACGGCGGGATGGCCGAGACTTCGTCTCCACACGGCATCGACTGCAGCGGCGGGAGTCCGATCGTGCAAATGGCGAAGCGCGACCGCAACCTCGTCATAGGCGAGCGGCCCCAACTCGATCTCCTCAGCTCCGGGAAAACGAGAGCGCACCGCTCCGAGCAGTTCGGGATGCGCGCAGACGATCGTTCGCGCAGAACTCGGTTCGAGCACATCGTGCGTGTCGAGTACGTCGAGCTCCAGGTCGTCGAAACGGCGGCGCGCTTCCTGCGCGAGCATGCTCTTGCCGATGCCGCTCGATCCGTTTACGACGACCATGCTTGCGCCGCCGAGAAAGAGCCGCTCGATCTCCGCAAGCTCGTCGGCGCGGCCGACGAAACCGAGCGATTGCGACGCGGCCGGAACTGCAGCACCAAGGCCGACGCGCGCGGTAACGTCGGGCGGCGGTTGCACGTCGATCTCCGCGAGCGCGGTTGCGTAGCGACGGTAAATTGCCTGCGCGCCGCGACGATTGCCGGCGTGGAGCGCTTCGTCGATCATTGCGAGGTATGCTGCGTCACTGAACGGATCGAGCGCGAGCAGTTTTTCGGCGACGGCCCGCGTTGGGTGAGCGGCGATTTCAGCGCGCAGGACGTGCTCGAAGTGGGTGACGAGCGCTCCGCGCTGCTCCGAGGCCCACTCGTTTGCGTCGCCCGGTGCGAACTCACCGCCATAGAGCGCGATCGCGTCCGCCCGCTCCGCCTCCACATCGACGGAACAGGCTTGGACCTCGCGAGCGTCGATCGCGGTCGGCGCAGTCCATCGGACGATCTCGCGCGAAACGTCGAATACCGCCTCCGGCTCGACGTCTTGGTCCCGGAACGTTCGCCGAATCGAGGAAAGCGCCGTCTTCAGATTGTTCCGGGCGCTCGCCGGATCGGCGTCGGGCCAGAAGACGTCCATCAGCGTCTCTCGGCGGATCGGCTCGCCGGCGCGCAGCGCGAGATACGCGAGCAGCGAGCGAGCCTTCGCCGTTCGGGGCGGCGCCAGGAGCCTGCGATCGACCGAAAGCTCGTACCGACCGAGCAAACGCAGCGAAACCGCCGGTTTCGACAGCCGGAACTCGTTTACGATTCGTTTACGGCGTGCTGGTATCAATACGGTAGCGGATGGGGGCGGCAATGGGTTCGTCGCAGCTTCGCATGGAGGTCCGTCGTATGCATAGAGAAGCGAGAATCGTTGCTCGCCGTTTTGGTTGCTTCCTTCTAATGGGGTTCCTCGTGACGCTCGCCGCTTGTGCGGGGGGCAATACGGGCTTGGGCGTTCCGCCGCTCTCTGTGGACGGCCCTAGCCGGGGAACGAGGCCGGACCCGATACCGTCAACCTATCCCGGGAGTAACGGCGAAACCTTAGTCTATTCGGGCAAGATGACGCAGAAATTCCAAAGCTTTCCCGAGGTGGTCGCACCGGGCTCGACGCCCGAACCGGTCTCGGTCACAAAAGGAAGCGTTTCGCAGACGATTACGGTCCGCACGCGCCAGTCGTTCAACGGCGGCAAGCAGCTGGTCGATCTCCACGACGAGGAAAGCGATGCGTACGCGAGCGGTTTGAAGGTGACGACCAGCACGACCGACTCCTTCGAGAAACGGCAAGCTTCGCAGCTTTTAAATTACGGTTCGCAATACGTCGACGAATCCGGCGACACGATGACCACGTCGTACGCACCGCCGCGAGTCGAAGACACGCTTCCCGAAAATCCGGGCGCGCAGTGGAGCAACGGCGCAGGCGCGCTGGTACTCGAAGGTCTCGCCGGCGACAAGAAGGGCTCTCCCATCACCGTCTCGCGCACGGTCCACGACGATGGAGCCTACAGCGAGAGCACGACCTATCCGCCGGGATATAGCGCCCTCGGGTACACCGGCGTCGGACAGATTCAAGAAAATACCGACGGCACGGGTACGTATGCATTCGTCGCGAACGGCAGCCCGTTAACGATCGTTTATAGCCAGCCGGTACCGCAGTTGTCGGGGCCACCGCTGATTACCATCGGCGTTTATCAACAGCTCGATCCGACATCCGGCTCTGCGCCGATCAGCGTCAACACGCTCGCATCGTGGTATGGAACCGCACCGGCGCTTTATAACGAGATCGATCGCGACTTCGGCGAAGTCGCGGTCCCCGCGTCGTGCGCGCTGCGTTCCAAGTTTCCGAAATCTGCGACGGAAATCAGGAAAACGATCGATACGACCGACACGGTGCTGGGATACACGGATCACGAGGTCTCAGCGTCGTACGTTGTTCCCGGATTCGGCGTGCTCTGCAGCACGCTGCAAGATACGCAGACCTTGTACTACGACTTCAACGGCGATCAGCCATTCGTCTTTACTGAGGCGCCGCCGCTCGAGATAGCGTCTCTGAGCGAGACGTTGGCGCTAAAATCGAGCTCGGCCGACGTTCACAAATCGTCTCGCATAGCACCGCCTGCAAGCGGCGACCTTGACATTGCGCCGGCGTTGCGTGCGGGGTTCGAGCGCGCGGTCGAGACGAATCGCCGGCGTTTTGCGAATCACATTTTGAAGACCTTGCTCGCTGCTCGCACACGAGGAGCCTTACGTTGAGAAACTCGTTCGCTTTGATTTTGGCGGTGACACTCGCATCGTGTGCGAGCGGCGGCGGCACCGTCGTCTCGCCGGAATCGGGAGCTTTCGTACCATCCGCTGCGGCTGCGCCGCGTCAAGTTGCGTCGCAGGCGAAGTCGAGCTTCGAGTACGGTCAAGTTGCCCTCGACGGCGCGACGTACAGCGGGCCGGCTTTGCATGGAACGATGAGCGTCGACGTCTCGCTCAAGCTGCAGAACGTGAAGGGATTGCAAGCGTATGCGGCCCAGGTCGGCGATCCGAAGTCGCCCGAGTATCGGCATTTTCTCACGCCGCAGCAGATCGGTGACAAGTACGGCGCGAGCCCTGCAAGCATTCAGGCCGTCGCACGGTACTTTACGTCCTACCACTTGCACGTCGGCAGCTGGCCGCAGCGCCTCTCGCTCTTCGTTTCCGGGCCGGAGACCTCGCTCGCGCGAGCATTCGGTACGAGTTTCGGCGTGTACGAAAAGGGTTCCCAATCGTTCGTTGCGCCTATCGCTGCTCCGCATTTCGCGCGCTCGCTCCCGGTAACCGGAATCACGCGCCTTATAACGATGCAGCGCGAGTTCCGCACCTTGGTTCCGATCGGCGGAAACGCAATATCGCGGAACGGCTATTTGCCGCAGCAGATCCGCAATGCTTTCGACTATACCGGCGCGTATGCGGCCGGGTACGCCGGCAAGGGTATCACCGTCGGCATCGTAGGTACCGGACCGATTAGCCATGCCGACGTGCCGGCGTACGGTGCGATGTTCGACACGCACGTCGCGCGTGTGGTCCAGCGGGACGTCACCGATAGCGCGATCGCGTCCGTCGGCATTGAGAATCCGCCGGACACGGGCTTTGCCGCGCCGCCTCACGTGACGGCACCCTGCCAAGATGCACTTCCGGCCTGCAATCCAGAGGACATTGAGGCGCAGGTCGACACCGAGACCGTTGCGAGCCTCGCCCCGGATGCGCTGGTCGCCTTCTACCTCGGCTATAACCCGACGTTTTGCGAGACATCGTCCGGCACCATCGTCGCCGGCCCTTGCGGCCACAGCGAACAACCACTCCTCGGCTTGCCGTTGGCCGACGACGAGATCCAGCAAGCCATCGCCGACAACGCCGTCGACGTTCTGAGCCTGAGCTATGGTGGCCCGGAAGGGGCGAACGCGGGCTTCGAGTTCGACTCGAGCGATCCCACGCAAGGCATTGGTCCGGAAGAGTTCGCCGCTTTGGCCGTGGAGGGCGTCGCGGTCTTCGTCTCCTCGGGAGATTCGGGCGCGGAAGGATGCCAGCGCCCCGCATTCGGTAACGTCAACGATGCGTGCGTCAGCTACCCTGCGACCGACCCGAGCGTAACGAGCGTTGGCGGCGTCACCGCACCGCTCGATAATTTCGGCAACCTTACCAACCAAATCATCGGCTGGGGGCTGACGACCGGACAAGGTGCGGGCGGCTCCGGCGGCGGTATCTCGGCGTACTTTCCTCATGCGCTTACGCCGTGGCAAGCAGGCCCGCACATCACCGGTCAGTTTCGCAACCAACCCGATCTCTCGCTGCTGGGCGATCCTGAGACTGGTATGGCAACCGTGATCTATGCCAATCTTGGAGGTCCAATAGTCGGTGAGGTGGGCGGGACCAGCGTCGCGGCGCCCGAGATGGCCGCGATGTGGAGTCTCGTCCTCCAAGCCTGTAAACGAGCGCCGTCATGCGCGAAGGCGCAAGGTGGGAAGCCGTACCGGCTCGGTAACGCCGCTCCGTTGCTGTACGCGTTGTACTCAAACGGCACGCACCTGCAGCCTACGTATCATCAGACGTTCTACGACGTCGTTTACGGAAACAACCAACAGACCGGTCCGGGTGGACTCGATCCGGGCTATAACGCGGGGCACGGCTACGATCTTGTGACCGGACTCGGCGTTCCTTTTGCACGCGCGTTGATTAAGGCGGTGACGCAACAATGAGCTCTAACTGGAAGAGCGCGGCGTGCCGCATGGCCGCCGCGGTTACCGCGATGGCGCTTGCAAGCGCCTGCAGTGGAGGAAGCGGCGGAGCCAACGGCGTCGTTCCCCCGACTTCGCCGCTGTCGCAAGCCTTTCGTCAAGCGCCCGATGCTAGTGCAGCGGTAGCGTTCGTCGTGCACGTTCCGGCCGCGACTCACGAGGGCATCCGGTCGATCGCCCTCACCTTAAAAAGCGTAAACGGAGAGCCGAGTAAGGCGACACCGACGGTCGCCGCAATCGCGGCCTCCGCGCGGGGATGCAAGCCGGATCACCCTGGTTTTGTTTGTACCGTCACCGTCGCGGCGCCGGCCGGCACCGATCTTTTTACGGCCGCGGCCTACCGGTCGAAAGACGCCAATGGCCGGGCATTGGCTGCAGCGACGGTTTCTTGCGACGTAACGAAAGGTTCGAAAGCTCGGATCGCTCTCGATCTTGACGGTGTTCCCGCGTCGGTGAGTTTCTCGCCCGCGCGACTTCCGCTCGTCAATACTGGCGGCGTGCAACGAGTCGCCGTCGTCCTCAACGCCGCCGACGCATCGGGCGCAACGATCGTCGGAGCGTCTGACTATCAGTCGCCGGTCGGGTTGCAGATACAGAATGATGGCGCTCATGCGCTCACGCTCTCGACATCGAGCGTAGCGCACCCGGGAACGATCGTCACCGTCACCTACGATTCAAGCAAGCCGCTCGCCGACGCATCGATCGTCGCAACCGACACCGGGATGAAGCCGGCGACGCTCGCAGCCGCCCCGCTGAAGATCGTGCCGTCGCCGCTCACGATGTTCGACGATGCCTTACCCGCCGCGATAACGGTTTCGGAAACTGGTTTCGACGGAAAGTTCCGAGTCTCACTCGGGAATCCGCTCGACGCAGCCGTTTCGGTAACGCCTGGTACGCTCAGTTCGAGTTCGGCGGTCGCTACCGTCGCGCCGAAGACACGCTTCGATGTGACGACGCTCGACGTGAGCGATGGCAATGCGTTGGCCGCCATGCCGCTGTCGATCGTTCCACACAACGGTGCGTACAAAGCGTTCGGCGCGCAGCATGTGTTAGTCGCGCCCGTAGCGATGGTCGCCGGCCCGGACGGAAAGTTCTGGGTGAGCGATCCCGTTGCGGGAAACCTCGTTTCGTTCGATCCATCCAGCGGAGCGTACATCGCGTACCCAGTCGATCCAACGTTGCAGGGGCCGCTCGGCATCGCGTTCGATGCGAACGGTAATCTTTGGTTCGCCGACGGACCGCAAATCGGTGAGTTTACCCCGCAAACCAGCGCGATTACGACCTACTCGAGCGGTCTCGAGCCCTCGGCGAACGTGACGCAGATCATTGCCGGGCCGAACGGACAAATGTGGTTCTACGATCAAGGCACGTTCCAGCCGGGTGTCTCGGGTGCGCCGACATACTTCGGTTCGATCGTTCCGGGTGGACAAATATCCGAACACGTGGTGCCGAGCGGCGCCGGCCCGCTTCTTGGGCCGATGTCGATGGTCTTAGCCCACGACGGCTCGATCTGGTTTGCCGATCAGTTCAACGCGGAAGTCGGGCACCTCGACACCGTCTCGGGGAATGTCACCGAGTACGCAACCGGAACGCCGGCTCAACCTGCGCAGTCGCCGATCCAACTGCTGGCGACGCCGGACGGCAAGATTTGGTTTGGGGCCGACGGCCTCAACGGTAGCACGTCGGTCGTCGGGCGGCTCGACCCAGCTAACGGCAACGCCATCACCTACGATACGAGCGTAACCTCGCCGGGGCTGTTCTACTCGCTCATCCTTGGTTCGGACGGCAATCTTTGGTTCACGCAAACTCGGGGTGCCGGGAACGAATCAGAAGCTCAACAGACGCTCGGGGTTATCAATCCCGTGACCGGAGCCGTCTACGACTATCCAGCGGCGGTGCCCGTGGACGCCAGGGAGACCTCGCTCATAAACGGAGGCAGCGGAACACTATGGATGCTCGATACCGGATTCGGCCAGGTTGGACAGGTGCCGTTCAAGTGAAACGCGCTTCACTGCTCCTGATCGTCCTACTCGCAGCTTGCGGCGGCGGCGGATCAGGCACGCCGACCTCATTGGTTCCCGTGACTCCGGATGTCGCAGCGCGCGCGCCGAGGCCGCACGCGAAACCGCGCAGCATCGCGTTCGACTCTGCGGCATCGCGGAAGTTCACGGTGACCGAGTCAAACTATCATCGCGCGTTCTCCGAAAGTACGACGTGCAATCCGCTCGACGGTGAGATCGCCGTCGTTGCACGCACGTCATCCTCGCCGGGATCGGTGACGTATACGGTAACGCCGCAATCGGCCGGAACCTGCACGATCTCGATTAGCGACGTTACGGGTAGGGCCGTCAAGGTCTCCGTGAAGGTCACGACCGCCGCGATTACGGTTCACTAGGAGGTGCGCATGTCCCGTCATCTTTCCGCCGCGCTCATTGCGGCAGCTTTCCTTGTCGGTTGCAGCCGCACAGACGGCATCGTGCCTCCCGCAACCGGCGGCGGCACGACGACGAGCCCTGCGTCGAAGGGGGCGAAGCTTACAGTCATTATCCCACGCCTGCGCGCTTCGCACGGTAGGCACGCCAAGTACGTCTCGCCTTCGAGCGCGAAACTGCTCGTCGGCGTGAACAAGCGCGCTGCAACGACGTATGGGCTGACGCCCCAATCGCCCGGCTGTACCCAACTGCAGAACAACGTTACGTGCACGTTTGAGATCGTGGCGGCTGCAGGGACCGACGCGCTCTCGCTAACGATCGAAGACGCGAACGGTGCGGTGCTCTCTCGTAACGTAGTAAGCGTTAAGCTGAAGTCAGGCGTCGAGACGCCGGTGTCCGTGACGCTGGACGCCGTTCCCGCGACGGTCGCCGCGGTTCCGGGCGTGGGCAGTGGACTCGAGGGAAGCGCGAGCCCGGCCTACCATGCGCCGGGGCTCGTGAGCGAACCGATTGAGCTGGAAGCGTTCGATGCCGACGGCAACGTGATCGTCGGACCCGGTGCGCCGGTCATTAGCCAACCAACGCTGTCCTCGCTGGACAGCAACTACGCTTCGGTCGTCTCCGCAAACTCGAACGATCCGAATGCGTATTTGCTCAAGCCCAAGAGCGGGATCTCGGGGGGCCACACCGTCGCCGTGAGCGCGACGGCACAAAGTCTCCCACTCGGCAATGGCACCCAGGGGTCTGTGGTCACGGGCGCGACGAATTTCTTGTTCACGCCGGCACTTGCGCTTGGCGCGGGACGATTCGTCTCTGAGTATAGCCTGGAGACTGGTGCGCTGATCGCTACTTTTAACGTCTGCGCGGGCGCATGCGCGGTCAGTATCATACACGGCCTCGCGAGCGACGCTGATGGAAACATCTGGGCGGCATACGAATCGATTGCTGGAGTTTCGAACGGGTTTACCGTTGAGGAATTCCCCCCGAATGCTACGGGGTTCACGACCGTGCTCACTTCGAGCAACGGCGTGACGGGAGCCCAAGCGATTGCTACCGGGCCGAACGACATGCTGTACGTTGCCAACGCAGCCGCCGGCTTCTTCGGGCATCGCACGCCCGCGTCAATTACGGAATACGCTAAGGGCGCTACATCGCCGACGTACATGCTAAAGGACGCCAACATTACGGGACCGGCGGCGCTCGCCGTCGATCCTTTAGGGAACGTCTACGTCGCAAACCAGGATGGCACGATTCCAGTCTACGGGCCGGGGGCATCGCAACCGCCGCTGCGCACGCTTAGCGATCCGTCCGTGCAGGCACCAGCTTCAATGGTTCTCGATCGAGCGGGCGGGCTCTATGTGGACGACGACGATCAAAACAACAGCGCTTTTTACATCGCATATTTCCCGCCGGGCTCGACTACCGTCGGCCAGACACTTAACGACTCCAGTTTTTCAGATACCTTCGTCGGTCTCACCACCGACCCGCAGGGCGATCTAATCGCGAGTCTTCTTAACAACAACGAGACGGAGATACTCGCGGCCGGTGCGCTGCCGAACGCCGTGCAAATCACTTCGACCATTTCCGCGCCCGGCTTTCCCGCCTGGATCCCCTAACCGCCGCGAATGCGCTGCACGTCGAGCCGGTGTGAACGTGCGCCGGCGAACATACAGCTTGCCCAGCCTCAGCGGTCACATCCCGAGCATCCTTGCCGACGATCAGCCGACGCTGAAAGTTAGACAGAAAGATTAGGACGAAGTTCGCGTGTCGATGCGGCTTGGTCTTTACTTCCAGCGTGAGCAAACGGAGTAAAACTCGGATTGCTCACGTCGATCGGTACCAGCGAACTGCAACCGGAACAAACAAGATGTTGGCGTTTGCAACGGCAATCGTGGAATGAGCTAGATTCGCTAAACGGCAGTGCCGACTGACGTGCCGTGCTCCCGCCCGTACGTGAGCCACAAATCGGGCACGTTTACGAAAAAAGCGAGTCGTTACGCGTTGACTGGGGTAGTGTCAAACGACCCAGCGGCAAAGGACCCCGCGGGGCGACCGACCAAGCTCCCCAATGGACCGTCGCCCGTGGAGGTTCGTGCTCGCAGCAACGATCGTCGCTTTTCTCTTTCCCTGACGCCCACGACCGGAGGGCTGTGATGTCTTTGGAGCTCGTGAATACGTTGGCGACGTGCGCCACCTTCGTGGTGATTGCCGCCACTGCTATCGCAGCGATCGTACAGCTTCGCCAGCTGCGGGCAAGCAACCAGATCATTGCGTTCAACGAGCTTCGCCAGGCGTACGAGAACCGCACCTGTCCGCGGCACATAAGTATATCGACACGCAGCTTGGGCGAGATTTAGAAGATCCAGCATTCCGCCACGCTGTTGCCAATCGGTTCGCAAGAACTGAAGAAATGCAAGGTGCCGTGAAGCACCTGCTCAACTTCGGTCACTTTTTCGAGTCGGTCGGGATCGTCGTGAAGGCGGGCTTGATCCGGAAAGAACTCGTTTTGGAGGCGTGGAACGACATCATTGTTGCAGGCTGGACGCAGTTCGAACCGGTAACGGCGATCTTTCGGCGCACTCAAGACCCGCTCGCGTACGAGGCGTTCGAATATCTCACCGTCCTAGCGCGACGGTGGCAGAACGAGCATCCCAACGGCTCCTTTCCCAAGAATGTGCCGCCTGATCAACCTCGCGATCGGCGGCTGGGAAAAGGGCCAACTCAACCCGCCCACCTCCGAATTCCCAACCACGTACTCGGTTGACTACGTGCGCGTCTGGAACAAGCGCCCGTTTTAGGGCCGCCGTCAGCAGGTTTCGGAGAAGCGATCGAGTGCAGCGATCGTAGCGTCCCCTAAACCCAGCGAATGCCCCGCATCGTCGACAACGATGAACTCGCTTCCGGGCCACGCCTTCGATATCTGCCAGGGAATGTCGAGCGGGCTGCTCACGTCGAAGCGGCCGTGAATCAAGACGCCCGGAATGCCGGCCAATTTTGGTGCATCGCGGAGCAGTACACCGTCCTCGAGCCACGCCGCATTACTCCAGTAATGAGTAACGAGCCGGGCGAAGCCGAGCCGAAACGTCGGATCGTCCCAGCGTGGACTGCGGCCGCCGGATCGCAGCGAGACGTGAGCTTCCTCCCAAGCGCACCAATCCCGTGCCGCCTTCTCACGCACGGCGGGATCGGCATCGAATAAGAGACGAGCATATGCTTCGGCGAGGTCGCCGTCGCGTTCCGCCGGTGGAAGCCCGCCGCAAAAGCGCTTCCACTCGTCCGGGAACAATCGTCCCATGTCCCGCGTCAGCCAACGAATCTCGTGTCGCCGCGTCGTGACGACGGCGGAGAGCACCATTTCGGTGACTCGATCCGGGTAAAGCTGCGAGTATGCTAGTCCGAGCGTCGAGCCCCAGGAACCGCCGAACACCAGCCACGACCGAATTCCCAGATGCTTGCGTAGTTCCTCAACGTCTTTGATCAGATGGTGCGTCGTGTTCGCACGCAAGTCGGCGTCCGGATCGCTCGCGAGCGGTCTGCTCCTGCCGCAGCCGCGCTGGTCGAACAAGACGACCCGATACTTTTCAGGGTTGAAGAGTCGCCGCATCCCAACGTTGCATCCCGAACCCGGTCCGCCATGCAGGACGACGGCGGGTTTTCCGGTGGGATTACCGCAGCATTCCCAAAACAGTCGATAGCCGTCTCCGACATCCAGGATGCCTTGGTCGTACGGCTCGATTTCCGGATACGGCGGCGGCATAATAAGCGTGACCTAGTACGCTCCCGGTGGAGCCGAATACTGCTTGACGATCGTTCCGTCGTGGCGGCTCGGGAAGACGCCCTCAATCGGAACGCCGTTCATCGACTGCCGTATCGCCGCAATCTCGCCGGCGCTGATACCATCGTCCGCGACGATTGACGTCACTTGATCGCCGTTACGCCAGGTGAACTTTTCGTAACGGTTGAGCGCCGTTCGGCCTCCCGGCAAATCTTGGCTTAGAAACATATACTTCGACGGCGTTCCCGTCCGCGGGTCGAATCGTTCCGCGAGAATCGAGAACGAGCGCCCACCGGCACGCCGATAAGTGAACAGCGCGAACGCCGGACCGGTCTCCCAAACGTGCGTCGCCTTCGTGTAAATCTGCGTCGGTATGGTCCAAATCTTAGTCGCGACGACGTCTGCAGGCAGACCGGACGGTGGAACCAGGGTGAAGTCCAGATATGCTTGCGCAGCGGCAGCGTCGGCTTGCGCGGTGCCCCGCACCGAGGATTTCGGGTTACTCGCCGGAGGCGTCCACCCGATTACCTTGATGACGTCTTGATAGCTCGACACGACGATTCGCACGAGACCGAGCGAGCTCGCCGGAAACGCCACGAACATGACGGTCAAACAGGCTGCCGCCGCGAGAGCTACTTGTAGCATGCGCGACGGGCGCCGTTCGACCGGCGACGGCTGCGCGATCCGCGCCGCAATGGCATGCCACTGCATGGGCGGAACGTCGACACCCGAAACGATCGTCGCCACGGAATTTTTGATTCTGGCATCAGCGAACATTGGGCAATACCTCCTCGGAAGGTTGAGCGTTCGACTCGGGCAGCAGGGATAGCGCTTTATGAAGCGTTCTGCGGGCGAGCATCAAGTGAAAGCGAACCGTAGACGCCGGCAGTCCGGTTCCCGCGGCTATTTCGCGGCTATTCAAACCGACGTAGTAGTGCAGGACGATCGCTCCGCGCTGCTCGACCGGCAGCTTCATCAACGCATCGTGCAGATCTAAAGCATCGCTTCGATCGGCACCTCCGGCTGCGGCAGGCAGTTCGTCCAGAGACGCCGTGCGCCGCCTCCGTCGCGCCGCGACGATCGTGTGGTTGACGATGATCTTGTAACTCCAGGCGGAAAAGCCGTCGGTCTTTTTCAGCGACGGCAGCGAGCGCGCCATTGCCGCGCACGCCTCTTGAGCGGCATCCTCCGCCAGCCCGAGGTCGCGCAGCATACTGAACGCAATCCGATACGCCTCGGGCCAAACGGCGGCGATGAGCCGCTCCAACTCCGCTCCACCCGATCGGGCGCCGTCAATCAGTTGGGCTTCAAGGTCAAGCGGCACGCGGGGACCTCCCGGTCGAAATTCGCATCATCCCAATAGACGCGGCGGTTCGCCCTAGTGTTGGCAGGGGGTCACCCTCGCAGCGTCTATCGCGTCGAGTACCGCAGGAGAGAGTTCACCGATACCGTGAGCTGGATGGCCAGGAGGACGAGCGCGCTGACGAGCGTATAGAGGGCGATCGTATTCAGCGCACCGTCGGGTGACTGTATCCACGGGCCGCTATGAAGGGTCAGTGCGACGCCCGCAATCACGGCGGCGCTCGAGAGCGCTCGAGCCGACTCGAGCAGCGCCGAGAGGCGCGGCTGCAAGAAGACGATGATTGCGCCGAGCGCCAGCAACGCCGTCCCGGCAATCGTTCCTATATAGACCGCTTGCCAACTCGGCGTAAGCGATGCGTGCATCGTCGCGAGCGCGCCCGACAACAGCCCGTCGAGCGGCACGCGATGCGGCCCGGCGGCATCGAGCAGCGCAAGCAGAACTAGAAAGTTGACGACGAACTCGATCAGCGTCGAGCCGCGCGGTGCCGGCGGGCGCGCACCGGGATCCGGAAGACGCTGCGGATCCCATTTGAAAAAGCGTGCGACCAACGCCCCAACACCATTCGGCGACCGTTCGGCCAGCGCGAAGACGATCGTGACGATGCCGAAGATCCATATCAGGGATTGCCACGCGGCCTCGAGCGCGTTGAAGAAGAGGCTGCCGTCGTGCGCGAACAGTGCGGCGATTCCGCCGCCGATCAGTTCGATCGCAACGACGACGGTCGCGACGAGCGCGAGGGCCGACCGATAGAACGGAAACGCGCCGGGCCCGATCAAGTACGTCACTCGTTCGTATCGTGCCGCCACGACGCGCGGATGACCGTATGCTTTCACGATTGCCGCCACCTCGTCGTCGGTGAGCGGGCGTCCAGCCGCGGCTTCGCGCTCGTCGATTTGCGATTGAAGATCTTCGGCGATTTCGGCAACGATATCGCTCGTTGCGAGTTCTTTCGGAAGCGCTTTCTGAACCGCATACAGATATCGGTCAAGGATCGTCATTTCGGGTCATTCCTCCGCGATGATGCGGTCGAGCGACGCATTGATGCGCCGCAGTTCAGCCGAGAGTCGCTCGAACATTTGCTCCCCGGCCGGGAGCAGACGGTAGAAGCGTTTGCGCCGTTTGTTTTCCTCGCGCCACTCGCTGCTGAGCAGACCCTGGCTCTCCAGACGGCGCAGCAGCGGATAGAGCGTGCCTTCATCGATCTCCAGGCCGGCTCGTTCGAGCGCCTTACGCAGCGTGTAGCCGTAGCGCTCGGTCCGCAGCTGCGAGAGTACGGCGACGGTCAACAGGCCGCGCCGCAGCTCCAAGCGGAGATTCTCGAACAGTCCGGGGCTAGGGTCTTCTATACCGTTCCGCATATACTATATAACACATAGTATATGGGGCACACCCGCTTTTCAAGCAGCCAGAGTCAGAACTTTGCCGCGCGAACTGCGATGGATGCGAGTACTGCCGATTTTGATGTTGGTTGTCGCGGGCTGTTCTAACTCCGCAACCCTGCCCGGAGGAACGAACGTCGCAGGCGCGGCAGCGAAAAGCGGCCTGATCGTCAAGGTTGCGACGGCTACGAAGCCGCCCATCTATCTTCAGGAGGGCACGATGGCGGCGTTTGCGGTTGAAGCGAAAGAAAAATCCGCTTCCGTCCGCAACGTCACCGTGCGACCCGATGTCGCAAGTCTACCGATCGATGCAACGCTCTGTCAGACGAAACCGTCGACCGGCCAGTGTCTGAACGCGCCGAGCCCGTCGCTGAAGGTGAACATAAACCACAATCAGGCAGTCGTATTCTCCGTGTTTCTCACGGCGACTGGTTCAATCTCTAAAGGAACGGTCGGTGTGGAGTTTACCGAAAAGGGCGCGCTCATCGGTTCCGGCAAAGTTGCCGTGACGACGAAGTAAACCTTAGAAGGCGGAGGGTCCGTTCGGCGTGCCGAGCCCGGTTGGCCCGTCGTAGCCGATGCCGCTCGTGCAGAGATACGTCAAGCACAGCGAGTTGAGCCCGAGCAGAATGTCGTTGAGCTTCGACTTGTTGGCGTAGAGCCCCGACGCATTATTCACGCTCTTACCGTTCCCGGCCAGCGCGTATTCCGCGGCGACGATCGGCGTTGCGACGCTCGTGCCGCCATACACGTTCCAGCCGGCAAGCGATGCGCTGGAGAAATACGTGTCGTAAACCGCAACGCCCGGTGCCGGATTCGCAACCGCCGCGGCGTCGACGACCGTACGCATCTTGCACCCTGCGTCGTGCTGCCAAGCCGGCTTTGCAATGAACTTGCTGCAGCCGCTCCCGGTCTTGCTCCAAGCGGTCTCTAGCCACGCGAGGCCGTTAAGAATGGAGAGTATTGTCGTACCGCCGACGGCCGTCACGTACGATGACGATGCCGGCCATCCGACGCCGTAGCCGTTATCGCCGGCGCCTGCGACGATCGGCACGCCGGGATGATTCCACTTCGCGTTGTCGGCTGCGACCGCCGCCGTTTCCGGCGTCGTGTAGCTATTGCTCACGACCGTCGCACCCTGCGCAACTGCCGTCTGCATCCCCGCCGTCAGCGACTCGATGTCCGCATTCGGCGCTTCGACCAGCAGCAGTTTGCAGTTGGGGCAAATCGCCGAGGCCATATCGAGATCGATCGAAGCTTCTTGCGCCCAGTTCTGATCCGGTGCGGGCAGCGCGGAAGAAGCGTTCGCGCCGTTCACGACGCGTAGACAGCCGGTTGATTCGCGGCACGCAGGCAACCCAAACGTCGAACGATACACCGCCAGATCGGAATCCACATTCGGGTCGTCGTTTGCAACGACGATGCCGATCGTTTGTCCGGCGCCGGCGCCCGCGGGGGTATTCCACGCATAGGCTTCGCTCAGGTCGGACGGCTGATAACCTGGGATCGCGTTCGTCAGGAGGCTGAGCGCCGGAATGATATCGAGGCGGCGAATCGCACCGCACGCCGCGCCGCCGAGGATCGGTAGGCCGCAGACCGGAGCGGTGGGCGGATTGTTAGCGCCGTTGACCGGAATCGCGCGGGCTCCCACCGGAATGGCGCGTGCTCCAACCGGAATCGCTCTCGCACCGATTGGCAGCGCCGTCGCGCCGTCAGCATGCACCTCCGGAGAGGCGGCGCGAACGGTTTGCGCGGGCGGCGCACTCGGAATCAAACTCGATCCCGGCGTGCCTGCGCAGCCGGCGACCAATAGTAAAATCACCGCGGCTGAAGCGGCGTGAATTTTCGAGCCCGTTGCCTCGATCATCGAATGACTCCACGAAGGTCACGCTAAGAACCGGACCACCGATCAGATGGCCTCTCCCGTAACTATGGGGCCGCTCGCTTGCATGTGCAATAAATGTAAAGACACTTTAACAGTGCAAATGAACATCGTGTTCGCTTTTTAAGTGTCGCGCTGCCCCGTCACCACTTGAATCATCGCCGCGACGATCTCGGGGTCGAGGTGCGAGCCTGCGATCCGTTCTAACTCTTCGATCGCGCGCGAGGGGGCCATCGGCGGCCGGTACGGACGACGGCCGATCATCGCGTTGAAGCAGTCCGCGACACTGACGATCCGCGCAGAGAGCGGAATCTGCGCGGCGCGCAGCCCGTCGGGATACCCCTCCCCGTCGAGCCTTTCGTGATGGTTGCGAATCGCCGGCATGAACTCGTCGAGCATTGGGATGTCCGCCGCGAGTGCTGCTCCGTCGAGGGTGTGCCGCTGCATGACGTCCCACTCATCCGTCGTCAGCTTACGCGGCGCGTTCAGAATCTCTTCGGGCGTGGCGACTTTGCCGATGTCGTGCAGCAGTCCGCCGCGTCGAACCAGCGTCGTCTCCGCCGCCGACAGCCCGAGATTGCGTGCGAGCCGCGAACACCAGGACGACACCGCCCGCGAATGTTCGCCCGTAACGATGTCCTTGTCGAAGAGCCGGGCGATCAAGTCGCTGATCACCGCATCGACCGGATCCACCGATTCCGCCGTGATCAACAGCGACGAACGAGGTTTTCGCACCGCCTCGTCCACGATCTCTCCAATCGCAGCGAGCGTTGCCGTATCTTTGAGGCGTCCCTGTTCGCGCCCGGTCTCCAGCACCTGGCGCCACGTCGCGGCGAGCAGCGATCCGAGGCACGCGAGTTCCGCGTGTGCGTCGTACGTCGCGTTCAGCCATTCGGCCAACGCCGTCGCGCGCGCGCCCGCAGACGCTTCGGCAATCTTCATCAGCAGCCCGTCGACGATCAAATCGATCGCGAGCGTCCGTTCCTCCGGCAGCGTCGAGGCCTGCACGGCACGCCACGCAATCTCGGCTCCCGCCGAATCGATTGTGCGTTCGACGTCGGTGCTCACGCGTGAACCCTCGCCGGCGAAGCGTCGTGCAGAGCGCTCGTACGCACGACGGCGTCGCGCATCGCCGCAACCGACGTGCAATCGAGCGCAACGCGCAGGGCCTCGGACTCTTCGGCGGGCACGTCGTATCCCGCGACGATCCGTTGCAGCATCGCGCGATCCGGCGCCCACAACCGCGCGACCCGCTCGCCGAAGATGGCGTGAAACGGCAGCGCTTCGCAGAGCCGTAGGAATCCGCCAAAATCGTGTGCCCGCAAGCCGTCAAACGCGCCCGCGAGCTGCGTGTAGTTGTGCTCGCCGCGGCACCGATCGCGCAGGGCCTCAACGGCGGCCAACAGCGCTTCGAGTCGCGGCGGGAGGCCGTTCGCCTGCGCCGCATCGATTTCCGCATCCGCCTCGGTGGATCGGCCCGCGATCGCTAGCGCGAGCGCCATCAGCAGTCGCGCGCGTCGGGAACGATTGCTGTCCTCGGTCACCTCGTCCAGCGCGGTGCGTGCCCGCCCGATCGCGACGCCGCAATCCTCGAATCGCAGCGCTGCTGCGGCGTACAATGCGACCTCCGCATACCGCAGCGCCGTCCGATCCGGAACGGCCTGCGTCGCTGCCGTCGGCGCGAGCAGATGAAACGCGTGATCGAACTTTCCGCTCCACGTCGCGCGCAACGCCTTCGCCGGCAGCAACGCTTCTTTCGACGTCGAGTCGTCGAAGTGAATTTCAAAGGATTCGAGCGCAGCATCCGTGCGCGCGAGCGCAATACGATCGTCCTGTTCGGCTTCGATCTCGAGCGTGCAGGCGAGAAAGTAGGATTGAAAGTGCAGCCTTCCGGACTTCAACCCGTTCTCGCGCAACAGGTTCAGGTATCCGAGCGCCGCCTTCGGATCTTCGGCGGCATCGGCCATCGCGTACAGGATGCTATAAGCACTGGTCGCAATGCTGAATGCCGACGCCGCGACCGCTGCTTCCGCCGCCGTGAGCGCGTACAGCTGCCCGCTCTCAGGTTCGTCCTGATACACGTATGCCGCGCGAACGAGCAGGCGCGGCCGCAGCTCGTCGTCGTCCGACCATGGGGCGATCACTAACGCTTCGTCGATTGCCGCACGCGCCTCGTCCGGCCGGTCCGCGATCGTCAGTGCTTGGCCGAGCGCCGAAAGAATCCGCGAGCGCAAGTGCGCCGGTACGTTTTCGTCGTGCGCGTGGGCCTGCAACAGCGGGATACAATCGAGTCGAAATCGCTGCATGAGATCGCACGCGTACAGGTACTTAATCTCGATCATCTGCAAATCGTCGCCACCGGCGCGCGCCAGCGCCTGATTGAACCACGACTCGGCGGTATCGAAGCGTCCGCGCCGCGACTCGATGATTGCTCGAAGCGCGATCGATATCGACGTCTGCGCGTGGTGAACGCGTTCGAGTTGCATCAGCGCCGCTTCGACCGCATCGGCGTGGCCGCGCTCGAGCAGTTCGAGCCCCTGACGCTCGAGGATCGAGACCACCGGTTCGAGCAAATCCGACTTTAAATACAGCTCGATTGCTTCGGCAAAAAGGCCGACGCGGCGCAGCGCCTGAGCGGCAAGTTCCACCGCCGCCGTGCGATCGCGCGGGTTCGCGCCGTCCAAGCGTGCGCGCAGCGCGTCGGCCAGCAGATCGTGATAGCGAATAGCGCCGCCGCCCCGTACGAACAAGTACGGCGCGCGCTCTTGAAGTCGCGCGACGGCATCGGCGGTGTCGGCGCCCGCGTTCGCGGCGACGAACGACGGCGTCGCTTCCGGCAGGTAGCATGTGCTCAGGAGCGCGCGCAGCTCCCATGTATCGCATCCGCTCAATATCCGTTCGATGAGCGGCGCGTACGCCCGCACCGGTCCCAGTTCCGCCAGCACTTCGATCGCCTCCGACGAGGATCCGGCTTGCAGCAGAAAGCCGACGCCGGTCGCCCAACCTTGCGTACTTTCAGAAATGATGGCGCAAGTGCGCGCCGTCAGATCCGTGCCTTGCCTGCTCGCCAGCTCGGCGATGTCTTCGAGTGAGAAGGCGAGGTGCGAATCTTCGATCGGCACGTCCATGCTGCGAAATGCCATCCACGTCGGCAGCGGGAACAAGTCCGCGGAGCGGCACGCGAGAATCCAGCGCAAATCCGGCGGTGACGCTTCGATCAGCCGGGTTAGAAACGATGCGATCTGCGGATCGGACTCGGCATGATACGCGTTATCGAGCGCGATAACGGTGCGCAGCGTCTTTATGTGTTCGTGCAGCCACGCGCTTAAGTCGCGTGCGGGATTGCGCGATTGCATGGCTCGTTCGTACGCACCCGCAAACGACAGCCGCGCACCCGGCGCTAACTCTCCCAGCGCATCCGCCAATCCGCGAACGAAGCGCGCGAGCGTGTCGTGCTGTGGCGCTACGTCGTACAGCAGAAACGGCTGTCCGCACCCCGCCAGATACTGACGCAACGCGACGCTCTTTCCGCTCCCGGCCGCTCCGCGCAGAATGGCAATGGGAAACGACGCGGCCTCCGAAAGCCGCCGCGTCACCCGCGCGCGTTCCATGGAGTCTGTCACCCCAAGGTTATCGGCATCCTAGGTGGATCTTGGTTGTCCAGATCGTCGTGAAGGCGTTTGAGGGGATCCTGAGGGGACGTTGCCGGGGATGAAAGCGTGGACAATATCGGGTACAGTGCGCTATACTGGGCTAAGGAGGGCATGACCCATGACCAGCGCGTTACTGCAGACCATCCACGACCCGGTCAGCGGACGGATCGACGCAAAGGACCTTCGCGGGCCAACCGGCTTCACGCTCCCGGAGATTGCCCGCTACATCGGTGTGAAGGCCGATACGCTCAAGAAGAACTCGGCCGCGCCGATCGCGCAACCCGGTCTCGTCAAACTGGTCCACGCGTGGGAAATTCTGCAAACGATTTTCCTTGATGACGCCGCGATACGGGCGTGGATGCACCACCCGCAGCGGCGTTTTAAGGGCAAGACGGTGTTGTGGCTGCTGGGTGAGCACGGGGTCGATTCGTTCGAGGGTCTCGCCGAAGAAATGGCGGCCGGCACCTACGGCTAGTGTGCCAGGCACATGGCGTGGTGACTCGATAGCCTGTCGGCGAGATGACCGACGCGAAACTCCGAACCGTCCTTGCCGCTGCGCCGGCGATCGCGCTCCGCACCGTCGTCACGCGCTTCGTCTTCGAGCGGCACCGCATTCGCGCGACCTCACCCGCCGGAGCGGCGAAGATCGGCGGCCGTTACAACCCCGCCGGAATCGAAGCGCTCTACACCTCGTTCACGCGCGCCGCGGCGCTCGCCGAGTTTACGCAAGACTACATCGACGCCGAACCTATCGCCGCCGCGTGCATGCTGAGCTTGCTGATATCGCTCGACCGTGTCGTAGACCTCACGGAACCGGCATTGCTGCGCGAATTGGAAGCGGACGAAGCCGCGGTAACGAGCCCAAGAATCCCGCGCGTGGCGCACGTCGCGGAACGCCTCGGCGCCGCTGCAAATGCCGCCGGCACTGATGGGATCATCGTCTGGAGCGCTCAGGCGGCCGGCGAAAAAAACCTGGTCATCTTTCCTGCGAACGCCGCGCGCCGCCCGCCTTTTCTCGTCGTTGTTTAGCCTTTGAGCATCACGCGGGCGGCGTTCCAGCCGGAGGCGCCCATCACGCCGCCGCCCGGATGCGTTGCCGCTCCGCACATGTAGAGGTTCTTGATCGGCGTGTTGTAGCTCGCAAATCCGGGAACCGGGCGGAACATGAAGAGTTGATGCAGCGGCATTGCACCTTGGAAAATGCTGCCGCCGGTCAAGCCGAACGTCGTTTCTAAATCCACCGGCGTTAAAATTTGCCGGTCGATGACCGACTCTTTGAACCCGGGCGCGTACTGCTCCACGATGTCGAAACAGCGATCCGCGTATTCGTTGCGCAGCGCGTCCGTCCACGGGCCGTCCTTCAACTCGTACGGCGCGTACTGCGTGAACATCGACATCAGATGCTTGCCGGGCGGCGCCACCGTCGGATCCAGCGACGAGGGCATGGTGCACTCGACGATCGGGTTTTGCGACATCTTGCCGAACTTCGCGTCGTCGTAGCCGCGTTCGATGAAGTCCTGATCCGGACACAGATGCACCGTGCCGCGATGTTGCGGGCCGGGTTCGTGCCCGGGCATCGCGGTGAAGCTCGGGAGCCGTTCCAGCGCCACGTTGATCTTGCACGATGCGCTGCTGTACGAAATGCGCGCGATCGCGTCGTTGAACTCCGGCGGCAGCTCGTTCTTATCCATCAGCCTCTGGAACGTGATGTGGCAATCGACACCCGATGCGACTTTCTTGGCTTCGAACTCGTCGCCGTTGGTCAGCGCGACGCCGGTCACGGCGCCGTTCTTCGTGAGAATCTTCGCGACTTCGGCCTCCGTGCGAATCTCGACGCCCAGGTCCTTGGCCGCGTTCGCGATCGCTTGCGTCAAGCCGCCCATGCCGCCCTTGACGTAGCTCCACACGCCGCGCTTGCCGTTGGTCTCGCCCATCACGTGATGGAACAGCACGTACGCGGTGCCCGGCATCGACGGTGCCATGAACGCGCCGATGATCGCATCGGTCGCAATCGTTGCCTTGAGTTGTTCGGATTCGAACCAGCGGTCGAGAATCGGCCGTGCAGCGCCGGTGAGCACTTCGACCGCCTCGCCCATGTTCGGGCCGAGTTTCTGCATCGCTTTACCCATCTTCCCCATCTCGAGCAGCGAGCCGAGCTTGGGATGGATCAGGTTGGGGGGCACCTGCGTCAGCGTTGGTTCCACCACCGACGCGACGCGCTCGAGCATCTTTTCGTAGAGCGGATATGCTTCCGCGTCTTTCTTGCTAAACTTTGCGATCTCGTCGACGTCGGCGTGCGATCCGGTGCCCAGCGTCAGCGAGCGTCCGTCAAGAAACGGCGAAAACGACGCCGGATTGCGCTCGATCGGTTCGAAGCCGTAATCTTTCAAACGCAGATCGCGGATGATTTCCGGACGGAAGAGACTGTTGACGTACGCGGCCGTCGAAACTTTGAATCCCGGGAACACTTCTTCGGTGACGCACGCGCCGCCGACCAAATAGCGGCGCTCGAGAACCAGCACCTTCCAGTTCGCTTTCGCGAGGTAACAAGCGGTCACGAGCCCGTTGTGGCCGCCGCCGATGATGATCGCATCGTATTTCATGTCGTTTAGAGTTTCACTTTCAGGCTAAGGTACATATTGAAGGGCTGGTTGAGCGAGCTCGAGAGATCGTTGTAGGAACCGAAATACGGCTCGTACGGATACCGCAGGAAGGTTTGGACGTTCTGCCCTGGGTTATACGCGTTTCCAACCGGCGGCGTGCTTGGGCCGCCGACAAGATCGCCGTATAGACAGACGTTGTTGCCGTTGAAGTAGGTGAATTTCGTCTGTTCTCCGCCGAAGCACGTCTGGAGCAGGTTCGTGAGCGTAAGCGTTAGCGTCAGCTTCGGGTTTACGTCGTAGTTGATGCGCAGGTTGCCGAGCAGCTGCGCCGGTTCGCGGAACGCGCCGACGCCGTCGAACTGTCCCGTATATGGATCCGGAATCGAAACGCCCGCAATCGACGCGCACTTGGTAGCATCGAACGGTCTGCCGCCGCTCGCGCCGTAGGGGTACCGCGGATCGCCGGCTATCGAACCACCCACGAGAGCCCCGCATCCCTGCGTCGGGTCGATGCCGTTCGTGGTGAGCGGAGCGCCGTACCGGTTCCCGGCTTGGAACTGCAGCGACGGCGTGATCGAAAGCTTATCGTGCTTGTAGTTAAGCAGAAGCGTCCCGACGTATGGGTAGTTGTACGCGTTCACGCCGGATCCGACCGGACCCGGGAACGTCGAGTACGGCAGATACGCCGCACCGGGGTCGTAGAGCGAATAGGCCGGCGAATCCCAGTACGGATTTGCAATGTCTTTCGGCTTGCAGGTTGGGTCGGGCGCTCCGGTGGTCGTGTAACAAGGTGCCGCCACAACGCCGGTCGTCGTCGCGCCGCAGACTGGCTGGCCGAACTGGGTTTTACCGAACTGATTGCCGCCCGGCGCACAGCCCTTCGTGTAGGCGTTGTACTGCGAGATACCCGCGTTGATCGGCGAAATAATCGTCGTCCCGTTCGGAAGGGTCCCGTACTTCACGAAGACGTTCGTATATGCGAACGAGATTTGGCCCGAGATTCCGTTCTTAGCGAAATCGCCCTTGTTGAACTGGAACTCGAAGCCGCTCGACGTTTGATTGCCGGCGTTAAGCCCGGACGTGAGTCCGGTCGCGTAGTTGATGTAGAAGTTCTCGACTTGATTCTGCGTCTGGCGCAAGAAGGGCGAGAGCTTGAACGACATGTCGGTGCCCTTGAAGTGATGCTCCAGCGAGAAGTCGCTGTTGAACGAGATCGAAGGCGCCACCGCATGGCCCGGCGTCGTGAATCCGAGGGAGTAGAACTGGGACAGCGTATCCGGCAAGTTTTGTTCGAGGCCGTTGTACTGCTCGTAGGCGGAAGAAGGCTGCTCGTTATACTTTCCGTAGCTGGCGCGCAGAACCGTATCCGGGTTCACCGTATACGTCATGCCGATGCGCGGCTGAACGATGTTGTAGTCCCAGTTGGTGGGCGTGTTCTGAATGTTCGCGTTGACGTACTGCTTCCCGAACGAGGAGCAAGGCGTTTGAGAGTTCGTGCTCCAGGTGCCGAACGGCATCAACGCGCTTCGATCGACCAGGCCGAGGGTGGCCGTGTCGTAACACGTGTCCTGATTGAACGCGTTGAACCAAAAATCGCGCGCCGGACCCGTGTTGGTGTTGGACCCGACGAAGCTGTAGTTGTCGACGCGAAGGCCGAAGTTGAAGTTCAGCTTGTCGCTGGGATTCCACTGGTCGGTGATTGAGTATCCGGCAAACGCGGGCGTAACCGTGTTGTTCAGACCGTACGCGCCGCTTTCAGCCGCGTAATAGGCGCACGTCGCGCCGCCGCACGTGTGCTTCGAAGCGTCCGGTGGCGGGTTGCCAAAGTACGTGCCGGCGAGTCCCGCGAACGTAGCGAGCGTTCCGTACGTCACGCCGCTGCCGCCGCCGTCGCCGCACGTCGTCGGCGTCGCCGCGGTCACGCCCGGAACGACGCGATAGCAGGTTCCGCTGTTAATCGCGTTCGGATCGACCATCATGGCAAACCCGTTGCCGTAGAATCTGCCGAAACCGAACATCTGCTCGTTGTAGATGCGGGCGCCGGTCGCCGCCGTGTACGAGCCCTCGATCTCGAGCAGGTTTTGCGGATTGATCTGGTCCGTGAAGGCGGCGCTAACGCCGCGGGTATGATTGTTGATTTCGTAGTCGCCGCTGTCGTAATACGCGTACGGCTGTAAGGACATCATCGGACCGTTCTCGATCCAATCCGAATAGTAGGTGTATCCGTAGACGCGCAGATAAGCGCTCGGGCTAAAGTTCTTCTGATACTGCAGTTTGAAGATGGCCTGGCCGTTGTAGCCGCGGTCGCGCTGATTGAAGGTATCGGGAATGGGTCCGCGCAGCGAATGGGCCGGTGAAGATGGGTAAGCGTACGGCGTTACGAGCGAGGCATAGTTGGCCGGCAGCAGTGCGCCGAGCGGCCCGTTGTACTGGAACGTATCCAGATAGTACGGCAGTTTGCCGACCGTTGCGAGCCAGTTGTTGAGCCCTTCGTCGTTGACCGAGCTCAGGAACGTTGTGAAGATTTCGTCGTTATCGTACAGCAGCTGAATGTCGTCGCGCAGCGCGTCGTTTTTATGCGGAATGCCGATGTGCACGTTGACCAGCGACGTGCGCGTCGCGATGCCGGAGGGATTGAGCGTTCCGAATCCGATCGGTCCGAGGATCCAGCTCGAGCCCGGCGTTCCGCCCGGTCCGACGTTCGGCTGCCCGTTCGTGTAGCACGACGGAAGCGACTTCGTCGGCGTCGCCGGACACGAGCCGAGTTGCTGGCCGAACTCGTCGGCGTAAGCGGCTCCGCCGAATTGATCGACGTACCGGTGCTCCTGATTGTATCCGCCGATGCCCACGTAATACGAGAACAAACGGTCCGGCGTGGCGCCGCCGGCCTCGACGTTGAGGCTGTGATAGAACGTCGGCGTGCCTATCGTCGGGTTGATGTTTGCGTAGCCCGGGAACGTACCGGTCTTGATAACTTGATTGATGAAACCGGCGAGGCCCTGCGCCTCGGCGTTCGAAGGCGTCGCGCCCGTGTAGACTTGGAGTTCGAGTTGTCCGAGCGACGAGAGCGAACCCGACGGGTAGTTGTCGAAGGCGCGATTGACTGGGATACCGTCAAACTCGTATCCGACTTCGTAGGAGTCGCCGCCGCGCACGTGCACCGCTTGGTTATAGCCCGATTGGTTGGCCGGAACGTAGGCGCCGGGGACCGTTGAAATAGCCGAGTACGCGCTGTTGAGGTTTCCGCCGCCGCCTAAGCCCGCGACGCGCTCCTGCTGCGCGGAGTTCACCGAATAGAGATCGGCGGTCGTACCGGAACGAACGAGATTCGAAGCCGACCGGGACGTAACGTTGGCGATGGTCGTCAGTGCTTTGCGCAGCGAGAGCGACAGCGTCTGCTGCGCGTCGGCAAACACCGCGACGCCCGGAAAGGAGCCGGAATCGAAGCCCGCTTTTTCAATCGAGATCGTATATTCGTCCGGGGCGAGCGAAACGAAGGCAAAGTGTCCGCTGGCATCGGTGACGGTCGTCGCCGCCTGCGACGGGCTCACGACCGTAACCTTTGCCCCCGCAATCGGAGCCTTGGTGTCGACGGCCGTTACGGTACCGTTCAAACCGCCCGTCGTTCCAGCGATCGCTGGGACGCCGAGCGCGAGAAATGCCAGTGCGACGGCGAGGGCGATCGATCTCTTCATGAACTATGCTCCCATCACTTGGAGGTAGTGCCGGTCGAACGCGTGGAGTAATCCCTCGGCGTTCGAGTACGGTCCTGGTGAGTACGCTCGCGAGCGCAAGCCGCGCTGCGTCAGTTCGTTTACGTGCCAGTCTTGACGGTTGGTCATGTCCCAAAACTGCACCGCGTCGCTCGGATCGAAGTGCGGCATATCCATCGTCTTGGGGTCGAACAAAAAAGCGCAATCGACCGCGGTGCGATCGATGGCTAAGGGTCGCGCGTAGTGCACCATCACGTAATCGGGGTGCAGGCTGAGCAGCATCGATGGGAAGATCGTGTAGTAGTAGACGCGGTTGAGTTCTTCACCCGAGACCGCACCGATGGGCGGCCGGTTGGTGTGTCCGCTCGTGGTCAGGCTCGCGCCATGCTCGCGCATCTCGGAGTAACCGCCAAGGACCGAGCCGGAGCTGAGGTCGTTGCGTCCGCTGTCAGACGGCGAGAGCTTGTCGAGCTGCGGATGGACGAGCGGGCAGTGGTAGCACTCGGAATAATTCTGAAAGACGAGCTTCCAGTTGCACGCAAGCTCGTAGTTGACGGTGCGCGCCGTCCGCAAGCCGTCGATGTTCCATTTCACGAAGCGCCCGATCAGCGGCGCGAAAGCCGTCTCGAACGGTTCCGGATTGTCGGCGAGGTTCACGAACAGAAACCCTTCCCAGCATGCGATCGCCGCTTGGCGCAGCGGATAGTCGGCTTTGTCGAACCCCGGCACGTCGCCCATGTTCCGGGCCGCTTTGAGCGCGCCGTCCAACCCATACGTCCACGCGTGATACGGACACATGATCGAGCCTTGGAAATGTCCGGTCGTCGCTTCGCAGATGCGCGTTCCGCGATGACGGCATACATTATAGAAGGCGTGCGGGCATCCGGCGGCATCGCGCGTAATTATCAAACTCTCGCCGGCTATATCCGCGACGAAGTAATCCCCGGGACGCTCCAACTGCTCGGTGCGCCCGACGCACAGCCACGACTGGCGAAAGATGCGATTGCGCTCCTGTTCGAAGACTTCCGGCGATACATACCATTTCGACTGAAGGGTCAACGCGCCGTCGCTGACGGCAGGCTTAACGAACGTATCCACGGAGCTAGCCCTCCTCACCAGAGCGACAAAAATCGGATGACTGCGAGGATTCGAACCTGTTTGACGGAATCCCCTGCCGAGAAACGATTTGTTCGGGTTGAATTCAAATTCAGCGTCAATGCCTTCGGAAAGGTACCCTGGTTGACCGAATGAGCCTCGAGAAGTCCCTCCCCCGATCAGCCTATGATGGCCCGGACTTCTTCGCCCGCGAGCAGCGTGCCATCTTCTGGGACCAGTGGTTCTATGCCGGCCGCTCCGAAGGGCTTGAAACCGCCGGTTCGTTTCGCGTTCTGGACGTCGCCGGCGAGAGCGTGATCGTGATTCGCGGCGAGAGCGGGCTCTTCGGCCACGTTAACCTCTGCCGCCATCGCGGCAGCCGCCTGCTGTGCGGCCAAGGAACCGTCCGCGGGGCAATCCGCTGCCCCTACCACGGTTGGGCTTACGCGCACGACGGAGAGCTCATCGCATCGCCGTTCGTCGAACGCGAGGACGTCCCGCTTGAAAGCCGCCGCTTGCACCCCGTTGGCGTCGCTGAGTGGGGCGGCTTCCTCTTTCTGCATCTTTCGCCCGAGCGCGCCGAACGCGACGGCGCGACGCTGCTCGCGCAGCTCGGCCCCGTGCCCGAACGTCTCGCGCGCTATCCGCTCGAGGACCTGCGCATCGCGCAAACGATGCGTTATGACGTTGCGGCGAACTGGAAGATCATCCTCGAAAACTACAACGAGTGCTACCACTGCGCCGGCGTCCACCCCGAACTCTGCCGGATCGTTCCCGCGTTCAAAGCTCGCGGCGGCTCGGAACTCGATTGGGAGAGCGGCATCCCGCATCGCGAGGGCGCGTGGACGTTCACCGAGAGCGGCACCACCGACCGCGAACCATTCCCCGGTCTCGACGACGACGAAAAAGTCCGCCACAAAGGCGAGCTGATCTATCCCAACTTCATGCTCAGCCTCTCCGCCGAACACGTCGCCGCATTTTCGCTTTGGCCGCAAGCGCCCGACCGCACCGCCATCGTCTGCGACATGCTCTTCCACCCCAATGAAATCGCCAAACCAACGTTCGATCCCAGCGACGCCTCCGATTTCTGGGACATCGTCAACCGCCAAGATTGGCTCGTCTGCGAAGGCGTCCAAGCCGGCATGCAATCCCGCCGCTTCGAATACGGCTACTACGCCCCGATGGAAGATTTCAGCTTGGACATCCGCAACTATGTGGCGGCGAGGCTGCAGGATAAATGATGTGTCATCCTGAGCGAAGCGCCGCAGGCGCGAAGTCGAAGGACGCAACGAACGCGCTGAGCTTGTCGAAGCGCACCAGGGTTAGCTCGCTACGCGAGCTTTCGTTAAATATTACTGTTGCTCTAACATTTCTACGTGCGCGCCATGTCAATGATGCTTCGACTCACTTCGCTCGCTCAGCATCCTCACTGCGTCCTTCGACTTCGCTCAGGATGACACATGGACTTTGACGTCGTCGTCCTCGGGCTCGGCGGGATTGGAAGCGGCGCCACATATTGGTTGGCGAAACGCGGCGCAAAGGTGCTGGGGCTCGAGCAGTTTGAGCTGAATCACAATCGGGGCGAATCGCACGACCACTCGCGCATCATCCGCCTGTCCTACGTGTCGCCGCCGTACGTCAATCTCGCGAAGGAAGCGTACGCGGCCTGGGCGTCGGTCGAGAAAGACGCGGACGAGCAGCTCGTTTTTAAGACCGGCGGTCTCGACATCGGCCCCGTCGGCGGCGCGATTCCGCTCTCCGGCTACGCCGATGCGCTCGGCTCGTGCGACGTCGCGTACGAACTCTTGAACGCGAAGCAAATTCAAACGCGCTGGCCCGCATTCACCATCGGTGACGACATCCACGGCCTCTACCAAGCCGACGGCGGCATCGTCGCCGCCGAACGCGCGACCACCGCACATCACCGCGCGGCGCGCGCGCTCGGTGCAACCCTGCGCGACAATGCGCCTGTAACCAACCTGCAAGCCAATGGGGATACGATCGAACTCGAAGCCGGCGGCCAGCGCTATCGCACGAAGAAGCTCGTCATCGCCGCCGGCCCGTGGAGCGATCGCGCGCTCAAACCGCTCGGCGTAAAGCTGCCGCTCGAAGTCACCAAAGAACAGGCGATGTATTTTAAATCGCGCGAAATCGAGAAGTTCGCCTTCGGCAAGTTCCCCGTGTGGATCTGGATGGACGATCCGTCGTTCTACGGCTTCCCCGTCTTCGGCGAACCCGGCGCCATCAAAGCAACGCAAGATGCGGGCGGCCTGCCGGTCGATGCAGACACGCGTAGTTTTGAAGAAGACCCGGCCATCACGGCCCGCGTCACCTCCTTCCTCGAACGCTATCTGCCCGGCGCGTGCGGTCCGCCGCACGTTATAAAAACCTGCCTTTACACGCTTACGCCGGATCGCGATTTCGTCATCGATCGGATCCCCGGCAATCCAAACGTCAGCGCAGCGATCGGCGCAGGCCACGCCTTCAAGTTCGCGTCCGTTATCGGCCGTATCTTGAGCGAGCTCGCACTCGATGGAGGAACGCCCACCAACATCGCAGACTTCACCATCGACCGCTCGATCCTCACGATGGAAGCGCCGCCCAAAAGCTATATGGTGTGAACGTGACCCAACCGGAAGTCGAAGAGCCGCCGCTGCGGAGAACGCTCGGCCTCGTCGACGTCGCGCTCTTTTTCGTCATCGCCGGATCGAACCTACAGTGGGTTGCTACCGCCGCCGCAGCCGGCCCGAGCTCGATCTCGGTATGGATCATCGGCTGTTTGGCGATGTTCGCGCCGCTCTCCATCGTCGTCGTCTACCTCGGCTCGCTCTATCCGGATGAAGGCGGCCTCTACGTGTGGAGCAAGCGCGCGTTCGGACCGTTTAGCGGCTTCATGACGGGCTGGACCTACTGGACCAGCAACCTGCCTTACTTTCCGGCGCTCTTGTACTTCGCGGCTGGTAACGCGCTCTTCGTCTCCGGGAGCAATGGCGGCGCGCTCTCCGCATCGCCGTGGTATTTCATCGGCTTCGCGGTCGGCGGGCTCGCGCTCGCGACCATCCTCAACATCTTCGGTCTCGACGTCGGCAAGTGGCTCAACAACATCGGCGCGGTGAGCCGCTGGATCGTCACGCTGCTCCTGATTGCGCTCGGCGTCTTCATTTGGCACAAGTTCGGTCCCGCGACCGATATCAGTGCCGCCACGCTCCGCCCGGGGCTGCGCATTCAAGACATCATCTTCTGGTCCGTGATCGCGTTTGCGTGGACCGGCCCGGAGTCGATGGGCTTTATGTCGGGCGAGGTGAAGAACCCGCGCCGCTCGATTCCGATCGGCCTCGCCATCGCCGCCCCGGCGATCGCCGCGATCTACATACTCGGCACGTGGAGCGTCATGATGGTACTTAAACCGGCCGACGTCAACGCGTCGTCCGGCGTCATGCAGGCCATCGCCGGCGGCGCGCTGCGTATCGGCTGGAGTTACGTTACGCCGGTCGCAGCCATTCTCGTCGCGATCAGCTGTTTGGGCAGTTGCGGTGCGTGGCTCGGTGCGGTCGCGCGCATTCCGTTCGTCGCCGGTATCGATCACTTCTTACCGCCGGTCTTCGGCCGCATGCATCCGCGTTGGGGCTCGCCCGTCGCGGCGCTGCTCACGCAAGCCGGCATCGCGGTGATCTTCATTTTTCTCGGGCAAGGCGGAACGAGCGTCAAAGGCGCCTATCAAGTTCTCGTCGACTCAACCGTCCTCATTACAATGGTGCCTTTTCTGTTTCTCTTCGCCTCCACGTTCCGTCTCTATGTCGATCGTGCGCCGGCGGACATCATTCGCATTCCGGGCGGTAAGGCGACCGTGATGATCGCGGCGGCGATCGGCTTCACGACGACGCTCACCTCCGCAATTCTTGCGACCTTCCCCGCCGATGACGAACCCAACAAGCCTCTGGCCGTCATTAAGGTGCTCGGGCTAACGGCCCTCATGATCGGCAGCGGCGCGCTCGTCTACATGCTGGGCAGGCGAAATCTTGCCAAAGCGCGACATTTGTCACCCTAATCAGCGGAGGAGCAGCCGTGCGCTGGTCTGAACCCCAAAGGAAATGGAACAAGGGGTATCTCCGGGACTTTCCGCTGAGGATCGCAACGACCTAGCGCTCGCATCCACGAGCAGCTTGCACTTCTACGAACGCATTCGCCAGGTTCGCGGCTCGAAAGCCATGATTGCCGACGGCACGCTCAGCGATCTCTTCTTGGGAAGCGATATCGGCGATCTGCCCGAACTGCAAGCCACGTTTCTACGCAGCGGCGAGGAGATGCTTCGGTTGCTGGAACGCAATCCCGGCGACGGCGAAATCACGCAAGCGCTTAGCTCCCATGAGGCGCGCCGACAGGCTCTCGAGCTTTAAACCGAAACGTTTCGCCCAGCAAAACCAGCGCGTCGCTCCAGAGCTTTTGCGCGTGAAGCGCGTTCGTCAGCCGGTGCTCGAGTAGCCGGGCGCGCGTCTTCGGCATCGTCGGCGGCAGAGCGCGCAGAAGAAGATCGCAGTCGCGCGATTCGCCGAGCGCGTCTTGCAGGTGCGCCAAATGCGTAGCCGTCGCTTCGAATAGCGGATCGATTTCGGCAAACCGCTCGAGCGCGTACCGCAGCCGCTTCACCGCGATGCGAAATTGATGGAGCTCGTCCGTACCGCCGCTACCCAGCGCACCCGCCCGCGCACCGGCCTCCGCAAATCGCACGCCGATGATGCATCGCAGAATTTGCGGTGCCTCTTGCGCTTCTCCCAGGGCGACCGGCCCCGGCTTCACGCCGAACCCCGAATATTGTAGCGCACGCCTTTGAGCTTGCGCTGCGCCGATGCCGTTGCGCGCATCTCGCGTTCGGATAACGACGTCAGCAGCGCCCCGGCCGCTTCGCGTTCGTTCTCGTCCAGCAAGCGCTCGAGCAGCGCACGCTGAACCGCCGCATCGCGCGCGATATCGGTCAGTTCGGCCGTGTGTTTCGCACGCCGCAGCAGTTGTTTTTGCCGGTGCCGCTCGGAAACGTCTTCCAAGAACGACCGCAACCGTCGCGCACCGGTCCGAATCCGATGGAGTCCCTCCTGGGTCGGTTCGCGAACGAACGCGCGCCGAACGCGATCGAGCGCTTTACGCTCGCTCGCAATCGTCCGGGAGATCCAGCTCATAGCGGGGATCCTTTCGGCGCGGCACCAGTAAAACCGCCCGACGGTAGCGTAAACCAGCCGTACTCGTGTCGATTGTTGCCACCATCCACTTCGTCCTCGCGTTTCTCGTGCTGCTCTGTGTGGTCGTATTTAGCTGGAACTCGCGCGGACGCCGCGTGATCAATGCCGTGCTCGGCATTCAAGTACTCTGCGGGTTCATCTACGCCGTGCCGCTCGTCATGCAAGGAGCGCTGCCGTCGATGGTCTGGGCGCACGTTGGGGGTTCGCTCGCGGCATTGCTCGCCTACGGATTCGCCCGCCGTCTCGGCGACCGCCCCGGCGGCGCATCGACCGGACTCGCACTCTCGATCGCCGGCCTGCTCTGCGTTTGTGCGACGATCTACCTCGGGTTGCATTTGGCGGGGCAGATATAGCCAAACGGCGAATGGTCAACGACAACGTGAGAACGTCTCGCCTGGTCGTCCTGATCTTACTGCTGGCGGTGATCGCCGCCGGCACGTGGTTCTTCCTCTCTCATCGAGGCAGCGGCGGCACCGGTAACCTGACCGTTTACTATACGAAACTCGACGGAACGACGCTCGGCACGCTGAGCGTCTCTTTGCGTCCGCTGGAATCGGGCGAGAGTGCGGCCGAACACCAACATAACGTGGCACTGTATGCTGCCGTCGAAGCGGTCGCCGGTCCGCCGAGCGACGTACAAGCGATCCGCTTTCCGAGCGGCACCCGCGTCGGCAACGTCTCCGTCTCCGGTTCTACGGTGACGGTCGATCTGGCCGGCAACGTCACCGCGCAACCGGGCGGGTCGTTCGGTGAGAACGGGGAGTTCAAAGGGCTGGTCTATACGCTGACCGGATTGCCCGGCATCGACGCCGTCGCCATCACCATCGATGGGAAGACCGTCCCATCGCTCCCGGGGGGGCATCTTGAGCTTGACGAACCGCTTAAACGCACGGATTGGTAGCGCACTCGCCGCGTTCGCACTCATCGCGCAGCTCGCCGCGCCGTTCGCCGGCGCGCGCGCTGCCGATTCAACCGTCGTCGCGACCTACGGCACGCAAACGTTGCGCTTCTCGCACGTTGCTTCGACGTCGGCAGGCCTCGCCGTCGGCGTCTCCGATCCGGCCTTCGCCGACCTCTTGCGCGCGACCGGCGCCGTCCTAACGTGGAAGCCCGGCGAACGCTACGTCCTGATCACCACGTCCGTGCCGGTCGTCGTGAGCTTCGCCGTCGGCGATCGCCGCTACGACGTCGGACCGATGGCGCTGCAGGCCGCGTTCGCGCCGTATCAAGTCGGTAACGAAGTCTATCTGCCGTTCGATGAGGTGCTGCGCTCTTTGAATCTCGCGCTGCGCCGCGACTCCACCGGAACGGTGCTGCAGCCGCAGCTCGCATCGCTCGACGTCCAAACCTTCGGCGATCGCGTCGCGCTCGTAGCGCACGCCGGCGCGCCGCTGCATCCGCGCGTCGTTTCGGATACGGCGGTTGCAGTCACCTACGAGTTCGACGGCGTCGGAACCACGCTCGTCGGCACGCGCCCGGTTAACGGCGGCGGCGTGCGCAGCATTCAGATCACGCAGAGCGGAACCGCGCGAGATCCGAAGACCATGGTTACCGTCTCGCTGCTTCCCGGCGCACAGCACGACGCGCCGCGCAGCAACGACGATCGCGACGTGGTCCTCGGCTTCAACGGCAGCGGGGCGGGCCCGGCGCCGGTCGCCGTAGCGACGCCCGTTCCCGCGATGCAAGCCACCTACGTTCCGCCCGATCCGTACGCACCGTCCGGCAATCAGGCGCCGGCAGCGCCGGCCGGTCCGGCACTCGTCACCGGCGTGATGGCCCAGCCCACGCAAAGCGGCACGACCGTCACCATCGCCGTCACCGGCAACGCCACCTACGAATGGCATCGCCTGCGCGATCCCGACAATCGTTTTTGGATCGACATCGCCGGCGCGCAGCTGAGCGGTCCGCCGATCGATCAAACCCAGCCCGATCCGCTGATTTCGATTCGCGTCCGTCAAGTCGATCCGAACACGGTGCGCGTCGCGATTTCGCTCGCCGGTCAGAAACAGCTGGACGTATCGCCGTCGGCAACCGGCCTTAGCATCGACGTGGGCCGCGACGAAATCGCCGACGCCGTTCGCGAAGGCACGGGCAGCATCGGTTCTACCGTCTCGGCCAACGACAACGCCGCGCCCGTCACGCCCGCCCCGCTAACCGGCGATCAAACCGGCGACTCGACCTGGAAGTTCGGCCCCACTGGCGCCTCGACGTACGTGCCCCGAAATCCACGCCTCATCGTGATCGATCCCGGCCACGGCGGCAGCGACGTCGGCGCCGCGCGCGGCGGTCTTACCGAAGCGAGCCTCACGCTCGACATGTCTAAGCGGCTGCGCGACATCCTCGTTTCGCGCGGCTGGCAAGTCCGCATGACGCGCGACACGGACGTCGACGTCTATCAGCCCAACGACACCGCGCACGAAGAACTTCAAGCCCGCGACGACATCGCCAACAACGCCGGCGCGCGCCTGCTCGTGTCCATTCACGTCAATAGCTTCATCAACTCGGGCCCCTACGGCACCACGACGTACATCGCAAAACCCAGCGACGTCGCGTTCGCAAAAGTGCTGCGCCGGCATCTCTCATCCGATTTGGGAACCAAAGACGACGGCATCATCAAAAGCCACCTTTACATCGTCCTGCATGCGCTCATGCCCGCCGCCCTTATCGAAACCGCATTCCTCTCAAACCCAAGCGACCTCTCCATGCTCGAGTCCTCAGCCTGGCGCCAAAAGGTAGCCCAATCCATCGCCGACGGCATCGACGACTACACCCGCGAATACCCCGCCGCCACGCAGGGCGGCCAGTAAGCGTTTGTCATCCTGAGCGTAGCGAACGTAGTGAGCGTAGTCGAAGGACCGCGGAAAAGGATGGCTCGCTACGCGAGCCCGCAGTTTAGAAGCCGCAACCCAACCGAAAGCAGAACGTAGCCCAAAAACCATGATCGGTCTTTTTGATTCCGGCCTCGGTGGCCTAACCGTAGTTCGGCGCGTCCGCGAGCATCTGCCGGCAGCCGATCTGGTGTTCTTCGCCGATCAAGCGCACGTGCCGTACGGCGACCGCACGCACGAAGATCTGCTCCATCTCTTGCACAACAACCTCGCCTGGCTGGATGCGCAAGACGTTGAAGCGATCGTCATGGCCTGCAACACGAGTTGCGCCGTCGCCGAACGCTACGGCTGGCCCGCAACGCGCGCCACCGTCCTCGATCTCATCGACTCGGCGGCGACCGCCGTCGAACGTGGTGGATGGAAGAAGGTCGGCGTCGTTGCCACTGCGGCGACGGTGGGTGCCGGTTCGTACGGCCGAACGCTGCGCGCGCGAATCCCCGGCGTCGACGTCGTCGAAGTACCGGCGCCCGCACTCGTCCCAATGGTGGAGGCCGGCAACATCACCGGCGACGAGCCGCGCGAAGCCGTCGCTCACGTTTGCGACAACCTCCCGATCGATCTGGAAGCCGTGATCCTCGGCTGCACGCACTACCCGGTGCTTACCGAGCATTTCGTGGCCGCCCTCGGCCCAAACATCGCCTTGATCGATCCCGCCACCATCCAAGCCGAACGCGCCACGATGCTCTTAGGCGAACGCGCAAACGGAAACGGCACGACGCGCTACGTCACCAATGGCGACCTCGACACTTTTCGGCAAAACATCATCCGCATGATGAACGAGCCCGACCCTCAGACCGATCGGATCCCGGTTCTGCAAACGTAGAGGCTACGTTCCCGAAGCGTTGTCCGGGGTGACGATCGCGCTAAGCTTGTTGAACAACACCGGGATTGGGTTCTTCCCGTTGAGGCCGATATCCGAGTTGACGATCATCACGATGGTGGCGTCGCGCGACGGCAAGTAGAATGCGCCCGCGTTGTAGCCCGGCAGCTCTCCGGTGTGGCCGAGCCAGCCGTTAAAGATACCGATGCCGAGGCCGTAGCCTTTCTTGGGCGTCGCCGGCGGGAACTTCACCCACGTCAGCCGCTGCTTTTGCATCTCGGGCGAGACCATTGAGCCCGTCGTGTACGATTTTACCCATACCCGCAGATCGTCGCGCGTCGAGATGATCTCGCCGGCAGTGAAGCCCCACGTCGGATTCATGTGGGTGACATCGGCCGTCTTACCGTCGAGCGTTTGCTGGCTGATGCCACGCGCATACGGCCTCGGTAAGCTGTCGTCATTGGGCCAAACCGTATTCTTCAGGCCCAATGGGCGAAACAAATTCTCGCGAAAATAGCGCCCGATCGGCACGCGCGTCACCTGCTCGATGATCATCCCGAGCAATACCGTGTTGGTGTTGCAATATTGGAATGCCGTGCCTGGCGGAAACGCAGGAGGGTGCTTGAACGAGATATCCACGAGCTGCTTCGGCCGCCACGTTCGTTTCAGGTTGGTGAGGATCGCTTTCTGAAAATCCTCGTCGAACGAGTAGCTGTACAATCCGCTCGTCATATTCGCGAGCATGCGCAGCGTAATGTTCTTGCCGTTGGGAACGTACGACAGATACTTGCTCACAGGATCGTCGAGGCTCACGCCCTTCTTATCAGCTAGTTGCAAGAGCGCCGTCACGGTGAACGTCTTTGTGATGCTCCCGACGCGAAAATGCTCGTCGCCGGTCATCGGCGTTCGCTTCGCTGCGTCCGAAAAGCCCTTGGCGGTGACGTACGTCCCTTCTGGCATCCAAATCCCGACGACGACGCCCGGCGCTTTAAAATCCGCGAGCCACGACGTAACCGTCGCATCCAGTTTCGCCTGCGTTTCCGCCGGAAACGACTCCGTGCTTGGAGCGGATGTGGCGGCGGAGTTGGAGGAGCCAGAGCCGCACCCGCTCAGGGCAAAGCCGGCGAGCACCAGCGGCGCGGCAAGATTCCGGATGAATGACGGCATGGCGCTCTCCTTAACGATTCGCGGTGCTCGTATGCTTGCTCGCCGAAGGGCCGGGACCTTCACGGCGGAAAGAAAGCGCACATGGAAATCAGCGCACGCAATCAAATCCGCGGCCGCGTCACCGACGTTCACAATGGTGAAGTTATGGCCGAAGTCGAGGTCGAGATCGACGCGGCGACGATCACCGCCGCGATAACCGCCGCATCCGTGAAACGCCTGGGTCTGAAAGAAGGCGACCACGTAACCGTGATCATCAAATCGACCGAGGTGATGATCGGTAAGTAGCTTCCCTTTGTCGTCTACACAATTGACAAGGAACGTCGCCCGCAAGCGCCTGTTGTTCGGCCTCGGGCTCCTGTGCAACTTTCTGTTGCCGTGGGGCGTGTATCGCTTGAGCGAGCCGCACTTCGGCGAAGCGCACGCGATCATGATTTCGGCGGTCGTGCCGCTCGTTTGGAGCCTAATCGAGCTGGCACGTAACCGCAAGGTCGACGTGATATCCGTGCTCGTGCTCAGCGGCATCGGGCTGTCGCTCGTAGCGATTGCTTTCGGCGGCTCGCCGAAGCTGCTGCTTTTCCGCGAGTCGCTGATTACGGGCCTGATCGGCCTGGTGATGATCGGCTCCGCGATAATTCGCCGTCCGTTGATGCGCGTTCTCGTCACCGCGTCGGCACGCGCATTTTCCAGCCCCGAGTCGGACATGGCAGCCGTGCTTCCAACCAAGCTGTTCGCCGGCGCGCGCGAAGAACTGGAATCCTACGCCGACAAACCGTGGTTTCTTCGCATCATGTCCGTCATGACGGTCGTGCTCGGCCTCATCCTCGTACTCGAGACAGCCGTGCGATCCGCACTGATCTTCTCGCTGCCGACGGAAAAGGTGCTGCTGCTCGGCCCGGTCGTTAAATACAGCGCCGTCGGATTGCTGATGCTCCTAACCCTCGTCTACTTCGTCCCCGCCGTCCGCCGCGGCGAACGCGAGGACCAAGCGAAGGCGGCGACACTCCCCTTGTCACCCTGAGCGTAGGCGCGCAGCGCCGTAGTCGAAGGGCCGCTTCCAAAGTTCAAAAGAGAAGAGCTTAGAAAATAGCCTCCCGCCATTCACTAATCTTCCACGACGAGACAACGCCCTGCGTCACGAACGGATCTTCGTCGATAAACGCTTGCGCCGCTTCCCGCGTCGTAAAGACGCCCATGGCGCCCTCTTCAGGATTCGTAAACGGGCCGATCATCAAAAGTGTCCCATCCTTCTGATGCTTGTCCCACTTCGCCCGATGCTCCGCGAACAGGTCGCGCGCTTTGCCCATATCGGTCGCCGGTCCGTAGTAGATGACGTATTTCATTCCGCCCGATAGCTCCTGTGGAGATTAGTCGAAGAGCGACTTGCGCTGGCGTTCCAGTTCCATCGTGACGCCGAGCGCGCGCGAGCTTTCGCCGGCGTGCATTTCAACTAGCGTGGCCATCTGCGCGTAGTCGCCGGCCATCGCGTGGGCGCGCTGGGATTCGAGCTGCGCCGCTTCCTCGGCATCGTGCAGCGTACGCTGCGCGGAGAACGCAAACGTCTCGATTCGCCCGAAGGCCTCCTGCGCCGCGCGCGCTTGCCGAGAACCGTGCTCCGCTTTCGCGACGCCTGATTCAATCGCCACGCCGGCTTCTTTCCCGCGCTGCTCCAGATCGCGCAGCACCTTGCGAATTTCTTTCGTCGAAGACTTCGTCTTCTCAGCCAGGTTGCGCACCTCGCCCGCGACGACGTTGAACCCTTTGCCGTAATCGCCCGCGCGGGCCGCTTCGATCGCGGCGTTGAGCGCCAGCAGGTTGGTCTTATCCGAAACCGAGCGCACTAGCGAGATGATCTCGACGATCTGCTTCATCGATCCCGCGAACGACCCGAGCGCGCTGCGGCTCTGCAGCGCCATCGAACTCAAAGTTTCGATCGTAGCGATCAGCTCCGCAACGGTCTCGCGCATCGTTTCGACCTGCGGCTGCACGTAATCGAACCGCTCGCGCAGCATCACGAAATCGCCGGCCAGCGCGCCGTTGGAGCTGCTCAGCTTGCTGGACCGGTTCGCCAAGGACTGCAAGCTCGAAATCTGCATCCGCGACTGCGAACCGATGTCCTCGCCCGTATCGCGAACCGCGCGGACCGACGAATCGATCGATTCGACGATGTCGTCGAGCGTAAACGTCGATTGCTCCGCCTCCGTCCCCGGAATCGCCGCTTTCGGGCGCCAGGCGCCGAGATTGCGCGCCGTCAGCAGCCGGTAGATGTCGGCTGGGAAAAGCGGCTCCATGCGCTCCCACACGAATCGCGACGCGTTCAGGAACTCCTCGCGCTCGTCGGGCGTGAGCTCGTGGACCTGCAGGCTGCGGCGCAGCTCGGGGATCGCGACCAGCTCTTCCTCGGAAGCGATCCGGCGATGCACCTCGGTCGCCTCGGCAAACGCCGTATCGAGAATCCTGCGATCCTCGTGGTTCAGTTCGCGCATCCGATCGACGTTCGCCAGCACGATCTGCGTGTTATACGCGTGCGCCGAGAGCGTCAGGAATTTCTGGACTTCGTGAATCCTCGCGCCGACGATGTTCGGCAACGGGTTCTCCTGCGCGTCGACGTCGCCGTCCGCCAAAGCTTTACGCAGCGACGGGAACGGAATCACCTTCGGCGTCGCGCCGAATGCATGCATGAGCGCGAGGTAGACGACCGAATCCTGAATGCGCACCCGCATGCGCTTGATGTCCGCCGGCCGCTCGATTGGATGCAAGTTGTTCGTAAAGTGGCGCATGCCGTTCTCGAAATACGCCATGCCGGCGAGGCCGAACGAGCCAAACGAATCCAGCACGAACCGCCCGAGCGGTCCATCGAGAATGGCGTGCGCGTCGCGTTTATCGTCGAAGACGAACGGCAAATCGAAGAGCTGCGCCAACGGCACCAGCGTCCCAGCCATGAACGTCGTGACGCTGACCATGTCCAGTTCGCCCGAGCGAACGCGCAGCAGCAGCTCCATTTCTGAGCCGCCGCTGAACGGAATCTCCAACTGCATGCTCATCCGTCCACCGGAAAGCTCGGAGACGCGCTTGGCAACGTGCTCCCACGCGCGCGACGGCGGATATCCCGGCGGCAGCAGCGTCGCGACGCGCAGCGAGGTTGTGTGCTCGGCCTTTGGCGCCGTGCGCGAACGCGACAGGTACGCGATCTCCGCACCGTAGTACGACAGACGCTGCGTTGCAAAGGCGGACTCGAGGGCTTGGCGCCCCTGCTGCGCGGCCGTCGCGGCGAGGGCGTCGGTTGACTTGCGCATCTCGGCTGCGGAGTTGCTGTGCTCGCGACCACCGACCACGGCGCGGTCGATCGCCACCGAAAGATCCGCCGCAAGCTCCGCGATCTCGCCGAGCGACGACCGAGCGTTATCGGCCAACGGCGCAGATTGCGCCGAGCGCTCGGCATTCGCGCGCACCGCGCGAATGGTGGCCTCGGCCTCACGTTGCACGTCGCCGACCAAATGCTTGATCGTCGACGTCGACTCGTTCGTCGTCTTGGCCAAACGCCCGACCTCGCCGGCGACGACCGCAAATCCCAATCCGTGTTGACCGGCACGCGCCGCTTCGATCGCGGCGTTGAGCGCGAGAAGTTCGGTTTCGTCCGAAACGTCCTCCACGAATTCGGTCATTCGCCCGACTTCGCTCATCAGACGCCCGAAATCGTCCATCGCGGCAGCGGTCTGCGCCGATAGTTCGGCAAGCTGCTGGACCGAAGTCAAGAGCGACTCGACCACCTCGAACGAGTTGCCGAGATCTTCAGCGGCGTTGCGCGCCTGCGACTGCGCGGTGGTCAGCCGGTCGGCCGTCTCGCGCGACTGTTTGGCGAGGATGCCCGCACTTTCGGACAGCGCCACCATGAGTGTCGTCTGTTCTTGCGCGGTCGCGGCGATGGCTTCGGACGCATGGCGCACGGCATCGACGGCGGCGGAAACGCTGGCATTAAACTTGTCGAACTGCGCATCCGTGCGGGTATCGATCATACCATCCTAACGTGGAAGAGGTAGAAGAACAAAATAACCGAGGCCGTACCAAGCACCGCACCCGCGATGACCTGGCCCAGCGTGTGGGCCTTCAAATAGACCCGAGCCCAGCATACCATGGGAATGAGCACCGCAAAGGGCAACGGCCCCCGGCCGTACAGCGCGACCATCGCGACGATCGGCGCCGTGATCCCCAGCGCATGGGTGCTGATTTTCCAATAGCGCGTGATGTACTGCACCGCGAACGTCGAGAGCGTATAACCCGCCATCGCGGCGACCAGCAGCGACGGCGCCTTCGTATACCACAGCACGATCGTGCCGAGCAGATAGAACACCACGAACGCCCCGAATACCGATTCGCGCTCGTGCCGCACCGACATGTCCAGATCGGAAATCCGATCGGTCGAGTACAACCAGAAGACGTAGATCATCGGCCCGATCGAAGTGAAGAAGGTCGATATGAACAGCAGGCGCCAGAAATCGTCCGTGCTCTTGGCGCTGACGTCGGCAAGTATGACGAAGAGCGCGAGCGCCGTCAGGAACGGATTGAAAATCGTCGAGAGGATGCGCGCAAGGTCGCGCCACACGCGGCGATTCTTAATAGGAACGGTTGTTCCGAGAGGCTCCAACACCAGGTCTACTAGCCTCGCCGGAGGGGGGACTCCTGCAGGCGCGCTAGGGGGCGCGGTCGTAAAGGATGCGGTTCACTCTCCGGAGATACCTGATCTTGATCTCGACTTTGCTTGCCGCTGTGGCCACGGCCGCTCCGGCCGCACTTCCGGTGTTCGCGTCTGCGAAGCCGGGCGGCTCGCCGTTACCGGCCGCCGTTCAGCAACAGCTGCAGCAGCAGCTCCAGGCTCAGAACGCACCCCAAATCATCCCGCAGACGCCCATCGCGCAGCACGCTCCGTGGCTCACCCACGGCCTTGCCGGGCTGTTCGTCCTCGCAGCCGTCTCGCTCGTCTTCCTGTTGGCTATCCAGACCACCAAGCAAGAGGGTCTTACCGGCTCGATCGGCGGCCGCGTCTCCTCGGATTTCCGGGGCGGCGTCGGCATGGAAGAGCAACTTAAGCGCATCACCGGAGTCACCGCGGTCGTCTTTGTCGTCACCGCCTTCATTCTCTCGCTGACCGGCATTTAACGACTCTACTCCGGAGGCGCGACAAGTTCTAGATGACAAGGAGACACGCGTGGCGCTGCTAGAGGTCAAGAACCTCCGCACGACCTTCCGTACTGAAGACGGGCCGGTGACGGCCGTCAACGGTCTCTCGTTTTCGCTTGGTGCCGGCGAGACGCTCGGTATCGTGGGTGAATCCGGCTCGGGCAAATCGGTTACCTCGCTGTCGATCATGCGCTTGCTGGCGCGCAACGCGGCGGTCACCGCCGACGGACTGTTCTTCGAAGGCAAGGACTTGCTCCACGCCAGCGAAGCCGAGATGCGCAAGATTCGCGGTTACAAAATCGCGATGATCTTCCAAGATCCCATGACCTCGCTCAACCCGGTCCTGACGATCGGTGACCAAATCGCCGAAGCGGTGCGCCTGCATCTCGGTCTGAACAAGAAAGAATCGCGCGACCGCGCGGTAGAAATGCTCGAGAAAGTGCGCATTCCCTCGCCGCGCGCGCGCCTCGGCGACTACCCGCACCAGTTTTCCGGCGGCATGCGCCAACGCGTGATGATCGCCATGGCGCTCTCGTGCAGCCCGCAGCTCCTGATCGCCGACGAGCCGACCACCGCGCTCGACGTTACGATCCAAGCGCAGATTCTCGAGCTGATGAACGAGATGCAGCAAGAGACCGGCGCGGCGATCGTGCTGATCACGCACGACCTCGGCGTCGTCGCGGAAGTCTGCAAGAACGTGCTGGTGATGTATGGCGGCAATATGGTCGAGTACGGCACCGCCGAGCAGATTTTCGAAAACCCGCGGATGCCGTACACGCAAGGGCTGCTCGCATCGCTTCCGCGCGTTGACGACAGCGAACACCGCCGTCTCGAACCGATCAAAGGCCAGCCGCCGAACCTGCTGCGTTTGCCGCCCGGCTGCGCCTTCGCGCCGCGCTGCACGTACCGCATGCCGATCTGTGCCGAACCGGTGCCGCTTTACGATTTCGGCGACGGCCACGTCGCGCGGTGCTATCTCTACGACGAACGCGCCAAGGATCAGCGCCCGATCGAGGTAACCAGCGCCCCGGTGGTGACCCTATGAGCGATCTGCTTCAGGTCAAGAACCTCGTCAAATACTTCCCGATTCACGCCGGCTTGTTCTCACGCCACATCGGCGACGTCAAAGCCGTCGACGACGTCAGCTTCTCGATTGCCAAGGGCGAGACGCTCGGCTTGGTCGGCGAGTCCGGCTCCGGCAAAACGACGATCGGCCGCCTCTTGCTTCGGCTGCTGCCGGCGACCAGCGGCGAAGTGACCTACGACGACCAGAACGTATTCGCGCTCAAAGGCGGCGATATACGCAAGATCCGCCGGTCGATGCAGATCATCTTCCAGGACCCGTTCGCCTCGCTCAATCCGCGCATGACCGTCGGCGATATCATCGGCGAGCCGCTGCGCATTCACAAACTCGCGCAGGGTAAGGGCGTCGACGAGCGCGTCAAGGAACTGCTCATGCTCGTCGGCCTGCAGCCCTACCACGCCAACCGCTACCCTCACGAGTTTTCCGGCGGCCAGCGTCAGCGCGTCGGCATCGCGCGCGCCCTCGCCGTCGATCCCAAATTCATCGTCTGCGACGAACCCGTCTCTGCGCTCGACGTCTCGATTCAAGCGCAGGTCATCAATCTGCTCGAAGACCTGCAGCAGCGCTTAGGCCTCACCTACCTTTTCATCGCGCACGACCTCTCGGTCGTCCGCCACATCTCGACCCGCGTCGCCGTCATGTACGTCGGCAAGCTGGTCGAACTCGCCGACCGTAACACGCTCTATCACAACCCGCTTCACCCGTACACGCAGGCGCTGCTCTCGGCGATTCCGATCCCCGATCCGAAGCTCGAGAAGCAGCGGAAGCGCATCGTCCTCACCGGCGACATCCCGTCACCCGTCAATCCGCCCTCCGGCTGTCGCTTCCACACGCGCTGCCCCATCGCGTTCGAGCGCTGCTCCGTCGAAGAGCCCGCCTTCAAAGACTACGGCTCCGGCCACCTCGCCGCATGCCACTGGGTAGAAGAACACAACGGCCAAGCCCCCGACCTCACCAACGGCCCAGTAGTCATAAGCCGGACATAAAAAACGGGCGGTCGCATTGCGACCACCCGGTCTTTTATGGCGAAGCCGTTAGGCTTTCTTTCTGCGTCCACCCTTGCGTCTGACTGCCTTGCGGACGGCCTTCTTGCGGACGGCCTTGCGGACGGCTTTCTTACGAACGGCCTTCCGGACGGCTTTTTTGCGAGCCTTCTTGCGAACGACCTTGCGGACGGCCTTCTTGCGAACGGCTTTGCGGACGGCCCTCTTGCGAACGGCCTTGCGCGCTACCTTGCGGCGAACGGCTTTGCGGGCGACCTTCTTGCGAACGATCTTGCGCGCTACCTTACGACGAACCGCCTTGCGAACCAGCGCGCCGGCTACGGCCTTACGAGCGACCTTCTTGCGGCGCGCCTTCTTACGGCGCTTCTTGACTTCGGCGACGATCGTGCCGCCGTTTGCGATATCGGAGTCCATTCATTCCTCCTCGTCCCCCGGGGGACGAACAGCGTTATTGGACAGCGCACTATCGGCGCTTTGCGTGCAATCATAAAGGATTTCATCGAATCATGCAAATTCGCGCGCGTACGCGACGCGCGCGCACGCGACGTGTGCGCGCATATACGCGCGCGAAGTCACCACCGCAAGGCACCGAATCGACCGCCTCGCAATTGAAAACGACGCGAATTCCTTAGAAAATCGCGTCGTTTTACCCGCCGCATCGATCCTCAGAAGCGCCCTCGGTCGGCGGAGCCGAACCTCCCAGCCCCCGTCAAGATTGCCGCCTAGAGATTGCCCTCCCTTGACCCCGGCTGTATACTAGGCCCCGTGAAAAAGCCCCTGATTATCGTGGAATCGCCGACCAAGGCTAGGACGATTAAGAAGTTCTTGCCGGCGCGTTACGTCGTGAAGGCCTCCGTCGGCCACGTACGCGATTTGCCCAAGAGCACGCTCGGCGTCGACGTGGATCACGACTTCACGCCCCGCTACCTGACCATAAAAGGTAAGGGCGACGTGATCAAAGAGCTCAAGAGCGCGGTCAAGGGCGCCAGCGAAGTCTATCTCGCAACCGACCCCGATCGCGAAGGCGAGGCGATCGCGTGGCATCTCGCAGAGCTGCTGAAGCTGCCGGATCCCAAGCGAATCGAGCTCCACGAAATCACGAAAGAAGCGGCGCTGGCCGCAATGAAGGCCCCCCACGCGATCGACATGGATCGCGTGAACGCGCAGCAGGCGCGCCGTATCCTCGACCGACTGGTCGGCTACAAGATTTCGCCGCTGCTCTGGGCCAAGGTCCGCGGCGGCCTTTCCGCCGGCCGCGTGCAGTCGGTCGCGGTGAAACTCATCGTCGATCGCGAGCGCGAAATCGCCGCTTTCGTTCCGCGCGAGTACTGGAGCGTCACCGCGACGCTCGTTTCCGGCAGAGCGCCGGAGCTGCCGTTCCCGGCGGATCTGGTGACGCATAAGGGCGAGAAGCTCGAAGTCACCAATCAGAAACAAGCCGATGAAATTCTGGCCGCGCTCGAAGGCGCGGCCTTCTCAGTTGCTGGGATCAAGAAGCGCGAGGTCCGCCGTAACGCGCCGGCACCGTTCACCACGTCGACCCTCCAACAAGAGGCGTCGCGTAAACTGCGCATGCGGGTGCGCCGCGCGATGCAGGTCGCCCAAGCATTATATGAAGGCGTCGATCTTGGCGGCACCGAGGGTACCGCCGGTCTCATCACCTACATGCGTACCGACTCGACCCGCATCAGCGACCAAGCTCGCGAAGCGGCCAGAGAGTTCATTACGGAAACGTACGGGGCGGAGTTCCACGGCGGCGGCCGCGTCCACAAACTTAAGGAAGGCGCGCAAGACGCCCACGAAGCGATTCGTCCGACCTCCGTATTGCACACGCCGGAAAAGGTCGCCCACGTCCTCAAACGCGACGAACTGCGCCTCTACACCATGATCTGGGAGCGCTTCGTTGCTTCGCAGATGTCGGCGGCGATTCTGGATCAAACCACCGTCGACGTCGACGCCAACGGCTACGGTTTCCGCGCCACCGGCACCGTCATGCGGTTCCTGGGCTTCACCAAAGTCTACGAAGAGAGCAAGGACGAGGACGCGCCCGAACCGGCGCCGGCCGCCGCAACCAATGGCGCGGCCACCAAAGGCAAGCCCAAAGTCCGCTTGCCCGAGCTGCACGAAAAAGATCCGCTGGACTGCAGCAAGATCGATCCAAAGCAGCACTTCACCGAGCCGCCGCCGCGCTATACCGAAGCCTCGCTGGTCAAGGCGCTGGAAGACAACGGCATCGGCCGCCCGTCGACCTACTCGACCATCGTCGACACGGTCCAAGCGCGCGGCTACGTCACCCAGCAAGAGCGCCGCTTCATGCCGACCGACATCGGCGTCGCGGTCAACGATCTGCTGGTCGAGCACTTTCCCAAGATCCTCAACCTGCGCTTCACCGCGTCGATGGAAGGCGACTTGGATAAAGTTGCCGAGGGCACCGAAGATTGGGTCGGGCTGCTGCGCGGATTCTACGGCCCGTTCGCGACCGAGCTCGCCGAAGCCGAGACCAAGCTTCCGAAGCTGGAACTGCGCGACGAACCCACGGATGAGATCTGCCCGAACTGCGAACGCCCGATGGTCATCAAAACCGGCCGCTTCGGACGCTTTATCTCGTGCACCGGCTATCCGGAGTGCAAGACCACCAAACCGATCGTCAAAGACACCGGTGCCAAGTGTCCCAAGGACGGCGGCATGATCGTCGAACGCCGCTCGAAAAAGGGCCGCACGTTCTACGGCTGCGCCAACTATCCCAACTGCGACTTCGTCTCCTGGGATCGCGTCATCGCCGAGCCGTGCCCCGTCTGCAACTCGTACGTCATCGCCAAGACGCGTCGCGGCGGCAACGTCCTCTTCGAATGCGCCGCCGACAAAGAGCACGACGTCTCATCGCTGCGCCCCAAAGGCTCCGACGAAAGCGCCGAGGAGCGCGAACCGGTCGAGGTCTGACGCTTCGTGCTCCGCTCTATCCGTGGACGCTAGACTCCTCGTCATCGGCGGTGGACTCGCCGGTTGTGAGGCGGCGTGGCAGGCCGCCCGCGCCGGCGTCGACGTCGATCTTTACGAGATGCGCCCCACGCAAAGCGGGCCCGCGCACAAGACGGGTTCGCTTGCGGAACTGGTCTGCAGCAACTCACTCCGTGGTGCCGCGCTGGAGAACGCCGTCGGGCTTCTGAAAGAAGAACTGGCTCGCCTCGATTCGATCATCATTCAATCGGCCCGCGAAGCCGCCGTGCCGGCCGGCGGAGCGCTCGCCGTCGACCGCGACGTCTTCGCTTCCACGGTGGAATCGCGTATCGCAAACGAACCGCGGATCCGCCTCCACCGCGAGCCCATGGATGAGATTCCGCTCGACCATCCGTGCATCGTTGCATGTGGGCCGCTCCCCAGCGAGGCGCTGCTGGCAAACATCGACCGCGTGCTCGCATCCGCCGCCTCGCACAAGACGCGCCTCCACTATTTCGACGCGGCGTCGCCAATCGTGAGCACCGAGTCGATCGACGAAAGCCTGATGTATCGCAAGTCGCGCTATGAAAAAGGCGACGGCGACGATTATCTCAACATTCCGCTCGACAAGGAGCAGTACGCGCAGCTCATCCACGATCTCCGCACGCTGCCGCGGCACGAAGGCAAAGACTTCGAAGAGGGTACGAAGTACTTCGAAGGCTGTCTGCCGATCGAAGTGATGGCCGATCGCGGCGAAGAGACGCTGCGTTTCGGCCCGATGAAGCCGGTCGGATTACGCCATCCCGAAACCGGTATTACGCCGTACGCCGTAATCCAACTGCGCAAAGAAAACATCGAAGGTACCGCCTGGAACATCGTAGGTTTCCAAACCCGCATGACGTGGCCCGCCCAAAAAGAAGCCTTCGGAAAACTCCCCGGGCTGCAAAACGCGGAATGGCTTCGCCTGGGAGTGATGCACCGTAACACCTTCATCGACTCGCCGCGCCTGCTCGACGCGCAACTCAAACTCAGAGGAACCGAGGCGCTCTACTTCGCCGGCCAGATCACCGGCGCTGAAGGCTACGTCGAAGCGGCGGCCTGCGGGCTAATGACCGGCACGCACGCCGCTCGCGCGCTGCTCGGCTTACCGCCGGTCGATTTCCCGCGCGAAAGCGCGCTCGGGGCCGTGGTCGCGCATTTGCAGAACACCGAGTCACCGGACTTCCAGCCCGCCAACGTCACATGGGCGCCGTTTCCGCCGCTCGATCGAGAAATCCGGGACAAGAAGCTGCGCCGCACGACGATGGCGCAGCGCGCTCTTGCGTCTATCGACGTGTTCGGGACGCGCCTAACCGCTGGGTAGGCCCAGTGCTTTGCGCAGTTCGGCTTTGGCCGCTTTATAGTCGTGGAGATAGGCCTTGTCGTGCATCATCGCGCTGATCGCGAGCGTTCCGGTCGTCCAGCCCGCCGCGATGTCGGTTGGATAGTGCACGCCGAGAACGATCCGATTCTCCGCGAATAGGCGCGCCTGCAGAAATATTTGGTCGCGCTTTTCCGGCAGAATTTCTGCCAGAACGATTGCCGTCGATGCGGCGAAGGCCGCATGACCGCTAGGATAGGAGCCTTGCTTCTCGGTAGCGCTCCCAGGACGCGGCCGTTTCCAATAGCTTTTCGCCTGGCCTACGAAACGCTCGACGTCGGAACCGATTCGGTCGAAGAATGCCGTCGTTAACGGCAGGTGCTCCGGAGCGAACCCCGCGCCCACCGACGGAGCGAAGAAAAAGACGTTTCGCTTCGACTCATCGAGTGCGTCGACGAGTTCGGCGGGCGTTCGGTTCGCAACGATGCTCGCGACCTTCTTGTCGTCCGCTTGCTCCTCCGCCGAGCTGGGATCGGGCGGAGGCGGCAAGAGTACCTTTAGATCGACGTCGTTTGAATGAAGGTAGTAGTACGGATGCGTCGGGGCTGCGCCGGCTCGAGCGAAGATCGACAGTGCGATGCACGCGGCGAGAATCGGAGCGTAGGGTCCGGTCCTCACTTGAGAATCGCGTACCGAACGGCGACCCGCTCCGCCACGCGGACGGTCACGTAATCGTCGATGCTCATCGCTTCGTTCGGACCGAACCCGTTGGAGAAAAAATACTGCTTCGTGCAGACGCCGGACGAGCTGAGAAGCTGATCGGTGGCAGCGATGGCGATCACGGCCCCCACCTTACCGCCGAAGTCATGCGCGAGCGACTCCGCGCGTTGCCGAGCGTCGCGGACGGCGGCCGCACGGGCTTTGTCCACGTAGGATTCACAATCCGCCAGCGACAGCGTCACCTGGGCGTTGTCGAGCTGAATCCCCGGCGGCGCTTTAGCGACGGCCGCGGCCAGGAGCGGAATTGCGTCGGTGAGCATCTTGGCGGTCGGATTGTTCACCGTGCCGGTCGCAGTGAACGTGCGCAACGGCGCGTTTGCCAGCATGATGAAAGGCGGGATCGCCGCGCTGTCATTGCTGCCGTCGGCCTTCGCTACGTCGTCGATCAACGGTTTGATTTGCGCCACCGTAAACGGCGTTTGCGATGAAATATGCACCGTGATCGCGGCTTTCGATGCCGGAACGTCGAGGCTCCCGAAACCAGTGACCGCGATGCCGTCGGCCAGCGAGCCGGTCTGAGCCAGCGGCGCACCCGAGGAACGGATCATCTGTGCGCCGGCGGGCACCGCAGCTAAAAGAAGAAGGGCGCTCAGACCAGCCCACACCCGAAATGCAATCACAGAAGAACGTCCTTTCTTGACCCGGCGTGAGTTGGACGCGAGTCGTTCGTTGTCATGCATAGGAGGGCTTACGGCCGAAGAACGAGCGACTCGTATTTCGTGCCGGCGACCTTTTGCACGAGGCGCTCGTCAAATGTGACGATTTGCGCTGCATCGCGTTTCGCGAGGGCCAGGTACAATGCGTCATAGGTCGGACGGTTGAGCTCGATCGCTATCGCGTATGCTTCCCGGACAAGCGCGGAGGATGACACGATGGCAACATTCGCGCTTAGCCGTTCGAGGAACTCTCCGACGGCGTCGGCTGAAAATGCGAAGGTACGGCGATGGTTCCAAATAGCGTTGGTGGTTTCAGCGATGAGAATGTCCGGCGCCGCCAGCTCTGCAGTCGAAGAGAATATGTCGCGAACGGTTTGGGTTCGCGCGCTTTCGACGATCAGAGCAACCGCTGCGGAAGCGTCAATTATCCGTGCCATCGATCGCCTCAAGAATCGCGCGCGTCCGCTCTTCGCGGCCTTGGTGAATTAGTGCGACGACGTCGACATCGGGGCCGCCGGGAAGACGGTGCTGGTCGACCCACTCTAAAAACTCTTCCCGGGCATCGCGCGCAACGCTCTTGGTGAGCACGTCGCGCAGCTCCGCCTCAAGCGAACGTCCATTCCGCTTCGCGCGCGCCTTCAGCGCTGCGACCGTCTCCGCGTCGAGATTCCGGATGATGACCTGGGCCATGATAGCATTAATGATAGCACTCCTATCAGGGGGCCGCAACGGCCGCTTGAAACCCTGTTCCCGTGCTAAGGGTACTGACGCTAGGCATGAGAATTCGATCGACCACCATTCTCGCGGTCCGCCGCGACGGCAAGCTGGCAATCGCCGGCGACGGCCAGGTGACCCTAGACAAGACCATCGTGAAGCACGGCGCGCGCAAAGTTCGCAAGATCGCGGGCGGTAAAGTGCTGGCCGGCTTCGCCGGCTCGGCCGCCGACGGCATCACCCTGCTCGAGAAGTTTGAGAAGAAGTATGCCGAGTACAAAGACCTCACGCGCGCCGCGGTCGAGCTGGCCAAAGACTGGCGACAAGACCGCGCACTGCGCCGCCTCGAAGCACTCCTGATCGTCGGCACGCCCGAGAACCTGTTCGTCCTCTCCGGAACCGGCGACGTGATCGAGCCGGATGAAGGCATCGCCGCAATCGGCAGCGGAGGCCCCTACGCCCAAGCCGCCGCCGCGGCGCTGCTGCGCAACACCGCGATGACCGCCGAAGAAATCGCCAAGGCGGCACTCGGCATCGCCGGCGAAATCTGCATCTATACCAACGACGACATCGTCGTGGAGACCCTCCCGTGACCAGTACCGTAATAACGCCCGCCATCGACCGCTCGACGCCGACGCCCAAACAGATTGTCGCGGCGCTCGACCAATTCATCGTCGGCCAAGGCAAAGCCAAACGCGCCGTCGCGATCGCGCTGCGCAATCGCTTCCGCCGCAATAACGTGCGCGAAGACCTGCGGGACGAAATCACACCGAAGAACATCCTCATGATCGGGCCCACCGGCGTCGGTAAAACCGAAATCGCGCGCCGCTTAGCCGGCATCGTCGGCGCTCCGTTCGTGAAAGTCGAAGCGACGAAATACACCGAAGTCGGCTACGTCGGCCGCGACGTCGAATCGATGGTGCGCGACTTGGTCGAAGCCGCGATTCGCACGGTCGGCGATGAACGCCGCGCCGAAGTGGCCGAACTCGCCGAGCGCCAAGCCGTCGAGCGGATCATCGACGTGCTTGCGCCCCAGACGCGTCCGCCGTCCCCGCCGGGGCACGGCAACCCGCTCGGCAACGCGTTGGGATCGATCTTCGGCAACAACTTCCAAATGCAGAATCAGCAGGCGAACGTGCCGCCGGCGGCGCCGCCCAGCGCTGAGATGGCGCAGCTGCGCGAACAGACCCGCGCCGAGATCGAACGCGGCTTCTACGACGTGCGCTTGATCGAAATCGAAGTCGAAGAAACGCCCAGCATGCCGATCGGCATGATGGGTATGGATCAAGGCCAAAGCGCCGACATCGGCGAGATGCTCGGCGGTATTCTTCCCAAACGCAGGAGTCAAAAGCGCGTGACCGTCGCCGACGCGCGGCGGATCTTCGCGCAAGAGGAAGCTAACAAACTCATCGACATGGATGCGGTCAAGCGCGAAGCGTTGCGCCGGGCCGGCGAAGACGGCATCATCTTCATCGACGAAATCGATAAGGTTGCCGGTCGCGAAGGCGGCCGCGGCGGCCCGGACGTTTCGCGCGAAGGCGTGCAGCGCGACATTCTGCCGATCGTCGAGGGCTCGACCGTCAACACCAAGCACGGCACCATCAAGACCGACCACATCCTGTTCATCGCGGCCGGTGCGTTTCACATGAGCAAACCGTCGGACTTGATACCGGAACTGCAAGGCCGCTTTCCGATCCGCGTCGAGCTGGATTCGCTCACTGCCGAGGACTTCAAAACGATCCTCACGCAGCCCAAGAATGCGCTGATCGAGCAGTACAAAGCGATGCTCGCAACCGAGAACGTCACGCTCGATTTCCGTCCCGACGCCGTCGACCAGCTCGCTACTTTCGCCATGCGGGTCAACGAGCAGAGCGAGAACATCGGTGCCCGCCGCCTGCACACCGTCCTCGAGCGGCTCCTCGAAGACGTCAGTTTCGACGCGCCCGAAACCGTCGGCACCGTCGTGATTGACGCGGCCTACGTTCGGGAACGCTTACAAGACGTCGTTGAGAACGCCGACCTCTCCGGGTACATTTTATAAGCAGTTTTTAAGGGTCGCTCGGCAGGTTCTCAGACCCGACCGCTAGGATGGTGCAACCATGAAAACTCCGTTTGCGAAATCATTGGGCTTTTTTCTCTTGGCCCTCACGCTCGCCGCCTGCAACAGCGGCAGCAACAGCAGCAATCCTTCGACCTTCCCGAACTGTACCGCACCGGGCAGCTTCGTTGCAGTCTACCCGATCAACGGCGCGACGAACGTGCCGGACGGAACGCAGAACATCTACGTTGCCAGCAGCGTACCGCTCGGAAGCCAATTCATGAATGTAATCGCCGTCAACGGCGGGACGTTCCCCGGCAACCAGTTTAGCCAGGTCCCGCTTTCGCAGATTCCGACCCCCCGCACGAAGCCGAGCTTTGCCAATCCAATCTACTACGTGAGCGCCGTCGGATCGCTGTCGACGGCTACGACGTATGCGATGGGCCTGAACAACACGAACATCCAAAACTGCCAACCCGCTCAGTACATGACGTTCACGACTCAGTAGCGTCGATCGCTCCCGTGGCGATGGCGATCTGGGCGATGAAGTAGGTTCCCACGATCGCTAGTTCGGCAGTGATTCCGGCGAGCGGAAAACCGCGCGAGAACTTCGCAAAGGCCAGTGTCGTATCGGACGCCATGAACAGCACCGCGCCGCCGGCAATCAGCCAGGCGGCGCGTGCGTTTACCCGGCCGGCCGCGTCGACCGCGCACACGGCCATTGCGCCGAGCAGCGCACTGTAGACCGCAACGGGCAATGCAAACGTGCCGGCCTGCGGCCCGAGAATCACGTTCGTCCCGACGACCAGCGCTGCAAACGGCAGCAGCAGCCACGGCAGCCGCTTCACGAGCCCCGGCCCATGCCCCAACCGCGCGAACGTTACAATGTAGCATACGTGCATCGCCGCAAAAGCGCACATCCCCAGCATGAACGCCAACTCGCCGGCTTGCAGCAGCAGTTCGTCGCCGATCGCTGCCGCCACGAGCCCGGCTGCAAGAAAGCGCGGCACGCGCGGAACTCGCCACGCGCCGTACGATAAAACGAGCGCCGGCAATGGCTTGGTGACGATGCGCGCGCTCTCCCAGCCGGCGGCGGCACAAATCAAGTCAACGACTGCAGCCAGCGCCGCCAGGCCTGCGAGACGACCCGTTTCGAGCATGGCGCCATCATACTACGCTACATGGGCACTTCGAGACCCAGCTTCGCCAGCTGCTCGGGTGGAATTCCGAGGCTCGAGGTGATCGGGCGCGAGTTGTTTCTCAAGAAGATGTAGAGGTTGCGCCGCCAAGCGTGCCAGCCACCCTTGCGCCTGGCCACGATGACCGGATCGCCGACGTAGTAGGTCGTATCCTCTGCATCGAGTCCCAGCCCGTGCGCCGCACAGGCGCGAACGATCGGCGCAATGGTCACCTTCTCCATAAATCCAAAGTGCGCGATGACGCGCACGAGACTATCGCTCAAACGATCGACTTCGACGCGGCTTTCCTCTCGTACGTAAGGATCGTTCGTCGGCACAATGCTCAACAGCACGATACGTTCGTCGATGCTGTGCGTGAGCGCCCAGTGATGCCGCAGGACGAACGGCACGTCTTCGGGATCGGCGGTGAGAAAGACCGCGGTGCCGTTGTAGGGCGTCCCGAGCCGGCCCTTGACGTCGGCGAGAAATTGTTCCGTCGGCACCGACTGTTCCGCGTTGCTTATGGCCACGGCCCGGCGCCCGCTGCGCCACGTGCTGGCGATAATGAAAACGATCAGGCTGATCAGGAGCGGTATCCAGCCGCCTTCACGAATCTTTTGTAGGCTGCCGCCGACGAAAAGCAGTTCGATCAGCAGAAACGGCCCGGTCGCGAGTGCCGACTTCACGACGCTCCAGCCAAACCGCTCGCGAACCACGACGTAGTACGCGATCGACGTCACGACCATGGTCACCGCGACGGCAAGACCGTACGCATTCGCCAAACGCTCCGACGTGCGAAAACCGAGGACCAGCCCGATGCAGGCGACGGCAAGAACCGCATTGAGCGCCGGAACGAACACCTGGCCACGATGGACTGCCGACGTGTAGATGATTCGGAAGCGCGGGATGAAGCCGAGCTGCATCGCCTGTTTCGTTAAGGTGAAGACGCCGGAAATGAGCGCCTGCGAGGCCATGATCGTGGCCGCGGTAGCGATCGCAACGACGCCGTACAGGAAAAAAGACGGCGCGAGGCCGTAGAACGGATTCGCGATCGCATCCGGTTGCGCGAGAATCAAGCCGCCCTGTCCCAAGTAGTTTAGTGAGAGCGCGGGAAAAACGAGCGCCGTCCAGGCCAGTGCGATCGGCTTTCGTCCGAAGTGCGACATATCCGCATAGAGCGCTTCTACGCCGGAGACGCACAGAACGATTGCGCCGAAGACCGTGACGCCGGCGATCCCATGATGCGCAAAGAACAAGACGAAGTAATAGGGATTGACCGCCCACAGCACCGACGGATGCATGAAGATCCCGTACGTGCCGAGCGCGGCAATCGTCAGGAACCAAAGCACCATCACCGGACCGAAGAGCATACCGATGCGCTGCGTACCCCGGCTCTGCAGCAAGAATAAACCGGCAAGGACGCCGACCGTAATCGGAATGACGAACGGTTCGGCGGCAGAGGTTGCGACCTTCAGACCCTCGACCGAGGAGAGCACGGAAACGGCCGGCGTGATGACACCATCGCCGAAGAGCATTCCCGCGCCAAGCAGAATCAAGAACGTTAACCACGTCGCCTTCGGCGGGACGCCGCGCCGTACGGGCGGCAGCACGAATGCGAGCAGCGCGAGGATGCCGCCTTCGCCGTCGTGCGCCACGCGCATCACCATGCCGATGTATCGCACGAACACGATCACGATCAACGCCCACAGAACTAGGCTCAGCAGTCCCAGAACGTTCTCGTGTGTCGGTTCGACGCGCATTGGACCCGTGAAGCACTGGCGGAACGCATACAGCGGGCTCGTGCCGATATCGCCGAAGACGACCCCCACCGCGGCAAGCGCCAGCGCTGCTGTCGAACCGCCGTGCTGCGGTTTCGATTCCGCAGGAACCGATAACGTGGCACTGGACACGCAACGGTCCTTCCCAGTTTGAAGGAGGGGCTAACGGACCAGGGAGGCGGGACCGCGTTTCTGCGTAGAATAGTCGCGCCCATGCCCTATGTCCGTGAAATCGTCCAAGACGGGCACCCGACGCTGCGCCGGGTTGCCAAAAAAGTCGAACTGAAAGAAATCGACGACCCGCTCTTCCAGCAGCTCATCGACGACATGTTCGAAACCATGTATGCCGCTCCTGGCGTCGGCCTGGCCGCGCCGCAAGTCGGCGTTTCGAAGCGGCTGTTCGTCGTGGACGTGCACGACGACGAACACGAACCGGCGGTGGTCATCAATCCGAAGATCGTGCTTGCGGAAGATGAAGAAGAGATGTCCGAGGGCTGCTTGTCGGTCGTCGGGATGGTCGGCGACATCGTGCGTTTCAAGAAGGTCGCGGTCACCGGACTCGATCGCAACGGTGAAAAGATCCGCATCGAAGGTGAAGGGCTGCTCGCGCAATGCATGCAGCACGAGATCGATCACCTCAACGGCGTGCTCTACGTCGATAAAGCGAAGAACGTTCGACCGGTGACCAAAGAAGACGAAGAGGAAGAAGAAGAAATCGAGGCGGCCGCCGCAGAGGCGACGTGAGCGCTCCGCGCTTGCGGACGCTCTTCTTCGGCACGAGCGAGTTCGCGGTCCCGATTCTGCGAACCGTCGCGCAGCTCACCGATCTCGCCGGCGTCGTCACCCAGCCGGACCGCCCCGCCGGCCGTGGGCACAAGCTCGTCGCGTCCCCAGTCAAAACCGCCGCACTCGAGCTCGGCTTGCCCGTCTACGAACCGGAGCGGCTGAAGCCGTTCGCCGAGGAACTCGCGCGTGGCGCACCGTTCGATCTTTTTACCCTCGCGTCGTACGGCCGCATTCTGCCGCAGGCGCTGCTCGATCTTCCCAAGCTCGGCGCTTTGAACGTCCACCCGTCGCTGCTGCCGGCCTATCGCGGCGCAACCCCCATTCAAACCGCGCTGCGCAACGGCGACACCGAGACCGGCGTCAGCGTCATGCTGATGGACGCGGGGATGGATACGGGCGATCTCGTCCTCCAGGAAAAGGCAGAAATACGGCTCGGGGACGACTACGGGAGCCTCCACGATCGCCTGGCCCTGCAGGGTGCGGGTTTGCTCGGACGGGCAATTGAAGCGGCGGGGCAGGGGCCGCTCGCGCGCACGCCGCAACGCGGCCAGGCAAGCGTGACCAAACCGATCCGCAAGGAGGATCTCCTCATCGACTGGAGCTGGGCCCCGTCGCACATCGTCAACCACGTGCGGGCGTACGCCCCGCAGCCGGCCGCGCGCGCGCTAATGGAAGGCGAAACGGTCAAGCTGCTGCGCGCCCACGTCGGGCCGGACGGCTCGCTCGCCATCGACGAACTCATCGCACCCAACCGCGGACGCATGAGCGAAGCGGCGTACCGGCAGAGTCGCGCGGCGGGGAAACCGTGAACGCGCGCGCCGTCGCGCTGATGGTCGTGCGCGACGTCTTCCCGCCGGCCGGCACCAACACGCCGGAACGCGGAGCGCAGGAAGCGCTCGAGTACCGCGCGCGCAAGGCCCACCTCGATGCGCGCGACCGCGCCTTCGCAACGCAGTTGGCCTACGGCTCCATCAAGATGCGCCGCGCTCTGGATTGGTATCTCGCGCCGTTCATCGGCAATCGAAGTCATCCGCTGCCGATCGTCGTGCACGAAGTCCTGCGCCTCGCGATCTTCGAACTCGTCTACACCGAACCCGACGTTCATGCAACGGTTTTCGAATTCGTCAATCTCGCCAAAAAGTACGGCCATCGCGGCCTCGCGAACTTGACCAACGCGGTGCTGCGCAGCTTCTTGCGCGATCGTCCGGCCGATCCGAGCCGCGAGCTGTTCGAAACCGACGAGGAATACTTGGGCGTGCGCTATTCGCTGCCCGCGTGGATCGTACGGCAGTGGATGAACGCATTCGGCGATCGAGCCGAAGAGATATGTGCGGCCGTCAACGAGCCCGCGCAGAGCGCGCTGACAATCAACACGCTGCGCGTCACGCGCGACGATGCAGCCGGCCTGCTGAGCGCGCGCGATATCGCAACCCATGCGTCGCCGTTCGTTCGCGATTCGCTGCTGGTCGATAGCGGCTCGGCGTCGCGGGCGTTGGAAGGCGAGACGCCGGGCGACATGTGGCAGCAATCCGAGAGTTCGGCGATGCCGGTCGAAGTGCTGAACCCGCAGGCCGGCGAGGCGGTTCTGGACGTCTGCAGCGGTCGCGGGAACAAAGCCCTGCAGATTGGCGGCCGGCTCGGTGATGACGGCAGTTTGATCTGTCTCGAGAACGACGAGCGCCGCACCGCAACGCTGCAAAGCCGCCTCGAAGCTGCCGGCGTAGTCGCCGGCATCGTGACCGGCGACGCCACTACCGAACTGCTTGCCCCCGGCCAGAAGTTCGACCGCGTGCTGGTCGACGCACCGTGTTCGGGCGTCGGGGTCGTTGGACGCCATCCGGAAGCGCGCTGGAAGAAGCGCAGCGCCGACGGCGAACGCTTAGCCATCACGCAGCGCGCCCTGCTCGAGCGAGTGGCCGCTCACGTTCATGAAGGCGGCGTGCTCGTCTATGCAGTCTGCTCGACGGATTCCCGCGAGACGACGGAAGTGGTCGACTGGTTCTTGATGAAGGAAAACTTCGAGCGAGGCTTGGTTCCCGTATCGTTCGAGACGCTGCTCACGGATGCGGGCGACGTCTTAGTGCCGCCCGGCATCGACGGTCGCGATGGTTTTTACATCGCGCGCCTCGAGAGGCGAACGTAAGGGCGACGGATGGGCTTTCTCGCGCGAATCGAGCAAGCGTGCGCGGCGTTCATCGAGCGCGCGTTTGCCAAGACCTTTCCGAGCGATCTGGAGCCGGCGCAAATCGCGCGCAAGCTCGTCGCGACGATGGAGGCGCGCACGCGCGGCGAGGACGGCAAGATGGTGGCGCCCGGAGCGTATATCGTGTACGTCAATCCCGACGACTACGAACGCTTGAGCGAACACCAGGCGTACTTGGAACGCGAGTGGGCCGAACTCCTGAGAGACTTGGCTGCGCGGGTCGGCGTGCGCTTCAAGGACGAGGCCAACGTCGAGATGGTCCCCCGCCCCAGCATCCCGGCCGGTGCCGTGGATGTGGCCGTTATCGACGAGGCGACCGTCGATATTCGAGTGGCCGTCCCCGAACCGAAGCGTCCCCCCCGGCGTTTTCACCTTCGTATGATGAAAGGCGTGCCGGCCTACGGAGTATACTATATTGAGGGGAAGTCCCTGATCGGGCGCAGCGAGGAGTGCGACGTCTTCCTTGTCGATCCCAGCGTCTCGCGGACGCATGCGATCGTCGAGGTGCTCGCCGGCGAACCAAACGTGCGCGATCTCGGTTCTACCAACGGCACTTTCGTCAACGGTACGCGCGTCGAATCGAGCGCGCTGCGGTCGGGGGATGAGTTGAGGTTCGGAAATACGCAGATGCGTTTCGAGGCGGCGGGCGAGTAAGGCGATGCCTTTCGACGCACAGATGCGAGTGGGTACGGCTGAAATTACGGTGGCGCTGTTCGCCGTCGCCTTGCTCGCCGTCCGCCCGCGCGTTCGCGCCGCTGCGGAGATCGGCAGCATGCAGCCGATGCGTCTCGCGCTCAACGTGATGGAACTCGGTACGCAGCGCGTGTACGACGGCCGTCCTCCCTTTGAAGTCGGCCGGGCGCGCGACAACGATCTCGTGCTGCGCGACGCCGAAGTCAGCCGCACGCACGTCCGTTTCGAAAGCCGCAACGGCATCGTCTACGTCGACGATCTCGGCAGCAGCAACGGGACGTTTCTCAACGGCCAGCGCGTCACCGAATCGATCGAAGTGCGCGAAGGCGATCGCGTCGACGTAGGGACCACCCGCATGGTCGTCACCGAGGTAGCGCCGTGGACGTAGCGATTCGCGGCGATCGTTCATCGTGTTTGACGATGCAGCTCGGCCCGCGTACGTGGTTCTTTGCGCTCGCGCGCGGCTTCGGCAGCGTCGACGGCATGCCGGTCGAACGCGCGCTGCTTTCCCGGCTGCGTGCCGAGTGCGAGCGGCGCCTGCGCAGCGACCGTTTCCGGCGGGCCGTCGATCGCCCGCATGCCGCAGCAACCGCGGTGCTCGCGGCGCTCGGCCGCGTGAACGGCGATCTCTACGTGCGCGCGGCCGCCCACGACGATTACGTTACCGCCGCCGCATCGTTCACCGCCGCGCTGATCGTGCGCGGGCGCGCCTACGTGATGCACGCCGGCGGCACGGCCGCGTATCTGGCGCATCGCGGCGACGTCGTCGCGCTTTCCGGCGACGATCTCTTCGAAGATTCCGATATGCCTCTGCTGGGGCGCACCCTCGCGACCACGCCGAACTTGGACGTTGCCGTCTCGAGCGTCGCGCTCGACCCCGGCGACGTGATCGTGCTCGTCGGCCATCGCGTACCGGGCGACATCGATCGCCGTACGCTGATCGCGCACGTTGAATCTACCGATTCGAAGGAGCACGTGCTGGTCGTGCGCTTCGAAAACGACGACGCCGCCGGCGCCGATGCGGATGAAGAAGAGGAAGCACCGCGCTTCGCTATACGCTTCGATCGCGCGCTGATCGAAACGATCGCGATACGCGTCGCCGCCGGAATCGCGTTCGCACTCGCACTGGCGCTGGCGCACTGAACGCTCTACCGGTTCTCATTCTGCGGCGGATCGGTCCGATGATCGGAGCGCTCGGCGTGGCTGCGTTCATCTTTACCTTCGCACCGCACGGGACCATTGGGCCGCCCTGGATGCTCGCGATCCTTGCCGGACTCGCTCTGCTGTGGGTGTTGTGGCAGCCGTTTACGACGGTTCGCGACGACGTCTTGCCGGCGCTCGCCGTCGTGCTTTCGGCGCTCGGGCTTGCCGTGGTCGCGCGGCTTTCACCGGAACTTGCGCAGAAACAGCAGCTGTGGCTGATGGTCTCGCTCGTGCTGGCGATCGCAGCCGCACCACTCTTCCGTCACTTCCGGCAGTTTGCGTCGTACAAGTATCTGTGGGTGATCGCATCGCTGCTGCTCTTCGTCGCACTGCTGCTCTTCGGACAAGAAGTCAACGGCGCGCGTCTTTGGATCCGCATCGGACCGATCGATTACGAACCGATCGAACTCATCAAGCTCTTCATCGTGCTGTTCTTGGCCGCGTATCTGGCTGAAACCGCGGACGTGATCGCCAACGCGCGGCCGTGGTCGCTCAAAGCGAACCTGAAATACCTCGGGCCGCTCTTCATCGGCTGGGGCGCGTCGATGGCGATCCTGGTGGTGCAGCGCGACATCGGCATGGCGACGCTGCTGCTGGCAACTTTTGCAACGCTGCTCTACGTCGCTACGCGCCGGCTCGACATCGTCGTGCTCGGCGCGGCGATCTTCGCGGTCGCCGTCCTTTGGGCGATGCATCATTTCCCATACGTTCAAGCGCGCATCGCAGTATGGCACGACCCGTTCTCCGACCCGTTAGGTGCGGGCTATCAATCGTCGCAAGCGTACTATGCGCTGGCGGCTGGCGGCCCGTTCGGCAGCGGCTTCCGTCTCGGACACCCGGGATTCATTCCGGACGTCGCAACCGACTACGTGTACGCGGCATTCTCCGAAGAGTTCGGTTTGGCGGGCGCCGTCGCCGTGCTCGCAATCTTTTTGGCGATGCTGCGGCGCATCTTCGCGGCTGGGCTGGAACAGCCCGATCTCTATGCAAAGCTGCTGGCTACCGGTCTCGGCGCGACCTTAGGCTTCCAAGTTTTCATCATCGTCGGCGGCGTCATCGGCGTTTTCCCGTTGACCGGCATCACGCTTCCGTTCATGTCCTACGGCGGCAGTTCGCTGGTCGCCAACTTCCTATTGGTCGCGCTCGTGTGGGCGATTTCGGCGCGCCCGATACGCGGTCCGAGCAAGACGGGCCGTGCGTAACGCGTTCTGGATCGCGCTGATCGCCCTCGCACTCGCCGCCATCGTCGGTGGTTACGTGCAGGGCATCACCAGCGCGAAGCCTCCGCCCGTCGCTTCACTCCGGTCGAGCGCGCACGAAGCAAAGAACTTGCCGCCGGCGCTGCGCGCGCTGACCCGCGGCGGTTCGGGCGGCGCGGTCGTCGATCTCTTCACGCAGGACGACGTCGTGGTCGAACGCATTCGTCCCGCCGCCAACAACTGGCGCAGCGAGCAGATCTCGATCGTCGTCGGCCTTTGCGGCGAATCCGTTGCCGCCGAATCCGGGTTTCTGCGTCTCAGCGATCCGATGGCGTTCGTCGTCGATCCGCACGCGGCGCAGGCGGCCGCATTCGCAAAACTTGTTCGCGACGCGAACCAAATGCTGCTCGTGCAGGTAACCGCACCGCCGAGCGCCGTGACGCTTGCGTCGCTGCACCGTAAGCTCGGCGCGTTCGACGGAGTCGCCGCACGCGACGCACGCGGCATGGCGTGGGTCTTGCGCACGAGCGGGTTGATCTTTTTCGACGAACGCGGCGACTCGGCCGACCCGAATGAGTTTGCGTCCGCAGGCGTGATGCTGGTACGGCGAGACGTCACCGCGGACGACCGCGGCGCCTCGGGCTACGTCTCGTTCATGCTCTCTCGGGCTGCCTTCCTATCCAGGCGCGTCGGCACGGTCGTCGTACTGTTGCGTCCGCTTCCATCGAGTCTGGATGCGCTGCGCAGCTTCAACGCGTCGCGGAACGTCGCGCTCGTCGCACTGCGCTAGAGGCCCCGTCCAGCCGAGGAGCGTAGAGGCTCCAGGTCATTATCTCGAGAGGAGCGCGGTTCATGCGAGGACTTCTTATGGCTGGGGCGCTCGTTGCACTTGCACCGGTGCTGGCCGCGTGTTCCAACAGCGCGAATTCTACGGCGAATGCCGACAACGATGCGGCCGCAACCGCATCGACCGCACCCGCCGCCACGGCGGCGGTCGCGCAAGACGGCGCGTCCGCCAACGACGGCGCCGGCGTGTACTCGACCAATTGCTCGAGTTGTCATCAAACCAACGGCGCGGGCCTTCCCGGTGCCTTTCCGCCGCTCGCAAACAACGCGGTAGTGACCGGCGATCCGAAGACCCTCATTCACATCGTGAAGTTCGGGCTGCATGGCAAGATTCAGGTCGGACCGCAAATGTACAATGGGATGATGCCCGCGTGGGGTCAGAGTCTCTCCGACGGGCAGATCGCGTCCGTGATCACCTTCATTCGCTCCTCGTGGGGCAATCGCGCCGGCGCAGTCACAGCTGCCGACGTCACGGCCGAAGCAAGATAGGATTCCTAACATGAACGCGCGCACGATCGCCCTCTCGGCCGCCACGGCCGTTCTCGCCGGCTGCGCCGCGCACGGCTCGGGGGCGACGAACCTGCTCCCGCAAGGCGCCGCACGCCAAGCACCAGCCTCGACGCGCGGCCGGATCATCTCGGTGAAACGCGTAACGCTCATCACCAAGAAAGAGATGGAAGCCGGCGTCATCAACGGTGTCGTGACGGAATTGCTCGGCAAGCCGGAATGTGACGTCGTGCTGTACGCCGTGCGATACGATACGATCGGCGTCAATGGCGAAGCGGCCGACGCCAGCGCCGCGTTCATGGTTCCCGATAAAAGCTGCGGCGCCGGGCCGTTTCCGCTGATCGGGTACGCCCACGGCACGAATATCGCGAAAAATCAGTTGATCACCGATCCAAGCACGTCGAATCCAAGCTGGACGGCCCCCGATCAAAATCCGATCACGGTCGCCGCCATCTACGCCGCGCACAAGTACGCCGTTGCCGCGACCGACTATCTCGGCCTCGGCGAGTCGACCTATCCGTTCCATCCCTACCTGCACGTCGATTCCGAAGCGACTGCCGTGATCGATGCATTGCGCGCGATCCGTACCGCGGCGAAGAAACTCAACGTGCCGCTGCGTTCGGGAACCGGCGTATTTCTCTCCGGACATTCGCAAGGCGGCCAAGTCGCGGTCGGCACGCAGCGCGCGATCGAATCGGGCGCGTATAAGGGCGAGTTTTCCGTACTCGAAGACGCCGCGTCGAGCGGTCCCTACGCGCTTGCAGAAACGTTCGAAGACGCCGTGCGCCGCCCGTCGCAGGACGCGCCGCTGCTGGCTGCCTACACGTTGACGGGCTACCAAAAAATTTACGGAAACCTCTACAAAGATCCGTCGGAAGTTTTCCAGAGTCCGTACGCGGCCGGTATCGAGGACCTCTTACCGGTCCACAACTATGCGCAGGCCAACGAACTTTTGGGCAAGACGCTTCCGCTCAAACTCCCCGCTCTGCTGCAGCCGGTCTGGGCGAAGCACTTCCTGCGCGACGCCAAGAACCCCGCCCGCGTCGCCGCGGCCGATAACGACCTAATCCCAGGCTGGAAGCCGGTTGGACCGATCGACCTCTGCGGCGGCAAACGCGACCCCGAGGTCGAGTTCAAAAACTCGGTCCAAGCCCAAAAGTACTTTGAGTCGGTTCACGCGCACATCGGCGCCCTCCGCGACGTCGACTACCTCATCCCGCCCAGCGTCCCGTTCAAGGATTACCATGTAACCGTCGGCCTCTTCTGCCTAGCCATCCAACGGCAAGTCTACATGGACCCCATCGCCTACCCGCAATAGCACCGTCATCGCGAGCGAAGCGCGTAGTAATGTCATCCTGAGCGTAGGCGCGCAGCGCCGTCGTCGAGGGACGCGACGAATGCGCTGAGCTTGTCGAAGCGCACAGCGGATTGAAAGCATGCAACGGGATACCAGACCGCGAACGAAAACTCGGTTATGATTGAGCAATGGGTGTGCGCGGCGGTCTGCGTGGCCGCACTTTCGCCAGGGCCGGCGATTTCGTGGAACAACGTCGCGCTGGGGGCACCCGTTTCCAGTCTTCGTCCATTGGTCGGCGATCCGCTGCGCGTCGTCGTGTCGCCGGATGGTGCGACGCGAATCGGACGATACTGGCTGCCCGGCCTCTCGTCCACGGTGTTTCTGGTTTTAGAACAGCGCGGATACATCCAAGGCTTTAGCGCGACCACCAAGGACGTCTCGGCCGGCGGCTTCGAATCGGTTCCGCCCGATCCGTCGGACGTTCACCTCGGCGACTCGCTCGACGGCGTCAAGAAACTCCATCCCGAGTTTCACACTGAAGCCGCCGACGACGGTTCGCCGCAGCTCGTAGGAAAAGTTACAAACCTCACGGCCGGCGTCGTCTACGAATTTCAAGGCGGCCGCGTGCGCAGCTTTCAGTGGGGCATACTCGACCCCGGCCTCCCGGAACTCCCACCACTCGCCGATCCGCCCGGCGATTCCACCGCCACCGCGGTTCTCGATCTGCAGAAGACCGAGAGTCAAGGCACGAACTGGGAAGCGCTTTACCTCGGCTATCACCGTTGCGACGGGCAGACCCCTTGGAATCTCACGCTGCAGAGCACGGTGCGCGAAAACGGTCACGTTTACGATCGCCTCCACGTCGCTTGTCCGACCACGAAAACTAAACGCGATTTCTATTTCGACATAACGAGCTATTTCGGAAAGCTCTAGCGCCTACTGCGGAAATCCGGGCCCGATTACGATCCACGTCTTCCCGCCGTAGGCTTGGACGACGACGACCATTCCGGACGTACCGCCGTGAACCATGAAAACGTCTGTCGTTTTGTCGTTAGGATCCGACATTTCATCGGCGTCCGGCAGCGTGGCCTTATACCAGGCGATCACCTTTGCCAGGCCGTCCGTCGAAACGTAAGCCTTCGCATGCGGTGACGAACTGGCTGCGACGAGTGCGGGCTTCTTGCTCAACGTCGCCCCAGGGTAGACCGGCGGGCTGCCGTTGCTCGGCGTACTCGCTAGGCAAAACACTGCCAGCAAGGCCAGAATCAGCGTTTTCATGATAGTATTCCCTCAGTGAGTCATAGAGTGACGGCGCAGATCGTGATCGATGCGCCGACGGAACGCGTGTGGGCGGCCTTCACTGATTTTGAATCTTATCCGCAGTGGAGCCGCTTCGTCAAATCGATCTCCGGAGACCTTCGTTTGGGAGGCCGCCTCACCGTTCGTCTCGGGCCGGCCGATTCCAACGGCCTCACTTTCAAGCCGCGCGTCACCGAGTATCGCGAAGGATACGTTCTAGAATGGCTCGGGCACCTGGTTATTCCGGGGATCTTCGACGGCCGGCATCGCTTCGAGCTGTCAAAAACGAACGACGGTAATACGCTCTTTACGCAAAGCGAAACGTTCGGCGGAATCTCGATGCCGTTCGTCACGTCGCCGCTCACAAGAATGACCCGCTCCTTCGAAGCGTTCAACGCATCGCTAAAGGCGCGCTGCGAAGGCCGGCCGCGGTCGCAGCCGGAGTAGGCGTCGTGAAGGCATTCGACCCGCAGGACCCAACCTGGGAGGCACGCGTCAGGGAATCGTTCGCGCGGCAGACGCTGATGGCGACCCTCAATGCCGTTTTGCTCGATCTGGAACCGGGGCGATGCACGATTCGATCGACGTATCGCGAAGGCTTAGGCCAGCAGCACGGTTATTTCCACGCCGGCGTGGCTTCCGCGATCGCCGATAGCGCCTGCGGCTATGCGGCCTATACGCTCGCTCCACCCGATACCGAGGTGCTCACCGCCGAGTTCAAAATCAACCTGCTCGCGCCGGCGAAAGGTCGAGAACTCGTCGCAACGGCAGAAGTTATTCGGCGCGGCCGCCGCCTAAGCGTTTGTCTCGCGCAGATTTATGTGGATCCGGGTGATGCCGACGGCCGCCTTTGCGCGATCATGCTCGCGACCATCGCCGTCGTGCCGGCCAAAAAGGACCCGTTGCCATCGGGGGTATAGTCTGCAGGGTGGGTAGACGCGCAGTCCTCGTAGCCTCTTTCTGCCTCTCGCTCGTCGCCTGCTCCGTTGCCGGACCGAACTCGGGTCTGCAGCCGGAGCTCGGGCGCATGGTGTCGGCGCGCGCTGCCGGCGCCCTGTACGTCGCCTACGGCGGACAGGTCTCGTCCAGCGGGATCGTGCCGCCGGCGATTGCGGTGTATCCGCTCGGCAAAACCTCGCCGGTTACGACGATTAGCGACGGAATCTATTCGGTTAGCGCCCTGACGTTCGATTCGGCCGGCTCGCTGTACGTTGCATCGGTCTCGGATGCGACGGGCGCGAGCAGCATCTCCGTCTACGCACCGGGGAGCACGTCGCCGCAGCAAACGATAACGAAAGGCGTCTCGGGACCGGTCGCCATGGTCTTCGATCCGTCAGGGAATCTCTACGTTGCCAACGCTACGGGGCATCGCAGCTTCATTTCCGTCTACGCCAAGAACGGCACGACGCCGGTCCGCACCATCAGCCGCGGCGTCCTCAATCCGCTGACGCTTGCATGCGACGCAGCAGGCCGCCTTATCGTAGCAAACGGCGGCGACCGGCAGACCGCGGCTTCCGTTACCATCTACGCCGCCGGCCGAAGCGCGCCGATGCAGACGATTACGAATGGTGTGTACGCACCCACGGCCCTCGCCCTCGATGCCGCAGGCAACCTGTACGTAGCGAACCCGTTTCTTCACGGACACCCAACCATCACGGTTTATTCGGGGAAGAAGCGATGGGCGTTGCAGCGCACCATCCAAGAGTTGCCGCAGGCCATACCCGGAACGATCGCGTTGACGCTCGATTCATCGGGGAAACTCTACGCGCTGCTCTCCTACGCGCACACGATTCGGGTCTACGCGCCGGGTGCTACGACGCCATCGCTCGAGATCGACGCGCGTATTTCCGACAGCGCAGTGGCGCTTGCGCTCGATCCCGAGCGGAATCTCTACGTGTCTTCCGGCAATGACGTGTTGGTGTATGCGCCGGGCAAGACGCTGCCGATGCGAAAAATTAAACGAGGGTACACCGTACCCGGACTCCTCGCGTTCGGCCCTTACTAGTTTTCGTTTTCGCGGGGCACGGCGCGACTCGTATTAGGAATGTAGTTGACACACGCCGATCGGGCTGGTAGAGTGCTATTACATTGCTAATAATTGAGGAGGCAGCGTGTCGCGGAAAAAGTCCCACATACTGACCGATCACGAGCTCCGGCTCATGGCGGTGCTGTGGAACCGCGGCGAGGCAACGGTGGCCGACGTCGTCAACACGCTCCCGCCGCCGCCGTTAGCCTATAGTACGGTACTCACGACGCTGCGCACGCTCGAGCGAAAGGGCTACATCGCCCACCAAGAGGAGGGCCGGGCGTACGTCTATCATCCGCTCGTTGCCCGCGACGACGCCGCGAAGTCGGCGATGCAGCACCTTCTGGACCGGTTTTTTGCAAACTCGCCGGGCGATCTTGCCGTCGCGCTGCTCGACGGCGCGCGCCTGAGCGATGCCGACGCGACAAAGATTAAACGGCTGCTTGAACGGCGGAAAGGCGCGAAATGATGGAAGTCCTCCTCAACAGCCTGTGGCAAGGTGCGTTCGTCGTCGCGATCGCCGCCGGCGTTGCCGCATTGGTACCGCAGCGGCATGCAGCAACGCGTTACGCGGTTTGGTTCGTCGCGCTTTTTGCGCTCGCCGTTCTGCCGATTGCGAGCCGGTTTTCGTTCGGCGAATCGGCGCTGGCCATTCCGAGCTCGGTCATACGCACCACAAGCGTTGCCTCGCACGTTACCGAATCGGCAGCGAGCAGTCTGGGTCTGCTGCTTGCCATTGCGTGGGCTGCGGGCATCGCTCTCAACGTCCTGCGATTGGCGCTGAGTTATCTCCGCATCGCGCGGATCGTCCGTTTCGCCACGCCGTCAACCGAGCTCGGCGCCGGTGTCCGTACGTCATCGCTGATTAGCATCCCGATCGCCGCCGGGCTGCTTCACCCGGTTATCGTCATACCCGACGATCTCGCCGCGCGGCTCGACCCGGTCGATGTACGAAGCATCGTCGCGCACGAGCGCGCGCACATTACACGCAACGACATCCTCGGAAACCTCGTCCAGCGCCTCATCGAATCGATATTGTTTTTCAATCCGTGGGTCTACGTCATCGGGCGCCAACTACTCAAAGAACGGGAAGCCGCCTGCGACGATCGGGCCGTCGAAAGCGCCAGCGATCCCGACCGCTATGCTTCATGTCTGGTGACTCTCGCCCAGCGCAATCCGCGCGCGCGAACGCCCTTGCTCTCACCGAGCGCGATCGGCTCCGGGCGGATGCTCGCCCAGCGGATCGTGCGATTGCTCAACGGAAAGGCCGTTACCGTGAAGATTAACTATCTCGTGCCCGCCGCCGCCGTCGCGCTGTTTGCCCTGCTCGGATTTGCGTTCCAATCCGCCGGCCTCGCATCGCCAAGCACTACCGCCGCGAACGATGGAAAGCTCGCGGCCAACTGCTCGTCCGACGTTGAGGTGATCAAACCCGTACCGCCCGATATTTCCGAGTCACTCGCCAAAGCTCACGCAAACAGCCAGGTGAAACTCTTGGTAACCGTTACGAAGCTCGGCAACGCTTCCGACGTCAAAATGCTGAAATCGAGCGGCAACGCGGACATCGATGAGGCCGTCGTCGACGCTGCCACCCACACGACCTACAAGCCGGAAATCCGAAACTGCACCGCCGTCTCAGGCGGCCAGTACATATTCCGCGCCGTCGTCGGCACCTAAGCCGCGGTGCGAAACTCCGCGCGAAAGATCCGATCTACGTAGTCGTACATCCCCGGGTCGATGCGTTGTAGCCGCGCGCGGGTCGCGCGCGGCCACGGGGACGCGGCATCGTTGGCCTCAACGTAGGCCCGCAATGCCTCGGCAAAGTACTCGTCGAGACCGGTCGCTGCGTACGGCGTCACGAATGCTTTTGCCTTTGCGAACAACGTGCGTACGCGCGGGTCGACGCCCGAGCGATAGACGCCGCCGCCGAGCGCGCAATCCAGGGCGTGCCCGAATTCGTGCGCGACCGTCATCGCGCCGCGCGAGCGCAGGTACAGCGTCCGCTCCTCCACGACAAAGAGTCCCGCCGGCGGCGCCGGCCACGCGTCTACGTCGATACCAAGTCGCGCCAATGCCGCCGACGCCTCCCGGTACAGCTCTCGCGGCCTCAACAAGGCGATGCGCACGCGAGCGCCGATCGCATAAGATAAGGCACCGGCCCCGAAGCGAACCAGGGTATCGACGACGGCTGCCTCGTGCGGTCGCGCTGCCTCGAACAAGCGTCGCGCAAGCGTGGGAGCATCGTTTTGCATCCGACCATCGTCGAACTTCGACGTTGCGGATGTGTTTCTACGGTTCTAAGATTCGTGGTGCTGCCTGTTATGCGACGTGCGTGGACTGTCCGGGCGGGGTTTCGATCATCACCGCGTCGATGCTCGCTGCGTTGGTGGTGCATGCGCCGCCGCGCGCGAGATCGAAACGCCAGTGATGGCGGGGGCAGACGATGCATCCGCTTTCGATCCATCCTTCGGAGAGATCGCCGCCTTGATGCGGGCAATACCGTAGTACGGAGTACTCATGCTCCCCGGAACGCACCGAGATGCGCTCCCGGCCGTTCGCGATCTTCTGGACCATCTCGCACCAGCGCTGGAGATCCTCCGCGTCCATGAGGAGAAATGCGTGCAGGATCGGCTGATAGACGTCGGGGTTGCGCCGGATCGAGACCCGAAACGTGAGCGCGAATTCTTCCCACGTCAGACAGCCATCCAAGACGCGGCAGACTTGCCACGACGGCGCCGTCAGGTCGTAGAAGTCTCCTTGCGATTCTTCCCGCACGACCGTCGCGGTCCGGTTCGGGAAGTCCACTCGCACCGCCCATTCTGCGTGCTCGCGCAGCCGAAAATACATCGGGACCTCAACCTGATCGGCGATCGATATGTATTCCAGCTTTTCGGCGAACGCGTCGCGTAAGCGAACCAGCAGGGCGGTAGCCGCGTCTAGCGATACGTCGCCACGCGAACGAAACGTTTCGCGGTGTTCGGCCGCGTACGCCTCTAAGACTTGCGCTCGCGAAGCATCGTCGACGATCGAGCCCGTCTGCGAGACGCGTGGAACGTCCTCCATCTCGATCGTGGCTCCGGGGCCGATGCGGGCGACCTCCGTCGCGACCCGGCGTAGTCGGCGGCTAAGGTACCACGCGACTTTCTCGGCGGATGGGAACGGCGTCGGGTCTTCGAAATTCAAATGATAGAGATCGGGATCGAGGAAGCACGGCGGCCCGGCGGACGGCAGATACATCTTGGGTTCGAGCTTTTCGATCGCGCGAGCGACGCTCTCAAATTTCGCAAAGACCTTTCGTTTCGCAATCGCTGCATAGCGCTGCGCATCGTAGCTGTAACAGGCGGGGTGCCAGGTCGCGCCCGAAAATTGGCACGCGAACGCGTCGATGGAGCCGGCATCGTCGCGAACCTCGTCCAACCGGTCGAAGAGCTTACAGTCGTTCATGTTGAAAAACGTTTTGCCGTGCATGGACACGAGCAAGGCCGAGTCGCGATTCAGCTCCGAATCGTCCAGATAGAGTTGCAGAAACCCGTTCTCTAGGGGAACTCGCTCGCGATGCGGCAGCTGCCGCACGTCTGCAAACCCAAGTTCTCCGAGTTTTTCTCCGAACTCCGCCCGGCGGAAGCAGGGTGCGATCACCGTGCAGCCGAGATCCGGCAAACTCCGTAAAAAGCCAACATCGAAGTGATCCGCGTGCTCGTGGCTCAGGTACAGATACCGGCGTTTGGACGCATCCGCGAGACGATCGGTTACGAAGCCGGCCACGTGCCGGTTGGGCGGATACTGGAACCACGCTGCGTCGAACGCGCCGTCGTTGGAGAACCACGGATCCATAACGACGACGGTGTGGTCGTCCTCGACGCAGAAACCGGCGTGACCAAGATACGTGATTCGAACCGCGTGCAACTGTCGGATCCCCATGTCGTGTAGCGTACCACCGACGTCGATGTTTCCAGCATGCGTGCCGCACCTCTGCCGGTGCCCCAAGAGCCTAAAAACGCTAGGGCTTTCGGTCCCTCGACAAAGGCTCTAGACGCCTAGCAGCGGCACTTCAGATTGCGGATACTACCAGAGAGATGAAGGCCCGCGCGTTTCTCGCGAACCGACAACCGAGGAGCCCCTTGCATTGTGCGGCTCTGCTCCTCGCGCTTTCGGCATGTTCTTCGCCAACCGGGCCAACCGGCACCGGGAGCGTTCCGGGCGGCATAGATTTTCCGGCGGTCGGCCAACGCGCCCCTCAGAAAGTCCTCAAACACATCGTGATCATCGTGCAAGAGAATCGGAGCTTCGATAATCTCTTCGACTGTTTTCCCGGAACGGCGTGTATAAAATCCGCGTTCAATAGCAAAGGTCATCGCGTGACCTTAGGACCGACGACGTTCATCAGCGGAAATATCGGCCATGAGTGGTCGACGGCAATTGCCAATTGGGATAACGGCAAGATGGACGGCTTCGATAAGAACTCTTTCGGCGCCGCGAGCGGCGGCGGACCGATCGGCTCGCTCGCATACTCGTTCATCGATCGTAAAGACGCGGCCCCATACTGGGACATGGCCAAGCAATACACGCTGCTCGATCGGATGTTTCCGGACATGTTTGGGCCGAGCTTTACCGGACATCTGACGCTGATTGCCGGCACGACGGCGATCAGTCCGAAATTCGCCGAGATCGATCTGCCGGTTAACCAACCCTATTCATGCGATTCCGGTCCGACCAACGAGACCACGCTGGTCGCGCGCGTCGGCCCGAGCGTGACCACTTATCACGTGCCGATGTACTATCAGAAGATTCCACCATGCTTTACGCAGTTCGAGACGATTGCGGAAGTGCTGGATGCAAAGCACGTTACGTGGAAATATTACGCGCCGACCGTGCAAGACGAGGGCGGCCAAATCTGGTCGGAGTTCGGCGCGATAAAAAAGGTTCGGTACGGTCCGGATTGGGCGAAGGTGGTCACGCCGCAGACGACGGTGCTGACCGACGTGGCCGCGGGCAAACTCCCAGCGGTCTCGTGGGTGATCCCGGACCTCATCGATTCGGATCATCCGTCCGGGTTTTCGAACAAGGGGCCGTCCTGGGTATCGACGGTCGTCAATGCGATCGGCGAAAGCAAGTACTGGAATTCGACCGCGATCATCGTCGTATGGGATGATTGGGGAGGTTGGTACGACCACGTTCCTCCGCCGCAGTTGGACTATGCCGGGCTCGGCATACGCGTTCCGGCGCTGCTCATCTCTCCGTACGCGCAGCCGCACAAGGTCGTGCACACGCAATTCCAGTTCGGCAGTATCTTACATTTCGTCGAAGACGTCTTCTCGCTCGATTCGCTGGGTGGCCGCGACGCCACCGCGACGAGTTTGACCGGCGCGTTCGATTTCACGCAGACGCCGATAAAGTTTAAGCCGTTCCCCGTCCCCGAGACGCCAGAATACTTCTTGCGCCGGCCGCCGTCTAAAGAACCGCCGGACGACGAATAGCGCGTCAAGCAGACGCTCCGCGCGTTGACAACCCGGCGCTCGTTTGGTGCGCAAGCTCGTCGGTTCTTCACCGTTTGTTCACTTTTGTGAACGAACATCGGTCAACTTACCATTCATACTTTTAGGAGGAAGCCGATGGCGAAGTTCACCTTGCGCGCGCGAGTAGCGGCGATCGTCCTGACCGTGCCCTTGATTGCTAGCGCGTGCTCCGGAAACCACTACGCCCCCAATAGTCCGACGTCAGGCGTAGGGCCGATGAGCGCGGCCGATGATCTGCAGCCCGACGGTGCGAACGTGTCGGTTCTCAAGCATCTCAAAACACAGACGGTGATTGGTTCGACGATCGATCCGAAATTCAAACAGCTTAACCCGTACGGCCTAGCGGTTGCTCCGTCCACAATGGGTGCGTTCACCGCCGGCGACCTCGTCGTCTGCAACTTCAACGCCAGGAGCAACGTTCAGGGAACCGGCTACACGATCGTCGGCCTTCATCCGGCTCCGGGCTCGAAGCCTGTGCTGGTCGCCGCCAGTAAGAAAACCTTGCTGGGTTGCAATGCGCTGGCGCTAGCGCCGGGAAACTTTATCTGGGCTGCGGCCTTTGCATCCAACTCCAATCCGGTACTCGATTCCAACGGGAACCTCGTTGAAAACATCACGGGCAAACCGCTCAACCGGCCGTTCGGCCAAATCTATGCGCCGGCGAAGACGGCGAAGACCGGAGCGGCATTCTACGAAAGCAACGCCGGGAACGGAACGATCGTGCGGTTCAACCTTTCGAACTCGACCGCCGACGTTATCGCCAAAGGGTTCAAGGTGAACCACGGCAAGCCGGGGAGCATCCTCGGACCGTCCGGGCTCGCGTACGACCTGAAGCGAGACACGCTCTATATCGTCGACGGTGCGAACAACACGCTGGTTGCGTTTGCAAAAGTTTCGAAGATTGCGGCCGGCGGCATTACTGTTGAAAAAGGCGGAATGACTTTCTCGGGACCGTCGGCGAGTATGGCGCGCGTGGTGTTCGCCGGTGCGCCGCTCAATGCGTCCATCAGCTCCGCGCTGCTGTTCAACGGCAATCTCGTGATCGGTAATACCGGCGATCCCGACGGCATGAACCTGATGGTCGAGATATCCCGCACGGGCAAGCTGCTCGACGTAGACAACGTCGACAAAGGCGCGGCGGGATCGATCTTCGGAATGGTCGCAACCGGCACCAGTGCCGCCGACACCAAGCTCTATTTCAACGACGACAATGACAACAATCTTCAAGTTCTGCAAATGTAGCTTTTAGCTGCGAAGGCCTCGGCGCCGTCACGCGAGAGCGATGGCGGCGCCACGCCCGTGGGTTGGTTCACGAAGGAACTCGTCCGCAGGCGACCTCACCCACACAGGGATGCCCGCAAAACAGAGTTCCGGCGAAGATACGCTGCGCCACCTTCTCGATCGGATGAGCGATGAATCGGTGTCGACCGCCGGCGTGCAATCGGCGAGCTTCCACGCGCATCGCGATGCCGAAAAGCTCGACGACGCAGCGCTCGTTCCGGTTGCCGCGACCTTGCTTCAAAGCGAGAAGTCGGCGAAACGCAAGCGTCATCTCTATTTCATCCTCGGGCACCTCGGAGCGAAAACGAACGCCGCCGAGGTCGAGGCGATCGTAACGCCGGCCCTCGCGCGTGAGAAGAACGGCTACACGATTGCCGCCATACTTGGTGCGCTGCGTCGGTTGCCCGAACTGCGGGACGCGTCGCACGTACGGGCGCTGCTGAAGTCGCCCGTCGCACAAGTGCGGGAAGCGGCTATCCTCGCGCTGCGCGGCGACCGCAGCGGCGCGGCCGAGCGCGACCTGCTCGTACTCCTGAGGCGCACGAAGAATCGATTCGAACTCACCTACGCCCTGCAGACGCTGGGAGAAATCGGCACCGGTGCCTCGATCCCGGCAATCGCCGCATTGATTCACTACCGCATCGTCGATGTGAAATGTGCGGCGATCTCTGCCCTCGCGAACGTCGCAGGCAAGGCGCAGCAAGCAATGTTTCTCGACGCGCTCGGTGACAAGAATCCGGCGGCGAAAGCCGCGGCCACCTTCGCCCTCCAACGTCACGGCGACGCACGGGCGGTACCGAAGGTCGCCGCGCGCGTCAAAACGATTCTGCGGAAAGAGCGCGCGCTCGAAATAATTCCAAGCGAGCTGGTCGCCGGGCTCGAGTTCCTGAGCCGTCACCGCCGGTTGCCCGAAGCGCGCGATGCGATCGAGGAAGCCAAGCGTTCCACCACGCTTTTCGCGGACGAACGGCGTTGGGTTGAGGAGCATTTGCACTGAGACTTCAGCGTGTGAAGCCCCCGCGAGCCAATGGGGGCTTCACGACGCGGATCGTCACGCGGTCGAGGTGCGCGCCGTCGCGAGCCTCGACCGTCCACGTTCCTACCGCTACCGGCCAGAACGCATGGCCTTCCGAATCGAGCGGAAGCGCCGCGCCGTTCACGACCCACGTCACCGACCCATTCGCCCCCGCCGCGCGAAGTGCGATCTGCTGCGCGCGCGCTTGTGCCGCCGTGGTCACGTCGTTGCGTACGAAGACGTCGCCATTGTGCGGAAAGACGATGCGAAACGAGGAACGCGCGCTCTCTGGGTGCTGCGCGAGCCAGGCATCGTACTCGCTGCCGAGTTTCTCCGGAACGGGCCGTCGAACTTCGGCGAGGTCGCTCGGTTTCACCCACTCAAACACCACCGCCCGGCAGTCGCGCATCGGCGCGTGCCCGGTGGTCGCGCAGATTTGCGTGCGTACGTACCCCGGAGGCGCTGCGAACGGAAGCGGATCCTCGCGCTCGTGGAGATGCAGCATGATCCGGCTCCACAGCGGTCCGGCGCCGGTCACGCCCGAGACACCCTGCATCGGGCTGCCGTCGAAGTTGCCGACCCACACACCGACGGTATAGTCGCGCGAGAACCCGACCGTCCACGTGTCGCGAAAATCAGACGACGTACCCGTTTTTACCGCAGCCGGGAACGGCATTTCGAGTACCGAGTGGAGCCCGAACGACTTTGCGCGCGCAAATGGATCGGCAAGCATATCGGTCACCAGCATCCAGCTTGGGCGATTTCCCACGCGCGCCGGAGCCGGTGTCGGCTGCCCCGCAACGAGCCGCAACGGCGCGTCGTCTCCGCCGTGCGCCATTGCAGCATACGCGCGCGTCAGCTCCCACAAACTCACCTCGCCGCTGCCGAGCGTCAGTCCGAGCCCGTAATACGCCGCGGGTTGCGTCAGATGCGAAAAGCCGAGTTCGTGCAATCGCGCGAGCAGCGGGTCGACGCCGAGCGACGACAGCACGTGTACCGCCGGAACGTTGAGCGAGTTCGCCAACGCATACCGCACGCGGACCGGTCCGCTGAAGCGCCCGCTATAGTCGCCGGGCACGTAGAGCTTTCCGCCCGGCAGCGCGTACGTTTCCGGAACGTCGGGCAAAATCGTCGTCGAGAGAATCGTGCCGTTTTCGAGCGCCAGTTCGTACGTGAAGGGCTTGAGCGAGGATCCCGGTTGGCGCAGCGCCTGAACGCCGTCGTTGCGGCCGAGGGCCGAATCCGAAAAGTAGTCGGGCGACCCGACGTAGGCCAGCACGTCGCCGGTGTGATTGTCGACGACGACCGCGGCGCCGTCGCTCACGTGATGCGGGCCGAGCGCGCCGATCACCGCTTCCGTCTGGGCCTGCACGAAACGCTGCAGCCCTGCATCGATCGTCGTGCGAACGCGTCCGGCATCCACCGGCACCCGCGGGTAGAGGAAGAAAAGCGCGTGGGCGGCGGCGGCGATCCCAGAATCGTGCCGCCGCACGTGCAGCGTTTCGGCGAAGGCCCGATCGGCGTCGGCTTGCGAGATCGCGTGCAGCGCGGTCATCCGGTCGAGTACGTACCGTTGCCGTGCGCGCAGCGCTTTAAAGTCGACGTCCGGCGCGAGCCGCGTCGGGTCGTTCGGAATCGCGGCGAGCAGCGACGCCTGCGCCAGGTCGAGATCGCTCGCGGGCTCGCCGAAGTACGTGCGCGCAGCCGCTTCCACGCCGTAAAGATTGCCGCCCATGGGAACGCGATTGACGTATTGTTCCAGCAGATCGCCTTTGCTCGTACGGATCGCGAGGCGCTCGGCGGCGATAATTTGCTTGAGCTTTTCGCGCAGCGAACTGGGCGCCGGATCGCGCAGCCGGGCCAGCTGCATCGCCACGGTCGAGCCGCCGCTGCGCGCTTCCCCGAAAATGAGATATTCGCGGGCGGCACGAGCTAATGCGAGCACGTCGATCGCGCCGTGCCGGGCGAAGCGCGCGTCTTCGGCGGCGACGATTGCCTGCACGAACAGCGGTGAGATAGCGTGAAGCGGAACGGAAATCGCGTGCGCGCTGTCGGATGCGAGCACGGTGCCAAGCGCGATGCCGGTTCGATCGGTAAACGTGACGGCGCCGCGGCTCGCCGTCGGAATGCCCGCATCGATGCCGGCGGCGTACGCCCCCAGGATCGTGAGGGCGCAAAGTGTCGGGAGCAGCACCGAAAACCATCGCACGATTCCCGAGTACGTTACACGCGTTAGCGCGGAAACTCGACGCCGAGCCGGTCCGCGAGGGCGGCGGTTCGGAACTGAAGCTTTCCGTGCTTCCGTTTCGGGCTCACCTTGCGAACCGGCCGGCCGGAGATCCACTCGATGGCCGGCTTATCGAAGTCCGTTTGCATCTCACCGTATTTTATCACGCGTTGCCTTGCGCTTCGCTAGAATGAGTTAAGAAGCGTGGCCTGGTATGCTCCGGGGAGGGAGCAAGGTCCGTTGCTAATAAGGAGATTTGGAGTGCGCCGATCGATCGCTGGTTGGGGGCTCGCCGGAGTCGCCCTACTTGCTGCAGCCTGCTCGTCGGGAACCAAAGCGGGTCAGCCGCTCGCCGCGGTCGACGCGCTTCCAAAGCCCACGCTTCCGTCGTGGATCGCCTCGGTTTCGCCGATCGGCGTGAAAGCCCAGTCGCTCGCGCAGATCCGGGTGATATTCAACAAGCCGGTCACCAAAGTGGAAGCCCTCTCGGGCGCCGGCCCGGAAGACGTGCTTTCGCACGTCTCCATCACACCGCCGTTGGCCGGACACTTCGTCGTCCTCACCCCGCGCATGATCGGCTTCGTCGCCGATCAGGCGCTGCCGGTCGGCACCCGAGCCCGCGTCACGCTCTCATCCGGCTTGAAGGATTTGGACGGTGACGCCCTTGCGTCGGATCTGTCCTGGACGTTCGAAACCGAGCCGCTCGCCTTCACCGGCCTTCCGCAAGCGCAGCCAAGCCCCGGCGCACCGACGCCGGAACCGCTTGGGCTGCAGCCGACGATCACGATTACCTCGAACGCGAAGGCCGACGAAGCCTCCCTCGCCTCGCACGTAACGATGTCGGCGTCCGGAACCAACGTTCCGGTCAACATAAAACTCGAAGTGCAGCCGACACCCTACCCGGGTTCCGATGCGGACGCACTGTTCGACCCGTCGGTCAACGGTTGGGTGTACGACGTAACGCCGGCGGGCAATCTGAAGACTGATACGGCGTACACCATCTCGATCGCTCCGGGCGTTGCACCGGCATACGGGAACGTTCCATCCGCACAGCAATTCGACGGAAGCATCCATACCTATGGCGCTTTCGCGCTGGCGTCCCCGCAGCCGACGCCGGGAACCGGCGGGCGATTCCAAAAGGGCGACCCGGTCATCGGATTCACCAATCAGATCGATGCCAAGACGATCGCGGCGGCGATCACCGTATCACCCGCACCGGCAAGCGTCAAGAATCTCGTCGTCCCGGGCGACGACGACTCGACCATCGCGATCGATCCGTACGCGCTCGATCCGAACAAGACGTACACCGTGACCGTCGCGCCGACGCTCAAGGATGTGTTCGGCCAAACGCTCCCAGCTGCGCAGACCGTCACGATTTCCACCAGCGACTTCTCGGCCGGCGCGTGGGCGCCGACCGGCACGAACACGATCGCGGCCGGCGCGAACGTGAAGCTGAACTTCTACGCGACCAATTTGCCCGGAAACACGTACGCGTCGGCCTACGCACACGTACCGCCGCTAACCGTGCTCGCCGGTACCGACACCACCAAACTGATGCGCGATTGGCATACGTGGCCTTCGAAAACGCTCGCCGGCGCAAAGACCAACGCGCAGAGCGTCGTGCAAATTCCGGTCGCCGCACAACTTGGTTCGCCCTACGGTGCGCTGGCGTACGGCTTCGCGACCAAACTCGATTCGAACGACGCCACCTCACCCAACCTTACCGGCGTCGCCCAGCTCACGAATCTCGGCGTTTTCGCTCAGTACTTTCCGCAGAGCGCGAACGTGCTGGTGCAGCATTTGAGCGATGGCGCGCCGGCCCCCGGCGTCGCGCTAACCGTCTACCGCATGGGCAGCGGCAGCGACAGCAGCACGCCGCCGCAACGGTGCGCGAGCGGCACGACCGATGCATCCGGCGCGTTTGCGTTCGCGGGTCCGGCGCTCGAGAGCTGCTATGCCGGTTCGTCGAGGGATAACGCTCCGTCGCTCGGCATCGTCGCGACTGAAGGCTCGGACGTCGCGACCTTGCAGACGCAAAGTTACAGCGGCGTCTACCACTACAACGTGGCCGGCGGCTGGGCCGGGGGCGCGCCTTTATCGCGCGGAACGATCTTTACCGATCGCACGATGTATCAGCCCGGCGAGCGCGGCGAGATCACCGGTGTCGCGTACTACGCCAGCAACGGCGTCATCGCCGCCGATCGCAACGCAACCTACAAGGTTACGCTCACCGATCCAAGCAACGCGACGACCTCGCTCGGCTCGGTGACGACCGACGCCTACGGTATCTTCTCGATGCCGATCGTCTTCACGAATTCGCAGAGTTTGGGGTATTACACGGTGGATGCGAAAGGAGCGAACGGCAACGACATCAACGGGTCGCTGCGCGTTGCGGAGTTCAAGCCGCCGAACTTCAAGCTCGATCTCACGCTGGACAACGGCGAAAACGCCGTCGCGGGCGGCGCTTCCGTGCAAGCCTCGCTGAACGGCGCGTATCTCTTCGGTGCGCCGCTGCAAGGCGGCGTCGCGCATGCCGTGATCACGCGCTACGGTGCGTCGTATTTTTCCGATAAGTTCCCCAACTACGCGTTCGGCCCGCAGTGGTGGCAGCCGGATCAAACGCCGGACTTCGACAGCGACGTCTCGCAGAACGACTACACGCTCGACGCGCAAGGTAAAGCGGCATTCCCGATTCCCGTGCCGACCGACCTGCCGTTCCCGATGACGTATAACGTCGACGTGCAGACGACCGACGTCTCGAACCTGTCGGTGGCAACCTCATCGCAGTTCACCGCGCTTGCAACCGACGCCATCGTCGGCCTGGATTCGGACGTGGTCGGACCGGCCGAATCGCCCATGCCGATCAAGGTGATCGTGCTCGATACGAAAGGCGCCGTCGTCTCGGGGCGTGCCGTGCATCTCGAACTTCAGAAGATGACGTACGTGTCGGCGACGCAGCAAGTCGAGGGCGGCGATCAAGCTCAGGATTCGATCAAGTACGACACCGTCGCGAGCGTCGACACGACCTCGGGCAGCGATCCGGTCAGCGTGAACCTCACGCCCCCCGATCCCGGCCCGTACCGCGTGCGCGCGAACTTCGGCGGCATGACCGGCGCCGCTACCGCGACGGACATCCAAATCTTTGCGTACGGCGGCAGCGCCGCCGATTGGGGCAACGAAGACCTCACGCAGACGCCGCTCAAACTCGACAAGAAAACGTACAAAGTCGGCGACACCGCGACGGCGCTCGTCGCATCGCCCTTCGCGCAGTCCGACGTCTACATCTCGGTGATTCGCAACAACGCGCTCTACCGCACGACGATGAAGAACGTCAAAGGCTCGCCGCAGTTCACGTTCAAGGTAACGCAGGACATGCTGCCCAACGCCGCCGTCGAAGCGGTCGTCGTGCGGCGCGGCGCAAACCTACAGGCCGTCAAACCCGGTTCGCTCTCCTCACTTTCGACCGTCGGCATGGCCGGCTTTGACGTGAGCGTTGCCGATCGCTATCTCGCCCTCGACATCGCGCCCGTCAACGCGAAGGTCACGCCCGGAAGCTCGCAGCACGTGAACTTCACGCTGAAGACCAGGGGCGGCGCGGCCGCGCGCGGCGAGGTGGTGGCGATGGTCGTCAACGATGCGATCCTGCAGCTCACCGGCTATCGTTTACCCGATCTCGTGCAGACGGTCTTCGCCGATCAACCGATCTCGACGATATTCTCGGACAATCGCGACGGCATCGTGCTCTCCACACAGCTCCCACCGGTTGAGAAAGGCTTCGGTTTCGGCGGCGGTTTTTTGGGCGGTGCCGGCAGTACGCGCGTTCGCGCCCACTTCTTGCCGATGGCCTATTACGGCACGGTGAAGACGGATGCGAGCGGCCACGCCAGTATGGCATTCACCATGCCGGACGATCTGACGACCTGGCGCGTGATGGCGATCGCAGTTGGTAACGACGACGCGCATTTCGTTACCAACGACGCGACCTTCATCTCGACGCTGCCCCTGTCCACGAACCCGCTGCTCCCGCAGTTCGCGCGTCCGGCCGATACGTTCGGCGCAGGCGTCTCGGTTACGAATCAAACCGGCGCGAACGGTTCGCTCGCGCTGATGCTGAAGCTCAGCGGTGCGCTGTCGTTCGCGAGCGTGAATCCATATTCGGAGAATGCGACCGAACAACTCACGGATCCGACCTCCGGATTCCGATTCCCGGTCGTTGCCGGAACGCCGGCGCCGACAACCTACGAAGTCACCAGTACGCTCGGCTCGGCGCACGACGCGTTCTCGGTACCGTTCACGGTGATCGACGCTTCGACCACCGATTCGGTGATCGAAACCGGTGCGACCGCCAAGCAGGAAAACATTGCGCTAGGCCTCGACAAGGGCGGCTACTTACAGTTCACGCTCGCCAACTCGGTCGTGCCGCAGTTCGTGGTCCCGGCCAACCGGTCGATGAGCGACGACTGGCTGCTGCTCTCCGATAGTGCGGCGTCGCGCTTGATCATCTCGAGCGCCCTTGCCGTCCTGCAAACTCCCTACAAGCTTAAGCTCGACTTCGTCCCGGCTGCGATGCGCGCCGAGAGCATGGCGAAGTTGCTTTCGCTGCAGAGCAGCGACGGCGGTTTCCGGAGCTACGATAGCGCAAAGGAAAGCAACCCGTTCGCCAGCGCGTTCGCCCTCGATGCGCTGCTCTTCGCCCGCGCCCACGGCGCGAGCGTCGATGCATCGGCGATCTCGCATGCGGCGTCCTACGCCTCGCAGATGCTGGCCAACCCCAGTCGTAACAGCTGGTGCGGCGATTCGATCTGCAAGGCTCAAGTGCGTTTCGAAATGCTTTGGGCACTGGCCCAAAACGGCGATCGCCGGACGGACTTCCTTAGCGACATCGTCGCGCAATCGAAGGACTTCGATTCCGCAACCCAGATTCGCTTGGCGCGTTATCTTCTGCAGACCCCGGGCTGGCAGAGCCAAGGCAATGCCATGGCCGACCATTTGCAGCAGACGCTCTACGTGACCGGGCGCTATGCCGTCGCGAACGAGACCTCGAACTGGGGTTGGCTCGGCTCGCTCTCCGATGCGCAGTCGCAGATGCTGCAACTGCTGGTCGAGCGGCATGCGTCGCCTGAAATTCAAGACGGCGCAGTTCGCTCGCTCGTTGCGCAGCAATGCCGCTGCGGTTGGCCGACGGTGGACGACACGGCCTCAGCCATGATGGCGCTCACCGCGTACGCAGCGAAAGAACATCTCGGTCCGGCATCGGCCGGCGTTGCGATCGGCGGCAAGACCGTCGCCACCGCGCAGTTCGGATCGACCGCGTCGTCGCAGACGTTCAACCTGCCGGTCAGTTCGCTTTCCGGCAATGCGGCGGTGGTGACGAGCAACGGTGGTACGGTGCACTACACCGTGCTCTACACCTACAACGTCCCATCCGACGCGCCGGGCGAGTTGTCCGCATTTCGCGTCGTTCGCACCGTCACCGAGCCGGGCCCGACCTCATCGCCGGTTGCGACGATGGATCTCCAGGCTGTGAAGCCCGTTACGCTCGGTGCGTCGAAGGTGTTCGACGTCGGCGTCCGCGTCATCGTGGATCATCCGGTCGATCGCCTCGTGATTGAAGATCCGCTGCCGGCCGGCTTCGAAGCCGTCGATACAAGCTTCCAAACGACCAGCACCGCCGTCAGCGCGCAAGCCGACAGCTGGGCGATCGATTCGCAAACCATCTACCGCGACAAAGTCATCGCCTTCGCGCAGCATCTCGGCCCCGGCATCTACGACGTGCACTACCTCGTGCGCTCGGTAACCCCCGGCACGTTCCGCTGGCCCGGCGCCAGAGCATATCTCCAAGACGCCCCTGAACAATTCGGAAGGAGCGCCTCAACGACGTTGACCGTGTCACCCTGATGATTCGACCGATGCGCGTCTCCGATCTAGACCGCATCAAGGAGATAGATCGCGTCGCCTTCTCCGCCGAGGAGCAGTATGGCGACGCGGTCTACGAACGAATGCCTCAATGCGGCCTAAGCGTCGTAGCGGAAACGCCTGATGGCGAGGTCGTCGGCTATGCATTCGTCGGTGCGGAAAAACATGATTCAAATGGAGACGCTTTTGGATACGTGCGCTCCGTGGCCGTTCATCCGGATTATCGACGACGAGGTTATGGGAGAGCGTTGCTGGAGGCCGTCATCGAATGTGGCGAACACGAGATCGATCTGTTCGTAGACGAACGGAACGAGGCGGCTATTGGGCTCTTCCAGTGTCTCGGCTTCCAGCTAGGCGAAGTCTCTCCGACCGCACCCCAACGCCGAAGAATGGTGCTCGAACTACCGTAGGCTTTTGCGGGAGATCGGGCGCTACGAAAGAACGTCTTTCCTATTATGCACCGCTCCTTCGGATTCGCCGGCGCGCTCGCGCTCGCCGCACTGCCGGCTCTCGCACTTGCCGCGGCTCCCCCGTCCGGCGCGACCCACGCTCACCTGCCGGCTCCAGCCACGCACGCAGCGGCTCCGCCCAGTCATGCCCGCACGGGCGACTTCAGCGTTCCCTCCCGTTTTGAGGGGCAACTGAAGCCCATAACGATGCCGCAACATTTCGCGCCTCCCGCTTCGGCCGAGTTCAAGCCGCTGCCGATTTCGCCGTTACGCCGGTACGCATTGCTGTCTGCACCCGGCAACCTTTGGTATCCCGCGCTGCTTACGCCCGAGTGCGCGGCAGCCAACGCCGCCGCCTTACCGAGCAGGCAGCCGTCAGAGTTCACGCTCGGTTCGCTGGTCGACGGAAAATCCGACCTGCTTTCGCCGAAGAAGAACGATCGTGCCGGTTTCGCGGGCGCGAACGCTCCCGCCGGATCCAGTCCGAATGGTATCACGCTACAGATCGGTACTTACCAGCCGAGCTGTGGTGCACCGGCCTTCACGGAATTTTAGCGCCGATTAGCGCGCGCAGGTCGCACAGCGGCCGCTGAACGCGACCTCGCTGCGCTCGATTACGAAACCGTTGTCGATTGCGAGCTGCGCGCTGACGCGGTCGGCGATGGTATACGGAACGTCCGAAACCCGGCCGCACGCCGTGCAGCGGAAGTGTGCGTGCGCCGGCGCCGTCGGCTCGTAGACCGCGCACTCGGCGCCGGGCAGGCTGATTTCTGCGACGAGGCCCGCGTCGCGCAGACGCGTGAGCGCGCGATACACGGTGGTAAATCCGATGGCGGGCTGACGCAAGCGCGCCAGTTCGAAAAGCTGCGTCATGGCAAGATGCGTACCGACGCCCTGCTCGAGGACGATCTTATAGACCAGACGGTGGTTCTTGGAAAGCCCCGTCTCGGCGTCAGGCGAAATCATGATTTCCGTCATCGGCGTTACCCGCTCAGGGTGCCACCAGCTGCATAGGAGAACCTGAGAAGCGATGATTCGTACTGTCCTCGTAGCAACCGACGGTTCCGCAGCAGCCGAAGTTGCCGTGCGAACCGCCGCCGAATTAACGCATTCGCTAGGTCCAAAGGCCTATCTGCACATCGCCGGGGTCATACACTACGCCGACGTGCCGAGCGTTTTGGCCAAGCATCCGGCCGCGGCCCCTGACCTGCTCGGCGATGAGATCGCCGATGCTCTCGCCGCTGCGACCGAGATCGCCCAAGCCGCCGGCGTTCCGTTTGAAGTGCATCGCGTCGAGGGCGACGTCGTCGATGCGATCATCGCCTGCGCGGAGGCCGTCAAGGCGGACATCCTGGTCTCCGGAGCGCTGGGACGCGGTCGATTGGCCCGCTTCGTGCTCGGGAGCATAACAGAGAAGCTGGTGCGCACGACAACCCTTCCCGTGGTCGTCGTGACCCGGAACTCCGAGGTCCACGGGGAACCCCCTCCGCCCTAGGGCGACCCTCAAAATACCAGCGTAAACCCTTGCATTATTATTTTTAATAATGCACTATATATCAACATGGGCGAGACGAAGACCCCTAAGCGGCGCGAGCCGGTTGGGGATGTGATCAAAGGTCCGATCAAGTCGAAGACCATTTTTCCGGTCTTGGTACTCCATTTGCTCGCCGAAGAGTCCGACCATGGCTCCGGGCTCATGGCCCGCATCGAGAATCTCTGCCGCGGCCTGCTGGCGGTGAATACGAACACCATCTATCCGCTGTTGCGTCGTTTAGAGGAACGCGGTTTTGTCGTCGGCGAGTGGGAGCACCCAACGAAGCGCTCCCGCCGCTTCTACCGCATTACGCCGGAAGGCCGCGCGCGCCTCGACCGCATCAAATCGACTATGCTTCCGTATCTCGAAATGCTCGCCGGCTCGGTCGCGCGACTGCGCCGCGAACTCTACGAACCCTCTCGGCAAGAACGCGCATCCTAACTCGAAACGCCGATCCCACTTATCACTTGTCTTTGCTTCATGAGAAAGAGCTGACACGATGAGCACGTACCGCGCCCCCCTCCGCGACATGCAGTTCGTTATGCGCGAACTCGCAGGCGTAGAAGAAGTCTGTAAACTCCCCGGTTGCGAGGACACCATGGACGTCCTCGATTCGGTTCTCGAAGAGGCCGCGGCGTTCGCGAGCGGCGTGCTCGATCCGCTCAATCGCATCGCCGATAAGGAAGGCTGCACGTGGAAAGACGGCGAGGTCACCACGCCCAAAGGCTTCAAGGAAGCGTATAAGAAGTTCGCCGACGCCGGCTGGATCGGTCTTCCGGTTCCCGCCGAGTTCGGCGGTCAAGGCTTACCGTCGGTGATGCTCGGGCCGACGCTCGAGATGTGGAACGCGTCGAACATCGGGTTCGCCAATGGTCCGCTGCTTAACCAGGGCGCGATCGAAGCCATCGAACTCTGCGGCAGCGAAGAACAGAAGAAGACGTTCATTCCGAATCTCGTTTCCGGCAAGTGGACGGGCACGATGTGTCTCACCGAGCCGCAAGCCGGTTCGGATCTGGCACAGGTTCGCACCAAGGCCGTGCCCGAGGGCGACCACTACCTGATCACGGGACAAAAGATTTTCATCACGTTCGGCGAGCACGACATGGCTCCGAACATCATTCACCTCGTCCTCGCTCGCCTGCCCGATGCGCCGGAAGGCACGAAGGGCATCTCGCTCTTTATCGTACCGAAGGTCATGGTCAATGCGGATGGATCGCTGGGCGACCGCAACGACATCGTCTGCGCCGGCATCGAGCACAAGCTCGGTATCAACGGCAACCCCACCTGCACGATGAGCCTCGGCGAAAAAGGCAAAGGCGCCGTCGGTTATCTGGTCGGCGAAGCAAACCGCGGCCTCGAATACATGTTCATCATGATGAACGCCGCGCGTTTCTCGGTCGGCGTTCAGGGCATCGCCGTCGCAGATCGCGCGTACCAGAGCTCGCTCGAGTACGCTAAAGAGCGCGTCCAGTTCCGCGACGTCGCCGCGCGTTCCAAGGGGCCGGTTACGATCATCCATCATCCCGACGTGCGCCGCATGCTGATGCTGCAGAAGGCCACCATCGAGGCGATGCGCGCGCTCGCTTACGTTACGGCGGCCGCACTCGACTTCGCGAACAAGTCGCCCGATGAGAAAGTGCGCAAAGAGAACAAGGCATTCGTCGAACTCATGATCCCGGTCGTCAAGGGCTGGTGCACCGAGAACTCGATCGATCTGTGCTCCAATGCGCTGCAGATCTTCGGCGGCATGGGGTACATTGAAGAGACCGGAATCGCGCAGCAATACCGCGATTGCCGCATCCTCACGATCTACGAAGGAACCACCGGCATCCAGGCGCTCGATCTTCTCGGACGCAAACTGATCGGCGACATGGGAGCGAGCGCCACCGCCGTTGGCAAGAAGATGGAGAAGGTTGCCAAGGAATGCGCCGCCAGCGACAACTCCGACGTCAAGAGCATCGGCGAAGCGCTGCTCAAGAGCCTCGGTGCGCTCACGGAGGTCTCGCAGTGGATGGGCATGACCGGCATGGGCAATATGAACACGGCGCTAGCTTGTTCGGTGCCGTACCTCAAGCTGTGGGGCGTCATCGCGGGCGGCTGGCAGATGGCGCGCGCCGCGCAGATCTCGGCCGCAAAGATCGCGGCGGGCGACCCGGAAGTCGAGTTCTATAAGGCCAAACTCGCGACCGCGAAATTCTACACGACGCACGTGTTGTCGCAAGGCGCGTACTACAAGAAGCAGATCATGGAAGGCTCGGCGGATGTCATGACCGTCACCGAAGACCAGTTCGAACTCGACCGTAAATCGGCGGTGCTGGCGTAATCATGGCTGCCCAACTTCACGTAGAGAACAAGGACGGCGTTAGGATCTTCACGCTGGACAATCCCCCGATCAACGCGCTCGGATTCGCCTTTTCGGAGGTCGTCCTCTCGGCCGTGCAAGCGGCCGAGAGCGACGATACGGTGAAAGCGATCGTCTTCACCGGCGCCAACAATATCTTCTCCGGCGGCGCCGACGTCAACGACTTCTCGAAAGAGCCGACGCCGGAAACCAAGACGATCCGCGACCTGATCGCCGCGATCGATCGCGGCAACAAGATCTATGCGGTCGCCATCGACGGCAACGCGCTCGGCGGCGGCCTCGAACTCTCGCTCGCGTGCGACTATCGCGTCGCAACGGCGAAATCCAAAGTCGGTCTGCCCGAAATCAAGCTCGGCCTTCTGCCGGGTGCGGGCGGAACGCAGCGTTTGCCGCGCCTGATTGGTGCGCAAGCGGCCCTGGAGTTCATGCTCAAAGGGAACTCGTACGCCGCCGACAAGGCCAAAGAACTCGGTATCCTCGACGAAGTCGTCGAGAGCAACCCGGTCGAGGCCGCGATGAAGCTCGTTACGACCGGCAAGAAGCGCCGCATTTCGGAGAAGACCGCATTCATCGGCAAAGGCATCTCCGCGCAAGCCGGTCCGTTCGTCGTCTCGCAAGCGCACAAGATGGTCCCGCCGGAGGATAACGGCGGATTCGCCGCCCACAAACTCATCGACGCGGTCGAAGCCGCCGTCGAAGACACGTTCCCGTTCGGCATCGCGCGCGAAGCGCGACTGTTCGAGCAGCTCGTGCGCTCGGCCCCGTCGGCCGCGCTGCGTCACGTGTTCTTTGCGGAACGCGAACTCTCGAAGATCCCGGGCCTGCCCCCTGCGGAACCGCTCGAGATCAAGAAGGCCGGCGTCATCGGCGCGGGCACGATGGGCAGCGGCATCGCGATCACGTTCGCGCAAGCCGGCATCCCGGTCACGATCGTCGACTCCAACGACGAAGCGGTCGATAAAGCGCGCCAGACCGTGATGGGCATGTTCATGTACCAAGTGCAAAAGGGCAAGCTCACGCAAGAGGAAGCCTGGAAGCGCGGCCAATCGATCACGTTCACCGACGACTGGGACGAGCTGAAAGATGCCGACGTCGTCGTCGAAGCCGTCTTCGAGAACATGGACGTGAAGAAGGACGTTTTCGCCAAGCTCGACGCGCTCGTGAAACCCGAAGCGATTTTGGCCTCGAACACGTCGACGCTCGACATCGACGAAATGGCTTCGGTCACGAAGCGCCCGGACAAGTTCCTCGGCCTGCACTTCTTCGTGCCGGCCAACATCATGCCGCTGCTCGAGATCGTCCGCGGCAAGGACACGTCGCCGCAGACGCTGGCCACCGCGTTCAAACTCGGCAAGGCGCTGCGCAAGACCGCCGTGCTGTCGGCCAACGCCTTCGGCTTCATCGGCAATCGAATGGTGTTCGATTATGCTCGCGAGGCCGTCGCGCTCGCCGAAGAGGGCGTCGCGCCGTCGCGCGTCGACAAGATTGCGAAGTCGTTCGGATTCCCAATGGGCCCGTTCGCGATGAGCGATCTTTCCGGCATCGACGTTGCATGGCACATCCAGAAATCGCAAGGCGACGCCGGCAAGGGCCGCACGCACATCATCGACCGTTTGGTCGAGCTCAAGCGCCTCGGCCAGAAGACGATGGCGGGCTACTTCAAGTACGACAAGGCCATCGGCAAGGGCCGCGAGCCGATTCCGGATCCGGAAGTCGAAGCGCTCTTTGCGGAAGAGGCCAAGAAGGCCGGCATCGCATCGCGCGTCGTGACCGACGACGAGATTCGCGACCGGCTGATCTTCGCGCTCGTCAATCGGGGCGCGTATCTGCTCGAAGCGGGCGTAGCGCTGCGTCCCGGCGACATCGACATCGTCTACGTGTACGGCTACGGCTTCCCGCCGCACCGCGGCGGCCCGATGTGGTATGCCGACGAGATTGGCGTCGCCAACGTCTTAGCACGAATTCAGGAATTCAAGAAAGAATTTGGCCCGGCATGGGAGCCGGCCCCGCTGCTCGTGCAGATCGCGCAAAGCGGCGGTACGTTCGCGAAGCATCTTACCACGAAGGAGTTAGTCAATGCGTGAAGCGGTCATCGTTTCGGCGGCACGTACGCCGATCGGCCGCGCGTTCCGCGGTGCTTTCAATCAAACGCCGGGCGCAACGCTTGCCGGACACGTCGTCCGGCACGCCATGGATCGCGCCGGCATCTCGCCGGCCGAAGTCGACGACGTCGTCATCGGTTCCGGCTTGCCCGAAGGTGCGACCGGCAACAACATCGGCCGGACCGCCGCGCTGCGTGCCGGCTGCCCGGTCACGGTCTCCGGTTCCACGGTCAGCCGTTTCTGCGCGTCCGGCCTCGATGCGATCGCCGCGGGCGCGAAGCGCGTCATCGCGGACGGCTCCAACGTCATCGTTGCGGGCGGCGTCGAGTCGGTCTCGATGGTGCAGAACGACATCAACCTGAAGCACTACACCGAAGAGTGGCTGCTCCGTCACGCCCCCGACGTGTACATGCCGATGCTCTATACCGCGGACAACGTCGCGAAGAAGTACGACGTCTCGCGCGAGCGCCAGGACGAGTACGCGTTCCAGAGCCAGCAGCGCACCGCCGCAGCGCAAGCCGCGGGCCGCTTCGATGCGGAAATCGTTCCCCTGCCCTCGTGGAAATACAACGCCGACAAGGAGTCGGGCGCCGTCACTGAAGAGCACGTCGAGTTGAAGAAAGACGAAGGCAACCGTGCCGACACGACGCTCGAAGGGCTGCAGTCGCTCGAGGGCGCCGTTCCCGGCATCAAAGAGACGACCATCACTGCCGGCAACAGCTCGCAGCTCTCCGACGGAGCGGCGGCGGTCGTGCTGATGGATTCTAAACTCGCCCAGGAGCGCGGCATCCAGCCCCTGGGCATCTATCGCGGCTTCGTCGTCGCCGGCTGCGAGCCGGGCGAGATGGGCATCGGGCCGGTCTATGCGATTCCGAAACTGCTCGAGCGCCATGGCCTGAAGATCGACGACATCGGCCTCTGGGAGCTCAATGAAGCCTTCGCCGTCCAGACGGTCTATTGCCGCGACACGCTCGGCATCTCCAACGACCGCTTTAACGTGGACGGCGGCGCGATTTCGATCGGCCATCCCTACGGCATGAGCGGAGCCCGGATGACCATGCACGCCCTCATCGAGGGCAAGCGCCGGGGCGTCAAGTACGTCGTCGTCACGATGTGCGTCGGCGGGGGCATGGGGGCCGCCGGTCTGTTCGAGGTCGTCTGACCCGTATATCGTAGGTGGACGAAAGGGCCGCATCAACGTGCGGCCTTTTGTTTAGCGATTGTAAAGCGTCGACCCGCGATGTGCCCCTTTTCTAACGCACAAAATAGCGAAAAAACCCAATACTTACAAGGGAATTTCGCAGCGTAAAGCTTGCGTATAATGTCTTAATAGTTCGCTTGCTAGGGCCGAACTCCAAGGCATGACGCATTCAGCTTTTGAGAGACTGTCGATTCGATTCGCGCTCGCGATCGTGTCGCTATCTCTGGTTGGCTGCGCGGCCGGCGGCGGCGCGTTCGTCCCGGGCACGGCACCGCAAAGCGCGCGTCAGACGCTGCAGATGCACGGTCAGCCCCAATCGAGCAACGCTCCCCTCAATCTTCCGAACGTGCAGCTGCTCGCCCAGGCCGCTCCAACGCTGCGCCAGTTCGCCGCCTCGTCGGTCATTTGCGACGGCAAGACGGACAACTCGGCGACGCTGCAGGCAGTCGTCAACGCGGCCGGCCAAGCCGGCGGCGGCATCGTCAATCTCCCAGCCGGCGTCTGTGCCACAAGCAAAACGATAGCGGTGAGCTACTCCAACGTCATGCTCGTCGGTGCGGGCATAAACTTCCCGTCAATCGCTCCGCATTCGATCGCGACATCGATCCTTTGGATCGGCGCTGCGGGCGGCACGCTGCTTGCGTACGGATCGACGGCGGCCCCGGTTCAAGGCGGCGGCTTCGACGGAATCAACCTTCTTTCGAAAAACGGCTCCGCGGCCTACGGCGTCAAGCTCAGCGGTGCCGAGGGGTCGACGTTCATGAACTTCTCGGCGGACATGTTCTCGGCGGCCGCCGTTGACCTCAGCAATACGCCGTTCGATCAGATGCACAACCTCTTCACGAACTACGTCCTCGCGAACACCGCCAACACCGGCGCCGGCATCATCGTCGGGACGACGAATCAGAATTCGGCTTACTATAACGAGTTCGACTCGGGCGTCATCACGATCAAGAACGGAACGGGCATCGAGTTCCTACAGTCGGACGGCAACTTCTTCAACAACACGCGCGAAACGATGGTGCAGAACGGCCAGGGTCTCGGCGTCCTCTTCGGCTGCGGCTCGATCAGCGATCACATGGTCGCGCTGACGCCGGGGTATTCGAACGCTCGCAACGCCGTCACCGTCACCGGTCAGTCGCACGGCTGTGCGTGGCCTCATGAGGCGTGGGCCGACTCGATCCAGCAGTACAACGCGGCCGGCGGCGTTGCGGTACCGGTTGTCGGGACGGGAACGGATTTCACGTGCACGACGGCCGCCAACAAGTCATGCGGCGCGCAATCCTCATGACCGAATCGATGCCGAGCAAAATGATCGTCCGAAGCGTGCTCGCGATCGCGTGCCTGACGCTCTTCGGCTGCTCCAATCGCGGCGACGGACTCATTCCGGCGGCCGCGATGCAGCCCGGCATTCCACAACTGCACGCGCAGCCGGCGGCGGCGGTTTCGCAGCCCCTCAAGGAGCAGCGCCTGCACGAACTGCAGCAGTCCGCTCGCGCAATGAAGCATTTTTCGGCGATCGACCTCACGTGCGACGGACGGACGGATGTCTCCGCAGCACTCGAAGCGGCGATCGCTGCCGCTGGGCGAGCGGGCGGCGGCATCATCGATCTGCCCAACGGCATCTGCGCCGTCTCGCAAACGATCGTGGTGAACTACTCGAACGTAACGCTGCTGGGCCGCGGCGCCGGATTCGGCGCCGACCGGCCGGAGACGATTGCAACCGGCCTACTGTGGGTCGGCGCGCCGGGCGGCACGCTGCTGCAGTACGGCTCTGCGAACACCGTGTCGGGCGGCGGCCTCGACGGCGTCGCGCTGCTCTCGAACAACGGGTCGGCGGGATACGGTCTGGTTTTGGGCGGCGTCAGCGCGGCGACGTTTATGAGTTTCGCGACCGACGCATTCTCCGTCGCATCCGTGCAAGTCGGCACCACGCTCCCGGCGACGAAGAACCTTCTTTCGAGCTTCAACCTCGACAACGAGAGCAACACGGGGGCCAGCATCGTGCTCGGAACGCCGGTCAATGCGTCCGCCGCGAAGAACGAGTTCGACAACGGCTTCGTCCAGATCTATAACGGAATGGGGATCGAACTGCTGCGATCCACCGGCAATCTTTTCAACAACACGCACGAGTTCATGGACAAGGGCGGTTTGGGGCTGGGCGTGCTCTTCGGGTGCGGCTCGAACGCCGACAGTTTCGTCTGGCTGAGCGCGGGCTATTCAAACAATCACAACGCAGTCGCCGTCTACGGTGCGCAGCGGTGTACGCGCAAACTCGCGCCGGCCGGCGATTCGATCGTGCTCTACGATCAAAACGACAACGGCGGCCCGAAGCCGGTCGTCGCTCGCGGCGCGGCGTTTAGCTGTACCAACGACGCGAACAAACCGTGCGGCCACAACCGCCCGGGCGCCTGAACCGCGCTACAACCAGCTACCGCTGACCCTGATCGGGCGGCGGCGCCGGTACTGCCGGCGCAACGGCGCGCTGCAGCGGCACCATCGCGTACTTAAAACCGAAGTATGCGCCGATAGCGTAGAAGAGCAAGTCCATCGGCCGGAACGTATCTTTCATAAAATCGGTGATGTGCGGGGTGACGAGCGCGACCGTACGCAGTACGTCTAAATGCTGTTCCGTCGCGAACAAGGCGCAAGCGGCGAAATAGTTTCCGGCTACGCACCCCAGAAGCGAGAGCGCGCCGCTGACGTACGCAAATCGCGCGTCGTGCCCGCCTCCGGCGTAACGAACGGCGAACGCAACGATGAGTCCGACGCCGATCGCCATAAAGCCGATCCGATAGTGGGTCGCAGCCGTAATCGCGCCCCACGCGATCGCAGCGACGAACGCAGCCGCTAGGCCGGCCAGAGTAGCGAGGACGAGATTTCCCCCGCGCGCGTAATTCACCGACACCCCATGATCCCCCAATCAAGCAAGCGAAAGCTGCTCAGTTCGTGAGCCTCGCGCTATTGCCTCGTTTCGACTCGTTTCGCTTCAGATCACGCTGCGAAGGGAACGTCCCTTGCATGAAGCTATTGAATATTCTATCTGCAGCTGCTTTTCTGAGCTTAGGGTTCGGAACCGCCGCAATCGCTCAAACGACGCCGTCGGCCGTCTACCTCGACACCGCCTGCGGCTCGTGGCAAACCGACACGTGGACGCCGAACGCGGCGTGCACGGGCGCTCCGAAAAAGCATGCACGAGTTGACGGTACGATCACCATGGTCAAGGGTCATCTCGTAACCGTCCAGCAAAGCACCGGGACGATCGTCGTCGACGACACGCCCGCGCTTGCTAAAGAAGACACCGGCAAGGTCGCCGTCGGCCGCACGATCGTGGCGCACGGCTACTGGGATGGGGAAAATTTCTACGCGACGCTGATCACGACCGATAGCAAGTAGCCGCTTTGGGTGAATTGCAAAGAGGCCGCACGACGTGCGGCCTCTTGCTTTTTGTTATATCGAAATCGTAGACGAACCTTCGTCTTCATCGGGTTCGATATCGGGTTTGTCCTTGATGCTCAGTCCGAGCGAACGGTGGTAGGTTTCGCTGCGCTCGAGTGCGGCTTCGAGATCGTCGCGTACGCCGTGCTCGGCGATTAGCGCGCGAATGCGTTCGCGGCTCTCGCGCAAGTCTTTCGCGTATCCCTCCAAGACGGCACCCGCGACGTCCGGGCCGTCGAGCGGGCGGCTCAGCCACGCATCCATCGCTTCGAACGCCGCGAGCCCTTGCTGCTCCGCCGCCGCAAGTTCGTCGCCGTACGCGCTCACCGCGATTGCCTCACTGTTCGTGCGGTTTGGGAAGATATTCGAGCTCTTCCGGGTTGAACCGGTGCTCGATCGATTCGCCGTCCGCTTTGTGATAGCGTACGACGGTCGTCCGTGTATCGACTTCGATGACCTCACCGTCGATATCCAGGTTCTTGATATGGACGCGGTCGCCACGTTGTAGTTTCATCCGGCGACGCTTCGGTCATCGCGGCGCCGTGCCTTCAGAAAAAGAAAAGGGAGCCGCTCATTCTGAGAGGCTCCCGCGGTTCCCTTACGGTCCAACCGTTATAGGCCCAGGAGTTGGGTTTCCGATTGTGTCTGTGATTGCGCCGAAAACTGCGCCGCCAACTCGCTGAAGAGCGAGCTCGTTGCGGTCGTCGCCGGCGAAGCGTTGGTCAGGCTCGACACGCCGAACGCATCGGTGTCCGAGTCGATCGTCGAGGACGATCCGGATCCTCCGCCGCCGCCGTGATGATGGCCGCGATGGGATTGGAGCGATTGCAGGTTGGTCGCGAACGTCTTCTGTTGCGAAGGCGTCAGCACTGCATCGATCCGGTTTGCGAGTTGCGAGAACGATTGCCCTTGACCGCCGTTCAGGATGGCAGAGATCTGGCTTGCTTCCGTGGGTGTCAGGTTCAGGTTCGCAAGCACGGAGTTGGCGCTTAGGGAACTGCTCGCTGCGCTGCTGGCAGCCGAGGCCGATGTGGTACTCGGCGGCTTCGCCGCCGACGCGAGACCACTGAAGAAGCTGATCGGGTTCAAGGGGATGCCTGGTGTCATAGATTCACCTCCTTTCCTAGATAGAACGGTCGGACGGCGGGGCGCTCGGCTTTACGAATCGGCCCAAGCCTGAGAACGCCCCGGGAAGGTGAGGGCGGGGACGGGTCGCTGGCTCCGGCGAACGCTGGACGGGCACGCAAAGCAAACTGCTCCAGAGGCTCGTCACAATGAAAAACGCCTTCGCTTCCGCTGCATTGCCGGCGGTCGTCGTGCTCCTGCTTTTGCTCCAACCCGCTGCCGCCGTAACGTCGCACCAAGAAACCGACTGCATCGGCAGTTCCGGCCCGTGTCTCATCATTTCCAACACACCCGGCGGCGTCGGCATCCAAGGTGTTTCGCAAAACGGAACGAGCGGAACCGGCGTGCAAGGGCTGCGCAATGGACCCGGCGGCGCGGGCGTCGAAGCGATCCACACCGGCGCCGTGGGACTGTACGCCGATGGGAATCCCGCGATCCAAGCACACTATAGCGGAACGGGACGCACGCTGCTGCTTCAGGGTATCGGAGCGGCGGGTCAAGTTTTCAGCATCGATTCGAACGGCCGGGCCGTCTTTAGCGGTAAGGTCGTCGGCCGGCAAGAGTCGGTTCAAAACACGGCCGCCGGTCAGGCCGTCGTGACGTTCGGCAGTACGGCGACGTCACCGATGCTGGAAGACGTGGGCGAGTTGACGCTCTCCGCCGGGCGCGGCTACGTCCGCTTTGACGAACGGTTCGCTTCCGCGATGCAGCGCGCGCGGTATCTCGTGTTCGTCACGCCGCAAGGACCCGTCACGGGGTCGTTGTACGTCACGGAAAAAACGCCGTCCGGTTTTGCCGTACGCGAGACGTTGCCCGGGCGATCCAACGTTGCCGTCGATTATCGGGTGGTCGCGCAACCGTACGGCGTAGCCCTGGAGCGCCTTCCGAACGCGGCGCCATGATGCGCGCCGCGCTTCACGGTAACTCTACGAGCGAGCTTGCGATGGCGCATTGCACGAGGTCGGGGGCCGACCCGGCGCTCGCGAAGAACCCTTCGTAGATTTCTCCGTCGGCGTCGACGTTGGTTTGTACGATGACGGATCCGCCTCGGACCGTATACCACGTGCGGCGCCATCCCGCGGGCATCGCGCAGGCTGCCGCGCCGCTCGGCGCGTCCGCAATCGTCTCACCCATGATCGCCGAAAGTTCGTGTGCCGCGAGCAAACCGGCGCCCGTCGCATCGATGAGCTCCGGATCGTCGCGGCGTGCCAGCCGGAGGCCGCCAATGTGGAGGGGTGAGAACATCTGCGTTGCGGTTCCGGCTTGCGACGTTTTCGCGTCGCGTTTCCACTCCGGCGGCGTACACACGGCAAGATTCAATCGCGGATCGAAATTCGGCACGAAACCATCGAGAGCGTTCATCGTCGATGCTCGTCCGGCACGTTGGCCTTGACGATAGAACTCGATGCGATAGGCTCCGGAATCGAGACACCTTTGGAAATTCGTGGCGGGCAGGGCCGCACTAAAGGCGGTGGCGCGGCCGCCGGCGTCGATTTTCGTAGGTGTTTGCTGAAGCTCGGGCAGCGCGACCCAGACGTGCCACGTCGGATCGCGACGGTACCACACCGCGAGCAGCTGCTCGCCGGCGGCGGCGTCGGCGACGTGGGCGCTCCAGGCGGCGGCGCCCGGCGTTACCTGTGCGGCATCGGTGACGACGGACGTTGCGCTTATGGTTTGGGTGGGTACGATCGGCTTCGGCCACCAATTTTCAACGGCGCTGGTTATTTCTTGCTTGAACTGCGGCATACGCGCGGACAGCTCGGTGCATTGCGACGCGTTCAGCAGTTTCTTGCAGTTTGCTTTTAAGAATTCAAGATCGGTCAACGCGCCCAGTGCCATCGCCGGCGTCGTGAGATTCGGGCGTTGCATTGCGAGATCGTGGTAGCGCGCTTGCGCCTCTGCAAAGCGCCCGCGTGCGGAGTAAACCAGGGCCTGATTCAACACTGCCCAGCCCTGGGCATGCGCGTAACGGCCATAGGCGGCCAGGCCGTCGTCAATCAGCGTTGCGGCTTCTTCAACGTCGGCCATACTGGACGTTAAGAGTCCGCGTACGTACAGCTCGTATCCCAAGGACGAAACCAACGACGGGTTATTGAAGCCTTGCCGCCGCAGTTCGTCAACCGCCGCGCGCTGTTCGTCCACGTCTCGTTTGAGCTTGTCAATGTTCGTGGCCGGCAACGTCGCGTAGTCTGTGTTGCGTTGCGGAGACCCGGCGCGCTCGTCGGCCCCAGCGTGCGCGGCGCGAGCAAGCGCGAAATTCGGGCGATAGGCGGTCGCGAGCGCGAACTGATCGGCGGCAGCTTGATATTCAGCCGGTGATTGGGCCAATCGATCGAGATTGCGGCCGCACGCATAGTGCACTGCTGCCTCGTAACGCGCATTCTGCGGCGTTTGTTCGTGGGATTTGAACTCATCCGCGCAAGGCGACGGTAGTGGGGACGCTTCTACGTGGACCGGCGTCTGCGGCAGAATGCCCGTACCGACGCTGTTGAAGAGGGTCATCCAGGTGCCGACGATGGCGAAGACGGTTGCGGCGAGCGACAGGATTCGCGTCGCTAAGAACCCCTCGATGCCGAGCGACTGCCCCAGCAAGTAGAGGGCTATCGCGAATAGCGTCAGGCCGGCAAGATACACGGACATCTGCCGTTGATATCCGACGGAAAGCTGATTGTCCGCATCCCACATGGCAAACGCACGATCGCTGCTAAGGTAGGCTTCGTCTTCGACGAGCCGCGACGGAAAGCGCGCGTCCTGCGCGACGGAGAAGGGCACGGTGGCGGTCAGGAGGCGCTCGGCTTCCCCGTTGTCGTTGGGAAGATTCTTGATGTCCTCCTTGTATATCGCCGAGCGAAGCGCATCCTCTTGTGCGATGACGGCTGCGGGCAATAGCAAGGCGTCTTCATTCGAGAGCTGCATGGCCTGCGCGGCTGCGTCGGCGCGAGCCTCATCTTCTTGAACGCGCGCGACCGCTCCGACACTAAAGTTCGCGATGACACGGGTACGCGTGCTTTCGCGAAACTCGGTTGCCTGATCGCCGACGGCCGCCGACGAAGCGTCGTTCATGCGACCTGATGCGCGACTGTAGAGAAAACCGCAAAAGGCGCTCATAACGGCGGTGATTGCGATCGTGACGACGACGGAGCGGGAAAAGATGCCGTGCGTCGGCCGGCTGAGCACGCGCGAGCCGATGTATCCAGTCGGCTCGAGCTCGGCCGCGGGCTTGTCGTATTCTTCGTCCTTTGCGGCTGCGCCCGGCGTCACCATCGCGCGCCACCAATCGATAAAATGCCATTTGGCGACCGTAGCAGGTTCGGTGAGACTGCGGGCCGTCATGGAGAGCAGGTTCACCGATAGTGCAACGACCACGGCGAAACCGAGAATCGCCACAGTGATGGTGATCGCATCGTGAAGCGGAATCAGGACGAGCGCGCCGGCGGCGGCGGTGGATATCATCCCGACGATGAGCCAGCCCTTACGCCTTCGCGGCGTTACCAGGTCGGCGAGCGTTAGACAAAGCAGTGTGAGGACGAAGAGCACGACCGCGCCCGTGAGCATCTCCAACTCGGAACTGCGACTCGCGATTTCGGCGCGCTGGTTCGCCCAGATGTCCGGCTCGACGTCGCTCTTGTTGTACGACGGAAGCCACGAAACGTTGAATCCTAAATCGCCGAGATCGGTCGCAGTCCAACGTTCGATCTCGCCCTCGAGCGAGTAGTCGTTCTGATTCCAGATATAGTAGTTTGCGTAGCGCTGCACGATCCTCGCGTCGGCGAGATCTTCCTGTGCGTTCAACCGGTCGAGAGGACTTTGCGTGCGGTCCTTCGCTTGACGCTGTAAGGTCTTCGTTTCGCGATCGTAGGCGCTCCAAAGCGCTAACTCGTCGAGGTATCGTTGGCGCTTGTCGAGTTCGAGGATTTGACCCTCGTCGAAAAGCCTCGTCGAACCCGAGACCTCATCCTCCGCAAGCGCCGCACGGTAAGCCGTGAGGGCGCCGAATGTGGCAATCGTCGCCATCAACAAAGCGAGGAACGTTCGAAAGTCCCAACCTTTTACCGGCACGGACGACATGCTGCGGAACTTTGCCGGAGTCTCGGAGCGCTCCTATAGTTGATGCACGGCGACGAGCAGGTCCCATGCGCGACAGGGACGTTCGACCCGGGACCACGTTCGGCAGCAGTTCGCAAAAAAGCCGCGCCCTTTACGAGCGCGGCTCTTACGTCGCGGCCGAGGTTCGGGTGTAGTGCGTCAGCTCGTTTTCGCCGAGTACGCGATGCAGTAGCCGTTCGGACTGATCGTACCGTCGACGACTTTGCAGGTGCCGCTGGCGGTCGCGGTTTTGCCGGGAATAAAGAGCGTGCAGTTCGAGCACTTCTTCGAACCGTTCGGCTTGGTTTGGTACTTGAATTGGGCTTGCGAGCCCTTGGCTTCTGCCGGAGCGGTTCCGGCAAACACTAAACCGGCGAGCGCCGGCAGGATAACGATGCCCCGGACGAACTCGCTGCGGGATACGCGCTGGTCGAGATCTTTCATCGTACTAGAATCCTCCGTAGCTTCGATATTCGTCGCCGCGCGACGCGCTCATTTAAGGCACTCATCGTTCTTTAATCTCCAAGCAATGCAGGGCCGGTCTGCGCGCGGTTCAATAAAGATAGTATGCGAAGGGAAATCGCGGGTCTGCTTTCAGGAATGGTTTTTGCGGGGACGACGCTCTTCGCCGGCATGCCGCTGCTCGCAGCCGAGAATGTCCCGGAGCAAGCCCCCGCCTCCGCCTCCGCCCCGGCCGTCGCGCGAATCAGCGTGATCGAGGGCGGCACGATGGTCGTACAGCGCGGCGATTCGAAGAAACAAGTCTCGGGCGCGGTCAACGCGCCGCTGCTTCCCGGCGACTTCATCACGACCGGGGCGGGCACGCGCGCCGAAGTGCAGTTCGACGGATTTACGATGCTCCGGTTGTCGGAAAACGTGCAAGCCCGAATCGTTACGGACGACGGGCGCTCGCACCGGATTCAAGTTGCATCCGGCACCGTAATCATCGCGGTCGTCCACGAGGAGAGCGCCGTGACCACCATCGACACGCCGTCGGTTACGGTTCGCGTGCATAAACCCGCCGACGTTCGTATCTCGGTGGACGCCGGCGGTGCGACGTCGGTGACGGCCCGCACCGGAACGGCGACGCTCGAAACGCCGTTGGAAAATTACTCGCTCGAATCGGGCACGACGTACGTCGCCACCGGCAGCGCCTCGAACCCGCTGGTGATAAAGAACGAAGAGATCGGATTCGACGCCTTCGACAGTTTCAACGCACAACGCGACAAAACGCTATACGCTGCGATCGATACGGATGCGAACGTGCCCGCCGGCATCGCCGGATACGACAACCTCAACTCGTACGGCCGGTGGGTCAGCGTCCAGCCATACGGCCAAGTTTGGGTGCCGAACGGCGTCGGCAGCGACTGGGTGCCCTATCGCGACGGCCAGTGGACGTGGAATGCGCAATATGGCTGGACTTGGGTGTCCAGCGAAGCTTGGGGCTGGGTGCCGTATCACTACGGCCGCTGGTTCTATCAAAACGGTATCGGCTGGTGCTGGGATCCCCCGGCCGTCGAGAGCACGCCGGATTGGGAGCCCGCGCTCGTCGGGTTCTTTGGCTACGGGAACGATGGGGGCGCGGGGTTCTCGTCCGGTTATGGAGCGTTCGGTTGGGTGCCGCTGGCTCCGGACGAAGCGTTTTATCCTTGGTATGGCTACAACCCGGGGTATCCGCTGCCGCCTTTGCCGTACTACCCGCCGGCTCAGCCCAATCCGCGTCCGAGCCACCTTCCGAATCCGATCCATCGGCTGCCGCCCGTACGCAAGAACCCTGCGAAGCCGCCGTTTCGGAACGCAGCGTTCGGAGCAGCCACCGCGATCGATGCGCGTTCTTTCCACGCCGGCGACTTCTCGCATATGGAGAGCGTCGACATGACGCGCTTGGAAAATGTGAAACTGGTGCGCGGTCCGGTCCCGCTCGCACCATCGCCCCAAAATCTCACCTTCACGCGTACGCCGGTAAGGACGCCGGTCACGCTCTCTCACGTGTTTTCGCAGGTGCGCTTCTCGGAACCGGCCGTGCGCACCGCGTCGCCGGCGGTCTGGAATCACGTCGATTCGACGGGCGGCGGAAGCTATTCCGTTCATCCGGGAACCTCGAATCCGGGGCAGTACGAGCCGGTGCGGTCGCAACCCACGCGTCCCGCGCCGGTATCGCAACCCGTACGATCGGCACCGTCGGTACCGGCTCCGTCGCATCCGGTCTCCGGATCCCGCGGTTCCGGCTCGCGACCGCCCCATCGGTAGGTGCCGCGAGCGTCCCGGAGAACGCTTGGGAAAATCTACCGCATCCCTCAAAAAAGGATTCATGAATATATGAAGACTGCCCGCATATTTTCGGCCGTGCTCGCCGCAGGTTTCGCGTTGTCGATACCGGCCGTGGTGAGCGCGCAGAATACGTCGATGACGACCAAGGGCGGCGCTCAAAAGCGCACGTTCGCGACGCCGCCGATCAAAGTTCAAAACTGCAATCCCCAACGCAACGTCTCCTACTCGTATGCAGGCTACACGCCCGCGTTCTATCCCGGATACGCCGGTGGATACTGGGGCTGGCCGGCCGTATACGGAGGCTACAACGCCTATTCATATCCGGTTCAAAACAATCCGACGCTGGGCATCGACTACCATAACGCGACGGATATCGTGATGAAGGACATCGAGTTCGGTCTAGTCGCTAGAGGTACGATGCTCGCGGAAGTTCGCGACGTTGGAACGTTCTCACCGGGCGCCGAGATCAAACATGAGTTTGGGATTTCGCCGAACGTCTTCCCGATCGGCACCGGCTTGCCGCAATGCGTTCCACTGAAGATCGTTTTCGCCGACGGTTCGCATTGGACGAACCCGCATCTCCCGGCGCTGCGCGCGTCGATCTACCACCACTAGACGCGATTCGTCCGAGGGGCAAAAAGGAGAGCCGCCGTGTAAACGGCGGCTCTTCCCTTTTTTCGGGCTGCGCGAGTTACCGCGGAGGCCGTCCGCCGCCGCGCGATCCGCCGCCGCCGCTGCCGCCGCGTGGCGCGCTCGGCATGCTGGGCGCACTCGGTGCGTGCGAAACGCCGCCGCCCGGCGACCGCGATCCGCCATAGGACGGCGGTCCGCCGTATCCGCGCAATGGGCCGCCATCGTACGAACGTTGGCCCGAGCCGCCGCCGAACTCGCTGCCGCGATACGGATTTCCATATGACGAGCGCGAATCGGGATCGGGACGTATCGAGACGTTCCCGCGATCTTGCGTAAAGCGCGACCACGGATCCGACGATGACGTCCGCGGATCGGAGATCGGGGCCGTGCGCGTTGCGACCGGCGCCGTACGCGTTGAGACTGGAGCGGTGCGCGGCGCACTCGGCGCGCGCGTCGCGATGTTGGTGCCGCGACCGCTGTCGAACCGCTGCCACGGATCCGAACTTTGGACACGTACCGGTGCGGTGCGCGCGATCGGCGCTTCACGCGCGACGGGTGCGTTCCCGCGAGCGACGTGCACGGGCTGCATGGCCCGATGTTGAATCGGTGCGCGAGAGGCGGCCGGATTGCGTGCGATCGGGCTGCGTGCAATGGGGCTGCGCGTCATTGCATTCCGCGCGATCGGACTCCGCGCGATCGGCGAGTGCATGAATCCGCCGGGGTTCCGGGACGGGACGTCGATACGTCCAGGCGGAACCGGCCGTACCGGCGCACGATAAACCACGCCGCCGCCGCCACGGATCACCGGGGCGCGATGCCAGCCGTGGCCGTAGTAGGCCGGCGGCCGATAGTAACCGCCGCCGTTGTAACAGCAGTTGCCGTAGCCGCAGCAGCCGTAACCGTAGCCGTAATATGGGTAACCGAAAGCGTAGGCGTAGGGCGAGAACCAAGGATAATAGCCGCCGAATGCGATTCCAATCGAGCACCCGCCGAAGAACCCGCCGTAACCAAAGGTAAATCCGAATCCGCAAAACGGCGCGGCGACGACCGGCCAGCCGTAACCATACGGATAACCGTAGCCGCCGTAGTACCCGCCGCCGTAATAGCCGCCCCCGTAATAGCCGCCGCCATAATAGCCGCCGCCGTTGTAGCCGCCGCCGTTGTAACCAGAGTTTGAGTCGTAGTTTTGGCCCATTTGGGCGATCGCGTGATCGCGATCCGTTCCGAACTGATCGAAGGAATCGTAGGCGACCGCGGTCGCGTCGACGATGGTGGGATGCGCCGCCGTTCCGCTGGCGACGATCGACTTACCGGCTTCGACGACGTACGTATGCTGCGGCGTCACAACTTGGACTTGGCCGCTGCGCGCCGTCACTTGGGTTCCCCCGCCCGCGACGATCGAGATGCGGTACGTCCCCTTATCGCTCGCGCGAATCGTCACCGACGGCGTATCGATCTGCGTCGTTCCGTATCCGCCATGGAGCACGTCGACTTCGACCGTTCCGTCGGCAAGCTGGATCTGACCGTCGTCGATCACGTGCGCTTCAACGCTGCCGGCCAAGCGAACGACCGTGGCGCCGTTCATGTCGACCTCGGCGCGCGCTTGCGAGCCCGAAGAGATATAGTCGCCGGTCGCCACCGGCATGTTGACGGTCGCGGTCTGCGTTCCGTTCGCGCCGCGAATAGTTACCGAGCCCTGGACGACCGTGAATCGCGCGCCGCCGTTTTGGGCGATCGCCGGAGCTGCGGAGGTCAGGAAGAGCCCGCATGCGGCAGCTCCGATAACCAACCCGAGCAACCACGTCTTTCTCATCTCAAACCTCCGCTTCTTACTGCGATTAAATCACAAGCGCCGTAAGGATTCCTGAAGGCCGCGCACGGCAGCAGCCAAGCCCTACCTTCAATCCCGGGTGTTTTGAGTCTTGGGAAGGGTCGAAGTTCTAATCTGAATCGACCCCATTTCTAATCTACTCGTCGAGAGCGACGTTATTGCCCTGATCGTCGAAAAGGAAGCCGGTGTCGAAGCTGGTGATTTCGCCGGTTGCCGAATCGCGCACCCGCGAGTGGATCGAGAGCCGGTGCAACGCAAGGCCGCCGCGTTTGATCACGCCGCCGTAGGAGTACTGTACCAGCGGCGTTTTGCCGTCGAGCGGAGCGAGCCGGCGTCGCTCTACCAAGTGCGCCAAAAGTTGATCTTGGAGCTTTTTCGGAATCAACCGGGCGACGTCGTCGGCCTTGAGTTTTACCAGTTCGAGTTCTTGCTGCGCCTTGTTCTCGACTACGACGGTGCCGCCGCTGCAGAAACGAACGACGGCATCCCAGTCGTCGGCGCTGATGCCGATGAAGGTCAGGCCGTACTTCCAGGCCGGCTTTCCAGCGAGGGTCCCGGGTTTTGCCCAAATTCGCTTGGCGCGAATGGTCACGGCTCGCGACTCGATCTGAACCCGAAAGTTGGCTTCGGCTCCGAGCTCGTTGGGCGAGACGACTCCCAGGCCGCTGCCCGAAATGTCGGTGCAGACGCAACCCACCCAATTGGCGCCGACCGCCGCAAAGGCCTTATAGGGTCCCGCACGGCGCGCGTACTTACGCCTGTTTTGCGCGCTGCCCGTGAAGAAGGTGATCAAATCGTTCAGCATGCCCTTACCAGCTTTTCGGCTGAAACGGGGATAAACCCTGAAGGCGACGCGGCATTCCCTCTGCAAATAGCCTTCTCGGAGGTAACGCCATGCCCCAAGACCTCTCTGCGGTCCAGGCTGGCGACAACGTATGGGAGATGGCCCAGAGCCAGCTCGACGAGGTCGCCAAGCTCATCGGTCTCAACGAATCAATCCACGGCTATCTACGGGTCCCAAAACGTATTCTCGAGGTTTCGGTGCCGGTCCGTATGGACGACGGCTCGTTTCGAATGTTCGCCGGGTACCGCGTGCAGCACAATATGTCGCGCGGGCCGGGTAAAGGCGGCATCCGATTCCACCCGGACGTGACGCTGGACGAAGTCAAGGCGCTGGCCATGTGGATGACTTGGAAGTGTGCCCTCGTCAACATTCCATTCGGCGGCGCCAAAGGCGGCGTGATCTGCGATCCCAAGCACATGTCGATGCAGGAGCTGGAGAATCTCACGCGCCGATTCACCAGTGAAATATCGATCATCATCGGCCCCGAGAAAGATATTCCGGCACCGGACGTCTACACCACGCCGCAGATCATGGCGTGGATCATGGATACGTTCTCGATGCAGGCCGGTTATTCGATTCCCGGCGTCGTCACCGGCAAACCGATCTCCATTGGCGGTTCGCTCGGTCGCGACAAGGCGACCGCGCGGGGCTGTCTGTACGTGGTGGACGAAGCCATGCACGAAATCGGACGCGAGATTCGCGAAGCGCGCGTTGCAATTCAAGGCTTCGGCAACGCCGGCATGTACGCCGCGCAGCTGATGGCGCAGCGCGGCTATCACATCGTCGCCGTTTCGGACTCACAGGGCGGCGTCGCCGACCCGCGCGGCCTCGATGTGAACCGTCTGATGGCGCACAAGCTGGAAACCGGCTCCGTCGTCGGGTTTTCCGGCGCAGCGCGAATCGACAACAAAGAAGTCCTCGAATACGACTGCGACGTGCTCGTCCCGGCGGCGCTCGAAAAGGTGATTACGGCCGAAAATGCGCCGCGCATCAAAGCGCGAATCGTTGCCGAAGCCGCCAACGGCCCGACCATGCCGGAGGCCGACGCCGTGCTCTTCGAGCGCGGTGTGATGGTGTTGCCCGATATTCTCGCGAACGCGGGCGGCGTGACCGTCTCGTACTTCGAGTGGGTCCAAGACCTGCAGAACAACTTCTGGGAAGAAGAAGAGATCAACGAACGGCTCAAGCGCAAGATGGTTCGCGCGTTCCGCGAAGCCTACGATCAGTCGAAGCGCCACAACGTTTCGATGCGCATGGGCGCCTACTGCGTCGCCGTCGATCGCGTCGCCGAGGCAACCAAGCTGCGAGGTCTTTATCCGTAGAAGCTCGCAATCTCGGGTGTGCAGCTTTCGTTCTTAGGAGACGGCCCGCGCATCCTGGTCGATGACGCCACCGGACGAATCGAGTACGCCCCCGGATTCATCGAACTCGATCGCGCGCGGGCTTGGTTCGACGAACTGCGCGGCAGCGTCGCGTGGAGGAGCGAACGGCGAATGATGTACGACCGCGAGGTCGACGTGCCTCGCTTGGTCGCGTCGTTTCGCTTAGATGCGGGCGGCGCCCCGGCCGCCGTACTCGAAGCCGAGCGCCGCGTCGTCGAAGCGACCGGCACGCCGTTTACGAACGTGGGGTTGAATCTGTACCGTGACGGGCGTGACAGCGTCGCTCCGCACAACGATCATACCGACGAAATCGTCGCCGGCCACCCGATCGCGCTGATCTCGCTTGGAGCGGCGCGCCGCATGACCATTCGCAGCAAGGCGCGTCCGCCGCATCGATACGATCTCGATCTCGAACCCGGCAGCCTGCTGGTGATGAGTTACGACACGCAGGCGTTTTACGATCACGGCATTCCAAAGACGGCCGAACCGGTCGGCGAACGCATCAGCATGGCGTTCCGTGTGCGGCGATGAAGCGTTCCGCGTTCGGGCTGGCCGCGCTGGCCGCGCTCGTGCTGGCCGCCGCCGGCTGCGGCGCCCGTCAACACGGCGAGCCGCACGTGCTCCGCATCGCCGACAACGCGGACCCAAGCTCGCTGAACCCGCTGCTGGCCCACGATCAAGATACGATTGGTTACGACCTGCTCGTCACCGAGACGCTTATCGGTCTCGATGCGCGCAATCATTTGGTTCCGGTGCTGGTCACGCGCGTTCCGACGATCGGTAACGGCGACGTCTCGCCGGACGGGAAGCGAATCGTGTATCACCTGCGTACGGGCGTGCGTTTCGCCGACGGTGCGCCGTTCACGTCGCGCGACGTCGCGTTCACGTATCGTGCGATCATGGATCCGCGTAACCCGGTCGAGTCGCAAGACGCGTATCGCCGGATCGCTTCCCTCGCAACCCCGGGCTCGCACACGGTGGTGGTGCGTCTCTTCAAGCGCTGGAACGCTGCCGTAGCCGAGATCTTCGCGCAGGCCGATTTCGCCTTCGGCATCCTTCCGGCGCACGCGTTCGCATCGACCGACGTCACGCGCGGGCAGTGGAATCAACTGCCGTTCGGCACCGGTCCGTTTCGCGTCACGCAATGGAGCCGCGGCAATCGCATCGTCTTGGATCCCAATCCCTACTATCGGCCGCAGCCGAAACTGCAGCGGATCGTCCTCGAGCTGCTTCCCAACGTCGATTCATCGCTGCTCGCGCTTCAATCGCGCGGCGTCGACATCGCCGAAGTCGGTGCCGGTCAGATTCCGCAGCTCGCGCGGCTGCCCGGAATCCGCACCCTCCTCACGCCGATCAACGGCGAATACATGCTGTTCGCGCAAACCGCGCTCGCGCCCACGGCCGACGTGCATTTCCGGCGCGCGGTCGCCGCGGCACTCGATTCGTCCGCCATCGTGCGAACGCGCTTCGGGACGATGAGCGCCGCCGATTCCTTCTTGCCGCCGGTCTTTGCGTGGCACGATCCCGACCCCGCATCGATGCATGCGGACCTCAACCGTGCGACGAGCGAACTCGCATTATCGGGGTGGAAGAAAGGTGACGCGGTGACGCTCGCGTTCCAGCCGACGCGTGGAACGTGGCTCGAAACCGTCGTTCAAGACCAGCTTCACAAAGCCGGCATCGAGATCGAACTCAAAACGTTTGCGCCGGCGCTCTTCAACGGCCCGGGCGGACCGCTGCGCTCCGGGCGCTTCATCCTCGCGTCGAGCCAATGGATCGGGGCCGCGGATCCGGAGCAATCCGTGATCACGGCCTGCAGCCAGCGTGGTCCCAACGGCAACAACTCGATGAACTACTGCAGCCCGGCGTTTGAAGCCCTCTTCGAGGATCAGGCCTCGACGGCGAGCGAGAGCCGCCGCCGCAGCGATTTCATTGCGATGCAGCGCATCGTGCGAAATGACGCGCCGCTAATTCCGCTGGCATTCGAGAACAACGTCGACGCGCTCGACGACCGCGTCTCCGGCTTCGCACGAAACATGCTGCTCTATCCGGTCAACGCAGTCAATTGGGACGCTCGCTAGTAGTGGCGTTACGTAGGTTCGGGCGATGAATTGAGTTGCGGGGCGGTCGGCACCGGCGACGGCGTTGGGGTGGGAGTCGGCTCGGGTGAGGGCGTCGCGGGGAGAACGGCTTCGCTCTGCGCGCACAGAAGCCGTCCGTTGTAGGTGAACGCCGAAAGTGGAACGCCGGAATCGGTCGCGCCCGATTGCGTGATCGTCACGGGCGTCCCCGGTGTGAGCGCGGCGCGGTTGTACAGCAGATCGACGATCTGCGCGAGCGCGCCGGTATCCCGGTCGTTCAAGTGTGCGTCGAACCATTGGCAATTACCGATCGGGCCCGGCAGCGCCGCGTAGACGTAGGTGACGCTATCCGCGCGCGAAACGGTGGGCAGCAGCGAGAGGGCCAGAACGACGGCACAGAACAGTCCGGTGAGTGCACGATTCATGCGGATAAACTACGCCGCGCCGTGAAGCCGGGCCTGTTCCGTCACCAGCTTCCGGAGGCGCCGCCGCCGCCGAAACCGCCGCCGAAGGAGCCGCCCGAGAATCCGCCGCCTCCGCCGCCGAAACCGCCCGAAAAGAAACCGCTGCCCACGCCGTACGAACTCGAACTCGCCGCGCCGCCGAGCAGCCAGAAATTCAGCCAGGATCGCTTCATGTCTTTGTCCGCGGCCGCTTTACCCTCGTGCCGGATTAAGTATCCGCGGCGAATCGATGCGATGATGCTCATGAAGAAGGCGAACGCGATGTACAAGCCGATCAGCAAGAAGCCGCCGCCGACGACATACCCCCAAAAACCGATGTCGTCGCTCGACGACGTATCCTGGCTGCTCGTCTCGTCCGGTTTCGTCGTCGGATTAAACGTCGGTTCGATCGTAACGAGCATCGCCGCGGCGCCCTCGCTGACCGCTTCATCCGTCGCGCCGTTTTGCATTCGGGGAACGATGACGGTATCGATGATCTGTTTCGAGAGCGCGTCGGTCAGCGTGCTCTCGAGCCCGTAGCCGACTTCGATGCGGACCTTGTGGTCCTTCATGAACAGGAACAGGATCGCGCCGTCGTCTTTGCCCTTTTGTCCGACCTTCCACGTCGACGCCGTTTCCGCGGTCCACGTTTCGAGCGGTACGTCGCCCGTCGTTTGCCCGATGTAGACTACGACGTGATGGCCGGTCGTCGCTTCGAACGATTCCAGTTCGCTCTCGAGCGCCGTTCTCGCGGTATCGCTCATTATGCCGCCTGGGTCGACCACCTCGGTCGTCGGCCGCGGCGGCACTTGAAAGTCGGCCGCTAATGCGATGGAATACATCGTCGCGACTGCGACCAGGATCGCGGCCGCTCCAAATCGCAGCGTGCGTTTGCGCACCGCTACCAGCTCCCCGAGGCGCCACCGCCGCCGAAGCTTCCACCGAACGACCCGCCCGAGAACCCGCCGCCGGAAAACCCGCCGCCCGAAAAACCGCCGCTTGAAAAACCGCCTCCCGAGTATCCGCTGCCGGCGGTCGCGCCGGCGATCACGAAGACGTGCAGCCACGACTTGCGCAGATCCGCAGCGGCGGCGTCCTTGCCTTCGCGCCGGATCAGATGCCCGTACCAGATCGCCGTGTAGATCTGCATGAAGATGAAGAAGACGACGGTCAATACGAAGAGCGTGATGCCGACGAAGATCAGCGGGTTTATCGGCGACGCTGTTGCAGCCGAATCGTCCGGTTGTGCGGCGCCTGGCGTCGCGTACGTCGGATCGATCGCTGAAAGCATGCCGTTCACGCCTGCGGTTACGGCGCCGTCGGTGTCGCCGGCTTTCATCTTCGGTACGATGGCGCTCGCGATGATCCGGCTCGCGTTCGCGTCGGTCAGCGTGCTTTCCAAGCCGTAGCCGACTTCGATCCGCACCTTGTGATCCTGCATGAACACGAACAGCACGGCGCCGTCATCTTTTCCTTTTTGACCCACCCTCCACGTTTGTGCGGTCTCCGCGGTCCAGGTCTCGAGCGGGACGTTGCCGGTCGTTTGGCCGATGTAAACCACGACGTGATGTCCGGTCGACGACTCGAAGGCCTCGAGCTTGTCTTCCAGCGCCGTTCGCGCGGATGCACTCAACGCGCCGGCCGGATCGACGACTTCGGTGGTCGGACGCGGCGGTACGGGAAAATCTGCCGCGAGAACCGCGACGCACGCGAACGGTGCGAGCAGAACGGCGAGAACGAATGCGGCGCCGAGGCGCCTCGCAATCATGCGCGCGTATCGACCGAAAAATGCGCGCGGAACTGTTCGCCGAGCCGGTCGACGGCGTGGACGATACCCTCGGCCATCTGGTCGTACGCAAAATAGCGGCGCATCTCGATCGTAAGCGCTTTCCAAAACTCGTCGCCGACGCGTGCGTGCAGCGCGCTGTCGCCGATCACGGCAAACTGTCGGGCGCGCGGTGCCACCAGCACGAGCGCGGCGTTGGCCGGTTCGTGCCGGTGCATGCCGATGTGCCCAAATTCGCTCTTGGCTTTTTCGACGGCGTTGAGATGCTTATCGTTGACGATACGCACCGCGATCGAGCCTGTGGTCCCGTCTTCGGCCGCCGCAATGGCGCGCGCGATCCGCGCGCGGTCGTCCTTGGTCAGCTTTGCGGCCATTTAAAACTGGACCGTCGGCGGCTTATCGGTTCCCGGCTGGCCTTGGAAGTAGGGCTTCTCGTTGAAGCGCGACCCGAAGAATCCCACGAAGAGCACCGCCGGCAGCGAATCGCGCCGCGTGTTAAAGGCGCGCGCCGCGTCGTTGTACTTCATGCGCTCGAACGCGATGCGGTTTTCGCTGCCCTCGATTTGCGATTGGAGCGTCTGAAAGTTTTGCGTCGCTTTGAGCTGCGGATAGTTTTCCGAAACGGCGAGCAGATGGGTGAGCGCGGATCCCAGCGTATCCTGCGCCTGCTGGTATTGTGCGAACGCTTTGGGATCGTTGATGGCGTTCTGCACGACCGCCGGCGAGATTTGCCCAACTGACGCGCGCGCCTTCGCGACCGCTTCGTACGTGCTCTGTTCGAAGTTCGCCGCACCTTTGACGGTCGCGACGAGGTTCGGAATGAGATCGGCGCGGCGCTGGTAGACGTTCTGCACCTGTCCCCACTGTGCGTCGACGGCCTGACTCAGCGATACCAGCGAATTGTAGGTCCCGCCGACCATGAACAGCAGAATGAGGACGATGGCCCCGCCGACGATCAGGCCGGTGTACGATTTGCGTTGCATAGAGTGAGGTCTTAGGCAAGGGCTGGCTCGCGCCTGCGGCTAAGCTCGAAAGCATGCCGATTCGCCTTGTTCTCGTCGCGCTCGCGGCCGTACTGGCCGCGCCCGCCCTGCCTGCCGCCGCCGCCACGTTCTCGATGCGCGACGTTTTGAGCGCGCCGTACGTCGCCGGCCTTACGACCTCGCCCGCCGGCGACGAACTGCTCTGGAAAGTCCACCTGCGCGGCACGCGCAACGTGTTTCTCTATCGCGGAGGCACGACGCGAAAAATTACGGCATACGACGCCGACGACGGGCAGGATCTGGACGACATTCAGTTCGTTCCGGGCCTCAACGCGGCCGCCTATATGCGCGGCGGCACCGAGGATAACTCGGGCGGCGATAACGTCAATCCGCTGCTGTCCGTCCCGGCGCCCATCCGCGGAATCTACGTCATTTCGCTTGCGGGCGGTGACCCGGTGCTCGTGGGTCAAGGCCGCGACGCCGCCGTATCGCCGCACGGCGACGCCATCGCCTGGATCAAAGACGGCGCGCTGCAGATCGCCTCGCTTCGGCGCGACGGCTCCACCCTGAAAGCCGGCGCACCGGTTTCGCTTTCGGTTCGCGGACAGATCTCGAATCCCGTATGGTCGCCGAACGGCGCGTCGATCGCATTCACCAATCAGCGCAACGATCACTCGTACGTCGGCATCTTCACCCCCGGCGGGAAGAACGTCGTGTACGCGACGCCGGACTTTGCGTACGATTCTTACCCGGCGTGGTCTCCCGACTCCACGCTCGTCGCCTACATCCGGCAGCCCGGCGCGCGCGAAGACGAATCGCCGTACCTAGATCCCGTGCGCGCGCCGTGGTCGATCTGGGTCGCCGACGCGGCGACCGGTTCGGCAAAGCAGATTTGGGCCGCCCACCGCGGGATGGGAGCGCAGTTCTATCCGACCGACGGCGCGGCTCAGCTCTGGTGGCTCAACAACACCGCCGTCGCGTTTCCGTGGGAGGGCAGCGGCTGGCAAAATCTCTACGTCGCCGATTCGTCCGGTGCGCCGGCGCGCGCGCTCGCATCGGGTCCGTTCGAAGCCGAGACCGTGGTGCGTTCGTTCGACGGAAGCTCGCTGCTCTACGCGACCAATGAGGGCGACCAAGAACGCCGTCACATTTGGCAAGTCGGACTCAGTGCGCAGCCGCAAGCGCTGACCTCGGGCGAGGAAGACCAATGGTCGCCGGTACCGATGGCTGCAGGACGCTACGCATACGTCAATGCCGGGTACAACACGGTTCCCACCGTCTATCTCTCCGGTAATCCGCCGGTCGCCGTGATCGGCGTGCCCACGCCGCCCGAGTTCCCGGCGGCCGATCTCGTCAAGCCGCAACTCGTAACGTTTCACGCGCCCGACGGCCTGCTCATCCACGGCCAGCTCTTCGTTCCCAATGATGGTAAGGCCAAGCATCCCGGGCTGATCTTCGATCACGGCGGCCCGGTTCGCCAGATGCTCCCCGGCTTTCACTATATGGAAGCGTATACGAACCTCTACGAATCCAATCAGTACTACGCCAATCACGGCTTCGTAGTGCTCTCGATCAACTATCGCAGCGGCATCATGTACGGCCACGACTTTCGCGAAGCCAAACACGTCGGCTTGCGCGGAGCCGCGGAATATCAGGACGTTCTTGCGGGCGCGCGCTATCTGCAGAAACGTTCCGACGTCGACAAGAACCGGCTGGGAATCTACGGCCTCTCGTACGGCGGGTATCTGACCGCGCTCGCCCTAGCGCGTAACTCCGATATCTTTAAAGCCGGCGTCGACGACGCGGGCGTGCACAACTGGGCGACGAGCATCGAACTCGATATGGGGCAATCCGTCGGCTCCGTCGGAACGCCCGAACAGCGAAAGATCGCCTACGATGCGTCGCCGATCGCCTCCGTCGCGACGTGGACGTCGCCGGTGTTCGTCGAGCAAGGCGACGACGATCGCAACGTCGAGTTCTCGCAAAGCGTCGACTTAGTCGCGCGCCTTCGCGATAAAGGCGTCGACGTGCAGACGCTCGTCTTCCCGAACGAAACGCACGAACAGCAAGTCTGGGCACACATGGTCGCCAACTACGAGGCGTCCGCGGCGTTTTTGATCGCGCAGCTTAAACCCTAGGACGTCGCTCGCGGAGCTCGAGCTCCATTCCCCTGGGCGACCGCTCGAAAAACACATCGTGTGTTTTTCTACTTAACCGTTTTTTCAAAACTTCAAAGGAAGTTCGCCCTCCGGGCTTTTTTGAAAAAATCGGAAATCGCCCAGGGGAACGAAGCTCGAGCTCCGCGAGCGACGTGCAATGCCAGGGGAACTACAGCATTGCGGCGCCGCGGACGCCGCTGGAGTCGCCGAACTTTGCGCGGCGGAGCGGCGTGTCGATGTTGTCGGCGAACGCGTAGCGTGCGAGCAGCGGCGGGACGTTCGCGTACAAGCGGTCGAGGTTGGATAGGCCGCCGCCGAATACGATGATGTCGGGGTCGAGGATGTCGAGAATTATTACGAGGCCGCGTGCGAGGCGATCTTCGTATCGCACGAGTACGGCCTCTGCGTCCGCGTCGCCGGATTCTGCGGCAGCGTTGATCTCCGGCGGGTCGAGTGTGCGGCCGGTTCGTTTGCGGTATTGTTCGCGAAGTTGGGGGCCGGAGAGGAACGTTTCGATGCAGCCGTTGCGGCCGCAGTAGCAGCGTTCGGGTTTTTCGTCGTCTCGCAGCCATGGCATGGGCGTATGGCCCCACTCGCCGGCGATAGCGTTGCGGCCGTCATGCGGGCGGCCCGCGAATGCGATGCCGCCGCCGACGCCGGTGCCGAGGATCGCGCCGAACGCGACGCCGGCTTCGTCCGCGGCGCCGCCGCGGCTTTCGGACAGAATGAAGCAGTTGGCGTCGTTGTCCATCTGGAGCGGCCGGCCGAGCCGCCGTGCCAGATCGCGATCGAGGGGCTTGCCGATCAGCACCGTACTGTTGGCGTTGCGCACGAGCCCGGTGGATGGCGAGATTGAGCCCGGGATACCGATGCCGATGCTCGCGGCGCTGCCGAGTTCTCGCTCGGCCGCCACGACCAGGGCTGCGACCGCGTCGAGCGTGCCGTCATAGTCGCCGGCCGGCGTCGGGACGCGCCGGCGGAGGAGCATCGCACCGGCGTCGTCGAGGACCGCGATTTCGATTTTGGTGCCGCCGAGATCGATCCCAATCCGCATTCCGGCCATCGTTCTCGCCCGGAGGCAGCGAGGCATCCGGACCCGAAGCCCGGCCCAATGAAAGTATTGGCACCGATTCTTCTCGCCGCCGCGACGGTCGCAGTCGCCTCCGCGAGCAGCATGCCCTCGGTTACAGTCCGGGCGTCGAACGTCAGTTTCAAGGATGCGATGGCCGCGTGTCCCGGGGCACTTGCGGGGATTTCGTTCACGCTCAACCACCTTCGCGTGGCCGAACATGCGGGCGTGGTATCCGATCTCGACGACGCGAATCCGACGGCGCAAGTCCTTATGCTTCAAGACGCGAACGGCGCGTCGGCGACGGTGATGGTCAACGCCCAAGCGCACACCGTCAGCGCGAAAAACGTGAAACTGGGCAACGTGAACGTGGCCTGCGTTTCCGCCGACTAGGAGCGAAATGAAAACGGGGCGGGCGCCGCGCGCCTGCCCCGTTTTTTTACGCGCGGACGCGCCTTACATCTTGACGTGAGCGATGGTGATCATCGTCTTGCCGTTGGCGGTCGTGATCGTTACCGACTGTTGATCCTTGCCGGCTTCGCCGGTCATGAACACGGCTGACTTGACCGGCGTATCCATGTGGGATTTTTCCGATCCGGCCGGCATGTTCTTCTGATACCACCCGTAGACTTTGTCGAAATCGTCGGTGGTCGAGAGCACTTTGCCCGCTGCCATTCCAGAACCGCTCATCGCGTTGCTGCCGGCGGCTTCGGTCTTCGCGCCCGGATAGGCCGGAATATCGCCGGTCGATTTTGCGGCCGATGCCGCATCGCTGGCGGTCGACGCGGCGGAGTTGTCGGCGGCGGAGTTGTCCGACGACGCGCTGGACGTCGCGCTGTTGTCGGCGGCCGCCGAGGTTGCTGAGTTGTCGGCGGAGTTCGAGGATCCCGAACAGCCGGTGATGGCGACGGCGACCACGAGGGCCATCATCGAAGTCGTGAGGAAGCGCATGTACATCTCCTAGGAGGTTGCTTGGTTGGTTGAATTGCTGCGTGCAAGCGCCTCCGTTTTCGTCCGGGACCGCAATTGCCTGCCTGGTAAGCCCACCTTCCCGCGCCGAACGGGCCCCGCCGTACGTTTATCGAACGCACGCTCGGACCCGCATTGCCTATGGGGAGTTTTTCGTATATGAACCTCGTCCGTTTCGCCGCCGCCGCCATGGCCGCCGCCGTCCTCATCGCCACCGCCGCCGCAACCGCGCGCGCCGTAACCCCCGCCTCCCACACCGTCGCCGCTCCACTCGCCGCGGGCCCGATCTTTTCGTCGCCCGACACCAATGCGGCGGACGCTCAATACTGCCGCTCGACGGGCGGCTCAGTGGAACGCCGGGTTCCCGAGTTCAACACCAATGGCGGTACGCCGCTGATCCTCTCCGGTTCCGCCAATTTTTGCGTCTATACAAGCGGCGGCAAATACCCATCCAGTATTCATCTCCTACTTTCGACCCTCAACGCAACGAAGCCGACGCTTGCAGCACTGGCGTATTACAGTCCCCCGAAATCGACGTGCACCGGCGGCGGCAGCCCGGGTTCGTGCTACTGCTCGCAACTTGGCGGCACCGACGAGTTCGGCGGCATCAATCTCAACGGCGGCGCATGGGTCGGAAAGAAGAGCGACGTCGACCCCCAACTCGACGCCTGCATTTTTCCCGACCTCTCCTCGATCGATTCGTTCGGACTCTTCTACAAGTCCGGCAACATCATCCGCGGCACCAACCTGGGAAAAGTCCTAAAATTCAAAAACCCCTTTAAGCACTAGCTAGAACATAGCCAGAACGTCGCTCGCGAACTCGGAGCTTCGTCCCCCTGGGCGATTTCCGATTTTTTCAAAAAAGCCCGGAGGGCGTACTTCCTTTAAAGTTTTGAAAAAACGGATAAGTAGAAAAACACATGGATGTGTTTTTCGAGCGGTCGCCCAGGGGGACGAAGCTCCGAGTTCGCGAGCGGCGTTCTGACGCTACGGCACCACATAATGCGAGAAGTCCGCGTCCGCGGATAAAGGCGTACGCCCATAGTCGATCTCAGCCGTAATCTTGGACGGCAGCAGATACCCGCGAGAGTCGTTCGAAGCAACCGTCATCACAATGTGCGTCCCGTCGCGATACGTCGCGTCGACGCGTTCCGTACCGTCGAGCGGGCTCATCGTCACGATAGCCTCTTGCAGCGAATCGTCCTTGATCGCGTGCAGCGTGAAGACGACGTCGCTGCCGTCCTCGTGCGCGGCATCGACGGTGTACGTCGAGGGCCACATCGCGGGATCCAGCATGGAGAGATCGACGTCACGCGGCTGCGGAGCGAAGAACGGCATCTTCGTAAAGTGCACGACGTAGCGGCGTCCGCGCTCGTAGACGCCGTCGCCCTGAATGTGAAAGTGCAGCCATGGGAAATGACGCATCGCCATCGCGACGTCGACTTCGAACGTGTAGCTTTCGAGCGAGTCGTTGCGCGCGTAGGCAGCGGCAATAACCGGCGAATCCCCGGGCGGCGATTGCGGAGCTACCGCGAGGAGCAAGAAAGCGGCGAGGACGGTGACCGTGCGGCGTTCCATAAGCGTACGTCTCTGGCTCCAGTATACCCCCGAATCGCATGGTTGGCATGGGCTCAGCGCGAAGCTGGGTGAGGTGCCGCAGATCGTCTACGTCGTCCTCGCCTCGGGAGATCTTACTCGCGAGGGTCTCATTAATATCTTCGAGCCCACCGACGGACGCTCGGCCTTGGCGCGCGTTGCTGAAGCGTTGGGCGAGCGCGAAGCGTTCGTCGTCGTTCCGCCCGAGAAGATCGACGATGCCTGCAGGCAGGCGCCGCTCGCCCTAACGATTGTGAACGACCAGCCGGATCGAGGCTTGAGTTACGCGCTCAAAGTCGGCCTGGCTGCAATCCCTGCGGACCGGGACTTTGCGATCCTCTATGGCGATGTGAAACTCGATGCCGCAACGCTCGACCAGCTCGAAGCCGCTTTCACCGCGGAGAGCGACGTCGTCTACCCGGCCCACGGCGCAAGCGCCGGATACCCGGTGCTATTCGCGGCCCGGGCTCGTTCCGCGATCACGTCACTCGCCGATGGCGACACAATCGATCAGGCTCGCGACAATCCGTCGTTGTCGCGCGTTGCGGTGGGCGCGTAGCGCCGTGGCATACGTCAAGCGCAAGTGGTCCCGGGTTACTTCGGCGGAGCGCCGCACGTGCCAGACGCCCGGATGCGAAGTCCTTGCCAAGGAGCGCTGCAAATATATGAACTGCAACGAGCAGCATTGCGAGGAGCATAAGGGGTCGCACTCCGCGATTCATACGATGATGCGGCAGCGGAAACTTGGGGTTAGGAAGTTCTAGCGATGTTTTGGTTATCGGCGGGCGTCTCGTTCCTGGGCGACCGCTCGAAAACCCCATCCATGGGGTTTTCTACTTATCCGTTTTTTCAAAACTTTAAAGGAAGTTCGCCCTCCGGGCTTTTTTGAGAAAATCGGAAATCGCCCAGGAACGAGACGCCCGCCAATAACCAAAACACGTTAGAGGCTGCGGAGGAGAGCGGGCTTGAGTGTTTTGGTGGAGCGGTTTGGGGAGCGGGCCATTGTGCTTTTGACGCACGTGAGCGCTTCGATTGAAATTCAGCGGCGGCTTTGGAGTGTTGCTCGGGTTGCGCGTGGGTGGGATGGAATTGTGGACGCCGTTTGTGGGGACGGGAATCTTACGGTCTTCGTGCGCGATCCTGATGATGCGGATTTTCAGAGATTGAGTTCGCAGCTTGTAGAGGTTTGGGACGCTGCGGTTGAGGGCGTCGTTGAAGCGTCGCGGCTGGTTGAAATTCCGGTGATCTATGATGGATTCGATTTGGGTGAGGTTGCGGCGCATGCTGGGTTGAGCGAGCGTGAGGTTGTTGAGTTGCATGCGGGTGGGGAGTACGTGGCGCTGTTTGTTGGGTTTTTGCCGGGGTTTGCGTATCTTGGCGGACTGGATGCGCGGCTGGCGGTTCCGCGACGGGCGGTGCCGCGCGCCGTCGTAGCGGCGGGGTCGGTGGCGATTGGCGGGGAGTTGACGGCGGTGTATCCGTTTGCTTCACCGGGTGGATGGAACGTTATCGGGCGGACGGATGCGGTGATGTTCGATGCGCGGCGGTTGCCGGCAGCGGCGATTGCGCCGGGCGATCGGGTTCGCTTCGTAGAGGTGCGATGAGCGCGTTCGAGGTTTTAGACGGCGGACTATTCGCGATCGTCGTCGATCGCGGCCGGTTTGGTTTTCGGGCAGAAGGTGTGGCGACGGGCGGCCCGTTGGATGCGGTTGCGTTTGCGGCTGCAAACCTGCTCGCCGGCAATGACGCGGATGCCGCCGCCCTCGAGATCGCACTCGGCGGATTGAAGATTCGCTTCGACGGTTTTACTCGATTCGCGCTTGCGGGTGCGGCCTGCGCGGCAGATCTGGACGGCGCGCGCGTCGATCCGTGGGGATCGTATGAAGCGCACGCTGGAGCGATGCTGACGCTGCGGCGGCCGCGCGCGAGTGCGCGCACCTACCTCGCCGTCGCGGGCGGCATCGGCGTGCCGTGCGTTTTGAATTCGCGCGATACCAACGTTGCCGCGTCGTTCGGCGGTTACGAAGGGCGCGCGTTGCGCGCCGGCGATCGCGTCCCGTTCGAATCGGAAGTGCGCAGAGCGTTTCCGCCCGGCGCGCGGCCGCGCTGCAAGCCGCCGCAGTGGGATTTTGCTGCCGATGCGTTCGCACAGCCGGAACTCGACGTGCGATTTCTAGCCGGCGGCGAGTTTGCGACGATCGGCGGCGACACGCGCGATGCGTTCTGGTCGAACGCCTATGCGATCGCACCGCAAAGCAACCGGATGGGCGCTCGCCTCACTGGTGCGACGATGCTCGCGTTCGAGCACCGCGGCTTTCCGTCGCATGCGGTTTTTCCGGGCGTGGTGCAGCTGCCGCCGTCCGGCGAACCGATCGTTCTGTTGGCGGATGCGCAGACGACCGGCGGGTATCCCAAGCTCGGATGCGCGATCGAAGCCGATCTTTGGAAGATCGCGCAACTGCCGATCGGAAGCCGCCTGCGCTTCGTGCCCTGTTCTCTTGAAGATGCGGCCGAGGCACGTCGCCAGGTTGCGTCGTACCTGGAACGCGTGGAAGCATCGCTGCCGTGACGCGGGTCGATCTCAACGCCGATCTCGGCGAAGGCTGCGGCGCGGATGCCCCTCTGCTCGCGTTGGTAACGTCCGCAAACGTCGCGTGCGGCTGGCACGCCGGCGACGAGACCACGATGCGCGAAACCGCGCGTCTCGCGCTCGCCGCCGGTGTCGCGATCGGGGCGCATCCGTCGTATCCGGATCGCGAGAATTTCGGACGTAAGGCGATGTCGCGAACGCCGGAGGACGTGTACTCGGACGTCGCTTCGCAGATCCGCACGCTTGCATCGATCGTCGAAGCACAAGGCGGTCGCTTACGCCACGTTAAACCGCACGGCGCGCTCTACAATCAAGCCGCGCGCGATGAGGCGCTAGCCGGTGCGATTGCGCGCGCGGTGCGCGATTTCGATCCATCGCTCGCGCTGGTCGGCCTTGCCGGGAGCGCTTCGATTCGTGCGGCGCGCGAAGCGGGGTTGCGTGCAGTCGAAGAAGGCTTTGCCGATCGCGCGTATACCGATTCGGGAGAGCTCGTCGCGCGTGGCCAGCCGGGTGCGATGATCGAGGATTCAGAGCGCTCGGTTCGGCAGGTCTTCGACCTTATCGAGCGAGGGATCGAGACGATCTGCCTGCACGGAGACGCTCCCGAAGCCCTAGCTTTTGCTCTCCGGATTCGCGCATCGCTCCAGGCAAACGGCGTCGCAATTCTGGCGCCGGATTGACGCCGTAGCAGCGCCCGAGCCGGGGGAACCCCCAATTGCTTTTTAGAATACGGATGAAGCTCGGTTCTCGGGCTCGCCCGTGCCTGGGCCTTCGTTTCCGTCTTCTTGAGGTATCAAAATGACCAAACGACTCCGGGCACCCGCCATCGCGCGTGTGACCGCCTTTGCCGCGCTGGTGACGGCTATCGTGCTGGGCGCTGCCGCGGGAGCGAGCGCGCAGGGCACTCTTACGATCCAGCACATCAACCAAAATGCGGATACGTACGAACGCGTCGCGGTTAAAGTGATTCACAATACCTTGAACATAACGTCTGAGGACGGCAAAGGGACGCTCATCATTACCCAGGCGGCGTGCGCGTATCAGGGTGAAATCAAAGTCTGCCTGCCGACCGCGGTAACGCTCGTGCAATCCGGAGGGGCGCATGCGCTCGATCTTCAACGCGGAACGCTGTATGCAAATATGACCGACTCCATGCAGTGGCTCCCACACTCCACCACCCAGCTCCCGCCGCACGGAATCGTGATGAGCCTCCTGAGCGGAAAAGGGACGTACATCAATCTCGTCGGGAAAATCGATAAGGTGACCAAATGAAACGGTTAGCACTCATTCTCGCACTGGCGATTGCCGCGCAAGGCGCGCTCGTCTCGTTTGCCGACGCCGGTCCTCGCGGGGGCGGCGGGGGGGGCGGCGGCGGTGCTCGCGGCGGCGGTGGCGGCGGTAGCCGTCCGGCGCCTTCGCGTCCGGCCCCTTCGCGCCCGGCTCCTTCCGGCGGCGGCGGAAACAGGCAGGGTGGTTTCAACGTTTCGTCCAGCGACTACAAGAAGCCGAGCAACCCGCAGCCGAATCGCAACAACGCGAACAATAATGCCGGCAACCGCAATAACGCCAACAACGGCAACCGCAACAACGCGAACAACGCCAACAACGGCAATCGCAACAACGCGAACAATAATGCCGGCAACCGTAACAATGCGAACAACAACGGCAATCGCAACAACGCGAACAACAACAACAATAACAACGGCAATCGCAACAACAACAACAATAACAACGGCAATCGCAACAACGTCAACAACAACGGTAACCGAACGAACATCAACAACAACAACGTGAATGTGAACCGAACCGTCGTCAACAATCCCGTTAACTATGGCGGCGGCGCGTACGGTTGGAACCATGGCGTCGCTTGGGCTCCGGCTTACGGATACTATGGCGGCGGTTTCTGGGGAGCAATGGCGGTCGGCGTCACGTCGGCAGCGGTGTACGGAGCGATCGTTTCGTCGAACAATCAAACGTATACGTCGTATGAAGTTCAGCCGAGCAGTCCCGGATCCACGCTGCTCTCGAACTATCAGTTGCAGCAAGTCCAGTGCGGACCGCCGGGCCTCGTCGTGATCTACGGTCCGGACAACAGCGTGATCTGCGCGAATCCAAACAACCTCGTGGCGGCCGGCAACTACAACCTCAATACGGAGACCCTCTCACTGACCAGCCAGTAAGGGAGAAAACCATGGCCTTGTCTCGACGCCTCACCGCGGAGTTCTTCGGGACCTTTTGGCTTGTGTTCGGCGGTTGCGGCAGCGCGGTGCTTGCCGCAGCCTTTCCGGCGCTCGGCATCGGGTTCGCGGGCGTGGCGCTCGCGTTCGGTCTGACGGTTCTGACCATGGTCTACGCACTCGGCCCGATCTCCGGCGGCCACTTCAATCCGGCGGTCACCGTCGGACTCTGGTGCGCCAAGCGCTTTGCTGCTAAAGACGTTCTTCCGTATATCATCGTGCAGGTCGTCGGCGCGATCGCCGCAGCCGCCGTCTTGTACGTCATTGCAAGCGGCAAAGACGGTTTCTCACTCAGCGGCGGATTCGCAAGCAACGGCTACGGAGAACATTCGCCCGGCCAATACTCGATGGTCGCCGCGCTCGTCGCGGAGTTCGTGCTCACGTTCGGATTCCTTACGGTGATCTTGGGCGCGACCGACAAGCGCGCACCCGCCGGATTCGCCGGCATCGCGATCGGCCTCGCGCTAACGCTGATCCATCTCATCTCAATCCCGGTCGACAACACCTCAGTCAACCCAGCACGCAGCACCGGCCCCGCCCTCTTCGTAGGCGGCTGGGCCCTAGCCCAACTCTGGCTCTTCTGGCTAGCCCCCTTAGCCGGCGGCGCAGTAGCCGGCTTCATATACAAGGCCTTACTAAGCGACGAATAACGAGAACGACGAATAACAAACCACCAGCTCGCAAATAAAAAGCCCGCGGTTAATATCGCGGGCTTTTGCTGATCAAAATATTTTGCGTTAGTCTCGGAGGGCGAGTTTGGGGTCCGTCCGGCAGTGTCTGATTTTTTCAAAAAAGCCCGGAGGGCGAACTTCCTTTGAACGTTTTGAAAAAACAGTCAAGTAGAAAAACACACGATGTGTTTTTCGAGCGTCTGCCGGACGGACCCCAAACTCGCCCACCGAGACTAACCCCAGAGGCCTAGATCGACCACTTAGAACCGTCAGAGAATTTGACCGCGACGGCGGAACACCCGTGGACCTGTTTCCCGGAGTACGTGACGTCGTTGTAGAGGTCGAAGTGGTGTGCGACCGGCGTTCCCGGCGTGAAGGTGCCCGTATCGGTGACTTTACGCAAGAAATTGCTCTGTGCGTTGCGGTAGCCGACGGCAAACGTGACCATCGTCGCGGTCTTGTGCGATACGTTGGTGTAGTCGATTTGCGTGCCGCCCGCCGTCTTGCTCAGAAGCTTGGGCTGCGTGACGAAGCACTGCGTGACGTTGATCGGATTGGTCGAGGCTGCGAGGACCGGTGCCTGCGCCGACGTCATGACGGCGGCGGCAGCCAGGGCGATGGCAAAGTAGAACGGACGTTTCATGCGGAAAAGTCTCCTTTTCCCTCGAAGCGCTTGGCTCCGGGGACACTGCATGTGGAGAGGCGAGCTACGGTTTCCGGACGGCCAGTTCCTCGCTCGCGGCGGGCCGGATTAAAGCTTCTGCGCAGGAGCCGCTAGAGCCCTCAATAAGGTGGCTCGTATGGCTACGAATGCAAACGATCTCTACGATATCGCGGTCCGCCATATTGATGGCCGCGACACTACGCTGCGGGAATATGCCGGCGACGTCCTCCTCGCGGTGAACGTCGCTTCGGAGTGCGGCCTCACGCCCCAATATGCCGGGTTGGAAAAACTCTACGAAGAGAAGGCCGGGCGCGGGCTGCGCGTGCTGGGCTTCCCGTGTAACCAGTTCGGCGCGCAGGAGCCCGGGACGAACGCGCAGATCGCGCAGTTTTGCACGACGCGCTTCAACGTAACGTTTCCGCTGTTCGACAAACTCGAGGTGAACGGTCCGGGAAGACACCCATTGTACCGGGCGCTGACCGACGCCGAGCCGGGCGACATCACGTGGAACTTCGAGAAGTTCCTCATCGATCGAAGCGGCAAGGTCGTCGGACGTTTCGCGCCCGGCGTCACGCCGGAAGATCCGGCCCTGCTCGAAGCGATCGACGACGCCTTGGGCTCGTGAGCGGGATCGTCCTCTGGCTCTCGGGACTTCCGGCGTGGCTCGCCTTTGTCGTCATCCTCCTCACCTACGAACTCTTCGCCGCCGGCGTAACGCTGGTTGCGCGGCGCGCATACGACCGGTGGAAATTTCCGCGGGGCGCCAGCTTCGTTCCGCCGTGGCTGCAGTTGGTCGGCGGCCTCAACGCACTGCTCTTCGCGTTCGTCATCGTCTCGCTATGGTCGACGCTTCACGCGGCAGAGGCCAACGTCGATGACGAGGCGTTTACGCTGCGAATGCTGTACCACGACGTCGTACCAGCGCAGCGTCCGATGGTCGTCGACTACGCGCGGTCGATCGTCGACGGATGGCCGATGCTGTGCGGTGGTACGAGCGCCGGTGCCGCCGGCGGCGCGCTCCTGACGCAGATCGAGCGCGAAGGCCAACCCGTTCAGAAGAACGCACGTTCCGATCTCGACCGCGATCTTGCAACGCTTGAGGATCTGCGCGCGCGCCGCCTGCACGCCACCGTCTCCGGCGTTCCCGACGAGCTCTGGCTGGGGTTGGTCGTGCTCTCGGGAATCCTGATCGTGATGACGTCGTTCATTCATCCCGAGCGCTCCGACATGCACTTGGCGCTGGCGGGTTTCGTCGCATTGTCGATCGCGTTGCTGCTGTGGGTTGCGGTCTCGCTCGATTTTCCGTTCTGCGGCGGGACGACCGTCCTGCCGTTGCCGATTCAAGAAACCATCGACGCGCTGACGTCGTAAGTGTGAAGGCTAAGAGTTCTTCTTGAGTTCGACGCCCAGCGGCGCGAAGCCCGAGGGCGGTGCGTGGGCGGCCGCCGAGTGCATCGTCGTCAGGCGCAGCCGCCGGTTGCGGTGATCCGCGAACCGAACCGTCACTTCGACGGTTTCGCCGATCGAATATTCCTCGGGATCGGCGTCGCGATCCGAAACGCTGCCGATTACGTTCGGCGCGATCTCGACGTCCAGCCGACCGTCTTTGCCGACGACCTTGCCTTCCACGACCGTACCCGGTTTCAACAACGCTGCGTGTTCGCGCCACGGGTCGTGAAGCGCGGCTTTGCGCGAGGCCGCAATGCGCTTGCCGGCCGCGTCGACCCGGATGATGCGTACGGTCAGTTTCTCACCGACCGTCACGACGTCGGACGCCGCTTTCACGTTTTCGAAGGCGAGTTCCGACAACGGAATCAACGCATCCACACCTCCGCCGAGATCGACGAACGCGCCGAAATCGGCGATGCGCACGACGGTGGCTTCGCGGTCGGCCCCGACCGTCAGCGCTTCCAGCACGGCCGCGCGCGCCGCGCGACGATCGTCTCCGACGGCGCGCCGGTGCGAGACGACCAGACGTTTCTGTTTTTCATCGGTATCGAGAATCTTCAACGGCACGGTTGCGCCAACGAGGCTTTCGATCGGTTGGCCTTTTTCGGGACGCGATTGCGTTGCCGGCAAAAACGCGCGATACCCGTCGACGTCGAGCATCAGACCGCCCTTGACGGCGCGCAGCACCTTCCCTTGAATCGTTTCTCCTGACGCCTTCACATCGCAGAGGCGCTGCCACGCGAGGCGCGCCGCTTCTTTGCGCGGATCGGGCGCCGCGGGTTCAGCCGGCGCAACCGGCGCAGCAGACTCCGGGCCGACCGCGGGAACCGCCGCCTCGACCGGTACGGCCTCGACCGGCGTTTCCTCGACGGGCGCGCTCGCGGCGGGCGCGTCCGCTTCGGCGGGCACCTCGGGGGCCGGCACGTGGTTGGGATTTTCTGCGGCGGGAGTTTCGGGGAAATCCATCGCCTGGTGATACTCCGAGGAGGGGGCGCCAACCCCTTCCGGGGGACCTAGTCTTCTTGGCTAAAAAAGAAGCTGCCGCGGGCCTCGGCTTTGGCTTTGTAGAGCGCTGCGTCGGCGCGCGCAAGCGCCTCTTGCACCTCCTGCATGCTCTCGCCGTGAATCAGCGCCGCGCCCACGCTGACCGATCCCTCGATGACCTGACCGCGGATTTCTCCCGGGACTTTCATGTCGTTCGTAATCTTTTCGAGCACGCGCTCGACGCCGCGCCGGTCGATCGGCGGATGGAGAAACACCGCGAACTCATCGCCGCCGAGGCGCGCGACCGCGTCGGTGCTGCGGACCGACGCTTCGATCGTCTGCGCGAGCCGCACGAGCATTTCGTCGCCGGTCATATGTCCGTACGTATCGTTGATTTGCTTGAAGCGATCGATGTCGAAGACGCAGAGGGCGCCGTGATTCGTGCCGCCGGTAACGGCGCGCTCGAGCGTTGAGAAAAACGCGCGGCGGTTCATGATCCCGGTCAAGCCGTCGTGCAGCGCCATGCGCTCCTGGTCGCTTGCAGCCTGTTTCGCGACCTCGAGCGCGGCATGCTCGAGCACGAGCCGGATCATCAGCATCGCAACCAGCAGCGCGGCGATCACGCCGACCAAGCCCGGTACCAAACGAATGAGGCGCTGGCGGCCGTAATCGCTCAACCGTTGCGAGAGTTTGGCGTTCAGAGCCGGAATTTCGGCAAGCATCAGCGCGTGCAGCGATGCGGAAGCGTCATCGACGGCGCGTTCCGTTTGAACGTGATTCGTCGGCGCCGGTGCGATCATGTAGGCTTCCAACTCGCCGGAAGCTCGCGCCGTATCGCGCAGCGCGTAACGATAGTCTCGTTCCACGGCACTGAAGTCCAGGTTTTTGCCTTCCATGTGCACGGCGTCGCTCGCATCTTGCAATCCGTCGGCGATCGACTTGTCCGCTAGCGCTTGGTTCTTTTTCAGAGCGAGACGCTGCGCTAGGGTTGGAATAGGTGAAGACGCGCAGAGGCGGCGGCGCGCCGCACGTAAATTGGCGATCGCCTCCGGAAGCCGGTACGAGAGTGCGTCGCTCAAACTGATGCCGGCGAAGTCCGCATCGAAGGTCAATCCGGAACGATCGCCGATCGAAACGAAAGCGGCGTCGAGCGGGTCGAACAGCGCGTCGAAATTCGCCGGCGTCTTCGATGGTTGACGCGCCGTCCGCCACGCGACGCGCACGTCGCTCCAACTCGGCGGCGCCGATGCGCTCGCGTACAGCAGCGCGTCGGCCGCCGCGAAGCTGTCCTCGGCGCGATTGCGCAGCGCCGAAAGATCCGCCCCCGACCGCGGGCATGCGGCTGCTTGCGCGAAGTCCAGCGAGTTCGTAAAAAACGTATCGAGCGCGGCGAGTTGCGCGACGCCCGCGCGCTCGGCTTGGGTGCGGTCGATAAGCTGCTGCACCCCGTACGTAAGGTACGCGGTAATGCCGAGAATCGGTAGGGCCAGAACAGCGACCATCAACCCAATAAGCCATGGCGCCCTGGTGCCGAAGAGGACCATTGCGCTCCGCGTTTTCGGCATGTCGCGCCCAGCTCCGCCCTGGGAACTGCCGTTGCGGACGGCTAAGGCGTCCGCCGATGAACCTTTACGATGATCTGACGCAGCGAGCGAGCGCGGGGCGCCCGATGTACGTCGTCCTTGCGGCCGGCGCTGCGCGACGGATGGGATTCGACAAGGTCGTCGCGCCGTTTCACGGGCGGTCGCCGCTCGAACGCGTCGTTGCCGCACTCGGCGGCCGAGATCGCGTCGTCGTCGTGCCGACGCGACGGCTTGCTGAGGCGGCGGCCGCGGCACCGGCCTCGCAGATCGTAACCAACGATGAGCCCGAGCGCGGAATGACGCGTTCGCTGCGTATTGGATTGGAACGCGTCGCGAGAGATCGAGCTTTCGGCGTGCTGCCGGCCGATATGCCCGCGATGAGCGAAACGACGATTGCGGCGACCGAAGCGCTGCTCGTCGACGGCATCGACGTTGCGTATCCCGTCGACGAGCGCGGAGTAGCCGGACATCCGGTCGTGTTCGCCGCCGGCGCGCGCGCGATCGTCGAAGCGTTACCCGAAGGCGATACGCTCCGGCGCGCCCGCGACGATGCAACGCTGCGCCGCGCTACCTGGACGTGCACCGACCGCTCGGCGTTCTTCGATCTCGACGAACCGGCCGACTGGGACCGCGGCTGGTGAGCCGCGTCCTCTAGATGTAGTCGCGCAAGGTGACGGTGACGGTCCGCTTTGAACCGTCCTTGGCGGTGAGCTCGATCTGCACCGACGTTCCGGGAGCACCCGAGAAGAGTTTGCGAACGTCTTGCAGGCTCAGCGATGCCGCCGCTTTGCCGTCGATCGTCGAAATCGTATCGCCTTTGACGATGCCGGCTTGCGCTGCGGGCGTTCCGGGGCGCGAATCGAGTACGACGATCGCGCCGTCGTGCGCGATTAGGAAAAGGCCGGCGCGTTCGTAGAAGTCCTGTTCTTTAAACTGATCGTTGGGCAGCAGCGCCATCTTCAGCGTGTTGTAGTCGAGTGTGAGCGAGAAGCGCTTCCAGATGCCGCCCCCGACGTTCGCTGCGGTAAACGGAGAGGCGAATGCGCCCTTATCCTGCGTTGAGAAATCGGCCACGATGTTTTCGAGCGCGTAGTTCCCGATGCCGAGGCGCGCGATTCGCCCCAGTTTGCCCATTGCCGGGCCGCCGAAGCCGAAACCGTTGACGCCTTCCGCCGAGACGATCGAGGGAACGATCTGTGGATGCGCTGCGACAAACGGGCTAAGCAGCGTGATCGAGTCGCGCGCGCCGGTATCGAGCGAGCACTGCGTCGCGATCGTGTCGATGCTGCACGCAAACTGCGGCTGCTTGGAATCTAAGACGAACGGTATGACGTCCGCGCCGGCGGGCGGCTGCGCGCCGGGCATCGCCAGGATCACGCGGTTCGCGCCGTAATCGAAGGTGGTGACGAAGCGCGCGAGCACTTCGAATCCGATCAAGCCGTCGACCGGCTGGCCCGCGGTAGTTCCGAATCCCGCGCGCGTCGGCGCGACGAAGAAGAGCTGATCTTTGAGCGTCGCATCGCCGACTTGGAGCGAGGAAACCTTCGCGAAGCTGATCGACTCGGTCGTCGAACCAACGCCGCCGCCCTGGAACGACCCAGCGCCGGAGGCGCCGATTTCCTTGGCGACGGCCGGGTCCACGACGTTGAGGCCGCCCGTATCGAAGATAAAGCGATACGGACCCTTGCCGTTGAGCATCACCGAGAGGTAGACGTGGTTGTCGATCAACTGGGTGGGGACGCTCGTCTGCGTCGCGCCTTGCGCGATCGAAAAGTCATGTACGGTCGACGCGGGCTTGGCAAGATGTGCGGCGCCGTCCGGAACGTTCGCGAGGGCTTTCGTCACCTTCACCTCGCTGACGTTGCCGTCGCTGCCTTCGGTGTGCGCAACGAACGGGAACATCACACCGGAGACCGCACGATAGTCCGAAAAAATCGTCGTGTTCGAGTCCGGACCGACGGCGATGAACGTTCGCTCCGGTAGATGTGTCGTCTTGTCGAACCAGATCTCGAAGGGCACGGACGCGTTCGGCGGCGTGACGACGAGTGCGTCGTACGTATGCCCGCCCGTCGTCTTTGGACCGCCCCAGACGACGATCGCACCGCCGTGATTTGCGCTCCACAGCGCGTAGTCGCTCATGAACGCCTGCGCGATCTCTTGCACGCGCCCGGATTGGCCGCCGTCGACCCACACGAGTCCGGATCCGTCGCGATTCCACACGTTGGTGCCATCGTAGCCGTCACCGCCGGCGAGCGGCGGCGTGTCGTATGACTCGGCGTACCGAACGCCGCCCATTTCGTTCCACGATTGCGACGTGCCGGTCAGTCCTCCCGACGTGACCTTGGCCGCGACGCTCATTACTCCGGCACGATCCAGCGCGGCACCGCCGAGCGCGGCGCGGGACTGATTCAGCAGCTTCGCGATCTGGCCGCCCTCGGGGAGCGCGGCCGGAGCCTTTGCGGCTGCCAGGGCGAAGAGGGCGATCGACAATACGAGCGCGGTGCGAAAAACCTTCATGCTGCGCATTACGGGGGACCGCCGCCTTTTGTTTCGGGGGAACCTCGATGGCCGCGGCTAAGGCAGCGAGCATGACGATTCTGGAACGTGCGTTGGTTTGGGATAACCATGCTTGCATGCCGCTGCGGCCGGACGACGATAGCTTCCTGCCCGAACTGCGCCGTCTTCGGGACGCCGGCGTCAATGCCGTCGGACTGAACATCGGTTTCGGCGGACAAGGCGTGGAAGAACACGTGCGCGTGCTTGCCCACTTCCGGCGCTGGCTCAAAGCGCGGCCCGGCGAGTACCTGCTGATTCGAACCGCGGACGACGTTCTGCGCGCGAAGGAGAGCGGGCGTTTGGGCGTCTTTTTCGATATCGAAGGCGCGAACGGCATCGCGGATCAGCTTTCGCTGATCGAGCTCTACTACGACTTGGGCGTGCGTTGGATGCTCGTTGCATACAACTTAAATAATCGAGCCGGCGGCGGGTGCCTGGACGAAGATCCGGGGCTCAGCGAGTTCGGCGGCCGCATGATCGACGAGATGAATCGTGTGGGTATGGTCCTGTGCTGTTCGCACACCGGCGAACGCACCGCGCTCGAAGCGATCGAACGTTCTGCGGCGCCGGTTATTTTTTCGCATTCGAATCCGCGTGCGGTGTGGGACCATCCGCGCAATATTCGCGATAACGTCATCCGGGCGTGCGCGCAACGCGGCGGCGTGATCGGTATCAACGGCATCGGCCACTTTCTCGGCAAGGGCGGCGACTTGAGCGAAACGCTGGCGCGCCACGTCGACTACGTCGCCACGCTCGCGGGCATCGATCACGTGGCTATCGGGCTCGACTACGTCTTCGACACGCACGAGCTGATCGAATACTTGCGCAACAATCCCGAACTGTTCGGAAAGGACGCCCGCAGCGCAGAGACTGGGTTCGATTCGGTCGCCCCGGAACAGTTGAGCCACGTCGTCGCAACGCTTTCGAACCTCGGCTATTCCGACGGCGACCTCGAGAAGATTCTCGGACTGAATCTGTTGCGGATTGCACGCGCCGTCTGGAAGTAGGACGGCAGACGCGTGCTTGCTGCATGAGATTCCGTCGATGCGGGTATCACCGTATATGCATCTTTCCAAACGTACCCTGCTCGCCGGCGCCGGTGCGGCCGCTGCCGGCGCCGCCGCTCTCTCGTTTGGGGTCGCCACGCGCTTGCGCCGCCATGCGCCTGCGCTAGCGACGGTTCCCGAGATCGATCTCCAGCAATACACCGGACGCTGGTTCGAGATCGCCCGCATGCCGGTGCGCTTCGAGCGCGATTCGGATCGCAACGTAACCGCCGAGTACACGATCGTGCCGGACGGCAGAATCCGCGTGGAGAACCGTGCGACGCAGCCGAACGGTAAACTGCGCAGCGCCCACGGCGTCGCGCGCGTCGCGAATCCGGATGAAGCTGCGAAACTGCGCGTAAAATTCTTTCCGCTCGCGCCGTCCGCCGACTACTGGGTGATCGGCCTCGACTTCGCGTATCGCTGGGCGATCGTCGGCGAGCCCAGTCGCAAGTGCCTGTGGATCCTCTCGCGCACGCCCGGCCTCGACGGCGCGACGCTGGAACGCATCCTTCGAGACGTCGACGTCGCCGGCTACGATTCCACCGCTCTCATTCGAACCCCACAGGACGGCGCGTAAGCCTTCGCACGGGAGCACCCGCAGCGGCAATCCGCGATCGATGCAGCCGGGTTGGAGTGAGGCCGCGCACTCGGCGGCTGCGCCGGACGAACGAAGAACGCCCGCCGGTGAACCGCGCGAGCGCTCTCATTGGTCCATTTTATACTTTCCCGCAAGAATTCTACCCGCCCCGGCGTGACTTAAACGCCGCCCATCCTGCAAACTCCGAGACGTCCTTCCAGCCGTTTGCTTCGACGAGGTCCCGCGGGTACAGCATCGCGCGCGCGGCCGTGCCGTCCGCCAGCTCGACCGGTGCCTCATACAAGTTGGCGGGCTCGCCGGCGATCAGCCCGGCATACTGCTCGGTCGTGAGATCGTAGAGTTCGCCGGCCAAACGCACGCCGCCGGAGCGAACTTCGTAGATCCCCGGATGCACGTCACGCACCGAAGCCATACGATATTTCGGCGCGGTTTCGGCCGTGCCGGCAAACCGCGCGCCGCCGAGATTAGCGTGGTCCGGCTGCCCGCGGAGCGCCGATCCGCAGATGAAGAACCGAATCACTCGAGCAGCCCGCGCTGGCGCAGCCAATCGATCATAATTCTCGGATATCCTTTCACGAATCGCTCGGGCGGATCGACCTCGCCGTTGTACCCCGTCCGAGACACTTTCAAGGTATGACCGGCGTTCGGATAGACTTTCACGGTAAGATCGGTCATACCCGCGCGGGGGAACACGGACGCAAACGTTGCTGCGGCGTGCCGTTCGTCGACGTTGCGGTCGAGCGCGCCGAACAGTGCTAGCGTCGGCGTGCGAACGGTCGACAGAATCGGGCGCGGATCGTAGGTGATGAATCGCCGGTAGCCCTCGGCGGCTGCGGTCGAAAGCGGAAACGTGAGATGCGGCGGCAGCAGCGATGATGAAAACCAACGCTGGCGCTGCGCCGCGTCGTAAACCGCAGCTACATCGCTCCAGCGTGCCCGTCCATCGAGCCCGTCGATCAGCATCTGCCACGCATGCTGGGCGTCGCGAACGGCCGTTGCGCCGAAGCCGTCGTGATGCATTTCGGCGGCGACTTCGTACATCACGTTATCGTGGAGCGTCTCCGCAGGCGCACTCTTCAGGAGCATGAATGCCAGCGGGCGGCGAGCAGCGACGATGGGCGCAGTCCAGCCGCCGTTGCTGAAGCCGTAGACGCCCACGCGCTTGGGATCGATGCGCGGATCCAAGGTGTAGGCGTCGTAGACGGCCTCCACGTCTACGGCTCGCTGCGCGGGTCCGTTGGCAAACCAATTCCCAGTCGATTGGCCGGTACCGCGCTGATCGTAGGAGATCACGTCGATCCCATTCGCGGCGAAGTATGGGATCAGAAAACCCATTTCGCGCGTTTCGGGATCGTTGCCGTGGATGAGGATGACGGCTCCCCTGCGACGCGCGTCCCTACTCCATAACGAAACGCCGAGCGCGCCCTGCGGCGTGTGGACGACGCGCCGCTCTTCCCGTATCGCCGTGACCAAGACCGGCGGTTGCGTGAGTGGGGCGTTCACACGATTCGTGGCAGCGTCGAACGTTTCGTTCGTCGGCGGGTCGGGCAGCTCGTGCTCGACACCAACGTACAGCGTATGTCCCGAGCCGGTACGGTACAAACCCGGCTCGAGCAGCTGGTGAGATGGCGCAGTCGCAGCGAGTGCCAGCAGGCCGGCGATCGCCATGATGACGGTCTTCACAAAGAAGTTACCGTACCCGCGTCTCTTTGTTTCGCGATGACCGGTGCGAGACGTGCGTAGTCCTTCAACTGGATCGCGTTCGCACAATTCATCGGGATGCTCGTCATTAAACCCGACCAGGGTGTATATGGCAGCAGCTTATATGCGGCGACCATTAGCCAACCTTTGAACTTGGAGTCTGGAATGAACCACCCCGACGCGCCGTCGGCAAGTTTCTGGCAGCCGTCGACATACGAGCGCATTCGCGACTCGTAGCGTTCGAAGGCCGCCCGGAAATCGCCGCCGGCTTCGGCGAGTTCTCCGGCGAGAATATAGGAGCCGACGGTCGCCATGCCCGTTCCCATGCCCGACAGCGGAGAACTGCAATAGGCCGCGTCTCCGACGAGCGCGACGCGCCCGTTCGACCAGCGCGGCATCTTGATTTGACTGATGGAATCGAAGTAAAAACCGCGAGCGTCCCGCATTGCGTTCAGGAGCGACGGAACCTTCCAGTCCATACCCCGAAATCGTTCGGACACGATGCGTTGCTGCGCGGCCGCGTCGTGCCGGTCGTAGTCGAGCGGCGGCGAGATAAAATAGAATGCCGCGGTTGCCGCCTTCGGATCGCGCCCGCTGTAGAGCGACGCGACGCGGCCCGGCTCGCTGTATATGGCGCCCTCTCGTTCGAGGCCGAACGCGTTCCCTGTGGCGAAGATGCAGACGTAGCAGCCCAAATGCGAAATGTAGTTCGTCTCGCTGCCGAAAGCTAAAGCGCGGACATTTGAGTGCAGACCGTCGGCGCCGATCACAAGGTCGAACGTTTGCGCTCGGCCGCTGCGAAAGGTCACGTCGACGCCGTTGTCGTGCTGCGTCATCGATCCGATGGAATCGCCGAACGCGTACTCCGTATCGTGGCGCGTGGCCTCGTACAGAATCCGGTTAAGATCGCCGCGCATGATCTCAACCTGGCCCGTCGTCAGGCCGTCAGGCATATCGGCGAGCCGGCGGTTGTGACGGTCGACGAGCGACACCGTGCGGATGCGCGTTTGCTCGCGTACGACCGCGTCGAGTACGCCCATGCCGCCCAGCACGCCCATTGCGGCGCCGCGAAAGTCGACGGCATAGCCGCCATCCCGGATGGAGGGCGCCCGTTCGACGACCGTCGGCTCGAAGCCGAAGCGCGCGAGCCAGAAGGCCAGCGCGGGTCCGGCGACGCTGGCGCCGGAAATTAAAATACGTCCGTTCACGTGATTCTCCAAAGAGGGCGGCATTTGGCGGGGCCGCTTGACGAGCTTATTGGTACGGGCGTATTATACAAACGTGTTAGACATTTGTTCAATACCTTCGACAAAGAAAAATTGCGCTCCGCCATGAGCGGAAACCGCGAAGCGCTACTTGTCGCGGCGAAGCACTGCCTGCTTGCCCGCGGCTTCGCGCGAACGACCGCTCGTGACATTGCCGCTGCCGCCGGCGTCAGCCTCGCAGCGATCGGCTACCACTTCGGCACGAAAGAGAACCTGCTGACCGCCGCGCTGCTGAGCGCCATTGAAGAGCTGCAGCGCGAGCTCGGTATTGCGGCCGACAACCAATCGAGCGCGTCCCTGACGCCCCGTGAGCGGTTCGAGTCCGGACTGTCACGACTAATCGATTCGTTCGCGACGCACCGCCGGCTGTGGGCAGCCAATCTCGAAATTTTCGCGGAGGTCGAACGAATTCCGGAGCTGCGCTCGATGATCGACGACGGACTCTTGCAAAATGCACGTGCAAGCTTCGTCGCCCTCTTCGATGGGCGCGACGTAGAAAGCGTGGACGACCGCTCCATCCGAACGACCGGTTCGCTGTATTACGCGCTCGTAACCGGCATACTCGTACAATGGATCGTCGATCCCAAGCACGCACCGTCCGCAAAGGAACTGACGGAAGCGCTAGGGTCGCTGCTGCTTTAGCTAGACGGTGCCGATGCGGGAGCGCCCGGGTTTGCGGTCGACGGAAACGCCCCCAGGCGTCTTGATCGCACCGGCGTCGCTTTCCGAACAGCCGACCAGATGACGGGACACGAGTTCGCCGCCGAGCCAACCCGAAACGGCGAGGACCGCGATACCCACGATCGTCAACGCGTATCCCGCGACCGACGACGGAAATTCGGCGCGCACGGCGAGCGCGGTGCCGAACACGATGACGACGGCGATGTTAAGCAACGCGTGCCAGGATGCCGTGCGCTTCGCCCGCATCGTCATCGGTGCCGAGAGGTAGTCGATAAACCCGAACAGCGCCGCCAGAATCGACCCGGCGAGACCGAAGCCGATCAGCCACGTACTCATCGTCGTGAAAAATCCGTGGTAGGTCCAAATCGAGACGACGTCGCTGACGACGGCAGCGACGAAGCAGCCGATCGGAATAGCGACCAGCGGCGGGTGAATTGGATGGCCGGCGATGGTGGCTTTACCCTGCATGTTCTCCCCTTCGCACGAGATGCTACCCGCCGCCAAGCCGGTCTCAAACCGAGGAGCTTGGCCTAGCGCATGCGACGAAAGAGCGACTCATCGCTTGACAGCTGGCGGAAGATGCGTTCGTATGGGGTCGCCTTCAGCGTCTCCCGTTGGCCCAAACACAAAAACCCCAACCGCATCAAGCTGTCGACCACTAGCCCGTGTACGCGGAACTGCAGCGTCTTGTTGAACTGCGGCAGGACGCCGCGGGCGACGATGACGTGAAACTCGTTGAGCGCGCCGTCCGTCACCAAGCTGTGCCGGGCCAGGATGATGCTGCGGCCGAGCAGCTCCGTATCGAAGCGAATCTTCCCGCCCTTCAGTTCGGAGACCGCCGAGAGCGATCCAAGGCCGCCCGACGCGCGATACGCGACGTTCACGTGATCTTCCGACTCAACGTCGAACGTCGCCGTTTTGGCCGATTCGACGGCGGCTTCGCTGGGGTCGGTCGCGTAGATCATCGACTTTCCGAGCAACCCTTCTTCGTAGAGCACGGTGGCCAGCGAGTACACGTCTTCGCCGCGCGCACAGTGCGGCACCCAAATGCGTGTGAACGTGTACGTTCGCAGCAACGGTACGATGTGCGTCCGGAACGTGCGGAAGAAGCCCGCATCGCCGAAGACGCGGCCGTTACCGCCCGACATCGCCATGACTAACTCCGACATCGCATCGCCGCTGTGCAGTACGCGATCCTGAAGCGCCGAGATCGTTGAAACGGCTTCCGCGCGAAGGCGGTCGCCGACTCGCCGCTTCAGCGTCGACTGCGAATAGTCGCGGAAGTCGTGGCCGGTCGTGCGAACGATCGCTTCCAGCAACAGGTGCAGTTCCAGATCGGCAAGTTCGCCGTCCCTAGCGGCGGACGCACCGTTCGTGGAAACTATCGGTTCAGCCATACGCGGATTAACGAAAGCAGCTGTTCGACGTCGACCGGTTTGCTGATGTACTCCGATGCGCCGGCAGCGATGCAGCTTTCGCGATCGCCTTTCATGGCTTTCGCGGTCAATGCGATGATCGGCAGGTCCGCGAACCGGTTCTGTGCTCGGATGCGCCGGATGGTCTCGTACCCGTCCATCTCCGGCATCATGATGTCCATCAATACGACGTCGAAACCGGACGACCGAGCCAAAAGATCTAAGCCTTCTTGACCGCTTTCCGCGCTCGTAACGGTCATACCGTGGAGTTCGAGAGCGCTGCGCAAAGCGAAGATGTTGCGCGCGTCGTCGTCGACGATCAGCACGCGCTTTCCCTCGAGGCCGGCACCGTCTTCACGAACGATGTCGATCGTGGACCGTTTGCTGGCCGGCAATTTCGCTCGCACCTGATGCAAGAAGAAGCGCGTCTCCTCAAGCAGCCGCTCCGGCGACATTGCGTCTTTGACGATCACGGCTTCGGTGAGTTGGTTCAACCGCGTCTCCTCCTGGTGGCTCAGGTCGCGCCCGGTGTACACGATGACCGGTACCCCGGCGCCTGCCGGCCTCCGGCGCACCGCTGCGATCAACTCGTCGCCCGGCATATCCGGCAGGCCGAGGTCCAGAATGATGCAGTCGAAACGCTCGCGATCGAACGCGGCCAGCGCCTCCGCGGCCGTCCGCACGGCGGTCACGGCGATCTCGCCGCTGCCGATCAGGTTGACCATTGCGTTGAGTTGAGTCACGTCGTCTTCGATCAACAGCACGTTCTTGGAGCCGCCGTTGGTGAAGCCCAGCAACGAGTCGAACGTCTCCGTCAGCGCACCCTCCGACACGGGTTTCCGCAGGTGCGCGATCGCTCCCGAATCCAGCGCGTGCTGCCATTCTTCTGCGCCCGAGATCACGTGCACCGGCACGTCGGCCGTCACCGGATCGGCTTTGAGCGCTTCTAACAGGCTCCACCCGTCGGAATCGGGCAGTCCGATGTCGAGCGTGATCGCGTCGGGACGGAAACGGCGTGCGAGCGCGAGGCCCTGCGTGGCCGTCGTGGACACGATGCCTTTGAAACCGCGATCTCGCGCCAATCCAAGCAGGATGCGAGCGAAGATCACGTCGTCCTCGATGATCAGCAGCACGCCGTCGGACGGCGCGATCCGTTCGCGGTCATCGTCGATGCTCGCGTCGGCTCTCTCGTCGGCCAGCGTTCGGGGAATCGGCCGCACGATGCGTTCCTGCACGCCGCCCGTCACGCCTACCGTGCGCTGCACGGTCGTCGCCGCGAGATTGCGCTCGAGCGGATGGAAGAATGTAAACGTGCTGCCTTTACCGACCTCACTCTCCACCGTGATGTCGCCGCCGAGCAATGCGGCGATCTCGCGGCTGATGGCCAGGCCCAAGCCCGTACCGCCGAACTTTCTCGACGTGCCCATGTCGGCTTGCTGGAAGGCCTCGAAGATAACGCCGAGTTTGTCACCGGCGATGCCGATACCGGTATCGGTCACCGAGAACGCTACCGCGGGTCCGCTGATGTTGCTGAGGTTGTGTTCGCGCAGCAGCTTGATTTCCAGGGTCACGCTGCCGTCGGCCGTGAACTTGAACGCATTGGAGAGGAAGTTCTTTAGAATTTGCTGGATGCGCGTCGGGTCCGTGCGCAGCGTTTCGGGCAAACCTTCGTCGGAGCGGATGATGAAGTCGAGGTTCTTGTCTTGCGCGATTTGGTCGAACGTCCGCTCCACGTCGTCTTGAATCGAAGCGAAGGTCACGTCCTGGAAGTCGATGGACGTCGTACCCGATTCGATCTTCGAAAGGTCGAGGATGTCGTTGATGAGCGTCAGCAGGTCGGCGCCGGCCGCGCGGATCGTGTTTGCGAACTCGACTTCCTTCGTCGACATCGTTTTGTTGGGGTTGTCGGCCAGCTGTTTCGAGAGGATCAGCAGGCTGTTGAGCGGCGTGCGCAGCTCGTGCGACATGTTGGCGAGAAACTGCGACTTGTACTTCGACGTCAGAGCGAGCTGTTCGGCTTTCTTTTCCAGCTCTTGCCGCGCTTCGTCGATTTCGCGCGTGCGGCGTTCGACTTCGGCGTTGCGTTCTTGCAGCAGGCGAGCTTTCTCTTCGAGCTCGTCGTTCGTCTGCTGGAGTTCCATCTGCTGGCTCTGGAGTTCGCCGGTGAGCGCCTGCGACTGCGTGAGCAGCTCTTCGGTCCGCATCGAGCCGGCGATCGTGTTGAGGATCACGCCGATCGACTGCGTGAGCTGTTCGAGGAACAGCAAGTGCGTTTCGCTGAAATGCTCCGCGGACGCCAGCTCCATCACGGCCTTGACGTCGCCTTCGAACAGCACCGGGAGCACGATCAGCGAGAGCGGGCGCGTCTGTCCGAGTGCGGAGTTGATCTGCATGTAGTCGCCGGGCACTTCGGTCAGCAGGATGCGCCGTTTCTCGACCGCGCACTGTCCGACCAATCCCTCGCCCGAGCGGATCACCGCCTGCGCCGACTTGCGCCGCGAGAGCGCGTAACTGGCCATCAGCCGTAATGAGGGCTCGTCGCCGAGCGGCTCGCTGACGTAGAACGCGCCGCTTTGCGCGCTGATCAGCGGAGCGATTTCCGACATGATCAGCCGGCTGACGGTCTTGATGTCGCGCTGGCCTTGGAGCATCGCCGTGAAGCGCGCGATGTTGGTCTTCAGCCAGTCCTGTTCGGTGTTCTTGCGGGTCGTGTCGCGCAAGTTCTGGATCATTTCGTTGACGTTCTGCGTGAGTTCGCCGACTTCGCCGCGCGCCTCGACTTCGATCGCACGCGAGAGGTCGCCCTTGGTCACGGCGGTCGCGACTTCACCGATCGCGCGAATCTGCGAGGTGAGCTGTGCGGCGAGCTGGTTGACGCTGTCGGTGAGGTCGCGCCAGAGTCCGGCCGCGCCGGGAACCTCGGCTTGGCCGCCCAGGCGGCCTTCGAATCCGACGTCGCGCGCCACCGTCGTCACCTGATCGGCGAAGGTCGCGAGCGTATCGATCATCCCGTTGATCGTGTCGGCGAGCTGCGCGATCTCGCCGGCCGCGCTGAGCGTGAGCTTGCGTTTGAGGTCGCCGTTCGCGACGCCGGTGACGACTTCGGCGATACCTCGAACCTGCGACGTCAGGTTCGACGCCATGAAGTTCACCGAATCGGTAAGATCCTTCCACGTTCCACTGACGCCGGGCACGAGCGCCTGGCCGCCGAGCTTGCCGTCCGAGCCGACTTCGCGCGCGACGCGCGTCACTTCCGACGCGAACGCGTTGAGCTGATCGACCATCGTATTGATCGTATCTTTGAGTTCGAGGATCTCGCCCTTGACGGCGACGGTAATCTTCTTCGAAAGGTCGCCGTTCGCCACGGCAGTCGTGACGGTCGCGATGTTGCGAACCTGGGAGGTCAGGTTGGCGCCCATGGTGTTGACGGAGTCGGTCAAGTCTTTCCACGTGCCGCTGACGCCGCGAACCTGGGCTTGGCCGCCGAGCCGTCCTTCCGAACCGACTTCGCGCGCGACGCGCGTGACCTCGGATGCGAAGGCGTTGAGCTGATCGACCATCGTATTGATGGTATCTTTCAGCTCGAGGATTTCGCCGCGCACGTCGACGGTGATTTTCTTGGACAAGTCTCCGTTGGCGACGGCCGTGGTGACGTCGGCGATGTTGCGGACCTGAGAAGTGAGGTTCGAAGCCATGAAGTTGACCGAGTCGGTGAGGTCCTTCCACGTGCCGCCGACGCCTTGCACCTGGGCTTGTCCGCCGAGTTTGCCTTCCGAGCCGACTTCGCGCGCGACGCGCGTCACTTCAGAGGCGAACGCATTGAGCTGGTCGACCATCGTGTTGATGGTATCTTTAAGTTCGAGAATTTCGCCGCGCACGTCGACGGTGATCTTCTTCGACAAGTCGCCTTTGGCGACGGCGGTCGTCACGTCGGCGATGTTGCGAACCTGCGACGTCAGGTTGGATGCCATAAAGTTGACGGAGTCGGTAAGGTCTTTCCAGGTGCCGCTGACGCCGGCGACCTGCGCTTGTCCGCCGAGTTTCCCCTCCGAGCCGACTTCGCGCGCGACGCGCGTCACTTCCGACGCGAATGCGTTCAGCTGATCGACCATGACGTTGATCGTGCCCTTGAGTTCCAGAATTTCGCCGCGCACGTCGACCGTGATCTTCTTGGAGAGATCGCCCTTGGCGACGGCGGTCGTCACGTCGGCGATATTACGAACCTGCGACGTGAGGTTGGAGGCCATGAAGTTGACGGAGTCGGTGAGATCCTTCCAGGTGCCGCTCACGCCTTGCACGTCGGCCTGCCCGCCCAGTTTTCCTTCGGAGCCGACTTCGCGCGCGACGCGCGTCACTTCGGAGGCGAACGCGTTGAGCTGGTCGACCATCGTGTTGAACGTATCTTTGAGTTCGAGAATTTCGCCGCGCACGTCGACGGTGATTTTCTTCGAAAGGTCGCCCTTTGCGACGGCGGTCGTCACGTCGGCGATGTTGCGAACCTGCGACGTGAGGTTGGAGGCCATGAAGTTGACCGAATCGGTCAAGTCCTTCCAGGTGCCGCTGACGCCGACGACCTGGGCCTGTCCGCCCAGTTTTCCTTCGGAGCCGACTTCGCGCGCGACGCGCGTCACTTCGGAGGCAAACCCGTTGAGCTGGTCGACCATCGTATTGATGGTATCTTTGAGTTCGAGAATTTCGCCGCGCACGTCGACGGTAATCTTCTTGGAAAGGTCGCCGTTGGCAACGGCGGTCGTTACGTCGGCGATATTGCGAACCTGCGACGTCAGGTTGCCGGCCATCGTGTTGACCGAATCGGTGAGATCTTTCCACGTGCCGGCGACTCCGCGCACGTCGGCTTGTCCGCCGAGCTTACCTTCGGAGCCGACTTCGCGTGCGACGCGCGTCACTTCCGAGGCGAATCCGTTGAGCTGGTCGACCATCGTATTGATGGTGCCTTTGAGTTCCAGGATTTCGCCGCGCGCTTCGACGGTGATCTTCTTGGAAAGATCGCCGTTGGCGACGGCGGTCGTCACTTCGGCGATGTTGCGCACTTGGGAGGTCAGGTTGCCGGCCATCGTGTTGACCGAACCGGTGAGATCTTTCCACGTGCCGGCGACGCCGCGTACGTCGGCTTGTCCGCCGAGCTTGCCTTCCGATCCGACTTCGCGCGCAACGCGCGTCACTTCGGAGGCGAACGCGTTGAGCTGGTCGACCATCGTGTTGATCAGTTTGCTGGAGCGCAGAAACTCGCCCTTGAGCGGTCGTCCTTCGATCTCCAGGGCCATGCGTTTCGAAAGATCGCCCTGCGCGACGGCGCCGAGCACGCGCCCGGTTTCGGCCATCGGCTGGGTGAGATCGGCGACGAGACCGTTGACCGAATCGACGTAGCCGCGCCACGAGCCGCGCACCTCCCCGAGCGAGGCGCGCTGGGCAATGCGTCCCTCGCGACCGACCGTCGTGCTGGTCCGCTGCAGTTCTTGGGCCAGCCGCGCGTTGAGCTCTATACAGTCGTTGAACGCCTCGGCGATCTCGCCGTCGATGCCGGGCAGATCCAGGGGCAGCCGCGCGCTAAAATCGCCTCGCCGGAAGCTGCGAAGCGCCGCTAGCAGCGAGCGCGCGCCCAGGGCGGGCTCGTGATTGTTCTCGGCAACGGTCGCCATTCTTCAATCTCCAAAGCAGTGATGGGACGCCAGAGGCCGAGACGGTGTACGCGAAAGCGGACCGCCCAGGCAGTTGTCTCCTTGCTTATTCCCACATAACGTTCGTTTAATACACCTTAGAACTGGGAAATATCCGTGCGGATGAGCTCGCTTACTTCCGATCAGTACGAGCGTGTCTTGGACGTCCTCGTCCAGGCTGCGGAAGCTTTGGCGTCCTCTCCGACGGCGGACGATTCGCTTCCACGCATCGTGAAACTGTGCGCCGACAACATGGGCGGCCTGTGGACGCTCGACGTGCTCATCGAAGCGGAATCGTTTTCCATTGAGTCCGGGGAGATGCCGAAAATTCCGGGTCATCCGATGCGCGAGCCCCTGCGGGCAGCGGGCGGCGACCTTGGACGCCTCACGTGGATTCGCAACGCCGGCGAACCGACGGAAGACGGCGATCGCCAGATGCTGCGCCTGCTCGCGCTCGAGCTGGCTGGATCGCTCTCGGGCCGCGCCGCGATGCTTCGCGAGCGCCGCATCGCCGATCGCCTGCAGCGCGCGCTGCTCCCCGACCATCTCCCGAGCGTAACCGGATCCGCGTTTTCTGCCGCGTACCGTCCGGCGAGCGATGAAGCCGAAGTCGGCGGCGATTGGTACGACGCCTTCTCGCTGCCTGACGGCCGCGTTGCGATTTCGGTCGGCGACGTCGCCGGGCACGGTTTGGGCGCTGCTGCGATCATGGGTGAGGTCCGCCAAGCGATGCGAACGGCAGCCGTCGCTGCGAGCCGGCCGTCCGAGGTGCTCGAGCACGTCAACGGAGCGGTGCGCCTGCGCGATTCGATCGCAATGGTCACGGCAATATTCGGCTTCTACGATGCGACGACCAGTGCTTTTTCGTACGCGGTGGCCGGCCATCCGCCGCCGATTCTCGCAATCCCGGGTTCGTTTGCACGAACGCTCCCACTCGGTGGAATACCGCTCGGATGCAGCGTATCGGTCGGGTCGCCGGACTGGACGTTTACGATTCCGGAGGGCGCGGTGCTGGCGCTCTATACCGATGGGCTGATCGAAAACGATCGGGATCTGCAAAAAGGTGAGCGTGCCCTCGTGAACGCGGTGCGCGCCATTTCCGAAGAACGGCACGACGACGTCGCCGCGGCGATTCTCACGCGAACGTTCGACGGCGCGGGCAACCGCGACGACGCTGCGGTTCTCACGCTGTCGCGCCTCGCTCCGGTGCCGGGCTATGTGTTCTCGGCGGTATCGACGGTCGCGCCGCTCGCGCGGGCGATTCTGGAGCGCGAGTTGCGGCGTCTGCCGTACGACGATGAGAAGCGCTTTGGGGTGCTGGTAGCGGCCGGTGAAGCCGTCGCCAATGCGATCGAGCATGCCTACCGCGGGGAAGATCCCGGCTTGATTCGCTTCTCGATCGAGCGCGAGCTCCGCGGTCTCGTGGTCACGGTCGAGGACTTCGGGCGCTGGCGCTCGTTCGTCAAACGCGAAGAGCGCGGACGCGGCATCGATTTGATGCGCGCGTTTAGCGACGGCGTGCAAATCAAATCTCGCCAGGACTCGACATCGGTGGTTCTGCGCGTCGATCTGCCGGCCTAGTCGATGACGTCGGCGACCACCTCTACGCGCCGCAGCGCGCCGTCAAAGAGGTCGTATTGTTCTCGGACCTCGGCAAGGGTCGAACGGATGTCGAAGACCTTGCTCAGGCCGGCGATTTCGAATAGGCGCCTCACCATGGGGCGCGGCGACGTGACGATCATCGTGCCGCCTCGCTCGGAAATTTCGTTGCGCAGCCGGATCAGGCTCGAAAGCACCGTCGAGTCGATGTATTGGGCGCGTTCCAGGTCGACGATCACCAAAGATTCATCCGAAACCGCGCCGAACGCGTCGCTAACGCGATGCCGCTGCGCGAGGTCGAACTCCCCGTCCAAAGCCACGATCGTACCCGCGACAATAGCACGATCGGTCACGTATATGTCCTCACCGCCACATAGCCTAGCGGCTGCCAACCTGGCCGTCTGTTCGCAATCATACAGAGGGGCCTGAATATGTCGTTCCGCTCCAAGTTCGACGGGAATCGGATACTGCGCGCGATTCCGGACGAGGAACTGCTGGCCATGGCCGGCGACCTCAGCCTCGTTTCGTTCGTTCTCAACGAGACCGTCTACGAACAGGACACCCCTATCGAGTGCGTCTACTTTCCGACGGTTGCCTCATTTTCGGTGATCAAACTCCTCCAGGACGGTACCGCCATCGAGGTTGCGACCGTCGGCAAAGAGGGCGTCGGCGGCGTCGTTGCCGTGCTCAACGCCCAGACCCACATGGCTCGCACGATCGTCCAGATTCCCGGCGAGGCGTACTGCATGCCGGTCGAGCATTTTCAGGAGCACCGGAAAAATCTGCCGCACTTCCACGAGATCACGACGCGCTACGCGCAGGTCATGTACTACGCGCTCTCTCAAGCAATTGCGTGCAACCGTTTTCACCAGATCAACGAGCGCGCTGCGAAGTGGCTGCTGATGACCAACGATCGCGCCGGCAAGAACTTCCCGATGACCCACGAGTTTCTCGCGCTGATGCTCGGCGTCAACCGGCCGACGGTCACGCTCTCCGCGTCGACGCTGCAGGACGCGGGGCTGATATCGTACTCGCGCGGCGTGATGACGATCTTGGACCGTTCGGGCCTCGAGAAGGTCGCATGCGAGTGCTACGGCGCGACCCGCGCGGAGTTGCATCGCTTGCTTCCCGAGCCATAACCTCGCGGCGGCGTGTGTAAGCGGCGGCGACTCGGGTACAAGCCGAACGGAGGGACTTATTTGTGAGAGCTACCTGGAAACCGCACGAAAAGAGCGGGGAACTGACCGCGCGGGCAGATCTGCCCTCGAGCGTGTTTGCCTACCCGAAAGAGCGCAAAGAGCCGATGACCAATGCGTCGCACGTGCGCAACGCCATCGCACGGTACGATCAAGTCACCGGCGTTCCGGCCGCGGATCGCGACCTCGCATTCGCCAACATCAAGAAGGCCGCGAAGCATTACGGCATAACGATGTCGGAGTCGAGTTCGAGCGACCTCGGAAGCCGCCCGAAGACCGGTCGCACGGCTGCCGATAGAAAGAAATCGGCCGCTAAGGCTGCGCGGACGAGAAAGAAACGCGCGGGTGCCAAGACGACGACGCGTAAGAAGACGACGACGCGTAAGAAGACGACGACGCGTAAGAAGACGACGACGCGCAAGAAAACGGCGACGCGTAAGAAGACGACGCGTAAGAAGCGTTAGGCAAAAAAAGAGGCCGGCAACCGCCGGCCTCCCGCCCACACCTGGTTTGCGCGAAGGAAGCTATGGCCCGATCGAGACCTGCGGTATCGTGAAGGCTAAGTTCAGCGGTGAGGCGATGCCGTCGGTGATCTTGGTCAGCACATTCGTGCCCGTGTGCCCGTAGATCGTGACCGACCCATATTCGGCGTTGTGACCGTAATTTGCGACGGCGATTTGTCCGCCGGGCGAGATCGCAATCGAGTGCGGGAAGTCGATGCCGGCCTTGATGGTACGGAGCAACTTGCCCGAGGGCGAGTATTCGGTGACGCCCCTCTTACCGTAGGCCGCGACGTAGAGGTTGTTTTTCGCATCGACGGCGATGAATTGCGGCACGCTTCCTTTTTCGACCGTGCGGGTCGGCGTCGTTCCACCCGGCGCGTACTCCGTAACGGTGCGGCCGAAATAGTTGCCGACGAAGAGATTGCCTTTGGAATCGAGCGCTAAGGAGAGCGGCATATTGACGCCCTTCGTGATCGTTCGCGTCGGCGTCCCGCTGCCCGAAGCGTACTCGGTGACCGAACCGGTTCCGTTTGTAACCGAGGTGTTCGCGACGTACACGTTATTCGACGCGTCGACGAGGACGAAGACCGGCACGGTCACGCCGTTGCTGATCGTGAGCGTCGGCTTCGTGACGCCCGGTGCGTACACCGTGACGGTGTTCCCAAACTGATTCGCACAATACACGTTGCCGGCCGCATCCGTCGCGAGGTAAAATGGATCGTTGACGCCGTTCTTGATCGTCCGTATCGGGACGTTGCTCGACGACGAGTACTCGGTGATCGTCCCGGCATCTTTTTCCCCGCCGGCCGTATTGCCGATGAAGAGATTGCCGGATGCATCGAAGGCGATGGAGACCGGGAAGAGGATTCCCTTCGTAATGCTGCCTTGCGATGCACCGCTAAGCGTATCGTAGAGGGTGACGTCGTGATAATTCGTCACAAAGAGGATGCTGTCGACGGGGGTTTTCTTCGCGGGGGCCCGATTCTCTAATGGAAGGGCCTGCACGGTCGAGAGTCCCGGCGATCCGGCGGAACAGCCGGTAGCCAGCAAGGCAAGCGCCATGGCGCTCCGGGCAAAAACCGTTCGATTCATGCGAAACATCGTGCCGGGTTAGCGAGCACGCGACCATAACCACTTTGGACTATGGCTGGGCAAACAGCAAGAACTAGTCGATGAGTCCGAGACGCTTCGCGCGAGCGACGGCCTCGATACTGCCCGATGCGCCGAGTTTGCGGATCGCCGCCTTGATCTGGTTGCGAATCGTGTGAATGCTGCGTCCGTGCTCGCGAGCGATTGCGTCGGCCGGTGTACCAAGCGACACTTGTGCGAGAACTCGCCGCTCGGCAGCCGTCAACTGCAGTGAAGGCGTTTCGGGCCGCCGTACGCCGAGCGCCGCCGCGAATGCTGCAGCGTAACCTTCCTGGCCCGCCGCGCGCAGACGTGCGAGCGCATCGGCTGCGCTGCTGCGCCCGAGCGACGTCCCCAGTGCAGCGATTTCCCGGGCGAACGCCGCGAGCGCGCGTGTCTGCGAGGTAGGCGCGCGGTGGGGTACCCGGCGCAGGGCCCCTTCGGGATTGCCGAGCAGAATCTGCGCGATCGCGGCAAAACATTCGGCCTGAGCGTTGCCGACGGCGCTCTCGCGGGCGACTGCGGCAGTGGTTTTGCCGCAATCTCGCAATCGCGCGTTCGCAACTCGCTCGTCGCCGTCGAACGCCGCGAGCATCGACAGAGCGGCATTCCACAACCGGCGTTCGGAGGCTTCGACGATGCGTTCGTCGAGCGCGGCGAGTTGCCGGTAGCCTTCCAAAAACGACCCGTCCCAGCTTTTGCGAATCGCGAGCGAGATGTACAACGTCGTTTCGTCGCGCCAACCGGACGGGTGAAGCGGCAGTTCGGCTTCGATCGCGAGAGCTCGGTCGGCTCGCCCACGCTCTACTTCGAGTTCGTATTGCGCGGACAAGGCGTAGAGCCGATGCCGGCGGTCGCCGGTTCGCTCGGCCGCAATGCCGATCTGCTGGGCGTGCCAGAGCGCCGCCGCGTGATCGTCGCGGGCGCCTGCAGCTCCATACAAGATGCTGTGCGCGCCGATGAACGGGGACCACGCGCCGATGCGTTGCGCCAGATGCGCGGATTCGCCGGCATAGCGCGTCGCCGCCAGTATACCCCCGCCTTGAAACTCGACATATGAGGCTCGCTGGAGCGTTCGCGCGAGCAGGTAGTCTTCATCGATGGTCTTTGCGGTCGCGAGGGCGGAGAGGATCTCGGCGCGGGCCCGATCGATCGAACCGGTCATCGCTAATGCCGTCGCATGAATTCCGAGCGCATCCGTTCGTTCGGCTTCGGTCCCTTCGTCGAGCGCCGGCGCGATCGCCGCGAGGCCGCCCGAATCGCCCTGGTTCAGGAGATGCAGCGCGCGGTACCGGCTGACGCACGCGCGCAACGCCGGGCTCTCCGCGATCTGGAAGGCACGTTCGTACAGATCGTGCGCGCGCGAAAGCGCTCCGGTCTGCGCTTCGAGCTGCGCGCGCAGGCACACGACGATCGGATCGTCCCGCCGAACCGCTTGAGGAAGGGCGCGGATGGCGGCTTCGACCGACGTCCAGCAGCCTGCATCAAGAAGCACGAAGCCGCCGGCGCGGAGCTCGTCCAAAACCGCGGCCGGCGCATACGCGCGCACGATTTCGAACGCATCGGCCAAGCGTCCGCGAGAACGAAGGGCGGCTGCGACGCGCAACGCGAGCTTTTCGATATGCGCGGGCGAGAGCCGCGTTAGGAGAAACTGAGCAAACGCAGCGTGAAGCGCGAATCCATCCGACGTCTCGATCAGCGGAAATGCGCTCGCACGCAGCCATCCGGCATCGCGTTCCGCGTCGCCGCATCCGATCTCCGCGAGGAACGCGTCGTTGGCCGTGCCGGCCATCGCCAGCGCAAACAAACACTCGCGACGCGTTTCGGAAAGTGCGTCGAAGATCTCCGTGCCGATGTAGTCGAAGAGGAGGCGGCGCGCAGCCGCCGTCGCCCGCTCCACGTCCGGCGAGCGTTCGAGCGTAGAGAGTACGAAACGAACGGCGACCGGCCAGCCGCCGGTGCGTTCCATAATCGTCTGTGAGACGGTCTCCGTGATGCGCAGGTCGAGTGTCCGCGCGGCAACGTCGATGTCGGACGCGCCGAGCGCAAGGTCTTCAAAGAGCACGGGCGCCCCTGCATCGCTGGATGCAATCCATCGCGCGATCGGCAAGTCGCTGCGTTGGCGCGCGATCAGCAGCCAGCGCGCGGCCGGAAACGCGCGCATTGACCCAACGAGCGCAGCGCGCGACGTTTCGTCGAGAAGATGAACGCCGTCGAGGACGACGAGCGAATCGTCGGCCGAGCGCGACATTCCGGGATCGAACGCCGCATCGTCTCGGGAGAGGTCGATCCAGCGATGATCCGTTCCGTCAAGCGCTGCGCGAACGGCCGTCGTCTTTCCCCAGCCCGCCGGAGCGATTACGAGCGCGATTCGATAGCGCATGGCGGCGCGGACGGCCGCGACGCCGGTCCCTTTGCGGACCGGCACCGCGGCGAGTGCGCCGCGATCGTTTATTTCACCACCGCCAGTTGCAGCATAGCGACTGCTTGCGCGCCCACTTCCAGCCTCCTCCCAGGACCGGACTCTACGCTGGCGTGCGGAGGGATATTGAATCCAATGCTATTTTTCAAGAAATCAACTGGAGCCGCGATGACGGCCGTGCTGCTTGCCTTGTCGGCAACGGCGTGCGGGAAGAGCGCTCAAAGTGCGGCGCCGTCCGCGATCGTGGCGTCGCCGTCAACCTACGACGGGCAGAGCGTCAGCGTCAGCGGCACCGCAAAATCACCCAAGACGCGCACGACGAAGCGCGGTCAGGTCCTTACCTTTCAGCTCTGCGACACGCAGTGCGTCAACGTCGTGGAGTTCGGCGACGCGGCCGCAGCCGGAGTCACCGAGGGACAAGCCGTCAGCGTAACGGGATCGTTCCACGCCAGCTTCGGACGCGTTCGCCACATGGAGAACGTCGTTCTCGTGGGCGGCCGGCCGGGCGGCGGTGGCGGCGGCATGGCGCCGCAAGCATCGGCTTCACCGGATTCAGCTGCGTCCGCCGACGCATCCGCGTCGCCTTAAGGAGCGAATCGTTACGCGTCGCTCTCCCGGATTTCGGCGATCGACGGCGCGAGCCGCAGGTAGACGACCGGCACGAGCAGCAGCGTAAGCGCGAGCGAACTCACCAAACCGCCGATAACCACGGTGCCGAGCGAACGCTCGGCTTCGGCACCGGGATCGATTGCAAGCGCGAGAGGCAGCATACCTGCGATCATCGCCACGGTCGTCATCACGATCGGGCGGAATCGCTCGTAGGCCGCCTCGATCATTGCGGTGCGCGTGCCGGCCGTGTGCAGCCGTAGACGATTGGCAAAATCCACGAGCAGGATGCCGTTCTTGCTGACCAGTCCGATAAGCAGGACCGATCCGATGAACGAAAAGAGGTTGAGCGTCTGGTGCGTGAGCGTGAGCGCGCCCAGCGCGCCGACCACGGCCACCGGTACGCTGAACATCACGACAAACGGCGTGCGATAGCCGTTGTACAGCGCGACCATCAACAGGTACACCAGCAACACCGAGAGTGCGAGCGAGATGCTCATGCCGATGACGGTATCTTTCACGAACTCTTGATTGCCGCCGGTCACGGGGGCGACGGTCACGCCTTTCGGAAGATTCAGAGCGGCTAGATTCCGTTCGAAAGCGCGCTGCACGTTTGACAGCGCCTGGCCGCCCGCGAGGTTGGCTCCTACGTAGATGACGTTCTGACGGTTGATTCGGGTGATCAAGGGCTGCGCGGGCGCGCGATCGATGGTCGTTACGTCGCCGACGTTGACGATCGAACCGCTGCTGCTGCGAATCGGGATCGATGCGATCGCCGCGAGATCGATCTGATCCGACTGCGGGTAGATCACTTGGACGTCTTTGAGGCCCACCTCCGTGGGGAACTGCGTGGCGAGCGTTCCGCCGAACGCAGCGCGAATTGCGTTGGCTCCCGTGCCGACGTCGACGCCGAGCGCTCGCGCGCGCTCGCGATCGAACTGCACTTCAACCTGCGGCGAGCGCGGATTGTCCGTCGTCGTCGCGTCGATTGCGCCGGGCGTCGTCGCGAGCGCTTTAAACACTGCGGCGGCCGGTTCGGTTGGATCGCCCGCAGGCATGCTCACGACCTCGTCGACCGGCTGTTGAATGCCGCCCATGGTTCCGGTCGCCGGGATGCCCACGACTTGCGCGCCATGCGCGAGTTTCGCCGCCTGCGCTTGGAACTGTGCCGCCCACTGTGCCGTGCTTTTCGAGCGCCCGGGCTTAAGGAAGATGTGGAGCTGTCCGATCGCGCCGTTGCTCACGTAGCCCGGAAGATTGCCTTGATACGCGCCCGCGAGCGCGGTCTCGGCCGAAACGTCGGGCGTCGCGTCGATCGCGCGCTCGACGGCGAGAACGGCGTCGCGTGTCGTCTGCAGCGGCGTACCCGTTGGATAGGTCAGCGTGAGGAAGAGTTCGCCGCGGTCGACGCCCGGGATGTACTCGAATCCAACCCAGCCCAGCGGAATCACCAGAAGCGAGATCACCAGAGACGCGGCCGACACGACGATGACCGTGCGGCGGTTCGCAAGACCCCACATGAGCGCGCGGTCGACGTACCAGGTGCGCGAGCGATCGAACCAAGCCGTAAAGTCGTCGACGATCTTCCACGGTTTCCAACGCGACGCGAGCGACCAATGTGCCGCCAGGGCCGGCGTGACGGTAAAGGAGACGAAGAGCGACGTCAGCGTCGCCACCGACACGACTAGTCCGAACTCGCGAAGAAACAGGCCGACGGCGCCGGGCAAAAACGAGATCGGCAAAAAGACGACGACGTCCACCAGCGTGATGACCAAGGCCGCCATCCCGATCTCCGAACGGCCGTTAAACGCGGCGACGTGCGGGAGTTCGCCCTCGGCTGCGTGGCGCTCGATGTTTTCGAGCACGACGATCGAGTCGTCCACCAAGATGCCGATGATCAGCGTCATGGCGAGCAGCGAAACCGTGTCGAGCGTGAAATTCAGCAGCTTCATCGCCGCGAGCGTCACCAGCAGCGAGGCCGGGATCGCGATCATCACGACTACGGCACTGCGCCACGACCGCAGGAAAAAGAGCATCACGATGCCGGTGATGGCGATGGCTTCGGCCAAGGTACGAACGACGCCGGAGAGCTGCTCCTCCGTATAGGTTGCCTGGACGTTCTGCACCGTGAACTGCACGTCCGGAAACTGTCGCTGAAGTTTCGGCAGCTCTTTAAGCACCGCTTGGGATGCCGCGACTTCGCTGGTGTTCGCCGCCTTCTGAACGTCGAGGGCGATGGCGGGCGTCCCGTGATCGTAACCGTACGCGCGCTGGGGTTCGAATCCGTCGATCACTTTGGCGACGTCGCCGACGCGCAACAAGCGGCTCGACGTTCCGAACGAACTGGTCGAATCGCCCGACGACCCGCCGCTCGAGGTGCCGAGCAGCAGCTCTGCGACGGACTGCGGGGTCGTCACGTCGCCGCGGATGTCGATCGACGTTTCGCGATTGGGTTCGTAGGCGATTCCGCCCGGCGCGCGCACGTTGTTCTCGGAGATCGCATTGACCACGTCGGTGAGCGTGAAGCCCGACGCACTCATCGCGCGCGGGCTCACTTCGACTTGAATCGAGGGCGTAACGTTCCCGTTCACCTCGACGAACGAGATGCCGGGTACCTGTTCGATCGCGGGAACGACTTTATTGGTAACCAGCGCGGAAAGCTCGCCCGCGCCGAGCGTTGCGGATTTCGCCGTAAGCGACACGACGACGGCTTGGCTCGGATCGTAAATCGTGATGGTCGGCGTTTGCAGGTCGCTGGGGAGCTGGCGCGTGGCGTTCTGCACACGGCCTTGGATCTGCACGAGGTCGCTGTTTTGATCCGACGTCAGCGCGAACCGAGCGACCAGCGTCGCTTGACCGGGTTGGATCGCCGTCTCGATCGCCTGCAGATCCGGCGCGCCGGCGATTTGATCTTCGATCGGCCGGACGATCGCATCGCGAATCTCGGTCGTCGAACCGCCCGGATACGTCAGCGAAATCTGGATCGTCGGCACGTCGTAGTTGGGAAACTGCTGCTTCACCAGCACGTTCGCCGCAATCGTTCCCGCCAGCAGAACCAATGCAAGAAAGACCGTCACCAGCGTCGGCCGCTTGATGAAGAGGTCGGTTAACCACATGAGGTCACGCTCACATTCACGGAGCGTATTCCAGAGGTTTGGGCTGCTCGGGCGGAAGCGCGCCTTCGAGTATCCGCGTGTATTTCGGCGCGAAGCGGACGAATGCGACGGGTACGACGATCAGCGTGAGCAGCAGCGAACTCAGGAGGCCGCCGATGACGACCACGCCGAGTGCTTGACGCTGCGCGCTCCCCGGATCGAGTGCGAGCGCGATCGGCAGCATGCCGGCGATCATCGCCGCCGTCGTCATGATGATCGGGCGGAAACGTGCGTGGGCGCTCTCCCGAATCGCGGTGACGCGATCGACGCCGCGCCGAATCTTGTGATTCGCGAAGTCGACGAGGAGGATGCCGTTCTTGGAGACGAGGCCGACGAGCAGCACCGTTCCGATGAGCGAGAAGAGGTTTAGCGCTTGGTGCGTGATGGCCAACGCCCCGATCGCGCCGACCGCGGCGACGGGTACGGCGAACATGATGATGAACGGAATGCGATAACTATCGTACAAGGCGAGCATCAATAGATAGACGAGTAACAGCGAGAGGGCGAGCGCAACGCCCATGCCGCTCACGGTCTGCGCGAGATTCGCACCCTGTCCGCCGGCGGAGGGAATCACGCTGACGTTCCTAGGGAGATCCAGCGCGGCCAAGCGCTTCAGGAACGCGCTCTGCACGATCGATTGCGTCGCGCCGAGTGCGAGGTTGCCGGTCACATGCACGACCGTCTGGCGATTGGTTCGCGTCATCACGGGTTCGACCGGGTTCTGCACGAGCTGCGCCACGTCGCCGACGTGCAGCAGCGAGCCGTTTCGCGCGCGCACGGGAATGCGCAGGACGTCGTTCACGTTGCCCAGCGCCGAGCGTGGGTAGGTAACCTGAACGTACTCCACGCCCTTCGGCGTTTCGAACTGCGTCACCAGCGAGCCGCCGTAGCTCGAGCGGATGGCGTTCGCCACGGTCGCGATGTCGATGTCCAGCACGCGCGCGCGGTCGCGATCGAATATCACGTCGACTTGCGGGGCGAGCTGCTCGATCGAACTCGTAACGTGGGCCGTGCCCGGCGTGCCCTCAAGCGTCGCGAGCACCTTCGCGGCGTACGGTTCGGGCTTGTCGTCGAGCGATTGCACGAGGTAATCGAGCGGCTGGGAGTTCCCGCCGCCGAACCCGGTAGCCGGAATAGAAACGGTTCTCGCTCCCGGCGCAATCTGGGCCGCCATATCGCCGAAGCGCTTCGCCCAATACTCCGTCGACTGTTTGCGGTCGAGATTCAGGTAGACGTGGATCTGTCCGTTGGATCCCAGGTTCACCGCGCCGCCGAACGACTGCTGCGACGAACCGGCCGAACCCGTCACGGCTTGCGTGTCCGGCGCCCGCGAGATCTCGGCAGTCAGCTTCTGGATGGCGGCATTGGTCACGGCCAGCGGCGTGCCGGTCGGGAATGTTAGTTGTACGAAAACTTCGCCGCGATCGACCGGCGACATGAACTCGAATCCGACCGCACCCAGCATCACCAGCGCGACGGCGATCGCGACGGTCGCGAGGCAGATGCCGAACACGAGGCGCGCGCGTCCGAGCGCCCAATCGATGACGCGTGTGGAGTAAAACGCGCGCGCGCGCTCGAAGCCGGCGGCGAATTTGTCGAGAATCGGCCAGGGTTTCCACTGCGAGAGCAACGCCCAGTTGCCGGCCAGTGCCGGCGTGATGGTAAAGGACACGACCAGCGAGGTCAGCGTAGCGGCGACGACGACCAGCGCAAACTCGGCAAGGAACTTTCCGGTGATGCCGGGCAGAAACGCGATCGGCAGAAACACGACGACGTCGACGAGGGTGATCACGACCGCCGCGGCGCCGATTTCGCTTCGCCCCAGAATCGCAGCGGTGCGCGGCGCCTCGCCGTCGTCGTAGTGACGCTCGACGTTCTCGATCACGACGATCGAGTCGTCGACGAGGATCCCGATGATCAGCGTCATGGCCAGCAGCGAGATCGTATCGACGGTAAAGTTGGCCAGCTTCATGATCGTAAACGCGACCAGCAGCGACGACGGAATTGCGATCAGCACGACGACCGAGTTGCGCCACGAGCGCAGGAAGAAGAGCATCACGATACCGGTAAACGTGATGCCTTCGGCCAGCGTCCGCCACACGGCATCGATCTGCTGCTGCGTATACTTGGCTTGTACGTTGAGCACTTCAAAATCGACCGCGGGATAGCGGGCGCGCAGCCCCGGAAGCGCAGCGAGCACGGCGTCGGAGGCCGCGACTTCGCTCGCGCCGGTCGTCTTCTGCGCGCCGAGCGAAATGGCCATCGTGCCGCCGACGTAGGAGTAGACGCGCTGCGTCTCGGCTCCGTCGAAAACCGACGCCACATCCGAAACGCGAAGATTGCGCGAGGCGACGGACCACGCGTTGAGCCCTTCGGGAGAAAGATCGAGCGGCGTACCGCCGCTGGACTGCGGCGTGACCGTCTGCTTTCCGGTGCCCGAGAGTCCGGCGTTGAGCACGGCTCCGCCCGTGCCGCCGGCCGTCGGCTGAATGAAGAGATTGGCGACGCTGCTCGCATCGATCACGTCGCCGCGCACGTCGACGCTCGTCTCGCGATTCGGCCGGTACACGATTCCGCCGGGAGCGCGCACGTTGTTGGTCGTGATCGCGGACACGACGTCCGCCAGCGTCGTACCCGACGTGCCGAGACGCGCCGGATCGACGTAGACTTCGATCGCCGGAGTCAACGCGCCGCTCGCGCTCACGTTGGCGATGCCGCCGACCTGCTCGAGATCGGGGACGATTTCGTTATTGACCAGCAGCGAGAGTGCCTCGGGCGTCAGCGAACGCGAGGTTGCCGTAAGCGTTGCCACGGTCGGCTCGCCGGGATCGAAGCTGCCGATGCTCGGCGTCACCAAATCGCTCGGCAAGTTGCCTTCGGCGGACTGTACGCGCCGCTGAACTTCGACCAAATCCGTGGTCTTGTCGGAGTTCAGCGTGAACGTCGCGGCAATCGACGCTTGCCCGTTCTGAATCGTCGACGTGAGGTGGTCTAAGTTCGGTGCGCCCGCGATCGCGTCTTCGAGCGGGCGCACGATCGCGTCGCGAATTTCGGTCGGCGAGCCGCCCGGATAACTCGCGCGTACCTGGATCGTTGGAAAGTCGATGTTCGGGAATTGTTGGTTCACCAGCGTTGCATACGAGACGGCGCCGGCAAGTGCGATCGCCGCCAGCACGACCGTTACGAGCGTCGGCCGGTTGACGAAGAGCTTCGTGATGCCCATCGGTTGCGGCCTACGGCCCCCCGAGATCTTCCCCGGCGGTGATTCCCAACTGTCCGTTCGAGATGACGATATCGCCGGATTTCAAGCCGGTGACGATCGACGTCTTTCCGTCGGAAGCGATCTCGCGAACGTTGACCTGCGTGGCCGTATCGTCGCGATCGACCATCACCGTGGTGTGCGAATCGTCGAGGAACGAGGCGCTCGGAATGCCGATCCCGGTTGCCGACGGCAGCGAAATCGTGCCGGTTACCGGCAGGCCGGCCGCCAGTTTTCCGCCGGTGCCCGGCACGATCACCTTCACGGTGAAATTCGTCGAGCCGGGTTCGACTTGTCCGAGGACGCCGACCACCGAGCCGCGATACCCGCTGCCGGGTTCGCCCGGAATCTGCAGCGCGACCGGGGCGCCGCGCTGTACGCGGAACACGTCGGCGCTGGATGCGTTCAGCTCGGCGTAGACCGGGTCGACTTGCTGCAGCACGAAGATCGTTCGCGCGCCGGGGTATTCGCCCGGATTGAGGTTGCGGTTCACGACGATGCCGTCGACCGGCGAAACGATCGTCGCACGCGAGATCTCGGCGGCGATCTGCCGCGCTTGCGCGCGTGCCGACGCAGCGTCTTCGCGCGCGGACGAAACTTGGGAGGCCTGCAAGCCTTGCTGCATCGTGCCGTTGGTGCGCTGCGCGATGATCGCCGAGTCGAGCGCGGCTTGGTTCGAGCGCACGTTCGCCGCATACACGTTGGCGAGGGTCTGCTGCGTTTGAAGCGCTTGCGCCGAAAGAAACCCCTGGCTCTCCAGCGAGCGGTCGCGCGCGAGATCGGATTCCGCTTGCGCCAAGTTGTTCTGCGATTGCGTTACTGCTTCGCGCGCGGTCGAAACCGTGTCGGGAGCTTGTTCGATCGTTTGCTGCGCGGTATAGACCGACTGCGTTGCTTTCGACTCGTCCGAGTTTGCGCTGTGTTCGTCGGATTCGAGCTGCGCCTGCAAGTCCGACGTATCGAGCACGGCGATCACCTCGCCGCGCCGAACGCGGTCGCCTTCGTTGACCGTAACCGTAGCCGCCGGCTCGCTCAGCGAATTGGTGAGCTGGACGTTCTGAAACGGCGCGATGATGCCCGAGATCACGAGCGACGGACGAACCGTCGCCGGCTTGGCACTTGCGGTCGGGATCGGCGGCGCACCCCCCTGGGCTCCGCCGCGATGGCGTCCACCGGCACCGCCGCCGCAGGCGGTGAGCGCGAGGGCCAAGAGCAACAGAGGCCAGCCGAGGAGCGGCGCTCTTCTGGTCGTCGACAAATCGGGCACGACTGTAGGGTACGGGAGGTTCTTGAGAGTTACCGGAGGGTGGTCCAGCGCCCAGTCGACGTTCATCGGCGTCCGCCTTCGCCGGGCAGCGGCCGGGTGCCCCGCCGGGTCCAGGCGAGCGAGCCCCTGGTGCTACGGCCCCGCCGGATACGACTCGATCGCTTCCATACCCGCGTCTCGGCTCTGCAGTTCGCCTGCGAACGACCGCGTTGTCTCGATATCGGGCGCGATCGCCCACCGTTCGTCGTACGGCCAGCCGCTTTCCCAATAGACGTTGGAAAAGTTTACCGCGATTCCGCTGTAGGGCAGCGAGAAGAACGACTCGTCTCCCGGTGAGTTCGGTTTTCCGCCGGTCGGCTCTCCAACGAATGTTGCCTCCAGGTCGCGCTGAAAGTAGCTGGCGGCGTTCAGGGCAGCGGAGAACGTTCGCGGACCGATGAGCACGAAGATGTGGCCGCGCCGGTTGACCGCAGCGTTCGTCAAGACACGCAGCAGCGGCTGGTTCAAGAACGTATCGCCGCCGTTGTTCCAACGCATGTCGATCGCGAGTTTGTCGACGTCGTGCGCCTGTAGGAACGTGCCGAGGCGCCGCGCAAACGCCGAGAGCGATTCGGTCTTGTCGTCGAGTACCCGATTGTATTGAAAGTACACGATTCTTCGCGTGGCGTCGTATTCGAACCAATAGTTTTCACCGGTTCGCGTGAGATAGAGCGGCGCCGCCTTGGGAATCAATTCGTAGAGGTTGATCCAGCCCTTGGGGCTCGGCAGTTCGTTCCAGATCTCCGGGTTGTCCAGCGTAACCGCTACCGGGACGTCGGCGGTAGTGCCGTCGAGATTCTTCACGCGGAGAACGACGCGGTCGGAACGGTCGGTGAGGTCGAGTGCGTGAAGAAACGGCAGGTTGCGTAAGCGATACGGCTCGACCGCGGTCAGCCAGTAGTCGTTATCGCGACTGATGTAGGGCTCGAGTGCGGCTAAAACGCGTGCGGGCGGCCGGCCGTCGAAAGCGAGCACCTGGGCACCGACGAGGCTGCGGTATGCGGGATCGGCCGCCGTTACGAATAAGCCTTCCGAAAAGAGCTCGAACTTGACCGGCAGGGTCTGCCCGTATTCGATGCGGTGTGCGCCGCCGAGTTCGGTATGTCCGTCGCCGAGCGCGCGGACGAGGCGCATGAACGCGAGCTCGATCTGCACGTCGCTCATCGATGGGATCGCATCCGACAGCGCCCGGACTGCTCCGTCGAACTGCGTCTCGGTATAGAGCGCACCCGATACCCAGCGATCGCCGGTGGTGGTGCGAAACGGATGGTAGGTTTTTACTTTGGCCCAGCGCGCGAGAAACGCGAGATCGTAGCGCCATCCCTGCGTTCGCGACATGCGCGAGGCGTCGACGATTCCCAGGACGTCGCTAAAGCCGGGCTGCCCGCCGAGGGATTTAAGGGCTTCGTCGGTACGCGCTTCGTCCAAATAGGAATAGCCCCATTGCATAGATTGCCGCAGCCAACGCATACCCGTTACTGGATCGCCGGCCTTCCCATACGCTCGCGCGATAAAGTAGGCCAGGGTTGCGGGCCGGTCCTGGCGCAGCTGCAGCGCCATCTTGTAGGCCGGGATTGATTCGGCGTAATCCCCCGCCAGGTAGCGGGCCGCCGCAAGAGCACGCCAATACGCCGGATTCACCGGATTCTCGCGCACCACTTGGTCGTAGAGCGTCGCAGCAAGATGGTAATCTCTGCGATCGTACGCGTCGCGAGCCGACTGGAGCGTCGTCGCGAAGGGCGCGGCGTCGGCCGCGAGAACCGGCGCCGGTGCGCCGCAAAAAGCCACGCAGAGTGCCAGGGAAAAACGCGTGAAAGGCAGCGTCATGGCGGTACCCCCAAAACGTCGAGCGTACCGCACGTACCGGCCGCGCTTCGCTCGTGTTTCAGGACGCCGTAAGCTTGCGCGCTACTTGTTGCCGATTCCGAAGCCGTGCGGCTTCTGTACGTAGGAATATTTCTCGCCGCAAATGCGGCACACGTTAAGCGGGCTTCCGAAATGCTCGTGCGGGGCGTACTCTTTGACGACCTTGGCGCGCTTCTTGGGGGCTGCTTTTACGACGGCGACGGGTTCGGCGTCGATCTCGACTTCGGCAATGGTAACGACGATAGGTTCGGCTACGGTTTCGATGATTTTCTCGTTTTTCGGCTCCCGAGGCTGGGAGCTGCGCGCTTCCAGGATTGGGAGCGCTCCAAACCTATTCGGGCTGGGAGCCAAAAAGGCCTATCCGGCGGCACGATCCCGAGAGGTTAGGGTGTAAACGAGACGATTTCGCTCACTTCGCGATCGCTCGTCCACCAGGCGGAGCCGTCGTAAGCGATGCTGCGCGCGCCGTCGAACGGGATGTTCGCAATCGGAGCGAGCTTCGGCTCGTTCGACGCTACGTCGAACGTTGCAAGCTTCAAGTTCTCGAACTCCTCGTCGGTCGAAATCACGTAGAAGCCGCCCGGACCGAAACCCATTCCCCCGATTCGCGTCGGCAGCGCGACCTCGCGAACGATCGCACCCGCGGCGTCGAGCGTCACGATTCGCCGTAGCCCCATTTGCGCCATATACAGCGTCGTGCCGTCGGATGCCAGATGCGATCCCGTGAAGTCCGGACACGGCGTCTTGCTGGATTCGTCGAACCCTTTCCCCGGGACGAAGCGGAACAGGTACCGGTCGTCGTCACCGATGGAAACGACGACGCGCATCTCCGACCCCATGACGGCGATACCGTAGGGCTTGCCGGGTGCGGCGACCTCATCGGTTACCGTCCATGAGTTCGGATCGATTGCGTAGAGGCGGTCGGTGTCCCACGACCCTATCCACAGGGTCTTTCCATAGAATGCGAGGGGCTGCGGGCGGCCGGCCGGCGATGCGCGGCGCGAGCGTTCGGTTACGTTCTGCATAGTGCGCAAGAACGTTCGTCGCCGCCAAGGGTTGCGGCCGGGGCGCTAATCGTTGAGATATCGGCCGGGCGTAACGCCGAACGTGCGCTTGAATGCGCTGATAAAGGCACTCGTCGATTCGTACCCAACCTCGCCGGCTACCTCGCCGATCGGCGTTCCGCCGGCGAGATCGCGGACCGCGCGCACGAAGCGCGCCGCAGTTCGCCAGCGCGCGAACGTCATGCCGGTCTCCTGCACGAAGATGCGCGCCAACGTCCGTTCGCCGGCCGCCGCGCGGCCCGCGAGCGTTGCGAACGTCTCTTTATTTGCCGGGTCGTCGAGCACGATGCGCGCGACCGCCAGCGCACGATCGTCGGACGGCATCGGCACCTGCAGTTCGAGTCGCGGCGCGCGATGGACTTGATCGAGCAGGACGCCGGCAAGCCGGCAATGCGCGGGATTGCCTTCATCGAGGGTGCCGGTGCGCGCGATCTCGATAACGAGCGCGCGTAACAGATCGGAAACGTCGATTGCCGTGCATTCCGGCGGCGTCTCGCCGCCGAACGCTGCGGCGACGTAGAGCGTTTCGACCATGGTTCGGCCGAGGACGAGAATCGAGTGTCGCGCGCCGGCCGGCACCCAAACCGCGCGGCGCGACGGAACGAGCCACGTGCGCTCGGGCGTCGTCACTTCCAGCGCGCCGTACGATGCGTACACGAGCTGGTGCCACGCGTGATGGTGCGGATCGATCGCGGAGCCGCCGGCAAGCTCGACGCGAAAGCTTCGGACGATACCGCGATCTTTAGCCGGTTGGCCGAAACTCGACATCGAGCGGCAGTTTCGCGAGACGGAGCCGATCGTCTTTCGTGCTAGGATGGCGCCATGACGAATCAAGCCAAAAGCGTTCCGAATAACGTGGCGCACTTTTCGATAACGGCGACCGACGTCGATCGCGCGCGCGCCTTCTATGAAGCGGTCTTCGGCTGGCGTTTCGAAGCCTGGGGGCCGCCGGGATTCTATCTCATCTGTTCAGGGACGGATGAAGAACCCGGCGTTCAAGGCGCGCTCCAAGGCTCCGGCGAGTATGCCTCCGGGCCGGGAGTGGGCGGCGTTGAGATTACGGTTGCCGTCGAAGACGTCTCCGAGATCGCGCGCCTCGTCGAAAAAGCCGGCGGACGCCTCTTCATGCGCGAGGCCAGGATCCCGGGCGTCGGTACGCTCGTCAAGTTCGAAGATACGGAAGGCAACCGCGCCTGCGCGATGCAGTACGAGCCGGCATATCGCTCGCTGCGCTACACGGAGCGTCGCGGACCGTTGAAAAATTAACGGGGAACGTCGAAAAAAGCGGCGAAATCGCGCAACGATGCCGTCGCGCCGAAGCCTTCTAGCACTCGGAGTACTCGCGTGTGCCGTCGCGAGCTGCAGCGGTACGATTACGTCGCCGCCGAGCGTCGATACCGAGCCGCCCGTGGTCGCGAACGCCTGTACCGGTCAAACGCCGCCGCCGACGCCGGTGCCGGCTGTCGCACGCCGGTCCGTTCCGGGAAAGCAGCCGATTCGCGGACTGATCGACCTGGGCCAGGTCAGTGCCGACAACATGCACGAGCCGCCCTACAACACCATTTACTTCGTCTGCCGCCGCAGGAGCTCGATCTCCGGCATCGTCGTGAACGACACGTGGACGGACCTGCAGCCGGGCGGCGCGAACACGCCGATCGATACGAAAACGATCGACGCCGCGCTGCAAACGATCGCTGCATATAATCAGACGCAAAGGCAGGCGCTCGGGATTCGGCTTCGCGTTTGGGCCGGCATCGATGCGCCCAACTGGGCCAAGAGCATCGCCGGTGGGCCGATCGTAATTTGCGACCTCGATGCGGTGCCGGCGACGCCGCCTGCCTTCGGGATCACGCTCCCAGCGTCGCCGACGCCGTGCCCCGCAGTCGCGCAACGTACGCTCGGCGCGTTCTGGACCAGCGCGTACGAAAATGCCTGGCGCAACGTTCAGCTGCAGCTCGCGAAAAAATATGACGACGATCCGCTCGTGAGCGAAGTCAGCGTCAGCTCGTGCAGTTCGCTGACCAGCGAACCGTTCGTCCGGCCGGAAGATGCATTCTCGCGCGATAACCTTATTCGCGCAGGATACACGGATGCGCGCTACCAGGCTTGCCTGCTGAACGCGATTCCCGGTAACTACGCCGTCGCATGGCACAAGACGATCGTCGACTATTCGTTCAACCCGTTTCGCAGCATCGACGTAACGCCGCCGGCGACGGACCTGACGTTTACCGAGCGCGTGATGAACGCGTGCCGCAAGGCACTGCACGCACGCTGCGCGCTGCTCGACGAAGCCCTCGCGAAGTTCACGCCGCCGCCGTCGCCGCAGCCGAGTCAAACGCCCTCGACGGCGCAAAGCTACTATGCGATGTGGAACTACATGGAGGCGCTCGGGGGCGAGATTACGTTTCAAACGTCGTCGCCGCCGAACTTGCTCGCGGCGTGGGGTTCGAATGAGGGCGGATGGAGCGCCGCCGTTGGGCTCGCGCACCAGTTCGGTGCATCGTCGGTCGAGCTCTTTGCGCCGAAAGGTAACACGCCGTGCACGGATCCCCCGGGCCGCCTCTGGGTCGACGGCTACACGTGCTTCTCCAGCGCGACGATGGTCCGCTGGAAGTCCATTATCGACGGTTCGTGAAGCGCGTGAGCACGAGTTCGCTTACCGTGCTCGTGCGGCGCGACGGCATCGTTACGACGGCTTGAATATCGGCCCGCTGATTCGGCGCGAGCGTCACGGTGATGGGTGCGCCGTAGACGAAAGAAGCGGCGCTCGGCACCGTGCCGTCGGTCGTGTAATGGATGACGCCGCCCGGAACGATCGTCGTAATAACGACGTTCGTCTGCGCCGCCTCGACCTCGGCTTTGACGGTCCGCACGCTCGGCGAGACGTCGGCGAACCGCAGGTTTGCGCTTTCGACGCCGAATTCCGGATTCGGAATTCTGAAAATTGTAGCCGTGACGCGCGAGCCACGGGAATTGCGTCCCGACCCGCGCGGAGAAAGCGCTCCACACGCGCGGATGCGGATCGCTCCACGCGATTTCGCTCAAGCTCAGCATGCGCGGCAGGAGCATGTAGAACAGGTAATCCGGCGTATCGATATACTCGGTCCAGAGATTGCCTTGTACGCCGACGATATGGCGCGCCTGTGCGGTCGTGAGCGCGGCCGGAACGGGCTCGTATTCGTAGACGTCTTGCGGCGTCGACAGGTTGCCGATCGCCAGCGGTTCGTCGTTCGGATCTCCTTGGTACGCATCGAAATAGAGCGGCTCGTTCGGCGTCATCACAACGTCGTTTCCACGTTTAGCCGCCTTGATGCCGCGTGACGCCCCTTGCCAGGACATGATGGTTGCGGAGTCGCTCACGCCGCCGTCTAAGACGTCGTCCCAACCGACCACGCTGCGGCCGTGCGCGCGCAGAAAACGCTCGATTCGCCGGTCGAAATATCCTTGAACGCCGTCATAGGTTGCGATGCCGTCGCGCCGCATCAGCGCATGCACGGCAGGACTGTTTTCCCAAGCCGTTTTGGGCACTTCGTCGCCGCCGATATGAATGTATCGTCCAGGAAACAGAGCGATGACTTCGAGCAGGACGTTCTCGAGAAACGTAAACGTATATTCGGTCGGACAGTAGACCTCGTCGCTCACGCCCCACGTCTCGCGAACCGCGAACGGTCCCGGCGTGCAGGCGAGCTCCGGATAGGCTGCGAGTGCCGCCTGAGAATGCCCCGGCATCTCGATTTCCGGGACGATTGTAACGTTTCGCGCCCGCGCGTAGGCGACGACCGCGCGAATTTGCGCCTGCGTGTAGAAGCCGCACGCCGGTTTTCCGTCGATCTCCGTTGCGTCGCCGTTGATTTCGCTGCCGGCCCGGCAGCCGCCGACCGATGTGAGGCGCGGATAACGGAGAATTTGGATGCGCCACCCTTGATCGTCGGTCAGATGCCAGTGAAATACGTTGAGCTTATAGTGGGCGGCGAGATCGATGTAGCGCTCGACCACGGAGACTTGGAAGAAATGGCGGCTGACGTCCAAATGGATGCCGCGCCAGCGGTAGGCGGGCCAGTCGCGAATCTCGACGGCGTCCATGGATGCTGCGCCGCCGTACGGCAGGAGCTGGTCGAGCGTCTGCAGGCCGTAATACGCCCCCGCGAAACCGTTTGAGGCAATTGTAATCCCATCCGGCGCCACGGTCAGACGGTATCCTTCGTTACCCAGTGCGAAATCGCGCGCATTAGTTGAAAGCGAAAGCGCGGCGCCGGCGCCGTGCTCGCGCAGGATGCGGCGCGCGACGCCTTCGAGTTCGCGCGCCGGCGGCGACGCAGTGACGGTTACGTCGCGCGGCATAACGTACGACGCGCCGCTCGTCGAGAATTCTCGCGGAAGGGGAACGACGTTCTGCGCGCGTACGGGGGCGGCCGAGAGGACGAGTGCCAGCAATGCACCAAGCGTGGCGACCGTGACCGTAGAACTCGGACGGTACTTCGAGCGCGAGATCCGCGAACAACCCGACGCGTGGGAGCGGCTCGCACGCTCCGATGCCGCCGATCGATTGGCGGCTGCGCTCAGCGGCGATACGCTGCTGATCGGAAGCGGAAGTTCGCTCTTTGCCGCACAGCTGGGCGCGATTGCGCTGCGCCGGCGCGGTGCGAATGCGAGCGCGGTTGCCGCCACGGAAGCGTGCGGCGACCACCTTGCGTACGAGGGCCGGATCGTCGTCGCAATCTCGCAAAGCGGCCGCTCCAGCGACGTGCTGCTCGCACTCGACGCGCTGCGTCCGCGCGGCGTCGTCGCGCTGACGAACACGGCCGATTCGCCGCTGGGAATGCGCGCCGACGTGACCGTCGACGTCGGAGCCGGACCGGAGCGCGCCATCCCGGCAACAAAAAGCGTCTCATCCACGATCGCCGTCCTCCTTGCGGCCGCGACCTTGCTCGGCGGCGAAAACTCGCGAACCGCGCCCGTTCTGCTCGAAACCGCGCAAAGCATTCGCGCGTGGCTCGCGGATTCCGTTCGCACGCTTCGCGGACCGGCTGCGCTGATTGCGTGCCGCCGCGACGTGCTCGTACTCGGCACCGATTACGGCGCGCCCATCGCGCGCGAGGCCGCGCTAAAGTTCAAAGAAGCGACGTACCTGCACGCGGAAGGGTTCGAGGCCGGTGAGTTTCGCCACGGCAGCGCCGCGATGGTCGATGCATCCGCAGCGGTCATCGGCATCGTCGACCGCGACGGTTCGCCGATCGTCGGGCGGGCGCTGCGCGAACTCGGGCCGACCGGCGCCTTGCGTTTGGCAATCGGTACGACGACGATCGATGGCATCCCGCGTCTCGGGCCCATGGTCGAAGACCCATACAACACGCTCGCGTGGCTCGTAACGATTCAGATGCTGGCGCTTCTGGTAGCGCGCGACCGTGGTATCGACAGCGATTCGCCGCGCGGATTGACCAAAGCCGTCGTCTCGGAATGAGGAGCTAGCCCATGATTCGCGGCATCGATCTCCGCGGAGCCGTCTCCGTCAACATGATCACGATGATCGGCATCGGTCCGTTGATTACGCTCGCGCTGGTGCTCTCGTATCTCAACGGGCCGCTTTCCCTGATCGGCTGGATCGCGGGCGCCTTGGTCTCGATGTGCGACGGGCTCGTTTGGGCGGAGCTGAGCTCGCGCTATCCGGGCACCGGCGGCACGTACGTGTACCTGCGCGAGATCTTCGGACGCGAAGGCGTTGGGAGAATGCTCGCGTTTCTCTTCAACTGGCAGTTCGTGTTCTACGCGACGCTGCTCATCGCCAGCGGCTACATCGGCTTTGCGAGCTACGCGGCGAACCTTTTTCCGATCGTCGGCTCGTCCACGTTCGCTCACGACGCGCTCGCCGTCGGCATGGGGATCGTCACGATGGTACTCGTGTATCGCAAGGTCACGGTCGCCGAGCGATTGGGGTTCGTGCTGTTTCTCGCCGCGGTCTCAACGCTCGTGCTCATCATCGCCGCGGGCTTCTCGCATCCGGATTTCCATCAAGCCTTTCACCTCGACAAGCCGGTCGCATTCGGCGTCGGCTTTCTGGGCGGGCTGGGCCAAGCGATGGTCATCACGATGTACGACTACGCGGGCTACAGCCAGGCGGCGCTGATGGGCGACGAGGTAAAGGATCCGGTTCGCACCATCCCGCGGTCGATCATCATCTCGATCCTGGTACTCGCAACGCTCTACGTGCTGCTGCAGCTCGCGGTCAACGCGACGATTCCGTGGCAGTCGCTCGCCGCAGACCCGAACTCGGCGAACTCGCAGTTCGTTGCCGCGACCGTGGTCTCGAAGAACTGGGGAGCCTTCGCCGGCAAGTTCGTCACGTTCATGATCCTCGTGACCGCCTTCGCCTCGGCGTACGGCAGCCTGCTGGGGTTTGCTCGTATACCGTACGCTGCCGCGCTTGACGGCGCGTTCTTGAAACCGTTTGCGAAGCTTCATCCCACCGGGCGTTTCCCGTACGTTTCCGTCCTGGTCATCGGGTTGCTCACACTCCCCGCGGCCTGCCTTCCGCTCACGCAGGTGATCAACTGGCTGACCGCCGGCATCGTGTTGATTCAGGCGATCGCGCAGATCGTTGCGCTCGCGGTCCTGCGAGCGCGCGGCGATATGCCGCCGTTCCGGATGTGGCTCTATCCGCTCCCGCCGCTGATCGCGCTCGGGGGGTGGGCCCTGCTCTTCGTCAGCACCGGCATCAGCGCGATCGTCTTTGGCGTTGCGACACTTTTAATCGGGTGCGTGGTGTACCTAATCACCGCGCGAGCGCAGCGCGTGTGGCCGTTTTCGGCCCCGGGGAAGGAGAAGCAAGCTCCCGGGTGAAGCGGAAGGTTTAACGCGGGATTAACGCCCGCCAGCGTTCACGTGAGATTTCGCTCACGCCATAGCGAGGCTTCTTGGTTACGCGTAGTCAGGAGGTTTCTGCATATGAAGCGCACACGCTCAACTTTCGTTACCCCCATCCGGATCGCAGCCGCGCTTGCAGCGACGGTTTTTTACGTTGCATCGAGCCTGCCCGCGCTTGCGGCCGGCGGCGTCACCGGCGCCGTGCGAGGTGCCGTCGTCGACTCGCAAACCGGAGCCCCCATCGCCGGCGCGAACGTCTCGATTCATGCCGAATCCGGAACGTACAACGGCGTAACCGATTCGCACGGGGCGTTCGCGTTTCTCGATGTGCCGCCCGACACGTACACCGTGCAGATCATGGCGAAGGGATATATCGGGGATAACGTCACCGGCGTGACGGTCTTCGGTGACGAAACGCTGCAGCTGGGCTCGATCAAACTGATCAAGGGCCTCAAGACGATCGGCTCGGTCCAGGCGCGCAATACGAACTCCGCATTTCAGCCGCACCAGACCACCGACGTAACGACGTTTCAGGGCAATCGCGTCGACCAAGCGCTCGGCGAAAAGGGATCGACGAACTTCAACCAACTGGTGCTCTCGGCACCGGGCGTCATTCAAAACTCCAACTACGTTCCGGGGCCGGGAAACAGCAGCAACGCGTTTACGATCCGCGGCTCGGCAAGCGTCGAGATCGGCTACCAGTTCGACGGCGTCGATTATCGCGGCTCGTTCTTCGACGAAAACCCGAGCCAGGGATACCTTAACGGCGTCGGCGGCGGAGCCGGTTCGCTCCAAGTCGTCAGCGGCGCGGGAGACGCGACGCAGGGCGGCATCGGTGCGGGCGTCGTCAACATCGTCCCGGGGCGCGGAACGTATCCCGGCAGCGGGTTCCTGAGCATGGACGTCGGCGGGCCGTGGTACGACCACTCGCTGGCGGGTCAGTACGGCATCGCGACTCCCAACGGCCGGTTCTCGGATTTCTTTTCGTTCCGCTCGACGCGGTCGGCTCCGCAGTACGCGCCGTACAACGTCAGCGTCTCAGATCTGGCGCAGTACTACGGCACGTCGTTCAACTACGACGACGACGTCTTGAATAATTTCTACTACCGCTTCGGCAAGAACAACTCGCAGCAGATCCAGGTTCTTACCGACTGGATCGATCATCGCGCTTGGGCCAACGCCGGCGGCCTCGCGTTCGCAAACTATTACCCGTACGACCCGTTTTCGCAAGCGAACTTCACGACCGATTACAACGGGTTGCCCATGTTCCCACGCGCCGGGGAGGCCGGAATCAAGTGGTACGATTCGGTCGTTCCGTACTATCAGGGAGTTCCGACGGAGTTCAGGCAGCCGACTCAGCCCGAACAGTACGTTTACGGACCGACTAACTTTCTCAAGATCGGGTATACGACGCAGCTCGGCTCCAGCACGTCGTTCAATGCGTTTTTCTACAACTGGGGCGGGCTCGTTGCCAACAACGTCACGGGCTCCTCGACCGATCTGACCCTCGGTTCGTATCTCCCCGGATACAACAACGCCGGCGGCCGCAAAGTCGGTTTTCAGGTGCAAGCGACGACGTACGCCAGCGACAAGAACACGGTCACGGTCGTCGCGAAGTTCGAGAACGGCTTTCCGTATTGGGACCAGCAGAACTACGGCAACACCTGGCAAGGGTTTCTCGGCGGACGCGGGATGGACGAGAACGTTTCGCAGACGCCGTGTCAGTACGGCATGTCGATTCCGAATTGCTACGCGCCGACCGGTCCGCGCGTTGAAGACTGGTATCTCCCCGTAACGCCCGGGCTTCCCGTGAGCCCGAGCAATCCGTGTATCGGTCCGGCGCTCGACAACGGCTACAAGCAGGGCGGTAAGACGAACGAAGGGTGCTATCTGTACGATTACTTGCTCGCCCACGGCGAGTGGAAGGGCAAGCTGCCGGACATCCCGTCGACGGGATTCGACTACATGGGTGCGGACTTTCAACAGTTCGGGATCGGGCTGCGCGACCAGTGGACGCCGAACTCGCGCTTGGCAGTCGACTACGGAATTCGTATCGACGGACAAAACCTCAAGTGGGCCGGAAACACGGCGTTGAACAAGGACCTCGGCAATACCGCGGACATCGGCACCGGCTACGCCACGCTCTCGAACGACTATTTGTATCCACGCGTGATCGAGCCGCGCATTGCGCTCAGTTACCTCGTGACGCCGCGCGACAGCGTTCGCGCCAGCTTCGGAAGATCCGCGAGTTTCTTCTTTGGGCAGACCGCCGGCACGCCCACGAACATCAGCGACGTCAATCCGATCCTTTGGATGATTCCGGCCAAGGATGCGGGCGATCCCACGTACGACGCGCTCAACGGAGCAGGGCCGACGTGCGGCAGCGGATGGCACCCGCCCGGTCAGGGCGCGAACGGCACCTACGTTCCCAACCCGAACGTCTACTGGTCGGGCGCCGGAACGGTGGGCAGCACCGGCAACTACTTCCAGTGCGCGAACTACGCGCAATCGGTGTACTGGGCATTCGATCAAGCCTATGCGGCGCCGGACATCGGCGGCCAAACCGTCGCGACCTACAACAACTTCGACGTTGCTTGGAGCCACGGCTTCCGCAATGGCTGGGGCACGAAGCTCACCGGATACTATCGCCGCGGATACAACACGTATCAGACGGTACTGCTCAACGCGGGTCCGCCGGATCCGGTTACCGGGCAGCAGACGGCGGGTTCGTTCCAAGAGCGGCAAACCGGCACGACCGAGACCTACGGGCTCGAGTTCATGATGACGACGCCGGATCGCCCGACCGGGTGGGGCGGGTTTTTGACGGTGAACTACGTCAACGCGCTGACGACGACGCCGCCCGTCTCCAACTCCGACAGCCTCCCGGCGGTCGCGCAGTATCTCTATCAAACCGGCGCGCTGTTTCACGCCGCGTACCTGCCGCCGCTCTCCGCCGTCGCCGGCATCCAGTTCAAAACGAAATCCGGCTTTACGATCAACCCGATCATCACCGCAAACGACGGCATTCCGTTCGGCGTTGGAACGACGACGTACGGCTTCATTAACGGCGTGCTGTATCAGTTGCCGACCGGCAACCTCGGTTCGAATTTGCCGTTCGCGGGGCCGGGGCAGCCGCTGCAAGCGTACAATTCCGAATGCTATCAAGATCCGGCGTTTCCCGGAAGCGCTTTCAAACCCAAGTACGTCGCGTGTCGCGGCGACTCCGAATCGACGCTGGCCGGACAAACGCTGACGTCGCCGCGCGCGTACATGGATCTCAACCTGCAGTACGTTCATCGCAACATGACGTACGGCGTGTATGTAACCAACGTTTTCGACGACTATCGCAGCGAGCCGGGCGTCAATCAGGACTGGCAGCCCGTGGCTACCGGTGTCGGCGGCGCGCAGACGGGCCAGTATGCGGGAACGTATCCCTACCTTCTCCAAAACGGAAACCTCGTACCGAATCCGCTCTATCAAGCCGGCGGCCGCAACGCTCCGGCGTTCAACCAGTACTGGCTGCCGTTCCCGCAAACGTACGTGCCGGGGCGCACGGTACGAGGCTACATTCAATTCGCATTCGGCCCGCAGCCGTAGGAGGACTAAAGAATGACCCAACGTTTCGTCGCAGCCGCCGGCCTCGCGAGCCTAGTCCTGGCTGCCGGGTGCGGAGCGGGCGGCGGCGGCATTTCGACGGTGTCGTCCAATCCGGTGAGTCCAAGCTATTCATCGCTTCAGTTTGCGGTCGGCACGGCGAATCTGTACGGGAATCCGGTGCCCCGCCTGAACGTTGTTTCGACGTTCCGGCAAAACAACGGCGACAGCGCGACCGGAGTCAACACGGCGTACGTGCAAGGCAGCTTCACCGTCAAGGCCGCGGCAGCGCCATCCTTCGGCGATGCGAACCCTTCATCTGGTTTTCCCGATCCGTACACGACAGCGTTCAGCAACGGACCGAGCGCGCGCGAGGCAGGCAGAAGCCAAATTGGCGGAACGCCGCAGACGGTTGCTCCGGGAACGCCGGCGTGTGACGGTCCGGGTCCGTTTCCGATCGGCCAGGGCTTCGTTCGCTGTCCGAACGGCCTATCGCCGAATACGACGACGTTCGGGCAGAGCGGCGGCGTCTTTGCGATGGGCATCGCGCCGTACAACGCGGTCGCAGCGACCGGACAGGCCTACAGCTATCAACCGTATCCTCAACCGTTTTATTCGGCAAATGCAACGTCGCCCGACAAGATCTCGCAGTATCAGTTCGTTCCATGGGGTGGTCCTCCGGCGTTCGATCCGTTTCAAGATGGCTTAGGAACGCGCGACGGCGTCAACGCGATCAACGGCGTCGATTCGTTCGGCGATCCGTATTTTCTCGGAATCGGCGAAGGCATCACCGTGTTCGACGGCGTGAAGGTACGACCAGGAAGCTATATTCTTCGCATTGCGGTCGCGACCGTCGGGAGCGGCGGCGGCGTTACCACGAGCAACGTAACGAAGACCGCGCACCTCAATGCGGACGGCATGCTGCCGACGGTCCACGCGCCGATATTCATTCCCGACGGCAAGGGTGGCGGAACGCTCAACGCCGGACTGCCGCACGGCGTTACCGAGGCGTACCTGCAGATCGTCGACTGGGGGCCGGGAGGCGGCCCGCACGACGGCGCCGCCAATGCACCGTCCAACTGCCAGGGGCCTCGCGGAACGAGCTTTGCACCCGTCTACTACACGATTCATATCGGGAGCGCGGCGAACGCGACGTACCGGCTGGCGGACACGATCGGCCCGAACCTCTCGACGTCGGGCGGCAAAAACAACATCAAGGGCAGTCCGTCGGTCTGTACCGCAGCACAAAATACCGCGAGCGCCGGTACTACAACCAACGGCGACGATATCGTCGTTCAAATGATCGGGTTCGATTACCCGATTTATGCGGCGGCGCACGGGCTCATCGAAGCGACCACGCCGCAAAATCCGCGGATCGCCAACGGTGCGGGGCAGGCGAACGTCACGATCTCGCAGGCCATGGAACAGGATAACGGCTCCACGCAGCAGACTCCGCTGATCGTCCGGCAACGGCCGCATGCTTCGTTCGCGCGCCGCACTCTTCGTTAGTCTGATCTGTTGCGGCGCCTTGATCGGCGCCGCAACGCCCGCACCGCCGGACGCGGTGGTCGTCGATATCACGCCTTCGCATCGCATCGGCTCGTTTCGTCCGCTCGAAGCGTTCGGGTCGACCGTCGACAAGGATCCGGCCGGATCGATGCCTGCGTATTTCTCGCACGATCACGTTCGCCTGATGCTCGGCGCCGGTCTCGGCTGGCTGAGTTACCGGCTGTACACCGAGATATCAGTGCAGGATTGGCATTGGAATCCGCGCGGCACGTTCAGTCAAGGCGATCGCGGCTATTGGACGAGCGATGCGTCGGCCAACGATCCGCTCATCCAAGACTCCTATCAATACGCGCTGCCGCACCGCGGATTCACGACCGACCAGGGCGATAGCGCTTCCTACTCGCGGCTCGACGACGGCGACGCTGCCACATATTGGAAGAGCAACCCCTATCTCACAAGCGCTTTTACGCACGAATCGGACGCGCTCCATCCCCAATGGATCGTCGTCGATCTCGGTGCTTCGCGCAACGTCGATCGCGTGCGGATTTCGTGGGGCAAACCCTACGCGACGCGCTACTCGGTCGACTACTGGCACGGCCCCGATCCCATCAACGATCCGGGTAATGGGTCCTGGAGAGCGTTTCCGGCCGACGGTTCGGCCGTCAAGGTGCGCTACGTTCGCGTCCTGATGACGCGTTCGTCGGGCACGTGCGACACGCACGGCGCGAGCGACGTTCGCAACTGCGTCGGGTACGCCGTGCGCGAGATCTACATCGGCCACGGAAGCAGCGCCGGCTTCGTCGATGAGGTTCGCCACGAACCGGGACCGCATCAAAGCGCGACCTACGTTTCGTCGGTCGACCCCTGGCATGCTGCGAGCGATCGAATTCGCAATCAAGAGCAGCCGGGCCTCGACTTGATCGCGCGCAGCGGGCTGACGCACGATTTAGGCGGGACGTACGCCGTGCCGATCCTCTACAGCACGCCGGAAAACGGCGTGGCGGAAGTCAGGTATCTGCGCGCACGCCACTATCCGATTCGCATGCTGGAACTGGGTGAGGAACCCGACGGCCAGTACGCCACGCCGGAGGACGATGCGGCGCTTTACGTTCAATGGGCGCGCGCGCTGCACGCGGTCGACCCGGCGCTTCGGTTGGGTGGGCCGGTATTCAGCGGCACGAACGACGACGTGCAAGCGTGGCCGGATGCGCGCGGAAACGTGTCCTGGCTGAACCGGTTCCTTCGCTACCTGCGCGCGCACGGCGCGATCGGCGAGCTCGCGTTCATGTCGTTCGAGCACTATCCGTTCGACGGCTGCGAGCACGGCGCCAAGCTGCTGGCCGATCTCGAGCAGGAGCCGGGTATAATGAAGCACATCGTCGCGACCTGGCGCGCGGACGGCCTTCCCGCCGGGTTGCCGATGTACGTGACCGAGGCGAACTTCTCCGCAGTGAACTTCACGCAGATACCGATGCAGATCGAAGGCGGCCTGTGGCTGGCCGACTACTTTGCAAGCGGACTCTCGAACGGACTCGCCGGCGTCGTCTACTATCAGTACGAGCCGGTGCCGATCACGCAGAATCGCGGCTGCCCGGCCGACTGGGGGAATCTCACGATGTTCGTCGCGGATCGCTCGGCACATATTCGTGCGACGGACGCACAGTACGGCGTCGCGCGGATGCTGACGCAAGAGTGGGTGGCTCCAGGCAACGCCCCGCACGAGCTTTTTGCCGCAACCGGCGCGCCCGGCCTGACCGCGTATGCAGTGAAACGGCCGGAAGGAAACTGGTCGGTCATGCTGGTCAACAAGGCGGCGCAGCCGCGTCGCGTGACGCTTCGATTCGCCGACGCGCAGTCGCACGGCGACTCGATGTATAGCGGGACCGTCTCGGAAATAACGTACGGCGCCGCCCAGTACGAGTGGCACGCCCGCGGCGCCAAATCGACCGCCGCGCCGAACGATCCGCCCGTGCGCAGCAGCATCGCCGCATCGGATGCATACGACGTACCGGCGCGCTCGGTCACGATCTTGCGCGGCAGTATCGCCGCGCGCGTGCCTTCGCCGTGATCGCCCTCGCGCTGCTGGCGGTTGCGCTGCCCATCGTGGTTCGCATCGACACGAACCCCGCGCATCGCGTCGCGTCGATCGTCCCGCAGCGCGCCGTGATGGCGTCGGTCGATTCGGATCCGCCGGGGAAAGTACCGCTGCTCTACTCGCCGGATCGAACCCGCGTAATGCTCGGCGCGGGGCTCGGGACGCTCACGTACCGTCTGTATACGGAACTTTCAATTCAAGACTGGCACTGGAATCCGGCCGGCAGCTACAGCGACGCGGCGCACGCAGAAGGCTACTGGACGAGCGATCCCGCTCCCGGATCGCCGATCGTCGATTCGTATGGCTACCGTCTGCCGCACCGCGGATCGACACACGACCAAGGCGATGACGACGGGTATTCCCGGATCGACGACGGCAGCCCAAACACGTATTGGAAGAGCGATCCGTATCTCAGCCAAGCGTTCACCGGCGAGCCCGACGGCGCGCACCCGCAATGGGTCGTCGTCGACCTCGGTGCGCCGATTCCGGTCGATGCAATTGAGATCGCTTGGGCGAATCCGTACGCGACCTCGTACACCGTCGCGTACTGGACCGGCAACGGCGACGCTATCCTGGATCAAGCCAACGGCGCTTGGGTCACGTTCCCGCACGGCGAGGTTCGCAACGATGCCGCCGCGGCAAAGGTCGTGCCGCTGGCGCAGGCCCCGGTCGTTGCGCGCTGGGTGCGCGTGCTGATGACGCAGTCGTCCGGGACGTGCGACTCGCACGGTTCCGGCGATCCCCGGAACTGCGCCGGGTATGCGATTCAAGACGTCGGCGTCGGTACGCTCGACCCGTCGGGAACGTTCGCAGACGTCGTAAAGCGCAGGGCCGATAAAACGCAAACGGCGATGTGGACGTCGTCCGACGACCCGTGGCACGGCGAGAGCGATCGCGTCACCGAGGATCAGGATCAGCCGGGCTTAGACATCGTTTCGACCAGCGGTATCACGCGAGGCTTTCCGGCGATGTATCCCGTGCCGCTGTTTTACAGCACGCCGGAGAATGCCGCCAACGAAGTGCGCTATCTCGAAGCACGTCACTACCCCATCGGCTACATCGAGATGGGCGAGGAGGTCGACGGCCAATACGCGCTGCCCGAAGACTATGCGGCACTCTACGTGCAGTTTGCCAAAGCCATTCACGCAGTCGATCCCAATGTCAAGCTCGGCGGCCCGGTGTTCTCGGGGTTCAACACCGATCTGACGGTCTGGCCCGACGCGACCGGCGACGTCTCCTGGATGCATCGCTTCCTGCGCTACCTGTCGTCGCACGGCCGCTCGAGCGATCTCGGGTTCATGTCCTTCGAGCACTATCCGTTCAAAGCGTGCGATCAAGGCGACGCGCTGCAAGACGACCTGTTGCGCGAACCCGCCCTGGTGCGGAACATGGTAGACATTTGGCATCGCGACGGACTGCCGTCAAACGTCCCGATCTTTATCACCGAGTCGAACTTCGCGTCCGATGGGCCGTCCGAGCCGCAGCGGGTCGAGGGCGCGTTATGGACGGCGGACTATGTTGGCTCGGCGCTTTCGTCGGGAATTGCCGGCGTCACGTATTATCAAAGTGAAACCGAACCGATCAACTTCAACAAGCGTTGCGGCACGTGGGGTGCGTACGCCAACGTCATCGTCGACAAAGATTATCGCATCGTTGCCAAAGCAGCGGCGTACTACGCCGCCCAGATGCTGATGCAGGAGTGGCTCGGCCCGGGCAATTCGCCGGTCGAACTGTATCCGGTATCGTCGAACCTCGGCGACGACCGCCCAGAGGTTTCGGCTTATGCTGCGCGCGTTACCGGCGGAGCGTGGTCGCTGCTGCTGGTCAACAAGGATTGGGTAGCGAGACCGCTCTCGGTCGCGCTGTCGAGCGGTGAAAAGGCCGAAGCACGGACCTTTGCAACGTTCGGTGAGGATCAATATGTTTGGTCGGCTACGGACGGAGCCCTAGCGCCGTCGCGCGACGAAGGCATCTCCCATCGTTCGCTCGCGGCGAGCGCGGGATATCTGCTGCCGCCGCGATCCGTCAGCGTGATTCGCTTGGCTGCGGCACCCGAATCGTGGGCCGCGCAGATCGCTGCGATGTTTGGAAGTGCGATCGACGCCTTCAAGGCATCGAATGCGAACGTCGAGCCAAGCGTCGGATTCGATCGCGGTCGTGGACTGCTCGACGTTTGTTTCGAACCCAGTGGTGCGAGTTGCGGATACGACGTCGTCGTCCGTGCCGCAGAGGTTCCCACGCCGCCGGCGTCGCAGCCGAAGGTGATTTCAAACTCACGGATCGGCCTCACCCTCACGCAGCTTCTCGCACGCTTTCGGACCGATCCGAATTTTGCGGGCAAGACGTTGGTGAAGTCGGGGAATGGAGACGTCGAGATGGTTGCGGCGAAGGACCAAGATCCTCCGCCGCAACGTTACGATCACGGATACCAAACGACGACGCGCTACTTGTATCTTATTCGCGACGGCATCGTTGCCGCGTACGCATATAAATCGACCGAAAACTAAGACGTTAGCGGCGAGCTATTTCTCGATCTTCAGCTCGTTGACGACCCGCCTCACGCCGGAGGCATTGCGGGCAGCGTCGAGGACGGTGCTTTCGATGGCCGCTGTCGGGACCGATCCCCGCAGCGTGACGGTCCCATCGTGAGCCGTCGGCGTTACGTGAAAGACGTTTACCCCGGCCTGAGCCGTTATCGCCGCCATAACCGCGGCGATGACGCCCGCGTCGCCCGTTTGGGCGCGCAATCCGCGCAAATTCGGATCGATCGAGATCGTATCGCGAACGGCCGTGACGCCATCGACGGACTTTGCCGCGCGATCGTACGCGTCACGCGTGGCCACGCTGCGGGCTTTGCCCTTCAGCGTCACGACGCCGTCGCCGGCCGAGACTTGCACGGTCGTCGTCGAATCGACGTCGACCGCGGCGAGCTTTGCCGACACGGCCGCAGTGAGGTAGGCATTCTTCGCCGCGTCCGGAGCCGAGCTCGCGAGCTGCTGCGCACTGTTCTGCGTCGATCGCTGCTGCTGCGCGCTGCAAGCCGCGAGGGCGAGAGCCAGCGCGAGGCCGGCGAGTCCGAAACGTTTCATCCCTCCCTCGTACCCACCGCGCGGTCGGAACCAATCAAAAGAAGGGCTTGCGCCGACTTTTACTTTGTGGTACAAAGTTAATAGCTTTGCAACGCAAAGTGTCGTCCGTCTGCGGAGGTTTTCATGCTCAAGCGCCTCGTCGCCATCGCCGTGATCTTCTGCGGGGCGAGCATCGCCTGGCTGATTCTCGGGCAGACGATCCTCGCGCGGACCAACGAGTCCGATTCGACGCAGACGGAGAAGCTGACGGCGCAGTGGGGATCGTCGCAGACCCAAACCGCACCGGACGTGTTCGCGCGGGTCGCGGTCGACACGTACAACGCCGATAAGAAGCGGGTCGAGCGAAGCTACGAAGACGTCGCCGTGCCGTTCTCGAGCACCAAGATCGACGTAGATCTCGAGCTGGAGCAGCGCCGTAAGGGCCTGCTATGGTACAACCTGTACGACGTCCGCTTCGCCTCGCACTACCGGATTCGCAACGACACCAGCAGCAGCCGGCTCTCGCTCCACTTTCCATTTCCGTCTGCCGACGGCAGTTATACGAATTTCTCGTGCCTCATCGGCGGCCGGCGCGTCAGCGACGCCTCGGCGTTAAGCGGGAATCGCTTGAGCTTCAACCTCGACCCGGGGCACGAGACGACGATCGACGTCAGCTACATGTCGCGCGGCATGGATTCGTGGCAGTACCGTTTCGGCGACGGCGTCCAGTCGCTGGACGATTTTTCGCTGACGATGACGACCAACTTCAGCGCCATCGATTTCCCGCCCAAAACGCTGCTCCCGGTAAAAGAAGAAGCCGTCGGCAACGGCTGGCGGCTGAAGTGGTATTACACATCGCTCGTGACGGGCAATGGGATCGGAATGGCGTTCCCCTTCCCTCTGCAGCCCGGACCGCTGGCGCAGCGCATCACGTTTTGGGCGCCGATCGCCTTGCTGTTCTATTTCTTCGTGATGCTCGTCGTCACCACGCTGCGTAAGGTCGACCTCCACCCGGTCAACTACTTTTTTCTCGCGTGCGCGTTCTTCGCATTTCACCTGCTCTTCGCATACTTGGTCGATCGCATTGCCATCGAGATCGCGTTTGCGATTTGCTCGCTCGTCTCGATGTTCTTGACGATCACGTATTTACGGTTGGTGGCGGGCTGGCGTTTCGCCGCGATCGAGAGCGGCGTCGCACAGCTTTTGTATCTCATCCTGTTCTCGTACGCACTCTTCAACGAGGGTTGGGCGGGGCTCGCGATAACCTGCGGCGCGATCGTGACGCTCTTCGCGATGATGCAGATAACCGGCCGGGTCTCCTGGCGCGAACGGTTTGGCGGATGATCCGGCAAACCGTTCGCGGGAGTACCTTACTTCGAGCCGGCTTGGATACCGGCGCTAACCTGGCCGATCGCTTCGTTGACGTAGTTGATGGCGGAAGCGCGATGACCCGCCTTGTCCGGCGTGGCGGCATTCAGCTGGCTGAGCGCGCTTTGCAGATCGGCGTGGGCGTTCCACATGTGGGTTTGGACGGCCAACGCCGTGCCGGCTCCGATTCCGGCGAAGAGCAATGCGGCGAAGAAGAAGATAATTCCGAGGCGCAGATTGGAACGACGCATTGAGATACCTCCTTGAAGAACGGTGCGATGAGAACGAGATTTCTCCGCTCGCCGGCGCGAACCCCGGCTGCGAGCCTTACAGTGCAGACATCTTGCGATACCGCACCAGGCGCGTGACGTTCACCGCTATCGAATTAGCGACCGTCATCACGATGAAGGCGCAGGAGAATCGCGCCAGGTTCGGATCGCCATAGCTAAATACGTGGACCCACTCGTTATAGAAGAAGACGAGCAAGTAGATCGCGCCGCTTAGGATGTTTGGGCGCAGCCGAATCTCGCCGGGCTTCTCGCCTGGAGCCACGCCGAAGACGACGCCGCGAAGGATGCCGATCGGAATTCCGATGACGAACGCAACCGCCAGCCACGGCAGCAGCGATGGATCCTTCGGTAATTCGCGTATCACCGCGATCGCGGCGAGGATTGTAAAGATTGTGGGCCAGATCCAAATGGCGCGCACGCGCTGAACGCGTTCGTTGCGCTGATACAGATAGGCGAGGACGAACGTAACGACGACGAGGGCAAAATAGATCAGCATCCGTACCAGCGTGTAGTCCATGCCGCTAGCTTCGCCCCGCAGCGCCATCGCACTTGCCGGGGGAACGACGGTCCGGCATTGAAGCAAACGTACCATGAATCAAACAGGCACAGCAGCTCGGATTTTTTTCGGCGGCGACATCATTACGATGAACGACGCGCATCCATCCGCCGAGGCCGTCGCGGTCGCTGGCGGCAAAATCGCGGCCGTCGGATCGAAGGCCGACGTCATGCAGTGGAAAGGTTCGGCGACCGAAGTCATCGATCTGAACGGGCGCACGTTGCTGCCCGGATTTCTCGACGGCCACAGTCACTTCATCAACGCCGTGCGATTGGCATCGTGGGCCAACGTCTCCGCGCCGCCGGTCGGAGGCGCGAGAACCTTCGCCGATCTGTTTGCCATCCTGCAAGCCACCAAGAAGAAGCTCGGTCTCAAACCCGGCGACTGGCTGATGGGCTACGGCTACGACATTACGGCGATGGACGAACCGCGCGATCTCACGCGCGCCGATCTCGACGCGCAATTCCCGGACAATCCCGTACTGCTGATGCACGTCTCGCTGCACGGGGCGGTGCTCAACACGGCCGGCTTCAAAGCGACGAAGTTCGATTTGAACGCGCCGACGCCGCCGCAGGGGATGACGGCCAGAATCGAAGGTACGACCGAAGCGGCCGGTCTGGTGATGGAGCATTCGTTTCTGCCGATCTTTATGAATATGCCGTCGCCGACGGAGCAAGATCAGCTCGACGCGATGGGCGCCGCGCAAGAGCTCTATGCCAGTAACGGCTACACCACGGCCCACGATTCGCCGATGGAACCGTCGACGCGCCCGATTTATCACAAGGCCGCCGATAAAGGTTTGCTGTATCTCGACCTCGTCGGGTACGTGAATTGGCTGGAGTTTGCCCAGATCGTGTCGACGCGCAGCGAAGCCTTCGGCGCGCCGTACAAGAATCGGTTTCGCGTCGCCGGAGTTAAGGTCATCGGCGACGGTTCGCCGCAGGGAAAGACCGCGTTTTGGACGCAGCCGCTGCTCACGCCGGGGCCGGCCGGCGAGAAGGATTGGCGCGGCGAGCCGAACATCGTTCCCGAGGACCTCAACAAGATCGTCAAGCTCGCATACGATAACAACATTCAATTTCTCGTGCATTGCAGCGGCGACGCAACGATCGATATGGTGCTCGACGCGCACGTGGCAGCCGGCGCCCCGCCCGGCAAACGCACGACGATTATTCACTCCCACTTCGTGCGGCGCGATCAACTCGACAAGTACGTCGAATACGACTTTCTCGTGTCGTTCTTCACCAATCACACGTTCTTCTGGGGCGACGTTCACGTCGAGAATACCGGCAAAGAGCGTGCGTATTTCATGAGCCCGGCCCGTTCCGCGCGCGACCGGGGCATTCGCTTTTCGAACCACAGTGATTTTGCGGTGACGCCGCTCGATCCAATGTTTATTCTGTGGACGTCGGTCAACCGGATCTCGCGCTCCGGCCAGGTGATCGGCCCCGGCGAGCGCATCGCGCCGCACGACGGCTTGCGGGCGCTCACGATCGATGCGGCCTACCAGTACGGTGAAGAAGATCGCAAAGGTTCGATCGAAACCGGTAAGCTCGCAGACCTCACGATTCTCGACGCGAATCCCACCACGGTCGACGCCGCCGCGATCAAAGACATCAAGGTGTTGGAGACGATCAAGGAAGGCAAGACGATCTACAAACGAGTCGCGTAACAGCTATGAATCCGATTCCGGTTACCGTGATCGGCGGGTACCTCGGCGCCGGAAAGACCACGCTGCTCAACGCGCTGCTGCGCAACGAGAGCGGAACGCGCTTCGCGGTACTGGTCAACGATTTCGGCAGCATCAACGTCGATGCGGAAGCAATCGCGTCGAGGGGTGCCGATACGGTGGAACTCACCAACGGGTGTACCTGCTGCACGATCGGCGGCGATCTGGTGCGAGCACTCAAGGCCGTGCTGGACCGCCCGCAGCCGCCCGATGCGATCGTGATCGAAGCCAGCGGGGTCGCAGATCCAGCGGCGGTCGCGCGGCTGGCGTCTTGCCACCCGGCGCTCGCGTCGCAGGTAACGATCGTGGTTGCCGATGCGGAGACGGTTCGCGCACGCGCCGACGACAAGTACGTCGGCGGATTGGTGCGCAGGCAGCTGCAGAGTGCCGATGCCATCGTGCTGGCAAAAGTCGACCTCGTTTCTGCACGGTCCCTGGCGGAACTGCGCGCGTGGTTGGAGGCAACGGGCGCCGGCGTGCCTATTTTTGAGTCGTCCGGCGACGATTCGATCCCGGTCGGGATCGTCGCGGATGGAAGCCTGGCTGCGAGCTTGCGCGATGTTACCGGCGAAGTTGAAGGCGGCGGCCACGCGGCGACGTTCGTGACGGCGGCGTACCGCTGTGCGCGGCCGCTCGACCGCGCGCGTTTTCTCGAGGCGATATCGTCGATGAAGCGCGCGCTGGTTCGTGCGAAGGGAAGGCTTTCTTTTGCGAACGACGCGCGACGCTATGGTTTTCAACTTGCGGGCGAACGCTGGTCGATCGAGCCGTTCGCGGAAGCCGGTTCGGATTGCGAGACGCGGATCGTCGTAATTGCTTTGGCGCAGCGAGAGGACGCACTGCAGGGCGCGCTAACGGCCTTGCGACGCTCGGAAATATAAAGGGCGGCGCGTGTCGTGCCGTCTAACCCAGCGGCGTGAGACTACGGCTGGGGCGAAGCAAGGATTCCTCGATCTTGGACGACGTCGCCGTCGACGGTGAGACGCACGCCGGTCCATTGCGAGGCGATCTCGAGTGGCCGGCCGGAGAACTTCCAGACGTCGGTCGAGTCCTGTACGCGAACGAAGGGCTTCATGACCGCGTCGTTCAGAAGGCTTCCCGTCGACGTTTGCGTCTCGAAGACGGTGGTGATGGCGCCGTCGGTCTGAAGACCGCGAATAACGTACTTGCACGTCTGGACGATCGTGCTCTGCGGCGGAGTCACGATCGCGGCAACGACGTCGGCGGCCTTCTCTTGGTCGCGATCGAGGTCGACGGCGATGAAATCCGGGCTGAGGGCGCTCGCGAACCCGGAACCGTCCCTAGCGATCGCGGACTTGCATTCGCGGTCGTACGCGGCTTGAATCTGCGACTGCCGGTCGGCGGCAACGCCGGCGCCGGCGCTCGATGCCGCGGCCAATCCGGCCAGGGCGAGGGCAGCGAATCTCATCGTGAGCCGGTTCGCGCCCGCGCATTCCCGTCCCCCGGCTGCCACCAAGCGGCCAAGCGGCGTGTTTTGGGGCGCATGTCTCGAGCTTTTGCAGCGGCTGCCGGCCTGCTTTTGGGCGCAGCGATGCTGCTCGCGCCGTCCCGAGTAATGGCTCAAGTACCGGGGCCGCCGCAGTTGTCGGCGTCTGAAAGCGGAGCAACGATCGAAGCGGTCACCATCAAAGTGTACGGCGTTACGAAGCCGTCGGTCGTGCGCCGCTACCTCGCGCTGCACGAAGGCTCTATTCTCGAGCAGGCCCAGCTCAATCGGGATTTCGACAATCTCAAGCGGCTCCCCGACTACCGTCCGCGCGTGACGATTGAAGCCGGCGCATCGGCGCATTCGGTGAAGTTGCATTGGATCGTCATGGCGAAATGGCTCAAGCCGACCGACCATCCGTTCTACGCGGACACTCCACTCTCCGCGCCGATCCAAGGCGTGGGGTTTATCGTAACGTCGCAATCGCTCGATTCGCGCGGCACGAATATCTCGGCGTACACGCAGCTTAGCCGCCGCGCGAACCTCGTACGCGTTTTGTTTACCGTCCCGACGCGCGTCGATCCGGTTTCCGGGCGGGACCGGCAACTCATCGTCGACGGGTTCGGCGGCAAGGGTGTTTTCCGCGCGAGCCAGCCTTTGGCGATCAATATCTACAGTTGGACGAGTGGATTCGAGGCGGTCTACCTGGCGCGCGGCGGCGACGGCACGCAGTTCGAGATCGGCGCTCGCCAGCAGCATTCGTCGACTGCCGAATCGTCGGGGATCGTAGCGCCGTCGCTGTACGACACGTACTACGCGCCGGCGCGAAACACCGTACTGGAAGCGGGCCTCTCGCATCCGTGCCTCGTCTCGCCTACGAAATGGCGTCCTCCGTATTGCTCGGTGCAGTACCGTATCGAAGCCTTGGACGGCATCGGCGCGTTCGCTTCTACGTCGACGTATCAAGAGTACATCGGCGACGTCGGGAACTACACGTCGATCGGTTCGTCGACGCTGGTTCTGCACGCGAGCGCCGCGCGTACCGGCGGGGTTTTGCCGCAAAGTTTCTTCGTTTGCGCGACGCTGCGCGGCTATCCGAAGTCGTTTTGCGGAACCGATGCAGAAAGCGTGACCGCCGAGTTACGACTCCTCGACGCACAGGCGCGGCCCCTGCGCCTCGTCCTCTTTACGGAGACCGGCGCGAGCCGCATACGCGGCGGCACGCAGGCGTTCGCGCCGCCGAACTTCCAGTGGCACCCCGATTCAGGCATCGGAGTGATTTACAAGCTGCTCCGCATCGATCTCGCCTACGGCCAGCAGGGCGGCCGCCTGACGTTCGAGCTGGTCGGGCAGACGTATTAGGTCGAGAGCGCGAAGCCTCTGCCATGGACCCACAAGAACTTCGTGCCGTTCAAGCGCCGATTAAAGAGCGCTATAAAGACACGCCGCAGGCTGCGATGATCACGCTCAAAGCCGAAGGCCGCCTCGGCGAAGGCATCACGTGCAAGGTGCAAACGGGGCAGGCTCTGGTGGCGGCCGGCCTTCATCCCGCGACCGGCGGGGACGGCCGCAGTGCCTGTTCGGGCGACATGCTGCTCGAAGCCCTCGTCGCCTGCGCCGGAGTCACGCTGGGCGCGGTTGCCACCTCCATCGGCGTCGACGTCCGCAGCGGGGTCGTGCGCGCCGAGGGCGATCTGGACTTTCGGGGAACCTTGGGCGTCGTGAAGGACGCACCGGTCGGCTTTTCCCGCATTCGGCTCGCGTTCGATTTGGATACGGATGCGTCCGAAGAACAGCGAAGCACGCTGATTCGACTGACCGAGCGCTACTGTGTCGTCTACCAGACATTGCGGCAACCGCCGGAAATGAGCGTTTCCTGATGCCGACGTATATGGACATCCACGAGGTTCCGGGCGCCACGGCAGAAGCCGTTGCTGCCGCACATCACGCCGACGTGGAGCGGCAGGGCCTTCTTGGCGTCGTCTATCACAAGTATTGGCTCAACGAGGCCAAAGGTAAGATCTTTTGCTTGTGCACCGCGCCGAATTCCGAAGCGGCTATGGAAGTCCATCGGCAGGCGCACGGCTTGATGGCCGAACGGATTATCGAGGTCGCCCCGGAGGTTGCCGAAGGATTTCTCGGCGGATGCGAAGTCGACGAGGGCGGTGCTGCGCTCGTGCCGGGAGGTACGTTGAACGAACGCGACTCCGGCATCCGAACCGTGCTCTTCACCGACATCGTTGGATCGACGGAACTAACGCAGCGGTTCGGCGACGACGCCGTGATGGCGTTGCTCAACGTTCACGACACCATCGTGCGGGAGGCGCTCTCAGCGTACGCCGGACGCGAGGTGAAGCACACGGGCGACGGCATCATGGCGTCGTTCTGCTCCGCGGTCTCGGCGGTTCGCGCGGCCATGCAAATTCAGCAGAAGCTGACCCAGCACGTGCAAGAGAGTACGGAGTTTCCGGTGACGATTCGGATCGGCGCCGCCGCCGGCGAACCCGTCGAAAGCAACCACGATCTCTTTGGATCGACCGTTCAGCTCGCGGCCCGGTTATGTTCGCACGCGCAGCCGAACCAGAGCCTCGTCTCGAACGTCGTTGCGGAGCTCTGCATCGGAAAAGGCCTGACGTTCGCCGATCTCGGAGAAGTCGCGCTCAAGGGTTTCGATCAGCCAATCCGGATTCACTCCGTCAACTTCTAGGAGTCGTGATAGAAGTACGGGTCTAACACGCTCACTGCGGTGACAGAGTCGACCGGCAACCCGGTTTGCTCTGCGGAGGCGCGAATCGCGGCTTCGTCGGGGCCGTCGTAGATGCAGTAGCTCTTCGTTTTGTCGGCGGTCACGTACGAATGAACCCAGGTCACGCCGTTGGCGGCATTCTTTCCAACCACCGTCAAACACGCCATCGCCCCGGCGCCGTTGCCTGGAATGTGAAGCCCGTCTTTGAACGTGCGCTCCACCATAAATCGCGGCATGTATGCGTCCTCTCGGTAGAATCTACCAACCGCCGTAGGACGGGGCCTATTCTCGCTCGTAAACGTGAACTCATACGCCTTCCCGGGGATAATCTATGCCCAAGCTGACGGATACGGCTCCGAGCCTTCGCGACATCGCAAGAGGCGACGACGCGCAATTCGTTGGGCGTGCCAGAGAGCTCGCGCTGTTCCAGGATAGCCTCAATCGGGCCGGGCGCGGCCAAGGCTGCCTCGTACTCATCGCGGGGGAAAGCGGTTTTGGAAAGAGTCGCCTGCTCCAGCAATTCGGTGCCGCAGCGGCCGGCTCGCAGATTCCGGTCTTTGCGAACGAAGACGGCGTCCAGGCGCTTGCCGCGCGATTGCGCGCGGCGAACGGGCGCCGCCGATCGGCGGTTTTGCTCGACGACCTTCATCTGCTCCCCGACGACGATCTCGCCGTCGTTCGCGCAATGGCCGACGCGTGCCTCACGCATCGCGTTGCGCTCGTCGCATGCTATCGGCAACGCGGTGCATCGTCAGCCTTGGCCGAGACGCTCGCGGGCTGGGACCGCGCCGGTGCAGCGCTGCATCGGCTGCCGGCCCTCTCCGAATCCGAAATTGCACTGTTGATTCGCAATCGAAGTCTCGCGGCTTCCATCGCCCTGACGCCGAACGTCGGCGACGAAATCGCGCGCGTTTCGTGCGGCAATCCGCGCTACGTGCACGAACTATACGACGAGCTGCTGGCCGGGGCGGCGCTGCCGGAGCTGATTCCGCGTTCGGCACGTGCCGCCGCGGCAGTGCTTCGCGCGCGTATGTCGACGCCCGAAATCGACGTCTTGGAACTGGCCGCGGTGATCGGCGAGCGTTTCTTCGACGATTGGCTGAAGCATGCGTCGAGCTCCGGGGACGAAGCGATTGCGGCGACGCTGCAGACGTGCGTCGACGCGGGTCTGTTTGCCGAGTTGATGGATCCGTCGGGCGCCTACGCATTTCGAGATTTGGCCGTCTGCAAAGCGATCTACGTTGGGATCGTCGGATTTCGGCGGCGGCTCCTTCACGCGCGCGTCGCCGATATGCTCGTCGCCTCCCGCGTCGATGCCGCCTACGACGAAATCATCGCGGAACAGTGGCACGCAGCCGGCAGATCCGACAGCGCTGCGGAGTGGCTCGCTCGCGCCGCGACGCAAGCCGCCGGCGCGCATCGTTTCCGGGATGCGGCGTCTCTGTGCGAACGCGCCGCCAGTCACTCCGAAACCGGTTCTACCGATTGGTCGCTGCTGCAGGAGCGCGCCGCACACTACTACGAGCAGGCCGGTCTGATCGCAAACGCCTTGCCGATACGCGAAGGCATGCTGTCGCTTCTCGATCCAACGGGCGACGTCGACCGCTTCACGACGGCATGCTACGCGCTGATGTACGACTACGGGTTCATGGGCTGGCCCGAAAAAGCCATCGAGCTCGCGCGTTCGCTGCGCGGGGTCGAATCGCCGGCCGTGCGACAGATCGTCGCTTGGGCGATGAACTCGCTGGCGCTCGGTTTACTGCACGACGGCTTCGAGAGCCAATCGCGCGCGGCGCTCGACGAAGCCAAGCGGGTCGAACCGGACGTCGCGGCGCGACCCAAGTACGTGCTGGCTTCCGCAATGCTGCGCTCGGCGACGACGCCGGTGGAGAAAACCATGGCCGCGCTCGCATCCGCGGTACAGCTGTCGCAGCAATCGCCGGGCGCGCTCGGCGCCCCATGGATGCTCGCTGAGGCGGCCTCGTTTGCGTGCCAGCTCGGCGAACTTCCCGCCGCGCTGCGTTTTGCCGAAGAAGCGGAAAAAGCGGCGTTTGCCGCGCGCGAAACCAGTGACCGCGAAGCTGCCGAATCGGGCGAGCTAAGCCGATGGGTCACGATCCATCGCACCGAGGTACTGCTTGCCGCTGGTGAGCTGGCGGCTGCGCGCGACCTTATGTCGCTGCTCGGCGGTATGCGCAACGGCGGAGAAATATGGGATGCAACGGTCGCCGCGCTCAACGTCTTCATCGGTCTGCGCGCCGGCGATCGAGCCCTTATCTACTTCGACAGTGGACTGTTACGCCGCGCCGTCGCTCGGCGCCAGGTGGATCTTTGCGGCTTGCTGTTGATGGGATTCCCGGAAGTCATGGCCGCTCGCGGCCTGACCGAGGAGCTGACGAAAGCGCTGCGTGCGTGCGCCGAGCAGCGGTTCGTCGACGCTCGCTGTACGATACCGCTCGCGATCGCGCGCTACGGACCGATGGACTGCGTCGACCTCGCCAGGTCGGAATTATGCCGCCGGGAGCGCCGGCGCGACGGTCGCGTCGCCGCAGCGTCGCGGAATCTCTTCGACGCCTTCGTTGCGAAACGGCGCAACGACGCGCGCGCGTCGCTCGAGGCAGCGTCGCAAGCCGCGGGCGCGTACGAACGGCTCGGCTGGCGATTGCACCAGGCGGTCGCGATCGAACTCGCGGGTGATACCGCATCGGCTCGGGATGCCTACGATCGGCTCGGTGCGTCGCAAGACGCGGCACGGCTCGCGCAAGGACAGAGCCGCAAGAAATCGCGTGCGTATTTCGGCGCGGCGCTGACTCCGCGCGAACGCCAGGTGGCCGACTTCGTTTGCGGCGGCTTTACGAACGCCGCAATCGCGAAAACCCTCGCCGTGAGCGATCGCACGGTCCATCACCACGTCGAGGCGGTATTCAGTAAGCTCGGGATCCGGGCGCGCTGGCAGCTAACGCCGAGCCTCTTGCGAACCTCAAATCCTGGGTAGGCATATGCCCATGCGTCGCCGGCGCCTCGGTGTTACGATGCGATCGTTCACCTTCGTGAGCGCTTGGAGGTCTGCGATGCGAGTATTCTCCCAAATCACCGCTTCGGCCGTCGTTGTTCTGTTGGCCGGCTGCTCCGGCTCCGCCAGCTCGCCGGGACCCGTTTCGGGCGGCCTCCCGGCGATCTTCCATTCCGCCGCCGGTTCGTGGATGGCGGCCGACGCTGCGGCCGGAAGCCTGCTCTACGTTTCCGATTCCAATAATAACGACGTCGACGTGTATTCTTATCCGGGCGCAAAAGTGAAAGGCAAGCTCACGGGCTTTTCAGTGCCGCACGGAATGTGCGTGGATCCGGCGGGCGACGTTTACATTACGAGCGGCGGATCCAGCGAGATTTTTGAATACGCGCACGGCGGCACGAAGCCAATCGCGACGCTCCAAGATCCCGGCTACTTTCCCAAGGCATGCTCGGTCGATCCGACGACCGGAAATCTCGCCGTAATGAACTTCCAGCAGACGGCCGCCTCCGGCAACGTCGTCATTTACACGCACGCCAAGGGCAAGCCGAAAGCGTACGAAGCGCCGAACATGTTCTTTTACTATTTCGTCGACTACGACACACAGGGGAATCTCTTCATGGATGGCGATGCGATGGACGGCCGCACCTTCGTGTTCGCCAAGATGCCGGCCGGCGGTACGGGGTTCGCGGACATCGCCGTCGATCACGCCTTCTTCGCACCGGGCGCGGTGCAGTGGATCGGCAAAACGCTGCTGATCGGCGATCAGCAATCGCTGATCGGACCGTCGGGAATCTTCGAATTTTCCGTGAAGGGGAAGAAGGCCACGCAAACGGGCGATATTCAGCTCACGAATTCGTGCGACGTGTTGGGGACCTGGATCGACGGGAACCGAATCATCGAAGCGAACACCTGCACGCCCACCGTCCAGTACTTCAACTATCCATCGGGTGGCCATTCCAAAAAGACCATCGGAGGCTCGCTGGGCGAACCGATCGGCGTGGCCGTCAGCCTCAAGTAGGCGGGCCCTGCCGCTCTCATCGTTTCTTAGCCGTTTTCTTTTCTGATTCGCACGTGCTCGCTCGCCCTGCGGACTAGAATGAGCCCCATGAGGAACTTCTCGAGTCGGGCCTTGGCCGTCATTGCGACGGCCGCTTTTCTGTTCCCAATCGTCGTCCGCGCCGACGATGCGACGCCCCAAGAACGAGCGTGGGAAACGCGCCTGGGGCAGCAACGGTACGTGGAATTGATGCAGAAGGGCGAGATCGTTCCGCCGCAGTCGCCGCTATACGCCACGCTGCAGCCCATTGCGGATCGCGTCGCCGCGGTAGCGAACCCGCAGTATTTCACGCCGTTTCACTTCTACTTGGTGAACGAGCGTACGCCCAACGCGTTTTCCGTTCCCGGCGGAAACGTCTACGTTACGACGTCGCTGTTGTCGATGGCCAAGAATCGCGACGAGTTGGCCGGCGTGCTGTGTCACGAAGTGAATCACGACATCCACCACGATATTTATAACTTCTATCAGCAGGGGCTCGTCGGACCGGTCGATGCGGCGCAGTCGCACCGAGCTGCCGAGAGCAACGCCGATCGCGCCGGCGCGTACACGTGCGCCAAAGCCGGATTCAATCCGTGGGGCATGGTGTGGTCGTTTCGCGAGTACCAAGAAGACGGCATGTCCAGAAACGTGACGGCGCTCTCGGATCATCCGAGCGATGCGTCGCGTGCCGCGGCCCTCACCGCCCTTCTGACAAGCGACCCGTCGACGTTCGGCAGATTTAGAGACAATATCGTCGCCGCGACGCCGATCGCCCATCCCGCGAATACGCAAGTCGCGCAGCAATCGCCGCCGAGCTACGGCCAAGGGTATCCGGCGGGACAAGTCTACGCGCAAGTCGCTCCGCCGCAAGGTTACGCTTCGCCGCAAGGCTACGCGCCGCCGCAAGGCTACGCGCCGCAAGGTTACGGTCCGCCGCAAGGTTACGGTCCGCCGCAAGGCTACGGTCCGCCGCAAGGTTACGGTCCGCCGCAGGGTTACGGTCCGCCGCAGGGTTACGGTCCGCCGCAGGGTTACGGTCCGCCGCAGGGTTACGGTGCACCCCAAGGCTACGCCGTGCCGGCTGGTTATGCGCCGCAGATCGCGCGCCAAACGCGCGTTAAAGGCGCGTGCGCTTCCGAGCCCACGCGTCGCGCGCGGCGCCTTTGTCGAAGAGCTTTGGAATCGGGCCAGCCAATTCCGTAGCAACCTCCTGCGGCCGCTTGCAGCCAAGGAACTCCCAAAATTTTCGTGTACGTTCCGCGTTCTACCGCAGCGTAAAACGAGGAGCATACCTCCATGGCAAAGAGCACGAGTAAGCCCAATATTCTCGTCATCTTCGGAGACGACATCGGCGTTACGAACATCAGCGCCTACAGCGGCGGATTGATGGGCTACGAAACGCCCCACATCGATCGGATCGGAAAAGAAGGCGCCCGCTTTCTTCATTACTATGCCGAGCAGAGCTGCACCGCCGGTCGCGCGGCGTTCCTAACCGGGCAGCACGGCATCCGCAGTGGGCTCACTAAAGTTGGGTATCCGGGCGCACCGATGGGCATGAGCCAACTCGATCCGTCGATCGGCGGCTTGCTCAAGAATTTGGGCTACGCGACGGGCCAGTTCGGCAAGAACCACGTCGGCGATCGGAACGAGTCGCTACCGACGGTGAACGGGTTCGACGAGTTTCTCGGCAATCTGTACCATCTCAATGCCGAAGAGGAGCCGGAGCTTCCGGACTATCCGAAAGATCCCGCTTACCTCGCGAAGTTCGGGCCGCGCGGCGTGCTCAAGTGCAAGGCGAGCGAGAGGGACGACCCGACCGTCGATCCGCGCTTTGGTAAAATCGGCAAGCAAACGATCGAAGATACCGGCCCGCTTACGAAAAAGCGGATGGAAACCATTGACGACGAGACGTCGGCCGCGGCCATCGAGTTTATGCAGCGCCAACACAAGGCGGATAAGCCCTTCTTCTGCTGGTTCAACTCGACGCGCATGCACCTGCGCACGCACGTCCGCGCGGAGCATCGCGGGCGGTACAAACACGGGGATAGCGAGTACATCGACGGGATGATGGAGCACGACGACACGATCGGCTCGCTCCTGAAGTGCCTAGACGACTTAGGGATCGCAGACGACACGATCGTCGTATACACCAGCGACAACGGCCCGCATATGAACAGTTGGCCAGACGGCGCGATGACCCACTTTCGTTCGGAGAAGAATACCAACTGGGAGGGAGCCTTCCGCGCCCCGTGCCTGGTGCGCTGGCCGGGGCATGTCGCTCGAGGTACGGTCTCCAACGAACTTATGAGCCACAACGACTGGATGCCGACGCTTTGTGCGATCGCGGGCGAGCCCGACATCGCGGAGAAGCTGAAGAAGGGATACAAAGCCAACGGGAAGACCTACAAGGTGCATCTCGACGGGTACGATCAATCGGAGTTTTTGCAGAAGGTCAAGGGCGGCGCGGGCGACGACGGCGCGAAGAGCGCGCGCAACACGTTCTTCTATTCCGACGACGACGGCTTACTCGTCGCGGTGCGACAGGGCGACTACAAGTACGTCTACGCGGAACAGCGGCTCCAGGGTACGCTCGGCGTCTGGGCGGAGCCCTTCACGCAACTCCGCTTGCAGAAGATTTTCAACTTATTCCAGGATCCGTACGAGCGGGCCGATATCACGAGCAACACGTTCTGGGATTGGCAGCTCAATCACATCGGCAGCGTCTACGGTTCGATGGACGAGGTCGTCAAGTTCATCGCAACGTTCGAGGAATTTCCGCCGCGTTCGTTCCCGCCGAGCTTCGTGCCGTCGACGCTTCTCGAACAAGCTCTGCACGAGATAAAAGAAGAGCGCGCGCAGCCTTCGCACAAGGCCAAATAACCCATCTAAAAAGGGGGCGACCGAATCTCGGTCGCCCCCTTTTTGGCGCATGGTGTTAACTCGATTTACCACCATCCGTGGTGATGCGGAATCTGGACCCATTCGGCGACGAAGAAGACGTAGTGCTGCCCGGTCTGCAGGTTTAGAGCGTTGGGAATCACCGGGAAGTTCCACGGGTTGTCGGTTAGATTTGCGGGGCCGGCAATCGCAACGGGCCCAAAAGCGTTGTCACAGTTCGGATGCAGCACCTTCGCGCCTTTGATCGCGCGGTCGTGCTCGCCCCAACCGACGCGATAGGCGACGATGTAGAGCTGTCGGTTACTCGGGTTCGGCGACGCCGTAGGCGCCGTCGTCGGCGCTGCGGTGGGCACGGGAGAAGGCGTGGGCGTCGGCGTTGTCGTGAACGGAAGCAGACCGCCGTCACGCTTCGCAAACGGCAAGTTCGTGCAGGTTGCCGGCAGCGAAACGGCTGCGCTCGCGAGCGTCAGAGGGCCGGTACTGGTTGCAGTGTAGATCGGCAACTGCCACAGATTCGGGAAGCACGCCCACCGGGATTGCACCTCGGTGAAGTTTGCTCCGTCGAAGCTCAGCGTTTCGATCGCCCGATAGCCGCAAGCATAACCTTGGGGACACGTCGGCGCCATGCCGCCGCTCGTGGGGGTGGGTGTCGCAGTGGTACGAGGCGTTCGAGCCGCCGGGGCAGCCTGCGATGCCGCCGGCTGACCGATCCCGGACTGAGGGACCGGGTTGCTTCCCCCACCGGCGCAACCGGCAGCGAGGAAAACCGAAGCTACGAATGCGAGAGCGACGTGCGCTTGGGAGGGCTGTATGCTCATTATGTTACCGCCAAAGTTCAGCAAAGGTTCGATTAAGCTTTTCCCATTGTAACCGCTCGGTCCCTCGCTTCGGGGCCCGAGTTTTGTAACGAATTGGTTTAGATCCGGGAGCGGCGGCCGCAGGCCGAATGCGCCAAGGGCGCTAGGGAAGCTTGGGCGATGAAGCCTCGCCTCGGGATGCTATCATTTTTTTTGGACGTGGCGGAGGTCAAGGGCTATTGGGAGCGGCGTTTTCAAAGCGGGCCGTCGCTCGATACGGTTGGCTGGCTCGGGTTTAGGCCTGGCGTTCAATCGGTGGATGTATCGCGTACGCGCGCGGATCTTTCGCACGCGGGTCCGCCGCGCGCTGCCGGTTTGCGGCATCGCGCCGCAGACGGCCAAGGTACTGGACGTCGGCTCCGGCAGCGGTTTTATCTCGACCTCTGGCAGCGTATGGGCGCCCGAAGAGTTTTCGGCTGCGATCTTACGCTTTTTCCCGGCGTTGAAGTATCCCAGGCCGATATCGGCGACGAGCGCGTACCGTTCGAACCCGGAAGCTTCGACGCGATCTCGTGCATGGACGTGCTCTTTCACATCGTCGATGACGCGCGCTACGAACGGGCAATCCGAACTTGCGCGAGCCTTTTGCGGCCGGGCGGCATCCTCTTGCAGTTTTGCTGGCGCGTTCTCAACGCCGTCGTACGGCGATATCCCGCGCTCGGATCTCCGGCTGGGATGACGCTCTATCCGCCGGAACTCTTGCTGAGTTCCGTGCTGCGCGAGGGCCTATCGACCGAAATGATGATCTGCCGGCGCTAGACGGCGTCGCCGGTCAGCTGCAGTCGGGCGAGCGCGGCGCGAACACGTGCTGCGCCGTCTTCTGCAACCACGATTTTTGCCGGCAGTTGCTTTTGTTTTTGGGCTCCTCGCGCACGTCGGAAACGGGCCGTGCGGGGACGGGCGTGCTGGCCGCGCCCACGGTTACGTATTTCGCGTGACTGCCGTTTTGCGCTTCGAACAGCCCGTCGTGAACGCTTACGATCAAATGGCCCGTGCTGTTGCCGTAGAGCACACCGAAGAACTGCCGTGAAGCGCCGGCCGGGGCGACGTACATGAGACCGTAGATCACTTCTCCCGGACGGGCGATCGAGGTGACGGGAACGACCAACCCGTTGCCCTCGCCATGCAGCAGCTTGCCAGTCGACGCAATGGCGAAGGCCGTGCAGCCATTTGAGAGTCCGGGGATCTCCACGGCGAGATTGTCTCCCGAACAATAGTGACTGCTGAAAACGCGGATGGGCCCAACGCTGCGAACGCCGAACGGCGGATTGACCGGAATCGCGGTTGGCCTCTTTGCCTCGGGCTTGGATACGGTCCGCGGCACAGCCGCAAGAGCCCGCGGTGCCGTCGATGCTGTGACCGGCGCGTGAGCGGGCAGTTTTGCTGCGGCCCTATGGTGCGGCGCTGCGAATCGCGGGAGTCCCGAGCTCGCGGTCAGCACGACCGTTCCGCCTTTTCTCAACCACTGACCCGCCGGCGGAGTTTGTTCGATCACGTGATGCGCTCTGACCAGGGTGCTCGACTGTAAGCGCATCGTGACGACGAGGCCCGCGTCGAGTAAGTCGCTTTTCGCCTGGGTCACGTTAGCGCCGGTCAAGTCCGGCAGTACGACGAATTGCGAGCGGGCATAGGTTACAAGCGCGGCAATGCTCAGCAAGCCGAGAGCGGCGGCCAGGAGCACTCGAACGAGCCAACCCCGGCGCTCGGGCGCTCGTACCAGCTGCGGCAAATCGGTGGGGCGCGCAAAGTGGCCGGCGATCGCATCCATCATGATATCCGCAGCATCGCGCAGCGGTTGGGTTTGGCCGCGTAGTACCGGGGGTTTCGGATCAATCTGCATTCGGACGCTCGCCTCGCCTCAATTCATACGCGGTTGAGTGTACGGCGGGTTCGCAGCACGCTCAAAGGGCGGACCAGCTTGCCCGGTTGAGTCTTTCGGGCCTGGCGCCTGCAAGCCGTGGACGCCGGCGCACCGCCGGCAGGCGACCCGCGGGGCGCCCGGCAGCATGGGCCGGCCTGCCGACTGCGAAAAGCTCTCCCCGCCGGGACACGTACGTACAGAGATGCCGCAGCGAGGATGCCGATGATGATGCTCTTGCTCGTGACGTGGAGTGCCATTCTAAGCACGGTACCGGGTACCCACGTCGGACCGCTGTACCTCCACGAAACGTTTGCTCAGGTTCAGCGCACGCTCGGTCCGGCGCCCGTGACGAAATCGGGATGCGAAGCCGGCGCGTCGAACGATTGCAACCCAACCATGACGTACACCGACGGCACGAACACCGTCGTCGTACGCGCTCAAATTTTGACCCCCTATCCGAGCAAAATCGACCCCGAGTCGCAAAACGTCCAATGGATCCAAGTACTTCCGGGAAACACGATGCACGGCGTGACGATTTCAAAATCGGGCGTTCCCGGAGTGGCGACGTGGACGTGGGAATCGTACGCCGTTCTTGCGCCGCCTCCAAAGGCCGTTTCGGGTTGGCAACGCACTGCGCCGAGTACCGGGGAAGTGTTTTTCGAGCGGCACGTATGCGGGTTCGGCGAGCGGACCGACGTTGCGACGGGCCAGGTTACCCTCGAGTCTCGCAGGGAAGCCGGCTCCCACGGCCTTTGGGAGTTCAACCTCAACTACATAGAGTTCGCGGAGGGATGCTGATCCGGCGGACCGCCGCCTCTACAACGGCGGTACGAACGCGATTTGCGTCTTCCCGTCGTGCGCGTACACCATGATCGATCCGCCGGGACAAGCAAACTTCACGCCGCCGGACGCTTCTTGCCGGCCGCACGCTTTCGGTAAATGAGACTTGTACCACGCGTCGACGGTGCTCACGGAGTCCGGCGTTAGCTGAACCAGTGGCACGCCGTGCGCGATTGCCGCAGGCGTCAGGCTGGCCTCTTTTGGGTCGAGCTTGCCATTCGGGTACATCGGAAGTTGTCCGTCGAGCTGATAATCAGAAGCGAGCACCGGCGCTGCAACCGTGATGACCGTAGAAAATGCCGCGGCCATGAGGATGTATTTCAGTATCATGCCGCCATCGTAGAGCCGTGCCGTGCGGAGAACGTGCAGTCGTTCACGTGGAGGCGCGAGCATCGCCCCGGCGAAGCGCTTGCGACATATGAAGAGCCTCGGTTTCTTCGCCGTCGCCACGCTGTGCCTCGTCGCGGCGGGCTGCGCACGCGGTATTACGTCCTCTGCGTCCACCTCGGCGCCGTCTTCAGAAGCGGCGACGTCGTCTGCGCCGGCAAGCGCTGCCGAAGCGTCTGGTGCCGAGGCGAGCGCGCCGGCGAGCGAAGCGCCCGCCTCTCCCGCTCCGCCGACATCGGCCTCGTCGCTCGCCGGGGCAACTCCGAACGCCACCTGCTCGCCGGGCGCCGGCCGGATCACGGCGAGCTACTATACGCTTCCGGAAGACCACCCCGACGTCGCGCACGACATCGACGGCTCGATCGTCGCCGGTTTGGTGGCCAAGAACCTCGGCCCGGACGGCTTTCCGGTCGCTACACAAACCGCTCTTAAAGGTTCGCAGGTCTCCGGCGCCATCCACGACGTTAACGCGTCCGGGGAGATTCTTTGGTGGTCGACGGCGAGCCCGCACGGCGTGAAGCTCGAAAAGGTCGTGCCGGAGTGCCTGCCGATCGACAACGATGCGATGTTCGCGGACGGGCATACCGATGATAGTACCGTTTTCCTTACGGCCCACTATCAGGGATACTTCGACACGCCGGCGGGCGCGGCGATCGGAATGAACGAGGGGTCCGACGACGATTCGTGGATCTTCATCGATGGTACGCTCGTCGTCGATAACGGCGGCGTCAAACCGAGTGAGGTCGCGCCGTATTCGGTCGCGCATCTCGCGCCGGGCCGCCACACGCTCGACGTCTTCTACGCGGATCGCCACGGGACGGGTGCGGAGTTGGAGTTCAAGCCCGAGTTCCCGGTGAGCCCGACATCGTCGTCACCGCAAGCGACGCCGTCGCCGACGCCTGCGCCAACCCCATCGCCGGTTTTCACCGCGTCGCCGGCTCCCACCGCGAAAGCCGAACCGGCTGCGATTGCTAAGCAGCTAAAGACGCAAAAACGCATTCGAATCTACGGCATTCATTTCGACGTCGACAAAGCCACGATTCAACCCCAATCCGAAAGCGTGATCGCGCAAATCGCCACCGTGATGCGCGACAATCCGACCTGGCGTTTCCGCGTCGAGGGGCATACCGATTCGGACGGCGGTTATCAGCACAACGTCGTGCTGTCGCAAAACCGCGCCCAGGCCGTCGTCAACGATCTAGTAAACCGCTACCACATCGCCCGTTCGCGTTTGCGGGCAGTGGGATATTCGTACTCCCGCCCCGTCGCGCCGAACACGACGGCGGCGAATAAGGCGCTGAACCGGCGCGTCGAGCTCGTTCTGCTCTGATTGCGCTCGCCGAGGGCTTCCGGTCTGGAGATGTCCCGGCGTCGGTTGGCATAACATCTTCCAACGAGACGTTTAGGTTTTTGAGACGGTCGCCGATATATGGCAGAGGGGTACGAGGTGTGATTGTCTCGCTGACGGTCGCGCTTTGTGCGGACCGTTCTTTGCTATGCGCTTATGGAGTGTCGATGTGGCGGTGAGATCTTGAAACTGAGAATAGCGACGCTTGCGTTAGCCTTTATTGCGACGGCGGCTCCCGCTCTCTCCAAGGTTACTCCTTCGGCAGCGTCTTCAGCTGCGCCGTCCCCCGCACCGCAGATAAGCGCGTCGGCCGCGGCGGAGCAAACGCTGGTACCTCGAGGGACGGTCATCGTTGTTAAGACGCTGCACGGACTAAACAGCTACGGTACCGAGGCTGGGGCGAAACTCACGTACGAGGTCGTTCAAGATGTAGTCGTCAACGGCTACTTGATCGCGCAGGCGGGCGACGTTGCCGAGGGTGCGATTCAGGACGCGCAGGAAGGTCGAAACGATCTCTTTAGCGTCAAAGCCGCCAACTTGCGCGTATCCGTCGACTCGGTGTTTAACTTTTGCGGCGATACGCTGCGCATGGATTTCGTCCGGAGCGAGTTTCGCCAGCGTCAAGGAATGTTTGGTTCGCACAAGGACGTCGAAATCGTCAAAGGTCAATTGTATCAGGTGCCAACCGAACGTCCGCAGAAAGTCTGCGCGACCAAGACCGCCGAACAGCCGCTCCCCATACCGACCGGCGCCCTTCCCGGCGACAAGGATTGAGAAGTCCGGTAGCTAGGACTTCTTCGAAAGACCTTGCCAACCGAGGAGTCCAGCTATGAAGAGCGCGATACCAATCGCGCCTACAACGCCGGAAACTTGACCGACCGTCTCCATCATTCCGGCGGGGTCGGTAGAGTGCGCGGACCGTCCCATCATCACGAAGAAAAACAGCAGCGCGGCGGCCGCAAAGAAGAGGCCGCCGATAATCATTCGCCAATTTTTTGTACGCATCACATTGCCGATTATACGGCTCGAGCGTCCGGAATTCGTCCAGATCGCAAGCCGCTAACGAGGCCGGCGGCCGGCAGCGCCGCGCCGGAAGGCAGCCGTTTCGTGCTAAAATACGAGCACGATAGCGTTTGTGTTATCGAGCGAAGTAAGGCGCGACCATGAGTTTCGTTTCAGCGTCGACCCGTACGCAGGCCTCGATCGCGGCGTTCGCCGCGCTGCTAGCCGGATGCGCCGGCGCCGGAGGTGGCCGCCCGGGCGGCGCCGCGGACGTACCGGCGATGCGCCCCGCCTATGCCAGCCCGTTTACTTTCGCACCGGGGCCGCCCGTGCTTCAAACCCTCGACGTTCCGATTAGCCAGTTTCGTAAAGCCGTGGGTACCGCTCTGACGGGCATTCGCAGCAACTTGATCACGGGCTTCATGGTCAACGCGAATGGGTCGAATCTGGGGGTCGTGTACGATCGCAACACCGGCGTGTGGACCCCCATTAAGTATCCAGGTTCGGCGAAGACCAGCGTGTACGGGCCGGCAATCACGAGCACCGGTTATCGCGTCGTCGGCAGCTATGAGAAGAGCGGCCAGACCAACGCCGACGGATTCGTCTACGATTCGACGTCGAAGAAGTACCAGACGCTTGACGCTCCGGCAAATCTATGCGCCCCGAAATCGTGCAACTTCACAATCGTGCACAGCAACTACGGTGACGCGACCTTCCAAGCCGTCGGGAATTACGATGCCGTGAAATCCGGCTCCAGCTCCGGCACGTCGGACACCTATCCGGCGTCGGGGCACGCATTCATCTACGACTCTGCGAGCAAGAAATTCTCGACCCTCGAATTCGCCGGCTCGTTGAGCTCGACGGCGTATGGCATTTGGGTCGATGGTAAAACCGTCGCCATCGCGGGTGGGTACACCGACAAGAAGGGCACGCATGCGTACGTGCGCACGCTCTCCGGGAGCAAGATGCTCGTCTACAACTGGCCCAAGTCTATTCTTACGCACTTCGAAGGAATCACCGGAGCGGGCGGCCCGGGCAACTACAACGTGATCGGAGACTACTTCGATTTGAAGAACCAGACTCTCGAGTACGGGTTCTTCCTGCCGATCCGGAGTTGGAAACCGCTCGCGGCCACCGTCATCGGGCCCGTAAGTGCGAATTCCGTTTTCAAAAGCACGGTCATCGGCGTATATCTCGGCGCGGGCCTAACCAACGGCTACATCACGAAGGTCCCGCACTGCACCGCGCCGCCGGGTGCGTGCTGACGATCGCATAGAACCATGGTTGACCGGGTAGCGGCGCCACAAGCCTATGCGCGCGTCGCCGGACTGCTGTATTTGATCGGCATCGTCGCGGGCTTTTATGCAGAGATATTCGTGCGCGGCGCGGTCGTCGTAGTCAACGATGCTGCGGCTACGGCGCACAATATCATTACCCACGAGCTGCAGTATCGTTTGGGGTTTGCCGCCGAGCTCACCGAGGTTTTATGCAACGTGCCCCTGATGTTGATCTTTTATGAAATTGTTCAAAGTGGTGAACAAGCGCATCGCCTTGCTGATGGTGTTCTTCGGTCTTTCGGGCAGTGCCATCGAAGGCTTCAATCTCATCAACCATTTTGCGCCTCTGACGTTCTTGGGAGGCGGGCGCTCCTCGAATGCGATTCCGGTGGAGCACTTACAGGCGCTGGCGTACCTGTCTCTCAAGTTGTTTGACGTCGGCTACGCTATCAGCTTGGTGTTCTACGGTGCCTCAATTCTCTGCCTCGGGTACCTTATTTTCCAATCGGATTTTCTTCCTCGGATAATCGGCGTGCTGCTGATGTTCGAGGCCGTATGCTACGTGGCCAACAGTTTCGCACACTTTCTTGCGCTTTCGATCGCCCCGCTGCTCTTCTCGGTCCTGATGATCTCGTTCGTCGGGGAATTCTCGCTGTGCCTGTGGCTGCTCGTAATCGGCGTGAACGTCCCGAAGTGGGAAGCGCAAACGAGCCGGGCAGTTTTCTAACCAACCAAGTCGTTGGAGGGACGATGCGGATACAGAGCGCTATTGCGCAGTTGCGAACGACCGATCTTCTTGAGTCTATTCGATTTTACACCACCAAGGTTGGGTTGACCCTTGAGTTCCAGTATGAGGATTTCTACGCGGGTATTCGGGCGGGTGATCAGCTCTTTCACTTAAAGCTCGTGGATCAAAACCCTTCGATCGATTTTGTGGATGAGGGCGAGCACTTCCACCTCTATCTGGAAACAGACGATGCAGCGACAGCGGCAGAAGCATTGAAGAGAAATGGCGTTCGTCTCGTTAAAGACGTACATGAAACCGCGTGGGGGACAAGAGAGTTCGTCATCAACGACGATCAAGGGCATACGTTGTATTTCGGCGAGCGACGATGATCGCTCCGGCACCCCTGGCGGGTAGGATTCAGTATAAATCCGCTTCGTTGATGAAGATGAGGATAGACGAAACATGGTCGTTGTCGACCACGATGGTAATGCGCTCGGGAAGCTTCACCGGCTTGTACGGAAGATATCGAGTCTTACCCGGAACGGTGGCAGTATACGACGTTACAAAATGTCGACCGTGTTTCACCGGCGGCCCATATATGGAAAGGACTTGCGCGTAGGAGCTGCCGATGCGCAATCCCCGACCCGTGCCGGCTTGCGACAAGTCTGCATCGGCGACGGCTCCCGCAGGCGTGTGAGCTTGGAAAAGCGCGCAACCGTCGGCGTCGTCGTGGGGCGCTGCTAGGCCTATATGATGTTTACGGTCGTACGCTAGAAGGCTCCAGAGCGCGTAAATAGACGGCAGGCCGGCGCCGTAGTCGACGTTGCAGAGAGATTGCACCGCGCGATCGCCGATTTGCCGTTTGCCGCCCAGAAAATCCGGCGTCGCGATTGCCGCAGACGTTCCTGGGGCGTCCCACGCCGTCGCATCTAAGAACCATTGACTCAGATCTGCGGGTTTAGCCTGCGTCGAGCTGAGCGTAGAGACGAACGTGGCGATGATGTGGGCAAAAATGACCAGAAAGCGCATCAGGATCTCCGATGGGGCTTTGGCGCAAGCGAATCGCTGAACTCATCTAGGAGTGCGGGTTTAATTCCCTTCCGTGCCACCTGGGGCGAATGGGCAATTAGCACTACTTCACGCAGTGCAATCCTATAAAAACGGAGGCGCTGGCAGACAAACGCTCGGCGGCGCCGAAGAAGACTTCGCTCTGGTCCAATTATCGATCAGGCGGAAGGAGGGCTTTGATGACCTGCTGCGTTGCGGCGATTGCAAATGGCGGCAACGCCATTATCCTTGTCTCGGACAAGATGATCGGCACGGCCAACAAACGAGGCGAGCCGCATGGGATCACCAAAGGCGAAGCAATACACAAAGATTGGTGGGCTTTGTTCGCGGGCGACGTATCTCTGGCGGGCGACATATTCAGCCGTCTCAAAGCGCACTTTCCAGACGGCGCGTTGAGCATCTACGACGCACGTGACGCATTGTCAACGACGCTGTTCGAGAAATGGCAGAGTGACGCGGAGCGAGCATACCTGAGGAAAGAAGGGTATACCAGCGAAACCTTCCGCGACGAAGCACCGAAAAAGATGGCGGAGGAGATCTACAATGAGATAAGAGAGCGCCGTCTGCGACATTCGTTGAAGGCGGAATTAATCGTCGCCGGATTCGACGAACAGGGAACGGCGCATATTCTGAGCTGCAACGGCTTCGTAGGTCCCGACCAGTTCGTTCCTGCAAATCACGACTCGGAAGGGTTTTGCGCTATCGGCTCGGGCGCGGACGGCGCTACGTGGATGATGAGCTACAGGGACGTTACCCGGAATACGAGGAGGCGCGACGCAGCATACTACGCGGTCGAAGGGATTTACTACGCCGAGCTAGGTTCGGGCGTTGGTGAGTCAGCGGACCTCGTTATGATTCGGCCAAACAAGAAGGCGTTGTGGGTCGGCGCCCGAGAGGTCGACAATTTTATTATTCCGATCTGCCGTAAACTGCGCCCCGGCAACCTGAGCAAAAAATATCGTCGAAAACTCAAACGCAAAGTGCGAGGCATTAAAATTCAACCCGCCGTAGATGGCCGCGCTCTAATCGCCCCTAAGAGCAGCTTCGGTGATATTCTCCCTCGCAGTTCCAAAGCGCGTCAGGTTTAGGGCGCTTCCAAAATACGCTACGGAGTAGGCGGTAGCGGGGATACAACGTAGATTTGATCCAGCACTTTCAACATAAGTGCATTGGCCGTCGGGATTTGGTCGAGGTCTACGGTCAAATTGGTCCACACGATCAACGTCACTCTAGTGGCGGGATCGTAGCCGATGAACGAATTGTAGCCGGCCGTCTCGCCGCCGTGATAGTACATGTCGTTCGTTCCCCAGCGCAGCCGTGTGATGCCGTACCCGTACGCTTGACCGTCGGGCTTCTTCGGGTCCTCCGGCCGCAGGCTGTTGAGCCAAAGGTGCTGATACTCTGGGTCGAACACGCGGCCCGACACCAACGCCTGGATCCAGGTTGCGCAATCGTCGGCGTTTGAGATGGCGCCGCCCGCCGCCCAGGAAAAGGAATGGTTCAGCATCGTGAAATCGGTGGGCTTAAGCGTTCCCGCGCGCGCCGCGGCCTTGACCGCGTCCGAATACGGCGGCTGTCCAACGAAGGCGACTGAAGCGCTTCCGTAGAGGTAACCGTGGGAGTACGGTGCGGGAATTGTGTCTACGCTGTTTGGGGGCAATTCGGTGTGCTGCAAGCCGAGCGGGCCGAACAGTCGATCCTGCATTGCCTGCCGCAGCGCCTTGTGGTCGAGCTTCTCGACGATTAGACCGAGCAGGACGTAGTTGGTGTTGTTATATTCGTACGCCGCGTCGGGCGAGAAATTGGGCGGGTGCGCAAACGCTATCGTCAGCAATTCGGACGGAGTCCAAACCCTGGTCATATCGTGGTCGGCGCTCTCCGAGAGCTCCGGCGCATCGAGGAAGTTGTAGAGACCGCTGCGCATATCCAGCAGCTCGGCAACGGTGATGTTGTCGCCGTTTGGCACACCGGCCACGTAGGTTGAAACGGGGTCGCTGAACTTGAGCTTGCCTTCCTGGGCCAGTTGCACGATCACCGCCGCCGTCATCGTTTTGGTGTTCGAAGCGATTCGGAAGTAGGTGCCGGCGGCCGGCGGGGTCGTCTCGCCGAGCTTCGTGGTGCCGTAGGCGGCGGTAAAATCGCCTTGCGGCGTGCGCAGCAGGACCACGGCGCCGGGAATCAGGAGTTCGCGAGCCGTCGCGTCCACCATGGTCTGCAGTGCAGTCTGGCTGATCGGCTTGAGCGCAGTCGACGTCGACGCCGCTGGCGCGGACGGATTCGCACCCGTTCCCAGCAGCGCGGCGCCGAAGAGTAAGCACACGACTTGGTGAGGTCCGCATGGCCGGCTCGGTCGCGACGATCGAATGATGGTTTGCATAATAAGGTCTCGCCTTCTGTGGCCGGTGGGCAATCCACTAGTTGTGCGGCAGTCCCGCGTCACCCATCCGTCACCCAAGAAGCCGACCAATAGCGAAAAAACCGCATCGTTATGCGGTTTTCGTTTTAGCCCCAGCGGGATTCGAACCCGCGTTACCGCCGTGAGAGGGCGGCGTCCTAGGCCTCTAGACGATAGGGCCATTGGCTCCCGGCCAGAGATTCGAACTCCAATAACGACCTCCAGAGGGTCGCGTCCTACCGTTAGACGAGCCGGGAATGGCAGCGCTCGTTATACTACATGACTGGGGGTTGTTCTTGCAACTCGCGGCGTCGCTTCGCGTTTAGACCTCCGTACGTGTGGGTCTGCGCGTGGCAATTTGGACAAAGCATTCGCAAGTTCTCAAGGCGCCAGTCGTCCTTTTCGCCATTGATGTGGTCGATCTGGATCGAGATATGTTTGCCGAGCCACGAGGTGAGTCCGCATTGGCTGCAGCGATTCTCGAGAATGCCGTCCCTCACAAGGCGGGCTTTCTTGCAATGGCGCGACGAGCCTGACCACATCACGACTTCTAGCGGTTTCGCACCCCGTCGAGCTCGAATTTCGCCTCGATCTGCCGCCTTCGTCCAGGCGGCGAGGCAGAACCCGAAGCGCGCGGCGCAGTCGCGGATGGAATGCCCTTCATCATAATAGGCTTGCACGACGGCCCAATCGTAGCGCCGGCGCCGGTCCTCGAAGGGTCGGTCGCCAACGCGGAGCTTCTCCCGCTGGATCGCCTTGATCCAGGCAGTATGTGAGAACCCGAAGTGCTTCTGAGCCTCCGCGAACCCGCGGCCCTCGTCGACAAAGCACTGGACCTCGGCCCAATCGTAAACTTTCCTACCCATGAAGCAAGCGTAGCGGGAGCAAGTGCCACCTGGGTGGCCGACAATTTGCGGCATGTGGTAAGATTAGCGTTCGAACGCACGTTCGGTCGCCTGGTGGAGTTGGAAAACTCCCGGGCGGGTAGAACTTGGGTAGCGGTCCTTCGACTACGGCGCGTTGCGCCTACGCTCAGGATGACACAAGCATTTCAGAGGGAGGCAGAATTTCTCGTGCAGGCGATCGTTCTTGTTGGGGGTGAGGGGACGCGTTTGCGGCCGTTGACGTTTGGCACGCCGAAACCGATGGTGCCGATCGCCAACGTTCCGTTCTTAGCCCGCACCATGGAACGCCTTTACGAAGCCGGCATTCGCGACGTCATCCTGCCCGCCGGGTATATGCCGCAATCCATCGTCGATTATTTCGGCGACGGCTCGAGCTTAGGCATGAAGATCACGTACGTCATCGAGGAAACGCCGCTTGGCACGGCCGGGGCGCTGAAGAACGTCGAGCAGCACATCACCGGTCCGTTCTTTGTCCTCAACGGCGACATCCTCACCAGCCTCGACCTGCAAGCGATGCTGCGCTTCCATAAAGAGAAGGGCGGACTCGGCGCCCTGCATCTCATTAAAGTCGAAGATCCGTCGGCATTCGGGTGCGTCGTTAGCGACGCAAACGGCCGAATCAAAACGTTCGTCGAGAAGCCGCCCAAAGGCGAAGAGCCGACCAACGAAATTAACGCCGGCACGTATCTGCTCGAACGCGAAGTGCTCGAGATGATTCCGGCGGGACGCAACGTATCGATCGAACGCGAAACGTTTCCGGCGATACTCGCAAGCGGTAAAGCGCTCTACGCGTATACGACGCAAGATTACTGGATCGATGTCGGCCGGCCGGAACATTACCTCACCGCGCACCGCGACGTGCTCTCCGGCGCCATGCCGCTCGCGCTCGAACCCGGCTTATCGGGCGACGGCTCCGATGCGCTCAAAGGGCACCCGGGGATAACCGCGCCCGTCCACGCCGATGCCGGCGTCTCGATTCACCCGAGCGCTAAGGTCGGCCCGAACGTCGTCCTCGGCCGCGGCAGCTCGATCGGACCGAATGTCGTCATCCGCGACTCGGTCCTCTGGGAGAACGTGCACGTCGGGACTGGAGCGGAAATCGACGAGGCAATTATTGCGAGCGGTTCCCAGATCGGAGCCCGGGCAAGCGTGGGCCGCGGAACCGTGATCGGGCACGATACAAACATCGCAGCCGGGCAAATTCTCGAGCCCGGCAGCCGCGTTCCGGCCGCTCGGCCGGGATAAGCGGGTTTCATTTGCATCTACCTGCGGGTAATTCAGAGTCACAGATGCTGATGACTCGCGGGAGACTTTCGCCAATGCAGCCGCCAGGCGTCCTTTTTCTTGGCTCCTATCCGCCTCGTGAATGTGGCATAGCTACATTTACGAAAGACGTCGTGGATTCATACGATCGCGCCTTCGGCTTTCGCAGCCAAGTGGTCGCCATCGACGAGCCCGGCGGCGATGCGCGCCGTTATCCGACTGAAGTCGTTGCTCGCATCGGCGAGCAGGATCGCTACAGCTACCTTCAGGCCGCCGAATTCATCAACCGGCATCCAAGCGACGTGCTCAACATCCAACACGAATACGGACTATTCGGCGGCGAACGCGGCGAATGGCTGATCGATCTTATTCGCGCCGTCGACAAACCCGTGGTCGTAACGCTGCATACCGTTCTGCCCGATCCGGACGAAACGGTGCTGCGCGTGACGCGCGAGCTGTGCGCGACCGCGAGCAAAGTCGTGTCGCTCTCGGAAACGGGCCGCGGATTGCTCGAAAACATCTACGGCATCGACCCCGATCGCCTGCAAGTCATCCATCACGGCGTTCCCGACGTCCCGTTCCGCGATACCGATCCGGAAAAAGCCGCGTTCGGCATCGGCCAGCGCCTGGTGATCTCGACCTTTGGGTTGATCAATCGCGGCAAGGGGCTGGAATACGCGATCGAAGCGATGCAGGACGTCGTCAAGCGGCATCCGGAAGCGCTGTATCTGGTGCTTGGGCAAACGCACCCGGTCGTGCGGCGCAACGAAGGTGAGTCCTATCGCGAGTCGCTGCTGACGATGGTGCGCGAGCGTGGTTTGCAATACAACGTGGTGCTCGTCGACAAATATCTCGACTTCGACGAGCTGGTCGGCTATCTCGCAGCGACCGACATCTACCTGACGCCGTATCTGAATCCGGTGCAGATCGTTAGCGGTACGCTGGCGTACGCCGTCGGCTGCGGCAAAGCGATCGTATCGACCCCGTATCTGTACGCACAGGAACTCCTGGCGCACAACCGCGGCTTCCTCTGCGAGTTCCGCGACGCGGCCTCGATTGCGAAGAACGTAAACATGCTGCTCGACGATCCGGCACTGCGTCGCTCGACCGAACGGCGCGCCTACCGCTTCGGGCGGCAGATGACGTGGCCGCACGTGGCCAACGCGTACGGCGAACTCTTTCTGGAGTTGTGTCCGCCTGCGGAACTCCTCGTGACGTCGGCTTAGCTGCGCGTGATCGGCAGCAAGCTCCCGCCGCTCGACCACTTGCTCGCCATGACGGACAACACGGGCGTGATTCAGCATGCCACCGAGACCGTGCCGAACCGGTCGACCGGCTACTGCACCGACGACGTGGCGCGCGCGTTTATCGTCGCGCTGATGCGTCTCGAGATCGATCCACGCGACGAAGCGGCGCATCGCCTCGCCGGCACGTGCCTGGCCTACCTGCACGATTCGCAGATCGAAGACGGCCGGTTCCATAATTTCATGTCGTACGACCGCACCTGGCTCGACGAAGTCGGGACTCACGACAGCGTCGGGCGCGCGCTCTGGGCGCTGGGATACGGAATCCGTCACGCGCCGGAGGAAGGGTGGCGGCGGTTGTGCCGCACGCTCTTCGAGCGCGGGATGTCTTCGCTCGAATGGCTGCACTATCCGCGATCGCAAGCCTATGCGATTCTGGGGCTCGCGCATTCGCACGCGACTCTGCGCGAATCTTCGTACGCCGCCGCCATGCGGTATCTCGCCGGCGAACTTGCCGTGCGATTCGAGTCACGCGACGACGCAGAGTGGCCGTGGTTCGAGAACGCCATGACCTACGACAATGCCCGCCTTCCCGAAGCGCTCATTCGCGCGGGCAGCGAACTGGCCGATGCGCGATTCGGCGATGCCGGGCTCGTAACGCTGGCGTTCTATGAAAGCGTCACGATCGAAAACGGTATTTTCGTCCCCATCGGTAACCAGGGGTGGTACGAGCGGGGCGGGCCGCGCGCGCGCTTCGCTCAGCAGCCGCTTGAAGCCGTTTCGCTGGTCGATGCGGAACTCGCGGCGCTCGATGCGACCGGCGATACGGCCCATCTCGCCATCGCCGAGTTAGGGCTCGCGTGGTACTACGGGAAAAACTCCGTCGGCATAACGCTGGCCCTTCCGAACGGCGGCTGCGCCGATGGCCTCGAGGAAGACGGCGCGAACCGCAATGCCGGCGCAGAATCGACGCTGGCGCTGCTCGCTGCGGCGTATTCGATGGCACAACGGCGTCCGCAGACGCTCCGGGCGGTGCGATAGGCTCCTAAGGTCCGACAAAAGCCTCTGCTAGGCCGTTTCGACCCTCGCGGCGAAAGTGTGCAGATGCTCCTGGAGACCGAACCCCTCAACGACGTGCAATCCGCCGCCGTGCGGCAAACCGATGGCCCGGTGCTAATTTTCGCCGGAGCCGGAAGCGGAAAGACGCGAGTCCTTACCCACCGCATCGCGTATCTGCTCGGAGAGAAACGCGTCGACCCCGATCGCATACTCGCGGTCACCTTCACCAACAAAGCCGCCGGCGAAATGAAGAGCCGGCTCGAACGCATGGTCGGATCGGCCGCGCGCGACTTGTGGGTCGGCACGTTCCACGCAATGTGCGTGCGCATCTTGCGCCGCGATGGACGCCGTATCGGTATCGCGCCCAGCTTCGTCATCATCGACGACAGCGATCAGCGCCAAGTCATTAAAGAAATTCTCGACGATCTCGATTACGACGAGCGGCAGATCTCGCCGGGGGCGGTGCTCTCGGAAATCAGCAAAGCCAAGAACGCACTGATTTGGCCGGAACAATATCTGGAGAAGCAGACGGCATTCCTGGGCGAGCGCGTCGGCAACGTCTATAAGGAATACCAGCGCCGACTAACCGAGTCCAACTCGCTCGATTTCGACGATCTGATCGTCCGTTCGATCGATTTGCTGGAGCGCGACGCGGATGCCCGGCGCAAGTACCAGGAGCGCTTCGAGTACGTGCTGGTCGACGAGTATCAGGACGTCAATATCGCGCAGTACCGCCTCGTGGCGCTGCTGGCCGCCCACCACGGCAACATTACGGTCGTCGGCGACGACGATCAGTCGATCTACTCCTGGCGCGGCAGCGATTACCGCATGATCTTGCGCTTCGAGGAAGACTTCGAGGGTGCGAAGATCTTCAAGCTCGAGGAAAACTATCGCAGCACCCAGCAAATTCTCGATGCCGCCAACGCGCTCGTCGCAAACAACCGCACCCGCGCGGCCAAGAAACTGTTCACGCGGCGCGAGGCCGGCGAACCGATCACCGTCTATCCGGCGGCGACGGAACGCGACGAAGCCCGGTACGTGGTCGAGAAGGTCAAGAGTTCGGTACGCGACGGCGCGGCCTACCGCGATTTCCTGGTGCTGTACCGTACCAACGCTCAGTCGCGCGTTTTCGAAGAAGCGCTGATCGCCGACGGGATCCCCTATCGCGTTGTCGGCGGCGTCGGCTTCTACGCCCGCGCCGAAGTCAAAGACACGATTGCGTACCTACGCTACATCCTCAATCCGTCGGATGCGATCGCGTTCAAGCGTATCGTCAACGTGCCGCGCCGCGGCATCGGGCAGCAGACGCTCGCCGCGCTCGTGCAATCGGCTAACGCCTCGCATCTTTCGGTCGGCGAAGCGATCTTCGACGGCGAGCTTTTGCGTTCGGCGGTGCCGAAGAAGCTCAAAGAACTGGAGCGCTTCGCCGAGCTGATCGGCGACTTCCGCAAGCGCGCCGACACGATGAGCGTCGGTGACTTGCTCGTAAACGTGATGGAAGACTCGGGCTACGTGCGCGAACTTCAAGCCGAAGACACGCACGACGCGCGCGCCCGCTTGGAGAACCTGCAAGAATTGGTCGGCGTGGCGCGTGACTACGAAGCCAACGATCCCGAGCCGTCGCTGGCGGGCTTCCTGGCGAACCTTTCGCTGATCAGCGACCTCGATTCGCTCGATCCGGATGCATCGTACGTCACGCTGATGACGATGCACGGTGCGAAGGGCCTCGAGTTCACCAGCGTCTTCTTGACCGGTCTCGAGGAAGGCGTGTTCCCGCACAGCCGGGCGCTCACCGACGACAGCGAACTCGACGAAGAGCGCCGTCTGGCCTACGTCGGCGTTACTCGCGCGATGGAACGGCTTTTCCTGAGCTACGCGCAGCGGCGCGCGCTCTACGGCAACACGTACGCCTATCCGAAGTCGCGGTTCATCGACGAGATGCCCAACTTGGAACTGCTCGAAAGCGACAGCGTACCGCTGCCGCGTCCGGCGGGCGGCCGTTGGCGCGAGGTTTCGATCCATGAGTCGGCCGGCGCAGGTATTGCGATGGGTCTGACGACCGGCGATCACGTGCGCCATCCGAAGTGGGGCGAGGGAACGATTCAAAACGTCGTCGGCGCCGGCGGCGACGGGCTCGTGACGATCGATTTCCCCAACGTCGGCCAAAAAATGCTGATGTTGAAATACGCCCCCCTCGAAAAGATCTAGCCCCCGTGTCATCCTGAGCCAACCTGAGCTTGTCGATCATTCACGTCGCCGTCGCCGGCGCTTCGGGTAAACTCGGCAGCATAGCGGCCGAGGCGTTTCGCAACGCCGCCGGTTTCGAGTACGCCGGCGGCTTAGCGCGCAAGGCCGACCCGACAGTCAAAACGTTTGCATCGCCGGACGAACTGCTGGCTCGAAAGGTGGACGTACTGTTCGATGCGCTCACATTGCCTGCGAGTTTCGACGTGACCATGAAGGCCGTCGCCGCAGGCGTGCGGCCCGTTATCGGAACCAGCGGCTGGGATGCCGAGCAGCGCGCCGCGCTTACGAAACTGTTGGAAGACAAGAACCTCGGCGGTTTGATCGTGCCGAACTTTTCCCTCGGTGCGATCCTGATGATGCGCTTCGCGGAAGCGGCCGCGCCGCTGTTCTCCGGCGTCGAAATCGTCGAGATGCACCGCGCATCGAAGAAGGATAAGCCGTCGGGAACCGCCGCCGCGACTGCGGCGCGGATCGCGGCGAGGCGCAACGGCGAAGTGCCGCCGATTCATAGCGTGCGGCTTCCCGGGCTGCTCGCGCATCAGGAGGTCATGTTCGGCGGTGCCGGCGAGGTGCTGACGATTCGGCACGATTCGCTCTCGCACGAGTCGTTCGTACCGGGCATGCTGCTCGCGGCCAAGGCCGTGCTGAACGTCAAGGGGCTCGTGACCGGATTGGACTCGGTACTATTCTAATGTCGAAGCTGGATGTTGCCGTCGTCGGTGCGACGGGCGTCGTGGGTGAAACGATCCTTCGCGTGCTGGAGGAACGGGGCGTGCCGGTCGGCGAGATGGCCGCGTTTGCGTCGCGGGCTCGCACCGGAGCCGTTCGTTTCCGCGGCGAAACGCTCGACGTGCGCGCGACCGACGCGGATGCGCTGCAGGGATTCGAAGTCGTGTTCTTCGCTTCCGGCGAGGATAGCAGCGAACGCTACGCTCCGGCACTCGTTCGGCGTGGATCGTACGTGATCGATAACAGTTCCACGTTCCGGATGCAGGCCGGCGTTCCGCTCGTCATCCCCGATGTGAACCCCGAAGCGATGCTTCGGGAACATCGCCTGTTTCCGGTCGCGAACTGCACCGCGATCGTGCTGTGTACGGCGCTGCATCCGATTCGCGACGTTGCGGGGCTCGCTTCCGTGCGGGTTGCGACGTACCAGGCCGCCAGCGGTGCGGGGCGCGCCGGACTCGACGAGTTTCTCTCCGACGAACGCGCGGTCGTACTCGGAGAAGAAGAACCGGCGGCGCAAATCTTTCCGCAGCATCTGGCCCACAACGTGATTCCGCAGATCGGCTCGTTCGATGCATCCGGCTATTCGGGCGAAGAACGGAAGGTGGCCGAAGAGACGCGCAAGATGCTGTCGCTCCCGGAACTTTTCGTTAGCGCAACGACGGTGCGCGTTCCGGTCCGGACCGCGCACTCCGAGGTGGTTTTCGTCGAGACGGAACGCGAGACGACGGTCGAGGAGCTGGCGGCGGCGCTTGAAGACGCGCCGGGGTTGATCTTCCACCGGGACGGCATCGTGACGCCGCGCGAGGTCGAGGGCACGGATACGATTCACGTCGCGCGGCTGCGTGCCGAACCGCCGGTAAGACCTTCCGCGCTCACCCCGGATGGCGCCCAGAATGACCGAGGCGCGGCAATGAGTAGAACCCGGAACTTTACGTTTTGGTGTGTCGGGGATCAGTTGCGGAAAGGTGCGGCGACGAACGCCGTGCAGATTCTGGAATTGCTGCTTTCAAAAGGGTTTGTCGGAACGTGAACGCGACGCGCCGGGTTGCGGTGTTGAAATTCGGCGGGACGTCCGTCGCGACGCGCGAGCAGCGCGCCATCGCCTTTGCGCGAGTTCGCGATGCGGTCGCCGATGGTTTTGCGACGGTCGCGGTGGTCTCGGCAATGGGCCGGCCGCCCGCGCCGTACGCCACGGACACCCTGCTCGGACTGATCGATGGGCGCGGCGGATCGCGCAACGCGGATCTCTTGCTGGCGGCGGGCGAGCTGATCTCCGCTGCCGTGTTTGCAGAAGAGCTGACGGCCTCGGGCGTCGATGCGGTCGCGCTCACGGGCGCCCAGGCCGGCATCGTTACCGACGCGCGCCACGGCGACGCGGCGATTCTGCGCGTCGAACCGCGCGAAGTCGAGGCGTTGCTCGAGCGCGGTGCGGTTCCGGTCGTCGCGGGTTTTGCGGGCGCGACCGAGAGCGGGATTCCGACCACGCTCGGGCGCGGCGGCACCGATCTTTCGGCGATTGCGATCGGGCAGGCGCTGGAGGCCGAGCGCGTCGACATCTACACCGACGTCAGCGGCGCGATGACGGCCGATCCGCGACGCATTCCGAACGCGCGGACGATCGATCGCGCGTCGCTCGACGAAATGTCGGAGCTCGCGCAGCACGGCGCGAAAGTCATGCACGATAAAGCCGCGGAGTACGCGCGCGGCGCCGGCATGCGCTACAGCATCAAAGGGCTCGAGAGCGACCGCGGAACGATCGTAGACGAGAGCGTCGATCATCATCGTCCGGTCACCGGCGTCACCGCGTCGGGGCGACTGACGTGGGTTCGCGTCATTCGCGGCGACATCGAATCGCCGGCACGCCGCATGGAAACGGAGCTGGAGATGTTCCGGCGGGTCGCGGCGGCCGGGATCTCGATCGACCAGGTGACAATCAACCAGGCCGGGGTGGCCTTCGTGGTCGAAGGAGACCGCGGCAACGAGATCCGGGGGCTGCTCGGTGATTTGAACATAGCGGTTCGCGTTCGGGAGGATTGCTCGAAGCTCTCGGTTGTGGGCTCGGGCATGCGCGATGCGCCCGGCGTGGTGCATCAAGTCGTCGATGCGCTCTCGCGCGTCAACGTCGAGATCATCCACGCAACCGACAGCAACGTCACGATTTCGATTCTGGTACCGGCCGGCGATGCGTCGCGCGCGGAAGCCGCCGTTCACGAGCAGTTCCATCTGGATGCAGGAGACCCGCTCTTATGAAACTCGGCACCATCCTCACCGCCATGATCACGCCGTTCGACGAGCACGACAATCTCGCGATCGCCGAGGCCCAGAAAATCGCGCGCTGGCTGATCGACCGCGGTAACGACGGGCTCGTCGTCGCCGGTTCGACCGGCGAAGGACAAACGCTGGATCGGGCCGAGCGCAGCGCGCTATGGGCCGCGGTCAAGGATGCCGTCGGATCCCGCGCCGCCGTGATCGCAAATGCGGGAACGGCCTCCACACGCGAATCCATCGCGTTTGCTAAAGACGCGGCTGCGGCCGGTGCGGACGCGATCCTGGCGGTCGTTCCGCCATACATCAAACCAACGCAGACCGGCATGCGGCGTCATTTTGGTGCGATCGCCGAGGCGGCCGGCGAACTGCCGATCGTCATCTACAACATCCCCGGACGCACCGGCGCGAACATGCTGCCGGAAACGCTGCTGCAGCTGGCGAGCGACCATGCGAATATCGCCGGCGTTAAAGAATCGAGCGGCGATCTGGGGCAGATTGCGACGATCGTCGCGGGCCGCCGCGACGGGTTTCTGGTTTGGGCCGGCGATGATCATCTCTTCCTGCCGTGTTTGGCAGTCGGCGCGGACGGCCTGGTCGGCGTCGCATCGCACCTCTGCTCGCCGGAATTTCGCCGGATGTTCGATGCGTACCGCGCGGGGCGCGTCACCGAGGCGGCGCAAATTCACGCAAGCCTGCTCCCGCTCTTCGGCGCGCTCTTTGCCACGACCAATCCGATTCCGATCAAGTGGGCGATGAATCAAGCCGGCTTTCATGCAGGCTCGTGCCGTCTGCCGCTCGACGATATGCCGGCCGCGCTTGCGGATCGCTTACAACCGTTGGTCGCGCGGTACGCGGAGGCCCGGGAAGAGGCGTGGACCGCGTAGAGATTCTCGGCTGCAAACTCGACGTTCTCGATGCGAATGAGGCTGCCGCGCAGATCATGACGTTCGCGCGCGAGGGCGCGGGTGCGCAGGTGGTCACGCTCGGAACCGAGATGGTCGTGCACGCGCAGAAGGACGAACGCTTCCGCGACGTGGTGAACGCCAGCGCCCTCTCGCTGTGCGACACCGTCGGCGTTCTCAGCGTCGCTCGGCGGCGTGGTGCGACTCTGCACGAGCGCGTCACTGGCGTCGAACTGGTCGAGCGTCTGTGCGCGCAGTCTGCGCGCGAGGGCTTGCCGGTGTATTTCCTGGGCGGCGCCGAGGGTGCGGCGGCGGACGCGGCTGCGATCATGGAAGCGCGGTTTCCCGGGCTGGTCGTCGCCGGCACGCGCAACGGGTTTTTCGCCGACGATGAAATCGCGGGTGTCGTCGACGAGATTCGCGCGAGCGGCGCGAAGCTGCTTTTCGTGGGAATGGGATCGCCGCGTCAAGAGTTGTGGCTGGCCGAGCACCTGCGTGAGGCCGGTGTGGGAGCTGCGGTCGGCGTCGGCGGTTCGTTCGACGTTCTAGGCGGCCGGGTGACGCGAGCGCCGCGTTTCATGCGCCGTCTCGGGCTGGAGTGGCTCTATCGCTTGGTGAAGGAACCGCATCGTTGGCGCCGCCAGCTCGCGCTTCCGTATTTTGTGTGGCTCGTCGCGCTCGACGGATTCGGTTTCTCGAATAAGAAAGGTGCGGCGAACCTGTGAAGGCGATGATCCTTGCGGGCGGCCTCTCGACGCGTCTCTACCCGCTTACGAAGCAGGTTCCGAAACCGCTGGTTCCGGTTGCGGGCGTTCCGAATGCCGTGCACCTGATCCATTACCTGCAGTCCTTCGGCTACGACGAGATTGCAATCAACGTGTTTTACCTCGCCGATGCGATCCTCGAGGCGCTCGGCGATGGATCGGAGCTCGGCGTCAAGCTGCACTACCTGCACGAGCCGGTCTTGATGGGAAGCGCTGGCGCGCTCAAACCGTTGGAGCCGTATTTCGGTAACGATACGTTCGTCGTCGTCGGATGCGACGACCTCACCGACCTTCCGCTCGATAAGCTCGTAGCGTTCCACCACGAGCGCAACGCGATCGCCACCATCGGTCTGGTCGAGCGCGACGACGTGGACCAGTACGGCGTCGTGGTCGTCGACGACCGTGGGAAGATCACCGGCTTCCAAGAGAAACCCGCAAAGGGCACGGAACGCAGCCGTTTCGCCAACACCGGCATCTACGTGTTCTCGCCGGAAATCTTCAAGCACATTCCGGCAAATGAATTCTATGATTTCGGCAAACAGGTTTTCCCGTCACTGCAGGCGAGCGACGCACCGTTTTACGGCTTCGACGCGCGGGGCGCGTACTGGTGCGACATCGGCACTCCCGGCGAGTATCGCCGCGCGAGCTTCGACGTGGTCGAAGGCGCGTTTACGATTCCGGGAACCCGAGCCAACGGCACGTCGCTAACCGCCGACGTGGCGGACGACGCACGCGTCGACGCAGACGTTTGGATCGGCAGCGCGGCGCGCGTCGGCCCGGGCGTCACGATCCTCGGCCCAAGCGTCATCGGCGACGGCGTCACCATCGCGCCTAACGCGCGCATCGAGCGAAGCATTTTGTGGGAAGGCGCGACCGTCGGCGCCGGCGCCACCCTGCGCGATTCCATCGTCGGCAAAGAATACTACGTTGCAGACGGCACGACCCTAGACAACGCGGTCGTCGCGAACGACCCCGCGACACAAGAGCGAAGTGACGCTCCCGTGTCATCCTGAGCGTAGCGAACGGAGTGAGCGTAGTCGAAGGACCGCGATAAGAGTTAAGCTTAGGAAGGGGCCTAGCCAACGCCGCAGCTCGTCGTGAGGGTGCCGTATGACGTGGCGCAGCATTCTCAATTTGGTTTTTCCGGCGCAGTGCGCGAGCTGTAACGCGATCGGCAGCGGCTTGTGCGCGGCCTGCGCTCCGTGCGCCGCGACCATCGACATTCGTCTGCATCTGCTTCGGGTTCGCGCCCTCGGAGTCTACGAGGACGCGTTGCGCGACGCCGTGCTCGCACTTAAAGACGGGCGCTGCGACGTTGCGGAGGCGCTCGGTGCGCTGCTCGCACCGGCGGTCCCGGCCGGCGCGACGCTCGTGCCCGTGCCGACGACTGCAGCGCGCAAGCGTGCGCGAGGCGTCGATGGCGTGGTGCTGATTGCGCGAATAGCCGCGCGTGCGGCGGGGGCGACGATGATCGAGGCGCTGCGCCAGCAAGCCGGCGACGCGCAGCGCGGCCGTTCGCGTGTGGAGCGCCTGCGAGCGAAGGAGCGTTTCGTCTGCGAGGCGGCGATTGCGGGCCACCGAGTCCTGCTGGTCGACGACGTCTGCACGACCGGAGCGACGCTTGAGGATTGTGCGGCTGCGGTTTGCGCCGCCGGCGGAAGCGTTGAAGGGGCGCTCGTCGTCGCGGCAGCGAAACCCGATGCCCCGTGGAAGACGAAGCCGGCTTAACGTCGCTCGACCGCCTCTATCTCGATCGTGCGTACGAACTGGCTGCGCGCGGGATCGGGTCGACGTCGCCCAACCCGCCGGTCGGCGCCGTCGTCGTTCGCGACGGCAAAATTCTGGGCGAAGGATACCATCACGTTGCCGGTGCGCCGCACGCCGAAGCCAACGCGCTGGCGCAGGCCGGCGACGCGCTTGGGGCCACCCTCTACGTTTCGCTCGAGCCGTGCAATCACGTCGGCCGTACGCCCGCGTGCGCGCAAACCGTCGTCGGCGCCGGCATTCGCCGCGCGGTAATCGGCACGTTCGATCCGAATCCGCGAACGAACCGCGGCGGCCTCGCGCGTCTGCGCGAGGCCGGTATCGAGGTAGAAATCGCCGGCGATACGCGCGCGCTCCAACTGGTCGAACCATTCGCGCGCGCGGTGCGCGACAAACGAGCGTATTTAACGCTGAAGATGGCGATGTCGGTCGACGGCGCCATCACGTCCAAGCCGGGCGTTCAGGAGTGGATCACCGGCGAACCGGAACGCCTGTACGTGCGCGATCTGCGTATCGCATACGACGCGGTGATGGTTGGTGCCGGCACCGTTCGCGTCGACGATCCGCAGCTCACGGTGCGGCCCCCGCACGACCGGCTGCGGCCGTACGTCCGCATCGTCGTCTGCGAAACCGATAGCGTCCCGCCGCAAAGCCGCATCTTCGAAGGACTCGGCGGTTACGCGAAGACCGTCGTCCTCGCGCCGGCCGGAGCGCGCCAGCGCTTCGCGCCGCTCGAATCGGTCGCCGATCTGCTCTTCGTCGGAGACGCGACGGCAACGCAGCTCGACCTGTCCGAAGCGATGCGAGCGTTATACGCGCACGGCATCTCGAGCGTCTTGTGCGAGGGAGGGCCGACGCTCGCGGCGAGATCGATCGCCGCCGGGCTGGTCGATCGCATGTACTGGGCGATCGCGCCGGTCTTTTTGCAGAATCCGCTTGCCGTGCCCGTGTTGGCCGGCGTCGATATGGCCGCGGTCGCCGCGAAGGTGCGGTTCGACCGCGTGGAGCAGGTTGGCGAAGACGTGATGATTTCTGGAACGTTCGATGTTTAGCGGTTTGATCGGCTATGGCGGCGCGCTCGTTAGCGCGGAGCGCGAGGATGGCGGCGGCGTGCGTTTGCGGATTCGCTGCGAAGGCGTCAAGCGCGAACGGCCCGAGGTGAAAGACTCGATCGCCGTCGACGGCGTCTGTTTGACCGCAACGAAGATCGACGGGAAAATCGTGGCGTTCGACGTCATTCCGGAGACGCTTGCACGCACGACGCTCGGTCTTCGTAATCCGAGCGACGTCGTCAACGTCGAGTATTCGCTGCGCATCGGCGACCGCATGGGCGGCCATTTCGTGTACGGACACGTCGACGCCACTGCCGAAGTCCTCGCTCGAACGCCGGAAGGCCAAGGCGAACGCGTGCGCATCGAGCGGCCGGCGCAGCTCGCGCCGATGATCGCCGAGAAAGCGTTTATCGCCGTCGACGGCGTCAGCTTGACGGTCGCCGCCGTCGGCGAAGGCTGGTTCGAGATCGCGCTCATTCCCGAAACGCTGGAACGCACGACGCTCGGCCGCCGGCCCGCCGGCAGCCGCGTGAATCTCGAAGTGGATCCGCTGGCACGATACGTCGTCGAAGCGCTGAAACGGTGACGCGGTACAAGGAGCGCTTACCCGCGGGGGCTCGCGTCTTCGAATCACGCCTTCAAGTTCAATGGGCCGACGTCGATATCGCGGGCATCATGTACTTCGCGGCCTACTGGCGGTTCGTCGAATACGCCGAAATCTGTTATTTCGCGGAACTCGGATTTCCGTACGATACGGTGTTCGACGAGTACGATTTCTGGCTGCCGCGCGTGCGTGCCGAAGCGGAGTATCACGCCCCCGCGCTGATGAACGATTGGCTGCGCATGCGCACGCATCTCGAGAAGGTGGGAGCCTCGAGCGTGCGCTGGCAAACCGTGATCTTCAACGAACGCACCGGCGAAGCGGGCGGAGCCTTCACGCTCACCGTGGCATGCATCGATCGGATCACGAAAAAGAGCCGGCCGATGCCGGGGCCGATCCGTCAGGCACTGCTCTGCGCGATGGGTGAGACTAGTGATCGATGAAGTTCGAGGCCTCGGACATCGTCGGATCGAGGCGTAGGTCTTCGAGCGCGTAGCCGCGTTCTTCGTGACCGGTCGCCGTCGCGACGCGCACGACGATCTTATGCGGATGAACTTCCTTAACCGTGCCCTCTTCGTTCGTCGCGTCGACGTAAACTCGATCGCCAACCTTTAGCATGCTCGCCTGTCCTTCCGCGGCTTTCGCAGCGCGCTAGGGACCTCTTCGCGACCGGTTCTAAGATCAGCCTCCTTCGATGACGGTGATTGGAACGGGCTCCGGGAGGGGCATCACGACGTCGTCCTCGCGCGTCGTCACTCGAATGGCGATTGCGAGGCCGACTGCCGCGAGTGCGGCTGCGAAGAAGAACGGTGCGCCGAGCAGGTTCAGCGAGCGCCACGGCCCGGCGAACTGATAGAACATCAGGGTGAACAGGAACGGGCCGATCAGCGCGGCGATGCCGCGAACCGCGCCCATCGCACCTTGCAGTTCGCCTTGCTCCTGCGGGCCGACGCGCTTCGTCATCAAGGACTGCATCGGCGAGTTATAGATGGACAAGCACGCCACGACGATCGCGAACAGGAACACGTAGCCGTTGTTGACGCCGAAGAGCACGTAGCCGATCACGTAGACGACGAGCCCCATCACGAGCGTTCGCCGTTCGCCGAACCGTTTAACGGCCGGCCCCACCAGCGTCGACGCGGTGATCGCGGAGCAGACCCCGACGAGTGCGAGCGAGAGACCGATGGAGCGCTGGTCCCAGCCGAACTGCGCGATCAAATAGAGCACCCACAGATTCGGCAACGCGTCGTGAGCGACCAGCACGATGAAGTTGACGGCCGAGAGCCCGTAGAGTTCGCGGTGACGCAGCAGCATCTTGAGCGACCCGACCGGGTTTGCGCGCTTCCAATCGATCCTGAGCACGCGGTGCTCGGGCTTAAGCGATTCCGGAAGCACGAAGAAGCCGTAGAGCCAGTTGACGAGACTGAATCCTGCGGCGATCCAAAACGGCAGCCGCGCGTCGACGTTTCCGGCGAGGCCGCCGATGGCGGGGCCGAGCACGAAACCGATCCCGAATGCACTGCTCAACAATCCGTACGCCTTCGCGCGGTTTTCGGGTGCGTTGACGTCGGCGATGTACGCGTAGGCGGTCGAGAGATTGGCGGTGGCGACGCCCGAGAGAATGCGCCCGACAAAGAGCCACCAGAGATTCGGCGCGAGCGCCATGATGGCAAAGTCGATCGCGGTGAAGAAGCACGAGATCAAAATCACCGGGCGCCGCCCGACCTTGTCCGAGAGCATACCGAGCAGCGGCGAACAAAGGAATTGGCCGAGCGCCCACACGGTCGTGAACGCGCCTTGATACACCGCGGCGTTTGCGATGTTGCCGCCGAGGAAGTTCGCAATGAGCTTCGGCAGTACCGGCGCGACGATCCCGATCGAAAGCATGTCGATCGTCACCAGGATGAAGATGAAGATGGTCGCGCCGCGACGCGGCGTAGCATCAGGCTGTTGCATCGTATTCCTTGTTTGTTGCGGCGAGAGAAGCGCTATCGATCGCGTCGAGCCACAGCTCGACGGCGCGATTGACGCGCTCGCGATCGTGGGTCGCGACCAGGTCCATGAGAAATCCGCGGAAGCCGGCGAGAATCATCGTGGCGAACGCGAGCGCTTCGTCGCGCGGGGTGCCGGCCGCAATCGATGGTGCGGCGATGAACGTGAGCCAATCGCCGATGGCGCGGTCGACGTAGCCGGGAAACCGCTCCGGATCGACCATCGCTAGGGCGAATGTTTCGTAGAACAGGCGGTAGAGCGTTTCGTAACGCGCGTCGCTCATCATCTGCCAGCAAAGCGAGCAGATCTCGCGGGCGCTCAGTCCGCTGGTGAATTTGACGTTAGCGAGCTGCGCCGTTTGCCGGGCACGGGCCGCATCCATCACTTCGGCGAGCAGCGCGTCTTTCGACTTGAAGTAGTACAGCAGCACGCGCGGACTGGACCCGACTGCCTTGGCGAGGGGGCGAAGGGAGAGCTCGGAGATGCCGTGGTCGCAGGCATAGTCCAGGATCTGCTCGAGGAGGGCTTCACGCCGGGCGGCGTCCGCGGTGCGGGTCATGCAGAGAGGCTAACATACTTGAAACGTCCGTTTCAAGTATGCCGGGTAGCTGGCTGCCCGTGCGAAGTTCTTGACAGTTGTAAAGTGCGCGAGTTAGGCTCGCCTAATGACCACCTTTGCCGACCGCCTTAATGCGGCCATGGATGAAGCCTCGCTCTCAGCCGCCGAGCTGGCTGAGCGTTCGGGGCTCACCGAGTCAGCGATCTCGCTCCTGCGCTCGGCTCAGCGAGAACCCTCGTACCGCACGCTCACGCGCCTTTCGGCGGTGCTGCCGCCATTGGCGGAAGGGTTGAGCGAGAACCCGAGCCCGTTCGATTCGATCGAGGATGCAATCGCCGACATACGTGCCGGTAAGATGGTCGTCGTACTGGACGACGAGGATCGCGAGAATGAGGGCGATCTCGTTATGGCGGCCCAGATGGTCACCCCGGAAGCAATCAACTTCATGCGCAAGGAAGCGGGCGGCCTGATCTGCGTACCGCTCCTCGGGCGTCGCCTCGACGAACTGCACATTCCGCAGATGGTCGACGACAACACCGCGGTGCACGAGACTGCTTTCACGGTTTCGGTCGAAGCGCGCGGCCTTACCACGACCGGCATCTCCGCGCACGACCGCGCCGCAACGATCGTCAAGTTGTTGGATTCGCAAGCGCGTCCATCCGATTTTCTGCGGCCCGGGCACACGTTTCCGCTGCGCGCGCGCGAGGGCGGCGTGCTGGTTCGTGCCGGACAAACGGAGGCATCGGTCGATCTGGCTCGGCTCGCGGGGCTCTACCCGGCCGGCGTGATTTGCGAAATCATGGCGGAAGACGGAACCATGGAGCGCTTGGACGGTTTGCGAGCCTATGCCGACAAGCATGGCTTGCGGCTGATCACCGTCAAGGATTTAATCGCTTACCGCATGCGCACCGAAAAGCTAGTCAAGAGAATTGCCGAATTCGATTTACCAACCACCGTGGGGAATTGGAAAGGCGTCGCCTACGAGAATACGCTCGATGAAAACACCCACGTCGCCCTGGTCATGGGCGAGATCGGCGACGGAAAGAACCTGCTGGTGCGCGTGCACTCGGAATGTCTCACCGGCGACGCGCTTCATTCGATTCGCTGCGACTGCGCGGCGCAGCGCGACGGCGCGATGGAGATGATCGCCAAAGAGGGCCGCGGCATTTTGCTGTATCTTCGTCAGGAAGGCCGCGGCATCGGCCTTGCCAACAAGCTGCGCGCCTACGAACTGCAAGATCGCGGCGCCGACACGGTCGAGGCGAATCTGGCACTCGGCCTGCCGGACGACAAACGCGACTACGGCATCGGCTCGCAGATTCTGGTCGACCTCGGCGTCAAAGAGATGCGCGTGATCACCAACAATCCGCGCAAGATCTTCGGGTTGGAAGGCTTCGGTTTGAAGATCGTCGCGCGCGTGCCGATGCAGACGAAGCCGACGGTCTACAATAGAAAGTACATGGCTACCAAACGGGCAAAGCTCGGACATATGTTCGACGAAAGCGTGGCGGCTTCTTGAAGACCGACGGCAAGAAGGCCAAGCTGCCCGACTGTTCCGGAAAGCGCGTCGCGATCGTCGCGGCGCGCTTTTACGACGAACTCAGCTCACAGCTGATCGACGGCGCGCGCCGCGCGCTCCACGATTGTAAAGTACGTCCGGGCGACGTCTTCACGTACGACGTCCCGGGCTGTTTCGAACTGCCGCTGGCCTGTCGCAAGCTGATCGAAAGCGACCGCTTCGATGCCGTCGTCGCGCTCGGCGTCGTCATTCGCGGCGACACCCCGCACTTCGATTTCGTGGCCGGCGAGTGCGCGCGCGGCATCATGGACGTGCAGCTCGCCTCGGGAATTCCGATCGGTTTCGGCGTGCTTACGACCGAGAATCTCGCGCAAGCGCAGGAGCGCGCCGATCCTAAGCGCGGCGACAAAGGCTACGAAGCCGCGGTCGCAGCCGCGACGCTGCTTGTTTTGAACGGCAACGAGGCGGCGCGTACGGTCGGCTTCCGCTCGTAGCGTGCGCGCGCCGGAAAGCTCTCTCATCGCCCTTTAATCTTGCGCTAATCGTTTCATGAGCGCATGCTGTGCCGTCCTAGTCCACAATGGGGCCAGGAGATTTAATAAACATGGCAAGCAAATGGTTCGTACGTCTATTTCCAGCCTTGGCCGTAACGGTTGCGCTCACGTGCGCCGCGACACCGGCTTGCGCCCAGGTCTACGGCTACGGTCAGGCCCCAATCGCGCCGGCCGGCGCTCCGATCGCGCTTCCGCCGGGCTGTACGCCCTTTAATACCGTGACTCAGTGGATCTACCAGCCGCAAATCGGCTGGGTGCTCTGTCCTGCGGTCGCCGTTGCGCCTTACGGCACGTCGGCATACGGAAGCCCGTACGGCCAAGTCGGTTACGGCTACGGCCAGCCGCCCTACGGCTACCCGCAGCAGCAGCCCTACGGCTACCCGCAACAGCAGCCTTACGGCTACCCGCCGCAGCAACCTTACGGCTACCCGCAGCAGCCCTACGGTTATCCGCAGCAGCCCTACGGCTACGGCCAACCGCCCTACGGCTACGGTCAACCCCCGATCGCTTACGGCGGCTCGCCCTACGGCTATGGTCAACCCCCGATTCCCTACGGCGGCTCGCCCTATGGCTACGGCGGCTCACCTTACGGCTACGGCCAACCCCCGATTGCCTACGGCGGCTCGCCCTACGGCTACGGCGGCTCTCCCTATGGCTATGGTCAGCAGCCCTACGGCTACGGCGGCTCGCCCTACGGCTATGGTCCGAGCGTCGGTCAGGTAACGACGGCGGCCATCCTGGGTTCGCTGCTAACCGTCGGTTTGGCGGCTCTGACTGCTTCGACGTACTCGCCCTACGGCTACGGCGGCGGCTACCCCGCGTACGGCGGCTACCCTGCCGCTTACGGCGGCGGATACCCGGCTTACGGCGGATACCCCGTTGCATACGGCGGCGGCGGTTACCCGGCTTACGGATATCCAGCCGGCGGCTCGTCCTACTACGGCGGCAGCACCACGATCAATCGCTACATCACCAACCGCACCGTCATCGTGCGCCGCGTCGCGCGCCGTCCGGTTAACCCCGGCCACAACCGGCCCGTTCACGTTAGCCGCCCGGATGGCCCGATTCGCGCCCCGCAGTTCCAAGGCGGAATTGCACGCGCGCCGTTCGCGGCACCCCGCGTGCCGGTGAACCAAACGCGCTTCGCTCCGGTGCACGCATCCGTCGCCGCCATTCACGCGCCGGCTCCGCTCCGCAACGCGCCGGTTCGCAACGCTCAGCTTCGTTCGGAACCCGTCCGCACGGCAGCCGCGCATCCGATCAACGCGCATCCGGTAAACGCAATCGCCGCGCACCCGATGAACGTACGTCAGGTCAACGCGCATCCGGTGAATACCATCGCCGCTCGCCCGGTACGTCAGGTCGAGGCGCGTCCGGCCTCCGTTATGCCGGTTTCGTATCGCCCGGTCGCTCCGGTGACCGAGCGTCGCGTCGATCCGGTCAACCAAACGGCCTCCGCGCCGCGTCAGTTCGCTCCGGTCAACGCGTACCAGGCACCGCGTCAGTACAATCCGCGACAGGACGCACCCGTGAACGCGTACCAGGCACCACGCCAGTACAATCCGGAACCGCGTCAGTACGCACCCGTCAACGCGTATCAGGCTCCGCAGCAGTACAACCCGCGGCCGCGCCAGTACAATCCGGAACCGCGTCAGTACGCGCCGGTGAACGCGTACCAGGCTCCGCAGCAGTACAACGCGCAGCCGCGTCAGTACAATCCGGAACCGCGTCAGTACGCCGCGCCGGTGAACCAGGCTCCGCGCCAGTACAGCAACCCGCAACCGCGTCAGTACGCGGCACCTCAGGTAAATCGCGGTGACGCCGGCGGTCGCGCTGCAAGCGCTCCGCAGCGTCAAGAGTCCCACGATCGCAGCGGCGGCGGCGGCTCGCGCCGGCCTCCCGCCTAAAAGAACGGGCACTCCCTGCCCGATATCGGCCGCCTTTACCGGCGGCCGATTTTGCTTTTTACGTCCGCTCGGCATTTTGAATCGCGACGACGTCCGCTCGCGATGCAGCGGTCGCTGCGGCGTCGAGAAACGCGAGACGCGTGCGCCGCGCCAAGATGTCGTCGGGCGTGCGCGCCATTTCGTTGCGATATCCGTTCACGACGTCGGCTTTCGTATACGAGAAGCCCGCGTGCAGCGGTTCGGCGAGTTCGGGGCGCTGCATCGTCAGCGCGCGAAGTTCGGCGCTCGTATCGTCGTGCAGGCGCAGCGTCGCCGTACTACACGGAGCGGCCTTTAGGCCGCCGCTTACGATCGCGGCGTCCACGGCGTCTTGCGCCATCTTGCGATACGTCGTCCACTTGCCGCCGGCGATCGTCACAAGACCGGACCGCGACGTCTCGACCAGATGCTCGCGCGATTCTTTCGCGGTCGAAGCGGCGCCCCGCTCGACCAATGGCCGCAATCCCGCGAAACTCGCAGTGATCGCGCCCGAATCGAGCGGCCGTTCGACGTAGCCGTTCACCGTATCAAGCAGATACGCGATCTCCTCGTCACTCGGCTGCGGATCGAGGACGGCGTGCTCGACCGGAATATCGGTCGTGCCGATCAGCATCCGTTCGTGCCAGGGGATCGCAAACAACACGCGTCCGTCGGTCGTCTTCGGAACGAGCAGCGCGTCGCCGCCGGGCATCGCGTCGCGTCTGATGAGGACGTGCGTGCCCCGGCTGTGCGCGAGAATCGGCGAGGCCGCCGGGTCGTCGAGCCGGCGGATTTCATCCGCGAAGATGCCGGCCGCGTCGATCGTCACCGTCGCTTGTACGTCGAATGCGGCACCGCTCTCCTCGTCGCGAACGCGCGCGCCGGCGAGCCGGGATCCCGCGCGGTTGAGTGAAACGACGCGGCTATAGTTGGCGAGCGCCGCTCCGTTGCCGGCGGCCGTGCGCGCGAGCGCAATCGCCAAGCGAGCGTCGTCGAACTGCCCGTCGTGATACACGATCGAACCGCGCAAACCGCTTCGTCGCAGCCACGGCAGCCGTTCGAGCGTCTCCGCGCGTGAGACGTAGCGGCTGTGGCCGAATTCGCTGCGCCCGGCCAGCACGTCGTAGAGCTTCAATCCGGCGAAATAGTACGGCGACTCCCACCATCGATACGCCGGCGTTAGGAAGGTGCGATCGTGAACCAGCGTCGGAGCGTTGCGTAACAGGTGCGCGCGTTCGTGCAGCGCCTCGCGCACCAGATGCACGTCGCCTTCCTGCAGATAGCGAACGCCGCCGTGCACGAGTTTGGTCGACCGGCTGGAGGTCGCCGCCGCGAAGTCGTTAGCCTCGACGAGTGCCGTGCGATAACCACGCGACGCCGCGTCGACCGCGCATCCGAGGCCCGTCGCGCCGCCGCCGATGATGAGAACGTCGAAGCGCTCTCCGGCCAAACGCGCGAGCATCGCCGCGCGATTCACTTGCGGTCGCCGTTCGTCCGCGTACGCTCGACCGCGCGATGCCAGCCGGCCAGCAGCGCCGTCCGGTGCGTGCCATCCATCGACGGCACGAAACGGCGGTCCTCGACCCAAAGCCGCTCGATCGCCTCGAGATCGCTCCAAATGCCTACCTGTAACCCCGCCATGCACGCCGCGCCCAGCGCCGTGGTCTCGGTGATGCGCGGCCGCACCACTTCGACGCCCAAGATGTCGGCCACGAACTGCATGGCGAGCGCGTCCTTCGAGGCTCCGCCGTCGACGCGAAGTTCGCGCAATTGCAACCCGGCATCGCGAACCATGACGTCGAGCACGTCGGCGCTTTGGTATGCCATCGCCTCGAGTGCGGCCCGCGCAATGTGCGCTCGCGCGGTGCCGCGCGTGATCCCGAAGATGCCGCCGCGCGCGTACGGATCCCAATACGGTGCGCCGAGTCCAGCGAGCGCGGGAACGAAATACACTCCGCCGTTGTCCGGGACTTGCGCTGCGAGCGCCTCGACGGCATCGGACGACTCGACGATCTGCAATCCGTCGCGCAGCCATTGCACCGCCGCGCCGGTCACGAAGATCGAACCTTCGAGCGCGTAGCGTGCCGGCCCGCCCGCCGTTGTGAAAGCGACCGTCGCCAGCAGGCCGCCGGTAGGATGCGCGATGCGTTCGCCGGTGTTGAGCAGCACGAACGAGCCCGTGCCGAAGGTATTCTTAGCAAGCCCCGCTCGGAAACCGGCTTGTCCGAAGAGCGCCGCCTGTTGATCGCCCGCGACGCCGCCGATTGGAATGGCGCCGCCGAAAAGCGATGGTTCGGTGCGGCCGAAGCTGCCGATCGACGGACGCAACTCCGGCAGTACCCCGCGCGGCACGCGAAAGAGTGCGAGCAGTTCGTCGTCCCAATCCAGCGTCGCGAGATCGAGCAGCAGCGTGCGCGACGCGTTCGTATGGTCGGTAGCGTGCACGGCGCCCGCCGTGAGATTCCAAATCAGCCACGCGTCGACCGTGCCGAACGCAAGTTCGCCGCGCTCGGCCCGTTCGCGCGCGCCGGGAATCGCATCGAGCAGCCACGCGATCTTGGTTGCGGAGAAGTACGGATCGAGCCGCAGCCCGGTCTTCGCCGTCACTTCGGGCTCACGGCCGGCGGCACGCAGTTCGTCGCAGACGGCGGACGTACGCCGGTCTTGCCAGACGATCGCGGGCGCAATCGGTACGCCGGTGTGCCGGTCCCACAGGATCGTCGTCTCGCGCTGGTTCGTAATACCTATCGCGGCGACGTCTGCCGCGGTCGCTCCCGCGCGGTCCAGCGCGGCGCGAGCGGTGACGAGCTGCGTTTGCCAAATGTCGGCCGGATCGTGCTCGACCCAGCCTTCGCGAGGGAAGTGCTGCGCGAACTCGCGCTGGTCGAGGCCGCGTATCGCTCCGGTTTCGTCGAAGAGGATGGCGCGCGAACTCGTCGTGCCTTGGTCGAGCGCGAGAACGTACCGCATGGTCGAAGGGATTCGCCTACCTTGGTCGCATTTACCGCGTTCCGGTTTGCAAATCGCTCGTGCGGAGGGTCCATGGAAGATCGTATTCTGAACTGTAAGGACTGCGGTAACGAGTTCGCGTTTACGGCGAGAGAACAACAGTTTTTCGCGGAGAAGGGCTTTACGAATCAGCCGCAGCGCTGCAGGGAGTGCCGGCAGACGCGGCGCGCGCAGGGTGCGGTGGCGCGCGGCACCGTACGTCCGTCGCACGAAGCCGTGTGTGCCGCATGCGGAATCCAGACTACCGTCCCGTTCCGGCCGCGCGGCGACCGGCCGGTGTACTGCCGGGCGTGTTTCGCCTCGCACGTGCCCGCTCTCGTTTGATTGACGGATTTAGAAGCAGTCCGCTACGACGGCGATGCCGTCGTCTACCTCGATCAGCGGCTGCTGCCGCACGAAACGCGGTACGAGCGCGCTCGCAACGTCGATGAGATCGAAGCGGCGATCCTGAGCCTGGCGGTGCGCGGTGCGCCGTGCATCGGGGTCTTCGGGGCATACGGCGTTGCGTTGCTGCACGCGACCATTTCCGACGAGCGAACGCGCGCGGAAGCGGTCGCCCGCGTCCGCGCGGCTCGCCCGACGGCGGTAAACCTGATGTGGGCGGTCGATCGCGTCGCCGCCGCCGCCGATCCGCTCGCCGAAGCGCGCGCCATCCACAGCGAACAGCGCGCGCTCGATGCGGCGATCGCCGATGCGGGCGTGCCGCTCATCGCCAAGGGAGCGCGGGTACTCACGCACTGCAATACAGGGCCGATCGCCACCGCCGCCGGCGGGACGGCGCTGGGCGTCATCATCGCCGCACATCGGGCCGGCAAGAAACCACGCGTGTTCGTCGACGAGACGCGTCCGCTGCTGCAGGGCGCGCGCCTCAATACCGTCGAGCTGCAAGCCGCCGGCGTCGAGACGGTGCTGCAAGTCGACGGCGCGGCCGCCATTGCGATGCAGCGTCAGGGAATCGATCTCGTGATCGTGGGTGCGGACCGGATCGCGCGCAACGGCGATACGGCGAATAAAATCGGAACGTACGGGCTCGCGATTCTTGCCGCGCATCACGGGATTCCGTTCTACGTCGCCGCGCCGCGGTCGACGTTCGATTTTGGGATTTCCAGCGGCGCGGCAATCCCGATTGAGGAGCGCTCGCCGGACGAAGTAACGTCGTTTCGCAGCGAACGCGTGGCTCCCGAAGGGACGCACGTCTACAATCCGGCGTTCGACGTAACGCCCGGACACCTCGTCACCGCCTTCATTACGGAGTGCGGCATCGTCCGCCCGCCGTATGCGGACGCCATCGCGGATCTGGAACTGCGCCCGTTCGTGCTTTCGTAACCGCTCGAGCAAAGGGGTAGCCCGCGTCGCAGGTGCGAACTGCGCCTCTAAGGAGGCCGCTCATGACGCACCGTATTCTTGCCGGCGTCGCCTGCGCCGCACTGCTCGGAGGCTGCGCCGGCGGTCAGACGTTGACGCCGCAGGCGCTGCCGCCGGTGATGCCGGTCGTCGTGCCGAGCCTTACCGCGCCGGCCAACGGCAGTCCGATCCAGCACGTGATCGTCGTGATTCAGGAAAACCGCACGGTGGATAACATGTTCAACGGGTTCCCGACGATCGACACCGTGTTGTCCGGTCGGAATTCGCACGATAAGAAAGTCGCGCTGCAGCCGGAAGGCTTGGAGTGGCCGTACGACCCCTCGCACACGCACGCGTCGCTCGTCAAAGAATACAACGACGGGGGTATGAACGGTTTCGACAAAGTGAAGTGCGATTTCAACCCGTTCCAAAGCCCGTGTACGGCGCCCGCGAACTTTGCGTATTCGTACGTTCCGCCCGGAGAAACGTCGTTTCTGTGGGTACTCGGCGGAGCGTATGCCGGCACCGGGTACGGAATCGCCGATCGCATGTTCTCAGGTCGCCAGGTCCCGTCGTTCCCAGGGCACCTCGGTCTCATCGCCGGGCAAGGGCCGGCGGATAACCCGATCGGTCCGGGCGAGTCGGGTCTGTCGGCGATCTGGGGTTGCGACTCTCCGAAGCATGCAAAAGTCGGGACGTTTGGAAAGACGTATACGGCACCGCTCGGCTACGTCTTTCCGTGCTTCGACTACAAGACCATCGGCGACCTCATGGACGAGAAACACGTTACGTGGAAATACTACACCGGTACGATCGGTACGAATGACGGCGATATCAGCGCCTACGACGCCATTCGGAAAATCCGGTACGGCCCGGATTGGAATGCGAACGTTATCACGCCAATGACGCAGATCTTCGACGACATCCAGAGCGGCACGCTTCCGCAGGTCTCGTATGTGACGCCGCCCTTCGCGGCGTCGGATCACGCCGGTACGCTCACCGACGGCGGCCCCGCTTGGGTGACGACGATCTACGAGTACGTTTCCGAAAACAAAAAGCTCTACGGCAATACGGCGATCCTCGTGACGTGGGATGACTCGGGCGGGTGGTACGATCACGTGAAACCGCCGAGCGATGCGTTTGGCCCGCTTGGGTTCCGCGTGCCGCTCTTGGTGTTTTCTCCCTTTGCCGTGAACGCCGCCTCGCACCGGACGCACTCGTTCGGCAGCATCATCCACTTTATCGAAAAAAACTGGAAGCTCGGGACGCTCGGACAGTCGGATTTGACGTCCGACGATCTGGGCGACATGTTCGACTACAAACAGAAGCCGATTCCGCCGGTGGTCGACTTCGGATCGTTCCATCGCTCCGAATTTATGAAGAAGTATTCGGCAGCGTATTGGCGGACGCTGCTCGGCGATTCTAGGCCGATCGATAACGAGTGAAGTTCTACGACTTCCTCGATAAGTCGCCGGCGATCGGAAAGTTGGTGATCGTCGAGGGTACTGAGCGCGAGCTGGCGGAGCACGCGCTCGCCGTGCTGATCGACCGTCTGCTGCCGCCCGAAGTGCGCGAGCTGAACTTAGAACGGTTCGGCCCGGAAGACGTCGGCGATTCGACGCGCGTGCGCGAAGGCGTGACCGCAATGCCGTTCTTGGCGGACCGGCGCGTCGTGGTCGTGACCGACGCGCAAACGCTCAAAACCCAGCCGCGCCGCGATCTCTGGGCGGTCGCGCAAGACGTACCGGACGGCAACACGCTCGTCATCCTCGATCTGCTCTCGGCAAAATCGAAGCGGCCCGAGCCGTTCGGTTCGATGGCGGGTCGCGCTGCGACGCGGATCGATACCACGGCCGGCGCCGAAGCGCGCGCGCGCTTCGTGCAGGAAACGCTGGAGCGGTTGGGCGCGAAGGCCGAGCCGCGGGTGACGGACGCGCTCGCGCGCAGCGAGGCCGATCTCGCCGCCGTGCGTAACGATCTCGAAAAGCTCGCGCTGACCGGGAAGAAGATCACGATCCAAGATCTCGAGCAGGAATCGCTCTCGATCGAAGACCCCAAGGCCTACAAGTACGCAAGCGCCCTGGTCGAAGGAAAGATCGCCGAAGCGATGTCGATCGCGCACGAATGTTTCGTGAACGATCCGCGCGGCGCGGCAATGCCGCTGCTCTCGGCGCTCGCAACCGAATGTCAAGCGCTGTGGGAGTTGTCGCGCGGCGGGGGCGAGCTTCCCGCGCGCATGCGCTGGCGTGAGAACATGCTGCGGCCGATCGCCAAACGCGTCGGCGAACGGCGGGCCCGCGCCGCCTTCGAGCGCGCGGTACGCGGCATGGAAGCGATCGTCACGGGCAAGATCGGCGGCGATCCGGACGACCATCAAACGCTGATCGAGCGGATTAGTGTAGAAGTCTCGGGGATGTCGCGCCCGACGCGATGATCGCCTCGCTCGCTGCCATCGTGGCGCTCGCATCACCCGCTCCAGCGGCGCTCTCGCCGTACGACATCGTCACCCGCGCGCAGACGGCTTGGGAAGCGCGCGTCGTTCCCGCCTACGTCTCGTTCGAGATTCCGTGTGCGGACACGTTCCTGGACGTGCAGTGCGCGCCGAAGGCGATCGTGAACTTCATCGTGCGCATGAGCGACGGCCGCACCTACGCCGAGTCGATCGATCTCCCGAAGCGGCAACTCATGTGCGGCGGCTTCATCTACGGCCCCGCCTCGACGCCGTTCGGGTTTTTCCGGCGCATCGACGCGAACAACGTTCCGTCCACGCTGGCGACGCCGCCTCCGCCGGAAAACTTCGCCGCCGACCCGTTCGGTCCCAAGCTGATCGCATCGGTGACCGTGACGGATCGGGCATACACTGTCACGCTATCGGGGATCGAGAATCTGGACGGCGCATCCGTCTACCATCTCCATCTCGTCCCGAACTACACCCCCGAAGCCCTACCGCTGCGCGAGCTGTGGATCGATACATCCACGTTCCAAGTCCTGCAACTCACCTACGCGCGTCAAGCCGAAAGCGGCGCAGCGAACGGCACCGTGCAGTATCGATTCGCGCAAGTCGGCCAGGACCGTATCTGGGCGATCGTCTACATCGACGCGATCTTGCCGGTACGGGGCTCGGCGACCGTAGCAAACCCGCACTCGGATCTCGCGAACATCAGCTTTCCGAAAGAACAACCAGGATGGCGTTTTAGGCCGGGGTGCGTCAGCGGTAGTTAAGCCTTTTTTGCCTACCGCCGCAGGAAATGCATTAGAAGTGTGTGAGAACGCGGGTGAACCCCGGGCACATTCTGAAAAAGGCCCGCAAGAAAACTGATGAGGGAGTAACGATGCGTACAGCGTGGTGTGGAGCGCTCTTTATCGGAGCCGTATTTACTATTGCCGGATGCCGCGGCGGCTCCAATAGCATACCAAGTGCTCCGATTTCGAACGGCGCGGCCGCGCAGCCCGCGATGCAGCGGGCCGCCGCCGGTACCAAGGGCACCATCGTCGTCGTGCTCCCCACGATCGTCGCGCCGAAGCCGCTGCCCACTCCGATCGGCCCGGCCACACCATATTACCTCTCGTCCGGCACGCGTTCGGTTTCGGGGTCGTTTGGCGCGGCCACGTTTGGTCCAATCGATGTGTCCGCGTCGAGTTCTAACTGCACGGCCGTCGCCGGCGGCGGACGCAGCTGCACGATTCAAGTGAAGGTGCCTTCGGGCACGTTCGGCTTGCAGCTGGCGACCTACGGCGCAAAGAAGAGTTTTGGCCGGCTCGCGGTCGTCCCGAAGACGCGAGTAGAGGTTCTTCCCGGCGTTCTAAACTACGTCAAACCGCCCAAGTGGGTCGGCGTCGCGACCGGCGTAACAATCACGTCATCGCGCACGAAGCTAACGCAGTTCAAGCCGGCACAAATCCTCTTGACGGTAACCGGAGTCGACGGCTCGGGTGCCCGAATTCCTGAAGGCGCTTTGATCGGAGCGGGGGGCGGTCGCTTTGGGATTGAGACGACTGCCGCGGGCGCTTACAAGCAATCCTTAGACGTCGTGACGTTTGCGCCGACGGCGTGGGCGTACAACGGACGCTACGATGGCAAGGTAACATTCACGGCAACGGCCTCCATCAATAAGAAGACGGTGGCGACGTCGTCGGTGGTCGTCAAACTCGCCCCTGGCAACGCATCGGGAATCGGGCAAATCATCGCTGCATCCGTATCGAGCCCGTACAACAGCCCAATTTCTATCGTGGAATTCACCGCGTCGGCCGTCGGAGACGTTGCGCCGCTGCGCACCATCAACGGAACCGGCCGGCCGTTCGGCGCGACGTCGAATGGAAACTTTTGGATGGCTACGAGGGCGTCGGCCCAGCAGTTCGATACGCTGGGCGACGTCCTCGGATCGGTGCCGTCGCCGACGCGCGGACAATACCTTTCGGCCAGTACGGTCGATGCGTCGCAAAACATATACGGCGCGTATAATGCGAACAACGAGTATTCGTGCTTGGGTACGCTTCACTTTTGGGTCTTCGCAGCAGGCAGCTTCGGCAAAACGGTGACGCGCGACTTGATCGGGCCGACCGCTTGTGCGGCGTCGGAACTTGCCGTCGACGGCACCGGCGTCCTGTACGTGTACCTTCAGACCGAATATAGCGGGCCTTCGAACCCCGAAGTGCTTGAGTACGCGCCGAACACGAGCGGCAACGTGCCTCCGGCTTTGACGATCTCGAACGTGTTTCTTAGGAACTTGGTCGGCGATGCCGCCGGAAACCTGTACGCGCTGGAATACCCATCGGCGTCAGGCAACAACGGCCCTGGAACGCTCGTGAAGTTTGCGCCCGGTGCAACGACCTATACGACGGTCCTCCCCAGCGTCAGCGTCGGAGCGTTCGCTCTGGATTCACACGACAATATCTACGCCGAGATTCCCACGTCGCCGACGACGTTCCAGATCGAAGAGTTTCTCGCCGGATCGACCACCCCAACGCGAATCATCGGCGGATCCAAGACGACGCTGGTGATTCCCGCCGGGATCGCCGTTCTGCCGTAGTCGTTACGCCGAGACCTGAAGGATCGTCGCTTCCATAACGCCGGCGACGTGGTCCCAGGAGAAGCCTTCGCCGATCGCCTTCGCTTCGGCGGAGAGCCGCGTGAAGAGTTCGTCATCCGTGAGCACCCGCGCGATTGCGTCGGCGAATGCCGCGACGTCCCCGATCGGAACCTTCATCCGGCCACCCGGGAAGACGTCGTCGAAGACGGGCAGGTCGTACATCACGCACGGTGTGCCGATCGCCATTGCCTCCGCGGGTGCGATGCCGAACCCTTCCTCGCGCGTTCCGCTGACGAACGCGCGCGCGCTGCCGAGAATGGCCGCTTTTTCTTCGTCGGTAACCTGTCCCGAAAACACGACGTAGTCGCCGAGTCCCCGAACCTGCACTTTTTCGCGAAGTTGCGCGACATATGCGGGATCGCCGGTGCCGACGAGCGTGAGTTTCGCATTGGGGACGCGGAGATGCACGAGCGCCCACGCGTCGATCATGTCGTCAAGGCCCTTCGACGGATGGAACCGTCCGACGTAAGCGGCACCCGAACGTTCGCCGATCGGTTTGGCAGCGTCCTCGATTGGAATCGTCCACGTCGCGCTGCCGGAGCAGAAGACCTTGGCGTCGCGGGGCATGCGAAGCTTCTTGCCGACGATGTTGTTGAGCACGACCACGCTCTTGACCCAGTGCCGCACGAGTGCGACGCCGATCGATTCGCTGATGTAGGCCAAACTGTTGTGAAACAGTCCGCCCGGGCGTTCCCACGGTTTGTCGAGCAGGTGGTGGACTTGCACGGCGGTCCGCTGCGGCGCCGCGACGATCGCCGGAAACACGTCGGCCATCTGGTGCGTGAACGGATAGAGCGCGTCCATTTCTCGAAGCCGCCGCCGCTGCGTGAATGCCGCGGCAAACATGCGCAGCACGAAGACGACCGGCCGGCTTTTAATTAACCCGTCGCATCCCGGAACAGGAACGAACGTCGCCTCGGGCAGTTCTTCGGCGACGAGCTTACGCGCCGGCTCCGGCGCAAAGAAGACGAGATCGAAGTCGCGCCATCTTTTGGCGGCCTCGAAAAAATGCACGTAGCCGCCTTCTTTGGCGGCGTAGTCATCGTAGAACGCGATATTCGTGATGCCGACGGTCCGGCGTTTGGCCGGCGCCGTCAGATGCTCCACTGCCACGAGTTCCACGATTCGGTTACGGGGTTGGGAGCGAACCCTTTAAAGTCGACCGAGATCGGTTCGAGTTGGCGCTGCCACCAGAAGAAGAGCTGCGGATTGTCGCGCGCGAGCAGGCCTTCGATGGCGGCGTAGGCCGGCTTACGCTGCGCTTGCGGATAGTGCGTCAACGCAACGTCCTGTGCCGCTTCCATGGCTTGCGAGCAATAGTGCATGTCGTTGTAGCCATTCGGCGGGATGTTCTTGCAAATGAACTGCGACGAGTTGTCGGGGTCGATGCCCGAGTACCACGGCGTAAGCAAAACGTCGAACTTGCCGCCGTGCATGATGCCGCCCATCCCGGCCGGCGCGTACAGCAGCGACTCCGGATAGAACTTCACGGAAGCGTCGATGCCGACGCGGCGCAGCGCCGCTTGAATCAGTACGCCCTCCGAACGGTGCGTCGCGTCGACGTCCGCGGCGAGCGTCACTTCGAACGGCTGCCCGTTCTTGCGAAGAACGCCGTCCGGGCCGGGCTGCCAACCTTCGGCGGCAAGCAGCCGCTTCGACTCGTCGAGATTGAATCGCACGTCGGCGACGTGCGGGTCGTAGGCCCACATCCAGTTGGGAATGTCCTCGGTTGCGACCGTCTCTTGTCCGTGGGTGAGGGTCTGCACGAGCGCGTTCTTGTCGATGGCTGCGGCGATCGCGTGGCGTACGTTCGAACTTCCGAGAAACGGATGCGTGAGGTTGAATTCCATTCCTTCGTAGCCGTTCATGCTGTTGAAGACCATCGTCGCATCCGGAAGTTTCGAGAGGTCGGGATAGAGCTGAATCGGCGCCTGGAAAATGTAGTCGATTTCGTGCGCCGCCAGCAGGCCGACCGACGTGTTGTCGTTCGGCACGAACGTAATGTGAATGCGATCGAGGCCGGGCTTGCCCATGAAGAAGTCGGGATTGGCCGTCATGTCGATGCCGTCGCCGCGGCGCCACGCGCCGAAGCGGAATGGGCCGTCGCTCACCTCCGGCTCGCCGTTGAATGGAAGTTGGTTGATGTCGTGATACTTCGAGAGCGCGTGCGCCGGACCGACCATGTACGGCTGGTCGCTTTCGGCGAAGAACGTGTTCACGAACGGCGCGAACGGCTTTTTGAGATGGACGACGACCGTATGCGCATCCGGCGTATCGATCGAACGGATGTCGTCGTACCCGTGCCTCGATACCGAGTTGTTGTTCGGATTCATGATCGCGCTCCACGACCAGCGCACGTCCTCGGCGCCCACCGGAACGCCGTCGCTCCACTTCGCGTTGGTGCGCATGTGGTACGTGATCGTCAAACCGTCTTTCGAAACGCCGCCGTTCTCCAGCGTCGGCACGGCGCTCGCGAGCATCGGGACGGGGTTGCCGTGGACGTCGGCCGAGAGCAGTGGTTCGAACATCAACCGCGTGATGAACCCGTCGATCGTCGTCGAAACCAGCAGCGGGTTCAGAGTCTTCGGCTCGCGGATCGCGATGCGCAGCGTCCCCGCTTGCGACCACGAATGGCGGGCGCCGGCGGCCGTGGTCTCGCCGGTGCGCGTGCAACCGGCCGCGAGCAGAAGCAGCGCTGCGACAATTGTTTGTGGCGACGGGCGTGCGGTCATACTCTCCGTTACGGCGACGAGGCAGAGGCTTCCCGGGAGGCGAAAGTCGCGATACCCCATGGATTACACGCAGTACGTATCACCGTTCTCCTGGAGATACGGTCGCGCCGAGCTTCGTTCGCTGTTCTCGGAAGAGACGCGGCGGAAGTTGTGGCGGGCCGTCTGGGTCGCCCTGGCCGAGGCGCAAGCGGCCGAGGGACTCGTCTCCGCCGAGGAGGTCGCCGATCTCCGGGCCCACGCCGGCCACATCGACCTGGACGCCGCGCTCGAGATCGAGCGCGAAATCCATCACGACCTGATGGCCGAGATTCGCGTCTTTGCCTCACAGGCCAAGCTCGGCGGGGGAAAGCTGCACCTGGGTGCCACCTCGATGGACATCGAGGACACGGTCGAGACCTACCGGCTGCGCATCGCCCTGGCCGCGATCGGTGAGAACCTGCACGGGCTCCTCGAGTCGTTCGCCGGCCGGGTCCGCTCGCACGCGGACCTCGTTTGCATGGCTTTCACGCATCTGCAACCGGCCGAGCCCACGACGCTCGGGTACCGGCTGGCGGTCTACGCGCAAGATCTCTTGATCGACGACACCAACTTGCGCTTTGTCTTTGAGAATCTCACGACCAAGGGTCTGCGCGGCGCCGTCGGCACCGGGGCGTCCTACGAGCATCTGCTCGATTACTCGGGAGGCTCGGCCAAGCTCGAAGCCTACGTTATGGAGCGCTTCGGCCTCGAAGTGCGCGAGATCAGCACGCAAACGTACCCGCGCAAGCTCGACTACCTGCTGCTTTCCGGGGTGGCCGGCCTAGGCGCGTCGCTTTCGAAGTTTGCCGCCGACATTCGTATCTTGAGCAGTCCGGAGTTCGGCGAAGTAGCCGAGCCGTTCGGCAAGTCGCAGGTCGGCAGTTCGGCGATGCCGTTCAAACGCAACCCGATCGTTTGCGAACGCATCGATTCGCTTGCGCGGCTGCTGGTCGGCTACGCCGACGTCGCGTGGCAGAACGCCGCGACCAACTATCTCGAGCGAACGCTCGACGACAGCGCGAACCGCCGCACGATCCTGCCGGAAGCGCTGCTGTGCGCCGACGAGATCATCTCGCTCGCACGCAAGGTCATCGACGGCCTAAGCGTCGACGAGCGGCGCATCGCGCACAACCTGCGCACGTATGGGCCGTTTGCCGGCACCGAAGCGGTCATGATGGAAGCGGCGCGCGCCGGCGCCGATCGTCAGAAACTGCACGAATCGATCCGTGTCGCCGCCATGGAAGCGTGGGCGGCGCTCGCGCGGGGCGAGGATAACCCGCTCTCCGAACTGCTCACCGCCGACAAAGATCTCACGTCGCGCGTCGATCCGGCCGAGATCCGGCGCCTCCTCGATCCCGGCAAGCACGTCGGCACCGCGCCGCAGCGCGCGCGCCTGCTGGCCGATCGTATCGAAGCGCTCGACGCATTTCCCCGTCAAGAAGTGGTATCGCTATGAACAAAGGCATCGAGATCGCCCGCGGCAAGACGAAGGTCCTGTACGAGTATCCGGGTCAGCCGGACCAGCTGATCGTCGAGCAGACCGACGGCATTTCGGCGGGCGACGGCGCGCGCAAGAACGTGATCGCGGGCAAAGGCCGTCTGGCGGCGCAGACGACGGCGCGCGTATTTCGCTTGCTCAACCTCTGTGGTTTGCCGACGCATTACCAAAACGGCGGCGAGGACGACGACGACAACGAGATGGTCGTTCGCCGGTGCAACATGATCCCGCTGGAAGTCGTGACGCGCGGCGTCGCGGCGGGTTCGTTCGTTAAGCGGAACCCCGGCGTGCAGCGCGGCGCGCTGCTCGTGCCGCGGCTTATCGAATTCTTCGTCAAAGACGATGCGAACCACGATCCGATGATCGCGCCCGAACAAATTATCGCACAGAATATTGCCAATCCGAACGAAGTCGCCGCGATGAGCGAGATGGCGCGGCTCACGTTCGACATTCTCGCCCACGCGTGGCGCAAGCGCGACGTGCTCTTGGTCGACCTGAAGATCGAGTTCGGACGGCTCACCGGCGGCGAGAACAAAGGCCAGCTCGTCATCGCCGACGTGATCGACAACGATTCGTGGCGCATCTGGCCGCAAGGCCGTGAAGATCTGATGCTCGACAAGCAGATGTACCGCAATCTGCCCGAAGTCGACGACGCCGCGCTCGCGCGCGTGAAGGAAGCCTACGAACGCGTCGCCGACCTGGTCGGAACGTTTCCGGTGATGCGGCCGGGCATGGCCGCGGTCATCACCGATCACAACGACCGGATTCCGCGTACGAACGAAGTCGTTACGGCGCTGGCGCAGCTCGGATTGCCGACCGTGCGTCATATTGCGAGCCCGGCAACGACTCCGGGATACGTGCTGCAGCTCGTGCAGCAGCTCGAAGCGACGTTCGCGCGACTGCTGTTCGTTGCCGTCGACGAAAATGGGAGCTTACGCCAAATGCTGGACGCGGCTTCGTCCGCTCCGGTGCTCGACGGCAACGTCCCGCCGCATCGCCTGACGATGGAGATCGCCAAGCTCCTCGGCGTCGAGGATACGGTCCTCTACGGACGCACGCTGCTGATGCAAGCCAATGCGCGTTCGGCCGTCATACATGCGGACGCCGCACTGCAGCAGCAGGTTCCATCGGGTGTAAAGCTTGGTTGACGAACGGCTTCGCGCCTCGCTTGCGCTGCGCGACGACGAGCTGACGCGAATCGCGCAAGAACTCGGGCGCGAACCGAGCGTCGTCGAACTGCATGCGTTCGACGCGCAGTGGAGCGAGCATTGCAGCTATAAGTCGAGCCGTCATCACCTCAAGGCGCTGCCAACCTCCGGACCGGACGTCGTGATCGGGCCGGGCGAAGACTCGGGCATCCTGCACCTCGGCGAACACGACGGCGAACGCTACGGTATCGTGGTCGCGCACGAATCTCACAACCATCCGTCGCAGGTCGTCCCGTTCGAAGGCGCGGCGACCGGCATCGGCGGCATCGTCCGCGATGTTTTATGCATGGGCGCCGAAGTGATTGCCGTGGCCGATCCGTTGCGGTTCGGGCGCGTCGAAGATCCGGATTCGCATCAGCGTTACGTCGCGCGCAGCGTCGTCGACGGCATCGGCGCGTACGGCAACGCGATCGGCGTTCCGAGCGTGGCCGGCGATGTGTTCTTCGACGAACGGTTCGACGACAATTGCCTGGTCAACGTCGTAGCGCTGGGACTAGTCAAAGAATCGGAGATCATCCACTCGTTCGCACCCAAGGGTGCGGAAGGTTGGGACATCGTTCTCGTCGGGAAGGCGACCGACCCGAGCGGGTTCGGCGGCGCATCGTTCTCGTCGGTAACGCTCGATGCGGCGGATGAAGATGCGAATAAGGGCGCCGTGCAAGTGCCCGATCCGTTTCTGAAAAATGTGTTGATGCGCGCGAGCTACCGGGTCTTTGCGATGCTGCGCGCGCTCAAGCTCACCGTCGGATTCAAGGATCTAGGTGCCGGCGGAATCATGGGCTGTTCCGCCGAGATCACGTCGAGCGGCGGCTACGGCGCCGACATCGATCTCGACCTCGTCAACGTCGCGGTCGAGGGCATGCCGCCCGAGGTCATCGCGGTCGGCGAAACACAGGAGCGCTTGATTTGGGTGCTGCCGCCCGAAATCACGCCGGAAGTCCTGCGCATCTATAACGAAGAGTTTACGCTTCCGCAGATCGCGCACAACGCGCGCGCGAGCGTCATCGGGCGCATGACCGGCGAGCAGCGGTACGTGCTGCGCTCTCGCAGAAACGTGGTTATGGACGTGCCGATCGGCTTCCTCACCGGCTCGATCAAAGACGATCTGCCCTACGTCGAGACCGTTCGGCACGATCCGCCGGTCGACGAATTGCCGGCGGTCGACGTGGCCGCGCTCTTTCCGAAAGTGCTTGCGCATCGCGACGTCTGCTCGCGCGTTCCGCTCTACCAGCATTACGATTGGGTGGTTCGCGGAGCGACCGTGCTCGCGCGCGGCACCGCCGATGCGGGCGTGCTCAAACCGATTCCCGGATCGCGTCTCGGCATGGCGGTCGCGGTGGCCGGCAATCCACGATACGGGCGCGTCGATGCGCGCAAGGCCGGCGAGTTGGCCGTGCTCGAAGCGGTCCGTCGCGTCGCCGCCGTCGGGGCGCGGCCGATCGGCTTAACGGACTGTCTGAACTTCGGCAACCCGCGCAAGCTCGAGCAGTACAGCGACCTGATTGCTGCGATCGACGGCCTCGGGACCGCGGCGCGCGAGCTCGGTCTCGCGTTCGTCTCCGGCAACGTGAGCTTGTACAACGAATCGAAATCGGGGGTCGCCGTTCCCGCGTCGCCGATCGTCGCGTGCATCGGCGCCCTTCCCGACGTCGGCATTGTCGTAACGCCCGGTCTCAAACGCGCGAACTCCGCGTTGCTGTGGATCGGCAGCCGCGAACTCTCGATCGGCGGATCCGTCCTAGCGGAGCTGCTGGGGATGGACGGTCCGCTGCCGGCGATTTCCTATAAAGCGGAGCGCAGCGCGATGGACATCCTGGCCGGCGCCATCGCCGGCCGGGTCTTGCTCTCGTGCCGCGCAATTTCGGACGGCGGCATGCTGACGGCGCTCGCGCGGCTGGCGTTTGACGCGCGCGTGGCGGGACGCCGCTTGGGTGCCGAGATCGACTTCGGCAATCCGTTATGCGAAGCCGGCGGCTTCCTCTGCGAAGTCAGCGACGCCACGGAGATCGACATGACCGGAACGCTGCGCGTGGGAACGACGACGGACGAGCCGGTCCTAACGGTGAACGGCACGCGCTTTGACGTCGGTTCGCTCTTCGAAATTTGGTCGGCGCCGCTACGGGAGATCTATCCGTGAGCGCGCGCATCGCCGTCCTCGTTTTTCCGGGGACCAACTCCGAAGACGAAACCCTCCGTTTGCTGCGCGACTGCGGCGGCGATGCGGAGCTGGTTCATTGGTCGCGCGCCGAGTCGCTGGCCGGTTACGACGGCTACGTCTTACCCGGCGGCTTCGCGCACGAAGATCGCGTGCGTGCCGGAGCGATTGCCGCGCACGACCGCATGATGGATTTCGTCATCGAGGGCGCGGCCAAGGGCAAAATGGTACTCGGGCTCTGCAACGGCGCGCAGATCTTGCTGGAAGCCGGCTTGGTGCCGGGTACCGGCAGCGCGCGCCGTCCGACCGCCGCGTTTACGTTCAACGGTCCGCAGCCCCATTTCATCTGCCGTCTCGTTTACGTCATGCTCGCGATCGAACCGTCACGCAGTCCGATTACCGCAGCGCTGCCGCCCGGCTCGGTCATCCCAGGATACACCGCCAACGTGCAGGGGCGCATGGCGGCGACTCCGGAGCACATGCGCGAGATCGTCGACGGGAATCACGTCGCATTCGTCTACTCGCAAGCGGACGGTACGATAGACGCGGCCGCAATCCCGAACGAGTCGGCGCTCGGCGCGGCTGCGCTGATCAACAAGTGCGGGAACGTGCTCGCGATCATGCCGCATCCGGAGCGGGACGCCTGGAACTTCAACCATCCGGACCGGCGAACCGGCGACGACATTCTCGCGCCGTCCGGCGGCGCGGTCTTATTCTCGAGTTTCGTCAAAGCGGTGAACGGATGAGCGAGCGCACGATCGCGATCCGGCTGAAGATTCCGGATAACGAAGCATACACGGCGCTCACCGCGCTGCGCGGTCTGGACGTCGCGGTCGAACGGCTCGAGCGAAGTGAGATCTGGCGGGTCGAGGATGGCGGCGACCCGGCGACCCTGGCGGCACGCATCGAGACCAACGAATCGATCTTCAATCCGAACAAGCATCGCCTGACGGTGCTCGACGCGAACGAGCCGCGCCCCGGCGAAGCGTGGGTGTACGAACTTCCCGCCACCGGCGGCAACGATCCGATCGCCCGACCGACCATGGGCGGAAAGACGATCCCCGGAATTTCGAAGGCGCGCCGTTATATCGGCTGGCGTCTGCTCGACGGGCAGGGTGAGCCCGTCGCGCGTCGCGCGCTGGAATCCGCCCTCGAACGCTTGCTTTGCAACCCCGCTATCGAGAAAGCACTCTACTAGCATTATGAACCGGCAGTATACGATCGCCACGCTCGGCTCGCACTCGGCGCTCCAAATTCTGAAAGGCGCGCACGACGAGGGATTCAAAACGCTCGCCGTCGCCAACCGCGAGACGGAGCGGCTGTACCGGTCGTTCGCCTTCGTCGACGAAGTGATCGGCGTCGACAAGTACTCCGATTTCATGGACATGCTCGACGATTTGCAGCAGCGCAAGGTCATTGTCGTTCCACACGGCTCGTTCGTTGCGTACCTTTCGCTCGAAGAGCACAAGAAGATGACGGTTCCATACTTCGGCAACAAGTCGGTGCTCGAGTGGGAAGCCAGCCGCGAACTGCAGCGCGAGTGGCTTTCGCGCGCGAACCTCACGCTGCCGCGCCAGTTTAAGAGCGCCGCGGAAATCGATCGCCCCGTTATCGTCAAACTGTACGGTGCGGCCGGCGGCAAGGGCTACATGTTCATTCGCGACACGGCGGACTTCGAGGAGCGCGCCACGCACCTCAAGGAAGCCTACACGATCCAGGAATACATCATCGGCGTCCCGCTCTACATTCACTACTTCTATTCGCCGCTGACGAAGCGCCTCGAAATCATGTCGATGGACCGCCGCTACGAAACGAACGTCGATTCGCTGGGCCGCATTCCGGCAGCCGCGCAGGAAGGCATGGACGTCAGCCCCTCCTACGTCGTGGTCGGCAACCAGCCGGTGTCGCTGCGCGAGTCGATGCTGGCCGAAGCCATGCGCATGGGTGACGACGTTGTCAAGGTGAGCCAGGAGATCTGCGGCCCGAAGGGACTGTTCGGCGCTTTTTGCATCGAGACGATCATCACGCCGGACATGCAGTACTACATCATGGAGATTTCGGCGCGCATCGTGGCCGGTACCAATCTCTTTATCAACGGATCGCCGTACTCGTACTTGAACTACTCGGAGCCGATGTCGACCGGCCGGCGCATCGCGCGCGAGATCAAGAACGCGCTGCTCACCAACAACTTGAAACTCGTCTTAGATGATTCGAGCATTCTGTAGGGCGCTCGCCGCTCTGGTTCTGATTGCCGTCGTCGTGCCGCCGCTCGCGGTTCGCGCGACCGTCGTCGTCGATCCGGCGGTGCTCTACCAGCAGATGAAGACCGCGTACGACAAGGGCTCGGCCGACGGCTGGACTTATCGCTCGCAGCAGACGTATCTCGCCTCGATCTTCAATGCCGGGCGCGCGTACTCACTGCAGTATCCCACCGATCCCGCATACGGGGAGCTCGCGACGCTCACCGTACAAATCGGGGCGGGCTTGCACTACGATCCGCTGACCAATCACGATGCGGCGGTGTGGTGGGTGCGCGAAGCGGCCGACTGGGTCGTGAAAAACTCACAAGATCCCACGCTGGTCGGGCAGGCGCAGTCGATCCTCCAGCGAGTGAACTCGGAGACCGAACCGGAGGCGCTCGCACGGTTTGCCGATCAGGATGCGACCGCCAACTTGCAAAACTACCCGACCGACGTCGATGCGGTGCTCCAACAGCTTGAGGCCGATTGGCGCGCCTGGCTGTTAACCGGCGACAAGGCGTGGCGTTCGCTTGCATTTCAGCGAGCAGCCCAGCCGGATTTCCCGGTCTCTCACCTGCCGACGACCTACGGCAACGAAGTGGTCAACAGCGCGCAAGCGGCGGCCGACGGAGGCGACGGCTACACGTCGGCCGATACCGCGAACGCGCGAAAGTTCCTGACGCACCTGCACGCGGTCGATCCGCTGCGCGTGATCAGCAACGTGACGTCGATGCCGCACTCGGCCTACCTGTCGACGCTCGCGCCGGCCGACGAATATTTCGGACGCCTCGGTTTCTCCATTCTCGGCATCGAGAACCAGCTCAAACACATCAACTACATGCTGGATTACAACTACGGCGATCGCGAGAGCGGCGAGACGGTGCTGGTCGCCGAGTCGATCGACGACATGCACAAAGTGTATCCGCGCGACCGCGACCTGCCGATGCTGCTGTACTGGGCGTACACCACGCTCGGTCGCATGGACAACGCGGAATCCAAGGAGGCCGCCAAACGCCTACGCGCCATCCTCACCGTCGAATATCAAGACAGCCCGGAAGCCAAGAAACTTCTTGCCAGAACTTAGGAGCGCGTAGGATCATGGCGCATTCCCGCCTCCACGCCGCCTTTTCTCCGGATGCTTCGTTGCTCATCGGTCACGAAGCTGCGGCTTCGCTCCCTCTTCGCGCCTCCCATCCGAAGAAAATTCGGCGCGGATTCGGAAACGGCCATGGTCCTACGCGCTCCTAAAGTCGTCTCCGTCAACGTCGGCGTCCCGCGCGAAGCGACGTGGGGCGGCGAGACGTTCACGACGGCAATCGTAAAAGAACCCGTCGCGGGGAGTCGCCGCATCGAAGGCGTGAACGTCGCGGGCGACGATCAAGCCGATCGCACCGTGCACGGCGGACCGAGCAAAGCGGTCTACGCGTATTCGATGGAAGACTATGCGTGGTGGTCGCAGCAGCTCGAACGCGAATTGCCGCCGGGTACGTTTGGCGAAAACCTAACCCTCGAAGGCATCGACGCAAGCACACTTCCGATCGGCGAACGCTGGCGCGTGGGAACCGCGCTCCTCGAAGTTTCGGAACCACGCATCCCCTGTTTCAAACTCGCCTGGCGCATGCAAAGCCCAACCTTCCCCAAACGCTTCGGCAAGGCGATGCGATTCGGAACGTACTTTCGCATCATCGAGGAGGGCGAGGTCGAAGCGGGTTCGCCGATGGTCTTCGAGCGCGCCGCGCCCGAGCCAACGCTTTCGAGCCGCGACGTCGCGCGCATCTACATGTTCGACCACAGCGAGAAGCAGAAACTGGCCGGCATTCCAGCGCTTGCCCTCCATTGGCGCAGCTGGGGCGCAGGAATCGAGTGACTCTTGCTGCGGAGGCGCGCCGGCGCGTTTGGGGTCCGTCCGGCAGTGTCTGATTTTTCCAAAAAAGCCATGGATGGCGTACTTCCTTTGAAAGTTTTGGAAAAACAGTCAAGTAGGAGCCCCCACGATGGGGGCGACGAGCGTCTGCCGGATGGACCCCAAACGTGTCGGCGCGCCTCCGCAAACGAGGGTGACGCCTTTACCGGAAGGGCATTCGAGCCAAAGCGTCTACACTAGAACTGATGGAACCGGCGCTCCTCGATCGTTTGCAGTTTGCCTTTACGATCATGTTCCACTACCTCTTCCCGATCGGGACGATGGGGTTGGCGCCGTTCGTCGCTTGGTTTACCTGGCGCGCGTCGAAGGGCGATGAAGAAGCGGCGCGGGCCGCGCGCTTCTGGACCAAGATCTTTGCGATCAACTTCGCGGCCGGCGTCGTTACCGGCATTCCGATGGAGTTCCAGTTCGGCACGAACTGGGCGACGTTTTCCGAACGCAGCGGCTCGGTCGTCGGGCAGCCGCTCGCGATGGAAGGCATCTTTGCATTCTTCCTCGAGTCCGTTTTTCTCGGCGTGCTGCTCTACCGGCGCACCGGAACGCCGACGCCGCTGCAGGCGCTCGCGGCGCTGTTCGTCTGGATCGGTTCGTGGCTCTCCGGGTTCTTCATCGTCACGGCCGACGCATGGATGCAGCACCCCGTCGGCTATGCCATCGACGGCAAAGGCCATATCCAGCTGCAAGATATTTGGAGCGTGCTGTTCCAGCCGTTCGCGATTTGGCAGTATCTGCACGTCCTCTGCGGTGCGATGGTCGCGGGCGGCGTGCTGGTTGCCGGCATCGGCGCCTACTATCTGCTCTCGAAACGCGACGAGCAGCTCGCCCGCCGTTTCGTTCGCGCCGGCACGCTGGCGGCGTTTATTTTTTCGGGGCTCGCGGTCTTTCCAACCGGCGATCGCAACGGCGCCGACGTCACGAACGCGCAGCCGGTGAAGCTCGCCGCGATGGAAGGTCTCTTCGAATCAACGCCGGGTGCACCGCTCGCACTCATCGGAATGCCGGATCTTCATACGAAAACGCTGATCGATCCGATCTACGTGCCGAGCCTGCTGAGCTTTCTGGCCTATGGCAACTTCAACGCGAACGTCGACGGGCTGACGAAGTACCAGCGCACGCTGTGGCCGCCCGTCGAACTCACGTACTACGCGTATCACATCATGGTTGGGCTCGGAACGATCTTCGGCGGCCTGCTGGGGATCGCGACGCTGCTGCTTCTGTGGGGCAAACGCCTCTACACGACGCCGCTCGCGCTCTGGGCGCTGATGCTGCTGATGCCCTTCCCGTACATCGCAAACGAAGCCGGCTGGACCGTAACCGAAGTCGGACGGCAACCGTGGATCGTGTACGGGCTGATGCGCACCGCCGATGCGTATTCGCAGAACGTCGTGTCCGGCGAGACGCTCTTCACGCTGATCGGCTTCGCCGGAATGTACTTCTTGCTGGGCGTCCTCTTCTTGTATCTCGTTCTGCGTCAAATCGACCAAGGTGCGGTATGAGTCAAGCCGGTTTCGTCGTTATCGCCTTCATGCTGACCGCGTACGTCCTCCTGGACGGCTACGATCTCGGCGTCGGAACGATCTCGTTCCTGGCCGGGCGCAACGAACGCGAACGGGCCGCCGTGATGCAGAGCATCGGTCCGTTCTGGAATGGCAACGAAGTGTGGCTGATCGCCGCCGGCGGCGCCCTCTTCGCGCTTTTTCCGAAAGCGTATGCCTCGTCGTTTTCGGGGTTCTACCTGCCCTTCATCGTCGTGCTGTGGCTGTTGATGATTCGCGGGATTGCGATGGAACTGCGCAATCACTTCAAGGGCGAACTGTGGCACAACTTCTGGGACGTCGGCTTCGCGGCGTCGAGCGCATTGCTGATTTTGCTCTTCGGGGTGGCGCTCGGCAACCTGCTGCGCGGCGTACCGCTCGATAAGAACGAATATTTCCAAGGCACGTTTGCCTTTCTGCTCAATCCGTATTCGCTGCTGGTCGGCGTCTTCGCGGTGGTCGCGCTGGCGCAGCACGCGGCAACCTTTCTCGCCTTGCGCATGGAAGGTGCGCCGGCGCAGCGCAGCCTTGCGTTCCTGCGGCGCGTGTGGTGGGCCGTTCTCGTGCTGTACCTCGGGGTGAGCGTCGCGACGTACCTGGTCCGCGGTCTCCCCTCGTCGCCCTGGCTCTTCGTCGTGCCGTTAGTCTCCCTCGGCGCGCTGGTTGCGATGATCCCGCTGCTGCATCGCGGCCGCTACGCGGCAGCGTTCGGCGCATCCTCGCTGTTCGTCGCCACGCTGCTCGTCGAAGCCGCCGGATCGCTGTATCCGTACCTGATTCCAGGCTATCCGCTCGGGAGTGGCGGGATGACGATTTTCGAAGCTTCGCCGTCGGCACTCTCCTTGACGGTCGCCCTCACGGCGACGATCGGCGGCAGCATCGGCGTGCTCGCCTACACCGCCGCCGTAACGCGCGCAATGGCCGGCAAGGTCCGCGTCGAATAGAACTGCCCGTGAAAGAATACGTCGACCGGGCGCTGGCGCAGTACGATCGCTCGAAGCTCACCCTTTGCAGCATCGGCAGCCACTCGGCGCTCGAAGTCACCTACGGCGCCCGCGCACAGGGCCTGCGCAATCTGATCGTCACGGCGCGCGGACGCGAACGGACGTACACCGAGCACTATCTCCGGCGTGAAACGCCGGTGCCGCGCGGCTGCGTCGATGCGGTTTTGGAACTCGAGACGTTCCCGGAGATCCTGAAGCCGCAGATTCAGGAGCGCCTGCTCGCCGAGAATGCGATTTTTCTCGCAAACCGCTCGTTCGAAGTGTATCTTCACCAGAAGTTCGGCTACGACGAAATCGAGCGCGGCATGCTAGTGCCCTTCTTTGGAAACCGGTCGCTGCTGCGGGCTGAAGAACGCGATGAAGCCGGCAATCAATACGCGCTGATGGCGCAGGGGGGCATTCGGCATCCGCGTCAGTTTGCGTCGCCGGACGAGATCGACCGGCTGGTGATGGTGAAGGCGCCGCATGCGAAGGTCAGTTTCGAGCGAGCGTTCTTGCTCGTGTCGTCGCCGAAAGAATATCGCGAGGTGAGCGGCCGTCTCCTAAAGGAGGGAATGCTCACCGAGGAAGGTCTCGCCAATGCCGTGATCGAGGAGTACGCGCTTGGCCCATCGGTCAATCTGAATTTCTTTTACTCGCCGATCTTCGGCGAACTCGAACTCTCCGGCACCGACACGCGCCGCCAGACGAACCTCGAGGGTTTCCGGAACGTGCCGCCGTCAGTCCTCGACTCGCTGCGCGACGTTCCGATGCGGTTGGAAGAGGCCGGGCACATCGCCGCTACGCTGACGGAGTCGATGCTGGAAAAGGCGTTCGAGATGGGGGAGCGTTTCGTGGCGGCGTCGCAGGCCGCGAGCCCGCCCGGCGTGATCGGCCCGTTCGCCCTGCAATGCATCATCGTCGCCGGGCCGCCGAAAGAGTTCGTCTGCTACGACGTCTCGCTGCGGATTCCGGGCTCTCCCGGCACGCGCTACACGCCGTACTCGGCCTATCGCTGGGGCCGCGACGTGTCGGTCGGCGAGCGAATTGCGATGGAGGTGGTCATGGCCCGCGACACCGGCCGCCTCGGGGAAGTGCTGACGTAACGTCGAATCGACCGCCCATGACGACGCAAGATTTACAACAGCGCACCGGCGCGATCACGTTCAAGGGCAACCCGATGACGCTGCTCGGCCCGGCATTGAAAGCCGGCGATGCGGCCCCCGATTTTCACTTGACCGGCGGCGATCTCGGGGTCGTCAATCTGGATAAGGCGTTGGGCGGCGGCACGAACGCTGCGATGTTCATCGTCGTTCCCTCGCTCGATACGAACGTCTGCTCGCTCGAGTCGAAAAAGTTCAACACGCGCATCGCCGAGCTGCCGCCGGACGTCAAGGCGTTCGTGGTGAGCATGGATCTACCGTTCGCGCAGGGGCGCTGGTGCGGTGCCGAAGGCGATATCAAACTTGGGATGCTCTCCGACTACCGCGATCACAGCTTCGGTCTGAACTACGGGCTGCTGATCGGCGAGCTCGGCTTGCTGACCCGCGCCATCGTGGTCGTCGGCAAAGATCGCAAGATCCGCAACGTCCAAATCGTCCCCGAAGTCGCCGCCGAGCCGGACTACGACGCGGCGATCGCCGCCGCCAAATCGGCCGCATAACTGCTGCTAGGTTTGTTTATCTCCATCTTGGCATACCAAGCGAAGTATGCCATGATGGAGCATGGAACGTCATAAGGATAGGGAAACCGTCGGCCCCATGCCCCGAACCGTCTTAATCCTCGATTTTGGCGCGCAATACAGCCAATTGATCGCGCGGCGCGTGCGCGAGCACGGTGTCTACTGCGAAATCATCCCGCACGACACCCCATGGAGCACGATCGCACAGCGCGAGCCGGCGGCGCTGATCCTCTCCGGCGGACCGTCGAGCACGCTCACGCCCGACGCGCCCGATATGGACCCGCAGATCGTGCGCAGCGGTTTGCCGATCCTTGCGATCTGTTACGGCATGCAGCTCGTGGCAAGGCAGCTCGAGGCCGAACTGGTGAAACTCGATCACGCCGAGTACGGGCCGGCGACGCTGCTCGTCGCTGAATCGGAGTCGCCGCTCTACGCAGGCATCGCTCCGGAATCGCGCGTGTGGATGTCGCACGGCGACACGGTTACCAAACTTCCGCCGGGATACGACGTGCTCGCGTCGACGGCGCGTTGCCGTATCGCATCGATGGGCAGCGCGCACACCAATATCTACGGCACGCAGTTCCACCCCGAAGTCGTGCACACGCAATACGGCCGGACGCTGCTGAAGAACTTTCTGCACGGTATCGCCGGCTTGCCGAGCGATTGGGAGATGGGTTCGTACGTCGAGCGGGCGATCGACGACATTCGCGCGCAGGTCGGCGCCGACAAAGTGATTTGCGCGCTTTCCGGAGGCGTCGATTCGGCGGTAGCGGCGACCCTCGTCGCGCGCGCGATCGGGGAACAGCTCACGTGCGTGTTCGTGGATCACGGCCTTCTTCGCAAAGACGAAGCCCAACAAGTGCTTACGGCGTTTCGCGACGTGCTGCATCTCAACGTTATCGCCGTCGACGCGCGCGAACGTTTTCTAAGCAAGTTGCTGGGCGTCGAAGACCCCGAGCAAAAGCGCATTATCATCGGGCACGAGTTCATTCGCGTCTTCGAAGAGGAAGCGGCGAAGATTCCCGGCGTCAAGTATCTGGTGCAGGGCACGCTCTATCCGGACGTCATCGAATCGAAGACGCCGGCCAGCAAAGCCGGGCACAAGATCAAGTCGCATCACAACGTCGGCGGGTTGCCCGAGAAAATGGATTTCACGCTGGTCGAACCGCTGCGCACGCTCTTTAAAGACGAAGTGCGCGAGTTGGGACGCGTCCTGGGTTTGCCCGAGCACATCGTCGCGCGTCAGCCATTCCCGGGCCCAGGCCTCGCCGTGCGGATCATCGGAGACATTACCGAGGAACGTTTGGAGATCGTTCGCAACGCCGACGCGATCGTTCGCGAGGAGATCGACGGCGCCGTCCTGGAGCCGCGTCCGTGGCAATATTTCGCCGTGCTGACACCGGTGCGCAGCGTCGGCGTCATGGGCGACGGGCGCACGTACGATCACCTGGTCGCCGTCCGCGCGATCACCAGCGAAGACGGGATGACCGCCGATTGGGCGCGCTTGCCGCACGAATTGCTGGAACGAATCTCGACGCGAATCGTCAATGAAGTCCAAGGCGTCAATCGCATCGCCTACGATATCACGTCGAAGCCGCCGTCCACCGTCGAGTGGGAGTAGCCTGATGCGGATTCTCATCATCGGCGGCGGAGCGCGCGAAGACGCGCTTTCGTGGAAGCTCGCGCAGTCGCCGTCGTGCAGCGAAATCTTCGCCGCTCCCGGCAACGCCGGCACGGCGTCGCGCGGCCAGAACTGGAACATCGCGATTACCGATGGGAAGATGCTGGCCGACGTTGCGACCGCCGAAGGCATCGACTTAGTGGTCATCGGTCCGGAGGTCGCGATCGCCGCGGGCGTCGGAGATCGCTTGCGCGAGGCCGGCCTCTCTGTCTTCGGCCCGAACCGTTCCGGCGGACGCCTCGAATCGAGCAAGATCTTCGCCAAACGCTTTATGGAACGGCACGGCGTACCGACCGCTCGCGCGGCTGTGGTTCATTCACTCGAGGGCGCAAACAAGGCGCTGGACGACTGGAAGAGCGACGGCGTCGTCGTCAAAGCCGACGGACTGGCCGCCGGCAAAGGCGTCGTCGTGGCCAGGGACGTTGCGGAAGCCCGCGCCGTGCTCGCCGAGTGGTATACGCACAATCGCATCCCGGGCGGCGGCGCCGACGTACTGCTGGAAGAAATGTTGGCCGGGCGTGAAATCAGCGTTTTTGCGTTGTGCGACGGCCGCGCGATGGTTCCGTTTGCCGCCGCCTGCGACTACAAACGCGCCGGCGACGGCGACAGCGGCCCGAATACCGGCGGGATGGGCGCCTATTCACCCCCGCACGGTTTCCCCAATGACGTCTCCGACCAAGTTCGCGAACGCATTTTGTCGCCGATGCTGCGCGGACTGCGTGCGGAAGGCGAAGAGTATATCGGCGTCCTCTACTGCGGGTTGATGTGGACCCACGACGGCCCATCGGTCATCGAGTTCAACGTTCGCTTCGGCGACCCCGAAACTCAAGTGATGATGCCGCGGATCAACGGCGACTTCGCTGCGCTGCTAAAGTCGGCCGCCGACGGCGCGATGGATCCGTCGCTCGCGACGCTCTCGGGCAAGGCGTGCGTCGGGGTCGTTCTCGCCACGCCGGATTATCCGCGCAGCAGCACGCCCCTAACGAACCTAAACGCCGACATCGCGCTTGAAAGCGGCGCTCAAGCCTTCTGGGGCGGCTGCACCCTGCTGGACGGCAAGGTCAACACGCCGGGCGGAAGAGTGTTAACCGTCACGGCGCTCGGCGACCATTTGGACTCTGCGCGCGCGAACGCGTATCGCGCGGTCAAATCCCTTTCGGCTCGCCTCGGAACCAACAAGCTCACCTATCGGACCGACATCGCCAAGTTCTAGAGCGGGTCGCGCGAGATCCCGATTATTTTCCGGCCGCACACTCGCGCGTGTACTCGCCGATCTTCATCTTTGACGCATCGCCCGCAGCGAGCTTCATCAGTTGATCGTCGGTGTTGGCGGCTTCGACCTTCCCTTCGATGCAGCCGCACGTCTTTGCGGGGGCGCCTCCATCCGTGCACGCCTTGAGGAAGCTGGTTTTGAACGAGCTGCGGAAGCTCGAATGGAAGCTGTCCGATGCGCTTTGTTGCGCGGAATGGACGGAGTTGCAGCCGGTCAGAAGAGCGGCGGCGGCACAGAGGCTCGTTAGGGCAGCAAGGGGGCGCATACATTCCTTTCGTCCGGCGGACCGGAGGGGATTCCTCGAACCAAGGCTACCAAGCTAGGCGTCCAGAAATCGTCCGCCTCGCAACTCGAAGCCCGTGCCGGAGGTATCAAGAGAGCGTTATGGCCTATCAGATGCAGCCTCAAGGCGCTTCGGTCGCAGTCCCCACGCACTCGCTGCTTGCTCAGGTGCTTAGCATAACAGCCCTCGGCTTGTGCGTCACGGCCTTGGCCGCGTGGATTTGCCAAGGCGTTCCGGCGCTATTCGGCTTCGTGGCCTTAATCGTCGGATTCATCCTCCTGTTCGTGATCAACAAGACGCGTGAAAACGAAGCGCTTTCGCTGATCCTGTTCTACTCGTTCACGTTCCTCGAGGGCGTCGGGCTGGCTCCAGTCATCGGGAACTACATTCACACCGTCGGCCCGGACGTGATCGTTAACGCGGCCGTCACGACCGGCCTCGGGATGTTTGCACTGGCGGCGATCGTCTATGCGACGGGCCTGGACCTGCGGCGCTTCCAGGGCATCGTCATGATGGCGCTGATCGGCCTGGTTCTCGTCGGCATCGTCGGAATCTTCATCCGGTTCGTTCCGCCGGCGGTCTATGCGTACGTTACGCTGGTCATCTTCTCGGTGCTGGTCCTGATCGATTTTGCCCGGCTCAAGGCGGGCGGCGACGGGCTCACGCCGGTCCAGATGGCCGTTTCCATCTACCTGGACGCGATCAATATTTTCCTGGCCCTGCTCCAAATCTTCGGGGGCCGGCGTTCAAATAACTAACATCGGTGGCGCGGCGGTCCGCGCCTGCTATACTGAATCGTAGATGTGCGGGATAACGGGAGTCTTTGCGCCGGGTCGCGACGCAGCACGCCTCGCGTTCTTTGCGCTATATGCGCTCCAACATCGCGGCCAGGAATCGGCCGGGATCGCTGCCGCCGACGGCGGAACGATTCGCTCGCACAAAGAGATGGGATTGCTCTCGGCGATCTTCGATGAAGACGTCCTCGGAGAGCTGAGCGGCCATATCGCGGTCGGCCATACGCGCTACTCGACCAGCGGTTCGTCGATCGTGGTCAACGCCCAGCCGTTGCTCGAACGCACCGAACTCGGCGACTTCGCATTCGCCCACAACGGCAACCTCACCAACACGGACGAACTGCGCGAGACGCTCTCGCCCACGACCGTATTGACGGCCAGCTCCGATTCGGAAGTCATGGCGAAGCTGATCGTCGAGGCCAAGGGATCGATGCTCGATCGCATTCGCCACGTGCTGTCGGTCGCCAAGGGAGCCTACTCGATCGCCCTCTGCACGCAAGACGAGCTCTACGCGTTTCGCGACCCGTGGGGCGTGCGCCCGATGTGCCTCGGTAAACTCAGCGACGGCGGATTCGTCGTCGCGTCGGAATCGTCGGCGCTCGCACCGATCGGCGCGCAATACGTTCGTGAAATCAACCGCGGCGAGATTCTCCGGATTTCGTCCGAAGGGCTCGAGTCGGTCCAGACGCCGATCGAAGATGCCGAAGAAGCGCTGTGCATGTTCGAGTACATCTACTTTGCGAGGCCCGACTCGCGCTTGAGCGAACGCTCGATCTACATGGCGCGCTACGAGATGGGGCGTCAGCTGGCGCGCGAATATCACGCCGACGCCGACGTCGTCATGGCGGTACCGGACTCGGCCGTCCCCGGCGCGATCGGCTACGCAGCCGAAAGCGGACTGCCGTACGTCGAAGGGCTGATCAAGAACCGCTACATCGGACGCACCTTCATCAGTCCCGATCAAAAGATGCGGATGCGCGGCGTCCACTTGAAGTTCAATCCCGTCGTGGAGAATCTGCGCGGCCAGCGCGTCATCGTCGTCGACGATTCGATCGTCCGCGGCACGACCACCCCGCGCATCGTCGCGCTGTTGCGCGAAGCCGGTGCGACCGAAGTGCATCTGCGCATCACCTCGCCGCCGATTCGCCATCCTTGCTACCTGGGCGTCGACATGGCGACCTACGACGAGCTGATCGCCGCGAATTACACGGTGGACGAGATCCGCGCTAAGACGAATGCCGATTCGCTCGGCTATCTCAGCCTCGACGGCCTCGTGGCCTCGGTCGGGCGCAAGCGCGAGGAGATGTGTTTGGGCTGCCTCACCGGCGAGTACCCGAACGTTCCCGCCGCGCATCAGCCGCGCGTTCCCGTTTAACTTTTGATAAGTTCTTGACGTCGCGTCCCGCGAGGGATGCTACGGTTTGCATATGATCTCCCGGTTGAAGTGGCCGATCTTCGGCACACTCGCTGCCATCGCCGTCACCACAACGATGGACGCAAACGGGTTGACCGCGTTCAGCGCGCTGCCGCTGCTGCCGCTTGCATTGGCGTTCGTTTTACTGCAGCGACTGAAGCCGCCCGAAATCGGCGTTGCGTGGGGAACCGTTACGGGCTACGCGCTCGCCATCGCCTATCCCCTCGCGGTCGTCGGTCTCGCTGCGATCCTCGCCATCGCCGCCGGAGCGGCGCACGTGGATGCCGCAAACTGGCAGAAGGCCGCCATCAAGTTCGCGCTCATCGCGACGACGACGGTGCTGGCGGTATTTCTCACCGAGGAAGGTTTCTTTCGCGGGTGGCTTTGGGCATCGCTCTCGCGTGCGGGCTTGCAGGGCGGCGCGGCGGCAATCTGCACGAGCGTGGCTTTCGCGTTGTGGCATCTCTCGTGGGTAACCCTCGCAAAAGGGTATACGCTTCCGCCCGATCAGATTGCCATCTTCATGGTGAACGCCGCTCTGATCGGGCTCGTCTGGGGACTCTTACGTTTCATTTCCGGATCGATCGTCGTATCGAGCGTGAGCCACGGTCTTTGGAACGGCGCCGTCTACGTGCTGTTCGGCGCGAGCAACACCGCCGGGGCACTCGGCGTTGCGAATCACGTCGCGTTCGGACCGGAAGTCGGCATTCTGGGGCTGGTGCTCAACGGGGCGTTCGCCGCGGCGCTTTGGTTCTTCGCCCTACGGCGTCCTCAGCAGGCCGGCGCACGCGGCCAGACGTTGGGCGGCGGCAGCCGCTAAACGTTCGACGATCTCCGCGGCGCCTTCGACTTTGTCGACGAGCCCGACGGATTGACCGGCGTAGATGTGCGCGCGCGTGTAGTCGCGCGCGGCCTTGGCTTCTTTGAATTCTGCGACGGCTTGCGGCGTTTTCATTAGCTCGTCTTCACGCCCGTCCCAGTGCGCTGCAAACGGATTGTTGAGCGCGCGGCCCGCAAACTCGTGCGGCCACGGTTTGCTCTGCAAACGGTCGTAGACGTGCGTCTTGATCGTTTGCGTTTCGTCGCTTGCGAGAATACGTTCTTGCGCGCTTTTGGGCGAGCGGCTTTCACGCGCCACGAGAAACGGGGTGCCGATCCACGCCCCGGCGGCGCCGGCCGCAAGCACGGCGGCGATGCCGCGTCCGGTCGCAATGCCGCCGGCTGCCAAGACCGGTTTGTCCGTCAAATCGAGGACGATCTGCAGCAGCGGCAGCGTTCCGACGTTGCCGGTATGGCCGCCGGCTTCGGTGCCTTGGGCGACGAGAATGTCGGCGCCGGCGTCGAGCGCCATGCGCGCCCACGCGCGGCTCTGCACCATCGACGACGCAACGATGCCGGCGGCTTTGATCTTTGCGACGTATGGTGACGGATCGCCGAACGAGATGCTGATGAGTTTCGGACGTGCAGCGATTGCGATGTCGAGCAGCTGCGGCCGGGACTCGATCACCCACGCGGCAAGCCCGATGCCGAAGTCGCGTTCGCCGTCGCGCCGCAGGATCGCGATCTGCGCTCGTATGTCTTCTTCGCTCTCGTCTTCGTCGAAGCCGAGCATGCCGAAACCGCCGCCGTCGCCGACGCCGCGTGCGAGTTGGCCGCCGGCGGCCGGCGTCATCGGCGCGTTGACGATCGGCACTCGCAGGTGCAGAAGTTCGGTCAAAGGGGTGGTTATGGTCGTCATCGGCGGTACAACTCCAGTGCGCGCTCGTCCCGCGTCTCCCAACCCGCGCGCTGCAGTTCGGGCGTTTCGTTTTCCGCTGCGGGATATCCGACGCAAAGGTAGGCGATCAGCTTCCATTCTTCGGGAACGTCAAGCGCGGCCGTGACGACGTCCGGCTCGAGAATCGAGACCCATCCGGCGCCGATGCCCTCTGCGCGAGCGGCCAGCCAGAACGTATACACCGCCATCGTCGCCGAGTACGCAAGCGTCTCCGGCATCGTGCGGCGGCCGAGGTTTTTCCCCGCCGGCGTCCCGCAGTCGCAAAAAACGGCGAGGTGAACGGGCGCTTCTCGCATGCCGGAGAGTTTGAGCTTGGCATATCGCGCGGCGTCGCTCTCGTCATACGCGCTCAACGCGTCGGCGTTGGCGCGTTCGAAGGAAGCGATCGCGGCGGCGCGGCGTGCCGGATCTTCGATCGTAACGAATCGCCACGGCTGCGAAAAGCCGACCGATGGCGCGAGCGCGGCGATGGAAACGAGCCGCTCGACGACCGTCCGGTCGATCGGATCGGTGCGGAAATGACGCACGTCGCGTCGCCACGCAAAAAGCTCGCGCAGCGTCGCGCGAAACGTCTCGTCGAAGTCGGGAACCGTCACGCGGTCAGGTGGTCGGGAAGTTTCCGCCCCGGACGTCATCGGCGAAGGCGCGCAGCGCGTCGGTGGCGAGCGTGCCGATCTCGGCGTAGCGTTTGGCGAAGCGCGGTGAGTGCGGGTACATGCCGAGGATGTCGTGCAGAACCAGCACCTGCGAATCGCAATGCGGGCCCGAGCCGATTCCGATCGTCGGAATCGACAGCAGTTCGGTGATCTCGCGCGAAACTTCGTGATCTACGACCTCGAGCACGATCGCATACGCGCCGGCATCTTCGATGGCTCGCGCGTCTTCGATGAGCCGCTCGCGATTGGTCCGCATCTTAAAGCCCGGTCCGAGACCCGCCGTTTGCGGTGTAACGCCGATGTGGCCGACGACCGGAATCCCCGATCGCGCGATCGCGCGAACGCGATCGGATTCGTGCACGCCGCCTTCGAGTTTCACCGAGCAGGCCCCGCCCTCTTTGACGAAGCGGATCGCCGAACGCAACGCGTCTTCGTTGCTGACTTGATACGATCCGAACGGCATGTCGGCGATGACGTGCGCGCGCGTCGTTCCGCGAACGACGGCCTGCGTGTGATAGATGATGTTCTCGACGGTCACCGGCGTCGTTTCGTCGAAGCCGAGCACGACGTTGCCGACGGAGTCGCCGACGAGGATAACGTCGATTCCGGCCTGTTCGACGAACTGCCCAAACGGTGCGTCGTACGCGGTCGCAACCGGAAAGAGCGTCTTCGCCTTGCGCCGCTTGATCGCACCGGCGGTCAAACGGCGGATCGCCGGGTTTTTTTCGGGTTCGTAGGGGCGGGCGCTATCGACGCCGTTGAGCGATTTTTTCCCTGAGGTATACACGGTGAGAAGGCACTTCGGGGCGGCAAGCGGGCCCCCTCTGCGTTTAGGCCGCCCACGCGGGAGGGTACCCTCAAACCATGGACATCAAGAAGAGCGTCAAGGACAGCATCGATAACACTCGTGACGCAGCGCGAGAAGCAATCCACCGCTCCACGGCAGACGCGGAGCATGCCCAGCGAGAACTCGATGGCGATGAAATGACCGCCGGCGAAAAAGCGAAATCCGTAGGGAACGAAGTCAAGAATCGCACGCAAGCGGAAATGGATAAAATCAAGAGAGAAGTTAGAAGTCACACGTAAAGGGAGTCCACGTAAACCTCGAGAGGGAAAACGGCCCGGTTCCGCGGGCCGTTTTCTATTGCACGGCCGCGGCGCGGTCGATCCGAAAAAGAAAACAGCCGTGTGTGAACGAGCGCGCGTGGAGAAACGCAATCTCCGGATCGCTCAGCAGTTGTTCGGCGCGAAGCTCCGTCTCGCCGTCGACGACGACGGCGACTCGCGCGATACGCTGCTGGCGATCGTATCCGCGCAAGACGATCGGCCGGTCCGAAAAGTCCGGCGGAAGAGCGTTCCGTTCGGCATAACGCTCGCAGCCGTCGGTGTGCACGAAAATCGGACCGTATTCTTTGTACGGGTTTTGGCGATCGAACGGACTGTGCGAGAAGAGCGTCAAGCGCTCGCCGGCGGTCGCTCTGCGCAAACAATGCCGGCACGGATTGCCGCCCCGTTCCTGGACCTCCGGTTCGAGCGCGTTGCCGAGTTCGTCGTGCGTGCCGCCGCGAACGGTGGCGGCGAGGTCGCTTGGGATTGCGATAACATTCATCATCATGATGGCAGCGTACCGAAAAAAGGCGCGGTCGTCCCATCCGAATCTTGCTTCGTTGCGGCAAGCCTGGGCAGCAGCTTTGAATGAAAATCGTAGACGTAAACGAACGACTCTGAACTTGCCCGCGGCGACCGGATCGCCCAGCTCGCAAGGCGTGGAGGCCACCGATGTTTCCAGCCCCTTTTGAGTACCAGCGCGCGCACTCGACCGATGAAGCCGTAGCGGCCTTGGCCGACCATGGGGCCGACGCCCGCGTTCTAGCCGGGGGTCAAAGTCTGATCCCGGCGATGCGGTTCCGGCTGGCGCGGCCGCCCGTGTTGGTCGACATCAATCCGGTCAAAGAGCTTGCCTACCTTAGAGAGTCGGACGGGTACTTGGCCGCGGGCGCCGGCGCGCGCGATTTTGCGATCGAGATCGCGCCGTTCATCTCTGCGCGGTACCATCTCATCGCCGATGCCTCCGTACTGATCGCGGATCCGGTCGTGCGGCAGATGGGAACCGTCGTCGGGAGCCTCTGTCATAACGACCCCTCCGGCGATTGGCCGGCAGTGGCGCTGGCATCCCGCGCTTCGTTGCTTCTGCGCAACGCAAAAGGAACGCGCGTCGTGCCGATCGACGAGTTCATCGTCGACTCCTATACGACCGCCGTCGCGGACGGCGAGATGGCGGTTGAAGTGCGCTTTCCGACGCCCGGCGAGCGCACGTCGGGTTCGTATCAAAAGATCGAACGGAAGGTGGGCGATTTCGCGACGGCATCGGCGGCGGCTCAGGTGACCCTTTCCGCCGACGGTACCGTCACCCAGGCCGGCGTCTCGATCGGAGCGCTGGGCGCGACGGCGATGCGGGTCGCGGCTGCGGAAAAATTACTCGTCGGCAACAAGCCGAGCAAGGATCTGATCGCGGCGGCCGCGCGCGAAGCCGAGAAGCTCGCCGATCCCTCTCCGGACAATCGCGGCTCGGTTGAATACAAGAAAGCGATGGCGGGCGTACTCGTCCGGCGTGCCTTGACCAGTGCGTTCGAACGCCTCGGCGTAGGAGGTCTGAAGTGAAGATTGCGGTTACCGTCAACGGTACGAAGTACGAGCGCGACGTCCAACCGCGCACGCTGCTGGCGTATTTTCTTCGCGAAGATTGCGGGCTCACCGGTACGCACGTGGGATGCGATACGTCGAGTTGCGGCTGCTGCGTCGTTGCGCTCGACGACGACACGGCGGTAAAGTCATGCACGATGTTCGCCGTTCAAGCCGACGGCCACGAAGTGACGACGGTCGAAGGCCTCGAGCAGGCCGGCAAACTGCACCCGCTGCAGCAAGCCTTCTGGGATCAGCACGGACTGCAGTGCGGCTACTGCACGCCCGGTATGCTGATGACGTCGTACGTGCTGCTCGGGCATAACCCGACGCCTACCGAACCCGAGATTCGCGAAGCGCTCTCCGGGAATCTCTGCCGCTGTACCGGGTATCAGAATATCGTCAAAGCCGTGCAGCAAGCCTCCGAAGAACTCTCGGCCAAACCCGCGGCCGTTGCCGCAGGGGGAAATTAGCCATGACGAAGATGGCCGACGACATTCTGCCGCTGCGACACGCGATGGGTAAAGGCATGAAGCGCAAGGAAGATCCGCGCTTTATTCGCGGCGCGGGGCGCTATCTCGACGACGTCGTGCTCCCGCACATGCTGTATCTGGCGCTGGTGCACTCCCCATATCCCCACGCGCGCATCAAGAGCATCGACAAGACGGCCGCGCTTGCGATCCCCGGCGTAAAGGCCGTGATCACCGGCGAGGATCTCGTCGCGGCGAAGCTCGGCTGGCTCCCGACCTTCCACGGCTTCGACCAGCAGATGGTGCTCGCCGTCGGCAAGGCGCTGTTCCAGCATCAGGAGGTCGCCGGCGTCATCGCGACGTCGCGCGAAATCGCGCTCGATGCGGCCGAACTCGTCGACGTCGACTACGAACCGCTGGATTGCATCGTCGATCCGTTCGAAGCGAAACTCGATAAGATCATCCTGCGCGACGATCGCGAGGCGAAAACCAACCACATCTATCATTGGGAAGTCGGCGCTCGCGAAGCGACGGATGCGGCGCTTGCCTCATCCGACGTGCGAATCAAGGAGCGCATCCTCTCGCCACGCTGCCATCCGGCGCCCCTCGAACCGTGCGGCGCCGTCGCCGACATGAACAAAGCCACCGGCCGCCTGACGATCTACATGACCTCGCAGGCGCCGCACGTGCACCGCACGGCGTTTTCACTGGTTACCGGAATCCCCGAAGATAAGATCCATATAATTTCGCTCGACGTCGGCGGCGGGTTCGGGAACAAAGTTCCGGTGTATCCGGGGTACGTCGTCGCGACCGTCGCATCGGTGATCTTGGGCGTTCCCGTGAAGTGGGTCGAGACGCGAACCGAAAACCTGACGACCACCGGCTTCGCGCGCGACTACCATATGGACGTCGAGATCGGCGCCACGAAAGCGGGCCGCGTGACGGCGCTCAAAGTCTCGACGACGGCGGATCACGGTGCATTCGATGCGGCGGCCGATCCGCGCAAGTACCCGGCCGGCATGTTCGGCATCGTGACCGGTGCGTACGACTTTCCGAACGCGTTTGCGGAGGTCGATGCGTATTTTACGAACAAGGCGCCCGGCGGAATCGCGTATCGCTGCTCGTTCCGCGTCACCGAGGCCTCGTACGCGATCGAACGCGGCATGGATATCCTCGCGAACACCATGAAGATGGACCCCAGCGAACTGCGCAAGCTCAACTTCATCAAGAAAGAGCAATTCCCGTACCCGTCGCCGCTCGGCTTTGTGTACGACAGCGGCGACTATCACCTGACGCTCGATAAGGCGCTCGACATCGTCGACTACCCGGCGCTTCGCAAAGAACAGGCGGAGAAGCGCGCGCGCGGCGAGCTGATGGGGATCGGCATCTCGACCTTCGCCGAAATCGTCGGCGCGGGACCGGGAAAGAACTTCGACATTCTGGGCATCAAGATGTTCGACAGCGCCGAGATTCGGATTCACCCGACCGGTTCGGGCATCGTGCGCGCCGGAACGAAGAGCCAAGGCCAAGGCCATGAAACGACGTGGGCGCAGATCGTCGCCGAAGAACTCGGTTTGGATCCCCAAGAACTGATGGTGGAAGAAGGCGATACGGACACCGCGCCCTACGGTTTGGGAACGTATGCCAGCCGGAGTACGCCGGTTGCCGGCGGTGCCCTGGCGCTCGCCGCGCGCCGAATTCGCGAGAAGGCTAAGAAGATTGCCGCCCACATGATGGAGGCTTCCGAAGACGACGTCGAGTGGAAAGACTACAAGTTCAATGTGAAGGGCGTACCCGGCAAGTCGGTTACGATGAAGGAAGTCGCATTCGCGGCGTACACCAATCCGGCGCCCGATAGCGAGCCGGGTCTGGAAGCGACGTATTACTACGATCCGCCGAACCTGACGTTTCCGCACGGCGCGTACATCGCCGTCGTCGACGTCGATCGCGATACCGGCTTCGTGAAAGTGCGGCGCTTCCTAGCGGTCGACGACTGCGGTACGATCATCAACCCGATGGTGGTCGAAGGCCAGATCCATGGCGGGTTGACGGAAGGGTTCGCCATCGCGTTCATGCAGGAGATCAAATACGACGAGAGCGGCAGCAACTTGAATACCAACTTCACCGAATACTTGGTGCCGACGTCGCTCGAAACGCCGCATTGGGAAACCGATCGGACGACCACGCCCAGCCCGCATCACCCGATCGGCGCGAAGGGCGTCGGCGAGAGTCCGAACGTCGGCTCGCCGGCCGCGTTCGTCAATGCGGTCGTCGACGCGTTGTCACCGCTCGGCGTCACGAACATCGAGATGCCGATGACGCGCGAAAAGGTCTGGCGTGCGATTCGCAGCGCGGAGGCCAAGGCGTGAATCTCGAGTGGAGCGGGCAGGAGAAGATTCCGGCTGCCAAAGACGCAGTCTGGACGTTCGTCAACGATCCTGCGAAGATCGCGTCGTGCCTGCCCGACGTACTCGAGAGCAACATCCAGGATCCGCACAACTTCGACGCGACGGTAAAAGTCGCGGTCGGACCGGTGCGCGGAAAGTTCAAGTTCAAGATCTCACTCGAACCGCAGCCGGACAACAGCCATTTGAACATGAAGATCTCCGGCGGCGGCCTCGGAAGCGTCGTCGATCTCCTTGCCGGCGCGGAGATCAAAGACAACGGCGATTCGACGACGACGCTGGATTGGAAGGGCACGGCCACGATGCGCGGGCCCGTCGCAACCATCGGCGGCCGGGTGCTCGACTCGCAAGCCCACCGCGTCATCAGTGAAACCTTCGCGAACGTGAAGACCAAGCTGACGGCTCCGGCTTGATTCGATGAACGCTCGAGAGTTCTTCGAGCGGGTGGCCGCGCTCGAACGCGGATATGCGGCCTTCGCCGTCGCGATGGTCGTCGATCGGCGCGCGCCCGTGAGTTCGCATCTCGGCGACCGCGCCATCGTGCACGCGGATGGGCGTATAGAGGGGTTCGTCGGCGGTTCGTGTTCGCGCGACATCGTTCGACGCCAAGCCGTCGATGCAATGCGTGCCGGAAAGCCGCGGCTCGTACAGATCGATCCCGGAGGCGTACCCGCTCGCGCGGGCAGCGAGACCGAGACCTTCGTCGTTCCAATGGGATGTGCGTCGGAAGGGGGCGTCAACGTGTACATCGAGCCGCATCTGCCGCCGCGCCTGCTGGTCGTCGTCGGCCATTCGCCGGTTGCGGACCAGCTGGTCCGCTTGAGTTCGTCGCTCGAGCGGTATCGCGTGGTGCGCGTCGTGTCGGATGACGAATTCGGCGATATTCCCGACTCGAGCGTTCGAACGATCGCACTCGGCGCATTGCGAAGCTTCCTAGCGGAGTTGGATCCGGTCGAGCGCCGGCGGGTGGCGGCGGTCGTCGCATCGCAGGGCCACTACGATGAGACCGCGCTCGAAACGCTGCTCACCGGCGAGGCTGCGGCGTTCGTCGGGCTGCTGGCGAGCCGAAAACGCGGTGCCGACGTGCTGGGGATTTTAGCGCAGCAGGGCATCGCCGCGGATCGCATCGCCGCGGTGCGCAACCCGGTCGGTCTCGCTATCGGTGCGCGCGACCCCGGCGAGGTCGCCATCTCTATTCTCGCCGAGATCGTCTCGGCAACTGCGTCGTCGGCGCTGCCGTTCGAAGCGGCTTCGATGGAGCGGGACGTCGCCGTCGACCCGGTTTGCGAGATGCAGGTCGCGATCGCCGGAGCCGCGCATCGCGCGCAGCACGCCGGACGCGACTACTACTTCTGCTGCGCTCACTGCCGCGCGACGTTTTTGGCGGAGCCGAAGCGTTACGCGGGCGCCGGCCTTACCGGATGAATCCCGACGGGCTGGCCGACCGGTTTGCGGCGCGCGGGTACGTCGCCGGCGATGACTTCGCTACCTCGCTCGATCTCATGCTCGCGCTGGAGAAACCGCTGCTGATCGAAGGTCCTGCCGGCGTCGGCAAAACCGAGAGCGCCAAGGTGCTCGCCGACGTGCTCGAGACGCAGCTCATTCGGCTGCAGTGCTACGAGGGTTTGGACGCGGCCAGCGCTCTGTACGAATGGAACTATCCGAAGCAGCTGCTGCGCATTCGCTTGACCGAGAACGACGGCAGCAGCACGGAGGAGCGCGAAGCGCAAATCTTCAGCGAAGCGTTCCTCTTGAAACGGCCGCTGCTCGAGGCGATTTCGCAGGAGCGCGCGCCGGTGCTGCTGATCGACGAGATCGATCGCGCCGACGAGGCCTTCGAAGCGTTTCTGCTCGAACTGCTCGGCGAGTTTCAAGTGACCATTCCGGAAGTTGGGACGATTCGCGCGGCGACACGGCCGGCGGTGATCCTCACCTCAAATCGCAGTCGCGACTTATCCGATGCCTTGCGCCGGCGGTGTCTCTATGCATGGATCGGCTATCCGTCGGCGGAGCAGGAGATTGCGATCCTTCACGCGCGCCTCCCTGGGATCGACGCGCGGCTGGCCGAACGAATCGCGCGCTTCATGGAGTTCCTACGCGCGCAGCCGTTCCAGAAAGTTCCCGGTACGGCCGAGAGCCTGGATTGGGCGCTCGCGCTCATGCGTTTGCATCGCGACGCCCTGGACGAGCGTACGCTGCAGCAGACCGCCGGCTGCGTTCTCAAGGTCCGTGAAGATTGGGAACTGCTGCGAACGCTGCGCTCGCGCTACGTTCCACTGCTGGACGCGAGCGACGAGCCGTTTCTCGATGACGGACCGCCGGAGCCGGACTACGGTTTGGGCACGGTGCGAGCCAACATCGGGTGAGCCAGGATCTCTCCCACAACGTCGTTGCGTTTGCCGCTCGATTGCGCGGCGAGCACGACTTCGGCATCGTACCCGGCCAAACGCACGATGCGCTCCGTGCGCTCGACGCACTCGGCCTGCGCGAACGGGCGCGCGTCCGCGCGGCTCTGCGGACCGTGCTCTGCAGCCGACCGGAAGAGGTCGAGGCGTTCGATGGATTGTTCGATGCGTTCTTTGCGAACGAACCGCCCGGAATCGCGCAGCCGCAGCACGCGCGGCGTACGCGCGCCGACGCGAACGAATCGCCGCCCGACGAATCGGAGCCGGCCGTTCCGCAAAAACCGCAATCGCGCCCGCGCGACGACGCCGGTACGGCGGCGGAAACGGCATTCGAAGCCCAGGAGGAGAGTTTGGCGCAGGCGTGGATGTCGATGCATGCGCGATACAGTCCGGCCGCAGCGGCCGGCGACGTCGCCGTGATCCCTCAAGATGGCCTGGATGCCGCGCAGGTTCGTGCCAACGAGCTGGTGACGCGGATACGGGTGGGGCGTTCGCAGCGGTGGAAACCGCAAGTGCATGGCGCGCGTTTCGATCTGCGTCGGACGCTGCGCGCGAGCCTGCATACCGGCGGCGATGCGATCGTCCTGCATCGCCTCGGCCACCCGCTTCGCAATCCGCGCTTCGCGGTGCTGCTCGATGGCAGCCGCTCGATGGAACCATATGCCGGGCCCATGCTGCAATTCGCTCTAGCGTTGTGCCGGCGAACGCGCCGCGCCGATGCGTTCCTTTTCAGCACCGAACTGCGCGACGTGACGCGCGATCTGCGCGATGCTGCACTGCACGGATCGTACCGGCTCGAGGGGTTAGGCGAAGCCTGGGGCGGCGGCACGCGCATCGGTGCGAACCTGAGCGCTTTCGTTCGCCGCTTCGGATCGCGGCTAACGCCGCAAACGTTCGTCATCATCTTTAGCGACGGTCTGGACGTCGGCGAGATTCCCGAGTTGGAGCGCGCGATGCGCGAGATCGGCCGGCGGTCGGCGGCGATCGCGTGGATCAATCCGCATGCCGGCGAACCGGGGTACGCTCCGTCGGTGCGCGGCATGCAGGCGGCGTTGCCATACGTCGACATTTTTGCGGGAATGGACGATTTGCACGCGCTTGCCGGATTAGCCGGCGGGTCGGCCGCGTAGATGCGGGACGTCTTTGCGGTCGCAGCGCAGTGGCTGGAGGAGGAGCGTCCGTTTGCATTGGCGACGCTCGTCGCATTGCGGGAAGCGGCTACCGCTCCGATCGGCACGACGATCGCCGTGGACGCGCGGGGCCACATCGTCGGCAACATCGGCGCCGGCTGTTACGAGTCGGAGATCGTCGAAGCGTGTTTGCTGGCCGTGTCGGACGGACGCACGCGGACGCTGGATATCAATTTGACCAGCGACGATGAACTGATGGGCGGCACCGCGTGCGGCGCGGTCATGGAAGTGGTCGCATGGCGGCCGAGCGCCGCATTCGCGGCGGTGGCTCGCGATATCGGCGCCGGCGATCGCGACGTGCGCTTTGAAATCGACTACGTGCGCAAGGATCGCGGACCCGTAACCTTCGTACATACCTTCGCTCAACGCGAGTCGCTGCTGCTCGTCGGAGCGACGACGCTGACCGCCCAGATCGCCACCATCGCCCGCCGGCTGGACTACCGCGTGATCGTCGTCGATCCGCGCTACGCGTTCGCAACCCGCGAGCGCGTCCCCGACGCCGATGAGATCGTCCGTGAGTGGCCGGACGAGTATCTGCCGCGGGTTCTCTCCGATCGAACCTCCATCATCATGCTTTCGCACGATCCAAAGCTCGATCTGCCGGGTTTGCGCTGCGCGCTGGCTTCAGACGCTCCGTTTATCGGTTTGCTCGGAAGCCGCCGAGGTCAAGCCGCGCGCCGCGAGTCGTTGCGAGCGGAAGGGTTTTCGGAAGAAGCACTCGCGCGCATTCACGGCCCGGTCGGCCTCGACATCGGCGGAACGACGGCGGCCGAGACCGCAATTTCGATACTCGCCGAAGTCGTTGCGTCGCGCCATCATCGCGAAGGCACCCCGCTGCGCTCGCGCGGCGGCGCGATCCATCCGTCGCTCGCGCGCACCCCGCAACCGCAGCCATCGTAGCCGTTTCTTAGCGCGCATGAGCGATACGATGATGCGCGCGGCCCGAGTCTCTTCGCCGGCGGAGCCTCGTTTGAACCTGGTCGACGTCCCGATTCCGCAGCCCGGTCGCGGCGAAGTGCTGATAAAGACCGGCGCATGCGGCATCTGCCACAGCGATTTCTTCGTCCTCCACAATGCGTTCCCCGGAATAACCTATCCACGCATTCCAGGTCACGAGATTGCCGGTACCATCGCAGCAGTCGGCGACGACGTAACCGGTTTCGTCGCCGGCGATCGCGTCGGGGTCGGCTGGTTCGGCGGCTACGACGGAACGTGCGACCGCTGTCGACGCGGCGATTTCTTCACGTGCCGCAATCAACGCATTCCCGGCATGGCCTACGACGGCGGCTACGCGCAGTACACGATCGCACCGCAAGGCGCGGTCGCGCACATCCCCGACGGCCTGACCCTCGAGGAAGCCGCACCGCTAATGTGTGCCGGCATTACCACGTTCAACGCACTGCGCCACAGCGAGGCCCGTGCCGGCGATCTCGTCGCGGTTCTCGGCATCGGCGGCTTAGGTCACCTCGGCGTTCAGTTCGCCAAAAAGATGGGCTTCGAAACCGTAGCCATCGCCCGCGGAGAAGACAAAGCAAAACTAGCGATCGATCTCGGTGCGCATCACTACATCGACAGCAAGAAAGACGACGTCACTGCAAAGCTGCTCGAACTCGGCGGTGCAAAAGTCGTGCTCTCGACCGTCACTTCCGCCGACGCAATGCTGCCCGTGCTGGACGGCCTAGGCATCGACGGCCAACTGATCGTTCTCGGCGCCGCCCCCGAACCGTTACCGGTGCAGACCGTCCACATGATCGGAGGGCGCCACTCCATCAAAGGCTGGCCATCCGGAACCTGCGTCGACTCCGAAGACACGATGAAGTTCGCCGTCCTAACCGGCGTCCGGCCAATGATCGAAACGTTCCCCCTCGAACGAGCCCAAGAAGCCTTCGACCGAATGCTCAGCGGAGCGGCACGCTTCCGAGTAGTGCTCACAACGTAGTCGGGGAAACGCCGACGAGATAACCCCAACCGGGGCCGGCATCGGCCCTCATCCTCCATGCCCATCCAGACCGCGACAGGCCGGCTCCTTAGGAGCCGGCCTGGTCGTTTTTCGAGGCGTATTTGACGCCTTTTTTGTAAAGGCTGCAACCCTGGGTCCTTAATAGTCCTGAAGAAAAACCTGGGTCTTTAGCATCATCCTTCGGGTAAATTCCTGAGGCGTTTGGTCCGAGTACTTAATACTAGCTTTACACGAAGTTCGCGTAATGAAGGTTTAGCCCGGGTATAGGCGGGTTCCGGCGCTCGCTAACTAGGAGGACGCTCGAGGTGAACGGAGTCACGGTTTTTTCGAAGCCAAGGAGATTTTTTTTCGGGCTCGTCTCGCTAGCTTTCGTCTACGGGTGTAGCGGAGCTGGATTGGTCCCGGCGACCGCGCCGGGCGCCGCCACCGCTGCCGGGCGATTCTTCGCCGGGGCCGACTCTGACGCGTCGGTGGCAGCGTTGAAGCTGCCGTGCCGGCTTCCCCCCGGTTTCAGCCCGCCGCTCTCCAGAATGAAGATCGCCGGCCCCGGCGGGGCATTTGGAGCGCTCACCTGGAGTTCGGGCTGGTCCCTCCAAACCGGCGTCAACCTGGTCGCGAACCTCTCACCCGTCTATGCCGTAGCACCAGGCAAGGTTATCGCCGTCGGAACGCGCGACGGATATGGGCTTACGATCGTCGTTGCGCACCGGTCGGGCGTCGAATCGTTGTACGCTCACCTGAGCAATGCGCTCGTCGGCATCAACGCGCGCGTTCGGCGAGGACAGAAGATCGCCGTTTCGGGCAGTGGCGTACGTCAGGCGGCGGGTGCGGAGCTCACCCATTTGCACTTCGAACTGTCCAGCGGCGGACCGCTGCTGTATCCGAATACCGCCGACGGTGCCGTTACCCACGATAACATCGTGAATCCGTGCGGTTCCGGCGACACGGGCGCCGCGACGATCTCCGTCGTCGGCGACGTGACGGTCACCAGCATGAGCTTGGACGGCACGCCGCTAACGGCGGTTCCGGGTTCGGAAAACGCCTTTTCCACCGGAGCCCTTCCGGTCGGACCGCACGCACCGGGCCAACCGCAACCGCTCAGCCGGATGCTCAGGGTGAAGACCTGGGCGCACTGCTCGGGAACCTACGCCGTCGCGATTTCACCAGACCAGCCCGGCGGCGCCGTTTTCCAGGACGCCCCGCAAAGCGGTCCATTCGAGCTGGGCGGTTTTCAAAATGGCGCGGACGCGAGCGCGCAAGTTGTCGTGTATCAAAACGAGGGTCTGAATCGACACCTGCCGGCCTCCGACGACGCCCGGAGCCACACGACATGCGGCGACCCGACCCCGACGCCCGACCCAGGGTCAACACCGACGCCAACCCCCGACCCCGCGTCGACGCCGACGCCGACGCCCGACCCAGGGTCGACGCCGACGCCGGCGCCGACGCCCGAGCCGGGGACGACGCCGACACCTGGTCCTTCACAAACACCCGCCCCTTCGCAAACACCAACGCCGCAACCATCGTTGACGCCGCCGCCGCGGTCCACGCCGACGCCCGCGCCGACGCCGCCGACGCAAACGCCGCCGCCGCCGACCCCAACGCCGGCGCCGGCCCCAACGCCGGCCCCAACTCCAGCGCCGACGCCCGCTCCGACTCCGGCACCAACGCCAGCGCCGACGCCGAGACCGACGGTAGCACCGACCGCGACGCCGCTGCCGCCGACGCCGACGCCGGTCCCGACGGCCATCCCAACGCCGATCCCTACGGCGACGCCGAATCCGGGAACGTGCTCGGTGTTCCCGCCGGGTGATCCGATCTACAACACCGATATCAGCGGTGCGGCGACGGATCCCAATAGCGACTCATATATCTCGTCAGTCACCAGCGCGGGAGACACGGCTTCGTTCTACGCTTCGACCGGTTACGAAAGAGCGAACATGGCGAACAATTCGACGCCGATGGTCACCGTCAATCCGAAAGTTTCGTATCATTCGTTTCCGTCCAAGTACCCGTGGGCGAGCGGGTTCTATATCGAACCGTTGAGCGACGGTCACGGTATCGTCGTCCAAACGCAAACGTGTCACTTGTACGAGTCGTACAGCACGACGTACTCGGGCGGCACGCTCTCGGCGTATAGCGGCGCAAATTGGGATATGACCAAGCCGTTCGTACCGCTGGCGCCCGGGAATCCGAGCGCGATGGCGTCCGGCGTTCCGATGTTCGCCGGTATGGTCACCTGGGCCGATTATCAATCCGGCGCGATTACGCATCCCCTGAACTGGGCCGCGATCGCCGGCAGCGTTTCGTACAACGGTTACGTCTCGCCGGCCAGCGACACCGATCACCTCGCGTTCAAGGGCACCAGCGTCTACCAGTTGCCGTACGGCGCGCACTTGCGCCTCAAAGCATCGTTCAGCACGTTAGGTTGGGGCCCGCAGGCGACGATGGTCGCCGAAGCGATGAAGCACTATGGCATCATTCTCGCGGACACGGGAAGCAGCGGAAACGCGCTGTACTTCTCCAACGAGCCGAACGGTACCAATCCGTGGAGCTCTAGCGATCTTTCGGCGCTCTCGCACGTCCACGTCTCGGATTTCGAAGTCTTGACGTTACCGAAGATCGGCGCCGCGGCGCGTTCGGCCGGGCATCGCAGAAAATCCTAGTCGTTGTCGGGAGGTTCGTTCGACGGCGGCTGATGCTCGAAAAACGACTTTGGGTACTTGGCCGGGATCGGCACGAACTTACTCGGGCTTTGAGTAAAGTCGAAGACGTCCTCGATGCTGGTCGCGCGGACGTCGCTGGTTCCAAGACTCGGTAGCCCCCAGACGTCCTCGACGAATTTAATGACGCTGCCGAACTCGTACTGGGTGTGCGAGACGACGCCGTGCCTGGCCCATGGCGACACGACCAGCATCGGAACGCGAAACCCGAGACCGGTATAGTCGAGCTGCGGCGGCGGAACGTGATCGTACCAGCCACCCCAATCGTCCCAGAGGATGACGATTGCGGTCGAGTTCCAATACTTGCTCTCGCCGACTGCATTGACGACCGACGCTACCCAGGACGGCCCCTCGTCGTTCTTTGCAAAATCGGAATGATCCGAATTGACGCCGTCGGGAATCACCCACGATACCGACGCGAGCCTGCCCGCTGAGACGTCCCGAAAGAATTTCTTTTCGGGAGAAGAAACGTTCGCGACCCAATCGTGGCCGTAGCGAACGGCTTTGATCGCATCGAATGCGTTCCAATAGGCACCGGCGAGCGAACCTTGGATCGGCGGGGTGTAGTATCGCCACGAGACATGCTTCGAGTCGAGTGTGTCCGCAAGCGTGCTGTACGTCAGGCATGGGAACGGGCCGTCCGCGATAATCTTGCCCGCTTTTGTGAGCAGCGGAGTGGTCGTACCCGGCTCGGCGTCGCATCCCCAAGGACCGTGCGAAGGGAAATCGACGAGCGTTTCAACGGGGTTGATTTGCGCGTTGCCGCGGATGATATCTTGATGCGCGGTGAAACTGCCGCTGGCTTCCGTCGGGAACATATGGTCGGCCAGGACGTATTCTTTGGCCATCGTCCAATACGGCTGTATCTGAGCCGGATCGACGTATTGATACGCGCATTTCGGGCAGTACTTGTCGTTCGCGTAGACTGCGTTCCAGCCGTCCATTTTGCCGTTGTCGTAATCGACCGTGAATGCGAGGTGGCTGTTGTTCAAGGCCTCCGGGCTCAGAAGATCGCTCTTCGCGAGCGCAATAGACGAGCCGTCGCTCATTAATCCCTTGGCCACCGTATCTGCACCCGGAAAGTTTTGGAACAAGTTGTCGACGGTGCGGTTCTCCTGCACCATGATGACGACGTGCTCGATATGCTCTCCAAGGACGGCGTTCGGAATGTCCGTCATCGCCGCAGGCGGTAAGGCCTGCGTGTTTGGCATCGAGCCGGCGCCGCCCGCGCAGGCGGTCAACGCGACAAGGAGACAGCCTGCCAAGGCATAGCGGTATCTCACAGTGTACGAGGTTTCGTTTCGCACGCGCTTCTATCCCCTTCAATAAGGGAACGCTCCCGCGTCTAAAATAAGCCTGAGAAATTCCATAGAATCGAATCCAACGCTAGTGACCGGTGATGAGTTTCGCAGCAAACTCGATCAGTGCCGCGCCCGGAACGAGCAGCAGTTGTGAAAGAATCAGCCCCAGTATTGCGGTTCCCGCCAGGCCGGCGACGAGAGCGCGGACGTCGTCGATCGAGCTTTCGCCACGAACCGCGCGATCGGTGATGAGCGCCGAGGCCGGATCGACGATGACGTTGTACGCGATCGTCGCAAAGCCGTTTACCAAGCCGCTCGAAAGAACGGCCGTACGAGCGGCTTGAGGGTAGAGCACGCTGGCGTACGCGGCCGCAACGATCCCGATCCCGTAGACCGCAGTAACCAAAACGTTCAGCACGAGCACGTCCTTCGGAACGTTGCCGAAAGGAAGCTTCCAGAATTTGGTCGCTGCACTGAATTTAATTTCGGAAAATACCGCAGCGACCGTGGCCGGGCGAAAGAGCCCGAGCGCGGCCTTCGGAACGCTGCCGCTGCGCTCGAGCGATCGAATCGCGCGCAGGTACAGCATGACGAACGTCGGGATTGCCAGAGTTCCCAGCACGGCGCCGATGGTTCCGGCCAGGACGATGGCGCGCAGCTGCCACTCGAAGTTTCCGTTGCTGGTAAATGACGCTCGGTCCGAGAGCGCTCCGAGCAGCGGGCTGTACAGCATTTGCGCGAAGCGGCTGCTGGTCGCGAAAAGGTTAAACAGCGAAATCGCGGTGGCGACTCTCCCCGAGCGCGCGCCGGCGAGACGCGCCGCATAGGCGGCGATCGAAAGGGCCTGAACGACGCAGTTCAGTGCCATCGCCAGCACAAACTGCCAAAGCCAAAAGCCGTGGTGCATGTGTGTCCAGCATATTGGGGTCTGGGCCCCTAGGGGGAGAGTCGGAGGCCCCTACTCGTGAGACCTTCGCTTCTAGAACTCGTGAGACCGACGCCGTACGATGGACGAGGAACGGAAACGGCCGCGCAACCCCGGACGCTGCTGCTCGTGAGTGGTCCCAGTACGATAGTCCTGGGACTTGTCGTGCTGCTGCGAAACGCGGCGCGCGAGTCAGTTCAAGGAACCGATCCGCGCTGCGAGCTCCTCCATTATTCCGGCTCTGTCCGCGCGACTTTCTAACGCGGTCCTTCCGGCATCGCCGATCCGCCGCAGTTCGGACCGATCCAAAAGCGCGAGCTGACGAAGCGTAGCAGCGAGAGCGTTTGCATCGCCCGGAGGCGTGCAGAAGGCGCCGAGCGAGGCGCCTTCTGTGCGTGCTTCGCCGTCGGCGACGACGATGACCGGACAGCCGACCGCGAACGAATCGTACACCTTCGTCGGAACGCTCTCCTCAATGCCTTTTCGCAGCGGAACGATCGACACGTCGGCGGCGGCCAGCATGGCCATCGCATCTTGCCGCGCGACGCTCCCCGTGAGCCGGACGTTGCCCACGCCTTCGTCGCGCACGCGGTTCTCGAGATGCTCTTTTTGCGCACCGCCGCCGACGATCTCGATCGTTATGCCGGTGTCTGCGACGAGGGCAGCCGCATCGACGAGTACGTCGACGTCCGTCGCTACGCCGAGATTGCCCGCGTAAATGGCGGTGAGGCCGTTCGTACGTTCGGTTTGTGGCCGCGTGACGGTCGACTTTTCGGCGGCATTGCGGGCCAACACGAGGCGCGAAGGGTCGACGCCGCGTCCGGCGATTTGCGAGATAGCCGTCGGTGTGACGGCGACGATGAGATCGGCCCGCGCATACAGGCGGCGCGCCAGCCACTCGACCGCGCGGGCGATGAAGCCGTCCGCTTTCCAGACGCCCATGGCAATCGCGATGTCGGGAAAGACGTCACGCACGTCGACGACGAGGCGGGCGCGGTGGCGCCACGCCGCGACCAACCCCGGAAACGCCAAGGTTATCGGCGGCGAACTGATGATGACGACGTCGTAATGGGCGCGCGTTAGGAGCGCGTAGAGCGAGGCCGACGTCCCAGCCGAGAGCCAATGCAGCAATCTCGCGCCCGGCAGGCCCGGGATCAGCATCGAGAACAGCCGCACGGTACGGACGTTGCCGTCGGCCTCAACGAGAATCAGCGGGCGCCGGCCGTCGGCAAACCGTCCGCGCGGAAACGACGGGAAGTTTGTGACGACGGTGACGTCGTGCCGCGCGTTCCCTAAGGCGGCGGCGAGCGAAGCGACCCGCGTCGCGCCGGCTGCAGCCTCGGGCGGGTAGAAGTGCGCAATCACCAGGACCTTCACGTGTGAGCGCCACCCGCAATCGTGTCGCGCCGCAGAAAACGTTCGGGCACGCTGCGCAAGGCCGCGCCGATCACCCGCGCGCGACTGCCGGGCTTTTCGATGTAGGAAGCCCATCGATGCGCCGCCTCTGCGAAGGACGGCTCGTCGAACATTCGAGCGAGAACGAGCATCTGCGCGATGTGGAACTGATGGTACTTCAGCGTTGCGATGTGGGGTTGGCCGTCCGCACTGAGCAAGAGGCTGTAGCGCGTCCACCATCCCGTGTCGTATTGCGGGAGCCACCGTCGCAACGTATCGGCGCCGGCCGCGACGATGGGCTCGAGTTGTGGGTCGCCGGTACGCTTCCAAAGTTCCCAGAGGCCCCAAAGGGCGAAGATACAGCCGTTGAGCACGTGGGACGCATGCTCGTTGGCGATCTCCTCAAAGAAAACGTCCTTGCCCGACCGCCAGACGACGCCTCCATCGGCGATGTCCTTGAGAAAGGGCAGGCCGGCTCGTTCCGCGGCGCGTCCGTAACCCTTCGACGGCTCCAACGTATCGGCGCGCAGCAGCACGGAGATCGCTTCCCCCTGACCCATCGCGGACGTCCAGCCCGCGTCCGCACCGTACTTTAGCCATGGGAATTCGAAGCGATACAGACCTGCATCATCTCCATCGCCCTGGTGATCGCGCAGCCAGTCGGCTTGGGATAGAAAGTCCCGGCGTGCCGATGCGTCGCCGGTCGAATGCCAAATGGAAAAGCGGTGAAGCGCAAACTGAGCGATTCGTATCGGATGATAGAATCGCGACGTCCCGCTTAGCAGGACGCCGTTCTCGTCGAATGGGGCATCGACCCAGTCCTCGCCGTAGACACCGTTGCCGGGATCCCATTCGATAAAGTAGGGCCCCTCGCCGGCTCGTGCTAAGCCGTCGATCGAGTAGCCGCGCCGGTGCGACCAGGTAAGCGGAAAACCAAGCGCCAACCGGCGAAAAGCAATCATGCCACCGCGTTCATCGCGAGCAACCTAAAAGGCCTGCCGAGTACGTAACACTCGAAGCCGCGCCGCTGCCACTCCTGCGTTTCGAAAAACTTTCGCGTGTCGATGAGGCGCGGAACGCGCATCAGCGCGGCCACGTCCGTCGGACGAATCTCTCGGAATGCGGTGTGCGGCGTCAATAAAACGACGGCATCCGCCCCCGAAACCGCCTCTTCGAGCGACGCACATATCGGGCGATGGTAGCGAGTAACGAGCGGGTCGTAGATTGCCGTGACGTATCCGCGTTCGCGAAGGAGCGCGTCCACGTGGGTCGTTGGGCTCTCGCGCGCGTCGTCGACGTCGGCCTTGTACGCCGCGCCGAGCAAAGCGATCTTGCGCCCGCGAGCCGGACCGACGAGTTCCGCGATGCGCCGCACGATTCGGTACGGCATACGATCGTTCACGCGGCGCGCCGATTGGATGAGCTCGGTATCGACCGGATTCGCGTCCGCGAGGAAGTGCGGATCGACGGGGATACAGTGGCCTCCAACGCCTGGGCCCGGCGAGAGAATGTTCACGCGGGGATGTTTATTTGCCAGCGCGATCGTTTCCCATACGTCGACGCCGAGTTCTTCGGCGAAGAGGGCGAGCTCGTTGGCAAAGGCGATGTTCACGTCGCGGAACGTATTTTCCACGACTTTCACGAACTCCGCGACCGTCGTCGTCGTCGTTGCGATCTCCGCCTCGCAGACCGAAGCGTAGAGGGCCCGAACGATTTCGGCGTCCCGCGGCGTGCGCCCGCCGACGACCCGAGGGTTGTTGCGCAGTTCGTGCATAATCGCACCCGGAATGACGCGCTCCGGGCAGTGCGCGACGTGAAAATCTGCGATATCCTTGCCCTGCTCGGCCAGCGCGCTCTCAAAAACTCGCTCGGTGGCTCCCGGAGGCACGGTCGATTCCAGTACGATGATGGATCCGCGGTTTGCCACCGCAGCGACGGCTTTAGCTGCGGCCTCGACGAACGAGAGATCGGGCTTCCCATCGTGAGTCGGGGTTGGGAGGCACAAGATATACGCATTGGCGTCGGGAACGCGATCGACGACGTGAAAGCGGCCCGAATGCAGCGCGTCTCGCACGGCGTCTTGGACGGGTTGCTCCATGGCCGGCAGGTTGCCGAGGTTCAGATTTCGCCGGAGCTGCACGTTCGCGTCGAACCCGTACACTCGGTGGCCGCAGTTCGCGAACAACGCGGCGGTAGGCAGCCCGATATACCCCAGGCCGACGACTGCAATATTCACCCTCTTACTCCTTTCGCACCAATGCGGTCGCGAGTTTTTCCATCTGCGTACGTACGTCGTGCTCCGAAGCGACGAGGTCGTATGCTCGGCGCGCTCGCGTTTGTGCGGCGACCGGATCTTGTAGAACGTTCAGAAGCGCGCTAGCCAGGTCGGCGGTATCGCCGCTCTTTACGAGGAGCCCGCACTGCGCATCGATCAGTTCTCCGATGCTTCCCGAATCGGTGGCGACGACGGGTAATCCGAAGGCCATCGCCTCGACGAGCGCGGATGGGATTCCCTCCATCGCGAGTTCGCCTTCATCGCGGCTTGCGAGCACCATCGCCGCGAATCGTCCGGCACGATACCACTCGTGGAGTGTGTCGTGCGGCACGAAACCGGCAAACTCGACCGCGTCCCGTAGACCGAGCCGCGCAACCGACGCCTCGAGCTGCTCCCTCAGGGGCCCGTCTCCGCAGAGCGTGCAGCTAACCGGGACGCCTAAGCTGCGCAGAAGCGCGAGCGCCGCGAAGAGATCCTCATGTCCTTTCACCGGGACGAGCGCCGCCGGACAGACGATTCGAAACTCAGCGTTCGCAACCGGCGATGCGGTAGCCGCGTCCGGCACGACGGTCCCGAGGCGAAGCTGAAGAATGCGGCCGTTGAGCGTCGGCATTCGCTTCCGCAGATCCGCCGTACCACGCGCCGAAATGGTTCGAATGAACGACGCGGTCCGTTCCTTCACATCGAATGCGTTGCGCTCGTAGATATCCCATCGGTGAGCCGTCGAACTCCAAGCAACGCCGCTCACGGTAGCGGCGATCATCGCGACCGTCGCCGGCGTCGACATCCAGTACGAATGAATGTGATCGAAATCATTTTCCATCGCCCACTGGGCGAGAGCCAGCGCCTTTACGGAAACGGAGAGATTCTTGGTGCGACCGGGATCGCGCGATCTGAAGGTACCTCCAAGCGCTCGCATCGCGGCCAGCGGTCTCGCGGCAAACGCTAGCGCTCCGCGGCCCAGCAGTTCGGCGTTCAGGAGCGGCCACGACAGTACCTCGATGCCGTCCGGCACGTTATGCCGGCGGGGAGCGGCCGGCGGCCGCACGGGCACGACGGCGATGCGCTCGAAGTGTCGCGTGAGTTCGGCGAGTTCGGTGTTGAGGTACGTCTCTTGCGTGCCGAATGGATACCGCGAGGTAACGACGATGAGGCGGCGGCCGGAGGGGCTCATGACGCCTTACCGCAGAGTTCGAGGTAGACTTCGCGATGACGGTCGACCATTCGCCCCATGTCGTACGTGTCGGTAACGTGCCGCTGCGCGCGCACGGCGAGTTCTCTGCGCAGCGTTGGGTGGGTCATGGCCCGCTGGATCTCGGCGGCGACTCGCGCCGGTTCAAAACTCGGGGCGATCATGCCGAAGCGGCCGTCGGCCAGCATGTCGCGCGCTCCCATCCAGGGCGTGCTCAAGACGGGGACGCCCGCGGTCATCGCCTCGAGCAAGGCGATCGGCATACCTTCGAACCACGAGGTCATTAGGACGAGATCCGCACCCGCTACGATTGCCGGTACGTCGGTTCGATAGCCCAGAAACCGGACGCGGTCCGCTATATCGAGCGCGTGCGCGACGCCGAGCAGAACGACCTCTTGTTCGCCGGAGCCGACGAAGAAGAGCAGCGTGCGCCTTCGCGTCTGCTCGGGCAGCTCCGCAAACGCGCGCAGCGCTAGGACGTGGTTCTTTTGATACTCCATGCGGCCGATCGTCATGATCGCGAAATGATTGTGTTCGATGCCGAGTTTGCGCCGCGCTGCGGCGCGATCGGTGCCCGCTCCCGAGAGCGTGAGCCCGTTGGGGATGATGACGAGCTTGTGCGCCGGGAGGCTCTCGAAATCCATCAGCGCGGTGCCCTGCTCTCGGAAGAACGTAACGACCCGCGCGGTCGCACGATGCAGAAGCCAGTCCGCCGCGCGCTCGAACGGCGTGCGGCGGAAATCGCATGGATTATGCTCGGTATGAACGATGTTCGTAACGCCGGCGAGTAAGGCCGCTACCCGCCCCCAGTATTTGCCGACGTGCGTGTGGGTGTGGACGATGTCCGGCTTGTACCGTCGTATCTCGCGTACCATGCGCCAAATGAAGAGCCGGTCGCGGCGGCCTTTTCGGCCGGCGGTGATGACTCGAAACGGCAGCGCGGTGTCCGCAGGCGGCTCGTAAATGGTTAGGAGCGCGACGTCGATCGCCGGCGTGGATAGATGTTTCAAAAGCTCCACGATGATACGCTCGGCTCCGTAGCCGTTCACCGATGGGAGGATGTGAAGCGCTCGCACTTTCTCTTTCATGCCGCCCGATGGAAGAGGAATTCGCAGAGGGTTTGAAAGAGGACGGCCACGTCCAAATACGGAGACCAGTTTTCGACGTATTGGAGATCGTACTCAAGCTTCTCGCCGACCGCGGAAACGTCCAGCACGCGCTTCATATGCACTTGCGACCAGCCCGTGATGCCGGGGCGAACGAGGTGACGCTCGTCGTAGCGCGCCAGCGTGGTCCGAAACAGGTCGACGAAGACCGGGCGTTCGGGGCGCGGCCCAACGAGCGACATGGTGCCGCCGAGGACGTTGAAAATCTGAGGCAGTTCGTCGATGCTGAAACGCCGCAGGAAGGCGCCGACGCGGGTCTTGCGCGGATCGTTTTGCGTCGCCCACCGCGGGCCGTCTTTGACTTCTGCATCGATGCGCATCGAGCGAAACTTCAAAATCGAAAAATGCTTGCCCCCTTGGCCGATACGTTCCTGGGCGAAAATAATCGGAAATCCGGAATCGAAGTACACGGCGATGGCGGCGAGCAGCATGACGGGTGAGGCCAGGAGCAGCGCGACGCTTCCAAAGAGGATATCCATCGCGCGCTTCAAGAGCTGCGCGCGGGGCGTGCAGGCGCGCAAGCGGGCCGGCACGATCAAGACCTGACGTCCGTCCGTTTGGAGCGAGAGACTGTGGGCGTAGCGCGTTATTCTCGGAGGCGCGAACGACAGCCGGATATGGTCGCGCGCCGCTACTTCTAAGATATGGCCGAACGCGTGCCCGGGTATCATCTCGGTCAAAATGAGCGCGTCGCATCCCCACTTCCGGGCGCGATCGAACCAATCGATGCGGCTTAAGTCGGCATCCCGGCTCAGGTCGATGTCTCCGACGGTATCCGAGATGTCGTCGACCACGATGAGGAGGGTCTCGCAGTCATCCGGCAGCTCGAGGCTCTCGACGACTTGGTTCACCCGATCGGCCGTCCCGACGACGCTGACTCTGCGGCGGCCCTTGAACCACTTCCGCTCCTGAATGCGATGCAATATCGCCCGGGACGTTCCAACGAGAGCGATCGAGAAGAGCAGCGAATACAGCAGCGCGATGCGCGACGTCGAGATCCCCGGGTAAATCGTGAACAATACCAGCTGCGGAATCGTCCCGAGGATCAACGCCGTCGTCGTGTAGTAGAATTCGTCCTTTACGGATAGCGCGAACGTGCGCCGGTACAGACCGAGGCGATCGAAGACGAGAACCCATATACCGATGAAGATGGCTTGGGCGATGAGCAGATGGCTCACGATGCGCGCCGACTCCCAATGGTGGAAGCCGATGAAGGCGCCGAGCGCCGACGAGGCAAGGAAAAGTGTGACGTCCGTCACCAGCAGAGCTATCGTCCACTGGAAGGGGTGCGTCTTGGGCGCCAGGCGGACCGCGGGCCTCTTGAGCTGCGCCGGGCGGTCGATAATGCGCGTGGACATGAATGAACATAATGATACTCGGCCTGGCTTTCCAGCCAGAGAGTCGTTGTGCTCATGCCATGTGAGCGCATTCGGAAGGAAAGAAGTCCCTACTCCCAAGGTCCCAAGGCTTGAGCATTGTTGTCCTTACCTCGCGATGCACCGGCGTCGTACGATGCTTGAAACACATGTCGCAACTTTTGCCGTATTCAGGCGGGCACGCCGTAGCGCCATACTCTCCGGTCCCCGGGCAGCAGCCCGAGGGGCACGATTTTCAGCGTCTGTTTGCCGCGCTGCGCAAACGCTGGCGGATCTTCGCGGCGGTCGCCGCCGGCTTCATTCTCTTGGTCTGCGGCGTGACGCTCCTGATGCCCAAATCGTACACGACGACGGTGAGCCTCTTAGTCGGCCGGCCGGGCGCCGAGAGGAATCAGAGCGACGACGATACCGCACTGCCCGTCCTAAACGCCCTCGTCTTGCAGAGCGGAGCTCAGTCGGCCGAGACGCTGGCGCAGCTCGCTCATCAACAGGATCTTGCGGCGGACGTGATCGGGCGGCTCAGCCTGAAGACGAGTCCCGGCTCTCTGCTGGGGCGCGTCAGCGTCAAACCGGTCGTGAATACGGCCCTCCTCAATCTCAGCGTCTCGTGGAAGACTCCCGAAGTATCGGCTCAAATCGCCAACGCCTTTGCGGACGCTTTCGTCGACCGAGAGCGGGATTTCGTTCGTTCCGAAGCCGTGTCCGCGCTCGGATTCATCTCTCAGGAGCTGCCGAACGCGCAGGCTAAGAATCTGGCCGCCGCGCAACGGCTCGCGGAGTTTCAATCGACCCACGGATACATGGATGCGACCGCGCACGCCACGGACGTCGTTTCGAAGCTTGACGCCACCGATCAAAAAATCGACGCGATCTCGGTCGACCTGAGCGAGGCCACCGCGCTTCTCGCGACCACGAGATCTCAGCTTGCGTCGCTCTCGACCACGGTCGACAGTGCCAAGCAGGTCGGGCAAAACCCCGAATCGGTGGATCTGCGGGCGAAGCTCGTGGACGTCGAAACCCAGCTCGCGGAAGCGCGGCAGAAGTATACCGCGGTCCATCCGGCGATCATCGCGCTGCAGCAGCAGCGTGCGGTGCTGATGCAGGAGCTGGCGGCCGAGCCGCAAGCCGTCGTCAGCAACACGACGGTCGCCCCCAATCCGCTCTATCAGTCGCTTCAGCAGCAAGCGGCGACCTATGAAGCGCGGATCCACGGCGACGAAGGACAGCTCAAGGCTCTCAAGACCGAGCGCGGCACGTATAAGCCGGCCATGGTCGACATGCCGCAGCAGGCGGTGGAGTTTGCCGCCGTTCAAGAAGATGCCAAGCGCGCTGCCAACGTCTACAACGCACTCGAACAAAAGTACAACGACGCCCTCGTCGCCAAGTCGACGGCGATCAGCGACATCATCGTCGTGCAGCCCGCATCCGCGGACGATGCCGTGCTGAGCCCGAACCTGCGAATGAACCTCGCAGTCGCCGTCGTGCTCGGTATCCTCTTGGGCCTGGCGGTCGTCTACGCCCTCGAACTTCTCGAACGGCGAGCGGTCGAAAAAGACTTCGCAGCCCTCCTGGGATTGCCGGTCATCGCGCGCATCCCGGAGTTCGGCGGCACCAACGCGCGCCTCGTCCCGTGGATCGATTCGATGACGGTCGAAGCCTTTCTCCATCTGTGCGTCACGCTCAAACTGCGCAGCGGCGGGCCGATTCGCACGCTGGTGGTCTTGAGCGCACGCCGCGGCGAAGGCAAATCGACGGTCGCCTACAACCTGGCGAAAAGCCTGTCGACGCTGCAAAAGGGCGTCCTGCTGATCGATGCGGATCTGCGGCAACCCACCGTACACGAGAAAGCGGGTTGCGCGAACGCGGTCGGACTGGACGACGTCCTCGAAGGCTCCGTTCCGTTCGAAGAAGCAGTCCAACACGTCGGCACGCTCGACATTCTCGCCAGTCGCGGGGACGCAGCGAACCCGATCGTGCTCCTTCAAACCGGCTTCGAATCGGTGCTCGCGGAAGCGCGTCGCTCGTACGGCATGGTAATTGTGGACGCGCCGGCGCTCGCCGCGGTTTCGGACGCCCTGCTCATCGCGACGAAAGTCGACGGGTCCCTGTTCGTCGTCAGCCCGGACCGGACCGACGAGAAAGACTCGCAGCGCGTATTCACCGAGATGGCGCACGTCGGCATCAACAACCTTCTCGGCATCGTCGTCAATCGCGACGCCTCTACCGTAAACGATTACTCGGATTACTTCGCTAGAATGAAGGTTGCGCTTCCTTCGGGGGCTGTATGACCAGCGTTACCGTCGTCATCCCGGCGTACAACGAGGGCGAAGCCTTCGGGGCGGCCCTCGTCTCGCTCGCGGATTATTTCTCGCTGCATAAGAACGGCGGGTATGAGTTTTCGTACCTGATCGTGGATGACGGAAGCAGCGACGAGACCTACGCGGCCGCCGCTTCGTTCGCCCGTTGGCGCAAAGACGTAAAGGTACTGCGGCACGAGAAGAATCGCGGCCTCGGCGCGGCCCTGCGCACCGCCTTTCGCGAGGTCGACACGCAGATCGCCGTCGTCTTGGACGCGGACATGAGCTACACCGCGGCGACCGCAATGGAGCTGATCGAAGTGCTCGAACGCGAGCACGTCAGCATCACGCTGGCCTCTCCGTACATGAGCGGAGGCGACGTTCGCAACGTGCCGCTGTTGCGAAAGGTTCTCAGCCGCGAAGCAAACCGCGTGCTGTCGCTCGCGACCTCCGGCAAGTTGGCGACGCTGACCTGCATGGTGCGGGCCTATCGGGCCGACGCCTTGCGGCTGATGGAGTTCCGCAGCAACGGCATGGAAGCGATTCCGGAAATGCTTTTGAGCGCGTTGCGGCAGAGAATGCGCGTCACCGAGGTGCCGGCCACCCTGCAATGGAGCCCGGCCCGCCGCATGGACTCCGGCCGGCTGCGCGTTTCAAGCTTGGCCTCGCGAATCGGGGCGATTTTTCTGATGGCCTGCCGCCATCGTCCAAGCTTGTGGTTCGCCGTCCCAGGGCTGGCACCGGGGCTGCTGCCCCTGGTCGTCGCCATCCTCTTTATCCTACGCGTCAACGCCGCGACCTTAGCGATCGGAACAACGATCACGATCGTCGTGCAGTACACCAGTCTCGCTCTTTTCAGCGGGCAAATCGCCGCGTTCTTCGGACGTCGGCTTTCATTACGCAACCGTCACACAAATGGAGTTACAAATGGCTACGACATTCCCGGCCGCACCCTCTAGAACGCTTCCGTCCGATCAGGATGCGTCGGGTCGGACGCTCGGCACCGCAGAAATCGATGCGGTTTCGGCGTCCTTGCGCAGCGGTACCCTGACGAGCACCAAGGGCAAATTCGTGTCCGAGCTTGAGTCGCGGTTTGCGGCTATGCTCGGTGTCAAACACGCGTACGCCTGCTCGTCGGGTACCGCCGCCATTCATTGCGCCATCGCGGCGATCGACCCAGAACCCGGCGACGAGATCATCACCACGTCGATAACCGACATGGGTGCGCTCGCGCCGATCCTGTACCAGGGTGCCATCCCCGTTTTCGCCGACGTCGATCCGCTCACGTGCAACGTGACGCGGGCGACCATCGCCGCGCGGATCAGCAGCCGGACGAAGGCGATCATCGTAACCCACCTCTTCGGCAATCCGTGCGACATCGCGGATATCGTCGAGCTCGGCAACCGTGCCGGCATTCCCGTGATCGAGGATTGCGCTCAAGCGTTCTTGGCGTCTTCGAAGGGCAACCTCGTCGGCACCGTCGGTAAGATCGGATGCTTCAGCCTTCAACAGGGCAAGCACATTACGACGGGCGAGGGCGGCCTAGTCGTCACGAACGACGACGCGCTCGCCAGACGGATGTACCTGTATATCAACAAGGGATGGGGGTACGGCGATCCTGCGCCCGACCATTATTTCCTCGCCTTGAACTATCGCATGTCCGAGCTCTGCGGGAGCGTTGCCACGGCGCAGCTGGATAAGCTGCCGGGAGTGGTCGAACGCCGCCGTATGCTGGCCGAGCAGCTGACCGACAAACTGCGCGGCGTCCGCGGACTCGACGTGCCCGTCGTCGCAAAAGGCGCGCTTCACAGCTACTGGAAATACACGGTTAGAGTTGCGGAGCCGCTTCCCGCCGACGGCGTGGTCGAGGTCGCTAAAATGCTGCGGGAGCGCGGGATCGTCAGCGCACCGCGCTACATCGTTAAACCCGCGTTTATGTGCGAGGTCTTCCAAAAACGCAGAACCTTCGGCAAGAGCGAGTTTCCGTTCACCCTCGCACGTCCCGAAGCGCTCGATTACCGCTTAGATTCCTATCCGGGGACCGTCGAGGCTCTCGAACGCCTTCTCGTGGTTCCCTGGAACGATCGCTACACCGAAGACGACGTCGAGTATATTGCCGAGGCACTGACGTTCGCCATCTCTACTCTCGGCGGAGGACGTGCATAATGGCTGCTCTACGTTTTGCAATCGTTGGAACCGGCGCCATCGCCGGCGCTTATGAGGCCGCCTTCGCATCGACCAAGGCGGCCGAGATCGCTGCCGTTTGCGACACGAACGTCGTGTCGGCCGAAGCATACGCGGGACGCGTCGGATGCGATGCATACGGTTCGGTGCGGACCCTGTTGGACGGGGCCGAGTTCGATGCCGCCATCGTTTGCACGCCTCCGGCAACGCACGAGGCGATCGCGTGTCAGCTCATGCAAGCCGGCAAGCACGTCCTTTGCGAGAAACCGCTGGCCGTGAGCGCGCTGGAAGCGCGGCGGATGCTCGAGGTCGGAATGCGCAGCGGCGTCATTTTGACGATGGCTTCGAAGTTTCGCTTCGCTCGGGACGTCCGCAAAGCCCGCGAGATCGTCAAGGACGGACTCATCGGCGATCTCGTGTTCGCGGAGAGCGTGTTTACGTCGCACGTCGACATGAGCAAGCGTTGGAACTCCAACGCCGCGATCAGCGGAGGCGGGGTCCTCATCGACAACGGAACGCACTCCGTCGACATCCTGCGCTACTTCCTAGGCAATCTGCGCGACATCCAAATCATCGAAGGACGCCGCATGCAGGGTCTGCCCGTCGAGGATACGGCACGCCTCTTCGTTCACAACGATGAGGGCGTGATGGGCTCCGCAGATCTTTCGTGGAGCATCGACAAGGAACTCGAGACCTACCTGCGCCTCTACGGAAGCAGCGGCACGATTCTCGTCGGCTGGAAGGAATCGAAATACCGCCGGCATGGCGAGCCGGAGTGGCACACCTTTGGGACCGGCTACGACAAGATTCAAGCGTTCCGCGATCAAATCGAGAACTTCTGCGACGCCGTGCGCGGCGACGGCAATCTCGTCGTTACGCCGCGGGACGCGCTTGCCTCCGTCGAAGTCATCCAGGCCGCCTACGCGGCGCTCGATAACGCTCGCTGGGAGCGGATCGGAAGCCAGTTCGAGGACCTGGATCTCGCACCGCGCTTTGCGGCCCAAATGGCATCCTAAGATGGTTCATCCTACTGCTATCATCGAGCCCAACGTTCTGATCGGGCGAAACACCGCCATCTGGGATCACGTTCACGTTCGGCATTCGACGCGCATAGGCGACGACTGCGTCATAGGCGAGAAAACGTACATCGCCTATGGCGTTTCGATCGGCGATCGCGTCAAAATCAATGCGTTCGTCTACATCTGCACCGAGGTGACGATCGAGCGCGGCGTGATGATCTCGGCCGGCACGGTATTCACGAACGATCGCAACCCGCGGGCGACGACGCCCGACCTGCGCCGCTTACTGCCGTCCGATCCCGACGAAAAAACGTTGCCCACCCTCGTGCGCGAGGGGGCAACGATCGGCGCGCACGCGACGATCGGCCCCGGTCTGACCATCGGCCGCTTTGCCATGGTCGGAATGGGGTCGGTCGTTACGCGCGACGTTCCGGATTTTGCGGTGGTGCGTGGAAACCCGGCTCGGGTGTCGGGGTACGCGTGTACCTGCGGCGTCACCCTCCCCAAATCCGTCGGAGCGGATGCAGCGCCGTCCGAATTGCGGTGTGAATCGTGCAATACGCGTTTTTCGATCCACGGATCGACGATCTCTCATCTGGTTGCCATAGGTTGATAGGGGCGTTCATACTCTAATGCGTTTTGGTATCGTCGGCGGCGGAATGCTCGGAATGACCGCTGCCTGGAATCTCGTAAAGGCCGGGCATTCGGTAACGATCTTCGAGGGCGCCCCAGGTTGCGGCGGGCTCGCCTCGCCGTGGCAGGTGGGCGACGTAGTGTGGGATCGCCACTATCACGTAACGCTGTACAGTGATTTGGCGCTGCGCGCACTTCTAAGCGAGCTCGACCTCGAAGGCGAACTGCAGTGGGTCAAGGCGCGGACGGGATTCTTCGTAGACGGCTCAATGTTCCCGTTCTCGAGCGCCGTCGACTACCTGAAATTCCCGCCGCTCTCGCTGTTCCAAAAGGCGCGGCTCGCGGCGACGATCCTAAAAGCGTCGCGCATCGTCGATTGGCGCCCGCTGGAGCGGATCACGGCGGTCGCGTGGCTGACGCAGCAATGCGGTCGCGAAACCGTCGAAAAAATCTGGCTTCCGCTTTTACGCGCTAAGCTCGGCCCAAACGCCGAGAGAGCCTCTGCGGCCTTCATATGGGCGATCATCGCGCGTATGTACGCGGCGCGTAACACCGAGTCGAAGCGCGAGCTTTTCGGCTACGTTAAAACCGGATACCAAAAGACGATTCGGAGGTTCGAGCAGCGCCTGAAGCAGCGCGGAGTCGAAATTCGGACGTCTTGTCCCGTCGAGCGCGTCGAACCCACCGCCGGCGGCATGGCGGTCGTGACGAAGACCGAAACGAACCATTTCGATCGCGTTCTCGTCACGCTGGCGCCGGCGCTCGGGGCGCGGATCTGCCCGACGCTGACTGCCGTCGAACGCGGATGCTGCTTGGGTGTGGATTACCAGGGCATCATCTGTGCTTCGGTGCTCGTGGACGAGCCGCTGACCCCGTATTACATCACGAACGTCGCGGACTCCACGATGCCGTTCACGGCCGTTATCGAGATGACGGCGCTCGTTAATCGCGAAGAGCTGGGCGGTAAATCGCTGATCTATCTTCCCAAGTACGTCACGTCCGACGATACCGCATTCAAGCTCTCGGACGCCGAAATCGAGGAATCTTTCCTCTCGGGATTGGAACGCATGCACCCATCGTTTTCCAGAAAGTCCGTCCGCGCATTCAAGATCTCGCGCGTGCCCTTCGTTTTCCCGATCCCGACGCTCGACTATTCGAGTAGGCTTCCACCAGTGAAAACGCACACGCCGGGACTCTTCATGGCGAGCAGCGCGCACATCGTCAACGGCACGCTCAACGTCAACGAAACGGTGAAGCTGGCGAACAGCCTCACCGAGCAGCTGCTGTCGAATATACCGGAAATACCCGCCTATTCGTTCCGGGAAGCGGTGCCGGCATGAAGGCGGCGCTCTCTCTGGACCTCGACAATAAGTGGTCGTACATGAAGACGCACGGGGATGCGGCGTGGCAGTCGTTCCCGTCGTATCTGAATCTGCTGGTCCCGCGCATACTCGATACGCTCGACGAACTCGGCGTCAAAATCACGTTTTTCCTCGTCGGACAAGATGCCGAACAAGAGCAGCATCGCGACATCTTTGGCGAGATCGCCCGTCGCGGTCACGAAATCGGCAATCATTCGCACTATCACGAGCCCTGGATGCACCGGCGCGACGACGCTGCGATCGATGAGGAATTTGCGCGGTCCGAGGAGAGTATCGAGCGGGCTACGGGCCAGAGGACCAGGGGATTCCGCGGCCCGGGGTTCACCCGGTCGACGTCGATCTTGGAAACGCTGGTCCGTCGCGGCTATCTTTACGACGGGTCCTCGCTCCCGACGTTCATCGGTCCGCTGGCGCGCGCGTTCTACTTTCGCAGCGTAAAGCTCGGCCAGGAGGAGATGAAGGACCGGGACGATTTATTCGGCCGGTTTTCCGATGGGTGGCGACCCAATCGCCCGCATGAAATCACGGTCTCGAACGGCTCGATCACCGAGATCCCCGTCACGACCCTCCCGATACTGCGGGTTCCGATCCACATCAGTTACGTCCAGTACATCGCGACGCGTTCGCCGGCTGCCGCCCTAGCATATTTCCGGACCGCGATGCAACTGTGCAGGATTACCCGTACGCCTCCGTCCATATTGTTGCACCCCCTGGACTTCCTGGGCGGCGCAGAGTGCGAGGAACTGGCGTTCTTCCCAGCTATGAGCCTCGACCCGGGCGTCAAGCGGCACGTTCTCTTAGAATCGCTCCGTTCGATGGCGTCGGTTTTTGACGTTGTTCCCATGAGGGAGACGCTCGATCGTACGACGCTGGCGAGCGGGGATGAATATCGCGAGAAGGTGCTGACGGGCTAGGGGGAGGCTGGCATTTCGGATCTGAGACTAATCCATTTTTGTAGTACGAAGTGGCTAGGTCGACGATCTTGCTGCAGCGGCAGGCATGCCCTAAAATGGCCCTACCGTGTGGCAGTATCAGCCTACTTCGTCGGCTGAGAATGGTAATTAGTAACAGGAATGGGTATTGCTCGAGTTGGGACTTCAACGTTCCCACGAGAATCTAGGGAGAAGAACGACAGCGCCGTTAGAGGTCGCGTTGAGTCGATAATTCGCCGGCTGGTCCGGCCGGCGATAGGCGCCGGTTGGATTCTGGGAATCTTCGATTCGAACCGCGACCTCTTAGAGTTCGCTGTTTCGGGCGTTCAGGCAAACCGCAGGACCGTGCTTGGCATGCTCTGTACCATGCCCGTGCCGGAGACTCCGGGCCGCGTCACGCTTCGGGTTACCGACGACGAGGGCCGGATCGCGACGTGCCTTGGGGCAAGCGCCATGCTCGATGGCGAACGGTCTCTGGTCTTCGCCATGCTGCGCCCGCAGACGTCGAGCGCCGAATGGAAGCGGGTCGCGCAAGGCCTTGAAAAGGCCATCTCACAGATCGTCGACGTCGTGTTGAGCGAGTTGCTGCCCGCGACCGAAGAGCGGCTTTCCCTTGCGTCGCTGCGCAGCTCGCAACAGGGATTCTTTCTCCTCACGCAACAGTTCAAGGCCGCATTCGAATGGCACCCGCAGGGCGCCGCATCGTCGGAGTTGGCCGAACTCGTCGCTCCTCAAAACGGCAGTTTGCCCGAGTACTTAGAACCAGCCGTGCGCCGGCTTACTAAGTCGTGGGATTTCTCGCGAATCGAGACGTGCGTCGCCGGGACCGCGTATCCCATACCGGGCTTTTCCGTTCGCGTCGCACCTATGCGGGGCGAAACCGTTTTGATTGCCGTGTTCGTAGAGCCATGCCGGGGGCGCGTCTCGATCGATCACATGGCGGCAAACTTCAATATATCGCCGCGTGAGCGCGAGGTTCTTCACGCCCTGCTAGATGGACATTCGGTTTCAGATATCGGGGAGATCCTCAACCTCGCCGAGTCGACCGTCAACGATCATATCGGCCGGCTCATCGTGAAGACGAACTCGCGGAATCGCATAGAAATGGCTTCCACGCTGTTGGGCTGGCCGCTGGCCAGATCGACGATGGCATCGTCGGAACCGCAGAAACCCGCGAGCGTTACGCGCTTAGGACATGGTTAACTCGGACTAGTTCCGGCGCACTCGAACTTAACACGGATTGACTTGAACCTTCATAAGTTCGAGCCGTTTTCGCGCCCTCAAAGTCAAGTGACAAATGGCCCACAATTCCCTAGGACAACCCCTTAAAAATTGGGTATTCGCTCGCTGCTTTTGATGGCATATTCATTGCAACCGGCCCCGCAGAAATGGCGAATCCATCGATTCGCCGATAGCGAGGCCGCTCTTGGAGTCTATAAATGACCGTAAGAACCGGACCACTCCGCGTACTGATCATCGAAAAGCAAATGCTGTTTGCGAAGGCAGTCGCGCACGTCCTCTCTGCCGATCCAGACGTCAACGTTGTCGGAATCGCATCAGGCCGCGATACCGCCGTTCTATCCAAGGAAATCGACGTTGTCGTTATCGATATCGACAATGAAAAGATCGACGACGTCGTCGAACACTTCAAGAATCGCTCGCCGATCACTCGGATTTGCGCGCTGTCATCCCACGCACAGGGCGAGTTGATGCAGCACTGCTTGTCGGCCGGCGCCGACGCGTACATCGTCAAGGACACGTCGCTGCAGGAACTGCTTACGGCTATTAAAGCGCTCGGTGAGGGCAAGAGCTACGTCGATCCGCGCGTCGCGGCTTCTCTGCTTCGCCGCCGCGAACCGTCGAACTGGCCGAAGAGCGAACTGTCGCCGCGCGAGCGCGAAATCATCCGGCTCATCGCGCAGGGTTTTTCGAATCGCGGGATCGGTCAGCACTTGGCGCTGTCCGAGAAGACGATTAAGAACCACGTCAGCCACATCTTTGCGAAAATCCACTGCACGGCACGTTCGCAGGCAGCGGTTCACGCGATCAGGATCGGTTTGGCGTAAACTCGTTCCGCCGGGCGGAAGCGTCGTGGGGTTTTGCAGCTACGCCGAGCTGCAACGCACAAAGCATGATGACGAACAGCCCCAACCAAGTCGGCATCTTTCGAGCGATCTGTTGGCCGAGCAGGGCGGGAGTAGATTGCAGATACCTCGCCCACGCGACCGGCACCAGTTCGTTTGAAGCGGACTGAAAATCGTGCGTCACGAGTTGCTCCGCCGTCGGCGGCGGAGCAACGTGCTGTAGCAGCATGAGGCCAAGAACGGCCGCGACGACGGCCACCGCCGATGCAGCGATGCGACGGCTCGCCGGTCCGCTGACGAGGATGTAGACGCCGGCGGCAACGCCCACGGCATCCAAGACAACGGCAGCCCGTGCCAACGGCTGAGTCCACACGGCAATGAGGAGAGCGCACCCGGCTGTGGCGACCGCGCGAAGCGCTTCGCCGCGTACGCGTGACGCGATAACCAGAGCGGCCGGCAGCGCGAGCAGCATCTGAATATCGTGCAGGTAGATGCCGAGCAACAACACCGACGCGGGCGGCAATAAGGGCAGCAGTTCCGGCTGGCGATCGCGACGGGCGAAGATGCCGGCTAAGGCGATGCCCAGCACCATCGCGATGACGAACCAGATCTTCGACAGGAGCAGCGATAGGCCGGCAGACATTCCGCCGGCATAGAGGAGGTGGGCCAGGCTGTATTGGTCCGCCGCGTTCAGTTCGGCGTCGGCCATTAACGGGAGCACCGACGCGAAGTACTGTACGTTTGCGGCGATGCCGAGCGCGGCAACGCTTACGCCGGCGAGGACGACCGCGCATAGCGCAATCGAGACGCGCGATCGCGGTGCGAAAAGAAAGACGGCCAGCGCTGCCGGAAGGCCGACGTTCGGTTCGATCAGCGCTGCGGAGACGGCGATTCCCGCCGCTGCCCAGCGTCCCGTCGAAAGGAAATAGGCGCTCGCGCAGATCGCCAAGAGCGCGAACGGCGGGATCTCGCCGAAGGCAACGTTCAAAAGCGTCAGGGGCGCAAGCGCGAGGAGCACGGCGGCGCGGGGCGCGGGCAAGAGCGGAGCCAAACAGCATGCGGACAGTATGGCCGCAAGGACGAGGAAGATTACGAAGACCCACGCCGCAGCTTTCGCGGGGAGCATCGCGAGCAGCGCAAACGGAACCAGCGCGTAGCCGGGAAGCGGGGCCGGCTCGACGTACCCGTCCGGCTCCGTCGACGGAGCGATCTGACGTTCGCAAGACCGCATCGGTTCCACGAGATAGGGGTCGCGATGTTCTTTAACAGCAGCTCCGGCGCAATAGAAGGCCTTGAAGCTTTGACGCCCCACCTCGCCGTGACGAACGAGAGCCAGCGCCGCAATCGCGAGAACGAGCGAAGCGACGGCGAAGCCAACCCTCCCGGCAATGCTATCCATGCCAGAAGCATAGCTCAGCCGAAGTACGCAGGTGAGGGCCCGGCGGCTACACTTTTGCGGGCGAAGGACTCATGTTACCGGACCGAGGCTTTCGGGCCGGGTGCTATGGTACGGACCGCAGTGGGCTGCGCGCGCCCGCCGATGATACAATGGCCCGCGTGGCCGCAGCACAAGCGCAATTGAGAGCCCTCGTTCGTCATTCTCCGCTCGTGCCGGCGGCGCTGTGCGTGAATTTAGCGCTGACGCTCCCGCTCGCGTATCTGCTCAACATATGGCAGGACGAGGCCTTCACGCTCCAGACGACGAGCCACGGCCTCGGATATGCATTTCAGCAAGCCATCGTGTTCGAGCAAAATGCCCCGCTCTATTTCTTGCTCCTCAGCGCGTGGCGGCACATCGGCGACGCCATTTTTTTCTTGCGGCTGCCTTCGGTACTTTGCGTCGCGGCCGCGATCGCGCTCGTGCCGAGCCTTGTAAAGCGCTACGTCCCCAAGGCGGATGCCGGTCTCGTCACGTTCTTAGTAGCGTGTAACCCGTTCGTCATTTGGGCTGCGCTTGAAATGCGCGTGTACGCGCTCGTCATCCTTATCTCGGCGCTCCTTTTGCTCACCTTCTTCCAGGCATTTCTCGCGGAGAAGCCGACGAAGATGGCCGCGGTAGCGTACGCCGCTTGCGCCATCATCGCGATGTACACGCAGTATTATTTGGCATTCCTCATCGCCGCCCAAGGCGTCACGCTGCTGATCTATCGGCCGCGCGCGCTGGGCCGCTATGCGCTGTGCGCCGTGGCGGCCGGATTCGCGTTTGCTCCGATGCTGGCCATCGTTCCGGCGCAGGTCCAAAACTTCAAGAGCGGTTTCACGCCGCCCACGCTGCTTCGATCCGTCGTCGTCCTGTTCGCTATTCTGCTGCGCTACGAACTTCCGCTGATCTTTGCGCACGCGAAGATCGCGTATCTCGCCTTTGCCGCAGGTTTGGCCGTGGCGCTCGTAGCGCTGCGCCGAAACTTCACGCCGTCCGGCGATACGATCGTGCTCGCAATGACCGCCGTAGCGTGCGTTCTCTTCGCCGTCGCAACCTACGTAGGCGGCGTGCACGTATTAGACCGGCACGCCGCATCGCTGTATCTTCCGATCACTCTCTGCATCTTTGCTGCGATTGCGTTTCTGCGGCCGCCGTGGCAGCGCACGGTCACGCTGGTGTGGTTCGGCTTGGCGCTCGTTGCGTCGGCGGCGGCACTCGTTCAAACGTACGCCCCGTTAGCCAAGCCCGGCGATTGGATTCGTGCGACCGCCTACATCCGGGCCAACGAACATCCCGGAGAACCGATCGTCGTGTTCGAAGCCGAGAACGCACTTCCGCTGGCTCACTACTACGACGGACCGAACCGCATCGTCGCGATTCCGCAGGGCGTCGACTTCCATCATTACGACGTCACGAAGTTCGTCATCCATTCGCAAGCGGATATGGACCGCGTTATGCCGCGCGCGTCGCACGTATGGCTGGTTACCGCCGGGGAATGCACGTCGGCCAACATCGTTTTCGGTTGCGACCCGGTCGAGAGCTACGTAGCTCTTCACTATCGCGTCGAGTCGGACGCATCATTCTACGGATCGCGGATCCGCCTGTTGGCCCCTCGTGGTACTTAGGGATGTAAGCGACCGAGCTATCGGCCGTTTCATCAGGAATATTAAGCTGTGATGACACTGAGGGCGGGAGTTCCTGTGTCATTTGTGCTAAGGTATCTTAACATGTGGTCAATTTTGACTACCCGGACCGCCAAAGAGGTCTCACCGCCATGATTGCATTCTTTCTCGCAGTACTTTTCGCAGTCGCACCCGTCAAATACGGCGCGCTCGATACCCCCGGTGGCCCGGTTGGGATGACCCACCTGGCGCCCAGCCTTCCTGACCGGCACCACTAGACTAAGAGTTAACTTAGAGGTTGCCTCCCTAGGAAGGACCCCCCGTTGCGCACACCGTAGGTGCTGAACCCGAACCTAAAGTTCGTGTCGCACCGACGACGTTTTGCTGGCAGGAGCCACTTAATTGAGACTGCGCGCGCTTGAGACTCCCTATGGGAAGTCGCCTTCCGATCTCTTTCGGGAAGGTGACCTTGGCGCGTGCCTCAGGGAGGCATCGAGCTCCCCGAGCAGCGCGGATCGGATCTTCGGCGTTCGTGCCCTCATTCGCATGGGGCGCTATAACGAAGCCTTAGCGCTCGGCACGAGCGTCACTCCATCGACACCCGATGAAGCCGCGGTGCTCCTGGCGCTCACCTCAACCAGTTATTCGATGCAAGGAGACGTTGGGGCCGCTCGCAAGGCGCTTGTGAATCTACGTCTCGGCCGATACGCAATCCAAACCCGCTTCCAGCTCGCTTACGCGTGGATGCTGATCGCTTGGGTGGAAGGCAACGCGGACGCGATGAGCGCCGCTCTGGAAGAAGTCGACGTTCGCGAGGCTCCGAGCGTATACGGTCAGTGGCTCTACGCTCGTTCGTGGGTCGCTTCGTTGCGCGGCGAGTTCGGCGAGCAGCTTTCTCTTCTGAAACAGGCCGTCGAGCACATCGCGGAGACGCCGGCCGCATACGACGTCTCATTGCTGGCCAGCGCTACCCGTGCACTCGTGCATCTCGTTCGAGAGATCTCCGCGAAGGACGCGTTCGAGTTTGCTGCGCGGATCGTTGACTCGATCGCGTGGACGGACGATCTGAAGCTCGAGCGTTTTCTTACGTATCGAGCCATGGCTTGGGCATACGCGCTGCGCGGAGCGCATAAGAAGGCGTTTCGATACGCGTATTTGGCGCGCGATAACGCTCCGTCTGCCATGTGGATCGCCGCATCCTACGCGGATGAGGCCTATCTCACCCGAATGGCCGGAGAAAATCGGAGTTCCGAAGCCCTTCTGCAGCATGCGATCGATCGCGCGAAGGAGACGAACTGGACCTCGCGCGGCGAAGAACGGATCGCGCTCTTAAGCCTTGTCGAATTGTCGGCCGATCGCGATCCCGCATCTGCCGAAGCCCTGATGGCCATCTACGACCGAATCTCGGCGCCGGTAGAGCCTTCGCTCGCGCTCGCCCGGGACCGGCGCTTGCCGGCCATGGAGGACTACGCGCGGGGGACCATTCTCGCCGTCGTCGGTAGACGCGCTGAAGCCGTCAAGCGGCTCGAGAACGCCTACTCGATATTCGTCGACCTCGGATACGCCTGGCGCGCCGCAGCGGCCGCGCTGCGGCTGCACGTGCTAACCGGCGATTGGACGTGGTTGCGCTGCGCCGGCGAAGCCGTGCGGGACTTCCCCGAAAGCTCGGTCGCTGGCGAGATCCGCAAAAAGGCCGGCGTCACCTGCGATCCGCGCGCTGCGGTGCTGACCCCGGCCCAGAGCCGCGTGTACGCGCTCCTGTGCGAAGGTTTGAGCGACAAGCGGATCGCCCAGATTCTCAACATCTCGCCCGAGACGGCTAAGAACCACGCCGCGCGAGTGCGCTTGGCCTTCGGCGTGCATTCGCGTGCGGAATTGATCGCCACGAGCCGTTCCGCCAGCCCAGCCGTCTAAGCACAGCGGCCGGTCCCGGCTAAGGGCGGGACCAGTGCACCATAGGCCCTGCGGCGCCGGTATGTTCCCAGCCAGTCTGCGCCCACGTACAATCGAGTGAAATGCGCTCCCCTTACGTTCTTTCGCTCCTCCTGACGATCGCTTTGGTTCTGGCCTGTATTTCGGCCGGAGCGGCTGCCACCGCTCTGCCCAGCCCGACGAAGATCCATGCCGGCGATCAGCTGAGCGTCCAAGTATACGGCGACACGACGCTGACCCAGACCGTAACGGTCCTTCCGGACGGCTCGGTCGATTATCCGCTCATCGGACGCGTGGCTCTCGCAGGCTCGACGCCGGACCAGGCGGCCGGGATTTTGACGAAAAAGCTCCGGCGTTACATTTTGAACCCGTCGGTGAACGTCATCATCGCTCAGTTGGGACAGCCCAGCGTCTTGGTATTGGGCGACGTGAAGACGCCCGGTAAGTATCAGCTGCGTTCCGATGCGAAGCTTACGGATGCGATCGCTGCTGCCGGCGGATTAGTCAATACAAACGGTGCGTTTCCCGAGGCTCGAATCGCCGACGCCAACGGCGCAGTTACGAAGGTTTCGCTCGAGCAGTTGCTTCAGCGCGGGGATACCGCGCTCGATGTCGGCTTGAGTGAAGGCGCGGTCGTGTACGTTCCGGGTCGCGTTCAGTTCATCGTAGACGTTTCCGGCGCGGTCGATCATCCGGGAGACGTCCAAGTTGCCGAGGGCGATCACCTATCGGTCGCGATCGCAAAGGCTGGTAACAGTCAAAACGCACAATCCGACCTTAACCATATCCGTCTGATTCGCACCGCACCCAACGGAACGGAGACGACGACGGAAATCAATCTGTACGAAGCGATCAACGAAGGGAACCAAAGCGTCGACGTGGCGCTTCAGAAGGGCGACGTCATCTACGTTCCGCAGAGCGCGAAGCACAGCGGAATCGCCGGGGTCGCCGGCGGCATATTCGATATTTTGACGCGCCTGGTCATCCCATAGCGCCGCTCGCGTTACTTCGCGGCGGCGGTTTTCTTGGCGCTTCCGTTCGTACTGCCGGCGTGAGCGCCGCCCAGCGACTCGATCAACGCGACTAGCGCGCGAACGGGCGTGCCGGTGGGGCCCTTCGCCTGCCAAGCCGTTTCCGTGTCGACGTACGCGGTCCCAGCGATGTCGAGGTGAATCCAGGGCGTCTCGTCGACGAACGCGCGCAAGAATGCGCCGGCCGTCAGCGTGCCGGCAGCGCGGCCGCCCGTGTTCTTCAAGTCCGCGATCTCGCTCTTCATCGCGTTGGAGTATTCTTCGTAATACGGCATGTGCCAATACCGCTCGCCGGTGTGCTTTGCGGCGGCGAGAAACTCGTTGACCCATGCGTCGTCGTTGGTCACGGCGGCGGATGCGGCGTGACCGAGCGCGATGACGCACGCGCCGGTGAGGGTCGCCGTGTCGATGAGTTTGGTCGCGCCGAGTTTTTTGGCGTACGTGAGACCGTCGCACAGGATGAGCCGGCCCTCGGCATCGGTGTTGATCACTTCGATGGTCTTGCCGTTCATCGATTTCACGATGTCGCCCGGTTTCGTCGCTTTTCCGCCCGGCATGTTCTCGGTGGCGGGTACGACGCCGATAACGTTGATCTTCGGCTTGAGCTTACCGATCGCGGCCATAACGGCGATGACGCCAGCGCCGCCCGACATGTCGTACTTCATCTCTTCCATCCGCTCCGGCGGTTTCAGAGAGATGCCGCCGGTATCGAACGTGATGCCCTTGCCGACCAGCCCGAGCACCTCTTTGCCTTTCGGGTCGCCCTTGTAGGTCATGACGATAACCTTCGGCGGCTGCGCGCTTCCGGCAGCGACGGAAAGGAACGCGCCCATGCCTTCTTTGCGCGCATCCTTTTCATCGAGGATCGTAATCTCGACGCCGGATTCCTTGGCGAGTTTGACCGCCGCTTCGGCGAGATGCGTCGGCGTCATATCGTTAGCGGGCGTAATCGCAAGTTTGCGCGCGATGTTGACGGCTTCGCCGAGAATCGTACCGTGCTCGACGCCGCGCTTGACCGCGGCCTGATCGAGATCCTTGGCGAGCAGCACGATCGAGTCGGTGACGACGTGTTTGTCCGGCTTCTCTTGATAGACGGATGTCTCGAAGGAACCGGCGAGCGCGCCCTCCGTAAGGAAAGACGCGCACGTCGCCTCTTGTCCCTTGGATTGCGCCGGAAGCGTCAGCGCGATTTCCTTGATGTTGCGTCGCCCGAGATAGCGCACCGCAGTTCCCGCGTAGCGCGCTAGGACTTGCGGTTCGCATTTGGTGCTTTCGCCCAGACCGACCGCGAGGACGCGGCGGAACGGTTGATCTTTCGCATGCAGGAAGACGGTCTCACCCATCTTTCCTTTGATCTCTCCCGACTTCACCGCGTCGGCGATCGCACCGTCGAGCAGAGCGTCGACTTCGGCGGTTGGGCCGTCGAGATCGCGGTCGGAGAAGACGGGTACGACGAGCGCCCCCGTACGAATGTGGGCCGGCGCATCTTGAGAGATACGGACTTGCATGGTCAACCTTTCACGCGGGGGAACTGTCGCTAAATGAGAATGGCGCAGGGTATGACGGGGTTTCGAGCGCGACGGGCTTCCGGCCCTGCGCGAAGGGCACGATGAGCGACCAAAGTCGTAATTTGGACGCGTATGCACGGGCCGGCGTAGATATCGCTGCAGGCAACGAGGCGGTCGCGCGCTACAAAGACGTGCTCTCCGGCTGGCGGCATCCGGATCAAATGGACGCGATCGGAGGATTCGGCGGGGTGTTCCGGCTGCCCGGGAGCACCGAGCGCGCGCTGGTCGCCTCGACCGACGGGGTCGGAACCAAAATCCTGATTGCCGCCGAGCTCCAGCGCTACGGAACCGTCGGCGCGGATCTCGTGAACCACTGCGTCAACGACATTCTGGTCGTAAATGCCTCGCCGTTATTTTTCCTCGACTATTTTGCCGTCGGAAAACTCGACCCGGCCGTCGCCGCCGAGGTCGTCGCCGGATGCGCGCGCGCGTGCCGTGAAAACCAGTGCGCGCTGCTCGGCGGTGAGACGGCGGAGATGCCGGGTCTCTACGCGCCGGGTCATTTCGATTTGGCAGGCACGATCGTCGGCGTCGTCGATAACGCCGATCTTCCAAAGCCGGAAAGCGTCGAAGCCGGCGATGCGATCGTGGGATTGCCGGCAGTCGGACTGCACACCAACGGCTACTCGCTGGCGCGCGCGACGATTCCGCGCGAGCGTTGGAGCGAACTGCTCGTGGAGCACCCGTCGTACTATGCCGCGGTTCGCGCAATTCAAAAAGTCGCGCGCGTGAAAGTGATGTCGCACATCACGGGCGGCGGTTTACTGGAAAACGTCAACCGCACGCTCCCGCCGAAGGTGAAAGCGGTGTTCGAACAAGCGCGCTGGAGCGTGCCTGCAATCGAACGTGAGATCGTCGAACGCGGCGGCCTCAGCGTCGAGGAGCGTTACCGCACGCTCAACATGGGCATCGGCTATACGCTGGTCGTTCCATTTACGGAAGCCCAAAAAGCGGTCGACGCGGTGCCGGGCGCGGTCGTCGCGGGCTGGATCGAAACGCGAGAAGCAGGGGAGCCGGCCGTCGTCGTGCATCCCGAACGCGGCGCATAACGTTCGAGCGTGAACCACCTTTCCAACCTCGTCGTCGATCTCGACGACCGCTTTGATGCCGCATATGGTTCTCACATCGGCGGGGTGGAGATCGGCATCGCGGGCGCGATCGACGATACGACGCTCGCATGGATCGACGAATCCTTCGGCGGCTGGTGGAGTTCGGAAGCGCGCGCCGGGACGAGCCTCGTGGCGCGTCGCGCCGGGCGCCCCGTCGGATTCGCAAGCTACGATCCGCAAAACGTGCGTTTCGCGTGGCTGGCCGGCAACGCGAGGGAGCCCGGCGTCGGAATCTTCGGACCGTTCGGTATAGCGCCCCAGGAACGCGGCGGCGAACTCGGCCGCGCCTTGCTCCATCGCGCGCTCGCGGGTTTGCGCGAACGCGGCTACTCGCGCGCGCTGATCCCCGCCGTCGGCGACGAACGGTTGATTCGGTTCTATGCGCAGGCCGCCGGCGCGCGCGCAGTGGAGCGTTTCGAAAAGAACGCACTCATGGGGCCGCGCGTGCGAGCGCTGGTCATGGCATCCGGCAGCGGGAGCAACTTGCAGGCCGTGCTCGACCGCTCGCGGGACGGCTTGCTTCCGTTAGACGTTACGGCCGTCGTCGTCAACGTGCCCGGTGCCTACGCCGTAGAGCGCGCGCGTGCGGCGCACGTCCCCTCGGTGTACGAGCTCCCGTGGAAGCGTCTCGAGCGCACGCGCGCCGATTACGATGCGGAACTGTTGGACGTCGTTCGCGCCGAGAATCCCGATCTGGTGCTCTTGCTCGGCTGGATGCATCTGCTGAGCGAACCGTTCGTACGCGCGTTTCCGCACCTGCTCAACGTCCATCCCGCGTTCTTGCCGCTCGATCCGGAGCGTAATGACGTGGGTATGCCGGACGGCGTGCGCATACCGGCATTTCGCGGGGCCTATGCCGTCCGCGATGCAATCGCGGCGGGAAGCGGCTGGATCGGTGCGACCGTCCACGTCGTTACCCCGGAAACCGATCGCGGACCCGTCCTCACCCGCAAGCCGTTGCGGTTGCTCCCGGGGGAAGAACAGGCGGAGGCGCTGGCCCGGCTGCATCCGATCGAGCACGAACTCGTAGCGGCCGGAATTCGTCGCTGGCTCTACGAACGGTAGCCCCTCGTCTTTATTTTTGGAGGGACTATGATCCATCGCTCGTTGTTGTGCGCTTTTCTGGTCGTGCTGGGGGCCGTTGGGGCGACGCCCTCGCCATCTGCCGCACCGGCGGCCGCCGCCGAGCCCCTGCAAATCCCCGGGCTCGGCGGAATGCCGACGGTCCCGTACGCACGGTTCGCCGCCGCGGCGACCCCGCAGCGCGGGCTCTTTACGATCTGGCGCTACAACGGCAGCGTGCTTCTCGAGTTGAAGAACGACCAGTTCGGCAAAGACTATGCAGAGTTGAGCGTTCCGGTCAACGGCGTTGGCGGCGGACTCTTTTCCGGCATCACCGACCTGGCGCCGGTGCGCATCGTTCGCTTCGTGCGCCAAGACAACCACGTCGCGATCTTGCTGCCGAGCACCAGATTCCTGGCCGATTCGGGCACGCCGGTTGCCAACGCGGTTGCGGCCGCCACGGCGCCGACGGTGTTCGGCGTCGCCAACGTCGTCGCCGAAGATAAGACCGGCGGTTCGGTCGTCTTCGACGTATCCTCGCTCTTGCAGGATCAAACCGGGGTTGCCGATCTGCTTACGGATCTCGACGGCGGCATGAAAAATCCGATGGGCAGCTATCGACTGGATCAACAGCACTCGTACTTCGCACAAACGAAGGCCTTCCCGGACAACGTGATCTTCGATGTGAATCAGACGTTCTCGGCGCTGCAGCCCAGCTCCGACGTCTTCAGCGTCACACCCGACGCGCGTAACCTCCAGATCACGGTCCAGTACAACTTTGCCGCGATCCCGCAAGACGATACGTACATGCCGCGCATCTACGACGATCGCGTCGGATATTTCGTTAACGCGCATCAGGATTTCTCGGCGGATACCTCGTACACCAAGGATCGTAACTACATCGTTCGTTTCAACGTGCAGAAGAGCGACCCGACGCAAGCGACCTCGCCTGCGAAGAAGCCGGTCGTATACTATCTGAGCAACACGATTCCCGCGGAATATCGCGATCCCGTTCGCAAGGCGCTGCTGACGTGGAACGACGCTTTTGCGCGGATCGGCATCACGGATGCGGTTGAAGTGAAGGATCAGCCTTCGGATCCGAGCTTCGATCCGGACGATATCCGGTATAACGTCGTCCGGTGGGTGACCGAAATCCAAGGCGGATTCGCCGAAGCGCAGCTCCTGTACAATCCGAACACCGGCGAGATGATCAAGTCCGGCATCATCGTGGATTCCGACCTGATGCGCTACGGAAAGTTCGACTACCCGGTGCTCGTCCAACCGCAAACTACAGCAGACGGAGCCGTGTCGCCGCGTGCGCGCGAGCTCGCCGACGGCGCGGCGTATGACCAGGATGCGCGGCTGAACTACAACTACGGTGCCGTGGCGCTGCAGCTGCGATCGGCCAACCCGCACTATCCCGTGCCGAAGCAGTTTGCCGACGAGTTCCTGGAGTCGGTCGTGCTGCACGAATCGGGACACGACTTCGGCCTGCGCCACAATTTCATCGGCTCGGAGGCCTACACGGCCCGCCAGCTGCAGAGTCTCGCCTTCACGCAAAAACACGGCGTCGCCACGTCGGTCATGGAGTACGCTCCGATGAACCTGTGGCCCAAAGGCACGCCGCAAGGCACGTACTTCCAGACCGTGCTCGGACCGTACGATTACTACGTGATCCGCTGGGGGTATGCGCCCATCCCGGGCGCACGCACGCCCGATCAAGAAGAACCGACGTTGCGCCAGTGGGCGCAAGCCTGGAGCACCCCTTCCTACGCGTGGTCCTCCGACGAGGACGTGTCGTGGTTCAACGGCATGGCCATCGATCCGCGCAATCAGCAATGGGATCTCTCCAACGACAACATCGCTTGGTGCCAGACGCAGATGACGATGGCGCACAACATGCTTGGGCAGGTCGACCGGCGCTTCCCGCAGTCGCAGCTTCCGTACGACGATCTGCGTTTCGCGTTCTCGACGCTGGTGGGACAGTATGGCCGGTGCGCCCAGATCGTGTCTCGTTACGTTGGCGGCGAGTACGTTTCGCGCTCGCTGCGCGGGGATCCGCGCGCGTCGCTCCCGCTCTCACCGATTCCGATCGCGACGCAGAAGCGGGCCTTCGCCGTGCTCGACGGCAGCGTGTTCTCGGCGAGTGCCTGGAATATGTCGCCGGTCCTGCTGCGCCAGCTGGTGACCCAGTATCGCTACGATGATTGGCTGAGCAGCATGCCCGCGCGTCACGACGTTGCCTTCACGCAGCTCGTCGGGTTGTATCAGCGTGCGGTCATTTCCCGATTCTTCGCGCCGACCACCCTGCAGCGTCTTGACGACATCGATCTGAAATACGCATCGGGAACGACGATGGACTTAGGCGACCTCTACGGCTGGATGCAGCGTTCGGTGTACTCCGACGTCGCGGCCGGCCATTCGATTCCGCTCATCCGCCGCAACTTGCAGCGCGACTACGCATCCACGCTCTCGCGTATTGCGAACCATCCGTCACCCGGAACGCCGGCGGACGCGCAGTCGCTGGCGGCGTACCAACTCGGCGCGCTGCACGACACGATCGCCGCCGCACTGCGTGGCGGCGTACCCGACATGATGACGCGTGCGCATCTTGAAGCGATGCAGAGCGACGTGGAACGCGCCCAGAACGCGCACTACGTCATTCCGCTCGAGTAGCGACCTACGGTAAACGCGCCGCCTCGAGCCTCTCGAGGCGGCGATTGACCTCGCCGAGCCGACCGTCGATGCGATCGAAGCGATGCTTTGCCTCGACGCTGAAAATCTGGAAATCCTCGTCGAACTCGTGAAAGCGGGATTCGAGCCCGCTCATCGCGCCCCGTAGATGTAGCATGGCGTCGTAGAGCTCGCGATGCGTCGGTTCGGGGTTCATGTCTGGGAGCGTACGGTATGCGGATGAACGCGGCGTTTCCCGGACGTGTCGAGCATCGAAAGCTATTCGTCGGCCTCCGAGGCGAGCTCGAGCCGTCGCAAGCCGGTCGCATTGAGACCGCGCTCTTCAAGCAAGGCATCCAGCGCGCTGCGTCCCGGAAAGACACCGGTCAAACCGGTGACGTCGAGGATTCGTTTCACCACGACGGAGGCGCCGGTGAGGAACAATCGCCCGCCGCGCTCGCTGAGATCGCCGTTCAAGCGGATGATGCAGCCGAGCGCGATCGAGTCGAGATAGGTGGTTCGTTCGAGATCCAGCGCGACGATGGGATCGTCGCTGACCGATTCAAAAAGCGCGGTAACGCGGGAGCGCTGCGCGAGATCGAAAGCGCCCACCATGACGACGTATGCGCCGCTAGAGCCGCTCATGCCGCGAGAGGTTCGCGCTGCGCGCAGCCGCGCCCCTTTCGGGCGCGGCTTAGATGACAACCGGGTTAGGAGGGTATTAGGACCGCAGGGGCTTCGCGGGGCTCCGCAAACTAGGTTCGTCACCGGAGGAATCATCATGAAATCACGCATTCTCATTTCCGTGGCGCTGCTCGCCGCATTCATCCTTGGACTGGTTACGGTTCGCCCGATTGCTCGCGCGGCCGAGATCTTCGCGACGACGACGTGCGCCAAAGTGGGTGCGTGCGTCGCCGGCAAGAACACATCGAACGGCCCCGGCGTGCTCGGCTCGTCCGCGCAAGGCTACGGCGTTTCCGGGCAGACCACTCGCCCAAGCAGCACCGCGAAGAATTTCGGTGCGGGCGTCCTCGGACAGGACTTGTCGTCGAACGGCAAGTTTAACGTCGGTTTATACGGCTACTCGAAGCGCGGCGACGGGATCTTGGGCACGAGCACCAACTTGGTGGGCGTCTACGGCTCGTCGAACAAGTCCACCGGCGTATTCGGCACGGTCTCGGGCGGCTCGTCGCCGACCGGCGTCTACGGTGTCGATAACACGCAAAATTCCAACGGAGCGGGCGTTGCCGGCCAGTCGAATGTGGGAACCGGTGTGATCGGTTCGACGCTTTCGGCAAGCAACAGCAGCCAGGCGATGCTTGCAGCGGCTCCCAACGGAAGCGCGTTTCTGTTTGCCGGCGTCGGTGCCTCGAACTACGAAGTGGTGTCGATGGACAACCAAGGCAACATCAGCATCAGCGGTCAGATCTTCACCAACGGTTCGTGCGGCAGCGGTTGCGCTCGCCATCACGAGGCCGTCCGCTCGTACGGCACGTCGGCGGCAACGCCGACGCTCGAAGATACCGGCGAAGCGCAGCTTGCCGGCGGTGCCGCGTACGTTCGGCTCGATGGCGCGTTCTACAACGCGACCGATCCGCGTCTCGGCTACTACGTACTGATCACTCCGGAAGGGGATACGCGCGGTCTCTACGTCACGCATCGTACGCCGACCGGCTTCGAAGTCCGCGAGAACGAAGGCGGGCGTTCGAGCGTGCCGTTTGCGTATCGTATCGTCGCGCATCCGTTCGGGGTGCAAGGAACGCGACTGCCGATGGTCCAGACCCGCACCGCCAAGCCGATGCACGCCCCGGACGCGGACGCGACCGTCGATCGCCAGTAAGCTACATGCGCAGGCTGGGGTCGGCCGACAGCGTTAGCGGGTCGGCCCTGGCTGCGTCGCCTTGATAGAATGCCGTTGCGGCGATCATCGCCGCGTTATCGGTGCAATATTTCGGCGGTGGAACGAACGCGGGGACGCCGCGTTTCTCGCTCCACGCGCGCAGCGCGCGCTGCAATCCTGAAATTGGCGGCCACGCCGCCGGATAACACGACCGCACGATACGAACCGCGTTCGAATGCGGATTCGACGCGCGCCATCAGCACGTCGACGACGGCAGCTTGAAACGATGCGGCGACGTCCTCGCGCGTCGCATCGCGGCCAGCGTCGGATTCCAAGAAGTAACGCACCGACGTTTTCAATCCGGAGAAGGAGAGATCCAGCGATTCGCGATCGGGCCGGTGGCGTGGAAACGCAAACGCCTTCGGGTTGCCGGTTTGCGCGAGACGGTCGAGCTCCGGACCTCCGGGATAGCCGAAGCCGAGGAGTCGCGCCGTCTTGTCGTACGCTTCGCCGGCGGCGTCGTCGCGCGTACGGCCAAGAACCATCATGCGCGTCGGCGAGTCGATTGCGACGACTTGCGAGTGTCCGCCCGAAACCAGCAATGCTAGGAACGGAAACGGCGGCGGCTCGGCGCGATCGAGAAATGCCGCGAAGACGTGGCCGTGCAAATGATTGATTGCGTAAAGGGGCTTATCGAGCGCGAAGGCGAGCGCCTTTGCTGCCGCCACACCCACGACGAGGCTGCCGATGAGCCCCGGACCGTAGGTGACGGCGATACCATCGAGATCCGCAAAGGTAGCGTCCGCGCGCCCGAGTGCGTCTTCGATCGCCGCGGAGAGCAGCGCTACGTGCTGCCGGCTGGCGATCTCCGGAACGATCCCGCCGTACTTCGCGTGGAACTCATCCTGGTTCGTCGACACGCTCGCGAGTACGTCGCGGCCGTCGCGAACGAGGGCGGTCGCGGTGTCGTCGCACGACGTTTCGATCCCCAGAAGCAGCACGAATAGCAGTTGCGTTCGTGAAATGCGGGTTCCTGGTCGTTTGTCGGCGAAGATGGCGCCGTGAAATATCGCACCCTGGCGTTCCTGAGCGCGGTCGTTCTCAGCGCGTGCGCGGCTCCGCGCGCGCTGCCGAACGCGCCGATCGCCGATTCCGCCGCCGGCGAGCATGCGACCGGCACGGTACTCGAAATCCCACCGCGCCTACAGTGGAACGCGAACTTCGGCTATTGCGGGGAAACGTCGCTGATCAGCGCCGGACTCTACTACGGCCAATATATCTCGCAATACACGGCGCGTGCCGTCGCCAGCGACGTGACGCCGCAGTACAAGCACGACAGCCAGCTGCTGCTCGGCGTCAACGACGGCCACGCAGCCATCCGGATGCATTTAGCCGCGATTCGCTGGAATACGAGGTCCGAACAGAACACGGACGAGTTCTTGCGTTGGGTGCAGCGCAACGTCGAGCGCGGATATCCGGTTGCAATCGGCGTCTATACCAACGAACGTCTCTTCGGCAATAAGGGCTCGGGAGATTCGAGCTACGACCATATCGTTCCGGTGACGGGTGTTACTCCAAGCTCGTTGACGTTCAGCGACAACGGGCTGTGGAATCCGACCGGCAAGCCGCCGTTTTCGTTCACGTATCCGCTCGCAGCGTTTCCGAAAACGCGCGCCCAAGCCAACGCACCGAACGGGACGATCTACGCGCTGGCAAACGACGGGCGGAACTACGGCATCGCCATTCGCGGCGTCGTCGACACGGATGGCGAGACGCTTCCGGTGCGCCTGGCGACCAGCGTGAAATGGGAGCGCCCGGCGATGCGAAAGCATTCCAACGTGCGCCCGCGCGCGATGCCGCTAACGTTAACCATCGTCGTCTCGGATCTCAAGCCCGGCGTGGAGTACCGGCTCTACCGGTACGACCGGCTCGAGCGCATTCCGGACGCGCATTTCAACGCAAACGCGTCGAACGCCAAAGAACGCCGGCAGTTCCGGATCACTTCCGGCAGCACGTACACGATGACGCAAGACATCCTGTCGGACGAAGTCGCCGCCTATCGCGCCGTTCCCGCGTCGGCGCCGTAAGCAAACTACGAGACGTGGACCGGGAGTTTTCCGCGGATTACGAGCGTAGCGACGTCGACGCGGGACCGCACGCCGCATTTGCTCAAGATATTTGAGAGGTGATGGCCGACGGTTTTCGTCGACAGGCCTAGGACGCCGGCAATCTCGGCGTTCGTCTTTCCGGAAGCAACGAGGCGTGCGAGCTCGGCTTCGCGCTCGGTAAGATGCCGGCGCCGGGGCACGCGCTCGTCGAGCGAGACGCGCAGACGTTCGGCTTCATCGCGCACGCGCTGCGCCAGTGCGAGCGAGCCGATCGATTCGAATTCCGCCAGTATCGCGCTCAGCGCCTCGCGCGTTGCCGCGACCTTGGCCGCTTCGAATCCGTTGAGCGCGCGCGCGAACCGGTCCGGGTTCGATGCGGTCGCCGCAGAGAGATGCCTCGCATTCGCCGGCGACGGTTCGGCTGCGAGGGCAGCGTACGCGGAGGTTTCGCCCCGCGCCGGTCCGAGCATCGATGAGCGAGCCGGCATCGTTTCGCGCAGTGCTGCAGGTTCGGTGAAGTCTTGAAGCCCGAGCCGGTAGCGCAATCGTGCGACGGCGCCCGCAGCCGCAATCGCGGAGCGGCGGGCGTTCGATTCGGTCGACTCGTTACGCATCACGAAGGTAGAGATCGTGAGTGCCGCGTCGAGATCTCCGCGCAGTTCGGCGAGCAGAGATTCCGCATTGCGCAGCTCCAAGCGGATCCATTCCGGTGCGTCGACGCGCAGCGCTTCGCGCAGCACCGTCGCCGCTTCATCCAAGCGATCGGTTTGGGCGAGCGAAAGGATCTCGAGAACGGCGATCATCGGAACGTCGGCCGGTCGCATCTGCGCCAAGTTTTCGCGCAAGCCCGCCAAACGGCCCAGAGCGAGTTCGGGCCGGCCGTTTTGTAAGTCGATCGTAGCGAGGTTGTACGTAAGGATCGCGACCCATCGCGACGACTTTGGCCCGGGCTGCGCGAGCGCGTAGTCGCCCCAGTAGACGGCTTCGTCGAAACGGCCCGCGGTGGAAAGGACGTACATCGCGGCGCAACACGCGGAGCAGAGTTCGTCGTTGAAGCCTAGCGAAAACGCGCGTCCGATTTGCCCCTCGATCGACTCGAGTGCCTCGACGGTCTGGCCGCGCGCGGCTTTGGCCAAACCGAGATCGACGCGCAGGCGAATTCCGGTTCGGGGATCGTACGCGCTCTCCAATGCGGTCAGGCCGCGTTCGAGTTCCTCGGCGGCGCGCGTCGGTTCGTTCAGTCCGTAGTACATCTTTGCAAGGATGCCGTGGAGCGCCGCAGTCCCGGGAACGTTGCGGTTGCGGCACGCTTCCAGCAACGTTGCAAGCTCCGGCGCCTCGGCGGCGCGATCCGGAACGAACTGGATCGTGGCGGCGTAGTAGGCACTCTCGCAGCGGACGCGGAGATCCAACGGAAGCGCTCCGAACAGTTCGTCGAGCGCGGCGCGGCCGGCATGGACGATGGCGTGGCCGTTCGACGCATTGCCCGAGCGGCGCACGAGTTCGGCAACGGCGGCGGCGGCTCTGTGCTCGCTCGATCGCGCGGTCGCGGTGCGGCGCACCGCGGTGCATGCGACGGCCGCATCCGAAAAGCGGCCCGCGGCTAGCGCATCCAACGCAACCGACAGATATACCGCGGCTGCGTCTTTCTTCAAGCCGGCTTCCTCGAGATGCACCGCACGATGCATCGGATCGGGGTCGATCTCGGCAAGCGCGCTATGGATACGCCGCAACGACGCTGCGTTGGCGGAAGCGGCGAAGCCGTGCATCCGCCGCGAATCGACGGCATAACCGGGTGGTTCGAGACGAACGCTGCGAGCGGCTTCCAACGCGGGAAGCGCGCGTCGCACGCGATCCGTGCTGATGCCCGCAACGCGAGCCAGCGATTCAACGTCGAGCGCGCGATCCGCGACCGCGAGAGCCGTCGCAACCCAGCGTTCGTCCACGCCGAGCTGCGCTTGGGCGCCGCCCCCAATGAGCGGCGCAAGGCTCGCGAGCAGCGCGCGAGCTTCGTCGCCGGAGAGCGGTTCGAGCGGGAATGCCTCGAGAAGATGCTTGCTCTCGAGACGCGCGAGCACGGCCGTCGTTGCAGCGTGGCCGGGCGATGCCGTGACGAACCAGCGGATCGGATAATCGACGAGCCGGTCGACGCAGTATTCGAATGCCGACAGCGCCGCTTCGCCCGCGGAGTGCAGATCGTCGACGAGCAGCGCGATGGGACGGCGGCTTGCGGCCGTTGCGAGCGCGTCGCGCAGATCCACGACGGCACCGGGATGGTCTGCGAGCTCGAGCCATTCGTTCGAAAGCAAATTCGCGGCGTGGAGATGGCGAAGCAGCGCGCTCAGCGGTTCGAAGCTCATTCCGGTTGCGAGCGAACTGCAGCGCGCCGAGAACGCAGCCTGCGCGAAGTGTTCGCGCAGCTCCGCCAGCATCCAAGACTTTCCTATGCCTGCCTCGCCCAGCAGAGCGACCGCCGGGCGCCCGGATGCGATGACGCGACCAAGAAGGGTGCTTCGGCTGGTGGACGGTTCTGAATCGGGTGTGCGCCGCACGGGCATCAGGTCTGTCGTTTGGACAATAGGGAGAACTCCCCATGCAGGCGGCTGGCGCACGGCGTAAGATGGGCGCATGAACGTTCGAATGGGAAGCGCTCTAGCAGCGCTGTTTTTTGTAGCGGGTTGTGCCGGCGGCACGCAGATGGTGCCAAGCGGCTCTCCCGCGGCTCCGCGAACGGGGTCCGAGTCCATCTCGGCAGGCCAATTCTCCGGCGTGCAGATCGCGCCGGTCGCGTCGGGCTACCTTCGCGGGGATGCCTCGGGGCTACAGCTTTGGGGCGCGGCGCCGCGCCAGCTGTTGGTCCGCGCGTTGGATTCGTCGGGGAAGCCGGTGACGGGAAACCAAGCGCCCGCGATCTCGATCCTTTCAAAGAATCCGTCGCGGCTAGCGGTTACGGCGGGCAACCTGCCCGGCCGCTTCACGCTGGCCGCCGTTACCGCCGCCGAATCGACCTCGGCATGCCCGGCGTGTCTCGTCGTGCGGCCGGGTACGGCAAAACTCATCGTTACGCTGAAACCGAAGGCCGGAAGGGTGCAGCGCGTTTCGGTGACCGTTACGGTCGCACACAAGATCGTTGCCGTTTCGCTCAACCCCGAACCGAATCCCAGCATCGGCGGAAGCGACGCGGTGATGCAATATTTCGACGACAACGTCAAGCCGAGCGTCATTTGGGACGACATCATCCTGCACAATGCGACGAGTTTCCCGAATGTAACGGGCGTCGCGTTCGGCAGCGACGGCTCGCTCTATATTGCGAACTCCGGATTACTCGGCTACGCGGGCGGAGTAACGAAGTATGCGGCGGGAAGTACGAACCCGACGCCGTCGCAACTGTTCACCTCGCCAAACATGCTCTCGCCGGCCGGCGTCGCACTCGATGCCAAAGATAACGTTTACGTCGCCGACAACGGCTTCGAGACCGTCACGCGGTTTTCGAAAAGCGGCAGCGCGGTCACGATTTCGCCTCCGTGGGAGGCCGGCGCCGACGTTACCGGCGTTGCCGTCGACACGACCCGCGGCGAGCTCGACGTCGCGATGACCGGTGTCGGCACGTATTATCCGCCGGGCACGGTCAACGTCGGCCGGGTCGTCGTCCTACCGCTCAACTTCAAGAAGACGACCACGGCGCTGCGACAGATCGACAGCACCGCGAAGAACGGCGTGAACGAGCCGTACGGCGTCGCGGTCGATCCGCTGGGGCAGCTGTTCGTCGTGAACGATTACGTGAGCATCGTGCAAGGACCGCCGGGGCCCGGGCCGGAGTACTCGACGCTGACGCGCTATGCCGGCGGAATCGTCTCGTCGAGCACCCTGCCGGATGCGACCGCGAGCGCGCGGCTCGTCTGGCCGCTCGCGGTGACGACGGACGTTGCCGGGACGGTGTACGTTGCGAACAGCACGCCGCCGAAGAACAACGGCAAACCGGGGAAGATGTATTTGGCACAGTACGACGGCGCGTTTAAGTCGGGTGCGAAACCCCAACTGCAGATCGATTTGAGTGCCGGCATGCCCGCTGCGTATGCACCGTACCTGATGAACGTCGAGGGCGTGGCCGTCGATCCGAGCCCGCTGCGAAAGTAGGAGGCTAGCTGCCGCCGCGCCAAGCACTACGGCGTGCAAGACATGAAAGAAGCCTTACGCCTGCCGTCGCCGGCGCCGCGCCCGCAAGCCATCGCCTTCGACGGCGAACGCCTTTGGATGGGCTCGGTCGATACCAGTCGCGTGTACGCGATCGACCCGCATCAGTGGACGGTGTTGGAGGAGACGCCTGCGCCCGGCAAACCCTGGGGAATGACCGTCGTCGGCGACGAGCTGCGCGTTTTGTGCGGCGAAACGAGCGAAGACCATCGCCGAATTCGGCGGTTCGTACCGGGGCACGGTTTCAAGTCGAGTGCGCTCGAGTGCCCGAACGATACGGGTTCGCATCTCAGCTACGACGGTATGCGCCTGTACGTGAGCCAATGGTATGAGAAGCGCATTCTCGGTATCGACGAAACGGGGGCGGTCGTCAAAACGATCGAGTTGCCGCGCGGTATCTGCGGGCAAACGTTTGCCGACGGCGCATTCTACGCAATGACGGTCGACGACGAAGAGAGCACCAACTATTTCTTGACGCGCGTGACCGTGAACGGCGGTGCGCCGAGAATCGAAGATCTCGTTCGCGTTCCAATGCAAGTTCGCGGTCTCGCCTTCGACGGCACCCGCTTCTGGACGAACCACCGCGAATTCAACGAGATCGTCGCTTTTACGATCTAGCGCGCCCCTGTCATCCTGAGCGTAGGCTCCTGAGCGTAGCGCAAAGCGCGTGGTCGAAGGGGCCGTAGTCGAAGGATCGCACCGCAGACAAAGCCCGCATACGTCCATGCGGGCTTTGCTTTTTCCGCGGTCCTTCGACTACGCTCACTGCGTTCGCTACGCTCAGGATGACAGGGCTAGACCGCTATACGACTGAATCGGACAGTGTCGCGAGGGCGCGATCCATTGCGGCGATGCGCTTATCGTCTGCCGGCACGCCGTACCGCGAGGCGATCTCCGACGCCGGCGTATAGGCGACGTTGACTGCAGCGCCGTCTTCCCAGACCAGAAGTTTGAGGGGAAGGTCGAGCGCGGTTAGCGGAAACGCCTCCATGAGCGGCGTGCCGCCCTTGGGGTTTCCGAAGATAAGCAGCGTCGTCGGGCGCAGCGACAGTCCCGTGCTTTTTGCTGCGGCCGTTTGGTCGATGGTGGCGAAGATTGTGTTGCCGGCGTTTTCGATCGCCTTGCTCAGGGCAGCAACCGTGTCGGTGTACGAGGAACGGCTTTGCTTAACCATGATGCGCACCTTTCATAAAACGAAAGCGGCTCACACGTTTCGACGTGCGAGCCGCTTTGCGTTTGCCGATTGCTCGGGATCTACTGCGGAGGTTTCTTGTTGTCGTCGCTGCCCGACGGTTTCGTGTCCGACGGCGGTTTGGCCGGCGGCTTGGGTGCGGGTTTAGGCTGCGCCGGCGGATGAGCCGCGGGCTTGGGTTGAGCCGGCGGATGCGCAGCGGGCTTGGGTTGAGCCGGCGGATGAGCGGCAGGCTTCGGCTCGGCCGGAGGCTTCGCAGCGGGCTTCGGTTGAGCCGGCGGCTTGGCAGCCGGTTTAGATTCGGCCGGCGGCTTGGCAGCTGGCTTTGATTCGGCCGGCGGCTTGGCAGCCGGCTTCGGTGCGGGTTTTGGTGCGGACTTCGATGCGGCTGAGCGGTCCGCGTCCGTCGGCGCTTTTGCGCCCTTCGGCGGTGCCGTCATCGGCCGATTGACGGCGGTAACCGGCGGTTTGCCCCGGTTGACCGAGTCGAGAAGATCGCGGTCGCGCGACGCCGCCTGCTGATGTTGTACTTGCGCGGTCGTCGCCTGGACGTGCCGTTGGCGCGCGAACTGTTCCTGTTGCGCCGTCGGTCGCGTTTGGATTCCACCGCGGCCGCCGTTGTAGCTGGTTCGATTGATGACGGTCTTGTTGATGACGGTCCGGTTGACGTAGGTGTTGTGAACGATCGTCGGATTGACGCGCGTTACGGCGGTGTTGTAGGCGAAAGCTCCGTTCCTCCACTCGCCGCCGTAGTAACCGTTGCCGCCATAGCCGTAGCCATAGTTGACGCCGCCATAGTATCCGACTTGCGGTCCCCAATATCCGGGAGACCAGCCGTAGGCATTGCCGTAGCTGTTAGCGCCCCAATAGCCGGGCGTCCAGTACAGGCCGGTTTGCGGGGGCATCGCCCACGTTCCGGGGACCCAATAGTAACCAGCCGAACCCCAGGCCCAGTAGCCGGGCGTCCAGATGTAGTTCGGCGCGGGAGCGTACGGCTGCTGGTATTCGGGCAGCAGCGGCGGCGCGACGCCGACGTTAAAGCTAAGGACGACCTGGGCGTGCGCGATCGCCGGGACGGCCGTTAGTAAAAGTGCGATGAGTAGGGCGCGCAAGGGCACGAGAGCTCGCATAGCTCCTCCATTAAGACGACGGTGCGCTGTGTGGTTGCTTGGTAGGACGCTTGTTCGTCCTCACCATTGTAACCATTTGCGGGCGGTATCAACCGCTCGAGGGCCCGTTCCTGCTTATAGGGCGATTAGAAGCAAGCGTGAAAAAGATAAAAACGCCGGCCGCGATGCGGTCGACGTTCGAAGCACTGGCAGAGGGATCGCGCTTTATGCAAACTTCGGCGTGACGCGGAACGCCCCCGAGGAGCAGATCTTCTTGATCTCGGTGCTGTCGAGGCGGCGGAAGCTGACGTTGCAGTACTCGAATGCCTCGCCGGCCGCCGTCGCGTCGTAGCGCGCCTGGGCGCCCGCGTTGAGCGGTGGGCGTTGCTGCAGCGTCTGGTTCTTGAAGTTCACCCGGTAGACAAGATCCTCGCCGAAGAGAAAGATCTCTCCGCGCGCGTTCGCATATCCACCGTAGACGGGTTCGGAGGGCTCTTCTACGAGCCGATCCTTGGCCTTCTTGTTGATATTGAGACTAGCAATTGATAAACGAGTGGATAGCATAATACGAGACGTCAGACCCTTCGGAACGTGAAATGGTTGCGGTGAGAGGGTTTTTCGCCATTCTCCTCCTGATGTCCGCTTTGGACGCCCGGAGGCCTATTCGACGGCTGGTTCGAGGAACGACGCGTCGCGATTTTCGGCCCGGATCGCGAAGCCGATAGCCGCAAAAATGAAGACCGCCCCGAAACAGATTGCCGCAATGATAGCCATCCCCTTGGCATAGTCGGCGCCCCCGCCCGGAAGGGGAAAGTGGCCGGTTGCAAAGGCGGCCTCCATCTGGGCGGCACCGGCTGAGATCAGATTGCCGATCTGATAGGTGAAGCCGGGAAAGGTGCCTCGGGTGTCCGCGGGCGAGAGCTCGTTGAGATGAGCCGGGATCACCCCCCACGTCCCCTGGACCATGAACTGCATCGCGAACGCGCCGACGCCGAGCAAAACAAAACTCGGACTGAACGCCCACAGCGGAATCGCACAGAAGCCGAGCACCGCCGCGATCATGATGCAGGCGCGCCGCCCGAACCGCTGTGAGAACGTGCCGAACAGTACGCCGCCGGCGATCGCACCGAACGCTGCGATGACCGAGAGCGTGGTGGTCGCGCCCGTATCGAAGCCGCGCTGCGTCTGCAGGCTGGTCGCATAGAGATCTTGGGTGCCGTGCGACATGAAGTTCAGCGACGTCATGAAGAGAATTGCGTAGATAAAGAGCGGCCAGTGGTTCCGCGCGGCGGCGAGAACAGCATGGGGCGCATCCTTAGCACGAGTTCGGAGCTGGGCCACGAACGTCGGCGATTCCGGAACGTTCGCGCGAATGTAGAAGATCAACAGCGCGGGGAGGGCGCCGATCACGAATAGCGCGCGCCATCCGAGCTGCGGCGCGAAGTGGAACACGGCGAAGAAGGCGAGCGCGGCGAGCAGATAGCCGGTCATGTAGCCGGATTGCAGCAAGCCGCTGAAAAGCCCGCGCCGTTTGGCCGGAAGGACTTCCATCGCCATTGCGGCGCCGAGCCCCCATTCGCCGCCCATTGCGATGCCATAAAAGGCTCGAAGCACCAGAAAGACGGTGAAGTTCGGCGAGAACGCCGTCGCCAGTTCGAAGACCGAAAAGAGCGCGACGTCGATCATCAGCGGCGTGCGTCGTCCGAAGCGGTCGGCAAACCATCCGAAGATCACGGCGCCGAGCGGCCGGCACATGAGGGTCAGCGTGATTGCAAACGCGACTTCGGGAATCGTTTTGTTGAAGTCCGTCGCGATGCGCGTGACGACGAACGTCAACAAGAAGAAGTCGAACGCATCGAGCGCCCAACCCAGAAAAGACGCGACGAAGGTCTTGCGTGCTGCCGGGCTCAACTCCGCCAGCACGCGCCTCATTTACGTGCTTTTTGGTGACGGTGAAGGCGTCGGGCTGCCCGACGGCGAGGACGACGGCGATGCCGAACCGGAAGGCGAGGCGGACGGGCTGGGCGACGGCGCGGGAGTACTGTTCGGCGGGTAGGTGAGCCCGTACATAACGATCAGCCAGATCTGCCCGCGTTTCACGGTGATCTTCGGGACGGTGAACGTGAAGTTTATCGACGAAGCGTCGGCGTCCATAACCGACTTTGAGTATCCGGCGATGAACGTATCCGTGCGCTTCGCACCCTTCATCGTCCGCGGGAAGCTTTCGTTGTAGAGTTGCAGCGCGAACTGACGGCCGACGAACTGCGTCTTCGGAAGAACGTAGTTCGCAATCGAAGTGCCGTCGAGGACGAAATCCGTGTCGCTTTGCAGACGGATGCCGACGACCGCCGTCGTTTTGAGCGCGCGCATATCCGGATTGGTCATGCCCGGGACGTCGGTCGGGAGCGCTTCGACTTGCAACGTAATACCGCCCGGCGGCGTCGGCGACGGCGAGGCATCCGCGTCGGTCGAATCGTCGTCCGATGAAGCGCTTGGCTCGGGTGTCGGGGTCGGGCTGGCGGTGGCTTTTGTTTTGGGCGAACCGCTCGCGCCGGGTGAGGGCGTCGCGGGAACGTTGAAGCTAAACGTACAGTTGTACTGCTGGCCTTGCAGGCTCAATTGCGGGCACTTCATGCCGGTCGGTCCATCCGCGACGGGGTACTGCGCCTGATTCGGCGCGAGCGTAGCCCCGGGGTTTGCCAGCTCGGCCACGCCGTTGGGGCCGGCCGTCGGGCCGCCGGCGTTCGCGCCGGCTCCCTGCTGCTGGCCAAAGGCGCCTTGTCCGTTGACCGGGGGAGCGACCTCGCCCCCCATGCCGCCGGCGCCGCTATCCAGACCGCTCATGCCGGAGCAGGCCGCGGCGGCCAGCATGATGAGGGCCGCGAACGCTATGCGAAGGTCGATTTTCACCGTTTCTCCTCGACGACCGCGCGTAGTTCGGCGGCGAATTCGTCCGTGGAGATCGTGCGTTTCGCTTCGATCCCTCGTTCGTTCACGTTAACCGTGCCGTCTGCGGCTTCTTGTTTTCCTACGACTAAGATGTAAGGCACCTTTTGCGTCTTCCAGTGGCGGATCTTGTAGCCGAGCTTCTCATTGCTTTCGTCGACGCCGATACGGAAGCCCATCGCGCGCAGCTTGGCAGCGACCTCGCCGGCGTACTCCAGCTGATGTTCCGATATTGGGGTGAGAATCGCCTGAACGGGAGCCAGCCAGGCCGGGAACGCCCCACCAAAGTGTTCGATCACGATGGCAAAGAAACGTTCTAGCGAGCCGGCGAGTGCCCGATGGATCATGACCGGGGTATGATCTTGACCATCGGCGCCCCGGTACTTCAGTTCGAAACGCTTTGGAAGCACGAAATCGACTTGGACGGTGCCGAGCTGCCATTTGCGTCCGATGGCATCGCGCACGTTGATATCCAGCTTAGGGCCGTAGAACGCGCCGCCGCCTGCATCGATGCTGTACGGTAAGCCGTATTTTTCGAGTGCTTTGCGGATCGCGTCTTCGGCGATCGGGTCGGTGTCGCCGCGCAAACTCTCCTCGCGCGTCGAGAGAAAATACTCGAACTCTTCGAAGCCGAACGCTTTCATCAAGCGCAGCGCTTCGTCCAACGTCTGTTCGAACTCGCCCTGCAGTTGTTCGGCCGTGCAGAAGAGATGCGCGTCGTCTTGCGTGAAGCCGCGCACGCGCGTCAACCCGTGCAGCACGCCGGAGCGCTCGAAACGATAGACCGTGCCGAACTCGGAATAGCGAATCGGCAGGTCGCGATAACTGTGCAGACGGCTTCTGTAGATGAGAATGTGCCCGGGGCAATTCATCGGCTTGAGCCGGAAGCGCTGCTCCTCGACTTCCAGCGGACCAAACATATTCTGCGAGTAGTTGTCGAGATGACCCGATATGCCGTACAGCTTTTCGCTGACGACGTGCGGCGTCACGACGGGTTGATATCCGCGCTCGCGCAAACCGTCGCGGATGAAGTTCTCGATGATCTCGCGGACGATCGTGCCCTTGGGATGCCAAAATACCAAACCGCCGCCGGCGTCGTCTTCCACGGAATACAGATCGAGTTCGGTGCCGAGTTTGCGGTGGTCGCGCTTGAGGGCTTCCTCGATTTGGTGCAGGTACGCATCCAGCTCGCGTTGCTCGTACCAGGCCGTGCCGTAGATGCGCTGCAGCATTGGGTTATGCTCGTCGCCGCGCCAATAGGCGCCCGCGACGCTGGTAAGTTTCAGCGCGCCGATCTCGCCCGTGGTGTGCGCGTGGCCGCCGCGGCATAGGTCGGTAAACTCGCCGATAGTGTACAGCGTAATCGGTTCGCCCTCGGGAATCTCGCTGGCGAGTTCGACTTTATATTGATTGTTCGCAAACCGATCGATCGCGGCTTCGCGTGTCACGGCTTGCCCGGTCATCTCGTAGTTGGCCGCGACGATCTCCCGCATCCGGGCCTCGATCCGCTCGAGGTCCTCGGGCGTGAACGGCGTCGGCCGGTCGAAATCGTAGTAGAACCCGTTCTCGATGGACGGTCCGATGGTCGGCTTGGCATCCGGGAATAAATCCTGGACGGCGTAGGCCAACACGTGGGCGGCGGTGTGACGGAGCTCCGGCAGAGAGACGCGGTCGGGCATAGGGGTGCCCGATTCCTGAGGTTCCGGCTTCGTACCTCGTCCACGGGGGCAGGCAATTACCTTAAGCGCCTGGTTATCCGGTCTTAATCTCGTCTTAGCCTTGGCCCCTGAGAATGGGGGAGTCTCTCACCCTTGCTTTTAGGAGTATCAATGCGGAAGACGTTAGCGCTGACCTTAGCGGCGCTGTTTGCGTTTGCGACGGCGGGCCAAGCCCTCGCTGCGACGCGGCTGCTCGAGACGGGCTCGACGCTGCTCTATCCTCTAATGAACCTGTGGGTTGCCGACTATCAAAAGGGCAACAACGGCGTTCAGATCACGACCCAGGGTACCGGAAGCGGCACCGGAATTTCGCAGGCCATCGCCGGCGTCGCGCAGATCGGCGCGTCGGACGCCTACATGCCGGACGGCGCCATGCAGAAGACTCCGATGCTCAACATCCCGCTCGCGATCTCCGCGCAGCAGGTCAACTATAATATCCCGGGTCTGAACAACGTCCACCTGAACCTCTCCGGTAACGTGCTCGCGGGTATCTATCTCGGCAAGATCGCCTATTGGGACGATGCCGCGATCAAGGCGATCAACAAGAGCGCCAAACTCCCGCACAACCAGATCATCTCGATCCACCGCGCCGAGGGTTCGGGCGATACGTTCCTGTTCACGCAGTACCTCAGCAAGTCGGCGCCGGCGTGGGCGAGCGGCCCCGCCTACGGCACGACGATCAGCTGGCCGTCGGTGTCATCGTCGGTCGGTGCAACGGGCAACCCCGGCATGGTGCAGACCTGCCAAAACACGCCGTACTCGATCGCGTACGTCGGCGTGAGTTTCCTCAGCGAAACCGAAAAAGCGGGCCTGGGCTACGCCGCACTCGAGAACGCCGCCGGTAAGTTCGTCGTTCCGACCGCTGCGACGATCGGTGCCGCTGCCGCGGAATCGGACAAGCAGACGCCGGCTGACGGCCGAATCTCGCTGATCTTCGCTCCCGGTGCGGATTCGTATCCGATCATCAACTACGAATATGCCATCGTGAATCCGAAGCAGCCTGATGCCGCCACCGCGAGCGAACTGAAGAAGTTCCTCCTGTGGGCGATCTCCCCAAGCGGCGGACAGAAGAGCTCCTATCTGGGCCAGGTCCACTTCTTGCCGTTGCCGGCGAACATCGCCGCGAAAAGCAAGACGCTGATCGGAAGCATTCAGTAGCTTCAGAGCGAAATGGCGATCCAACCCAAGCTGGGGGATGCCGCAAACGCGGCGTCCCCCCGGCCACTTCCGAGGTCGTTTGTGAGCGGTAAACCCGGCTTTCTTCAGCGGCCCGGCGCGCAGACGTTTCTACGTGCGTTAACCATGATCGCAGCGCTTTGCAGTTTCGCGATCATTTTCATCATGCTCGCGTTTCTTTTCATTTACGCGTGGCCGGCGATCGCGTTCAATGGGACGAACTTTTTCACCGGCGTCGAGTGGAACATCGGCAACCAGTACGGAGCGGTCTCCGCGACGGCCAGCGCGATCAAAGCGCAGCCGGGCGCGTCCTTCGGCGCGTTGGTCTTTATCTTCGGTACCTTGGCGACGGCGTGCCTTACGATGCTCTTTGCGGTGCCGCTCTCGGTCCTGGTTGCGGTCGCGCTGGTCTATCGCGTAATGCCGCAAATTCGCCCGCTCGCCAACGCGCTTGTCGAACTGATGGCCGGCGTTCCGTCGGTCGTGTACGGATTGTGGGGCATGGTCGTGCTCGTTCCGTGGATCGGCAACACGCTCGGGCCGGTGGTCGACAAGTACCTGGGTTGGGTTCCGTTTCTCGGGGGGGGCGGCGGAAGCGGCAACGGTTTGCTGGCGGCGACCTTCATCCTGGTGCTGATGGTTACGCCGATTATGGTCGCGACCATTCGCGACGTCGTTTCCGCCCAGGCGTCGTCGATCTTCGAAGCGAGCATGGCGCTTGGCGGAACGAGCTGGCAATCCGTCACCAAGGCCGTGCTCCCCAGTGTTCGCAACGGCATCGTCGCTTCGGTGCTGATCGCCTTCGGCCGCGCGCTCGGCGAAACAATGGCTGTCCTAATGGTTTGCGGCGCGGCGATCAACGCGTTTCCGCATAACGTCTTTCAGCCGGTCAACACGATCGCAGCGGTCATCGTATCTCAGCTCGAATCGGCGCTGACCGATTCGACCGGCATGGCCCAGCGCTCGCTCGCGGAACTCGCAGTCTCGCTGTTCGTCATCACGCTTTCGGTAAACATCGTCGCCCGCGGCATCCTGCGCGGCGCGGATCGTGCCCGATGACGAAAGCGCGTAAGAGCCCGCGTTTGGCCCACGCGGTCGGCGCGATCTCGTGGGGGCTCAGCCTGTTATCGCTGATCGGCGTGATCGCGCTGCTGTTTTCGATCTTCGCATTCGTCGCCGTCAAAGGCTTCCCGGCGTTGAAACCGGAGCTCTTCTTTACCGTTACCCACGGCATCGCGGGCGGCTTGCTCAACGCGATCCTCGGCACGTTCATGCTCGTGGGACTCGGCCTGGTGATCGTGATCGTCGTGGGCATCGGCACGGCGCTGTGGACCGCGGAGTTTGCACCCCCGTGGGGCGTGCGCGGCGTACGCTTCATGATCGACGTGCTCTCCGGCGTTCCGTCCATCGTCGTCGGATATTTCCTGTACGTGGCGCTGGTCGAGATGCTCGGCTGGGGTTTCTCGCTCATCGCCGGCGCGCTTGCCCTTGCGATCTTCATGCTCCCGTACGTCGTTCGCGGCGCCGATCTCGCGCTCTCCGGCGTACCGCGCGAACTGCGCGAAGGCGCGTACGCGCTCGGAGCGCGTCAAGCGACGGTCGTCTTTTCGATCGCGTTTCCGTACGCGGTTCCAGGCATGCTGACCGGCCTCTTGGTCGCGACGGGCATCGGGCTCGGCGAGACCGCACCGCTGATTTACACCGCCGGCTGGTCGAACTATCTGCCGACGCTGCAGCTGACGCATTCTCCGGTGGGCTATCTTACCTACGTTGTGTGGACGTACATCAGCCAGCCGTTCCCGGAAGCGCACGCGCTCGCGTACGCCGCCGCCGCACTCCTGATGATTTTAGTCTTCGCAACCAACCTGCTCGCCCGCAGCTTCGTCGAATACAAGTTCTCGCGCAACCGCGGGCGGTAGGAATTAGGAAACGCGCACCGCGATGATCGCGATATCGTCGCGCCGGCGGCCTTGACAGTGCTCCTCGGTCTCGAAGAGAATCCGCTCCACGATATCGGATTCCGGCAGGTCGCGACAGTCGGTAACGAGCGCGATTAGGCGCTCGATCCCAAAAAACTCGCCGTCGGCGTTGCGGGCCTCGGTTACGCCGTCGGTCGTCGCGACCAACAGCGAGCCCGCCTCGAGATGAACGAAGGCTTGTTTGAACAAATGATGCTGGTCGTCGAAAACGCCGATCAGCGGCGCAGTGATTTCAAGCATGCGACAGGGTTGCCCGGGCTGCGCGAGGACGACCGGTTCGTGAGCGGCGCACGCGTAGTGAAAGAGGCGTCGCGTAGGATCGAACTTTCCAAAGAAGACGCTCGCGAATGAGTCGCGTGACTCGAACGCGTTATTTTCCAAGTAGAGACGGTCGAGTGAACGCAGTACGCGCTCGGGAGAAAGGCCGTGCGATGCATACGCGCGCAGGCCGTATTTAATCATTGCCGCTTGGACGGCCGCCTGCGTGCCCTTACCGGCAATATCGGCAACGGCAACGGCGACCTCGTCGTTGTCGAAATGATAAACGTCGATCAGGTCTCCGCCGACGTGACCCTCGGCCAGCTTGTATTTCACCGCATACGTGATGCCGGCAATCGAGCGGTCGCTATTTGCGAAGAGGTGCTCGGCGAGCGCCTTCGCCGCGACCGCCGTCGTATTCTCGAAGACCAGTTCGGTTGTAGAGACACCGCCATCGTAAGCAGCCGACTCCGGTCGATCGGGAGGCGTTTCTATTCCCGAACTGATCGATTGGATGCGGCGTTTTATGTCGGGCACGGTATACGACCTATCGGGCGGCAAGAGTGGTACGACCTCCAATGCTTTCACGGGGCCACAGGTTGCATTACCCCAGATGGTGCTAAGTCTACCTAACGGCGAGCGGAAACCCATCCGAGGGACCGAAATGGCCCTGTCCTTGTTTTACGGGCGAAGGAGGCTTGTCTTGTTCGAGGGTCGTGTAGCTTTGGTCACGGGTGGCACGCGCGGAATCGGCGCGGCAATCACCAAAATGCTGGCCGAAAACGGCGCAACGGTTGCAGCCGGATACAGCAAAGGCGCGGAGAGTGCGGAGAAGTTTGCGGCAGAGATGACCAAAGGCGGCGCGACGGTGTCGACCCATCAAGGCCGCGTCGATCATCCGGAAGATTGCGCGCGCGTCGTGAAAGAAGTGCTCGATAAGTTCGGGCGCATCGACTTCCTGGTGAACAATGCCGGCATCACCGTCGATAAGACCGTGCGCAAGATGACCAGCGAGGATTGGAACAACGTCGTCGCGGTCAATCTCTCGGGCTCGTTCAACATGGTTAAGCCGCTGCTCGAGCACATGATCGAGCGCGGATCCGGCCGCATCGTCAACATCAGCTCGGTAATCGGCGAAACCGGCAACGTCGGCCAAGCCAACTACGCCGCGTCGAAAGCCGGCCTCTTCGGTTTTTCGAAGAGCCTCGCACTCGAGATGGCGCAGCGCGGCATCACCGTCAATACCGTCGCGCCGGGCTTCATCGCGACCGAGATGGTCGCCGCGATTCCCGAAGCCGCGCTGGCAAAAGTGATCGAGAAGATTCCGCAGCGCCGTCTCGGCAAGCCCGAAGAGGTCGCGCGCGTCGTGCGCTTCCTGTTGGAGGACGACGCCAGCTACATCACCGGAGCCGTGTTCCACGTCAACGGCGGCTTAGATATGTAAGTCAGGCGCGTCCCATTGGCGCGTCTGTCGTTTGAACACCTCATCCAGCCTCGGACCGTACGTGCGTTGTTCTTTCGGCGTAGATTCGTATTCGGGGAAATCGACGATCGTCGCTCCTTCGACGCGCCCGGCGTTGCAGTACGGCAGAAACGCGGCGCCGGTGCGTTCGTCGATGTGGAAGACGGGGATCCCGGTGCTGATGGCGAGACGAGCGCCATGCTTGCGAGCGTTCATGCAGAAGTAGCCGTCGTCGGTCCAGTCGAGTTCCGTGGAGGAGCCGAATGGCGCGTCGCCGAGTTTTGCGAGCAGCGACGCGCGGTGCACGAAGAAATGGGTCGAGATGAAGACCGCTTCCACGATATCGCCGGCCGTGCAGTTTGCGCCGGGGTGCGGAAACGACAGGAGGTCGCCCTCGCGCATTTGACCGGCGGCAACGTGATTGGCGATACGCGGTCCCGACAGCGGTGCGAGCACGTCGATCCACGGGTTCTTGATGAGCTGGTGAATCATCGTCGTCAACGTTCCGGTAAGAAAGAACGCGTCGCTGTCGATCCAAAAGACGAATGGGTCTTCATTCGCCGGGAACTGCACCGGATCGCGCGCGGCTTCGAGCGCGCGCCGCGCGAGATGATTGCGGGCGACGTCCACGGGCTGCCGCTCCTCGATGAGGAGCAGCACCTCGTGGTTTTCACGATTCTGCTCGAGCGCGATTTGCGTTGGCCCGGCGATCGTATCGCGAACCGGAACCAGCGCGATGATCTTTATCGACGTAACCTAGGGGACGATGCTTTTCGGCGCGGCCAAGTATTCGATGCCGGCTTTCTGCAGAATCGATTTTCCATCCCCGGTGAGAATAAATGCGGCGAACGCCTTGGCTTGATCCGGATGCGGCGCGTTGTTCATCACGGCGAGCGTGTAGGTGATCTTGTCGGAGAGCGAGGCGGCGCCGGGAAGCGGCACGAAATGCAGGTCGCGCGCGACCGCTTCGGTTTTGTAGAAAAAGCCGACGTCGGCCTGGCCGGTGTCGATTCGCGCGAGCAGGTCTTCTTCCGGGAAGATCTGCGCAGCGTTTTGATCTTCGCCGAGAATTGCTTTTTCGCCGGCGGCACCAGCGAGCATCGTCATCGCTTGTATCGTGTAGACGCCTTTCGGATCGAGTTTCGGATCGGTGCGGCCGATGACGAGGCCGGGTGTTTGCAATGCTTGCAGCACGGTGGTCTTTCCAGCGGCGACGCTCTGGAACAACACCGCGTGCTTGGAATCGTTCGACCATCCGATGCCGAGGCTGGTGCCGGCAAACGTCGAGGCGCTGGCAACCTTCGCGCCGAGGCCGAGCACGAGTTTAGGGTCGACGCTGATGAAGATGTCGGGCGTTTTGGTACCGGCGGAAATCAGGTTGGCCAGCATCTTGCTGCCGGCGCCCTGTCCCTGAAAGTCGATGCCGTGCGCGGCGAGCGCGGTCTTGATCGGTCCTTCCATCGGCGTTACAAGCGAACCCGCGTAGAGCACGGAAACCGGCGCGGACGTTTGCGCGGAAACGGGCGCCAGCGTGAGAAGCGCAATCGCCGCGAGCACCGCGATCGGGAGGCGAAGATCGATTTTCATGAGCGCTCCCTTTCGGCGGACCTTCCTTTTTGGCTTTGTAAAATGTGGAAGGGACTGGAGGTAAACCGAGCGGGCGATGGGTAAATCTAGCGCGTGAACAATAATCTCTCACTCCAGGGGCGCGTCGGCATCGTAACCGGCGGGGCCCGCGGAATCGGCGGCGCGATCAGCCGCCGGCTTGCCGACGACGGAGCGCAAGTCGCCGTCATCGGGCTGCCGGTGGACCGCGAGCGAACCGAGACACTTCGCAGTCACCTCAACGGGAGCGCTTCCCGCGTCCACTTTTACGAAGGGAACGTCGGCGTCTACGATCAGTGTAAGGATGCCGTCGCCGCCATCATCAAAGAGCACGGACGAATCGATTTTCTAGTCAACAACGCCGGCATCACGGCCGACCACACCGTCCGCAAGATGACGGTCGACGAGTGGCAAGCGGTCCTTCAGGTCAATCTGACGGGGCCGTTTTTTATGACCAAAGTCGTGCTCGAACACATGGTCGAGCAAAAGTACGGCCGCATCGTTAACATCAGTTCGGTGGTTGGAGAGAGTGGGAACTTCGGCCAAGCGAACTATGCCGCCGCAAAAGCCGGCCTAATCGGATTGACCAAGACGGTTGCGCTGGAAGTCGCGCGCAGCGGCGTCACCGTGAACGCGGTCGCGCCCGGGTTCATCGAAACCGACATGACGGCGCTGATGCCGCCCGCGGCGATCGAAACCGCAATCGCCGACACCCCGACGAAACGCCTCGGACAACCCGACGAAGTCGCGCACGTCGTGCGTTTCCTAGTCGATGAAAAATCCGGCTACATCACCGGAGCAGTCTACAAAGTCAACGGGGGCTGGTACATGTAATGGTAGGATCGATCGCACCCGAGGAGCTGAGCTACGGCATCGACATTACCGGCGTGGATCCGGCGTCGCTCAACGACGCGCTCAAAGCCGTCATGACCGACGCGATGATGGACCCGATGCGCATCGGTTCGTGGATGACGAGTTTGATGATGGCCGAGCAGACGGCGGGCATGAACATGTTGCGCCGCCTAGGTGGCTTGGAACCGCTCGCCGATGCCGCAGCGCCGTCGGGCGACAAGCGGTTTTCGGATCCGGAGTGGAGCGACAATCCGCTGCTCGCGGGCATGGTCGAAGACTATCGAATCCGCAGCGAAGCCGCACTGCAGCTTGTCGACTCGTCGCGGCTGCCGGAAGCGACGAAACGCAAAGCGCGGTTCGCCGTGCAATTGATGAACGACGCGCTCGCGCCGAGCAACGTGCCCTGGATCAATCCGGGCGTCGTGAAAGCAGCGATGGACTCGAAGGGCCAGAGCCTCGTCTCCGGTCTGCAAAACTTCCTCGACGACGTGAAGAACAACAGCGGCTATCCGCGTCAAGTCGACAGCTCGAGCTTCGAAGTCGGCAAAAACATCGGCGCGACGCCCGGCCGCGTGGTGATGCGCAACGAGCTCATCGAACTGATTGCCTACGAACCGCAGACGCCCAAAGTGCACGCGGTTCCGATGCTCTGCTGTCCGCCGTGGATCAACAAGTACTACATCATGGACCTCGCACCGGGCCGCTCGTTCGTGGAGTGGGCCGTGCAGCACGGCCACCAAGTGTTCATGATCAGCTATCGCAATCCCGATGCGTCGATGTCGCAGTACACCATGGACGACTATCTGCGCAAGGGCATCTTGGCGGCAATCGACGCCGTCCAAGAGATCACGGGCGCGCCGAAGATCGATCTCGCCGCACTGTGCTTGGGCGGAACGCTCGCGCTGATCGCGATGGCCTATCTCGCCGCGCACGGCCAAGGCGATCGGGTCAACTCGGCGACGCTGACGAACACGCTCATCGATTTCAGCATTCCGGGCGACCTCGGCGTATTCACCGATGAAGACACGATCTCGCGTCTGGAACTGAAAATGCAGGAGAAGGGCTACCTCGATTCGTCCGAGATGGCCAAGACCTTCGACTGGATGCGCGCCAACGATTTAATCTGGAGCTACGTCGTCAGCAACTGGTTTAAGGGCAAGCAGCCGCCTGCGTTCGACATTCTTTCGTGGAACGCCGACTCGACGCGCATGCCGGTGGCGATGCATTCGCAGTACCTGCGCGCGTGCTATCTGCACAATTCGATCGTCACGCCGAACGCCTTCTCGATCGACGACACGCCGATCGACCTCGGGAAGGTCAAAACGCCGCTATACGTGCTCGGCGCCGAGGCCGATCATATCGCGCCGTGGCACGCAACCTATCGCACGACGCAGCTCGTCGGCGGGGAAACCAAGTACACGCTCACCAACGCCGGACACATCGCCGGCATCGTAAATCCCCCGGGGGGTAAGAAGACCGCCTATTGGACCAAGGCAACCGCGACCAAGGGTGAGAGCCCCTCGGCGTGGCGTGAGTCCAGCTCCAAACACGCGGAGAGCTGGTGGGAGGACTGGGCTAAGTGGGCCGACCCGCGCGGCGGCGAGATGGTCGCCCCCTACGCGCTGCCGGAGGGCGAGGCCGCTCCGGGACGCTACGTCATCAACGAGACCGCGGCCCCATTTGCCGCCAAACCGGCTCCCGCCCACAATGGGAACGGCGCGGCGAAAGCGGGGTCGGCAACGTGAGCGACGACGACGACACCACCAAAGGCAGCGCCTGGCGCACCCTGGGCGAGTTCATTCGGGGCCAGCGCGAACTGGCTAACCTCTCGATGCGCCAGTTGGCCGAGATCGCCAAGATCTCGAACCCCTACCTGAGCCAGGTCGAGCGGGGTCTCTACAAACCCTCGGCCGACGTCCTCAAGAACATTGCCAACGCCCTGCACATCTCGGCCGAGACCATGTATACCCAGGCCGGCCTCCTGGACGAGACTAGGGAAAGCGCGGAGAACCGGCACGGGGTCGAGCATGCAATCAAGCTGGATCCTCGTCTGACGGTCGACCAGAAGGAAGCCCTGATCCGGATCTACCGGAGCTTCACCTCCACTGGTGGTTGACAGCCACAGCGAGTGCTTGGTATACTTAGCGGGTACCAAACACTTGCATCAGGAGAGCACACACATCATGGCCGTCAACGTCGTCGATTTCATCAACAAGATTCAGGAAGAGGGTCTGACCACCCTCAAGCAGACCCAGGAAGCCAGCTTGGCCGCTATGGGCAACTTCCGCAAGCTCGGCAACGAGCTCGCGTCGGACAAGCCGGGCACGATCCCGACGTTCGAGAACCTGCCGACCCCGACCCAGCTCGTCGAGCTGTCGTTCGGCTTCGCCAGCCAGCTCCTCGAAGTCCGCAAGGCCTACACGCTGAAGGTCGCCGAGATGATCGCCGAGGCTCAGAAGACCGCCGAGACGACCGTGAAGAACACGGTTGCCCAGGCCAACGTCCAGATGAACCAGGCCGTCGCTCAGGCGAAGACCTCCAAGTAAGCTTCCCTCGGGAACGGAAATAAAGCCGCCCGGCATGCGCCGGGCGGCTTTCTCTTTTCCTTCGGCGCAGATTACTTGGGGCGATGGGCTCCTCTGTCGCCGTGATGGCGTGCGGTGATGACCCCCGAAGGACTGACGACGACGGATATCGATTGCGTTCGCCCGTGCTTATCCGAGATCGTAAGTGTTGCTGTGCCGGTGCCGCCGATCAGCACCGGGATCCCATGCGGGAATGCGGGCGTGGTGGGCCACGGAGTACCGATCGCAATCACGCTGGGATTGGTATTCGCCGTCACCGTAAACGGCGAGTTGTCGATACCCGAAGTTTCAGCGATGGTGATCGCGCTTTGATACGAACCGGTGTATTGGAAGGCGTTGGGAATAGCGGACCACGTCGATGTTACGACCGGACGATACGCCCAAATCGATGCATCGCCATGATAGCAGACGACCCATGGGGCGCCGTTCTTGTCGTACGCGACACCCATGCACGCGTAGGATTCATCGGCGACGATTTCAAGCGGTTCGGTTGAAGCGGACGCGGGATTGATGAGTGCCGTGCCCGTGAATGAACCGTCGAGGACGGCGAGGGCTTGCGCGGTCGACTGCGATCCGCTGAATTGATCGAGGCCGGCCGGACGCGACCCCGGCGGAAGCATCGCGAAATTGGAAACGTTCGCGGTACCCGCGGGTATTTTATTCACGACCGGCGTGCCGTAAGACGCACCGTAGATGTTGTATGACTTGTCGTTGACCAGCCCGCCGGGAGATTCGCCGGCCGGCCACGCGGCGGCCGGGGTTGGCGACGCAGCCGTCGCCGTGTTGGCCGTGTAGAAATTGTGTGCGCCGTTCCCCGTGACCATCCCGACGGCCGCGTTGCCGCCGGCCGGCTGCGCAAGCGCGATCCCGGCCGGCTCTTCATTCCATCTGTTGATCAGGAATTGTGCCCGGTGAGACGCGGCGGTGCACGACGCAGGGAAGAACCCGATCGACGGATCCCAGCTCACGTCAACACCCGAGAACCAGATGTTGCCCGAAGCGTCGGGCGCGATGACCGCATCGTTGACGGCTCCCAGCGCGTCGCTGACGCCGATGGTCGCTCCGGCAGCGCTAATACTGGTGAAGCAGTGGAGCGCGGGGCTCGTCACGTCGTTGGTCCAGAGGTTCCCCATAGCATCGAAGATGACAAACCCCGGATTGAACGGGATGGAATGCGTGACGGGGGGCGTCGCGGGGTTGGCGGGATCGAACTCGAGGAACGTCGGGTTCAGTCCGCGCGTCGTGTACGCGAAGACGATCTTGCCGCTCACCGGGTCGAGTGCGATGTTCGACGAATTGATGTAGGGATTCGATCCGCCCGGCGCGGCAACGAGTTGGTACGCAAGCAGGTTGCTCGCGAGCGCAACGCTAGCCGGCTGCGGCGCCTGCGAAGAGAGCTGCGGCGATGCGGCCACCGTTGCGCCGTCCACGTACGAGTTCGCCCCGGTTTGCGTGACGGCGCCGTCGTACGCGATCGTCACACTGTTGAGATCCTTCGCGCAATTCAGCGTGACTATCGTCGGCGTCGCGGTGTCGCCAGTACAATGCGCGGCCAGCGCGAGCGAAACGCCCGAGTTCGCCGGCGACACTTGAATCGTTACCGGCGACGAAAACGTGTCGGTAGCAATTGAGGCGCCGCTCGCGTCTTCGGGGTTGACGAAGAGCGGGAACGTCGTGGCCGTACCAATTGGTATCGCCTCGGTGTTTTTCGATGCGGGGTCGAAATTCGATTCGGGATTTGGAACCGAGAGCTCGATCTGGTTCACGACGCCGTCCAATATGAAGTTGAGTCCCGAACCGCCCGACGTGACCTTCTCCGCGCCGGTCGTCAGCGTCCCGAGCGGCGTATCCTGCGGTTTCGGATTCTTCGTCGCGTACTCGTTGAACGTGAACACGTTCTTGCCGACGTATGCCTTGACGGCGAACGTGCAGTTGAGCCCGCCGCCCGCGGGGACGCACGGCTGCGGCGTATTGACGACGAGCGTTTGCAGCGGCAGCGCCGGCCACGGCGACGCGGTGACTTGCTGCACGGCGACGGTAAGCGCAAGCATGTTCGGAGACACGTACGCTGCGCCGCGACCGCGATGTTTGTGTTTCCGCGGAATGTGGATGCTTAGAACGGCGCCGACCGGTGCCCGGCGGTGCGCCGCCGACCCGGTGGGCGCTCCTGGCGATGTCGGGATCGATCCGCCGCCCCCCGAACAGCCGGCCGCGATCGCGGCCAGGGCAAGGGCTGAAAAAAGCGTTGGTACGAGAAGGCGCGGTCGGGTCATAGTGCTTTGTGCTTCCCTTTTGGGGTGGGCCGGTGAAGCGTGCGCCGTATAGCTTCACCGTGCGCCGCTTGGTTCCGGCTCCCGGCAAGGTTCCGGTCGCGAAGGCCGGAAGCTCGTCCTATGGCACTAACGGTAAAATGTCCGCTCTGCGGCGAGGTGATCGCCGGCGCGGATGAAGACGCTCTCGTCGCGGCCGCCGACCAGCACGGCGACTCGAAGCACAACGGAATGAAGGCGCCGCGCGCGATGGTTATCGGCGCCGCTCGAAAGACCGACTAGGCCGGACGGGCGCGACGTGCCAGCGCGCGCAACGTCAGCGCCGCGAGCTCCGGCTCGGCGGCGGCCTCGAGCAAAGCGCGGCGGAGTTGCGGTACGCTGCGGCTTCCGCGGGCGAGGCGTTCGAGCAATCGCAGAATATTTCGCAGATCTGCGAGGTCGAGAAGATCCACCAGCGACGCGACGTCACGGTTGGGGTTGGGCTGTGCGGCGCGCAGCTGCATGAAGCGCGTGGTTCCCCGCACCGTCGCCGCTTCGATGAGGCCCCAGTGCGCCGGAACGCGATTGCGGAACGAGCGGTGGTTGCAGGTGGTGACCAGCGTACACGTCGTCGCGATGCGGTCGTAGTTCGGCGCTTGCGTTGCGAGCCGCGCGGCGGCGTCGCTCGCGCCCTTGATTTCGAAGAGATGCAGTTCGCCGGGCGTGATCACCGCAACGTCGGCGATCGATCCGCCGCACGGGAACTCGCGAGAAATTGAAATGGCATCGTGACGCGCATCGAGATGTGCGACGAGCGCACCGGTTATGCCGTCTGCGTCGAGGATGGTGCGGGTCCGCAGGCCGTTTGCGAATAGGCGGCGTGGCGGCGCCGCTGCTTCTTGAGCAAACGCTCGGCGCGCGAGCGCGAATGCGACGTGGCCCTCGAAATCCGTGTACGCGCGCAGCCCCCACACGTGGCGCGGCTTCGCATCCAGCAAGTGATCCTTCGGATAGGCGGCCAGAGCGACCACGTAGTCGAAGATCTCGCTCCCGCGCCCCGTTCGCGGCGCCGCTCCGAATGGTTCCGACGCGTCTAAGAGCACGCCGATCGTAACGTCGCGATGCAAGATCGCCAGATCGACGCGTCCGCGGAAAAGATGAAACGGAGCAAGGATCCGCGCGGTCGGAAGAACGCCGGCGATCCGCGCCCGCACCGCTCGGGCAAGCATTTCTGGGGGAACAAGCGCATTCGCACACGGGCGTTCCGTGCCGTCCGGGACCAGACCGAAGAGCGTTTGCAAGATCGCCGGCACTGCTTCGGTCACGCGCGGCGCGAGTTCCGCGTTGTCAGCAACATGAAAGCCTTCGTTCTCGCGGGATTGGCCATGCTCATCCCGGCCGGCGCGCCGGCGCCGGCGGCGGCCGATACGACCGGGTCGCTGGCGGGGCGAGTGCGCGACGCTTCAGGAAGGCCGGTTGCGGGAGCGATCGTTCGGATCACCTCTTCGTCGGAGGCCATGCAGACGCACAGCGACGCGAGCGGGCGATACTCGTTCCTCGAACTCGAACCCGCCAAGTATGGACTGACCGTCGAGAAAGACGGATACGCGCAAGGCGTGTACGTCGGTTTCGACGTGACTACCGGCAATCAAACCGTAGCGAACGCGGTGCTCAATCTGCGTTTAATACGTTGGATTTCTCTCGCCCCCGCATGAAAAAATCACCCTACCCGCGTTAAGGCCTCGCCGGCGAGCGCGCAAAAGGCGACGACTGACCATGGCGGAGCCTTCCCAACCGCAAGGAGTAGAAACGCGAAGAGCGCGACCGCCGCATCGGCCGGCGCATGGATCGCATTCGCACCCACCGGCGAGTACAGTGCGGCGAGCAGCAGGCCGACGACGGACGCATTGATTCCGCGCAGCGCGGCGAGAACGCGCACGTTTGCGACGAGGTGATTCCAGTACGGTAGCACGGCGGCGATCAGCAAGAACGACGGCAGGTAGATCGCGAAGAGCGCGATCGCTGCGCCGCCGATGCCCGTCATGGGTCCGCGCATCGCCGCTCCGAGATAGGATGCGAACGTGAACAGCGGGCCGGGCACGGCTTGCGCGGCGCCGTATCCCGCAAGAAACGATTGCGTGGAGATCCAGCCGGGAGCGACGACGCGAGCGTCGAGCAGCGGCAGCACCACGTGGCCGCCGCCAAAGACCAACGCGCCCGATTCATAGAACGCCGCAAACGCGCCGACGACGCCGCCGTGAGCCACCCGCGCGAGCGGCGGCAGCCCGAGGAGAAGCGCGACGAAAAGGAGCGCGCACGCGACCGCTACGGAACGCGGAATCGGAATGTCCAGCGGCCGCGGCGATTGGCCCGGAGAGCGCAAAAACGCCGCACCGAATATTGCGCCGGCGGCAATCAGCGCGAGTTGCGCGAGGGGATGCGGCGGAAGAAGCAAGATCGCGATCGCCGCTGCGACCGCAAAGCCCGCGCGCGGAATATCCGGACAAAGCGTACGGAACATGTTCGCTACCGCAAGCGCGACCACAGCAACGGCCGCCAGCAGCAGCCCGTGAATCCATCCACTGTTCTCGAAACCGGCGATGCGGCCGCCGGCGAGCGCGAACAAGGTGAGCAGTATCGCCGACGGAAGCGTGAAGGCGATCCACGCCGCCGCCGCGCCGAGTAAACCGGCGCGTTGGAGGCCGATGACGATCGCTACTTGGCTGCTGGCCGGTCCCGGAAGGGTTTGAGCCAGCGCGACGATGTGCGCGAACGTTTCGTCGTCGAGCCATTTGCGGCGGCGTACGAACTCCGCATTGAAATACCCGAGATGCGCGACCGGGCCCCCGAACGACGTGAGGCCGAGCCGCAAGAATGCGGTGAAGACCTCGGCTAGATGGTCCATTCCCAGACGTTCCAGAACGGCGTAACCGCGTGTGCGGGTTTGTAGTTTTGGAAGTCGGTATTGACGACGTCGATTTGAAGCTGATACCAGAGCACGAAGAACGGGAGTTGCTCGGCGAGAATTTTCTGCGTTCGTTTGTAGGCGCCGGCACGGATCGCGCGATCGTAGGTCGTCAGCGAGACGCGTTCGGCCGCGTCGAAATCGGCGTTGCAGAAGTGGTAGACGTTCCATCCTGCGGGCGGCTTCATATCGCACATGAGCAGCACCGAATCGTCGGGGTCGCCGCCGTTCTCCCAGTTCTCGACGATCGCGTCGAATTTGCCGGACTGCTCGATTCCTCCGGCTGAGACGGTCGCGTACAACTCGCCGGAAGGGACGTTCTTGATCGAGACGTCGACCCCCACCTTACCCCACTGCGCCTGTAAGAGCGCCTCCGTCGAAGCGACGGTCGTCGAACCCGTAAAACTGACCAGATCGACATGCAATTTACCGGGCGGCCACCCCGCCGCGGCAAGCATCGCCGCGGCTCTCTGGGGGTCGTAAGAATAGGTCTTGACGTCGTTCGCGTGGCTCCACGAGAACGACGCGTGATTGGTATCGCCCGCCACCGCCATGCCGTGCATCACTTTGTCGATGAGCGCGTGACGGTCCGTGGCATACGCCAGGGCTTGGCGCACGCGCACGTCGCTAAGGCCGGGCACCGCGGCATTGAAGCCGACATCGGTGAAGCGGTCGTAGGGCGTAAGCACCACGCGCGTTCCGGGGATGTTTTTCAGCATGGGCGCCAACGCTTCCGACGCGCGGTAGTAGAAGTCGATCTCGTGCGACTGCAGCATGGTAAGCATCGTCGTATCGCTCGCGACGAAGCGAAATTCGACGCGGCGCAGCTTGGGCGCTCCGCGCCAATACGAATCGTTGGCCGCGAGCTCCACGCGGACGCCCGGTTCGTATGACGTTACGCGAAACGGGCCGGTTCCGACCGGCAGGCGGTTGTAATCGATGCGGTTGATATCGGGATACCGCGCCAACAGATGACGCGGCAGGATCACGTTGATGTGATTCGCCGGTGCGAAAAACGTGGCCACGAATGGCGCGAACCGGCGCTTGAGATGCACGACGACCGTATGGTCGTCGCGGCGATCGATCGAGCGGATCACGTCGTAACCGACGCGGCTGACGACGTTGTTGCGCGGATTGAGCATCTGATGCCACGTGTAGATCACGTCGTCGGCATCGAACGGCGCACCGTCTTGCCACCTCACGCCGCCGCGCAGATGGTACGTGATCTGCAACCCGTCGCGGCTGATGCCGCCGTTCGCGGTCGTAGGTTCGACGGTCGCCAGCTCGGGGTAGAGCTCGCCGCGGTCGTCCAAGCGAAACAGCAGCGCGCCCCAAAAGGCAGCGATGTCGTAGTCGATGACTTCCGTACCCAGCTCGACGTTGAGATTGTCCGGATCCTGACGCTCGGCGATACGTAAGAACCCGGGAACGGTCCAGGCATTCGTGCCGCCGGCGCCGCCCGCGCGCGTGCAGCCGGCGAGCAGCACGGCCGCGACGGCGAACGCGGCGAGCGCGCGCTTCATTTAATGATGGTCCTTACGCGGACGCTGCTCGCGCAGACGCATCTCGTCGACGAGTTCGACGATGCCGTTCGCACATGCATCCAGCAGCAAGCGCCCTTTCTCGGCGGTCGCTTTGGTCGCATCGCCCATGACGCCGCTCTCGCTAAGTTGGCTCCAGTACTCCATCATCGCCAGCGGCCCGTCGCCGCCGACTAAGTCCGTCCAGTAATTTTTCGTGGGCCGGTGCGAGAGCTCGTGTACGGCCAGCGACATGTCGACCAAATCGGGACGCAGCGCGAGATAGAGCGACGTCTCGAACTCGCATGCGTGATTCATGCCGCCGATCGCCTCGGATTCGCGCAGGCCTTCCGCGACTTCGCGCACGCCGGGCGCCGCCCAATAGTTCACCGCGGCCGCGAGCGCGCCGGTTTCGACCACCGTCAAGCGCGCGATGATATCGATGAAGGGCGTATTGCTGCCATGCCCGTTGACGATCAGGATGCGGTCGAAACCGTGGTGGGCGAGACTCTTACAGATATCCAGACCGTAGTCGATGAGGGTTTTGGCGCCGATGGTCAGCGCGCCGGGGAAGTCCATATGATGCGGGCTGTAGCCGTGATTGATCGGCGGGACGAGCACGACGCTTTCGGCCGCACGCGAGGCGGCCAGCTCGCAGACCGCGTGGCAAAGGCGCAGGTCGGTGTCGATCGGCAGGTGCAGGCCGTGGTCTTCGAGCGTGGCGATCGGGAGGATCGCGACCCGCCGGCCGGCCGCGGCCGCCTTGACTTCCGGCCAGGTCATCTCTCCGTAACGGTACTTGTCGGTCATGCCGGGCGGTTCGCCGCATGGCAGCGCGCGCCTCGGCCGTGAGATCGAACCGTTGCTTAACCATATTGGACGCTGGTTGGACGCTAGATGACTAGGATGAGGCTATGAAAATGCAAGCTTGCGCCTCCCGAGCCGCCGTTACACTAGCAGTCGTTGCCATTTTGGGGGGGTGCAGCAAAAGCTCGATCCCCACCGCCCTGCCGGCTGGCCCGGCTGCGGACGGATCCGCCGCCATCTCCGAGGCACGTAAGGGCGGCAAACAGAAGGTCGAGATGCGGATCAGGGTTCCGCGCGCTCCGAAGCACGCACGCGGGAAGGCGCTGCGCCCGTACTTCGTCGCGTCCAGTACGGCAGGCGTAAAGATCGTCGTCTATAAAAACGGCGTCCCGCATACGACGCCGCTCGCGACGACCGCCGTCGGCTTGACGTCTTCGAACTGCAGCCCGGTGTCCGGCGGCCGCATGTGCACCATCAATGCGGCATCGCCAGTGGGGACCGACGATTTCGAAGTAACGACCTACGACCACGCCCCCTCCGGTGGGAGCTTCGGATCGGCGAAACAGCTCGCCGTTGGGTCCGCGACGCTGAAAGTCGTACAGTCGGTCGCAAACGTCATCCACCTTACGCTCGGCGGTGTTGTCGCGAAGGGCGTCGTGGGTTTGACGACCGCCGGCATCCACGCCATCAACAACAACTCGCAGACGGTTACCATCTCGGCTCAAGACGCCGACGGGAACGCACTCGTGACCGATGGCTGGTTCTCGGCTAGCGGCGACCCGGTGACGATGAGCCTCGACACAACGGTCGGGCCGTCGGTTGCGAGCTTCTTCAAGTTCACGCCGTCGACGGTATCGTTCGCCTCACCGACGTCGGTGATGGCCTATACGGCGTCTGGCGCATCCTCGACGCAAATCCAGAACGGTTTTACCGGAGTCGTGTGGGCGAATCCGAGCGACGGCGGGACGTCGGGCGCGGCCGATCTGACTGTTGCGAAGCCGGCGTTCACCGAGTTCCCGATTGCGACGTCGTCGAGCTTTTCGGAAGGCATCACCGTTGGACCCGACAACGCGTCGCTTTGGTTTGCTGAGAGCAACGGCAACGCGATCGGCACAATCGCCATGAACGCCGCGGCGGGCACGACGACCACCGACTACACCGGGCTTTCAAGTTTTGCGACGCCGACGACTCTCGCCAGCGCCGGCGGCAAGATTTGGTTTACCGAGTTCGGCATCGGCAAGATCGGCAGCATCGATCCGTCGACGCACACCGTCAACGAATACAAGACGCCGAGCTGCGGCATGACGTGTACGACGCCGGACAACCCCTACGGCATCGTTCACGGGCCCGATGGCAATCTCTGGTTCACCGAGAACTGCACGACGAACAGCAAGGTCGGAACCTTCGGCGCCTCATTGCCGAGCGCGATGGTGGAGTACGCGACGAAAACCGCCGGCGGGGCTCCGGAATCGATCACCGTAGGTCCCGACAACAATTTGTGGTTCACCGAGCCCGGGGGCGGCAGCCTGAACATGATCGGGACGATGACGACTGCGGGCGTCGCGAACGACTTCGCCGTCTTGCCGACGACGACGATCTATGACGGCGGCATCGCGGCCGGCTCGGACGGGGCCTTGTGGTTTGGAGAAAGTAACCCTCCCGGCAACGCTATCGGTAGGATCACGACCGCCGGAAGCGTCACCGGCCAGTACGGGCTCGCCACGGCCGCCTCCGAACCAATGGGCGTTGCCGAAGGTCCGGACGGTGCGATTTGGTTTGCCGAAAACGGGAACAACGCGATCGGTCGCATCGATCCGACGACACATGCGATCGTCGAATTCTCGCTGCCGCACACGAACAGCGGTCCGTGGGGAATTGTGCTCGCACCCGACGGCGCGCTGTGGTTCACAGAGTGCACGCCGTCGACCGGCAATCGCATCGGACGATTGCAGTAGTTAGAGCGGCGCCAATGGCGCGGACGGCGGGTCCTCGGAACGCGCGGGCGGAAACGAGCGTTACCGTATCAGGAGGACCCGCCGTCGTGAGATTCGTTTCCATCGTGCTCGCTTGCTTTGCGTCCGCATATGCCGTACCGGCCGGAGCAGCCGTTTTGCGTCCGATGACCGCGCGTCTGCCGGTCGCAGCGGCGCGTCCAATGACCCTCGCGGCGACGCGCGGGGCGTTCGCCGGCGAAGTGTTGCCCGGCGAATCGATTTCGATCTTGGTGCGGCTGCAAGGTCAGCACGAGAACGAGCTCGCGCCGTTCCTCGCATCGTTGCAGAATCCCGGAAACGCGAACCCGCAGTACCTTACTCCGAATGAGTTCGGGCGTTACTTCGGTGCCGATCCGCTGAGCTATGGTCGCGCGATCGCGGCGCTGCGCGCGGCCGGATTCGTCATCGACGATACGTTCGAGAATCGCACCGACATCACGGCGCACGCGCCTGCGATGCGCGTCGCCGCATTTTTCGGCACGCCGATTGACCGTCGCTTCGAACGCGGACGCCTGTTCTTTACGGCGCGGTACGAGCCGCAGATCCCGGCGGCGCTCGGCAACGCAACGATCTCCGGTCTCGACGACTACGTGGAGTTTCACCCAATCGGATTGCGCCGTCCGAGCGGCAACGTGCAAGGCAGCTGGACGCCGGACGATATCGCCGCAGGCTACAACATTGCGCCGCTCTACGCGCAAGGACTCGACGGCAGCGGCGTCACGATCGCCAACTCGACGGCCGGCGCCGCGAATGCGAGCGACGTCAGGATCTTTCAGCAGCACTTCGGCCTTCCGGTCGTTCCGATGCTTTCGAAGGGTGTCGGCGGCGCGCTTTCGCCGAGTTGCGGGCGGAGCTGCGACAACGGCGAGTCTTCGCTCGACGTCGCTTCAGCGACCTCGGTCGCGCGCGGCGCGACGTTCTATCAAGTAGTCGCGCATACGCCTTCCAATCACAACTTCGATCTGAGCTACGAGTTCATCGTCAACAAGCTCGCCACAAACGTCCACGTCGTGACGACCAGCTGGGGATTGTGCGAGCGCGAGTTCAACGGAACCAAGAGCAAAAAGATCGACGAGGCGCTCATGGCGCAGGCGGCGGCGGAAGGGCAGTTCTGGTTCTCCGCATCGGGCGATAACGGAACCGACGACTGCCAAAACGGCACCACCGCCGTCTCGGCCGACTTCCCGGGGACGTCGCCGTACGTGATCAGCGTCGGCGGCACGAACGTGCAGGGCATAACCAATGGCAGCGGCCGCGTTACGGGTTGGGCCGGCGAAAGCACGTGGCAGTATTCCAACTCGGACGGCGCGAGCGGCGGCGGCAGAAGCATCTTCTATGCGAAGCCTGTGTACCAGAACGGCGTCACGCCCAACGACGGCGCGCGCGACGTGCCGGACGTTGCGCTGCTCGCCGACAACGTCAACGACGGCGTCAATCTCTGCCGTAACGGCGAGATACAGTCAGGATGGGGCGGAACCAGCGAAGCGGCGCCAATGTGGGCGGCGTTCCTGGCCATCGTCGAGCAAAGCAAGAACAAGAGCGGCAAGAGACTTGTGGATCCGCACGTTCGTCTCTACGCCCTTGCAAAATCGAAGAAGTATAACAGTCTGTTCCACGACGTCCTTACCGGCAACAACGGCGTCCCGGCGGGCGACGATCCGTACCATCATTCGTTCCCCGGCTTCAATGCCGGACAAGGCTTCGACCTAGCGACCGGTTGGGGCAGCTTCAACGGGGCTCCACTGCTGGCCGCATACTAACGGAGGCGTTATGAGTTTCGAAACCGATATCAAGCCGCTCTTTCGCGAACAGGACCGGACGGCGATGCTCGGCCGGTTCGACCTTTGGAATTACGACGACGTGAAGAAACATTCGTTCGCCATCGTCGCTGCGGTCGACGCCGGGACGATGCCGTGCGACGGCCGTTGGGCGCCCGAACACGTCCAGACGCTGAAGCAGTGGGTCGCGGCGGGAAGCCCCCCGTAGTCGCGACAGGGCGCCGCTACAGCAGGTGAATGCCGGCTTTCGGCTCGGTGGGAACCGGCTGCTCTTGCGTCGGCTCTTCGGTTGGTAAGCCTGCAGCGCGCCAGCCAGCGATGCCGTCTTTGAGATACCAAATGTCGCGAGCGCCCATCGCCGTCAGGCGTTCGGCGATCTCGGCCGCCTCGTGCTCGGAATTGCTGTCGAGGACGATGCGCCCTTCGACGTTCAAGGGGAGTGCCAGTTCCGGTGCGTCGAGCAGCGACTTCGGGTCGTACCGGACCGCGCCGCGAATCTGCTCCGACCCGACATGACGCCTGACGTCCAGAATCGTATCCGTAGAGGCGACGTCGGCGGGTTCGATCGTTTTCATGGGCTTAGCGTTTCCACCGGAGCGGAACAATAAACGCCGCGATAGGCACGAATGTTGCATTTTCGGGATGGCGAGAGCGCAAATCGCCTGCTACGGTGGATGGCACGCGGATTCTCATGTGTGCCTGCGCGAGTTGGGAGCGCTGTGGACCTTTTCTCGGCGCGTATCTCGCCGTCAGCCTGTATAGCGGAGAGCGTCGACTACGATACGCTCCTCGAGCAAATAGCCGAATACACGCTGCGCGCCGCGTTCGCGCACGCCGTCGATCAACACGATTGGAACCAGGAAGAGCTTCGTCGCAAGGGCCTGCGCGCGCTCGAACTGTTCCACAACGGTCGTGCGGTTTGGCGCGACCGGGTCGCTTTCGAGGAATCGCAAGTAGAGGCCGGCGGCGCGGGAGATCTGCGCCGGTTCGACGGAGGGAACGAGCTCGATCCGGACCTGGCGGAGCGCATCGATCGCGACCTCCTGGAGCGCTGGCGTCTGGCAGGCTACTTGGTTCCGAGTCTCGCGTTGGATATGAAGCGGTTGTTTGCCGAGCTGGAAGCGGACGCGGCCGATTGTGCGAACGAAGCGCGGGAAGAGCTAATGTCCAAACTGCTGACCGGGCAGGCGACTCACCGTAACGTCGGCGGTGGCAACCATTCCAACCTCTGACCAGGGCTGCGACGGCAGGTCGGCTAGGGCATGGTAGTTTTGCGTTTTTCGGAGCGAGGCTAGCGGCTTCCGAGTGGTACTATCGGTCGAATGAGTGACATCCCCGTCCCGGCTGCGGCGCCGGTGGAAGCTCCGGCCGCACCGGCGGTGGAACTGCCTTCGATCCTCGACGTCTTCGTTACGTTCTTGATCATCGGCGCTACCAGCTTCGGCGGCGGCGTGGTTGCGTATTTGCGCAACGCGCTCGTGACGAAGAAGAAGTGGCTGGACGACGTCTCCTTTCTCGAACTGATGTCGATCAGCAACACGCTGCCAGGTCTCAACGCCACCAACATGTCGATCCTGGCTGGGGATCGCGTTCGCGGAACCGTCGGCAGCATCGCCGCAATGATCGGGATGTGCCTACCCGGCTTTATCTTTATGACCATCGCGGGAATGCTGTACAGTCAGGGCCACGACCGGCCGATCGTAACCGCAGCGCTCAAGGGTGTCGCTGCTGCCGCAGTCGGTCTGATCGCGGCGACGTGGTATCAGATCGGGAAGAAAACGGTCAAGGGATTCTACGACGCGTTTTTCATTTTGCTGGCGGTCTTGGGTATCAACCATTTTAAGTTTTCGGTACCGGAAGTGCTGCTCGGCGTCGGAGCGCTGGCGATCTTCGCCAACCGTCCGCATAAGCCGACCGTAGAGAATAAGAAAGAGGAGTTGCAAGAGTGGATCAGCTCCCTGCGCTAGCGAAGGTTTTCAGTTACCTCTCGCTGCTGACGATCGGCGGCGGTATGGCTGCCTATCCCGAACTGCAAAACCTGACCGTCAACGTGCATCACTGGCTGACGAGCGAGCAGCTCATCCACATCTATTCGGTCGGTCAGATGGCGCCTGGGCCGAATATGATGATGGTCGCAGCGGTCGGCGAGCAAGTGAGTGGAATCCCAGGCGCGCTGATCGCCGCACTTGCGTTCTTCGTTCCGACCGGCTTCCTCACGTTCGGCGTCGGACGTCTTTGGACGAAACTCGAGCATTGGCCGTGGCGCGCGTCGATTCAAAAGGGGCTCGCACCCGTGGCGATCGGTCTTGCCGTCGCCGGTACGATTTCGTTCGGCAAAGGTGCCGTTACGAACTGGATCACCGTGCTCGTCATGCTCGCAATTTTCGCCGCGACGCTGAAAACGAAGATCAATCCGGCGCTGCTGATTCTCGGCGGCGCGGTCGTAGGCGGACTCTTTCTGCGCGCTTAGCAGTTCGCTAGATCGCTCGCTCCGAAGCTTCCCAGCTGACGGCCGAAACGCCGTCGATCTTTGCGATCGAGTGTTGCAGAATGTCTGCGGTGCCGTGCTCGCGCCCCGGCTGCGTCATCTCGACCGTAACCGTGAGCGTTCCGTTCGCCGGTGACGAACTCGACATGTTGCCGAGCGTGAGCGATGTCGTATGAATCTCCTGAAGGATGCATTCGCGCACTGCCAAGCGGGCGCGGTCGGCGCAGGTGACGTGGAGCGTGTACGTCGTTTCGAGGTGGTCGGCGCCGCGCGGAATGCGCGAGATCAACTGTCCGAGCGGGAGGCCGAAGAGGTTGACCATGAAGATGACGCCCGCCCCAACCATCGCTTGGAATTCCAGGCCGGTCCCGGCGAGCGCTCCGACGGCCGCCGTCGACCACAGCGTCGCGGCCGTTACCAGCCCCTTGACGTTGAAGCCCTCGCGCAGGATCACGCCGCCGGCGAGAAAGCCGACGCCGGTAACGACCTGCGCGGCTACCCGCATGACGTCCGAACTCCCAAGCAGCTCCGGGAGCGCCGTAAAGAGAGCGGCGCCGACGGCGACCAGCGTAATCGTGTGCAGGCCGGCCGTGCGCTGCCGCCATTGGCGCTCGAAGCCGATGGCTAATCCCAATACAGTGGCTACCGCGAGACGTTCCAGGAAGAGCCCTTGTGCCAGCGGTGCCGCGCTCATGGGACCCATCCTACGCCGGATGGACCTTTTTGGGATAGAGCTCCCGTCCTCGTCAAGGTATGCTTTTGTGGGATGATGCTACCTGAAAATTCTGGCACTGATCATGATCGTGTCTACGATGCTGGGCGCCGGCCTCCAAATCGACCGCGAGCGCCTCGTCGAGACGCTCCACCAATACGGCCTGCTGGCGAAGGCGCTGCTGGCCAATTTCATACTGGTGCCGCTCGTAGCCGTGCTGCTGGTGAAGCTGTTTCGCGTCGAAACCGATTTCGCGATCGGTATCGTGCTGATGTCGATGGCCCCCGGCGTTCCGTTTCTGGCCAACTCGGCGGGCAGAGCGGGCGGCGGAAGCCTTTCCTTTGCTCTTACGATCGCTTTCTGCTTCGCGGCCCTTTCGGTCATCACCATTCCGATCACGATAGCGATCGTTCCGCCCCCGACCGACCTCGCCCACGTGCCGATTTTGAGGTTCTTGGCGACGCTAGTCGTCTTTCAGCTCGTGCCGCTGATCGCCGGCGCGCTGATCGGTCCCCGGCTAGCCACGCCGCTCGTCGAAAGGATCGTGAAGATCTCGCACCTGCTCTTTCTCGTAGCGGCGCTGGCGCTGGTCGTCCTGGTATTCCCGCACCTCGTGCAGTCCGTCTCGAAGGTCTATGGCTACGGGCACCTGTTGATCATTCTGTGCGTCGGGCTCTTTTCGGTCGGGATCGGCTGGCTGTTGGGTGGTCCGCGCCGCGACTACCGTCGAACGTTATCGATCGCGACCCTGATGCGGAATATCGGCCTTTGTGCGCTTATCGGGACCGACCCCGTCTTCGCGGATACGCTCGTGCTGCCGACGATCTTCACCTACTTCATCGTCACCTTCCTCATCAGTTTACCGGTACGGATATTCTATAAGCGCACGAAGGAGGCACCCGCCGTCGCATGACGCCGCAGATTTTCGATCAGTTTGGATTCTGGACGCTCGGCACCGTCGGTTATATCTCCCTGATCGCCGCCACGACCAACGCTTTCAACGGCGCCTTGCTCGCGCGGCGCCCGGATCACTACAAGCACTTCACGCTGATCGGCGTCGTCATTCTCGCCTATGCGGGCGGTATCGGCGGCGGCATCGTGCGCGACGTCTTGGTCAACAAGATTCCGTCACCGCTCGTAAATCCGTGGTATCTCATCTGTTGTTTGGCAGCCGCGGCGATCGCGCTCGTGATCGATTTGAATTCTGCGCAGAAGTTCAAAGACGGGTTGTTCCAGTTCATGACGGCGTTTTCGCTTCCGTGGTATGCCATCGTCGGCGCGCAAGCGGCGCTCGCCGCGCACTTAGGTTACGCGGCTGCGGTCGTGCTCGGCGTGATCGCAACGACGGCCGGCCGTTGGATTATCGACGTGGCATGTCAGTGCGTACCGAAGCAACTGGTGCGGGGTGAGTTCTTCGTCGGCGCGGCCGCATTGACCGGAATCGTGTACGTCGTGTGTAATCAGGCGTTCGGCTTGGATGTGATTCCTTCGACCGCGCTTGCATTCGTCTGCGGATTCGGCTTCCGGTTAGCCTCGCAGTTCTTCGGTTGGGAAGAATGGGAGCCGTGGGAACCGGAGGAGTCGCTGGCCGGTGAGAAAGCTCGTAAAACACTCGGTACTGGTCTGAAGGCCGAACTCGGTGCTAGCGAATCGGAAGCTCGAACATCCGAATGAGTCCGAACGCCAGCGCTCCGAACCCGAGTACGACGACGATGAGATGGTTCGGAAAGAAGAACCTCGTGCTGATTCCCGCGAGGAACGACACCGCCGCAAAAATCACGGTAAGCCGGACGTACCGATCGCCCAGTTCGTTGGATTCGGACGCCTTTTGGAAACGCTCGGCCGAGAGCGCGTTGAGTCGTGCGGCCTCCTGCGTGGTCTTCAGTTCGTATTGCGGCATTGCAAACGGCGACGAGGGTGCCGACGGGTTCGTGAGCGGCTTGGTTGCGATCCAGGCATCGACGGCGCGGCGCATCTCCGGCCGGAAGCGTCTATGGATAAAGTTTTGCTCGTCGGTGGTATGCGTCGCGACCGCGCGAACGTACTCCAGAAACGTCGCAACGTCGATCGTCTGGAGCGTATTGCTTCGGCCCTCGAATACGGCCGCCTGGATGCGCAAGGAAGCGGCGTCGTTGTACGATCGCGTTTCAATCGCCGTCCAGCGGGCGGCCTCGTATCCGCACCAGGCCGTCACGACGGTGGCGAGCGAAATAAGAATGACCGACGCGATGTCGACCGCCTTATCGAATCGCGATTCCCTGCGTGCAACGTCCATGCCTCGCAGTTTTCAACGTCCACAAGCAAATCACTTCCGAACGGAGAGTTACCATGCCTAGCGAGATCACGCACCGCGAATTCAAGCTTCTGCTCAAGCCGGAGCGTTTTCCGGGGCGCAAAGCCCTCCTCGAGTTCAACCAGCTGCTGGAGAACATCGCGAAGAAGCTCGAGATCCGCTACGATCCGTTCGATCCCATCGATTCGCAGATGCGCGTCGTACAGTTCTACGATACACCCAACCAGACGCTGCGCAAGAACCATCTGATCTTTCGCATCCGCCAGTTGCGGGACGGCGGCTGGCCCGACGACAGCTGGGAGGTGACGTTCAAACTTCGCCATCCGGAGCTCGCCACGGCCGAAAGCTTCGACGCCAGTTCGAGTTTCCCGAAACAGCAGAAGAAGAAATTTAAAGAAGAGCTCATCCACGGTGGAACGGTCGGATCGATTACGAGCATTTATTCAAACAATTGCATTCTCGAATCGCCCGAGCTGGACATGACCCTGCCGATGGAAAAGCTCGCCGGCGCGTTCCCGCATATGGATAAACTGAATCTGGATATGAATCAGACGATGTCGGTCGTCAACGGCGCCAAGATTTTTGAAATCGAAGCAAAGTTGGGGAATCTGTACTTCGGCAAGCGGACGGTCGCGACGGCAACCTTGGCGGTCTGGGCGCGCCCGGTTCCCGATCGGTTCGAACCCCTGGTCGCGGAGTTCGGATGGTCCTACCATCCCGTCGACGACGATAAAGGCAAGAAAGCCGACAAGATTGCCGACGAGTTCTTCAAAAACATCCAACTGCCGCTCCAGGACTGGATCACCGGCGGAACCACCAAGACCGCGCTGATCTACGGCGATCAGGGAGCGTAGTACATGCGAGCGATCGTTACGACCGTAGTTTTTGCCGCACTCTTCGGCGCGTCGATTGCGCCGGCGCTTGCGACGGGAACGTTGCGAGTACAGCACAAGAACGGCGCCGTGCAAACCTATACCGACGTGTACATACGAATTCTCGACGACGAGATGACCCTGACCTCGAACGACGGCAAGGGGACGGTCGTGATCGGCAAGTCCGCATGCACGAAAATCGGCGAGCTGATTCAATGCCTGCCGTACGACGCGACCCTCGAGCAGAACGGCACCGAGGCGCGTATTCCGCTGGCGAACGGCACGGTCTGGCTCAACCCAACCGGGACGAGACAGCCGCTCTCGCTTTCATCGCAATCGTTGCCGTCGCACGGCGTGCTCATGGCCGTCAAGACCAAATCCGGCACCTATGTTTCACTTTCCGGAACCGTGGATGTGATAACAAAATGAACGCAAAACGAATTGCCGCGCTCGCGCTGACCCTTGCACTCTTGCCGCTGGGGGCAGTCGCCGGCCGCTTCGGCGGCGGTGGCGGCGGGTTTCATCCGCCTTCGGGCGGATTTGATTTCCATGGCGATAGCGGTGCGTCGCACCCGCAGAGCTTCAGCCATTCGAGCACGGGGCCGGCGGGGACGGACCGCACGACCACCGCAAGCAACAACGGCAACGGCTACAACCGCTCGACGACGGCGACAAACGGCGACTACAGCCGGACGTCGACCGGTGCCGCGAGCAACGGCAGCTACCATCACACGACCAACACGTCGACGCCGTACGGCCAACACAGCAGTGCGGGGAATGCGAACGTCAACGGCAACTACAATCGCACCGCCAGCGGAAGCAACGCATATGGATCGTATAACTCGAGCTCGTACGGAAACGCCTACGATCACACGTACAACAAAACGACCAACGGCAGCAATATCTATGGGCAGACGTATCACAGCTCGACGAGTGCGTACAACGGCACCGTCTACCACGGCGCGTACGTCACGAATCCCGTCTACGGAGCCTATCCTGCGTGGGGGTGGAATGCCGGGATGGCTTGGTACCCAGCCCCATACTACTACGGCGGCGGATTCTGGGGTGCCCTTGCAATCGGCGCGACCACGGCCGCCGTATACGGTTCGATCGTAGCGGCTAATAATCAAACGTTAACGTCGTATCAAGTTCAGCCGTCGAGTCCCGGAGCGAAGCTGCTTGCAAGCTACAAACTCACGCAGGTTCCATGCGGGCCGCCAAACCTCGTCGTCATCTACGGCCCGAACAACAGCGCGATCTGCGCCGAGCCCAACTCGATGGTCGCCGCGGGCGACTACAACGTCGATTCCTCGAACCTGTCGATCGTCTCAGCAAAGCCCGCCTAATGAGAGGCTTCCGGAGCGCGTTTTTGGGATAGAGGCTGCGGCTCGACCGCAGTATCCTGAAGGCACTCATCCACCGTTCTGAGAGGACGCCCATTTATGGCCGACGCCGCAAAACCGAATATCGTCGTCATCATGGCCGATGACATCGGTTGGTTCAACATCGGGGCCTACCATCAGGGAATGATGGCGGGTCGAACGCCAAACCTCGACAAAGTTGCTGCTGAGGGAATGCGTTTCACCGACTACTATGCGGAAGCGAGTTGCACAGCCGGTCGCGCGCAGTTCATTACCGGACAGTTACCGATCCGGACCGGGCTTACGACGGTCGGCCAAGCCGGCGCGAAGATCGGCATGCCGGCCGAAGCTCCGACCATCGCGACCGCATTGCGGGCGCAAGGATATGCGACCGGTCAGTTCGGCAAGAATCATTTGGGCGACCTCAATGAGTTCTTGCCGACGGTTCACGGTTTCGACGAGTTTTTCGGCTACCTATATCATCTCGACGCGATGGAGGATCCGTCGCACAAGAACTACCCGCCCGCGCTGATCGACAAAATCGGCCCGCGCAACATGATTCACAGTTGGGCGACGAATACGGACGATGCGACGGTGCAGCCCCGCTGGGGCAAGGTCGGCAAGCAGAAGATCGAAGACGCCGGCACGCTGTACCCCGAGCGAATGGAAACGGTCGACGAAGAGATTCGCGACCACGCGCTCAAGTTCATCGACGGCGCGAAAGCCGCAGGCAAGCCGTTCTTCTTGTGGCTCAATCCGACGCGCATGCACGTAAAGACGCATCTTTCCGACAAGTACAACGACCTGCGCACCCCGGAAAACGGCTGGTCGATTCACGAGGCCGGAATGGCGCAACTCGACGACGTCGTCGGCGCCGTCATGAAGAAGCTCAAGGATGCCGGCCTGGACGACAACACGATGGTCGTCTTCACCACCGACAACGGCACCGAGAACTTCACGTGGCCGGACGGCGGCCAGACGCCGTTCGCCGGCGGCAAGGGAACCGTTCTCGAAGGCGGCTTCCGCGTACCGTGCTTGGCCCGCTGGCCTGGGCACATTCCCGCCGGCACGGTTTGCAATGAGATCGTCTCGGGTTTGGATTGGTTCCCGACCTTCGCATCCTTGGCCGGAAATCCGACCATCGCGAGCGACCTTACCAAAGGAAAGCAGCTCGGCAACACGACCTACAAAGTGCATCTCGACGGGTACGATCAAACCGCGCTGCTTACAGGCAAGGGACCCTCGCAGCGGCACGAGATCTTCTACTTCGCCGAAGGCACGCTCGGTGCGGTTCGGGTCAACGACTATAAATATCGCTTCATCGACCAGCCGGGCGGCTGGCTTGGTGGCACCGTGAAAGTCGATTGGCCGATCATCGTGAACTTGCGCTTGGATCCGTTCGAGAGAACGGGATTAGGCGGTTCGCTGGCCTTCTACAACTGGTTTGTCGACCAGTTCTGGCGCTTCGTACTCGTGCAAGAAGTCGTCGGGAAAGCGGCGCTGACCTTCGTGGACTTCCCGCCGATGCAAAAAGGCGCGTCGTTTAACATGGAAGCCGTGAAGGCGCAGATCGAAAAAGCGGTCGCCGCGCACCACGGACAGTAAAAGACCGCTGCAGAGCGAAACGCGCCGCCGAGTTCGTACCGAACCGGCGGCGCGTCTTTATCACCGTTAGAAAGCAGAAAATATGTCGCAATCGACTCGTCGTTCAATCGCCATAGGCGTCGTCACCGCAACCTTCGCGGTAACGCTTTCTTCGATCGCGGCGCCCGAAGCGATCGCCCAAGGTTCGCCCTTGATGCAGCAGAAGGTTGCCGAGATTCGCGCCTCTCTTGCCAAGAACGAGCAGATGGTCGGGCAGTACACCTGGCAGCAGCAAGAAGCGATCAGCGTGCGCGGAGACCTCAAGAAGGAGGCGCTCTACCAAGTGCAGCTGGGCGCGAACGGACAGCCGGTACGGACCGACATCAGCCAGTCGCAACCTTCGAGCGGGCGCAAGTGGGGAATACGGCATCGCATCACTCAGGATTACATCGACTACGGGAAGCAAGTCGCCGCACTAGCGCAGAGTTACGCGCAACCCAATCCGGGTCGCTTGCAAACGCTCGATGCGGCGGGCGACGTCTCGCTCAAAACGGCGGGCGCAGCAGGCCTCTACTCAGTCGTCGTTCGAGGATACGTCAAACCGGGTGACACGGTAACGCTCACGTTCAGCAAAGTCCTCAAGGCGATCGTCGGCGTTCAAGTGAACACGTATCTGAGCGGGCCGTCCGACGGCGTCACGATCTCGGTGAACTACGCGCAGCTCCCGGACGGCACGAATCACGTCACCACGATCAATATCGATGGGCAGAGCAAGAGCATGACGATCGTGGAAACGAACGTCAACTATCAAAAGCGTTGATCTGACGTGCTCGCATCGTCGATCGGCTGGATCCTCATCATTTCGGGTATCGCAACCGCCGTAGCCGGCCTCGCGGCGTTCCTCGTCCCGGCACCGCTCTTGCGGCTGGCGTTCGACGTCGATTGCCCTGAGCCGGCGACGATGTTCTTCGCTCGGCATTGGGGCGTGTTGATTCTCGCCGTCGGCGCGCTCGTGATCTACAGCGCATACGCACCGTCGGCGCGCCTTCCGATTCTGGTTGCCGGCTCGGTCGAGAAGGCGGTGATCGTGGGCATGATCTTTTTCGGGCCGCTGAAACGCACGCTCGCCATGACCGGGATCGCGGCGATGGACGGGCTCTTCACCATTTTGTACGTCGCTTATCTCGTCGAGGGTTAGCACCGTGGGCGTGCAGGGGGGTTGGGGCCATTGGGAAGCGAGCTGGTTGTGGAGTCTCGTCCTGTTCGCGGTAACCATCGCCATTCACGCCGGCGGCGTGGTCCTGATCGCTCGCCTCTTGGTTCGCTGGCGTAAGAAGCACCCGAGGGCCTCGGACGGCTTTTTCGATACGGTGCCGGAATCAATCGGGATCATCGTCATCGTCGCACTGATGCTCGGCGTTTTACACGCCATGGAATGCACGATTTGGGCGCTCGTCTACGTCCATATCGGCGCTTTTCCGTCGATTGCCGACGCTACGCTGTACTCGGTCGATTCGATGACGACACGCGGGAGCACGGGGCTCGAGATGGAAAAACAGTGGCGCATGATGGGAGCCACCGAAGCCGGCAACGGGATGCTGCTGTTCGGCATAAGCACGGCCTTTCTGTTTGCCGTCATGGCGGGACTGTGGAAGAAACCGCTCGGTGGATGATCTAGTTGACGAGTCGAAGCTGCGGCATCCGTCGGAGCGTCCGATCTTCCTCGCGACCGTAGCCCTGAACTTTCTCTTGATGGCCGTGGCCATCGCGCTGACTCTGTACCAGCCGACCTGGGTTGTTCACCACATCCTGCTCGACAAGTACATTTCGATATTGCGCGTCGTCGCGATCACCGCGTTGATCGGTATACCTCTGGTCGTGCTCAATCGCAACCGTCGTGAATCGGCTATACGCGGTAATTCGGTGCGCCTTTCCGAGAAGCAGTTTCCGGAAGTCTACGCAATCCTGAAAGACCACTGCCGGCGGCTCGGGATGACGGAGGTCCCCGAACTATTCTTAACCGCAGGCGGCATCGCACCGTTTTCGGTGACGTACTCGTCGTGGCGCGAAAAGTATATCGTGCTGCACCAAGTACTGTTCGACATCGACGAGAACAAGTCGATCGACGTCGTAGCCTTCACCCTAGCACACGAGCTCGGCGCAATCCGCCTCAACCAAACCGCCGTCTGGAACGAGATGCTGCTAACCTACGTCTCAGCGATCAAATGGTTCCGCTTTCCCCTGGAGCGCGCTCGAACATACTCGCGCGACCGCTATGGTGCAGCGTTATCTCCAACGGGATTTCGCGGCCTACTCATCAACGCCGTCGGGCGCCGCCTCATGAACGAAGTCGACATCCCAGACTATCTCGCTCAGGCGTTCCGTTATCGCGGCTTCTGGGCCGGCATCAACACGTTCTTCGCGCCAAAGCCGCAAGTATTCAATAGGATCAACCAACTCAAAGCTGCCGGCTACACCTATAAGCCGCCGAACTTGCGATAAAGGAAAAACCCGCCAGAGGCGGGCCTTTCTTTAATCGCGGTCCTTCGACTACGGCGCTTCGCGCCTACGCTCAGGATGACAAGGTTTTTATCTGCGGCGCGGGCGAGACCGATAAACCACTCGTGCTTTCGGCGGCGCCAAGTCGGCTTCAGGAAAGAGCGGGTTTTTCGAGCGCTCCAGGCGCTTGCCGAGGATGAACTCGATCTGCTTGATCAGCGGCTCTTCATCTGAGGAGACGAACGTGATGGCGTCGCCGGTGGCTTTTGCGCGGGCCGTGCGGCCGATGCGGTGGATGTAATCCTCCGCGGCTAGCGGCACGTCGTAGTTGATCACATGGCCGAGTTCGGCGATATCGATGCCGCGTGCGGCGATGTCTGTCGCAACGAGCACGCGATACTTGCCCTTCTTGAAGTTGTCCAGTGCGCGCGTCCGCTGTGATTGCGAGCGGTCGCCGTGGATCAAGTCCGCCGGGATCTGCCTCTTCGCGAGAGCGCTAGCCAGACGGTTCGCGCGCGCCTTGGTCCGCGTAAACGCGATTGCCGAGTAGATCGTGTTGTCCTTGAGCAGTTCGAGCAGCAGATCCGTCTTGCTCTCTTGCGGAACCGCGTAGAGCGTCTGCGTGAGCGTGTCAACCGGCGCGGCCTTGGCCGCGAGTTCGACGCGAACCGGGTTCTTGAGCATGTCGTTGATCAGCGCGGAGATCTGCGGCGGCAAGGTGGCCGAGAAGAACAGCGTTTGATGCTCGCCCTTGATGTAGCGCTGCAAGCGGCGTACGGCCGGTAAGAAGCCCATGTCGAGCATGCGATCGGCTTCGTCGAGGACGAGGACCGAGATGTCGTCGAGTTTCGCCGCGCCCTGTTGGAGAAGGTCGATCAGACGTCCGGGCGTCGCAACGATGATGTCGTCGCCACGCTTGAAAGCGTTGATCTGCGGGCCGAAGCCGACGCCGCCGTACACGGCGGCGACGCGAACCTTCGTGTATTTAGCGAGTTCTTTTAGATGGACGGAGATCTGCTCGGTGAGTTCGCGCGTCGGCGCGAGGATCAGCGCGCGCGTTTTGCCGCGCGGCAGGTCAGAGAGTGCCTGGAGAATCGGCAGGCCGAAGGCGGCCGATTTTCCGCTGCCGGTTTCGGCGCTCGCGAGAACGTCGCGGCCTTCTAAGGCCGGCGGGATCGAGAGGAGTTGGATCGGGGTGGGCTCGGTGAAGCCCATGTCTTTAACGGCGCGCAGCAGCTCCGGCTGCAAGCCAAGTTCATCGAAGGTTGTGATAAAAAACGCCATTCTTTCGAGTGTGCGCGGCTCGATCGCATTCGAAAGATTCGCGCAGGGTTGCCCCCACTGTTACACGGAGGAACCCCCTGCGTCAAATGCAAATGACGCAGGCGAGCCTACGCCTGCGACTAAAGTCGTGCCTAGCGCGGAAACCGGGCTGCCGAGCGTGCTTTGGCCTTCGCCGCCCATTCCGCACGGTCGCGGGGCGCCGAGGTGGTGACCAGGGAGTCGACGAGTTTGCGCGCGATCTCGGCAATGTCGTCGACCGCACGATCGAACGCCGCCTCGTTGGCTTGCGAGGGCTTCGCAAAACCCGAGAGTTTTCGGACGAATTGCACCGAGGCTGCGCGGACTTCGTCGTCGCTCGCCGGAGGATCGAAATTGAACAGTGGACGAATGTTTCTGCACATTTGGGTATAGTATGGGGGAACGCGCCGCCGCGCGCAAGATTCGCCACGAAAGGCTCGCATGAAGACGCTGATTGTCTTTGATTTAGACGGCACGTTGGCACTGAGCAAGTCGCAGATTGACGACGAGATGGTCGGGCTGCTTACGTCGCTTCTCGGGGTAGCAAAGGTCGCGATCATCTCGGGCGGGGACATGCCGCAGTTCCAAACGCAAGTGATCGCGCGGCTGCCCGAAGGCGATCGCTTCGACAATCTATTTCTCGAGCCTACGAACGGAACGCGGTTCTACGAATACAAAGACGGCTGGCAGAAACTCTACTCCGAAGATCTCACCGACGCGCAGAAGCAGAAGATCACCGCCGCCCTGGAAGATGCCGTCGCGAAGTCAGGTTTCGCCGCAACGAAGACCTGGGGCGAAGCCATCGAGGATAGGGGAAGTCAGATCACCTACTCTGCACTCGGCCAGCAAGCGCCCCTCGACGAAAAGAGCAAGTGGGACCCCGACTTCGCAAAGCGCCAAAAGATCAAAGCGATACTCGACGTTTCCTTGCCGGAATTCTCGGTGCGGTTGGGCGGCACGACGTCGATCGACGTGACGCTCCCAGGAATCGATAAAGCCTACGGCATCGGCAAACTGCGCGACATCCTCGGAATTCCGGTCTCGCAAATGATCTACGTCGGCGACGCGCTCTTCCCCGGGGGCAACGACTATCCGGTTCGCAGCACCGGCGCCGTCTGCATACAAGTGCGCGACCCTAACGAAACGAAACGCGTAATCGAAGCGATCGTCGCGTGCCTGTCATAGACTTTGTCGGTCCTAGGACTGTTTTCGGCGGCATGCTTGCCTGACACTTTGGCAGTATGCCACCGAAAACCGCGCAGACGTCTCGGAGGTTAGGGCTTTTCCGAAAATACGGCGACGTCGCGAGGGTTGATGTAGATCTGGTCGCCCTTTGCTAGAGACAGCTGTCGGTAGCGTTCCTGGGTGGTTTCGATGTTGACCGGTGCGCCCCACTCCGCAACCGCATCGACCTTCACCAGCGGGCCGGCGGCGTTGATGTGGCGGATCGTTGCGCGGAACGAATTGGTTCCGGCGGGTTCGCGCGCGATTTCGAGGAGGTGCGGGCGGACGAAGACGACGTGATCCGTGGCATCCGGATGGATGTACGTCGTGCCGCCGTCGATACGACCGTGGAAGAGGTTGACGTTGCCGAGGAAGTTGTAGACGAACGACGTGGCCGGATGGTCGTAGACTTCGTCGGGCGTGCCGATTTGCACGATTTTCCCATCGTTCATTACGGCGACGCGATCGGCGACTTCCAGTGCCTCTTCCTGATCGTGCGTGACGAAGACGCTCGTGATGTGCACGTCATCGTGCAGTTGGCGCAGCCAGCGGCGTAATTCTTGGCGCACCTTAGCGTCGAGCGCGCCAAACGGCTCATCCAAGAGCAACACGCTTGGCTCGACGGCGAGGGCGCGGGCGAGGGCGACGCGTTGGCGCTGGCCGCCGGAGAGCTGCGAGGGAAAGCGGCCGGCTTGATTCTGCAGTTGAATTAAACCGAGCAGCTCGTGGACTCTCTCGCGAATCGTCGTATCGCTCAAGCGTACCTTCCGCGGGCGGACGCGCAAGCCGAAGGCGATGTTTTCGAAGACGTTCATGTGCCGGAAGAGCGCGTAGTGTTGGAAGACGAAGCCGACGCGGCGTTCCCGGGCGGTCTGTCTGCTGATGTCGTGGCCGTCGAAGTGAATCGAGCCGGCATCCGCAAACTCGAGGCCGGCGATGATGCGCAGGAGCGTGGTCTTTCCCGAACCCGACGGTCCGAGGAGCGCGACGAGCTGTCCGTCGGGAATCTCTAGATCGACGTCGTCGAGGGCGACGAACTGGTTAAAACGTTTGATGATGCCGGCGGCGCGAATGCTCATGCGGGGCGTTCTCCGGTGCGCCATTCCACGACGCTCTTGACGACGAGCGTCACGAGGGCGAGCATGGCGAGAAGGGTGGCGACGGTATACGCCGCAACGAAACGATAGTCGCTGTAGAGCATCTCGATCTGCAGCGGCATGGTGTTGGTGAGACCCTCGATGCGGCCCGAGACGACTTGAACCGCGCCGAACTCTCCCATAGCGCGCGCGTTGCACAAGATGATGCCGTAGAGCAGCGCCCATTTTACGTTCGGGATCGTCACTCTGAGAAAGGTCTGCCAGCCGTTGGCGCCGAGCGTCAACGCGGCCTCTTCCTCGTCGTTGCCCTGTGCCTGCATCATGGGCAGCAGTTCGCGCGCCACGAACGGAACGGTGACGAAGACGGTCGCGAGCACGATGCCGGGAACGGCGAAGATGATGTGAATGTTGTGCGCCTGCAGCCACGGCCCAAAGTAGCCTTGCGCTCCAAAGAGCAGCACGTAGACTAAACCCGCGACGACCGGCGAAACCGAGAACGGCAGATCGATCAGCGTGACGAGCGCGCTTTTACCGAAAAACTCGAACTTGCCGATGGCCCAAGCCGCGGCCAGGCCGAAGACGGTATTGAGCGGTACGGCCACGACCGCGGCGAGCAGCGTCAGCCAGATCGACGATTGCGTTCCCGGATCCTTAAATGTATCGAAAAACATCCCGACGCCTTGGCTGAGCGCCGTCCCGAAGACGACTGCCAGCGGCAAGAGGAGAAAGAGCACGAGGAACACGAGCGCAACGCCGATCAGCAGCCTGCGCACGAGTGCGGGCTCAGCCGTCGCTCGATGCGCGCGGGGCAGCGCTTGCGCGGTCACTTGGCGAGCCGGCCCTTCCGCACCGGTGCGATGGCCGCTCCACTTCTGCAGAGCGTTGATCGCGAACAGCAGCACGAACGAGACCACGAGCATCGCAACGGCAATCGCCGTAGCGTCGGCATAGTGAAACTCTTCGAGTTCGGTTACGATGAGCAGCGGCGTGATCTCCGTGCGCATCGGCAAATTCCCGGCGATGAAGATCACCGACCCGTATTCGCCGATGCCGCGCGCAAACGCGAGAGCGAAACCGGTGAGCGCAGCCGGCATAACGGTGGGTAGAAGCACCTTCGTAAACGTTTGCCAGCGGCCCGCACCGAGGCTGGCTGCCGCCTCCTCGAACTCTTTGTCCAGATCGGCAAGCACCGGCTGCACCGTGCGCACGATAAACGGCAGCCCGATGAACGTGAGCGCGATGACGATCCCGATTCTCGAGTAGGCGGCGTGAATGCCGATCTTTTGAAGCGGTGCGCCGAGCCAGCCGTGCGGACCGTAGAGCGTTGCTAGTGAAATGCCGGCGACCGCCGTCGGCAATGCAAACGGTAAATCGACCAGCGAATCGAAAAGCTTCTTAAACGGGAACTGATACCGCACCAACACCCAGGCCACGAGAATCCCAAAGACGAGGTTGATCGCCGCAGCTAGGAACGAGGCGCCGAAACTCAGTTCGTAGGAATCCATGGCCCGGGAAGTGGTGACGATGTGCCAAAACTGGGTCCAACCCAGCGTCGAGGATTTGAAGAACGCGGCCGAAAGCGGAATCAAAACGATCAGACAGAGATAGAACGTCGTGAAGCCGAGCGAGAGGCCGAAGCCCGGCACGATCGAGCGCTGTTTGAACGTTATCGCCGCCGTCGCCACGTGCGCGCCCCTATTGCCCCGTGGGCTGATAGATTTGATCGAACACGCCGCCGTCGGCAAAGAACGTTTTTTGCGCGTTCTGCCACCCGCCGAATAGATCGATGTTCACAAGTTTGAGGCTGGGGAAAACGTGCGCGTACTTCTTCGCGACCGCCGCGTTTCGCGGCCGGAAGTAATGCTTCGCGACGATCTCTTGCCCAGCGAGCGAATAGAGATACTGCAAATATGCCTGGGCCACGGCGCGCGTTCCCTTTTGATCGACGACCTTGTCGACGAGCGCGACCGGCGGTTCGGCCAAAATACTCTGCTTCGGAACGACGATCTGAAACTTGCCTTTACCGAGGTCGTTTACGGCAAGAAACGCGTCGTTCTCCCACGCGATTTCGACGTCGCCGAGTCCGCGCTCGACGAACGTGGTGGTCGAGCCGCGCGCGCCGGAATCCAGCACCGGTACGTTCTTGTAGAGCGCGGCCACGAAGGCTTTGGCCTTCTCCGGAGTACCGCCGGGCTGCTTCAGCGCGTACGCCCACGCCGCCAGGAAGTTCCAACGCGCGCCGCCCGAGGTTTTCGGATTCGGCGTGATCACGGAGATGCCGGGCTTGATCAGGTCGCCCCAATCCTTGATGTGCTTCGGGTTGCCGCTGCGCACCAAGAAGACGATCGTCGAGGTGTACGGCGTGCTGTTGTTCGGCAAACGAGACTGCCAGTTGGCCGGCAAGAGATTGCCTTGTGAGCTGATGGCGTCGATATCGTACGCCAGTGCAAGCGTCACGACGTCGGCTTGCAGTCCGTCGATTACGGCCCGGGCCTGTTTTCCCGATCCGCCGTTAGACTGCTGAACGGTGACGGTTTGCCCGGTCTTGGCCTTCCAATATTTCGCAAAGACCGCGTTATAGTCGTCGTAGAGTTCGCGCGTGGGGTCGTAGGAAACGTTGAGGATCGTCACGGGTCCCGCCGGCGCCGCCGCCCGTGCAAACACGGACGGACCGGCGATCAGCGCGAGGACGGCGAATACGATCAGGGCCCTCGATGAGGTCTTCATCGTGCGTAATGCTCCTTCGCAGTGCTTCTGTTTATGTATGTGGAGTGCTTAGAAGTCGTACTCGAGCATCGCTCGGTTGTATTTGAACAGCGGCTGGCCGCCGAAGATCGTCGTGCCCGTGGCGTCGACGTTCGGACACGACGTGTTCGTCGCGCCGCAGTAACTGTTCGAATACGTACGCTGGGCGTATCGGTAGCGCAGCTGTAAGCCGCGATACAGGGCCGTCCCACGCACCGGACTAAAGCGATACGCGCCGTCGAGATTCCACTCGTTCGTCGTCTGTGCGGCGATAGCGTTGCCGTAGTTGTACCACGCATCCGCTACGAGGAAGACGAAGCGATTGTTGGTCGACGTGTACGTTGCCGCGATACGCCACGAGGTCGCCGGGGCGCGCCGATCGGCCGTGCCTTGCGAGATCGCGGTCGTGAACTCCGGATTCGTCGCGTAGTTGTCCGTGTACGGGCTCGCCCAGCCGCCGTATTCGATTTGGGTCGTCCCGTTTGCGTTGGTGTGGCACTGCGCCGCGTTGAGCGGCAGGAAGTACGCGAAGTTCACGCCTTTCGTCGAGATCTGGTGGCTCGTGCTGCTGCACGATACGCCCGCAGGCAAGAACACGGTGTCCTGATGCCACGGCTGTCCGTCAAAGCTCCCGAACACGACGATATTCTTCGTCACGTTCGCACCGAGCTGGATGCCGTAAAGTTGGGCGTCGATCTTCCCGATGTACGAAGCGCCGCTATTCTGTTCGTCGCCCGCCTGGATGGCGACGTACGGATGCGCCTTCACTTTGTCCCACGTATACCGGCCGTCGAGCCAATACATATTCAGGAGGTCGGTGACGTTCCACATGTAGACGCCTACGTATTCCGTCGGCTTCGGAACGTAGCCGACGTGCGTGTAGAGGAAACCCGGCGTGTTGATGCCCCCACCTCCGGGCACGACGATGTTCGGGGCCATGCCGTTGTTGCCGGCCGGAAAGGTCGTCAGCAGCGTACCGCTGATGAACGCCGAGTCGGTGCGCGGCTCGAATTGCAGCATGTCGGCCGCTTCGAATACGAAGTTTTGGTTGGTCGTGTAGATGAAATCGCCGCCCTGGAAAGCAGCCGGTTTGATTCGCGTGTCGACGGGGGCCGCCCACGGCGAATTGAAGAGCTGGTCGCCGACCTTCGCCGAGAAGTTGTGGCTTTTATACCCGACGTAGGCTTCGTAGAAGGTGCTCATTGCGAAACCGGGCAGCGTATCGTCCGGATCGGTGGCCGGAGGAACTTGCTGGATACAGCTAGGTTTCGGGTATTTCGCGTTCTTCGCGTGACTCTGCGCCGTCGTACACGGGCCGTTGATCGGGTTGGCGTAGAGGTACGTCGCGCCTACGTACCATCCGCCGCCGGCGAAGTGGTAGTCGGCGTGAAGGTCTATCGCGTTGTTCCAGCTGGCTTGATTGACCGCGTTCGAGTTGTACTTCGGTTTCGGCGTAGCCGGAATGAAGACGTTTTGAACGCCGGGATTGTTCGACGCGTTTTGGCGCGTGAAGTAATAAGAGCGGAATCTTCCGCTGACCGAGAGCGGGTTCGGTGTTGGGGTGGGAAGCGGGTTCGTCGTTTGGCTGATCGCGGCGGGGGCCGGCGATGCGGGCGCAGCTTGCGCCTGAGCCACGGATGGGCTTGTGAGAAGTAGAGCCGCCGCTACTACGGCGACCCGACGGGGGCTTATGTGCACATAGGCACCTCCTTATGGGGGCCAATGTTAGGCGCTTGGTAAGCCAACTCCCTCAGACCTTTGTCGCGGAACCGGCCGGCGCCGCGCGATACCGTTGCCGATAGAGATGCCGCTTCAAAATAGAGTCACGCCCTTCGGCGACATCGTCGCGCTCCCAGGCCGTGGTCCGCTCACCGGCAATCGCGGTATTTTGCACGACGACGATCGCCGAATCGTGCGAATGTCGCAAGTCCGGCGGTGGATCGCATGCCGCCTCGAGTACCGCGGCATTCGCCGCGCGATCATGCGGCCGCATACGTGGACGGAGCTGTTCTTTCTCGACGAGGTGACGGCATTCGCGGCCGGTCACCGGCCATGCGCCGAGTGCCGGAACCCGGATTACAAACGATTTCGCTCGCTTTGGGAGGCTTGCTTCGGCGGCCCAGCGGGCGCCGACGCGATCGACGCCGTGCTGCACGCGCAGCGGCGGGACGGCCGCAAGAAACGTACCTATCGCGACGACATCGCGAATTTGCCGGACGGCCCTTTCGTCGTCATCGATGGAGCTGCGTGGCTCGTCTGGGGTGGCGAGATACGCGCGTGGTCCGACGCCGGCTACGCGGATTGCCGGCCGCGCCCGGCGCGGATGGACGTCGAGGTTCTGACGCCGCGCTCCATCGTCGCGGTCTTCGCAGCGGGGTACCGGCCCGGCGTCAACGAAGCGGGCCCGTCACCATGAACGACCACGCAACGACGACGCCGGGCTTCACCGTCTGGCTGACCGGTCTGTCCGGAGCCGGCAAGACCACGATCGCGCTGAAGCTGGCCGACGAACTCGAGCGGCGCGGGCGGCGCGTCGACGTGCTCGACGGAGACGAGATCCGTAAGGTCCTCTCCAAAGGGCTGGGTTTCAGCCGCGAAGACCGCGACGCGAACGTCAATCGCATCGCGTTCGTGGCATCGCTGCTGGTGCGACACGGTGCCGCGGTGATCAGCGGAGCGATCTCGCCATACGCGGATGCTCGCAACGCGGCACGCACGCGGATCGGGAATTTCGTCGAAGTGTACGTGCAGTGCTCGCTCGACGAGCTGATTCGCCGCGACACCAAAGGCCTGTACATGCGCGCGCTCAGCGGCGAACTGAAACGATTTACGGGGATCTCAGACCCGTACGAAGCCCCATCGTCACCGGAAGTGACCGTCGACACGGAACACGAGAACGTCGACCAATGCGTTGCAAAGGTCGTCGCCGCGCTCGAAGCGCTTGGGTTCGTCGAAACGACGACGACGGCGTAGCCTTCTATACCACAATGCCCGGGCGGCTAACCATTTTACGCGCCGTTTAAGCAAGCGCGCCGCCGGGTACGTCGTCTCCTGAACAATCATTCGCGTCAGGAAAGGACTTTATCGTGGGCGGACTTTTGTGGGGAATTATCTCGATCCTATTCATCCTGTGGCTGTTAGGATTTCTCTTACACTTCGGCGGCGGCCTGATTCACCTCGTACTGGTGATCTGCGTCGTGCTGATCGTCATCAATCTGCTGACGGGACGCGGAGCTCGAGTTTAAGGCGTACGCAAGCGCGGCTCCGAGTCGCGGAGCCGCGCGCGAGACTAAGTCGCGACGACGGGCGGCATCTTCCAACTTCCGTCGAGCACGGCTTGCTCCGGATAGTAGCAGCGTAGAACGACCATAAACGGTCCCGCGGGGGCGGGAAGCCAGTTGGACTCTTTATCCTTTCCCGGTGAAACGTTCGACAGATAGAGCGTCGTCGATCCGTCTGCATTCTTTGTTAGATCCGGCGTCATCGGCGAGTTGATCAAATACCGATTGAGCGCGTTCGGAACGAGCAGCTGCTGCGGCAAGTCGTACATGGTAACCGACCAAAATGCGTGAACCGGCGGCAATTGCCCGCTCGCAAAGGTTATCGTATACGCCTTCGCGCCGTCGAGCGGTTTCTTGTTCTCGTCGGTGACGGTCCCGAAGTACATCGCTTCGGCTGCGCTGTTTCCGAGGATGCCGATCTGCGCGCCGACGGCGCGACCCAGATAGTTACTCCCAAGCTGCGCGCGCGAACCGAAATCCCCTGCCGACGAAGTCGTGGCGGCTCGCGCCGCTTCGATTTTCTTTTGTCCGTCGCTCATCCCCGCCAGAAGAGCCGAACGAACCGCGGCCGGCAGCGACGTCGGATCGAACGTGGCGCCGGGAAGGACGCCAATTCGTTTGAATCGGTCGCGAAGCTTCACTTCGTCTGCGAACGGCGGGCAATACTGCAGCACCCACGCCAAGATATTGAAAAAGCCGATCGACGTGCGTTCGTCGGTCGGTGAGAGCGGCGCGATCCATGCAATCGGCAGAGAAGCCGCCGGCACGGCCGTTCCGGCGAACGTCGACAGCGGCGCGATCTTATAACCGCTCTGAATGGTCTTAACGTTCGCTAAGTCTGCGGCGTCGAAGAGCTGGGTGCGATAGAGCGCGACGAAAAAATCCGCATCGGCTTTGACCACCTTTGTGATGCCGGCCGGAGCCGCGCCGTTCCATCCAGGTCCGGCGATCAAGAAATTGCCGCCACCGTTGCCCGTCGCACGCGTCCCGAGGTAGTCCGAATTGTACGTATAGAGATCGACGAGCTGCACCGAGTAATAGCGGTTGCTTTCGATCGGCGGGAGCGTGAGAACCCGCGGTTCCGCACGCAGATCGAATAGCGCGAACGAATAGGGCGTATCGGAGTTGGGCGTCTGCACTGTGGTATCGGCCGGCGTATAGACGTCCGCGCTATTGAAAAGCGTATTCACCGGCGTCTTGAACGCGGGTCCGCCCGTATCGGCGAAGTAGCCCCAGATGATGCGATACAAATCCACGAGGGGAAAACCATAGACGTAGGCTTCCGCGGCGATCGCACGTGCTTGCGCAGCAGTAACGCCTTGGGCGGCCGATACCGCTGCGGGGAGCAGCGGAAGGGCGGCCGCGCCCGCGATGGCGAGCGCGGCTTCGCGACGGGTCAGGCTACGGTCCATTCGGTTCTCCTTCTTGGGGGCGGAGAGGGAATTTTTGGATAGCGACCCCGCGGCCTGCATGATACGGTAGGGGGCAAACGTTCTTACGGAAGGAAGTTATTTAACGATGAACTGTGGAATGAGAGTTGCCGCCGCGTCGCTGGTTGCAGCGGCGCTGTTCTGTGTACCGATGGCGGCACGGTCCGCCGATGCGCCGAGTGCCGCGGTAAAGGCGATCGACACGGACTGTAACGCGATCCAAAGTGCTATTCAGGCGTTGCATCCGGTTCACCTCGCCCTCGTCAGCAGCAAGTGGACGGTGTTGAGCGATGCGGATTACACGGTTGCGGAACGGACGCACGCTTCGATAACGTTCGTCGACGCGTGGAAAGCCGGCAAGAACTATGCGTGGATTCACGCGCACACCTTCGACGCAAAAGGCGACCAGCGAGCAACGCAGTTGTGCTTCCGTCAGAGCAACGGCACGCTCGAACGCGCGCGTCAAGCAGGGACGGTCGAAAGTCTCAACGCCGCAGGAGCGGAGCAAGCATACTATTCCGCTGACGGCACGCTGATTCAGAAGAGCGCGGCGTTCGAAGAGAACGATCCGGCGCTGGCCAAGAAAGTCGAAGCACTTCCGTTCTATAGTTCGCTTCCGTAGGGCTGAGCCGAGACCCCGGGTCACGGATTCGCAAGCCGCGCCGGCGCGTCGTACGAGCGCGCCGGCGCGTTAATGATTTTACTTATCAATACGGCAGGAAACCGAGCCCGTGGGGATCGAGGCGCTAAACGACGCGCCGAACCGGAATCTCGAGGAAGCAGACCGAACCAGCATTCGTTAAAGATCCACGGCCGCCTCGGTGGCCCCCTAGGAGGTACCTTGTGAAGTCCCGCCATCTTCTGTTCATGACTGCCGTCGCACTGGGCGTTTCGGTATTCGCCTTCTCGAACGCCGCAGCCGTGGCACAGACCGCTCCGACGCCGGCCCCGGCCGCCCCGGTTCGCCATACCGTCGTCAGCGATGAATACGACGGTGCGACGCATCTAACGTTGACGCCGTACGTGTGGCTGCCGACGGCCAACGGCGTGTTTAGTTTCAACGTTCCAAACCGCAACACCCCGGCCGGCGGGTTTGGCGGAGAGACCACCCTGACCGCGCAATCCGGTCCGAATTCGTATTTGAGCCACATTAATTTCGCGCTGATGGGTGCGGCCGAACTCCGTAAGGGCGACGTGGGCATTTACGCCGACGCGATTACGCTCAACCTCTCGACCGGCTCTACCTTCGTTACCGACGTGAGCGGGCCGCTGGGCCACGTGCACGTGCCGGTCGATATCGGCACGAGCGGCCATCTTTCGTCCACGGTATGGGAGGTCGGCGCCGACCTTACCGCCTGGCACAACGACAATGCGGACATTCAGTTCCTTACCGGCTGGCGACAAATCCGCGTGACGGGCAACCTCGACTACAACGTGAACATTGGTAAGAACCAGCAGTTCGCGAGAAACGGCAGCGCATCGTCAACTGCCAACATTGGCGACGTCGTCTTCGGATTCAAAGGGAAGGTCGCCGTCGGCGACGGCGGCTGGTTCGTGCCTTATTATGTGGATTATGGAGTTGGAGCGCCGAGTAATAATACATGGCAAGCATATGCTGGCGTTGGGAAGGCGACCGGCGGGGGCGCGTTCCTGCTCTTGTTCCGCGACATCAACTACGATTTCGCTCCCGGAGCGTCGTTCGTTCAGAAGCTGCGTTTGGGTGGCCCGCTCGTGGGCTACACGTTCAAACTCTGAACCTGCGCACGTACGCTCTCGTCCTAGCCGCCGCGTTGGCGGCCGGATGCAGTGCAGCGCCCGGCGGGATTTCCCCGTCGGGCGTTTCCATTGCCGGTCCACACGTGACGCGAGTTTCTGCAAAATCGCCGGCGATCGTGATGGACGCTGCTTCGAGCGGCCCGACGGTGTCGGCCGATGTGTACGGTGCGGAGCTCGGGACCTGGTACGATTTTAGACGGCCGTTCGTAAACCCGAGCCTCGCGGCGGCGAATATACATCTGATCCGATTCCCGGGCGGCTCGGAGTCGGATCTCTACCATTGGGAAAACGGCGGAACGATATGCGACCCGAACCAAGGGTACGTCTATCCCGCGGCGACGTTCGACAACGTGATGCGCGACGTGGCGGCGCCGCTTTCACTGGACTTTGCGATAACCCTGGACTACGGCAGCAATCCCACGTGCAACGGGGGCGGCGACCCTTCCGAGGCCGGCGCGTGGGTTGCATATTCGAAGAGTCACGGATATCCGGCCCGCTATTGGACGGTGGGGAATGAGGTGTACGGGTCGTGGGAGTACGATCTGCATTCTAAACCGCACGATCCGGTCACGTATTCGAATGCAGTGCGCACCGGTTTCTATCCGGCAGTGAAAGCCGCCGACGCAAGCGCCCAACTTGGCATCGTCGTCGACACGCCCGACGACGCGCAGTGGAACGACGTCGTGCTCAGTCAGGCGAAGCCGTTCGATTTCGTGGAACTTCACTACTATCCGCAGTACGTGCACGACAGCGACGCATTCTTGCTCGGCACGGCGATTACGAACTTCGTTTCCGACCTCGCGGGGCTGCGCCGGCAAATGACGGCCGCCGGCGTGGCCGCGAGCGTGCCGATTTACCTCGGTGAATTCAACAACGATGCCGGTCAAGAAGGCAAGCAATCCCTCTCGATCGTCAACGGTCTCTTCAACGGTCAGATGCTTGGAAGCTTGGTGAACGCCGGCGTGCCGCGCGCTACATGGTGGCTCGCGTACGGATCGTGCGACGCGACGGGGGGCGATTACTCGAAGTCGCTCTACGGTTGGCAGAATTTTGGCAGCGAAGCGATGTTCTCCGACGGCCTGCCGAGCGCGGTCGAAGGCTGCCCGAACGTGCCGCGTATTCCGGGAGGCACCCCGTTCCCGTCGGCGCGGACGCTGGCGTTGTTTTCGCAAACCGCGCCGGCCGGTTCTAAAGTGCGGACGGTCTCGGTACCGGCCTCCCTCGGAACGAACGTGCGCGCTTACGGGTTCTCGACGCGCCGCGGCTACGCGATGATTTTCTTTAACAACACCTTAGCTTCGATTGCGGTAACTGCGCGAATCGACGGCGCCTCCCGTTCGTCGTTTCGCGCCGAGCTGGCAACCTACGGCAAGGCGCAGTACGACAAGTCAAAACAGAATCGCTGGGTCGGGCCGGCGACGCAGGAGCTGGGCAGCGTGTCGTCAAGCGTACAACTGACGCTTCTGCCGTATAGCATGACGGCGCTAACGCTTCGGTAGACTCAGCTTCGACGAAGGGGAACATCGTGCAACTCGGGATGATCGGGCTCGGCCGCATGGGTGCTAATATGGTCCGCCGCTTGATGCGCGCGGGACACACGTGCGTGGTCTACGATCGCAATCAGGATGCGGTCAAAGAGCTAGCCGGCGAAGGCGCCACCGGTGCGGCTTCGCTGCAAGACTTCGTGCAGAAACTCCAAACCCCGCGCGCGATTTGGCTGATGGTTCCGGCCGGTGTCGTCGATTCAAGCTTGGGCGAACTGACGCCGCTGTTGGCTAAGGGCGATGCGGTGATCGACGGCGGGAACTCGTACTACGTCGACGACATACGCCGTGCGAAGATGCTGCGCGAGAAGGGGCTCGACTACGTCGACGTCGGAACGAGCGGCGGCGTGTGGGGGCTGGATCGCGGCTATTGCATGATGATCGGCGGACCCGACCCAGCCGTAACGCGCTTGGATCCGATCTTCAAAGCACTCGCGCCCGGAATCGGCGATATCCCGCGTACGCCCGGCCGCGAAAAAGCCGGCGGGACGGCGGAGCTCGGATACCTGCATTGCGGTGGAAACGGCGCGGGCCATTTCGTGAAAATGGTCCACAACGGCATCGAGTACGGAATGATGGCCTCGTACGCGGAAGGCCTCGGGATTCTGCGTTCGGCGAACGTCGGAAAGCAGAAGCAAGAGGTGAACGCCGAAACGACGCCGCTGCGCGATCCCGAACTCTACCAGTACGATCTCAACCTACCGGATATCGCCGAAGTCTGGCGACGCGGCAGCGTCATCGCCTCGTGGCTGCTCGATCTTACCGCGAGCGCGTTGATCGAAGATCCGCAACTCGCAAAGTTCGAAGGCCGCGTTTCGGACTCCGGCGAAGGCCGCTGGACGATTAAGGCGGCGATCGACGAAGCCGTTCCAGTACCGGTTCTTACGAGCGCGCTTTACGAACGTTTTGCGTCGCGCGGCGAAGCCGAGTTCCAAGATAAACTGCTCTCCGCCATGCGATACGAGTTCGGCGGTCATCTCGAACAGAAATAGGTAGAAAATGACGGGTGTGAAGTTTCGGGGCGCCGGCGCGGCGCTCGCGATGATCTTTTTAGCCGGTTGTTCGGCCGTAACCGCGGTGCCGCATTCCAACGACGATGCTCGGCACGATCTCGTCAGCGGCGTGCCCCATTCCGCACCGCTGGCAAACGTCGCCCTCACGGTGGCTTGGGGAACGGGAGGGGGAAGCGTGAGCCTTAGCACCGCAGCGCTCACGCCCGTGGTCGTGAACGCGCCGGTAAGCCAAACGACGATCCAGGCACCCGTCGGCAATCCGATCGTGAAGATCGTGACGTGGACCGGAAAGGGCGGCACCGGGACTGAACTCGGAGAAGTCGATCGCCCGATGGTCGTCTCTGCGACCGAGGCGAACGCGCTAAACCTGGCCGGAAGCGGCGACGCGACGTCGATGACGGTCTATACGCCGCCGGACGAGTCTCCGGATTTGCTTCTCGGAACGCCTGCAACCGGCTATACGATGGTCTGGTACGACGCGAAGCTGGGCGTCTACTATGAGAATTCAACCGGGCAAACGCTCCTGCTCGCTCCCCCTACGTTAACGACGAATCTTCTTCCAAACGTGCTTCGCGCTGGGTATTCGGACGGATCGCGACGCGAGATCGCTCTGAATGCTCAGTACGACATCCAAGCGGTGCCGCTGACGCTCGGTGCGGTGAACGCCGATGCGTCAACCGTTTCGGCTGCGTCGATCCCATTCAAGCGCGTGTGGCCCACGGTGGTGATCAACGCCCGTCAGCCGTTCGTCCAAATGTTCGATCGAGACGGTAACGCACTCCCACTGCTTCCGGGGGCCTTTTCGGGGCTGACGAAACCGACCGCGATCTTGTGGGACCAATGCCACCCTCAATATATGATCGCCGACGGCGCCACAAACACGATGCACTTCTACGAACTTGACGGCTCGACGTCTCCGTACCATAACGTCGCATATCCCGGCATGAAGGATCCGGTCGGATTATTCTACGACGGTCCCGCCGGCGTTGGCGTTGTAAACGCTGGAACGAATTCGATCAACTTCTACGGAGACGGCAAAGTAAGAAGGGAGATCGTTACCGATTTCCCACTATCGCAGGCGTCCGCTTCTCAAGCGACCCTTGGCGAAACCTTCGTCTTAAGCACCAAACGCGCTGCCGTGCGAACGTATGAGGGCGCCGAGCAGACGAGTCGCTCGAACGCGTTCCGAGGCTTGATTCGACCGGTCAACCTGTTGATCGGAGATAAACAACTGTACGTGGTCGATCAGGGCAGCAATTCCATAAACGTTTTCAAGTTTACCGGCGAGCGCGCGAGCTCCGGTCAGGGCTTCCCGGGTTTAACGAAGCCAAACTTCATGGCGTATGCCGGTCCGGGATTCCTCGTGAGCAGCGAGGCCGACAACAGCATCAAGGGATTCAACTACCACGGTCTCGCCGTGCCGCTGCCGGGGGGCTTCACCGGTCTGCACGGTCCGATCGGCATGACGGAGGCAGGCCCCGGTTGTTAGCCTACAACTGCCAGAGCGGGCTGCCGATGGGTACCGGATCGATCCGCACCACGGCGCGCTGCGATACGACGGCTTGCGGGATCCACGCCAGCGTGTAGAGCGGAAGATCGTCGATAAGGATGTGCTGAATGCGGGCGTAAAGCCCAGCGCGCGTCGTGCGGTCGTACGTCCTTGCAGCGTCGCGCGCTAGACGATCGACGTCCGCGTTTGCATACCCGGCCATATTGATGCCGTTCGGCGGAATGGCTTGTGAGGTGACGTATCGCTCGTCGTTCGGATCGGGCGAGGTCGCCGCAAACACGAACAAGGCGACTTGAAAGCGGCCGCCGGTCAGGATGCCGCCGTCGGCTTGTCGGGCCAGCATTAGGTTGGCCGGAGCGTTCTTGATCGAGAGTGCGAAGCCGCCGGCGGCCAGATCGCTCTGCATCGCAACTTCCAGCCGCGTGCGCGTATCGTTGCCGGCCGTCGTGACGATCGTCAGCGGGACCGGAAGTGTGTATCCCGCCGCGAGCAGCTCCCGGCGCGCGCGCGCCGCATCGTGGGCGTAGTACGCAACGCCGTTCGCTCGCGCCCACGACCACGGCGCTTGATCGAGCGGCGCGAGCCCGGCAAGACGAAAATAAATCGCACGGGCATAGCGCGAGACGTCGATCGCACGCGCGAAAGCGCGCCGTACGATCGGATCGCTCTGCGGCCCACTCCCGCGACGAACGTTGAATGTCAAATGTTCGAACTCGTACGTCGGCGTCGAACGCACGCGCAGTTGCGTCACTGCCCGAAGCCGATCCAGCGTTTGCACGGTGAATCCCAGCGCCACGTCGACCTCGCCCGTTCGCACGGCGGCCGAGAGGGCTTGTTCGTTTCCAAAGAAGACGACGCGCAGCCGGCCGTAGGTGTGTTTTCCGCGCGCGTACGGCGAGCGTTCCAGTTCGATCGAATCACCGTGATGCCAGGCCACGATCCGGTACGGCCCCGTTCCGACGGGCGAGGCTTCAAACGGGCCGCGCGAAAGGTCCGGCACGCTTTCGAGCAAGTGCGCGGGAACGATGGCGCCCTGTTTACCGCCGGCGAACAGTGCGACCGCCGGCGCGTACGGTTCGCGCAGTCGTACGCGCACCGTCCACGTATCCGGGGCCGTGACCGACGCGATGTGATCGTATTCGCCGTGCGCCGGAACGAGATTGCGTCGGTCGACCAGCGCGCGCCACGTGAAAACGACGTCGCGCGCATCGAACGGAACGCCGTCTTGCCAGCGAACGTCACGTCGCAAGCGGTAGGTGAGCGTCAAACCGTCGGACGAGATTCCACCGTTCGCGCGGCTCGGAACCGAAAGCGCGAGGTCGGGGACGATGATACCGTTCCGATCGAACCGAACGAGCCCGTCGAAGGCGAGCGCGAAGACGTCGTTGCCGGCCACGGTGTTGGCCAGGAGCGGATCCAGCCGGTCGGGTTCTTGCAGCACGCCGACGACGAGTGAATCTGGGCTGCGGCGCGTGCCGTCGTTGCGGGTACAGGCGGCGAGTGCCAGGAAAATAGCGGCTAGTGCGGCCCAACGGATCGCTGTACCAGGCATATTGTATCCATGTATACAATAAGAGCGTTATGCTTCCTTTATCGATGTGCGGAGCGCGCGAATGACGCTCGCCGTTAAAAGTACGGTCGAAGCGCTCGCGCAGCGGCTGCGCGATGAAATTGCCGAAGGCAAGCTGCTGCCGGGCCAAGCCATACCGCAAGAAGAGATCTCCGCGCGATTCGGCGTGAGCCGCAGTCCGTTGCGCGAAGCACTCCGCCAGCTCGAGGCTGAAGGCGCTATCGAGTACCGCGCCAATCGCGGAGCCGTCGTCGCGTCGATCGACGCCGAGAGCCTGCGGCAGGTTTACGCGATTCGCCGTATGCTGGAGGCGGGGGCGATCGAACTCGCCCTGCCGCGAATCGACGCAAAATCCGTCGCGAAGCTGCGCAAACTCGACGCCGTGCTGCGCGCCGAGAAAGACGCGCGCACCTTCGTAAAGCTGCATCACGAATTCCACAGCAGCGTCTACGACTTAGCGGGGAATCCGCTGCTTTCGAAGGCTATTCACGAGCACAGCATCAAGGTCGCGCGGATTCCCGACGTTCGACCCATCGTCAAGGCCATCGCCGCCTGCTCGAAGGCCGACCACGCGCGTTTGCTCGACGCACTGGAGGCCGGCGATCTTCGCGCCGCGCTGAAGGTAACGCGCGAGCACCTCGACCACGTCGAAGCCGTGATGCTCTCCGGGTTGAAGCCCGCTTAGTCGTCCTCGACGAAGGCGCGCAGGCGATCGATCGCCGCATCCCATTGCTGGGAGATGCGGTCCAAGTGACGCCTAACCTCGGCGATGCGTTTTGGTTCGAGTTTGAAGATACGCTCGCGGCCTGCAAGCTCGCTGCGGACCAGCCCGGTGTCCGAGAGGGCGTTGAGGTGTTTGGTGATCGCTTGACGCGAGATTTTGGAACCTTCGCAGAGACGGACGATGGAAAGCGGTCCGTCATTGCAGAGGCGGGCGACGATCGACAAACGAGTCTTGTCGCCGAGCGCCGCGAAGAGCGGCGCGGCCTCGGCGAGTTTTTCGGCGTTCACGCGGGTGCGAGTGCGAGATACTTTTCGATGAGCTCGGCTTGCGTTGCCCAGCCCTCGCCGTTCGCCTCGAACGCGTCGGCCCGCCGCGCGAGCGGGATCGAATCGAAACCGGTCTCGACGATCGTGAGGAGCGTGCCGCCCGGTGCCGCTGCGAGTTCGAAGGTTACGAGCGTCATCGGCTCGCTGGAATAATCGACGCTCGTATCGATTGCGAACGGATGCCAGCGATAGGAGAAGTGATGTTGGGGCTCGATCCGGTCGACTTGAAACTCGACTTGGGCGCCGGCATACCGTTCCATCCGCTTAGCAACCTCCGGATCGGCCGTGGTGCCGGAGATGGTCCCCATCATTCGCGCTCCCGGCGCAAACGGCGCATCGAACGTGACGCCGAACCAAGCGCCGAAACGCTTCGAGTCGCTGATGGCTTGCCACACGCGCTCCTGCGGTGCTTTCAAAAAGACGTTCTTTTCGATGCGGTCGGTAACTGAATTCATCGTGCAACCTCCTCGTTGCACGTACTGTAGCAGGTTCGGAGCCCAAATGCAACCCTAGGGTTGCGCGTAGCGCTCGAGCACTTCCGCGATTGCGGTCGCGCCCCGAACGAAATCGTCGAGGCGGATGTTTTCGTCGGGAGCGTGCTTGCGGCCGCCGGGATAGCTGCAGCCGATCGACGCAAATGGGATGCCGAGATAGTTGACGACGTGCGCGGCCGGTCCCGTCCCGCCGACGGTCGGCGCGACGAGTGGTTCGGCGCCGTAGACGTCGCGCAGCGTCGCGATCGTCGTGCGGATGAACGGGTGATCGGGATCGCTGCACGCGGCGCGCTGGCCTTCTTCGGGCGCGACGATCGCGATGTCCTCGAAACCGCGAGCGTCCAAGTGCTTGCGCAAAGCGGCGAGGCATCGCTGCGGATCCTGGTCCGGTACGAGACGAAAATCGATGACCGTATGAGCCGCGGATGGGATGACGGTCTTGCGCCCTTCGCCGATGTGCCCGCTCCACAAACCCGCAATGTTGCACGTCGGCGCGAAGAGCGCTTCGCGCAGTTCGAGTCCTTGGCGATTCCCGGGCGTACGCGAAATGCCGTATTGGCGGCGATAGGTTGGGAGTTCGTCGGGCATTTCCGCCAGCAGCTCGAGCTGCCGCGGCGTCGGCCCGCGAACGTCATCGTTAAAGCCGTCGATCGCGACGTTCTCGTCCGCGTCGCGCAGCGTTGCGAGCGCGGCATGCAGCCGCCAGGCGGCGTTAGGAAGCGCGTGCGCCCAGCCGGAATGGGCGTCGTGTGCGAGCGTCTTGGCAACGAGTTCGACCGAGAGAAGCCCGCGAACGCCGAGCCAAATCTGCGGGCGGCCTTCGTCGTCGATCGTCCCCGCTTCCCAAATACACGCGTCGGCCGCGAGCAGATTCTTGTTCGCCGCAATAAACGGCTCGAGATTCGTGCTGCCGCTCTCCTCTTCGCCTTCGATGAAGAACGTTAGCCGCAACGGGAGCGCGTCGCCGTGGCGCTCGCGCAGCAGGTCGAGCGCGGCGAGCCGCGCGACGATTTCACCTTTGTCGTCGATGACGCCGCGTGCGAACAGCTTGCCGTCGCGCAGCGTCGGTTCGAATGGCGGCGACGTCCAGGCATCGAGCGGCTCCGCCGGCTGCACGTCGTAGTGGTTATAGAGCAGCACGGTGCGCGCACCGCTGCCGGTCGTACCGACGACGACGGGGTTGCCGTTCGTGGGATAGAGCGCGGCTTCGACGCCTCGCCGTTCCAGCGCAGCGATCACCCAATCGGCTGCGGCTTCGATCCCGCGTGCTTGGCTCGAAACGCTGGGAATGCTCGCAAACTCGGTCAGCTCCGCAACGTACCGGTCGAGATTGCGGCGAACGAAATCGATCATCGCGGCATTTCGGCGTCGGGAATGGCGGGAGCCCCGTGCATCACCAGCCAAGCCGCGATCGCTTGCTGCCAAAGGATCGCACCGCGCGGATCGTTCGGACCGTGACCGGCTTTATCATCGGCGAATAATCGCGTCTCGGTTCCATTTTCGGCAACGGTCTTGTAGAACTCGATGGCTTGCGCGTAGGGCGCGCGCGTGTCGAGCAGTCCGATCATCACGAGCAGCGGCGTGCGCTCGTCGTTCGCATACGTGATCGGCGATTCGCGGCCCATTAACGCCTGGTCCAGCGCCGGCTTGGCACCGAAGAACCGCCGCACGATGTTCGGGCTTTCGGAAAGCGTGTACTCGAGCAGAAGGTTGGTCACCGGAACTTCCGCGACCGCGGCTTTGAAGCGGTGATCGTGGGTCGTAATCCACGACGTGAGATAGCCGCCGTACGAACCGCCTTCGATGTAGAGTTTGTCCTTGCTGCCGACGCCGCTCGCCAGGACGGCATCGACGCCCGCCAGGTCATCGGCGGCCGGCCCTTCGCCCCAGTTGCCGACGATCGCCTTGTACGACCAATCGCCGTAGCCGTCGCTGCCGCGCGGGTCGGGCCGAAAGAACGCGTAGCCGTTCGTCGCGAAATATTGCGCGAATCCGTCGAGGGAAGAATCGTCGGAACACTGCGGGCCGCCATGCGGCTCGACGACGAGCGGAGCGACCGCTGGATCCACGCCGAGCGGTACGGTCAGTTGTCCATGGAGCGTCCGGCCATCGGAAGCGGTCCACTCGATAAAGCGGGTCGTAGCGACCGGCAGGTCGTGCAGCGTTGCAATGTGCGTGATTTGCCGCGGCGCTTTGCCGGGATCGAGAACGTAGAGTTCGGTCGGCATTGTGGGGGTGGCCCACGAATATGCGATGCGGCCGCCGGGCGCGGCAGAAAAAGCTTCGACGCTGCCGTCGCTCGAGGTAAGTGCTTGCGGTGCAGCGGCCGCCGGTCCGACTCGGTACAGGCGTATCGAGACGCCGTCCATCAAGCCGGCAATGAGATCGGTCGATTGCCATTGGGCACTGCCGGCGCCGCACGACCAGAGATCGCGATCCAGCGATGCGGTGACGTCGCGGTCACCGACGTACAAGTCTTCGCGCGATGGAAGAAGGCCGTCCCACGTGTGCGCGAACGCGATAGCGTCGCCCGCCGGGGCGAAAAGCGGCGGGACCGACCCCGGATAGGCGAAGAATGCGTGACCGACGATGTCGTGGACCGCGCCGCTGCGAACGTCGATCGTCACGTACTGCGCGTGTTCGAAATCACCGTACAACGGCGACGGCTGGCGGACGGACGCGATGCGCGAACCGTCCGCGGACCACGATGGATCGTGATCCGTAACCGGGCCGCCATACGACCAGCTATCCTTCGTAAGCGCGCGTTCGCTTTTGCTTGCGACGTCGATGACGTAAAGGTTACGTTGGGGCGGTGCGGTGTTGCGGTAGTCGCTCTCCGGCGTCATCCAGTGGACGCGCGAGGCGCTCGACGCCGTGGCGAGCGTCGTTTCGACGGCAGCGATGCGACGGCCGTCGGCAGACCACGTGAAGTTGAGTACGGAGCGAGCCCCCGCCGTCAGCGCGTGCAGCGATCCGCCGCGCGCGTCGGTGATCACGATCGCGTCGGCCCCGCTTTTCGTCGTGCGCAGCCAGGCGATCGTCGAGCCGCCCGGCGACCATCTTGGCGAGTGCAAGCCGGCCGGCATCGGCGCCATCGTTCCGTCCGAGAGCCTAACTAGGCTGGCCGTTTCAGCGAACGTATTGGTTTTCGCATCCGCGGTTGCGACGTCGATCAGTGCGCGCGTTCCGTCCGGCGAGATGCGCACGTCATCGATGAACTTCGTCGTGGCCCCGTCGGTTAAGGTCCAAGGGCGGGCATGAGCCGCAAGCGGCGCGGCGACGGCAGCTGCGGCGAGGAGCGCGGGAATGAGCCGGCGAGCGAGCATAGTAGGTCCCTCCGGAGGGCAGGATTGTATACATGAATACAATCCCCTGCCCTCCGGAGCCGGGCTCCGCTACCGCGGTCGCGCTATTTGGACTGGTGCAGGATGAGCTGGTTGCCGTCGGGGTCGCGCACGACCGAGATGAAGCAAACCTGGGTCTCGAACGGTTCGGTCGATTCGACGCCCTTCTTTGTAAGGTCGTCGCGCATCGCCGCCATGTCGCTAACTTCGATCGCAAACGACTGCGCGGTACCGGGCGTGCCGAGCTGCGGGAAGTTCCCGACTCCGAAGGTATGACCCGCGACGTCGAACTCAACCCAAAAATCGGCGTCGATGCCCGATTTCTTCATCCCGATCGCATCGCGATAGAATGTAACCGAGCGTGCGACGTCGGTGACGGGATACGCGGTGAACGCTGCGCCTTTAATAGCCATGCCTTACCCTTCTGACCAAGCGAGCCGCCACCCTGGGCGCGTCCGCACGTAGCCCAAAGTGGTCATAGGCGGACCCGACGTTTATCGCGACGATAACCTCGTGAATTATTGTCGCGTTGCCCTGGGCTTGTTTCTCTTTGTATCGACGGCGGTTACCGCTGCGATCGCGTCGCCGGCGGCGGGAGTGCCGCAGACGGCATTCCGCGACCTCGGCAGAGCTCCGGCGGCAACGCCGATCCGGCTCACCGTCGTTCTGAACTACCGGCACGAAGCCGAGTTGGAACGTTTCGTCGAAGAGCTCGACAATCCGGCGTTCGGCTTCGCGCCGCAGCCGCTCACCGCGGAGCAGTTTCGCGAGATGTACGCACCGTCCGAAGCGGACTACGCGCAAACGCTCGCGGCTCTACAGCGTCTTGGCCTGCGGCCGACGCATCTGTACGCAAACCGGACCGTTATCGACGTTACCGGCAGTGCCGCCGTCGTCGAACGCGCGTTTTCAGCGCGTATCGAGAACGTGCGCCGCGCGGACGGATCGATCGGATACGCAAGTGCGACGCCGATCGCGCTTCCGTTCGAGCTCCAGCGCACCGTCCTCGGCATCGCCGGGTTTGATAACGCGCGCTTCAAGACGTACAACCGGCGCGGGCGCCGCAGCTCGGCGAAGCCGGGACCGCTGCAAGGCCCCGACACGGGGTTGGGCCCGATCGCCATCGAGCGATCGTACGACATGGGCACGCTGCACGGGTACGACGGTACCGGTCAGGCAGCCGGCGTCGTGATCGACGCCGACTATCTGAACGGCGATCTTGCCAAGTACTTAAAGTTCTTCAAAGTCGCCCGCACCGGGCCGCCGACGGTCCGCGTACCGATCGACGGCGGGCCGCCGCCCGGACTCTCGTACGATTCGACGGAGACGACCCTCGACGTCGAGACGATCGTCGGCACGGCGCCGGGCGTGGCGCTGTACGTCTACGAGATGCCGCAGATCAACTCGGCCAGCATTCTCGATGCCTACAACCAGGTGAACTCCGACGACAAGGTCGGCGCGGTCAACTCGAGTTTCGGCATGTGCGAAACGAACACGGATCAAAAGAACTTCCCTCAGCTTGCCGACAAACTCGCGTTGCAAGGCGCGGCGCTGGGGATCACCTACGCGGCGGCGACCGGCGACGCCGGAACGACGGAATGTAATTTCACCTTCCCGGGCGGGGTCGGATCCCCGGCCAGCTCGCCGAACGTCGTCGCCGTCGGCGGGACGACGCTCTTGCTGAAATCCGACGGAACGCGCATCAGCGAACTGGGCTGGTACGATTCGGGCGGCGGTCAATCGGCGATCTTCAAAATGCCCGACTATCAGAAGGGCACGCCGCGCGCAACCGGCTCGCGCCGAATCATTCCCGACATCGGCTTCGACGCGGATCCAAGCAGCGGTACGTCGCTCTTTATAAACGGCGGCTGGTACGGGCCGACGGGCGGAACCTCGCTTGCGTCACCGATCTTTACCGCGATCGTCAGCGAACTCGCGCAGTTCAATCACAAGCGAATCGGTAACGCGCACAACTTGCTGTACGGGCGCTTCAAGAACATCGGGTACGGATCGGCGAACGCGCCGCAGTACTTCGACGCGATCGGCGCGAGCAACGGCTATTGGTTCGCGACTAAGGGTTTCGACGCCGTTACCGGCATCGGCTCGATGGACGCATGGAACTTCATGAACAAAGGCAAAGCGCCGGCCGGCGCTGCGGACTCCGCGTCCTCGGCGCGGACCGCCGTCGTCACGCTGAAGTATCACCACAGCCAGGAATTGACGAAGCTCATCGATACCTCGAGCGATCCGTTCTCGCCGATGTACGGCCACTTCCTGACGGCGCAACAGTTCCGCGCCTACTTCGCACCGACGCAAGCGGAATATGCGGCAACCGTATCTGCGCTTCGCAGCGCCGGCTTCGGGATCAAGCGGACGTGGGACAACCGCACGATCGTCGACGTGACGCTTCCCGAGCATTCGTCCCATGCGATCCCCGGGCTGCCGAACGTGGACCGTGTGGTCGAGAACTCAGCCGACGGCATCGTGACGCGGAATCTCCATGGAACCCCGCACGCGCAACCGATGGCGGCCGGAACCGGCTATGGCCCGGACGGCGGCTACGGGCCGAGCGTTCTCGCGCAAGCCTTGGACTTCCCGACGCTGCACGGGTTCGACGGTAAGGGCTCGAACGTCGCCGACATCATCGACGGCGCGCCCATCGAGGCAGACATCACGCTGTATCTCAAGACGTTCGGCATCGCGCGCACGGGCGGAAAAACGACCGTGATTCCGGTAAACGCCGGTACCGCTCCCGACACGGATTTGGCCGACATCGACGCCGAGTGGCTCGTCTCCATGGCGCCCGGCGCGAAGTTCTACGTCTACCAAATGCCGGTCTACGACAACGTCAACCTGTTGGACGCGTATACGAAGGTCGTTTCGGACAACATCGCCGACGTGGCCAACATCTCGCTCTCGAGAGCCGAGAACAACAACGTGGATATGGCGCTGTCGCTGGTTCCCATCTTCCAGCAGGGTGCGGCAGAAGGTATTACGTTTGAAGATATCTCGTTCGGTGGAGTGAACGCGGGCCTCGTTCCGAATCGGATCTTCCCCCTGATTCCCGCCGATATGGCCGACGGCATCGCCGTGGGCGCGGTAAACGCCATCACCAGCGGCGGCAAGATCGTGGCCATCTCCGGTATGCCGAATAGCGGCGGCGGAGTCTCCGAACTCTTCCCGGTGATGAAACTGCAGGAGAAGCTCAAGGGCGTTAATCCGAACGGCCGCAACACGCCGGACATGTCGGTCGTCTCGGAGATCAACGGCAACAGCGCGTCGCTCTACTTCGAAGGCGGCTGGGGCGGGAACTTCTTGTTCACGAACGCCACGCCGATCGCAAGCCTGATTGCGGAATACAAACAGATGACGGGCCACCGCTTGGGGGCCTTCGATCGGACGATGTACCGCCTCGTCGCGAGTGCGGGCTACAAGAACGGCATTACCGACATCACCACCGGCTGCAACGGCACCAAAAACAACAGAGCCGTCTGTGCGAAACCGGGATACGATCTCACCTCCGGCATCGGTTCGTTCACGGATACCTACGCCCTCGGCCAGCGACTCAAGGGTCACTGATCGCCGTACTAATGGACGACGAAGGTCAGGCGAAACGTTCGCTTTTCGCCGGGATGGAAATGGTAGTCGTTAACTCCAGCCCCCCCGAGGGCTGGGTTGATACGGGCATTGCTTGCGTAGCGCGGGTTGGCGGCGTCTTGCGGGAGCCAGGATCCGTAGTAATATTCGACGTCGTCCGTTTGGGCGTTAAGAATGTTGAAGACATCGCCGACCAGATCGTAGCCGCGATGCGTTTTCCACGTCGCTTGCGCGTTATACGTCACGGACGCCGCGGAAACGGCGTCCCCCGCTTGGTCGAGAACGCGCGGCCCGAAGTACCGTAGCCGCAGGCTTGCGGCGTAGTTCGGCTTGTCGACGGTGACGCCGGCCGACGTGACGACGTTGATCGACTCGGGAACGTAGGTTCCCTGATTGTCCGGGTCGGTGAGAAAGCGCGCGTTGGACGTTGAGACATCCGCGTCGAACACGAGCCACGGACGCGCTTGGTAGAAATTGGCGAACTCGATCCCACGCCGCATCGTGGGACCGCCGGCCGACGTGACGCCGTCATCACCATTGAAAACCAGCTCAGAGTTCAGGTGCAGCTGCCAGAACGCGAGCGTGCTGTTGAGGCCGCCGTGTGAGTAGCGATACCCGAGCTCGACTCCGACTGCACGAATTAGAGGAGCGTTCTGCAGAACCGGCTGGCCTGACGGGTCGAACGCCTGTTGTGTTTGCGGATCGATCGTGTCGACGACACCGCGTGCGTCGTTGCTGTGAAAGCTCTCGCCGAAGTCGGCGTACAACTCTTGGCTCGGCGAGATCACGTACCCCGCCGTGAATTTTGGACTGAGGATCCCTGCGTTTACATCGCCCGAGTCGCCCGGCTGTTGTCCGGCGACGTCGAAGTTGAAATAGTCGGCTCGGAGACCCGGGACGATCTGCAGTTTCGGCCCAAGGTGCAGGAGCGTTTGAACCCAAGCGTACGAGTCCCGTTCCACCACGTGCGCCAGGCTTAGAGTTCCTTCCGGATACGGAACGTTGTCGTGAACGAGGAAAAGGCCGACGGTTGAAATGTTGTCGTTGCGCGTACCCACTCCGACCGTCGTCTGGGAGATGCCGCTCGAGGTGAACGCGCGCGACGCGTTGATGCCGGAGACGAAGCGCTTATCTTGCTGTTCGCGTTGATCGCCGCACGAAAACGTAAACGCAGCTGGGGCGACTGAATGGGGAGTTGCATGCGCCGCACCGGGAACGTCGTTGGCGGGGCAATACGAAACGTATGCGGGCGCGTGTTTCTGCCCGGGATCGCACGTCGTGTAACCAATCGTGCACGTGACGGGGTTCTTAGTCACGTTGAAGTAGTCCGTTGCGTCGTCCAAGTAGTACGTGAAATCTGAATCGAGATTTAAGTACTGCTCGAAGCCGAAGGCCGTAACTAAAGTCGTGCCCTTGGGGTCGATATGCTGCAGTTGACTCGAGAGTGCGTACCGATACGTGCTGCCGCCGTCGAAGGGGTCGATGAGACCGTACGGGCTGAGCGTGCCGGCGTTTACCAAGCGCTGCGGGATTTGATCGCTGGACTGGAACGTGCCATGATAACCCATCCACGTAACGTTGAAGTCGGTATTCGGCGTCGAGCGGCTCCAGCGCAAAACTCCATTGAATTTTGCATACTCGTCGGGGCGTTGGAACGAGCCGTTGTCGTGATAGATCTGAAACCCATAGAGTAAGTTTCCGACGCCGGCTTTCGGAGATCCGGCGACGAGGACGTTTCCGTAGCCGTAGTTGCCGATGCCATACTCGGTAATCGGTCCGGGAAGCGTGTTCTTGTAGAAAAGCGTGTACGCTCCGGCCGTGGAGAAATCGCCGCTCGGTGCGTAATACGGTCCCTTGTCGAACTCGACGAAGCTGACGAGTTCGGGGATGAGCCAGTTGATATCCGAGTAGCCTTGACCGTGCGCGTGCGTCGGCAGGTTGATCGGCACGCCTGCGATGGTCGCTTCCAAGTCGGTCCCGTGATCGAGCTGGAAGCCGCGCAGGTAATATTGGTTCGCTTTACCTTCACCGCTGTGCTGGCTGATTAAGAGCCCGGGAATCGCCTCAAGGATTTCGCCGGGGCGCAGCACCGGACGGGTCTTGATCTGTTCCTGGTCGATCGTGCCGACCGACGCCGCCTGAACCTTCCCGACGAGGTTTTGATTGCGCCCATGGGCCGTCACGTGCCCGATCGTCTTCGGTACGGGGCTGGGACTGGGGCTGGGCGTCGGGCCGGCTTTCAAGGCCGCGGCCAGGGCCAAGACGGCGATCATCCTTCTATTGACGCATACGCGGCAGGTTTGGATGGGGTTTTCGCGTTAACGAATACGATGTAGACAAATTCATTGCAGACAAATACGCTCTTGACAAATACGGTGTTGAACAATCCGGGACGCCGATTTCAGCGAGGAGGACGACCGATGGAACATCTTCACGACCATCGTCACGCAGACGGCATCGTTCACGCGCACGCTCACGACCATCTCGGCCACGACCACGATCACGATCACGATCACGACCACGATGAAGCAGAAAAAGACGAGGGCGGGAACGAGCAGGTTATGACACGTCCCGTGCACGTCGTGCGGACACGCGGCGATGCCAAGAGTTAAGGGGACGGGCAGATACGGGCCGACGCGATCGACGCGTTTGCCGCTGGCGCTCGACCGGTGGTTCGAAGAGCGTTTGGAGTTTCACCCGGCGAGTTCGCCGAGCGAGCTGCTGATCGCGCTTATTCACGGAGGCTTGCGCTTGCGAGAAGGATACATGCAGGTCCACCGGCGGACGCTCGAACGGCACTTGATCGCCGGTCGCGGCGATCTCTACGATTCGTACCTCGGCTGCCTTCTCGATACGTTCGGCCCCGACTACGTCCGGCATCTCGAGCGGTGGCTGGCCGCCGACGCATCCTTGCGCGCCGAGGTTCGCAGCTGAAATTGGCTCGCCGATCTCCAAATCATCGTACCTCCGAAGTCGATAAATCGCGGTCGAGATCAGCCAGCTGGCGATGAAGACGCCGACGATGATAAAGCCGATGGTTCCAAAATTGTCGCTTAACGAGCGGATCGAATCCCAGATGCCGCCGTTAAGGCCCATTCGATCGGCGAGAACGCTGGATGCTTCGATGCCGCCCACGATCAGAGCGACGAGCACCGAGACCAATGTAATGATCATGTTGTAGTAGAGCTTGCGCATCGGCTTCACAAACGCCCAGCCGTACGCGCCGAGCATGAGGATGCCGTCGGTCGTGTCGAGCAGCGACATCCCGGCGGTGAAGAGCAGCGGAAAGATGAGAATCGCGGCGACCGGAAGGCCTTTGCCGGCTTCGACCGCTGCGATGCTGAGGAGACCGACTTCGGTTGCGGTGTCGAAGCCCAGCCCGAACAGCACGCCGATCGGATACATCTTCCAGCTCTTATCGACGACTTTGAGCAGCGGGCGGAAGAAGCGTCCGATGAGTCCGCGCTGATCGAGCATGTCGTCGACGCCTCGTTCGCTGTACGATTCGCCGCGATGCGCGCTGCGGAAAGCGCGGACGATGTCGACGAGGACGATCAGATTGATGGCGGCGACCAAGAGCAGGAAGGTTGCCGAAACGGACGTTCCGACGAGCTCGCCGATCTTTTGCAGCGACGGCAGCTGCGTCTTGACGAATCCGGCGGCGACGGCGATTGCAACCGTCAGAGCGACCACGATCGTCGAATGGCCGAGGGAAAAGTAGAAGCCGACGCCGACCGGCCGTTTGCCGTCCTGCATGAGTTTTCGCGTGACGTTGTCGATCGCCGAGATGTGATCGGCATCGACGGCATGCCGCAGTCCGAAGGTGTACGCCAGCAGCGCGGTTCCGAGCAGGATCGGGTGTGAGGAAAAGGCCCAGAACGCGAGCCCCCAAGCCGCGACGTTCATAGCGATAAGCGCGGCGTAGATCGTAACGATCTTCTCGCGAACGTTGTGCATTTAATCCGCTATCGCCGCAAGCGTCTTGCGCGCATCGTCGGCATAGAAAGGATGGAACGCCGCATCCTGCGAGAGGGACGCTTGGAGACGGCTGCGCGCCTCGGCCGGATGCCCGGTGTTCAGCGCAATGATCCCGGCGTGGTACTGGAGTTCCGGATCGGCGGTACCGAGCCGCGTGGCGCGCACCGCGTAGACGCGCGCTTGCTGCCAGCGGCCCATTGCAGCGAGCACCCACGCCATCGTATCGTCGGCATACACTTCGTCGCCGCGTTTGCGCAGATCGGACTTCGCTGCCGCCAGGGCGTCGGTGAGATACTCGTGATGTTCGGCATAATACATCGCCAGCAGGCGGTCGTTGACACCCTGAACGTTGAATAGATGCTGCTCGGCACGGATGAGGGCGCCGGTCTTGCGCGCGCCGGTTTCGTCGCCCAACGCGCGTTGCGCGTCGGCCTGGTAGCCGAGCGCTTGCGGGAGCGGATAGAGTTCGGCACTGCGGGCCGCCGCGACGAGCGCGCGGTTCCAATCGCCGTGCGCGCGGTAAAACTTGGCTTGATAAAGCAGCGCCATCGCATTGTCGGGGAAGATGCGCAGCGACTCCGCGAACTCGGCGTCGGCCGTCTGCGAGTCACCGGCTTCAAAGGCCAGTTGCGCGTCGCGCACGTGATACCACGAGCGCGTGTAAGCCGGCACGGTGAGGATGCGGTCGACTATCTGTGTAGCTTGTGACATCTCGTTCCGCGCGACGGTCAGCTCTCCGGTAATCTCGTGGTACCGCGCGCGGATCGACATCCACGTCGGATTTGGGATGGGTCCGTTCGTGCGCAGCAGGATCGAGCCGGCCTCGCGATAGCGCCCGAGCTCCATCAGGATCGAGGCGGTCTGGGCGCGTGCGTTTTCGTCGAAAGGCTCGGCGTCCACCGCTGCGCGCTCGGCGGCGAGTGCCGGTTCGAATTTGTGAAGCGCGATGTCGCTCGACGCGATCACGCCGAGGGCTTGTACGTTGCCCTGCGGCTGCAGGCGCAGCGAGCTCGCACCCATCGCCTGCGCGCGGGTGACGTCGTTCATGTCGCCGGTTTCGCGGAAGCGTTGAAGGTATTCGCCGCCGAGCATCCGCTGCGTGATCTGGTCTTGAGGATCGCGGCGAACTTGTTTTTCGTAAAACGCGACCAGGCGATCGCGCTGCTTGTAGTCGCTCGAAATCGGGGCGGGTGGGGTGCCCGTGGCTCGCGCTGTGTGCGCCGCGAACCACGGCCACGCCGCCCCGAGGGCGATGGCCGCTGCAAGAGCGACGATCGTCGAACGGCCCTTCACGTGCTAGACCGGGCTCTGCACGTACGGGAACTTGTTGGTGTTGCTCTTATCGTACGGAACGTTGTCGGTCGTAAGACACGGAACTTCCTTATGATCGTCGGGAGCGAGACCTAATGCGGATATCGTATTCCCGAAGAGCGCGCCGAGGGAGATATCGACGATGTTATCGTCGAGTGCGCGGCCGCCGAACTTACTGCCGGTGGCACCGCCGGATTCATAACCGAGATAGGACGCCGTCGTGACGTTTTGCGAGAGGTCGGCCTTCATAACGTTGGGATAAAGGACGGCCTGAAGCACCTTCGCCGTTTTGGTGCTGCGGAAGAGCTTCGAGAAGCTCAGGATCTGCGACTTGATCGTCTTGTCGGCGTAAGGCTCGGAGCGGTTCGTTTTGTCGTGCGATGCGAACGCCTCGAAAACTTCTTTCACCGCGGGACGCGAGAGCAGTTCGATCTGCCGATAAGCGGTGGCGGCGCGGCCGGCCATCGGAGTGACTGGGATCATTGGATTCGACCCGGTTCTACCGGCCGAACAGCCGCCGACGATCGTGCCGGCGAGTGCGAGAACGGCGAGGCCAAGTTTATAGCGTAATGTCATGGCGTCTCCTTATTCCGTTTGGCCGTCGGGCGTGGCCGTGGTCGCCCACAGCGCAATGGGTCCCGGCTTGCCGCCGGAAGGGGCGAGCATCTTCTTGGGCATCTCGATGACGATCGAAATGACGTTGTACGGAGCCAGAAGATCGCTCGGCTTCGAGATGACGCACTTGTTCGAACCCGCCGTACCGAAGCTCGTTCCGTTCAGCGTGATTTGCTGCGACTTCTTAGCGAAGCGGAACGACGACGCGCTTGGCGGCGGGGGATTCGGCTGGTTCTGGTAGTTGCGATCCGGAATGATCTTGAAGAACTGCGACAGATCGAAGAAGAACGGATCGCGCCGCGGCCCGACGAAAACCTGGATGCCGCGTTTCAGCATCGTCGGTTTATCGAAGCCGAACGTTCCCGTCTTACTAACGGTCGTATTCTTCGTGCCGATCTCGTTCGGCGCGGTTGGCCCGTAGAGCGAAATCGTCTGACCGGTTCCGGCGCTGTCGGCCGTGAACTGGATGACGGCGTTCTCCTGGATGGCATTCGTCGAAACGCCGGTGTTGGCGATCTTGAACTGATAGAGCACGTTGGGGTCGAGGGCGATTCCGGCCGTCATTCCGCTTGGAATAAGCGGTCGAACGTCCATGACCATCGCTACCCTCGACGCGTCGTGTGGATCGGGGAACGTATAGACGTCGGTGATGTCGGCGAGTGGGTTGCTGACGACGGTGGGCGAGTCTTGGTGGTCGGATCCGCGGGCCGCTTTGAACGTGAAGAGCGAAACCGCGAACGCGAGCAGAAAGACCGCCGCCATCATCCCGATGGATCGGAGCAGTCTCATGGGGTCTCCTTTATGGCGAGGGTGCGGTGTGTCGACCGCGTTGAGAGGAACGTCGGGACAAAAGCGAATGCGGCGACGGCGAACAGCGCGAGCGCGACGACGGCAAGCGCGGGGGCGCGGACGCCTTGCTCGACCAGGCCTTGTGCGAGCATGACCGAGCCGATAATCGAGATAACGCTCGCGGTTACGAACGGAGCGATCGCCGCGAGGCGCGCGAAACCGGAACGCCGTTGAAGCCACGCTGCGCCGTGTACGACGGCGAGACCTAAGCCGGTGAGGATCGCGGCGAGGCCGAGGCTGAAGACGACGATAAGGAAGAGCCCGTATCCGACGCGGTGCAGGTGCAGCGCGGTCAACAGCACGACGATCGCGGCGGGGCAGGGCGCAATGCCGCCGCTCATTGCGGCGATGACGGCACTTGGGAAATGCAGCGGCGCGTTGCCGGGAATCTCGTGCGAGTGCCCATGGCCGTCACCGTGCCGGTGGTGGTGATGTTCGTGCGCGCGGCCATGTGCGTGCGCGACTGCGTGCTCGCGTTCGTGAGTCGCACGCCCCACGGCGATCGACAGAGCGCGCGCGCCGATGACGGCGACGGCAAGGCCCGAGATCAGCGTGATCCACGTGAAGATGCTTTCGGTCGCGAAGCCGGCCGCGAAGAAGAGCAGCAGGCCGAGCAGCAGCACCGCAATCGTATGCGCGAAGGTCAGTGCCGCGGCGAGGATCGCGGCTTGCTTGAACGTTGCGCGCGCGCCGACGAGCGTAAATGCGAGCAGCGCTTTGCCGTGGCCGGGCTCCAGACCGTGCAGCGCACCGAGGCCGAACGCCGCAAAGATCGTAAGGAAAACGAGCAGCGGCGTTTGCGTGCTTTGGGAAAACAAATCGGAGAGTGCGGAAGATCGCACGATCGACGTCGGATCCCATGACGTCGTATCCTCGCCGAAAATGCGTGCTTCGGTGACCGCACCCGAAGGCGTGATGGTAAATGTGGCCGCATCGTTGTGACGCGGCGAACCGATCAGCGCGCTGGGATACGAGCGTAGTTCGCGCGTCGGGTCGGTCAGGCCCGGGAGCACGATGTCCTTCCATCCAATTCGCCGGTCGGCATACACGCCGTCATGGATCGATATCGCAGTAGGTCCGTCGACGGCAACGGTATAGTCGCCGGTCCAATAAAGCGTCGGCAAACCGCCTGCGCCCGGCCGTGTCGTGCTCGACGCGCGAACGAGGGTAAGCCGAAGGGCGTTGGCGCCGGCTTGAATGACGAAGCCGGCGGCGACGCGGGCGGCTTCCTCGCCGTTCCAGGCAACCGCACGTTCCGGCGTCCAGCCTTCGCCGGCATGCATGATCTGAAAGCTTGGAATTTCCGCGATATCGAGCACGTAGCGCACGCGAAGCAGTCGCGCGCCAGGAGTGACGATCGCGAGGTGATTAATGGTGAAGTTGCCGAGCGGGTGCGCTTCGGCGCGGACCGTCGTGAAGAGCGAACAGGTGAAGAGGGCGCACGCTGCAAGCGTGGTCAGACGAATCACGATGGCGCCCTCCGTCAGTCTGCAATTGCCTGTAAGACGTTCGGAAGACGCTTTTGGATTTAGGGCGGGCGGCTTTTTTTGCCACGGCCGTTTAGGGGAGCGGGTCCCTCGTGTTTCGGGTGACGGACCGTACGTAGTACATCGTGTCGACCATCTTGGTCTCCGCCTCGAACAATGCGGCGAGGGTCTTGCCGACTTCTTGATTCCACTGAGCTTGAGCCCAGATGTGGCGTGACTTCCAGTGCGAGAGCGCGAGGACGCTTCGCTGGTCGTCTGCTTCCAGGACTTCTCCCTTTAAAAAGCCCGGAAAACTCGACACCGTATCTTCCATCAAGGTGCTCAAACGTTGCGCGGCGGCCGTGCACTCGTCCGGAGCGATCGAGACGGCCCATACGTGCACGATCACGCCTGCGTTGGCGATATCGTCGTCTTGAGAAAATTGTCTCGGCATGGATTCTCCTTACCCTGAAACAGAAACGACGCCCTCGTTTGAGGGCGCCGTTTCGGTCGGGCGGCGACGTTAGATTCCTAAGGGGTATGCTTCCTCGCCGTGAAGTTCGATGTCCAGACCTCGCTCTTCGGCCTCCTGCGCGACCTTGGTCCGCGTGACCAGGTTGATCAGCCATAGGAACGCGTAGGTGAAGCAGAATGCCCAGACGCTGGCGATGATGGCGGCGGTAAGCTGCTTGAGGAAGAAGCTGCCGCCGCCATAGATCAAGCCGTTGGAGCCGTTTGGATTCCAGAGCGTCGATCCGAAGACGCCGAGCAACACGATGCCGAGGAAGCCGCCGACGCCGTGTACGCCCCACACGTCGAGTGCGTCGTCCCAACCCATGCGGTTCTTGAGTGCGACCGCAAGGTAGCAGACGAGACCCGCCGCGCAGCCGATGATGACCGCCGTCATCGGAGAGACGTAGCCGGCGGCGGGTGTGATGGTTGCCAAACCCGCAACCGCACCGGTGAGCAACCCAATGAACTTCGGCTGTCTGCCGTAGCCCCACTCGATCAACAGCCACACGATGGCAGCGAACGATGCGGCGATGTCGGTGTTCAGGAATGCAGCCGCCGTGACGGCGTCGACGCGGAGTTCCGATCCGGCGTTGAAACCGTACCAGCCGAACCATAGCAGACCCGTACCGAGGGCGATGAGCGGCACGTTGTGCGGCTTGTTTTCGACGACGTAGCGGCGTCCGACGTAGAGCACGGAAGCCAGCGCAGCAAATCCGGCCGTCGCGTGAACGACGATGCCGCCGGCGAAGTCTTCGACGCCCCACTTCGCGAGAATGCCGTCCGGACTCCAGAGCATGTGTACGAACGGGAAGTATACGAAGACGAGCCAGCCGGTGAGGAAGAGGAAGTACGCTTTGAACGTGACGCGGTTGGCGAACGCGCCGGTAATCAGGGCCGGCGTGATGATCGCGAACATCATTTGATAGGCGATGTGCACGAGCAGTGGAATCCCGGCGTCGTTTCCGGTAAACATCGTCGAGAGCGTCACGCCGTGGAGGAACGCGTACGTCGTTGGATTGCCGATGATGCCGTGAAACGTCGGTCCGAAACACATGGAGTATCCGAAGGCGAACCAGAGCACGGTCGTCCAGCCGAGCGAGACGAAGCTCTGCATCATGATCGTCAAGACGTTCTTACGGGCGACGAGGCCGCCATAGAAAAACGCAAGCCCGGGGGTCATCAGCATGACCAGGCTCGCGCAGAGCAGCATGAAAGCGGTATTTCCGATATTGATCGGGACGGGTGGAGTGGTCACGGGGTGTGTCTCCATTTCCGTAGGCAACAGAAAATAAGCCGTTTGTGACCATTTTTGTGGGGTCGGCGCGCCGGATTCCTTTCGCTCCGGCAGGCTTTTCGCAATGCCGCTGGGCACTACAGCGTCGATGAACGGCGCACGAAGCTGGATTACGGGAGCCGCCGTATTGGCGGTGACATTGTTGCTCTGGAGCGTGCTCTCCGGCGCCATTACCGCGCTGCTGCTGCTCTTTACCGCGGTATTGCTCTCGGCCGGCTTGCGTCCGATCGTCGATCGGCTGGCGAAGAAAATGCCGTTCGGTGCTGCGGTCGGCCTGACGTTCGGCGTAATGATCCTGGTCATCGCCGTAATCGGGTTCGTGCTGATCCAGCCGCTCGGCGCGGAACTGGTGAAGCTCGTCCAAGCCGTGCCGGGGTACGCGCTCAGTCTGCAAGGGCAATTCGCCGCACTACAGCGCTACATCGAGACCGATCAGATCGCGAAGCAACTGACGTCGACGCTTGCCGGCGGCGCGGGCGGCGCCGTAAGCGCGATCGGGCAGCGTCTGCTCAGCGGGCCGAAGATCGTGGCCGAGATTATCGGCGACGGGTTGCTGATCGTACTGCTCGCCGTCGGCTGGATGCTCTCATCCGACGACCTTGAAAAGTTCATCCTCAGTCTGATGCCGGACCGGCTGCGCGAGGACTGGCACGGTGCGTTCAAAGACATTACCGGACGCTTGAGCGCGTACGTGCAAGGCGTGGTCATCAACGGCGCGCTGGTTGGCGTCGTGATGGGCGCCTCTTTGGGGCTGCTCGGCGTGCCGTATGCGCTGCTGCTCGGATTCATCGCCGCGATTTTCCAGGCAATTCCGATGGTCGGCGCCGTGATTTCAGGACCGATCATACTCGTCGTCGTACTTGCGACGAGCGGTTGGACGAAGATGCTGATCGCGCTGGTGATCTTCTTCGTGCTTCAGATGATCGATCAGAACGTACTCTCACCGATCATCTTCGGCCAGCGCGTGCAGCTGAGTTTTCTCTTGATCATTCTCGCGACGGTCGTGGGCGGGACACTCCTCGGCATCGGGGGCGCGTTTCTTGCCGTTCCGGCAGCGGCCGTGCTGCAGGTTCTGATCGTGCGCATCGTCGCTCCGGCAATCCGCCGCGCGAACGGCGTTCAACCGTAATCGGCCCGTGACCCTCTCATTTGCGGTTCGCGATGTGGTACGACTCGACATGGTCAAACCGCCCGAACTCGAATCGTTCTTCCTATTGAGCCCGTTCGTCTTACCATCGAACCGCGGGTACCAGATGCTGCTGCGCGTGGTGAACCCATCGGACGATCCCGTCAAGAAGGTCGCGCGCATTCACCTCGCCGTATCGGGCGACGACGGGTTGCGGTTTACCGTCGCACCGAAGCCCTCGATCGCGCCCGGACCGTCGGACGACGATCGCGATGGGTGCGAAGACCCAACCGTCGCCGTAGAGCGCGACGGCTGGCACGTTTACTATACCGGGTGGAATCAAAGCTTGAATCGCGGTGAGATGCTCTATGCGGCCGGCGACGGTCCATCGAGCCTCCGTAAATGCGGCGTCGCGCTGCGCTCCGGCGATCCGTTCCAGAACCCGAAGGAAGCGACGATCGTGCGCGGCGACGACGGCGTGTGGAATTTGATCTTCGAATATGCGAGCGACGGCGCGTCGCAGATAGGACTCGCCACGTCGCCATCCGTTGCGGGGCCTTGGACGGTTGTGCGCGGCAAGGTTCTCGACCAACGGCCGGCGTCGTGGGACAACTGGCACCTGAGTCCCGGGCCCGCCGTTCGCATCGGAAATGAGCAGGTGCTGTTTTACAACGGAGCGACCAGCGATCCGAAGTGGCGCATCGGTTGGGCCGCGTTCGACGGCTGCTATCAGAAGACGATCGCACGATGTGAAGAGCCGCTGATCGTTCCGCCGCCGCCGAAGGGCGACGCAACGGACATCGCGTTCGCGGCATCGGCGGTGCCGCATAACGGGGGCCTCTGGCTGTACTACTCGGTCTCAGACCAGGATCTTTATCGCGCGACCGTCACGTGGGAAGAACGCCTCGCCTGAATCTCTGCCTAGCTGAAACAGGCCTCCCCGAGCGCGGGTTATAAGCGGAGTACCCGTGCACGAGACCTTCCATCCGCTGGTCCAGGAGTGGTTCGAGGACCGCTTTACGAGGCCGACCGAACCGCAAACCCGCAGCTGGCCGCTGATCCGCGCCGGCGGGGACGTGCTCGTCTCGGCGCCGACCGGCTCCGGCAAGACCCTCGCCGCGTTCCTATCCTGTCTCGACGATTTGGTCTGCAAGGCGGCCGCTGGGAAGCTTCCCGAGGAGACGCTGGTCGTCTACGTCTCGCCGCTCAAGGCGCTGACCAACGACGTCCGCAAGAACTTGGAGCTTCCGCTGGCAGAGCTGCAGGTCCGCGCGGTCGAACGCGGGTTGGCGCTTTCCGAAATTCGCACGGCGGTACGCACCGGCGATACGCCGGCGAGCGAGCGGCAGAAGATGCTGCGCAAGCCGCCGCACGTGCTCGTCACGACGCCGGAATCGCTCTACATTCTCCTAACGGCCGCCAAGTCGCGCGAACTGTTCCGCAACGTTTCGACCATCGTCGTCGACGAAATTCACGCGATGGCCAACAGCAAGCGCGGGTCGCATCTTGCCCTAACGCTGGCGCTGCTTGACGATTTGGTCGTCTCCGGCGGCGCTCCCAAACCGCAGCGCATCGGTCTTTCGGCAACGATTCGCCCGCTCGAGCGCGTCGCAACCTTCTTGAGCCCGACCGCCGAGATCGTCGACGTCGGCAGCCGGCGCGAGATGGATCTCTCGGTCGAGGTCCCGAGCGACGAGCTGGGCGCAGTCGGCAGCGGCGAGATGTGGCAAGAGATCTACGACAAGCTCGCGGCGCTGGTCCAGGCGAACCGCACGACGCTGATCTTCGTGCCGACGCGACGGATGAGCGAGCGGGTTGCGTTCGCATTGACCGAACGCTTGGGCGAGGGCATCGTGATGCCGCACCACGGCAGCCTGTCGCGCGAAGGTCGCTTCGAAGCCGAAAACCGCTTGAAGAACGGCGAACTGCGCGGCGTAGTCGCAACCGCATCGCTGGAACTCGGCATCGACATCGGCACGATCGACCTGGTCGTGCAGCTCGGCAGTCCGCGCTCGATCGCGACCGCGCTGCAGCGTATCGGACGTTCGGGCCACTGGGTCGGCGCGAAGCCGCGTGGAAAGATCTTTGCGACCACGCGCGACGAGTTGATCGAGTGCGCGGCGCTCGTGCGCAGCCTGCGCGGCGGCGAGATGGATGCGCTCTGCATTCCGGTCGCGCCGCTGGATATTCTTGCGCAGCAGATGGTGGCGGCTTGCGCGACGCGCGAGTGGGCGGCCGACGAACTCTACGCGCTCGTCAAGACGGCGTATCCCTATCGCGACCTGCCGAGATCGGATTTCGACGAAGTCGTGTCGCTGCTGGCCGACGGCGTGACGATGTCGCGCGGACGCAGCGGCACGTACCTGCACTACGACCGCGTCAACGGCGTGCTGCGCGCCCGCCGCGGCGCGCGCATGGCTGCCATCACCTGCGGCGGGGCGATTCCGGACACGGCGAATTTCAAGGTCGTCGCCGAGCCGGACGGACACACCGTGGGGACGCTGGATGAAGATTTCGCGGTCGAGTCGCTGGCCGGCGATATCTTCTTGCTCGGAACCAACTCGTGGCGGATCCGGCGTGTGGAAACCGGCGTCGTGCGGGTCGAGGACGCGCACGGCGCGCCGCCGACGATTCCATTTTGGAACGGCGAGGGGCTTGGCCGGACGATCGAGCTGTCGCGGGAAGTTTCGGAACTGCGTGCCGCAATCGACGAGCGCGACGACGCGGCCGCCCACACGTTCTTAGCGGATGAATGCGCGCTGGATATCTCAGGCGCGGAACAAGCCATCGCGTATATCCGCGCGGCGAAGGCCGGCTTGGGCGTCGTACCAACGACGCAGACCATCGTTGCGGAGCGGTTCTTCGACGAAGGCGGAGGGATGCAGCTGATTCTGCACACGCCGTTCGGTGCGCGGATCAACCGCGCGTGGGGACTCGCGCTGCGCAAGCGGTTCTGCGTCTCGTTCAACTTCGAACTTCAGGCGGCGGCCACCGACAACGGGATCAACATCTCGCTGGCGGAGCAGCACGCATTCCCGCTGGACGCGGTGTTCGAGTACGTGAAGGCCGCCAGCGTCGAGAAGGTGCTGACGCAGGCGATGCTGCCGGCGCCGATGTTCGAGGCGCGGTGGCGCTGGAACGCAACCCGGTCGCTCACGATCCTGCGCATGCGCGGCGGGCGCAAAGTGGCCCCGCAGCTCTTGCGCATGCGAGCCGACGATTTGCTCGCGTCCGTTTTTCCGGATCAGGCAGCATGTCCCGAGAACCTGACCGGGCCGATCCGCATTCCCGACCACGTGCTGGTGCGCGAGACGGTCGACAACTGCTTGCACGAAGCGATGGATCTCGATGGATTGACGGAGATCTTACATCGCATCGAAGACGGAACCATTCGCACGGTCGCCATCGACACGGCCGAGCCGTCGGTGTTCAGTCACGAGATCCTCAACGCAAATCCGTACGCGTATCTCGACGATGCCCCGCTGGAAGAGCGGCGCGCGCGTGCGGTGCAGCTGCGACGCGGTTCGCGGGTCGATTTCGACGGCGCGGGAATTCTCGATCCGGCCGCGATTGCCGAGGTGACGCAAGAGTCGTGGCCGCTCGTGCGCGATGCCGAGGAACTGCATGACGCGCTGGCTACCTTGGTCGTTGTGCCGCCCGTCGCCGAGTGGAGTACGTGGTTCGAGGAGTTGAGGGAGCAGCTCCGCGCGACCACGATGCGCGCCGGCGACGCGCGCTTTTGGGTGTGCGCCGAGCGGCTCGAGCTCGCGCAGATGGCATTCGGCGCCCTGCATCTCGATCCCGAGATCGCGGCCGTTGCGGGTATGCCGCTTCCGGAGCGGCCTGAGGATGCGCTGACGGAGATCGTTCGCGGATGGCTCGAATCGAGCGGCCCGGTCACGCTGCCCGAGCTCGCGCAAATGCTCGCTGCGGACGAAGGCGCGATTGGAGCCGCGTTACTGCGCCTCGAGTCCGAGGGTCAAGTTCTACGCGGACGTTTCCGCGGCGCCGAGGACGAAGAGTGGTGCAATCGCCGCGTGCTGGCGCGCATCCATCGCTTGACGATCGGAACGCTTCGACGCGAAATCGAGCCGGTTCCGGTGGCTTCGTACGCGCGCTTCCTCTACCGCTGGCAGCACGTCACGCCCGCCGCACGACTGCACGGCGTCGACGGCGTTCTGCAAGTGATCCGCCAGCTCGAAGGCTTCGAAATTCCCGCCGCCGCGTGGGAGATGCACGTCTTGCCGAAGCGAATCGCGGGCTACAAGCGCGAGTTTCTCGATCAGCTCTGCTACTCGGGCGAGGTGATGTGGGGCCGCATCTCCGAACATCCGGCGCTAGCCGTCGAACAGGAACGCACGCGGCGCGTGCGCCCGACGAAGCTTGCGCCGATCTCGCTGTTTACGCGAGCCAATGCGGAAGAGCTGATCGTGCGCAACGCCTACGAGCCGGAGAGTCTGTCGCATGCCGCCCGCGAGGTTCTGGCCGAAATCGAGCGGCGCGGCGCGCCGTTCTTTGCCGACATCGTGCGCGGCACGAAACGACTGCCCGCCGAAGTTGAGGAAGCGCTCTGGCAGCTCGTCGCCGCCGGTTTGGTAACGGCGGACGGCTTCGACGCGCTCCGCTCGCTGATCGATGCGAAGCGCCGGCTCGGCGTAAAGGGCCTGCGCGCACGGCCGCGCTCCTCGAGCGGGCGTTGGACGCTCCTCGCCTCCGAGACGAAGGCGATCGATGCGGACACGTTCGCGCGCAAGCTGCTTGCCCGCTGGGGGATCGTTTTCCGCGACGTCGTGGCGCGCGAGAGCATGCTGCCCCGCTGGCGCGAGATCTTAGTGGCCCTGCGCCGCATGGAGGCGCGCGGCGAGATCCGTGGCGGGCGTTTCGTCGCGACGATCGTCGGCGAACAGTTTGCTCTACCCGACGCCATCGACGCACTGCGTGCCGCCCGGCGCGAAAACGACGCCGAGCCCTTCGTTGAGGTATCGGCATTCGATCCGCTGCAGATCGTCAACGCCTTCTTGCCGGAGCGCGATGCGCGCCCGATCGCGATCGCCGCAGTAACCTAGCGCCGTTCTGCTGTTTCTCCTCAGCTTTGGGTACGAGCGCATCGAGGAGAAACGCTCATGCCCAAACGCCATCGATACAGCGCCAAAGAACATCGTCAGGTCGAGCACATCAAGGAGAGTGAGGAGCGTCGCGGTCACAGCGAGAGCGAAGCCGAAGCGATCGGCTACGCGACCGTGAACAAGCAGAACCCCGACCGTCATCGTTATACTGAGAAAGAACACCGTCAAGCCGAGCATATCATGGAAAGCGAAGAGCGTGCCGGTAAGTCCGAAGCCGAAGCGGAACGAATTGCTTTCGCCACGGTGAATAAGGGAGCCCATAATGCAGCAACGCACGCAAAATGAAGAGATAGATCTCGAACCGAGCGATTTCGACGATCGCGATACGATGCCGGCGCCGGAGGAAGACGACATCGACGACGTCGACGACGACCAGTTCGACGAGCCCGATGACAACGACGACGACGAAGAGTAGCCCGTGAAGGCCGTCGCGATCGACCATTTTAAGGAACTTGGGTCGCTGCGAGAGATGCCGGGTCCAGTGCTCGACCCGGACGCGGTCATCGTTCGCGTCACGCGCGCGGGCATAAATCCAATCGACTGGAAAGTTCGCGACGGGTTAGCGGGCGAACGGACCTTTCCGTTCGTTCTGGGTCAAGACGTTGCCGGTATCGTCGAGTCGGTCGGCTCGCGCATCAGCCGCGTGAAACCGGGCGACCGCGTCTTTGGATGCGCGCGGGAACGCGGCGGCTATGCCGAGTTAACGATGATTCACGAAGGGCGGCACGACTCTCCCTTTACGATCGTTCCCGACGGCGTAACGGACGCGCAGGCCGCGGCTCTGCCGACGCCCGGCCTGACGGCGTTCGGAGCGATCGAGTTGCTCGGCGTGACGAAGGGGACCACGCTCCTGGTTGTCGGCGCGGCGGGATCGGTCGGCGCAACGGCCGTTCAAATCGCGCACCATCGCGGCGCACGCGTAACGGGCGTCGTGAGACCGGGGCAAGCAGATCCCGTGCGACGGTTCGGCGCCGACGAGACGACGGAATCGATCGACGCATTGCTCGGTACGATCGGCGCGGGCGCCGCGAAGCCGTTCGATGCTGTGTTGGACCTCGTCAGCGACCGAGAAACGCTCAAGGCGCATGCCTCGCTCGTAAAGCAGGGGGGAACGCTCGTCACGACGATTCACGTTGCCGACGAGAGGTGGTTCGCGCAACACGGCATCGAAGCTCTGAACATCGACATGGCCGCAACGCCGCAGTCGAGTCCCGAGAGCCTCAGTCAGCTGGCACGGATGGTAGCCAACAAGACGCTCACCGTCGTTGTCGCCGCGGAGAAGCCGCTCGAAGAAGCAGCGCAAGTCCTCGACGAGGTCAAGGGCGGCAGATTGCACGGTAAGGTCGATCTAGTCGTTTAGGCCCAAGGCAATCCCCTCGCGTTCTCGAAGCGGCTTGATACCGTTCCTTCAGGAGGCTTTGTTGTGAAGCTACGTCTCGTCTCATCCGTCATCGCGGCAGCACTTCTCGCAGCGTGTGCTTCCGGCGCGTCAAACTATAATCCAGGCACGACGTCGCCTCCCGGCGACGCTTCCCTTGACCGGCCGGCAGCCAAGGGCCCGACGTATGGTATTTCGATCGAGTTGCCCGAAGGTCGGAGCGCCGGCGATTTCCGAAATCACGCCGCCGCCGCAGTCGGCAGCTTGCGCGCGATAACGAATGTGAAGAAGCACAAATACGTTTTCGTCGTGAACAACGCGACGTCGTGTGCGATGGTACTGTCCGGAAGCACGGCGTCCGGTTGCGGCGTCTTCGTGACCAGTGCCACCTCGTACACCACGCAAAAAGCCAACTTCTATTTTTACTCGAAGCCGGGCGGCAAGGGCTGTCTGCTCGCAACCGCTCAGTACAAGGGCGGCCTTTATCAGGACGAGCCGCTTCAGGTGACGTTTAAGGCGCAAAATACGAAGAAGTGCTATAAGTAACCGCCTAGACTGAGGCGGTGATGGCATCGCGTGCACCGGCTACGATCTCAAAGGATCGCAGCCGCGCCGCGTGGTCGTACGTTTGACCCATCACGATAATCTCGTCAACATTCGTCAGCTCGACGAACGCGTTGACACGCCTCCGAACGGTTTCGGGTCCGCCGGCGACGGCGTACGTCATGGCCGATTCGACCATCTCGCGTTCCATCGGTGTCCAATATCCCTCCATCGTATCGATCGGCGGCGGCATCGGCGTCGGCCGCCCGCGCCGCAAGTTCACGAACGACTGCTGGTGCGACGTGAACAACCGGCGAGCTTCCTCGTCCGTATCGGCCGCAACGATGGTGATTCCGGCCATCGCGTACGGTGACGCCAGCGTCGGCGACGGCACGAACGTGCTGCGATAGATTTGCAGCGCCTGCAGAAGAAGCTGCGGCGCAAAGTGCGATGCGAACGCAAACGGTAACCCGAGTGCCGCGGCGAGCTGCGCGCTAAACAGACTCGAGCCGAGCAACCAAATCGGCACGTTCGTGCCGGCGCCGGGTATCGCGCGGAGCGTTTGCCCGGGCGTCGCCGGCGCGAGATAAGCCTGCAGTTCCATCACGTCGCGCGGAAATGTCTCGTCGGCGTTGCTGAAGTCGCGACGCAGGGCTCGAGCCGTGCTCTGGTCCGTCCCGGGCGCGCGTCCCAAACCCAGGTCGATGCGTCCCGGGTAGAGCGTCTCGAGCGTGCCGAACTGCTCGGCGATCACCAGCGGCGCGTGATTCGGCAGCATGATTCCGCCTGCACCGACGCGGATCGTTTTCGTTCCGCCGGCGACGTAACCGATAACGACGGACGTCGCGGCGCTTGCAATGCTCGGGATGTTGTGATGCTCGGCGACCCAAAAACGCTTGTAGTTCAAGCGCTCCGCGTGGCGAGCCAGATCGAGCGTATTCACGAACGTCTGCGCGACGCTCTGCCCCTGGAGAATCGGCGCGAGGTCGAGGACGGATAACGGAATCATAAGCGCTCGGTTAAACCCGGAAGAGCGCCCGGTGGTGGCAGCAGGGCAGGCGTTCGGCGTCGCAAGTGCAAGAAAAAAGTGCATGAGCGAGCACATCGAGGTCGAAACCAAAGACCTTCAAGAGGCGATCGAAGAACTTGACGAAGAGCGCCGGGAACGCGAAAAAGAGCAAGCCCAGCAAGGGTGGATCCGCTATATCGGCCTGAGCACGGCGGTGCTGGCCGTCTTTGCGGCGGTCGGCGCGCTGCAATCGGGCAATCTCGTGAACGAAGCGATGCTCCATCAAATTCAAGCCTCGGATACCTGGGCCGAGTATCAAGCCTCGCGCAGCAAGGATCATCTCTACACCGTCATGCTCAACGGCATCGCCGATGCAAATCCGGTCGACCGGTCCGTTATCGACGAGCTGCAGAGGCCCGCTGCAAAGCCGGCGGCCGAGACGCGCGTCGCCTATGCAGCCAAGACGCCGTCGCAGCGCGCGGCAGAATACCGCGATAAGATCTTCGAGGAAATGTCGAAGGAAGACGACCGCCGTACGGAAGCGAAACGCTTAGAGGAAGACTCAGCAGCCGAGATTCGCAAACACCACAACTTCGAATACTCGGTCGCGCTCATTCAAGTTGCCATTGCCGTCGGCGCCGTCTCCGCACTCACTCGCGTTAAGCCGGTCTGGTATCTGAGCTTGCTCGCGGGCGGAGTTGGAATCGTTCTCTTTGTCATGGGTTTTACCTAAGGAGCTAGAGTAGTGGCCGCTCGAACTGCAACCGTAGGCGAATACATCGCTTCGCAACCCGCAGCCGTACGAGGGATCCTCGCGCGCGTGCGCGGCGCTATCCGCAAAGGTATGCCGCGCGCCGAGGAAACGATCTCGTACAAAATTCCCGCGTACAAACTGGATGGCGCGGTCGTACTGTATTTTGCGGGTTGGAAGCAGCACTACTCGATTTATCCCGCGCGCGCAGACCTCATCGCGGCGTTTAAGGACGAACTCGCGCCGTATAAGATCGAGAAGGGCACGATCCGTTTCCCACTTTCGAAGCCTGTGCCCGTGAAACTGATCGAACGCATTGCAAAATTCCGAGCCGGCGGAGCCGCCGGGCGCGAACGCCCGCCGTAGGGCAACGAGCGCTCGGCGCGTTAACGTGCCGCATCTGGGTACCAGGTTCTCATGAAACTCTCAAGCCTTCTCCTTTGCGCCGGTGCGATGCTCGCGAACGCTGCACCCGCCGGCGCGCAGCAAACGATGCCGGCCCCAGCACAGCCGGCGACCACCGCGTCGGCGGCCGCAACCGTGCCGTTGCTTCCGCCCGGCAAACAAGGGGCGGCGGGCAGCGCACAGATCGCACAGCAAGGTAGTGATGTCGTTATCACGATTCACGCACTGCAGGACCAGACAACCGCTGCAATTTTAACCGGCAAGTGCACCGATACGGCGAAACCCGACGTTGCCGGCCCGGCGCAGGCATTAAAGCCGCTCGTCAACGGATCTTCTCAAACGGTCGTTCCGAACACGACGGTCGCGCAACTCGCTTCCACACCGCATGCCATCGTGGTTCAAGGCGGCGCGACGCCGACGCTCTGCGGCGACGTCAGCGTTGCGATGACGCAGCAGCCTCCGCAGCCCTAGCCTTACGCCATAACGCTGCAATCAATCGATTGCAATCCACGGTGGCCGCTCGTCTTGACTCCCGCGAAACGCAGCGGTCCACCGTCGGAGTTGTAAATTTGCAAAAAAAAAACCCTCGTGATGAACGAGGGCTTCTAAATGGTGGGCGGTATTGGGATTGAACCAATGACCCCTTCCGTGTCAGGGAAGTGCTCTCCCACTGAGCTAACCGCCCACGGTCGCGCTTGGAGAACCCACGGAGTATACCAATAGGGCCCTCGGGCGTCAAACGGTTTTCCCCGTGTATCGGAGCTCCTTAGAGATGTCCCCTTTTTAACTCAGTAGAGGTGTCCCCATCGAGAAGCCCCTCCCATGGAGCTCCTTCCGATGTCGACAACCGAACTAACCCGCCTTCAGGCGATGCACGGCCTAGAGTCTCGTACCGTCACCCAACAACAGGTGGCCTTGCAGCTCGGGCTCTCCGTGCGTCAAGTCAAACGCCTCTGGCGTCGGTTCCGTTTGGAAGCCGAGGCCGGCTTGATCTCCCGCCGAAGAGGCAAGCCGAGCAACCGGCGGACCGATCCGGTGTTGATGGAACGAGCCCTCGAGCTGGTTCGAACCCTGTACCCGGACTTCGGCCCAACCTTGGCTGCCGAGAAGCTCGATGAACTCCACGGCATTCGAATCGACCATGAAACGCTGCGACGAGCGCTGGTAGCCTGCGGGCTTCGCAAACTCAAGCGACGCAAGCGGCTGCGCGTTCATCCATCACGCGATCGCCGGCCGTGCCGCGGCGAACTTGCCCAGATCGATGGCTCGCATCACCCCTGGTTCGAAAATCGCGCTCCAGGCTGCACGCTCTACGTCGATGTCGACGATGCGACGAGCCAGCTTCTGGCCTTGCATTTTGGCGTTGGCGAAACGACCGCCGGTTACTTCGAACTCGCCCGGCAGCATATTCTCAATCACGGCGTGCCGCTAGCCTTCTATGCGGACAAATACAGCGTATTTCGTATCAACAACGTCGGTGATGCTGCGGAGTTGCGCACGCAATTCGGCAGGGCTATGGACGATTTGGATGTCGAGCTCATCTGTGCGCATTCCCCACAAGCCAAAGGCCGCGTCGAGCGAGCAACTCGACCCTGCAAGACCGCCTGGTCAAAGAACTGCGACTGCGCAATATCTCGACAATCGACCGAGCTAACGACTACCTCCCAGCGTTCATCGAGCAGTACAATCGGCGCTTTGCCGTACCGCCCGAAAGCCAACACGAAGCCCATCGCCCGAAACCCACTGATGCATTGCTCGATCGGATGCTTTGCGTTTGGCACGAGCGATCGATTTCTAAAAATCTTACCGTCCGCTTTGATAATCAGATCTTCGAAATACTCGTTCCCGATCAAACGCGACGGTTGCGCCACGCTAAAGTGATGATCTACATCGATCGGGCCGGCGTGCCCGTCATCGAACGCGAGGGGCGCGTTCTGCCCTGGCGCAAAGTGGGAGCTCGCGCGGCCGTGTCGGAAAAGGACGCCAAGGAACTTGCTGAAGCGGGGCGCATCGAAGGCAAACCGCATCCGTACAACCCACCACCCATGAGCCATCCCTGGAAAGCAGCATCATTTCAGCGCCGCCTCGCTCGCGGGGGACGCATCTAATGAGTTCGTCGGGGACATCAGGAGCGAGTCGGAACAACGGTTTTCCCCGTGTGGGCGTGGCCCCTGCCGGAGAGGGGGTCCTCTGCGGGCTCAGCCGGCGTAGCGGTCCTTCGACTGCGGCGCTGCGCGCCTACGCTCAGGATGACACGGCGTTGCGACCCTCCGCTTAAACGAGGGTGCATCGCACGATCTCAATCATTCAGGCCGCTACGGTATTTACGCATGCGCGGTTTGACATGATGTTTGGTTGCGTGATAAAGTCTGCAGAACACTTTACACCACGCTTCTAGAAGGGGGCACGATGAATTTCTGGTTCACCAATACGCAAATCGCGCCGCAACTCGGCGTTGGGTCGATGCTTTGGGGCTCTTCGGAGGCTTCGCCGACGTAGCATTACGTCGTAGTCGTTGCTCTTCGAAGGCCTCCGAATCGACGGAGGCCTTTTCAATTCTACAAACTCTTCATCGAAAATGTGAGGCGTATCATGGATCTATGGCTCGAAGCCGAGATCCGCATGCGCCGCGACGAAGCCTTCGCCGCCGCTGGAAGCCGCCGGATGATTCGCATGGTGGAAAGCGGACGAAGTAGGTCCATTCGCGGACGTATCGCGGACGGGGCGCAGACGGTGAGCGATGCATTCGCATCGGTCGCGCGGACGCTGCGCACCAACTAACGGGTGAGGAACCCATGGGTGGGCGAATGCTCGCCCATGGACCTGCCCATCATCGAAGAACTTCTGCGCCTTCCGTCGCCTGCGCCGCTGCCGCAAGCATTGGCGTTCGACGGCGAACTGCTCTGGATGGGATCCTGGGAGACGCAGCGCGTCTATGGGATCGTTCCGCAGCAGTTTACCGTGCGCGAAGAGGCCGACGCGCCCGGCAAACCGGTTGGCGCGGTCGCGGTCGGCGACGAGCTGCGGTTCGTCTGCAGTGAGACCGACGAAGACCATCGCTTCATCCGGCGTTTCGTTCCGGGGCATGGCTTCAAAACCGAAAAGGTTCCGTGTCCGGAAGATACGGGATCGTTTCTCGCGTTCGACGGCGCGCATCTTTGGCTGAGCCAGCGTTACAACATGCGCGTCCTCGAACTCGATACCGAGTATCGCGTGCATCGCACGATTCAGCTCGACGCTCAGATCGTCGGGATCGTTCTGGTCGAGGGCGTTCTCTATGCTTCCACCTGGCACGGCGCAAAGACGGGTGGTTGCAAGATCGCAAAGATCGACCCCGGCGCGGGCTCCTTCGAGTACGTCGCCGCGCAGAAGTTCGCGGGCATCTCCATCACCCACGATGGTTCGCGATTCTGGACGAACGACACGAAAGCCGGTGCGATCGTCGCCTTTACCTTGCCGTCGCGCGCATAGTCGCGAGCGCGATCTCAATGGCGGCCGGCATGCCGGTGCGCTCGGTGTCCAGGACGAGATCGTAGTTGTGCGCGTCGTAGATATCCGTAGAGAAGAAGTGTTGCACGTATCGCCGCCTCAGTTCGTCGGTCTGCCGCACGCGCTGTTCGGCCTCCGAACGTCCGACCGCATAGCGTTCCATCACTTGACCGATGCGCCACGAGCGGCTCGCGTGCAGCAGCAGTGAAAAGATCTCCTTACGGCCGACGTGGGGTACGAGCAGCGCCGCACCGCCGTGGCCGATGAGCACCACGTTGCCGGCTGCCGCCCGATCGAGCACGATGCTGCGAATTTCGTCGTGCACAGCGTGCTCGGTGGAACGAATGTCCATCGCGTGGACGAGTGCGGTAGCGCGAGCGATGTCTTGCATGAACGTGCTGGCTAGCGACGGCGGAGCTTCATCGACACGGCGAAGATACTCGGCGGAGAAGCCTCCGCGAGCCGCCAGTTCGGCGATGAGCGTGCGTTCGTCCAGCAGCGACGCGCCGATTTCGGCCGCGATCGCTTCGCCGACGGAAAGGCCGCCCGCGCCGAGTTCGCGGCTGATGGCGACGATCATAGAGCCGATTATACTCCGCTAGAGGTCGTCGATGCTTAGTGTGGTGTCGGCGCCGGCCCAAGCTTCGGTAAAGGCGGAACGGGCCGCTTGGGCACCGGAGGCGTCGCCGAGACCGTCGAGTGCGGCGGCCAGTCCAAAGAGCGCCCGCGGGTCTCGCGGATAGGCGTCCAGGTCGGCTCGGAACGACGCAGCCGCCTTCGCATAGTCGTGCTGGCGCAATGCCAGGCCGCCGCGTGCCGCGAGTGCCGGCCAGAGCGGGATCATCTCGCTCGCGAACGCATTCTTCTGATACGCCGCGAGGTGATCCAGCGCGCGGTACGCGTCGGCGATGCGGCCGTCGCTCTCGGCCAGGCGCGCTAAGAAGAGATCGATCGAATCGCCGGTAGCGTTACCTAACTGCGATCGCATCGCACGAGCTTCGTCCAACTTCCCCAACCGAAGCGCTGCTAAGCCGCGAATGGCCGCATCGCGAAACTGCGGCGTTTCGGTGAGCGCGTACGCTTCTTGATAGCGGGCGAATCGCAGCGCCGTGAACGCGCCGAGCGGAAGGTCGAAGGATGCGGAGGTTCGCGCCGACCAGACCTTGGCTTCGGCATAGTTTCCAAGCATCATCGCCGCAGAGTAGCCGACGTAGACGTCGTGATCTTCGAGGCGGTCGTGAAAGGGGTCGCGCGACGTATCCGACTTGAGCGTTTCGAATAGCGTATACGCGCGCTCGCTCGACGCGATCGCTTTGGCGTACTCTCCGGTTTCGATCCACACGTGGGCCGGCATATGTGCGAGGTGCTCGGCCTTCGGAACGAACGTCATCGCGTCCAAACGCTGCGCGCAGGGTACGGCCGGCGCGCGATCGGTGGCTTCGTCGCGCGCGTGAATGCAGAGATGATTGGCCATCACGTCGTTCGGGTCGACGGCCAACTGTGCGTTTATCAGCGCGAGCGCGGCGTCGCGGTCGCGGTGCTCGAGCAGCGCCTCGGCGGCGAGATCGCGAGACGTCGCGTCGGCCGTCCTCCGCGCGATTTGTTGCATCGCGTTGCGATAGGCTTCGTCGTCGCGATCCCAGTCGGCAAACGTTCCGCGATACCGCAGCGCCATCGCGTCGATCAGCGCGCGATCGCTCGGGCTCGCACCCGACTCCGCGGCAACGGCCTTCGCGATCGCCGACTGGCCGCGCTCGAAGCGTTCCGGCGTCATCGACGTGTTCATGTCGGGTCCGGCCGCCAACGCTTCACCCCAATACGCCATGGCGTTAGCCGGGTTGGCGGCGGCAATCGCCGCAAAGGCGCGCTCGCTCTCGCGGCCGTTGTACGCGTAGTAAAGGAAGAGCGCCAGCGCGAAGGGCGTCACGCGAAGATTCGCTGCGGGCCGGCCTCGTAGGCGGCGATCGCCTCGCGCCAATGTTGCGGGACGGCGATCGTTTGCTGATGGACGAAATCGAAGGCGACCATCGTCGTGATGCCGCGCGCCGCACGTTGGGCGTCGCCCACGCTCCAGATTTCATATTCGAAGTCCCACGACTTCGTCCCGATCCGCGGGATGCGAATGCCGACGGCGATCTTCTCGCGATAGTGGAGTTGATGCTCGTACGTGAACTCGATCGTCGCCTGAATCATGCCGTGATCGCCGTTGATCGGCACTTGCATGACCTGCGCGAAGTACTCCGATCGCAGCATCTCGGCCCAACGAATGTAGGCGACGTTGTTGACGTGCTGCATCATGTCGATGTCCGCAAACGGCACGGTAAAGGAAGAGATGAGCGGAAAGCCTTCGAGCATGCGGCCCCCTTCGACTCTTGCCTCTTGTCATCCTGAGCCGGGTAGGGTAAGATACCGCCTTGTCCGAGAGGACGACGCATGGGCGCGTAGCTCAGTGGGAGAGCATCCGCTTCACACGCGGGGGGTCGTTGGTTCAATCCCAACCGTGCCCACCATTTCCGGCACTTCGGCGCAGGTGCCGGCCGGGAAGATTGCCGAAAGGCGGTCCCCGGCGCCTGGCGCTGTAGCTCAGTTGGTTAGAGCGCTACCCTGTCACGGTAGAGGTCACGGGTTCGAGCCCCGTCAGCGTCGCCACTCAAAAACCGCGTAACCACGCGGTTTTTACTTTGTCGGGGTCCGGTGGTGTGACGGAAATATTATCGTGGCCGAGCGTGCGACGACGGTGGCGACCTAAAAGCGCACCGTGAAGAAGCTCCTCGACGCGAACGCCATTGCTAAAATCACGGGTCGAACTCCGGGGCTATTCGTAAAGCGTGGGACCTCGGTGTCATGCCGTGCATCACGCTCCCATCGTTGGTCCCGAATGCGAAACGCGTAACGCGACGGATGAGCGAACAAATGCTCGCTATCGGCTCGACAAAAACACTACCAAAGTGGGTACCGCGTAGCTGCGCCGCGTCGCGGCCTGTTCGCTGTACCACATCACGAGGAACAAACCGGATGACAATCGTCGATTCTGCAACCGAGGCACTTGCCGAACATCAGACTGCGTTCAGGCCAGCCCCTCGTCCGCGACGTTACGGCTCGTAGACGAGGCGTTGGATTCGCTCGAGCACGCCAAGAAGGGCGACGATCGCAGACTAGCACTAGCGCCCCTCAGAGAGGCGCGTGATGGCCTAGCGTTGCTGATGAAAGTGGCCGGCATGGTGGCCAAAGAAGTCAGCGTCGTTATCGACGCGCGAAAGCAAAACATGGCGCTCCTGTCGCAACTATCTATCGACGAATTTCGAGCCTCCGTGCTCGCCGTCATTGTGCGAACAAACCATGCATGTTTCAGTTCTAGCCAAGCGATCGAATGCGGCGTCGTCTAGCTCTCCGCCCCGGCGACCTAGCGAAGGTGGCCCACCAACGTGAGGGGAACGTTTACGCCACCAAAGCTACGCGGAGGTCACTCTATGCGCAACCCTCCCTATTCGCTTGTCGTGCCGGCCTTTGCAAGCATGCTAGCGCTCGCCTCGAGCGGTTGCGGCGGATCGCAGCCCGGCGCGCTGCCTGGCACGGCCGGGATGGTACAGAACGCTGCAAGCTCTTCTCTGAAGACGTCTTCGCCCGGCCCGCTGAGGACTTCGCCGAGCCACCTGCACTTCCCGGCCGGCGGCGATCCGGATATGACGCTGACCGTGAGCGAATCGAAGTATACCGGCAAGTTCAAGATCTCCATCTCGCCGAAACATCTGATTGGTATCTCGTCAACGTCTCCGAAGGGCCCGACGGCAACGTTCACAGTAACCGCGGAGAAAGCGGGATCGGGTGAGATCACCATTTCCGACGATCACGGTGGTAAGAAGAGCGTGCCGTTTAAGGTGCCGAAGAGCGGCACCGGATATCCGTAACGGTCCTGCTCTCCAGCACCACACGGCCGCTATGCCGGTGGCGACGACTATGAAGATCGAAGCGGCCGCTGAGCCACTTTGTAATTGACGTCGTGCTCGTAATGCGTCGAGGAACATTGCGGTAAGCGATTTCAGACGGAAGTAGCCGTAGACTACGTTAGCCGCGAACAGGCGGATCCCGATTTCTACGGTTACGCGAATTGAATTGCAGCCGTGGGCGCGCACCCATGAGGACGGTGCCAGAACGAGGCGGCGCGGTTCGGGTTTGGATATGTAGGTTGCGGCCGAGCCGGGACTTTGTTGCGTTCGACAAGAATCGTATCGGTCGGTGGGTAAAATAACGCGCAGATATACTCTCCGATCTTTCGGGTGAAGAAACATGAACGAACGACAAACGGGCGCTTTGCAGCGCCGGATGCCTCCGCGTTTTGCTATGAACGTGCGCTTTCTTAGCCGCGCCGTAGTATTCGCCGCTTTCATCCCACTGACGGCGTGTTCGATGGGTTCGAACGCTGCCGGGATCGTGCCGCCGCCGTCGCAAGCGGGCGGCGCACGCGCCAATGCAGGGACCGAAGTGTCGTTCGTTATCAACACTACGCGGGCAACGACTCCGCTAGGGCGGAAGGTCGTTACACTGAGCATCTCGTTTGTTGGAAACAAGAACGCGCCGCTACAACTCAGGCCGTTCGTACTCAACTGTTTTTACTGTAGCGGAACCATCGTGGCCCCGGTTGGCATGACGACGTTCTTCGTCGACGCGTTCGATCGAAACGGGAAGCATCTCTCCCGATCATGGTTGCGCGAATGGCAAGACTCACCGGAATTCACGATGACGCTTGCATCGACGGTCGGGAATGTAGCGCTCAGTGCAGACAACGTCCTTCCGACGTTCGGAAAGCCGGCAATCATTCACGTCTATGTGATGGCTCAAGCAAGCGACGATATGACTTTTATCGTCGGGCCCGGCTCGTATAGCCACCCGATTCCTCTGAGCGTGCCGCATGAGTCACGTATGATGCCGCTGTCCTCGAGCAGCATCAGCAGCGCGGCGGATGCCGTACCGACACTAAAATACGCCGGCGGTGAGACGTGGGGCGCCGTGACGGCGAAGTCTATGCTCTATAACTCGAGCGTCGTCGTCGTGCCGGCGCTCGCGTCCAGCCCCGTCGCGCTGCCGCGCGGCACCCCATCGGGTCAACTCGCGGGCGCCGGCCCTTACGTGTGGGCCGTTGCGATGACGCCGCACGGCACGGATATCGTTCGCGTGGACGACGCAACCGGCAAGACGCACTCGACGACGTTGTCGCCGTACAAGAACCGCCCCGGCGAGTTGACCGGATCGTCGAACGGCACGGTGTGGTACGGCGGTTGTAACCCGCCTTTAAATCCTCAAGGATCGTTCGCTAACGGCGTCGGTTACATTTTGGCGAGCGGGTCGACGGGGTTCTTCGTGCAGGACCTCGCGTTCCAGTGTCCGCCGTTAACGATTGGAGCCGATGGAAACATTTGGTATCCGGGTGGTAGCTCGGCCATGATGACCAGCATGACGCCGAAAGGCGTCGCCACCACGGTGGCCAGCAGCCCCGGACCGAATCAGGACGCCGAAGTCATCAAGGCACCCGACGGCTCTCTGTGGGCGTTGCAAAACGTGACTCCTACGGCGCCGTTAGTTCACTTCTCGCGTGCAGGAGCTTTGCTGGGCATGCTTGGGAGTGGTTTTTCGTCGATCGCTTACAACGGAGCGGATCGCATCTTCGCTTTCAATCAAGCGGGCTCGATCTCAGCGTACGATCTTTCCGGAACGTTGAAAGAAGCGTATGCGCCGCAGGTGCCGCCAGGCGACACGGTGTGGTTTTCTCGGCCGGCGGTTGCCTCGGACGGTGCGCTGTGGCTCGTCGTTGCGAAAGACGCATTTACTTTTAACTACTTCGTAGCGCGGATCGGCGCCGATCGCACGCTGGCCGAGTTCGTCCTTCCGAACGCAACGGGGATAGAAGACAATGAGATTGCCGTGACGTCGGGCGGATGGCTGTGGTACGTCGGCTATGGCAAGGAAGTGGAACTCGAGCGAGCTAAGCTTCCGGCCGCGCATTAGTCGGCAAGACATGGTGAGGGCGCACGCGCTTTTATGCGTTTAACCGGGCGGCGCCCTCATACTACGATATATACCCAGGCCAATCGGATACTACGCGCGCCGAAAAATAAGAAAGCGAATGATTTTTGTCCGTAAAAGTGCGGACGCGGGTGGGCGAGGGCGCCCGCTAATGCCCAAGCCGACGCCCCCGCAGTTGTTAGATACCCAAACGCGACGGGTATCACACCGGCAAGAGTGACGACGTGAAGCATCGTACGGGTGATTCACACTCATGAATTCGGGATGGCCGATTCTCTGACCCCGCCGTCGAGACTTATGCAACCACGTACACTGTAAAACACCGTGCGTCCGTCTTTTGTGACGCGGCCGTTAAACATTGATGAGCGCGTCACGCGTGCATGCATCCGCGTGCTATGACGTCATGAAACATCGATTCGGCAATCGCGTTCTCGTCTGGGCGTTCGGGATTTCGATTCTAGCGCACGTCATCTTCGCGCTCGTCACGCACATACCGCGCGTCGAAGCGGCTCCGGAGCAACAGCCGACGCGCGTGCGAATCTATACGATGGTACTTCACACGCCGGCGCCGACGCCGACGCCGCAACCGCCGCAGCCGCACGTTCGTGCGGCCGTGCATCCGAACGCGGCACCTCGCGTGCACGTCGACGTCGTGCGCGTGAGCGGTCCGGCCGTGCAATCGACGAGCGGCCCGGCCGTCGTAGCGACGTCCGGCACCGGCGTCGACGGCGATCCGAATGCGGTCGCGACCGCGTCGGCTGCGCCGCCGCGCCCGGCGTGCTCCGTCCCCAACGCGCCGGCGCGTACAATCTCCGCGGCGATGCCGCAGACGCCGGACGGCGTCGAAGGTTTACCCGCGACTGCTGAAGTCCAAGTGACGCTCGATGCTGCCGGCCGCGTAACGGATCTGCGCATTTACCGTTCCGCATACAATCAGCAGCTCGATCGCGCCGCCATCGCGGCCGCAAAGGCGTCGACCTACGCTCCCGCGCTCGTCGACTGTCTCCCGGCGGGCGGCACGTACCTGTTCACCGTGGAGTTCCAAGACTAGTCGACCGGGGAGGAGCGGGGGCCAAAAGCGCTAATAGCCCCCGGTCCCCCCGGGCCAAGGTAGCTCAGTTGGTAGAGCACGCGCCTGAAAAGTGCGGTGTCGCCGGTTCGATTCCGGCCCTTGGCACCATCCAACTCCCCTGGACTGCAGGCGACCTTCGGGACTGCCGATAAACCCGTTAGTATGAGCGAACGGATTATTCGTTTTGTCGGTGTCTTTTGTGCTGCGATCCTTCTGGCTGCGCTGCTCCCGCTCGGATCGCTCGCCGCAACGCAGGTCGGTGCGGACGTTTCCGGCGCGCCGTTTGAGTACTTCGGCCCACCGGGACACACGATGCTCGGATTCGATATCGATCTGCTCAAGGCGATGAGCATCCGGATGGGGCCGATCGTGGTGATCAACCATACGTTCGACGATCTCCTCGCCGCCGTCCGCCGCGGCCAGTTCGATCTGGCAATGTCCGCAATTTCCGACAACCGCGAGCGCGAAAAGGTGGTCGACTTCATCGACTATTTCATCGCGGGCGGCGGAATCACCGTGCGTCCCGGCAACCCGCATCGCATCTTTGCAATCAATGCGCTGTGCGGATATACCGTCTCGATCGAAAAGGGCACGTCGTATCTGACCGACTTGCAAAAGCAGTCCGATGACTGCAAAGCCATCGGCCTCGGAACGATTCAATTTCTGACGTACGATACCGACGATGCCGCATTCGCTGCGTTCCTTGGAGGAAAGGGCGACGCGTATATTGCCGACTATCCCGTCGCTGCCAACCGCCTAAAAACCAATCGCGCCGCTGCGTCGCTCGTCCTCGCGGGCCGCCAGTTCGACGTCGTGCCCTACGGCATCGCCGTAAAGAAGGGGAACGCCGCGATGCAATCCGCCGCAAGAGCGGCGCTGCTCTCCGTGATCGCCGATGGTACCTACGATCTGCTGCTGAAGAAATGGGATATCGAAGCCGGCGCGATGCGCTCGGCGCCGATCAATGCGGGAACGCTCTTCCAGAAGTAGCGTTCAGCTCAGGTGTTTTTTTAGGAACTCGACCGTGCGCTTCCACGCCGTTTCGGCGTGCTCGGGATGGTAATTGCCCAATCCGTGATCGCCGAGTTTCTTCGGGTTGGTAAAGCCGTGCTTGGCATCGTAGCGATAGAACTCGTGCGGCACGCCGGCGTCGCGCAGCGCCTTTTCGATCTCGCCGACGCGTTCGATCTTAAAGAACTCGTCGCGCTCGCCCCAATGGCCTTGAATCGGAATCTTGATCGTCGCCGGATCGCCGCCCTCGGGAGGCGGGAATCCGTAAAACACGACGGCTGCGTCGAAGTCCGTGAGATGCATCGCGGAGAGCATGGTCAGCGCCCCGCCCATGCAAAACCCGGTGACGCCGACCTTTTTCGCGCCGTGCTCGCGTAAATAGGCGGCGGCGCCGCGCGCGTCTTGACTTACGGCGTCGTTGAAATCCAAACCCTCGGCGAGGTGACTGGCTTCGTCGCCGGTGGCCGCCGAGCGCCCGCGATACAGATCCGGAACGAGCACGTTGAAGCCCGCGGCGGCGAGCTTACCGGCCGTCTCTCGCAGATGATCGGTGACGCCCCACCACTCGCCGAACATCACCACGCCGGGCGCTCCCGCGCGTGGTGCTTCCGCAAGGAAACCGGGTGCCTTTTGCCCGTCCGGGCGGGTAAACTCGATCGTCGTTCCCATCGATGCTCCTTCGGTGATCAGGTTTCTTCAGCGTCCTGCCGGTCCAGATTGACCGCCTTCTCGGCGAGCAGCCAGTGGTTGGCCGCCGCAATGCGCTCCCGCGAGGTCTTGGAACGAAGCCACTCGTGCAGCGCTTCGTCCGAGGCGTTCAACGCCAGCGCTGCATCGAACTCCCTGGGCGTGATGCCCCATCTCTCCATAACGCCGAGATCCATGGGGCACGGATAGATGTAGTCGTGAATCGTTCCGGCGGCTGCGGCGCGGCCCTTATCGGCGGCGCGCAAGAGCCAGAGCGCTTCGCCGATTGCTTGCCGTCCGCGGCGCGGGAAGGTCTTACCGTCGCGAAAGTCCGTTGGCATAGTGCCCTGCATAATGCGCCGTACGAGCGGCGGGTTGCAGATGAGCGGCGGGCGAACGCCTGCGTCCATGGTAAACAAAACGGCGTTGCCGCACGAGCCGCGATGGCACGCGTCGCTTGCGGTCATCGCGGCCTTGGCCATGTATATGTCGCTGCCCGAACGGCTCACGATCGGTCCGCTGTGGGTCGCACCCGCGCTGATTCTCGGGCTGCTGATTCCGCTCTCGATCCTTGCTCCGCGGAGGCACCGCGAGACCAAGCGCACGCGCTTCGCATCGATCCTCCTCATTGCAATCGTTAATTTTTTCAATATCGCCTCGATCTTTTTGCTCATTCACGGCTTCCTGCACCCGATAAAGAACGTCACGACGACCGCGGAAGATCTGCTCCTTCACGGCATGGAGATCTGGTTCACCAACATATTGGTATTCGCACTCTGGTTCTGGGAACTCGACGGCGGCGGACCTGACACGCGCGCCCATGCGACCGCCGCGCACGAAGTGCACGATGCCGATTTTCTGTTTCCCCAGATGGGGTTGATGGTCACGGGGGAGCAGCCCGGTTTCATGCTGCCGACGTGGAAGCCCATGTTTCTGGACTACCTCTACGTCGCGTTCACGAACTCGACGGCGTTCAGCCCCGCCGATACGATGCCGCTCAGCGTCCTCGCGAAGATGCTGATGCTGCTCGAGTCACTCATCTCGCTCGTGACGATCGCCGTCGTCATCGCGCGCGCGATCAGTTTGATACAGTAAGCGGGTTCGGCGTGCCTTCTATATTGGCTTGCAAGGTGAGCCATGCGGTTGCCGGAATCTGCGCGTCCCCGCGGAACGGATAGTCGAACTCGGCGATCAGCACGAAGACCACGGCGATAACGGCGGCCAGCGCTGCGCACATGAACACGTGCATCTGTTCGTTTTTGATTCGAAAGATGTACGCGCATACGACCGTCACCGCGCTCAGCAGCAGCATCCCGATCCAGAAGATGATCGGGATGCCGGACTGGTTGTCGAACAGGCGGTCGCGCCGCGAATCCACCAGCGTGTTCACGAACGTGATCGCGTCTTGCTGCAGCGCTTGCTGCGCGCTGGACTTCGGCTCGTAGCGCACGATGATACCCAGGATCCCGTACTGCGCTTTCGTCGCGGTCTCGCTGAACTTGCCGGTACGCATCGCCGGCCACTCGTCGGCGACGATCGCGTTCGCGTACGCTTTGAGCGCGCTGCGAAGCTGCGTCTGCGTGGGCTCGGGAAAGTTGCCGGCGGCGTGAAAGAGGTCGGCGACGGCGCTTGCTTCTTGAACCACGGTCGCGCCGGCTTGATCGTACTGTTGCCAGACGCTGACCAGCATGAACGATAGAATGACCGCGAGGATCGTGCCCACCGTCGAGATGATCGGGCCCGCGACGTCGTTGTGCGAGACGTCGTCACTCTGCGGCACGATCTTGCGATAGACGATCAACCCGAGTGCGGCCAACAGGCCCATGCCGCAGACGACCATCACGAAAAGCAGCCACTCGGGGTAATTGTAGACCCAGGTCACGCGGCATGATTTCGTTCGAGAAGGCGCTCCTCCCCGTTACCTGCAACGCTCTGGGCCCCGCGCGGTTCTGATAGGACGGAAAGCATGGACCACCGAACCGAAGCCCGCCGCGATTTTGCGCGGACGCGGGTATGATGTAATGGTAGCCTGTGACCTTCCCAAGGTCGACGCGTGGGTTCGATTCCCACTACCCGCTCCAAGGCGACGTAGCCAAGTGGTAAGGCAGGGCTCTGCAAAAGCCCCATTCGGCAGTTCAAATCTGCCCGTCGCCTCCAAGTTCCGGCACGGCACGCATTTCGCGTGCCGTGTTATTTTCTAAAGATGAGAATCGGCGTCGTCGGTGCGGGCGGGATCGGCGGGTTCCTGGCAGGGGCGCTCGCTCGCTCCGGAATCGAGGTCGCGGTCGTGGCGCGAGGCGAGCACTTGGCGGCGATTGCGCGCGACGGCTTGCACGTCGAAAGCGACCTGGGCACGTTCGAGGCGCGCGTCGACGCATCCGACGATCTGCGCGAGCTCGGCCGCTTTGACGCGCTGCTGCTCACGTTCAAGGCGCATCAGTGGCCGGAGTTCGTTTCGCAGCTCGAACCGTTTTCGAAGACGCAAACGACGATCGTAACGATGCAGAACGGGCTTCCGTTCTGGTACGTGCGGCATCCGTCGCTGGAAAGCGTCGACCCCGGCGGACGCATTGCGAGTCTCTTTCCCGATGACCGCGTCGTCGGGGCTGCCGTGCACGTGTCGGGTCATATCGTGCGCCCAGGTGCGGTCAAGCAGAGCGGCGGTACGCGCTACATGCTCGGACCGCCGCAAGGCGGCGCGGATGCGAGGGCCGACGCGCTCGTCGCCGTGATGCGGGCGGCCGGCCTCGCGCCGGAAGCCGATCCGAACATTCGCGCGACCGTCTGGCTCAAGCTCGTGAACAACGCCGGGCTCAATCCCGTAAGCGCGCTGCGCGGGCTCACGATGAAGCCGATGCTCGACGACCCGGAAGCTCGCGCCGAGGTGCGCGCGTTAATGGAAGAAGCGCTGCACGTGGGACAAGCGATGGGTGTCGTAAAGGAAGTCGACATCGACGCTCGGATCGCGTACGCCGCGCGACTCGACGACGTCAAGACGTCGATGCTGCAAGACTACGAGCGCGGCCGCCCCCTCGAGGACGGCCCGATTCTCGGCGCCGCAATCGAGCTGGCGCAGCGTTACGGCATCGAGGTGCCCAAGCTTCGCGCGGTGCATCAGGCACTGCATGCCTGACGTCACGATCTACCCCGCGACCGACGATGACCTGGAGCACGCAGCGACCCTGCGCGCGGCGATGGCGCGCGAGATGGGACACGAGTGGGACGAACGCCACCCCGGTTGGCGCGTCCGTTTCGCCGGATATTGGCGCGACAAACAAGCCTTCGGTGCGGCTCAAGTCTTTTTTGCGGAATGCGAAGGCGCGCTCGCAGGCATGGTGATCGCTTCAGTCAGCGACGAATATCGCGGCGTCGCGCTCGGACAGCCGCGCGGCTACATCAACGGCGTCTACGTCCGACCCGATCGGCGCCGCCGGGGCATCGCGCGCGAACTGATGCTCGCAGCCATCGGCTGGCTGCGCGAAAAAGGCTGCATCGCCGCGCGCCTGCGCGCCAGCGAAGACGGCCGCGCACTCTACACGACGCTCGGCTTCAAACCCGGCGTCGAAATGGAACTCCCGCTCTGAGCGCCGCAAAGGCCGCCGGCGACGATATCGCCGGCCTCTCCGGCGTCGGCGCGAAGACCGCACCGCTGTTTCGCGCGCTCGGTATCGACACGCCGCGCGCACTGCTCGAGTATTTGCCTTTCCGATACGAGGATCTACGCGAGCCGACGCCCGCATCGAAGCTGGGAGAGGCCGAAGGTGAGGAGAACGCCGTCGGCACGATTTTTCACGTGAAGGACCGCCGCGTTCGCGGCCTCGAGATCGTCGAAGCGCGACTGCGCGACGACGAAGGCGGCGAGTTCGCAGCAAAGTGGATCGGTCGCAACCGGTACGTCTATGGGCGCTTTCATGACGGAATGCGCTTGTTCGTGCGCGGCCGCGCGGAACGCACGCTCGCCGGGCCGGCGATCAACGTGAGCAAATACGAGATTTTGAGTCCGGGCGAAACGTATCGCGGCGATCTCGAACCGGTGTACCGCGCCAGCAAAGATTTAGCGACGCGCAAAATTGCGAATGTGGTGCGCAAGAACCTCACGCGTTTGCTCCCGCTGGCCGGCGACGATCCGCTCCCGCCCAAGCTCGCTGCGTCGCGCAACTACAAATCGCTGGAAGAAGCGTACCGCGCCGTGCACGAGCCCCAGACGCCCGAAGATGCCGAGCGCGCGCGCGAACGCTTCATTTTCGGCGAGTTCTTGGCGCTGGCGGCATCGGCGCAGCTGCGCCGGGCCGAGCGCGAGCGCGAACGCGGGGCGCTGGCGCTGCGCATTCCCCACGGCCTCATCGAAGAGTTCGAAGCGAACCTTCCGTTCGCGCTCACCGGCGCGCAACGGCGGACGGTTCTCGAGATATGGCACGACATGGCGCGCGACATTCCGATGAATCGCCTGCTGCAGGGCGACGTCGGCAGCGGAAAGACGCTGGTCGCTGCCGCGGCGATCGTACTCGCGGCTCGCAACGGCGTGCAGTCGGCGCTGATGGCGCCGACCGAGATTCTCGCGTCGCAGCATGCGGGCAAACTCGCTCCGCTGCTGCTGCCGTTCGGCGTAACGCTCGAAGCGGTCTTCGGCAGCCAAGGCCAGCGTGCGCGCAACGCGGCGCGCGACAAGATCGCGGGCGGCGAGGCCTGGGTCGCGGTCGGAACGCACGCGCTGCTCACCGAAGGCGTGGATTTCAAACGGCTGGGATTGGTCGTGATCGACGAGCAGCATCGCTTCGGCGTCGAGCAGCGCGCGCGGCTGCGGGCCAAGGGCGTGGCGCCGCACACCCTGCACATGACGGCGACGCCGATTCCGCGGACGCTCGCGCAATCGAAGTACGCCGATCTGGACGTATCGATCATCGACGAGCTGCCGCCGGGCCGTACGCCGATCGAAACGTTCGCGTTGCGCACGTCCCGTTTGGAGCGGGCGTACGAGTTCGTTCGCAAGATCGTCGAGCGCGGCGCGCAAGCCTACGTCGTCGCACCCGCGATCGAGGAAGGCGAAAGCGATCTCACGAGCGTCGTGGCCGAAGCGGAGCGCTTGAAAAACGACGTGTTCCCCGACTTGCGCCTCGGGCTGCTGCACGGGCGGCTCACCCCCCGGGAGAAAGATGAAGTGATGGGCCGGTTTGCCGGCGGCGAGATCGACGTGCTGGTTTCGACCACGGTTGTCGAGGTTGGCGTGGACGTAGCCAACGCCAGCGTGATGGTCGTCCTGGACGCGCAGCGCTACGGTTTAGCCCAGCTGCACCAGCTGCGCGGCCGCGTCGGCCGCGGCGCCGCCAAATCGTACTGCATCCTGGTGTATCCCGATGACGCGGGTGAGACCCGGCGACTGAGCATCCTCACCAAGTCGACCGACGGCTTCAAGATCGCCGAAGCGGATCTGCGAATTCGCGGCGCCGGCCAGTTTTCGGGCACGCTCCAGGCGGGGCAAGCCGAGTTGGGCGTCGCCGACCTGGTGCGCGACTTCGAAATCTACCTTGCGGCCAAGGCTGCCGCCGAGAAGATCGTCGCCGCCGACCCCCACTTACACGACCCGAGTCACGCGGGGCTGCGGGCGCTTTTGGAGCGCCGCCCGAGCACGCAGGCGCTGTTGCTCTCCTCGTGAGGGAAGCGGGCCTTCGCCGCGAATAGGCGGCGGATGCGTTATTTAAGAATCGTCGCTGCCGCGATTGCGGTGGCCCTAGCCGTCTTTGTTTGTCCGGGCAGTTCAGCGGCTGCCGGAGTCGACGTGACCCGCGCCACCCTTTCCAACGGCCTGCAGATCATCGTCGTCCACAACCCGCTCGCGCCGGTCGTGACCACGATGCTGAACTACCGGTCCGGTTCGGACGACCAGACCGTCGACGGACTCGCGCATGCGACGGAACATATGATGTTCCGCGGCAGCAAGACCGTGTCGTCGGCGCAGCTCATGGATACGCTTAGCCTCACCGGCGGCGATTTCGACGCGGACACGCAAGACGCGGTAACGCAGTATTTCTTCACGCTGCCCTCGCAGTATCTCGACGTCGCGCTCAAACTCGAACGCTCGCGCGCGGCCGGCCTACTGATGTCGCAGTCGCTGTGGAATCAGGAGCGCGGCGCGATCACGCAAGAAGTGACCCAGGATAACAGCAACGCAATCTACCGCCTCTACGAGAAGATGTCGGACCGTTTGGTCGCGGGAACGCCGTACGCGAAGAATGGCCTAGGGACCGTCAGCGGCTTCGCCCACGACGTGAACAGCAAGAACCTGCTGAACTTCTACAGCACCTGGTATCATCCCAACAACGCAACCTACGTGATCGTCGGCGACGTCGACGGCCCGTCGACCGTTGCCAAGGTCAAGGCGCTGTTTGGCGATCTTCCCGCCGCAAAGCTTCCGGTTCGCCCGCCGGTGAAGTTGAAACCCGTTACCGCAGCGACCTATCACGACACGTCGGACCAGCCGTTCACCGTCGTGCTCCTCGGCTATCGCATGCCCGGCTACGACAGCCCCGATTATGCGGCCGGACAAATTCTCGCCGACGTGCTCAACAACTCGCGCAGCACGTTCGGCTCGATGCCGTACGAAGGTAAAGCGCTCTTCGCACAGTTCCAAGTTCAAGCGTATCAGCACGCCGCCGTCGGCATCGTCTTCGGCGGCATTCCCGTCACCAGCAAGCCGGAGACGCTCGACAAGGCCATGCGCGACGACTTTGCTGCGTACGCGAAGAGCGGCGTACCCGACGATCTCGTGGCGGCATCGAAGTTGCGTGAAATCTCCCAGCTCGAATTTAACGGCAACTCGATCGAAGGGTTGGCGTTCCAGTGGAGCCAGGCGGTCGCCGTGCAAGGCGTCGCGTCGCCCGATTCGATGAAAGCGCAGTTCGCCAAGGTAACCACTGCGGATGTAAACCGCGTGCTGCGCACGTACCTCGACAACTCTAAAGTGATCGCCGCGTACGCGGTGCCTAAGAACTCCGGTGCGTACAGTTCCGGCAGCGGCATGGCCAAAGAAGACAACGGCATTCCCCCAAGCCACCACGAGCCGCTGCCCGCGTTCGCGCAAGCGATTCTCTCGCATCTCGCCGTGCCGCCGAGCTCCCTTTCGCCGACCGACACGACGCTGCCGAACGGACTGCGCTTGATCGTGCAGCCGGAACACATCACCGGTACCGTCGTCGTGAGCGGCGAGATTCTCAACAACCCGCAGGTGCAGGAGCCGGCGGGGCAAGAGGGCGTCGCGGATATCGCATCGCAGCTCTTGCCGTTCGGTACGACCACGTACGACCGCGTCGCGTTCCAAACCGAACTCGATAAAATCGCGGCCACCACCAGCGCCGGAACGCAGTTCGGCGTCGAAGCGCTCTCCGGCGATTTCGACCGGAGCATGCAACTGCTCGCGGACGAGGAACTGCACCCGGCCTTCGATCCGAAAGCGTTTGCCATCGTTCAGAAACAAACCGTCGGCTCGCTCACGGGTGAGGTGACCTCGCCAGACCACTTGACCGACGTTGCGCTCAACAAAGCGCTCTATCCGGCCGGCGATCCGCTACAGCGCTTCGCGTCGCCGCAGTCTGCGGGCGCGCTCACCCTGGATCAAGTCAAGGGCTGGTATGGTGCGGCGTATCGTCCAGACCTGACGACGATCGTCGTCACCGGCGACATCACGCCGGAGCAAGCCCAGGCCGTCGTCGCCAAGTACTTCGGCGGTTGGACGGCAACCGGACCGAAGCCGAACGTCTATCCGCCGCCTGCGCCGGCCAACGCCGCGGCGCAAATCACGGTTCCGGCCAACGGCCGCGTGCAGTCGTCGGTGCAGCTCGTCGAATCGACCGACCTGTTGCGCAGCGACCCGGCGTGGGCGCCGCTTCAGGTTGCCAACACGGTGCTCACCGGCGGCTTCTATTCCTCGCTGCTGTATCACGATTTGCGTGAAGTACACGGCTACGCATATTCGGTGGAAAGCCGCTTCGTCACCGGAAAGGTGCGCAGCAGCTTCCACATCGACTATGCGTGCGATCCGCAGAACATCGTGCCGGCGCAAAGCCAAGTCGCAGCGATTCTCACGCTGCTGCAAACGAAACCGGTCGAAACGGATCGCCTGCTGCGGGCCAAGGCGCTGCTGATGGGCGACGTGCCCATTCGGGCTGCGAGTTATGACGGCGTGTCGGCGCTGCTTCTCAACTACGCGACGCGCGATCTGCCGTTGAATCAGGGAACGCTCGACGCAACGGCGGAGTTGGCGGCGACCAAGGACGCCGTTCAGGCCGCGCTCGCGAAGTACGTGCGTCCCTCGAGCTTCGTCCGCATCGTAACCGGACCCGGTCCGAAGTAACGAGCGGTGCCGCTTGCCGGCGTCGGTTTCGACCTCGACCATACCCTAGCCATCGACAACAAGCTCGAGCGGGTTGCATTCTTGCACCTGCTCGGCTTTTTGTTGGAGCGTGGAGGTCATACGATGGGGACGCTCGCCCAGGAGAGCGATCGAATCGACGACTTGCTCGCGCACCAGCGCAGCGGCGCATTTTCGATCGACGATGCGGTCCGGCGCTTCACCATGGAACGCGGGGTCGTGGCGAGCGACGAATACGTCGAACGGTTTCGCGCGCTCGCCATCGAGATGGCACCCGCGTTCGTCGTTCCATTGCCAGGGGTGAAGCGCACCGTCGAAACGCTGCGGGAGCGCGGCGTTGCCGTAGCCGTGCTGAGCAACGGATGGAATCCGCTGCAAGAGATCAAAGCGAAGCTCGCCGGTTTTGAAGGTATCGTGTTGGCGAGCGCGGACATCGGCGTGCAAAAGCCGGATCCTCGCACGTTCGAGGCTCTGCTCGGAGCCCTCGATACCTCTCCGGGCGACACGTGGTACGTCGGCGACGATCCAAATGCCGACGTCGGCGGCGCGGCGCGTTGCGGCTTGAACGCCGTCTGGATCGATGCCGAAGGCAAGAAGTATCCATCCGATCTGCCGGCGCCCCCGTATACGATCCGTTCGCTGGAAGACCTTCTCGCGCTGATCCCTGCGGGATCCGCAACGTGAAGCGTTTAATTTCCGTTCTGCTCGCACTCTGCTGCGCGGCGCTGCCCGCGGCCGCGGCGGCGCCGGTGAGCGACTACGACGCGCAACTCGTCGCGCTCGCAAAAAGCTATCAAGCCGAAGCCTTCGCGGAGAGCCCGTCGAGCGCAACCGACGCAGGCATCCACACGTTGGACGCGCAGCTCGCGCAATACTCTGCGCAAGCGCAGGCGGATCAGTTTGCCAAGCTCCTGGATTTCCGCGGCCGGCTCGTAGCGCTGCAGCCTCCGGCCGGCGCAAGCGTGCACGATCGTGTGGACTACCTGCTGCTGCGTTCGCGAATGGAGGGCGACTGGTGGCAGACGGCCGTGCTGCGCGGCCTGCAGCGTAACCCGACCGTCTACGAAGGCGAATGCGCCAACGGCATCTTCTCGCTGATCAAGAAGCCGTTCGCGAGCGCGGACGTCCGCACGCGCGATGCCATCGCCCGCATGCTGGCGTGCCCCCGCGTTCTGACCGAAGGCAAAGCCAATCTCACCGACACGGTTCGCGAGTTCGCCGAGACGGCGGTGGAAGACGTCGACGACGGCGACTCGCTCTACACGTCGAGTCTCGACGAGATCGCGCGCGCCGCCACGCCCGCAACGCGCGCCGATCTGCACGCCGCGCAAATGACCGCGCTGAACGCGCTGCACGCGTACGCCGCGTGGCTGCGCGCGAATATGGCATCGTTCCACGAGGGCGGCTTTTCGGTCGGCAAAGAGCAGTACGAATGGTATCTGCACCGCGCGCTGCTGCTGCCGTTCGATTCCAACGACGTCGCACAGATCGGCCGCTTCGAGCTGGCTCGCGACCGCGCGCTGGAGGCATGGGAGGCCAATCGCGACGCGCACGAGCCGTCGCCGCCGTCGCAGGCGGCTTTCACCAACAAAGCCGCCTTTCTCGCGTCGTACCAGCGCGCGCTCGCCAAGCTGATCGCCTTCATCAAGTCGCACGAGATCGTGGACATCCCGAGCTACATCGGGCCGTTCCATATCGTTGAAGTTCCAAAAGCGGTCGCCGCGACGTATCCGGGCGGTTTCATGAACCCGCCCGGCATGTTCGACAAAGATCCGGAGGGATTCTATTTCGTTCCGGACTTCAATCCGTCGAATACGAGTTTCTTTGCGGCGCAAGCGCGCGAATCGGTCTTGCCGGTGCTGGGACACGAAGGCATCCCGGGCCATTTTCTGCAGTTCACGTACGCGTATCACAATCCGGACTACATCCGGCATTCGAGCGACGACGGCGTCTTCGCGGAGGGCTGGGCGTTTTACGAAGAAGAGATGCTGATGCGCAACGGACTGTACGACAACGATGCCGCGGCGCGCAAGCAAGTGATTCATCTGATGCGCCACCGCGCAACGCGCGTCGGGGTCGACGTCGGGCTGCATACCGGCACGATGACGCTGCCGCAAGCGATCGCGTACTTCCGGCAGAACGCCGGGATCGACGAAGCGACCGCCAAGGGCGAGGCGACGCGCTTTGCGATGGATCCGGGGCAAGCGATCGACTATCTCGTGGGGAAGACTCAGATCGAAATGCTCATCGGACTCGTCCACGACCGGGAAGGCGCGGCCTTCTCGCTTCGCCGCTTCCACGACCGTCTGCTTTCCTATGGAACCGTTCCGTATTCGACCATCCGCTACGAGTGGCTCGGCGACGACGCGTGGCTCGCCGGCGGAATGGACCCGATCGCACCGGTGGAGTTTACCAAACCGTGAGCCCGCGCATTAGCGGCGGCTCGCTGGGCAGCCGGAAGGTCAAGTCGCCGAAGGGGCTGCACGTGCGGCCGACGCCCGGCCGCGTGAAGGAGTCGCTCTTTTCGATCCTGATGGAGCGCATCGACGGCGCGCGCGTGCTGGACCTATTCTCGGGGACCGGCGCCATCGGTTTCGAAGCCGCCTCGCGCGGCGCCGCCAAGGTGGTGAGCGTGGAAGCGCACCGCGAAACCGCCCAGGCGATCGAAGAGACGGCCAAAGATCTCGGCATCGACGGTGTCGTCAGCGTTTTCGCGGCGCCGGCCGAGCGCGCGCTGTACCGGCTCGACGAGAAGTTCGACGTCGTCTACCTCGACCCGCCCTACGCCAACGATGTGCCGCTGCAGCTCTTCCGGCTGCTGCTCGAACGCAAGCTGCTGGCCGACGGCGCCGTCGTAATTTACGAACATGCCGCGAAGACGATTCTGCCGGACATACCGGGGTATCGGTCGGCGCGCGAAGAAGTGTACGGCGATGTGGCACTGGCGTTTCTGGAGCCCGTCGGGGTTAGCCGCGATTGAGTGAGAAGCGGGCGATCTATCCCGGATCGTTCGATCCGCCGACCAACGGCCACCTCGACGTCATCGAACGAGCTGCAGCCTGCTTCGGCGAAGTGATTGTCGCCGTAGTCGTCAACCCCCAAAAACGCGACCCGATGTTTTCTCTCGAAGAACGCGAGGCGATGCTGCGCGAATGCGTCACCCGTTGGCCGAACGTTCGAGTGGAGCATTTCCGCGGGCTGCTCGCAGACTACGTGAAATCCAACGGCGACGTCATCGTCAAAGGGCTGCGCGTCGTTTCGGACTTCGAGAGCGAAATGTCGACCGCGCTCATGAACCGGTCCCTTTCCGAGGTCGACACCCTCTTTCTAATGTCCGATGCGAAGTATTCTTTCGTCAGCTCGAGTATCGTCAAAGAGGTTTTCTTTCTGGGTGGCGACGTGGCCGCGCTCGTACCGGAGCCGGTATTGGCGGTCATGTCGAAAAAGCGCACGAGCCTCGTCAACTCCCGCTAAACTGCCAACTGGAGGTATCAATGTCCGTCTATCGCGTGCTCGAAAAACTTGAAACCTACGTCCACGAGGGGACGTGGCTTCCGGCCGGCTATCGAATTCTCTCCGAAGAGCGCCTCATCGAATTCGTCGAAAAGATCCGCTCGTCGCTCCCCGAGGAAGTCGGGCGCGCCAAAACGATCGCGCGCGATCAGGAGCGCGTCATGCGCGCCGCGGCCGAGAAAGCCGAAGCGATCGTCGGCGAAGCCGTCAGCAAGCACGAAGAGCTGGTCGATCAGAACGAAATCATGCAGCGTGCGCGGACGACCGCCGACGTCGTGCTGCGCGAGGCCGAAGAGCGCGCGCGCAAAATTAAGGAAGGCGCGGATCAATATGCCGCGCAGGTGCTCGCCGAAATGGAGACCCGTCTGGGCGGGGCTCTCGGTGCCGTGCGTAAGGGACGCGAATCGCTGACGCGCCAGCCGCAAGCCGCGGCGGCGCCCGCCACACCAGCCGACCGCCCGCTCGCACAAGCGGCGGCCGATGCCAAGCGAGCGGCTTTCGACTTGCAGGCGGCGGAGGAAACAAAAGCCCTCGAATCGGTCTGACCTTCCCGAGCGTTGGGTAGGATGCTCCCATGAAATATGTAATCGCAACGCTCGCGTTAGCGGGCCTCATGGGAGCAACCGCCCTCGCCGACGCAACCGGCGGGATCGTCGGCTCCGTCGTCGATAGCAATACCGGTAAGACCCTCGCGAACGTTCCGATCAGCATCACGCGGGTCGAAGCCCGCCCTGAGAGCTGGAACATGAAGACGAACGCGAAAGGCCAGTTCTCCAATATCACGTTGACCCCGGGCCGCTATCTAGTCGTCGCGACGTTCCCCGGCGAAACCGTGGGCTGCGCCATCGACGACGTATTCACGGGTCAAGTGGTTCATCTGAAGATCGGCGTCGGCTCCTCCAAGCTCACCTGCGACGGACCCCGCGCGCATCCCGCACTGGTCGACCCGTCAGCGGTCTCGGACGTCTATCGGATTCCGGCCGGGCCGTAAGATTCGTTAGCATTCGTTAGCATCCTAAGCAACCTGAGAAGCCCCGGCCTTGCGCCGGGGCTTTTTTGCACCTAAGATTGGACCATGGTGAAGAAAGCAATCGGTGTGGTTCTGTTCTTCTCGACGTTATGCGCTCCGGCGCTCGCCGGCGGCCAGAGCGGAGGCGGCAACAGCGCCCCGCGGAGTTGGTCCCCAGCGCCGTCCGGTCACGTATTCACGATGCCGGCTCCGGTCCGGATCGAGCCCGTGCGCGCGCCGGTCGTCAACAATGGGCCTCCCGCCAAGTCGGTAGCCCCGGCCGTCCCGGCCGCCAAGGTGCTGTTTCCGCAGATCAATCGCCAGTGGGCGCTGCTAAACAACGAAGTCGATCATGGGTACAACCCGCTCTGCTTCCGCGACGCGTTCAACAATCCGCTGCCGCGCCCCGAATTCGGCTGCAACCTCAATCCGTACTACACGCCGATGTTCTTCCGAGACACGAACCTGTAAACTCGCCTCGTTTCCGCTTAAATCATGAACGCGCCGCCGAAACCGATGGCGCGTTCGTGATATCCGGTGGCGGGTGTTAGATTATATTCGGATTCGACGTCGACTACGAAGCCCGGTGAGAGCGCGCGCTGCAGCGCGACGAGCAGCACGTTCGAGGTTCCACCCGTCGGATTTGCGGGAATCGTGATGTTCTCGTTGAGGATGACGCTCGTCGAGTTGTCGATCGGGTACGAAAACGTGATTGCCGGCCCGTAAGAGGCGTAGCGCCGCAGTGCCCCGCCGTTTTGCCGCGTCCCCGGCGCGTTCGTGAGCGTGAACGATGCGACGATACCGAGCTTGCCGGGTGAGAATGCACCGGTGTAGCTGAAGGCATAGCTCGGGCCGCCGAGCGACTGTCCGTTGGTTCCGGTCGGCACCGTGACGAAGACTTCGACGGCGTCTTGATACCAGTAGTGGCTTTGAATATTGTGCTTCCACCCGAAGCCGCTATCGAGTACGCCGCTTGAAGGTGTAAACAGCGTGGGAACGTTCGCACCCGCGCGAATGGCCATCGTGGGCGGCGCATAGAGGATTTCGTCGCGTTTGCCAAGTCCGAGACGCACCAGCGTCATCGGATACGAACTGAGGATGCTCGTTCCGCCCTTGCCGTCGTCGACTTCGTTGCGATAGCCGAACTCCACCACGACGTGCTTGCGCGGTACCGTGCACGGCGAGCCGCTGGTAGTCGCGGCAGGGCCCGGGCCAGGGCGATCGACGAGCGAAACGACCTGGCCTTGGCGGCACGGACCCGGGTGCGTTTTCTTGGCCTGCGCGGCGAAGGGGAAAAGAAACGCGGCGCAGAGGGCTGCGCACAATCCCCAGCGCCGCATCGCTCTCTCGCTAGTTTTGACTAGACTGGCGGCGCTTGAACGTTGTGCGCGAAGGCTTCGAGCCGCGCGCGGTCGATCGCCTTAACGCGGCCGCGATCCAGTTCGACGGCGTTGGAGTTCTTCAAGCGCAGCAGCGCGCGGGCCGCCATATCGCGCACCGTACCGGCGGCTGCGGCGATTTGGGCCTGGGAGAGATTCTCGACGCCGGGTAATCCGCGCGTCATGCCGACCGATGCGCGTGCGTAGCCGAGTAAGAACTTTGCGACGCGCTGCAGTACGTGGGCGAACGCGAGATCCGCGATCGTATCGATCGATCGGCGCCGCGCTTGCGAGGAAGCGATCAGGAAGCCCAGAGCCAGTTCCGCGTCGTTGCGCGCCGCGTGAATCACGGCTTCGCTCGGCAGCGTGATGACGACCGCGTCGGTGAGCGCTTCGGCGCGCGTCGTGGCGCCGCCGCCGTCGAAGCTGCCGCTCTCGTTGAGCGTATCGTGGGTCAAACGCTCGCCGATCGTGTGCGTCTTGCCGTCGGGCGAAAGCAGCGTGTAAATAACTTTGCCGGACTTCACGATGCCGAGGTACGGCCACATCTCGCCCTCGTCGAAGATCGTGTCCCCGGATTTGTAGCTGCGCTCGCTCATCTGCGAGGCAAGCTCCTTGATCGTCGTCGCCTTGGCGGACGTGAACTGCACGACGTGCTGCAGCAGCGCTTCACCCTCGGCGTGCTCGTCGATCCGATCGAGACGAATCGTCCAGCGATTGCTGCCTAAGTTGCGTGCGTCCCAGGAAAAACGGCCGGGGCGCAGCTGCGTCATTTCGTTGCGGAGCGCGCGGGGATCGGTTTCCTCATTGATTTCAACCGACGTCCCGATTGCGAGTTTATCGAACGCTTCGAGGATTTGATCGGTCTTGGTCGCAGGGGAGAGCGACCGGGCGTCGAGGGTGACGGCAGCAGGGCGATTCATCGGCATAGCCCGCCTGGATTAAGGGAAACCGGGCGCGGCGCCTGCCGAGGCCCGGGTCATTTGTTTGGTGAATATAGCGGGGCTATGAGTACCCCAATCAACGACAGCGACATCGTCATCGTCGCGGGCGCCCGGACGCCCTTCGGGAACCTGGGCGGCGCCCTGGCCGACCTTACCGCAACCGATTTGGCCGTCGCAGCCGCCGAAGCGGCGATCGCCCGCAGCGGCATTTCCAAAGAGAAATTCGACGAGGTCGTGTTCGGCAACGTGATCCAGTCCAGCGCCGACGCCATCTACCTGGCGCGCCACGTCGGATTGCGTGCCGGCCTGCCGATCGGCGTTCCAGCGTTGACGCTCAACCGGCTATGCGGTTCTGGCCTGCAGGCGATGCTCTCGGCCGCCCAGTCGCTGCGTCTCGGCGAGGCGACCTACGCGCTGGCCGGCGGCAGCGAGAACATGACGCAGTCGCCGCACGTGATCCGCGGCGCGCGCAAGGGCTTCAGTTTCGGTGCTAACGTGCAGATGGAAGATTCGCTCTGGTCGGCACTGACCGATTCGTACGGCAACACGCCGATGGCGATTACCGCCGAGAACTTGGCCAAGCAATACGGCGTATCGCGCGAAGAGTGCGACGAGTTCGCACTAGCGAGTCAGACGCGCGCGCTCGAATCGCAAGCGGCGGGGTACTTTGCCGAAGAGATCGTTCCGGTGCAGGTGCCGGGACCGAAAGGCACGACCGCGACCGTGGAAAAGGACGAAGGCCCGCGCGCGGGACTCTCGATGGAAAAACTCGGCAAACTTCCGGCGCGTTTCGTAAAAGACGGCGTCGTGACGCCCGGGAACGCGAGCGGAATCACCGACGGCGCGGCCGCGCTCGTGCTGACGACGGTGAAGCAGGCGAAAGCCGATGGCGTGAAGTGGATCGGCCGCATGATTAGCGGCAGCGTGGTCGGCGTCGACCCGTCCATCATGGGCATCGGACCCGCGTACTCCATTCCGAAAGCGCTCGCGAAGGCCGGTATTTCGGAAAAAGATCTGGCCGTGATGGAAATCAACGAAGCGTTCGCCCCGCAAGTGCTGGCGTGTTTGCGTCAGATGCACGACGGCGCCAAGAGTAACGGCGTGCGTCTCAATCCGCACGGCGGCGCGATCTCGCTCGGGCATCCGCTCGGCGCGTCCGGCGCACGTTTGGCCATAACCACGCTGCACGATTTGGCGCAGCGCGGCGGCGGCTACGGCGTCGCCTCGGCGTGCATTGGCGGCGGCCAGGGCATCGCGGCGGTCTTCACCGTCGATTGAGAGCGTGGCTGAAGCCGGCTCGCATCTGGGACGCGATTGCGATCCTGGCGATTGCGTTCGTGCTGTGGAGGATCTTCATCGCTCCGCGCGCGCTCGATGCAAAGGCCGCGTATCCCGCACCGCCGACGAGTTACGCGCGGCTCGACGGGGGCACGTTCCACGTCCGCGACGCGCGCGGCAAGATGCTCTTCCTCGACTTTTATGCATCGTGGTGCGAGCCGTGCAAGATCTCGCTGCCGCTCGTCGAGGCGTGGAGTACGTCGCATCCGGAGGTACGGGTCGTGCCGGTCGACGTCGGCGAGCCGCTTCCCGTCGTCCAAGCCTACGCCCGTAAGATGGGCTTGCACGACGTCGTTTACGATTCGAAAGACACGGCGACGGTGATGTTTTCGCTGCAGGGCTTCCCGACGATGGTCGTCATCGATCCGCAAAATCGCGTGCGCGCTAAATGGGAAGGCCTCAACCCCGCAATCGGCCTCGCGATGGACAACGCGCTGAAGGATCTGCAGTAGTCGTTAGCGATCTGCTAGTTGGTTGTCGTGTTCTCGAAGGTCACGGTTTGCACGAGCGTCGAGCCTACGAAACCGTCGACGCGCACGGGCAGGTTCGACGACTGCGAAAGATAGAGCACCTCGCGGGTCAGGCCGTTGTCGCCCTGCGGATTGGCGACGTCCAGATTCACTAGGTTCACCGTCGCACCGCCAAGCGTCGTCGTCGAGGCCGTTAGCGAACCGGCCGTTTCCGCCGCGTGCCCGAGAATCGAACCGAAGGAGAGCTGTACGATCGTCATACCGCGCAGCGACGAGACCAACGGGTCGGTCAGCTCCACCGTCTTGGTGAACATGCCTTTTCCGGCGCGCACGCTGGTACCGCCGTTCCACGTGACGTTCGCGCCGCTATTGGCACCGCTGACGATGTTCATCGAAATCGAGGTCGGTTTGGCGAAGGTGTAGTCGTACACGCTGTTTTGCGTTTGCGTTCCTTTGACTTGATAGACGTGCGCCGTCGTCTTATAGCCGGCGATCTTCGCGTACGCCGCGGCCGCTGCGGTCAGCGCCGGCGGTTGCGTCTGCGCGAAGGCCGCAGACGTCGCCGCGGCGGCGAACGCGGCCGTCGTAACGGCGAATATCAAGCGATTCATGGTATCTCCTCCGAGCGAACGCTAGCTTGGCCGGATTCTTCGACGCGCCGCCGCCGCCTCCGTCTAGGTTTTGCCCCAGAACGCGAACATCAAGATCGCAGCCAGTGCCATCGCGCCGACCGTAAACCAGCCCCAGCCGCGCGCGGCGAGGCTGCTCGCCCAGCGGCCCATGATGCGCGTATTACTGGCAAAGAGGACGATCACCGCCAGAATCGGAACGGCGACGACGCCGTTGATGACCGCGCACCAGAAGAGCGCGCCCATCGGATCGATCTTCAGCAGTCCCATCACGATCGCAACGAGCATGCCGGCGACGAGTACGGCGTAGAACTGCGGGGCGCGCGCCGGCGTGCGATCGAGTCCGCGGCGAAATCCGAGGCTCTCGGTGGCGATGTACGCCGACGATCCCACCAGCGCCGGAATCGCCAGCAAGCCCGTCCCGACCATGCCGAGCGCGAAGAGCCATCCGGCAAACCGGCCGGCCAGAGGTTCGAGTGCGCGCGCCGCATCCTGCGCCGATTGGATGTCGTGCTTGCCGTGCGCGCCAAGCGTCGCTGCCGTCGTTACGATGATGAAGAAAGCGACGATGTTCGAGAAGACCATGCCGGCGTTCACGTCGAGATGCGTGTCCGCGATCTCTTGCGGGGTCGCGCCCTTACGCGATTTCTCGCTCGCCTTCCCTTGCTGTTTGTCTTCCTCCACCATCAGCGCCGCCTGAAAGAAGAAGAGGTACGGCGTGATCGTCGTGCCGAGCACGGCCATCAGCGTGGAAAGCCAACTCGCGTTGAAGTGCACCTCGGGAAGCACGAGATGCTTGAGAACCAGCCCCCACGGAGGATGCACGACGAACGCCGTGATGACGTACGCGAACAGCGCCAGCGTCATCCACTTGATGACCGACGTCAGGTGCCGGTAGGAAAGAAAGACTTGCACGGCAATGAGGGCTCCGCCGAACAGCAGAACCCACACGATGTTGTCGATGCCGAAAACGAGGCGAGCGGCGGCCGCCATCCCCTCGAGGTCCGCGCCGGCGTTGATGGTATTCGCGACGATCACCAAGATGCACAGCGGGTAAAGAAGCGCCGGATGCAGATGCCGCTTCATCGTCGTCGCAAGGCCGGTACCGGTCACGAGCCCGATCCGCGCGCACATCCCCTGGATCACCGCCATCATCGGCGTGGTGAGCAGCGCGATCCACAGCATCGAATAGCCGGCACTCGCACCGGCGATCGAGTAAGTAGAAATACCCGATGGATCGTCGTCCGACGCGCCCGTGATAAGACCCGGCCCGAGAATCGCTAGATAGCGCTTCCAACCTTTTTTCATGCCGGAAGCACCTTTCCCGGACTACACTACGGTCAAACCGCTTTGTACGAGCGTTAGTCCAGCATTGTCATCCTGAGCGGAATGCCCCGCGGGGTATAGGCGCGCAGCGCCGTAGTCGAAGGACCGCGATACAGCCTTGCTAGGGAAAGTCCCCGTCGATCTCTCCGAGCGCATCTTTCCCGGGAATCGTCGCGAAGGCCGGCAGAACGAAGTGCAACGTATTGTCGCTAAGCGTGCCGGGAATGTCTTCGATGTTTGGGTTCACGAAGCCGAGCAGCAACGCATACTTTTGCTTCGCATCGAGCACGTATGGAAACCACACGTCCAGCGACGCGCTTTTGAGAACGACCGGCTGGGCGCCCTTGGTGGCGATGCTCAGGAAGTAGAACGCGTTCATGTGCGGCGTCGGCGGCATTTCCGCGACGGTCGGCGCGCGTCCGAGTATCGCAAACGCCGGATCCCACGACGGCGTCGCTGCGTCGAACGTCAACGTGGTCTCGAATCCGTCGCTGAAATTCCAAAGCGTGCTGCCGCAGCGCGCGCACGCGGCCCGAGCATAGGGACGTGCGATCGGCATTTCCGAATCGAAGCCCGCAACGTGCTGCTCGGCGCGCGCCACCATCGCCGCCGAGACCGATAGGTGCTTCGCCCACTCTTGCGGCTGCTGTTTCACTGCGGGGCCGAAGAGATCGAACATTCCGACTAACCACCACCGATCGTTACGCCGGTGAAACGTCGCGAGACCGGGCTTGCCCGCCGATTGCCACATCAGGATCGCCTCGTCGCCTTCGATGACCGCATCGCCGACGAGCGGCGCGGGGACGAAATGAGCGAGCAGTACCGGCGCGCTTCCGCGGAGATCGCGAAGGATCGGATGAGGCCCGTAGTCGTCCGCGCTCGCCCGCATCGCCGTTGCGGCAAGGACGACCACGGCCGCCGCAATCGGCAGTACGAGCGAGAATCGTCTCACCGCAGTTCGAGAACCGAAAAAACGTGCTGGAACGTGCCGTTTTTGCCGGTCCATTCGATCGAGACGGGGCGCCGCGCTCGCAGCAGCTCGTCCCACGCGCGGAAGCTTACTTCTGCGGCGTTCATGCCGTCGATCGTAAGGATGCGATCGCCTTTGCGCATGCCGAGGCGCGCCGGCTCGAGATCCGGCAGCACGTCCGAAACGGGCCGTCCCGGATGACGATACGAGATGGAGAAGCCCGGCGTGAGCGCACCGGGAACGAGAAAGTTCTGTCCGCGAAAATCAGCCTGAAACGCGACACGCTGCCGATGCCGGTCGAACTCGACGACGAACTGTTTGAGGATATCGCAGCCGATGTCCGGGAGCGGCAGCGAATCGTTGATGCCGACGGCCGGCCGGTTCGATTCGAACGGACCGATCTTCAGCACGCCGTCGATCGAGGTCGCATACGTTCGGCTGAATCCGGTAACCGAGTTATAGACGTTCTCGGCCACAACCGGAGGCCGGTCGAACTGCAGCCCCCGCAGGTCGGCCGTCGTCGCCTCCCACGCCCACGCATCGTCGCCGGTGTCGATCAGCGTCGGGAGCGTCTTCCCGTCGATCGACAGGTCGATGATGGGGACGCGGGTATGTCGCAGTATGTAGGGTATCCATACCGCCGATGGGAGGGCGACCGGCCGAGCGCTCACCAGTAACGTATGCGCCGGAAAATCGAACGTGAGATAGTCGTTCGCGAACGAGTTGAAGCCCAATAGGCCGTCCACTTCGCTCGCGTCGTCGACGCCGGCGTAAAGGTTGCGTATCCGGACGCCGCCGATCCGCACGTCTTTCATCATGACGATTTCGTGATGGCCCGGGACCCGGCTGACGACCGCAACGTTCGCTGCTTTCACGAGCCGCGGGCTCAGCCACGTGATCGTCGATCCGGTATCCAGCAAGAACGTGAACGGGCCTTTGCCGTTGACGTACGCGCGCATATATGGCGAAAGATAATCGCCGTACCAATTAGTGCCTTCGAGCGGGATGCGACCCGGCTCGGCGTCCAGCGTCACGTCGTGCGTGCCGGTTCTGTACGCTTGGACGATCGCCGGCGGAATATCTGCGGCAGGTGCGAGCGCGGGCCATGCGGCCATCGCCGCCAGAAACGCGAGCAAGGTGCCGCTCGCGGGAATCCCCGTCAACCTCACCGATCGACTCTTTCCCAGGCACCCTTTAAATTCCGGCGAGCTGCGTCCCGGGCAGCGCGCTCCAAAGCGCGATCGCCGCGGATAGTGAGACCGCGGCGATCGCTGGTGAGGAGGCATTCACGCAAGTACAGCGCTCTTCGGGGGGCGAGTGTGACTCAGCGGCCCTTCCATTCGGGCTTGCGCTTTTCGAGGAAGGCGCCGGTGCCTTCTTTGATGTCTTCGGTGTCGACCAGAGCGCCGAACTCGAGGGCTTCGATTTCGAGAGCGTCGTCCATCGAGAGGTGCGCACCGTTGTTGATCGCCCGCTTACACGCGGTGATTGCCAGCGGGGCTTTGGTGGCGATGAGCTGGGCGATGCGTTTCGCTTCGGTCATGAGTTCCGCAAGCGGAACGACCTTCTGCACCAGACCGATGCGCAACGCTTCTTTCGCGTCGATCAATTCGCCGGTGAGGCAAAGGTACATCGACATGCCGCGGCCGACGAGCCGCGTCATGCGCTGCGATCCGCCGTAGCCGGGGATGAGCCCGAGGTTCACCTCCGGCTGGCCGAACCTTGCGTTTTCGCTCGCGATGCGAATGTCGCCGCCCATCGCGATTTCGCACCCGCCGCCGAGGGCGAAGCCGTTGATCGCGACGATGACCGGCTTGCGCATGCGTTCCATCTGACGCGTGATCGATTGACCCATGCGCGCTTGTTCCGAACCGGCAATCGCGCTCTGCAAACTGTTGAGTTCGCCGATGTCGGCCCCGGCTGCAAAGGCCTTCTCGCCGGAACCGGTGAGCACGACCGCGCGCACGTCGGCGTGACGGTCGAGTTCCAGCAGCGCGAGCGAGAGTTCGGCGAGCAGCTTGCCGTTAAGCGCATTGAGAACCGCCGGGCGATTGAGCGTGATAATCCCGACCGGACCGTCGCTCTGGACGGTGATGTGTTCGAATCCGCTATTCATAGTCGTAGAATCCCTTGCCGCTCTTGCGGCCGTAACGTCCGGCGAGCACCATGCGCTTGAGCAGCGGCGGCGCGGCCATGATCGGGTCCTTGAACTCGTCGAACATGATCTCGGAGATGTAGTACGTCGTATCGAGACCGACGAAGTCGAGCAGTTCGAGCGGACCCATCGGGTAGCCGCATCCAAGCTTCATCCCCTTGTCGATGTCTTCTTTGCTGGCGAGGCCGCCCTCGTAGCAGCGAATCGCGTAGAGCAGATACGGAATCAGCAACCGGTTTACGACGAAGCCCGGCGTGTCTTGCGCGAGGATCGGTTCCTTGCCGAGCTTGCGCGAAAACTCGAAGAGCGCGTCGACCACGTCTTGGGTCGTCGCAATCGTTTTGACGACTTCGACGAGCTTCATGATCGGGACCGGGTTGAAGAAGTGCAGGCCCGCAACGCGGTTGGGTCGCTTCGTCTTCGCCGCGAGTTCGATCACGCACAGACTCGACGTGTTGGTACAGATAATGCCGTGCGGCGCCATCATCTCGTCGAGTTGCTGGAAGAGCTTGGTCTTGATCTCCACGTTTTCGACGATCGCCTCGATGACCAGATCGCAGCCTTTCAGATCGGTGACGTCGGTCGTCGGCTTGATGCGTCCGAAGGTCGCGTCGCGATCGGCTTGCGACAGTTTGCCTTTCTCGACGAACTTATCGAGAGACTTGGCGATCGATGCAACGCCGCGATCCAGCGGTTCCTTTGCAACTTCCATGAGGATGACGTTGAAGTCGGCGGAGGCGCACGTTTGCGCGATGCCGTTCCCCATCAGCCCGGCGCCGCAGACGCCGACGGTGCGGATTTCAGCCACGAGTGAACCTTTCTAATCTGGGTGAAAGTTTATCTTTTGATAAAGGGCGCAGGTGGCTTCGTCGCGTTGCGAGGAACCCACCTTTGCCCTATACTGGGGGCTGCAACTTTTGTAGGAGGAATGGACGAAGGTGCGAGCCGCGTATCACGAGGCGTTGGAAGGGACTCGGCTGGATGTCGTCCGGCTAGGCGCGCTCGTTGGAGATGCCATCCGCGTCTCGGTCGAGGCACTCGACAATCGGGATTCCTCGGCGGGCGCCCGCGTGGTGGCCGGGGACGACGCGGTGGACGATCTACGGCGCCGCATCGAATCGCACTGCATCGAGCTGATTTGGCGCCAGCAGCCGGTGGCCGGCGAGCTGCGAGAGATCGCCGCAATGCTGGAAATCGCAACCGACCTCGAGCGGATCGGCGACTACGCCGTCGACATAGCCAAGAACGCCATCAAACTTGCCGAGGTCCCGATGCGTCCGCAGCGCGTAGAAATCGACCGGATCGCCGCGGTCGCGCACTCGATGCTGCTCGACGTGATGCGTGCGTATACCGAGCGCGACGAGGCGCTCGCGACGTTCGTGATCGATCGCGACGACGAAGTCGACAAGCTCTACAAGCGCAGCATCAAGCTGCTCCAGGCCGAAATGCAGGCGGATCCGGAGATCGTTCGACCCGGGACGCGCTATCTGTTCGTGCTCGCATCGCTCGAACGCGTCGGCGATCGCGCGGGCAACATCGCCTGGCACACGAAGGACATGATCGGCGCCGAGTGAGCACGCCGCTTCCACGGGAAGAGTTCCTCGTCACCAAAAAATACGCCTATTTCAATCACGCTTCGGTCGGCGTGCTGCCGGCGACCACGCTCGCGGAGATCGAGCGCTTCGCGCGAGCGCAATCCGAAGCCGGCCTTCTCGGCATCTTTCCTCACGAAGCCGGGATGCCGCAATCGCGCGAGCGCATCGGCCGCTTCATCAATGCGAGCGGCGAAGAGATCGCGATAACGCCCAACACCAGCCACGGCGCCAACCTCGTTGCGCTCGGGCTCGACGCAAGGCCGGGCGATCGAATTCTGCTATGCGACAACGAGTTTCCATCGAACGCGCTTCCGTGGCTCGCGCTGCGTTCGCGCGGCGTCGACGTCGTGGAACTGGACACGCAGCGCGAACGCTTGACGCCCGATCGTTTGCGTCGCGAGCTGACGTCGCGCACGCGCGCCGTCACCGTGTCGTGGGTTTCGTACAGCGACGGGTACCGTCACGATCTCGCCGGTTTGGCCGAGGTCGCTCACGCCGGCGGCGCGCTCCTATGCGTCGACGCGATTCAAGGGCTCGGTGCGTTTCCGCTCGACGTGCGTGCAACCGGCATCGACATTCTCTACACTGCCGCGCAAAAATGGCTGCTCGGGTTACAAGGCGTTGGTTTTATCTACGTGCGCCGCGACCTCATCGATCGGCTTCTTCTGGCGATGCCCGGCTGGCGGTCGGTGGAAGATATCTGGGATTTCCACAACCACGATCAGGGATTTTCGCCGCACGCGCTGCGCTTCGAAGGCGGTACGGTCAACCTTCTCGGAACGCTCTCGATGACGTCGTCGATCGGCATACTCGAACGAGCCGGCATCGACGCGATTGCCGCGCACGTGCTGCAACTCACCGACCGCCTCGTCGATGGCTTACATCGTATCGGAGCGGAGGTGCTGACCCCGCGCGGCCCGGGAATTTCCTCGGGAATCGTTTCGTTTCGCATGCCCGGCTCCAACAGCGTTGCGCTCGGCCGTGCGCTGCTGCGCGAAGGGATCGTGGCGACGCGGCGTCCCGCCGGAATTCGGGTATCGCCGCATGGCTACAACGATGCCGGCGAAATCGATCGCTTGCTGGAGGCGCTGCCGGAATGTGCGCGCACCCTCGCGGCGAACGGGTAGCCGAACCCTCAGCGCGCCTTTCTTAAGGAGAGAAGATGCTTTCCACTCTGATGCTGCTTGCCGCTACGGCGGGGACCCCGGCGATTGCGCCGGGTACGTACACGTACAATGCAGCGGTCGCCGGCAGGGTCGCCGGAACGTCGGTCCTGACGGTCAAAGCCGGACCGCCCATGGAAATCGACGAGCAGGCAACCGGCGGAAGCGGCGCGCAGGCGAGTTCGGCAAAGGCAACGCTGATGCTCGGACCCGATCTCGCACCCATCTCGTACACCGGCGATTACAACACGGCGGGAACGCCGGTCTCGGTTTCGGCGACGCTGACGCCGACGACGGCCACCGTCGGGAAGCAGACGTATCCGCTGACGGGCAGCGCGAAGCACTTCATCGTCGTCGAACTCGGTCTCTCCGCCGGACTCTTCGTTTTGCCCGCACAGATGCAGGCTTGGAATAACGCGACGGCCCTCATCGTAGCTCCGGCCATGGTGGGCGTGGCGGGAACGATTCCCATCTCGCCGGACAGCACGCTCGCCGGCGCGCGGCCGTCGACGGTTCCGGCCCAAGATCTCGCGCTCGCGATCGGCGGCCAGTTTCCGTTTACGATTTGGTACGATCCGGCCACGTACGTGCCCGACGAGATCGACGTTCCGAGTCAGAACGTCGTCGTGAGCCGCGTTCGCCCATAGTGGCGGACCAGGGCTCGCGGCGAGAACTCGAAAAGGCGCTTCGCATCGTCGAATCGCAGCTGCGCGGACACCCTAGCAACGAGTTGACGTTCGAACGCGCGCGCATTCTGGATCGATTGGGCCGCTCCGACGCCGCGCGGCACGGGTACGTTGCGGTCTTGCAGCGCGATCCGAATCACTTTGGCGCGCTCAACGATCTGGGAATGCTGCTGTATAAGGCGGGGATGCTCAAAGATGCGCTGACCTGCTACGAGTCGGCGGTCGCGAAGCATCCGAGCAACGCCATCGGTCACGCGAATTACGCATTCATGCTGCTGCGCGGCGGCGATGCGGCCAAAGCGCGCGAACATTACGAAGCGGCACTGCGGATCAATCCCGACAACGTCGAAGCGCATCGCGGTCTCGCACTCGCGCTTGCGGAGCAGGGTGAGGCGCAAGGTGCGCGCGAGCATCGTGAAGCCGGGTTCCGCGGCGCGGCCGTTACGACGCTGCCGTATCGCGGCGCCGGCACGCCGATCCGCGTGCTCGTGCTGGTCTCGGCGAGCGCCGGGAACACCCGCACCGACGCCTTTCTGGACGACCGGATCTTCGCGGTCTCCAAACTCGTCGTCGAGTACTACGACTCGGCCGTCGCGCTTCCGGAGCACGACCTCGTTTTCAATGCGGTCGGCGACGCCGATATCTGTGCGGGTGCGCTGCAGAGCGCCGCCCATATTTTAGAACTCGTGGAAGCGCCGGTCCTCAATCCGCCCGAGCGGATCGCACCCACGGGCCGCGCTGCGAATGCCGCACGTTTCGCGAAGTTGCCTGGCGTCACGTCGCCGCGCACGCAAAATTTCCGGCGCGAGGCCTTGCTCGCCGCAGAGGCGGCGGAAACGCTTGCCGCGGCGGGTTTTGCTTTTCCGATTCTCGTGCGCGCGCCGGGATTCCACGCCGGTAAAAACTTTGAGAAAGTGCAACGCGCGGAAGATCTGGCTGCAGCGGTCGCCGGCTTGCCGGGCGAAGAGACGATCGTTATTGCGTTCGTCGACACGCGCGGCGGCGACGGAAAAGTCCGCAAGTATCGCGTTATTTTCGTCGGCGACGCGGCGTACCCGCTGCATTTGGCGATCGCGTCACAGTGGAAAGTGCACTACTTCAGCGCCGACATGGCCGAGAACGCGGCGAACCGGGCAGAGGAAGAGGTCTTTCTCGCCGACACGTCCGCCGCGCTCGGCACAAAGGCCATGGAAGCGCTCGAACGCGTGCGCGAAACGCTCGGCTTGGACTTCGGCGGGATCGACTTCGCGCTCGCGCCCGACGGCGGGATCGTCGTCTTCGAGGCGAACGCGACGATGGTCGTTCCGCTTCCCGGCGAAGACGAGCGGTGGGCGTATCGTCACGCGCCGATCGATCGAATTTACGGTGCCGTTCGCACGCTACTCGAAACAACCGCCGCACGTATAGGAGCCAACCCATGATTCGTTTCGTCGCCGCGCTCGCGTTAGCGCTGCTCGCAGCCGCTGCGCCTGCCGTCGCCGCCCAAGTCTCGATGGCGACCGTATTGCGATCCGTCTACTCGCTTCACGGCTACGGCGGCGTCCAACTTTCGCCGTCCGGCGACGTGGTGGCATGGGACGACAGCTTCCACCCGGGACCGGCGCCGGAAAAGACGCGCGCACGCTCGGCCCTCTACGTGCAGCGCCTGGCTGCCGGAGCGGCGCCGGTTCGTGTGACCGCCGGTAAACTCTCCGAGTTCTACGACGAAGGCGACCCCACGTGGGCGCCTGACGGCAAGCACGTTGCGTTCATTTCCAACGCCCGTTCGAAGGCGCAGGATCAGCTCTTCGTCGCCGACGCGGATGGCACGCACGTGCGGCAGCTCGGCCGCTTGAACGGCAACGTTCAGGGCGCGCAATGGTCGCCCGACGGCACGTCGATCGCAATCCTCTACATTGCCGACGCGCATCGCCAAGCCGGCGCGCTCGCGACGGGGGCGCGCGACGTCGGCGTCATCGGCGCGGTCGTCGACGAGCAGCGTCTTACGACGGTCGATGTGAAAGCCGGAACGCTGCGCGCGCTGACGCCCGCGGACACCTACGTGTACGAATATAGTTGGTCGCCGGACGGCAAACAGCTCGCGGTCACCTACGCACGCGGCAACGGCGACGACAACTGGTGGGTCGCCAAACTCGCGACGGTGAACGCGCAGAACGGAGCGATGCACGACCTGCTCGCGCCGTCGTACCAGATCGACGATCCGCAGTGGTCGCCGGACGGCAAACAGATCGCGCTGATCGGCGGCTTGATGAGTGATTTCGGTTCGACCGGCGGCGACGTGTACTTAGTGGATACCGCCACCGGCGCCGCGCGCGATGCGACGCCGAACATGCCCGCATCCGCTTCGAGCCTGCATTGGGCGGATGCGTCGACGCTGGATTTCGCGGCGCACGTCAGCGGTGCGATGCAATTGATGAGCCTGGACGTTAGCAGCGGCGGGCGCGGCTTGAACGCGCTCACGCACGAACCCGAGTCGATTTTTAGCTGGTCGGTCGCGAAGGGCAGCGTCTTTGCGCTCGCGCGGCAGTCGTTCGATCGCCCATCGGCCGTTTGGGCCGGAGCGATCGGCGGACTCAAGCAGGTGACGAAAGGCAACGACGGCGCGCCGCGCTACTATGGCAAGGCTCAGTCGCTCTCGTGGAAGAGCGATGCGTTTACGGTGCAGGGCTGGCTGATCTATCCGCTGGACTTCGATCCGGCGAAGACCTATCCCATGATCGCGATCGTTCACGGCGGACCGTCCTCACAGAGCGTGCCGGTCTATGGAAACCGAAACATCAGTGCGCTTGCGAGCCGCGGCTACTTTATCTTCGAACCGAACTTTCGCGGCAGCTACGGGCAAGGCGAGGCGTTCACGGCTGCCAACGTCAAGGACTTCGGCTACGGCGACTGGCGGGACGATCTCACCGGAGTGGATGCGGCGGTAAAAGCCGCGCCGATCGACCCCAACCGGCTGGGCCTTTTCGGGTGGAGTTACGGCGGTTACATGGCGATGTGGGCCGAAACGCAGACGACGCGCTTCAAGGCGATCGTCGCCGGTGCCGGTGTCGTGAGCTGGCAGTCGTACTACGGGCAGAACAAGATCGATCAATGGATGCTGCCGTTCTTCGGCGCTTCCGTCTACGACGATCCCGCGGTCTACGCGAAGAGTTCGCCGATCACGTTCATCAAGGCGTCGAAAACGCCGGTGCTGATTCTGCAAGGCGAACGCGACGAAGAAGTACCCGCACCGCAAGCCTTCGAGTTCTGGCACGCGATGCAGGCGCTTGGCGTGCCGACGCAACTGCGCGTCTACGCCGACGAGGGCCACGCGCCGCAACGCGCCGAGGATCAGATCGACATCCTTACCCGGATGGTCGGCTGGTTCGACAAGTACCTCGCGGGTTAAAGCGTCATGCGCGTTTTAATTCTCGGCGGCACGGCGTTTCTCGGGATTCATCTCACGAACGAACTCTTAGCGCGCGGCCATGAGGTGACGCACTTCAATCGCGGCCGCACCGGAGCGGCGCCGGCGGGCGTTCGCACGATCCAGGGCGATCGCGCGGTCGGTTTTGAGGGATTGGAAGGCGAACGCTTCGACGCCGTCGTCGATACCAGCGGCTATTATCCGAACGTCGTAGAGAAATCCGTCCGCTTCTTCGAACCGTCCTGCTCGCGATACATGTTCGTCTCTTCGATCTCCGTCTACGACGACGCGAACGAAGAAAACGTCGAGGATTCACCGATGAAGCCGCTTCCGGACGGAGCGTCGCAAACCGAGATGACGCCCGATACGTACGGCCCGTTGAAAGCCCTTTGCGAGCGCGTCGTTACGAGCGCGTTTCGGGAACGGGCCACAATCGTGCGCCCGGGCTTGATCGTCGGACCATTCGATCGCACCGATCGCTTCACGTACTGGCCGGTGCGCTTCGCCCGCGGCGGTGAAATCCTCGCCCCCGGTTTACCCGAGGAGCCGGTGCAGTTCGTCGACGCGCGCGATCTCGCGGCGTTCATGGTGCGCTTGATCGAGCGCGATGCGAGCGGCGACTACAACGTCACCTCGCCGCAAAACGCGTTCACGATGGGCGGCGTCACGGAGGCCTGCGCGCAAGAAGCGCGCGTACCGCACACCGTGCGGTGGGTGGAGCACGAGTTTCTCACCACCCAAGACGTCGCGCCATGGATGGATCTGCCGCTGTGGATTCCCCCGAGCGAAAACATGCCCGGCTTTATGAACTACGACGTGAGCCGCGCGCTGGACGCGGGGCTTACGATCCGCCCGCTGGCGGACACCGTACGGGACACGCTCGCGTGGGCGCTCGCTCGTCCGCGCGACTACGTCGCGCGCGCGGGCATCACGGCGGAGCGCGAAGCGGAACTACTCGCTCTGTAGGATCGACGACGTCATCACGGCGTCCGTCATGCCGTGAATCAACCGTTTGTCGGCGGGCGCGACCGTTGCGAGGATTCCGCCGAGCTGCACCGAGTCTTCGCCGGTCACGAAATAGTACGGGCAGAGACGCACGCGGCCGTCGAAGTTCTTCACCTCTTCGCTGGTGCGATCGAAGTAGGGCTGCCGGATCCGTTTGCCCTTGTGGAAACGCTGCAGGATGTACGGCGTCTTGTCGTACGAACCGAGCGCGTTCTCGATCGTCGCGGTCCAATCGTCTTTGGTGAGATCGTTGGCGATCTTGACGCCGCGCGAGCCCCACGCGAGTTCGGAGAAGCCCGACGGCTTCACGACGTAATCGCGCTCGCTCTTGCCGAGGTCGATGAGGCGGCGCCAATCCGAGACGGGATCGCCGCCGGCTTCGAGGCCGGCAATTACGGCTTGCGGCGGCAGCGGACGCGGGTCGAGCACCCACGTGCGCGGCATCACCTGCTGCAAGCGGTCGAACGTCTCTTTACCGAGCTCGTCGCGCCACAACTTCGCGAGCGCGTGGTGATGGAAGAGCGCGAACGACAGTTTCTCTTCGAGGTTGGCCTTTGGAGGCGGCGTCATCTTGACTTTGTTGTGTCGCGCCGCATAGAGCATCAGCTCTTGCTTGGGAACGTTGAGCAGATCGAAGAGTTCGAAGTTGCGATACAAGACGTCGATCTTTTCTTCGCGCCCGTCGTCGCGGCGCATAAAGAGTCCGTCTTCGCTGAAGATCACGTCCTGCGGTTTGCAGACCCACGCGTTTGCGAGATCGAGGCGGCGAACCGCCGCCGCGAGCCAGGACAGTTCGCCGCGGTAATCGCCCGATTCATCCGAGACCACGATGGCGACGGTTGGGTTCGCTTTGCTGCTCGCGTGCGCGAGCATCGCGCCGTACGCGCGCGGAATGCCGTCCATGCCGCCAACGCTCTCGATCCCGATCTGACAATACGCCTCGGCCATCGCGCCAACGAACCCCATGCCGCCGGGTACGCTGTCGAGTTCGGTCGCCGCGAAACCGTCGTCGGTGATGATGAGGTCCGGACGGATCACGCCGGGAAGTTCTTGCTTGAAGCGATTCTGCCGCGCCAGCTTCACGATCTGCTCCGGCTTGGCGTGGTCCAAATAGTCGGCGATGAACGCCGGCGCCGTTCCGCGTGCGCTGCGGTTGTAGAGGCTGTTGAGCGCCCGGTAAAAGGCGAAGAGGTCGTGGCCGAGGGCTTCAATCTCCGTCAACTGCGCTGCGGTCAGCGCAAACGGTTCGGGGCTAACGCGCCAGGCGATACGTTCGCTCTCATCGTCGACTCGGAAGAGTCCGGGCGGTATCGCTTCGTACAGGTGCAGCGCTCGATCGCGCGGCGTAAGGTCGGTTTTGGAAGCCGTACAAGGCATAGAAAAAAGACCGTCTCCTAGCGACGACAGCCGTCGGGAATTTTGGACCGGCTAAATGCGATATAGCGCCTGCGCATACGTTTCCCTAGAAGTACCCACGGGCCGGGACGGTTTCACTTGATCGTGATCGCTCCCGGGGTCAGCAGGGCTCCCTCGATACGGACGACGCCGCCCGTGTAGAGGAGGGTCAGGTGCAAGGTCTGCGCCCCAAGGCCCAGTGGGCCGAGGCGAAGGTTTTCAACGACGCGCGACGACCCCTCACCGGAGATGAAGCGCAGGTCCTCGGCGCGTGCGAACGATCCGCCGGGCGCCGCATAGCTTGCCTGGACGGGGATGAGGATCTCCTCACCGGCCCCGGATTTGGGGGCAGCCGCGATGCAGTATCCGATCGTGACGGGCGTTCCGCGGACGTTGAGCGTCTCTTGCGAGCAACGTTGTTGCACGCTTGCCGGAGCGGGGAGGGCGGCCGCGGCGGCCAAGACGGCCGCGGCGCCAAACCAAAGTGGCATCTAATGAACAAACGTTCGCTTTAGAGAAACGTCGCACCCCCGCCCAGCCTCCAGTCCTATCGCGGCGTTGACTGCGCGGGTATGCTCTAGGTGATGCGTCCCCGCAAGCCCCCACGGATCGATCTGATCGCCCTCGACCTCGACGGTACGCTGCTCGACGAACGCGATGGGGTTACTCCGGCAAACCGGCAAGCGATTCGGGGCGCGCTGGATCTGGGCGTGCGCGTCGTGCTGGTCACCGGACGCGGCGCCGAAACGCCGGCGCGGCTGGTTCGCGAACTCAAGCTCAATCTGCCCGCCATTTGCGCGCACGGCGCGCTCACGCGCGATTTCCTGGCGGGTCGCACGCTCGGCCACATACCGGTGCCGTACGCATTGGCGCGCCCGCTCATCGAACACGCCGAACGCCACCGCCTCAATGCCGCCGTCTATTTTGACGAACGGTTTCTGTGCCTGAGCGAAACGACGATCTACATGGAAGATCAGCGCGGGACGCATTGGGCCGAGGTGCCGTCCCTCTTGGAAGCAGTGCACACCGCGCCAACCTTCATTCGTTTTCTCGGCACGCACGCGGTGGAATCGGTACGCGCGGCGTTTCCCGACCTTCCGGTTCACTTCAAGTTCGAAAGCTGGGGCGACTTCGAGGAGCTGGCGATCACCAGTCGCGACGCAACCAAGGAGCGAGCGCTGCAGCAGCTCTGCGCCGATTTTCAGATTCCGCCGGAACGCGTGCTCGCGCTCGGCGATTCGCGCAACGACGTGCCGATGCTGCAGTGGGCCGGGATCGGGCTCGCGATGGGCAACGCCCTGCCTGAAGTTCGCGAAGCCGTCGGCCGCGTAGCGGCAAGCTGCAAAGAAGACGGCGTTGCCAAGGCGATCGAGACGTACGTGCTCGAACCGCAGAGAAAAGAGAAGAGCGCATGATGCAGCCCGATCCGACGCCGGAATACGAGGCGCGCCTGCGTAAGGTCCTCGCCGACGGCGACTGGAAGGAACTCCGCGAGTTCACGCGCGCGCAGAACCAGATTCCGGACGACATCTACGAGAAAGACGAGCACTTCTGGGAAGTGCTCATGCACAAGCTCATTTGCAACCGGCTCGACATGCTCGCGCAGCATGAGACGTCGCGCGCGTGGCTCGCCGAGCGCGGCTACACGCCGGATATCGCCGGCTACTGATGCGCGTCGCGGTCGCCGCGTTTGCCGGTTTGCGCGAGCTGCTTGCCGGAAGCGCGTACGAACTCGAGCTGCCCGCCGGCGCCTGCGTCGGCGACGCGTGGTCGGCACTCGAACGGCGGTATCCGGCGCTCGGGCCGCTGGCGTCGTCAACGCGTCTCGTGCGTAACGGACGTTTGGCCGCGCCGGCCGACGCGTTGAGCGACGGCGACGAGCTCGCACTGCTGCCGCCCGTCGGCGGCGGGTAGAAAGATGTTTGCGATCGTACGGGAGCCGATCGACGCGGAACGTTTGAGCGCCGCGGTACGAGACGACGTGTTCGGCGCGATCGTCACTTTTCTCGGCATCGTTCGCGAACGCGCGGACGACGGACGGCTGGTCGACGGCCTCGAGTACGAAGCCTACGATGCGATGGCGGTGGCAGAGTTCGAAACGATTGCGGGTGAAGCGTGCCAACGCTTCGGCGACGTTCGGCTGGCGATCGTCCACCGCGCGGGCCGTCTGAACGTCGGCGAGATTGCGGTGGCGGTCGTCGCCGGGTCGCCGCATCGCGGCGCGGCATTCGACGCGTGCGAGTATGCGATCGACGAAGTGAAGTCGCGCGCACCGATTTGGAAGAAAGAGCTCTACGCCGACGGTGAGGAGCGATGGAAGGACAACGCCTGCAGCACCCACGAGCCGGCCGTTTGAGCGTCGAACTCCACCGGATCGACGCCGAGCAAAACCCGGTCGCCGTCTTACGCTATCGCGCGCGACGCCCGCGCGACGTCTCGATCGTCGTCGGACACGGATATTCGTCGAGCAAACATAACCTCGACTTTCTGTGCTCGTTTCTCGCGACGCACGGGTTCGAAATCTTCAGCCTCGACTTTCCCGGACACAAACTTGGCGCATCCGGCGGCACGCTGCGCGGCATTCACGACTGCATCGACGCGATGGCGGCCACGGTGGCGTTCGCGCGCACCCAAACGCGCGTCACGCCATATACGATGGGGCACAGCATGGGCGCGATGACGGCCATTCTTACCGCAGCGGCTGATTCGACGATTCCCGGCGTCGTGGCGATCGCCACGGGGTACGGCCGCCCGACCGCGCTCACCACCCTGATGAACCGGCCCGGGAGCGATTTCCGCGCATCGTACGTCGACGGCGTCGCGCTTCCAGAGTTGACCCAGTCCCTCGACGCGCATTTGGACGGATCGCTCGAAAGGCTTGCCGGTCGTCCGCAGTTGTACGTCGCCGCGAATCACGACGCGATGGTCAGCCAGTCCAGCGTGCGCGAGCTGTTCGATCGCGCGCCGCAGCCGAAGACATTCGCGACGATCGAAAGCGATCATACGTATGCCGGCGACAACGCGCGCGGCACGATCCTGAAGTGGCTCGACGAGCGCCACCCGCGCGAATGAGTTCGCTCGCAGGCCGGCGCGAACTGCGCCGCTACAGTCGCCACCTCTTGATTCCCGAAGTCGGTCTTGCCGGCCAAGAGCGGCTGGGTGCGGCCCGCGTGCTCGTCGTCGGGATCGGCGGCCTTGGTTCGCCGGTTTTGCAATATCTGACGGCCGCCGGCGTTGGCCGGATCGGTGCGATCGACGACGACGCCGTCGATGAGACCAATCTGCAGCGACAGACGCTGTTCTCGACGGCGGACGTCGGCCGTTCGAAGGCCGCGGTTGCGGCCGAACGATTGCGAGCGCTCAATCCCGGCGTGCGCATCGATGCGATCGAGGGCCGCTTCGATGCGAGCAACGCGCGCGATCTGGTGCGTATGTACGACGTCGTCGTCGACTGTACCGATCGCTTCCCGACCCGCTATCTCATCAGCGATGCGTGCGTGCTGGAGAAGAAACCGGACGTCTACGGATCGATCTTTCGCTTCGACGGGCAAGTCAGCGTGTTTGGACTCGACGATGGCCCATGCTACCGCTGCTTGTATCCGGAAGCGCCGCCGGAAGGCACCGTGCCGACCTGCGCCGAGGGCGGGGTTCTCGGTGCGCTGGCCGGCATCGTCGGGGCGTGGCAGGCGAGCGAAACGCTCAAGATCGTCTTAGGCATCGGCGAACCGTTGCGCGGACGCCTGATGCTGATCGAAACCTTAAGCGCGCGCGTCCGCGAAGTCCGCTTCGATCGCGACGCCGAGTGTGCGGTCTGCGGCGATCGTCCGGCGATTACCGATGCACCGCTGGCAGACGACGCCGGCGACGCACCCAGCGGTTTCGAAGAGATCGACGCATCGCAGCTCGACGAAGCGTTGAGGAACGCCACGCTCCTCGACGTCCGCGAACCGCACGAAGCGGTGCTCGGCCTCATCGAAGGCGCGATCTCAATTCCCGCCTCCGTTCTCGAAGCGCGTATGCACGAACTCGACACGACCCGGCGCTACATCGTCGCGTGTCGAGTCGGCGCACGATCCCGTTGGGCGATGACGCGGCTCCGCGACGCCGGTTTCGGCCGTCTCCTCCACCTCCGCGGCGGACTTCTGAAGTACGCCGCACACAATGAAGAATTCGAGTTTTTCTAAAGAATGAAACATAGTATGGGTGTTGCGTTCGCGAGCGCGCTGATCTTGACGATCGCGCAGACGCGCGCGGCCGCGACCGACGACGCGAAGATTGCACAAGTCGAGCAAGGACTGATGACGCCGGTCGTCATCGCGGGCCAGGCGCCGCCGAAGATGACGCTGCGGGATCGTATGCAGCACTATCACATCCCGTCGGTTTCAATCGCCTTCTTCGATGCGTCGGGCGTTCGTTGGGTACGCGCCTACGGGGCGACGCCGGCGACGCTGTTTCAAGCCGGCTCGATCAGTAAGCCCGTCTCGGCGGTCGGAATCATGCGCCTCGTCCAAGACGGCCGGTTGAATCTCGACGCGAACGTGAACGGCGAACTCACCGGTTGGAAACTGCCGGAGAATGCGCTGACCGCCAAACGGCCGGTGACGCTGCGAGAATTGCTCAGTCATACCGCGGGAACAACGGTTCACGGCTTCGAGGGATACTTGCGCGGGAGGCCGGTTCCGACGCTGGAGCAAGTCCTGGACGGCACCGCGCCGGCGAACTCGCCCGCCGTTCGCGTCGACCTGCCGCCCGGAACGCACTATCGTTACTCCGGTGGCGGGTACGTGATCGCAGAACTGCTCGCGATCGAAGCGGCGCACGAACCCTTCGCGACGTACATGCAGGCGAGCGTGCTCGGCCCAATGGGGATGACGGATAGCACCTTCGAGCAGCCGCTTCCCGACGCGTGGCAAAGTCGCGCGGCCACTGCGACCGATGCGGACGGTAAGCCGTATCCCGGCGGGTGGAACGTCTATCCGGAGCAAACCGCTGCGGGCCTGTGGACGACGCCGAGCGATCTTGCGAAGTTTGCCATAGGCGTGCAGCACTCGCTCGACGGAGACGCCGGCGCCGTTCTCTCCAAAGCGACCGCGCTCGAAATGCTCGCGCCGGTAAAAGGCGGCTACGGGTTGGGATTTCAAGTCACCAAAAGCCGATCGAGTGCAACGTTTGGCCACGGCGGCGCGAACGTGGGGTTCCAATCGCTTTTCGTCATGCATCGGGGAGGCGAAGGGGTCGCGATCATGACCGATTCGGATAATGGAATTGCGCTGATCGCCGAAATCCTGGCGAGCGTGGGCGCGGCATACGGTTGGAGCGACTACACCCCGAAAGTCAAGAAGCTGTATCCGATCGCTCCAGAAGCCCTGACGCGTTTTGCCGGCGCCTACGATGTCGGGAACTTCGTCGTCTCGATCGACCGGCGCGGTCCCTCGCTCTTCCTCACCGATTCGGCGGGCGTCAATCAGCTCTATCCCGAGTCACCGACTAGGTTCTTCATGCTCGGTCACGATCTCGATCTCACGTTCGCGACGGACAGGTCGGGGCTGGTGACGGGCGTGCAACTCGGGGACGCCGCGCCATCATCCAAAAAGCTGCCGCCGTATCCGCCGGTCGTCGCGCTCGGTGCCGCCGTGCTGGCAAGTTACGCCGGCTCGTACAAGCTGGAAAATTCGACGTTCCTCATCACGGTCGAAGGCGATCGCGCGTTCTCCAAACTCGAAGATCAAGACGCGATCGAGATTTTCCCCTCCGCAAAAGATCAGTTCTTCGTGAAGGATGTGAACGCATCGCTGACGTTTTCACGCGATGTGAGCGGCGCGGTGAGAGCGCTAACGCTGCACCAAAACGGAAAAGATACGACCTTTGCGAAGGCGCCTCCAAGTCCGACGCGATGAAATTTAAACCGTTTGGACCCAGGGGCGTCGACGTTGCGGTGATCGGGCAGGGTACGTGGGATATTCCGGAGAGCGGCGATCGATTGACCGAAGCGAAGCAGGCGATCCGCCGCGGCGTCGAACTCGGCATGACGCATCTGGATACCGCGGAGATGTACGGCTCGGGACGCGTCGAGGAACTGCTCGGCGATGCGATCGAGGGAATCCCGCGCGAGCGAATCTTCGTTACGAGCAAGGTGCTGCCGAGCAACGCGCGCTACGAGGCAACGCTGAAGGCGTGCGAAGAGAGCCTGAAGCGCATGCGGCTGGAGTACTTCGATCTGTACTTGCTTCACTGGCCTTCGAATCATCCTCTCGAGGAGACGATTCGCGCGCTGGAGACGCTCGTCGAGCAGGGGAAGACGCGGTTCGTCGGCGTGAGCAACTTCGACGTCGACGAGATGAATGAGGCCGCTTCGTATCTTCGCAGCGTCCCGCTGGCGTGTAATCAAGTGCTCTACCACCTGCACGAACGTAATGTCGAGCACGCGCTTATCCCTGAAGCGCGTAAGCGTAGCGTCGCGATCGTCGCGTATACGCCGTTCGGCCGCGGACGGTTCCCGCGCGCCGAGAGCAAAGCCGGCGGCGTGCTGGCGCAAATCGCCGCAAAACACGGTGCGACCCCGCGTCAAGTGATCCTGGCGTTTCTGACGCGCGACTCCAACGTCTTTGCTATCCCGAAGGCCTCGCGAATCGCGCACGTCGAGGAAAACGCAGGCGCCGGCGATCTCGTTCTCGACCCTGCGGATTGCGACGCGATCGATGCCGCCTTCCCGCGCGGGAGCGGCGGACCGCTCGCAACGCTGTGACGACGGCCCTAGATCTCGGCGCAATTAAACGCCGGGCCATCGACGCGGCGCGTTCGCTTGGTGCGGGGGACGTGCGCGTTACCGAGGCCTTCGCCGACGTCGAATCGCGCGAGCGAATGCGCTCGGCGTTCGAACGCGGCGATTTCGCAACGTGGCGTTACGACGAATCCTACGCGCGGCGTGCCGCCGATCCGCAAGAACTGCTCGCGAACGCGCGCAGCGTCATCTGCGTTGCCGTACCGTACGCGACCGCGGCGCCGCAGCCGCGTACCCTGCGCGGACGTGTATCGAATTATGCCTGGTCGGCGGATTACCACCGGCGCATGCGCGCGCTCTTATCCGAAGTTGCGCGCGAGATCGATGAAGCCGCCGGGGCGCCGGTGACGGCGATCGCCTGCGATACGAAGCCGCTGGCCGAGCGCGCCTTCGCCGCCCGAGCGGGTCTCGGCTGGATCGGCAAGCATACCAACTTGATTTCACCCGAACTCGGCTCCTTCGTCTTTCTCGGTGAGATCGTAACGACGCTCGATTTGCCCAAAGACACCGCACCGCGCAAGTCTTGCGGGACGTGCGCCCGTTGCATCGACGCGTGCCCGACGCGCGCGCTTCGCGGCGACTACACGATCGACGCGACGTTGTGCATCTCGGATCTCACGCAGCGCACGGATGCGATCCCGCTGCCGATGCGGCCCATGATCGGCGATTGGATCTGGGGCTGCGATCTCTGTCAAACGTCGTGTCCGCCGACCCAAAACGCCGGCAATCGCGGCAGCGAACGCGTCGACGCGCCGCTTGACGAAGAAGCGGCAGCGCCGTCGCTCGTGCGATTGCTGCGTCTGCGCAGCGGCGAGTTCAAGCGGCGGTTCGAGAAAACCGCGATGGGTTGGCGCGGCGCGGCGATTTTGCGCCGCAACGCGGCGGTCGCGCTCGGCAACGCGCTGGACCGCTCGGCGGTCGGTGCGCTCGCGTTAGCGCTCGATGAGGATCCGCATGCGATGGTCCGCGGTCATGCGGCGTGGGCGCTCGGGCGCATCGGCTCCCCCAGCGCGCTCTCAGCTTTGCGGGCAAGATTCGAGGTGGAGGCGGACGACGGCGTGCGAGAGGAAATTCGCGCGGCCCTGGAGCCGTTCCAATCCACGGTTTCGTTAGGAGTCGTATGAACCGCACGCTCGCAGCCGCCGTCCTGGCCGTCTCGACGATTGCCGCCGCACCGGTCGGCGATCTGCTCGGCCGCATGGCCGCCGTGAACCCGGGGCTTCACACGTATACCGCGACCGTACACGCACACGTCACGCTCAAGACGTTTCCGTTTCTCGGGACGGACTTGGTCGGCACCGTCTATCACAAGGAACCCGCTTTGACCAAGGTCGTCTTTACCGGCGGCGTTCCGATGATCGCGCAGCAATTCGACAAGCTCTTGGCGCACATTCCCGGCCCCGCGCAGTGGCGGGATGAATACACTGTCGACGTCGTTTCCGACGACGGCGCGATCACGACGTTCAAGCTCGTTCCCCTCAAGAAGGGCAACGTCGACCGCGTCCAAGCGACGGTCGACGACAAAACCGCGACGATCGCGACGATGCGCTGGGACTACGACAACGGCGGATTTGCCGAGATGAGCAACCACTACGGCACGATCGACGGAAACGCGCTGGTGACCTCGCAGACGGGTCACGTCGAGGAACCTGGGTATACAGCGGATATCACCTCGACGCTGGATAACTACAAGCTCAATCCCTCGATTCCGGACGACACCTTTACGCCATGACGACGGTCGACCTCACGCGCCAACCCTTGATCGACGGCTACAGCCGCCCGATCACGTATTTGCGCGTCTCGGTCACCGACAAATGCAATCTGCGCTGCGTCTACTGCATGCCGGAAACGGGCCTCGCCTGGCTGCAGCGCGACGAGATTCTGAGCTACGAAGAGATCGCCGAACTGGTTCGCGCGGCCGCATCCGTCGGCGTTCGCTCGATCCGCCTCACTGGCGGGGAACCGCTCGTTCGCCGCGACCTGCATCGCTTGGTCGCGGCGCTTCACGCGATCGACGGCATCGACGATATCTCGCTCTCGACCAACGCGCTTCTGCTCGCAAATCAGGTTGAAGGACTCGCCGCCGCCGGCTTACGACGCGTGAACGTCTCGCTGGATTCGTTGCGGCACGATCGTTTCGAAGCGATCGCCCGGCGTCCCGGGCTCGACGCGGTCATGGCGGGGATCGACGCCGCAATTTGCGCGGGTTTGGAACCAATCAAACTCAACTGCGTCGTGATGCGCGGCCAAAACGAGGACGAGATCGCGGCCTTCGCCGACCTGACCCGCCGCCGTCCGATCTTCGTACGCTTTATCGAGATGATGCCCGTGCACGAGAACCTGGGTCTCCAGCACGATGCGTACATGTCGTCGGATGAGATCTTGGCGCGCGTTGGGGAGATCGGGCAGCTTCGCCCCGTCGACGGCCCGGGCGGCAACGGCCCGGCCCGGTACTTCGCCTTCGACGGCGCGCTCGGTGCGGTCGGGGTGATTTCCCCGCTCTCGCACGACTACTGCGACCGGTGCAATCGCGTCCGGCTGACCGCGGACGGCCGCCTGCGGCTCTGCCTCTTCGGCGACCACGCGCTGGACCTGCGGACGCCCCTTCGGTCGGGCGCCTCACCCGAGGCCCTCGCCGATCTGATGCGCTCCGCGATGCTGATCAAGCCCGAACGCCACCACCTACGTCTGGGCGAGACCGCCTCCCGCATGCGCGCCTTCTCGGAAATCGGGGGCTAGGCAGCTAGCCGCCGGTCACAGCCGCTCGGCTTGGGGCGTTAGCCACCTAAAGGAGACCGCAGGACATGGACGAGGTCTACCTCCGGACGGACGAAGCGGCGATCGCGCAGGCGCGGATCGACGCACTCGTGCGCGAGTACCAAGGCAAACTCGCACGGTACTTGCGGCGTATGGTCGGCGATGCGGAAGCCGCGCTCGATCTCACGCAGGACGTTTTCCTCGCCGCCTTCCGGATGCTCTCGGCGGACCCGAACCGCGAACTTACGGCGGGTTGGCTCTACCGGGCAGCGACCAACGGTGCGATCTCGTACATGCGCAGAAAGAAAATTCTGCGGATGCTGCCCCTCGACCGCGAAATCGATCGCGGCGATTGGCGGCTCGACGAGCGCAGCGCCGCGTCCGTCGATCTTCAGGCCGCGCTCGCGCGGCTGCCGTCGGAGCAGAGCGCGGCTGTGCTTCTGACAAGTTATGCCGGGTATTCCTCGCAAGAAGCGGCGGAGATGCTCGGAACCTCGGCCGACGCGGTTCGCCAACGCGTTTGCCGGGCAATGCGTATGTTGCGGACCGTGCTGGCGGAGAATAGGGAAACTCGATGACTCGTACCGATTGCGCGCGCGCGGAAACGCTCGCTGGGGCGATCGCGCTCGAAGAAGCAACCGACGGCGAACGCGACGCGTACCGCCGCCATCTCGCATCTTGCGCCCGCTGCGTGGAAACGCTCGGCGGCGAACGCGAGATCGAACGCGTGATGAGCGTCGTCGCTCAAGCGCGCGACCAGGAGAGTTGGGAACCGGATCTGCGCAACGCGTTGCGCGACCGCACGCGCGCCCGCCGTGGTGCGTGGACGTTCGGTCTCGGACTCGGCGCGCTGGCACTCGCCGTCTCGCTCAGCATTCATCTGTTGGCAGCCGGCACGATGCGCCCGATCGCACTCGCTCCGGCGAGCACGCAAGCCGCCGTCGACTCCGTCTTTCATGTGAGTTTGGAACGCCGCTCGCAACCGCAAAGTCAAGCCCTTGCGTTGCATCCTGCTCCTGCAGCCGGCGTCGCGCCGCAGATTCACGTCACGCACAACGTGGTGGCGGTGACCGTCCCCGCAGCTAGCCCGAAACCCTCGAAGGCGCGAGCCGCGGGCGGCTCGGCGCCGGTGAACGCACAGACGGATCCGGCGATCGTCGCCGCGCTCCCGCCGTCGGCTCAGGCCAAGAGTTCGATCACGTCGATGCAAACGCAGTCTTCCGCACCGGTCTATTCACATCAGGCCGAATCGCTGGCGGTAACGCCCGCGCGCTCGATCGTCATTCGCGACGTCGCACCGGTCGGCGGGACGCTGACGCTGCCGAACCCGCCGTCGATCGCCGGTCGTGAAATGGCGGCGGAAGGTCTCACCGAAGCGTCGACGACCTACGCGTTGGCGATCGACGAACGCGGCGCGCCGATCACGTGCGTGATTCAAAAGTCCTCGGGCATTCCCGCAATCGACGAATCGGTCTGCCGTGCCGCGATGCGCGCGAAATTCGTCCCGCGCACCGTCAACGGAAAGCCGACGACGAGCATCTATCGCGATGCGTTCGTCTTCCTAGCAGGACCGAACAGCGAACCGTAGCTTAGTCGATCGACTTGCGGAAGAACGCGAGCATCTTGGTCGGCTCCGCCATAATGCGGAATTCCTCGAAACCCCAGGAGCGAGCCTGGTGGATCGCGCGAGTATTGTTCATCGGCAGGCAGAACGTCAACGTTTTGACGTTACGTTTCATAGCGAGCTTCTGAACTTCACCGACCAGCTCGTTCCCGACTTCGGGCGGGGCGCCGGCGCGCGTGCGTAAACCTTCCATCATCGCGATGTCCATGCCGTTGGCGGCCTCCGGGTCATCGTAGCCGAGCGGCAGACGGAACACGAGCTGCACCATTCCGAGCAGGCCGCCCTCGTCTTCGGCAATTAGAATGAAGCGGCGTCCGGAACGCTGTTCCGAGAGCCACTTGACGACCCGCTGATTCCAGGTCTCCTTGGTCGGTGACGGCCCCGAGATCACCTCGTCTCGTACGAGGCGCTCGACGTCACTTGCCTGAGCGAAGCGAATAAATATTTTGCGGCCTGCCACACCCCATCAATACCTGTTCGGGGAGAAGGCCACCTTTCGGACGAATTGGCGCATGTATGGCCGACGGTCCGTTCATCTATCGCTTCGTACGCGACTTGCGACTCGACGACCATGCCGGTCTAGCCGAGGCCGCCTCGCACGGCGCGGTCCTTCCGTTGCTGGTAGTGGACCGGCCGCTGGAAGCGCGGCTCGCACGTTCGCCACGCCGGGCGGCATTTTTTTGCGCGGCGGCGCGCGCGCTCGATCAGGAGCTTCGCGATCGCGGCAGCCGCTTGATCGTGCGGCGCGGATCGCCGGGTGCGACCATCAAGCACGTCGCTCACGCAACGGGCGCTACGGGTGCCGCGTGGGCCGCCAACTACGATTCGACGACGATGCAAAGCGATCAGCGTCTGCAATCGGCGTTGGAGGAAGCGGGGTTGCTCGCGACGCTCGTCCACGACGCGCCGGCGATCCCACCCGAAGAGACGGCGCTCGTGCGCTCGACCGCGGGGCTGGGATATCGCGCGTTCGCGCCGTACTTCGAAGTGTGGCGCGATATCCCGGTGACGACGTTCGAACATCCGCTCTTGCTGCGCTTCGCTGAGACGGAGCTGCACAGCGAACCATTGCCGCAACCGGGCGATTTCGGGTCGACGCTGCGCGAACCGCCGATAAGCTCGCAGCGCGCGCGCGATGCACTCGCGCGATTCGTTGCCGAGAGCGCACCGCAGTACGCCGTCGCGGCGATGGTTCCGTCGGAAGATCGAACGTCGCATCTGAGCCCGCACCTGTCGTTCGGCACGATTTCTGCGCGCGCCGTCGTGCGCGCCGGCCGCGAGCGGCTCGCCGATCCGTTCTTGCTGAGCGAAGAACGCGTCTCGCTCAAGTTGTTTTTGCGCGCGGTCGCGCATCGCGATTTCTTTCTGCAGTTGTCTTGGTACCATCCCGAAACCGAGAACGATACGCTGCAGGAGAAGATGCGCGGCTTTCACTTCGCGCGCTCGCAACCGGCGCTCGACGCTTGGCGCGGCGGCAATACCGGTTTTCCGCTGGTCGACGCGGGTATCCGGCAACTGCACGAAACCGGCGCAATGCATCCGCACGCACGCGCCGTCGCCGCGTCGTTTCTGGCTTTCGACCTCGGCATCGACTGGCGCGTGGGACGCGACGAATGGGAACGTTGGACGGTGGAAGACGATCCCGCGATCGCGACCGGGAATTGGCAATGGATCGCCGGCGTCGGCGCCGACATGGCGCAGTATCCGCGCATCTATAACCCCGAACGGCAGCGCCGGCGCTACGATCCGAACGGTACGTACGTGCGCCGCTGGGTCCGCGAATTGGAATCGGTCCCGATGGCCGTGTGGAACGGCGGACGCTCGGACGACACGCAACTGCCGCTCGCGCTCTTTCCAGTCGACGCGTATCCGGCGCCGGTGGTCGAGCACGAGCGCGCAGCTCGTGACTTTTTAGCGCGCTATCGCGCCTACTTGGAAACCGCTTCTAGCTCGCGGGGAGCCGTTCGTCCAGCCAATCGCTGATGACCGGAACGTGAACGTCTTGTCCCTGCCACGCCTTTACGCCGAAGTACACGGCGCCGATCAGGAAGACCGGAATGAGCAGCGGGCGCAAGATATCCGGTGCGGCGCTGATGAACGGAATCGAGTCGAACACGTTGCCGAGCACGGTGAAGATCCCGTAGAGCGCCGCCATGCCGACGTTGAATCCGAGCGCCTGAATCGCTTGGCGTTTGAGCCAGTTCGAACGTTTCCGATCCAAGAAAGAAATCACCGCCAGCGGCCACAGCGCGTAACCGAGCGCGACGAGCGCGCGCGATTCGACCGGGTCGCTGGAAACGGCCACCTCGGCTTTGGCGTGAACGGCCGCGGAGGCCGATTGCTGCCAGGCCTGCTGCTGCCAGCCTTCATTCGGCGGCGGCTGCGGAGCGCTTTGGTGGACGGTGCCACCGATTTGGCCGCGAGCGGCGGAAGCTGCATCGACCTTCGCCGCCAGGCGGCAACTCGGGCACGTGCCCATGTCGTCGCGGCAGGTCGCGCAAATGGCCTTGCGGCAGTCGGTGCAAGCCGCAATCGACGGTACGTGTGAGTGGAAATAGCAGTCCATGATGTTTGAGGGTCTCCCTGTCCCTGTTGGTCTATCACACGTACCGAGCGGATGTGCGGGAGGTTTCACCCCGGCGCGGCCGCAAGACCGAACGCGCCCATGACCCGCCGAGAGACCCTCCATCGCCTGGCGCGCGAAGCCAAGCCCTACTACGCGCGCCTCGTCCTCGCGACGCTGCTCGGCACCCTAGCGGGCATGCTTTCGATCGTTCCGCCGTGGGCGTTCGGGGACATCGTCGACAAGGTCTTGATGCGGCCGGCCCACCCGGATCTGCGCGCGTTCTACGTCGACTTATCGGCGACGTTTTTCTCGGTCGTTCTGGCCCAATTCGGTTCGTACGCGCAAACGTATCTCACGGCGTGGAGCGGCCAGCACCTGATCTCGCTTTTGCGCGTGCGCCTCTTCGAGCGGCTGCTCAAATTGCCGCTCGCCGAGTTCGATCTCTGGCGGCCGGGCGAACTGATGTCGCGCTTCAGCACCGATCTCGCGATGATGACCGACGCCGTGAGCGTCTCGCTCCCGCAAGTCGTCGTCGCGATCGTGACCTTCGTCTCGTCCTTTGCCGTGATGGTCTATCTGGATTGGCGCCTGACGCTGATGCTGCTCGTCCTCGCACCCGTCATCTCGCTCGTCGTTTCGCGGTTCCAAAAACTCATCACCGCAGCCACGCAGCGCTCTCAAGCGCGCATCGCGGATCTCTCCGCAAATTTGAGCGAAGCGCTGCAATCCCAGCGCGTCGTCAAGGCGTTCGGCCGCGAATCGTTCGAGGTCGCGCGCTTCAAAAACAACGCCGATAACTTCTTCGGCGCGTACATGAAGGTAACGCAGTTCATTCAAACGCAGCCGCTGATCATCTCGACGATCGTCATGTTCGCCGTGGTCGTCATCATGTGGTATTCGATCCACGAAGTCGTCGTCGGGCATCTCAGTACCGGCTCGGTGTTCCAATACTGGCTCTTGCTCGTCAACCTGCTCAATCCGATGAATCGCGTCGCTTCCTTCTTCGGCGACATCAGCAAAGCCATCGTCGGCGCCGGCCGAGTCTTCGAAATTCTCGATCTCCCGACCGAAAAGGGCGACGGCCCCGACGCCAAACCTTTCCCGACGATAAAAGGCCGCATCGATTTCAAAGACGTCTCGTTCTCCTACGCCGGCGCCGAAACCCCAGCCCTCTCCAACGTCAACGCCACCGTCGAAGCCGGAGAAATCGTCGCCCTAGTCGGCCCCTCGGGCGCCGGCAAAACCACCATCGTCAACCTCGTCCCAAGGTTCTACAACCCCCAAAGCGGCCAAGTACAAATCGACGGCACCGACATAGCCACCGTAAAACTAGCCGACCTAAGAAAATCCATCGCCATCGTCCCCCAAGACCCCCAATTATTCAGAACCTCGGTAATGGAAAACATCCGCTACGGCCGACTAGAAGCTACCGACGACGAGGTCCGAGCCGCAGCCAAGGAAGCCAACGTCGAAGAATTCGTAACCGCCTTCCCCGACGGCTTCAAAACCCAAGTAGGCGAACGCGGCGCAAGACTATCAGGCGGCGAGCGTCAACGCATAGCGATCGCCAGAGCCATCCTAAGAGACCCAAGAATCCTAATCCTCGACGAAGCCACCAGCGCCCTAGACAGCCACTCCGAAGCCATGATCGAACAAGCGTTGGACCGCCTCTTGCCCGGCCGAACCACCCTCATAATCGCGCATCGGCTATCAACGATCCGCCGCGCAAACAAAGTCCTTTACATCGAAGCCGGCCGAGTCAAAGAAGTAGGAACGCACGACGAATTGCTCGCAAGAGGCGGCGCTTACGCCCGCCTCCACGCTGCCCAGTTCAGCCCAGATCGCAGCTAGCTGACGGTCGGGGGCGGGGTTGGGGTCCGTCCGGCAGTGTCTGATTTTTCCAAAAAAGCCCGGAGGGCGTACTTCCTTTGAACGTTTTGGAAAAACGGGCAAGTAGAAAACCCCATGGATGGGGTTTTCGAGCGTCTGCCGGACGGACCCCAACCCCGCCCCCAACCGTCAGCTACGCTACGCCCCCAGCCATCCTCGCCGCAAAGCCCGAACAGGGCCTTAATAAAGAACCAGAGGCCAAGCGCCGATACAAGACGAGATGGACATCAGCGCGCTCTCCTTTGGACCGACCGTCGATTTGCTGAACAACGCAATCAAGGGGTCCGGCCAAGAGAACGACCAGATCGCGAATAACATCGCGAACATCAACACGCCGAACTATCGGCGGTCCACCACCTCGTTCCGCGACGCCCTCGCCGAGAGCCTCGGAACGCCCCCTTCGCCGGACGAGTTAGCGCTGACCACCAACGACCCGCGCCAGTTCGACGTGAACGGTGCCCAGCCGCCGCAGCCGTACGATCCGAAGCCGCACGTTGACGAGACGACGCAGATGCGCGCCGATCGCAGCAACGTCGATGCCGATCAAGAGATGGCGACCTTGCAGCAGAACGCCGGATACCAGGAAACGATGAGCGATCTGCTCGGTAAGCAATATACGTGGCTGCGCGAAGCGATCACGGAGTCGACCACGTAATGGGTTTTTACGACGCGGTATCGATCAGCGCTTCCGGCCTATCCGCCGAGCGGCTCGCAATGGACGTCATCGCGAACAACATCGCGAACGTCAACACGACGCGGACGCCGCAAGGCGGCGCGTTCAAGCGTCAGCTCGTGGTATTCGCGCAGGCGCCGTCGGCCGCGCAGACGCAAGGCGCCGGCATGGCGGGCGCGCTCTCGTCGTCGGATGACGACGAGCTGCACAACCCATTCGATCCCGAAGCCTCAGGCCAAACGTCGATCGAAGGCGTTCAGGCCGTTGGTATCGTCGACGACCCGAGCCCCGATCGCTTGCAGTTCGATCCGGGCAATCCGGAAGCGGACGCTCGCGGATACGTCCATTATCCGAACGTCCAAGTCGTCAAAGAGATGGTCGATATGATGGCCGCCTCGCGCGCCTATGAGGCCGACGTCGCGGCTATTCAAGAAACGCGTACCATGAACAACGCCGCTATCGGCTTGCTGCACAGCTAGCGCACCGAAGAAGAAAGATTGATGGAAATCCAAAGCTACGGCTCGGCGATCAGCTCGGTGCAACCGGGAACCTTCGTCCCCGATATCTCGCCGAAGGCGCCGGCCTCGACGCCGCTGGATGCCGGCGACTCGCCCGACGGCACGGCCGCCGCGTCGTTCAAGGACACCGTAAAAGGCCTCCTCAACGACGTCAACGACAAGATGAATACCGCGAGCAGCAACTCCGTCGCGCTCGCCACCGGCCAGAGCAACGACCTGGACGGGACGATCAAGTCGGTCGAAGAAGCAAGCCTTGCCTTCCAGTTCACCGAATCGGTGCGCTCGAAGATCATGGAAGCATACACCGAAATCCAGCAGATGCAGTTCTAAAAGGAGTCCCGCGCGTTTCACGACGCGCTGTGGATCGGAAGCGGACGGCCTAGGCCGTCCCTTCTCTATTTCGGGCCCATTGCGCCCGTCACACTTCCTCATCACGTTCCGTCAACCTGACGAACCCCATCTAATCGAACGTGACCAAAGAAGAGGAAGATCCCCCAAAATGCAACCCCGCATGAAACACCCCGCCTTCATCGTCCCCGGCGCCATGGACGCGCTCCAAGCGCTGAGCACCGCGACCGAACAAGCCGGCCTCTCCCCCAACCTGATCCAACTCGTCCAACTCCGAGCCAGCCAAATCAACGGCTGCAGCGTCTGCCTCGACGGCCACGCTAAAATCCTAAAAAAACTCAACGAGCCCGACGACCGCATCCTCGCCGTCGCCGCCTGGCGAGACACCCCCTACTTCACCGAACCCGAACGAGCCGCCCTAAACCTAACCGAATCGCTAACGCGACTCGCCGACCACCCCGACCCCGTCCCCGACGAAATCTACAACGAGGCCAGCAAACATTTCAAAGACGACCAGCTTGCTGCCCTACTCCTCTCAATCGCCACCATCAACGTCTGGAACCGCCTCAACGCCGCAACCCGCCAACAAGCCGGAGAATGGAAACCCTAAGAAAGGGTGATCGAGAAGAATCAAACCCCAATAGTCGTTGCCCACCGCGTTCCGCGCTCGATTATCGACCCTGCGTACAGATTCGATTATGGCCGGGAGCGCCGTGGATCTCAGCACCATCCTGTAAATCAGCTAGGGCGGCGGGGTGGGGGAGTGGGGTTTGGGGGGCGTCCGGCAGTGTCTGATTTTTCCAAAAAAGCCATGGATGGCGTACTTCCTTTGAACGTTTTGGAAAAACAGGCAAGTAGAAAACCCCATGGATGGGGTTTTCGAGCGTCTGCCGGACGCCCCCCAAACCCGACTCCCCCACCCCGCCGCCCGGAGCCGAGCGAGAGCGACGGCCGGCACACGGCACCGAGGGGCCTAAACAAATCCCCAGCAAGGCCGATTACCAAGAGGAACGCGGCTGGACAACCTTTGCACGAGGTGGGGCCGCGGTGGAACCCGACTGATTGACGGTTCCGCAAAGTAGACAAGGCGACTTCGTGCGGAGGTTTTTGAATTGGTACGTGGGCTCTACACGGCAGCGAGCGGCGCGCTTGTAGCACAGAGCATGGCCGACAACGTGGCGAACAATCTCGCCAACATCGACACCAGCGGTTTCAAACAAACGCTGTTGCAGATTCAATCGGCCCCAACGCTCGATCTCTATCGCATTCAAACCGATCCCGGCACGACGCCGCATCGCGCGACGCCGGGCGTTTCCGTCGCGCCGCGCGTCGGCACGCTGGGAACCGGTTCGTCGATCTACGACACGCCCGAAGATTTCTCGCAAGGCGCGCTGCAGACCACCGGCAACAAGTACGATCTCGCGATCACCGGCAGCCCGAATGCGTTCTTCACGATCCAAACGGCGCAGGGCATCCGTTATACGCGCGACGGCCAGTTCACCGTCGACGCGAACAATAACCTGACCACGCTGGACGGCAACCTCGTGCTCGGTCAAAACAATCAGCCCGTCAACGTTCTTCCGGCGCTCGGCCCCGTGACGATCGGCACCGACGGAACGCTCTCGCAGGCCGGCCAGCAGTTCGGCCGCGTCGAGCTCACCGGTTTCAACAATCTGCTCGCGCTGCGTAAAGAAGGCGACAACAACTTCGTCGACACCGGCAACGCACAGCCCGGCGCTCCCGGCGTCAACGCCGGCCTCCAGCAAGGCTTCCTCGAGAAGAGCAACGGCAACGTGGTTCGCTCGATGGTCGATCTCATCACCGCCGAGCGCTGGTTCGACGCGAACGAACGCTCGATCAAAACGCAAGACGACGCCACCAACCAACTCATCGGCAACGTTGCCCGGCCCTTAACCTAGCCTCTAGGAGCATATACCGACATGATGCGTGCACTCTACTCCGCGGCCACCGGAATGATCGCCCAGCAATACAACATGGACACGATCTCCAACAACTTGGCCAACGTCGATACGGCGGGCTTCAAGGGCAACTTCGCGCGTTTCCAGGATCTGATCTATCAGAACATTCAATCGCCGGGCGCGCCCATCGGGCCGTCGATCGTTCCGGTCGGCCAGCAGGTCGGTCTCGGCGTCAAGGTCGGCTCCTCGGAGAAGATCTTCACGCAAGGCTCGCTGCTGCAGACCGGCAACCCGCTCGACACGGCGATCGAAGGCGATGGATTCTTCCAAGTGACGCTGCCGGACGGCACCACCGCGTACACGCGCGACGGTTCGTTCAAACAGGATTCGAACGGCGCGGTCGTGACGGCCGACGGCTACTTCCTGCAGCCGCAGATCACGATTCCGCAGAACGCGATCCCAAACACTTTTCAGATTAGCAGCGACGGCACCGTGACGGTGGCCGTTCCCGGCAACGGAGCGTCGACGCAGCAACTCGGGCAGATCACGCTCGCGCGCTTCGTTAACAACGCCGGCCTGGCGCCGCTCGGGCAGAACCTCTACACGCAGACGTCCGCCAGCGGACCGCCGATCGTCGGCCAGCCGGGCCTCAACGGCGCGGGTGTTCTGCAGTCCGGGTATCTCGAGAACTCGAACGTGCAGATCGTCAATGAAATCGTCAATATGATCGTCGCGCAGCGCGCGTACGAAGCCAACTCCAAGGCGATCGGCGCATCCGACCAGATGCTCCAAACCGCCGTCAATATGTCGCCGTTCCAATAGGACTGACCTCAATGCGTTCGCTGCTCGCTCTGGCCGTGTTGCTCTCGATGGGTGCGTCGTTCGCCCCCGTCGCGGCGCGCGCTCAGGTCGAGGGCGGCCAGCGCATCAGCGGCAAGACCTTCGAGAAGCTGGCCAAGGGCGCCATCGCGACGATCGACGTGCCCGAGGACGAAGCGCTGATTCAATCGGCGCCCGTGCGAGATCAAATCGTCGGCGAGGGCGCCGTATCGCTCAACGTCCAGCCGCCGATGGTCACGCCGTCGTATATCAACGTGCCGATTCAGATCGATCTCGACGGGAACTTCACGCGCACGCTGTTCGTCGGCTATCGCGTTCAGCAGTACGTGCACACGGCGGTTGCGGCGCACGATCTCGTCGCCGGCACGGTCCTTACGGCAAACGATCTCGTTATGGCCAAAGTGCCGTCCTTCGGGCGTCTGCCGAACGGCACGAACGTGCTCGTCGGGCGTAAGGTCTTCAGCGCGTTTCGCAAAAACCAGCCGATTTACATCGAAGCGACGATGACCAACGAGATCGTCAAACCCGGTTCGGTGGTGGTGCTGGTCGTCAACGACGGCGGCGTCTCGGTCGTAACCGAAGTGCAAGCGCGAACCGGCGGCGGCTTGGGCGACATGATCTCGGTTTACAACCCTCAAACGAACAAGACTCTTTCCGGGACGGTAATCGGCCCGGGGCGCGTAGAGCTGGACATCATGGGAGTACAACAATGACGAAGCGCCTTATCGCTTTTCTTGCCGCGCTGACGCTGGCGCCGCTGGTCGCGCAGGCCGATACGCTGTATCAGTCGGCACCGCCGCCCGCCGGACCCGGCCACCCGATCCGCCTGATGTCCGACCACCGCGCGTCGCAGGTCGGCGATTTGTGCTACATCGTGTTCGATTTCAACGATTCCAACTCGCACAGCAACAACTACAACAGCTCCAAGCAGGCCGGCTTCGCGCTGACCGGCGTTTTCAACATTCCGGCCGTAGCGGGCACCACCAACGCTTCTTCCTCGAAGACCGCCAACGGCGCCGATTCGTTCATCTCGACGATGATGGCGACGGTGACCGACGTGCTTCCGAGCGGCGTGCTCGCGATCGCGGGCGATCAGGGCGTCGTCGTGAACGGCCGCCGGCAGCTGCTGCACATCACCGGATTCATCCGTCCGGAAGATCTCGATTTCACCGATGCGGTGCTGAGCTCGCGCGTCGCCAACGTTCAAGCGACGTTTAACGGCGACGATCAGAAGCACAAAGGCCTGATTCAACAGATCCTCAACTTCCTGTTCTGAAAACGATGATGACGATGAAAAAGATTGCAACGATCGCGACGGCCCTGCTCTTGGCACTCGGTGTCGAGAGTTCGGTCGCGCTCGCGGGTCCCGCCGATACGATCGTACGCCTGAAGAACATCGCGCACGTGCAAGGCGTGACGGGCAACCAGCTCGTCGGCTACGGCGTTGTCGTCGGTCTCAACCAGACGGGCGATTCGACGTCGGTCATCTTCACGAGCCAAACGATTCAGAACATTCTGCAGACGTTCGGCTTAACCGTGAACCAGCAGGCCGTCCGCACGCGCGACGTCGCCGCGGTGATGGTCACGGCGACGCTTCCGGCTTTCGCGCACTCCGGCGATAATGCCGACGTCGTCGTCTCGGCGATGGGCGACTCGACCAGCCTTCAGGGCGGCACGCTCGTAATGACCGAGTTGCGCGGCGCCAACAACCTGGTCTACGCGACGGCCCAGGGACCGATTTCGGTCGGCGGCTTCGTGGCCGGCTTCAACAACTCGAGCGTCTATCAGAACTTCACCGGCGCGGGCCGCATCCCGAACGGCGCCGTGATCGCGCGCGACATGATCACCCCGCTCAACAGCGATCCGACCGGTTTCAACTACGTGCTCACGACGCCGGATTACCGCACCGCCGCGAATTTGGCAAACACGCTCAACGGGCGCTTTGGCAGCGGCACGGCGAGCGCGCTCGATGCCGAGACGATTCACGTGAACCTGCCGCAACGGTATCAGGGCTCGACCGTGCAGTTTCTCTCCGACGCCGACGATCTCGCGCTCACGCAGGACGAAACCGCCAAGGTCGTTATGAACGAACGCACCGGGACGGTCGTGCTGGGCGGCGACATTCGCCTCGCGCCGTGCGCCATCGCGCAGGGCAACCTGACGATCACGATCGCCACGAGCAACGATATCATCCAACCCAACGCCTTCGCCCGCGGCCGCACGGCACTGCAGAGCAACAGCACCATTAACGCGAGCGAGAAAGGCCGCCAGTTGACCTTCGTCGCCGGCGCCGCGACGCTCAGCTCGGTCGTGCGCGCACTCAACGCGCTGGGCGTCTCGCCGCGCGACCTCATCTCGATCGTGCAGGCGCTGCGCGAATCGGGTTCTCTCCAAGCCGACTTGGAGCTGATGTAGTGGATATCGAGCGCATCGCCGCCGCCGGCGCACAGGCTGCCGAGACGAAGCCGCTGACGCCCGAACAGAAAGAGGCGCTGGCGAAACTGCACGATGCCGCGACGAAGTTCGAAGGCGTCTTTCTGCAGATGGTCATGAAATCGATGCGCGATACGGTGCCGAAGGATTCGATCTTCGGCAAGGATTCGGCCGGCGCGCAAGACACCTGGACGTCCATGCTGGACGACGAGTATTCGCAAGCGATGTCCAAGAGCGGCGGCCTCGGCCTGGCCAAGCAGCTTGAAGATCAGCTGCGCCCGCAAGTGCTCAGCGACGCGGCGCAGGAAGCGCACACGCAAGTCGACGGGAGGATCGCGCCGTAATGAGCGATTCGTGGGAAGCGTTCAGCGGCGCGCTGCAAGAGGAGTCGGCGGCGCTGGCCCGGCTGCACGAAGCCGGCCTGCGTCTCACCGATGCGCTCGTTCGCAATAGCGCTCCGGAGATCACGCTGGCCGAGCGCGGGCTCGACGGCGCACGGCGCGCGTTCCAATCGTCGTCGGTCAAGCGCCGGAACATGATGTCCCGCGGGTTCGGCAAGATGACGCTGCGCCAAGTCTGCCGCTTCGCGCCGCGCCGCATGGCACCGACGTTCGGGCAGCGCCTGTACGAACTGACGACGCTCTCGATCAACGTGAAGATCACCAGCGGCAACAATAAAGCGCTGATCGCGGCCGGGATGGAACGCTTGATTCAAATCACCGCGGCGATGCAGAAAGCCGCGAACGCCGAACCGAAGACCTATAAACGGCGCGGTTTCATACCGCCGCCGACCAACAGCGTCCTTTTGAGCAGCCGCGCATGACGTTCTTTCCGCAAGGCAGTTTCTACGGTCTGGGCCTGATGGGCAAATCGCTCGACGCGTTTTCGTACGCCGAAAACGTCGTTTCGGACGATATCGCCAACGTCAACACGCCCGGCGCTTCGCAGCAGCAAGTGATCTTCGACGAGGTCGCGCCGGTTTCGGGTTCCCCGACGTATGCCGAGCACACCAAGGGTACGTCCGGCGACGGCGTGATGGTGGAAGAAGTCCAGCGCATCCATTCGAATTCGTACGATTCGCTCTTCCGCGGCGCCAACTCGTCTCAGAATTTCTTCACGATCGAATCGCAGTCGCTGACGTCGCTGCAGAGCGTACTCGGCGATCCGAACTCGGGCATCGCGACGCAGTACGCCGCGTTCCAAACGGCGGTGAACCAGCTCGTCAACTCGCCGAGCGTCGGCCAGCCGAACTCCATCAGCAACAACGTGCTGACCCAAGCGCAAGCCTTGGCGCAGTCGCTCAACACGGCGTCGGCGGCGATCTCGCAGCAGCAGAGCCAGACGATGCAGCAGGGCGGGACGATCGTTCAAACCGTCAACGGACTGCTCGATCAGATGGCGCAGCTCAACGGCGAGATCCGCGCCAGCACGGCGGCGGGCGACACGGCGAATACGTATTCGGACCAGCGCGACGAGATCATCGATCAGCTCTCGCAGTATCTGTCGGTGAACAGCTCGATCCAAGCGGACGGCTCGACCCTGGTCTCCGTCAACGGTCAGGCCCTCGTGAACGACACGGTCGCGTACCATCTCGCGCCTCCGGTCATCGGGACGGCCACCAACGGTTCGCCGACGTTTAAGATCGATTTCGCGACAACGCCGCCGGCGGCGGCGACCGCGGCCGGCATTCCGCTGGGCAGCGGCCAGTTGGCGGCGCTCCAAGACCTCTACAACAACAAGCTGACGCCGTATATGCAGCAGCTCGATCAGTTCGCCTCGGGACTTGCGAACTCGACCAATCGCATCACCGAGTCCGGCTACACGATCACGGGGCAAGCCGGTACCGCGCTGTTCCAGCCCATCGTCGCGACGCTGCCGATTACGGCGGCGAACATCCAGGCGGGCATCACCGATCCGTCGCAGCTCCCGACCGTTCTCGGCAGCACCGCGGCCGGTACCCTCGTGACGCCGCTCAACTCGGCGAACAACAGCGTCGACCCGTCGCAGTCGCTCATCGATAACGGATCGATGGCCGTCTCGCCGACGGGTGCGTTCGCCGGAACGCTGCTAATCAACGTCGACGGCACGGCTCAGACGTTCAACTACACGTCCGCCCCGCCGGTAATACCGCCGGCGGCGAACACGATCTACGCCGACAATATCGACGACTTCGTCAATACGTTCAACCTGCAGCAAGCCGGCGTTACCGCCTCGTTCGACCCGTCCTCACAGAAGATCGTCTTCACGCGCGATCCGTCCAACGAAGGCCAGGTTCTGCAAGCCGCGCAGGGTGCGAATCCGCAAACCGCCGATTTTACGATCACCGATACGCCGGCCTCACCGCTGCAGCCCGGCATCCTCACGACGTTGGGCGCGGGAGCGATCAGCGGCATCAATCAAAACGCGGGCAACGCGTTCGGCGCGTTTGGTGAGGGCGTCGCGAATTCGCTCGTATCGATGTTCTCGAGCAACGTCGGCATACCGGCGCTGCAGACGACCAGCCCCGCCGCCGCCGTCGCCGGCGCCGCGATGACCGTGGCGCTTCCCGCGAATAGCTCCTACTCGACGCAGGTTTCCGTGGGCCAGGTGCTCACGCTCGACGCGCAGCCGGGCGGCGCCGCGCCGCAAGAGAACGTCGTCGTCACCGCCGTCAGCTTCGCCAACGGCGTCGAGTCGGTTACGTTTACGCCCGCAAACAATCACGCGGCGAACTTCTCGATCGCCGCCGCGCAGACGCAGACGCTCGGACAGTTCTACGGCGGGTTCGTCACCCAACTCGGAATCGATGGCCAGACGGCGCAGTCCGGTGTAACGACCCAGACCAGCCTGGCGTCGAACATCGACGCGCAGCGTCAAAGTATCTCGGGCATCAGCTTGGACGAAGAAACGCAGAAACTTATTCAGTACCAGAAAGCCTACTCGGCAGCGGCACAAACCCTCAACATCCTCAATCAAAACCTCGGAACGATTCTGACCCAACTGGGCGTCGGCGGCGGGCCGTAAGGAGACAACCCGGTCATGCGCATAGCGACATCTACGGTCTACGCGAACCAAACGGCGGCGATCGATATGCTCTTCGCGGAGCAAGAGAAGTACGGTCAACAGCTCTCGACCGGCAAGGTTCTCAACAATCCGCAAGACGACCCGACGGAGATCGCCCAAGACCTTGCCGTCAGGAACGACAATGCCGTCCAAAGCCAGCTCGTGACGAATCTGACGAACACGTCGAACCAGCTCACGTCGGTCGACGGCGCGCTCGGAAGCGTCACCACGGTGCTGCAGAGCGCGCGACAGCTCGCGATTGAGGGCGCTTCGACCACGAACGGCCCCGCGCAGTTGAAAGAGATCGCAATCCAGGTCGGCCAGCTATTGCAAGAGTCGATCGGGCTAGCAAACACGCAGTACGCGGGAACGTACGTCTTCGGCGGTACCGCCCAGACGGGACAGCCCCCGGTCATCGCCAACGCCAACGCGTCGGTCGTCAACTTCACCGGCAACTCCGTCCAGCAGACGCAAGAGCTGCCGAACGGTCAAGTCATCCCGTCATCGGTGACGCTGCAGCAGGCGTTCAATTTTAACTCGTCCGACGGCTCCCCGAGCGTATTCCAGGTTCTGCAGAATCTGTACAATACGCTCAACAACAACATCAGCGCCGACGTAAGTTCGACGCAGGTGAACGTTGCGGGAGCCGCCATAACGGTCGGAACCTCGCTCGCGCTGCTCGCGACGACGGCCGCAACGCCGCTCGTTCCGGACAGCACGGGCCAGGTCTCGATCTCGATTGCATCGGGTGGAGACCCCAACGGGACGACGTTCACGTTCGAGGTCGGTCCGCCGGCTGCGGGTCCATACGATACGATCGGCACAATGCTGACGGCTATCAACGCACAGACGAACCTAACGTGCGTCTCGGCGACGTTCAACGCGCAGACCGATCGAATATCGTTTAACGGACCCGGTCCGTTCAGTATCACCGACGTTCCGTCCGCGGGTGCGACCGGTCCATCCAACTTTGTTGCAACGTTCAATTTGCAAAACCAGGCCGACGTCGTCAACAACCTCTCCACCCAGCTCGGGGACATCGATAACGCCACGTCGCAGCTGCTGAATACTCGAGCCTTGGTGGGGTCGACGATTCAGCAGGTGAACGCGCTCAATCAAACGTCGACGAATCAGGTGAACAACGACACGACCGTCCAGTCGAACATCGAAGACGTCAACGTGGCCAAGGCGACGACGGAGTTTTCGCTTTCGCAGACGGCGCTGCAAGCCGCCTACGGCACGACCTCGCAGCTCGAACAGAAGAACCTCTTCGACTATCTCACCTAAGGGAGATAAGGCAGGATACGCGCATGGAAACTACGACTGAGAGGACCGACGTCACGACCACGGTCGACCTTCCGCGATTCGGCGAGTGCACGTACGCTCAAAGCGACGTCATTGCGTTCCCGTGGGGGATCCCGGGGTTTGCCGGCCATCGCCGCTGGCTCGTACTGACCCTCGACTCGCAGCCGGGATACGTGTGGCTTCAAAGTCTGGACGAGCTCTCCGTGGCACTGCCGGCGGCGAACCCCTGGTCGATCTTCGAATCGTACGACCCGAAACTCCCCGGATACGCCTATCTTTCGCTCGACGTCAAGGATGCTTCCGAGTTCACGCTGTTGTGCGTCGTCGTTGCGCCGGCCGGCGGTGGCGTGATGACCATGAACCTGGCCGCTCCGATCGTCGTTAACTTGCGCAGCCGTATCGCGCGCCAAGTGCTCTGCGAAAATCCCGCATATTCCTCGACCGAGCCAATCCCGCGTAAGGACGGGCCGGTCCAGACCGCTCTCTCCGCCGAGGCCTGCTGATGTCTCGAGGTTTGAGCATCGCCAACAACCTGCTGGCCAACAGCGTTCAGCTTCCATTAAAGCAACGGGCTTGGAGCGACGCGCCGCTAGTGTAAATAAAACGTTGAGTTAGGCCGCCCGGGCTAACCCTCTTTTATAGCCGCGCCGAACACGGTATTGATGGTGATGGAGCAGGCCGACTTGACCACGGTGGACATGCCGCGTTTCGGGGAAATCGAGTATACGGAAGCCGACGTGATGGTCTTCCCGTGGAGCCTGCCGGGCTTCGCAGACCACACCCGCTGGTTGATCCTCTCGCTGGACACCCAGCCGAGCTACGTATGGCTCCAGAGCCTCGACGACCTGAAGATCGCAATTCCGGCAGCCGACCCGTGGATGGTCTTCGAAGGCTACGACCCCAAACTTCCGTCGTACGCCTTTTCCACGCTCGAGATCGCCGAGGCCGGGGACTTCACCCTGCTCTGCGTCGTGGTCGTGACGCCGGGGGCGGAAGAGATGACCATGAACCTAATGGCGCCGATCGTCGTCAACCTCAAGACGCGCCGCGCTCGCCAGGTCGTGCTGGACGGCTCCAATTTTTCGGTTAAAGAGCCGATTCCGCGCAAGGCCGCCGACCCCGCGTAGCCGAAAAAGGCCTGCCTGCCAAGGAGGGCCACCCCGATGCTCGTTCTCAGCCGCAAAATCAACCAGTCGATCATGATTGGCGACGGCATTCGCATCGTAGTCGTCGGGGTCGACCGAGACCAGGTCAAGATCGGCATCGAGGCCCCGCGTGAGGTCCCCGTCCACCGCTCCGAGGTTTACGAGGAGATCCAGCGCAGCAATCGGTCCGCTGCCGCGGCGGCGATGCCTCCCACGCCGGCCGGCGCCCCAAGCCGCCCGAAGCCCGGGCAGGCCCAACTCCGCCCGAGAAAAAAGTAGACCCGGGCCTAAAGTCAGTTTAGGAAGGTCCGATAAAAGGAGATGAGGGGACAGGAAGTTCCCCCATTTGACTAGTCTAACTGCGCGCCGGATCAGCGCGCCATCATGGAGGAATAAATGTCTCAAGGTTTGAGCATCGCCAACAATCTGTTGGCCAACAGCGTCCAGTTACACCTGGACTATAACCAGAAGCAGTTGCAAACCGTCGTTACCGATCTATCGACCGGTTTGCGTATTAACACTGCCGCAGATGACCCGTCGGGTCTCGCGATTGCGACCAACCTGCAAACGCAGGCCGACGGTTTCAATCAGGCAGTATCGAACGTTCAGAACGCCAACAACGCGGCGCAAGTCGCGCTCGGTGCTCTGACGAGCGAGACCGACATCCTGCAGCGCATCCGCAGCCTTGCGGTCGAAGCGGCGTCGGACATCAACAGCCAAAACGATCGCGCCAACCTGCAGACCGAAGTGTCGCAGCTGCTCCTTGAAGTCAACCGTATTTCGCAAAATACGAACTTCAACGGACAATCGCTTCTCGACGGTAGCCACGCGGGATTCCAGGCCGCACAAAACGCGTTCCTGAACATCACCGCCAATACGGCGCTCGCAACCAACGGCGGTACCGCCAGCACGAACGGCATCAACTTCGGCTTCTTGGCAGCCTGCGCGGTTGCTTCGTCGGCTGCCTTCAACACGACGCCGAACGTTAACGCCGTGGGCGTCCAGGGTATCGGCGGCGCCGCTACCGTAGACGGCACCATCGAACTGCAGGTCGTCAACACCGGCATTTCGATCGCGGTTCAAGAAACGTTCATCGATAGCGCCAGCGGCGTGATCTGCGTCTCTTCGACGCTCTTCGGCCCCGGCGGTCCGGCTGGTTCTCCGCAAATCAAGGGCACCGGCCCTGGAAATGCCAACGGCTTCGACAACGTCGCGATCACCCTCGGGTCGTTCACGACCGCCGATGTCGGCACCACGTCGTACATCAAGATCAGCCAGAACGTTGCGGCGCTCACGAATCCGGCGAACCCGGCGTTCAACTTCCAGTCCGGCGCGGACGAAGGCGACGTCATCCAGGTCGGCATCGAAGCGACCAACACGCAAACGCTTCGCATCTCGAACATCAACCTGGCGATCTCGTCGGCCAACAATCCGTCGCTCGGCGCGGAAGATGCCATCGGTCAGATCGATAACTCGCTGCAAGTGCTGCTCACCCAGCAAGCGCAGCTCGGTTCGGTCGTCGTCCGTCTGAACATCGACCAGGACAACGACAACACGGCAGCCACCAACCTTCAGGCTTCCGAGTCCAACATCCGCGACCTCAACGTCGGCGCGGCAACGACGGAGTTCACGAAGCTCCAGGTCCTGGTGCAAGTCGGCACCTCCGTCCTGGCGCAATCGAACGCGAACGCCCAGTCGGTCCTGACCCTGTTCCGATAAAGCCTAGGGGCTTACGGCAAAGGGGGGCTCGCGCAAGCGGGCCCCCTTCGCTTTTGCTACAAGTAAGACCGTAGTCCGTTACTGCCGAACACCTAGAGCGATGCCAATCTACGTCCGCTCGAAGCGGCGAGCGGCGCCGACGCCCGCGACCACCACGAAGCCCGCGCCGGGAAAGAAAGGCGAACTGCTTTTCGGACTCCCGCAGCCGCCCGCCGACCGGCCGCAGAAGCCCGCCGGGCTGAGCGTCTGCATGATCGTGAAGAACGAAGAGCGCTTCCTCGACCAGTGCCTGCGCAGCATCCAAGACGTGGCCGACGAAATCATCGTCGCGGATACGGGCTCCACCGATCGAACGGTCGAGATTGCTAAATCGTTCGGAGCGATCGTCGTCGAGCGCGAGTGGCGCGACGATTTTGCATGGGCGCGCAATCAGGCACTCGACCAGGCGACCAAGAGATGGATTCTCGTTCTCGACGCCGACGAGGAGTTGACGCCGCAGTCGAAGGCTTCGCTCGAAGCGCTGAAGACCGTGCCGGCGTGGCACATGGCGGTGTGGGTCCGCATCTACAACAAGTCCGACGACTACGTCGGCACGGGCGACATGTCGCACGCGCTCGTGCGGGTCTTTCCCAACGACGCAGCCATTCGGTATCGCGGCTTGATCCACGAGTTCCCGACCGTCAACGGCGATATCAACGGCCTCAAGGGCGCTTCGTCGCCTATCTCCATCATCCATCACGGATACGTAAAAGAAGTCGTCAAAGACCGCGACAAGGGCGCTCGCAACTTAGCCATCGTCAAGGCTGCCGCCGAGCGCGATCCGAACGACGCGTACAACTGGTTCAACGTCGGTGCGACGGCGTTTCTCGTCGGCGATTTCGAGACGTCGCGTAACGCCCTGGAACGCATGGTGGATCTCGTCGGCAACGAACAGCGCGGTTTCGTGCCGAACGGATTGACCGTCCTGGCCGAGGTGTATTGCGACAAGTTGGGCTTGGCCGTCAAAGGCGAAGAAACGGCCCGCCGCTGTCTCGAGGTATCGCCCCACTACGCAAACGCCCATTTTCAATTGGGCAAAGCCCTCATCGCGCAGGGGCGCTACGACGAAGGCCGCGACGCCTATCTCGCCGCGATCGACGACGGCAACTATGCGGCCTTGCAGTTCGTCATCGACGATCAAGTCTATATCTGGAAGGCGCACAGCGAAATCGGATCGAGCTACGTGCTGCAAGGGAACGACGAAAAAGCCGTCGAGTGGTTCGAAAAGGGATTGAAGAACGCGCCGAAGGCCGAGCCGCTCCACGTGAATCGGGCCCGCGCGCTGGAGCGTCTGGGCCGCAAAGAAGACGCCGAGAGTGCGTTTCGCACGGTGTACGAGGTGCACGGCAGCGTATCGGCGACGATCGAATACGTGAACGCGCTCCTTCGGCGAGGGCGCGAACGCGAGGCCGTCGCGCTGATCGACGATACGCAGGGAAAATTTCCGGCCGAAATGGCGGTGCCGTTGCTGATGGCGGCCGCGGCCGTTGCCGAGCGCGCGAACGACGCGGCGGCGATGGAACGCTATCTTCGCGCCGCCGCGGACCTCAAGCCCGGTTCTGCGGAAATCCTCAATCCGCTGGAGAGACTGCTGCGCGTCGCGCTGCGCGAAAACGACGTAACGGCGCTCGTTGCCGCGGAAGACGCCGTAGCGCCGGAGTTGCCCGCGGATTTTCTGCGGCGATCTCAGCGTGCGGCGAACGAGTCGCGCTTTTCCGATGCGGCGTCTCTCGCTCGCGCCGGGTTGGAGAAGAACCCCGATAACGAGAACCTCCTCTACGCACTTGCATTCGCGCAGTCGCATCTCGGCGACGATGGCCAGGCGCTGCAGCTGCTCGATCGCATCCCCGCTGGGGGGCCGGAATTGACGAAAGCGAAGGAAGCGCTGCGTTCTTCGATCTTTCGCAAGCAAGGCCGGCCGGCCGAGGCCGCTGCGGCACTCGATAGACTTTTGGCCGTCGACCCGGTTCACGTCGATACACTGTTGCTCCGTGCATCGATTATGGAGGCGATGGGTATGGCGCACGAACAGGAGGTTTCGCTCAAGCGCGCGTTCGACGCCGACTCCGCGAAAGGCGCGGTTCCGCTCTCGTCGTTCTATCTCCGGGCCGGAAGGTTCGATGAAGCCGCCGCCGTCGCCGACTCGGCGCTTCGGACCTAGCGCGTGGACTATTCGATCATCATTCCCGTCTTCAACAAGGCGGAGCTGACTCGCAACTGCCTGCTGACGCTGCGGGAGACGCTGGAGGGAGCCGGTACCGGCGAAGTCATCGTCATCGATAACGCATCCAGCGACGAAACCCCCGAGATGCTGGCCGAGTTTCCTTGGGCGACCGTGATTCGCAACGAGCGAAATCTCGGCTTCTCGGGGGCCAACAATCAGGGCGCGCGCGTCGCTAAGGGCCGGTTTCTGGTTCTGCTCAACAACGACACGCAAGCCTTTCCCGGATGGCTCGCGGCGATGCTGGAGGTCGCGCGCGAACCGGAAGTCGGCGTCGTCGGCGCGCGCCTGCTTTTCCCCGACAACACGATTCAGCACGCCGGCGTCATCGTCGCCGGCAACCTGTTCGGCCGCAGCTCGTTCAGCCCGTTCCACTGTTCCTATCGCGTTCCCGCGGACGATCCGTCGGTCATGGTGCGTCGTGAATACCAGATCGTCACCGGAGCCTGCATCGCGACGCCGCGCAAGCTCTACCTCGAACTCGGCGGCTTGGACGAGACGTATTGGAATGGCTACGAGGACGTCGATTACTGCTTGAAGGTGCGCGCCCGAGGGCTCAAGGTGGTTTACGAACCGCGAGCGACGGTGTACCACTTTGAATCGCAATCGGGATCTCAGCGCTTTCGCAAGGTGCTGTGGAACGTGCGCACGCTCACCGACCGGTGGCGCGGCCGCGTACGGTTCGACTCTGCGGAGCATCACGTCGGACTCGGGCGGATCGCGGTATTAGAGTGCTTCAACGACGCCTTTCGGGTAGTCGCCCGCGCGACGCCGCAGGTACCGGTCCTGGTACACGGCGTGACGAGCGCGACCGACCGCGTCTCGCTCGAGCAGGCGCTTCGTGCCAACCGGACGCCGATCGAGGAAATACGTTGGGCGTCGGAGGCGGATGCTCTCGGGGCAGCGCGGGAAATGATGAGCGTTCGCGGGGACCGCTTTCTCGTCGTCGTCAACGCAGCCGTATCGCTCGAGCCCGGCTGGCTCGACGAACTGGTCGCACAGGCTTCGATGATAACCAACGTCGCCGCCGCCACGTTTGCTCCGGAACTGCCGCCGGGTGAAAACGTCGCCACGATCGGCGCCGACGCGCGATGTACGCTGCTCTCCTTGCGGCAGTTTCCGCAGGATTTAGAGCTGAGGGACTTCGATACCCTCGACGGCGCAGTCGCGGATCTGCTGATTCGCGCGATCGAGCTCGAGCGCGGAACCCGCGTCGCACGATCGAAAGGCGTCTTGCCGCCGATACCGGCGGATGCGTCGTTCGAACGGGTTCACGGAATGCCGCTCGCATCCGTGCTCGATACGACGTCGTCGTCGGTCGAGCGCATCCTTCGAGCGCGCGGGAAAAAACCGCGCGGTTTGGTGTCGATCGTGACGCTCAGCTGGAACGCGCCGGATTACACGAAAAAAGCGCTCGATTCCATTGCAAAGCATACGTCGGAGCCGTACGAGGTAATCGTCGTCGATAACGGTTCCGGCGAGACGACGAGAGAGATGCTCGCCGCGATCGACGATCCTCACGTGCGGGTGATCTACAACGAAACCAATCGCGGCTACGCAGGCGGTAACAACGACGGCCTGCGCGTGGCGGCGGGCGAGCACGTCGTGCTGCTCAATAACGACGTCATCGTCACCGAAGGCTGGATTGACGGTCTGCTCGATCCATTCGGCCGCCAGCCCGGGATCGGGGTCACCGCGCCTCGCAGCAACATGGTGGTCGGGCACCAGCAGCTCAATGGCCTGAAGTACACCAGCGAGACGGCGATGCACGAGTTCGCATCGCAGCGCCGGGAAGAGTTCGCCGAGTGCGGCTATTTTGCGGACCGCGCGATCGGGCTCTGCCTGTGCATCGATCGAAAGGTGCTCGAGCAGGTCGGCGGACTCGACGAGCGTTTCGGTCTAGGCAACTTCGAAGATGACGATTTTTGCATTCGCGTGCGGGCCTGCGGCTACTCGATCTACGTGTGCAACGACGTGTTCATCCATCATTTCGGGAGCCGTTCGTTTGCGGCAAACAACGTCGACTATACGAAGACGATGGAGACGAACTGGCGCAAGTTCGCGGAGAAGTGGGGCTACCCGCAGACGTTCCCCGCAAACGGATACATCGGTCGCGACGCATACACCCGCGGGTTCGACCGTCGAAAGCACTTCGTGCAGATACAGCCCTCTGTTCACGAACTGGAAATCGGCACGCAGGACGTCGCTCAAGCGGACGCGGAGCGCCTGGCAAACGCTCGCGTCGCGTTCTTCGCAGTGGTCGCCGGCGAAGAAGAATGGCAGCGGATCGCCGAGTTCGTCGGACGTTTCGCGAAGGCGTTTCGCGGAGAGGATCGAGCGGTGCTCGCCATCGGAGCGTTTGGGGAAGCCAACGCCCAGACCTTGGGATCGCGCATCGAGCGTATCTTCAAGCGTTTAAAAATCGATCCGGCGCAATCTGCCGACATCGTCGTGAGCGACGAAGACGACGCGCTGGCGTGGGCGCAGACGTTTGCAGCGGCGGGCGCGGTCGACGCTGCAGCGGTCGAAGATCGCAGCCCGAGCGGTCTTCGCCGTCTGGCGGTGCCAAAGTGAGGCGGCACGGGCGGCACGCGCGGTTTGCGCCGCGCATCGACGCGGAGGCGTTTCACCACATCGTACGGCCGGAGTACCTCGTTTCCGCGCGGCTCGATCCGGGGTTCGCCTTGCGAATCGACAGTGAGGGTCTCTTGGATCTCGCCTTCGCGCGCGACGGCAAAATCGTGCTTCTGCCGTTCGTCCTCGTACAGGCCGTCATGATGCTGATGCGCGAGAGCAGTCCGTATATCTGGCCGGTATGGATACCGCCGTTGCGGGAAAACGTCGCGCGGGACATCGAGGGCCTGCTCGAACCGTGGATCAAATCGTTGATGCTGGGCCGCTTTGCCAACGACGAGTACTTTGCGCTGTTCGGCGACGATGCCGCGGCTCGCGCGCTGGCGGAGCGCGCCCGGGCATTCGGGTTTCTCGGTGCGGCGGAAACCGACGGCGTGCTGCGCGCGGTTTCGCCGTATATCTACGCTCAGCGATTTGCCGGAAACAAGCGCGTTGCGATCGTCGATCGCGAAGGGGCGTCCGGGGCCGCAATACTGGCGCGGTCGGCTCGAGAGGTCCGAGCCGATCTGCTCGACGACGAGCGTGCAGCGTTGGCTCGACGGTGGTTCGGGCTGGACATATTCGGCAGCATACCCGCGGACGATCGTTTCGATGTCGCGATCGGCGATCGAACGACGACGGGAAGCGTACCGGTACGAATCGTGCTGGACGAAGCGGCAGCGCCGTCCGAACGCCGGATCACCTTCACCGCGCCGATACCACCCGACTATATGGTGTCGTTCGATCCGGGCGACGGCGGCATCGAACGAGAACTGGCCGTATCCGCACCGAGCGTTCCCGCGCGCGCCGGCGGCGTTGTGCCGGTGCAGGTCGTGGGAGGATCGTCGGGACGCATCGGCGTGGTCGTGCGATCGGATTACCTCGGGAACGACGATGCCGACTCCGACGCGGCGGCGGCACTGGCAGGCCGCCTGCGCGAGCAGGGATTCGTCGCGACGATCGTACCGGCAAATCATTTGAGATCCGACGAACACGATTTGCTTCACGTCTTTGGACAGCGCGCGCTGGTGGAACTCGACGGCGTGCTGCAGCGCCGGCCGGCGCGCATTCCGCTCGTCGCAACGCCGTATGCCGACGACGCGCGGCGCGAGGCTGCGTGGGGTGCGTCGATCGTTGCTTCGACCTTGCTCAACGCACCGGACGAAGCGCTGCGAAACATGTATTTCGAAGCAATCCGCGAGCGGCGACTCGAATCCGAAGGTGCGAAGCGCGGTGACGTAGGTACCGATGGCCCCGCCATGCTCGCGCGCGCAGCCGGCGCCGTCGCCGCCAGCGAGGACGAGGAGCGGCGACTGCACGACGAGTTCGGCGTGGGCGTCAGCCGCATCGTCGCCGGCGTGCTCGCTCCGGAGCCGGAGCTAGCCGGTGCCGCCGAAATCACCGGGCTCGACGATTTCGTTCTGCTCCACGCGCCGATGGAGGCGCGCTGCAATCAGTACGCGGTGGCTCGGGCTGCCGCGGACCTCGGTTACCCGCTCGTTCTCGTCGGGTCCGTTCGGGATACCAGCTACTACTGTCAGACGATGGCGGCGCTCGGGGATCGTGGACTGTGGTTAGGCAGCGACCAACTTACACCGCAGGAGCTGGCGACGCTCTACGCGCGCGCTCGCGTGTTTGTCGATGCCTCGTGGGCCGGGGGCGGCCTCTATCGCCTCCTTCGGGCCGGGGCGGCGGGCGCGGCGCTCGTTGCGCCGTCGCCCGGCTATGCGCGGGGCGTCTGGCCAGGCCTCGCTCAAATCGTCGACCCGGCTTCGCTCGAGAGCGTCCGGGAGGGGCTTCGGAACGCCTGGGACCGCTCGAGCGAGCTGGGCGTGGCTACGGCGGCCCGAACGGCCGAGGTCGCCGACCCGTTCAAGTCGTTGGTTGGCGTCTTGGCCGTTTACCAGGCAGCTGCCCAGGCCGTTTCCTTACAAACCTGAGCCCTCAGAAAACCTTCCCTCCTAAACCGGGGTTCGGGGCCAGCCGAAGAATTAGAGAAGCGGAGCCAAAGGAGACTACCTCACATGGATGTTGGACAAACCGCGGCCGCTGCGGGCGCACAACCAGGTGCAGTCACGGGCGCAGCCGCTCCAATTGCGCAAGGCGCAGACGTCATTTCAGGTGCCCCGGCATCGACGCCGGGAACGCATTCCGCAACGCCGGGCGAGTCGCCGAACGCACGGGGCGGACTTGCACCTGCAATTGCTAAGTTGTTTGGGAGCGTTACTCCGCCGGAGCCGATTCGACTCGACGTTTCGTATCGCGTGCTGACCCATCCCGATCAGATCGTGACGGTCTTTAGCGATCCGAAAACGGGCGCCGAAGTCGCGCAGTTCCCGCCGGACATTCTCGTCGGCCTGGCTCAGTTTTTTGATTCACCCCGTGGCGTTACCCTCGACCGGGACGCGTAGGAGTTCTAAGTGGCAACTAGCGGTCTGAGTGGTACGCTCGGTACGAGCGGCGGGGCGATCAGCTTCCCCGGCGTCGTTTCGGGTATCGATTATAACTCCATCATCCAGCAGCTGACGAAACTCTCGCTGCAGCCGACCATCGCGCTGAACGCGTCCGTCGCAACGCTGAACGCCGCGAACGTCGAGTTGGTCAAGATCAACACGATGTTGAACTGCGTTCAGAACTCACTCGAGAATCTTTCGAACCCCGATCTCTTCCAAGCGTACTCGGCTTCGTCGACGAACGATGGGGTAGCGACGGCGAACGGGATCACCGGGCAGTCCGCGGTCGCCGGCTCGTATTTGGTGGAGAACGTCACGACGGCAACGTCGAGTACGGTGACGAGCAATGCCGCCGCCGGCCACAGTATCACCGATTTGCTTACGAGCGGACCGTTTGCCGGCCAGGCATCGAACACGGTGCCGCTCGCCGCGTCGTATGCTTCCGTGCCGCCGACCAACGGGTCCGGCGGTACGCTCGGACAGATTACCGTCGACGGCGTCGCGGTGCAATACAACGTGCAATCGCAGTCGCTGAACCAGATCCTTGCCAACATTCAAACGGCGGTTCAAGCCGTCGATCCGACGTTCACGGCCTCGCTGGTCGGCGGCAAAGTGCAGTTCGCATCGACGGCCGCCCCGATTTCGCTCGGCAGCAGCTCGGACAGCGGCAACTTGCTCGACGTCCTGCAGCTCAGCAACGCGCAGCTCAACAACACCTCGACGAGCGGATCGATCGTCGGCACTTCGGACGTCGGCGGCATAAGCTCGAGCGCGTCGTTCAATACCACCACGTCGGCCGGGTTCGTCACGCCGGTAACCGGCGGGTACTTCACGCTCAACGGCGTGAAGATCACCGTCGACACCGGCCAGAACCTCAACGACATCGTTCAAGAGATCAATACGAGCAGTGCGGGCGTCGTGGCGACCGTTAACGCCGCGACCGGGCAGATCGTGCTCACCGCGTCGCAAACCGGTCCGAGCGGCATCGTGCTCGGAAAGACGGGCGACACCAGCAACTTCCTTACGGCCGCCGGGTTGACCGCAGCGAGCGGCGCGACCGTGAAGATCGGCAGCCAAGCCGAGGTCGACATTCTCAATCCGGATGCGACGACGTCCAAATATTTCAGCAACTCGAACACGGTGACGTCGGCAATCCCGGGCATCGCGCTCAACTTGCAGAGCAACACCAATACGCCGTTTACGGTAACCGTCGCGCAGAGCACGACGCAACTCGTGAACGCCGTGCAAAACTTCACGTCGGTGTACAACGCCGTGATCAGCGAAATCAACGCCGCGACGGCGCCGCCGATCGTGACGTCGGTGCAGCCCGGGTCGAACGGGACGGCGCAATCCGTCGGCGGCGGTATCCTGTACGGCAACAACAACATTCAGGACGTCAAGAATCAGCTGACGCAGATCGTTTCCGGTTTCCTGGGGTCGGGCAATAGTCTGAACTCGCTCTCGCAGATCGGCCTATCGCTGACCGACTCGTTTACGACGTACACGACCGGCAACAACAACAACTCGCTGACCGGATCGAGCGGCGGCTCTCCCGCGGGCAACAGCCAGCCGGGTGCGGCGGTTCAGCAGACGACCTATCAAGGTACGGACGGTCAGCTGCAGCAGCTTGACGCCGCTGCGTTCGAGAAGGCGTTTGCATCGAACCCGAACGGCGTCTTCAGCTTACTGACCGGCTCGAATGGATTGACGAGCCAGTTAGGCGCCTATCTTACGGGCGTCACCGGCGCGCCGACGATCCTCAACCAGGGCGTGGTGGGAACCGTCCCGGCGGTCTCGCTGATAAATAACTACGAGACCACCAATACCGATGCGATAACGAACTTGCAGCAGCAGATCCAGCAGCTAACCGATAACGCCAACGCGCAGGCCAATAATCTGCGCGCACAGTTCACGGCCAGCGAGTCCGCGATTGCCGAGCTGCAAGCCGAACAGCAACAGCTCGCGGCCGCGCTCGGGTTCACCGTTTCGTCGTCGTCGTCGAGCTCATAAGCGGATGAAGCTTACGGCCGATCAGCGCTATCTCGAGACGGCGATTGCCACCGCGTCGAAGGAAGACCTCATCGTCAAGATCTTCGACGTGCTGATTATCGCCTCGCAGCAAGCGCACGAGAAGCTGCTCAACGAACGCAACGACATCGAAGGCATTCACAAAGCCCTGCTGCGGGCGCAACGCGCGTGCTGCGTGCTGATGGGCGCGCTGGACATGGATATCGGCGGCGAGCTTTCGAAGAACCTCCTGCGCGTTTACGAGTTCTGGCATCACGAGCTGGTCATGGCAAACATGCAGAAGGACCCGGATCGCGTCGAGCGGATCCTCGGCTACGCGAAAGACTACCGGCAGACGTGGCATCAGGCCGTCGCGCAGTTCAAGGCGCAGCGTTCGGCGAATCAGGCCGCCGAAGCCGGGGTCGCGGTTGCCCTCGTCGGATGACGCCGTGACCGCGCGAGCCGCGGTCGAGCATGAAGTCGGCGAACTCGAAAAGCTCTGCGGCGAACTGGAAAAGAGCTTGGTCGCCGGCGATTGGAATGCCGTCGGCAACGTGTTGCGCTCGTCGCGCCGGACGACGCACGCCTTCCTAAACGCAATGGAAGACGCCGCGCCGTACCGCGACGAAGCCTTCGACCAAAAGATCAATAAGCGGATGCGCCGCGTCTTCGACGTTCGAGAAGATCAGCTGGCGCGATTGGAGACGTTTCACGCCGACGTCGGCGATCGCCTCAAGACCCTCTCGCGCTGGAAAGCCTATGCCGGGTCGATCGGCAGCAAGCGCGCGCCCTCGCGAACGGCCGGCTTCGACAAGACTCGCTAGGTCGCCGGCTCCGAGACGATATACGTGAGATCGGCGCGAATGTGACGTTCGCGCGTCGCCGCATCGTTCGCGCCCTCGAGCGGTACGAGCTGATAGCGATCTCCGATTTGAACCAAGATCCGCCGTACGTTCGTAGCGCTCGCCGGTTCGCGAGCCGCGGGTGCGGTTCGACCGCTGGCTCGATCGTAGTGTCCGCAGCGGACGCCGGGATGAAGAAGCACGCGATATCCGCTTTCGCGGACGCGCCGGCAGAAAAGATAGTCCTCGTTGCAAATGCGAACGCGGCCGTCGGAGGGTTCGATGAAGACGTGTGCCGGAAAAAACGGCCGCGCGAACTCACGGACCGCGGAAACGCGGATCGCGACGCATCCGAATCCGACGCCATCGACCGCAACGGGCTCCGCTTCGCCGAAGGCGGGAATCCAGCCGCTCGAAACGCTATCCGGATCCCAGCCGTCGACCGCCATCGGGCGCAAGCCGTCGCGCGAATAGTACAGTGCGCCGACGATGCCCGCAGCTGGATCGGCCGCAAGCGTCTCGAGCAGCAGCACCAGCGCGTCTGCGGGAAGGACCATGTCGTCGTCGCACATGACGGCGAAGTCGGCTTGCCATTCGATCGCTCGCTCGAGCAAAAGATCGCGCTCCGCGGGGATGTAGTTTCCCGTGACGATCGTGCGCTCCAGCGCTTCGACCCCAGGCGGCGGCTTCAGATGTTTGAGGCTTTCCGTAAACGGCATTGCAGGCGCCCCGGCCGTCGGGATGCCGAGCATCACCCTCACGGCAGCGCGCGTTTGAACGCGCCGATGAGCGCGCGCGCCGCGGCGTCGATCGACGCATCGGTCTGCAACAAGATACCGGTGGTGCGGTCCGTCCGCATGCGAACGAAGAGTTTTTGCAGTACCTGGACCGAGGCTTGAGCGTAAACGCGCAAAGCCGAAGCGATTTCATCCCGAAGGGCCGCATCCAAAGCCGCACTTGTTACCGAGTCCGCCTGGAGTGCGAGCGTAAGCTGACGCGCTCTCACGAAATCCCAGCGCGTGGGATCTTCGGCAATCCGCAGCAGGACGGCGGCCGTTGGGTCGGACAGCTCGGTGGACAGCAGGAGGGTGTCGCCCGGCTCGTGTTCGGTCGTGACGACGGTCTTTCGAAGGCGCGCGAGACGCGCGAACAACTCGCCGGAATACTCGGCGATCGGCTCTTTCTTTCCGAGTTTCTCGTGCAGCGCGATGCGATGGAGCGCCTGCGCTTGCGCGTCGAGGTGCTTTTTCAGATCGGCGGAGTCGCTGCCGTCGAAATCGACCGAGCACGCGAGTGCCCCGCCGAGAATGCAGTGTTGCAGGATCGTCGGCGTCTTCGTGCCGAGAAAAATGCGCTCGAAGAACGAAATCGTCGCGCGGTCGAAGCGCCCATACAGCACGATCGCTTCGCGCGGCACCTGCGGAGATTTGACAGCCGATTCCGCAGCCGGTTGAGGCTCCGGCTCCGGCTCGGGCTGGGGCAGCGGCTCCGGCACGGGCTCGGGCTTGAGCGCTCGTTCGACGACGATCGGAAAGGCCGGTACGGCCGTTGACAAGGCCGACTGCGCTGCTTCGGCAACGATCGCTTCTTCGTCGTCGAGTTCGTAGATCGGCAACTCGGTGACCGGAATATCGACGGCGAAGAGCGCCTTTTCAAGGTACTTCGATACGTCGGCGCGTTCGACTTCACCGGCGAACTGGCTGCCCGCCGTTGCCTTGCGTCCGATCGAGAGTGGGCGCGCTCCGATCACAGCAGCGTTTAGCGCGCGAACCGCCGGCGCGAGCAGCAACGGCTTCGTTCCCAGTTTCACGCCGATCTTCCACTCGAACGTCGCGCGCTCGGAGGGGCCGATGGCGCCGATCTCCAGGCCCGCCCCGGTGAAGGCTTCGGCAACCTCGTCGAACGACGAGCGCCCGTTCCAGACGAACGAGCCTGGCCGGTACGACGCACCTCCCGGGAGGGGCACGCCGGCAACGACGCCGCCGGCCGCTGCGCTGCCTTCATTTGCAATCTTCAAGGTAACCGTTACCACGGCACCGGGAATGACGCCGTCGTTTGGAAACGCCGTCGCATCGACCGTCAGCATCGCGCCTTCCGCGACCGGATCGTCATCGCTGGGTCCCGCGGCGGGCAGCCCCGCAGCGCTCGATGACGAGCTTTCCCAACCGGTGCGTTCGCGGGCGGGCAGCCCGAGCGCGCCGCGTTGGAGCTCGAGCAAACGCATGTCGGCGCTCAGCTCGAAATCAGGTTCCTTCATGCGCCCGACGGTCGTCGCGGAAAGAGGCGGGCGATGAAATTGCGTCCCTGCGGGATGCCGTCCGCATTCGCGGACGTCCGAGTGGGAAGCGGCTGCGGCGGCTTCGGCACGATGACGATCCCGCGCGCGAACATCGCATTACGCACGTGATCCTCGGTGACGAGAGTCGCTCCCCGGTCCGAGGCTTCCTCCATCGCGGAGTGCGCCAGCATCGTGAGCCGCCGCGGTACGCCGGCCGCTCCGGCGAGCGTCAGCGCGCGCGCTTCCGGCGTGAAGAGTTGCTGCCCCGGCGGAAGGCCGGCACGCTGGAGGCGGTAGTCGAGTACCGCTGCGGACATGTTGTCGTCGAGGATCGAGAGCCGAATCCAATCATCGACGCGGTCGGCGAGATTGCCCTTGCCGACGATACGCTGCTCCAACTCGGGCTGACCGAAGAGCACCATGTTGAGCAGCTTGCGCTGCGGCACGTGATAGTTCAACAACAGGCGCAACGCCTCGAGATTTTCGTCGCTAAGATTCTGCGCTTCGTCGACGACGAGGACCAGCGTGCGCTTCTCCAGGACCGCCGTCTCGAAGAAAAATTCTTCAGTGCGTTCTTTAGCGCGGCGCTCGAGCGGGGCGGCAGCGCGAGACCGAACACGCGGCCGACGGCTATTAGAAATTCGACGTCACCGGCAAATGTCGGATCGAGAATCTTGCCTAACACGACGCGATCGTCGGCAAGCAAGTCCTGTTCGAGCGCTCCGCTCAGGCTCGTCTTCCCCGTCCCCGGCTCGCCCAGGACGACGGTCAGGCCGCGCGAGGCGTCAACGGACCCGGCCAGCCGTTCTTTCGCCTTGCGAAGCGTCCCTAGCTCGCAGTAGAAGAACGGGTCGGCGGTGTCCAAGAACGGGTCGCGCTCGAGACCGAAGTACCGGTAGTATTTCGACATTGGCTAACGGACATTTTGACCATCGCCGATAAACTCATTGTCTTGCGGCCGGTAAAAGGCCGGAAGGTCCTCCATCGTCGGATTCCAGGAAGCGAGGCCCGTGAGCGTACCCGACCCAACCGATCGCCGGCGCATCGTCGTCTTGTTGGGCATGCATCGTGCCGGCACGTCGGTAACGATGAACGTGCTCAACGCTTTGGGCGTTCCGCTCAGCGACGACTTGATGCCGCCGACGAATTTCAACGCCAAGGGGTATTTCGAGTCGCTCGAGATCTCGAAAGTCCATGACGAAATTCTCAAGCTCTTTGGAATGCTCTGGTCGAGCAGCACGATCACCCATCCGCTTCCCGCAAACTGGTGGCGTCTGCCACAGGTCGCGCCGTTCAAAGCGCAACTGACGCAAATCGTAAGCCGCGAATTCGATAAGGCCGGATCGCTGTGGGGATTTAAGGATCCCCGCACGGCGCGTCTGCTCCCGCTGTGGCTGGAAATTATCGACGAACTGCACCTCGAACCGAAGTACGTTCTGGTTACGCGCCACCCGACCGACGTGGCTCGCTCGCTCCACGAGCGCGAACGCGTCAATCCGATTCACGCCGAGCTGCTCTGGATCGAACACAACGTCGACGCCCTGGTCAACACGCAGGGGAAAATCGATGCGATCGTCGAGTATCGGCGCTGGTTCGACGATCCGCGCGAACAGGCGATCTATTTGATCGATCGCATCGGCTTGGGGAGGCCCGATAACCTACAAGAGATCCTCGATGGAATCGTTTCGCCCGACCTGCAGCATCATTCGACCAGCGACCGGACGTTCAATTTGCCGTATTGCTCGGAACTCTACGATGCGTTGCTGCAGCGCGACAAACCGCGGCTGGAGGCATTGACGAACTTCTTCCAGGTTACGCGGAACTTTTCGCAAGTGGTCACCGGCCTGGTACAGCGCGAACTGATGGGGCGCGTGAACGCGGCCAACACGTTGGCCCAAGAGCAAACGCAGCGCGCCGCCGCGCTCGAGACGCAGTTGCGGATTCTGCAAGGCCGGCCCGATTCCGCGGGTCAGGCGTAGGCGCAGTGAATCCGCACGTCCTCGACGATCTCGGCCCCTTGTACCACTCGTACCGGATGTTCGGCGTCGAGAACCAGCAACTCGACAATTTCCGCGTCAATCAACTCTGCAAAGAACCGATTCTGCTCGGCTACATTTCGCTGGCAATCGGCAAGTCGCGTAACAGCTGCTACGACGCGCCGTCGTTTGCCGAGTTCTTCTGCGCGGACGGCTACTTCACAATGCTCGCTAACTACCTTGGCGCCGCTCCCGCCGTCGGTATCGACAACAATCGGGACGGCTGGAGCAACAACATGCTCGAAGTCGCCCGCCGGCTCGGGCTCTCGGGCGTGCGCTTCGAAGACCGAGACGTTGCGAGCGTTTCCGAAGTCGGAGCCTACGATATCGTCGCCAATATCGGCGGCCTTTATCACGTAACCAACCCCGTCGAAATCTTGCGGAAATCGTACGCATTGGCTCGGCGCTTTCTCATCGTTCAGTCGGTAGTATCGATGACGAACAACGATCCGGATTACTTCGTAACGCCGGCTCCGGGCCTGCAGCACGGCTGCCGTTACAGTCCGCAGTCTTTCGCGAATATGGTGCAGGCGCAAGGGTATCGAATTATCGACGCGCAGTTCAATCAGCTCGAAGGCAACGCGCGGATCGAAGATCGCGGAAGCGTCTACATGCTGATCGAGAAACGCTAGCCCGAAGAGGTTGGCGGACTAAACGAACCGCTCGATCGCGTGGCGCAGAAAACGCGCCGCCCTCGGGCGTACGGCCCCGTAGTAAAGACGATCGTATGCGGGCTGCTGATACGGCCGCCCGAGGATCGTGCGGTATTCGCTCTCGAAGATCTCCCAACCGACGCGGCCCGACGTTGCGACGCCGCCGTGCGTTTGATGGAAGCTGCCCTCGGAGAGAAGGCAGACGTTGCGCGCGTTCGGGCGCGTCACGTACCGCGCGAAGAACTCGAGGTTCGCGAGGCCGCCGCCCGGCGAGTTGAAGCGCTCGTCGAACCCGCCGCAGCGTTCGAAAAGGCTGCGCGGAACCGAAAGCGCGTTGCTTTCCCGGATCGGCGCGAACTGCCCGTCGAGCGACGAACCGGCGAAGACCGAGATATCGAAAAGCGCTTCCGGCCGTTGCGGCCAGCCGCTGGCCGCGATGAGCTGGTCTTCGACCGCTTCGTTATATCCTTCGCGCGTGGAAATGGTCTGCATCTTCGGCCCGATGTGCCAGCCAAGCGTGTAGACGAGGGCGTCCTCAACGAGTGCGTGTGCGGCTAAGCTCTCGGCGTACAGGCGATCGCTGAAGATGCGCGCACCGTCGATCGCAAAGAGGAAGATGTCGCCGGCAGCCACTTCGCGCGCCGCCCAGTTGAGCGCGAAGACGGGCGAAGGGTTCGGCTGCGGCATATCGATCACGCGCACGCGATCCGGCAGTGCGGCCCGCATCTCGCCCGAGAGGGGGCGCTTGGACCCGTTCTCGACCACGATGACTTCGAAATCGTCGGCCAGGACGTGCTTTTGGTACGGCAGCGAAGCGGACAGAATCGTCCGCGGCGCTTCGCGCGGCATATCGTAAACGCAGATGATGACCGAGAGGCGCGGCGCGGTCACGGGTGCGCGGAAGCGGGGAACGGCGCCGCCGTGCGCATGAGATATCCGTTCGGGTTATACGTAGCCTGCGGGCCGAACATATCGCAGTACTGAGTTCCGATTTCGAACAGACCGGGGTAGGCGATCAAAAATTCTGCGATTGCGGCGTTCGGACCGCCGCCGTATTGCGCGGATAACCCAAGCTCGTCGAGCACGCCGTCTTCCATGACGAGCCACTCGCCGGCCGCCAGGTGCTGCGCGAAGAACAGCAGGGCCGCGCGGCAGCCTTCGGCGGTGTGAGCGGAATCCTCGACGACGAGCCACGGCCGCGGCAAATTGAACAGGTTGTTGGATTGGAACGCCGTCGCGAGATTCCGCACGTCGCCTTCGAGGAAGCGCACGCCGTCGTACGTCGTGCGCGCAGCGCTGACGTCGATCGAGACGACGGTCATATCGAGGCCGAGCGCGCGACCGAAATCGCGAAACATCAGCGCGCTGCCGCCCTCTTTGGAACCGATCTCGATCAGCGTATGCGGCCGCGCATCTTGAAGCAGCCGCAGGTAGATGGCGATATCGAGCGGGCTTTTGTTACAGAGAATCCCGCGATACCGGTAGTTCATCACGCCCTGCTGGTACGCTTCGATTTGACGCCCTTCGAAGAACGTTTTAAAGCTGCGAATGACTAGCGCGCCTTCCTGAACCAGACTCCGGTCCAATCGATTTTCTCCAACTGCGGCGACGGTAGGTCGCGGCTGGCGAAGAACGCGTCGACCGCACGACGGCACGCTTCAACCGCGCCGTAGTCGTCGACGATCACGATGCCGCCGGGGACCACTTTGTCATACACGTTGACCAGGATGTCCATGGTGGATTCATACAGGTCGCCGTCCATGCGTAGCAGCGCGATTTCGCTGACCGGGGCGCCCGGCAGCGTGTCCTTGAACCAGCCTTTGAGATAGTGCACGTTCGGGCCGCCGAGGCCGTAGACCGCAAAGTTCTCCTTGACGTTCTCAAGCGAAACCGCGAGTTCCGGATAAGCGGCTTTGCTGAGATCGAGGCCCGCATCGGCGGGGCTGCTCGGAACGGGTAAGCCTTCGAAGCTGTCGGCGGCGAAGATGCGGCGCCCGGTGAGGCCGTACGCCTGCGCGTACCCGCTCATAAAGATGCAGCCGCCGCCGCGCCAAACGCCGCACTCCATGAAGTCGCCCGGGATATTTTCGCGCCGTACGATATCCAAACACTGCTGGAGGCTGTCGAGCCGCGCGCGTCCCATCATCGAGTGGTTGAATCCGCTGTTGTGAATGTTGCGATCGAAGAACTGCCCGACGCTGCGGGACGCGGCGAGCCGGTTGTATTCGTCCCGCCGCAGGTCGCGGATGTCGTGGAGAACGGCCGGGTCGAACTGCTGTATGCCGGCCAGGCAAGCGCGCAGATAGAGAATCCGCAGTTCGTCGTCGAGATAGATCTCGTTCAGGATCGATCGCTTCAGCAGCGAGAGATACAGCTCCGCGTTGCGTTCGCCGGTCTGCGCCGCAGGCGCCGCGGCGGCCGGCGGCTGCGAAGCGTTACGCCGCTCGGCGAAGCGCGCGAGGTCTTGTGCGAGCAGCTCGACCGGCTGGGGCGCGAGTTCCGCGCGGATCGCTTCGACCGAGGGCAGTTGCCATTTGCCGGCGGCGATCCCTGCGGCGATCTCCGGGTACCGGTCGCGCAGAACCGTCGAGGACGGATCGAGATTGGTGATCGTACAGAAGCCCTTCATCTCGACGTCGTAAATCTTCATCTCGAGATCCGGACGGTACTCCCGAAGGATCGGGACGATCCGGTATACGTCGCCGGTCCAGATCTGGGTGTTGCGATCGCGAGTCGCATACGCCATATCGCCGGGCAGCAAATCGTCGATCGTGATGACGCCCGCCGGGTGCGAGTTGCGTTCGAGATTCATGAAGTCGCGAAGCGCGAACTCGACCTGATGCAGGCCGTCGATGAACGCGAAGTCGATCGGACCGCCCAAAATCGCGCGGATGTCGCGCGTTGCAAAGAAGTCGTCGCTCGTCATCCGGAACAGTCTCGTCGGCGCGGCAAAGGCCGCCTTGATCTCGAAATCCGGATCGATTCCGACCGCCGGCGATTTCGATAGCGTCAGGCTGTTTCCAAAGCGGCAGCCGATCTCGCAGTAGTTCTTTGGGGCGACGATCGTGTGTACCAGGTTGAGGGCGCTAAGATAGTCCATGGCTCATCGCAGTTCTAACCGTGCTCCTAAGCGTGTTGATGGGTTCGGTCGCCGGCGACGAGTTCGGCCGCGCGAAAGAGGCTCTCGAATTGACCGGCGTCCGTCCACCACCCGTCGAGGACGTCGTAAAAGAGATCGCCTTCTTTGATGTACTGGTTGTTGACGTCGGTGATTTCGAGTTCGCCTCGCTTCGACGGCTTGAGGTTTCTGCAGAAATCGAAAACGCGCCGGTCGTACATGTAGATTCCGGTTACGGCGTAACCGCTCTTCGGATCGTCCGGCTTCTCTTCGATCCGCACGATCCGGTCGCCGTCGAGTTCGGGCACGCCGAAGCGCTCCGGATCGTCGACCTTTTTCAGCAGAATGCGCGCGCCGGAATCTTGCGCTTCGAACTTGCGAACGAACGGCGAAATATCGTCTTTCACGATATTGTCGCCGAGGATCACGGCGATGCGCTGGCCCTCGGCAAAGTGTTCGCACAGCTTGAGCGCGTCGGCGATGCCGCCCTCACCCTCTTGGTACGTATAGTAGATATCCTTTAGGCCGAACTCGCTGCCGTTCCCGAGTAAGCGCAGAAAATCGCCGGCGGAATGGCCGCCGGTGACGATCATAATGTCCGCAATCCCGGCCTTGACCAGCGTCTCGATCGGGTAGTAGATCATCGGTTTGTCGTAGATCGGCAAAAGGTGCTTGTTCGTCACCTTAGTAAGGGGGCGGAGCCGCGACCCGAGGCCGCCGGCGAGAATCACACCTTTCATCGAAGGCTTGCATACCTCGCCTGACGCCCCACCCCCTCGTCGGCCCGCTTGGCAGGCGAATCCTCTGAGGAGGCGGCGCCTAGGTCGCCAAATAGGGGGCCCGATGGACTCGGATCTGGACGAATTCAGAATCGCGAACGATCTTCATTTTGCGAGAGGCCTTCGCATGCGCCTCGCCGCTGGCCATGCTGTGGTCGATCGGCAAGGACAGCACGGCCCTGCTCTGGATGGTTCGCAAAGCATTTCTCGGCGACGTGCCGTTCCCGATCGTCCTGCTGGACACGGGGATGGAGTTCGATGAGGTCTACGCGTTCCGCGACTGGCTTCATAAGGAATGGAACCTGCCGGTTCTCAACGAGGCTTGTCCGCCGGAGAGCAGCGTCGATCAGTCGCTGCCGCCCGCCGCGCGCCACGCGGCTCGCAAGACCGCCGGCTTGCGCGCCATGCACGAGCGCGAGAAGTATAAGGGCGTCATCCTCGGCATCCGCCGCGACGAGCAGGCCATCCGCGCGAAAGAGCGGATCTTCAGCCCGCGCAATGCCGACGGATCGTGGGATCCCCGCATGCAGCCGCCGGAGCTGTGGGATTACTTTACCTACGAAGTTCCGGACGGGGCGCACGTGCGCATTCACCCGCTGCTCGACTGGACCGAGATCGACATCTGGCGCTACACAAAGCGCGAGAACATCCCGTACGTGCCGCTGTACCTAGCGAAGAACGGCAAACGGTACCGTTCGCTGGGCGAGAGCAACATCACGAATCCGATCGAAAGTGACGCGGACACGGTCGATAAGATCATCGAAGAACTCGAAGGGACGCGTCAGCCCGAGCGCGCGGGACGTGCGATGGACCACGAGAGCGAAGATACCTTCGAACGCTTGCGCGCGTCGGGGTACATGTGAGTCAACTTCGCGTCGTTATGGTCGGTGACGTCGATGCCGGTAAATCGACGATCCTCGGCCGCTTGATGGTCGACCTGGAGCAGGTCATCCCCGAGAAGCTCGCCGAGCTGGAAGCGATGAGCGCCAAGCGCGGCGTTGCGGTCGAGTATTCGTTTCTATTGGATTCGTTCCAACTCGAGCGCGATCAGGCGATCACGCTCGACGTCTCGCGCATTTGGCTGCGCACCGCCGGTCGCGACTTCGTGTTCGTCGACGCACCCGGACATCGCGAACTCGTGCGCAACATGCTCAGCGGCGCCTCGGAAGTCGACACGGCGATCCTGGTCGTCGCGGCGGACGAAGGCATCACGATTCAAACGCGCCGCCACGCGCTGTTCTTGAAATGGTTCGGCCTGACCGAAGTCGTGGTGGTGATCAACAAACTCGACCTCGCCGAGGATAAGGAAAAAGTCTTCGTCCAGCGCAAGGCTGAGGTCACCGAGTTTCTCGGCAAGCTCGGCATTTCGCCGATCGCGATCGTCCCGATCGTCGCGCGTGACGGCGACAACGTGGCACGCCGCTCCGAGCGGATGCCGTGGTGGAACGGCCCGACGCTGATGAGCGTCCTCGAGCCGCTGCGTCCGAAGGCCGGCGCCGAAGGTGGACCGCTGCGCTTCGTCGTTCAGGACGTCTTCCGTCGCGATGCCGACCGTTTGATCGCGGGCCGCGTCGAATCGGGCAAGATTCGCGTCGGCGAGCGTCTCGTGTTTTGGCCGCTGCAAGCTTCGGCGGTCGTAAAAGAAATCGTCCAGTGGCCGAACAGCGTCGAAGAGGCGTCGGCCGACTCGGCCGTTGCGGTACTGCTCGACGAACGCATCTTCGTGGACCGCGGCGCGATTGCCAGCCACGCGGGTGACGGACCGCCGATCGGCCACGCGCTGCAGGCCACCGTCGTGTGGCTCGGTGCGCAGCCGCTGCGGGTGGGCGAGGCGCTGAGGATGCGCATCGCGACCCGCGAGATTCCGGTTACCGTCCAGCGCATCGACGAAGTCATCGACCCGGAAACGCTCGAGCGCGCGCCGGCGGAAGAAGTCATCGGCAACCAAATCGCGGTCGTCACGTTGACGGCGCGCGAGTTGATCGCCGGCGACGACGAAGCCAAAGGCACCAGCCTCGGGCGCTTCATCCTCGTTCGCGACAACGCGATCGTGGCGGGCGGCCACGTCGACCAAGTCATCGGACGCGCGCGCTCCGAAGGCGCTACCGACGTCATCGCGCAGATCTCGTCCGTGAAAGCGGCGGAACGTACCGCGCGCAACGGCCATACCGGCGCGATTCTCTGGTTAACGGGCCTGCCGAGTGCGGGTAAATCGACCGTCGCGATGGCGGTGCAGCGGATGCTCTTCGACCGCGGGCGTCACGTCTACGTGCTCGACGGCGATACGCTGCGCACCACGCTCAACGTCGACCTCGGCTTCTCCGACGACGACCGCGCGGAGAACGTCCGCCGGACCGCCGCCGTCGCCGCCGTCCTCGCCGACGCGGGGCACGTGGTCATCTGTGCGCTTATCTCGCCGTTCTCCGCCGAGCGCGAACGCGCGCGAGCGTCGTATCCGCAGGGTTTCTACGAAATCTACGTCTCGTGCGACTTGCCGACCGCGGAAGGCCGCGACGTTAAGGGACACTACAAGCGCGCCCGCCTCGGGGAGATCGCGCACTTCACGGGCATCTCGTCGCCGTATGAAGTTCCGGAGAATCCGGATTTCACCGTCGACACCGCGCGGCAGAGCATCGCCGAATCGGCGGCCAATCTGCTCGAGTTCGTTGAAGAGCGCGTGGGTTTGAAAGAAAAAGCTCGAGTCTAACCGTGGGGTATCCCCTGACGATCGCCAGCTACATTCTAGTCGGGTTCGTCGTCGGGACGTGCACCGCGTTTTCGGGCGTGGGTGCTGGTGCGTTGATGACGCCGATGCTCGTGCTCGTCATGGGCGTCGACGCCAACGTCGCCATCGGGTCGGACCTGCTCTTCAACCTCGGTACGAAGGTCGTCGCGGTCTTCACGCATATGCGGCGCAGGACGATCCAGCCCAAGCTCCTTCTGTGGCTGTGCATTGGCGGCGTGCCTGGGGCGATTGCCGGCGTTCTTGCGAGCGCGTGGCTTCGCCATCACCTCGATCTTGCAGCGCTCGAGCATTTCCTGCGCATTCTGCTCGGTATCGCGCTGCTGGTATCGGCGGTATCGATCGCCTTCGGCAAGGGTTTGGTGACCGACGTCTCGCGGATGCAGCAGACGGGCATCGTTCCACGGGGGCGGCTCATCGTCATCGGCGCGTTCGTCGGTATTCTCGTGAGCCTCACGTCGATCGGCAGCGGGTCGCTTACGCTCCCGCTCTTACTGCTCGCGCTCCCGGGTGTAGCGATCGTCGCGCTCGTCGGCACCGATATCGCGTTTTCCGTGGCTTTGCTGATTCCGTCGCTCATCGGCCATTGGCGCATCGGCGACGTAAATCCGGTGCTCTCAGCGTGGCTGCTCGTCGGCTCGGTCCCGGGCGTTCTGCTCGGGACGTATTTGGCGACGCGGTTGCATCCAAAGTGGTTCAGGACCGGCTTGACGATCGTCCTAGCGATCGTCGCCGTTCGACTACTTTGGCCGACCAGCCACTAGCGGCGCGCGTACTGGCGTTTGTAGTAGTCCAGGAACTCTCCCGAACGTAACGGGCGCCACCACGGCTCGTTGGCTTGATACCACTCGACGGTCGAACGTAAGCCGTCCTCGAACGGAACTTGAGGCGCCCAGCCGAGTGCGTGCGCTTTCGACGAATCGACCGCATAGCGGCGGTCGTGGCCCGGGCGGTCGACGACGTGCTTCACGTGCGACTCCATGCCTCGCCCGCAGCCTTCGATCAAACGGCGCGTAATCTCCAAGTTGGTGCGCGGGTTGCCGCCGCCGAGATTGTAGACGTTGCCGGGCTCGCCGCGCTCGAGTACGTGCATGATACCGCGCGCGTGATCCTGTGCGTGCAGCCAATCGCGAACCTGCATGCCATCGCCGTACACGGGCACCGGCTGATCGTCGATCAAGTTGGTGACGAAGAGCGGGATGAGCTTCTCGGGGTACTGATACGGCCCGTACGTGTTGCTGCCGCGCGTGATCATTACCGGAAGATCGTACGTCGTGCGATAGGCCAGCACTTGCAGATCGCCGCCGGCTTTGCTCGCGGAGTACGGGCTGCGCGGGCGTAACGGATCGCTCTCGCTCGACTCGCCTTTGGAAACGTCGCCGTAGACTTCGTCGGTCGAGACCTGCACGTAGCGTCCGATGCTGCGTTCGCGTACCGCTTCGAGTAAAACGTGCGTTCCGAGGATGTCCGTTTGCAGAAAGGCTTCCGGATCCAGGATCGAGCGATCGACGTGCGTCTCGGCAGCGAAATTCACGATCGCGTCGACGCCGTCACCAATCGCCGAACGAACGGCGTCGGGATCGCAAATGTCGCCGTGTAAAAAACGATAGCGTGGATCGCCTTCGACATCCGTGAGATTCGCGGGATTGCCGGCATAGGTCATCGCATCGAGATTGACGATCTCGAGCGAAGAGCGCTCGCGCAGGGCGAGCCGGATAAAAGTCGATCCGATGAAGCCGAGCCCACCGGTCACAAGCCAACGCATCGACCGCCTCTTCGTCGAAGCGTCACGTTTCTCCACCGTTCACGGATAGAGCGGGCTGTGGAATAGGCCGCTGCAGGCGGCGCCTCCCGTTGGAGGGAGGGAATCCTTCGTGCCGGGGATGCTCAGGTCGAGAATGTTGTAGAGCAGCGCTTCTGCGTCCGAGAAACCGGCGGGACCGAGCACGTAACCGGAGCCGACGCCGTCCATGTAACTACAGATCGCCGAGGCCGCGCACTGTTGGAAACCTGCTTGCGTGCCGAGATCGCCGGAAAGCGGCGCTTCGACGGCACCGGCGATGCAGCGAAAGAAATCGCCGTAGAACTGCATCATCGAATAGAGCGTCGACCAGTCGTTGCCGCGTGCGATCGCATACTCGGCCAACTCTTGTCCGGCGCCCGCGGGACCCATGCGGCCGACCAGATTCCCGGTCGCAGGATCGACTTGCCACCACCCGATCCGCATGCGATCGCCGATCATAACCGATTTCTGCGGCGCGATCGCGACGCCGCCGTACTGCGGCCCCGTCAACACGTCGATCGCTACGCCGTCGTGCTGTGCGGCGTCGATTACGGCAATCGTTCCACCGTCGTTCGACGCGGCAAAGAGATGCTGCTCGGTAAACGTATCGACGAATCCGCGCGTGAAGTTCGCGCGCGCCGCCGGTGCGGGCGCCGGCGCGGCCGCGTCCATTGCGTTATCGACGATGTCGAACTGATCGACGCCGTTCTGCTTTCCGCCGTCGAACGTAAAGCCGCGATGCTCCAGCACGATCAGCGGTCGGTCGAAGAAGAAACGCGCGTGCGTCGCAGCTTCCAGCCGCCGGCGTACGATCTGTCCGTATTCGAAAAAGTGCAGCGCCCCCATCGGGTACCGTTCCGAGGCCGGGGGCGGCATCTGCTTACCATTCCCGCCCGCGGCCGTGTACGCCATGATGGCCTGGACCATCGAGAAACCGGCGGCTTCTTTTAGCCCGGTGAACCCGACGTCGAGGTCGCCCGTGACCGGAAGGATGTCGTAGACGCCGGTCAGTGCGTACGCCGTGCGCGCAGCCGTCCACGCCCGGTCGATCGATTTTCCGTCGCTCGCGCGGCGGTCGAGGATCGTTCGGCGATAGGTTCGCGCCGTACCGCCCGGCTGCTGTACGGCGATTTGAAGGTCGACGGATGCGAGGCCGTCGGTTCCGAACGCGTCGCCGGTCTCTTCGTTACCGGCCGCGCCGATCGAGGGAGTGAACGAGGTCGCCGCGGCGATGCCTTTCCCGCCGGCGCTTCGGTCGCCGACCGTTACGACGATCGGTTCGGCATCGACCTCGGTGAGCTTCATCGCTCGCGAAACGAGCGTCGCGGTCTGCACGCCGCCGCCGGAAATCCGCGTCGCCACCAGTTGAACGGTCAGGCTGCCTTGCACGTCGTCGGGGAGCGCGTCGACGGCATCGGCGGTCGGCGCGGGTCCAACGTGTTTGCCGGCGCCTGCATTCGGCAAACTCGCGTCTAAGTCGAGCCACGCCCCGTTCTCTTGCGCTTGCAGCCACCAGTGATCGTGTAGGTTTGCCGCCCAGCGGGCGTGCAGCGCCGTATCGTTCGTTGCGAGCGTCTGATTCTTGCTCTTCAGCAATGCAACGAGCGCATCCGTCGGAGAGGCGGCCGTGGAGATGACGCTGTCGATGGCAGCGTCGTACCGTTGCCGTACGGCCGCCGCGCCGGCGCGGGCTTGTGCCGGATCGACGGCGAGCGTCTTGAATGCATCGCTGAGGTCTTGCGGTGACGGCGACGGGGCCGGCGCGAGCACCGCAGCGACAATCGCGGATGCATCGGCATCGGCAAGCGGCGCGTGAACGAAACGCACCGGGATATCTTTTTGTCCCAGCAGCGCTGCGAGCAGCAGCGCCTTGTCGGCCGGCGAGCCGGCGCGCGCCTGAAGCGTTCCGGCCGCGCCGCGCATCGCTCCGGCATAGGCTTCCGTCTGAATGTGGTCGCGCACGAACGCAAACGTCGCATCGATGTCGGTCAGTTCTTGCGCCCGAGCGAGCGGATCGAATCCGTCGGTTGGGACGACTTTCAGCGACGCCTGGATCGCGTCGAATCGCGCGGCTTGTGCCGCGCTCAACCCGGTACAGCCGGTTGCCGCCGGTGCGGGCGACGATGCGCCGCCGCCAAGCGCGCCGCCCATACCGCCGATACTCTGCGCGTTGGCCGCACCGGCTTCACCGGCGTGCGCCGCCCCCGGAGCCCAGCCTTCGATTGCCGACAGATTGTTCGGATCGTCCGGGCACGCGATCGGTCCGGTCGGAAAGATCGCGCCGTACGCGACGGCCGGGTGCGAGTTGGATATGAAATGCCATGTGACCGCAGCCAGCAGCACCAGCATGGCTGCGATAACGAGGATCGCGACGCGTTTCAAGCGGAGAGCCTTTCTATTGCAGCCGCTCGAGTTCGACCCGGCGGTTTAGCGCTTTACCCGCGTCGGTCGCGTTCGAAGCGACCGGGCGCGAAAGCCCATATCCCTTGGCGACGAGGCGCGACCGCGCGATGTGGTAGCGCGTCACCAAATCGTTGACCACCGACTGCGCGCGCCGTTGGGACAGATTGAGGTTGTAGGCGGCGCCGCCGTCTGAATCGGTGTGTCCGGAAACCTCGAAGTGCCACGTCGGATTAGAACGCATCAGCGCGGCGATCTCCGCGATGACCGGTTCGGAACGCGGCTGGATGTGGGCGCTGTCGTAGTCGAAGTGAATTCCGTAGATGCGGATGCGCTGGTGCTTCGCAATGACGGCTTTCTTCAGCGGAGCGGTGCCGGTGAACGTAATGGTCGCCGTGGCCGTTTGCCCGTTCCCGGCGTCACCGGTGACGACGACGCTGTAGGCACCCGGCTTGGCCGACGCCGGAATGGTGACGGCGATCTTCAGCGGAACGGTGCCGCCGCTAACGTCGAAAACGCTCGGCGTTACCGTCGCCTGGAAGTCGCCGGTCGGCGTGACCGCAACGTGACCTTTCCAACCTTGATTGGCGAGCAGTTCCATCGTGAAGGTCGGTGTCAGGGCTTGGCCTGCCGTGAACGACCCCTCCTGGTCCGGCTCGATGACGAATCCGCCGGTAACTTTCTGCGTGCAGGCGAGCTCGTTGGGGACCGGCAGTGACAATTCGAGCGAATGAATGCGCTGGTAACCCGGAACCCCGCTGTCGTCGACGTCGAACCCGTTGTAGATAATTTCGCCCTTGCCGTACGGCGCGTACATTTGCATGAAGCCGTTGACGTTGAGCGAGTTGGTCCCGAAGAGATGTCCGCACCAATGCGGGTCGCTCGTCGTCACGGTGTTGGCGTCGCCGATCTGTTGATTTGGATTCGCGACCCACGGCGCCGGATCGAAGTAGTGCGCAGTGTCGCTCTTATCGCTCGAACCCAGCTCGTTCGACTCGACCAGAATCAAGTTGCTGCCCTTCGCTCCGCGAGCGCCGGGGTTCGAGGTGGTGAACGGAAACGGGAGAAAGTCGTAGCCCGATTTGTTGCAGGTGTCCGCATCGATTATCAGCAGCTTGTGTCCGGCGTTGACCCACTGCAACAGCGCGTCGCCTTGCGGCTTCGCGAAGTAGTTGGCGGAGTCGCAGACGCTGTTGATGACGACGGTGTCCTTGCCGTCGAGGGCCGATGCATCGAGCATGCCGGCCTGCATGCGTGTGTACGCATAACCGGGAAGTGCGTTTTGATCGACTGGCCAGAACGCTACCGGGCTCTGCGCGTCGGCGATGAGGACGTGATGGGGACCGGAGCCGATCGTCGCCGCAAACGGCGCACAATACTTCGGTTGCTTCGTCGTGCGCATCAGGTACATCGGTGAGTCGTCGTTCGTCCCCACGATCATTGAAGCGTCGTCGTTCACGACCGCTTCGGCTGGAACGTTCGAGTGGCGAAACGCCCACGTGCGGCCGTCGAACGTGCCGGGATACGTGTCGCCCGGATGACCGTCGAAACATCGCACGGCCGTCATGCCGTCGCCCCACATCGTGACCCGGCGATACCAGGGGCTCGAGTCGTCGGGGATGGGGTTGAAGGCGCCGCCTTTGCCGGGCGAACCGTTGAGCTCGACGTAGATCCCAGCGGGCGAGACGCCCGCCGGAAGCGGCGGCAGGGTTCCGTTAGCCCCGATCGAGTCGAAGCCGGGCCCGGTGCTCGTGATCTTCACCCATCGAGCGGTGACGGTGGCCGGCAGCGTAGCCTGGCCGGCAGCCGGGCCGGCCGTAAGCGTTCCGACGTCTTTAAAATCGCCGGCGGCACCCGAATTGGAGATGGAGAACGTTACGGCGGCCGGGGCCGCGCTCGGCTCCGCGGCCGGCAAGTGCGCGGTAAAGGCGATAATTGTTGCGGCGCCGGGCAGTTCATAGAGGTAGACGAACGGGCCCTTCGCGTCGCTTGGATAGGTCACGCCGCGCTCGGCAATATCGTTCACGCCCGAATCAGCGATCGGGGGCGAGGGGTACGCGCGGACGATCGCTCCGTTTCTCCAGCTCAGCAGATTTGCGTCTGGCGTCGGCGTTGGTTCGGGGGTCGGCGTCCCTCCCGGCGTAACGGAGGCCTCCGGAGCCGCTGGGGAGGCTTCCTGGCTCGCCGAGGACTCGGGCGAGGGGCTGGGCGCGGCTGAGGCTTCGGATGAGGCCAATGGCGACGCTGCGCCCTCGGATTGACCGTGACCGCCGCAGCCGGCGGCGGCGAGCACGACGACGGCCGCCAACGGTACTAGGAGTGAACGCATCCCTGCCTCCTCTAGAAAGGTCGGTCTGTGCTACCCTTGGCGGGCGGGACAACCCTGCCACACCGGCGCTTGCGCCGGGCCCCGCCCCCCGTGCTATACTTGCCCGGTTGTCATTTCGCCCGGCATGGAGGCCAGGCGTCTATGGTTCCACGACACGACCGCACCGCCAGGATGGCTCGCGGCCGGGAGCCAGAAGGGAGACTTCTCATGTCCGTTATCACCATGCGCGAGCTGCTTGAGGCAGGCGTTCAGTTCGGTCACCAGACCCGACGCTGGAATCCGAAGATGAAGCCATTCATCTTTCAGGAGCGCAACGGCACCTACATCATCGACCTCGCCCTCACCGTGCAGAAGCTGCGCGAAACCTACGAAGTCGTCAAGAACATGGCGCGCGAGGGTAAAGTCATTCTGTTCGTCGGCACCAAAAAGCAGGCGCAGGACGTCGTTCGCGACGAGGCCGATCGCGCCGGCACGTATTTCGTCAACCAGCGCTGGCTGGGCGGCACGCTGACGAACTTCTCGACCATCCAGAAGCGCATCGCGCGCCTCCGCGAACTCGAGAACATGAAGGCTCAGGGCGATTTCGACCGCCTGCCTAAGAAAGAAGTTGCCAAGCTCGGCGACGAGATGGGCAAGCTCGAGCGGTTCCTCGGCGGCATCAAAGACATGCATCGCCTCCCCGACGCGATCTTCATCATCGATCCGAAGAAAGAACGCATCGCGGTTCTGGAAGCCCGTAAGCTGAAGATCCCGATCATTGCGGTGATCGATACCAACTGCGACCCGGACGAGATCGACTATCCGATCCCGGGGAACGACGACGCCATCCGCGCGGTCAAACTGATGGTCGGCAAGATTGCCGACGCCATCATCGAGGGCCGGACGGAGAGCGAGAGCTCGTACGACGAAGAGGTCTATGCCGAACCCGAGTACGTCGCCCCCGCCCCGGCCGCCGCCGCCGCAGCAGCAGAGCCCGAGCCCGCCTCCGTCTAAATCACTTCACAGGAACTTGTCGCGCTTGCGGCGCGACCTCAGCCGCCAAGGCGGCTGAGAATCATTTTTAGGAGAACTGGTGTCCAGCGCAATGTCGTACTCACCCAACGCCGCCGAGATCAAAGCCCTCCGCGAAGAAACCAGCGCGCCGATGATGGATTGCCGTAAAGCGCTCATCGAGGCCGCCGGCGACGCGGAAAAGGCTAAGACCCTGCTTATGGAGCGCGGGGCGGCGCAGGCCGAGAAGAAGTCCGATCGCGTGGCTAACGAAGGTCTCGTGGCTAGCTACATTCACGCCGGCGGCAAGATCGGCGTGCTCGTCGAAGTCAACAGCGAGACCGACTTCGTCGCGCGCAACCCGAAGTTTGCCGACCTCACCCGGGATATCGCGATGCACGTTGCGGCGATGTCGCCGCAGTACCTCGATCGCGAGTCGGTTCCGGCCGACATCGTCGACGCGGCCAAGGCCGAGTTTCGCGCGAACGTTCCGGCGGGCAAGCCGCCGGAGATTACCGAGAAGATCGTCGAAGGCAAACTGAACAAGTGGTACGAGGAGCATTGCCTGCTCGACCAGGCGTTCGTCAAAGACGACTCGATCAGCATCGCCGATCTCATCAACACCGCGGTCGGCGCGCTCGGCGAGAAGATCAAGGTTCGTCGTTTCACTAAGTTCGCTTTGGGAGAGTAGAGAGCTGTCACAGCCGCCGCGTTACTCGCGCGTCCTGTTAAAAATCTCCGGCGAGGCTTTCGCCGGGGACGGTAACGGCGTCGACGTCGCGACGACGCGCGCGATGGCCGAACAGATCGCCGAAGTCAGCCGGGCCGGCGTCTCCGTCGCAGTCGTCGTAGGCGGCGGCAACATCTGGCGCGGCAAGGTTCACGAGGAAGCCGGAATGGACCGCGCGAGCGCGGACTACATGGGCATGCTCGCAACGGTGATCAACGCGCTCGCATTGCAGGACGCACTGGAACGTATGGGCGTGCCTTCGCGCGTTCAGACGGCGATCGCGATGCACCAGATCGCCGAACCGTACATCCGTCGGCGCGCGATCCGTCATTTGGAAAAGGGCCGCGTCGTGATCTTCGCGGCCGGGACGGGCAACCCGTACTTCACCACCGATACGACGGCCGCGCTGCGGGCGGTCGAGATGGACGCGCAAGCGATTCTCAAGGCCACGAAAGTGGACGGCATCTATTCGTCGGATCCCAAGAAAGATCCAACGGCAACGCGTTTCGACCGCCTCGATTACATGGAGGTGCTGCAGCGCGGACTCGAGGTGATGGACTCGACCGCCATGGCGCTCTGCATGGACAACAACCTGCCGATCGTCGTGTTCGACATGGCCGTTCCCGACAACATCCGGCGCGTCATCTGGGGCGAGGAAATCGGTACCTACGTAGGCCGCGCTCCGGCGGTCGCCGCCGCATCCACTTGAGTAACGAGGGATCACAGGATGGCCGACACGTATTTCAAAGATCTGGACTCGCGCATGGTCAAGTGCGTCGAAGCGACGCGCAACGAGTTCTCTGCAATTCGCACGGGACGCGCGTCCCCGGCGCTGCTCGACCGGCTGCACGTTGAGGCCTACGGCCAGCCGGCGCCGCTGAAGCAGGTAGCCGGCGTGTCGGTGCCCGATTCGCGTACGCTGGTCATCACCGCGTACGATAAATCCGTGGTCGGCGACATCAAGAAGGCGATCGAGAAGAGCGATCTCGGCATCACGCCCAACGTCGACGGCAACAGCATTCGATTGACGGTGCCCCCGCTCAATGAAGAGCGGCGCAAAGACCTGGCCAAAGTGGTCAAGAAGAAAGCCGAAGACGGCAAGATCGCCGTCCGCAACGTGCGCCACAAAGCGCACGACGATCTCAAGGCTCAGCAAAAGGCCGGCGAGATTACCGAAGACGACAACAAGCGCATGCAAGACCAGCTCCAGAAGATGACCGACAAGTACATCAAGGAGATCGACGCGCTCGTAGTCGCAAAAGAAAAAGAGATCATGGAAGTGTGAGGTGAGCGACGATCTCACGCTGCTGCCTGAGGTGCGGGCGCGGCAACTGCTCCGCGGACGGCGGATTCGTTCGGTGCTCCTCGCCCCCTTCGGTGCGTGGGCCGGTCGCGGTACCCTGCGGGTTTTGCGCGTGCGGATGCACGACGACGATTCGGCCGAGCTCACCGTCGGGTACGAATCGTACGAAAGGCTCGCGTCGTGATCGACCTGCGCCAGCCGGAGGCGACGCTGCCCCGTTCCATTCCGCGACACGTCGCGATCATCATGGACGGTAATCGGCGCTGGGCGAAAGCGCACGGCATGCCGGCAATCGAAGGGCACCGTCGCGGCATGGTCGCGCTGCGCCGCGTCACGCGTGCCGCGAGCGACGCCGGTGTCGAAGCGCTGACCGTCTACGGCTTCTCGACCGAAAACTGGAATCGCAACGAAAACGAAATCTCGCTGCTGATGGAGTTGTGCGTCTACTTCGCACGCAACGAGTTGGCCGAACTGCGCCGCAATAACGTGCGCGTTCGGGTCATCGGCGACTGGGAAGCCCTCCCCGTCGCCCCCCGGGAGGCGCTGGCCGAGATGCAGGCGAGCACCGCCGCCAATACCGGATTGATTCTCAACCTGGCGATTAACTATAGTTCCCGTTCCGAGATGGAACGCGCGGTGCGCCGGATCGCGCTCGATGTCGCCGCCGGCAATCTCGCGCCCGCGGCGATCGATGAAGAGCTGATCTCGCGCTATCTGTACACGGCGGATCTGCCGGAGCTCGATTTGCTGATTCGCCCGGGCGGCGAGCGGCGGCTCTCCAACTTTCTCTTATATCAAGCGGCGTATGCCGAGCTCGTCATGACGGACGTTCAATGGCCCGATTTCGGGAAGGACCAACTCGTTGCCGCGCTCGATGAGTTCGCGCGCCGGGAGAGGCGGTTCGGCGGAGCGTGACGCGACGGATCATCGTCGGCCTGGTCGTTGCCGCGATCGGGCTGGGATGCGTCGCAAATGCCTGGGCGTTCGACGTGCTGGTCCTAGGAATCGGCCTCGGATGTCTCTACGAACTCAACCGGTTATGCGAAATCAAAGGACAGCCCCTCGAATATCCCGTTGCGATCGCCGGCGTCGTCGGCTACGTCGTGCTCTCGGCCACCGGTTTGGAGCACAAATGGGAAGGCGTGCTGCTGGCCGGAATCGTCATCGCCGCGTTTTGGATCGGAATGTACGGCGAGCAAAAAGGCTACTTCGCGCGCACGGCTTACACGCTGCTTGCGGTGTTGTACATCGGCAAGCTGCTCACGTACTTCGTCTTCATCCGAGCCATTCCGGGAAACGGCATGTGGATGACGGGATACGTGATCTTCATGATCGCGTTCACCGATATCTTCGGAATGGTTGCGGGCGGTTTGTTCGGGCGCACGCAGTTGACGAAAATCTCACCGAAAAAAACCGTGGAAGGTTCGTTCGGCGCGCTGGTTGTCGTCGCAGGGTTCGGCGCGGCAGCGGCACAGTGGCTGCCGGTGCTGCACTTGCTCTGGTGGCAGGGCGCGCTCCTGGGCGTCGCAACCTGCATTGCTGCTCAAGCGGGCGATTTGGTGGAGTCCGCTCTGAAGCGCGACGCGGGCGTGAAGGACGCGGGCGAGATGATCGTGGGGCACGGCGGCGTGCTCGACCGGTTCGACTCCTACCTCTTCGGCGGCATGGCGTTCTTCGCGACGCTGCACCTGCTCGGAATTCTCCAGATACAATCGTGAAAGCACCATGCGCAAGAGAGTAGCCATTCTCGGTTCGACGGGATCGATCGGAACGCAAGCGCTCGACGTCATCGCGCGGTACCCCGATCGGTTCGAAGTCGTCGGTCTCGCTGCCGGTCGCAACACGGATCTTCTCGCCGAACAAGTCACGCGATTCAAAACGCGCATTGCGACGTCGGCGGCCGACGGTGCCGAAGGTTTGATGCGCGTGGCGATCGAGAGCGATCCCGACATCCTGCTCGCGGCAACCGACGGGGCCGTTGCATTCGATGCGGTCTTCGCCGCCGTCGAGCGCGGCATCGACATCGCGGTCGCGAATAAAGAACTCATCGTCGCCGCGGGCGAGCTGCTGGTCGACGCCGCGAAACGCGGCGGCGCAAAGCTGCTGCCGGTCGATTCCGAACACAGCGCGATTTTCCAATGTCTCGTCGGCGAGGCGCCCGAATCGGTTGCCGGCATCGTTCTCACCGCATCCGGCGGTCCGTTCCGGCAGACCCCGCGCGAGGAGATGGAGCGCGCGACCGTCGCCGAGGCGCTGAACCACCCGACGTGGCGCATGGGCACCAAAAACACCATCGATTCGGCCACGATGATGAACAAGGGATTAGAAGCGATCGAAGCGAGCCGGTTGTTCGATCTGCCGGCCGAGAAGGTGCACATCGCCGTGCATCCGCAATCGATCGCCCACGGATTCGTGCTCTTTACCGACGGCAGCGTCAAGGGCCAGCTCGCCTATCCGGACATGCGCTTGCCGATCGGATATGCCTTGGCATACCCGGACCGGCTGCCCGACCGGGCCCTCGTCGCCGACGCGATGGCGGATCTTGGGGCAAAACCCGGGAGCCTCGAGCTGCGTTATGATTTCGAGCGGCCCGATCCGGAGCGGTTTCCGTGCCTGCGGCTGGCCTACGAGGCCATGGCCCAAGGCGGGACGGTTCCGGCGGTGCTCTCGGCCGCAAACGAAGTCGCCGTGGAGGCGTTCGTCGAAGGTAGGATTGCGTTCGGCGACATCGCGCGTATCATCGAAGCGTCGATGGCGCAAGTCGGCCGGGGTGAATCGACCCTCGCGGGCGTGCGGGCCGCCGATCGGGAGGCTCGCATAACCGCCGCCCAGTTAGTCAAGGAGAAAGTAACCTCGTCGTGCTGATAGCTGCCATCACCGTCGCCGGAATCGGGAAAGTCTTCCTGTTCCTCATCATGCTCTCGGTTCTGATCACGCTTCACGAGTACGGACACTTTCTCGTCGCGCGCCGCAACGGCGTGCGCGTCAACGAATTCTCGATCGGCATGGGACCGCAGCTCTTCGGCTGGACCAGCCCAAAAAGCGGCACGCTCTACTCGCTGCGGGCGCTGCCGATCGGCGGCTATTGCGCGATGCAGGGCGAGGACAACAAGACCAACGAGGCCGAGCAGCAGCGTGAGTTTCGCAGTTCCAAAGAACTCGACGACGACAACTTCCAAGCCAAAACTCCCTGGCAGCGACTGGCCATCGTACTGGCGGGGCCGGTCGCCAACTTTGTCCTGTGCTATGTCATCCTGTTCGTCGGTGCGGTTTCGTTCGGTATTGCGAGCGACGGCGCACAGCCGGTCATCGGCATGCTGGTCAAGGATTCGCCCGCCGACGCCGCCGGATTGCGCTCGGGCGATCGTCTGATCGCGATCGATGGAACGCCGGTCGCCAGCGGCAAAACGCTGATCGATTCGATTCACGGTTCTCTCGGGAAGAGTTTAAACATCTCGTATGCGCGCGACGGCGCCGATGCGACGGTCGCCGTCGTGCCGAAACCGTGCCCGGCGCCCGAGTCGCCGAAATGGGGCTGCATCGGTTTTTCGCCGGTTCCCACGTTCGCACGCGTCGGCATCGGAGAAGCCTTCGTCGCCAGCGGCTATCAGTTCGTGAACATCGCAAACGGCACGCTCAACAGCATCGGCATGCTGGTGACGCACTTCAGCAAATACATCGGACAGACCGCCGGCCCGATCGGGATGGGCCAAGCCGCCGCCACGATTCAAGATTGGGGTTGGGGTCCGTACTTCAACCTCGCGGCGATGATCTCGTTCGCGCTCGGGCTCTTTAACCTGTTGCCGATTCCGGCGCTCGACGGCGGACGCGCCGCCTTCATCATCGCGGAGCTCCTTCGCGGCAAGCCGGTCGACCCCGAGAAGGAGGCGATGGTCCACTTCGCCGGATTCGCGGTGCTGATCGCCCTCATGCTCGCGCGCGCGTTCTTCGACATCCTGCGCATCACCAGCGGAAACGGAGTACTATAAATCGTGGTTCGCCTGCGACGCAAGAGCAAGCCGATCTTCTTGCAAAACAAGACCGGTAAGTCCGACGCAAAGAGCGTGTGGATCGGCGGCGACAATCCCGTCGTCGTCCAATCGATGACCACGACCGATACCGCCGACGCCGATAAAACGCTCGAACAGATCTACGGGTTGGCGATGGAAGGCTGCGAAGTCGTCCGCGTTACCGTCAAAGATCCGCCGGACGCCGCGGGTCTCGGCGCGATCGTGTACCGCTCGCCCGTTCCGATCGTCGCAGACATTCACTTCGATCACAAGATGGCGCTTGCGGCGGTCGAAGCCGGCGTTGCGAAGCTCCGTTTGAACCCGGGCAACATCCGCGATCCGAAGAAGGTTGCCGAAGTCGTCCAGGCCGCCAAGGCCAAAGGAATTCCAATCCGCGTCGGCGTCAACATGGGTTCGCTCGCTCCGGATCTGGAGAAGACGCTGGGGCTCACCCCCGAAGCGATGGTCGGTTCGGCTATGCGTCACGTCGAGATGCTCGAAGAGCACGGGCACACCGACATCGCGATCTCGCTCAAGGCCCACGACGTGCTGACCACCGTCGCTGCGTATCGTTTGATCGACAAGCATCTGCGCGAGCGCGAGACGCCGTACGCACTGCATTTGGGCATCACCGAGGCCGGACTGTTGCGCGCCGGCACCGTGAAGTCGTCGATTGGTCTGGGCATTCTGTTGTTCGAAGGCATCGGGGATACGATTCGCGTTTCGCTCGCGGCCGATCCGATCGAAGAGGTTCCCGTTTGCTGGGATATCCTCAAGTCGCTCGGCCTGCGCGAAAAAGGCTTCGAAATCACGGCGTGTCCGTCGTGCGGCCGCGCGGAGATCTCGGTGCTGGAGCTCGGCCGCGCGGTCGAAGCGATTGCGAAGTCCTACAACGCGCCGGTGAAGGTCGCGGTGATGGGCTGCGTGGTGAACGGACCGGGCGAATCCAAGATGGCCGACGTCGGCGTTGCCGGCGGAAAAGGCAAGGGCGCAATCTATCGCGCGGGCGAGCTGGTCGGAACCTATCCGGAAGCCGAACTGCTCGGCATGCTCCGCCTCGAGATCGAAAAGGTCATCGCGGAGAAATATCCCGAGTACGTCCACGAAATCGGCGCCTTGACATGAAATACCGAGCGCTGAGCTGGCAGAGCGTCACGCTGACCGCGGTCGCCGCACTGTCCGCCTCGGCGCTGCTGGCATTCTCACGCCCGACCGTCATGATGGTCGACGGCGAACGCGTCGAAAGCGACGTACCCCCGATAACGACGAGCAGCGACCGCGCCTTCGTCCCGGTGCGCACCATCGCAGACGCACTCGGCGCCGAAACCGTCATCGATCCCAGAACCGGCGAAATCGACGTGATTCGCGGCAATCAATCGCTGCGCTTACGCCTCGGCAATACCCACGCAACGCTCAACGGCATGCCGATGACCCTGCGCCACGCCCCGTTCCGCGTGCGCGGCCGCGTCATGGTCTCACTCAACGTGGTCGCGCAAGCGTTTAACGTGCGCGCCTCCTACGACCCGCGCACCGCCCGCATCGACATCCTCTCCCCCGGTATCGGCCAAGCCCCGCCCGCATCGAGCACGCCCAGCTCAGTTCAATAGCGTTAGCTAGCTACGCAAGCGCTTTCGGCAGGTCCCTCACGTGGAGAAGTTAGAAATCTCTTACGATGGTTGTGGGATTCATCGCGTGTGCGGGACTCGTCGTCGTGTTAGCCGGGTTTCTTCGTCGCGACGCGGTCGCGTTTGCAGCGGGGATGTTTAGCCGTCGCGCCCCTTTTTATCGTGCTGATGCTGAGTCCGCAGCCGTAGTTCATTCGAGCCGGCTGGGCGGCAGGTTGTGTGTTTTGGTTACCGATGGCGGCGCGAGCGTTCCGCGGGAACGTTCCGTGGGCGAGAAGGGCCGCGTGACGCGCTCATAAATTAGGCTCCCGACTATGCACCCGCTTCGACCTCGCGAGCCGCGGCGGCAGCACGTCAAATGTCGTCGACTCCAGCAAAAGGATGCTGTGAGGCGCCGCATCCGGCGCGCAAAGGTTCAGATCTTCAAACACCGGAAAGCGAGCTTTACGCGCCGTCGCGGTCTGCGCGGGAAGCGGCTCGTGCTTCACGCGTATCTCGAGCAGCGCCCCATCCCTTCGCAAACAAAACCCCGACAGCGGCGCCGTAAGCACCGCACGCGTTTCATGAAGGTCGGCAAAACCGTCCAACCGCCCAACTACGTCGCCCGATCCGGAACATTCTAGATCGGCGCCACCCCAAACGCCGGTGTTGCGGAGTGCGTAGGCGGAGCCGGCGCCATCAACCCATGCTGCATCCAATGTCGACTCGGTAAAATGCCACGGCAACCCATACAGCATTTGCGGAACGAAAACGATGCGCGACGACACCGACGACCCAAAGAACCAAACGCACCGCTCCCCGTGCCGCCGAATATACGCCCGATAATTCACCTGCACGAACCCCAGCGGAATCCAACCGCCGCCAATCGTCAGCGACGCGACCCGAAACGGAACCGCCGAAACGAAAGCGCATTCGCGACCGGAATCCAAAGTAAAGACATCCGGCTCAAAACTATGCGGAAGCACCGCAGCAAGCCGATCCGGATCCACGGCGTAGTTAACGATCCCAAAGTCCCGCATCTCCCACTGCCAGCTCATGCTCGCAAAACCTCAGGTTGATGACGTTGTGTGGGTCGTGGGCTAAAGCGGGTCCGACAAGCGAGGCGTCCGATTTTTTCGCAAAAGCCATGGATGGCGTATTCCTTTAGAAGTTGCGAAAAAACGGGCGAGTAGGAGACCCCACGGAAGGGGTCGACGAACGTCCGAGTGGTCGGACCCGCTTTAGCCCACGACCCACGCAGCGTCATCAACCGCCAGCCTCAAACCTCACGCAACGCCTCAGGTTCGATCACCGGGACGATCTCATCGGGATCCGACTTCCAGAACCCATAGCTAAAGAAGAAGATTAACCCGACGACCAAAGCGATCGCGAACCACGTCCACGTCATGCGCGAGAGCCCGAAGACCGCAAGGAAAAGCGAGCACACGATTCCAAGGATCGGAAACAAGGGCACGAACGGAACCCTGAACGAGCGCTTCATATTCGGCTTGCGCTTACGCAGATAGAGAACACCGGCACAGACGACCGTGAATGCGATCAGCGTGCCGATATTCACCATGTTGAGCAACTGGTTGAGGGGCACGATGAGCGTAAGCCCCGCGACGACGATGCCGGTAACCATCGTGGTGATGACAGGCGTCTGGAAGCGCGGATTTACCTTCGCGACGACCGGCGGAAGCATCTTGTCGCGCGCCATGACGTAGAAGATGCGCGTTTGGCCGAGCAGCGAACTCAGCGCGACGCTCGTCGTTCCAGCCAGCACGCCCATTGTGATCACCCAGTTGAGCCAAGGCTGATGTAGTGGAGCGAGCGCGAACACGAGCGGATTCTTAATCGGAACTTGCTGCCACGGAACCGCGCCGACGAGGATGATGGCCGTCGCGCAATAGATGACGGTTCCGATCGCTAGCGCGCCGATCACGCCCACCGGCACGTCCCACTGCGGGTTCTTACATTCTTCCGCGGTCGTTGTTGCGGTATCGAACCCGATATAGCTGAAGAAGACGTATGCGCCAATCGCGACGATGCCGTAAGGTTGCGCGGATGACGAATAGTCGGCCATGCCGCCAAAGGGCGTCAGTTTTCCCCAGCCCATCGGATTAAAGTTGTGGAGGTTGTACGCGTGAAAGAGCAGCGCGCCGGCGACGATGAAGACGGCAAGCGCGGAGATCTTTAACACCACGAAGATGTTGTTCGCGGTGGCGGACTCGCGGATGCCCACGGAGAGAATGCCCGAGAGGCCGAGGACGAAGAGTGCGCCCACGATGTCGCACTGCGAATGCACTAAGTCCCAACTTCCTGGAACCCACCACGGCCCGTTGATGACGAGGTTGGACTCTTGCGCCCACTGGGGCAGCGCGAAGCCGATGCTCTTGAACACGTCCTGGATCGCGGCGGAAAACTGCTGCGCGACCGGCGCGGCGCTGATGCCGTATTCGAAGATCAGCGCGAAGCCGATGATCCAGGCGAAGAGCTTGCCGATCGTTGCGTACGCATACGTGTACGCGCTGCCCGCGATCGGCACCATCGCGCCGAGTTCGGCGTAGCACAGCGCGGCGAAGAACGAGGTGACGCCTGCCAGCAGGTAGCTGATGATAACGGCGGGACCGGCGCCTTTGACGCCGGTCCCGATGGTGGTGAAGATGCCGCCGCCGATCATCGTTCCGAGGCCGATGGCTATAAGGTCCTTTGCGGTTAGCGCGCGTTTGAGGATGCGGCCTTTCGCCGCCATTTCGCGCAGCTTATCAACGTTGGTCGTGGCAAAGAGCCGTGAGGCGAAAGACATTCGGGGCCGATTCGCAGGCGGGCAGGCCCCGTCCCCCCGAAGGCGATTTCTCATGGAAACCGACCCTTACATACGGTTGAGCAAGCGCGAACTCTACCGGAATCCCTGGCTCGCGGTCGAGGCCCACGAAATCGTCCACCCGAATGGGACGCCCGGCGAACACGTCCTGGTCGTCGCGCCCTTCCCGTGCGCCGTGGTCGTGGAAGACGGCGGCGCACTGTTGTTTGCCCGGCAGCCCCGTTTTGGCGCGCGACGCGTCGTCGTGGAAATTGTGAAGGGCGGGCGCGAGGGGTCCGAGTCGGCGTTGGAATGCGCGGCGCGCGAACTGCGGGAAGAGCTTGGCGTCCAAGCGCGGCACTGGAGTCCGCTGGGGCGGCTCTATGAAATACCGTCGATCATCAACGAGCCCGTCGAAGTGTTTCTCGCGAGCGAGACGAGCCCGGCATATGGCGAACAAGAAGCGGTCGAGAGCATCGAACCGGTGCGGCTCTCATTTGAAGAGACGATTGCGCGCGTTCGGGACGGCGAAATCGACGACGCGATCACGGTAGCCGCGCTCTTTCGCTACGCACTCGCGCGCGGACTCACTGCGGCGGCGAACTCTGCGCGTTCCAACGCGACTCGGGCTCCCCAAGTTCGCGATTGATCCAGCGCGCCCAAACGAACAGTGCGTCGGAGAGCCGGTTGAGAAAGCGCAGCGTCTCTTCCGAAACGCCGTCGTCGCCCTCGCGCAGCGTGACGAGCAGGCGTTCCGCACGGCGCGCGATGGTGCGCGCGAGATGCAGGTAGGCTCCGGGCAACGAGCCGCTTGGGAGAATGAAGTTGTTGAGGGGTTCGAGATCGCGTGAAGCCTCGTCGATGGCGCGCTCGAGCGCGAGACTGTCGGCGGCGGTCGCGAGCGGCATGCCTTCCCATCGGTCCTTCGGAAGCGTCGCGAGATCGCTCCCGACGTTGAAGAGCATGTCCTGCGTCCAGGTGAGCCACGCGTCCAAGCGCGCGATGCGTGGAGAGCCGGCAAGCATTGGGCGCAGCGCGCTGCGGGCGATGCCGATCGCGCTCGAAGCTTCGTCGACGGTTCCGTATGTCTCGATGCGCGGCGCATTCTTCGGGACCCGCTGGCCGCCGACGAGTCCGGTCGATCCCTTATCGCCGGTGCGGGTATAGATTCGAGTGTACTTCGGCACGAAGCCAGGCTTCGCGCTACCTGCCGAGCCGGACCCTCCAACGGTCCAGAAACTCGCACAGCTCGCCGTAGTTCGTGAAGAAGCGCCGCTCGCGCGTCACGCCGTGCGTCACGGAGGCCCGCCAGGCACCCCGCACGGGTGCCTCGTTCTCGGACCAGACGCGAATCACGAAGATTTCATCGTTGGGACGGCGTTTTACGGTAGCCATTCTGTAAAGTTATCGTGTTGCCGTCCAGAAATCGTCCAGGACAAACTCCTAGAGCGCTTGGACGTTTAGTGGACGTCCCCAGTGGCAGACTAGGCGCATGGATACGCTCATCGTCCTCTCCGCCGCACCGTTGCTCCTGATCGCCGGCATCGTCGCTACGTACCGGCGTCCGACCTCGCGCCATGAGTTTGGAACCCTGCTGGTCACGCGCCGGAAGCGCACCTGGAACGAGGGCGGCTTGGCCGAACGGGCCGCCGAACGCCTGCGCCGATAATCCCGGCGCCGCCGCGCACCCTGGACGATTTATGGACGGTCGGCATCCTACTATCGACTCAACTGGTCGCCGGAGCCGAGGGAATGCGTGCCCCTCGGTTCGGCGGCCGGTGGCTGCGTAGGCGCCGCAAAGGCGAGCGACAAACAGAGCAGATACGTGCAGCGTTTGTCGATCAGGCTTTTTGGAAAGCCCTCATTCGAATTTGACGGAACGTCCTGGAAGTGGGCCGCGCCCCCGCGCTGCCTCCCGTTGCTCGGACTGCTCACGCGCTTTGGAGCGGGTACGTTCTCCCGCGCGTCGCTCGGTGCGATGCTGTGGCCGGAGGACTTAGACAGTGAAGCGCGCACGAACCTGCGCCGTCATCTGCACCGTATGACGCACGCGCTGCCGAAAATCGAGGGTGTCGATTGGATTCGGGGCGACAATCTGACCGTCGGTTGGCACGATGCGTCGCCGGCGACGATCGACATTCGCTCGTTCGAAGAACTAATAGCGGCCGGCAAGCAGCGTGAAGCAGCGGAACTCTATCGCGGCGATTTTCTCGATGGCTTCTACGACGACCACGTGCTTGCCGAACGCGAACGGCTGCGCGCCATCCAGACCGAACTGCTGATCGCGTTAGCTCTGGAGGATCGCGCGAATCGCGATTTCGCCGGTGCGGCGGCCCACGCGCAGCGTTTACTCGACATCGACGAATGGCGCGAAGATGCGGTGCGCGAATGGATGATCGCAAAATACGAGTCCGGCGAGCGCTCCATGGCGATCGCCGCGTACGAGCGGTTTGCGCGCAGACTCCGGGAAGAGTTCGCCGCCGATCCGACGGCCGAAACGACCGCGTTGCGCGATGCGATCCGGGCCGAGGCGGCGATTCCAAGCGAACCGTCAAAAATCTTCGAGGGCAATCTCAGCGACGTCGCGCATCGCGGCTGGAAACTGCCGCTGGTTGGGCGAGACGAAGAGTTCGACCGGCTGCGCGCCGCGTGGTCGCGCGCCGCACGCGGAAACGGCAGCGTCGCATTTCTTTCCGGCGAAGCCGGCATCGGAAAGTCGCGGCTGGCAGCCGAACTCGTCTCGCTGGTCCGCGAGCAAGGCGGACACGCGCTGGTCGGCGTCACCTCCAACCCCGAAGGCGAACCGTACCAATCGGTGCTCGTCGCGCTGCGCGCGGCGCTCTCGCTCGTCGCGCACGCGCGGGTCGACGCGACGTGGCTCGCAGCGCTCGCGCACGTCTTGCCCGAGATGCGCAGTTTGCGTGACGGGCTTCCCAACGAAGAACTCCCGCCGGACCGGGCGCGCGAGCGGCTCTTCGAAGCGCTCGCACGCGTCCTCGAACAGCTTGGCCGCATGCGTCCGTTGTGCGTCGTGCTCGAGGACCTGCATTGGGCCGGGCCCGCAACGGTCGAGCTGGTGGGTGCGCTGTCGCGCCGCATCGGAAGTTTACCGGTGCTGCTCGTCGTTACGTACCGCAGCGAAGAGTCGTCCGGCGGCGATCCGCTGCGAACACTGCGCACCGCCCTCGTCGGCGAGCGGCGCGCGATGGCCGCTCCGCTCGAGCGTTTGAAGCCCCACGACATCGAACGCGTCGTTCGTTCGGTCGTGACGGACGATGCCGCGCCTGCGTTGCTCGGCGAGGGCATCGTGCGCCTGAGCGAAGGCAACCCGCTCTTCGTAGTGCAGTTGATCGAAGGATATCTCGAAACCGGCAACGTTCCGGATGAATCGTCGGCGCTGCGCAGCGTCGGCGATGCGATCTCGGCCCGTGCCCGACGGCTGAACGCCATCGTTCGCTCGGTCGCCGAAGTTGCCGCCACGGTCGGGCAGAGTTTTCGCGCCGATTTAGTCGCCGATGCGGGCGGATGGGATGAGAACACCGTGCTCGACGCAATCGGCGAACTCATGGACCGTGCGCTCGTCCGAGAATCCGGGGGCGAGCTCGAATACGTCTTTACGCATGCCCTCGTCGGAGCGGCGTTCTATCGAGATTCCGCGCAGGAGCTGCGTTCCGCGCGCCACCGCCGCATTGCGACGCTGCTCGAGCGGAACCACAGCGGCGGGCCGGCGGCGGATGGGTCGATGGCGCTGCACTGGCGTCTCGCCGGCGAACCCGAACGCGCGGCGAAGGCGTGCGTCCGCGCGGGCGAAGCAGCGTTCAGGCTCTACGCTCGTTCCGAAGCGATGTCGTACGCTCGCGAGGCGCTCGAGTTGAGTGCGGATCCGGCCGAACGTTTCAAGGCACTGTTGCTGCTTTCGGAAGCGCAGCATCGCAACGGCGATAAGACCGAGTGGAAACGCGACCTCGAGCGGCTGCAAGAAAGTGCCGCCGAACTCGGCATTGACGAGCGTTTTGCCGCGCTGGAACAGCGTGCGATTTTCGACAACCAGATCGCCGATCGCGACCATCAGCGCTCCACGATCGAAGCCATGCTCGCCCTTGCGAAAGAAGGAGGATCGCCGCGCATGCGGGCGATCGGACTAACGGCGCTCGGGCGATTTGAATCGCAGCGCGGCCATATCGGCGAGGGCGTCGTGCTGGTTGAGGAAGCGATCGGAATTGCCGTCGCGAGTGGCGCCGAGGCGGTCGAAGTGGATGCGCGATACATTCTGGCACACGGCCTCGCGCGGCTCGGCCGATACGACGAAGCGCACGTGCAAATCGAGGCGCTGCGCGAGAACGCCGCCGACGAGCGGCTGGCGACGCTCCGGCGGACGCGGGCGCTGCAAATCGAAATGGCGATCGCCGGCTCGCGGCAAGATACCGCGGCATCGCAGCACGCTGCAGCCGAGATAATGGAGATCGCGCGCTCGACCGGCGATATGGAGCTGGAGGTTGCATCGCTCATGCAGCTCGCCTGGAGCTCGCAGCCGACGCTCGATGCAGCCCTGGTTCGCCGCCGTTACGCCGAAGCGCTCGCACTAGCGGAGCGCATCGGATACGAGGTCGGCGTCGAAACGTCTTCACACGATCTCGGCGTGTTCGAATCGCGGATCGGCAATCATCGCGGCGCCCTGGCGGCGTTCGAACGCGCGCTCGACTGCACTCGGCGCGGTACGTCTGGGCCGAATCTGGGATTCACGCAGGCCAACCGCGCGCGCGAGCTGCTCAAGCTCGATGATTGCGCCGAAGCGCTGGTCGCCGCGCGAGAAGCCGCGGAGGTCGCGGTCGCCACGGGGGAACGCCGTCTTGGTGCCGCGTCTGCGATGGCGCTCGGTTTGGCGCTTTTTGCGAACGGCGAACGCGAGCAAGGATTGGAACGCATGCGGGCCGCCATCGGCATCCGTCGCGAGATCGGCGACGCGATGGGATTCGGCGGCGACATCTGCGAGTACGCCGAATCGGTCGTTGCTATGCGGCGAACCGAAGAGTACGCGTGGATCGTTGCAGAATTGCGAAAGCTCTGCGATTCGGATCTGGAGCGGTTTCAGCAGCCGGTGCGCATTTGCTACGTACTAGGAATCATTCTCGAGGCATCCGGCGACGCCGCTGCCGCCAAGAAGTATTTTGAGCGCGGTCGCGACCATCTCGCTTCGCAGTTCGCCCGGATCTCCGACGAGGAGACGCGGCGCTACGTCGAGGGACAGCGGTTTAATCAAGCGCTGCTCGAGCGGCTTTCGCGCCGTGATACCGGTCCAAGAACTCGCAAAGCTCGCCGTAGTTCGTAAAGTACCGGCGTTCGCTGGACGCGACGTGGGTGATTTGAGCACGCCAGGCCGCCGTGGGCGGGGCGTTCTCGGCCCACAGGCGCAAAACGAACACGTGGTCGCGGGGTTGGCCCGGGCGCTGATTCACGGCATCCTCTCAATCCTGTACGTCAAACGGTTAGCCTTCGATGAGATTGTCTGCCAGGGACCGTCCACAGAACGTCCACCGGGCAGGCGCCCAAAAGGGTGGACGTTTTTTGGACGCAGCCTGTGAGAACCTGAGCCTGCCAAAAGGAGGCTCTCAAGTGTTACACAGGACCAAGATCGGTCAGGCGCTCGTTGGGGCGGCGTTTCTCATGACGGCCGCGTGCCACGGCGGCCCAAGCGCCCTGCCGTCGATGCCGCTCTCGTCCGGAGCCGCCCCGTCCCCCGCGATGGATCCCGACAAAAAAGCCCCGAAGCTCAAGCTGTCGGTCAAGACAATTGCGTTCACCGCCGCGGGCGTCGCAAGCGCGAAAACGATCGTCGCCAGCGAGAAGAACTACACGGGCGCCTTTAAGGTCGCCACGACCTGCGGCTCGGCCGTTACGGTCGCACCGAAGAAGGCGAAGGGGCCGAAAGCGACGCTCAAGGTTACGCCCGTTTCGGCGGTTTCGTCGTGCACCCTAACGGTGAGCGATTCGAAGAAGCACAAAGCAACGGCAACGATCTCCGTTACGCTGCCCGCGCTCAAGGTCAATCCGGCTTCGCTCAGCTTCGATGCCACCGGCGCCTCGTACGCGACGACGTTCGCGATCACCCAAAGCGGTACGGGCGCGTTCAAGCAAACCAACACGTGCGCGAGCATCGCGACGGTTACCTCCGCGTCGTTGAAGGCGCCATCGGCGACCGTCACGGTAACGCCGGCGGCAGCCGGCACGTGCACGATTACCGTATCGGACGCGTACGGTCAGACCAAGCCGGTCGCGATCAGCGTTACGACATCCGGCATCATCATCCAGTAAAAATGTTGCGACGGCGCGTTTGCGCCACACGCGGCGTCGTCGCAACGCACGTGCTAGCCGGACGGGGTCTGGGATTGCCAGGCTCCGGTCCGGCCTGCGCGGTTGCGTAAAGCAGTCGCCGCCCAGCGGCGATCGTGCATGCCGGATGCAGCGGAGCTTCCTCCCCGCGACGCCTGCATCCGGCTCGCACGTCACGGAGAGCCCCAGGAGGCCGCGACCCCGGTGCGCTCGAAACCCGGCCGGTCATGTCCGAGGCCCTCACTCCCGTCGTCAAGGAGATTCCTCCGAAGGCGGCCGACCTTTCTGCGTGGTACACGGCCGCCTGCATCAAGGCTCAGCTCGTATCGTATTCTCCCGTGCGGGGGTGCGTTGTGCTGCGTCCCTACGGCTACGGGCTCTGGGAGAATCTGCAGAAGGAGCTGGACGCGCGGTTTAAAGCCACCGGACACGAGAACGCCTACTTCCCGCTGCTGATTCCCGAATCGCTCCTTATGAAGGAAGCCGAACACGTCGAAGGCTTCGCACCCGAGGTCGCGTGGGTCACGCACGGCGGCAACGAAGAGCTCACCGAACGTCTGGCGATCCGCCCGACGTCGGAAGTGATCATCGGCGTGATGTACGCGCAGTGGGTCGAATCGTATCGCGACCTGCCGATTCTCATCAACCAGTGGGCCAACGTGCTGCGGTGGGAAAAAGCGACGCGTCCGTTCCTGCGCACGATGGAGTTTCTTTGGCAAGAGGGACACACGGCGCATGCGAACGCACAAGAGGCGCGCGAAGAAACGCTGCGCATGCTCGGCGTCTACAAAGATTTTGCCGAGAACGTCGCCGCCGTACCGGTTTACGCCGGCGAGAAAAGCGAGAGCGAGCGCTTCCCGGGGGCGGTCGAGACGTATTCGATCGAGGCGCTCATGCCGGATGGGAAAGCGCTGCAGTCGGCGACGTCGCACGACCTCGGTCAGAATTTTGCGAAAGCCTACGATATCTCGTTTACCGACGCCGACCAGCAGATCAAACACGCGTACACGACGTCGTGGGGGATGTCGTGGCGCATGATCGGCGCGTTGATCATGGTGCACGGTGACGACCGCGGGCTGCGCATTCCGCCGAAGATGGCACCGATCGAGGCCGTCCTCGTGCCGATCGTGCGTTCCAACGATACGCGCGCGGTCGACGTGTGTAAGGAAGAAGCCAAGCGCCTCACGGAAGCCGGATTCCGCGTGCGGGTCGACGATCGCGACGAGCAGCCGGGTTGGAAGTACGCCGAGTGGGACGTCCGCGGCGTTCCCGTTCGCATCGAAATCGGCCCACGCGACGTCGATGCGAAGACGGCCGTCCTCGTGCGCCGCGACCGCGCCAAGGGCGATCCCGATCAGAAGCGTTCGATCGCGCTCGACGCGATCGCCGGCGAATTGCCCGCTTTACTCGAAGACATCCAGCGCTCGCTCTTCGATCAAGCGAAGGCGTTTCTCGACTCGCATACGATTCGCGTTACCGAGCGGGACGACTTCTTCGAGAAATGCCGCACCCGCGCCGGAATGATCGACATTCCGTGGTGCATGCGCCCGGATTGCGAAGCGTACGTCAAAAACGAAACGGGCGCGACCACGCGCAACACCCGCCCGCTGGAAGGCGGGGAGACGGTTTGCGTCGCCTGCAGCGAACCCGCCAAAGTTCGAGCGTATTTTGCACAATCGTATTAAGCCCGCGGCAGCCGCATTGCTTGCGGTGCTGACGTTCTCGACCGCGGCGGCGCGCGCTTCCGGGCCGCCGCCCCTTTCCGAAGTCGACGCGGAAGCCCGCGCGTCAGGCAATCGCAAGGATATCGCGACGACGATCGGCGACGCGCTCTTCGCGACGACCTGGCCGGCTCAGGTCTCACAGGTTTCCGCCAATCAGTTGGGCGGTCACCTGATCGTCGGAATTCGAATTTGGGGCGTAAAGTTTCACGAGAAGATGACGCGCACCGAATATCTGGCGGAAGTCGTCTCCCTCACCGAAAAGGCTTTTGCCGCGGATCCGGCGATCGAGGAGATCGACCTTTGGACCAGCGTGCCCATCGCCGTGGGTAAGGGCGTGATCGTCAGCGGGGACTTGGCCAAGCCGACCTCGCGCGTGGTTTACAGCATCACCGTGCGCCGGGGCGAACCCCCCGCCGCGCTCGCCGCCCGGGCCGCCGGGACCCACGGCGTGTTCTGGGACGAGGAGTGGGCCCGCAGTGCTTTCAAAGAGTAGCGCACGTGTATAAGAAGACGACGCTCCCCGGGGGGATACGAGTCCTGACGGAGACGATGCCGTCCGTCCGATCGGCGTCGATCGGCATTTGGGCCGACGTCGGCTCCGCGGTGGAATCGCGCGCGCGCCGCGGGATCTCGCACCTGGTCGAGCACATGCTCTTCAAGGGAACCGCGCGCCGGACGGCGCGGGAGATCGCCGAAACGATGGACGGCGTCGGCGGAAACCTCAACGCATTCACCGACAAAGAGACGACGTGTTACTACGCTAAGGTGATCGACCGGCACGTGCCGCTCGCGATGGACGTCCTCGCGGACATGTTTTTGCACTCGGCCTTCGATCCGCAAGAACTCGCGAAAGAACAGAAAGTCGTGCTCGAAGAGATCAAGATGTACGAGGACTCGCCCGACGAGCTGATCCACGATCTCTTTTTGCAGACGATGTGGCACGGTTCGGATCTCGGCGATCCGACGATCGGATTCAACGATACCGTCGTCGCTCTCACGCCGGACGATCTTCGCGGTCACATGCGCGCGCACTACGCGCCGGACTCGATCGTCGTTGCGGGCGCGGGGAATCTGGATCACGACCGTTTCGTCGAATTGGTAGCGGAGCACTTCGCCTCGTTTTCCGGAACCAGCGAGCCGCACGGTGCAGATTCGCCGAAGCTCACGCCGGGCACGCTCGTGCGCCATAAGGACAGCGAACAAGCCTACGTCGTAGCGGGAACGCGCGGCCTCTCGGTACGCGACGAACGGCGCTACGCGCTCTCGTTACTGGATACGATGCTGGGAGGCGGGATGTCCAGCCGTCTCTTTCAGGAGATCCGCGAAAAGCGCGGCCTCGTGTACACCGTGTACTCGTTTCAGGCCGCGTATCGCGCGGCCGGACTGTTCGGCGTGTACGCCGGCACGTCGCCGGAAAACGTGCAAGCCTGCATCGACCTCATCGCCGAGCAGTTCCACCGAATCCGCGACGTGCGCGTCGACGAAGCGGAGCTGCATCTCGCCAAAGAGCATATCAAGGGGAACCTCACGCTTTCGCTCGAGTCGACGTCGAGCCGGATGATTCGCCTAGGCCGCAACGAGTTTGCGCTCGGGCGCAACGTGGAACCCGAGGAGATCGAGCGGCGGATCGACGCCGTTACCGCCGCGGACGTGCAGGACGTTGCGGGCGAGCTGCTGCGCGAAGAAGATCTCGGGCTCTGCATCATCGGCCCCGTCGACGAATCCGCGATCGCCTGGAATAGTGACGCTGCCTAGCGGCGGGGATCTAGTGGGGCATCATTAACACCGATCACTACGTCACTATCGTTTCGAAGATCGTCGATACGATCGACGTAACGCCGCATCTGTGGTCGTGGAAGCTGATCGGCGCGATGGCGATCACCTTCGTCGTTCAAGGCGTTACCATCGGCGCTTACGCCGCGCGTTTGGCGGGAGTCCAGACGGGGCGCATTGCGACCTCGATTTCGCTCTTCAACCTCTTCATGACCGGCGGCCGCCTGGCGAATCTCTTTTCGATCGTTATGATCGGGCCGCTCTCCGACGGAGCCGGGAAGGCGGTACGGATTCTCCAAGGCGGCCACGACATGGTCGGCGTGGCGACCTTTCAGCACAACTTCGAGGTCCAACTTCGTTTGATCATCCTCGCGGGAACGGCCGGAATGGTCGTTTTTGCATTGCTGCTGCCGATGTTCACCTATCTGTTCCGGCGCGGTATCCGCTCGTTCGAATACCGTGGATCGCTGCCGCATTCGCTCTTTCGCCTGTTCGACTTCAAGGTGATTCGCGAGATTCTCGCTTCGGAACGAATCCCGGGTCTCGCCGAGCTCAAGCGCTTCCAGTGGCGGATGCTTCCAAAGCGTATGCTGGTTTTCAACGTGGTCGTTACGGGAGTCTACGCGATTGGCGTCCAAGCCTCGTACTATGCGTCGGTGCTGGATATCGACGCGGCTCGGACGGCGCTCGGACTGTCCGGGATCATCAACGGCGTCGGCACGATCGCTTTTACGCTCTTCGTCGATCCGACGTCGTCGATGATTACGGACCAGGCCATTCACGGAAAGCGGAGCCTCGCCGAAGTGAAGTCGATGGTGTTCTACCTAGCGCTTACCGCGATCGTCGGCACCCTGCTTTCGCAGATCATCTTCTATCCCTCGGCTTGGCTTATCGAGGAGGTTGCACGGTTCTTCAATCATGTTCGCGGCTAAACGACTTCAAGTAATCATCGCTGCTGCGATGCTGCTCTCGTTCACCGGGTGTGCCGGGTCGATCGAGCGCTGGATCGTCAACACGCGCGTCCACCAGGGCGACGTTGCGCTAGCGCGCGGCAACGTACGCGACGCGGAGTTGGCATACCGGTTGGCGCTGAAAGTCGATCCGAAGAATCTGCGCGCGCAGGCGGGGTACGTGCTGGCCGCCGCCGGTTTGGCGCAGGCCGAATACTCCAAGGGCTCGTTCGACGACGCGCTGGCGACCATTCGCGAGGGCCAGGCGGTCGACCCGGAGAGCGTGCGCCTCGACGCGCTCAAGACCGAGATCGAAAACGCCAAGCTCAAGCGCGAGATCGTGATATCGAACTTTCCGACCTATCGCGCGGCCGGAGCCGGAATCGCCCAAGCCTACGGTCAGCTCGACGCGACGAACAAGCTGCTGCTCAAGAGCTTGCGCCGTTTCAACTACACGTTTGATTCCGACGATCTCACCGATGCGATCAAGCGCAGTTACGAACTCGAGCTCGATCTGGCGAAAAACACGAATCGTTTGATCGCTTACCGGCAGGTCGTGAACTCCGGCGTTCCGCAGGCGCCGTCGGCAAGCGGGAGTGGAGCGACGACTTCACTGTTGCCGCTGCCGTGATGGAGTGGATCCAAAACCTGCCCGTCTATCTGTCGGGCCTTTTAATCATCGGCGGATTCGTCGCAGTAACCGTCCTTATCGGTACCATCGTTTCGAAACTGTTCCCGCAGCAGATTCGTCAAGAACACAACGATTTGGCGGGGTTCATCCTCGCGGTGATCGGCGTCGTGTACGCGGTGCTCCTTGCATTCGTCGCCGTGACGGTGTGGGAGCGTTTCGAAGCTGCGGAGACGCGAAGCTTTGAGGAAGCCAGCTCTCTCGCTTTGGTCTATCGCGATGCGGACGATTTCCCACAGATGCAAGAGATTCGTTCGGCGCTGCGCTCGTACGTGAAGGTTGTCGCGACGGATGAGTGGCCCGCCATGGCTCGCGGCCAGCAGTCGCCGCAGGCCAACGCCTTGATCGAACAAATCGATCGTATCGTTCGCCAGCTTCCGGTTACGTCGATGCGCCAGGAGGACGTGCATCAGCAGATGCTCGCGGCGATGGATCGGGCGCTGCGCGACCGCGAGGTACGCCTGACGATGAGCTCGACCGGAATCAGCAGCGTGATGTGGTTGGTGCTGGTTCTCGGCGCCGTCGTTACCGTCGCGTTCACCTACCTGTTCGGCTACAAGCACGGGCCGATGCGCAGCGTGATGGCCGGATCGCTCGGCCTCTTGATCGGGCTCGTGCTGTTCCTGACCGTATCGCTGGACTATCCGTTCAAAGGCGGCATCACAATTGGCCCCGAGGCGTTCGAGGATCTGCACGCCACGTTCCAATCGATCGGGCCGTAGGAGTCTTCCGGGCAGCGTACAACCGCCCGGTATGGCGAGGTGGTTCGCGTTCGCTCTGTCTTCGCTCGTCGCGATCGGCGTCGCCCTATCGTACAGCCGCGTCGCAGGCGCAGCCGAAAGCATTCCGCCGACCGCGCAACGGCTCGTCGACCAGGGCGATAAGCTCGAGGAGAAGGGCGACCACAAAGGCGCGATTGCCGCATATGACGAGGCGATTGCCGACGACCCGGGGTTTGCCTACGCATTTGCGTCGCGCTGTGAGTCCGAGTGGGCGCTCGACCAAAACGAAGCCGCCGCGCGCGACTGCGAGCGGGCGATTACCCTGGATCCATCGAGCGCCTATGCCTACCGGCAGTACGCGCTCGCGCTCGGCGACCTGGGTGAAAACACGCGCGCGCTCGAGGCTGCCACCAAGGCGATCCAGCTCGACCCAACGCGTTCCTTCAACTATGCGGTGCGTTGCACGATCAATGCCAATCTGAAACTCTACGACGCGGCGATCGCCGATTGCAACCGCGCGGTCGCGATGGATCCGAAGACGATCCGGGGACACCTGCAGCGCGGACGCGCCGAACTCGAGAACGGCGACTACACGGCGTCGGAGAGCGACTCCACCTGGGTCATCGAGAATCACCCGGACGAAGAGAGTCCGTGGTACAATCGCGCACTGGCGCGGCTGCACGGCACCAATCTGGACGGCGCGCTGTTCGACATCGGCCAGTGGATCGGCGCCGAGCCGGCCGACGGCGACGGCTATTTCGTCAAGGCGCGCATCGAGCTCGCCCGCAACGACAAAGTTGCGGCCAAGGATGCCGCGAACGAAGCGTGGCGCCGTTACCAGGCCGCCGGCGACAAGGCGAACGTCAAAAAGACGAAGGACTTTATCGCCTCAAACGATCTTGAATCCGCGTCGCCGTTCGGGAACGTCCTGACCGGCGTTATCGGCGTGTTCGCGATCGTCGTCGGCCTCATACTGATCTTCGCGATGAACGCACTCATCATTTGGGGGCTGTGGCGCGTTCTGGACCGAGCCGGGTTCCAAGGCCCGCTCGCGCTGCTCGCGCTGATCCCAGGCGGGATTGTAGTCTGTCTGTGCATTCTCGCGTTTGCCGCCTGGAACGTCCGACCGCGCGATCCGAACGTGGAAACGCAATAACCGCAGCTCTACGGCGTTCCCAATTTAGCGTGCGTCGACGTACAGACGTGGCGGCCGTTCAGAAAAGCGCGGCCGTTTCCGGCTAGCGCGGCTTTGCGGTAGGTGCGCCAAAAAGCTTCCGCGCCCGGAAGCGTCTTAGCGGGATCGGTTTCGTAGACGGGCCATGCGGCGGATGCGTCGAGGATGGGAAAACGCGAGATCCACGCGCACAGGTCGGCGTTTGCGCGCAGGCGGCCGTCTTCGATCGAGATAAAGTAGCGCGCGCCTTTCCGGATCGCGCTTTCTTCATCGAACGGCGTCCAGATTGCGGGGTCTTCCTCCCAGCCGAAGCGATCGATGTAGTATTGCACGTCGGGGCCATAGTGTCCGATCACGACGAGAGCGCCGGGTGCGAGCGTGCGGTCGAGTGCGACGGCATTTCGATAGACCGGCTTGCTGTAACGATAGTACGGCGACGCAGCAGCGCGGCTCTGAACCACGAGGATGACGGCAAGAATCGGCAGCACGCCGAGAATGGCGTAGCGGGCGGCCGGCGCGGCATCGGTTCGCAGGACGGCGTCGACGAAGCGCGCGATTGCGCCGCCCGCAACCAGCGCGAAGAGCGGCAGCAAGAGATACATGTAGTAATCGACGCGCTCGACCGTGACGACGACGTAGACGTATGCGAATCCGCCGGCGAGCCATCCCCACAAAAGCGCCGGGCTGCGCGCGCCGAGCCACGGAATTGCGACGATCCCGACGATCGCGAGCAAAAAGGCCAGCGTGCCGAGCATCGTGGAATGCAGCATGCCGATGACGTCGCGGAACTGCCCGAGCTTGGTCGCGAATCCGTTCAGGCTCGTGAAGGCTTCACGCAGCGCCGGAAGCACGTGCAGTTGGGTGATGCCGCTGGCCCAGTGCCATTCGGCCTGAGCCGAAACGCGCTGATCGTACATCGCGAGAATGAGTAGCGGAATGACCACCAGCACGACCAGCGCCGTCGGCCGAGTCCGCAAGCCGCTGCGGGCGCGCTCCCAGATCAGGCCTGCGAGCGGAACGACGGCGACGACCGCCACCGGTTTCGCGAGGTATGCAAAGACGAGCAGCGCCGCCGCGCGAGCCAGCGCGCGCGGGGCGATCGCCTCGTCCTCGAGCAGCAGCCGCGCGACGGCGTAGAGCGCGGCGGTGAGAAAGAACACCATCGCCGTATCGGGCGTAAACGTGCGGCCGTAATAGACGCTTCCGGGAAAGACGGCAAAGAGGAACGCGGCGGCCAGTCCGGCGTTCGCGCTTTTGAACAGCCAACGGCCGAACGCAGCGATGACGGCGATCGTGCCGAGGCTAAACGCCATGGTGATCAGGCGCCCGAAGATCGGATGCAAACCGAAGACGCGGTACAAGGTAGCGGCGATAAACGGAACGATCTGGAGTTCCAGCTCGACGTAGTTCGGCGGCGGCCCGTTGTATGTGGTCTGCGGGAACATGATGTTGTATTGCAGTCGAAAGAAGTTCCGCGCGATGCTCGCAGTATCGCCTTGGCGCCAGCCGGGATGGTCGAGCAACGGATTGTGCAGGCCCTTGAGGCGCAGCAGCAGGCCGATCAGCAGAATCAATCCGAGGCCGAGATACCACCAGCGGGCGTTGGCTCGCGCGAGAACGGCCTCGTCGCCGAGGCCGTCAGACATGCTTGAACGTCCAGTACTTGTTGAGGAAGAAGTTCACGAAGATACCCGCCACGGTACTGATGAACCAGGTCGTGTGTCCGAAGGTGAGCCACCGGCTCAGCCCCCACGAAACGAGGAGGCCGGCGACGAGCGCGATGAGCGAGACCGTCATGAACTGCGCGCCTTCGCGCACCGCGTGTCCGGTCGAGCGGAACGTCCAAATGCGGTTCAAATAGTAGTTGGAAACGCCGCCGGTCAGGAACGCGATCGAGTAGATCACGTAGTACTGCAGCGGCCGGTCGTGGTGCTGGACGACTTTTTGCAGGAGCGTGAAGGCGATCAGGTTTACGAGAAAGCCCGACGCACCGACGATTCCGAACTTGACGAACTGCCGGACGCCGCGCCGCTGAGCGATCGATTTAAGTGAAGCCACGGTCACGCGACCCAATACCAGAGCGCGAAGAGCACCGTGTAGAGGCCGAGCATCGGCAGCGAGAACGCGAGGATCACGTTATTCACCCAGGGGCGTTCGCCCCAGCGCGCGAGGATCGCAAACATCGGAAAGAGGACGAGCGCGAAGCGCGGCATCGACATCAGGCTCGACGTGCACATCGGAATCAGGATCGAAAGCCCAAGATAGGCGATATAGGACGGGCGCAACGCTCGAGCGCCGCCGATCAGCACGGCGATCATCAAGGCCGTGAACGCCAGTTCGAGCGACTCATTAGCGATAGTCTGCCCCACGCCGGTATGCGCGATCTTGTCGAATGCGTTGATCACGCTGACCCACGGCGGCGCGAAGTGTCGGTTCCAGTGAATCTGAACGTGCGAGAAATAGAGCGGATCGGCGCGCAGTACCCACAAGTACGCCATATAGATCGCCAATCCGAGCGGGATCAGGGCGCCGGCCGCCAGATTGAAAAGCGCCGGGATGAGGCCTGCGCTACCTTTGGTCAGAACGCTTCGGTACTGCGCGAACCATTCGATCGCGAACGGTACCGCGAGCAGAACGCCTTCGACGCGCGTCATCGAGGCCAGCAGGCCGACGGCGCCGGCCATCCACCACTTGTGCGTACGCATGTAGTAGAACGATGCGACGGTCAGCATGAAGAAGAGCGACTCGGTGTAGACCGCCGAGAAGAAGACCGCCGAGGGGAAGATCGAGATATAGAAGATGGCGCGGCGCGCGACCGAGCGGTCGTACTCGCGTTCGACGAGCTTATAGAGGTAGAGCAGTCCGAAAAAGAACGCGGCATTCGAAATCAGCAGGCCGGCGATCAGATGGTTGCCCGCGAGCCCGCCGACGATCTTTATCAGGAGCGGATAGAGCGGGAAGAAGGCCATGTCGGTGCCCTGGTACCCTTGGGTCGCGACGTCGATGTAGTGGACGGCGTCCCATCGTCCCCACACCGCGAGCAGCAGATGCGTCGACTCCTGGACGTGCGTGCCCGGGCGCTGACCGATGATGACCGATGCGAGCTCGGCGATGAGGATGATCGCCGCGCGCGTTGCGACGAAGTCGATCAAAACTTCTCGCACGGTTTGATTGAAGCGAGCGGCGATCAAAACTTTGAGGATCGCGAACGTGCCGCCCGCAACGACGAAGATGCGCGCGCCGTGCGTCAGTTGCGGCGGCAGGACGAACGTCAGCCACAAAAGTAGGAACGGCACCCACGTCAGCGAGTCGTACTGCAGCGATCGCACGAGCGTGATGCCCGCTCTGCGTGAAAAGTAGCGCGCGTAGCCGATCCACACCGCAAGCGCGGCAACGATGCCGCCGGCCATTCCCCCTAGCAGCCCCAGCTGGCTCAGAGCGGCGTCGTGGCGAGGCACGATCAGCGCATACCACGCAAAAAATCCTAGGGTCAGCCCCGCCAGGACGACGGCGGCCAATGGCGACCAGCCCGGAGCGAGCAGTTCGTCCAGGTAGGAGCGCGGGCGCGACGTTTGTGGTAAGCGAGTAGCGGCGGACACGGCGAATGCCTCATTTTGCGGGTTAACAGGAAAACCCCCGCTTCCCTTGTAGCCTCGGGGCATGGCACGCTCGACTTCCCGGACGTTCTCTCAACACCCGGCCCTTTCGCTCGACTTTGTAAAAGTGACCGAAAACGCGGCACTTGCGGCTTCGCGCTGGATGGGACGCGGCGAACGCGACGCTGCCGACGGCGCGGCCGTCGAAAAGATGCGAGAATCGCTGGCCGAGATGGAAATCTCCGGCCGCATCGTTATCGGCGAGGGCGAGCGCGACGAAGCGCCGATGCTCTTCATCGGCGAAGAAGTCGGCAAGGGCGGCTTGGAGGTCGATATCGCGGTCGATCCGGTCGAAGGGACGAATCTTGTAGCTAACGGTTTGCCCAACTCGATCGCCGTTATGGCCATTTCGGAGCGCGGCGGTTTGCTCCACGCACCGGATTCGTACATGAAGAAGCTCGCCGTCGGTCCGAAAGCCGGACCGTACGTGCACATCGACGCACCGGTGCTCGACAATCTGGAAGCCGTCGCCAACGCTCTCGAAAAGCCGATCAGCGACGTCTGCGTCGTGATCCTCGATCGCCCGCGTCACGCCGATCTGATTCGCGAAGTCCGCGATGCGGGCGCTCGGATAAAGCTGATTTCCGACGGCGACGTAGATTCGTGCATCGCAACCGCGATCGAAGCGACCGGCATTCACGTGGCGATGGGGACCGGCGGCGCGCCGGAAGGCGTTTTGGCCGCTGCCGCCATCAAGTGTCTCGGCGGAAATTTTATGGGCCGGCTTCAGCCGCGCAGTCAAGAAGAAGCGGAGCGCGCGAAGGCGATGGGCTTCGGCGATCTCGAACGCGTGCTGACGATCGACGACTTGGTCAAGAGCGACAACGTCATCTTCACGGCGACCGGCATCACCGACGGCGACCTGGTACAGGGCGTCCGGTTTTACGGAAACCAAGCGCGCACGCACTCGATCCTCGTTCACTCGAACGGCACCGTCCGCTTTATCGAATCGATCCACCGTTTAGGTGCCCGCCCTTCGGCGCGGTAGGAGCTCCGATCGCATGCAGACCTTCGAGCACGACGTCGTCGTCGTCGGTGCCGGCTCGGGCGGCTACGCCGCCGCCCGTACGGTCGGCGATTTCGGTTGCAGTGCCGCGCTCGTCGATCACGGCCCGCTCGGCGGCCTGTGCATCTTGCGCGGCTGTATGCCGAGCAAGGCATTCCTCGCATCCAGCGACGCCGCGCAGGATGCGCGCGAAACCGGTGCGCTGGGCGTGCACGTCGGCGGCGTGACCGTCGATATGCCGTATATCCTGCGGCGCAAGCGCGAGCTCGTCAAAGAGTTCGCCGACTACCGCATCGAGGGTATTGCGAAGTTCCCGCTGTATAGCGGCCGCGCGACGTTCGTATCGGCGAACGAATTGCAGGTCGGAGACGACACCATCTTGCGGGCCGACAAGTTTATCATCGCGACCGGAAGCGTCGTCCAGCCGGCGCTGGTGCCGGGGCTCGCCGAGACGGGATTTCTCGACACCGACACGGCGCTCGAGTTGGAACAGGTGCCGGCTTCGGCCATCGTATTGGGCGGCGGCTTCACGGCGTGCGAACTCGGTCAGTTTCTTTCGCGGATGGGCGCCAAGACGACGATGCTGATACGCAGCGGTCACTTGCTGACGCACATGGATGACGACATCGGCGATGCCTTAACGGGCTACTATCGCGACGAAGGCATCGACGTGATCGCGAACACGACGTTAATCGAGGCGCTGCGGCGCGACGGTAAGAAGGTGGTCCGCTACTCGGTCGACGGCGTCGAACGCGAAGTCGTCGCCGACGAAATCTTCTTCGCACTGGGTCGAATTGCGAACGTCGATTCGCTCGGCCTTGAAGCCGCGGGGGTGGGATACGATCCCTGGAGCGGAATCGCCGTCGACGCGACGCTGCGTACCAGCAACCCGAAGATCTTTGCTGCCGGCGACGTCACCGGCGAATATATGCTCGTTCACGTCGCAATCTATCAGGGCGAAGTTGCGGCCCGCAACGCTTGCCAAGACGCGCGCGAGAAGGCCGACTACTCGCTGATGGCGGCGTCCACGGTGTTCAGCGATCCGCAGGTCGCTTCGGTCGGTGCCTCCGAAAAAGATCTCAAGGCTGCTGGAACGGCGTATCTGGTGGGGCGGTACGATTTCGCCGAGCACGGAAAGGCGTTGTGCCTCAATAAGACCAAGGGCTTCGTGAAGATGATGGCGGAGCCGGTAACCGGCCGGATCCTCGGTGCGAGCATCATCGGACCGCAGGGCTCGGAGTTGATCCATGAAGTCATCGTTGCGATGAACTACCGCGCGACGGTCGAGCAGTTCATGCGCATTCCGCATCTGCATCCGACCCTAGCTGAGATTTGGACGTATCCCGCCGAAGAGTGCGCGTCGCGATGCGGCATGCGGCGGCCGGGCGACGAACAAGTCGAGGTAGCCACGAGTGCGCCCGCCCGATAATCTAAACGCAACCACCTCGCGCCTGCGCGTCGCGCTCGTCCAAATGAAGCCGCTGAAGGGTCGCTACGCAGAAAACCTGCGTTCGGCCGCCGAGGCCTTCGCAACGCTTGCGCCGGACCCGCCCGATCTCGTCGTATTGCCCGAAGGCGGCCTCACCGGCTACTTCCTCGAAGGCGCCGTCTACGATCTCGCGCTCTCGGCCGAACGCATCGCCGGCGATCTTGCATCGACCTGGCGCGAAGCCTGCGGTGACGCGCCCGTAGATATCGCTTGCGGCTTCTTCGAGAACGATCACGGCACGTATTACAATAGCGCGATCTACGTGGAAGTGCGTCCGGCAGGGGATCGCATCGTCCACGTCCATCGCAAGATGTTTCTGCCGACGTACGGCGTCTTCGACGAGGAACGCTTCCTCTCGCGGGGCCGCAAGATGAGTGCCTTCGATACGCAATTCGGGCGAGCTGCAATCCTGATTTGCGAAGACGCGTGGCATACGATCGTACCGGCCGTAGCCGCAATCAAGGGCGCGCGCTTGCTGATCGTCCCGAGTGCCGCACCAGGCCGCGGCATCGAGGGTGACGGTGAGTTGACCAGTATCACGCGCTGGCGCGAAATTCTCCGGACGATCGCCGCCGAACACGGTGTCTATCTCGCCTATTGCGGCTTAACGGGCTTCGAAGGCGGGAAGGGCATGACCGGCTCGTCATGCATCATCGACCCCCGCGGAGAAACCATCGTCGAAGCCCCTGCGTCCGAAGCATGCATCCTGCGCGCCGAGCTCGACCTTCGCGAGATCGATTTGGCCCGCGCGAGCTTACCTTTGCTGGGCGATCTCGGTGCCGTTCTGCCGGACCTGTTCCTCGACGACGAACTTCCGCTCCCGCGCGGAGGCCGCAATGTTCCCCGTCATTGAAGCGCCGTCAGGCACGCCCGGTGCGCCGGGCATCGACGGGGCGGTTGCCGCGGATTGGCTCGTAGCATTTCTGCGCGATGAGTTGACGGTCAGGCGGTCGATGGGGCGCGCAGTCATCGGACTCTCCGGCGGCATCGACTCCGCGGTGACGGCATATCTTTGCGCGCGCGCGCTTGGGCCGGAAAACGTCTATGCATTCCGCTTGCCGTACCGCACCTCAAGTGCATCAAGTTTGGCCGACGCGCGACTCGTCGTCGACGCACTCGACATCAACGAACGCACGATCGACATCAGCGGCGCCGTCGACGGCTACCTACAGTACGAACCTGACGCCGACGCCCGCCGCCGCGGCAACGTGATGGCGCGTACGCGAATGCTCGTATTGTTCGATCAATCCGCGAAACTAAATGCGCTCCCTGTAGGAACCGGGAACAAGACCGAACGCCTGCTGGGATATTTCACTTGGCACGCCGACGACACGCCCCCGGTGAACCCGCTCGGCGACCTGTTCAAGACGCAGGTCTGGGCGCTCGCGCGCTATCTCGGAGTCCCGGAACCGTTGATCTCGAAGGCGCCGAGTGCCGATTTGGAAGCGGACCAAACGGACGAGGGTGATCTCGGGATCACGTACGCGCGCGCGGACGCAATCCTCGCGAGGCTGTTGCTCGGGTATTCCGATGCGCAGCTCGTAGAACACGGCTTTGCGCCTGCGGACGTCGCGCTGGTTCGGCGTCGCGTCGATGGCACCCACTGGAAGAGACACTTACCAACGACGGCGATGTTGACGAACACCGCGATAAACGAGTTCTACCTCCGGCCCGTGGACTTTTAATGCTCCCTGTCATCCTGAGCGAAGCGAACGCAGTGAGCGCAGTCGAAGGACGCATCGAGGGTGCTGAGCGCAGTTCGCGTTTGGCGAACGGAGTCGAAGCACGTATTCTGCGCGTTTCGACTCGCTGCGCTCGCTCAACGCATTCGCTGCGTCCTTCGACTACGACGCTCGGCGCCTGCGCTCAGGATGACACGTAGCGATGAGAACCCCATTCTTTCCGGTTTCGCTGAATCTCGTTGGGCGCAAGTGCGTCGTCATCGGGGCCTCTGACGATCGCGAGGCGATCGATAAGGCGGCGGCACTCAGGGAGAGTGGTGCCGACGTTCAGTGGATCACTGAAGTTGGCGGATTGAAAGACTCTGACTTCGTCGGCTCGTTCTTTGTGATTTCCACTCCGCAGGATGCTGCACTCTCGGCTCGGCTTCGAAAGCTGGCGGACGAGCATGGGTTTCTGCTCTGTTGTATCGATCAGCCCAACTTCGGCTTCGTGGCAATGGCGGCGATCGCGAAGGCCGGTCCGGTTCGCGTGGCGATTTCGACAACTGGGTTAGCGCCGCGCGTCGGCAAGATTCTGAAAGAGGCGTTGCAACGAGCGATGGATTCGCGGTTTGCACGGTTCGTCGACGTGTTGGCGAAGAAACGGGAAGAAGTCAAAGCGCTGCATCCCTCGGCGCAGGAGTCGCCGGTTCGCCGGCAGTCGATGATCGAGGCCGCCGAGGGATTCACCGCAGACGTCAAGTTCTCGTATCCGGAGTGGTTCGAGCGGGATGCCTAGCGTTGAGCTAATTGCAGTCGGTACCGAGTTGCTGTTGGGGCAACTGGTGGATACGAACACCGCTCACGTCGCGTCTCGTTTGTCTACCATCGGTCTCGACGTACACGCGACGCACGGGGTCGGAGACAATCTCGAGCGGATCGCCGCGGTAATAAGCGGAGCGCTCGAGCGAGCCGACGGAGTGGTGACGACGGGCGGCCTTGGCCCGACGGTGGATGACCTAACGAAGGAGGCCGTGTGCTTGGCCTTGGGACTCGATACCGTCCTCGATCAGCCTTCGTTGGAATTTATGCAGGCGATATTCAAATCGTTTGGGCGCGAGATGCGGGAGAATAACCGTAAGCAGGCGGAGTTGCCGCGCGGGGCTGCGGTGCTGACGAATCCGAATGGGACGGCGCCCGGGTTCATCGTGTTTCGCGCGGATGGGCGATTTGTGGCGTGTATGCCGGGGGTACCGCGCGAAATGAGGCCGATGGTCGACGATCGGTTGATTCCGATTCTACGCGAGCGGTTCGATCTGCACGATGCGATCTACACGCGCGTGATTCATACCATCAATCTGGGTGAATCCGAGATCGATCATCGGATCGACGATCTGTTTCGGACGTCGGAGAATCCGAAGATTGCCGTATTGGCGCACGATTTTCGGTGCGACGTCAAGATCATGGCGAAAGCGGCGTCGGCGGAGGCGGCGGAGGCTGCGATAGCGCCGCTGCAGCGCGATATCGAGGCTCGCCTCGCCGGCCACGTTTACGGCGTTGATGCGGCGACGCCTGAAAGTGCGGTGCATGACCTGCTTGTGGCGCGCGGGCTTACGATTGCTACGGCGGAGTCGTGCACGGGGGGGCGCATTGCGGCGGCGTTGACCGCGGTGGCTGGGTCTTCGAAATCGTTCATCGGCGGGATCGTTGCCTACGACAATGCGGTGAAGATGGAGCAGTTGGGCGTCGATCCGAAGGTCATCGAGGCACATGGGGCGGTAAGCGAGGAGACCGTGTTGGCTATGGCGAGGGGTGCGCGCGAGCGGTTTGGGGCGTCGCTTGGCTTTGCGACGACGGGGATTGCCGGCCCGAGCGGCGGCAGCGCTGAGAAGCCCGTGGGGATGGTGTGGTTTGCGCTGGACGACGGCAGCTCGCCGCGGGCCTGGAAGTATCAGTTCCGGGGCGGACGCTCCGAGGTGCAGGGCAGGTCGGTCACGTTCGCCCTTGGTACGATCTGGCACGCGCTGACCCACTAGCTCGCGGACCCCCTAGGTGGCTTGACTTTATATAAGACTTAAAGTAACGTCTGTCTTACATAAAGAACTTTAGCTGCCAACGGGAGACACCTAATGCCAAGAATGCCCCTTGCCGCCGTCGTTACCCGGATCGTCGTCCTCGGACTGGGGCTTTCGTTGCTTTTCGAGCAGACGGGAGCGCGACGGCTGCTGCACCTCGATGCGACGGACGGCGGGGTGATGACAACACCCGCTTACTGGATCAGCCTGTTGGCGCCGATTTTCTTTCTGGCGGCGCTGTGGTCCGCGTCGAACGCCATGGCCTCAATGGACCGGGGCGGCGCGTTCGGTCCGGCCGTCGTCTGCGCCCTGAGGGAGATTGGGGGCTGTCTCATGATCGGAGCGTTTGCCGCGATCGTCGTGCAGCCGAGCCTAATCTATCTTATGGGCAACGGGTTTCGCGAGATGCGCGGCGTGACGCTCGATTGGAACGTCGAGAATCTCACGCTGGCGCTGGTTGGCGTCGTCCTAATCCTGTTGGCACGCGAAGGCCAGAAGCTTCAATCCAAGCTGGACGAGTTCGTCTGATGCCGGTTCGCGTCACATTAGACGTCATGCTGGCGCGCCGCAAGATGCGCGCGCGCGACGTCGCCGAGCGGATCGGACTCTCGGAAACACAGCTCAGCCTCCTTCGCACCGGGAAAGTGCGCGGCATGCGCTTCGACACGCTATCCAAACTCTGCCTCGTCCTCGAATGCGCCCCCGGCGACATCCTCGAGTACGACCGAAACGAAGCCGACCTAAACTCAAAAGAAGCCTAGCAGGTGCTGAAGAGCTCGCGAGCTCTTCAGCCGCCTGCTAAGCCCCGATCATGGTCAGGACTCGCTGAACCTCGAGTGCGTCGCTGAATGATGGAAGCGCGCTCTTTCCCGTCTCGATTTGTTTGACGAACTCGTCGTACAGATCCATCACGAGCGCGGTCTCGACGCCGAGCGATTTCTGGTATGGCGACGGTTTGCATTGCAGCTCGTTCGTTTCGTCGTCGTCGACGGTGTAAAGCGTGGTTTCGGCAGCGTGTCGGCCGCTGCTGACGGCGACGCGATCTTCGCCGTAGACGGCGCAGACGTAGGACTCGACCGGTGCCGTTGAGTCGTTGCTGAGGCGGGCGGCCAATCCGTTGCTGAAGTCGAGCAGCGCGTAGGCGCCGTCGTCGGCGGTCGCGCCGAAGCTGCCGGCCTTGTCTTGACGATGCGGGTTCGCCGTGCGTATGAACCCCGACGCGTTCTTCGGTATTCGCCCGGCGAACCACACCGCTAAGTCGATCGAGTTTGAAAGCCCGAGCGCGGCAACGCCGCCGCCGAGCCCGCGTTCGAACCACCAGCCGCGATCGTGACGTTCCGCTAAGCGGCGGTCGCCGTGCTGGGCGGCGATTTCTATGGAACGCATCGGACCGAGGTGTTTGTTTTCGATGAGTTCCTTCGTGGCGAGCGCTTGCGGCGTAAAGCGGAATCGGTAGTCGACGCTGCAAACGCGCTTGGAAGCCTGCGCTGCTTCGGTCATCGTTTGCGCGGCGTCTAAGTCGATGGCGAACGGCAGCGCCACGAGAACGTGTAAACCACGTTGTAACGCAGAGAGCGTGTCGGTAACGTGCGACGCGGGGTCCGACGCTATGACGACCGCGTCGAGCTGTTCCGCGTCCGGTTCGAGGAGTTCGAAGCGTGAATGTTGCGAGAGCGGCAGACGGTGCGAGGTATCGTTCTCCAGTAATCCGATGACGGCGATGCGGTATGTCTTCATATCTCCCGTACGTTAGATGGCGGCGATGGCGTTTTCGAGGATGTCGGTTGCGCGGTGCAGCTGGCGATCGGTGATGACGAGCGGCGGCCCGATCGATATAACATCGCCTTCGATTCCCGACTGCACCAGAATCAACCCGTGCGTCAGCGCTCGCTTTACGACGGCGTCGGCACTCGCCGGGTCGCGCATTTGAATGCCCCACATCAGCCCGCGCCCGCGCACGGAAATGGCGCGCTCGCTCTCCGCGAGCCGTTCGAGGCGCGCGCCGAGTGCCGAACCGAGTGCGTGGGCCCGAGCCGGCAGCCCTAGACGCTCCATTTCACCAATCGTCGCAAGCGCGGCCGCGCAGCCCATCGGGTTGCCTAGGTACGTCGACGTGTGGAGCGCTTCGCCCGTCGATACAGGCCAGGCATCCATCACCTCGGGGCGCGCGATTGCGGCGCTGATCGGAAACCCGGAGCCGAAAGCTTTTCCGATGCAGATGATATCCGGAACCACCTCCTCGTATTCGGCGGCAAACCACGTTCCGGTGCGCCCGAATCCCGTGTAGATCTCGTCGAAGATCAGCAAGATGCCGAGCTCCGCGCACGCCGCGCGCAACCCCGCCAAGAATCCGTGCGGCGGGACGATGCATCCGCCGCGCGACTGAATCGGTTCGACGATCACGGCGGCGAGGTCGTCGCGTTCGGCCAGCGCCGCGCGCGCCCGTTCGATGGACGGCTCGGCGGCGTCCGCACCGCCGCGCGGATACTCGAGAAACAGTGTCTGGCCGCCGATTGCGCCCGCGAACGGCGCCCGGAAACGTTCGAGGCCGCAAACCGTCAGCGCGCCGAGCGACAATCCGTGGTAACCGCCGGCGAACGATGCAAAATGCGGTTTGCCGGTCGCAACGACCGCCGTTTTCAACGCCGCCTCCACTGCTTCGGCACCGGTCGTGGCCAGAAACGTTTTCGTTAGGCCAGGCGGAAGAATCCGCGGCAAACGATCGAGCAGTTTCGCGCGCGCTTCCGTCGGATGCACGTCACCCATGCCGTGCATCAACTGCGCCGCCTGATCGGCGATCGCCGCAACCACCGCCGGGTTGGCGTGTCCGGCGTTAGCGACGCCGAACGCCGAGGCAAAGTCGAGATAGCGGTTTCCGTCGACGTCGGTGACGGTGGCGCCGTCGGCCGATTCCCAGAAGACGGGAAACTCGGGCGAAAGATACGTGACGTTGCGCGACTCTCGTTCGCGCAGCAGACGCGAAAGTTCGAGCGTGCGCGGGCCAGGCACCGGTCCTTTCAGCTCTTCGAGTTGATCGCTCATGACGTTTCGTCGGTTATCCAGCGGACGAACTCGGCGATGCGCGGGCGCCCGCCGTGGTATCCGCCTAGCGCCGGCGATTGCAGTTCGCCGAAAGCGGAGATGCGAGCGGCACCGGCGGCAACCGTCATCTCGACGATGTCGGCGCGCGTGCCGGCGAGCGCCACGGCTTCGAGCGGAATGCGGTGGCGTTCGAAATAGGCGGCGGCCTCGGCGGGTGCGTCGACTGCGTGTACGCCGAGCGCGCGTGGAAGAAACGCCGGGGGCTCGGAAGCGGGTGGGTCGAGCACGGCAAGATACGATGCATTTGCATCTGAGTAGACGGCACCGGTTCCGGATGCAGCGCGAAAGGCCGCGAGGTCGCGGCGTTGCGCTAGCCGGGCATCCGCTTCGGCCGATCGCGTGCCGAGTGGAAACTCGACCGCCGCGCGTTCGATTTCCGCGGCGAGTATGCCGGTGAACGCTTCCGCCGTCACCGCGCCGCCGCGTTCGACGAAGAGCGCGTGCAGCGAGAGGCAGCCTTCGCTTTCGTACAGCACGAGATCGCGTGCGGCGCCCCGCGCGATGGTGCGGGCCGACGCTTCCGTTGCGAGCGCGTCGCGCCCGACATAGCCGCCGCTGGCCTTCGAACCGTACGGCACGAAACGCGCCGCAGCCGACACGGCGTTGCGAATCTGCGCGAGCGTTGCATCGGAGCCGAAGGCGACGACGCCGTCAAACGCACGGAGATCCTCCGCGGCGCGCTCTCCGTCCCACGCTTTTGCGCGCGCGGCCTCTGCGAACTCGTCGAGCTCTTCGCGAAGCGTCGCAAAAAACGCGGCGACGAGGCCGTCGTTTCGATCCTTGACGAGCACGTCGCATTTCGCGCACAGTGCGAAAATCGCCGGCAGCAGTGCGACGCCGATGGTCGTGCGGCTGGAAACGATGCAGATGCGGCCAAGCGGCAGCGCTCGAGCGCGCGGCAGCGCGCCGCGTTCGACGAAGCGGTCCAAGGCGTCTACGGAACCGAGCTCGCGCGCGATGGTCGCTTCGATCGCGCGTTCGTCCAGCGAAAAGAAGATGCGGTCGAGCGCAAACTCGACGGCCGGCAACGAATACCCCGTTCGCGCGGCAACGGCATCGAGCAGGCGTACGCGCGGCGGGAAATCCCCGTCGCTCCAGCGCTCGGCGGCTCCCGCAATCGCGCGAACGATCGAACGAACCGGCCGGTCTGTGAGTTTCATGAGATTCGACCCTTCGCGCTCGAGGTGCTAGGTTCCCGACGGCGTCGCGGCAAAGGTGCAGTTAATGCGCCTTCTACCACGCGTCGGCTTTGCTCTGCTCGCCTCCATCGCACTCGCGAGCGTACTCGGAAGCTGCACGCATCGCGGCACGCCGGCCCCGCTCCCGTCGTTGACGGCGGTGCCGACGCAGCGTACCGTCTTCGTGAACGCGAAGACGGGCGTCGATACGAGCAACGGGTCCCAAGCGACGCCCTATAAAACGATAACCCGGGCGCTCAAGGCCGTCGCATCGCCCGGTCCGATTCCGGTGCTCGACATCGAGATTGCGAACGGCGACTACAACACGGCGAACGGCGAAATATTCCCACTGGTCATTCCCGCCGTGACGGGTCTCGTAATCAACGGCAGCCTCTACGGGCGCGGAGCGGCAAAGGGCGCGTTCGTCGACGGCGCCGGCGAAGATACGGCCAACGAGAAACTCCTCGGAGCGCCGGCCGGATCGCTCTACACGACGATCTCGATACAGCCAACCGCCTCGATTTCGGTGACGAGCCTTTACGTTGGTGCCTCGAAGCCGGCTTTGCCGAGCGTGTCCGCCATCTACGATGCCTTCGACGATCTGGGGTCGCTGAGCGGAACGACGTCGTCGTTCAACTCGCCGCCGAAGCTCGGAATACAGCGACTGAACGGCGTTCTCGTTGCCGGCGGCACCCTGAACTGCGTTAGCTGCGCGATCGGCGGCGGCGTAAGAGGATATGGGATCGCTGCGTTTTCAATCGCGGCCACCGATTGCGGCAGCGGAACGCAGTGCCCGACGGTGACGCTCACCGGTCCGGCCAACTCAGGCCAAGGTGTGATCGCGGCGCCGATCGGGATCCGGACCGACGGCAGTGCGGTCCTCACCGTATCGAACCAAACGTTTTCGGCGGAACTGACCGCGTTCACTGATGATTTTCCGGCGCAGGTCACCGGCCTCACGACGGTTCCCGCGGACTTCGGTCAAGGTGAGGGATCGCCGCCGTCGACCGGCAACAACGTCTTTCTCGGGGCGCGTGTCAGTGCGATCGCGCTCACGCTCCCGAACGACGCGGTCGACGCGTTCGGCGATACGTGGAATCCTAGGGTTCAAGGAACCGATGCAAGCGGGCAGTTCCGCAGCGATATGGACTTTGCGCCCGGCGATAGCGGAAAAAACGTTACGATCGCCGCGTCGGCGACCGGTGCGAGAGTGCATGCCGGTCCGTTCAAACACGCTACGCCGAGCCCGAGCACTTCGCCGAGCGGAAGCCCGAGCGGGAGTCCGAGTCCGAGCCCAAGTCCGACGTAACCGCCGTTAGCGCGGCCGCAGCGTCTCTGCGTCCAGCGAGCAGCCGCGCAGTGACGCGCCGGCCTCGCGTCCGATCAGGACGAGTCCATCGTCGAATGCGACGCCGAGATCTTCGGTGAGAATGGCGACGCACGACGAGCGATTCGCCAAGTCGACGTGCAGCAGCGCGCCGACCGTGCCGTTCGGCAGCGTGCTGCCGTTCGGTGCGACGACCCGCGTTCGCAGCGTCGGCGGCGCGGCTTTGCGGCGTCCGTCAACCCTCGCGTTCGCGGCGCGGATCTCATCGTAGTATTGCGAGCTCAACTCGGTCATGCCGTACTCGGCGACGATTGCGCTCTCCGCGATGCCGAATCGTTCGCACGCCCGCGCGTACAAGTCCGCGCGATCGACGATACGGGCGCGTCCTTTGAAGCCGCCGGTTTCCATGATGCGCGAACCAGCGGGAAGAGCGAACGTGATGCCGCGCTGCGTCATTTCGTCCAGTACGTGCACGAGCGCGAACGCCGTGGCGGCGATGCAGACCGGTACGACGTCGGCGACGGCCGATGCGACGTCGCGCAGGAAGGCTTCGAAGAGCAAATCCTCGCCGCGCAGGTACCATCCCGTCTGTCCGTCGCCGCGTTGCGCGCTGACCTGCGCCATCATATAGCCGAGCGACGATTCCGGTCGTTCGGCCGGATTCGGAACGAGATTCAAAAAGCGCGGCCGTACGTCGTCGGCCAGCATGAAGCGGTCGAAGCCGGCGAGCAGCGCGGCGTCGTACAGCGTCCGTGTCTCCATGTAATGCCGTCCGCCCGTGTTCGACGTCGTGCCGCTGGTTTCGAATGCAAGGGCCGCGTGTGCGGGATCGAACGTGGCGAGCGTCGTCTCCTTGAACGCGTCGGCCGGCACCGCGGGAATCGCTTGCCAAGAGCCGGGGAGTGCCGATGCCGAAACGCCGAGGCTGGCGCAGTAGCGCGCGTAGGGCTCGTTGTAGCGGAGTTGATAGGTGAAAATCCGCAGTGCGAGATCGTCGAATTCACGATCGGCGAGCGGGCGGCCGGACCCGTGCCACGCATCGATCGCCCGGAGGATCTCGGAGTCGAGCGCGCGCGAGTGCCGTCCGTATTCGTCGAGCATACTACGTCTGCGCCGGCGCCCGCCGGCTCGTGATCACGCCGCTATTGACCCCCGCGGCAGCGAGGCCGCCGTGGAACCGAGCAAACTCGACCTTCATGCACCGGTCGACGACGACGTCGAGGCCGGCTTCGTCCGCAAGCCGGATGGCTTCGTCGTTGATAACGCCGTACTGAAACCAAATCGCTTTCGCACCCGCGGCGATCGCATCGTTGACGACGGCGACGAGTTCGCTCGGCCTGCGGAAGACGTCGATCACATCCGGCGCACCGCGCTGCGCGGCATACGCTGCCAGCGACGGATAAGCTTTGACGCCGTCGATCGATTCGAGCCTCGGATTGATGGGCGTAACGTCAAACGTCGTCTGCGTGCGCAAGTAGGAGAAGACGGTGTACGACGGTCGTAGATGGTTGTTCGACGCGCCGACCATAGCGACGGTCTTGACGCGCGCCAGCAAGTCGCGACGCTGCGACGGAAGCGTGATAATCATGCCGCCTCCGAAGCGGCGAGCGCGTTACCCAGATCCCACGTGAGATCGCTTGCGTCTTCCAGCCCGACCGACAACCGCACGGCCTCGGGGGCGACGCCGGCGGCGCGCATCTCGTCGTCGGAGAGCTGCGAGTGCGTGGTCGACGCGGGATGGATGACCAGACTCTTGGTATCGCCGACGTTGGCGAGGTGGCTCCAGAGCTCGAGCGCGTCGATGAACCGTCGTCCAGCTTCGCGGCCGCCGCGAAGACCAAAGGTAAAGACGGAGCCGAGCTGCGGTGCTTTGACCCACGACACTTCATCGCGCGTCCGCAAGAAAGCCACGATCTCTGCGGTATTGCGAACGTGCGCGTCCATGCGCACGCCGAGCGTTTCGAGACCGAGCAGCATGAGCCACGCGTCCATCGGCGACATCTGCGCCCCGACGTCGCGCAGCACTTCGGCGCGGAGGCGCGTCAGAAACGCGTACTCGCCGAAGGTCTCGGTGAAGACTTTTTGGTGATAGCCGGGGCTCGGCTCCGAGAGCAGCGGAAAGCGGCCGTTCCCCCACGGGAACGTCCCCGATTCGAGCAGTACGCCGCCGATCGTCGTGCCGTGACCGCTGATGAACTTCGTCGCCGAGTGCAGCACGATGTCCGCACCGTGCTCGATCGGCCGGCAGAGATAGGGTGAAGCGAACGTGTTGTCGACCACGAGCGGAATGCCGGCATCGTGGGCAAGGCGTGCGAGCGCCTGTAGATCCGCGACTGCGCCCGACGGGTTGCCGATGGTTTCGGCAAAGAGCAGTTTCGTGTTCGGCCGGATCGCGGCGCGCAGCGCGTCGAAGTCGTCGACCGGCGCAAACGAGCACTCGATGCCCATCCGTCGCAGCGTTACGGTAAACTGCGTCACCGTGCCGCCGTAGATGTTTTGCGAGCTGATCAGGTGATCGCCGGACTGCGCCAGCGCGAGCACCGCGCAGAGCTGCGCCGCGAGGCCGCTGGAAAAGGCTACCCCTCCGAGCGCTCCCTCCAGGCTTGCCATGCGTTCCTCAAACGCGGCGACCGTCGGATTGCTGATGCGGCTGTAGATGTGCCCGTAGCTGCGCAGCGCAAACAGCTCCGCCGCTTGCTCGGTCGATCCAAAGACGTAGGCTGCCGTCTGATAGATCGGTGCGGCGCGCGCGCCGGTCACCGGATCGGGCGGCGTACCGGCATGAATCGAGCGGGTGGCAAAGCCGAACTGACGTTCCTGCATGACTCCGGCCCTTTCGCCGCGTAACCGTCCCCATCATGGGCATGACTCTCACCGAAAAGATCCTGGCTCGTCACGCCGGCCTCGACCGCGTGGAACCCGGACAGATCATTATCGCGAACGTCGACTTGGTGCTCGCGAACGAACTCTCCGCCGCCGTCGCAATCAGCGTGATGCGCGGAATGAAGGGCGCCTCGAAGGTGTTCGACCGCGAAAAGATCGCGCTCGTCGAAGACCATTTCGTTCCCGCCAAGGACGCGCAGTCGGCCAAGCTCGCGAAGCTGATGAAAGATTTTGCCGCCGAGCAGCAGATCACGCACTTCTTCGACGTCGGACGCGGCGGCATCGAGCACGTCGTTCTGCCGGAAGAAGGCTTGGTCGCGCCGGGCGAGGTGATCGTCGGCGGCGATTCGCACACGTGCACCTACGGCGCGTTCGGCGCGTTCGCAACGGGCATGGGATCGACCGACATCGCCGCCGCCTTCGTGCTCGGTGAAGTGTGGCTCAAGGTTCCCGGGTCGATCAAGATCGTCTACAGCGGAAAGCTCGGACCGATGGTCTTTGCAAAAGACGTGATGCTGCGCACCGTCGGCGAACTCGGCATCGACGGTGCGACCTACCGCGCGATCGAGTACCACGGAAGCACCGTCGACGAGATGTCGATCACCGGACGTATCACGATGGCCAACATGGCGATCGAAGCCGGTGCGAAGAATGGAATCTTCCACGCCGACGCCAAGGCGATCGCCTTCGTCAAGGAACGAACCGACCGCCCGTTCATCGTCGATTCGGCCGACGCCGACGCGGTGTACGAGCGCGTCATCAAGATCGACGTCGACGCGCTCGAGCCCATGGTCGCGTGCCCGCATACGCCGGATAACGTGCATCCCATCTCGGAGGTCGCGGCCGACAATATTCAGGTCGACCAAGTTTTCATCGGATCGTGCACCAACGGGTACATCGACGATCTGCGCGTCGTCGCGAACATTCTCGATGGTAAACGCATTTCGCCCAACCTGCGTGTGATCGTTAACCCCGGATCGCAAAAAGTCTGGATGCAGGCGGCCAACGAGGGCATTCTCACCAAGTTGGCGGCGGCCGGTTGCGCGGTCAACACGCCGGGCTGCGGCGCGTGCTTCGGCGGCCACATGGGTACGCTCGGCGACGGCGAGCGCGCGATCTCGACCACCAACCGCAACTACGTCGGCCGCATGGGCTCGCCGAAATCGGAAGTCTATCTCGGCTCGCCGGCTACGTGCGCCGCTTCGGCGTTGACCGGAAAAATCACCGATCCGCGCGTGCTCGAACTCGCCGGAGTCTAAGAGGGTAGAAATGGATTCGCAACTGCGCGGCTACGCGCACAAGTACGGCAAGAACGTCGATACCGACGTGATCATTCCGGGAAAATACTGCAATATCGTCGACCAGGCGGAGCTCGGTAAACACGCGCTCGAAGGGCTGGATCCCGAGTACACGTCCCGCATGAAAGCCGGCGACATCATCGTCGCGGATGCCAACTTCGGCTGCGGTTCGAGCCGCGAAGTCGCGCCGATCGCCATCAAGGGATCGGGGACCGCCGCCGTGATCGCTAAGAGCTTCGCGCGGATCTTTTACCGCAACGCGCTCAACATCGGCTTACCGATCTTCGAGTCGGCGGAAGCCGTCGACGGTATCGAGAGCGGCGACGAAATCGAAGTCGATCCCGCCAGCGGCGTCGTGCGCAACATCACAAAAGGCAAGGAGTATCGCGCCGCCGAGTTTCCGCCGTTCATGCGTGCGCTGATCGACGCCGGCGGCTTAGTACCGTACGTAGAAAAGCGGCTCCGGGAAGGCGTCGTAAAGGCCTAGCCCACCGTCTGGATCCAACTCGCGCGCACGCTGCGCAGGATCGACGGGTAGACGATCAGCTTTCGGAACGGGTCGATGAGCGCCATGTACAACGGCGTGAACCGGCCGTTGTTGCGAACGTAGACCGCGAAGTAGAACCGATACGTGCCGGCCGTTTCGACGAGCGCGCTCAGCGCCGCGGCGTGGGCCGTGCGGTTGCTGATTTCGCTTAACTGTTCGTTCTCGAAACGGTAGACGACGCGAAAGGGACCTTCTCGCTCGCCTGCCGGAACGAGTGACGTCGCCCGGTCCGCGTCGGTCAGGCGATCCGCGAACATCTCGGTGCGGGTCGTTGCCGGCGCCGCGCGATCCCACCCAAAAACGCGGCCGATGAGGAAGCGAAGGTTCAGCAGAGCGCGGACGGCGACCGAAGGTTCGAACAAGCGTCCGCGCGAGAGGCGGAGAAATTCGTCGAGCGTGATGCCGCCGCGCGGCCGCGGAAGGTCGACGGCCCACGCATCGTGGAGTGGAACGCCCGCGAGAAACGCGTGCACGCGCAACGGAAGACGTTCGAACTCTTGCTCGGAGATCTGCGGCACGCCGTTACGGCGGACCGCCGGGGTAGCCTCCTCCGCCTCCGCCGCCCTGTCCGCCCAAACCGCCGGGCGATGCGTTGATGTTCTCGATCCACTTTTCTTTGGGACGCCAGGATGCCGTGAAATACGCTTCTTCGGTCGGTGTCGTGAGCTTACCGACCATGTCGCTGGTACCGTCGAGACGTCCCTCCATAAGCGCCGACGTTCCGTTCGGAAGCGTGACGATCATGCGAAAATGCTGCCCGTCGACCGTACCGCTGAGCGGATACGATTTGCCGGCTTTATCCAAATAGCTCCCGGTCAGTGTCGTGCCGGTCTGCTTAAGATTGAAATGTACGTACTCCGGCTGCGACGCGCGCTGAATAACCATCTCCCATACGCCTTCGATGCCGGTGCGCGGGTTAGGCGGCGGACTCGGAGAAGCGGCGCCGGGCTTGGGTGACGCGTATCCCGGCATTCCGAAGCCTGACGGAATCGGAATCGGCGACGCGGTTGCGCCGGTGAGCGGAATAGGATCGGGTCCATACGTTGGTGATGCGACCGGTGCCGTGATCGGAGGCGGCGTTGGCGGCGGCGTAGCGGCAATGCTCGGTGTCGCTGCACGTTCGCCTGCGAAGCAGGCAAGTACCAGCGTCGCCGCTGCGACGCCGATCGAGGTCGATTGAAGTTTCACGACGACCTTTTCCGCGGCACACGCAGCACTCCCTCGGCGCAGGGACGGACGCTTTCCGAACGAACGCCCGCACCTGGCATTTTTGATTGCCCCCTAACCAACCACATACAATTGGAGGCACAGTGAGGCTTCGCTTCGCTCTAGCCGGGCTCGTCCTTTTAACGGCGTTCCTCGCGGCCTGCTCGTCGGGAACCTCGTGCGGTTTCGGATGTCCGCCGGTAAACCCGCCGACGCCAACTCCGGCACCCGTTTCGCTCGCCGGTACGGAAACGCAGGCATTCACGTACGACTTCGGTTATCCGTCGCCCCAGCCGCCCTACACGCAGACCACGACGATCGCGCAAACGGTAACGGTTGCGGCGACCGCACTCGCCTCGCCGTTCCCCGGCGGTGCCGCCAACGACGTCCACGTCGCCGAGACCGATACGATCGATCAATTGCAAACGATTCAACTAACGGTCGATTCGTACACGGCGACGAGCAGCAACAACGTGCTGCTCTACGGCTCCGTCGTCAACACGCCGGCATCGGGCGGCGGGCAGCCGACCAACGGGCAGGCGACGACCGTGCAGCTCGTCTATGCGGCGCCGCAAATCATCGATCAAACGCCGCAGAACGATGGCGCGACGTGGACGAACAAACCGGGCGCGCAGCTCACCGAGAACTACAGCGACGGACATTCGGAAGATCGTACGTACGCGAACAATGGAACCTACAGTGAAGTCGGCACGGCCCAAGCGCCGAACGGAAGCGGGTACGTTCCCGTGCACCTCTCGATCGACGGCAGCGGAGCCGGCATCTATAGCGGCCCGTTTTTCGGCGCTGCCAGCGTCTCGTTCGAATTCGCGGCGCCGGCCGGCAGCCCGAAGACGATTTCCGGCACCATAAAAGTTAATAAGCGGCCAAGGCAGGCGCTCTTCAAGATCCCAGCGTGGTTCGCGAACAAGCCGGTCTTCTTTACCGAGGCCGATTCGATCCGAACCAACGTCGCGCAGCCCAAGGGCTGCCCGTTTGCAAGCGCGATCAACGACGTGCGACAGAAGATCACGCGACTGGATACCATGATCGGGTACGTCGAGCAAAGCCAGCGCGATACGTACGAAGCATCGGGCGCCGTCATTTGCGTCGCCTTTACGGATACGCTCCAGAACTACTACGACTGGAACGGCGATACGACGTCCTTCCCGCTCTACGTTACCGAAAACGCAAAGAAGATCTCGCAGGTCGTCACCAACGAGCTGATCTCCGTCGTCGCCGCCCCGAGCGGCGCAACGGCTCGCCGTTCGCACGGTGCGCGGGGCGCATACATCCCGCCTGCGGCCGTCGCCGCACTTCAGGCCCGGTTCGATGCGAAGATGAACGCGACCAAACGCGAGCTATTCAATAAGAAGAGGGGTGTTCGATGAATCGCAAGCTTGCCGGATTGCTGGCGCTGGCGATGCTGACCGCCTGCGGCGGTGGCGGCGGCAACGCCGGCTCGATAACGCCCGCGGCACCGGGTCCACAATCCGCGAACGTCTCGTCGTCTGCGAACGGCGTGCATCTGACGCCGTTTCACGGATCCCCCGCACTTGCCAACTTCGAGTGGGGCAAGGCGATGCTCGAACGCATGCACTTTGTCGCTCCGACGCAGGTCGGCGCTCTTGCGGTCGACGTGCAGGTCCGCATGCGCGATCCGCACGGGCTCGCGATGTACGCACTCTCGGCCTCGGATCCGAAATCGCCCAACTTTCGCCGCTTTCTGACGCCCCAAGAGATCGGCGACCGGTTCGGTGCTTCGAAAGACGACTACGAATCCGTCGCCCGTTATTTCGCGAAACTCGGCATGCACGTCGGCATGTGGCCGCAACGCGAGGTTCTTTCGGTGACCGGGACGCTGCCGCAGTTCTCGCGTGCGTTTAACACCCCGTTCGGAACTTACATCTACGGGAAGCAGACGGTCATCGGGCCGACGGGAACGCCGCACTTCTCGACGGCGCTTCCGGTGGCATCGGTGATGCATCTTCAGACCTACGACTCGCGTCGCGGGTACAACATCCGCGGCACGTATGCGAATTTTGCCGGGTATACACCTCAGATGATCGCTAGCGGCTTCGACTTTAGCGGTGCCTACGCCGCTGGTTACACCGGCGCAGGCATCAATGCGGCAGTCAACGGAACGGGTCCGATCTCGCCCAACGACATGGCGCTGTACTCGTCGCTCTTTCATGCGTCCGTAGCGACGGTCGTTCAAGTCAACGCGTCGCCGCAGCCGCCGAGCAAACAGAACGGCCACACCGGAACGGGCCGCACGGGCGACGATCCGTATCCGGCCGGCCTCACGGGAGCGCCGCCGGTGACGGCACCCTGTCGATTGCCGAACTTCCCAACTCCTCCGAACTACAATAAGTGCAACCCGGAGGACATCGAGGCGCAACTCGACTCGCAGCAAGTGGCAGGCCTCGCGCCCGGCGCGACCGAGCTGTTCTACCTGGCGTACAACCCGCTGATCTGCTTGACCAAGAACGGCAACTACGCAAAGAACAACAAGGATGGAAGCTGCCCGAAAGGCGCCTTCCACTACCCGTTGATCGGCATCCAGCTTGCGGACGATTCGCTGCAGCAATCGATTGCGGACAATCGAGCCGACTCGATGTCGCTGAGCTGGGGCGAGCCGGAAAACGATGCCCTTGCATTTGGCTACATCAACAAGGCCATGACCGCCGTCGGCAACGTCGAGTTCGCCTCACTTGCGGCCGAAGGCACCGCGGTATTCGTGTCGTCCGGCGATAACGGCGCGTGGGAGTGCTTCGATCCGAACACGGGCGCACCGCTTGGTATCGCGTGCCCCTCGTATCCGGCGACCGACCCGAACGTCACCGCGGTTGGCGGCGTGAACGTGCAGCTCGATGAAGCCGGCCGTTTGAACGGACAAATCACCGCGTGGGGCGACAACACGACGGGCGGCGGCAACGGTAACTTCGAAAACAACGTCGGATCCGGCGGCGGAATCTCGACGGTTTTCGAGGCGCCGGCGTATCAGGCGGAGGCGCTCAAGGGCGTGAAGATGCGCGAGATCCCGGACATGTCGATGGACGGCGACCCGGATACCGGCCCGGCGGTTGTGGCGTATGCCAAGTGGGACCCGTTCGTGTTCGCCGAGGGTGGAACGAGCGTTTCCGCCCCCGAGGCGAACGCAGAGTGGGCGGTCGTCCTCTCTGCATGCAAGGCGTTCAGCGCATGCGCGACCGCCGGCGGCGCGAAGCCCTACCGGTTAGGAAATGCGGCGCCGTTGTTCTACAAGATCTACGAGAACAAGGCGAATCTGAAGTACGACCAGGTCTTCTTCGACGTGATCTATGGGAGCAACCAAGCCAAGCCGGCGACCCCGGTACCGGCCAGCCCGTCGCCGTTTCCGACCCCGGCCGGCTATAGCGCCGGCCCGGGCTACGATCTCGTGACCGGGCTGGGTGTGCCATTCGTCGGGCACCTGATCGACGCGATCGTCACCGGCGCGGCGGCGCAATAGGGCTCGGCAGGAGGGGCGCCGGCTGCGGCTTTCCCCTCTTGCCAGGCCTGATATACTGTCAGGGCTGTGAAAGAGAAGATCCACCCCAAATGGTACGCCGAGGCAAAGGTCCACTGCGCCTGCGGCAACGCCTTTACTACCGGTTCGACCCTGCCCGAAATCTCGGTCGAAATTTGTGCTGCCTGCCACCCGCTCTTTACCGGTCAGCAGAAGCTGATCGATACGGCGGGACGCGTCGATAAGTTCAATCAGCGCGCGGCTGCTGCCAAGAAGAAGCAAGAAGAAGCCGACGCACGCCAAGCGGCGCGCGAAACCAAGAAGGCCGCCGCACAGGCTTAGCCGGCTAGGAGAGTTCGAAGGACGAGTCGCCCTGCGGCTCGTCTTTTCTTTTCGCTATGCAAGATTCGATGCTCGCGCGGCTCCAAACCATGGGCCGCCGCTTTGACGAAATCGAAGCCGCGCTCGCCAATCCGGAAGGCGGTTTCGATCAAGCTCGCTACACGGCGATGGTGAAGGAGCGTTCGCAGCTCGAACCGCCCGTGGGGGCGTTTCGCGCGCTCGAAAAGCTGCAACGCGACATCGAAGAGAACGAAGCGCTCGCGCGCGAGAGCGACGGTGAGATGCGCGAGCTCGCCGAAGACGAGGCCAAAGCGCTGCGCGGGCGCCGAGAGCAACTCGAAGACGATCTGCAACAGCTCATGATCCCGCGCGATCCCGACGACGACAAAGACGTTTTCATCGAAATTCGCGGCGGAGCCGGCGGAGACGAAGCGGCGATTTTCGCGGGCGATTTGGCGCGCATGTATCTGCGCTACGCCGAAAACGAAGGCATGAAGACGGAGCTGGTGTCGGCCAGCGAAAGCGACGCCGGCGGCTATAAGGAAATCGTGATCGGCGTCAAAGGCGAGCAGCCGTACCGGCATTTCAAGCACGAGTCCGGCGTCCACCGCGTGCAGCGCGTGCCCGAGACCGAAGCGCAAGGCCGCGTTCATACCAGCACCTCCACGGTGGCGGTGCTGCCGCAGGTCGACGACGACGTCGAGATCGAGATCAAATCCGCCGACCTGCAGATCGATACGTACAAAGCCTCGGGTGCGGGCGGCCAGTACGTCAACAAGACCGAATCGGCGATTCGCATCACGCACGTCCCCTCGGGCATCATCGTGGCGTCGCAGCAAGAGCGCTCGCAGATGCAGAACCGCGAGAAGGCAATGCAGATGCTGCGCGCCACGCTGTTCGATCGGCAGCGGCGCGAGCGGGAAGAAGCGATGGGGTCGATGCGCCGGTCGCAGGTCGGCACCGGCGATCGGTCGGAGAAAATCCGTACCTACAACTTCAAGGACGATCGCGTGACCGACCATCGCATCAACCGCAGCTTCGGCGACATCCGCGGCGTGATGGACGGCAAGCTGGAGCCGCTGGTCGAAGCGCTCCTCGCCGACGAACGGGCTCGCCTCTTGGCGGGAGAAGGCGCTCAAGTCTAGCGCTCGAAGTCCAGAGCCTTCATGGCGACCAATTACCGGCCGCAGACGATCGCGCAGAATCTAGCGCGCGGTATCGTCGCGCTCGCGAAGAATAGCGAGTCGCCGCGAACCGACGCCCAGCTCTTGCTGGGCCACGTGGCGGGCAAAGAAAAAGAGTGGATCTTGGCGCACGGCGAGGCGTTTCTTTCTCAGGCCCAGGCGGCCCAGTTCGACGCGCTGTGCGAGGAACGCGCGACCGGCAAGCCGTTGGCGTATATCCTCGGTTTTGCGGGGTTTTGCGGCCGCGAGTTTGCGGTGAACGATAAGGTGCTCGTTCCGCGCCCCGAGACGGAGCACGTCGTCGAGGAAGCGCTGGAATACATTCGCGACCGCGTCGGGTTTCTGTTGCCCAAGCAGTTCGTCACCGTGCTCGACGTCGGCGTCGGCAGCGGTGCGATCGCGGTCACGATCGCGGCGGAATTTCCGCAAGCGTTCGTCGAGGGCACCGACATCTCGCCGGCGGCGCTAAAAATCGCCGAGTACAACGCTAAGCGCTTCAACGTCGCACAGCGCTGTAAATTCATTCACGGCGATCTCGCAACGCCGGTTCTCGAGCGCTCGTACGACGTGGTGATCGCGAACCTTCCGTACGTCCCGACCGGCGATCTGCCCGAGCCTCCGGCGTCGGCCGGCTTCGAGCCGAAGGGCGCCCTGGACGGCGGTCCGGACGGTCTAGCACAATACCGCCGGTTCATGCCCCAGGCAAAGCGGCTGCTCAAGCCCGGCGGCCTCTTGCTGCTCGAGGCGGCGCCGCCCATCATGGACGACCTGACGGTGATCGTTCACCAGGCGTTTCGCATGGCGGATATCCAGCTCGGCGAGGACTATGGGGGGCGCCTTCGCTACATCCGAGTGAAGGCGCCGGTACGGTAGGGAGCGAAACGCTTACTCCCGAGATGGCGAAGTATATTTTCTTCACCGGCGGTGTCGTGAGTTCGCTCGGCAAGGGCATAACGGCAGCCTCGCTCGGACGACTCCTTAAATCCCGCGGCATCAGCGTGTCGATCCAAAAACTGGATCCATACATCAACGTGGATGCGGGCACGATGAACCCGTACCAGCACGGCGAGGTCTTCGTTACCGAAGACGGCGCCGAAACCGACCTGGATTTAGGTCACTACGAGCGGTTCATCGACGAGAATCTGCTGCGCGCGAACAACGTTACGACCGGCCAGATCTACAACCAGGTCATCGAGAAAGAGCGGCGCGGCGATTATCTCGGCGCGACCGTCCAAGTGATTCCGCATATCACCAACGAGATCAAAGCGCACATCAAGCGCGTCGCCGAGGGCAGCCACGCCGACGTGTGCATCGTCGAAGTCGGCGGAACGGTCGGCGACATCGAGTCCCTGCCGTTTCTGGAAGCCATTCGTCAGATGCGTTACGACGTCGGCGACGAAAACGTGATGTACGTCCATCTCACGCTGGTGCCGCACCTGGGCGCCGCCGACGAACTAAAGACGAAGCCGACCCAGCATTCGGTGCGCGAGCTGCGCGGAATCGGTATTTCTCCCGACGCCATCGTCTGCCGCACGAACACCTCAGCGCCGATGCCGGTCGAGCTCAAAGAGAAGATCGCGTTATTCTGCGACGTGCCGCCGAGTGCGGTCGTTCAGAATGGCGACGCCAAGACGATCTACCAAGTCCCGCTCAACCTGGAGGCGGAAGGCCTCGCGCAGGCGGCAATTCGCAAGCTCAATTTGCCGACGTCGGCTCCGCATCTCGATGACTGGAGCGGTATCGTGGAGCGCGTGCTCCGACCGGAACGCAACGTCACGATCGCGCTGGTCGGAAAGTACGTCGAACTGAAGGATGCCTATATCTCGATCATCGAGGCGCTCCATCATTCGGGCATCTTCCACAGCGCTTCCGTCGAGATCAAACGGATCGATTCCGAAACGGTCGAGAACGACGGCGTCGGCGTTTTGGCAGGCGCGCACGGCATTCTGGTCGCACCGGGGTTCGGCGCTCGGGGCGTGAAGGGCAAACTGCGGGCGATCCAGCACGCCCGCGAAAACAAGATTCCGTTCCTTGGGATCTGCTACGGCATGCAGCTTGCGTGCATCGAGTTTGCGCGCAACGTATGCGGACTTCCCGATGCGATGACGAGTGAAGTCGACGAAACCGCGGGCGATCCCGTGATCGACTTCATGCCGGATCAGCGAAACCTCGAAATGTACGGCGGTACGATGCGTCTGGGCACCTACGCGTGCACGCTCGAAGAGGGCAGTCAAGCCGCGCAGGCCTATGGAGAGCTGGAGATTAGCGAACGCCACCGGCACCGCTACGAGTTCAACAACCGTTACCGGCCGATCTTCGAAGAGCACGGTATGCGGTTTACCGGCCATCACACCATCGGCAAAACGCGTCTCGTCGAAGTCATCGAGCTGCCGGTCGATATGCACCCGTGGTTCGTCGGTACCCAGGCCCATCCGGAGTTTAAATCGCGGCCGAACCGCCCGTCCCCGCTCTACCGAGACTTTATCGGAGCCGCACTCGCGCACGGAACGCCCGCGCACGACGGCGTAACGAGCGAACGCGCGTGGACGCCTCAAACGTAACCGCCGTCGTTCTCACGCGCGACGAAGATCGCAATCTTCCGCGAGCGCTCACCGGGCTGCCCCGCGGTATGGGCGCGCTGGTCCTCGATAGCGGCTCGCAAGACCATACCGTGGAGTTCGCGCGCTCGTGGGGCGCGCAGGTCATCGAGCGCCCCTGGACGGATTTCGTCGATGCGCGGCGTCACGCGCTCGCGCAGGTTCGCACGCCGTGGGCGTTTATGCTGGACGCCGACGAAGCGCTCGACGACGTGCTGCGCGACGCGATCTTACGTGCCGGCGAAGACGCCGACGCCTACCGCATCTATCGCACGACGTACTTTTGCGGCAAGCCGATGCGACTGTGGAGCCGGGAGCCGTTGATCCGCCTGTTCAAACGCGACCGCGTTCGCCTCCAAGCATTTCCCGCCGGCGGCGGCAGTGCCGCACTGCACGAGCGCTGGATGAGCGAAGGTCCCGTACGCGACCTCGACGGTACGCTGCTGCACTACTCGTACCCCGACGTCGCCACGTACCGCGCGAAGTACGACCGGTACACGTCGACGGAGGCGGCGGGTTTGCCGCGCTCGCTGCCGCGTTTTTTAAGCGCGGCGGCGAAGGGCGTGCTGCGGTTCGGACACATGCTGTTGGTTCGGAGCGCGCTCCTCGACGGATGGCGCGGCGTCTACGTCGCCTACTTCTCTGCAATGTATCCCGCCGTCGTGGCTTGGAAAGCTTTCCGCGGTCCTTCGACTACGCTTCGCTACGCTCAGGATGACGATCGGCGGTGAAACGGATCGGGTTGGATGGGCGGATGACCCGGCAGATGTCGGTGGGGATGAAGACGTACGCGCGGGAGCTGATCGCGCGGCTGCCTTCGGTCGCTCCGGAGCTGGAGTTTGCGTTTTTCGAGCGGGGTACGAACTTCGGGTACGACGAGCAGATTCGGCTGCCGGTGTCGATGCGCCGCTCGCAGCTCGATCTGATGCACTACATGTCGCTGTACGTCCCGCTAGTCTCGCCCGTCCCTTCCGTCATCACGATCCACGACGTCATCCACTTGCGCTATCCGCAGTATTTCAAATCGAAAGTGCGCTCGTACTACGCGACCGTCGTGCGTCTGGCGTGCGCGCGCGCCAAGCGAGTGATCACCGACGACGAACGCACGGTCGACGACCTCGAACGCTATTTGAAGGTCGACCGGCGCAAAGTCCGGGTCATACCGCTCGGCGTTGCCGAGCGTTTTTTACGCGGCGGCGAGGCGCCGGCGACGCCGCAGCCGTATTTGCTCTACGTGGGTAATCACCGACAGCATAAGAACTTGCCGGTTCTCTTCAAGGCCTGGTCGGCGCTGCCCGAGGACGCGGGGGTCGACCTCTACCTTACCGGCCCGGACGACTTCGGCGGCGAGCTCCAGCGGCTCGCGTTTTCCGGTCGCCGGGTCGTCGCGCTTGGAGATATCTCCGAGGAACGGCTGATCGGCTACTACGCGGGCGCGCTGGCGCTGGTGCAGCCCGCGCTCTCCGAGGGGTTCGGACTGCCCATGCTCGAGGCGATGGCCGTCGGCTGCCCCGTGATTGCGTCCGAAGAAGCGGTACCGCGCGTGCTGGAGCCCGCGGCTCTTACCTTCTCGGCCGACAGCCCGGGCGAACTGCAGGCCCGGATTGAAAGGCTGCTGGGAGAACCCGCACTGCGCGCGCAGCTTTCCGAGCGCGGCCGGAATCTCGCCCGAACGCTCACGTGGGATCGGTGCGCGCGTGCGACCGCCGATCTCTACCACGAGGTCCTGGAAACCGTATGATCGCGCGATGTCTAGCGTTCGTTCTGTTCGTCGCCGCAGCGAGCGCGCCGGCGCTCTCGCAAGCGCGGCCGATTACGATTTCGATCAACGGTACTGCCGTGTCGATGAACCCGCCGCCGCGCTTTGCGAACGGCGTGCTGCTGGTTCCCGTTCGCAAGACGATCGAAGCCCTCGGACTGACCTTCGAACGCCGTGGAAAGAACATCACGACGCAAGTGGGATCGAAGAACGTGCTGCTGACGGTCGGTAGCCGAACCGCCCAGATCGACGGTCAGAACGTTCCCCTCGGGACGCCGGTCGTCGAGATCGACAACGTCCTCTACGCGCCGCTGCGTTTCTTTACGGGCGTGCTCGGCGCACAAGCCCAATACAATAAGAAAGCCAATTCGGTCACAATCTCGTCGCAGCTCGTGGGTAAGAGTGCGGCCGGCATGGTTTCGAGCGGCGGCCAGATCGTGCGCTTCGGGAGCGTCGCTGCGGTCGACGTGCTCTCCGATCCCCCGACCTTGACGCTCGGCTACAACGCGACGATCAAGACGATCCCGATATCGCGCAACGCCATCATCGAGATGCAGGACGTCAACGCGAACGTCGCCACGCCGGGAGAACTCGGGGACGTGCGCCCCGGCGATTTCGCGCGCGTCGAAATGAAGAAGAACGGTTCGGTCGAGCGCGTGGTCGACGCCTTCGGCTCACGCAGCGGCCGGATCGCAGCGGTCGCCGGCAATCAGTTCGTGCTCGACGACGGCCACGTAGTCGGCGCGGGACGCACGACCGAGATCGCGCTCAACGGGAAAGCAGCGTCGTTCTCGGACCTGCTTCCGGGCGACGTGGTCAGCATCCGGTACAACGTCGAATCGAACGAAGTCCGCGAGATTCTCGCAAGCCGCAGCGTCGCGGCGGCGCCGGCTGCTGCGGGAGCGCTCGCCATTGCGAGCGTCGATACCAACGTCGACCGCCCGTTGCGCGCCGGCGACGTCGTCGAAGTAACGCTGCACGGGACGCCCGCGTCGTCGGCGAGCTTCGACATCGGCTCGTACGTCACGAACCTGACGATGAGCGAACGTTCGCCGGGCATCTACGTCGGGAGATACGCGATTCCGCGCGGTGCGAACTTCGACGAGGTGCCGATCATCGGCCATCTAACGGCAGGCAATGCCGCTGCGCCGGACGCGCAAGCGCCGCGCACGATCTCCGCTTCGAGCACGCCGCCCGGAATCGGCGATTTCGCGCCGGACGAAAACTCGACGGTCAACACGAGCCGGCCGGCCGTCTATGCGACGTTCGCGGCCGCTGCCGTGCCCGTCAATCCGAGCAGCGCACTGATGTGGGTGAACGGCCGCGACGTCAGCTCGGAGTGCGTCCGGACGGCGCAGTTCATTCAGTACTTCCCGTCGTACGCGTATCCCGACGGTCCGGTCCGCGTCACGGTACGCGTCGCCGACCGGGCCGGCAATACGTCGACCAAATCCTGGACGTTTACGATTCGAACGCATTGAGGGCGTGAGGGACGTGAGATGAGCGATTGTTTATTCTGCAAGATCGGCGCCGGCGAGATTCCCGCAAAGGAAGCCTATCGCGATGCGGAGATCGTTGCGATCGAAGATGTCAACCCGCAGGCGCCGCTGCATCTACTGGTGATGCCGGTTCAACACTTTACCAGTGCCGGCGCGCTCGCCGCCTCGGGCGGCGAGGCGTTGTTGGGGCGGATCGTGGCAGTCGCAACGCGCCTTGGAGAAGAACGCGGCAGCGACGGCTATCGCCTCGCGATCAACACAGGCCCGGACGGCGGTCAAACGGTGGGTCATCTCCACGTTCACGTTTTAGGCGGCCGGCATATGGAATGGCCGCCCGGATAAGCGCGCTCTGGTCGAACTTTAATGTAACAGACGCTGCGGCGCGAGCGTTCGCAGAAGCATGAACAACGTTCGTACGCTGCTCCTTCTCGCCGTCATCGCCGTCGTTGCCGTAATTGCGAGCGCGAGCGCGCAAGAGCGCACCTATCTCTATTCCTACGGCGGCGAAGTGCAGACGCCGGGCCATCCGGTCGTCCTCACGTACGACACCGGCGCCGATGCGCAACATCCAGTGCGCGTCGTCGTCTATCGCCTGCCGCAACAACGGTACGTAGATTCGATCCGAACGAGCGAGACGCAACCGCGCGAACAGGACGTGCGCGGCCTGCCCGTCGCCGCTCGAGCCGAGAGCCGGCCGCCGGCAAAAGATCAAACGTATTCGCGCCAGGTCGTGATCAACGCGCTGCCGGTCGGAGAGTATGCTGCCGTGGCGCATGCGGGCGACGGCGTTGCGGTCAACCTTTTCCAGGTGACGTCGCTCGGCATCGCACAGGCGCGTTCCGATCGCGGCGTCGGCGACGCGATCTACTTCCCGACCGACCTGCGGACCTACCGCCGGTATCCGGCCGCGGTCGATATGCGCGTGATCGACGACAAAGGCCCGCACGCCGTTGCGGAGAGCGGCGGCATCGGCCGTTTCTCAGAAAAAACCAGCGGCACCGCCGTGCTCGTCGCCGGCGCTCCAGACGGATCGCTCGCGGTCGTTACGCTCGATTCCAGCAGCACGAAGACTGAAGCCGGGTTCGTACAGGCGGATCGTCCGATCTATCGGCCGGGCGACACGATTTCGATTCGCGCCATCCTGCGCGATGGGTCGATCGGAAGCTACACGGTGCCCGTTGGGAAGCGCCAGGTCAAGGTACGCGCACCCGACGGCAGCGACGTTTACAACCACGATGAGACGATCACGAGTTTTGGAACCGTCGCCGCATCGGTGCGGCTTCCCGAAGACGCGCAGACCGGATCCTATACCGTGTCGATCGGTGATGCCCTCACCGCGTCGGTCGTCGTGGCCGCGTATAAGAAGCCGGAATACGAACTCGATTTTGCGACCGCGCCGGACCACGTCGTCGGCGGTACGGATGCATCGTTTGCGGTTACTGCAAAATATTTCTTCGGACGCCCGGCCGCCGGGATGCAGCTGCACTACACGGTCTATTCGGAACCGCACTTCTACGAGGGGTGGTTCGGCCCGTACGATTCGTTCGTCCAGGGTTCGGATCTGTGGAATCGCTCCGGGCGCAAGGACGTGCAGCACGGTGACGTGATGACCGGCGAAGACGGGCTCGCGGCGTTTTCGGTCGGCACGACCGCAACCAAAGAAGACAGCGACTACACGGTTCAAGTCGACGCGCGGGACGCATCGGGGCGAACCGTAACGCTGTCGTCAAGCATGCTCGTTACCGCCGCGTCGTTCCAACTGTCGCTCGAGCCGGCAACGTGGATCGGCCAGATCGGCGAGCCGTCGAAGATCCTGGTCCATTCGCGGCTCTACGGTGACGCCGCCGCGGCGAGGCCCGGTGCGGCCGTTCACGTGATCGTCTCCGGCCGTCGTTGGGAAAACGACAAAGAAGTCAAGACCAGCGAACGCTCCTTTGACGTTACCACGGATGCGGACGGCAACGCGTCGATCGATTGGACGCCGCCGAGCGCCGGCGACTTCTCGTTCGTTGCGACGGCAAAAGACGAAAGCGGCCGCACCACGACGGCGTCGACGTACCTGTGGGTGCTCGGTTCCGGCGATGAGTCGTATTTAGCGCCGATCGAATCGCCGATCCTGATTCCCGATAAGCAGACCGTCGGTCCGGGCGGCAAGGTGAAGGTCGCAATCGCGCTGCCGAAAGCCAACCGCGACGTCGTGCTGATGGTGAGCACCGACCGATTGTCGAGCGCGCAGGTTGTGCATTCGACCGGAACCACGACCTCGGTCGATATCGAGGCGCCGCGCGACGCCGCGACGTTCGGTATCATTGCGATGCTGCCCGGCGAGAACGGCGTCGAACAGGCGCAGACGACGATCAAGGTCACGCCGCCGGCACGCGCGCTGCACGTGACGATCGCTGCAGCCAAGAAACGATACGCGCCGGGCGATCGCGCGACGTTCGACATTCGCGTTGTGGACGCGCAGGGGCACCCGCAGCGTACCGAACTCGGCATCGGCGTCGTCGACGAGTCGATCTACGCCGTGCAGGCCGAGAACGCGACCAATCCGCTCGACGCACTGTACGGCGGAAGCGCGGGCGTGTACGGTTCGGCGAATTGGTTCCGGCCCAATCGCGGCGCGGCGATGAAGTCGGCGATCGGCGGCGCACTGCGTGCCGATTTGTCTTCCATCGCGAATCCCGCGCCGGCTCCGCTGGGGCAAGCCCCGGGCGTCGCCGTTCGATCGAACTTCGTCGACACCGCCTACTGGTCGCCGTCCGTCGTAACCGATGCCGGCGGGCATGCGACGCTGACCTTCACGTGGCCGGATAACCTGACCACCTGGCGTGCGACCGGCATCGGCGTCACCGAGGGCGGCGAAATCGGCAAAGGTACGGGAAGTGCGCTGGTAACCAAAGACTTTCTCGTGCGACTCGAAACGCCGCGTTTCTTGCGCGCCGGCGATCGCTCGTCGATCGTTGGAATCGCGCACGGACTCGCGTCGGCTCCAAACGTTCGTCTGACGCTCGATGCGGGCGCGCTGGCAAAGGATCCGCTCCAAGCGGTGCTCCAGCTCGATCGTTTCCAAAGCGCGGATGCCTCGTGGCCGGTGACGGCTCCCGGGGTCGGACCGGTTCCGCTAACGCTCTCGGGAACCGACGGCGTGCGCAGCGACGCTATGCGCCTAACGCTGCCGCTCCTGGCGGGAACCGCGGCGGAACACGTGCGCGACGCCGGTTCGCTTGCGACGCGCGCGTCGCTGGATGTGAAGGTACCGCCGGGCGGCTACCTCGCGGGCGCGCTCCATCTTACGCTCTCTCCGAGTCTGATCGCGGAGCTGGTGCAGAACCAGCGTCTGCTCGACGTGTATCCCTACTATTGCACCGAGCAGACCATGTCGGCCGGCTTACCGGCGGTCTTCATCGGGCGCGTGCTGCGTGAGGCGCACTTGAAAGCGCCGCAGGACGTCGACATTTCGGAGATCGTGCGGCACGCTATTGCGCGCTTGCGGCAGCTGCAGCATTCCGACGGATCGTGGGGCTGGTGGGAATACGACGATGGCCATCCGTTCATGACCGCCTATGCGCTCTACGGTCTGGCTGAGTTTCACAAGGACGGCTACGACGTGCCGCCGTCGATGCTCGCGCGCGGCGTAGACAGCCTCGTCAGCCAACTCGGTAAGGACAACGGTGAAACGCTGAAGTTTTGGGGCGGCGCGCAGCCGGGCAGCGAGTGGAATACGCGCGCGTTCATGCTGTACGCTCTGGCCGACGCCGCGCCGAGCCGCGTCGATCGTTCCATCCTGGCGCAGACGCGGGCCCATGTAGGCGAGTTGAATCCCTACGCCGTCGCGACGCTCGGAATGGCGGAACACTGGCTCGGCGACGATGCTGCGGCGCGTTCGCTGCTCGCCGAGCTGCACAAACGTGCGATTCGCGACGGAGCGTTCAGGTATTGGCGCGGCAGCACCTGGCACTACGCCTGGGAAGACGATCCGATCGAAACGACCGCATACGCGCTGCGCTTCGAAGTGGCGATGGGCGAAGATGCGACGCAGACGGATCCGACCGTGAACTTCTTGCGCGCGCAACGGCGTGGCGATTGGTGGTACACGACGAAGGACACCGCCGCGGCGATCTACGCGCTCTCGGAAACGATTCGCCCGGATTCGAATGAGTTTACGCCGGACGAAACGGTGCGTGTGCTCGTGGACGGACGCGAGGTGCGCTCGCTGCATATCACGCAGCCGATCTTGGATGCGGCCGATGCAAGCGTCGTCGTCCCGGCATCGTCGATGCGCGATGCGGCAACGGTGACGTTCGAACGCGTCGGTCGCGGCGCGCTCTACTGGTCCAGCGACGCGGTTCGTTACGTGCCTCCCGGCGCCGACCGCGCCTCGGACGCCAGCCAAGCGCTGCTGGCGCGCTTGTTCGCTGCGCCCCCGTCGCTGACGGTGGAGCGCCGGTACACGCTCAAGCACGGCGGTGCCTGGCGCGTCGGAGATGAAGTGATCGTCGAGGTCACGGTACGGTCGCGCGGCGACGTGCAGTACGTGGCGGTCGAAGATCCGTTCCCCGCCGGCGCCGAGCATCAGCCCGAACAGGGCCGCGCCGGCGACGACGCGTGGAGCGGTATCCAGCTGCTCGACGATCGCGCGGTATTTTTCGCCGACCGTCTCTATCCGAACGATCCGATGCAGATCCGCTATACGCTGCGCGTCACGACCCCGGGCCACTACACGGCACCGGCGCCGACGGTTTACGCGATGTACGGTCCGCCGGTGAGCGCCCTTGGGCGCCCGCAAGACGTCGAAGTCGTTCCTTAAGGGGGCCTCCCGCCGCTACCCGTCGTTGACGGGGGACCACCCCTCTGCTAGTATGTGTCGTCGGGGCCCGCTTGGGCCCCAAAATTTCGTGCGCCCGTCATACGGGCCACGCCGAGAGGGGGTCGTTTACTGAATGGAAGTTCGCGTAGCTCCGGGCGAATCGATCGAGAGCGCGCTGCGTCGCTTTAAAAAGGCCACCCAAAAGGCGGGTATCCTGGCTGAGGCGCGCAAGCACGAGCACTACGAGAAGCCCAGCGTCCGCCGCAAGAAGAAGTCCGCAGCGGCTCGCAAGCGCCGTAGCTAACTAAGGCAGGCACTCATGGCACAGTTAAAAGACCGCATCGCTTCCGATCTTAAAGAGGCGATGCGGGCTCGCGACCAATTGCGTCTCGATACGCTGCGTTCGGCGATCTCAGGCTTCACGTATAAACGTTCGGAAGCCGGCGCCGACCTGTCGGATGCCGACGAACTCGCGGTGGTTGCGCGCTTGGTGAAACAGCGCGCCGACTCGCTAGCCGAGTTTGAAAAAGCCGGCCGCACGGAACTCGCCGAAAAAGAGCGGGCCGAGCGCGAGATCCTGATGGCCTATCTCCCGCAGCAGAAGTCGGCCGACGAGATTCGCGCGGTCGTGCGCGAATCGCTGGCGTCGCTGCCGGCCGACGGGCGCAATCAGGGCGCCCTCATGAAGCTCGTGATGCCGCACCTCAAGGGTGTCGCCGACGGCAACCTCGTACGTCAGATCGTCACCGAGGAACTCGCCTAGCTCCCAGCCGAGAACCCCGGCAAAGCAACCTTTTCGTTCTCCGCGGGTAGGTAGGCGCATGAGGGTAACACGCGTACGGGCTTGGATCTCCTTGGGGCTGTTGATTTGCGGCCTGGCGGGAGCCGCCGCCGGCGCGGCCGCCCCGGCCGCCGAGACCGGGCAGGTCGTGGTCGTGCCGATCCAGGGAACGGTCGATGACGGAATGGCCCATCTCGTCGAACGCGCCGTTGCCGAGGCCAATAGCGAACACGCCGCCGCGATCGTCCTGGACGTCAACAGCCCAGGCGGTTTGGTAGATGCGGCCTTCCGGATTCGCGACGCGCTGTTTTCGGCCAACATGCCGGTGATCGCGTACGTCGATCCGCGCGCGTATTCCGCCGCCGCGCTGATCTCGCTCTCCGCGAATCGCATCGTGATGTCGCCGGGCGCCACCATCGGAGCGGCCGAGCCGATTCCGAACACGGGCAAGAACATCTCGGCTTTGCGCGGCGAGTTTGAATCGACCGCGTTGCGAAATCATCGTAACGCGACGGTCGCCGCCGCCATGGTCGACAAGAACGTCGATCTGCCCGATTTTAAACGCAGCGGCACCATTCTGACGCTCAATACCGACGACGCGCGCCGCGCGAACATCGCCGACGAAAGCGCGCCTACGCTCGACGCCGCGCTCGCGCTCGAACACGTCAACGCACAGCCGCGTACGATCGAAGCGTACACGTGGGCCGAACAGATCGCACGATTCGCCACCAATCCGGCCGTCAGCGCGCTGCTGCTCTCGCTGGGCATGCTGGGGCTGCTGATCGAAATGCAGACGATGCACGGCATCGCGGGCGCCGTCGGCGTCGGCGCGCTCGCCCTGTTTTTCGGCTCGCACGTCTATGCCGGGTTTTCAAACGGCTTGGTGATCGGCCTTGCCGTCCTCGGCGTCATCGGCATCCTGTGGGAGCTGCACGTCGTACCCGGTCACGGCTTCCCGGGGGTTCTCGGAGCGACCGCGCTATTTGCGGCGGTGCTCCTGGCGTTCGGTATTCCGTTCTTTTTCATCGCCGTCGAATCGCTCGCGACCGCGCTGGTCGTGACCGTGATCGTTTTCTCGCTGTTCGTGCGGGCAGTGCCCGAGAACGCCTGGATGCAGCGGCTGGCGCTCGGCTCGAACCAAGGCGCCGACTTCGTGACCAGCCGGGACTTCACCGATCTGCGCGGACAGATCGGCACTGCCGACTCGTTCCTGCGCCCGGCCGGCATCGCGTCCATCGACGGCCGTCGAATCGACGTGCTGACGGAGGGTGAGTTCATCCCGCAGGGAACGACCGTGCGCGTAACCCGCGTCGAAGGCGCGCGCATTTTCGTCGAAGCCGTCAACCTCCCGAGCTACACCTAAAAGGAGCACTCACGTGGCCGCATTCGGTGCGATCGGCGTCATCGTTTTCTTCATCGTCGTCATTATCGCGTTCTTCATGTTCCTGTATTACTTCCCCATCGGGTTGTGGATCAGAACGATCGCGGCAGGCGTACCGCTGAGCATCATTTCGCTGGTGCGGATGCGTTTGATCGGCATCGCGCCCGGCATTATCGTGACGAACTACGTGCGCGCCCGTAAGGCCGGTCTGACGATGACCGTCGATCAACTGCAGTCGCACTACCTTGCCGGCGGTAACGTCGACAAAGTGACGCTGGCCATGATCGCCGCGCAGCGCGCCCAGATTCCCCTCGATTTCCAACGCGCCGCCGCCATCGACTTGGCGGGCCGCGACGTCGTCGAAGCACTGCAGACCTCGGTTAACCCGAAGGTCATCGAGACGCCGATCTTCCAAGGCGTCGCGCAAAACGGCATCCAGCTCAACGTCAAGGCGCGCGTAACGGTGCGCAGCAATCTCGATCGCTACGTCGGCGGTGCTGGCGAGCAGACGATCATCGCGCGCGTCGGCGAAGGCGTCGTCGCGGCGGTCGGTGCGGCCGTCGATCATAAGGAAGTGCTCGAGTACCCCGATAAGATCAGCAAAGCCGTGCTTTCTAAGGGGCTCGACGCCGGAACGGCGTTCGAAATCGTCTCGATCGACATCGCGGACGTCGACGTCGGCAAGAACATCGGCGCCGACTTGCAAATGAGCCAGGCCGAGGCGGATCGCCGCATCGCGCAAGCCAAAGCATCGGAGCGCCAATACGCGGCTATGGCTGCCGAGCAAGAACAAAAAGCCGAGACGCAAGCGATGCGCGCCAAAGTCGTCGAGGCCGAAGCGGCCGTCCCGCTGGCGATTGCCGGTGCGTTCAAGAGCGGAAACCTCGGCGTGATGGACTACTACCGGATGAAGAACATTCAGGCGGACAGCGAGATGCGTTCGTCGATCGGCGGAAGCCTCGAGGGCCCGGACACAACGACCCCGCCGCCGATGCCCCCCGCTCCGCCGAAGTAGCCCTTGAAGCACTTCAGCGACCTGCTCCCGCTCGCGTGGTTCGGGATCGTGGTCATCGGCGTGATCTCGAGTATCGTGAAATCCGCCAAGCGGCAAGCGGCAAAATCATCGCCGGCGCAAACGCCGGCGGTGCGCGTCACCGGCGTGCCGCAAGGCCTGCACGCGCAGTTCGCGGCGAATGCCGCGCAGGTCGCTCCACCGGCGCCGGCGCCCGCGCCCGCGCCGCGAGCGGCGGTCCCACTGCCGGTGAGGCGGCCGCAGCCTCCATCGCCGCCGCAGCCGCCCGCAGCGGCTCCGGCCACGGTGGCGGACTACACGCCGCCCCCGACATCCTACGTCCCGGCACCGCTCGATAGCGCGCCCCCGCCGCACGTCATCGGCGTCCAGGGGCGGCCGGTACGGGCCGCCCGGCTCTTCGGCACCTCGCATGCCGTCTTGCGATCGATCATCGCCTCGGAGGTTCTGGGAAAGCCCCGCGCCCTCCGCGACGAATACTGACGGCTTGGCTACCGAATCGATCGAACGATCCCTCGACCTGCGCGGCCTCAGCGACCGGGTCCGGCTCTTTGGAGAGCACGATGGGAACCTTAGCGCGATAGAATCCAGCCTCGCGATCTCCGTTCAAATCGACGGGGATCGCTTGCTGCTGGCCGGCGCGCCGCAAAGCGTCGAGCGCGGCGAGTACGCGCTGCGCCAGATGCTCGATGCGGCGATGCAAGGCGCCCACGTTACGCCGGACGACGTCACGCTCGCCGTGTCCGACTCACGCGACGGCAGCGGCGGCCGATCGCTGCCCGTCACGCTGCTGCGTACGAACCGCGGAAAAGAAGTGCGCCCGCGCACGCCCGGTCAGCGGCAGTTCGTCGATGCGATCGCGAGCCACACGCTGACCCTCGGCATCGGGCCGGCCGGAACCGGTAAGACGTATTTGGCGATCGTGATGGCCGTCCGCGCGCTGAAGAACCGCGAAGTGACGCGCGTCGTGCTCTCGCGTCCGGCCGTCGAGGCAGGCGAAAAACTCGGCTTTTTGCCGGGGGACCTGCGCGAAAAAGTCGACCCGTACATGCGTCCGCTCTACGACGCGCTCGACGACCTGCTGGAAGACACGGTCTTTCTGAAATATCTCGAACGCGGAACGATCGAAGTCGCGCCGCTCGCGTACATGCGCGGGCGCACGCTTACCAACGCGTTCGTGATTCTCGACGAAGCGCAGAACGCGACCGCCGAGCAGTTGAAAATGTTCTTGACCCGCATGGGCAGCTCGTCGCGCATGGTCGTGACCGGGGATGCAACCCAGGTCGATCTGCCGTCGGGAGCGCGAAGCGGGCTGCGCGATGCGGCCCGGCGGCTCGCCGGTATCGAGGATGTAGCGGTGATCGAGCTGGGAGAAGGCGACGTCGTGCGCCATCCGCTGGTCGCACGCATCATCCGCGCGTACGCGCAGGACGCGCCGCCGTGATCTACTACCGCAACGACGTGCGCGCCAGCGGCGTCGACGGCCGCGCGCTCGTCGCGACGGCGAAAAAGCTCCTCGCCGCAGTCGACGAGCGCGAGTCCTCGCTTTCGCTGACCGTCGTGGACGATGCCGCCATACGCGAACTCAACCGCGACCACCGCGGAAAGGATAAGCCGACCGACGTCCTGAGCTTTCCGATGTTCGAAGGCCGCGACGAACCGCACGCGGGCGTCGAACGCATGCTGGGGGACGTTGTGATTTCGGTTGAGACCGCGCGCCGCCAAGCCGCCGAATACGATGCGACCTTGCAGCGCGAACTGTACCGGCTGCTCATTCACGGACTGCTGCACGTACTGGGGCACGACCACGAAGAGGCCGGCGAACGCGCCGAGATGGAAACGCAGGAGCGCCGCCTCGCGGATACCATCGGCATGCCGTGGCCGTATGCGACGGCGAGACCGTAATGCCGATGCCGCACGACGAACCTCCGCACGTCAAGGACGAGCCGCACTACGTAGCCATCGGCGACAGCAAGGTATGGCGCTCGTTCAACCACGCGTTCGAAGGCATCATGTACGCGACGCGCACGCAAGTCAACATGCGCGTGCACTTCGTTATCGCCGCGCTCGTGCTGGTCGCGACGCTGATTCTGCGTCTGGACCGCTTCTACGTGATCGCGGTCGTGGTCCTGATCGCGCTCGTCCTCGCGATGGAGCTGATCAATACGGCGATCGAGGCGATCGTCGACTTGCTGACCGTCGCTCACCACCCGCTCGCCAAAACCGCCAAGGACGCCGCCGCGGGGGCCGTCCTCGTCGTCTCGATCGCTTCGGCGGTCTGCGGCTATCTGATCTTCTACCAGGGGATCCTGAGCGGGGGCGCGAGCGTCTTTGCCGCCGTCCAGGCCGTCCCGGCCAACGTTGCCCTGATCGTTCTGGCGATCGCCGCGATCCTGACCGTCTTCGCGAAGGCCTGGATCGGGCGGGGCTCGGCGTTGCAAGGGGGCGCCGTCTCGGGTCACGCGGCCCTCGCCTTTGCGGCCGCCACCATGCTCGCATTCTTCTATCAGAAGCCCCTGGCGGCGCTCCTGGCCTACTTCATTGCCTTCCTAGTGGCCCAGAGCCGGGTGGAAGCCCGGATCCACAACAGCTTCGAGGTTCTGTGGGGCGCCGTGCTCGGTACGATCGTCGCCCTGGCATTCTACCTGCTGGTCCGCCCGCACGTTGTGCTATAATGGCGCCGATTTGAACACCGACCCATCCCGAAGTAGCCCCGAAGCTTACGCGCTCCAATTCGCCGCCCTCGTGGCGCTGGTGATTTTGGCCGCTTTTTTTGCCGCTTCGGAAGCCGCCCTCATCTCGATTTCCAAGCTGCGCGCCCGCTCGATCGCCGAGCGCAAGGTCCGAGGCTCGAAGAATCTCGTCGCCATCGTCGAGGACAAAAATCGCTTCCTGACCTCGGTTCTGATTGGCAACACGATCGTGCTGCTGGCCTCCGACTCGCTTGCAACGTGGGTCGCCTTCCAGCTGGGGCTTCCGTATGCCGCGGTCGTCTCGACGGTCGTCATGACGATTGTAATGCTGACCTTCGGCGAGATCATTCCGAAGATGGTCGCGACCGCCGACGCGGAACGCTGGGCGCTGCGCCTGGCCTGGCCCATGCGCTACGTCACCGCCGCGCTGACGCCGATCGGGCGCTCGTTTCAGTTCGTCACCGAACTCATGCTCAGGCCGTTCGGCATCCGCCACGGGCAGCAGATCTTCGTCACCGAAGAGGACATTCGCACGCTGGTCAACGTCGGCGCGGAGCAGCGCGTGATCGAAGAAGAAGAACGCGAGCTCATTCATTCGGTGATGGAGTTCGGCGACACCATCGTGCGCGAGGTGATGAAACCGCGGCCGCTCGTGGTGGCCGTCTCCATCGACGACTCGGCCCGGCGTGTGCTGGACGTCGTGATCGCCGAAGGGTATTCGAAGCTGCCGGTGTTTCAAGAAACGAAGGACGACATCGTCGGCGTGGTGCACGATCGCGAACTCTTGATCGCGCTGGCGAACGGATCGCTGGCCCACGAGACGATTCGTAAACTCATGCGGACGGCCGTCCACGTTCCGGAGACGAAGAAGATCGCGGAGCTGCTGCGCGAGATGCAGCGCGACAAATTTTCTATGGCTATCGTCGTCGACGAGTACGGCGGCACCGCGGGCATCGTGACGATGGAAGATCTGCTCGAGGAGATCGTCGGCGAAATTCGCGACGAACACGACGTCGACGAACAAGAACCCATCCACGTCGTCTCCGAGACCGAGTCGATCGTGGACGCCGGCACGAACATCGAAGACGTCAACGCGAAGCTGCACACGAAGTTGCCGACCGACGATTTCGAGACGATCGGCGGCTACACGGTCGGCCTGTTCGGGCGCCTTCCGGTGGAAGGCGAAGAGATCGAAGCCGACAAGCACACGCGCCTGCGGGTCGACCGGACGCGCGGACGGCGCATCCTAGCGGTGCGCATCTACACCAACGGCGTGCCCGAGGACAGCGAGGAACTCGAACCCACCGATGACGCAGCCGCGCGCCTATAAGACGCGCGCGGTCGTTCTGCGCGGCCGCGTGCTCGGCGAAGCGGATCGTATCTTCACGTTGTTCTCGACCGAGCGCGGCAAGATCGACGCGGTCGCGAAGGGCATACGGCGCGCCAAAAGCCAGCTTGCGGGGCGTCTTGAGTTTGGAAACGAGTGTCAGTTCGGTATGCATCGCGGACGCTCGCTCGACGTGATCGTTTCCGCAGAGATCGTGACCGCGCATTGGGAACGGCTGGTCGAACCGGAACGCTTTGCAGTCTTTTCGCTGGTCGCCGAAGTGATCGACGCGCTCTGCGAGCCGGACCAAGCGCTTCCCGACGTCTATGCGTTGCTGACCGGTATGCTGGCCGCAATCGCCGCGACGGATCAGCCGCGCGCGCTGCTTCCGCGATTTTCGCTGCGTTTGCTCGATCTTTTGGGGGTAGCGCCGCCGGTGAGCCGGTGTATTCGCTGCGACCGGCCGCTCGAAGAGCGCGGGTATCTGGATCCCGAAGCCGGCGGGATCATCGGCGACGACTGCCGCGATCGCTGGCGCGATCTGATGGAACTGGATGCCGCGGACTTGGAGAATCTCCGCGCTCTCGCAGCCCGTAAAGGTTCGCGCGCGGCGGTCCGGGCGACGCCGCGCGTCACGCGAGCCATCGAGGACCTGCTCGCGCATCACCTGGGCCGCCGCCCCAAAGCGGGAGCCCACTTGAGCGATTTCGTAACCCCTTGACCGTGGCGATCATGGCACTCGACGTCGGCAGCAAACGCATCGGCGTAGCGGTGGCCGACCCGACGGGTACGTTTGCGCTTCCCGTCGGCACGATCGAGCGCAGCACGCTCAACGAAGATCTGCGGAAGATCGCCGATTTTGTGGAGTCGTACCTCGTTCGCGAGATGGTCGTCGGCGATCCGATCTCGCTTTCCGGCGAACGCGGGATCGCGGCACAGAAGATGGACGGGTTCGTCGAACGGCTACGCAGCGTTTTTCCCGGCCAGATCCATCGGGTCGACGAGCGGATGACGACGGCGCAAGTCACCAAAAGTCTTATCGCGGCGGACGTGTCGAGGAAACGCCGTAAGGCGGTCGTCGACAAGATGGCGGCGGCGCTGATCCTCGAGACGTTTCTGGCGCGCCGGCGCAACGAGCACCGGCAATGAAGGCGCTCCTGCGCATCGCCGGCAGCCTCATCATATTGGCGATCCTTGCCGGCATTGGCGGCGCCGCGTGGCTGTGGTACGGCGTGTATCGCGACCGTTCGCTGCCGGCTGCGGAGACGCACGTCGTGATCGAACGCGGCTCGACGTTCGTAGAAATCGCGCGCCTTCTTGCGGAGAAAGGCGTGATTTCGAACGTCACGACGTTCCGTCTCTTGGCCAAGGTGCGCGGCAGCGAGACCGACGTGCGCGCGGGCGAATACCGCTTCGATCCGCACCAAACGCAAAGTGAGGTCCTGCGTGCGCTGCTGACCGGCGGCGCGCAAGTCGCCGTTTGGGTGACGATTCCCGAAGGCTACACGGCCAAGGAAATTGCGCAGCGGCTTGCCGACGCGGGCGCGGGATCCGCCTCCGATTTGGAGCGCGACTTCGCGCGCGATGGGATCGTCGTCGACGGGGCGCGCACGCGCGGCCTCGAAGGCTTCCTGTTCCCCAGCACGTACTTGGTGCCGCTCGGCGCATCGGACGCACAACTGGAAGGCGTTTTCACCGGAGAATTCCGCAGAGAACTGCCGCCCGACGCCGCCGCGCGGGCGAAAGCACTGGGGGTGACCGTTCCGCAAGCCGTTACCGTCGCGTCGCTGGTCGAGCGCGAGGCGAAGGCCGACGCGGATCGCCCGGCCATCGCCGGCGTCATCTACAATCGTCTGCGTATCGGCATGCCGCTGCAGGTCGACGCGACCATCGAGTACGCGCTTCCCGAGCACAAGGCGGCCCTATCGTTCGGCGACTTGAAGATCAATTCGCCCTACAATACCTATCTGCACGCCGGCCTGCCCCCGACGCCTATTGCGAATCCTGGGCGCCCCTCGCTGGAGGCGGCCTTCCATCCGTCGAAGAGCGACGACCTATACTATGTCTACTGCGGGAACGGACGACACGTCTTCGCAAAGACGCTTTCCGAACATCAAGCCAACGTAGCGCGCTGCCTTCCGTGAAAGGGACTGCACCGATGACAACCGAGAACGGCGAAAAGAGCGGGCCGCTCGAACTGAGCGACATTCTGCGCATCGCTACGAAGGAGGGCGCGGAACTGCCCTTCGAGGTCGTGGGCATCCTTGAAGATCCGGAAAGCAAGACGTCGTTTGCCGTCCTGTTGCACGAGCCGGAAGCCGAGGAAGAAGACGGCGAGTTCATCGTGACCGACCTCGATGGCAACTTGATCGACGACGAGGAGCTGGCGCAAGAGATTCTCGACGATTTCCTGATCTTTGCCGAAGAGAGCGGAGACAACGACGAAGGGAAAGCCTGATTCGCGTCCTCTTTCTTTCCGCTAGCGTGGGCGTCGGGCATCTCGCCGCGGCAAACGCCGTCTGCGCCGGCCTGCGCGAGATCGATCCGGGCGTGCGCACGCAAGTCGTCGATTCCTACAAGTACGCGGCGTCGGTCATGTCGCGCGTGGTGTCGGACGGCTATCTGCAGATGGTCAAGACCATTCCGCAGATGTACCGGTACATCTACGATCGGGCCGAACGCGCGACCGAAGTCGGACCGTTTCGCACGTGGGCGCACCAGTTTACCGCGACCAACCTGCGCCCGCTCATGGAAGCGGAGCGTCCCGACGTGGTCGTCTGCACGCACGCGTTCCCGTGCGGAGCGATGGCGGAGTACAAACGGCTTTTCGCCGATGCGCCGCCGGTCGCGGGTATCGTGACGGATTTCGCGGTGCACGCATTCTGGATCCATCGCAACATCGACGGCTATGCAGTCGCGAGCGACGCCGTTCGCGACGTGATGATCGCTCGCGGCGTCGCACCGGAGCGGATCGTCGCAAGCGGCATTCCGGTACGGCGGGAGTTCGTTCCGGGAAGCGAGTCGCGCAAAGCACTGCGCGAGCGGCTCGGCTTGCCGCAGGATCGTGCGATTGCCTTGCTGATGGGCGGAGGACTGGGGATCGGGCCGCTCGAGCGGATGATGCACTCGCTCGACGCGCTCGAAACGCCGCTTGCGGTCGTCGTGGTCGCCGGACGCAACGCGCGCGCCGAAAGCCGCGTACTCAAAGCTGCGGAGAGCGTGGGTTATCCCGTTCGCGTGCTGCGTTTCGTGGACAACGTCTACGACTACATGCACGCTGCCGATGCGTTCATCACGAAGCCCGGTGGTTTGAGCCTCGCCGAGGCACTGGTTGCGGGCGTTCCGATCGTGCTGTACAAACCGCTTCCAGGTCAGGAGGAGCGCAACGCCCGCATCCTCTGCGATGCGGGCGCCGCGGTGCGCACGCGCCGGGTCGACGAGTTGCCGGCGGCACTCGCGAGCCTGCTCGCGGATCCCGTGCGCCGGGCTCGCACGATCGATGCCGAGAACCGTCTGGCGCGACCCGAAGCAGCAGGTGAAGCGGCCTCCATGATTGCACGTCTGGTAACAGAGCGAAAGGAGGTCGTCGCATGATTCCTCTGCCCTCCTCGGTGACGTACGCGCGCTGGCTCGCGTTATTACGCATTCTTACCGGCGGTATTTGGTTGATCCACGCCATACCGAAGTTCACTCAAAGCGACGACTTTATGCCGCCGAATGGTTTCATCGTGATCTACGTCACGAAGGGGCTGCAAATGACACCCCCCGGTGGAATCTATCACAACTTCCTGGCGAACGTCGTTCAGCCGAATCTTCCGATCTTTGCCGAGATGGTCCGGCTGGGCGAACTCATGGTCGGCGTGTCGCTCGTTCTCGGCGTTCTTACGCGACTTGGCGGACTCGGCGGCGTCGTACTCACGTTAAACTACATGGCCGCGCGCGGCGGTCTGCTGACGTTCGACGCGTGGGCGAGCCTCGACGCAGCGCTGCTGATCTTGTCCCTGACGAACCTTGTGCTCCCGACCGGACGGGTACTGGGAATCGATATGTTCTTCGGCAAGCGGGCTGAAGAGCCGCCGACCGTTCGCGCGGTGTTCGTTGACGAGCCGCCGGTCGGGCCGCCGCCTTCGGAACCGCCGCCGTCGGGGACGCCGCTTGGGTCATAGCGACGGAAGTCGCATATAGGTGCAAGCGGCGGCTCTGTGGTATAGTCGTCGGCGTCCTGTTGGAGAGATGGCCGAGCGGCTGAAGGCGGCGGTTTGCTAAACCGTTATACGATGTAAAGTCGTATCGAGGGTTCGAATCCCTCTCTCTCCGAAGTACAGGATGTACGAAGTGTCGCGAAGCGCAGGATGCGCGGGAGCGACCGAAGTACAGGGTGTCGGTTCAAAAAACATGCGGTCGTAGCTCAATTGGATAGAGCAACAGGCTACGAACTTGTAGGTTGGGGGTTCGAGTCCCTCCGACCGCATTTTTAGAAAAAGCTCCAGCGTGCCAACGCGCTGGAGCTTTTTCGCTTGCTAATCTTTGTGAGGCGTCATTACGATCTGGCCATGCGGGTAATCGAAGATCATGTTGAAGTGCCGCAGGAAGTCGTAGCCGACGAGAATGTTGTGTCCGTAAAAAGACGGCGACATGCAGGCATTGACCGAGGTGTACGAGATCGGTCCGAGCTGCAGCGAATCGATATGGCCGCATTCCTCGCTCTCGATACCGCCGACGCCGCCGCCGCGCAGGTGCGATTGCAGGTAGCCGACTGCCCCGCTGTCGACGAGCATGCGCAGACCGTCGTGCGTGACGAGGCTCTTGGAAAGCAGCACGCGGGACGGGTCTCCGGTATCCAGGAGCGCCGTAACGCCGATCGAACCGTTGAGTTTCATCGGTACCCGCGGTTGCCTCGAGCTGAGATCGACCAGCACGGGGATCCCGGCGGATACGTCCACCGCGCTCGAGGGATCTTCGATGGTCATCGTGGAGGCTGCCGAATCGAGTTTGACGACCGCACCGCCGAACAGGTCGAAACCGATGATGCCGTCCGGAGCCGCGGCCTCGGTCTCCCAGTTGCCGCGGTTCACCTGCGCGTAAACGTTGGAGAGCGTGTTTCCGCCGATCGTTAGTGTCGAGAGTTTAACGGTGTCGCTCCGAACCGTATTCGGGCCGATGCCTCCAACGTTGTTCGTTGACGTGATGGCTTTGAAGTTGGATTTCGACGCGAACTTGGACGTGAGATAGATTTCGCTGGAGCCGGTATCGAGAATGAACCGTCCGGGCACGCCGTCGATCGTTGCGTCGACGTAAAAGCGCGTCGGCGTGACCAAGATCGGGAACGGGTTCGGATTAGCGAAGCTCCACGAAGCCCGCGGCGCGGGCGGATGGAAGTCGGCGTCCGCGACCGCGACGTTTGCCTGAATGTCGCGGTACGAATAGACACCGGCGTCGGCATCGACGCGATAGCTCCCGATGAGCCGTTTGTCGGGCGCCCCATCGACGTAGGAAAGAACGCGGTAGGCGGTATCGTACGATCCGCCGGGATCGATGACGAACTTCGCCAGCGAGCCGGTCGCCGAATCGATGTACAGATCGACGTCGTCGCCGTTCGGGATCGTGACGCGCACCACACCGGTTGCCACGCCGTCGACCGTCGCACCCGCTTTGGAAATAGCCGGCAAGCCGGCAAGTCCTTCGTTCAGCACTGCATCCAGCGTGAGCCCGAACTTGGCCGGATCGCCGTAAAGCGGCGTGGTGAAGCCGTTCCAATTGGTCGACCAGAAGAGCCGCCCGGTGAACCCGGTATCGCCGGTCGTGCCGGAATCGCTCGTCGACGTGTTGCGGAAGACCAAGCCCGTACGCAATTCTTGGAGGTGGCTCGTAACTTTTCCGGCCGCATTCGTATACTCGCGGGTTAGGCGCAGCGATTTGAAGGTACCGTCCGCGAGCTCCCAGCCGACGTAGGCGCGATGTTTCGCCAGAAGCGCTTGTGCGGCGTCGTCCGTCGGCGTGCTCGCGACCCCAAGGCAGATAAAGAGTGCGCCGGCAATCGCCGGCGCGCACGTGCGTTGGATGTTCAAGCTTAGTGCTCCAGCGGTTCGAGGACGAGCTGTGCGTGCGGGTAGTCGAAGAAGATATTGAAGTGCTTGAGGAAATCGAAACCGACGAGCACGTCGTCGCCGCCGAAGGAATCCGATTCGCAAGCCTTTTGTCCGCCGTAAACGATCGGCCCGATGGCGAGCGATTCGAGATTGCCGCAGTCGACCGCTTCGTTTCCGCCGACGCCGGACTGCCATGTCGGTCGTCGTAAGCATATTGAGATGCTGGGTCTTTACCAAATCGGGACTCAGAAAGACGGCCTCCGGGCTGCCCGAGTCGAGCAGCGCGTTGACGTGAATGTTCTTGTTCAGAATCATCGGGATGGCCGGAATTCCTTCGGAGAGATCGACGACGACCGGAAAGCCGCGCTCTGAAGAAGCGCTGGTCGAGCTGGGATCCAGGATCGTCATCTTCGACGCCGCGATGTCGATCTTCACGAGCGCGGCGGCAAAGAGATCGAATCCGATCAATCCGTCGTAGCCTTTTCCGTCCAATCCGGACGTATCGCCGCGTTCGAAGTTCTGGGAATCGACGATGACGTTCGAGAGTGTGTTTCCGCCGATCTCGAGCTTATCGATCCTTCGCATCGCGGTCTTCACCGTGCCGCCGATTCCGCTGGCAAGTTCGCCGGCGTGCAGCATGGCGACTTTGGCCCGGTTCGCGAATCCGTCGTTGAGTGCGATGCCGTCGGACCCGGTGTCGAGGATGAAGTGTCCGGGCGTTCCGTTGACGGTGGCGTCGACGATCAGACGGTCGTGGGTGACGCTGATCGGGAAGGGCTGCGAGTTGGCAAAATCCCACGTGGCGGTCGCGGCGGGCGGGTGGAGCGCACCATCGGTCAGAGGAACGTTCGCCTCGATCTTCGTCCAGTTGTAGACCGCCTTGCTGTCGTCGATCGAATACGACGCGATGATCTTCTTACCGGGTAAAGCGTCGTCGTAACGGTGGACGTGAACCGTGGTTTCGTAGGAGCCGCCGGGATCGATAACCGCTTGCAAATACGCGCCGGTATCGCCGTCGATGTAGAGATCGATCGCATCGCCGCTCGGCATCTGCACGCGCACTACACGCGCCGCGCGACCGGCGACCGATGCGTTCGGGCGCATCGTTGCGGGGAGTTTCGTCGTTCCCTCGGCAAAGATCGCGCGTTGGGCAGCGCGATACTTCGCGAGATCCCCAAAGATCGGCGTCGTGAAGCCGTTATTGTTGCTCAGCCAAAAGAGTTGGCCCGTATAACCGCTGCTCTGCGTAACGTTGGCGCGGTCCGGATACGTGTATGTAGCCCGGTAGATAAGCCCGGTCGAACTGCTGGCAACCTGGATCGAGTCCTTGCCCTTCTCATCGGTGATCGCGCCCGTGAGGCGCAGCGTGTTGATCGATCCGTCACCGAGTTCCCAGCCGACGTAGGCTCGGTGCTTTGCCAGCAGGCTTTGGGCGTCTGCATCGTCCGCGCGGGAGGGGAGCGGAAGACACGAAATCAAGGCAGCGGCCATAACGGCGGCGGTCCAGCGGCGGAAAATCATCGTTTGGTTCACCCTTTATCTGACGAGCTAAGACGGGCGCCCGCTTGGCACCCGCGCCGTTCTGGATTCTCAGCGCCGGCGCTACCCCCTGTTCCGACCAACGTCGCAGCACTTGCGTGGCGGTGGGAAGTTCTGATAAAGTTCGTTGTCGAACCAGGCTCCTACGGCCGTGGCTCGGTAGCTCAGCGGTAGAGCAGGGGACTCATAAGCCCTTGGTCGGGTGTTCAAATCACCCCCGAGTCAAAAATATAAGGCGCCGGCCGCCCTTATGGCGGCCGGCGCCATTCTCGAGGTAACGAATCGATCATATGTCGACCATCCCGTGCGATTTCTGTCCCCATCCGGTCGATCGCTCCCAAATGGAAGAGATCGAGATTTCACATTACGTGCCGGATAGCTCTGGGGACGATCTCGCGTACGCGCGCACGTATTTCTTCGGACATCCGGATTGCGTGCGCAAGTTCTACCGAACGCTGGTCGACCACAAGCTCGATCTCTTCAAGCATATCCCGAGTGCGGGGCCATCGCCGGACGCACCCCGGCAGTAACGACGCGGGCGCTCGTAGCTCAGCTGGATAGAGCACTGCCCTCCGAAGGCAGGGGTCGGGGGTTCGAATCCCTCCGAGCGCGCCATCTCGAAGCTGTCCGGACCGCGCGTCTCTACGACGCGCAAACCAAGGCCGAGCAGCTCTTCCGCGAAATTGAAAACGGCGCCCTCTTTACGAGCGGCGCCGTTTTCGTTGCATCGTTTCGCTCTTCTAGCGAGTGGGCGGCGTCTGCGGTTTACCGGAGTCGGGCTTTTGCTGCTTGGCCGAAGGATTCTGCTGCGGCGGCTTACCGGCAGGCTTTTGCTGCGGCGGCTTGGACGCAGGTTTCTCCTGCGGAGGTTTAGCGGCCGGCTTTTGCTGCGCCGGATGATTGACGGGTTTCTCCTGCGCCGGCTTACTTGCCGGTTGCGCGTGGACCGCGCCCGGGTTGCCGTGATTCACGCTGTTGAGGTTGCTCCGATCGGCGGACGCTTCGGCGACGTGTTGGCGTTGCGCCGGAGTGGCAGCGTAGCGCTGCTGGTGAACGACGGTAACTTCTCTCGGATCGGGACGATACGTCAATCCACCGCGACCGCCGTTATAGCTGGTGCGGTTAACCGTCGTGACTACGACCGTGCGGTCGACGTAGACGTTGTGAATCACGGTCGGGTTCACCATCGATACGGCGGTGTTGTAGCGGAACATGTTGCCCTGCCAATTGCCGCCGTTGTAGCCGTTACCGTAGTAGCCGTAGCCGTAGTTGACGCCGCCGTAGTAACCAACTTGGCGGCCCCAATAGCCTTGGTTGTAGTTGTATTGATTTTGGCCTTGATTATAGCCCCAATAGCCGGGCGTCCAGAGCAAACCCACTTGGGGCGGCTGCTGCCAGCTTCCAGGATTCCAATAGTAGCCGTTGTTGCCCATGGCCCAATAGCCGGGCGTCCAGATGTAGTTTTGGTTAGAGAGCTGCGGTTGCTGATATTGCGGCAGCATCGGCGGCGCCATGACGCTCACGTAAATCTGAGCTGAAGATGCCACCGGAGCGGCGATGAAAGCGAACGCGATCGCTAACGGGAAGAGAAATTGAAAAATACGCAATGAATTACTCCTTCGGAACTCATAGCGTACTTTGGATCGGAATCGAACGGTATAGTGGAAACCCTAGTCTTTAAGCGGAAGCGCTTTCCCAGCCGAGCACGCGCGCGATCAACTCCGTACGATTGCGGCTTTCAGTCTTTTCGACCATGTTTTTAATGTGATCCTGAACCGTCGAGGACGTAATGTGCAGTTGGCGCCCGATTTCATCGAGCTTTGCGCCGTCCAGGAGCAACGCGAGTACCTGCAGCTCGCGCGGCGTAATGTGAAATCGTGCAGCCGGACCCGTGAGCGAGTTCGGGGGCTGAAAGCGATCGATTCTTACGCCGATGAAGAGTCCGGTGGGGCCGGACATCGGCTGCGTGCGGACGACCAGGAACGGCACCGGATGCGAAATGCCGGCTTCTTGCGTCACCGGGTCCGTGCGCCATCCGGCGATCAGCTCGCGAACGGTTTCCTCGAGTACGGCGGGAAGGCGATCGGCCAAGCGCGTGCGCAAACCAGTGAGCGCGATCCGGCGCTGATCTTCCGCACTCCACGCCAATACGATCTGCAGATCGCTATCGAGTACGTAGAACGCGCCCTCGCTGTCCTCGGTTTCGCGCGGCTCGTCCTCGCGCCCGGCGCTCGCCGGTGACTGAAAGCGCGGCTCGTTGGGCAGCCGCAGCGCGGAGAGCTGTTCCGAAGCCGTGTCGACCGCCAAGGACAACATGCTGATCTCGGTCGACGTAAACGGCCCCAGCTCGCTGGTGCGCATCAGCGTGAGAATGCCGAAGTTCGCGTGCGCGTCGGCGAACAGGAGCGTTGCGCCGCTTTCGAACTCTCCGAGCGGTCCAAGCGTCGCCGCGATTCGCGGACCGCTTTTGGATTTTGCGCGCTGACGAGTGAATTCGGACTTCAGCTTGCTGGCGTTTTGGCCGTTTGAGCCGAGCAAGTGCCCCAACTCGCCGTCGGCTTCCAGCCGTGCGAAAGCCCAGCGCGAAGCGGGAACGACGCGAAGAATCGCGGAGATAATCGGATACGCCGGATCGGATTCCGGAACGAAGTCGACCAGGACCGGCGCTTCACCCTTGTCCGCGCTATCGCGCTTTTTCACGATGTTCACCCCGTCGTCCCGATGGTAAACTGGGAGACGGCCCTCTCCGATGGCGTAGCCCTAGACCTTTTGGTTCGAGGTCGGAAGTCCCGCCTCTGCGCCGTTTCCTCTGATGCCAGTCACCGCTGAAAGCGTTATATCTATGGCCCGCGTCTGCTGCCTAGCCGACGTCGATCCCGATGACGTCGCTCTGATCGGCGCAGCCCTAAAAGGCGCCGGCGAAGCGGCCTTGTCGATAATTGCGCGCATCGACGTCGCCGAGTTGGGAACGCTTGCGCCGGATGTCCTCGTCGTCGATGTCGATCGATTGGAGATCGATCCGCTGGAAATCCTTCGGCGGCTTCGCTTCGTTGTGCCGGAGTGTGTGATCGTCGTGTATACGGGAACCACGCGGCTTTCCTGGAGCCGCGCATGCCATTTAGCCGGCGCGAATTGCGTGCTCTCCAAAGAATCGCCGGAGTCGCAGCTTTCGGTCGGCTTGCGCAGCGCGATATGGGGCGGCTGCTATACCGACCCTCGGTTCGCCGCTTAGCCGGATGGAGACATCTGCGACCGACGTCGAGCGAGCGGAAAACGCCGACGCATATCCGATCGACTGCGGCGTTAACCTCTGGAGTTCGCCGGCCGACGGTGCGCTTCGTGGAGGCGACTGGTGTGAGGCGTTCCCGCTAACCAACGAGAGCGTCGCGCTGACGATCGGCGATGTGTGCGGTCACGGCGAGGCGGCCGCGGATCTGATGGAGGCGATGCGCACCGGCGTCTTCCGCGCAATACACGAGTATCGCACGCCCTCGCAAGTCTTGTCGGCCGCAAATACGATCGCATACGCGAACGGACGAGGCGTGATCGTTACCGCAATCTCGGCGATTCTGGACCGCCGGCGACGGACGCTGACATTTGCAAACGCCGGTCATCCGCCGCCGCTCGTCATGACGCGCAACGCTCACGCCTTTGTCGCCGACGTCGTGGGTGATTTGCCGCTGGGAATCTTTGGAAGACATCGAAGCGCCGACTATGCAATCGCGATTCCGGACGACGCGCTGATCGTTTTCTACACGGACGGCATCACCGAACACGACCGCGATATTTTCAAAGGGGAAGAAGAGCTTATCGAAGCGTGCCGGTTGGCGTACGATCTGCCGATCGAAGACGCGGCTCGGTCGATAGCGCGCAAGATCCTTCGAAAGGAACGCGGCCAGGATGACGCCGCCGTGCTTGCCGTTCGTGCGGTGACCACCGCCGGATCGAAGCGGTTGTGGATCGGCGCGTGCGGCCCCGGCGGGTATCGATTCGACACGCCGCAAAGAATCGGTACATGGATGGACGGTCCCGGTGACGCAGGATGAGCGGCACATTGCGCGCGCGATCGAGTTGGCGAACGATGCGGCCGCAGCCGGTGACGTGCCCATAGGCGCAGTCCTCGTGAGTGGCGACCTCGTCCTTGAAGCAAAAAACGAAAAAGAGTTACGCGCCGATGCGACGGCGCACGCCGAAATGCTGCTCCTTCAGGAAGCGTCGCGCCGCTTAGGCGTGTGGCGGCTTTCCGACGCGACGCTCTACGTAACCAAGGAGCCCTGTGTGATGTGCGCCGGGGCGATCGTCGCCGCTCGAATCAAACGCCTCGTCTACGGCGCGCGCGACCCCAAGGGCGGGGCCGACGGCAGCGCGTTCGACGTCTTGCGTTCGGGCCGCACGAACCACCGCCTCGAAGTGGTTCCCGGCGTGCTCGAGGAGGAAGCCGCCGCGCAGCTGCAGCGTTTCTTCCGCGAGAGGAGGGTCCCGCGCGAAGAAGGGATAGAGCCCGCAGCGCCGTAGAGAGGCCGGTCCCCGTCACGGAGAGGTGGTCGAGTGGTTTAAGGCACCCGCCTCGAAAGCGGACGAACGTGATGAGCGTTCCGAGAGTTCGAATCTCTCCCTCTCCGCCATTGAATCAAAATAGGTCCGGCGCAAGCCGGGCCTATTTCATTCCCTACCAGGTGTCTCGAACTCTCGGAACGCTCATCAGCGGAGGCGCGCAGCGCCGTAGCGGCCGTTAAACGCATGGGGTCCCCGTGCGGCGCAGCCGCATGGGGCAATTCCGAGAGTTCGAATCTCTCCCTCTCCGCCAGTTTTTGCAGAACAGGCTCGGCTTATGCCGGGCCTGTTTTGTCATCCTGAGCGTAGTGAGCGCAGCGAACGTAGTCGAAGGACCGGCTGGCAAGCTGAACGGTATCGCGGCCCTTCGACTACAGGGCTTCGCCCTTACGCTCAGGGTGACAAGCATGGCTGCGTCATCCTGAGCGTAGTGAGTGCAGCGATCGGAGGCGAAAGGTCGCTTTCGCGGTCGAGACGTTTTCGCGGGCCTTCGACTACGGCGCTGCGCGCCTACGCTCAGGGTGACAGGTTGGAGGCGATGCGTATCGACCGGATAACGAAACGCTTCGTCTCTCACGAGTTTGTCATACTAAAGGGAAAAGAGCTGGAGATTCGGATTGCGAAACGATGAAAAGGAGCGCGTAGTCTCCGGGATCTTTCCGGGTTCGCTCGTAGCGTAAGGAGAGTATGGCAACGGTTGGGGCGTCCGCCGCGCACGAACGGCCGCGCATTCTAGTGGTTGAAGACGAACGGGCGATGCGCGACATGCTCGTTCTCGCGCTCGAGCGGGAAGGCTACCGCGTTCAGGCGCTCGCTACGGGCACGGGGCTCGCCGGACTCGCGAAGGACGACGACGTCGCCTTGGTGCTGCTCGACATCGGCCTGCCGGGCGTCGACGGAATCTCCCTCGTGCCGCTCGTGCGCGCCGTTACGGAAGCACCGATCATGATGCTTACGGCGCGAACGGAGACGCGCGACAAAGTTCGCGCTTTGGATGCGGGCGCGGATCACTACGTTACCAAGCCAATTGATTTAGACGAATTGCTCTCGCGGATTTCGGCGGCGCTGCGGCGGCCGGCAATCGCGGGACGCGAACTGTTGTCGTTTGCGGGCATCACGGTCGACGTTCGCGCGCGCGACGTACGCAATGGCGACCGCCGTATCGAGTTGACGCCGCGCGAATACGCGCTGCTCGAGGCATTGATTCGAACGCCGGGCCGCGCTTTCAGCAAGGACGAGCTGTTGGAGCGCGTGTGGGGCGTCGAGCACGAAGGCGATAGCGGGATCGTCGATCGCTACGTTTCGTATCTGCGCACGAAGCTCGAGGCTGCGGGCGAACCGCGCTTGATTCAGACGCTGCGCGGCGTCGGGTACGTGCTGCGTCGCGAGCCCGAACGGTGAGGCAGTTCACGACGGCGCTCGCGCGCTCGGTCGTCGTTGCGGCGCTCGGCGGAGCGCTGGTAACGTTCGCCATCGTCACGGTGCTCTTCGTGGTCGGCGTGGAGAACACGCGCCACGCGACGCTCGATGCCGCCAGCGCCGCCATTCGCGCCGCGGTTGCATCGGAGGATGCCCAGACCGTCGGCCGGTGGCTCGACTCGATGCAGGAAACGTTTGCCGCGTGGGACGTCGACGTGGCCGCGTTCGATCGTTCCGGAACGTTGGTCGCGGGCGACGAAGCGATGCGCGGCGACGGACTGCCGGTCGGGCGCGAGCCGCCTCCGCCGGCCGCGCGGCAGATGGCGATCGTGCCGATGCGCGACGGGTACGTGCTGCTGATGACGAGTTCGCGGGCGATCGTGCGGCTGCGCTTTCTCATTGCTTTCTGGCTCATCGCCGTCTTGATCGTCGTTGGCGCGATCGCCTACGTCGTCGGTTCGGCGTGGGCGCGACAGCGATCGCGCAGCGTCGCGCTGCTCGACGCACATTTAGGTGCGATGACGCGGGGCGAACGCCCGAATGCGCTCGCCGTAGACGACGATCCGCTGTTTGGTGACCTCTCGAACGCCGCGCGCGCCGCGCTGGACCGGCTGGTTCGCGAATTGGACTCGCGCGCCGCCGGTGAAGATCGCCTGCGCGCGTTTCTCGCCGAAGCCGGTCACGAGCTCCGAACGCCGCTGGCGATCGCCGTCGGGTACGTCGGGATTCTGAAGCGCGGCGCGATCGGCAATCCAGAGTTGGCCGAACGGATCGTAGGTGATATTTCGGCGGAACACGACCGGCTGCACCGGTTGGTCGAGCGGATTCTGCAGCTCGCGCGACTCGACGCGATCCCCGGCGACAGCAGCGCGGTTTGCGACGCCGTCGGCGTCGTCAACGAAGCGATCGAACTGGTGCGGCCTCTGGCCCCCGGCCAACGCTTTCGCGTCGACGGTCCTACGAACGCGGATACTGCGATCGGCAGCGACGATCTGCGCGACGCCGTGCGAAATCTGCTGGAGAATGCCATCCGATACGCGCCGGATGCGCCGGTTACGATCGCAATCGCAGTCGCGGGCGACGTCTCGATTCGAATTTCGGACGAAGGCGCGGGAATGGATGCGTTCACCGTGGAGCACGCCTTCGATCGATTCTTCCGGGGCACCGGCCGCGGAGAAATTCCCGGCAGCGGTCTCGGGCTCGCGATCGTGCGCCGCATCGTGGAGCGCGCCGGCGGCAGCATCGCGCTGCAAAGCGTTCCGGGCGAAGGGACCGTCGTTGAGTTGCGGGTGCCGCGCGCGACTTCGTCGTAGGGCGCACTCGTGACCTTGCCCGTTTGGCATCCGGAGATCGTCGTCGATGAAGTCACCGCCCGAGCGCTGATCCGGGCGCAATTCCCGCGCGTCGATTCGTCGAGCGTTGAAGCGATTGGCTTCGGCTTCGACAACTCCGCGTTTCTCGTCGGTGAAGCATTCGTCTTTCGCTTCCCACGGCGCGCGATCGCCGTCGCGCTGATGGAGCGCGAGATGGCCGTGCTTCCGAAGATCGCACCGCTGCTGCCAATCACGATACCCGTCCCACTGTTTGAGGGGCGCCCGGGCGACACGTATCCGTGGCCATTTGCCGGATACAAACTTCTGAGCGGATCGACTGCGTCGTCGCTGAGCCTTTCGGATTCTGAATGCGAGCGCATCGCGACGCCGCTTGGCGCGTTTTTGCAGCGCCTGCACTCGGCCGACGTGCGCGACGCCGTCGGTGACGAGTTGCCGGGCGATTTGATCGGGCGGCTGGATCATACCCGCCGCCTGCCGCTCGCGACCGAGCGGATGGCCGAGCTCGAGACGGCAGGCATTCTGAGCGACGTCGAGCCCCTACTCGGATATATGACGCAGCATCCGCCGGCCGTCTGTGCCGATCCCCGCGTCGTCCACGGCGACATGTACGCGCGCCATTTACTCTTAGACGACGGCAAGAGGCTATGCGGCGTCATCGACTGGGGCGACTTGCATCTCGGCGATCCCGCACTCGACTTAGCCATCGTATTGACGATGTTGCCGCAGCGGGCGTTGCCGGCGTTTCTCGCGGCATATGGCGACGTCGGCGCCGCGACGTGGGAGCGCGCAACCTACCGCGCGATCTATCATTCGGTGCTGGTCGCACACTACGGGTACGGCTCGGGAGAGGCCGAGATGCTGCGCACCGGCGTCGATGCACTGACCAATCTGCGTCGCGGGGAATGTTGATATGGAAGACTGGGAAGAACGCGTCGCCGCACTGTGGTCCTCGATCGACGAATACGACGAAGAATCGTTCGTCGATCGAATCGATGCGCTGGCTGCCGAGCTGCCTGCGGGCAGCGCGATCGCGGACTTCGAACGCGCGTGCGCGCGAGACTCTACGGGACACTCCGACCTGGCGGTGCCGCTGTATCGCACCGCACTCGAAACCGGCTTGACCGGCGAGCGCCGCCGGCGCGCCGTCATCCAGATGTCGAGCTCGTTGCGCAATCTGGGACGAGCGCGCGAAGCAGCAACGCTGCTCGCGGCGGAGCTCGAACTCGGCGACGACGCACTCAGCGGCGCCGTTCGGGCGTTCCTGGCTTTTGCGCTCGTTGATCTCGGCCGCGAACGGGAAGCCGCGTCGCTGGCGCTTGCGGCATTGGCCGAATACTTGCCGCGCTACAATCGCTCCGTCGCGCGATATGCGGAGGCGCTGCTGTCGCAGCGCGAGGAGTCCTAGGGCGTCGCGGCACCGACGGGAGTCGGTTCCGGACCCGGCGAGGTTGCGGACGGCTCGGGTGATTTCGTGAGACGCGGATCCGGCGGCGCGGCCGGGAAGGCGATGTCGTCGAACGCAATGTCTGCGATGACTTTGAAGTTCAGAAACGCGACGTGCTGCGAACCGCTGAATTGGCCGTGCGTGATGACCCAGTGCCCGTCGATCACCTTGTAGTCGAGCGCGATCAGCATATCGTCGCCGGAGGCAATCCGTAACTCGATGTGCGATGGCAGGTGCGTCACCGGATCCTCGACGACCTCCGAGGGGTAGAACGCGCCGGCGTTGCGTGAGGTCGGCTCGTTGATCACGTGCAGCGCTGCTTCGGTTGAATCCGGAGCGTAATGCGATGCGAAAAAACTGTTGTACGGGATGAGGACGTTCACGTCCGGATCCTCTTCGGGGATGGGCAGCGTATAGAGCTTGCCGATCTGGAGGTTGATGTCGACGCGCTTCATGTTTGCGAAGTAGCTGAAACCGAATCCGGAGAACGGGTCGAAGTAGGCGACGATCGGGAATGCTTGCCCGGTGCGCTCAGTGCCGTTCGGCAGGTCGCGCATGACCGCGTAATCGTCGGCGATGCGAACCGCGATCGAACGATTGATGTCTTGCGTGCGGCCGAGCGACGGCGCGCTCACGTGCATGCGCTCGGTATAGGTCATATACGCGGGAGGGTTCTGCCGAAAATTGTCGGCCGTCCGGTTGATCAACATGGCGAGGGCGACGTCGGGCAGCGGTATCATAGGCTCGTTGGCTCTTCGGTACAGGAAACGCCGATACCGCCGCCTGAAGTTCGGACCATGATCGTTTTACCGAGCAAGTCCGTGGTCGATCGCGTGGTCGAACTGCGCCGCACGATACACCGCCGCCCCGAACTTGGCTTCGAGGAGCACGAAACGTCCGCGCTCGTACGGGCGGAGCTGGAAGCGCTCGGCATCGAGTATCGCGTCCTCGCGCAGACCGGCGTCGTCGGCATCGTGCGCGGCGCCAAGCCGGGCCGCGTAGCGGCGCTGCGCGCCGATATGGATGCTTTGCCGATCACCGAGCGGACCGGGCTGCCGTTCGCTTCGGAGATCGAAGGGAAGATGCACGCGTGCGGCCACGACGCACATACCGCGATGCTGCTGGGTGCGGCACGCGTCCTTGCCGGAATGCGCGACGAGCTTCACGGCACCGCGGTGCTCGTGTTCCAGCCGGCGGAAGAAGGACCGGGCGGCGCCGAGCCGATGATCGCGGAAGGCGCGCTCGACGATCCGAAGGTCGAGGGCATCGCGATGCTGCACGTCGATGCGCGTCTCGCCCCCGGCGAGATCGGAATTAGTCCTGGTCCGGTCAACGCCGCGTGCGACGAACTGTACCTAACGGTAACTGGAAAAGGCGGCCATGGAGCGTATCCGCATACGGCCGTCGACGCAGTTCCGGCGACGGCTGCGCTGATCCTCGCGCTGCAGAACATCGCCGCACGCGAGACGGATCCGCTTGCCAGCGTCGTCGTTACCATCGGAACGATTTCCGGTGGGTATCGCAACAATGTGATTGCCGACGTTGTAGAAATGTCGGGCACGCTGCGTGCGTTCGATCCGGCCATTCGCGACGGACTCGACGGGCGCGTGCGTCGCATTGCCGATGGCGTCGGTGCCGCGTACGGCGTGCGCGTCGAAACGCGGATCGTGCGCGGATATCCGCCCGTCGTTAACGACGTCGGCTTAGCCGAAAGTTTCTCCGCATACATGCGCGCCAACAGCGCGCTCGACGTGCAGCGCACGCCGCCGACGATGGGCGGCGAAGACTTCGCGTATTTTGCGCAGCGCGTTCCGGGCGTGCACGTGCGTCTCGGCGTTCGCAGCGAAAAAGCCGGCGCCACCCATCCCGGCCACTCGGCGCTTTTTCGAATCGACGAAGACGCGCTTCCGGCCGGCGTGCAGACGCTGGTCGCGTTCGCCACCGCGTTTGGAGCCGGTGCAATCGGTGGATAGTCATCCACAATCCGTTGTGGATGACAAAAGTAGGAAGCACTATAGGTAGGGGAGAAGCAAACCGGATATGGCTGTCGTGACGGAAGCCCTTGCCCATCCGGGCGTGCGGGCGCTCAGCGCGAGCCTCGACGTCGAATCGCCCGCCGAGGATGCGTTCGCGCTCTTGTGCGCCGTCGAGAAGTGGCCGGTATGGCTCTCATTTCTGCGCAGCGCGCGCCTAGCCGGCGGCTTTCCGTTGGGCTTGGGCAGCGACGTGATCGTCCGCTCGACGTTGCCCGGCGACCCGGAACAGCATTACGAAGTGGACGCCTTCATCACGAACTTTCACCTTTCGCTGGTGGGCGCTTACTCGGTTCGCCGCCGTCTGGATTTCAGGGTTGAGAACCGGAGCAGCCGCTCGCGCCTGCACGTGCGCCTGACCTATCCGGCCTATCATGGGCGTCTCGGCGAGATGATGGACCGTTGGCGGCACGGCCGCCGCCTCTCCGCGGCCCTCGACGACGCCCTGGTTCACTTTAAAGGGTTGGTTGAGTTTCGGCGGGATGACGCGATCCTAGGAGACCTCTAGCAATCGTTGACCGAGAGTGCTAGGAGCGGGTATACTGTTCGCAATGCCGCTCTACGACTACAAGTGTACGCAATGCGGGAAGATCACCGAGGTACGACATGGCTTTAACGAAAGCCACGACGACCCGTGCCCGGCCTGCGGGGGAACGGTCCGGCGCGTCTTCAGCGCCGCGCCGATCGTCTTCAAAGGCTCCGGATACTACATAACGGATTCCCGCAAGTCCGGTCCCTCGGAAGCCGCAAATCCCGCGTCCGAACCGGCCAAAGCGGCTCCGGCAGCATCCGGCGATTCATCGCCGGCACCCGCGGCGCCCAGCGCACCGGCTGCGCCAGCCGCTAAAAGCTCCGAACCGGCTGCTTAGGGCTTCGGCCCGAACGGCGTTTCCGCGCCGTCGTCTTCGCCTTCGGGCGGTTCCCATTGCCAGGTCGATGACGGCGGAATGCCGGCCGGCGGCGCTCCGAATGCCTCGGAAGGCGGCACCGCAAACGGAGCCCCGAACGGCGTCTCTTCTTGCGGTTCGTCCTCGGCCGGAGCCCAACCGACCCTCGGCCGCTTCTCGCGGCCTTTGCGAAACGGCGTCGGAAGAACGTCGTCGGACGCCCCTGCCGCCGGCGCTGCGGCGGGCGCCGTGACCGGAGGTACCGGCGCAGCGATCGGCGCGGCCGACGTCTGCGTCTGGGTGACCGGCGCAGCCGGCGCGGGCGTGAGGGATGCCGCTGGAGCGGGCGGCTGGAGCGGCGGGAACTCGTAGCCTTCTTCCTCGGTAATCGCGCGCTCGGCAACCGGCGCTGTCGCCGGTGGTGTCGCCGCGGGCACGGGCGTTGGCTGCGCTGCAGCGATTCCCGGAGGCGCGGCTTTTTTCGACGCCTCGCGCGCAGAGAAGTGAAGCACGGGAAGCTCGCCGAGCGCCGCACCGACGAGAACGAAGCGCGGCGGCGGCAGCAGATGCGAACCGGAGCGTTTGGCGATCTGACGAAGTTCGTCGACGTAGGCCTTCGGCGCAGCTTCGACTTCGATCGTTCGGAGCAGCAGTTCGACGGTGTCTTTTAAATACTCGTTCGGCGGAACTTTACCAAAGGCAAACACGTGCTGCGCGACGTCGGCTTTGACCGACTGCAACAGCTTTTTCCAGTATTCCATCGGCTGGTAGTATTCGAACTGGCCGAGTTCGCGTTTTGCCTGCGAGTACAGCAGTGCGATGCGTTTGCCGAGCGGATCGCCGGGCGGCGCCGGTTCGACGATCGCAACGCGCCGCGCGACCCGCGAGAGCTCGGCGATTACCTGGGCGTGAAAGAACGGATCGATCTCGTGCAAGTAGTGAAACGAAACGGCGGCATCGTACGTGTTGTCGCGCGCCGGAATCACGGAGGTGCTGCCGCGCAGCAGTTTCGCACCAAGGCTCGCGAAGCGCGCGATCTGGTCGTCGCGATGCTCGATGACCGTGACGATGGCGCCCGCGTCCATGGCGCGGCGCACCTGCCATCCGTCCGGACCGTAGCCGCAGAACAGCACCTTCTCGCCCGATCCCAAGGCCATCGCCTCGCCGATCAGGGTTTCGATATGTCGCGATTCGCGTTCGAACTCGTCGACCGTATAGTTCGGGAGATGCGACGTCACGTGCGCACGCTTTCCAGGGTGGAGAGGAAGCTCGGGAAACTCACGTCGATGCTGCGTTCGCTATCGATGGCGATTGGCCCGGCTGCGCAGGCGAGCACGGCGGCCGCCATGGCCGTGCGATGATCGTCGTGGGTCTCGACAACGCCGCCCGTGGAGGCGGGCGTTCCGCCGGCGATCGAGAGCCCTTTGGGCTGGGGTTCGGTGGCGATGCCGACGGCGGCAAGGAGGCGTTCGATGGCGGCGATCCGGTCGGATTCCTTGGCTCGCAACTCGCCGATCCCGGAAATACGCGTTGTGCCGGTCGCAAAAGCGGCGGCGACCGCAAGCAGCGGGATCTCGTCGATGGCTCGGGGCACGAGATCCGATGCGACGTCGATGCCGTGCAGCGGCGCGTATTCGACCGCAACGTCGGCGACGGGTTCGCCGCAGACGACGCGTTCGTCGCGCAGTTCGATGTGCGCGCCCATGCGGCGCAGTGCGTCGAGCAACCCGGTCCGGGTTGGATTGACGCCGGTGTTGCGCACGACGAGCGCGCTTCCGGGCGTCAGCGCGGCGGCGGTGATGAAGAAGGCGGCCGACGAAAAATCGCCCGCGACTGCGATGGAACGGTCACTCTGCGCGGCGGGAGTCCGCACACCCAATGAAATTGTGCGGCCATCCCACTGCACGTCCCATCCTAGGGCTTTCAGCATGCGTTCGGTATGGTCGCGCGAATGCGAATCGCCCGCGATCTTGATGGCGGTCCCCGAGAATACGCCGGCAAAGAGCAGCGCGCTCTTCACCTGCGCGGACGGCGTAAGCAAGATGAAGTTCAGCGTCTCGATGGCCGGCGTTCCCATCAGACGCACGGGCATCCGCCCTTCGCTGGTTTCGATCTTCGCGCCGAACGCGCGCAGCTGCGCGGCGACCGGTTCCATCGGACGTCGCCGTAAGGATTCGTCACCGTCGAGGGTCGCGGGAACGTTTGCGCCGGCGCAGACGCCGAGCAGCATGCGCGCGGTCGAACCGGAGTTCATGCAGTCGATCGGTGCCGGCGATTCGCGCAGCCGTCCGCCGCCGACTGCGACATCGTCGCCTTCGCGTTCGATTCGAACGCCGAGCGCGAGTAGTGCTTCGAGCGTCGCGCGTACGTCGCGCCCCGGGTTGAGGTCCGCGATGCGCAGCTGCTCGCCATGCGACGCGAGCGCTGCGCCGGCGATCAGCGCGCGGTGCGAGATCGATTTGTCGCCCGGAACGGTAAGTTCGCCGCGCAAGGGTCCGGGCCGGAAGGTGATAGCGTCGCCGAGCATCGAGCCGTTGCTTAACGGTTCAGTCGGACCATACCTATGGGTTCGATGGGCTTCCGAGTGGACCCGACGCAGCTGCGGTACCGGCAAGATGGTACCCGATCGGCGTACCTAGGCCGAGTACGGGATCCCATTTGCCGCCGGTAGTACGGTATCCATTATCACCCTTGAGACCGGTGTGAAAGTAGCCATGGCGCTTTGCGAGTTTATAGAACACGGGGTTGGTCAAGCCAAGCGCACCAGCTTTTACTCGTTGACTAATGATGAGGAGCAAGCCAACGGTGTCGGGGCTGGAAGCGGAAGTTCCGATGCCAGGCGTCCATTTGCCATGCACTAATACCCAATCGCTCGAATCGTCAACGTTGCACTTCAGACCCTGACAGGTCGTGCCGCCCGACGAAAAGCCGAGGCCTCCCATATGTCCCGATATATCTGGGACGCCACGAACCTTTGCACTTTGAAAGCCATTTTGATAGTTCGGACGCGCATATAACACCGAGTAGCCGCCGCCGGAACCCCAATAGGTGTCGGCCTTTTCTTGATCGGCGAAAGCATCTTCGTGTACGTAGGCCGAGCTCGAATCGTTAGCGCTAAGGGTGGTCGTGAGATTCGTCCCACCGACGCCGAGAACATAGGGGTCCATCGCGGGCCAAACGACGCCCTTCGATGTGTTGTTCGAACATTGGAGCGCCGCATAGTCTCCGCTCGAGGCGACGAACGTTGTGCCTTGACTCAGCCCCTGATAAAAGAGCGAGTCGAAGGCCTTGAGCACTTTAACTCCGCTGGCGCTATCGTACTGAAGTTCGCAACCGCCGAATGAGGAGTTAACAACCGTGACATCGGCTTTAACCGCGGCATTGTACGCATCGTACACGTGCTGCGGGCTGAGGCTCGGGATGCTGAAGAGGATTGCTTGCGCACCCGGTGCGGTCCCCATGGACTGCTCGACGTCGAGGGTGGCTTCAAACGTGCTGGGGCCGAGGTGGCCGCCGCCGTCTATGCGATCGAATGCGAACGTTGGGCGTTCGGAGACCTTCTTTCCTGAAGTAACCTGAGATGTCGCTGGAGATCACGGGAGACGCCATCACGATTCCGGCGGTGGTACCCGATCCATTGGCTTCCTGATAGCTCGGATATTGGTACGCTTGACGCAGATTGCCGGCCAGATAAGGCCCGTACTTCGGATCGAAGCTGTGCGGTTCTCCATCAATCGCAACTCCTTGCCGCGAAAACGTTTGCATCGCGGGAATGCCGTCGAGCCCAATGAGCGTAGCATTCGCGTTGGCTAGCAGCGGCGAGAGGCGCGGAGCGCGCGCGATAGCGGTAAGATCCTCACCGTCGGCGCGAAACTGCAACGTCGTCGAAAAGTAGCGCTCTACCTGGGCCTTGTTGCCGCTTGCATCGACCCCCTGGTCGAGGACGGTCGTTGCAAATCCGGCAGTCTGCAACTCGCGCGCGACGGACTGCCGGAGACTCGCGGCCGGTGCGTACCGAGCAAGGAACTGCTGCCGTGAAAGAAAGTGGCGAAACGTCGGGGAGTCGAGATCCGAGATTTGCTCGATGTAGGTGGTGAGTTCGCTTTCGTTGCGCAGCGGCAGCGCGACGACGAAGCGCACCGGCTCGGGATTGCCAAGACCCGCGAGCACCTGCGCTGCGGGAGCCCCGTCGCTCTGCGGCTCTCCCTGTACCGGGGCGAGCGTCGGGATCGCGGCGTGTGTCGCACAGCTAGCAAGCGCGAGCGCGAAGGCGAGAACGAAAACGCGTAGCGGCATCAACGTGCCTCCTCGGATTTTTGAGTGCGTGGACGAGAGTCCGCGATTCCCAGCGGGGTTCCCTTTGGGAACCGCTTCGCAGTAGTCCGTGTGGCCCAGAGGGCGACGCCGCAAGCTCAACTCGACTGATGCAGGCCCAGATCGCGCGAACGGCTCAGATAGTAGGCGGCAGGCCGATCGGCGGAACAGTTCTGCGCGATTGGCGCGAACCACTTGACCGCGTCGCTCATGGCGCCGGCTTCAAATGCCTCTAGCGCGCTGGCGAATCGTTGCGCCGTGTTTGCCTTATGCTCGATGACATCGGTGGGATCGCCCCCGAAGCACTCGAACACTTCGACCTTCTGGCTCTTGCTCTTGAGCTGCACCATTCCGAGCCGCCGCAGCATGAAGCGATCGGGATCGGCTAGTGCCTCCTTCGCATTCCGCGTCAGCAGAATGGAGCACCCTAAAAGTTTCGTGGTCGATTCGATATGTGCGGCAACGTTGACCGTGTCGGCGATGACGGTCGTTTCCATTCTACCCCGCTCCCCGATCGTGCCGAGCATTAGCTCACCCGTGTGGATGCCGACGCCGGCGGCGACTGCTGGTTGAATCTCCCGTTCGAGCTGGCGGTTATAGATCCGGATCTCCTGCTGCAAGGCAATCGCGGCATCGAGCGCATCGTCGGGCTTCCCGGGAAAGAGCGCCATGATGGCGTCGCCGATATACTTGTCGATAAAGCCGTCGTGTTCGCGAATCAGCGGACCGACGCGATACAAATAGTCGTTAATAAACTTGAACGTCGCCGGTGGTGACATGCTTTCCGATAACTTTGTGAAAGAGCGCATATCTGAAAAGAGCACCGTCATTCGCTGCAAGACGCTGTCGCCGAGTGCGACGTCGACGATACTGCGCTTATTCAGATGCCGCAAGAAGTCTTCAGGGACGAAGCGGTAATACGCTTCGTTGAGCCGCTCGAGCGCGGCGTTTGACCGCTGCAACGTGTCCCTGGCTTCGGCCTCGGCTTCCACACGCGCTTCGTACGACCGTCCGACGCGCTGCGCCAGCTCGACGGAATCGTAGCCGCGCGACGCCTGCTGAGCTACCTCGGCGAGAAGCGCGCGCTCGTCCGGATCGAGATCGACGCCGCCGGGGTGGATGGAATAAAGAACGAAGCCGATGAACTCCTGTCGCGCAAAGAGCGGATACGCGACGGCCGGCGCACATTCGTTCCTCGGTAAGGTCTGACCGGACAAATGCTGATCCGTGATGCGCAGCATCGAACGCGCCCCTTGAAGTGCCATCGCCAGGCGCTCGGCGTCGATAGCCTCGAGCTGCTCTCCGGCGCTCCAGCCAACGGCAGACTCACGGACGAACGGCTTATCGTTATTCTCCCGGCGAAAGACGGCTCCTGAAGGCATCGAGAGATCGCTGCAGACGCCATGGGTCAGCGTCTCGGCGATCGCGGCGGTGGATTCGGCGAAGGGCAGCCCCGCAGCGAGCCGCCCAACCCGTTCGCGCGCAACGAACTGCCGGCGAAACAAATAACGCTCGACCAGCGAGGCGATCCACCGATAGAGCGCCGGCGCCAAGAGTCCGAAGCCGATCGCCGCCACCACGTTCATTGCCAGCACTGCGCTGCGGCCTAGTCCGGAGTAGAACGCGCCGAGCGACCACTCGAGTGTGGCGAATATCGCGATTGCCGCGGCGGAAATCAGTGCGATGCTGGTCCCACGCGTGATGACGAAGCCGATATCCAGCAGACGCCGATTGAGAATGGCGTAGCCGATCGTGAAGGGAGTAAGAAACTCACACACGCCGCCGAGGAGGCGCATGAACTCGCTAAACCGCTGAGTGTCAAGGTGCGGGATGAATGCGAACGCAAACCCGACGAAGGGTAGGGCGCCGGAGAGAAACGTCGTTGCCGTAGTCCATAAAAGCAGCGAACGCTCGCGGTCGCGCGCGGCCCCGACGGCGGTCGCCATGACGACGACGGGTATGAGGAGCCACGCTATCGATGCCCAGTTCCAGATCGCTAACGATCCTATCGGTCCACCTTCAACATCGAACGCGCCGCTCCAGTCGCCGACATATCCGGCTAAAGTGCTCAGGAGGTCGAACCCGACGATCGCGAGCGCGACGCCGGCGACGACTTTGCGCATCCTCGATACCGGGCGTCCAAACAACAACGTATAGAAGATCAGCAAGAGCAACGAAAGCTCGTGAACTACCAGCGACAGAATATCGCGTGCGAAATCAATCGCAGCCGAGGGCGTGGGAGCGCTGTGTGGGTCGAGGCAACCCCAGGCGACGTTCGCAACCAATAACAGGCAGAGTACGCGCGCCTCGACGCGCTCGGGGCGCCTCCATGCGATCAGCGTCGCGAAGACGAGTGCGCCGAGCGATCCAAGGAAAGAACTCCAGGCGCTGAAATCGTACACGTCCGGGTTTCGCCCGGGGCGTATCGTAATGCGGCGTTGCGTTGCGCCTCTCTGAATCGCGTACGTATACGATTGACCGTTCACGAAAACGTGAGCGCGGACGCGCCAGCGATCGGCGGGCGAAGCGTCGCGAAGGAGAAATACATCGTTCACCCTCAGGCCCGCTTTGGCCGCCGCCAATCCGGGAAGAGTCGCAAGCACGGAATCACGGAAGACGACCGCGGTCGGCGCTGAAACAAAACCGGCCCCTCCGAGCCAACCCTCGGGAAACACGTTGAAGCCCCAACAGAGGAATCCGACCGCGCAAAACGCGAGCAGGACGCGTCGCCAGCGAACCGCATCAGCGCCCACGCGCTCCGTACGCGCAGGTTCGCCGCTCATATTTGGGCGCTCGTCGTGCCCGCTTCGGTCGCCACCACGAGCATCGAGGTGAACTTCACGATCCTCTTGGCCCTTTCATGAAACCTCGACGGGCTCGATCCCGACGCTGTTTAAGCCTGGCCCGCTTCGAGCCTTTCCAGGGGAGGCCCTATCGCTGCATGGACCCCACGATGTCTGACGTGCGGGCCGCGTAGAGTCTAATGGCCTACTGCGGGTTCTAGGAGTCGACGACCCCAACCCGAAGGGCTTAGAGCGCGGCTATTTTGCCGGGCGTGAGAGAGGTTTCTCATGAGCGACCAAAAGCAAGACAAGGAACTCAAGGATAAGGAACTGGACAAAGTCAGCGGCGGTGCCCACCCCGAGGCAATGCATGAAGATGGTGCAGTCAGGCACTCCGAGGGCCGCAAGCACGAAGAGGGCGTCCACGGAAAGTAACGGGTAAGTCCGTTATATTGACTGGCGCCGCGCCAGTTCGGCGAAGGGGCCGGGCGCTGCCACGAGGTCTGCATAGGTCCCGTCCTGCACGATCCGGCCCCCTTCGAGGACCACGATCCGGTCCGCGTTCTGAATCGTTGAAAGCCGATGAGCAATGACGACGCGCGTTGCAGCGATCTGCTCGAGTGTCTTCATAACGATGCCTTGCGTTTCGTTGTCCAGCGCGCTCGTCGCCTCGTCGAAGAGCAAAATTCGCGGTGCGGTGACGATCGCGCGTGCGATAGCAATGCGCTGACGCTGCCCGGTCGAAAGCCCACCGCCGTCTGAACCCAAGTACGTTTCCAACTGCATCGGCAACTGTGCAATGTCGTCGGCAATGCCGACGCGGCGCGCGGCGTCCCACGCTTGGTCGTGGGTAATGTAGCGCGCGCCGGCGATATTCTCGAAGATCGAACCTTGCAACGCACCCGTCGACTGTAAAACGGAACCGATTTGCCGCCGGACCGCGGCGAGATCGACCGATGCCAAGTCGTGCCCGCTGTAAAGCACCGAGCCGTGGTTTGGTTTTTCGAAGCCGAGGAGCAGGCGAAACAACGTCGACTTTCCCGAACCCGAGGGCCCGACGATGGCAACGAAGGAGCCCTGTTCGATCCGCAAGTCGATTCTGTCGAGCGTGACCGCGGGCGCGTTCTCGTAGCGAAAGGTCAGGTCGCGCAATTCGATCGCTCCGCTCAGCGTGCCCGGGTCTCCGTGCGCCTCTAAGATTTCCGGCTTCTCGCGCAACAGCGGCCGCGCGCGCTCGTAGATGGGAATCGTCCGAATCACTTGGACCAATGCGTCGCCAAGCCCGAGCTGCGAGCTCAAGAACTGGCCGAACGCGGCGCTCGCGGCGATGAAGGTCGCCGCCGAAAATTCGCCGTGGCGCACCACGAAGATGTAGGCGATGATGGCGAGCGTCGATGCCGCAGGCCAGATCGCGTCGAAAATGCCGAACCGGTACACGATCGTCTCGGCGCGCGTCGTGATGCGGCGCATCGCGACGAAACGGTGGAGCCAGCCAACGAAAGCGCGCGTCTCCGCGCGCGCGACACGCAGTTTGGCAACGCCGTTGAAGATCTGAAGAACGAAGCCCGCGATGCTGCCGGAACGATCGAAGATCTCCCGTCGCAATGGGAGCGTGGTGAGCGCCTCGGCAACCGAAGCGGCGATGGCGACGAACGCGAGCCCGGCGCACAATACCGCGAGTCCGGCGTCGTAGTAGAGGAGTAGCCCAAAGCTTACGAGCGAGAAGACGCCGCCAAGTGCCGCCGAGATCGTGACGTCGCTGATGTACTGCTCGATCCGGTCGATTCCCATCAGCCGGTCGGCGAGATCGCCGATTTCGAACCGGCGGAAGAACGACGCCGGCAACGCCAACAAGCGTTCCATCACGCCCGCCTGCAGCGTCGTACCAACGCGCGCCTGGAGGCGCACGACGATCAAGCCTCGCACGACTTCCGTCACCGCGGCCGATACGGCTACGGCAAGCAATCCGAACCCCATCGTCACCAGCTGCGGGCGCATTGCGCCCGGAATGATCGTGCCGTACAAGATTGCGGTCGCCAGCGGGATCATGCTGGCGAGAATGCCGCCAACGAATCCGAGCGTCAGGATCTGCGCCGTGTCTATGCCGCTGTGTCGCAGTCCGAAGCGCAGAAGATCCCAGACGCCGATCGCGTGTTCGGGAAACGGCCGAAGGAAGACGTACGCGGAAGAGTCGATCTGCGCGGCGACCTCGGCATTTGCACGAACCGGTTCGAGGTCGCTCGCCGGATCGACGACCACGTACCGCGTTCGGCCCCCGTGCGGAAGCAACGCGACCGGCTCGTGATGGGGTCCGCGGAAGGCAAGCATCGGTCCGTGCTCACGTTTGTGCCAGCCGCTGCGCAGCCGAATACGCCGAATCGAAAGCCGCGACTCGATTGCGATCGCTTGTACCGCCGCGTGCGGCTCGCTGTGCGACTGGCGCGGCGCGATGATGGCGATCCGATCGGCCTGCGCGACGATGCGCGCTGCCGCAACGATCGGATCGTCGCCCGGCTCGGTCGTTACGCGATTGCGCTCGAAGAGATGCGTTGCCTCTTCGAGACCGCCCCGCAGTGCGCGCGCGTCGAAGGCTTGCGTTGCGCGTCGCATCGCCTCGCGCCGCTGCTCTTCATCGGCGGCCTGCGCCGACCAGTATTTCCAGAACGCCGCATGCGCGACCTCGATCCCGCCCACCACATCGTTCGGATGGAGATCCGCGCCGCCGAAGGGCTCGATTCGCGCGGCGTCCCGCGCGCGCAGCGTGATCCGCCCGCCGATCGGCACGACTCCCGTCTCGGCGTTGCAGGGGTGCGCGTCCAACAGCCAGCCCGTGCCGCGAGCGATGCGCACGTACATCAGACGGCGCGACGAATGCGCGTGCTGGTCCGGCTCGAGTTCGAGCGCCTCGGGCGGCGCGACCGGCCGCGCAAGTTGTAGGTCGACTTCGATCGAATCGCCGACCAACATCGCGAGATAGCGCCCAAGTGCGTCGTCGCGCAGCGCCGGCTCGCAGCTCGCGAGATCCCACGGTTCCAACATCGTTGGAACGACCCCGACGGCAATCAGCGCGAGCGTCGTGCCGTTCGACTCGTACGACGTACCGAGAAGCACTTCGCCCGGGCCGGCTGCGCCCAGAAACGATCGCCGGCCGGTCGGCTTTCCGGCCGCATCCAGCTCGACCACGAAGACGGCTGCTTCGCCGGAGCGCACGCGATAGGCGTATGCGGACGACGTCAGAACGAGAATTTCATCGCCCGCGATGTGGGTCTCTCTCGCGTCCGTCACTGCGACCTCACGAGCGAGAGATAGCGTCCGTTGCGTGCCACGAGTTCGTCGTGGGTGCCGCGTTCGGCGATCGTGCCGCCTTCGAGAACGATGATCTCGTCGGCGTCTCGAATCGTGCTCAGGCGGTGCGCGACGATGAGACACGCGCAGCCGCGCCTGCGCAAACTCTCGTCTATCAAGTATTCCGTCAGCGGATCGAGCGCGCTCGTCGCCTCGTCGAGCACGACGAGTGCCGGGTCGCGCACGAGCGAGCGTGCGATCTCCAGACGCTGCCGCTGGCCGCCGCTGAAGTTGATGCCGCCCTCTGCTATAGCGGCTTCGTAGCCCTCCGGCCGGCCGGCGATTTCGGTATGGATGCAGGCGTCGCGCGCCGCCCGCTCGATTGCAGCGTCGGGAACGGCCGGGTCCCAAAGCGTCAGGTTATTGCGCACCGTTCCAGGATAAAGCGAGATCTCTTGATCGACGAACGCGACGTCGGTTGCAAGCAGCGCCGGATCGATCGCCTCACGCTCGATACCGTCGAACAGCACGCTGCCCGACCAGGGAACGAATAAACCGGAGACGAGTTTGGCGATCGTCGATTTCCCGCTGCCGGAAGACCCGACGAGGGCGATGCGACGCCCCGGCGCGATGACGAATGAGATCTCCCTGACCGCCGGTTCGGCGTGCTTATTGTAGCCGAACGACACCGCGCGAAGTTCGAGCTCGCCGGCGAGGCGCACGCGTTCGACCCGCTGCGCCGTGCGCGGCGGATGCGCTGGATAGCGCAGAATGTCCTCGATGCGCCGCACGTCTCCATCCATTTCCTGCACGTCCGCGCCCAGCTCGACGAAGGTCGTAAACGGAGCGATGAACAGCTGCATCAGCAGGACGAAGGCGAAGAGCGTTCCGATCGAGATCGCACCGTCGATGACGCGTAATCCACCAAGCGTGAGGATTGCCATCATGTTGATCGTGATCAAGAGGCGTGGCACCGCATTGAGGGCCTGCGAGGGTACTGCGAATTTCTGCCGGGCATTGGTGACGCGCGCTTGCCGTCCGAGCCATTTCATAAAAAATGCACTCTCGGCACCACCCGATTTGAGCGTCTCGATGCGTTCGAGTCCCGAAACGGAACTCCCCAAGAGCATTGCCTCCTCTTGAAGTAAGGCTGAGTTGGCATCCGAGCGGTGGCGCGCCACGAGCCGCAGCGCGAGAATATTGAGCGCAGCGATGCCGAGCGAAACCGCCGCTAGAAGGCGATCGTACGATGCCAGCAGCGCCAGATAGAAAATTGCGGCGATGGCGCCGATCGCACTGGCGACCAGCCGGCTCGAGAGCAGCTCGGCGACGCGGTCGCAAATCGCAACCCGGTTCGCGATCTCGGCCGGCGAACGCTGCGCGAAAAACGTCATCGGCAGATGGAGAACGTGCCAAAGCATCCGGCTAGCGCTGGCGAGCGCAAGCTTTGCCTGCAAGCGCAGTATGGCGTACTGCTGGAGTTCCGACAGAGCAATCTGCAGTGCAATGCTCGCTGCGATTCCGAAGCCGATCCCTAGCACCCAGCCGTAACTCTTGCCGACCAAAACCTCGTCGATGAACGTCTTGGCGAAGGTCGGCAACGCGATACTCGGAACGGCCAACGCCAGACCGGCTAAGACCACATACAGAACCGCTCCCCACGAGCCGGCGAGCTGCGTGCGCAGCATACTCGTCGTGGAAGGCACTTGGTTGCCCGGCTTAAACTCAGGTCCCGGTGAGAACTTAAGGCAAACGCCGGTATATGCGCGGTCGAATTCCTCCCAGTCGCAGAGCCGCCGTCCGCCGGCCGGATCGTTGAGCAGCGCGCCGTCTTTGGTAAATCCGTCGACGACCACGAAGTGATAAAACTGCCAGAAGATAATGAACGGCGGCGCGATGGTGCGCAACTCTTCGACGTCGTACTTGTAGCCGTGCGCCTCGAGACCGTACGAGCGCGCCGCACGCAGCAAGTTACCCGCGGAGCTTCCGTCGCGCGTGACGCCGCATGCTACGCGCAACTCTTCCAACGGCACGTGCCGTCCGTAAAAGGCGAGAATCATACCAAGCGAGGCGGCGCCGCACTCGACCGCTTCCATCTGGAGAACGGTCGGCGTTCGAACGTTCTTTGCGACGCCGTTTCGTCGCGAGCTTGGCTCGACGAGTTTCATCAGCGGCTTTGCGGCAGCACGAACGAGATCGGTGGGCGCTGCTCGACGATTATCGTGGCCTCGCAAGGTGTGCCGACCGACAAGCCGCGCCCGGCATTCTGCAACCCCGACCAGACCAAGTTGCCTTGTGCATCGACGTCGAGTGCGATATGAACCTCGCGAACCGGAACGTCGGGCGAAAAGCCCGATGCTACCGCCTCGTTCTGCAATGCGGCTTTAATGCGGTCCGGACTCGCCGGGAACGGCGCAACATACGTCACTTGGCCGCGTAAGAAACCGAACACATCCGACCGGGCGTCGGCGGGAGAAAGATGGACGGGCATATCGCTGGTGAGACGCAGGTCGGTCTCGACGGGCACGAAGACGACGGCCGCGGGAGCCTCGCCGACCGGTGCTATCACGGCGACGGTGTCGCCGGATCGGACGTAGCTTCCGAGTTGCGGCGACCGTTGATCCAGCCTTCCGGTGACTGGCGCACGCAAAGCGATCACGTGGCCGCCGGTCGCTCCCAATCGCGCGATCGCCGTGCCTCGCGCGACGACGTCGCCTACCTGCCCCGGCAACTCGATCAAGGTACCTTCGGCCGGCGCGATAACCGGCTCGAGGCCGTTTCCGGCGACGATGACCCCGCGTCCTTGAAGGCCCACCGGAATGCGGCCAAAGACCGCCCAGACGATCGCGAGCAGGATCAGGAGCCCAATCGCTGCTAAGGCGATAACGCCGCGCGGTGAAACGATTGCGATCGCTTCGTCGAATCGCTCTACCGAGTCAATGGAAGAAACGGCCTTGTCTCTAAAGATCCCGCTACCCGGAGGCTCGTTGGGCGAGCTCATGGTCGAGACGGCGCGTTATAACAGGCAGTTCGGTACCTGCCATACGCAAACATGAATTTGACTTCAACGCCGGTTGGAGGCTAACCCTGTTGTTCGCGATTTCGTAGCGAAAAAGCTGGGTTTGGGTACGGGGTGAGCCTGCGAAGTTTATGGCCCTCCGGCCTACCGGGCGCCGTAAAGCGCTACCAGCGTCCGTCAATTGGCTCAGAATCGCGTGCTCCTTCGCGTCCTACGCGCCTGCTGCATCATCGCCATCGGTAGGACAGGCCACATCGCACGTTAACCTCTCCTAATCGCACCGCGCTTTAGGAGGCCCTCATGTCTTTGGAACTTGTGAACACCTTTGCAACCCTTGGAACGTTCCTGGTAATCGCAGCCACGGCAATCGCCGCTCTCGTGCAACTGCGCCACATGCGCGGCAGCAATCAAATCGCGGTTCTGAACGAGCTGCGCGAAACGAAAGAAACACTCGAATTTGAAGAGGCGCGGCAATTTACTGGAAAGTTACCGGAACTAATGCGTGACCCAGCCTTCCGTTATCAACTCGCGAACCGGTCCGCCAGGAACGACGAGCGGGCCTCGAAGATAGGCCGGCTAGGCAATTATTATGAAGCCATGGGGATCTTCGTGAAAACAGGCCTCGTCGAGAAAGAATTGGCGCTGGACTTCTGGTCCGGCAACGTGTTGGCCGATTGGGAACGTCTAGCGCCGGTTGCGGCAGTAATGCGTCGCCAAGACGATGCCGTGTGGGAAAACTTCGAGTACTTGACCGTCTTGGCGCAAGATTGGGACGCTGCGCGTCCAAAAGGCACCTATCCCGCCGGCATACGTCGGCTCGACCTAAAAGACGAATGGCTCGAAGCCGACCGGCAGTACGCTGCCTCGTTGGCGACGGCGTAGGGGGCCTCGTTTTGAAACGCGGCAGCGCGGCGTCCGCTAAAACGTTAGCCGAGCGACGGCCGGTGAATTCCCGGCTTCGGTGAACCACAGGTAGCCGTGCGCACTGCCCGGACACCCTAACTGGGGTGGCCCCGCGATTCCGCTGGGATAAGCATTCGGAGTCGGAACGTCGTATTCGGTGACGACGCCGCTTGGCGTGATGCGGCCAATCTTGTTCGCAAGGGACTCTGTGAACCACATATTTTGATCCGCCCCCAGGACGATGTTATGGGCGTCGGCGTTGGATGTCGGGATCGGAAACTGCACGAGCGCGCCGGTTCTCGGATTCAGTCGCGCGATCTCGTTGAGACCGTGTTCGACGATCCACAGGTTGCCTCGAACGTCTGATGCAATTCCCGACCGCGCAAATTGAACGACGCTCCCGGCCGGCAGCGCAAACCGATGGAGGACCTTTCCGGTTAGGGAAATGTGCGCGACGTTCGAAACGGTCCCACCGTACACGTTTTCAGTCAGGTAGAGATCTCCGTCCGCGCCGTTCGCCACCGTGTTGCCGGCGTAGCCCTGCAGATCGTAGTCCTGCTCGCCGGTGGTTTCGCTGGCTGCGCTCAGCTGGCAAACAGGGCCATAATTGCCGTCGCCGCACTGGGGGAACCAGGCTCGCCCGTCTCGACCGATGACGACGTTCCCGGTGTCGGTGCTACCCACCTCATTGTTCGGTGACTCCGTTCCCCCAAGAAACTTGCCGGAGGCGTTCATCCATTGTACCCCGCCGCTAAACGAAAAGCCGAGCCGATTCTCAACCGTATACCAGATCGTTTCGTCAATCGAGCGATAAGCGACGCCGCCCTCAGCGTAGGTGCAAACCGGTACGCTCCCACATTCTGGATTTGGTATGACCAGCGTTTTGATGTGACCGTCCGGAGCGACGCTCAGGATATCGTCGAGGCCAAAGGAGTCGCTGCTTGGTATCAGCGCGGTGCCGTGGAGCCCGACGGCGATCTCATTACCGACACCACCGATGCCCGCCGAGACCGACTTCAGCGAATATTCACGGATATGCACGCTCGTCGGGGTAACGCTTGGGTGCCGAGAATGCACGGCATCGTCGGTGCTTGGCAGCCCCGCGTCGGTTGCTTCACGACCGCCGGCGCAAGCGGATAATCCCAATAGAAGGACCAGCGACGAAGTTTTCGCGACGTGCATCATGTGACGGTACCCTCCGTTAGAAACGGTACGCTTGAACCCTCTGTAGATAGACATCCGCCGGGGGAACCGCTTCTGGGAATTTCGGAGTAACTAAGCGGCTAGGGCGAGGCACCTTTGAGCGTGGTGAGAACTGCATCCCAAAAAGAACTGCTCAACGTTGCCTGCAGCTCGTACGCGCCGGTTGCGTTAACCACGCAGTATGTTGCGAATATCGAGGGCCAGGCAGTCGTTCCAAAGCCGCCCAAATAAAGGTACCCAGGCGTTCCCGAAGCCTCACACGGATTTGAGGTACCGTTCGTTCCGGCCGAGAAGGCGGCGGCCGATGCAATTTGCATGTCGCCGACGAGCCCAAAAAGTAGTTCATTCGCCTGCGACGTCGTCGCCGTCGGTCCGATTGAAACCGACGCTGAATTGCTGTGTCCAGTTACCGTTTGATCTACCGGCGAGGTTGCGAGCCCGGTGACATACCAGGCAGCAGCGCGTTGATTATACCGTGACGTCGAGGCGGTATTGGTCCACGATACGGTGACATATGCACCCGTTCCCAGCGGTGCAGCAATGGGGTTCGAGGAGCATATGATGTAATCAGCGCCCTCGAACGAAAGCTGGCTGGCCGTAAACGTATCGCCATCGCTATCCGAACAGCTCCCGGTATTGGTCACGATCTGGCCGGAACCGATCACCTCTGCGCCGATCGCAATGATGCTCGAGCCGCGCGGCGCTGTTTGCGTCGTCGCGACTGCCAAGGAAAGGTTGTCTGTGACATCCACGTAAGCGTTGCCGAGCGCTTTGGGTGTGCCGATCGGTATCGGGGTCGGCGTTGGTGTGGGCGTCGGCGACGGCGTAGGCGACGGCGACGGCGAGGGCGAGGGCGACGGGCTTGGCGTAGGCGTCGCGAGCGAGGCGACGGTGATCTTCAGCGGATTCGATTTTTTCTTGTCGTCGCGAAAGTAGATCTCGCACGTCCCGTCGCTTTTGCCGCGCACGGTGACTTTGAGCTTCGGTCCTTTACCCTTGTGCGGTGTCCACGTCGCCACGCTCGTGCACTTAGCAGATGGAGACGTTCCGCCCGTGAACTCCCCGTCGTATCCGGCCTCTTCCACGTCGACCACGCGCGAATGTCCAAGCGCGACGCGTACCGTGGACGGACGAAAACGAATGCGTACCGTCGGAACGATCGAAACGTTCGATGACGCAGTAGGACCGGAAGCGACAGGGACTCCCGAGCCGCTCGAGCACGCCACCGGCACGACGGTTAGCAGTGCCAGGACAATCGTCAGCGTTCCGAGCCGTCTACCGCGATTCCCCATCTGGGTGCTCCTTTTTCGAGCGGTCGCCGGATAATTCCGGTCGCTCGGTAAACCAAGCAGTGGTCTACGGTGTCAGTGAAAACAACGTGCCGCCGCCGGAACGCGACGGCGATCGTGTGAAGTGTGGTAGGGAAAGTGGGAGTCGAACCCAGGTCAGGGGAGTTCGCCGAAAGAGCCAAAATCAGCCGACCCTCACAACTATCTGCAGCGTAAAAACTTGCCTCACACGTCACGTCATTTGGAAGAGAACTCGCCGTGACCAAAGTGCGTGTCGCAGGCTTCTCGGTTTCGCTCGACGGCTTCGGTGCTGGGCCGGAGCAAAGTCTTGATAATCCGCTCGGCAAGCACGGGATGGAGCTGCACCAGTGGATGTTCGGTACGCGTATGTTCCGGGCAATGACCGGCGAGGGGGCGGCTCGGACGGCGTCGACGAGGCTTACGCACGTCGTTCAATGGACGGGTTCGGCGCGTTCATCCTAGGCCGCAACATGTTCGGGCCGATTCGCGGTTCCTGGCCGGACGAGAGCTGGAAGGGCTGGTGGGGCGACAATCCACCCTATCACGCGCCGACCTTCGTGCTGACGCACCACGCGCGCGATCCGATCGAAATGGACGGTGGCACCACCTTCATTTTCGTGACCGGCGGTATCGGGGAAGCGCTGGAGAAAGCCAAGGTCGCCGCGAAGGGCCGCGACGTAAAAATTGGTGGTGGCGTCGAGACGGTGCGTCAATATCTACGCGCCGCGCTGATCGACGAGCTGCATTTCGCTTTGTCCCCGATCGTTCTCGGACAGGGCGAAGCGATGTTCGCCGGGATCGACCTGCGCGCGCTCGGATACCTCGTGATCGAACATCAGGCGAGCGAGGACGCCACTCACATCGTTCTCAGCCGTGTCTAGCTTTGGTAGGGAAGGTGGGAGTCGAACCCACATGAGTTGCCCCGGCCGCTTTTGAGGCGGCTGCGTCTGCCATTCCGCCACTTCCCCACGGATCGATCTATTTGGAGCGAGTGGCGGGGTTCGCCTGGAGAAGGCGCAGAGCCTCCGCGGTGTCCGTGACCGGGGCGAGTCCGACGCGGTACTCGACGCTGCGCGTCGTGAAGACGAGCGTCACGATTTGCGTCCCGCGCGAAGCGCGGACCGTTGCGCTCGCGACGTCGTCGGGCCGCCAGGCGATCCATGCGAGACGATGTCCGTGGAGAATTCCGACGTAGGTCGCATTCGGTGGATCAATGAGCACGTCTCCGGGAACGAATGCAAATCCGGAAATACTGCTCAGCCGGGCGGTCGAGCTCGCGTCGTTCGGCGCGTACGTTTCGTCGACGACGGCCGAGCTTTCGCCGGCGGCAAGCGTAAGTACGCGCGTGAAGTGTGCGCCGCCGTCCGGAAGATCGGGTGCCGCGTAGGTGCAACTCACGCTCGCGCTCCCTGCTATGCTTGAGGCGACGCGGCAGTCGTACGCGCGGTTGAACGTTCCCGCAACCATTGGGTGCGTGTACGCGGCTATGTAATCGCGGGAAGAAGCCGCCGGTGGCGGGTCGACGGCATCGCGCAGCAAGCCGATCGAGGTTGCCGCGTTGTCGGCGGTGCCGCCCTCAAGCAGCGCGACGCGAGCCCCTGCATCCGGTGCAAAGGCCAGTCTTACGCGATCGTTCTGCATGTAAACGTCGCTTGCGCCGTCACTGAACAGCGGCGCGGCGAAGGCGGCGGCGGCTCCCGGCGTTCGCTGCCAAGGGAGTGGCGTCGGCGGCGGCGCGATGAGAATGTCGTAGGGTTGGATTGGCGACGTCTGCGCGCGGATCGGCACGAGCTTGGCCGAATGTGCCGGAAGCGGGACGGCATCGACCTTCACGGTATCGCGACCGAACCGCGCCACGAGCGGCCCGACGACGCGCGGTGTGTCGCTTGGGTTGATCGCGTCGACAAAACCGAAGGTTGCGTCGTTGGAAACGAGCAGCGTCGCATCGCCGCCGCCGGTTAGATTCGCGCGAACGCCTGCTAAGCTCTTCACGAGCGTGCCCGCGCGTCGCAGCGTTTGAAGTTTGCGCTGCATCGCCGGCAGCATGCGGTTCGCGAACGCATTTGGAAAGGCAAGCGGAAGAACGATCGCGCGATACCGCCGCAGCGTTGCGGCATCTGCAAAGCGCAGATCGATCAAATCGCACGCTAACCGGCGACGGCCGCACTCTTGCTGCATGGCCATCGTCGCGTCGGCGAAGGCGCCGAAGTCGGGGTTCGTGAGCGCCGTCGCTGGAAAAAGCGACGGCGGCCAAACGATCGCTGCGTCGGCCGCGACGTGCGTGCGTGCCAGTTGCGATCCGTATCGCGCGATATCGTCGCCGAAGGCGGCCGTCGGCGCGTAACGCGGCGTCGTATGCAGATCGTACGCAAGCGCGGCATTCCACGCATAGGACCAGTTGGCCCATGGCGCTTCCCAACCGTCGGGATAGATCGTATCCTGCACCGGAAAGTTCACGACGCCGTGCGCGCCGTCGCGCAGCAGTTCGTTGAGGGCGATCGCCGTGTTGCTGGGATCGCTCGGCCGCGGCGCCGCTTCATCGGCGCCTTGAAGCCAGCCGGCTTGGAACTCGGCAATCATCACGGGAACGTTGGATTGCATTTGAAGCAAGCCGGTCGCGAAGTCGAGCTGCGTCAAGTCGTGCGTGCCGACGCGGTACGCGTCGCTTTGATACCAATCGCCCCAGGCCCACGCCGGTGACGCCGCGGGAACCTTCATATCGAACGTATTGATGAAAAGCGGCACGCGCGTTCCCGCTGCCGCCTGCACCGTCGAACGCAGCCAACCCGTATAGTCGTGCCAGTGCGGGGCAGGCCACGTATCGTTATCGATATACGCGCCCTGATCGTCGTCGAGGGCAATCGCGACGACATCGTGCGCGTACGGCGCGATGGCCAGTAGGACGTCGTGCAGCCACGCCCCGGCATACTTGATGTGCGTTGCGTTGTGCAGCCATTCGTCGGCCGCTGCGTTCGCATGCGCGTTTTGAAGGGTCGCCGTCGCGGGGTAACGGCCTTCGAGAATGTCGTGCTGCGGCATGTCATACTCGGGTCGTCCCAGCAACCACGCCGGGTAACCGCCGTTGCGCCACTCGTTGCGAATCACCGGGCCGGGGCGGAGAACGACTTTGAATCCGAGTTGATGCGTGAGCTGCAGAAGGCCGAGCAGGTCGCGGCGCGGGTTCGTTTTACCGGTAAAATCGCGGACGCCGCCCGATGGCTCGTGCCAGTTCCAAATGACGTACAGGTCGATCGTGTTGATGCCCATGATGCGGTACGTTTGCAACGCCGGCAGCCATTGCGAACGGGGGATGCGCTCGTAGAAGAAGGCCGCACCGTACACAAAGAATGGCTTGCCGTCGACCGTGAAGACCGGATAGCCATGGTCGTTCGCGATGGCAGACGTATTCCAAGTGGACCATTGCAACGGTACGTCGCTCGCTCGTGCGGCGCACGGCGCGAAGACGGCGAGCGCGAGCGCGAGGACCACGAGTCTCATGCCACCGCTGGTTTCAGGTAAGGTGAAAGCGGCACCTGGCGGCGAAGACGGCATCTCATGCAATCGTCACTTGCGAAACTCTTAGGTCTGCGCGGCGACCTGCACGTCGACTTTGTAGAGAGTCCCGCGCTCGCCGGCAATCCGCTGGGCGATCCTTCGGAGCGCCCGGTCATCGTCTACACGCCCCCGGGGTACGACGCGGGCGGGTCGTCACGTTATCCGGTGCACTACGTGCTGCACGGCTACACCGGCAGCGGCGCGGCGCTGATCGGCGCGCGCGCCTGGGAAGTCAACGTTGCCCAGTGGATCGACCGGCTCATCCTCGAGAAGAAGATGCCGCCGGCAATGCTAGCGATCGTCGATGGGTTTTCGCGTCTCGGCGGCTCGCAGTACGTCGACTCGATTCACAACGGCAACTATGCGACGTACACCGTCCGCGACGTCGTCGGCCACGTCGATTCGCACTACCGGACGATCGCGCGAGAGGGCGGCCGTTCGGTGCTGGGTAAATCGTCCGGCGGTTTCGGCGCGTTGCATCTCACCATGGAACATCCCGGGGTCTTCGCTGCATTTGCCTCGCATAGCGGCGACTCGTACTTTTCCTACGCGCAGTCGATGTCGTTTCCCAGCGCGCATCGCGTGCTCGAGCGGCACGCGTTCGATATCGGAGCCTTCGTCGTTTGGTTCGAGAGCCAGAACAAGCGCAAGCAAGAAGAGTACTCGACCATGGAGATGCTCGGCTATGCCGCCGCTTACTCGCCGCGCAGCGCAACTGCGTTCGATCTCGATCTGCCGTTTCGGCTCGATACCGGTGCGCTGGACGAAGCAGTGTTTGCGCGGTGGCTCGCTTTCGATCCGGCGGAACGCGTGGCGGGCCGGCGGAAGGCGTTGGAGAGGCTGCGCTTGCGCTACCTAGACTGCGGCCGGCGCGACGAATACGGTCTGGATGTCGGCGCCCGCGTCGTCGCCGAGCGTATCCGCGACCTTGGTTTGGACGTCGATCACCAGGAATTCGACGACGACCACCGCAACATCGGGTATCGGTACGCCGTGTCGCTGCCGTCCCTCACAGCCGTTCTGGATCGCGAATGAAAGCCTTTACCCTCGTCGTCCTTTTTGCCGTCGCGGCTTTGCTCGCGGGTACGTCAACCGCCGTTGTGCGCGCGCAGGGTGCGCCGCAGCAGGCGACACCCGACCCGGCAGCCTCGACGATGGATCCGCACAAGTACATCGATCCGGGTCTCGAGTTCACGGCACCCGCGGAGGCCTACTTAGTCGGGCGCCGCGTCGTTCCGGCGGCCGCGCTGGGCGAGGATCTCGCACCGGTTGCCGTATGGGCGATCTACCCGGGTAAGCCTGAGGTTCGCTTGCTGAAGATCGAAATGGAATCGTTTACGAACAATCCGGCGCAATGGGAAGGACAGTTCGAAAGTCAGATGCACGGCGCGCAAGACGGCGTGCTATTCAAAAAGCGGACGCCGATATCGCTGACGAACGGGATGCCGGCGTCGTTCGTCGAGATCACCTACGGCAGCGGGTTCGAATCCAAGAAAGAATACGCGGTCGTCTATGCGGACGGGTCGCGCGGCGTCGTGATTTCAATAACCGGCCGCGTTGGCGAAGCCAACGAGCAAGAAGCCCAGAAGTGGCTGCACGATGCGAAAGCCGTTCGCTATCCGATCGATCGGGATCCGCAGCCGAATCAGTAGGTTCGCCTAGACGGTCAGCGCCGAAGCCGGCGTCGCCGCGATCGCGCGACGCAGGTCGTCGATGAGATCGTCCACGTCTTCGATGCCGACCGAAAGGCGTAGGAGGCCGTCCGTTACGCCGCGCCGCTGACGATCCTCGTATGGAATCGAACCGTGCGTCATGCGTGCGGGATGGCAGATCAGCGATTCCACGCCGCCCAGACTTTCGGCCAAACTGAAATACTCGAGCCGGTGTGCGAAGTCGAGGGCGCGCGCTTCGGGCCCTTCGAGGACGAACGAAACCATGCCGCCGAAGCCGCTCATCTGGCGCTTCGCGAGTTCGTGCTGCGGGTGTGACTCCAGCCCCGGATAGTAGACCTTGTTCACTTCCGAATGCGTCGCGAGAAACTCGGCAACCAGATGCGCGTTGCGAGCGTGTTCCCGCATCCGAATCGCGAGTGTTTTTGCGCCACGCATCGTCAGCCACGCGTCGTGCGGGCTGGGAACGCCGCCGACGGCGTTTTGGTGAAACTTGATGACGTCATGCAGTTCTTTGTTTGCGGTGATGGCGACGCCGCCGATCACGTCGCTATGGCCGCCGATGTATTTGGTCGTCGAATGGACGACCACATCCGCACCGAGCGCGATCGGCTGCTGGAAATACGGCGTCGCGAAGGTATTGTCGACGACGACGATTTGGCCGGGCTTGCGTATGGCGCAGACGCCTTTGATGTCGACGAGCTTGAGCATTGGATTGGTCGGCGTTTCGATCCAGAACAGCTTCGTGTTCGGGCGGATTGCCGCGCGCACGGCGTCGAGATCGGACATATCGACGTACGTAAACTCGAGACCGTAGCGCGAGAGAACCTTCGAGAAGAGGCGGTACGTGCCGCCGTACAGGTCGTCGGTGACGATGGCGTGATCGCCGGCCGAAAGCAGGTTCAGCACGGCGGCGGTCGCGGCCATTCCGCTCGCAAAGGCGCTGCCGTAGTCTGCGCCTTCGAGCGATGCGAGCTGCGCTTCGAGCGCGACGCGCGTTGGGTTGACCGTACGGCTATAGTCGAAGCCTTTGTGTTCGCCGACTTTGTCCTGCGTGTAGGTGGAAGTTTGATAGATCGGCACGATCGTGGCGCCGGTCGTCGGATCGGCGCCTTGACCGACGTGAATGGCCTTGGTAGCAAACTTCATTTGCGTATGACCTCGGAGGACGTAGAGAGGAAGCTGATGATGTCCTGACGCGTCAGCACGCCGATCGGCTCGCCGTCATCGGTCACGACGATTGCCGGATTGGCAAGCGTCAGCAGCTTGTAAGCGAGCTCGATCTCTTCCCTTTGCTCGAGCGCCGGAAACGCGCGGCCCATTACTTCGGTGACCGGCTGATGGAGGATGTCGGCGCTGTCGAAGACCGACTGCATCACCCCTACGTCGTTGACGCTGCCGACGACTTCGTGCCCGCGCATGACGGGGATCTGCGAGATCTCGTACTTTCGCAGCAGATCGAGCGCGGCTTTGACCATGTCGTCTTCCTGCAGCGTGATTAAGGGCGGCAGCGGCGTCTTCGTGCGCAACACGTCGCCGACCGTCGCGCGGCGTTTGGCGTCTTGCAGAAAACCGTTGGCGATCATCCAATCGTCGCTGAAAATCTTCGACATGTAGCCGCGACCGGAATCCGGAAGGATGACGACGACGATCGCCTCCTTTGGGAGCGTCTTCGCGAGTTTGATCGCCGCGACGGCGGCAGTTCCGGAGGAGCCGCCGACCAGCAAGCCTTCTTCGCGCGTGATGCGGCGCGCCATCAGGAACGAGTCACGGTCCGAAACGCGCACCATTTCGTCGATGACGCGCAGGTCGACGGTCTCGGGCAGATAGCTCATGCCGATGCCTTCGACCGCATACGAACGCGGAATGTCGCCGGAGTAGATCGACCCCTCCGGGTCCGCACCGACGACGTGAATGTTCGGATTGACTTCCTTTAGATAGCGCGCGGTTCCGGAGATCGTTCCGCCGGTACCGACGCCCGCGACGAAATGCGTTATCGTGCCGTTCGTCTGCCGCCAGATTTCGGGGCCGGTCGTGTGATAGTGCGCGTCCGGATTGAAGTGATTGTGAAACTGATTCGGCTGGAACGCGCCGGGGATCTCCGACGCAAGTTTGTTGGCGACGCCGTAGTAGGACTCGGGCGAATCGGGCGATACGTTGCTTGGCGTTACGACGACGTCGGCGCCGTACGCGCGCAGCAGATCGATCTTTTCCTTCGACATCTTGTCGGGCATCACGAGGATGCATCGGTATCCGCGAATGGCGGCGGCCATGGCAAGGCCAGTGCCCGTGTTCCCGCTGGTCGGTTCGACGATGGTGCCGCCCGGCTTGAGCAGTCCTTGTGACTCGGCGGCGTCGAGCATCGAGATCGCCGGCCGATCCTTCACACTTCCGCCGGGATTCATATATTCGACCTTCGCAAGTACGAGGCACTCTGCGCCGTCGGTAACCTTGTTCAGCTTGACCAGCGGCGTGTTGCCGATCGCTTCGAGCGCGTTTTGAAAGTAGGTAGGGCCGGTCGTTGGGCCGGCGGGAACGGTCGTTGCCATAGGAGCCGCCGCTTCCGCGCGGCGAAGTGGTTCACCTATGAAAATACTTGCCCGGGGGGTCTTGGCCGCACTGTTGGCGCTGGCTGCGTTGACCGGCTGCAACAACGACTCGCTGCCGCCGGCGGCGGGATTCGCGGCGTTGTCCGGGACGGTGCTCGACCGTGCCACCAATCAACCGATTGCGGGCGCGCTCGTGACGGTCGATACGGTCATCACGGCGACTACCGATGCGACGGGCACGTTCAAGATCGACAAAGTGCCGAGCGGCATCGTCGACTACACGGTGCAAGCGCAAGGGTATGCGCTGCTGCAAGCGACGACAAACGTCGAACCAGGCAAACCGGCGACGCTGAGCGTCGCGCTGGACGCGCACCCCGCCGGCGCCGCGCCCGTTCCGTAAATCGTTAAGAAAACGCGCCGGAGCGCTTGTACGCGCGAGCCGGCTTCACCAGCGTCGCGCGCTCCGCGACGGCACGGTCGATCACGGAGATCACGACGTCGGCGAGGCGCACGGGATCATGACGCACCGTATCGGTTTCGCTGATGACGCGTGCGCGCACCGCTTCTGCGCCGATCCGCTCGATGCGTTCCACATCCGGCCCGACGGGGACCTGACCTTCCTCGGCGTATGCCGCGAGCAATCGTGAGGGCGGCTGGTCGTTGACGATCACGTAGTCACACACGCGCGACCCCGCATTGAGGAAGAGTGCGGCGACGTGATCGCCGGCCGTCATGCCGGTCGTTTCGCCGGGTTGCGTCATAACGTTGCAGACGTACATCTTGACGCCCGGCGCGTTCGCGATTTCGTCGGCGATGCCGGAGATCAAGAGATTCGGCAGGATCGAGGTGTAAAGCGACCCGGGGCCGAGGACGATCGCATCGGCGTCGCGGATCGCCGCAATCACTTCATCGAGCGGTTCGGCGCGTTCCGGTTCGAAGAAGACGCGCGCGATCGGGCGCTGCGCGAGGGAGATGCTCGATTCGCCTTTGACGATCGTTCCATCGTCGAGTTCGGCGCAGAGCCGTACGACGCCGAGGGTTGCCGGCAGCACGCGCCCGACGATGTTGAGCACGCGGCTCGATTCCTTGATCGCGGCGTCGAAGTTGCCCGTAATGCCGGTCATGGCGGCGAGGAACAGATTGCCGAACGAGTGCCCGGTTAGACCCTCACCTTCGGTGAATCGGTAACCGAAGAGTTCCGTTACCAGAGCTTCGTTATCGGCGAGCGCAACCAAGCAGTTGCGAATGTCGCCCGGCGGCAGAACGCCGAGTTCTTTTTGGAGACGGCCGGAAGAACCGCCGTCATCGCTGACGGTCACGACGGCCGTGAGATTGCTGGTACGACGTTTGAGCCCGCGCAAGAGCGTCGAAAGACCGGTACCGCCGCCGATCGCGACGATCTTGTAGCCTTGCTGTAAACGAAATCCCGCAAGCGCGTTGTACAGCCCTTGCGGCCCGCGTCCGGCTGCGACGCGAACGACGGAGCGCAGCCACATCCGCACGCCCAGGAGCGTGAGAACGATGCCCAGGAGCAAGAGGATGTCGGTCAGGTACGCGGGTGCGAAGTAATCGTCGACGATTCCATCGAGCATCTCGTTCACGTGCACGCCGCTGCCCTCAGCGACGAACCAGCGCGCGATCGCATCGAACACGAATGCGACGCCGACCGCCGTCAGCAGGACCCAGCGTTTTACGCCGAGGCCGGGAAGAAACCACTGCAGCCAGCCGCCAAATCGTTGTGCCATCAGCGCTTCGAATCCCGGCCTTCGTAGCTGACGTCCAGCCGCTCGTCCTCGCGCAGCTTCGCGATGAGCCGCCGCGCGACGTATACCGAGCGGTGCCGGCCGCCGGTGCAGCCGATTCCGATGGTTAGGTGCGACTTGCCTTCGACGATGTAACGCGGCATCAAAAACTCGAGCAAATCGGCGGTTTTCGCGAGGAATGGCTTGAGGGACGAATCATCGTCGATGAATGCGGCAACGGCTGCGTCATCACCCGTTAGCCGCTGGAGGTCGGGCGAGTAGTTTGGATTGCGCAGGAACCGAACGTCGAAAAGCAGATCGAGATCGGCTGGCAGTCCGTACTTGAAGCCGAACGCAACCACGGTAACGCCGAGTCGAGCGCTGCGCTCGAGCGTGAAAGACGAGGTGATGCGTTCTTTGAGCGCGGCGTGCGTGAGATCCGTCGTGTCGACAACGACGTTGGCGCGCTCGCGCAACGCGGCGAGTGCGCGCCGGTCGGTTTCGATTGCTTCGCGCAGCGAACTAGTTGCGTGCAGCGGGTGGCGTCGCCGCGTTTGACTGAAGCGGCGGATCAGCGCATCGTCGTGTGCGTCGAGAAAGAGCAGGCGCGCGCCCCGCGTGCGCATCGCCGCATCGATCGCGGCAACCGGGTCGCCCAACGCCGCGCGGCCGCGGACGTCGACCGCCATCGCGACGTCTGCCACGCCGGCGCCTTCGAGGGCGGCGAGGGTCGACTCAACCGTAATGGCAGGAACGTGCTCGACGCAGTAAAAGCCCAAGTCCTCAAAGGTTTTGATTGCTTGGCTCTGGCCAGCGCCGGACAGGCCTGCGACGAAGATGGTGCGCATGAAGCTCTTTTCGCCCGAGCGGGCAAACGCCCTCATTCCAAAGCTAACGCCGTTGATCGAGGAGTTGCTGGAAAAGCGGCGCGCCCTGGCGATCAAACTGTTGGAACACGGTACCCTCCTTCGGGGCGTCGAGCCGAGCCCATCGCGGCTGGCAGGCGTACGATCGCCGTTCCCCCCGCCCCGGTTCGGCGAGCTGAAGAGCGAGATCGTGCGGCTGATTCATCGGATCGAGGGGATGGGTTGCCTCGTTAAGGACTTGGACCTGGGCTTGATCGACTTCCCGGCGTCGATCGACAGCGAGGAAGTCTACCTGTGCTGGAAGGCAGGGGAACCGGCGGTCACCCACTGGCACCGCGTCGACGAGGGCTTCGCGACCCGCCGACCGCTCTAAGGCCTTAGCCGGCGGTCGCGGTCGCCTCAACGGGGACGAAGTCTTCGGCCAGTCCCTGCAGCCGGACCTCGCCGAATTCGGCCGTGTACGCGCCGCTCTCGACGCCCGTGATCTCTCCGATCTCGGGCACGTTCGCGAGTTGCGGCACCTTCGCGCGAATCTCGTCCGGGATACGGACTTTGTCGCCAACGGACAGCGAAGCCCCATCGAAGAGCTCGTTGAGGCCGTCAAGGAGCATCGGCAGCGGGATTCCATAGTCTTGGCTGATCGCGCCGATGGTGTGCGATTCGCTGATCGAGCAATTCGAGCAGCCGCCTAGATGGAAACGCGCAAAAACGCGGCGCGCGCCGGCATGCAGGTTGAACGCCTGGTCGACGGTCATTTCGGGGGTAAAACGCTGTTCGCTCACGGTTGAGATACTCGACTCCTTATGCGGCTTTAAGACCATTGGCTAAAAGGCCGCTTTTGCCCCGCAGGTTGCGCTTTCAGGTAGATGCGGAGTACGCCTGTAAGCCGGATTCTGTTCTCGCCGGGCTGGGCCCGGCGAGCGGCGACCATCTATCTGGGGTGCGCGTTACCGCTCACCTCGGTGCGACGTTGCTCGTCTGGACGGGCCGTCCATCCCGCGAACGGGCAATCGAGCGGTCTTGCTTCAGGTGGGGTTTACCCGAGCGTACGTCACCGTACGGCTCCGTGAGCTCTTACCTCACGATTTCACCCTTGCGGGATCGCTCCCGCGGTATGTTTCTGTGGCACTTTCCTTCGAGTTGCCCCGACAGGACGTTATCCTGCACCCTGCCCAATGAAGCCCGGACTTTCCTCACCTTCCGTGAAGGCGCGGCCGCCCAGCGTACTCCGCGCGGCTAGTGTAGCACATGGGTGAGCCAGGACGGGATTGGGCCCCGCAGCGCTGAACGGCGGCGTGATGAATCCGAATAAAGCGCTGTGGGAAAAGGGAGATTTTACGCGCATCGCCGACAGCATGCGCGAGAGTGGGGCAGCCCTCGTCGAGAGTCTTGGGATCACCAAGGGAATGAACGTGCTCGACCTCGGATGCGGGGACGGGACCACCGCGATACCCGAAGCCCGAGCCGGCGCCGACGTGCTGGGCGTCGACATTGCCGCTAACCTCGTGGCCGCCGGAAATCAGCGCGCGCGCGCCGAGAGCCTGGCGAACTGCCGCTTTCAGGAAGGCGACGCCTCGAATCTTTCCGAGCTGTCTGACGGGACGTTCGATCTGGTCGTAACTATTTTCGGCGCGATGTTTGCGCCCAAGCCGTTCGACGTTGCGAAAGAAATGGTCCGCGTAACGCGCTCGGGCGGCCGGATCGTCATGGGAAACTGGATCCCGAACGATCCGACGCTCGTCGCGCAGCTTCTTAAGATCAGCGCAGCGTATACCCCGCCGCCCCCGGAAGGCTTCATCAGCCCGATGACGTGGGGAGTCGACGCCAACGTCATCGAGCGATTTGTCGGCGCCGGCATTTCGCAAGACCGCGTCACGTGCGAGCGCGATACGTTCACGTTCAATTTCGCAGGTCCGCCGGCCGAACTGGTGGGCCTGTTTCAGAGTTACTACGGGCCGACGATGAATGCGTTCGACGCAGCGACAAAAGACGGCCGCGCGGACGATCTCCGTCGAGAGTTGGAGGCGCTCTTCGAGCGCCAGAACACGAGCCCGCGTGAAGACGCGACCTCGATTTCTGCTACTTTCCTGCGCGTTACGGTAGACGTCCCGTAAACGTTTTTATGGTGGAGGCTAGGAGACTCGAACTCCTGACCCTCACGCTGCCAGCGTGATGCTCTACCAACTGAGCTAAGCCCCCACAGCGGTCTGAGACGCGCGACCCGCCCGTATTCACGCCAGGGGGTTGGACTCCTCCGTGCGAATAAGCTCCCGCTGTAAATCGGGGGGCGTAGCTCAGTTGGTAGAGCATCGCGTTTGCAACGCGAGGGTCTGGAGTTCGAGCCTCCACGTCTCCAAATATCGAAAAGCCCCGTCATTACGGGGCTTTTTCTTATCGCGCGCTACGGTATCGTCTTGAGTTTGTCGATGATTTCGACGCGATATGCACGCAGCTTCGACAGTTCGCTCGGGATGCCCAAGCGCCGGTCGGGTTTCGAGGCAAGAATGGTTTCGTAGCGCTCGATCTCCACGTCGATCGTGTGGAGCGCGTGCTTCAGATCATCAAAGCGGGGGCTCTCGGCCCTTCCCTCGTGCACCGTTTGAATTTACCCGAACCCGGCAGTATTAAACAGCCGCCCGGCTCGTTGAAGCTCGGGTCGAGCGCGCCTTACATGGCGTAATCGGGCGGGGGCGAGGGTTTTGGCGCCGAGGTGGCCGGCATCTGGTAGAACCACTGTTGTGCCATCCACTGCTGCGTGACGGGCTGTTGCGGCTGAATCGGCACTTGATACTGTTGCGCGGTGTACTGCTGCGCGATGGGCTGACTGAGAACCGGGACCTGGGCCTGATACGTCTGCGCCGGCATCGTGGTTGGTTGGTAGCTCTGTGTCTGCCATTGCTGCGCTTGAACTTGCTGCGCGCGGGCTCGCCCGGCGGGGAGCAGCGCGATCGCCGGCAATGCCAGCAGCGCCGCGACTCGAAGACCCTGCGAATACGTCATATCCGCGAATACGCCGTGCGAGGAAGCGCCCCTTTGGGAAGCCCTAGGGCACCAGCATCTTCGCTTCGACTTGGCGGCCGCCGACGCTGCCGGTGATGTTTGCGTATGCGAAACCGGCCATGCCGCGCCAGGTCGCGTGAATGGCCGCAGCCGGAAACTGAAGCGACGCGCTCGCATTTCCTTTTGCGTCGTACGTGACCGTGCCGTTGACGGCAAGATCCGAGACCCATTTCACGCCGTGGAGCACGATGCGGGTCGCGCCTTTTTTCGTCGTACTCGACGTAAACGTGCCGCCGCGCAATCCTGCACCCGAAGTCGAGGAGAGCGCCTCTACGCGGGCGAGCGCGTCGGACGCGGCTGCGACCGCAGCTGCGGCCTGCCGCAGGTCGGTATCGTTCCATCGCTTCGCATCGCCGGGTGACGGGCGCTCCATCTCCGCCACGGTGCGCGCGAACGCCGGCACGAGCCGAACCGGCGGGACGACCTTCGTACACGCGGTGTCGATCGGCCGGCGCGCGACGAAGTTTCGCACGATCGCCGAGGCGCAGTCGTACGGATCGCCGACCGCCGTAACGTGGCCGGTGTTTTCAACGATTACGCGGCGCGCTTGCCGAAAGAGCGCCGCCGCTTGATCGCCCTCGGCCGGCGTGGTTATCGTGTCGAGATCGCCGGTCAGCACGAGTGCCGGGACATCCGGCATCCGCACGCCGGTTGGAATCGGATGGCCGGCGGGATGCGCGGGCGAAGCGACCGGCCACGTTTGGCACAGCGGGACGTATGAGAAGTCCAGCGGAATTGCGAGAAACTCGTCGAGCGTAAACGGTGCGTAGAGACCTGGCGCGCTCCGTCGTTCCTGCTCGAGCGCCGCCTGCCACGCGAGTTGACGCTGCTGCGGTTCCAGCGTCATGTCGTATGCCTGCGGATTATCGCTGCAGCTTGCTGCGACGAATAGACCCTGGCTCATATCCGTCACGGTACCCGCCGGCTGTTCTTCATAGTGTTCCGTTTCGCGAACGAGGCGCAACAGCGGAACGGTGTCACCGTGGTTCACGTACGCGCGCGCGGCCGCGTCGAGATCGCGATAGTTCAGCGTATCGAGACCGGCCGAATCCATGACGAAAGCGAGCTGCGCGGGCGTGACCGGTGCGTTCGGTTTGCGCAGCGCGGTGAGGAGATGCCCGATGCGTCCCATTGCCGAACCGCCGATTGGACACGTCCCGCGCGAGCAGACGAGCGAGTATGCGCTGCGTATGGTCGGGCCGGTGCTGACGTACCACGGGTCGAAACCGATCGCCGGATAGGCGCCGTCCAACGTAACCGACGCAACGTGATCCGGGTGCCGTGCCGCGAAAACTTGAACGAAGAACGTGCCGTACGAGTCGCCGTACATGTCGGCGAGCTTTACGCCGAGTGCGTCTTCGATCGCGGCGAGGTCGTCGGCGGCGAGATCGGTACCATAGAGGTCGGCCGTGTTCCCGAGCTGCGCGCCGCATGCGGTCACGTTGTCGAGGGTCATGCTCTTCGCGCGCTGCAGCGGGTTGCAATCGATTGCGCCCGAGCGCCCGGTGCCGCGGTCATCCATCAGCAGAAGATCGCGCGTATCGAGAAGCGGCGTAAAGAGTGCGCGATATCCGTCGCGCGAGCCGCCGCTCGGATAGCCGGGACCGCCTTCGGCAGCGACGATCGTACCGGTGGAGGGCGCAGCCGAATTCGCGTGCGGAAGCCACGTGAACCCGATTGAGATCGTGCCCGGCACGGCGCCGGCCGGATCCAAAGGGCGCGTTATTGCACCGCAAAAATACCCGGGAGCGCCGGCACAAGGGTGAAGCGTTAACAACCCAACGGTCAAGAGCGCTGCGAGCATGGTCGTAGGTACCATCCCGGCGTGGATGCGCCCTGCGGCGCTGGTGGAGCGATTCGCAGACTACGTGCGGGGAACGACGATCTTGCTGACGCCGGACATCCGCGTCGCACTTCCGGAAATGATCTGTGCCGGCGTGCGCGAGCCGGGTGGGAAGTACTCGAGCGATGCGGTGCTGGGCGGACCTGACGAAACCGACGCATAGATGCCGCCGCGGTCGTCGACGGCGAACGCGCCGACCGAGTCTGTGAGCAGCACTTGGCCGTTGGTGGCACCTGGAACGAACTTCTGCAGCTGATATACGAGCGTCGCGACGTTCAACGCGTACAGATTGCCGGCGGCGTCGGTATCGAGCGCGATGAAGGTGCCGTCGATGGAAAAAATCTTGCGCACCGGTTTCAGGATGCCGCTGCTCGATCCGGCGGCGTACTCATGGATCTCGCTCGTTTGCGACGACAGCGCGGCCGGAAACGAAATGTAAATGTTGCCGCTCCGGTCGACCGCAAGGTCGTCGTTGGCATTGCAGTTGGGGAAATCGATATGGCGAATCGGCTGCGGCGATCCATACCGGCCTGCCGGGTATTCGTTGACCCCGCACGGCGATGCCGCGTAGAGATTGCCGTCGCCATCGACGGCGACGCTCTCGGTGTGTTCCGGAACGGCCACCCGCCCGAGCACCGATCCGGTGTTGGAAAGATGCGTCCCGCCGATCCACACGTTGCCTTCGAAATCCTCACCGCCGAGTTTGCCGGACGCGGGCGGAACGAACGACCGGATCGGCATCGCGTTACCGGTTGCGTTGGCGGAGAACTGCTCGACGAAATCGATGTAGCTGGAATCGGGATCGTCCGCATACGTGCTTGCCAACACGATCGTCGCCGGTGCCTTCGACCCGGGAAGGACGGTTAGGCGGGTCGAGTAACTCGCGTAGCCCGCGGCGCGCGCCGTAAACGTTTCGCGGCCGGTGTGCAGACCGTCGTATGCGAACACCGGCCCGGCGATGCCGCAGCACGTCAGCGGCGCGTCCGAAGCCGCGCCGGCGGTCGCGTTCAGAAATCCGGTCAGCGTGACTTTCACCGCGTCGACCGACGCCGTACCGCGCCGGTTCAACACCGAGACCGCGGGAATGGCGGCTTTGGCCGCGTCGATCCCGTAGATCACGAGCGGCACGGGCTGCCAACTGCCTTGACGAACCACATCGGCTTGCGGCCGAACCGCAATTTGCGCAGCTAGGCCAAAGAGCGCGGCTACGACGTCGTTACGGCCGCGATGAACGGAAAGCGTCGACGTGCCCACCGCGAGCACCGGACCTTTCCCATTGGTCGTCGCGAACGTTGCGAGCTTCAGCTTTTGCGCGCGGCCGGGAGCGGCTGCAATCTCGAGCGTACATGCTAGGCCGGGGCCATCGCTCTGACAGAACGGCTGCGACGGCGAGAGAACGATGGGGCCGAACTTGCGCGTACCGATCGAACCCGAGATCGATCGCGTCGCGGAAGAAAGCAGATTCGGTTTGGAGGCCCAATCAATGGAGGTGTGCTCGGGGTGAATGGCCGGCAGCGCCACCGCCAGCATCGTCGCGCCCGAATTCGGGGCAAACGTTTCCCCCGGCTGCCCCGCGGAGCACCCGGCCATAGCGATTGCGAACGCCCCCGCAGCGAGGACGGATCGGGCGCGGCTCATGCGGGATAGTTGCCGCTCCGATGGGCGAAAAACTGTGTCGGCCCCGGTTTCTAATGCGGCTCTAACGTCTCTCGAACGCGCGAATGGCCTCCACGAAGGCCTCACCGTATCGCTCGAGTTTAACGTCGCCAACGCCGCTGACCCCGCGGAACGCGCCGAGCGAGGCGGGCTTGGTGAAGCAGAGTTCCCGCAGCGTCGCATCCGAGAACACCACGTACGGCGGAACGCCCTGATCGTCGGCCAGCGACTTGCGCAGCTTGCGTAGTTCCTCGAAGAGCGATGCGTCGACGCTCCCGGCGCCGGCCGTTCGGCCTTTGCTCGCCCGTTCGCGTTTTGGCTTGCGAACCGTTCGCGGTTTCGCGCATTCGATGGTGCGGCCGTCTTTGAGCGCCTCGATGCCCTCCGCGGTCAAGATCAGCGTGCGGCGCTCCGCCTCTTGCTCGATGAGTCCCAAACGCAGCAGTTCGGAGATGAGCGACATCCATTCGTCTTTGGTGTGCTCCGCGCCGACGCCGAACGTCGAGATTCGATCGTGTCCCCAGGCTTCGACTTTCTCCGTCGGTTTGCCGAGCAGAACGTCGACCAGATGATGCGAGCCGGTCGAGAATCCCGCATGCTTGCGCATCCGGTAAACGCACGACAGCAGCTTCGCGGCGGCGATCGTTGCGTCGATGCGTTCGGGCGGAGTGATGCAGTTATCGCAGTTGTCGCAGCCCGCCGCACCGTTCCGCTCGCCGAAATAGTGGAGCAGATAGGCGCGACGGCACGCGGGCGTCGCCGCATATTCGAGCATCGTGCGCAGCGAACGTTCCGCCCGGTCGCGCTCGTCGGGATCTTCGATCTGCCTTATGAAATGGCGCTGCTTAGCCGCGTCGCCACCGCTGAAGAAGAGCGCGCATTCGCTTTGCAGGCCGTCGCGGCCGGCGCGGCCGGTCTCCTGATAGTAGCCCTCGACGTTCTTGGGCACGTCGTAGTGGACGACGTAACGCACGTTGGGCTTATCGATCCCCATGCCGAAAGCGATCGTCGCGCAGATCACGCGAATCTCATCGCGAATGAACAGCTCTTGGTTGCGGACGCGTTCGCGCGACGAGAGGCCGGCGTGGTACGGCCGCGCCGAAACCCCCGAAGTCGTAAGGCGAGCGGCCAGATCTTCGGCAGATTGCCGGCTCGCGACGTACACGATACCGCTTTCGGAAGCGCGCTGCGCGCACCAGGCCAGGAGCTGCTTCGAAGCGTCGTGCTTTTCGAAAACGCTGTAGCGAAGATTGGGGCGGTTGAATCCGGCGACGAAACGCTTGGGTTCGCGCAGCCGTAGGTATCGCTCGATATCTTCGCGCACGCGTCCGGTCGCCGTTGCGGTGACCGCCATGAATGGAATCGAGGGATACCGTTCGCGCAGTGCCGCGATGCGGCGATATTCGGGGCGGAAGTCGTGACCCCATTCGCTCACGCAATGCGCTTCGTCGACGGCGATCCGCGCGAGCTTCCACCGATCTAGTCCGGCGAGGAAACTCGGTATGACGATGCGCTCGGGTGCGACGTACAGCAGTTTGTATTCACCGCGGTCGAGCGCGTCGATGCGCTGCGCGGCGGTATAGGCGTCGATCGAACTATTGAGAAACGTCGCCGCGACGCCGTTGGCGTTGAGCGCGTCGACCTGATCTTTCATCAGGGCGATCAGCGGCGAGACGACCAGGGTGAGACCGGGAGCTAGAAGTGCCGGCAGCTGGTAGCAGAGCGACTTCCCGCCGCCGGTGGGGAGCAATGCCAGCGCATCGGCACCCGAGAGCGACGCCTCGACGATTTCTCGCTGAAGCGGCCGGAACGAGTCGTAGCCAAAATGGTGTTTGAGCGCATCGTCAAGCATATCCACGGTCGCGTTCCCTCGTTCGGAGTGCGCGGCTAGGTTCCGTCCCTCTAATTTCTCGAGGCGGGCATATATGACAGCAGATGTCAGGTACGACCGTTTAAGGTGTATTCAACACAAAGACAACTTTCTTATGGGAGACGACCACGAATGAGCACCACGGTTGACCAGGCTGCGATCCACGGGATCGACCTCGCCGCATGTTTCGTCAGCGACCCCGCCCGCTCGATCGCGTTCTATCGCGACGTCTTGGGTCTGCAGCCTACCGAAATCGACGACAAAGGACGCGGCGCGGAATTCACGCTTGCCGACGGCCAGACGTTCGGCGTCTGGAATCCGGGTGCTGACGGTCCGAAATCCGGCGCCGTGGTCATGTTTGCGGTCGGGGATATCAACGCGGCCGTCGCGCGAATTCGCGCCAACGGCGGAACGATCGGCGATCCCGACGAGTCACCGGTGTGTTTCATGGCGTTCGGAACCGATCCGGACGGCAACGCCTTCATGGTCCACCAGCGCAAAGGCTAAGAACGTCTGGTCCGCGGCTGTTGCGATGGGCGAGGGCGGGAGCGTTCCCGCCCTTGCCCGTCGAACCGTAAAGCGGATGGACATCGATGGGTTTAAGGCGAGCATCTATGGCCTGATTCGCGCTGCGAACGAAGTCGAACTCGAGTTGGGAGACGCCGAACAGGCGTCCGCGGAATACGAGCGGCTTTTATCGATTCCGAAGGCCGAGCGTTTACGGCTTCGGATTGCGAACGCGCTTCATGAGGTCGAGGCGCTTCAAAGCGAACGCGGTTTCGAAGAACTGGAACGAAGTTCGCCGGAACTCGTTGCGCGGATGCGTAAGCTTTCTGAGATCTTTGCGACAGCAGGGGAACGGACGGCGCGGCTTACGCCGTAAGAACCGACCTACAACGTTTCGTCGGAGACGACCTCAACTCGCCGAAACGCCCCACTTCCCTGGACGTCATTGGCATCTTGACGGACGTCGAACAGCTGCGTCAACATCGTGATGTCGAGAAGGCGCTGCACCATAGCGGATGGCGCCGCCAGCACGAACGAACCGCCGTTGCGAACGACGTCGCCGCGCAACTGCAGAAGCGACCCAAGGACCGTGGAATCGATGAATGCCGTTTTCGCGACGTCGACGACAACGCATCCGTCGCGCGCCACGTCATCGAAGGCACGCTTGAGACGATCGCGCTGCGAGACGCCGAACTCGCCATTAAGGGCGAGGATCACTCCGCGTTCGGTTGGTTGAGCAGCCATGAGTGGATCTTGCCCTAGAGTTCCAAACCTAAAACGTCAGCGAGTAGCGATCGTTCCCGACGCTGCACGGCGAGATCGGGTCGAGCTGGAATCCTAGCTGCGTCGTACCCTTGCCGGCCTGGCTCGAACGCACCGAGACGTAGGTAAACGTGAACGAGTCACCCGGTTTGAGCGGCGGAATGCTCTTCGTGTCCAGCTTGTCCTCGGCGTCGAAGATGTCTACCGATTGCAGCAGGTTTGAAGGCTGGCCGGTCGCGCCCACGTTAACGACCGTACCGTTAAGGTGATAGCGGCTGACGCTGCCGGCGGTCTCGACGCTTTTGACGACGACCGACGTGATCTGGGGGTCGCTCCCGTGGCACGTCGCCGCCGGCGCGGCTACCGCCGGAAGCAGAAGGAGCAGCGTTGCTGCCGTCGCGCGAAACATGACCCCTAGTCTACCACTATTCGTCGTCCGGCGCGCGATGCGATAGGAACGCCGCCGCCACGCGTTTGGGAGCGCGCGAGAGCCACGCTTCGACGAGTACGTCCTTCAGTTTTTTCGAGGAGATTGGATCGAGTTGGATCAGCACGGCGGCGTAACCGTCAAAATGCGGCGTCGTGAAGAAGACGCGGGGATCGCTCGCGATCAGTACCTGTTTCATTTCAAGATCCTCGGTGCGAACGCCGAGAATTGCTCCCGCCGGTGCGTTATCGCCGAGCGCGACGAGGTCCGCGCGGCGAAGCGGCCGTTCCCAGGCAAAGGATTTGGCGGCGACTTTCCAAGTGCGTTTGCCGTCAGCGGAGCGTTCTTCGCTGGTCTGCGGAAGAGCCAGGGAAAGCCGGCTCACGTCACGCCAGGTGGCCATAGAGTTCGACGGTATCGATTCTGTACGAAGAATGCGTCGAACGCTCGCGGCGGCTCTTCGGACCGATGTTGACAAGCATTTGCGCGAACTCGGGTGTATCCCGAAGCGGTTCGAACCAGCGCAGGCCCTTGAGAAACACCAACGCCGGTTCGCGGTCTCGGTAGGCGCTCTCCAGATGCTCCATCGCCTCACGTTCCTCACCGAGCCCGATGGCGGACAGGGCGAGGCTGACGCGTGCGATATGCTCGGTAGAAGTCATCGCTAGGAGGTTTGCGTGCATCTGTCGCGCCCGATCCGCGTCGCCGTACTCCGCGAAGGCCCGGCCTAACAGAGCAATGTCGGTGCCGTTCGCGTCGGCTTCCCGTGAGAGATGCTCCAGGTCGTGAATCGCTTTTTCGGGATTTCCAACCAACAGATATGCCTGGGCTCGGAAGCGTCTAGCAATATGGCATTCCGGCTCCACCTCGATGAGATCCGAGAGGAAGGGTATGACTCGCTCGTAATCTCCGGCGTGAATCATCGCTTGCGCGAAGAGCACGTGGAGCGCAGCGCTGGAAGGATCGAGCATCAGCGCCTGTTGCGCTTCCGTCTGAGCCGCAGCGTATTCACCGAGCCCGATGTAGAGACGCACCGCGTTCCGGCGGACGAATGTCGAGCCCGGGTCCAGCCGAAGGGCATGATCCGAGGCTCCGCGTGCGCCGCTCCAGTCCCAGTCGCCGAACAACAGCGCTTCGGAGAACACTGCGTGGGCGGCGGCCGAACCGGGATCGAGGTTGATGGCCTGCCCGATCGCGGTTCGCACCTTCGAGAAAGCCGTTATAGCGTCGACGAATCCCAGCTCTGCCAACAGCGAGTAGCCCCGGGCGAGCCCGACGAAAGAAAGTGCGAACGTATCGTTCAGGCGGATCGCATTCTCGAACGCTTCGATCGCGGACCAGAGTTGCGCCTCCGAACGACGCTCGAGCAGTCGGCTTCCCCGGCAGTACTCCCAAAACGGGTCGGCGTCGCGGTCTGCGCGCGCGATCGGCACCGGCGCGGTGCCGATCGGCGCTGCGAATCGGAACCCTCTGCGCGAGACGGTCATGATATACGAGCGATCCGTTGCCTTCTCGTGGAGCATCCGCCGAAGAAGATACACGTGCTGCGATAGGTTCGCGTCCGATACGGTCGACTCTGGCCAGACTCGTGCGGCCAGCGTCTCTTTGCTCACGACCTCGCCGGCGGCCTCGATGAGCAGAAGCAACAACTGAAACGCGCGCTCGGGCAGCGGAGTAATCTCGTTGCCGCTAAACAGCAGCCGTCGCGCCGAATCCAGGCGAAAGCTTCCAAACGTGTACGTCGTAGAGTTCATTTGCACGGCAAAAGCATTTCGATGTAACGCCGCAGGTGCATGAGGCTTTCGTGCGCGACGGTGGGGCTGTCGTGGGCCTTTGCTAAAACGAACGCACCTTGGAGTACGGTTTGCGTGAACTCGGCGAGCGTGTGCGGATCCCACTGAGCATCCGGCGCGTAGAGTTGTTTTGCCTGGCGGACATCCTCGGCGAGGCGGTCAACGTGGTCCTTTAAGTGGATGTCGCACGCGGAGCGAATGGCGGGATGGCTCTCATACGTCTCTTGGACCATCGTTCCAAATAGGCACGTGCTGTTGGGCAAGTCGTCGGTGAAGATGCTTATGCGGAAATCGACGTAGCCCAGGAGACGGTCGCGAGGATCGGGTGCCGTCGCGTACGGCGCGGTGCTAAATAGCCCGTGCGCCAGCGCCCCAAAGTGGCCGGCAGCGGCGATCGCGAGCTGTTCTTTGCTGTCGAAATGATGGAAGAAGCTGCCCTTGGTGACGCCGGCGGCATGGCACAGGTCGTCCACCGTCGTGGCGATGTAGCCCTTGGTCCGGATGACGCGGACAGCCGCATCGAGGAGCTTCGCCTTCGACTGGTGAGGGGGCTGCGCGGTCGTCATTTATAGCATACCAACTAGTCGGTATGCTATGCGATCGAGCTCGGCCCGTCAAGCTCACATCGGCGGGTACCGATCGAACTTCGGCATCGCGGGATCGCGGCGATCCCCGGCATGCAGACCGAACTGCCCGGCGAACTCGGGTTTCCGATGGTCTCGCGCGGCACGCTGCTCGGCTTCCTCACGCTTTGCGCGAAGGCCTCGGGGGATGCGTACGCTCCCGATGAGTCGTCAGCCATTGCCGGCGTTGCCGGCAGCGTCGCCGTCGCTCTCGATATCATTGGCGCGGACTCGCGCCGGGAAGACATTGTGGAGCGCCTCGACGCGCTCGTTACGATGGTCGCCGCACTTTCACCGCCTGATACCGGCGAACGTCCGAAGTAATAGCGATCGGGCCGCTGGGTCATTGATATATCAGCTTATCCTGATATAATGCACGCATGGCCATCCCGAGAAAGCGAAAGCCCGTCTCCGCCCAGAGCGCCTTGGGTGACGAACTCTTGGCTAAGTTCGTTCGGGGACTCGGCGACCCGACGCGGCTCCAAATCGTCCGCTACCTGCTCGAAGGCCCGCGTGCGGTTGGCGAGATCGTCGTCCACCTCGCAATGCCGCAGAGCAGAATCAGCAACCACCTTGCGTGTCTCAAGTGGTGCGGTTACGTTTCGACCGAGCGCCAGGGGAGAGTCGTCGTCTACCGGGTTGCCGATAGGCGGGTTCGCGCACTAATCGAACTCGCGCGAGATATTGCAGCCGACAATGCCGCGCACGTTGCAAACTGTATGCGGATCGACGCCTGACGACGTGAAGCGTTCGGAAGAAGCGACAGCAATCGGCGTCGCGACGATAGGAACGGGAGCCGCGCTAACCGCAGGTGTGGCGAGCGCGTGTTGCGTTGGCCCTGCGCTTGCGCCCATTTTCCTGAGCGTCCTGGGTGCAAGCGGACTCGCGGCAGTGTCCGGATTACGACCTTACTCTGCATGGATGCTCTTAGCCTCGGCCGCGATGCTCGGGTTCAGCTTTTGGCAAAACTATCGGAAGCGCGCGTGTGCTGCGGATGGCTCTTCGCTACCCGCTCCACTAGGTGCTCGCATCGCTCGCGTCGTCACGTGGGTCGCGACAGTGTCTTGGCTTGCTTCGGCGGCGTATTCACTTTACGGATTCATCAACGAATGAGGACTCATGCAACGTAGGATATTTCTCGGGTCGGCCGCCGGGCTCGTTCTTGCGAGTTGCGCCCATACGCCTCCATCGAACCTAGGATTCACGGATATTCAAAAGGGCGGCGACCCGCTGAGAACGGCGTTCAATAATGATGCCGGCAATGTTCGGCTCGTACTGCTCGTGAGCCCGACTTGCGGCTTTTGTCTCGAAGGTTCGCTCAAGGTCCAAAACACGATTCTCGATCATGAGTCAAGTCAGACGCTGACGCCCTTCGTCGTTTGGGTCCCGCAGCTTGGCGCGCGTCGGCAACACGTCGCCTCTGGAGCCGCACTTGTAACTGACAAACGCGCGCAGCAGTATTGGGACGGAACTGGTTGGCTCGGCGATGCGTACCAGCAGACCCTCGGGACGCCAGGCTCCGCTTGGGATGTTTACATGTTGTACGGGCGCGGCGTCCGATGGACCGAAGACCTGCCGCCGAAGCCAACGTATTGGATGCACCAACTCAGCGGCGTTACCAGCGCCCCACACTTGGACCCGGACATATTGAAACAACACACCGACCTACTGCTAGACGCCCAGACCTAATGCACATCGAACTCTTGAGCTTTGAAGGTTGTCCGAACATCGAAGCGGCCGTGGAACGAGTTCGGCAAGCTCTGGACGCGGAGGGTGTGAGTGCCGCCGTGGAGCGTGTTGAAGTTACGACGCCGGAGGAAGCCGATCGATTGCGGTTTCTTGGCTCGCCTTCAGTGCGAATCGACGGCATCGACGTGGAGCCAAGCGCGGTAGCGCGCGAGAGCTTCGGGCTAATGTGCAGAACGTATCGCGATAGGAACTTAGTCGAAGGAGCACCTGCGGTTCCACTGATTCGTTTGGCGATACGCAGAAGCACGTCGCAAGAGTTGAAGCGCCGTTGAATCCGACCCAAACCCCTAACGAGAATCGCGACATTCTTGCGAACCGCGTTATAACCTGGGCGGTGTATTGGCTTCCCGCGCTCGCTCTCGTCGCGGCCGGTTTCCTCAACCTGAATCAGGGTTGGCGCGCCGCTCTTTGGACGGCTGCCTTAACCGCGATGGGCACCGCCTGTGTCGTAAACGCGTTCCGCTGCGGCCGGGTGCATTGCTACGCGATGGGACCATTCTTTCTGCTAATGGCTTTAGTTTCGCTTTTGTATGGCCTGGGCGTTGCGCCGCTGGGTAAGCATGGCTGGAACATCATCACTTTAATCGTACTTTTCGGCGCAGCAGTTTTGTACTGGCTCCCGGAGGTTTTCTTTGGACGTTATCGCCGCTATTGACGTTGAGGTCGATCATGAAAAAGCGATGTTCTAGGGCGGAGCGTCGTCGCAGAAAGCGGGCCCCGAATGGTCGCCGGTTAGCCGTCCACCGTGTGCATGATCTCGATGACGCGGCCGTCTTTGATCGTGAAGTCGAGATCGTTGGGTTCGGCGCCTTTGACGTTCGTATCGTTGTATTCGTAACGCTGCATCCCGCAAGCGTTGATGATGAGCGGCTTGCCCAACGTGCGCTGGACCGACGCCGCACTGTCGCCGAGTTTGATTCCCGACTGCGTATGGGCTCCGCTCAAATCGACGGTCGGCACCGCGTGCGGCGGAGGGCCGCCGACGAGCCGCAACGTTTGCACGACGCCGGAGTCGCCTCCGATGTGGCTATACGCGGTTTTGGTGTGCGGATCGTAGACGTACCACGGCTCGGTCATGCTTGGCTTTAGCAAGGGGAGCACGCTAGCCGGAACGTTCACGATCAGATCGTCGGTCCCGGTTTTCACCGCCGGCGGCGTCTTTTTACTGGAAAGACCGTCGAGCGCGGGGCACGTCTGTGATCCAAACCATTTTGCGAGCGGATTCGTCGTTGCGGCATTGCTTGGGGCAGCGACGATGGCAGCCGCCAGCACGACCCAGAAGCTTCGGTCGATTATATTCCACATACCTAGGTACCTAATTCGCGCAAAACGAGAAGGGTCCCGCGGCATGTGGCCGGGGACGCTTCGATCGGCGTTGCGCCGTTCGTCTAGTTTTGGAATGCGCCATGTCGGTACCGCGTTAGTATATAATAGTGATGCAGCCGTTGTTGTTCGCATCACACCGGTTTGGTGTTGCCTGGGAGTTTGTAACATTGGTGGCGCTTCCCACGTACGATGATCCGCCGCCGCCACCGCCGTTAGTATTAACGGTAGTATCGGCGCCACCGGAGCCTCCACCGAAATAGCCCCCGCCACCAGCGCCGTCCGCAAAAGCGCTATTACCGCCAACGCCAGGAACCCCAGCGTTACCATCAACCCCATTATCACCGGTCAGCGGCGTCCCGGCTGCTCCACCGCTCGATTGCGTGCCGCCGCCACCCGCGCACGCGAGTCCAACTATGCCATCGCACGTTCCGGGCTGGCCCGCACCAGTCGGTGTCGCAGGACCAGCATTTCCTCCCACGTTGCCAGGGAAAAAGCCGGCGGCGCCCCCACCACCCGCTGCAACAATCAGTCGCGTAGACCAATCCATGCTTCCCGAACCAGTACGAACGTCGGAACCCCCGCCGCCACCGCCGCCCCCGTCGGCGACTGCGCTACCGCCCCCGTTGAATCCGGCGACCGAATACGACGCCCTTCCCGAAGGCGTGCAGCCGCCGGCCTGTGCGGCCGGGCTCCCGCCGACAAAGACGTATAGCGGTTCGCTGGGAGTGACCGCCAGGGTTCCCTTTACTTCTTCGCCCAGGCCCGCGGCGTTCGCGGGAACACCCATATCGGAACATCCGGTTCCTCCGGCAGCGCCGACCGTGTCGTCGGTGATCTGCGTCACACCGGGAGGAATGTTGATCGTCTGCTGTGCGCCAGTGTAGCTGAAACTGGTGTACGCCAGCGTCACCGCCTGAGTCTGGCCGAACGGATCGCGGATCGTCGCCGCGCAATTGCCGGCGCTGGGGCTGCTCGCTACGGTGGCCGTGAAGGACGTGCCGCTTGTCGGCATGGTCGCGATGGTACTGCAGCCGGTCGCCGTTGAAGCCGAGAGCGTCTTGTTGTATGGAGCGTTCGTCCAACCGAGTTCCGATGCGGTGAAGGTTGCGGTCGAACCGGCGCCACTAGTCGCGTAGAGATCGACACCGACGTACGATGGATTGAGCGCATCGGTCGTCTTGATGACGATCGGTTGCAAGACCGTCGTGAAGGTACCTCTGCCCGCGGTCGCGGCCGTTGCGCTTGCTGTAATCGTCGCCGGGACGATTGCGAGGCCGGTGTAGTTGAGCGTGGCGACATTGCCGGAACTAAGCAGCTCGCCGGTCGGCGGCCCGTCGAGGCCCGAGGTTGCGACTGTTGTTGCGCCGGTCGTGTCGCTATCCGCCAGTGTCACCGCAGTTTCGTACGGACCGACGATGACGTAGTCGTCCGCATCCTTGGCCGTTACCACGAAGGTTTGCGCGGACGCGAAGGCGGCGCCGGCCGTGGCACCGGGTACACCGGAGATCGCAAGCGACGCGATAACGCCCTCGGGTTTGAATTTCAGGCGATTCACCTTACCGCTCTTCACCATGAACGGTACCTGCGTGGCAGTCGAAAGCAGTTTGGCCGTCGTGGGAATATGCCCATTGACCGGAGGAAGATCGAACATTGCAACGTTGGCCGTGTACGCGCCGGTGGACACCTGCAGCTTGAACGCACAAGTCGTTACCCGGTTGGCGTCCCGACAGTGCGAATCGCTCGCGTGCGTTAGCCCGAAAGTTTCTCTGCGCTTTTCCGGGCCTTTGAACGAAAGTGTTATCCCTTTCGTCGCGGCTGAAATGTAACGCGGTGCCGGAGTTGTACTGTGCACCACGGCGACGACAACGGTCAGAGTCGCTTTGGCCGATTTTCCGGACGCCGTTTTTACAGGCGTTTCGGTTTGCGCGCGAACGGCGGGATCGAGCAGGTTTCCCGCGGCATTAGGGAGCGGCGATGCATTTCGGCCTCCACAGCCGGCCAGCATTATCCCCGCGCAGCAAATCACAACCAACGTGCGTGCGTTCACGAAAAGTCCCTCATTTCAACTAACGAAACTTGTTTTCAACGCGAGCAACTATTACGAGGCGATGTGTTCGACCGAAGAACGTATTCCCATCTCAGCGCTCGCGCAGAGACGCAATGAGTTGCCTCAGCTCTGCCGGCGAACGCGCAGATGGGACTTTGTACCCGCGCGGTCTCCGTAGCGCACGAACCGGGTTCGTCATAAAACTGGAAATCGATTGTCGCTTACGGTATGGGCTCACATCCAGCGTAGACCGTCACCGTTATGGCAGCACGTATTACATTCCGTGCGACTACTAACCAGCCAGTGATAGTACTGTTCGGCCTTTATGGTTCTCAAACGAGCCTATAGCTACGCCGTCGAACTTGAAACGCTTGACCGTACTCCGCTCGCGAACCTGAAGAAGCCGAAGGCGGCGCCGAACGAGCAACGCATTTACACTCCGGCGCAAGTGTTCAAACTCTTGGATACTGCCAAGGGCGGTCGCTGGTGTGCGCTCTTTTACCTGGCGATTGCGACTTCGATGCGATCCGGCGAACTTTTCGGTCTGCGGCGGTCTGACGTTCACCTTGATCAGGGATACCTTCGCGTCAGCAAGGCGCTCGTCGACGGCCCGAACGGCCTCGAACTTGGCGAACCGAAGACTGCCACGTCGAAGCGCCGGTGCGACCTCCCGGCGTCAGCCATCGAAGTCTTACGTGAGCACAAACGCGCCACCGAAGGAAACCTGAACGAGCACGGCCTCGTCTTTCCGAGCAAGACCGGGGGCTTCGTCGACCGGTGTAACTTCCACTCGCTGCGCCACGCGGGGAACTGTATGCTCGCGGCCGGCGGCGGTGTGGCACTGAAGTCGCTTTAGATTCGCCTCGGTCATAGCACGTCACGGACGACCTTCGATGTGTACACGCACCTGTTCGAAAGCGACGGCGGACACGCCGCGCAAGCTATGGACCTTCTGCTTCGGGGTGTAACTCGGGGTGTAACTGCTTCCGACGGACCGCTACCCGAAAACGCGGAGCATGAAAAACCCCTATGGATAAAGGGTTTAAGGTGGTGGGCCATTCTGGGATCGAACCAGAGACCTCATGCTTACCAAGCGATCCAAACGATGACGAAATCCGTACTAAGTAAGGCTCTTTTAGCATTTTAGAACGGTGCAACCTAGGGTTTAACCGCCCGCGGGCGACCGTCTGAGCCGAAATGCCGCTCGATCGTCGCACTCAATGCGGCGGTCGTCTCGCGCAATTCGCGAATAGCTTCGGTGATGTCGCCGGGAGCCGCTTGCGATTCGCCAGTTCCGAGCGCGTCGTATGTCGTTCCGACCCCGTTCGCTAATGCAACGATTGCGTCGACTTCGTCCGGAGCGTAGACCTCGCCGCTCGCGCGTTCGCCGCAAACGACGACGCCGATGAGGCGGCCGCGCGCGACCATTGGCAGAGCGAGATCGCCTCTCAGCTTCGTTTCGAAACGATGCGGGTCGATCGGTTTGTGCCAGGTTTTAAGAGCGAGAATCGCCGGGTCGTTTTCGCCCGCGTCATCAGGAGGCGCGCCGAACGAGCGAACCGTCCTAAACGTCGCATTTTCGCATATAAGAATCGCGCAGGCGAGCGCATCCGTATGATTGCGCAGCTTGCCGAGTGTTTGATCCAGCAATACGTCACGATCCGTGATAAAGACGGCCTCTTTGGAAAAATCGCGGACGGCGCTTTCGTCCTCGTGCCGCTTTCTGAACATGACGGTATCGACGAAGTCGTCGACGCGTTTGTGAATGAACCGCATCGAGAGGCCGAGAGCGAGGGCTAGCGCGGCGTTGGCTGCGACCCCGGTAGCGTGGCTTGCCCCAGCGAGGAAGGAGCCTAGTGCCCACTCGAGCAGAACGAAGGCGCTCACTACAATGAGCGAGACGATCGCCACGACGATCGAGCGCGTAAGCACGAATCCCACGTCGAGCACGCGCCGTCCGAGCAAGGCATAGGTTACGAACAGGGCTCCCGCAAGCATGATCGTGCTGCCCAGAGCGGTGAAGGTGACGAACGCGTACCATGAAATGACGAAGCGCGCGAAACTGGAGATTAGACTGGTGCACGCGATGGCGAACGGCAGTGGAAGGAGCAGCCACGCGGCCCGTGGCCGCTGTGCGACACTCGAACATGCGACCGCGACGACGGCGATCAGCGCGATCCAGATGCTCGTCGCATCCTGGAAAGCCAGCGACGCGCCGCTCAACAGGTACGGAATCGGATCGAACGCGAGCGTAACGAGAGCGACCGCCGGCGCGACCGTTATTGCAAAACGCGTCGCGCAGGCTGCATACGCGAGCCACTCGATCCACGTGCGCCACGCAGGACGTGCGCCAAACCCCGCGCAGAACCGCACGAGCAGCACCGATACGGCGAATAGGGCCGTCCGCGAAACGAACCATAGTGTGAACGCCGCTCCCGGCGCCGGAAGTGCCAGCGAACCCGGTGTAGTCGAAACGAAAACGGTTAAGAGCATCGCGAGCGCCAGCGTCCGCGCCTCCCGCGAATCCGAGCGGCGCAGCGAGATCAGCAGCGCACAAATCGTAAACGCGAGGTTCCCCAACATTCCGAGCAGTTGACTTGGTATTTTCCAGAGGGTACGCGATTCCCAAATCGTGCCGGGCACGAACGGAATTTGGAGGATGCGCTCGCCACGGTGAATCGGAAATGTGAAGCGTGGTTGCGTGACCGGCTCCCAGACCAACATGAGCCGGGCACCGACGGGCACCTCGCGCAAGTCGACACGATCCCGACTCTGGAATCCCGATCGGGCCATCGCTCCGTCCGCCCGGGGCTCCATCGAGAGCACGAAGGGGCGCTCGGTATTCGTATTCGTACCGTCCCAGTAGCCGTACCACGGTTCCGCACCAAAGCCGAATACGTCGAAAGCCTTGGCGGCGACCGCGAGAAATGCGAGACCGCAGAGGATCAGAAGACCCGGCTTCCAAGGCACAGCGGCATCTTAGCCGATGCTGCCATATCGACCCTGCAGATTGCACCTTATCGAGCGGCGGTGGGAGCTTTCAGGCAGCTCGGAAAACCGTGGCCTCGCCATTGCGGAGTTCGAGGCGAAAGCAATAAAAAAAACCGATACAATCGGGGTTTTAAGTTGGTGGGCCATTCTGGGATCGAACCAGAGACCTCATGCTTATCAAGCATGCGCTCTAACCAGCTGAGCTAATGGCCCAAGACAAGGGTGTAGTATAGCATAGCGCGCAAGGCCACGCTCAGCAGGGCGGCCCTTCCATTAGATCATCGCAATCCACTTTTTCATGATTTCGTCCTCGTTCTTGAGCTGCTCTTGCATCATGGACTCGAGGGCTTCATGTTCGCGGAGTATCTCCGCTGTTTCGGCCGCTTGGAAGTCGAAGGCGGCATGCTGCGTCGCGATCTGCGCTTGCTGATCCGGCGTAAGATCGTCGGCGGCCGCCGCTGCGCTCCGAGGTGCAGCCATCATGGCCCGGGCCGGCGCGGATCGGTCGGGGCGGAGCGGAAGAAGTGGTGCGGTCATTGGGTTATACGCCTTCTGTATCGTCGGAGTGGGCAGCAAGGTTCGGCTCGCTCGTCGAGCCAAAAAGAACTCTATGCGTGTTATGCGGTGTGGGTCGGGTTTTCGTGTGGTTCGCGTCTAAGCCCACGCGCGCGGGGCGCGTGCTCATCATCCTCACGCTTCTCTTTGGGCCCTCCGTCTATCTTTACGTCTGGTGCCGCTTGACGCCACGGTGGTATTCAGGTGCGTTGACGTCTCGCTTGGGCGTGCTGGTAACGGGCGGCGCCGAAGATGCCTTGGACGTCACTCCGTGATGCTCTGAATGAACTTCTTGGTGATGCTGTCGTCGGCTTTTCTTTGAGCCATGTCGACGTTACGCAGCGTGTCGACTTCGCGCATGTTCTCCGAGCGCTCGTCCATCATCTGATCGAACACCTCGCTTTGCATCTGCAGCTGTTCCTGATTTTGGATCTCGCTTGCGAACATACCGAGCTGGAAGCTTTCGTCTTGTGAGTTGAGCGCGTTCATCGCGCCGTTTTCGGCTGCACCGCTGGCGCCGCCGCCAAAGACTCCGCCGATCGTATTCCCGAGCAACCCGGCACCCGCGCCTTCGAGGATGGGTAGCAAAAACGCCATTGGGAGTTCTCCTTGAAAGTGGTGAGGTCAGGTAGCGTCGTCGTCGCCGAGCAGGCCGCTGTAGTCTGTGGTCGCGCGGTGATAGCTCTGGGGCTGTTGCGAGGGCTGGGAGAGCGACGGCATGCCGGGCATGGATTGCGCTTGGGAAGCGAGGCTGCCGATCGAGGCCATTAAGGTCGAGAGCTCGGCAATGACCGACTCTTCGAGCGACGTTGGATCCCCCGCTTCGCCCGCCTGGGACGGTAGGGCCGTGCCAAGGCCGCCGGTAGACCCGCCGAGCTGCTGATAATGCTTCATCACCGAGTCGGCGTAGCCGAGGGTTTGGCCGTCGCCCCAGGTCGTCGTTGTCCCGGCTGCGTTGGGGCTTCCGCTATTGTAGGCAGAAAGCGCCTCATGGACGTTGCCTCCAAATTTGGCGATCAGCCCGTGGAGCATCCCCGCCGCATAGTCCGCGTTGGCGGCGGGGTCCATCGCGGCCGGCTCCTTGGCAAAATCGTGCCAGCGGTCGTCGATTTGGAAGAGGCCGTGCCCGTGGCCGCCGTCTCCGACGACGTTGCGGCCGGCATTGGAGCCGGGGCCGCCGGTCTCTTGGGCTGCGACGGCAGCCAGCAGGGTGGGGTCGACGTTATGGCGCTGGGCGGCGCCGGCGATGGCCGGGGCGAAGGCAACCCCGTGGACCGCAAGCTGAGAAGTGGTGGCATCGATGTTCATGGCCCCCCGCTCTCCCTCCGACCCGGGCGTTTGACAAGGGGTGGATGGGGGACCTAAAATGGCCAGGTTGCAGTGGGGCTCCACCGGTGGTGGGGCCTTCATACTGCAGGTTGCATTTTTGCCATGAGCCGTTCGCACAAAATCGATATTGGGGGCCTCCTCGCCGGAAGCCGGCAGCGCATGCTGCTCGACGACGAGGTGTCCTTGGAGCCGTTTGAAGGGATCGAGTTCCCGCAACCGGCGCGTGTCCATATGGAACTTCATTGCGTGGACCGTCTGCTCCATATCGAAGGAACCGTTGACGTGCGGGCTCACGGCGAGTGCGATTCGTGCCTGGATGACGTCGACCGGGAGGTTCACGTCGACGTCGACGAGCGGTTCGATCCGTTGCTGACGCGCGACGACGATCCGTTCGGCGAGAGCAACGTGATGACGGGCGACCGTCTCGACGTTGCGGACTTGGTACAGCAACTCGTGCTTACCATGCTGCCGATGGGCTTACGCTGCAGCGAAGACTGCAAGGGCCTATGCGCGGTGTGTGGAGCGAACAAGAACGCGGGCGCGTGCTCGTGTGATAACGGAGACTTTCGTGGCAAATCCAAAATGGAAAACTCCGCGCAGTAAAACGCGCAGCCGCCGTGCGGCGAACTGGCAGCTCGGTCCGGTGACCACCGTGGAATGTCCGCAGTGCCACCAGCCGAAGCGCCCGCATTTCGCATGCGGCACCTGCGGTACGTACGCGGGCCGTCAGGTCATCGAGATTCGGGACGAACACGCCGGTCACGACCACGACTAGGCGGGTTCTTTGTCCCTAACCGGGGTCAAGATCGTGGGCGTCGGACATTACGCGCCTCCGCGCGTCGTGACCAACGAGGACTTCGAGCAATGGCTCGACACGTCCGACGAGTGGATAGCGTCGCGGACCGGCATGAAACGCCGGCACTGGGCCTCGGAAACCGAGGCGACCAGCGATCTTGCATTTGCCGCAGCGCGGGCCGCCCTCGCGAAGGCCGGCCTCACCCCCGCCGACATCGACTGTTTCGTGGTTTGCACCGTAACCCCCGACTACTATTTCCCGTCGACGGCCTGCATCGTCGCCGCGCGCCTCGGTGCGAAGGATCGCCCGGCGTTCGATATCTCGATCGCCTGCAGCGGCTTCATCTACGGCTTGACCACCGCGTCCGCGCTGATCCGTTCCGGCGTCTACGGCCGAGTGATGTTGATCGGCGCCGAGACGCTCTCGAAGATTCTCAACAAAGAAGATCGCTCCACCGCCATCCTGTTCGGTGACGGTGCCGGCGCCGTGATTCTCGAGCGGTCGGCCGAAGATTCGTTTTTGGCAGCGGAACTCGGCGCCGACGGCAGTCGTCCCGAAATGCTGTACGTAAAGGCCAGCGGGTCGCGCCACCCCATCGACCACGAGGCGATCGAGCAAAAACTCAACCTGGTTCAGATGCAAGGCCGCGAGATTTTTAAGTTCGCCGTGCACAAGATGACCGAAGCGACGGACCGCGCGCTCGCAAAAGCGAATTTGACCAAAGCCGACGTCACGCTGCTGATTCCGCACCAAGCGAACAAACGCATCATCGATGCCGCCGCGAAATACCTCGACGTCCCCGACGACAAAGTCGTCTCGAATATCGCCGAGTATGGAAATACCTCGGCCGCGTCGATTCCGATCGCACTCTCCGAGTCGGTTGCGTCCGGCCGCCTGAAGGCCGGCGACGTGATCGTGTTCGTTGCGTTCGGCGGCGGGCTTTCGTGGGGCGCCGTCGCGTGGAGATGGGCAGCATGAGAATCGGCGCGGTCTTTCCGGGACAAGGCTCGCAGACCGTCGGTATGGGCGTGGACGTTGCGTTGCATTCGCACGTCGCTCGCGGCCTCTTCGACCGTGCGGCCGGGGTTCTCGGGTACGATCTGCTCGCGCTTCAAAAAGACGGCCCCGAAGAACGCCTGCGCGAAACGAAGTTTAGCCAGCCGGCCATCTTCACGACGAACGTCGCGCTCTATAGCGCGGTCGGGGAAGGGTTCCGGCCGGTCGTCAGCGCGGGCCATTCGTTCGCCGAGTTCTGCAGTCTCTACGCCGCGGCTTCGCTCTCGTTCGAAGACGCGCTGCGCATCGTGAACGAGCGCGCGCAGGCAATGCAAGACGCTGCGGAGCTGGCGGTCGGGGGGATGTCGGCGGTGCTCGGGTTGGATGCGGAAACGATTCGCGCGGTCGTCGAGCGCGTGCGCAACGAAACCGGCGAGCGCGTGACGCTGGCAAACTTCAACTCGCCGACGCAGATCGTGATCAGCGGCGATTTGAACGCCGTCCAAATTGCCGGCGATGCGCTGTCCGCGGCCGGGGCGAAACGCATCGTGCCGCTCAACGTCTCGGGCGCATGGCACAGCGATTTGATGGAACCCGCGCTCGAACGCTTTTCCGGGGCCGTCGAACGGGGCGAGTTCGCGATTCCGCAGTTCGACGTGATTTCCAACGTCGACGCGCAGCCCTATCGCGACGTGGAGACGATCAAGACCAATCTCGTCGCGTCGATTACGAGCGAGGTTCGCTGGCACGCAACCGCGGAGCGTTTACTCTCGTATCAACTCGATCTCGTCGTCGAGTTCGGTGCGTCGGGCGTGCTCGGACCGCTGATGAAGCGCTTGCCGAACTCGCCGCCGGTGCTGGTCGTGAGCGACCGCGCGGGGATCGAAAAGCTGCGCGGAACGCTCACGGGGGATGTCATTCGAGCATGAAGTTTGACGGGAAGGTCGCGTTGATCACGGGCGCGAGCCGGGGCATCGGCCGCGCGATCGCGGTGGAGTTTGCCAGGCGCGGCGCCGACGTCGCACTCGTCGGCCGCGACGTTGCCGCACTGGAAGAAACGGCCGGCGCTTGCGCCGCGGTGCGCCCCGGAGCCGTCGCGCACGTCTTCACGGCCGACGTTGCGAATCACACGTCGGTCGAAGCCGTCGTTGCTGCGACCATGGAACGCTTCGGACGCATCGATATCGCCGTCGCAAACGCGGGCCAGTCGATCGACGGCCTACTGCTTCGCCTCAAGCCCGAGACGATCGATCACATGCTTTCGGTGAACCTCAAGTCTGCGTTCTACCTGTGCGGCGCCGTCGCCAAGCCGATGATGAAGCAGCGCTCGGGTTCGATCGTCCTCGTGACGAGCATCGTCGGAATCATGGGCAATGCAGGCCAGGCCGCATACGCCGCCTCGAAAGCAGGCCTGATCGGCCTGTGCAAGTCCCTTGCGAAGGAGTTGGGTTCGAGGAATATAAGAGTCAACGCCGTCGCGCCGGGCCTCATCGAGACCGCCATGACCGAGAAAATGCCCGACGCAGCTAGAGACTTTCTCACGAAGCAAGCCGCTCTGGGTCGCCCCGGTACGCCGGAGGACGTAAGCGGCGCGGTCGCGTTCCTGTGCTCCGACGCCGCCGGGTACATAACCGGACAAACGCTCGTCGTTGACGGCGGCGTGTTGATGTAAACCCTCGTAAAACCAGAAACCAGAAACATACATATAAGGAGACGTAATGTCCGCCACCTTCGATAAAGTGAAGAAGATCATCGTCGAGCAGCTCGGCGTGGACGAGTCGGAAGTCACGCTTGAAGCGTCGATCACCGACGACCTGGGTGCCGACTCGCTCGATCAGGTCGAGCTGGTTATGGCGTTCGAGACCGAGTTCAACATCGATATTCCGGATGAAGAAGCCGAGAAGATCAAAACCGTCGGCGACGCCGTGAAGCGTATCGACGAGGCGACTGCCGGAGCGTAAGGGACCCCTCATTGTTCGAGCAATTATCTGACCGTTTGGGCGCGATATTCTCGCGCCTGAGCGGACGGGGCCGTCTGAGTGAAAACGACGTCAACGAGGCGCTTCGCGAAGTTCGCGTTGCGCTGCTCGAGGCGGACGTTTCGCTTGGTGCTGCCAAGGCGTTCGTCGCTCGAATAAAAGAGAAGGCCCTGGGCGAAAGCGTCCTCGAGTCGCTGACGCCGGCCCAGACCATCGTCAAGATCGTCCACGACGAGTTGGTGGAATTGCTGGGCGGCGCGCAAGCGCGCCTGCAGTTCTCCGACGCTCCGCCGTCGGTGATCATGATGGTTGGTCTGCAAGGCTCGGGTAAGACCACGACGGCCGGCAAGCTCGCACTTCGCTTAAAAGAGCAGGGGCGCAGGTCGCTGCTGGTCGCCGCCGACGTGTACCGTCCGGCTGCAATCGCGCAGCTCCAAACGCTCGGCAAACAAGTCGACCTCCCGGTGTTCGAACAGGGTAAGGGCGATCCGGTCAAGATCGCGCGCGACGGCTTGGCGGAAGCCAAGCGCCTCGGCATCTCGACCGTCATCATCGACACTGCGGGCCGCCTGCAAATCGACGACGATCTTATGGCGGAACTCGAGCGCATCAAAGCGGCGGTCGACCCGAAGGAAATCTTGTTCGTCGCCGATGCGATGACCGGTCAGGAAGCCACCGGGGTTGCTAAGGGCTTTAACGATCGTCTAAGCATCACCGGCGTCATCCTCACGAAGATGGACGGCGATACGCGCGGCGGCGCGGCGCTCTCGGTCTTCGACGTGACCGGCGCGCCGATCAAGTTCGTCGGCGTCGGCGAAAAGCTCGCGGCGCTCGAACCGTTCTATCCGGACCGCCTCGCTTCGCGGATTCTCGGCATGGGCGACGTGCTCACGCTGATCGAGAAGACGCAGAATCTCTACACGGCCGAGCAAGCGAAAGCGCTCGAAGAGAAGCTCACGAAGAAGGGTTTCACGCTCGACGATTTTCTCGATCAAATGCGGCAGGTGCGCAAGATCGGCTCGATGGGCGACATCATGAAGATGATCCCCGGCCTTTCCCGCGCGCTTCCGAAGAACTTCGAGATTCCCGAAAAAGATTTGTCGCGCATCGAGGCGATCATTTGCTCGATGACGATGCGCGAACGCCGCAATCCCGATTTGCTCAACGGCTCGCGCCGCAAGCGGATCGCGATCGGATCCGGCACACAAGTTTCTGACGTCAACCGGCTCGTCAAACAGTTCGATCAGGCGCGTCAGATGATGAAACAGATGGGCGGCGGCAAAAAAGGGCGCAGGCCTGCGCTGCCACCCGGAATGTTTCGCTAACCCCACACGACACGAAAGCACAACATGGTAAAAATCAGACTGCGGCGCATGGGCGCCAAAAAGCAACCCACATACCGCTTCGTAGTAGCCGACGACCGCGCGCCGCGCGACGGCCGGTTCATCGAAATCCTGGGTCATTACAACCCGCGCACGGAACCCAAGACCGTCGAAGTCGACGCAGAAAAAGCGAAACTCTGGCTCGGCAAAGGTGCGCAGCCGTCCGAAACCGTGAAGCGTCTGTTTGCCGAAAAAGGCATCATGGAGCGCGGCCCGGTACCGACCCACAAGCGTAAGCCTAAGAGCGAAAAGGGCGCAGCCTAATGAGCGCGTTCGACGACGAGTTCGGCCTCTTCGGTGAGGACGCCGACGATTCCGAACGTCGCTCGACGCTCGGCGCGCGTAAGATCGCCACGGGCGGCGAGACCATCATCGATGAGATCGAGCCCGAAGACGATCGTCCGCGTCGTCAACCCCGCGACCGTGCCCCGGGCGGCGGCCGCGAACGTTCGTACGCGCCGCGTCGCGAACGCACGCCAAACGCCGATCCCTGGGCGGGCTATCGTCGCGCGACGGACGTCCTTGGATTCTTGGCTCGCAAGCTCGTCCAAAAACCGGACGCGGTTGCGGTCGAACTGTTCACCGACGAACAGGGCAAGCCGGTTATCGAACTGGTCGTCGATCCGGAAGATCTCGGCAAAGTGATCGGTCGCAGCGGCCGCGTCGCGCACGCATTGCGCACGGTCGTTCGCGCGACCGCCGAAGGCCGCGTCTCCGTCGACATATTGGATTCGGAAGAAGCCGCCGAAGGCCCCGAAGACGAGGAGCAATCGACCGACGCCGCAGAGTGAGCTGCCGGTCGGGCGGATACCCGGAATCTTCGGGATCCGAGGAGAGTTAAAGTGCGACCCGACTAACCCGGGTCGCACCGTCTTTTCCGTCGGCGCGCGCTTGCGCTGCGAAAATCGTAACGGCACGTCGACGATCGTGATCGCTTCCGTACGGCCGCACAAGGACCGTCTGCTGCTGCGTTTCGAAGGCGTCGACGACGCGAATGCCGCGGAAGCGTACGCGGGCTCCACGCTTTACGCCGGCCGCGACAAACTCGATGTCGGCGAAGGCGAATACCTTGACGTCGATCTCGTCGGCTGCAGCGTCGTCGGCGTTGACGGCAAAGAATACGGCGAGGTCGGCGCGGTCGAACACTATCCCGCCAGCGACATGCTCGTCGTCAACAACCGCATGGTCCCTATGGTCCACGCCATCGTAAAAAACATCGACATCGCCGCAAAGCGAATCACCGTCGATCCACCTGCCGGATTGCTAGAAGACGACTCAGTGGAGTTGTGAAGAACCTCTTGTCATCCTGAGCGTAGGCGCACGGCGCCGTAGTCGAAGGACCGCTTCAAAGAAAAGCCCGCATGGATGTATGCGGGTTTTGCGTTGGTAGCGGTCCTTCGACTACGCTCACTGCGTTCGCTACGCTCAGGATGACAAATTCTACGCCCCTTCGCTTACGTTTGCAACTGTCAGTTGTTGTCCGGATGGGCGGTTGCGTAGGCGGCGACTGCGGCGGTGATGGCTTTGTCGATGCTGTCGGCGGTGCCGATTTGCTGGTCGAGCTGGGCGCCGAAGCACGTGTAGATCGAGAGCGTGAAGGCAACTTGCGCTTTGGGGTGGTGGCCGCCCGATTTCTTTTCGGCGAGCGATCCGGTGGCGATCGTGTTGTTGCGGTTGGTTCCGCAAATCCCGTCGGCGGATTGCGGTATGTTCTCCGTAACGCCCGTCATCTGCGTGTTGTAGAAGTGATTGAGTGCGGTGTAGAGGTAGCTCGTTGCGTTGGTCAGGTCGCCGGCCAGATCGGACGGACCGGAGACGCGCGCGACGATCACCCCGCGCGCCGGTTTGGGCAGCGGCGTTGCGCCGGGACCGCCGCTCGGCTTCGGCGAGGCTTTCCCGTGTTTGCCGAACACGGAGTCGACGATACCGCTGATGCCGTTGATCTTCATGTTTGCGCCGTTGGTCGATGTCGGTGCGGGCGTTCCGTTGGCCTCAGCGACGCTTTGACGGCTGCCGGGGTGCGCGTTGACCAAGATCGCATCGCGTTCTACCAGCGCCTGCGATGCGACGTCGGCGACGGTCGAAACCTGCGCCGTCTGCGAGTAGATAATGATCCCCGAATCGACGGCGACGAGTTGGACCACGACCGCGGCGATCTCACCGACCGGCGTTACGTAACCGCTGATGTAATAGTCGGCCTTGAGGGTTTTCGCGTTCGAGAGAAAGTTCGCGCGAATGACGTCTTCGGGGACGGGCGAGACGCTGATACCTCCGGCTGCAGTGATCTGCTGAGCGGTAATCTGCGCCATCGCAATGCCGATCTTCTTGTCCATTCCGCCCTGCACGTCGAACGGGTAGATCACCAGGGCCGGCGTGCCGAGACCCGCCGTTGCGGCTGGAGCCGGGGTTAGCAACGGCAGTGGAGTTGGGGTGGTGGTCGCGGCCACCGTGCCGGCGGGCGGCGGGGTGACGGCAACCAAGGCAACCGACGAACAGAGCAAGAGCACACCGAAGAGGCGACGCAACGGCAATCCTTTCAACGCGTGAGACGGTCGACGAAGGCGCGCAACGCGGCGTTCGTCTCGTCCGGTCGCTCCACCATCGCTAGATGACCGGCTCCAGCCACTATTCGCGCCTCGGCGCCCGGTACCCGGTCGGCCAGAAAAGCAGCGAATTTCGGAGGTGTAAGCCGGTCTTGCTCCCCGGTCAGCGCAAGGAGGGGAACGGCGAGATCTGCAAGCCGCTCGGTTGCGTCGAAGGCGTCGCAGGCGCGAAAATCCGCAACGGTCTGCGCCTGTCCAACGAGCAGCATCTCCGCCACGGAAGAATCGATCATTGCGGGCGACCGGTCGGCGAAGAACATCGGCACGACGCCGCGTACGCCGGCCTCGAAATCGCCCTCGAGGCTTTCGAAGAGCGCCGGCGCGACGCGCAGCTTCGAGCCCGAACCGAGCATCACGATCGCGCCGACGCGCGGGTTCGCCCGCAGCCCCACCTCGAGTGCGATCGCGCCGCCCATCGAACTGCCGCACAGCACCGCACCCTCGATGCCGCGCGCTTCCAACTCGCGTTCGATGGCGTCGGCGTAGGCGACGATCGAAACCGGGCCTTGGAGCGGCGGCGTGCGATGTCCGGGTAAATCGATTGCGTACGATCCCGGAAATGCTGCGGTCTGCGCCGCGAACACCGATCCGGTAGATCCGGAGCCGTGAATGAATACGAACATGCGCTACCCTAACTCGTCGACGAGCGCCGGAACGTGATCGATGCCGGCGTGTGCCGCCCAAGCGGTGCAATATTCGGCACCGAATAGAAAAATCGATCCGATGCAGTAGAACCACAGCAACAGCACCAGCGGCGCGGATAGCGCGCCGTAGATGTGCGCGAAGTTGACGCGCACCACGTACTCCGCGAATGCATACTGCACGACGGGCCACAGCAGCGCGACGATGGTCGCTCCCGGCAATGCAAAGCGATAGGAGACTTGCCGGTTCGGAAGCCACCGGTAGAGCACGACGGTGACGATGAACACCAAGACGATCGAAACGGCGTAGGCGGCAATGTGGGTGAGGCGCGCGGGGTCGGGAGCGCCGGCGACTCGAATGAGCACGGCGATCAACACCGGCAGCACGATCGCAAGAATCAGCATCACGAACGTCACCGGGAGCATCACGAAGGAGAGCGCGATACTGTGCACCAGCGGGCGCCCCTTCGGGACGCCGAGTGCGCGATCCAGCGCGTACGCCAGGCCCATGAAGAGATTCTTTCCGGACCACAATAGGAACGCAAGCGCGATCAAGCTCGAAATGCCGCGGCCGTAGATGTACGACTTGAGATTGTCCGTGATGAAGTCGTTGAGCGTCGGGGACAGGGCGTGGAAGAATGCGAGCAGGCGCCGCTCGGAATCGGGGATGACGAACGTGGAGGCGCTTAAGACCAGCACGGCGAGCGGAAACAGCGCGAAGAGCGAGTTGAACGCGAGCGCTTGGGCGAGAAAGGCACAGCCGTCGCGGGAGAAGCGCAGCGACGCTTCCTTGATCGCGGAGATGAATCGCTCCATTCGAAGCGGTATATCGCGGTGAGGTGACCGTATTCCCACCCGGCGCGCCGGTCACGGTGAGCCTTGACGGCCAGCCCCTGCCTTCGTACGTTCGCGCGTACGTCGCGGGCGGGCGCGTCTTCGCACCGGTGCGGCCGCTGCTCTCCCGCCTTGCGGATCGCCTTTGGTTCGAGGGCAACGTGCTCGTGATCGTCCGCGACGGGCGGACCGTGCGCATTCCGCTCGGAGCGCGAACGCCGGACGCGCTCGACTCCGCCTTCGTTACGATCGTCCCCGTGCTGCAGGCCCTCGGCGAGAGCGTCACCTATGACGCGCGCCTGCGCCTGCTCGACGTGCGCACGACGCGCAGCTACGGTATCGCCACCGAGCCGCCGTTCGTCCCGAGGCCGCCGGCTTCGCCGCGTGTCGTGTTTACACCGGAACCGGTGGCGACGCCGCGCCCGGTGTGGAGCGGATCTCCGCTGCCGCGCCGAACGCCGCTGCCGGAGCCGCCGCCCTAGCGAGCTGCCACGGCCGCCAAATCGCGGTCACCGAGACCGCGCGCGGATTGTTCGCGCATCAGCGCTTCCATCGCGTCGATGACGGGAAGCCGCTCGTGATTTGCGGCGCCTTGCATCAGCACTGCATCCTTGTGCGCCATGTCGAGCGTCCAGGCGGGCGCATAGTCTTCGGCCGCCATGCGGCGGCCGCGCCCTTTGATCTGTCCGCTTGGATCGTAAAATTCGAAGAGTTCGTAGGCCTGCTCGCGTGTGAATCCGCGCTCCTCGGCAATGCGCAGCATGTCGTTGATGCCGCCGGTCACCGCAAGGATCATCGCGTTCCCCATCAGCTTGTAGACTGCGGCTGCGTCGTCGCGCTCGCCGAGATAGCGCAGGTCGCTGCACATGCTCGCAAGCGCAGGTGAAATGCGTGCGAACGTGGTCGGATCGCCCGACGAAAGCATCACGCCGGTCGATTCGAGCGCCATCGGCGGCCCCATGAACACCGGGGCATGCATGAACGAGAAGCCGGCCCCGCGCAGGCGCTCGCCTCGTTCGGGAACGCGCTGCGGAAGAACCGTCGAGTGATCGACGATTGCCGTACCCGCTGCGACACCGGGCAGCGCCGCCTCGAGCGCCGTATCGACCGCGGCATCGTCGCGCAGGCACAGATGCAGGCGCTCGGCGCCGCGAGCCGCTTCGGCCGCATCGGCGAACGCGACCGCGCCATCCGCCTCTAGCGCCTGCGCTCGCTCGAACGTGCGATTCCATACCCGCACGCCGATACCGCGCCGGCGCATCGCGCGGACCATTGCCGAGCCGAGCATGCCGGCCCCATAAAATGCGATCGTTTCCATACCCGGCAGCAATCGCGAAAGACCGGGAACGGTTGCGAAAGCGGAGACATTCGCCGCCGTTCGGAAGTACGGGCGCGTGATTCATCTCTTGCTGGCCGTCGTTCTGGCGCTCGGCTCGGCCGCGCCCTCGAACCAGCAAGACGTGTCGTTCGTTTCGAAGGACGGCAACGTAGTCGACGGCACGATCTCGTGGCCGCCCGGCAGCGTCGACCCGTCGCCGGCATTCGTGTTGATCGGCGAAGCGGATACGACGGTAGAAACTGCAGCGGCACTCAATGCCGCCGGGTTGACGGTGCTGCGATATGGCGCGCGCGGCATAGAAACGCAGAGCGACGTCGACGATGCGATCGCTGCGGTCGCGGCCGTGCAGAAGGATCCGCACGCCGATCCGACGCGCGTCTATCTGCTGGCGCGGGGCAGCAGCGCAGCGGTCGCGATGGGCGCGGCCTTAGAAGGCGCGCCGGTTCAAGGAATCGTGCTGGCGTCGCCGCGTCTCGCGCGAACGCCAACCGCCGATCCGTTTTTGGAAGTAACGAGACTCGCCGTGCCGGTACTGCTGTTACATGGCGCCGCGGACGCGCAGGAGACCGCCGGCGATCTTCGTGCGTTCGAGGCCGCGGCGCACGCGGCGCAACGCAGCCTGCAAGTCGGCGAACTCGCCGGCGACAACCACCTGCTTCAGGCGGTGCCGCCGGCGATCGATCCGCGAGCGATTGCGGCGATTATTGCGTGGCTTGCGGAGACGCAGTAGGCCTGCGCGCCAGCAAGTTGAGCAGCGCGAGTACCACCGCCGCGCCCATTGCGATCCAGGCCTGACGCGGATCCGTCAGGATGTTCAATCCGAGCACGCGATCCAGCGAGTAGGCACCGAAACCGGTGAATGCGAGCATAAGTGCGACCGAAATGTACGCCGCGTTGAGCTCCCAGCCGCCGTTGGTGACGAAGAAGCCCTTGCTGATATGAACGGTCGCGATTGCGACGAGCATCACCATCACCAAGACGGCAGGCCCGAGCGCGCCGCCGATGCCGAGTGCGATCAGCAGGCCGCTTCCGACCTCGCCGAGCCCCGCGGCCGCTGCGAAGAGCTTGCCCGGCTTGAAGCCGAGGCCTTCAAAGAAGCCGCCGGTTCCGGCTAGGCCATAGCCGCCGAACCAGCCGAAGAGTTTTTGCGCGCCGTGCGCGGCCATACCGAGCCCGATGACGAGCCGAACGATGAGAAGTGCGATATCCATGGTTGCCTCCGGGAACCCTACCTTGCGTCAGTAACTTACTTATGGTAGGCTCAATGGAGCGTATCACGATAGGAAAACTTATGTCAAGTAGCCAGGCAACTGTTGATAAGGGACATGGTCTCTGCCCACGATTCCATCAGGCGATCGAACTGGTCGGCCGCCGCTGGACTGGTGCCGTCATCCAGGTCCTGATGGGCGGCCCGCAGCGCTTCAACGAGCTGCTGGCGGCCGTTCCGGGCATCTCCGACCGGCTTCTGACCGAGCGCCTGCGCGAGCTGGAAGCCCAAGCGATCATTATCCGCGAGGTTTCGGCCGGCTCGCCCGTGCGAGTCGTCTACAGCCTCACCGAGCGGGGCCGCGAACTCAGCGAGGCGCTGGACGCGCTGGGCCGCTGGGCCGAACGCTGGATCGCAGCCGGGGTCTAGTTCCTAGCGCCCCACCAAGTCGGAGGCTAGGACGAACTCGATGCCTTCCGCCTGAAGTTCGGGAATCAGCGCCTTGACGGCGGCCAGCGTCGTCGGCCGCGGGTGCCCGATGGCGATCGCGCTTCCGGTGCGCTTTGCAATCGCCGCAGCTTCCCGCAACTGGCCTTCCGAATACGCTACGTCCTCTTTGTTGTCCAGGAACACGTCGCGCGCGGCCGTCGGTACGCCTTGCGCTGCGGCGACTTGTTCGCCGACGGACGCCGGGCTCGTTTTCGAATCGATGAAGAACAGGTTCCCATGCTTTGCAAGAACGCCGATGACATCGTTCATCACGCGCGTATCCGACGATCCCTTGCTGCCTTCGTGGTTGTTCACGCCGCGCGCGAGCGGGACTTGCGCGAGGTCCGCTTCCACCTGTGCGGTGATCTGGGCGTCGGTCATTTCGGTCGTCACTTTCCCCGGCCCGGGATTCATTCCGGAGATCGTCTCCATCGGCAGATGCAGCATCACGCCTTTGCCCGCATCCGATGCCTCCTGCGCGATGAGCGACGTATAGCGCACGTCGGGAAGCACCGACATCGTCAACGGGATGCCGAGCGCGAGATATCCTCGCTCCGTATCGAGCCATTGACCGCAGTCGTCGACGATCAGCGCAAGCTTGGCGGTGCCGCCGCTAGCGGCTGCGCGCGGCGACATCGTGGGCAGCGGCGTCGAACTTTCGGTCGGTGCGGCCGACGGCGCCGGGGATTCCGTCGACTCCGGCGGCGGGGAGGTTTCGACCGCTTCCGGTGTTTGCGTTTCCTCGGGCGTAGGGGTCGACTCGGTCGTGTTTCTCGGCGTGGGGTGGTGGCGCGGCGTGAAGAGCCACCAGCCTGCAAAACCGGCGATGAGGATGACGATGACGAGTGCGAGGACGGAGGACCGGGGTGCGGGGCGGCCACGACGCGATTTTTTGGGCACGACGGGGCTCCTTCGGCGTCGCGCGAAGTGCTCATGCATGACCGATGCTCTCGCTACGGCGCTTGACGGCGTTCGCGTTGTTGCGCTTGCGACGAATATTCCCGGGCCGCTCGCCGCGGCTCGTTTGCGCTCGATGGGCGCGTCCGTTACAAAGCTCGAACCCTCGGCGGGCGACCCGCTCGAATCCGCATCACCGCGATGGTATGCGGCGATTTGCGCGGGCCTCGACGTCGTACGGATCAACCCGCGCGATCCGAAGGAGCGCGACGGCCTGCACGAGCGCGTCCGTCAAGCCGACGTCCTCTTGACGACGACGCGCGGTTCCGCGCTGTCGCGCCTGGGCCTACGTTGGGATGCGCTTCATCTCGCCGCGCCGCGAGTTATTCACGTGGCAATTACGGGTGAAGGCGCACCCTACGAAGATCGAGCCGGCCACGACCTCACGTATCAAGCTCGCGCGGGACTGTTGTCGCCGCCGGCGATGCCGCGAACGCTCGTCGCGGACCTTGCGGCGGCGGAACGCGTCGTTTCGGCGGTGCTGGCAGCGCTCGTGCTGCGCGCGCGCACGGGGCGCGGCGTTCGCACCGACGTGGCGATCGTCGACGCGGCGATGGAGTTCAACGCTCCGCTGCGGTACGGACTAACGGGGGAGAACGACGTGCTCGGCGGCGGCCTGCCTGCCTATAACCTCTACCGCGCCAGCGACGGGTGGGTCGCCGTCGCAGCACTCGAAGCGCATTTCATGGATCGACTGCGCACCGAACTGCAGTTGGAGACACTGGATATGCCGAGTCTGCGCGCGGCGTTCGCGCGCCGCACGGTGGCGCAGTGGGAACAGCTGGCCGCCGCTGCGGATTTGCCGCTTTCCGCCGCCTCAACTCTTCAACTCGAAGCACGCTAGAAAGGCGAGACGATGCAACTTTCGGGACGAACGTTCTTGGTAACCGGCGGCAGTTCGGGACTCGGCGCCGCGTGCGTTCACGAGTTTGCCGGCGCCGGAGCGAACGTCGTGATCTGCGACGTGAGCGAGCATGGCGCCGCCCTCGCGCGGCAGCTTGGACCGACGGTGCGCTTTGCGCGTACCGATGTCACCGATGAAGTGCAAGTCGGTGCGGCAATCGCGTTGGCGCAAGAAGCATTCGGCGGGCTGCACGGCGCGATCAACTGCGCGGGCATCGCGACGGCGGAGCGCGCGATCGGGCGTGACGGGCCCCAACCGTTGGCACACTTTACGAAGGTCGTCACCGTGAACTTGATCGGCACGTTCAATGTGGTGCGCTTAGTCGCGGCAAAAATGTTGGAGCGGCCGGTCGAACCGGGCGACGATCGCGGCGTCATCGTCTGCACGGCATCGGTAGCCGCCTACGACGGCCAAGTCGGACAGGCGGCGTACGCTGCGTCGAAGGGCGGCGTCGTGGCACTGACGCTGCCGCTCGCGCGCGAGTTCGCGCAGCATCAGATTCGCGTCGCCACGATCGCTCCCGGGATCTTCGATACGCCGATGCTGGCCGGGCTGCCGGAAGCGGCGCGCGAATCGCTCGGCAAGCAGACGCCGTTCCCGGCTCGGTTGGGTAACCCGGGAGAGTATGCGTCGCTGGCGCGGCACATCGTAGAGAATCAGATGCTCAACGGCGAAGTCATTCGTCTAGACGGCGCCATACGGTTGGCGCCGCGCTAGCGTGAAGGCATGAGTTTCAAAGAATTCACAGGAAAGACCGTCTATCATTGCCACATCCTGATGGTATGAAGTTGAAACGCACCTTCCTCACGTTCGCTCTCATCGCCGGCGTGCTTGCTTTCGTTGCGACGCCGGGCGTGCGCTTTTCCGCTGCGGCGACGGCACTGGCAGCAGCTCCGGTCGAGTCGCCGTCTCCCCTGCCTTCACCCGAACGGCTGCTCTATCTGATCCGCCGGAAGTTTCGCTCGCATCGGCCGCCGCCGCCTTACGTGACGTATACGCTGACGCGCGCGCAGCTCACCGACTACGGCGACCCGCCGTATCCGGATCTGGTCAACAGCTACACCTACCACATCTGGTGCCGCACGCTCGACGATGCATGTCTTGGCCGCAAGGTGTTCCGGCATTCCGATCGAGGGTTCCCCGAGTTCATGCGCCCGGCGTTTAACGAAGCGCGCGATCCCGGTCCGCCCACTGCCGACTTGTTCCAGCCCGCACCGTCGCACTTTCATCCGGTTACCGAATCGCCGACGCCCGAGCCGACCGGTTCGCTTCCGCCGGTCATCGCGTCGGTGACGGTGCTCGGCGAGTTCGACTATCGCGTTTCGAACGTGCAGATGGAGGGACAGTTCATCCACGTAAGCTTGCTGCCGCGGCGCGACCCCGACCGCAATCGCCTGCGCGAACTCTACGTCGACAAGGATACGCTGGAATTGCGCCGGCTGGTGGCCACCGATAAGTTCTTCGACGGGGACGGTCCGCACGCCGACGTCTTCCCGATGCTGTTCACGGTAACGCTGGACATGCTCGAAGGCATCCCGGTCGTCACCACCATTCACGGCCAGCCGTCGAAGGAAGAAGACATCGAATATCTCGGACACCTCGGCGTCGTGGACTACACCTTCAAAGACATCACGTTCCCGAAGACGCTTCCCGACTGGTATTTCGACCCGCACCAATACGGCGCCCACCAAGACGACGACCCAATCTAGCTTCGTCATCCTGAGCGTAGCGAACGCAGTGAGCGTAGTCGAAGGACCGCTTCCAGAGCAAAGCCCACATACGTCTATGCGGGCTTTGCTTTTTTCTCGGTCCTTCGACTACGGCGCTGCGCGCCTACGCTCAGGATGACAATGCTAGTTCTTGACGAGCTGCGGGTATTGCTTCTTTAGGTTTTGTAGCTTGGGCAGGTCGTTGTAGACGACGTAGCCGTTGTCGGGGTTGTTCTTCACGAAGTTCTGGTGATACGCTTCCGCTTGATAGAAACCGTCGAGCGGCGCGACCTTGGTGACGATTGGTGCGGAGAACGTTTTGTCGCTCGTGAGCTTCGCAATGTAGGCTTGGGCTTCGGCTCGCTGTGCCGGCGTCGTGTAGTAGATCTCCGAACGGTATTGCGTGCCTTCGTCGGGACCTTGACGGTTTAGTTCGGTCGGATCGTGGGCGACGAGAAAGTACACTGCGAGCAGCTGTTTGAACGAAATCTTCGCCGGATCGTACGTGATTTCGACCGATTCGGCATGTCCGGTTGCGCCGGTGCTCACGATCTCGTAGTGCGCGGTCAGTGCGTTGCCGCCGGAGTAACCGGCGACCGTATTCGTAACGCCCTTCAGATCGCTGAAGACCGCCTGCATGCCCCAGAAGCAGCCGCCGGCGAGGACGACTTTCTCGGTTTGAGCCGAGGCGGCGGTGGCGCCGAGCAGGCTGAACGCGAACGCGAGGGCCAGGGTCGTGAGAGTTTTCATATATCCTATAACGCTTCCGGCGGCTAAATGGATCACTAACGTTTCGTGAGGTACTCGTCCAGCCAAGCGAGCCAGAAGCGCGTTAGGTCTGCGGTCTGTACCGGGTTCGCGGGGCCGTGCGTCGAGGCTGGAAAGAGGAGAAGCTTCACCGGGACGTGGTTGTCGGTCAGCGCGTGATAGAGAGCATAGCCTTGTGGGATCGGCACCACCGGATCGCTCGTCGTTCCCCAAATCAGCGTTGGGGTGGCGATGTCCTTGTAGTAGGTGATCGGCGACTGCTCGCTGTAGACGCGCCACCCGTCGCCGGTATAGGGCGCCGCCCTGAGGATGTAACGGTCTTGAACGTTGGACGTCGAGAGATTGTATTCTTCGAACTCGTCGTTCACGGCTGCACCGGAGACGGCCGCGCGAAAGTCGTGCGTGTGGCCGATAAGCCAGGTCGTCAGCAGACCGCCGTACGACCAGCCGGAGACGGCGACTCGCGCCGGGTCGATTGGATTCGCTTTTTCGAGGGCCGCGAGACCGTCCATCACGTCGCGTCCCGGACCGGCGGCACTGTCGCCGTCGATGGCGATCATGAAGGCGTTGCCGATATTATCGCTGCCGCGGTAGTTGGGCTGGAGCACGATGTAGCCGCGCGCCGCGATCTCCTGTGCCAGCGGCCAGCCCTCCCAGGAGAATTCACGGATGCTCGAGAGACCGGGGCCGCCATGGATGAGTACGACGGCGGGAAATGTCTTCGACGGATCGGCTTTGTGTTGGCGCTCGTAGCCGGGCGGGTACGTCACGACGCCGCTCTCGTGAAAGCCGTCGTTCGAGGTCCAATCCAGTTGCGCCATGCGTCCGAGATCGATCGACGCGATCCCGTCGTTGAAATGCGTCAACCGGCGCGGCGCCGTTGCACCCGGCGCGAGTACGAAGAGTTCACGCGCGTGTCGCGCGTCGTTGGCGAGGAATGCGATCGTGCCGTCGCGCGCGATATCCGCGGCGATGCCGGCGTCGAACGTGCTGCTTTGATAGGTGTCGCACACCATGTTGCGGCCGCCCAGCGGCAGCGGCCGCATGCGGTCGTTGAGATCGACGATCCATGCGAGCGTCGCAGTCGCATCGGTCGCGCATATCAGCAGTCGCTGCGAATCCGGAAACCAAATGGCGCCGCCGACGTTGCGGTCGAACGAATCGGCTAAGGTCACGTCGGCACCGCCGGTACGAATGCGAACGGTGTTTTCGGCCGTGAAATCGCCGTTGCGCGGCCACCAATAGGCAAGGTGCCGGCCGTCGGGCGAGTACGAAGGGCTCAGTTCGACGTCGGGATGTCCCGTAATCTTGTGCATCGCGCGCGTCGTAACGTCGACGCTCCACAGCGTCGTATACTCGTCCTCGCCGCTAAAGGTGGAGGCGGCGCGCGTCAGGACGATGCGCGTGCCGTCGGCGCTCCAAGCAATTTGCGGGGAGAAGATGCCGCCGGGATCGGTCGGTGCGATCGTCCACGAACCGGAGGTCAGCCGGCGCGAGACGCCTCCGGCCGCGGGCACGGTCCACAGATGCACGGGCGGCGTTAGCGCCGTCGCGGTGTAGTCGTTGTTTCCGGCGAAGAAATAGTCGTGATGGGCGGCGACCGCCGCAGCGTTCGCGGGTACGTCGGTTGCGGCGTAGGCGATGGTCCTGCCGTCCGGGCTCCATGCAAAATCGATCACATCCGCGGCGGCATGGGTACGCTGTGCCACGACGTTCGCAGCGAACGTGAAGACCTGCCGCGTTCCGTGGCTGCCGGCGAGAAAGCCGAGTTGTAAACCGTTCCGCGACCATCGCGGGACGCTCGGGTCGGTCGCCGGTATCGTTGCGATCGTCGCACCGGTTCGCGCATCGATCAGCAGCAAATGCGCGATATCGGTTGCGTGCGCGATGTCTTGCCGATCGACCAGCATCGCGATGGTGCGCCCGTCCGGCGAGATCGCGGGTTCGTCCAGCCCGACGATGCCGGCCATATCGGCAATGGTTAGCGAACGCGCACCCGCCAATCCGGACGTTAGAATAAACAGCAAGAAGAAAGCAAGCGTGAGAATTCGGGCCATGACGCTCCTTGAGGCCGGCGATTGGCTGTCTGCTTCGGGGGAAAGACGACCGTTCCGGCCCAGGCGTTGTAACTCCGCGCCGGCGCCCGGGTATAGGCTCGCATGAGGCCTCTACGACTCTTGTTTGCCGCAAAGACGGCGATCGTCCGGACCTTCCCGCTTATGCGGGACACGCGTGTGCCATTGGTGCTCAAAGCTATTGCCGGGCTGGTAGCACTGCTGGTCATCTCGCCGCTCGACCTATTCGGCGACATCCCGATTCTGGGGATGCTCGACGACGTCGCGCTTTTAACGCTGTTGTGCATGTGGTTCGTGCACCAGGCCGGCAAGCACGTCGAGCCGGTCCCGGTTCGCGCCCGGCCGGGGAGTTCGCTGGCCGTTACCCGATAACGACGTCGTGCCCTAGACCGCGTCCTTATCGCACGAGTCGGTCTCGAGCAATTTTCCGGCGTCGTCCTTGCCCTTGATCGAGTAGAAGACGAAGCCGTAGTGCCTTGGGGTCACGCCCGAGAAGACGGCGCGCGTGTTGGGCGATTGGTGCTTGCCATTAATTGCGTAGCCGTATTCCGTCCAGCCACCGTTTTCAATGCCGGGATCTTCCCAATAGCCCGTCGAGCCGTGGCTATCGATCCAAATGCCCTTAAACGAATCGGTCGACGCATCGTACGCCAGCATGAAATCCGCTTGACCCTTCGGCGTGTCGAACGATTGATCGATCGCGGCGTGCGACGGATACTTCCAGCGAAAGACCGTCGTATAATCCACCTTGCCCTTTCCGGGCACGTTGGCGGTGCAATGCCACGAGCCGATCAAGTAGGCGTATTCGGCCATGGAATGTTTGTGCACGCTCGCCGTCGCAGGCGCGGCGGCGAGGCTTATAAGAACGAGTGTAGCCGCCGTGACGGCGCGGCCGAGGCGCGAGATAGAAAAAAGCATTTGCCTATCCTACGGGAGCGGGCTAACGGCCCGATTCAAAGGATTCTCAAACGTCGCTCACCCGATCATTTGAGCGCCGCGGTCGCCGCGTTCACTGCGTTTGTGGTTAGCGATTCGACACGGTATCGTACGGGTCGCGGCTGTACGGCGGGGTATGCGCTCCATCGACGGTGACCTCGTAGTCGTGTCCTTGCCCTCGTTTTGTAAACAGGTTCACGGTTTGGCCTGCCCGGTACAAATGCAGCACGTGGACGGTCGCGACGAGCGGCTTGCCCGCCTGCAGCTGCGTAACGCGAACGTTACTCAGAATATAGGCGCCCTTGGTTTTATAACCGGAACCGGCGTATTCGAGCAGCGTCGCGATGCCGTGCTTATCGACGACGAGCGCGCTGCGTTCGTCGACGGCGACGCCGTAGATCTTACCCGAAGGCGTCAGATGTTTCTGCGAGATCAGCGATAGGAACGCGACCGAGCGGCCGAATCGATCGCGACGGGCGAAGTGCGTGTCCGTAATGACGTCGGCCAACGGCGGCCATGCAAAGAATCCGGTCGTGAAGCTGATTTCGGGCTCCATTGGATTCGGTACGGCCGTTTTGGTATTGACTTCGTAGCTGTCGTCGTTCGGATGAAGCCGGTCCGCGGCGGCGGAGTCGTAGATTACGTCGCCTTGCACGGCGAGGCCGGCGCTCGTTCCGCCGATCACGCCCCCGCGGTCCCACAGCCGGCGAATCGCCTCGACGAGTTTACTGCCTTTCCACGGAACGTAGTTCGCTTGATCGCCGCCGGCAAAGAAGACGGCGTCGGCTCGATCGATCATCGGCGCGAGGGCATCGACCTGACTCTGCGTCGCGCAATGCGGAATCCCCAGCATCTGCACCGACTGGAATGGCCCGAGCGGCTGCATGTAGGGCGAGTATTCGTCCTCATCGGTATAGGCCCGCAGCACGATGACGTTGCCGCCGCGCGCCGTACTGCTGCCCGTGAGGGTGCGGTGCATCCAACGATACTCGTCGTCGATGTCGGAGCCGCCCCCGGCCAAGAGCAGCCCCGGTCCGTGCAGCGTGGTGGCCGTTTTCACGAATGCGCCCGAAGCGGGAAAGACCCGCGGGTTGCAATCGGGGGACGAACTCGTGGCGACGGCGGGCGCCGTCGCCGCAGCATTTCCGCCGGCGGCTAAGCGCCAGTGTCCGACGTTCCAGAACGCCCCGGAGAGCGACGTCGTCTGATTCTGCAAACGATCTGAGAACGTGTTGAGTTGCGCGCGCCGGAAGATCAATGCGATCGGGAGCTCTTTATAGAGAAGCGCTTGCAGCGTGCGGTACGTCGCGGCTCGTTTGATGGGATCGTAGGTCGAGAGCCCTTGGCGCAGCAGCGCATCGACCTGCGCGTTGCAGAGGCGCGACTTGTTGTAGCCGTTCGGCGGCACGTTCTTGCACGCGAACTGATCGGTCGTGTCCGGGTCGTCGCCGTTCTCAAAATCGTACAGCGCCATTTGGAACTTACCGCCGTACACCGGGCCGCCTTCGCCGGATGGCGCCACGAACTGCGTGATGTTGAACTGTTTGACCGTGACCATCGCGCCGACGGCCTTTTCGTACTGTACGACGTTGTTGGCGATCGCCGCGTCCCCGGGCCGCGCCGCTTGAATGATCAGCTGAACGTCCAGCGCGCGGCCGTCCTTGCTGCGATAGCCGTCCGGCCCGACCCGCCAACCTGCGGCATCCAAAAGCTTGCGTGCGCCGGCCGGATCGAACGGAATGTTCGGATAGACTGCCGGGTCGAACGCCCAAAGGAAGAGGCCCGCACCGGCGTCATTGCTCTGTAACGCGCCGCGATATGCCCGCGCGATCAGGTTCGGGATGTCGACGGCTTGGGCGAGCGCGTGCCGCACGAGCGGATCTTTGGTGATCGGATCCTGGGTGTTGAAGATGATCGATCCGACGGCGTTTTCTTGCGTGCTGGTCACGCGAAACCCCGGGATGACCTTCAGGAGCGAATAGTTGGCGTAGTCCTGTTCGTCGAAATAGCCGTCGACTTCGTGCGTATGCATCAGATTGATCGCCGTTTGCGGGCTGTTCACGAAAAGGATCGTCATGTTTGCGATCGGCACGGTCCCCTGCCAATAGTAGGGATTTGCCTCGAGCTCCACGCGATCTCCGCGCGACCAGTGCTTCACCCGATACGGTCCGGATCCGAACGGTGCCGAGTCAAAATCGGCATGATTGAAATCCGGCAGCGACGCCAGTGCGTGCTTCGGAAGAATGGGAAAGCCTTGCGGTGCCTCGACGACGACCGTGAGCGGCGGGAACGGACGCTTGAGATGCAGCACGAGTGTCGTCGTGTCCGGCGCATCCGCCCGGGCGACGTCGTCGTAGGCAAAGCGGGTCTGCACGTTGTTTGCGGGGTTGTTGATCGCGTCGATCGACCACGCGCAATCGGCGGCGGTCAGTGCGGCACCGTCGGCAAAACGAATCCCTTTGCGAATGTGATAGGTGATCGTTAGGCCATCGCGGCTGATTCCGCCGTTGGCCAGCGTCGGGACGACGGTCGCAACGTCCGGAATCAACTGCCCGCGGTCGTCGTATTTCACGAGGTAGGAGAAGACGAGCAGCCCCCATTCGCTCGAGGAGGTTCCGTTCTCGAGTGCCGGGTTGAGCGAGCGCGGCTCCCATTGTTGTGCGATGGTGAACGAACCGGCTGGGCGGCCGGCTTGCGAACAGCCGGCGACCGCCATAACGAGAACGAGTGCGAGAAGAGGTAAACGCTTCACGACGACAGCCTTTCGAGAGTGCGAACTTCGCCGACTTCGCGGCCTGCGCGATTTCGCAGCGGAGCGTGGACGAAACGGTGGAGAGCGACACGTTGAACCAGGGAAAGGGACCCGATCGCGGAGAGTCCTTCGATGGCGGCCGGCGGACGGGCGCGTTCGTTTCCGTCGATCACCTTAATGACGAGCGCACCGCCGCGCTGGATGAGCGCGGTGGCATGAATGCCTTCCGCGCCGCCTTTGCAGACCAGCTCGCGCTCGCCGGCGTGGATGAGCGATGCGTCGAATTCCCCCGTTCCCGACATGTATTCGGGAAAGGCCAGCATCGCGTCGCGGACTTGGCGAAGCGCGGCAGCCGTTTCGTCGGAGATGCCGGAAAGCGTTGCGAATCGAGTGTAGGCGAGGGCGACGTTTCGCAGCGTCGTTGCGTAGGCCGGAATGCCGCAGCCGTCGATACCGAGGATTAAACTGTCGGCGCGCTCGTCCGAAAGGCGGGCGCAGAAATCGAGGATGTAGCGCTGAGCGGGGTTCGAAGGCTCCATATATGTTGCGGGGTCGGCGCCTAGGATCGCGCAGAGGGCCAGAATGCCGGCGTGCTTGCCGGAACAGTTGTGATAGATGGGCGACGGCGCGGCTCCGGCCGCTTCGAGCGCCGCACGGGCCTCGACGTTGTACGGAAGATCCGCCCCGCACTGCAGTGCGCTTTCGTCGAGACCGATCCGCCGCAGGATCGAACGGACCGCGACGATGTGAAAGCTTTCTCCAGCGTGCGATCCGCACATGACCGAAAGCTCGCGCTGGTCCAGGCCGTAACGCGCGACGACGCCGGCGCGAACCGCCGCGGCAGCGATGAACGGTTTCGCGGCGGAGCGAAGGTAGACCAAGGCTTCCGTATTCCCCGCCGACAGAAGCAGGTCGTGGCGCGCATCCAACGCGCAAAGCGCGACGCGATGAACCGACTCGATTAGACCGCCGCGCAGAACACCGACGAGCGGCATACCGGCCAGTTGAGGCATGACTGCGCGACTACGCGGAATCTGTGAAGCCGACCTCTCTCTGCAGTACGCACGGATATAGCGGAAATCCGCCTGTTGACCGGGACGACGAAGTGCGGCTGCCCGCTCGGTAGGAGATCACGGAAAAAAGAGGGTCGCACGCCGCGTAGCAGAATCATGGTCTTAGTAGTTTCGCGAGCCGGCACGCCGAGGGTGTGCCGGCTCTTTGCGTTTTCCGGCCGTCTGCGGCGATTCGCCGCCATAGGCTATATTGGAGTATGCGCTAATGAAGAAGATCGCGACCATCACCCTTGCCATCGCCGCGGCAGTAGCGCCGGCGTGTGCTCGTGCGAACGGCTGGACCACACCGCACGTTCTGACCATGTCCGACGCAGGCGACGTGAACACGCTCAATCCGCACTTTAGTCAGAACGCGCCCGTTGCGAACCTCTCGGAGATGACGATGGCGTGGCTGATCCGATGGGACGAGCATAATAAGCCGTACCCCGAGCTCGCCACCGAGGTGCCAACCCAGAGCAACGGCGGGGTGAGCAAAGACGGACTGACGATCACGTATCACATTCGTCGTGGAGTCAAGTGGTCCGACGGAGCCCCGTTCGATGCCGACGACGTCGTGTTCAGCACGGCGGTCGTGAATAATCCCGCAAACGACGAGGGCGGCCGGTTCGACCAAATCGCGAGCGTCGACGAGCCCGACAAGTACACCGTGGTGTATCATCTCAAGAAGCCGTATGCGGTGTTCTTCGTAGGATTCTTCTCGAGCTGCTGCGCGAACCCGAGCATTTTACCCAAGCATTTGCTCGCAAAATACCCAAACATCAACGACGTGCCGTACAACTCGCTTCCGGTGGGGATCGGTCCGTTTAAGTTCGAGCGCTGGGACCGCGGAAAGCAAGTCGTGCTGGTAGCGGATCCCCTGTACTGGCGCGGGCGGCCGAAGCTGGACAAGATCGTCTACAAGATCGTCGCAAATCGGGACGCGCTGCTTGCAGAACTACAAGCGCACGCGGTCGATCTGTGGTATCAGTTCAGCGGCGCGTACCTCGCGCGAATCCAAGCGCTGCCCGGGTATGGCATCTTCAGGCAGCCAAGCTACGCCTACAATCATTTCGATTTCAATCTGACCCACGCCGTCGTAGCGGATTTGGCGGTGCGCCAGGCGCTCCGCCTCGCGATGAACCGCTCGCAGCTGGTCGATAAGGCCGAGCACGGAGTCGGCATGGTCCAAGACTCGGCGTTGCCGGTAACTGCGCCGTACTACACGGACATGGGGGCCACGCCGTACGATCCCGCCAAAGCCAACGCGATACTCGACGCCGCCGGATGGAAGCGCGGCGCCGACGGCATTCGGGCAAAGAACGGGGTGAGGCTCGACCTGAACCTGGCGGCAACCGCCGGTCAACCGGACACGGACGCGCAGATTGCGCTCATCCAAGCCGGCTGGACCCAGATCGGCGTGAACCTTCACGTCCAGCACTATCCGAACGCGCTCATGTTTGCACCGCCGCAGCAGGGCGGGATCATGAACGGGAACTCTTGGGACGTGATCACGTTCGCGTGGGCGGCCGACCCGCTCGGCGACTATTCGGGGACGTACGGGTGCGATGCGTTCCCGCCGGCTGGCCAAAACGACGTGCGCTGGTGCAACAAGACCGCGCAGCAGTCCATGGATGCGCTCGTCGGGCACTACGAACAAGCGGAGCGCACCGCTGACGATAGGGCCCTGATGGAAGCGTTCATCGCGGACGTGCCGTCGATCGTCTCGTACCTAAGGATAGATTTGTTCGCCTACAATACGGATCTCAAAAACTACCATCCAAACAACTTAACCCCGTTCGACAACATGATGGACGTTGACATCTAGCGAACGCATGCCCCGTGTACACGCAGCCGCCGATCGTTCGCTGGCGCAAAGCGCAGGGCGCCCATGCGAAGCGCCCGCCGCTCCTGGTTCTACTCCACGGCCGTGGCGCCGACGAACACGACTTGTTTTCGCTAACGCCCGCGATCGATTCGCGTATCGCAGTAGTCTCAGTGCGTGCGCCTTTGATGACGGATGAGGGTGGTTACACGTGGAGTGAAAGCGGCACTCCCGGCCGGTATATCGGCGAGAGCCTGCGTGCGTCGCTCACGTGGCTTCAGGCTTGGCTTGAATCCCTGACGAGCGGACGGACCGAGCCGCAGGACGTGTACCTCTTCGGGTTTAGCGCAGGCATGGCGATGGCAAGTGCGTTGCTGCTGGATGAGCCGGCTCGCTACGCAGGCGCTATTCTCTTAAGCGGAACGCTCCCATTCGACACCGACGTGTCGATTACGAAGAACCGCCTCGCCGGCGTTCCGGTATTTCACGGACACGGGTCGTTCGACCGCGTCATCCCGGCCGACCTCGTAACGCGCAGCGCGAGGTATCTGAGTGAGAGTAGCGGCGCTCAATTAGAAGCGCGCCGCTACCCGATCGCACATGAGATCGACGATGCCGAGATGGGCAATATAAGCGTCTGGCTCGAACGACATGTAAGGCTCGGCTAAGGCTGCTCGAGATAGAAGATTGCCGGCTGAACGCCGACGGCGTCTTCGAGCAAGTGCATGTTGAGCGGAAAACCTCCGTCGCCGTTTGCAAAGGACGCAAAACCGTGGCCACTCGCAAAATCGCCAAACATTGCGGCTTTGAATCCCGGATTCGCGCCCGTGTGAAAGAACGAAAGCGATCCCGACTGCTTCTGCAGTGCGACGCCGAGACCGCGCCAGATGTAGTCGCTTAGTTGAATGACCGGAGTAAACATGAGATTGCCGGGCTGCTTAAGGAGCGCTTGCACGAACCGGGCATAGTCGCGCACGGTCGTAAGCAGCGACCAGGCAACGTTGGGCATTGCATTCCAGGGTACTGCGGCAATCGCCGGACGCACCGCAGGCAGCGCGGCTAGGACGTCGGCGGTGTTCCAATCTGCCAAGGGCATCGAGCGAGCCTGCCCCATCACGATAAGTTGGTGTCCGAGCAGTGCCGTATCGTGCGGCAACGGCTTACCTGCTGCATCGTACGGCAGCGCACAGGTCGACACGTCCGCATCACGCCACAGGTAACTGCTGTCGCGCATACCGAGGTCGTCCAAGACGGCGCGCATCAGCTGCGCCGTAGGCTTTCCCGTCACGTGTTCGACGACGGTTTGCAAGAAGTAATAGCCCTCGCCCGAGTAAAGATATTTCGTTCCGGGCGCGAATGCGAGCGCAAGCGACTCGTTCGTCGCGTGCCGCCAGTTCGGCAAGCCGCTGGTGTGCGACAGGACGTGGCGTGCGGTAATCGCGGCGCCGCGGGGGTCGCCAATCGGGTACGGAGCGGGGAGGTAGCTGTCGAGCGCGCGATCCAGTTCGAGCGTTCCCTGCGCCACCAGGCGAAGGACTGCGTACGCAAAGACGGGCTTGGAAAGCGATGCCGCCTCGAAAAGCGTTAACGTCGTGACCGGTAGGCGGGCAGCGACGTCGCGCAAGCCGGTCGGAGTACACTCGATGGAAGAACGGTGCACGCGAGCAAACGCCGCCCCCGGGACACCGCTCCAACGCATTTCATCGGCGATTCGCGAGGATGCTGCGCTCTTAGCGATAGTACGGAGCGGCAGCGCCGCGCAGCTCGACGCGGCAAGGAAAGCGAACGCGCGACGGTTCACGCTGCGATCAACCTGAATGGCCTCCATTCATCGTTGCGACCGCGCGATCGCCGGTCGCCCGGTGACCTTCGTCGAAGGCACCAAAGCTACTTCAGCGCTGAATGATGGCTTTGAGCGAAGGACTAGTCGTGGGCGCTCGCGATAGCGGCGAGCGGGATGGCGTATACGGAGCCGGTGCGGCTGCCGACAATGAGCGTTCGCCCCACGGCAATCGGCGATCCGACGTTGAATCCGCTCGCCATCCTCTTGACGCCGACGACGCTGCCGGTCTTCGCGTTGAGCGCCCACAAATAACCGCCGAGATCGCCGAAATAGAGCGTTCCGTTGAGCACGACGGAGCCCGATTTGACCGGGCCGCGCACGCGGCGCTGCCAGACGGTTCGCCCGCTCGCGGCGTCAACCGCATGCATGTACGGCGCGAGCGCGCTTCCGAAGTAGACGAGCCCGCCTGATACGAGCGGAATCGCGGCTTCGTTGCGAGCGGGAAGCGTTCCAGGCTGCAGTGCGATGTCCCAGAGCTTGGCACCAGTGCGGACGTCAAGGGCGTACGCGCGCTGCACGGCCGGACTGCCGACGGCGGTATAGGGTTCCGCACCAGGCGGCGATACGTAGTTGCAGAAGATGCGTACGCCGTCGGTTGCCGGAGGGCAGTCGCCGAAGCCGGAGCCGGAAGACGGGAACGACCTTCGCCAAACGATGGATCCGTCCGCAGCGCGCAGCAGCCAGACGCCGTTATCAAGCACTCCCATGGTGACGAACCGATCCGAGCCGATCGGCAGTGCGGCCGTCATCGATGCAATCGAGTGCAAGCCCCGAACGTAACGCTTCTTACCCGTCATCGGATCGATGCCCATCACCCAGCCCGCGCCGTTGTGCTCGACGAGCATACCGTTGATGATCGTGGGCGTGGGCATCGCGGAGCCGGCCACGACCGTCCGCCACCGCGTCGCGCCGGTCGCAGCATCGAGCGCAACGAGTGCGCTCGGCCCCATTCCGACGTACTGCAGCGTGTTCGGTGCCGATCCGCTGCTCTGCTCGTCGCCTTCGCCGACGATGACGAGCCCGCGGTATAGCAGCGGCGCGCTCATTAAGCAGTTGGAAAGATGGCGCCTCCACAAGACTTGGCCGGTACGAACGTCGAGCGCGTTGAGGTTTCCGCCGTTATTGCCGATGTACAGCGTCGAACCGCCGAGCGTCGGACTCGCCGAAATCGGCGCGCCCGTCACGACCGTCCAGCGCACTTCGTTGTCGCCCTCGACGACCGCATTGTTGGTCGGCGACATTCTGAACGCGACCCAGTCTCGGTTTTCGGCCGGAGCGGCAGCGACCATCGTCCCGGCGGCGACCGCTATGCAAACGAACCGAGCGAGCGCCACGGCGATCCTCATCATGACTGTCTATTCCCACTTTTCCTTAAGCGGGAATGAGCGCGCGCCGCCGCGCAATTGCGCGTAAGACCATGATCGTTCGAATCGGCGCCGCTCTCATGCTGGCGCTCGCTTACCTGCAATCTTCATGCGCCGCGTCCGAACCGCAGCCGCTCTTTCAACCCAACACGAGCGAGCGAGCGTACGTCGCCGAACTTCGCCGAAATATCAAGCACGTCGTCGTCATCGTTCAAGAGAACCGAAGCGTCGACAATCTCTTCAACGGATTTCCGGGCGCGGATACCGTTCGAACGGGAATGACCAAGCGAGGGCCGGTCGCACTACGGCCGGTTGGATTGGACTATCCGGCCGACGTTGATCATCAGCACCACGCCTTCGTGCAGTCCTACGACGGCGGGCGCATGGACGGTTGGGAATCGGTCTTCACCACCCCGCGCCAGGACCTCGATTTTCCGCTCGCCTACGTGCCCGAAAACCAGGTCGAGCCGTATTTCATAATGGGAGAGCGCTATACGTTCGGCGACCGGATGTTCCAGTCGGATACGGGCCCGAGCTTTCCCGCGCATTTGTATCTGATATCGGGGCAAGGCGCGTTCGTCTCCGATAATCCGAATCATATGGAAACGACGCACTACGCGTGGGGCTGCGATTCGCCGCTCGACGCGCGCGTCTCGCTGATCGCGCCGTCGGGTGAAGAAGTGCCGGGACCGTGGCCGTGTTTTAACTTCGAAACCTTAGCCGACGTCGCCCTCGACCAGGGCGTGACGTGGCGGTACTATGCGCCGCCCATCGATAGTCTCGGCAACATCTGGTCCGCATTCGATGCGATCCGGCACGTGCGGTTTTCGCCGGAGTGGTCGAACGTCGTTTCGCCGGAGACGCGGATTCTGGACGACGCGCGCAGCGGCAATCTCGCCGGCATCACATGGGTCGTGCCCAGCGCGCAGAACTCCGACCATGCGTTTCCGCAGGCGGACACCCAAACGGATATCGGAGTGTCGGGGCAGTACGGCCCGGAGTGGGTCGCGTCAGTCGTGAACGCGATCGGCGAAGGGCCGTTATGGAAATCGACGGCGGTGTTCGTCGTGTGGGACGACTGGGGCGGATGGTACGACCACGTCACTCCGCCGCAGCTCGACCGTATGGGACTCGGTTTTCGCGTTCCATTTATCGCGATCGGTCCGTACGCCAAGCGGCACTACGTTTCGCACGTTCGCCACGAGTTCGGCAGCATCGTCAAGTTCGTCGAAGACGTTTTCGGACTGCCGTCGCTGCATACGACCGACGAGCGCTCGGACGCGTTGCGCGACTGTTTCGACTTTTCACAAGCGCCCGAAGCCTTCAAGACGATCCCGACGTTCCGCAAAGCGCCATTCTTTACCGATCCGTCGCGACCGGAGTCGGATCCGGATAGCGACTACTAAATCCGCGATAATGCCGGCTGCTACGCGCCGCCGCAGTCGTGCTCGCTGTTCATGCCGTCGTAGGCCGCGCGGTGTTTGTAATCGTACACCCAATAGGAACGGCCGCGATCGTCTTTGTCGGGGTTGCAGAATTTCTCGGGCGACGGGTAGCCGAGGAAGCAGACTTGGACCCGGTCGCCGGGCTTCTCCGAGGCCATAAGTGCGTTGCCGGCGGTGTCTTGGTAATGCGTGACGTTGACGCGGTCTTTCGGGAACGCCGCCGCGAGGCCTAGATTAGTCGCAAACGTTACGACGACGCCCGATTGGAAATCCGCTTTCGTGAACGTCGTCTGGTTGCCGCTGGTCAGGCGTGGAGTGACCGTAACGATGGTTGTGTCAACGCACGGGATCGACTTGTAGTGCCACGGACCAGCCGGGTAGTCGACGGAGGTGTTGGCCGCCGATGCTATTTGCATGGGGAGAAATGCGACGAGTACGGCCGCCACGGTTGCGCGAGTTACGAGAAGCATCGCGAAGCCTTCCCGGCGAACGCGTACCTACCTGTCGAGAGCCTAACGATGGGGGCAACCCGGCCAGCAGCAAGGTCTGCGCATGCCTTTGCGCATTTTATCCAAGCCGACGATAATGCGCCGTTCGCGGGTATCGTCTTTCTTCGCCGAAATAACCCAGCAGATCCACTCGTTACGGGCCAACGGTGTAATGTCTTTCCATACGCTTTTCGCAATTGGGTCGGACTCAATTGCTTTTCGGAAGTCTTGCGGAATTGTATGAACCGGTCCGGGCCTTTGTTTAGCCATATAAAACCGGGACTTTACGTCGAGTCCGAAGTGGAAGGAGGGGCAGCCGTCGCCGGCGCCCCGTGAATGAACGGCGGAACGAGACCGGTGGCGAGTTGCGCGTCGACATCCGCGACGAACCCTGGATGAAGTCCGATCCCTTTCGCGCTGCTCCACCACGCGCCGCGCGCGGTATTGAGGACGCTGCACAGCAGCGCCCCTCCGGTGAACTCGAACGTGCCCTTTGCAAAAACGCCGCGCTGCGTGCGGTCCCAGATGTGGAATGCCGCCCACGTTATCTCTTGCAGCATCTGCTCGAGGCGCAATTGCTCGGCGCGAGTCAAAGGACGCTCGCCTTCGATCCCCGCGGTCATGAGCTCCGCGATGTCCGGATGCTTCACGAGGGCCATTCGTACGACGGTCCACTGTTCCATTGTTGAATTGTGCTCGTGACGCTGAAGCGCCATCGTATTTTCTTTGAGCTGCCGGCCGACGAAGAGCAGCGACGCGACAACGGCAATCGACGCGACGATTTGCGAAATCATGTAGATCTGCTCGAGTGACAAGGCAACTCCCTCGCTCACCTGGGTAGAGAAGTGGGATTGGCCGCGCTTCCGCCCATCTTCCTGCGCTTTCGCGACGGCTAAGGCTCTTCGGGAATGAAAAGAGACCCGTTTCGGGCCTCTTTTGTTTATACGTCGTGGACGCTGGGACTTAGCTGTTTTACTGTGCTCATCGAGCGGAAAGGTGGCCGGAACATCCCGAAGAGGCCCGAAAGACCATGATCATATGAAAGTAAAACTTGGCGCGGTCTGGCATTTCAGCCTTGCCGTCAGAGACCCGGAGAAGAGCGCGCAGTTTTGGACCAAGAACTTCGATCTGCGGGAAATGTTCCGGTCCGATGAGGCCATCGGGCTGACGAACAACGCGATTATCATCGGGTTGTTCAAAGGAACACCACATCCGGAGACGATCGACCACATGTCGCTTCTCCTCGACAACATGCGCGCGCTGCGCGAAGCACTCGAAACGTTGAAGAAAAACGGCGTAGAACTGGAAGATCCGGGCGACGAGATCGGCCCTGCATGGCCGGGCTCGCCGCATATGGGCGTGTGGTTTCACGATCCGGACGGGTATCGCTGGGAGCTCTCGGTTCAGAACGGTGCCGTCGAGCGCTAACCCGCGCAGCGCTAACGACGCGCGCGGTTGGGCAATAACGACGCCGGCACTGCACGCGGGCGACCTGTCAATTGGTCAAGAGCTGGCATTCATAACCGCCGGCGGCGTCCAAGAGCCATCGAGGATCTCCGGACCCGGCCAATAAGCGCGGATGTAAAGGGAGAATGCGTCACTCGGCGCAGGCAGCCAGTTCGATAGCAACTCGTCCTGCGGTGGTTGAGCTTGAATATAGACCGTCAGGGACCCGTCGGAGTTGTATTTTAGATCGGCGTTCTTGGTCCCTAAGGAATATCTCCCGAGACTATTCTTGCTGAAGAAGTGATGCTTATTGTAGAGAGTGAGCGACCAGAAGCCCTGAACGGGCGGCGTCGCGCCGGCTTCAAAGGTTACGGTGTACGCTTGGGCGCCGCTTAGACGGTTTCCGCCAGCGTCGAGGTCCTGGTAAAAGTACCGCGTCTCGGCGGTTTGGTTTACGAAAATATTCGACTTCGCCACCGCCACGCGGGTCAGGTAGTCCGTACCAAACTGTCCGCCATTCGTCACGGTCGTCCAATTATGCGGTAGCGGCAAACCATAGTTGCGAAACTCGAAGAGCGGATCGACGAGTTGCTCTTCTGCGTCGCTAGCGATCCGAATCAGCAACGCGGCGAAGTCGGGATCGGCTTTCGAGGCGTCACAGAGTGCGCGGAACTGATCGTACAGTGCTTGTTCCCCGAGGAGCGGAGGCACGTCGTCCAAGAGTGCAGGCAACTCGGCGAAGAACGACTCGGGATTCACCCATTTCGTTTCGCCGCTTCCGCCGCCGGCTATCCCTGGAAACCGCGGGCTTTTTGCCCAGTCAACGATCTGCATGGTGCCGTCGTACTTGCTCAGCGGATACATGGTTACTTGATTGACGACCGGCAGAACGGCTGCACGATCAGCGGCGGTATCGTTGAGGAAGAGGCGCGGAATGACATAACCCGTATTCGTGGACGAGCGAAATACACCGGCGAAACCCGCCGGCGCATCGCCGTCCCACGCGGGACCCACGAGCAAATAGTGCCCGGGCGCCGATCCGTACATCTTCCCGAGTTTGCCGAAGCCGTCCGTGCGCTGATCGCCGATTTGATAAACCCAGAAACGATCGCCGAAATCTGGTACTTGAACGACCGCGGGCTCCTGGTCCAAGGCGAGGATTCCAAAGCCGTAGATTACGTCTTGATTCGGACACGCCACCATTCGTTCGTCCGGCGATACGTAGTCGTGAAGCATCGAGACGTAGTTGCTCGGAGCGACCGGAACGATGCCGTCGATGAGGCCGGGGCTCGGCAAATCGGCAAAGGCCGCGCGCCGGTTGCGCACGTTCATCATCGGCCATCCCCATGCGAAGGCGAGGCGCCCGATCAGCGTTGCATACGCGTCGCTTATGCGACCTTGGGAGGGTTTAGAGCTTTTCGACATCACTCGGCCTCCAGCTGCGATCGAAGAAGCATTTTGTCGGTCCGTAGATACGAAGAATCACGAAGAAGCCTCGATCTGGGACAGTCCGTAGCCAATTCTTGCCTTCGCCCGGTGACTCGGGTCCAAAGTAGATATCGGTAGATCCGTCCGCGTTCGTTGCAGGCGCGTCCATCGTATTGATGGATGGGAATGGCTGTCCGTTGTCGAGCCCGGAGCCGGTCTCCGGGTCGTATACGGTCACCGACCAGAACAGGGCCGCGGGAACGTCTTTGGGCAGCGTCAACTTGTAGCGGGAAGAACCTATCAGGAAATCGTCGTTTGAGTCGACGAACGTTACCGGGTACTTTGCGCCTACATTCTCCATGTTGACGGCCATTCCAGGACTCGCCGAGTAGGCGACCGCGAAGAAACCGGTGCGAGGATCGATGTAGTTGAAGGTGTCCCCCGTGAATGTGGCATTTCCGGGAAAGACGTTGGCCCACCGCCGATCCTCGTACCACAGCGCATTCGGAACGATCGTTAGAGGTTCGTAGATGATGGAGCGGGTGATGCGATAGGCGGCCTTCGCGCCGGTGTCCAGAATATTGCGCATCCGATCGTCCGGTTGGAACGGCTTCCCCTTTTCAATTCCGAGCGCGGCGAGCATGCCGCGCATTTCCATGTCCTTCGGATCCGCGTATTCATGGTCGATAAAGCGCGCGATCATATCGAAGGCAGTTCCGTCGCTGGGGTAAAGCATGTTCACCGCGACGTTCGAGGCATTCGGAAACTCCATCGGTTTTGCGGTCGCCTCTTTGCCGAGCGGATAGATGCGCGTACGTTCCATCACGGCTACGACATCATCGAGTTGCGTTGGGTCCTTGAAAAAACCGCGCCAAAACACGAAGACGCCGTAGGTGCGCGAACGAAAAGTTAGGTAGCCTTCCGGGACGTCTGCGGCATAGTCGGGCGGTAACAATAAGTACTTACCGCCCTTTCCCTTATCCGGCCCCGGAAGGCCAACATCGCCGCTCCAGGCGCGGCCGTCGATCGTGCCCTCGGAGCCGATCGGTCGCTGAAAGAAGTCGTCGAGGATTCCCTGTAGCCCCGGTGGTACCTCGATCACGATCGGGCCGTCATCGTGCAGATCCACATAGCCCATCGCGTAAATGACGTCGGAGTTCGGCGTCGTCACGAGCGTCTTCGCGTTCAGGCGGTCTTTGAAGATCGGAAGAACGTTGTAGCCCTTGCCGAAGGCGCTCTCGGAGCCTTCCTTCATGCCATACATGTTAATGGCGGGAAGCATCCAGATATAGCTTTGCACGGCGCGCTGAAAGACGAGCTCTTCCTGCAACGTGGCGATCGCTTCTTTGGACAGGAAGCCTTTGTTAAACGGGGCGTCCGCTATCGCGGCATATCTGCCGATTCCCTCAACGATATCGGGCATTTGTGCGCTCTCCCTTGGACGATCCGGTCTTGCGATGACCTTGGCGAACGCAATGTTCTAAGCACGTCTTGACGAACCATGTCGACGCGCCGCGCACGAAGCGAAACCGGGGAACCGCACCGAGCGAGTTCCCCGGGTTTTGATGACCGGTTCTTGGGTCTTTTTAGCTTTTCAGCTGCAGCCGCTCGTTGCTCCGCAGCTATCGCATTTTTCGCAGGCGCCGTTGCGGACCATCGTGAGTTGTCCGCATTCGGAGCAAGCGTTTCCGGTGTACCCTTTGGCCTTGGATGCGCTGATCGCTTCCGTCTTCGACATCGTCGCCGTCGACGCTCCGCCGTTGCTGGCCGTTCCGCGCGACGTCGTCGGCGCGGGCGGTGCTTCGACGGCCGCGCTTGCGACCGGCGTCGACGGCAGCGTGTTTTGACCCGGGCGGAAGTGCGTGCTGACCGGGTGGAGGCGTTCGGCAACGCCGGCGGGTCTGACGCTGACGGCGCCTTCCACTTCGTCGATGAAGTCGTCGGTGCGTTCGGTGCCCATTGCATCCATCTCCATGGACGGCTGCACGTGAGCGAGGTCATAGCGGCCGAGATAGCTAACGGCGAGCTCGCGGAAGATGTAGTCGAGCAGCGACGTTGCCATCTTGATGTGGTCGTGACCCGTCACAGGACCGTTCGGTTCGAAGCGCGTGAAGGTGAAGGCTTCGACGAACTCCTCGAGCGGCACGCCGTGCTGTAAGCCCAGCGAAATCGCGATCGCGAAGTTGTTCATCAACGAGCGGAAAGCCGCGCCTTCCTTATGCATGTCGATGAAGATCTCGCCGAGTTGGCCGCCTTCGTACTCGCCCGTGCGCAGATACACTTTGTGACCTGAGATCACGGCCTTTTGCGTGTACCCGCTGCGGCGCTGGGGCATGCTGCGGCGCTTCGCGATGTAGCGATAGACGATCTTCTCGGCGACTTGCATTGGTGTGGTGAAGGGCTGCTGCGATGCCGGCACCAGTTCGTCTTCGGTCGAATCTCCGCCGAGATCGTAGCTCGCGGCGAGCGGCTGCGAGAGCTTCGAGCCATCGCGATAGAGCGCGACCGCCTTGATCATGCGTTCCCAGGAGTACTTATAGGCTTCCTTGACTTCAGCAATCGTCGCCGTCTGCGGGAAGTTGATGGTCTTCGAGATCGCTCCCGAGACGAACGGCTGCGCGGCCGCCATCATGTCGACGTGGGCGAGCGGGCGGATGTAGCGCGAACCGTAACGCCCGCACGGCGTGGCGCAGTCGAAGACGGCGAGGTGCTCGTCGTTGAGCTCCGGCGCGCCTTCGAGCGTCATGCGTCCGCAGATGTGCGCTGATGCTTCTTCGATCTGCTGAGTCGTGAAGCCGAGTCCGTCGCGCAGGATGGAGAAGTTCCAGTCATTGATCTGCTCGTCGGTGAAGCCGAGTTTCTCTTTCAGGAAGTCTTCGCCCAGCACGAACTTGTTGAAGACAAACGGGAGTTCGAACGCGCTCGGGAGGTGCTCCTCGAGCCGCGCGATCGACTCGTCATCGAAGCCCTTCGCCTTCAGCGTCGCGCGGTTGATGTGCGGCGCTTCGAACAGCGTGCCCGTTCCTTTGGCATAGGTTTCGATTGCAGTAATCTGCTCTTCGGAGTAACCGAGTTTGTGCAGGGCCGCGTCGACCGACTGATTGACGATCTTAAAGTAGCCGCCGCCTGCGAGCTTCTTGAACTTCACCAGCGCGAAGTCGGGCTCGATACCAGTGGTATCACAATCCATCACCAAGCCGATAGTTCCAGTCGGAGCGGTGACAGCGGTCTGTGCATTGCGATAGCCTGCAACCTCGCCGATGGACAAGGCGTCGTCCCACATTTGACGCGCTAATGCCCACGTCTCTTGCGTGAAAAGCGTCGGTGCATGCGTGACTGGCGTAACCGACAGCCCTTCATACTCACTCTTATCTGCTGCGTATGCTGCACGACGATGATTGCGAATCACTCTGAGCATCGGCTCGCGATTCGCTTCGAAGCGGGCAAACGGACCAAGTTGTTGCGCCATTTCGGCAGACGTGCGATATGCCGTGCCCGTCATCAGTGCGTTGATGGCTGCGCACCAACCGAAGCCCTCTTCGGAATCGTAGGGCAGTCCAAGGCGCATGAGCAGCGTTCCGAGGTTCGCGTAGCCGAGGCCGAGGGTGCGATAACCATGGTTCTTCTCTGCGATTGCCTTCGACGGCATTTGCCCCATCGTCACCGAGATCTCTAGCGTTGTCGTCCAAAAGCGGGCAGCCTCCGCGAATCGAGGCGCGTCAAAATTATCGTCGGACTTGAGAAACTTTACCAAATTAATGCTAGATAAATTACACGCGGTATCATCTATGAATACGTATTCTGAGCAATTATGTACTCGCAAACCATTCCCAATGAAGTGATTTGTGTCTTGTTCGGTCAAGTCGAATACAGGTTCGTCCCCAATTAACTGGAGTGAGGAGAAATCATCGTGCATTTTATCCGCGTAGCAATGCACCGATGCATTCAGCGCGCCGAGAGCTCGTGACTTAGCAGAAGCCCGGTGGAAACCAATATGCTTCTCAAAAGCTAGCCTTGAGGACCGGGAGATTCGAAGCGAATGCATTTGCGTAACCGGGTATTCTGAATGTCCGCCTTTGCCGTCAGGGCAGTTGGACACAAGAGACGTTCGACGGTTCGAGTAGAGCTTCGATTTGATCCCGAAAGAGAGAAGGAGGTGCTGCGTCTGTTTGAGGAGTGTCAGCGATGAGGAGTCCAGGGAAACATACTGAGACTTCTCGCCGTAGTTGGCGACGGTTCCGTCCGCGGTAAACAGGCCTTGAAGCACAGCGGCAGTCGAAGATCCGCTTAGCGAATATATTGCATCGGTAAAACGCTTCGCAGAGCTGCCTTCGTTCAATACGGCGTATCGTGAAAAGAGCTCTACAACCGCCTTGTTTCCAACGGACACACGGGACCCCGACGCCTTAGCAGGCATCGTGACCGTGCTGGCGCGCCGTCCGCGGCCATCGCGAGCCACGCTCTTCTCGAGATTTATAGAATCCGCTACATCCTCTAGCACGCCGGCTTCCTCGGTAGCCATTGTGAGGATCAAGCCGGGAGTGGTACTGTTTGTTACGCATCCGTCGCCGATCGCGATCCCAACACCGAGCGCTATGCCGCGCTCAATATCTTCGGGCCCAAATCCTGAACCGCCTAATGCGAGGGTGTCGCCCATACGCAACTCGGAGGCTGCTACGTCGCCGCGGTTTTCAGTCCAAACCTTATGGTCGGCTGTAAGAGTGACTTCGTATCCAGCCTTTGTTTGCAAACGATAGACAGGCTTCGTTCCGGTTGGGAAAATTTTGCTGACGAAGTGTGGCTGACCGTCCGCGCCAATCACGAACGCCGCTTTGCCAACCAGGTCGGCGATCCGCTTTGGACCGTCGGCCGTCGACACAAGCGTGTCTCCGGTAACGCACGGATTTGTAGCGTTGATTTTTTCGTCGTTCGAACAGGTGTGCCACTCTTGGATCGTGTCGTCGTATTGCAGGCCGGGATCGGCGCATTGCCAGGCGGCGAGAGCGATCTGTTCCCACAATTCGCTCGCCTTGATCGTCTTAACGACGTCGCCTTTGGTGCGCGACGTCAAATGCCAATCGCCGTCGCTGGCAAGCGTGTCAAAGAACGCATTGGTCAGGCGAACCGAATTGTTCGAGTTCTGACCGGAAACCGTTGCGTACGCTTCGGAATCCCAGCCGGTGTCGTACTGCTCGACTTCGAGCCTTGTGTAGCCTTGGCGCGCATAATCCAGCGCGTTCTGGGTCGCGCCGGTGGGAACGCCGGTTGAGATCGCCTCACGCAGTGCCTTACGCAGATGCGGATTCAGTGCCGCATCCAGGCGCGCAGCCTCAGGAACGCGCGTATCGTGCGCTGCGGAAATGATCTGATTGATGTGCTTTTCGAAAATGCGCGACCCGACGACCATGTCGGCGACCTTACGTTCTTCGCGCACTTTCCACGTCACGAAATCTTCGATGTCCGGATGATCCGCATCGAGCACGACCATCTTGGCCGCGCGACGCGTCGTGCCGCCGCTCTTGATGGCGCCCGCGGCGCGATCGAAGACCTTCAGAAACGACATCAAACCCGAACTCGTGCCGCCGCCCGTGAGCTTCTCGCCGGCGCCGCGAATCTTCGAGAAGTTCGCACCGCTGCCGGAGCCGCCCTTAAAAATACGCGCTTCGCGAACGATGCCGTCGAATAGGCCGCCTTCGTTCACGAGATCGTCTTTGATCGAAAGGATGAAGCACGCCGAAACTTGCGGGTGCTCGAAGGCGTTGACCGATTTCGACGCTACGCCGGTCGCCGGATCGACGTAGTAATGGCCTTGCGACGGTCCCGCGATGCCGTACGCCCAATGCAGGCCGGTGTTAAACCACTGCGGCGAATTCGGTGCGCCGATCTGACGCGCCAGCATCGAGCACATCTCGTCGTGGTAGGCCTTCGCGTCTTCCTCGCTGTCGAAGTAGTTGTTCTTCCAGCCCCAATAGGTCCAGCAGCCGGCCATGCGGCCGAAGACCTCGCGCGAGTCGCGCTCCGCCCCGAACTGATCCTTGCGCTCGTACGCTTCGAGCGCCGTGTCGTCGGCCTCAGAGCGCCACAGCCACTCCGGTACGCCCTCCTCGGGCACCGGCTTGGTAGCTCTGGGAACGCCCGCTTTGCGGCAATACTTCTGGGCCAGCACGTCGACCGCGACTTGGCTCCAATCGGTCGGAACCATCACCTCTTTGGCCTCAAAAATCACAGAGCCGTCGGGGTTGACGATCCGGGAGGTACGGGGCTCGAAGGTCAGCCCGGCGTAGGGGTCGGCCGGGGTTGAGTACGTGCGGCGGAATTTCATGCGGGGCTGCTCCTTGGCATCACAAAGCGCATATTTTTGGGGGACCAGCGTTATTCGTCGAGCCGTTAGCGAACACCTGTTCGCTGTTCGAGCGGACTAAAAGCCCGGCGGGACACCTATTGTGCCATGCCGGGAGTATTACCACAAGATATTGGGGTCGTTGTTCACAACTCCTTGTGGTCTGGCTGTGGTTAGCGACAAAAATCGGGGGATGATAGGGGGAAAGGGGGCAATTCGCGTGGAGCAGGTGTGGAGAGTCCCGAGGATACCGGGGATAACCGCCAAACGGAGGCTCGATGTTCGGACCCGATCGCTTTGCCCCGCGCCTGCACGACATCTCGCTTCACGAGCTGGAAACCGCCGGCATTCGGGGCTTGATCGTCGACCTGGACAACACGCTGCTAGGCTTCCGGGAGACCGAGCTAGCGGCCGAACACCTCGCTTGGGTCGCCGAGGCACACGGCCGCGGCATGCGCATCGTGATGCTCTCGAACAACTTCTCGGACCGGGTTCGGGGCATCGCCGCGACGATCGGCGTCATGTGCATCCCGAACGCGCTCAAGCCGCTGCCCTTCGGGTTCTTTCGCGCCGTCCACCACCTGGATATGCCCCGCCGGGCGGTGGCCGTGGTCGGCGACCAGCTCTTCACGGACGTGCTGGGCGGCAAGCTCTGCGGGCTCTACACGATCCTCACCGAGCCGATTGAAGCCAAGGATTTCGCGATCACGCGCATGTTCCGGTTCTTCGAACGCCTGATGCTGCCGGAGCGCCGTTCGTGAAGTTGGCGGTCATCGGCGACCCGGTGGCGCACAGCCGCAGCCCGCACCTGCATCGCGAATTTCTGCGCGAGGCCGGCATCGACGGCAGCTACGTCGCGATTCAAGTGCCGCGCGGCAACGGGATCTCGGTTGTGCGTCGCATGCGAATGGACGAATACACCGGCTGCAACGTGACGTATCCGCTGAAACAAGAAGTGCTGCGTGCGTGCGATACGCTGACGCCGCTCGCGCAGCGCGCCGAATCGGTCAACACGATTCTCTTCGGACGCGAAGTGTTGGGTACGACCACCGACGGCATCGGCGCTCGCTTAGCGATCGAAGCGCTGCTCGAAGAATCGATATCGCTCAAACGCGTCGGCGTGCTAGGATACGGCGCTACCGCGCGCTCGATTTTGGCGGAGCTGCACGACAACGACGTCTATTCGTTCGTTTGGGGGCGCGACGAGAAACGCGTTGCCGACGCCTGCGCGCGCTTCGAGGCCGAACCGTGGCCGTCCGACAATCCACCGGAAATCGTGATTAGTACGCTGCCGCCCGGTATCGATCTCGACGGCGAGCTGCTGCACGATCTGCAATTCCCGGACCTCGTCTTCGACGCAAACTACGGCGATCGCTCGACGCTGGGGCGTCACCTCGATCGCGAAGTTATTACCGGCGAAGCAATGCTGGAAGCCCAAGCGCGCGCCAGTTTCGACTTCTGGCTCGCTCACGTCGAAGGGTTAGTCTCGGAGTAATCAACCATCGAAACTAGGGAGATGTGCATGAGTAGTGGCGAAACGCTCAAGGAGCGGTGCAATCGGCCGCCGGTTGATGCGTCGTGCTTTACCGAAGAAGTGGAGGCTTTGCTGCTGGAAGTGCGAGGCGGCGCGTCCGGCGCGAAGCCGGCCTACGAAGACGAACTAGGCCACGATGAAACATCGCTCGTCTACCTCGAGGCGTACGGAATGCTTTTATGGCGAAACGGTTTGACCGATGCGTCGCGTATGGTGTTCAACGGCCTTTGCGAGTTGGCGCAGGCCTGGAAAAGTCCAGAACTTGCGCGATACTCGCGACCACTCCACGCCATAAATGACGGCGTAGCATACGACACCTACGCCGCTGACGCCGGCGACGAGTGACGCAGAGTCGAGGTTTTAAAAAATCGGAGAGGGGGAGATTCGAACTCCCGAGAGACTATTCACCTCTGCTCGCTTTCCAAGCGAGTGCATTCGACCACTCTGCCACCTCTCCGCGGGGGCCGCATCCGGTTGGCGCTTTACGGGGAAAACTCCTCGACCGGCGGCTAGGAGACTTCGCGCGCTGAGTTGCGCTGCTCCGTGAGGAGCTCTTCGAACTCATCCGCCGGCAGGGCTCGCCCAAACAGGTACCCCTGCGCGAACTCACAGCCGCAATCGCGCAAAAACTCCATTTGGGCCTCGGTCTCGACGCCCTCCGCCTGGACTTCCAGGCCGAGCGCGTGGGCCATCGCGATAATGGCGGTCACGATCGCCAAATCGTTGGCATCGTCGGGAATGTCGCGTACGAACGTCTTGTCGATCTTGAGCTTGTCGATCGGGAAGCGCTTCAAGTACGCGAGCGACGAGTAGCCGGTCCCGAAATCGTCCAGCGAAAGACCGATGCCAAGTCCCTTGAGCTGGCGCATGATGCCGATCGAATCTTCCGCATTGTGCATCGCCACGCTCTCGGTGATTTCGAACTCGAGCGTCTTGGGTTGGTAAGCGACCGAGCGTAGGGCGTCCTCAATCGACTTGATGAGATTGTAGTGCAGGAACTGCCGTCCCGAAAGATTGACCGAGAGCATGAGATCCACATGGAAAGTCTGTTGCCAGCGGCGCACTTGTTCGACCGCGGTGCGCAGCACCCAGTCGCCGAGCTGCACGATGAAACCGGAACTCTCGGCCTGAGAAATAAACGTTTCCGGCGAGGTAAACGTGTCGTCGCGCTGCGGCCAACGGCAAAGCGCCTCGAGTCCGACGACGATTCCCGTCTGCAATTCGACGACCGGCTGATAGAAAATACGGAACTCGCCATAACTTAGCGCGTTCGCCATCCTTTGGTGTAAGGGCAGCCGGTAGCTCACGACCCCGCAATCTTCCCTAGGGCCAGAAGTTATCCCCCGGTCAAGCGCCCGGCGACTCGCCTTCCGGCACTCCCGATTGTCTCGAGAAGTACGCAATCCGAGCGGCTTCTTCGGCTAAATCGCTCAGGACGAAGGCTTCCTCGAGGCTCTTCCCGAGCGTCGAAAGCCCGTGCCGTTCCATCAAGACCGTATCGAAGCCGCGCGCGAACTCGCCCGCGCATAGCTCGGCCAGCTCGTTGGATCCGGCTTGCCGAAACGCCGTCCAGGCGACCGGGCCGAGCGTCTCGCGGGCGCCGACCGTATCCTGCGGGAAAATCGTTCCATATCTGGACCACACGACGCAGTACGTCGGGTGCGTATGGATGACGCTTCCCGCGTCCGGACGCGCGCGGTAGGCAGCGAGATGCAGCGGAAGTTCGCTCGTCGGAAGCTGCGAACGATCCCGCGCGACGCCGTTTGCATCCACGCGAACGATCTCGCCGGCGGTAAGGTTGCGAAGCGAGCGCGCCGCCGGCGTCGCGAGGAAATCGCCGTCTTCGAGACGCGCGCTCACGTTGCCGCTGGTTCCGGTGACGAGGCGGCGGTCCCATAATTCCGCGCAATATCGAACGATCGCCGCGCGCAGGTCCTTCTCGTGGATCGCCATCGCCATCAGCTACGACGCGAGGGGAAGCGCCCCCTCGGGCGAACCTGCGGCGGATGATTGACTCCACGCATCTCGGACGCGTCGTCGTCGCGGAAGCGTTCGATCAGCGCGGCATCGCCGTGCTCGAACGCGCGGGCATCGACGTCGTTTCGTGCGTGGGCGCGTCGCGCGATCGCCTCGATGAGGCACTCCTCGACGCCCGAGGTTTGATCGTTCGTTCCGAAACGCGCGTCGACGGCGCGCTTCTCGCGAAAGCGCCGCGCTTGGAAGTTGTGGCTCGGGCCGGCGTCGGTGTCGATGCGATCGACGTCGATGCGGCAACCGCCGCCGGCATCGTGGTCGTCAATACGCCGAGCGCCAACACGATCGCCGCGACGGAGCACACGTTTGCCGTTTTACTCGCGACGATGCGTCACGTGCCTCAGGCGCACGCGTCGGTTCACGCGTCGCAATGGGATCGCAAACCGTTCGTCGGGCACGAGCTGTTCGGTAAGACGCTCGGCATCGTTGGGCTGGGACGAATCGGCAGTAACGTCGCGGCGCGCGCCCACGCGTTCGGGATGCGGGTCATCGCCCACGATCCGTACGTGCCGTCGTCTCGTGCGAGCGCGCTCGGCGTCGATTTGGTGGAGCTCGACGAGTTGCTGGGTGCAGCCGACGTGGTAACGCTGCACGTTCCGCTAACGCCGCAGACGCAACGAATGATCGGCGCGAGCGCGCTCGCGCGAATGCGCGATGTCGCGACGCTGATCAACTGCGCCCGCGGCGGCATCGTCGATTTAGAAGCGCTGCTCGCGACGCTCGATGCCGGCCGCCTGCGTTCCGCGGCAATCGACGTCGTCGCCGAGGAACCGCCGCCGCCCGGATCGCCGTCGGCTCGCATCCTCGAACATCCTCGCGTCGTCGCGACGCCGCATCTGGGCGGATCGACGTTCGAAGCTCTCGAGCGCATCGCATTGGAACTCGCGGAGGACGTGGTGCGCGTGTTGGGCGGACGCCCCGCCAGCGGCGCCGTAAACGCGCCGACGCTAACCGGATCCGCGGCCGAAGGCGCCGGCGGTTTTCTGGATCTCGCCTATCGTATGGGTGCCGTTCTGCCGCAGCTTTTCGACGAGTCGTTGCGCCAGGAAATTGCGTTGGTGCTGCAGGGCGACCTCGCCGAGATCGAAGCGGAGCCGTTCGTCGCGGCGTTGTTAGCCGGGGCGCTGCCGTTCGTAAGCGACCGTCGCGTGTCGACGGTCAACGCGGTCGCCGTCGCACGCGAAATCGGCGTTCGCACGATGGTTCTGCGTGAAGCGGCGAAGCCGCCGTTTCGCGCGTCGCTGGCCGTTGCCGCGGGCGATCACCGTCTCACGGGGACGGTGCTGCCGACCGGCGCGCGAATCGTCGAGATCGACGGATACGAGGTCGACGCGATCGCTGAGGGCGCGATGCTGGTCACGCGACATCGCGACGTGCCGGGCATGGTCGGCCGCATCGGTACGATCCTCGGCGATGCCGACGTTAATATTTCGACGATGCAAGTCGCGCGCGCGCATCGCGGCGGCGGCGCGATGATGGTGCTCGACGTCGATCGGGGCATCGGCCGCGACGTCCTCGATGCGATCGGCGCGGTGACCGGCATCGAATCGGTCCGCCTCGTTTTGCTGTAGTGCCGTTCGCATACGTCGCACGCCACGGCGAAACGGATTGGAACCGCGAAGGCCGGTACCAGGGCCAGTTGGAGTCGACGTTAACGGCGCTCGGGCACTTGCAAGCGGCGGCGCTCGCCTCGGCGCTGGCGCGAAGCGGCGCGCGACGCGTGATTTCGAGCCCGCTTGCGCGCTGCGTGCAGACGGCGGCGCCGGTGGCCGCGGCTCTCGGCGTCGACCTGGAACGCGACCCGCGGCTGCTCGAGATCGCTCATGGAACGTGGGAAGGCCGGCTTCGCTCCGAGATCGAGCACGCGGATGCCGGACGCTTGCGCGCGTGGATGCAAAAACCGGCAAGCGTCCGGTTCGAGGGCGGCGAGTCGCTCGACGATGTGGCGGCGCGCTGGCTGGCGTTTACCTCGTCGCTGCGTGGGAAGAATGAAGACGTCGTCATCGTGACGCACGACGTTCTGGTGCGCATCGCCGTCCTGCTCGCATCCGGTCGCCCGCTAACGATGCTCTGGGAGCCGCGGGTGCAGAACGGGGGGTATGCTACGTTGTCCGTTGCTTCGGAGGGATGGGAGGTCGTTGACGAGTGTCGCGACGCGCATCTCGAAGGAATCCTGGCGGATACGACCCGGCAGGCTCTCTAACCGCAGGAAGTAACCTCATCGAAATCTCGCTCGTCCGCCACGGCACCACCGAATGGAACGCATCACACCGCTTCCAAGGGCATTCCGACGTTCCACTCTCCGAAGTAGGGCGCGCGCAGGCGCGCCGGCTTGCCGACCGTCTGCGCGGCGAACGCTTCGACGTCATTTACGCGAGCGATCTCATTCGCGCGGTCGAGACCGCTTCGATCCTCGCGGAGCCGCACGGGCTCGAAGTCCGGCGCGATCCGCGGCTGCGCGAGTTCGATTTCGGCGAGTGGGAAGGTCTGAGGTGGGACGAGATCGTCGCGACCCGCCCGCAACTGCGCGAACGCGCGCTCACCGCCGCCGCGCTGTACTCGCCCGACGGCGGAGAGACGTTTGCGGCCGTCTGCGAGCGCGTCGGCTCGTTTTTTGACGAGCTGCGCGCGGCACCGGTGGGGCACGCCGCCATCGTGATGCACGCGGGTCCGCTCCACGCGGCGCTCGCGGTCCTCGGCCTCTCCGGCGAAGGTCAGCGCTTTGCTCCGGCAAGTCTCACGCGAATTACCATGGAAGACGGCCAGCCGCGGCTAATCAGTCTGAGCGATGTTCGACATCTCAATTCCCCCGGTTAACCGCGAAGCCGCACGCGCGGCACACGAGCGTATCAGCCAGCTCACGAAACCAGTGGGCAGCTTGGGGCGAATCGAAGAATTAGCCGAGTGGCTTTCGGCCATACACGGCGAACTGCCGCCGAGCCCGTACGAACGGCGCGCAATTCTCGTCGGCGCCGCGGATCACGGCGTAGCCGCCGAAGGGGTGAGTGCCTATCCGAGCGACGTGACCGTGCAGATGGTGGGAGCGTTTCTCGGCGGATTTGCGGCGATCAATGCGTTTGCGCGGGTCGCTCGCGCGGAGGTCTTCGTGGCGGATTTCGGCGTCGCCGGCGAACTGCCGCACCATGACCGCTTGTTTTCCGTCGCGATCGAACGCGGAACGCGCAATCTCGCACGCGAAGCCGCTATGCCGCAATCGCACGTCGACGCCTTACTGCGCGCGGGTATGACGGTCTTCGAACGCATTCGCGAGCGCGTCGATCCGCAAGCGATCGCGCTGGGCGATATGGGAATCGGGAACACCACGAGCGCCGCCGCGCTCATCTGTGCGTTCACCGGTGCCGCACCGGACGACGTCGTCGGGCGCGGCACGGGTTTGGACGACGAAGGTTTGCGACGCAAACTGGCCGTCGTTTCCCAGGCGGTCGAGCGCGTACGCGACTGCGAGTGGCGCGAGATTGCGAGCGAAGTCGGCGGCTACGAAATCATCGGTCTTGCCGGCGTGCTGCTTGCAGCGGCAAAGGCCGGCGTGCCGATTTTGCTCGACGGATTCATCGTTTCGGCCGCCGCGCTGTTGGCGCGCGCGATCGCGCCGACCGCGATCGAATACTGTATTGCGGCGCATCGCTCGCGCGAGCTCGGCCACGCCGTCGCCTTGCGCGCGCTCGGCTTAGCTCCGTTGCTGGACCTGGACTTGCGCCTTGGCGAGGCCAGCGGCGCGGCCCTCGCGTTTCCTTTACTCGAAGCCGCGGGGCGAATGGTCTGCGAAATGAAGACGTTCGCCGAAGCGGGCGTCTCGACCGCGAACGAGACGGTCCAAGCCTAATGCAGCGCGCGCTGCGCGCATGCGCGGACGCGTTCGCGTATTTCACTATTCTGCCGGCCGGGCGCTTCGCGAGCGCCGGCGCGCCGGATGCGTATGCGCTGTCGTTCCTCCCCCTGGTCGGCGCGATCGTCGGCGGCATCGCCGGGGGCATCGGTTACGCGGCGTTCGTCGTATTGCACGTCAACTGGGCGTTCGCGGTGGCATGGGCTGCGGCGATCGGCCTCACGGGTGCGATCCACGTCGATGGATTTCTCGACGCGTGCGACGGCCTGTTGGTCACCGCAACGCCCCAGCGACGCTTGGAAATCATGACGGATCCGCGGCACGGCACGTTCGCCGTGGTCGGAATGGCCGTGCTGACGGTGTTCTGGCTCGTCGCCCTCGCGCCGGTGCCTCCGGAACGCCTGCCGCTGGTGTTGGCGTGGAGCGGTGCGCTCGCACGTCTCGCGGTCGTGCCGAATGCGTGGGCGTTCCCGTACGCCCGCGGCGGAGCGATGAGCGCGACCTTCGCGTCTCGGCCAAGCTTCGTGCTTTTCGCTTTGTCGTTCGCACTTGTGGAAGCGCTGGCGTGGTTCGTCGCGCCGCTCGCACTCTTGATCGCGCCGGCTGCGATCGTACTAGCGCTGATCGGTGGCGTTTGGGCGTCGCGGCGGCTCGGCGGCGGATTGACGGGCGACGCGTACGGAGCGATCGTGGTAAAGCTCGAAGTGTTAGCGCTCCTCTGCGCGTCGATTATTCGTTAATACCGCCTATATAAGCGCGGGCGACCGAGTCGCCAAGATCGGAGACGGCATCGCTGTCACCCATATTTGAAAGCACGACCACGCTGACGTGCGCGTCGACGTAGCGATGGACGGCGCCGGTAAATCCTTGCCAAACGCCGTCGTGGTAGTAGACGCGCCCGCCCTCGTACGTCGCGAGCCGCCAGCCGAATCCGTACGGTTTCGTCGTCCCGTTCGCGAGGCGAACCGGCGCGTACATTTCCTTATAGGCTGCGGCGCTAATGAAGCGATGCGCGTCGAGCGCCGCGATCCACTTGACCATGTCCTGGACCGTCGTGTACATGCTGCCGTCCGCGGTCGTATTCCAGCTCTGGCTTACGTACGGCTGATTCTGCAGCTTGCCGGCGTCCCAGACGTACCCGGGCGCGCGATGCGGCACGATGTCGGCCAGATCGATGATCCGGGTCGACGTCATCCCGAGCGGCGTCCACACGCGGCGCGCCAGCAAGTCGCCGTAAAACGTCCCCGTCGCTTTTTGGATGATGAAGCCGAGCAACTCGTACCCGCAGTTGCTGTATTTCCATTTCGTGCCGGGCGCAAAGTCGAGCGGCGTCTTGGCGATCATCTTCAAGACTTGATCGTTCGTGTAGGTAAGCGAGAGGTTGCCGTCGTCGAGCGCACCGTTGGAAATGCCCGACGTGTGCGTCAGCAGCATGCGGATGGTAATGTCGCGCCAAGCCGGGTTCGGCGTACCCAGATACTCGGTAATCTTATCGTCGAGATGCAGAACTCCGTCGCCCGCGAGCATCAGCACCAGCATCGCCGTGAATTGCTTCCCGATGGAGCCGGTTTGATACACGGTTTGGGGGGTCGCCGCAACGCGTTGCTCGACGTCGGCCCACCCGTAACCGCGCAGCTTCACGACGCTGCCGTTTTTAACGACGGCCAGACTAAGACCGGGGATATGGTCCTTGCGCATTGCCTGCGCGACGAGATCGTCAGCCGTGTCGGCACGCGCCGGCTGCGGCAGCGCCGCGAACAGCGCCGCCGCCAGGACGACGCACCAGAACCTACAACAGGCTCGCAAAGATCTCAGCCGTGTCGACGAGTCGCGGGCCGGGCCGGTTGACGTACGCGTTGCCGTCTACGATGTGAACCCGGTTTTCGCGGTGGGCGCGCAGTGAGGCCCACTCCGGAATAGCGGCGAGTTCGTCCACCGCCGCGCGCGCGCGCTCGACGTCGAAGCCGCAGGGAGCGACGATGATCGCATCCGGGTCGGCGTTAACGATCGTTTCCCACTCCAGCCGCTGCGAGTTCGCACCTGGGTTCGAGAGAATTGCGGTGCCGCCGGCGAGCTCGACGAGACCGGGCGTCCAATGGCCGGGCCCCATCGGCGGATCCGTCCATTCCAGTACCAGCGTCCGCGGACGGCGTGTCGCCTCTGCGCCGCGCAGCGCTTCGATACGCAGCGAGAGCGCTTCGACCAGCGCGCGCGCACCGGAAACGCATCCGGTCAACTCCCCGACGAACTCGATGTTCGCCAAGACGTCGTCGAGCGACGACGGCTCGAGCGAGACGACGCGAGGATCGCTCGTCAGCCGTTTCGCGGCGCGGTCGACGATCTCGTACGAAACGGCACAGACTTTGCAGAGTTCCTGCGTAATGATGAGATCCGGCGCGAGTTGTTCGAGCAGCACGGAATCAAGACGGTAGAGGCTCGATCCGGAGTGCAGGCTCGCACGTACGTGGCGATCGATCTCGGCGGAGTTGGAGGCGTCGGGCAGCGCCGAGGAGGTAAGGCGCGGCAACGTCAGCGCGGCTTCCGGGAAGTCGCATTCGTGGGTGACGCCGACGACGTCGCTGCCCGCGCCGATTCCGAAGAGAATCTCGGTTGCGCTCGGGAGAAGGCTGACGATTCTCACGTGGGCATCGGGTCCGGTGCGAGGAAACGGTTACGCGCCGTGCGGATCGTTGCGTACGGAACCGGCCCGTAGTGCATGCCCCAAATCGTCATAGGGTCCAACCGTTCGCGGTCGACCACCGAAATCGCTTCGTCCAAGTACTGCGGCGTAAACCAGCTTCGAATGGTGCCGTCATCGGCAACGTCGTCGGGTGCGAACAAATCGCTGGTGTAGAGCAGATGCGTTTGCGGCAAATAGACGAGCATCTGACGTTCGGCCGTGGCCGTGCGATACGGCACTATGCGAAGGCGATTCGATCCGGTGCCGAGATCGAGAGGTGCACTCACCCACTGAAACTGCGGCGCGCGCGGATGCCGTGCCAGGTCGTCGGGCCGCTGGGTGTGCGGCGCGGCGAGCTGCCGCTCGAGAATCGGCCGGTTCAAATCGAGTGCGTAAACGGGAATCCCTTCGGCCACGGCCTGGCGAACGCCGGCCAGATGCGGCCACGAGTCGGAGGTGGTGATGACCGCCTTGACCGGCAGCCCGAAGTGCGTGCGCGCGAAGGCAAAGGCTTGTTTTGCGTACGCGGGCGAGATCGGCGCCTCGAGCACGACGACGCTATCGTCTTGGCGGACGAACCCGACGTTCCAGCTTCCGCTCGCGAGGATGACGCCGGGCGCCAGCTCCGTGAGTTTCGTGGATGGAAATGCTCGAGCGTCGATCGCGAGAACCTTACCGGCGTGGGCGGAGATAAGATCGGCCGGCAGCGTCAGGTCGGCTTCGGCAACGCCGTTGAAGGCTAAGGCAATTATGCTGAGCTGCTGGTCGGGCAGGCCGATTCGCTCGTACGTCCACTCGCGCGGATAGTGAAGGCCGTTCGGTTCGAGAGACCACTCGTTGAACGTCAGCGTCGTCGTGACGTCGCCCCACGCGTTGTAGAAGATGTAGTAGGCATAGGCGCGCGTCCACTCGATCGACCACGGCAGGTTGGTGCGCGCGTTGACGGTCAGTTTGCAGGGCGCTCCGTCGACGGTAAAGGCGACGACGTGGTACGGCGAGCCGTGCAGCGTTACGTCGGGAAGCGCGCGAAGGCCGGCGCCGCGATCGGCGGTAAAGAGGACGCGTTCCGGTCCGAAGATCGTGCGCTCTTGCGCGAATTGCACCGGCGAGCCGCCGGCGTAACTCCAGGTCTTGCCGTCGTAGACGCCCGCGATGCCGCGATCGACCAGAACGTCGCTCGCGTACGGCTTGGTCTGCGTCAGCCACCAGGCCGGCCCGGCATAACCGGAATCTTCGCTCACCTCGCGAACGCGGCCAGCGTCGAGATCGGCGCTCTCGTTCGTACGCAGGTGATCCACGAAGTACGGTCCGGTCGGACGTTCGGATTGTTCGACCATCGCACGCGTTCCGACAAAAGTATCGGCCACGCTGTGAACGGCCAAGAGTTTGTCACTGCCGCCCATTGCGGTCATCGCGGCAGCCAGAATTGCGTGTGCGAGCGCGACGTTCGTCATGCTCGCACACTAGCATTCCGCGTCTGCGCCGCCAATCAAGGCGGCATCAATTTACTCGCCCTGTGCGAGCGAGTAACCGCGCTCGCCGTTGAACGTGAACAGACCTTCGGTCTTGATCACGTCGAACCCGAGCCGATCGGCGGCTTCGAGCAGCTTTACGACGTGGTGCGATGTAAACGGTTCGCCGTCCGACTCGAAGCGGCACGACCAATGGTCGCTCCAGAACGTGTCGTCGTTGCCGTTCGGCCACACCTTCGTTCCGCGGTTGCTGATGGTGGTGAGCTTGGTGCCGGGAACGTTGAACTGCTGCATGAGCGCGGCGATTTGATCGGGATTGCCGTCGCGGCGATCGATGAAGATGTCGACGCCGGCGCGCGCCTTCATCGGGGGTTTGCCGGCCGGGCGAATCGCGAGGTTCATCTTTACGTCCGGATCGTACTCGACTACCTTGAGGTGCTGCGGCTTCTGCCCCATCCGTGCGATTACCGCATCGGCGAATTCCTTGGTGCCGACCTTTTCCTTCGAGACGCCGTCTTTGTAGATGTCGTAGGTGTGGATGCCGTCTTCGATGGTGCGCAGCCACGCGTTGTGCACTTTCTCCGCGACCAGCGGCTGCCCGATGTGCAGCAGCATCAGGATCGCGCCGTGCAGGAGCCCCGAGGGGTTCGCGAGATTCTGTCCGGCGCGGCGCGGTGCCGAGCCGTGGATGGCTTCGAACATCGAGCAGTGATCGCCGATGTTGGCCGATCCGGCGAGGCCGACCGAGCCGGTGATCTGCGCCGCGACGTCCGAGAGCACGTCGCCGTAGAGATTCGGCATCACGATCATGTCGAACGCTTCGGGCGTGTCGGCCATTTTAGCCGCGCCGATGTCGACGATCCAATGTTCGCTCTCGATCTCCGGGTACTCCGTCGCGATCTCGTTGAACGTCCGGTGGAAGAGGCCGTCCGTGATCTTCATGATGTTATCTTTGGTGAAGCACGTGACTTTTCTGCGCTTGTTGGCCCGCGCGTATTCGAACGCGTAGCGGATGATTCGCTTGCTGCCCGGCCGCGAAATCAGCTTGAGGCACTGCGCCACTTGATTGGTCTGCCGGTGCTCGATACCGCCGTAGACGTCCTCTTCGTTCTCACGAATGATGACGATGTCCATGTTCGGGTGCTTCGTCGAAACGTACGGATGCAGCGACGAGCAAGGGCGCACGTTGGCGTACATACCCAGCGTCTTGCGCACCGTTACGTTGAGGCTCTTAAAGCCGCCGCCTTGCGGCGTGGTGATCGGTGCCTTGAGGAAGACTTTGGTTCGCCGGAGCGATTCCCACGATGCGGGCTCGATCCCGTTGGTCAATCCCCGGTTGTAGACGGACTCGCCGATCTCGATGCGTTCGAGTTCGAGTGCGGCTCCCGCCTCGGTAATGATGCGGATGGTTGCTTCCATGATCTCGGGGCCGATGCCGTCGCCATACGCTACGGTCACGGGGACTTTTTTCAAGCGGGATACTCCTAGGTAGAGGCGGGGGAGAGGTCGAGTATGCTTGGTCTACCTGGTCCACTCCTGTGCGTTCCAGCCTTCGCTGATGCCGTTCGGCGCGAAATTCTGCAGCTCTGGGATGTGCGCGTAGCGCTGGGCCTGATAGTACAGGAAGGCACCGGGCGCGTCACGCAGGATGAGGCTTTCGATTTTCGCGTAGACCGCTTTGCGGACGTCGCGATCGAACGTGGATAACGCCTGCTTTTGCAAAGCGTCCATCTCGGGAGAGCAGTAGCGTTCGACGTTGTTGCCGTTGGGCGGAATTGCGCTGCACAGAAACTGCGAGGCGTTGTCGGGGTCGCCGCCGGCGATCCAGGCATACATTGCAAGGTCGAACTTTCCGCCGTTGAGGATACCGCCGCTTTGCGCCGCCGCGTAAAGGACGGCGTAGTCGTAGCTCTTGAGTTGAACGTCGACGCCGAGCGGCTTATACATCTGTTGTATCTGCTGGGTAATCGTGCGAACGACTTGGCTGCCCTGGCCGTAAACGAGCTGCAGCGAGAGTCGATTGCCGTTCTTGACGCGCACGCCGTCGGAGCCCGGCGTCCAGCCCGCAGCGTCGAGCAGGGCTTTCGCCTGCGTCAAATCGTACGGAATCGGTTTCAGCGACGGATCGAAGGCCCAATAAAACGGCGAGAGATCGGCGCTCGCGAGGGTCCCCGTGCCGTACGTATCGTCGCGTACGATCGCGCTGCGATCCATTCCAAGGACGAGCGCGCGCCGGATCCGGACGTCGTCGAGCGGCGGTCGCTGCGTATTGAAGAAGACGGCGGTGTACGAGGGCGCTTGAGCCAGCTGACGTACGACGGTCGTATCCCCGACGAGATCGTTGTAGCCGGAAAGCGTGATTTCGAGCGCGAGTTGAACTTCGTGCGTGCGAAGCTGCGCGATGGTCGTGTTGTCTTCCGGAATATTGAGCAGCGTCAAGGTCTTGATATGCGGCGCGCCGCGAAAATAGTCGGGATTGGCCGTTAGAATGATGCGGTCGCCGCGCAGCCATCGCGCAAATTTATACGGCCCGGTTCCGACCGGCGAGCTATTGAACGGCACTTGGTTGATGTTCGGATACTTCGCCAGGAGATGCTCGGGCAAAATGCGATACGGAGAGTCGCTCTCACCGAAAAGCGTGTCGACCGCTGGTGGGAAGATGGCCTTCATATGGAAGACGACCGAGAAATCGTCGGGCAGGTCGACCGATTTGACTTGATCGTATCCGCGCTGCGCCAGGACGTTGTTGCGCTTATTCATGATCGCTTGCCACGTGAACTTCACGTCCTTGCTCGTGAAGGGAACGCCGTCGTGCCACTTCACGCCGTGCCGCAGGTGGTACGTCAACGTCAGGCCGTCCTTACTGATGCCGCCGTTGGCAAGGCTGGGGACGGTCTCGGCTAAGTCGGGCACTTGGTTGTGCTGGGCGTCGAGCGTTACCAGCTCGTCGAAGATCAGGCCGTCCACCGCCCCTTCGACCGTGTTTTGAGACAGAATCGGGTTGAGCTGCGTCGGGTTGATCGGCAGCGCGATCCGAAGCTCGTCGCCGCCGGTGCCGGATGTGCCGCCCGACTTGCTGCAGGCGGACAATGCAAAAAAAGCTGCGAGCATAAAAATAAGGACGCGTTTCACAATAGTAGTTACTCCGGGCGGATCTAGGCTAAGAGGCGCACCTGAACTTTGCGTACATGTATGGATAGTCGTCGTAGAACCAGTTGCGGAACGAGCGGCGCACGAGTTCGCGCGCCGTAACCGGGGATGCCCCCTTCATCACGTAGTGCTTGCCGTCGAAGAAGTCGGCGGAATACTGCGGGTACGATGCCATCGGTTCGAACCCGGGCAACGGGCCGAACGGCGTCGACGTCCACTCCCATCCGTTGCCGATGAGATCGCGTACGTCCCAAGCGCTCGCGCCCGCAGGATGCGCGTCGACCGGTTCGGGGTCGAAACGAGCAAAGTCGAAGTTTCCGAAAGCAGAGCTGGGTGCTTCGTCGCCCCACGGAAACGGGCGCTCGTGTCCAGCCGGCGTCCCGAACGCAGCGCGATGAAATTCGGCCTCGGACGGAAGCCGTTTGCCCGCCCAGGCCGCGTATGCTTCGGCTTGGCGATGCGTCACGTACACCGGCCACGAACGCGGAAGCGGAAGCTCGTCGAAGACGCCGCGTAGGAACCACTGCCCGTCGCGCTCGAGCCAGAAGATCGGGACTGGGCCGCCGTCGGCCACGAACGCGAGCCAATCGTCGTTGGTCACCGGATACTTCGAAACGGAGAAGCCCCCGACGTCGACGGCGCTGCGCCCGAACTCGTTGTCCCAGCCGAATGGAATCTCGTCGTGCGAAGCGCCGATCGTTGCGATGCCGGCCGGGATGTCGATAAACTCGGGAGCCGGCGAAACGCCATCGCGATGGTCTTGGGCGACGCGCACTTTGCTCGACGCGTCGAGTTGGTGGATAATGTACGTAAGCGTCTCATGATGCATCGGCTCGTGCTCGAGCATCGTATAGACCGCTTGTCCACGCACCAGGCGGGGCACGTTTGCATCCTCGAGTTTGGCGGTTGCAAGGGCCGCGAGAATGCGTTCGTCGCACGCGAGTCCGAATTGCGCAACTTCGGCGCGGGAGGGCCAATCGGTGCGCGCGTGACGCTGCGCGTCGTCGAGCGAGCCCGGATCGATCCCGCGCTCGAAGAGTTTCTCGTAGCGCTCATCCAGCGGCGCTTGCCCGAGCCCCCGTTCGTTGAACGTCAGGTAGCTGAACGCGGGGATGTGTCCCTCGTAGAAGATGAACGGGTGGCGCAGCGGAATAGGCCGCTCTTCGAACGCGCCCGGTTCGATGACGTCAAAGAGCCTGGCGGAGCGTGCGCGATTGCGCCTGTACCAGGCAATCATCGCGTCACGGTCGAGCCGCGGCGTCGCGGGAGCAAGAATGTCCATGGCTAGTTACCCTGTTCCCGCATCGCGGCGGCGTACAAACGTTTCGAGGTCGGGTCCGGGCAGCGCCGGTGCGATGGCGAAGCCCTGCACCACATCGCAGCCCTTAGCTGAAAGGAAGGCAAGCTGCTCGAGGGTTTCAACCCCCTCGGCAATGACCTCCAGATCGAGGCTGTGGGCCATGCCCACGATCGTGTTGACGATCGTCTCGTCACCCGACGTCCGGCCGATGCCTTTGACGAACGAGCCGTCGACCTTCAACACGTCGAGTTCGAACTGCCGCAGGTACGACAGCGACGAGTAGCCGGTGCCGAAATCGTCGACGGCGATCCGAATGCCGCTCGCACCCAGGTCCCGCAAGATCTCTGCGGTTGCGGCCGCGTCGGCCATCGCTACGCTCTCGGTGATTTCGAGCTCCAAGTACGTTGGATCGATGCCGAACTCTTCGAGCGTCGCCATGATGCGGCGTCGCAGGTCGCGATCGTGGAACTGGCGCGCCGATAGATTCACGGCCAGCCGCAACGGCCCGAGCTCGGTATGCCACGTGCGCAGTTGGCGTACCGCCGTCGCAAGGACCCAATCGCCGAGCGGGACGATCAGTCCCGAAATCTCGGCGCTCGGGATGAAGTGTCCCGGTTCGATCAATCCGCTCTTGGGATGGTTCCAGCGCACGAGCGCCTCGACACTGACGATCCGGCCGTTGCGCAAATCGAGTTGGGGCTGGTAGTACACCACGAACTCTTTGAGTTCGAGGGCTTTGCGCAGCAGTTTTTCTTGCGAGAGCCGCATGTGGATCGGCGCTTCGAGCGTCGGGTTGTAGAAGAAGTATCCGTTGCGTCCGCGATCCTTAGCTCGCGACATCGCGATGTCGGCGTTTTTGATGAGCGCCTGATCGTCGCGGCCGTCTTCGGGGTAGATCGCGATGCCGACGCTGGTCGAAATAAACTGCTCGTATTCGTCGAGCGCAAACGGTTCGCTGATCGTGGCGATAATGCGTTCGGCCAGCGTCCGGGCCTCTTCGATGTCCGCGCAATCCGTCAACAGGACGACGAATTCGTCGCTGCCCATACGAGCGATCGAACCGCGGCTGCCGAGCAGCTCCGAGAGGCGCGTGGATACCAAACGCAGCAGCTGGTCGCCGCGGGCGTGGCCGAGCGTATCGTTGACGTCTTTGAAGCCGTCGAGATCCAGGAAAAGCAGCGCGACGCGGGTGAGGCGCGACTGCGAAACTTCGATCGCGTCGCGCAGCATTTCGCTCAGCAGCGCGCGGTTCGGCAGGCCGGTCAGCGTGTCGTAGTAGGCGAGCGTGCGCAGCCGCATGCGGGCCGACTCGTTCTCGATCGTGCCGGCGACGAGCGTGGAGATCAGGCCGAGCAGGTCGGCATCGGTCTCCGTGAAGTTGTACGTCGTGTTTCCGGCAAAGACCAGCGCGCCGTACGGTTCGCCGCCGACGTCGATGCGCGCCGCGACGCCGCGCGGCGAGAGCACGGGCGTGCCGGCGGTCGCGCTCTTCGCGGCCACGCGCGCCATTGCAATCAAATCGTCGTCGGTCAGCGTGCAGCCGCTGGGGGCGTGATAGACGTCGGTGACGAGCGGTGCGTCACCCGTCGAGACGACCGCGCCGAGTGCGAGCCCGAACGCCCGGGTTCCCATTTCGAGCGACGACTGCATCCGGGTTTCGGAACGGTCGCTGCTGGTGGCGATGAAATAAAGATTGCGCATGCGCTGGCGCTGCATCTCTGCCCGGCGCTCCGCGTTGCGGCGGTCGGTGATGTCCTGGAAGATCGCATAGATGCCCACGATCTCGCCGGCGGAGTACTGCGGGATGATCGTTCCGTCAACTTCCAGCTGGCGGCCTTCCGCATTGACGATGCCAAAGGTGACCGTTGCGGGTTTGCCTTTCATCGCCTCGGAAAACGCGGAAGCAATCTGCGGCCGCGTTTCCTTCGGGATGAAGCGAAGATAGTTCGAACCGACGATCGTTTCGCGGGGCAAACCGGAGATCCGCAGCGCGGCCTCGTTGCATTGCGTCATCGTTCCGTCGAGTTCGATCGCCAGCACGGGGTCCGGGTTATGCTCGAAAAGGGAACGCAGCCGCGCCTCGCTCTCCGAGAGCGCGCGCTCTTGGCGCAGGATTTGGCGCTCGGCTTCGCGGCCGGCCGTTTCGTCGCGAACGATGCAGAACACGCCCTCGATCTGCGCGTTACGCAGCAGCGGAGCCGACGTGACAGCCAGCTCGAGCGGCCGTCCGGTGAACGATTTCGCCCTGGAGCGGTAGGTCAGCGTCTCGCCGGCGAGCGAGCGAGCCAGGTACGTTTCGTGCATTGGAACGTCCTGCGGGTCGAGCCAATCGCGGAAGTTCTTGCCCAGCAAAACGTCGTGGGTGACGTGCGCTCCGAACTGCGCGACCGCGGGGTTCACATCGATAATGGTGCCGTTCGGGTCGAGAAACACGATCGTTTCGGGATTGAAGTCGAAGAGCGCGCGAAAGCGGTGCTCGCTCTCAACCAGGGCGGCCTGCGCCGCGACGGTTGCGCTGATGTCCTCGCCGACGAGGATGCCTGCGAAGCGGGCGTCTTTTTGCCGGGCGACCCGCGACCAGCGAAACGTGCGCACCGTGCCGTTACGATGGAGCATGCGATTTACGATGACCATCGCGTCGGCGGGCCGGTCGCGGACGCGTTTTTCGATGCGCAGGACCTCGGTGAGATCGTCGGGATGGATCAGCTGCGTCTCTTCCAGGCGCTTGCCGAGAACGTCGGCAGGCTCCCAGCCGAACGCGTCGCGCGCGCGCGCCGACCAGTAACTCAATCGATACTCGCGGTCGAATGCAACCAGGACTAACGGCGAGTGGACGAGCAGCGCGTCGAGGTCGAGTATGGCTCGTTCGTCGATAACGTCGCGCTCGCCGATGCCGATGTCCATGCCGGGCCTTATCCGGCGGCTTTCGTCACAGCGTGCCGCGTTTCTCTTGTTCGCGCTCGATCGAAACGAAGAGTGCTTTGAAGTTTCCCTTGCCGAACGATAGACTCCCTTTACGCTGGATGATCTCGAAGAACACCGTCGGACGATCCTGCAGCGGTTTCGTGAAGATCTGCAGCATGTAGCCTTGGTCGTCGCGGTCGACGAGAATGCGCAGGCGGCGCAGCGTCTCCATCGCTTCGTCGATCTTTCCGACCCGCTCCTCGAGCTGATCGTAGTACGAATCGGGCGTGTTCAGAAACTCGACGCCGTTAGCCTGGAGGGCTTCGATCGTTGCCGCAATGTCTTCGGTGCGGATCGCCATGTGCTGAACGCCCGACCCGCGATAGAAGTCGAGGTATTCCTCGATCTGCGATTTCTTTTTCCCCTGCGCGGGCTCGTTGATCGGAAACTTGACGCGATGGCGAGGATCCGTCATGACCTTGGAACGCAGCGCCGTGTATTCGGTCGAAATATCCTTGTCGTCGAACGAGACGAGCTGTGAGAACCCGAAGACGCGCGCGTAGAAGTCGCCCCAGGCGTCCATTTCGCCCCAGCCGACGTTGCCGACGCAATGATCGATGAACTCGAGCGCCGGCTTGCGGACGTGTGCGATCGAACGGCGCGCCTCGACGAATCCCGGCATGAAGATGCCCTGGTAGCCGTCGCGCTGCACGAACGAATGCACCGTTTCGCCGTAGGTCGCGATCGTGGCTTTGACGATGCGGCCGGAGCCGTCGTCGAGTACGGTGGGCGGCATTACGACGTGCGCGCCCCCGCGCGTGGCCGCTTCGAACGCGGCGTTCGCATCCTCGACGAGGATTGCGATGTCTTTGACGCCGTCGCCGTGCAGCGCGACGTGACGCGCGATGTCGTCGTCCGGCAGCAGGCTCGCGGTGATTACGAACCGGAGCTTGTTCTGCTCGAGTACGTAGCTGACGCGGTTCTTGATACCCGTCTCGGGGCCCGCGTATGCGACCTGATCGAAGCCAAAGGCCGTCATATAGAAGTGGGCGGCCTGTTTTGCGTTGCCGACGTAGAACTCGACGTAATCCCAGTCGATCTGCGCCAGCGGGTTGGTTTGCGTTTGGGCGGCGGTGCTCATGTCCGAGGCTTGGAGGGCGCCGAGGCGGGCTCCTGTGCCGCGGCGCTATAGATGCTATTGAATGCGAGGGCCGCGAAGGCCGCGCGGGTCTCCTCGTCCGGCAGCTGCGCCATCCGAGCTGCAAAGCGCTCCCGCCCTTCGTTGAAGAAGCGCTCGGCCGCGGCGTCGTCGCCGTTCGCCCGCGAGGCTCGCGCGAGAACGGCGAGATTGCGACTTTGGAACATCGGATCGGCGGGAGCGGAGCGATAGAGTTCGAGCAGTTCCGATGCCGCCGCCGAAGCCTCCGCGGCGTTCCCGGCATCGAGCAGCTCGTCGATCAAGTAGAAGTAGGCGCTCGAGAGCGCACGGGTGCCGCCGCTCGTACTGCGCCGAAGATCGATCGCTTCGCGCATCAGCGCAAATCCCGCCTCCCGCTCGCCCAAGCGCGCCTTGGCGGCGCCGAGCGCGGTCGCAGCGCCGCAAATGAGGCGTGGTTCGGCGACTTCGCGACAGAGGCGCAGCGCCGGCTCGAGTTTCTCAACCGCCCGCACCGCGTCACCTTGCGCGAGAAGCGCTTCGCCGACGTTGAGCAAAATGCAGGCGTGGCTGGATTTCGCGCCGAGCCGCAGAGCGAGTGGGAGCACGCCCTCCCAATGCGACAGCGCGGTTCCATAATTTCCGGCGTCGCGTTCCATGCAGCCGAGATTGATCGTGTTCATGACGAAGCTTTGCATCAGCCCATGCCGCTGCGCGAGTTCGATCGCCTCTCCAAAGCGCGCGCGTGCGTCGGCGATGTCTCCGCCCATATAGGCAGCCTGAGCCAGCAGCGTATAGCCTGCGACGCTTCCGCTAATGTTGCCCAGCTTGGCCGAAATCTTGAAGTAGCGTTCGCCGAGTTCCCGGTACGCCGTTTCGTCTTCGCTGGCAAAGGCCGGGTAGTAATCGGCGATGAGCGACTCGGCTTCGATTTCGGGATTGTCATCGCCGTGGACCATCGCACGGAGCCGTTCGATCGCATGTGCCGAGCGCTCCGTTTCACCGAGCCTCGCGTAGGCGTAGGCAAGAAATGCAAGGAGCTTTGCGATCTGGGCGGCTTCTGCAGGCGGGGCCGCTTCGAGTGCGGCTTCGAGACGCACCACGCCTTCCTGCGGCCGCCCCATGACGACGTCGATGCGTCCGAGCTGATGCAATGCGTGCATCCGATGCTCGGGACGGCGCGTTGCCTCGGAAACGGCGAGCATCTCCTCGGCGGCGGCGCGGTGTTCGTGCGGCCGTGCCGCCATTTCGAGAAACCGGCAGCGCCGGCGAAGTTCCTCGAAGCGCTCGTCGTTGCCGAGAGAGGCCGCCAGCGACTGCGCCTGGCGCGCAACCTCTTCCCAATCGCGCGACTTCGTGCTCATCCGATAGGCGTCGAGACACGCGATCAGCGCGTCGAAACCTTCGCGATCGTCGCTCGCAAGCTCGAACGCGCGACGCGCTCGCCGAGCCGCGTCGTCGCTTGCAAAGATGGCGGACGCAACGCGGGCCGACTGCAAGTACCCGTCGTAGGCGGCGCGGCGGTCGCCGGCGAGAGCGTGGTGCGATGCGACGAGTTCCGCGTCGCCGTCGCGCGTGCGTCCGAGTACGGCGGCGATCCGGCGATGCAGCGACGGGCGTCCGGCGGCCGGCGCCTCGGCGGAAATCGCGTCGCGAATCACACGATGCGCGAACGAAAGATCCAGGCCGGGTGCGGTCGTGAAGCGCAGCAAACGGAGATCCAGCAGCGCGTCGATCGCCGCGACGACCTCGTTCTCGCTCCACGCGCCGATTTCGGCGAGCTCCTCGACGCTGAAACGTTCGCCGATCAGCGACGCGACGTCCAGCACTCGGCGCGTTTCGGCTGGTAAGCGAGCGGCGCGGCTGGTGATCGCTCGATCGATCGCGACGCGCTCCTCCGATAAGCTGCCGGTTTCGAGGAAGCTTTGGAGCAATTGCCACGCAAAGAGCGGGTTGCCTTCGGTCGAACGGAAGATCGTGTCGGCGAACGATTCGGGTTCGGGCGCGCCGGGTGCTGCTGCGGCAACGAGCGCCCGGATAGCGGCGCGATCGAGCGGTCCGAGCGGCACGACCGTGGCCCGATGCTCGCGCTGCAGCTGACGGCGTAACGCGCGCAATGGATGATCGGGAACGGCTTCTTCCGGGCGATACGTCGCGATCAGCATGATGTGCGCGCTTCCGGCGCGGCGTGCGAGATGCTCGAGCGCGGCGAGCGTGTCGACGTTGGCCCAGTGCAGATCTTCGAGAATCACCGCTACGGGGCGCCGCCGGGCGAGCGATTCGAGCACGCGCGCAAACGCTTCGTGCAGACGAAGTTTTCCATCTTCGATGCTCGCAACGGCGGGCAGATCCGGATGCAGACGCAGTAGCTCTGGGACGAGCGGAGCCAGTGCCGAGAGCCAAACGTCGGCCAGTTCCTCACGTACGAGGTAGGGTGCGGCGGCGCGAACGATGTCGACGAGCGGCTGGTACGGCGCACCTTCGCCCTCGCGCGCGTGGCCGACGAGTGCGTGGCCGCCCTGCATCTCGACGGCTTGCGCAAACTCGGCGAGCAGTCGCGTCTTGCCGATGCCGGCCTCGCCTCCAACGAAGACGGTCGTTCCGGCGCGACGGGCCGCGAGTTGCCAGATAGCCAGCAAGCGTTCGAGCTCGTCCGCCCGGCCGACGATCGGTACGGCGGAACGTCCCATTCGGGCGGCAGGCTCCGCGCCCAGTGCGACGTTCGCGACGATGGCGTCGCGCAGCGCGCGCGTTTCGGGCATGACGTCGACTCCGACGTCGGCGCTCAGTGTTTTGACGAACCGGTCGAATGCGGCCAGCGCTCCGGGCCGGTCCCCCATCTCATACGCGGCGGCCATCTTTAAGCGAAGCGCGTCCTCTCGCCACTCGCCCAGCGCCAGAACGCGATCGGCATACTCGGCCGCCCTCGCGAAATCGCGGTTGCTTCGCGCCCGCACCGCCAGACCGTATGCGATATCCAAGAACGCATTCTGGAAACGCTCGCGTTCGGCGACCATCCAATCTTCGAAATGCCCCTGCAAGAAATCGCCGCGATACAGGGCCGCCGCCGCGGCGGCGGAATCGGGGTCTTCAGCCAGACGCTCGAAATCGACGATGTCGACCCACGCCGGCGCGTCGGCGTTCCATTGAAGCGTCGTTGTGGTCGCCACGATCCAAGGAATACCGATCTTCGGCAGCCCGGCGTTCAGCACGCTTAGGTGCCGCCGCAGATTCGAGCGCGCGTCGTCTTCCGGTTCGTCGATCCACAGCGAGGATGCGGCCGCCGCGCGCGTCAAGCGCCGGTCGCGGTTGACGATGAGGAATGCCAGCAGCGAGAAGACGCGCGGCGGCGTGACGTGCGCGAGCCCCGTTCCATCGAAACGAAGCTCGGGACGCCCTAGGAGTCGCACTTCGAGGCGGCTGGAGGTAATCACTGAGGTAGGCCGAGCCTTGGAGAGCGCCGGGGCGGCCTCCTCTCGTGAAGGGATGCGGCGGCTGCGTCGAATGGTGCGAGCGATGAGCACCTCGACCGCACTCGCGCCTTCCGTTCGGGCCGCATTCCGTGCGCTCGTCGACTACGCCGGGCTTTTTCCGCCGGCAAAGCTTGCGATGGCGGATGCCGTTGCGGAGTACGACGCAGCCCGGCGCGGTCCGCACGCATGGATGCTCGGCCGCTTCATCGTGCCGGCGTCGCGGCTGGCCGAGCTCATCGATGCGATCGGCAGCCGGGACGCGTTCGCACTCTCGGTGATCGTCGATGCGGAGGCGGATGCGCGGCGCTGGTTTGGTTCGGCGCAACAGTCGCTCGCTGAAATCGCCCGATATCGAGACGACGCTCCCGCGATCCGCATCGAAGCGCTTGAGGCGCCGTTGCCGCCGCTGCTCTCGCGGCGCGAAACGTACGACGCGACGCTCGGGCAACTCGCGGGACTTGTGGCGCATGCCCGGCTGCGCGATCTGGACGTGTATGCCGAATGGCCGCGCGACGATCGCTGGAGCGAGCTATTGCCGGGGGCAATGACGGCGGCGGCGCGCTCGCGGCTGGGGGCGAAGATTCGTTGCGGCGGCCTAACGGCGGACGCTTTTCCGAGCGTTGCCGAGGTCGCCGCCTTTTTGGACGCCGCCGCGGCGGAACACGTCCGCTTCAAGGCAACGGCCGGGCTCCATCATCCGATTCGGCGCTACAACGCCGACGCCGGTGTGACGATGCATGGCTTTCTAAACCTCCTCGCGGCAGCGGCGCTCGCCCATCGCGTTTCGCCCGAGACGCTGGAACAGATTCTGGCGGAAGAAGATCCGGCGGCATTTCATTTCGGCGACGAAGCGATGGCGTGGCGCGAGGATCGCGTGACGCTCGACGAAATCGGCGCGGCACGGCGCGACGACTTCGCTGCGTACGGAAGCTGCAGTTTTAGCGAGCCGGTTGAGGACTTGACGGCGCTCGCGATACTGCCGCACACTGCATGATCGAATCCTGGATCGACGTCACCCCGGCCAGCGACTTTCCAATCGAGAACTTGCCGTTTGGCATCTTCTCATCCGGCGGCGCGGCGCCGCGGCCGGGGATGGCGATCGGGTCGCAGGTCGTGGATCTTCGCGAACTCGCGCAGAACGGAATGCTGGATGCCGCCTGCGATCGCGCGCTGCTCGAGGGAACCACGCTGAACGCGTTGTTCGAAGCGGATCGCTGGCGCGCCGTGCGCGACCGCCTCCGCGACCTGCTGCGTACCGGCGGCGATCCGGCGTTGCGCGACGCTCGTCACGGGCGGATGCTGCACGCGCAGAACGACGTGACGATGCACGTTCCGGTGGCCGTCGGCGACTACGTCGATTTCTATTCATCGCTCGAACACGCGACGAACCTGGGCCGACTGTTCCGGCCCGACGGCGATCCGCTGCTGCCGAACTGGCGTTGGATTCCGATCGGCTATCACGGGCGTTCCAGCACTATCGTGATCGACGGCACGCCGATCGTGCGGCCGAACGGCCAGTGCAAGGCGCCGGCCGATGCCGAGCCGTCGTTTGGGCCAAGCCGCTCGCTGGACATCGAACTCGAGCTCGGCTTTATCACGAGCCGCCCAAACGAACTCGGCGAACCGATCGCCGTCGCGCGCGCGCGCGAGCACGTTGCCGGATTCGTTCTGGTAAACGATTGGAGCGCGCGCGACGTTCAAGCGTGGGAGTATCAGCCGCTCGGGCCGTTCTTAGGCAAGTCGTTCGCGACGACGATCTCGCCGTGGATCGTTACGATCGATGCGCTCGAACCGTTCCGCGTCGCTGGGCCGCCGCAGGAACCGAAACCCTTGTCCTATCTTTCCGGCGGCGGCGATGCCGCCTACGACATTCAGCTCGAAGTTTCGATTCTTACCGAACGGATGCGCGCCGAAGGCCGGCTGCCGGAGGTGATTTCGCGCACGAACTTTGCCGGCATGTACTGGAACTTCGCGCAGCAGCTGGCCCACGCAACCGCCAACGGCGCGATCGCGCGTGCCGGAGATCTGTTCGCGTCGGGAACCATTTCCGGCCCGGATGCCGGCAGCGAAGGCAGCTTTATCGAGATGACCTGGCGCGGCGAACGACCGATTGCGCTGCCGAATGGTGAGACGCGCGCGTTTCTGCAAGACGGCGACGAAATTACGCTGCACGGCTGGTGCGAACGGCCGGGCGCGCGGCGCATTGGCTTCGGCGTCGCGCGCGGACGGATCGTCGCGGCGCGCGCTTAGGGAGCCGCGAAAGCCCGGTTAAACGCGAGGGCTGCGTAGGTGACGCGCGTTTCATCGTCCGGCAGCTCCGCCATGCGCGCCTCGAAGCGCCGCTTGCCCTCGGCCAGAATTCGTTTCGACCTCGCCTTGTCGCCGTTTGCCTGCGCCGCGCGCGCGAGCGTTGCGAGGATGTAGGTTGGGAACATCTGGCCGTCGGGTGCGGCTTCGTAGAGCGTTTGCAACGTCGCAGCTGCCTCGGCCGCTTCACCGTAGCGAGTCGCGTCCAGCAGCGCGTCGATGAGAAAGCAGTAATCGTTGGGCAGCGAACGCACCGCTTTGATCTCGGTGCGAAGCGCGATTGCTTCGCGGATCAGATCGATGCCCGCTTCGGCGTTTCCCGTGCGGGCTCGCGCCGCGCCGAGTGCGACGATTGCGTCGCACAGCAGACGCCGCTCGCCGGCCGCACGGCAGATCGTGGCGGCTTCCTCGAGTTCCGGAACGCCTCGTTCGAACTCGCCGAGTGCGACGAAGGCTTCGCCGCGATTGATCTTGCAGCAGGCGATTGACGTAACGGATTCGAGCCGCTGCGCTAAGGGCAACGCCCGATCCCACAGTGCGAAGGCTGCTTCGAAGTTTCCAAGCTCGCGTTCGAGCACGCCCGAGTTGATCGTGTTGGAAAGAAAGTTCTGATGCAGGTTGTGACTCTCTTGCAGCTCGCGCGCCTCGGCATAGCGCCGGCGTGCCTCGGCTACCTGCCCACGCATGAGCGCGCTTTGTGCCATGGCCACGAGCGAGAGCGCTACGCCGGAGATGCTGCCGATCTTCGCGGCCAAATCGAAGTGGTCTTCGCCGACGCGGCGGTATGCCGGTTCGTCTTCTAGGACGAGCGCTAACGCGAGCTCCGCCGTTATCAAATCTTCGCGCATTTCCGGATCCGCATTGGTACGCGCGATCTCTCGCGCGCGCTCCAGCACGCGGGTACCGCGTTCCAGTTCGCCCCGGCGCAGCAAGCAGTGGGTCAGCAATGCAAGGCAGTTCACGAGCACGCCGGGTTCGGATTCCGATGCGACCTCGGCCGCCAGTTCGAGGCCGCGAACGGCTTCCTGCAGATGTCCCTGAAGCGCGTCGAGGCGGCCGAGTTCCAACAAGGCGTGCACGCGCTGGTCGGGGCGGCCGCTCGCCTCGCTCAACGCGAGCATGCGCGTTGCCACAACGCGCTGTTCATCGCGGGTCGTTAGCGATTCGAGGAAACGCGACCGCCGCAACAGCGCTTCGAAGCGGTCGTCGTCGTTCAGCCCCTCGGCCAAGCGCTGCGCTTCGTCGACGGCGGCTTCCCAGACGCCGTGCGCGGTCTGAATCCGAAACGCGTCGAGAAGCTGGATCAGCGCATCGAAGCGCTCGCGCTCGTCGCTCGCAAGTTCGCTCGCGCGACGCGCCGACTCCGCCGCTTGCCCGTACGCGAAGATCGACATGGCCGTCCGCGCGGCGTAAGCGTACGTCGCGTAGGCCGACTTTCGGTCGCCGGCGAGTGCATAGTGCGAAGCCACGAGCGCCGATTCGGCTTCGCGCGTGCGGCCGAGCACCGCGGCGATGCGCCGATGTAGGCCGGGCCGGTTCTGCTCGGGGATTTCCGCGCCGATGGCGTCGCGAATCAAGCGGTGTGCGAATGAGAGATCGAGTCCGGGCGCGGTTGCGTATCGAAAGAGCCGCAGGTCCAGCAGAATGTCGACGGCGGCGAAGACGGCGCTCTCGTCCCACGCGCCGATCTCGGCCAATTCCTCGATGGTGAAACGGTCGCCGACCAGCGAAGCCGCATCGAGAACTCGTCGCGTTTCGGGATCGAGACGCGACGCTCGTTCCGCAATCGCTTGATCGATGGCCACCGATTCGTTGGAGAGCGTCCCGGTTTCAAGGTAGCCGTGCAGCAGCTGCCACGCAAAGAGCGGGTTGCCGTCGCTCGAACGATAGATCGCGTCCGCCACCGCCTCCGGATCGGCAACCTGCGCCGCCGCCGTCGTGACGAGCGCGCGAATGCCGGCGCGGTCGAGCGGTCCGAGGCCGACGACGGTCGCGCGATGCTCGTGCTGCAGGTGCCGGCGCAGCGTCCGCAGCGGATGCTCCGAGGACGCCTCGTCGGAACGGTACGTCGCGACGAGCACAATATGCGAACTGCCCACACGGCGCGCCAAATGTTCGAACGCATCCAGCGTGTCGACGTTGGCCCAGTGCAAATCTTCGAGAATCACCGCAACGGGCCGCCGGCGTGCGAGCGATTCGAGCACGCGCGCGAACGCCTCGTGCAAGCGCGCTTTCCCGCCTTCGATGATGGGAATCTCAGGAAGATCGGGATGCAGACGAAGCAATTCCGGAACGAGCGGCGCGAGTGCCGAGAGCCAGACGTCGGGCAGCTCGTCGCGCACGAGATACGGGGCGGCAGCGCGGACGACGTCGACCAGCGGCTGGTACGGCGCACCTTCGCCCTCGCGCGCGTATCCGAAGAGCGCGTGGCCGCCTTGCTGCTCGACCGCCGCTGCAAACTCGGAGAGCAGGCGCGACTTGCCGACGCCGGCCTCGCCGCCGACGAAGACGGTCGTCCCCGTGCGCCGCGCGGCGACTTGCCAGATGGCCATGAGCCGGTCCAATTCCGCAGAGCGCCCGACGATCGGAACGGACGCCTGCAGCGAGCGCGCGGCCGAGGCCTCCGTGCTGAGCGGGACGTTCGCCAGAATCGTATCCCGCAACGCGCGCGTCTCCGGCATCACGTCGACGTTCATGTCGTCGCGCAGCTGCTTGCTGAACGCGTCGAACGCGGCCAGCGCACCGGGACGATCGCCCATCTCATAGAGCGCGGCGATCTTCAGCCGAGCCGCATCTTCGCGCCACTCGCCCAGAGCGAGCACGCGGTCCGCGTACTCGCAGGCTCGGACGAAGTCCCGAGCGGCGCGCGCGCGCAGCGCTACAACATATGCGACGTCCAGGAAGATCGCAAGAAGCCGCTCGCGTTCGGCGATCACCCAATCGTCGAACGTGCCTGCGAGAAACTCTCCGCCGAACAGGTCCGCCGCAGCGGGCGCGGCGGTTTCGCTTTCGGTAAGGCGCTCGAACTCGACGACGTCGATCCACGCCGACGCCCGCGGATTCCACTGTAAGGTTGCGGTCGTTGCTTCAATCCACGGCTCGCCGCCGCCCTTCGGCAGTTCCGTATTGAGTCGATGCAGGTGACGGCGCAGGTTGGCGCGCGCGTCCTCTTCCGGTTCGTCCGGCCACAGCGCCGATGCGACGGCCGAACGCGTTAGACGGCGGTCGCGATTGACGATCAAATAGGCGAGCAGCGAAAGAACGCGCGGCGGCGCCATGTGCGGCAGCGTCGCTCCGTCGAGTCGCAGTTCGGGACGCCCGAGCAGGCGTATCTCGAGCCGGGCTGCGGTACGTTCGGGTAAAATCAGCGGCCGTTAAAAAGGGTAAGGACGCCCGCCGATTGCGCGTTTCGATGCGCGAGGACGGCAAGCTGCAGCTGGTTCTGAATTTGCGACAGCGTCGCGTTGGTATTCTCTGCACCGACGTTCGCATCGGCGAGGTTCGACTGCGAGTTTTGCAGATTGAGTGTGGCCGTATCGTCGTTATCGCTCTGGTATTGGAGTGCGATTTGCTGCGCGCCCAACCGCGTCTGCGTCGTACCGAGCTGGACGATGGCATTGTCGATTTGGCCGATTGCGTTGGTCGCATTAGCGCTGGTGGACAGGTCGATGTTCGAGATCCGCAGCGCTGCGGACGTCGCGGTACCGTAGTTGATGCCGGTGACGTTGCCTTCGTTCGCGCCGGACAGAACTTGCAATGCGGAGTTCTGCGTGTTCGGGGTCACCGCCTGATTGATCTGAACCGTCGCGGTCTGCCCGATGTCGGCGGTGGAAAAATCTCCGAGCGCGATGCTGGCGTTTTCTATTCCGCTGACGGTCTGGCCCGGCGCGACGGTGCCGGCGATGATGACTTGCCCGGTGGCGTTGTTCGTCGCGATGATTTGCGCTTCGGGCTGGCCGTTGCTGCCGGCGACGATTTGAATCTGAATGGTCGAATCGGTCGTCGCCGTACCGCCAAAACCTTGCGCCGCACCGTTGGGATTTTGAAAGTTTGCGTTCGCTGCGGCGACCTGGGTGACGAGGCTACCGCCTTGCGCGAGCGGTACGTTGGCGGTGACGATCGCCTGCGCCGGCGTCCCGGCGTTCGCTCCCGCAAACGTACCGTTCAGGAGCGGCGCGCCGTTGAAGTTGGTGCTCTGCGCGATCGTATTCGCTTGCTGGACGAGCTGATTCGCCTGGACCTGCAGCGCGGCGCGATCCGCCGGCGAGAGAAAATCGTTGACGCCGGCGTTAGCGAGGCTGCGCAGCTGCCCGAGGATCGCGCTCGTCTGGCTCAGCGCGCCGGTCGCGACGTTGGTGGCGTTGAACGCCGTCTGAACGTTTTGGCTGGCTTCATTAAAAGCGGCGACTTGAACTTGCAGGTTGGTCGCGATCGCGAACGCGGCCGGGCCGTCGGCCGGCGACTGCAGCCGCTTCCCCGTCGCTTCACGGGTCAGCGAGGTCACAAGCGCCGTCTGCGTCTGCTGCAGGCCGGCGGTCAGCTGGTCGTTGCTTACGGTCCCGATCGCCATAACGCCAACTATACCACCGGTTAAGGTGCGGGCGGAAGGCCGCTTGACGGGGTGACGGGGGCCACGAAGGTCGCCGTGAAGGCGTAGTGTCCTTCGACGGGGGCGCAATCCCGGGCGGCCGGGCGGTATTGGCTCGCGCGGGCAGCCGCCAGCGCCGCCTTGTCCGCATCGGTTTGTCCGCTGGTGCGACTCACCCGAACGCTCTTTACGCTGCCGTCAGCCGCGACCGTCACGTCGATGTGGACCACGAGGTCGTCCGAAAGCGTGGCGGAGTTCGGGTATGCGATCGGGGCCGCCTTAACCATTTGCACCACCGCGGCGGGGCAACCAGCGGCGCTCACGTCTTGGCCGGCGCTTCGATCCAGGAGCGGAAGTAGCTTGGGTCTTCGCAATCCAGCGCTGCCTGCGCGATCCTCAGCGGCTTGAACGTATCGACCATCACGGCGATTTCATCGGTCGACGTCTTGCCGAGACTCGATTCGACCGCTCCGGGCTGGGGGCCGTGCGGCGCCCCGGCGGCGTGCAGTGTGATCGAACCTTCCTCGACGCCGCGCCGGCTCATGAAGTTGCCGCTCACGTAGTACAGCACTTCGTCGCAGTCGACGCTCGAATGATTGTACGGAACGGGAACGGCAAGCGGATGGTAGTCGAAGAGCCGCGGAACGAACGCGCAGAAGGCCGCGCCGGGCGCTTCAAACGTCGCGTGGGCCGGCGGCGGCTGATGCAGTTTGCCGGTGATCGGCATGAACTCTTCGACGTTGAACGCATACGGGTAACAGTAGCCGTCCCAGCCAACGACGTCGAACGGGTGGTTCTGCACCACGTACGTTGCGTTGCGCGAACCGCTGCTGACGCGAACCTCGTACTCGCCCTGCGCATCGACGGGCGCTTTCAAGACGGGAACCCGAAAGTCGCGCTCGTAGTACGGCGCGTGCTCTTCGAGCTGGCCGAATTCGTTGCGATACTTGCGCGGAATCTTGACCATGCCGCTCGATTCGTGCACCAGCATGCGCGTCGGTGAAGACGGAACGATTCGGTACGTCGTACCGGTCGGCACGACGAGATAGTCGTGCTGGCGGTAGGCGAGTTCGCCGAACTGCGTCTCTATGACCCCCGCACCCCGATGGATGAAGAGCAGCTCGTCGCCGCCCGCGTTGCGATAGAAGTACTCCATCGGCGCGTCGGCCTGTGCGACGGAGAGAAGAAGGTCGGCGTTGCCGAGCAGCGGCATCCGACTTTCGATCGCGTCCTGCCCGGACGCTTCGAGATGGTGCGTCTTGAAGTGACGGTTGCGCAGCTGGTCGTTGTCGAAGAACCGGATCTCCGGGCGCTGCCACGCGCGCACGTCGAGCGTCGCCGTCGGCGGCCGCAGGTGGTAGAGCAGCGAATAGACGCTTTCGAAGCCCTTGGTCGAGAATAGTTCCTCGGCGTAGAGTCCGCCGTCGGGCCGCCGGAATTGGATGTGACGCTTGTGGGGAAGCGATCCGCTGCGTACGTATGACGGCATCTTACGGCACTTCCACCGGCACGGCGCGTTCCATCGCGACGAATCCGTTCGTCTTATGCGTCCCGTCGCAAAACGGTTTGGTCTCCGATCCGCCGCACCGGCACAGGGCGACGACGCCGTCGACCGGATAGACGTTCCCGTCCGCATCCGTCAGGACGAACGAGCCGCTTATCCGGTACGGCCCGCTCTCGCGAACCTTGATGACCGGCTCGCCGGTAATCTCATCTGTCATAGCGTGCAAGGCGTTCGACGGAGCCGCGGCGCACTCCGGTAGAGATTTTCCGTGCACTTTGGGGAGGACGTTTCGTGAAACGAGCAAGTTTGGCCCTAGCGGTATTGGCGCTGGTCGCGTTTCTGTGGCCCGGTCTGACGATGCGGAAGAACCTAGCCGTGGCCGCGACGCCGACGCCGGCCGCTCTGCAGTACGACCAGATCGTCCGGATGGTGATTCCGCCCGCGACGCCGCCGGCGCCCGGTTCCTTCCAAGCGGACTACGCAACCGTCACCGGCGCTGCCGGAGCCTCGGACACCCAAACCGACAGCCGCGCGCCTGCCGCCATGATGGATGCGTTCAACGCAATGCGCAAAGGCACGCTGACGCGCTATGCCTACTACAAGGGCTGGCTGCGTACCGACGACGTCGCGCATCAAACGGCCGTCATTTCCAAATGCCAGGAGCATCAGTACATCACGCTCGATCTCGCTAAGAAGACGTATACGATGACCAATACGAAGCCGGCGTGTAACACCACGCCCCAGATGCCGATGGGCCCGCACGCCCCGCAGGTGGAGAACGAAGCGCCGGGGACGGTGGATATGACGGTCACGAACAGCGTGCAGAATCTCGGTCCGCTGACCATCGAAGCGATCGAAACCAACGGCTACGACAACACCTTGCAGATGTCGATGGCCAACGCGACCGGATCGTGCTCCAACAACAGCATGGGCATGAACATGGAGCAGTACATTTCGAAGATTCCGCTGCCGCATCAATACTGCCCGCTGCCGCAGGGGGCCAACAGTTCGGATCCGTCGTCGATCGTCGTGCACGGCGGATGCAAACCGACGATGCACACCAGCGGGAACGCAACGGGCGTTTTCGATATGGATAAGCTCGTGATGTTTTCGAAGATGACGTTCGCCCCGGCCGGCGGGGAGTCGCATATGGGCGGATTCGCGCAAATCACCGAACGCGGCAACGTGAAGTGGTCCAGCGGCGCGGCGGCCGAGGCGCTCTTCACGATTCCGCCCGGCTTTGACAAGGCGAACTAGAAGCGGCCTACGCGGTCATGGGTTCGAGGCGGTCGCGCGCAGCGTTGCCGTCGCGAGAACGTGACCCGCGATCGCTTTCTCCAGATTCGCGGCGTCGAGTGGCCCCGCGGATCCGGCGTGTGCGATATCGAGTGCGTAGAGCGTGAAGATGTAGTGATGCGGTTTCCCCGGCGGCGGGCACGGACCGTAGTAGGCCGGCTTTCCAGTGGTTGCTAAACCGGTTTGGCCGGCCGCTTGCGTTGCGTCTCCCGCCAGCTGCTTCGTGTTGGCCGGCACGTCGTAGAGGACCCAGTGGATGAAACCGCCGGCGACCGGAGCATCCGGATCGCGCACGATCAGCGCGAAGCTCTTCGTTCCCGCGGGAGGGCCGCTCCAGTCCAAGCTGGGCGAATGATTCGCGCCGCCGCAGTCGGCCGCCATCAGTTGCGTGCTGATCGCGCCGCCGTCGGTGAAGTCGCCGCTGTGCAGATGCATCGCGGTCACGGCCGCGAGTGTGAGTGCGGCGATCACGGCGTCACCGAAAACTCGGTGTAGAATGCATCGGGCCGGCTCGGCCGGCCGAGAAATGCCTGCACTTCCTCATCGGGTTCGTACGTGCGAGCCGGCGCGAGAATCGTGGAACGGTATCGCATCCCGACGGCCGGGTCGAGCACGTTCCCTTGCGAAAACGCCGTGAACATATCTTGCGCGTAGACGAGCGCCCAGGGATACGCGTACAAGCCCGCATCGTATCCGCCCATCATATGGCCGAACGCGACCTGCGGATGCGTTCCCGGATAGTACAGCAGCGGCAGCATCTGCGCGGCGGTCTTGGCCCAAACCGCGGTCGTGTCGACGTGCGGCCCCATTGAATGATATTCCAAATCGATCTTTCCGTAGACGAGCAGCCGGTCGATCTCGAAGGCGTGGGTCGTTTCACGCGACGCGACCAGCTGGGCGATCAGCGTGTCCGGCATCGGTTCGCCGGTTTTCCAGTTCGACGTGATGCGGCGTAGTATCTCGGGCTGCCACGCGAAATTTTCCAACATCTGCGACGGCGCCTCGACGAAGTCGGTGCGGAAGCCGTCGGTGAGCGTTTCGTACGGAGCGGTCGCCAGCAGCGCCGCCAAGTCGTGGCCGAACTCGTGGAAGAACGTGACGACGTCGCTGTGGGAGAGCAGCGCCGGGGAACCGGCTGAGGGCTTGGGCCAATTGCCGACGATCGCTGCGACCGGCACGCGGCCGGACGAGGTCGCACGCACGTCCAGAATCGGAAAGTTCGCGAAGTAGTCGAACTTGCCGGGCCGCGGGTACAGATCGAAGAACGTGATTCCCAGCAGTTTTCCGGAAGCGCTGTCGAGCACGCGGTATTCCAGCACACCGGGCGCCCACGAATCGGCCGGCAGGACGTTTTCGAACGTGACACCCAGCAGCGTGTGGTAAACGTCGAGCACCGCGTCGATCGTATGCTGGACCGGAAAGTACTGACGAACGGCATTGCCGTCGACGGCACGCGCCTTCGAGACGAGGTACTCGCCGCGCTTGACGTCCCACGGCGCAAGGACGGCGCGCGAATCGCGATTTTCGGCTCGTACGGCGTTCTGCATCGCATCGATCTGGCTTGTTACCGCCGGCTGCAGCGCGGTGGTCGTCGATCCGATAAACTTCTCGACGCGCGCGGGCGTACCGGCCATGCGATCGGCCAACCGATAATCTGCCCACGTCTCAAAGCCGAGCAAATGCGCGAGCCGGTCGCGGACCGCGATCGCCTGCTCGAGCAGCGGGACGTTCGCGGCGGCCGCGCGATTGTTGAAGGCCATGTAGTAGGCGCGCCGCGCGTCTTCGCTGGTCGACTGGGTCAAGAATTCGTACGTGCCGCTATTGACCGGAACGGTATAGCCGCCGTTCGAGTGCGTGAATCCCGCCAACATGTCGCTGCCGAGGCCGTTGGTCTGCCGCGAAGGGAGTTCCATCGTCGTCGCGTCGTCGGCCAAGTTTTGTCCGAAGCGATTTTCCAGGTCGTGAAGCGTCGATTCGAGTTTGACGAACTCGGCGCGCCGCGGCGGAGCCAGTTGGGCGGCGGAGCGATGCAGCGTTTCGAGCCACAGATCGGTGAGCTTCTTATCGTAGACCGTCTTCGCGGTGCCGGACGCCGCGGCGAATTCTACGGCGGCGTTGAGACCGGGAAGAGCGGTCAGCACGCTGAACTCATTCTCGACGTTGGTATCGCACGCGAGCGATGCATCCCGCACCGCTTTCGACGGCGCGACGCTCGAGAGAAAGAGCTGTGCGGCGAGTGCGTCACTCTCGTCCGCTATCGCGTTTTCAAGCGGAAGCACCGTATTCGCAAACGTGAACGCCGCGCCGCTGCCGCGCGCCCGGGCGATGGCCCGGACTCGCGCGTCCGCAGACGAAATGGCAGCCGCGCACGTGCGCGCGATCGTCGCTGCATCCATCGACCAATCGAGACCGGGTGCGGGCGCCGCAGCTGAAACGGAAGGCAAGGCAAGCGCAGCAATCAGAGCCACGGATGGAAGTAGCCGGCGCATGGGCCGTCCTTGGCGAGCGGCCCGCGCCGTTCCGCTCTCCGAACCCAGACCCCCGACATAGCTCGGGGAAGGCGCGGCCCGGCTGTGGTACTATGCTCAAGCCATGATGGGGGTTGGGCGTCACGCGGCGTAACCTCGTGAACCCCGCCAGGACCGGAAGGTAGCAACGGTAAGCGAGCCCTTACGGGTGCCGTGGCCTCCCTGACTCTCGTCGTGGTATTTGAATTTTTATGCCGCAAACAACGCTGTACGCAGCCGCCGGCGCCCTCGCAGGCGCCCTCATCGCCCTCGCGCTCTACCACTTCATTGCGGTGAAGCCGGCCTTGGCGCGCCTCGCCGCGCTGCTCCAGACCCACGACGGCCTGATCGGCGGCGGCTCCGGCGACGCAGCCGGCCGCCTGGGCCAGCTCGAGAGCGGCCAAGCGGCTGCGCAAGCCACCCTGGAGAGGGTGACCGGGCGTACCGACGAACTCGAGGGCCTGGCCAAGACGGACGTGTCGCGCATCGGCTTCATTCGGTACGACGCTTTCGACGACACCGGCTCCGACCTGTCATACGCGCTCGCGCTGCTCAACCGCGAGGGCGACGGTGTAGTCCTGACGAGCATTTACTCACGCACGGACACGCGAACCTACGGCAAAGCCGTCGAGCGATTCAAGCCCGCTGCCAACGCATCAGAAGAAGAGCTCGCGGCAATCGAAATAGCACGGGGAACGACGTCGAACGCATGATCAACGACCGGTACTACGTGAAGATCGTCCCGCAGCGCGGCGACACTGTGCACCGCTTCGAGGTGCGGCGGCGGCATATGTGGGCCGTCGTGGGCTTTCTTGGATTTTTGGTCTTGGGCTCGTTCGTATTTGCGGGCATTCAAGTGCTGCGCGCGCACATGCAAGTCGCGGCGCTGCAGCAGCAGGCCGATAAACAAAAGGAGGCGCTCGACACGATCAATGCGCGTACCGACGCGCTGTCGCAGCAGCTCCAGCACGTACAAAAACAGAATCAAGAGATCAAGCGCGCGATCGGCATCGGCGACACGACGAAACCTGCATCGAAGATCCAGAAAACGTCGTTCGTCCGCACCGGGTCGACGCTCGACGGGGTCGCCGCGCGGGTGAGCGCGCTGTCCAGCGCCTCCGACGCGACGCAAGAAGAGTCGGATCACGACCGCACCCTTGCGATGCGCGTCCTCAACATGCAGCACCTTCGCGATCTCGCGCGGGCGCAACTGATAGCCGCGATTCCATCGATCGATCCCGTCGCGGGCGCCGCGGTCGTCGGCTGCTTCTGCTATCGCACGTATCCCGATGTCGAGTTCCATAAGGGCGTCGACATCGAAGCCGACTACGGTACGCCGGTCCGGGCGTCGGCCGCCGGAACGGTCGTCGCGAACACGTACGACGGCGCCTACGGCATCAAGATCGACATCGACCATGGCAACGGTTATCACACCTGGTACGCACATCTATCGCGCGCCGACGTTTCGGTCGGACAGCACGTCTACAAGGGCGAGTATATCGCCGCCGCCGGCGCCACCGGATTCGCGACCGGCCCGCATCTGCACTACCAGGTCATGTACAACGACGAGCCGATCGATCCGACGCCGTTTCTCAGCGGCGTTCCGGCCAACGTCTTGGCCTCGCTCCCGTAGAGCCGCGGTAACGCTTTCGTGAACTTCCTCTGCATTCTAGCGCAGCTTGCGTTGTACGCGCTCAACGCCTACCTCATCCTGATGCTGGTCTACGCAGTCGTGTCGTGGATCCCGAGCCTGCGCGGCCGCTGGACGGACTACCTGGCGATGGTGATCGAGCCGCTGCTGCAGCCGCTGCGCCGCATCATCCCGCCGATGGGCGGTCTCGACCTATCGTTTTTGGTGCTCATCCTCGCGATTCAATTCTTACTGCGGCCGCTGATCATCAACTCGATCGGCCACGCCTGCTTCGTTTCCTACTGATATCTTGAGCATTCCCGAACGCCCGCACCGTCTGGAGACGGCGAGCAACGTGCGCAACTTCTGCATCATCGCGCACATCGACCACGGCAAGACGACGCTCTCCGACCGTTTGCTCGAGGTAACGAAAACGGTGGCCATGCGGGCCATGGGCGAGCAGATGCTCGACGCCATGGATCTCGAGCGCGAACGGGGCATCACGATCAAGATGCATCCGGTTACGATGAGCTACCCGTCGGTCAGCGGCGAAATCTTCCAGCTCAATCTGATCGATACGCCCGGCCACGTCGATTTCTCGTACGAAGTTTCTCGCTCGCTCGCCGCATGCGAAGGCGCGCTACTGATCATCGATGCCGCCCAGGGCATCGAAGCGCAGACGCTGGCGAACTACCACCTTGCGCTAGAGCACGACCTCACGATCATCCCCGTGATCAACAAGATCGACTTGCCCGCTGCCGATCCCGAGCGCGTGATGAACGAAGTCGAGGAGCTGCTCATCATGGAGAAGAGCGAGTGCATCCTAGCCTCGGCCAAGAACGGCATCGGCATCGAAGAGATCCTCGAAGCGATCGTCTCGCGAATCCCACCGCCCAAGGGTCATGCGGACCACCTGCGGGCGCTGGTGTTCAATGCACAGTTCGACCCCTATCGCGGCGTGGTGAACTACGTGCGCATCGTCGACGGCGAGCTGAAAGCCGGCATGCGCTTCATGTCGATGGCCCACCAGCGCGTCTTCGAGTGCACGGAGGTCGGCATCTTTACGCCTGCCATGCGCCCGACCGACAGCCTGCAGCTCGGCAGCAGCGGTTACGTGATCGCCAACATCAAGTCGCTCGGCGACATCGACGTCGGCGATACCATCACCTCACCCGACAACCCATCGCACGTCCCGCTCCCCGGCTACGCGAAAGCCGTACCGATGGTCTTCTGCGGCCTCTATCCAAACGAAGGCGCCGAATACGAAGACCTGCGCGACGCGCTCGAAAAACTCAAACTCAACGATGCCGCGCTGGTCTACGAACCGGAGACGTCGGTCGCGCTCGGTTTCGGATTTCGCTGCGGCTTTCTGGGGCTGCTGCACATGGAGATCGTCCAAGAGCGGCTGGAGCGCGACTATTCGCTCGACCTGATCGCGACGTCGCCGTCCGTGGTGTTCCGCGTAAGCAAGACCGACGGCGAGACCGTGCTGATCGATAACCCGTCGAAGCTGCCCGTTTCCAACTTGATCCGTACCATCGAAGAGCCGTACGTGAAGGCGACGATGATTACGCCGCCGGATTACGTCGGCCCGATCATGGAGCTCACGCAGAACCGCCGCGGCGATCTGCAGAATATGGAATATCTCCATGACGGCCGCGTGATTCTGAGCTATCAAATGCCGCTGATCGAGGTCATCGTCGACTTTTTCGATCAGCTCAAGTCACGGACGAAGGGGTACGCTTCGCTGGATTACGAGATGATCGGATATCGCCCGGGTGACTTGGTAAAACTCGAGATCCTGCTCAACGGCGAGCCCGTCGACGCACTGTCGTTCATCGTAGCGCGCGATCGCGCGCCGGGGCGCGGCCGCGCGCTGGCGGAGCGCTTGAAAGATCTCATTCCGCGCCAGATGTTCGAAGTGCCGATCCAGGCCGCCATCGGCGGCAAGATCGTGGCGCGCGAAACCGTCAGTGCGATTCGCAAGAACGTCCTTGCGAAGTGTTATGGCGGCGATATCACGCGCAAACGCAAACTGCTGGAGAAGCAGAAGGTGGGTAAAGAGCGCATGAAGCGCGTCGGCCGCGTCGAGCTGCCGCAAGAAGCCTTCATGGCGGTACTCCGCCTCGAAGACTAGGCGCCCATGAAAACCTACGTTGCGACGAAGAATCAAGGCAAGCTCGTGGAAATGCAGGCGATCCTCGAAGGGTCGCCGCTCGACCTCCAGACGTACCCGGACTACGTCGACGTGATCGAAGGCGACAGCAGCTACGTCGATAACGCGTTGCTCAAAGCGCGCGCGCTCGCGCAGCAGCTGCGCGACGCCGGCATCTCCGCGGCGGTCTTGGCCGACGATTCCGGCATTGAGGTGGAGGCGATGGACAACCGCCCGGGCGTGCTGTCGGCCCGCTACGCCGGCGAGGAGGCATCCTGGGACCAGCGCCTGGCGCTCATGCTGTACGAACTGCGCGATACGCCCGACGAGCGGCGCGACGGGCGATTCGTCTGCGTGATGGCGCTGGTGCTCCCCGACGGCGAAGAGCTGACCGGCAAAGGTATCGTCGAGGGGATCATCGCCCGCGAAACGCACGGCAGCGCCGGCTTCGGCTACGATCCGATCTTTTTCTATCCGCCGCGCGGGTGTACGTTTGCCGAACTGACCGCGCAGGAGAAGAACCAAGTCAGCCACCGGCGCCGCGCGGCCGGCGCGCTGCTCGCATCGCTGCAATCGCGTGTCTGAAGCGCGCGTCGGTGCGGCAAGCGGTGCGGACGTCGCCGCGATCGCAACGCGGCGCGGTTTCGACGAACGCACGTTTCGTCTAGCGGCGGCGTTCGCGCAAGCCGGCAACGCCTGGTGCGCGCGCGATGAAACCGAAACCATCGGGCTCGCGCTGGCGAACGTGAGCCCCGACGAGCGATACGTCGGCGACCTGTTCGTCGAGCCGTCGTTCCGGAACGCGGGTATCGGCGCGCAGCTATTGGACGCCGCGCTCGAAGATGGCGCCGGCGGTGCGACTCGGACGGTCATGCTGGAAGCGGGTGATGCGGCCGGTGTCGCGCTTGCGTTGCGCCGGCGCATCGCCGTGCGGACGCCGGTCTTGCGCCTGGCCGGCGCGATTCCGCGCGAAGATACGCTCGTGGAGATGGCCGCCGGCGACTACCGCTTTGAAATCGAGCCGATCGATCCGCAGCGCCACGGCTTTTCGCTCGACGCCGTCGACCGGGAAACGCGCGGTGTGGCGCGGCCGCTCGAGCATGCGCGCTTCGTCGAGTCCGCGCACGGCAGTGCCATCTTTCGAAACGACGAGTTCGTCGCGTACGCGTACGTTTGGCCGGATGGCCGGATCGGGCCGGTGGCGGCCGTCTCCGCGGTCTATCTCGTACAGGTCCTGGCGCTCTCGCTCGTCACGCTGCAGCGGCAATACGGTGCAAGCTGGTGCAGCGCGTTCGTCCCGGCGACGAACGTCCGCTGTGCCCGAGCGGCCCTGCGATCGGGCCTGCGTATCGCCGGGGCCAACCTCTTCGCGAGCGATTCGTCAGAGGCGGATCTGTCGCGATACGCGGGATTCCACCCGCTACTTTTCTAAGAGACGCCGTCGCGGGACGTAGCTCAGCTTGGTAGAGCGCTTGCTTTGGGAGCAAGAAGTCGCAGGTTCAAATCCTGTCGTCCCGAGATCTCAGATATCGTCGGGTGCTATGCCGGACGGCCGCTCGTTGACAAATGCGGAGATTGGGTAGCGTTGCGGAATTCGTTTGAAGGGCCGCGGCTTCTGTACGAAATCGAACGAGTCCGCGAGGCTCGCGCCGCGAACGTCGGTGTACCCGAGATCACCGGGGCCGCTGCCAAGCCGATTCGGGCCAAGCGACGGCAAGTTGAATGCCTGTTCCGCGAAATGCAGTACGCTGCCGAATTCGTAGACGGTGTGCGAAAGGTATCCGGTGCGTGCATACGGGGAGACGATGATGCACGGTACGCGTATGCCGAGCCCGCGGAAGTCGAGCTGCGGCGGCCGCACGTGATCGTACCAGCCGCCCCAATCATCCCACAAAATCACGATCGCGGTTGAATTCCATTCCGGGCCGGTGCCGATGGCATTGACGACGGAGGCTACCCAGGACGGTCCCCGATCGGTTGTAATGCCGGCGTGATCCGAGTCCTGACTATCCGGAATCACCCATGAGACGCTCGCGAGATTGCCGGCTTGTGCATCCTGCAGCACCCGTGTCTGCGGCGAGATGACGTCCTTCTCCCAATCCGGACCTTGATATACGCGCTTGATCGATTGGAACACCGACCACAACGAGCCGGGCTGTCCCAACGCCGGCGCGTAGTACTTCCACGAGAGCCCGGCATCGTCGAGCGTATCGGCGAGCGTTGCGAACTGCGTGAAACACGGGAAGGGTCCGTTGCCGGCTGTCTCGACGCGGTTGGGGTGCAACAGATTCGTCGTGGTGCCGGGCGGAGCGTCGCAGCCCCACGGCATGGCGCTCGGGACACCCGCCTCAGACGTCGTTGGCGACACGCTGGATGTCCCCGCGATCAGATCGAGATGCGCGACGAAGCTCGCATCGAATTGCGTCGAAAACATGCGGTCGGCAAGGACGTAATCCTTTGCCATCGCCCAATACGGCGCGACCTGCGTGCGCGGCAAGTAGGTATACGGCCGGCGCCCAGCCGGTTCGCCGGGGTTGAGCAGCGGCAAACCGAAGCCGTCCATCTTTCCGTGATCCCAATCGAGGAGTCCGCAGACGAAGCCGTGGCATTCGTCTTGCTTGCCAAACGGTGCGGGCCGCAGCGGAACTTTCACGACCGGCGCGTGGGGATCGCGGCTCGTGCGCATGTTGCCGTACGCCGGCTTGCCCTCGCCGGGAAAACCGAAGAACACGTTGTCAAACGTGCGGTTTTCTTGAACGATGATGACGACGTGTTTGATGTATCTTCCGACCGGCTGACCGGCAGAGGGCACCGCGAATGCCGGGACGGCGTCCGGCGACGCCCCGCTTCCCGCCGAGCAGCTGGTGAGCGCGGCGCTCGCGATTGCAATCGACCCGAGCTGCTTGACGCTCATCTTAGTAATCGTCGGGTGGTTCGCCTGAAGGCCGCTCGTTCACGAATGCAGACATCGGATAGGGCGCTGGAATCGGCGTGAAGGCCCGCGGCTTCTGCGTGAAGTCGAACGAATCGACAAGGCTCGCGCCGCGAACGTCGGTGTAGCCGCGATCGTTTGGCGCGGGTCCGACTTTGTTGGTGCCGAGCGACGGCAGGTTAAAGGCCTGCTCCGTAAAGTGCAGTATGCTGCCGAACTCGTACTGGGTGTGCGAGATGTAGCCTCTGCGCGCATACGGCGAGATGATGATGCACGGAATGCGCATGCCGAGACCGCGAAAGTCGAGTTGCGGCGGCGGAACGTGATCGACAGCCGCCCAGTCGTCCACACACGACGATCGCGGTTGAGTTCCAATCCGGTCCTTGCCGATCGCTTGACGACGAAGCCACCAGGACGGTCCATGGTCGCTGCTGTTGCCGGCGTGATCCGAGTCCGGGCCGTCGGGGACGACCCAAGAGACGCTGGAGCGTTCCGTTCGCGGCGTCTGAGCACCTTCGTTGCGGTGATGACGTTCCGCTTCCAATCGCGTCCTTTGTACACGCTCGCGATCGATTGGAAGATCGACCAAGGTAGCCCGATTTGCCCGCCGCCGGCGCATAGTACTTCACGAAACTTTAGCATCATCGACGTGTCGGCGAGCGTAGCGAACTGCGTGAAGCACGGGAACGGTCGGTGGAGAAATGGTGCGCCCTGGTGAGCAGCCATGTTTTCGCGCCTTGCGTAGCCCACAGCCCCACGGACTTGCGTCGGCACTTCGACGACGGATTCATCCGACGCACGCTCGAGTTCCCGCACGAGATCGAGATGCCGACGAACTCGCATCGAACTGGTCGTAACATTCGGTCGGCCAGGACGTATTGTTCGCCATCGCCCAATACGGCGCACCTGCGTGCGCGGCAGATAGGTGTAGCACTCGTTCCCGGCTTCGCCCGGGTTGATCATCGGCAAACCGAACCCGTCCATCTTGCCGCGATCGAAATCGATTATGCCGCAGCTGAACGCGTGGCATTCATCTTGTTTGCCGAATGGGGCCGGCGTTAGTGGAACTTTAACGACCTTCGCGTTGCGCGCTGCTCGTGCGCATGTAGCCGAACGACGGAGTGTTTTCGCCGGGATAACCGTAGAACGCGTTGTCGAACGTGCGATTTTCTGAATGATGATGACGACGTGTTTGATGTAGGTGCCGACCGGGGCACCGGCAGCCGGCACCGCGAAGCGGGACGCCGAACGGCGTCGCTGCGCTTTCGGGCGAGCAGCGCGCGAGCGCGGCTCGCGTTGCATCGACCGAGCTGCTTGACGACATATCAGTAATCGTCGGGTGGTTCGCCTGAAGGCCGCTCGTTCACGAATGCAGACATCGGATAGGGCGCTGGAATCGGCGTGAAGCCCCGCGGCTTCTGCGTGAAGTCGAACGAATCGACAAGGCTCGCGCCGCGAACGTCGGTGTAGCCGCGATCGTTTGGCGCGGGTCCGACTTTGTTGGTGCCGAGCGACGGCAGGTTAAAGGCCTGCTCGGTAAAGTGCAGTATGCTGCCGAACTCGTACTGGGTGTGCGAGATGTAGCCTCTGCGCGCATACGGCGAGATGATGATGCACGGAATGCGCATGCCGAGGCCGCGAAAGTCGAGTTGCGGCGGCGGAACGTGATCGTACCAGCCGCCCCAGTCGTCCCACACCACGACGATCGCGGTTGAGTTCCAATCCGGTCCTTCGCCGATCGCATTGACGACCGAAGCCACCCAGGACGGTCCATGGTCGCTGCTGTTGCCGGCGTGATCCGAGTCCGGGCCGTCGGGGACGACCCAAGAGACGCTGGGAAGCGTTCCGTTCGCGGCGTCCTGCAGCACCTTCGTCTGCGGACTGATGACGTTCCGCTTCCAATCGCGTCCTTTGTACACGCTCGCGATCGATTGGAAGATCGACCAAAGGTAGCCCGATTTGCCCGCCGCCGGCGCATAGTACTTCCACGAAACTTTAGCATCATCGAGCGTGTCGGCGAGCGTAGCGAACTGCGTGAAGCACGGGAACGGTCCGGTGGGAGAAATGGTGCGGCCCTGGGTGAGCAGCCATGTTTTCGCGCCTTGCGTAGCACCACAGCCCCACGGACTTGCCGTCGGCACTTCGACGACGGATTCATCCGACGCCACGCTCGACGTCCCCGCAACGAGATCGAGATGCCCGACGAAGCTCGCATCGAATTGCGTCGTGAACATTCGGTCGGCCAGGACGTATTGCTTGGCCATCGCCCAATACGGCGCGACCTGCGAGCGCGGCAGATAGGTGTACGCACTCGTTCCCGCCGCTTCGCCCGGGTTGATCATCGGCAAGCCGAAACCGTCCATCTTGCCGCGATCGAAATCCAATATTCCGCAGCTGAACGCGTGGCATTCGTCTTGTTTCCCGAATGGGGCCGGCGTCAGCGGAACCTTAATAACTTTTGCGTTGCGCGCGGTGCTCGTGCGCATGTAGCCGAACGACGGAGAATCTTCGCCCGGGTAACCGTAGAACACGTTATCGAACGTGCGATTTTCCTGAATAATGATGACGACGTGTTTGATGTACGTGCCGACCGGAGACCCGGCGGCCGGGAGCGCTTCGCCCGGCGCGTGGGGAATCGAAATGCCCGCCGCACCGCCGTTGGGGGAGCAACTGGTCAGCAATCCCGCGGCGATTGCGATGGAGAATATGCGATTCCGGCACACGATGAAGACGCCCACGTTGAGACCTGCTTAGCTGGGTTACGACTCACGCCGCTTTCGGTCCGATTGCACTTCGAACCTCGGGTTGCAAAGACAGCAACGAAAGGCTAATCGTTCTCTAATAGCAGAAATGTCGCAACGCCGGGGTCGCGGGGCAAGACGGCCGGGCGCCGAAGCCGATTGGGGACGCCGCTCGCCTTGCTTCCAAGGTCCTTGCAGGGGCGTGGTATCCTGGTCGGGTGCGCCTTGGGAGTCGCATCGTGCGCCCGTGGTCTAACAGGATAAGGCACGAGTCTTCTAAACTCGAAGATGGGGGTTCGAGTCCCTCCGGGCGCACATCTTGGCCGCAGCGTCCGGCACAACGTGGTGATCGTAGCTCAGTTGGTTAGAGCGCCTGACTGTGACTCAGGAGGTCGCCGGTTCGACCCCGGTCGGTCACCCCAAATTCCATTTCACGAGTGAGCGAGGCCGGTACCTCGCTCCTTGAATTGTGTGGCGTAACGTTAAAGAAGTAACCCCTTCAATAGGCGCGAAGTCCCATGCGATGGACCGGAAGCCTGTTACGGTTCGTGCTTGGGCGTCTTGGTCGGGCATCGTCGCCACGGTGCTGTCCGCGCTCGTGCTTGCGGTCGTCCTCACGCAGGTAGCCCGACTCGATCGCGCCGGCGGGCTCGACCCGACGATGCGGGATTTGGATCTCGCCGCGATTCGCACGAGCACGGATCTGAACGATCTTGCGGAACTCGTCGCCGCCTACCGGTACGCCTTGGCGCTGGGACAACCGCCGTCGGAAGTCGCCGAGCTGCGCGTCGCCATCGATGCCCGCCTTCGGCCCCTCGACGCAGCCTACGGCTCGGGACCCACCGCGGGTTTCGACCCGCATCACCAATGGGCGAACGTAACGGCGGCGTGGGCGAAGGCGCGCGTCGCACCCCCGGGCGACGAGGCTATCCGGACGTCCAATGAGATGACCGCTGCCATCGGCAACATGGTCTCGCTCAATCTCAATAATTCGAACCTGAACTACGATTCGTATTCGTCTGCCCAAGATCTCGCGGACCTATCTCTGAACGGTCCGCCGCTGATGTACGAGGACGTGTCGCGTTCGCGGGTACTCAGCGAGCTCACCGTCGTGCACGGCAGCATGACGCTGCAGCAGCGCATGCGTTTGTCGAACGCACTCGCCGGCATCCGCAATGGAGCCGACCTGTCGATCGACCAAGTGCCGAAGCTCGTGCAGTCTATGTCGGTCCTGTTACCGCAGGAAGCCGCCGACTTAGCGCAACTGCCGAGCCTCGCGGATCGATATAGTTCGACGGCGATGGACTATCATAAGGTGCTGGTCGCCGGAGCTTTGCTCAAACCCAGCCCCGTCGTCGCTCCGGCGCAGATCGACCAGTTTGCCAAGCCGGCGCTTGCGGCCGCGCACGACTTGCGCCTCGCCGCCACCGGATTTCTGACGCGCTCGATCGAACGTCGCGGCTCGTTTTACGAGCTGCGCCAGCGATACATCTACGTCGCATTGCTCGTCGGTGCGGTCCTGCTGGTCGCGTTGATGCTGGCGATCGCGCAGTTTGCGGCAGCGCGCAACGGCGATGCCTTGCAGCGAGCCATGGAAGAATCGGCGCGCCTTACTGCGGAGCTTGCACGGCAGAACGCCGAGGAGGCGCTGCGTCTGTCGGAAGCGCAGTTCCGCGCCGTGTTCGACGGAGCCGCCGTCGGCATCGCCGTTCTCGACCGCGCGGGCAACGTCGTCGACGCAAACGCCGTCTTCCGGTCGCTTTTTAGCGAAGGCATCGCTGCCGCGCTGGAAGGCCACGAACAAGACCTGGCGGATCTGCTCGCCGGCGAACGCGATACGTTCGAGTTCGAGCAGCACTTGAATACCCGCATGGGGCAAGAAGTCTGGACCGACGCAACGGTGTCGGTCGTCAACGACGAGAGCGGCTCTGCGCTCTTCGCGATCTGCATGTTTCGCGACAAGACGGCGCTGAAGCACAGCGAACGCCGGATGCAGCACGATAAGACGCACGACGTCCTCACCGGTCTTCCGAACCGGCATCTCTTCGAAGAGCATCTTCACCGGCGCTTCGAGGAGGCCAGCGCCTTGCTCGACTCGTTCTTCGCGGTCATCTTCGTCGACCTCGAGCACTTCCGCGACGTCAACGAAACCTTCGGCCACGCTGCCGGCGACACCGTGCTGACGCAGGTGGCGCAGCGTCTGCGCTCGTCCGTCGACGTGCGCGATGTCGTCGCGCGGCTGGGCAGCGATGAATTCGCCGTGCTGCTGCAGTCGCTCGGCGACATTCTGCACGTCGAATCGGTCGCCCGCCGGGTGCTCAATAACCTTTCGAAGATGATTACGATCAACGGTCGCGCGATTTACCTTGGCGCGAGCGTCGGCATCGCGATCGGTTCGTCGAGCTACGAACGGTCGGAAGACGTGACGCGCGATGCGGAAATTGCGATGCAGCACGCTAAGGCGGGCGGCGGTTCGCGTTACGCACTGTTCGATTCCAAGATGCAGGACCGCGCGCAGAAACGGCTGCAGCTGACGTCCGACATCCGCCAGGCGCTGGAGCGCAACGAATTTCGCCTGCTGTACCAGCCCATCGTCAGCCTCGTCGACGGCTCGCCGATCGGCTGCGAAGCGCTCCTGCGATGGGATCACCCGACCGAAGGCGTCGTGAGCCCGACGGAGTTCATTCCGATCGCCGAACAGAGCGGGTTGGCGACGCCGATCGGCCGGTTCGTCGTGCAGACCGCCTGCGAGCAGCTCGCGGCGTGGCGCCGGAACCGAAACGGGCGGATGGATTTCCACATGCACGTCAACGTCTCGGCGGCCGAACTGGTCGACGCCGACTTCGAACGCTATCTCGTGCAGGCGCTCGAACATCACTCCCTCTCGCCGCAAGACTTGATCATTGAAATCACCGAAAGCGTGGTGCTCGACAGCGGCACGCGCGCCAACGTCACGCTCGAGCGCATTCGCGATCGTGGTTTCAGCCTCTGCATCGACGACTTCGGTACGGGATATTCATCGCTGCGATATCTGCAGCAGTTCAAGGTCGATGCGATCAAGATCGATCGCGGTTTCGTCTCCGGCATCGACGGCGAACTCGCGAGCGAGCCGATCGTGCGCACGTTGATGACGCTGGCCGAGGCATTCGACGTACGCGTCGTCGCCGAAGGCGTGGAAACGGTGCGCCAGCGCGAGATGCTGCGCAACGCCGGCTGCCGCCTCGCACAGGGTTTTCTGTACTCGCGTCCGATTACGGCTGCCGAAATGGTCGCACTTTATCCGGATGTGCTCGGCCGCTTGCCAACATCCGCTTCGGCTTAGGCAGGACGCGTCGGGGCGCGTTTCGTAATCCCTGGGTCGGCTTGAGCGCCTTTAGCTCAGTCGGTAGAGCAGCGGCCTTTTAAGCCGTTGGTCCCGGGTTCGAGTCCCGGAGGGCGCAAAAACTCGCACCGCTAGCTCAATTGGTAGAGCAGGTGACTCTTAATCACTTGGTTGGGGGTTCAAGTCCCTCGCGGTGCACCAAGTACGAAACCCCCGCGGAGATACTTCGCGGGGGTTTTCGATTGCACGGCCGCCTTCGTTATCGATACGAGACGGAATATTTCGAGTTCGGTACGGGGACCGAGAATTTCGAGCGGGCAATAGAAGTCGCCGTCGGGCGCGACGAACGAGTTCGTGGTATTCGCAAGCGTCCATCCCGATGGCGTGCGGATACGTAACCCTTCGGAGACGATCGGACCGACGGCCGCAACGTAGCCGCACATAAACGATCGCCCGGTCTTTTTGTCGATCTTGGAATACGTCTCGTAGGCGTCCCAACCGGTCGGCTCGTGGATGTCGGCGTTTCCGCTCGAAACGTAGAAGACGTTCCAACTTTTCGTCGCGTAGTTGTAGAGATAGTCGGTCCACTCGTTTTTCGCGACGTTGGTTTCCTCCACGCGCACGAGGTAAGCGCGCGTCCCGTTTGCGGCGCGCGTATACGTCCGTAGGAACTTTGCATTTACGTCTACCGCTTTGCCGACTTTGCCGTTCGGATTTAAGGAACACCAATCCCAAGCCCAGATCTGCAACCCCCATGGTTGCGCCTCGTACGCCGTGGTCGATTCGATGCACGCTTCGGGCGCGGGATACGTGGTCGGCGCGTACACCACGTCCGCGCTCACGGAGACTTCGAGGTTCGGCCAAATCACTTGCTCGGCTTCGACGCCGGTATCCGCCCGCGGCCAAATCGCCCAGAATGCGTGCGTCTTCCCAGGCACCGGTCCAGCGGCGGAGCCGCGGAGCGACGGCGAGTGCTTCATACGCAAATCCCGGAACTGGCGGGCGAGGAGCGGGTCGATCGGGTGGGTTCCGCTCACGGCCGCGAGCCGCTGTCCCGGTGCCGGCCCCGCAAGCGCATCGTCCGCCGGCGCCATCGCCGGGCTGGAGCCGCCCGAGCATCCGCTCCCGAACGCGGCGGCGATCACGACGACGAGCGCAACAGCACCCTTACCGAATGAGAAAAGCTGCATGGGGCGAGTTCTTTGCACGCCGGCCTGCGGCTGCCTGCAGGCGCATGAACCCCCCGGCCGCGTGAGGAATGGCGCCGCAAAGACGTCATATCGAATCTGGAGGATGCGTGGAACGGAAGACCTTCCTGGCGGCGGGCGCGCTTGTCGCGGCGCTGGCGACCGATGCCTGCGCGAAGGGCGGCGCGAGCGAACTCGAGTTCGTCGAGACGCAAGCGGAGTTCGACTACGCCGGCTTCGTCAAGCTGGTCGAGCGCCCGGGGGCCGCGGTGCATCAACTGTGGGACATGGACGGGTACGTGCCGCGCGCCCTCGGCGCAATCAAAAGCGCGTACAACGGCTATCAATTCGGATACGGTATCGCGCCGGGGTCGATCGCGATGGTTGCATGCCTGCACGGCTACGCGAATGCGTTCGCCTACAACGACTCGATCTGGGCGAAATACAAGATCGGCGAGGCCTTCGGATTCAAGGACCCGAGCGGGAACGTCGTCGCGACGAACATTTTCTATCACGCACGCTCGCAACCGACGACGACCGCCGATCCGAACGACGGCGAATCGATGTATCAGGACGGAACCCTCGAAGCGCTGCAGCGGCGCGGCCTCAACGTCCTCGTCTGCCACACCGCCGCCGCCGAACAGGCGCGCACGCTCGTTCAAGCCGGTGCGGCGCCGCAGGGAAGCACGCCTCCCGACGTGCTCAAAGATCTGCTCGCGAACCTGATGCCCGGTGTGACGATCGTGCCGTCCATGGTCGCCACCGTCGGCATCTTACAAAATCGATTCAAATACGCGTATACCACGGTGAACGTGACGTAACGCCGGCCCGATGCGACTCATTCTGTCCGGCGTCGCGATCTTCTGCGCGTATATCGTCGGCGACCGCTTAGCATACCCGTACGTCGACGGCGATCTGTTTTGGCAACGCCAACTCGGCGAGTTCGTGTTGTCCAACCATCGAATTCCAACGACGCTCGGCAGCGACGTCTTTTCCGCGCCCGGCGCCCCGTGGGTGCCGCACGAATGGCTGCTCGGCGTGCTCGTCGCACTGGCGATGGACCACAACGCGCTCTGGGTGCTGACGGTCGTCGCCGGACTCGCGGTGTTCGTGACGCTGGCTATCACCGCGCTGCGCGCCAAACGCGCCGGGGCGGCCACCACGTCGACGCTGGCGTCGCTGCTCTTCGCCGGCATCTGCTTCGAATCGACGTTCGCATTGCGCGCGCAGGTCTTGGCGTGGCCGCTGCTCGCGGGCCTGATGCTGGCACTCGACTCGGACGGCGTCGCCGTATTATGGGCGATTCCGCTAGTGGTCGCATGGGCGAACGTTCACGCCAGCGTCATGCTGGCAATTCCGATCGTGTGGATCGACGCCGCGATGTACCTGTGGCAACGCGCGCGCGCCGCCGGGGGAATCGGCGCCGCGCTGGCGGAGCCCGGCGTGCGGCTGCGCTTGGCGCTCTGCATCGGCGTCCCGCTCGCAACGCTGTGCACGCCGCTGGGCGTGCGCTTGCCCATCTATGCGTTCGAACTCATGCAGAGTCCGATCCGCCAATACATCACGGAATGGCAGCCGACGACGGGCTTCAGCACGCAGCTCGTCGCGGGCATGCTCCCGCTGCTGGCGCTGTGCGTGTACGGCGCCGCGCGCGTCTGGCGATTGCGCCCGCGCGATCTGGTTCTCACGGTTCTGATGGCCGTCGCGACGCTCTTCGCCGCGCGCAACATCGCGCTGTTCGCAATTCTCGCCGTAGTTGCAGCGGCGCTGGCGATCGAGGATTCGGCGGGCTGGAAGGACCCGCTCGCCGCGCGCAAGTTTGCGATCGTCCCGTGGCTCGTGGCGTTCGTCGCCGTGCCGCTCGCCGGATATACCGCCTATCATGCGAAGCCCATGACGGCGACCTGGGATCCGCCGGTGAGTTCGATCGCAACGCTCGCATCGCTTCCGGGCGATCACAACTTGCTGTGCACCGAGTTCTCGCGCTGCGCGTACGCGCTCGGCAAGGGCAACATCAAAGTTTTTCTGGACGGCCGGGCCGATCCGTTTCCCCCGGACGTCTGGGCCGGCTTCATTTCGGTCGCGCGGATGGACCCCGGCTGGCCCGAGACGCTGGACCACTTCAAAGTGAACGCGCTGCTCGTATTCAAAGCGGACCCGCTCTCGGCCGCGGTCAAGGGAATGCCGGGATGGCGGGAGGTTCCGCAGGACGACGCCTGCTGCGATCTTTTCATCCGCCCTTCATCTAAGAGCTGAAACCGGGGCGGCTCACGAAGGTATCGTTTGCATGGTGATCGCCGCTTTTTTGGCCGCCGCACTGAGCGCGGCGCCGCCGTCGACGGATCCCTACGAGATCTTCGCGCAGGCGCGCCGCTATTGGGAATCACAGCACTATCCGGGGCAACTCCAGTACACGGTGGTCGTGCGCGTGCACGAAGGCGGTCAGGAACGCACGGAACACTACCACAGCGGCTACGATGCGTACAGCGGCTCGATCCTGTTCAATCCGGTAAGCGACGAAGAGCTGGCGCATCCGCACGCTCCGAAGGGCATGAACATCGGGATATTCTTCTGGCGAATTGGGAAAGCAGAAGCGCCCGTGGACTATCTCGGCGCCCCGGACCTCTCACCGAACTACGGATTTGGTATCGGCGCGACGCCGCTCACGCCGGTGCCGCAGCCGCTAACGCCCGCCGAGATCGTACGCCAGGTGCGCGACCAGTTTAACGATCCCGATCCGCATGCGACCGCGACGCCGTCGCCCGAACCCACGCCGGGGCTTCAGGAAATCGCAACCGTGTACGCCAGGAATCGCGCCTACGACGTCACGCTCGTCGGTACTGACGACGTCGATGGTTCGCCGGCTTATCATTTAGCGCTGCATCCGCTGCGCGACCCGCATCGCTACCGTCTTCGCGACCTCTGGGTCGACACGACGACGTACGCGCCGCGCAAACTCGTCGAAGCCTTGAACTTCGTCAACGGACCCGGCACGAACGTGCCCTGGAGTGTGACGTTCAAGAATCAGGACGGCGCGCTCTACATCGACAAAGAAACAGCGCTGGCGCCGATACAGTATCGCGGTCTCATCTACACGCAAGCCAGCGTCAGCATCGAAGACCTCGCGCCGGTCGAAAAACTACCCAGGGAACTCAGCGACTTCCAGCCGGAAGACCCCGCCGGCATGCTGGAGGAACCATAATCAAGACCGCGTATCTCTGGTGGTCGCTGCCGAACCTGGGCGCGTGGCGGAACTGGCAGACGCGCTGGATTTAGGTTCCAGTGGGGCAACCCGTCAGAGTTCGAGTCTCTGCGCGCCCATAAAAAATGTCCATTTTTTTATGGGCACGCAGAGTGGTTTAACAGGCACTCCGGCCCTGCGGGGCCTGCGCGCCCCCTACGGACAAGTCCGTAGGGCACCCCCTTGGGCAATGCCCTTTCGGGTCTCTGCGAATAAAGTCCAAGGGCGAGCGTAGGGTGCTTGGGGTAAGATACGTCGGTTGCCATGGCCGGTTTCGGGCCGGTGTTGTTTGCGGAAGTAGCTCAGTGGTAGAGCATCGCCTTGCCAAGGCGAGGGTCGCGAGTTCGAATCTCGTCTTCCGCTCCATTCTCCTGGAGTTAACCTGAGCACCTCAACATTGACCCGTCTCGCTCCGACGCAAGTGGAGCTTGAGATCCCCATCTCCTCGGAAGAACTCGCCGCGGCTGAAGAACGCGCGTTCCGGAAGCTGGTGAAGAACGTCCGCCTGCCGGGTTTCCGCGCGGGCAAAGTGCCGCGCAAAGTCTTCGAGCAGACGTACGGTTCCGAATCCATTACGGGCCAAGCGATCGACGAGGTCGTGCCCGAGGTCTATGCCAAGGCGATCCGTGAGCACGAGCTCGAGCCGGTCGAGCGCCCCAAGATGGAAGTGATCGAGGAAGCCGAGGACGGCCGCCCGGTGCGCCTGAAGGCCACCGTCGAGGTCCGTCCCACCATCGAGCTGGGCCAGTACTCCGGCCTCGAAGTTGACCGCCCGGCCGTCGTCGTCGACGATGGCGACGTCGACCGCAGCCTCGAGGCGCTCGCCAAGGAACGCGCGACGCTGGTCCCGGTCGAGCGCCCCGCTCAGCTGGGCGACGTCGTCACGGTGGACTACGCCGGCAAGATCGACGGCGTCCCGTTTGACGGCGGGAGCGCGGAAAACCAGGTAACGACCCTGGAGGAAGGGCGCTTTATCCCCGGCTTTGCAAGCGGCATCGCGGGCATGAGCCCCGGTCAAACCAAGGACGTCGAGGCCGTTTTTCCCGACGATTATTCGGAAGCGACGCTGGCCGGCAAGACCGCGATCTTCACGGTGACGCTGCACGACGTCAAGCAGCTCGACCCCCCGGCAATCGACGACGATTTCGCCAAGGCCATCTCCGAAAACACCACCCTCGAGGCGCTGCGCACCGACGTGCGCCGGCGTTTAGAGACGATCGCACAAGCCCGCGAGAAGCGCGCGATCGGGAACGAAGTGATGGAACGCCTGATGGGCGCACACGAGTTTCCGCTGCCCAAGTCCATGGTCGACGGCGAAGTGGAGCAGCTGATGAACGACGCGCAATCGCATGCCGCGCGCGGCGGCGTCGCGTTCGAAGAGTACTTGAAGCAAAACGGGAAATCGGAAGAGGAACTCCGGGAGGAGTACCGGCCCGAGGCCGAGCGCCGCGTCAAAGGCACGCTGCTGATCGAAACCATTGCAAAGAAGGAGAATATCGCGGCGACACCTGCCGACATCTCCGACGAACTCGCATCGCTTGCCCGGCAATACGGGCAGCCCGTCGCTCGAATCCGGCAGGCACTTGGAAACAACGTGCTTTCGCTGATGGACGGCATCGTGCGCCAGAAGACGCTGGATTTTCTGGTCGAGAATGCGCGGATTACGAATCGCGAAGAAACCACGGCCCCGGCGTCGTAGTTACAGCTACCAGAGACAGCACTTCGCAATCCAAGGAGAGACGAGCGCACGATGGGTCACTTAGTACCGATGGTCGTCGAGCAGAGCGCGCGCGGAGAACGCGCGTACGATATCTATTCGCGACTGCTCAAAGACCGGATCGTCTTCGTCGGTGGAGCGATCGACGATCATCTGGCCAACCTGGTCATCGCGCAGTTGCTGTTCTTGGAAAAGGAAGACCCGGACAAGGACATCGATATGTACATCAACTCGCCGGGCGGCAGCGTCACGGCCGGGCTGGCGATGTACGACGCGATGCGCTATATCAAACCGGACGTCGCCACCATCTGCATGGGCATGGCTGCCTCCATGGGGTCGATCCTGTTGACCGGGGGCACCCCGGGGAAGCGGATGGCGCTGCCCCATGCAAAGATCTTGATCCACCAGCCATGGGTCTCCCAAATCGGGGGCCAGGCGACCGATGTGGAAATCGCCGCCCGGGACCTCATCGCGACCCGCCACAACATCGCGCAAATTTATCAAGAGGCCACGCATAAGCCGATCGAGCAGATCCTTCAGGACATTGAGCGGGATTACCATATGACGGCCGCGGACGCCAAGGAGTACGGGATTATCGATACGATTATCGAAAACCGTACCGGTCTGCCGACGCCCGCATAGCGGCTAGGTAACGAGGAGGTAGCCCCCCGGGGTACGCGATGTTCCGCTTTGGAGACGAAAAGGGCCAGCTCAAATGTAGCTTCTGCGGCAAGTCGCAGGAGCAGGTTCGTAAACTGATCGCCGGCCCCGGCGTTTACATTTGCGATGAGTGCATCGAGCTCTGTAACGAGATCATCGAGGAAGAACTCTACAAGAACGTCGATGAGAATCTCCGCCTCCGAAACATTCCCAAGCCCAAAGAAATCGATCACATCCTCAACCAGTACGTGATCGGTCAAGAGCGCGCCAAGAAGTCGCTGGCGGTCGCGGTTTACAATCACTACAAGCGCATCAATGCCGGCGGTACTGCCGACGACGTCGAACTGCAGAAGTCGAACATCTTGCTGGTCGGCCCGACCGGTTCGGGCAAGACCTATCTCGCGCAAACCCTCGCAAAGATTCTCGACGTTCCGCTCGCCATGGCCGACGCGACCTCGCTTACCGAGGCCGGCTACGTCGGTGAAGACGTCGAGAACATTCTGCTCAAGCTCATTCAGGCCGCCGACTACGACGTCAAGCGCGCCGAAAAAGGCATCGTCTACATCGACGAGATCGATAAGATCGCGCGCAAGAGCGAGAACCCGTCGATCACGCGCGACGTATCGGGCGAAGGCGTGCAGCAGGCGCTGCTCAAGATTCTCGAAGGGACGACGGCCAACGTGCCGCCTCAGGGCGGGCGCAAGCACCCGCACCAAGAGTTCATTCAAATCGACACGACCAACGTGCTGTTCATCTGCGGCGGCGCCTTCGACGGCCTCGAGCGGATCATCGAGTCGCGCGTCGCCGCCAACAACATGGGCTTCCGCGCGCGGCCCGAAGGCAAGAAGGACGCGCACGTCGGCAAGATGCTGCAGCAGCTCATGCCGGAAGATCTCTTGAAGTTCGGTTTGATTCCCGAGTTCATCGGCCGCCTGCCGATCGTCGTTACGCTCGACGCGCTCGACGAACTCGCGTTGCGCCGCATCCTCACCGAGCCGCGCAACGCGCTCGTCCGCCAGTTCCAGAAGATCATGAACATGGACGGCGTCGAGCTGGCGTTCAGCAAAGACGCGCTGGTCGCAATCGCCACCCGCGCCCAAAGCCGCAAGACCGGTGCGCGCGGATTGCGCTCGATCCTCGAAGAGACGATGCTCGACGTGATGTACGATCTGCCCTCGCTGCAAGGCGTGAAGAAGTGCATCATCAACAAGGACGTCATCGAGAAGAAAGAAGCGCCGACGCTCATCTATCAGGAACAAAAGAAAGACATGCCGGCCTGACGTAAATCGGAGCCGGCATTCGCAAGTAAGAAAGAGGCCGGGCGCAATGCCCGGCCTCTTCCCTTGCTCACTCCGGCTGCGCTACTTCGTGAGCAGTTGGACGGTGTTCGTGTCATCGCGTCGGTGTAGTACAGCACCGTATTTGCATCGTTCGTTCCCGACAGCCGCTGAGCCCGAAGATCCGCGCGGTCGGATCTTGTATCTGAACGACTTTCGTCGTCGAGCAATCTGACCCGACGGCTAGACATTTCGACGAGGGAGTTGCCGGCGGTCGCATTTGCGACGATGAGATTTCCATTGGGAAGCAGCGCGCTGCAACAGGCGCCTTGAGCGCCGATCCACTGTAGATGAGGCTTCGGCGCACGGCTTTATGCCTTTCCCAAACTTTAAAGGTTTTGCCGCCGGGCAGCACGGTGACGGCAGTTCGTTCAAGCGGATGTTCGGCACAGCGCCCGAAAACGGCAACGAGCGACTTGTTGACGCCATCGACAATGTAGAGCGTATCGGTCTTCGTGATTGTACGACAAGACCGGCCGGGGCGAGCGCCGCAGCCCCGCCTTCTTGTTCACGGCAAACCCCGTCGCGACCGGTGTGTCGCTGGGGTACGGGAAGTGCGATGATATCGTATGCTTGTGCTGAGCTGCGCAGCGATCCCGTTTTTGCGTCGGTTATTAAAGTTGAGTTGATCGTAGCGCCCGTTGTCTGATGTCTGCGTAGGCCGCGCCGAACGGAGCTCAACGATCACTCGCTCGCCTTTTTTGCTGGATTTGATGGCCGTGTAGGTGCTGGTCGTGTCGAACGTTGCGAACAGCTTGTAGCTGAAGGCCGCATCGATGACCGTCCCGCCCATGCGTGACGGCGAGCGCCCGCAGCCTTTAACGGCCGAATTTTCGTCACCTGTACGCGCGTCGAGCCGGCTTTAGCATTGAGAGCTTCGATCGTCGTTCCGGCACCGCGCTTTCCGCCTTGTTCGAGAAGTTGCAGGCGACGATCTGGCCTTTCTTCAATTTTGGCACGTCGTGAATTGCGCGATCAGAAGTCCGTGCGGCGTTTTGTCGCCGTTCGTCGCGTCGACCGTCGAACCGATGGTCACGTTCTTGGTGAGTTGCTTCAGAATCGACTTCGTATCGATCGTCCGGAACGGGCGCGATCGCAAGCGGGCCTTGTCCGCGCCCGAGCCCGGCCGTCGGAACCGCGCGCATTCCGGCGCAGGCCGACGTCTGCGAGGAGTCGCTGCCGCGACGACGGCATACCGCGCGCGATGAGAGGGAGAACACGTTCGTACCACCTTTAAAAGAGTGCTTCCGGTTTGCAAGGCCAGTTCGAATCGCGTTTTCGGATACCCTGCCCTCGCTCTCTGGCCGAAAATGCAGCTGCGCTCGCTTGCGACTGCCGAGGCAGGCAAGCGCTTTTTCTAAGGAAAATGGAACCAAAGGCATGCCAAAACTCGTGAAGGCATTGTGTCGGGGCTCGAACAAAATCAGCCGCAGCACAAGTACGCTAAAGGTCTCTTGGAGGATGTTCGTGCGCTCTCGGCTCCCCAGTGTTGCTTTCGTCGCTTTCTTGTTGGCGGCGCAGGGCTGTTCGAGCCCCGGCAACCAGCCGCAGAGTGCCCTGGTACCGCCGGCAAGCAACGATAGCGTCGCGCCCGCGACAATCTCGGTCGGGAAATACATCAAGCACGTCGTCATCATCGTTCAAGAGAACCGGTCCTTGACGAATTTCTTCGCGGGATATCCGGGCGTCACCGGCGCGCCGCTCTACGGCTATCAATACGATCCCACGACGGGCACGCGAACGCAGATTCCGCTGAAGCCCATCACGTTTCACGGCCCGGATCTCAGCCACTCCTTTGAAACGGCGATTCGCGACTACCGTGGCGGCAACATGGACGGGTATCCGGCGGGAGCGTACTTCTACGTGAACCACGAGCTGGTCAAACCGTATTGGCGAATGGCCCAGCAGTACGTGCTGGCGGATCACATGTTTCCGCAGGAGTTCGGACCGAGTTTTACGGCGCACATTTCGCTGGTCGCGGCAAATACGAATCTGACGTCGGATGCCGGCCCGCGTCCGGAAGCGGAGGTCGATCTTCCGACCGGCGCGTGGCGCTGCAACGCGGTGCCGGGCACCGTGACGAGTATCATTACGCCCGGCGTCGGCAAGCTCGCGGAAAACTCGATCGTCCATCCGGGCGGCGGCCCGTTCCCGTGCTTCACGCAATTCAGCTCCATCGCCAACGTGCTCGATGACGCGAAGCTCTCGTGGAAATGGTATAACGCACCGCTCGGGCCGACGCTGCGCTGGGACCCGTTCGATTCCATCAAATACGTTTGGGACGGTCCCGACGAGCATCGCAACATCATCCAACCGCAGCAGCAGGTGATCTACGACGCACGAAACGGCGTGCTGCCGGCCGTCTCATGGGTGACGCCGGACTATCACGATTCCGATCATACCGGCAACAACAGTGATACGGGCCCGTCGTGGGTGGCTGCCGTGGTCAACGCCCTCGGGGAAGGACCCGAGTGGAGTTCGACCGCGATCTTCATTACTTGGGACGATTGGGGGGGCTGGTATGACGGCGCCGTGCCGCCGCAGAAAGATTTCACCGGTCTCGGGGAGCGCGTGCCGTTTCTCGTGATTTCACCGTACGCGAAACGCGGCTACGTTTCGCACACGCAGTACGAATTTTCCAGCACCCTGAAGTTCATCGAGAACACGTTCAACTTGCCGGTTATCGGGCCCCCGTCATTCGGATACACGGACACGCGCGCGGCGAACATCTTGGATCCCTTTGACTTTTCACAGAAGCCGCGTCACTACGTAAAGATCCCCGCGCGATACCCGACGAGCTACTTCCTCCACGAAAAGCCGTCGTACCACGTTCCCGACGAGATATAGACGATGCGAAATAAAGCGGGCGCCGTCGCGCTGCTCGCCGCAAGCTCTTGACGGCGTGTTCCGGCGGAGCGCTCGGGCGCACGCACGGCGGGCGTGCTGCCGCAAAGCCCCCCGGCGGAACCAGAGTCGATGCTCGGCAAGCCACATCAAGCATTTCGTCGTCATCGTTCAAGAAAACCGTAGCCTGGACCACATGTTCGCGGGGTTCCCGGGAGCGGATACGCAGAACTACGGGTACTGGCATTCGAAAAAAGTGCCGCTGCACGACGTCACGTTCATCGCCGCCGAAGCCATACATGACGGACATGATCCACAACTGGTCGTCCGCGCATTTGGGCTGATGACGGCGGCAAGATGGACGGTTTCGGCGACAACACGTTCTCGCAAGGCCTCGGGGTCAGCCACGTGGCCGTACGCCTATTTGAAACGCTCGGAAGTAAAGCCGTACTGGGATATGGCGTCACAATACGTGCTCGCGGATCACATGTTTCCGACGATGTTCGGCGGGAGCTTCACCGCGCATCTCGATCTGATCTCCGGGACGACCGACTTGGCGCCGAAGGTCTCCGAAGTCGATTGGCCGGACGGGTCGCATTGGGGCTGTGACGCGAATCCCGGCACGACCACTTCGCTGGTCACGCCAACGCAGTTCGAACCCGGAGCCGGCCCGTTCCCGTGCTTCACGCAGTTTCGGACGATGGCCGATACGCTCGACGCCGCCAAGGTTTCGTGGAAGTACTACGCACCGGCCGTGAACAGCGGCGACGTCGGCGGGTCTCGTCTGGTCGGAGTTTTCCGCGATCAAGAGCGTACGCTACGGTGCGGACTGGGTGAAAGTCGTTTCCCCTCCGACGACCGTGCTGGCCGATGCCGCTTCCGGCAATCTCCCGCAGATGACGTGGGTCATTCCGGATTACCTGGATTCGGATCATTCCGCCGCGAATAGCGACGAAGGCCCGTCGTGGGTTTCCGCCGTCGTCAACGCGATCGGTACCGGACCGGATTGGAAAAGCACCGCAATCGTGCTCGTGTGGGACGACTGGGGCGGCTGGAACGATCACATGCCGCCGCCGCAGCTCGATTGGAAGGGGCTCGGGGTTCGCGTTCCTTGTATCGTCATCTCGCCGTACGTAAAAAAAGGCTACGTCGACCACACGCAGTATGAGTTCTCCAGTATTCTGAAATTCGCCGAACAAACGTTCAACCTGCCGGCCGTGGGACCGGCTTCATTCGGTTACACCGACACTCGCGCGACCAGCATGATCGACGCGTTTGACTTTACGCAGAAGCCGCGCGCTTTTGTGAAGATTTCGGCAAAGTATCCGCCGTCGCACTTCATTCAACGCTCGCCGTCGATGCGCGCCCCCGACGATGACTAACTCGCTACAGGAAGGCCTCTCGATGACCGCTAGACTCCGGGCCGCTGCTGCGGCCGCACTGCTGGCCGTCGCCGGCTGCGGCGGTGCCGGAACCCAGCACAGCGACGCGATACCGGCCGCCGCGGAGATTCCGCAGCCGTTGTCCGTTCCCGCGAGCAAGTACATCAAGCACGTGGTGATCATCGTGCAAGAGAATCGCTCGTTCGAGAACATTTTTGCCGGATGGCCGGGAGCCGACGCGCCGATGACCGGGCTGGCCGCCACCCCGGACGGCGTAAAGACCATCCGGCTAAAGCCGATCGGGTTCATCAAAGGCAGTCTGGGTCATTTGTTCAACGACGGGATCAACAACTGGGACAAAGGGAAGATGGACGGCTTTGAAAACAACCATCTCCCGCATAACGCGCCGGCCGGAACCTACGCCTATCAATATCTGAGTCACGACCTCATCAGACCGTATCGCGCGATGGCAAGTCAGTATGTGCTTGCCGACCACATGTTCCCGTCGATGTTCGGCGCGAGTTTTACCGCACACCTCACGCTAATTTCGAGCATGACGAACGAAAACCCGAACAAGGCGATCGTCGACATTCCGACCGGTAATCCGTGGGGATGCGACGCTCCGCTTGGAACGGAAACCTCAACGCTCGACCCGGAGCGCATCATCACCCCCCGCTCGGGCGGATTTCCGTGCTACACCCAGTTCAGCACGATGGCCGACACGCTCGACGAAAAGGGCGTGTCGTGGAAATACTACGCGCCGAACATCCTGCAGTACGCGGCCTGGTCGGCGTTCGATGCCATTAAAGCCGTTCGTTACGGTCCCGATTGGGCCAAAGTGCAAACGCCGGAATGGCAAGTGCTCTTAGACGCAAAGAACGGCGCGTTGCCCTCGTTCTCATGGGTGACGCCGGACGCCCAGGACTCCGACCATCCAGGTGATGGAAGCGACACGGGCCCGTCATGGGTGGGGACCGTCGTGAATGCGATCGGCAACAGCCAGTATTGGAATTCGACCGCGATCTTCGTGGTCTGGGACGACTGGGGCGGTTGGTACGACAACGTGTCTCCGCCGCAGCTCGATTTCAAAGGATTGGGCATTCGCGTGCCATGCATCATCATCTCGCCCTACGCGAAAAAAGGCTACGTGGATCACACGCAATACGAGTTCGGCAGCTTCTTGCATTTCAGCGAGCAGGTATTTGGATTACGCGCCTTGGGTCCGGCCTCGGCCGGATACACCGACCTGCGCGCGAATTCCATTTTCAACGCATTCGACTTTACGCAGAAGCCGCGCCCGTTCGTCCACATTCAAACCCCGTATCCGAAGTCGTTCTTTATGAATCACCCGCAATCGCTGCGAGCACCCGACGATGTCTAACATCCGGGCCATTGCGACGGCGGCGCTACTTGGCGCTCGCCGGCTGCAGCAGCGCGGCGCAGCCTGCTGCGCCGGCGCTGCCCGCGACTGACGCGGTATACCAGCCGATGAGCGTTCCAGTCGGCAAATACATCAAACACGTGGTGATCATCGTCCAGGAGAACCGTACCTTTAACAACCTGTTCGCCGGCTGGCCCGGAACCGACACGACGCTGGTCGGCAAAGTTGAGGGAGGTAAGCCGATCAAGCTCAAGGCGATCCCGTTCATCCATCAGGATATCGATCATCTTTGGAACAACGCGATGGCCGGGTGGGACAACGGCAAGATGGACGGCTTCGAGCACAATCTTTCCCACGGAACACCGACCGGGACGTATCCGTACTCGTACCTGCGCCACGACGTCATCGGACCGTATCGTGCGATGGCTAGCCAATACGTACTTGCCGATCACATGTTTCCGGCGATGTTCGGTCCCAGCTTCACGGCACACCTCACGCTCATCGCGAGCACGACGAACGAGGTGCCGACCAAGGCCGTCGTCGATCTGCCGACCGGCACCCCATGGGGATGCGATGCCCCGGCGGGGGCGACGACGCCGGCGATCAACGAAAAGCGGGTCATCATCCCGGGTGGGGCCGGATTTCCGTGCTTTTCGCAGTTCACCACGATGGCGGATACGCTCGACGAGAAGAACGTATCGTGGAAGTATTACGCGCCGAACATCCTCAAGTATCCGGCGTGGTCGGCGTTCGACGCCATCAAGTCTGTCCGTTACGGCCCCGATTGGGCGAAAGTGCAGACGCCGGAGTGGCGCGTGCTCGTAGATGCGAAGAACGGCGCGTTGCCATCGTTCTCGTGGGTCACGCCGGACGCGCAGGATTCCGATCATCCGGGCGAAGGCAGCGACACGGGGCCGTCCTGGGTGGCCGCCGTCGTCAACTCGATCGGCGAGAGCCAGTACTGGGATTCGACCGCCATTTTCATCGTTTGGGACGACTGGGGCGGATGGTACGACAACGTTCCGCCGCCGCAGCTGGACTTTAAAGGTCTCGGCATTCGCGTAGGCTGTATCGTGATTTCGCCGTATGCAAAGAAGAACTACGTTTCGCACGTGCCGTACGAGTTCGGCAGCATGCTGCACTTCAGCGAGCAGGCCTTCGGACTGCGCGTACTCGGTCCGGCCGCTGCCGGATACACCGACCTGCGTGCAAATACGATGCTCGATGCGTTCGACTTTACGCAGAAACCGCGTGCGTACGTGCCGATTCCGGCCAAATATCCGATGTCGTACTTCGAAAATCACCCACAGTCGATGCGGGCCCCGGACGACGATTAGCGCCTTACGGCGCGAGGAAGAGATGCTCCGGCTTGTTGTTGCAGAGGGTTGCCGTCTTCGCGGCGCAGCGGAGAGCAAAGTGCGGCGTAACGCCGTTCTGAAGCGGAATGCCGTAGACTTTCAGCCGTCCGTCGGCCGTCGATAGGCTGTAGAAGACCGCGCGGGATGGATCGGCGACGAGCGCGCTCGAGACGTCGTCGACCACGGCGGACGGGAAGACCCCGACGCCGTTGACCGGTATCAGCGGAAGATTGAACTCGGCGAGCCGCTCGACCGGCGGCGGCGGCGATTTGCCGGGCGCGGGCGATGCGAGCAAACCGTTGTATTGGCCGATCAAAACGCCGGCAGCGATTGCGGGCGGAGGGCCATTGGGATATTGGCTCGGATCCACATAGTCGGGAATGGCGAGGTCCAGTCCGTCGACCGGCGATGGCGCGGTTGCATACGGAAAGCTACTCTTGAAGAGCAGGCTCTGCTGCCCTTGTGGCTGCGTCGCGTACACATAGATGCTTGCGTTGACGTCGAATCGTGCGCTGCTCAGCGATCCGTACGGCCCAGCCTTGGTCCCCGGAACGCCGAAAAAGATGGTCGCGGCCGCAACGGCGTATTTGTGCAGCGGGTGTTGCAGTTCGGAAACCGCGCCGCCGCCGTAGTTGTTGACGAGCCAAAGGTTGAGGTTCGGATCGAACTCGATGTCGGCCAAGTCGGCGCCCGATGGGCCGATCTGCGTGATGGCCGGCGTCAGCGGAATTTTTAAGTACGCCCGATTCGGCGCAAAGGAACGAATCGGCGCGTGGAAGAGATCGACCTCAGTCGGCGAGGCGAGCGCGACGTTGCCGAACAGGTCGGCCGCGATCTGCGGCGGCAGCACCTGCTCCGCTGCTTCTTGCAGCGTTCGCTGCGGCTTGGAAGTCCGCGTGAGCGGAAGTGCGTAGATCGAGAACGTGCCGTTATGGTCGACGTAGAGGTGCCCGGGAGTAGGCGTCGGCGTAAAAAACTGGAGGTGCGATGCGTGCCGCGCGGCGATGGAGTCTCCCGGCACGGTGCCGGGAGACCCACCGCCGACGGTGCATCCGATGAGCCCGATGCACAGCGTAACGAAAGCAAATGCGACGAACTTCATCGGTTTATGCGGATGCTAGTGGACGCAGGGGTGGCCTGCGTACGCGCCGGTTCCGTTCGCCGCTTGCAGGATGAACTTGGGTAAGGGCTTTGCAAGGGACGTGTACTCGAGGTTGCCGACGAGCGTTGCTGCCGCCGGCGACTCCATGTAGTTGATAAGCTTGAGTTTGTCGGCGACGTGGACGCCGTTGTTGCTGCCGTAGAACAGCAGGTAGCTCACGCCAACGATCGGGTAAGCGTTCTTCTCGGGCGGGTTGGAAAAGTGCTTCGGATCGATGTAAAGGACGCAGGTCGGGCGCGACGTTGCCAGCGGAAGTCCGTCCGAGCCGCCGCCGAAGGTCACCGAACCGTATTGCACCTTGCTCAGCGCGATCGAGACGTTGGCCGCGACGGTCGGGTCGACGAAGTTGCCTTGGCTGTTCTGCAGCCATGCCTGGCTGATTTTGGGCAAGGTCGCCGCGCGCGCGTACGCGCCTTCGACGTATCCGAGACCGAAGGGCTTGCCTTGGATTGCCGCCAGGACGCCCGGATTGCCGCTTTCACCGATGAAGTTACCGGTGGTTTTGCCCAGCCACGACTGTGACGTCCCGACGGTCCATGCCGCGTTACGCTTGCCGGTTTGGTACGGCTTCTTTGAGTACGGCGGCAGCCACGAGCTGCTGCAAACGGTCGCGAGGTGGTTCTGGAAGATGTACGACGTGCCGCTGCCGTCCGAACGGTAGTAGAACGTAATCGGCTGCGACGTGCCGCCAGTGACCGAGACGCCGCCGTTGTCGGCGGTAATCGCGCCGTCGTTCCAGTCGGTGACCGTGCCGTTTGCGATCGCGCAGTACGTCCACTCGGACAGCTGAATCTCTTTCTTGGCTTTCTTCAACGGCTTGAAGTCTTCGAGACGATAGCCGTAAACGATCGGACCGCCGATCGCCGGGAATTCAAACGGCTCGCCCCAGTTGGTTCCACTCGTGGGTTCGCGATTGGTTTTGTAGGTGGTGTATTCGGTCGAGGCCAGCGCCACGTCCGAGCCGACGAAGTCCGGAGGATCGGTCTCGGCACCGAAGCCGGTGGGCGTCAGGCCGAGCGCCGCGCAAGCGGCAGTCGAGTTCGCCGGGGTAGCGTCGGTGAAGACCTTGCGCCCGAAGCCGCTGCCGGTCAAACAGTAGTAGATCGTTCCGGCGGTTCCGGCGCTCGCGAAGAGCGATCCGGCCCCGGGTCCCGCCTGCGTCGCCGACGAGAGTCCCGTTGGCTGCGATCCAAGGTTGTACGCGTAGCCGGGGAACGTCGCTCCGCCGGCGTGCAAGTCTTGCGGACCGGCGTCGTGTCCGCGCACGACCTGGCGTGCGTTCGGCATTCCTTGGCCCATCGAGCCGGAGCCTGATCCACCGGAGCAAGCGCTAATGAGGAGCGCCGGAAGCGCAACCAATCCGACTGCTCGCATGAAGGTGTTCATACGTATGTTGTGTCCTTTGTGTGAGGGTGAGTGCACTCTAGGGTTGCTCGAGACGCTCATCGAGGCGCATCCTGCGATGAGTACCGCACGTGCGAATCACGTACGGAAATTGTTGCTTTGCTCGCCGGCGCGACGGCGATCGCGATCGGCGCGTCGAGTGCGGTCGCGGAGCCGGCGATCGTTTGAGACGGCGAGACGTTGCCGGATGCACCGATCGGATAAGCCGCGATCGCGTTGTTGAAGTCGTCGCCCGCGTACACGTACGAACCGAACACGGCGAGCGCCGGGAAATGCGCAGCGAGCAGGTTGCCCGGTTCGAGGCACGCCGTGTTGGTGGTGGCGAAGCCGGCGATCGATGCGACCCGCAGCGGCGGTACGTCGGTCGTTCCGCCCGAAGATCCGGCCGCGTACGCGTTGACTTGCGCTTGGCAGCCGCCGCTCGCGACGCGCGTGAAGTTCGAGACGTAGATTTCGTTGGATGCGTCCAACCCGATCGGCCCGGCTTGTCCCGGGACCAGTTCGGTGACCGCATCCCACGGCAGGGTTCTCGACGCCGTGACCTTTGCGTTTGCGCTGTCCGCGGCCGCGACGAAGACCCCGCTCTGCGGCGAAAGCGACGTCTTGAGCGCGCCGGCGACGTAAAAGTTACCGGCTGCGTCGAGCTCCAGTCCGGTGGGTCCCGGAAAGTGGAAGTACGGTGACGTGAAGCCCCATGCGTGAATCGGCGCTGGGCTGCCCGACGCGCCCGGCGCGTAGATCAACGTCGCGTCGTTCCCGTCGCTTCCGTCAACCGTCGTCGAGCCGTAGGTAACCAGATCGCCGGCAGCGTCAAAGGCGATCGCTGCCGGGTAGACGGACGTCGGGCCGCCCGATTGGATCGTAGCGACCGGCGCGGCCGAACCCGATGCGGCTTGGGCGAACACCGCGATCTCGTTCCCGGCATCCGGCTGTCCCGTTGCAGCGCTAGCGCCCGTGGGCGAATCGAAGTAGCCGACGTAGAGCTGCTGCTTCGCATCGAGTGCAATCGTTTGCGCGTAGCGCTTCGCGTCGAGCTGCAGCGTGAGTTTTGGCGCGGCGTTGCCGGTCGCTTTCGCGTCGTACACGGTGACCGTCGCACCCAGCCCGCCGTCGGTACCTGCGTTGAGGACGTAGATGTCGCCGGCGACCGGCGGCGGCCCGGTTCCGCTCAAGGTGAATGCCGCGGTTGCGCTCAGGCTGGCGCCGGCGATGGAGGCTTGCAACGCGATGCTCGATGCGTTCGGGTTGCCGTTATACAGCAGCGCGACCGGTAGCGCCGGTTTTGCGAGCGAGACGCTGCTGCCGGCCGTCGTGCCCTCGCGCAGTGAAAACGCGCCGCTGCTATCGCCTTGAATCGATAGGACGATCGGCTGCGAATACTCGCTCGCGCCCACGATGGCCGCGCCCGCGGCATCGTACGCCGTTACGGCTACGGCGGCGTGGAAAGGCTTGCCGACGTTCGCGTGCGAGGGGGTAATCGTCAGCCGTATCGCGGCGATGATGCCGTCGAGCGCGAGTGACAGATGCGAAACCGCGACGCTCCCGCTCGATGCCGCGATCGTCGCGGTGACTTGTCCGGCGGAAAGGACGGGGCCGGTTCCATCCGGTCCCGCGAACGTCGTGACGTTGAAGGTGTCGTTCCCGGGCGTGGCCTCGACGGCGCCGTGACAGACGATGGCCTTCGCATTTTCTTTGCAGCCGGGCCCGCTGGGCCGCACGTCGATCGTCGTCGCACTAACGCTCGAGCTGGAGGCGAGCGCGACAACCACCGACTTCGTCTTGGGAGAAACGTAGTGCGCGCCGCGCGCATTCGATGACGCTCGTGGAACCGTCACGACCAGCGAAGCCTTCACCAAGGTCGGCGGCGGACTCGGGGGGCCGCCCGGCGAGTTTACGACCGAGCCGTCCGGCGTGTTCGGCGTGCCGCCGCACGCCGCGAGCGCAAACGCAAGGAGCAGCGCGGAAGCGCTGGCGCGCTTCACGGATAGGTCGCCTGCAGCGCGTCCGAGGTCGTTACGTCCGCCTGCCCGTTGCTTCCGGCGATCCGCGGTGCCACGGATACGTTCTGCGGATACGCCGACTCGAATGCCGGATAGTTAAAACCGGCAGCGTAGACCAAAAACGATTCGTCTTTGCAGAGCGTCGGCGTCGCGGTTCCGGACGCCGACTCGCCGAGCATGTCGTCGAGTTTGAGCGCTTGGGTTCCGCCGTGATGCGCTACGAGCGTATAGTACTGATCGCTTTCGTGCGAAAGAACGCACGCGCCGCTGCCGCTGCCGCCGATGGCGCGAACGATCGCGACCGTTTCGCGCACGCCGGCCGGAACGGCAACGGTGATGGTGCCGCCGCCTTTGCCGTCGGCGACGAATTGCGGTGTTTTGAACGGCGGCAGCGCGTGAAGCGAGGCCAAGACCGCCGTGCTGGAGATCATTCCAGGCGGCGGCGTCGGTGTTGCATCCGGCTGCGGTGACGGCGTCGGATTCCCGGGGCCGGTGAACGCCGGCGGTACGCCGACGTTGAGCCGGTAAGAACCGAGCACGGGCGTGATTGCGAAATCGGTAAAGCCCAGCGAGTATCCGATGAAACCAAGGGCCGTGACGCTTTCGTCCGCGCGCGGAAATGCCGGCGGACCGCCATAGAAGAGCAGCGCGTTGGTGCCGTAGACCGGAAGGTTGAAGGCTTGATACAGCGACGGCGTGCCGTTGCTGGGCGCGGCATCCTGGTTACACGGGCACAAGCCGTAGCCAAAAACGCCTGTCGTCGCGGCCTTGAGCCCGCGCGGCTGTCCGGCCCACAGCGGCTGGTTGAGCGTGGCCCACGAGATGTGATTCGTGCCGGTGTCGGAGCCGGCGGACAGCACCGTATTGCCGGTCTCGGTTGAGATGGAGACCGCGAAGTTCGACGGGCCGGTGATTTTTGGAACGTCGTACAGCGCGGCCGATAACCCGTCGCTTTGCCGCAGCGTTTCCACGGTATTCAAACCGACCGCTACGCTCGAACCGCCGTTATACGCAATCGTCGCGATCCCGACGGCAAACTGCAAACGCGATCGCGCCGGATCGACCGAGGTCACCGGCGGCTCGGACGCTCCGCCGCCGCCGCATGCGGCCACGAACGGCAGGAGGGCGAACGCAAACAAGGCGAGGCGTTTCATAATTTCACCTGGTAATAGAAGCGGAACGAGAGTGGCTGCAGGTTCGGGTAGGTCAAGTACGCCGACGTCGGGTGGGCGGCGACGTCCGGCGGCCCGTATTGCTGCGTCGAGTACGAACACGGGCCGGTCCCGTAGTTCACGCCGCTGCTGACCGGCGTACCGTAGCAGCCGTTGAACACGGGAACGTTGAAGAGCTGATTTAAGAGGTTCTGTATCTGCAGGCCGAAGATGGAGCGCGAACCGTTGGGCGAATATTCGAACGTTACGTCGGCCGATATGCGCGGTGCCGTCAGCATCCCACCGGGCAATCCAGCCTCGTGGTTGCCGCGCGTCGCAGCGATGTTCGGTTTCGTGCACGACCCTGGATTGAGGGGATCGATGTATCCGGGCGACTGCGAGAAGATCGTTCCGAGCGACGTGTTGGGCACGACGACTGCGACGCCGTTGCAGTACACCGCCGTGTAGTAGCCCGCACCGAACGGATAGCCGACGTTGGCTCCGATCACCGGGTTGATCCGCCACCCGTTGTGATATTTCCAGTTGAACGCGGCGTTGAGCTGCAGCGGCGATAGGTCGGGCGAGCGATAGGTCTCGCCGACCGCGAGCGCGGCCGGCTGCAGGAACGCTCCGGGCGGTTCGTTGCCGAACTGGCTGATGTACGTCGCGCCGATCTGCATCGAAAGGCCGTACGCAACGTCCTTCGTGTACAGCAGTTCGATGCCGCCGGCTTTTTGCGTGCCCAGATTTGAATACGCGACGTCGCCGTAGACCGGCTGCCCTGTGTTGAAGTTGAAGCCCAGGATCTGCGCCGTCTGCTCGATGACGTTGTACCCGCGCCGGTAGAACGGCGTAATCTTGAACGCCGCACCGTCGCGAAACTCGTGCGCCCACGAGATGTCCATGTTCGTGAACGTCGCGCCGACGAGCGGCGCCTCGAGCGTGGAACTGCCGAACCGATAGTCCCGGGTAAGCCAGTAGAGTTGGTCGGCGTAGTCCGTGCACTTCGCGTTGGCGTGCGGGCCGCAGTACTGCGCCACCCCGCCGGTCGTATTGTCGTACGACGGTATCCCCGCGAAAGCGGCGTACTCCGCCCGGTCGACGTTGGCGCCGAGCTGGCTCGGCAGCGGTACCGACAGCGTTCGGCCGAAGCCGAAGCGAATCGTATCGGCGCGACCGGGCAAATACGAGATATCGAAGTGCGGCTCGTAGAGCCGCTGGTGCGCCGACGCGGAGATTCCCGGCGGACTGCCCGGATCGAACGGAATCTGAAAATTGTAGCCGTCCATCCGGACGCCGGCTTCGCTCTTCCAACGGTCGCTGAAGTCGATCGTGTCCATCAGGTAGGCGCCGTACACTTGCTGTCCGACGGTCGGAACGTCGTGTTCGGCCGGAAACGGCACCGGCTGGCCGTGAAAGTACTTCGCGAGATAGCCGCAGTTGGCGACGACCAGCGTTGCGCAGAAGGCGGGGGTGAAAAAGTCTTGCTCGAGGCCCTGCTGGATCGTCGGATTGTTGTTGGGCAGCAGTCCTTGATACGTGTACGGAAGCGGCAGCGGCTGATTTGGATGTGTGATTCCGTAGGTCACGATGTACGCGGGCACCGTAAAGGCCGTGTAGGACGTGAAGTCGTAGCGATCGCCGAACGGGCGCGCAAACTCGTAGATGCCGCCGGCCTTCACCGTGTTCTTCGCGCCGATCTGGGTGGTGAAGTCCAGCGTTCCGCCGTTGCGCACGCCGCCGTACGGCGACGCGTAGATCCCCTGGGCCGGCATCTGCTGTGACTGCTGAATGCTCGTGCGGAAGTACCGCATCGTCAGCAGCGAACTCGCGCCGATATTCGCACCGTACTCGAGTTTATAGGCGAGAAACGGACTCTTGAGGGTATCCGGCTGCGAGACGAACGCCGAAGCGTTGGGCTGGCCGGGGAAGAGCGGAATCAGCCGGGAACACGCAAAGTCTTGCTGCTTCGTGTTGACCGGACCGATCGGCCCGATCACCGGGTACGGCGCGCACTGGCCGGCCTGCGTACCGCCGGAGATATACGGCAAATTCATAAACCCGCCGTAGTCGAGGTCTTGGGTGACGTTCTGCGACTGGATGAAGAACTGCACGCGCTGCGTGTTGTTCTTGCCGAACCGGTAGATCAAGTTGTCTACCAAATCGCTCGACGTCAGCCTCGACGGGGCGTAGTAGACCAGGTTCGGATCGATGACGCTTCCGAGCGACGCCGCATTGGTTCCAAGCGTCCCGAGCGTGTTGGCCGCGCTGCCGTTCGTTCCGTATTGGTATTCGCGCGAAAGGCCGATGTATCCGATGTAGTTGGAGAGCCGCTGGCTCTTGTCGGCCCAGCCCCACTCGAGCCCGAGCTGATGCAAGTACGGGAACATCAGCGCCTCGACGTCCGCGTTAAAGAACATCGGGTACGTGCCGTGCTTGGCAGTGAACAGCACCAACCCGGTTCCCGTATTGCCGTGCGTGGCGTCACCGCCCCCGGGGATCAGCTGAACGCTGCCAACGCCGTTGAGCATGCCGAAATTGCCGACGTTTTGCAGCGTGTTCTGAAGATTCGCCGTCGGCGTCGTGTAGTCGATGCCCTCGAACTCGTAGGCCGCCTCGAACGCAAACCCGCCGCGAATCGAGACCGTCCCCGACTTATCGATGGTGATCGACGGGATGCTGCGCAGCAGCTGGTTCTCGTTGGTATTGAAGTCCTTGCCCTGGACCATCTGAATCTGCGTACCGGTCACCGTGTACGTGTCGATGGTCATCCCGCGCTGAAACGCGCTGCCGCCGTTGCGGCGCGCGGTCGTCGACGCGATCGTCTTGAGGCTGGTCGAAAGCGCGGCGTCCAGCGTCTGCTGCGAGCCGTTTAAAACCACGACGATATTCGAATACGCCAGATATTTGGGCGCCGTGAACGAGACGGTGTAGTTGTCCGGAATTACGCTCAAGAAGTTGTAGTGGCCGCGATCGTCGGTGACGGCTTTGTACGTCGCGCTCGGCGATGCGGCGGTCACCTGGACGCCGGCGATCGGCTTATGGGTCTTGTCGTCGGTAACGACTCCCGTGATGATTCCCGCGGTATCGGCGAGCGCGGGGGACGGCAAGAGCGTCAGCATGACGGCCGCGAGAACGAATGCTAGACGTTGGCGTACGGATACGGCGCGCAGGCCGGTGACCTCCCTGGAAAAAGCGAACACGCGCGGCCTTTTTCAGTGCCGTCTCCAGGGCCATGGTAGTGGAGGCACGTGCGAAGTGCATCCAGGAATCCGCTATGCTCGCTTAACGGGCGAGCATACAACGTTAACCTTTGGCAAGCAGATACAAGATAATGACAACAATCGCTTGCTTGCCCTTAATGTCCGCGACCGTTCTCGCCCTCTAAAGGGAATCGGCCAAGCGGGGAGTAGCTCGTCTGATGTGGTCTCGCCGGTTGCTGCTCGGCCTCTGTGCTTTCGGCGCCTTATGGATCCTCTATTCGGCAATTAATCTGCTGGGGGACCTCGACGGACTGTCGTACGGTTGGTGGGACGTCGACACGTTTGCGACCGCACAACCGTACGTCGTACGGTTCGACCCGCCGCACTTAGACGGAGCCGCCGCACGCGCGGGCATCCGCGAGGGAGACCTCGTCGATCTCCGAGAGCAGACCGCGGACGAGCGTTGGTTGCTGGCGTTCCAGCCGATTGCCGGCCGGCCGGTTACGCTGCGCCTGCATCGCGGTTCGAATGCCACTTCGTTAGTCGTCGTTCCAGGCACGACGTGGGGAGGCGACTGGCGGCTTAAGATCCTGACGATATTGGGTCAGACTCTCGGAGCTGTGTGGTTTCTTGGCTGCGCGGCAATTCTCGCGCTGCGACGCGCGTCGCTGCGCGAAGCGCGAGTTCTGGCCCTCATTCTCTTCAGCATGGGGCTGAGCTGCACTCAGTTTGGTCTGCCCAACGCGCAGGCCACGGGCGCCATCTATATGTTCTCGACGCTCGTTTGCGTCGATATCGCATCGGTTTTGCTTTTGGTGCTTGCATCCGGTTTCGGCGCGCGCTCGAGGCTTCGCGGTGTCTTTGAAGGGGCGGTCTACGGACTCATTGCGCTCCACCTAGCGGGTATAGCGGCATTCTCGTACGGTTTGCAAACGCTGAAGCTCGATCCGATGACGTTCGGACAGGACAACTTTGCGCTCGGCGTCACGTGGACGGCGGTGATGAACACCGCTACGGCCTCCGCGATAACGGCGGCCGTGATTTGGGCGGTTGCCGTAACGCCTAAACCCGAACGCCCGCGCGCGGCATGGTTGTTGCTGCCGGTCCCCGTTGCAAGTCTCTCCGCGATCGTCTTCAATACGATCGGTCTCGATTTGGTCCACGTGTGGTCTGCGACGCAGGCATCGATCCTTTTCGGCGTCGTGTGTAACGTTGCCGGTGCCTTCGCGGTAACCTACGCACTGCTGCGGCGACGCGTACTCGACTTAGGATTCTTCTTGAGCCGGACCATCGTCGTAGCGACGATCTCGTTAATCGTCGTCGCGTCGTTCGTGCTGCTCGAGTGGGTGCTGGGGAACGTGGTCGCCGGCGTCAGTCACGCGACCGGAATCGTTGCCAACGCAACGCTCGCGTTAGTCCTGGGGTTGTCGCTTCATTTCATTCACCAACGCGTCGATGCGGTCGTCGATAGGACGTTCTTCCGTAAACGCCACGAAGACGAACGGTCGTTGCGCGATTACGCGAAGGAAGCGGCGTACGTCACGGAAGCCTCCGTCTTGTTGGATCAAACGATCGCGAGGCTGCGACGCCATACCGACGCGCGCGGGGCCGCGATCCTATTAAACGGCGACGGTACGTTTACGACGGCTCGATCGTTTGGCGAGCGCGCCCCGGATCCGGTCGGTGAAAATGACGAAGCCATTTTGGCTCTGAAGGCGTGGCACAAACCGCTCGATCCTCACCACTATCAAACCGCATTGCACGGAGCGCTCGCATTGCCGATGCTCTCGCGCGGACGGCTGCTCGGCATGTTGCTCCTCGACGAGCGAAGCGGAGGCGAGTCCTACGCGCCCGACGAGATCGAAGCGCTTTCCGCGCTCGCGCACGGCGTAGGCTCGTCGCTCGACGGGTTGTCGGCGAACGGCACGCCCGCGAACGCATTGCTCGGGCTCACCGATGCAATCAACGCACTGCGCGACGACATCGCGCACCGGCTGCCGGCGACCGAACCCGCTTCGTAACCGGTGAGTGGCGGCTAGGAGTGTTGCGTCGCCGGAAGCGAGTCGACGATCTGCCAGCGAGATCGCAAGCCGAGCCGCGAGAGGATCGAGCTGACGTGACGCTCGACGGTGTGTTCGCTGATGCCGAGTGCGGCCGCGACTTCGCGATTCGAGGCGCCGCGGCGAATCAGCAGCGTTACCTGGTGCTCGCGCTTCGTCAATGAATTCGGCGTCTTGCGCCGTTCCGCTCGCGGCGAACGTGCGCGCTCGTCCCGAACCAGCAGGCGCATCGCTTCGCCGGACCAACGCGGCAGACGCAGGCGATCGAAAGCGCGGGCTGCTTCGCCCGCGCTGGTTGCGGCAGCTTCGGATTCGCCGCTGCGCGAGAGAAGATGCGCTCGGGCGAGGTGGTAGTGTGCGTCGATATACGGGCGGTGCGGAGCCGGAAGCGCCCGCAGCGAGTCGACTGCGACCCGCGCGTCGGCCGGATCGGCATGCTCGGCCGCGCGGGCCAAGAACTCGATGGCCGACGCTGCGAAGTTGGCGAGCAGCAACGCTCGGCGCGTCATCGTCGCCATCTCAACGACGCCGAGGCCGCCGGAGAGCAGGCACGCGGCGGTGGCGGCGATGGCCAGCGACCGATCGTCGGAGAGCATGGCGGCATCGACGATTCGCGGAGACGTCCATGTGGCCAGAGCCGCCGGATCGAGCGATGCGATCGCGAGTTCGACGCCGAGCGGCGCGAATAGCGCGATCGCGTCGCCGGTTTCCGCTGCGCCGAACGCCTCGTTGACTAAAATCCGCGCCGCGTCGAGATCGCCCATGTCCAAAGCAATCGTTGCCAAGCGTGCCGCGGCGCGCAGTCGCCAGCGCGAGAGCCTGTGAGCGTGCGCGAGCTTTCGAGCTTCGGCCGCAGAAGCGCGTGCGACGAGCGGCTCGCCGAACAGCAGCGCGTGATGTGCGTGGCGCTCGCGCGCCGCAGCGGCGATGTGAAAGCGGCGTTCGGCGACCGCTCGGGCGGCAGCCTCGTCGAAGAATGCGTACGAACCGTCGCGATCGCCCGACCAGGTAAGCACGACCGCCGCCAGCAGCAGGTCGTGCGAGGAAAGGTCGCCGGCCGTCGCAAGGTAACCGCGCATGACGTCCGCGTTGGAACAACGCAGCAGATGCGCGTCGGCTACGTACGCGATCTCGCGTTCGCGACCCGCAACGGCGTGCGCCGCCGCGGCTAGCCGGCGGACGTCCGCCGTTGCCGGAATCCCACGCCAGGAGCTTCCTCCAATGGACTGCGCGGCGCCCGCAAAATCCGCGGCCGCGAGCTGTGCTTCGATCTCGTCTGCGAGTACGTTCCCATCCTCCTTGTCGAGGGCATGGTATCAAGGCGTGGTTAAGTGCGCGTTAACGAGTCGCGCACGATCCTGCGGAAGGCGAGGATTCGTGAGGCGCTGAACCCGTTGAAGTTCAATGTACGATCCGAAAACGGTCGAGCCGCGGCTCTACGAGTTCTGGGAAGCCAACGGCTACTTTCACGAAGAACCCGACTCGGCGCGACCTCCGTTCGTCATTTGCATGCCGCCGCCGAACGTGACCGGGCGCGCACACCTCGGGCACGGGTCGACGTACACGCCGATGGACGTGATGACGCGGTACCACCGGATGCTGGGCAACAACGCCGATTGGCTCCCGGGCCTGGATCATGCGGCGATCGCCACGGAATCCGTTCTTCTAAAGGAACTCGCAAAGGAAGGCCTCTCACGCGAATCGCTCGGACGGGAAGCCTACCTCGCGCGCGCGTGGGAATGGTCGCGGACCTACGGCGGAACGATCAACAAGCAGTTCCGCGCGCTGGGCTTCGGGCCGGATTGGGAGCGCGAGCGCTTCACGATGGACGACGGGCTCTCGGTTGCGGTGCGGCGGGTCTTCGTCTCGCTCTACCGCGAGGGGTTAATTTACCGCGGCAAGCGCCTGATCAACTGGGACCCAAAGGGGAGGACGACGGTCTCCGACGCGGAGGTGGAGCACGACGAACGCGTCGCGACGCTGTGGCACGTGCGCTATCCGGCCGACGGCGGCGACGGCATCGACGTGACGGTCGCGACGACCCGGCCGGAAACGATCTTGGGCGACGTTGCGATTGCGGTCCATCCGGACGACGAACGCTATGCCACGGCGATCGGGCGGCGCGTGCTCGTTCCGCCGCTTCTCGAACGCTCGATTCCGATCGTGGCCGACGCGGCCGTCGATCGCAGCTTCGGGACGGGAGCGGTGAAGGTGACCCCCGCGCACGACGCGACCGACTACGAAATCGGCCTGCGCCACAAGCTGCCGATGCCTTCGGTGATCGACCTGGTGGCCAAGATCAGCGGTGCGGAGATCGGCGTCGGGCCCTACGACGGACTCGACCGGTTCGAAGCGCGCACTCGAATCGTCGAAGATCTTCGCAGCAAAGGTTTTCTCGTTAAGGAAGAAGCGCACCGGCATGCGATCGCGCTCAGCTCGCGCAGCGGCGACGTGATCGAGCCGCTCCTGTCGGAGCAGTGGTTCGTGAAGATGGGGCCGCTGGCCAAACCGGCGTTGGAAGCTTATCGCGCGGGGCGCCTCAAATTCGTGCCGGAACGCTACGGCCGAACGTACGAGCAATGGCTGGAAAACATCCGCGACTGGAACGTGTCGCGCCAGGTCTGGTGGGGACATCAGCTGCCGGTCTGGTACACGGCCGACGGAGCGCAAGTCGTCGCCGAGACCGAAGAAGAAGCGCTGGAGATTGCACAGCGCGATCACGGTACGCGCGACCTGAGCCGCGATCCGGACACGTTGGACACGTGGTTTTCCAGCGGTTTGTGGCCGTTCTCGATTCTCGGATGGCCGGAGAAGACCCCGGAACTCGAATGCTGGTATCCGTCCCAAGTGCTGATGACGGCGTGGGAGATCATCTTCCTGTGGGTCGCGCGCATGGTCATGCTCGGCATTCACTTCATGGGCGACATTCCGTTTCCGACGGTCTTCATCGCGCCGCTCGTTTTCGATGCGCAAGGCCGCAAGATGTCGAAATCGCTCGGCAATGTCATCGACCCGATGGATCTCGTCGAAACCTACGGTGCCGATGCGTTTCGTATGGGTGTGATGCGTCAGATGCGGCTCGAAGCCCAAGAGTTGCGTTTCCAAGAATCGCGCTGCGACGAGGCCCGCAAATTCGCGAATAAGATTTGGCACGCGACCAATTACGTTCGCTCGCTGCCGGAAGGCCTGCCGGGTGCGCTGACGCTGCCGAAACCGGAGCGCCTAACGCTGGCCGACCGATGGATCCTGACGCGTCTTCACGACACGATCCGCTCCGTCTCCGCGTCGTTCGATGGATTCGATTTCGGCGTAGCGACCGAGACGATCTGGCGATTCTTTTGGTACGAGTTTTGCGACTGGTATCTGGAAGGAACGAAAGAACCCGGTAATCACGAGACGCGCGCCGCCGTGCTTTCGTTCGTCCTCAACAATGCGCTGCGTCTGCTGCATCCGATTGCGCCGTTCGTCACCGAAGAGTTGTGGCTCTCGCTCCCGCACGATGGCGCGACGATCATGACGGCGACGTGGCCGGATCCGCTCGAAGTCCCGGTCGATCGCGAGGCCGCCGCGCTCTTCGACATGGCGACGTCCACCGTCGAACGGCTGCGCAACGAGCGTGCCGAGAACGGAATCGCCGACCGCACGCGCACCGCCATCGGCGTTCCGCGCGGAAACGGCGCGCTGCGCGAACTCGGCAATCTCGTCTTGCATTTCGCCAACGGGGATGAAGCCGCGCTGGAGGCGCGGTTCGAAACGCCGGCGGACTACTTGGGTGCTTTTGCCGTAAAGGTCGATGCGGGCGCTCGGCGCGTTCGCCTCGAAAAATCGCGACAACGCTTGCTTAGTGAGGTCGAGCGCGGGGAAAAGAAGCTCTCGAACGAGGCCTTTATCGCCAAGGCCGCTCCGGACGTGGTTGCGAAGGAGCGAGAGAAACTCGATGGCTACCGCGCCGAACTCGCGCGGGCAGACGAGGAGCTCGTGTCGCTGAAAGGGCGGGAATGAACGAAACGCAGGGCAAGAGCCGGATGCTCGCCGGCAGCGCCGAGATCGCGCGCACGATCGCGCGAATCGCGCATCAGATGCTCGAGCCCGAAGACGCGCAGAACGGCTTGGTCTTGCTCGGCATTCGCCGCGGCGGCGAAGCGTTGACCCGCCGGCTTGCCGGAGAGATCGAACGCATCAGCGGCCGCGCTCCCGAGCTCGGGTTCGTCAACATCAACCTCTATCGTGACGATCACGTAACGCACGAGCTGCCGGAATCGCAGATACCCGTCGACGTCAACGACCGGACCGTCGTCGTCATCGACGACGTGCTGTTCACCGGCCGGACGATTCGTTCGGCGCTCGACGCCGTCACCGATCTCGGCCGGCCCGCGGCGGTGCGCTTGTGCGTGCTCGTCGATCGGGGTTTGCGCGAGCTGCCGATTCAACCCGACTACGTCGGACGGTTCATTCCGACCAGCCGGCGCGAACACGTGCGTGTCTCCCTCGCGCCCGAGCCTTCGGAATCCGACGAGGTAACGATCGTTGCGGATACGCCGTAGCCTCATCGATCTCGACGATTTATCCGCAGCCCACCTCGCGTATATCTTCAAGCGGACCGCCGAGTTCGAACGCGAGGCGCCCGGTAAGCTGCTCGACGGCTGCGTCTGCGCGAACATGTTTTTCGAACAGAGCACGCGCACGTTCACGTCGTTCAACATCGCCGAACTTCGCCTGGGCGCCTACGTCGTCAATCTTTCCCCCAAAGACCTGAGCCTTTCGACGAAAGGCGAGACCGTCGAAGATACGGCTATTACGCTGGCTGCCATGGGAATCGGCGTGCTCGTCGTCCGCCATCCCGAACCCGGCTTTCCGGAACGCGTCGCGGCGGCGTTCGACGGCCACGTCATCAACGCGGGCGACGGACCGCACGCGCACCCGACGCAAGGCCTGCTGGACGTCTACACGCTGATCGAAGAGTTCTCCGACTTGGCCGGGCGAACGATCGCGATCGTCGGCGACGTCCTTCACAGCCGGGTCGCACACTCGACGATCGTGGGCTTGCGACGGCTCGGTGCGAACGTCGTGCTCGTCGGGCCGGAATGCTTTTTGCCGGACGAGTTTGCCGAGCATGGCACGACGATCGAACGCAACTTCGACGCGATTCTGCCAAAGGCCGACGCAATCGTGCTGCTGCGCATTCAGCGCGAACGCTTCACGGAGATGCCGATCTCCGACGCCGAGTACGTGGCCGGGTACCGCCTCGACGAGAAACGTCTCGGAGCGATTCGGCCCGAAACCATCATCATGCATCCCGGCCCCTATAACCGCGGTATGGAACTGGACGACAGCGTGCTGCACTTCGCCGGTTGGCGCTACGCAAAGCAAGTGCGTCACGGCGTAGCGATCCGAATGGCCGTTTTGGATTTCTTGGTGAACGGTGCTGCTTAAGGGCGGCCGGCTCGTCGATCCCGCACAGGGTCTGGACGCGCTGCGCGACCTGCGGATCACCGGAGGCCTCGTGAGCGAAATCGGCGAGCGACTCGAGCCGCACGCCGGCGAGGAGATCTTCGACGCTTCCAACGCGATCGTGGCACCCGGTTTCATCGACATGCACGTGCATCTGCGCGAGCCTGGATTTCCAGAAAAAGAGACCATTGCGACCGGCACGGAAGCGGCGGTTCGGGGCGGATTTACCGCGGTCGCCTGCATGCCGAATACGAAACCTGCGTTGGACGACCCGTCGGCGCTCGCGACGCTCGACGCACTCGTCCAGCACGGCGCGTTCTGTCGCGTGTATCCCGTGGGTGCGATCACACGCGGGCGAGCCGGCATCGAGATCTGCGATCTTTCCGCACTCGCCCGTGCGGGCGCCGTCGCGTTTTCGGACGACGGCAACACCGTAATGAACGCCAAGGTGCTGCGCGATGCCGCACTCCTGGCCGGCGATCTCGAAGGCGTCTTCATTTCGCACTGTGAGGACGAGCACATGAAGGGCGACGCGGTCATGACCGAAGGCACCGTCTCGCGACTGCTCGGCGTGCCGGGCAGCCCGAGTATTGCCGAGGATTCGATCGTCGCACGCGATTTGATGATTGCGGTCGAGACACAGAAGGCGTGGCATATCGCGCATCTCTCGACGCACGGTGCGCTCGAGCAGCTTCAATACGCGCGCGAACGCGGCGCTCGGGCGACGTGCGAAGTGACGCCGCATCATCTCTTGCTCACCGATCAAGCCGTGCGCGAGTTCGGCGCCGGGGCGAAGGTGAATCCCCCGCTGCGTTTCGAGGACGACGCTCGCGCTCTTCGAAACGCGGTGCGCGACGGCACCGTCGATGCGTTCGCGACGGACCACGCGCCGCATACGGCGGACGAGAAGTCGGGCGATTTAGCGCACGCGGCCGTCGGTTTCACCGGCCTCGAGATCGCCGTCGGCGCTTACCATGCCGCTCTGCCCGACCTGCCGCCCCTCCGCTTCGTCGAGCTGCTCTCGACCAATCCCGCGCTCATTCTAGGCGTTCCCGGGGGCTCGCTGGCGCTGGGTTCTCCCGGCGACGTGACGGTTTTCGCCGAGCGCGATTGGATTGTCGATCCGTTAAGATTTGCATCGAAGGGTAAGAGCACGCCGTTTGCCGGACGAACGTTCAAGCGACAGACGATCGCCACGATCGTCGCCGGAGAGTTGCGATACCAGCTATAAACCTGCGTTCCATCGTAACGGCCGCGCTTGCGAGTGCGGTTATTGCCGCATGCTCCACGGGTTCGCACGCGCTACCCGATTTCGCGGGCGACGCACCGTCGGCTGCGCGTGCGGCCGCACCGAAAACGTTCGCGTTCGCACCGTACGTGGACATGACCGCGTATCCGCCGTTTCTATTCGCGAAGGGCGCCAAATCGACCGGAACGCGGTATTACACGATGGCTTTCTTGGTGAGCCTCCAGAACAAGACGTGTCGCGGCGCGTGGGGAGCCGTCGAACTGCCGAACGATCCGACGTACGGATCGTATTTTCGCAAGCAGCTCGCCGCCATTCGCAAACGCGGCGGCGACGCAATTCTTTCGTTCGGCGGCGCCGGCAATTCCGAGCTCGCGCAAGTCTGCCCAAACCCCGGGTCGCTCGAGAAAGCCTACGAAGCCGACATCGACTACTACAAGATCACGCACGTCGACTTCGATATCGAAGGTGCGGCCGTCGACGACACGGCATCGGTCGACCGCCGTTCGCAAGCCCTCGCGGCACTCGAAACCCACTATGCAAAGCTCGGCAAACCGATTTCGATTTCCTACACACTGGCGGTCGAACCGGTCGGCATGCCGGACGACGTCGTCAAGGTTGTGAAGTCGGCTCTCGCTGCCGGCGTAAAGATTGACGTCGTCAACGAGATGACGATGGACTTCGGCGACTACTACGCACCCAGCCCGAAGGGGAAGATGGGGACGTACGCGATCCAATCGATCGAAAGCGCAGCCAAACAGTTGAAGCAGATCGGCTTCCCGCTCGGAGCCAACCCCTATGCCTCACTCGGCGTCACCCCGATGATCGGCGTCAACGACAATCGCGACGAAATCTTCGAACCGGCCGATGCACAAACGCTCTACGACTGGGCGAAAAAGACCGGCATCGGCCGCATTTCATTCTGGGCCGCCCAGCGGGACAAGGAATGCAAAGGCGGCACGAAGCCCTTCGCCGTCGACATCTGCTCGAGCATCATCCAAACGCCCGGCCAGTTCTCCAAGATCTTCGCTCCGTATTAGTGATGGAAAAGCGGCGTTTGAATGAAGCCGTTGATCACGAACTGAACTGCGAGTGCGGCTAGGATAATCCCGAGCAGGCGCGAGACCACGTGAATGCCGGTCATGCCGATGCGGTGAAGGTAGCGCCCGGCACCGTGCATGCAGAGCCACGTGATCAGAAGCGCTGCCGCGTAGGCGGCGAAAACCATCAGGTACTTCATCACGTCGCCGCGCGCCAGATTGACGAGGAGCATGACGGTGGCGATCGTGCCGGGACCGGCGATCATCGGAATGGCGAGCGGAAAGACCGCGGGGTTCTCGCCGGCTTGCGCGTCGCGCTCCTCCTCTTCGGTACGGCGTGCGCCGCTCGGCCGCGCAAACAGCATGTCTATGGCGATCAGCATCAGCAGAATGCCGCCCGCGATGGTGAACGCCGGCAGCGTGATCCCCAAGTAAGCAAGGACCGCGGGTCCGACGATCCCCATGAACAGCATCACAATCGCCGCCACGGCAATCGCTTGATCGATGATGCGCGCGCGCTTGGCCGAATCGAAGCGGCCCGTGCTTGCGAGCGTGATCGGGATCATGCCGATTGGGTCGATGATCGTCAGCGCGGTTGCAAAAGCCGTCGCGCCGAAATGCCAGTCCATACTCCCTGCCTTCGCCTCGAGGCCGGCGAATGCTTCGGGGAGGGGATTCGGCCCGGTGGCGGCTAACGCGTAGGGCCGATATGACCGCCCCCCGTGCAGCTCTATTCCTCGCCGATGGAAGCCGCTTTGACGGCCACGGCCTCGGCTTCGAGGGCACCGCACTCGGCGAGGCGGTTTTTTACACCGGCATGACGGGCTACGAAGAAGCGCTGACCGATCCGTCCTATGCGGGACAGATTCTGACGTTTACCTATCCCATGATCGGCAACTACGGCATCTCGGGCACCGCCGCTCAATACGGACGCGCGTGCGTCGCCGGCACCGTGATCAAACAGATCGCCGAGCATCCGTCGCATCATTTGAGCAAACAGTCGCTTGGGTCGTGGCTCGACGAGCAGCACATCCCCGCGTTGATCGGCGCCGACACGCGCGCCATCACCATCGCGCTGCGCGAGCACGGCACCATTTGGGCGGCCCTGGCCGTCGGCGAAGCGGCGCTCGCCGCGGCCGAGCGGCGCCTGGCGGAGTTCGTGCGCACCGCCACCACCAAAGAACTCGTGCCCGGCGTCGCGACCAAGGACGCATTCGTCACCGGCGAGGGCGACGGTGCGCGCGTGACGCTGATCGACTGCGGCGTGAAGCGCGCGATTCTGCGAGATCTCTCGTCGATCGGGGCGCGCGTGACGGTGCTTCCGTACAACGCATCCGAAGCGCAGCTCTTGGAAGGCGACCCCGACGCGATCTTCATATCGCCCGGGCCGGGCGATCCGACGGATCTGCCGGAGACGATCGAAACGCTGCGCGGCCTGATCGGGCGAAAACCGCTGTTCGGAGTCTGCCTGGGGCATCAGCTGCTTGCGCTGGCGTGCGGAGCGAAGACGTACAAACTGCCGTACGGACATCGCGGCGGGAACCAGCCGGTCAAAGATCTCGTTGCCGGCGATGTGATCATCACGGCGCACAACCACGGCTACGCCGTCGACGCCGGCACGCTGCCGTTCGAGCTCGAAGCGACGATGACCAATCTCAACGACGGAACCAACGAAGGGTTTCGGCACCGGTCGCTGCCGATCGCGGCAGTCCAGTTCCATCCCGAGGCCTCCCCAGGGCCGTCCGATGCGCGGCGACTGTTCAAGCAATGGTTCGAATCCGCTTCGCTCCCGGTGCGATGAAACGATTCGCGGCGCTCGCGATCGCACTCTGCGCGCTGTTCCCAGCCGTCGTTCGCGCAGCACCGCTGCAGCGTCTGACCGTCACCTCGTTCACGCTTACTGCGGACACGGCCAAGCCGGAGCTCGAGGTTCCGTTTCACCTCATCGTTTCGCTGCACGTTCGCGAGACGGTGCCGGAGATCGACAATATCGAGCTCCCGGTGCTGGTCGACGTCGAACTGCTCGGCGACACCCGCGCGACCCAAGCCGGCCCCGGGGGCACCGACTACCGCGAGACGATTACGGTCGTCGCCCATCACACCGGCAAAATCGCGCTCGCGCCCGCGACCCTGCAAGTCATCGATGCGCGCGACGGGAAGGGCAAACAGTACTCCACGAATCCGCTGAATCTCCAGGTCGTCGGCGCGACGATTCCCACTGCGCCGGACGAAGTGACACCGGCGCTGTGGAATATCGCGCGCCAGCTTTTGGGGTGGGTGCTTATTTGGGCTATTGGAATCGGCGCGATCGTCCTGATCGTCGTGCTCCTGGCGCGCCGGCGTCCGCAAGCCGCGCCGGCACCGGTCGGGACCCCTCCGCCGCCCGAACCGCGCCCCGTCCTGCCCGTGCGCACGCGCCGCCAGCGATTGCAAGATGCGCTGACCGTGCTGCGAGCCGACCGCAACCGCCCGACCGCCGTTCGCGTTCGCACGGTCGTGTGGGAGTTGATCGGCGCATCCGAAGGCGAAACGCTAGCCGACGTGCTGCGTCGCCCCGAAGCCGCCGACCCGCGCATGGCCGGCGTCTTGCGCGCACTGGAACGCGCCGCATTTACGTACGATGACGACGTCGCGCCGGCCATCGACGCCGCGTGCGAAGCTTTGGAAAGATTTCTGGCATGACGCAACCCAAGGACCTGATCGACGCGCTCTCCGAAACGATCGTCGGACAGCACGACGTTATCGAGTCGCTCCTGCTCGCGCTGCTCTCCAACGGGCACGTACTGCTCGAGGGACCGCCCGGTTTGGCGAAGACGCTCGCGTGTCGCTCGCTCGCGGCCGCGCTCGACGGCGAATTCAAGCGCATTCAGTTCACGCCGGATCTCTTGCCGAGCGATATCGTAGGCACCCGGGTCTTCGATCAGCGCGAAACCAACTTCGCGACGGTGCTCGGCCCGATCTTCGCCAACGTGGTGCTTGCGGACGAGATCAACCGCGCGCCCGCCAAAGTGCAGTCCGCGCTGCTCGAAGCGATGCAGGAGCGCCAGGTTACCATCGGTCCGCAGACCCATCCGCTGCCGGATCCGTTCGTCGTGATGGCTACGATGAATCCGCTCGACTCCGAGGGCACCTACGCACTGCCGGTCGCGCAGATGGATCGCTTCCTGATGAAGGTCAACGTCGGCTACCCGACGCGCGATCAAGAGCTCTCGATCCTGGATCGCTTCGCCGTGGCGGATACCCAGCCGCGGCGCGCCGTGGCGACGCTCGACGACGTCCGCGCGTGGCGCGAGCGCGCCCACGCCGTGCACATCGATGAGAAGCTCAAACGCTACATCGTAGAGCTGGTCGCGGTCACGCGCGAAGCCGATCGCGTCAACGTACAGTCGCAGCGGGGGGCGACCCTGCACGTAAACGAGTTGATCGACTACGGCGCCAGTCCGCGCGCGACCCTTGCATTGGCCTACCTTTCGCGAGCCCGCGCTTTTCTCGACGGGCGCGATTTCGCGCTGCCGGACGATGTACGCGCCGTCGCGCCGCACGCACTGCGCCACCGCATCGGCTTCAACTATCGCGTCACGACCGAAGGGGTCAGCGTCGACCGCGTGATCGAGGCGCTCGTCGCGGCGATTCCAGCACCGTAACGATGACCGTGCGCGAAGCGCTGCTGCGTGGAAAACGCAGGCCGCGCAATCTCGGATCGGGCTCGCCGACGACCTATCGCGGTGACGGATACGAATTCGTCGAGCTGCGTGCCTACGTACCGGGCGACGACGTGCGGCGTATCGATTGGGCCGCAAGCGCGCGATCGGGCGACATGCAGACGCGCGTCGTGCTGGAAGACGTCGCGCTGACGCTGGCCGCGATCGTCGACGATTCGCCCTCGATGCGCGTCGGCCGCAAGCGCCCGCTGCTCGATGCGGCGTACGAAGCCGCCGAAGGCTGGCTGCTCGCCGCGAAAGGCGAGGATCGCTGCATGCACGTTACCGGAGATTTCGTCACGCCCGCCGCGCTGCAGCGCAAGCCGCATGCGGTGTTCGCCGAATTGCAGCAAAGCACCGGAACGGCGTTCGATGCCGGCCGGGCGATGGTGACGGCGCGGGCGGCGCTGCCGCGCGGCACGGCGTTGCTCGCAATCGGCGACTGGTGGGACCTCGACGCTTCGCACGACCGGCTGCTCTCCCAACTCGGGGCCCGGTACGACTGTACCGCGCTCGTCGCGCGCGATCCGTGGTACGATGGGCTGCCCCTCGCCGGAATGGTGCGTATGCGCGGCGCGGAGGGCGGCCACGTGCGTGCCTACATCGGCAAGCGCGAACGCGACGCCTATCGCAAAGCCGTACGCGACCGCGAGGCGGCGCTTCTGGAACGCTTCGCGAACGCCAACTGGCGCACCGGACTGCTCTATGAAGAAGACGGCTTCGCCTCCATCGCATGCGCATTCGGCCTCCACGCCGGTGAGGCGCACGTACGATGAGTTTCGATCGACCCGGCTGGCTGCTCGCCGGAATCGCCGGCGTCGTCGTTTTTACGCTGCTCTATCGGTGGTTCTCGCTGCGCAAAACATCGCGCGATTTGGCGTATTCCAACGTAGCGTTCTTCGTCGCGGCGACCAAACCGCGCCCCTGGATTCCGGCGGTGCTGACCCTGCTCTGGATTCTCTCGCTCGGAGGCATCGCACTCGCGCTCGGTGGACCGCATCTCGTGCTGCCGGTGCCGGCCCGCGACGGCAGCGTCTTCATTTGCATCGACACGTCCGGATCGATGGCCTCGACCGACATCGTTCCGACGCGCGCCGCAGCGGCCAACGCAGCAGCGCGGACCTTCATCGCCGCTTCGCCGGCTGGAACGAAGATCGGCATCATCGCCTTCTCCGGCGCGGCGGGAATCGTGCAACCGCTTAGTGCCGATCACGAGGCCGTGTCACAGTCGTTGGACCAGGTACCGTACCCGAACGGCGCGACCGCGATCGGCGACGCTTTGCAGCTGGCTGCGCGCAACCTTCCGCCTAAAGGCAATCGCGTCATCATACTCATCACCGACGGCGTCAACAACGCGGGGGCCGATCCGAACGAGATCGCGCAATACCTGGGCGCCCACCACATTCCGATCTTCACGATCGGCATCGGAACGAACTCCGGCGAGATCATCCCGGGAACCAATCAGGAGGCGACCATCGATGAAGATGCGCTGCGTTCGTACGCGCAAGCCAGCGGCGGCGCCTACGCCCGCGTCGAGAGCGCCTCGCAGCTGCGCGACGCACTCGGCCGGCTCGGCCGCATCACGACCCTCGAGCGCAAACACGTCGACGCATCGCTCGAGTTCGCGATCGCGGGAGCGCTCGGCATGATCGTCGCATTCTTTGCCGGCTTCGGCCTAGGACGGTATCCATGAGAGAACCGCCGATGGAACCGTTCGCTCCCGACCCGATTGCGCTGTTGCAGCGATGGGTCGACGATGCCGTTGAGGCCGGCGTAGTCGAGCCATGGGCGATGTGCCTCGCGACATCCGGCGCCGAAGGCCACCCGACCGCGCGCATGGTCTTATTGCGGGGACTCGACGATCGCGGCCTACGTTTCTACACCTCGTATTTCAGCCGCAAGGGCCGCGAACTCTCCGAACTCGGCCGCGCCGCATGCGTCTTCTGGTGGGGCACGCTCGAACGCCAAGTGCGCGTCGAAGGTTCCGTAACCCAGCTCTCCGAGGACGAGTCCGACGCGTACTTCGAATCGCGACCGCGCGGCCACCGCCTCGCCACCTGGGCATCCGAACAGAGCGAACCGGTCGATTCGCGCGCCACGCTGGAAGAACGCTACGCGCATTTCCAAGACCGCTTCGAGGGAGAAGAAGTCCCGCGCCCGCACTCGTGGGGCGGCTACCTAATCGCGCCGGATCGTTTCGAATTCTGGCAAGGCCGGCCGAACCGCTTACACGATCGCGCCGAGTATTTGCGCGAAGGCGCTTTGTGGATCACCCGCCGGCTATCGCCATGAGTACGCGCTGGGCGGAGGGAACGCTCTCTGTCATCCTGAGCGTAACGAACGCAGTGAGTGTAGTCGAAGGACCGCTACCCAGGTTTATTAACATACCAAACCAATGAAACCCGTCGCTCTCGCGCTCATCATTTGCGCGCTCTTCGCATTTACAAAGACATCCGCAGCGGGAACGACCACGAATCCCTCGTGCGCCGGTTGGACGAACGCCGCAATCGTCTCCATGCGCGGAACGGTGTCGAACCACGATATGACCGGCGCCTTTAGCGAGCTCGTCGATCCGCAAACGGGACGCACGATATCGCATTGGGCACAAGATGGACTCCACGAGGCAGCTGGATCCACGGGAACGATGCGCTGGAGCCAGGACTTTTCCGGAACGACGCACTGGCTAGACTCCGACCATGCAAAGGCCGTCGCTTTGAGCGATGCGTGGATCGACCGCCGGGGGTGGTGCGCGGCGAACGCGCTCGGCGCGTCGCTCCAGCGCCACTCCATTCAAAACGGCGGCCGCAGCTACAACGTCGTGCGCGCGCTCCCGCCCGGCGGCGTTCCCGTTGAAATCTGGTTCGACGCTGTGACGGGCCTGCCCGATCGCTCGATCGTGCGCCTGAACGAGGACACGCGCGCGATTCACTATGCGGATTGGCGCGAAGCCGCCGGAACCATCTGGCCGTTCGAACGCGAGATCGTCTACGTCGAGGACGAGGACGTCACCACCCTGCAAACGTCGACAATCGAGGCCGTTACGCCGTCAGCCGCTGCGTTCGAGCCGCCGCCGACGACCCAGACGGTTACCATGCTGCACGGCGTCGTTTCAACGACCGTTCCGATGCATCTCGAAAACCGAAAGATGCTCGTTGACGTCATCCTCAATGGCGAAGGGCCGTTTCCGTTCGTGTTCGACACCGGCGGTCATTTCATTCTGACTTCCAGCACGGCGAAACGTTTGAAGCTCGACGTCGCCGGACGCGGCACGAAGGATCCCGAGAACAACGACGGCTTCGCACGTGTGACCCAACTGCGGATCGGTGACGCCGTCATTCACAACGACGTTGCCCACGTGGTTCCATATTCGTACGCGCGTCTCGAACGCGGCTCCAAACCGCCCAAAGCGGGTTGGCTCGGATTGGAACTGCTAAATCGCTTTTCCGTCGTCGTCGATCCGGCAAAAGGAACATTCACATTAACGCCGCGAGGGTCGCATACGCAGTACGCCGGCGTTCGCATCCCGCTCGTACTCGACGAAGACGCGCCGCTCGCGCCGTGCCGGATCGACGGCGCGCAGGGCGAATGCATGATCGACACGGGGAACGCAAGCGCGACGTTCGTCGAAGGCCACTGGTCGCACGCAGCCGGCCTCGACGCGCGCTTCGCGCACGGGTTGGATGCCGGCGACGGCGTCCGCGTTTCGCGCGCCGACCTCGATTTGGGCGGGATCGATTTGCCGCGCGAGATCGTATACGCCTTTCCGCAGCAGAACAGCGGTTCGGAGTCGACGACCGTCGAGGCTGGGATCGTGAGTGAAACGGTTCACGAACGCTACGTCACCTCGATCGACTACGCGCGGCACGCGATGTGGCTGGCGCCGATCCCGGGTATCACTCCACCGCCGTTCAATCGCACCGGGCTGCAGCTCTCGAAAAAGGCCGACGGAACCTTCACCGTTACGTACGTATACCCGCACTCACCGGCGTTCGCCGCGGGAATAAAAACCGGCGATCGCATCGTCGCGATCGACGGTAAGCCCGCATCCGAGTGGTCCGGCGCCGACGTGACAGCCGCAAACCTCGCGCCGCCCGGCACGCGCCGCAGCTACACCATCGCCGCTCCAAACTCTACGCGAACGCGCGTCGCAACGCTACGCCTTACGGAGATGCTGCCATAACGACCAACGCGGCGCTATTGCGTTTTCCTAAACACTTGAACCCCTTGCTTTTCGCCCTTGTCCGACAGATGCGTGAGGGTGAGCGTGTCGCCCTCGATCTCGTACAGGAATTTCTCGTTCTTGCCGTTGAGATGTAGGACGAGCTTGCCGTTGATGACTTGGGACAGCGCGATGTTGCCGTCACCGGGCGCAATGCGGACTTGGCCGAGGCCCGAGGGTGCCAGCTTCGTGCCGAACTGCAGTTCCGGGATGGAGACCGCTACTTCCGTGCCGGGCGCGGTCGCGATCCACGACGTACCCGCCAAAACCCTGGTCTGCTTGTACGACGCCGTCTGGCACGCAGCGAGCAGGGCGAGCGCGAGGAGCGGGACGGTCAGGCTGCGCATGCCGGGAGTATACCAGGCTGGGCGACGTAAGTCGTCCAGGACAAGGACGCCCTGCGGGCCAAAGAAGTCGCTCCAGCATGCCACAACGGAACGTCATGGTCATCGGCTCGGGACCGATCGTCATCGGTCAAGCTGCCGAATTCGACTATGCCGGCGTTCAAGCGTGCCGCGCGCTTCGTGAAGAAGGCCATCGCGTCGTCCTCGTCAACTCGAATCCGGCGACGATCATGACCGATCCCGAGGTCGCCGACGCGGTGTATCTCGAACCGCTAACGGTTGCTTCTGTCGAGCAGATCATCGCACGCGAGCGCGCTCGACGCGCTGCTGCCGACGCTCGGCGGCCAAACCGGCCTCAACCTCGCGGTCGAACTCTCGGAAGCCGGCGTCTTGGAACGCTACGGCGTCGAACTGCTCGGCACGCCGGTCGAGACGATCAAGCTGGCTGAAGATCGCGAACTCTTCAAACGCAAGATGATCGAGATCGGCGAACCTGTTCCGGAAAGCGCGATCATCACCGAGATCGAGCAAGGCGTCGCCTTCGCCGAGAGCAAGGGCTATCCGCTGGTCGTGCGCCCGGCCTACACGCTCGGCGGCACCGGCGGCGGTATCGTCTACGACGAAGTGCAGCTCCGCGAAACGCTTGAAGCCGGATTGTCGGCCAGCCTCATCCACCAAGCGCTGCTCGAAACCTCGCTGCTCGGCTGGAAAGAAGTCGAGTACGAAGTCCTGCGCGATAGCCGCAACAACTGCATCATCGTCTGCAACATGGAGAACATCGACCCGGTCGGCGTGCATACCGGCGACTCGATCGTGGTCGCGCCGTCGCAAACGCTCTCGGACGTCGAGTACCAGATGCTGCGCACGTCGAGCCTCAACGTCATCCGCGCGCTCAACGTGCAGGGCGGCTGCAACATCCAGTTCGCACTGCATCCGCATCGCAGCGAGTACGCGATCATCGAGGTGAATCCGCGCGTGTCGCGCAGCTCCGCGCTCGCATCGAAAGCCACCGGATATCCGATCGCCAAGATCTCGACCCGCATCGCCCTCGGTCAGACGCTCGACCAGATTCCCAATCCGGTAACCGGCGTCACGAAAGCGGCGTACGAGCCGACGCTCGATTACGTCGTCGTGAAGATCCCGCGTTGGCCGTTCGATAAGTTTCCGCTGGCGGACACGCTGCTCGGTACGCAAATGAAGTCGACGGGCGAAGCGATGGGCATCGGCCGCACGTTCCGCGCCGCGCTGATGAAAGCCGTGCGCGGCCTCGACCTCAAGCGCGAGACGCTCACCGGGCTCTTCGACGAGTGGAGCGACGCCGAACTCGAAGCCGTCGTCGCGCGCCCCACGCACGAACGTCTCTTCGCGGTGTGCGAACTGCTGCGGCGCGGAGTGACCGTCGAAGCGATCGCCGCGCAGTCGGCCATCGACCCGTTCTGGCTGCACGAGTTCGTCGCGCTCGTCGGGTTGGAAAATCGTTTGCGCACCGAGGGCGACCCCGACGACGTTCGCGAGGCGCTGGAGTCGGGCTACTCCACGCAATCCATCGCGATGCTGACCGGCACACCGCCGATCGATTACGCGCAAGGCCAAGCCGGGTTCCGCATGGTCGACACGGCGGCCGCGGAGTTTCCCGCTCAATCACCCTACTACTACCTCTCGCGCGGCGAAGTCAACGAGATTCGCCCGACGCCGCATCAGGCGGTGGTCGTCGTCGGCAGCGGTCCGATTCGCATCGGGCAGGGCATCGAGTTCGACTATAGCTGCGTGCACGCAGCCTGGGCGCTGAAGGCCGCCGGCCGTTCGGCCGTCGTCGTGAACAACAATCCGGAGACCGTTTCAACCGATTTTGACGTTTCCGACGCGCTGATCTTCGAACCGCCCGGCGCGGATGAAGTCGAAGCCGCGTATCGTTCGACCAACGCGCTCGGCGTGATGCTCGCCTTCGGCGGCCAAACGGCGATCAATCTCGCAGCCGAGCTGCATCGCCGCGGCGTGCCGATCGTCGGCAGCGATCGCGCGTCGCTGGATATGGCGGAGAATCGCGAGCAGTTCGATGCCGCGCTTTCGCGCCTCGGCGTGGCCCGGCCCGAAGGCAAAGCGGCGCGCAGCTTCCGTGAAGCTCGTGCGATCGCGCGCGAACTCGGTTTTCCGGTGCTCGTCCGTCCGTCGTTCGTCCTCGGCGGTCGGGCGATGGAAATCGTCTATAACGAAGGACAGCTCGCGTCCTACGCGGAGTCGGCGCCGCCGATTCTCCCCGACGCACCGCTGCTCGTCGACAAATACCTCAGGGGCCTCGAAGTCGAAGTCGATGCGGTCTTCGACGGGGAAGACATCCTGATTCCCGGGATATTCGAGCACATCGAACGCGCCGGCATTCACTCCGGCGACTCGATCAGCGTCTATCCCACGCAGACCATCGACGAGGCGATGGAAAAGCACATCGCCCAGGTCACCCTCGACATCGCGCGCGAACTCGGCATCCGCGGCTTAATCAACATTCAGTTCGTCATCCACGAAAACGGACTGTACATCATCGAAGCCAATCCGCGCGCCAGCCGGACGGTTCCGATCATCCAGAAAGCCACCGGCGTCAATATGGTCGCGGCCGCAACGCGAATCGCGCTCGGCGAGAAGCTTCGCGACATGGAATACGGTACCGGGCTGTATCCGCGCGTTCCGTACGTCGTCGTTAAAGTTCCGGTATTTTCGTTCTCGAAGATGCGCGGCGTCGAAACCGTGCTCGGCCCGGAGATGAAATCGACCGGGGAAGTGTTGGGAATCGACGACACGTTCGCGGGCGCGCTCCTCAAAGGATTTGTCGGCGCCGGCATCCGCTTGCCGGGCAGCGGCGGCCGCATCCTGGTCTCGATCGCCGACGTTGAAAAGCTGGAATCGGTCCCGATCCTGCGCCGTTACGCGGAGCTGGGACACACGCTGGTCGCAACGCCCGGCACGCGGGCGGTGCTCGAAGCCGCCGGCATCCCTAGCGAAAGCGTCAACAAGATCGCACAGGGCTCGCCGCACGTTCTCGACCTCATCCACTCGCGCCGGGTCGACTTGGTCATCAACGATGCCAAAGGTCCGCGCGAAATCTCCGATAACTACAAGATTCGCCGCGCTGCGGTCGAAGCGAGTATTGCGTGTTTGACCAGTCTGGATACGGCTCGGGCTCTCGCGGAGGCCCTCGCAAGCACGGCGGGCCCGCCTCGGAGCTTGCAAGAATACCGCTGCGCAGCGACGATCGGCTCCTAGATCTCAAGGACGAGCCGCGGGTCTTCGTGCTGGGCGGCAACGGCAGCACGCTCGCCGTGGTCAACAGTTTCCGCACCGAAGCCACTGGAAAAGCCATCACGGCGCGCCTCGTTCCGGTCGCATGGACACCCGTCGGCGTCGTCGTCGGCGACACGTGGCAGAACGTCGGCATCGCCCTCTCCGGACTTTTCGACTGGGTCGACCGAACGTTTCCGCCGGAAGACGAGCGCGCCTTCATCGCACCGATGCGCGACATCGAGCTGCTCGCGCGCATTCAGTGGGAATCGCCGCTTCCCGAAACGATCGACGAGGGCTCGGTGCTCAACATCGAGGACGTACCCGAAGAAATCGCCGACGGGTTGTCGCATCCGCCACAGCCGATCGTGCAATGCGCCGTCTGCCGCCGCCTCTGCGTTCGCGACGAGTTCGTTTGGAAAGAGAAGCAGCTCTGCGCGTGGGACTACCACACGCAGGTCTTTGGAAAGCGCGGCCCGTGGCGCAACGGCGGGTACGAGGAACGCCATTTCGAAACGCTCCCCGAGTGCGCGTACGTCGCTTCGCCGCTGCTCGTCGAGATGGGCGTTGAAGTCGTGCTCATGATCAACGAGGTCTCCGAAGCCACGGCGCACGCGATGATCAACGTGCTTTTGGATGCCGATGCCGGGCGGCCGCATCTCGCGGTGCGCACGATCGCGGGCGGATTCACGGTGCTGCGCGAGTGACGAACCGCGCGATTCGACGGTTGGCGACGTTCTTCGTCGTGCTTTTTGCCGTGCTCGTCGCGCGGCAAGCCTACGTTCAGATCGTCTTGGCTCCATCCATCGCCGTGAAAGCCGGAAATCCGCGACATGCGCTCCTAGACGCCAACCGTGGGCGGATCCTCGCGACCGATGGTTCCGTGCTCGCGCAAACCGTCGACGGGCATCGCGAATACGCGCTCGGCCCGGCGCTCGCACAAGTGCTCGGGTACGTCTCGGTGCGCTACGGAACCAGCGGCCTCGAAGCTGCGTACGATCGCGCGCTGACGCCGGCCGATACGACCGGCGATCCGCTCACGCAGCTCGCCGAGATTGCGGCCGCGTTCCGCGGCGCGTCGCTCGTTTCTAAGGGCGCCGACGTGGTGACGACGATCGTGCCGGACGTACAGCGCGAGCTGTTCGACCAGCTCTCCAAACACGACCGCGGCGCGGGCGTCGTGATCGATCCGCGCTCGGGTGCCGTCATCGCGATCGCGAGCGTACCCAGCTACGATCCGAATGCCTTCGATGCAAACTTTAAAGACCTCAGCACCGACCCGCATAGCCCGTTGCTGGACCGCGCGCTGGACGGTCTCTATCCGCCCGGATCGACCTTTAAAGTGTTTACGGCTAGTGCGGCGCTCGACTCGGGCACGATCACCATGGATTCCCACTTTTCCGATCCCGGGTATTTCACCATCGGCGACTTCACGCTGCACAACAACGAAGGCGAGGCCTCCGGGTATGCCGACGTCACCACGGCGTTCGCGAAGTCCAGCAACGTCGACTTCGCGCAAATCGCGCTGAAGATGCGCACCGATACGTTCTACGACTACCTGAATCGCTGGGGCATCGGCGACTCACTGGACTTCCAACTGCCCTCGGAGCCGGCCAGCGTCCCGCCGAAGGATTCGATCGTTCCCGGCGAGCTCGCGCAGATGGGGTTCGGCCAGGGCGCCCTGCTGATGTCGCCGCTGCAGATGGCGCTGATCGACGCGACCGTTGCAAACGCCGGAAACGAACCGCGGCCGTACCTCGTCCGGCAGATTTTGCGCGGCGGGACGCCGGCAAGCGTCTACTCGTCGGGAACGCTCGCCAGCCCGGTTTCCGCCGACGTCGCGGCGAACGTAACCAAGATGATGATCGCGGTCGTGCAGCGGGGGACCGGGACGACGGCCCAGATTCCGGGCGTCGTCGTCGCCGGAAAGACCGGCACGGCGACCAACCCGCTCGGCGCCTCGCACTCGTGGTTCGTCGCGTTCGCGCCGGCCGACAAGCCGCGGGTCGCGGTCGCCGTCGTCGTCGAGAACGGGGGCTACGGCGCGGACGCCGCCTTGCCGATCGCCCGCGAGGTCCTGCGTACTGCCCTGAGCCAAGCGCCATGATCGAAGAGCGCATCTTCAACAACCGCTATCGTCTCGACGGCAAGCTTGGCGAAGGCGGCATGGCGATCGTCTACTCCGGCACCGACACCGTCCTGCGGCGACGCGTGGCGATCAAGGTGCTGCGCGAGCAGTACGCCGCCGACGAAGAGTTCGTGCGCCGCTTCTATCAAGAGGCCGAGTCGGCGGCCAAACTCTCGCATCCGAATATCGTCAACACGTACGACGTCGGCCGCGAAGGCGCGACGTACTACATCGTGATGGAGCTGGTCGACGGTCCGTCGCTTGGTGAGATCATCGCGGCCGACGGAAAACTGCCCGAGCCGGTCGCGATCGACTACGCGGCCCAGATCGCCAGCGGCCTCGCCTACGCCCATCGCGCCGGGCTGCTGCATCGCGACATCAAGCCCGCCAATATCCTCGTAACCAAAGACGACGTCGTGAAGCTCTCCGACTTCGGCATCGCGCGCGCCGTCTCGCAGAACACAATCGCGATGACGAAGCCCGGTCTCGTTATGGGCAGCGTCTTTTACATGTCGCCGGAACAGGCGCAACTCAACGAACTTCACGAGACGTCCGACCTGTACAGCGTCGGTATCGTCCTTTTTCAAATGCTCACCGGCAAGCTGCCGTTCAACGGTGAGTCGCCGGTGACGGTGGCGCTGCGCCACATCAGCGATCCGGTCCCGCGCATCGACACGCGCGAGATCGGCGTCAGCCCGGCGCTGGCCGCGATCGTCAACCGGCTGCTGCAGAAGCGTCCGGAGAATCGCTTTCAATCGGCGAGCGAACTCGCTACGTCGCTGCGCGAAGCGCGCGAACGCCCGAACGTCCCCTCGTTTCGTCTGCAGGACGACGCGCAAGAACTGGCCACGGAGGCTGCAAAACGCGGACAGCGTCTGCCGCGTCGCTCGACGCCGCTGCCGGACAACCGGCGATATGCCGCCGACGAAGAAGAAGAGCGGCCGCCGCGCCGGTGGGGCCTGATTGCGCTGCTGGCGGTCTTCCTGATCGGGGCGATGGGCGCCGGCTACTATTTCTTCGGACGGGCGCCGATAAGTTTGAGCCCGACGGTTCCGGTCGCGGACTACACCAAAATGACCGACGCGCAGGCCAACGAAGCGATCGTCAATGCAGGCTTGCGCGTGCACATCACGCGCAGTGCGAGCGATACCGTCGCGGCCAATCGGGTGATCAGTCAAGATCCGCTTCCGGGAACGAACGTCGAGAAGAACTCGATCGTCGATGTCGTCGTAAGCAACGGGCTGCCGACGGTCGGATTGCCGTCGGTCCTCGGATACAACTTCGTCTCGGCCGAGCGCACGCTGCAAGAGTGGCCGAACGCAAAATTCCTCGTCGACATCAAGCGCACGTTCAACGAAGGGCCAAAAGACAGCGTCATCGACCAGCAGCCCAAGCCCGGCTCCTCGGTTCGCGAAGGCACGAAGATCACGCTCACCGTCTCCGACGGTCCGGCCCCAACGTTCGTGCCGAACTTCGTCGGCATGACGACGGCCGCGGCGCAAGCCGCCGCCGCCAAAGCCGGCATCAAGCTCGATACGTCACAAACCATCTCCGGCATGCCCGCCAATACGATCGCGTCGCAAGACGCGACGCCGGGTTCGAAGATCGATGCCAACGTCGTCGTCCACGTCATCGTGAATAGCGGCGGCGGTATTCTCACGCCGGCAACGACCGGCGCGGCGACCACCCCGGTGCCGACGTTGATCGGGCAAGACTACGCCAGCGCCGCGGCCGCGCTGACCGCTGCCGGATTCGTGCCGCGAGTCGTCTACGCGCAGCAGAGCACCAATAACGGCAGCATCGTCTTACAAGATCCCGCCGCGAACACGCCCGCGTCGGCCGGATCCACCGTCACCTTGACGGTCTCCGTATCGGGCGAAGTCCCGGACACGGTCGGCATGACGGCGGACGCGGCAACCCGGCGTCTCGCCGCCTACGGTTACAGCATTTCAAAAATTGAATACACCACCGCCGTCGGCGCCGGCGGGAAAGTCGTCGGTACCGTCCCCGAAGCGGGAACCGATCTCGCGCCGGGAAGTTCGGTGACGCTCACCGTCAACGGATCCGGGCATTGAGAGTCCTCGGCATCGACCCCGCGCTGCGCACGACCGGCTACGGCGTGATCGAGGCGACGCCGAAGCGCGTCCGCTTGATCGAAGCCGGCATCGTCGCGCCGCGCGTCGGCGGCACGCTGGAACAGCGCCTGCGCGAGCTGCATGCCGGCATCACCGACGTCATCGTCCAAACCGCGCCGGATTTGGTGGTGATCGAAGAGCTCTACACGACGTACAAGAATCCGTCTACCGCGCTGTTGATGGCGCACGCCCGCGGCGTCCTCTGCTTGGCCGGCGCGCAAGCCGGTATCCCGGTGCACACGCTCGGCCACGCGCACGTTAAGCGCGCCCTTACCGGGTCGGGCGGCGCCCGTAAAGAGCAAGTGAACTCGATGGTCGTCCGGATGCTCGGCTTGCGTGCCGCGCCGAAACCCAACGACGTTTCGGACGCACTCGCTCTCGCGCTCGCATTTCTCAACGTGCTCGACCACCAGCGCCGGACGGCCTGATGTTCTCGCGCATCTCCGGATCGCTGATCGAGCGCGGGCACGACACGGCGGTCATTGAAGCAGGCGGCCTCGGTTACGAAATCATCCTGCCGCCCTGCATCGCCGAGAAGATTCCCTCGCTGCCCGGCGAGCGCGTAACCCTCGAGATCTACGCCGTGATGAACCAAGACGGCAATACCGGCCGCTTCGCGTACTACGGATTCAGCAACGCCATCGAACGCGACTTCTTCGAGGCGCTGCTCAGCGTCGCATCGATCGGTCCCCGCTCGGCAGCGCGAGCGTTTTCCCAACCGATGTCTGCCATCGCCGGCGCCATCGAGCGCGCCGATCAGACGTTTCTGAAGTCGCTTCCCGGCATCGGACAGCAAAAAGCGCGCGACATCGTCGCAAAGCTGCAAGGCAAGGTGGCGAAGTTCTTGCTGATTCAGGACGCACCCGTTCCCGTCGTTGCGGCGATGCCGGATTTCGCAAGCGAGGCGCTCGCCGTGCTTCTGCAGCTCGAGTACAAGCGAGCTGAGGCGGAAGCGATGGTCCGCGACACGCTCGAGGCGCAACCGGCGATCGACGACTCCGAGCGTTTGCTGGCGGAGATATACCGCCGCAAGGCGTCGAAGACATCCAACAATGGATGAGAGCGCGCGCAAACGTTTGCTCGGGCCGGAGGCCTCGCTCGACGTCACCGCCGACGAACGCATCGTCGATCCGCAGGGCACCCTCGAAGACGAAGTCTACGTCGCCAGCTTGCGCCCGCATACGTTCGAAGAGTACGTCGGACAGGAGACGGTGGTCGATAACTTGCGCATCGCGATCGACGCGGCAAAAAAGCGCGGGGAGATGCTCGATCACATCTTGTTCTACGGCCCTCCGGGCTTAGGAAAAACGACGCTGGCCGGATTGATTGCACGGGAAGCCGGCGCCAACTTCCGGCCGACGAGCGGGCCGACGCTCGAGAAGCCGAAGGATCTCGTCGGTATCCTGACGGCGCTCGAAGACGGCGACGTCTTTTTCGTGGATGAGATCCATCGCCTCGGCCGCGTCGTGGAAGAGTTTCTGTACCCGGCGATGGAAGATTTCCAAATCGATTTCATCGTCGATCGCGGCGCGTTTGCAAAAACGCTCAAGCTGCCGCTGAAGCGTTTTACGCTGATCGGCGCGACGACGCGCGCGGGGATGCTCACCGCACCGTTGCGCGAGCGCTTCGGCATCGTGCATCACCTGGATTATTATTCGGTCGAGGATTTGGAGAAAATCGTCGTGCGCTCGGCCGGCGTACTCGGCGTTCCGATCGATACGGCAGGGGCGCACACGATCGCCGCGCGCAGCCGCGGCACGCCGCGCATCGCGAACCGTCTCTTACGCCGCGTGCGTGACTACGCGGAAGTGCGGGCCGAAGGCCGCATCACGGCGCAGGTCGCCGACGAATCGCTGCGGCGCGAAGGCGTCGACGAACTCGGTCTCGACCGGCTCGACCGGGCGTTCTTACGGACGATCGTCGAGCAATACCGCGGCGGCCCGGTCGGCATCGCAGCCATCGCGGCCACGCTGACCGAAGACGCCGAGACGCTCGAAGACGTGGTGGAGCCCTATCTGCTCAAGGCCGGCTTCGTGATTCGCACGGCCGGCGGGCGAAAAGCGACGCCGGACGCCTACCGGCATCTCGGGCTGCGCGGGGGCGGACCCGTCCAGGAGCCGCTTCTGTGATCCGGCGCGGCGCCTTTCTCGCACTCGGCGCCGCCGCGGCTTTCGCGCCCATCGCGGCGCGCTCCCAGGACGACGCCGATCCGGCCGTGATGGCCCGCTCGCCCTCGCTGCGCGTCCTCCTCGGCCCGGGCTCCGCTAATCCGCTACCGGGCGGCGCCGGCTTCACTTTCGACGGCCGCAGCTACCGCGGCAGCTTCGTCCGCAGCGCCGACGGCAGCGTGATCAACCTCGTCGACCTGGAGCAATATCTCTACAGCGTCGTTCCGCACGAGATGTCGCCATCATGGCCGGTTGCGGCATTGGCAGCACAAGCCGTCTGCGCGCGGACCTACGTGCTGCAGCGCAGCAATCCGAAACGCGACTACGACCTGCGCCCCTCGGAGGCGGATCAGGTATACGGCGGCATCGCTACTGAATCGCCGGCCGGGCGCGCGGCGGTGGATTCGACGGCCGGCCAGGTGCTTCGCTACGGCGGCGGTTTCGCGTCCATCGCTTATTCGTCGTGCTGCGGGGGACACACCGAGTCGTCGTCGGATGCGTGGGGCGCCGCTCCGCTTCCCTATTTGAACGGCGTCGTATGCCCGTGGTGCGCGGATTCACCGAACTATCGCTGGGTCAGCTCGGTCGCCTTCGATCAGATCGAGCAAAGCTTTGGCGCTCTCGGCGCGTTCGGCGCGCTGCGCGACGTCCGCATCGACGGCACGGATGCGAGCGGCCGGGCGCGCAGCTTCGACCTCGTCGGCGATCGCGGCACGTTTCCGGTGAAAGGCAGCGCGTTCCGGCTTGGGGTCGGCGCGCGCGTCATCCGAAGCCTGCTCATCACCCGGCTGACGCAGGCCAGGGGAAGCATCGCCATCGAAGGGGGAGGTCTCGGGCACGGCGTTGGGCTATGCCAATGGGGTGCGCGAGGAATGGCGGTCGCCGGGAAACCGGCTAACGACATTCTTCGATTCTATTTTCCCGGAACAGAAGTAGGCAATGACTGATGCGGGGCGCCCGGCCGGCGCTGAACTCTCCGACGCCGACAAGCGTTATGGCTTGCGGCTTCGTAAGTATATCGATGTGGTGGTTGAGGACCCGCTCTCGGCGATGCTGTTTCGCGGAGCGGTCGCCGACATCTCGCCGACGGGTATGCGCATCATCGCGGATCAATATCTTCCGGTCGGCAGCAAATATACGTTCACGATGAAACGCAACCCGTTCTTGCGCCTGCGCGGCCAAGTCCGATGGATCCGCACGTTCACCGTTGATACCTATCAAGTCGGCGTGCTCATCGTCGAAGCCACCGAAGACGACCGCAAGCGCTTAACGAACTTTCTCGACATCGAGCGCCAGCGGCTGTCCAGCAGCAACGGCTAGAACCGACGACGCTCGCCTCCGACTACGATTTCGCGTTACCCGCCGAGCTGATCGCTCAAGCACCGGCCGCGCAGCGCGATGCAAGCCGCCTGCTGGTACTTGACGGCGATTCGACCGCCGACCGCCGCTTTTCCGACCTTCCCGACTATTTTCACGAAGGCGACCTGCTCGTCCTCAACGAGACGCGCGTCATCGCCGCCCGCATTTTCGGCGAACGCGTCCCCACCGGCGGCCAGGTCGAATTCTTGCTGCTGCATCCCGCTCGAACCGCGCGTTACGATCCGTCGGCGCGGCGATGGATCGCGCTTGCCAAGCCGGCGCGACGTCTGCGCGCCGGGTCGCAAGTTGCGCTACGCGATGCGGATCGTTCGTACGGCAGCGCGACCGTCATCGCGGAACTCGCGGACGGTATGCGTGAGATCGAGTTCGCGCTGGATCTGCCATTGGAGGAGTTCCTCGAGCGCGCCGGGCGGCTGCCGTTGCCGCCCTACATCCATAACGAGTCGGCCGAGGCCCAGACGCGGTATCAAACCGTCTTCGCGCGCATTCCCGGCAGCGTCGCCGCGCCGACCGCGTCGCTGCACTTTACGCCGGAAGTGCTCGCGGCGATCGAAGCGCGCGGCGTCGAGATCGTGCGGCTGACTCTCGACGTCGGTTTGGGAACGTTCCGCCCGATCGTGGCGATGCGTGTCGAAGAGCACCGCATGCATGCCGAGTCGTACGCGATCCCCGAGGCGACGGCTGCCGCCGTGGAGCGCGCGCGCGCCGAAGGGCGCCGCATCGTCGCCGCCGGGACGACCGTCGTGCGGGCCCTCGAGGGAAGCATCCAGAAGCACGGCCGCGTCGTTCAAGGAGAAGATGCGACGGAGATCTTTATCCAGCCCGGCTTTGCGTTTCGCGCGGTCGATGCGATGATCACGAATTTTCACTTGCCGCAATCCAGCCTGCTGGTACTGGTCAGCGCGTTCGCAGGCCGCGAGCGCATCATGCGCGCGTATGCCGAGGCGATCGAGCGGCGCTACCGTTTCTTTTCGTTCGGCGATGCGACGTTCATTGCGCGGAGAGCCGGCCCATGAGTTTGCGCGCGGAGTGGTCGTGGGAACTGCACGCGCCGCGGTTGAGTCTGTGGCGCTACCTGGCGGATACGGATTGGTTCAACGAACACGCCGGTTTGCCGCGCATCACTGCGCGCTACGAGCCGCAGCCGCAAGGTGGTTCGCGTCGTTTTGCATCGCTCAAGCAGGGTCCGCTGACGTTCGAATGGGAGGAGCGTCCGACGATTTGGCGCGTTCCCGAATACTTCGCGGTCGAGCGCGTGTATATACGCGGTCCGCTCAAGCGCTTTTTGACGAGTACGACGTTGCAAGAGCTGGCTCCGGATCGCACGCGCGTCGTGGTGACGGTCGATCTCGAAGCGGCATCGATCCTGACCGAGGGGTTGCTGCCGCTCGTCGCCGCGACCGGCAGACGCGGAGCGAATCGCGCGTTTCACCTAGCCGAAAAGTTGGCCGCGCGCGAGGCTCGCGTTCCGGAAGCCGTCGACCTCGGCGACTTCGCCCCCCTGCTTGCCGCCAACATTGCACCGGAAGTCGCCGGCGCGATTGTCGAGTTCGTGGCCGGCGCCGAGGATCGCGATCTCGTGCGTATGCGGCCCTACGAGCTGGCGGACCGCTGGAAACTCCCGCGCCGCGAAGTGCTGCGCGCGTTTCTCGCCGCAACGCGTCGCGGGCTATTCAACCTGAGCTGGAGTGTGATCTGTCCGGGCTGCCGGGGTCCGAGCGAAGGTACCGATTCGCTCGACCGATTGCAGGGCGGCTACCACTGCCCGTCGTGCAACGTCGCTTTCGACGCCATCTTCGATCGCTCGGTCGAAGTGACGTTCGACGCGAAGCCGCTGGGCCGCGGCGGAGACGTCGGTCTCTTTTGTATCGCGAGCCCGGTGCGGAGTTCGCACGTCTTCGCTCAGTTCTCCGTCGCCGCCGGCCACGCCGCGGATTTTGAAGTCTCGCTCGCGCCGGGCAGCTACGACGTGCGTGCAATCGGCGCCGGCATCGCGCCGTTCGTCGCGACGAGCGAAGAAGGCAGCGACGAGCTCGAAGTTTCGCTGCATCCTCTTGCCGGCATCGACTCCACGCACGCGGTGCGCAGCGGCAACGTGCGCGGCCGCATCGAAAACGACCTCGACAACGAAACGGTCGTCCGCATCGAGGACGGCCGCTGGCCCGATACGGTCGCGACCGCTGCCCAAGTAACCGCGCTTCAAGAATTCCGTGATCTGTTTTCGTCGCAAGTGCTCGCACCCGGACTGCAGCTCGGCATCGAAACCATGGCGGTGCTCTTCACCGATCTCATCGGTTCGACGGCGATGTATGCAAAGACCGGCGACGCCGGTGCGTTCCGCATCGTCAACGATCATTTCGACGTCGTCCGCGATATCGTCGCGCGTCAAGAAGGCGCGATGGTCAAAACGATCGGCGACGCGGTCATGGCCGTCTTCGTCGATCCGCTAAGGTGTTTCGACGCGGCGCTCGAACTCGACGAGAGCATCCGCACGATCAGCGCCGACGGCGAACCACTCCGCATGCGGGTCGGCTTCCACGCCGGCCCCTGCATCGCGATGCGCGCCAACGACCGCATCGACTACTTCGGCACCACCGTCAACCTAGCCGCCCGCCTCGAATCGCTCGCCCACGCCGGCGAAATAACGCTCGCCAAAGAAGTCGCAGAACGGCCCGCAATCGCCGCGCGGTTGAGCGGCCTGGGCACGCGGGTAACAGAGGAGACGGCTCGAGTAAAAGGCATCGCCGATGAAGTGCGTGTGGTTCGAGTGTCGCCCTGAGGGCCCATCGTGATAGGAGAAGAACGTGATCAAAGGCGTGTATGCCTCAGTCGTCGTCGAGGATTTGCAAGCGGCCCAAACTTGGTACGAGCGCATTCTCGCTCGCCCCGTCGACGCGACGCCTATGGATGGCTTGCTCGAATGGCACTTTACGGAGACGGGTTGGCTGCAAGTCGTTAGGATTGGAGAGATTCGAGATATTCAGCATCTTCCCGAGTGGGGAGCCGCCGGCAGTTCGAACGTCTCGCTCGTCGTCGACAGCATCGAGACGCACCTCGCGCTCGCACGGGCCGCCGGGACGTTACCGGTCACCGAGTACTCGTCCAACAAGTTTAAAACCGCGACCATCGCCGACCCATGCGGAAACCTCGTCACCTTCGTCGAGGTGACATGATAAGCGAAGCGTCGCAGGCGCGAAGTCGAAGGGTAACCGAGTGTCACCCTGAGCGAAGCGCCGCAGGCGCGAAGTCGAAGGGTAACCAAGAGGAGCGCTGAGCCTGTCGAAGCGCGTTAACCTCCCCGAGCTGAACGGCAAATGGCCTCCCAGTCGTCCGCAATCAAAGCTATTTTCTTTCTGCGGGACCAGCCCTTAAGCTGCTTCTCCCAAGCGATCGCCTGCGTGACCTCGCTAAAGTAAGAAGCGTGAGCAACGCTGACTGGGCGTCGCTTGTGCGTATAGCATCGTGGATCCCACCCGATATTGTGCTGTGCGAGCCGCCGCTCCACGTCGTTCGTGATCCCAACGTAAAACGAAAAGTTCGAACAGAGCAACATGTATACGTAATAGCTCCTCACGATGAGACACTTGTTGCAGGCGTCGATATCGGCAAGATCCTTCGACTACGCGCCCCATGGGGCGCTGCGCTCAGGATCACCGGCGCGCGCTTCGACTGCGCTCGCCCTGCTCGCTTCACTCAGCATGACACTGTAGGGTCCTCGCGAAAACGGTTCACGATGAAATACGTTACCTACGACCAGCCCGGCGAACCCTCGGTGTTGCACGTCGCGGAAATGGATGCACCGGCGCCCGGTGACGGCGAGATTCGGATCCGCGTTGAGGCGGCCGGCGTTTCGCGGGCCGATTCAATGCAGCGCAAAGGCCAGTATCCACCGCCGCCGGGGGCGTCGACGATTCTCGGAATGGAAGCGGCCGGTACCGTCGATGCCGTCGGACCCGGTGTCACCAGATGGAAGGCCGGGGACCGCGTGTGTGCGATCGTGAGCGGAGGTGCGGACGCGGAAGAACTGATCGTTCCCGAAGGCCTGGCACTTCCGATCCCGGCGGGCTGGACCGCGGTCGAAGCGGCGACGCTCCCGGAAAACGCGTTCACCGTCTATGACAATGTGTTTACGCGTGCGCGCCTGCAACCGGGCGAATCCATTCTCGTGCATGGCGGCACGAGCGGCATTGGAACCACCGCGATCATGTTTGCGAAGGCGTTTGGTTCGACGGTCTACGCCACCGCGGGAAGTCCTGAAAAGTGCGCCGCCTGCGTGCGCCTTGGCGCAACGGCTGCCATCAATTACCGCACGGATGATTTCGTCGAGGAGGTTCTGCGAATCACCGGCAAGCGCGGCGTAAACGTCGTGCTCGACGTCGTTGGCGGCGACTATATCGCGCGCGACTTGAAGTGCATCGCCCTCGACGGACGTATCGCCTGCATCGCTACGGCGCGCGGCACCGACGTGCAATTCAATCTCGGCATGCTCCTAGGACAACGCGCCTCGATCATCGGCTCGAGCATGCGCGGCCGTACGGTCGCACAAAAGGCCGCGGTCGCGCAGCAACTTCTCGAGCACATTTGGCCGCTGTTACCCGCAAAAGATCCGATCGCCCCGGTGGTCGATACCGTGTATCCGTTCGATCGTGCCGCGGAAGCGCACGCGCGTTTGGAATCGAGCGAACACATCGGCAAGATCGTGCTGGTGCCCGAGACTACATAGGCGGCGCCGCGCCTCAGTCGCTTGTAGCCTCGTTCGCGTCACCCGACAGACGATCGCTGGTGCGCAACGCCGGGAAAGCGGCGGCGGCGCCAACGACGACGAGAAGCGTAGCAACGCCGCCGATTGCGACCGCTGCAACTGGGCCGAGAAACTGCGCGAGCGTTCCCGATTCGAAAGAGCCCAATTCGTTCGACGCGCCGATGAAGACGCTCTCGACGGCGTTAACGCGGCCGCGCATTGCATCCGGCGTGTTGAGCTGCACGAGCCCGTTACGGATCACGACGCTTACCATATCGAAGGCGCCGGCCACTGCCAGCGCGGCAATCGAAAGCCAAATGTTGCGTGAGAACGCGAAGACGAGCGTGGCCACGCCGAAACCGGCGACCGCAGTCAAGAGCGTTCGTCCAACGCGCCGCTGCGGCGGGTGACGCGAAAGGACGACCGCCATCGCCGACGCCCCGATACCGCCGGCGCTGCGAAGCAGTCCGAAGCCGAACGCGCCGACGTGCAGAATCTGCACCGCATAGACGGGCAGCAGCGCGCTCGCGCCGCCGAAGAGGACCGCGAACAGGTCGAGCGTGATCGCGCCGAACACGATCGGCCGCGAGACGATGAACCGAATGCCGTCGAGCGCCGACCTCTTATCGAACTCGGCTCCCGCGGGCCGCTGCGTCGGGCGTACGCGCACGAACGCGAACCCGGCAAGCGCAGCACCGATGAGCGCCGCCGCAACGAGGAACGCGGTCGCATCCGAGATGGCCAACAGCGCGCCGCCGGCGGCAGGCCCGGCGATGACCACGATCTCGCGCATCGACGAATAGCGCGCCTGCGCCTTGACGTACCCCTCCGTACCGACGATGTTCACCAAGATGGTCCGCTCCGCCGGATTGCCGAACGCGCGCGCGGTACCGAGCAGCGCGACGACCGCAAGGGTCAGCAGAAGATCCCGCACCTGCGCGAGCGCGAACCCGGCCAGCACGAGCGAACACGCGGCTTCGACGACCGCGGCGGCGATGATGATGCCCTTGCGGTTATAGCGATCGACCGCGTGCCCCGTCACGAAGACGAGAAGAAGCGCCGGGGAGAACATGGCCAGCCCGACGAGCCCCAGGTCGAAGGCGCGATGGTGGATAGCGTAGACCGTCCAGCCGATCGCAACCGTCTGGATTTGGCCCGCGCCTTCGCCGGTCAGAAACGCAAAGAAGTACGCGGCGATATTTCGCCGCGTACTTTCACTCTTCGACTCGCTTCGCTCGCTCAGAGTATTCGGCGCGTCCTTCGACTACGTGCCTGCGGCACTTCGCTCAGGATGACACGTCTAGTGGTAGATATTGTTGTGTGGGCCCGTCGCCATGAAGAAGAGCATTGGGATCGAGAGCACAGTGTTCACGCGCGATGCGAGGAACGCGACGCGGCGCGCTTTCACCTTTTGCTCGTCGGTCGCGGGCACGATACCGAGGATCTTCTTTTGGTTCATCCAGATGAGCGTCCACACGTTGATCAACATGATCGTGCCGAGCCAAGCGCCGATGCCGATCGGAGCGAGATAGCCCTGCAATAGGAACGCTGCCGGGAAACCGTTCAAACCGTTCGGAGCGGTGAACGTGCTGAGCAAACCGGCGCCGATCAGCCACGTGAGAACGGCAGCCCAACGGAAGAAGAGCAACGCTCGCGGCATGATGTACTTGCCGATCGGGCCGGCCTCACCGGCCGCGGTGGCCTCTTTCACCGCCGCAGCGTTCACGAAGTTGAAGTAGTAGAGCAGGCCGATCCACATGATGCCGCACAAAAAATGCAGCCACAGCATGATCGGGAAGAAAAGCGGGTTCGGCGTCATCTCATACCCCCGCAGCCGCGCTATGCGAAACGAGGAACATGGCGAAGAAATACAGGGCGACGGTAAGAATGAAACCGCAGATCACGGTTCCCCAGATCGAATCGAGTGGATTCTTCACGTGAATACCTCCCGGGTTCGGACGTGTCTTTCTAAGTAGGTACGCTTCCAAGCGAGCGTCACCTCCGTGCGGTAAGGGCGTTTCGCGCTCCGTCGGCGAGGGTACCGCTCAATCACCTGGAGCAACCACAACTCCACGATCAAGAAAGGTAACGTCTACCTCATGAAAGTCTATGCGCCCATGAAGACCTACGCGCCCAAGAAGTGGGACCTCGCCGGGCTGCAAGGCATCTCCGACGCGACGCTTGAGATGCACTTCGGACTCTACGAAGGCTACGTCAAGAACGCCAACCTCCTCAACGAGAAGCTGGCGGCCATCCGTTCGGCGGGCAACCCATCCGGCGCCGATCCGGCGTTCGCGGAACTCGTCCGGCGCCTCGCGTTCGAGTACAACGGCATGCGCCTGCACGAATACTACTTCGACAATATGACCAAGTCGCCGGCCGAGCTCACGAGCGGCAGCCTCTACAATAAACTCGGAGAAGCTTACGGCGATTTCGAGAAGTGGAAGGCCGACTTTGTCGCGGTCGGCGCGATGCGCGGGGTCGGTTGGGCGATCGCCTATCTTGACACCGAAAACGGGCAGATAACCAACCATTGGATTTCGGATCACGAGAACGGCCATCTCGCCGGATTCGTGCCGATCGTCGTACTCGACGTGTGGGAACACGCGTTCATCAAGGACTATAAGCCGTCCGAGCGCGGCAAATACATCGAAGCGTTCTTCGCAAATCTCGATTGGAAAGCGTGCGAATCGCGCTTGCCGTAGCATTGTCACCCTGAGCGTAGCACCGAAGGTTTCGACTACGCTCAGGGTGACGCAACAGCGGGTGCCACCAGGATCGTCTTCGGATGCGTGTACCAGACTAAGCCGGGCGGAGCATTCTGCTGTTTGCGAACGTGTTTGCGCAGCGTATAGTCCACCGCGACTTTCGCGCTGCCTTTGGCTTTCGAATACAGCGCCGCGAGCGACGCGGCCGTTTCGATGTCGGCTTCCGGCGGCTCCGCCCGATCGTCGCGCGCGAGGATCACGTGCGCGCCGGGAATCCCCTGCGTGTGAAACCATAAATCGTTCGGGCGGGCGAGCGTGAACGTGACGTCGGCATTTTCGGCGGGCGAGCGGCCAACCACGATGCGCGAGCCGCTCTCGGTGCGAAACTCGAGCGGCGCGCGTTTCTTTTTCTTGCGCGCCGGCTCCGCAGCGCGTTTGCGATGCGGATCCAGTTGGGCGACCGCCGATTCGACGTCGTCGAGCATGTCGTCGGCGGCGCGTTCGCTTTCCCAACGCAGCGCGTCGACCGTCACGAGCGCTTCGCGCGCCAGACGTTCGCGCACCTCGATGTGCGGCAACGCCGCGCCGAGTTTTTTATATTGCGCGAAGAGTTTGCCGGCGCGATCCTTCGCCTCGTCGCGATCGCTCTCGGCAATTTCGTGCAAGGACGCGAAGATCGCATCGCCCTCAATCCGCAGCGTCTCGCGCTCGCCGGCGCGGCGGCGTTTTTCCGCAAGGGACGCCAACTCGGTCCGCAGCCGGCGCTCCCGGTCGTCGAGCCGCTTGATCACTGCCGCGCGCCGCCGCGCCGTACGAACCTGCTCGCCGCTGCCTTCGCGTTCGGCGCGCATCTCGCGCAGCAGCGTCAGGACTGACGCCTCGCGCGATTGTGCCAACGTGGCAAATTGCGAAAGGGGCACGACGTGCGCGGCGACGAGTTTCTCGCCGTCACGATAGGTGTAAAGCGGCTCGCGCATTGCGGCCTCGCCCTGGGCGATCGGAAGAAACGTTTCCTCGGAATACCCCGCGTCGGCGACGATCTTGGGTAGCAGCGAGCCGGGGCGCGGCGGCGGTGGCGCGTACGCCATTCCGGCTTCCACCGCACGCGATCCATTCTCGGCTAGCGAAAATTCTTTCGCCGCAGCTACGACCGTGCCGCCTTTGACCAGCACGATGTTCCCGAAACGCGGAACCAGTTCGAGATACAGTTCGAGTTCGTCGCCGACACCGAATCGCGAGCGCGAACCGAACAGCAGCCGGATCAGCCGGTCGCCCCGGCGCGCGCGCGCGTCGAGCAGCGTGGTATCGCGCAGCCCGGCCGCCAGCGCGCGCACGAATCCCGGCTCTGCCCGAATGCCGAGTTCGCCGTCTTCGAGCGCGACGGACGGCGGCGTTCCGAACGCGTCGATCGCGACCAAGACCGGCCCCGAACGCGCGCGCAGAAGAAGCCCGACCCGGCCGTCCGGCAGGAGCCCCGCATCGCGGAGCTTTGCGCCGCGAAGCTGAGATAAGATCTCGTGCGCCGCGCGGCGGAACAGCACCCAATCGGTGACCATCGTCCTCATAGTGGCACGCGGGCTTTTCGTGCGCCTGCTCGAAGAAGTGGCGCTGTGAAGATTCGCATCCTCTTTGCGTTGGCGCTTGCCGGCATACCAGCCGCCTGCAGCGGCGGGACGCCGTCGCCGGCGGGATGGCAGCCGGTCCCGGGCGCCAGCCCAAACTCGTTATGGAGTTCGGGCAGCGGTCAATCGCTGCAGACCTATCGCTTCGAAGAGCGGCAGTTCGCCGGCACGCTGCAAGAGCTCGCATCGCAGCAAGCGACGGATTTCGTCAAGAACACGCAAGGCGCGCATTTCGACGGCAGCGATACGTTCGCACCGTGTCCCGGCCAGGCCGCGCTCGAATACTTCAGCGTCGCAACTCAAGGCATCTACGTGCAAGGCGTTGCGACGCGCAACGGGAACGCGACGATCGTCACGTACTCCCGCCCCACGAACACGCAAATCCCCGCCGAAGTAACGCAGGCGATGCAGAAGGGCCTTTGCGGCTAACGAAGCGAGGTTAGCGCGCTTCCCCGAAGCGGTCGCGCAGTTCGCGCTTGAGCACCTTTCCGCTCGGGCCCAGCGGCATCGCGTCGATCGATTCGATGCGCCGCGGATATTTGTACTTCGCCAGGTATTCTTGCGACCACGCGATCAGCTCGTTTGCATCGAACGGCACCTCAGGCGCATCGAGTACGATCACCGCAACCACTTCCTCGCCGTGCACGTCATCGGGAACGCCGATTGCGGCGACTTGCCGGACGCGCGGGTGCCGCATCAGCACCTCTTCGACTTCGCGTGGATAGACGTTGTATCCGCCGCGCAGAATCATGTCTTTCTTGCGATCGACGATGCTGATGAAGCCGTCGGCATCGCGCGTACCGAGGTCGCCGGAACGAAACCAGCCGTCGACGATCGCCGCCTGCGTCGCCTCGGGATTGTTGAGGTACCCTTTGAAGACCGCGTGGCCGCGAATGACGATCTCGCCGAGCTCGCCATCGGGCAGCAGTTCGATACGATCCTCCAAATCGGGACTGGCGATTGCGAGTTCGACGCCCCAAATGCCGCGGCCAACCGTTCCGGGCTTGCGACCGTAATACGCTTGATTGAAACTCGCAACCGGAGACGTCTCGGAGAGACCGTACCCTTCGTAAATCCGCACCGCAAACTCGCGTTCGAAGACTTCAAGCACTGCAAGCGGCATCGACGAACCGCCGGACATCGCGTGCCGCAGCGGCGGCCGGCGAGATTCGGACTTTGCGGCTTCCAACAAACCGATGTACATCGTCGGAACGCCGGCGAAAACGGTCACTTCGTGCAGCAGCATCGTCTCGAGTGCAGCCTTCGCGTCGAAACGCGGCAGCAATTGAATTTTCGAGCCCGCCCGGAATCCGGCGTTCATCACGGTCGTCTGCCCGAAGGCATGGAAAAGCGGAAGGGCGGCGAGGTACACGTCCTCCGGGCCGGAGCGGCAGAGTTCGTAGGCGCCGATCGTCGCGTTGAGAACGAGGTTGTTCTGGGTTAGCACCGCGCCTTTCGGCGATCCAGTCGTCCCGCTGGTATACAAAATGACGGCATCGTCGAGCGGCTGCCTCGATCGATAGCTGGCCAGAGGCTCAGCCCGTGCGGCCACGTCCTCAAAGCGGGGCACTTCGCCGGCGGCGTCCGCCATTAGCGAGTAGCACGGGACGCCGGCCGCGGCAGCACCTGGTCCGCCGCCGGCCAGGAGCGGGGCGGCGCAAAGCACAAGCTTCGCGCCCGAATCGCGCAGAACGTAGGCGACCTCCTCGGCGGTCAGCAGGGCGTGGACCGGAACCACCACCCCGCCTGCGGCCAGGATGCCGAAGTAGGCGCGCGGGAAGTCCGGCACGTTCGGAATCATGATCGCGACCCGATCGTCGGGGGCGATCCCAAGGGACTCCAAGGCTGCGCCGTAGCGCCTCGCCTGCTCCCAAAGCTCGGCATAGGTGATCTCGGCCGGCCCGACGCCAAGGGCAGGCTTGCCCGGGTAGCGCGCGGCGGATTCCGCGAGGATTGAGGCGAGTGAGAGGACCATATACGAGGTTAACCACCCCCGGCTTAAGAAGATGAGAGGTTTAGCTTCTCCGTGGAGTTCGAGTGACCGCCCGCCCGGGACTGCTCTTCGTCGTATCTGGGCCCTCGGGAGCCGGTAAGGACTCGCTGCTGGAGGCGCTTCGTGCGCTTCGGCCCGACGTACGGTACTCGGTCTCGGCCACGACGCGCGCGCCGCGGCCCGAGGAACGCGACGCCGAGCACTATTTCTTCCTCTCACGCGAGGAGTTCGAACACCGCCGGGACGGCGGCGGACTGCTCGAGTGGCGGGAGTATAACGGCAACCTCTACGGGACGCCGCGCGATTATATCGAGCGGACCCTCGCACGGGGTGACGACCTGATCGTCAAACCGGAAGTGAACGGTGCGCTCGCGATCAAGCGGGCGTACCCGGAAGCGGTGCTGATTTTTCTGGCGCCTGACGGTTTTGCGCATCTGCGCAGCCGGCTGGTGGCCCGCGGCACGGATTCGGGTATAGAGATTGAAAACCGGCTCGCAATCGCGCGAGAGGAACTGAAGTTCGCTGAGAACTTCGATTACTTGATCGTGAACGAACAGGGGCGAATGGACGCCGCGCTATCCAGCGTCGCGGCGATCCTGGAAGCCGAACATTGCCGGATGCACCGGTACGACGAGGGCGCGATCGCGCGCCTGCAGTCGGAGTAAAAAACTCGTCAACAGAAGGACTACATGAGCAAATCAGTCTTCGGAGACCTCGACGCTCTCCTGCAGCACACGGATTCAAAATTCAGCTTGGTCAACATCGTGACGAAACGCGCGCGCCAGCTCAACAACTGGGTGCGCGTGCAGCAGATGCCGCCGGCCGACCGCCGCGAGTTCTTCGCGAGCGAACCGCTGGTCGAAGACAAGTCGTCGGTAAATCCGAACAAGCCGGTCTCGATCGCCCTGGACGAAATCGCCGAGGGAAAGATCGCCTATCATCGCACTCGAGACAGCATCAAGTAGCGAGCAACATATGTGCGGGATCGTAGGATACATCGGTCAGCGCGATAGCGTTCCCATCATTCTCGATGCGCTCGGGCGCCTCGAGTACCGCGGCTACGACAGCGCCGGAATCGCCGTGATCGACGCTGCCGGCATGCTGACCGGTTCGAAAGCCGAGGGGAAGCTGTCGCGCTTGGCGGAGCGCTTGCGCAACGGCGAAAGCCTCGCCGGGTCGGTCGGCATGGGACACACGCGCTGGGCGACCCACGGGCGTCCCTCGGACGCCAACGCCCACCCGCATATGGACTGTACCGGAAAAATCGCGGTCATCCACAACGGCATCATCGAGAACTACGCGTCGCTTCGTGCCCGCCTGATCGACCTCGGCCACGTTTTCAAGAGCGAAACCGACACCGAAGTGCTCTCGCACTTGATCGAGATGCACTACGACGGCAACCTCGAGGCGGCCGTACGGCGCGCGCTCGGCGAAGTACGCGGCGCCTACGCGCTGGGCGTGCTCTCCAGCGACGATCCCGAACATCTGATCTTCGCGCGCAACGGCGCGAGCCCGCTGATCGTCGGCATCGGCGAGGGCGAGATGTTCGTCGCCTCGGATACGCCTGCGATTCTGCCGTACACGCGCAAAGAGATCATCCTGCAAGAGGGCGAGCTCGTCGTCGTAGGGCGGGACGGCTACCAACTTTCAGCCTACGACGGCACGCCGATCGCGCGCGAAGTCGTGCAGATTACGTGGGACGTCACGTCCGCCGAGAAGAGCGGCTACAAGCACTTCATGCTCAAGGAGATCTTCGAGCAGCCCAACGTCATCAAAGAGACGCTCGCCGGCCGCATCGACGACACCGGGCACGTGCACCTCGCGCGGGAAATCGGCGGGATTACGCCCGAGCTCCTGAGCGGCATCAGCAAGATCGCCATTACCGGCTGCGGCACCGCGTATCACGCCGGTATGGTCGGGATGTACTTGCTGCGTTCGCTGGTGCGCTTACCGGTCGAGATGGAACTCGCCAGCGAGTTTCGTTACGGCGATCCGGTGATCGACCCAAGCACGCTCGTCATCGCCATGTCGCAATCCGGCGAGACGGCCGACACCGTCGAAGCCGTCAAGATCGCGAAGTCCGCGGGCAGCACCATTCTGGGCATCTGCAACGTGCTCGGCTCGCATCTCTCGCGCATCGCCGACGGCACGCTGTATACGCGCGGCGGCCCCGAGATCGGCGTCGCGGCCACGAAGACCTACGTGTCGCAAGTCGCCGCCATCACGCTGCTGGCGCTCTACCTCGCCGAACTCCGCGGCACCGCAAGCGAGCATCGCTTGCGCGAAATTGCCGACGGCACCAAGCTGCTGCCGGCCGCGGTCGACGTCGTACTCGACACCTCGGCGCATATTCGCAAGGTGGCCCGCGCGATTCGTAAAGCCTCGACGATGCTGTTCCTCGGGCGCTACATCAACTTCCCAACCGCGCTCGAGGGCGCGCTCAAACTCAAAGAGATCTCGTACATACACGCCGAGGGCTACGCCGCTGGCGAGATGAAGCATGGCCCGATCGCGCTGCTGGACGCCAACGTCCCCGTGATCGGCATCATGACCGACGATCGCGTACGCGAGAAGATGCTCTCGAACTTGATGGAGACCAAAGCCCGCGAAGCGCAGGTCATCGTCGTAGCGAACCACGGCGACGAAGAAGCCGCCGCCATCGCCGATCACGTGTTCTGGGTGCCGAAGGTCGACGAGTTGCTCTCGCCGATCGTCAACGTGATCCCCTTGCAGCTTCTCGCCTATCACATCGCCGACATCGAAGGCAAAGACGTCGACCAGCCGCGCAATCTCGCCAAGACCGTTACGGTCGAATAAGGAGCCCAGCCCGCCGTGGAGATCGACCTAGGCCCCAAACCCGTCGAGCGGCTCGCCGACATTCTCCGTGAAGCCGAGGATGCTCACCACGTGTACGAGCGTCATCTCGGCCGGGTGGACACGGACTGGCCCGCCTGGTACGCCCGGCATATTATCGACCGCCTAACCGAAAGTGAAGAATCGCGCTCGGAGTGAACCTCCAGGGGGCAGATTACGTTCCCCGATAAGAGCGGCCAAACCCGGATACCACCTCGTCATTTTCGGAGACCGAATGAAGTACCAGCGCCTCCTTGGATTCGTCGCACTCCTCGCACTGTTGGCCGCGTCGGCCTGCTCGAGCCGCGGGGGCGGCTCGTTCGTCCCGTCGGCTATGCCGGCGGCGGGCGATTCGCAGGACCCGATGGAGTCGCTCTTTACGCCCGCGATGGGCTACTACCCCATGACCCGCGCCGGCGCCGCACAGCGCGTCTGCGGCCAAACCACGCGCCCCGATCAGATGCGCTGCATGGCGTGGCGACGGACCGATCTCGTTCCCGACACGATCGTCGAAGACGGTATTCCGAGCGGCGTCGGCTTCAAGCCGTCCGACATTGCCGCCGCGTATCACCTCGACCAAACCAAAGGCAGCGGTCAAACCGTCGCCACGGTGGACGCGTTCGGCTACGTCCAAGCGGCGTCGGATCTCGCCGCCTACCGAAAGGCCGCCGGGCTGCCGCCCTGCACGCCCGCATCCGGCTGTCTTCGCATCGTCAACCAAGAGGGTCAAGCCGCCCCGTTGCCCGCCCCGAACACGGACCCGAACAACGACTGGCGCGGAGAACAAGCGCTGGATCTCGACGCAATCTCGGCCGCATGCCCCAAGTGCAAGATCGTCATGGTGCAAACCAACAACAATCAGTCGAACAATCTCGCGGCCGGCGCGGCGGTTGCCGCGCAAACGATGCACGCCAACATCGTCACAAACTCATACGGCGGCCCCGAAACGACCGCCTACGCGGCCGCCTATAGCCAGCCCGGACATCTGATGGTTGCGAGCGCCGGCGACAACGGCGGCGGATTGTCCGACGGAGGCGGCCCCGAGGTGCCGTGCACTCTGCCGGCGGTCGTCTGCGTCGGCGGAACCAGTTTGGTCAAGACCGGTATGCGCAACCCGCGCGGCTGGCGCGAAGCGGTATGGAATACGCTCGCGCGCGACACCTGCGGCGGTTCGTGCGGCGCGACCGGCAGCGGATGCAGCATCATCATAGCGAAGCCGCTCTGGCAGCACGACGCCGGCTGCGCGCGTCGCTCGGCCGCCGATCTTTCCGCCGTCGCGAGCGTCTACACGCCGCTCGCCGTCTACAGCGTGCTGTTCAAAGCGTATCCGGGCCACTCGCCATGGGTGGGATTCGGCGGCACGAGCCTCTCGTCGCCGCTGATCGCCGGCATGTTCGCACTCGCCGGAAATGCCGCATCGCGCCACGGCGCAACCGAGATCTGGGAGAAGCACACCGCCTTCAACGACGTCGTCACCGGCACCAACGTGAGCGTGAACGTCAGCGGCCCATGTGCCTCCAGCGTCATCTACATCTGTAGGGCCGGAAAAGGCTTCGACGGCCCGACGGGCTGGGGCACGCCGAACGGAACGACGGACCTCTAGCGTCTTTCCGCCGCGCCACCAATTGGGCGGGAGTTCTCAGCTAACTCAGAAAACAGCCCTGCCTATGACCCGTAGTGACGGGCGACGCCCCGATGAACTGCGCCCGGTGACGATAGAGCCGGGTTTTTTGAAGTACGCCGAGGGCAGCGCCCTGATTTCGGTCGGAAATACGCGCGTGCTCTGCGCCGCGACGCTGGAAGAGCGCGTCCCGCCCTGGATGAAAGGCCGCGGCACGGGCTGGGTCACCGCCGAGTATGCAATGCTCCCGCGCGCGACCCAAGATCGCACGCAGCGCGAATCGGCCAAAGGCCGCGTCGGTGGAAGAACCCACGAGATCCAGCGGATCATCGGCCGGGCACTGCGCGCCGTCACCGATATGGCGAAGCTCGGCGAGCGGACCGTGTGGATCGACTGCGACGTCATTCAAGCCGATGGGGGCACCCGCACCGCCGCGGTCACCGGCGCCTACGTTGCGCTTGCACTCGCCTTACGAAAAGACTTCGATCCGGGCGATGCCAAGAAGTGGCCGCTCAATGCCGCCATTGCCGCGACGAGCGTCGGTATCGTCCACGGGCTGCCGCTGATGGATCTGGCCTACGACGAGGACAGCACCGCTCACGTTGATATGAACGTCTTCATGACCGACGCCGGCCGATTCGTCGAAATCCAGGGAACGGCGGAGGCACAGCCCTTCGACCGCAAGGAACTCGATACGATGCTGGGTCTGGCGGAAAAAGGCATCCGCGAACTCTTCGAACTGCAGAAGACCGCACTCGCCGGACAACCCGTGCATGCCGGTTGACGCTGCGCTTGCCGCACTGGCAGCGCATGTCGGCGGTTTTCACATCACCGACCGTCCGATGAAGCGCGCGCAGGAAGAGGTCGCGACCGCGATTGCAGCGGGCGACGTCGACGACCGCACCCGCGACGCCTACTTGAGCGCCGTACGCCATTACTTCGACGGCTTTCAAAAGGAAGCGCGCGCGCATTTGCGCGACGTTGACAAGCGCCTCGAACAGATCAATCAAGTCGCGTTTAACCTCACGGCCGAACGCGGCGTCGCGGTGAAGCGGATCGAAGCGACGGAAGGCGTGCTGCGCGACGTCGGCGCGCTGCAAGGAGTCGGCGCGCGATGAAGATGCTCGATCGTTTCGGCCGCGCGACGACCGACTTCTTCGAGTACGCCGGCGGGCTGACGCTGCTGGCAGCGGAATCGACCGGATTCATCGTCAAGCTGCGGATTCGATTTATCGAAACGATCTCGCAGTGCTACCTGCTGGGGATGCAGTCGTGGATCATCGTGATCCTCACCTCGCTTTTCACGGGTATGGTGATCTCGCTCGAGTCGGCGCAGCAAGCGGTCCAGTTCGGCGTCTCCAGTCTGGTCGGCGGCGCGGTTGCCTACGCATCGGTGCGCGAGCTCGGGCCGATGCTCACCGGCGTCGTGGTCGCCGGCCGCGTCGGCGCGGCCATCGCCGCCGAACTCGGCTCGATGGTCGTCACCGAACAGATCGAAGCGTTGCGCTCGATGGGCCTGCAGCCCGCTCGTTTCCTTGTAGTGCCGCGTCTGTTGGCGCTGCTCGTGATGCTGCCGCTGCTCACCGTCTTCGCGGACGTCGTCTCGATCTTGGGCGGCGCGTGGATCGCCCAGACGTATGCGCACATCTCGTTCGACACGTTCATTTCGTCGGCTCGGCAGACGATCGGCTTTGAAGACGTCATCAAAGGGCTGCTCAAGGCCATCGTCTTTGCCGCGATCATCGTGCTGGTCGGTGCGTATCAAGGCTTGAGCACGCGCGGCGGTGCGGCCGGCGTCGGCAAATCGACGACGGGTGCGGTCGTCTACTCGATCATCCTGATCTTTATCTCCAACTTCGTCCTCTCGTTCTTGCTTTTCGGGGGAAACTGATGGCGCTGATCGCCGCCCTCGATAACGTGTCGCTGGCGTTCGGCGACAAGGTGGTCCTCAAGAACTGCAGTCTGGATATCGTCGAGGGCGCGATCACGTGCATCGTCGGTCTCTCCGGCGCCGGCAAGTCGACGATCTTGCGTCTGCTCGATGGCCTGCTCCAGCCGACCAGCGGCAAAGTCATCGTCCGCGATCAGAACATCGCCGTCTTCAATGAAGAGCAGCTCATCGGCGTCCGGCAGAAGATCAGCCTGGCATTTCAATTCGCCGCGCTGCTCGACAGCATGACCGTCGGCGACAACGTGGCGCTGCCGCTCCACGAGCACACGCACCTGTCCGAGTCCGAAATCCGCAAGGTCGTCATGGACGCGCTCGACTCGGTCGGACTCGCGCACACCTTCGATAATCTACCGAGCGAACTCTCCGGCGGCATGCTCAAGCGCGCCGGGTTTGCGCGCGCCATCGTGACGCGCCCCGAACTCATCCTCTACGACGAGCCGACGACCGGACTGGATCCGATCGTCACGCATCTCATCACGGACATCATCGTGAAGCTGCGGCAGAAGCTCAACGGCACCGCCGTCGTGATCTCGCACGACCTCCAATCGATCTTCATGATGGCCGATTATGTCGCCATGCTCTTCGAGGGCGCCATCATCGCCTATGACACCGCGGCCGGAATTAAAAAGTCGATGAACCCAATCGTGCAGCAATTCTTACAGGGGTCCGAGGTCGGGCCCATCCCAATTTGAATGGCACTTCGCCTCCGGCTCCGCGCCCCCCACGTTGTGGGGCCCCCCACTATGGCGCGCTCGCGCGCTCGGTTCGCCATTGCCTCCCCTTGGGCGCGCCAAACGAACCATCCGTCGCGAGCAGACCTGGCGCGGGACTACGTCGACTGCAATCCTACGAGGCACTTTTCTCTCTACCGAGTAATACGAGGCTGGTATGACTAGGCAGGCCCAGGTTGGTGCGTTCTCGATCATAGCGCTGCTGTTGCTGTTCGGCGTGTTCTACGTCATCACGGACTTCGGGACGCGGCACACGGGCTATCGGGTCGGCGTGCACTTCGAATCGGCGGCCGGCCTGACATCGGGTGCGCTGGTTTACTTCAGCGGCGTGAACGTCGGCTCGGTCGACTCGATCACGCTGCTCCCGGACAACACCGTCGACGTTATTCTGGCGGTGAATAAGGACATCGACATCCCTGCGGCGTCGAAGTTCCTGATTCAGGCGCCCCTGACGGGTTCGCCCAACGTGATCATCGTCCCGCCGCGTATCGCCGGTCCGTCGCTCGCACGCGCCGTGCTTCCGGTCGATCAACAGCCGCAGGGTCAGAACAGCGCGACCATCGCCGACTTGCTCCAGGAGGGCCAGGGCGAAATCAAGCGTTTGGATACGATGCTCGCGCTGATGGAACAGCGCACGCCCAAACTGCTCGACACGCTGCAGACCACGTTGAACAACGCGAACGATTTGACGCAGACTGCCAAGGGGTCGATGCAAGAGATTTCGGGGCAGCTGATCGCGCTCAGCCAGACGCTGCAAACGACGATGACGACCGCCGGAACCAACGTCGATCAGCTGACGTCGACGCTCAACCAATCGGCGACGGTCGATTCGAAGAAGGTGAGCGCGCTGCTCGATCAATTCCAAGACACGTCGACCGCGCTCAATAAATCGATGAACTCGCTCGAGCAGATGGCGACGGATCCGCGTCTCAAAGAAAATTTGACGACGACCGTCGAGTCCATCGCGCAGACGACGCAGAATTTGGCGAACATTACGCACGACTTGCGTAACGTGACCGGGGATCCCGCAACGCAAGCGCAAATGCGCAGCACGGTCGCGAACCTCAACGCCACGTTGGAACGCGCGAACTCGCTTCTCGGCGAACTCGGCGGTACCAGCAACGTCTATGGTGTCGATCCGAACGCGACGCCGTATCCGCCGTTCACCCTGGGCACGCCCTACCCAGCCGGCAGCGGCTCGCCGCCGCCCATGCAGCCGGGCGCTCCGCCCGAGTCCTCGGGCTCAGCCGGCTCGCCGCCGGCGCACACCGGCATGACGCCGCAAACCAAGAACAGCCTTCAAGGCAAGCTTAGCCAAATCGCCAAGAATCTCGTGCAAATCGATCTGCGCTTGTGGGGCCTCTCGAACCAGCAAGCCTGTTGTTTGAATCCGACGCTGCCCAGCAACAAGGGCCCGTCGGGCGACCTCAACGTCGTGGTGCTACCGAACTATTCGACCAGCCTAATGTTCGGCGCCAGCTCGATCGGAAACAACACGACGTACAACGCCGCGCTGCTCGAGCGCGTCGGCACGAACGCGCATATCGGCGGCGGCGTGCTGTATTCGCAGCTGGGCCTCACCGGCGATGTCGGTTTGAAGGGCCCGATCGGGTTGCAAGGGTTTATTTATAACCTGCGATATCCGAGTCTCGATCTCTACGGCAACATCCGTCTGATGCCGGGCACGTCGGTGTTCTTCGGTCAACGCGACATTCTGCACGCAACGCGCCGCAACACCTACGGCCTCCAGCACACGTTCTAGGAGTCCCCGTGGAGGAGAAGCGCCCCAAGGTCGGGATCGTCGGAGCCGGTGCGATGGGCACGCTCTTCGGCTATCACTTGGCATCGCGCTGCGACGTGACCGTCCTGGACAGCAACGAGGCGACCGGCAAAGCCATCGCACGGGATGGTCTTGTGCTGAACGACGGACCACCCCGCGCCGTCACCGTGGCATCGAATCCGCGCGAACTCTACGGTTCGCACTCGCTCTTTCTCTTCGTGAAGGCAGTCGACACCTTACGCGCGCTGCGTCCGTTTGCGGGCGAACTCAATCCGGCATCGCCGGTCGTCTCGCTGCAGAACGGCATCGGCAACGAAGACGCTATCAAGACCGCGCTCGGTGGCGCGGTTCCGGTCATCCTCGGCGTAACGACGGAGTCGTCGCAAACGCTCGCCCCCGGCCGCGTGCGCAGCTCCGACCAGGGCAACACCATTCTCGGCTCCACGTCTGCATCGCCCACCACATCGCAAAATATGGCATCGCTGCTCACGCACTGCGGGTTGCGCGCGTCGGTGGTGTACGATATCCGGCCGCATATCTGGGGAAAGCTGGTCGCAAACGCCGCCATCAACGCACTCTCGGCGCTGCTCGACTGCGACGCCGGCGCGCTGATGAAAGACCCTAACGCCGCCCACGTCGCCGAAGCGCTGGCGGAAGAAGCCGCCGCCGTCGCCGCCGCGCTGAAGATCAACTTGCCGTTCGGCAATCCCTGGGAATACGTCACGCAAGTGCTCGCGCTCGGCGCCGATTCGAAGAGTTCGATGGCCTACGATCTCGATTCGGGCCACCCGACCGAGATCGATCACATCAACGGCGCGGTCACGGCCTTCGGCCGCCGCACCGGCACGCCGACGCCCTACAACGACGCGATGCTGCGGCTCGTCAAAGCGCGTGAGGCGATGCTGGCTGCCGCGCGCCGCGAAGCGGAAACGAACTAAGCCTCGGGATGAAGTTTTAGCAGGCGGATCGCGCCGGCTTTCGATTCGATATCGATGCTCTGCGCGCCGCCGCCGTTGATCTCCGTGTCGATCGTTTCGGCGCTGCCCGCGGAGCGGCCGCGCAGATCGAAGTCGCTGAAGAGCGTTCCGTTGTCGGTGTGCATCCGGATGTGAAACTTGGCGTTTTCGTTGACCCACACTTCGATGTCTCCGCTTTCGGTCGAAAAATGGAGCGTGCCGGGCCACTGCATGGCGCCCATCGTCGCGGAAAGCCGCCCGGTGCCGACCCGCGCCTCGACGTAGCCCGGCAGGATGATCTGCACGTTGCCCTTGGCGGCGTGCACGCGCGCGTTTCCTTGAATGTTGGTGACGTGCACGTCACCGGATGCCGAATCGACGTCGAGATCGACGCCGTCCGGGACGCGCACGAGCAGGCTGTCGAGCGGCGCAGTCGCCTCGACGCGAACCCCGCGTTTGTCCGGCCGCATCTGCGGGCCGGCCGGCGTCGTCTTCGCGAGCGCCGTAGCCGAGATGGTAAACCGGTTGCGCGGATCGCCGGTCGCCGGTTGGAATGCATTGACCGTCCCCTGCGCGACGTGCACGATCATCACGTTGCCAGGTTTGAGGATGCCGACCGTCGTTACGAACGGCGCCGCACTCGAGCACGCGGCGAACGCGAATACGACGAAAAGGCTAAGAAGGCGCATCGGCTACCGTTCTTCGGTACGGTCGCGCGGGTGGGCCTCCTCGTAGCTTCGCCGCATATGTTCCAATGAGACGTTTGTATAAATCTGCGTCGTGGTAAGATTTTCGTGCCCGAGCAGCTCTTTGATGGTCATGATGTCCGCCCCGTTTTCGAGCAGATGCGTCGCAAACGAGTGGCGCATGACGTGCGGAGTGACGTGCTGCACTAGCCCGGAGAGTTGCGCGAACTGCCGGAAGACGACCCACGCCTGCCGGTGCGAGAGCCGCCGCTTGCGTTTCGAGAGGAACAACGCTTCGTCGGCGCTGCGCGGGCGAACGCCCAAGTAGTTGCGTACCGCGTCGGCAGCGGCCACGTTGATGAACACGTTGCGCTGCTTGTTGCCCTTGCCGATCACTCGCATGATGCGCCGTTCGAGATCGATGTCGCTTACATTGAGTCCGACGAGTTCCGCGCGGCGGATGCCGCTTGCGTACAGCAGTTCCATGATCGCTACGTCGCGCAGCCGTTGGAAATCCGTCTTGCCGGCAATCGTCGTGCGCAAGAGCTTCGCAACGTCCGGCTCCGACATAACGATGGGCAAACGTTTGCTTGCTTTTGGCGGCGGGACGTCGAGCGCCGGATTGTCGGGACGCCGGCCCTCACGTTTCTGCAGGGCATAGAACGATCGCAGCGCTGCGATCTTGCGGCGGACCGAGATCGGCGAATACTTGCGCGGCCCCATCAGTTCCATCACGAAGCGGCGCACTTCGGAGACCGTGATCGCACTCAGCTTCGTGAATGCGGTGCCCTTGAGGTGGCCCGGTTCGAGAAACTGGCCGAAGAGTTCGACGTCCCGCGCGTATTCCTCGGACGTGCGCGGCGACTGCCCGCGCTCCAAGCGCAGGTAAGCGGCAAACTCTGCAATCCCCGGATCGGCCGGGATGTAGGAACTCATGTCGAAACTCCGTTACGACATGACCGCTCGCTTTCCCACGTTCGCCCTGATCGCAGGCGTCGCGCTCGCGTCGGCGAGCTGCAGTTCGGCGAGCGGACCCGGCACGCCATCGGCCGCCGGACTCCCGGCTGCCGCCGCGCATGCGTCGCGCTGGATCCCGTCGCCCGGAACGACGTACCAGATTCAATACGACGGCAACTACGACTCGTCGGTTCCCGCGGACGTCTACGACATCGATGGAGAGGATTCCCCGCAGAGTTTCATCGACAAGCTGCACGGGATGGGCCGCAAGGTCGTCTGTTACATCAGCCTGGGAACGTGGGAGAACTGGCGCAAGGATGCAGGCAAGTTCCCAAAGAGCGTCATCGGAAAGCCCGATGGCGGCTGGAAGGGCGAACGCTGGCTCGACGTGCGGCAAACGCAGATTCTAGAACCGATCATGACGGCGCGCTTGCAGATGTGCAAGGCCAAGCACTTCGACGGGGTCGACCCCGACAACATGGACGGTTTCGAGAACCGCACGGGCTTCAAAATCTCCTACAATCAGCAGCTCGCTTACAATTCGTGGGTCGCGAAAGAGGCGCACGCGCTCGGGCTCACCGCCGATGAAAAAGGCGACAACGATCAAGTCCAAGACATGGCAAAGTACTTCGACTTCGCGGTTACCGAGGAGTGCTGGAAGCAAGGCTGGTGCAACGAGTTCTCCATCTACACCGCCCGCAATGCATTGGTGATCGACATCGAGTACAACGTCGCACCGGCAACTTTCACGTCGAAAGCCTGCGCCGACACGGCGAAGTACGGCGAAAATGCGATGCTCAAGCACCTCAACCTGAACGCCTGGATCGTGACCTGCCCGGGCGGCTAGCTCGCGTTCGACCGCGCCGAGAAATCGAATAGGTCGGTCAAACTCAGGGCCGGCGAGAAGAAGAAGCCCTGCGCGTGGTGCACGCCAAGGTGGTGGAGGATCTCGAGCTGCGCGGCCGTTTCGACGCCTTCGGCCACCGTGTAGAGGTCGAGCGTTTGCGCGAGCGCTACGATACTGCGCACGATCGCAACCGCTTGCGTGTCCGTCGCCAGCCGCTCGATGAACGACCGGTCGATCTTGAGACCGGCGATCGGCAGCCGATGCAGGTACGCAAGCGACGAGTGTCCCGCGCCGAAATCGTCCAGCACGATCTGCATGCCGTCGTCGCGCAGCTCATCCAGCGTCGCGCGCGCGACCGCAGCGTTGGTCATAATCGCCGTCTCGGTGATCTCCAGCTTCACGCGCTCCGGTGAAACCTTGCGCGCGGCAAGCGTGCGCTCCACGCTGCCCGCGAGTCCGGGCGCCGTCAAGTGGGCCGCCGAGACGTTGACGGCGACGGTGGCGTCCGGAAAGCGCTCGAAAAGCGCCGCCGCATCGGCACAGACGTTGTCGAGAACGTTCGCGTCGATGGCGTCCACCAGCCCGTGCGACTCGGCGAATTCGATAAACTCGCCCGCGGCCGCGACGCCGCCGGCCGGCCGATTCCAGCGAACCAGGGCCTCGAACGAAATAACCGATCGCGTCGCGATGCTCACGATGGGCTGGTAGTACGGCACGAACTCGCGCCGCTCGATGGCATTGCGCAGATCGTTGTCCAAGTCCGAATCCGCAGAGACCTTTTGGCGCATCGCCGCATCGAAGATCGCGTAACAGCCGCGGCCGCGGACCTTCGCTGCGTACATCGCGATGTCGGCGTCGCGAAGGACCTCTTCGGGGCGTTCGTAGGCCTCGTCCAGCGGAACGATACCGATCGATGCGTTCGTGTAGACCGCGCGCCCGCCGAGCAGCATCGGCTCGGACAGCGATGCCAGGATTTGGTCGGCAAACACGCCGGCGTCGCCCATCGACGTCTCCGCCAAGACGAGAAACTCGTCTCCGCCCAGCCGCGCCACCAGCGCCTCGGGGGGAGCTCGGCGCGCAGCCGGGTCGCAATCAGCTTGAGCAGTTCGTCGCCGGCAAAGTGTCCGAGCGTATCGTTGATCATATTGAACCGATCGAGGTCGATAAAAAAGACCGCGTATCGATTCTTGCCTTCGCCGACGCGGGCGATCGCCTCGGAAGCGCGCTCGAGAAAGACCGCCCGATTCGGCAGCGAGGTGAGCGCGTCGGTATAGGCGGCCTTGCGCAGTTCGCCTTCGACCTTCTTACCGACGGCAAGTTCGTTTTCGAGACGTGCGCGCTGGAGCTCAAGCGCCAAGTTCGCTGCACGCGTGCGCCAGCCGCGAACGATTGCCGCGCCAAAGATCGCCGCGAAGATCCAGACGATGGCCCCGTACATGAGACCGGCCGACCGGATTTGGTTTTCTTTCGCGATGAGCGGCGCGGCGTTCGCGGACAGATGCAGATAGCCGCCCGCAAAACGCAGCATCTGGACGAGCTCGCGCCGCTGAGAGGTGTCGGCGGGAAGACGCGCAGTCCCAAGCAGCCAGCGCCCGCGGTGGCTGCTCTCGATCCACGCGATATCTTCGGGCTTCAGCCTCACGCGCATCGCCTTCTTAAAAGACGTGGTCAGCGTGTCGACCGCCATCACGCCGACCAGCGTATCGCCGCGCTTGAACGCTTTGAGCGTGCTGATGAAACTCTGTCCATCTTGGGTGTACGGGCCTTCGAAGACGGTGACTCCCGGCGTCGCGGCGGCGCGGCGAAACCACTTCCTGCGCGTGTAGTCGATTTCAAGGCCGCGGCTGTTACTGCCCTGGACGATTGCCGCGGCGTTGCCGGGGACGTTTTGGTCAAACGGGGATCGAGGGCCGCCCGGGTCAGCCGCGTGCACGTAGACTTCGAACAAGCGCTGTCCGCTCGTGAATGCGTACGGGGCGTAGAACGTACCGACCGCATATATCACGGGATTTGGGTCGGGGTTTAATCGGGACCGGTATAAGCCTACGACGATGTCGCGCGCGGCATCTTGCGAGAGCGGCTTCGGACCGAGCATCTGAGCTCCGGCCGCGTTGAGCTGGATGGCCGCCAGAAAATAGTTTTCGATTCGCTGTTCGGTGAGCTGCAGCCGCAGCCGCTGGCCGTCGGCAAACTGGCGCTGCTCTTGGTCGGTGCGCGACCGCGCATCGGTAACGATCAGCCACGTCGCGAAGGAAGCAGCGACGGCGATCAGGATGAGCCAGTACCAGGGAGGCCGGTATCGCAGCGCGCGCACTTCCGCCCCCTCAAGCGCCATAGACGGTCGATTCGGCCGAAAACTCCAGCAGATCGGCGAGCGAGAGCGCCGGCGAGAAGAAGAAGCCCTGCGCGTAAACGACGCCCAGCGATTCCAGGATGGCTAGTTGATCCGACGTTTCGACGCCCTCGGCAATCGTGTAGAGTCCCAGCGTCTGCGCGAGCGCCACGATACTGCGAACGATCGCCACCGCCTGCTCGCCGGTCGTAAGCGCGGCAATAAACGAACGATCGATCTTCAGGCCGGCGATCGGCAGCCGGTGCAGGTACGTTAAAGACGAGTGTCCGACGCCGAAGTCGTCGACCAAGATCTGTATCCCGTTGCGGCGCAGCTGGTCGAGCGTGATGCGCGCCTGATCGGCATTCGTCATGATCGCCGTCTCGGTAATCTCCAGCTTTAGGCGCTCGGGAGCGAGTGCGTGCGCGCGCAGCGCCGCATCGATGGAATCGGCCAAGTCCGGCGAGGTGAGGTTGGCGGCCGACACGTTGACCGCGATCGTCGCCTTCGGAAAATGACTCAGCAGCTTGGCGGCGTCCGCGCAAACGTCGCGCAGCACCGAGGAATCGATCGCGTTGACCAGGCCCCGCGCTTCGGCGTAGCCGATGAAGTCCGAGGCTGCGACCACGCCCGAACCGGGACGATTCCACCGAACGAGCGCTTCGAACGACATCACCGACCGCGTCTCGATGCTCACGATCGGCTGATAGTACGGAACGAATTCGCGGCGTTCGATTGCGCGCCGCAGTGCATTCTCCAGATCCGACTCGGCAGCGACCTTGCTGCGCATATTCGTGTCGAAGATCGCGTAGCGCGCGCGCCCGTTGGCTTTGGCGGCGTACATCGCAATGTCGGCATCGCGAAGGAGTTCCTCGGGGCTGCGATAGGCGGCGTCGACGATAACGACGCCGATGGATGCCGCGGTGTAGCACGCGCGTCCGGCGAGCAGCATCGGCTGCCGCAGGCACGTCAAGATCCGCTCCCCAAACGCGCCGGCATCTTCGGGCAGGACGGCTGCGCAGACCACGAACTCGTCGCCGCCTAATCGCGCGATCGTGGCGTTTAACGGCAGCGAGTCGCGCAGCCGAATCGCGATCATCTTCAGAAGCTCGTCGCCCGCGAGATGTCCGAGCGTGTCGTTGATCATATTAAAGCGGTCGAGATCGATGAAGAAGAGCGCGTGCGTCGCTTCGCCGGACGTCACGGCAATCGCGGCGGAAGCCGCTTCCAGCAGAGCCGCACGGTTCGGCAGTCCGGTCAGCGCGTCGGTATACGCGGCTTTGCGCAATTCGGTTTCGATGGTCTTACGAACGTCGATCTCGCGCTCGAGGCTCGCCTGTTCCTCCTCGAGCTGCAGCCGAGCTTCGTGCGAACGCCAGTTTCGCGTCAAGCCGAAACCGAACAGCCCGGCGATCAGCCAGACGACGGCCGACTGCACGACGCTGCCGAACGAGATGCGACGATCGGCGGCGCGCAGTTCCGTCGCGTCCGCAAAGAGGTGCAGCGTCGCCTTGGTGAGGTGCAGCGGCACCTGCATGTCGATGTATGGTGACAAGTCGCTCGGAAGCTTTGGCACGGTTCCGACCAGCCAAACGTGGTGACGTCCGCTCGCGACGTACGCAATGTCGCCCCGTACGAGCGGTCCCAGCATCAATGTCTGGAAGAAAACGGTTAGCGTGTCGACCGAGACGACGCCCGAAACGTTTCCGGTGTGGCCGATGGCTTTGAGCGTGCTGATGAAGCTCCGCTTGGAATCCGTGTAGGGGCCGTCGAACGCTACGTACTCGGGCGTGGCCAGCGCCGCAAGGTACCACGATTTTCCGGTGTAGTCGATCGGCGTTTTGTCGCCCTCGCTGTCATACGCTACCTCATCGACGTCGCCCGGGAGGGTACGGTCGTACGCCCCGCGCTCGACCGAGCCGCCGCCCGGCGGCAGCGGGGCGTTGCTGTGGTCGTAAAACGAAATCAGGCGGGATTTGGAATCGAACGCATACGGCGCGTAAAACGCACCCACGCCGTAGACCATCCGATTCTGACGCGACTGATACAGCGAAAGCAGCAGCCGCTGCGTTAGCTGCCGATTTCCACGAGTGTTATCGAACAGCTTGGCGCCGGCCGCGGCGAGCTGCGTCGCGACCCCAAAGTATTCGTCAACGTGCTGCTCGACCGTTTGAATGCGCAGCCGTTGACCCACGGCAAACTGTTCGTCGTTCTGTGCGATCCGCGAGCGCGCGTTCGCGACCACGAAAACCGTCGCCGCTAGTGCGGCAACAAATAAAACGACGAGCCAAAACCAGGGTCGCCGATAGCGCCTGACAACGACGTGAGCGGCCTCATGCGCCATAAGTCCCATACACGTTCGCGGCCCCTGCGGAAACGCTTTCCACAGGCAGTCCACATCACCAAATTAGTGTTTGTGGATATTAGCCTGGTGTGAATAAGGCTGGGCGGGTATCATGCCTGCGTGATCGCTTCTCTGCCGGTCATGGCTATAGCGGTGCTCGTTGTGGCCGGCATGCTGCTGCGTCCCTGGGGCACCCGCGAATGGTATTGGGCTGCGGGCGGCGGGATCGGCGTCGTGTTGCTCCGCGCCGAACCGGCGGCTGCGGCGTGGTCGACGATCGCCGGCGGCGCGAGCGTTTTCGCGTTTCTTGCGGGCATTGCGATCCTTGCGGAAATCGCTCGATCCGGGGGTGTTTTCGCGGCTCTTGCGGCTCGTGCCCGAGCCGCCGCTGGAACGTCCCGCAGCCGCCTCTTTTTTCTGGTTTTTGCGGCCGCGGCGTGCGTTACGGCCCTGCTTTCCAACGACACGACGGCGCTCGTCCTTACGCCCGCGGTCTTCGCCGCTTTGTCGTCTTCCGGCGTCGATCCGCTGCCGTACCTGTACGCCTGCGCCTTCGTTGCAAACGCCGCCTCGTTCGTCTTTCCATTTTCGAACCCCGCGAATTTGGTGATTTACGCCGGGTTGCCGCCGGCACTCGGCGCCTGGCTCGCGGGCTTCGGACTCGCTGCGGCAGCCGCCGTTGCAGCGACGTATCTGCTGCTTTGGCTGGCCTTCCGGCCACGATTCCATAAGCCGATGCAGGCCGCCGATGCGGCGCCTCCGATGCCCCTGCGCGCCCGCTTGACGGGGCTGATTGTCGGGTTCTGCGCAATGGGAATGGTGGCCGCGGCCGCTCTCGGCTGGGACGTCGGCGTCGCGACCCTTCTCCTATCCGTGGCGGCCGTCGTCGCGGTCGCCGTTTCCGACCCGCCCGTGCTCGCACCGATCCCCGCTAAGCTGCCGTGGGAGATTCTTCCACTGGTCGCCGGTCTTTTCGTCGTCGTCGATGCGTTGGATCGCGCGGGCATTCTCGCGCTCGCACGCGATCTGCCGGCTCGAGCGGCGATGCTTCCGCAGCCGCTCGGCAACGCCGCGGCGGCGCTCGGTACGGCCATCGCCAGCGACGTCTTCAACAATCTTCCGGTGGCCATGGCCGTCGTGCGCAGCCCAATCGCGCCGCAGGCAGCCCACGTTCTGCACGCGGCAGCCGTCGGAGTCGATCTTGGACCGAATCTCTGCGTCACCGGGTCGCTGTCCACCCTTCTTTGGCTTATCGCCGTGCGGCGCGAAGGCGTGGAGATTTCAGCCGGCAGCTTCTTCCGCATCGGCCTGCGCGCCGGTCTGCCGGCGCTGCTGGTTGCGAGCCTGCTGCTCCGCTAATCATTTCAAAACTTCGGCGAGACTTTCCAAGATTTCCCCGCAGCCCTGTTCGCGCTGAGCGGCGTTGTCTGCGCCATCCAAATAGACCGCCTGTTCGGTGTATTTCAGCTGTGTGCCGGATCCCGCCGGCGTGAGTTCGACCGTCGCAACGGAGACCGAAATGAGCGCACCATCCATGTCCATCGTGTAGGTCGAAACGATGCGCGAGTCCGGAACGATCTCCGCGAAACGCGCGCGATAGACGTACACCGGGCCGCCTGGTGGGCCGCCGGTATTGCTCTCCTCGCCGCCGACTTGAAAGTCGAGCTGGTGAGCCGCTGCCGAACTTCCGAACCACTTCGCTTTTGCGACGGGGTCGGCCCAAGCGCTAAAAACGCGCGCCGGTGCAGCTTCATAGGTGCGTTCGATCGCGAAGGTCGCATGCTCGGTGGATCGATCCATATAGGGTCCAAATCTCCTTAGGTAGGTTGGTCGTTGGTTTCTGCGAGGTAGCCGCCGAGGCGGTCGAGGCGCCGCTCCCAGGCCATCTGCCGGCTCGCGATCCAGCCCTCGGCCCAGGTCAGGGCCGTCGGTTCGATATGGCATGTCCGGACGCGGCCGCTCTTCTGCGAGCGGACGAGGCCGCTGCTCTCCAGAACCTTGAGGTGCTGAAAGACTGCCGGCAGCGACATCGCCATCGGCTCGGCCAAGGCACTCATCGTGACGGGCCCGCGACAGAGCCGCTCCACGATGGACCGGCGAGTCGGATCGGCCAAGGCCGCAAACACCAGATCGAGCGATTGCTCATACTTAAGCATTTACTTAAGTATTGATATCACGGCGCTTTACAGCCGTCAAGTCTGGAGGGAAGGCCGACGGACACAACGATAGCGGGAAGTCATGGACGAACTGCCGGCGATTCACACGGCGAGGCTGACGCTTTTTATCGCCGGGCCGGACGACGCGGCGCGTTGCGTTCGATTCAACCGGGACAACGAGGCGTTCTTGAAGCCGTGGGAGCCGCCCATGACCCCGCGCTCGTTCGATCCGATTTCGGTTGCCGACGTGCGCGCCCGAGCGGTCACCGACGCGAAGCTCGGCGCCGCGTTCAGCTTCGCGATCGCGGCTCGCGGCGGAGGCGACGACGTACCAATCCTCGGTTGGTGCACCTTCACCAACGTCATCCGCGGAATTTTCCAAGCTTGTTTTCTGGGATACAAGCTCGACGAGCGCTCGCAAAGGCAGGGCTATATGACCGAAGCCCTGAGCGCAGGGATCGACTACGTCTTCACCACCCAGCGGCTACATCGCATTCAAGCGAATTACATGCCGCACAATCAACGCAGCGCCGCGGTGCTGCGACGCCTCGGATTCACGATCGAAGGAACGGCGAGGAAGTACCTATTCATCGGCGGCGAGTGGCGCGATCACGTGCTCACGTCGCTGATCAATCCCGATCCGCGGTGACGCCGAAGAAACGCATAAAGCTCAGTTGCCGGGACGCACCGAAATCGCGAAGCCTTGGTCGGTACCTTTTTTCGGCGACGGATTGACGAGGGTCAGCTTCGCGCCTTCGACGCTGATCGTCTCACCGGGCTTTGCATGGAAAGACACCGCGAAGTTCGCTCCCCTTTCAGCGTCGACCCTATAGCCGCGCCCGGGGCCTTGCGAAATGACGTCGACGTCGATCGAGGGACCCCCGGTGGCATTCGGGTCCGTCGACGTAATCGAGCCCGAGGCAATGCACGGTCCCGGAGAGACGGTCAGACCCGAACCACCCGAGGCAATATACGCCAACATGGGCTGCGGCGGGTTCGACCCGGCGGAACCGCCGCCGCCGCATGCGGCGAGCAGCGCGAGCGCAACGACTGAAAGACCTTTCTGCATTGTTGACACCCTCTCGGCCGGCGAAGCGGCCGTACCTTGCGATACGGCCGCTTCGTTCGAGCCTCTTCTTCTGGGACTAGAGCTTGAACTGAACCGAACCCGTGATTTGCATCGGTTCGACGACGCCCAAGAAGCCCGTGTTGTTTCCGTTGAACCAGAACGAGTACGGATACTGCAGCTGCGGCGGTGGGGTATTTGCCTGGCTGTTGGGATAGAAGTTGCCGGCCGGATACAGGAAGTTCGTCGGCAGCGAGCCGTATGCACAAACCTGCGGGTTATCCCATGCGTAACCGCGCTGACCGCAGAAATCGAGCAGGTTCGTGAAGTTCAGCCGTGCGGTGATTCGCGGGCTCACGTCGTAGCTAAACGCCAGGCCCATCTGCAGCTGCCACGGCTGATGGAACGCGCCGAGACTGTCGAACGTGCCGGTGAACTTATCCGGCGTGAAGAGCGGCAGCGCGCCGCCGTCGTCGCACCCGGCGGGATCGGCCGCGTTACCGTGGAGTGCCGCCCAGTTCGATCCGCCCGGTGGCGGACCGCACGTGTTGGGAAGGTAGCCCGGCGACTGAGTCGGCGAACCGTACGACGCACCCGATTGGAAGTTCCACGAGTTCGTTACCGAGAACCGCTTGTGCTTATAGTTCAAGATAAGCGTCGTTACGAACGGCACGGCGTAGCCGTTTGCAGCCGCCGCCGGTCCCGGAATGACGTCGTACGTCGTATACCATGCGTTATCCGGCATGATGTTTTGGTAGGGCTGCCCGTAGTACGGGTTTTGCACGACGCCCGGCTGGGTGCAGTTGGAGGTTCCCTTGCCGCCGCTGGCTTCATAGAAGTAGCACGGCGAACCGCCGCCTTTTTTCGTGAACGAATCGTACTGCTGGATGTACGTGTTCAGCTGGTCGATCACGTTCTGCGACGTCCCGCTGAAGTTCTGATACCGGATCATACTGTGCGTATACGTGAACGCCAGCTGTCCGGCCAGACCGTCGCGCGAGAAATCGCCTTTTTGGAGCGCGAACTCGACGCCGCTGGTTTGCTGGCTGCCGACGTTGAGACCGGATTCCAGGCCGCCCTGCGGATCGATGTAGAAGTTCTGAAGTTGGTCGCGGGTCGCGCGGAAGAACGGACTGAGCTTGAAACTCCAATCCGTTCCTTTTAAGCGATGCTCCCAGGAAAGGTCGTAGTTGTACGACGTGTCGGGACGAACGGCGTGATCCGGCGTATTGAAGCCGTACCCGTAGAAATGCGTCCCGAGGAATGCCGGCAGATTTTGGTTGAGCGTGTTGTACTGCGTCCACGACGAGTTCGGCGGGCGCGCGTAGATCCCGAACGACGCGCGAAGGACGCTGTCTTGATCGAGTGCGTACGTGAGGCCGAGACGCGGCTGGAAGCGCGCGACGGTATACTCGCCGCCGCTGACGTTCTGCAGCGCGCCGGCGGGCGATTGCGCCAGCGGCACGGTGCCGGTCGGGCACGCGCCGACGCCGTTGTTCGTGCGATCCACCGGCTGGTTGTTGTAGAGGCCGGCGCCGAAGCAATATTCAGCGTTGTACGCCTTAAACCAGAACGCGCGAGCGGGATCGTCCGCCTGCGTGTTGCCGAGATCGTACTGGAAATCTTCAAGACGGAAACCGATATTCACGTTGAGCTTGTCGTTAGGGCGCCACTGATCGCTGAGCGAGTAGCCCATGAACTGCGTACCGACCTGGTTCAGGTTGCCCTTGAAGCTCGTGTCGGTCACGAGCCATTGCGGATTTACGCCCTTCGCACACGCCGCGATGCCCGGGGTCGTGCACGAGTAGCCGATGGCCGGCGTCCCGTTTTGAATCGTACCTTGTGTTTGATCGTAACAGCCGATGTGTGCGCCGGTGTTCTGATCGTAGCAGAGACCGTTGGTGCCCACATAACTCGTTGCCGGCCAGCTCGAAGAGAAATACGAAACGTCCCAACGCGACAGGTTCGAGTTCGTGTAGGCGACCGAGGCGCTCAGCAAGTTCGAGGCGCTCAGCTGATTCGTGTACGCGAGATTGAAGCCGTAGGTGTGGTCCGGAAGAAAATACGGGAGTTCCCAGCCGTAGTACGGTTGAGCGGTGGAGTTGTAGCCGTTGATGTTCCAGGTAGAAAACATCGCGTAGCCGGAAAAGCGCAGGTAAGACGAGGGGCTGAAGGTGTGTTGATACTGCATCTTCTCCAGCGCGACGCCGTTCTCGTTCGGATCCTGTAAGTTGAGCGGAATCGGTCCTTGGAACGAATGCGGCATGCTTTCCGGGAAAAAGTACTTGCCCACTGAGCCCGGATCGAATGGCTGGTAGGGCGCGCCTTTGTAGAAGTACGTGTCGTCCCACGTCAGCGGCCCGTAGAGAGCGTCGATGACGTTCTGCCCGAAGTCGTTCGTGGAACTGTAGTACTGGTTGACGTTTTCGCTGGTCATCCACAGCAGCTGCACGTCGTCGCGGAGCCCGCTATTCTTGTGCGGGATACCGAAGTGGAAGTTCAGGATGTCGTCGCGCAGCGACTGGTTGGCGAGTGAAAAGCCGAGGCCGGTCGTAAACAGCGTGGGTGAGTTGGGGCCGGTATAGACGAAGCCGTTATCACCCGGAAGCGGGTTTACCGGATAGAAAAACGAGTTCGGAATGCTCGAGCCGTCGTTGTTGTCGATGTAGCGGAACTGTTGATTGCTGCCGCCGATACCGACGTAGTAGCTGAACAGGCGGTCCGGCGTCGAGCCGCCGGCTTCGACGGACGCCTGATGAAAGAATGCCGGATAGCCGGCCGAGAGCACGCCGGTGGCGAAGCCGGGATACGTGCCGGTCTTGATGACCTGGTTGACGTAGCCGGAAATGCCTTGCGCGTCCGAGCTGGCCGGAACGCCGCCGGTATACACTTGGACTTCCTGCGAACCAAGGCTCGAGAGCATCGTCTGCGGCGCATTGTCGTACGCGCGGTTCACGGGGATGCCGTCGAGTTCGTAGCCGACTTGATCGATGTCGCCGCCGCGGATGTGGACCGTCTGCCACCATCCGGATTCGCCTTGATCGATCATGACGCCGGGAACCGATGCGATCGCACCGTAGGCGTTGTTCAAACTGCCCGCGCCGGTCAAACCCTGCGCGGCCTGCTGTCCCGCGGCGTTCACCGAGTACACGTCGCTGGTCGTGCCGGCTTTCACTAGACTCGACGCCGCGCGCGCGGTAACGTTCGCAATCGTTCGCAGCGTCTTGACGAGCGCGGCGTTGATCGTCTGCACTTGATCGGCGAAAATGGAGATGCCCGGATCCGTTACGGAATCGTATAAGTCCTTACTGAATGATAGCGTGTACGTGTCGGGAGCGAGCGTCAGGAACCGAAAGGTTCCGCTGGCGTCGCTGACGGTCGTCGCCGACTGCGACGGCGAATTCGCGGTAACCGTCACGCCGGCCAGCGGCGCTTGATTGGAGCTATCGACGATACGGCCGGTAATGCCGCCGGTCGTGCCGGCTGTCGCGTTCAACGGCAAAAGCGCAGCCACTAATAGGGCTGCGGGGATCTTCTTCAACCACTGCATCGAGTTGAATCTCCTTCGAAGGCGCCAACGGCAGCGCGCATGCTTCGCGAGAGTCTTCGGTCAAGGAGCCGCTCGCCCTTGTTACTCGACGTGCCAATTGTGGGTGACGAACAACCAGAACGCTAGACCGGCGTAATCGCCGTATCGCGCAAAGGCGCGCTCGATCGAAGAATCCTTCGCGCGCCTCTTTCCGGCGAGGCGCAAATACGTGGGCCTGGTCCACGAATCGAGGACCAGGCGTTTGTGCCTGCCCGACAATTGCATGACGTGTGCGGCGGCGTACGGGCCGACCCCCGGCAGCTCGCGCAGTTGCTCTTCGACCTCGTCGTCATTGAGGCCGCGACCGGGCAGGAACGTCTCCAGGTCCAACCGGCCGGCCGCGACGTCGCGAGCGATCTGCTTGATATAGGGTCCGCGATATCCCATCTTGGCGACGTCGCGATACCACGCATCGGGCGTCTTCGCCAGCAGCGCCGGCTCCGGAAACGCGCCGCCGCCGCGCTCGACCAGCGCCGCCGTCATCCGAACCGTCGCACTCCACGCGCAGTTCGTCGTGCAGATCGTCTTGACGACGTCTTCGAAAACCGTCGAGCTTGCCAGCAGGCGCCCAGCGCCGGACGCCGCCCATCGCAACCCGTCGTCATCGGCGATGCGCGCGTAAAACGGCGCGAGATTATCGCCCAGTCTGAACATCCGCGCGACGGCGGCACACGCGCCCGCGGCATCGCGTTTGCCGAGGCGAATCGCGCTCTCGACGACGATCTCCGCGGCCTCGGCACGCATCGTAATTGGAACGACGCGGTCGCCGAGCCGCAGCACGCGGCGATACGTCTTGTCGGATTCGTCGAGAGTCGCGGGCGCCAGCATGGCGAGGCCGTGCGAGCCGATCGTGCGCAGGAAATCGATCGGTTCGCCGCCCGCGCCCCGCAACGGAAGCCGGCAGAGTTCCAACGCGATTACGCTACGTAAGAAACGTTGACGGCCACGCCGGCGGCTTCGGCCCGCTGCAGCACGCCGTAGACTTCGTCGAGTTCTTCTTCAATCGCGGTGATTTCGCGCGCGCTCACGTGAAACGCCGCCGCGTTCTTCCATAGAATTGTGGAAGCGCGCTCGAAGGCGGTGCGCAGTCGCTGCGGCGTCGCTTCCAATACCGGCCAATCCAAATCACCGCGTGCGGGCACGACGCGCCAGCCGCGCCCCGAGACGTACGGTACGTCGTCGTCGGCTTCGAACGCGTGCGGCACCGAGCCGAGGATGTCCACCGCTTCCTGATCCTGGAGACCGAGCCGTAAGCCGAGCTCTCCCAAACGCAGGATATAACGAAAGAATGAGGCGCTCCCCACGGTGTAAGCTCCAGCGGGTGACGCCACGTTCACGTGGATCAGATCGATCTCGGGCTCGTCCCGATGCGTGGTCATCTCCCTACGTTATCGGGCGATGCCGAACGGAATCGCGCATGGAGGACCCCATTCTCCGGGGTAGCCCGGCGCCCTGGTGCTCGCGCGCGGGAGCACGCCTGAGACCGCTCATAGGTGGGATATCGGGCAAGGCCGAACCGAATTCCTGGCTCGTCGGCGACGAGCGATCTTTGTCGGAGGTAGTGTGAAGAAGCGGCTCAAGGTAGCGGTCACCGGTGCGGCCGGGCAAATCGGATACCAACTGATATTTCGAATCGCGAGCGGTCAGATGTTCGGCCCTCAAACGGAGCTGGAGTTGCATCTGCTCGAGGTCGAACAAGCGCTTGGATCGCTGCGCGGCACGCTGATGGAGCTTGAGGACTGTGCGTTTCCGCTTCTGAAGAGCGTGCAGTACGGCTCGAATGCCGACGCGGCGATGCGGGACGTCGATTGGGCCATCCTGGTGGGCGCAGTTCCGCGCAAGGGCGACATGCAGCGCTCCGACCTGCTGCGCGTGAACGGTAAGATCTTCACTGAACAAGGCCGCGCGATCGAGGCGAATGCCGCCGACGACGTGAGGATATTCGTCGTCGGGAATCCGTGCAATACGAACTGCCTGATCGCGATGAACAACGCGCCGAGCGTTCCCACGGACCGTTTCTTCGCGATGACCACGCTCGACGAATTGCGCGCCCGCACGCAACTTGCGAAAAAGGCGGGCGTCGACGTCACCGAAATCTCGCAGATGATCATTTGGGGCAACCACTCCGCGACGCAGTTTCCCGATTTCGCGCATGCGAAGATCGGCGGCAAACCGGCGGGCGAGGTTATCGACGACCGGCAGTGGTTGGAGGGCAAGTTCATCACGACCGTGCAAAACCGCGGTACCCAGGTGATCCAAGCCCGCCTGGCATCCTCGGCTGCATCGGCCGCCCACGCCGCAGTGACGGGCGTCTATAATCTGACGCACGATACGCCCCCGGGCGAGTATTACTCGGTGGCGCGTTACTCGAACGGGGAGTATGGCGTCGATCCGGGATTGATCTTTTCGTATCCATCGCGAACCGAGAACGGCGTCTCGCGAATCGTCGAGGGGATCGTGCACGACGCGTTCGGCCAAGAACACCTCCAACAGACGCTGGAGGAGTTGCGCAAGGAGCGCGACGCCGTCATCGAGCTCGGGCTGATTCCGGGCGCAGAACCCGCCGTCAGCACGGCGTAAACGGCTCCCTATCGTTCGAGATCGAATGGAATATCCAATTCGCCGGACAGTCTCTCGAGCGAATCCCACACCTTGGAGTGCACCGGAATGCCGTACTCCCGATGGTACACGGTCTTCATGAGCTCGGGTTCGCCGGCTACTTGAATGCGCTGCGCGCCTCGCGCGGCCGAACTCTCTTTAAAATACCGCAGCTCGGTATCCATATCGGCTTTGAACTCCGCGACGTCGCGGAACCCATCGATACGGAAGGCACCAAACCAGTGCGAGATCGCGCCTTCCTTCGTTTCGTCCGCAAACGGCAGCGTCGGACCGAAGGCACCGCCCGTCAGAACGCCGCACAGGATGTCGACCAGCAATCCTAAGCCGTAGCCTTTATGTCCGCCGCCGTCGGTACCGAATCCGCCCAGCGGCAGCAGGGCGCCGTGGAGCGCTTCGTCCGGATCCTCGGTCATGTCACCGTGCGAGTCGATCGCCCATCCGGGTTCCAAACGCTTCTTCTTGCGTTTGGCCACTTCCAGCTTGCCCTTCGGGATCGTCGTCGACGCAAAGTCCAAGACGAAGGCCGGCTCGTTACCGGCCGGCACGGCAAACGCAAGCGGATTCGTCCCCAGAACGACGTCTCTTCCGAACGTCGCAGCCGCATACTTGACCGAGTTGGTCGACGCTATTCCGATCATGTCGTGACCGAGCGCCATCATGGCGTAGTAGCCCGCAATCCCGTAGTGATTCGAGTTGCGAACGCCGCCGAACGCCGAGCCGCTCTCCTGCGCTTTCGCAATGACTGCTTCCATCGCCATCTTGGAAACGGGATGCCCCAGGCCGTTGTCGGCGTCGTAGACGATCGAGGTCTGCGTTTCGCGAACGATAGAATAGTTTGGCCGCGGGTTCATGTGGCCGCTGCGGATGCGCGACACGTAGTACGAATCCAAACGCGCGACGCCGTGCGACTCGATTCCGCGGAGGTCGGCAGTCACCAGGACGTCGGCGACGTCGTCGGCGTGAGCCCGCGCTACGCCCGACCGCACGAGCACTTCGGCAACGAAGCGCTTGAGCTTATCTTCGGTCGACTGGTGATATCTGTTCGTGGCGGCGTCGGGCAAGGGAGGACCTCCAGCGTGAGTAGAACCGCTATTCGGTGCCACAGAACGTTACGTCTACGCTTGCCCCCAAGTCTACCAGAAACGTCGGAGCGTTGCGTTCATCTTTATCTTTGCCGGCGTCGCCAAGAATGCACCATTCCGTCATCGAACCGCGGCTTTACATGAAAGATGCGGGTTGAGATGGCAGTGCCCGGCGTAGGCAATCGCACGAAATTCTATCGCCTCGCAGAAAACGGCACCTTCGAAATTTCGTCCCGCGGCTTCGACGTGCTGCGCACCCCCGCGATCAATAAAGGTACGGCGTTCACGATCGAGGAGCGCGAGGCGCTCGGCTTGACCGGTCTGCTTCCGTCGGCGGTCCTCACGATCGAGCAGCAGGCCGAACGAGCGTACGATCTCTTCCTCAAGCAAGCCGACGACCTTGCCCGGAACCGCTACCTGACGGCGATGCGCGACCGGAACGAGGCGCTCTTCTTCCATTTGGTTGCGTCGCACGTCGTCGAGATGCTCCCGGTCATCTACACGCCGACGGTGGGTCTGGCGATCCAACAGTACAGCCATCAGTACCGCAGGCCGCAAGGCATTTTTCTTTCGATCGACCGGCCGGACGAAATCGAACAGGCGTTTCGTAATGCGGAAGCCGGGGGGGACGCCGACGACGTCGATCTGATCGTGGCAACCGATGCCGAAGCGATCCTCGGAATCGGCGATTGGGGCGTCGGCGGCATCGACATCTGCGTCGGCAAACTGACCGTGTATACCGCCGCTGCCGGGATCGATCCGTCGCGCGCCATTCCCGTTGTACTCGACGTTGGAACCGACCGGCAATCGCTGCTCGACGATCCACTCTATCTCGGATATCGCCACCCGCGCGTCCGCGGCGACCGGTACCGCGCGTTCGTCGACGCGTACGTTTCGACCGCCTTACGCCTGTACCCGAACGCACTGCTGCATTGGGAAGACGTGAGCGCTTCGAATGCGCGTTGGATTCTCGACACGTACCGATCGTCGATCTGCACGTTCAACGACGACGTTCAGGGCACGGCATCGGTCGTGCTCGCCGCGGTGATGGGAGCGATGAACGTGACCCGCGGGCGAATGCGCGACCAGCGGTTCGTTATTTTCGGCGCGGGGACCGCGGGCTGCGGAATCGCCGACCTCCTCGCCATTGCGATCGCGAGCGACGGACTCTCCGCCGCCGATGCCGCTCGCCGTTTCTGGTGTGTCGACCGGCACGGCCTGCTGGTCGACGACATGGGCGCGTTGTACGACTTCCAAAAGCCCTACGCCCGGCCCGCGGCAGAAGTCGCGGAATGGAATCGCGACGCCGAACGCGGCATCACGCTGGAGGAAGTCGTCCGCCGCGTTCAACCGACGGTCCTGATTGGATCCTCGGGCGTTACCGGTGCGTTCGGGGAATCGATGGTGCGTCAGATGGCGAAGGGCACCCCGCGCCCCGTCATCCTGCCGCTCTCCAATCCCACGGCGCTCGCCGAGGCGGTGCCGGCCGACCTGATCCAATGGACCGACGGCAAGGCGCTGATCGCGACCGGAAGTCCCTTCCAACCGGTCATCCACGACGGTGCGACGTACTTCATCGGCCAATCGAACAATGCGATGCTCTTTCCCGGCCTTGGTTTGGGCACGATCGTTTCGCGAGCGCGACTGATCAGCGACGGGATGTTCATGGCTGCCGCACACGCGATCGCCGAGATGGTCGACGCCTCGCAGCTCGGCGCGTCGATCCTGCCTCCAGTCGGCAACGTGCGGGACGTTTCGGTACGCGTCGCCGTCGCCGTCGCGGAACAGGCGGTGCGCGAGGGGCTCGCGCGGGTCAATCCACCGAACCTCGAGGCAGCGGTTCGCAACGCAATGTGGGAGCCGCGGTACCGGCCGACCAAGGCCGTATAGAAAGGCGAATCAGCGTGCCGCACTCGGGGATAAGTTTTTCGCTCATCATTCGCATCGAGATGCCGAACCATCCCGGCGCGTTCGGCGTTCTTACGAACGCGATCCACGAAGCGGGTGGAACGATCAGCGGGCTCGACATGCATTCGGCCACCAAAGCGTGCGTAGTCCGCGACGTCACCGTCAACGTCCCATCCGACCGCGTCGGTCACGACGTACGCGCCGCCATCGAAGCGATCGACGACGCCCACATCGTCAGCTTCTCGGATTCGACCTTTCTCGCGCACCTCGGCGGCAAGATTCGCGTCGCGCCCAAATTCCCGGTAAAAAACCGGCAAGATCTCTCGATGGTCTACACGCCCGGCGTCGCGCGCGTCTCGATGGCGATTGCCGCGGACCCGAGCAAGGCGTTCCAGTTGACGATCAAGCGCAACACGGTCGCCATCGTCACCGACGGCACGGGAGTCTTAGGCCTTGGCGACATCGGCCCGCTGGCCGCGCTGCCCGTGATGGAAGGCAAGGCGATGCTCTTTCGCCAGTTCGGCGACATCGACGCGTTTCCGATCTGCCTGGATACCAAAGACGTGGATGAGATCGTCGAGACGGTCGTACGCATCGCGCCGGTCTTCGGCGGCATCAACCTCGAAGACATCAGCGCGCCGCGCTGCTTCGAAATTGAAGAGCGCTTGATCGAAGCGCTCGACATTCCCGTCATGCACGACGACCAACACGGCACGGCCGTCGTCATCCTGGCGGCGCTCATCAACGCCGCACGGGTGGTTGGGAAGCGGCTCGAAGACTTGCAAATCGTAATCTCGGGCAGCGGTGCGGCCGGCACTGCGGCAATCAAAATGCTTCTCGACGCCGGCGTACGCGACGTCATTCCGGTCGATCGCAGCGGCGCGCTCTCGCGCGAAGGCAACTACGAGAGCCCGTACAAGCGTTGGCTCGTGGAACATTGCAATCGCGAGAACCGGCGCGGCTCGCTTAGCGACGTGCTTCCCGGCGTCGACGTCTTCATCGGAGTGTCGGCGCCGGGGATCCTACGGCCCGAGGACGTCGCGCGCATGGCGCGCGATCCAATCATTTTTGCGATGGCCAACCCCACGCCGGAGATCATGCCCGATCTGGTCGCACCCTTTGCGGCGGTCGTTGCGACCGGGCGCTCGGATTTTCCCAATCAGGTCAACAATCTGCTGGCGTTCCCAGGCATCTTTCGCGGCGCTCTGGACGTGCGCGCGCGGCGCATCACCGAGCGGATGAAACGCGCGGCTGCGTTTGCCATCGCCGAAATCGTCGGTGAGGACGAGCGCTGTGCGGAGTACATCATCCCGAGCATCTTCGATACGCGCGTGTGCGACGCGGTCGGAAAAGCCGTCGCCCATGCTGCCGTCGAAGACGGAGTGGCCCGGAAGACGCCGGCTGGTAAGGAATGAGCGCGACGGCGGGGTTTACGGGAGAAGACCAGCCGCCGGCGTCAGTTTACGACCAGTGCATTCGCTGCGGTCTTTGCCTGCCCACCTGCCCGACGTACCTCGAGACGCTGACGGAGACCTCGGGGCCGCGCGGCAGAATAAGCTTGATCAAGGCGGTCGGCGAGGGGCGCCTCGACCTACTCTCGCCCGGCTTCGTCGAACAGATGTCGGAATGCCTGGACTGCCGGGCCTGCGAGGCCGTCTGTCCTTCGGGTGTCGAGTACGGCCGGCTCGTCGAGACCGCCCGCACCCAGATACGGCGCGCCCAGGAACCGTCCGATCCGCCGCGCGTGCGCGCCGCCCGCTGGCTCTTCTTACGCATCCTTTTCAGCCACCTCGACCTGATGCGGTTGGCCGCTTCGCTGCTGCGCTTTGCTCAACAGACCCGCCTCACGTCGCTGGCCGGCCTCGTCGGAATGCGCGAGGCCGCTAAGCTCGCGCCGCCGATTCCGTCGCGATTTTTCATCGCTGACGACCGTCGCGTCGTCGCCGATCCATCGCAAGGTCTTGCGTTTTTACATACCGGATGCATCATGCCGTTCGCATTCCCGAACGTCCACGAAGCGTCGCTGCGCATGCTGCGTCGCGGCGGACTCTCCAGCGTCGTCCCAAGCGACCAAGGCTGTTGCGGCGCGATCGCCATTCACGCGGGTGAGATGGATCTCGGGCGCGACCTCGCTAAACGCAACATCGCCGCATTCGAGCGCTCCGGCGCCGAGGTCTACGTCGTGAACGCCGCGGGCTGCGGTTCCGCGCTCAAAGGCTACGGCGAGCTCTTCGCGGGCGATCCCGAATGGGCGCACCGCGCGCACAAATTCTCCGAGCGCGTGCGCGACGTCACCGAAGTGCTCGATGCCGTCGAGTTGGATTCGCACATCGGGCGGATCGACGCTTCGGTTACATATCAAGAACCGTGCCATCTGGTACACGCGCAGCGCGTCTCCGCCGCACCGCGCCGATTGCTCGCAAAGATTCCCGGGCTGCGCATGATCGAAATGAACGAAAGCTCCGTTTGCTGCGGCAGCGCCGGCATCTACAACCTCACGGAGCCCGAGATGGCGCAGCGCTTGGGAAAACGCAAGGTCGAGAACGTCGAAGCGTCCGGTGCGACGATCGTCGCGACGGCGAACCCCGGCTGCGCGCTGCAGGTCGCCGCGGGCCTTCGCGCGGCGGGGTACGATGCGAGCGTCAAGCACATCGTCGAGCTCCTGGACGATGCGTACGCCGCCTATCGCCCCGAGTCTTAGAGTGAGTCTTTAGCGAGCGTGAAGTCCATCGTGGACGAATACGAATGGCTTCCGCGCGCGGCTTGCTTCGAAACGACGTGGACGGACGTCGGAACCTCTTTCGTCAGGTCGTAGACGATCTTCGAGTCGTCGGTCCAATCCTGGTTTGCGCCGTTCACCGACTTCACCGTGGAATGCCCGAGGATCGTCGCGAGTTTTCCGTCGCTCGCCGTCGAGGTAACCGTGAAGTCCGCGACCGAATTCACGTACTGATTCGAATACTTTTCCTGCCAATGATTGTTCGCATCGATGGCGTTCGGATCGACGAAGTTATGCGCGAGGAACGTCATCAGCGTCGTTTCCGCGTCCGTGACGGGCAGCGAGCCGGGACAAAGGACGCGAGTGTCCGCGTAGACGGCGCAGGTGAAGGCTTGTTGTTCCTTCGGTTCGGTGTCCGGCCACTCCGCCGCCCGAATGAGCAGCCCGCCGTCCTGCGCGACGGCCATGATGTCGACGACCAGTTTTCCTTGACGCCCCGAGCCGCCGGTGTAGGATTGCGTGCCGGCGCCCGCCGTCGGGCCGATCGCGCCCGTATCGATGCTGCCCGTGCTCTGATAGTCGACCGCGTAGTTGAATTCTAAGTGGCGCAGCGGCGTGGAGGGCAGCGATGGCGCGGGCGATTGCGCGGTCAGCGCGAGTACGACGCCGCAGAGCAAGATGCGGGAGCGCGCGCAGCTCATTAGAGCGAAGACGCCACCCGGTTACGGTCGGCGAGCGCGTCGTCCAGCGTGTGGTACACCGGAAGGACGCGAATCAAACCGGTGATATTGAGCAGCCGCAAAATCGGACCTTCGCGCACGACCAGGCGCAGCGTCCCACCGTTTTCGGTCGCTCGGCGGTGCGCGCCGATCATCGCACCGAGACCGGTGGAATCCAGAAATTCAAGCAGGGAGAGATCGACGATGACGTCCTGCTTGCTGGCGCTCGCGTCCGTCAGCGCGGCGCGAATGCTCGGCGACGTCGCAATGTCGAGGCTGCCGCTTAGGGCGAAGATCAGCGTGCTGCCATCCTTTGCGGTGGTCAGGTCGATATGAAGTTCCTCGTGCTGTGACAATGTCGCCTCCCTCTTATCCGTGGTATTCCCGCCACAATTCGACCAGGCCGCCGCGCAGGCGTATCCATGCGCATCCGGCGCGTTCGTGCCAAACGCCGCCTTCGCCTTTTACGCCAAACACGTAGCTCACCGCGGCCCGCTCCCCGGCCGCGACGACGTCGTCGATGGCGAAGCGCCACACGGGCCCGTCGCGAAAGAACCGCGTGAAATGCTCCGCGATGGCTTCGCGCCCGGCGATCGATTCGCGGCCGCTCTCGTGATAACGGCCATCGGGCGCGAAAAACCCGCTCGCCCGCAAGGCGTCGTTGGATTGCCATGCCGCGATCAGCTCGCGCACCGTTTCCTCGGTAGTCAGAGCGCTTTACCGAGCCGGTAGCCGTCGACTGCGCCGATCCCCGTCGACAAATCAAACCCTGCCGCCGCGCAGATCGGCGCGCCGCGGAACGATCCGTTGCACCCCACCGTCACGTCGGTGAAGATCGTGCCGTAGTTCTTCTTCTTAAAAAGCGTATACAGCGTACGGTTCAGGGCGCCGAGACGGTGCCCGCTCATCTGCTGCAGCGTCGCCATCAGGCCCGCCGCCGGTGCGTTGTTTACGAACGCCCCGCCGCCTATCCACGCGCCCCCCGCAAAGATCGAGGCGCCGGCACCGTTCACCGTCGCCGGAATCACGACGTCGGGTGCGTTCCGGCCGAGCGGACTGACGCCCGCGATCCCTTTCTGCTCGGGCGGCACCGGCACGAGAATCGACACGCCGCCGTTGCTGCCGATCAGCGCAGTTTGATTCAAGATCTTCTGTACGGGACTTTCCGTCACGTAGCTTCCGCCGACCGCGAGCCCGTTGGCGGTATCGCCCGGCGACATCGGCAGCGGTTTCTTCCATCCGCCGCAAGGTGCGCCGAACTCGACACCTTCGAACGCGATCCCCTCTGCGGCGCCCTGTGCGAGCACCGGCTGCAGCGCCAAACCGAGCGTGACGAACGCCGAATCGCACGCGCCCCAGGACGCGTTCACGACGTCGGCGGCGTTATCCGAGACGACCCGCGTGTAGGCGTCGAACGCTTCCTTTGCGCCGAGTTGCGGAACGTCGTACACCATCTGCTTCGCGCCGGGCGCGGCGGCCGACATCCACTCGAAATCGACGTCCGGCTGCAGGACGTCTTGCCCTCTCCCACCGTCGATCGGAACGATCGTGACGTTCGGCTTTGCGAGACGAATCCCGAACGTACGTGCAAACGTCGCAAGGTCTGACTGCGACGGAGCACCGTCGATCACTTCCGCAACCGTTACGCCCGAGCCGCTCATGCCGTGCCGCACGGGAAAGTTCGCCCCCACGGTCACCGCCGACGGCGCGAAACCGCCGTCCGGTCCGGCCGGCCCTCCGGCGGCGAGCGTCTGCAATCCGCGCTGCATCGCGCTCGTTGCGGTTCGAGCGACCGCAGCGTCGGCGCCGATGATGCTTTGAACGAGGGGCGACGGCGCGCGCATTTCCAGCGCGAACGCCGCGGAACCGCCGCGAACGTCGACCAGCGTTCGATTCGGCGACGTCGCTTCGATCGTGAAGCCTTGACGCTGCAGCGTTGCAACGGCGGCCGCGTATTCGGCGGGCGTCGGTGCGAACGCGTTTCGGAAGGCGTCCGGCTGAAGAAAGTGCGCGTACAGCGGCGACGACGGATCGCTCTGCGACCGAATCAATGCATCGAGCCCGGCGGCATCGTGCAGCTTCAGCGCGACGGCAAAGTGCAGTTCGCGTGCTGCATCGCGGCCAACCGGAACGGCGTGCGACGTGAACTTTGCGACGGAGGCGAAGTTCCAGCCGTCGATCGATCCGATGCCGGTTACTTGGTCGTAGCCGCGCTTGGCATTGTAGTAGCCGTTGTTTCCGAACGTCGCATCGCGAAAGTACGTCGTGCCACCTTTCTTGTAGCCGTACTTCGCAAAAGCCGAGTAGATCGAGTCGTGAATATCGCCGCCGACGCGACGTCCGGCGACTTGGGCAAGTTCGACGCAAAGCGCCGCGAACAGCGGCGAAGAAAGCGACGTGCCGCCGATCGGGCCGGACCAGCGGTTGCGAAAATAGAGCGCCATACCGCTGCCCGGATCGCCGTCGAATCCAACGTCGGGGAGGTTGCGAAACTTGCCGAGGGCGCCGGGAAGGCCTTTCTGATAGCTCGGCCGCGCAAACAACGCCGAGACGCCGCCACCCGACCCGTTCCACCCGAACTCGAGGTTATACGCGCCGTTCGCCTTCAGCACGAGCGTCGTGCCGCCGACGGCGACGAAGCTTGGGCTGCTGGCCGGCGTCGACACGCCGCCCGGCCCGGGAAACGTGCATGCGTACGTTCCAAAGTCGCCGGTCGACGCCGCGAAGACGACGCCGAGCGCCGCGCCTTGCTGCGCGATCTTTTCGGCCATCTGCGGATAGTTACTCGGCGACGTCTCCGTTTCGCAGCCGCCGAAACTCGAGTTCACGACCCCGGCGCGATTGTCCGAAACGACCTGGTTATACGTATCGAGAATCGTCGCATAGGCGAGCGAACTAGCTTCGTAAACGTACAGCGACGTGCCCGGCGCCGTTCCGACGATGGCTTCGACGTCGAGTGAGGCTTCCAGCGAATCGCCGTTCATTGGCGGCTTCGGTCCGCCGTCGATCGGAATGCGCGTCGTCGCCGGCCCCGTTCGAGTTTCGCCGAACTCTTTCAGAAACCGAGCGAGATCGGTATCGAGAAAATCCGCATCGATTACGACGGCGACCGATTGCCCGAGTCCGTCTTTCCCATGCTGCACGGGAAGATCGTATGCGCCCGCGAGCGCGAATGGGCTAAACCCGGTGTCCGGCCCCTGCAGCGGCGGCCCGAGCGCATTCTTTTGTGCCGCACCGCGATGGTTAGCCGTATGCAGGACGCCGACGCTGTCGAAACCCACCACGCCCGCGACGCGCTCGCGCAGCTCCACGGGTAGAAACGCCGCGCTTACGTTCGCGTACCCGCTGCGTCTGAGCGCCGACGCGCGGTGCAGTTCGGTCCCAAACGTCCGCTCGACGATCGCCGCCGGTGCAGCGACGTCCAGCACGGTACGATTCGAATAGGTGCGTTCGATCGTAAAACCGCGCGTCGCGAAGTCGCGTTCGACCGCGGCGTACGTCGCCGGCGACGGCGCAAACGCATCGAGGAACTGTTGTTGCGTCAGATAGCGTCCGGCAAGCGGCGAAGCCGCGTCCTCCTGCGCGGCGAGCAACGCTTGCAGTTGGTTCTCGTTACGGTACGCGAGAACCACGGCGAGGCGCACCGGCATCCGTGCGGGAGCGGGCCCGAGATCGCGATAGCGCGCGCCGGCCGCAGCCGCAACCGGTGCGCTCTGGACCGCGGGCGAAGCTGCCGCCGGCAGCACCGGACCAAACGCGGCGATAGCCGCGACAATCGCAATTCGGAGGCTCATCGACCGCTCTTCGGGTCGCTACGCGAAACGTCCGTTATCGTCGTCCCAGCGCGGCGAATTCGCGCCCTCGAGATGTACGCCGCCGATCCATCGATCCAGCGAAGCGTGTTCCAGCCAATCGGCATCGCCGGCCACCACGCGGCGGCCGAGCGCGCTCAGCACGTACGCACCTTCTTCTCCTTCGATCAGCGGCGCGGCGCCGTCCAGGAGATCGTCGAGCACCTTGTAAAAGCCGCTATCGCCGTGGAACGATGCTTCCTCGCGGTTTTGCGCGCGCCGGAAGAGCTCCGCTTTGCTTCCGCTCCCCTGCGCGACGGCTTCGAGCGCGTGCCGCTGCCCTCGCGAGAGCCCGCTTCCGGTCCATGGATACTCCTGGCATAACCGGTGCATCGCGGCACGAAGAAACGGCAGTCCGATCGCGTCTTCGTGTGCGGCGGCGAAAAGCTCGCTCGGATCCGCTGAAGTGAATCGCGCCCACGAACGGCGTGCCGACTTAAAGATTGCAGCCGTGGCGGTCCGGCGCTTCGGCAGGAGCGGCGAGAGTTCTTCGACGGTCATCGGTCCGAGATACGAGTCGCTCTGGATCGTCGAGATACGCCCGGGCTCCAAGTTCATGTCGTCGAGCGTCACGAGTATCTGCAGGATCTGCAGCTGATCGTAGAGATCGTGCTCGAACCACAGCACGACTTCACCGAACTCGCGCGCGCGGCGAAGCACGGAATCGCGCTTTTCCAGCGTGTGAATGGTCTTGATCGGATTCCCGTAGCGTTCCGAGAGATAGCGCGCGCGAATCGCCGTCGTTTGCTCGAGATCGAGACCGGCCGGCACCGGGCCTTCGTTGAGCGCGTCGGCCCAACCGAGATGCGTTCCGGTGATCCCCGCCTTCCTAAACGTGTACAGCACGGAATCGCCGTTGGTAACGTGCAGCGTCTCGACCGAACTCATGCCGATTCAACTTCGAGGCCCAATGCAAGAGAGCCCGTGCACCGCAGTCTGTAATTGCTTTTTGGTTGTAGTCCAGATGTAACTGGACGCTGTTGGCCAACAGATTGTGGGCGATGCCCGACCTCGAGCGCGCCCTGGACGAAGCCCTGGGCGCTGTAGCGGCCCAACCCGGCTCGCCTGCCGCTCACGCGCGTGCGGGAGCCGTCTTGGCTGCGCTGGGCCGCTCCCCGGAAGCGCTGGGCTACTTAGACCGAGCGCTCGCGCTCGACCCGCGCCTGCCGGAGGCGCTCAATAATCGAGGCGCGGTTCTTCGGGCCTTGGACCGGCTCGACGAAGCTCTCGCGTGCTTTGAGGGCGCGCTTGCGGTCGCTGCGGACTATGCCGACGCACGCTACAATTTGGCGGGAGCGCTCGTGAAACGCGAACGGTTCTCGGAGGCGATTCCGCATTACGAACGGCTCCTCGCGCAGCGCCCGGGCTCGGCAGAGATCCACGCCGCCTACGGCAAGCTCCTCTGGAAAAGCGGCCGGTTGGACGAAGCGATCGCGTCGTTCCGGCGAGCGATCGACATCAATCCGGCGTTCGCCGACGTCCGGGCCGATCTCGGCAATGCACTCACCGAAGCGGGATTCGTCGACGCGGCGGCTGCCGAGTTGAAGCGCGCCATCGAGCTGGCTCCGAATCGCGCCGACTTCTACCGATTTCTCGCCGAAACGCAGCCTTCGGCGATCTCTCCCGAGCACGTCGCCGCTCTTGAGTCCTTGCTCCGCGACGGAGGCCTCTCCGACGACAACCGCATCGAGGCGAACTTCGCGCTCGGCAAAATCCACGCGGCGGCGCACCCGTTGCGTTCGATCGATCATCTGCTTCACGCGAACGCCGCTAAGCGCCGCTTCATTACCTACGACGAGCACGACACGCTCGAATCGTTTCGACGCATCGCGCAGACGTTCGACGCAGCATTCGTCGAATCGCGGCGCGGCTGTTCGGCCGATTCCGAACTTCCGATCTTCATCTTCGGGATGCCGCGCTCGGGCACGACGCTGATCGAACAGATCCTCGCCAGTCATCCGCACGTTTTCGCAGCCGGAGAGTTGACGCAATTCGAAGACGCGGCCAACGCCGTTCTCTCGCCGGGCGGCCCTATTCGCCCCGAAGCGATGATCGCAGCCGACTGCGATCGGCTGCGCGAGATCGCACGGCGCTACGTCGAAGCGCTCGCGGCCCTGGCGCCGCCGGGCACGGCGCGCATAACCGACAAGATGCCCGCGAACGTTCGCTTCGCGGGACTGATTCACACGATTTTGCCGAACGCGCGAATGATTCACGCGCGGCGCAATGCGGTGGACACCTGCATGTCGATTTTTTCGATTCATTTTGCCGGCGAGCAGCCGTGGGCGTACGATCTCGCCGAACTCGGACGGTACTATCGGGCCTACGACCGCCTTAGCCAACATTGGCGCGCCGTGCTTGGATCCGATGCGATGCTCGAAGTCAACTACGAAGACGTCGTCGACGATCTCGAAACGCAAGCGCGTCGCATCGTCGCGTTCTGCGGCCTCGACTGGGACGCGGCGTGCCTCGAGTTCTATAAAACGAACCGCCAGGTAAAGACCGCCAGCGCCACCCAAGTCCGCCGCCCCATCTACCGCACTTCAGTCAACCGGGCCCGCGACTACGGCGACCTCTTAAAGCCGCTCCTCGACGCCCTCGAATAGAGGCGCCCCAAAGTGCTTCGCACTTCGGGGACCCCCAGCGTTCTAACAGCACTCCGCGCTTCGCGCTACGCGCCCCCCAGCGGCAGAGCCGCCGGGGTCCCCGTTTACTCGCGCTTTTTTCTGGGGTGGCTGGATTCGAACCAACGAATGGCGGATTCAAAGCCCGCTGCCTTACCGCTTGGCGACACCCCAGTGGCGGCGAACCTGATTACGGTTTTTGCGAGCGAGTCCCTGTTACCCGGGCGACCCATGGGATGTCGAACAGGTCGCCGTGTGCGGCCCGCCGGCTATAGCGTACGGCGAGGACGAGCCAGGTCACGAAGATCGCGGTATCGAGCAGCATCGCGAAGACGTAGACCCAGATGACGACGGTCACGTCCGTTGCGAAGAAGCTGACGATCAGCGGCCAGATGAAGGCGGCCAGGGCGATCGCGACGGTTAAATTGCCGAACCAGAGCGCTTGGCGCATCTGAAACCGATACCAGTTGGATGTTTCCTCGCGCGGCGCGATCCGGTCGTAAACCGCGATCGGCCACGCGAGGTAAGCCAAAGAAACGAGCCGCGCCTCTTGGGCCGGGCCTAGGGCGGGATCGTCTATCGCGCTGCGACCATACGCTTTGCGCCGAGATAGCGCGAAGCCCAGTAGGCCTCGGACAGGTTGCTGACCATCACGCCGTGGCTCGAGCTCGCATGTACGAACTGGCCTTTGCCGAGATAGATCCCAACGTGCGAGACGCCTTCAGTGTAGGTCTGGAAGAACACGAGGTCGCCCGGAATCGGGCCGCCGACGGCCGGGTGGCCGACGTCGTATTGTGCGTCAGCGGTCCGCGGCAGGCTGATGCCGGCCATCGCGAAGACGTGCTGGACGTAGGACGAGCAATCGAACCCGGACGTGCTGTTGCCCCCGAAGACGTACGGAGTCCCGAGGAATCGCAGGGCGCTGCGGGTCAGTTGCTGGGCCAGTTTTGATGTGCGTGCGAGAACGCCGCCGGCAAAACGGCCGATGCCGTTCTGGTGCTGGGTCGGCGAAGTTATCACCAAGTGCGACGTCCACTCGGCAACGTCCGGGCTGACCGGCTGCACGGCGGCAGTTTGCGAGTAGGCGGAATATTGATCGGTAGATTGTGTGGTCTCGGCTTTGGCGATCGCAGACGAAGTAACGATCGTCAGGGCGAATGCCCCAATGGCTAGCGCGTGGCGCAAGAAACGGCTCCTCTTTCACGACACTTGCGAGGTTAGTTGACGGGTTCGGGCGGGAAAGAACGCCCTAGAGCCGACCGGCTCATTCACCCCTACCTAGATATCCCCCGCTCCGGGAAATGCCCCGGACTCAGTGATCTTGTGCAGGCGTAGTGTACTCGAGAAGCCTGGGCCTCTCGACTATGGTCCGTTAGATTTAGGTTAAGCCCCCCAGTTCCTTCTGAATCCGCTCGACGAGCCGGGCAGCCGCTCCCTCGACGGTCTGACGGTCGTCCCCCTCGGCCATGACCCGGATCAGCGGCTCGGTCCCGGAGAGCCGGATTAAGAGCCGACCGGAACCCGCCAACGCCGCCTCGGCCTCGGCGATCGCCGTCCGCACGGCCTCCGTTTCCAACACTTCTTTATGCGGCGTCCGAACGTTGAGCAGTATCTGCGGAGCACTCACGACGTCGCTCACCATTTCGTGCAGCGTCGTGCCGCTCGCGGCGACGATACCGAAGAGCGTGGCGGCCGTCATCGGACCGTCGCCGGTGGTATTGCGGCGAAAATCGATGATGTGTCCGGATTGCTCGCCGCCCAGTACGTAACCGTCGGCGCGCATGCGTTCGAGCACGTACCGGTCGCCGACGGCCGTACGCACGAGATCGATGCCGCGTCGCTTCAGCGCTCGCTCGAATCCGATATTGCTCATCACGGTGCCGACGATGGCGTTGCCGGTGAGCTCGCCGCGCGCGTGCAAATCGCAGCCGATCGCGTACATCACGTGATCGCCGCTCACCGTCGCACCCGTTTCGTCGACGAACAGCGCGCGATCCGCATCCCCGTCGAACGCGACGCCTAGAACGCGGCGTTCGCCCGCATCGATGCGTTCGCGCACGGCATGCTGCAGCGGGCGAAGGTCGGTCGCACCGCAAGCGACGTTGATGCGCGCGCCGTCGTTCTCGCAGTTGATCTCCGTAACGGTCGCACCGAGTTTGCGCAGCGCGTAAGGAGCGATCGCGTATGCGGCGCCGTTGGCGGCGTCGACGACGACGTGCATGCCGTCCAGCTTAGCGCCGCTCTCGTACAGTTCTTCGTAGTAGTACTTGCCGAGGTTCTGCCCGATACGCGCGACGCCGATCTCGGTTCCGATCGGGCGCGGCAGGTTCGGATCGTCGAGCAGCGATTCGATTTCGCGCTCGACCTCGTCGGGCAGCTTGAATCCGTCTGGTCCGAAGAATTTGATTCCGTTATCGGCGACCGGATTGTGCGATGCGCTGATCATGACGCCGGCGGCAGCGCCCTCACGGCGCGTGACGCAGGCGACCGCGGGCGTCGGCACGATGCCGAGGGTAACGACGTCGCGCCCGACGGAGGTAATCCCGGCGACGATTGCCGCCTCGAGCATCGTTCCGGAGAGACGCGTGTCGCGACCGACGACGATCGGCGCTCGAAGGTCGTCTGCGGCGTGCCGCGTGAGGACCGTCGCGCCGGCACGGCCTAAGGCAAATGCCAGCTCCGGCGTTAACTCGGCGTTGGCGACGCCGCGAACGCCATCGGTTCCGAAATGTTGCTTCACTTCGGGGTCTTCGCTCCCGTGCCGGTCACGAACTGCGTTTGGACGCGCACCAGGTCGGGCGCGACCTCGAGCCCGGCGATTTCCGCACCCAGCGCGTTCACCGCAATCGGCCGGATCATTGCATCCAGCCTCTTCGGGCCGGACGGCATCTCGACGTCGACGTGGACGTCCGCTACCTGCGAGAGCAGGCTTGAGGGGCCGCTCACGGTGACGACCGCCGGCTTCATCGACGGATTGCTCTTGACGACCAAGCCGGCGGGCGCCGTCCCCACGTAGTGCGTTTCGACCGCGAACGCACGCTGATCGATGCGCTCGATCGAAAGCGTCACCGACGCCGGGCTCAAGCTCTGCACGACGACGTCGGGAGCGACGAGCTGGATCGGCACGTTGTAGATGCCCGCGCCCTTATTCTGCAGGTCCAGTACCGCTTTAATTTCGTCGGGTTTGATCGGCGCTTCCCCGTGTTTGGTCGCGACCGTCACGACGGCTTCCTTGTCGGTGAAATGCGCGATGTAACCGACGGGCAAATTCACCGCGGAAATCGGCACCGAGATCTGCTGGTCGAAGCGCGCCGCCGCCACGATCGGATTGGTCGCGTACCGAATGTATGCCCACCCGACGATCGCCAGCGTGATCGAGAGGACTTTAAGTCCGAAGTTCTTGCGGATGATCTGCACGGGGTTTTTCCGGTTCGCGGCGCGGGAGTAAGCGCGCGCGCAGGTGGGAGATCAGGTCGTTACGGGCGAGTTGACGTTCGCGGCGCGGCGGGCGCGTGATCGCGAGCAGCATCTTCACTAAACGCGCCTCGTCCTCGACCGGGCGCGTGAACTTGCCCTCGCGTGCGATCGTGATCGCGCCCGTCTCTTCCGAAACGACGACGACCACGGCATCGGTCTGTTCGCTCAGCCCGAGTGCCGCACGATGGCGCGTACCGACTCGGCGCTCCGCCAGCGATTGCTCGGCGAGCGGCAGAAAACATCCGGCCGCTTCGATGAGGTTTTCGCGTACGATCACCGCGCCGTCGTGCATCGGCGAACGCGGCATGAAGATCGCCAGCAGCAGCTCGGCGGAAAGACGCGCCTCCAGGATCGTTCCGCTTTCGCAGATCTCTTTCAAACCGCTCTGCTGCTCGATGACGATCAGCGCACCCAGTTTGTTGCGCGAAAGCAAAAACGCCGCGTGTCCCAGCGCGGCGATCGAAAGGTCTTCCGGACGGACCCAGCCGCCTTCGCCGGTTTCGGTTTCCATGCGGAATAAGCCGCCGCGACCGATTTGCTCCAGCGCGCGCCGCAGCTCCGGTTGAAAGACGATCGGCAGCGTAACCGCGGCACCGAAGACGACGAGTTGGAGGATGGTCGTCATCAGCACCATGTGCAAGATGTTTGCGACGCCGAGCAGACCGACCAGCACGAGGATGCCGGTGAGAATCTGCACCGCGCGCGTTCCGCGAATGAGCAAAAGGAAATAGTAGATCGCGATGCTGGTTGCGAGCACGTCGAGCACGTCGGCAAAGCCGATCGATTGAAGGAAGCCGATCACGCGATCCCCATCCGTTCGAGTAACGTTTCGAGGACGCGATTAGATGCGATCTCCGGGGTTTGGAGCCCCTCGGCCGCGATTTGAGCCGCGATCGCTTCCGGCAGCGGCGCGAGCAGTTCGGCGGTGCGGCCCGATGCAAAGCGCTGCAGTTCGGTATCCAGCAGCGAAAAGACGAGCGCGGTTTTCGTGCGATCGGGATTCCATTCGAGGATCAGCCGGCCGTTCGAAGCCTCAGACGAGAGAACGCCGTCGGGCCGCCCCGGTCCGGCAAAGGCTTCCAGCAGATACGGCAAGGCTTCCGGCACGCTGGGGGAAACTGCAAGAGCGATGATCGGCGCCTCAAAAACGGTGACGGGTTCACGGACGACCGCCCTCACGGCCGGCGCATCCTTCGGCAATTCGACCAAACCGTACGTGCGGCCGGAGCGGGCGTCGTCGCGCCACGTCACGCTGCCGCCGCGCGATGCAATCGCCGCCTCGACGGTAGCGCGAACGCTATCGGGGAGGATTCGGCCGGATCGCAGGGTCGAGGCGGGCACGTGAACGATCTTCGACGCGCTCTCGTCGTTTCCACTGGAAAAAACTCGGCGTGGGTATCACTTGACGGCGAACCGGGTCCGCGTCTCGCACAACTGCGCCGAATGAGCGGGAAACGCTCGATGCCGGTGCCCGGAGACATCGTCCACGTGCGCATCCTCGAGGACGAACGCGTCGTCGTCGACCGCACCGAACCGCGAACGTTTGCGCTCGAACGGCGCACGGCCGGAGGCCGCTCCAAGACGATGGCCGCCAACGTCGATTCGATCGTCACCGTGATTTCGCTCGGCGATCCGCCGCCGCGCCTGACGACGCTCGACCAGCTGCTTGCTTTCGCCGAACTCGAATCGGTGGCCGCGATGGTCGTAATGACCAAGCCGGATCGCGGCGAACCCGGCGAACGCGAACGCTTGAGCACGCTTTACGGGGAGCTCGGGTACTCGGTGATCGTCGTCAACCCAAAAACGGGCGAAAACGTCGACGGCTTCCGGGCGGCGATCGCCGGGCATCGCGCGCTGCTTACCGGCGTGTCGGGCGTCGGAAAGAGTACGATTTTCCGGGCGCTGGGCGGCGAAGCGATCGTCGGGGACGTCTCGCGCCACGGCTTAGGCCGTCAAACCACCACGACGGCGCGGCTCTACCGGATGGGCGACGGTTTCCTTATAGATAGCCCCGGCGTCAACGAGTTCGGCCTGGGGGACATCTCGGCAGGCGAGTTGGCGCCGCTCTTCCGCGAGATGGTCGAGCCGGCGCTGCGCTGTCGCTTCAACGATTGCACGCACCTGCGCGAGCCGGATTGCGCGGTGGCTGAGGCGGCCGCCCAGGGTATCATCGCCGAGTCCCGCTACGCGAGCTACCGGCAGATTCTTCTAGAGCCGACGTAAGTCGCAAGCAGACGTGCTGGGAGGTTGCCGGACTTAGGCCATTTTCGGATTCTGGCCGAATTTTGTTCGAAGACGAGGCGCGAAGAGGGAGCGAAGCCGTAGCTTCGTGACCGATGAGCAACGAAGTCTTCGGACAAAAGGCGGACAGAAGGCGGAAATGCGCCTAAGTCCGGCAAGCTCCTAGACCCTTCCCCGCGGGCTATGATATAGTAAGCGGCGTTGTCCGCCGATGGCGGGTCGCCCGCCACTGCCGTAGGAGTTTGATTCTTGCCCAACATCAAGGCCGCCGAGAAATGGATGCGCCAGACCGAGAAACGTACCACCCGTAATAAGGATACGAAGACTCGGCTCAAGACGATTTATAAAAAGGCCGTCGCCACCGGCGATGCCGAGGCCGGACGCGACGTTGAAAGCGCGTTCGACCGCGCCGCCAATAAAGGCGTGATCCATCCGAACAAGGCCGCGCGAAAGAAATCGCGCCTGGCAGCCGCGATCAAGCGAGCCGCCGCAACACCAGTAAAGCCGACGCGAGCCAAAGCCAAGGCCAAACCGGCAGCGAAGAAAAAGAAAACCGCGAGCTAAGGCTCGCGGTTCTTCTTTCTACCCACTCATCTTAGGAGACGCGTGGACGAGCGCGAGATCTTCCTTGCCACGATGGCGCGCGAACTGCACCGCGCGGGCATGGCGACGGACGCTATCGAGCTGACGCTGACCGATCTCGCGCGCTCGATCGGGCTCTCCGTGCAGATCTTCGCGCTGCCGACGTACATCACGATCGCCGCCGGCCCGACGTGGGAACAGCAGGTCGTAATGATGCGCCTCGAGCCCGGGCGCGTGAGCCTTCGCAAAATCGCGCATCTCAACGAGATCTACGACGACCTTCGCAGCGGTAAGATCGACTATCGCCAAGCGACGGTCCTTCTCGCCGAAGTCGACACGCGCTGGCCCGGGCTCTCGGTCTGGTGGGAGATACCGGGACTCGTGCTTATCGCGATCGGCGTCGCGATGATTCTGGGCGGCGGCCCGCACGAACTCGTCGTCGCCGCAACGATCGGTTTCTGCACCGGTTTGATCGGCGCGCTCGGCGCGGAGAGCCCGATCGTCGCGCGGCTTTTCGACGTCGGCGCCGCGTTCATCGCGATCATGGTAATCGCGACCTTTACGAAGTTCGTCTACCCATCGAACCTCTACATCTCGCTAATCGCCGGGATCGTCGTGCTGCTGCCCGGATATTCGCTGATGCTCGCGCTGCACGAACTCGCCAACGATTTTCTCGTCGCCGGCGTCGCGCGTCTCGGCAAAGTGCTGGCAATTCTGCTGGCCCTCGGCTGCGGGGCATTCCTCGCGCTCGCGCTGGTCGGACCGGCGCTGCTGACCAACGACGTGCACACGCATCCGGTGGCGGCGACGTTTTGGATCGTCGCATCGGTGTGCATGGCCATCGGGCTATCCATCGACCTCGACGCACGCCTGCGCGATTTCGTGTGGGTCTTTGCAGCGTGCTTCGTCGCCCTGCTGGCCCAACACCTGATCGGAGACTCGCCTGCGCGACAGATCTCCCCGTTTCTCTCGGCGCTGATCTGCGGAATCGTCGCCAACGTCGGCGCGCGCTGGCTGCGGGTTCCGCAGGCGATCATGCTCGTTCCCGCGCTCACCGTGATGGTTCCGGGAAGCTTGAGCTATCAAAGCGTGCTCTTCGCGTTTCAACAGAACATCGACACTGCGCTGACCCTCGCGACGAACGCCACGTTTGCGGCGATTCAACTCGTAGCCGGGCTCCTTCTTTCCCAACTCATCGTGCCTGCCGCCGCGCTGCGCGTGCGCGGCCGCGGCCGGACGCGCTAGGCGAACGCGGCTTAAAACCGACTTTTGTCGCCGTCGCGCGTTCCTGCACCCCCGGAACGAACGCCTCGGATCGCGCGTTAGTATCGAGGAACGCCGCCATCGGCCATCCCCCTCGCTCGAAAGGCACTATGAAACTCCAGACGCTCTGCGCCACCGGCGCTCTGGCGGTACTAACCGCTTGCAGCGGCTCGAACGCCACGCCGCCCACGCCCATCCAGTCGCTCGCCTTCGGACCGTCGACGGCCTCGCAGCCGCTCGCGACGGAATTTACGCAGGGCATCACCAACATGGCCGATCCCTCGCACATTGCGATGGGCAGCGACGGCGCAATGTGGTTCACCGAAGTCGGTACCAACTCGATCGGCCGCATCACGCCGCCGGGCTTCGTCAAAGAGTTTCACAAGGGAATATCCGCCTTCGCGGGTCCGACCGGCATCGCCGAGGGTTCCGACGGCAACATTTGGTTTGCCGAGCAAGGCTGCATTCCGCAAACGCTCGGCGGAATCGGACGCATCACTCCGGCCGGCGTCATCACCGAATTCCGCGACGGTCTCACTCCAAAGCAACAGCCGTTCATGATGACGGCCGGGCCGGACGGAAACGTCTGGTTCACGATGTTCGAACATATTAGCGAACGGAAGGTGGCCGGTAAGATCGGCCGCATCACGCCGGACGGCAAGATTCGCGTTTTCGGAAGCGGCATCACGCCGGGGGCCACGCCCAATGAAATCGCCGCCGGTCCCGACGGAAATCTTTGGTTCACGGAAGACAACATGTTCGGTATCGGGCGCATCACGCCGCACGGCAAGGTGACCGAATTCCGCAAGGGATTGACGCCGAACATCCATCCGTGGGGAATAACGGCCGGCCCGGACGGCAACATCTGGTTTACGCAACACACCACGCCGCTGGATTCGGTTCAGAAGGCGATCATCGGACGCATTACGCCCAGCGGCGTCATCACTGAGTTTTCGACCGGGCTTTCGCCGGACGCCGGCCCATTCGGAATCACGCAAGGCCCCGACGGCAACTTGTGGTTTGCAGACACCGGCAACAAACCCGGGTACGGCAGCATCACAACGTCGGGGAAGATCCGCACCTACACGAACGGACTTTCGACGACGTCGTCTCTCTACGACATTGCACCCGGCCCGCACGGTACCTTATGGTTCACCGAATTATTTCTCGACAAAGTCGGGAAGATCGTTTTCTAGCCTAACCACCACCTTTTCAACGAAAGAAGCTCTTAAATGAAACCATTCCGCAGCGCGATCGCGCTTGCAGGTACCATCGCCATGGCTTCGTGTTCGGGAATGACCGGCGCGAACCAGGTGATTCCGGGCGGTGCGCAGGCATCGTCGGCGATGCACGCGGCGAGCGGACATCAGGCCAACGTGCGCAAGGTTTGTCCGGACGCAAAGCCGGGCTTCGCGCAATGCTTCGCGCTGGTACGCACCGACGCGTTTTACGCGGATGCGCCGGACTATCGCGCAACGCTGGACATCGCACCGGAGAACGCGGCGGCCGCGGCCGCAAAGGGTTTCTACGGTCCGCTCGGCGCCGCGCAGCTGCAGCAGGCGTACAACCTTCCTTCATCGGCGGCCGGCTCCTCGCAAACCGTCGCCATCGTCGACGCTTACGACGATCCGACGGCAGAGTCCGATATGGCGCAGTATCGCGCGCAGTTCAAACTTCCGCCCTGCACGAGCGCCGACGGATGTTTCCGTAAACTCAACCAGAAGGGCGCCGCGTCGCCGCTTCCACTCAAAGACGGCAACTGGTCGGGTGAGATTTCGCTCGACCTCGACATGGTCTCGGCGATTTGCCCGAAGTGCCATATCGTGCTCGTTGAAGCGAATACCAACGCTATGAAGGATCTCGCGCTGTCCGTGAGCGCCGCTCATGGCGCCGGCGCGAACGTGATCAGCAACTCCTACGGCGGCGGCGAATGCGGCTTGAACCAGTTCGGCAGAGTCGGATGCAAATCGCCGCTCCCGCTGGCGAAATACTACCAGATTGCTAAGACGGTCGTTACCGCCAGCAGCGGCGACAACTCGTGGTTCGCCGGACCGCAGTCTCCGGCCGATTTCGGCACCGTCGTGGCCGTTGGCGGCACCTCGCTCTACTCGACGAACAACTCGCGCGGCTGGCTGGAGACGGCGTGGTCGAACGCCGGCAGCGGCTGCTCGCACTTCGTGAAGCGTCCGTCGTGGATCCCGGCGAGCACCGGATGCAAGGGCGACATGCGCCCGATCTCCGACGTTTCGGCGGTCGCCGATCCGTACACCGGCGTGCTCGTCTATCAGACGTACCCGGCCACCCGCGGCGGCCTCTACGTTTACGGCGGAACGAGCGCCGCTTCGCCGATCGTCGCCGCCACCTACGCTCTCGCGGGCAACGCGGCGACGCAGAAGTACGGCACGACGCTCTACAACGCTCCGAACGGATCGCTCACGGACGTGCTCGTCGGCGCGAACGGCATCATCGGCCTGCAGAATAATGCCGGTCAGCAATGCGCGCCGATCAATATCTGCACCGCCATGCCGGGCTGGGATGGGCCGACCGGAAACGGGACCGCCTATGGCGTCAAGGCGTTCTAAGAACGCGTTCGATATGGCCAATCTGGGTAGAAGCGATCAACGACTCGCCCATTGAAAGGCAATCATATCGCTATGGCAGTTCGAAAAAAGGCGGCCAAGAAGACCGCCGCTCGTAAGAAAACAAGCACGACGAAGAAGGTTGTGGCTCGCGGTAAGAGCGTCGCGAAGAAAGCGGTAATCCGCGCAAAGAAGATCGTCGGCGGAGCGAAAAAGGTAGGGGTGGTCCTCCAGACCGCAGGCTCGCTTCTCCAGACCGGGGCGGAGACAGCGGAGAAAGTCACCGCGACGATCGTATCCGGCGGCCGCAAGAAGGCCGCCGGCAAGAAGACCTCGCGCAAGAAAACCTCGCGTAAGAAAAAGGCAGCCTAGGGATCGACGTTGAGCGCCAGCCGGGTGGCGCGATCTGCGTGCGCGAGCGGCAGAATGAGGGAGCGGATCGACGATCGCAGCGCCTTCATCTGCCGCGTGCGCACGGCAATACGAAATCGCCACTCGTTGTTCAACCGCGCGATCGGGTACGGGGCCGGGCCGAGCACGTCGTCCTTCGTCTCCGCACGCAGCGTATCGGCATAGCGTTCCGCGACTTGGCGCGTCCCGGTTTTCGAGCGCCCGATTACCCCTAAGTAGAGAAGCCGTCGCGCGGGCGGAAAACCAAGCGTCTTACGCTCTGCTAGTTCCAGCGCCGCAAATCCCTCGTAGTCGTGCCGTGCGGCGAAGACGATGGCGGGATGGTCCGGATCGTAGGTCTGCACGATCGCCTCACCCGGGCGCGCACGGCCGCTACGGCCGCAGACTTGCGCGATCAAGCCAAAACTGCGCTCGGATGCCCTGAAATCCGGCAGATGCAATCCGAGATCCGCGGCGACGACGCCAACCAGCGTGACCGTTGGAAAATCCAACCCCTTCGCGACCATTTGCGTTCCGACGAGCACGTCGCCTTCATCTTCGAACGCGCTTAGAATGCGAGCGTGATCGCCGACGCGTGTCGTCGTGTCGGAATCCATTCGCATCACGCGCGCGCCCGGAAAGAGCCGCGTCACCTCTTCGGCGACACGCTCCGTTCCGATGCCGAACTCGCGCACCGTCTCCAAACCGCAACTCACGCACCGTTTCGAAAGCGGTTCTTGATGGTCGCAGTAGTGGCAGCGTAGCAATCCTTCCGCACGATGCGCCGAGAGCGATACGCTGCAGCGCGGACACCCGAGAACGTGGCCGCAGCTGCGGCAGAGCACGAATCCCGCGCTGCCGCGCCGATTCACGAACAGGACGCTCTTCTCGCCGCGTTCGAGACGTTCGCCGAGCGCCTGCACCAGCGGAGTGCTGAAGATCCGTTTGTTGCCGGCTTCGAACTCTTTAGCTAGGTCGACGACCCTGACCGTCGGAAGCGGCTGCGCCGTGGCGCGTTCGTGCATCTCGATCAATTCGAGCTTCCCGGCTTCGGCGGCCGCGTAACTCTCGATCGACGGCGTGGCGCTGCCGAGCAGCAGCACGCCGCCTTCGCCCTTCACGCGTTCGCGCGCGACGGCAACGGCGTGATACCGCGGCACCGAGTCTTGCTTGTACGACGACTCGTGCGACTCGTCGACGACGAGGAGCCGCACGCCTTGCAGCGGTGCGAAGACGGCACTGCGCGCCCCGACGACGACGTCGATATCGCCGCGCACGCAGGCTTGCCAGGCTTCGAAACGTTCGCGCTCGGAGAGGGCCGAATGCAGCACCGCCACGCGATCGCCGAAGGCCGCCTCGAAGCGGCGCGCCGTTTGGGGAGTAAGCGATATTTCAGGAACGAGAACGATGGCGCGGCCACCCTCGCGCAGCACGCGCGCGATCGCCTCGACGTAGACGTACGTCTTTCCGCTGCCGGTAACGCCGTGAATCAGTGCTTCCGCGTAGACGCCGCCGTCGAGCATGCGGTCGATTCGCTCCAGCGCCGCCGCCTGTTCTTTCGTCGGCGGAAACGCGGGCGGCGCGATGGAGCGTTCGGCGCGTCCGCGCGGCGTCGCCTCGCGGTCGAACTCCCGCAGCGCTCCGGCCTTGACCGCACGCGCGATGACGGCGTTGGAAAAACCCGCCAGCAGCGCGTCCGCCCGCGGTACGCCGGGCTGCCCGGCGACGAACGCGACGAGTGCTGCCGCCTTCTTCCCCTTGATTTCACGTTCGCCCGGTTCGAGGACCCGGACGCGATACTCGCGCGTCTTCGGCTGCTCGAAGTGCCGCTCGCGGCGCAGCTCGCCGCTCCGCAGCAGCGCCTGCAGAAACCGCAGCAACGCGGCGCGATCGCCCGCCCGGCGCGCTTCCGGGTGGCGCACGAGCGCGTCGAGCGGAAAGCTTTCACCCAGTTCCTCCCAAATCAGGCGCACGAGGCGCGGTGGAACGGATGGATAGCGCTGCGGATTCGGCACCGTAACCGTGCGCACGATCACGTCGCGCATGCGCGGGATCGCTCCGGCCAGTACGACCGCTCCGAGCGCCTCGCCCAGCGTGCAGAGGTACTGTTCGGCGACGAAGCGCGCGAGGTGCAGGCCGGTTTCGTCAAACGCCCGCGGCACCGCGACGCGCTCGATGACGGCACGCAAACCCTTTTGCGGGCGGGTTTCCTCGCACGGCGGCGAGACGACGAAGGCCAGCATCTCGCGCGTGCCGAGCGGCACGCGCACCACGTCGCCCACCTGCAGCGCGAGTTCTCCAGCGTCGTAGGTGAGCGGCAGATCGAAGCGCGACGAACGAATCGCCGCGAGCGCCTCAATCGTTCGGGTCACGGCCGCGTCTCGGCGTCCTTTGGGGCAAGGCGCATCGACGCCAGCACGCCGAGCACTTTGCCCCGCGAACACTCGACGCCGTACTCCACGTCGCCGATTTCTCGCGGGAGCACGAAACGCAGCTTCCCGTCGCGCTTCTTCTTATCGCTCTGCATCGCAGCGAAAACCGCGTCCGGCGCGAGGGAAGTCTTCATCGGCAGGCGCAGCAACGCAAGCAGCGCGAGAACCCGCAGATGCTCCTGGCCCGAAAAGCGCTTACTGCGCAACGCCAGCAGCCCGGCCGCGCGCAGGCCGAGTGCGACCGCCGCACCATGCGTGATGCGATAGCCGCTAGCCTGTTCGAAGCCGTGCGCAAACGTATGCCCGAGGTTCAGCAGCTCGCGCATGCCGGACTCGTATTTGTCGTCGTGGACGATCGCCGTCTTCACCTTCACCGCCGCGGTCACGACGTCGACCCACGGCCATTGCCAGAAGGGGTGCGGCGCGAGCGTCTCGAGCGAGTCAAAGAGAGCGTTGCCCTCGATCACGCCCGCCTTGAGGATCTCCGCCAACCCCTCGCGCAGGCAGCGGAACGGCAGCGTGTCCAATGCATCGATTTCGCAAAATACTGCGACGGGATCGCGGAAGACGCCCGCGAGGTTTTTCCCGCCGCGCAGGTCGACGCCGGTCTTACCGCCGATTGCGGCATCGACCATCGCGACGAGCGATGTCGCGACGTGCGCGTACGGAACGCCCCGCATATAGGCGGCCGCAGCGAATCCAAAGAGGTCGCTGGCGACGCCGCCGCCGACGCCGAGCACCAGCGTCGAACGATCCGCGCCGGCCGCGAGCATCTTCTCCAAAACGGATTCGACGGTGGAAAGCCGTTTGCGCGCTTCGCCCAGCGGAAAAGCGAGAACGCCGAGCGATCCGCCGATCGATCGAGCCAGCTGCCCGGCGATGCGGCGCACGTGCGGCTCGGCATCGCACAGGACGATCCACGGCGTGGCTCGCTCGCGCACGAATGCGGCGATCTGCGGCGCGAGTCCGGCGCCGACTACGACCGGGTACCCGAGGTCCTCGTTGACGTTCGGCTCGAAGCCGCCGGCGGCGCTCAGATCTCGATCTTTTTCTTGTGCAGCCACGCAATGATGTTGTCGACCACTTGCGCGGTGGAGAGATGATCCGCCTCGACGACGTAGTCGGCGTGCGCGTACTGCGGCATGCGTTTCGTGTAGAGATCCTTGATCTTGGAGAGCTGCGGGTTCGGACCGATCAGCGGGCGGACGAAGCTGCTGTGACGCATCCGGTCGAGCGCCATCTCCGGCGAAACCTTGATGAAGACCCGGTACGCGCGCTTCTTCAGCAGCTTCTGGTTCTCGTCGTTGGTCAGCGCGCCGCCGCCGAGCGCTAAGATGCCCGATTCGCCGTCTTCCAGCACGTGCGCGAGCGCGGTATGTTCGTAACGGCGGAACGCGGCCTCGCCCTCGTTGTAGAAAATATCCGAAACGCTCCCATGCTGTTCCGCGATCAAATCGTCTGTGTCGAAGAACGCACACTTCAGCTTGCGTGCGAGCCGCTTGCCGATGGTGGACTTGCCGGCGGCCATAAAGCCGACCAGTGCGACGTGACGTTTCATCCTTTGGCCTCTGCGCCTTCAAAGAGCGCCGCGGCGGCTTGCGCGCTGCGGCGAAGATTATCGAGCGTCTCTTCCATCGAGTCGCCTCCAAATTTTTCGAGCACGGGCGCGACGAGTGCGAGGCGAACCATCGCCTCGCCGACGATCGCGCCGGCCGGAACCACGCAGACGTCGCTGCGCACGATCGTTGCGGGCGCATCGGTACCCTCGTGCAGGTTCACCGACGGCAACGCCTTCATTAGGGTCGGAATCGGTTTCACCGAGACGCGCAGGATCAGCGGCTGCCCGTTGCTCATGCCGCCCTCGATCCCGCCGGCGCGATTGCTCTTGCGTACGACGTCGCTGCCGTCGAGCGCAAAGACGTCGTGAGCTTGCGAGCCCGGTTTCGCCGCAACGTCAGCACCGAGCCCGATTTCGACGGCCTTGACGGTCTGCATCGCCATCATCGCGCCTGCCAGAATGCCGTCCAGCCGCTGATCCGGTTGGCGATTGCTCCCAATGCCGACGGGCATGCCGTCGACGCGTACGATGAACTGGCCGCCCAGCGTATCGCCGGCAGCTTTAGCTGCATCGATCGCGGCGATCATTCGCTCCGCGGCTTCGGGATGCGGGCAGCGCACGTCGCTGGCTTCGACGTCGGCTTGATTCCACGCGTCGATCTCCGGTGCTTCGATGGACCCAATACGATGCACGTAACTGCGCGTCGTGATACCGAGCGCTTCGAGAAATTGCGCGCAGATCGCGCCGAGACAGACGCGCATCGCCGTTTCGCGCGCGCTCGCGCGTTCCAGGACGTTGCGCAGATCGCGTTGCCGGTATTTCAGCGCGCCCGCATAGTCGGCGTGGCCGGGACGCGGGTTCGTCAGCGGATCTCCGCCGCCGGTCAGCGGATCCATCAGCGCTTTAACCTTCGGCGTCTCGTGGTCGCGGTTACGCACGAGCACCGCGATCGGAGAGCCGAGCGTCTCGCTGCCGCGTACGCCGGCTAAAAATTCGACCTCGTCGCGCTCGATCTTCATGCGGCCGCCGCGCCCGTAGCCGCCTTGTCGGCGCGCAAGGGTTTCATTGATGGCGGGGACGTCAAGCTTGAGGTGCGCCGGAAGCCCATCGAGGATCCCCACCAAGGCGGGGCCGTGAGACTCACCGGCGGTGAGGTAGCGGAACATCGGATGCGGTCCATTCGGCGAAGGCCCGAACGTTTCCCAGCCGCCGCGGAGGGTAAGAACGGAGCATGTCTCAAGCAAAACCGCTCCAAGGCCTCCGCGTTGCAATTCTGGTCGACGACGGCTTCGAACAAGTCGAATTGACCGAACCGCGTCAAGCGCTCGACGAGGCGGGCGCCAAAACGTTCATCGTCTCCCCGCAAAAGTCGCAAGTGCAGGGCTGGACGCACGACGAGAAGGCCGACGTCTTTCCGGTCGACGTTACGCTCTCCGACGCAAAACCGGTGGAATTCGACGCACTGCTGCTCCCCGGCGGCGTGCGCAATCCCGACAGGCTGCGGATGGATAACAAAGCCGTGCTCTTCGCTCACGCCTTCGATATCTCCAAAAAACCGATCGCGGCGATCTGTCACGGCCCTTGGATGCTCGTCGAAACCGGCAGCCTTCGCGGTAAAAAGCTCACGTCGTTCCCGTCGCTGCGGACCGACATTATCAACGCCGGCGGCGACTGGGTGGATCAGAGCGTCGTGGTCGACCCGCCGCTCGTGACGAGCCGCAAGCCCGACGATATTCCGGCCTTCAACAAGGCGATGATCGAGCTCTTCGCAACGGCGACTACCGTCACCGCGTAACCGTTCCTAGAGGTGGTCTTTGCGTAGCCACTGCGCCGTTGCCGTATCGACTTCGTCGACGACCATCGTGTCCGGGTTGTACCAGAGTCCGCTCGAACCCGACTTCGCACCAAGTTCGTGGAAGGCGAGATACCGGTCGGACGCGGGAACCGCGGCCGGTCGAACCGGCGTATTCGCCATCGGGTACGGCTCGACGACGTGCGCGCCGCCGACTTCCGGTGCCAGCGAAACCGCGCGGTCGTCGCTCCAAACCGCGACTTCGGCCGGCAGGAAGAGCGGCACGGAATGGCCGTCGTCTAAGATGTAATGCTCGATCCCGGGAAATGCGAAGGTCTTCTGGCCTAGTCGCGCCTGCGAGCCGCTGACGGTCACGTCGTACGGCATCGCGCCGCACCCGATCTCTTCCATTTCGTGGTACGAAAGCAGGTCCAGTGTCGACGCATCGACCGCCGCATTCGACTCCACGATTGGGCGCTGCAGGCCCGCGACGTCCGGCTCTAACTCGCCTTTGACGTCGATCTTCGTCCCGGACCGCTTCACCGAAACGGTGTAATGCGCGACCCTCTTTCCGCCCTCGATCTGCACGTAATTATAGGTTCCATCCGGCGGAGCGGCGGCGGGTGCGGCAAGCGTAACGGCGAGCATCAGCGCGAACATCGGTGCGGGTACCTCCTGTTGCTGCTCAGCATAGCAAACAGGCGTCCAAATAGCGTCCAAGTGGATTAGGGGCCGATTGGAATGGCTGCCCGAAACCCTTCGGGATGAGGCCCTTCGACTTCGTCATCCTCTTCTTTTCGTTCGTCTATGCGCTCGCGCTGACGCACCTGCTGCTGTCCGTGACGTCCATGATCCGCTATCGCAGCAAACTTACCCTCAGCGCACCACTCCTCGTCTGGATGCTCGTCGCCCTCGCGTTCCTGGTGATAAATTGGTTCAGCATGTGGGATTTCCACTCACTGCAAACGATTTCAATCTGGCCGATTACCGAACTCTTCTTCTTAAGCGTGAACGTGTATCTCGTCTGCGCCTTGATATCGCCGACGTTCGAACGCGACGAAGACTTCGATCTGCGCACGTTTCAAGAACGGCAGCGTTCGGCATACTTGCCGGCGTTCGCATCGCTCGTCGTCTTCGCGCTGATCGTCAACGTCGCCGCCGGTTCCGGCCTTGGCGTACAGAAGTGGGCACAGGAGAACACCATCGTTCTTGCGATGGTACCGGCGGTAGGAATCCCGCTGTTCGTCAAACGCCAAGACGTTCAAATCATCGCCGGCCTCGCGCTGATCGCTCTGTCGATCGTCTACATCGCCCTCTACTATCCCGCTTTGCAGTAACGCGGCGGCCGCAGCCGCGCGGTTCGCGTTCTAGATCCGTCGAATTGTTGCGAGCCAAGCCGGTGCACCCTCGTCGTCGTGGAACCTCGTCTGAACGCGGTCCGGTTCGACGCGAACGAGATTCCATCCACCGTTACGGTTGAAGGCTGTTTTCAAATCGGTTCGGCTAATGGGGTGCGGCCCGGTATTGGGGCCATCGTCGCTGAAGCACAGCACGTGGACGGTTGCGCCGGGCTTGGTTACCGACGCAAGACTCGCCGCGTATACCGCTCGCTCGCCGGCGTCGAACGTATGAAACAGTCCGCAGTCGACCACCGTGTCGAACGTGCGCTCCAAGCGCTGCAGTTCCAATGCGTCCGCGACAACGAACTCGACCTGAAGCCCACGCTTCACGGCCTTCTCTCGAGCCTGTGCCAGTGCCGTCGAAGCCACATCAAATCCCAGAACCTGTAGACCGAGCGAGGCAATGTGAAGCGCGTTCTCGCCGGTCCCGCTGCCCGCGTCCAGCACCGTTCCGGTGAACGCGCCTTCAGCAGCCAAACGCGCGATTGCCGGTTGCGGCCGGCCGATGTCCCAGGGAGCAGGCCCGTCATGGTAGGACGCGTCCCAAGGGCGCCCCGACAGGCGTTCGTGACTCGTTGGTTGCCGTTGCGGCATCGTCTCGTCGCGCACGGTTCGCGCATTCCACGATAGCGCTTGGGCGGCCTACTGGGCGGGCGACGCGGCTGACGGATCGATTGCTAGGGGCTGTACGAAAACACCGTGCCGTAACCGTTCGATCCGCCGCCGAACGCCGTGCCGTACAGCACGCCGCCAACCGCGCTAACTCCCGCAATGGGTTTTCCTCCGTCGGCTCCGCCAGCAAAGCGATGCAGCACGCGAAACGCACCGCTGACCGGATCGAGTTCGAAGAGCGCTCCGTGGAGTGCCTCGCCGTTGGCGATCGTCGTTCCATATAGCTTGCCGTTCAACACAACCAGATTTGCCAGAACTTTTCCGCCGTCGCTTTTTGAAAAGCGGTGGACTACGCGAACGGAGTTCTTTGCTGGATCGTACTCGAAGACGGCGCCGAGCCAGTACGGTTCTGGCGGCGTTCTGCCCGTCGAAGCCGTCGTGCCGTAGAATCGCCCGTTCAGCGCTACGAGACCGGACGGAAACGCGCCGAAGGATGCGCCTGTTTTAGCAGTCCCCAGCGGAAAGACGAACCGTTTGCGAACCGCGCCGTCACGCGACAATTGATAAATAGCGCCGCCGCTAGCCTCGAGGGTGCCGGCGACGCCGTAGAAGGTACCGTTCCACGGCAGCAGGCTCGAATGCGGGTCGCGCAAGTCAGACGACTTCGTGAACGTTTTCACGACCCGGCCTTCGCCGGTCGATGGATTTATGCCGTAGATTTCTCCGTAGAATATTCCGCCGCCGCCGACTGTTCCGTACAAATCCCCGCCACTCGCAGCGAGGGGTACGTCCGAATACGTGGAGGGATGAAGCGCGTAGAGCTTTCTTAGATCGCCGGCCGGCGTGACCCCGAAGACGATGTTTCTGGGATCTCCTCCGTGGGTCGTGCCGTACAGGGTGTCCTTAAAGGCGACGAGCCCGGTAACGGGCCCCGATCCGCGGCTTGGCGACGTAAAGCGATACACGACGCGTTCCAACCCTGTTGCATCGATCGCAAACACCGTACCGCACCCCAGCCCGCCGCACCCGGTGCCGCCGGCCGCGGTCGTTCCGTATAGGAGTCCGCCTAACTCGACCGGCGCCGAATACGGCTGCGCGCCGTCGCTGCCGCCTTTGAAACTATAGAGGATCCGAAAGCCGCTCGCCGCGCTCAGCGTCGTTGCGGACGCGCCCTGTGCCGGTAACACAGCCGGACCCGGCGCCTGGGGCGAGCAGGCCGCAGAGATAAAAACGAAACCAACGAGTGCGAGTGAACGACGCATGCAATACACCTCCACGAATTACTCTTCGGCCAGATTCGGCGCCGATCCGCGTCCGGACCGCGAACGATTCGACCAAGAACGCGTAAGAAGGCTCTTACATCGGCGAAACGCTCCAGACGGAGCCGTCGGCATAGACGATGGCTCGGGCCCAGCATTCGGCTGCGCTTCCCGTATGCGGTTTTTCGCTAACCGGCATTGGCGCTAGGGTCGGCAAACCGGCCGGCGACGGCATTTTGTATCCGTTGCGTTTGAGTTCAGCACAGTCGCGCGGGGCCTCTGCCGTCTCACAGGTGATCCTAATGTTGTCTTCCGGTTCTTTGTATTCGCCGCCGACGATGTCGCGAATGGTCTGGCCCGCTGCGAGCGGAGACCTGAAATCGTACTCATACTCTATAGCCCCGACGAGGACACCCACATGGCTCACCGCTTTCGACGAGTTGTTGGTAAGCGTTGCTATGAGAACGGTCGATTTGGCTGGACCTTGGTGCACGGAGCACGACGTAGCCGAAACAGGCCCGAACGAACACCCCTGAACGCACGCCAGCATAAGCGCACAGATAAGCTGAGCGGACGATCGTGGCGGAAACTTCTTCATACCGAACAAGGCAGCAACGCCTTTGCCTATCCGCGCTGTCATCCCTACCGCAACTTGAGTCCATCCGCATAACTACCGCGAGCGAGGCGGAACTCCAGGATAGATGACGTGCGGAGTTATTAGGAATACAATCTCGCCCCGTTCGTGCGCCGTTTGTTTGTTCTGAAAGAACTTTCCGAGGATCGGGATCGCCGAAAGCCACGGCAGCTTGGAAATCGTCTCGCTGCTGGTGTCGCGCATTAGGCCCCCGAGTACGATCGTCTCGTCGTCTTTGACGCAGAACGTTCGAGGAGACTATTGTTTGTGACTGAAAAGGCGTTCGGCGAGCGTGTCAGGCAACGAACGTATGAGCTGTGTTAGTTCGCCTATCGCAGCGGCGTTCGATTCTTCTCCTCGCGGGTCGAGCGCATCCAGCGCGCCCGCAACGCCGTGCGCGAGCACGGCGAGTGCTTCGGTTTCGTCGGGCGCGTATGCTTCGCCGTCCCGCTTCGGCCCGCACACAAGCGCACCGACGAGCCGGCCCCGCGATGCCATCGGAAATGCCAGATCCCCCTGCAGACGCGATCCCGAAACGTCGTGCAGATCCACCGGCTTGCTCCATGCCCGAAGCACGACGATCGCAGGATCGTTTTCGTCGATTTCCGCGCCGTGCGGCTCGGATACCGACAGGTACTCTGCGGAGCCGTTGCGCAGCAAAATGTCGGAAGTTTCCGCGGTCGTGTGGTCGCGTACCATCTTAAGCGCTCGTTCCAGCAGCGCGGCGCGATCGTTGATGTAGGATGCCTCGTGCGCGAAACGGCGCAGTGCCGTCTCGTCCTCGTGGCGCTTGCGAAACAGTATGCTATCGACGAAGCGGTCGACGTATCGGTGAATATACCGCATCGATAGTCCTAGTGCTAATGCTACGGCCATGCCGACGACGGCGCTGGTAGTGTGACTCGCGTTGACGAGCCATGCTCCGGCCGCCCATTCCACCAAAACAAAGACGCCGATGACGATCGTCGATACGATGGCGAAGACGACCGTGCGGTTCAGAATGAACCCCACGTCGATGAGCCTTCGATTCAGCGCCACGTACGTCAAGACCAGCGGCAGAACGATGGTCGCCACGCTGTTAGCGTATCCGGCCACGAGCTGGTTTGAATAGTTCAAGAAATGGAACCCAATTAGCCCCAAAACCTGGGCACAAAAGAGTAACGTGCACGGCACGAGAAGCCATCCAGCGCGTTGTCGTTCCACTCCGCGGCTTGCAAACACCGCGAGAGCGCTGCATGCGACCCCCGCGAGGACCGCCGTAATGCTCGTTGTAATCCAAGGCGCCCCGATGAAGACCGTCGGATCGAACCACAGCGTTAGCATCCCGAGAAGCGGCGCCAGGCCCGGCACTTGGTCGGGCGTTCCGTTTCCAAAGACTATCCAGATCGCGACGATCGCATAGCAGGCGCCGAGCGCGACCCGCCTCAGGGGTGAGAGTGGTCGAGCGAAAGCACTCGCCAATGTGGCCCACAACGCGATCGATATCGGCTCCGACTGCCCGATCAGCGAGAGAGCGACGTACGGCCACGGCCAAGGCCACGCAAAAAGGAGCAACGCCGAACTGATTCCGACTGAGGTAGATGCAAGCAAGGTCGCCAGCAGGAGATTATTGTCGACGTACGGCCGGCGCCACGCAATCAACACGGCGAACAACAGAAACCAGAGGCTGGCGAACTCCCAGACGACGTACTGCCAAAACCGCGACAGCGAAAACACGTCTGGTACGAGCACCCGCTGCGTCTTCACGCCGGCATCGTTCACCTGAAACGTAATGGGACGCGCCGCTAACGGCTGCCCCAAGAGCGAAAGCCGCACGAGCGCACTCTGCTCGCGCACATCGATCGAGCTTCCCTCGCGAATACCGGCTCGATCGGCGGGGCCGCCTGGGTCGATTCCGCGGAACGAGACGTGCCATGGCTGCGACGAACCGCTGACGTAGGCACCCATGACGCCGTACCACGGTGGCGCCCCGCCCATCCCGACCTGATTGAAGAAATCTACGACGACCAGGAGCGCGCCGGCGCCGCAGAACGCCAGCAGAGCGGCACGCCAAGTAGCGGGCTTCATGGGCGGCCATTAACCGTACGCCGCATGCGAGCCTTCCTTAGGCTGCCTACATTGCGGGCCGTGTCGCCTCTGGATAGATCACGTGCGGGGTGATCAGGAACACGATCTCGTCGCGCTCGTGACTCGTTTGTTTGTTCTTGAAGAAATTTCCCAATATAGGAATATCGGAGAGCCATGGGAGTCTGGAGATCGTCTCACTTGTCGTGTCCCGCATCAAACCGCCGAGAACGATCGTCTGATTGTTGGCGACGCGCAGCGTCGAGTCGATTTTGCGGTTTGCCACGATCGGATAGCCGGTCGACGTGTAGCCGATCAACTCGCTGTATTCGGGGTGCAATTCGGCCGTTACGCTGCCGTCGGCTCCGATGGTCGGAGTCAGGCGCAAATGAACACCGATATCCACATATTGCACGTTTTGTCCACCAAAAACCGAGGTACTATAGACGATCGGGTACGTCTCTCCGATCGTGAGGTCGGCCTCCTTGTTGTTGATCGTCACCAATTTGGGGGTCGCTAGGATGGAAGCCCGGCCGGTCGTTATCAACGCATTGAGACGCACGATGACGGGGATCGTACCGCCCGTGAACGAGTAGGCGGTCGACCCGATGGTCGGCGTTCCGGTGATGTCCAGGCCGCCGAACTCGAACCCGAAGTTGCTGCTGTCGTTGACCGGCGTGACGTCGGCGACTTTTACTTCAAACATTACTTGCGGGCTCGCGACGTCGAGCGTTGCGATCAGCGATTGCGTATCGGCCTGCGTGCGCTCCGATCCGGTCGCCAAAACGGCATTCTGCTCTTCGTCCGCTAAGAAACCGCCCTCCGGTACCAGCACTTTGAGTTTCGTGACGACGTCGTCGGGTTTGAGATAGCGCAGCCGGTACGAAACGGTCGCAGGAAACGACGCCCCATTTCGAGGCGCGATATCGAGGAGATCGACAAGGTCCCGGACGCGGTCGATCGACGCGTTGTCACCGGTCACGACGACTGCGCCGGTACGCTTGTCCGCGATCACGTTCGCACCCGGCGGAAGCCCTTGCGCGATCTCTTTTGCTATTTCGTCCGGCTGGGCGTGCCGCAGCGGCAACACAACGGTGCGATCGGCATGCACGATCCCGGCGGCGCTGCCGACGATCACGATGCCGCCCTCGCGACGCACCGTGAGGTCGTGAGCGGCGACGATCGCACGCAGCGCATCGTCGAACGTTACGTTGTGAAGGTGCAGTGTGATCTTCTCCGGTTTTACCGAAGAGTCGGTTACCACGTTGATTCCCGACTCGGCCGCAAGCAGCGCGATGACGTCGTCCAGACCAGCGTCGTTCACGTCTATGCTGATCGATGCCGCGTTGACTGTTGCGCCGAGGAGTGCGGCGGATAGAACGAACGCAGCGATACGCGCGATCAACGCGGCACCGCGAGCGGCAGCGTTTCGCCGCCTTCGAGAACCACGCCGCGTCGATCGATCGCACGTATTGTGGAATCGCCAACGGTATCGCCGGGACGAACGATCCGGCTCACACCGCCCGACTGCACCAGCGCTCGCGGCGAATCGCCGAGCGCGATCGCTTCGACGACGATGCCGGCGTCGCCGCCGTCCGCCGACGCCACATCCGCCGATTGCACCGCCGCGTCCGGCACGAACGGATCGCGTGCGATGACCAATTTGGGTTCCGACGATTCGACGGGCTGCGCCGCTTGCGGTCCGTGCACGGCGATCGCCCCGGCTTGCGCGGGTTCCGCCGGCGGCAGCGCCAAAGGCGTCAGGAGCAGCGCGCCGACCGCCGCGAAAAGCGAGTACCGCAGCAGCGAGCGCCGGCGGTTAGTGCGCAGGGGTTTGAGCATGCGTCTCCTCCTTGACGAGATCTTTGACGTCGGGGTAGAGCGCGACGCGAACGGTCGCGTCGACGCTGGGAAAGAGCTGCCGCGTATCGACTCGAGTAAGCGCGACGCTCTGCACCTCAACCAGAGCATCGTGGCGCGTGACGTCGGCGATCGCGGTCATCACGTCGCGATAGCGCCCGCGCAGCGATACGGCGACGTCTTCACGCTGCGCCCGAGGCGCTGACGGCTCTTCGGCGGTCGGAGCGATGCCGGTTATCGTAAGATGGTTGCGGCCGGCTTCATCTTCCAGGACGTGCAGAACGGCGACGGTCGTCCTTCCGGTGCCGATCTTTCCCGATAGACGCTCGAGGTCGCGCCGGACGCGCGTACGCGTCTGCTCGAGGGAATCCAGACGCGCGAGCAGCGCTTCGTTGCGCGCCGCGAGATCCGCCAGACCGGCGGCGCGTTCCTCGATTGCGGCAATTCCGCGCTGCGCCGGCAGGACGATGGAAGCAAAGCCGAGCACCGCCGCGAGTGCGACGACGAGCCAGGCGATGCGCACCTGTCCGACCGCCGTTTCCGTCACGGTCCGTCCGGCAATTGCAGTGTGAAGCTCACGAGGGCAGGTCCGCGAGGGCGCGCGACACGCGTCATCCGCAGCAGATGCGTTCGGCCGGTGCGATCGGCGTCCAGCAAGTTTGCAAGCACGCAATCCAGCGCGGCGAGGTTCACGGCGTCGCCTTCGACATCAAAACCGGCGGCCGAGGGCGCAACGGAACTCAGCCATACCCCGCGCGGAACGACGTTGCCGATACGCGCCAGCCGCATCGTCGCGAGCGTACCGGAAGCGCGTACTTCGCGGAGGCGGCGGTCGGTTTCCAGCAACGCGGCGACGTCGTTGAGTTCCAGATTCGCTGCCGCCAACCGGTCTTTCGCAACCTCGAGTCGCGAACGTTCGCGCGATTCGATCGCCGTTGCGGCATTCATTCGCACGCTCTCGAAGGCCGCGCACGCGGCAAGTACGCACGTCAGCGTCACCATGGCGACGGCGGCCGTTCGCAAACGCCGCGGCAAACGAAACGCGAGCACGCCTTCAACGACGTCCGGCAGGCCGTCGTGCAGGAAGTCGAATCGCGTCACGGTGCCGCGCTCCACGATGCGAGCGCCGCTGCCATCGCCCAGTCGGCCGCGGCAGCACGTACGACGTCTTCCGGATACGGACCGCCCTGCAGCAGATCGCTGACCGGCACCTCGACGAGCGCCTGCGTGGCCGATTCGACGTCGGCAGCTAAACCGCATAAACGCGCGCCATTGCCGGTCATTGCGATCCGGCGAACCGGAATCGAGGCTCGGAGCTTCCCGACGGCTGCGGCTGCCTGCGTCGCCAGCTCGCAGCGCGCTTCTTCGCCCGCTCCCGCGGTTCCGAGGATTCGCTTGCGCCGTTCGGCGACGTGGCGCTCGATCGATAGAGCCGCGCCGATCGCGCCGGTAATAAACTCGCCGCCTCCCGGAAGCGCCGCCGCAAGCGGTCCGTCCGCACCGAAGCCGTAAAGCATGCTTCGCCGGAAACCGACGTCGAGCACCGCGTCGGCGTACGGAAACGCGCGCCGTAACGCGAACGCGCAATAGTCGACGCCGGCGGGTCGCAGACCGGCACGTTTGAGCACGCGCAGGCGCGCGGAGAGCGCCGCTTCGCGCACGGCCCCGACCGCGTGCAGCCGCTCTCCGCGATTGACCGTGTGGACGCGCACCAGCGTTCGCACGTTCTTGACGTCCCAGCCGGCAAATCGCTCTGCCTCGAAGGCGGCGGCCCGACGGCGTTCCGCCCAGCGCATTTTGGGAAACCGCACGAACCGAATCGCGCACTCTGCGGGAGCGATCGCGATCACCGCGCGCCGCACGTTCGCGCCGGTTTCCCGCGCGAGTTCCTCGACGATCGCCGCGACGACGTCGATATCGGCATCCGTCTCGAGCGAGGTTTCCACGTCGCGCGTGGCAACGGCGACGACGCGCGGTACGCCTGCGCGATCCCGTTCGGCGTACGCGACGCGCAATCGGGCCGTGCCCAGATCGACGCCGAGCGGCAGCGGTTTCGCACGCACTAGCGTGGATCGCCGGCAAACAGCGCGGCGGCGCACGCGCCGAGCGCGAGGAACGGGCCGAACGGCAGCTGCGAGCGTGAACGCGCGCGGCCGGTCGCCAGCGCCAATGCGGCAACGCCGCCGCCCGATACGCACGCAATCCACAGTGCGTGCAAGGAGGCATGCAATCCGAGCGCAAGCGCTGTGGTTCCCACGAACTTTACGTCACCGAATCCCATTCCGCGGCCGCGGGTCAGGGCGAACGGAATCAGCAGCGCCCCAGCACAGACGATCGCGGCCAGCGCGCCGCCCGTCAAGCTTCTAAGATTCCAGGTCGTTGCAACGATCAACGCGAGCGAGGCTAGCAGCACCCGATCGAAAATGAATCCATATGTTAGGTCCGTCGCGGCGCAGACCGACGCACAGGACACTATTGCCGCGCCCGGCCAGGTAAGATCCCGGCCGGCCAACGCCAAAGTCGATAGAGCTGCCCCGCACACTCCCGCCGCGATTGCCGGCATGGCGATCGCGCTCGTGCAACGCGGCAACCCCGCAAGCGCGATCCCGCTCAAACTCAAGGTCATGAGCATTGCGCCGCCGGCTGCAAACGCGCTCACGGTTTGCGCTCCAACGCGCGCTTGGCGGCGACGAATCCAGGTTGCAGCGCGAGCGCCGCACGCCACATGCGCCGGGCGAGCGGCGCGTCGCCGGTGCGTTCGGCCGCGTAGCCGGCGAACGTAAAAGCGCGAGCGTCGTTCGTCAACGCCCCGACCAGCGAAAAATCCGCAAGCGCAGCTTCCGAAAGTCCGGCCGCGCGATACGCCATCGCACGATCCATGCGCACGATCGCATCGTCGGGATGGCGCTGGAGATAGGCTGAGGTCTCGCGCAGCGCCTCGGCGTTCGCGCGCGGATCGCGCATCATCGCAGCTACGAATGCAAAACGGTCCGCAGCCGCCCCGTCGTCCCCGTCCACGGCCAAGGCTCGCCGATAGTAGTCGAGCGCACGCCTCGAATCGGCGCGATAGAGAAACTCATCGCCGCGCACGACGAGCGCGTCGGAAATCTGCGGCCGCAAGATGCACGCCGCGGCACCGATCCCGAGCAGCGCCAGCGCGGTCCGACGGAACGGCGCGACGGTCACGCGAGGACACCGTAGTAGCCGGCGAGTGCGAGCATCAGCGCTCCCCCGATGGTCTGCATGGCCGGCCGCAGCGAACGAACGTCCAGACGCGCTCCGATCCATTGCCAGCCAAAACCCGCACCGGCCAGCGGCAGGGCGTGACCCGCCGCGTACGACCCGATCAGCAGCGCACCGAACGCCGGTGACGGCCCGCTCGCGGCCAGAGAACCGAGCACGACGATGACCGGCGTACAGCACGGTGACGCCACCAATGCCAGCGACATGCCGAGCAGGCACGCACTGCCGAGCGAACGCGGTTTGGGATCGCCGTGCATACAACTCTCCGGCTCGCTCCACAGCGTTTTAAGCCCGAATACGAGCAGCACGACTGCCAGCAGCGCGTAGACGTGCGCCGATATCGCGGCGATTCGAGCGGCTAGTCCGGCGGCAATGCCGAGCACGACGTAACTCGCGCAGAGTCCCGCGGCGAACGCGGAAACCGTCTTCCAGCGGGCGACGCCGGGCGAACTCGCGAGCGCTGCGACCGCGACGAAGCGAGGTGCCACGCACGGCCCAACGCTCGTCGCAACGCCCGCCACGCATGCCAGCGCCGGTGCCCACGGCGACTCCTGCGCAGCCGCCGCGATCGCCGACCCGATCGGATCGATCACGGGCTCGTCGAGAAGCCGCTGGACGACGCGTACTGAATATGCGTAAACGTGGTGTTCGGCGCGATATTCTGCAGCGTTCCGGGGTCGTGGCTTCCCGGGCATAGGATCGTGTAGGCCGCGGTCGCCGTGTTGGGATTCGAGACGGTGAAGCTGTAGTACGCACCGGGACCGGCAACCGGATCGACCGGCGTTTGTTTGAGGTACGCCTGCAGTTCCGTATTCGCGGGATCGACGCTTCCGCTCGTGGGATAGTGATCGTTATCGGTTTCGTACAGTTCGAGAGCGGTGGCGATCTCTTTAAGATTGGCCTCGCATGCCGCGGTCTGCGCTTGCGCGCGAGCGCGCATAAAATTCGGCACGAGAATGCCGACGAGAATTGCGATGATCGCGACGACGATCATCATTTCGATCAGTGTAAAGCCGCGTTCGGATTCTTTTTCCACACGCGGGTAGGTGCCCGCTCAGCGCGCGCCTAGGACGCTAGGCGCGCGCTGGAAATCTACTGATTCGTTGCTTGTTTACCGTTCACGCCGACGCTCGTCGTCGTAAACGTCAACAGCACGCGTAGCGTCTTGCCGCCGCCGCCCGTCAGCGTCAGCGCGCATTCGCCCGCGGCCGCGCCCGACTTGCCTTTGACTGTATACGAGGTCCCAAGCGCGCCCGAACCCGGCGTGATCACGTACGCCGTCGCGCAGTTGTTCGTGAATCCCGCGACCGCCGACGTCGCGTATTTAAAGGGTTTCTTGAACGAACCCGTCCAGCCGGCTTGCGTCGCCGTGAACGCACCGGAATACCCGGCCGTGCTCGGCGTCGAACTCGTCAGATCGATCTCCGCCGCCGACGAGACTTTCGGACCGGAGTACACGATGTCGACCAGCGTCGGCGAAAACGTCGCTTTGCCGGCTTTGGCGCCCTTCGAACTCGCTTTGAACTTCGCCGGCTTGATCGCCAAGCCGGTGTACTTCAGCGTGACGTTGTCCGTCGAACTGTTCAACGTGTTCTTTCCACTGGCCGGCTTGCCGTTGATCTGCAGCACCGTCGCGCCGGTCTTGTCGCTGTCCGTCAGCTTGATCGGCTTGGCGTACGGACCCGTGATCGCTTTGCCGTTTGACCCTTTGGCCGTGATCGTCACCGCAACCGGATTTTTAAACGCCTTGCCGGCCGTTGCGGAGGGCAGCTTGCCCCACTCGATCGACTTGACGGGCGTCCCGGTTGTATTCGGACGCAAGAACCCGCCGGCTGCGAACGGCTGCGCTTGCGGCACGAACGAGGGCCCTTGCGCAACCCCATGCGAGCATCCCGCGATCAGCAGTGCGGACGTCGCCGCGAGAGCTGAAACCTTCAGACTAAGACCTTTGAACATGCCATTCGCCTCCAGAGGATCGATTGGTTGCTATTACTGCGCTGCTGGGACCGGAGCCTTTGCGTGAGGACTCCGTTTGTGTTTGGGATGATGGCGATGACCGGGAAGTGCCCGAATCGGCTGCTGGTGCTTGCCGGCGCTCGCAACGCCTGCGAACTCGTATGCCCCGACGTCGCAACGGACGGCGCCCCGCGCGAAGCCTCGCTGATCGAAGTCGGTCCCCAACAGACCGTTGCACAAGTTGGCTACCACCGGAATGTCGGCGCGTCCGGGGCTGGTCGCTTGATCGGCGTTGGTGAACGTCGGTCCGCCGTTGTTCGCAAGGGCGAGCAGGAGCGGATTTACCTGTAAGTTGTGCGTCGTCGTGCCCGAGATCGGCGTGCCCACGACCGGCGTTTGAATGATGTTGTAATCGAGCGAGGTGAGCGTCGAGGAGTTCGAGATGTCCGCCCCGATGCTCGCCGAACCGCCTGCCACGATACTGTTTGCCAACGCCATGGTGGAGGCATTCGAAACGTTTCCGCCGCTGGCGGTCGCTTTATTCGCAAAGACCGTCGCGTTGGTCAGATATTCGCTGGAGAAGTTCACCAGACCGCCGCCGTCGACGCTGGAAGAATTCGCCGAAACCGTGCTGTTCGTCAGAACGACCTCGTCGTAGTTGAAGATTCCTCCGCCGCCGCTCCCGGACGGCGCGTTGCCGAGCACGACGTTCCCCGAAACGGTGCTGGCGGTCATCGCCAGGTAGTCGTCCGAGTAAATGCCGCCGCCGCCTGCGTACGTGCCGGAGACCGTCGCGCTGTTGCCAGAGATGGTCGAGTTATACAGTGTAAGGCTGTCGTCGTTATAAATCGCGCCGCCGCCGTCCTCGTATCCGCCGCCGGTGACTTTGTTTCCCGTAAACGACGTATTGGCGATGGTCTCGGTATCGTCGATAAAGAGTCCGCCCCCGCGGTGCGTGGCGGTGTTCCCCGAAATTACGCTGCCGTTGATGGCCAAGCCGTCGTCGTCATAAATACCGCCGCCGTACCCTTCGTACGGAGCGCTGGCAACGTTCGAGGAAATCGTTGCATTGTTGATTGCCGTCGTCGAATCCTCACTATAGATCGCACCGCCGTACGAATCGTACGGACCGGTCGCGGAGTTCGATGTAAACGAATCAAAGCTCGAGGAAAACGGTTCGTAGCTTAGGACCGCGCCTCCGTACACCTCGGCGCTGCTCCCGCCGGTTGCCTTTGCCGAGTTCGAGGCATACGTGTCGTGAACCGAGGTCATGCCGCTCGAGCCGTCGTTGTAAACGGCCCCGCCATAGGCCTCGTATTGATAGGGTCCGGTGATTGAGACTTTGTTTGAGGTGAACGAGTCGTTCGAAAGCCGCAGCGGACCGTCATCGTTGTAGATCGCCCCGCCGTATGCGTACGAATCCGCACCGGTCGCGCCGTTCGCGGTTGCGACGTTCGACGTGAACGTGTCGTTGGTGAGCGAGGCTGGATCGTCGGAAAAAATCGCCCCGCCTTCGCCCTCGTAAGCGCCCGAAGAGACATTACCCGTAAAGGTGCTGTTGCTCAACGTCAGCCCATCATCCTGATAGATGGCGCCGCCCTCGCTGTACCCGTCTTCGTATTGCAGGCTGCCGGAACCGAGGGCGACGTTCGACGTAAAGGTGTCGTTGCCGCCCGAAACCGGTTCGCAGGACTCGATAGCGCCGCCCTCGCCGTATTCGTCGCCGCCCGCCAGATTGCTGATAAACTTGTCGTTGTTGAGCTGCATGCCCTGGCTGCTGCCGCACCAGTAAATGGCACCCGCGTAGCCTTCCGAATAGTTCGACGAGCCGCCGCCGGCAACGTTGCTGGTAAAGCTGCTATTCGTAATCGAGGGAGAGCCTGCGTCCAAATACAACGCGCCGCCCTCACCGTACGCTTCCGGCGAGCTCCCGCCGTCGACGTTGTTGTCGAGCACGCTCCCCGTGATAATGACGCCCGGGCCATAGTCGTCGTAAATCGCCGCACCGTAGCCCTGCGCGTACGACGTACACGTCGTGGTACAGCCGGTTGTCGGACAACCCGACGTCGCCGTGCAGCCGGTGTTCGCTTTGAACGTATCGCTCGTAAACGATGCTTGGCCGTACTCGCTATAATTAAAGACCGCTCCGCCCTCGTACGCCGAGTTGTTCGTATAGAGGTTGCCCGTCGATACAAACGTGCCGTTGACGTCGTTAAAGACCGCTCCGCCGGAGCCATAGAGGCAGCTCGAAACGTTGCTCGCCACGCTGTTGCCGTCGAACGTCGTCCCCGACACGATCAGGGTCGCGTTATTGTAAACGGCCCCGCCGATGACGTACGTGGTGCTGCAATGCGGGTGCCGCATGGCGGGGTCCGCGTGCGGGTGCTTACCTGCGTGGCGACGCGCATGCGGCGCGCGCACGAACAAGGGCGACGTGATCGTCGTCGTGTTGGCCGTGAATACGTCGCTTGCCAGCGTAAGCGTCCCGGCGTTACCGATCGCGCCGCCGGGCGCGACGGTAGCATTACCGTTGGTTAGGATGAGGCCGGAGATCGTTGCCGTTGCGCCGGCCTGGATCGAGAAGATCTGCTGCGTGCCGTTTCCACTAATCGAGACGCCCGCATACGTTACGTCGGGGCGCGCATCGCGATGACGCGCGCTGGCGCTTACGCCCGGGCCTGCGATCGAGACGCGATTGGAGATCGCCAACGGGGTGGTCACCGCGATGGTGGATCCCGCGGGAAGCAAGAGCATAATCGTATCGCCGGCATTTGCCGCGCCGATCGCGTAGCGCAGCGAGCCGATGCCCGAATCTGCCGTGCTGCTTACAACCGGGCCTAGCCGAATCGACGGGGTATTGTTCTTGCCCTTGACGACATTGAAGACCGCGCTTCCCTGATCGAGCTTCGAACCGCCGCCCGACGCACCGCTGAACGTCGCGATCACAAACGTATCGGAGCCTACGGGGGCATCCACGACGAACGTGCATACCGTCCCGCTCGCTACGATATGGCACGACGTCGAGCTCGGGGTCGCGTTGAAGACGTGCGCGCCGCCGCCGTTGATCGCGATACTGACCGACTGCGTGAGCGACGAGATCGTCGCAGGATGTTCGTAGCGTACTCGGTCGTGGCGATGACGCTTCGGAATCGTCATCGTGACTTCGACCCTCGTTTTCGCTCCCCGGCGCGCGACCGGCAGTGAACCAACCGCGCCACCGGCATCGGTTGCCGCGTTCTGCGTGATTTCGACCGGACCGGCCGGCAAGAAGCGGTTGGCCCCGCCGCTGCCCATGCCGTTGCAGCCGACCAGGAACGCCAGGGTAACGAAAATCAGACGCTTCATATTCAGTTCCTTCACCGCGCCGGGCGGACCGAGTGGATGTGCTGCTTGCCGTGTGGAGCGTGATTGTGGTTGGCGTGAACCGGCGCGTGCGGCGCTGGGCGAGCCGCGCTCGCAACGCCGGCGAATTCGTACGCACCAACGTCGCAGCGCCCGCCGGCACCTCGCGCGAAGCCCCGCTGGTCGACGTTCGTTCCAGTAGAGCCGTTGCAGGTCGAGGCCGCAAACGGAATATCTGCGCGGCCAGGGCTCGCGGAAGTGTCCGCATTGGTGAACGTCGGGCCGCCGTTGTTCGACAGAGCGAGCAAGAGCGGATTGACCTGCTGATTGTTGGTCGTCGTCCCGGTAATTGCGTTACCGGCGACCGGCGTTGCGATGATGTTGTAGTCGTACGATGTCAGGCCGCCGGGGTTCGAAATATCCGGACCCGTCGGCGCCACCCCTCCTGCAACGATGGTATTGGCGAGGCCCATTCCATCGGCATTCGAGAGGTTACCGCCCGTCGCAGTCGCTACGTTTCCGTAAATCGTCGCGTTCGCGAACGTGAGGCTGGTGTCGTCATTCTGTACGCCGCCGCCATCCCGGCTCGAGCTATTGCCGGTAATCGTGCTATTGAGGACGTACCCTCCATCGAAGATGAATATCCCGCCGCCGCCGCTGCCCGAAGGCATGCTCCCGAGGAGCGCGTTGCCGGAGATCGTGCTTCCGCTTATTGAAAGCGACCCGTCGCTATACAGGCCGCCGCCGCCCGCGTACGTACCGCTGACCGTAGCCGAGTTGCCCGAAATCGTCGAGTTCGTCAACGTGAGCGTCGAATAGGCATAGATCCCGCCGCCGCCGTCTTCGTACCCGCCGGTCGTCACGCGGTTACCGCTGATCGTCGTGTTCGCAATGTGTTCCGTATCGTCCTGATAAATGCCGCCGCCGCGATGGGTCGCCGTATTGCCGGAGATCACGCTGCCGCCCATGCTCATGCCGTCGTAATCGTAAATTGCGCCGCCCCAGCCCTCGTAACCACCGTTCGCGGTATTCGAAGTAAAGGCGCTGTTGTTGATCGCCGTCGTCGTGTCGTCGGCATACAGCGCTCCGCCATAAGCCTCGTACGAACTCGTAGCGGAGTTCCCGACCAGCGAGTCGGCGGTCATCGTCATCGGCTCTTCGCTGTAAATGGCCCCGCCGTAGGCTTCCGGGGAGGAACCGCCGACGTTCGATGCGCTGTTCGAACTGTACGTGTCGTGCGTCGTCGTCAACGTGTCGTCGCTATAGACCGCGCCGCCGTATGCCTCGTAGGCGTCCGCGCCCTTCGCACTCGCGGCGTTCGACGTGAAGGTTGTGTTCGAGAGGGCGACGCCGCTGTCGTTGTAAATCGCGCCGCCATAGCCGTACGAATCCTCGCCCGTCGAGCCGGTTCCGATCGCGGAATTCGAGGTGAAGGTGGAGGACGTTATCGTCGACGGGTCGTCGATGTAAACCGCGCCGCCGTAACCCTCCTCCGAGCCGGTCGACACATTTCCCTTAAACGTGCAGTTCGACAGGTTCATGCCGTCATCGTCGTAGACCGCTCCGCCCTCGGCCTCGCCGCTGCTGATCTGGGCGCTTCCATTTCCGAAAGCCGCGTTCGACGTGAACGAATCGTTGCTGCCGCTGAACGGCTCGCAGGTGTCGATCGCTCCGCCCTGTCCGTAGTAGTCGCCGCCGGCTTGATTGCCGGTGAAGGCGTCGTTGTTGACCTGCATCCCCTGGCTGCTGCCGCACCAATACACGGCGCCGCCGTAGCCTTCTGACTCGTTCGACGATCCGCCGCCGGCGACGTTATTCGTAAACGTACTGCCGGTGACCGACGGCGATCCGGTATCCAAATAGACCGCGCCGCCGTATCCATAAGATTCCGGCGAGTTTCCGCCTACGACGTTGCTACTGAAAACGCTGCCGGTAATCGTTACGCCCGGACCGGCGTCGTCATAGATCGCGCCGCCGTAACCTTCGGCATAACTCGTGCAGGTCGTCGAGCAGCCGCTCGTCGGACAACCGGTGGCCGCCGTGCAGCCGAGGTTGCCCGTAAACGTATCGCCGGTGAACGTTGCTTGACCGTACTCGCTGTAGTTATAAACGGCGCCGCCGGTGTAGGCCGCGTTATTCTTATACGTATTGCCGGTCGAAAAGAATATGCCGTGCGTATCGTTGAAGACCGCGCCGCCGTAACCGTACAGGCAGCTCCCAAACGACGATGTAACGCTGTTGGAATCGAACGTCGTACCCGATACGATGAGCGTCCCCGCGTTGTAGACTGCGCCCCCGATGATATAGCTGGTGGTGCAATGCGGCCGGCGAATCACGAGATCGCGATGCGCCGGGCCGCGATGTTTTTTGTTGGACACGCGGGCCGCGTGGGGCGCGCGCACGAGGAGCGGCGAGCCAACCGTCGTGGTGTTGGCGGTGAGGACGTCGGCCGTCAGCGTGAGCGTTCCATTGTTGGAAATCGCACCGCCCGGGCCGATCGTCGCGTTGCCTCCGGTCAAGATCAATCCGGAGATCGTGACGGTCGCACCGGATTGGATCGAAAAGATCTGCTGCGTGTCGTTTCCACTGATCGAGATGCCGGCGTAGGTCGCGTGGGGCCCTTTGCCGGAACGGCGCGCGCTCGCGCTGACGCCGGGACCGGCAATCGATAGACGATTGGTAACGGTCAGCGGCGTGCTGACGACGATCGTCGAGCCGGCCGGCAGCATCAGCATGATCGTGTCGCCGGCGTTCGCGGCACCGATCGCGTAGCGCAGCGAGCCGAGCCCCGAGTCCGCCGTGCTGCTGACCACCGGACCCAGCCGGATCGACGGCGCGTTATTCTTACCCTTTACGACGTTGAAGACGGCGCTGCCCTGATCGAGCTTCGTCCCCGCACCGCCTGCGCTGCTATAGGTCGTTATGATGAACTTGTCCGAGCCCACGGGTGCGTTGACGGCGAACGTACAGACCGTTCCCCCCGGACCCGCGTGGCAAGCCGCCGAACTCGACGTCGTGTTAAACACTTGCGCGGCTCCGCTGTTGACGACGACGCCGATCGATTGGGTGAGCGGCGAAATCGTCGCGGGATGGGCCGACTGGGCTTGCTCGCGGCGATGGCGTTTTGGAATCGTCAGCGTAAGCCGGACTTTCGTCTTCTCGCCGCGCCGGAGGTCCGGCGCGGCCTGCGTTATCGCATCGGGCGCGCTCGCGCCCGGGCCGGCCGGCAGGAAGCGGCTCGCACCGCCGCCGCCCATACCGTTGCATCCAAACAAGAATGCCAGAGCTACGAAAATCAGACGCTTCATCGTGTCGTTCCTCTAACGCGTCGCGCTATTGGGGCGAGCTGGGTGGTGATGCACGTGCGCGTGCGGGTGATGGTTGCCGTGAATGGCCGTGACGTGCTGCCGGATCGCGGTCGGCGCACCCGACAATTCGAAGGCTCCGACGTCGCAGCGGCCCGCAGCGCCGCGCGAGAAGGCGCGTTGATCGATAGTCGTTCCGACGACGCCGTTACACATCCCGGCCACAAACGGAATGTCTGCGCGTCCCGGACTGCTCGCCGTTTCCGCATTGGTGAACGTCGGTCCGCCGTTGTTCGTCAAAGCCAATAACAGCGGATTGGCCTGCTGGTTGTGCGTCGTCGTCCCGGTTAGCAGATTTCCAGAAACTGCGGTCTGGATGATATTGTAGTCGCCGGAGGTGATCGTCCCGACGTTGGAAATATCCGGCCCGTCCGGTGACGTTCCACCGGCAACGATGCTGTTCGTTAGCGTTATCGTGTACGGATTGTTGACGTTTCCGCCCGAAACGGTCGCTGCGTTTTGGTAGATCGTGACGTTCGAGAGTGCGTTGGTGTAGACTCCGTACGTCATGTAGCCGCCCCCACCGAGGCTCGAGCGGTTCCCTACAATCGTGCTGTTGAGCAGGGCCATGCTGTCGTAACTGAAGATGCCGCCGCCGCCGCTGCCGGTGCCGCTTCCAAGCACGACGTTGCCGGAAACCGTCGTACCGCTAATCGACATCCCCTCGTTGTTGTAGATGCCTCCGCCGCCGGCATACATGCCTGCGACCGTGACGGCGTTTCCGGAGATCGTCGAGTTGGTGATCGTCACCGTGCTGTCTCCGTAAATGCCGCCGCCGCCACCGTAGTCCGGTGCGGATACGACCGTATTCCCCGAAATCGTCACACCGGCGATTGTCTCAGTCTGCTCCGCGTTTATCCCGCCGCCGTACGTCGAGGCTTTGTTCCCCGAGACGGTACTGCCCGAGATCGTCATTCCCCCGTCGTCGTCGATCGCGCCGCCGTACCCGTCGTTGGTGCCCGTGGCGGTGTTCGAACTAAAGGTCGTATTGGAGATCGAGGTGTCGCTGTCGTCGGTATAGAGGGCACCGCCGTACGAACGGTTGGCGCCGGTCGCCGAGTTCGTGGAAAACGAGTCGCCGCTTACCGTCAGAACGTCGTCGTTGTAGAGCGCGCCGCCGTCGACGTCTGCACTCGTGCCGGCTGGCGCGGCTGCGGCGTTCGATACGAACGAATCGCCGAACGTCGTCATACCATCGTCGTTGTAAATCGCGCCTCCGAAGGCCCCGGTCGCCAAACTTCCGCCGGCCGACGCTTTGTTCGACGTAAAGGCGTTCTTCGTAAGGGCGAGGCCGTCTTCGCTGTAAAGAGCGCCTCCGTAAGCGTTTGCAGCGGCTCCTTCGGCGCCCGTTCCAATCGCCGAATTCGACGCAAACGTGTCGGAACTAAGAACGGTTGGATCGTCGGAAAAGATCGCACCACCCTCGCCTTCGTAGGCGCCGGTGGCACTATTGCTGCTAAATTTCGAACCCGTCAGGTTGAGGCCGTCGTCTTCGTAGATGGCCCCGCCCTCGGCCTCGCCGTTCATGTATTGCGCGCTGCCATTTCCGAACGCAACGTTCGAGGTAAACGTGTCGCCGCTTCCGGTAATCGGATAGTAGGCGTTGATCGCACCGCCTTCGCCGTAATAGTCGCCGCCGGCGGCATTGCCGGTGAACGTATCGTTGATGAGGCGCAGGCCGGAACTCGAACCATCCCAGTAGATCGCCCCGCCTTCGCCCTCGGACTCGTTCGTGGCGCCGCCGCCCGCAAGATTGCTGGTGAACGTGCTGCCGGAGATCGTGACGGCCCCTTCGTCTAAGTACAGCGCTCCGCCCTCGCCGTACGACCCGCCCGAAACGCCGCCCACAACGTTGTTTTCGAAGAGGCAGTTCGTGACCGAGATACCCGGCCCATAATCGTCGTAGATCGCCGCACCATAGCCTTCAGCGATGGACGTGCAGGTCGTCGCGCAGCCCGAGGTCGGGCAACCGATTGCGGCAGTGCAGCCGGTGTTCGCATGGAACGTGTCGCCCGAAAACGATGCCTGACCGTATTCGCTGTAGTTGTAGACCGCGCCGCCTTCGTACGCTCCGTTATTCGTGTACGTGTTCCCGCTGGAAGTAAGAACGCCGTGGATGTCGTTGAAGATGGCGCCCCCGTATCCGTATATGCAGCTTGCAATATTCGTAACCACTGCGTTGCCGTCGAAGGTCGTACCGGATACACTCAGTGTGGCGTTGTTGTAGATCGCGCCGCCGATTTGGTACACGCTGGAGCAATGCGGACGGCGAACGCGAGTGTCGTGCGCAGGTGCTGGCGCTCCGCGGCGCGACGCCTTGCGAACGTGCTTCGGATGCGGCGCGCGAATCGCCAGCGGCGTCTGGACGCTGGTCGAATTGTTCGTGAAGACGTCGCTAACCAGCGTCAGCGTCCCGGCGTTGTTGATCGCGCCGCCGGAGGTCGTCGACGCCGAGCCGTTCGCCAGAATCAAACCGGAGATCGTTACGGTCGCGCCGGCCTGAATCGCAAAAATCTGCTGCGTGCCGCCGCCGCTCAGCGTAACGCCGGTGTACGTCGCGTCGGGATGCCTGCCGTGACGACGAGCGCTCGCGGTGACACCTGGACCCGCGATCGACAAACGATTTGAAACGGTCAGCGGACCGGCCAGTGCGATCGTCGACGAAGCGGGAAGCAGCAGCATGATCGTGTCACCCGGATTCGCCGCACCGATCGCGTAGCGCAGCGAGCCGAGCCCGGCGTCCGCGCTATTGGTAACGACCGGGCCGAGCCGAATGGACGGCGCGTTGTTTTTGCCGCGCACGACGTTGAAGACCGCGCTGCCCTGGTCGAGCTTCGTTCCGCCGCCGCCCACGCTGCTGTATGTCGCGATGACGAACGTATCCGAACCGACCGGCGCGTTCACGACGAACGTACACACCGTACCGCCGGTGGTAACGTGACACGCCGCAGAGCTCGGTGTGGCGTTGTACACGGCGGCGCCGCCGCCATTGACCGCGATGCTGACCGACTGCGTCAGCGATGAAATCGTCGACGGATGAACGTTGCGAGCTTCGTCGCGACGATGACGCTTCGGAATCGTCATCGTAAGATGGACCTTCGTCTTCTCGCCGCGCCGGCCGTCCTGCACGGCTTGCGGTACGGATACTGCCGAGTCGGCCCCGCCGGGGCTCGCCGGGAGAAACCGGTTGGCACCGCTCCCCATGCCGTTGCAGCCGACCAAGAACGCTACGGCCACGAAAATCAGACGCTTCATCTCTATATCTCCAAGAAAGAACGGCGCGCGCGCAAACGTAATGCGGCTCGAACAGTGTCGCTGGTTATATATCTACTGATTGGTCGTTTGTTTACCGTTCACGCCGACGCTGGTCGTCGTAAACGTCAACAGCACCCGCAGCGTCTTGCCGCCGCCGCCCGTCAGCGTCAGCGCGCATTCCCCCGCCGCCGCGCCCGACTTGCCTTTGACCGTATACGAGGTCCCAAGCGCGCCCGAACCCGGCGTGATCACGTACGCCGTCGCGCAGTTGTTCGTGAATCCCGCCACCGCCGACGTTGCATACTTAAAAGGTTTCTTGAACGAACCCGTCCAGCCGGCTTGCGTCGCCGTGAACGCACCGGAATACCCGGCCGTGCTCGGCGTCGAACTCGTCAGATCGATCTCCGCCGCCGACGAGACTTTCGGACCCGAGTACACGATGTCAACCAGCGACGGCGAAAACGTCGCCTTGCCGGCTTTGGCGCCCTTCGAACTCGCTTTGAACTTCGCCGGCTTGATCGCCAAGCCGGTGTACTTCAGCGTAACGTTGTCCGTCGAACTGTTCAGGGTGTTCTTTCCACTGGCCGGCTTACCGTTGATCTGCAGCACCGTCGCCCCGGTCTTGTCGCTGTCCGTCAGCTTGATCGGCTTGGCGTACGGACCGGTGATTGCTTTGCCGTTCGACCCTTTGGCCGTGATCGTTACCGCAACCGGATTTTTAAACGCCTTGCCGGCCGTTGCGGCGGGCAGCTTGCCCCACTCGATCGACTTCACGGGCGTTCCGGTTGTATTCGGACGCAAGAAAGCGCTCGTCGCAAACGGCTGCGATTGCGGCAGGTATGAGGGCCCTTGCGCAACCCCGTGCGAGCAACCCGCCAACAAGAATGCAGAGGACATCGCAATAGCTGATGCCTTAAATGCGAAACTTTTGAACGTCATCGAGAGCGCCTCCGTGTGAATCTCGCGAGCAGAGGCCTTCCCGCTTGCCTAGGCAGGGTCCTGGGGGTTTCCTGAGAGTCTGGGCAGGGCGAGCAAGCGCACGTTGCCCTCGCTCTAGCGCAAAGCCTCTGCCGCCCGCCGCAGAGCTCGCCGGTGAAGCCGGGTAAGGTGACGTCGCGAGTAGCCGAGTCGCGCGGCAACCTCCGCGAGCGATTCGCCGTCGAAGTATACCGCGCGAAGGATGTCGCGCTCGACTGGAACCAGGCGATCCAGCGCCGTGTCGATCGTCATACGTGCAAGCACCACTTCAATTTCTTCCTCGGCCGCGCGCGAACGCTTTGTATCCAGCTTCTCCATCGAAACCAGCACGCCGCTCGCTCGGTACTCCCGCACTTCGCGACGCTCGGCGGCATTCGCGTTGACGTGCCGCGCGACGTCGGACTCAAGCGGTTCGCGTCCGAGAACTCCCCAGAGCTCGCGTTCGGCGCGCAGCCAGCGCCGATCCATTTCGCGAACGCGCCGCGGCGCTCGTAAAAGGCGCTCGCCGTCGCGCACGTGGTGCATCAGTTCCCCGAGAACCAGCAGCCACGCATATCCTTCGAACGGCGTCTCTTGGCTTGCATCGTAGCGGTCGACGGCCTTAATCAGACCCAGCACCGCCGTCTGCTCGAGATCCGCGCGGTCCAATCCCGGCCGTACGAACTTGCGCGCCGCGCGAACGCACAAGTAACGATGCTCCGAAATCACACGGTCGCGGTGCTCTACGAGCCGTTCGCGCAGCCAGAGCTCGAGTGAGGGACGAACGAAAATCATCGAATGCTCCCGATCATGGAGTAGAGAGGAACGATCACGGAGGCAACGATCGTACCGATGATGCCGCCGAGAATGCAGATGAGCGCCGGCTCGAGGACGCTTCCGATCGTTGCGAGGGACGTCTCGACGTCGATCTCGTTGTATTCGGCCAGGCGAAGCAGCATGGCGTCGAGCGAGCCGCTTTCTTCACCGGCACGTACGAGCTGCAGAAACGTTGCATCGAAGAGTTCGGCCCCGGCCAGCGCTTCGTATAAACTGTCACCGCGGTGCAGCGCCTCCGCGATGCCGGTCGAGCCGCGCTTGTAGACGAGGTTCTCCATGACGTCGCGCGCCGACTCGAGCGCGGCGATCACGTCGACGCCGCCGCGCAGCAGCGTTCCCAGCGTTCGCGAGAAGCGCGCGACCTCGCTCTTCGAACGAATCGCGCCGATGACGGGCACAGCGAGCACGGCGCGCGCCGACCAGAACGACAGCGCGTGCTCGCCGCGCCGGAGATACTGCGCCGCAGCTGCCAAACCGGCGACGGCCGCCGCGCCGGCGATCCACGCCGAGGGCATCCGAAGGATCTGTCCCGTAGCGATCAGCGCGCGCGTCGTCGGCGGCAAGTCGACGTGCATCTGCTCGAACATCGTCGCGAATGCGGGCATCGTATTGGCCAATAAGAACCCGATCAGCGTCGCCGCCGCCGCCGTCACGACTGCCGGATACGCCAGGGCGGCGCCCAGCCGTTTGCGCAGCGCGCTCGCGCGCTCTTCCAGCTCGGCGATTTGGAAGAGCGCGGCGTCCAGCGCGCCGCACGCTTCCCCCGCCCGAATCATCGCAAGCGCTACGCGCGTAAACTCGCGCGGATGCCGTGACGCGGCTGTCGACAGCGCGACGCCGCGATCGACGTCGGCGATCACCGAACGAACCGTCTCGGCAAAGACGCGGTCGCGGCAGTCGACCAGCACGGTCTCGAGCGCCCGGCGCAGCGGCACGCCCGCGCCGACGAGCGTTGCGAACGAACGAAAGAATGCCGCGCGCCGATGTGCACCGCGCGCCGCATACAGGAACATCTGCGCGAGCGTGCCGCGCGCCGTCTCGCCGGTTTCCACCGACGTGACGAAGAGCGAGCGCGAGCGAAGATGACCCACCGCTTCGTCGCGCGTCGTCGCATCCAGCGAGCCCGAGAGCGCGGTGCCGTCACCGGTTCGCGCGGTATAGTAATAGACCGCCATTAGGTCGTCTCCGCCTCCGCGAGGTGCGGCTCGACCTCGATCTCCCCGGCTTCGGCCAGAGCGGCGAGGTGCGAGTCGAGCGTTTGCATGCCGAATTGCCGCCCGGTCGCAATCGCATTCTTCAGCTGATGGACTTTATTATCGCGGATCAGCGCCCGAACCGCGTCGGTCGCTACCAGCACCTCGAAGACTGCCACCCGGCCGCCGCCGACGCGCCGAACGAGCTGCTGGCACACCACGCCGACGAGCACGCGCGCCAGTTGCGTGCGGATCTGATCTCGTCCGCCCGAAGCGAACGCGTCGACGATCCGGTCGACCGTTTTCCCCGCGTCGCTGGTGTGCAAAGACGCCAGGACCAGATGCCCGGTTTCCGCGGCCGTCAGCGCGCCCGCAATCGAGTCGGGATCGCGCATTTCGCCGATGACGATGACGTCCGGATCGGATCGCAGCGCGCCGCGCAACGCTAGCGACAAACTGGGCGTATCTACGCCGACCTGACGCTGCGAAACGACGCACCGGGCACTCTCGTGGCGGTATTCCACCGGATCCTCGAGGGTGATGATGCGACGCGCCGAGGTTTGATTGATCCGGGAAACCAGCGCCGCCATGGTCGTCGACTTTCCGCATCCCGTCGGACCGGCGAAGAGTACCAGGCCGTGATCGCGCTGCGCGAATGCCGGTACCGCTGCGGGCACGTCCAGTGACTCCAGCTCCGGCGTACGGTCGCGAAGCAGCCGAAACGCGATCGAGGGTGCGCCCGCGGCGCGAAAGACGTGCACGCGCAGCAATCCCGCATCCGCATCTTGCCACGCTGCCGAGAACTCGGCCGCGCGATCGAGCGGATTTCCATGCTCCACGGCAATCGCGCTTGCAATCGCATCGAGGTCGCCTGCTTCGAGCGCCGTGCCGGGCAATCGTTCGAGGCGTCCGTCGATTCGCGCGACCGGCGGAAGCTCGGCGCACAAGTGCAGATCCGACGCGTTGCGCCGGCGCGCCGCGTGCAGCGCGTCACGAAGCCGAATCTCGGCGACGGCGGCAGCCGCGGTCACAGTCCGTCGCTCAAGACGCGGTGGGCTTCGGTCGCGCTCGTGCGCCCGGACACCACGAGCCGGCGAGCCGAACTCGGCATCGGTTCGTAGCCGGACCCGGCCGCGAGTTCCGCAAGACGCGAGGCTGGTTGTCCCTCGCCGATTGCCGCGCGAACGCCGGCGGAGACTCGAAACAGCTCGAAGATGCCGGTTCGCCCGCGAAATCCGCTGCCTGCGCAGCGTTCGCAGCCGGCGGCTTCGTGAACGAGGCTTCCTTCCGGAATGGCGAGACGACGCGTTGCGGCGGTGCCGGCCGAGGCTTGCACTTTGCAGTCGTCACACAGCGTCCGAACGAGACGCTGACCGAGCGAACTCGTGAGTCCGGCTGCAATACTGCGACGCGATAACCCGAGTTCGAGCAGACGGTCGACCGCACCGGGAGCGCTGCCGCTATGCAGCGTCGTGAAGACCAACTGTCCCGAAAGCGCGGCCGCACCCGCGACGGCGGCCGTCTCCGCGTCGCGCAGTTCGCCGATCAACACGGCGTTGGGGTCCTGTCGAAGCAGCGATCGCAACGCGGCGGGGAACGTCAGCCCCGCACGCACGTTCACCTGCACCTGTGCGACGCCGTTGAGGCGCATTTCGACGGGGTCCTCGACCGTGCACACGTGCTGGCCTTCCACGTTCCGTTCGGCAAGCGTCGCGTACGCCGTCGTCGTCTTTCCGCTTCCCGTCGGCCCGCATACGACGATGAAGCCGGCGGCTGCATGCGCGAACGCGCGGAACGGTTCCGCGATCTCAGGCGGCATGCCGAGGCACTCCAAACTCGGAACGTTCGCGCGGACGTCCAGCAGACGCAGCACGAGCTTCTCACCCAGAATCGTGGGCATCGACGAGACGCGTGCGTCGACGCAGCGGCCGTTACGCGTGGTGCGAAACCCGCCGTCCTGCGGAAGACGCCGGTCCGCGATATCCATACCCGCCAGTAGTTTCACGCGCACGAGAACCTGCGCGAACAAACCGTCGGGAAGGTGCCGCGTGGTTCGAAGCACGCCGTCGACGCGCTCGCGAACGCGTCCGCCATCAAGCTCGGGCTCGACGTGGATGTCCGAAGCGCCCGATGCGAGCGCGCCGTCAAATAGTTCGTCGACCGCCCGTATAGCGGGCGCGTCGTCGAGAGCGCGAAAAGGAAGCTCGTCTTCGAGTCTTTGCGAAACTCGAAGCTCCTGCGAAAGAGCCACACCCCAAATCTCCTAGCAACGGGACACCGGATAATCCGGCACCTCGTAGAAAAGATTTATAGCATATGGAAGTCACTTGCGAAATATCCCCGCAACACTTTTTTTCTTAATGTCTCGAAGCCGCCGAGAGCGGGAATCAGCCCAGGAGCGCCGCGCGTGATCGACGACACCGGCCCCAACGCCGCCTCTGCCGTGATGCGGCGCATCAATCAGGTGTGGCTGTACGGCGACATTGCGGATCTCGAACCGATGATGCATCCGGACATCGTCATGGTGTTCCCGGGTTTTACGGGAGCGGTGCGAGGACGTAACGAGCTAATCGCCGGCTTCCACGATTTTCGCAACAGCGCATCGATCCAAGAATTTCGCGAAGTCGATCGCCGTGTCGACGTCGCCGGAAATGCAGCCGTCGTCAGCTTCCGCTACGAGATGCTCTACGAACGTTCGGGCGAGCGGTTTCGCGCGACCGGTCGAGATCTCTGGGTGTTTCAAAAGCAGGGCGACGCGTGGATCGCCGTCTGGCGTACGATGCTCGACGTGGACGAGAGACCGGCTTAGCCGGTAACGGCGCGTCTTCGTAAATTTCGAAGCAACCTAGCAATAGTCAACTTCGGCAAATGTCTAAAGTGACTATGCCCGGGTAAGAATTATGCTGAGGGCGCTCACGGCTAGCCACACTGTCGCGAGCGCCCTCTCTCCGCCCCTCGCGCTAGGTTGCCGGGCGCCGATCTAGCCGGTTTCCGTGCTGCGGTTTGAATTCATCGTGCGTTTGGCTTGCGCGTACAGGTATTCGAAGTTCATCCAATAGTTCTCGCCGCCGCGGCTCCGGTGAACGGCCACGACATCGCTCAACCGCTCCCACGCGTCGACGAGGACGGCGCCGCCGTAGTCGAAAAATGGCTCGCCGCTCAGCAGCCCGTGCCGAACATAGGTTCCGATTTCCTCGTAGGTGCGCATCACGAAGCGCTCTTTATGCAAGGTAACGTCCACGCCCGAAATGCGTTCGGCATCGCTGCGGAAGTCTTCGTCCTTCATTCGCCGTTCGAAGTCGGTTGACAGAAAGCGCCACGCTTCCTGGAACTGCGCGCCGCGAAGCACTTCGAAGATCTTCATCGTCCCTTCGAGCTGCGTCGAACGCTGAAGCTGCTCGAGCTGCCGGTTCGTGACCCGCAGCTGACGCGATCCGAGCACGACGGTCACCAGGATGATGATGCCGGTAAACGCCGTTGCGACCGCGCTGACGATCTCCCACATTAGCCGGAGGCGACTCGTTTCGCCAGTGACGGCCACGTAGCGGCTTCGATTTCGTGGCGCATCTGCAGCCAGCCGCGGAAGTTCGCGTGGAACGCTGCGTCGCCGGCCGGCGTCGCAACGTGTTCGAAGGGGCTCAGATGGCGATCGCTCTTTAGGCGATCGTGCAGCTCGATGTCCTTTTCGATCTCGCGTTTGCCTTCGTGCGTGAGATACGAAACGCGCGCGCAGCGCGCCGCCGAGATCTTCTTCTGGATCTCGATGTCGAGCGCGTGCTCGTCGTCCTGAACGAGCGGCAAATGCCATGCTCCGGCTTCGACGGCCCGCGGTGCGCTGGCGTCGATGGCGTCGCGCATTCCCATCGCTGCTTTGCGAATTTCCGGCTGGGCGTTGGCGGCGCAGCGAAGGTGGAAGAAGTTCTCCCACTCGGTGGCCGTCACGATCACCGTATGCCACAAGAACGGTTCGAGGACGCGATTGAGTTCTTGTTTGTGAATTTTTAAATCGAGCAAACGGCGGGCGTGTTCCACGGCCGCGTCCCGCGCTTGCAGCCACACGCGTTCGGCTTGCGCAGCTTCCTCTTCGGTCACCACATCGTCGGCGGACATCCCGGCTTGATTGCGGCCCCATTCCAATGGAATGACCGGATCGTTCAACATGCGGTCGATCAGCTTACCGGTCGGGATTGCACGAGAACTCGCCGAATTTCTTGACAGGACTCTGTGCGTATTAAATTCGGCGAGCACGAAGCGGGGGAAGGTCACCTCGAGCGTGGTGAGCCGAACCCCCGCCGGACTAACCGAATCGAGAAGTACGCGAGCGGAATAGCCCATTAAAGTTCGGCGCTTACCCTCTGTAGCGAAGGAATGCGGGAACTTCGATGTCGTCCATGTTCACCGGTGCGACGGTATCGATCTTTCCGGTTTCGAACGCGTAGCCGGCGTTCGATTTCGCGCGCGGGGCGCCGAAACCGGCGGCCAGCACGGTGACGCGAACTTTTCCGGTCATCGTCGGATCGATCGACGCGCCGAAGATGATCTGCGCTTCCGAGTCGACGGCGCGGCTGATCATCTCGGCCGCCTCGTTGACTTCGTACATCGCCATATCCGGGCCGCCGGTGATGTTGAAGATGACGCCGCGCGCGCCTTCGATCGTGGTCTCGAGCAGCGGCGACGCGATCGCTTTTTGCGCGGCGTCGGCGGCGCGATGCTCGCCGGTGCCTTCGCCGATGCCCATCATCGCCGAACCCGCATCGGTCATGATCGTCTTGACGTCGGCGAAGTCGAGGTTGATCAGCCCCGGCATCGTGATCAGATCGCTGATGCCGGCGATCCCTTGGCGCAGCACGTCGTCGGCATAGGCAAACGCTTCGTTGAGCGGCGTTTTCTTCTCGATGACTTGCAGGATGCGCTCGTTCGGAATCGTGATCAGCGTATCGACTTTCGCTTCGAGGTCGGCGATGCCGTTCTCGGCGGCGGTCATGCGCTTTTTGCCTTCGAAGGCGAACGGCTTGGTGACGACCGCAATCGTCAGAGCGCCGGATTCGCGAGCGAGCTCCGCGATCACCGGCGCCGCGCCGGTGCCGGTGCCGCCGCCCATGCCGGCGGTGATGAACACGAGATCAGCGCCGTCGAGAATCATCGCGAGGTCTTCGCGCGACGCTTCGGCGGCTTCGCGTCCGAGAACGGGGTTCGCGCCCGCGCCGAGTCCGCGCGTCTGGCTTCCGCCGACGTGCACGGTGTTCTCGGTGAGCGAGTTTCGCAGCGCCTGCACGTCGGAGTTGACCGCGTAGAAATCCACGCCGGTCAAACCCGCTTGAATCATACGGTTGATCGCGTTGCAGCCGCCGCCGCCAACGCCGATGACCTTGATGGTTGCGGCATGTTCCGTTTGAATTGATTGCACGGAACGTCGGGAATCGGCCATGACCTGCGGTTCCTCTCTTGGTGAAGGTGTTGCTTGCGGTTTTGATTTTTGTTTTGGTTTTGCCGCTGCCTCGACGGCAGGAGCGAGTTCGAGTTTTTGTTCCGGCTCCGCGAGTTCGAGTTCTCGTTCGGGTGCCGCGAGTTCGAGTTCGGGCTGCGGTGTGGAGAGCTCGAGTTCGGGCTCGCGATCGTTTGCTAATTCCATAGATCCCCCAACCACGTGCGTATGCGATTAAAGAACGATCCGCCGCGCCGCCGCACGCCGCCGGCATCTTCGTGAGCTCCATTGGCTCCGAAGATTACCAAGCCGATCGCCGTTGCGTACTGAGGCTGCGTCATCGCGTCGGTCAAGCCGCCCACCGTCCGCGGCATGCCGACGCGCACCGGCAAACCGAAGACGTCTTCGGCGATGGGTTCGATTCCCGGCAGCAGACTGCCGCCGCCCGTCAGGACCACTTCGCCGAGAACGAGATCGCGCGGAACGTTCTCGACGATTTTCGTTTTTGCCATGCGCAGCGTTTCGAGCACGCGCGGTACGACGATCTGGCGCAGCTGCGCCGTCGTTGCGTCTTTGGTCGCTCGTCCGTCGAGCGTGCGAACGGGAAACGTCTCCTCGTTCGTCGCGTCGCGAACCCCCGCGCCGAAACGCTTCTTCACTTCTTCCGCTTCGGCCAGCGACGTTTTGAGGCCGAGCGAAATGTCGTTGGTCAGGATGTTGCCGCCGACGGGGATCGTCGACGTCAGGATCGCGCTTCCGAGCGAAAACACCGCGATGTCGGTCGTACCGCCGCCGATATCGAGCAGCACGACGCCGACTTGCTTCTCTTCGGCCATGAGCGTCGACGCCGAACTCGCCAGCGGTTCGAAGACCAGGCCGGCCGCTTCGAGGCCGGCGCGATGCACGCATTTGAGCACGTTGGTAATGAAGGTCGAACCGCCGGTGATCAGATGCGTGTCGACTTCGAGGCGACCGCCGGCCATGCCGACCGGATCGTCGACGCCGTCTTGCCCGTCCACGGTGAAGAAACGCGGGAGCGCGTGAATGATCTGGCGGTCGGCGGGAAGATTGATGATCTTGCTCGCGTCGATGACGCGGCGCACGTCGACCGGCGACACCTCGCGATCGTCCCCGGATACGGCGACGACGGCGCGATTGTTGGTGCTGCGAATATGGTCGCCGGTGATCCCGACGAAGACGTCCGACACGTGGAAGCCGGCCATTCGTTCGGCCTTTTCCGTGGCGGCCTCGATCGACTTGATCGTCTCGTCCAGGTCGACCACGACCCCCTTGCGCATTCCCATGGACGGCGCTTCCCCGACCCCGACGATTTCGAGCCCGTTTGGCCCGTCAACCGCAACGACCGCGCAGGTCTTGGTCGTTCCGATATCGAGCCCGCAAACGGTCTCGTGCTTCATCCGATGCTTACCTTATACTCCTGGGCGGGGTTGGACCACTAGATATTGGGGCACGTCGCAGGCAAACCCTACTAGGGGTAGGGACCGCGACGAGGGATTCGCAGGGGTTGGCGAGCCCGTGACCAACTCCTTGGGGACAAGGCTGCGAACAACTTGGGGACAAATTGTGGAGCGGGAACGCCCTTTTGGACCGCCGGTTGTTTTGCTGTCATAAAGGTTGATTAAATTAACGTCGCTCGGCGCCGAAGAAACGAAAGGTAATGGAAGGTCGTCGTACTACCCTCGAGCGGGGGCTCGCTGGAGCTTTTGGCCTAGTGGTCCTTGTCGTGCTCGCGTTTCTCCCGATCAGCTACTTCGCAATGAAGGGGCTGACCGATCAAGCGCAGGTTCTACGCGATACCGTTATCCGCGGCCAACTCGCGTATGCGAAGGTCGCCGCCGACGCCGACAGCCTTCGCGCCGCGACGCTCGAGGCCGCGACCAATCCGGACGCCGCCAAGGCGGCCGGCCAGCAAACGCTCGCGAAGGCGCTCGTCAAGCAGTTCCCCGACGACGCGCGCAAAATGCTCGCGATCTTCTGTACGACGCTCGACAAAGACGGCAACCCCGATTGCACGCAGCGCACGGACGAAATCGGAAAACTCGTCGGCAACTTCAGCACCAGTGCCAGCGCGTACGATTTCCAGGCGCTTTCTGCGGTAAGTCTTCTTCAGCAAGGCAAGAACAAAGAGGCGCTGACCCAGATTAACGGCCCGTCTTCGGCCGCGTACGAGAAGCAGAGCCAGGACGGCCAGGCGATGCTCGACGCGCTCAATCGGTACGCCGACGACAGCTTTTCGCGCTTGATCGCCGCGCGCAACCTCGGCTGGATCGAGATCGGCGCCGGCGTGCTCGTCGCGATCATTATCGTCATCGTCGGCATGCAGTGGTTCCGCCGCACGATGCTCAAGAGCATCGGACGAATCGTCGACATCTTCGAAGCGATGGGCAACGGCGATCTCTCGGAGCGCGTTGCGTGGATCGGTCGCGATCTGCTCGGCCGTTTGGGCGTCGCCGTCGACGAACTCGGCGACCGTTTGGCCGCGATAATGCAGCAAATTCAAGGTGCCGCCGTCACCGTGCAGGGCGCCAGCGAACAAAGCAATCATCTCGCCGTCGAAGTCGACGGCCGTATGAAGGAAGAACTGGGCGCGCTCGGCGAGGCGCTCAACTACTCCGCCGATCTCTCGGGTGCCGCCGGCTCGGTCGCCGATAACGCCGAAGCCGTGGCGCGCCGCGTTTCCGATATTTCCAGCGCGGTCGCGCAGATGACCGCATCGATTCAGGAGATGGATCAGAACCTGCTCAATCTCGCCACCGTGGTGGAACAAGCCGTCGCCAACACGCAAGAGATGTCGGCATCGATCGTGCAGGTCGCGAGCAATGCCGAACGCGTTCGCTCCGAGTCGAACATCACCGATCAACAGGTCCGCGAAGGCCGCAACGAAGTGCTCGCGCTCTCCAAGGGCATGGGCAGCATCAGCGACACCGTCGCCGACGTCGTTTCGGAAATGCAGAGCCTCGATCACGCATCGCGCCAGATCGGCGAGATTCTCGGACTGATCGAAGAGATCGCCGACCAAACGAACCTGCTCGCGCTCAACGCCGCGATCGAAGCGGCGCGCGCCGGCGAACACGGACGCGGCTTCGCCGTCGTCGCCGACGAAGTGCGCAAGCTCGCGGAAAACTCCGCCAGTTCCACCAAGCAGATCGGCACGCTGGTCGCCGACATTCAGCGCCGTACGTCGGCCGTGCTGGAGCGGACCGCGCGCGCCAACAACCTCGTGCAGAACAACGCCGAGTCCGCGCGCAACGTCACGCAGATGATCGAAGCGATCAGCACGCGGGTTACCGAAGTGGCCGAACTCGTGAGCGAGATTTCGATCGCGACGACCGAACAGGCCCGCGCCTCCGAAGAGTTGGCCAAGGCCAGCGAACAGATGGGCGCGATGACCCACGAAGCCGCCGCCACCATGCGGGAGCAGGCGGTCACGTCGAATCAGATTCTGGAGAACGTCTCGGAGATCGAGCAGCGGACCGCGCAAGTCGCCCGGGCCTCGACCGAGCAGCAGTCCGCCATCGAAGCCTTGGGCGGCCGCGTGCAGCGCTCTTCGGACCTGGGAAGCAAAAACGCCGAAGCGGTCGGCGGGATGGCCGCCTCGGCTGACCAGGTATTCAACCAAGCTACCGAGCTCAAGGAGCTCGTCAGCCAGTTTCATACTGGTGAAGACCACCCAGAAATTGCCAACGGGCAAAAATCTAAGCCTGGGGCCCTAGAAGACCCCGGGGCACTTGCGCTATATTCTTAAGCTAAATCACCCTTCTTGGAGTTATTCGTGAAGAGACTATTCCCGCTGTTCGCATTGCTGCTCGCCAGCCTGGCCCCAGCAGCCGCCCTGGCCGCGAATGCCATCGACCCTTCGCTCATCCCAGACGGCACCTATACCGTGAAGGTCGAAAAGGTCGTCGATTCCAAACACGTGCTCGTCACTATGGATAACGGCGCCGAGACCACGCTCCCGGCAGGACGCGACTCCGTCGATTTCTCCAAGGTCAAGCCATCCGACTCGATCAAGCTTTCGCTGATCAAGGGCTCCGTGATGGTCTACGCCGACCTGACCACCCACTAGACAAAAGCTCTTCCGCTTCGTCGACGATCCCGGGTGAGGGGGTGCAACGCACCCTCTCCCTTTTTGCGTTATGCGCGCTAGAGCTCGGCGGTGCAGTCGATCTTATCGTAGGGAGCGCGTTGCCACGCGATGTGCACGGCTGCGTAGGCCGCACAACGATCTTTGACCGTCGCTCGCAGCGAATCTAGAAACGGGGAGACCTCCGCATCGAACGCTCGCCGAGGCTCGGCGCTCCCGGATGGGGTGTGTTGCGACGCATCGACGACCGCGACGGCGAGCGCGACGATACGCTCGATTTGCGGTTTCAGCGCCGTCTCCATACTCTCGGCGTCGCGTAGGCGACGCATTTGCGCGGCGGCATCGCGAGCGTCGCGATCCTGCAGATCTCGCAGGATGCGCTGTGCGCCTGCGACGCCCTGCGCGCGCGACCCGGATTCGGAGGCCGTCGAGTCGACGCTGCTCTGCAGTTCTTCCGCCGCCGACAACACCGTCCGGCCGCTATTCCACGCGGCTTCCAAGCCCGGCTCGCGGATTTTGTCGAACGTCATCAGCCCGCCAAGTGCGAGCGCCAGAGCGCCTGCCGCTGCGAGCACGCACTTGCTCTCGAATGAAAGCGGCCGTCTGGACGTACTGCTACTTCGTGACGATGACCGTGCCCGTCATATATGGGTGAATCTTGCAATGGTACGGGTACTTGCCCGGCTTCGAAAACGTATGCTTGAATGCGTGATGTCTCGTCAAGATCGTCGAGCTGAACGAGCCGTCGTCTGCCGTAACGGTGTGCGCTTCAAAGTCCTCATTGAGGAACTTTACCTCCGTCCCAACCGTGGTTCTCAGTTTTTTCGGCTTATAGGTTGAGTTGACGATCGTCACGCCGGTTCCGGCGGCGGCGCCGGCATCCGAGCCCAACGCGGGCGTCGGACCGTTCGGCGAAGTGCTCGATCCGGAACAGCCGGAGGCTGCAAGCGACGCGATGGCGAGAAGCGCGATTTGTGCCAGGCGAGAAGGGCGTAATTTATTATGCAAGACGGTTCTCTAAACGTAGCGATGAGTGCGAACGTTCCACGATTTCCCGCATCGGAGCCGGGGCGCCTGTTTTCCCCCTTGGTTTGAGCGCTAAGGCGACCGTTGACAAATTGCCGGCGCTCGCTAGTATACTTCGGAATGCATCAAATCCGCCGCCGCGCTTTAGCTGCCCGGGCCGCCTTCGTTCTTCTGGCTCTCCTACCGGCTTGCAGCAGCAGCGCCGGCAGCATTGCGCCGACGCCGGTATCACCGCCTCAAGCCGCCGATTTGGCAAATCCGCCCGAAGTGGTCAGCGACCACGGCGTCGCGCGTTTAACGCTCTCCGCGACGATCGATCCCTCGACCGGCGGTCCGGCGCTGCAATACGACGGCGCGCTCGTTCCGCCGACGATTCGCGTCGCAGCCGGCGATACGATCGATCTCACGTACGTCAACAACCTGCCCCCGTCGTCGCGCGAACCGTTCAACATCACGAACATCCACTTTCACGGACTGACGACGTCTCCAAACCCGCCGGCCGACGACTCCATCGACATCTACGCCATGCCCGGCCAGACGCTGCACTACCGAGTTCCGATCGGAAAAACGCAGCCTCCGGGGCTGTTCTGGTACCATTCGCACGCGCACATGGAATCGAACTGGCAAGTCTACAACGGCATGTCGGGCGCCATCGTCGTGACCGGTACGTCCTACTTCGCGCGAGAAACGGCCGGTCTGCCCGAGCGCGTGATCGTGCTGCGCAACGTTCTCACACATCCGAAGTATGCCGCGACGTTTCCGCGTGCCCGTAAACCGGGCAACGTTTGCAGCCGCCCCTTCGACATATCCGGCGAGCATACGACGATCAACGGTCAGCCGGTCGGAGGAAGAATCGTCATGCCGCCGGGCCATCAGCAGCTGTGGCGCGTCGTCAACGCATCCGCCAGCGGATACTACGATCTCAGCGTCGACGGAGCGTCGCTGCACGTCGTCGCCGTCGACGGCGTGCCGCTCAACGCGTATCCTGGAGGTCACGAACGCCAGGTACGCGACTTCGTCCTTCCGCCGGCGGGTCGCGCGGAATTCATTGTCGACGGCGCCGCGGTTGGGGCGGCCTTCCGCACGTCGTGCACCGACACCGGCGCAACGGGCGATCCCAATCCCGCACAGGTGCTCGCCACCATCGCCGCCGGCAGCGAAGATTTGCCGACGGTGCCGCCGCCCGGCGCGACGCCTCCGCCGTTCGGCACCTACGAGCTCACGATCGGCAATCGATTCGCGCAGCAGCGCACGCTCTTCTTCAGCGAAAACCGCACGAAGACCGCGTTTTATCTGAACGGCCAACAGTATTCACCCAGCGCGGCGCCGATGTTCACGGCGCGGGTGGGCACGGTCGAACGCTGGACGCTGCAGAACTTCACCCAGGAAGTCCACGCCTTCCACCTCCACCAAGTGCATTTCATCGTCCAGGACATCGACGGGGTCCATCAGCCGCAAGCCTGGTGGGATACGCTCAATCTCCCGCCCGCATATCGCAACGGGCGGCCCGGCGTCGCTCACGTCCTCGTCGATTTCCGCGATCCGATCGTTCGCGGCACGTTTCTTTTCCATTGCCACATCTTGCAGCACGAGGATCTCGGCATGATGGCCAAGATCGCCGTCAAGTAGCGGCATGCGCGTTTTTACTAGGCTCGCCGTCATCGCCGTCACCGCGATCGCGTTGCTCTGCATCCCCGCAGCGGTGCTGGCGTCCTACGTCGACCGGCACTGGAGCCTGTATACGGCAAGCGACGCCGGCTCAGCTTACCATCTTTTCTTAGACCCGTTCCCGGACGCGCATTCCTGCGAAGTCGATGCCGCGATCGTGCGCCGCAACGGCGGCGCGGCGCAATGCCGCAGCCGGTTCGTCTTGGCGCTCGATCGCGGCCTTCACGATCGACTGGCCTGGGAGTTCCTTTCCCCGGCCAATCCCTTCGCGCGCATTTGCGGAAGGGCGATCGGCCTCGAAGCTAGCGGATCAGCACGCCGGTAGGATCGCCGGCAGCTGCGTCTTCGACTTGTTCTTCGACCAGCAGTTGCCTTTGCCCGACGCCGGAATCCATCCCAGGTCTAGACCGTTGTACAGCACCGTGTTGTTGGTTATCTTGTTCTTTTCCGGCAGCGGATCGTAGGCAAGCTTCTTGCATTGCTGCTTCGTCAGGTTGAACGCCATGCACACGTCCGTCATGGCGATTCCGTACGCGCGGTTGTTGGTGACCATGTTGGCGGTAGTCAGGTTGTTGTTGCCGCCGATGATCAGGATCCCGGTTCCCGGAGGGACGGTACAGACCACGCCGTTCGTGCATTTGTTCTTGTTGTTATTCGCCATGACGACGTTGTAGCGAATCACGTTGTTGTTGCTTCTCTCGAGTGGATCCCCCGGAATGATGAACTCGAGGATACCGCCGGTGTTGTTGTTGGCGGTATTGTACTCCATCAGCGAGTCGATCGTATTCTCGAATTCGTATCCGGACACGTTCGAGATCGCGACGTTATGATCGACGTGGATGTTCTGCGAGATGCCGACGTAGAAACCCGTATCGGTCGCATCCGAAGCGAAGCTGTTGTCGACGCGGCCGTCGCTGGCAAAAACCGGATAGAAGTCGTAGATCTTGTTTTTAACGGCCGAGTCGTACGCCCACTCCCAGTTCTTGATGCAGGTTCCGAATATGCCGGTATCCGTAAAGCCCTTCACCGTGAACCCGACGACCTGGCTGCCGACGATGCGGTAAGCGTTGGTGCACGTGTAGTATTTTCCAATACCGATCCCGACGGCGAGCTTACCGCCCGGGTTGTCGATCACGACCGGCTTGATGCCGCTCATTCCGACGAGCGTAATGTTGTTCTTGGTGATGCTGATCGCACAATTTTCCGTCGTCTTGAACGGGCACGTGCGACCTTTTTCGTGATACGTACCGGGCATCACGACGATCGTGTCGCCGGAGGACGCCGAATCGACGGCCGCTTGAATCGACTGGCCGGGATTGACGGTAATTTTTTTGGAATCGCTGCGAATAAAGGACTGCAGCGCCGCCTCGCGCTGCGACGGCGACGCGGAACCGGCCTGCGCCGGATTCGAGACGGACGGTCCGCCCAGCGGATTGAGCGCGCCGCCCGCGCAACCGGATAAAGCGCCGGCGAGTAGTAGAGATGTAGCAATTGGGGAAACGGCAAATTTTTTCATCGCCAACCGTTTACCCGCCGCGCCGCTACCGTTCCTATCGCTACCGGGGGCTGATAAATGAGCTCGGCAACTCTGCTGTCCGAGACGACCGGCGGACGGTACGGACTAGTACTTGTAGACGACGACCGGCGTGTTCGGTGCCCGCAGGTCGATGGCGTCGGCGGGTTTTCCCTTACGAACGACTTGGGCGAGGATCGGATCGATCAGCGCGATTTTGCGAGCCATCTCGTCATCGTCCCCGAGCATCACGCGGATACCGCCGCGCATCGTCGCCACGAGGCCGTCGAACTTGTCGTACCCAAGTCCGATCGGCACGACGTGCGCCGCAATGAGTTCGTCGTACGACGCCTTTAGACGGATCGCGTCCTCCGTCTTCAGAAAGGCGCCGGGCGCGAGATCGGAGCCGGCCGGCAACGTGAACGTTACCAGATCGGACGGCGCGTTCGCGACCTGCAGCACGCGCAGATCGCGGTCGACGAGCACGGCCTGGCTGCCCTCGGTCACGACGGCAAACGGGCTGCGCTCGGTGACGTCGATCGCGATCGTCGCCGGCGGAATGCGATGCACGTGCACCGCATCGACGTACGGGATGCTCGCGATGCGCGCCTCGATCGCCCGCGGATTCTGGAGCCACACGTTCACGTTGGGCGCGATGGCCGCCTTCGCGACGATCTCGGCGCGCGACGCGTTGTGATTTCCCTCCACGTCGATGGCCTTCGGCGTGAACCCGGGCCATAAGACCACTCCCGCTGCCGCAGCGACGCCGAGCAGAATCAGGAATCCGATCAATATCCAGAACGGACGCAGCCTAGCGGCGGCGTTCTTCTTGCGGCGTTTCGGGGTTTTCGATTTCAACGCAGAACGTACCGGTCGATCGCTTCGGCGACGCCGTCGTGCGCGACGTCGGCGACCACTTCGCGGGCGATGTCGCGCAGCTCGGCTGGAGCCGAGCCCATCGCAACGCCGAACCCGGCGACCCGCAGCATCGGCGCGTCGTTCCACGAATCGCCGATCGCGAGCGTTTCCTCCATCGATACGCCCAGGCGCGCGGCGACGAAACGCAGCGCATCGCCTTTGTCGACGGCCGGATTGAGAATCTCCACGAACTCCGACAAACTGCGCGTGACGTACGCGCGCGAGCCGAGCACCGTAGCGAGGCGCGCCGCGACTCGCTGCGCGTCCGGCGGATCGGCGACGATTACCGCCTTGGTCGATTCGCTGAACGCGAACGCTTCGCGCAGTGACGGCAGCACGACCGGCTGCGTCCCGGCGAGCGACGCATAGAGCTCCGAAAACCGATTGCGCTCTTCGCAGAAATACTCGTCGTTGCGATAGAGCTGCAGATGCAATCCCTCAGATTCGCAGAAAGCGATCAGCTCCAGCACGACGTCGTTCGGTACGGAACAGTGCTGCAGGATTTCATCACTCGAGGGATCGATCACGGCCGCGCCCTGGTAACACACGATCGGCGTGTCGAAGCCGAGCTTGCGCGCGAACGGGATCGTCGATCGATACATCCGCCCCGTAACGATGCAGCCGGCGATGCCTGCGTCGCGCATCCGCTCGACCGCCGCCAGCACGCCGGCAGAGAGGGTTACGTCCCGGCCGATCAAGGTACCGTCGAGATCGAAGGCGACGAGTTTGAAGCTCATCCGCCGACTCGCATCCGCGCGGCCTGCGCGTGCTGCGATAGGCCCTCCAGTTCGGCGAGTTCGGCCACCGCTTGGGCATCGCCGTTCATGCGCTCGGCGCTGTTCTCGAGCACCGCAAACGTGCGAACGAAATCGCGCAGCGACAGCGCGGACGAAAACCGCGCCGTTCCGGACGTTGGAAGAACGCTGTTGGTGCCGGCCAAGAACGTACCGCTCGCCGCGGGTGTAAGATCCCCAACGTACACGATCCCGGCGCGCCGTATTCGCGGCAGATAGGCAGCCGCATCGCGCACTTGCAGCGAGAGTGCTGCCGGCGCGAAGCGCTCGATCACTTCGAAAACTTCATCCCGGGCGTTCGCGTGAATCAAGTGGCAGTTGCGTTCCAGTGCCTGCGCGATCGTCTCGCCCCGCGGCAGCGTCTTGACCTCCAGGGTGTCGACGAGCTGCGCGATCGCGTCGAGGAGCGAGCGGGACTCGGAGACGACGGCCAGGACCGCCCGCGGATCCTGCTCGGCGGCAGCCAGCAGTTCGCCGGCGACGAACTCGCTATTGGCGCCGTCATCGGCGACGACCAGCATCTCCGCCGGTCCGGCGAGGCCGTCGATGCCGCAGCGCCCGAACACCTGACGCTTCGCCTCGGTAACCCAAACGCCGCCGGGGCCGACGATCTTTTCGACGGCGCCGATCGATTCGGTTCCGAACGCCGCGGCACCGATAGCTTGCGCGCCGCCGATCGCGTAGAGTTCGTCGACACCGCACAAACTGCAGGCGTAGAGCACTGCCGGGTGGATGCGGCCGTGCGCGTCCGGCGCTGCCAGCACCACGATGCGGCTGACGCCCGCAATTTTCGCCGGGACGACGCTCGCCAGCACCGCGATAGCACTGCCCGCCGGCACGTAGGCCGCAATCGACTCGAGCGGCCGCAGGTTCAGGCCGTACCGGGTTCCGTCTTCTTCCGCGTACGACAGGTCGGCACGGCGCTGGCGCTCGTGGAAACGTGCGATCCGCGCCCGCGCGACTTCCAGCGCCTCGGCCGCTTCGTGCGAGACGAGCGAACGCGCGCCTTCGTGCATTGGAATCGCGACGCGAAGCTTCGAAATGTCGAATCGCTCGTCGTCGAAACGTCGCGCACACTCGATGAGCGCGGCATCGCCGCGGGCGCGCACGTCGGCCAGAATCTCGGAGACGATCTCGGCGACGCCCTCGGGCGCGATCCAGCCCACGCGCAGCATCTTCGCAATACGCGCGTGCTCCGCGCCGGAAACGATCTTCACGCGACGTCCTCGGGCGCGCCTTCGCGCACGGCACGCGAGCCGAAGATCCGCTCGAGCTCGGGACGCACGCGATTGTCGTTGGCGATGGTACGGGAGAGGCGCTGCGTCCGTCCGCGCGCGTGTATGACCACCGGAATCTCGCCCGGCCACTCGTCGATCAGCGCCGCCAGGCGGTCGATCTGCTCCCGCCCTTCCACCTGCACGTGCCAGGCGCGCACGTCGGTCGGCGGCGCGGCGTGAAGCGGCGCGACGAACGGCGTCACCGAATCCGCCTGTACCGTCAGCTCGATCGGCGGCTCTTCCCCCGGTGCGCTGCCGGGCCGCTCGCGCAGGCGCAGGCGGCCTTTGACGATCAGCGTTGCGTCGACGACGAAAAGCTGCTGCACCTGCGGATACATCTTTGAGAAGACGATTACGTCGCAGACGCCGGTCGTATCTTCGATCTGCGCGATCAAGATCTGCTGGCCGCTCTTGGTCATCGTGCGGCGGACGCTCGCGACCATCCCTGCGACCGTTACCGGCATCTCCTCATTCCAGGTGCGTAGGTCTTTGACGAGGGTCGCACCGGCGCGCGTCAGCAGATGCTGGACGTCGGCCAGCGGATGCCCCGAGACGAAGATACCCAACGTCTCGCGTTCCCACCCAAGCACTTCGCGCGTGCTGGGCGCCGGAACGGAGGGTAATTTAGGAACGAGGGACGGCGCGTGCGCCTGAGTTTCTCCGAAAAGCGATGTTTGACCGAGTTCGGCTTCCCGGGTGGCGTGCGCCGCCAGATCGACGGCCGCATCGACCGCGGCAAGCTTCTGCGCGCGATTCCCGGGAAGTGCATCGAGCGCACCGCACTTCACCAGCGCCTCGAAGACGCGGCGGTTGACTTGCTTGGCGTCGACGCGTTTGGCGAGATCGAACAGGTCGGCAAACCGGCCGCCCTCGTTGCGCGCGTCGATGATGCTGCGCACCGCACCCTCGCCGACGCCTTTGACGGCCGCCAGACCGAACCGAATCCGCCCGCCGGCTACCGCGAAATCGACGAGCGATTCGTTGACGTCGGGCGGCAGCACCTCGATTCCCACATTCTTGGCCTCGTCGATGTACTCGACCAGCTTATCGGTCTTGTCCTTGACCGACGTCATCAGCGCGGTCAGGTACTGCAGCGGATGATTGGCTTTCAGGAACGCCGTTTGATAGGCGATCAATCCGTACGCGGCCGCGTGCGACTTGTTGAAGCCGTATCCCGCGAACGGCTCGACGAACGCAAAGACCTCCTCCGCGAGCTGCGGCGTAACCTCCGACGTCGCGACCGCTCCCTTGATGAACTTCTCTTTATAGACCGGAATCTTGTCCTTCTGCTTCTTCCCCATGACCTTGCGCAGTTCGTCGGCTTCGCCCAGCGTAAAACCGGCGAAGTCGCGCGCGATTTGCATGACCTGTTCTTGGTAGCAGGCGATCGAATACGTCTCGGCCAGAATCGGCTCGAGCTTGGGATGCAGGTACTTCGGTTTCGCGCGGCCGTGTTTGATCGCGATGTACTGCGGAATCCAATCCATCGGGCCCGGACGGTACAGGGCGACGAGCGCGATGATATCCTCGAAGCGCGACGGTTTGAGCTCCGTACAGACGCGCTTCATCCCCTCCGATTCGAGCTGGAAGACGCCCATCGTATCGCCGTGGCCGAGCATGTCGTACGTCTTCCGATCTTCGATCGAGATCTTCGCGAGATCGAACGTGCCGTCGACCGTGCGCCGGATCTCCTTGACCGCGCGATCCATGACCGTCAGGTTACGCAGTCCAAGAAAGTCCATCTTGAGCAGACCGATTTTTTCGACCCACTCCATGTCGAACTGCGTGTTGACGCCGCCGTCGTTGAAGCGCACCAGCGGCGCGTAGTCGATCAGCGGGCCGGCCGAGATCACGACGCCCGCCGCATGCGTGCCCGCATTGCGCGCCAGCCCTTCGATCGCCTTGGCCGTATCGAGCAGCTTGCGAATATCCGGCCGCATCGCGTACATGACCTTGAGCTCCGGGATCTGCTCGAGTGCGTCGGCGATTCCGAGCCCGTTCGGACCGGAAGGAACCAGCTTTGCGACCTTATCGACTTCGGGCAGCGGAACCCCGAGCGCCCGGCCCGCATCGCGTATCGCGGCGCGCGCCGCCATCGTTCCGAACGTCACGATCTGCGCGACGCGATCTTTACCGTACTTTTCGGTAACGTAGGCGATGACTTCGTCGCGCCGTTCGACGCAGAAGTCCGTATCGATATCCGGCATCGAGATGCGGTCCGGATTGAGGAAGCGCTCGAAAAACAGATTGTGATGGATCGGATCGAGGTCGGTGATCTTCAAGCAATACGACACCACGGATCCGACGGCGGAACCGCGGCCGGGGCCCACCGGAATGTCGTGATCGCGCGCGTATTTGATGAAATCCCAGACGATCAGGAAGTACGAGGCGAACCCCATCTTCGTGATGACGCCGAACTCGTACTCGAGCCGCTCGCGCAGCGCGACATCGTTCTTGGCGCGATCCGGCCCATAACGCTCGATCAGTCCTTGCTCCAGGATGTCGCGCATGAACTCTTCGGCAGTCTGCGCTTTGGGCACGGGATATTCGGGCAGATGGAAGATCTTCTCCGGAATCCGAATGTCGATGCGATCGGCGATCTTAACCGTGTTTTCGACGGCTTCCGGGAGGTCGTGCCACAGCGCGGCCATCTCTTCGTGACTCTTCACGTAGAACTGGTCCGAGTAGAACTTCATCCGGCTGGTGTCGGAAACGGTCTTGCCGGTGCCGATGCACAGCAGCACGTCGTGCGCCGGCGCGTCTTTTTGATCCAGATAGTGCGAATCGTTGGTCGCGACGATCGGCAGCGAGAGTTCGCGCGCGACCTTTACCAAACCGGTGTTGATCACGTCTTCTTCCGGCATCCCGTGCCGCATCACCTCGATGTAGAAGCGGTCGCCGAAGATATCCACGAACGTCTTCGCATTCTTCACCGCCGTCGCGTAGTCGCCGCTCAGCAGCGGGGAGGCGACCATTCCCGACATACACCCGGAAAGAACGATTAGACCGTCGTTGTGCTGGGCCAGCAGATCGAGGTCGATGCGCGGCTTGTAGTAGTAGCCTTCGAGGAATCCCTTAGAGATGAGGGCCGTAAGGTTGCGGTACCCGACGAGGTCGGCGGCAAGCAGCGTAACGTGCGCTTCTTCGCGGACGGTCCGGTCAAAGCGCCCGCGGGGTGCGATATACGCCTCGCAGCCGATGATCGGGGTGAGTTTGGCGTCCCGGGCGGCGTAGTAGAACTCCATCGCCCCGTACATAACCCCATGGTCGGTCAGCGCAACGGCTGGGGAGCCATCCTCGGAGGCTCGCTCGCAAAGGCGGTCGACCCGGCACGCCCCGTCCAAGAGCGAGTATTCCGAGTGCACGTGAAGATGGACGAATTGACTCAATGAGGTTCCTAAAGAAATAACGAAAGCAAGACGTTACCTTAAACGATGGCCACGAACCTGTCCCCCGACCCGCAGGGGTCTAAGAAGCCGGGTAACCTCGCCGACCTCCATCAGGAGATCGACAGGTTGCGCGAGCGTCTCGCGACGGTCGAGGCCGAACGCGACGAGTTCGCCCAGCAAAACTCCGAACTCTTCGTCCTCCAGCAAGTCTTTTCCACGATCAACTCGACCCTCGAAATCAACGACATCCTCTCGATGGTCTTGCGCGGCGTGGTTGAAGCGCTGAAGTTCAAACGGGTGATCCTGTTCGATATCCTCGATGGCGGCGTGATCATTCGCCGGCTGGAGTCCGACCTCAACGGACAAGTCCTCCACTCACTTGACCCGCGCGAGTACCGCTTGGATTCGACGCTGCAAGACGTCGCCCGCGGCGACCTGCAGCTTGCCTTCGGCGGAGAGAAGGACTTCGACCGGCCGCTCGAAGACGCCAAGGGTTCCTACTGCGTCGCCCCGCTGGTCGCGCGCGACGTCGTGCGCGGCATGCTCTACGCCGACGATCCGCCGGGCGAGGAAGTCTCCGAGAATCAACTCCGCGTGATCCTGGACTTTGCGGCGCAGGCCGCGGTGGCCGTTGAGAACGCCCGGCTGTACGAAGAGACGCGCCGGCTGCTCGAGGAGACGCAGCGCCTCGCGCACACCGACAGCTTGACCGGGATTCCGAACCGGCGGTCGCTCAATGAGATGCTCGATCGCGAACTCCACACGTCGGAGCGCTACGACACCCCGTTCGCCTTTACGATTCTGGACCTCGACGACCTGAAAAAGATCAACGACACCGGCGGCCACAGCCTCGGCGACCTGGCCCTCAAGCGCCTTGCCCAAGTTCTTAAGAAAAACGCCCGCAAGGGCGACATCATCGCTCGCTACGCCGGCGACGAGTTCGTTATCGTCATGGCGCAGAGCGATCGGGAACAGGCGACCCGCGGCGTGGAGCGGATCATGGCCGCGCTACGCCGCAACGGCCTCTCCACCTCGATCGGCGTGGCGATGTTCCCACTGGACGGTACCGACGGCCAGACGCTCTTTTTCGCCGCCGACGAGGCCCTGTATCAAGCCAAGCAAGGCGGCAAGAACCAGTACCGCTTCTACGACGGCAGCCTCTCCAAATCGGCAGGCAAGCAAGGCGCCGCGGGGTAGCCGCTTCCCTGCCCGGACTATAGTCGTGAGGTACTGCCTCCCGGCGGTAGTATAAAGTAGCAGACATTCTTCGCCAGGAAGTCTCTTCACTAAAAAGCATCTTAGCCGCCTTAGCGGCTGAGGTCGCGCCGGAGGCGCGACAAGTTCCAAACGAAGGCTTCCGTGAAAGGCTTACGTGATTAAGCACGACGTTGTCGTGATCGGCGGCGGTTTGGCCGGCATGCGCGCTGCGGTGGAAGCTGCGGAAGGCGGGGCGGACGTCGCCATCGTTTCGAAAATGCACCCGGTGCGCAGCCACTCCGGCGCGGCGCAGGGCGGCATCAATGCCGCGCTCGGCAACCGCGAAGAGGACTCGCCGCAAGCCCACACCTTCGATACCGCCAAAGGTTCCGACTATCTCGGCGACCAGGACGCGATCGCGGCGATGTGCGAGGACGCGCCCGGCCAAATAATCTGGCTCGAACATCGCGGCTGCATTTTCTCTCGCTTACCCGACGGCCGCATCGCCCAGCGCCCCTTCGGCGGCGCCGGGACTCCGCGCACGTGCTATTCGGCCGACGTTACCGGCCTGGTGATCCTGCACACGCTGTGGGAGCAGCTCGAGCGCTTCGGCGTCAAGGTCTATGAAGAATACTTCTGCACCGCGCAAGCCATCGACGACGGCATCGGCACCGGCGTGGTCGCGTACAACATGCGCAACGGCGAGCTGCAGCTCATCGGCGCGAAAGCAACGATCTACGCGACCGGCGGCGCCGGACGCATGTACGCAAAGACAACCAATGGCTACGCCTCGACGGCCGACGGCATGGGTATCTGTTACAAAGCGGGCATCCCGCTAATGGACATGGAGTTCATGCAGTTCCACCCCACGACGCTCAAAGAGAACGGCGTGCTTATGACCGAAGGCGCGCGCGGTGAGGGAGCCTACCTGCTCAACTCGCTAGGCGAACGCTTCATGTTCAAGTACGCGCCCAACAAAGGTGAACTCGCATCGCGCGACGTCGTCTCGCGTGCCGAGTGGACCGAGATTCTCGAAGGCCGCGGCGTCGAAGGCTGCGTGCTGCTGGACATGCGCCATCTCGGCCGCGAAAAGATCCTCGAGCGCTTGCCGCAGATTCGCGAACTCGCGCTGGACGCGACCGGCAAGGACGCGATCAACGAGCCGATCCCGATTCTTCCCGGCGCGCATTACACCATGGGCGGCATCGAAACCGACAAGTGGGGCGCGACGCGCGTACCGGGCGTGTATGCGGCCGGCGAATGCGCCTGCGTCAGCGTGCACGGTGCCAACCGCCTAGGCGGCAACTCGCTGCTGGAGACGATCGTCTTCGGCGCCCGTTCGGCCAAGCACGCGGTCGAGTACATCAAGAAGGCCGGCAACGTCGAACCCTCCGACCGTACGCTCAAACAGGAGCAGGATCGCATCGGAACGCTGCTCTCGCGCACGAGCGGTAACCGCTCGCCGGTTCTGCGCCACGCGATGAACTCGACGATGAGCGAAAACACGTTCATCTTCCGCGATGCGGCCGGTCTCGGTAAAGCCGTCGAAGACCTCACGCGCATCCGCAAAGAGTTCGACGAAACGGCGTACGTGATGGACAAATCCAAAACGTTCAACACCGACCTGGTCGGAACGCTCGAGACCGACTTTCTGATCGACGCTTCGCTCGCGCTCGCAACCGGCGCTCAAGCCCGCACGGAGTCGCGCGGCGCACAGGCGCGCACCGACTTCCCGGAGCGCGACGATGCGAACTGGATGAAACACACGCTGTTGTGGCGTCAGCCGCAGGGTCCGCCGCGCCTCGATTACTCTCGCGGAGTAACGATCACTCAGTACGCGCCCGAAGCGAGAACCTACTAATGGCGAAAATCACGCTCGATATCTTCCGGTTCGACGAGGCCGTCGACGACGTTCCGCACCGCGACAAGGTCGTAGTCGACGTTCCCGAGACGATGACCGTACTCGACGCGCTCGAGACGGCCAAAGCCGAGGTCGACGGTTCGATCAGCTTCCGCCGTTCGTGCCGGTCGGCGATCTGCGGTTCGTGTTCGATGAACATCGGCGGCGTCACGGGGCTCGCGTGCAAAACGCCCTGCAACACCGTCATGGACGAGAGCTTCACCATCAAAGTCGACCCCATGCCGAACTTCCAGCCGATGAAGGACCTGGTCGTGCACATGGACCCGTTCTGGGATAAGTACGCACGCCTCAAGCCGTACCTTCAGCCGAAGGATGCCGACTCGGCGCACGAGCGGGAACGCCGTGTCTCGCCCGAGGACATGAAGAAACTCGTCGACGTAGCGAACTGCGTGATGTGCGCGACGTGTTATGCACTGTGCCCCGTGGTAAGCGTCGACCCCGCGTTCGCCGGCCCGGCTGCGATCGCGTACGCCTATCGTTTCATCGAAGACGTACGCGACGGCGAGCGCAAAGAGCGCATCGCGCAGATCAGCGAAGATTACCTGTGGCTGTGCGCCCACTGTTATGCGTGCTCGTACTGTCCGAAGCACGTCGATCCGAACGACCGGATCATCGACGTAAAGCGCGCGGCGATCAAGGATCGCGTCATGCTGAACGAACGCGGCCCGCGCCACGCGCTGGTCGTCGGCCGCACGATCAAAAAGACCGGCATGCTTGCCGAGACGGAAGTCATTCAAGGCACGATCGGCATGTTCAACGTGCGCGGTCTCCTCAAAGTCGGCCCGCTCGGTCTGCGGATGGCGTATAAAGGCAAAATGCCGCCTCCGTTCCTGAAGCCGATTCCCAAGGTCGACGAAGTCCGCACGATTTTCGAGGCGCTGGAGGTCCCGGTAAACTAATGTCAAGCACACTGTTGCCCGAAGAGCTGGCGCTCGACGCTCACACGCGTACGCACTCCGCCGAAACGCGCCGCTACGGATTCTTCCCGGGCTGCGTCGCCAAAGAGTCGTGCAAAGAGCTGTTCAACTCGACGATGCTCCTGGCCGAAAAGCTCGGCATCGAACTGATCGAACTCACCGCGGCATCGTGCTGCGGAGCCTCCGTCGTGAACGACGTCAATCGCGACGTCGCCCGCGTGCTCAACGCCCGCACCTACGCGCAGGCCGAAGCGCTCGGTCTCGACGACGTGATCACGATCTGTTCGACCTGCACCGGCCACATGCGCGCCGCCAACAAAGAGCTGCTCGAGAGCGAAGAGCGCATGGATCAAGCCAATTCGATCCTCTCGAAGTTCGGCGCAAAGTACCAAGGCAAGGTTACCGTCCGCCATCTGTTGTGGCTGCTGATCGACGACATCGGCCTGGATAAACTTAGCTCGATGGTCGTGCGTCCGCTCAACGGTCTCAAAGTCGCGCCGTTCTACGGCTGCCACATCATTCGGCCCGAATCCGTCAACGGCTGGGAGTCCGCCCGTAAGCCGCACTCGCTGGAAGATCTCATCGCGGCCATCGGCGGCGAACCGGTCGATTACGCCGGCAAGACGCGCTGCTGCGGTTTTCACATTCAGCTCGAAAAAGACGACGTCGCCGCAAACATGGTCGGCCAGAATATGCGCATGGCGAAGGATCACGGCGCCGAAGCCGTGCTGACGCCCTGTCCCCTTTGCCACCTCGCGCTCGACGGGTACCAAGCCGATTCGGCCGCGCGTTGGGGCCGCACCGATCTGCCGACGTTTCACCTTCCGCAGCTCGTTGCATTCGCACTCGGCGTCCCCGCCGACCGCCTGGGCCTCAACAAGCACCTGATCGACCCGCGCAACGTGATGGTCGCCCGCGAACTCGTTTCTTAAGAGATCCTTGTCGCGATAGGTCTCGCGAAACCTGAATCGAAAGCTCCTCGCCTCTTTTAAAAGCGAGGAGTTTTTGCAATGCAGGTTAGCCCCTACTTGTTCTTCTACGGACGCACCGAAGAAGCGATGAAGTTCTATCAGTCGGCACTCGGCGGCGAACTCGAGATCTCACGCAACGGCGATTCGCCCATGGGCGACGACGTATCCAAAGAGTGGCGCGACAAAGTCATGCACGCGACGCTCAAAGGTGACGGTTTCGACGTTATGGCCTCCGACGGCCGCGAAGGCTCACCCCAGGAAAAAGAATCAAACATCTCGTTGGCCATCGGCCTAGCCGACGAATCCGAAGCCAAAGAAGTTTTCGACAAGCTCTCCGCCGGCGGCAACGTCACCATGCCTCTAGAAAAAATGTTCTGGGGCGCTCTCTTCGGCCAATTCACCGACAAATACGGAATAGACTGGATGGTCAACTGCGGCTAGCAATGCAGATTAGCGCCTATCTCTTCTTCTATGGCCGCACCGAGGAAGCGATGAGATTCTACCAATCTGCGCTCGGGGGCGAACTCGAGATCTCTCGCAACGGCGAGGCTCCTTTCGCCGCCGACCTGCCGCAGGATTCGCTCGACAAGGTTATGCACGCCACCCTCCGCACCGAAGATGTCAATCTCATGGCCTCAGACAACCACTCCGGCTCCCCCCGGGAATCCGACATCGCGCTCTGCGTCGCATTCTCCAACGAAGCCAAAGCCAAGGAGGTCTTCGACAAACTCTCCGCCGGCGGCGACGTCACCATACCGCTGCAGAAAGCATTCTGGGGCGCGCTCTTCGCACAATTCACCGACAAATACGGAATAAACTGGATGGTCAACTGCGGCTAGCGACCGGTGGCGCTTCCTATTCGGGCACGATAACGACGCGCTTGCCGCTGCAAGTCGACGCATCCCATGCATTAGCGACGTTCGACAGCGGAAAGATTTGCGTGGGTACCTCTACTCGACGGTCGGCGATCAGCTGAATGTACGCCGGCAGTTGTGCCAAGATGTCGCTGATCTGAGCCGATCCGGCGCCGCTGCCCGAAATGCGAATGCGCCGGCTCCGAAGCAGCGACGCAGGCAGGGACGCGTTTGCGCCGGCCGCTTGACCGATTTGCACGTAGGCGATGTCTGCGCGATCTTCATCCAGGCCGCGTCGCCCGAGTGCAACGAAGGCTGCGTCGGCAGCCGCGCCCCAAAGGAAGTCGAGCACGATGCTCGGCGCAGCGGTCTCGAGCGCGTTTGCAAGCGAGACGGCATCGGCGTCGCGATCGCCGCTCAGCGTCACGATCGTCGCACCCGCGTTTGAAAGGCGCTGGAGGCGTTCGGGATCGCGTCCCGCGCCGATGATGTGCTGCGCACCGAGCACGCGCGCGTTCTGCACCGCGAGCGATCCGGCCATACCCGTCGCGCCGAGGATCAGTACCGTTCCCAGCGCGCCGATTTCGCTTAGGCGCGCATTCAGTGGCATCCACGATGACAGTCCGGGGTTCATGCCTCCGGCGACCGCAATGGGATCGGCACCGCTTGGGAGCGGAAAGCGCATCGCACTCGGAACCGCCATCCGCTCGGCCAGCGTTCCGTAAGGCGGACGCACGAAACCGGTAAAGATGATATCTCCGCCGGCGGTGCGTGCGACGGCGTCGACGCCTGGGATGAGCGGCCAGGTGCCCGTGCTGCCGTAATGGTGACCCGTTGCTACGGATCGCACGAACGGGTGAATCCCCGTAGCAACCAGCTCGACCAGTTCGTGCCCCTCGCCGGCATGAGGTTCGGGGAAATCGCCATACTCGGCCGTCGCATCGGGTGCCGCGATAATCGCTGCCTTCACGTCGCGTTCTCCTTAACGAGGAAAGCCGCTCTCGGCAATCTCGCGCCGAAGAGCGGCTTTTTCTTTCTTCCGGTCATACACGGTCTCGTCGTCGTGAGCACCAGCCGGACGTAGGTTCGTTGCGGGCCCGCGCGGTGGGACGAGGAGTACCGGACGGCGTTTTTTCTTGGCCATGGGGCACCTCCGCGCAGCATCATATCATACGGTGTCGAATCCTCGCCCATGACCGCTACGCTAGACGCTCCTGCCGCGACCCCGACCGGCGACATCGACCGAGAGCTCGCCGAGCTGCACGAGGCCGGGCCGCGATGGGCGGCCCTGCCCGTCCTCGCGAAGATCGCCTTGCTGCAATCGGTTGCGCAGAACGCCGCGCACCAGGCCGTCCGTTGGTCGGAAGCGGGAGCGGCCGCGAAGGGTCTAACGGGTACGCCACTCGCCGGCGAAGAGTCGATCAGCGGACCGTGGGCCTTGATTCGTTCGCTCAACCTCTATATCGAGACGCTGCACGAGATCGAGAAGTACGGCAGTCCGCAACTCGACGCCAAACACGTGCATACGCGACCCGGCGGCCAGGTCGTCGTCGACGTCTTTCCATCCGATTTCTACGATGCCGTACTGCTTAACGGCGTTCGCGCCGAAGTGTGGATGCAGCCGGGCGTAACCGCCGCAACGGTCGCGCAGACGATGGGCGTGTGGTACCGGCAAGAAACGCACGAGCCGCGCGTCGCGTTGATTCTCGGCGCCGGAAACATTTCTTCGATCGCGCCGCTCGACGTGCTGTACAAGCTCGTCGCCGAGGGCGCGGTATGCGTACTGAAGATGAATCCGGTCAACCACTATCTCGGCCCGATTTTCGAGGACGTCTTCAAACCGCTCGTCGACGAGGGCTACCTGCGCTTTGCGTACGGCGGGGCCGACGCCGGTAAGTATCTGTGCGCGCACCCGCTGGTGGATGAAATCCATATCACCGGCAGCGACAAAACGCACGATGCTATCGTATTCGGCGACGGCCCGGATGCGGCCGAGCGCAAAGCCCGCAACGAGCCGCTGCTGAACAAGCCGATTACCAGCGAACTCGGAAACGTCTCGCCGACCATCGTCGTACCCGGCCCTTGGAGCGACGCGGATATTGCCTTTCAAGCCGAAAACATCGTGACGCAGAAACTCCACAACGGCGGGTTCAACTGCATCGCTTCGCAGGTCGTGATTCTCCCGGCCGGGTGGGAGGGCACGCCGAAGCTCGTCGCGGCGGTAGACGACGTGATGCGTCACGCACTCGATCGCCCCGCATACTATCCCGGCGCTGCTGCGCGCGTCGAAACGATCGCCGCCGGTCACGACGCCGTGCGTCACTTCGGCAAGGAAGGCGACGGATACGTTGCGCGTACCGTAGTACGCGCCGATGCCGGAAATCCGGCCGACCCCGCTTTCAGCATCGAGGCGTTTTCGAGCGTGCTTTCGATCGTAACGATCCCCGGCGATACCAAAACGTATCTGGCCGACGCGGTGGCGTTCGCCAACGATAGGCTGTGGGGCACGCTAGGGGCCAACATCATCGTCCATCCGAAGACGGCACGCGAGAACGCCGCCGCGCTCGATACGGCTATTACCGATCTGCGCTACGGATGCGTCGCCGTCAACGCCTGGACGGGCGTCGGCTTCTTACTGTGTGAATCGACCTGGGGCGCGTTTCCCGGCCATACGCTCAACGACGTTCGGAGCGGCATCGGCGTCGTCCACAACGCGCACCTCTTCTCCAAAGCGCAGAAGAGCGTCGTCTACGCGCCTTTCGCACCGTATCCGCGCAGCATGCTCGGATACGGCGCAACGCTGCTGCCGAAGCCGCCGTGGTTCGTCACCAATCGCAACGCGGCCAAGATCGGTGCCGCGCTGTGCGTTTTCGAAGCGCACAAGAATATCGTCAACGTCCTTAAGGTGGGGTTGCTCGCAATGACCGCTTGAGACGTTAGCGCAGCGGCGATTCCCGCGGTTGGAGCGCGTGGCTCAGGTCGTCGTCGCTCGGCCGGTGCCGGACGGGCTTCCGCTGCGCGCTCCTGCGCCGCTCGAACCAGATCGCGAAACCAATCAGACCCGCAATTAACAGTGCGTTCATCGCCCTCTCCTTGCGGCGCTCGTCGCGCCGACGTGTGTTTGAACCGCGCTCACGATCTGCCGCCCCTCGTAACCCAGCGCTCGCGCGCGCGAGACGAAGCGTCCGGCAATATCGGCAAGAGCGGGGACGGCCGCGCCATCCTTGCGTTTGCGCAGTCCGGCGACGAACGTGCCCAGCCCGCGCCGCGTTTCGAGCACGCCCTCTCGCTCCAGCTCCGCGTACGCGCGGTTGACCGTGAGCGGATTGAGCGCGAGCTCTCCGGCGACGTCCCGAACGCTCGGGAGCCGGTCTCCACGTCGCAGCTCGCCGCGCGCGACCGCCGCCAGCACCTGCTCGCCGAGCTGCACGTACAACGGAACCGTGGACCGTTCGTCAACGTAAAACTGCCTTGCTTCCATCGTTTTCCATGTGTCTTAGTGTACTATAACACTAACACACCTAGACTATCAAAAAGAAAGCCCTCGGTCAAGGCCGGATCGCGCTATTTGCCGGCTGCGGGCTTCGCTATTGCGTACTTGAGCAGGTCGTGCTTGTAGGCGCGCACGACGCGTTCGAATCGCATGCCGAGCTTATAGATCACCGCAATCGATCGCGGGTTCTCCGGGCTCACCACTGCCGTTATGCGCTGCAGCCCGTGCTGATTGAATCCCCAATCCAATACGGCCGACGCCGCCTCGATGGCGTAGCCTTGGCCCCAGTGCTGCTGATCGAAGAGATATCCGATCTCGATGTCGCTCGAACCCGGCAGCGGCTGCAATCCGCACGCGCCGATCACCGAGCCGTCCGCCTTCAGCACCACCGGCCAAACGCCGATGCCGGTGCGTTCGTATCGCTCGATCATCGCGTCGATCAATTCGCGCGTCCGTTCCGCGGTCCAGGGGCCGCCGGTTCCGATATACCGCATCACCTCGGGATCCGCGTACATCTGTGTGACCTTAACGGCGTCGCCGGTCATCCACGTGCGGATCAGCAGGCGCTCCGTCTCGATAAAGCTCATCGTACCGACTCGTAGCACAGCAGATCTTGCCGGTACACGCGCACGACACGTACGTATCGCAGGCGGAGGCGATTCGCGACGGCAACGCTGCGCCGATTGTGCGGATGGATCACGGCGACGATCCGCGCCAGGCCCGTTTCGTGCCCGTCCTTCAAAACTGCCCGCGCGGCTTCGGTCGCGTATCCTTTCCCCCAGTGGGCCGGCGAAAGCTTCCAGCCGATTTCGATCGTCGGACCGTTTGCGAGGCGCTGAAATCCACAGACGCCGACGACGCGCTGCGTCGTTTTATCGAGGACGGGCTGCAGGAGCCGTTCGCCGCCGGCTTGACGTTCGAGCTGCCGCCGCACGAACGCTTCAACCTCGGCGTCGGTACGTGCGCCGCCCGTGAATTCAACCGCCCGCGCGTCTTGGTAGATCGGACCGACCTGGGCCGCGTCCTCCGCGATCCACGGGCGGATCAACAGGCGATCCGTCTCGATGCGACTCATCTCAAATGGCGCCGGCGCCGCGCAGCATTTGCAGCGTCCGGTCTACCGGGAGACCGTACACCGTGATGCCGTCGCGGCCGATCATCGTCTTGGCTTCGAACAGCGCGTCGTAGATCGCCGACTGCGTCGTTTCGTCGGCCGCGCGATACAGCGCGTTGAGTGCGCGTTCGTCGTCGACGACTGCGCCGTTCGGCGCTTTTACGTCCCAGCTGGCCGTTTGGTGGTAGACGCGCGAGGTCGAGAACGCGACGAACAGATCGCCGCTGCCGACGTCCGAGGTCAGACCCGTACGGCCCATCCCGAGCGCCGCCCGCAGCGCCAACGCCCGCAGTTGCCGGCCGTCCATCGGCGCGTCGGTTGCAACGACGATGATGATGCTGCCCGACGCCATCCGGCCGTGCAAGGCAACCGGCTTCGGATAAACGGTTTTGTACTCGTCCTTCAGTTTCGCGCCGACGTGCACGCCGTCGATCGAGAGCAATTCGCGCGAGCTGCCCGTGTTATCGTTCACCAGCACGCCGACGTGGTACCCGCCGAGCGTCGCCGGCAGCACCCGAGACGCGGAGCCGATCCCTGCCTTGAATCCGAATGCTTTCATCCCGGTTCCCGCACCCACCGAACCGCGCGCGAACTGGCCGGGCGCGGCCGAGTCGAGCAGCTTAACGACGTCGCTTGCCGTGACCGCCCGCGCTTGAATGTCGTTGAGCAGACCGTCGTCGCATTCCGCGACGACCGGCAGCGGCACGTCGTCGGCGCGGCCGATCATCGGATGGTGCTCGATCATCCAACTCACGACACCGTCGACGGCGCGGCCGACGTCCAGCGTGTCCGTCAGCACGACCGGCTCCTCGAGATACCCCGATTCCTGGATCCAGTGCGTTCCGGTCATCTCGCCGTTGCCGTTAAAGGAGAGAAAACCGGCCGAGACCTTCCTCATCCACGGGTCGGCGTTCGGGAGAACGGCCGTCGCGCCGGTCCGGATCGAGCTGCCTTCGATTTTGGTCAGGTTGGCCACCATCACCCCAGGGACGTCCGTGATCCCGTCCAGCGGGCCGCTCGGGAAGACGCCGAAGTGGAAGGGCAGCACGGCGCGGGCGGGGAGAGCCGCGGACAGCGCAATGGCCAGCGCTGCGGCAAGAATTAGGCTCGCTTTGGGCATGCCGCCTCTCTTGGACCCGGCGTGCAGGCACGCCTACACGGCGCGGAAAACCACTTCAGGACCTGCCCGCATCCTTAGGAGGTCGTTAACCATTCTTACCGTTCCTGAGAAACTGAAGGCCGCCACGCTCTGGGAAAACCTCAGCCCGGCGGAGCTCATCGAACACGCGGTGCGGCGCGGCGAAGGAGTCCTCGGCCGCGACGGCCAGCTGATCGTCGACACGCGTCCGCACACGGGGCGCTCGCCGAAGGACAAGTTCTTCGTTAAGGAGCCCTCGAGCCAAGATCATATCGACTGGGGCGAAACCAATCAGCCGATCGAGCCGGCGCGCTTCGACGCACTGTTCGATCGCGTGCAAGCTTACCTGTCCGAACGCGACGTCTATCAACGCGACTGCTACGTCGGCGCCGACGAACGCTATCGCGTTCCCGTGCGCGTGTACACCGAGTTCGCATGGCACAGTCTGTTCGCACACCATCTGTTCATCACGCCGAAGACGCCCGACCCCGGCTTCGTTCCGGAGTTCACCGTCGTCGACGCGGCGCTCTTCCAAGGCGACCCCGAACGCGACGGCCTGCGCACGTCGACGTTCTGCCTGGTCAACTTCGAACGGCGCATGATTCTCATCGGCGGAACGCGTTACGCCGGCGAAATCAAGAAGTCCGTGTTCACGATCATGAACTACCTTCTTCCGCTGCGCGATGCGCTGCCGATGCATAGCTCGGCCAACGTCGGCAAAGACGGCGATACGGCGATCTTCTTCGGGCTCTCCGGTACCGGTAAGACGACGCTCTCCTCCGATCCGCACCGGCCGCTCATCGGCGACGACGAGCACGGCTGGTCGACCGACGGCGTCTTCAACTTCGAAGGCGGATGCTACGCCAAGGTGATTCGCCTCTCGCAAACGGCCGAGCCCGAAATTTGGGCCGCGACGAACCGGTTCTCGACGGTGCTCGAGAACGTGGTCTACGACGAACATACCCGCGACCTCGACGTCGATTCGGAAGCCAAGACCGAGAACACGCGCTCCGCGTATCCGCTCGAGTTCATTCCGAACGTCGTTCCCGGCAGCAAGGGTCCGAATCCCAACACCATCATCATGCTGACCGCCGACGCATTCGGCGTGCTGCCGCCGATCTCAAAGCTGACGCGGCAGCAAGCCATGTATCACTTCCTCTCCGGCTACACCGCGAAGGTCGCTGGAACGGAACGCGGCGTCACGGAACCGACCGCGACGTTTTCAACGTGTTTCGGCGCACCGTTCATGGTGCACCACCCAATGGTGTACGCCAAGCTTCTCGGCAAGAAGATCGACGAACACGAGGTCGAGTGCTGGCTGGTGAACACCGGCTGGAACGGAGGACCGTACGGCGTCGGCAAACGCATGTCGATCGCGCATACGCGCGCGATGGTGAACGCGGCGATCGAGGGGACGATCCCCAGGGAGTTCGAATCCGAACCATTCTTCGGCTTGCGGATTCCCAAGAGCGTGCCGGGCGTTCCCGACGAGGTTCTCAATCCGCGTAACTCGTGGGCCGACAAGGCTGCGTACGACGCGCAGGCAAGGAAACTCGCGACGTTGTTCTTCGAGAACTTCAAGCGCTTCGAACCGTATGCATCGGAAGGCGTCAAGGCGATCGCGATCAAGCCCTAACTGGTGTCGCACATGGAGTTCCTCGGGTTCGACCACATCGATTGCCGCGTCCGTTCGCTCGCGGCCGTCGAGGCGTTTTACGACCGTCTGATGCCCGAGCTCGGATTGACGAGCAAGCGCGAGATGCACGTCGACGAGGCCGGCGAGTGGTTCCCCGCGTCTCCCGATCATCCGTGCAACACGGTGGAGTACTACGAACCGCCGCGCCAAGATCGCGCGCGCTTCTTCATGGGCATTATCGAAAAAGCCGATCACCATCCGACGCACAGCCGCATCGCCTTTCGGGTCACCCCCGAAAGAATGCTCGCTCTCGAAGCGTCGTTACGAAAGATCGGCGCGGCGAAGGTCGAGCGCAGCGAAGATATGGATCAGTATCCGGCGATCTTTTTCGAGGACGCCGTCGGCACGAAACTCGAGATCGTCGCGCGGCTACCCAGGTAGGGCGTTCGCAACAAGTTCTCCGTCACGTGATACCCTCGAGCAGCGCCTTGGGCGTAACGAGAGGGGAACACGTGACGTTTTCGATTAGGGCCTCGCTCGCCGCCGCCACTGCTATCTTCGCTTTCGCCGCGTTAATTGGTGCCGGAACGAGTTCAAGCAAGCCCGATCCAGCGATCGAACGAGGCCGTTATCTGGTCGGGTACGGCAGCTGTAACGATTGCCACACGCCGGGATGGCGGGAATCGGACGGTAAGACCCCGGTTTCCGATTGGATGACCGGGTCGAACCTCGGCTATCGCGGCCCATGGGGTACCAGCTATCCGCCGAACGTTCGCCTGGAATTCGCCCGGATCTCCGAGGGCGACTGGCTCTTCATGGTCGGTTCTCGCGGCGGCCACTGGCCGATGGTCTGGCACGACCTCCGGATGCTCGACGACGACGACCGGCGTGCTATCTATCGCTTCGTCCGCAGCTTAGGGCCGGCGGGCCACGAGGCTCCGAACGATCTCCCGCCGTCTCAAGAACCCAAAACGCCCTACATCTGGGTCGTGCCGCACTAGCGGCGGATCGCCGCGGCGCAGCCGGCGACAATTGTGAAGAACTTGGGAAGATTTCCGATCTCTCGTTCTCACAGACGTCACTACCGCTTGATAACGTCGGAAACGCTGCAAGCTCTTGTTAGGGGGACGGATCTTTGGATAAGCAGACGCCGGAACAGGAGCGCGACGCGCCGCTTCCCGGCACCCTCGTGTTCGTCTTTACGATGGGATCGCTCTTCTTCATCGGCTGGTTCCTGATGTTCTGGCTGTTACGAGAGCGTTTCTGATGCATATCCATCGTTACGAACGCTGGTGGATGACGTTCGGCATCGGCATGCTCGCCATCTTCTTGGCAGTTATCTTATTCGCGGCGTTTGCCGACAACATGAATCCGCCGAGCGGCATGATGCAAGTCGACCCGACGAAGGTCGCGCAAACGCCGCCCTTCGACAAACCCGGACTGCGCCGAACCGGGCCGCTCGCGTTCGATGCATACTATGTGGCTCAAATCTTTATGTTCGCACCCGCGAGTATCGACGTGCCCCTCGGCAGCACGGTGACGTTCTACGTGACCAGCCCCGACGTGGTCCACGGGTTCAATATCACGCACACCGATATCAATATGATGGTCGTCCCGGGGTGGGTTAACACGGCCTCGCATACGTTCCGCCAGAAAGGCACTTATTTGCTCGTCTGCAACGAATACTGCGGCGCCGGCCATCAAAACATGTTCGGTAAAGTCGAGGTACGCTGATGCACGCCGACGCACAGGTGCGCCGCGAAAACCTCGTCCCGATCGCGCATATCTACACATCGACGGCCGCGATCGCCCTCGGCGCGGTTTTCGGCGTTCTGCAGGGGTTTTCGCGCGCAAAGGCCGTCGAGCTCCCGTCGTGGTTCGACTACTATCGAATTCTCACGATGCACGGCATACTCATGGCGCTCGTGTTCACGACCTTCTTCATTACGGGCTTATCCTTGTTCTGCGTTTATCGCGCCGCGCCGCGCGACCGGAGTTTGGCGACCGGATGGATCGGATGGTTCGTTATGATCCTCGGCACCGCTATGGCGGCCGCCCAGGTGATCGCAGGGAACGCGACCGTCCTCTACACGTTCTACACGCCGCTCAAAGCCAGTCCTTGGTTTTATATCGGTGCCACGCTGCTCATCGTCGGCACGTGGATCGTCGGGTACGAGCTGCTCGAGAATGCTGCGTATTGGAAGCGTCAAAACCCCGGCAAACCGCTTCCACTGGTGGTTTTCACCATCTCTGCCACCTTCATCATGTGGTTCATCGCAACGCTCGGCGTCGCGATCGAGATGCTTGGATTCATCATTCCGTGGTCGTTCGGCTGGACTCCGGGCATCAACGTGATGATCACGCGGATGCTCTTCTGGTATTTCGGGCATCCGCTCGTCTACTTCTGGATCATGGGCGCCTACATCGTTTGGTACAACGTTATTCCGACGCGCTATCAAGGCAACGTCTTCAGCGATGGCCTCACGCGTCTCACGTTCGTCATGCTGTTGCTGCTCTCGACGCCGGTCGGCTTGCATCACCAGTTCATGGAACCCGGTATCGCGCCGACCTGGAAGCTGCTCCACACCGTGCTGACGTACGGCGTCGCAATCCCCTCGTTCCTCACGGCGTTTGCAATCTTCGCTTCGTTCGAGATCGCCGCACGCAAGCAGGGCAAGAAAGGCTTCCTGGGCACGATTCAAAGCCTCCCCTGGAACGATGCGGTCTTCTGCGGGGCCGCCTACGGCATGCTCCTGTTCATCCTCGGCGGATTCGGGGGCTTGATCAACGCCTCGTACGACATGGATTCGGTCGTACACAACACGATTTGGATCGTCGGACACTTCCACGTGACGGTTGGCGGCCCGGTCGCGCTGACGTTCATGGGCGCCGCGTATTGGCTGATCCCCCGGCTGACAGGACGCCGCCTGTGGAATCCGAATTTAGCGTTATGGCAAACGCGCATCTGGTTCGTCGGAATGCTCGTCATGTCGATCTCCATGCACTACGCCGGTCTGCTCGGAGCACCCCGCCGCACGGCGGAGGTCGCCTACATGGGCGCTCAGACCGCCAACGCGTGGCAGCCCTACATGCTCCTGGCCGCCGCCGGCGGCGCGATTCTCTTCATCAGTATCGTGCAGTTCGTCATCGTCGCAATCGGCACGCTGTTCGCGAACGAAAAGACACACGACCTTCGTGCGGACTTCGCGCTTCCATCGGACCTCGCCGACCCCACGCCGCCGATTCTTCAACATCTCTATCGCTGGGGCGTTGTGGCGCTCGTGTTGGCCGTGGTGGCGTATTCCGGCCCGGTCATCGAGTTGATCTCGCACCCCGGCTTCCTCGCACCCGGCATCCGAACGTGGTAATGTGACCGACGCCGGCTCGTCAGGCAAGCACATCCTCGTGGTCGACGACGAGCGCGAGATCCGCGACGTTCTCACGGCATACCTGCAGCGCGAGGGTTACACCGTAACGTGCGCCGCAACGTTTCGGGACGGTCTCGACGCATACCGCGCGGTCTCTCCAGATATCATGATTCTGGACATCACGCTGCCCGACGGCAGCGGCCTCGAGATCCTCCGCGCAGCGAACGAAGGCGGTGTCCGAACGCCGGCGATCATGTTGACCGCGCGGACCGATGAAGTCGACCGCATCGTTGGCCTCGAGCTAGGTGCGGACGACTACGTGACCAAACCGTTTTCTCCGCGCGAAGTCGTCGCTCGGGTTCGCGCCGTCATGCGCCGTATCGCGGACAAGCAGGGAAAAGTCAAGTCGAACGTGATCCGGATTCAAGAGCTCGATATCGATCTCGACGCATACGAGGTTCGGGTGAAGGGACAAACGGTCGATCTCACGCCGACCGAGTTTAGGATTCTCCACGTGCTGGCGATGAATCCGGGTCACGTATTTACGCGCGCGGGATTATTAGACGCACTTCACGACGACGGCTCGATTTACGAGCGCACGCTCGACCGCCACATCAACAACCTTCGCAAGAAAATCGAGCCGGCTCCGGACGAACCGACCTACGTGCACACCGTGTACGGCATCGGCTATAAGCTCGTCGCGACGTGACGGACCCGGAGCTTCTCCACGTCCTCGATCTAGCAACGTTACGCGATTGGCACGGCGCTAAAGCGGCACTGGAGGCCATGGACGGCGCCGCAGCCGCTCGGCTATTTGGTTTAATCTCAGAACTGGATCATCACGAAGAGCGGCGCCGCAAAGCCGACGGCCACCTCCGCCACGAAATCGGCAACGCACTTTCGATCGTTCGTGCCAATCTCGAGGCGATCATCGACGGCATACTGCCTGCGACTCCAGAGCGATTGAAGGGTATGAGCGACGCTCTATCCGAGGCGAGCCTCCTCTTGGACGATTTGCGCCGGGGTCCGGAAGCACGGCAACCCGCGCCGGGGTGGACTCAAACCATCGATTTGTTTCAACTCGTGGAGTCGCAATCCGCAATGGTCGCGAGCCTTGCGGCTTCTAAGTCGGTGACGCTAATCAACAGATGTTCCGGTCTCGCGCACGGCGACGCCGATCAGTGCGCGCGGCTCGTTCGTACGGTCGTCATGGGGAGCATTCGGTTCGCGCCGCCGAACGGCATCGTCGAGCTCGATTCGCACGCTCCCGGTGAAGATCTCGCCTTTAAGATCTCGGGTCTACGCGACGGTACCGTCGTACCGCGCGGCCTCTTGCGCGCAAAGGGCGTCTCCGGGGTCGCGATCGCCGGCGGCTTTCTGACCTTTAACCTCAAGCTCCCGATTGCGCACGCCGGCGGTTAGCGTCGTGCTCCTGATCCCGTTTGACGTTGTGGACGATCGCGTTCGATAGCGCATCAAGGAACGTTGAAAGCGTGCGCTCCGCGACGCCGTTCATAAGCGTCGCGTCGATGGCAGCACCGATACCGCCGAGCGGCACGTCGTATTGCCCTTGCAGCCACAGTTCGGACGCACTTTCTCCGAGGGATGAAACGTTCACGTTTCCCGCGAACTTCGGGAACAGATGCCGCCCGTCCGCGGCCTCGATCTTTAAGGTGCACGCGTACTGTAACGGCAGCCCCTGAGCTGAAGCTTCGATCGGGACGGCAATCTCGCCGGGAACCGGCAAACGCAGATCGTGCAGTCCAACGTGCAGCGCGGCGTCTTCGTAGGGCGGCTTGCGCTCGTGAACCGCACGCATGATACGCAACAACTCGTTGCGCGCGAGCCGGGCCGGGATGTCGAGCGACGTATGAAGGTCGATCGTTCGGCTCATTGCCTTACCTTTTTCGACGCTTCATTTTCGCGATACATCGCAATGAGTCGCTCGCCGAGCGCACGCAAGAGCTCGGCGGCGGTGCCGGCCGCGAGCCGCGAGCCGACGACGGCATCGAACGCTGCGCCCGCCAGTCCCATCGGCGGGTCGTATGCACCCGCAAGCTCCAACAAACAGCTCGTATAGTCTTCGTCGGCCCGTACGGTCAACGTTCCTGAAAACGACGGAAACGGGCCTCCGCCGTGCGGCTGCCAGTTGACGTTCCACACTTGATCGAAGTGCATGGGGTCTTCGCCCCGGCTATACGTCACGTCGACTTGCTTCACGAACTCTACCGCGCGGTGATCCAGAACGTCGATCGGCGATCGCAATTCGATGTGATCGATACGATCGTCGTCGACGAAAGGCCCCACGATATCGCCGAGAAACGTCTCGGCCAGGTTGTAGGGACAAGCAACGGGTAGGCGCTGAAGGATATTTGTCATGTTCTTATCCTGCAATTTGCCTGGGAACTCGTTAGGAACGTCTCTTCACAAGGGCTTCTCAATCCGTCGAGCGGGCGCAGATGACGGCCCCTCGCTCACCTGAGTCCAGACCCGGATCGGGACGGCCGCGTCGCGCTCCGCGCGCTCGGTTTCATACTCCGCTTCGAGGTACCGGCAAATATCGCCGAGCAGCTTCTGCAGGGTCGCGCGCGCGATACGACGGCCAATAGCGGAATCGAAAACCTGCCCCGCGATTCCGAACGGCGGCACGTAGGATCCTTGGATGCTGACCTCGGTTCCGGGCGCCCTCACGCGTACGGTTAAGAGCCCATGGAAATCCGGCAGCGGCAATCGCAAGCGCGATTGCCAAATGATCATCAACGCTTCGTGTACCATCGTGTCGTCGGTAACGTCGCGTATTTGAGCGGATTCTTGGACGACGGCGGCGCGTAAAAGCTTGGCGGGCCCGACGGTGAGTTGGTGGGGACGTTTGAAGAACAGTTCCGCCAGATCGACCGAGCGGCTGAAGGGAACGTTGGCACGTTGGGTGACGGTGAGGTTTCGCATACGAGAAAGGTAACCGCCGAATCGGAAACCTTTAAGAAGGGGCGTTCCCCGCCTCTTCCCATCACCATGGCACCATTGCTTCACCGACAGCTTTCAAGGAGCGTACCACCGTGCCGGTTCGAATGATCCTCGTCGCCGTCGACGGCTCGGATTTATCCACCCGGGCGCTCGGATGCGCAATAGAGCGGGCGCTCCTTCACAAGGCTGAGATCGTCGTCGCCTTCGCCGTAAACCGGCTGGCCGTAGCCCTGGTCACGGCGACGCCGTACGCCTATACCGATCCAATGCCCTTGTTCGAAACGCTCGACGCCGATGCCGAGGCGGTTCTCGGCGCCGCCGAGGCATTGGTTCGCGCGTCCCGCGTTCACGTTCATCGCGCGAAACTCGACGGTGTGGCAGCTCAGGAGGTCTTGGCACTCGCTCGCAGCACCGCCGCGGACCTGATCGTCATCGGCACGCACGGGCGGCGAGGTCTTTATCGGATGGCGGTCGGAAGTACCGCGGAGGAAGTCATCCGCGGGGCTGCATGTCCGGTTCTCGCCGTGACGCAAGCATGCGAGAACCTGCCGGACGCGCGCCCGCTGTCGCATGCGCTTGTCGCCGTCGATGGATCGCCCGCATCTCACGCTGCGGTTACGTTCGCTGCAGAGCTGGCCCGCGTTGAAGGCTGCCGGCTAACGCTCTGTAACGTCGTCGAGCCTCCTAGTGTTCGCTGGGACGATCTTGACCGCAGCACGTTTCTTGAGAAGGAACTCGAGGATTACGGGCGCGCCGAATTGGATGCCGAGTGCGCCCGCGCCGCTGCGTTCGGCGCACCGGTCGACAGCGTGATTCGGATCGGCGACGCCATCTCCGGCATTCTGGCGGAGGCACAAAAGGTCGCCGCGGACTGTATCGTTCTCGGAACCCACGGTCGAGCCGGAATTCCGCGCTTCGTCATCGGCAGCACCGCCGAGGGCGTCCTGCGCTCGAGTCCTCTTCCCGTTTGCACCATTCGTTCGAGATAGGTTGAAAGAAATGCATCTGAAGAAACTTCTGGTTGCCGTCGACTGTTCCGAAGCTTCGAGCGCCGCGCTGGATTTCGCACTTCGCCGCGCCAAACAATACGACGCGGAACTCGTGATTGCGTATGCGTTCGATCGCGGCGCGGTCGCGGCCCGCGCGTCAGGGCCGTACGGCGCCATCGATCCATATCCGCTCGTTCGCGCCATTGAGGAAGAGGCCCAAGCTATCCTGAATTCCGCATCCGACCGGGCTCTGCGCGCACGCGTGCGCGCGACGACGCTGCTACTCGAAGGTCCGGCGACGCGAGTACTATTGGAACGAGCGCGCGCGTGTTCTGCCGACGCCATCGTCCTTGGAACGCACGGGAGGTCCGGCGTCTCCCGGCTCGCGTTCGGAAGCGTCGCCGAAGGGATCCTTCGAGTTTCCGACGTTCCCGTCTTCATCATCCGTGACGCGGCAACCGTCGCGCCGGCGCTCGCGACGATTCTGGTCGCCTGTGACGGCTCGGAAGCGTCGATCGAAGCGGGACGCTACGCCCTAGAACTGGCGCACGCGGAGAGCGCGGAGGTCGTCTTTTGCGCCGTCGTCGATCCGAACGTGGTGCGCTGGTCGAGGGCCGAGTACGGATACGACCCGGAACAGTTTATAGCGACCGTCGCTCGCGAAGCCGCGCGACTGCTCGAGCACACACTCGACGAAGCCGCATGCTCGGGCGTTACGACGCGCTCGCTCCTGCGGTACGGCGATGCGTGCGACGAACTTCTTGAATGCGCACGGGACGTCGCCGCGGACCTGATCGTGCTCGGCACGCACGGACGGCGCGGACTCGGCCGGCTCTTTCTGGGCAGCGTCGCCGAGAGTGTGTTACACCGCAGCGCGGTTCCAGTCTGTACGTTGCGCCCGAAAGCGCTCGCATGGGAGCGCCTTGCCGGTTCGTCGAGCGAACGTCTAGCGGTGTCCTAAGGCGAGGCCAGCGTCGCTTCGATGATCCGCAATACTTCCTCGGGCTCACCGGGCTTCGGTATCAGACACGAGATCCGCGCGACCGTCATGAAATCTTGCAGCGGTGGGCTTAGACTCGAACTGCTGTAGAGTGCGAGCTTACTGTCGGCGATCGCCGGTTCCGAGCGCAGCTTGCGCACGAATTCAGGGCCGTCCATCCCCGGCATGTGCAGATCTAGAACGATTAAGTGCGGTCGGTGCGAGCGGACGAGCGCCAGCCCTTCGTCGCCGCGCGAAGCCTCATAGACGACGTGCCCGCGAGAATTGAGAATCGCTTTCAGCAAGCGACGGTTGGCAGGTTCGTCGTCAACGACCAGGATCGACGCCATTAGGTCTCTCCCGCTAGCTGCGGCACGCCGTTCGAGCGAACGGGCACCGGCAAGAAGCGGTCGATTTCGCGAACGAACGTCTCGGGGTCGAGCGGCTTGGCAATGTAGCCGTCGAAGCCGGCGGCGAGGATTCGCTCGCGATCGCCAACCATCGCGAGGGCCGTTACGGCCACGACTTTCGTGGACAACTTGTGTGGATCGGCACGCAGCCTGCGCAAGATTTCGTAACCGTCAAGGCGCGGCAAGAGAACGTCCGTGAGCACTAGATCGTACGCGTTGCCGAGGGCGAGGCGCAGTCCAGCCTCGCCGTCGGCCGCCTCCGCAGGCACGTGCCCGAACGCTCGAAGCAGATATGACATGAGCTCGAGATTTGCGGCATTGTCTTCGATTAGCAAAATGTGTGCCGGCATCTTCACATGGGATGTTCCAGCGTGAACGTACTTCCTGCGCCGAACGTGCTGCTAAAGTGCAAGTGCCCGCCAAGCAGCGTCGCAAGCTTCTGACTCAGGAACAACCCCAACCCGGCCCCTTCGAAGCGTCGCGTGTTCGACACGTCGGCCTGTTCGAATGCTTGAAACAGACGCGGCTGGTCTTCTTCTCTTATACCCACGCCCGTATCGACGACCAAAACCTCGAGGATTCCGCCGTCGTCTCGCGGGACCACCTTTACGTCGACGCGTACGAATCCGTTCTCCGTATATTTTATCGCGTTGTTGGTGAGATTGAGCAGTATTTGGTGGAACGCACGGCGGTCGGTCGAAACGACGACATCGTCCTCGGGCACGGCGACGTCGAAGCGCAGCCCCTTGCTCTCCGCCATGGTTCGCAGCGCCGTCGAAACCTCGTGGACGACATCCTGGACGACGACCGGCTGGAACTGCAGCTCGACTTTGCCGGATTCGATCTTCGCCAAATCGAGAATATCGTTGATCAGCGAGAGCAGATGGCGCGCGCTCGACCGCACGATCAGCAATTGCTGCTCTTGTTCTTCGGTTAACGGTCCCGCAAGCTTCATCAGCATCGTCCCGGTGAATCCAAGAATTGCGTTGAGCGGCGTGCGCAGCTCGTGGCTCATGCTGGCTAGAAAACGGTCCTTTGCGAGGCTTGCCGTCTCAAGCTCGACGTTCTTTTCGTGCAGAGCCTGTTCGATGCGCTTGCGATCGGTGACGTCCCGGATGGCGCTCGAGACGAGCATTCCCTCCTCGGTCTCGAGCGGACCGAGGCTGATCTCGACCGGAAACTCTGTTCCGTCTTTGTGCAGCGCGAACAGCTCCAACCCCGCGCCCATCTCACGGGGGCGTGGATCGTTGAAGAAATTGCCGCGATGGCCGGCATGGTTTCCATGAAATCGCGGCGGCACGAGACACTCGACGAGACGGCCCAGCAGCTCGTCGCGGCCGTATCCGAATAGACGTTCGGTTTGAGCGTTGACGAGAACGATGTGGCCCTCGGGGTCGACGATGACCATCGCATCCGGAGCCGACTCCAAGAGCGCTCGGAAATTTCTCTCCGCGTTGCCCGGCACCGAAAATCGCTGAGTCATCGTGCCATACCCGCTACGAGGTTCGTCACGCAAAGAAAAGGCGCCTACGCTTGCGCATTTCCGATCCCCAACGCCTTGTACAGAATCTTCTTCGGGCGCATCCCGTCGAACTCTCCGTAGTGCACGCGCTCCCACGGACCGAGATCGAGTGCGCCCGCCGTTACGGGAACGAGGACCTGATGACCCAAGAGCATTCGCTTCAAATGCGCGTCGGCGTTATCTTCGCCGGTGAGGTGGTGCTTGTATCCCGGCTTCGCGGGCGCCAGCTCTTCGAGCCACGCCATGATATCCGACCAGAGACCCGATTCGTGGTCGTTGACGAAGATACTCGCGGTGATGTGCATCGTGCTCACGAGCACGTAGCCGTCCCACAACCCGGCGGCCGCTCGGACCCGCTCGACCTCATCGGTGATGTCCCGGATCTCGTACCGCGTCCTCGTGGAAACGCTCACTCGCTCGGTATACGAAACAAGTTCCTGCATACTGCCTCGCGTCTTAATCGCCCGTTCACCCGCGCTCTTGCCGGCGCGCGGTAGAATCGGTCTATGAAATTCTCCCATCTTCTCGGTATGGGGGTTCTTGCCGCGTCGCTCGCCACGCCCCTCGCCGCTTCGGCACAGCAAGCCCCTCAACCGCCGCCCTACCCGCAACAGCAGCAGGGCTACCCGCAACAGCAGGGGTACCCGCAACAGCCGGGCGCTCCGATGCAGGGGCAGAACCAGACCACGCCGAGCGTCAACGCGCTTCAGGCGCAATTCGCCCGGCAGTTTGCGAACCTCGGTATCACGGGTCAGCAGCAAGCTCAGATCACCTCGCTGATCAACTCGTTCGCGCAAACGCATCCCCAGGGAAGCCCGCGCGACCGCAAGGGGATGAAGGAGTTGCGCCAAGAGATTCTCAGCGTGCTCACCCCGCAGCAGCAAGCCCAGTACGAGCAGGCGAAAGCTGCGATGCATGTGCAGCGCGCCCAGCAGCGCCAGCAGCGCTTACAGCAGCAGCAAGGCCAACCGCAGGGCCAGCCGCCTTACCAGGGCCAGCCGCCGTATCAAGGCTCGCCGGTTCCGCCACAGCAACAGCCCGGGCCGCCGCGCGCCTAGGCTCTCTATACTCCCTCGAGCTGGATTTCGTCGCCCGCGACCGTGAGGCGCAGCGTCGCAAGATCCTTTACCGAGAACGTTGCCGCGTGCCCCATATCGGGCGCGCGGCCGCGCAAAATAGCGACGACATCCATCCCGGCCGCAAGGCCGGCGGAGATCCCGGCAACGCTGTCTTCTACGACGAGCGTTCGTTCTGGTTCCACCGCTAGGCGCCTAGCCGCTAGTAGATAGCCATCCGGCGCCGGCTTGTTGGCTAAGACGTCATCGGCGCCCACCAGAAGCGGCACGTCGATCGCGCCGAGCGATAGCAGCCGCTCGGCCAGGCGCCGCGGACACGACGTTACCACGCCCCACCGCGCACCTTCCAGCGCCGCGAGCAGACCGTGCACGCCAGCGGCCGGCTCGCCGAGATCGTCCACCAGCGTTCCATAGAGATCGAAGAGCACCGCATCGTAAGCGAACGCCATATCGCTTCGTTCCTTCGGGGAGTGGCGTGACGTTTTCTGCCGAACCGGGTAACTCTCGCTAGACGGAGGCGTTTTGCAGATGATTCGAGTTCCCGCTGTGGTTTGCGCTTGTGCGCTGGCGTTGCCGGCGGCGTGCGCGGCCGGCCCGTCTTCGAGCGCGCAAGTTGGAGACCCGTCCGACAACGGCGCTCCATCCCACGCCGCCAGTTGTTCGGGTAAGCCGAGTACGGCGACCGACGGGATGCAGCCGTCCGAGCCGCAAGGCCTCACGGTTCCGTCCGGATTTCACATTCAAACGATCGCGCAAGTCGCGAGCGCTCGCGAACTCGCCGCTTTGCCCAACGGCGATTTGCTGGTCGGCACCCTTGGCCGCAACATCTACATCATCCCGAACGCCGAAGGCGCCACCGGCAAACCCGCCGGTGCGCCGCACGTCTTTGCAACGATGAACGACCAGCAAGCCGCAGGCGTCGCGTTTGCGGCGGAGCGCTGCGAAATTTTCATCGCCACCACCGACGGCATCTGGTCGGCGAGGTACAAGAGCGGCGACCAGAGCGTTTCCAACGTTCGCCGCATCGCGTCCGTGCGCACCGGCGGCATTCCCCCGGGCAGCGACGGCGACGTCCACACCACGACGTCGGTCACCTATGCGGACGGCCTCGTTTACGCAAGCATCGGATCGTCGTGCAACGCTTGCACCGAAATCGACCCGACCCGTGCGTCGATCTATACGATGAAACCGGGCGGCGCCGGTTTCACGAAGCGAGCGACGCGTATTCGCAACGGCGTCGCCATCTTCACCGATCCGGCATCGGGGGACGTTTGGGTCGGCGGCGCCGGCCAGGACAGCCTTCCATTCCGGCATCCGTACGAATATATCGACGACCTCTCTTCGCACGGCGGGATTGCCGACTACGGCTGGCCTGAGTGCGAAGAGAATCACAAGGCCTACGGTTCCGGCGCGGATTGCTCCAAGACGGTCGAGCCGCTCGTCGAACTGTATGCGTATTCGACGATTATCGGCGGTACGTTTTATCCCACCGGCGATGCGGGGGTGTACGCGTTTCCGGCGCGCTATCGCGGCGGCATTTTCGCGACCGCGCACGGCTCGTGGCATAACACACCGGGCGGCGCGTCCGCCGCACCGTCGCAGGTCGTCTTCGTGCCGATGACGGGAGATAAACCCCAAACGCCGATGGATTGGAAGGCGCCGCCGACGCAACAGTGGAGCAAGTTCATCGGCGGACTCCAGCAAGCCGGTGAGAGCCGTCGCGGGCGGCCGACGGGCGTTGCGGTCGGAGTCAAGGGAAGCTTGTTCGTCGCCGACGATCAAAACGGCGTCATCTACCGCGTTCGTCCGTAACGAGGGCTCGATGCAAGACACGCTTGGGATCCTCGTCGGGGGTGGTCCCGCGCCCGGCATTAACGGCGTTATCGCCTCCGCCGCGATCGAAGGGTTTAACTTCGGTCTGCGCGTGCTCGGCATCTACGACGGCTACCGCGATCTCGCTGCAGGCCGAACGCCCAAGACCATCGAGTTGACCTTCGATCACGTTTCTCGCATCCACACGAGCGGCGGTTCAATCCTGCGAACCTCGCGAACGAATCCTGCGGCCGACGAGGCCACGCTGGAACGCTGCGTCGCCTCGCTCGACACTCTCGGTCTTCGCTACCTGGTCTGTATCGGCGGCGACGATACGACCTACGGTGCGACCAGGATCGCGGAACGAACGCGCGGACGCCTCGGCGTCGTGACCGTTCCGAAGACGATCGATAACGATCTTCCGCTGCCGGACAACGCGCCGACGTTCGGCTTCGAAACCGCACGTTCGGTCGGCGCCGGCATTCTCGAAAGTCTCATGGAGGACGCACGCACGACGGCGCGCTGGTACGTGGTCGTCAGCATGGGGCGAAAGTCGGGTTCGCTGGCGCTAGGGATGTGCAAGGCGGCCGGTGCAACGCTCGCCGTTTTGCCCGAGGAGTTTCCCGATGGTCTCGACGTCGCACTGGTCGTCGATACGATCGTGGGCGCGATCGTCAAACGCCGCTCGCTCGGCCGCGAGCACGGCATCGCGGTCGTTGCCGAAGGCATCGTCGAAGGCATTCCGGCGAGCTCGCTCGCCACGCTCGAGGGCGTCGAGCGCGATGCATTCGGGCACATCCGCATCGCCGACGTTCCAATCGGCAGCGTGCTGCGCGACGGCGTCCGCCGTCGCCTTGCCGAGATCGGGATCGACGCGACGGTCCTCGCGAAGGACATCGGCTACGAGCTGCGCTGCGCGAAGCCGGTTTCGTTCGACGTCGACTACACCCGCACGCTCGGGTACGGCGCGGTTCGCTACCTGGTCGGTGGCGGCAGCGGCGCGCTCATCGCGCTGTCGGGCGGCCACGTGGCGCCGGTCGCGCTCGACGAACTGCTCGATCCCAAGACGGGTCGGATTCGCACCCGGCAGGTCGACATCACATCGGAAGCCTATCGCGTCGCACGCGACTACATGGTGCGCCTCGAGGCGGGCGACTTCGAGGGCGAGCGATTGGCGAAGCTCGCCGCGCAAACCAACTTGGATCCGCGGGCATTTCGCCGGGAGTTCGAGCGGGTAGCCGCACCGTAGAGACGAACCCCCGGTTCGCATGGAACGTTTTCGCCGAACCCTTTGCGCGGCGTCTCTCCTCGCCTGCGCCGCTCTGCCGGCCGCCGCGGCGGCCCGCGGACTCGAACTCGAAGATCTGCGCCAAGTCGTCGCGGTCGGCGCCCCGGCCGTCGCGCCGGACGGCTCGCGAGTCGTCTACGTTCGTTCCAAAATCGATTGGAAGAACGACCGTCGCGATACGGAGCTGGTGCTCATCGACACGAAGGGCGGCGCGCCGCGCGTGCTCACGCGCGACCGGATCGGCGTGTCGTCTCCGCATTGGGCTCCGGACGGCTCGGCGATCGCCTACCTTGCCGATCCCGAGCGCGGAAAGCCCGCACAGCTCTACGTACTGGCGATGAACGGGGGCGACTCGCTCAAAGTCACGGATGCCCCAAGCGGCGTTACCAGCTACGCTTGGCGTCCCGATTCGCATGGTTTCGCGTACGTCGCCGAAGATGAAGCGCCGAAGAAAAGCGACGCTCAAAAACCGCTCGACGCGGTCATGATTACGGACAACGATTACCTCACGCGCGAAACGCCGATGCCGCAGCACCTGTGGACGGTCGACGCAGACGGCACGCACGCGACGCGGCTCACCTCCGGCACCTGGAGCATCGTCGCGACCAGCGAACCCGTATGGTCGCCGGACGGCACGAAGATCTACTATCAGCGCCAGCCCGATCCGATCTTCGCGCACTTCGTCACGCAGACGACGTACGTTCGCGACGTCAAAGCCGCAACCGACACGGCGCTCGGCTACGGCACGGATGCGAATCCGGTAATTTCGGCGGACGGCAAACTGATCGCGATCGCCGTGCCGCGTCACGGCAGCATCTATTTGACCAACGACGCCTCGATTCGAACGCTGGCCGACGGGCACGAGCTCTACGGTTCGAAGACGATCGATCGCAACGTCCACGGGGTGACGTGGCTGCCGCGCGATGCCGGCGTTCTGGTCGAGACCGCCGATGGAATCCGCAGCGTCGCGTGGATCCTCGACGCGAAAGAGTCGCACAAACTCAATCTCGGCGACGTCGACATCTCGCAGGCGGACGTGGCCAACGACGGCGGCATCGCGTTCGTCGGAACGAGCGCCAGCGACTTCGCAGAGATCTATTACCTGCCGCCCGGCGCGGCAGCCCCGAAACGCCTGACCAACGAAAACCCGTGGCTCGCGTCGCTCGAACTCGGAAAAAGCGAGGCGTTCAGCTGGACGACGGATCTAGGAGTACAGGCCGTCGGCGTGCTCACGTATCCGGTCGGGTACGTTGCCGGCAAAAAGTATCCGCTGGTGCTCGACATCCACGGCGGTCCCGTCTCGACGTCGACGCGGGATCTTGCCGGCGTCGAACCACCGATGGATCAGGTCCTGGCTAAGCGCGGCTACATGGTCTTCCGTCCGAACTATCGCGGAAGTGACAATCTCGGCGATGCGTTTCTGCAGGCGATCGTCGGCGACGTTACCAGTGGACCGGGGCGCGACAATCTCGCCGCCGTTGAGGCGCTGCGCAAGACCGGTACGATCGACGAATCGCGCATCTTCGTCTCCGGATGGTCCGGGGGCGGGTTGCAAACCGGATGGCTGATCGGACATGCATCGTATTGGCGTGCGGCCGTCGCCGGCGCCGGCGTCTACGATTGGTACGAGCAAGCCGTGCTCTCCGACATCAACGAGTACTTCGCGCAGACGTTCATGGCCGGGACGCTTCCGTTCGGCAAGGCCGGGCGCGCCGCGTACGCCGCCGAATCGCCGATCACGTTCGTTTCGTCAGTCAAGACGCCGACGCTCATCCTGAGCGACACGCGCGATCAGCGCGTGCCCGTCTCGCAGTCCTACGTGCTCTATCACGCGCTGGTCGAGCGGCACGTGCCGGTAACCTTCACCGCGTTTCCCCGGTACGGACACTTTCCGACCGATCCGGTCGGCATCGAAAGCGTCATGCGCGCCTGGACCGGCTGGTTCGATCGGTGGATGAAATAATGCAACGTATCTTCTTTAGCGCTCTCGTGGCCGCACTCGCATTCGGCGCAAGCGCGATGCCGGCCGCCGCCAAACCCACGCTCAAACTCGAAGATCTGCGCAAGATCGTCGCTCCGTCGTCGCCCCAGATTTCTCCCGACGGTTCGCACGTCGCCCTGCTCGTTCCCAAGCGCGACTTCACCAAAAACGAAACCACCTATACGCTCGTGCTCGTGGATACGCACTCGCACGCGATTCGATCGCTGATTCGCGACGCGCACGTCTCGAATCCGTCGTGGTCGCCGGACGGCCGCTTCATCGCATTCACCGAGGTAACCGGAACCGACAAGGATAAGGCGACGCAGCTCTTCGTGCTGCCGATGGACGGCGGCGAAGCGCTTCAACTCACGCACGAGAAAAAGGGCGTCGAGGATTACCAATGGCGGCCGGACGGTCGCGCGCTGGCCTACGTTGCCGGCGGCGAGGCGCCCAACGCAAAAGCGATCGAAGCGCACGACGACGCCTTCGACGTCACGTACGAGGCCTGGACCGCGCAAGCCGCACCGGTCGCCGACGTGCTGTACGAAGTCACTTCGAACGGCGGGACGCCGCGACGCATTCCGCACTGGAGCCAAAACGTTGCCGGCGGGTTCACCTATTCCGCCGACGGCCGCAGTTTATTCGTGACGCGCAGCAAGCCGAACGCGCACCCGAATCGCTACTTAGCCCACGAGATCGTTCGCGTCGACGTTCGCAGCGGAGCGATCTCCTCCATCGACGCGCTGTCGACGACGCAAGAGGGTCCGGTACGATCGCCGGACGGCCGTCACATCGCTTACGGGTTCGCAAATCCAAAGGGAACGATGCAGAGCGAGGTCGCCCTCGCCGACGCGAATGGGAAGCATCCGCAGTTCCTTACCAAGCACCTCGACCGCAATGCGGATATTCTGGACTTTGCTTCGAACGATGCCGTGCTGATGGTCGCAAACGACGGGACGAACCGGCGCTTTTATCGAGTTAGCGCAGACGGCAGCGTTGCGATCGCTCCGATCGGGAATCTCGCCGGCTTTGCGGCGAGCGTCGCCAAAGACGGAACGATCGCGTTCACGGCCAACGCACCCGATCGTCCGACCGAACTCTATCTGCTGGCCCCGCGCGCGACGCAGCCGGTACGGCTCACGCACTACAACGATTGGATCGACCGCTATGCAGTCGCTTCCAGCAGTACGATCGTGTGGAAGAGTACGGATGGCTTCTCCCCGGACGGCGTGCTCGTCAGGCCGCCGAACTGGCACAAAGGAATGCGTGCGCCGCTCGTCCTCTTCATCCACGGCGGCCCAACCTCCGCAAGCAACACGGCCTTCTCGAGTTTTCCGCAAGTCCTTGCGGCGCACGGGTGGTTCGTCTTCGAACCCAACTATCGCGGCAGCGACGACCTCGGCCTCGCGTTCGCGCGCACGACGGTGCCGCACATCGCGAGCGTGCCCGGTCAAGACATCGAAGACGGGCTAGCGGCGGTGCTCAAGTCCGGCTCGGTCGATCCCTCACGCATCGCCGTCTCCGGCTGGTCCGAAGGCGGCTTGATGACGTCGTGGCTCATCGGTCACGACACGCGCTGGAAAGCGGCGGTCTCGGGCGCGGCCGTCAACGATTGGATCGGCTACTCCGCCATGACCGATGCGAAGGACTTTACGCCGCAGTTCATCGGCCCATCCCCATGGACCGATCCGTCGCTGATGAACACGTTCAATGCCGAGTCGCCGCTGACGTATGCCGGCAACGTGAAAACGCCGACGCTCATCCTCAGCGACGCCGGCGACTTCCGCGTCCCAACGCCGCTTGCCTACGAGTTCTATCACGACGTACGGGCGACCGGAACGACGGTGCAGTTCGTCATCTTCCCCGTGAACGGCCACTTCCCAAGCGACCCGGTTCGTTCGGAAGACGTCTACCGGCGCTGGGAAGCGTGGGTTCTAAAGTATCTCTAATCTACGCGAAGCATTGTAGACGCTTCGTGGACGCCTCGCGCCGTAGAATACGAGCACAGGAGAATCCACCGTGTTCTACGCCGCCCTCCTAATCGCGTCGCTCCACACCGCGGCTACCCCGCCGCCGGCGCCGGCTCGCGGCGCGCGCGTAAGCTACACCGAGCACGCCCTCACGCCGCACGACCCTCCCAACGATCCGCAAGGCATCACCCGCGGACCAGACGGCGCGATGTGGTTCACCGAATACGAAGGCGACGCCATCGGGCGCATTGCTTCCGACGGCAAGCTCACCCAGTTTCCGCTCGCCGCAAACGGCGTCTACGGCCTCATGGGCATAGCGGCCGGATCCGATGGTGCGCTCTGGTTCACCGAGTATCTCGGCGGTGAAATCGGACGGATCACCACGAGCGGCGCTGTAAGCGAATACGACTTGCCCGGAAGCCGCCGCAGCCCGTACGCCATCGCTGCCGGCCCCGACGGCGCCCTCTGGTTCACCGAATACGAAGACGACTCGATCGGACGAATCGCAACCGACGGAACGATCCACGAGTACCAACTCCCCGGCCCCACTACATCGTTCGCAATCTGCGCCGGCCCCGACAACGCCATGTGGTTCACCGAACCCGGCCACGGCATCGGACGAATAACGACCGCCGGAACGATCACTGATTTCCCGCTCCCCAACAATATCGACCCCCGCGCCATCACCGCCGGATCGGACGGAGCGATATGGTTTACGGAACGCGGAGAAAGCACGATCGGAAGAATTACCACGAAGGGAACCTTCTCCAAAATTCAGCTCGACGAAATAGGCGACCCTCAAGGTATCGCCGCAGGCCCCGATGGTGCCATGTGGATCAGCTCCTACCTCGGCGGCGAAGGCATGCTCACACGAATCGGCCCCGACAAATTCATCACATACTACGAACGCCCCGTTGCAACGACGCAAGAAAACGAAGACGCCCTCGGCCTCGCCGCCGGCCCCGACGGCGAGATCTGGCTAACGCAATACGGCGGCACCATCGTGCGCGCCACACTGCCCGCATCTTCTCCGCATCACTAGCAAGCTGCTGATGAGCTCGGGTGTGACGCGTGGGCGAGCCTCATGCCCCTGGGCGACCGCTCGAAAAACACATCCATGTGTTTTTCTACTTATCCGTTTTTTCAAAACTTCAAAGGAAGTACGCCCTCCGGGCTTTTTTGAAAAAATCAGAAATCGCCCAGGGGCACGAGGCTCGCCCACGCGTCACACCCGAGCTCATCAGCCGTCAGCCTAGGATCCCACATCCCAGGCTTCGCTATTCCCATACATGAACAGCATGTTCGGCGCCCACCCGCGCACGCGGGCCGACGTCGCCGTGTACGCAGTCGTTGTCACGAGCCAATCACCGACGAGGCCGTCGTGAATAGCCCGCTGCATCGCGAAAAAAATCTTCCGCCGAGCGGCGACGTCCTGCGTCGACATCTGTTCCGCAAAGAGTCTGTCGTAATCGCGGTTGCACCAAAACGACGTGTTCGGACCTTCCGGAGCGAGGTTCGCACACGTGAAGAACTCCGACTCCTCGGGATCCGAGCCGCCGTACCACTCGGTGTACGCAAGATCATAGTTACCGCCGCGTTCGATGCCTCCGCTCGAGGCTGCGCCGTAGAACGCCGTTGCCGGATAGCCTTTCACGATGAGCTCGACGCCGACGCGCGCCAACTCTTCCTGGTAGATCGTTGCTAAGCGTCGTGCCTGCACCGACGTGCTGATGTACGCAAAGAGGAGTTGCAGCGGCTTGCCGTCTTTGTAGCGCACGCCGTCGCGCAGACGCCAGCCTGCGCGCTCAAGATCGGCTCCAGCCGCCGCGGGATCGAACTTCCACGGTGGAATCGATGGATCGTGCGCGGCGAAGATCGGCGGAATCTCCGTCGTCGCAAGCGGCTGGAATCCTAGAAAGACCGTGTTGCGAACGTGTTCGCGGTCGATCGCTTCGAGTAGGGCGCGCCGAACCAGCGGGTCCGAGATCGGCTGGCGGCGCGTTTGATACTCGACGTAGATGGTGTGATTCTGCAGGGTCTGGTTGATGACGACGCCGGGCAGGCGGCGCGCCGGCGCGATCTGCTCCTCGGTCAGCGTCGCCACGTCGATGTCGTTGGTCTGCAGGGCGACGAACAGCGTCGATTGATCGGAGAGCACGCGCACGACGACGCGTGAGAGCAAGGGTTTGCGCCAGGCGTATTTGTTCGCAGTTAGTTCGATGCGATCGCCGTGTCGCCAGTTCTCGACCGCGAACGGACCGCTGCCGAATGGCTTTTCGTTCCAGGGCGAGTGGCTGATGTCGGTGCTTGCGAAGGCGTGTGCAGGGAGAATGCCGCCGATGAAGTCCGAGACGGCAAAGAGCTCGGAGACGGCGGCCACCCACGGGCGCTTCAGGCGAACGATTACCGTAAACGCATCCGGCGTCTCGAGCGATGCGATGCGGCGGTATGGATCGGACGAGGTCGTCGGATTGCGCGGATCGAGCGTCGCCCGGTACGTGAAAGCGACGTCCTTCGAGGTGACCGGCACCCCATCGGCAAAGCGTGCGCCGCGGCGCATGTGATAGACGATCGTCATGCCGTCCGGCGAGATCCCGCCGTTGGCGCGACTGGGCACGGGATCTGCGAGCAGCGGGATCAACTCGTTTTTTGACGAGAGCCCGACTAGAGATTCGAGGTAGAACTGGCTGATATCCACGTCGCTCTGCGCCGTAACGAACAGCGGATTGAGCGAATGCGGATCGCTGACGATTCCAATCCGAAGCTCGTGCGGTTGCGCACTGCCGCCGGATCCGGCTCGAGAGCAAGCGGCGAGCACGATAAGAGCGGTCGCAACGAGAACGGTGCGCGTCGTCATCGCGAGTAGTACTTCTTACAAGAGGACAACTACTTCTCCCAATCGCGCCGCGTCGAGCGGCTCGCCCGCGACGAGCCGGCGGATGTGCGGCGCCAGGACGTCCAACGGACTATCGACCTGTAACCGGTCTGCAAAACGTGCCGCGTTCGCACTGGTCAGTTCCAGGATCCGTTTGTCTTGGCGGAGCACGATGCGGAAAAAATAACCCAGAACGAGGGCCTTGAGCGCGGCCGGTACCGCTCCGCGAGGCGTAACGACCCGCACGAAGACGCGAAGGCTGCCGTTCGTCTCCGGCGTGAGCCACGTTGAAACCAACAGCGTTAGACGGTTTCTCGCGCCGCGGTACTCTACCTCGGCCATGCCCGGCAACGTAAATCGCCCCATGCTCTCGCTCCGGTCGCGCTCGAAGAGGCGCGAAATCAGCCCCGATTGCACGCCTTCTCCCCGATAGCTTGCCATCACGCCGTTCGGAATTTCGCTGGTCACCACCGCTACGCGCCGGCGCTGCACCGGGCGGCGGATCAGGCCGGCGTGGACGAAGTGCGTGTGAAAGCCGTCGAGGAAATTCTCCGCCGCTTCAACGACGCCGCACGATACGCGATCGCTCAAAACGAACGAATCGCAGCCCGTCGCATCGGTCCACGGATCGCGCGGGGCCGGTTCGTCGGCTTGCGGTTCTAAACACGCCCACACGAGGCCGCCGAACTCGGCGCTCGCGATCGCGCGGTTGAGCGGGCGGACCGGGCGCAGGTTTGATTCCAACCCGGGTACGTGCGTGCAGCGTCCCGCGCCGTCGAAGCGCCAGCCGTGATAGCTGCATTGGATCTCGCCGTCGTTCACCCGGCCGGCCGAGAGCGGCGCATTGCGATGCGGACAGCGATCTAGCGCGATGGCTGGGAGGGCTGCAGCATCGCGAAAGAGCACCAGCGGCACGTCGCACAAAGTCCGCGCCAGCAGCTGCCGTCGCCCGAGCTCCCGGCTCGTACAAACCGGCCACCAGGAACGCTTTGCATCGATCACAGGCGAAAGGCCCGCAGCAGCGGCGCCGCTACACCCGCCGATGCGATTTGAAGCGCGCGCCACGCGGCCCGGCGTTTCGCCGGCAAATGGCGAACGTACACCATGCTGTATTCGATCTCCGGTGCGCCTCCCCGCAAGCGCTTGAAGTGCGATGCTCCCGAACTGAAGTTCAGCACCCAGCGACGCCTCGCAGCTTCTTCGATACAGAGCGCGGTCAGCATTCGGTAGAGCCCTTCTTTGGCCGGTAATCCCGTGTCGTAGCCGACGATCGGCGCGGTGATGAGACCGGGCATCGCAAACCATCCGACCACGCCGTCGGCGCGGCCTTCGTCGTTCCGCAGCGTCGAGAGCTCGAGCCAGCCGTCGCGTTGGCCGCAGCGCAGCCACGCCGCCGTGAATTGCGGGTTCAAACGGCAATACTTCTCGAGATACAGCAGATTGTAGAGCTCCTCGAGCCGCTCGAAATCCTCATCGGTCGTCGCCGCTTCGCGAACGATGCGATACGCTCCGCGCCGCAACAGGCGCGCGTCGATCTGGGCGTTGTGCCGCGTGCGGAACGGCGAGTCGGACCCGTCGCGGCCGTCAAAGATATACACCTGCCGGCTAGGGAGCGCGAGATATCCGGCAGTCCGCATCCGCTCCAGCAGTTGTGGATTGCTGAATCCGTTGAGCGAACGGAACCCGATGGCGTGATCGGGCCAGCGCTCGACCAGCAACGACGTAATGGGCTTCAGATCGTCGCCGTTCCACTCCGGTGGGTAGATATTCGTCGACAGCAGCCAGTTGTTAACTTGAACTAGACGATCGACGCGCGCCGCCGAAAGCCAAGCGCCGGATACGTCCGTTAAGAACCGCAGCGGCGGCGCGAACCACCCGACGTCGTTACGCTCGAGTTCGTCCCGCGCGTATCCGCTGTAGGCGGTCAGCGGCGATACGACGTAGCTGTTCTCCGGCTGCCTCATCGCCCTTGTTGATGCTCACGGGGAACGTGTGCCGGCCCGTGTCGAGTATTTGCATTTCGGTACGAACGTTTCGAATGGCCTTCGTTCCGAGTGCACCGATGCAATCGCGCACGTAGGCAACGCCGGCTCCGTGTCCGTTCGCGTTGAACTCGCGAAGTTCGGCGCTTTCGAGCAGTCTCACGTCCCCGGCGCCTCAAGCGGCTGGCCATTCCATTCGATGTCTGCGGTCGCGGCGGCCAACAGCGAGCACCGCCGTTGCACGGCCCGCAGTACGATTTCGGCGAATCCCGGGATCTGCGCAAACAACGGACCGCGATCTCGGCTGCGCGTTAGGACGTCCTGCGCCGCAGCGTACTCTCGCCCAAAAGCGCTCCATGCAGCCGCTCCTTGCATCAGCGCGCGCGGAGCGGCAAAGAAGAGCATCGCAAGGGCCAGCATTTTTGGGCCGGGCGATGGCGCACGTGATCCGTCGCTTCGAGCGGTCAGCGCGGCAACCAGATCCAGCGGACGATGGCTCAGGAGATGGATGCCGCTGGTCGCACGCGGATTGCACTCGAGCACGTGCAAACGCCCGGATTCGTCCTCGATGAAATCGAAGCCGGCTTGACCCGTATAGCCGGTGCTCGCGCCGAATCGCTCCAAGAATTCCGGCAGCTGCGGCGGAGACGTCGGCTCGAACAGGATGCCGGACCCCCGGCCGACGCGATAACGAGGATGATACGAAGCGGCGATCGTCACGCGGCCGTCGACGAACACGCCGAAACTGCAGTGCTCGCGCCCGCGCACGAATCGTTGCGCGACCCACGGCTGCAGCGCCGTTGGACGGATCTCCCGCAAACGGCCGGCCGTAGGTTTGATCAGGGTTGAGGCGGCGAACCGTGAATACGCCGGCTTGAATACCCAGCCGGCAGATTCGTCGTAAAGATCTTCGACGTCCGCGACGGTTTCGAGCAGTCGCGTCTCCGGTGCAGCCACCGGCCAGCCCGCGGTCAGGCGAGCAAAATGCCCTTTGTGGTGAAGACTGCGCAGGAGCGCGAAATCGCTGGTGAAGATTCGGCACCTCGCCGGCAGCCTCGCCATGCCGTGCGAAAGGTAAAAGACTTCCTCGCACGTCGGAAGGAGCAGATCGATGCCGCCCCGCTCGATCTCCGCGGCAATCGCGTCGAGCCAGTCGTTGGTCGCGTAGCGCGGTTCGGGCAAACGCACGTAGCGTTCGACCGCGGCGCTCGCACGCGTCAGCGGCCATGCGACCGAATCGGCAACGGTTACGTGAGCTCCGGCTGCGTGAAACGCGCGCGCCCATTCCAAACACACGGGCGCGCGCGCCCCAAGAATTAGGACGCGCATGCAGCATCTCGTGGCGAGCGGCGCACCGTGATGCGGCGGCGTTTTTCGCCCGGCTTCGGTGCGGACCAGCGACCGAACGCGAACGCCGGCGCGCGCACGCGATAGTTCGCGCAAAGTCCGCGTAACGCGGTCTCTGCTTCCCGGCACGCGTCGTCGAACGAGACTCCCGCCACAGGCTCGATCTCGACCTTCCAGCGCATACCGTTTGCGACGATCGCGTATTGACCGATCGATCCCGCCAGCGCCATTGCATGACGCAGCGCATCGGGAAAGATCGCGGCATCGCCGCGGTCGTCGAGCGACGTCAACGAGACCGTCTCGTCGGCACGGCCTTCGATCGACGCAATCGTCAGCTCGGCGCGCCCGCAGGCGCAAGGCCGCTCCGCTACGTTCAGGACGTCGTCAAGCCGGTACCGCACGATCAGTTGCGCGGTTCTCGAGAAATCGGTGATGACGGGTTGAAACCGCGTCTTCGCGGCGTCGAGCCACTCGGTCTCGATGTACGCCAGGGCCTCGTTGAGATGGATCGATCCCAGCTCGCACGTGTAACCGAGAAACCCTTCGGTGGCCTGATAAAGTTGATCCGCCGCGCATCCGAACGCCGCTCGCACGGCTCGGGCGTCGCCTTCTTCGAGCACCTCCGCCACCGAAATAACTTTTTCGGGTGCGATCGAGAGGCGCCCGGCGATCGCTTCGCTCGAGAGAAACGCAAGGATCGTCGGCGGCGCTATGACGGCGTCGGGTTTCCATGCGTTCAACTCGCCGGCGATGCCGCTCGTACCGGTCAAAAGATCGAAGAATCGGAACTCGATGCGCCGGCCGGCAATCGTACGGTAGAGGTTGCTGTTGGCGCGTAGAAAGAACGCGATGCGAATCGGGGGCAGCCAGGGCGTGAGCATCCGCCGAATCGCCGCGGCGGGCAGCGTCCGCGCGAGCACCACTCCAGCCCAGCGAAGGCGCTCGGCGGAACTCACTAAGAAAAGGCCGCGTTGTCCGGACGTTCCGCTTGAAAGACCGACGGTCACATCGCCCAGCGTCGGCGTGAAATCGCGCGAACGCTCGGCCTCCAACGCCACGGCCATGGCGTCGTCGTACGAGATGCCGACGGTGTTGTACGCACGAAAATCCGCCATCATTGCCGCCTTATCCATCGTCGGCAGATCTTCGATTTGGCCCGGCGGCAAGCCGCGATAGCGCGGCGCACGCGGCACGACGTTCTTCAGGAAGTCGCCGAGCGCGTCGCGCTGCCAGGCCTCCAAGGCGCGCCGGTCGGAGAAGTTCAGGCGCCAGCGTGCGTCGGCAAAGTATGCCGCGACGCGCAACGACGCGGTGCGCGCGCTACCCACAACCATCCGAAAACGCACTCCATGAATCCGCGCAATGCGAGGGGAGCAGCGCCAGAGATCGTTCGCGCGAACTCAAGTCGCGAAGCTGAAAGAACGTTTCGGCGTAGCGGCGCGTGTCGACGTGCGCGAACGATGCGAGGCGCGAAGGCAGCGAGCCGGCGCGGCACGCAGGCATCGACCAGCACGCGTCCGCCACGAGAAGGATGGGGCGACCTTGCGCATCGGGGATCAGCAGGCCGATCTGCCCTTCACTGTGGCCGGGAAGCGGCACCGCGACGGCGCTGTAGTCGCCGAACAGATCGAAGCCAACCGCAAACGGCGCCATCCACACCGGCAGATCGACGACCGGAAACGCCTCTGCGTCGGCCACTCGCGAGGCAAAGTCGTCTGGAAGCAGCGCGGGAAGAAATCCACGCGCGGTGTTGCGCCACGCATTTCCGGCGCGCCACAACGCTCGCGTATCGCTGCCGGGAGCGACGAAGCGCGCGTTCGGGAAATCGCGTAGACCGGCAATGTGGTCGGCATGATAGTGCGAGACGATCACGGTTGCAATATCGCGCGCTTCGATTCCGTAGCGCACCAATTGAGATGCCAGTTCTTCTTCTTGCGAAAGCGTAACCGGAAGGAGCGTGCGGTAAAGCCGCTCGGGCAGTCCCTGCGTTGCCGGAAAGAAACGGCGCGCGTATCCGGTGTCGAAGAGCATCCAGCCGCGCGACGGGTGAGCGATCAACGCGCAGTATGCGGGGAACGTCGTCAGCGCCCATGGCGCGTCGCGACTGGCGAACCGCTCGAAGTGACGGCACGAACCCACCCGCAATGGATGGACCGCAAGCGTTCGCGTCACGGCGCCCCGGCCGCAGCGCGTTCGATGCGCCAGTCGGCGTAGCGTTGCAGTCCTTCGTCGAGCGATACGCGCGCGCGAAACCCAAGGTCGCGTTTGATGGCGCCGAGGTCCAGCGTCAGGCTAAAGGCTAAGACGCCAGCGCTATATCGCGTGAGGAGCGGTTCCTTGCGGACCACCGTTCCCAACGCCTCCATGAACCCCGCCGCGCTTGCTATGACGCCCCACGGGATCCGCACGGTACGCAGCCGCAGCTTGAAATGTTCCGCGATTTTTGCGAGCAGCTGCGTGAGCTCGATCGGCTCGCCGTTGCTGAGATTGTACGTGGCGGTGCGACGCGGCAGCGGTCGCGTCAGCGCGAGCCAAATGCCGTCGACGGCGTTGTCGACGTACGTGAGATCGAGCATCGCCCGGCCGCCGCGCATCAGCGGAATCGCTCCGCGTTCGATGACGCGCAGCAGGCGCGGAAAGAGCGTCTGGTCCCAAGGCCCGAACAAGGCGCGCGGGCGTAAAATAACGGCTTCCAACATCGACGAATCCCGGACGAGCGCTTCACCTGCGGCTTTCGTCCGAGCGTACTCGTTGACCGGCGGCGGAAGCGCCTCGCTTTCGCAAATCCCCAACCGGTCGCGAAACTCAAAGTACACGCTCGGCGTCGAGACGTGAACCAGGCGCCGCACCTGTGCTCGACGGCAGGCCTCGAGCACCTCGGCCGTACTGGCAACGTTTGAGCGACGAAACGTCTCCACGTCGCCGAACGGCGCTGCGAAGGCGGCACAGTGTACGACGGCGTCCGCATCGGCAGCGCACGAAGCCAACGTCGTCGCGGCCTCCGGACTTCCATGATCGACGAACGTCCATCGAACGCCCGCAGGCGAAAGCCGGCATACCGTTTCGGCCGCGTCACGACGGCGCCCGGTAAAGACGACGTCGGCGCCCTCGGAAGCGAGACGCCAGACGACGTGGCGCCCCAGAAACCCCGTGCCTCCCGTGACGAGCACCTTCATCAGTACTGCAAGACCATGCCGCCCAGCGTCAGCCCGGCGCCGGTTCCCAACAGCAAGAGCGTATCGCCGCGGCGAATGCGGCCGTCGCGAATCGCATAATCGAGGGCCGTGGGGAGCGACGCCGCCACTTGATTACCGAGTTCGGAAAACACGTCGACGACGCATCCGGAACGAAAGCCGAGCCGCGCGCAAACGTGCTCGAGCGCGAGGCGGCTCGCCTGGTGCGGCACGACCCAATCGATGTCGTCCAGCGTGACGGCCGCGCCGGCCAGCAGATCGCTTAGAAACTCGGGAAGATGGGCCGACGCGAGCTTGAAGACGCCTTTGCCGTTCATACGAAACGTAATATACGGCTCGATCGATTCGTCCATGCGGGACGGATGATAGCGCGAACCGCCGGCCGGTATTTCGCACAGATGAGCGCCTTGAGCGAACGTTCGTATCTCGGAGTGAAGGATGCGCGAATCGGGCCGCGCTCCCAGTACGGCCGCCGCCGCGCCATCGCCGAAGATCGCGCTCGCGCCGAGATCGTCCCAGTTCAAAGCGCACGACGCGATATCTGCGGCAACGACGAGTACGCGTTCGTAACGTCCGGCTGCGATCGGCCAGGACAGCGTCTCCAATGCGACGAGAAAGCCTAAGCAGCTCGCGTTCACGTCGAAGGCCGGTACCGCGCGATCCGACTCGCCGAGCTCGCGATAGATTAACGCCGCGTTGCACGGCATGCCCTGATCCATCGTCGCGCTCGCTGCAACGACGCAATCGACGTCCGCCATGGTGAGCCCGGCGGCGTCCAGCGCGTGGCGCGCGGCGCGCGCGGCGAGAGAAGCTGCGGTTTCACCCCGAGCCGCGACGTGACGCTGCAGGACGCCGCTTTGCGCGTACACGGTCCCCGGCGCGTGACCCAGCTGCCGGTCCAGTTCTTCGCTGGAAACGATGCGCTCCGGCACCGCGTGCCCCGTACCCAAAATCGCCACGCCGCGTTCGCGCTGCTGCATTCGTGTCACAATACAAGGTGCCAACCGGCACCGCCTACTAGGCTCCCGGCTGCTAGCGTTGCGTGGCGGGTGCGGAAGCGCCGCCGAGACCGTCGAGCACCTTCTGCGCTTCTGCCGCTCCGCTCGTATCGTTGTCGATGCGGTAGTGGCGCAGCGCCGTCGTGGCCGACGTTCGCGCCTCGGCGGTGTTGCCCAGTTTTTGCTCGATCTCGGCGCGCAGGAGGTGGCCGTCGGCGTCGTCGCCGTTCGATTTGATGTAGCTGTCGGCATCCTTGAGCGCGTCGGCGTACGAGCCGGCACTAAGCTTCGCGACGCCCATCCAATAGTACGCTCCGGTTTCCTCCGGATCGAGTTTCAAAGCGGACGTGAAATCCGAAACGGCCTTGTCGTAGTTCTTCAGTTTGATCTCGGCGCGCCCGCGATGAAAGAACGCGAGCTCTTCATCCGGGTCGATCGCCAGCGCGCTGCTGCAATCCGTTACGCCTTGGTCGTACTGGCCGAGATCCACGTAGATACGGCAGCGGATGGTCAACCCGTACGGATTGTCGGCGTCGAGCGCGATCGCTTGGCTCGCGTCGGCCAGGGCCGCCTTGCCGTCTCCAGCGGCGAGTTCGATCATCGCCCGCTCGCGATGCGGATACGCCAGCTTCGGACTCAAGTCGATGGCTTTCGTGCAGTCGGCCAGCGCCGCGGCGGCTTGATCCACCTCGTAGCGCGATTGGCACCGCGACGCATACGCATACGCGAAGTCGGGGTTGACGGCAAGCGCCGCGGTGTAGTCGGCGATCGCCGACTTCTGATCCCGCAGCGCCTGGTAGTCGTCGCCGCGGTCGACCAGCGCCGTCGCATCCGAGGGATGCGTCGCCAAATACTTGGTCAGCACCTCGATCGCTTCTTTGTACTTCCCGTCTTTGTAAAGCGCTTCGGCGTGGAGCACGTCGACGGACATGGTCGTGTCTTGCGCGCGAGCGAAGCCCGGCAGGTAGATTGCGAGTGTAAGCGCCAAGCCGGCGAGAGCGAGAGAACGTAGAACGCGAGTCATGACGGGACGGCCTCCGGAATATTGAGTGAACGCAGCGAGCCGGTCGAATTAAAAGAAGCTCGCCACAGTGTTGATGTGTGACGAGCTTCTTCGTTTATATAATCTGGCACCGACCTACTTTCGAGGGACCCTGCGGTCCGACTATCATCGGCGCTGGCGGGCTTAACTGCCGTGTTCGGGATGGGAACGGGTGGGACCCCGCCGCCATGGGCGCCAGAAACTTGATCCTCCGGCGAGACGGCGAGCCTGGGCTCGAGCCGATCGCGTCGGAGAAAGCTGTATAGAGAAGAACTTCCATGTGGCACGAGAGCAATGTTCTTGTGTGCGTTAATAAAATTTCCGAGCTATTAGTACCGGTCAGCTCCACACCTTGCGGTGCTTCCACCCCCGGCCTATCAACGTGGTAGTCTACCACGGCTCTTCACCCTTACGGGATTGAAGTATCATCTTGGGGTCAGTTTCACGCTTATATGCTTTCAGCGTTTATCTGATCCGAACATAGCTACCCGGCTATGCCCCTGGCGGGACAACCGGTTCACCAGCGGTTCGTTCGACTCGGTCCTCTCGTACTAGAGTCCACGCCCCTCAAACTTCCAACGCCCACAGCGGATAGGGACCGAACTGTCTCACGACGTTCTGAACCCAGATCGCGTACCGCTTTAATGGGCGAACAGCCCAACCCTTGGGACCTACTACAGCCCCAGGATGCGACGATCCGACATCGAGGTGCCAAACCTCCCCGTCGATGTGGACTCTTGGGGGAGATAAGCCTGTTATCCCCGGAGTAGCTTTTATCCGATAAGCGACAGCCCTTCCATTCGGTACTGCCGGATCACTTAGCCCTGCTTTCGCACCTGCTCGACCTGTCCGTCTCGCAGTCAAGCTCCCTTATGCCTAT